>NZ_JAUSYV010000001.1 GCF_030817055.1 Bacillus sp. V2I10 | reverse complement strand
GCACGCATAAAAAAGAACAGCAGAGATGCTGTTCTTTTTTTGTATGGGAAAAATAAAATGGCAAAGGACAGTTAGAGGCGTGGCGGTTGGAAGCAGGTTTTGCTATTTAGAAAGATCGCCATCGATTGGATGTAATTGACTGGACAAGTACAAAATAACGCTAAGCGAGCACAAATGACCTATGAGTGAGCATGAATTGAAAAAGCTGCTCTTATAACAGGTTCTTAATCCTGTGTATAGCTATGATAATGTTCAAAATAAAGGCAGAAGACCAGTAATATGAACCAAAAAAACAAAATAATCACGGAAATGGCCTTTTCTAGCTGCCCTCGGCAAATGAATCTTTTAAGAAGTAGAAAAGCGCTCAACTCCAATCACGGCGATCCCCTCCACGAAATCTTTGCAAAACAGGTCTTTATTTTATATCCGCTGAAGCACTGTAACGAGCCGGAATCCCCATTCTCCAGTCAAAACTTCGCAAGAACTGTCCTCCCTAAAAAAGACCATTACACAGAAGTTCATATTTTCCGCAAATCAGCAAAAAAATTGCACTTTCCGGCTGCATTCCCTAATAGATTAATGAGAAAAATAGTTAAGAAATCACAATAAAAAAGGCATTGTGTCTTTGCACAAACTTTAGTAAGATATGACCTGTTACCTTCATTAAGAGGTATAACATGGTTAGGAGGAAGTCGATTGCTTTCAAATAGTGTAACGATGGTGTTAATCATCTTGCTCATCAATATTGTTTACGTATCATTTTTTACGATACGCATGATTTTGACGTTAAAGGGTCAGCGGTATTTAGCGGCTTTTATCAGTACGATTGAGGTTGTTATATATGTCATTGGCCTTGGGCTGGTGCTGGATAATTTAAATGAGATTCAGAACTTAATTGCCTATGCTATTGGGTATGGGATTGGTGTTATTGTCGGGATGAAAATTGAAGAGAAGCTTGCTCTTGGGTATATTACGGTTAATGTGATTTCTACTGAAAGTGAGAGGGATTTGCCTGCGATTTTAAGAGATCGCGGATATGGTGTGACAGACTGGATGGCAAATGGGCGTGAGGGCGACCGTTTGGCGATGCAGATTCTCACACCGCGCAAATACGAATTAAATTTGTATGCAGCTATTAAGGAACTTGATCCGAAGGCGTTTATTATTGCTTTTGAACCGAAAACCATACACGGCGGTTTCTGGGTGAAGGCTGTAAGAAGGAGCAAGATTGAAGTATGACGGATAAACCTAAAAAGCGAAAGTTTGAGGTGCTGGAGGGCGAGACCATTGACAGCTGTCTTTCCCGTATGCAAAAAGAGGGTTATATGCCTGTAAGAAGAATGGAAGAACCCATCTTTAAAGAAGAGAAGGTAAATGGTGTAATTGAAGTGGTACCTTATGGTAAAAAGATTGTTTTTGAAGGGAAATTGATCTAAATACGAACGTTTTTATCGTGATAGGGATAATTGTTCGATTTTGCGTTGACAAGTTCTTAAGTGTGCTGTTATGATAAACATGGATATAAAAATGAATGTATTTTACCTCATATAAAGTCGGGAATATGGCCCGAAAGTTTCTACCCGATAACCGTAAATTATTGGACTATGAGGGAAAGTAATTTTCAGCCTGTCATGGAACGGCTTGATTTTAACATGTTCTGATGCCCGGTTTGTATTGCTTTCTCTTATAGAGAAGCGATGCATGCTGGGCTTTTTTTATGGATAAAAAAGGTGGGATATGGAATGGAAGCAGCAGTTGGGATTATTATGGGAAGCACGTCTGACTGGGAAACAATGAAGCATGCGTGCGATATTTTAGATGAGCTGCAGGTGCCTTACGAGAAAAAAGTCGTTTCGGCGCATCGTACACCTGATTATATGTTTGAATACGCAGAAGATGCTAGAAATAGAGGACTAAAGGTCATTATTGCAGGAGCCGGCGGTGCAGCGCATTTGCCTGGCATGGTAGCAGCGAAGACAACGCTCCCTGTTATCGGAGTGCCTGTTCAGTCAAAAGCGCTGAATGGCATGGACTCCCTGCTGTCGATTGTTCAAATGCCTGGAGGCGTTCCGGTTGCAACGGTTGCGATCGGAAAAGCCGGTGCGGTAAACGCAGGACTGCTTGCTGCACAAATTTTATCGATTACAAACCAAGAGATCGCAGAAGCTCTGGAAAACAAGACGTGAACAAACGAGAAAAAATGTGCTGGAAAGCAGTGATGAGCTTGTCTAACAAAACAATATTGCCAGGTTCCACAATTGGAATTATCGGCGGCGGACAGCTTGGCCGGATGATGACAGTGGCTGCGAAAAGCATGGGATATGATGTGGCGGTTTTAGATCCTGCACCGAACTCACCATGCGGTCAGCTTGCAGACTATGAAATTACCGCTTCTTATAATGATTTGTCAGCGATAAAGAAGCTTGCTGAACTTAGTGATGTGATAACCTACGAGTTTGAAAACATAGATTACGAGGCTTTGAAGTGGATTGAAGAGAATGCCTGCCTTCCTCAAGGTTCTGTTCTGCTCTCTTTAACTCAAGATCGCGAGACAGAGAAAAAAGCGATTACAGACGCGGGCTGCAAGGTTGCGGACTACCGGATTGTCAAAACGGAAGAAGAACTTTCCTCTGCTGTATGCGAACTTCAGTATCCATGTGTTTTGAAAACATGCAGAGGTGGCTACGATGGTAAAGGGCAGGCTGTGATCAGGCAGGAAAGCGATATACCTGAAGCCCGAGACCTATTAAAAAGCGGTACATGTATTCTGGAAAAATGGGTGTCTTTTGAAAAAGAGATCTCGGTGATTGCTGCCAGAAACTCTGATGGAGAGATCAGCTCCTTCCCTATTGCAGAAAACATTCATGTAAACAATATTCTTCATCAAAGCATCGTGCCTGCAAGGATACAGGAAGAGGTTGCCGAAGAAGCTAGAAAACAGGCATATAAGCTTGCAAAAGCGTTTAGCCTGGTCGGTACCCTTGCCGTTGAAATGTTTGTGACGAAAGATGGAGAAGTATTTATAAATGAGCTTGCTCCAAGGCCGCACAATTCCGGTCATTACACGATTGATCTTTGCGAGACGGATCAATTTGAGCAGCACATCAGAGCCATATGCAATTTGCCGCTCGGGAAGCCGGCGCTGCTGCATCCTGGACTGATGGTCAACGTTTTAGGCGAACATATGCCGCTTGTTTTAAATAATCTTTCGTTATTCCGCGAAGGTAAGATATACTTGTACGGTAAAAAAGAGGCGAAGCACAAACGGAAAATGGGGCACGTCACTTTTTTAACAGAAGCAATCGAACAGACTGAAACACAGATCAACAAACTATGGGGCCAACAATAGAACGGAGGATTTATCGATGATTGAACGCTACACAAGACCTGAAATGGGTGCTATTTGGACGGAAGAAAACCGTTTTAAAGCTTGGCTTGAGGTTGAAATTCTTGCATGTGAAGCATGGGCTGAGCTTGGGCATATCCCAAAGGAAGACGTAAAGCTGCTTCGCCAAAACGCGTCATTTGATATTAACCGCATCAAGGAAATCGAAGAAGAAACACGTCACGACGTTGTTGCTTTTACTAGAGCTGTTTCTGAAACGCTTGGAGATGAAAGAAAATGGGTGCATTACGGCTTAACTTCAACGGATGTAGTTGACACAGCCCTTTCTTATCTTTTGAAGCAGGCTAACGATATTCTTTTAAAAGACATCGAAAACTTTGTTGAAATCTTAAAAAACAAGGCGATTGAACACAAATACACCGTTATGATGGGCCGTACACATGGTGTACACGCTGAGCCTACGACGTTTGGACTTAAGCTTGGATTATGGTACGAAGAAATGAAACGCAACTTAGAGCGCTTCAAGCGTTCAGCAGAAGGCATTGAATTTGGAAAAATGTCCGGTGCTGTTGGCACATATGCAAACATAGATCCTTTTGTTGAAGCATATGTGTGTGAAAAGTTAGGCTTGCAGGCAGCTCCAATCTCTACACAGACCCTGCAGCGCGACCGTCACGCAGATTATATGAGCACACTTGCATTAATCGCAACGTCAATTGAAAAATTCGCAACAGAGGTTCGCGGTCTTCAAAAGAGTGAAACACGCGAGGTTGAGGAATTCTTCGCAAAAGGTCAAAAAGGATCTTCTGCTATGCCTCACAAACGCAACCCGATCGGTTCTGAAAACATGACAGGTCTTGCAAGGGTCATCCGCGGCTACATGATGACAGCTTACGAAAATGTCCCGCTATGGCATGAGCGTGACATCTCACACTCATCTGCAGAGCGTATTATTCTGCCGGATGCAACCATTGCTTTGAACTACATGCTGAACCGCTTCGGCAACATCGTGAAGAACTTGACTGTTTTCCCTGAAAATATGAAGCGCAACATGGACCGCACTCTTGGACTTATCTATTCACAGCGCGTTCTTCTTGCCCTGATTGATTCAGGTATGACACGCGAGCAGGCTTACGATATTGTGCAGCCAAAAGCAATGGAAGCATGGGAAAAACAAGTGCCATTCCGCAGCCTTGTAGAAGCGGATGGAACGATCACAGACCGTCTATCAAGTGAACTCATTGAAGACTGCTTTGATTACAACTACCACTTAAAAGGTGTAGATACAATATTTGAACGCTTAGGTCTTTAAGCGGAATCTTAAAAACAAAGAGGTAAATATTTTTATTTGCCTCTTTTTTAAAGAAGCAAAGCAGGAGCTTGTACCTTGATGTCCGGCTTCAGCGCCCAACTCCTCGGCCAGAACGGCTTCGCCAGTAAAGGCAAAAAGCTCCTTTACTGGCGGATCCTTATCTGTCATGCCTGAGCTAAACGGGTGATTCCGCATATCTTATGTTCCCAATATTCAGTCGTTACTAGGAGGATTTTCATGACTATTCAAAAGTTGAACCTGCTTTATGAAGGCAAGGCGAAGCAAATTTACCGCACAAATGAAGATGCTGTTTTGCTAGTTTCATATAAAAACTCTGCAACAGCGTTTAATGGTGAGAAGAAAGCTGAAATCGAAGGAAAAGGCCGTTTAAATAATGAAATTTCGACACTGTTGTTTGAAAAGCTTGCCGAGAACGGCATTGAGAGTCATTTCATTAAAAGACTTTCCCAAACGGAGCAGCTTGTAAAAGAGGTTTCGATTGTGCCGCTTGAGGTCGTTGTCCGGAACATCATGGCAGGAAGCCTTTCAAAGCGACTTGGAATAGAGGAAGGAACACCGCTTAAAACTCCAATTGTAGAATTCTATTATAAAAATGATGATTTAGGTGACCCTCTGATTACAGAAGATCACATTGAACTCCTTGAAGCTGCAACGAAAGAGCAAGTGCAGCAGCTGAAGGAAGCGGCTTTAAAAGTGAATCAAGTCTTGATCAGCCACTTCAAAAATTGCGGCATCCGCTTGGTCGACTTTAAATTGGAATTTGGTTTAACAAAGGATGGCACACTGCTTTTAGCAGATGAGATTTCGCCTGATACGTGCCGGTTATGGGACGAAAAAACGAATGAGAAGTTTGATAAAGATGTTTTCCGCCGTGATATCGGCAGCTTAACAGATGCATACTCAGAAATTTTAAATCGTTTAGGAGGAGAAACAGCATGTACAAAGTAAAGGTATTCGTTACACTCAGAGAAAGCGTTCTTGATCCACAGGGAAGCGCGGTACAGCACGCATTGCACAGCATGAACTACAAAGAGGTTAACGATGTTCGGATTGGAAAGTACATGGAGCTTACGATTGAAAAGACTGAGCGTGACCTGGATGCGACTGTTCGTGAAATGTGCGAAAAGCTGCTTGCAAATACAGTCATTGAAGACTACCGCTATGAGGTGGAGGAGGTTGTCGCACAGTGAAATTCGCCGTCATCGTTTTTCCGGGATCAAACTGTGATATTGATATGTTCCACGCTATCAAGGATGAGCTCGGTGAAGAAGCAGAGTACATTTGGCATGATGAAACAGATCTAAGCCGTTTTGACGGTATTCTTCTTCCGGGGGGATTTTCATACGGAGACTATCTTCGCTCTGGCGCCATCGCGCGTTTTGCAAATGTCATGAAGGAAGTTGTTAAAGCTGCAGAAGAAGGAAAGCCGGTTCTTGGTGTATGCAATGGGTTTCAGATTTTACTTGAAGCAGGCTTATTGCCGGGTGCGATGAAGCGCAATGAAAACTTGAAATTCATGTGCCGCCCGACAAACCTTATCGTTCAAAATGAGAAAACGATGTTCACTTCTGCCTATGAAAAAGAGCAGGTCATCTCTGTTCCGATCGCGCATGGTGAAGGAAACTACTATTGTGATGAGCTGACTTTAGAAAGATTAAGAGAAAACAATCAAATTGTCTTCACATATGAAAACAATCCAAATGGAAGTTTGGAAGATATCGCAGGAATCGTAAATGAGCGCGGAAATGTTCTTGGAATGATGCCTCATCCTGAACGTGCAGTTGATTCACTGCTTGGAAGCGCGGATGGACTGAACCTATTTAAATCGATCGTGAAAAACTGGAGGGAATCTCATGTCACTACTGCTTGAACCAACACAGCAAATGATTAAAGAAGAGAAAATCTACCGTCAAATGGGCGTTAGTGATGATGAGTTTTCAATGATTGAAAAGATTATGGGACGCCTGCCGAATTATACAGAGCTCGGTATTTTCTCTGTCATGTGGTCAGAACACTGCAGCTATAAAAATTCAAAGCCTGTTTTAAAGAAGTTCCCGACTACCGGCGAGCATGTTCTTCAAGGACCTGGTGAAGGTGCTGGGATCGTTGATATTGGAGACGAGCAGGCAGTTGTGTTTAAAATCGAAAGCCACAATCACCCTTCTGCGATTGAACCTTATCAAGGTGCAGCAACAGGCGTAGGCGGAATCATCCGTGATGTCTTTTCAATGGGTGCACGTCCTATCGCTCTATTAAACTCTTTGCGCTTCGGGGAATTAACCTCTCCACGCGTCCGTTATTTGTTTGAAGAAGTTGTTGCAGGTATTGCCGGCTACGGAAATTGCATCGGTATTCCAACTGTCGGAGGAGAGATTCAGTTTGATCCTTCTTACGATGGAAATCCGCTTGTAAATGCGATGTGTGTCGGGTTAATCAACCATGAAGATATTAAAAAAGGTGTGGCAAAAGGAATTGGCAATACCGTGATGTATGTTGGCGCTAAAACTGGCCGCGACGGCATTCACGGCGCTACATTTGCATCAGAGGAACTGACGGATGCATCAGATGAAAAACGCCCTGCTGTACAAGTAGGAGATCCGTTTATGGAAAAGCTTTTGCTTGAAGCTTGTCTAGAGGTTATAAAATGCGATGCTCTTGTTGGCATTCAGGACATGGGAGCAGCGGGACTTACAAGCTCGACTGCTGAAATGGCGAGCAAAGCAGGTTCAGGCATCGAGATGAATTTAGATTTAGTACCTCAGCGTGAAGCAGGAATGACACCTTATGAAATGATGCTCTCTGAATCACAGGAGCGCATGGTATTAGTCGTTGAACGAGGCCGTGAAAAAGAAATCACCGACATTTTTGACAAATATGAGCTTGAAGCAAAAGCAATCGGGGTTGTAACAGATGATAAAATGCTCCGTCTTCTCCATAAAGGCGAGGTAGTTGTAGAAATTCCGGTTGATGCACTTGCAGAAGAAGCACCTGTCTATCACAAGCCATCTGCAGAGCCGGCTTATTATAAAGAGTTTCAGGAGATGGAAGCAAGCGCGCCTGAAGTGGGTGACTTGAAGGAAACTCTAGTGAACCTTTTAAAACAGCCCACAATTGCAAGCAAAGAATGGGTTTATGATCAATATGACTACATGGTCCGCACAAATACGGTTGTAGCACCTGGCTCTGATGCAGCTGTTCTCCGTATTCGCGATACAAATAAAGCACTTGCGATGACAACAGACTGCAACTCAAGATATCTTTACCTCGATCCTGAAGTTGGCGGAATGATTGCCGTTGCAGAGGCTGCACGCAATATCGTCTGCTCAGGCGGAAGACCGCTTGCTGTGACAGACTGCCTGAACTTTGGAAATCCTGAGAAGCCTGAGATTTTCTGGCAAATCGAAAAAGCAGCCGATGGCATGAGTGAAGCGTGCCGTGTGCTGAATTCACCGGTTATTGGCGGAAACGTATCGCTTTATAATGAAACAAACGGAACAGCTGTTTATCCGACACCTGTAATTGGAATGGTTGGTTTAATTGAAGATACAAAATACATCACAACACAATCCTTCAAAGCAGCAGGCGACCTGATCTACTTGATCGGCGAAACGAAAAATGAATTTGGCGGCAGTGAGCTGCAAAAAATGGTTCACGGCAAGATTTTCGGCAAAGCACCTGAGATGGATCTTGGAGTGGAAGCAGAGCGCCAGGCACAGGTATCAGCAGCGATCCGCGCTGGATTAGTAGCATCTGCACATGACGTAGCTGAAGGCGGTTTGGCAGTAGCAGCTGCAGAAAGCACATTCGGTACGAACGGACTTGGTGCAAACATCACAGTAAATGGCGAAGCAGTTGCCGCACTTTTCAGTGAAACACAGTCCCGTTTTATCGTGACAGTAAAGCCTGAACACCAGACAGCGTTTGAAGAAATGACAGATTCTGTGTTAATCGGAAGTGTAACAGAAGATGCAGCATTCACTGTGAAAAATGAAACAGGCGAAATCTTAATTCAATCGAAGGTAAGCGCGCTTGAAACAGCTTGGAGAGGAGCGATTCCATGCTTGCTGAAATCAGAGGATTAAACGAAGAGTGCGGAGTGTTCGGGATTTGGGGACACTCTGAGGCACCGCAAATCACATATTACGGCTTGCATAGTCTACAGCACCGCGGTCAAGAGGGTGCAGGGATTGTTTCAACGGACGGGAAGAAGCTGACTTGTGTAAAAGGGCAGGGCCTGATTACAGAAGTATTCAGCGGCGGCCGTCTGAATGATATTCAAGGAAAAGGAGCCATCGGCCACGTTCGTTATGCGACGGCTGGGGGAGGCGGATTTGAAAATGTTCAGCCGCTTCTTTTCCGTTCTGAAAGCGGCGGTCTGGCTCTTGCTCATAATGGTAACTTAGTGAATGCAAACGGCCTGAAGCATCAGCTTGAAAATCAGGGAAGTATTTTTCAGTCAACTTCAGATACAGAGGTACTTGCTCACTTAATTAAGAGAAGCGGATACTTCTCAATGAAGGATAAAATTAAAAATGCGCTGACGATGATCAAAGGAGCATATGCCTTTTTAATCATGACGGAAACGGAAATGATGGTGGCGCTTGATCCGAACGGTCTTCGCCCATTATCAATCGGCATGCTTGGCGACTCTTATGTTGTTGCATCAGAAACATGTGCTTTTGACATTATCGGTGCAGAATATCTTCGTGAGGTTGAGCCTGGAGAACTTTTAATCATCAATGATGAAGGTCTCCGCTCTGAGCGATTCTCTATGAACGTTAATCGCGCGATCTGCAGCATGGAATATATCTATTTTTCAAGACCTGACAGCAATATCGACGGCATCAATGTTCATACAGCACGCAAAAATCTTGGAAAACGCATGGCAATCGAAGCGCCATTTGAAGCAGATGTTGTCACAGGTGTGCCGGATTCAAGTATTTCAGCAGCGATTGGGTATGCAGAAGCATCAGGTATTCCTTATGAACTTGGATTAATCAAAAACCGTTATGTCGGCAGAACGTTTATCCAGCCTTCGCAGTCTCTCAGAGAGCAAGGGGTAAAAATGAAGCTGTCTGCAGTACGAGGCGTTGTTGAAGGCAAACGTGTTGTCATGGTTGATGACTCCATCGTGCGCGGTACAACGAGCCGCAGAATCGTCAACATGCTGAGAGATGCGGGAGCAACGGAAGTGCATGTCTGCATTACGTCACCGCCGATCAGCAATCCATGCTTCTACGGAATTGATACATCATCAACAGAAGAGTTGATTGCAGCAAGCCATTCAGTGGAAGAAATCCGCGAAATTATTGGTGCTGACACGCTGACTTTCTTAAGTGTAGAAGGGCTGCTTGAAGGAATTGGACGCCCTTATGAAGGAGAGCGCCGCGGACAGTGTTTAGCTTGTTTTACAGGGAAATATCCGACAGAAATTTATCCGGATACAGAATTGCCTCATGAAAAGGAAGAAGTGCTGACGAAATAAGAGCGGGGGGAATGTGTGATGTCAAACGCATACAAGCAGGCAGGCGTTGATATAGAAGCAGGCTATGAAGCCGTTTCGCGAATGAAAAAGCATGTAGCTAAAACAATGAGAAAAGGCGTCATGGGCAGCCTCGGCGGATTTGGCGGCATGTTCGATCTTTCAGAGCTGAATTACAAACAGCCGGTCCTCGTATCAGGTACAGATGGTGTAGGCACAAAGCTTAAGCTTGCATTCCTGATGGATCAGCATGATACGATTGGGATAGATGCAGTTGCGATGTGTGTGAATGATATTCTTGCACAGGGCGCAGAGCCATTATTCTTCCTTGACTATTTGGCGCTTGGAAAAGCAGAGCCTGTTAAGATCGAGCAGATCGTCAAAGGTGTAGCAGACGGCTGCGAGCAGTCAGGCTGTGCTTTGGTTGGCGGAGAAACAGCCGAAATGCCTGGTTTATATGACGGGGACGAATATGATATCGCAGGCTTTGCTGTTGGCGCTGTTGAAAAAGAAGAGATTGTCACAGGTGAGAATATCCGTGCAGGTCACGTATTAATCGGCCTTTCCTCAAGCGGATTGCACAGCAACGGCTTCTCATTGGTACGCAAAATTTTGCTTGAAGATCACGGTCTTTCATTAAAAGAGAAAGTTGAACCGCTTCAGCACACGCTTGGAGAGGAATTGCTCCGTCCGACTAAGATTTATGTGAAACCGGTATTAGAAGTTTTGAAAAAGTATAAGGTAGATGGCATGGCCCACATTACGGGCGGCGGATTTATAGAAAACATCCCGAGAATGCTCCCTGAAGGATTAGGGGCAGAAATCGATTACGGTTCATGGCCGATTCCTCCTGTCTTTGATTTGCTTCAGGAAAAAGGGGCGCTCAGCCAGGAAGAAATGTTTAACATCTTTAACATGGGCGTCGGATTTGTATTAGCGGTTGATTACAAGCAGATGCACAATGTCATCAATGAAATTGAAAAGCATGGAGAGAAGGCTTATATTATCGGACGTGTGAAGGATGGCCAGGGCGTCACATTTGGCGGAGGCTCTCTCACATGATCAAAATAGCGGTATTTGCTTCTGGAACGGGCTCTAATTTTCAGGCTATTATAGATGAAGTGAAGAGCGGAAGACTGGCAGCGGAAATTGCGCTTCTGGTTTGCGACAGACCGGGAGCAAAAGTCGCTGAACGCGCTGAAAAAGAAAACATCCCGGTCTTCGAGTTTTCACCGAAGGAATTTAAAAACAAGGAAGCATTTGAAACCATCATCCTAAATCAATTGAAGCAGTATAACGTTTCTTATGTAGTGCTCGCAGGATATATGAGGCTGATTGGTGATACCCTGCTCACTGCTTTTCCTGAAAATATCATCAATCTGCATCCTTCTTTGCTGCCGTCGTTTCCAGGCAAGGATGCGATTGGCCAGGCTTTTAACGCAGGAGTGAAAGTAACAGGGATTACGATTCACTTTGTAGACGCAGGCATGGATACGGGACCGATTATTGCTCAAAAAGCGCTTGAAGTAGAAGAGTCTGACACTTTAGATACGTTATCTGCAAAGATTCATAAACTCGAGCACACATACTATCCGCACGTACTAAATACCCTTTTCCAAAAAAGAGAGCTAGAGGTGTAAAGAATGACAATCAAACGCGCACTTGTCAGTGTTTCAAATAAAGATGGCATCATTCCATTTGTAACAGAGCTAGTGGAACAAGGAATCGAAGTCATTTCAACAGGCGGAACGAAAAGCCTGCTTCAGCAAAACGGCGTCAAAGTAACAGGGATCTCAGAAGTAACTGGATTTCCTGAAATCATGGACGGCAGAGTGAAAACCCTGCATCCGAATATTCACGGCGGTCTGCTTGCTGTCCGCAGCAATCCAGATCACATGAAACAGCTTGAAGAAAACAGCATTTTGCCGATCGATCTAGTTGTCGTAAATCTTTACCCATTTAAAGAAACGATCTCAAAGCAGGACGTCACGTTTGATGATGCGATCGAAAACATCGATATCGGCGGACCGACCATGCTTCGTTCAGCAGCAAAAAATCATCAGGATGTTGCAGTTGTCGTTGATCCTGCTGACTACGCTGAAGTTCTGGAGCAGATCAAGAGCGAGAAGGAAGTTACGATTGCAACGAAGCAAAAGCTTGCTGCAAAAGTGTTCCGCCATACGGCTTCTTATGACGCGCTTATCGCAGAATATTTAACGAATGCTGTAGGCGAGGAAGACCCTGAGACAGTGACTTATACGTTTGAGAAAAAACAATCGCTTCGATACGGCGAAAACCCTCACCAAAAAGCTACTTTTTACAAAAAGCCATTAGCGAGCAATGTTTCGATTGCAGAAGCGGAGCAGGTTCACGGCAAAGAGCTTTCTTACAACAACATTAAAGATGCAGATGCAGCTCTTCAAATCGTAAGAGAATTTAAGCAGCCTGCAGCTGTGGCCGTAAAACACATGAATCCATGCGGAGTCGGAACAGGCGAAACGATTTTTGAAGCATTCACGCGTGCATATGAAGCAGATCCAACTTCGATTTTCGGCGGAATCATCGCTTTAAACCATGAAGTGAATAAAGAAACAGCTCATAAATTACATGAAATTTTCCTTGAGATTGTCATTGCTCCTTCTTTTGATAAAGAAGCATTAGAGATTTTGACGTCTAAGAAAAACTTAAGACTCCTTACATTAGATGTGTTAGGTGCGGAAAAACAGGATCAGCAAATCACTTCGATTCACGGAGGTCTGCTTGTTCAGGATGAAGATGCGCTTTCTTTTGATGATGCGAAAATCACGATCCCTACAAAGCGTGAACCAAATGAGCAGGAGTGGGAAGACTTAAAGCTTGCATGGAAAGTCGTAAAACATGTGAAATCAAACGCAATCGTTCTTACGAAAAATCAGATGACAGTCGGTGTTGGTGCGGGTCAGATGAACCGTGTCGGTGCGGCGAAGATTGCGATTGAACAGGCAGGAGCTCTTGCTGAAGGAAGTGCAATGGGATCAGATGCATTTTTCCCAATGAACGACACAGTTGAAGCAGCTGCAAAAGCAGGCGTCACAGCAATTATTCAGCCTGGCGGATCCATTAAGGATGAGGATTCCATCCAAAAAGCAGATGAATACGGCATTACGATGGTATTTACAGGAGTTAGACACTTTAAACATTAAACTAGTGAGGAGCTGGTAACGATGAACATTCTAATCATTGGCCGCGGAGGCCGTGAACATGCAATCGCCTGGAAGGCATCACAGAGTAAGCTCGCTCGGAAAGTGTTTGTTGCTCCAGGGAACGATGGAATGAGCAGCGTTGCCGAGCTTATTGCAATCGATGAGCAGAATACAGAGGAGCTCGTTGCTTTTGCAAAAGAAAATAAGGTGGGGCTAACAATCGTAGGTCCTGAGGTTCCGCTCCTGAACGGCGTTGTCAATGCGTTTCAAGAAGCGGGACTGAAGGTTTTCGGGCCAACAAAGGAAGCTGCCCTCATTGAAGGCAGCAAGAAGTTCGCCAAGGAATTAATGATGAAAAACAACATTCCGACAGGAGCGTATCAATCGTTTACTTCTTTTGAAGAAGCGAAGAATTACGTCCTTGAACAAGGAGCTCCAATCGTCATAAAAGCGGATGGACTTGCTGCAGGAAAAGGGGTAACCGTCGCTATGACAGTAGAGGAAGCAATCGACTGTCTGCATGATTTTCTTGAAGATGCCAAGTTCGGCGAGGCAAGCAGCTCGGTTGTCATCGAAGAATTTTTAGATGGCGAGGAATTTTCATTGATGGCCTTCGTTCACGGTGATGCTGTCTATCCAATGGTGATTGCGCAGGATCATAAACGGGCATACGATCATGATGAAGGTCCTAATACTGGCGGAATGGGTGCTTACTCTCCGGTTCCTCAAATTTCAGATGCAGTTGTGCAGGAAGCTGTTGAAACAGTGTTAAAGCCGGCAGCTGAAGGCATGATTGACAATGGAACTCCATTTACGGGGATTTTATATGCAGGATTGATCTTAACGAAGCAAGGTCCAAAAGTCATTGAATTTAATGCGCGCTTTGGCGATCCTGAAACACAGGTTGTTCTGCCGCGCTTAGAATCAGACTTGATTGAAACATTGCTTGCTATTTTAGATGGTAAAAAAGCAGAGTTCAAATGGCGCAAGGAAGCAGTAATGGGAGTTGTCCTTGCTTCAAATGGCTATCCGAATGAGTATAAAAAAGGCGAAGCAATCGGTACGCTTCGTTCAAGCTTTGAACAAGGTGCGCTTTTCCACGCAGGGACGAAGAAAAGCGGGGATGAATTTGTAACGGATGGCGGACGGGTTTTAGCTGTTATTGCATACGGCAGCGATTTGCTTGAAGCACAGACTCAAGTGTATGAGTATGTATCTGAAGTAGCATCGCCTGCTCTATTTTACCGCAAGGACATCGGAGCCAAAGCGACTAAACACGTTTTTTCTTAACATAGACAAACATTAAGGCAACAATACTGCCGATAAGCAAAGCAAGCACGAATGTCATATCGGTTAAATATTCCATGATCATGATGTTCACCTCTTAGCAGACTCTCCTGATGCAGGAGAGTCTTTTTTTTATGGCGGCCGGGCACAGGGCTTCGGCTAATAAGCTAATAAAACCGATGTTTCGCTATTAAGACAAAACAATTGCTTAAAAGCAGTCAAACGGATAGTACCAAAAAATGATTTGGCTAAATAAAACTCAAGAACAGCTAGAAAAACCTGTGAAACGGCTAAATATTTATGAATTTCGGCTAATAAAATGAAGATTTTGGCTAAATAATGATCTCCGGCTACGTGGCCTTTCCAATATCATGATGGATTATAAGTCTCATCCTCAAACTCCAAATCCTCTTTCCGGTATTCCTTATACATATATACCATAGGGCAGAATCTGAGAATGCCTTCTCCAACTTTCATTGCACCAAGCAGCATCATGAGCAGAAGAGAATCATTCCACGGTTTTTTTGTATATTTTGCAGAAGCCCATGATAGTAAAAACAGTCCAATTGTAATTCGGATCAGTCCGTTTACAATGCCGATGTTCGGTTTCATAATAAGTTCCTCCTCTTTTTGAAAATACAGTAAATCTTTACTGCGTTAAACGATTACATATGTTAACATATAAGATAAGAAATTTAGGGAGGGTCTGAAATGCCCAAGTTACATGCACAATGGAAAGTCCGGCAGATCAGGCATCACATACAAGCGGCATCGGGCCATAAGCCCCCTGCTCTTGTTTTGAAAAATGGGATGTATTTGAACTCTTATCTGAAACGATGGGTCAAAGCCAACATCTGGATTTCAGATGACCGGATTGTTTATATTGGCGATAAACTTCCTGACGGCGGACAATCAGAAATCGCCGATTGCGAAAATCGTTTTATTGTACCGGGATATATTGAACCTCATGCTCACCCATTTCAACTTTATAATCCCCATTCTTTTGGGAAGTATGTGTCACAATTCGGTACAACGACACTTATATGCGACAACTTATTTTTGCTTTTTCAGTCCGATAAAAAGAAAGCGCTTACTTTAATTTGTGAATTAAATCAGCTTCCTTTGCAGTATTTATGGTGGAGCCGTTTTGATCTTCAGACTGAAGTTCCCAATGAGCATGAATATTTATCTCTCGATTTTATGAAAAAATGGATGGAACATGAATATGTTATTCAAGGCGGAGAATTAACGGGGTGGCCTAAGCTGCTCTCGGATGATGATTTGATGCTGTCATGGCTTGTTGAGATGAAAGCGATGAGAAAACGGATCGAAGGACATTTTCCCGGAGCATCGGCAAACACTCTGAATAAAATGAAATTATTCGGGGCCGACTGCGACCACGAAGCGATGACAGGAGATGATGTTTTTGAGCGGTTAATGCTCGGCTATACTGTTTCACTCAGACATTCCTCGATCCGGCCCGACTTGCCGCAGCTGCTTGATGGCATCCGTGATAAAGAGATTCGCCACTATGATCATTTCTTTTTCACTACCGACGGGGCAACGCCGCATTTTTATAAAAACGGAATGATGGATTCCATGATAAAAATGGCCATTGAGCGGGATATTCCGGCAATTGATGCTTACCATATGGCAAGCTTTAATCCGGCCAAGTATTACCGCATGGAAGATGTAACAGGCGTTGTAGCTCCAGGGCGTTTGGCTAACCTGAATATTTTGGAATCAGTCGAAAATCCATCCCCTGTTTCTGTGCTTTCAAAAGGAAGGTGGCTGAGAAAAGACGGCTTGCTAACTGAACGCTTCGGAGATTTTAATTGGCAAAAAGCCGGATTCGGAAAAATGAAGATCGAATGGTCCTTGTCCTATAATGACCTTCAGTTTTCAATGCCGCTTGGTCTTCAAATGAAGAATGATGTGATTATGGAACCGTACAGCATCACCATCGACAATTCATTTGACGAGCTTGGCAGCCAACATGATGAGTGCTTTCTTGCTTTGATTGATAAGAAAGGTAAATGGCGGATCAACACAATGCTCAAGGGCTTCGCCGCCTCGCTCGGCGGTATGGCAAGTTCTTATTCAACAACAGGCGATATTATTTTGATTGGGAAAAGCAAGCATGATATGATCACTGCATTTAATAGGATGAAGGAGCTTGGAGGCGGAATTGTCCTTGCAGAAAAGGGAGAAGTTCTGCATGAATTACCTCTTGAACTTTGCGGAGGAGCATCAGATGAAGAGTTTAGTTTAGTTGTTCAACAAGAGGAAAGATTTAAGCACCTGCTGAAAGAGAGAGGATATACACACGGCGATCCGGTTTATTCACTTTTTTTCCTATCATCCACCCATTTGCCGTATATCAGGATTACTCCAGTCGGCATCTATGATGTGCTTAAAAAAATAATACTCTTTCCATCGATAATGCGTTAAAATATAAAAGTAAGCAGAAGGTGTCAATCGTGAAAAACAACATGAAGAATCTTCAACGGCTGTTCATGGCCTTGATCCTGCTCGCCATGTGTACGGCTTGTAACCAAGAAGAAAAAAGCAGCCCTAAAACGGATGATGTAAAAGAGGAAGAAACATCTGCGCCTATTGTGGAGCAAAACATTTATCCATTAACAGGTCTGCGCTCAGATGAGAAAGAAGGACAGCGTGCCTTTGCAGTGATGATTAACAATCATCCGGCAGCCCGTCCGCAGTCTGGACTACAACAGGCTGATATCGTATACGAGGTTTTATCGGAAGGAAACATCACCAGGTTCCTGGCTATTTATCAGAGCAATCAGCCAGCAGAAATCGGTCCTGTAAGAAGCGCAAGAGAATATTATGTTGACTTAAGCACCGGCTATGATGCGGTTTTTATTAGCCATGGCTGGAGTCCACAGGCTAAAGAAACGCTTGAAAATGGAAAACATGATTATTTGAATGGCTTGTTTTATGACGGCACACTCTTTTGGAGAGCTGATTTCAGAAAAGCGCCGCACAATTCTTATATCTCTGCTGAAAATATAAAAGAAGGTGCAGAGCTGAACGGAATTGACCTGACGAAGCAGCCAAAACCCCTGCCATTTGCTGGCGCAAAAGAAGCTCCTAAAGGTGATTCAGGTTTAGAAGCAATTGTCCGCTACGATCAGTCAGATGTGTGGAATTCAGAATATAAATACGACAAACAAACAGAGAAGTACTTACGATATAGCAACAACGAACAAACAAAAGACCTGGAAACAGGAGAAGCCATCGCAGTTGATAATTTATTTATCGCTGAAATGAAGCATCAAACGATTGACGACTATGGAAGAAGAGCGATTGACTTAACATCCGGAGGCAAAGGAATCCTGCTGCAAAAAGGCGTCAGCCGCCAGGTGGAATGGCGAAATATTAACGGAAGAATCCTCCCTTACTTAAACGGAGAGCCAGTCGGATTTGTACCGGGAAAAACCTGGATTAACATAGTGCCTGCTCTAGAAAATCACGTTTCACTCCACTAATTTTCATAAAAGGAGAATGAAGATGCAAATTGGGAAAAATTACGGGGAAAAGAACTCGACCAATTATTTGAATCTGTTTTATCACTAAAAAACCTTGAAGAATGCTATCGGTTCTTCGATGATCTATGCACAGTGAACGAAATCCAGTCACTTGCCCAGCGTTTAGAAGTAGCACGCATGCTGCGCGAAGGGTTTACCTATCATAAAATTGAAACCGAAACAGGTGCCAGCACTGCAACCATTTCACGCGTAAAACGCTGCCTGAACTATGGCAACGACGCCTACACAATGGCGCTTGAACGCATTCAAACACAGGAAACAAAGGAATCTTGATTTAACGGGATTCGATTAGAAAGGATAAAATCACTATGATTTTATCCTTTTATTATTTAGTGATCGGAAAAAATAAAAAGGCGAGTATAAAATAACGCTCACCTTTTCTAAAGGATCAGAATTCATTTAATCTCAAGGATCCATGACTAGCTTCAGCGCCTAGATCCTCGGACAGAACGGATTCGCCAAAAAAATCAAAACGGACTTTTCTGGCGGAGCGGGCATTGACGCTTCCGCTTTCTTGTAACCATGTGAAAGTGAGAATACTCCGCGCTTATGTTAAAGATGGCATTCTGAAAAATGAGTTAAATCTAGAAGAAGTTTCATTAACCAAGAATGCTGCCCGAATAACGATTTCAAGTAAAATTGAGAGTAAGCTGACAAGAATATTCAAAATGAATCCCTCTACATTGTAGGTTCGTGTTGAACTAACACAATGCTTATTATTTATCTGATAAATGATGAGAAGCGGTGCCTGCTTTTTCGTCTTGTCCTGTTTTCCATTTGCGGCGGTTCTTCCATCCAGCCATTTTTAATCATAATTTTTATTCCTTTTTTATCAATGCTGTTTTCATGGATATATCATTTCAAAACTGCTTCCTGCAAGCCCAAACCCATTAAGGAGATAAATACAGAACATCATTAGCTTTTCAGAAAATGCAGGGATTATCGAATCAGTTACTGTGCTTCCCGAAGAAGCTGAGAACTGTACATCGCTGTCGAGGAGAATTTCTTCGAAAATTTTTATTTGTTTCTTGGCAAGTTCTTTTCCTTTTGCGAAATATTGTCTAACTTCTTTGTTTTCAGCACATTGTGCAAATAAGCTGCATGCCAATATTAATTGTTTCGATTTCCGTGATGAAGATTGCCGATTCAATGTTGTTTAAAGCCCGAGATTTTCACTAAAGAAACGAAATCCATTCAAATAGTTTTTACTTTTTATAAATTCGGTTGATTTCGGCATGGTCACTTTTTGCGGCAGAGTAAGAATGCCTTTATTAAGTAAATAATGGGTAGCCAGTTTATAAACCTTTTGGGTGGTAGTCGTTAATCCTTCATAAATGGACATCACATCTTCACTGTACGCCATATTCATGTTAAGGGTGTACATACCCATGCTGATTTCTTTTAAAATACGAAGAAACATAATATCAAATCCATTGTCGTAAAGCTTAGGAGCTTCTAAGTTGACATCTTCTTTCGTAAATCCATCAGGAATGACTACACCTTCCTGCTCAAAAACGCCTTCTATTTTGATCACATAATGATTGAGTTCCTGCAATAAACCTCCCATAATATTCAGGGCTTGCTGATCATCAGCTTTTTCCAGGAAATATTCTAATATTCTCAGGATCAGTGTTTTTTCCTGGTAGGTTAGCCACAGTGTTCCGAGCTCAGATGAGCAAATAGGTTTATTTCCATTCAAGGTTTTTTTCCTTTGTTTTTTTAAATTATTATCTTCAATATGGTTTTGAATTATGAATTAAGTCACTTTTAAATCAAACTGGTGAACAGATTGTCAAAACCTTCATAGCACCTGTGCGTTTTTTGCAGGGCGTTAATTTGATATAATGTTTCAGGTGGAACCCGATTGTTAGGAGGAAAGACCATGTATGAAGTTACCGAGTGGAAACATGTGTTCAAACTCGATCCAGATAAAGAAATAAGCGATGAAAATCTAGAAATAATATGCGAATCAGGAACAGATGCGATCATTGTCGGCGGAAGCGACAATGTGACGATGGATAATGTGTTAAACTTAATGTCCCGAATCAGAAGATATCTTGTTCCATGTGTGCTTGAGGTGTCAGAAATTGAGTCGATCATACCGGGATTTGACTTGTATTTTATCCCGTCCGTTATGAACAGCACGAATACGAAGTGGGTAATGGGACTGCATCACGAGGCTGTAAAAGAATACGGTGAGATCATGAGCTGGGATGAGCTGATTGTTGAAGGCTATTGTATTTTAAATGGTGGCTGCAAAGCGGCAAAACTGACAGAGGCGAATACGGAGTTATCAGCAGATGATGTCATGGCGTATGCACGCATGGCTGAAAACATGTTCCATATGCCGATCTTTTATCTAGAATACAGCGGAACTTACGGAGACGTAAGTGTAGTACAGGCTGCAAGCTCTGTCTTATCCTCTACCAAACTATTTTACGGCGGAGGCATTAAAACGCCTGAACAGGCAGCTGAAATGGCTGAATATGCCGATGTTGTGGTTGTCGGCAATGTTATCTATGATGATTTTGAATCAGCTTTGAAAACAGTAAAAGCAGTAAAACCTTGGGGAAAAGAATGAATAAATTTTAGCGCATTTATGTCTAGCTCCATCGCCCAACTCCTCGGCCAGAACAAATCCGGCAAAAAAGTCAAACCCGGACTTTTCGCCGGACTCTTATCTGGCTTTCGGAGGTAAACGGGCGCTTCCGCTTTTCGTAATTGCATTTAACTCAGGATATGAGATAAAATAAGAACATATGTTTGATAAGGTGGTGCCCGGAACGTGCAATTTTTAACAGATCAATTATTGAATGGTTTAAACGATATGCAAAAAGAAGCGGTCAAGGCAACAGATGGACCGCTCTTAATAATGGCCGGAGCAGGAAGCGGCAAGACGAGTGTGCTCACAAGAAGAATTGCCTACTTAATGGTTGAAAAAGGCGTAGCGCCATGGAACATCCTTGCGATTACGTTTACAAATAAAGCGGCGCGTGAAATGAAAGAAAGAATCGGAAAACTGCTTGGACCCGGCGCTGATGATATTTGGATCTCGACCTTTCACTCCATGTGTGTCCGTATCTTAAGAAGAGATATCGACCGGATCGGAATCAGCAGAAACTTCTCGATTCTCGATACGACAGACCAGCTTTCTGTCATAAAATCCATTCTGAAAGAACGCAATATCGATCCGAAGAAGTTTGACCCGCGGAGTATTTTAGGAAGCATAAGCGGAGCGAAAAATGAACTGATCACGCCTGATGAGTTCGAAAAGACAGCAGGCGGCATGTACGAGCAGGTTGCAAGCGATGTTTACAAGGATTATCAAAAGAAGCTGCTGAAAAACCAATCGCTTGATTTTGATGATTTGATCATGACAACGATTCAGCTTTTTCAGCGTGTTCCTGAAGTGCTTGAGTTTTACCAGCGCAAATTTCAGTTTATCCATGTGGATGAGTATCAGGATACGAATAAAAGCGCAGTACTTATTGGTTAAAATGCTTGCATCACGTTTCCAAAATCTATGTGTAGTCGGTGATTCCGATCAGTCTATTTATCGCTGGCGCGGTGCGGATATCGCGAACATTCTCTCCTTTGAGAAGGATTACCCGACTGCGAGCGTGATTTTGCTTGAGCAGAATTACCGTTCCACACAGCGTATCCTGGAAGCGGCAAACGGAGTTATTAAAAACAACATGAACCGCAAGGCGAAAAATCTCTGGACGCAAAATGATGAAGGACAGAAAATCAACTATTACCGCGCTGACAGTGAATCAGCCGAAGGGCAGTTCGTAGCGGGAAAAATCAATCAGCTTGTTTCTTCAGAAGGAAGAAAGCTATCTGATTTTGCGATTCTCTACCGCACCAATGCACAGTCCCGTGTTATTGAGGAAATCCTGCTCAAATCAAATATCAATTACACCATTGTCGGCGGCATTAAGTTCTACGACAGAAAAGAAATTAAAGATATCCTTGCCTACTTAAGATTGATTGCCAATCCGGATGATGATATCAGCTTAGCGCGTGTTATCAACACGCCTAAGCG
The DNA here is from genome assembly GCF_030817055.1 of Bacillus sp. V2I10. Lineage (NCBI taxonomy): Bacteria > Bacillati > Bacillota > Bacilli > Caryophanales > Bacillaceae > Bacillus > Bacillus sp. V2I10. The sequence goes on along the minus strand of NZ_JAUSYV010000001.1, from coordinate 5,383,406 downwards.
TGGTGTAGGCGCCACATCAGTCGATAAGATTGCTCAGTATGCGCTTGATAATGATTTATCTCTGTTCGGTGCGATTGAGCAAATCGAATTTGCAGGCGTAAGCGCGCGTGTAGTCAGTGCGATGGTGGATTTCCGAGAGCTTGTCCGCAACCTTGCGAACATGCAGGATTACTTGTCTGTCACTGAGCTTGCTGAGGAAGTGATTGAAAAGACAGGCTACCGCGAAATGCTGAAAACAGAAAAGACAATCGAAGCACAAAGCCGTCTTGAGAATATTGATGAGTTTTTATCTGTTACGCAAAACTTCGAGAAAAACAGCGAAGATAAAAGCTTGGTTGCCTTTTTAACCGATTTGGCTTTAGTTGCTGATATTGATAAATTAGATGAAGACGAGGAAGCCTCTAAAGAAGCCGTCGTGCTGATGACTCTTCACTCTGCAAAAGGACTGGAGTTTCCGGTAGTCTTTTTAATGGGTGTCGAGGAAGGGGTATTCCCTCACAGCCGTTCTCTTATGGAAGAAGCGGAAATGGAAGAAGAGAGACGTCTTGCTTATGTCGGCATTACCCGCGCTGAAAAAGAACTGTACATTACAAATGCTAAAATGAGAACTCTTTTCGGACGCACAAGCATGAATCCTGAGTCCCGTTTCATATCAGAGATTCCGTCTGAACTGCTGGAGAATTTAAATGAAGTGAAAAAGAGCGCTTCTCCATTTGCTGCGAAAACCCGTCCTGACAGACGGCCTCAGGTCAACAGACCGATTGCGGTTTCAACAGGCGGAGACGAAATTGCCTGGTCTGTCGGCAATAAAGCGGAGCATAAAAAATGGGGAATCGGCACAGTTGTCAGTGTAAAAGGCGAAGGAGAAGGCAAAGAGCTTGATATTGCATTCCCAAGCCCGGTAGGCATTAAACGACTGCTTGCCAAGTTTGCTCCGATTCAAAAAGTGTAGACCGTTACAAGAAAGGAATGGACCCCGGATGGAAATGACTGCAGCCAAACAACGCGCAGAAACTCTGCATGAATTATTAAATAAATACAACTATGAATATCACGTCCTTGATAAACCGACTGTGGCTGACTCTGAATATGATCAGCTTCTTCATGAATTAATCGAAATTGAAGAATCGTTTCCTGAACTGAAGACACCTGATTCCCCAACGCAGCGTGTCGGCGGCAATATCCTCGAAGGATTTAAAAAGGTGCAGCATAAGAAACCGATGCTAAGCCTTGGAAATGCCTTCAATGAGCAGGACATCAGAGATTTTGACCGCCGTGTGAGACAGGCAGTCGGCGATGATGTTCAATATATGGTTGAACTGAAAATTGATGGACTTGCTGTGTCCCTCCGCTACGAAAACGGTGCATTCGTACAAGGTGCAACCCGAGGCGACGGCACAACAGGCGAAGACATTACCGAAAACTTAAAAACAATCCGGTCCATTCCGCTTAAATTAAAGAAAAATCTTTCAATCGAAGTGCGCGGCGAAGCCTACATGCCAAAAGCATCTTTTGAAAAATTAAATGAAACAAGAATTCAGCTGGAAGAAGAGCCTTTTGCCAACCCCCGCAACGCGGCAGCAGGCTCCCTTCGACAGCTTGATCCTAAAATTGCGGCGAAACGAAATCTGAATATTTTCGTCTATAGTATTGCAGACCTTGGTGAAGAAACAGGAGCGGCCACTCAAAGTGCCGGACTTGATGCTCTTGAGGAGCTTGGTTTTAAAACGAACACAGAGCGCCGCAGATGCGAATCAATTGACGAAGTGATTACTTTGATTGAATCATTTCAGGAAAAAAGAGCAAATCTGCCTTATGAAATTGACGGCATCGTGATTAAAGTTGATTCGATTGAACAGCAGGACGCGCTTGGCTTTACAGCTAAAAGTCCTCGCTGGGCAATTGCCTACAAGTTTCCTGCAGAAGAAGTGATGACGAAGCTGCTTGACATCGAATTAACAGTCGGGCGCACAGGTGTCATCACTCCAACTGCCCTTTTGGAGCCTGTACGTGTGGCTGGTACAACGGTGAAACGCGCTTCGCTTCATAATGAAGATTTAATTCGTGAAAAAGACATTCGTCTAGGAGACTATGTCGTCATCAAAAAAGCTGGAGACATTATTCCCGAGGTTGTCAATGTGCTGCTCGAGCACCGCACAGGCGATGAGGAAGAGTTCAAAATGCCGACCCATTGTCCTGAATGTGAAAGCGAGCTTGTCCGGATCGAAGGCGAGGTTGCGCTCAGATGCATCAATCCGAAGTGCCCGGCTCAGATTCGCGAGGGATTAATTCATTTTGTTTCAAGAAATGCCATGAACATTGATGGACTTGGCGAGCGTGTCATTGCGCAGCTTTTCAAAGAAAACCTGATTAAGGATGTTGCCGATCTTTACAAATTGACCCGCGAGCAGCTGCTTGAGCTTGAGCGGATGGGCGAGAAATCAGTGGACAACCTGCTTCAGGCAATCGAAAACTCAAAAGAAAGCTCACTTGAGAGATTGCTGTTCGGACTTGGCATCCGTTTCATAGGAGCGAAGGCAGCCAAGACGCTTGCTCAGCATTTTGAGACAATGGAACGATTGCAAACAGCATCAAGAGATGAGATTATTGCGGTTAATGAAATTGGCGATAAGATGGCGGATGCCGTTGTGACGTATTTTGAACAGCATGAGATGAATGAGCTGATTTCTGAGCTGAAATCATACGGAGTCAATATGGCATACTTAGGACCGAAGCTTGTTAGAGCAGAGGAATCAGATTCCTTCTTTGCAGGCAAAACGGTTGTTTTGACTGGAAAACTAGAAGAGCTCTCCCGAAATGAAGCAAAAGACCAAATCGAAGCGCTTGGCGGCAAAGTAGCCGGAAGCGTCAGTAAAAAAACAGATTTAGTCGTTGCCGGAGAAGATGCAGGAAGCAAGCTTTCAAAGGCTCAAGAGTTAAACATAGAAATTTGGAATGAGAAGAAACTGCTTGAGGAATTAAAAAAATAAGAGGTGTATTCCGACTTGAAAAAAGTAATGGTAATGCTGCTCGCAGGCTGTTTATTCCTTTCAGCCTGCGCACCCAGCTTTGGTGATCAAGAGGAAATCGTGCGGGAAACAGAAGATGAATCAACCGAAAAAGCGATTATTCCGAAATACAACATTTCAGACTCCTACTATAAAATGATCCTGCCTTTTAAAGAAGGAAAAGCAAGAGGACTTGTCGCTGAAAACATCAATACCCGCTTAGACATCGATGAGTTTGAAACGGGACTGATGAGAGTTGCGCAGGACGAATTTTCTCCTGACAATCATCTTTATCAGGAGGGACAGTATCTTGATGAGAAGACCGTTCGGGAGTGGCTTAGCCGCAAACTTGAAGGGGACAAATTGAAAGAAGCGCAAGATAAAGCAAAAGCGAATAAGGAAACCTTTAAAAATGAGGGTCTGAACCCAATTGCAAGCACTGAAGGCGACTATATTCAGCAAAATGAAAAAAGCCCAATCTACTTAGCACACATGCTTGAACACAATTACTTAGTCCGTAAAGGCGAAAATACAGTCGAGCTTGGCGGAGTTGTCATTGGACTTGCTTTAAACTCGGTTCATTACTACCGTGAAGCGGTTGGTGAACCGCAGCGTGAATATGTAATAGATCCGCAGAAGCTTGAAGCAGAGGGAAAAAAGATGGCTGAGGAAGTCATTAAGCGCGTCCGAAGCCAAAAAGGCCTAGAAAATGTACCAGTTGTCATTGCATTATACAAGCAAGCACCGAAGTCATCCATTGTACCTGGAAGCTTTATCGCAAGCACAGTAGTAGACGGCGGCAGCAATCAAATCGGCAAATGGAACAGCATTGATGAGGAATACGTCTTTTTCCCATCACCTCAAGGTACGGAAGACTATCGTGAGGATGCCAATCTCTTTGAACGATTCAAACAGGACATCGACGAATTTTTCCCTAACTACACAGGCGTTATCGGCAAAGCGTTTTACAAAGGGGAAGAAATGCAAGAATTGAAGATTGATATACCCATGCAATTCTACGGAAAATCAGAAGTCATTGCCTTTACCCAGTTTGTCACAGGTAAAGTGGTCGACTATTTCCCTGATTACGTTTCAGTTGAAGTAAACATCAATTCAACAAGCGGCCAAGAGGCGCTGATCGTTCGTAAGCCGGGACAGGAAAAGCCGACCGTTCATATTTATCAATAATTGATTAGCCATCTCACATGTGTGGGGTGGCCTTTTTTTAGTGTGTGCTTTCAAAAACATCATAAAGCAAACAAGAATGGCCCTTTTCTAGCAGCACTTGGGACCAGTTAAATCCTGTGTTTGAGTACTCATAGAGTGCGTATGATACCCCTATACAGGTTAAATCCTGTGTTTGAGTACTCATAGAGTGCGTATGATACCCCTATACAGGTTAAATCCTGTGTTTGTGTACTCATAGAGTGCGTATGATATCCCTATACAGGCTAAATCCTGGATTTAGGTACTCAAAGAGTGCGTATGATACCCCTATACAGGTTAAATCCTGTGTTTGGGTACTCAAAGAGTGCGTATGCCCCTATACAGGATCAATCCTGTGTTTGGGTACTCAAAGTAGTGCGTATGATACCCCTATACAGGCTAAATCCTGGATTTAGGTACTCATAGAGTGCGTATGATACCCTTATACAGGCTAAATCCTGGATTTAGGTACCCATAGTGTGCGTATGATACCCTTATCCAGGTTAAATCCTATGTTTGGGTACTCAAAGAGTGCGTATGATACCCCTATACAGGTTAAATCCTGTGTTTGGGTACTCAAAGTAGTGCGTATGATACCCTTACAGGTTCAATCCTGGATTTAGGTACTAAAAGAGTGCGTATGATACCCTTATACAGGATCAATCCTGGATTTAGGTACTCATAGAGTGCGTATGATACCCTTATCCAGGTTAAATCCTATGTTTGGGTACTCAAAGAGTGCGTATGATACCCCTACACAGGCTAAATCCTATGTTTGGGTACTCAAAGAGTGCGTATGATACCCCTACACAGGCTAAATCCTGGATTTAGGTACTCAAAGAGTGCGTATGATAACCCAAATTCACTTCCATTATATTGAGAAAAGCATTCATTCGCTCACAAAAAAATAGAAAATAGAAAACTCTATAAAATTGCGAAACTTAATAAACTTAATATTGTGACTATTTATCATAGTTTGAAAGTTTCCGCCTCTTTCGTTAGAATGGTGGGGAAACGTTTCATACTTGCAGGGAGGCGAATTAGAATCATGATACCGTACAAACACGAACCATTTACTGATTTTTCATCAGAAGAGAATAAGAAAGCCTACCTAGAAGGCTTGAAGCTTGTCGAGTCATACTTAGGACAGGATTATAACTTGGTTATTGGCGGAGAGTGCATTTCCACAGAGGATAAAATTGTTTCTGTGAATCCTTCAAATAAAGAAGAGGTGATTGGCCGCGTTTCGAAGGCGAACCGGGAGTTAGCCGAAAAAGCGATGCAAGTGGCAGATGAGACATTTAACACGTGGCGCAAAGTAAAGCCGGAAGTTCGTGCGGACATTCTTTTCCGTGCAGCTGCGATCATTCGCCGCCGCAAGCATGAGTTTTCAGCGCTTTTAACGAAAGAAGCAGGCAAGCCTTGGAATGAAGCGGATGCTGATACTGCAGAAGCGATCGATTTCATTGAGTACTATGCCCGTCAAATGCTGAAATTAAAGGATGGCATGCCGGTTGAGAGCCGTCCTGGTGAATATAACCGTTACAGCTACATTCCTCTGGGTGTAGGGATTATTATTTCCCCGTGGAACTTCCCGTTTGCGATTATGGCAGGTACGACAATTGCCGCAATCGTAACAGGAAACACTGTGTTACTAAAACCGGCTTCAACTACTCCAGTTGTCGCGGCTAAGTTTGCAGAAGTTCTGGAGCAGGCGGGACTTCCGAAAGGTGTTTTAAATTTCGTGCCTGGAAGCGGCGCTGAGGTTGGCGATTACTTAGTTGATCACCCGCGCACCCGTTTTATCAGCTTCACAGGATCCAGAGACGTAGGCACACGCATTTATGAGCGTGCTTCTAAAGTGAATAAAGGGCAAATCTGGCTGAAGCGCGTCATTGCTGAAATGGGCGGCAAGGATACAATAGTCGTTGATAAAGACGCAGATTTAGAGTTAGCTGCACAATCAATCGTGAAATCTGCATTTGGATTCTCTGGACAAAAATGCTCGGCATGTTCACGAGCAGTTATCGTTGAGGATGTGTATGATCAGGTTCTAAATCGCGCAATCGAGTTAACAAAAGAATTGACAGTCGGCGATACAGCAGACGGATCTTATTTCATGGGTCCTGTCATCGACCAGGCTGCATTTGATAAAATTATGAGTTATGTCGAAATCGGCAAGGAAGAAGGCAGGCTTGTTGCAGGCGGAGAAGGAGACAGCTCGAAAGGCTTCTTCATTCAGCCTACAATCATTGCGGATCTTGATCCGAAAGCACGCTTGATGCAGGAGGAAATCTTCGGGCCGGTTGTCGGCTTTGCGAAAGCAAAAGATTTCGACCATGCGATTGAAATTGCCAACAACACAGACTACGGTTTAACAGGGGCAGTCCTTACAAACAACCGTGATCACATTGAGAAGGCGCGCGAAGACTTCCATGTCGGAAATCTGTATTTCAACCGCGGCTGTACAGGGGCGATCGTTGGATACCAGCCATTCGGCGGCTTCAACATGTCCGGTACAGATTCAAAAGGCGGCGGACCGGATTATTTATTGCTTCACCTTCAAGCAAAAACAACGTCAGAAACGCTTTAATAGAAGGGAAAAGAGCTTAAACAAACGTTTGTTTAAGCTCTTTTTTATGAGGTAAGTCCAGGTGGCCATGCGTATTTACTTTTAACCGGCATCTTGTTTGTAATCAGTCTGGCATCCATGATCTTTTCCTTCGCTAGTCTAAAAAAAGAACAAAAGAAAAACGCTTAGGATACAATCTCCTAAGCGTTTTATCGTTTCTTACTTTGTTTCTTCCTCTAAAACTTCTTCCATTTCAGTAAACGTATTCTGAACATTCTTTGAAGGTCTGCTTGTGATTAAGCTGACAGCGTAAACAGCAAGTAAACTTAAGAAGAAGCCAGGAATCATTTCGTACATAAATTCTTTCAGTGCAGGTACGTTTACCCAAATCAGTACGGTAACAGCACCGACGATTATACCGGCAAGCGCGCCCCACTTTGTCATGCGTTTCCAGTATAGGCTGAGGAGGACGGCTGGTCCGAATGCAGAACCAAATCCAGCCCAAGCATATCCGACCAGGGAAAGGATAGTGTCGCTTGGTTCCAGGGATAGCAGGACACCTACGATTGCAACAAGCAAGACTGCGAGTCTTCCAACGAGAACAAGCTCTTTATCAGAGGCATTTCGCTTGAAGAACGTTTTATAAAAGTCCTCTGTCAGGGCGCTCGCTGTAACAAGCAGCTGTGACGAAATGGTACTCATGATCGCTGCAAGGATTGCTGCAAGCAGGAACCCTGTAATAAACGGATGGAAAAGCACTTGGGAAAATTTGATGAAGATCGTTTCAGGGTCTGCAAGAGAAGCCCCTGTCTGATTAATATAGGCAATACCGACAAGTCCTGTCAGCATCGCACCAATAATCGAGATAATCATCCAGCCCATGCCAATTCTTCGAGCAGGCTTTAGTTCCTTAATAGACGATATCGCCATAAAACGAACGATAATGTGAGGCTGTCCAAAGTATCCAAGCCCCCAAGCTAAAAACCCGAGGATACCAATAACAGATGTTCCTTTAAAAATATCCATGTATGTCGGGTCGATTTCATGGACAACGTCCAATGCAGGCCCCACTCCTCCAAGTTCCATAAAGGCTACGACCGGCACCAGGATCAGCGCAAGGAACATGATGATGCCCTGTACAAAATCAGTTAAGCTGACGGCAAGGAATCCGCCAAAAAGAGTGTATACCACTACAACACCGGCTGTAAGAAGCATACCAAACAGGTAATCCGTTTTAAAGGCTGACTCAAACAAAAGTCCTCCTGATACTAATCCTGCAGATGTGTAAAGTGTGAAGAATATAACAATAACGATTGCAGAAACAAACCGGAGCATGCGTGACGTGTCTTTAAAGCGGTTTTCGAAGTAATCAGGGATCGTAATGGAGTCGTTTGCTACCTCTGTATAGGTACGCAGGCGAGGAGCTACAAGAATATAATTTAAATAAGCCCCTATGGATAAACCAACTGCAATCCACATACTTGATAATCCGGTTGTATACATTGCACCAGGAAGACCCATCAGCATCCAGCCGCTCATATCAGATGCACCTGCTGACAAAGCAGTAACGGCAGGTCCAAGCCCGCGTCCTCCCAGCATGTAGCCAGATACATCATTTGTTGATTTTTTGAAGGCATAGAAACCAATCAGAAGCATGCCGACAAAATAAATTCCAAGTGATAAAATTGTTCCGATTTCCACCAAATCTCTCCTTTGACTAAAGTGATCATGTAATAAGAACCAAAAAATTGCAATCCGTTCAGCCCTATGGTTATTTAACCTAACAAACTATTCCCTTTGTTTCAAGGATTTCAAACAGGCATGGCGCGGGTTTGAGCGCTTGTGAGCTATGGTGTCTGTATAAGTAAGCGCTTTCTTAAAAGAATTAAAGTAAAACTATTTTGAATTTTCTGAAGTTAGTTTTTCTTTTATTACTTCGTATTATGCTCTTTCAGATTTAAAACAAAACAACTTTTTAAGCGGATAGGCAAACTGGCAAGGTGATACATATGATATTGAGATAGAAATGAACGTATGTCAGGAGGATTGAACATGGATTCAAATCGAAAAGATCCGATGAAAATGATCAATGATTTTTTTGTCTCGCGCCCAAAGCATACCCTGCTCGGAAGCATCGATGACTATTTTAAGCAGTCATTTGCCCCAAGGGGATTTCCGGTTGTGACCGACGAATCAGACGCAGCATTTATTGTGAAAGCGGAACTGCCCGGAATCGAAAAAGAGAATATAAAGCTTGAGATTCTGGGAGAAGAACTGATTATTACAGTAAAATCAGATAAGAATGAGAAGAAAAACGGCAAACAATCAATACTGATTCCCCCGTCAGCTGTAAAAAGAAATTTAAAAGCAAATTACAGAAACGGTGTGTTAAAGGTCACAATTCCAAAGAAGCCTTCAACAAAAATCGAGATTGAATGAAGTAAAACACATATCTTTCATAACCGGAATTTAAGTAAAAAGAATATGGTAAAATAATTCAGCTTTTAAAATAATAAATTAGAAGAATACGATGATAGAAAGGCGCGGATGCATATTTCGGCGCTTTTTTCTTTATGTGAGAACTATTTAAGTAAAATAAAAGGTAAAAAATAAAAAAACTTTTAGTTAAATTTTACTTGAAGTTTTCTGACTATTATTCTATTATTGTTTATGTAAACGATTTCACTTTTTGCGGTCAGTATCTTTTGATTAAGATTATAGGGGGTAAAACATGAAAAAGGTAATGGGTTTGATTAGTCTGGTTCTAATCATCGGCATGCTCTCTGCTTGTTCGGGAGGATCTTCTGAAAAAACAAGTAAAGACGACAAAAAATTGACGGCCTGGGCTTGGAACATCAACGTTCCTGTACTTGAGGCAGCGGCCGAGCGCTATAAGAAAGATAATCCTGATTTTGAGCTTGAAATTGTAGAAATCGGGAGAGAAGATGTTTATTCGAAATTAACAACAGGCTTGCAGGCGGGCGGACAAGGTCTTCCTGACATCGTCCTTGTCGAAGATGACCGCATTCAGGGATATGCAGAATCTTATCCTAAAGCATTCTTAGATCTATCTGAGTACGGCTTTGAGGAGCATAAAGATAAATTTCCATCAAGTAAAACAGCCCTTTTAACTGTGAATGACAAAGTGGTAGGCTTCCCGTTTGACGGCGGACCGACAGGCGTCTTTTACCGCACAGATATTTTTGAAGAAGCTGGCGTAAAAGCAGAAGACATTCAAACATGGGATCAATTTGTTGAAGCGGGAAAAGTCATTAAAGAAAAAACAGGCAAACCAATGCTTGGCCTTGATTTAAACGGTGACGACGGACTCTACCGCATGATGATGAATCAGCAGGGTTCCCTTTACTTTGATGATAAAGGAGAGCTTGCTTTAACGTCAGAAGAATCAATGAATGCTGCAAAAGTGATCAAGCAGCTTAAAGATGAAGGCTTAGTGAAAAATACAGTCGGCTGGGATGCATGGATCAGTGCCATGGTAAGCGGCGAGGTTGCAGCAGCACCATCCGGGGCATGGCTCTCAGGTTCAATCACAGGACAAGGTAAAGATACATCAGGCAAGTGGGGCGTTATTGCACTTCCGGCATTTGAAGAAGGCGGCAACCGTGCTTCTAACCTTGGAGGAAGCAACTACGTCATCATGGAATCTACGGACAAAAAACAAGAGGCATATGAGTTCATGGAATACTTCTCAACAGATGAAGAAACACAGCTTGAAGCAATGAAAGGCGGCTTATTCCCGACACTTAACACGATTTATGATGAGCCGATCTTCACTGAAGAGCAGGAGTTCTTCTCTGGACAGCCGATCTGGAGCACGTTCACAGAGCAAATGGAGAGCATTCCATCTGTTAACTATACAGGCAACTATTCACTGGCAATGGATGAATCAATCAAAGCCCAGTCTGAATCAGTCAGCGGCAAAGTATCGATGGAAGAAGCATACGAAGCAGCGCAAAAACGTTTAGAGAACAGAATTAAATAACATTGAAAAATGAACAGAAAGGGCCGAATTTAATTCAGCCCTTTCCTAATTTAAGGTGGGATTTTGCATGAGTCAAACACGTTTATTTCCTTATATGTTTATCGCCCCTGCAGTTATACTCTTTATAGTTTTTACTGTCTATCCGATTTTTTCTTCTCTTTTATTAAGCTTTCAAACCTTTGAGGCAGGGGAATACATCTTTACTGGATTGGATAATTACGTCACGTTATTCCAGGATGAAATTTTCCATAAAGCCCTTATGAACACGTTTATTATCTTTATCGTTCAGGTTCCGATCATGCTGATTCTGGCTCTTGTGCTTTCAAGCGTGCTGAACAGCGGACTGCTGCGCTTAAAAGGATTTTTCAGAGTGTCATTTTTCCTTCCTGCAGTCACATCGCTTGTGGCATACTCCATCCTTTTCTCGATCATGCTTCAGGAGGACGGAATTATTAATACAGTTATTGGATTTTTAGGTATGGAAGCGATCCCATGGCTGTCAGACAGCTTCTGGGCAAAAGCATCCATCATCCTTGCGATGACATGGAGATGGACGGGATATAACATGGTTATCTTTCTTGCAGCTCTTCAAAACATTCCAAACGATATGTACGAGGCTGCTTCTTTAGACGGTGCAGGAAAGATCAGACAGTTTTTCTACATTACCATTCCGCAGCTGAAGCCGGTTATTCTGTTTGCTGGAACATTATCAACAATCGGTACGCTGCAGCTATTCGATGAGCCATTCAACTTAACAAAAGGCGGACCGGCTGATTCTACGATGACACTTGGCTTGTACATCTACCAAAACGGATTCGAATTCTTCCAGTTCGGCTACGCATCAGCCATTGCATACATCGTTGTGGTATTAGTAGGCATCCTAACGTTCATTCAATTCAAAGTGGCAGGTGATAGATAATGAATGCAGAAACGAGCAACCGAATTCAAACGAATTTCCTAACCGAAACAAAGAAGAAGCGAAGCAAAAAAATACCGCAGAAGCTTGGCATGTACAGTTTATTAATGCTTTTTCTGATCATCTCGATTTTCCCGTTTTACTGGATGTTCATCGGCGCTACAAATGATTCAGGAAAGATGTTTACAAATCCGCCGACACTGACGCCTGGCGATCAGCTGATGACGAATTTCCAAAACCTGAATGCATCGATTAATATTCCGCAGGTTATGTTTAACTCGCTGTTTGTATCCCTTCTATATGTAGTCGCAGCGCTCGCAGTATGTTCGCTTGCTGCATACGCTCTTGCAAAATTTGAATTCAAAGGAAGAAACTTTATCTTTACGGCGTTTTTGCTGTCCATGATGATTCCATATCAGGCAACACTGATTCCGCTTTTCCGCATGATGTCTGAGCTGAATTTGCTGAATACGTACTTTGCGGTTATTGCTCCGCAGCTATGCTATCCATTTGCCATTTTCTTGTTGAGACAGAACTTCCTGGCATTCCCGACAGAGCTGATTGAAGCAGCACGTCTTGACGGAGCAGGGGAACTGAAAATCTTCTTTAAAGTAGTAGCGCCATCTATGCGACCTGCACTTGCCGCAGCATCGATTTTCCTGTTTATGACACAGTGGAACAGCTTTATGTGGCCGCTTGTTGTGTTGAACGATGCAAGTATGTACACGTTCCCAGTTGCTCTTTCAAGCTTAATGGGTCTTTCATACATTGATTACGGTCAAGTCATGATGGGTGTTTCCATCGCAACCATTCCAATCATTATCTTCTTCTTAGTACTGCAGAAGCAATTTATCTCAGGCATGCTCGGAAGTGCCATGAAATAGGGGGAAAAAAGATGCTGACAACAAAGGGGAACCAGTTTTATTTAAATAATGAGCCGTTTCAAATTTTATCAGGCAGCATTCATTACTTCAGGGTTGTACCGGAGTTCTGGGAAGACCGGCTGCTCAAATTGAAGCAGCTCGGCATGAATACGGTAGAAACGTATATTCCGTGGAATGTCCATGAACCGAAAAAGGGTGAATTTCACTTTGAAGGTTTGGCAGATCTGGAAAGCTTTATTAAAAAAGCAGAAGAATTGAAGCTGTATGTCATTCTGAGACCGGCTCCCTACATCTGTGCAGAGTGGGAGTTCGGCGGATTTCCAGGGTGGCTGCTGAAGGAGCCGGGAATGGCGCTCCGCAGCTCGGATCCTGTCTTCTTTGAGCATCTGCGCTCTTATTTTAACGTCCTGCTTCCAAAAATCGTGCCGCATTTAACATCAAACGGCGGGCCTGTTATCGCCGTACAGGTGGAGAATGAATATGGCGCTTACGGCAATGACCTTAAGTATTTGAATGCTTCGGCAGAGCTTTTTAAACAGGCAGGAATAAACGTCCTGCTATTCACCTCAGACGGACCAGAGTTCATTCAGCATGGCTCCATGCAAGATGCAGTGACAACCTTGAACTTCGGCTCTCGCTCTGAGGAAGCCTTTGCTTCACTCGAAACGTTTCGATCGAATTCTCCAAAGATGTGTGTAGAATTCTGGATCGGCTGGTTCGATCATTGGGGAGGAAAGCATCATACCCGCGAGGCTGCCGATGTTGCGGCAGAATATGAAAAAATGGTGGCACAGGGGGCTTCCGTTAACTTTTATATGTTCCACGGGGGAACGAATTTCGGGTATATGAACGGGGCCAATCATTACGAATTCTACACTCCGACGATTACAAGCTATGATTACGACGCGCTTTTGACAGAATGGGGTGACCCGACGGAAAAATACCATGCTGTTAAGCAGGTGCTTTCTAAATATACGGATGTTCCAAAAGAAAACCCGGTCCCATCTGAAAAGAAACACTATGGAACTGTAGAGCTTACAGAACAAATGAGTGTGTTCGATTTTCTGAAACAAAAAACACCGAAAACGCTTATTGCTCCAAAATCAATGGAAGAGCTGGATCAGAACTACGGCTATGTCCTTTACAAAACAACGATCACAAAGCAAGGCGAGCTTGAAATGGATATCACGCCAATCCGCGACAGAGCGTTTATTTACATTAACGGCAGGTTGGAACGCACAGTTTACCGCAATGATGCGGAAAAAATGATTACGCTGCCATTTTGCGAGAAGGAAAACATCCTTGAAATCTTTGTTGAAAATATGGGCCGCGTCAATTACGGCAAGCATTTAAAGGATAAAAAGGGCATCATTGATAACCTTTGGATCGGCAATCAGTACTGGTTCCATTGGGAGGTTTATCTGCTTGATCCGGATGCAGAAGCCATTTCATTCATTGAAGGAAAAGATGAACGCTTCCCGCGCTTTTACAAAGGTGAACTTTCGATTGAAGCTCCTGCCGATACATTTATTGATCTTGAAGGATGGATGAAAGGAAATGTGTGGGTGAACGGCTTTAACCTTGGCCGCTACTGGGTAACGGAAGGACCTCAAAAACGTCTTTACTTGCCGGGTCCTCTTTTGAAAAAAGGAAAGAATGAGATTTTACTTATCGAGCTTGAAGGAACAGATGCCCATTCCATCACTCTTGTGGATGAACCAAATCTTGGCTAAAGGAGCTTGCTGCGATGCCTATATTCATAAATGAAGAACGCAACCAATTCCATCTTACGAACAAAACGGTCAGCTATCTTTTTCATGTAATGAAAAACGGGGAGCTTGGCCAGCTGTATTACGGAAAAAAACTGAACCATCAGCCTGATTTCTCTCATTTTGCCGCTTATCATATTCCGACTGCGGCAAGCTGTCATCCTGAAAAGAATGATCCTGCCTTTTCACTTGAAACGGTTTGTCAGGAATATCCGCTTTACGGAACGAGTGATTTCAGAGAGCCGGCAATTTCCCTGCGGCATCCGAATGGAAGCTCTGTCAGCAAATTTGAGTATTCATCCTATGAAGTGATAGATGGAAAAGAGCGCATCCCCGGCATGCCGGCTACGTTTGCCAATGCTGGAGCAGCGTGCACTCTCGTCATTACCTTACTTGATAAATTGAGAGATTTAAAGCTCAAACTCTCCTATACAATTTTTGAAAACACTTCTTCAATTACACGTCATGCAAGCCTAGAAAACGAGGGAGAGCAGCCGATCGACATCGAAAGAATGATGAGCATGTCACTCGATCTCGGCGATCATGATTTTACAATGGTTCATCTTGCCGGAACATGGTCAAGAGAGAGACATGTAAAAGAACGAAAGCTTCAAACTGGCATTCAATCGATCTCAAGTATTCGCGGAGCAAGCTCGCATCATCATAATCCGTTTATGGCGCTGAAACGTTCAAATGCTACAGAAACAAGCGGAGAGGCTTACAGCTTTCACTTCGTGTACAGCGGCAATTTTTTAGCGCAGGCTGAGGTTGATCATTATGATACAACGCGAATTCAAATGGGTATACATCCATTTCAGTTTAACTGGCGCCTGAATCCTGGGGAAGCGTTCCATACGCCAGAGGTAGTCATGACCTACTCTGATAAGGGCCTGAATGGTCTTACACAGTCTACTCATAACCTTTTTAGAGAGCATCTCATTGCAACTGTCTGGCAAAAAAGAGAGCGTCCTGTGCTCATCAACAACTGGGAAGCCACTTACTTTGACTTCAATGCAGAAAAAATCGTCGCGATTGCAAAGCAGGCCAAGGAGCTCGGTGTTGAGTTATTCGTTTTGGATGATGGCTGGTTTGGAAAGCGGAACGATGATACGACGTCACTCGGCGACTGGTTTGTGGACAAAAACAAATTGCCGGACGGAATTGACGCTTTGTCACAGGCGGTCCGAAACGAAGGGCTGAAGTTCGGCCTATGGTTTGAGCCTGAAATGATTTCAGAGGAAAGTGATCTTTTTTCAAAGCATCCGGACTGGGTCATTCATGATCCTGAGCGGCCGATTTCATACGGACGCAATCAGTGGGTGCTCGACTATACAAGAGAAGAAGTGGTGGATTATCTGTTTGAGAGAATCTCTTCCATTATCCAATCAGCAAAGCTCAGCTATATCAAATGGGATATGAACCGCAACATTACGGAAGCGTATTCCGCAGCACTCGGACAGGATCGCCAGGGAGAATTTTTCCACCGATACATTCTTGGGGTTTACGACCTGTATGAAAGACTGACTTCTAAATATCCTGACGTGCTGTTTGAATCATGTGCAGGAGGCGGAGGCCGCTTTGATGCCGGAATGCTCTTTTATGCTCCTCAGGCTTGGGCCAGTGACGATACGGATGCGGTGGAGCGATTGAAAATTCAATATGGATCTTCCTTTATCTATCCGATCTACAGCATCGGCTCGCACGTTTCCGATATTCCAAATCATCAGACGCTGCGCAGAACTTCCTTAAAGGCGCGCGGTGATGCCGCATACTTCGGAACGTTTGGCTATGAGCTGGATCCGAGCAAAATGACCGATGAAGAAAAAGCAGAGGTAAAAAGTCAGATCGAAACATATAAATCACATCGCACACTAATTAGAAACGGCGATTTTTACAGATTGATCAGCCCATTTGAATCGAACGAAACAGCGTGGATGGTCGTCTCTAAAGATCAGACAGAAGCATTCATCGGATGGTATCAAGTACTGGCTACGCCAAATCCGAAGAAAATCCAGACGCTGAAGCTAGCGGGGCTTGATGCAAACAGCACCTACCATGTGAACGGGTCTGATCAGGCGTTTGCCGGGGATGAATTGATGCAAAGAGGGCTTTCGCTTCCGGTTGAATACAACGGAGTGAACAAAAATCATGCAGAGCGCGGCGGAGATTTCCAATCAAGCGTATTCCACTTAACGAAAAATGGGGGATGAGACATGTATTTAGGCGTTGATTACTATCCAGAGCATTGGGATCCATCCCTGTTCGGCGAAGATATTGAAAAGATGAAGGAAATGGGCGTCAACATGGTGCGCATCGGCGAATTTGCCTGGCACTTAATGGAGCCTTCAGAAGGGCAGTACGATTTCTCTTTTTTTGACGAAGTCATAAACCGGTTTAAGAAAGAAGGTATCGCCGTCATGTTCGGAACACCGACCGCAACGTTCCCTGCCTGGCTCGTAAAAAAACACCCTGATATTCTGCTCGAAGACGAAAACGGCCATCCTAAATCGTTCGGCGGCAGAAGACAGTACTGCTATAACTCTAAAAACTATCAAACTTATTCTTTAGCAATCGTCGAAAAGCTGGTCACTCACTATCAAAACGAGAGCGGCATCGTGTCATGGCAGATCGACAACGAGCTTGGCCATGAAGGCAGCGATATGTGCTACTGCGGTCAGTGCAGAGAAGCTTTTCACACATTCCTTGCAAAAAAATATGAATCGGTTGATGAACTGAACAAGCGCTGGGGAACGATTTTCTGGGGACAGACGTATAACGCTTTCGATGAAATTCCTGTTCCAAAGCCGACAATCACGGTTCATAACCCGGCGATGATGCTCGACTGGGCAAGATTCAGAAGCGAGTCTCTAAGCGAGTTCGCGAAGACTCATCTGAATCTAGTAAAAAAGCTAAAGGGAGTTCATCAGGAGGTTACAACAAATCTCCCGGGCGGCTTCTTCGGAAAATGGTTCGACCATAACGAGTTTTCAAGAGACCTGGATTTCGTGTCCTACGACAATTACCCGGTTTGGGGCGGCCTGACAGAGCCAGTCACACCAGCCTTCCTATCGTTCACGCTCGGATTTATCCGCGGCATCAAACGCGAGAACTTCTGGATCGTTGAACAGCTGATGGGGGCACAGGGTCATGACATTATCGGCTATCTTCCAAGACCTGGCCAGGCGCAATTATGGTCGTACCACGCATTTGCGCACGGATGCAGCAACATGCTGTACTTCCGCTTCAGAGGCATGAACAGAGGGGCAGAGCAGTATTGCCTTGGCATTATCGATGCTGATAATACACGTTCACGAAAATTTTACGAAGTTCAGGAAGTGTTTAAAGAAGTCCGCAAGCATGAAGAAGTGTTCAAGGCACCAATCAAATCAGATGTAGCCGTGCTGTATGATTTTGTTAACATCTGGTCGATGCGCATTCAGCAGCAAAGCTCACAGCTTGAATTTACGAACGAATTAATGCGCCTGTACCAGCCGTTCCATGATGTGAATGTACCCGTGGACGTGCTCAAATACGACCATGATTTCTCAGTTTATAAAGTTGTTCTTGTGCCTGTGCTAACACTCGTAGACGAAGAGCTTGCTGCAAGATTAAAAGTCTTCACAGAAAAGGGAGGCACCGTGATCTTCTCATTCCGTGCCGGCATGAAAAACAAAGACAACAACATTCCATTCGGCGACAAATCGCCTTATCAATTAAAAGAACTGCTCGGCATTGAAATCGATGAAGCCGAATCGCTTCATGCGGGCCAGCACGTTTCAATCCTTTCAAAAGACGGCAAGAAAGAGGCTCAGGGTCAGGTGTGGAGAGATCTCATCCGCACAACAACCGCAGATGCTCTCTTTTCCTACAGCGACCGTTTTTATAAAAACTATGCAGCCTTAACAGTCAATGAGTATGGAAACGGAAAAGCGTATTACGTTGGAACAGGTGCTGAAGCAGGCGTCCTTTCTGATTTAGCATTAACCATCTTAAACGAATCAGGCATCTCCTTCATCAAGAGCGAGCCTGGAGTTGAAGTAGTTGAACGCGCGGGGCATGTGATTGTCATGAACCACAACCACGAGGAAGCAGCTTTCGAAGGGGAAGTGCTGCAGCCATTTGAAACGAAAATCATGGAGCGAGGGGGACACTCATCATGAATGCGGGGGAATTAGAAGGCTTATTCAGGGAAAAGTTCGGCAGAAGGGAATATCGCAGTTTCTTTGCACCGGGGCGCATTAACTTGATTGGAGAGCATACAGATTACAACGGCGGCCACGTATTTCCATGTGCGATAACATACGGAACCTACGCGCTTGCCGCAAAGCGTTCAGACAGGTTGTTGCGCATGTACTCGGTGAATTTTCCTGATAAGGGGATTGTTGAGTGCTCCCTTGATGACTTGGACTATCAAACAGAACACGACTGGGCGAATTACCCTAAAGGGATGATCACAGCTATAAAGCAGAGAGGTTATTTGATTGAAGAGGGACTTGATCTCTTAATCTATGGAAACATCCCAAATGGCGCGGGCTTATCATCGTCCGCCTCCATTGAATTGGTTACAGGTGTTGTGGCTGAATCCCTCTTTGATCTGAAAATAGACCGGATTGAGCTCGTCAAGCTTGGTCAAATCGTTGAAAATCAATACATCGGCGTCAACAGCGGGATCATGGATCAGTTCGCCATCGGCATGGGGAAAAAAGCGTGCGGCATACTGCTTGATTGTCAGACCTTGCAATACCGCTACGCTCCCATCCATTTAGAGCAGCACGTTATCGTGATCATGAACACAAACAAACGCAGAGAGCTTGCCGCTTCTAAATACAACGAACGCCGTCAGGAATGTGAAGATGCTCTGAAAATCCTGCAGGATAAGGTACCAGTTCAGTCACTTGGCGAGCTGTCGATGGAAACGTTTGATAAATACGCAGCTTCCATTGCTGATGAAACCGTTAGAAAGCGCGCGCGTCACGCTGTCAGTGAAAATGAGCGTACCATTCATGCACTTGAAGCTCTTGAAAAGAACGACTTATATACATTCGGTGAATTAATGAATGCTTCCCACCGCTCGCTGCGGGACGATTATGAGGTAACAGGTACAGAGCTCGATGCACTTGTCGAGGCTGCATGGAAGCAAAACGGCGTTATCGGTGCGCGCATGACAGGTGCTGGCTTTGGGGGATGCGCCATCGCGATTGTTGAACGCGGAAGTGTCGGTGATTTTCTTGAAGAAGTCGGTCAATCTTATTTAAAAGCGGTCGGCTGCGAAGCGTCCTTCTACATTGCAGACATCGGGGACGGAGCATGCGAAATTGAATTGGGGGTTCATATATGAGCGTTTTAGTTCTTGGCGGAGCCGGCTACATCGGCTCACATGCAGTCTATCAATTAGCAGATCAGGGATTGGACGTTGTCGTGGTCGATAACCTCCAGACCGGCCACAAAGAAGCGATCCATCCGAGAGCAAGTTTTTACGAAGGCGACCTGAGAGATCAGGCATTTTTAAACAGCGTGTTTGAAAAAGAAGAAATCACCCAGGTGCTGCACTTCGCAGCCAACTCCTTAGTAGGAGAATCCGTTCTGCAGCCGCTCAAGTATTTTCACAACAATGTCTACGGATTACAGGTTCTGCTGGAAGTGATGCAGAAGCACGGTGTGAAAGAAATCGTCTTTTCATCGACAGCAGCCGTATATGGTGAGCCGAAGAACATTCCGATTACAGAAAGCGAACTCACCAATCCTACAAATCCATACGGTGAATCAAAGCTGATGATGGAAAAAATGATGCGCTGGTGCGAGCAAGCATACGGCATCCGCTATGTATCCCTGCGCTATTTCAATGTTGCGGGAGCAAGAGCCGCAGCTGAAATCGGCGAGGATCATACACCTGAAACCCATTTAGTGCCGATTATTCTCCAGGTTGCATTAGGACAAAGAGAGCACATCTCTGTTTTTGGAGATGATTATGCAACGCCTGATGGCACATGCATCCGGGATTACGTCCACGTAGAAGATTTGATCGACGCCCATCTGCTTGCCCTGAACTATTTAAGCAGACAAGGCGAAAGCATCATTTTGAACCTCGGCAGCAGCCAGGGCTTCTCGGTGAATGAAATGATTAAGGAAGCAAGAGAAGTGACGGGCCATCCGATTCCTGCAGAGGTTGCACCTAGACGTGCAGGCGACCCGAGCACACTTGTCGCTTCATCCGAAAAAGCAAAAGCGATTCTCGGCTGGGAGCCATCCCGCACAAATATCAAAACGATCCTGCAGGATGCATGGAATTGGCACCAAACAAAACCAAACGGATATGGAGAGGATTCCAGATGAACAATTCTTCATTCGTCAATCAATTAGTTGAGCAAGCCATCCAGAAAAAATTCATCACTGACAGAGACCGGATGTATGCCCGAAACCAGATTCTCGGTCTGCTTGGGATTGATGCCTATGAAGAATGTGACCTGCCGGACCTGCTGCTTTCCATACCGGACCTGCTGGATATTATAGTCGAGCAGACAGCTGAACGAGGAATCATTGAAGGAACCTTTGATGAAAAAGAAAAGCTGTCTGCCAATCTGATGAATGTGTTTCTTGATAAACCGTCTGCGATTCAGCAAACATTTGGAGAGTACTACGGGCTATCACCTGAAATTGCGACAGATTACTTTTACAAGCTGAGCCAGAACAGCAATTACATCCAGACAAAACGAATCGCGAAAAACATCCATTACAAAACGCCGACTGAATACGGGGAGATTGATATTACAATCAATCTCTCAAAGCCTGAAAAAGACCCCCGGGATATCGCAAGGGAGCGGGCCGTTACATCGGCAGGCAAGTATCCGAAGTGCCTTCTTTGCGCGGAAAACGAAGGCTATACCGGCCGCATCGGTCATCCTGCACGATCGAATCACCGTGTAATCGAGCTGAACCTTGAAAATGAGCAATGGTATTTTCAATATTCGCCTTACATTTATTACAATGAGCATTCCATCGTGTTATCCGGCGAGCACAGAGACATGAAAATAAATGAAGCTGCCTTTCGGAGACTGCTTGCTTTCGTTGAGCAGTTTCCTCACTATTTTATCGGCTCAAATGCAGACCTTCCAATTGTCGGCGGATCGATTCTCTCACATGATCACTATCAAGCGGGCAAGTATACGTTTGCGATGGCGGAAGCTCCTGATGAAGAGAAGTTTGAGATTGAGAGCTTTCCTGAGGTAGCCTTCTCAAAGGTGAAATGGCCAATGTCGGTGCTGAGACTGCGATCATCAGATAAAGCGGCGCTCGTTACAGCAGCAGAGCACGTGCTGAATACATGGAAAACCTATTCCAATGAAGAAGCAGAGATTATTGCTTTTACAAGAGACGAATCCCATCAAACGGTGACGCCGATTGCAAGAATGAGAGACGGTTGCTTTGAGCTTGACCTTGTCCTCCGCAACAACCGAACGAGCGAAGAGCACCCGATGGGGATTTTTCATCCCCATGCAGATTTGCATCATATTAAAAAAGAAAACATCGGACTGATTGAAGTCATGGGCTTGGCGGTCCTACCAGAGCGTCTTAAACATGAGCTTCAGCAAATTGAAGCATTCCTTCTCGGGGAAGAGGCTGAAGTCCCGGCGCACCATGAGGAATGGGTTCAGCACTTAATCTCGAAATATCAATCGTTTGAAAAAGAAACGGCTGATGGAATCCTGAAAAAAGAAGTAGGATTAAAATTCAGCAGAGTATTAGAGGATGCGGGAGTTTTTAAAAGAACGAATGAAGGGAATAATCATTTTAGTCATTTTATCCAGAGTTTAAAAAGAGAGAGGAACGATAAAAATGAAAATCCTTCACGAAACGATACTCACACACCCGCAGCAAAACATTGAAAAATATACGCTTGAAAACGGCCAGGGCTTTTCGGTCAGCTTCTTAAACCTTGGCGGAACAATCACGTCGATCATGGCGCCTGATAAAAACGGAAACTTTGAAAATGTTGTTTTAGCTTATGACCATGCTGAGCAGTATATCGAGAATCCATATTATTTAGGAGCACTGATCGGCCGCGTTGCAGGACGGGTTCCAAATGCAAAGCTTGGTCCGTACAGACTTGAGGCAAACGAAGGAGTACATCATTTGCACGGTGGTCCTCATGGCTTTCACCAGGTTTTCTGGAACGTAAAAACCGTTCGGCATGAGGATTCAGCAGAAGTGATCCTCACGCATTTCAGCAGGGATGGGGAAGGCGGTTATCCTGGAAATCTTGATGTACAGGTAACATACCGTCTGGACTGTGACAATACCTTCACCATTGATTACGAAGCGCGCTCGGACAAAAATACATGGCTCAACCTGACAAACCACACTTATTTTAATTTATCAGCAGACAGCGGAAGGGACGTACTGAATCACTCTCTTACAATGAAAAGTGATGCCATCGCTGAATTCGATGACGATTCGATTCCAACAGGCAGATGGATTCCTGCAAAAGAAACCCCGTTTGACCTGAAAACTGGTAAACTATTAAGAGAAGCAGCAGAGTCTGACCACGAGCAGATCGACAAGGTCGGAAACGGTTTTGACCATCTTTTTCTATTTGAACAAAGTGAGCTCAACCAAGTGTCAGTAGAGGAGCAGGAAAGCGGACGGAAGATGGTTGTGCAGACAACAGATCCAGCAGCTGTCATCTACATGGCGAATAAAATGGATACCGATCATCCATTAAAACCGGGTCAGGCAACCGGGCCATATGCGGCAGTCTGCATTGAGACACAGCGCATTCCGGAATCACTGCTGATCCCAGGCCTGCCGACACATAAGCTTGCGGCACATGAGGCATACAGATCCAGAACATCATTTACATTCGGACTTATATAGAAAAGCGGAACCGCCTGGTCAGCTCCGACAGGCAGTTAAGGAACTGACCGAGGAGTTAGGCGGTGGAGCTGGACAAGGATATGAAAACTTTCTGATTTTAACAAAGGGGTTACGGTATATGGCGGCTACGATAAAAGATATAGCTGAAAAAGCGGGTGTATCCATTGCGACGGTTTCGAGGGTCCTGAACTTTGACGAAACGCTATCCGTTGGAGACGAAACGAAAAAGCGAATTTTCGAAGTGGCCGAGGAGCTGTCTTATCAAAAAAGAAAAACAAAGAAAAGCCTCGTTCCAAAGATCGCCATCGTGCACTGGTACACAGAGCAGGAGGAGCTGAACGATCTTTACTACATGTCGATCAGGCTCGGTATCGAGGAGCGGGCGAAGAGTCACAACCTTCAGCTTGCGACCTATTTTTACGACGATTTTGAAGCGATCAACCAGGATCAGCTTCAGGGCATCGTCGCAGTAGGCAAATTCAGCAACCAGCAGGCAGAGGAATTCAAAAAAGCAGCGCGAAACGTCGTCTTCGTCGACTCAAGTCCGGATCCGGAAAAATTCGATTCAGTCATCGTCGACTTCGAACGGGCAACAGAACGCGTCCTCGACCATTTCATCGCAAAAGGACACACGCAAATCGGCTACATCGGCGGACGCGAAACCTACCGCGAGCACAGCACAACACTTGACGATCAGCGCGAGCAGACATTCATCAAGTACTTGTCTGGAAGAGGCATGCTGCGCGAGGACGCCATATTCATCGGATCATTCACTGTAAAGGATGGCCACCGCATGATGTCCCAAGCCATTGCAGAGCTCGGTGATTCCCTGCCAAGCGCCTTCTTTGCAGGCAACGACTCCATCGCCATCGGCAGCCTCCAGGCCCTGCACGAGCACGGCATCCGCGTCCCGGAGCAGGTCAGCATCATCGGGGTAAATGACATCAGCGTCTCAAAGTACATTTTCCCGGCGCTTAGCACGGTGAAGGTATACACAGAGGTCATGGGTGAGACGGCTGTTGATCTCCTGGTCGAACGAATCACCGAACGCAAAATCGCGAAGCAAGTAGTGATCGCAACCAAGCTGAAACTGCGCCAGAGCAGCAAATAGAGCTTAATCAAACGTTTGTTTAAATGAAGAACACCGCATGGATGCTGGTGTTTTTTGTTTTTTAGGAGATGGTTGGAAAAAAGAAAGTATTAGTTGGGTTTTAGAAAGTAAATGTTGGATTTTGGAAAGTATTTTCGATGAACTGGCAAGTAAATGATGGTGGGGTTGGCTAGAATTGAGGGTGTTTAATTGGCTTCAGCTGGAAATATGGTAGTATTTCTGGAATGGTGACGAGTAAATTACGGAAAACGACGAGTAAATCTGCATATATGGTTAATATTTTTGTAAAAGTGATGGGTAAAGGTAGAATAGCACTTTTCTAGCTAAAAACCTACCTTACCGCCTATACGTGAAATATTCAATACCATAAAAAGGACTTTCATTTCTGAAAGTCTCATTTTATGATTGAAAATCCAATCTATTCTTCTACCCCTTCACCGATACCAGAGACTCTATAATCGTCTCCGTAATGAACGGTAACAAACATCTTATTCTCTTCTTCGCCTTTAATGTACCCTTTTACAAAGACTGTTTCAACTCCTTCAGCATCTGCAAATTGAACGGCTGTAACAATAAAATCCTTATTTTCTTCCATTTTTATATATTCTATTGCTACATTTGAAGCTTTCTTTTCAATTTCTTTATTCATGTCATCCTCCTGATTACAGCCCGAAATAAATAAAAATGATAATAAAAAAATATTATGTATGATTTTTCTCATGTTAATCGCTCCAATTTATTGGAAAATTTTATATAATAGAATTATAACTCACTTCAAAGAGGTGGTACAATGGCCATTAATAGAATAAGAGATGAATTATATCATGAACTAAGCACAGTAGCTTATTTCGATAATCCATTTAAAAGTTATACATTTAATTTTGAAGATGGTAGACAAACTTGGAAGGTTACTGGCGAAAATAAGTTTTTGCTTCATGATGATGATACTGGATTCGATGCAATTATATATAAGAAAAGTAATGATATTGTTATTTCCTTTAGGGGTACAGAGGGAGATCAAATACTTGGAGACGGCTGGAAGGATATTGTCGCAGACGTTCAATATGTTGTTGCAAAAGATAAGGTAAATAAGTTTGGGCTTGATGTTAATATTGTTGATAAAAAAATCAACTTTGATTTACATGAAAAGAATCAATTTAGACAGGCTGAAAAACTTGTAAAAGCCGTTCAAGAAAAGTATCCGGAATCTAATATCTCATTAACAGGGCATTCACTTGGAGGAGCATTGGCTTCTTACGCAGCTGCAGTTTGTAATGTTGCTGCGGTAACATTTAATTCTCCTAGTGTCGTGGGATTGCTTTCTGAAAAGAAGCAATCTGAAGTTATGGATGGAAAGTTTGACAAACAAATTGTAAATTACGTTCATCCAAAAGATTCAATTAGTGCTGGTGCTCTTGAAGCTTACGAAAGACATATAGGTTCAACTTATTACATCGGTACCCAATTTCAATATGAAAACAATGATATTAATCCATTTTATAGGTTTTATAAATCTATTTCAGGAGAAAACTACCATGCTCTTGAACATTATAAATTTGATAGATTTGGAAATGTTAATAATCCTGTAATAACAAATGTTTTGACGGGAGCAAATGGTTGGAAATCACCAAGGTTTTTTTTCCCTGAGGTAGCTAGTATTGATGTTACGCCACATCACCTTGATGAAACCTCAAAACGATTGGATTATTTCATTGGTCGTGTGGATGATTTATGTAATGATATAAAGAGAACAGCAAATTTATTAGACAATATAAAGCGTTCAGATTACATCATTGATGAGGTTATACAATCTGCACAAAATTTTAATATATGGTATTCTCAAAAAACATTAGAAATTAAACATAACTTGAGCTCTTCTTCATTAGCTTTTGTTGAGGCGGATAAATTGCATGAATAATCCTGAAGTAGAAAAACTATTAAAAGAACATAGCGACATTAATGAATTAGAAGCTGAGTATAATTTGTTTATAGATAATCTCAAGGCTGAACAATCTTTGATTAAACAAGTAATGGAAGAAGTAAACTCATGGAAAGCTGGCAATGCCCAAGAAGCCTTTATGTCTGAACTAGAAGATTATCATTATCAATATACGATGAAAATAGTTTCATTAGAAGAAGTCTACCGTGAAATAGGGAGAGCTGAGAAAAAAGTTCGTAACCTAATTAATAGCGAACTAAATAAAGGTCCAAAATTCTAATTGCAGCTCTTATCTATCTAGGTAAGAGCTCTTCCTATTTTTAAACTCGTTGAAGAAATTTGAAAAAAATCCTACATCACTCATTTCACCATCCATGATATAAAGAAACTACCAACCAAAAAAGGGGACCAAACCATGGAAATCTTGCCGCAGCCCGTCCGAAAGAAGAGAACCAAGCTCAAAATCACCTCTGCGATTCTCATCACGCTGATCCTGTTCATCGCCTCCTTCCATTAATCCCTGTTCATTCCGTAGAAAACCAGGCTTTCCTCAAAAAAGGCAAGCGTCCATTCATTATCGCCCATCAAGGCGGAGAGGGAATGGCGCCCGGCAACACGCTGGCAGCCTTCTCCCTTTCAGAAAAACTCGAAGTCGACGTGTTCGAAATGGACGTTCACCTCTCAAAAGATGAAGAAGTCGTTATCATTCATGATGACACTGTCGACCGCACAACAAATGGAACCGGCGCTGTAAAAGACATGACACTCCAACAACTGAAACAGCTGGACGCAGGCTATCACTTCATCGGTCCGGACGGAACCCATCCTTACCGGAACAAAGGCGTCACCATCCCGACAATGGAGGAGATCTTCACCGCTTTCCCAGGCTATCCAATGACTATTGAGCTGAAAACCGAAGACCCCTTACTGGCAGACAAAATGGCCGACTTGATCCAAAAACACAACATGACCAACAAAGTCATCATCGCCTCATTCTACGACGAATCGCTGAACTACTTCACCCGAAGCAACCGGCGGCAAAGTTCCTGTCAGCTCACCATCCGAAGCAACACGCAACTTCGTCCTTGCGCATAAGCTGTTCCTGGACCGGCTGATTCCAATGAACAAATACACGGCGGTTGAAATCCCAATGAGCGCCAGTGATCTTAATCTCACAACCGAGCGGCTCATCAAATCGCTGCATAAACGAAACATCGCTGTGCAATACTGGACGATCAACGATGAAGACAGTGTCCGGAAGCTCGTTGAAATCGGCGCGGATGGCATCATGACGGATCACCCGAACATTGTGAAAAAAGTGCTCGATCAGGAATACGGAAAGGCGCAATAATTACGGCCTTCTGTTGCTTTAATGCACTGACTTTTGATATCATCAGAGTATTGTTTACAAGAGATTTAACGGAGGTGGAGCACATGTCACGCATTTCAAAAGAAGAAGTGAAGCACGTTGCGAATTTAGCGCGTTTAGCGATCACGGAAGAAGAAACGGAAATGTTCACAACTCAATTGGACGCGATCATCACATTCGCCGAGCAATTGAATGAGCTTGATACAACAGGCGTTGAGCCGACAACACATGTATTAGAGATGAAAAACATTCTGCGCGAAGACAAAGCAGAAAAAGGATTGCCAGTAGAGGATGTCGTGAAAAACGCTCCTGACCATAAAGACGGATACATTCGCGTGCCGTCCATTTTAGAATAAGGAGGGAGCAGCCATCATGTCATTATTTGACCATAAACTTTCAGAACTAAAAACACTTTTACATAAAAAAGAAATCACCGTAACAGACCTTGTTGACGAATCGTACAAACGAATTCATGCCGTCGACGATCAAGTAAATGCCTTCCTTACATTAGATGAAGAAAAAGCACGTTCCTATGCAAAAGAACTGGACGAAGCAATCGGAACGCGTGATGAATTCGGCCTAATGTTTGGAATGCCGATCGGAGTAAAGGACAACATCGTCACGAAAAACCTTCGTACTACAGCGGCAAGTAAAATCCTTGAAAACTTCGATCCGATTTATGACGCAACCGTTGTTCAGCATTTGAAAAAAGCGGAAGCTGTCACAATCGGAAAACTAAACATGGATGAATTCGCAATGGGATCTTCAACAGAGAACTCAGGCTACAAAATAACGAAAAACCCATGGGATCTTGAAACCGTACCAGGCGGATCAAGCGGCGGTTCAGCTGCAGCAGTTGCAGCGCGCGAGGTACCATTTGCCCTTGGATCGGATACAGGCGGATCGATTCGCCAGCCGGCAGCCTTCACAGGTGTCGTTGGGTTAAAACCTACATATGGACGTGTATCACGTTTCGGACTAATTGCATTTGCATCATCTCTTGATCAAATCGGACCGTTAACGACAAATGTTGAAGACAATGCCTTTTTGCTCCAAGCGATTTCAGGAGCAGATAAAATGGACTCAACATCAGCAAACGTTGACGTTCCAGATTTTCTTTCTGCACTGACAGGAGATGTAAAAGGTCTTAAAATCGCCGTACCAAAAGAATACTTAGGCGAAGGCGTCAGCGAAGAAGTAAAGCAGTCTGTTCTAGATGCTTTAAAAGTATTAGAAGCACAGGGTGCAACATGGGAAGAGGTTTCTCTGCCTCATTCAAAATACGCGCTTGCTACGTACTACCTGCTGTCTTCATCAGAAGCATCAGCGAATCTTGCACGTTTTGACGGCGTCCGCTACGGCTACCGTTCAGACAATGCGAAGAATTTAATCGAATTGTACAAGCAGTCCCGTTCAGAGGGATTCGGCGATGAGGTCAAACGCCGCATCATGCTTGGAACATTCGCACTCAGCTCAGGCTACTATGACGCTTACTACAAAAAAGCACAGCAAGTCCGCACACTCATCAAAAAAGACTTTGAAGATGTGTTTGAAAAATACGACGTCATCGTTGGACCGACAACGCCGACTCCAGCCTTTAAAGTAGGCGAAAAAACAGATGACCCGATGACTATGTATGCGAACGATATTTTAACAATCCCTGTGAACCTTGCGGGCGTACCTGGAATCTCCGTACCATGCGGTTTCTCAAATGGCTTGCCGCTTGGACTTCAAATTATCGGAAAGCATTTCGACGAAAGTACAGTTTACCGCGTTGCGCATGCATTTGAGCAGGCAACCGACCATCATAAAGCAAAACCTGAATTGTAAGGGGTGAAATCATGAACTTTGAAACGGTCATTGGACTTGAAGTCCACGTTGAATTAAAAACAAATTCGAAAATTTTCTCAAGCGCACCGAACCATTTCGGCGCTGATTCAAATACAAACACAAGCGTGATCGAACTTGGCTACCCAGGGGTTCTCCCGGTATTAAACAAAGAAGCCGTTGATTTCGCCATGAAAGCTGCTATGGCGTTGAACTGTGAAGTTGCGACAGATACAAAGTTCGACCGCAAAAACTATTTTTACCCGGATAACCCGAAAGCTTACCAGATTTCCCAGTTTGACAAGCCAATCGGCGAGCACGGCTGGATTGATATTGAAGTGAGCGGCTACAAGAAAAGAATCGGCATTACCCGCCTTCATTTAGAAGAAGATGCAGGCAAGCTGACACATACAGGCGACGGTTATTCTCTTTGTGATTACAACCGCCAGGGCACACCGCTGATCGAAATCGTCTCAGAGCCGGACATCCGCACACCTGAAGAAGCTTACGCTTATCTTGAAAAGCTGAAAGCGATCATTCAATACACAGGTGTATCGGACTGCAAGATGGAAGAAGGCTCACTCCGCTGTGACGCCAACATTTCCCTTCGTCCAGTAGGCCAAGAGAAATTCGGTACAAAAGCAGAGCTGAAAAACCTGAACTCCTTCAACTTTGTCCGCAGAGGACTTGAGCATGAAGTGAAGCGCCAGGAGGAAGTTCTTTTATCAGGCGGCATCATCGAGCAGGAAACACGCCGCTTTGACGAAGCAACGGGGAAAACAATCCTGATGCGTGTGAAAGAAGGATCTGACGACTACCGCTACTTCCCGGAGCCGGACCTTGTGTCCCTCTACATTGATGACGAGTGGAAGGAACGAATTCGTTCAACGATTCCTGAGCTTCCTGATCAGCGTCAAAAGCGCTATGTGGAAGAACTTGGCCTTCCATCTTATGATGCACAGGTCCTTACTCTGACAAAAGAAATGTCCGATTTCTTTGAAGCAACGGTTGCAAAAGAAGCAGATGCGAAGCAGGCTTCAAACTGGTTAATGGGTGAAGTGAGCGGCTACTTGAACGCTGAAGGTAAAGAGCTTCAGGATGTAGCCCTTACACCAGAAGGACTTGCGGGCATGATCAAGCTGATTGAAAACGGCACGATTTCAACAAAAATCGCGAAAAAAGTATTCAAAGAGCTGATCGAAAAAGGCGGCGATGCCGAGCAAATCGTTAAGGATCAGGGACTTGTCCAAATCTCTGACGAAGGCACGCTCCGCAAAATCGTGAACGAATCACTTGATGCGAATCCGCAATCCATCGAGGACTTCAAAAGCGGTAAACAAAAAGCGATCGGCTTCCTAGTCGGTCAAATTATGAAAGCAACAAAAGGCCAGGCAAACCCGCCAATGGTCAACAAGCTTTTGCTTGAAGAAATTCAGAAACGATAAAACAAAGAGACGGCGCCGCGTGAACATCATGTATGGCGCCGTTGTTTTTATCCGGCTTTGGCTATACTAGTTCTATGGATTGCGTATCTAACAAAAAAGGTGTAGTATAATTGATGGCTTGTTAGATACAACAAATCATGGAAATACATTCTAACTTAGGATGATGGGGAAAATGAAAAGAGCAAGAATAATCTATAATCCAACATCAGGGCGCGAAGCCTTTAAAAAACAATTACCTGAAGTTCTTCAGAAATTTGAAATAGCCGGTTATGAAACATCATGCCACGCGACAACCTGCGAAGGCGATGCCATCCAGGCAGCAAGAGTCGCAGGCGAACGCGGCTTTGACCTTGTCATTGCAGCAGGCGGAGACGGCACCGTAAACGAAGTAGTAAACGGACTTGCAGAGCTGGAGATTAGACCGCAGCTTGGCGTGATACCTGTCGGGACGACAAACGACTTTGCCCGCGCCATCAGCATCCCGCGGGATAATATCTTAACAGCGGTAGACGCCCTGCTTGCAGGCGAAGCAAGAGCGATCGACATCGGACGCGTCAACGGCCACTACTTTGTCAACATCGCAGGCGGCGGACGTCTGACTGAACTCACATATGAAGTGCCAAGCAAGCTGAAAACGGTATTAGGTCAGCTCGCTTATTATTTAAAAGGCATGGAAATGCTGCCTTCCATCCGCCCGGCTGAAGTAGAAATCGAATATGATGGAAAGCTGTTCAAAGGTGAAATCATGCTCTTCCTCGTATCGCTCACAAACTCTGTCGGCGGCTTTGAAAAACTTGCGCCAGACTCCAAACTGAATGACGGCATGTTCGACCTTCTTATCTTGAAAAAAACAAACCTTGCCGAGTTCATCAGAGTCGCAAGTCTCGCCCTGCGCGGTGAGCATATCAGTGATGGCAACATCATCTATACAACCGCAAACCGAGTGAAAGTAACATCCGCTCAAAAAATGCAATTAAACCTAGACGGCGAATACGGCGGCGACCTCCCGGGAGAATTCGTCAACCTGTACCGTCACATTGACGTCCTCATGCCGCTTGCAAAAGCCCAGTCCATGGACGAATAAAAACTTGGCCCTGCGCCAAGTTTTTCTTATGTCTTCGGTGTGTTAAAATGTGGGTAATGGCTTGAATTAAGTTATCCATGTCTAGCTCCAGCGTCTAACTCCTCGGTCAGAACGGCTCCGCCAAAAAGTCAAAACCGGACTTTTCCGTCGGATCCTTTTTCTTCCTGCCGGAGCTAAACAGACGCTTCCGCTTTTCTATATAATCAGTATGAGTAAAGGAAGATAATCATGACAAAGGCAATAGCGCCTGTACAAAAAAATGAATACTACGAAGTTACCTTCGAAGACCTGACACATGACGGATCAGGCGTTGCCAAAATCGAAGGCTATCCAATCTTCGTACCGAACGCCCTTCCAAACGAAAAAGGTCAAATCAAAGTCACAAAAATAAATAAAGGCTATGCCTTCGGACGCCTTGTCGAGCTGCACGAAGAAAGCTCACAGCGTACCGATGCCCCGTGCCCGATCTATAAACAATGCGGCGGCTGTCAGCTTCAGCACTTAAGCTATCAGGGCCAGCTCGACTTTAAACAGAAGCAAGTAAAAGAAGTACTCACAAGAATCGGCAAGCTGAACTTAGACAACGTTACCGTTCACCCGACACTTGGCATGGAAGATCCATGGAACTACCGCAACAAAGCACAGGTACCAGTTGGAGAACGTGAAGGCGGACTAGTCGCCGGCTTCTACCAGCAGCGCTCCCACGAAATCATCGATATGGAGCAATGCCTCATCCAGCAAAGCGAAAACGATGAAGTCGTCGCAGCCATCAAAGCCATCGCCACACGTCACGGCATCCGTGCTTACGACGAACGGAAAAACAAAGGCTGGCTCCGCCACATCATGGTTCGCTACGGCATCGTCACAAAAGAAATGATGGTTGTCTTCATCACAAGAACACCCGATTTCCCAAACAAAAAAGACATCATCGACGACATTACATCCCAATTCCCAGCCATCAAGTCCATCGTCCAAAACATCAACCCAAAACGCACAAACGTCATCTTCGGCGACCAAACAACCGTGCTCTGGGGCGAAGAATACATCTACGATTACATCGGAGACATCAAGTTTGCGATCTCGGCAAGATCTTTCTATCAGGTCAATCCTGAGCAAACAAAGGTGCTTTATGATAAAGCTTTGGAGTATGCAGATTTGAGCGGTGATGAATCTGTTATTGATGCTTATTGTGGTATTGGAACGATATCACTGTTCTTAGCGCAGAAAGCTAAAAAGGTTTTCGGTGTGGAAATCGTGCTTGAAGCCATTGAAGATGCAAAACGCAATGCAGCATTGAACGGAATTGAAAATGCTGAGTTTGCAGTAGGTGAAGCTGAAGTAGTCATTCCTAAGTGGTATGAAGAAGGGAATGCAGCTGATGTTATTGTTGTCGATCCGCCTCGTAAAGGGTGCGATGCAGCCTTGCTGCAGACGATTTTGGATATGAAACCGAAGAAGGTTGTGTATGTAAGCTGTAATCCAGCGACACTTGCACGGGATTTGCGGATGTTAGAGGATGGCGGATACGCTACGGTGGAAGTGCAGCCTGTTGATATGTTTCCGCATACTACGCATTGTGAAGCGGTCGCGTGGTTGGAGTTGGTATAATAGAAAAGCAGTTGATATAGAAAAAATCTATACCATCTGCTTTTTTGTTTATAAAAATACCATTCAGGACCGATTTTCTTTAAAATAAACATTGCCGATTTTCACAATAGTTTTTCACAAGTTATAAATGTACAAATGTACTTGTGTTTGATAATAAGTTATTAAGTATGATAAAAGTGTAAAAGAAGTGGAACATTTGGCTTTATATTTTTTGACCGAGAGTTTGAAGTTGTATCCATAGTGAGAGGATTTGAGTTTGAAATGATAGATAATTTTTGGTGTGATTTACCACGACCATTTTTTGTACTTGCACCAATGGAAGATGTGACAGATGTTGTTTTTCGTCACGTAGTAAGTGAAGCCGGTCGACCGGATGTATTTTTCACAGAGTTTACAAACTCGGATAGCTATTGTCATCCAGAGGGCATGAAAAGTGTGCGTGGCCGTTTGATTTTTACAGAAGATGAACAGCCAATGGTGGCACATATTTGGGGAGATAATCCCGAATATTTCCGTCAAATGAGTATTGGCATGGCGGAGCTAGGATTTAAAGGCATCGATATTAATATGGGCTGCCCTGTACCGAATGTGGCATCGAGAGGGAAAGGTAGTGGTCTTATTCTACGTCCAGACGTTGCGGCAGAACTTATTCAAGCAGCAAAAGCGGGCGAACTGCCTGTCAGCGTGAAAACACGACTTGGCTATAACGATGTAAATGAGTGGGAGGAGTGGCTAACGCATATTTTAAAACAGGATATTGCGAACCTTTCTATTCATTTACGTACAAGAAAGGAAATGAGCCAAGTAGATGCGCATTGGGAGCTAATTCCGGAAATCAAAAAATTACGTGACCGTATCGCGCCAAATACGCTACTAACAATCAATGGAGACATTCCTGACCGTCAAACTGGGCTGCAGCTTGCTGAACAATATGGTATTGATGGCGTTATGATTGGGCGAGGTATTTTTAAAAATCCTTTTGCTTTTGAAAAAGAGCCAAAAGAGCATAGCAGTAAAGAGTACCTTGATCTTTTAAGACTGCAGCTTGATCTTCAAGATCAATATGCGGAAGCACTACCACGTTCAATCACAGGGCTTCATCGTTTTTTCAAAATTTATGTCAAAGGATTCCGTGGAGCTGGTGAATTAAGAAATCAATTGATGAACACGAAATCAACAGATGAAGTGCGTGCATTGCTTGATAACTTTGGAAAAGAATGTTGATGGAACGGGGACAGTGAAATGATGTAACTCTTAAAAAGTAAGAGAAAAAATGAATCACATCAACTCATGTGTACTTATTTTATTTAGTTTCAAGTTCCTTTGCAACCGGCAACTTTTGTTTTGATAAAGTCTGTTTTCTGAAAGAAAAAGGTTTTAAGAATGTAATAAACCCACCAGCACCCTTGTGTTGCGACATACACTCGACGCATGTGGAGTGCTGTTCACTACTTATAAGAAAAGATTGATAATACACTGAGACGTGTAAGATAAAAAACCTTCCTTTTTTTGGAAGGTTTTTTATTTTTATAGAATGAAGCAAAGAATCGTACAAATAATGAGTATTTTCAAGTAATTAGCCACCTCTCCCTATTCGAGGAAAGGCTAAGACGAAACTTTCTTTTGTCTTTATCTTGATAGGATTATATTCATTTAGGTCAATCCTAACTCCTGTTTTCTATGTTGTTTTAAACCGGAAGGCATTGGAGCTTTCTGTGAAAGTGCTGTACATTCATGAAAAGAAAATTGTTTACAGCCCATACAACGTCCTACATCTAATTTCGATAGAGCTTTATTAATTGCATCACCTGTTCGGGAAAAGAAATGTTCCTCACCAATTATTTGATAAAAACCCGTTTTCTCAAATAATTCTTTTGGCTGCTGTTGGAGCCCGGAAATCAATACTTGTTGGTTTTGGGACTTGAATTGTTTCACAATGTTTGTGAGAAGTGCTTCCCCTGATGTATCAATAAAGGAAACTTTACTCATTCTTAATAGCAGAATTCTCGGTTTAGAACGAACAATTTCCTCTAATTCTTCCTCAAACCTTTCTGTCGATCCAAAAAATAATGGTCCCTCTAGGGTATAAATATTAATTTGCGGACAGTTAGAACCTTGATAGACCATTTCCGGTTTTACTTGCTTATCAACTGGGTCTGGTAAAACTTTTGAAACTTTTAAAGTACGGCTCATTAGTCTGACAAAAGCTACAAGGGCTAAAAGTAAACCGATCCCAACACCTGTTGTAAGGTCTATAAAAACGGTTAACAAGAAGGTTACGATTAATACTAGTGAATCCATCGTTTTCGTTTTAAAGATATGAGCAAATTCTTTGCGTTCACTCATGTTCCAAGCAACAAACATAAGAATAGGAGCCATACTAGCTAAAGGAATGGCCGAGGCATAAGGTGCTAAAATGACTAACACCAGTAATACCACAACCCCATGTATGACACCTGATAAAGGGGAGGCAGCCCCGTTTTTTATATTTGTTGCAGTTCGGGCAATGGCACCTGTAGCTGGAATCCCTCCAAATAAAGGAGTGATCATATTAGCTAGTCCTTGGCCAATAAGCTCCTTATTACTGTTATGCTTACCGTTAGTCATGCTATCTGCCACTAATGCAGATAATAGTGATTCAATTCCCCCAAGCATGGCGATCACTAATGCAGCAGGAAGGAGTTCAATCACTAGACTAACTGTGATCTGGGGAAACTGAAAGGCAGGTAATCCATTAGGAATTACTCCATAAGTCGACCCAATTGTTGCTACTTGATTTGGAAAGAAAAAGGCAGCAACAAGCGTAGAGACAAGTAATGCCAACAAGGCTCCAGGGATTTTTGGCATATATTTCGGTGCCAATATCACGATCGTTAAACTGATAACAGCCACCAGAACACTGTAAATATTAACTGTATTTAAGTTTGTTAAGATTTCTTTCATATTTAAAAGAAATGCTTCTTCTTTTTCTAAGTTACTGAGTCCTAAAAAATTGGCAATCTGGCCGGAAAAGATAATCACTGCAATTCCAGCAGTAAAGCCGATGGTAACAGGTCGAGGAATAAACTTGATAAATCTTCCTAATTTGAACAAACCCATTAGAAAAATCATGATACCTGCTAAGAAACCGGCAATCAACAATTTTTCATATCCGAACTGCATGACGATTCCTAATAAAACCGGGACAAATGCTCCAGTCGGACCTGCAATTTGATATTTCGATCCTCCGAAGAGGGAGACGATAACTCCTGCAATAATCGTTGTGTAAAGTCCATATTCAGGTCTAACCCCTGAAGCAATAGCAAAAGCCATTGCCAAAGGTATGGCTACAATCCCTACTACTAATCCCGCAACGAGATCTCTCTGAAAATGACCAATGTTGTACCCATCAAACCTTCTAGAAGAAATCATTTTAGAATACCCTCCCTTTACATAGTGTATAGTTCATTTTTGATAGATTGAACAGAGCCGTATCCATCTTCAATAAGATCTAATTTACCTGTACGTGGATGGATGACCATTCCATGAATGGCAATATTACTTGGCATTAAAGGATGACTTTTGATCATATGAACACTATTTATGACACTCTCTTCTACACATTGAAAACCCGTCAGCCATTTTGATAAATCAATGCCTGCGTTTGTAAGTGTATTGATTTGCTCTGCACTAACTCCCTTCTGCTTTGCCGCTTCAAGAAGTGGAGAAGATTGAAGACCCACCATCCCGCATTCATGATGTCCTATGACACAAACTTCCTCAGTTTTTAGCTCATAAATAGCGACTAAGATGCTCCGCATAATACTGCCAAAAGGATGAGAAACAACAGCCCCGGCATTTTTAATAATTTTCGCATCTCCATTTTTCAACCCCAGTGCCTTTGGAAGAAGTTCCAATAGCCGAGTATCCATGCAAGTTAAAATAACAATCCTTTTATCTGGATACTTTGTCGTTTGAAACTCCTCATACTTGTTTTGATCAACAAAAGTCTTGTTATAATCTAGAATGCTTGAAATAATCGTCATTTATTTTTCTTCCTTTCATTTTCATTTTTTGGATAGTAGTAATCTTGAAGGAAATCATTATAATAATTCAGAATCTCTCATTCTTTTACCTTAATCACAGTTTTTAAAAGATTTTGTTATCACTGCAAATTAGAGCAATTGGAATAATCCCTAAAACCTCCTTTAATTTTTTAATACATTTCCATCTTATGGTTGCAAAATGATAATGAAATAACAGAAAGATTAGAAATTGATGAGAAACGATATCAACGACCTTGTTTACCAACCTCCATTTTTCTTTTGAAGGTCTCCATGAAAGAGTAAGCAGTAATTCAAGATTTTAATTGAGCCTTCTCATTTCAGTACTTAACATTCATTAAGAAACTATAGTATTAACTACTAATCTAATAAGAAAATTTGAAGAAACTGTGCAGTTTTTCCATTTCCCTCCTTTTTACCTAATTTTCAAAAAAGTATATCAATAGTCTCAAAATAGAGATTATGCCACATTTTTTTGAAAATATAGATTAATATTTAGTGAGAGTAGATGACAGAAGATAGTAGCTAATGATCTTCTTATAAAGGAAAATGAAAGCACACATGGTCTATTAGTTATTAAAGTTTAAAGGGAAAGAGCTGCACTTAGTTTTAATGTTGTATGTTCATTTAATTTATAGCTCTCGTGTTCATGAAACAGAAAGTTAAGGTAAGGAAAAGAATGAAACGAACCTCGGGAGGTATTGATGGAGAAGAGAATATTAGTCGTTGATGATGAGTGGAATATGAGAAATTTATTAAGGATCTATCTTGAAAAAGAATATGATGTAATAGAGGCGGAAGATGGTCGACAAGCTTTAGCTTTTGTTTCATCGATTCATGTTGATTTAATTATATTAGACATTATGCTTCCCAACCTGGATGGGTGGCAGATTTGTAAGGAGATTAGAAAAGAAAAGCATACTCCCATTCTAATGCTGACAGCACGTAATGAGTTAAGAGATAAGATTTATGGTTTAGATATCGGAGCTGATGATTATTTAGAAAAACCTTTTGAGCCTGAAGAGCTCGCTGCCCGTATCAAAGCCTTATTGAGGAGATCGCTTATTAATGAGCACTTTGCAGAAAATACATTGATGTATGGAGATCAATTAATCATCATAAAAACAGAAAGCAGGACGGTATTAATAAAAGGGGAGAAGTTAGATTTAACACCTAAGGAATACGATTTACTATATTTATTGGCGAATCAGCCTCAACGTGTGTTTACAAGAGATTTATTGTTAGATGTTATTTGGGGGATGAAAGATATGAGGGATCACAGAACGGTTGATTCTCATATTAAAAATATCCGTATTAAGGTAAAAGAACAAGCATCTACATATAATCCCATTCAAACGGTGTGGGGTGTAGGCTATAAATTCAACCCGGCGGATGGTCCGTTATGAAATGGAACAGTATTGTTTTTAAATGGGGGGCAACCATATTTATACTATTAATTAGCGTGCTTTTACCGCTGATTTTTACCATTGATAGACTGTTTTACAAAAGCTATTTAAGTGAAGCTCATTATCAAATTAATCAATTAGCTGCTCAATATTCTGATTCCTTATCAAGTCTTGAAGATATTGAAACATTACAAACAGCCGCAAGTTTAACAAAGACGGAAATTTGTATTATTGATCGAGAAGGAAGAATTATATTTACTTCTAACGATAAATTGTTTCATCAAGGTACTCAAATTGATAGAGAGCTATTAGAAGCTGCTTATTCAAAGAAAGATGTTCAAATCGAATATCATAACCCAACGAATAATCATAACTATTTTGTTTCAGGAAAACCTTTATATTTATCCACCAAAGAAGATGCTGGTTTATTAGTATTCTCTGATGCCGAACATATAAAGAAATCCGTTCATGATATTGAGCTTTTACTGTTGGTCTCTATGCTTGGCGCTCTGTGTATGGCTTTAGGTTTTACATATATAGCTTCAAAGAAGCTGGCTTCACCATTATTACAAATGGAAAAAGTAACAAGAGATGTGGCAAAAGGAAAGTTCTATAAGAAAGTCAATATCTCTTCAAATGATGAAGTAGGTTCATTGGCTTCAGCTATTAATGATTTGGGTCAAGAGTTAGAAAGATACAGAAATAGACAGACTGAATTTTTTGCTAACATATCTCATGATTTAAGAACTCCTATCTCCTATATAAAAGGTTATATACAGGTGATTCAGGATAAATTATATAAGGATGAAAAAGAAAAAGATCTCTACTTATCCATTGTCCTCGATGAAGCGAATCAATTGAATGCGTTGATCACGGACTTGTTTGAGTTATCAAAAATTGAAGGAGGGCAATTAGATCTTCATTTTAACTGGATTAATATCCATGACTTGATTGAAAACTGCCTTATTAAAGTTTCATTAAAAGCAAAAGAAAGTGAGATCCTCCTTCAAAAGGAATTAGATGCCAACATTCCTTTTATATATACCGATGGAGTGCGTTTAGAACAAATTATGATGAACTTATTGGAAAATGCAATTCGCTACAATAGGTTAAATGGGCATGTAAAAGTAAAAGGCTGGGTAGACAAAAAAAAAGTGCAGCTTTATATAGAGGATACAGGTGTTGGCATACCAGAAGAAGATCTTCCCTATATATTTGAAAGGTTTTATAAGGTTGATAAATCCCGTTCGAATAGAATAGGAAGCACAGGTCTAGGTTTATCGATTGTCAAGCACCTTGTTTTACGATTAGAAGGAGAAATAAAAGTAAAAAGCACACTAAATAAGGGAACGGCTTTCAATATCACACTCCCATTTAATATAAGAGAAGGAATAAAAGACAATTAATTTAAAAAAATCTGTACTTAATGATTTTGCCTTCTCTTTTTTATAAACTTATTCTCA
Source organism: Bacillus sp. V2I10 (assembly GCF_030817055.1). NCBI lineage: Bacteria > Bacillati > Bacillota > Bacilli > Caryophanales > Bacillaceae > Bacillus > Bacillus sp. V2I10. The sequence continues at coordinate 5,342,882 of NZ_JAUSYV010000001.1, read as the reverse complement.
GCTAAAAAACTAAGTTTATTTCCATACGCATTATAATAATAAGTAGGAATTTGTAAGCGAACTCACTGAATGATTTAAGGAAATAATTAATTCTTTTAAAAACTAGGAGGAAATCTCATGGGAAGATTAGTTCATTTTGAAATTCATGTGAGTGACATGGAACGGGCAAAGAAGTTTTATGGAGAAGTATTCGGATGGTCATTTCAAGATTGGAGTGATTATGCAGGAATGCCTTACTTTGGAGCAGTGACTGGAAATGAGAATGAACCTGGAATCGATGGTGCTTTGATGCATAGGCAAAGTACACCGCCGGAAACAAACCAGCCATTAAATGGATTTGCTTGTACTATGGGAGTGGAAAATTACGATGTAACAGAAGCTAAAATTATTGAGAATGGCGGCAAGGTCGCAATGCCCAAATATGCGTTGCCTGAAATGGCGTGGCAAGGATACTATATTGATACCGAAGGCAATACATTCGGAATTCATCAACCCGATGTGAATGCAAAATAGAACCCATGACAGGGGAATAAAAACATGAAATCACAAGACGCGGCAGGCATGCTTGAAAATGTGCGCAATATCTGTCTTGCACTGCCCGAAGCTGTTGAACTAATCGATGGTTTCGGTCACAATACGTTTAAAATCAATGGAAAATCATTCGTGATATCAGGTGAAAGCGAGAAAGGATTCAGCTTGTCGTTTAAGTCAGATCGGGAAACTCAAGAAATATTACTGCAGAAAGAGCATTTTTTCAAAACCCCATATATAGGGCGTCATGGCTGGGTATCTATTCGAAATCCGGGTGAGGAAGACTGGGATGAATTGACCGATCTTATTCAAGAAGCCTATTTACGCGCGGCACCGAAACGGTTGGTTAAGAAATGGAAAGAGCTGCATAAAAAGTGAAGAAAGGCAGAATGTCTGCCTTTCTTTCTTTTTTCGTTCTTTTATCAGCTTTATATGGTAGTATACTTCACCAGCATCCCTGGGCATGTTGAGTGCTGTTCACTATTTGTAAGTATGGTTTTTCCTGAACAACAATACGAAAAACAAAAGCAGATGTGAGCCCAGCGGTTTAGGTTATTAAATTTAATAATGACAAAACTACATTTCTATTTTATTTGTAGCGTCACATTAAAGTGAGGATCCCCATCAGTCCTTTAAGTCAAGCTCAGAATGAAGCTCTCCGGCGTAACATTTTGCAAAAAGGGGCTTGGTTCGCCTACACTGTATAGCTGCAAGTGATGCAAAGCCCGGGTGCAGGCGGTGTAGAACAATCTGCGCAGGCTCTCATCGCCGTATACTTGCGCAGATGCGTCATAAATGATGACGGCGTCGAATTCGATACCTTTGGCCAAATACGCCGGTATGACAACAACGCCTTGCTCGTACTCAATCGAGCTGCTCTTCACCAGATTGATTTCTTCGACGCTGCCCAAGGCCTCGTACGCATAGGTGCTTTCCGCAGCGGATTTGCATATAATCGCGATTGTATTATACCCACGCTGCCGAAAGTCTGCGACTGTAGACGCGATGCGGCGGTGCAGTTCGGCACGATCGTACAGTTGCGTCAGCACAGGCTTTTCGCCGTCACGTTCAAAAGCGGTAATCCGTTCTCCGTCAGGGACGAGTCCGCGTGTAAATTCGGTAATTGGTTTTGTGGATCTGTAGCTGCGGCTCAAGTTTATCGCATCTGTTTCATCCGGTCCGTATAAGCCGGTAAGGGTGTGAAAATCGGCCATTTCGCTGGCATGGACGAATATAGCCTGGTTAAAATCTCCGAGCACGGTCATCTTTGCCGAAGGAAATAAACGTTTCAAAAACTCAAATTGAAACGGAGAATAATCTTGTGCTTCGTCTACAAGCACGTGCTTGATAGAGGCGTTTGTCTGAAACCCTTGAATCTGCTCTTTCAAAAGTAAAAACGGAGTAGCATCTTCGTAAAACAGCTTGCCTTCGTCCAGCATTTTCATTGTCAACAGGCAAATATCCTCCCACTCCTCAGGTGTTTTCCCGGCCATCCACAATTTGATCCGCGCTGGATTGGCAAAAAGCTGCTTGTAGATTTCCGTAAAGTCGACGAAACGAAGCGTTCGAACCCATTTCCGGAGTGGCTTCAACTTCTTGCGTACGATCATTCTCCCGAGCACTTGGATTTCTTTCTCGTAATCGTCCAGCATGTCTTCCTTATAGCCTTGTTTTTTCTGTAAATAGGTATAAGCCTTTTGATACTCATCTTTGCTGAGCAGCTCGATTTCTTCCTGTACCCACGACTTGGTCAGCTCGGATTTTTCCATTTCATCTATTCCCTCGTTTAGCCATTCTGTCAACTTCTCAATCCTGTTGTGAAAACGGAGAGAGGTATCGTTGCTATAAAACCTTTCCGAGATTTGTTTGGCGGAGACTAGTGGTTTTCCTCTGAATTTAATTCCTTTGAAGATCATACCGGATAATTCCAGAGACTGACTGTATGTTTTGATTGTCTCGAAAAAAAGGGCCGATCCCTTGAATCGGATGCTCGCAGTCCTGGTCCGGTGGGAAGGGTCATCCGTGGCAGTCAGCACATATTCCAATTGCTCATAAGGATCCTCGACTTGAAATGCGCTGCTCAGCCGATGGTACAAGTATTCTTGGAAGGTAACCTGCTGCATATTCTCTTCGCCGAGTTCAGGCAAGACATTGGATACGTAGCTGTTAAACATCGAGTTAGGCGAAAATAGAATGATTTGATCGGCCTTCAGCCTATCCCGATACTTGTAGAGCAAGTAAGCGATCCGCTGCATGGCAGCCGATGTCTTTCCGCTGCCGGCGGCGCCTTGCACAATGAGCAGCCTGCCGCGGACATGCCGAATGATCCGGTTTTGCTCCTGTTGAATGGTGGCCACTATGCTGTGCATATGTTTATCTGTTCCTTTGCCCAGAACCTGCTTTAAAATCTCGTCTCCAATGGTGAGACTGGTATCGAACATTGATTCAACTACGCCCGCGCGGATGATATATTGCCACTTTTTCTCCAGCTTGCCTTGAATGACGCCTCCGGGTGTAGTGTATTCGGCCGGACCTGGCGGGTAATCGTAGTAGACACTCGAGACCGGCGCCCGCCAGTCATAAATCAGGAAGTTCTCTCCGCTTGTATCCGTGAGCGTTGAAATGCCGATATAGATTTTTTCTGCTGTCTGAGTTCCTTCTTCAGTGAAATCGATACGTCCAAAATAAGGCGCTTTATGCATACGCTGCAGGACAGATTGCCGATTGGAGGCATGCCTGTGGGTGCTTTGGCTTACGGTCAGGGCTTGAGCCTGCTGTCTTAAGCCGATGATCGTCTCGAGATAATCGTCAAAAGTATCTGTGTTAACCTTGACTTCATCCCAAAAGTGTTTTTGAATATGGACCACTTCTTTTCGGCGCCGGCCAGTTTCGTCTTCCAGCTTGCCGATTTGCTCCGTGATCGTCCCGACCACGTTATCCAATCGTTCTTGCTCCTGCCGAAGTTCATTATTCATACCAAGCACTCCTTCAAAAAATGAAAATAGGGGTTGACTGAAAATGATTTTTAATGTAAGATTATAATAAGGATATCTATACGCTATAATATATAAAAATGTGTTTCTATTGTAATTTATCACAGTTTCTCGTTTTTATCAATGTATTTTATAGACTTCTGAATGAAAATACCCCTTTAAAGGTCACTAAAATTCATGATCTCCCTCAAAATATTGTCCGCTGATACTAATTGTGACATTTGATTCCGTTGCTAAACATACCCCAAGCTCATTTAAATGTGTTTCTAAGCTAGTATTAGAATAAGTCTTCGATTACCGTTTAAGCGGTGTGGAGTTTTGCGCTTTGCTAAAATGAAAATAAAAAGGAATTTAAAACCTCGTTCTCTTAAAAGGGAGCGAGCTTTTTTTGTTTATTATATTGACTGGGATGAACTGTCCGATCTTATTCAAGAAGCCTATTTACGCGCGGCACCGAAGCGTTTGGTTAAGAAATGGAATGAGCTACAAAAAAAATAAAGAAAGGCAGAATGTCTGCCTTTCTTTATTTTTTTTGTTCTTTTATTAGCTTTTTAAAGATACTAGTCGACAAAAATAACGACCTTATTTATATATACATAGTAGTCTCTTTGTCAGTTCACAGTACCTTGCTTCATTTTCAAACTCTTTTCTTCAGGCACAGCCCGTTTGATAAATAATGAAACGATCCATGCGATGGCAACTAGTCCGAATGCAAACAGGAACGCACTTTTCATTCCAGAAATCATCGCTAGAATTTGTAAGGTAGCCTCGTCTTCCTTAATCAGCGTATTTTCCATAAAACGAGCAGAACCATTGGTCATGATAGAGACAAGCAATGCTGTCCCGACAGCGCCGGCAACCTGTTGAAGCGTACTGATAATAGCCGTGCCGTGCGGATATAAGGGAGGGGGCAGTTCGTTCAAAGCGTTGGTCATAATCGGCATCATAACCATTGAAATCCCCAGCATTAACAGCGTATTGAAAATCATAATCGTGCTGTAGGAGGTTGACACTGTGATAAAGGCAAATTGCCACAGTGTATTCGCGATCAGCCCCAAACCGATAAGCGCAAGCCACTTGGCACCAAATTTATCAAATAACCGGCCTGTAATGGGTGACATGATTCCCATGACAATCCCACCCGGCAGCATGACCAAACCTGCCTTCAACGGACTGTAACCTAACGCATTCTGGAGAAAAATCGGCAGCAGCATCATCGCTGAAAACATCGCCATCATGATAATCATCATAATCAACGTTGACATCCTGAAAATGTTGTATTTAAATGTTCGTAAATTTAGGAGCGGCTGTGAAATCGTCAATTGCCTCCAAGTAAACAGTGCTAAAGAAACAATGCCGATTGCAAGTGGGATTAGAACTTCATAGCTCGACCAACCCCCCTGTCCTTCACCGGAGCTGCTGAATCCGTATACAATCCCCCCGAATCCTAAGGTTGAAAGCAGAAGCGAAAGCGGATCAATCTTCGGATTACTTGTCTCCGTCACGTTTTTAAGCTTCATAAATGCAAATATAATAACAAGCAGTGCGATCGGCAGAACGCCGTAAAAGAGAACCCGCCAGCTGAAATGCTCAACAATGATCCCTGATAGAGTAGGTCCAATCGCGGGAGCAAACGTAATGACAATTCCAATTGTCCCCATTGCCGAACCCCTTTTTTCAATAGGAACGATTGAGAATACCACATTGGTCAGTAAAGGAAAGAGCAGCCCGGTACCCGCTGCCTGAAGCAGCCTTCCGATTAAAAGCATTTCTATCCCTGGTGCGATAGCCGCTACAAATGTCCCCGCCGTAAACAATCCCATAGCTCCAAGGAACAAGCTTCTTGTCGTGAAACGCTGAATTAAATAAGCTGTGACCGGTATAAGTACACCTATAACAAGGAGATAACCAGTAGTCAGCCATTGCGCGGTACTCGGCTCAATTCCGAAGTCATCCATAATTTTTGTTAAGGCTACGTTAAGCAGCGTTTCATTTAAAATGGCTACAAACACACCCAGAATCATAATCATGACCAGCAAAAAATTTTCTCTGCTCCCGAATGTCCCTCCGTTTTGAGCCGATTCGTTTTGATTTTTCAAATTCTTTCTCCTTTCGATTTGCAAAATGCCTAATTAAAATATTGCTGCATCAACGTTAGGAAAGTATCAATGATAGGATCGTAAGTTCATAACATTTGAAGTTGCTGTGTGTATTACTTTCTCTCGTAATTTCTTGGCAATGTTGTTATGTTTAGGCGTAATTACATCATCTACTTCAGAAAAATGCTCAGTCGCTATACTACACCTGCTTTCCGTCTATGTTCTTTTATTCTTGACAAATACAGAACAAATATTCGCATTAATATTACCACATAAATGAAACTTTTGCCAAACAATGGAACCTAATACACGTGAGCTTTCACCAAGGATATGCTTCCTATTGTTGGGGATTTAGAATAGAAGAATCATTTTAGTGGGCGAGAAATGTTTTTATGGAGAACAACCATATTTTTTAATAAAAGTTAGAGTTCACTAGCGTAAAAGGAATTCGTTATAGATTTATTCAAGTGGACAAGCTAGATAGGGTTTCTCCTCCTAGAAATATTTAGACAAGGAGGTTTTTATTTATTAAGTTTACACTTAATTACGTGTGTGCTATTTGAAAAAATGCATTGACCAGTTCTTGGACGACAGCTTGCTTCCTTTGAAGGAGGCAGCGGAAGAGGAGGAGAGAAAGAAGCATGAAACCGAATAAGGAGACGGTTAGAAAAGAAATTTATATTGAATACAGCACGGAAACTCTCTTTTCCTTTTTTATCAAACCCGGAAAAAATGGTGCAATGGATGGGACGGCAAATTCTGCTCGAACCGAAGATTTATGGGAAAAACAGAATAGATATTGATGGCGGGAATATTGCATTAGTGGAATGCAAGGAAATTGTTCGGTATTAGAAAGTGATGATGACCTGGGGATATGGGGTATTCAACAATCAGGCCATTTAATTGAGTAAGAGGCTGAATAAACCCTTTTTTTTTTATGTAGCTAACAGTATTCTGAAGAAGCCGAAAACGTTGATTCATTAACGATGTTTAAAATTTTACATAAACAAACGCCAATCCCTTGAGTCATATGGGTTTGGCGTTTTTGCTATCCTTATATAGTTGTGGTTATTAAACCTAAATTTGCATAAGATAAAGATTGTTTTTGATCTGCTTAATTTGTACCTTTATCACGTAGGCAGCACTATAAAAGTTTTAGCTTTATTGTTGTTGAGAACCAGTTGGGACGTAAAACGGCGGTACTTTTATCCATCCGCGTTTACGCATTAAATGTTTTAATCTAGTCGCGAAAGCTAATTTTTCTGCTTGAAACTGAACAAACAATAAACCAACATCTGTACGAATCGACTCAGAAGCGGCACCAGCTGCTTTCATAATCAAACTAATGATTTTTAAAGATAATTCGTTTGCAATCATATCATCCGTTAACTTAACACCAAGAGGAATACTGTTAGGATCTGATATTGGCATATCTTCAGGGGCAGGAGGCAGTGTAATTCCTTCCTTAATCATGAAATCATGGAGTTGTTTCCTTTGACTGGTTCCGAGTTTCATATCTTCTTCAAGAATTGCTTTTAATTCATCATCCTCCGTTGTATTTATAGCTGATTGAACGGATACTTTGGCTAATTCAAGACCTGCTAAGTAAATCCAACATGCCATCACTTCTCCGACATGAAGAGGTTGATCTTTATCTTGAACTGTCATTGATTTCATTGCATCCATAACTGTTTCCCATACATTTACCATGTGATTCCCTCCTGCTTTTGTCGCTTAATTATTTATTATTGTTTGTCCCATAAGATTTTTTATTCAAAGAAGCTTTATGTAAAATAGGCTGACAAAGAAATATGTTATTTTATTCCGTAATCGGGCGCTTTTCTTTAATTAGAACGGCGTCTTTCTTTATGAAACGGGCCATTTAATTGAGTAAGGGAAGGGATTATACATTAGTAAATCGAAGTTAATTAGAGGATGTAATTTCTTTTAGCGATCAGGACATTTTGTTTCAGCAAAAATAAAATAAGGAGATGTTTTGTCATGAAATTACGAGCGATCCCCCATTTAATGTTTGATGGAAATGCAAAGGAAGCGATTCAATTTTACGAAAAAATATTGGATGCTAAAATCCTCTCTATCCAAACTTACGGAGAGATTCCGGAATTTCCCGGAATGTCTTTCCCGGAAAAAATTATGGACCTTGTGGCACATGCAAGGTTAAAAGTTGGCGAAACGGATATTGCATTTTTTGATTCGCCGGGGTTTCCCCGTCAAATAGGAAATCAAGCAGCTATCTATGTGACAACGAACGAAGTGGAAAAAACCAAACAAATTTTTGAAGCCTTGCAACAGGGTGGAAAGGTGATCGGTCCTTTGGAGGAAACTTCCTTCACCCCAGCTCAGGGTTATGTAACGGACAAGTTCGGTGTAACCTTCACAATTGTGACTGAAATCCAATAAATGACAACCATCTTCTTGGAGTAGCCCATAAACAGCACAATCCTTATAATGATTCTTGGCATTGCGAATCCAGAGGCTGTATCTTAAAACGGCAATAAATTAATTAACCTCATAAACTATTATTAAAATAAGGAAAGAAGTAGAAATAAGATATAAGAACAAATGTTCGTTGATTTATTTCGAGCAATAAATTACTTATTAAAAGATACTTGGAGGAATTATATATGTATATAACAATTTCAGATTTTATTAAAGAATGGAATAAAGAATCCATATTAACTCAAAAAGTTTTGGATAGTTTGACAGATGATTCATTAAAACAACAAGTTTATCCGGAAGGTCGTACTTTGGGAAGAATTGCGTGGCATTTTACAACAAGTATTCCAGATTATTTAGCTAATTTTGGATTTAAGATAGATGGGGGAGAAAATGCAGAAAGCGTCCCATCTTCATCAAGGGAAATCGCTGAAACCTTTAAAAATGTAAGTTCGCACGCAGCAAAAATTATTGAACAACAATGGACAGACGAATCCCTAAAACAAATACAAGAAGCGTTTGGAAGACAGGAATCAAATGCTTCAATCCTAATGGGGTTAATCAAACACATTGTTCATCATCGCGGGCAAGTTACAGTTCTTATGCGTCAAGCAGGAATAAAACCTTCTGGGGTTTATGGACCGCCAAAAGAAGATTGGGTTCATTTAGGTGTGGAAAATCCACCACTTTAAAATATTGTGCTAACGGGTGCTTTTTTCATTAACTAACTGTGAATGATCTTCCGTTAAAGGACGCGTTTGTGGAGTATTGAAAAAAGCCCAATTTCTCACTTTTAATGTTGAGAAATTGGGCTTTTTAAATATGAGAATTTTCCTTAACGTTGTAAATCCGCATTTTCCTGACGATACCACTATTGATTCATTTTGCCACCCCATTCTGAAGCTAATACTCCCATAAAATACGTATCATAGAAGCTTCCCTCAAAAAAAGCATGCTTCCTTAACTGTCCCTCTACAATAAATCCAATCTTTTTATACAAACTAATTGCTTGTTCGTTAACTCCTCTTGTTGTCAAATATATTTTATTTAGACGTAGTTGCTTGAAACCAATGTCAATCATATGCTCCATAGCAGGTTTTCCATAACCTTGACCACGAGCTTCAGGGGCTAGCAAGATACCAATACTTGCTCTACCATGTTCAAGTTCTATATTTTGAAGAAATTTTTTTGTATAATTTTGGACTTAGACAATGTCTTCCACTGGTAGAAAAGTTGGTTAATAAATCTTGGATTAAAAACTCATCCTACTGTGAGTTTTTAATTTTGTCATTGACAACAAATTTGTCCCTAGGATAATATTATAGTCGAAGTTAAAAAAGTTTCCTTAGATAAACTTTTTTAGATTAAGGGACACTAATCTTTATAAAAAATATTCAAGAATAGTCAAAATAGGAAAGAGGTGAATTAAATGCCTTCCTAATACCATATACTTATTTTTTGCATGTGTTGGGTCTCCTTTCTAATCCGAAAAGAAGAAGTTGAAATTGAACGATATCATAAGTAGCAAAGACAGGAGAGTAAGCAAACCCACCTATCATTTCCTAGCTTCATTTAAAAAATAAATCAATATTTGTGAGGTGTAATCTATGTTTATAAAATTCTTAAGAGAAAATTTTTATGTATCCTACATTTTAACGGTCTTACGTTTATATCTTGGGTGGCAGTGGTTGCTTGCTGGATGGGGAAAGATTACTGGAGGTTTTGATGCAAGTGGTTTCTTATTAGGAGCTGTAAAAAAAGCAACAGGAGAACACCCGGCTGTTCAACCTTGGTGGGTGGAATTTCTAAATGGATTTGCTATTCCAAACGTGGGGCTGTTTAATGTACTTGTTCCTTGGGGGGAATTTCTAGTTGGGCTTGGACTTATCTTAGGTACGTTTACTACGTTTGCTGTACTAATGGGAGCTGTTATGAATTTTTCCTATATGTTCTCTGGTACAACGAGTACGAATCCACAGATGGTTCTCATAGAGATTTTTATCCTTGTTGCTGGTTTTAATTCAGCTAAAATAGGTATCGATCGTTGGATGATTCCATTCTTAAGAAAACAAATATTTATAAAAAATGGAATTAAGAAACAATCCTCTTTTGAATCATAAAATCAAACAATAATTGAACAGAATGAAAAGGTTATATCTTTATTGGAAGAGATTAAAAATAAATAACCACAGTTATTCAAGAAAAGGGCGCAATTGTTGAATAATTAAATCCCAATCTCTCAGTGATATAAATGAGAAATTGGGATTTTTATGTCGCTTTTAAATAAAGTCACGGTAAAATTGATCCAGATAATCCTGTTCCACCACAAAATCATAGTATATCAAGAAATGAAGTAAAATTACTTGATAAAAAGACATATCAGTTTCAATCTGTTTTTCATTTAAACGGGGAGAATAAAATTGAAAACTTCTCACTACAAGAAACCGTCTTACAATTTGATTTTTCTAGTTTTATTGGAACTAAAGAATTAGCACCGTTTACTGTCGACTTACCAAAATAACATAGGGATATTCAAAATGAAAAGCTAGACCAAGTATCTTACAAACTGCATTAATGTAAGTGGGTTCTTCTTCAACAAAAGGGCACTTATCTGTAATAAGGTAAGTGTCCTTTTTAATGGAATAAAAGATTGAGTTCAACACCTAATTTTGAAATAATTGGTATTAAGCAATCGGGGAGTATAGTTGAAGAGTGGTTTCAAGAGTTTGATCAACAATCGGGCCATTTAATTGAATTAGACTTTCAAGGGAAATTAGATATTAACAAGGATTATTTGTAGTGATTAGAGAAATTAAGAGCAACTGGGAGGTGGTCCAATTAGGAGTTAGTTATTTGGAAAGTTTGGAACCTGAATAAGTTTCACTTGAAACAATTATGAGGAGGAAACAAATGAGTAAGATTATCGGTGCGGAAACAACCGCGAGAGTAGAAACCCAGCCCCGAGGAAAAATGATTGCTTATTGGACAGTCACATTACTACTCGCAGCAGCTGTTATGTTAAGTGGTATCGGGCAACTGATGCAATATGGGGGAAACCTCGAGTTAGTGACGAATCTTGGTTACCCATCATACGTCTTGACCATTCTTGGGATTTGGAAAGTGCTTGGAGCCATCGCTCTCGTCGTGCCAGGTTTTCCTCGGCTTAAAGAATGGGTTCACGCTGGTATCTTCTTTTTAATGACCGGTGCGGCTTTATCTCATGCGTTTGCTAACGATTATGGTGATTACGGGTTTTATATTATCCTTCCGCTTTCATATGCTGCACTAAATATCGCCTCGTGGGCGCTACGTCCGAAGAGCCGCAAACTTTAAGGAGGTGGTGAAATTAACGGCTGTCCCTTACTACAACCAATAGATTTCTACTACATAATTTTGGCGGGGGTGTTGTGAGCGAGAACAACCAGTTGCGGGATGTGTTTGACACGATTGCAGATCCAACTAGGCGCCGACTGATTCGTCTGTTAGCAGAGGCAGAGGAGAAACCGTTTCATGAATTAACCGCACAGTTGCACTTCGCTTTCCAAAATTGGATTCGCCAATTTCGTATAGTCGCAAACGTTAAATGGCAGAAGTCCCGAGCTAAAGAAAAGGTCAATGTATATAGAAATTTATCTCGAATTCAAGTTTTCTGTTATAGGGCGCTTTTCTGAAATAAGGAAAGCGTCTTTCATGCATTTTTTATTGAAAAAGAGATTGAAGAATAGGATTTGAATAGATGTCGATTTTAAAATTTATCATTCGTTGTTTCTATAGAGGAGGTCCGAACAAATTTTGAATGAATCTGTCGTTCATCACAAAATAGAATCGATTTGGAGAATGGAATCGGCTAAAATAATTGCTTACTTAACAAGGATGGTTAGAGATGTGGGGATTGCAGAAGATCTTGCGCAAGACACGCTAATCATTGCGCTAGAACGGTGGCCAATCTCTGGAATACCGGATTACCCAAGTGCATGGCTGATGACAGTCGCAAAAAGACGGGCAATCGATTATTTTCGAAGGAACAAGCTAAGTAAGAAGAAATATGAAGACATTGCTTATCATTTGGAATCTCACCATGAACATAACTGGGACTCAGTACTAGATGATGACATTGGAGATGAACTATTGCGGCTTATCTTTATGACCTGTCATCCTATTTTGTCCAAAAAGGGAAGAGTAGCTCTTACGCTTCGATTACTTGGGGGACTAACGACGGAAGAAATCGCAAGGGCGTTTCTGGTTCCTGAACCGACTGTTGCACAACGGATTGTGCGGGCAAAGCGGACACTGACTGCTGCCCAAGTACCATTCGAAGTTCCTATTAAGAGTGAATTTGAGGAACGCCTTTCTTCTGTCCTTGAAGTCATATATCTTATATTCAACGAAGGATATTCTGCTTCTTCATCTGATTACTGGATTCGACCCATGCTCTGTAATGAAGCGTTGCGACTAGGTCGGGTTTTAGCTGGCATTATTCCGAATGAGCCAGAAGTTCATGGTCTGTTAGCATTAATCGAGATTCAATCGTCCCGGTTTAAAGCACGAATCGATGCAGCAGGGGAACCTATTTTGCTTTTAGATCAAAATCGCACACTTTGGGATCATCAGTTGATTAGTCGTGGTCTTAAAGCACTTGAAAAGGCGGAACGATTAGGTGGAACACTCGGCATGTATGGGTTGCAGGCATCAATTGCAGCATGCCACGCCAGAGCCAGAACTGCTGAAGAAACGGATTGGGAGCGCATTTCGGCTCTTTATTATGAACTTGCTCAAGTTACACCTTCTCCAGTCGTTGAACTGAATCGTGCTGTCGCTCTATCGATGGCATATGGACCAGCAGCTGGATTAAAAATTGTGGATTCGTTACGTTTGGATCCCGTTATGAAAAATTACTATTTGTTACCGAGTACTCGAGGCAACTTTCTAAAGAAATTAGGACGGCTGAGCGAAGCGTATGAAGAATTCATGAGTGCGGCTTCTTTAACCCAAAATACCCTACAGCGTGAATTTTTTTTGAAACAAGCTGACGATTGTAGGCAAAAATAAAAGTTTTTTTATTGTGTCGATATGGCTGTTTATTGATCGTCTTTTTAGTAGATGAACAAATCTTATGAAATTAAGGAGAGGTTATGATGATATTTCTATGTATGGGTTATTACAATGCAGAGAAAATGGACGCCCGTCCAAAAGAAGAAATAGATGCTGTTATGAGGGAATGTCAGCCCCACCTAGATGAATTCTACAATAGCGGTCAAGTAGTGGTAGATGCTGGTCTTGAATTGGAGACGAAATGCTTGCGTCGAGTAAACGGGAAGGTAACGGTTACTGACGGACCTTTTACAGAAACCAAAGAATTGATTGGGAGTGTATTTCTAATAGAAGCAAAAGACATGGAAGAAGCCATTCAAATTGCATCGCTGCATCCGACAACACAAGTGGGTACCGGAGAGGAATTTGGCTTCCGGATTGAAATTCGTCCTGTTCACTATTTTAAGAAGAACGAATAACAGCGAAAACAACCGTTATCTTATGACCATACCCAACAAAAGGGCGAGTTATATAGGAACGTGTCTTTTTGTTTATTGCCCCAGATAATGATATTGATTCGATAGATATTAGGATCGATATTAGATTTTATCTAACTGAGATGTGAAGGCAATTATTCAACAATCGGGCGCGATTGTTGAACAACATAGGTAGAAAATGATCAAACTTTTTTATAAAAACCCAACTTAAATCTGCTGAAGAAGAATCCATTTTGATCAATCTTTTTTCAAAATGGATTCTTTTTATTTATCGTAAAATACGGGTTTGCGAGGTGTTTTTGATCAAACTTTATTTCAAAGCTGCATGGGTAACGCTTTTAAAGTCTTTGATAAGTCTGAAATTGAGAAGCCAACCGTTTTAATTCAATGGTCTGAAAGCGAAAATCTGAAAAATAATGAATTAATGCGATTTGGTGAAGCGAACGAAAAATTTACGGAGATCGACAAAGAACAAAGTCAAGAAGCTGGCTATTACAAAACCCGTTACCATGTGATTTTTCCAAACGCTGATAAGCTCGAAATGATTAATCCAGATCGGCACGACATAGGGGATGACTATTACAATAGCGCATATCAGCAAATGGTTTCTGAATTGAACTTGAAGCCAGAACATCATAATTCCCTATTAACCGATATGGCTTTACACAAGCACGAAACAGCTAATGACGGTAAACTTGATATTAAAGTTCCTGCCATGTTAATTCATGGTCAGATGCCCGATTTTAGAGATTTTGGCATAGTGAACAGTGCTGATTATGGGAAGCTGAATGTGAAGGAAGTAAAGTACACGGTGGCAATACCCGAAGGTGACAAGATAACGGCATTTAGTGGCAGTTATAATAAAGGTGATTATGCACACCCACTTCACCATATAGAAAAGAACAACACTATCGACAAAGCGATTCAAGAAAAACTTGTGAAATCGTGGGATGACGTATTATTAAAAGAGGAAGAAGCATACATTCAGTCGATTGCACCACGTATTAGACAGGAATTGAACAAGCAAGAAGTTGAAGCATTTAAACCAGCTTCAATAAAAGAGTTCTCAAATGAGAAACAACACCGGCAAAGTAAGCAACTGGCAGGAGAATTAGAACGCTAAAATTTTTTAGCGTTCTTTAACAAAACTTTGTTTGTGTTTTGTATTAAAATATATTGCTTTTTTAGCTAACAAACCTAATCCGAATTAAAAAGATAACAGACCATTGAAGAAAATGAAAAGGATATCAAAAAACTCTTGTAATACACAAATAGTTATGATAATTTATTTGTAAGCGTTTCAATATAATCAACAAATTAAATTGGCGTGTTACTGGTAAAGCAGGCAAGACCAAAATAATTTGCTCTATTTCTTAACGGGATAGGTGCATCTTATTTTGGTCTTTTTTATGTTTACTAATATCAGTAATGCGTAAAAGGGGATGGAGATATGGATTATAAACAGCTAGGCAAAGACATATTGAAACTTGTAGGTGGAAAAGAAAATGTAGCGATGATAACACATTGTGCGACTCGACTTCGATTTGAATTCTATGACTCTTCTAAAGTCGAAGCCGCTAAAATCGAAAAGTTACCGGGCGTCATCTCAGTTGTTAATAAAGGCGGTCAATTCCAAGTAATCGTAGGAAATGAAGTCCAACAAGCCTTTCGTGCCATCAAAAACGAAATGGGCGAGCAACCGAGTGGAAATGCTAATACCACCAAAAAAGAAAAAAAGAGCGTCATTTCTCGTTTAATTAGCGTCATCTCTACCACATTCGCACCATTTATCCCTGCCATTATTGGTGCCGGGATGATCAAAGCCGTGTTGGCGGTGCTTGTGTTAACAGGCGTATTAACTGATCAAAGCCAAACCTTCTTTATCTTAAACACTGTCGCGGATGCAGCATTCTTCTTTATGCCTGTACTACTTGCATACGGAGCATCGATTAAGTTCGGAACCAACCCGGTGTTATCCATGACCATCGCAGGCGTGTTATTACACCCGAACTGGTCATCGGTTTTAGCCTCTGAAGAAGCCCTTTTCTTTATGGGCGTACCAGTGCGCTTAACGGATTATGCTGGCTCTGTTTTACCGATAATTATTACCGTATGGATTATGTCGTATATTGAACGCTTTGCTGAACGTGTTTCACCATCGATCATTAAGTTCTTTTTGAAACCAATGTTAATCCTAATCATTACCGCTCCTCTCGCGTTAGTCGTCATTGGACCAATCGGCACGTATTTAAATGATCTCGTTGCCCTTGGCGCTGAAACAATCAACAACCGTGCAAGCTGGTTAATCCCAATGCTGATGGGTGGACTACAGCCGTTCCTAATTATCACTGGAACTGCTTGGGCAATGACCCCTATTGCTACAACGCAGCTATCCAATAATGGAGAAGAAATGATTAATGGACCAGGAATGCTTGCATCCAACATCGCACAAGGTGCCGCTACGCTTGCGGTTGCGATGAAAACAAAAAACAAAGAGCTAAAACAATTAGCTGGTTCTGCTGGTTTCACTGCCTTAATTGGGATTACAGAGCCTTCGCTTTACGGAGTTACGCTTAAATTAAAGAAACCATTAATCGCGGCGATGATTGGTGGGGCATGTGCGGGAATTTATGCCGGTCTTTCTGGTCTTGTCCGCTATGCATTCGTTTCACCAGGACTTGCGGCTATCCCTGCCTTTATCGGGGAGAATCCAATGAATATCGTACACGCACTCATTACCATTGCCATTGCGTTTGTTGTCGCATTTGCCGCAACATGGATTTTAGGCTTTGAGGATCCAGTAGAAGAAACAACACAAACACATGCAAAAACGGAAACAACGAACCAAATAGAAGTCATCGCTAGCCCACTATCCGGAAAAGTCATTCCGCTAAACACTGTAAACGATCATGTCTTTTCAAATGAACTGATTGGAAAAGGGATTGCGATTTTACCGGATCAAAATGAAGTGAAAGCACCGTTTGCCGGTGAGATCGTGACAATGATGGAATCCAAGCACGCCGTTGGTCTTCGAAGCGACAATGGCATTGAATTATTGATCCACGTGGGGATTGACACCGTCAGCCTAAAAGGGGAATACTTTGAAACGCACGTAAAACAAGGAGACCGCGTAGAACAAGGTGATACACTTGTCACGTTCGACCGTCAATCCATTCAGGCAAAAGGATATGAAACTGTCACACCGATCATCATCACTAACCATGACGAATTTAACGCATTGGATCCAATTAAAGAAAAACGCATTTCTTCAGGCGAACCACTGATGCACATTACGAAACTGGAGGCATAAATCATGCATTACACAAACCTGAAGCCATTCCCAAAGGATTTTCTTTGGGGGGCTTCCACATCTGCTTATCAAGTCGAAGGCGCTTGGAATGAAGACGGCAAAGGAAAATCCGTCATTGATATGATGGATCATCCAGAAGGCACCGCCGGCTTCACCGTAGCGAGCGGCCACTACCATCACTACAAAGAAGACATCAAACTGTTCCATGAGCTCGGCCTAAAAGCGTACCGTTTTTCCATCGCTTGGACGCGCATTTTACCAGAAGGCATCGGCACCATTAATGAAAAAGGACTCGTCCACTACGAGCGTGTTATCGACGAATTGCTTCATTACGGAATCGAACCCATCGTCACGCTGTACCATTTTGACCTCCCGTACGCACTTGAAGAAAAAGGCGGATGGAACAACCGCGAGACGATCGATGCCTTCGCGAACTATGCCCGTATTTTATTTGAACGCTTTGGCGGCAAAGTCACGCACTGGCTCACGATCAACGAACAAAACACGCTCATATTACATCCTGGCGCTGTCGGCATTCCAAAAGGCGGATCGTTGCCATCCAAAAAAGAGCTCTATCAGCAAAACCACCATATGCTCGTTGCGCAAGGAAAAGCGATGTCACTCTGCCATGAACTCTGTCCACATGCAAAAATCGGACCAGCACTAAACATGACATCCATGTACCAAGCAACCAGCAAACCAGCAGACGCGATTGCTGCTCACAACTGGGAAATGCTCCGCGGCTGGAGTTTTCTCGATCTTGCTGTACACGGACGATACAATCGATTATTATGGAGTTACCTAGAAGAGCGCGGCTGGACACCTGCGATTGAAGAAGGCGACTTGCTTGCGATCCAACAAGGGCAACCTGATTTTATTGCCATCAATTATTATTCAACCGCAACGATTGCAGAGAGTACGGGAGACGAAAAAAGTGACGTAAGCCCTCGAGCTGGTGACCAGCAAATCATGCTAGGCGAACCCGGCGTCTATCGACCAAAGGAAAATCCATACGTCGATAAAACAAAATACGGCTGGGTCATCGATCCGGTTGGCTTGCGCCTCACCCTGAGAAAAGTATACGAACGGTACCAGCTGCCGATCATCATTACCGAAAACGGAATCGGCGCACCCGACGAACTTACAGAAGATGGCGCTGTTCACGACGATTACCGAATCGACTTTATTCAAGCACATCTTGAACAAATTCAATGGGCTCTTTCTGACGGCGTTGAAGTGTTCGGTTACTGCCCATGGGCTGCGATGGACGTTGTCAGCACGCACCAAGGCTACGCCAAACGATACGGATTCATTTACGTAAACCGAGGAGAATTTGACTTAAAAGACATGAGCCGAATCAAAAAAGACAGTTTTCACTGGTATCAACGTGTCATTACATCCAACGGAAATGAAGGGCTATGCCAACGCACATAAATGTCACGATAAAGATGGTGATGATTCATGAAGGTAGAAAAAGTATTAAATAACAGCCTTGTGCTCTCAAGCGATGAAAACGGACAAGAAATCATTGTCATGGGAAAAGGCCTTGGCTTCAACAGCAAAGAAGGCGATCTCATTCAGGAAAGCTCTGTCGAAAAAATCTTCACGCCAAACGATCAGCGCACAAAACAAGAATACGTCCACCTACTTGAAAGCATCCCACGAGACTACTTGGACACAATCAATAGCGCACTCGAAGAAATGAAATCCCATTGGCGTAACGAACTCGACGACCGCTACTTCCTAATGCTACTCGACCACATCGCCTTCGCCATCGAACGCGTCGAAAAAGGCGTAATCTTACAAAACAAACTCTTAAACGACGTACGCATTCACTACCCGGAAGAGTACGCAGCAGGCATGATCGTCATCACACACCTAAACGAGCACCTGCACATCAACCTACCAGAAGAAGAAGCCGGCAATATCGCCTTTCACCTCGTCAACGCCAAAAACGAGGAAGAAAACTTTGAAAACACCGTACTCGCCGTCACCATGCTCAAAGACATACTCAACATTGTACGGTACCAACTAAACGTCAAACTCGACCACCAATCCATGCGATACAACCGATTCGTCACCCATCTGCAATACTTTATCCGACGAATCTTCGACAACAAACAACTGAATTCCAAAGACTCATTCCTATACGAACACCACAAAACCAAATATCCAAACGAATTCAAATGCGCCCAATCCATCGCTACCTACTGCGAAAGCATGACTGGCAAATACAGTACCAACGAAGAAGTCTTTTATCTAATTATTCACCTCGTCCGATTTACAACCAAAGAAACCTAATTACCCAAAAAAGAGCCTTCATTTGGAGACTCTTTTATTATTTCTATAAAACCTACACAATAAGGTGGTTTAATCAATCCCATGAAAACGGCTGCCAAAATGGTCGATGATGAAGCTGATAGTGGGATTCTAAAAGAAGTAGAGGGGATCGATACTGAAGCAACTGTTGGTTTAAAACAAAGATGAACCGTTTGTAAAAAAGTCGTGCCGTTTCGAGGAAAGTTTAACCGTTTATAATAAAGATGATGGAATTGTTCATAGAGAAGTGTATCCAGACATTCCTCCGAAAGTCGAATATTCAATGACTGACCTTGGGATGACGTTATTACCAATCGTTGGGATGATGTATGAATGGGGAAAAATACGAATAAATCAAATTAAACAAGAAAATAACTATTTTGAATAAGAATAATAACGAGATCGTTTTCAGTTATATAAAATGCCTGTCCTTTAAACACAGGATATATATTAGATATTTTGTTGTGTGTGAGATTTCGGGCTTAATCCTTACTTATATTAAAAAGGCAGAAAGAGAAAAAAGTTTTATTTTGTTCAACAATCAGGCGCTTTTCTTCGATAAGACAACATAAATGATATTCAACAATCGGGGGCTTATCAGGAACAATCGATAGGCTTCTTTTTTGTGGAAAAAGTTCTTTTGTTATTACCATTAGGTATCTACTTTTTCATTTTTGGGGAGAAGTTCAAGACACTTAAAGCAATACTTTTAGTATTTCTTACTACCTTAGTAATTGAAAGTTCTCAACTTATATTTGGTTATGTCGGAATAGTTAGAGGCAGAGCATTTGATGTAGATGACTTGAACCTGAATTTTATAGGTGGTTGCATTGGCTATTTTTTGATGGTGCTGATCTCCAGATTGTCTGGAATGGAGCTTAGAAAGGAATTTAAGTTCTTTAATTAAAGGGGGCGATTGAAGCATAGTGTGATCGTCCCGATTTCTGAACATATTTGGTCAGAAATTATCTAAGAAAGAGAGGTTGTTATGAGAGATAGAGCTTCTGCTGTTCTTATAGAAGAAAACAAAGTCGCTTTAATAAAAAGAATAAGAAATGGAGTAACTTATTATGTCTTTCCGGGTGGAGGAATAGAAATAGGCGAAACGCCTGAGAAAGCAACAAAAAGAGAAGCGTTTGAAGAGTTAGGAATCGAGATATGCGTGAGTGAATGCATTGCAGAGATTGAGTTTAATGGAAAGCAGTTTTTCTTCCTAGGAGAAATTGTTGGGGGAACTTTTGGCACCGGGCAAGGTGTAGAGTTTACAGACAATGAAAAAGCTAGGGGTTCATATATACCTATGTGGATAGACATCGATGACTTAAATTACATAGATGTTAAACCCAAAGAAGTTGCAGATAAAATACAGTCCTTATTCAATTAAAGGGGGCTTTTCTGAAGTAAGAATTGAGCCCATTCATTTATACATAGGGCTATTTAATTGAATAAGACTTCCAAACAAATCGTAACAGCACCACAATAACCTATTGTCCTTTGTGTTTGTAAAACATATATCAGTGACAAAAATAGACGGGTTGCCCCGCCTATCTTATCAAACGACTGATTTATCTTGTTTTTTTTCAACAGATATTAATTCAGGTTTTTTCTCTTCTTCTTTCTTTTCCTCTGACACTAATCCTTTTGTCGCACTCTTGAATTCTGTTAAGGTGCGTCCAAAAGCTCGTCCAATTTCCGGAAGCTTTGAAGGGCCAAAAATAATCAAAGCGATAACTAGAACCAGAATTAACCCTGGAATTCCAATGTTTGATATCATATATACACTCCTAAAAAATGAATGATTTTATAAGGTGAAGTGAATTAATTCTTCACTTTTTCGCGTTTTTTGTCCTTTTGTTTATCATGTGCACGGCCATGTGCTCGGTTGCGGTCTTCCTCCACTTCACTCGAAACTTTTACGCCTTGTGGCACTTGATTTGCCTCTACTTTATTCAAGCCCAAGCCATCTTTATTATAAACAAATGAAGCTCTTGTTGAAATGGCCGCACCCGGTTCTGTCACAAATGGAATAACTCTGTAATCAGCTTGCCATTTATCCGGTGTGACTGTACAACGGACATATCCGCGATAATTATTAAAAAATTTAATATGGGGGTTTTCCCCTAAAATATGATCTGTATCTGCTCTTTCATCGGACCCGTTCCCGCCTGAGGTGATGGAAGTGCCTACAAATTCTGCACCAATTTTCTTGGCGTTTGGATTGTTGAAATCTTCCAATAGATTGGACGCCCAGCTAGCATGAACATCACCAGTAAGTACTATTAGATTGTTCATGTTCTTGCTGCTGACGTAATCTATGATGCGCTGGCGTGCAGCCGGATAGCCGTCCCAGGAATCCATACTGTATATTGGTGCAGAACTAGTCCCAAAATTCCATTTGGCAAAGAAAATCTGTTGTGCAAGCACATTCCAGTGAGACTTCGAATTGCCAAGATTTCTTAGCAGCCAATCTTCCTGGTCTTTTCCAAGGAGCGTGCGGGCAGGATTCATAGATTCTGGCGATGGTGCTTTGTTTCCGTCACCATTTGCCTGATCATCACGATATTGACGTGTATCCAGTACATTGAAAGATGCTAAATTACCGAACGTAAAATCACGAAACAATTGCATATCGGCACCGTTTGGCAACGATGATATTCGAAGAGGCATGTGTTCGTAATAGGCTTGATATGCAGCTGCACGGCGCTTAATAAATGCTTCAACAGATTGGCCCTTCTCAGGAATAATATTTGCGTAGTTATTTTCGACTTCATGGTCATCCCATGTAACAATCCAAGGAAAAGCAGCATGAGCAGCTTTAAGATTCGCATCTGAACGGTACTGGGCATGACGATTTCGGTAATCTTCAAGCGTGATAATCTCCGGACCGCAGTGAGTACGAACATTTCCTGTTCCTGATACATATTCATTTGGACCGTACTCATAAATATAATCTCCTAAATGGAATACAAGGTCTAAATCTTCTTTAGCCATATGCTCATACGCTGTATAGTAGCCATGCTCATATTGCTGACAGGAAGCAAAAGCAAATGTCATGCGGGCAACATCGGCACCAGCTGCTGGAAGTGTTTTCGTTTTTCCAACAGGGCTTAGTTCATGACCAGATATAAAACGGTAATAGTAAATTTTGTCCGGTTTAAGTCCATCCACTTCTACATGAACAGAATGAGCTAATTCTGGTCTAGCAATGACTCTTCCTTGTTTTACAATTTTATGAAAATCTTCATCTTTTGCAATTTCCCATTTGACTGGAACGGACTGATTTGGCATCCCTCCCCCAATAAGCGGATCTGGAGCTAACCTTGTCCATAAAACAACACTATCTGAAAGAGGGTCACCAGAAGCAACACCGAGTGTAAAGGGATAGCTTTGAAACTTTGGTGCGGCATTAACTTTTGATTCTCCTAAACCCATTGAACCTGCGATTGTTAATCCTAAAGAAAGACCAGCAATTTTACCTGCTCCCTGTAGAAAATTGCGACGATTAAACTCTTTCTTTTCTAAACTATCCAAATTCAACTTCTTAATCAATTCATCAATGTGTCTTTCCGTCATCCTTATTTTCCCCTCTCTAAAAAAACTATAAATTCGACTTTTATTATAGATAGCTTTTATTAATGATTTATAAAGTATTGTTAAGAGACCAATATGTATCTTTCAAAAAATAAGCTAAATGTAATGAGACTTTTGTATTGGAAAAATTCAATATCTCCAAAATTACAATGCAAAAATGTTTTTGTTTTATAAATAGTGACAAATTCTTCATTTTTCACGGTCTTTCTCTCCTATATTTCTTTACTTTATCTTTAAAGAAATATAACGAAAAATTGTAAAATATTTCGGATGAAGTTCTTTGAGATGATTTTGATTTTCGATATCTAGATTCACCCTATAGATCAGCCCTAAATATACAACGTTAATGTCAAGTTCCGGATCATCAACTAATTTTAATTTATTAATTTATATAGTTTTTTAGGAGGAGAATGATGGCTGCTGATAAAAGATTTCATCGTGCCTTCGGAGTGTAGGGTCTTTATATCGAAGACAACAAATTATTAGTAATTAATAAGAACAGCGGACCATAAACGAATCCAGTAATCGATCAATTGTTTGCGAAACAACAAGTCTCAGAGTTGAAAACAAGGAAAGGCGCTTAAAATAGCGCTGGCCCTAAGGATCAAATCTTTAAAGTAATCGGACTGAAAAGGAAGAAAAGGAGTGACAGCTACTTACACATGTGGGGTGCTGTTCACTACTTGTAAAAAAAGAATAGTAGATGTAACGAGGAAAAGATCTTATCGAATAAATCGATAAGATCTTTTTTAATATTATTTGTGATGAATTGTATAACTTGACGTTAATGGTTAGATTTCACTTTATTTTAATCTAGCATATTATTATTCTTTACCTTCGTGTTATAGGAAATTAATAATCTACTGCTAATCTTGAAAAGTAGTTTATAAAGAGATGGGAGATGGGCAGATTGAAAAGAAAATGGGTGTCGGTGATAGGTGCTCTGGTCATTGGAATCGGTTTTACAGCAGGCGGAGGAACAGCTATGGCAAAGGAAAAACATAAGGACATCGTAAATGTGTCACACCGGGGTGCATCTGGATATGCTCCAGAACATACCATTACATCCTATCAAATGGGCGATAAAATGCACGGTGACTATATTGAAGTAGATTTGCAGATGACAAAGGACGGCAAGTTAATTGCCATGCATGATGAGACCGTAGATCGAACGACAGACGGGACAGGTCTTGTTAAAGATTACACACTAGAACAAATCAAGCAGCTGGACGCAGGCAGCTGGTTTAATGAAAAATACCCGCAATATGCAAACCCGGATTATGCTGGATTAAAAGTGCCAACTCTTGAAGAGGTTTTTCAAAAGTTCGGAAAAAATGCAAAATATTATATCGAAACGAAATCACCTGAAGTTTATCCTGGTATGGAAAAAGAACTTTTGCGTCTGGTAAATGATTATAATATCAACAACAATACGCTTCTAGTACAGTCTTTTAGTTCTCTCAGCCTGAAAACAATGAATGAACTCGATCCATCGGTCAAGCTCGTTCAATTGCTTTCCTATAAAACCAATGCTGTTATAACTGACGCTGAAATTGCAGCCATCAAACAATACGCAATGGGCGTTGGTCCAAACTATACTTATTTAAATCAAGATTATGTTCAAAAAGTGGCAGGCAGCGGACTAGAAATACACCCATATACCGTAAATGACAAGGAAACGATGAAGAAACTGATTGACTGGGGTGTAACAGGAATGTTTACTAACTTTCCAGACAGACTGCATGAAGTGATGAAAGGAAAGTAGGCCAAGCAGATTTAGTAAGGCCGGAAAGTAAAATATAATAAGGTCAAAGATATAATTGAGGTAAATGAATATCAAAAAGATAAAACCTTATATATAAATTTATCAGAGGTGTTAAAAGAAAAAGCAGGAACCATGTAAATGATTCCTGCTTTTTAACATTGTTAGTCATACTACTTAATAATAGAAGCGCCTACCAATGATTCAGGTGTCATGCCTAGTACTAATTGACTGATTTTAGGGTAACCGGTACTTCTGTATTCAGTAAAAGTTTGTTTCAGAACTGGGAAATCAAGGTCATCCTTTAATTTTTGCAATTCTTTTTTATACAATTTCAGAACCGATCCGTATGCAAATTTCGGGGTATATGCGCCAGGATCTTCATTCATAATTAAACATCCCAGGTAATGGTATTTAAATTGAAAGGCACGAGTAAGAAAAACCATATCCAACAATTTTTCAAAAAGGTCAGGATAGTCTTTTTTTAACTTCTCAAGAGCGTCTTTAGTATCTTTCAATTCATCAATACTAGATAAAGTTATCATCATACTTCCTCCTCTTAATTGTCCCAAGGTTTATCCAATGAAATATACGCAGCTAATTCTTTACTTTTTTGTCTTCTTAATTTACGCATTTCTGCTCTTTCTTTCCCTGTTTCGTAAAGAAATGCTTCTTCTTCTGTTTCAGGAATAATACTTGGAACTTCTACAGGCCGTTTATTTTCACCTAAGGCTACAAAAGTCAGAAATGCTGTAGCAGCAATTCTGCGCTCGCCATTCATCATATCTTCGGCAATCACTTTACAAAAAATCTCCATAGAGCTTTTTCCTGTATAAGTTACAAACGATTCGACACAGACTGAGTCAGTCTGATGAATAGGGCATAAGAAATCGATATGATCAGTAGATGCAGTTACACATTCTTTAACTCTAGAATGTCTACGGGCTGATAAGGTTGCCGCATCATCGAGCTTTTTCATCAAAACTCCGCCAAACAATGTATTATAGTTATTTAAATCGCATGATAATACTTGAGCTGTATTAATAATGCGGCTTTCTTTCGCTTTTTTTGTTTCCATTAAGCTGCTTCCTTTCATGAATGGATTCTAGAAAGAAAATACTATATCCACGTGATTAAGGGTTTTTTTACCTAAAACAAGTGTACGCCGCGCTGGAATGTAAGTAAAATGGTTATATTTTATCTGAAGTATAGCTTTTATCTATGTAAGTGCTTTCAATTATTCCTTCTATAAATAGGTGATTTTTAGAAAAAAAAGACGGTTCATTTAAAATGAACCGTCTTCCGAGAATATGGAACATATAAAATTAATCATCTTTAAATCCCTTTTTGAGCTGATCTTTCGTGAACTGCAGCCATTCTTTTGCAGCATAAGAGAAGTATTGATTTTTGCCCCAAATAATTGCTAAGTTCCAGCTGATTGATGGATTTACTACTTTAACCGACTTTACATGTGTATTTAGATTATCGCAAATACTCTCAGGTAAGAGGGAAATTCCAAGTTTGTAAGCAACCATTTCTTCAATAAAAGACTGCTGTGAACTCTCAGATATGATATGCGGATTAAAGCCTACACTGTTACAAGAAAGGATAATTCGATCGTTTAAGACAAAGTCCTTATTAAACAAAATAAAAGATTCATTAGCCAATTCAGCTAATTGGACTTCCTCTCTTTCTGCTAATGGGTGTGATGGGTGAAGGATGAGCTTAAGGTCTTCTTCCATAAAAGAGAAATGGTTGAAGATGTCGTTCTTAGTCGGAAGAACAATGATCCCAACATCAAGAAGATTGTTGCCAACATCTTCTTCTATTTTTTTTGAACCGTCTTCTACTAATTGAAACGTAATCCCAGGATACTTTTCGTGAAAGCTGCTGACAATTTTCAGGAAAAAATGCGCATCAAATATTGGCGGCAATCCAATACGAATATGCCCTTTTTTTAGCCCTGTCAGGTTGTCCAATTCTGTTTCTAAATTATTAAAGGCTTTGTCTATTAATTTTGCTTGCTCCAAAATGATCTGTCCTGCATCGGTCAAGGCTAATTTCTTGCGGGAGCGGTCAAAAAGTTCAACTCCGAGCTCCGTCTCAAGATTTTTAATCATTTTACTAATAGTTGGCTGGGTGATAAATAAATGTTCTGCCGCACGGGAAAAACTATTAAAATTCGACACCTCAATAAAATATTGTAAATGTTTGATATCCAAATATCGTACACCTGCTTGTGGCAATTTTTTTAGGTTATGTTTCCATCTTGATTGGAAATATCAGAGGCTCCATAAAGCTTAGCGATCCTATCCTTTGTTATAGTATATCCTTTTTCTTAGTAAAAAAAGAAGCAGTGAAGTGAAAGTGGAAAGTGAAGTAGCTATTCATTATACTTGTGGTTTAAAATGTAGTGACAGGTTTTGATGAAGCTGCACGCTAATAGGAGGTATTATGATGGATAATAACGATATTTTAATTCGATTAAGATACGCACTGGATCTGAAAAATACAGAAATGGTTGAGATTTTTAAGCTTGGCGGTATTGAAGTGAGCAGGCAAGATTTGCCTAAAATCCTCACAAAATCAAAAGACAGCTACGACGATGAGATCGCTGAGGATGAAGAGAACATTAAATGTGACAACGTGATGTTTGAGTCCTTTTTAAATGGCTTCGTTACGTTTAAAAGAGGCAAGCAGGAGCAAAAGCCGGGTCAGCCTGAAACACCGGAACTGACTTTGGGGAGAAGCGCAAATGTGAACAATCTTCTTTTGAAGAAAGTGAAAATCGCCCTCGCAATGACAAGTGAGGACATGCTTGATGTCTTCGAAAAAGCCGGCATCCATGTGACAAAAGGAGAATTAGGTGCTTTATTAAGAAAAGAAGGCCATAAGAATTATAAAGAGTGCGGTGATAAATTCGCAAGGAATTTCTTAAAAGGATTAGCTTTAACATATAGAGGAGTATAAGAGAGTACTGCAGGTGATGAAATGATACATACCTACTCAGGTGAAACCATTCGTTTTGATATTACGTACAAAAAGCGGAAATCAATTGGCATTTCGATTGATCCCTATGGAAATATCGAAGTCCAGGCTCCGAAAGGCACATCTGATGAACGAGTTATTCAGGTAATAGAGGAAAAATGGGATCTGATTCAGGAAAGATTGAAAGAAATAAATGATAGAATGCATGGGCCAAAGGAGAAGGTCTATGAGTATGGCGAGACCTTTCTTTATTTGGGAAACGCATATCCCATACAGATCTTTCATGATGAAAAGATCCAACAGGACCATATCGTGTTTGATGGAGAAAAGCTGCATATCTATGTGAAACAGCTTGATGATGAGAAAATCAAACAGGCATTAAAACGATTTTATTATCAGAAGTGTAAAGCGATCGTAGAGAAGAGCATCCAGTCCTATCAAAGCAACTTTAAAGTGAAACCACGTTCGGTTCGTATTGTTGACAGTAAAAAGAACTGGGGAACCTGCGATGCAAAGCAGCAGCTGACCTTTAACTGGAAGCTGGCAATGGCACCGCTGAAGGTGATCGAATATGTCGTCGTTCATGAAATGAGCCACATGGTTCATCTGAATCACGACCGATCCTTCTGGCGTCTGGTTGGAAAGGTCATGCCTGGTTATAAGGAACAGGAGAACTGGTTAGCCGTATCAAGTTGGAGAATGACTGTTTAGTATGAAAAGCAAGGGATGGTTCTTCTGTTTTTTGACGCAGCAGAACCGTCTTGGTGTATTAAGTTAATATGGATTTTAAAGTTAAGTTTATTTTTTTTGCTCTATATACGTATTGTCTTTTTTACATTTTTACATATGAAGGTTTATCATTTTTGAAACCGCACACAAAAACCTCTTGCCATCAGAAAACAAACATGCTAATCTAATTCCAAGAACAAAATCTAAACGTTTACATTTAATGAATAGGCGTTTACATAGTATAAACCTCATAAAAATCTTATTTTTTCTAAAAAAATCTAAACGTTTACATTTTTGGAGTGTTGTTAAATGGAATCAAAACCAAATATTCAGGATGTGGCGAAGCTTGCAGATGTTTCGATTGCAACTGTCTCCAGGGTTATTAATAACCAGGGTGGTGTTCGCAGAGTAACAGAGGAACGAATACTTAAGGCGATTGAGGAACTTGGTTACATCAGAAGTGCAGCAGCCAGAACCATGAAGCGAAAAGAAACGAATACAATCGGCGTAATTGTTCCTGATATCAAGAACCCGTTCTTTCCTCTAGTCATGGCAGGGATTGAACAGAAAGCCCGTGAGAAGGAATTCTTTACGATTTTGAGCAGTACCAATGAATCTCCTAAGGTTGAAGAGGAGATTGTGAAGAATTTTATTGAGCGCGGTGTGGATGGTGTGATCATTACCACGGCCAATGAAAATGGGGACCACTTAAAGCTGCTTCAAGAGCAGGGAATCCCAGTTGTGGCGGTTGACCGCAGCATCAAGAAGTTCAAAGTGGATACGGTTCTTGTTGATAACAAGAAAGGGTCCTATCAAGCGGTACAGCACTTGATTCTTCAGGGGCATGAAAAGATTGCGATTATATGCGGTCCGCAGAGTACGACTCCTGGACTTGAGCGGTTTTTAGGGTATAAGAAGGCGCTAGAGGATTACAACATTGAATTGGATGAGCGATATGTGATGCATGGAGATTTCGGGGAGCAGAGCGGTATCGAGAGTACAAAGAAGCTTTTTGAACTGGATGATCAGCCGACTGCGATTTTTTCTTCCAACAACTTGATGACAATCGGCTGTATGAAAGCATTAGATGAATTGAAACTGGAAGCTTGGCAGTGAGGTCTCGTTCATAGGGTTTGATGAAGTGGACATTGCTACATTCTTGAATCCAAAGCTTAGTGTCGTTGCAAGACCCATGAATGCAATTGGAGAGATAGCATTTCAGCTGCTTCATGAGCGAATTACTTTTAAAGGAGCACTTCCGAAACGGGAGTATTTATTGTCTCCAGAGCTGAAAATCAGAGAATCCTGCCGATTAGTGAATCAGCCTATCAGAGAATATGAATAAGGGCATCAATGGATCTAGTAAGATCCATCGCCTTACCATATATTGAAAGCGTTTTATTTTAACTTAAGAAAGAGGAGATAGAGATATGAACACAGCAAAAATGATTGATCATACTTTGTTAAAAGCAGAGGCAACAAAAGAGCAAATTGTAAAGCTTAGTGAAGAAGCGAGAGAATATGGATTTGCGTCAGTGTGTGTAAATCCGGTATGGGTGAAAACAGCAGCAGAGGAGCTTAAAGGGAGCGATGTGAAGGTTTGTACCGTTATTGGTTTTCCTCTTGGAGCATCAACGGCTGCAGTTAAAGCTGCAGAAACAGCGGATGCGATTCAAAATGGCGCTGAAGAAGTGGACATGGTGTTGGCAATCAGTCTTTTAAAATCAGGAGCAGAGGAAGCAGTTGAAGCTGACATACGTGCGGTTGTTGAGGCTGCTGAATCAAAAGCGATTGTGAAGGTGATTATCGAAACATCCCTGCTTACTGAGGAAGAGAAGGTACTTGCTTGTGAGCTTTCCCTTCGCGCCGGTGCCGATTTTGTCAAAACGTCTACTGGATTTTCAACAGGGGGAGCGACAGTTGAAGATGTAGCATTAATGCGCAAGGTTGTTGGGGACAAGGCTGGCGTAAAAGCATCTGGGGGAATTCGCGATTTGAATGATTTGAGAGCGATGGCTGAGGCTGGTGCGAACCGTATTGGGGCAAGCTCAGGCGTGAAGATTATAAACGGTGAAGCTGTTGAGGGTGGATACTAATTTTATAGAGTAAGAGTTTATTTTAACAAAAGGGGATGTTAGAAATGAAAGCAAACAACATTATTCAGCTTCAGGATGGGTATTTGAACCGCACACCAATTTTTCAGTTTATCCTCTTGTCTCTGCTGTTCCCGTTATGGGCAGTGGCGGCAAGCTTGAATGATATTCTGATCACACAGTTCAAGCATGTGTTTGAACTAAGCGATTTCGCAAGCGCTTTAGTACAGAGTGCTTTTTACGGAGGATATTTCTTGGTAGCGATCCCTGCTTCCATGGTGATTAAGAAAACAAATTACAAGTTTGCGATTATTACAGGATTGCTTTTCTATATTGTGGGCTGTTCGTTGTTTTACCCGGCATCTCATATGGCCACTTACACGATGTTCTTATTTGCGATTTTTTCAATCGCGATTGGCTTAGGTTTTCTTGAAACCGCTGCGAATACATATAGTTCAATGATTGGACCGCGCAAGTATGCGATTCTTCGATTGAACATCAGCCAGACGTTTTACCCAATTGGCGCGATTTCAGGAATCCTGCTTGGAAAATATCTTGTGTTCCAGGAAGGTGCAAGTCTTGAAGCTCAAATGGCGACGATGGCTCCGGCAGAAGCTCAGGCTTTTGGATTGAAAATGCTCGAGCATACTCTTGAACCTTATAAATATATTATTTTCGTTCTTGTCGGTGTACTAGTTCTGTTTGTGTTTACTAAATTCCCTTCTTGTAAACCGGAAGTGATAAGCAGCAAAGCTTCAGAGAAAGCACCTGGCATCTTGCAGACACTTAAATACTTAGCTGGCATCAAACGCTTCCGCAAAGGAATTGCCGCTCAATTTTTATATGTAGGGATGCAGGTAACGGTTTGGTCCTTTACGATCCGTCTTGCGCTCGATCTTAATCCAGACATTAATGAACGTACAGCTTCAAACTTCATGGTATACAGCTTTATTGCCTTCTTTATTGGTAAATTTATCGCGAATTTCTTGATGACTCGTTTTTCACCGTCAAAAGTATTAGTTTCGTATTCAATCATCGGTTCAGCTCTACTTGCTTATGTGGCATTCGTGCCGAATATGACAGCGGTGTATGCGGCTGTTGCAGTCAGCATGCTGTTTGGACCGTGCTGGCCGACGATTTATGCAGAAACGCTTGAAGTCGTAAAAGAGAAAAAATACACAGAAACAGCTGGCGCCATTCTTGTTATGGCGATTGTCGGGGGTGCTGTTGTCCCAGCAGTTCAGGGATTTGCTTCTGATATCTTCGGTTCTATGCAGACGGCTTTCCTAGTATCAATGGCTTGCTTTGTTTATGTAGGTTTTTATTTCTACGGTGAAATGAAAACACAAAAAAACGCTGAGCAAGTAAAATCAAAGGAAACTGCATAAGACTTAGACACCAACAGACAAGGGCAGCCGCTGACCCCGCTGCCCGATCTAAATGGGGCTCCGAAAGGAATGGAAAGAATGACAGGTATGATAGAACTACAGCGTGCGTTTTTTAACGAAAGCAGCAAAGTGATTTTCAGAAACAGTGAATTTACAGTAAGCTTATTTCAATATCCATCAGGGGTTGAAGCCATTGAACTGACAAATTCCAGCGGCAGAATGGTTGTTCTTCCATATATGGGCCAGATGATTTGGGATTTGGAATTTGACGGTGCCGATCTAAAAATGAAAAACATGTTCTCTCAGCCGAAAAAGGCAGAACAGGTAATTGATACATACGGCTGTTTTGCTTTTCATTCTGGATTAATCAGCAACGGCTGTCCTGGTCGGGAGGATGATCATGAACTTCACGGAGAAATGGCATGTGCAGAAATGGACAGAGCCTGGCTTGAAATTACGGACAAAGGCATCAAAGTCTGCGGTGAAACAGAGTATGTGAAAGGCTTCGGCCATCATTATCTGGCCTCACCAAGCGTTGAAATGGTAAGCGGTGAAACGTTCATTAAGATGAATATGACGGTGAAAAATCTTTCAGGTTCAGAAATGCCGCTTCAGTATATGTGCCACACAAACTACGCCTATCTTGAACAGGCAGTGATGAAGCAGAACATTCCGCAGGATGCTTTCAAACTTAGGGAATCGATTCCAGTTCATGTGAAGCCAACTGAAAAATGGATGAATTATAATAAGAAGCTGCTGAGTGGCGAAGAATCGCTTACTCAATTAACCAATCCAGACATGTATGATCCAGAGATTGTGTTCTTTGCAGATGAACTGAATCAGTATCAAGATATAGCAGAGTTTGAAATGGTTTCACCAAAGGGCGTAATGTTCTTTACGAAATTTAAAACAGCGGAATTAAATTATGCTACAAGATGGCTATTACATAATACGGACCAGCAGGTAGGAGCGTTTGTCCTGCCTGCAACATGCCGGCCTGAAGGCTTCAGCGCTGCTGAGAAAGCAGGAACATTAATTACGCTTGGAGCTGGGGAAAAACGATCATTTACGGTTGTGACCGGCAAGAAATAAGGAGGAAAAGAAAATGGATATAGCAGTTATCGGATCCAATATGGTGGATCTTATCTCATACATTAATAAAATGCCAAAAGAAGGCGAAACGCTTGAGGCGCCTGATTTTGAAATCGGCTGCGGCGGCAAAGGGGCAAACCAGGCTGTAGCAGCTGCCAAAATGGGTTCTAAGGTAATGATGGTTACGAAAGTAGGCGATGACCTTTTTGCAGACAACACGATTCAAAACCTTGAAAGGTACGGAATCGATACAGAGTTTACAAATAAAGTATCAGGCACATCAAGCGGTGTGGCACCAATTTTTGTTGACCCGGAGTCAAAGAACCGCATCCTGATTATTAAAGGAGCAAATCAGCATCTTCTGCCGGAAGATGTGGACCGTGCAGCTGAAAAGCTTAAAACGTGCTCACTCATTGTTCTTCAGCTTGAAGTTCCGCTCCCTACGGTTTACCGCTCGATAGAGTTTGGCAAAGACCATGGTATTCCTGTCATCTTGAATCCGGCACCTGCATCAAAGGACTTGGATTTTGAATATGTATGCAAAAGCGACTTTTTCATCCCGAATGAAAGCGAACTTGAGATCTTAACTGGCATGCCCGTTGAATCAGATAAGCAAGTCAAAGCAGCAGCATCCGTCCTGATTGAAAAAGGTGTAAAAGATGTCATTGTCACAATGGGCAGCCGCGGTGTGATGTGGGTTACAAAGAATGAAACACAAGTTATCGACTCACATAAAGTGGCAGCGATTGATACCACTGGAGCAGGCGATGCGTTCATTGGATGCTTTGCACACTTTTTTGTGAAAAATGGGGACGTGCTTCAAGCGATAAAAATGGCCACAGCATTTGCGGCATTGAGTGTTACTAAACGAGGAACACAGTCATCTTATCCAACTCCGGAGGAAGTAGAAGAGTATTTGAATACAAGAGTATAAGAGAGAGAACAATATTTTGAAAGTGAAAAAGACAGGGAACAATGTTTCCTGTCTTGTTTTTGTATTCATTAGGCCACATTGGGCACCTTTATTTAGGCGTGCTCGCCTTATTCATAAACTTCAACAAATCTGTAAGAACCTGACTATAAGTCGTCAACCGTTCATGTGTTCTACCAGGAAATGCTTCCTCAATAAAGGCAAGTGTATCATTTTCAGTATGCCAAATCCCGCCATACTCTTCCGTTTGCTCGTATCCATCCAATTCACCGATTTCCCAGTTCGTTGATTCGAAATATGCAAATGGAATTCCCAGTTCATTGAATGGGGCATGGTCGCTCCAGTCTCCTGTTGTGCCTGCTGGGTAATCAGGGTTTAATCCTGTGTTAATGCCAATATCTAGCTTTTTCTTTTTGGCGATTTTGATAGCTTGGTCACGGATAAAGCCAGCCTCTCCTGCACTGCCATGGACATACATTTTGTCTCCTGCAGCAAGGCTGTCCAGGTTAATCATTCCAACTGTGTTTTTGATGTCTTTTGATGTCATTTGGTTTGCATAGTAGTTTGAACCGTTCAAACCGCCTTCTTCAGCGCCAAATGCAACAAAAACGATAGAATATGGAGTTTCTACTTTTTTCAAGACTTCGGCGACTTCCAGCATCACTCCAACACCTGAAGCATTATCGTCGGCTCCCTTGCCAATTGAAACCGAATCATAGTGGGCACCTACAATGATTTGTTTACTGAACTTACCTTGTTTATAGGCAAGCATGTTTGCAGATGAGTACTCTTTACCTCTTCTAGTAAAATTAAAAGATTGTACACTAGGTTTATAACTGATTCTCTCAAACTGCTGCTGAACATAGTCTTTTGCCTTAACTTCATCAGCTGTACCGTAAACACGGCTGCCGATCTTTTCAGATAGATACTTTGTATGCTCGTACGCCATCGCTCCCTTTTTATGTACCAGAGACGGTGAGTAGCTTACAGCAGAAGCGGTCGTGCCACCTACAGACGAGATTAATAGAAAAAGAATTGCAATCATGGATAAAAATACTGGTTTTTTCATCGAATTCCCCTTTTGTATTAAAATCTAATATATGCATAATTATAGATTCATAGACTGACAATCCTTTTTTAAAACTAGAAAAGCATACTAATCTGGAGTAGAAACTAAGAACAAAAAGAGCCGCAAGATCTCGAAGAGCCTTGCAGCCATTTCCTATCTTTTACTGAACCGGACGATCCTCGAAATCATAGTCAACTGAACCAGGTGCAACTCTTGCATGTTCCAAAGCTGGAGTATCCGGTCTAGCAATCTGGTAAACAGATGCCCCAACAATTTCTGCCGCTTCCTGCAATTTGTTTTTGTCAATTTTATCAATCGTGTCAGCTGGAGTGTGGTACCATGGTTCAACCGGTGAGTGGATGAACAAGGCTGCCGGAATGCCAAGTTCATGGAAAGGCTGGTGGTCACTTCGTCCCAGCTGGCCGTAAGGAATGATTTCGGCAGCTGCCGTTCTCGCGCCTGCTGCCGAAGCTAAATCTGTTACAAGGTTTTTCTTCCCGTCAATCGTATACATGATTAAGCCGCCTGCCGGATTGTCTCCGCCCGCATCCTTGCTTCCGATCATATCCATTTGGAAATGGGCGACAATTCGATCAGCCTCTTGATCACTTAAAGTACTGGCATAATGATAGGAGCCCAAAAGCCCTTTTTCTTCCGCACCGAATGTAACAAAGCGGAGCTCCGTATCCGTTGGCATGTTGGCCATTACTCGGGCAAGCTCAAGGACTGCCGATACGCCGGATGCATCATCATTTGCTCCCGGTCCGCCGTGGACAGAATCGTGATGTGCGCCAACCATGACTACCTGGCCGTTATCTTTGGTTTTGTGTGGTTTCAATTTGGCGATGACGTTGTAAGACGTTTTTTCAACAAAGCCTGAACCAGTAACTTTAATCGTGGAAGTAAGCGGCCCTGTCTTTAAATTATCTACTAAAGCAAGTCCTTCAGCTCTCGTAATGGCCACTGCAGGGATATTTTGTCCATAGGCAGCCTGTCCAAAAGCATTTGAACTTCCGCTGCTATTGTACATGATGACCCCGATGGCACCTTTGTCGAGAACATTTTGAATTTTTTCCACGAAGGTGATGTCTCCGCGCTCAATAAGAGCGATTTTCCCTTTCACCTCATCAGAAATGGTACCGGCAAGAGCTTTGCCGACGTGAATCACCTGTCCTGTTACCTCAGCACTGTAAGAGCCGCTGAATACATAAGGTGTGAATACTTGGCCGTTCACTTGAAGGGAGCCGGATACATTATTCCTAACTGTCTCATAAAAAGGAAACGGCTGCAATTTAGTCTCGTAGCCATACTTCTCAAATTGACTTTTTATGTACTGAGCTCCCACCAGTTCTCCGTTGGTACCAGCCTCACGAGGTTGCTGCGACAGCTTTGCAACCGTGTTATACATATTATCAGAGCTGATTTTCTTGATAATCTTGTTGTCAAAAGCAGAACTGGATTGAGCGTTAGGTGCCTGAACTGGGACCTCAGCCATAACTCCATTAAAACTAAACGCTACTCCGGCAGCTAATAATCCTGCCATGGTTTTTCTATACATGTAACTCCCCCTCAATAAATAGGATACGAATAAATTATCAACTATTAGAAAAAATTGTTAAATAGAAAGAAGATGACAAAACATGACAAAAAGTTAAGATTTAAATGACTAATTTCTGTACCATCGTAAAGATTTGTAATTTCATGTTGGAATTAGAAGGATTTTAGAAGAATAACAGGAGGATGGACATATAAATCTTGTTCTATCTTGCAGGAACATGGGGGTTTTTTAGGGAATAGGTAATAGTTTGACACCAGCTGTTGAGGAATGAAAGTAGAGGAGAGAAACATGAACGAGATTTTCGCAAAATATAACTTCAAACCAACAAAAGAAACAACCAAAGCGACAGAATACGAACATATTATAAGCAAAGACGTCATCTACACATTGACCACTAAGGGAATTGGGATTGTTCTTCATCCGGATACGGCAGAGTCCCTTAAACTAACCGGCAGGAGCGATGGGTATGTGCATAACACTGCTTTGCGCAGATTTCCCAGAAGGAAGAATGATGGGAAGGCGTATATTCATTATGGAAGTTCATTTAAGCTTCAGTCTGAGGAACAGTTGGACGAATTCTTAAAGGGTTTAGATGAGTTATTTAAAAATCGGTAATAAACAAGAAAAACGATCAGTCCTGATCGTTTTTCTTTTGCCTTTTTGTTTATTTATAGCTCATTGTTAGATCCGTCATAACCGGATAATGATCACTTGGGAATTGTCCATTCTTTTGGTAGTTAATAATTTCAATTGTTTTTGCTAAGATGTTTCCTTTTGCAAGGATCCAATCAATACGTCTCTCAGGTCCCTGCCCAGTAGGATCATTAAAACCATTAAACGTTCCAAGATCTTCGTTCACGCGAGTTTGAGCTGTATCCCAAAGATCACTGAACTCCCCGTCTTTTGTCAGGGTCTGATGTGGAAGACTAGTAGGACCAGCATTGAAATCACCTGTTAAGATGACAGGAAAATCGGGATTGAACGCTTTTGTTTTTTCTAAAATTAATGCTGCGCTTTTTTCTCTGGCTTCTGGTGATTGGTGATCAAAATGAGTGTTTACTACGTAGAATTGCTGGTTGATCCGTTTATCAAGGAACTTTGCCCACGTTACCATACGTGGAATTTGGTTCCCCCAAGACTTAGACCCAATAACATTTGGAGTATCTGACAGCCAGTAGTGATCATATTCAAGTGGAGTATACTTGTTTTCGTTGTAGAAAATAGCTGAGTATTCGCCTTTGCTTCCGCCTTCACGACCTAAGCCAATCCAATTGTATTCAGGTAGTGTGTCTTTTAAATCTTGAATTTGCTGGTAGACAGCTTCCTGAGTTCCAATGATATCTGGCTGTTCTTTTTGAATAAGCTTCTTAATAGTAGGAACCCGTTCCGCCCAAGAATGCGGGGAAGGATCAGTGCTGTTTAAGTATCTTAAATTGTAAGTCATAACCCTTAAATCTACCTCTGATGCTTGTTTGGATTTTTCTTCAGCTGAAACACTTTGCATTCCTGAAAACAAACTGCTTATCATGACTAATACCATTGCCGCGAATAAAATAGGTTTTAATCCTTTTTTCAACTGTTTTCCCTCCTAGTATGTAGGCTTACCTTCCAAGCATAACGTCTATTTGTAAAAGGTATGTAATAGAGGGAATAAAGTTTGTAAAGGTGACCACAGATGGGGATACACCTTAATGGACAAGGGTTTAGCAGTTGAAAATGAGAGATTGGTATTAAGCTTTTGAGAGAAGGATCTCCTAGTAATATTTACAGAGCTTTTAAATTGTTACCTTTAATTAATATTTATTAAAAATTACTCTAATTCTCCATATCCGCCGACTTTAAAATCGTCCAGATAATCAACCGTTACAAACATTCTTTTTTCCTCATCACCTTTAACGTATCCATCTACAAATGCTGCTCCAACATCGTCATTGGTAATCTGAACGTTTGTCACAACAAAATCTATGTCTTCCTCAACAAGCATGTACTCTGCTGCCACATGGGATGCTGTTTCTTCAATATACTTTTTGTCCATTCCGGCTTCTTTGTTGCAGCCTGAGATGAGAAATAAAGAGATAATTAGGTAGAAAATAATCCGTTTCTTCATGATTGAATCCCCATTTCATTTGAGTTAGCTCGTAGAGTATTGTCATTTCTCTTCAGCATCCACTATTTCACCAGTAATGTCTTTTTGGCTGAAATCATAATGAACAGAAAAAAACGTTTCTTTCTCGTTATTTAGATAGCCTATGGGCAGCAGCTTCAGCTTCAGCTTTGGATACATCTTCTTTTGTTTTCCAAGCGCATCCTGAATGAGAAACGAATATAAGGTCAGAATAATGAAGTGTTTAAATAAGGGAGAAATCAAATGTTTAACTATGATTCTAAAAAATATGGTTTGTATGCTCTTATATCTTAATCTATTGATCCTTCTTACCGAAACAAAAAATAATTTAGGATATATTACCTAATTGTATAAATATGATATTTGCAGGGTTCATTTATTAGTTTCCTTAAATTAACATAGAATGAGACTGTGACCTTTCACGTATGTAACTGCTATAGAAAAGAACTACTCCTGTTGTGTTATTTGAATATTATGTAAATTATTAGTTTAATTTTACATTCTCTAAGATAAAGACTTTATAGGGATTTTTTCCTTGTTCTATAGGAAATAAAAAAACTTCACATTTAGATGAAGTTTTGTAAGTAGAGTACTATCTATTTTTATTTTAGTTCAGCGTCTACCCCACCACTGATGACGTCTTTTTGATTAAAATCATAATTTACAGAAAAGCCCTTGTTCTCATCTTTATTTATATAGCCGGTAATAACCAATAATCCCATAGGGTTTGTTTCGGTTTCAGTAATGGTAACTTCTTTAACGTTAAGATAATTTTCTTTGATATATTCTTCAGTATCTTTTTTAGCTTCTTCAATTTTAGGATCATTTTCATTTTTGTCATTTTGTAAATTACAACTCATTAAAACAGCTCCCAACATTAGTAAGATAAAGCCAAAGGAAAGCTTCTTCATCATTATCGGTTCACCTCTCTGAACTCTATTTTACAAAAAGAAGTAGGTGTTGTATATGTCAACTTATATTAATATTCCAGATATTTCCGATGAAACTTATTATTCGATTTCTGCCTTAACGTATCAATATACTCTTTTAGAAGAGCATTTTGAAAAAGGAATACCTTTATTTGTACAAACAAGAAAAGGCACAAAAGAACAATGGTACGTAGACCGAGTAGAAAGAGACCCCCACACAGGCCTCGACGCATTCGTCTTTTCCCAAGGTGATAAGGTAGATGGCAAATGGGTCAAGAGTGAAACTCCTAAAAATGTAGTTGTCGGCTTTGCTGGTACGGATACTGGTCAAGTATCTACGGACGTATTAACTTCGGATGGGAAGCACGTTGTGATGGGAGCAGATCCGAAGGTACCTACTTTATTTTTAAAAGACAAAGATTCAGGTACTCTAATTAAATATTCTGGCGGCCGCGGGCAGGAAGCAATGCTAATGAATGACAATTATGAGCTGGTTAAAAAGGATACAGCGTTTGAGCAGTCCAATAAGCTGGTTGCAGAGGTAAAGGCAGAGTATAAGAATTCCGTAGTATCAACTACTGGACACTCCCTCGGAGAAGCAGAGGCTGAGTATGCAGGAATCCATAATGGTGTGTTCTCGTTCGGGTTTAATGGACCTTCCATCACAAATCTTTACACAGATGAAATGAAGGGCAAGATATACAGCGGTGAATTTGAAAAGACAGCCATTAACCTTGTACATCCTTATGATGCAGTAGGTGCCGGATGGTCTTCTGAATATGAGCGGCACGGAGGAACAACGTATTACACACACAACCCTATGCTTGACCGTCAGCTTAGAACCGATAATGTCAATAATGCCTGGCTTTTAGGTTTGCCTGGGTACTTAGGGGGTACCGTTGCCTATTTAACAGATACGGCTGTTTTGGAAGGCGGTTCCCATGGGTTGAACGATCAAAACTTTATGTTTGACGAGAACGGCAATGCG
Organism: Bacillus sp. V2I10; assembly: GCF_030817055.1. Classification (NCBI taxonomy): domain Bacteria; kingdom Bacillati; phylum Bacillota; class Bacilli; order Caryophanales; family Bacillaceae; genus Bacillus; species Bacillus sp. V2I10. Next base: position 5,302,402 of record NZ_JAUSYV010000001.1, on the reverse strand, counting down.
ATTAATACAGATCCTACTCAGAACACATCTTTTTTATACAACAGGAACAAAGATGAATTTGTTTACGGGACTCCTCTATCATCAGACGGCAGCGGAGCTATTAAACTGGATTTTGCTTCTGTTACCGAGATGGTTCAGATGATTCAGGAGAAATATACGCTCATGAAAGAGTTTGAAATGAAGATTATTCAGTTTGAACATGAACACAATGAAGTCGTGCAAGATATTTTAAGAGATTTCGACTCGAAGCTTTCGGGTGAATTTAACTTACTGTCCCAGACTGATGTAAGAGTGGCCATTTCTGATTTATCGCTTTCACAATCAGGGGGCATGCCGGTATTCTTCAATGATGAAGATTTAAATCAGGCACTTGCAAGCCTTCAAAAGACGCTGAAGGATTTAGCTGACATTCAAACCTTATTTGAAAGCATGGCTAATCAGTTTGAAGAGCGGGATCAACTGCTTGCCAACTGGATTTTGCAGTAAGGGAGGGAAAACAATGTTTGGAAATCTATTAGATGAAGCAAATGCTCAGCTCAGGCAGCTTCAGAGAGAAGCGGCCGAGCAGGCAGGGGAAGCACAGGATGCGATCATGGACCAGATAGACAGCCTCCAGAAAACAATTAATCGAGAGATTGAGAGGATCCGGCAAAGAGAGAGTTTGAAAAGGCAGATGGAGGCGCGCGTTGAAAGTGAGCTTATGCAGCTGAAATCAGGGCTCTCAGCAGTTGATAAATACGCTGAATACAAAGGTTTCCTTATCTATATCCAAGGAAGGCTTGTTGCGGAGCTCGAAGGTGAAGCCATCAAGGCATTGCATGATAAAGCAATCGAGAACCACGAAACGGCAGAGCAGGCGGAAAAAGACTTCCATGAACTTAAAGAAGGCATTTCTATGGCCAACTGGGTCGTTCGAAACGTTAAAGGATTGTATTAGGGGGCCTCTCTTTGAGTACTGAACCTGTTGTGACTGAAAAGAATGAAGAACGTCCGAAGGGTCTTAAAGTCTTTCTGTTTTTCGTTCTGCATATTATTCTCTATTCCATCATTATGACAGTGTTTCTAGTGATGGGACCGGTCTACGATCGTTCTCATATTGTTACGAGCAACGGGGCACTTGCCACGTTTTTAGCCTTAATTGTTTTAGTGGCTGTAGTAAGGGTATTTCCTTCCATTTGGAACTATTGTAAAGCAGAACTCTTTTTAATACCAAAGAAAAGGTGGAAGCTCTTTGCGGGGTTTGTGATTGGCATCGGCATTCCCGTTATCTATCAAGTTGTGATTAATCAAAATTTCAGCCCGATTGAAAGTCTGCAGCTGATGCTTACAGGGCGGACCTATCAGGGGTATGGATGGACAGAAATTATCCTTGATATTGTCACACTGGGGATTCTTATACCGATAATGGAAGAATTCGTCTTTAGAGGGGTTCTTCAGCGTTTTTTAACCGAACTCTATCATTTCGTTGTTGGCATTATTTGCGCATCGTTGTTATTCGGATCGATGCACCTTAATCCAATATTGGGAATTGTCCTGGGATTTTCGTTTGGGTTTGCTTATCGGATTTCTGGATCATTGCTGATTGTTATATTTGTTCATGCGGCTTGGAATATGTTTTTTAGTTGAAGGTGAAAATAGAATGGCACTGCAGGACTCGCTTGCAGGGCTTAATTTTGTTCACTTACAAATAACGTCTATCACTCGTAGTTTAACGCACTCATCCAAGTACTTAGTAATATAAAATACTAATATTGGAAAATCAAAAAACAGGTTAAATGAATGTTTTTGAATAAAAAGGAAATAAAACAAAAAAATTGGCTATTAGCAACTTCAGAAATGGGAATCATGAATGAAAATTGAGAAATGGCTCAAGTATTCAACGTAAAAATTTATTCAATTATTTAAATATTCAAATAAAGATTGCGCAACTTTAGAAAACAAGCTAAAATCAAGGTAATAAATGTAATCGATTACATTTTATGTAGGGAGCAGAAGCAGATGACGAAAATGAGTGATGTGGCAAAACTGGCCAATGTATCAACAGCTACAGTATCGAGAGTGTTAAGAAATCCTGAAACTGTGAAAAAAAAGACTCAGCAAAAGGTTTTTGAAGCAATAAAACAACTAGATTATCAGCCTAATATTTTGGCCCGTCACTTTCGAACGAATCAAACAAAGACAATTCTAGTAGTGGTACCTAGTTTAACGAACTTAGTATTCTCAGAAATTATTTCTGGAATTGACACGGTTGCAACTGAAAAAGGTTACCAAGTATTGTTGGGCAATACAAATAGAACGACAGAAAAAGCACAAGAATTTATTAATCATTTAAAACAGAAGCAAGTGGATGGTGCTATTTTATTAACCGTTCGATTAGAACAGACGCTATGGGAGGAAATTGCTCATCACTATCCGATTGTGCTAGCTTCTGATTTCATCGGAGAATTAAATATCCCGACGGTCTGCATTGATAATATCAAGTATGGTTATCAGATGACCGAGCATTTAATAAAATTAGGACACCGAAAAATCGCTCACGTGTCAGGATCCTCTGATGTGTCAGTCAGTCGGGAGCGTGTAAAAGGTTATCGTAATGCATTACGGCACTACAATATACCTTTTGATAAAACGCTTATGATCGAAGGAGATTATTCAATTGAATGGGGATATTCTTCACTGAAAAAATTAATGAAGCAGGAAGTTAAACCAACTGCAATATTTTTCGGGAACGATGAAATGGCAATGGGCGGTATAAAAGCAGCTCAGGATATAGGGATTAGAGTACCTGAAGATTTAGCAGTGACTGGATTTGATGATATTAAATTTTCCGCTGTATTTAATCCGGCACTGACAACGATTGCACAGCCGTTTCACGAGATGGGAAGAAAGTCTATGGAACTGCTTTTGAAAATTATAAATGAAGAGCCGCTTAAGAATGAGAAATTCACTATCGAAAGTCAGTTAATGATTCGTGATTCTTGTGGTGGGAGAAAGAAATGAGAAAAGCATTTGAATGAAGAAAAATGTAATCGATTACAATTTCCTGACAGAATAAATGTAATCGATTACATTTTCAAATAGAAAAGGAGAATGAATATGAACCATATCCCAGTTGCACTCCAAATGTTCACATTAAGAGAAGAAAGTAGCAAAGATTTTACAGGTACATTGAAAAAAGTAGCTGAATTGGGCTACGAAGGGGTTGAGTTTGCAGGATATTACGATCTTAGCACGCCAGAATTGAAAGCCGTTATTGATGATTTAGGTCTTCGTGCAGCAGCCAGTCATGTACCGCTTATTGATTTGGAAGCAGATTTAACTGCCGTAATTGATAATCAGCATAGACTTGGGAGCAATAAGATTGTTTGCCCCTATCTCCCTCCGGAAAGAAGAACTGAAGAAGATTACCAAGAACTCATTACGCTATTAAATCAGGTTGGAAAAACATGCAGTGAAGAGGGCATTACCCTATGCTATCACAACCATGATTTTGAGTTAAACAAACTTTCTGACGGACGTACAGCACTTGAAACAATTTTTGAGGAAACGAATCCGGAGTGGGTGAAAGCGGAATTTGATATTTACTGGCTGACTAAAGCCGGTCAAAATCCATTAGATTGGATGAATCGGTACACTAACAGAACACCACTGATTCACTTAAAAGATATGACAAATGACGAAGAACAATTTTTTGCAGAATTGGGAACTGGCGGCATCGACATTGAATCTGTCCTTAAAAAAGGTGATGAAGCCAAGGTTGAATGGTGGGTTGTGGAACAGGACAGAAGCAATCTTACTCCGCTTAAAAGTATTGAAATCAGCATGAATTACTTAAAGAAACAATTACCTCATTTAGCGCAATTGTAATCATCATTTTTATATTCAATAGGGGGGAAGAAAATGAAGAAATTTCTTGCAATGTTAACTGTGGTCTCGATGGTGTTGCTGACTGCTTGTCAAGGAGGAGGAGAAGAAGTATCAAAAGGATCGGATGAAAATCAAGTTATTGAAATGTGGCACATTGAAACTGGAGAGAGAGAAAAATATTTTGAAGATATAGTAGCTCAATTTGAGAAAGATCATCCAGGAAAAAAAGTGAAACTTCTTCGTATTCCGAATGATGCTTACAAGCAAAAGCTTTCAGTAGCTATGTCGGGTGGGAATCCTCCTGATATTTTTCAAAGCTGGGGCGGTGGATGGCTGAAGAATTTTGTTGATCAGGGAAATGTTTTAGATATTACAGATAAGGTCGATCAAGATTTATTTCTTGAGAACGCAATAGCTAACACGAAATTTGATGAAAAAGTCTACGGTGTTCCCCTGGGTATTTCGACAGATGTAATCTTTTACAATAAAGAGATCTTTGCTAAGTACAATTTGAAGGAACCGAAAACCTATGAAGAATTCGTTAAAGTGATTGAGACACTAAAGGAAAATAATATCATTCCACTATCTTTAACAAATAAAACAAAATGGCCAGGTTCTTACTTCTTCATGAACTTTGCGGGCCGCATTGCAGGACCTGAATTATTCGACAGTGCGTTTAATCGAACAGGAAGAGGATTTGATGATCCAGCGTTTGTAGAGGCTGGTGAGTACATTCAAGAACTGGTAAAAATGGATGCATTTAATCCAGGGGCCAACGGAATTCCTTATGATGAAGGGCGAGGCCGTCAACTCCTTTACACCGGAGAAGCAGCAATGATGGATATGACCACTTCTTTCGTAAATAATATTCGCGAGGAAAATCCGGAGTTCGAAAAGAAATTAGGTTTTTTCCCATTCCCGACAGTAGCTGATGGTAAAGGGGTTCAAACGGAAATAGGGGCAGCAACAGGACCAGTTTTCTCTGTGACAGAAAGTGCTGAAGATCCAGATCTGGCAGCACAGCTGATAAATGAAATGACAACGAAAGAAAATGGTCAAATTTATACGGATAAGACTGGCTCTTTAACAGCTATAAAAGGTGCTGTTCCGAATGATGAGACGATGAAGCCTCTTTACGAATTGATTCAAAATGCAACGTACATGCAGATGCCTTACGATCAAACACTTCCACCAGAACTCGCTGAACTTCATAAAGATACAACTCAGGCCATTTATGGCCTATCAATGACGCCAAAAGAAGCAGCAGAAAAGATGGAAGCAAAAGCGAAAGAATTACTTGATAAGTAAAAAAACAGGGGAAATAAGATTATTTCCCCTTTGATTTTTTTATAAAAAAGGAGGGATTCTTATGGATGTTCAAACAGAAAGAATAGATGTGCTGCAGAAAATCGAGAGAAGGCAGACGAAGAAAGTCTTACGAAATAAAAATATTATTACAATCTGTTTATTCATTGCTCCAGCTTTGCTCGTATATCTTGTATATGTTGTGTATCCTATTTTGGCAACGTTAAATTACAGCTTTTACAATTGGGACGGAACAACTGAAAAAACATTTGTTGGTCTAGGAAATTATGCAGAGCTCTTCCGAGATGCCATTTTCTGGACTGCAATAAAAAATAATGCCTGGGTAGTTATTACTTCTGTTTTTGTACAAATTCCATTAGGTTTGATTATGGCGCTTATGCTATTTGCTCCGATTAAAGGTCTCCGTTTATTTAACAGTATTTATTTTCTGCCATTTTTAATGTCTACTGTTGCTGTAGGTATGCTCTGGGTACTTATGTTTGATCCCATTAATGGTGTAATTAATATGCTGGTTAATTTCTTGGGATTTGAAAACCTTGCTTGGCTGAGTAATGAAAATACAGCGTTGATCTCTGTTTTGCTAGTAGTTGTATGGCAATTCTCACCATTCTATATGATTTTGTTCAAAGCAGCTCTTGTTGGGATTTCTGAAGAATTATATGAAGCTGCCGAGATAGATGGGGCAAATGTATGGCAAAAATTTAAAAATATTACCATCCCGCTTTTAATGCCTACAATTGTTAGTTCATCTATCTTAGCAATTGTTGGATCGCTTAAAGCATTTGATATTTTTTATATTATGACTGGAGGAGGACCAAACGGCGCGACAGAATTAATGGGTACGTACATGTTTAAGCAAGCTTTTATTAATTTTAATATGGGCTATGCCAGTGCCATTGCCTTCTTGATGTTTTTTATTGCTCTAATCGTCACAATTATTATTCAAGTATTAGAATCCTTACGGAAGCGAAAAGGAGGATACGCGTAATGACAGTTCTGAGAAGGTTTCCACTTTATGTCGCAGCTTTATTACTTCTTGTTTTTACCGGTTTTCCGTTTCTTTACATGATTTCCACTTCGTTAAAAACACAGGAAGATTTCTTTGAAAAACCCTTCTCTATTTTCAGTTCTTTTAATCTAAGTAACTATACTTCTGTTTTTGAAATGGGCATTAGCCAATACTTTTTAAACAGCCTGATGGTATCAGTGGCAGCTGTTGTGATCGTTATGTTTATTGCGGCACTTGCAAGCTATCCCTTAAGCAGGATGAATTTTAAGTTTAACCGCCCGCTCTTTCTCTTGTTTATTTCTGGAATGATGCTTCCCATTCATGCAACGCTGATTCCAATTTTTAAACTTTCTCAAAGTATGGGAATTTACGATACTATATGGGCGCTCTTAGGACCGTATATTGCATTTAGTCTCCCTATCTCTATTTTTATCTTGACGCAGTTCATGCAGGAAATTCCAAAATCGCTTGAGGAAGCAGCAAAAATGGATGGATGTACACCATTCGGTATTTTCTGGAGGGTTATCCTGCCAATGCTGACTCCGGCATTAATGACTGTATTTATCTATAATTTTATTCATCTATGGAACGAATTTATCTTTGCCTTAGTCTTAATTTCCAGTCCTGAGAATCGGACGATTCCATTAGGCCTTCAAGATTTTTATGGAGAGTTTTCGGTAAACATTCCTGGACTAATGTCTGCATTAACACTATTTAGTTTGCCAATTCTTGTCGTTTACTTTTTCTCTCAGGAAAAAGTAGTAAAAGGTTTGGCGGGTGGTTCAGTTAAAGGTTAAAAAGAAGAATGAAGCACATTGATAATCCGGCTCTTTTAGCCATATAGGAGGAAATGGAATGGGAAAAATCAAAGTAGGTGTGATTGGCTGTGGAAGTATTGCGAGACGACGTCATTTAGTTGAATATGTAACAAACAAGAATGTGGAAATTATTGCAGTTTGCGATATCATCGCAGATCGGGCTGAGGAGACTGCTGAAAATTATAGGGCTAAGGCGTTTACAGATTACAAAGAAATGTTGAAATTAGCAGAAATTGATGCAGTCAGTGTCTGTCTGCCAAACTATTTGCATGCACCTGTTTCAATTGATGCACTCAACGCAGGAAAACATGTTCTCTGTGAAAAGCCAATGGCCACATCAAAGGAAGAAGCCAAAGCTATGATTGAAGCAGCAAAAATTAGCGGTAAAAAGCTCATGATTGCTCATAATCAACGGTTTGTATCTTCCCATCAAAAAGCGAAGCAAGTTATTGAAAGTGGTAAGCTGGGGAAAATCTATAGTTTTAAAACTACATTTGGGCATCCAGGTCCAGAATCATGGAGTATAGACGGTTCTTTAAGCTGGTTTTTTAATAAAGAAAAAGCATTTATCGGAGCTATGGGTGATCTTGGAGTCCACAAAGCAGATTTAATGCGCTATTTACTCGGAGAATTTACGGAAGTAGGAGCATTTATAGAAACTAGTGCAAAACAAAATACCGAAGTGGACGATAATGCAGTGTATATTTTACGCACCTCATCAGGCATTATTGGTACTCTCGCAGCCAGCTGGTCTTACGTAACAGGTGGAGATAATTCTACTATTATTTATGGGGAAAATGGTGTATTGCGCCTTGAATCGGATCCGGTATATTCATTGATCGAAGAATATAGGAATGGGGAGAGAATCAATCATCAATTGGATAAGATTCAAACAAATGAAGCAGATGGAAACACGACGACACATGTAATTGATCACTTCATTGATTGCATTCTAAATAATAAAGAACCACTTATTACTGGAGAGGAAGGATTGAAATCTCTGCAAATTGTTTTGGCCGCACTCGAATCTAATGAAACAAAACGATTTATATCTTTAAGGGATGCAGTTGAAATCATGTAAAGGAATCAAAATATGTTACAAAGCAAACTCTCATAATTATTGTTAGTTAAGCCGGCTGTCAATCTAAGCAGCCGGCTTAACTTTTTTATAAACACTCCTGAGCAGTAGGACGAATCACAGTTTTATAAAATGCTACTTCTGCAGGCTCTTCAGTTGCAATCGCAATAGCGCGGGCGATGCTTTCTGAAGGAATGGTTCCTTTATAAAAATCTTCGATTCCATATTTAAGCTCAATCTGTTACTTTTTCCCAGCAGCAGCTTCAGGATAAATTGGGCTCATCCGTTTAGCCCACAACCACATAAAGAAGGCAGCCACAAATGAACAATAAAAGTCCCTCCATGAGAGCAAAGGTATTGGGAGGCATTAACTAGTTTTCTTATTTCCTCACGCCCATTACATTCCAAAGCATAAATAAAATAATTGTATAGGGTATTATGTTATGGTATTATAAAAACATTAAATCACATATATGATTTAGAATCACATATGTGATTTTGGAGGTATGACATGTCAGTAAAATCTGCAGAACGCGTATTAAGAGTATTTGAATTAGTAGCTTATCATCCAGAGGGTCTAACTATTAAAGAAATCAGTGAAAATCTTTCGTTCCCACAGAGCAGTACATCTAATTTAGTTGGTACTCTTTTTGAGGAAGGATATCTAAACCAAGATTCCCTTAAACGTTATAAATTAGGGCCTAAACTGGTTCAGCTTGGAACACTTGCAATGGAATCTCTGGACATTTCTTCTCAAGGAACACCACATCTTAAAAAACTAATGGAAGATGTGCAAGAAACAGTATTCATGGCTGTATTATCAGAAAGAGAGCTAGTTTATGTGGCTAAGATAGACAATAATCGGTCTATTCGAACAACCGCTCAACCGGGTTATCGGAAACCTTTATATTGCACGGGGCTAGGCAAAGCATTTCTGGCTTTCCTGCCCCAGAATGAGAAAAATGCTATTTTGGACTATGCTGAACTTTCCCCTATCACAAAAAATACAATCACGGATCGCCAAGAATTAGAGAAGGAATTGAAAAAGTTTGCAGGTATGGGATATTCCATTGATGATGAGGAAAATGAAGAGGGTTTATATTGTTTAGCAGCACCCATTTTCGGTGCAGATCATACCATTCAAGCAGCCATTAGCGTAGCCGGGCCAAAAGAAAGAATGATCAGCCGCAAGGAGTTCATAGCGGACAAACTTCTTCAAACATCAAAGGAAATCTCCAAAAGCATTGGGCATTCATAAGAGCTGCAAGAGAGAGAAAAGGAGGCACAGAATGGATGTAGTGAGTATGGGAGAAACGATGGTTTTGTTTACTCCGGATACACAAGGGCAGATGAGGTACGCCAGGAATTTCTCGTCAAAAATGGCTGGTGCCGAAACCAACACATTAATCGGGCTGGCAAAGCTCGGTCACAAGACAGGATGGATCAGTCGTGTAGGGAAGGATGAATTTGGATCGTTCGTCCTTTCGGCTGTCAGGGCTGAAGGAGTCGATACAAGTCAAGTCACAACTGACAAAAACGCACCTACAGGTATCTTTTTTAAAGAGATGCTGAATGAAAAAAATGTTCGAATATACTACCATCGAAAATATTCTGCTGCCAGTTTTCTGGATCCTAGTTATATCAAAGAAGAGTATATTGCGAACACGAAATACCTTTACATAACAGGTATTACCCCAGCCCTAAGTCAATCTTGCCGAGACAGTATCTTTTATGCTATTGAGATAGCAAAGAAACATGGCAAAAAAGTTGTCTTTGATCCTAATATTCGACGTAAATTATGGAGCGATGAAGAAGCTCGAAGAACGCTTCTCTCAATCGCTGAAATGGCTGACATTGTGCTGCCGGGCATTAATGAAGGGGAATTTTTGTTTGGAACAGAAGATTGTGAAGAAATAGCAGAGCTATTTCATAATCATGGAGTTGCAACCGTTATCATCAAACGCGGAGAAAAAGGAGCTTATTATTCGACTTCTTCTGAAAAAGGATATGTCCAAGGCTTTAAAGTGGAAAAAGTAGTGGATCCGGTCGGTGCAGGTGACGGTTTTGCAGCTGGTGTGCTTTCAGGTTTATTGGATGGGCTTACACTTGAGAAGTGTGTGCAGAGAGGCTGTGCCATTGGTGCTTTAGTAACGACTGTTAGCGGAGATATCGAAGGGCTGCCTGACCGAGAAATATTGGAAGCGTATACTGAGTTGCCGGGTTCAGATGATGTTACACGGTAAATAGAAAGGGGAGAACCATAATCTTTATGAATACATTGTCAAGCATTCTAGAAAACAAAATTGTAGCTATTATCCGCGGGGCAAATCCAAATGATGTTTTAAAGATTGCAAAAGCACTTCATGAAGGCGGAGTCAACGCTTTGGAAATTACGATGAATTCTCCAAAACCTTTATCTGTGATCGAAAAGGTATCAGATGAAATGGGAGATCAAGTAATAATAGGGGCGGGAACGGTTTTGGATCCTGAAACGGCCCGTGCCGCTATCTTAGCGGGTGCTAGTTTTATTTTGTCTCCTACTGTCAATCTTGAAACGATTAAAATGACGAAGAGATATGGGGCAGTAAGCATTCCGGGTGCGTTTACTCCGACTGAGATTCTATCAGCCTATGAAAATGGAGGAGATATTATTAAAGTTTTCCCTGCTGCTTTAGGACCTCGCTTCATTAAAGATATACGGGGACCTCTTCCGCAAATTCCATTACTTCCAACAGGCGGTGTAGATCTAAGCAATATCCAGGAATTTATGAAAGCGGGTGCAATTGGCTGTGGACTTGGAAGCGCTCTTGTGGATACGAAGCTTGAGGTAACAGATGAATATTTAGTGCAATTAACAGAAAAAGCGAAACAATTTGTTTCAGCTGTAAAATCAAACGACTAAAAAGGGGAGTATTTATGAAAATTACTAGTTATGAATTATTTCAAGTACCGCCGCGATGGTTGTTTTTAAAAATTGAAACAGATGAAGGAATTATCGGATGGGGCGAACCTGTTATTGAAGGAAGAGCTGAGACGGTAGGAACAGCCGTAAAAGAATTAATGGAGTATTTGATTGGAAAAGATCCGTTAAGAATTGAAGATCATTGGAATTATATGTATCGATCAGGTTTTTATAGAGGCGGCCCTATTTTTATGAGTGCAATTGCTGGAATCGATCAAGCGCTTTGGGATATAAAAGGGAAATATTATAATGCCCCAATCTATCAGCTATTAGGCGGAGCATGCAGGGATTCCATTCGCGTATATTCATGGATAGGCGGGGATCGTCCTGCTGAAGTGGGATCAGCAGCGAAGGCAGCTGTTGAAGCTGGATTTACTGCGATAAAAATGAATGGAACTGAGGAACTGCAGATCATTGATTCCTATGAAAAAATTGATCAGGCAGTCGAACGTATTGCTGCTGTTCGTGAAGCTGCCGGACCTTATGTCGGAATAGGCATTGATTTTCACGGGCGCGTACATAAGCCGATGGCTAAAATATTAGCGAAAGAACTTGAAGCTTACCGCCCAATGTTCATCGAAGAGCCGGTGCTTCCGGAAAATAATGAGGCGTTAAGGGAGATTGCGCGGGCAACCAATATACCGATTGCGACGGGGGAAAGAATGTTTTCAAGATGGGAATATAAGAACCTATTAATGGATGGTTATGTAGATATTATTCAGCCTGATTTATCCCATGCAGGCGGTATTACAGAATGCAAAAAAATAATCTCGATGGCTGAAGCATTTGATGTCGCTGCAGCTCCGCACTGTCCTTTAGGGCCAATTGCATTAGCTTCATGTCTTCAAGTTGATGCTACGTGTCACAATGCGTTTATTCAAGAACAGAGTCTTGGAATTCATTATAATCAGGGCAGCGATTTACTGGATTACATTGTCGATAATCGTGTATTCAAATATGAAAACGGTTACGTGAAAATCCCGGATGGTCCTGGTTTGGGAATTGAAATCAACGAAGATCATGTGAGGAAAATGGCAGAAATCGGTCACAATTGGAGAAATCCAGTCTGGAGACATACTGATGGAAGTATCGCTGAGTGGTAATAATAAATACGGATGAAGCGGGTGAGTAAAGTGAGCAAGAGAATGACAAAAGTGCGGTATGGTGTTGTTTTTATGTTGTTTATCACAGTCATTATAAATTACATGGATCGAAGCAATATTGCAGTAGCTGCCCCTTTTATTTCAAAGGAACTAGAGTTAGATCCTGTGCAGATGGGCCTAATATTTTCGGCATTTGGATGGACCTATTGTGCTCTTCAAATACCTGGCGGATGGATACTGGACAAGCTGGGAAACAGAAAAACCCATGCCATAGGCATAGCTGGATTCTCTATAGCAACTTTACTGCAGGGGTTTGTACACGGTTTCTCGGGATTTATCTTACTTCGCGTTGGACTGGGAGCGTTTGAGGCACCGGCTTTCCCGACAAATAGTAAAGTAGCGGCCAGCTGGTTTCCAGAAAAAGAAAGAGCTAGAGCCGTTGCGATTTATACCTCAGGACAGTTTATAGGATTGGCCTTTTTAACTCCAGCCTTAATTTTTTTACAGCAATGGTTTGGCTGGAGGGGCCTGTTTATCATCACAGGTATTATTGGAATATCTTGGGCGATTCTCTGGTATTTACTTTATCGAGATCCTCAGCATAGTAAAAAGGTTAATAAACAAGAACTCGATTATATTCGTGAAGGCGGGGCAATTTTCGATTCTATTGCAGATGATAAGTCTGTAAAATCTACAGTAGGCATAAAAGACTTTGCAATTGTATTAAAAAGCAGGAAGTTATGGGGTATATACATTGGACAATTTGCAGTGGCATCAACGCTATGGTTTTTCTTAACCTGGTTTCCAACGTACCTTGTTGAATATAGAGGATTAACGTTTGTAAAAACCGGCTTACTAGCTTCATTACCATTTTTAGCAGCATTTGTAGGTGTATTATCTTCTGGATTCTTGTCTGATTTTCTTGTAAAAAAAGGGATTTCTGACAACGTTGCCAGAAAAGTGCCTGTTATTACTGGGTTATTGCTGGCAACCTCTATAATTGGGGCAAACTATGTGGAAAATACAAATCTAGTAATCATGTTTATGTGTATAGCTTTTTTCGGGAACGGTTTCGCTTCGATTACCTGGGTGTTTGTTTCACTGTTGGCACCAAAACGGCTCGTTGGGATAGCTGGAGGGGTGTTTAACTTTATTGGCGGTACAGCATCTATCATTATTCCTATTGTAATTGGTTTTTTAGCAAAAGGAGGAAATTTTGCTCCTGCACTTACTTTTATCGCCTGTGTTACTCTGATAGGAGCTTTATCATACATTTTCTTAGTTGGAAAAGTGGAGCGGATTCAGGTAAAAGAAGAAGAATCTTTAAAAGGTTATGAATCTGCATAACTTAATAAATAGTTATATGGGAATTGTTGTGTATACAGACTAATCCTTAAGGGGTTGGTCTTTTTTATTTGTTCCCCAGTGTGTGTGTGTTATTCAGACTTTTATTTTTATAAACCAAGACCATACCTACTACATATTTGCACTCTCTCTCATGGACAAGATTTAGACAACGAAAACGCATTAAAATGGAGGCAGCAGAGTGAAAGTGTTATCAATGATTCAGCCCTGGGCAAGTCTTTTTGCGCTAGGAGAGGTCAAATATGAAACAAGGTCATGGCGCACTGCCTATCGCGGACAGCTTGCCATTCACACGAGCAAAAAAATTGATAAGACTGCCTGCAGACATGCAGGCATCCAAGCCTTGCTGGGCAAGCATGGATATTCGGAAAAAAAGATCTTCCGGCTGGCAAAATTATTGCGGTTTGCAGGCTTGAAAAGTGTCTTAGGGTGATTGAAAGCAATCAGGAATCTGCGATCTTGGAAGATGGAAGAATGGTAACTGGCAATGTCTATGAGTATCCAAATCTAGGATTGAGCCAGTATAGGGGAATCATACGCTCTCTATGAAGTATCCAAATCCAGGATTAAGCCTGTAAAGAGGAATCATATTCTCTCTATGAGTATCCAAATCCAGAATTGAGCCTGTAAAGAGGAATCATTCGCTCTCTATGAGTATCCAAATCCAGGATTAAGCCTGTAAAGAGGAATCATATTCTCTCTATGAGTATCCAAATCTAGGATTGAGCCAGTATAGGGGAATCATACGCTCTCTATGAGTATCCAAATCCAGGATTAAGCCTGTAAAGAGGAATCATAAGCTCTCTATGAGTATCCAAATCTAGGATTGAGCCAGTATAGGGGAATCATACGCTCTCTATGAGTATCCAAATCCAAGATTAAGTCTGTAAAGAGGAATCATACGCTCTCTATGAGTATCCAAATCCAGAATTGAGCCTGTAAAGAGGAATCATATTCTCTCTATGAGTATCCAAATCTAGGATTGAGCCAGTATAGGGGAATCATACGCTCTCTATGAGTATCCAAATCCAAGATTAAGTCTGTAAAGAGGAATCATACGCTCTCTATGAGTATCCAAAACCTGGATTGTGCCTGCTTAGGGGAATCATACACTCTCATTGAGTATCCAAATCAAGGATTGAGACTGTTCCTCTGCAAACGGAGATTGCAACAACCGCTAAGTGTACGGCAAGGGAAGAGATGTTGATAATGTGGCCTTGTTTTCTTACTCTCATCCTTCTTAATAAGAAAAAAAGCCAAAGTTTCCTCTGGCTTTACTCTTTAATGGATTGGATAAAAGGTATTTTTTTCTTTTACGTAAACAGTTTAATTATGAATGAAATCAATATTCCAACAACCCCAAAGTCCGAATCTCCAAACGTTGTCCCTTCAAATCCTAATGATCCAAGGACAGGCAATAACAGAGCCGGTAAAAACGAGATTAATAGCCCGTTGGCAAATGCTCCAATAATTGCGCCGCGTCTGCCGCCAGTGGCGTTTCCGAATACACCAGCAGCGGCACCTGTGAAGAAATGGGGGATGAGGCCTGGTACAATTATTTTTAAGCCCAGTAAAGGCAAGATAAACATTGATAGGGCCCCAGCTAAAAAGCTTGATAGAAAGCCAATGATTACAGCATTTGGTGCGAAAGGGAAAACGGCAGGTGCATCAAGTGCGGGCTTCGCATCTTTTACAACTTTATCCGCGATTCCTTTAAATGCAGGAACGATTTCAGCAATTAACATCCGGACCCCTGCTAATACAATGTACACCCCAGCAGCGAAAGTGATTGCCTGCATAAATGAGAATACAAGGAAGTTGGTGCCGCTGCTAAGTTCTGCTTCGACAAAGCTTTTTCCTGCAATCGGCGCGACAATCAAGAAGAGGATTGTCATAGTTAAGCTCATTGCCACTGATGTATCGCGTAAAAATCCAAGGGATTTAGGCACTTTGATATCCTCAGTTGATTTCGATTTGTCTCCTACTCGTTTTGCCAGAAAGGCAGAAGTGAAATATCCAATGGATCCAAAATGGCCAAGAGCGATGCTGTCATTGCCTGTAATTTGCCGTACATATGGCTGGAGCAGTGCTGGCATGAGCACCATTAAACTCCCTAATATTAGTGATCCAATAATAATTAACGGAATGCCCGTTATTCCGCCTGTTGCGAATACAGCAGACAGTAAGCAAGCCATAAATAAAGTATGATGTCCAGTTAAGAAAATGTATTTGAACCGAGTGAACCGCGCAATCAGGATGTTAACGAGCATCCCGAAAAGCATGATCATGGCTGTTTCCGTTCCAAGCGTTTCTTGTGCAATCGCTACAATCGCTTCGTTGTTTGGGATAATTCCCTGAATATTGAACGCTTTTTCGAACATGCTGCCAAAAACGTCAAGAGCACCAATTAATATCGTGGCTCCGGCACCGAGAATAACAAATCCCATAATGGTTTTCAGTGTTCCTGAAACCGTATCTGCAAGCCCCTTTTTCTGGAGAACCAGTCCAATAAAAGCAAACAATCCAACAAGAATGGCTGGTGTACCCAGCACATCCTTCATAATAAAATCAATCATTTGAGACCCTCCCCTTTACTTGAGCAGTTCTTTCTATTTAATGTGTTTTTCTAAGACCCCTTTAAGCTCATTTGTGTCTAAAATATTCGTTAACCCTTCGACGGTTCTTGTTCCATCATCAAGTGATTCTACTAAATCCTTTGATCCTAAATACAGGTCAGCCTGCTCAGATTTACTTGTTGTTAAATCTGTATGGGATACTTCTGCTTGAACGCCAAGCTCATTTAAAATCGTTTTTACATTCATTTCAACAATAAAGCTGCTTCCTAATCCATTCCCGCAAACTACTAAAATCTTTTTCATCATTTTTCCTCCTAATTGGTTGAATATTTTTCGATAACGGCTAAAACCTCATCTGTTGTTTCGGCTTGTTCCAGTTTATTGATATTTTCTGGATTTGAGAGCATCATTGAAAATTGAGATAATGCTTTTAAGTGCGTTTCATTGTCGATTGCTGCCAGAACGAATAAAAGGTTTACTCGGTGCTCAGGTTTTTCTGTAAAAGAACAGCCCTCTTTTATTCTGAGAAAACTCATTCCTACTTTGTTTACTCCATCTTCCGGGCGTGCGTGCGGCAAAGCGATTTTTGGAGCAATGACTATATAAGGTCCGAGTTTTTCTACATTGGTGATCATTGCCTCGATATAGCTTTCCTTAATCGACTTATTTGCTAAAAGAGGCTTTGCACCAAGCTTTATCGCTTCCTTCCAGCTGTCAATCCGATCTGCAAACTGAATGGTGTCTTTGGTTAAGATGTCATTTAACATTGGTTTCTTCCTCCCCTCATTATCTGATGATCGATTTGCTATAAAGTATTGGGAGAGTTCTTGCTGCAGTCCTTTTTCATCCGTAATCACACCATGTTTTTTCATTATGGTCATTAATGCTTCAATTTCCCCCGGCAGTGAAGAATTAGGAGAAGCTTCTATTTGTGAAAGCAGATTGGCCTTTTCAGTATGGGTTAAAATGGGATGAACAATGAAAACAGGAACATCTCGTTTCTGAATAGGAGTTGTCGAGATGACATAATCAATCTGTCCGAGCTCGCTTTCATGATATTCTCGTTTTGTCATTACCTTAACCACATCTAATGTTGGAATTAAATCTTCCAGCTGTTTTTGCACAATTCGAGAGGTTCCAATCCCGCTTCCGCATACAACTGCCGCTTTCTTCCGGGCTTTTACTGAAACTCCTTCTTTCTCGATCCAGCCCCCAAAATGCAGGGCTACATAGGCAATTTCATCTTTAGAAACCTTTTTTCCAAGCACATCTTCAAAATGATAAATCACTTTTTCTGTTAACAAGTAAATATCCTGATATTTATCTTTTACAGATGAAGTCAGTGGGTTTTCCAGGTCAATTCCATATTTAATTCGATAGTATGCAGGCCTTAAATGCAAAAATAGGTTTTTCTCCAGAGCCTGTCTTTCTGTAAATACTACGCATGCATACGTTTGAAAGGAATCTACCATCCTGGTGATGATTTTCTTCATGTTTAAAGCATCTTGATCATCAATCGGTTCCCGTTTATATTCGCTGATTTTGGCTCCCAGAAGATAGGTTGTTAGATAATAAACTTCATCTTCCGGAACAGAAATATGGTAAACGTTTTCAATTTTTAAGCAAATGGATGTAGCTGCCTGAAATTCTTTTGTTTGTTTAATAACCTGTTTTTCTACATCATTCATTGTTACAAATTTTGATTGAGCAAAACGTTTAATGAATGAAGCAAGGTGGACACTCATTTGATTGATAATGTCATCAGTAAACCTGACACCTATTACCTGCTCCGCCTCATTTAATAGAGTATGAATCTCATGGATTGTGAGTCTATTAAAGTCTTGTAGAGGAGTTGGTCCGCATGCTGTTAAGCTGTGCTGGACTTCAGCTAAAAGCTGATCTAATCCATGTCCGTCAATCAGCTCTGTGATATATGAAACCAATGCACTTCGTTTGTCTTGCTCAGATCCTGATAGATAGTACCCTTTTTCTTTTTTGAAATGAAGAATTAGGTTGTAGCTGCTTAGCTCTTGTTTTATCTGTTTAATATCCATAAGCATGGTGCTTCGGCTAACAAGAAAACGGTCAAGAAACGTTTTAAGAAAAACAGGTTTTTCCCTTGTAAGAATCATCATCACGGCCCAGGCTTTTCTTTCCCTGGGAGAATCTTCATACACATGAGCTTGCCGGGTTTGTGCGATTTTTTGTTTGATTTGTTCACGTGTCACATCGGATACATAAAAACCGGCAGAGCGGATATAATTTAATGCTTCAAGCCCGTGATTCTTCAGCCAATCATTTATCTTATCGACATCATAATAGACAGTCCGCTTCGAAATGTTCATCTCTTCCATAATCTCTGAAGTCGGCACATAACGGGGAGTTTGCACAATTTTGTTTAATATCCCCACACATCGCTGATCTAATGTCACAGGAATCCTCCTTCCTTAATAGTGAAAAGAGATTTTGTTTTCATTCTATGTGAAGTTTGCAAATATCAAACTTCAATAAGTATTTCTTACTTTCATTATACTGCACTGACACTGGATGATAAGTCCAAATGTTTACTGTGGAAGTTTGCAAAGATTGAACTTTTATTAAGCAACATCTCAGCAGGCTTGCAGATAAAGAGTATGAAGTATTGAAATTGAAACAAAGGGATAAAGGCCTCACGCAAAGAATACATACCAATAGAAACAAATCTGAGGCAGCAGCAAACTGTCTCATTTTGGAGTGTGAAAAAATGAGTGCTCAGGAACAGATTATCAGTGTGAATGGCTTGGTCAAAACATATGGGGATTTTACAGCGGTTAATGGCATCGCTTTTGACGTATTTAAAGGCGAAGTGTTTGGAGTGCTTGGTCCGAATGGTGCGGGGAAGACGACCACTTTGGAGATGCTGGTGGGACTGCGGAAGCCGGATGGCGGTTCGGCTGATATTGGCGGGTTTGATGTGGTGAGGGATTTAAAGAAGGTGAAGGAAGTCATTGGTGTCCAGCTGCAGTCGACAACTCTTTTTGAGCTTTTGACGGTGGAGGAGATCCTCCATTTGTATGCGAGTTTTTACAAGAAGCAGATTCCGATTCATCCGCTGATCGAGGATATGCTGCTCACGGATAAAACGAAGAGCCGGATCAAAAGCCTGTCAGGCGGACAGAAGCAGAGACTTGCAATTGCGCTCGCTCTTGTGCATGATCCGCTGATTATTTTTCTGGATGAGCCGACAACAGGACTTGATCCCCAGGCCAGAAGAACACTGTGGGATATTATTTTTAATCTGAAGGAAAAGGGAGTTACGGTTGTTTTGACTACTCATTACATGGATGAGGCCCATGTTCTTTGCGACAGAATTGCCATTATGGATCAGGGGAATCTTATTGCACTCGATACCCCGGCCGAGCTTGTGCGCAGTCTTCACTCTGAAAATGCGGTGGAATTCCGGTTTGAGGAAGAAGCAGCTGAGATGGATCTCACTCAAATTGAGGGCGTCAAGCAGGTTGGAAAGCAGAAGGATGCAACCATTCTGTATACGGATAATCTTCAGGCAACCTTAACGAGCCTCATTCAAACGGCTGCAGACCTGGGCTTGAAATTGGCAGATTTACAAATTCGAACGGCAACACTTGAGGACGTCTTTATCCATATGACGGGAAGGAGGCTGCGGGAAGCATGAAGGCATATTGGCAATTAACGTTAACCCAGCTGCGTATTTTCCTCCGCAATCGCCAGGTATTATTTTGGACGCTTGCGTTTCCGATTTTTCTTATGATCATGCTCGGGTCGTTTCTCGGGAATGGCAGCAGCATGTCGGTTACGGTTGGAGTCGTCGATCAAGATCAATCAGGTGAATCGAATGCTTTTGTTGCGGCATTAAAGAAAAACAAGGCGATGGAGCTTGAAATGGAGCCGAAGGAGGACAAAGCCTTCAATGAGGTGAAAAAGGGAAATCTGCAAATCTTGATTGTGATTCCAAAAGGGTATAGTGAAGAGCTTGGTCAAGAGTCTCCTTTCAAACTCCCCGTCTATTATGACGAAACAGATACGGCGGTCTCGCAGGTTGGTCTGCAGCTTGTAAACGGAGCGGTTGATCAGATCAGCAAAGAAAAAGCAGATTACAAGCCTGTGGTCGTCACTGAGGCAAAAGGAATAGAAACGCTGAACCTGCAGTATATTGACTTTTTGGTACCCGGAATTGTGGCGATGATGATTATGAGCAACAACATGAACGGGGTAGCCGGGCAAATTGCTGCGTGGAGAGAGCGGGGCATTTTGAGAAGAATGCAGGGAACGACGCTTAAGGCATCCACCTTCATTGCGGCGCAGATAACGGCTCGTCTAATGCTTAATGGCTTGCAGGCACTGCTTGTGCTCATCATTGCCCAGCTGATTTTCGGAGTGGATGTGCGCGGATCCTGGCTGACACTGATCGCATTCGTGATTTTAGGTACTCTTGCCTTTATGGCGACCGGATTTATCATTGCCGGAATTGCAAAAACACCGGAAAGCGCTGCGCCGATCGCAGGATTCCTTTCCTTCCCTATGCTCTTCTTAGGAGGCGTCTTTTTCCCGATTAAAAATATGCCCGACTTTTTGCAGCCGATTGTCTATGTGCTCCCGATTTCCCACTTAAGCCATGCATTAAGGGAAGTCATGAACGTCGGAGCATCCTTTTTGGAACTTGGAACTGAAACCTTAATTTTAGGATGCTGGGTTGTGGGAGCATTTATCGTGGCGAGCTTTACGTTTAAGTGGGAATAAAATTGAGAGCAAGGCTTGAGATTGGGATCTTGCTCTTTTGTTTTTTCCTGCTCTTACATTTAGTCTTTAAGATGAGTATTTAGCAGTTGATTTCATCCTTGAAACTGCATCATTACTTGGTGGTTCCCCCATGTACTATTCATTTGTATCGCCAGTCCAGCCATTCAATTCAGAGTGATGCTCCTCCGCATTAAAAATCCTGCTTTTTTTAAACCAGCCGAGAACAGGTCCGTTGCCATCCAAACTTTTGTATAATAGATAAATAGCGAGGATCACCGAGGTGAATCAAATGAAAAAAGGAAAATGGAGCCTGCAAGTTACAATCACCATTTTTGTCTGTACCGTTGTGGCTTTTTCGCTTTTGGTCACCAATTTGCTGATTAGCGATACGGTAACGCAAAGTGTGGAAGACAGTCAGGCTGAAAAAGCAGGAAATGTGGCGCGCATGATGGCGCATTCTCCCCTTGTAATTGCTGCTTTAAGTGGAAGGGGAAGTAAACAAGAAGTACAAAGATTTGCAAATGAGATTAAATCGTCTACAAATGTTCAATTCGTTGTCATCATGGATATGGAAGGAATAAGGCTGTCTCATCCGGATTCTGAGATGGTAGGGAAGAAGTTTGTAGGCGGAGATGAACGAGCTGTTCTGCAGGGAAAAGAGTATGTAAGCATTTCCGAGGGCACACTGGGCCGTTCTTTGCGCTCCTTTACTCCAATCTTTGATTCCAACGGAAAGGAAGTAGGAGCAGCAGCAGTTGGTATATCCCTTGATAATGTAAACGAAGCCGTCGGAAAAAGCCGGTCCAATCTATACATAGGAACAATCTTTGGCGTGCTGGCAGGAATTGCGGGAGCGGTATTTTTGGCCAGATACATTAAAAAGATCTTATTTGGGCTTGAACCCTTTGCTATTGCAAAGCTCCTTCAAGAGAGAAGTGCCGTCCTGCAATCTGTCCGTGAAGGAGTAATTGCTGTTGACCAGGATGCTAGAATTACGCTTGTCAATAAAGCGGCGGAAAAGCTTGTTCATAAAGCCGGGCTTGGAAGCGAGTATCCGATTGGCAAAGATATTAATGAATACATGCCCACTTCGACTTTGCGCAGAGTGCTAGAGACCGGAGAGGCAGAGCTTGATGAAGTACAGGAATTAAAAGGAATCACGTTGTTAATCAATCGTGTGCCGGTGATTGTGGATCAAAACATAGTGGGGGCCGTAGCTACTTTTCGGGATAAAACGGAAATCAGCAAGCTTGCAGAGCAGCTGACAGGCGTTCGTTTATATGCCGAAGCGCTGCGGGCTCAATCCCATGAATTCATGAATAAGCTGCATGTTATTCTTGGCATGATTCATATGCGACACTATGATGAACTTGCTGCTTATATAAGCGAAATTGTCGGTCACAGCAAAGATGAGATCGGTTTTATCTCGAGAAAAGTAAAGGACCCAGTATTGGCCGGTTTTTTAATTGGAAAGTTAAGCCATGCAAGAGAAGAAGGGGCAGAGCTTTTCTTTACTTCCGACCTGTATGTGCCTGAACCGGAAGATGCAGATATTACACATAATCTTATTACGATTATCGGAAATTTAATTGATAACTCTCTTGCAGCCATTGAAAGAAGTTCCTCTAAGCAAATCAGCATTGATTTTGATTATGGTGATGAAATTCTGACGGTTGAAGTGAAAGATTCTGGTGCAGGAATGAGTGATGTCGTGCAAAGTCGTATTTTCAAAAAAGGATTTTCAACCAAAGGAGAGAATCGTGGAATTGGTCTCTTTTTAGTAAAGGAAAGTCTAGAAAAGCTAAGCGGCGAAATGGAAATATCTTCAGAAGAAGGACGTGGAACAAAAGTAGTCGTTTATATTCCATATAAAAGCAAAGGTGGCATATCATGACCCGGGTAATGATTGTAGAAGATGATCCGATGGTTGCCGAATTCAACAAACGCTATTTGGAGCAGGTAGGCGGTTTTATATTGGCGGCTGTATGTTCAACTGTGGATCAGGCAATGGAGGAATTGGAAAAGAACGAAGTCGAACTCATGCTCCTCGACATTTTTATGCCAGGGAAAAATGGCCTGGATTTATTATCGTATATAAGAGAGAAGAAAAAAGAGATCGATGTTATTGTCATTTCGGCTGCATCCGATATGGAACGAGTCCAAAAAGCATTAAGGCTTGGTGCAGTGGATTATTTAATCAAGCCTTTCGAATATGAGCGATTTAATAATGCGCTGTCTGCCTATCAAGAAAAAGCGGCCTTTATTCAAAAGCAGCATACACTCAATCAAAAAGATTTGGATCAGCAGCTGCTGCGCAAAGAAGAGAAGCATCTTCCAGAGGAACTTCCAAAAGGATTGACACAGGAGACGCTAAAAATCATCTGGAATGCCATTCTCCAATTAAAAACAGGAACCTTTTCCATTGAAGATGTCGTAATCCATGTCGGGATATCCAGGGTTTCTGTCCGAAAGTACCTGAAGTTCTTAATAGACATCGGTGTCCTGGATGTAAAAGTGAGCTATGGAACGATAGGAAGACCGGTATACCAGCATGAATTGAATCATTTTAAAAGGCATGTTATCAGCCAATACTTGTAAGCGGACCGCCATCCGCTTACTTTTTTTAATTTATTTAACGCTTTCATAAGTTTCATAAACTATGATTTTCCTCACAAGCCCACTATCCTAAAGGCAGAAGAGATAGGAGGTCATATCTGTGAAACAAGCTCAAAAATTGCAAACGCTTCCTTTTCCTGAGAGAAAGGAAGAGAAGAAAAGTTTATGGTTTAAGATCAATCAAATAAAGATCGGGGTTATCCCGTTACCTATTTACGTAGTGTTAGCCCTTATCATTTATGCAGCTTCTGTTAATCATCAGCTGCCGCCGGATATGATTGGAGGATTTGCAGTCATTATGGTTATGGGCATACTTCTTGGCGACTTGGGCATGAAAATTCCAATTTTAAAAAGCATCGGAGGGCCAGCTATTCTCTCACTGTTAGTGCCTTCGGTTCTCGTTTTTTATAATGTACTCAATCCTGCTTCAATGGAAGCTGTCACGACGTTAATGAAAACGTCGAACTTCCTATATCTCTATATCTCTATTTTAGTAGCTGGGAGTATTCTTGGAATGACCCGCAGTTTATTAATACAAGGCTTTATGAGGATGTTCATTCCTCTTACACTCGGAACGATTGCTGCGGTTGCAGCAGCGTTATTAACAGGATCTCTGTTTGGATATGATATGAAACATACTTTCTTTTATATTGTTGTTCCGATTATTGGAGGCGGAATCGGAGAGGGAATTTTGCCGCTCTCCCTCGGCTATTCGCAAATTCTCGGAGGATCACCTGAATCCTATGTATCACAAATGATTCCAGCAGCCGTAATCGGAAATATTATCGCCATCGTTTGTGCAGGATTAATGAAAAATTTAGGGGAGCGAAGACCGGAGCTTACGGGGAATGGAGTATTGGTTAAAACAAAGGGCGGAGATCAAATCAAGGAAGAATCGAACTTTTCAAAGACGATTGACTTTCCTCTTATGGGAGCGGGTCTTCTGGTTGCATGCAGTTTCTTTATCTTCGGAGGACTTGCGCATGAATTTCTAGGAATCCCGGGCCCTGTACTGATGATTGTTGCCGCAACCCTGGTTAAATGCTTTCAGCTGCTCCCGGCTAAAATGGAGCAGGGATCATTCCATCTATATAAATTCATTTCGACCAGTTTAACATGGCCTCTTATGGTTGGATTAGGGATTCTTTTCATCCCGCTTGAAGATGTAGTGAAAATTGTAACACCTGGTTATATTGCGGTTTGCGCAAGCGTTGTCATTGCCATGGTAGGAACCGGCTACATCACCGGAAAATTCATGAAGATGTACCCTGTTGACTCAGCGATCGTGACAGGCTGTCACAGCGGCTTAGGCGGAACAGGGGATGTAGCCATCCTTTCTGCTTCCAACCGGATGTCACTAATGCCATTTGCTCAAGTAGCGACAAGACTAGGCGGCGCATCAACGGTTATATTGGCAACGATTTTAATGAAGCTGCTGAGTTAACGATGAAGTAAAGGAGTAATGGATAAATGAATGAATTAAAAATAAGAGAAAAAGCACTGAAGCTCCACCAAGAGCTTACTGGAAAAATTGAAATTACCGGAAAAGTAGAAATCAAATCGGCTTATGATTTAAGTCTTGCTTATACACCCGGAGTGGCAGAGTCATGCAGAGTCATTGCAGAAGACCGGGAAGAAGGCTACAACCTGACAGCTCGAAGCAACATGGTGGCGATCGTGACGGATGGAACGGCTGTATTAGGAATGGGCGACATTGGTCCGGCTGCTGCGATGCCTGTTATGGAAGGAAAGTCTGTGCTGTTTAAGCAGTTTGGCGGAGTTGATGCATTTCCCCTATGCCTCGCTGAAAAAGACCCGGATGAAATCGTGAAGATTGTTAAGGCGCTAGAACCAACCTTTGGCGGAATAAACCTGGAAGATATTGCTGCACCACGCTGCTTTGAAATTGAAGAACGGCTTAAAAAGGAATTGAATATACCGGTCTTTCACGATGATCAGCATGGAACGGCGATTGTAGTATTTGCAGCACTCATAAACGCTTTACGATTGGTGAAAAAGGAGAAACAGGATATCAAGCTTGTTCTCAACGGAGCGGGTTCAGCTGGAATCGCGATAGCCAAGCTGCTTCTTGAAGCTGGTGTAAAGGACATCACGCTTGTCAGCTTGGAAGGGATCCTTTGCCCAGGTGAACAATGGATGAATAACATTCAAGCAAAAATCGCGGAAGTCACCAATTTGGAAAGAAAGCGCGGAACCCTGAACGATGCCATCAAAGACGCAGATGTGTTCATTGGCGTGTCTGGTCCGGCAGCATTAACCGGGAGCATGGTTAAAAAGATGAACAGCGATGCCATCGTACTGGCACTTGCGAACCCTACTCCGGAAATTTACCCGGAAGAAGCTCTTGCAGCAGGAGCCGCAGTCGTAGGAACTGGCCGCTCAGATTTCCCTAACCAGGTAAATAACGTACTCGCATTCCCGGGGATTTTCCGCGGAGCCCTTGATGTCCGGGCTGCGGATATCACAATGGATATGAATCTGGCTGCTGCGTATGCTATAGCTGAACTTGTCTCCGATCCCGAATTGAACCCAAATTACATCATTCCACATGTCTTGGATATGAGGGTCGCATCAAGCGTTGCGAATGCTGTGGGAAGAGCAGCTGTTGCAGCGGGAGCAGCAAAAGCTAAGAAACTTCAGATTGTGAAATGAAAGTAAGCCAGCTCTGGTAATTGCTGGAGATGGCTTTTTTGTTTATGGAATAGGTGGCTGATTCCCCGTTAATAAAGCTGGGATCAGGCACCTTTACTTCGGTTCTTAGAAGAAGCGGGGCTGCCTGAGATTGATGTGGCACCTAATCAAGGCAAGCACCTTTACTTGCTGGCGAAGCTGATTGGTGCGAAAAAGATTCTTGAAATAGGAACGCTTGGCGGCTACAGCAGTATTTGGCAGGCACGGGTTTTGCCGGAAGACGATGACGGATTTGTTCTTGGTGTTGTAAAATGAATGAGGCGGAGCTGCTGAACATCTGCAGCTTTTTTGATTGTTTCGCTGAAAAAAAGCGTAAAGAAAAAGGAACTGGCATCTTTAAAAAGAATTATTAAGTAACATAAAAATTAGACAGGGAGACAGCATATGAAATACTGCATTATAAAAGAAGATAATCCGTACAGCAAAAATATCGTCAATCAGAAGCTCTATGAGTACAATTCCTTGCACTTTCCGGAGGATTTAAACGGCAGATATGAAGAAATCAATTTGTACCTCAAAGATGAAAACGGCATGGTCCGCGGAGGCATTTTAGGAGAAATCTGCTGGAACTGGCTTGAGATCCATACCCTTATGATCGATGAGGACCTGCGCCATTCGGGGCATGGATCAAAGCTTCTGGCAGAAGCGGAGAACCTTGCCGCGCTCAAAAAATGCGACTTTGTTAAAGTAGACACCCTCAGCTTTCAGGCAGTTGATTTTTACAAAAAGCATGGGTACGAGGTATATGGCACTCTTGATGGAGTTGGGAGAGACTTTAAGCATCACTACTTGAAAAAAGACCTGTAAAGGAGCAATTCTTTGGCGTACGAATTGAAAACGAAGCAGACTGACAACAGTGTGATTGAATTTATTGAAGCCGTTGATTCACCGAAGAAGCGGGAGGATGCTTACCAGCTGCTTGATATTTTTACAGAAACGGCCGGCTATGAAGCTAAGATGTGGGGGCCAAGCATTATTGGATTCGGTTCTTATCATTATAAATATGCGTCAGGTCATGAAGGGGATGCTCCGCTTGTCGGCTTTTCACCCCGGAAGGCAAAAATCAGTTTATACTTTGCGCCTGGTGAAACGAAGCGGGAAGAGCTTTTAAAGGAGTTTGGAAAGCATACGAACGGGAAGGCATGCGTCTACATAAACAAAGTGGCTGATATTGATGTTGAGGTGCTTAAGAAGCTGATTCAGGAGTCAATTACGTTTTTGCAGAAAACGTATCCGGCTGAATAAAAGGAGGTTCTTTATGGCAGATTCTATGTTTGTAAATGAAGAGATCCTTATCGACGCCAGCACAGAAACAATTTGGAGGGTGCTGACAGAAACAAAATATGTAGCACAATGGGATGAACTCCCTGAGGGTTATCCTGAAGGAGCCATGAGGAAGGGAAGCAAGGTGGTCTGGGAGCTTCCTGACGGAGGGCAATCTATCACCACGATCATAAATGCAGAGCCTCAAAAGGAGTTAAAGATTTCACTTTTCGTCTCAAAGTGGGAAGAAAAGGTAAAAGAAGGGGATATAGCTTATCTATATCAGCTTGAGGAGCGGGGCAGGAGCACTCGGCTAAAAATCAGGATCGGTGATTTTTCTTTGATTAAAAACGGCCGGAACTATCATGAGGCTTCTGTTGAATTTGCAGGTAAAGCTAAAACGGTGATTAAGGAATTGGCAGAGAGCCAATCAGAGAGGCCCAATATAAGGTTCTCTCCAAATGAATAAAAGAAATAAAGGTGTGAATGAAAAGTAGTACTTCATCCATTCACTATTTTAAAAAATTTGAGGAAAGCGGACAAAGAGTCCCTTTCCTTTTTTTTGTTTACAAAGAAATTTAAGAGAGTCATTTTCTAATAAACATTATAACGTTATATATTTTTATTTTAAACATTATAACGTTATATTTACTTTATTGGTTTTCTATGATATCCTTCAGGTGTGAAAAGAAATACTAGTTATAAATGTAAGCGCGTTCCGAAAGGATCATGGAAAAGGGTGACAGGTATGAGGGAACGGTTTGTATTGCGTAATGTAAAGCTTGTGAATGAAGAGGAAATGGATATTGTGGTTGAAGACGGTAAAATTGCCGAGCTGACAAAGGCTGGGAGCGGATGTGGAGAGGAAGTATTCGATTACTCAGGTGTCTATGTTTCAAGCGGCTGGATTGATTTACATGTCCATGCCTTTCCTGAATTTGATCCGTACGGCGATGAAATCGATGAAATAGGAGTAAAACAAGGTGTTACCACCATCGTAGATGCGGGAAGCTGCGGGGCGGACCGGATTGCGGATCTTGCTGCGAGCAGGGCACGGGCCAAAACGAATTTGTTTGCTTTTTTAAACATTTCCCGGATTGGTTTAAAACGAGTGGATGAATTATCTAAGTTAGAATGGATCGATACAGAGAAAGCTGTACAGGCGGTACAAGAGCATAAAGATTTCATTGTTGGATTAAAGGCGCGAATTAGTAAAAGTGTCGTTCGTGACAGCGGCATTGATCCTTTGCGTATTGCCCGGGCCCTTTCAAGGGAAACATCTCTGCCCTTAATGGTGCACATCGGCTCCGGACCGCCAAACATTGAAGAGGTCATTCCGCTCTTGGAAAAAAGAGATGTGATTACTCATTATCTCAACGGGAAAGAAAATAACCTTTTTGATGATAAAAATAAACCGCTTCAAGTGTTTACGGATGCGATTAATCGCGGCGTGCATTTGGATGTCGGTCACGGAACGGCAAGTTTTTCATTTAAGGCTGCGGAAGCAGCAAAGGCTAATCTCATAGGTTTAAATACAATCAGCACAGATATCTACCGCGGGAACCGAGAAAACGGTCCCGTCTATAGCATGGCAAATGTTTTAACGAAATTCCTTTATTTAGGATACGCACTTGAAGAGGTGATCGCAGCTGTCACAACCCATGCTGCAGGCTGGCTTGAAAAACCGGAACTTGGACGAATCAAGGTTGGTGACTCTGCGAACTTAACCCTATTTACCGTTCAAAGCAATCCAATTACTCTCATCGATTCCGAAGGGGATGAACGGGTAGCGGAAAAAAGGATTGAAACAAAAGGAGTGGTAGCAAATGGCGAATTCATTAAATGCTAAATATGGACTGAAGCGAGTGATTAATGCAAGCGGCCGAATGAGTATCCTGGGAGTATCAGCTCCGGCGGATACCGTGATGGATGCGATGAAACAAGGCGGTCAAAGGTATGTAGAGATCGCAGATTTAGTGGATAAAGCCGGTGATTATGCAGCGGATATCCTTGGTTCAGAGGCAGCCGTTATCGTAAACTCTGCATCAAGCGGGATTGCGCTTTCGGTTGCGGCGCTGGTAACAAAAGGGAATCGCCGGAAGAGCGAGCGCCTTCATCAAGAACTCATTCCTCAAAATGAAATCATCATGCTGAAGGGCCACAATGTCCAATACGGAGCACCGGTTGAAACGATGATCTATTTAGGCGGAGGAAAGCTCGTTGAAGTTGGCTATGCCAATGAAGGGAAGGCAGAACATGTTGAAGAGGCCATTTCAGAAAACACAGCAGCCATTCTTTATGTCAAATCGCATCATGCTGTTCAAAAAAACATGATTTCTGTTGAGGAAGCATGGGAGGTTGCCAAGCAAAACGGCGTACCGCTTATTGTGGATGCTGCTGCGGAAGAAGATCTTCAGAAATATGTGAAATACTCGGATCTTGCGATTTACAGCGGTTCAAAGGCGATTGAAGGACCGACTTCCGGAATCGTTGGCGGGAAGAGAACCTACATTGAATGGCTGAAAGTGCAGCTTCATTGTATTGGAAGAAGCATGAAAGTCGGCAAAGAAACGACGTTTGGCCTCCTTCAGGCACTTGATGAGTACGGCGTAAAGGAAGATAAAAGCGAACAAGAAAAAGATGCCTTGCAAGTGTTAATGCCGTTGAAGGAGATTCAAGGAGTCAATGTAACGATTGTACAGGATGAAGCGGGCCGGGCCATTTTCCGAGCACGCATTCAAATAGATCCAGAGAAGTTAAATACTACTGCAAAAGATGTCGCAGCGGGACTGCGTGAAGGGGACATTGCCATCTACACACGTGATTATGGTGTGAGACAAGGCTATTTCGATATCGATCCGCGTCCGCTGCAAGGCGATGATATCCATGTCATTGAAGCAAAAATACGCGAATTAGCAGAAGGGGGAAAATAAAATGTCAACTATAACAAAACGGTTTTACAAAGATCGTGTTGCATTAAATGTTCTGGCCAGCAGCATAGAAAATGCAAAAGAAGTATTTGAAGCGGCAGAAGGGCATGTTTTAGTCGGTGTTCTTTCAAAAGATTATCCAACAGCTGAAGAAGCGGTTGAGGCGATGAAAGAATACGGAAAAGCAATTGAGGAGGCCGTATCGATTGGACTGGGTGCAGGTGACAATCGCCAGGCTGCTGTAGTGGCGGAGATTGCGAAACACTACCCTGGCAGTCATATTAACCAAGTTTTCCCTTCTGTAGGAGCAACACGTGCCAACCTTGGGGAGAAAGACAGCTGGATCAACAGCCTGGTATCTCCGACAGGACGCCCAGGTTATGTGAATATCTCAACAGGACCAGTTAGCGCTGCACAGGACGAGCATGCGATTGTGCCGGTAAAAACGGCTATTGCCCTTGTGCGCGATATGGGAGGCAATGCATTGAAATACTTCCCAATGCAAGGATTAAGCCGTGAAGACGAGTTCCGTGCTGTTGCAGAAGCATGCGGCGAAGAAGGATTTGCGCTTGAGCCGACTGGCGGAATCGACAAAGAGAATTTTGAAGCCATCTTGCGCATTGCCCTGGAAGCGAACGTACCGCAAGTTATTCCTCATGTGTATTCATCGATCATTGATAAAGAAACCGGAAAAACAAATGTCAGCGATGTGCGGGAATTACTTGAAACGATGAAGAACTTGGCTGATCAAAATGGCTAAAAAAATTGCGGCTTTTGGTGAGATCATGATGCGCTTGCAAGTACCGGGATATGAACTCTTGTCACAAGCCGGCACATTAAACTATTCCTTCTCAGGGACAGGCGTGAATGTCGCATCAGCGCTTGCACGTTTTGGGCATACTGGGTATCTTGTATCCGCATTGCCGGATAATACAATTGGTGAAGCTGCCCTTTCGTACCTTCGAAAACTGGGAGTTGCTCAATCATTCATTGTCCGGGATGGGAAATATGTTGGCATGTACTTTTTAGAAAATGGATTCGGAGCGCGGCCGAGCCGCGTAACCTATTCAAATCGTCAGGAAAGCAGCTTCAATACAGCCCCTGAAGGAACGTATGAGTTTGAGGAGATAGCCAGAAAAATCGATATTGTTCATTTTTGCGGTATAACACTTGCGATGAATGATTTGGTCCGCCTTCATATGAAAACGTTCGCAGCAGCGGTCAAAGAAAATGGCGGCACAGTTGTCTTCGATTGCAACTACCGCCCGTCTCTTTGGGGGAATGACGGGTATGAAAAAGCGAAGCCGGAATATGAAGAAATGCTGCATCTGTCAGATCTTGTCATGATGAATGAAAAAGATGCGATGTTGGTTCTTGGTATGGAAACAGAGAAGGAAGAACGGACTGAACAGCTTATGGATCTGATTCCAGCGGTTGCAAAAAAGTACAATATCTCCGTCATAGCGGGTACGCATCGTTCAATCAATGGCGACAATACTCATTCCTTGCAGGGCTTTATGTTTAAGAATCAAGCATTCACCTTTTCAAAAGAACTCACGTTTTCCGTCTATGATAGAATAGGTGCTGGAGATGCCTATACGAGCGGTATCGTACATGGTGAGGCAGAAGGGTTTTCACCGGAAAAAACGGTCGCGTTTGCGGCAGCAGCAGCAATGCTTGCGCATACGGTTGCCGGCGATACCCCGATGTCACCTGAGAGTGATATCCTCCGCGCGATGACGGAATCAGTGGGCGATGTAGAAAGGTAGTGGATGTAACAGTGAACGTATCTCGAAAAAAAGGACCCTTATATTTACAAATAAAGAAAATCTTAAAAGATCGGATTTTGCATGGTGTGTATCCTCTTGAAGCAAATATCCCTTCAGAACCGCAATTGGAAAATGAATTCGCGGTCAGCAAAATTACTGTCCGCAATGCGATAAATGAGCTTGTTCTAGAAGGATATCTTGAAAAGAAGAGCGGCAAAGGCACGAAGGTTATCCGAAATACTTCTGCGTCAAAGCTTTCCAAAGGGAAACGTTTTACGGAGGTATTAGTAGAAGAAGGGCATAAAATTCAAAAACAATTGCTTCAAGCTGAAATTATAAGCAATCAAGAGGGATCAGAACCATATCGATTATTCGGGGAGCATTGTTTTAGAATCGAACGGCTTTATCGTCTTGATGGGGTACCCTATATTCATTTCACGCATTATTTAGATAAAAGGTGTATAAAAGGGACTGATCCATCAGATTTAAGCGTGCAATCCTTATATGATTTGATTGAAGAACAAGATATTTCTTTAGAAAAGTTTCGGGATGGGTTTGCTGTTGCCATTGCACCTTCGTCTGTGGCGGAAATATTGCGTGTGAAAGAGAAAACATCTTTATTAAAGAGGTCGCGTTATTCCTATGATGAAATGGGCGATGTGATCGAATACAGTGAAGGTTACTATAACACGGACATGCAGCATTATATAGTTAATTTTGATAGATAGGAAACGCGGGAAAAAAGGGATGCAGCACCTTTTCCTGACGGGCTTTTGAAAGCGTTTTCTGTATAGGGGAGGGGGAATTTAATATGGAAATGTATCTATTAATGGTTACTTTTTTATCTATTGTGATTGTTATTTTAGGAGTAGCATGGTGGAAATGGCATGCGTTTATTAGTTTAACGGTTGCAAGCTTGTTCTTGGCCATTATGTCTGGATTATCAATGGATAAAATCATTGGAGCTTATGAAACTGGTGTTGGAAGCGTTTTAGGTCACCTAGTTGGGATTTTGGCGCTAGGCACAATTCTAGGAAAGCTGATGTCAGATTCAGGTGCCGGAATGCAAGTAGCAGATTTTTTCATTCGGTTCTTTGGTGTAAAGAGATTGCCGTGGGCAATGCTTTTCTCAGGCTTTATTATTGGAATCCCGGTATTTTTTGAAGTGGGAATTGTGATCTTATTGCCTCTGGTCATTTCAATTTATAAAACTACGAAACAAAACATTTTATTAATCGCACTGCCTGTTATTGCAGGATTATCCATTGTACATGGTCTTGTTCCGCCGCATCCGGGGGCAATGACCGCAATCGGCATCTATGATGCGGATATGGGAAAAGTCCTGATTTATTCTCTTGTTATAGCGCTGCCTGCAGCCATCATTGCAGGACCATTATTTGCGAAATGGGTGCACAAACGCGTGATTCCTGAAGGAGAGCCGGAGCTGATCCGTATTAATACGGCATCAAAAAAATTACCGGGTACAGGAATTTCATTCGTTATCATCTTATTACCTGTAATCTTAATGATTCTGTCGGTTGTTGCGCCTTATATGGCACTGCCTGATGGCGCCGTGAAATTCTGCCTATTCATCGGCAGTCCAGTAATGGCCCTTCTAATTGCTTGTTTTGCAGCCTACTACTTCCTTGGATTTCGCCAAGGTTTCGATAAAAACTTATTGAAGAAGTTAACGGACGAATGCCTGCTTCCGGTTGGTTCAATCATTCTGATCATCGGTGCAGGAGGCGGGTTTAAGCAAATTCTTATTGATAGCGGTGTAGGCACTTCAATTGCTCAAATGTCTGAGCAGGCATCCTTATCTCCCATTGTTTTAGCATTTATGGTAGCAGGATTAATTCGAATTGCGACAGGTTCTGCAACGGTTGCATTAACAACCGCTGCCGGCATCGTTTCACCAATTATTGAGCACATGTCCGGTGTGAACTTGGAATTATTGGTCATTGCGACTGGAGCAGGTTCGCTTATGTTCTCCCATGTAAACGATGCCGGTTTCTGGCTGGTAAAAGAATACCTGGGGTTAACTGTAAAAGAAACCTTTAAAACATGGACTGTATTAGAAACATTGCTGTCATTTATCGCTTTTGGAACGGTATTGCTGTTTGATCTGTTCGTATAAAACCAATGCTCCCTCTGCATGCCTGCAGAGGGAGTTTTTATTTAAAAGGAATATTTTTTAAGAAGGTATGAGAGCAAAAGTATAAAGTACAATCAAATCCTGAAGAAACAAGTAAGCATGGTCTATATGATGATCGTGCTCTTATTGTTGTTATTTATCAGTTTTCAATAGAGAGATTCTTCTAAATCTGTGTTTTATCCGCATATAGCAAAATAGCAATCTGACTGATTGAAGGTAATAGAATCAAAAAATACGCATTCAGTTGAAAGGGTTAATAATCTTTGAATGTTAATCATGTTAGGATTTATTTACATAAAATTAATAAAAATTGCTTATTGAATTAATATAGTATTCTTAAAATGCAATTAAACACACATAAATAAAACTAAAACAATATTTTTTGTGTGTTTTTATATGGTATAAAAGGAGGGTATCATTTTGGCATACAGGAAGCCTTGCAGGTGATCAAACCGTCCTCTCAAATAAAAACTGAGCAGCGGCGGAAATCAAGGATGGTATATTGGACCAGCCGTTACAAACAGCATGACACTTAATGTAAGTGACGGCATAAACAGATCTGATATTCGGGCAACTTCGGTTGGAAACGAGTGGCATTTGTTCACAATCACTGCAGACAGGACGAATCATGCTGGAAAAGTGTATGTTGACGGTGTCCGAAAAAGCTGCTCTGGATCTCTCTAAGCTAGGGGAAAACAGCTTAGATACCGCCTTTAATATCATAATTGGCGCAGACGGCAATAAAGGGTATGGCGGAGCGACTGTAACGATCGATGATCTTAAAATATGGAAAAGATCACTTTCGAACACTGAAGTTAGGGCACTTTCAGATTCATATAAATAAATTATTAGAAAACTGGAGAGGCGGCCCTTATATGAGGTGCCGCCTTCTTTCATTCATGCCCTCCATAGATGGTCTGAGGGCAGCCGCCGCATGTTTCATAAGGGACATCGCTCCTTATTTATGGCATGATAAAAATAGCTTCAATAACATTTTGAAACTTTCCGCTGTGATCTTTCGTAAATAGTAATATAAAGGAGCGGATGAAAATGAGTCCTGAAAAAAAGAACCGAACAGGTTTGGCCATTGGGATCGCACTTGGAGCCGGAATTGGCATTGCCCTTGATAACCTTGCTATGGGAATTGCAATCGGGATTGTTTTTGGAATAGCATTCGGATCTTCAAAAAATAAATCGTAAGGCGGGATCGCATGAAAAATTGGACGGTTGTGTTTCTTTGTCTCTTTTCAGCCTCTATTGCAGGAGGTATGGCGCTGAATTCCATCATTGATTACGCCATGCTTGCAGGTACGGGGCTTGGGATTTTCTTTTTGCTGACGGCTTCTTTTTTTCAGGGCGGAAAAATGCAAGCTGAAATGGAGGGGAAGCAATGAAGGAAAACATGAAAAAGGAAATTTGGAGCTGGACGAAATCGCTCCTGCTTGCCGTCGTTCTTGCTTTTATTTGCAGGGAATTCCTTTTCGCGCCGGTCTTGGTGGAAGGAAAGTCCATGCAGCCGACGTTTGAAGATCAAAACCGGCTGATTATCTCCAAAACGAGCGAAATCGGGCGTTTTGACAAGGTAGTCTTTCACTCGCCGGAGCCAGGAAAAGATTACATCAAGCGTGTCATCGGACTTCCAGGTGATACGGTAGAAATGAATCAGGATACTTTATACATTAACGGAAAGAAATACGATGAACCTTATCTGGCTGCATCCAAGCAGAAACTCCCTGAGGGTGAACTGCTGACTGAAGACTTTCAGGAAATCGTTCCTGAAGACGCCTACTTTGTCATGGGAGATAACCGGAGACAAAGCAGGGACAGCCGTGAGATAGGCGCGGTTTCTGCGAAGGAAATGATTGGTGAAGTAAAGCTGCGGTTTTTCCCATTAAATAAAGCAGGCATACCTGAATAAGTGTTAACTTGCACCGCTATGGTGATAACTTGTCTGCAGGGTGTAGGCGGCGAGGGTCAACTGATTGATGAAGGTGCTGTCTTTAATTGATGACAGCATCTTTTTTATGATGCTTTTTCTTTTTCCACGGCTTCCAGACTGAAATGATCATGATAAAAATGGTAATGGCAATCTGAAGAATGACGGCGTACTGTCTGATGGAATGATTCTGAATGAAACCGGCATTGCTTAAAGCTGCGCTGCCTTTAGCCTCAAGAAGAACCATGTTTGTCATCATCAGTTTGTCGATGATAAAAATTCCAATGAGAGTCTGCAGGATGAAAAGAACCCATTTCACTGTAAGCCAGCGGTGCCTGAAAAATCCCCAATTTGTAAAAAAACCATAAATAAATGCAAGAAGCATCGTTCCAATGGCACCGGTCCGAACAATCAAATCGCTGATTTCAACAAGGTGCTTGTACGTTGAAAGCGTATCTGTATAAACGGCCAGTGACATGCCATAATTCAGCGCTAATGAGCTCATGATTCCGCCAAAGAATAGGGAGATGAGCAGAATGTGAGCAATTTTGAGCCATTTCAATCCGGCGGGTCCAGCTTTTTTCATAAAGATCCTCCTTTCACTATTTTTATGAAGCCTATTCAGTCTATCAATCGAAAAGAAAGGCTGGGATGGCCCGCAGATGCATTTGCAGATAGGGCGGAGGGCTGATTTTATAAAAGGATACATGCATCAGAGAGGATTTCAGTTTTGTGCTTTTATATGATATCTCAGTCCATTTCAATATAGATGTTTATGTCCGATATTTAATGGGGAATTTTAGTAGTAAACATTTGGAATGGAGGCACCTCGTTATGGATCCTGCACAATCGGCTCAAAGGGAGGCATATTCTTCCCGGAATCTGCTTTCAGGCATTTTGTTTGGCCTGGGTCTTGTGGCATTTATTGATGAAACCATTTTTCATCAGCTGCTGCACTGGCATCATTTTTATGATAAATCCACAACGGATATCGGATTAGTCTCGGATGGTCTGTTTCATGCGTTCAGCTGGCTTGCGACAATTGGCGGTTTATTTCTGTTTGCGGATCTAAGACGCCGGAATGCCTTGTGGATCAAGAGGTGGTGGGGCGGTGTCTTGTCTGGGGCCGGGGCTTTTCAATTGTATGACGGCACAGTTCAGCATAAGCTGATGGGGCTTCATCAGATTCGGTACGTGGATCATGTGTACATATATGATTGGATCTGGAATATCATCGCAGCGTTGATGCTGATTGCCGGGATCATTTTCATCGTCCGGACAAAAAAGCGGAAAGCTGATTAGTATGCATCATTCACATCATTTGATCGGAATCGGACCTCAATTACTATTGGCCCTGCCGTTTGTCGCTGCTTTGGTTTTGTACGGTATGGCTGTATCGATCTCTAACCGCAGCCGAAGAAAATGGCCTGTTTCCCGGTCCGTTTTTTGGTTTATTGGGATTTTTTGCGCTTTTTCTGCGGTGAGCGGTCCTTTAGCCAACCGTGCCCACATGGATTTTACCGCGCACATGCTCGGACATTTGCTCCTCGGCATGCTGGCGCCGCTTCTCATGGTGCTTGCCGCACCAATGACTCTCTTCCTGCGAACCTTGAAGGTGAATCAGGCAAGAAGGCTCACTAGTGTTCTGAAAAGCTTGCCAATACGGATATTAAGTGATCCTCTCACTGCTTCCTTGCTGAATGTGGGAGGACTTTGGCTCCTTTATACGACGGATTTATACCCGGCCATGCATCAGCATTCCATTCTCCATATCGTTATACATCTTCATGTTTTCTTAGCGGGGTATTTGTTCACCGTCTCTATGATTTATATTGATCCTGCACCGCATAGGACGAGCTTTGCTTATCGTATGATTGTGCTGGTGCTGGCGTTCGGAGGCCACGGAATTTTGTCTAAGTTCATTTATGCTTATCCGCCAAATGAAGTGTCCCTTGAGCAGGCCGAGGCTTCTGGAATGCTAATGTACTACGGCGGAGACGTCATAGATATTGTGATTATTTTCATTCTCTGCCTTCAATGGTACCGTGCTGCCCGTCCGCGTGTTGGGGAGCTATCCGCAAATTAGAAATGAGGTAACCTAAATGACAGCTCATCCATTTTGGACAGAGGAAAACGTAAGAACGACCCTTCCGAAAAGAGAGGCTTCAGGTCACAAAGGAACCTACGGAACTGGTCTTCTTTTAGCGGGAAGCAGAGATATGCCAGGAGCAGCGCTGCTTTCAGGACTTGGAGCGATGCGCAGCGGGATTGGCAAACTGGAAATTGGGTAAGGAATCTTGCAGTCGCCATTACAGAAACAGCAACTCCTGAATTGAGAGCTGCCTTAAGACAACAATTAAAAGCTGCTGTAGAAACACATGAAAGAATCTCTCACTATATGGTTTCAAAGGGGTATTATCATCCTTATGATTTAAGCGAACAAATAAAGGTTGACCTTGAAACCTCAAAGACAGCAAGAAACCTTGAATAGTCCTAAAATATGTGGATAGAAATAACTATTATTCATGTTCATTTAATGAGAGCGTTAATCCAAGAAGGATTTACGCTCTTCTTGTTGAATTCTTCCTAATGCGCAGAATAGTTCAACAAAAAGTATGACTGATTGAAAAAGGGTGGATGAAATGATATTGGAAGCTGTTATGCTGCAAGTTAAGGATGGAATGGAAGCTGAATATGAAGAAGCTTTTCTTAGAGCATCAGAAATTATTTCTTCAATGAAAGGTTACGTATCTCACGAATTACAGCGTTGTATGGAAGCCAAGGGGAAATATTTATTACTGGTGCAATGGGAAACATTAGAAGATCATACAGTTGGATTTAGACAATCAAACGAGTATCAAGAATGGAAAAAGCAATTACATCATTTTTATGATCCCTTCCCGACAGTTGAACATTTTGAGAAGGTTAATCTTTAATTGGCTGTTATTGAACGAACAGGGGCGAATCCTTAATCGGATAGCTCCCTTTTTAATGATATTAAGGTATTTGCTATTCCTTCAACAATCGGGCCATTTAATTGAACAAGGCTTATTGAACTGATATGAACAAAAAGCAATGTAGCTCTAATATGGAACGACTTTAAGCCCAAAACATTATATATCCCTAATAGCTACACCTGATTTTATAAGGTGTTGTTATTTTTCGTCATATATATTTTAAAAAAATAAATCGGGCCAGATTGTGTAGTAAAAGGATAGAGTAATTGTTTAAGTTACCTGAACCGTTAAAAATGTAAGCACATAGTTTTTATTTTTATGAAGCGTAAAGTATAACTCAATGTCTTTGAACGCTTCTTTTTTCTGACAAAAATTTGATTTATGAATTGATAAAGTAATCAGACTCAATCAAGACATGAGGCGGTTTTCTTAAAAGTGAAATAACATTGATTGTACTATTTCTTTGTTATAGTGATAAAAAAATTGATCTTTATATATTAAGTGTTTTGAAATATAACAAAATACTCCGCTTTGAATGGGGGATATCCTATGGCTAAAGTCTAGTTAACGTTTTACAGCAAGCAACCAGCAACAATTCATATTTTCGTTTTTCAACAAAGGGGCGCGATTGCTGAACAATGAGCAGTCGCTTTTTTACAAAACCGATCATGATTGTTCTATAAATGAATGGATGTAAATAATTAAGAGACCCAGCTACCTTCACAAGAGAAGATTAGCTGGGTTTTTAAAGTTGGATGTGCAAAATAACACTTAATATAAGCGCAAATTATCAAACAAAGTGACATTATTTGGTGATAAAAGATCATGAACTGATTAAAGGGAAATTTGATTTTGACTATCTAGAGTGCTAAATGAATCCTTAGTTCTTTAATAGCATTAATAGATAATTTAGACTAAAAAAGTAAAATTATAAGGTATTGAATTAAAGATTATAGCTAATGATTTAAAACTACAACAAAAATCGAAGAAAGGGGTAAAACGGGATTACAGTTATATAACTTTAAAGTAATTTTACTTTATTGTTCTAAAAAAAATTTTTCAATATCATCTAACATTAAGTTAGCTGCTTTTACTCCACCAGCAGTATTCCAAATCGTATCACTTACTTTATGCGCATTGTCTGCTTTAACGACTTCTAAGTTTTGCCATAGTGGATCTTTTTTCCAATCTTCTGCCCACTTTTCAGCATCTGCTTTCGCTGCTTCGTCTGCATAAGTGAAATAGAACATAATGTCTCCATCCATTTCAGGGATAATTTCTTTGTTCTCAGACATAAAAGCAAATTGATCGTCAGGTTGTGTGGAAAATAATTCCTCTAAGTGTGAAGGGCGTTTAAATCCTAATTCTCCTAGGATTACTCCAGAAAAGGAGTCAGTGTAGTAAATACGTGTTTGACCTGCCAAGAAACGAACGACAGACACTTCTTGATTTGTTTTATCACCGAGTTTTTCTTTTAACAGAGCTACACGGTTATTATACTCTTCAATGACTTTTTGCCCATCTTCTTCTTTATTTAATGCTTTTGCGTAGAATTCGAAGTTCTCTTTCCATTCACCTTTAAGTGTTTCAGAATAAACAGTTGGTGCAATGGCTTCTAATTTGTTATAGATTTTTTCGTGGCGCAGTTTATTACCGATGATAAGATCGGGCTCTAGGGAAGCGATTTTTTCTAAGCTTGGTTCAGTTTCAAGTCCTACATTTTCTACGCCTTTCATATCAGCTGAAATGTGCTCGTACCATGGATCTCCCAACCAAGACTGAACAGCTCCAACAGGCTTCACATCGATTGCTAATAGAGCTTCAGTTCCTTCATTAGTTAAGATGACAACTTTCTCAGGATTTTCTGGAACTTCCGTAGTACCCATAGCATGTTCAACAGTATAGGATGATTCTTTATTGCCTTCCGCAGACTCTGTATTTTTTTCACCATTATTATTACCGCATGCAACGAAACCAGCAAACGTTAACAGTAAAACGAAATATAAAAGCCAACTCTTAGCTTTCACTTGTGTAACCCCCATATGATAATAATTTTTATTAATAAAAGGATTCATATTATTAAAACGCTCCATATGTTGTTTCTCTCGCATTATTTATAAACCCTTGATGATTCCCATTTTTATATAATCTATGAGATTAGTAAAAAGGAGGAAACTGACACTCGCTGATAAAGCAAAAATTGGATGAGTCCCTTTTTTCAGCTAATATAAACGAAAGCTTTAAAAGACTCTCAAATCCCAAACCTATTTTATTAGAATCCAACATGTGACCTATTACATTCTCTCTTTCCATTCATAATATAAAGTATTGCAAGGTAATTGAGGTTATAGAAGTGAGTTTCAGTAACGTAAGTCATGATAGAAAAGCTTTGCATGTATTTGTGTTTCAGAACATCATAAACAACTTGATAACTGCAAATAAGAGTATTTTTACAGTTGGGAACCTGGTGTTAGTTGGTGTTTTTAAATGCATTTTATTATGCTGTAACTGCTAGACTATATTGGGATTTACTTACAGATAAAATAGAACACTTATTTACCAAATAAGATCTGGGCGAATATGATAGGTTTTGAGATTATAGTTGTTAAAGGCTTGAAAGGTGGGTATGGATCCTATACATGGAAATTGAGAAGTTATGAACAAATAAAGTTAATTGAAAATGATTTTCAGAGTATTTGATATTTAGTTCAATGAACTTAGTTTAGTTGAAAAGTAGTTATAAGGAGCAGGAATTATATTGTTGAAATCAAGCATTGCTAAGATTTTTACATTATTTTTAAGTGTCCTACTATTATTGTTTGGGGTCTGTGCAAGCATTGTTTATGGATATACAGATACCTCGTGGCAGATGGCCTATGAAGCATTTACATCTTTTGATGGTACAAATGAACATGTTATTTTGCAAAGTGTCCGATTGCCCAGAGCAGTCATTGCGGCAGTTGTAGGAGCATGTCTTGCAGTGGCGGGAGCACTCATGCAAGCGTTAACGAAAAACCCATTAGCTTCACCAAGTGTTTTCGGTATTAATGCGGGTGCTGGTTTTTTTGTTGTCGCGGCAGTTGCTATCTTTAAAAATAATTCATTGCAATCATTTACTTGGATTGCTTTTCTGGGAGCTGCGGTGGCGGCCTTTACCGTCTATTTTGTAGGGGCAGTCGGAAGGGAAGGATTGACACCCGTAAAACTAACATTAGCAGGTGCTGCAATGGCCGCGTTATTTTCATCACTGACACAAGGATTATTAGCAGTG
The DNA here is from genome assembly GCF_030817055.1 of Bacillus sp. V2I10. Taxonomy (NCBI): domain Bacteria; kingdom Bacillati; phylum Bacillota; class Bacilli; order Caryophanales; family Bacillaceae; genus Bacillus; species Bacillus sp. V2I10. Next base: position 5,259,931 of record NZ_JAUSYV010000001.1, on the reverse strand, counting down.
AATGAAGCAGCGCTTGAACAAGTCTTATTCTGGTTAGCAGGATCTGTTCAAGGAAGAAAGATGGAGATGCTGTATGCCGTTCTACCATACGTTACTGTTGGTCTTATCGGGAGCTTGTTATTGGCTCCAAAGATTAACGTATTAACTATGGGAGAGGATATTGCCAAAGGTCTTGGTCAACGAACGGGCAGTGTGAAGATTTTGGCAGCACTAATGATCATTCTTCTTGCAGGAAGTGCCGTTTCTATTGCTGGACCAATCGGTTTTATTGGAATTGTGGTTCCTCACTTTGCCAGATATTTAGTAGGAACAGATCATAGATGGATTTTACCTTATAGTGCCGTTTTAGGCGGAATTTTATTGTTATCTGGAGATATTGGAGCCCGTTATATCATCATGCCTAATGAAGTCCCTGTTGGAGTGATGACAGCCTTTATCGGAACACCATTCTTTATTTACCTCGCACGCAGGGGGTTTCAAAAGTCATGAAAAAATATCAGTCTTTTAGACTCGGAAAAAACTTTGTTTCTTTGCTGCTTAATAAAAAGGCAGCAATTGTTATTACTACCCTTGCCGTTTTGACAGTGATCGTTTTACTCACGAGTGTCTGTATTGGTGAAGTGATGCTAAATCCTTTTCAAGTGTTTAGGGCCTTATTAGGTTATGGGGAGAAAATGGATTTACTTGTAGTTCAATCGTTTAGGATGCCAAGGATATTAATTGCCCTATTAGCAGGAATTTGTCTAGCCAGTGCTGGAGGAATCCTCCAAGGTTTAATTAGAAATCCTCTGGCCTCACCTGATATTATCGGATTTACAAGCGGAGCATCTACCGCGATTGTTGGATTCTTTGCTTTATTCAGTGATAAAAGCAACTCACTGACTATTAGTATTCATTGGCTTCCTGTAGCTGCTTTTGCGGGCGCTACGTTAATTGGTTTAATTGTTTATTTTCTTTCATGGAAAAAGGGTGCATCTTCGTTTCGGCTTGTTTTAATTGGAATCGGAATGAGTATGCTGGCCCAATCTGTAACGACTCTTCTTATGATTCAAGGGCCGATCTATCGCGCTTCTGAAGCAAATGTATGGATTACGGGATCTGTTTATGGAGCGACTTGGGAACAAGTTCGCATTTTAGCACCAATTACGCTGGTTTTTGTTTTAATCAGTATTGTATCCTCACGAAGTATTAACATTCTGGAACTTGGTGACGAGATAGCAACAGGTGTAGGAAGTAATGTTCAAAAAAACCGTTTTTTATTACTTCTTCTTAGTACAGCTTTAACAGGCAGTGCTGTTGCTTTTGCAGGGGGCATAGGATTTGTAGGTTTAATAGCTCCTCACATTGCAAGAAGGTTGGTCGGTTCATCTTTTGGAGCGTTGCTGCCTGTAGCAGCATTTATCGGCGGGTTACTTGTCATGTTGGCAGATTTGATAGGCAGAACGTTATTCGCACCATTGGAAGTTCCAGCTGGTGTATTTACAGCGGCGATTGGAGCACCATACTTTATTTACCTATTGTATAAAACTAGAAGTTTTTAAAAGGGGCGACATCCTATGAGCGCAATCGAAACTCAAGCATTAACATTGTCATATGGGGAAACGATTATCATAGATGAACTTGATTTAGAGATACCTAACGGGGAAATAAGTGTTTTTATCGGCAGTAACGGTTGTGGGAAATCTACACTACTTAAATCATTAGCTCGATTATTAAAGCCGGAAAAAGGATCTGTATTGCTTGAAGGGAAATCTATCGCCAAACAGTCGACGAAAGATGTTGCAAAACAGCTGGCGATTTTACCTCAAGGTCCAGCCGCACCGGAAGGCTTGACTGTTTTACAGCTTATAAAGCAAGGCAGATACCCTCATCAAAATTGGTTGAAACAATGGTCTCCTGCCGATGAAAAAGCCGTACAGGATGCTCTTGATGCAACAGATATGATTGAATTTAAAGAAAGACCAGTCGATTCTCTTTCTGGTGGTCAACGTCAAAGAGCGTGGATTGCGATGACTTTAGCTCAGGAGACAGAGATTATTTTACTCGATGAGCCAACGACTTATCTTGACATGGCTCACCAAATTGAAATTCTTGACCTGCTTTTTGATTTGAATAAAAGAAAAAACCGGACAATTGTAATGGTTCTCCATGATTTAAATCTAACTTGTCGATATGCTCATCATATAGTCGCCATTAAAGATAAAAAAGTATTCGCTCAAGGTCCCCCTGAAGAAGTCATTAACTGCTCACTAGTACAAAATGTATTTCATATGAACTGTGAAATAATAACAGACCCACTGTTTGGAACGCCACTTTGTATCCCGCACGGTAATGGCAGATGTATATTAAAGCAGCAGGGATAAATCATGCATAGACTTACAACAGAAGAAGTGTCAGACCTATTAAATTTATCGACTTTAATTGTGATTAGACAAAATCCAATAAAAAAACCAGCATCTCTAAAGGGAGTCCGGAAACGATTCGCAGATTGAGAGGTCAAATATGTAATAATTTTCAATTGTTATGAATTATCTTTTTCCATTTCCTTTGGCTTGCGATAAAACGCAGCCTGACTAACTCCTGTAATCGTGCATATCTCCTTTACGGTTTTATCGGTAGTTTTACGTATCAGTAATCAATGTTTCTATTCAAACAGTTGATTTAGTAAACAATCTGCCTCTTTTTAGAAATCATAGAATAAAAATCAGAAAGCTTGATGACGGTTTAACCGTTTATCAAGCTTTTTCTTTTTCTATCATCTCTTTTTTAATAGAAAAATCGTATTCCGTGCAAGACCGACTTCTCGGTGAATATCCATCGCGGACTTGCCTTTCTGAAGTAATTCGACGGCACGGTCATAGATGATTTTATCCTTCCTTTTAGCTTCGAAAGAAACCGTATTCAATTAGGAACGTGTTTCTTGATTAATTTTTTATGTAATAAAAGTTAGACTCTATAGACACATCTATCTATCAAAAACCAAGGTTTTTGGGGACCTGAATGTCACTTTTCATTTGTTTTGTCGTATGTTTTTTCAACAAAATTGGCATTAAAATTTAAAACAAAGTTTAACAGTTTGTAATTAGATGTACCGTTTAAAAAAAGATAAACCGTTTATTATGTAGGATTTTATCTTATTAAACAAACGGGCCATTTTCTTGAATAAGAAGTTGCATAAAAAAAGTGGGATTTTATGCATTTGACCTAACGTTACCCATTTCCTTTTCTTCTCGTTCGAAAAAGAACCTTTACAAATTTAACTGCTAATATTAAAATTATACTTAATATTCGGAATATTCAGTATAAACTTTGCGATCTTTCAAATGCTTTCAGGAAAATTTAAGTTTGCTGAAACGGTAAAGACTGACAGTAAAGCGAAATATCAACAGAGTGAGAGTATACTGAAGCGTTTCTAAATAGTGGCGGATATAGGATTACACTCAACAACCCTACATAAAAAGATGGCTTCATTATCCGTGAAATTGAAAAAAAGGAGGAACGTTCATGGCAAAAATTTCGAATTGACCATAGCCAGAAACGGGAGGATTAGCATTTTACTTTTTTAGGGGGAGTGTTAAGCAATGAAGAACAGAGTAAAGGGTTCAGTCATGACCATGATTTTAAGTTTGCTTCTCTTTTCAACAATTAGTACAGCATCTGCTGGACAAGCAATGCCTGTTAAAAAAGCAGAAAATAATAGACACAAATATGTTCAAGTGCTGGATGAAGGAAAATGGGCGCCACATACGTACAAAGCTGTTCAGAGTTTAATAGATAAGTACGGTAAAAACAATCCAAAATATAACCCGAAAAAGAAACCTTATGCTGTCTTTGATTGGGATAACACAAACATTATGAATGACACAGAAGAAGCTCTTTTTGTTTATCTAATTGATCATTTGGCATATAAGTTAACCCCAGAAGAGTTTTCAAAAATTATTCGAAAGGACGTTCCACCAGGCGAATTTTTAGAGGATTATAAAAACTTGGAAGGCAATCCTGTTACGATAGAGGAGATCGCTGCAGATGTAGATAGGGATTATCAATTCCTGTATCAAGAGCTGCAGAGGGGAAAATCATTAGAAGAAGTGACAGCAACAGACGATTTTAAGGATTTTAAAACAAAGCTGTTGTACATGTATGAAGCCATTAATGATACACATGGAGCAAATATTGGTTGGAAATGGATTCTCTACTTTTTTACAAATATGACGCGTGAGGAGCTTCAAAGCTTGGGGGAAGCGTCCAATGATGCCAATCTTGGAAGAGAATTATCTAAAGTGACATTGAAAAGTCCAGAATCTTTAAAAGGAGAAGCTGGCGTTGTTAGCAGTTCTTATTATACTGGAATCCGGCTGACACCTGAAATGTCAAACTTAATGCATACATTGCAAGCGAACGGTATTGATGTGTATGTTGTTACCGCGTCATTAGGAGACCTCGTCGAAGTGTTCGCCAATAATCCAAAATACGGCTACAATGTGCCAAAGAATAATATCCTTGGCATGCGATTAGAAATGAAAGACGGCAAGTATGAACCTTACTATAAAGAGGATTGGCCGTTTACTGGAATGCATGGTAAAACGGAAGTGATCCAAAAAGAGATCGCAAGTAAAAAAAGGGGACGTGGTCCAATATTGGTGGCAGGCGACAGCAATGGGGATTATGAAATGATGACAGAGTTCTCGGATACGGAGCTTGTGTTGATTGTAAACCGTGTCAGTGGTGGAAATATAGGAAAGCTATCAGCCATTGCCGCTTCTCAAATCGGAGAAAAGAATCCAAACTATGTGCTTCAAGGCAGGGACGAAAATACGGGTTTATGGATACCGACAGAGTACACCATTAAATTAGGAACAAATGAAAAGGTTTTATTGACTGATGTGGCTTTGAAATAAAGTCACGATGTTTATAAAAAAGACGCGCTGTTTATAATAAAGTTGCACCGTTTTACCCCTTTGGATAATATCCTCTAAAGGGGTGTTTTTATGTCCAAAAGAAAAAGTACATCTAAATTAAAAATTGGATCAAGGGAGTTGTTGAGTGGTAATAGAGTTGTTCCGTTAAGGGGCGCATTTCTCTAACAAGAGATGCGTCCATTTAATTAAAGGATCAATCCTAATAAAAAAGCTGTTGTCATAAATAATCTATCATTTATTATACAAATTAAAGCCCCCCTGATTATCGGGAGGCATATGCTCACTGCTACATTCTTTATTTACCTTTCCTCACGAATAGTGAACAGCACCCCACTTGTCCAGAGTGTATGTGGCAACACTAAAAAGATGCTGGTAAGTTTATTTTTTCTCTACTGGAAGTTCAACAGTAAATGGTTGTAAGTCCTTAGCTGGGACAAAGCTTGAAAAATCAAATTGCAAAATTGTATTTTTCAGCTTAAAGTTCATGATTTTTTCTTCCCCGTTTAAATCGAATGTAGATTGGAAGTGTGCTGTCTTTTTATCGATAGTTTTCACTTTATTCAGGCGGATGCTATGATTTTTAGGAGGCACTGGATGTTCAGGATTATTTTGCCTATAAATTCCTCATCCACTAATAATAATTCATATTTCAAATTATTTTTAAACAACTCAAGTTGGTGTTTACTCAAAGCGTAAACCTGTTGAATTTATGTAACTATCTGCATATTGACTTTCAGCAGCTTGAGAGAGATTTTCTTTCATAATAAAGACAGCATCATAGCGTTGTAATTGCGTTCTTCCTGATCGTACCTATTCGACTAGTCTTCTTACTATAATGGATAAACGGCGCAGACCATCTTCTAAACTTGAAAGAGATGCAAAGGAATAGGAAATACGCAGATACTGGTCAGCCTGATTGTCATAGACGTTTCCCGGGTTTAGTAATATGCCTTCTGCAAGTGCATGTTCAAATAGTTTTCTTATAGAGATTGACGGTAATAAACGTACCCAAACATAAAATCCTCCACTTGGCTTTTCCCATGTTGCAATACTGGAAAAATACTGATTTAAAGTATTTAGTGTAAAATCTCTTCGTATTTTAAGCTGTTTTCTTATTTCTTTAAGATGCTGATCATAAAGTCCGCTGGAAAACCATTCTGCTGCTGCCCACTGTGATAAAGAACTTGAACCATAATCGGTTTGCATTTTAATATCTGCTAAGTGCTCAATAACTGGTTCTGGACCAACGATCCAGCCAATTCGAAGACCTGGACTTAAAGATTTAGATAAACTTCCTATATATAGGTCAAGTCCATTTTTGTCAAAAGCCTTAAGCGGTTTTGGCGGTTTTTCATCAAACCATAATTCCCGGTAAACATCATCCTCAATTATAGGTAATTGTTCTTGTTGACAGATGTTTAACAATTGATCACGTCTTTCAGCAGTCATTAAAGTTCCAGTCGGGTTGTGAAAAGAAGGAATTGTATAAAGTAAAGCAGCTTTATGCTGTTTTTTATATTGTGGAATATGATTGGCTTTAATTCCTTCTTTATCTAACGGGATGCCAACTAATTGCATACCTGCTGACTGGAAGACATGCAGTGAATTTAGATACGATGGCTTTTCCGTTAATACAGTAGATCCTTTATGTAATAAACCAACACTAATAAGCTGCAGGGCTTGTAAAGCACCTGAAACGATTAAAATGGAAGAGGGTGAAGCTTGAATTCCAATTGTTTTTAAATAGCTGCTTATTTGCTCTCTGAGTGCCAACAGCCCCTTCGGTTCTTCATAGCCATAAGATATTTCTCCAGTAGACAATTTTTCGAAAACTTGTTTCATTGAAGAGCAAGGCATGAGTTCTGGTGATAATTCTCCGGTTCCTAAACGGATTATGTCAGGAATAAATTCAGCTTGATTTATTTCTTGAATCGTTGGCAAGTTGGGCTCGTGAATGCCAGAATTTACGTAGGAACTCCAATCCGGGGGAGGGGCGGTTGCTAAAAGGTTCCATGTATTATTAACCACTCTTGTTCCACTGCCGGTTTTTCCTTCAATAAGTCCTTCCGCTGTTAATTCATCATAAGCCGTTACAACTGTACTTCTATTTACTTCAAAAGCTTTTGCTAACGTGCGTTGAGGAGGGAGCTTATATCCTATCGTCCATTCACCATTGGCTATTTTTTCTTTCATAAGTTCAGTTATTTGTTTATGTAATGGTACAGGTGAAGACTTATTCGGCTTCCAATCGATTGAAGACATCCAAAGGTTCTCCTTTTTATTTACTTTACTATATATTATATGATTTGGTTGGAATGAAATCCATCCAATTGGTTGGAGACATGGTGAATCTCTTCAACTAAACTAAGACTAGTTTCATAAATTGGAAGAAAGGGAGAACATTGAATGTTAGAACCATTTATTCATGGATTTATTCTTGCACTGGGATTGATTCTGCCTCTTGGTGTCCAAAATATTTTTGTTTTTAATCAAGGGGCACTGCAGCCACGATTTATTAAAGCATTACCAGTTGTGATTACAGCCTCTTTGTGTGATACGCTTTTGATTTTAGTGTCTGTTTTAGGGGTTTCATTACTAATTCTAGGTTCATTTTGGATTAAAACGATCCTTATTGGGGGAGGTTTTATCTTTTTAATTTATATGGGATGGACCACTTGGAATAGTAAACCGAGTAATGAAAGAGAAGAAATGGCAAAGAAATTTTCTTTGAAGAAACAAGTGTTGTTTGCGGCATCTGTTTCCTTACTTAACCCTCATGCAATAATGGACACGATGGGTGTAATAGGACCAGGTTCGTTAAGATACCAGGGGGAAGAAAAAATAATATTTGTTTTTTCATGTATGCTGGTTTCGTGGAGTTGGTTTTTAGGACTTGCGCTAATTGGGCGTATGAGTGGAAAACTCGATAAATCAGGAAACTTTATGCTTGTATTGAATAAAATATCAGCCTTAATAATGTGGGGGGCAGCCGTTTACCTTGGACTATCTTTAATTAATAATTAAGTTAAGTAAGTAAATATTAAATCAACTTAGCCTTTAACTTATCTTCAACAATCGGGGCTTTCATTTGAATAAGCCCAAAAAAGGAAATGCCCAGACTGCTAAAAATCTGAGCATTACGTTACTTTTTACTGAGCTGGGTTTTTCATCTGATGGCAGAAGCAACTTTCTTGTTATGGCTGTAGTATTTTTGATCGGAAAGAGCCCTGTATATGAAAGATAAGCGGGTTATGAATCAGGAAGCTGTTAGAGAGTGGCCCATGTGAACTGCACCCCAAATGTTAGACACGACCTAACATTTGGAGGTGCAGTTTTTTTATGGCTAAATTTACAGAACAGGAAAAGGTAAATGCCGTTAAGCGATATCTTAATGGCATTGAAGGACACAAAGCGATCGCAAAATCCATAGGAGTAGCTCATGGGGTTTTTCACAGGTGGATCCAGCAGTATCAATATAACGGAGAAAATGCGTTTAAAAAACGATATACAACCTATTCTTTGGACGATAAACTAAAGGTACTTACCTATATGAACGAACACGGGACGTCCCTCAGTGAGACAGCTGCGATCTTTAAAATTCAATCTCCCTCTACGATTAATCGATGGAAGAGGTTATTCGACACACAAGGAGTGGACGGCCTTATTCCAAGGGAAAAGGGGCGGTCATCGATGAAAAAAGAAAACCCTAAAGTAAGCGAGATAAAAGAACCAGTGACAGGTTCTATTGAAGCTCTTCAGGCTGAAAATGAACGTTTACGTATGGAGCTTGCTTATGTAAAAAAGTTGAATGCCTTAGTTCAGAACAAAGAAAAATCACCAAACAAGACAAAGCGAAAGTAGTCTATGAATTGAGGCAGGAATTCCCGGTGAAATCACTCTTAAAGCTTGCGGGTATTCCTCGCAGTACCTATTACCATTTGACGAAGCAGCTTGAACGCCCAGATAAAGATGCTGAATTAAAAACGGCGATTAAAGACATTTTTCATGAACATAAAGGCCGATACGGGTACCGGCGTATTCGTGCTGAGCTAGCCAACCGAGGACTGCATGTTAATCATAAGAAAGTTTATCGACTTATGAGAGAACTAGGATTGAAGTGCCTAGTCCGCATAAAGAAATATCGGTCGTACAAAGGTGAAGCAGGCAAGGTTGCCGAAAATGTGCTAAATCGGAACTTCAAGGCGTCCAAGCCGAATGAGAAATGGGTAACCGATATTACCGAGTTCAAATTATTTGGAGAAAAACTGTATCTTTCACCTATGCTAGATTTATACAATGGCGAAATTCTCACCTATACGATTGGCTCTAGACCGACCTATTCCCTTGTATCGAGTATGTTAAATAAAGCCCTAAGAAAAATGCGCAAAGAAGATACGTTACTCATTCACTCGGATCAAGGATGGCACTATCAAATGAAGAAATACCGTCTGGCTTTGAAGAAAAAGGACATCACTCAAAGCATGTCTCGTAAAGGGAACTGTTACGACAATGCGGTCATTGAAAATTTCTTTTGGCATTCTAAAATCAGAATTCCTTTTTTACCAAGACTTTAAAAATGTGGAACATTTTAAAGAAGAACTAAGGAAGTACATCCATTACTATAACCACAAACGAATTAAGACAAAATTAAAAGGCAAGAGCCCGGTACAATACCGGACTCTTGCCCAACAAGTAGCTTAACGAAATTATGTGTCTAACTTTTAGGGGTCACTTCAATGGGGGCACTTTTTTTATTTAATACTTTCCATTTTTCAGCAGAATACTTTCTTTTCCACTATTTTTACTTTCCAAATTTCCCATTTTACTTGCCAAAACAGCTCAAATACTTTATTTTGTCCAATTGTCACCTAATCCCCTCGAGGCGGCCGCCTGGCCAAATATCCGCAAATCCCCCGATTACAGCCGATTATTCCCGTTTAAACGAATTCACTCATAGGTAATCCCTTAATGTTAACGCTTCCCTTCACTATCTCGGTCTATTCCTTATAATTGTCCTGTATTCCCTTGAAACTATCTCTCAGCATGTTACGATAATAAACGTTGAAAAAAGACGAACGGACACGAACATAGATCTTGAGGGGGCTCATTATGTTAAGAGAAAAAACAGTTGCATTTTTAGGTGCAGGTTCGATGGCAGAGTCAATGATTTCAGGGATTATACAGGTCGGCATCATTCCGGCAGAAAACATATATGTCACAAATAGAAGTACTCAATTGCGGCTTGAAGAATTGAATCATGTGTACGGAGTGAATGCCGTCGATCAGAATGCCTTGCCTTATGAAGAAATTGATTTGTTTATTTTAGCCATGAAACCTCAGGGCGCAGCGGATGCACTTCAGGCACTAAAGGATAAAGTTAGAGCGGACCAGGTTGTGATTTCTGTTTTAGCGGGCATTTCAACAACTTTTATGGAAGATCATTTAAATAGTGATCAGCAGGTTGTGCGCGTGATGCCGAATACGTCCAGCATGATCCAGGAATCAGCTACAGCGCTTAGCCCAGGAAGATATACGGTGATGGACAATGTGCTTGCTGTGAAAGAGCTGCTCAGCTGTATGGGCAAAGTCTTTTTAATTGAAGAAGAGCAGATGGATATTTTTACAGGCATTGCAGGAAGCGGTCCGGCTTACTTTTATTATTTAATGGAGCATATGGAGCAGGCGGGCGTTGAAAAAGGAATGGACGAAGAGATGGTCCGCGAGATTATTGCTCAAACCATTCTTGGCGCAGCGAAAATGATTATGGCAAACGACGAAGCACCGGCGAGTTTAAGAAAAAAAGTCACTTCACCAAATGGAACGACAGCATCAGGCCTTGAGGCATTGCGGAAAAATAATGGCGGAAAAGCCATTTCACAGGCGATTCATCATGCGGCGAAACGTTCGCAAGAGCTGAATGAAGAGATGTCAGGAGCATTGGTGACGTCTTAAGCCGAATGTACCAGAAAAGGATGACAGATATTCTCAGAGAGGGATAGGATGTTGAAAGAAGAGAAGCAGATAAAAAGAGTTGTTATTAGAAAAGCATGCATGCACGCGGACCGATGGGTTGCCTGCGCTGACAACGATTAAATATATGATGACAGGGAAGGGGCAAGTAAAATAAGCATTCCTATTATCAGAAAAAAACCAGATGTAGTTTCGTCTGGTTTTTTTGACTATCATTTTATTACTCTTATCCGTATCAACATAGTAAGTTCCCACGCCTTGCTGTGCATTGAAGTTCCAGTTAACCTGCAGCTTTTCGCATTAGAATAAATAATGATCGATAAATTCGAAAATAGCTCTATACCTATTACACAGTAACAGAACAGTATGAAAAAGCGAAAAGAAAAGGTGAGGTGCCTGCGCAGCTCACTTTTTTAATACCATAAAGTTTTTTGGGGAAGAAAAAAGTGAAACCGAATGAACCTTCCATTTCGTTATATATTATGTACAAACCAAAAGGGGGGCCTCCCAATTGAAGAAAGAGGATGAGCTTATAAAGAGAATCAGAAAAGGGGACAAGGATGCATTTGGCGATTTAGTCAAAGATCTGCTTCCTTCAGCCTATCAAACCGCTTTCTTGATTCTCCGGTCAAAAGAGCATGCAGAGGATGCCCTTCAGAATGCTTTAGAAGGCGCGTATATCAGCATTATGAAAAACAGTGATATGACTCATTTTAAACCTTGGTTTTACCGGGTTGTCTATTCAAAATCAATTGATTTATACAGAAAAAACAATAGGCATGGGGTAACGGAACTGGATGATTACCATCAGCAGGAAGGGAACGGCGGCTCTAATTCAGCCCAGCAGCTCATCATCCAAAAGGAGAACAAACAGGAAATGCTGGCCCGTATCCTGGAACTGAAAAAAGAACAAAGCCTCCCAATTTATCTTCATTATTATGAAGAGATGAGCATGAAAGAGATTTCGCTTGTTCTGGGAGAAAATATAAACACTGTAAAAACAAGAATGAAACGGGGAAAACAAATGCTCGCCCGCGTTCTGAAAGACTCAAACAGGTACACTGAGGGGGTTAAAGCAAATGGGCTCTAAAAGGGAAAATAACATCAACGATTTCAGTGATTGGCAGGTGCCGAACTCAATCGAAACGTTCATCGGAAAACTGCCGGAACGTTATTCGGAAGGACAAATTGAGAAAGAGGCGGAAGATCAGATGGACCTGGAATGGCGTGCTTTTCAGGCAGACCTTAAAAAGAACAGCTTCTTTAAGAAAAAACCGGTTCTTGCTGTACTGGCTTTAGCTGCTGCCTTCATGCTTTTTATTGGCACTGCCTTTGCGTCGCCTAGTGTAGCGCAGGTTGCTGCAAAAATTCCGATCTTAAATCTTTTATTTGAAACAGAAAAACAGCCGCTTATGGAAGAACTGCAAAAAGCGCTGGACGATAAAGGGTACAAATGGGACGGCTTGGGGGTTGGGGTGCAGCCGAGGGAAATCAGTGTAAGAATCGTCGGCACCGATGAATATTATGATGATGTGAAGCAGGATGTGGAAGAACTGATTCAAGGAATCTTAATGAAAAGAAACGATAATGCTTATACCATCGTCATCTCTAAATCAGAACCAGTGGAAGAACCTTCACAAGCTGAATTAGAACAAGCGAGAGAGCAGCACAAAATAAGTGAGCATGTGCTTGAAATCCTGGCGGGATACGGATATACACAAATAGGCTTTGGCATTCAAGAAGGCGTGATTGAATTTGACCTGCCAAAGGATGAACCGCGAATCGAAGAAATCAAAACAGCTGTCTCGGGTCGTCTTAAAGAGGAACAGTTTGGTAACTATTCAGTTAAAGTGCATACATTCGACAGAGCCAAAAAAGAGCGTGAAGACAGATGGATGCCGATCTTTAACACCATTGCAGACGGCCTTACTGCCAAAGCTGAATATAAAGTAAAAGGTATCGGCTACACGAATAAATATGATTATTTTGCCATTTATATCACGACAAGCGTTTCTTATAAAGACGATAGTGCCAAGGAACTTGCGGGTGCTATAGAAAAAACAATTGAGGTTTATTTAACTTCTGAAAAAGTAAAGAATACCATTAAAGGTGATAACTATAAAATCGTCATAAACAGCAAGGAAGATAAACAACTGAATTAATGATGAAGAAGCTTGGAGAATTCCAGGCTTTTTGTTTTTCTGGAAATTGTTATAAAAATAGGTTTATCTATTTATGGGCAGGTGGTATTAGATAATTGGGATATTTTTCTTCTTTCATATCATTACTAAGTCCTAATGTTTTTCCGATTTGAACATTTGTCTATTCAAAAGCATTACTTTCCCCGCATGAAAGTCTGAACACTCGGTCTTAGAAAATGTTACTGGAGACTTATGGAAATTGGAAATTAAATCTAGTAATATTTTCTTATATGTGCAAAACGGGATGATTCTGTAGAAACTTGAAGGATATACATAGAAAAATGTAAGAATTGGTGAGGTGACATAATGAATTCTGAACACGTCAGAGCCCTTGCAAGGGTTTTTCAGGAAGCATCAGATTCCGTTAAAGACCAGGAAGCAAAATTGCTTCAAGATATAAACAACAATGCAGCTACATGGAGCGGTAAAAGCCGCAGCAAATTTGATTCCGCCATGGACGAAGCCCAGATCCTGTTCCAAAGACACTCAGACAACCTCTACGACATCAGCCGTGAACTCGAAGCTGCTGCCGACTCCGTTGACCGAGTGCGTGAAGAGATTGAAAGACAGGAAGAATTAGAGAGACTTGAGAGAATTCTCCGCCTGAAGAAATTAGATGTGCAGTAAGAAGTTAGGGGTGCAGCATGAACCATCGTTCAAGCAAAAAGAAAAAGAAAGTGGACGAAAGACAGGGAATGAATGACGGCTGTGTGCCAGGGTGTAATGATTTTTTAGGGATTTAACGTTAACAATTTTTACATTTATTATAATGACTAAATTCAACTTTTATGAGGTGCACAATGAGCCATCGTAATGATCATGATCCGAATTATAATCGGAAGAAGAAAAAAGAAGAGAAAAAAGGAATGGATGACGGCTGTGTTCCAGGTTGCATTGATTTCTTCTTGCTTCCGTTTCAAATCGCTATTTTAGGCTATCAATTCTATCATTTAGTATAAGTATTAATGAAATAAGGAAGGAGTTCATATAGTGGCTAATAAAATTTCAGTAGATCCGGATAAGCTGGATCAGCTTTCCAATTCATTTGTTCACAAGTTATCAGATATTGAAGAAGAATATAGCCGGCTGCATATTGAGCTTGCAAACTTGATTATGAGTGCTCCTCCGGAATACAGCCATTGTTTTTATGGAGTGGGTGATCCATGGAATACAGGCAAGGCACTTGTAAGTCATCTAAGCGATATGGAGCAGGATGCCAGAAATACAGGGAATAAATTTGCAGAAGCTGATAACTTAATCGGCCAGCTTTACAAACTTCATGAGAAGTATGGGGCTTTAACTGCCATGGGGGCGTTAGTAGGGAGACAGGCTACATTTTATGGTCTTGGATTAACGCAATTTATTAGAAATACAGATAATTTATATTCATTTAGACATATGAAAGCCTTGCAGACTTTATCAGATGTAATTGATGATTCAAAGTACCGCAAAGTAGCCAGAGGGTTTTTGAAAGTCAGTTTCCTTTCTTCGAGATACAATTCTTCGTCATTTGCAGACCTGGTTCATAAAAAATATACAAAATATCTTCCAGATGATGTAGTGAATTATACAAATAACGCTAAAACATTTGTAAAGGGTATAAAAAACAACACTTTAAATGCTTCAAAAGTGTCATCTTTTGCAAAGTCAGGACTTAAATTTGCAAAAACCAATGCATTGACAACCGTTGCTATTACAGGTGTTATGGAAATAGGCGGAATGGGCCTCAAGATATCAGAGAACTATTCCAAATATGGAAATGATCCGGACGTCTTAAAACGTGAAAATGCAAAGGCCGTTGGGAATGCCGTGAACAATACTGCTGCTATAAGCGGAGGAGCAATTGCAGGTGCAGTAGTTGGAGGGGCAGCACTAAGCATCTTTGGCCCTGTAGGAACAGTTGTTGGAGCATCTGCAGGTTCTTTTGTCGGCGGACTAATCGGTGAAAAAGTTGCAAAATATACAGCTGGATTTAGTGAAAAAGCAGCCATGGTATTTGATGACCAAATTCAAGGCGGTATAAATATGTTTAAAAGCGGGTTTGAAAAAGCCGGAAAGGTAGTGGATACTTTTAACAGCGGCGTAGATTTTGCCAACAAACAAATAAAAGAAACACTTGCAGATCCTGTAGGTAAGGTAAAAGATATCGGCAAAGGGCTTTCAAAGGCTAAAGATACCGCTGAATCCCTTGTAAACGGGGCTGGAAACTTTCTAAAAGGAAAATTCTCATTTGGTTAAGGAGGTTGGGAATAAATTATGAATTCCATACAGTTAAGTATCGAAGAACTTATATTTTCTTTTTACAGTGAAGGGTTATATGAGCAAGGGATGGGGTTAAAAGATACGTATTTTCCTAATTTAACAGAAGAAGATTTAAAGTTTATGCTTGAGATAGCATCGCGATCCCTCTTGGCTAAAGACTTGGTTAAAGAAGTAGACAATCAGTATTATTTGAAAGAAGAATACGCAGAATACATTCATGTTCTGAACTCTGCTGACAGCACACTAAAAGCTTCTAAATTTTCACCTGATCTTGCTCATGAAGAATCCGTTACGTACCACCAAAAACAAGGAAGAATGTACTCGCATCAAATGCTTCATGATCATCAGGTGCATGCAATAATGGAAGTAGAAGAAGAGGGTGCGGTTAAAGACCTTAATACCTTTTTTCAATTGACTTCATTAGCATCAGACAAAGGCGATGTTTCGTTTTCTTTGACTGATGCTGAGTTTGAGGGTCTGCTTGAAGAAGCAAGTCAACAGATTAACGAACCTCAAAAAATCGTAATGAAATTTTCTGCTCTGGAAACATCCCCTGATTTTGAACAGCTTGTTTCAGATTTAATCAGAAGAAAAGGGAAGATGGACAGTTTCCTGCATCTAAAATATGATGTAAATAATAACCCTGATCTTGTTGATATTACTTTTTTTGTCCCTGGACAACTCAATGTCTGGGTACTGACCAGATCTCATCTTCAGGGACTTGATGTCAAAAAAGCTGATAAGTGCTTTATTCCTGACCTTCTAGAAAAATTAAAGACTGTATCTGTATAAAGAGGAGGATTTCTTTGCTAAACCTGCAAAAAGAAAACAACAGCCTCAAAATGAAAGGCTCCAAGTTTATGTATGTCTGGATGCTGCTTGCTACCTTTGGAGGACTTGCAGCGTGCATCTTTCTTATCGTAAATGGTTTTAAATTCGATTCAAAGTACTCGTTTTTTTACCTTGGAGGAGGTTTTTTGCTTTTTCCAATCTTTCTTTATCTAACATTATGGTCACTTCCGGGGTTCGTACCGGGAAAAACGCTGCTTGTTGTGATTGAAGGGGCAAACGGCTCCATTATTGCCAAGAAAGACACTATTCCCTTTACAAGTATAAAGAGCATCCGTTTTGTAAGAAACCCGCTCAACCTGATAAATGACATTGTCATCGAAACGTTTCAGGGAGAAGTAAGAAAAATAAGGACTTATAACCTAATTGACGATACAGACTTTGCCATTTTAATAGATCAATATGTTTATCCTAATATGAGAGAAGATGCAAAGGCAGTCTGGGACCGTCATGTGAATTTGAGTGAATTGTTTGAACATGCAAAGTATGAGAGAAAGACAGACATTTAGTTTTTATTGTGAGGCCAGCTTAATTAAGCTGGCCTTGATTTAGATTATGTTCTTCATCCTTTTAGGGTTAGAGATGAAAGATAGAAAGAAACTGTTATAAATGGGCAAGTATTTTTTAGAAAATGTAATGCAAAGGAGCTGAGTAACTTGCCTAATACACATGAAGAACCCAGCTTTATAAAAGTAAGAGGTCCATTGTTAATGTATCTATGGATGGGACTTTTTATATTTGGAGGTTTAACAGCTTGTTATATATTGATTACTTATGGCTTGAAATTTGAGTCGGATTATTCATTAATCTATTTGGGTGGCGGCTTGATTTTATCTCCCTTTTTTATATATGAAGCTCTTTGGGCACTTCCAGGATTTATTCCAGGAAAAGTTTTATTTATTCTATATAAGGGAGAGAACGGCAGTATTGTTTCTAAGAAAAAAACTGTACAGTTTAAAAATATCCGAAATATTAATTTTAAGAGAAACCCCTTAAACTTATTTAATGAGGTTATAGTAGAGACCTATGATAACAAGAGCGTTAAATTCAAAACATACAATTTACTTCATGAAGTAAACTTCTATGACATAGTAGATGAACACATTTTTCCGAATATGACAGATGAAGTTAAAATAGCCTGGAACCGAAAAATATCTGATGATCAATTTCTTAAAAGCATGAATTATGAGAGGAAAAATCATAATGCAGATTAGCATCCAAGTAGATCTGTGACTCCCTTTTTGAAATTATCTATCGTTTTGGAGGGAACAAATGCTTAATACAATATCAAAAAACTCAAAACTATATATCAAAGGAAATAAGTTTTATTACGGAGTTTTGGCAGCTTTTATTTTAGGAGGCTTATTTGGGTCAAGTTATGCAATCTCAGAAGGGTTTGGGTTTGTTGGCGGCTTTCTATTCTTTCCAATCTTCCTCTATTTGTTTTTCTGGTTTCTGCCGGGGCTTATTCCTGGAAAAGTCTTAATTTCAATGTTACAAGGAGAAGGTGGATTTCTGCGTACTAAGAAAGGCGATATACCATTCCAAAATATTAAGCAAATTAATTTAGCGCGTAATCCTGTAAATTTGGTCAACCGTATTGTTATTAAAACCTTTGATGAAATAGTTTATGAAATTCCTACATACGACCTTATTGATGAAACAGACTTCGCTGTTATTGTAGATAAGTACATCTTTCCCCATATGTGCAGTGAGACTCAGCTTGCATGGGACCGTAATGTAAATCTTGATAAGTTATTTAGAGAAGTGAATTATGAGAGGAAAGCAGATGTAAAAGATTAATAGGTAAACAACGAAGTTTGAGAAGAAGAATGCCGATTCAAATTATTGAATGATTAGACTTCCTCAATTATGAAAAAACCCCGTATTCCAACCGAATACGGGGTTTTTTCATCCCCATAACGAAGAAAAACCCCCTTTTGAATCACTTTGTAACCATCCTGTAATAAATTTAACTTTTTTGTCTTGATTTCTTTAATAATCCACAAAAATGCTTTGCTTACAGCGTTTATCCATTACAAAATTTAAAACCAAAACGAAAATATTGGAAAATCATGGAATGTTATTTCTTGTTTTATCCAACGGATGTTTTAAGCGTGTTTCTAAAAGGTATAACCCCAATAACAAAGCGATAAGGGCTTGCCCAAATTTACATCGTCAATGAAGGGAGCTAATAGAGAGATGAGTATTCAAAAAAGTGCGGATAGTTCGAGTTTAGCGGAAGTTATTGACCGGATTCTTGACAAAGGAATTGTAATTGATGCATTTGCCAGGGTGTCGCTTGTAGGAATTGAGATTTTAACGATTGAAGCAAGGGTTGTAATTGCAAGCGTCGACACTTGGCTGCGATATGCAGAGGCTGTCGGATTGCTGCGTGATGAGGTGCAGGAGGAAGGTCTTGCAAATCGTCAAAAGAATGAACGAAGCACACAATCAGCTTTTAACTTTTAATAGATGAATCACTATTATATGAAGAAATGGGGATAAATCATGGCGAGCAAAGATAAGAAAGAAAAAATGGAAAATCAGGAAGAATCGAATCAAAAAGAAGAACAGAATCAAGATGAGAAGCAGCACAATTCCTTAAATTATGCCATTTTAGGAGGAGTTGTTGGAGCAGGTATCGGATTGCTTTCAAGTCCTGAGACAAGCAAAAAAGTGTTTAACAGTCTTGGGCAATCAGAAGTAGTAAGAGTGGCCGGCAAGGAATTAAGAAGAACGGCACAGGAAATCATTACTGAGCAGGCAATGGTTGCGCTCAGGCAGACAGCAACAGGCTACCTTGATAAAGGAAACTTAAGCAGCCTGCTTGCACCGAAGAAAAAGAAAGAATCTTCTCCGGGAAATGAGAAAAGTGAAGAAAAGGAATTAGACTCTTCACAATATGATGAGTTGAAAGAGGAAAACAAAAACATGAATGACCAGCTTCAGCGCATTGAAGAAATGCTGAATCAGCTCATTGAAGCAAAGAAATAATTGATCTGCCCTGAAGGGGTGATTAGATGGATAAAATGAAAAAAGCCGCTTTAAAAGCTGGAAAAAAAATCATTGAAAATACGCCTGAACCTATTAAAGAAAAGGTTGAGGATAAGGTTAAAGAAAAGGCGAAGGAAAAATTCGTCGAGAAGACAGAAGAAAAGCTGCAGGACAAAGTAAATGCAGCTGCCGAAAAGCTTGGCCATGCAAAAGACGAGAACGCGGATAAAGTTCACGGCAAAGCAGAAGAAGCGAAAGAAAAGGTTCAGGATATTCTGCTGTCTGTCAGAGACAAGCTGGGAAATGTGAAAGAAGCAGGAGAAGATTTTCAAGAAAAAATCTCTTCTAAAGATGATAAGAAAAAAGTAAAAGGCTATAAAGGCATCAAAGGCGTTAATCAAATTAAAAGCTCCACAGATCTAAAAAGCTCTACGAAGATCAAAAGTTCCAATGATATGAAATCTTCTACAGATATAAAATCAATTGGATCTTAACCTGAGAGGAGAATACAGAAATGTCGATTCAAAAAAGCAACAACAGTTCGAGTTTAGCAGAAGTTATTGACCGGATTTTGGACAAAGGGATCGTAATAGACGCATTTGCAAGAGTATCAGTAGTCGGAATTGAGATTTTAACGGTTGAAGCACGTGTCGTTATTGCAAGTGTCGATACTTGGTTGCGTTATGCAGAGGCTGTAGGTCTTCTTCGTGATGAAGTTGAGGAAAAAGGTCTTCCAGAGCAATCAAATGAAAGAAGTTCACGGTTTAGTATTTAAGTAATACAAATGACCGGGGCCGTTCTATGAATGGCTCCTGCTTCTTAACTTGAAACGGCTGAAGGAACAATCGGAGGCGACACTATGGCTATTAAAGAAATCATGAAAAACGTAAATGACTTTTTCAGTGAACATGTAGCACCGCCGCACAAAATTACTTCGGTGGAAGCAGTGGAAGAGGGCTGGAGAGTGACGGTTGAAGTGATTGAAGAAAAAGAATATATGAAGAAATATGCAAAAGATGAAATGCTCGGAACCTATGATTGTCAATTAAACAAAGATAAGGAAGTCACGTCTTTTAAAAGACTGGACATTCGGTACCGAAGCGCAATCGGTATGGAACAGTAAGGGATGAGCGGGCAGGAGGCAAGAAAAGATGACGGTCTTAAAAGAAAAGGTAAAGAAAGATGCAAGAGCATTGATACAGGACGATGAGACGAAGGATATTCTCAAGCGTTCGCTGCAATACTTGAAAGCCGGATATTCCGTTCATTTTACAGGCCCCTCAGGTGCAGGAAAAACCTCCCTTGCGCTTGCTCTTGCCAAAAAAAGAAAACGGCCGGTCATGCTTATGCACGGAAATCACGAATTAAACAACAAAGATTTAATTGGAGATTTTACAGGGTATACGAGTAAAAAGGTCGTTGATCAGTATGTCAGATCTGTTTATAAAAAAGATGAAAGTGTCAGTGAAATGTGGAAAGACGGACGGCTGCTTGAAGCAGTTAAAAATGGATATACGTTAATTTACGATGAGTTCACAAGGTCACGCCCTACTACCAATAATATTTTTCTATCGATTTTAGAAGAGGGTGTCCTGCCGTTATATGGCTCTAAATTAACAGAACCATTTGTCCGGGTTCATCCCGATTTCGCAGTCATATTCACCAGTAATCCTGCTGAATATGCAGGAGTTTACGATACGCAGGATGCCCTGCTTGATCGCTTGATTACAATGTTCATCGATTATAAAGATGTTGAACGTGAGACGAGAATCGTAGCCGAAAAAACAGATGCAGAAGAAAACGAAGCAAGAGCTATTACCACTCTCGTTACGAATTTACGGGATGCTTGCTCAAACGATAAGAATAATGGTCCTAGTTTGAGAGCTTCGATTATGATAGCGAAGCTTGCAGCAGAACAGGATATTCCAATAGATGGTGAAGATCCGGATTTTCAAAGCTTATGCCTTGATATTTTATGTCATCCTATCAGCCGATGCCTTGATTCGGATCATGCAAAAGCAGATGCAGAGCAATTAATAATAGATGAATGCAGGAAAATGGACGTCTTGGATTAGAGGAGTGTTTGATGATGAGTGAACAAGAAATGGGTATATATATTTTCAGCGGGATTCAAACGACGGAAGATGAAGATTTTGGAACAGTGGAAATTGAAGGCGAAGAGAGGGAAACCTTTACGATTCGCTACAAAGATGCAGCGATGGTTGCAGCCGAGGTCCCAATGAAAATCTATCATCCGAATCGTCAAAATTTAATGATGCATCAGCACGCAGTTGCTGCAATTATGAGCAAAAATGATACAGTTATTCCGATCAGCTTCGGGAATGTTTTTACATCCAAAGAAGATGTAAAAGTCTTTCTGGAAAATCTGTATCCTCAGTTTGAAAAGCTGTTCCCTGCGATTAAAGGGAAGATTGAAGTCGGGTTAAAAGTCATCGGCAAAAAAGAATGGCTTGAAGCAAAAGTAAATGAGCATTCAGAGGTTGGAAAAATGTCAGCTTCAGTAAAAGGAAAGTCTGAAGCGGCCGGATATTATGAACGCATTCAGCTTGGAGGCATTGCCCAGAAACTGTTTGCTGATCTTCAAAGCGAAGTGAAGGCCGAGGTATTCGCGCCTCTTGAAGAAGCGGCTGAAGCCGCAAAAGCAAATGAACCGACTGGCGAAACAATGCTTTTAAATGCCGCATTCTTAATTGACCGTGATTCTGAGGAGCTTTTTGATCAGAAGGTTAATGATGCACATGAAAAATGGAAAGATAAAGTCGATTTTAACTACAGCGGTCCATGGCCTGCATACAACTTTGTGAACATCAGGTTAAAAGTAGAGGAAAGCTGATATGCTTCATAAATTGGTTACCGCACCAATGAATCTTGTAGTTAAAATCGGACAAAAGGTACAGGAAGAAGCAGAGAAAGAGTTATATGACCTTCCTACTATTCAGCAAAAGCTCATTCAGCTCCAAATGATGTTTGAGCTCGGCGAGATTCCTGAGAAAGCTTTTCAAGAAAAAGAAGAAGAGCTTTTGACAAGGTATGAAATTGCCAAGCGCAGGGAAATGGAAGAGTGGGATAAGCTGACGAAACCAAGAAACGAGGGATAAGCAGATGGGTGACTTGATTTATTTATATGGATTGATACCAACTAAAGAAGCGGCAGCACATCAATCGTTTCCATCTTTCACAGGCTTTGATGGTGAACGCAAGCTATACACCATTCCGATCAACAATGTCACCGCAGTTGTTTGCAAACTGGATTCTGATCATTATTCAGAAGAAGCCATTAAAGACAAGGTCGACAGTGATATGGACTGGCTGCAGGAAAAAGCGTTCCATCATCATGAAACGGTTGCCGCCCTTTATAAGAGCTTCACAATCATTCCGCTTAAATTTTGCACGATTTATAAGAATGAAGATAGCCTGAAGCAAACCATTCAATCCAATGATACGAGGATTGAAGAGACACTTTCCATGCTACAGGGAAACGAAGAATGGAATGTGAAAATCTATTCTGACGATCTTGAACTGAAAAAGCAGGTAATTGAAAACAATTCCGCAATCGAAGCGAAGAAACAGGAAATAAGCGAGCTGCCTCACGGAAGACAATTTTTCGAAAAGAAAAAGATTGATAAGCTGATCGAGGATGAGCTTGAAAATGAGAAGAATCGAGTTTGTGAACTAGTGCATGAGAAGCTGAAGGAGCATTCGCTTCACGCAGCTATTAAGCAAAATTGGAGCAAAGATGTCACAGGTCTAAAAGAAAACATGGCCTGGAACAGCGTGTTTCTTCTTCCAATTCCGAAAGTGGAAAGCTTCTTGGAAGAAATGAAGCAGTTTGAACAGGAACTTGGCGGCACTGGCTGGAGATTCGAAGCTACAGGTCCATGGCCGGCGTACCATTTCTCCAGTTTTTCATAAAAAGTGAGGGATCTGACAGATGTCTCTTAGAGAATCAGTTGAAAATAAGGATATAGCTCTTATTGATATTTTAGATGTCATCCTCGATAAGGGTGTGGCAATTAAAGGTGATTTGATCATTTCGATTGCAGGTGTAGATCTAGTGTATTTGGATCTAAGGGTTCTGATTGCTTCAGTTGAAACGCTTGTCCAATCAAAAGCAGGCAACCGAAAGCCCGTTACATCTGATCAATTCGATAAACAGAGGGAGGAGTTAGTCGATGCAGCAGGCCAGCCGAACAAATGGTAGGATTCAGCTTGATCCTGACAATGCCGAACACGGACTTGCGCAGCTAGTCCTGACCGTCGTTGAGCTTCTCAGGCAAATTGTCGAACGTCATGCGATGAGGCGGGTGGAGGGTGGAACGCTGACGGACGAGCAAATTGAAAATCTTGGTGTTGCCTTGATGAACCTGGAAGAAAAAATGGAAGAATTGAAAGAGGTCTTTGGCCTTGATGCCGAAGATTTGAATATAGATCTCGGTCCTTTAGGCAGCTTGTTATAACCTAACGCGGCCACTTGGAGGGACATGTAATGGCAGTCCAAAGCAATATGCAATCAAGTACGATTGTCGATGTACTGGAAAAGATTCTGGATAAAGGAGTTGTCATCGCAGGTGATATCACGGTAGGAATTGCCGATATCGAACTGCTGACAATTAAAATTCGGCTCATTGTCGCTTCTGTTGATAAAGCAAAAGAAATCGGCATGGACTGGTGGGAGAATGATCCTTATCTAAGCTCCAAAGCGGAGAATAACAATACAAAGGCACTTGAAGAAGAAAACAGGAAATTGAATGAACGACTGGAGCTGCTTGAAAATCAGCTTGGCACAAATCGTTTGAATACAGCTAACCAACTAAAATAATGGAGGGATTTACAATGGCGGAACAAACAAAATTAGACAACTCTCAGGTGGAAAATTCAAAGGAAAATACGAAAGCAGAGAACTCGAAAAAAGAGCAATCAACTCAGAAAAATTCATCTAGAAGAAGCGCGCCAATTAAACGCACGGTCGCAGGCAGTATCCTGGGCGCTACAGTCGGCTACCTGGCTACACCTGAAAACGGAAAGAAGCTTCTTGCCCGTATTGATACAGATGAATTAAAAAGCAAAGCTGCAGACTTTGGAAAAGCAGCTAAAGAAAAATCGTTCCAAGGTGCTTCAAGCTTAAAATCATCAGCTACTAATCTATTTAAAAAAGATAAAAATCAGTCAGATGATTCTGATCAAGATGGTTCAGTGAACAATTCATCAGAAGAAGAAACTTCATCTTCAAATTCAAATGAAGATTTCGAGGCATTAAAGCAGGAAAACCAGACTCTTCAAGAACGTCTTCAGCAGCTTGAGGAAAAAATGAACCAATTAAGCGGCCAAAGCAATTCTGAAGAAGATGAAGAAGACGATGAGGAAGAAGAAGAAACTCCAAGCAAGAAAAAAACAAGCAAATCAAAAGAAGAATCTGATGACTCAGATGAAGGCGAAGATGATGATGAGATAGAAGAAGAAGAAGAAGAAGAAACGATGTACGATGGCAAAGATGAAGACAAAAAGCCGAAAAAATCAACACGCGGAAGAAAACCAAAGACTTCAAAATCATCAAAAGCTAAAGATGAAAAAGCCAAGGATGAAAAAGATGAAGAAGAATCAGAAGATACTTCTCTAAGCAGCGATGATGACACATCATCTTAACTGAGACTAAAAAAAGGAGGAGACATGGAGATGAGTACAGCAGCAGCCTCATCAAAAGACAGTGTACTTGAATTCTTTGTACAGGCTTCAAATAAACATGACTTTACATTAGACATTACGTTAAACGTTAATGGTGCAGTCATTTCCGGCACAATGGTTTCTGCTAAGGAATACTTTGATGCCCTAAGTGAAACGTTTGAAGATGGAAGTGAAGTCGCCCAGAAATTAAGTGAACAATTATCACGTGCAAGCGAATCCGTTGAATCAAACGGAGATGCTGAAGCTCATTTCATTCACTTGAAAAATACGAAAGTGTATATTGGCGACAGTAAATCCACCCCTTCTAAAGGACAAATCCTTTGGAGAGGCAAGTTGAGTGAAATTAATGGATTTTTCCTCGGGAAAATCTCAGATGCCAGACCAGCAAGCAAAAAATCAGAATAGAGTTAGGCTAAAGCCGGGACCAGAGTTTCCCGGCTGTTTTTTTTGTCTGAAGAAAACTCTGCTTAATTGGCTGACGCGCAAAATTTGAGCTCTGGATCAGAGAATAATCTGTGCACCTCTCTACGTCTCAAGTCCTACATCTCCTACTATTGCCGACCAATAGAAAAATCGGCGGCGATGCTGTATATTAATGATAAAGAACTATTTTCCATTTTTATTCCACCAGGACTGAAACCCTTCACTATATACATACGTATTAAAATAGAGACTTTATGTAAGGAGTCGATTAATAATGAATCCGTTTATGGCATTCAGTGTCCGGATGATGGCCGCAATACCGGCTGCAGGGACAGTTGGGACTGTTAGTTTAATCGGTTTTGATCAGCCTTTTTTAGCGGCAGCCGCGTATTCCATTGCTGGGGGAGCATCTGTCTATTCCATCGCATCGGTGAGTATGAACTCCAGATTTTTAAAGAAAAATTCTCTTACCCGCAAAGATTATAAATACATTAAAAAACAGCTGGACGAAGCGAAGTCTAAGATGGCACGCCTGCAGAAGACGCTTTTAACCATCCGTCATCTTCCTTCTTTAAAGGAGAGAATTGAGCTTGTGCGTGTTGCCCGCAGAATTTACAGCCTGACGATAAGAGAGCCGAGGCGTTTTTACAAAGCCGAGAAGTTTTTCTTTTCTCATTTGGATTCTGCTGTGCTTCTCACTGAGAAATACGTCTTTTTATCCTCTCAGCCAAAGAGGAATTGGGAGCTTGAGAAATCATTAAATGAGACGAGAAAAACATTAAACGAACTGACGCGTCTGATTGAACAGGAGTTGTACTCAATGGTACAGGATGATGTCGATGAGCTTAATCTTGAAATTGATGTAGCAAAGCATTCCATTAAAACAAATAATGATACGAAACATCTCGATGAAAGCCGGAAATTTAAATGAACGAGATCGATTTATTTCAGCAAGTTAACACGTCACGGCTTATCGACGTGCTATCTGAAGAAGAAAAAATCAGGGCACACAAGCTGGCCGAACAAATTAATCCGAAAAACCATGCTCTATTGGTATCATACGGACTGCCGGCGCAATCCAAGCTCCTCGCTTTCTCAAATGTGATGCTTGAGCAGGTACAGCGAAAGGATATAGGGCAGGTTGGTGAAATTCTCGACGAATTCATGAAAAACCTGAATGAGGTTCATCCTGAGGATTTACAGCAGGAAGAAACCTCTTTTTTAGCGCGTCTGTTTGGAAAACGAAAGAAATCCATTCAAGAGGTTCTCTCCCGATTTCATAAAACAGGGGCACAGATCGACAGAATCAGTGTAAAGCTTGAGCGCAGCAAAAATACGCTTTTATCAGATAATGTGATGCTCGACAGGCTCTATGAAAATAACAAAGACTATTTTCACTCATTGAATGTGTACATTGCAGCAGGAGAAATGAAGCTCGAAGAACTTCACGATAAAACAATTCCTGATCTGAAAAAAGCGAGTCTTGGTTCGAATGATCCAATGAAGCAGCAGGAAGTCGAGGATCTTCTTCAATTTGCTGATCAATTGGATCAGAGACTGTATGACTTAAAAATCAGCAGGGAAATTACGATACAAAGTGCACCTCAAATCCGCATGATTCAAAAAACAAATCATAAGCTTGCTGAAAAAATCCAATCCTCCCTTGTAACAGCGATCCCGCTTTGGAAGAATCAGGTGTCCATTGCGCTGACTCTGATTAGACAAAGAACTGCAGCAGATGCTGGAAGAAAGATTTCAGAGCCTGCAAATGAACTTTATCAAAAGCAGGCCGCCGTTATTGGAGGAGCTCGGCGCAGCATATTTGATTTAGAGACTTTAAAAGAAATACAGGAAAATCTTCAAGCATCCATACAAGAAACGATGAGAATTCATGATGACGGAAAAAGAAACCGCGAGGAAACACAGGCTGAGCTGATGGCAAGAGAAAGAGAACTAAAGCAGAAGCTTCAGGCATGAAAAAAGCAGGAACCATAATCGGTACCTGCTTTTTTACGTAAGGATCACAACAAGTGTTCCGCCTGCGATCACCAAACTTCCTGCAATTTTTAAGAGCAAAGGCGCACAATCTTTGCCCTTGCGATTTAGCTTTTCTTCTTCCTCATTAACCGTTTGCCGATAATTCGGACTGCAGCAGCCCATTACGATACCTGCTTCCAGCCCGAAACGTCATCTTCAAGAGGAAGGTTATTGGCTCTTGCTTTCTTAGCTGCAATGTAGAAAGTAACGATAACAGCAATGGTAGCAATAGCCGCTCCAATATAAGAAGTACTCATAGATAACCCGAATCCAATTGGAGCATTCAAGATGTAAGTCACTGTCACCATCGTCATGAAAATTCCCGGAATCATCGCAATCCAGTAGTTTTTCTTGGCAATGAAGAGGTACATGGCGCCAACCCACAGTGCTATAACTGCTGTCGATTGGTTTGCCCATGAGAAGTATCTCCATAGAATCGTGAAATCAATTTTTGTCAGTACAAAAGAGATGACGAACAATGGAAGTGCAATCCATAAGCGGCTTGTGATTTTCTTTTGAGAAATATTGAAGTAATCAGCAATAATCATACGTGCACTTCGGAAAGCTGTGTCTCCTGAAGTAATAGGCAGGATAATAACGCCAAGAACGGCAAGTGTTCCTCCGATTGCTCCAAGCATAAGAGTAGAAGCTTCGCTGACTACTGCACCAGGACCGCCTTCTGCAAGCAGCGCGTTCAAGCCTGTGCCGCCGTCAAATAAGCTCATTGCTGCAGCAGCCCAGATCATCGCAATAACCCCTTCAGCAATCATCATGCCGTAGAAAATCTTGCGTCCCTGTTTTTCATTTTGAGTCGTTCTTGAGATAATCGGCGTTTGCGTAGCATGAAATCCAGACAGCGCCCCGCAGGAAATCGTCAAGAACAGCAATGGAAAGATTGGAATATTATCAGGGTGAAGATTAGCAAGGGTAAGCTCTGGAATTGGAGCGCCTGTAATCACCAATCCTCCGCCAACACCAATCGCACTGATTAAAAGCAATGCGCCAAAGATCGGATAGAATCTGCCGATGATTTTATCGATAGGAAGCAATGTCGCCAAGATATAGTAAATGAAGATAGCTCCAAGTATAAGTCCCATTGTTGCCCAGCCATTCATTAAGCTGTAAAGCAGGCCGGCTGGTGCTGTAACAAAAACGGTTCCTACTAATAAAAGCAGAAGAATCGCGAATGCGTTTACAACATGCTTCATCACTTTTCCTAAAAACTTTCCGGCAAGCTCGGGTAAGTGAGCACCGCGGTTGCGGATTGAGATCATGCCTGTTAGATAGTCATGCACGGCTCCTGCAAAAATACAGCCGAACACGATCCAAAGGAAGGCAACGGGTCCATAAAGCGCTCCCATAATTGGGCCAAAGATCGGACCGACACCCGCAATATTCAATAACTGAATCAATGAATTTTTCTTCGTGTTCATCGGCAGGTAGTCAACACCGTCCTGATGAGTAAAGGCAGGAGTCGTTCTGCCCTCGTTCACACCGAACACTTTTTCAACAAATTTACCGTACGTAAAATAACCAACAATTAAAAGGATAACACCGGCTAGAAATGTATACATGGAAACCCTCCTTGAATAATCAGTAATGTATGCGTTTACATAAGTATAAAGGACTATAGCAAGTTATGGACGATTTGTGTCCAAGATGCAGAAAAGGAGGAGTAACATGCAGAAAAAAGGGATTTAGATGCAAAAAAAGAAAGCATAGAATTTCCTTGCTTTCTAAAAGACAATTATATTTCAAGCCTCTCCCGCAGTGACTTCACATAATTCCTGCTGACAGACAGCATCTCCTCAGTTCCTTCTAGTTCAAGCTGATAGGCGCCATTGAACCATGGACTCAGCTTTGCCACATAATCCAAATTGACAAGGTAGCTTTTGTGTATACGGAAGAAACTATATGGACCTAAACGGGATTCTAAGTCTTTTAAGGGTGTTTTTGTATCATAGCTTTTTGTTTTTGTTATGATTTTAGATACTTTATCATCTCGGTACATATATAAAATATCCTTTGGTTCAAGGTAGACAATTTCTCCTTCAGCGTCTACTGCAAGCTTTCCTGGTGCGGAACTTTTCTCAGGACTTTTCGACTGGTGCAGCAGTTTTTC
This sequence comes from Bacillus sp. V2I10, assembly GCF_030817055.1. Taxonomy (NCBI): domain Bacteria; kingdom Bacillati; phylum Bacillota; class Bacilli; order Caryophanales; family Bacillaceae; genus Bacillus; species Bacillus sp. V2I10. Next base: position 5,230,448 of record NZ_JAUSYV010000001.1, on the reverse strand, counting down.
AATTCGCTGGACGGTTTGCTTCAGCTGCTCTTCATCATAGGGCTTCAGCAAGTAATCGATTGCTTCGTATCTGAAGGCTTCTGCCGCAAATTGAGGATAGGCTGTCGCAAATACAATCAACGGGACCTTCTTTAATTCCCTCAGTGATTTCGCGGCTTCCATTCCGTTCATTTTGGGCATTTCCACGTCTAGAAAAACGACATCAGGCTGAAGCTGCAGAGTTTTCATGACGGCAGCTTCACCTGTATCGGCTTCTCCAATGACCTGGAGAGAAGAAAATTCACTTAATAAATGTTTTAATTCATCGCGGCTGTATCGTTCATCATCCACAATGACGATTTTAATTGGCTCCATTCGTTTTTCCCTCCGTATGCGGAATCGTAAAACAGATCTCAGTCCCGTGACCTAACACACTTTTAACTTGAAGAGCAGAAGTACTGCCGAACATCATCGTTAATCTGCGGTTGACGTTATACAGACCAAGACCAGTTCCTTGTGCAGATTGCACGGTTTCTTTCCCGATATGGCCGGCCCGATCTGTACTCATTCCATGGCCGTTATCTACTACTTTTACGCAGGTTTTTCCGTCTTTTCTATGTACGGAAATGGTGATCACACAGTTTTCTTCTTTATCTTTAATCCCGTGCTTTACCGCATTTTCGACAATGGGCTGCAGGCTTAAAGGTGGAAGTCTGACAAAAAGTGCATCTTCATCAATTTCATAATGAACAGACAGCTTGTCAACAAACCGGGTTTCCTCAATCGCCAGGTATGCTTTTATATGCTTTAGCTCCTGCTCAAGTGTGGTCATATCGACTGTCGTTGCGTTAAGGTTGGATCTTAAAAAGTGTGACAGAGAGACAAGAAGTTTTCTTGCTTTTGCAGGATCAATCCGAATCAAAGAGACAATCGTGTTTAATGAATTAAAAAGAAAGTGAGGACTAATTTGAGCTTGAAGTGCCTTAATTTCAGCTTCTTTAGCGAGCTGATAGGCTTTATCCGCTTCTGCAATTTCAAGCTGATTGCTGAGCAGGCTGCTGAGGCCGGTAATCAGCTCCATGACAATATCCGTAATTTCTTTTTTTGATTGAAAATAAAATTTCATCGTGCCGATGGTTTCCCCGCGTTGTTTTAAAGGTGCAATCACAGCTGCACCGAGAGGACACCCCGCTTCCCTGCAGTGAATGGTTCTATCACTTGCAAGGACAAGTATCCCGCTTTGAATCACATCTTTTGTAATTTGCGTTTGAATCGGGCTGTTCACACAGTGGTGATCGTCACCGAGACCGACATGAGCCAAGATTTCAGTTTTATTTGTCATCGCAACAGCGCTTGTCTTAATTTCCTTATGGAGAATTTGGCAAACTGCCTGAGCGGATTGTGTATTCATGCCGCTTCGAAGATAGGCGAGTGTTTGATCAGCAATTCGCAGTGTTTTTTGAGCCTGCAGAGCACCGGCTTTTTCTTCTTCATTGACTACATTTTTTATGATGAGCAGAAAAAGAGCAGATCCTAGGCCGTTAGCGAGAATCATCGGAATCCCGATCATTTCGACAAGGACGAGTGCTTTTTCAAATGGGCGGGACACGAGGAGAATGACCGCCATTTGAATCGTTTCAGCTAATGCCCCAATAAGGAAAGCGGAAGAAAGCTTAACGTGGGTATTTTTTTTGAAGAAAGCTCCTGCCAAAATACCTGCAATAATAGAAGCAAGTCCACATGAAAGAGCTGTAAATCCTCCAAGGGTAAAGCGATGGATTCCCGCAATCAGTCCAGCTCCTATGCCGACCTTATAGCCTCCTAAAAGTCCGGCAAGCACGACGCCGATGACTCTGGAATTGGCAATAGCTTCATCAGATGCAAGTCCTGATGCCCAGCGGTTAAACTCGAGTGTTTCCGTACTCAATGACAAGCCTGAATATGTGCCGATAATACCGAAAAAACCAAAGAAAAGAATGGCTGTATACTGCTGACTGCGGTTTAACTGATCCTGATAGATCATGCTCCGGAAAAAACGGAATCTCGTTAGGATAAAAGCGATGGTTACAATAATACTAAGCCGTTCGAGCATCGTAATAAGCAGTTCAAACATACATCTGCTCCTTTTTATAAAAAAGAATATGATCTTATTTTAATAGAACGAACGGCTAATAACAAAGCAGATGGATTTTGGCATACAAAAAAAGCAGCGAAAAGGCTGCTTTACAGGTTAAAATCCGTCTTCAGCTGTAAACGGAATGTTAAGTCTGTTTTCAACTGCACGAAGGCGCTGGTTTAAACGGTTCAAGCGTCTTGTATGGCGTTCAACTACTTGGTTAAGTCGATTCACTTCCTGATTTGTTTGGTTAAGCTCTCTTCTGAGATTTCTGAGTTCCTGGTTTTGACGGTTCAGTTCTCTTGATTGCTGCTCGTTTTGTCTTTCTAAAGCATTGATTCTTCTTTCCAGGGACTGAAATTGAGGCGGCTGGCGATCTGGATCAAATTGATCCTGTACTTGCTGCGGCTGATAAGGGTTGTATTGATAATTCATATAATAATCGGTTTGCTGAGGGACATAGCCTTGATAAAACTGATATGGATTCATATGGACTGCACTCCTTTTTGTGTAATGATACTTAAATAGCCTACGTAAAGAGGCCCGAAGTGACAGGGCAGATGCCCATAGACAGCCTAAAATAATTCGGGAGGCAGCAAAAAGCCATGAGCTTTTATGCCTCAAGCTCATGGCAGTCATGATAATAAGATTGATAATGGGATTCGATGATTTCCTCGTCTGAATGAGGAACTTCTATTCCTTTTACAATTTGCGCTCCATTTATGCAGCCGCTTGTAAGGAGGATGATGTCATCAGGTTCACCTGCTGCCAGAGAAGCGATGACTCCTTCTTTTCTGGTAAGGGCAGCTCTGATGTTTGGCGCTGTCGGTTCCGAAAATCCTTTCATCACTTGATCAATGATGATTTGCGGATCATGATGGCCGGGGTGATCAACTGTTACAATCACTTCGTCTGCTTGGCCTTCTATTGCTGCTGCCATCTTTGGCATTTTATTAAAGTCGCGGATGCCAATTCCTGCAATCATGACAATCAGACGGTTGTAATCCATTTTCTTTACTTCTTCCACCAGACGGGTAAGAGCAACAGGCGTGTGTGCATAATCCAGGATGATTTTCTTGTTGTCTGGTCCGGTTATAACCTGGAAGCGGCCTTCTGGACTCTCAAGCATCGGCAGAACGCGAAGGATATCTTTCATTTGGTAGTTAAACAGCAGGGCAGCACATATGGCAGCAAGGGCATTTGCAATATTATAAGTTCCGAAAACAGGGGCAGTTGCCTGATGAATCTTCCCGTTATAAAAAAGATCAAACGTAGTTCCGATATCTGAGAATTGAATATTGTCAGCCCATAGATCAGCTCCGCTCAGCGAAGACAAGCTATAGGTGATTTTTTTGCCGCTGTAAGTCCGGGAAAGCTCAAGGCCCATTTCGATGTCATCGAGATTAATGACAGCCGTTTTAGCCTGATCAAATAGAGCCAGTTTGCATTTTTTATAGTGATCAATCGTTTTATGATATTCAAGGTGTTCTTCAGAAAAATTCGTCAGAATCGCTGCATCAAATTCAATGCCGTGCACCCGTTTTTGGTCTGTTGCGATTGAGGAAACTTCCATAACGGCTGCTTTGTCCCCAAGCTCCGCCAAATCATGGAAGATTTTATGCAGATCAGTGGATTCAGGTGTTGTCGGCGTACTCTTTTTATACAAAAGCTTATGAGTCGAAGCCCATATTCCCGTTGTGCCGATTGAACCTGCTGGTAAATCTAATAAAGTGAGAAGAGAGCGCACATAGGCTGCAACAGTCGTCTTACCGTTTGTGCCGGTCACCCCAATGATTTTCAATTTTTCATCAGCATGATCATGAAACATCTTTGCTAAAAGAGCCATTGTTTCTCTGACGTCTTCAGCAAGAATGAAGGTATGATCAGGATACTCGCGGCTAAGCTGCTCAAGCTTTTCAAAGCTCGTTCCGATAACGGCAGCGGCTCCGTGCGCAATGGCCTCATCAATATACTGATGTCCGTCATGATCCTCGCCTTTAATGCTGAAAAAAAGGGCACCGGGCTTGACCTGTTTTGAATGAAAAGCAAGGCTTGTTATGTTTTGAGAGGCTTGTCCGAAAATATACTGCAGAGTAAGGTTTTCTAGTTGATCAAATTGTATAATCATTCGTGTTCCTCATTTATGATACTAGATTTGTATTAGTCTTTATATTTTCCAATACAAGCGCTCTTCCTATACTAAAAATTTATAACAATCAGTATCCTTTTTGATAATCGACTAAGTTGACGGAAGGAATGTCTCCCGTCAGATACTGCTTCAAATTAGGAATCAGAATGGTTTCTGCCAAGCGCTTGTTATAGAATTCGGTTGAACCGGATGTATGCGGGGTGATGATCACATTTTCAAACTCCCACAAGAGACTCTTTTCCCCGAGAGGTTCATTTTCAAACACATCAAGTCCTGCTCCAGCAATTTCTTTTTCCTGCAGCGCTTTTATGAGATCTTCTTCCGCTACAGTTTCCCCCCTGCCGATATTAATAAAGAAGGCCGAGGATTTCATTTTTTTAAACTCCTCATATTTGAAAAGCTGATAAGTATCTTTTGTAAGCGGCAGTGTCACTACGACATAATCACATTCAGGAAGGACATGATCCAGCTCATCACTTGTATACATTTCATCTGCAAACTCTGCAGGCTTGCCGGAATGGCGCACACCTATCACGTGCATGCCAAACGCTTTAGCGATCTTTGCTGTTTCCTGACCGATCGCTCCGACCCCAATAATACCAAGCGTTTTCCCGTGAATTTCAAGCTTCATTTCGGCATGATGCCATTTCCGTTTGGTCTGGTTTTTAACATACGTATGTATTTTTCGCGTCAGCCCGAGCATGAGGGCAAAAATCGTTTCTGAGATTGGGAAAGCGTGCACGCCGTTTGCACTGGTTAAGAGAATCTCTTTCTCTTCAAGAGCTTGAAGCGGCATACTATTGACCCCAGCACTCCAGGACTGGACCCATTTAAGCTTTGAGCCAGCTGCAAGGCATTCTTCTTCCATCCCTTTTTTCCACCCTGCAATCACTTCAGCATCCTTAAGGTGATCCTGCCAAATGGATTTGTCTCTTCCTGCAATGATCTCCCAATCAGGGATACTTGTTGTAATTTCATTTAAGTGTTTATGTTCCAGGTCTTGTGTGATGATGAGTTTTCTTTTAGTCATGTTTGAACCTCCTAGTTATGTCTGTATAAAGGTAATATTATCAGAAAATTCGATTTAGATATGAAAGTTCATATTTCTTTCTATGTGATTTTCAAAAATATAGTTTTTTCGCTTGAAATATGGGTAAAGGGTTAGGAGGGAAAATTTCCTAGTTTTGTAACGAACTATTAGATGATGAGGTGATTTTCAACAAAATGAAAATACTTCAAGAGCGTTTTTATCCAAGTGTCAGCAGAATTCTCGCTTTAGCAGGGGATCACGAGAATAACCCGCAGTTACTGATTGGCTATGACGTGGAAGGCAATCAGCTCTTTCATGTAACATGCCCAAATGGTTATTCCTTTCTCTACTTGTCATCGCATCTCAATGCTGATGTAGCTGTTGTTTGCGGGATGGAGAATAATCAATCAGAGTCTTGGCCTGATTTTTATTTTTCTGTGGATCACGAGAGCGGAGCGCTGAACCGAATTTGCCGTGACAAGTGAATACCGCTTTCCTTTGTTTCGCAATCTAACTATAATTATGGATATTAATCATCCAGGGAAAGCGAGAATCAAACATGTATCTTACGATTAAAGAAACAGCCGAGCATTTATCCATGCCGGAAGCTTATATTGAAAATCTGATCTTGCAGAAACAAATCAGAGCGGTTCATGACGGAGAGCAGTATTTGATCAACAAAGAACAGTTTACGACACACTTAGAACAGATGGAAAAATACAAAGAACAGCTGGAAGAGTGGCTCGGCAAGCCGATTCCGGAAGACATTGACATCAAGGATGAAGATTAAAGAAGTGCACACGCTGCACTTCTTTTTTGTAAGAAAAGCATGACTGCTGTCAAATTAAAGCCAATGGTCCTATTCAACGGTACTACTATCTACCTTATACTATAAAATATGGAAATTAATTCGGGTCAGAGGTGATCAAAATGAGTTTTTCGGAAATGCTGAATCAAATTCATGGTGCGATATCCTATCAATCTTCTGAACTGAACGACCAGATTAATAGACTTCAGCGAGCAAAGCAGCAGATTGAACGCGAACAGACGGAATGCATGAACGAGATGCGCAAAATTCTTGATCCCGAGCTTGATCATTTATGGAAAGGGTCAAGAGCTGATGACTTTCATGAAGATCGCAATGAGGCTTATAAAGTGATGCGGAATATTGCAGATGAAGATTACGATGCTTATAAGCAGCGTATTCAGTGGAAAATTAACTCCCTTGAAGTCGACAGAACGGTCTTAAATGCAGTAAGCGGACTTGCACATGAAGCAGATAAACTGCTGGCGGTTGGCGAGGATGCATTTGAAGAGCTTGGAAACAGACTAGATGATTTAAAAAGGCGGTTGTTTTAAATGACCCAAATTAAACTGAATCATGCCGAAATGATGAAGCAGCTGGATGAAATCAAACAAGCATTGGATGCCTTGGTTTTGGAAGGACCAGACGATGTCGGCCACAACAAGCTTGATTTTACGCAAAAATGGCAGGAGCGGGAGGAAATGATTCATCAATTTATCTCGCAGTACGTAACGATAGTTCAGAAAAATGTGGAAGATACGCGTGCAAATGTGGATTCATTGAAAGAACAAGATGAAGCGATTGTCCACAGATAAAAAAGGACAAAAGGGAGGTGGCAGAGATTAAAGTTTATGAAGCAAAAACGTTAGTGTCGGCAGCGGAAAAGAGAGCCAAGCAATACGAAGAGCTGAAGGAACAGCTGAATCAGCTGAAAAAACAGTTTTTAGATATCGTAAATTCTGGTGATGAATTCCAGGGAAAAGGCGCAGAAGCGATAAAAGGCTTTTATTCTGCCCAAGTCGATGTAGTGGAAGCCTGGATGAGGCTGATCGATAAAAACATTGCTTTTTTAAGGGGAATCCCCGGCAGCACGGAAGATGCGAAGCTCTCAGGCGATACCTTTGTCCAAATGTCCTTTTTAGAAGAAAATGTGCCGCGTGCTCAAAATCGGGCGAAAGAAATGGTCCAAGGCCAGCAGGATGCCCTGCAGTCCATCTTCCGCAGTATTGCTGATCTTGTCCTGCTGCATGTTTTTTCAACGGACACATTCGAAAACCACATGGCAAAAGCTGAAAAAGAACGCACCCAAACGATAGACGCGGTTAATCAGCTCGATCAGGCGCTGACAGAAGAATACGCCATCTCAGAAAACGATCAAAGCTACCTGGTCGGCCTGTTCGGACAGCTGCTTGAATCCTCAAGACAGGGCAGCACCATCACACCGATCAACTTCGATGCAAAAGCCTATCAAAACAGCGAAATCTACAAAATGAAAAAGGACATCGAAAACAGCTCCAAAGAATATCTCGCCTTCAAAAACGATCAAGCAGAAGCAAGAAAACAAGCAAAAATTGCCGAGGAGCTCGAAAATCGCCCGTGGTACGAAAAAGCCTGGGATACCACAAAAACCTTCACCGGCGAAGTATCCGGCTACTATGACTACAAACGGGCAACTGAAGGTGTTGACCCCGTCACAGGAGAAAAGCTCACAGATGCCCAGCGCATTGCAGCCGGAGCTATGGCAGCAGCCGGCTTCATTCCGGTTGTCGGCTGGGCAGGAAGGGCTGTAAAAGGCGGAAGCGCGATTTACAAAACGGTTAAAGCGTATAATGCAGCGGATCATGCGCTTGATGCTTATAAAACCTCTAAATCGTTTAGTACTCTGCAGAAGACGGAGATGGGCATCTACGGCCTCGTCTCCGCTAACGGTCTCGGTGAAGCTGTGTTAGGTAAAGACATGTTCGGCAACCAGCTTACAGACCAGCAAAGGCAGCAGAGCCTGATGCAGGCCATTGGGATTTTGGGAGTTGGCGGAGCGGCTTATGGATTGGATAAATTGGCTGCGAAGCGTGGCGGATTGTTGCCATATAGTAATCGGTTTGTTAATCAGAAGATTGAACATGCGAATGCTATTTTAACCGATATTGGAAGAAGGGTAGGTAATATTCCTGTTCCGATTAGGGTTAAAAGTGAATCTTTGGCGACTAATACTGGGTTGAGTATGAGTGGTTTTAATGTGGAGTATAAGGCTTTAGGTGATATCATTTCTTTTGCGAAGAGTAATGTGGTTTATAAGGGTACGGGTAAAGATTTAAGTAAAGTAAAAGTTGGAAAAGCAGATTTAGATAATTTACGTAAAAAGTGGAATGTACCAGAAACACATACTATTGCAGTGGGAAAAACAGATGTGAAAGGTCTTGAAGATTTAAGTTTTGAAGGTGGTTCCCCAAAGGTTAGAAAAGAAGCAGGTCTACCAAGTTTGGATGAACTATATCCTAATCGAGAAATTAAAGCCCCTTATAACAGAGCTATAAGAGGCCATGCCCAATTCATGGATCATGCAGAAGAAGGTACAATTGCTGAATTTGAAGATGCTGTTAAAAAAGCAGGTCTTAAACCAGAAGATGTAAAAGGAACACTATATATTAACCAATCTAATCCAAACGGAATTTGTAATAAATGTACAAAAGGTTTGTTTGATTCTGTTCCAGATGATGAAAGAGGAATATTTAAGCAATTGACTGATATGTTTCCTAATTTGAAAATTGATGTATCGACTGAAATAGATCCAAGTTTACCATATCCAAGAGATACATTGTCTTTTGAGGTAATAAATGGGATACCAGAAAATGTGGTCAAAATAAGAAAATAAGTAAGGAATGATAGTCATGGATTTTATCAATAATCTCAACGCAGAGGCTAAGGTTGCAATAGGATTAGTAATAGCCGAAAAAATGTTTAATATAATTAATATAGATGAACCTGGATATAAAACTGGTAGAGAAGCGTTAGATTCCTGTTGGAAATGGCTTGAAGGTGAAAAAATCGATGCGGATGATTTGTGTAACTATATAGATAGCGAAGATTATGTAGATGTAGCTGAGTTCGCAAACAAAGAAAGAGACGTACAAAAACAATATGCATGGTATTCAGTATTAGATGCTGTTTCATATACAACTTATCAAGCATATGAAAAGGAAAATAGAAAATTCGTTCCTCAAGTGGTTGAGGTAATTGATGATGAAACATTAAGAATATTAGGTGAAAATGCAATTGAGTCTGGTTATTTTAAGATTGAAAGTCTAAATGATGTAAAAATATACCTATTGGAAAACTACTCATCAAACGATAGTAGTAAAACCTCTAATCATATAAAAAGAGATAGTTTACCACTGACCTAAAATATAAAATAGACCTTCTTCCTAAAGGGAGAAGGTCAGGGTGTCGAGAAAGACTCGACAGCGATACAGTAAATAATTTGGAGTAGTTACAATGGAAAAAGTGTTTAAAGACTATTTTTCAGAACCACAGAAAAGCACCAAACTGGCTTTTAGTCAAAGGTGTTTTTTTCTTTTTAGTGATAGTTAAAGCTTAATATAAGAACTGTCTCAGATGCTCAGCGCATCGCAGCAGGACCATGGCCACAGCGGACCTCGTCCTGGTAGTAGGCTGGGACGGTTATGGCTTCAAAGACGGTACCTAGAAGGGAAGAGTAGATAAAAGAGGTGTTAAAAGAAATAGAAAAAATTGTAGTGAAATATGGAAGTTCATTTAGAAATCCAGTATCAGATACAGAAATTATTAAATTGAAACAACATATTCAGCAGAAATTTGGAAACATTGCATTACCTGAGTCATATATCGAATTTTTAAAAATAGTAAATGGTTTAGACTTTAATGGATTAGTCATCTACGGTGTTGATAAAGTTCTAACTGATAAGGAAGAAGATGAAAAGATTCAGGGATTTATAGAGACAAACGAGCTTTGGTATGAGAATGATTGGCAAAAGCAATATATATTTTTTGGAGATTCTGATACAGCTTGGTATTGTTACGACTTAAAAGAGAGTATGTATGTAGAACTTGATAAACCCTCAGGAACTTTAATTCAGTCATTTGATAATTTTGATTCCATGTTGAGTGATGCACTTGAAACAACTCTTTTGTAATGAAATGGTATATTTTAACAAGACTTTTATATGTTGTTAAAAAATGAACCTGATGAGCTATACGCCTTTCAAGATTTTTTTCTTTTATTATATAAAACGCTTTTAGACTACCACGTTGTCCTCTTCGAACAGCTGATCGAATCATCAAGACAGGGCAGCTGCCGGCTTCATCCCGGTCGTCGGCTGGGCAGGTCGGGCTGTCAAAGGCGGAAGCGCCGTGTATAAAACAATGAAAACGTTCAATGCAGCGGACAATGCGCTTGATGCTTATAAAACCTCTAAATCGTTTAGTACTTTGCAGAAGGCGGAGATGGGATTTATGGGCTGGTGTCGGCTAATGGGCTGGGTGAGGCTGTTCTAGGTAAAGATATGTTTGGCAACCAGCTATCAAGACTAAGCCAAACCCCTGCGCCTAATAATTTAAAGGTTTGTTTTGAAGGAACAAGGGGTGAATCTGAATGCATACTCAAGCCGCCGCCAGATCGTCTATTAGCACAAATCTTAGATAAAGTTGGGATTAATGGTATCCAATATCAACATGCTATTCCTGATTTTTCACCAGTAGCAAAAGCACAGGTAGAGATTGAATATATGCTTGGTGGCAAAGGGGGATTTGGTGCGAAAGCTAGACGAGCTAATTTTATTCAATCAGACCAAAAATTAGCTGATCAACTTAATGATTCACCTGAATTAGCAAGCCAATTTGGTATGGAGTCTGGTGAAATTAGTGCAAGAGATATAAAGTTATATCGAGAAAAAAATAAATTAACATGGCATGAATTGAATGATGTTAAGACAATGCAACTTGTGCCAACAAAAATAAACAGTGAATTCGGACACCTGGGTGGTGTAGGTGAGGTAAACGCAGGAGCTTTTGAACCTGGAGGATTTGCTAATAAACAAAAAGAGGCGATACTGAAATGACAATAAACGATCCAATTTTCGGTGAACTCGAGTATGAATATGGTTGGTCTAAGGATACCACAATTAAATTTTTTGGAAAAGAAACGGATATAGCTTTGATGATAGATGGTGAAGAAGATGGCAATTTTGAGGAAGCTCAATATACAGCATATCAATCATTAATGCAAAAGTGGGAAGAGTTGCAATTAAGTATATTGCAACCCATATTAGACTATTATAATCAAAAACGACATGAACTAGGTTATGATATTGAAGTAAACGAAAATTATCCACTAGTTGAAACAACAGATCAAATACTAGAAATGATAAGTTTAGATGGAATAGTTGTTCCATATGCGGGTAATTTTGAAGGTCGAGATATGGGAATTACATTTAATTGTATATGGGATACAGAAAACGGACTAGGACTTCGTCTATTAAATGAAAAAGTAACTGAAGTAGGTTACCAGGATGTTGCAATTTAATTATGGGTATTTACTAGGAATACACATAAAAGAGTATAAATGACTGTTTTATTTTGAAAGTTAATGAAAAAAACAGCAGAGATAGATTCTAGAAATCTCTGCTGTTTTTTTATATGCAAACGGGAAAATTACACGTGAAGTAGCAGGATACTACGACTACAAACGCGCCACAGAAGGCGTCGACCCTGTAAAAGGAGAAAAACTCTCAGATGCCCACCCCATTACAGGGACCATGGCCACTGCAGGCATGGTCCCTGTAGTGGGGTGGGCAGGCCGTGCCTTTAAAGGCGGCACCGACAACTACAAAACCTACAACGCCGCAGATTCCGGACTGGATGCCAATAAAACTTCTAAATCGTTTAGTACTCTGCAAAAAACTGAGATGGGCATCTACGGACTCGTCTCCGCTAACGGTCTGGGAGAAGCTGTGTTATTGAAAGATATGATGATGCTACTCGTGAAGCGGAGTTTTATGATGATGCTGATAATGCACTTAGTGGATTATTAGAAGATTTTTCTTATGATGATATAATTATTCCGAAGTTTTCATTGGTATGTGGGGAACACTTGAATAGTCATTATAATCTTGTCATTCTTTTATACAATTTTAAGTATGAAGGTGTGAAAAAGAAAACGAATGTTGATGCAAGTGAGCTGGAGTTTTTAGGTTCAGTAGAATACATGTAATGAAATTAGAAACCTTGAAAGGTATTATGCCTTTCAAGGTTTTTTCAGTAAATAAAAAAATACTTCTCAAAAATCCCCCACATAATTCATTGACACCCACCCCAAAATAAGGTATAAATAAATTAACAATTAACAACTTGTTAATTAAAAACGAATTAAGGAGCCAGTTATTCATGTCAAACGATGAAGCTCTTAAGAAATACGATATAAAAAAATATCGGACTCCTGATGGGTACACGTCAGATATTTGTGTGTTTACGATTGTGTCTGAAAGCGATGGAGAGTATAAGCCGCCATTGATGGATTTGAAGCTTATGCTGATCCAGCGTGCAGCGCTTGATGCAGAGGGGAATCCAAACATTGAGGCAAGCAAGTGGGCGCTTCCGGGCGGATTTGTTCAGGATGATGAATCAGCATTTGAAGCGGCAAAGAGGGAATTAGAAGAGGAAACGAATGTTTCCGGGGTTCATATGAAGCACTTTGGTGTGTATGATAAGCCTGGACGCGATCCGCGCGGCTGGATTATCTCGAATGCGCATTATGCGATTGTTCCAGAGCATTCGCTGTCCCTGAGAAAAGCTCAGGATGATGCTGCAGAGGTAGACCTTTTTTCAATCAACGATGTTCTGAATCTGGATCTCGCTTTTGACCACAGAGAAATCATTGGAGATGCCATTAAAATGATTACAAATGATCTTTTGCAGACGACAGTTGCTAAGAATTTTCTTCCTGAATTCTTTACATATTCGGAGCTGCAGGCAGTCCTGAAGACGGTGACGGATGATCCTGCCATTGCAAGTGACCAGTCTTTTTCAAGGAAAATTAAGACACTGCCATTTATCAAGGAGGCAGAAGGAAAGACATCGCGCACGTCAAAAAAACCGACGCAGCTTTATTCGTTTGTTGAGATGGATGTTGTCAAACCGATCTATACGGCACGTTATTAGATTTGATAATTAACAATTCATTAAGTGTTAAATACTAAAGGGGAGTGGACATTTATGAAAAGAGCGTTAATTAACATAGACTATACAGTGGATTTTGTAGCGGATGACGGGGCACTTACTTGCGGGAAGCCGGGGCAGGCAATTGAGGATGAAATTGTAAAGCTGACAGAGGCTTTTATTGATGCAGGGGATTATGTGGTTTTTGCGATTGATAGACATGATGAGAACGATGAGTTTCATCCTGAAAGTGCTTTGTTCCCGCCTCATAACATTGAAGGTACAGATGGCCGCAGACTTTTTGGGAAACTTGAGGACGTTTATGAGCAAAATAAAGTGAAAAATCATGTACAATGGATGGATAAAACAAGATACAGTGCGTTTGCGGGTACGGATCTGGAATTGAAGCTCCGCGCACGGGGCATTACAGAAATTCATCTGGTTGGGGTTTGTACAGATATTTGTGTGCTGCACACGGCAGTTGACGGTTTTAATAAAGGTTTCAAAATGGCTGTTCATGAAAATGCAGTGGCAAGTTTCAATCCTGAGGGTCACGCATGGGCGCTATCTCATTTTAAAAACAGCTTAAATGCACGGGTTGAATAGACAGATGGAGGTTCCTTTGATGAAATACACAGACGACAGTTTAATGCTTCACACGGATCTTTACCAAATTAACATGGCAGAAACGTACTGGGAAGATAACATGCACAACCGGAAAGCAGTATTTGAAGTCTTTTTCAGAAAGCTGCCGTTCAGCAATGGATATGGGGTTTTTGCCGGTCTTGAACGCATTGTCGAGTATTTGCATAGTTTTTCTTTTACAGAAAGTGATATTGAGTACTTAAGAGATGAATTAGGATACAAAGAAGATTATCTGGAGTATTTAAAAGAGATTCGCTTTACTGGAACCGTCCGTTCAATGGTTGAAGGAGAGCTGGTTTTTGCCAATGAACCGATTCTGCGGATTGAAGCGCCGCTTGCAGAAGCGCAGATGATTGAAACGGCTTTGCTTAACATTGTGAACTATCAAACATTGATTGCGACAAAAGCTTCACGCATCAAGCACGTTGTAGGCGAGCAAAGTGCAATGGAATTCGGAACACGCAGAGCGCATGAAATGGATGCGGCAGTGTGGGGCACTAGAGCTGCTTACATCGGCGGTTTTGATGCGACATCAAACGTACGCGCGGGCAAAATGTTCGGCATTCCTGTTGCAGGTACACATGCTCATGCTTTGGTTCAGGCCTATCGTGATGAATACACTGCGTTCCATAAATACGCGCGCCGCCATAAAGATTGTGTTTTCCTCGTAGATACATATGATACGTTAAAATCAGGGGTTCCTATTGCGATTAAAGTGGCCAAAGAGCTTGGCGATAAAATTAACTTCAAAGGGATTCGCCTCGATAGCGGAGATCTTGCATACTTATCGAAGAAAGCAAGAAAAATGCTGGATGAAGCAGGATTTACAGAGACGCAGATTATTGCTTCGAACGATCTGGATGAAAATACGATCATTAACCTGAAATCACAGGGTGCACAAATAGATTCATGGGGTATCGGCACGAAGCTGATTACCGCTTATGATCAGGCCGCTCTTGGTGCTGTCTATAAATTAGTATCTATTGAAAATGAAAACGGGGAAATGAAGGATACGATTAAAATCAGCGGAAATCCTGAAAAAGTGACGACGCCAGGGATTAAAAAGGTGTACCGGATCATCAATTCCCTCAATAAAAAATCAGAGGGCGATTATATTGCGCTTGAGGATGAAAATCCGCAAGCGGAGGAGCGCTTAAAAATGTTCCATCCTGTTCATACGTTCGTCAGCAAATTTGTAACGAATTTTGAAGCGAAGGAACTGCACCGTGATATTTTTGTAGATGGAAAATTGGTTTATAAACTTCCTGAACTCCAGGAGATTCAAGACTATGCCGCTCAAAATATGGATGTTCTATGGGATGAGTACAAACGGACCATGCATCCTGAGGAGTATCCGGTCGATTTAAGCGAGCGCTGCTGGGAGAACAAGATGCGAAATATCGAAGAAGTTCAATCTAAGGTTAAGAATATGATTGAACAGGGAATGAAGTAAGTAGAGGACGATGGGAGAGAAGAGCAAGTGGGGAAGATAGGGATTTACGGTTCGTCGTTTGATCCGATCACAAATGTACATTTATGGACGGCAAGCACCGTTGCACACCGATGCAGACTTGATAAAATTATTTTTCTGCCATGTTCAAACAAACGGAAAGATAAAGTGATGAAAACATCTGATCTGCACCGCTGGAATATGCTTGAGCTTGCCCTTCAGGGAAATGACAAGTTTTTGGCTGATGATTATGAAATTAAGCAGGAAGCCTGGAATGTATATACGTATTACACGCTGGAGCATTTTAAAAAGAAATACCCGAATGATGAAATTTACTTTATTATGGGTGCAGATCTGCTTGTTGATATTGCAGACGGCAAATGGAAATATGATCAGGAACTGATTTCAAGCAATAAATTTATTGTCATGGCTAGAGAAGGCATTGATATGCTCCGTACGATTTCCCGTTCCCCGATTTTGCGGAATCATGATGACGGCTCAACTTTTCACTTGATTGATAAGGGGCTTGCGATGGAGATCAGCTCTACATACATCCGGGATGAGTTTTCAAAAGGCGGGGAACCGCGTTACCTGCTGCCTGATGCTTGTTATGATTACATTAAAAAACATTCTTTATATCAATAGGAGGAATTTTTGATGAGCTTGCAAGAGAAGATTATGAGTGATTTAAATGTTAAACCTGAAATTGATCCGAAGGCTGAAATAAGAGAACGCATTGATTTTTTGAAAGACTATCTGAAAAAAACGGGTGCGAAAGGATTTGTTCTTGGTATAAGCGGCGGGCAGGATTCTACTTTGGCAGGGCGTCTTGCCCAGCTTGCTGTTGAAGAGTTAAGAAGCGAAGGCAAAAGCGATGCGAAGTTCATTGCCGTCCGCCTTCCGCACGGTGTTCAGCACGATGAAAATGATGCGCAGCTTGCTCTCAAATTTATCAAGCCTGATCAATCGATCACGTTTGATATTAAGTCGACTGTTGATGCCTTTGAAAAGCAATATGCAGATGCCGTTCAGGATGAGCTGAGCGATTTTAATAAAGGAAATGTGAAAGCAAGAACACGCATGATTACTCAATATGCGATCGGAGGTCAGGCTGGATTGCTTGTCATCGGTACAGATCACGCTGCAGAAGCAGTCACAGGGTTCTTTACGAAATATGGTGACGGCGGAGCAGATCTTCTTCCGTTAGCCGGTCTTACTAAGCGCCAGGGCAGAAGCTTGCTGAAAGATCTTGGAGCAGAAGAAAGATTATACTTGAAGGTTCCAACGGCAGACTTGCTTGACGATAAGCCTCAGCAGGCTGATGAGACTGAGCTCGGCATTACCTATGATGAGCTTGATGACTACTTAGAAGGGAAATCCGTTTCAGAGGAAGTCGCTTCTAAGGTGGAAAAGCGCTACTTAATGACTGAGCATAAACGCCAATTGCCTGCAAGCAAATTTGATGGATGGTGGAAATAATTAAGGAAAGCAGCTGCATTTTGCGGCTGCTTTTTACGTTTGACTGATACATTTTGGAATTCGTCTGAAAAAAATGGAGAATCGGCTGTAAGTTTCTCGAATTCGGCTGTAAAATGCGAAAAAACGGCTGAAAGTTTTAGAATTTGGCTGATAAAAGAGTTACGGTGTTTATTTTTTCATTCTATGACTTACTGCCTTCAAAATAAACAGTTTTTCCTGTGAACTCAGCATTCTCCAGCTGCCTGCTTTGATTTTCATGATTCATCGTCCTCCTTTCTGCTTAGTATTTATTTAGTTCATCCTTCATTTTTTTTCGTTAGTACGATTATACCGCGATAAATCATGATTAAAACCATCCAAATCTCTGCAATGTTCGGGTTGGACTTTGACTGAAATTGTAAAAAGAGACGCTTAGACGACGTGATTCATCTCGATAAGACAAGCTTTTTACTCTTGTGTTATCGAATGCTGAAGAACAGTTCATCAAAAAAAGACCTAAATTTCTTGGAAATTTAGGTCTTTCATAAGTTTATTATAATTTAAATGAGCTTTTTAAAGAGACAATCCTGTTGTAAACGGCTTTTTCAGGTGTTGTATTCTTCGGATCCACGTTGAAATACCCGTGTCTAAAGAATTGGAATTTGTCCTGACCCAATACATCCTTCATGTTCGGTTCTACAAAACCTTGAACTACTTCAAGCGATTGATCGTTCACGTAATCGAGGAATGTTTTTTCTTCTTCTTCCTCTTCGCTTTTTTCTGCTTCCAAGTCTGCATCAAGAATTAACGGCTGATACAAACGGAATTCTGCAGGCACGGCATTCTCAGCATCCACCCAATGGATTGTGCCTTTTACTTTACGGCCTGTAAAGCCTGATCCGCTCTTAGTTTCAGGGTCGTATGTGCAATGCAGTTCAACGACATTTCCATCTTCGTCTTTGATGACATCTTCACATTTGATGAAGTAGGCATGCTTCAGACGAACCTCGTTGCCAGGGAAAAGGCGGAAATACTTTTTCGGAGGATCTTCCATGAAATCGTCCTGTTCGATGTAGATTTCTCTTCCGAACGGAATTTGTCGTGAGCCCATTTCAGGAACCTCTGGATTAATCTCTGCATCAAGCATTTCAGACTCGCCTTCAGGGTAGTTCGTTATCACCACTTTAAGCGGCTTAAGAACACCCATTGTCCGAGGCGCTTTCAGCTTAAGATCTTCTCTTGCGAAGTGCTCGAGCATGGCTTCGTCAACAGCACCGTATCCTTTAGAAACGCCTGTTTCCCGTACAAAATTACGGATGGCATCAGATGTGTATCCTTTTCTTCTGAGTCCTGAAACCGTTGGCATGCGCGGGTCATCCCAGCCGTCTACAAAGCCTTCATCAACAAGCTGCTTCAGCTTGCGTTTACTCATGACTGTGTTCGTGATATTTAAGCGGCCAAATTCAATTTGCTGAGGCTTGCTTTCCATTTCACATTCCTCGACAACCCAATTGTAAAGAGGACGATGATCCTCAAATTCTGTTGTACAAATGGAATGTGTTACGCCTTCAATCGCATCTTCAATCGGGTGTGCGAAATCATACATCGGATAAATACACCAAGTATCTCCTGTATTATGGTGAGTCGCATGTGATACACGGTAAATAATAGGGTCACGAAGATTCAGGTTTGGTGACGTCATATCGATTTTAGCACGCAAAACCTTGCTGCCTGTTTCAAATTCGCCTTTGCGCATTTTATCGAACAGTTCAAGATTTTCTTCAGCAGAGCGGTTGCGGTACGGGCTTTCTTTTCCGGGCTGAGTCAATGTGCCGCGGTATTCGCGGATTTCATCGGCTGTCAGGTCATCTACATATGCTTTGCCTTTTTTGATTAAAAGAACAGCGCGGTTGTACATTTCCTCAAAGTAATTTGATGCAAAGTGAAGCTCGTCCCACTCATATCCAAGCCATTTCACATCTTCTTTAATGGAATCTACGTACTCCTGATCCTCTTTTAAAGGGTTCGTGTCATCAAATCGCAAATTGGTTCTGCCGCCAAAGTCATCGGCAAGTTCAAAGTTGATTAAGATCGATTTTGCATGGCCGATATGAAGGTAGCCATTCGGCTCAGGCGGGAAACGGGTGATGACCGTTGAATGCTTTCCGCTCTCCAGGTCCTCTTTTATGATGCTTTTGATAAAGTTTGACGAGTTATTTTCCAATATCTATCGTCCTTTCTTCTATGTAAACTTCATTATATCCATAAATCATCTGTTCATTTTACAATTATATGTTTCCCGCGGCATTTATTCAAATGAATTTAGCTGTTATTTCGTCCGTGAACAAAAAGGACAAAAAGGAGTTAAAGGTTTTTATGCTCTTTACGTGTATAAACTGTATTTTTTCAGAATCCTCTGTAAAATTAAGAAAACGCTTACAAAGGGGGATTTATATGTTCGGATTAAAAAAAGTATCCATGATTATGTGTGCAGGTGCTCTTGCTTTAAGCTTAGGGGCTTGCAGCAGCGGAGAGAAAGCTGCTTCGGGCAGTACAGGTACAGGCTATCCATCAAAGGCTTTAACGGTTATCGCTCCATCAGGTGCCGGTGGAGGCTGGGATTTAACGGCGAGATCGTTCGTGAAGGTATTAAGTGAAACCAAGCTTGTAGATCAGCCGCTCACCGTAGAAAACAAACCAGGCGGAGGCGGAGCGGTATTCATGGCTGAATATGCCACACAGGATGTGCAAAATAATGAGCGGTTATTTGTCAATTCGCCGCCTGTTATTATCAATAACCTGAAAAAAGAAGGAAACAGTCCATACGGATATAAAAATACAACCCCTCTTGCTCAATTGACGAAGGATTATGGGGCAATTGTTGTGAAAGAAGATTCAAAATACAAGGATCTGCAATCCTTATTGGAGGATGTGAAAAAAGATCCGGGCAAGCTTACGTTTGCCGGCGGATCAGCTCCAGGTTCTATGGATCATCTAATTTCAATTCTTCCAGCTTATGCAGATGGAGTGGATCCGACAAAGTTAAAATATGTTTCCTATGATGGGGGCGGAGAGGCGATTACAGCTCTTCTAGGAAACAATGCTGACGTAATAGGAACTGATGTATCAAGCGTCAAGGAGTTCTTAAAGGCAGGCAAGGTAAGAGTACTGGCTACAACTGCATCCGAACGACTTCAAGGCGACCTTAAGGATCTTCCAACTGCGAAAGAGCAAGGAATTGACGCAGAATTCACCATTTGGCGAGGAGTTTTTGGTCCAGAGAAAATGTCTGATGAAGCTTATAAATATTGGGAGAAAACAATTAAAAATTTAGTAGAGTCTGAAGAATGGAAAAAGGAAGTCGAAACACAGGGATGGGAAATGGAATATAAGAATGGCGAGGACTTTAAAACATTTTTAGGAGAGCAGGAAAAACAAGTGCAAACCCTGCTTAAGGCTGTTGGAATGGCGAAATAATTGTGAAGCTGAAGAAGGAGGCAGTCTCCTTCTTTGCTTCAAGTTTTTAAGAAGCATAAAATTTACCGTTTCTATGTCTAGCTTCACCGCCCAACTCCTCGGCCAGAACAAATTCCCTCAGGAAAATCAAAAACGGACTTTTCGGGTGAATTCTTACTGTCATGCCTGAGCTAAACGGGCGGTTCCGCTTTTCTTATTAGAAAGGATGATTCAGATGTCAATCAAGTTTGACAGGGCAGCAGCCATTTTGTTTTTAGCGGTGGGAGCGCTCTTTATGTATGGCAGTATGCAGATAGCGAAATCTTCATATGGAAGTGTTGTCGGACCTAATATTTTCCCGTTCTTTCTCGGTGCCATCCTTTTTCTGCTTAGCCTTCGTTTGTTTTATGAAACCTTTCATTATGAGAAAAAATACGGAAAAAAAGAACCTTTGCAGATGAAAGCATTCATCATTATTTTTCTTGCAATACTGCTTTACATAGCAGCACTTGAAACAATCGGATATGTCATCACGACATTTGTTTTTCTGCTCATATGCTTTCAAGCTATGGAGCGCGGTAAATGGGTGAAATCAATTGTGATATCTGCTTGTTTTTCTGCCGGGATCTATTACTTATTTGTTGTTGTTCTAAAAGGAACCCTGCCAAGCTTTCCGGTATGGTTTTAAGTAAATGAGATAAGAAAGTAGAAATTTTATCACATTGATGTCTAGCCCCAGCGCCTGACTCCTCGGTCAGAACGGATCCGCCAAAAAAGTCAAACCCGGACTTTTTCGTCGGATCCTTATCTGCCTGCCGGAGCTGAACAAGGCGCTTGCGCTTTTCTTATTGAGGGAGGAAATGCATAATGGGAACTCTTGATTATCTGCTGCAGGGCTTTCAGTCAGCCTTCATTTGGTATAACATCCTTTTTGCTTTTGGAGGCGTCCTGATTGGAACGGCAGTCGGCGTCCTGCCTGGAATCGGACCGATGAGCGGTGTAGCTCTTTTAATACCGGTTACAGCTTCAATGACTGGGGGGCTGCCGCCGGAACAAGCGGCAACAAGCGCCATTATCCTGCTTGCAGGGGTTTATTACGGAGCCATGTACGGAGGCTCTACAACATCCATTCTATTAAATACACCTGGAGAATCATCCTCTGTTGTTACCACACTTGACGGCTATCAAATGGCGAAGAATGGCAGGGCGGGAAGTGCTCTTTCCATCGCTGCAATCGGATCCTTTTTTGCGGGCATCGTAACGCTGGTCGCACTTATTTTATTAGCAAAGCCTCTATCCAGCATAGCAATTAAGTTTGGACCGGCGGAATACTTTTCACTGATGCTGCTTGGTATTGCAGCAGTCAGCGGTCTGGCAGGCAAGTCGGTGACAAAAGCACTTATCATGACGATTACAGGCTTATTGCTTGCAACGATTGGAGTGGACAATGTTTCAGGTGTTGCAAGATTTACTTTCGATTTTCCGTGGCTTTATCAGGGAATCGAATTTTTAACAATAGCGGTTGGCCTGTTTGCATTAGGAGAGGTCTTCAAGACAATCCTTGAAAAAGAAGGGGAAGACGCGGAAATTGCTAAAATCAATAATATCTTTCCTTCAAAAGAAGAAATGAAGGAATCCGCAGGTCCGATCGCAAGAGGTTCATTATTAGGATTCTTCATTGGAATACTGCCGGGAGCCGGCGCCACATTGGCCTCATTTTTCTCGTATATGATGGAAAAGAAAATCAGCAAGGACCCATCTAAGTTCGGTAAAGGTGCAATTGCAGGTGTTGCTGCACCGGAATCTGCCAATAACGCGGCATCAGGCGGTGCGATGATTCCATTATTGACGCTTGGCATTCCGGGATCAGGGACAACTGCGATCCTGATGGGTGCCCTGATGATGTATAACATTCAGCCGGGTCCGCTGCTGTTTGAAGATCATCCTCAAGTTGCGTGGGGATTAATTGCAAGTATGTTCATTGGAAACATTATGCTTCTCGCTTTAAATATGCCGCTTGTTAAGGTGTTTGCGAAAATTATTCAAACGCCGAAAAAGTATTTGATTCCTCTTATTATCGCGATTTCGATTTTTGGTGTATATGCGGTGCAGGTATCAGTGTATGATTTACTCCTTCTCCTTGCATGCGGCGTTCTCGGCTACTTTTTATCCAAGAATGATTACCCGATTGCTCCACTGGTATTAGGCTTGGTATTAGGCCCGATGATTGAAAACAATATGAGAAGAGCGCTTACCATTTCAAATGGAGATTACAGCATTTTCTTCTCGCGTCCCCTTTCCGTATCATTCTTAATTCTTACGGCACTTTGGCTCCTGATTCCGGTTTTAATGAAAAAACGGGGAAAGGATGTAGTCATTAACGTAGAGGGCTAAAAAAACTCCTTTTTAATAAGGAGTTTTTTTATTATGATTAATCAGAGGTGAGTGAATGCGTTTACATGCTAAGCT
Source organism: Bacillus sp. V2I10 (assembly GCF_030817055.1). Classification (NCBI taxonomy): domain Bacteria; kingdom Bacillati; phylum Bacillota; class Bacilli; order Caryophanales; family Bacillaceae; genus Bacillus; species Bacillus sp. V2I10. The sequence goes on along the minus strand of NZ_JAUSYV010000001.1, from coordinate 5,207,703 downwards.
GATGATTGGGATAAGTCTTGTGGTAGTCCTGATGGCAGGTATATTTGAACTAACCTTTAAGTCCATCATGGAAAACAATTTGAAGAAAGATAAGGGTATGCAGGCGCTGTCTGTTGCAGAGACATTCGCATATATGCCTGAGATCGCGGAAGCATTCTTAACGGAAAATCCATCTGAAATCATTCAGCCGATCGCAGAGAAAATCCGAAAAGAGGTGGGAGCGGAATTTATCGTCGTCGGAAACCTTGATGAAATCAGGTATTCACATCCTGATGTGGATCGTTTAGGAGAAAAAATGGTTGGCGGAGATAATGAAGAAGTATTCAAAGGGAAAACCGTCATTTCTGAATCTGTCGGTACCCTTGGACCATCTCTTAGAGGAAAAGCCCCCATATTCGATCAGAATGATAATGTGATTGGAGTCGTTTCTGTCGGATTTCTTCAGGAGGATATTGAAAAAGAACTGACAAACCTTGAAAACAAAATCTTATTTTCTACGATTGTTATCTTAATAGGCGGGATTATTTCAGCGTTATTGATCTCATTAAACATTAAAAAAGCCATATTTGGCCTTGAGCCGCGTGAGATTGCCTGGATGTACCAGGAAAAACACGCCATATTGGAATCTATACATGAAGGGATCATTGCCATTGATACCGACGGGAAAATCACGGTTGTGAATGAAAATGCCCATAAAATCCTGGAGATTCCAAATGAGATTCTTTTAAGGGGAAAGCGGATCGAAGAGATCATTAAAGATACCCATCTGCTGCAGGTTGTTGATTCCGGACAAGCTGAATATGATCAGGAATTCATCATTCTTGAGGATGTTTTCGTCGTAAACCGCATTCCTATTTTTGATAAAAGGGGAGAAGTTATAGGCGCTGTAGCTAGTTTCAGGAATAAATCCGAGCTGTCACAGGTGCTGAAGGAACTGTCACACGTAAAAGCATATGCAGAGGGGTTAAGAGCGCAGACACATGAATATTCGAACAAGCTCTACACCCTGCTCGGACTCATTCAATTAGGGTCTTACAAAGAAGCGATTGAGTTTATTTCGACAGAAGTAAATGTTACACAGGGATTTATTGGCTTCATCATGAGGGAAATTCCCGATCCTATTCTTGCGGGATTTATATTAGGAAAAATCAGTCTTGCAAGCGAATTGAAAATCCATTTTTCCATAGATGAGGAAAGCAGTTTTAAGGATGTTCCGGACTCACTGAATCGTGATGCTTTAATAACCATTTTCGGCAATCTGCTGAATAATGCCTTTGAAGCTGTCAGAGAAAAAGAAGACGGAGATAAAAAGGTATCGCTCTTTTTAACAGATCTGGGCAAAGAATTGATTATTGAAGTTGAAGACAATGGACCAGGTATAGATGAGGAACATTTCGAGATTATTTTCCAGCAGGGGTTCTCTACAAAGAGCGGGGACAAAAATGCAGGCATCGGTCTGAGTCTTGTCCGGCAGGCTTTGAAAAAAGTAGGAGGAACGATCACTTTTTCATCGAAGAAAGGAGAAGGAACAGCGTTTACTGTAGCCATTCCAAAAAGCAGGGGGTATGATGATGAATCAAGCCATTGAGGTGCTGATCATTGAAGACGATCTAAGAATTGCCGAGATTCAAAGAAGATTTCTTGAACAGATAGAGGGGTTTCACACCATTGGCATAGCTGCTAATTATGCTGAGGCAAAAAGCTTGATTGATATCTTAAAACCGGATTTAATTTTACTTGATGTGTATTTTCCTGATATGAACGGATGCGATCTTTTAAAGGAAATCAAGCAGCTGGATAAGCAAACGGATGTCATTATGATAACAGCTGCGCGGGAAATTGAGACGGTGCAGGAAGCCATAACAATCGGAGTGTTTGATTTTATTATCAAGCCTGTTGTTTTTGAACGGTTCAAGCAGTCCTTAAAAAGATACGAAGAACATTACCGCAAACTTGAAGCAATCAGATTGGAAAACATAATCATGGGTCAGGAAGAAGTCGACAGGCTTCTTTATAAGCTGCATGACATTTCTGAGAAGCCCCTGCTGCCGAAGGGGATCGATAAACTGACGCTGATTAAGGTTATGGAAGTGTTGGATTCGGGGCAGGGATTAACGGCTGAAACAGTAGCGAAGCAAATCGGTGTGAGCCGGACAACGGCAAGGAGATATTTGGAACACCTCATCTCCCAGGAGAAAATTGCTGCTGACTTATCCTATGGAACAATTGGAAGACCAGAACGCGTGTATGTGCTTAAATAAGGTTGTTTTAGCGGAATAAATGACGTGAAGTTTTTAATATATTCTAATAGTAGGAAAGAATAATTTCTTTTCTAGTCATATTCGCCTATGTGCAAAAATAGTTTAATAGATAGTTGCCGGATTCATCCCCATATTTTAACATAACTATAAGATGCTTCTAAAACAGGAAGAAGGACGTGGAAAGAACTTGTTGGATACGATCGAAGACTTCTTTGAAGACTTGGAGAGAAAGAGAAAGCAAGCCGAATACAATCGGGATGCAGATGAACTCGAAGCATATCTGGCTGCTGTTAATAACGCAATGGGAACGTTTGATGACGGAATTTTTCATTTTCATAAACTGCATCAGCAGTATGCTGATGAATGGACCGGTCAAACAAAATTAGCCTATGAAAGTATTCGGGATGACATTCGTGTTACTTATAATCATATATACGATATGAAGGATGAGCTTTTTCAGGAGCTGAGAAACGAAATCGGAAGGCTTAGAGAACTGGCCGCTGGCCTCGCCTAATACAGCGCTGCACATGTTTTAGAGGAATAAAGGAGAGGTAGACGCACATGGAAATTAAAATAAGACCAGAAGAGCTTGAAGCGTTCGCACAGCGCATTGAACAATCCCGCTCATATACGGGAGATGCACTTGATCTGTTAAACTGGGAATCTGCCAGACTGCGCTTTACCTCTGTTGCACGTGTAGAAAGGGCTCTTGATCTTCAGGAAGAGATCCGGCACTTGGTGAATCGGTTTCATACGCTGACAGAAGATGCAAAAGCATTAATTGAAAACACCGCAAATGGCATGAGAGAAGCAGATGAGGCCGCCAAATCGTCTGCTTCTTCAGGCTGGGGCGGTTTTTTCTCAGGATTATGGGATGGCGCTAAGAATGGACTTACAGACGCTTGGGACGGGCTTGTATCCCTTACAGAATGGGAAACATATGAAGCAATGTGGGATGCCATCATTCACCCCCTTGAAACCCTTGAATCAATGTGGAACACGCTCTCTGAAGCTTGGGAAACAAAAGTAATAAATGGAGATATCTACAGCAGAACGGAATTCTTTACATATGGTGTCGTCTCTATTGGACTTGGCATTCTAGGAGGCAAGGGAATCGATAAGCTCGGAAAAGCTGCGAAGCTGACAAAAATACCTGACGGGACGCCCTCTAAGCCGAAAGTGGAGACTGTCACTCATGGGATAGATACGAGTTTTGATTATGCGAAACTTTCGCAGGGGAAAGAGTTTGCTGCTGAGATTAATTCGGTGCTTGATGAAGTAGGATTAACAAGAGATGAATTTTTAGCACTTCAGCCAAAGCATCATACAGAGTTGACCCAAGATCAGCTAGAAAAAATGAGGCAAGTTCGCGACGCAGTTGGACCAGTTGGTGATGATACTGTTCTACAGAAGGTTATTGATTTAGGAAGAGTTGAGTCTTTTCTCTCAGGACGTGAAACTACGTTAAGCGGGTGTATTGCGAGAATGGATGATGTTGCAGACGTACACATGTCAGATGATGTTTTCTATTCGCTGAGACTGGATTACGGAGATGAGAACTATCCAACACCGTTCTCGCCTAATGAAGGATATGCTGTTATTCGTTTTACAACTGACGACTATGATAAAATGAGAATACCTTATGCGGAAGAGTTGAATAGCCTCGATGCTGCAAAGCCAAATGAATTTATTAAATATCCGCAAACTGGCCATGGATTTACTGCTGCTGTAAATGGCAGGATCATTCCTGAATTTGAAACAAAATACAGAGATGGCGCTGAGCCTACAGTTGGAGAAATATATATCGTCAATGAAGGTGTAGAAGAACTTGTAGGGGTTTATAATCCATTTAAAGAAAGATTTATACGTGTAGAGGAGTAGTGTAACGTGAGAAAAGGAAAATTTGGAGTTTATCAGGGGAAGGAATATAAGATTATTAGTTATAAAAAAAACTATTATCTAAAATCTATCGACCCATTGACTCAAGCAATTGGTTTTTCACTTGCACCAGGTGAAAATTCTATCTATATAAAAAAAGTAGAACCAAACGATTTAGATGATGCATACGAAATAATTCCAACTACCTTTTACAAAGGCTATCATTTCGGAATTATCGGATATGATGAAGCGAAACAAGAAGTAATTCTTATGACAAGCAATCCAGACGCATGGAAAAAATTAAATCTGGAAACTCATGCGAAATATGAATTTACAGTGGATGTTCCACTTAATGAATTAAATATTATTGAAGAGAAAGAGCCAATTCTTGGGTTTGGTGAAAAATGAGTACAGAGTTCAACTCTTTGGAAAAAGCTTTAATTGATGCGATGAGCAGCAGCGGAAAAGTAGCTGTTTTCTATGAAGTGCTAGCGAAAAGTAATGTATGGTTAATAAAAAAGCTACATGCGGACAAGGGTTCTTCTTCAATTGAACAGGTTCATATTATGGAGAAAAAAAGCAGAAAATTGCTGCCGGTTTTCTCATCAAAGTTTCCCATAGATAAAATGTTTAAGCAAAATGACTCGATCATGATGTCTTTTGAAGAAATTTTATATCAAATCGATGGACAGACCGGCATTATATTAAACCCTGATACTCCGTTATCAAAGCTGCTTATTCCGCAGGAGCTGGAAATGATGAGGAAGAAACAGAACTTTTTTAAAAGTTGCGAAGAATGAAGAAGCTAAAGAGAGGAATATGCCTCTCTTTTTTAATGCTCAAGAAAGGTTGCCTTTTGTTATTTACAGCAGCAGAATCAGCCCACCTAAAATGATTTCGGGTAAATTAACTTATTTTACCTGTAAAATAAGCCTTTAGAATCACATACTAATCACATAAGGGATTATTCTCCTTTAATTTGCCGGTGTTTACCATTATTTCATGGGAAACTGGATAATTTAAACACATGGATACCAACTTAAAGCCCATGTCTATCTCGAATGCTGTTTCAACTAGATCCTTAGTAGTGTAAAAATCGGCAAAAAGAGTATACATAATTAAAGCATTCTAAGTGCATCTTTTGATAGAATAGACTATTATAGATAAGTTTCTAGTGTACGTTAGGTGGAGGATAAAATGACAAACGATAAACAGTTGATTCATAAAGCATATTTTGAAAGGTTTATGGAAGACAGTGCTTCTGCTCAGCCTGTACAGGTGCTTGGAGAACTTTATTTCGAGGAGCAGGCAAAGGAAGTTTATGATCTGTCCTATATTCGCTTTGCACAGGGTGAGGTCTATTTTCACAACAAAGATTATGAGACAGCGATCTTCAAGTGGGAAAATATCAGCAATGAATTAGAGCCATGGGCCAAGAAAAATATTGCGGACTCTTATTATGCTCTTGGTCATCTTTCAGCGGCAGAGGATATTTACACATCCATTCAAAGTGATTCGAAGACTTTGAAAATGGAAGTGGCTCTTGAATTATTTTCACTTTATCTATTGAGAGACAAAATTGAACTTGCATATAAGGTTATTAAAAAGGCGCTGGATATTCATTCAGATTATCCGAATGTAACAGATCTGGCACGATCTTTCTATGAGGATCAGCAGGACTGGAAGAATGCCGTTGAGCTTGCTGTTGCTGAAGGTGTGCGAGCGGAATCGCTTGAATGGTTTGAGCTGCTGGATGAGTATGTTCAAGCGGGATATACGAAATCGTTTGATCCTGAATACTTTTATCAGCCGCTGATCTCTCTATTCCGAATCAATCAGAAATTATTTCAGAAGGTTACGGCTTCCTTGTGGGACAGCTACCGAAATGAAGATTCCTACTTATCATGGCTGAAAACCGTTAATACAATCTTCCTTAATGTTGAGGTGCAGCCGTTTGATTCCTGGACGAAGATGTCTGATATCCACCAGAACACTTACTTAAGTGTGATTAATGGCACTTATTTGGTAAAGGATTTAGAAGATATTATTCCTGTGCTTTTAGCAAACTGGCAAAAGCTTGCGAATCAATCAAAAGCGTTATTTGCTGCAACGGCTGTACTTGCATGGAATGAAATTTTTCCATCGTCTATGGATGCTGCGACTCTTAAGACAGCGGAAAAGCTGATCTTTGATTCTGAGCATGACAGCATCAGTCTCGAATACAGCCTGGATTTATTTAAGTCTCTTGTTTCTTGGGCAGAGAATAACCATATCGAAGTGGGCTATAAAAAGAAATGGCTCTTTTCAGGGCTTTCCGACTTAAAGACATCTCGTCTTTTAATCAGCGGCACAACTGAAAGCGGAAAATCCGCATTTATTAATCATATCCTTCAGGAAAATCTGGTCAGCAGCACTGGTTCACCTGTGTTTGTACGATCTGAAGGTGATTTGGCGGAAATGAATGAAATTACAAATGCCGGTATAAGAAGGATATCTGACAATCCTGAGTATCAGGAATCAGAAAATACTTGGATTGAAGTGAAATGGCCTTCTGCTCTTTTAGAAGAGAACAATACGGTGTTCCTGCATACACCTGAATTGGATCGTATTGGAGATGTAGAACAAACAGCAGAATTTCTGCCGATATCAGATGGAATGCTGTTCGTCCTTGATAAAAATACGCCTTTTAATGAGCACGAGCTTGAATTGCTGATGAAGCTTCAGGAATATGCTCTTGATACACCGTTTCACTTTATCCTGAATCATTCATCTGAACAGTGGAAATTGGCAGAAGACCTGCAGGGAACAATCAACCAGTTCTTCCCTCAGTCACAGGTATTTGCTTTTTCACCGGATAATCTTGGCGGTTTGAGTGAATTTTTGAATACTGTTTTCAGTAAATCGGACGCAAAGCTTGCAGAAAAACGCACGGCAAAACTTCTATATTTCATACGCAAGACACTTACGGATCTTCTGAACAAACGCGTTCAGATGGAGAATCGATTAGTAGAATCGGTTAAATGGAATGAGGATATTTTAGTAAGACTGAACGGCTTCCTGAATCATTTAAGAGACGTGGAGCAGGAAAAGGCGAAATCCATCTCGGCTTCCTATCGTGAAGTGACTGCTGAGATGAAAAGAGATATGGCTGTGCAGCTGCCGAAAATTCTGCGAAACTGTTCTGCTCATATTAGTGAAAACAGTGATTTCAGCCAAATTCACATATCGTTAAATAAGAAAATGAATGAAGAAATTGGTGCATATATCCATCAGAACTTGATTCCAAGATTCCAAACGGCTCTTCGTGAATGGCTTTCACAATCAAATGAAGAGCTGAACGAAAGCCAGGCGCATCTGGATGAAATGAGCCTGTCTTTCAACGGCTTATACGGGGAAGAAAAAATGAAGCTTCTCTGCGATTTTAAAGTCATTGAAGACTGGCGCCGTGATTTAAACAGAATGACAAGCAGAGCGGATGTTGACGAGCAGAATATCCTGCTTAGATTTAAGCCGACTGAATTCCTGCTGAAAAGCGCCGGAAAGCTGTTCGCCGCTCTTCCTCAAAACAAGTCGGTGCTGTACAACCAATATAAAAAATATGTCGAAGGCAAAAACTACGAGGACACAGCAGAAGAAATTTCAAAAAAAATCTTCCTCGAATTCGATTTATTTGAAAAGGCTCTGAAAGCGGACATTATCATGTTCTTCCAAAATCCGATTCTGTATGTTGAACAGACGATTCAAGAATCAGAAAATGAAATTTCAGGTTCAAAAGCAACCCTTGAGAAAATGAAAGCAAGTCCTGAAATCTATTACGACCCATTGCGTCTCTTTGAAGTAAGACTCCTTCAATATGAATTTATGGTGAAGGCGAATGAGGAGAATACGTATATTAAACATCAATAAACAGAAGGACCCTTTATTTTAGGGTCCTTTGCTTTGTGTAAAAATTGATAATCCCCCAAAACTCAGATAAACTGAAACAAACCACAAACATAAATCCTGACTTGAAGGGGAATATCAAGCTATTGGAGAGAACATAAAGATGAAGAGCCAGCAAAATTATTCTTATGAGATCATGGAGGTTTGTCTGCTTGCCGGAAAAATTATGCTGATCAGCGGAGCTGAAACGTACCGGGTAGAAGATACGATGATGCGGATTGCTGCATCATACGGTGTGAAGAATTCGCATAGTTATGTGACACCGACTGGCATCATTTTCTCGATAGAGTCAGATGAGCCGACGAAGACGAAATTAATTCGAATCATGGAACGAACGACTGATCTTGATAAAGTTACGAATGTGAACGCCATTTCAAGGAAAATAAGCAATGGAGATTTAAATGTTGATGAAGCCTATGATTTGTTAAAAGAAATTGATGAGGCGAACTCTACCTACTCTCTCTTTTTGCAGGTGATTGCTGCAGCGATTGCAAGCGGCTGCTTTCTGATTATGTTTCAGGGGCAGTGGTCTGATTTTATTCCTGCTGTTCTGGCAGGGGGGCTCGGTTTTATGGCCGTTAATTATTTCCATCGTCTTGTGCCTATTAAATTCTTTGCGGAGTTTCTGGCGGCATTCATTATAGGACTTCTTGCTTATTTATTCGTAAGGACCGGTTTTGGATCTGAAATGGATAAAGTGATTATTGGCTCAGTTATGCCATTAGTTCCTGGTCTGCTTATTACAAATGCAGTCAGGGATTTAATGGCCGGGCATTTGATATCAGGACTTTCAAAAGGAGCAGAAGCGTTTTTAACTGCATTCGCCATCGGATCTGGTATTGCAGTGGTTTTTTCATTATTTTAAGGGAGAGAAAGAATGATGTGGGTCTTGGGACAGCTAGTGACAAGCTTTATATCTACCGCTGCATTCGGCATTATTTTTCAGGCGCCTAAACCTTCCCTCATTAAATGCGGACTTGTAGGGATGTGCGGCTGGATGATCTATATATCTTTGGTGGGCTATGGATTTGATGCAGTTCCTGCTACTGTCATTGCAGCTGTATTTGTAGCTGTGACAAGTCAGGTTTTTGCAAAGATCTACAAAACGCCGATTATTATTTTCAGCGTAGCCGGCATTATTCCTTTGGTTCCTGGGGGAATGGCGTACGACGCGATGAGAAATTTCGTTGAAAATGACTATAATACTGCGATTACATTAGCTGCAAAAGCATTTATGATTTCAGGTTCCATTGCGATCGGCCTTGTTTTTTCTGAGGTGATCAATCAAGTCATAAGAAGATCTCAGCTTCGTACAAAGGTTAAGTAAACGGGGGATTCAAATGAAACCGGAGACACCGCTAAGGAGACTTGGGGAGACGGAGCTTATGGTCTCAGCGCTCGGACTTGGCACGTGGCAGTTCAGCAAAGGCAGTGGAATGCCTGCAGCCTTAAAACGTATGTAGTCGCTTATTGAGCTGCTGGATAAATTGGCGCTTGAATAAAAAGAAAACGGGTACTAAATTGCACAGCAATTGGTATCCTTTTTTTACGTTTTGTGAGAAGTGATTATTTTTGTCTTTCAAGTAACCAAAAACCTTGAGCAGGTCTGTTTTGGGGAATCAATCGCCCGTTATGATTCCTCAAAACTTGTAGTAGTGTGTTCGGGGAATCATAGGCCGGCTATGAGTAATCAAAACCATGAAGTAGTGCTGTTTGGGGAATCATAGGCCGGCTATGAGTAATCAAAACCATGAAGTAGTGCTGTTTGGGTAATCATAGACCCGCTATGAGTAATCAAAACCGTAAAGTAGTGCTGTTTGGGTAATCATAGACCCGCTATGAGTAATCAAAACCGTAAAGTAGTGCTGTTTGGGTAATCATAGACCCGCTATGAGTATTCAAAACCGTAAAGTAGTGCTGTTTGGGGAATCATAGACCCGCTATGAGTATTCAAAACCGTAAAGTAGTGCTGTTTGGGGAATCATAGACCCGCTATGAGTAATCAAAACCGTAAAGTAGTGCTTTTTGGGGAATCATAGACCCGCTATGAGTAATCAAAACCGTAAAGTAGTGCTTTTTGGGGAATCATAGACCCGCTATGAATATTCAAAACCGTAAAGTAGTGCTTGTATGGGTAATCATAGGCCCGCTATGAGTATCCAATACCCAATAGAAGTGCTGTTTTGGGAATCCATCCACCATCAATGAGTATCCAAAACCCATGAGAAGTGCTGTTTCAGAATCATTCGCACGGTATGATACCTAAAACCTTGTAGTATTCCTGTAAGATGATCATTCGCCCGAAATGATTCTCTAAGATCCGCGATTTTCCCAAGGTAGATACAGTTTATGCTAAACGGTTTCTTGTATTTTACAAACCCCTAACAATTCCTTCATATAAATCTATATTACCTTCATACTGGGTTTACCTTGAAGAGGTATGATGGAATTCGTGAAGAACAAGTGAGTATTACCAGGTGGGAAAAATACCCTCAATTAAAAGTGACAGTTGATCAGCTGCATGATACAAATGCAAGTGCAGCGACACAGGGAGCATTAATCTCTGTTTTCCCTGAATCAAGACAAAAGGTCGTATCAGGAATGGAAAGCCTTTATCAGGGGATGGACCCTCAAAAAGCATTAGATCAGGCGGCGAAAGAAACAGATCGTGCTCTTGAAGCAGCAGGGAAGAAACAAGGGAAATAATATGAGGAGCTGATGAATCAGTCTTTTAGATTCGTCGGTTCCTATTTTGACAGAATCTAAGAATTGCATCATAGGAAGGAGTACAAAATCTTGAGCAAGCCAGTTGAAATATACGCACACCGGGGATGCAGCGGCGAGTTTCCTGAGAACACGATGGCCGCATTTGAAGCGGCCTGTAAGATCGGGGCGGATGGCATTGAGCTTGATGTGCAGATGACAAAGGATGGAGAAGTTGTTGTTATTCATGATGAACAAATTGACCGGACAACGAATGGGATTGGATTTGTAAAAGATTTCAAATACAAACAATTAAAGCTGTTTGATGCCGGAAGCTGGTTTCACCCTAAGTATTCGCGGCAAACCATTCCCTCTTTACAGGATGTCCTGGACTTAATCAAAACGAGCGGTCCTGAAATGAAAGTAAATATTGAACTGAAAAATGACGTCCTGCTCTATGAGGGGATGGAAGAAAACGTGCTCCAGTGTGTACAGCGATCAGGAATGATGGACTCCGTCATTCTCTCATCCTTTAATTTTAAAAGCATGGGGAGAATTCGAGAGCTGGACAATGACATTCAAACGGCCCTTTTATTTGAAGGAATCCCATCAAACATTATGGAGGAGGCCCGGAAGGTTCGGGCAAATGGCTTCCATTCAGAAGCTTCATTTGCACTCTCAGCTGCTGGAAAAAGAACCATTGATGCAGGGTATCCACTAAGAGTTTTTACTATTAACCAGACAGATAAGCTTGAAGCGTTCCGGAAATCAGGAGTTTCAGCCATTATTACGGACTATCCAGGTCTTTTCCTGGAGAATGAGAGTGTGCCTTTTTAGGCACACTCTTTTTTTTATGTCACTTTTTTTAACGCGAAATGTAAGGAAAAAGAACCGCAATATATATAGGTTGTTTGCGTTTTCAAACTATTTTCATGTAACAAATGGCACATATTCTATCAAAATAGTGATTGTGCAGTTATGACTTATCCCTTATAATCTAAAAAGAAAGAAAATTCAGTATTATGAGGGGGATTTTTATTGGAGGCGTTTGTTAATAGCTTAAACAGTGTTCTCTGGAGCACACCCGTTATTTACATTTGTTTGGCTGTAGGTTTGCTTTTCTCCATCTTGACCCGATTTATGCAAGTGCGTCATATCAAAGATATGGTGCGTCTGATGTTTCAGGGGAAAAGCTCTGAAGCAGGAGTTTCTTCTTTTCAGGCATTATCCATTGCGTTATCAGGACGTGTAGGTACTGGAAATATCGCTGGTGTTGCGACTGCGATCGGCTTTGGCGGACCGGGAGCAGTATTTTGGATGTGGGCAATTGCCTTCATTGGAGCATCAAGTGCTTATATTGAATCAACACTGGCTCAGATTTATAAAGTAAAACAGGACGGACAATACCGCGGGGGTCCGGCTTACTATATTGAAAAAGGAACAGGCTGGAAATGGTACGGCATTATTTTTGCATTTGCTGCATTACTTGCGATGAGCATGCTTATGCCTGGTGTTCAGGCTAACTCCATTGCGCTTGGCCTTGATAATGCATTTGGATTAAGCCCTGTTATTACTGGTTTAGGACTTATTATTGTTTTAGCACTTATTATTTTTGGCGGTGTTAAGAGAATTGCGAGTGTAGCTCAGGTAGTTGTGCCATTCATGGCGCTTGGCTACATCCTGGTTTCTCTTGTTATTATTGCTTTTAATATTACGGAGCTTCCTGCAGTTATTTCGCTTATTTTAAAAAGTGCATTTGCATTAGATTCTGCATTTGGCGGAATCGTTGGTATGGCTATTGCTTGGGGAGTTAAGCGCGGCATCTACTCAAATGAAGCTGGTCAGGGTACAGGACCTCACCCGGCTGCTGCAGCAGAAGTTTCGCATCCTGCTAAGCAAGGCTTAGTACAAGCTTTCTCTGTTTATATTGATACTCTTTTCGTATGTTCTGCTACTGCATTTATGATCTTATTCACCGGCATGTACAATACACAGGCCCCGGATGGAACGTTCATTGCGAACAAACTTGGAGCTGAGGTTGAGCCTGGCCCTGTCTTTACACAGGCTGCAGTAGAATCGGTTATTCCTATTCCGGGATTTGGTTCAGGATTCGTTGCAATTTCACTGCTTTTCTTCGCTTTTACAACAATCATGGCGTATTACTATATCGCTGAAACAAACATTGCTTACTTAACGAGGGGGAAAAGCAATAAAATCCCGATGTTCCTCGTAAAAGTCGTTCTTCTTGGAGCAACCTTCTATGGATCTGTTAAAACAGCATCATTGGCATGGGCTCTTGGGGACGTTGGACTTGGCATCATGGTTTGGCTGAACTTAATCGCCATCCTGATCTTGGCCAAACCGGCGCTGATTGCTCTAAAAGATTACGAAGCTCAAAAGAAGCAAGGTCTTGATCCAGTATTTGATCCAGTAAAGCTTGGCATTAAAAATGCAGATTTCTGGGAGCATGAATACAAGTATGAAGCCCCAGACACAGATTCTGTGCTGGAAAAAAAAGACCGGACTTTGAATTCTTAAATGGCTGGACCTCTTGTTTAAGGCAAGAGGTCTTTTTATGTCGTTTTAAAGATGATCATATGAAATCATCAGCCTGAGATGTGAAGTACTTAATATTGGCAGTTTGGTCATAAAAATAATTAATAGATAGTAAGAATCTGACTCAGGCGGGATCATGGATTATTTGGTGAAAGCGGAAGGGCCGGAAGTCAACTGGTTGCCCAGGCGCTTGAAGCGGGGCATGAAGTCACTGTTTTTGTACGTTCGTCGGAAGTGCAGGCCTTGCCTATTAATGGATACGTTCATGCTTTCACTTGAGCGTATCTCTTTTCGGTTTCATTTAGATGAGGGGATTACATAAAAAGTAAAATCTAAATATTCAAATTTTAACCAATAAGGAGTATGATAGAATAGATGAAATTCAAGATATTAGTCCAGCTAAATATATACATAGAATGTTGCAGCGTTTGGAGGCAGCCACATGTCGAAAGTATTTTCTTTGCTAAAGCCTTACCGTCTTGCGATGGGTGTGGCCCTGACCCTGATGTTGATCGAGCTTGGGGTAGAGCTGCTGCATCCGCTGTTAATGGCGAAAATAATTGATGAGGGCATTTTAAAAAATGATTTATCAGTTGTCATCTATTGGGGAAGCGTCATGGTTGGGATTTCAATTGCGGCTTTTGCTGCAGGTGTGACGAATTCCTTTTACGCGGCTCACGTCAGTCAGAGCTTTGGGTATGATGTACGCAAAGATTTGTTTGAGAAGGTCCAGTCCTTTTCTTTTGCGAATTTCAGCCTGTTTCCAACATCGTCTCTCATCACAAGGATGACGAATGACGTGACTCAGCTTCAGAATACGATTTTTATGAGCCTGCGGATTATGCTGCGTGCTCCCCTATTAATAGTAGGGGGTACGATCATGGCTTTAATCGTCAATTTTGAGCTGGCACTCATTCTCCTCATTTCTATTCCTCTTTTAATAGGTTTCTTATTGTGGATGATGAAAAAGGGAAGCGGTCTGTTCAAAGCCGTACAGGACCGGCTTGATTCCGTCAATGGCGTCATGCAGGAAAATCTGACAGGAATGCGCATTATCAAGGCCTTTTTGAGAAGAAACTATGAAGTCTCAAGGTTTACAAAAGCAAATGAAGAGTTAAGGAGCGGAACCGTTTCAGCACTCAGGCTGATGGAGATTGCCATGCCTGTTCTATTATTGGTTATGAATATCAGTATTCTTGCCATTCTCTGGTTTGGCAGCATTAATGTGGGCACAGGGGATGCGAAGGTTGGGGAAGTAGTGGCGATTGTCAACTATGCGCTGCGGATTTCCTCTGTTTTATCCATTTTTTCTTTTATCATCATGGCTTTTTCACGTGCAAAAGCATCAGCTGCCCGCATCAATGAAGTTTTGGAGACAGAAGCGGATTTGACTGATTCACTTGATGCAGAAGAAACAAGTGTGATTGAAAAAGGCGAAATTGAATTTAAATCCGTTACTTTTACTTATCCGGGAACGGACACCGCTGTGCTGAATGACCTTTCCTTTATTGTGAATGCGGGTGAGATGATTGCCCTTCTTGGAGCCACAGGCTCTGGGAAATCGTCGATTTTCAATCTGATTCCAAGGCTTTATGACGTGACGGACGGGGCGATTTACATTGATTCAAAGAATCTGCTTGATATGAAGCTTGAAAGTCTCCGGGGACAAATTGGGTTTGTCCCGCAGGAGTCCCTCTTGTTCACTGGATCGGTCAGAGAGAATATTGCATGGGGAAAAGAAGGGGCAGCACTTGAAGAAATCAAGGAAGCGGCAATAAATGCCCAGATTCATGAAACCATTGAAAGGCTTCCGAATGGCTACGATACAAGGGTGGGCCAAAAAGGAGTCAATCTTTCTGGAGGCCAAAAACAAAGACTTTCGATAGCGAGAGCACTAGTCCGCAAGCCTAAAATTCTTCTGCTTGATGACAGCACAAGCGCACTTGATTTAACTACGGAAGCAAAGCTTTTAAAAGCATTAAAAAAATATGACTGCACGATTTTTATCATTACACAAAAAATCAGCACGGCTATGGGGGCGAGCCAGATCCTCTTGCTTGATGAAGGAGAAGTTCTGGCTCAGGGTTCTCATCATGAATTAATGGAAGAATCGGCGCTGTATCAGCGGATCTATGAATCCCAGTTTGGAGAGGAGGCCCTGCAGGATGTTCAAAGAGCTAAGTAAGCCATTCAAGTATCCGAAAGTAAAACAGGAAGAACCTCTTCAGAAAAAAACAGTAAAACCAAAAAACTGGTTTGTGACGATAACAAGGGTATGGTCGTATCTTTCTTTGAATAAAGGACTGCTTAGTCTGGTTCTTCTTATGGTAGTTCTTAGTTCCTTTTTGGCCCTTCTTGGTCCTTACCTGATTGGGAGAGTCATTGATGATTATATTGTCACCAAAGAAAGCAGCGGGTTTGTTAAGCTGCTGATTGCTTTAGTCATAATTTATCTTGTCCAATCCATTTCTCTGCTGCTGCAGAACATCTGGATGATCGGAATTGCCCAAAATACTGTATTCACCATGAGAACTCAGCTTTTCCGCCATCTGCACAGCCTGCCGATTTCATACTTTGATAAACGGCAGCACGGGGAATTGATGAGCAGAGTAACGAATGATATTGAAAACGTCAGTTCGACCTTGAACAGCTCTGTTATTCAAATTTTCTCAAGTATCCTGACACTTGCAGGAACCATTGGTGTCATGCTCTGGCTGAGTCCGCTGCTTACATTAATAACTCTTGCCATTATCCCGATTATGTTCTTTGGGATGAGGTGGATCACGAACAGAACAGGAAAGTTATTCAAAGCACAGCAGCAGAACTTGGGAAATCTTAATGGCTTTATTGAAGAAACCATTTCAGGCCAGCGCATCGTTAAGACGTTTTCACAGGAGCAAAAAGTGATAACGGAGTTCCTGGAAAAGAGTCAGCGGCTTAAAGGAGCAGGGTTTTGGGCTCAGACCATATCGGGCTTTATTCCGAAGCTGATGAACGTCCTGAACAATTTAAGCTTTGCCGTGATTGCCGGGGTGGGCGGCATCCTCGCTCTTAATGGTTTGGTTTCAATCGGGGTAATCGTGATTTTCACTGAATACTCCAGACAGTTCACACGTCCTCTAAATGAACTTGCGAATCAGTTCAATACGATTCTATCTGCTGTAGCAGGTGCTGAGAGAGTGTTTGAAATTCTGGATGAACACGAGGAAATGACAGATGAGAAAGATGCTTCAGACCTTCAAGCAGTAAAGGGAGAAGTTATATTTGACGGGGTCTCATTCTCTTATGAGGAAGAACAGCAGACGGTTCAAAACCTGAGTTTTCATGCATCTCCCGGTGAAACGGTAGCCATCGTCGGTCCTACCGGTGCAGGAAAAACAACGATGATCAACCTGTTATCCCGGTTTTACGATCCTGATGATGGAAAGATTCTGATTGATGGGACGGAAAGCACAAAAATCAGGCGAAGCAGCCTGAGAGAGCACATGGCATTTGTCCTCCAGGATCCCTTCTTATTCACTGGGACAATCATGGAAAACATTCGGTACGGCCGTTTGGATGCAACGGATGAAGAAGTGATGCAAGCTGCAAAAGAAGCAAATGCCCATTCTTTTATCAAGAAAACAAAAAATCAGTATGAAACGGTTCTCACACAGGACGGAAGCGGGATCAGCCAGGGTCAAAAACAGCTGCTGTCCATCGCAAGAGCGATCCTCTCTAGTCCGGTTATTCTAGTTCTTGATGAAGCGACAAGCAGCATTGATACCATTACAGAGCTGAAAATCCAGGAAGCCCTTCAAAGATTGATGAAAGGCAGAACAAGCTTTGTGATTGCACACAGGCTGAATACCATTCAAAAAGCTGACCAAATCCTTGTGCTCGAGAATGGAACACTGATTGAAAAAGGAAGTCACGAGTCGCTTCTTCGTGAAAAAGGATTTTACTATGGTCTATATCAAAGTCAGCTGAAAGACGAGGTTGTTTGAATGCATCTGTTTTTCATTAGCGAAATGGTCATGCTATACTGATTGTGGAGGTGGGACAATGCGTTTATCAAATAAAAAAGTTATTGCGCTGGTCAGTGCTGATTTTGAAGATCTTGAATTATGGTACCCTGTGCTTCGTTTACAGGAAGAAGGGGCAGCAGTCCACTTAGTAGGTGAAAAAGCAGGCGAAACCTATATCGGAAAGTATGGCGTTCCAGCCACAGCGGATTATGCGTTTGGGGATATACGCTCTGAAGATTATGACGCCATTTTGGTCCCTGGAGGCTGGGCGCCTGATAAATTAAGACGATATCCAGAAGTTCTTCAAATGGTGAAGGACATGCATGAGAAAGAAAAGCCGATCGGACAAATCTGTCATGCAGGATGGGTGCTGATTTCAGCCAGAATATTAGAAGGCAGAAATGTAACAAGCACACCTGGCATTAAAGATGATATGGAGAATGCAGGGGCCAAATGGCATGATGAAGCAGTTGTTGTTGACGGACATATCGTTTCGAGCAGAAGACCGCCCGACTTGCCGCCTTATGTAAAAGCTTTTGCAGATGTTTTAGCTGAAAAATGATTATTTATAGATAAAGGAGAGAGAGTGTCATAGAATGTGATGCTTTCTTTTTTATTTTTATATAGATTATTGAATAAATATTATTGAGAATGATAGATTTTAGTCTACTATCCTGATAAAGGGATCAATAATAGCTGAAATGTCAATAGATAAAAAGAATAGAATACTATAGACGAATAGCAAATAATATTATAATATATTTTCAGAATATTAATGTTTTTTAGAAGAATCATATTATTCGGACTAAAGATCCTTTTAGGGGGTGATTCGATTAGAATCAGGAACTGATAAGACCGAAAGTTTGCATCAAAATATGATCAAAAACGGGGGATACAAATGAAAAAGAGAAGATTAATGGCAGTGTTTATGTCACTTATGATTTCAGCTGGCGTGATGGCTGGATGCGGTGCAAAAAGCACAGGTTCATCCGAAGGAGAGACAATAAAAATCGGAGCGAACTTAGAATTATCCGGCGGGGTGGCGTCTTACGGCCAATCCATTTCAGAAGGCCTGGAACTTGCTTTAGAAGAGATCAATAAAAAAGGGATCGACGGCAAAAAGATTGAGCTTGTTGAATTTGATAATAAATCAGATGCAGCTGAAGCAACAAATGGAGCTATCAAACTTGTAAGCCAGGATAAGGTAGCTGCCATCATTGGAGCTGCAACAAGTACAAATACTCTGGCTCAGGTGCAGATTGCACAAGATAATAAAGTGCCATTAATTACACCAACTGGAACGAACCCGACAATAACGAATACAGATGGCAAAGTCAATGATTATGTATTCCGTACATGCTTTATCGACCCATTCCAAGGAACGGTTGCTGCAAACTTTGCAACAGGCGACTTATCAGTGAAAAATGCGGCTGTACTAATCGACAGCTCAAGCGATTATGCGAAAGGTCTGGCAAAATCCTTCAAAGAATCATTTGAGAAAAGCGGCGGAAAAATTGTCTCAGAGGAAGCTTATGTAGCTAAAGACACAGATTTCCGTGCAACTCTTACAAGAATTAAATCAGCAAATCCAGAGTTTGTTTTCCTTCCTGGCTACTATGAAGAGGTAGGCCTAATTGTGAAACAAGCCCGTGAGCTTGGCATTGATGTTCCTTTCATGGGAGGCGATGGATGGGATTCTCCGAAGCTGATTGAAATTGCTGGCGGAGAATCTTTGAACAACACATTCATTACGAACCATTATTCTGCTAGTGATCCAGATGAGAAAATTCAAAATTTCGTAAAAGCGTTCAAGGCGAAATACAAAGATAAATCTCCAGATGCATTTAATGCTCTTGGATATGATACAGGATATTTCCTAGCTGATGCGATTAAACGTGCAGGCGGCGCTGACCCTGAGAAGCTTCAAAAAGCAATCGAAGAAACAAAAGATCTTGCTCTTGTTTCAGGTAACCTGACGCTTGATGAACTTCATGATCCAGTTAAGTCTGCTGCTATTCTTGAATATAAAGATGGCGAGCAAACATTTAAAACGAATGTAGATCCTGAATAAAAAATCACATAGCAGATAGAGTAGGGGGCCATGCCCCCTATTATTCTGAATTTAACAATGAAAACTGCCATACAAAATAAAAGACTTTCAGGGGAGAAAGAGACTATGGAAATTTTTCAGCAGATTGTCAACGGTATATCTCTGGGCAGTATTTATGCTTTAATTGCACTTGGCTATACAATGGTATACGGCATCGTGAAGCTCATAAACTTTGCTCATGGTGATGTGTTCATGATAGGTGCCTTTGTAGGGTTTTACTCGATTACAATTTTAGAACTTGGGTTTTTCCCGGCATTAATCATCTCTATGGCAGTTTGTGCATTATTCGGAGTATTAATCGAGAGGATAGCTTATAAACCTTTGAGAAATGCGACTAGAATTGCAGCACTTATTACAGCAATTGGAGTTTCCCTCCTCATTGAATACGGAGTTATTTACGTGAGAGGAGCACAGCCGGAAGCATATCCTGGAACAGTTCTTCCATCGGAGAGCATTTCAATTTTCGGCGTCACAATTAGCAGTCAGTCATTATTTATTCTGGGTATTTCTGTCGGGCTTATGATCTTGCTTCAATTTATTGTTCATAAAACGAAAATCGGCAAAGCCATGCGTGCGGTTTCACATGATGCAGATGCAGCAAGGCTAATGGGAATCAACGTTGACAATACCATTTCTGCTACTTTCGCAATTGGCTCTGCTTTAGCGGGGGCAGCGGGTGTTATTTTTGGAACTTATTATATTAAAATTGAGCCGCTTATGGGGATTATCCCAGGCTTGAAGGCCTTTGTCGCTGCAGTATTGGGCGGGAATCGGGATTATTCCAGGTGCGATGGTTGGCGGATTGCTTCTCGGAGTCATTGAATCACTGGTAAGTGCAATGGGCTACTCCTTATGGCGTGATGGTGTAGCATTTATCGTCCTTATTCTCATTCTTATCTTCCGTCCATCAGGATTGTTTGGCAAAAACGTTAGAGAGAAAGTGTAAGGGGGATGACAGCAATGAAGAAATCAAAAGGGTTTTGGTTATCTATCGGTTTGGCACTTGTTGGTTTCATCGGCGTACAAATTTTAATAACGGGCGGGTTCTTGAACATTTATCTGGTCAATGCTCTTTACTTTATGGCCATTAATATTATACTGGCTGCAAGTCTTCATCTTATTATCGGAATTACCGGTCAATTTTCAATTGGACATGCAGGATTTTTAGCGGTAGGGGCATATGCTTCGGCTGTTATTACAATGAAGATGCAATTGCCGTTTTCGGTTGCCCTGATTGTAGGCGGACTGGCTGCAGCTGTTGCCGGTCTTATTATTGGAATACCAAGTTTGCGTCTAAAAGGGGACTATCTTGCCATTGCTACACTTGGATTTGGTGAAATCGTCCGTATCGCGTTTTTGAATATTGATTATGTTGGCGGAGCAAGCGGCATGCAGGTATCCCATCTTACAACTTGGCCGTGGGTGTTCGGATGTTTGCTCATTACTATTCTTGCTATTGTCAATTTTACGAATTCAACGCATGGACGAGCTTGTATTTCTATTCGTGAAAATGAAATAGCAGCAGATGCGATGGGAATCAATACAACGTACTACAAAGTTGCGGCCTTCGTGATTGGTGCCTTTTTCGCAGGAATTGCAGGCGGACTGTTCGCTCATAACTTTTACATCATCCAGCCAACAAACTTCGGCTTTTTAAAGTCATTTGATATTTTAATCTTTGTTGTTCTTGGCGGGCTCGGCAGTATGTCTGGTGCCGTTCTGGCAGCAATCCTGCTTACGATTGTTTCTACTTTCCTCCAGGAATACCCAGAGACAAGAATGATTATTTACAGTCTTGTCCTGATTGTGATGATGCTTTATCGTCCTCAAGGCTTGCTCGGTACGAAAGAGTTCACTTCATTTTTCAAAAATCGTAAAGGCATGAAAGGGGGTGCAGGGCATGACAGCAAAAACACCGTTGCTTAATGTGCAGAATTTAGGCATAAAGTTTGGGGGTCTTAAGGCTCTCTCATCCGTCAATATCGAATTGAATAAAGGTGAGCTTGTTGGATTGATCGGCCCAAATGGAGCTGGAAAAACGACCTTTTTTAATCTGTTAACAGGCGTATATGTACCAACAGAAGGATCGTTAATGCTTGAAGGTCAAAAACTGAACGGTCTTGTACCCTATAAAATTACGCGCAAAGGAATCAGCAGAACGTTTCAAAACATTAGACTGTTCAATGATCTTTCTGTTTTGGATAATGTAAAAGTGGCCTATCATTCTCTTGCAAAGCATTCCATTGCAAGTTCTATTCTCAGGCTGCCTTCCCATTTTTCCGGAGAACGTGAAATGGAAGAAAAAGCGATTGAATTTCTTAAGATTTTCAAGCTTGATAAAGTGAAACACGAGAAGGCAAAGAATCTGCCATACGGTCAGCAGCGCCGTTTAGAAATTGCCCGTGCACTTGCAGCTAACCCTAAACTTTTGCTTCTTGATGAGCCTGCAGCAGGGATGAACCCGCAGGAAACAGAAGAACTGATGAATTTGATTGCATTTATCCGCGCGAAGTTTGATTTAACGGTTTTGCTGATTGAACATGATATGCCGCTTGTCATGGGTGTTTGTGAACGAATTTATGTACTTGATCATGGCCAGTTAATTGCTCAGGGAGTGCCTGAGGAAATCCGAAACAATCCAAAAGTCATCGAAGCGTATCTCGGCGAGGAGGTTTCATAATGCTGAAAGTAGATGGAATCAATGTATACTACGGAAATATACAGGCAATAAAGGATGTATCTCTAGAGATTAATCAAGGTGAAATTGTGACCTTGATCGGTGCAAATGGAGCCGGGAAGAGCACACTTTTAAAAACCATTTCAGGACTTTTAAAGCCTAAAAAGGGAGAGGTGCTTTTCCAAGATAAATCAATTGCAGGAAAAGCAGCTCAAACAATCGTTAAACAAGGAATATCACATGTTCCTGAGGGACGCAGAGTGTTTGCAAACATGACGGTTGAGGAGAATTTAGAGCTTGGAGCTTACTTGCGCAAAGATAAAGCTGAAATCAAAAGGGATTTTGAAAAAGTATTTGAACTCTTTCCAAGGCTGCTTGAGCGCAAAAAACAGCAGGCAGGAACACTATCAGGAGGGGAACAGCAAATGCTTGCAATGGGACGCGCGCTAATGGCGCGCCCTAAGCTTCTTCTGCTGGATGAACCATCAATGGGACTTGCTCCGCTGCTGGTTAAAACGATCTTCAGAATTATTGAAGAGATCAATAAAACTGGCACAACCATTTTATTAGTTGAACAAAATGCAAATATGGCTTTGTCGATCGCTGATAGAGTATATGTCATTGAAACAGGCAAGGTTGTGCTGTCTGGAACGGCAGATGAATTAAATGCAAGTGATCAGCTGAAAATGGCTTACCTGGGAGGTCATTAACTGAAAAAACCCCTTCAACTCTTAAAGGTTGAAGGGGTTTTTCATTGTCTAGGAAATTATAAAAGGAAATAGGTTGTGGATAACGAAATAAAGTTATCTACGTCCAGCTCCAGCGCCTAAATCCTCGGTCAGAACGAATCCGCCAAAAAAGTCAAACCCGGACTTTTCTGTCGGATTCTTATCTGCCTGTCGGATCTGACCAAGGCGCTTGCGCTTTTGTTCAGTTAAAACAGCTGCTTGGCTTTTGTTTCTTTTCCAAGAACGATAACAGCCAGTACACCGATCAGAATGGATACACAAAAGATTGAAAAGATCATGGTCATTGAGGTATCTTTGGCAACAAGATAACCAACAAGCAATGGCCCTAAAATTCCTCCAATGCGTCCGAATGATGCAGCCATTCCGGCGCCTGTTCCGCGAACAGCTGTCGGATATTGCTCAGGAGTATAAGCGTATAACGCTCCCCAGGCTCCCAGATTGAAGAATGACAGGAATATTCCTGATGTAAGAAGCAGAGTAAGAGATTCAGCCGTTCCAAAGAAATAGGCACTTAACGCAGTTCCGACTAAATAGGTCGTTAACACAAACTTCCTGCCGAATTTCTCTATAAACCAGGCTGCTGTGAAATAGCCTGGAAGCTGAGCAAGGGTCATGATAAGAACATATTGAAAGCTCTTGATTAAACTGAAGCCTTTCAGAACCATGACACTTGGCAGCCATAAAAACATGCCGTAGTAAGAAAAGACAACACAGAACCAAAGAATCCAAAGCATAGTGGTCTGACGGATGTAATCCTTAGACCAGACCGTTTTAATATTTTCCAAAATGGAAGGCTTCTGTTCTTTCTTGATCGCTAAAAACTTGGGAGAGTCCGGAAGTTTAATCCGTAAGTACAGCGCATAAAATGCAGGCAATGCACTTAGAAGCAGAGCCATTTGCCATCCGTAGCTTGGAATGATGAAATAAGAGATAAGAGCGGCAATAAGCCAGCCTGCAGCCCAGAAGCTTTCGAGCAGGACAACAATTCTTCCCCGTTTTTCAGGTGCTACACTTTCAGACACGAGAGTTGATGCAACAGGAAGTTCTCCTCCAAGCCCCATTCCAACAAAAAACCTTAATATGAGGAAGGCGGTCAATGTAGTTGTGAAAGCAGACAGTCCGCTTCCGACTGAAAAGAGAAGCAAGGTAATAATAAAGACATGTTTCCTTCCAATTCGGTCAGACAATAATCCAAACACGAGGGCGCCAACAGCCATTCCGATAGAATTCATGCTGCCGATCCAGGCCATTTGTTTAAGGCTTAAATCCCATTCAGATTGAAGCGCCGCTATAATAAATGAGAGCATTCCAACATCCATGGCATCAAAAAGCCAGCCAAGTCCTGCAATTCCAAGCAGTTTTCGGGTTGGAAGTGTATTCTTTTTCTCCATCGTATCCTCCTTAACAGCTTTCACCGATAATAGAATGCAGTAATCTTTCTTATTTTAGTCTACCTTCTGAATTATATCTATCTTTGAATGAGTCTAAAGAAGGTTATTTTTAAAAAATAAGATAACTAAATTTACATACTTTTCAGATAAATATATAATGAGAGTGTGAAAATTTGGAATTAAAGGAGGTTTGGGTTTTTTTACAAACTTTTAACTAAGGGGGAACTAATAGTGAGTAATGAAGAACAACAATTGAAGTCCGCACAGTCCTCAGTAGATTACACCAAAATTGTTCAGTCGGAATCCTTTCAAAAACTGCTTCAGGCAAAACGAAATTTCATCTTGCCAATGTCATTATTTTTTTTAGCATTTTATTTTACACTGCCGGTGTTAACGGCCTATTCAACCGTACTGAATGAGTATGCAGTCGGCGCGATCAGCTGGGCATGGGTATTTGCCTTTGCCCAATTTATTATGACTTGGACGCTGTGCATGCTTTATTCCAGCCGGGCAAAGAAGTTTGATCAGATGGTTGAAGAAATCAAAGCTGAAGCAAGAAGGTAAAGGAGGAAACTTACAATGAACATGCTGGCATTCTCTCTCTTTTTGGCAATCGTTATTATGACATTATTTATTACCTATTTTGCCTCAAAGCGCACAAAGACAACCAGTGATTTTTACACCGCAGACAGCAGTTTAACCGGCTTTCAAAACGGACTGGCTATCGCTGGCGATTATATGTCCGCTGCTTCTTTTTTAGGGATCGCCGGAATGATAGCGCTCTCGGGATTTGATGGTTTCTTTTACAGCATAGGATTTTTAGTTGCATATCTTGTGGTGTTATACATAGTGGCTGAGCCCCTTCGGAATTTGGGGAAGTATACAATGGCTGACATGATAGCAGCAAGGTTTAATAACAGTAAAGTGCGCGGTGTAGCTGCTCTGAATACGATTTCTATTTCAATCTTTTATATGATTGCTCAGTTAGTGGGAGCGGGAGGGCTTATTCATCTTCTCCTTGGCATTGAATATGTGTATTCAGTTCTGATTGTTGGCACTCTGATGACAATCTATGTGGTATTCGGAGGAATGACTGCAACGAGCTGGGTGCAGATTGTAAAAGCTGTTCTTCTTATGATAGGTACATTTATAATCTCAGTTATTGTGTTTGCTAAATTTGATTTCAGCATCATGAAAATGTTCTCTGAGATGCAGACGGCGACGCCGCTTGGTGAAAGCTTTTTGAATCCGGGGAATAAGTTTAAGAATCCGCTTGATACGATTTCGCTGAATCTGGCGCTTGTTCTTGGAACGGCCGGACTTCCTCATATCCTGATTCGTTTCTTTACAGTGAAGGATGCCATTACAGCACGTAAATCTGTTGTATATGCAACATGGATTATCGGTGCGTTTTATGTGATGACTGTCTTTTTAGGTTTAGGAGCTGCAGCGTTTGTTGGCTATGACAATATTGTAGCTGCAAACTCAGCTGGGAACATGGCAGCGCCATTGCTTGCAGAAGCGATTGGCGGGGATTTCTTATTTGCCTTTGTTTCGGCAGTAGCATTCGCAACAATACTCGCTGTTGTAGCGGGACTCGTGCTATCAGCTGCTTCTGCATTTGCGCATGACTTTTACAGCCATATTCTTCGCCGCGGAGAAGCAACTGAGAAAGAGCAGGTTGTCGCAGCCAGGTGGGCATCTATCGGTGTGGCGGTTCTTTCAATTCTTCTCGCATTGTTTGCGCAGAACATGAACGTTGCATTTTTAGTCGCACTGGCCTTTGCTGTCGCGGCAAGCGCCAATTTGCCAATTCTCCTGCTGACGATTTTCTGGAAACGGTTTAATACAGCCGGCGCTGTTACAGGTATGCTGACTGGTTTGTTCAGTTCTTTAATTCTTGTAGCTATAAGCCCGAATGTATGGTCACCAGAAGCAGGAGCAGCCATTTTTGTTGGAGATCCTTTGTTCAGCCTGTCTAATCCGGGTATCGTTTCAATCCCGCTTGGATTCCTTGGTGCTTACATCGGAACCATCGTTTCAAGCAAGAAAGAAGATGCGAAGAAATTTGATGAGATTCTTGTGAAGGCTAATACTGGAATGAAATAAGTCATAAAAACCCTCCCGCTTTGAAGCGGGAGGGTTTTTGTATAAGAATAGTGAGAAATAAAGAGAGATTCCGGGTTAAAAAGATCTGTTTGAAACAGAAGAATATAAGCTGAGAACATGTATATCAGATGCAAAAGAAAGAATCGGGCTGAACAAAAAAGCGCCGGCTGAAAAAAACAATGGCTGAAAGAATTAGAAAAACGGCTGAAAAAATCTCGCTGAAAAATTAATCACTTGAAGATTGATCCTTTGTTTTATGTTTCTTTTTTTCATCCTGAAGTCCGATTTTTACCTCTTCGGTTGGGATAGCGTCAACGGTCATTTCATTTTCCCGTTCAATAAGTGTTTTTCCGTCACGGCCTGGTATCTGCTCGGGATTATCTTGTTTTTGTTTCGTTTTTTTATCTGTCACGCCAATCACCTCCATGTATGTACAGATACCTGTTTTACTGCGGGTTAAAACATTTAATAAACGTTTGTTTAAATATAAGGTTCATTAAAAAAACAAAGAGGAGTTATGCGATTTTTGTCGAATATCAACTCAATACACAAATATAATTGGGGAAAATACGATGCTCGCAGAGAAATTAACATTACATGTTTTAATCGTTTTGGTTCCTGTCTTAATTTATACGGTTATTTTTGAAAACAAGCGCATTACGGCATCTCCTTATTTCTCCGGAGTTATATACGGAATCTCTGCCTTTTTGTGCATGATTTTCTCGTTTTATGATTACGGTCTTTATTGGGATTTAAGGTATGTCCCAATGGTGCTTGCATTGTTGTATGGAGGCCCTGCTTCAGGCCTGATTGTTTTCTTTTTCATTCTGCTCGCCAGAACATACATAGGCGGGGAAGCGCTTGTTTTTGGATATATAAGCGCCTTCCTTGCATTGATTGGACCGTTCCTATTTTCAAAGCGTTTTAGAAAGTACAAGCCTAAAAAAAGAATTCAGCTTTCTATCCTTATTGGATTCTGGCCAGCTGTTGTCCAGCTTTTCATTCTGCTTTCTTTTTTAATCACATCTGATTTCACCTTCAGCAGCAGCAGGGAGCTGTTATTATATGTGTTTATCTTCGGAACTTTACAAGTTTTCGCTATTGGGATTGCTGCTAAGCTGCTTGAAGCTGGCATTGACAGGAAAATGATGAAGCAGGAGATTATCCGGACTGAAAAGCTGAACACGATTGGTGAGCTTGCTGCATCCATCGCACATGAAGTCCGAAATCCATTAACCGTTGTAAAAGGGTTTTTGCAGCTGATGGAAAAAGAAAAGAAGACCGAAGAACAATATATGCGTTTAATTTTGAGTGAGCTTGGCAGAGCAGAGTCCATTCTGAATGATTATCTTAATTTTGCTAAGCCTAAGCTTAAAAAAATTGAAGAATTTCAGCTCTCAGAAGTTATTCAGGATGTCGTCTATTTATTAAATGCACTTGCGGTCAAGCAAGGAGTTAAGTTATCCTGCCAGCTGCAGCCGGGCCTTTATGTTGAAACAGATCGAAGCCAGCTGAAGCAGGCACTGGTAAATTTCATTAAAAATGCAATCGAAGCAACTCCTGGAGGCGGGAGGGTCCGAATACAGCTCTATTTGAAAAACGGCCATGCCCATACAGTCATATCTGATACAGGCAAGGGGATGACAACGGAGCAGCTTTCCCAGATTGGCACTGTTTTTTATTCGACCAAGGATAAAGGCACCGGTCTTGGAACAACCGTTTCGCTTCGCATTATTGAAACCATGAAAGGAAGAGTAGCTTATAAAAGCGATCTTGGTGCGGGTACAGAAGTGACCATGATCCTGCCGGTGAAAAATAAGAAAAGAGGCGCACCACAGTAGGTACTGTGGTTTTTTTATGCCTTAAATCACATCTTCTGATCTGAAATTCTAGTATTAACCTACTAAATTAGTAAAATTATTATTTAAAAATTCAGATAACAAAAGTATAATAGGTTTGTATGTTACAGAAGGGATGATGCAGATGAAGGCTTTGAGGTCTATTATTATTTGGGGGTTAGTCTCTGCACTGGGAGCAGCTGGATTTGCAGTCATCGCTCTCAATCAGGGGGAGAGCATTAATGCAATTTGGCTGCTGACAGCTGCAGTTTGTTCGTATGCGGTTGCATACCGTTTTTACAGCCGTTTTATTGCGGGCAAGGTGTTTGAGCTTGATGATAAGCGGGAAACACCTGCAGAAACACACAATGACGGCAAGGATTATGTGCCGACCAACAAATGGGTATTGTTTGGTCATCACTTTGCAGCGATCGCGGGAGCAGGGCCGCTTGTAGGGCCTATACTTGCTGCACAAATGGGGTATTTGCCGGGTACGATCTGGATTATCGTCGGCGTTATCCTTGCAGGGGCCGTACAGGATTTCATTATTTTGTTCGGTTCAATGCGCCGAAAAGGAAAATCATTAGGGGAAATGATTAAAGAAGAAATGGGTCCGATAACGGGAATCATAGCCATGGTAGGTATTTTAGGTATTATGATTATTTTATTAGCAGTTTTGGCTCTCGTTGTGGTGAAAGCGCTTGTAGGAAGTCCGTGGGGAATGTTTACAATCGCAGCAACGATTCCAATTGCTGTATTTATGGGCGTTTACATGAGGTATATTCGCCCGGGAAGAGTGGGGGAAGGTTCAGTTATCGGTGTCGTGCTTCTTCTATTATCGATCTTCCTTGGACAGTACGTTGCGGAAACACCGGAACTTGCAAAGCTATTTACATATAAAGGCGAAACAATTGCTATTTTAATGATTGTATACGGTTTCATAGCGTCTGTTTTGCCGGTTTGGCTCCTGCTTGCGCCAAGGGATTATCTAAGTACATTCCTGAAAGTCGGAACCATTGTCGGTCTCGCACTTGGAATCATCGTTGTAGCTCCAGACCTGCAGATGCCGTCTGTTACACCATTTGTAGATGGTACAGGACCTGTATTTGCAGGAAATATGTTTCCGTTTTTATTTATCACGATTGCATGCGGTGCTGTTTCCGGCTTCCATGCTTTAGTATCTTCGGGCACAACGCCGAAAATGATCGAAAGAGAATCGCATGCCCGTCCAATCGGATATGGCGCGATGCTTACAGAATCTTTTGTCGCTGTTATGGCGATGATTGCTGCCTGTGTTCTTACGCCGGGTATCTATTTCGCTATAAATAGTCCGCCAGCACTGATTGGGACGGAAGCTGTACAAGCGGCAACAACCGTTTCAAGCTGGGGCTATACGATCACGCCGGATGATTTGACAGCGCTTGCAGATGATGTTGGAGAAGAAACGGTTCTCTCAAGAACTGGAGGAGCTCCAACTCTTGCAATCGGAATGGCTTATATCTTTTCTGAAGTCATTGGCGGTAAAGCGCTTATGGCCTTCTGGTATCATTTCGCCATTTTGTTCGAAGCCTTATTTATTCTGACAACAATTGATGCAGGAACCCGGGTTGGGCGCTTTATGATACAGGATTTATTGGGTCATATCTATAAACCTTTGGCCAGAACAGAATATCTTCCGGCCAATATTCTTGCTACCGCACTTTGTGTTTTTGGCTGGGGATATTTCCTCTATCAGGGTGTTATCGATCCGTTAGGCGGAATCAACACACTCTGGCCGCTGTTCGGTATTGCCAATCAGATGCTGGCAGGAATTGCATTGCTGCTTGGAACGACGATTCTTTTCAAAATGGGCAAAAAAGCATACGTTTGGATTACACTTGTTCCGACGACATGGATTTTAATCGTAACGATGACAGCCGGATGGCAAAAGCTTTTCCATGAAAATCCGAAAATAGGATTCTTATCACATGCAAATCTGTTTAAGGGTGCGCTTGATAAAGGAGAGGTACTCGCCCCTGCTGCAAATGCCGCTCAGATGAAGCAGGTATTGATAAATGATTACGTTGATGCAGCTCTTTGCGCCATCTTTATGCTTGTAGTAATCGCCGTCTTGATTTCGGCCATCCGCATATGGATAAAGGTATTGACCAACAAGAAGACCACATTGCACGAGGCGCCGTATATTGCCAGGTCTGAAGGAGGCATAAGCCACCATGTATAAGAAACTATCTACCATTCTTAAGTTCAGAAAGCAGTTTATCAGTTTGATGGCAGGTGTTCCAAGCTATGAAAAATATGTGGAGCATATGATGGTGCATCACCCGGATCAGCCGGTCCAAAGCAGAAAGGAATTTTTCTGCGAGGCACAGGAAGCACGCTACAACGCAAAAGGCGGAAAGGTTTCGCGCTGCTGTTAATGATGAGAAATCGCCCATCTCCCAGGTGGGCGATTTCTTTTTATCCTGAGGCTAAAACCACAAAATATCTGATAAAATAATAACAGGTGATGTCGAATGAAAGAAGTGCATATTTCAGTCAGAGCACTAGTAGAATATGTTTTCAGATCAGGAAGCATTGATTCAAGATTCAGGACAGCTGCAACGATGACAGAAGGGACAAAAGCACATCAGACGATTCAGAAGACATATGAAGAAACGGATCAAAAAGAAGTATTTTTAAAGACTGTCATCGAGCATAACCACCTCTCTTTTTTAATTGAGGGGAGATGTGACGGGCTTCTGTTAACTGAAGATATACCATATATTGATGAAATAAAATCAACTGCGGGTGATCTTTCTTTATTAAAAGAGGATTCTCATCCAGTTCACTGGGCCCAGGCGAAATGCTACGCTTATATTGTTTCAAAAGAAAGAGCATTAGATCATATCGGTGTGCAGCTGACCTATGTCAGCGTACAGTCAGGCGAAAAAGTGAGGTTTAGAAAAATCGTTTCATCAGCAGATCTCGATTCTTTCATGGAGGAATTGGTAAAAGATTATTATCCATATGCTGAATTAAGAGCAGGGCATCAAAAGAAACGTGATGAAAGCATTGAAAAGTTATCTTTTCCTTTTGAAACATACAGAGAGGGTCAAAGGAAGCTTGCTGGCACAGTCTACAAAGCAATCAGCGACAAGGCAGACTTGTTTGCTCAAGCCTCAACCGGAATCGGCAAAACGATTTCCACAGTCTTTCCAGCTTTGAAAGCTATGGGAGAAGGTAAAGCAGAAAGACTATTTTACTTAACGGCTAAAACGATCACAAGAAAAGCAGCAGAAGATACCTTTTCTTACATGGAAACAAAGGGACTGTGCTTTCATACTGTTACGATTACAGCAAAGGAAAAGGTTTGCTTAAAGGATGAGACCCGCTGTCAAAAGGATTACTGCGAATTTGCAAATGGATACTATGACAGGATTAATGGAGCGGTGCTTGATATCCTCTCAAATGAAACCCGTTTAACATCAGACGTCATTAAGAAGTATGCGTTAAAGCATACCGTTTGCCCCTTTGAATTTTCCTTAGACCTCGCATCTGCTTCAGACGGAATGATTTGTGATTACAATTATGTGTTTGATCCGCGTGTATCCTTAAAACGTTTTTTCGATGAACAAAAGAAAAAATCAGTCCTGCTGATCGACGAAGCGCATAATCTGGTTGACAGGGGAAGGGCGATGTTTTCTGCAGACTTGAAGAAATCGGAATTTCTTCAGCTGAAAAAGGAATTTAAAACGTCCAGCAGATCCATCTTCGAACATGCAAAAAAAATAAATGATTTTTTTATTGCTCTTCGAAAACAATGTGAAAATCATGCGATGCTGATGGAGAATGTCCCTAATGAGCTAATTGAGCAGCTGGAACCATTTATTTCAGACGCAGAAAAAGAGCTTTTAATGGGCAGTCAATCACAGCTTCTGTTAGATTGTTATTTTCAGGCTCAGACGTTTGTGAAAATGTCCAAGCTCTATGATGAGAGGTATGTAACAACAGTGGCAGCAGATCGAAGTGAGGCTGTGATTAAACTTCTGTGCCTTGATCCATCCTATCTTCTGCAGCAGGTGAAAAAACCGTTTCGCTCAAGTATCCACTTTTCAGCCACACTCTCTCCCCTCCATTTTTACATGGACATGCTTGGAGGAGTTTCAGACGATTATCAAGTGAAAATTCCCTCCCCATTCACCAGGGAAAACTTAGATGTCTATATCAAGCCGCTTTCTACCAGATATCACGACAGGGAAAAAAGCAAGAAGCCGATTTCTGATCTGGTTATGCAGCTGCTTGAAGAACGGGGCGGAAACTACCTTATCTTTTTTCCTTCTTACGTTTATATGAAGGAAGTATATGAATCTTTGACAGAGGTGAATCCGCCTTTTGAAATGATGATTCAGCAGCCTCAGATGACGGAAGCGGAGAGAGAAGCTTTTTTAGCTGCCTTTCAAGAAAACAGCAGCACGACACTGATTGGATTTGCCGTAATGGGCGGGATCTTTTCTGAAGGTGTTGACCTGATAGGCAACCGGTTAAATGGGGTCATCGTTGTTGGAGTAGGCCTGCCTCAGATAGGCTTTGAAAGAAACATTATGAAAGCTTATTTTCAGCAGACGGGAAAAAACGGGTTTGATTATGCCTATGTTTTCCCTGGGATGAACAAAGTGCTTCAGGCAGGTGGAAGACTGATTCGTTCTGAAAAAGATACCGGAACCATTGTGCTGGTAGATGACCGTTTCTTAACCGATAAGTACCAATCGCTTCTGCCGTATGAATGGAAGAACTTTGTCATTTTAAACTGAGACCTCTTTTCTATTCATTCAAACTCTCTGTACAAGGGTTTTTAATCTGCGCATAGGGGTAAAAAGGGAAAAGAGGTGATAATAAATGAGTGAATTTTTAAAGGACTTCTTCCTTTTTATAGGCGGATTCTTAAATATCGGAATAATCCTGCTGTTTGTCGTACTTGTTTTTGTCGCAATTGGAGTAAAACGAAAAAACAAACGCAAGGCTGGTCATATGAAAGATCAAAATTATTAATAGGAAGAAAAGATGCACTTCAGACAGAGGTGTATTTTTTTGTGCTTTTAGGTTTAGGGGGCACTAGTCTCATTCTATCATCTTTTGCAAAAAAGCAGGATTATGACACAAATTTACAAAATCATCATAAATAGTTAATGTTTCCATAGTATTCTATTTTCGTGATAATCAGAAAAATGAGGAGGAATACCATTTTGCTTAAAAACAAACATGCTGCAATTATCGTAAAACTGACACTTATGCTTAGTTTTTTTATTCCTGTGTTTCAAGTCTCTCCTTCACAAGCTTCAACTGGAGACGGCACTTGGACAGCACCGTATTCAGTAGCTCAGGCAAATGCCAATCAAACTGGTTCTGTTAAAACGGTTAATGGATACGTTGTGGGACAGCCGACTGCAACTAACACGGTAGTGACATCCAATTATCCGAATGATTATGCACTTGCACTCGCAGATTCACCGTCAGAAACAAGTACATCTAAAATGATTTATGTCCAAATTCCATCCTCGTTCCGAACACAATTTGGTTTGAAAACGAACCCTTCTCTAAAAGGCACGGAAATAAAAGTAACAGGTAAACTTGCAGCCTATTTTTCTCACACTGGAATAACGGGTGCGACAGCTATGGAAAAACAATCTGGAACTACAGACCCAACAGACCCGACAGACCCGACAGACCCGACAGACCCGACAGACCCTATAGAGCCACCTCCTTATGATGACACATATTATCAGTCTGCTATAGGGAAAACAGGCGAAGCTTTAAAGACGGAACTTCATAATATTATAGACGATCACAGAGAGCTTTCTTATGACAATGTCTGGGAAGCACTTAGAAACACAGATGAAGACACAAACAATCCGAACAACGTCATTCTGCTTTATACAGGACGTTCACAAAGCAAGCTTACAAACGGCGGAAATGTGAATGATTGGAATAGAGAGCACGTTTGGGCGAAATCACATGGCGACTTTGGAACAAGTGCCGGTGCCGGGACCGATATCCATCATTTAAGACCAACTGATGTTTCAGTAAACAGCTCAAGAGGCAATCTTGATTTTGATAACGGAGGAACACAGCACTCTGAAGCTTTAGGCAACTATTATGACTCTGATTCATGGGAGCCGAGAGACGCTGTTAAAGGTGATGTGGCCAGAATGTTATTTTACATGGCGGTCCGTTATGAAGGTGACAGCGGTGAGCTGGATCTTGAGCTGAACAACAATGTAAACAATGGAACTGCTCCGCTGCATGGAAAAATGTCTGTTCTGCTTGAATGGCACAGAGAAGATCCAGTAGATGCACGCGAAAGAAGAAGAAATGACATCATCTATAAAGACTATCAAAATAACCGCAATCCATTTATAGATCATCCAGAATGGGCTGAATCCATCTGGAACTAAGTAAATATCAGAGGCCTCCCAAGCAGCATCGGGAGGCTTTTTATGTTTGATGGAATAAGAAAAAGGCAAATAGATTACTATAAATGAAACCAAAAAGGAGACTAAATCATGCTGAAAGCTCTCTATTTGAATTGTTCTTTAAAAAAAGGAAACGAACCCTCCAACACAGAATCCTTAATGAGACAATCTCAAAAACATTTGCAGAATGAAGATGTTCAAACAGAAGAATTGCGAATTGCGGACTACAATATTGCATATGGCATGTCAGAAGATATGGGCAGGGGCGATGATTGGCCGCTGATTTTGAAAAAAATAGCCGATGCTGATATCGTTGTGGTCGGAACTCCACTGTGGCTTGGAGAAAAGAGCAGCATTGCTTCTCTTGTTATGGAAAGACTTTACGCATCAAGCAGTGAAACGAATGAAAAAGGACAGTCTATTTATTATAATAAGGTT
Source organism: Bacillus sp. V2I10 (assembly GCF_030817055.1). Lineage (NCBI taxonomy): Bacteria > Bacillati > Bacillota > Bacilli > Caryophanales > Bacillaceae > Bacillus > Bacillus sp. V2I10. Next base: position 5,172,595 of record NZ_JAUSYV010000001.1, on the reverse strand, counting down.
GGGGGCGTTGCTGTAACAGGCAATGAAGATGGCGCGAAGGAAGCAGCCCGTTCCATTTTATACGGCCTGCAGCATATCGGATTTCTTATCCCGCCTAATGTGGATGTGTATTGGGTTGGAGAAGCCGGGCCGGGACCTTCCTACATGGAAGCGGGAAAAGAAAATGCGTTTACGATTAAGAATACGAGAACAATGAGCTTAAATTTAGTTCACATGGCGAGACTCCTGGCCAAGCATCCAATTCCAGCAGAAGGAAATACATTATAATAGCAATGGAGTGTGTATGATGATAATCAATGAATCCATTCAGCATGTCAGCCTGGCAGTGACAAATCTTGAGATGGCAAAGCATTTTTATGAAAATGTATTATGCTTAAAAGAAATCGAAAGACCGCCTTTTGATTCTGATGGCGCGTGGTATGAAATCGGCTCACAGCAAATTCATCTAATTGTTGATGAAGAATCGCAAACACTGAGAAAGAATTATACCCTGAATTCCAGAGAAGGACATCTTGCATTGAGGATTGCCGAATATCAAACTGCTGTTGATTGGCTTATTTCACATCATATTGAATATCGGGAAGACAAAAATGGAGTGAGCGGTTTTGATCAAATATACTGCTGTGATCCAGACGGGAATTTAATCGAGCTGAATGTTGAACAAAATAAGTAAGAGAGAGGGATCATGTGTCTCTCTTTTTTTATGGAAAAAGGCTGAGTTCGACATTTCCTTGGAAATAAATCAGGTTATTTGCGGATTCCTGTAGAAAAAGGATGAGAAGTTTATCGGGATTTATCCAAGCTTGTCAGTCACATAGGAATGGAAAATATCTTATGCTAGTTTTTGTGCATCTAACTGCTGTACAATATAATGAAACATTATATAAGGGCGGATAAATAAATGAGCATTCTTTCTGTAGAGAATTTATATAAAACATATGGCGAAAAGACTTTGTTTGATCATATTTCATTTTCAATTGCTGAAAGGCAGAGAATTGGATTAATCGGGACAAACGGGACAGGGAAATCAACCCTTTTGAAATATCTTTCAGGACTAGAGACTGTTGAAGAAGGAAAAATGATTCATGCCAATTCGTTTCATATTGAATACCTTCCGCAGCAGCCTGTGCTTGAGGAAGAATTGACAGTCCTTGAACAGATCTATTACGGGGATTCCTTGATCATGCGGGCAATGCGTGATTATGAGCTTGCTCTTTCAGAACTGGAAGCAGATCCGTCTAATGAAAAAAAACAGTCCAAGCTTCTTTCAATGCAGCAAAAAATGGATGAAAACGACGCGTGGGAAGCGAGTACGGTTGCCAAAACCGTTTTGACCCGTCTCGGCATTTCCGACTTTGCAAGGCCAGTAAGGCTTTTATCCGGCGGTCAAAAGAAACGTGTTGCAATTGCAAAAGCTTTGATTCAGCCAGCAGATCTGCTGATTCTGGATGAGCCTACAAACCATCTGGATAATGAAACGATCGAATGGCTTGAGACTTTTTTAGCACAATACAAAGGCTCTATTCTTCTCGTGACCCATGATCGTTATTTCCTTAACCGGGTAACAAACCAAATTTTCGAATTAGAAAATGGCAAGCTGTATGTTTATGAGGGAAACTATGAAGTATTTCTTGAGAAAAAAGCAGAGCGTGAATTCAATGCCGAGCAGTCTGAAAGCAAGCGCCAAAATCTGCTGCGCAGAGAGCTTGCCTGGCTGAGACGCGGCGCTAAAGCCCGGACAACAAAACAAAAAGCACGCATTGGACGTGTGGAAGACCTTCAGGATCAGGAAGGACCGGCAGCAAAACATAGCGTTGATTTTGCCATCGGGTCAACAAGACTTGGAAAAAAAGTAATTGAGCTTGAAGGTGTTTCAAAAGCTTTTCAGGACCGTACCTTAATGACAAATGTAGATTATCTCGTGGTTCCCGGGGAGAGACTTGGAATCATCGGACCTAATGGAAGCGGGAAATCGACACTATTAAACATCATTGCAGGACGCATTCAGCCTGACAGCGGCAAGGTTGAAATTGGCGAAACCGTCAAAATCGGCTATTATACTCAGGATCATGAGGCAATGGATGAAGATTTGCGCGTCGTTGAATATATAAAAGAAGTCGCGGAAGTTGTGCAGACAGTTGATCATCAAACGATTACAGCAGAGCAAATGCTTGAGCGCTTCATGTTTCCAAGATCGATGCAGTGGACATACATCCGCAAGCTATCAGGCGGAGAGCGCCGCAGATTGTATTTGCTCAAGGTATTAATGCAGGAGCCAAACGTTCTCTTTCTTGATGAGCCTACAAATGACTTAGACACTCAAACACTCAGCGTCCTCGAGGATTATCTTGATCAATTCCCTGGCGTTGTCGTCACTGTTTCCCATGATCGCTATTTTCTTGACCGTGTAGTGGATCATCTCCTTGTTTTTGAAGGCAGCGGCAAGGTTCTCCGATTCCAGGGAAGCTATTCAGATTACATGGAAACAAGAAAAAGAATGAAGGAAGCTGAAAGTGCAGCACCAGCTCCTAAAGTTCAGGAAACGGCGGCAGCTCCGAAGCAGAGAAAAAAACTCTCCTATAAAGAGCAGCAAGAATGGGACGTTATTGAAGATAAGATTGCGGAACTGGAAGAAAAAAGAGAAGATCTTGAAGGCCAAATCGCTTCAAGCGGCAGTGATTACGGGAAAATTCAGCAGCTGATGGAGCAGCAGCAGGCTATTGATGCGGAGCTTGAAGCAACAATGGAGCGCTGGGAAGAACTCTCGCTTATGGTTGAAGAAATAGAAAATGCGAAGCAGCAATAAGTATAAGCAAACAGCCCGGAAAAATTTTCTTTTCGGGCTGTTTGCTTGCTTATTTTTTCAAATCTTTTTTCGTTTCTTCACTTCGGATGTTGATTTCTTTTGAGAATTCAGTATCCTGCTTCTTGTTGTTGGGATATTTGTTCTTCGATTCACGATTATCGTTGCGGTTAGTCAAGGTTAACCCTCCTTTAGTACAGATTAGAGGTTTATTTTGGTCCAAATCAGGCATTTTTATCCGAAAAAAACACCTTCTGTTTAGAAGGTGCTGCAGGTTAAAGCAATGATTCTGCTCCATCAATATAGACTTCTGTGCCAGTAATATGACTGGATAAATCGGATGCAAGAAAATAAACTAGATCTGCCACTTGTTCAGGCGAGCCTGCTTTCTTTTCTAAAGGCTGCTCACCCTCTGGAAACTCGACTGGAATCTCTACCTTTTTTATGTTTTCTTCTTCTGCAAAGGTATTGCTGCCGATGTTTGTTTCAATGGCTCCAGGACAGATCATATTGACGCGGATTTTATAACCTGCAAGCTCCAGGGCAGCCATTTTTCCAAATCCGACCTGGCCTATTTTTGACGTGCTGTAAGCTGACCGGCCAAATCCTCTGTATAAGCGGTTGCCATTAATAGAGCTGGTAATGATAATGCTTCCGCCTTTTTCTTTCATATACGGAATCGCATATTTGACACTCAGAAATGTACTCCTTAAATTCGTGTTGATTGTTTGATCCCAGTCCTCTGGAGTAAGATCCTCAATCGGGGTCCATCTGCCGTTGATCCCCGCGTTTGCAAACACGATATCGATTTGCCCCCACGTGCTGATGACTTTTTTGTAGCTGCTCTCCATTCGTTTTGCATCGGATACATCACACTCAATAATGATGGCCTCTCCGTTTTTTGCTTCAATCGCAGATTTCACTTTTTTGGCATTTTCCTCTTTTATGTCCAAAAGAGCTATTTTTGCTCCCTGTTCTGCAAGTTTTATCGCGGCAGCTTCACCAATGCCGGAGCTTGCGCCAGTAACAATCGCTACTTTACCAGATAAATTCATAATGGGGACAGCCTCCTTAATATTGCACTTTTCTTTTTATTATCCCCTTATTGCCAATTAAGGAAACCACTTTATTAAAAGGGCTGTGACCGGCTGTTTTTTGTATGGAATATCGGATAGTGCCCGATAAAAATAGGGAATCCGGATATAAACAGAAAAAAGCCGGATAAATTCAACACAGTGAAGATCTCTCCATTAATACCGTTGTGTTATCTGATTTCACAGCATGCACCTTCTGCATTTCAAACGCATTGGGAACGAAGTGAAATCCAATTCTTTGTAAAGGTAATAAAACAAAAAACAGGTACATCTCTTGGATGTACCTGTTTTTTGTTAAGCGCCTTTTCTGATAGGTTCATGCTGCTTTTTATCCTTAAAAAGGAAATGGGCAACATGGTTTGTTTTTGCTGAAAAAATCGGATTTAAGATGAATAGAGTTAAGAAGTTAGCTGATAATCCCCAGAAACCTTCATAAACTCCAAACGAAAGGCCTGTTCCATATACTGTGAATGTTACCACGAGTCCTACGATGAGACCGATAATGGTTGCTTCCTTCGTCTGCTTTTGCCAAAAGAGGCTGAGCACGATGGCAGGGAAAATCTGAACCATTCCTGATACCCCAAGCAGCTGCAGGGATACTAGAGCAGTCGGAAATAATAATCCAAAGATTAAGGCTAATCCGATTACTAGAAAAACCATGCTTCTTGTAATCATTGTCAGCTTTGCCGGTTTTACCCGGGGATTAATTAAATCTCTATAGATATTATTAGCGAATAAATTCGATGCGCCAATTGCCATAATGGAGCATGGAATGAGAGAAGCAAGGGCAATTGTTGAATAAGCGAGGCCCTGTGCAACACCGCCATAGGATGTCTGAATCAGCGTCAGCAGTGCAAAACGAGGATCCGTATCTCCCGGCAGAACAAGAAAAGCAATGAATCCTATGAAGATGACAAGAATTAAAACGACATTATATAAAGGCAAAAATATGGAATTCTTACGGATGGCATCTGCGCTTCTTGCTGTAAATACACCTGTAGCAGCATGAGCCCACATAAACAGGGCAAGAGACGAGACGACTGCCGCACTTGAGAACCACATCAGCCCTTTTGGTCCTGATTCAGGGATTGTTAAAAGCTGCGGAGCCTCTGTCACTACTTTATCGATCATCGGTGTCCATCCCCCGAAGTGAATAATTGGAAGAGATGCAACCATGAAAAGCATAATGGCCCATACAAGAACATCTTTAATAATGGCTGTGTATGTTGGACCTTTGATTCCACTGAAGAAAGTATACAGTGCAACTAAGAAAAAAGAGGTAATAACAACGACGGTTACATTGATATATCCAGTTCCGGCAACACGCAATGTGTCCATAATACCGCTGAGCTGCAAATCAATATAAGGAATCAGCATAAGTACGCCGACGATGGCAATTAACGACGAAAGCAGCTTGCTGTCAAAGCGTTCGCGTGCATAATCGGCGAGTGTTGTCAGCTGAAATTCTTTTGCCACCTTCCAGAGCTTCGGAAGGAAAAAATAAGCGATAAAGTACGCGAGCACCGAATAAGGAATCGCGAAAAAGGCAATGCTCCCGGCCTGAAATGCTGTACTGGTCAAACCAAGAAAGGTATAAGCGGTGTATAGATCAGCACCTACTAAAAACCAGACAAGCAGTCCTCCAAATTTTCTGCCTCCAACTGACCACTCTTCAACAGAGCTTCTCGATGCTTTATCACGTCCGGCTATAAATCCAATTAATACAACCGTTAAAATGATGAAAATCGTAATACTTAGTGCTGTCACATTTCCCTGCTGCATCATTCATGACCTCCCTGATTCTTTTGGATTTTAAAGATTCCCCACGTACATAAAGGAGTCAGGGCAATCCATAGGAAGAGCCAAAAGTGAAGGAACGGCAACCCGAGTATGATCGGATCGATCCTGTTTACGAAAGGAAGCAAGATAACCTGTAATAATGGGATAAAAATAAGTAATCCAATAAAATATTGCTTTTTCACTAAAATGCCTCCTGTAGTTACATAGTTGAATGTTCATTATGATAACAAGGAAAGAAGTATTGGACAAGAGGGAATTTTTAAAATTATATAAAAATTTAATATATTAGGCGAAATCTTGTTGAATCATGCCAGTCTCATGGACTGCTACGCCTCAAGTCTGAGTTCAAAATAAAGCTCAGGCTCGTTATGAGAAAATCGCAGGGAAGGTAGGATAGAGATATAGAAAGGAGGAACAGAAAATGAAAAAATTCGGTTTATTGATCGCAGGGGGAATTGCAGCCATAGTCCTGCTTGCAAATCTTGCCCCAATGCTGGCACTGGCCATCAGCCTGGTTATCCTTTATTACTCGTATAAAGGATTCATGAAGACTGATTCAACTGGAATGAAAGTTTTCTGGGCAATCGCCGGAATCATTGCCTTATGTGCGTCGGCATCAAATCTTCCAGCCGTACTTGGTGCAGTCGCAGCTTACATCCTTTATGTTGTCTATAAGAAATGGAATAAGAAAGAAAAGACTGCTTTTAAAGAAGAATCAAACGACCCATTCACAAATTTTGAAAGACAATGGGCAGAAATGAAAAAAAATCAATAATTGAAAGAGGAGAGGTAAAAAATGAGTAATTTGTTTACAAGAATTAAGGAAACAATCACGGCAGATTTTCACGAAATTCTAGATCAAAAAGAGAAAAAAAACCCAATCTCTTTGCTGAATCAATACTTAAGAGAATGCGAGCAGGAAACTGATAAGGTCCGAAAGCTTGTGGAAAGACAGTATTTATTAAAAGAAGAATTCACACGCGAATATAAGCAGGCAGAGCACCTTACTGAAAAACGCAAGCGCCAGGCAGAAATTGCGGCACAGGCCGGCGAGACAGAACTGCATGAATTTGCAGTGAGAGAACATGAACAGTATCAGGAGCGTACAGTAAGACTGAGCGAATCCCTAAAAGAAGTGACTCGTCAATTAGAGGATCTTGAACGCAAGTATGAAGAAATGAAGCATAAACTAAAGGACATGTATATCAAGCGCATGGAACTGATGGGCCGTGAAAATACAGCACGCGCCACTCACCGCATGAACAAAGTATTAGACAGCAGCAGCTATTCAGCAGGTTCGTATGGCCGCTTTGATGAGATGGAAAACTATCTTGAGCGCTTAGAGCATCAGGTCAATACAGGCTATCACCGCAATACAATTGATGGCAGAATTGCACAGCTTGAAAAAGAACTTAAAAAAGAAGATTCTATTGCACAATAAAAACATGGTATTCTAAAGAAGGCGTAGATTTCTGCGCCTTTTTAAAACAAAATTGGGACGGAAGGAGGTAAGCCCATATGCTCAAAAAAGCGAACGCTGATATGATGACGTATATTTTACTCATTGGAATCGTGCTGCTTATGCTTGAAGTCCTATTTGATCATGGAGGGCTTATCTTTTTTCTGTTTTTCTCATCAATCTGCATATATCTTGGGAAAAAACGCCTTGCCAGGAAAACGGGAAAACTTCTCTTTTGGTTTGGCTTAATTAGTTTGGTTATCACGGTCATGAATTTATGGGCAGTAAAATTTTTGATTTTCGCTTTCGCCATTTATTTATTGTTTCAATACAGGCAGTCTAAAAAAAAGCCAGCCGTTATTACACCTGAAATAAAAGAATCCATTTCTCTGCAAAAAGAAGATGTTGTTTATAAGAAACCACTGTTCGGCAACAACGTTTTTGGCCAGCAGACTTCTGCAGAAGAAATCTATGAATGGAATGATATTAATATCCAAAGCGGAATCGGAGACACGATCATCGATCTCAGCAACACCGTATTGCCGAAGGAAGAATGCATCATTGTCATCCGGAATGTCATCGGAAATGTGAAAATCCTTCTCCCTTATGAGCTTGATGCAGCTTTTCAGCATTCTTCATGGGCCGGAGCTGTATCCATCTTTGAACATCGTGAGCCAAAGGTTTTTAATCAGGTTGTTTCGTATCAGACAAAAGGCTACGAGGATGCCGTGCAAAAGGTAAAAGTGGTGACATCTTCGATAGTTGGTGATCTAGAGGTGAAAAGGATATGAGCAGCATTTTTCGGCAAATGGCGTTAGGTGCAGCCATTTCTTTTTCCGTTCTCATCTTCTTATCTGCCAGTTTTTTTGTTATGTTTCCGCTTGATGACTGGAGCATTTTATGGGAAAGCGAAATGCTGGATCTTCCTTTTATCTATTTCGTTCCTGCAGTCAGTCTTTTAATTGGCTTGTTTCTCGGCTTTCTCTCGGGGATTTTTCTGCGAAGCGATATTGCACAGCTGTCGGATGGACTTTCACAGCTGGAGCAGGGAAAGTATGTAGATGGCGCTTTTAGCCGAAAGTCAGGAGAGTTTGAAAAAATCTGGATTCATCTGCGCAATCTTCAAAAGCACATGACAGAGCAAACAAAGCTTTCTCAAAAGCTTGCAAATGAAAAAGCGGAAGAGCAGGAAAAGCGCATTCAAAAAATTGTTTCAGAAGAGCGCAACAGGCTTGCAAGGGAGCTTCATGATTCTGTCAGTCAGCAGCTTTTTGCCGCATCCATGATGATGTCGGCAGTCAATGAATCAGCTGATCATCGCAGTGAGGCAGAAAATAAACAATTAAGCATGGTCGAGCAGATGATTCATCAATCTCAGCTGGAAATGAGGGCTCTTCTTTTGCATCTCAGACCGGCCGCCCTAAAGGGGAAAACGCTTCATGAAGGGATGCAGGAGCTGTTAGAAGAGCTGCAGCAGAAGGTTCCGATGGAGATCTCATGGAAAATGGAAGAGATGAAGCTTGATAAAGGAATTGAAGATCACCTTTTCCGCATTCTGCAGGAATCTGTTTCAAATACACTGCGCCATTCAAAAGCAGAAACACTTGAAGTGCTTTTTATTCAACGGGATGAACTGATTTTGCTTAGAGTGATGGATGATGGAGTAGGATTTAAAGTAGATGCAGCTAAGACAGGAAGCTATGGTCTGCAGAATATGCACGAACGTGCAGCACTGCTTGGAGGCACGATGAAAATAGTGAGCTTCCCCGGAAAAGGAACGAAGCTTGAGGTTAAAATACCAATTGTAAGGGGTGAGAATAATGATTAAAGTTTTATTTGTAGATGATCATGAAATGGTGCGGATTGGTGTGTCATCCTATTTAGCCGCTCAAAGCGACATCGAAGTAGTCGGTGAAGCTGATAACGGCTTTAAAGCAATCGAACTTGCGCTCGAGCTCCGGCCTGACATTATCTTAATGGATCTTGTCATGGAAGGAATGGACGGGATTGAATCGACCAGACAAATCATCGAGAACTGGCCGGAAGCCAAAATCATTATTGTCACAAGCTTTTTGGACGATGAAAAAGTATATCCTGCTCTAGAAGCAGGTGCGACAAGCTATATGCTGAAAACATCTAAAGCAAGCGAAATCGCAAATGCAGTCCGGAATACCTTTCATGGACAATCTGTTCTTGAACCAGAGGTCACTGGGAAAATGATGATGAAAATGCGTCAAAAACCTGTTCATAACCCTCATGATGAGCTGACCGCCAGGGAAATGGAGATTCTGCTGCTCGTTGCAGAAGGAAAAACGAATCAGGAAATTGCAGATGAGTTATTTATAGCATTAAAAACAGTGAAAACACATGTAAGCAATATCTTAAGCAAGCTTGGCGTGCAAGACCGCACACAAGCCGTTATTTATGCATTTAAGCATTCCCTTGTACAATAAGGCTTGCAGGGATACATAGAGTGAGGACAAAGTGCAGATCGCAAAAGATTTGTGCTTTTTTTTTGCAGACAATAAAAAGATTTGGGACTTTAGTTTTATCTTTTTATGCCGATAGTAAGGATAGAATGTCATTTTTATAACTAATTGAAAATAAGGGGTACGAGCATGCTGACACTATTCTCAAAAAAACAGACGGCAGAACCATTTAATCCGGTCATGGGGTTTCCTGATAATAAACATATAGTATTTGTTGAAGATAAAGAATTGTCTTCGAGGCTTGCTTACATGGGTTATACCAATGAACAGCTCGAAACATTAAAAGAACTGAACCCTGTTGTTATGCCGCTGCTTGATGAGATCCTTGAAACAGTGCTGAATCACTTATATAAACAGCCTGTATTAAGCAGGATTGATATGGATCATTCGACCAGAGCGCGCTTAAAATCAGTGTTTGCTGATTATTTTAAAAGTCTGCTGAGCGGTGAAATGGATGAACGATTTTTTGAGATGAGATACCGTATCGGCGGAACGCATAACAGTGCTCACTTGCCTGTTACATGGTTTTTGGCGACATACTCGGCATTCAGCTCCCTGCTGATTCCAAAAGTCATTCAGGTGCTTCAAAATGAGCCTCAAAAACTCTCTGTGGCCCTGCTGGCTATTACACATGCCATAAATCTGGATTCACAGCTTGTAGTTGATCAATATATGCAAAAAAGAATGAATGAGCTGAATGATCTGAATGAAGAAAATGTAAACCTTCAACGGGAGCTGTCTTCCATCAGCCAGGAAATGGCCGCATCTGTTCAACTTACAGACTCTACTATGAACGATACAAGCTCAAAGGCCGAACAAATCCGGGAAGAAATTCAATCAACTCAAAAGAGCAGCAAAAACCTCCTGAATTTGACGAACAAGAACGAAGAACAGATGGACGAAATGGTTTCAGCGTTTGGAGAGGTTATTGAAAAAGTGGAAAACTCTCTTGAAGGCATCGGCAACCTTAAAGGCATTTCAGATCAAATTACGAGAATGACGAAAGAAATTGAAGGCATTGCAGATCAAACGAATTTACTGGCACTAAATGCATCAATTGAAGCTGCACGGGCAGGGGATCATGGAAAAGGCTTTGCTGTTGTAGCTAGTGAAGTCAGAAAGCTTGCGGAAGATTCTAAAAGAACGAGCAACGAGATAAACTCATTAATATCAAACAGCAATAAGCATATGGATACGATTGTCTCTATCATGAGTTCGATGAACGATTCAACTCAAACCTCTCAATCTCAAATTGCACAAGTTAGAAGCGGTCTGGTAACTGTAAAAATGGAGATGGAGAATTACACGGAAATGTTTGGGCGGAATAAAGTGGATTTGGACGCAATTGTTGATTCCATTCAAGAAATTAATAAAACGACTGAAAGCTTATCGGAACTGGCCAACGTTTTACTGCAAAAAGCGGAGAAACAGCTATAAATTCCATTCGTATCTATTCACTCAAAAGGCTTTACCTGAAAAAGGCAGAGCCTTTTGATTTTGGTTCCTTCAAGCTCTTTAGCTGGAAAGGTTTCGATATTCACTTGGCGAACAATTTTTCAAGCGGCGAAATACCTTGTAAAAATTTGAAGGACTTTGGAACCCAGTCTCAAAGCAAATATCCAGATTATTTTTGTCTGTGTTTATCAGAAGATGAACGGCCTTGTCGACTCTTATTTTTTCTAAATAGGTTCGTGGAGTTTCAGCCGTTTCCAGTTTGAACAGCCGTTCGAGATAAAACGTACTTACCCCGGCATGAGCTGCAATATCCTGTAATTGGAGCTTTTGATTATAATTGTTTACCAGGAAAGCAATAACCTTTCTGACAAGTGCAATATGTGGAGAGTGATCTATTTCTGGCTGACATCTCTTGCAAGCACGAAATCCGGCTTGTTCTGCACTTATTAGGTCATTGTAAAATTCAACATTTATTTTTTTAGGCTTTCTGGATCGGCAAGAAGGACGGCAATAGATTTTAGTTGTTTTCACTGCCGTAAAAAATAACCCATCATATGTTTGATCACAAGCAATGATTTTCTCCCATTTTTCTTCAAAAGAAAGGTTGACATCCGGCATGATAGAGCACCCCGCATCCAGGTTATTTCTCATATAAGTGTGCAGTATCGCTATACTCTAATAAGTGAGCTGCATTCATTTCTAATAAAGAGATCATTTTGTCCGATAGCGCATTTCCGAAGCTGAAGCGTTTAACTCCTAATTCTTTAAGCTTATTACAATTCGTTAGCCCGGGTAAAGATAAAATATTTAGCGGGGCGTTTACATGAAAGACAATTTCTTTTATTTCTTCATCTACTGACAAACCGGGAACGAAAATTCCGCTGGCTCCGCTTTCTGCGTATGCCTTTGCCCGATCGATTGTTTCCAAAAGTGGATGTTCCTTTTGAAGATACGTATCGATTCGGGCATTAATATAAAATCCTTCAAAGCCGGCACGATCTAACTCTGTTCTCATCTTTGACAATAAGCGGCTGTGCTGCTCAACTTCTTTAAGCCCCTTTTGTTTCTTCAGTGAATCCTCAATGTTAATACCTGCGACACCTGCATCAGCTGTTCTTAACACATTAGAAACGATTGTATCTATGTCTCCTCCATAGCCAGCCTCAATGTCTGCAGATACGGGGATTTTAACAGAAACCGCAATCAATTTAATCATCTTTAAATGACTATCAAAATCAATGTTTTCACCATCTGCAAATCCAAGGGAACGGGCAATTCCAAAGCTTGTCGTGCCAATTGCCTTAAACCCTGCTTTTTCAAGTGCCAAAGCAGACAGGTGGTCCCAGGCATTGCCTAAAAATAATAAATCTTCTGTTGAGTGGAGCTCATTAAACGTATTTATTTTGTTCATTTTACAGCCTCCTAATGTTTTGGATGTTCCAATTTTAACAAGGAAACTGGATCCATTTCGTCCTCATTCTTGCTGTTATGGTCTATTTGGAAAAATCATTCAAAACACAACTCGGGTATGGGAAAGGATAGAGAGCGGCTTATTCTCAGCCAGTTCCGCGATATAAATACTTTGCCTGATTTCCCATAAGATATAAAAAGACCAATATACTTGCCGTGACAAAGCTAATCCAGATAGAGGCAATAGACGATTGATAAAAAAGAGCTGCCGTCCCCGCCGCCCAGCCAGCTAATGAGCAATATGGCAGGTAAGCAGGAATTTCCTTGCGATAGAAAATGACTGCCGCCATTGTTGGGATAATGGATGCATAGACTTGCCCAAAAAAGAAAATAAGCTCAAGTAAACTGGGAGACAGGAATGAACTAATAGCAAACAGTGCCAGAGAGAGAACACCTGCAGCGATGTAAGAATTTTTCAGCTGGGTACGTTCGTTCCAATTGAATTTGATAGTAAGAATATTTCGGACTATCATAATTGCCGTTGAATGCAGTTCTGCAGCTACTGTAGAGGCGAGAGCACTAAAACAGCACCCGATAAATAGCGCTAATAAAAATAATGAGTCCATTTTATCGATGAGCTTGAACAGAACGGAGTAGAGGTTTTCATAACCTTCACTGAAAATAGCTATAACAATCATTCCGGAAAAGGCAATGGGGATAGTTGCCCAAATGATACCCGACATCATGAAGGTCGTTCTGATTTTCTTTTTTTCAATAAGATAGAGTCGCTGCCAGCTTGCTCTATCAATCAAGACCTGCCCAAATCCAATTAATAGAGCAGTCAGGACAAAGGGGGTGACAGAACTGTTTTTGAGAAATAATAAGTAGGGATGATAGAGATGAAGGCCATCATAAACAGGAAAAATCCCTTCTTGGATAAAAAAATAAACGGGTATAAGAATAATAGCAGCAAAAATAAGGGAAATATGTACCCCCTCAAATTGATGGATTTTCTTCATGCCGCCTATTCCTCCAAGTAAAAAGCAGTAAACAAAAAAAATGAACAGCCCAGCAAAAACAGGAATGTCAAACAGCAAATGAAGCAATATACCTGCTCCAAGGGACTGGATAAAAAGGGAGTCAACACTTGTAATCAATAAAACTATCATCACAAACCAGTAGGAATTCCCCTTGAGCCTTGTCGTTAAGACATCGCCAATTGTCATGGCATCTGGAAACCGTTCTCGTATGATAGGGGCGATCCAGCCAAAAGAAAAGAGCGCAAAGGCTCCCATTAATGCGTAGCCCACCCCTCCTAAAAGTCCATATTTAACAAGCGTTTCCGGTGATGAAAGAATGGTATTGCCTGTAATCCATCTCGCTAAAAGAGAAACGACGCCATATGCAATCCCAAATTTAATGCCTCCTTGAATATAATGTTGATAGACTCCCTGCTTCATAGTTAAACCTTCTCTCTTAGCCTGTATTCTCTCGGTGATAAACCAGTCTGTTTTTTAAATAAAACGCTAAAATAATGCTGGCTGTTAAATCCGCACTCTTCTGAAATAGAAGATATGGATTTCTCTGAATCCTGCAGTAATTGTTTCGCCATTTCAATTCGATACTCATTTAGATATTCAGAGAAACTGATTTTCATTTCTTCGTGAAACTTCCTGCTTAAATAGGCACTGTTGATATGGATTTGATTCGCCAGAAAGGAGAGGGAGAGTTTTTGGCTATATTGTTCATGGATAATATTTATTGCTTCTTGAATGATGTGTGATTGAACATCCGAATGCTGATAGTTCTCTAATATCTTGCACAGCTCTTCTTCAATAATCGGCTTGGTAATATAATCTTTTGCTCCTAAACGAATGGAAGCCTGCGCATAATCAAACGATTGAAAAGCCGTTACCATCACGATGTCCAGTTTTTTTTGACTTTTTAATTCAAGACCAAGATCAATGCCGGATTTACCTGGCAGCTGAATATCCAGAAGAGCAAGTGATATAGGATGTTCATGAATCACTTTTAGTGCTTTAGATGCATCGATTGCTTTATGAATTGTCCAATAAGGAAATCGGTGCTGAATGATATATTCGAGTTGTTCTAATTCAAGGGGTTCATCATCGACTAGTAGGATATGCATGTCTAACTCTCCTTTAGGAAATTATAGCGATCTTCTATCAATAATTTTGGCCAGAGAGTTTGAACGTTTGTCCCATGCTCTTCTTGCTGCAGTTTAAGATAGGTCTGTTTTAGCGGAAACAGCATTTGCAGCCTTTTTTGAATATTCAATAGGCCTAAGCCTATTTCATCGTCTTCCTGATAAGATGCGCAATCAACATCAGGAGAAGAGGTATTCCATACATCTAATTGAATATGTTCGTTTTCTTCTCTAATAGAGATGATTAATTTGACATTGCCGGGTGTCTTTTCTAATCCATGTTTAAAAGAATTCTCAACAAGAGTCTGCAATAAAAAAGGGGGGATAAGGGCGCTTAAAACCTCATTCTCTGTCTTCCATATGATTTCAAGTCTTTCTCTGAAGCGGATTTTTTGAATATCCAGATAGTACTGTGTGTATCTTGCTTCCTCTTCAATCGTGATGAAAGGTTCTGTTTCTTTGTATTTGAATTTTAAGTACTTAGAGAGAACTTCGATGGAAGAAATCAGTTCTTCTCTTCTGTTTAATCTTGCTAAACTAAGGATGACATTCAGTGTATTAAAAAAGAAATGCGGCTGTATTTGACGGCTAAGCTGATTGTATTTTGCTTCTTGAAGCTCCTGTTTCAGCATTAACTCTGTTTTTTCCTTTTTTAATTGATCTAATCTTTTCTCAAAAATGAATAAGAACAATAAGCTAAAAGCCCCAAGTAAAGGGGCTAAAACACAAATCATGATATAGAAGGAAAAGGACTCAAGTGTAATCATTGTTGGACTCCCTGAACTAATTATGTATCTATTCTAGTAGAAAAAGAAGATTCTGAAAACACCTATTAAACGTAATGACAGCGGGAAAAATGACCATCGTTGCCAATCATAGGGGGGAGTTCAGCTATACATAGATCTGTTGCTAAAGGACAGCGAGTATGGAATTTGCATCCAGACGGCGGATTAAAAGGAGAAGGGACATCTCCTTTTAAAATGATTCTCTCTTTTTTCTTTACTGAAATGTCTGCCACTGGAATTGCTGATAGTAAAGCTTTTGTATAGGGATGCTGCGGCTCCTGAAACAATTGGTGTTTTGAGCCTGTCTCCACAAGCTTCCCTAAATACATGACCATCACCCGATCAGAAATATGTCTTACCACACTAAGATCGTGTGAGATAAATAGGTACGTTAATTGCAGCTCTTTTTGAAGCCGTTTTAATAAATTCAAAATCTGTGCTTGAATGGAAACATCGAGAGCAGAGACGGCTTCATCACAAATGATGATTTTTGGGTTAACTGCAAGCGCACGGGCGATGCCGATTCTTTGTCTTTGGCCACCGCTGAATTCATGGGGTAAACGGTCTAATGAAGCAAGAGGAAGACCGACATAATCTAAGAGCTCTTTCATTCTTGGCTCTTGCTGTGATGGCGGAAGCACCTTCTGAATAGTCATCGCTTCTTTCAACATTTTTCTTACGGTTTGACGCGGGTTTAACGATGCATATGGATCCTGAAAGATAACTTGAATATCACCTCTCATTTTTCTTAAGTCTCTTTTAGATAGACTGGTTAGGTCAATGCCATTATATTTAACGACTCCCTCAGTTGGTTTATCCAGCTGCAGGATGGCACGGCCGGTAGTTGATTTTCCGCATCCGGATTCCCCAACAATACTTAATGTTTCTCCTTCATATAGGGTGAAGCTGATGTCATCAACTGCTTTTACTTCCTGTTTGGGCTGAAACAGAGATTCACGTTTAACAGGAAAGTATTGCTTGAGTCCGCTGATTTCTAATAATGGCCTTTTTACTGCTATCGCTTCTGTCATTTTGCTTTCACTCCTTTTCTTTGTGAGTCTGGGGTATAAAGGAAACAGCGAATTTGGCTGCCATCTTCTAAAATAGCAAGTGATGGTTCCTCCTCATGGCATTGCGCTGTTGCTGACGGACATCGAGGGGAAAAATGGCATCCTTTTGGCATATCGTATGGGGATGGGACATTGCCTTTCATTGTTTGTAATTCTTCCTGATCTTCATGTAATTTGGGCAGAGAGGACATTAGACCGATTGTGTATGGGTGTTTTGGTTTATTAAAGAGCTGTTCAGTTGTACTGTATTCAACGATCTGTCCTGCGTACATAACTGCAACTTTGTCACATAATTCAGCAACAACACCAAGATCATGAGTGATAAAAATAATGCCCATATTTAATTTCTTTTGAAGATCTTTCATTAATTCCAGGATTTGCGCTTGTATAGTTACATCAAGTGCTGTAGTCGGTTCGTCTGCAATTAATATCTCCGGATTACAAGCCAGAGCCATTGCAATCATTACCCGCTGCCGCATTCCTCCGCTTAACTGAAATGGCTCCTGTTTTGCCCGTTTATCAGGAGAAGGTATCCCAACGAGATCCAGCATCTCAACAGCTTTTTTCCACGAGGCCTTTTTGGACAGCTTTTGATGAACCCGTATCGCTTCAGCAATTTGTTCTCCAACCGGTATAACTGGATTTAAAGAGGTCATTGGTTCTTGGAAAATCATCGAAATTTGATTTCCTCTCATCTGACGCAGCTCTTTCTCAGACATTTGTAAAATATCTTTCCCTTTAAAGTTAATTGTTCCATCAACAATTTTCCCCGGGGGAGAAGGGATAAGACGAAGGATGGAAAGCGATGTCATACTTTTTCCACAGCCTGATTCTCCGACAATCCCAAGGGTTTCCCCTTCATGCAAAACAAAATCAATGCCATCGACAGCTTTGGTTACGCCCTTTTTTGATGAAAAATAGGTTTTGAGATTATTTACTTTCAGCACAACTTTGTTATTCATACCAGATCACTCCTAATTTAGCTCGATTCGTTTATTAAAGAATCGATATAAAATATCAACAAATAAGTTAACAAAAACGAAGACGAGGGAGGCAATGAGAACGCCGCCTTGTACCATTGGCAAATCCCGCATGCGTATGGAATCTACGATCATACGCCCGAGACCGTTAATGGCAAAAACGGATTCGATCAAAACCGTTCCGCCAAGTAAAGCCCCAAATTGAAGCCCTACTACAGTGATAACTGGTATTAGAGCATTACGAAGTGCATGTTTATAAATAATGACGTATCCTTTTAGACCTTTCGCTTGAGCCGTGCGGATATAATCCTTTCGCACAACTTCGAGCATACTCGAGCGGGTCATTCTGGCTACGATTGCAGCGCCGCCTAACCCAAGGGTAAAGGCAGGTAAAATAATGTGGAGGATACTGTCCCATCCTGCAACAGGCAATAGGTGCAGTTTAACGGAGAAAACATACATTAAAAGCATTCCAAGCCAGAAGCTTGGAAGAGAAATCCCTAATAAGGCCACAATCATGACAGTAATATCAGTGGGAGAGTATGGTCTTACTGCCGAGATAATACCTGCTGCCATTCCAAGGACAATGGTAATCATAATGCTGTAGAACGCTAATTCAATTGTAATGGGCAGTCTTGCAAGGACCTCTTGAAGGACAGGCTGCTGACTTTTTAACGAGGTTCCCAAGTCTCCTTGAAAGACATTTAGGATATAATCGCCATATTGCATGTATAGAGGTCCATTGAGACCTAATTCTTCTCGTATTTGATTGATTGTTTCTTTCGATGCACCTTCACCTGCAAGTAATACTGCTGGATCCCCTGGCACCATCTGCATAATTAGAAATACAACGAGTGTTACTCCAAATATGACTGGGATTATTTCCAGTAATCTTCGAAAAAGATAAAATATCATGATTTCTCCTCCTGTTCATTATGATTTTAGCCGCGGATCCAAAGCATCACGCAATCCGTCTCCAAATAAGTTGAACCCGAGAACAAGAACGGAAATGGCTAGTCCTGGGAATAATGCGATATATGGAGCACTGAACAGAAAATCTCTGCCGCTGGAAAGCATCGTTCCCCATTCGGGTGAGGGGGGCTGAGCTCCCAAGCCTAAGAAAGAAAGGCCTGCGGCTGAAAGAATAGCTGTTGCTAATCGCAATGTTCCTTGAATAATAATAGGTGATAGGATATTCGGCAGGATGTGCTTAAAAATAATTGTCCCATCATTTGCTCCCAATGAACGAATGGCGTCGATATATTCGAGTTTTTTTATTTCCATAGTAGAGCCTCTCACTACCCTTGCGAATAATGGAACTGAAAATATTCCAACAGCAATCATGACATTTACTAGACTGGGTCCTAGCGCACTGATAATGGCAAGTGCTAACAGAATTCCAGGGAAAGCGAGCATAACATCTAAAATCCTGCTGATCATTGTATCTACCCAGCCGCCATAAAATCCTGCTGCAAGTCCCATGATGATTCCGAAAAATGCACCAAATGATACTGCAGCAAATCCGATTCCCATGGATAATCTTGAACCATAGAGGATTCTTGCCATAATATCCCTTCCTTTATCATCTGTTCCCATCCAATGCTCAAAGCTCGGCTGCTGGAGCTTTTTGTCTAATTGAATTTCAAATGGATCATGTGCAGCAAGCAGCGGAGCAAAAAGGGCAATTAAAATATAAAAAAGGATAATCGCCCCGCCGACTACGGCTGCTTTGTTTTTAGAAAAGGGTTCCCAAAATCGCAGTAATCCTTCGCTGAACAGTGATGGGCCAGGTTCAGCATAGCTTTTTTGTACCTCTTTGGCCTTTAGTTCTGTGGTCATCATGTGTCCCCCTCATTAAATTTTTTTTTGTGTAACCTAAAGATAGTGGAAGCAGAAAGAAAAAAATAGACAATCTTTTAGAATTGTCAAAATAGTAAAAAAACAAGTAAAGATATTGCAAAAAATTCTGTGATTTCTTTTTTATAATGCAAATAAGCCTTGCAAACATAAAAAAGGAAGAAGGGGAAAAATGAGTCATTCAAGAAAGCTTAAGAAGAGTATGAAAGGTCTTATGGTTCTATTCATCATCATGTCGATGCTTTTGGTGCAAGCATGTTCTACTGGCAGTACTGGTAATGAAACAGCATCAAGTGATGAAAGCGGTAAGAAGAGTGGAGGAGTTCTCAAGGTCGTTCGACTATCTGATGCCACCAATCTAGATCCTCATTTTATTACGGATATTCCCTCAGCAAATGTTTTATATCAAAAGGTATATGAAACATTGGTCACATTTGATAAGGACATGAAAATTGTTCCCGGATTGGCTAAAAGCTGGGAACAGACTGATGATACTACATGGGAATTCACTTTAAATGAAGGGATTACATTCCACGACACTTCCAAGTTTAATGCAATTGCTGTAAAGAAAACCTTGGATCGTTTGATAGATCCAAAGACAGGATCCCCTCAAAAGGATAAGCTCGGCATGATTAAGGAAGTGACCGTTCTTGATGAGAACAAGGTTCAAATCAAACTTAGTACTCCATATGCCCCTCTCCTTTCGATTTTAGCCAGTAATGAAGGGAGTATTATAAGTCCCAAAGCAATAGAAGAAAGTTCAGATACCTTATCGAAAAAACCAGTTGGAACTGGACCATTTAAATTTGAATCCTGGAAATCAGGCGAGTCTATTACCCTTGTGAAAAATGATAAATACTGGGGAGAGAAACCGCTTATTGATGGTATTGAATTTGAAGTCGTTCCAGAGGATTCTACCCGGATTGCGATGGTTGAAACAGGGGAAGCTCATATCAATGATCAGGTGCCTGTAACGGAAATTGATAGAATTAATAACTCAGAAACTCTTAACCTCTATCGGACAGAAGGACTGGCCGTTGAATACATTGGATTTAATACACAAAAAGCTCCTTTTGATAATGTGAAGGTACGCCAAGCGATTTCTTCTGCCATTGAAAGAGAAGCGATAATAAAAGGGGTTTACAATGGGGCAGGAACATTAGCCAATGCGGCAATGAGCCCAAAAGTATTCGGATACAGCAAAGAAATAAAGCCGTACGAGTATGACCCAAATAAAGCAAAAGATTTGCTGAAAGAATCCGGTTTCAAAGACGGATTGGAGTTAACGTTAATAACAAGTGATCGTAAAGAGAGAATTAATATGGCAGAGGTCATCCAGTCACAGTTAAAAGGGATTGGCGTTAAAGTAAATATTCAAGTATTAGAGTATGGAGCCTATATTGAAGCGGTGGATAAAGGTGAACAAGACATGTTTATTGGAGGGTGGGGAAATGCCACAGGAGATGGAGATTATAATCAGTATAACTTGTTCCACTCCGACTCTCATGGTTCACCGGGAAATCATTTCTACTATACGAACAAAAAAGTCGATCAGCTCATTGAACAAGCCAGAAAAGAAACAGACCCAGAAGTGAGAAAAAAGCTTTATGAGGAAGCGATGGCCATCGAAATGGACGATGCTGTGTACATTCCAATTAGAAACTACGAGCACATGGCCATATATAACAACGAAGTAAATGACTTCTGGCTTAATGCTGTTAACTATTTAATGGTAAATGACGTTACGCTAGAGTAAGAGGAATAGGTGGCTCAGGCGAAAAAGAGCTCTGGGTCACCATCCGTGGTTAATAGAAAAAATCAATATGGGAGGAACTTTATAGTGAATACATTTTGGCTGAAAAATGTCAGGCTTGAAACGGGATTTAAAAAAGAAAATGGCGCAGTTACCGGGACCGTTGCACAAGAGTTCCATTTGAAAATAGAAAATGGAAAACTAACGTCCATGACAGCAGATGAAAGCGAGATCAACAATTCTTTACCTGTTGTTGATGCAAAAGGAAAGCTCATGCTGCCATCTTTTCGTGAAATGCACATTCATATTGATAAAACGTATTATAGCGGGCCATGGAAAGCGTGCCGTCCTATTACAAATGGCATTTTCACCAGAATAGAGGAAGAAAAGGAATTGCTTCCTAAACAATTTCCATTTGCTCAAAGACGCGCAGAGAAAATGATTGAGCTGCTGCTGCAAAATGGCCATACACATATCAGAACACACTGTAATGTTGAACCTACATCTGGCCTGAAAAATCTTGAAGTAACAGTAAGTGCGCTAGAAAAATATAAAAAATTTATAACCTATGAAATTGTTGCCTTCCCTCAGCATGGGTTATTGCGAAGTGGCTCTGTGCAATTAATTAGAGATGCAATGAAAAATGGAGCAACACATGTAGGCGGAGTGGATCCAGCGACAATCGACCGAAATATTGAACAATCTTTATGGACAACATTTGATATTGCGGCAGAACACAATGCAGGTATAGATATTCATCTCCATGAACCGAATTCATTAGGAGCCTTTACTTTTGAACGTCTTGCTGATTTTACGAAAGAAGCCAAAATGAAGGGGAAAGTGACAATCAGTCATGCTATTGCACTGGGTGATCTAGAAGGTCAGCCTCTCTTAGATATTATGAATGTATTAAAAGAACAAGAAATTGATATTACAACTACTGTTCCGATAAATCGTCCTACTATTCCAATTCCTGCATTAGATCAACATGGATTAAAAGTATCTGTTGGCCACGACAGTCTTACTGATCATTGGTCTCCATTTGGAACTGGGGATACAGTGGAAAAATTAAGTATTTTAGCGGAACGTTTCCGTTATATTGATGAATTTTCATTAAATAGATCTTGGAAATATGCCTCAGGAGGTGTCACTCCTCTTAATGATGCAGGTGAACAAGTTTGGCCGAAAGTCGGGGACCCGGCAGACTTTATTTTAGTGGATGCAAGCTGTTCAGCTGAAGCTGTAGCAAGAAGAGCACGAATTGAATCTGTCTATAAGAATGGGAATAAAGCAGATCAATCTTGCTTAGAAAGGAATGATGAACTTGAAATGGCTGAAGAACGTTAAATTAGAGGTGGGAAATCAGCTTAACGAAGATGGACTTATTGAAACGAAAACAGATCTATTCCATATTGGGATTAAAGAGGGAAAAATTAAGGAGCGGCTGCACCATACTGAAAGGATCTCAGAACAGGCAGAAGTGATTGATGCAAACGGATTACTTGCAATTCCAACCTTCAAAGAAATGCATAATCATTTGGACAAAACCTATCTATCATTGGATTGGAAGGCTTGCAAGCCAGTAAAGAATCTAAATGAACGGCTCCACTTTGAAGCGCAGGAACTAAAAGAACTTGCACCAACGACGAAGCAAAGAGCAATGAGCATGATTGAAATGATCTTATCCAAAGGCTCAACCCACATCAGAACGCATGTAAACATTGATCCTTACATTGGTCTGAAAAATTTAGAAGGTGTTCTTGAAGCACTTGAGGAGTTCAAAGGAGTAATTACCGCTGATGTCATTGCTTTTCCACAGCATGGATTACTGAGAGATGATGTTCCGCAGTTGATGAGAAAAGCGATGAGAAATGGAGCTACAATGGTCGGAGGCCTGGACCCTGCTGGAATCGACCGCTCGATTGAGAAATCATTATATGAAACTATGGAAATTGCTGCAGAGTTTAACGCAGACGTTGATATTCATTTACACGATGGAGGAAACGCTGGGGTCTACACAATAGATAAGTGGATGGATTACGTTGAAGAAGCGAACTGGCAGAACCGCTCTGCTATCAGCCATGCTTTCTGTATCGGAGAGGTTCCTGAAGTTCAGCAAAAAGCACTTGCAGAACGCTTAAGGGAAAATGGTGTCTCTATTATGTCAACCATTCCTCTTACAAAATCTTTACCGCCAATCGAGCTTTTAGATGCTCATGGCGTAGATGTCCACTTTGGCTGTGATGGTTTTTATGATTCATGGAGTCCTCATGGGAATGGAGATGTGCTTGAGAAGGTTCAAAAATATGCCCAAATTAGCCGCAGAATTGATGAGGTGTCGCTTCGGAGCACGTTAAAGTGGGCAACGGGAGGCGTAACCGCGTTAACAAATAAAGGAGAATATCTTTGGCCGAAAGCTGAAGATCGAGCAAATTTCATTTTCATAGAGGCTGCTTCCTCAGCAGAAGTAGTTGCAAGACGTCCAGATCGGAAAGCCATCATGATAAATGGGGAAATTGTATACGGCACGTTAAGTAAATTAGAGTATTCAGTATGAAGCATATTCTTAAGACAAAGCCCATGTTTATCTATATGGGCCTTCTTTTTTGTGTCATTTGCTGGGGCAGCAATTTTATCTTTGGAGCAATCCTGGTAAACTATTTCCGTCCAATAGAAATTGCATTCATACGGATCCTTTTCATCAATCTCTTTTTAATAATCATATTGTTTAATGTTGTTACAGCTCAGCGACCACTTAAAAGGGCTGTCATATTTCTTATGATGATCGGATTAATTGGGGTTACATTAAATCATTGGAGTTTCTTGCAAGTTTAACCAAAGCAGACCCTGTTACAGCGGCACTTATATTAGCGACTGCACCCATTTTCACCACGTTTATTAACTATTTATTATTTTAAATACTGAAAAAAAGGCTGCGAATAAATTGCGCAGTCTTTTGGCATTGAAATAAGAAATCACTCTAATTATAAAAAAAATAAGAAAATAATGTAAATAAAGAAGTAAAATAAATATGGAGGTGTTTCCGTGGAGTTTTTTCAATTATTTAAAATACTGCATATTATCGGGGGATTCGCTGCACTATTTGTCTTTTGGATTCCAATTGTAACGAAAAAAGGAGGCAAGGTGCACCGGGTATCAGGCTGGGTTTATACAGGCGGTATGATTGTGGTGGCTATAAGCGCTTTTTATATGGGCGCTTACCGTATTTTTTTCGACGCCAATGCGAGTGCAGAGCTCATCTCTTTTTCGTGGTTTTTAATTTTTATTGCGATTTTAAGCTCAGCAGCAGCTTATTATGGAATTCGCGTTCTCCGGTTTAAAAATCGGAAAGATCGGCACAGAAATGTACTCGATCTCTTTTATCCATTGCTGCTTCTATCATCAGGAATTGGTATGTGTATTTATGGGATTGTAAATGACGTTGCATTGCTCACTTGGTTTCCGCTTGTAGGAATCTTTCTCGGAATTTCTCAGCTGACGTACTGGCTTACTAAACCGAAGCAAAAAATGCATTGGTGGTTTGAGCATTTTTCCGGCATGCTTGCCTGCTGTATTTCGACGATCACGGCGTTTATGGTATTTGGAGCTCCAAGGCTGCTTGCGATTGAATCAGTGAGTATTCTATTATGGTTCCTGCCGACCATCGTGATTACGCCTTTAATCGTCGGATTATCGGTTTTTTACAGGAAAAAATTTAAAAAGAAAGCTGCTTAAAAAGAACAGAGGGGGATGGTCCCCTCTGTTTCTTTTTGATTTTAAAAGACAAAGGAATACAACAAAAAAGCACACAAAACAAATTCTTAACTTCACGTTAATATTTGCTTAACATTGTGGTTTTATATTGTATTTGTAACGAAAAATACTAAACGGGGAGAAAAAACAATGAAAAACCACATTCTTAAGCTTTTCGTTTTACTTATGTCTTTCACACTGTTAACTGCTTGCGGGTCAGCAACAAACGGAGAAGCAAACAAAGAAGTAGAAGGTGAACTTACGGTTTACACTGCTATTGAAGAAGAACTTATTCCAGAATACTTAAAATCATTTGAAGAGAAATACCCGAATATCAACTTAAATATTGTCCGTGATTCAACCGGAATTATCACAGCTAAGCTTTTAGCAGAAGGAAAAGATACTGAAGCAGATGTTGTTTGGGGACTGGCTGCCTCAAGTCTGCTGGCGCTGGATGGAAAGGAAATGCTGGAAGGCTATACTCCAAAGGATTCAGCTAAAATTCTTCCACAATTTAAAGATGACAATCAGCCTGAAAAATGGGTTGGAAACACCGCATTTATGACTGGGATTGTTGTAAACGAAGTGGAGCTTGAAAAGAAAAACTTGCCAATTCCAAAAACATATGAAGATTTAACTAAGCCTGAGTACAAAGGGTTAATCGTCATGCCTCACCCTGCATCATCGGGAACAGGTTACTTAACGGTCAATGCATGGCTGCAGGTGATGGGTGAAGACAAAGGCTATGATTACATGGAAAAACTGCATGAAAACATCGGTACTTACACACATTCGGGGTCAAAGCCCGCTAAGCTGTCTGCAGCTGGGGAATATCCAATTGGAATCTCATTAGTATACAGCGGTGTCACACAAAAACAAGATGGTGCCCCTGTAGATGTCATCCTCCCTGAAGAAGGCTTAGGCTGGGATGTTGAAGCGAATGGACTTATTGCTAAAAATGAGATGAAAAATGAAGCGGCTGCAAAAGCTTTCTTAGATTGGGCCATTTCGGAAGATGTGATGAAGAAATATTACGATGCAAATGGATTTTCAACAATGGAAAACAAGTTTGAAAAACCAGAAGCATTCCCTGAGGGTGTACAAGACAAAATGTACAAGGACAATGATCTGAATTGGGCTGCAGAAAACCGCGACATGATTCTTAAAAAGTGGGAAGCAGAATTTGGTGAAAAAGCTGAACCAAAAGAGTAAGAAAATGAGGCTTTAGCGAGAACTTGGTTTCTCGCCAAAGCCATTAGAAAGGCTGGTATAAAGATGCCGCATTCCTATCTGAAGGTTGAAGGAATAAGTAAAAACTTCAATCAGTTTACAGCTCTTAACAACGTATCTTTTGACATTAGCAAAAATGAATTTGTTTGTCTGCTTGGACCGAGCGGATGCGGAAAAACAACCCTGCTGCGCATCATTGCAGGACTTGAGGAACCTAATGCAGGCCGTGTTTATGTGAATGGCAAAGATATGACAGACTTGCCGCCGGCTAAGCGAAACTTTGGAATTGTGTTTCAATCCTATGCGCTATTTCCTAATTTAACAGCTCTTCAAAATATCGAATTTGGACTGAAAACCCGCAAGTATCCGAAAAAAAGAGTGAAGGAAAAAGCGCTTGAAGCTTTGAATCTAGTAGATCTTCTGCATGTTAAGGACAAATATCCGGCACAGCTCTCAGGCGGTATGCAGCAGCGCGTTTCGCTTGCAAGAGCGATTGCACTTGAGCCAGATTTCCTGCTGCTGGATGAACCTTTATCAGCGCTGGATGCAAAGGTGCGTGAAAAACTGCGTTATGAAATTCGCACCATTCAAGAAAAGGTTGGGATCACAACCATTATGGTCACGCATGATCAGGAGGAAGCATTAACAATGGCTGATCGGATTGTCGTCATGAATCATGCTCAAATCATGCAGGCTGGTACCCCGCAGGAAGTGTACCATCAGCCTAATCAGCCATTTGTTGCTAACTTTATCGGTTCTATGAATTTCTTGAATTCTGACAAAAATCACCTGATGGCGATACGGCCTGAGCATGTCCAGGTTACAAATGATAACGGAGCAAATGCAGTGATAGAAGCAGTTGAATTCAAAGGGCCTGTCTACAGGGTGAAGGTGAAAATTACCGAAACAGAATCGAAGCTATTCCATCAGAATTTGCTTGTTGATTTATCGGCCCATATGGCGCACCGCATGGATCTTTCGAAGGGGAAATCCTTGAAGATTACACTGCCGGATCATCGATTGTTAGCCTACAAAGAACAGGTGGTTGTCTAAATGGAGATGCGAATGGACACTGCACATTTAAAGCTATCATCGAATAAACGTAAACGGCAAAAAGCAGGATTAAATGAATGGCTGCAGCGTTTGCTCTTGATCTTCTCCCTATTAGCTGCTGCTGGAGTATTGGTACTCCCATTATTAATGCTGTTTGTCCAAGCATTTATTGACGGTAAAGGCATCTTTATTGGACTGCAGAATTTTGTCAGCTACTTTCAGTCTGAAATTCTTGTTCAATCTCTAAAAAATACACTCTTTGTTTCAAGCATTACTACAGTCCTGGCAGTAAGTCTCGCATTTGTATATGCATTGGCAATTGCCCGGACAAACGTTTATGGAAAAACCATTTTTCGCTATTCTGCATTGCTTCCATTATTTGCACCAACAATGATGCACGGAATTGCCCTGATGTATCTTTTTGGAAATCAAGGCTTGATTACAAATGGTTTTTTCGAAACGATTCCTGGGTTTAAGATCGATTTATATGGTCCAATCGGAATCATTATGGCTGAAACGATTTACACCTTTCCGCAGGCATTCCTGATTTTAATGGTTGCTTTATCTGGTGCAGATCAGCGGCTGTATGAAGCCGCTGACTCAATGGGAGCAAGCGGTATAAAAAAGTTTTTCACGATTACTCTTCCATCAGCGAAGTATGGTTTAATCAGTTCCATTTTTGTCGTGTTTACTTTGAGTTTTACAGATTACGGGGCTCCTAAAATAGTAGGCGGCCAATATAACGTTCTTGCGACAGATGTCTATAAGCAGGTCATTGGCCAGCAAAACATGGGCATGGGCGCCACAGTCGGCATGATTCTCATGCTTCCGGCGATCCTTGCATTTGCAGCTGACCAGCTATCCCAGCGGAAACAACAAGGCGCTGCCAGTTCAAAAGCAGTCCCTTATCAAATAAAACGCAATCCTCTAAGAGACCGTTTAGCATTTCTTTATTGCTCTGGCATTTCATTAGCCGTCTTTGTCCTTTTCTTAGCTGTGTTCATTGCGGCCAGCGTGAAAATCTGGCCATATAACATGACGTTTACATTAGAGCATTTTGCCTTTGACAGCTTTACGGGCGATGGCTTGACGGCTTATAAAAATAGTTTGCTTGCAGCGGTCCTAACGGCCGTCTTTGGAACAATTTTTACGTTCACTTTTGCTTATATGATAGAAAAATTCAGGGGAATGATTGGACTTCGGAAATTGAGCACCTTTTTATCTCTTATTCCTCTTGCAGTTCCTGGCTTAGTCATTGGACTCGGGTATATCTTTTTTTTCAGTAAACAAAATCTGTCCATCTTTGGCTATACGGTAGCAAATCCGTTTCATTTTCTATACGGAACCATTGCCATCATTGTTATTGCAAATATCGTTCACTTTTATTCTGTTTCGTTTATTACCGCAACAACGGCATTGAAAAAACTGGACAAAGAATTTGAGCTCGTATCAGAGTCTATGGGTGTTCCGTTTTATAAAACCTTCATGAAAGTGACGGTTCCAATGTGCCTGCCGGCGATTCTTGAAGTAGCGATGTATTATTTTGTGAATGCCATGGTGACAGTTTCAGCGGTCATATTCTTATATACAGCTGATTTTAAACTTGCTGCAGTATCAATAGTCAACATGGATGATGCCGGGAATTTAGCATCAGCAGCTGCCATGAGCATCTTGATTGTTGTAACGAACATTTTTGTTCGGGTTTGCTATGAACTGATGGTGAAATGGATGAAAAATCGAAAAGTACTTAAGGAGGAACTATAATGGGGAAAATTGAAGGAATAATCTTGGATTGGGCTGGCACAACGATTGATTATGGATGCTTTGCTCCGCTCCAGGTGTTTATTGAAGTTTTTCTGAATCAGGATGTGAACATTACAGCTGAGGAAGCGCGCAAGCCGATGGGATTATTAAAAATTGATCATATTCGAGCATTATGCGAAATGCCGCGCATTAAAAAAGAATGGATGAATGTTCATGGACAGGAGCCATCTGACCAGGATATTGAAAGGATGTATGGAGAATTTGAAAAGATTTTATTTTCCATTCTTCCGCAGTTTACGACGCCTCTTCCGGGTGTGATCCAAACGATACAAAAGCTGCGCGGCCAAGGTTTGAAAATTGGATCTACTACTGGCTACACAAAAGAAATGATGAAAATTGTGGCACCTTATGCAAAGGAAAAAGGATATTATCCCGATTATCTTTTCACTCCTGATGATGTAAAAGAGGGCCGTCCTTATCCTTGGATGTCATACATGAATGCAATGGAGATGGGTATTTATCCAATGAATAAGCTTGTAAAAGTCGGTGATACCGTTTCGGATATGAAAGAAGGCATCAACGCAGGTATGTGGACAGTAGGAGTTATCCTGGGCAGCAATGAACTTGGACTGACGGAAGATGAAGTGAGTACGCTCTGTCAAGAAGAATTAAAGGAAAAAATGAATGCAGTCAGAGAGCGTTTCTATGAGGCTGGGGCTAATTATGTTATTAATGAATTTGCAGAACTGATTCCTTTAATTGAGGAAATGGAAAAGAGGCTGACTGCACATGAATAATCCATACTTGCTGTTAACACCCGGACCATTATCAACTTCAAATACAGTCCGCGAGTCGATGCTGAAAGATTGGTGCACGTGGGACAAGGATTATAACGCAATCGTTCAGGATATAAGAAAAAAATTAACAGCTCTTGCAGCTCCTGGATCAGATGAATACACTGCCGTTCTCATGCAGGGCAGCGGAACGTTCTCAGTTGAGTCTGTCATTTCAAGCGTGATTCCAAAAGAAAAGGGGAAGCTTCTCGTCGCATGCAACGGGGCATATGGAGAACGAATCGCAGAAATGGCGGATATCCTTGGAATTCCGACGATCATTAAAAGAACAGATGAGCAGTCTGTTTTAGATATCGAATCCATTCAAGAAATACTTGAATCCCATAAAGATCTTACGCACCTTGCAGTCGTGCATTGCGAAACTACGACCGGGATGCTGAATCCGATTGAAGATATATGCCGTCTCGCAAAGAAGCATGGATTAATCACAATTGTTGATGCAATGAGCAGCTTTGGAGGAATTCCGATTGACGTCTCAGCCTTGAAAATCGATTATATGATCAGCAGCGCCAATAAATGCATTCAAGGTGTTCCGGGTTTTGGATTTATCATTGCTAAAAAAGAAGAGCTTGCTAAATGCAAAGGCAATGCGAGATCTCTGTCTCTTGATTTATATGATCAATTTGAAACGATGGAGAAGCATAAAGGAAAATGGCGATTTACATCCCCAACACATGTTGTCAGAGCTTTCTTTCAGGCACTGAATGAGCTTGAAGAAGAGGGCGGTGTTTTGGCAAGATATGAACGCTATAAGGAGAATCAGCGGCGTCTTCTCGATGGCATGCAGAAAATGGGTTTTGCTGCATTGCTGAATCAAGAAAACCATTCCCCAATTATTACGGCATTCTTGTATCCTAAAGACACTTCATTTACATTTGCCGGTTTCTATGAAGCATTAAAACTAAAAGGATTTGTCATCTATCCCGGGAAAATCTCTAAATTGGATACCTTCAGAATCGGAAATATCGGCGAGGTTTATCCGAATGATATCGATCAATTATTAGCTGCAATTAAAGAGACATCATCTGAAGGGGCCGTAAAACTATGAAAGTATTTTGCTTAGGCGGAGCAGGGAAAATTTGCAGAGAAGCGATATTAGATTTAGTGGAGTATTCGAAATTCGAAAAAATCACAGTAGCAGACTTCAATGAAGAAGAAGGCATGAAGGTAGTTGAGTGGATGAATGATCCGCGAGTCGATTTTGTAAAAGTGAACGTGTTTGATCATGAGGATACAGTCTCCAAAATGCGGGGCTATGATATTGTAATGGACGGCACCACGATAACGCTGAACGGAAAATCAACGGCTTGCATCGCCGAAGCGGGCTGTCATGGCATTTAATTTAAACGGCTTTGGCGAAGAGGATTCCCAGCACGAATTATTCCAGAGAAATGAAAAAACGTGTCTTCCCGGTTTTGGCATGACGCCAGGACTGACCCAGATGATGGCCATGCATGCTGCAAACCAGCTTGAGACAATAGAGTCTGTAAGAGTCAGCCACGGTTCTTTCCGTCCTATTGCGTTTTCTCGCTCGATTGCAGAAACAACCTCTTATGAGTATGATCCGAATCTTCCATCACGGGTCGTCTTTGAGAACGGTGAGTTCATACAGGTGCCTCCATTTGCGAGACCAATGGAAATTGAGCTTCCGCAGCCATATGGAAAAGGTGTGCAGTATATTATTCCGCACTCGGAAACGAAAACATTGGCTCAAGCTTTAAAGCATAAAGGCGTTCAGTTAATCGAGGTCAGAGGAACGTGGCCGCAGCAAAATATGCAGCTTGTGCGGGCATTATATGATTATGGTATTCTGCGGAATGATAAATTTGTCATGAACGGTACAGAAATAGGGATTATGAATTGTATCTCGGAGTACTTATATCAATCAAAAGAAGGCACAGAAACAAAGCAATATGGTTATGCCCTTCATATTCAGGTCATTGGAACGAAAAATGGCGAAAGAGTTGAGCATATTCTAACCCATACGCATCCTTCTTCAGATGGCACTGTCCAAGGCTGGGAAGGATTGAGAGCCTACACACGCAACGTAGCGATTCCTTTTGCAATCGCAACAGAGCTGATTGCAAAAGGTGAGGTTCTGAAAAAAGGAATCGTGATACCTGAGGATGCTTTTACGGATCCTGTACAAATATTTAATCAGTTAGAAAAACGTGGTATATTTATCCATGAAGAAATCAATAAATTGAATGAAAATAATATTTAATATAGGAGTCTGAGGAATGTCTTTATTAGCAGAGGAAAGAAAAAGAGTCATTGCGGAGCTAATAGAAAAACAAGGTAAAGTGAAGGTCAACGATCTTGCTAAGGATTTTGACGTATCAACTGAAACCATCAGGCGTTACTTAGAAGAGCTTGAAAGTGAAAAAAAACTTAAAAAAGTGTATGGAGGCGCCGTAAAAGTTTCTGATGAAAAGGAAGAACCGGCACTTTTTGAACGGGAAATCATTAGAATTGAAGAAAAGCAGTGCATCGCACAGAAGGCTGTATCTTCCATTAATAAAAACGACGTCATTTTCATTGATGAAGGAAGTACAACTTTGCAGATGGTCAGACCATTATGTGATTGTCCAAATGTGACCGTCATTACAAACTCCTTTCCAGTCGCATCGCTCTTGATATCATACGCCAATAAGAATTTATTTGATGGAGAGGTTATTTTTATCGGCGGAAGCGTAAGAAGCAAGCACTATCGGTCTTCGGGAGCGCTGGCAGAGCAAATGGCAAATGAATTTTACGTCAATAAAGCCTTTATCTCGATAGACGGCATTTCCGCTGAAGAAGGCATTACTTGCTATGATCTTGAAAAGGCTGTTCTATCAAAGATACTCATTCAAAATGCAAAGGAAGTCTATGTTTTAGCCGATCACTCTAAAATTGGCTCACGTGCCAACTATAAAATGGTGCCTATAGAAAAAGTGGACAAAATTATTTCCAATGCCGATAAGCCGGCAGACTGGGATGTTTTGTGTGATTGGATCCAATGCTGAAAAAGTCGACCGATATGAACTGACCCCATAAAGTTAGACAGGTTATTTCATTAGGCAGCCCGTTGGGCATGAGCTCGGTATTGTACCGGGCTCATGCCTTTTAATTTTGCCTTGATTCTTTTGTGATTATAGTATTCTATATATTTTTCTAGTTCTTGTTTAAAGTGTTCCACACTTTCAAATTCTTTTAGATAAAGAAGTTCCGATTTCATGATACCAAAGAAATTTTCCATAACAGCGTTATCGTAACAATTCCCTTTGCGAGACATACTTTGCGTAATGCCACGTTCCCTAAGGGCATTACTGTATTGTTTCATTTGATAATGCCAGCCTTGATCGGAATGAATAAGGAGAGTATCGTCGTCTGTTAAACTTTCAAAAGCTTGATCTAACATCGTTGAAATGATTGAGTAGGTTGGTCTTGAACCGATTGTATACGTAATGATTTCTCCATTAAATAAGTCCAATATCGGCGATAAATAGCTTTTCTCCAAATAATTTAAACTCTGTAATATCCGTAACCCATTTCTCATTTGGTTTTTCAGCTTTGAAATTACGATCTAAAATATTTAGAGCAATCTTGCCCACAGTTCCTTTGTAAGAGCGATATTTTTTCATACGGACAAGACATTTTAGCCCTAGTTCTTTCATGATACGCTGTACCTTTTTGTGGTTTACTTGGTGTCCGCGATTTCTAAGTTCATCACGAATACGACGGTAACCAAACCGACCTTCATGTTCATCGAAAACAGATTTAATCAATACTTTCAGTTCTGCATCTGGATCAGGACGACCGAAGTTTTTCACCCAATAGTAATACGTGCTACGCGGAATGTCTGCTAGCTGTATAAGTGCTTTCACCGGGAATGCATTCCTTAATTCATAGACTACTTGTGCTTTGTCATGTTTGGTGATTTTTCCTTGTTTTGAACTAAGGCATTCAACTTTTTTAAATAGGCATTCTCCATACGTAAACGTTCATTCTCTGCCTGTAAAGCCTCTATTGACCCTTCATCGGGTACATGAGTATTTGATGTCTTATTATTTTTATTTTTCATGGATGGACGCCCCTTTTTCTTTGATTGTAGGGCATCAAATCCTTCTGTTTCATAAGCAACTTTCCATTTTCGAAGCGTTTCATAAGATGGAATATTAAAAATCGCCGCAGTTTCCCTGATAGACGTCCCGTGTTCGTTCATATAATTGAGTACATCTAGTTTAAACTGTGCGGGGTAGGGTGTATAGCGTTTTTCAAAAGCATCATCACCAAAAAGTGCAAATTGTTTAATCCACTGATGGAGTAAACTCGGATGAACACCAATAGATTTAGCAATTGTT
Organism: Bacillus sp. V2I10; assembly: GCF_030817055.1. Taxonomy (NCBI): domain Bacteria; kingdom Bacillati; phylum Bacillota; class Bacilli; order Caryophanales; family Bacillaceae; genus Bacillus; species Bacillus sp. V2I10. The sequence continues at coordinate 5,138,473 of NZ_JAUSYV010000001.1, read as the reverse complement.
TGTCCTCCCTCATTACCATCTATATATTGTCTTACTGCCTGTATTTTTTCTTCTGAAGTAAATCTCGCCATAAAAACTGCACCTCCAATTGTTAGTTGTGTCTAACAATTGGGGTGCAGTTCAATATGGTCGACTTTTCGTTATAGTGAGGATGATTTTACAGTCGGCTCAGCAATCTTTACTAGCTGCTTTCCTAAATTTGTTCCTTCAAACAAGCCAAGGAAAGCCTGTGGAATATTGTTAAAGCCTTCAACGATCGTCTCTTCATATTTCAGCTTGCCTTCCTGCAGCCAGCCTCCAAGCTCTTCTGCGCCTTCGCTGAAGCGGGAAGAGAAATCTCCGACTACAAATCCCTGCATAAGGACACTTGATTTGATCAGCGTTGTTTCTATGCGAGGGCCTAAGTCAGCACCTTCTGAATTATAAGTTGAAATCGCACCGCATACTGGAATTCGTGCGAACTTATTCAGCTGTTTATGGACAGCTTCTGAAATTTCTCCGCCAACATTGTCATAATAGACATCCACGCCATGTGGGCATGCTTCCGCAAGTGCTTTTTCTACATCTTCTGTTTTATAATTAATAGCAGCATCAAATCCAAGTTCATCAATCAAATACTTGATTTTTTCATCTGAACCCGCAACTCCGACAACTCTAGCACCTTTAATTTTAGCTATTTGGCCAACTACAGAACCAACAGCTCCAGCTGCGCCTGAAACAACGACTGTTTCGCCTTTTTTAGGTTTCCCGATATCAAGCAGACCAAAATAAGCTGTTAATCCAGTCATGCCAAGGATGCCAAGGTATGCTGTAATGGGTGCTATGGAAGGGTCGATTTGGCGGACCTCTCTTTCACCTGCCACAGAGTATTCCTGCCAAGGAAGATTGCCGATGACGATATCCCCCTGTTTTAATTTACTGCCTTTTGAATCAACAACCTCACCAACAACTCCGCCTGAAATTGGTTCATTCAGCTGAAAAGGCGCGATGTAGGATTTGCCTTCATTCATACGGCCTCTCATATAGGGGTCAACGGATAAATACAGAGTGCGAATAAGGACTTGACCTTCCTCAGGGGTAGGCACAGGCACTTCAGAATATTGAAACGTCTCGGCTGTTGGTGTTCCTGTTGGACGGTCTGCAAACAGTATTTGTCTTTGTGAATACGTCAATTTATACATCCTCCTGATATTGTTTTTATTACCGTAACACCTGATGATGGACAAGGCAAAGAAAGAGTCTTTTAAAATGTTCTATTGAAGAAGAAAGAGGGAATTAGTTGATTACAATAAAACGATGGGATTCAGCAGATTCGGAAGGGATTTCAAAGCTTGTTGAGGAAAGTAAAGGAGATGGATTTCGTTTTTTGGAAAGACTCGTTACTGAGTATCAATCTGGAGATAATACGTTTCAAAAGCCAGGGGAAATACTGTTGGGGGCATATCTTGATGAAACTCTGATTGGTATCGGGGGCATAAATCAGGATCCATATTTACAAAATGAAAAGGCTTTGCGGATAAGGAGGTTCTATGTTTCAAAAGAACATAGAAGGCAAGGTGTCGGCGGACTTCTATTAAGTACTCTTTTAACGGGAGCCGATGATTTCTTCGATGTCGCTGTGCTAAGAACGGATACTAAGGAAGCATCCCGCTTTTATATTCAGGCGGGATTTATAGAAGATAATCTATTTGAAAACTCAACACATTATTTAGATTTGAAACGAAAGGGGGACAATCAATGAAAACGAAGGACGAAATTCGTCAGAATAAGTGGGACAGGCTTGAGAAAGAGAAGCTTGGAGGATTTCCGTTTCCATTAAAAAATAGAATCCCGAATTTTAAGGGGGCAGCGGCGGCAGCAGAATATGCAACGCAGCTTGATGTATACAAAAATGCTGAAGTGATAAAGATTAACCCCGATGCGCCACAGCTGCCCCTTCGTGCCCGTGTCATTAAAGACGGAAAAACACTTCTCGTTCCGACTCCTAGGTTAAAAGCAGGTTTTATTATGCTTAAAAGAGAATGGGTCCCTGAAGGAGAAGAGCGGAGGGCTGTGAGCTTGAAGAATATGAAACAATATGGAAAAGAAATTCCGTTATCCGGGCTGCCGAGGGTTGACTTAATTGTGGCCGGATCTGTTGCTGTTCATAAAGACGGAAGAAGAATCGGCAAAGGAGAAGGGTATTCGGACCGGGAGTATGCCATTATGAGGGAGCTTGGAAATCCTCATGTTCCTGTCATATCAACGATCCACAGCATCCAAGTGACGGATGAGGAGTTTGAGGTGGATACATATGATTTGCCTGTGGATTATATCGTAACAGAGCTTGGTGTGATGGAAACGAACACACCATACAGCAAGCCTGACGGCATTCATTGGGATAGGGTAACAGAAGAAGAAAAACTGGAGATGCCGGTTTTAAATGAGATTTGGGAGCTGACGAAATAAACCTAAATTTCAGGCAGTTTTCACGTTTCTGCTTTTTTGTTAAGATAACATGTACCACAAAAGAGCATAGAACATGAGTAAGGAGAGACGAGCATGAGTTCAAATAAAGAAGAATTAGCCAGAGGACTGAAATCAAGGCATGTGACCATGATTGCCCTTGGCGGTGCAATCGGTGCAGGCATTTTTCAGGGCAGCAGTTCATCCATTGAGCTTGCGGGACCTGGGGTTATTTTATCTTATTTATTAGCAGGCATTATTTTATATTTTGTCATGCAGGCTATGGCTGAAATGGCTGTTCAGCAGCCTAAAGCGAAAACTTTGAGAGATTTGATTCAGACGATTCTCGGCCCGTATGCCGGATTCTTTGCAGGGTGGATTTATTTCATCAGCTGGATGCTTGTTATGGCAGCAGAAATGGCAGCTGCAGCCGGGTTTTTGAAATATTGGTTTCCAGATACACCGCTATGGCTGCTGTCGCTGATTGTTTCTGTATTAATCACAGTTATTAACTTGTTTGCGGTTAACATATTTGGAGAGACAGAATACTGGCTTTCAGCTTTAAAGGTTTCCGTTTTAACCCTGTTTATTTTACTTGGAGGCGTTCTGATTTTTGCAGACTTTAATGGAGAAAGTGCTGCCGGGTTTGGAAACCTTACCGCGCATGGCGGCTTTCTTCCGTTTGGCCTATCAGGTATTGCCGCTTCTATGCTTGTTGTTATGTTTTCATTTGGCGGAACTGAAATGATCGGTATGACGCTTGGAGAAACAGAAAATCCTGAAAAAGTTATTCCAAAAGCAGCACGCAGCGTCATTATCCGGATATTAGTCTTTTATGTCCTTCCGATACTTGTCATTGTCAGTCTGATGCCATGGAATGAGGTTGGCAAGCAAAGCCCATTTGTTACGGTATTCGATACACTTGGTATTCCTTATATAGGGGGCTTTATGAATTTCGTCCTGCTGACTGCTGTGATATCTGCGGCAAACACGGGAATGTATGCTGCATCCCGTCTCCTGTATACACAGGCTTTGGACGGAAATGCACCGAAGTTTTTCTCGAAGTTATCTTCTAAACGTGTTCCAGTCAGAGCGCTGCTTGCGAGTACTTCATTCTTATATGTCGGAGTAATCATTGCGGTATTTGCTGAAGGCGAAACGTTTGGCTATCTGATGGTTGTGCCTGGATATGCGATTTTAACGATCTGGATTTTGCTTACAATTGCTCATTTGAAAAGCAGAAAACCAGGAGTTGCGCTAAAAGGTTTTTTTGTAAAAAGCTATCCTTATACATCATGGTTTTCACTAATTGCATTACTTGCGATTCTAGTTGGGATATTAATGACTTCACCGCCTATCGGTACGATTATCACACTCGCGATATGCATCATTTTGTCGCTGATTTACCTGATTGGTGCAAAAAAATAATCCAAGGGGATTCCCCTTGGATTTTTTTAGAGATAAGAACGTATAAAATTTTGCGCATTTTTGTCTAGCTTCATCGCCAGAACAAATCCGGCAAAAAAATCAAGACCGGAATTTTTCTGCCGGATTTGTTCTGCCATGCCCTGAGCTAAAGGGCGCTTCCGCTTTTCTAATTAAACCTTTTGACTGGAGGAACTTGCTGAATCAGAACAATCCTTCTTCTTGTAGACAAAACGGTAGAGAAGGAATAGGACAATCGCCAATCCGGCGGCAATTATAAGATAAGTCTGCATATCTGACATGAATGCAGTAATCGATTTTAGGCTGCCAATCTGTCCAAGCCAGAGCATGGTGATATTTAGAGGGAATACCCCTAAAAATGTAAGGCCAGCAAATGGCAAAGCCTTCACTTTTGAAAGGCCTGAAACGTAAGAAATATAGTTGCCGATTCCTAAGGGCCGTGCAATTGCAATGCTCCAAAGACCGCATTTATTAAACCAGCGCTGCGTTTTTTCAAATGTTTTTTTCTTTTTTGTCAGCTTCTTTTTCATTTTATGCTCTAATTTATATCCAATCCAATAAGGAATAAAACTGAATACCGTATAAACCGCACTCCCTAAAAGGGCAATCCAGATTAATTGGAGTATCGATAAATCCAGTAAATAGCCATACGCAAGGGTTATAAGTGAACCTGGAAAAGGCAGGGATGAAGCTTCAATTGCAAGACCTGCCATCAGACCCCATATTCCAAACTCCCGCAATAGATTTATGATGAAATCTAACATGAGATCTCCTTTCTCCTCTTTCGTCTTCTTACCGTAAAAGTACCCTCTGCCATATATATCAAAACTGGTACATTCAGGAGAAATCAGTTAGGACAGAACTTTTTCCTTCTGCGGCAGACGAGCATCGCATTTATTTCTCCGCCAAGCAAAATGGAGAAGGCTGTGAAATACAGCCAAATCAGTAAAATAATGATGCCTCCCAAACTTCCATAAGCAGCATTAAAGGCTTTGAAATTATCAACGTAAAAAGAAAACCCATATGAGCTTATAATCCAGAGCGTTGTGGCTAAAAGAGATCCGAAATAGATTTCAAAAAATCCAAGCTTTTCACTTGGCGCAAAATAATAAAGGGCGAGCAAAACCAAATTAATCATGAAAAATGAAAGAATCCACCTGGCCTGATTCAATAGCGGATTGATATTTTCAAGAAAGGGCGCATACTGAGTCGCACTGTCGATGATGACTTTTCCAAATACAGGAAGAAGCAGGGCGATTGTAATTGTAATGATTAGGCCTGCTGCCAAAAGCAGAGCATCAATACGGACTTTAATGAAAGGACGGGTTTCTTTAATTTCAAGTGCCCGGTTAAATGCCCGAATCAAAATATGTGTCGCGTTACTTGCAGACCAGAGCGCTGCGATCAGGCCGAATGCGAGAATGTAGCTATTTGTTTCCCCAAACAGACTTTTGATCTGTTCTGTAAGCAGCTCAGCTGTTTCAGAAGGCACGTAGTGATTAATCCATGTTAATAATGGAGAAACATCTAGCGAAAAATATGGAAACATGGCAATTAAAAAAATAAGCAGCGGAAAAAGGGAAAGTAAAAAATAATAGGCAATAACTGCTGATAAGTCGTTTAATTCGTGCTGGTGAATTCTTCTTAGCAAATCTTTCATAGTCGGCCTCCCTATAACCTTTTTAATTTCCCCGTGAGATATAAAGGATAAACACAAAAGAAGAAGAAAAGGTGACAAAATAAAAAAAAGCTGCCTCTTTAAAAAGAAGCAGCCCTCATTTACATGCTAATCTCTGTCTCAACACCATAATGATCTGAAACGACAGGTTTATGATCACCGTTGAAAATAACTTTGGATGACAGCACTTTAACCTTTTCACTTGATAGAATCAAATCAATGCGCAAATCTTGTTTATTTTCATCCCAGCCGGCTATTTTGCCTTTAACGGTTATGCCTGAATCCTTATCTTCAGCAAGTTTATACGTATCATATAAACCGTTTGACAGGAGGTAGTCATAACCTTCATCTCTTATATCAGCGCTGTTATTGAAGTCACCCATTAAAAAGAACGGATGAGATCGGTCAAGCTTTTGAAGAAGAGAATCCATCTGGAATTTACATGGCTCCTCTTCGTCATGCCACCAGCCAAGATGACATGAGTAAAAGGAGAGTAATCGCTCATTGTATTGAATTGTGGCACAAACGATTGACCGGACTTTCCAGGTATTCTGACCTTTGGTAACGAAGAAGGTTTCATTATTGGTTATAGGATGCTTGGATAAAATAGCCAAGCCTTCCTCGTATCCAGGATATCCCATATGGGCAAACCCCCAAACGAGATGATAATCAGTTACTCCAAGCTGTTTCAGCTCGTCGAGAAGAACTAACGCATAATTGTTCTTTTTTAACTGATCATAAACGATGGGCTCATCTTCAAGCTGGCTGACTTCCTGAAGGGCAATGACATCATATGATTTTTCCTGGATTGTTTTTGCCAGTGTTTTGATTTTCTCCATCTGGTTTTCTTCTTGCCAAGAGTGACAATTAAGCGTTAATAATTTCATGGTTAAGCTCCTAACGTATCTTGAATATCAGATTTTAAAACATCTGCTTTCGGTCCGTAGATTGCTTGTACACCTTTGTCTTTAATAATTAAACCAAGAGCGCCGTTCTCTTTCCATTGCGCCTCGCCTGCAACCTTGCCTGAATCTTTTACAGTAACACGAAGGCGTGTCATACATGCATCTACATCTTCAATATTAGCAGATCCGCCAAGTAAAGTAATGATAGCAGAAGCCTGTGAATCGCTGTTTACTTCACCATTGCCTTTAGCAGCAGGCTCTTCAGAATCGATGTAGTTTCCGTTGCGTCCCGGAGTAGGGAAGTTGAATCGTTTGATCATGAAGTTAGCGATTCCAAAGTTAAGACCAAAGAATACTAAACATGCAAGAACAAAGTTCACGATATCCATCCATAAACCAGCTTTAATGATCATTGGAGTACGTGTTAATAACTCAATGAAACCAAATGAGTGAACACGGATGTCGATGATATCGACGATCGCAAATGCAAGCCCTGTTGTAATAGCGTATACAACATACAGAACAGGAGCAGCGAACATGAACATGAATTCGATTGGCTCTGTTACGCCAGTTAAAAATACTGCAAGACCTGCAGATAGGAACATTGATTTATATTTCATTCGTTTGTCTTTATCAACATTGCGGTACATCGCATAAGCAATACCGATTAGTGAGGCTGTAGAAAGAATCATTTGTCCAACTTTAAAACGGGCTGGTGTCACGTCATTTAACAACTTGTTATAGCTTGCAGTATCTCCTGCAGCAAGGAAGTTGTTTAAGTCGGCAATCCATGCAAGCCATAAAGGATCTTGACCGGATACCGTTGAACCAGCGCTTCCGCCAGTTAAGATTTCGTATGTTCCGCCAAGAGACGTATAGTTCATCGGCACTGTCAGCATGTGATGAAGACCGAAAGGAAGAAGCAGGCGCTCAAGTGCGCCAAAGATAAATGGTGCAACAATTGGTGCCGTGTTGCGTGAAGTGGCAATCCATTGACCGAAGTCATTTAAAAGGCCTTGAATAAATGGCCAAACTAGAGATAATACGATAGCGGTTACAACAGATCCGCCGATAACTGCGAAAGGCACAAAGCGCTTGCCGTTAAAGAATGAAAGTGATTCTGGAAGCTTATTGTAATTGTAATATTTATTAAACAGGTTTGCACCAAGGAAACCTGCGATAATCCCAACGAATACACCCATGTTTAATGCCGGGGCACCTAATACAGATGTGAAGTAATCTTTAACAATTAATTCTTGTCCGAATAAAGAATTTACAGTCGCTTCAGGATCTGCAAGCATAGCAGAATTAACTCCAAAGATCGCTCCTGTAATACGGTTAATAAGAATGAACGCGATTAATGCAGCGAACGCTCCGCCAGCGCGTTCTTTAGCCCAGGAACCCCCAATCGCAACTGCAAACAGGATGTGAAGATTGGTGATAATGCCCCAACCGATATCTTCCATTACTCGTGCAATCGTTTGCACGAGCGTGATGTCTCCGCCTGACATGGCGATTAACTTGCCAAGTGAGATCATAATTCCGGCTGCTGGCATAACGGCTACAACAACCATCAAGGCTTTACCGAATTTTTGCCAGAAATCAAACGATAATAAGTTCTTCATCTTTTGCCCTTCTTTCCCTTATTAAATATAAATAGTGTAAACGAATTCATTATTAGGAAGAATTGCTTACTTATTTTTTAAAATAATGTTGTGCAAATATGAGTGCAATCTCGTGCAATCGCTTGCATAAACCCTATTTTAAATAAAGGGCTTTCATATTGCAACAAAAAAATGATAAGTTTTTCATATTTTTATAGAATATCTTTTTCCTAGAGCGAAATTCCTCCTGAGAGATATGAATTAGGCGAGAATCCTTCATATATATATTTTCCGTATAGAAAAGTTCATCAAAGTTTTGTTTGTAGTAAAAGTATGCTTCAATAGGGATGATATACTGTAATGATATCGGAAGTAGTCTTTTTTGAAAAATTTACGTAGTTCTTACTATATAAGCTTGGTTATTTAGGAGGTTATCGTGGCTGCTCAACTTGAATATATGATAGAGGCAGAAAAATTTATCAGACAATGTTATCAGGAGCTGGGAAAAACGGAAGAAGAAACCGTTGCCCGTCTTTTGCAAATCAAATCTCTGCTCGATAAAGAGGGTCAGTATCATTTAACGTTTGAAGAACTTGAGCACGGGGCTAAACTGGCGTGGAGAAACAGCAATAAGTGCATTGGCCGCTTATTCTGGAACACGCTAAGAGTTGTGGATGCAAGAGACCTTGCGACGGAAGAAGAGATCAGGGACGCGCTGTTTTCGCATATTGAATATGCAACCAACAACGGCAGAATCCGTCCGCTGATTACGATTTTTAAGCCTGCCAAGGATGGATCTGAACTAGTCCGAATCTGGAATCACCAGCTGCTGAGATATGCGGGCTATGAAACGGATTCAGGCATTGTCGGCGATCCAGGGTCCATCGCATTTACAAAAAAATGTGAAGAGCTTGGATGGGAGGGAGGGGGAACGGACTATGATCTGCTTCCGCTTGTCATACAGGCAGGAAATCGGGAGCCGGTGTGGTATGAAATCCCTTCTGAAATTGTGTTTGAAATTCCAATCACGCATCCTCAATACCCGGAGTTCTGCAAGCTTGACGCCAAATGGTATGCTGTTCCGATTATATCCGACATGAGCCTTGAAATAGGCGGGATAACCTTTCCTGCAGCACCGTTCAATGGCTGGTATATGGGAACGGAAATCGGGGCAAGGAATTTAGCTGACGAGGGAAGATATAACATGCTTCCAAAAGTGGCTTCAATTATGGGAATAGATACCTCCTCCAATGCGACGCTTTGGAAAGATAAAGCACTTGTTGAACTGAACGTTGCTGTATTGCATTCTTTCAAAGAAGCAGGAGCAAGCATTGTCGATCATCATACCGCTGCCCAGCAATTTAAACGCTTTGAGCACAACGAAGCGGCAGAGGGACGGGATGTAACGGGAGATTGGACATGGCTGATTCCTCCGGTTTCACCTGCGACGACTCATATTTTTCATAAACAGTATGAAAATAAAATCCTGAAGCCGAATTATTTTTATCAGGATCGTGCTTATTAGGACAAGCTCATTTATGGGCTTGTTTTTTAATTTCAAGGCTTTGTTAATGTATGGTGATGATTTTCTTAATGGAAAGACCAGCTAATAGTTTGACAACATTTTTTAATGAAAATCTAGAACCTCTGATAATTCACTGAAAAATGCATGAAAATAGCCTTCCGTTAGTCATGTTTAATAAACTTGATATGGATAGGGCTGAGCGCAAACTCCATTTATTCTGCTTATTCTATATTGTGCACTCTAATTAAAGGTCCCCCCTTTTTGTTGAAAAAGCATCTGCTTTCACCTAAGCAGATGCTCCTTTTTTGTTCGTGATTCTTCTATTTTATAATCGATTTTTCAGTGTTTCATAAAAGTAAAAAGTTATTAATTTTGATTAAATATGACTAATTTTTGTTCCGTCATTTCCTCAATGGCGTACTTTATACCTTCCCGTCCAATTCCGCTTTCTTTTACTCCCCCATACGGCATATGGTCCAGACGGAATGTAGGGATATCATTTACTATTACGCCTCCAACGTGCAGCTTTTGCGAAGCCATTAATGCCGTACGAATATTCTCTGTGTAAATACCCGCTTGCAATCCGTAGCGAGAATCATTGACAAGCTCTATTGCCTGATCAACTGTTGAGAATTTATTGATCAATACGATAGGGGCAAACACTTCTTGGCAAGAAACTTTTTGGGAAGGATCCACTTCCAATAAAACAGTTGGATGCAAAATATTCCCTTCCGATTTACCTCCTGTGGCCACTATTGCTCCTTTCTGCTTCGCTTCCTCAATCCATTCGAGGGATCGTTCTATGTCTCGGGGACTGATTAATGCAGAAACATCTGTCATCGGATCAAGAGGATCTCCTAGTTTTAGCTTTTGAGTCGCTGCAACGAATTTTTCTACAAATGTTTCATATAGTTCTTCATGAACATAAACCCGCTGAACGGAAATACAGACTTGTCCTTGAAATGCAAATGCTCCCGATACACAACGTGAAATGATTTTGTCAATATCAACGCCTTTGTCAATAATGACCGCCGCATTAGAACCCAATTCAAGGGTGACCTTTTTTAATCCGGCTTTATTCCGTATGCCAATGCCTACTGCGGGGCTTCCTGTAAAAGATATCTTTTGAATTCTTTCATCTGTCACAAGCTTTTCACCTATTAATTTCCCGCTTCCTGTTACAACATTGAATGCTCCTGCCGGCAACCCTGCTTCCTGGAGTAACTCAGCAAGAAATAATGAGGACAATGGTGTTTGTGCAGCCGGTTTTAAAACAACGGAATTGCCTGAAGCAAGTGCAGGTCCTACTTTATGTGCTACTAGGTTCATAGGAAAGTTAAAAGGTGTAATAGCCGCAATGACTCCAATTGGCTCCCGGACAGTATAGGCAACTCTTCCTTCTCCTCCTGGAGCAGCATCAACCGGTATCGTTTCTCCATGTATCCGTTTTGCTTCTTCAGCAGAAAATTTATATGTTTGAATCGTGCGATCAACTTCCCCTTTTGCAGTAGAAAGTGGTTTAGCTGCCTCCAGAGCAATGATTTCTGCCGCTTCATCAGATCGTTGTTCTAATAGAGCTGCAAGCTTCTCTAAAATCCTTGCACGCTTATAACTTGGCATATCAGCCATTGTTTTTCTGGCTTCATAAGCAGCAGTCAGCGCCATTTCTACTTCTTTAAGAGTTGCTGCAGGAACTTCTGCAATCACCTCTCCACTGTAAGGAGATAATAAAGGACTATAGCTTTCTGCATTTACCCACTCACCGTTAATAAATAAGTTTTTTTTCATAATGAATCTCCTCGCCTTGCATTATTTGTGTATGAATAATTTTTGTGTTTACTTGGTTGCATAGTTTTCTGAAGCAAGGTCTGCTTCGATAACACTGATAGATTTGTTTAGAATTTCAATCATTTTTTTGATCTCGTCTTTATTAATCGTTAACGGCGGTGCAAATACTACTATATCTTGATCATCCAAGACGACTGATCTGCAAATAAGCCCTTGTTTTGCAGCTTCTAAAACAATAGCAGGAGACAGAGGGGCAGCGTAACGTTCTTTTGTTTTTGAATCTTTGACAATTTCAATACCTGCCATCAATCCAAGTCCTTTTACTTTACCGACTATTTTTCGCTCTTGTTGGATTCGGTAAAGTCCTTTTAGCAGTTCCTGTCCCATTGCTTCAGCATTTTCTATTAAATGTTCCTGTTCAATAATCTCCAAATTTTTCAATGCAACCGCACAGGCCATTGGATGCCCGCTATACGTGTATCCATGCAGCAAAGTGCCCGTTGAGAGCTCCGTTAATTCCTGATGGATCTTTTCTGATATCATGACCCCTCCAAGCTGAGCATATCCGCTTGTGACACCTTTTGCAAAGCACATCATATCAGGTGCAACACCGTAATGATCCATTCCAAAGTACATTCCTGTTCGGCCAAATCCAGTGATCACTTCATCTGTAATAAATAAAACTCCATACTCATCGCAAATTTCACGTACTTCCTTAAAATAATTTTCCGGAGCTACGTGAATGCCCCCTGCTCCTTGTACAGGTTCTGCAATAAAAGCCGCAATCGTTTCAGGACCTTCTGCTGCAATCAATTCACGTAAAGATTGAGAAGAAAAGTTGTCTGCGTACAGAAAATCAGGAGCAAGTGAGTTCGTGAAATCCCGAAACGCTTTCAGCCCAGTTGCACTTGTTGCCCCCATTGAGACTCCGTGATAGGACTTTGTTCTTGAAATAATCTTTTTTCTTCCTGGCTGACCTTTTAGAATCCAGTAATGCCGTGCAAGTTTATAAGCCGTATCATTCGCCTCCGAACCGCCAGAAGTGAAGAAGGTTGCGCTTAAATCTCCAGGAGCGATTTGTGCAAGTTTTGCGGCCAATCGAATGGCAGGTTCGTTGCTATATGTGGCAAAACAAGAACTAAAACCCAGTTTTGACATCTGCTCCATCGCCGTTTTGCCTAATTCCACGCGTCCATGCCCTACGTTTACATTCCAGAGAGATGACATACCATCAATGACTTTTTTTCCTGTTGCATCTTGAAGATAGACTCCCTTTCCTTCTGTAAAAATAAAAGCAGGCCCCTGTTCTTGCTGCTGTTTAACTGGGGATGTTGGATGGATAAAATGTTTTTTATCTAACTCTCTTAATTCCTGGATTGAGTTTTCAGTATGTGTCATCATGAACACCCTTTCTTTTTGAATAAATAAATATGATCTTACCTATTGATTATGCAAGATTCGTGCCAAGTAATTTTCCTAGAGATAAGGCTGTTTTTTAGTTTAATTGATTTAAAATTAAATCAAATATGTGGTTTTTAATTTAATTATTGATTATTTTCTCTTTTTTGATTTATATTTTAATCAACATCTATAGACATAAAAGGAGGGGACCGTATTGGAAGATGGAATGCTGGAGATGGAATTAAATAAAATTATCGAAACATCGAATAATAACATTACAATTACAGATGAAAAAGGAATTATTTTACGATCTAATCGAGAACATTGGTCAATTTATGATATGCAGCCTGATACATACATCGGTACATCGGTTTATCAATTAGAAAAAGAAGGGCTGCTTTCACCTTCTATCAATGCAATCGTTTTAAAGGAAAAAAAATTCATTCGTATTATGCAGCATACAAGAACAGGCCGAGTTGTCATGTCAACTGGCTATCCAATTTTCAATAAGCAAGGCCTCTTGGTAAGAGTGATCAGCTATAGTCAGGATCAAACCGAAATATGGAAATTGCAGGAACAATACGAGGAATTACAACGCAAGGTAAAGGGCTATCAGACAGAAGTCGAGGATTTAAGGGAAAAGGAACTTGGTCATCATGCTTTTATCGCTAGAAGTAATCAGACTCAGCAGATTTTAAAAACGATTCATAATGTCGCTAAAACCGATGCCACGATTCTTTTTTTAGGACCAACTGGGGTAGGGAAAAGTACGTTTGCACGCGCTCTTCATAATCAAAGCAACCGAAATAAAGAGCCATTTATCGAGGTGAATTGCAGCACAATCCCAGAAAGTCTGTTTGAATCAGAGATATTTGGATATGAACCAGGATCCTTTACAGGGGGAAACAAACAAGGCAGGCAGGGACTGATTGAACAAGCTGACAGCGGCACTCTTTTTTTAGATGAAATCGGGGAACTTCCCCTTGCTATGCAAGCCAAATTATTGAAAGTGCTGCAAGAAAAAAAGATAAAGCGCATCGGCGGAAAAAAAGAAAGACTTATTAACTTCCGGCTAATCGCAGCAACAAATCAGGATTTGGAGAAGATGGTAAATGAGGGGAAGTTTAGATTAGATTTGTTTTACCGTTTAAATGTGATACCCATTCAAATACCTTCATTACTTGAGCGTAAAGAAGATATACCAATCTTAATTCAGCATTACTTGCAGAAAACCAATGATAAATACCAGACAATAAAAAAATTACATCCCTCGACTTATGAAGTATTGACTCATTACGAATGGCCCGGAAATATACGGGAATTAGAAAATTTGATTGAACGGTTAATTCTGACCATTGATGAACCCGCTATCTATCCCAAACACCTTCCCCTAGCGATCACAGGGCAAGTGGAACAGACGGAAGATTCCTCTTCCTCCGCAATTGAACAAGAATTAAGCGGGAAACAAGATCTTAAAAAGACGTTAGAAAAGATTGAAATACAATTGATTGCCAAAGCATATAAACAATGTAAAACGACATACGAAATGGCAGATTATTTGGGGATCAGTCAACCTTCAGTCATCTATAAATTAAAGAAATATAAGGAACATTTTTGAATCATTAGGAAGAATCTCTGAAACCCATATAAAAGAAATTTATCACCTGATTTAATCTTTCCTTCGCAAACTCCTTTATAAAGCGGGAGGTATCGCAGCTGATGAGGTAATTCTGTCATCCACTAAACTAAACAATGTGTGGTCATTTAGAAAGCCGCTTTTTTCGCCAATCAGCTTCATTGGTTGGTATGAATTCCTTACCGGTCATTGCAAAAGCACTTGATATTATATCATTCTCGGAATTAGAATTTTCAGATTTATATAGATAAAGAGATAAATAGTTCATATCCAAATGCTATAATTTACTGGTAATACTATCAATTACAAAGAGCGGAGATGAGGAAATGAAATCTTTAGCAAACCAGTTTTCCACTCAATTTGAATGGATATTAAATGTGATTAATGTTGGTGTCCATATTGTTAATAAGGATGGAGATACCGTATTCTACAATGAAATGATGGCTCATATCGATGGGCTGAATCGTGAACAGGTGTTAGGAAAAAATATCTTTCAGCTGTATCCATCCTTAACGGATGAATCCAGTACGCTGTATTTGGCATTGGGAAAAGGCATAGAAACGAATGAGTCTATTCAAACCTATGTCAATTTAAAAGGGGAAAAAATAACTTCTATTAATAGCACGTATTCTTTATACGAGGAAGGCAAAGTGATTGGAGCAGTGGAAATCGCCAAGGATATTACAAAGGTCATGAGCATGTACGATCAAATTGTGGATTTGCGTTCTCAGCTGGCCGAGACCCACAAGAAAAGCAAGTTCTTTGCAGGTACAGCCACATATCATTTTAGTGATTTAATTGGGGACAGCCCTGCTTTTCAAGAAGCTATTTCATTGGCGAAAAAAGCGGCTCGTACACATTCTCCAGTAATGATTTATGGACCTACAGGAACAGGAAAAGAACTAATTGCCCAAAGTATACATAATGTAAGTGCTCGGAGAAATCAGCCATTCATTGCGCAAAATTGTGCTGCTGTTCCAAAGGAATTAATGGAGGGTCTGCTGTTTGGTACAACGAAAGGGGCTTTTACGGGAGCGGTGGACCGTCTGGGTATTTTTGAACAGGCAAGTGGCGGTACCTTGTTTCTTGATGAACTGAATAGCCTAGACCTTGGTCTGCAGGCAAAATTGCTGCGAGTTTTACAAGAAGGGGAAATACGCCGTGTTGGAGGATCGAAGGAGCAGAAAATTAATGTAAAAATCATTGCTGCGATGAATATTTCTCCAGATGAGGCGTTAGAGCGGGGAATTATTCGCTCAGATTTATTTTTCCGTCTAAATGTTGTGACAATCCAAATGCCATCTCTACTGGAACGCAAAGAAGATATTCCTGACATCGTAAATCACTTTATTCACAAATTCAATCGATCATTCGTTTCGGATGTACGAGGGATCAGCCGAAAAGCTATGCAACGGATGCTTCAATATCCATGGCCGGGGAACATTCGGGAATTGGGTCATGCTATAGAGTTAGCTTTTAACGTCATGGACGCGGGGGAAAAAACAATTGATGAACATCATCTTCCTGCTTATTTATTCCCATCAGGAAAGTATTCCGCATCAAATACGCAGAACCTTCTTCCTCCATTAAAAAATGAGATTGATTTACCTGTTGTACTGGAAGAAATAGAAAGGGATATGATTATAAATATGTTTGAGAAATGCAACGGGAATATCAGCAAAACAGCTGAGGCACTCAATATAAAGAGACAGGGTTTACAGTATAAGCTGAACAAATACGGTATTGAGAAAGTATATACCGGGAGAACAAGGGAATAAAAATAATCTAGATAATTTTGGAAACGCTTCCATTTGAATGAGTCAAAAGTAAAATTGTAATAAGATTGAGTTTGCAACTCATCCCCGAGTGAAACTAACTAAAAATATGAATAAATTTAACTTGGAGCAAATTAATTGGCTGCAAAACATCATGCGTAACGCAAAATATCTTGCGTTTTTAAAAAGAAAGAGGGCATACAGCCCTCTTTTTTCTATGTTTTCCTCGTTTTGTATGTTGGCATCATTCTTGCAAGTAGATAAATATAAAGAACAATCCAAAGTTCTTAAGATAGAAGGAGGTAATTTTAATGAGTTTGATGGAGATGGACTTAAAACGTAAAGAATACCTTGGTGGACGCAGACACTATAATGAGATTGAGCTGTGGAAAGATGTAACGGAAGAGAAATGGAATGATTGGCTCTGGCAATTAACAAATACAATTAAAACTCTGGATGATCTGAAAAAAGTTGTGAACTTGACACCTGATGAAGAAGAAGGGGTTCGAATTTCGACTCAAACAATTCCTTTAAATATTACGCCTTACTATGCATCCTTAATGAATCCGGATGATCCTCGCTGCCCGATTCGTTTACAGTCTGTACCGCTTTCGGCAGAAATGAACAAGACCAGATATGATTTGGAAGATCCGCTGCATGAGGATGAAGATTCCCCAGTGCCAGGTCTGACGCATCGTTATCCGGACCGCGTTCTATTTCTTGTCACGAACCAATGCTCTATGTATTGCCGTTATTGTACTCGCCGTCGCTTTTCCGGTCAGGTTGGCATGGGGGTTCCTAAGAAGCAATTAGACGCAGCGATTGAATATATTCGAAATACTCCAGAAGTGAGAGACGTTCTGATTTCAGGAGGAGATGGTCTGTTAATCAATGATAAGATTCTCGAATACGTATTAAGTAATTTACGTGCTATCCCACATGTGGAAATCATCCGGATTGGTACTCGTGCACCGGTCGTTTTTCCGCAGCGGATTACAGAGAATTTATGCAATATTTTGAAAAAATATCATCCAATCTGGTTAAATACGCATTTCAATCATTCACTTGAACTGACGGAAGAAGCGAAAAAGGCATGTGATATGCTGTCGATGGCTGGAGTGCCGCTTGGTAATCAGGCTGTCATTCTTGCTGGGATTAACGATAGTGTTCATATCATGAAAAAGCTTATGCACGACTGTGTTAAAGCTAGAGTAAGACCTTATTACATTTATCAATGTGATTTATCTGAAGGGATTGGCCATTTCCGTGCCCCGGTTTCTAAAGGACTGGAAATCATCGAAGCGCTTCGCGGCCATACATCAGGATATGCGGTGCCGACCTTTGTGGTAGACGCTCCTGGAGGAGGAGGGAAAATCGCCTTGACTCCGAATTACCTCCTTTCACAAAGTCCTGATAAAGTGGTCTTACGAAACTTTGAAGGAGTTATCACAAGCTATCCGGAGCCGAAGAACTACATTCCTGGAAGTGCAGATGCTTACTTTGATGAGGTGTATGGTACGGAAGAAAGAAAAGAAGCCGTGGGAATCGCTGCTCTCATGACAGACGAAAAATTCAATTTGGTACCAGAAGGCCTCCGCCGCCTCGACAAGAGAAAAGCGTATGAGAGTACTGAGGAACATGCATCCTTAAAAGATCGCCGTGATAAACGGGATGAAATGAAAGAAAAATTGATGAAAGCTCAAGAAAAAAAGAATCAGCCGACGGTGTAGACTCGGTGAAAAATGAAGGCAAGGGGGAATAAAGATGGATTGCTTGTGGTGTAATGCCCCAAACGTGGAGGAAAGTGAAAAGAAGGATTGTTACTGGATTATGCCTGATGGCAAACGATCAATAAAGGTTCTTCAAGTTCCAGCTCTGAACTGTCCGAATTGCGGAATCTATGTGTCTGACTTGATGAATCAAAAGGTGGATGAAGCTTTATATATATATGACGTGAGTGAGTATCCTGATGAGTTTACGTATGAACAGCTTCTTTCAGCCCCTGTAAAGAAATTGTTTAATTGGAAATAGAATGCCGGGAGAAGAAGATGAAATCATCACTTCTCCCGAATTTAGATGAGGAGGGTACATAATGTCTGTTCAAAACCTGCCTTTTTTCACCCGAATTGAGACTGGGGAATGTTTTACGATAGAGCTCTTTCTTGATCATGCGAATCTTCGCTTACGCATTGATGATTATCAAGGAAATATCAAAAAAGCGATAGCTCGAGCACTGGTCATCGCTCAGGAACATGGTTTTACAAAAGTGATCCTTAAAGCTAGACAGGAAGATTTATCTGCGATATTGGCTCATGGATTTATGCTGGAGGGGAAATTGAATAGGTATTTTAATGGGAATGATGCTTATTGCATGGCATTGTATTTTACCAATGAGAGGCGAACAAGCGACTATTGGATGAAAGAAGACAAAATTCTAAAAGAAATCATTGAGATTCCCAGGCTGATAGAAAAGCCGCAAATCCCTGAAAATTACTCCCTTCGATTTGCTGCAGTTGAAGATGCACACGAGCTGGCAAATTTATATAGTACAATTTTTGAAACCTATCCAACACCAATGAATGATGAGCATTATATAAAAAAAGTGATAGAAGAAGGTACGATCTTCAGTGTTATCCAGTATGAAGGATCCATCGTGAGTGCCGCATCCGCGGAGGTAAATGATATCTATCATAATGCTGAGCTAACAGACTGTGCGACTATCCCTCATCATAGAAAGCATGGTTTTATGAAGGTGCTTATCTCGGCATTAGAACAAGAACTTATCAGGCAAAATATTTATTGTGCCTATTCGTTAGCACGAGGTTTGTCAATGGGCATGAACGCCGTTTTTCACCAGCTGGGATATGAATATGGAGGAAGATTAACAAAGAATTGCAATATTTGGGATAAGTATGAGGATATGAATATTTGGGTTAAAGATTTATCTTCTTGAAAAGGATTTTTAAAATAGGAGGAAATTTTCATGGCTAAATACACATGGGTAGATAAAGATACTTGTATTGCCTGTGGAGCATGCGGTGGAACAGCACCTGATATTTATGACTTTGACGAACAGGGACTTGCTTTCGTTGTCTTGGACGAAAATCAGGGGATTGCCGAAATTCCTGAGATTCTTCATGATGACATGCATGAAGCATTGGAAGGCTGCCCTACAGAATCAATTCTCATTCAGGATGAACCTTTTAATAGGTAAACTCGGTTTCATAGAATCAAATTTGCCATTTATTCTTTCATTTATTTAATCGAATTTTTCCAATAGATTAAGGGAATTTGGATGCTTCACTCCCTTGATATTAACGAATAGCGATCCTGAACTTCATAGATCATAATTTATGGTATTACCAGGAACTTGCTTCTGAAACATATCATACGATTGTACCGATTACAGGGAATGGACAGTGGAAATCTAAATTGTTGTTCCTTTTATATATTCAAATTAATAGGTTAACTGATTCATAGAAATAGAAAAATGAGTACTGGGCAAGAAACTTAAAAAAGGAGAGATGAAATGAAGCGGAGTCATTTGATTAAGCCTATTCTAGACCATAACTATCCCACCGTCTCTCATGGGAATGGAATATATCTTTATGACATGGATGGTAATCAATACATCGACGGATCATCAGGTGCGGTTACAGCAAGTATTGGTCATGGAGTATTAGAGGTTGTTGATGCCATGATGGTGCAGGCAAGCAAAGTTTCTTTTGCATATAGATCTCATTTCACAAGTGAAGCCGCAGAGACATTAGCAAAAAAGTTAAGTGAGTTTAGCTCCAGGAGACTTAAATTGGACGTTTTTTGTAAACAGCGGATCTGAAGCAACGGAAACGGCGATGAAGATAGCGATTCAACATTGGCAAGAAAAAGGATATGAGCGGAAAAATCGCATCGTCTCCCGCTGGACGAGTTATCACGGGATTACGATGGGTGCTTTATCCATGTCCGGTCATGTGTTAAGAAGAAAACGTTTTGTTCCGTTATTAGAGGATTTTCCCGGTATATCTGCTCCGTATTGTTATCGGTGTCCTTATAATAGTGAACCTTCCAGCTGCAAGCTGCAGTGTGCAAATGAATTGGAGACGGCCATTCAAAGAATTGGATCTGAGAATATTGCCGCATTCATTGCCGAACCAATTATCGGGGCATCCGCAGGTGCTGTTACACCGCCTGACGGATATTATCAAAGGATTAAGGAAATATGCGAACGGTATGACATTCTATTTATCGCTGATGAGGTTATGACAGGAATCGGACGTACGGGAAAAATGTTTGCTATGGAACACTGGGGCGTTACCCCAGATATCATTGCATTGGGTAAAGGAATGAGCGCTGGCTATACTCCGATGGCTGCCGCTTTGGTTAGTGATCGTGTTATGGAACCCATTTTAAAAGGCTCAAACTCAATCATGGCTGGACACACTTATAGTGCAAATCCACTATCTGCTGCCGTTTCCTTAGAAGTTCTTAATTACATTGAGCGAATGAATTTGGTTCAGGAAGCTGAAGAGAAAGGACAATACCTATTGCAGCAATTACATGGACTTGCTGAGAGATTTGACATCATTGGTGATGTGCGGGGAAAAGGGCTTCTTCTGGGACTTGAGTTTGTTTCCAATAGAACTTCAAAAACGTCATTCCGCTTGCAAAATGGCATAACCTCAAGGATCGTAAATAAAGCATTTGAGAAGGGATTGTTGATTTATCCCGCTTCTGGTGCTATCGAGGGAATCGAGGGCGATGCGGTTATTATTTCTCCGCCGCTGGTTATTTCAAATGAAGAAATTGACCGCCTTGTAAAGATGCTGGAAGCATCAATTGAGGAATTACAGCATGAATTGCATTCGGAAGGCCTGATAGAGAACATGCAGGCTATTTAGGAGGAACGATATGAAGCAAGCCATTGCGAAAAAAAACAAAATTGTACCCATAGAAGAAGCACTCAAGCATATCAACGATGGATGTACACTCATGTATGGAGGGTTTGGGGGAGTGGGGACTCCGCCAACACTCATACAGGGCATCCTGAACAAGGGCGTTAAGGAACTAACTTTGATTGGCAATGATGCAGGATTCCCTGATATCGGAATTGGCCGGCTAGTGTCTGATGAAAGAGCCAAAAAGGTCATCGCCTCTCATATCGGATCCAATCCTAATGCGGGCCGGCTCATGAATGAAGGAAAGCTGCAAGTGGAATTCTCTCCGCAAGGGACATTAGCTGAAAGGATTCGTGCAGGCGGAGTAGGCTTGGGCGGGATTTTTGTCGATATCGGGATTGGCACGATAGCTGAAGAAGGCAAGGACAAAATCGTAATTGACGGAAAGGAATATTTGATCGAAACGGCTTTAACCTCGGAAGTGAGTGTTGTCTATGCCAAAAAGGCAGATCCGCTTGGAAATTTGGTGTATGACAAGAGTGCCCGCAACTTCAATCCGCTGGTAGCGATGGCAGGAGCCTTTACCATTGCAGAAGTCGAAGAAATTGTTCCGGCAGGCGAATTGGATCCGGAGTGTATTGCCACGCCAGGTATTTATGTAGATATGGTAATTCCAACAAAAGGGGTGAATTGGAAATGGGCATGGGAGTAGATGTACGAAATCGCATCGCCAAACGCGCTGCCAAGGAAATCCATGATGGATTAATCGTCAATTTAGGTATTGGCATTCCTACTTTAGTCGCCGATCATTTACCTCAAGATATCCATGTGCTGTTCCATGCGGAAAACGGTGTCCTTGGGACAGGACCCAGTCCGAATCCGGGGCAAGAAGATCCTGCTCTCTGTAACGCAGGAGGGTTCCCGATTACGACCGTAACAGGGGCTTCTTACTTTGACAGTGCAACTGCATTTGGCATGATTCGTCGAGGATACATCGATATTACCATCCTTGGTGCATTGGAAGTTAGTGAAAAAGGGGATTTGGCCAACTGGATTGTCCCAGGCAAACGGGTGCCGGGAATGGGCGGAGCTATGGAGCTTGCCCAAAAAGCCAAAAAGGTGATTGTCTTGATGAATCACGTGAATAAGCAGGGTGAATCAAAGATATTAAAGGAATGTACGCTTCCTTTAACCGCAAGACGAAGTGTAGATTTAATCATTACCGATATGGCTGTCATGGAGGTTAAAAAAGAGGGATTGGTGCTGAAGGAAGTTATGGCACCTTATACAGTGGATGAAGTGATTGCGAATACAGAGGCGACGCTTAAAATCCCGGCTGTTGTCAACAGCATTGAATAGCTAAGAGGAGGCAGAAGCATGAATGAGGTTGTCATCGTTGCTGGAGCGCGAACCGCAGTAGGATCCTTTGGGAAATCACTCCGGAATGTTAAAGCTGCCGAAATGGGCCGTCAAGTATTGGAAGGCTTAATGGAAAAGTCTGGCTTAGGCAAAGAAAAGGTCGATGAAGTGATCTTTGGACATGGCTATGTCCATGGAGGCGGTCTTAACTCTGCACGGATTTCATCGCAGATGGCGGGTTTCCCGCAAAATATCCCTGGTCACATTGTAATCAAAGCATGCGGATCAGGTTTAAAGGCCATTACCAGTGCGGCTTTAACTATCGCTGCTGGTCAAGAAGATGTAATCATCGCCGGCGGAGTGGAGAGCATGAGCAATGTGCCTTATATCGTGAAAAATAGATGGGGCGGTAAATTTGGAAACGTAACGATGGAGGATGCTCTGCTGGCAGATGGATTAATATGCTCCTTAGAAAATGAGCATATGGGAATAACAGCTGAACGTCTGGCTGAACAATACGGTATCCGTCGCGAGGAACAGGATCAATTTGCTTATCAAAGCCACAAGAAGGCCTGGAAAGCTGTAGCAGAAGGTCGCTTTGATCAAGAAATTATTCCGCTTAAAATCAAGGATCGAAAAGGGCTTCATATCTTCAGCCAAGACGAAGGGGTTCGTGAGGACATTCATCTGGATCAACTAGCCGGCCTTCCTGCAGTATTCAAAAATGAAGGAACCATTACGGCAGGTAATGCCTGTCCCATGAATGATGGAGCAGCAGCTGTACTATTAATGTCCAAGCAGCAAGCAGAAGAAAATGGATTAAAAACGCTTTTGAAAATCAAGGCTTTCGCCAGTGCAGGTGTCGAACCGGGAGTTATGGGGATCGGACCTGTACCAGCGACTCGAAAAGCATTGGCAAAAGCAGGTCTATTGTTAGAGGATATCGGCCTGGTTGAACTTAATGAAGCCTTTGCTGCCCAAGCACTTGCCGTGATCAAGGAGTTAGATTTGAATCCGGATATCGTCAATGTCAATGGAGGGGCAATTGCACTTGGACACCCTGTAGGAGCAACAGGTGCAAAATTGACAGTCACACTGATGCATGAAATGCTGCGTTCTCAGGTTAAGTACGGAATGGTAACGTTGTGTATGGCAGGCGGAATGGGACTTTCAGTTATTTATGAGAATATGTGCATTTAAGGAGGATAAAAGTGCCAGATATTAAAAAACGCATTCACCAATGGATCAAGGATCATCGGAAAGAAGGAACAGACTTATTGCAACAATTGGTACAAGCTCCCAGTACGCAAGGGAATGAAGCCGCGGCGCAGGCTATCGTCGCCCAAAAACTGCAGGAAATGGGTCTGCAGGTTGATATTTGGGAGCCTGACGGTGTGGAATTGAAAAAGCATTCCTATTTCTATTCTCCTCGCAGCGATTTTTCAAACAGCCCTAATGTGGCGGGAATTATGAAAGGATCCGGAGGAGGCCGCTCCATTATCTTGAACGGACACATCGATGTGGTTCCGGATGGTGATCGGGAACAGTGGAATGACGATCCATACAGCGGAGCTATTAGAAATGGGAAAATGTTTGGGCGTGGCGTAACAGATATGAAAGGAGGCAATGTATCCCTTATTTTGGCTATGCAGGCGTTACAGGAAAGTGGCATCCAATTAAAGGGAGATGTGATTTTTCAAAGTGTGATTGAAGAAGAAAGCGGCGGAGCAGGAACTTTATCAGCCATTTTGAAGGGATACAAAGCCGATGCTGCCCTTATCCCTGAACCGACAAATATGAAGATTTTTCCCAAACAGCAGGGTTCGATGTGGTTCCGTATTCTGGTAAAAGGCCGGTCAGCTCATGGCGGAACAAGGTATGAAGGAGTTAGCGCCATTGAAAAGAGTATGACCGTAATAAATCACATTCGTGCTCTGGAAGAAAAGCGAAATGCACGCATCAGTGATCCGCTTTATCAGAACACACCTATCCCGATTCCAATCAATGTAGGCGTCATTGAAGGCGGTAATTGGCCTTCCTCCGTTCCCGACCTTGTGAAAATTGAAGGAAGAATGGGTGTTGCGCCAGAGGAAACGATGGAGCAGGCGAAGAACGAAATGGCTGAATGGCTGTTCCAGATAAAAGAAGTTGACGAATGGTTTAAGGATCATGCTCCCGTTTTAGAATGGTTCGGAGCACGCTGGGTTCCAGGGGCAATTGACGCGGAACATGAACTGATGAATACGCTCGTCCATCAATATCGGCAAGTTGCTGGACAGGATCCGGTCATTGAAGCTTCTCCGTGGGGGACTGATGGAGGATTGCTGACTCATGTCGGTGAAACGCCTGCAATTGTTTTTGGTCCTGGAGCAACAGAGGTTGCCCATTATCCAAATGAATACATCTTACTAGATAACGTATTTACAACAGCGGAGATTATTGCCCTTACTTTAATTCAATGGTGTGGTATTGAAGGGGAGTAAAAATCGATTTGAGAATGATGTGAATCGAAAAAAGTAAACGGAACAAACGAAACCATAAATTAGGAGTTCCTGCTGGAACAATTTTCAATGAAATTAACAAAAATCCATCAATTCATGTAGGGAGTGAGGAATGTCGTACCAATTGGACGAGACATTGAAGAAATTGAAGATCAACCCTTTTTGATTTACACACGAAGGATAGAAAAAAATTTAGTAATGAGATTTGATGTCTAAGCTCCGTTTCCTTAAAAATCCAGTAAAGTGAAGCTTCCATTTGGGTAGTGGAACGAATCAGGGTCTTAAGTTAGAATAGGAAATGACTCTACTATCTGCTGTTAAGACAATTCTCTTTTATTATTTCTGAAAATTTAAAATTCAAATGAATAGTAGGTGGGAACCAAATGGACATGAATCTCATTGAAAATCAAGAACCGACAGTTAAAAGAAAATTGAAAGCAAGGCATATGTCTATGATCGCAATTGGAGGTTCTATCGGAACTGGCTTATTTTTGGCAAGTGGTGCAACCATCCAAAGTGCAGGACCTGGCGGATCTCTCACAGCATATGTATGCATAGGAATTATGGTTTATTTTCTTATGACTAGCTTGGGGGAAATGGCGACATATATGCCTGTATCTGGATCATTTTCTACCTATGCTACACGCTTTGTAGATCCCGCATTTGGTTTTGCGCTTGGCTGGAATTATTGGTTTAACTGGGCGGTCACCCTTGCGGTGGAAATAGCTGCGGCAGCTATCATTATGAAATTCTGGCTGCCTGAAGTGCCAAGCATTATTTGGAGTGCATTGTTCCTTGGACTCATCTTTATTCTAAACGCTCTATCCATTAGAAGTTATGGTGAATCAGAATATTGGTTTGCCCTAATAAAAGTCGTGGCCATCATTGTTTTTATCATTATTGGATTATTGACAATCTTGGGGATTTTTGGCGGAGATATGATTGGGTTTGAAAACTTTACTACGGGTGAAGCTCCTTTCAAGGGAGGATTTTTATCGATCATCAGTATCTTTCTTATCGCTGGATTTTCTTTCCAAGGTACAGAACTAGTTGGTATTGCTGCTGGCGAAAGTGAAAATCCTGAAAAAAATGTTCCAAATGCGATTCGCCAAGTATTTTGGCGCATCTTATTGTTTTACATCGGAGCCATTTTAATACTTGGTTTGTTAATTCCATATACGAGTCCAAGTTTATTAAGCGGAGATTTAGAAAATATTTCTGTAAGCCCTTTCACACTCGTTTTTGAACGGGCGGGACTTGCGTTTGCGGCTTCTGTCATGAATGCGGTGGTTTTAACATCGTTACTATCTGCAGGGAACTCTGGGCTTTATGCATCAACTAGGATGTTATGGTCGATGGCAAAAGATAATCAGGCTCCAAAGTTTTTAGCAAAAGTTAACCGCAGAGGAATCCCGATGAATGCTTTGATAATCACGACATTAATTGGAGGACTGGCTTTTTTAACGTCTGTTTTTGGGGATCATGTATTTACATGGCTTTTAAATGCTTCAGGATTAACGGGATTTATCGCTTGGATTGGAATTGCCGTTAGCCATTATCGTTTTAGACGTGCGTACGTAGCACAGGGCGGTGACATAAACGAGTTAAAATACAAAGCAAAATGGTTCCCGTTCGGTCCGATTCTTTCATTTATCCTTTGCATGGTTGTCATTGCAGGACAGAATTACGAGGCGTATTTAAGCGGCAGTATTGACTGGTATGGGGTCGCAGTCTCCTACATTGGTTTACCATTATTTCTAGCGATATGGTTAGGGTACAAGGTTTTTCATAAGACCAAATTAATTTCATTGAAAGATTGTCATTTTGAAAAATCACTGTAGGAAATATAAATAGAGTCTAGCAGCAGATAGAAGAAAATGATATCAAGTATAACCTGAGGTCCCTGCGGGACTCAGGTTCTTTTATTTAGATTGAATTCAGCAATAATTATAGAAAGAAATGTATTGCTATTGCTTGAAAACCTTGATAATAACAAAGAGAGAAAACGGGATAAATCGAATTGAGAAGGTTTTGAATATCAAGGTTAAATAAAGAACACACATATTTGATGTATCTAAAATGTGCGTTCTTTTTGTTTTCATATGTTTCCTTATCAAACATAAATAAAAATAGAATAAAGCTATTTTTTATTTACTTGACGTCCGCTTTTTTTTTGGCTCTGTGAACTTGTATTGCCGATAGAATATTCGTTTCCTGATTCAACATCATTTCTTAGATCCTGTTTCTCGATTTGATCTCTTGTCTGATCCTTATTCTGCATACCTTGTTTAGACATTCCTTTATCCATCTCGCTTTCAAATATAATCATCTTTAATATGCTCAAAAATAAGGAAAAAAATGATTAGTTTGATCAAAAGAAAATTACGGTGGATTCCTAACGTTGTAAATGGAAGAAGAGCATATGCACGGACACCTGGTGATTCGAATTGTATCCTAGAGAAGAAATAACGCCTGAATTAGGAGTTTACTGGAAAAAGGGAAGTAAATGCTGAATTTATGAGAGTATCTTAAAGATATTGGCGAGTAAAATGGTGAAAATGGAAAGAAAAAGCACCAAAATGGAAAGTAAATATCTATCACAGTAGTTACTGCTTAAAAAAACAACACATTCAATGTGTCGATGAGTCAGTTTGCGTTAAAATCATCTGTACTCACACCATTTTGACTTCAGCCCCATCAGCAATGCTTTTTAATACAATATTTCAAATGCAGAAAACGTCTCAGAATCACGTTCCTCTGTTACAGAAACGTTTTCTGCATTGGAATATCTATTTCCTTTTTTTAAAGCATTCAGAAAAACTTCTAAATGTCCGCTTTGTCCTTGAGCCATGATTTCCACAGACCCGTCTTCTCTATTTTTCACCCAGCCTGTCAGTTCGTTTTCCGCAGCTGACGTTTGGGTGTGAAAACGGAATCCGACTCCCTGTACTCTGCCAGTTACAATTATATGTAATGTTTTCATAGTAAAATCGCCTCCTTTTTTGTCTTTTCCCGCTGTTTTCTTATTATAATCAAAATATAAGTGACTCAAAGGAGATGATGCAGTTGAAATGGGAGAATGAAGGATATATCGTATCAGATGACAAAACGCTGCTTCAAATGGGAACAATAGAAGCTTGGCTCAGTGAAGCGTATTGGGCAGCAGGCCGCTCTAGAGAAATCATTATAAAAAGCATCCAACACTCCTTGTGCTTTGGAATGTATGATCCAGATGGCAGGCAAATAGGTTTTGCCAGAGTCATAACAGATCAGGCGGTTTTTTCGTGGATTATGGACGTGATCATTGATCAAGAATTCAGAGGAAAAGGCCTGGGAAAAAAGCTCGTTGAATGCATAATCGAACATCCGGACATTTTGCATACTAAAATGGGATTAGCTACAAAGGATGCTCACGGGCTTTATCGGCAGTTTGACTTTGAAATGGATGAGTGCATGAGGAGGCCACTCTTATAAAAAGCTGCGTTCGCATAGATTGCATAAGTAGACTCATTCACGTCTATCAGTAAAGTTTCGTGTTGCTTTCTATAAAATCGCTCAAAACTCACTCTGAAATAACATTTGAACGTACTTAAAACGACCTGAAAAGCAACGAAGTTTTTAGATAAGAGCCTATAAAAATATCAGCCCGTATGCAAATAAATGCAGCGGGCTTTTCTGCTTAATGTATCATTCTTTTTCTTAATCCGACAGCTACAGCCTCTGCTCGATGCTTCACCCCTAATTTTCGAATGACGGCACTTATGTAATCCCGGAAGGTAAATTCGCTGATCTTCATGTATGAAGCCATTTCTTTCATGCAATATCCATTTGCAAGATGCTGAAGCACTTCCGTTTCCCGGTTGCTTAATATGTGGTTTGAATGGGGAGCCGCAAATTCATGAAAGTAGTGGGATAGCTGCTCTGCGTGATTTTGAATCGAATGTTAACGGCCAGTGTAATGATCGGCGAGAACACAGCCTATGACGTTGCTTACCTGGCTGATTGGAATTATGGCAAGAGTTGAAAGCTTAAATTGATTAATATATTTTTTGGGAAAAGGAACGTTATTTTGTGTGAGGTCAATGAGCTGAAGCTGATTATTCTTAAGGGCATTGTATACTGGCGGGATGTAGTTCAGAGGGCGATTTAGAGAAGGTTATCCCGGCTGTTGCGCTTGATCCTGCAGCTGTGTCTTTTCCAATGCCGTCTGAATTGATCTATGCAATCAGTCAAAAGGTTGTGCCTGCGGGGGTGAAATGAAGAATTGCCCAGAGCATCCAATTTGGATGCTCTTTTTCAGGGTTTTAGGTACTCATACAGCATCTATGATACCCTGAAACAGGGAAAATCCATGTCTTAGGTACTCTTACGGCGTCTATGATACCCTGAATAAGGCAAACTCCGGGTTTTATGTACTCATACATACCCTGAAACAGGAAAAATCCTGGTTTTAGGTACTCATACAGCGCCTACGATACCCTGAAACAGGCGAAATCCATGTCTTAGGTACTCATACGGAGCCTATGATACCCTGAAACAGGGAAAATCCTGGTTTTATGTACTCATACGGCGTCTATGATACCCTGAAACAGGGAAAATCCATGTCTTAGGTACTCATACGGCGTCTATGATACCCTGAAGCAGGGAAAATCCTAGTTTTATGTACTCATACAGCGTCTACGATACCCTGAAACAGGCAAAATCCATGTCTTATGTACTCATACGGCGTCTATGATCCCCTGAAACAGGGGAAATCTTTATTCCTCCTATCTGGGTACTCACGTAATATTCGGGTGCAAGCTCTAAACTTTTAAATGTGCTGGCACCATCTTTGTGGGAAAATAATGATAAATAGTCAAAGACAGGATGGGGAAGCCGTGAAAAATAAGAGATATGCATTGGAATCACTGAATGTTGGCCTGCCGAGGAAGGTTTTATATAATGGCCGTGAAATTGAAACGGGAATATATAAGGAGTCTGTGGATCGGCAGCTTTTCCTCTCTAAAACGAATTTTGAAGGAGATGGCCAGGCAGATCTCGTACATCACGGAGGAGAGGACAAAGCAGTTTGCGTGTATTCGTTTGATCATTATTCTTTCTGGGAAAATGCCTTGAGTATGCGATTAGAGCCGGGAGCTTTCGGAGAAAACCTTACAGTCAGATGGCTGACGGAGGAAGATGTATATATTGGCGATGTTTTTCACCTTGGAGAAGCTGTAGTAGAAGTAAGCCAGCCGCGGCAGCCGTGCTTTAAGCTTGCTATGAAACACCAGGTGAATGATTTGCCGGTTCAGGTTCAAAATACGATGTTTACCGGCTTTTATTTTCGTGTTTTAAAAGAAGGAAAAGTCAGCAAAGAAGATGCTTTGGAGCTGATTGAATCACAAGCAAACGGTGTTTCCATTGCTGCTGCTAACCATATAAAATACCATGATAAACAAAATACGGAGGCTATAATGAGAATCCTTGAAGTAAAAGCATTGTCAGACAGCTGGAGATCTTCTTTTGAAAAAAGGCTTTAGAGATCAGTAAAAAGCACACGGACTTATGACCGTGTGCCAGCTGTACTTCTTTTCTCATAAACCGAAAACATCAACCAGTAGAGCAGCGCACTTACGCATGCAAGGATCCCGAAAATGGCAAACGTCCATTGAAAACCAAACCAGACCGTCATCGGGATGGAAAGCGGGGCAATCGTCCGCCCTACGGTATATCGAAGACTGGCTGCGGCAAAATATTGTCCTCGCATGTGTTCAGGAGCAAGCTTTGAGACGAAGCTTTGCTGCAAACCTGCGGTCATCAGTTCAGCAAATGTAAAGAGCGCCATAGCAAAAATAAGTCCCCAGATAAAGCTGAACTGTCCAAAGAGGAAGATCGACACTCCGTATAAAATAGAGGAAAGAATAAAAACGTTCCTTTCTTTATAGGCCGTCATCCACTTAGTTACGGAAATGGTCAGGATGGCTACAAGCAAGCCATTTTCTGAAAGCAGAAACCCGAAAGCCTGCTCACCCCCGAGAGAGACGGACCAATCTCCAATTGAGAACAGCTGCTCATTCTGCACGGTTTCTTTTGTATACACAGGAATCAGCATATCAAGCTGCATAAAGGTTTGAGCTGCAAGCACGCCTGCACCAATATAAAGAAGGAATGCTTTATCCTTAAAAATAATCTTATACTCCCGAATCTGATGAAGAAGAAATTCATACCACTTGGAGCCGCTGCCAAGCTTGCTGCCGGCAAAAGGGGCGGTTTCGCGCGTCCATAGAAAAAGCAATCCTGCAAGCAAGAAACAAACGACCCCTGCAAACACCAATAATTCAAAGAAATAATTCACATAGAAAATAGCACCCAAAATCGGGCCAATGACGACGGCCAGGTTAATGGACGTGTAGAAGACGGCAAACACATTGCTTCGGTCTTTTTCTTCTACGACATCTGCAATCATGGCCTGACTTGCCGGCCAATAAAATGATCCGAAAACTCCTGCAAGCGCAAAGCAGAAAAAACCAAGAAGCGGAGCTTCAAACCATGGGGAAACGGAAAGAGCAAACGTAAGAAATGACAGTCCCTGACCAACAGCAGACAGCACCATCATTTTCTTCCTTCCGAACCGGTCCGCGCAGTAGCCTCCCATTAAATTCGCCATAACAGAAAAAACCTGCGAAAACACAAGCAGAAATCCTGCCTGCTCCTTCCCGAATTCCTCAGCAAAATAAATCGTCAAAAAGGGGAAAAACATCCAATATGTAATATTCATCAATGCTTCGCCAAATAAGCGTATTTTTAAATTTCGGTCCCAATCCCTAAGTCTCATGCTGCTATCCTCGCTTTTTCAAAATCACACCTTCTCTATGATACCCCTCAGCTGAATAGAAGAGCAACGTATTCATGCTTGTGAATACCTTTAAGAGATGATAAGTTTTAATGAAAGACCGTTTTGGATATATTTATAGAATAAGAGAGAGAATCACCCGCTTTAAGAAAGGAGTAAATCTATGGAATTCAAACTTGATCACATCGTTCATTTTGTTGACAGGCATCCACTTGAAGCCGCAAATATGTTCATAAAACACGATTTACATGCTGTTATGGGCGGACGTCATGAAAACTGGGGGTCTCACAACAGCCTGTGTTATTTCAGCGATCTGGCCTACTTGGAGTTTCTTGCTGTTGAAGACCGCAAGAAAGCAAATGCGGCAAATAATCCGCTTATTCACCGGCTGTTAAAGCAGCGTGCTGAAGGCTTGGGGCAGCTTGCAATCCGGACTGACCGGATTGAGGAAGTGAAACAGAAGCTTGAAGAAAAGGGGCTTGAGACAGGAGAAGTCATTGATGCCAGCAGAAAAAGAGAGGATGGCAGCTTATTAGAATGGAAAATGCTCTTCATACAACAAAGTGATGAAGACTGTCCGCTGCCTTTTTTTATCCAATGGAACCAGACAGATGATGAACGGAAGCAAGACTTGTATAAGAACGGTGCTTTGGGGGCTCAAAACCTGGACGTATCTATTTCAGCCGTACATTATATCGTAAAAGATTTAAATTCCGCTGTTACCAAATGGAGAAAATACTTTGATTTGCCAAGGGGAGAGGAAACGGTGAATGATGAGTGGCGAGCAAGAAGCTATGCCATCAAGCTTCCATCCTTTCAGCTCATTTTTACAGAAGCATCCGGAGCAGGCACCGTTCAGCAAATGCTTGCGAAGAAAGGCGAAGGTCCATATTTGGTTGAATTCGATCCGCCGGTTTTTAAATCCTACTATCAAATTTGCAGCAGTATGTTTAAATAAAAAATCCGCTTCCTTTCTATCTGGAAGCGGATTTTTTATTAAAGAATGGTTGATCTTCTTTTATCTTATATCCTTATTTAATTGGCTTAACCACAATAGCCTGAGAGCTTTTTTTAATCAGACAGTCTTTTAATTCCTCTTCGGAAACCATTCCAAGTGTAAGGGCGGCATCAATTTTTTGCTTGTCAGGCTGTTTTACTGAAATAATACAATCAGTTAAATTTAAGTCTTCTAAAACCTTGACTGTTTTCTCAGGATGATATTGTTCTGAATGCCGGATCTGCCTCTGAATCTTATAATCACCGATTCTCTCTTCCCCTTTACAGAGATTTCCGTGCGCATGATCAAAAAAGGAATTGAAGATTTTTTTCATCTCTGCAAGTTCCTCTTCAATCCTTTTCGCCTTTTCATTCAATAAAGCATATCGTGCAACCATTTCCTCAGGAATTTGAAAGGTTTTTGAATCGCTCATTTGGATGCCTCCGTTTTTCGTGTGATTCTAAACTATATGCTATACAGCCTGGATGTAGAACGTTTGTTTGATTCTTTGTCATGAAACATCTATATTTTAAGAAGGAATAACGCAGCTGATTGTATAACCTAAGAAAGAGAAGGATTTTTAAGTGGAGGGAGAAAAATGGATTTGTTCACGATTCTTTCAGAAGATAAAATTAAACAGGCGATAAAAGATGGCGAGTTTAAACAGCTTCCCGGTATGGGAAAGCCTCTTGAGCTTGAAGATTTGTCCCATATCCCGCCTGAACTCCGAATGTCCTATAAAATGATGAAAAATGCGAACATGATGGATGAAGACATCGAGCTGAAAAAAGCGATTCATACGTTAGAGCAGCTGATTGCCCAATGTCCGGATGAAATGGAGAAAGAAAAGCTGCAGGTGCAGCTGAACGAGAAAGCATTTCAGCTTGATAAAGTTCTAAAGAAAAGAAATACCTTCAGTTCAAGAGCTTCTGCTTTTTATAAAGATAAGATTTATTCGAAATGGTCCTAATAGACATCGATGATGGAGTGATTCTCATGAACGTCGTCTGGTTTAAACGTGATTTACGAATAGCTGATCATAAGCCGCTTGCTGACGCAGCTCTTTATGGGGAAGTTCTCCCGCTGTATGCAGCCGAACCATCCATATGGTCTGGAGAAGACTATTCTGCAAGGCACTTTCAGTTTGTCCGGGAAAGCTTAGAGGAACTGCAGGGTGCTTTGGAAGATAGGGGCGGCAGGTTATTCACCTATATGGGGGAGATGGAAGAGGCGCTTTCTGCACTCTTTGAAACATATGGCCCATTCACTTTGTATGCTCATGAAGAAATGGCAGGGCCACGTGTACATGACAGGAATGCAAGAGTGAGAGAATGGATGAATGGTAGAGGTCTCAGGTTTTTGGAGTATCCTGTTAATGAAAAAAACAGCGGAAGAAAACTTCAGGAAAGATGGAACGGTTTTTGTCGAAGTAAGCATTTCAGCCGCACTGAGCATGTCGAAGTACCAAAAACCATTCCAGAAAGCTTTTTCATTGGGGCGGAAAAACTTAAATCTTTTCCTGGCAGTGGGGAACCAATCAGATTTGGCCAGCAGGGCGGTGAACAGCAAGCGCTTGAAACGCTTGAAACCTTTTTGGAGGAACGATTTCACTTATACGAAGAGCATGGTTCTAACCTTCTTCAATCAACTGTTTCATCAAGCAGGCTTTCGCCATATTTGGCATGGGGAAATATTTCGTTTCGTACAGTTGTCCAGAAAACGTCGATAAAGATAGAAAATTGTGATAATTTGTTTCTTGTGAAACAATTAACATCTTTTCAGGAGCGGCTTAAGGAAAGATGGAAGCTGATGGAGCAGGAAAATCTCCTTGAATTGCTGCCTTTGCCTGATGAAAAAGGTGCAGGCGATAATTTGTTTTTGAGATGGTTTGAAGGGCAAACTGGGATTCCCATGATAGATGCATCAATGATTTGTCTTCATAAAACCGGGTGGATCCCCTCAAAATATCGGGGTATGCTCGCGTCTTTTGCTATCAATACGCTTTCTCTGAACGTGCAAAAGTGTTCGGATTCGCTAGCTTCCCTTTTTCTGGACTATGAGCCCATCATTCATGTTCACCAGATTCAAAAGATGCAGGAGAAAGTGCAGGATCCAGTAAAAATAGGAAAAAAAGAAGATCCAGACGGGGTTTTTATTAAGAGATACTTACCAAGTCTTTCGAATGTTCCTGCTAAACATATCCATGAGCCTTGGCATTATCCCGGTTTTTTTCGCTTGGATTATCAGGCGCCAATAGTAGATATTAAAAAAGTGAATCAGGCTGCAAGGAAAACCAAGTCGGGTATATCAGAACGACCTTCAAAGTCCTCTGATCATGAACAATTGAAATTCGATTTGTGAAAGGAGATTTCTTTTGTACGTAGTAGGAATTGATCTGGCCGGACCTGCGAATCATCAGGATACCGCAATGGCGATTTTTAAGAAGGAAGGGAATGTCCTTGTCCTTCAGAAACTTACCATTAATAATAGTGACAGAAAAATTATTGAAACAATTGGAGCGCTTTCTTCTTGCGGAGAAGAGGTCATAGCAGGATTAGATGCCCCTTTATCCTATCAGGACGGCGGCGGGGATCGTCCCTCTGATAAAGAGATAAGAAATGCTATAAGAGCAGCAGGACTTTATCACGGCTCGATTATGCCGCCTACCTTCCATCGAATGGTGTATCTGACTCTGAGGGGGATTGGCCTAAGCAGATCTCTGCAGAAACTGAACGCATCCATTGTGGAGGTTCACCCTGGAGCTGCTCTGGGACTGAGGCTGAAGGAGGAAGACCGCAATCTTGCTCTTACATATAAAAAGAATGATGAATCAAGGCTTCATCTTATTCCTTATTTTGACCAATGGGGAGTGAAAGGAATAACTGCTGAATCCATTGATTCAAGCCACGGGCTGGATGCATGTGCAGCTGCCCTGGCTGCATGGCACTGGGGAGATCCGGATTATATGCCGAAGTTAAATGTGCCGGCATCACCCCCTTTTCATCCATTTGATTTTTGCTGCTGATTTAAACCACGCTAAATAGGGCGTGGTTTTTTGTTTGAGGAAAAGGGGTTTGGGCAGTCAAAGGGCAAGCTATATTAAATCATCACTGCAGACTCAAAAAATATTAAATAGAGTGCTTTTTTGAAGGAGTTAGAGGGTATGGATAAATGAAGTGTGTGAACACAAGATTCACGAACGAAAAAATGGAAGGATTTGGTAATATCCTGTATAACAGGATAAGCAGCCAGAAAAATGAAAACGATTACTCTTTTTTGTTGACAACATGTATATACAGGAATACAATGAGCTAGTAACTTGTATATACAGGAAGGCAAAAGAATATAAATTGCTGACTCTTTTAAGCAATACTAGGTTAATAATGAAAACGATTACGGGAGGTTGAAAAAGATGAGTGTGAACAAACAGGAAGTCCGCGATATCGTCGATGCTGTCGGCGGCAAGGACAACATTGCAGCAGCTACCCACTGTGTCACTCGTTTACGATTTGCTTTGAAAGATGAAAGGAAAGTGGATAAAGAAAAACTGGATCAGATTGATATGGTTAAAGGATCTTTTTCAACAAATGGCCAATTCCAGGTAGTGATTGGACAAGGTCTTGTTGATAAAGTTTACAAGGAGATGGCAGAACAAACGGGAATGGGCGAGTCTTCAAAAGAAGATGTAAAAGATGCAGCTTCAAGCAATTTGAATCCTCTTCAAAAAGCCGTTAAAATGCTGGCTGATATTTTTATTCCGATTTTGCCGGCTATCGTAACGGCTGGTTTGTTAATGGGAATAAATAATATTCTGAGCGGTTCGGGAATTTTCTTTGATGATAAATCTCTGATTGAAGTTTATCCGCAATGGGCTGATTTATCAGGCATTATCAACTTGATTGCGAATACAGCGTTTACATTCCTCCCAGCTCTAATCGGCTGGTCGGCTGTGAAACGCTTTGGAGGAAGTCCGCTTCTTGGGATTGTTCTCGGTTTAATCCTCGTGCATCCCGATCTTCTGAATGCATGGGCATATGGGGAAGCTCAGGCTAAAGGGGAGGTTCCGGTGTGGAACTTATTCGGCCTCGAGATTGAAAAGATCGGCTATCAGGGGCAAGTTCTTCCTGTTCTGTTTGCCTCTTATTTACTCGCTAAAATTGAAGTCTTTTTAAATAAAAGGGTACCTGATTCAATTAAGCTATTAGTGGTTGCCCCAATTACCTTATTAGTGACTGGCTT
The DNA here is from genome assembly GCF_030817055.1 of Bacillus sp. V2I10. Lineage (NCBI taxonomy): Bacteria > Bacillati > Bacillota > Bacilli > Caryophanales > Bacillaceae > Bacillus > Bacillus sp. V2I10. The sequence goes on along the minus strand of NZ_JAUSYV010000001.1, from coordinate 5,101,444 downwards.
TGCTGCTTTCATCTTAATTGGACCAATTACGTTTGCAGCAGGAAACTTCATTACTGACGGTGTTATTGCCATTTTTGATAACTTTGCAGCTCTTGGCGGTTTGCTCTATGGAGGTTTCTACTCACTGCTTGTTGTAACAGGCATGCATCATACTTTCCTTGCAGTTGACCTGCAGCTTGTAGCAAGTGCTGGAGGCACATTCTTATGGCCGATGCTTGCATTATCGAACATCGCACAGGGTTCAGCGGCATTTGCCATGATGCGCATTGTGAAGGATGAAAAACAAAAAGGTTTGGCTCTGACTTCAGGAATTTCGGCTTACCTTGGTATTACAGAACCTGCTATGTTTGGTGTGAATCTTAGATATCGCTATCCATTCATCGCTGCCATGATCGGTTCTGCAATCGCAGGGATCTTTATTACAATCAATCATGTAAAAGCATTCTCAATTGGTGTAGGGGGAATCCCTGGATTCTTATCCATCCAATCTGAATACTGGACGGCATTCTTTATCGGAATGGCCATCGCAATCGTTGTGCCATTCGTACTGACTTACGTATTTGCCAAGTTTAATTGGAAGAAAAAATAATAAACAAAAAGGACAAGCCATTGTCCTTTTTGCCGTTTAAATCTAAAAGATGGTGGTGCATGTGAAAATGAAACAGCCTTGGTGGAAAAAATCAGCGGTTTATCAAATTTATCCGAAAAGCTTTAATGATACGAATGGGAACGGAGTAGGCGACATTCAGGGCATCATAGAAAAATTAGATTACTTAAAAGAGCTCGGCATTGATGTTGTATGGCTGACGCCAATTTATGAATCTCCTCAAAAAGACAACGGCTATGACATCAGCGACTACTATTCCATTCACGAAGAATATGGAACGATGGAGGATTTTGAATCTCTTTTACAAGAGGCTCACGATCGCGGGATTAAAATCATCATGGATATCGTTGTAAATCATACTTCTACTGAGCACGCATGGTTTAAGGAAGCACAATCATCAAAAGAGAATCCTTACCGTGATTTCTATATTTGGAAAGAAGGAAAGGAAGACGGCTCTGAACCGACGAACTGGATTTCAAAATTCGGCGGCTCAGCATGGAAGCTGGATGAAAATACAGGCGAATACTATCTCCATCTGTTTGACGTCACTCAGGCTGACTTGAACTGGGAGAATGAAGAAGTCCGCAGAAAAGTCTATGAAATGATGCAGTTCTGGTTTGAAAAAGGTGTAGACGGCTTTAGACTTGACGTGATCAATCTCATTTCGAAAAATCAGGATTTCCCGGATGATGACGGAAGCACAGCTCCTGGCGACGGCCGCAAGTTTTACACAGACGGTCCGCGCGTGCATGAATATATGAAAGAAATGAACAAGGAAGTTTTCTCGAAATATGACAGCATGACGGTTGGGGAAATGTCTTCAACTACGATCGAAAACTGTATTAAGTATTCAAATCCGGAATCTAGAGAACTTAGCATGACATTTAATTTTCATCATTTGAAAGTGGATTACCCGAACGGGGAGAAATGGGCACTGGCAGATTTTGATTTTGGTGCACTCAAGCAAATTCTTTCAACATGGCAGGTGGAAATGCACAAAGGCGGAGGCTGGAACGCACTGTTTTGGTGCAACCATGATCAGCCGCGGATAGTTTCAAGATATGGAAATGACGGTGAATACCGCATCGAGTCCGCTAAAATGCTTGCGACAACGATACACATGATGCAGGGAACTCCTTATATTTATCAGGGGGAAGAGTTTGGCATGACTAATCCAAAATTCGAAAGCATCAATGAATATCGGGATGTAGAAAGCCTGAATACTTTCGAAATTTTGAAAAACGCAGGGAAGTCAGAAGAAGAGATTATTGAGATTTTAAAAAGCAAATCGAGAGATAACTCACGTACGCCTGTTCAATGGAATGATTCCAAGCATGCCGGATTTACAACAGGAACACCTTGGATCAAACCTGCAAGCAATTATCCGGAAATCAATGCCGAGAATGCTCTTCAGGATGAAAATTCAGTTTTTTATCACTATCAAAAACTGATTCAGCTTAGAAAAGACATTGATTTAATCACTTACGGAGATTATGAACTGATTCTTGGGGATCACTGCAAGCTGTTTGCTTATGTGAGAAACGGTAATGGAGAGAAGCTGCTGGTCATCAACAACTTCTATGAAAAGGAAACAGTATTTACTTTGCCGGATCATTTTGATGCAGCAGGATATTACAGTGAAATTCTTATCTCCAACTATCCTGATTCTGCGCAGACATTTAAAGAAGTGACATTGCGCCCGTTTGAGTCCATCGTTTATCATCTTAAGAAGTAATGGTAAACTAATAGTGGTGGTTAAAGATGAAAACAAACAATAAATATTTGGCAATTTTTCAGGAGCTATCAGACAGGATTAAACAAGGACTTGTAAAAGTGAATGAAACCTTGCCCTCTGAAAACGAGCTCGCCGTGCAATATGAGACTTCAAGGGAAACGATTCGCAAGGCCCTTAATCTTCTTGCACAAAATGGATACATTCAAAAAGTTAAAGGTAAAGGATCAATTGTTCTCGATGTAACGAAAATGAGCTTCCCTGTTTCGGGTCTCGTCAGTTTCAAAGAGCTTTCGCAGAACTTAGGAAGAACCTCTCAAACAGCAGTTGAGAAATTCGGCCTCATCAAACCAGGTGATTTTATCATGCAGCAGCTGAACCTCGGTGCACGTGACGAAGTCTGGGAGGTTGTACGCTCAAGAAAAATTGACGGCGAGAACATCATCCTTGATAAAGATTATCTCAATCGCAGGCACATTCCTTTTTTATCAAAGGAAATATGCGAGGACTCGATCTATAGCTATATTGAAGAAGAATTGAAATTAAAGATCAGCTTTGCAAAAAAAGAAATTGTTGTGGAAGAGTGCACAGAGGAAGATTATCAATACCTGGATTTAAAAAATTTCCAGCATATTGTCGTTGTGAAAAATCACGTTTATCTGGAAGATACAAGTCTGTTTCAGTACACAGAATCACGCCACAGAATTGATAAATTCAGATTTGTTGATTTTGCGAGAAGAGGACATTAAAAAGTCAGGCATGTGCCTGGCTTTTTTTTATGAGTATATATGCAGAATTTGATTGGCAGAAGACCGATAAAATAGCGATTTAAACTGATAAAATTGTAATTTTAAAATGTGAAGTAAAACTGATAAAACATCGAACAAGACTGATAACATTTTGGGGTTGGCTGATCACGACAATTTTTTGCTTCACTTTCCACACCTCATTCAATCTGTCATTATACTGTTAGCATTCACAGACACCAAAGTTTCAATATACTCTGCATAATTTAAAAAACTTTTACAGAACTTAAAACAGCAGCTTTACATTTTTCACCTATGATGGAAGGGAATAATATGATGGAAAAAAGGGAAGTGAAGGTGATTCCATGTGGATTATTGTTTGTTCCATATTCGCCGTTTTTTTAACTATCCTCGCTGTGTCCTGTTTTTTCAGCAGCATGATTACCGTTCCTAGAAAAGTGGCATACGAAAAAACGTATTTGCTTGGAGTAGAGAGCGGAGAAATCAATACTGATATTTTTGAAAGCGCTCAAAAAGAAGAATGGTTTATCGACTCTTTTCATGGCTATCAAATTCACGGAATGTGGTTTCCTGTATCTGAGAGCAAAAAAGCCATCATTATCGCACATGGAATTACCTGGTCTCTGTTCGGGAGCTTCAAATATGTAGAAATGTTTCAAAAAAGGGGATATCACGTGCTCCTATGCGATCACCGTTTTCATGGTTTGAGCGGAGGAGATCACACATCTTTCGGTTATTATGAAAGTGATGACTTAAAAGCATGGGTGGACTGCCTTCATGAAAAATTGGGGAAAGATGCTTTTGTAGGGATTCTTGGGGAATCACTTGGAGCAGCTTCTGCCCTGCAATATGTAAAAAAAGATCCAAGAGTCGCGTTTTGCATCGCGGATTGTGCATTCAGCGATCTGACGGAATTGCTGAAAACAAGGCTCAGAATTGATTTTAAAGTTAAGTTTTACCCGCTGATCTCCTGGACCAGTATTGTAACAAAGATTCGCTATGGCTGGGGATTTGAAGAAATAAAGCCTGCCCGGGACCTTGAACATACGAAAACGCCGATTCTTTTTATTCATGGAAAAGAAGATCATTTTATCCCGATGAAAATGACGCTTGATATGTATCATTTGAAAAAGGGAATAAAGCAGCTGTATTTAGTTCCAAAAGCAGGGCATGCCCAGGCTTTTTTAACAGATCCTAAAGGATATGAGAGAAAGGTTCTGGAGTTTATTGCAACTATAGAAAAGTATAAAGAGAGTGCAGCGGAGATGATATAAGGTTGAGACTGATCAGATGGGTCTTTCAGCAATTTACTCCATAAAAATAACCTCTTCTCGTTTTGAGAAGGGGCTTTTCTTCATTATTTATTCCCTAACCTGCGTCTTTGAATGAAGTAAAAAATGCTTCCTGCAAGCAAAATGCTTAAGCCTGTCAGGATAATGTTGAATGAGCTTGTTGCCGTGTGAGGAAGTCCGTTCCCTCCGTTATTGTGATTGCCTTTATCAGGGCTGTTTCCATGTCCTGGGCCGCTGCCCGGGTTATTTCCATTCCCGGAACCTTTGCCAGGACCGTTTGCATCAGCTGATTCTAATACGGTAAACTCGCTGAAATGGCTTGTATACCCATAAACAGTACCGTCTTCATAGACTCCATCCAGTTTTTTAAGTTTTTCTTTTTCACGGTCCACATAATAGACTCGAGGATTTTCAGCATTTTCAACGAAGAAGGCAATTGCCGCTTCCTCTTTGAATTTAGTCAGAGCTTGTCCATCTTGTGTGAGCGTAAAGTCATATGTGTCAGTTAATGCATCTTCGATTTCTTCCGTTTTTGCAAATGAAATACTGGTTTCTTTTTCTTCAAGATTTGAAAGCGGAATATCAAGTCCGACAGCTTCATTATTGAAAGACAGACTGGATTCTTTCGCTTTTAATGCTGCGATTTGGCTGTTTGTGAACTTCAGTTCAACTGCATCAAATTCAGATGTTCCGAAAAGGTCGATCAGGACTTCATTTGTATGTTCAACATACGGAATGAAAGTATCATCAAATGTAATCGTTGCTTTATTGTCTTGAACATCAACTGAAGGTGTGAAATATTCCATAATGCGTCCTTCAATTTCTGGCTGAACGGATTTTTCTGCTACAAGCTGCTCAAGGAACACTTCATAATCTACGAAGAAAAGATCTTCAGCATAGGAGGCTTCCTTAAAGACATCATATCCGTCACCGCCGGCACCCATAAATCCATTTGTTGCAATACGGTATGATTTTTCCAGCTCTATAGCAGAGAAGGTTCCATCTTCATTCTCGACTTGAACATCCATTATTCTCTCTCCTGCAGGAAGACCTTTAGAGAAAGAGAACTTAACTCCTGCAACTTGAGGGAACTGTCCTTTTCCTTCTTCTGCCGCACTTACTCCGTGCTCAAGTGCTTCGACAATCTGCTCCCCTGTTACATCAAGAACAAATAATGTATTTCCGAAAGGCATGACCGTCAATACTTCTCCGAGATTAATATCACCTTCGTTGATGGATTCACGGATTCCTCCGCCGTTTGTAATCGCGAGCTGAGCACCTTTTGCTTCTTTCGCTTTTGCAAGCATTCCATCAGCTATCAGGTTTCCAAGGTTTGTTTCTTTTGAACGGACGTTTTCGCGTTTTCCGTCCAGAGCAACTTTTGTATGTCCGACTACTTTATCTTTAAAGCTGTTAATCTCTTCTTTGTAGCCATCCAACAATGCTTTTGCTTCAGGATCTTCTGCTATTGTTTTATCGATGGCAATCAGTTCAGTACTTGATTCAGCAGGAACGACTAAACCATCTTTGTTAAAGGCAACATCAAGTTTACCGAGGAACTTGCCGTAATCCTGCACTTGGGCAACAATCGTAGGCGTTTCATCCTCATCTACTACTTTTAATGTATCGACTAGTGTATGTGTGTGGCCGCCGATAATCACATCAATTCCTTCAACTTTTTCAGCAAGCTCAAGGTCTTTTTCGTATCCAAGGTGAGTAAGAGCAATTACCTTATCGACTTTTTCTGTTTCTGTAATGGTTTTTATTGTTGCTTCAGATGCTTTGATAGCATCCTTGAATACAATGTTTTCACCAGGGCTTGAAGCTTCAGGCGTATCTTCTGTTGTCAGACCGTAGAGAGCAACCTTCTCCCCATTCACATCAAGAATGATGTAGGGATAGATAACGCCTTCTTTTTTCAATGGAAAGTCTTTAGGATCTTTTACTAAATCACTCAATTTTGGTTCGTTGCCTACATCTACATTGGAACTGACAATCGGGAACTTCGCTTTTTCAATAAAAGCTCTTAATACATCAGGTCCTTTGTCAAACTCATGATTTCCAAACGTCATTGCATCATATTGCATCATGTTCATAAATTCGACATCGGCAAGTCCGTTCCATCTAGTAAAATATAAATCTCCTGAGAATACATCGCCGGCATCTAATAAAATGCTGTTTTCCTCTTGTGTACGAATTTCTTTTACCTTTGCAGCACGTCGGGCGACGTCATCAAGATGTGCATGTGTGTCGTTGGTGTGCATAACAGTTAATTTCCAGCTGTCAGAAGGAGGCGTGACTTCGCTGCCTTTTAAATCAAGGGAATACTTTGCAAACCCATCAGCTGCTTCTCCTGCATATCGGATATTTTCCGTTTTTTCGGCAAAATCCTTTGCAGCGGGAGTTGATTCAAATACAACTTCAGCATCTCCCTTAATTGGAGCGATTGACCAGTTTCCGTCAGCAGAAGGGTTGATTGTCTGTTCTTCTGTAATATAGTTCATTAAGGCCTGACGATTTTCATCTGCTGAAATGTACGCAATATTTTCTGACTCCATGTTAGGGAATCCGCCGCCTCCGGAAGCACGGTAGTTATTAGTAACAATTAAAAACTCTTGCTCCGGGCTGACTTCCTTGCCTTCATATTGGAAGTTAACGATTCTGCGTGAATCAGCGTTTATCACTTTTCCATCGGCCGAGTATTTAGCGGGCTTTGTCACATCAATTTGATAGGTAACGCCGTCAATGACGTCAAAGTTATAAGATCTGAAGTTTGCATCAAGCAATGGCTGTTCGCCTGTTTTAGCAGGATCAATCTGATTAAATTGTCCGGCAGACATCTCTAGCCATTCCTTTACTTGAGATCCGTTCAGCTTTATGATCTGCACGGTATTGTCGTAAAGATATAAATCACCGATATTTTTGATGGCCAAATCGCCTTTTGCAATATTTGTGTAATAATCAACACCGTTGCGTCCGCCGGCTTTAAACGGTGCAGCAGCGGAAAGGATCGGCAGCCCCTGTAACTTAGGATTTTCGGCAGCGATTTTTTTCGCATACCATGTTTGAGCATCGTTTACAATCTGCACTGAAGGATCATCCTGCACTAAAGCAAAGAAGCTGTTAATGGGTGCTTCTGTTGTTCCTACTGCTTTTCTTACATAGTTAAGAGTGCTTTCGTGAGTTGATTTGATTGAATTTACGATTTCTTCATCTTTAGTTGTGACAGAAGTGATTGGAGCAGCAGTTGACTGAGAATCATTAACCGTCCATTTTCCGTCTTTTTGGCCTAATTTCAAATCGATTATACCTAAGTGGCTTCCCCAGTTCTTAGGCATGACTACCGGCACGCCGTTTACTGTCCCTTTAGCATTGTCGATTTCAGCAATTCCATTGTACTTTTTGTCTCCGGGGAAAAGACCATGCTGATGACCTGATACGATTGCATCAATGCCTGGTACTTCCTTAGCCAAATCAAAGACCATATTTTCAGATCCTGCAGCCTGCGAAGCGGTAACTATTCCAGTGTGAGCCATGACAACAATTAAGTCTGCACCTTTTGCTTTCATTTCAGGTATGACCGTTTTGGCTATTTCAACTATGTCTTTTGTGATAACTTTTCCTTCAAGATGCTTCTTGTCCCAAACGTTGATTTGTGGAGGGACGAAGCCAGTGTATCCAATTTTAACGGTATGCTTATTGCCGGTATTATCAATAAGTTCTTTTTCTTTAATAGCGTATTGTTCGAAATAAGGCTTGTCAGTTTGAGCATCAAAAATGTTTGCACTAACCACAGGGAAGTTTGTCCCTTTGAGAGAGCCGTTAAGATAGTCTAATCCATAATTAAACTCATGATTTCCAAGCGTGCCTGCATCAAACTGAAGGGTGTTCATTGCATCGAAAATAGGATTTGTTTTCGTGCCGGCTGCTATATCAGCACCTAAATTTTTATAAACATATTCACCCAGCGGATTTCCTTGAATAAGATCTCCGTTATCTACTAAAATACTGTTTTTTGCACTTTTTCGGTATTCATCAATTAAAACAGCTGTACGGGCTAATCCGTAGCTCGCCGATTCTTTATCTGAATAGTAGTCATAGTCCATAATGTGGGCATGAATATCGGTTGTTTCCAGCAAACGCAGATCAATCGAGGGAAGCTCCTCAGCCGCTGCATTTAATGCCGGGAAGGGGAGAACACTTAGTAAAACAAGGAAAGCCGCAAATGAATTGAATAATTTCTTGCCAAACGTATTGTTTGTTTTTCTTTTCACAAACATCCACCTTTCAGTATTTATCACAACATTTAAATTTTATAAATATTTTGTCTATAAATCTATGAGTATTTTGTCATTTATTGTTAAAATAAAGTAAAGATTATCAAAACTTTGTATTTACATTTACCGTCTTTTTGTGGGTATAAATGACTGTTATTGAAGATTTTTTTGTCTTTTGGTTCGTAGTTAAAAAGAACTTGTATATCTATAAAAAATTTCATTCTTTAAACTAGCAGCCTTCATAATTCGACAAGAGCATCTTTACCGTCGTATGTTTTGTTTCTTTTACAAAGGGTAGATTAAAAAGTGTTAACTATTTGAGGAGGTTCTGGGATATGAGTAAAAAAATTGCTGTCGTTGTAACGGATCATTTTGAGGACTCTGAATATTCGGAGCCTGCAAACGCTTATCAAGAAGCTGGTCACCAATTGACTGTTATCGAAAGTGAAAAAGGCAAAACAGTAAAAGGGAAACAAGGACAGGAAACAATCAAGGTAGATGCATCGATTGATGAAGTAAATGCGGATGACTTTGATGCGCTGTTTATTCCAGGAGGTTTTTCACCAGATATCCTGCGCGCTGATGATAAGTTTGTCACATTCACGAAAAAATTCATGGATGATAACAAACCGGTCTTTGCTATATGTCATGGTCCTCAGCTGCTCATTACAGCAGAAACGCTTAAGGGGAGAGATGTGACAGGGTATAAATCAATTGCCGTCGATTTAAAGAATGCCGGTGCAAATTTCCATGATAAAGAGGTTGTCGTATGCGGAAATCAGCTTGTGACAAGCCGCACGCCTGATGATCTGCCTGCTTTTACACGTGAAACGCTGAATCTTTTAAAATAAATAAAAAAATAGCCCGCGCACTAGGCGCAGGGCTATTTTTCATCTTCTAGATCCGGATTCTCCGCATTTGGGAGCGGATCTACATTTATAGCATCTTCTGTGTGAATCGCAGTCTTAAGTGCATAAACAATAAAGACAATACAAGTAATCAATAACAGGAATAAAACAATTGTTGCAAGCCACCACATTGCAGCCATTTTTCAGCCCCCTTTGTACACATATATGCAAAAGGGGACGTGCTGAGAATCTTTTTTATTCTTTTTAGAAAGGAAATGCCGATTTAAACTTTGCGGAGATTTCCAAGCTCTTCAACAATAGCCTGCATTTCATTTGGTGAAAATGTATTCTTCTTCATGACTAAATCGTATATATCCTTCAATTCTTCATACATTTCTTCGTCAAAATGTGACGGTTTAATCGCTCCGATGTTAATGACGCGCAGTTTTTCTTTAATTTGTTCAATCATGTATTCTACGTTTTCAACTGATTTTTCTGATAGATTATTCAACTGAATTCATCCTTTCGAACTTTCCCATTTAAGTATTATTTATTGTAACATGTTTTATATAAATAAAAGATGCTTATTAAAAAATCACTTGGGTAAGGTATAGAGAAATGTACTATAAATAGAGCAAGAGGAATAAAAAGGCTTGTTTTTTATGACTCATTGTCTTGTTCGCAGGAGGAAAATGATGATTAAAGTAGTATTTGTTTGTTTAGGGAATATATGCCGATCCCCGATGGCAGAAGGAATAATGAGGCACTTAATTGAGGAGCAGGGTCTAAGCAGGGCTATTGTGACAGATTCAGCCGGAACAGGGGACTGGCATATCGGACATCAGCCCCACGAAGGAACAAGGAAAATTCTTGATCATCACAAAATTGGGTATGAAGGGATACAGGCAAGAAAGGTGACCCTTGATGATCTCATGGAAGTCGATTACATTATTGCGATGGACAATGAAAACCTTGGTTACTTAAGAAGGCTTGCGGGCTACTCCAAAACCGGCTATGTCGGAAGGTTAATGGATTTTGTGCCGGATTCAGATCTGGCAGACGTACCGGATCCTTATTTTACAGACAACTTTGAAGAGGTTTACGAAATGGTGTACACAGGATGTTCTCATTTGCTTGCGCGTATTAAAATAGAACATAACTTATAAGAAGAGGGGTTATTTCAGATGAGTAATGAATCGAACAGTTTGTTTCTAAAAGGCCTATTTGCCGGTGCAGCGGTTGGAGGAGCACTTACTCTTCTCCATAAGCCGACAAGAGATCAGTTTGTCGCACAGGGAAAATCCTTAAAAGACAAAACAGCCCTTTATATTGAAAATCCGTCTCTATTGACAGAAGAGATCAAACAGCAGATTGATCAGGCAAAAAACGTGATTCAGGAAGCTAAAGAAGATATTGAATTTATCAATGAAAAAATAAATGAACTAAAAGAAACAACACCTCAAATGATTGAAATGATAGAAGAAACAAAAGAAAGGTTTATAACAGATCACAAAGAGAGGTGAATAAATGAAAAGCGTGAAGCAGCACCAGCATAAACAGAAATCCATCCTGAGAGATCTGTTTGAGCGTTTTTCAAAAGATGAAATCATTGGCCTTTCGGCAGAGCTCGCCTATTTCTTTTTACTTTCACTGTTTCCATTTTTAATCTTTTTAATGACTCTTATAGCCTTTCTTCCGCTTTCTCAGGAAGATATACTGAATTTTCTTGCGCAATATGCACCCGGAGAATCCGTTGCTATTATCAAAGAAACATTGGCTGAAATCGTCAGCAATTCAAATGGAGGATTGCTGTCGTTTGGGATCCTTGCCACTTTGTGGTCTGCCTCAAATGGGATTAACGCTATTGTCCGTGCCTTTAATCGCGCCTATGATGTCTCAGAGAGCAGATCATTTATAGTAGCAAGGGGTATGTCGGTTTTGCTTACAATTGCGATGGTTTTTGTCATTTTAGTTGCCCTGCTTTTGCCTGTATTCGGGAAAGAAATTGGCATGTTCCTTTTTTCTGTATTTGGACTGTCAGAAGAATTTTTAACCGTGTGGAATATGGGAAGATGGATTGTCAGTGCAATTATTTTGTTCATTGTTTTTACAGCTCTTTATTTCTTTGCCCCGAATAAGCATTTGCACCTGAAGGATGCAATGCCGGGTGCTGTTTTAGCCACAATTGGATGGGCCTTCGTGTCATTTGCCTTTTCTTATTATGTCGGGAGCTTTGGCCATTACAGTGCTGCCTATGGGAGTTTAGGCGGAATCATTGTTCTGATGATCTGGTTTTATCTATCCGGAATGATCATTATGATTGGCGGAGAGTTAAATGCCATTCTATACAAAAGAAAAGGGTCTCATTAATATTTCCAAGGATTGTGTGTCATAGAAAGCGGAAAATAGTGAAACAGTAAAGAAGAAGACAAGGTCTTCAAAATCTTGCTGGGCAGGTGAATCTTCATGGCAAAGCATACGAAAAAAGGCGGAAGCCATAACAAGCAGAATTCAAAAAGCAAGCCGCAGCATAAAACAAGTGGCAGTGCAAACGGTCAGAACGGCTACCACTAAACAAAAAAGCAAACCGCTATTGTGCGGTTTGCTTTTTTATCTGTCTGTCGCCTCAGGTTTCTTCTGAAATCAAGCTGATTCTGCTATTAAAGCAGGATTAATGCTAAATAGAAAAGAATTCGGCCAGATAATTTAATTACTGGGCTATATCAAAAATATGAACGGCTAAATTAAATTGAATATCGAAATAAAACGGGAAATCCGCTAAATAATTGTGAATTTCAGCTAATAAAATGACGATTTCGGCTAAATGATTGACTCAGCAGTGCAGCTGCCACTAAAAAAAGCAAATCGCTATCCCTGCGATTTGCTTTTTTGGTAACGGAGGTTCCGCTTTTCTTCATTGTCCAGCTGCACCTCCTAGCCCCTCGGCCAGAACAAATTCCCCCAAAAAGTCAAACCCGGACTTTTCGGGGGAATTCTTATCTGTCTGTCGGGTCTAAACAGTCGGTTCCGCTTTTCGTTTATTCAGCAAGCTGGATATAACTATGATATGCCGATGAATAAATATGCTCGATATCCTCATCAGTCATATACATCAATGTTTCTGTTTCAATATCCTTCATTTTTGCGATAAATTCGATCATGTTTTTGCGCTCTTGTCTTTTCATAATAATAATTCCTCCTGTTATAGTATTGTTATGATACAGAATGTATTTGTTAATACTATTATATAACAGACAATTCAAAATGTTCAACCTATATTTTAAAAAAACCGCCAATTTTTTAGAGATTAGGGAGTATGAAATTTTTGCGCTTACATATCTAGCTCCATCGCCTAACTCCTCGACCAGAACGGATCCGCCAGTAAAGGCAAAAAGCGCCTTTTCTGTCGGATCCTTATCTGTCTTTCGGAGCTAAACAGGCGCTTGCGCTTTTCTTAATTATTAGCGGTTTTAAAAGCAGGCTGCTTAAAGAAAGCGGTCGTTATGAAAATAAGGAGCAAAATAAAGCTGACTACATGAAAAAAATTAGCTGATGCCACATGCTCAATATATAATCCGCCTAAAAAAGGACCGGATATGCTTCCGATGCTGAAAAAGATGCCGCACAGCAGGTTTCCTGCAGGAAGCAGGTTTTTAGGAAGCAGATCAGCCATAAAGCTGATGCCAAGCGAAAAAGTGGACCCAACAAGCATGCCAGCTGTAAAGAAACAGATAACGAGCGGAATGAGTGTGTCTGCAAAACTTGCGGCCATAAAGCTAATAAATCCAAACAGCATGACGAACAAAAGGGTATTTCTTCTTCCGAAACGGTCGCTGATGATCCCGAGAGGAAGCTGAAAAACAATGGCTCCGATGGCAAAGGAAGATAAGATAATGGAAACAGATGAGACATCTATTCCTGTCCGAAGCGCATACACAGGATAATTTCCGTTAAGAGAGGCTTCCAAAAAACCATATCCGAACGTAGGAAGAAATGCGACCCATGCAAGCTTTGATGCTTTTGCAAAGCGTTTTGCTGTCCCAAAAAATGAAGTCGATCCCATGTCTTGTTCAGGAAAATCATTCTTCAGGAAAAAGACGAAGGCCCATGCGATTAAACTAATGCTGCCTGAAAGAATAAAAGGCAGGCTTGGGCTTATTTCAGCAAGCGGTACCAAAAGCGGCCCTGCTGCAAAGCCAAGTCCGAAAAACAGTCCATAAAGAGAGATATTGCGTCCGCGGTTTTCCTCAGAAGAGATGGATGTGATCCATGTTTGCGTTGAAAAATGCAGCATGTGATCACCTACACCGATTAAAAGCCTGAGTAAAAACCAGAACCAGAATGACTGAATCCAAAGAAAGCCAAACAAGCAGAGAGCAACCATGATTCCTCCAACTAAAATCAGAGGCTTAAAGCCAAACCGCTTCAAGGGCCCTTCCATAAAAGGAGAGGCAATTAAAACACCTATGTAGAGCCCTGTGGCATGCAATCCATTGACAGATGAGGAGTATCCTTCCTGCTCAAAGATGATGGCAATCAATGGGAGAAGCATTCCCTGTGAAAAACCTGAAATAGCGACAATACTGACGAGTATAGCGAATTTGAATTTCGGCATAATCTTGACTCCTTACTCTATTTTCCATCCTGAATGTTACACTCATTATTCAAAGCAGACAATAAAAAATTGCATTTCCTTTTCGGGTCAAATGTTTTTCGGATTTGATGGCATAAAGAAAGGGATGATGCCTTGGAATTTAAAATGAGGGAAGCAGGATTCAGGGCAAATTTTGAATACGGGGAACTGCATGCGCAGGAAATGAAGAATATGGTTTTCGTCCCTATCAGCTGATGTTTTCGTTAATTGCTGTTTGCAGCGGCGGAGTGCTCAGGGGAATTCTGGAAAAGAAAAGATTAGCGGCAGAGGACATCAGGATTCAGGACAAGTGTAAAGAGAAACGAAAATGAAGCTAATCGGATCGAGAGTATTGCCATTCATTATGCCATAAAGGGAAAGGACCTTCCGGAGGAAAAAGTTCAGAAAGAATTGCCTAATGGTGCGTTGGAAGACGGCATTAACATGACTGAAACGTTCGAAATCATAAAATAAGACTGTGCGATATGCACAGTCTCATTTTAAAGTTCGATGATTTCAGGTTCGCTTCCCGCTTTTTGATAATACCTGATTGATTTAGGGGTTATTTTTAAAAGTAAGTAGTTTGGATCGTCTGGTCCGGAAATCCACTCTTTTAACTCCCCGTTCCAGAATTTTTCTTTTAATTCGGCAGATTCTTCTACAGAAGCACTGCCTTCTATTTCTGCATAATCATTTTTCCAGCAGTCGCCTTCAAAGCCAAGAAGAACATGAACGCTTGGATTGCTTTCAATATCTTCTGCCTTGTGGGTATCTTTGTTTGTGGCTGTATATAAAGTAAGTCCATCGTGGAAAAACAGCATGAACCTGGAAAATGGTTTGTTTTGACGGATTGTGGCTAGTGTGCCGATTTTATGTTCTTTGAACATTTGCAGAACTTTTTCTTTAGCTTCACTCATATTCATTCGCTCCTTTCATATCTTTCATTAATCTGCATCAAATACGTCTTTTCATACGCAGCAAAAGCGTGTGGTTTAATTTTCAGCAAAAAAGAGAAAGAATAAGTAGAAGAAAGGGTGAGAATGAAATGAATCGAATCTTTTTTATTGTCGTAATGGCAGGTGTTCCTCTATCAGTTATAGGGAGTCTAATGCACTGGCCGCAGATCCTCATGTTTGCCATTTATTGTATTACTATTATTGCTCTTGCCGGCTATATGGGAAGAGCCACAGAAAGCCTGGCAATCGTGACAGGTCCACGGATAGGAGGACTGCTTAATGCTACGTTTGGAAATGCTGTTGAGCTGATAATCTCTATTTTTGCATTAAAGGCAGGTTTAATTGGAGTGGTGCTTGCCTCTTTAACAGGCTCTGTTCTTGGAAATTTGCTTCTTGTAGCCGGACTGTCGTTTTTCGTAGGCGGATTAAAGTTTAAAAGGCAGGAGTTTAATGTATACGACGCGAGGCATAATTCGGGTCTATTAATTTTCGCTGTTGTTGTGGCATTTGTGATCCCTGAAATTTTTGCAATGGACATGGATGAGGTAAAAACGTTAAACTTAAGTATAGGCATTTCAGTTATTTTAATTATTTTATATTTAGCAGCCTTATTCTTTAAGCTTGTTACGCACCGCGGTGTTTATCAGCATAAAACAGATGAAATCGAAGATCACGAGAAACCTGAATGGACTGCTAAAAAAGCATTGGTTATTCTATTGCTTGCTACAATTGCAGTAGCTTACGTTTCGGAGAATCTTGTACATACATTTGAGGCTGTTGGCGAGAGCTTCGGCTGGAGTGAACTCTTCATTGGGGTCATTATCGTTGCAATTGTCGGAAATGCTGCTGAGCATGCATCTGCAATCATTATGGCATATAAAAATAAAATGAATATAGCAGTCGAGATTGCGGTAGGATCCACCCTGCAGATCGCCATGTTTGTAGCACCGCTTCTGGTCCTGATTTCCTTAATGTTCACAAAAAAAATGCCGCTTGTCTTTACAGTTCCGGAATTGATTTCAATGGTGACGGCCGTTCTGCTGACCATTTCCATTACGAATGATGGGGACACCAACTGGTTTGAAGGGGCAACCCTTCTGGCAGCTTACTTGATCATGGGTATTGGTTTTTATCTTTTGTGAAAAAAAAAGGGACTCTGTGCAAAGCACAGAGTCATTTTTACGTGTAGGACGAAACAATTAGTAAGAAGCTAACCCTCATGAAATCATGTGAGTTATTATAAATGTAGCATATTGTTCAAAAAATGTAAATATTCAGTTTTTAATTCTCTGCTGCAAAAGAAGGACATACATATAGAGATAAAAGGGGATGGAGAGCATGATTTATCGATTGGCCTTTTTTGTAATCGGTTTATTTGTTTTGGCATTTGGTGTGACACTGACGATTAAAGCAAACCTGGGAGCTGGAGCATGGGATGCATTAAATGTGGGATTAACCGATCAAATCGGCTTAACAGTCGGCAGCTGGATTTTTATTGTGGGAATCATAATTATTTTGTTAAACGCTGTTCTTATGAGAGAAGCTCCAAAGGTACTCGGCGTCTTTACCATTTTATTGATCGGCTTTTTTGTTGATTTCTGGATGCTTTCTATTTTTCAGGATATCATCATACAAAATCTATTTTTAAAAGCAGTCATTTTATTTTTAGGGATTTTATTAATAGCAATTGGAGTTTCTATTTATCTTCAAACCAGCTTCCCTGCAAATCCGATTGACCAGCTCATGCTGACGCTGCATCAGAAATTTGGACTAAGTCTGATGGCTGCAAAGACGATTGGTGAAGTGGGTGCGCTTGTTCTTGCTCTTTTATTTGCAGGTCCTATTGGCCTTGGGACAATCATTATTACCTTCGCAATCGGACCGCTGATTCAGCTGTGCAATAATCCTGTAAACGCGGTTATTGGAAAATGGGTGGTAAAAACTTAGTTAAAAAGTTGGATAAAGAAGTAAGAGCTTGAAAACAATAATTGTAAAGCAACCGAAAGGGGTTTAGGAAATGAGAAAATGGATGCTCGTTTCAATGGCTTTGCTCTTATCAATTAGTTTTTCAAGCTCTGTTTTTGCGGCGAACAAAGCAAAAGTGCCAAGCTCTGTTCTGGATATATCCAAGGAGAATACGTATCCGAACCCAACTCAGGATCTGCCGTATCTTCAGCCGAGTGAATTTGCTCAAAGCCTGATTGAAACATCTAAAATTCCGATTGAAAATCCTAATTTAATTCGTCTCCTGAATGAATCAACTATCTCTGATAATCCGCTGTCAATCGGATACAGAGCAACGATTTTCCTCGGGCAATGGGCGTTAAATTATGAATCAAGCGAAACCGCTGTTAACTGGGAGTTTCAGAAAATCAATACAAATTTCTTTGATAACCGCGGCGGCAAGGCAACAACTCAAATACATTATAAGCAAGAAGCCCAAAAGCTGGTAAAAGGCGGACTAACTGCTCATATTCCCAGTGAAGATGATGTGAAAAAAATGATGCTCTTGAAGGCGATGAAAAAGACAAACCTGCCTTTATCGTTTCAGACAATCATCGGAACAGGATCAAAAAAAGAACAGATCTATAACATCCCGCCAAAAAGAGTCGGATATTTAAATGCATACGCACCGGCAGTCAATGAAAAGGGCAAAGTAACATACGGCGAAGTCTACTTAGTGTTAAAAGGAAATAAACGAAGAATTTCTGTTCAAAATGTGACATCCCAGGGAATTGGGGCCTGGATTCCCGTTCAGGATCACGCTTCTTTCGGATTTACCGTTTCAGAACAACCGAGATAATCAGAAAAGCGAGCCTTCAGCGGCTCGCTTTTTTCATATAACAGATTTTCTTTTTTGGAAGTCAAAATCCTGATAGTAACTATTCTTCACTAAAAGGTTTGGACCAAGACATGAAACAGCCGGGCAATGGCAGTTAAGCTCGCGGGCAAGCTTAGATTCATTCCAGCGGTCATAGGCGGATTGGAGCGTATCATTTTGAATGTTGCCAAGCTCCGGTGTATCTCCAAAGTCGGTTACAATGATGTCTCCATTAAAAATATTAACATTAAGCCTTGAACGGCCGTCAGGATCATTGCGTACTGTTACGTTCTTGCTTTCCCGAAGTCTTCTGATCAGCAATATGTCTTCTTCTTCGTCACTGCAGGCGTAAAAAGGCAGTGTGCCAAACAGCATCCACACATCTTCATTTCGTATATCAAGCAGCTGATGAATAGCTGCTCTGACTTCTTTTAAAGAAAGTGTCTCTAGGGCACTTGCGAAATCAGAGGGATACATTGGATGAATTTCATGACGCTGGCATTTCATATCATTCACGATTTGCCCGTGAATTTTTTCAATATGAGGCAATGTCCGCTTATTCAGCATCGTCTCTGCAGAGACCATAACTCCTGCATCAACAAGGGCACGGCTGTTTTCAATGATTCGATCAAAATAAGCAGTGCGCTGTTCATAAGTTGGCTTCCGGTCCATCATCGCAAATCCGCCTTCTGCAAAATCATCGAGCGTTCCCCAGTTATGAGAGATATGTAAAACGTCCAGGTATGGAGCAATTTTTTCGTAACGCGCCAAATCAAGCGTTAAATTTGAGTTTATTTGCGTACGAACCCCCCGCGCGCGGGCATACTTTAGTAAAGGAAGCACATAATTGTCTACTGATTTAAGCGACATCATTGGTTCTCCGCCAGTAATACTGATCGATCTGAGCGTTTCTGCTTCGTCAAGCCTTTTTAGGATTAAATCAATCGGCAATGCTTTCGGATCTTTCGGGGAGAGCGTATAGCCTACAGCACAATGCTCACAGCGCATGTTGCACAGAGTCGTTGTCGTAAATTCAACATTTGTTAAGGTTAATTTGCCATATTGCTTAATATCTAAATAAGCCTCCCACGGATCATAAGAAGGTGTAATGGGCTGCAGTATATTTCCAGCTGGTGCATTCATTCATAAAACTCCTTTTTCAAGTTCACATAGAGAACATTCTATCATGAACATCATATTTTGGAATACCTTCTCCGAATGTACTGTTGTCAAAGAAGGGCGAATAAGCTACGATATCACTATCAGTGAAAGGAGAGATACATCTTGGGCAACGCCGTTCATGATAAAGACTCACAGTTAAAATATTTAAAAACACGCTTAAATATGTTTATGAATGTCATCGATTCAATGGATCCTGAGTCAACAGACGTCGAGGATATTGATCGTTTAATTAAAATGCTTGATGAGCTTGAAGTGAAGCAGGAACAGTTTAAAAAGGACTGGGATAAAAAATAGCTTTATAAGGGGCACTAGGGATGGTGCTCTTTTTTGTTGCTGTGTTATGTACCTTGAAATTATACTTTCATGTGTTTCTAAGTCCTAAATATGTTACATATTTTGAATAAATTTTATTCTCCTTTTGTTAGTCTAAATGTCACGCATGCAAAAACCAATATTCTCCTAATTCAACCTTCTTTGGAATTGGATTTACAATCCCTCCACACTAGTCAATACTTTTAGCCTCAAAAAATTTACAAGTATTTAAAATAATCCCAAATCCTATCAACATTTTCCTTCTAGAATAGAGAAGTACTAAAAAACTATTCGGAGGTGCAAGATGAAAGGTTTTAATTCCCTTATGGCCATTTTGATGGCCGGATCTCTATTCATGCAGCCCGTGTCTGTTCTTGGAGAAGGAACAGATGACGCGGAAAAGAGTGAAATACTTAAAAGTGAAATGATTTCTTCAGGCATCAAACACACTGAAAATCAAGTTGAAAATTTTGGCGGATCTGCTGGAAACAGTCAAAGAATAAATGTACTTGAAGCAGATCTGACCAACCCCAATGTATCCGTTATTACATCCAAGGCGTTGGAAAAAGTCATTGCCAGCGAAAGTCTTCCTTCACAGGCTTCAAGAGAGGAATTTAAGGGAAAAGACATCGTTGCCGGCATTAATGGAGATATGTTTAATATGCAAACAGGAATCAATATGACTTTGCAGGTTAAAAACAGCAATCTTCTTATTAATCACAGCTATCCTTCCCACATTCCTCTTTTTCCTGTTTTTGCAGTAGATAAAAATAAAAAAGCCTTCATCGATGAAGTTGAAATGAGAGGAACGCTTACGTTTGATGGCAAAAGCGTGAATGTAGATACACTGAACCGTAACGAAAATGCGGGAGAAAAGCTCGGAATATATACACCTCAGCTAAATCAAAAAGGACAGCTGACGTTTGATGACCGCAACCAAACGTTTATAAACAATGGGGCAATTGCTGTTGTAAGAAAAGTTGAGAACTTGGAATCTATTAAAGCGGGACAAGCTTACACAGGTAAAATTGAGAAAATCTTTTCATCCTATGAAACTATGGATATTCCTGAAGACGGGATCATAATTGCAGGCTTTGGATCAAAAGCAGATTTGATCAGGAGCGAGCTTAAAGAAGGTATGAGCATTTCATTTCAGTTTGACCTCTTTGCAGGTGAAAACAGGGTTCTGAAAAACGATATTACTGAAGCAACAGGCGGTTACAATTGGCTGGTGAAAGACGGAAAGGCGCTTACAAAAGAAGAGTTTATTGCAAAATATGGAAATCACGTCCTTCTTAAAAGTGCGAGAACAGCAATAGGAATAACGGCAGATCAAAAAGTTATTTCTATGACAATTGATAAACCAAGTACTCTTTTTGACAAAAGCAAAGGGGTAACGCTTGTTGAAATGGCTGAACTCATGGAAAAACAGGGGGCAGTTGCTGCACTTGGACTTGACGGGGGCGGTTCCACAGAAATGATTGTCCAGTCCAAAGGCCAAAGTGCTCTGGAAACAGCGAATCATCCCGGAGACGGTTATTCCCGCTCCATTACAAACGGAATTCTTTTTGTAAATCATGCAGAAAAAACAGGTGAAATCGGAGAAGTAGTCGTGGAAAAGGATATCACGATTTTTAAAAATGCAGCTTTTCCATTTGGAGTGAAAGCAACAGACAACAACGGGAATCCGGTATCAATTGCAAGCCGTTCCGTTACTTGGGGAGCTTCAAAAGGAACGATTGATAAAACTGGACTATATAAAGCTCCGGAACTAGCAGGAACGGACAAAGTGGAAGCCGTTATTAATGGAAAAAGCGGCCAGGCATCTGTTAATGTGATTGACCAGGTAGATGAATTCCATTTTACTGACGGGGGACCAGTTATTCTTCAGCCTGGAGAAGAAAAGAAACTGGAGGTAACAGCAAGGAAAGATGGGAAAGATGTTGTTCTGACTGGAGACGCTATTGAATGGAAAATGGCTCAAGAATATGGAGAAATTGCTGCAGATGGCACGATTAAAGTTAGAGAAGATGTGCCTGCAGGAACAAGAACGACTGTTTCTGCCAAGCTAGGAACCATTGAAAAACAGATTGAGCTTTTGATTGGACTTAAAGAGCAGGTTGTAGACGACTTCGAAACATATCCTAATGAAGGCTATGAGGTAACAGGCTACATGGGGGGAACGCACCGGCTGTCAATCGAACAAGCTAAACTCGGGGAGACAAGTCTCCGCGTCGATTATGATTCTAAAAAGTGGACACGCAAGTACAACGGAACCATTAATGTCGTTCCTCACTGGTACCGTTCATCAGCTGGCAAATGGCCGGATGAGCTTGCTGATTCTATGTATGAAACTTATAAAACAGACATCAGACCGAAGAAATTTGGAGTATGGGTCTACGGGGACGGAAAAGCGCCGTGGGCACGCCTGATTTTTAAAGCGAATAATGTTAACAAAACCTTGGATCTTGCACCTAAAGTAGACTGGATCGGATGGAAATACCTTGAGGCTGAACTTCCTCAGGACTGGGCGCTGCCGATTGTTTTCAACTATCTTTATTTTGTAGAAACAAATAAAAACGTACCGGACTACAGCGGAACCGTCTTTCTTGATCATATGAGATTCATGTATTCAAGTGAAACAGAGGATTTTAACGGTCCAGAATTTAAAGAGGTAACACCATCAGGCAATATGGTCTATGAAAACAACATTTCGTTTTCTTCTCTTTTAATTGATCAGGAGTCGGGAGTAGACGCTGATTCAATTGAAGTGAAACTAAATGGTGAAAAGATTCCTCACACATACCAGGCTGATACGGGCAGAGTGGAAGCATCCGCTGAAAATCTGTCAGAAGGTATTTATCATCTGACAGCTACGGCACGCGACACAAGTGGAAATATTTCCGTTCCGGCTGTAGACAAGAAAATAACGGTAGATCTAAGTGAAGATACAGAGGAGCCGGTTCTTTCAAATGTAACTCCGACAGGAAAAGTGATAGAAAAAACTGATGAACCAAGAATTACATTTAAGCTTAGGGACGAAAAGAGCGGAGTGAAGCAGGGCAGCACTTCAGTGAAAATTGACGGCCATTCTGCATCTGTTCATTATGATGAAAAGACTGGGTGGGCATATGCACTGCCTGAAAAACCTCTTATAAATGGCAAGCACTCGTTTATGATTGAGGCTAAGGATAACAGCGGGAATGTGATGACACCATATGTAAAAGAATTTGAAACACAGGTGCTAAAGCAGCCGGAAAAAGCAAATCAATTTAACATTTCCATTTTGCCTGATACTCAAGGATTTACTTATTCAAAGCGTTTGTTTGAACGGGCTGAAAAAGAAGATTCCGATTTTGTCATGCATGTCGGGGACATCGTGGATACTTCATCTGAAGCTGAATGGAATAGAGCAAAGGAAGATATTAATCTTCTTTCAGGAAAACCGTTTTTTGCTACACCGGGAAACCATGAATCGTTTCAGGGGAACATTGACTATTATTCAAACTTCATTGGCTCTCCTACTTACCATTTTGAGTATGGAAACACATTGGTTGTAAGTTTGAACAGTGCCTTTGGCCAAAGCATTTCAGCTTCTGATTCCACTCAGTTCCATTACCTTGGGAAAGTTCTTAAGGAAAACAAAAAGAAAAACGTTCTTGTCGTAACGCATAATACAACGAAGGACGATTTTGGCACGAAGCATGAAATGAATCCTGCAGATGCCAAGCAATTTGAAACCATTCTTGGAACTTACAAAAAGAAAAATAAACATGTAAATATTCAAGTATTGTTTGGCCACCTTCACATCCTTCAATCCTGGCAAAAAGATGGTGTGAAATACACTATAACAGGAAATGGAGCAAGCAAAGGATATGTAACAAACGATAAAGGAAATATTCTTGGCAGCGGAATTCTGGAAGTCACAAACGCTGGAATGCAATACAAGTTCAATCCTCTGCTTACGGATGTTTCCATTGTAGATGATGCTCTTAACGAAAAACGCCAGATGAAAATAGCAGCGGGAGCAAAACGCAGCTTAAATCTGTTTGGTGACTTCAGAGAGATTACAGGAAACTATATTGTGAACTTAAGTTCACTCGAAGGTGTCAATATTAAATGGTTTTCAGATAATGAAAAGGCAGTAAAAGTATCTGAGGATGGAACAATTCAAACGGTTAAGAGAGGAACAGCAAATATTACAGCCATCTCAGGTGGCAAGAGCAGTACCATTACTGTGACTGTAATAGACCCTGATTTAATTAAACCAGTAAACATTGAAGTGAATCCAAATACTGAACAAGTGATTGAAGGAAAAAACATTCGCTTAACCGCTACAGCCATTGATAAGGATGGAAATAGATTCGGCATGAACACAGACAAGATTTTCTTTGAACTGTCTCCTCCCGAATTAGCAGAATGGAGAAGCGGCAAGATTAAAACAAAAAAAAGCGGAACTCTGAACGTTGCCTATCAGTATTTAGATATTAAACGAAGCTTAGATATTCAGATCCTTCCTAAAGAAGTAAAATAGGTAGGAGCTGTCCGGACTGTGTCCGGGCAGTTTTTTTGTGAAAATGAAAACCCTAGGCTAGGCCTAGGGTTCTAAAAAAGCTTTAAGCGAGGTACTAATAAAACTCATCTGTGGGAAACTGTTCAGTGGCCCTTCTGACTGGCCAGAAACAAAGACTTTCAGCCGCATGAACGGATGGTTTTTATTTAAAATTCGCTGTTGGCTGGCATATGGGTTAGGGTGCTCCTTGACTGGGTTTTCTGCAATCCATTTTTTTAGCCGGACAGCAGACTCCGCATTTCTAATCTGTAAGCCTTTCCATCCAAAACACAAAAGAGTATAATAAAAATTGAATGAAATTGACCGAATTCTATAGACAATAAGGGGAGAAACAGGATGGAAAATTTTTATCAAAGCATGTACAACTTAATTGTCGAGACATCTACAAACCTTCCTAAGGATGTCCGCCGTGCAATTTTGAAAGCAAAAATGAAAGAGAATGCAGGTACGCGTGCTGCATTGTCTCTTGCAACTATATCGGAAAATATCAAAATGGCTGATGAAAATGTATCGCCAATTTGTCAGGATACAGGACTTCCGACTTTCAAACTGAAGGTTCCCGTTGGTGCTAATCAGCTTCAAATGAAAGAAGAGATCAAACGCGCCATTGCTCAAGCGACAAAAGACGGAAAGCTTCGTCCAAACTCAGTGGATTCGTTAACCGGTGAGAACAGCGGTGATAATCTTGGATACGGCACACCCGTCATTAAATTTGAGCAATGGGAAAAAGACTATATTGATGCCCGTTTAATTTTAAAAGGCGGCGGCTGTGAAAATAAAAATATTCAATACAGTCTTCCGTGCGAGCTTGATGGACTTGGAAAAGCTGGCCGGGACTTGGACGGCATCCGCAAATGCATTCTTCATTCTGTTTATCAGGCACAAGGACAAGGCTGCAGCGCAGGGTTCATTGGAGTGGGAATTGGCGGAGACCGCACTTCCGGCTATGAGCTTGCAAAAGAACAGCTTTTCAGAAGTTCAGAAGACGTCAATCCAAACCCGGATCTTCAAAAGCTTGAAGAGTACATTGTGGAAAAAGCCAATCAGCTCGGAATCGGTACAATGGGCTTTGGCGGGGAAGCTACTCTGTTAGGGTGCAAGGTTGGAGTAATAAATCGGATTCCTGCTAGCTTCTTTGTATCTGTTGCATATAATTGCTGGGCATATCGCCGTTTAGGGGTAAACATTGATGCTGCAAGCGGTGAAATTCAAAATTGGCTGTACCAAGAGGGTGAGATGCCAAACTTGAATGATGCAGATCAAGCGGATGAAGCACCTCAAGCTTCACGTGAAGTTGTGCTGGAAGCGCCAATTACAGAAGAAAAAATCCGTGAATTAAAAGTTGGGGATGTTGTTCATATCAATGGAATGATGTACACGGGCCGCGACGCGATTCACAAATACTTATCTGACAATGACGCCCCGGTCGATCTTGACGGTCAAATTATCTATCATTGCGGTCCAGTCATGCTGAAGGATGAAGATGGAAATTGGCACGTGAAGGCTGCCGGGCCGACAACAAGTATTCGTGAGGAGCCTTATCAGGGCGATATCATGAAAAAATTCGGTATTCGCGCGGTCATTGGAAAAGGCGGCATGGGGCCAAAAACGCTGAAAGCCCTTAATGAACATGGAGGAGTCTATCTGAATGCAATTGGCGGAGCCGCACAATACTATGCAGATTGTATTAAATCAGTTGAAGGCGTAGATCTTATGCAGTTCGGCATTCCAGAAGCGATGTGGCACCTGAAGGTTGAAGGATTTACCGCGGTAGTCACAATGGACTCACACGGCAACAGCCTGCATGCAGATGTTGATCAGTCCTCTCTTGAAAAGCTCTCACAATTCAAAGAACCTGTTTTCAGTTAAGGAGAAGCCGGATTTATTCCGGCTTTTTTTTATTAAATTAAAAAGAGAAACTTGGCTAAAAAGACAAAATGATTGAAAAAACAAAATAGAAGTAATTAGGAGAAATCAATAAAATCAGTTGCCTAAACGAAACTCAAATATATGAGTAAAATCCGCTAAATAAATAGGGAGTTTTGCAATAAAAGACCTATGGACTTTCTTAAGTTCCCTCCCATATGTTACCTGCTGAAAAACAGTATTTAATTCACGCTCTTTCCGACACTATAAATAGAAACTATGTCAGGGGAGCGATTTTTTTGAAATACTGTTGCACTATTTTAAGCGTTCTGCTGTTTTTATCATTCGGAATTCATGAGGCAAAAGCGTCTGTCTCTAACCAGCCGATCAACTGGGGCTTTGAAAAAAGCAAAAATCACAAATCAGCAAATCCTGGTTTGCCGCTTGAGAAGCTGCTGAATAAGTATAATTCTTTTTTTATGGGTGACCCGACTCAAAAATATATTTACTTAACATTTGATAATGGTTACGAAAACGGCTATACGGGAAGCGTCCTTGATGTGCTGAAAAAAAGAAAAGTTCCCGCCGCTTTTTTTGTAACAGGTCATTATTTGCTCGATCAGCCGGAGCTTGTCAAGCGTATGGCAGATGATGGCCATATTGTTGGAAACCATTCATGGCATCACCCGGACTTAACAAAAGTCAGTGATGAACGGTTTAAGAAAGAGCTGGACTCGGTAAGACTGAAAACGGAGCAGCTAACAGGCTACCATGGCATCAATTATTTGCGCCCGCCAAGAGGTGTTTTCAGTGAACGGGTTTTGTCTTTATCAAGAGAACTTGGCTATCAGCCGGTATTCTGGTCGCTTGCCTTCGTCGACTGGCATACGAATGCACAAAAAGGCTGGAGATACTCATATGATCAAATCATGACTCAAATTCACCCCGGCTGTATTCTTTTGCTGCATACTGTCTCTAAAGATAATGCAGAAGCACTTGACCGTGCGATAGAAGATTTAACAAAACAAGGATATATCTTTAAAAGCCTTGATGATCTGATGATTGACCGAACATTTCACCAGCCATTCCTTTACTCCCTTTGACCTAGGCTCGGAGGGAGTTTTGCGTTTCCCGCTTGTGTATTCATGGTATAATACACAGTATCAAAAATAAGGGATTTGAGATGACTATGTGGGAAGAACGTATACGAATTGAACCTCCATATGATTTTGACCGTGTGCTTGATCGTTTATCAATGGATCCGCTTCACCATGTCCGTATAGAGAAGCGTGAGGTTTCTATTCCTCTCCGAAACCAGAACAACGATCCTTTTGTTGTAACCGTAAAAGGAATGGGCACTAAAATGGCTCCTGAATTTCTTCTCAGCGGCAAATCGGATAAAAACTTTGCAATAAAAGAAACGATGCGTATTTTTCAGTGGGATGTTTCTTTAGTTGATGTTCAAACACATTTTCGTTCTTCAAACATTGCAGAAATATTCGAAGCGCATGACGGGACGCCGATCGTGCTTGATTTTAGTCTTTACGGCTGTCTGATGAAGTGCATTATTCATCAGCAGCTCAACCTGAAATTCGCCTATACACTGACAGAGCGTTTTGTTCATACATTCGGTGAGCAGATTGATGGTGTATGGTTTTACCCGGCTCCTGAAAAAGTGGCTGAACTTGATTACAGCGATTTAAGGGAGCTTCAGTTCAGCGGCCGTAAAGCGGAGTATGTGATTGATACATCAAAGCTTATAGCTGAAGGCAAAATAAACCTTGAAGAACTTCAGTATATGGAAGATGCAGATATTCATAAGGAGCTTGTAAAAATACGCGGAGTAGGTCCCTGGACCGTCCAGAATCTGCTTTTATTCGGACTTGGCCGTCCAAACCTTTTTCCGTTTGCAGATATAGGTATACAAAATGCATTAAAAAAGCATTTTCAGCTTGAACGGAAACCAACCTTTGAAGAAATGGAGATCCTAAGCAAAGAGTGGTCACCTTATTTAAGCTATGCATCTCTTTATTTATGGAGAAGCATTGAATAGAAATGGAGCGGCAAACATGAAGACCAATCAGAAAAACATCGGAATTACCCTTGAAAAAGGACAGACTTTTCCTCTCACAATAAAAAGACTCGGCATTAATGGAGAAGGGGTAGGCTACTTTAAAAAACAAGTCGTTTTTGTGCCCGGCGCCCTTCCGAACGAGGAAGTTGTGGTAGAAGCAACGAACATAGGACAGAAATTTGCAGAAGGCAAGATCAAGAAAATCAGAAAGGCATCCCCTCACAGAGTAGATGCGCCTTGTCCGGTTTATCATGAGTGCGGAGGCTGTCAGCTTCAGCATTTTTCCTATGAACAGCAATTAAAAGAAAAGAGAGACATTATTGTTCAGGCGATGGAGCGGTATTCAGGGCTTGATTTAAGTAAAGTTGAAATCAGACAAACAATAGGCATGGATGATCCCTGGAACTACCGAAATAAAAGCCAGTTCCAGACTGGTTTACTAAACGGCAAAGTCATTTCCGGCCTTTACAGCAAAAATTCCCATCATCTTGTAAATATTGATCACTGTATTGTACAGCATGAAGCAACAAATAAAGCAACTCAAACAGTAAAGCAGATTTTGCAGGATTTGAAGGTCTCAATTTATGATGAACGTAAGCGCAAAGGCATCGTACGTACGATTGTCAGCCGAGTCGGCTTTACAAGCGGTGAGGTACAGATTGTTTTGATCACATCACAGGAGAATCTTCCGCGCAAAGAACTCATTGTCAGTGAAATTCAGAAGCGCCTTCCTGAAGTGAAATCCATCATGCAGAATGTGAACGGTGAAAAAACGTCTTTGATCTTCGGAGAGAAAACCATTCACATAGAAGGCGAAGAAGTTATTCAGGAGAAATTAGGCGATCTTTCGTTTGAATTATCAGCACGTGCCTTTTTTCAATTAAATCCTGTTCAGACAGTCAAGCTGTACAACGAAGTAAAAAAAGCGGCGCAGCTTACAGGTTCTGAAAAAGTAGTTGATGCATATTGCGGAGTCGGCACCATCGGCATGTGGCTTTCTGAAGGTGCGAAGGAAATCAGAGGGATGGATACAATCGCGGACTCCATTATTGATGCGAAGAAAAATGCAAAGAAGCATGGAGTTAAAAATGCAACTTATGTAAAAGGAACGGCTGAGCACTGGCTGCCTAAATGGCTTGGGGAAGGGTGGCGTCCTGATGTTGTTGTAGTGGACCCGCCGCGTACAGGCTGTGATTCAAAATTATTAGGCGCGATCTTAAAGGTCAAACCGGAGAAATTCGTCTATGTTTCCTGCAACCCATCAACACTTGCAAAAGATATTCAAACACTTTCAAAAGTGTATAAAGTGAAGCACATTCAGCCTGTAGACATGTTCCCGCATACAGCACATGTGGAAAGTGTCACATTGCTTGAAAAGAAATAATCCAAAGAAATGAAAAGGTGAAAATTATGAACGATACATGGTCATTGCTGACAGAAGCGAAGCCATTTTTACAAGAGGCATGGAAGAAAGCAGCATACACAAACCCGACAGCTATACAGGAAAAAGCGATACCAATGATATTGGATGGACGTGACGTTATCGCTGAATCCCCAACAGGTACAGGAAAAACACTTGCTTACCTGCTTCCGCTTTTAGAGCGCATCAATGCAGAAAGCAAGGGAGTTCAAGCGTTAATTATGGCTTCTTCTCGCGAGTTAGTCATGCAGATTCATCAGGAGATTCAAAAATGGTCGGAGGGAAGCGGCATTTTAGGAGCTTCTTTCATCGGCGGAGCAAATGTGAAAAGACAGCAGGAAAAGCTGAAAAAGCGTCCGCAGATTATTGTCGGTACACCAGGCCGTGTCTCTGAGCTTATTAAACAAAAGAAAATCAAAATGCATGAAGTAAAAACAATCGTCCTTGATGAAGGCGATCAGCTCCTTCAGCCTGAACATTTGTCAGATATTAAAAACATTATTAAAACAACACTGAAGGACAGACAGCTCTTGCTTTTCTCGGCAACTCTCCCGGAAAAAACGGAAGCAGAAGCGAGAAGCCTGATGCAAAACCCGGAAGTCATTAAAGTAAGCAGAGATGAAAGTGTCCAATCTGAAGTCGATCATATTTACTTCACTGCAGAAGCGAGAGATAAAATAGATCTTCTTCAAAAGTTCTCCAGATTAGAAGGAGCTAAAACAATTGCATTTGTAAAAGATATCGGAAATGCAGCTGTTTTAGCAGAAAAGCTTATGTACAAAGGATTGCCGCTAGGCATTCTTCACGGGGATTCTACAAAGCGCGAGCGGGAAACAGCCATCAAAAGTTTCCGTACAGGAGAGCTTCCGATGCTCCTCGCTACAGATGTAGCGGCAAGAGGCCTCGATATTGAAGGGGTTACACACGTTATTCATTATGACCTTCCCGAAACAGTTGAGCAGTATGTTCACCGCTCGGGCAGAACAGGACGAAATGGAGCAGACGGAACGGTCGTTTCGCTTGTAACAGAACGAGAAGAGCGTGAACTGAAGCAAATCTGCAGAGGATTAAAGGTTGAGCTTCATAAAAAGCGTTTTTATAAGGGCGAAATTGTAGAATCTAAATAAAAAAATCCCGCAGCCAGATGGCTGCGGGATTTTTTATATACTTCTCTTCTCTCATGCAAATTACAAAACGTGTTAGGAAATGTAACATACTTACTACTTTTTTAAAGGAAATATGAAATAATAATAATCTCAATTACCATTTTGAAGTATGCTGGAGGTTTCAAAATGACTAAACAAAAATTAGTAGTAGTAGGAAACGGAATGGCAGGGGCTCGCTGTGTGGAAGAAATTATTAATACTGACGCCGAAGCGTTTGATATTACCATTTTCGGAAGTGAACCGCACATTACCTATAATCGAATTTTACTATCAACAGTTCTGCAGGGCAGTATGACTTTCGATGATCTTAGAATAAATGACCTTAATTGGTATACAAAACATAATATACAGCTGTTTACAGGTGAAACAGTTACGAATATCGATACATTGAATCAAATTATTCAAACAGATAAAGAGAGGGAGTTAACCTATGACAAGCTAATTCTTGCCACTGGTTCTGTACCATTTTTTCTTCCGGTTCCAGGTGCTGATAAAGATGGAGTGATCGCTTTTCGCACAATCGAAGATTGCCGGAAAATGATTGAAAGTTCGCTTCAATATAAAAAAGCAGTGGTTATCGGAGGAGGATTATTAGGATTAGAGGCGGCGAGAGGACTTTTAAACCTTGGGATGGAGGTTAGTGTCGTCCATATTTCTGAATATTTAATGGAGCGGCAGCTTGATCAGACAGCATCCATCCTTCTTCAGAAAGAGCTTGAAAGGCAAGGCATGCACTTTCTTTTAAAAAAGAAGACACAAGAGATCATCGGAAACGGCCGTGCAAAGGGCGTTCGTTTTCAAGATGGAACAGAGGCTGAGGCAGATTTGGTCATTATGGCAGCGGGAATCAGACCAAATATACAGCTGGCACAAGATAGCGGGATACATATAAATCGCGCTATTACTGTAAACGACTATTTAGAAACAAGTGCCGCCAATATTTACGCTGTCGGAGAGTGTGCAGAGCATCGCGGCACCGTTTACGGACTGGTTAAACCTCTTTATGAACAAGGAGCAATAGCAGCGAAACATATTTGCGGCATCAAAACTCAAGGTTATCAGGGATCAGTCCTCTCCACTCAGCTGAAAATTTCCGGAGTGGATGTATTTTCAGCGGGGCAGTTTGCTGATGAAGATTCAACAAAATCAATAACTTCATTTGATGAGGTGGATGGCTGTTATAAAAAGGCGGTATTTCAGGATCGCAAACTCATTGGCGCTGTCCTTTTTGGAGATACAAGTGCCGGTGCCAAATTATTTGATCTGATCTTGAAAAAGAAAGATATATCCGGAGAGGAAAAGAGTGTCCTGTTTCAATCCTCATCAAATGCCGGTGGCAATCTGATTGCAGAAATGGCATGGAGTGATCTGATTTGCAATTGTAACGGAGTAACAAAAGGAGGCATTATTGAAGCTGTACAAAAGAACGGATTAACAACAGTTGAACAAGTGAAAACATGTACAAAGGCATCAAGTTCTTGTGGGGGCTGCAAGCCGGCAGTAAAAGAGCTCTTACTATATGTAAATAGTGATAAATTTAATGAAGTGATTGAAAAAAAGAGCATGTGCGTATGCACTGATTTAACAGAAGATGAAGTTGTTCATGAAATGCAGCTCCATAATTTATCATCTAATCAGGAAATCATGACTTTACTTGGATGGAAAAATAAGGAGGGCTGCACAACCTGTCAGCCTGCTCTTACATATTATCTGGGAATGATTTACCCAGAGTATGAGAAACGTCAAAAAATGATTTTTATAAACGAAAAAATGAATGCTGTTCGGCAAAGCGACGGGTTGTACACGGTTATTCCCCAAATGTACGGTGGAATGACAAATGCAAAAGAACTGCGGAAAATTGCGGATGCAGCAGATAAATACAGCATCTCGCAGGTTGCTGTAACAAGTGATCAAAGAATTCATTTAATGGGAGTTAAAAAAGAAGATCTAAAAGGGATGTGGGCTGATTTAAACATGCCGCTATCTTCAAAGGCCGGCAGCTATGTTCAAAACATTAAAACGTGTACTGGCGAGCATATCTGCGGGTGCGATAAAGAGCAATCGCTAAAGCTTGCTGTGGCTTTAGAAAAGAAACTAGACCTCATTTCAGTGCCGTACCGTGTAAAAATAGGTGTTTCTGCCTGTATGCATAATGGAGCAGGATCCACAACGAAAGATATAGGCATTATGGGAATTGACAGAGGCTGGGAAATGTATGTCGGCGGGAGCAGCGGACGCAATGTGCGGGCGGGGGAATTATTATGCGTCGCAAGTACAGTTGAAGAAGTGATTAATTTGACCTGCGGCTTTATTCAATATTACCGGGAAACAGCTAATTATTCTGAAAGGACCTGGCAATGGATTGAGCGCATGGGTTTACTTCATATCAGGGAAGTATTGTTTAATCAAGAACTTATCTTGCAGCTCCTTCATTATTTTGAAAGGGATGCATCTCAGCGAAAAAATGTCATGGAAAACCAGCAGCTTTTTACTTAGCATTTTTGACAAATGATAAAGTGTATTTCAGGAGGATGTGAGATCTTGACAGAGTTATTATTGAAATATTTCCGTGAGAAGCAGCAGGAAGTGCAATCGGAAAAATCATACGATACACAATGTCCATTTTGCAGTATGCAGTGTAAGATGCAATTGCTTGAACAATCGATTGTCACAAGAAAAAAGTATATGACAATCGGCAAAGACAATCCTGCTTCAGAGGGCCGTTTATGTATAAAAGGAATGAATGCCCATCAGCATGCTTTGCACAATGAACGTCTTAAATCTCCGTTATTAAAAGTAAATGGTGAATTTATTCAAGTTTCCTGGGAGCAGGCTTTGGACCGCATCAAAGAAAATTTTGCTGAAATTCAAGCAAAAGATGGGCTAAATGCTCTGTCTGTTTATGGAAGTGCTTCAATTACAAATGAAGAAGCGTATTTACTTGGCAAATTTGCAAGAGTGGCTTTAAAAACGAAATACATCGATTATAATGGCCGTTTGTGCATGTCTGCAGCGGCTTCAGCTGCAAGTCAAACATTTGGGATGGATAGAGGTCTAACAAACAGCTTATCTGAAATCCCCTTCGCTAAATGTATAATCTTAGCGGGTACAAACATTGCGGAATGCCAGCCTACGATTATCCCTTATTTTGAGAAGGCGAAAGAAAATGGTGCCTTTATCATCGCGATTGATCCAAGGGAAACAGCTACCACGGATCTTGCTGACCTGCATATGAAAGTGAAACCAGGGAAGGACGCAGCACTTGCTAATGGATTGCTGAAAGTGCTTATAGAGGAAGATTATATTGACCATGCGTTTATCAGGGAACGTGTGAATAGCTTTGAGGAAGTAAAAGAATATGTTTCTTCTTTGGATTTGGAGGATATTGCTCAAATGACAGGTGTTTCGGCTGATCAAATCCGTCTTGCAGCCAAAATGTTCGGGCAGGAAGAATCAGGAATGATCTTTACGGCGAGAGGTGTTGAACAGCAAACAGATGGATCTGCAGCTGTTCGGAATTTCCTGAATATTCTCCTGGTTACGGGGAAAATTGGAAAGCCTAACTCCGGTTATGGAGCCATTACGGGACAGGGAAATGGTCAGGGGGGGAGAGAGCATGGTCAAAAAGCAGACCAGCTGCCAGGATACCGCTCTATTGAAAACGATGAACACAGATCATATATTGCGAGTGTGTGGGGAATCAATAAAGAAGATTTACCAAGAAAAGGTGTCTCTGCTTATGAAATGATAGAGAAAATACATGAAGGTGAAATTACCGGCATGTTTTTAATGTGCTCAAACCC
Organism: Bacillus sp. V2I10; assembly: GCF_030817055.1. Lineage (NCBI taxonomy): Bacteria > Bacillati > Bacillota > Bacilli > Caryophanales > Bacillaceae > Bacillus > Bacillus sp. V2I10. The sequence continues at coordinate 5,067,115 of NZ_JAUSYV010000001.1, read as the reverse complement.
TATTGTTTCTAATCCAAATGCTGATTTTGTCAAAAAAGCATTAAAAAAATTAAAGTATCTTGTAGCTGTGGATATGTTTGTTTCAGAAACTGCTAGATTAGCAGATGTGATTTTACCTGCTTCATCCTATTTGGAAGATGAAGGAACGATGACAAATTTAGAAGGTCGAGTCACATTGAGGGAAGCAAGTTTTCCTTCACCAGGAGAAGTGAAGCATGATTGGCAGATTATTTGTGATCTCGCACATGTTCTAGGAAAAGGCAAGTATTTTCCCTTTCAATCTGCTGAAGAGATTTTTAATGAATTAAGAGTGGCAAGTCGGGGGGGAACAGCTGATTATTATGGCATTACATATGATCGTCTAAGAAAAGAAGGCGGAATTCTGTGGCCTTGTCCAGATCTTGATCATACAGGGACAAAAAGATTATTTGAACAAGCTTTTGCGCATGCGGATGGAAAAGCGGCTATGGCTTTAGTTCCAAACAGCCCGAAAGTCCGGAAAGAAGAACCAAGTAAAGAGTTTCCGTTATATTTAACAACAGGAAGGGTAATGTCACACTACTTGACTGGGGTGCAAACAAGAAAAAGCTCATCATTAGCAGCCAGAAATTTTGAATCATTTATGGAAATTCACCCTAAAACAGCCAAGGAATATCATATTCAAAATCATACGTTAGTGAAAATTGAGTCAAAGCGGGGGAGCATTATAGTTCGAAGCAAATGGTCAGAAAAAATTCGCCTGGACACAGTTTTTGTTCCCTTTCATTGGGCGGACTCTCAAAATATTAATCTGCTTGTTTCAAAAGATTTAGACCCGACATGCAAAATGCCTGGATTTAAGGTGAGTGCAGTTAAAATTGCACCTCTTGTTTAGTCAGGGCAATCATTTAGAAAAAAATCAAACCGGCTGTTTTTACAGCCGGTTTTTCTTATGAAATAAAAACGAAATAGTTTAAATTTTTAAAAAACAATGTCAGAAAACCTTACATAAGAAGTTAAGTTTATTTTTTGCTGTGATATAGTTTAAGAAACTTTCTAAGAGGAGGAACGCCAAGTGAAGAAAAAGCTAATTCTTATCGGCAATGGAATGGCGGGCGTCAGAACCATTGAGGAGGTATTGAACGTATCAGGCGAAGAATTTGAGATTACGATTTACGGAAGTGAACCACATCCGAATTATAATAGGATTTTGCTTTCAAAGGTATTGCAGGGAGATACAGAAGTTAAGGATATTACATTAAATGACTGGGATTGGTACAAAGAAAATAATATTCAATTACATACCGGAGAAACGATCACAAAGATTGATACGGAAATGAAGACTGTTATTTCCGATTCAGGAAGAGTCGAGCGATATGATGAATTGATAATAGCGACAGGATCACTTCCTTTTATCCTTCCAATCGCCGGTGCTGATAAAAAGGGTGTCACGGCTTTTCGTGATATTAGAGATACAGACGAAATGCTTGAAGCCTCTAAAAAATATAAAAAGGCAGCTGTAATCGGTGGCGGATTGCTGGGTCTGGAGGCGGCAAGGGGGCTTTTAAACTTAGGGATGGATGTCTCTGTGATTCATCTATCATCTTATTTGATGGAGCGTCAATTGGATCCGATCGCTGGAAAGCTATTGCAAAAAGAATTAGAAAGTCAAGGGATGAAATTTCTGTTAGAAAAGCAAACTGAAGCAATTATCGGTCATGATCGGGCAAAAGGTTTGAAGTTTAAAGACGGAACGGAAATGGAAGCTGACTTAGTCGTAATGGCAGTAGGTATCAAACCAAATACGAGGTTAGCAAAAGAAAGCGGTCTTTCAGTGAATCGCGGAATTATCGTCAATGATTACCTGCAAACAAATATCCCCCATGTATATGCTGTAGGCGAATGTGCAGAGCATGATGGTATTGCTTACGGATTAGTTGCACCGTTGTATGAGCAAGCGAAAGTATTAGCTAAACACATTAGCGGGAGTGAAACAAACCCGTATAAAGGCTCTGTTGTATCTACTCAATTGAAAGTATCAGGTGTAAATGTATTTTCTGCTGGTGATTTTACAGAAGGAGAAGATAAAAAAGCAATTAAGGTTTTTGATGAACAGGATGGAATTTATAAGAAAATCGTATTGCGCGGAAATAAAATTATCGGTGCCGTTTTATTTGGAGACACGAATGACGGCAGCCGACTGCTCGCGATGATTCAAAAGCAAGCCGATGTTTCAGAGACATCCAAAGTATCCATTCTTCAGCCTATCGGTGAATTGGCGGGATCAAGTCTTGTTGAGAGCATGAGTGCTGAAGAGATGATTTGCGGATGTAATGGAGTATCAAAGGGAGCCATTGTTCATGCTATTCAAAAGCAAGGATGCTCTACAGTCGATGAAATAAAAGCCTGTACTAGTGCTTCTCGTTCTTGTGGAGGCTGTAAGCCGCTCGTTGCGGAGCTATTGCAGTGTACGCTTGGTGAAGATTTTGATGCAGGCGCTCAAAAAGAAGCGGTTTGCGGCTGTACAGATTTATCCAGAGATGAAATTGTAAATGAAATTAAGGCAAAAGGATTGTCGCATACAAAAGAAGTCATGAACGTTCTTGGGTGGAAATCGGAGGAAGGCTGTTCGAAATGCCGTCCAGCTCTTAATTATTATTTGGGAATGGTAAACCCGACTGAATATGAGGATGAGAGAGAATCCCGCTTTGTCAACGAACGCATGCATGCGAACATTCAAAAAGACGGAACATATTCTGTTGTACCCCGAATGTACGGCGGTGTAACGAATGCTAAAGATTTACGACGCATTGCTGATGTTGTGGAAAAGTATGAAATCCCGTTAGTAAAAGTAACTGGCGGACAGCGACTTGACTTATTTGGAGTTAAAAAAGAAGACTTGCCAAATGTATGGAAGGAGCTGGATATGCCTTCTGGTTATGCTTACGGGAAATCACTTCGTACAGTGAAAACGTGTGTCGGAGAACAGTTCTGCCGCTTCGGCACACAAGATTCCATGTCACTTGGAATTGCCCTTGAAAAAAAATTCGAAGGATTGCAAACTCCTCATAAAGTAAAAATGGCCGTTTCTGCCTGTCCTAGAAGCTGTGCAGAATCCGGATTCAAAGATATTGGGTTTATTGGCATTGAAGGCGGATGGGAACTCTATGTAGGAGGAAATGGCGGAACGCACGTACGCGGCGGAGACTTGCTGATCAAAGTGAAAACGGAAGAAGAAGTGATGGAAATCACAGGTGCATATTTGCAATATTACCGGGAAACGGCAAACTATTTAGAGCGTACCTCCGCATGGATTGAGCGGGTTGGATTGACTCATGTTCAATCTGTATTGGAAGATAAGGAAACATGTAAAAAGCTTAATGACCGAATGAATGAAGCTATATCTGTCTATAAGGACCCTTGGAAAGAAATTGTAAATAATGATAAAACAAAGAAAGAATTGTTTGAGAATGTCGTTATGTCTTAATACAGCGGTCTGCAATGAAAAGGGGGAAATCATTCATGGTAAATAATAGTTTAATAAAAGTGCTGGTTTGTGCTGCTGATGAACTTCCAGAACGTTTAGGAAAAACGGTTCGTGTTGAGGGAAATGAGGTTGCGGTATTCAGATTATCTGATGGAAGAGTCCGTGCAGTCGAAAACCGCTGTCCGCATAAAGGTGGCGTGCTCACAGAAGGAATTGTCAGCGGTGAATATGTCTATTGCCCAATGCATGACTGGAAGATCTGTTTAGATGATGGCAAGGTCCAGGATCCAGATAATGGCTGTGTAAAAACATATCAAACGATAATAGATGATAATGATATTTACCTTCTTTTGTAGAATGGGATTCGGTCAATGTAAATAGTATGGAGTCCTGAATCAGTTAGATACTACTCAGAGCTGGAGGAAAAGGATGAAAAAAGGAAAAGTCTATATAGTTGGAGCTGGACCTGGTGACCCGGAATTAATTACCCTCAAAGCTGTGAAATGTCTTGCAGCAGCAGATGTCATCCTGTACGACCGTTTAGTCAATCCTGTCTTGCTGGAACATGCAAAGGAAGAAGCTGAGTTCATATACTGTGGTAAAATTCCGGGAAACCACTGTGTCCCACAAGAGGTTATTCAGAAATTGCTCATTGAAAAATCTCTTGAAGGAAAAACAGTTGTGCGCTTAAAAGGCGGAGATCCATTCATCTTCGGACGGGGTGGAGAAGAGGCAGAAGCGCTCGCCCGACTTGGCATTGCTTTTGAAATTGTGCCTGGCATAACAGCAGGAATAGCAGCGCCTGCGTATGCAGGCATTCCTGTTACCCACAGGGAGTATGGAGGTTCCTTTGCTTTTGTCACAGGTCACTGTACGACAGGTAAACCCGATAACATCCGTTGGGATTGCTTAGCAAAAGGTGTTGACACTATATCCATTTACATGGGAATGAAAAATCTTCCTTATATATGCAAAGAGCTTCAAACATTCGGTAAAAGTCCCCAGACGCCAATAGCTGTCATTGAACAAGGAACGACAATGAATCAGCGCATTGTAACAGGAACTCTCGAATCAATAGTGGAAATTGTTAAAAGTGAAGAAGTGACAAACCCGGCCATGATTGTAATAGGAGAAGTTGTTAATTTGTCGGAGCGTTTATCTTGGTTTTCACAAAGAAAAAGAGAAAAGGTATTTATATAAATAAAAACCTCTAGTTCTAAAGATGAAGATCTATAAGCGAAAAACTAATGACAATTGGAACATGGCAAATAGATAAATTAATACAAAAACGCTTAGGGAAATACCTAAGCGTTTTTGCTTTTCACAACTTATTTGTCAAATGGATGAGGACTTCCTTTTATCATTCTTTTAAATTCAGCAATATATATAAATAAAAACCTCTAGATCTTAAGGTGAAGATCTATAAGCGAAAAACTACTGATAATGGATACATGACAATAGATAATTAATTAATACAAAAACGCTTAGGAAAATACCTAAGCGTTTTTGCTTTTCACAACTTGTTTGTCAAATGGATGAAGACTTGCTTTGTCATTCTTTTAAATTCAGCAATAAAAGGAAATGCATGATAAAGACTAAATTTTAACCGACTTCTTACCGATAACCCATGTCTTTCTCCACGAAAACTGTGCTGAAATTAAGATTGTCAGTGCAGCAATTCCAACAACAGAAAAGACTGCAAATCCAGCATCGTATGTTCCTGTAATTTGTTTTAATGTACCCAGTATGTTTGGTACAAAAAAACCTCCTACACCGCCTGCTGCCCCTACAATTCCGGTAATAAAACCAATTTCCTCGGGAAATCGCTGTGGAACTAGCTGGAAAACAGCTCCGTTACCCATACCAAGGAACAGCATCCCGAAAAACAGCAGAATCGTAACTGCAGTAAAAGATGAAAGAACACTAACTCCAAGCATGCTGATTGCCACTCCAACAAATAGGAACAATAGAAGTTTAACCCCGCCTATCTTATCTGCGATAAATCCTCCTACTGGACGAAAGAAACTGCCTGCTATAACACATAATGTTACAAAGTCACCCGCTCTAACCCTTGATAACCCGTATTCATCCACAAAATAGATGCTCAAAAAGCTGGTAAACCCAATAAAACCTCCGAAGGTTACACTATATAGCAGGCAGAAATACCAAGTATCCTTCATTTTAAATACATTAAAATATTCTTTGACTGGTTTAGCAGCAGGCTGTGATGGAGCGTCCTTTGCGATTAATAGATAAATGACGAAAACGATAGATAAAGGGATTAAGGCCAATCCCATTACATTATGCCAGCCAATTGATTCTGCAAGACGCGGTCCAAATAATGTTGCAAAAAGTGTACCGCTATTGCCTGCTCCAGCTATCCCCATGGCAAGGCCCTGCAAGTGGGGAGGGTACCAGCGGCTAGCCATGGGAAGTGCAGCAGCAAAGCTTGCACCAGCTACTCCAAGCAAAATTCCAATCATATAAAGTTCTGCTAAACTTTCTCCTAATAACCATCCCCACAAAAGGGGCACCATCGTAACGAGCATACCGCCAATTGCTGTTTTCCTAGGGCCGATACGGTCTGTCAGAATACCTAAAATGAGCCGGAATAACGATCCTCCTAAAATTGGAATGGCTACAATCAATCCTTTTTCAGCAGGTGACAGTCCAAAATCCTTTGTAATGTAAACACCTAATGCCCCTAATAAAACCCAAATCATAAAACTGACATCAAAATAAAGAAATGATGCAAATAGGGAAGGGGCATGACCGCTTTTTCTCAAGTCATTTAATTTCATTATCATCTCTCCTAATTTAATTTTTTAAATATTCACTTATTCTACTATTAATGATTTGAGATTTCTTTATATATGTGAGGAAACATGACATGCTTTTAGTTGAAGATGCTATAAATAAAAAAAGAGCTGCCGCAGGCAGCTCTTTCATAGATATCATGATGTCAATCATTGATGTATAGTTAAAATTTGTAAAAATCTTAAAAAATATACGAATATCCATTAAAATAATTATCCACAATGAAAACCCATAAAATTTAAAGGTTCCACAAGTTTATACACATTATCCACAATTTAAATAGAGGTTGTCCACAATATTATTAAAAAATCTGACAATTTTTCATCTAACTGTATTAATAAGTGTCTAATGAAAATTATCCACAAAACACACATAGGTGTTGATAACATTATCCACAGCTTATCTAAGAAAAATAATAAAAAAGAGAGCGCATTAAGCACTCCCCTTTTTGTATTATACATAAATCGTTATTTCCCCTGACGCTCATCTGCAGCTTTAGCTCTTGCTTGAGCCGTTTTATCTGCCTGATCTGCGAGTTCAGCTGAATATTCTTCATAAACTCCATCAGATTCTTTTTTAAGATTTTTTGGAACTTGTGCTAAATTATTTTTGCTTTTGCTTCTAGAATGCTGGCTATTTGCTCTGCCCATTTTTTAGCCCCCCTGAAGTTAGCTTGAACATAATATGTTCATTGCTTAGTTTATCTCAACTGGAGGATGGTATGCTGGCAGTTAATGACTCGATTTGCTTTTTATGTATCCGCCTGCACGATCAGCCATTTTAAATTCTCTTGAATAGGTTACTTCCTGTGCACCGCTTAAAGAATTGCGGGTTTTTTCGCGTTTTCTTTTATCAGCCATTTCGTTCACCCTTTCTTTTATGTGTCAGCACTATTTTTGTCATCTTTCAGGAATCTCATACAAGAAAACCTGCTCGAAGTTGAGCAGGTTTTGTATCATTACGCTTCTTTAAGATGCTGTTCCTCTGGCGATGCAGCAGTACGCATTGTATAGAAGGTGTATAGGTCTTTTGAAATTTCGTATAAGTTATAAATATCCTCGCCCTGATTGATTTCGTCCAGAAGAGGTTTTCTTGTTTCATTAGCATTTACTACATAAGGCAGCTTTTCAGCGGCTTTTGTTGAGCGGATGTTTTTCTTTCTGATGCGGAGAAAAATCCGTTCAATGTCAAGCTCAAAAAAGAGTTCATTGAAAAAAGCATCTTTAGCAGCCTGGTTATAGCCTTTTCCATGAAATGGCTTCCCAAGCCATGTTCCAAGAAACCCGGCATTGTCCTGAATATCAAATAAACTGATCGTTCCGATTGGAGAGCCCCATTCATCGAGAATGGTACGTGAAATCAATTCCCCGCGTTCTTCTGCTTCAATCGTTTGTTTTGTTAAAAATAGATATTCATTAATTGATGCAGCTTTGTGGCGCACAAAAGGGAAGACATCAGGGTGAACCATTTGATCATAGAGCGGCTGACTGTCTTGAATATCACGTTTTTTTAGCATCTGCTATCCCTCCAACCAGAGGGCAGACTTACAGACTTGTCGTGTTGAAGTCCCACCCTCGAAATTTTTTAAATTAGATAAAAAAATTTCGGGGTGGGAATCGAACCCACTAGGACCAGTTTACTGGTGGCGCACCATTTGCCTTCCCACGCATTTGCATCATTCGGTTTTTAGTACTTATTTTATTACTCTATCCTCTCGTATCATACTCGATTTTTTTTCAAAATGAAACTATTTTTTTGTTATTTTTTTATGAATTTGAGCACATTTTTTTATGCGGGAAAACGCGTATATTTCAAGAGGAAAATTCAGGTTTTTTGAAAGGCGATTTTCCCGTTAATCATTGTCAGCTCGGGCTTTGCAAGGTAGTGAAAAGGGTGGTGATTCCATAGCACTATGTCCGCGTCTTTTCCTATTTCAAGACTCCCTGTCCGGTCATCAATTAACAGGTTTTTGGCAGCAGTAATAGTAATGGCTTCTAGCGCCAATTTTTCCTCAAAACCTTCTCTTACGGCGATGGATGCCACAACATTTAAGTACTGAATAGGTGTATATGGATGATCTGTTGTAATGGAAACCTCAACGCCGCGGTCTGCTAATGCCTGATAAGTAAGCCAGCTTTTATTTTTAAGCTCTACTTTGGACTTTCTTGTTAGCGTAGGACCTACACTAACCTTTATGTTTTTCCCTATAAACTCATCTGCAATAAGATGTCCTTCAGTACAATGTTCAATTCTGAAATCAAGATTGAATTCTTCAGCAAATCGTATGGCTGAAAGGATATCATCTGCGCGGTGAGCATGAATACGCACCGGTATTTCGCGATTAAGCACTTTGCGGATGGAAATCGATCTGAAATCATCTGGCTCTTTGCTGCACTGTGCTTTGTAAAAAGCCTCTCTGAGCATCCCCATAATACCCATTCTCGTAATGGAATCTTTGTTGCCATGACTGTGTATACGTTTGGGATTTTCCCCAAGTGCGATTTTCAAAGCGGCCGTTTCAACGACGATCATGTCCTTAATATTTACGCCATGTGTTTTTATGACAGATGTTGTTCCTCCGATCACATTTGCACTTCCAGGCATAATATGAACGGTGGTAATGCCATACTGAATGGCATCCTTAAAACCTTGATCAAGAGGATGAACCCCGTCAAGAGCGCGAATGTGCGGAGAGAGCACTTCAATGGTTTCATTGGCATCATTTCCTGCCCATCCCGTACCTTCATCATAAAGGCCAAGATGTGTATGAACATCAATGAAGCCAGGGAACAAAAATTGCTCCTTGCAGTCGATTATTTTAGTTCCTTCCGGGCATGGCAGCTGTTTGCCGATTGCCATAATTTTGCCGCGGGAAACATAGAGATCGGTTTGATAAAGTGGTTTTGATGTAACGGGATAAATTGTTGCATTCCTAAATAAAAAGCTATCCATGATAAACTCCTATTCTCGTGTCCTTATGTGGATTTTAATATGTCAGATAGCGCTTCTTCAAGCACTGAATGTGAAAATTGAAAGTTATTTTCCAGTGCGACTTTCGGAATCACCCGCTGGCCTTCGAGAACAAGAATGCTTTTTTCTCCGAGTGCAAGCTTTAAAGCAAGGCTTGGAGCAGGAATCCAATGAGGACGGTGCAGCACTTTGGCAACCGTTTTTCCGAAATCCTTCATTTGAACAGGATTTGGAGATGCTGCATTAACAGGACCTTCAATCGATTTTTGAAGAAGCAAAAAGTGAATAAGTTTCACTACATCATTTATATGAATCCAAGACAGCCATTGTGTGCCGGAGCCAACCGTTCCTCCAGCAAATAATTTATAAGGCAGTATAATAGAAGGAAGAGCGCCTTTCTCTCCTAATATAATACCGAAGCGTGTAAATACGGTCCGCACATCAAGCTCTGATATTCTGGCTGCTTCTTGCTCCCATTTAATAACCGTTTCTGAGAGAAAGTCTGATGCTTTCGGACGGGATTCCTCTGTAAATGTTTCTTCTTCCGATGTCCCGTAAATTCCGACAGCGCTGGCATTTATTAGCACCTCAGGCTTCGTCTCGAGATTCTGGATGATCCTGTATACTTCATTAGTTGTTTTGACTCGGCTTTCAACAATTTGTTTTTTTGCTTCTTCCGTCCACCTGTCATTTATGGATTTACCTGCAAGGTTAATGAAAGCACTTATTCCATCAAGTTCGCGTTCAGGAGCGGCTCCTTCTGTCATCCATTCAATGTATTGAAGCCCGGATTTCGTACTTTCTTTTTTCGTTCTGCTTAAAATCAGCACTTTGTTTCCGTTTTCTAAAAGATAGTCCGTGAGCTTCTTTCCTATAAAACCGGTTCCGCCAGCAATCGCAATTTTCATTGTATCACTCCTTGTTATTCTCTATCCTTATATTTCATCAATCAAACCCCGATAATCCTTCTTAATATGCTGAGAAAGATAAGATTCTTCAAATGTCGCCAAAGCGTTTACATTAAGCCGTCTGAAAGCGAAATATGATAAGATGGAGGAGAGGTGTCAATATGCCAATAATAACGAAAATTACGACTCAAAAAAGCAGTGAAGAGCGTTTCAATGTCTTTTTGAATGAGGGCAGCGGCGAAAAATTCGCATTCAGTGTTGATCAGAATGTCCTTTTGAAATTCGGTCTTAGAAAAGGTCTTGAACTGGACGAGATGGAAATCCTGGAAATTCAATATGGAGATTCAGTGAAAAAAGCGTTCAATAAAGCCATTGAATATTTAGGATTCCGAATGCGCTCTGAAAAAGAAGTAGCGGACATGCTGCTGAAAAAAGAGTATGAAGATGCCGTTGTTTCTGAAGTGATGCACCAGCTGCGCCACTATAAATATGTAAACGATGAAGAGTTTGCAGATGCATATATCCGCACGCACTGGAAAACCGGGGGAAAAGGTCCTGGTGTGATGAAGCAGGAGCTTTCATTAAAAGGCATCAGCAAGGACATTGCCGAAAAAGCTCTTTTGCAGTATTCAAAAGAAGATCAAGTGGAACAAGCGATGGTCCACGCCGAAAAGGTTGTTCGGAAAGAAACGAAGATCTCCACTGTACAGATTAAGCAAAAAGTGGAACAGACACTTATGAGAAAAGGCTTCAGTTATGATGTCATCTCTATTGTAAAAGAAGAATTAATGTATGAAAATAATGATGATGAAGAGTGGAATTCCCTTGTTCTTCAGGCAGAAAAACTGAAAAGGAAATATGCCAAAGGAGCACAGTCTCAATATAAAATGAAAATGAAGCAGGCCCTATACAGAAAGGGTTTCTCAATTGAAATCATCGACCGTTATTTAAACGAAGAAGAGCAGGATTGATATCCTACTCTACTATGATTTCGGTTCTGCCGTCATCAAGGCGATAAATCTTTTCTGCAATAACTGCCGGTGATTTAAGACGGGTTTTATCTTTAATGTGTTCATTATTGTCCCAAAAGGGTGTATCCATGCCGCCCATATAAGCTCCGGCAATCGTAATGTCCGTTCCGTCCAGCTCTTTTACAAGACTTTCTGTAAAACCCCTGACGGCGAATTTCGATGCAACGCACACACTTTCGTTTACCTTGCCCCGCAGTCCGGCAGTAGAGATAATATTTAGAATTTTACCTGTACCTTTTTTCATGAATTCTTTTATAAAAGCCTGGGTTAAAAAAATAGTGCCTTTTACATTTGTATCCAGCATTTCACTGATATCTTCAGCTGATAATAAAGTGACTGGCCCAAAGTGGCCTACTCCCGCATTATTAATAAGTACAGCTGCATCGTGCTTGGTGAACAACGATGTGCATAAGGACTTCACTTCATCATGATTTTGGATATTCACGGTATATGTAAAGACTTCAAGCTCCTGGCTTTGCTGCAGAATGTCTTTCGTTTGCTGAAGCCGTTCATGATTTCTCCCGATTAAAATGATTTCATTAAAATCTTTGCTGTATTGCAGAGCGAGTGCTCGCCCAAGCCCTGAACCGGCTCCTGTAATAGCTATAGCTGACATTGGCTCACTCCTTCTAATTATTACTTATATTCTATACTTATTTTAACGAAATGAGAAAGGATGATCATTTTGCAGACAAAACGATACAGTACTCTGACTGAATATGAGCTAAAAACAGAAATTGCCCAGCTGCGTGAAAAAGCGCGTAAAGCGGAACAATTGGGAATGATAAATGAGTTTGCTGTTTTAGATCGTAAAATGACAATGGCGCAAGCCTATTTACTGAATCCGGACAGCTTCTTGCCTGGAGAGGTTTATGAAATTGAAGGAGCACCCGGAACATTTTTCAAAATCTCCTATATGAATGGTGTCTTTGCCTGGGGCTATCGTCTGGAAAGCCCAAGTGATGAAGAGGGTATTCCAATTTCAATGCTCGGTGAGAAAAAGGATGAAAACGAACCACACTGAATGACTTTCATTCAGCATGATTCGTTATTCCTTAAAAATCTATGATCTTTTTTTTGTTTCTGCTTCTAAAATAATTAAGTCCTGGGTCAGCTGTGTCTGTCCATTTACCTGAGAATGTGCATGCTTAGGATTAGCCCAGGGCTGCTGAAACGGATTTGCATATCTGTTGTTATAGAACTTCTTATGGTTTGAACCCATTATAAGCACCTCCGCAAAATTTGTGAAAAATCAAGAACCAATATCATTGCGTTCGCCTGATGCTCTCATTCTTTCCTGCGGGTTAGTGTTGGTTGTACCATTCGCTCTTTTTGAGGCGAAGTCATCTTTTGCTCTTGGTTCTCCCTCAAATTTGTTGCTGGATTGAATCGGAAAGTCTTTTGCTTTATTCCGCATGCGTATGACCTCCAATGGGTTTAAATAGCTTCAATAACTGAAGCGTATTTATAGTATGTGATGCTGCAGCTAAAACTATAAGCATGAATCAATGCCTCAGGGGTGATGAAAAATGGAAACATATTATGAACGTTTAACTAAGCTGCTGATGGAAAAAAATCCGTCCTTAAGCTTTGAAAAAGCCCGCACCTGGATTGAACTCCTCTGGGAGGATTTTGAAGCAACATACGCCAAAGCCGGCGAAAAGTACCGCGGAAAAAATGTAACGGAGAAAATAGTGACGCAATGGATTACCAACTACGGTGAGCATTTGCATGAGTTTTTAGCAACAAATCCTAAATACAAGCATTTACTGAATGATGATGATCATTTGCTGCATTAAAAAACTTGGCTCCGATTGGGGCCAAGTTTTTTATTTATTCGGGAAGAAGATCTAATTTTTTTCTGAGCTTTTCCTCGCTGAATATCCAGCCTGTATACGAACTGACAATGTTTAAATCCTGATCGAGCTGAACGATGGCAACAAAGGGGTAATGCCCTTTGCTCCGGTAGCGCAAGTCGATAAATTTCACCTCGTAATGGTCTGTGTATTCGTCAACCTCCCACCTGTAAACAGGGGAGAAAGATAAGAACGCAGAAATATTTTCATCCCGTTCAGCAGCTTTAATAACATCTGTTTGAGGTACGGGAACCCGTTCATATTCATCAAGGATTGTCAGTTCATTATTAAGTGAACGTCCCACGTAGTAATGGTTTTTTGAAATGATCGCGATCCGCCATTTTCTGAATTTCATCGTTGGGGAAATAATGATTTTTTCTACATCGCCATATTTCGCATGAATTTTATGAACAATTCTTCTCTTCATAATAAATCTGAGAATGTAGTACCCGAACGCAACGATAAAGACTGTTAAAAATGTATAGCCTGCAGGTGCTCCAAATATCCAAACCACAATTCCTGCTGTATAAATCAAGAACAAGATTGGATCAAAGGTATTGATCATGCCAAGTGCGATCCACTTTTGTGAAAATGGGCGAAGTGCCTGGGTTCCGTAGGCATTAAAAATATCAACAAATACATGAAGTACAACAGCGACTGTGGTCCATATGGCCAAATGCAGCAAATCAGCCCGCGGGAAGATCCAGTACAAAAGAGCAGTAATCAAAACGGACCAAAGAATTACAGCAGGTATAGAGTGAGTAATCCCACGGTGATTGCGAATATATTTAGCGTTATTTCTAAATTTTAATACGGTATCAAGATCGGGTGCCTGAGACCCTGCAATGGCTCCGATCATAACGGCCTGTGCAGTCACAGGATCTGTGCCTACTGAGGGATCAAGTGTTGCAAGCCCGCCAAGAGCAATACCCATCACAACATGTGTGCCTGTATCCACTCATTAAAACCTCCTGTCACTATCTTATGATGAAATAAGGTTTTCTCATCCCTTTATTTTATAGGATACATTACTGATTATTATGGTTTATGTGAGAAGGCATGCCTGCCCCTTTTTAATTTGCGGCGAATGCTGTATGATTTTTTAAGAAATAAGAACTAGAAATTTTTGCGCATTGGTGTCTAGCTCCATCGCCCAACTTCTCGGCCAGAACGGATCTGTCATGCCTGCGAAAAACGGGGCTTGCGTTTTTCTTAGTTGAAACAAATGAAAGCCTACCATCTATTTTCCCAAATTTCCTATAAAAATAACATACGGAGGATATTTAAATATGCTCGACTCAATTGATAAAAATTTACATTCATTGAATATAGACGAATTTAGAAAAGATTTAATTTCGTGGTATTTGCTTGAGAAAAGAGATCTGCCTTGGAGACTTAATCAGGATCCTTATAAAATATGGGTATCTGAAATTATGCTTCAGCAGACAAGAGTTGATACAGTTATTCCGTATTTTCTTGCCTTTACAGAAAAGTTCCCGACACTTGAAGCCCTGGCTGATGCGGATGAAGAAGATGTTCTGAAAGCGTGGGAGGGACTTGGCTATTATTCAAGAGTACGCAACTTGCATTCAGCTGTTAAAGAGGTCATGAGCAGCTACGGGGGCATTGTACCTGATACACCTGAGGAGATCAGTAAACTAAAAGGAGTGGGTCCTTATACAAAAGGGGCCATTTTGAGCATTGCCTATAACGTGCCGGAGCCTGCAGTAGATGGAAATGTGATGAGAGTGATGTCGCGTATTCTATCTATTTGGGAGGATATCGCAAAGCCAAAAACCCGCAAGATTTTTGAAAACATTCTATATGAGGTAATCTCAAAGGAACAGCCTTCAGAATTTAATCAGGCATTAATGGAGCTTGGCGCGATTATTTGCACCCCGACGTCACCAACATGTCTTATGTGCCCTGTCAGAGAGCATTGCCACGCGTTCCATGAAGGTGTGCAAAGAGAACTCCCTGTCAAAAGCAAGAAGAAAAAGCCTAAACAAGTCACTATGGCCGCTGCCGTTCTGAAAGATGAAGATGGCCATTATTACATCCATAAACGCAATTCTTCAGGACTTCTCGCTAATTTATGGGAGTTTCCAAACTGTGAAACATCGATTGACATCGTCTCGCAAAAAGAACAGCTTGTGAATTTCCTGAATGATGAATATGAGACAGATGCTGAGCTTGAGCCGCTTACAGGCACCATTCAGCATATATTTTCTCATTTAGTCTGGAACATTTCCGTCTATACCGGTCAGCTTAAACCTGGCAGCAGCTATAAAGATCTTGTAAAAGTGACAGAAACTGAAATGCAGAGATACGCGTTTCCTGTTTCACATCAGAAGATTTATCAGATGTCACTTCAGTAATGTTTTTGATAAAAACGGGTGAGAGTGTGCAGAAATTTGTGTGAGTTTCCAATAATTCACATAATTACATAATTTACAGAGAAAGAAGTTTTAACGCGTGAACAAATAAATTGATATGCGCCATTTAAAAACACACAAAACCGGCCTGTTTAACGGCCGATTCGTGTTAGTCATAGCTTATTTTTGTCCCGTGTGTGTAATCAGCTTCATTGCGTTTTAAACCGCCCCGTTCTTCAATTTCCTGTATGATCTCACGGTGTATTGTTTGCCCTTCGGCGTTTAAATAAAGCATCATTTGCTGAAGTCCATGATGAAAGTAAGCTAATTCATTGTCCTTCCACTCATGGATGGACATCATGGATAATTCAGTCATATCACGGCCTACATACATAAGCAATCCTCCTCTACTACTCGCTTGTCCTATTGTTTGATACAATATAGGCAACTATACGATTAACAGCAAATAAGGAGATGTAAAAATGAACCAGAACAAAACAGCTCTAATTACAGGAAGCAGCCGCGGAATCGGGAAAGCAATCGCACTCCGTCTTGCTAAGCAGGGATACAATATTGTCATCAATTATGCCAGAAGCAAAGGTGCAGCTCTTCAGACAGCAGAAGAAATTGAAGCGCTTGGCGTAAAGGCGCTTGTAGTAAAAGCAAACGTAGGAAAACCTGAAAAAATTAAAGAGATGTTTGCCGAAATAGATGAAACCTTCGGCCGTTTAGATATATTTGTAAACAATGCTGCATCAGGTGTATTAAGACCATTAATGGAGCTTGAAGAAAGCCACTGGGACTGGACAATGGATATTAACAGCAAGGCTCTTTTATTCTGTGCTCAGGAAGCTGCGAAGAGAATGGAGAAAAATGGCGGAGGAACAATTGTCAGCATCAGTTCTTTAGGTTCGATCCGCGTTCTTGAAAATTACACCACTGTTGGAGTATCAAAGGCTGCACTCGAATCTTTGACACGCTACCTGGCAGTCGAGCTTGCATCAAAAAATATTGTGGTGAATGCTGTTTCAGGTGGAGCTGTTGATACAGAAGCACTGAAGCATTTTCCAAACCGCGAGGAACTGCTTGCTGATGCGAGAAGAATGACTCCTGCAGGACGTATGGTGGATATGGAAGATATGGTTGATGCCGTTGAATTTCTCGTTTCAGACCAGGCATCGATGATCAGAGGACAGACCATTATCGTGGATGGCGGACGTTCCCTCCTGATGTAAAAAGAAAAAATTGAACCACAAAAATCAAAAATAAAATTAAAAACTTTGGATATTAATTTCACCTCCGGGACATGATATATTTCGTGGAGGTGATAATCATGGCAAATCAACAACAACCAAACAAAGCTCAAGCTGGCACAAACGTACAACAAGTAAGACAACAAAACGCTCAAGCTGCACAAGGTCAACAACAATTCGGAGCTGAGTTCGCTAGCGAAACAGATGCTCAACAAGTGAAAAAACAAAATCAACAAGCTGAAGCTAAGAAAAAATAAAACTCTTAATTTAAAAACAGCTTAAAAAGAGACACTTCTTCCTTGTGAGAAGAAGTGTCTTTTCTATTTTTATTTAACGTTGAAGCTCGTTTAACTTGATCAGCGGTCAGCTGGCCCTACAATGTAACCTTCCGCACTTCCCCACAAGATGAGTAGATTCACCCGCAAAATACATCCTTCGTATATATCGATAAATTCAGGCTGTTTAACGTTTCCCTAATTTATTGGATACAAACGAAAATCATGTATCTATAACGTGCCGAAAGACACTATTCTGTATCCGACAAAACCTCTTATTCCTCAACATATAAAGTCAAAGGAAAATGATTTATGAAGAAGAAAAAGTATGTGTACAAATCAGCAAGACAGAAGAGAGAGGTGTAGTTGGATTGAAAGATTTTGATCAATTAGTCGGCAATCAGCTCCAGACGATGGAAAAGCTGCTGTGCCTGCAATCTGAAATTGAGAGATGTCAGCAGTTAAAGGAGCAGCTGAGCAATCTTCCGGATGAAATAAAATGCAAGGAGATTGAGTCAGAGATTGACTTTATGAAGGATGAACTGTATATGATTCAGAAAGTGTTTGAAAAGCAGACAGAAGAGGTGATTCTTTCTTATCAGGCTGTTCTGCCATTAAGCAAATAAAGGGCTATTTCGAGAGTCTCCCAAAACCTCAGGGCGGCTCTTTTATTTTCTTTTTTTTCCTGCAAACGGTATAATAGTAAAAACAATTAGTTGAAGATCTTTGCTCTTTCAGCAAAGCGGCTATACGGAAAGTAGGGGAGTAAAATGGGATTTCCCAAGGAAGGAGATAACATACAAATTCATAGCTACAAACATGATGGGCATATTCACCGAATTTGGGATGAAACAACAGTATTAAAGGCTAGTCAGCATTGTATTATCGGCGGAAATGACAGGACGGTTGTGACAGAATCCGATGGCCGAACCTGGATTACCCGTGAACCTGCCATTTGTTACTTTCATACTAAGTACTGGTTTAACGTAATAGGCATGATCCGGGAAGATGGCATTTATTATTATTGCAACATAAGCTCGCCATTCGCATGGGATGATGAAGCGCTGAAATACATAGATTATGACCTTGATGTTAAAATTTTTCCTGATATGACCTATATCATCTTAGATGAAGATGAATATGAATATCACCGTAAAAAAATGAATTATCCTGATGTCATCGATCTAATTTTAAAGAGCAACCTTGAAAAATTGCTGCGCTGGATCAGACAGCAAAAAGGTCCGTTCTCAGCAGAATTTATCGATGTGTGGTATGAACGTTATTTAACACATGTAAAATGATTTGTTATCCGTTCAGACTTCCACTTAGATAGCAGATTTGGGGATGTACAACCTGAAAGCCTGTTTGATAAACAGGCTTATTCTTTTTGCCGGGATATTTTCTAAATCCAATCATGCGCTGCAGAGGCGGGAATGAGATGCTCTGCTTCGCGCAAAATAGACAAAGAAAGGGGGAGACAAAGGCCCTTGAGTTCTGTAAAACGTTACATGAAATTCGTCAAACCATATAAATTTCAAATAGCAGGAACGATCCTAATTGGAATTATAAAATTCTCTATTCCTTTATTAACACCACTGCTGCTTAAGTATGTAGTAGATGATATATTAGGCGGAAAAATGTCAGCTGATGAAAAAACGGCAAAGCTGCTGACAATAATGGGAATCATGTTCGCCATTTTCCTTATAGTCAGGCCGCCAATTGAATATTATCGCCAATATTTTGCACAATGGACAGGCAGCAAAATCCTTTATGATATAAGGGACAGCCTGTTTACACATCTGCAAAAACTCAGTCTCCGCTACTATGCAAACACAAGAGCGGGAGAAATTATCTCGAGGATCATCAACGATGTTGAACAAACGAAAAACTTTGTCATCACCGGTCTAATGAACGTATGGCTTGATATTTTTACAATCGTGATCGCAGTGATCATCATGTTTACAATGGATATCAAACTTACACTGGTATCAATCATTCTGTTTCCTCTTTACGGCTTTTCTGTTAAGTACTTTTACGGAAAGCTGAGATATCTGACTAGAGTCCGATCTCAAGCTCTGGCGCAGGTGCAGGGACATCTTCATGAGCGAGTTCAGGGGATGCCTGTCATCCGCAGCTTTGCCATTGAAGAACATGAGCAGGCTGAATTTGATAAAGAAAACCATAACTTTTTAACGAAAGCACTCGATCATACAAGCTGGAATGCTAAGACGTTTGCTGTTGTGAATACAATTACGGATGTTGCCCCCCTGCTTGTTATATCATATGCAGCCTATCAAGTTATTCATGGGAACATGACAGTTGGGACAATGGTAGCATTTATTGCTTATATTGATCAGCTTTATAATCCGCTCAGACGTCTTGTTACGTCTTCAACTACTCTCACTCAGGCCCTGGCATCCATGGACCGTGTGTTTGAACTAATTGATGAAGAGTACGATATCACAGACAAACCGAATGCTATCGAAGCAAAAGCGGTAAATGGAACAATTGAATTTGAAGAGGTGTCGTTCAAATATGGCGAGAAAGAACCGATGATCCTTGATCATATCTCGTTAAAAGTGAACAGAGGGGAAACGATTGCCTTAGTAGGCATGAGCGGAGGCGGAAAATCCACCTTCATCAGCTTGATTCCGCGTTTTTACGATGTTTCAGAAGGGCGCATTCTTCTTGATGGGATTGATATCAGAGACTACCGGGCTCAAAGCCTGAGAGATCAAATTGGTATGGTTATGCAGGATACGTTTTTATTCAGTCAGACTGTTAAAGAAAATATTCTGATCGGCAAGCCTGGAGCAACGGATGAAGAAGTGTTTGAAGCCGCAAGAGCAGCTAACGCCCATGATTTCATTTTAGGCTTTCCTGATGGCTATGATACAAAAGTCGGTGAACGCGGTGTTAAGCTTTCAGGCGGCCAAAGACAAAGACTTGCCATTGCAAGAGTTTTCTTAAAGAATCCTCCAATTCTTGTTCTAGATGAAGCAACGTCAGCTCTTGATTTGGAAAGCGAGCACCTCATACAGGAAGCGCTGGAGAAGCTTGCTCAGGACAGAACTACGTTTATCGTAGCTCATCGTCTTTCAACCATTACACATGCTGATAAAATTGTTGTCGTAGAAAACGGGAAAATTGCAGAACAGGGGACTCATTCTGAGCTAATGGAGAAACAAGGCCATTATTATTCTCTATTCCAGATTCAGCAATTAGATTAGTCCATGTTTTTCTATCATAATAAAATCATATCTTTAGGAAAAAAGAATTCCATAATAAGTAAAATAAGCAATCCTTTCGGGATTGCTCTTTTTTTTGCTTCAAAAATGCTTCAAAAGTGCTTCAAAGGACATGAATTTAATTAACATAATCACTTTATCAAAGTAATGTAATAAAACTATTTAGGTACAAAGGACTATTTTAATATTTGGAATATTTAGTCTATAATTTGTACATATCCAATTTTTTTGTATTTTGAATAGTATCTTACAGAAATATCATGAGAAAGCATAGAGGATGATCCGACATCATATGTTTTAAGTTGTTGGAAAAAGAGTATCCTCACTGGGGGTGAACGGTCTGACACGGGAAAAAATTTTAGAAATCAGGGATTTAAGCATTACATTTATGCAAAGCAAAGAAGAAACGCGTGTTGTGGATTCCATTCACTTTGACGTACATAAGGGAGAAGTTTTAGGAATTGTAGGAGAATCGGGATGCGGAAAAAGTGTGACTTCGCTTTCAATTATGGGGCTATTGCCAAAGAAAACATCAAAGCTTACAGGAGAAGTGCTGTTTCAAGGGAAGGATCTTCTGAAGCTGAATGAAAAAGCACTCCGGAAAATGCGCGGAAATGAAATTGCGATGGTCTTTCAGGAGCCAATGACTTCGCTTAATCCATTATTTAAAATAGGCAACCAGCTTGAAGAGTCACTTCGTGTTCATCAGAACTTAACTAAAAAACAGGCAAAGGACCGGGTCATTCAAATTCTAAAGCTGGTAGGACTGCCAAGACCTGAGGAGTTATACGGAGAATATCCCCATCAGCTGTCCGGAGGTATGAGGCAGCGTGTCATGATTGCGATGGCGATGATCTGTGATCCGAAGGTGCTGATAGCCGATGAGCCGACAACTGCACTTGATGTAACGATTCAGGCACAAATACTGAAATTAATGAAAGACCTAAATGAAAAGCTGGAAACGTCCATTGTATTTATCACACATGATCTTGGTGTGGTAGCAGAAATGTGTGATCGCGTCATGGTCATGTATGCAGGACAAGTTGTGGAAGAGGGAAGCGTCAAAACCATCTTCAAAAATCCTAAGCATCCTTACACAAAAGGGCTTATGAAATCAGTGCCTGATATCCGGCATAAAAATGACAGGTTATATTCCATTTCAGGGCAGGTGCCGCGTCCTGGCACGGTTCAACAGGGATGTCTGTTTGCAGGGCGCTGTGAATATGCAATAGCTGAGTGCATGAATGATGCACCTCCGCTGTACAAGTTAGAGGATTCCCATCAATCAAGATGCTTTCTGGCACGAGAGGAGGCTATTCATCATGACGAAGCCTTTGCTTAAAGTGGACAAGCTGTCAAAGCATTTTCCGATAAATGGCGGAGTGTTAGGCAGAAAAGTTGGTGCAGTCAAGGCGGTAAATGATTTGTCTTTTGAAGTATATGAAGGAGAAACACTTGGAATTGTCGGTGAATCGGGCTGCGGGAAGTCAACTATGGGCCGTCTTCTGCTGAAACTGATCGATGCTACAGAAGGATCTGTTACTTTTCAGGAAGAACAGCTGCTCTCTAAGTCTCCAAAAGAGATGAGAAAGATGAGGCGGGAGCTGCAGATGGTTTTTCAGGATCCTTATGCATCGCTGAATCCCAGAATGACTGTAGAGCGAATTCTTGAAGAGCCGCTTATCGTACATAAAATTGGAAACAAGGAGCAGCGCAGGCAAAAAGTAAAATCGATGCTGAAAATTGTCGGTCTTGATGAAGCTTATGGAAAAAGATATCCGCATCAGTTCAGCGGAGGACAGCGCCAAAGAATCGGGATTGCAAGAGCCTTAATGACAAATCCGAAGCTGATCATTGCAGATGAGCCAGTTTCTGCTCTGGATGTTTCCATACAATCTCAAATTCTGAATCTATTAAAAGACCTGCAAAAGGAATTTTCATTAACATATATTTTCATTTCCCATGACCTGGGAGTCGTTCGCCACATCAGTGACCGGCTTGGAGTCATGTATTTGGGAAGTTTAGTAGAGCTTGCAGACAGCGAGCAGGTGTACGCCGAACCGCTGCATCCGTATACAAAAGCGCTGCTTTCTGCCGTGCCTCTCCCGGATCCTGAGGCAGTTAAAGAACAGATTGTTTTAAAAGGGGATCTTCCGAGTCCGTCCGATCCGCCTAAAGGGTGTGCTTTTCATACGAGATGCCCTGCCTGCTTTGAACCTTGCAAGGTGAAAAAGCCCGCATGGACTGAAGTAAAAGAAGGTCATTATGTCGCGTGTCATTTATATCAATAATGGCACAGATGTGATTGATAGATTGATTAATAGGAAATAGGGGGATGTATGCGTGAAAAAGAAAAGCCTGTTGGTCTCAATTATGTTTGTGCTGCTGTTATCAGCGGCATTGATGGGATGCAGCTCAAATGACACCTCATCAGATGGTAAATCAGAAGGCGGAAGCAGTGAAAAGAAACAGGAAAGTCTTG
Source organism: Bacillus sp. V2I10 (assembly GCF_030817055.1). Lineage (NCBI taxonomy): Bacteria > Bacillati > Bacillota > Bacilli > Caryophanales > Bacillaceae > Bacillus > Bacillus sp. V2I10. Next base: position 5,044,434 of record NZ_JAUSYV010000001.1, on the reverse strand, counting down.
TTTTTGGACGTGGCGGGGATTCTACATCACTTGATCCAATTACAACGACAGAGGGAGAAGCATTTAAAGTAACTGTCAACGTATTTGAGACACTGTTGAATTACGGTGAGCAGGATACAACTGTTCAGGAAGGTCTTGCAACAAAATGGGAAGTTTCTGAAGATAACCTGACGTATACTTTTACTTTAAGAGAAGGCGTTAAATTCCATGACGGCACGGACTTCAACGCTGAAGCTGTTGTATTCAACTTCGAGCGCTGGATGAACGGGGATGCCGATAAATTCCCTTACTACACAATGTTTGGCGGATTTAAAAAAGATGATGGCCATGTAATTAAAGAAGTGAAAGCAGAAGGCGAGAATAAAGTTGTTTTCACACTAAAGCGTCCTCAAGCTCCGTTCTTAAAGAACCTTGCGATGTCTCCATTTGGAATTGCAAGTCCTGCTGCTATTGAAAAGCACGGAGATAAATTCAGAGAAAATCCTGTTGGAACAGGTCCATTTAAATTTGTAGAGTGGAAGCCGAACGACAGAATCGTTTTGGAGAAAAATAAAGACTACTGGATGAAAGGATACCCGAAATTAAATCAGGTAATCTTTAAATCCATTCCGGAAAACTCAGCCCGCTTAAATGCATTGCAGACGGGAGAAATTGATTTAATGGATGGAGTGAATCCATCTGATACTGCATCTATTACAAGCAATAAAGATTTACAGACGTTTGAGCGTCCGTCCATGAACATAGGATATGTCGGATTAACGACAAACCGCAAGCCTCTTGATAACAAACTTGTGCGTCAAGCATTGAACCATGCAGTAGATAAACAGGCGATTATTGATTCTTTCTATGGCGGCCTTGCTGAACCTGCGAAAAATCCAATGCCGCCTTCATTAGAAGGCTATAACGATGAGATCGAGCCATACCCGTATGATTTGGAAAAAGCAAAAGAGCTTCTTGCTGAAGCTGGACATCCTGATGGCTTTAAAATGGAGCTTTGGGCAATGCCTGTACCGCGTCCGTATATGCCAGAGGGTATGAAAGTGGCTGAAGTTCTTAAATCAAGCTTTGCAAAAATCGGTGTTGAAGCCGAAATCAAAACATATGACTGGGCAACTTATTTAGACAAAGCAAGCAAAGGGGAAGCGGATTCCTTTATGCTCGGCTGGACTGGGGATAATGGAGATGCTGACAACTTCCTTTATACTCTTTTAGACAAAGACAGCATCGGCAGCAATAACTATACGTACTACAGCAATGATGAACTTCATGACATTCTGATTGAAGCACAGTCTAATGCTGATCAGGAAGAACGCAACGAGCTCTATAAAAAAGCGCAGGAAATCATTAAAGAAGATGCACCTTGGATCCCGCTTGCTCACTCAACGCCAATTTTGGCCGGAAGCAGCAGCTTAACTGGATTCATGCCGCATCCAACTGGATCTGACATTTTAACAAAGGTTGAATTTAAGTAATCTTGAAGGAGGAGGACTTGTCCTCCTCCTTTTTTCAGAAATAAATGCGAGGTGAGACGATGGTTTCATACACAGTAAGAAGAATTGGATTGCTCATACCGGTTTTAATTGGGATGACACTAGTAGTTTTTTCTATAATCAGAGCCATTCCGGGCAACCCTGCACAGGTCATTCTCGGGCAGCGCGCTACACAGGAAGCAATCGAAAAATTAACGCAGCAGCTTGGTCTTGATCAGCCTTGGTACTTACAATATTTTGATTATGTTGGGGGACTTCTGACGGGTGATCTTGGTCAGTCTATTCGAACAGGAGCACAAATCAGCAAGGAAATGACTCCTTATTTGGCTGCAACAATGGAACTGACGATTTTTGCTATGATAATTGCAATCGTGGTAGGGATCAATGCAGGAATCATCAGTGCCTGGTTCCGGAATTCGTGGTTTGATTATACAGCAATGGTTATCGCATTAGTCGGAGTGTCGATGCCGATATTCTGGCTTGGACTAATGGAGCAGTATGTCTTCTCCATTCAGCTTGGCTGGCTTCCTACGACAGGGCGGGAGGAAATTCGGAATCCGATAGATTCTATCACAAATCTTTACTTGCTCGACACCCTTCTGCAGGGCAGATTTGATCAATTTATTGAAGTTCTCAAGCATATTCTTCTGCCGGGAATTGCGCTCGCGACGATTCCAATGGCGATCATTGCAAGGATTACCCGTTCAACTATGATTGAAGCAATGGAGTCGGATTTTATCCGGACAGCACGCGCTAAAGGTCTTCATATGTTCTGGGTTGTATACAAGCATGCTTTAAAAAATGCCATCATTCCGATTTTAACAATTATTGGACTGCAAACTGGTTTATTGCTTGGCGGAGCCATTTTAACAGAAACCATTTTCGGCTGGCCGGGGATGGGAAGGTATATTTTTGATGCCATCAGCTATCGCGATTATCCGGTTATCCAATCCGGAATCTTAATTATCGCAACGATTTTTGTATTTATTAACCTGATTGTTGATCTTTTATATGCTGCAATTGATCCAAGGATTAAATATTAGGAAAGGGGGAGACTGCTATGTCACTACCATCGCTGCAGGAGCAGCAGACTGCCATTATAAAACAGGAGAAGGTTGTCACTCCTTTTCAGCAGAAGCTGCGCGTCTTTTTACAAAATAAATTAGCAATCGCAGGAAGCTTTCTCGTCCTTTTCTTTATTATTATTGCAATCACAGCACCGCTGATTGCCCCTCAAGGCATTGATGAGCAGGAGCTCTCAAAGAGATTGCTTCCTCCTTCATCTGAGCATTGGTTTGGAACGGACGATTTTGGCCGGGATATTTTTTCAAGAGTCCTGTTTGGGGCAAGAATTTCCCTGTGGGTTGGCTTTTTCTCAGTTCTTGGATCAGCAATAGTGGGAACACTTCTTGGTATCATGGCTGGCTATTACGGCCGTGTTATTGATACCATCATTTCAAGGATTTTTGATATCATGCTTGCCTTTCCGAGCATTCTGCTTGCCATTGCGATTGTTGCTATTTTAGGACCTTCCCTGCAGAATGCACTGATCGCCATTGCTGTCATTAACATTCCGAACTTTGGCAGGCTGATCAGAGCGAAAGTGCTAAGTGTAAAAGAAGAAGAGTACATACACGCAGCAAAAGCGGTCGGAACAAGCGATACCAGAATTCTGCTTGTTCATGTTCTGCCGAATAGCCTTTCGCCGATTATTGTACAAGCTTCTCTTGCGATTGCAACTGCCATTATTGAAGCGGCTGCTCTTGGATTCCTTGGACTTGGCGCACAGGCTCCAAATCCTGAATGGGGAAAAATGCTTGCCGATTCCAAGCAATATTTAGTTCAGGCTCCTTGGACACTGTTTTTCCCCGGTCTTGCCATTATGCTTACCGTTCTTGGGTTTAACTTAATGGGTGACGGACTTCGGGATGCGCTCGATCCAAAAGGGAAGCATTAATAAAGCAATCTACATGAAGAGTCCAGATCCTATGAGATTTGGACTCTTCTCATTTGTGGGGAGTACTAACGGGGAAAGAAAGATTTTTTTTATAGATTAGCAGGTATATAATCTTCCGCAGTTGTGTCTAGCTCCACCTCCTAGCCCCTCGGCCAGAACAAATTCACCCAAAAAGTCAAAACCGTACTTTTCGGGTGAATTCTTATCTGTCTGTCGGGTCTGACCAGTCGGTTCCGTTCTTGGTGCACAAATTCTGCACAATTCTTTTGTATAATGTAATCAAAGCTTATGGGAGGATGAGGAAAATATGAAGAAAAAAAAACTGACTATCTTTTTATCGCTGATCACGGCCGTTTCATTGTCTCTTGGTGCTTGCGGAAACAGTGCAGGGGATCAAGGAGAAAAAAAGGAAGATTCGGAACATATGGATCATGGCAGTATGAATCACTCAAGCTCTGGAGAAGTGCCTGAAGGGTTAAAAGAGGCGGAAAGTCCATCTTATGAAGTAGGAAGTAAAGCAATTATCAAAACAGATCATATGGAAGGTATGAATGGTGCCGAAGCTGTGATTTCGGGTGCATTTGATACAACTGTTTATGCCATCTCCTATACTCCTGAAGGGGGCGGAGAGCCTGTTGTGAATCATAAATGGATTATTCATGAAGAAATCAAGAATGCTCCTGAACAACCGTTAAAAGCAGGAGATGAAGTAACTGTCGAGGCGAGCCATATGGAAGGCATGGAAGGCGCGGAGGCTGTCATTGATTCTGCTGAAAAAACAACGGTATATATGGTCGATTACACCCCTGAAGGCGGCGGTGAAGAAGTGAAAAATCACAAATGGGTGACAGAAAGTGAGTTAGGCAAAGCTGAATAATAAAAAAGCCTGTGTTCGCATTGATTGTTGCTATTCGTAAGGTTATTACACACGCATTAAGTTAACAGCCATGATCTTTACATCAAATGTAAGCGGGAAATGGAGCAGAAAAATCACCTTCAGCCTGAAAAAAGTGCGTCAAAGAGATATAAATTAGTTTATACGACGTATCTATATTGAAAATCTAAAACCTAAAAGTTTACAGAAAAAGCCTAAAAAAAGAGAACTAACCATTAACGGTTTAGTCCTCTTTTTTTACTAATTCAAATCAGCTGGTTTCTTCGATTTCATTAATTTGAAGTTCATTTTCATCTTTATGATAATTATGGAAGCTGTTTATAAGAGTATCTAAATGCTCCAGCTGCTCGCTATAGTCAATGATGACAGCTATAAGAGGGAGCAGATGATAGAAGCACTCCTGATCAATGCAGTTTCCTTTAAATTTCATAAAAGTATCGACGAGCTCCTGCTTGTTAAACAGGCCTTCCTTAATGAGGTCAGTTGTGGACTGCGGTTTAATTTTGCCTATAAATTTCAGGAGGCTTCTTTCATGAAAATCGATCAAATAGTCCAGCTCATTGACAAGAATCTCTTTAAAATCTTCTGGAAGGTGATGCAATTCATTTTCCAGCCTGTGGAGCTTTTTCAGGGTATCCAAGGAACGATTCGATGTAACAAGCATTTGCCTGAACAGGACGAGCTTGCGCGATTTTGCATAGATATTTCTTTTGAAATAAGCCCGTTCTTCCTTATACAGCAGATAAAGCTGATCAAGCTTAATCATTTTATCTTTTATTTTCTCAATGTCTGTTTTCAGTTCGCTGTAATCAGAAACCTGCCTCATGTTAATGCGGATCCATTTGATTATTTCCTCCGTATTGTCCACAATCCTGTAGTATAGCTTTGTTTCGTATTTAGGCGGAATAAAGATTAAGTTGACTATGAAGGCCGATAAAACTCCGAGCAGGACCGTTCCAAAACGGATGAGAGAAAATTCAATGAAATCTTCCCCCGGACTTTCTAAGATCGCAATAACTGTAACGATGGATACAGGAATCGTATTTTCAATTTTTATTTTTAAATTAATCGCTATGACAATAATTACAGTTAAACCAATAACAAACGGATGGGGACCAAAGATCAGCCCGAACAGTATGGCAAAGGCTGCTCCGATGATATTTGCCTGTACTTGCTCAATGACAGATAGATAAGAGCGATATATGGTTGGCTGGATTGCAAAAATGGCTGCAATACCTGCAAACGCGGGAGACGGTATTTTTAATAACGTGGCCAAGTATAGAGCCAGCGTAATGGCTATCCCCGTTTTTATAATGCGGGCACCAAGTTTCATAAGGTGTGTATGGACATTCCCTTCTTTACTAATTGTTGTTGGGCTGTTTCGCACAAATGAAAAAGAACAATGTTTGCAGAAAAGCCTTCTTGTTAAATAATTAATGACTATACAACGTTTAAACAAATTATTCAAGTTACATTTTCACGTTTTGGTAAAAAAAAATAACACCTGACAGGCAGGTGTTATTTGAAAGTAGTATTATTCAGTTGATACAGATGGGTCTGCCTGCTCTTTAACAGGCACCAGCTGAATAAAGTTATTTTTTAAATCCTGTAAAAGCGGTTTTAGTTCTTCAGCTTCATCATTTTGACCATGACGCCCGAGAGCATCGATGTATGTTGTAAGCAATTCTGATACATCACTCTGGCCTTTTGAATTTAGAGGTGAAATGTCAATTTTAGCGCCTTTTGCAATTCGGCGTTCTAAAGCCTGCTTTGTTAATCCAAGTTCAGGCTGATGTCTGACATACACAACCCCGCCAGTCATCCCTGCACAAATCCATGGGCCTGGATCTCCCATGACAAGTCCTCTGCCGTTTGTCATGTATTCAAACGCAAATCCTTTAATATTGGCGTTTACTCCCATATTACCCTTCTCATTTGCAGGAATTGGCTTATCAATCTTACCGCCAATAATCATGTCTGCTCCTGACAGGCGAATTCCAGCGCGTGCGTCCGCATTGCCTTGTACTAGCAGCAGGCCGCTTTGCGCGCCATAGCCAAATCCTTTACCAACAGAACCGTTGTAGTACTTTCCGTCAGTTCCTTTAGATTTGAATACTTGGATGCTGCCTCCAAATGACGTTTTGCCTGTGCCATCCTGCGCTCCGCCTTCAACACGGATATTAATGCCGCTTGAATTATAGGCGCCAAGACCGTTTCCTGGAATAGAGCCTTCTTTATAATAAAGCTCAACGTCATCCAGTTTTTTGTACGAGCCGTCGAGACGGCCGCGCACTCTGTGACAGGAAACCCGGCTGCCGAGGATGCGCTGTTCAGATGTAACGCTCGAGAATTCTCTTGAATCATGAAGTTCATTGTCATCGTAATCTAAATACTCAGCTCCGGCTGCAACAGCGAGACGTTTGCTTTCTATGCTTGCTGCAACTTCTTTATGAGAAAGATTTTGAATATCCAATGTTTCAAGCAAGAGTGACAGATCCATTTCTTCTTTGCCGCGCGTTTGCTCAAGCAAGTCAGATCTTCCGACAAGCTCCTGAAGATTTGTAAATCCAAGTGATGCTGTCAGTGCCTGAAGCTCTGAACCGAATGCGCTGAACAAATTAACAAGGCCCTGTACAGCAGGATCGTATTTTCTTGGAACAAAGCGTCTTAAGCCATGTTCTTTTGCCTGTGCTTCTGATTCAATTTGAGTGGCAATCCCCACGTGGCATGTATCTAAATGACAGCCGCGGCATGTTGTACAGCCGATTGCAATCATCGATAATGTTCCAAAACCGACGCGGTTCGCTCCAAGCAGAACAACTTTCATAACGTCGAGTGCACTTTTAATTCCGCCGTCTGCCCAAAGCTCTACTTTTTCACGCAATCCAGCTTCGAGTAATGCGTTATGTGCCGCTTTAACACCGATTTCAACAGGCAGCCCAACATGCTGAAGTGCATGGATGCGGGCTGCACCAGTACCGCCGTCAAAACCGCTCAGCGTGATGATGTCAGCTCCGGCTTTTGCAATTCCTACTGCTATCGTTCCGATGTTAGGAACAACAGGAACTTTAACTGAAACCTTTGCCTGATCATTAGCTGTTTTCAGTTCAGAAATCATTTGCGCCAAATCCTCAATCGAGTAGATATCGTGGTTATTTGACGGAGAGATGAGATCTGATCCGATCGTGGCATTCCTGGATTCTGCAATTTTCGCTGTTACTTTTGAACCTGGCAAGTGACCGCCTTCACCAGGCTTCGCTCCCTGGCCGATTTTAATTTCCAGGAGGTTGGAAGAGTTCAGAAGCTCTGCATTTACGCCAAATCTTCCTGATGCGATTTGCTGTCCGCGTGTGCGCGGATATTTACCGAGCATATCTTTAATTTCTCCGCCTTCACCGTTCAGACTTACCATATTTAATTGTTCAGCAGCTTCTGCATAAGCACGGAATGCTACTTCATTTTGTGAACCGAAGGACATGGAGGCGATCACGAATGGAAGACTGTGCTCTCCGACTCCGATATTTACTTTTTCTTTTGGCACGGCAGTTTTAGCTGTTTTTAAGTCAGTCAAATGACGAATGGTAATCGGATTGCTTTCTTCCTGCTCTGTCAGTTTTTCGCGATAACCGTCATAGCTGCCCGTTTTTGCAACATCGCCAATCGCTTTCCAGATTCTCGGGAAAATGTGGAACGTCTTGCTTGGACGGGCTTTTTCATTTTCAAAGTCCTGGCTTCGTTCAAGTGCATCCGCTTTGAGGCTTTCAAAATTGTATTTAAGAGAACGAGAGCCTAAGAAATTTACAATGTTAAGCTCTTTTTCGATTTCTTCATTTAATCCGATTGCCGAGAAGAGTCGTCCATATCCTCTTAACTCATGAATGCCGATTGTAGAAATGACCTTCTCTAGTCCTTTGTTCAATGATTCATACAAGTTAACAGCAGGTTTTGCTGATTCTTCCTCAGCAACAGTAGCAAAAAGGATATATGGGCTGATTAAATTTGCTCCAAGACCGTATGCAATCATAATGTCATGCAGGGATCTGATGGCTCCTGTGCGAAGAACGATCGAGCAGTTTCTTCGCAGGCTTGCTTGAACCAACGCCTGATCAATAACGGAAGTAATCAAGTGCGGATCAATCCACAGCTTTCCGTTTTGATGGGCTTCCTGATCGTCAAGCACAAGTAATACAGCGCCTTCGTTTACAGCTTGAATAGCTTCAAGCTTCAGACGGTCAAGAGCGTCTTTCAGGCTCTCACTTTCAGAGTACACAGCAGATAGGACATACAGCTGTTTTTCCTTAGAGAATGTCTCGATAACTTCTTCATATGGAAGCTGTTCAATATGCTCAGGTGCCATTATTCCAAGCTTGCCTTCAAGCAATAATGGTGAAGGAAGCTCAATCATAGCTGTTCTTTCCTGCTGCTCAGTCAGTGAAGGGCGTTTCCCGATCACAGAGCGGATGGAGAAATGCTCTGACTCGCGATCACGGTCAATCGCCGGATTGGTAACAACAGCAACACTTTCTTTAATAAAGTCAGCAATGTTTTTCCGGTCTGGATGAATTGCTGCAAGCGGGCCATCATGGCCGAGCGAGCGAATCGGCTCGGCTCCTTTTTCAGCCATTTGCTCAAGCAGCTGAATGTGCTCGCGATCCCAGCCGAATGCAGCGTAATGTCCATTGTGAACTTTGAAAATAGGAGACGCTGAACATTTGCCTTTGCTGATTGGATGCGCCAATCTTCTGCGGTACCCGTCAATATCCGTCCTGCCTGAAAATCTTTTATAGACTTCCTCCTGAAGAGAAGGATACTCAAACAGTTCGATATCATCCTTGTTCCATTTAAGTCCAAGCTTCTCGCCAGGTCCAAGCGGTTTAGGCTCGCCTGCATATAGAGAAGTCGGAATGATTCCCGGTTCCGATGCAAATATATAGGAAGATTTTGATTCTACCTTCCATAATGGTCTGAGTCCCAAAGCATCTACGCTGAATACTGCTTCATCAGCGAATCTCGAGATAATGCCTGCAGGACCTTGTGCGAAATGGCCCCAAGCTTCACGAATATACGTGTATAAGTCCTGAAGGTGGTCTGGATATGCTTTAATTTCATTAATAATAGGAGGAAAAAGAACGTCGAGTGCTTCAAACAGGCTATAGCCGTCTCTTGCCACCAATGTTTCAATCGTTCTGTTCAAGTCTTGAGAATCACTTCCGCCGTCTGTAAGCGGAACATTCATCATTCTTGCTTCGTCACGAAGCTTTGCAATTGTATTGATTTCACCGTTATGACCTAACAGGCTAAATGGCTGCACACGAAAAAAAGTAGATAATGTATTAGTAGAATACCTGTTATGGCCAAGTGTCATCGTTGATGCTGCAAGCGGATTTGCAAGATCATGATAAAACTTCGGAAGTACATCTCCCGCACCCATAACCTTATAAACAGCAGCATGCTGACTGAGTGATGCGACATGTACATTGAGGTTTTTCTCAATCTGAATCGTCAGCTCAAAAAGATCCTTATTAAGAGATTCATGCTTGCCGGCTGGAATCATGGCAAATTGCCAAAAGAGAGGTTCTTCTTGCAGGGCGATGGGTCCTAGTGCAGATGATGTTGTGACTTTATCTGTTTCGAAAACAAGTTCGAAATTCTTTTCGGATAGAAGGTTTTTGATTTCTTTTTTCAATTTATCAGGGCTTTCGTTTTTAGACAAAAAGAGGTGTCCGACGATAAAATCGCCACGCTCGGCTAGCTGCTGATCAAGATTTGCGTCTGCAAGCTTCTGCTTCCAAAGGGCTCTTGGAATATCAATATGAATGCCGACACCGTCTCCTTCGCCGTTTATAAATCCGGCGCGGTGATTCATCGTAATCAATGCATCTATACATAAATCAATGTTTTCTTTAGTCGGCACGTTCCGTTTTTCGATGACTGATACAATGCCGCAAGCGTCATGCTCTGCGTTGTAATATTCCTTAAACTTACTTGGGCTCCAATTTTCTTTCATAAAAGCGGCTTGAAAGGGGAATGTGTTCCCTCTTATAGCCTTCACCTCCCAATAAAATATGAATCTATCATTTAAAACTATAGATTTCTTTGTAAGATTTAATAACAAAATTTTCAGAAATGTAATACTTATCATATCATTTAGATTAAAAAAATTCAATTATTTATGCATATTTTTGGGGGACACATACAAGTTTGAAAAGTTTAAATATTCATAAAAACGCACAGGCGCTTATTTGTAAACGTTTTCATTAGTAATTAAATAAATAAAAAAACAGGGACTAAAATCCCTGTTTGAATAAAATGTATATTTATACATTTTGCAACTGCCTGAATGAGCGCTCGACTGCAAGCAATGTTTCCTTGATATCTTCTTCTGTATGAGCAGTTGTAAGGAACCATGCCTCGTACTTGGAAGGAGCAAGATTAACCCCTTCATGAAGCATCAGTTTAAAGAACTTGGCGAACATTTCGCCATCCGTTCTTTCCGCCTGTTCATAATTGACAACCTTCTCTGTCGTAAAGTAGATGGTCAAAGCACCTTTCAATCGGTTCATCGTAATTGGAATTTGATAGGTTTCTGCATGTTTTTGAATGCCTTCTTCAAGTATTTGTCCAAGTTTATCAAGGTTTTCATATACACCTTTTTCCTGAAGCACTTCAAGACAGGCGATCCCTGATAAGATAGAGGCGGGGTTGCCGGCCATTGTTCCGGCTTGATAGGCAGGACCAAGAGGTGCAACTTGTTCCATGATCTTTTTTTTCCCGCCGTATGCACCAATTGGCAGACCGCCGCCAATGATTTTCCCGAGGGCAGTCAAGTCAGGTGTAACACCAAGCATATCCTGTGCTCCTCCGTACATAAAGCGGAATGCTGTGATGACTTCATCATAGATGACAAGAGCTCCGGCATCATGAGCAAGCTCGTTAATTGCTTCTAAAAAACCTGGATATGGTTCAACAATCCCGAAGTTTCCTACGATTGGTTCAACCAGAACAGCTGCAACCTCGTCTCCCCATTTCTCAAGTGCTTCTTTAAAAGGTTCAATATCATTAAAAGGAACCGTGATCACTTCATTTGCAATGCTTTTTGGAACCCCGGCAGAATCGGGTGTGCCGAGAGTCGAAGGTCCGGAGCCCGCCGCAACCAGCACAAGATCTGAGTGACCGTGGTAGCATCCTGCAAATTTAATGATTTTATCCCTGCCAGTATACGCCCTTGCCACACGGATCGTTGTCATAACGGCCTCTGTTCCGGAGTTGACAAAACGTACTTTGTCCATTGCCGGCATTGCCTCTTTCAGCATTTTAGCGAACTTCACCTCATGGGGAGTCGGAGTTCCGTAAAGCACGCCATCTTCTGCTGCTTTTTGAATGGACTTCGTAATGTGCGGGTGAGCATGTCCGGTAATGATTGGGCCGTATGCTGCCAGGTAGTCAATGTACTTATTTCCGTCAACATCCCAGAAATAAGCTCCTTTTGCTCTTTCCATCACAACTGGAGATCCGCCGCCTACCGCTTTATAAGAACGGGAAGGACTATTAACCCCGCCTACAATATGCTGCAACGCTTCTTCGTGAAGCTCTTCAGATTTAGTGAATTTCATGTTTTCCTCCTGAAAAAAATTTCTAAAGTCTATTCTAGCATGTTTAAAAAGGATGAAAAACTTTTGCGCATTTTTTTAGTATAATAGAAAGAAATAGATGATTCAGTAAGTAAAGGGTGGACGCTGACAAGTGCTGAAAAAATACCTGACTTTTCTTATTAGTATAGTTTTCTTAACATCATGCGTATCGCAGCAGAGCGGTCCTGAAAAGAAAACCGTTTTGCTCGTTTCGGCTGCAATAAGTTTAAAAGATTCATTGAATGAGATAAAAAACCAATTTGAGGAAGAGAATCCTTCTATTGAAGTACGCTATAATTTCAGTTCGACCGGCGCTCTAAAGCGTCAAATAGAACAAGGGGCTCCAGTAGATGTCTTTTTTTCTGCTTCAAAAGATCTTTTTGAACAGCTGGGTAAAAAAGGTTTACTAAACGAATCCCTTCAAATGGATTATTTGGGAAACAGCTTAGTGCTTATTACAAATAAAGAGAATGAAACATTAAAAATGCAGGACCTTGCATCAGGTGATTTTGGCAAGATAGCAATAGGCACACCGGAAACGGTTCCTGCCGGCAAGTATGCGAAAGAAGCTCTTGTGCATGATGATTTGTGGGAAAGGAACAAAGACCGAATGGTTTATGCCAAAGATGTGCGACAGGTCCTGTCTTATGTTGAAACAGGCAATGTTTATGCGGGAATTGTTTACAAAACAGATGCCTGGACTTCAGAAAAAGTGAATCAGACCCCGATAGAACCAGCCTCTTATGAGAGTATTATCTATCCAGCCGGTGTGCTGAATGAAACAGAACACGAAAGAGAAGCCGAAGTTTTTTTTCAATTTCTGCAGAAAGAACAATCGATAAAAGTATTTGAGCAGCAGGGATTTAAGGTGCTTCATAAAGGTGATCGCGATGTGGAGTGAATTCAGTCAGCCTATTGCGCTGTCGCTTCAGGTTGCGGTGGTATCCAGTGTAATAGTCGTATTAAGCGGAACTTTTATTGGCAGGATCATGGCAAGAACCTCGTTTAAAGGGAAAACAGTGATTGAGACATTCCTCATGCTGCCGCTTGTTCTCCCGCCTACGGTTGTTGGATTTCTCCTGATTGTCATTTTCGGAATGAATAGCCCGGCTGGTCAACTTATTGAACGCATGGCAGGATTTCCAGTTATTTTCACCTGGTGGGCAGCCGTAATTGCGGCATGCGTAGTTTCTTTTCCTCTGATGTATCAGGCTTCTAAGCTTGGCTTTCAAATGATTGATCGTGAAATCGAGGATGCTTCGAGGGTAGATGGAGCGGATGAACGTCAGGTTTTCAGGCATGTTTCGATCCCGCTCGCGATCCCGTCACTCGTCGCGGGGGCTGTTCTTGCGTTTACAAGAGCTCTCGGTGAGTTCGGGGCAAGCCTGATGTTTGCCGGGAATATTCCGGGGCAGACGCAGACGGCTGCAACTGCTATATATGTAGCGATCGATTCAGGGGATATGACGATGGCGTGGCTTTGGGCTGGGGCGCTTGTTTTGCTTTCGTTCAGTCTTTTGTTCGTTGTCCAGCTTATAAGAAAATAGATGCGAAATTTAATTTTAAGACAGGCCGAATATTAAGGACCTTCTTGTATATATTGTACCATTACGTGTTTTGGAGACATGAGGTGCTGCACATATATGGGAGGGTTATTTGCTATAGCTGTATCGTTGTGTTTGCTGATGAGTTTTAACATCTTCTTCCGCACATTTAAGGAACGAAATTTTCTATCTATAGATACACTGTTAATTGTCATCTTCTTATATCTTTCAATTTTGATTGGCTTTAGTATGATTTTCTTAATTTTGGACTCCAGCGGGTTTGAGGTGCTTGTTGATAATGGGGTTATTATGGAAGGAACCTATCTTGAGCGTTTGCATACTTGTCTGTATTTCAGCGCTGTTACTCTTTTTTCATTAGGATATGGAGATGTCATTCCGATTGGGTTTGGCAGACTGCTTGCCGTTCTCGAAGCGCTTATAGGATATGTTCTGCCTGCTGTTTTTGTTGCAAGAACGGTGTGGGGACTGGAAAAAGGGTCATAAGTTGAATCATTCTTTGGAATTGGGTAGTCTTAAGCTAAACCAATTTTTGCGGAGGCTGATAGTATGACAACTCAAATCGGACAAACTGCACCAGATTTTGAACTGACAGCTGATAACGGGGAAAAAGTGAAGCTTTCAGATTTTAAAGGAAAGCATGTCATTCTTTATTTTTACCCAAAAGATATGACCCCTGGCTGCACAACGCAGGCATGTGACTTCAGAGATCAGCACAAAAGCTTTGAGGTGCTTGATGCTGTCATCCTTGGAGTCAGTACAGATGCACAGAGCAAGCATGAAAAATTCAAAGCCAAGTACGATCTTCCATTTCTTTTATTGGTTGACGAAGATCACGAAGCTGCTGAAAAATACGGAGTATGGAAGCTGAAGAAAAACTTTGGAAAAGAATATATGGGGATTGAACGTTCAACTTTCCTTATCAATAAGGACGGCGAGCTTGTCAAAGAGTGGCGGAAAGTAAAAGTGAAAGGCCATGTTGAAGAAGCCCTTCAATATATGAAAGAAAATTTGTCATAACAGGCCTTTTTTTTAGAAATTGAGTCAAACGTCCAGACAAAAAATAAGAACCCTGAGTATGTTGTAAAGAAGGCATAACCTCCTCATTCGTTAGCGCAATTAAGTGCAGGAACTTTGGTTCCTGCACTCTTTTTATTCTGATAAAATAAAAGGAAAAAGGGGAATTTGAATGTGAAGATTTTATCAACAGTAAAGCTGCCCGGTTATTTGAAGGAAGAATTAGTAAATGAATTTCCAGAAGTGAATTTTAATTTTGACAACAGGATCAATGAAGTCATGGACGAAGTAAAAGAAGCAGAAGTGATTTTGACATACGGTGAAGATCTGACAGCTGACATTATTGGACAAGCAAAAGAACTGAAATGGCTGATGGTTGCGTCTGCAGGAATGGATAAGCTCCCTTTTGATGCGTTAATTCATCAGAATATACTGGTCACCAACTCTAAAGGTGTGCATAAGATTCCAATGGCTGAGTATACAATCTCAATGATGCTGCAAATTTCAAGAGAGTCACAGCAGCTGCGTGAGAATCAGCAGGAGAGAAAATGGGACCGCAGAGTAAAAATGCATGAACTCCATGGGAAAAAGATCTTTATATTAGGAGCGGGTGCAATCGGAACTGAAATTGCAAGGCTCGCAAAAGCTTTCGGGATGAAAACGGAAGGGATGAACAGATCCGGGAGAATCGTTGAATATTTTGATGAAATCCATACATACAATGGTTTAGAAGAAGGAATGAGAAAAGCAGACTTTGTTGTTTCTGTTCTGCCTAGTACAAAAGAAACGAAAGGGATATTGGATTATAAGATATTCAGCTTGATGAAACCAGAAGGCGTCTTCATTAACATTGGGCGCGGAGATGCGGTATGTGAAGATGATTTAGTAAAAGTGCTGAACGAGGGAAAGCTAAAGCATGCAGTACTTGATGTGTTCAGAGAGGAACCATTGAGACAAGATCATCCCTTCTGGGGAATGAAGAATGTAACAGTAACACCGCATTTGTCCGGCATCACAGAGAACTATCTCCCTAGAGCGATGGATATTTTTAAAACAAACTTGGCGTTATATATAGATGGAGATTATGCATCCATGGAAAATGCAATTGAATTAAGACAAGGATACTGAGGCAAAAAATCACAGCCAGGCTGTCTAACCGCAATTGACAAAAGTCCCAGTCACAATGTACACTATTTATAAATATTATAAAGTAAGAATGTTTTTCAGGAAAGAGGTGCATAGCGGATGTCTGAACATCAGTTAAAAGAAGCACTTGACACGCTGAAGCAGACTGGAGTGCGCATTACTCCCCAGCGTCATGCCATTTTAGAATACCTTATTCAAACTATGACTCACCCTACAGCTGATGATATTTATAAATCCTTGGAAAGCAAATTTCCAAATATGAGCGTTGCAACGGTCTATAACAATTTGCGTGTATTTCGCGAGGTAGGCCTTGTCAAAGAATTAACGTACGGGGATGCTTCGAGCAGATTTGATTTTGTCACAACGGAGCATTACCATGTTATTTGTGAAAAATGCGGAAAGATTGTAGATTTTCATTATCCGGGACTAGATGAGGTAGAACATCTTGCTTCACACGTGACAGGTTTTAAAGTAAGTCACCATCGTATGGAGATCTACGGAGTTTGCGGAAGCTGCGAAAAGAAAGAAATGCATTAAACGGACTGAATGTCTTTATAAGCATTCAGTCTTTTTTTCTAATATAAAAGCGGGGTGCATATACTGCACTCCGCTTTTTTTATTCGACCGTTTTGCGATTGTATTTTTCATCAAAGTCTTTGCCTTCCAGATTCGGATCCAGCGTCAGCGGTTCGTTGCAATACATGCACATATCAACCCTGCCGAGAATCTTCGTTGTTTTGCCGCATGAAGGGCATGTTACTTGAACAGCTTTAGTCGAGAGCATGCCGATCCAGAAGTAAACCACCGTGCTTCCTACTATAGATAATAACCCGAGCATCATGAATATGGTCATGACAATCGGAGAAGTTCTGAAGAAAATACCAATATACATAATAAAAAATCCAATAAAGACTAAACTCAATGCAAACGTGCGGATTTTATTAATCTTGCTAGAATATTTCGCTGCCATTATTCCAACCTCCTAAATACAAATATAGCACAAATGTAAGGGATTTCGCAGAAAATATCCAATGGTCCCTTAAATAAAAACGACATGAAATCTCAGAAAATAATAGATTCTCTCTCAGCATTCACTTATAATTTTGAGGTGCTGTATTTGAAAGGGATTTTATCTCTTATGTAGAATTCTGATATATAGTCATAAATTAAATGGGGGAATCACAATGGAAAATCTTCTCCGTCCTATTTATCAAGAGAGAGCAAGTCATCCAGACACATTAGCAATCGTCATGATTGAAAAGAGAAATCAAACATCACCGCTTACAGATAATTTGGATGTCGCGCTGCTTGTTATTGTAAAAGAAGCGAAGCAGCCTGTTTATATTAAGCATTATGAATCTGACAATCAAAAGGCTTCACTGAATATAGTGACTGATGAACAGATCCAGCAGTGGATCCTGCTTGGGACAAACCGCCGCATCGTAGAATGGATTTTAAATGGGAAAGTTCTATTTGACAGAAATGAATACCTTGGCAAGCTTTTGGATCGTCTAAAAATGTTTCCTTTCTCAGAACGCAGATTAAAAATCGGCCTCGAGTATGGCAAGCTTATTAGAAGATACTTGGAAGGCAAGGTGTTTTTTGAATCAAAGCAGTTCCTTGATGCGTACAATCATATCGTTCACGCCCTTCATCATCTGGCCAGGCTTGAAGTGATTGATCATGGATTTTATCCTGAGGTTACGGTCTGGAATCAAGTGAGGCAGATGGAACCGCAGGTTTATAAGCTGTATAAAGAGCTGGTTGAAAGTGAAGAGTCATTAGAAAAAAGACTTGAACTCCTCTTTTTGGCGAGTGATTTCCTGATCCACTCCAAATCAGAAATTGGTGCAGGACACCTGTTAAGCATCCTTTCTGAAAAAGAAGTGTGGCACTATGCAGAGCTTCTCGAGCATCCGGAAGCTAAATATTATTCGGTAGATTTAAGTGTGTTATTAGAGTTTCTTGTAGATAAAAATTTCGTTGAAGTTGTTCAGATTGAGACGAAAGGACAGAGAATTTTCCATCGCGGATATTCTGTTACAAAAAAGTATTGACTTAAGTTTTTTACGATGATATATTAATAAGCGTCGCTGCTGAAGCAAGTTCAAACATGACGGCGCAGACAGCGACTTTCAATTAAAAAAACTTCTTAAAAAATGTTGACACTGAGTTAACGAAATGTTATATTAAGAAGGTCGCTTCAAGAGCGAAAATGATCTTTGAAAACTAAACAAAACCAAAAGCGTACCAAACGTTTTAAATTTTTAAGTCAGCAACAAATTGAGTCACAAATTTTCTTCGGAGAGTTTGATCCTGGCTCAGGACGAACGCTGGCGGCGTGCCTAATACATGCAAGTCGAGCGGACTTGCTGGAGCTTGCTCCAGCAAGTTAGCGGCGGACGGGTGAGTAACACGTGGGCAACCTGCCTGTAAGACTGGGATAACTCCGGGAAACCGGAGCTAATACCGGATAGTATCTTGAACCGCATGGTTCAAGTTGGAAAGACGGTTTCGGCTGTCACTTACAGATGGGCCCGCGGCGCATTAGCTAGTTGGTGAGGTAATGGCTCACCAAGGCAACGATGCGTAGCCGACCTGAGAGGGTGATCGGCCACACTGGGACTGAGACACGGCCCAGACTCCTACGGGAGGCAGCAGTAGGGAATCTTCCGCAATGGACGAAAGTCTGACGGAGCAACGCCGCGTGAGTGATGAAGGTTTTCGGATCGTAAAACTCTGTTGTTAGGGAAGAACAAGTGCGAGAGTAACTGCTCGCACCTTGACGGTACCTAACCAGAAAGCCACGGCTAACTACGTGCCAGCAGCCGCGGTAATACGTAGGTGGCAAGCGTTGTCCGGAATTATTGGGCGTAAAGCGCGCGCAGGCGGTTTCTTAAGTCTGATGTGAAAGCCCCCGGCTCAACCGGGGAGGGTCATTGGAAACTGGGAAACTTGAGTGCAGAAGAGGAGAGTGGAATTCCACGTGTAGCGGTGAAATGCGTAGAGATGTGGAGGAACACCAGTGGCGAAGGCGACTCTCTGGTCTGTAACTGACGCTGAGGCGCGAAAGCGTGGGGAGCGAACAGGATTAGATACCCTGGTAGTCCACGCCGTAAACGATGAGTGCTAAGTGTTAGAGGGTTTCCGCCCTTTAGTGCTGCAGCTAACGCATTAAGCACTCCGCCTGGGGAGTACGGTCGCAAGACTGAAACTCAAAGGAATTGACGGGGGCCCGCACAAGCGGTGGAGCATGTGGTTTAATTCGAAGCAACGCGAAGAACCTTACCAGGTCTTGACATCCTTTGCCACTTCTAGAGATAGAAGGTTCCCCTTCGGGGGACAAAGTGACAGGTGGTGCATGGTTGTCGTCAGCTCGTGTCGTGAGATGTTGGGTTAAGTCCCGCAACGAGCGCAACCCTTGATCTTAGTTGCCAGCATTCAGTTGGGCACTCTAAGGTGACTGCCGGTGACAAACCGGAGGAAGGTGGGGATGACGTCAAATCATCATGCCCCTTATGACCTGGGCTACACACGTGCTACAATGGATGGTACAAAGGGCTGCGAGACCGCGAGGTTTAGCCAATCCCATAAAACCATTCTCAGTTCGGATTGCAGGCTGCAACTCGCCTGCATGAAGCTGGAATCGCTAGTAATCGCGGATCAGCATGCCGCGGTGAATACGTTCCCGGGCCTTGTACACACCGCCCGTCACACCACGAGAGTTTGCAACACCCGAAGTCGGTGGGGTAACCGCAAGGAGCCAGCCGCCTAAGGTGGGGTAGATGATTGGGGTGAAGTCGTAACAAGGTAGCCGTATCGGAAGGTGCGGCTGGATCACCTCCTTTCTAAGGATATATGAGGACGCTTTTGGTTTTTGTTTGGTTTTGAGAGATCATTCTCTCTATGATAGAAGACAAATCAACTGATTTGTCAGTTGTTCTTTGAAAACTAGATAACGTAATTGATAACAAGTAATTCACTGAGATTTACGCTTACCATAATTAGTGATTTTCTAGACATTTATGTCTAAACAAACAACGAAATGCGAAACGCATCTGATGATGCGATTGACCATTTAGGTTAAGTTATGAAGGGCGCACGGTGGATGCCTTGGCACTAGGAGCCGATGAAGGACGGGACTAACACCGATATGCTTTGGGGAGCTGTAAGTAAGCTTTGATCCAGAGATTTCCGAATGGGGAAACCCACTGTTCGTAATGGAACAGTATCTTTATCTGAATACATAGGATAAAGAAGGCAGACCCGGGGAACTGAAACATCTAAGTACCCGGAGGAAGAGAAAGCAAACGCGATTTCCCAAGTAGCGGCGAGCGAAACGGAATTAGCCCAAACCAAGAGGCTTGCCTCTTGGGGTTGTAGGACACTCTATACGGAGTTACAAAGGAACGGGGTAGATGAAGCGACCTGGAAAGGTCCGTCAGAGAAGGTAATAACCCTGTAGTCGAAACTTCGTTCCCTCCAGAGTGGATCCTGAGTACGGCGGGACACGAGAAATCCCGTCGGAAGCAGGGAGGACCATCTCCCAAGGCTAAATACTCCCTAGTGACCGATAGTGAACCAGTACCGTGAGGGAAAGGTGAAAAGCACCCCGGAAGGGGAGTGAAAAGATCCTGAAACCGTGTGCTTACAAGTAGTCAGAGCCCGTTAATGGGTGATGGCGTGCCTTTTGTAGAATGAACCGGCGAGTTACGATCCCGTGCAAGGTTAAGTTGATGAGACGGAGCCGCAGCGAAAGCGAGTCTGAATAGGGCGTTTCAGTACGTGGTCGTAGACCCGAAACCAGGTGATCTACCCATGTCCAGGGTGAAGTTCAGGTAACACTGAATGGAGGCCCGAACCCACGCACGTTGAAAAGTGCGGGGATGAGGTGTGGGTAGCGGAGAAATTCCAATCGAACCTGGAGATAGCTGGTTCTCTCCGAAATAGCTTTAGGGCTAGCCTCAAGTATGAGAGTCTTGGAGGTAGAGCACTGATTGGACTAGGGGCCCTCATCGGGTTACCGAATTTAGTCAAACTCCGAATGCCAAAGACTTGCTCCTTGGGAGTCAGACTGCGAGTGATAAGATCCGTAGTCAAGAGGGAAACAGCCCAGACCACCAGCTAAGGTCCCAAAGTATACGTTAAGTGGAAAAGGATGTGGAGTTGCTTAGACAACCAGGATGTTGGCTTAGAAGCAGCCACCATTTAAAGAGTGCGTAATAGCTCACTGGTCGAGTGACTCTGCGCCGAAAATGTACCGGGGCTAAACGTATCACCGAAGCTGTGGACTGTTCTTACGAACAGTGGTAGGAGAGCGTTCTAAGGGCGTTGAAGCTAGACCGTAAGGACTGGTGGAGCGCTTAGAAGTGAGAATGCCGGTATGAGTAGCGAAAGAGGGGTGAGAATCCCCTCCACCGAATGCCTAAGGTTTCCTGAGGAAGGCTCGTCCGCTCAGGGTTAGTCGGGACCTAAGCCGAGGCCGAAAGGCGTAGGCGATGGACAACAGGTTGATATTCCTGTACCACCTCCTCACCATTTGAGCAATGGGGGGACGCAGGAGGATAGGGCAAGCGCGCTGTTGGATATGCGCGTCCAAGCAGTTAGGCTGAGAAGTAGGCAAATCCGCTTCTCATATAAGGCTGAGCTGTGATGGCGAGGGAAATTTAGTACCGAAGTTCCTGATTCCACACTGCCAAGAAAAGCCTCTAGCGAGGTGAGAGGTGCCCGTACCGCAAACCGACACAGGTAGGCGAGGAGAGAATCCTAAGGTGAGCGAGAGAACTCTCGTTAAGGAACTCGGCAAAATGACCCCGTAACTTCGGGAGAAGGGGTGCTTTTTAGGGTTCATAGCCCTGAAAAGCCGCAGTGAATAGGCCCAGGCGACTGTTTAGCAAAAACACAGGTCTCTGCGAAGCCGCAAGGCGAAGTATAGGGGCTGACGCCTGCCCGGTGCTGGAAGGTTAAGAGGAGAGGTTAGCGCAAGCGAAGCTTTGAATTGAAGCCCCAGTAAACGGCGGCCGTAACTATAACGGTCCTAAGGTAGCGAAATTCCTTGTCGGGTAAGTTCCGACCCGCACGAAAGGCGTAACGATCTGGGCACTGTCTCAACGAGAGACTCGGTGAAATTATAGTACCTGTGAAGATGCAGGTTACCCGCGACAGGACGGAAAGACCCCGTGGAGCTTTACTGTAGCCTGATATTGAATTTTGGTACAGCTTGTACAGGATAGGTAGGAGCCTTGGAAGCCGGAGCGCCAGCTTCGGTGGAGGCATTGGTGGGATACTACCCTTGCTGTATTGAAATTCTAACCCACAGCCCTGATCGGGCTGGGAGACAGTGTCAGGTGGGCAGTTTGACTGGGGCGGTCGCCTCCTAAAATGTAACGGAGGCGCCCAAAGGTTCCCTCAGAATGGTTGGAAATCATTCGCAGAGTGTAAAGGCACAAGGGAGCTTGACTGCGAGACCTACAAGTCGAGCAGGGACGAAAGTCGGGCTTAGTGATCCGGTGGTTCCGCATGGAAGGGCCATCGCTCAACGGATAAAAGCTACCCCGGGGATAACAGGCTTATCTCCCCCAAGAGTCCACATCGACGGGGAGGTTTGGCACCTCGATGTCGGCTCATCGCATCCTGGGGCTGTAGTCGGTCCCAAGGGTTGGGCTGTTCGCCCATTAAAGCGGTACGCGAGCTGGGTTCAGAACGTCGTGAGACAGTTCGGTCCCTATCCGTCGTGGGCGCAGGAAATTTGAGAGGAGCTGTCCTTAGTACGAGAGGACCGGGATGGACGCACCGCTGGTGTACCAGTTGTCTTGCCAAAGGCATCGCTGGGTAGCTATGTGCGGAAGGGATAAGTGCTGAAAGCATCTAAGCATGAAGCCCCCCTCAAGATGAGATTTCCCATCACGCAAGTGAGTAAGAACCCTGAAAGATGATCAGGTTGATAGGTCTGAGGTGGAAGCGCGGTGACGTGTGGAGCTGACAGATACTAATCGTTCGAGGACTTAACCACAGTCTAATAAAGTGTATAACCTAAGTGAATCTTGTTATCAAACGTTATTTAGTTTTGAAAGAATAACTTCTTTCAAAAAAAAGCTTGAAATCTTTTGATTTCATAGTATAATAATTTTTGTCACTATGTCTGGTGATGATGGCAAAGAGGTCACACCCGTTCCCATGCCGAACACGGAAGTTAAGCTCTTTAGCGCCGATGGTAGTTGGGGGTTTCCCCCTGTGAGAGTAGGACGTTGCCAGGCTGGTGAAAATATTATTCCGCAGTAGCTCAGTGGTAGAGCTATCGGCTGTTAACCGATCGGTCGTAGGTTCGAGTCCTACCTGCGGAGCCATTTTGGAGAGCTGTCCGAGTGGCCGAAGGAGCACGATTGGAAATCGTGTAGGCGGTAACCCGTCTCAAGGGTTCGAATCCCTTGCTCTCCGCCACTACTTATATAAATGGCCCGTTGGTCAAGCGGTTAAGACACCGCCCTTTCACGGCGGTAACACGGGTTCGAATCCCGTACGGGTCACCAACATCATTTTCACTGCGGAGGATTAGCTCAGCTGGGAGAGCATCTGCCTTACAAGCAGAGGGTCGGCGGTTCGAGCCCGTCATCCTCCACCATCTTTACTGAATAAAGCAGCACAAAACTTCATTTATTATTGTCGCGGGGTGGAGCAGTCTGGTAGCTCGTCGGGCTCATAACCCGAAGGTCGCAGGTTCAAATCCTGTCCCCGCAACCAAATGGTCCCGTGGTGTAGCGGTTAACATGCCTGCCTGTCACGCAGGAGATCGCCGGTTCGATCCCGGTCGGGACCGCCATTCTTAATTAAAAAAGAATAAAATGGCTTGGTAGCTCAGTCGGTAGAGCAAAGGACTGAAAATCCTTGTGTCGGCGGTTCGATTCCGTCCCAAGCCACCATTTTTACTTCATACTATTAAATGCCGGTGTAGCTCAATTGGTAGAGCAACTGACTTGTAATCAGTAGGTTGGGGGTTCAAGTCCTCTTGCCGGCACCACTTACAGTGTGGAGGGGTAGCGAAGTGGCTAAACGCGGCGGACTGTAAATCCGCTCCCTCCGGGTTCGGCGGTTCGAATCCGTCCCCCTCCACCATTTTATAAAAAAGAATATAGGGGCATAGTTTAAAGGTAGAACAGAGGTCTCCAAAACCTCCGGTGTGGGTTCGATTCCTACTGCCCCTGCCAATAATTTAAATCTTATATAGTATAATGGCGGTTGTGGCGAAGTGGTTAACGCACCAGATTGTGGCTCTGGCATTCGTGGGTTCGATTCCCATCAGTCGCCCCATTTTTTACTTAATAGGTTTTTTGTTCTGTTTTGGGCTATAGCCAAGCGGTAAGGCAACGGACTTTGACTCCGTCATGCGCTGGTTCGAATCCAGCTAGCCCAGCCATTTTTCATTAAGAGTCATCTTTGTGCAGCTCCTGCATAAAATACATTACGATACGATTTGCGGAAGTAGTTCAGTGGTAGAACACCACCTTGCCAAGGTGGGGGTCGCGGGTTCGAATCCCGTCTTCCGCTCCAATAGTTGAGGCGGCATAGCCAAGTGGTAAGGCAGAGGTCTGCAAAACCTTTATCCCCGGTTCAAATCCGGGTGTCGCCTCCAATTTTTATTTATCACCCTTGCCGGGGTGGCGGAACTGGCAGACGCACAGGACTTAAAATCCTGCGGTAGGTGACTACCGTACCGGTTCGATTCCGGTCCTCGGCACCATCTTCATCACAATTTCATTTGCCGGTGTGGCGGAATTGGCAGACGCGCACGACTCAAAATCGTGTTCCTCTGGAGTGTCGGTTCGACCCCGACCACCGGTATCAAAGATCTAATGAAATCAAGACTTCAACGATTATGTTGAGGTCTTTTTTTGTGTTTACCAACACGACATAAATAATTCAAAATCGTGTGCGTCGAATCGTGTGCGTAGGGGGTTGTGGTGGGTAGAAGAGGAAAACTTACAAATGAAGAACTACTAATTCTAAAGAAGAAGATAACAGATGATGAAGCTTTTGAAATTTTTTTTAGAGATTGTTATTTAAGAAACTTGAGACCAGCTACCATTGAGTATTATAAAAACGAATTCCATGCAGCGAAGAAAATTATTAAGAAGCAACTAGTTGATTGTCAGCAGTTTGATATTGAAACATTCATTTTAAAAAGCAAACAATTCATGAAAGTAACAAGTATCAATACTCGTTTAAGAGCTCTTAAATCTTTTTACAATTTTTTATATAAGAACAAGCACAATGATAAAAATCCGATGAAAAATATTAAGCTGTTAAGAGACAGACAAAAGACGATTGAAACCTTAGATAATAAAGAGATTGAAAATTTGCTGAAAATAATACGACAACAAAAATCGTTCATTGGCTTTAGGGATGAAGTAATACTATTAATATTTTTAGATACAGGTGTTCGTTTATCTGAGCTAGTAGGAATAGAAGTAAATGATGTAATGGATAATTCTATTATAGTTAGAAAAACTAAAAATTTATTTGAAAGAACAGTTTACCTATCTGATGTTACTGTAGATCAATTAAAAAGATACATCAAGATTAGAGGGAATGTAGAAACAGATAAACTCCTCATTACTCAAGATAATGGAGAACTGAAGCCACACAGTATACAAACGAGGTTTACGAAGTATGGGAAGGATGCGCGAATAACAAAACGTGTAAGTCCTCATACCTTTAGACATACAATGGCAAAACGAATGATAGTAGCAGGAATTGATGCATTTAGTCTTATGGCAATTTTGGGCCATCAGGACATAGCAATAACAAAGAAGTATGTAAATCTATGGGGATCTGATATTGAAAAGAAACATAAGGAGTATGGAGCATTAAGAGGGATTAAATTATAAAGGTATACGAACTTGTGTTCGTGTTATAAAATTAATAAAAGAGATGGTAAATGAGTTTGGCGGCTCTACCATCTCTAAATACAAGACACAGAAGATTGACCTCTGTATACTAATTATTACAGGTCTTCTTTGTTGTGTCAAAGGGAGAAGAACAATGAAGTTAATATCTATTCTAAGTGGTAAAGGATTTGTAATGTATAACAAAGAGTTAGCCCATGAAGTTTCCGTAAATGGATCTATTATCTTTGGTCAGTTATGCTCAAGTTACGAAAGCTTCGGTAGCAAGAATATGTTAAAAATCAAGAACAACAAAGAATATTTCTTCTTAACATCTGAAACGTTAGAAGAAGAAACTGCATTAACTTACAAGCAACAACTCAAAGCAGCTAAAGAATTAGAAGAACATGGCTACATTGAAACAAGGGTAATGGGAATGCCTTCAAAGAAATACTTCCATATCACTCCTAAAATTGAAACTAAATTAGTAGGAATACCTAGCTCTTCCAAAAGGGAAGACTTGATTAACTCTTTAACTGATGAATCAGAAGACAATAAGCAGTCTCCAAGGTATGACGAAAGGGAATACCTAGCTTTACCCAAAGGGAACACCATGCCTGACCAAAAGGTAACCCTAAAAATAAATAATAAAAAAGAACAAGATAAAGATATTTATAATTTCAATTGTAATTACAAGGAACCTCTGTCTTCAGATGAATTTAGTCTTTTACTAACCAATGCTGCTAATGAACTGTATACCAAGTTTTCTATTGGAAGGTATTCTAAGAAGCAATGGAATACACTTATTGAAAAATTTGTAAATGATACAATTGAAAGCAACAGGTATTTAAAGGTACCATTACATAAGATTAAAGGATATGCTTTTAAGTCTCTAGAAATAATCACGAATAACTCAGACTATAAACATTCCGAAGAATTTGATGAGTATAAAGAAACGATGTACGAGCTTTCAAACAACAAGACTAAAAATAGTCACTTATTTAACTGGTTAGAAGTTTAATTAATAATATTTTTTCCTAGGAGGCTCATAATGAAAATTAATGAAGTGTCTGCTATGCTAGGCTTAAGTGCTTCAGCTTTAAAAAAGTATTATCTCCTGTTTGAAAAGAATAATTATAAGTTCACTAGAAGTAAGCAAGGTCAGCTAGTTTTTTCTGAATATGAAGTTGAGTTGTTTAGAAAGCTAATCCATTTAAAGAATGAACCTGGAAATACTGTGGAAAAGTCAGTAGAAATTTTATTGAATAAGGAGCCACAAAAGAACAAAGAGCTTGATTTAATGCAATTATTGATTCAACAAGGAATACAGCTAAATATTATTTTAGATAGTATTAAAGAAATTGATAATAAGATTAAAAAATTAAATAAAAAAGTAGATAAGCTATAAGCGTTAATTAATAAGAAATTCGAGAAGGTTAGATAACGAGGTAAAAGGATATCCTCGGATAGTCTTCAAAAGCTCTAGAATGCCCCAGATTACACAAGAAATAGCTGGATAATAGATTAATATTATCTAGCTTGTTTTTATCTTTAAATTAAATATGGGAGGTGATTAAAAATGAATGCAGAAAAATTATTCCAAATGATTAAGGAATTAGATAACGGCGAACGTTGGAAGTTATTGGATATGATGTATGATGAATATTACAATGTAAGAAGTAATCCAAACACGGAAGAGCGACTTTCTAATTTAGAGAAGGATGTAGAGTTCCTTTCTAAAAAAATCGGAATCCACGATATGTACTTCAATCGAATTCATAAAGAAGATGAAGATCGAGCTTAATGCTCGATTTTTTCCTTTCATCAATTAATGAAAGTTAGGATATTGCAAATATGGTATATTTATTGATCTAAGTCAATTCTTTCACGAGCTTTACTAAATTCTTTATTTAAAAAAGAATTTAAAAAGTTACCTTGAAAATGTATTAAGTTTTCTGAGTAATACTTAAAACCTTTATATACAGAAAAGGCTAAATATATTAACAATATAATCAAAAAGATTACTAACCAGTTTAGCTCATTTTCATGAGCAATAAATAGGACAGATATGAATGAAAATATAATTGAAACAAGCAGCGCCCCTAAGCCGTGTATTGTGGTTAATAAATATCTATACCGTTCTGCCACATATTCACGTTTATCTTTATCTATTAAAAGGAGCTGTTTATGCCAATGATACTCTATTAAATAGTATGCTTTATGTTGACTGATTTCATGCAAGTTTATTTTGAAAGCTTCTTTATTTTCGACTAAAGCGATTGTTTTTGAGATTATTTTAGAGGATTGATTTGTGAAAATCCAATTAAGAGAAAAATAAATTTGATGCATTAAATAACCAATCACTACTCCTACAAATCCTAATGCAATGAGAACGCCTAATAATTGAGGTACGGTAAAATCTTTAGTAAATAACACTCCATTTTCTACAGATAGATAACTTATGTAGGAAAATAGTATAAAAACCCATCCAGGTATTCCCCATCTAATTAGATACTTAGTCTCAATGTTCAACGTGAATACCCCATCTCTAAAATTTATTTCTCAATCTATATTACTATTTATTTACAAATAAAACCATAAACATTTAATAAAATTTTCATTTGATTAATACTCAGCGTCATCACACGCCCCTACGCTGCATTTATCTTTAGCTCTCCTTAATAATTATATTAAAGAGACATCCAGGAAGCGTGTAAAATGAGCCTTAAATAACTTTTTAAATAATTTTTTAATTAAATTTTTCATTTTTGCTTTACACTTTGTCATTCTTACCCTATAACAACTCCGTAAGAAAAACAAAACAAATTTACGGAGGTCATATTAATGGAAATTTTAATGAAAAGTTATGAGGATCGATTTTATCCGGCTGGGGATGTCTCAGTAGTAAAAGATGCTTCATTAGCAAAGATAAGATATTTATTCAATGTTTACAGCGCGGAAGATGGAAAGAGAACTGGATCAGCATTGTTTAAAACAGAAGCTGATGATAAGTGGCTTGATTACGAAGATTTTGTTCTGAAATATTTCGGCTTTGATATAAAAAGACTAAATTACAAAGATGTTGAAACTGAGCATATTGGTTGGGAAGACGAAGATGGAACTTTTAAGACTAATGAGGAAGTCTCAGAACGATTAAAAAAAGCCAGGGAAGAAGCAGAAGCTGAACGAGAGGAATATAAATCACCAACTAAAGAGGAGCGATTAGCCAGTCTTATCGAGTGGAGAGATAGGATCAATCAACAAATTAAAGAATTAACTGAAAATCCTGAAGCCGACGATAATATTTGGTTTTAGGCGTAGTAAGAGAATCGAGCATAATGCTCGATTTTTTTTTGCATAAAATCAATATTTTTATTAATTAAAACAAAAAGGACCTAAGTGGTCCTTTAGCAACTTCTTCAATTTGAGCGACCCATTCATCAATAAGATACTGAATTTTTTGTGCGGAAAGTGACTTATCAATTTAATACAAGAAGCTGTAAGTTAAACGATAATATCCAAATTTTTTAGAACGGTAAATCATCATCGTCTATTTCTATTTGTAATTTTATGGTAGATAATCTTACATCTATGTTATCTAGTACTATTTTTTGCTTATCTGGCCCTAATCCTTGTAAAAATTGATAAAAATTAATAACTATTGAAAGGGGTATATCTTTTATTGGTTTAAATGTATAAGGGTTATTAATAAAGCAATTTATTAATTGTCTATTATCCTGTATATAATCTTCCAAAGAACTATTTAGAATAAGAGTAGATAATTCATTCATTATTATATTTGGTTCTTTAACAGGCTCATATCTATTTGTATGGCTTACTATATATCTTGAAAGTACTTCTGCAAAATCCCTATATAAATTCTTTTCCTCTTCTGTAAACTTTATTGCAAGTACTCCTTGGGAAATATCAACTGAAATGTCTTGAAATTTTAAATATCTTTCACGTGGATCTAATTGGTTCATCTTATCAATTATATATTTAAATTTAAAATTAGGTAGATTCTCACCAAGAATCCTACTAAACAGATTTCCAACAAAGTAGATTTCACTTTGATGGTTGTATATTCCTTCAGAGGCCGTTTCGTTTGGCAACTGTGTTACAGGCCAGTTCAAAAAGACACTTCTCCCATTCTTATCTTCGCCTACTAACTTTTTCCCAAATCCAAAATCTATGACCTTAACAT
Source organism: Bacillus sp. V2I10 (assembly GCF_030817055.1). Lineage (NCBI taxonomy): Bacteria > Bacillati > Bacillota > Bacilli > Caryophanales > Bacillaceae > Bacillus > Bacillus sp. V2I10. The sequence goes on along the minus strand of NZ_JAUSYV010000001.1, from coordinate 5,014,651 downwards.
TCTCTTGATTATCTATCAATATGTTTGCAGGACGAATATCCCTGTGCAATATATTATTAGATTCTAGATATTCAAATGCAGATATTGTTTCAGTGAAAATTTCTGACCAGTCTTTCCAAATAGGCTCAAATTCGTCAATTTGAACTCCTTCTATATATTCCATTTGAAGATACCCTAGTTTATGTTCAGGATATAAATAGTAATTATAAACTCTTACAATGTTAGTGTGGGAAATAGTAAATAAAATTTTAATCTCATCGACAAATCGTTTATAATTTTCGTCAATATAGTTAAGATCTTTTGGTACGTACTTTTTAAATGCAAAAAACATATCTGTAGTTTCATCTTTAAAGAGGTGAGTATCTCCAGTTCCTCCTTGACCAAGGGGTTTTATGTGTATAAATTGTTTTTCCGTATTAAATTCAACTACGGTACCTGGTTTAACCATTTATCCTCATTCCCATCCTACCTATTTTTGTATTATTTTAACATAAATTTCTTTTTGTATTAACGTAATAGTATATTTTTAAATTTTGGTTTACACTTCGTCAATTTGACCCTTGAATAATAATTTGTAAATTCTTTTCCGGTTATGATTTACGTTTTTCTTTCTTCTGATAGAAAGCATATATAAAGAAATTTAATCAATCGGAGGAATCAAATTGATCAGTAAAGTTTATGTAAGCGATGTAATTACAGCAGATGTCGTTAAGAAGTTAAAAGCAGGCGGAAATTATCTTATTGGTTCTGAAATGGGCAGTGGGAAAAATCATTGGGCAAGAAATATATTGCTTCCTTATACTTTAGAAAACAGAAAACGAACTTTGATAATAACACATCGTGCTCAAACAAAAGCACAGCAAAACTCTTACTTAGCTTCATTTAAAGAAGAGTGTGAACGTCAATTCTTGGGCGGATTGTTTCGTACCGAGTCTTATCAAACTTTCTCAAACATGATCAAACGTAACGATCCAGAAATTAATCGATTCGATTATATTGTTCACGATGAAGCTCATGCTCTTGTTAGTGATGCTTCTTTCAATACTCAAACAGAAATTGTCTTCAATTTCTTAAATAAAAATATCGATTCTATCAAGATCCTTATGACGGGAACTTATGACGGACTTAAATATTTACCTTGGAAGAACAAGCTAGAAATTCTTAAAGAAGCGAATTATTACAATAACAACATCAACAATTTGTATCGTTATGAGAAAGACGAAACAATCTTGGCCATAGTTGATAATGAAGTCAAACAAGGAAATAAAGTTCTGGTATTCCATAATTCAATTGATACAACATCAGGCTTTAATATTGGCAATAGCGCAATTCTTCATGCTGGCAATCGTCTGGCTTCAAAAGAATTCAATCAAATAGCTACAACTCAACAATTTTCGGTTGATGTTTTAAATACAACAAAGCTTATGACTGAAGCAACAGAAATTAAGGACAAAAAGTTGAAAGCAATCGTTAACCACGGGCTAAGCGATATTGATGTTGTTGCTCAAGCACCAGCTCGAAGCAGAGACGAAGAAGGAATAGATTATTACTACAAACGAATTTCAAAGAAGTCTATTCTTGCAAAGCTGCGTTATCTTGACAAACAACTTGGCTATTATGAAAAATTTGATGAGCTAGGCGAGATCGAATTTGTTAAAGAATATGGATTGAACATCATTCATAAGTCCATGAAAGCTTTCTATTTGGACACTGTTATTGATCCAGTTAGCAATCAACAATATACACGATTGCGAGTATCAAACACAGGTTTAGCATCTTTAAGCTATCAATATGACTATTACGAATTCATGAATGAGTATGGATTCGAATCCGCAATTAGCAAGTATTTTCCTGATAAAGCTTACATTGACTTGGAACAATTAAAGCGTGAAGCATTCATTCAATTAGATATTGTTAAGAACTACATTGGGAAGAAAGTTTTCAAAGAACAGCAGCAGGAATTATGCAATGTAATTTGCAGCAAGTACGGATTACGAGCAAAGAACGGTTCTACAAAAGTCGGCATGAAAACTATCAATGCATTCTTTGAAGAAAATAATATCGGTTTTGTTATTGAGAGCCTTCAAGATAAAGACAGAAATTCAGAGACTTTCAATAAAAGGTATTGGATTCTTTCAAAACGCTAATGTTCTCAAAAAAGTTACCTTTGTTATTTAAATAGAAACATAACTAATTTGAGAACATTTAAATAACTAATCATAACTTCAGGAGGAAATTAATCATGGCAAAACGACACTTAACATTTGACGAACAAATTGCAGAACAACAACAAGAAGTATGGGAACTAGCTGGAATCTGCGATATCGACCAGTTGAACCTTCGAAATCGTATCTTTGAAAAAGGTCTTGTTATGGAAGAATCAGAATGCTTAATGACTCTTTATAAAAAGGATTCAGTTGATGTCAAAAAAGATTATTTTTTAGTCTTGGCTGAAATGAAGAAGTTTTATAGGAAAATATCAAAGTCCAGCTGTCGGAAGTAAGATTGCTTAGTTAAGCAAATAAGTATCAAAATATCGTACAGGATCTTCCATCTATGTATATATAATATATAGAGCGTTGCACAACCGTGCAATTATTCTATAACTTCTTTTCGATTTTAGAAGTTCTGAAATTTGTGAGTTGACGAGCCTTCAAGCTTCAAAACTTGAACGATTCACGTTTTCTTAATGCTTTAGATTCATTGAATACTTCCTATTTTAATTGCAACACAATGAGCCGGTCACTTCCATGTCTCGGCTTCTTCTTTTACAATTTAGCTGATAATCAGCAAACAATATAAGCACTTCGGTGCTACATGACGATTTAAATGTTGTCATATATGATTTCTCCGTGAGAATGGCTAGCCACCATTCTTTATTAAATTTAAAATTGTGGCTCACTCTAGCCATATATATACATGAGTGGTTGAGTCTGCGATGACAGTTCATATAACTAGAGCAACCAATCAATCAAAGAAGCATCCTAATAAGATGCTTTCTTTTTTTTATTATGCGCTCTTGCAGCGCTCCAATTGTCATTATCAAACATGCAACATCCTCAAGTTTCAGAAGGGTACCTGGTCAGTATCTAAGAAGGCGAGCTTAATTGCTCGTCTTTTTTTTACGATTTTTTAGTTTTGCACGTTCAAGCAATTTTAATAATAAATCTGGCACCGCTTTGCGGTGACTATTAACCAAATTACAGAATTGGTTAAGTCTCTCATATTGAGGTTTGTATCTTTACTTCTCTGGCATTAGAGGAGTTCTTTGAAAGCCTGATTCACTTTCAAAGCCTTGGCGTATCTTCGGATACGTCTTTTTTTATTTAAATAACTACTTACAAAAATAAATCGCTGTTCATTCAGCAAAAAGAAACGAAAGGATGAAGATCTTGAAAAAAAATATCGAACTACGAGTTCTGAATATGGAACTACGTTCAGATAAGAATAAAAGTATGACAGTCTCTGGCTACGTGAATAAAACGGAGCAGCTTAGTAACATTTTGGGTTCTGGAAAGAAATTCGTTGAAAAAATTTCGAAGGGTGCGTTTGATCGGGCAGTTCGCAATGCTAAGTCAGACATTCACTTTTTAGCAGAACACAATCCTAAAGAACTTTTATCTTCAACAAGAAATGGGTCATTGACGCTTACGGAAGATTCTACTGGTTTTATTTATGACTGCAGAGATTGCTGACACTTCATGGGGTCGAGATTATTACGAATTGATTAATTCTGGAATTCTACGAAATATGTCTTTCGGATTTCGGACGATCTCCGATTCTTGGAAGCCTACAGCTTCAGGCATTCACGAAAGAACTATTGAAGAACTTGAGCTCTTCGAAATTTCGGTTGTCAGAGATCCTGCGTATAGTGACAGTACTATTTCAGCTCGTGGAATAGACATAGTAGAAGCTGATATACCTACGGAAGTAGAAGTTGAAATTCAAGAAAGTGAAGAACGAGAGCTCCCGATAGATGTTCGTGTTTCAAAGTTAAAACTTAGCATAGCAAAGCAAGAAGAAGAAGTTCGAAGAGCTGAAAAGACATTAAATCTTTCACCAACTTTCAAGTTCATATTAATAAACGAAAAAGAGAAATTATCTGAGCTAAATGAAGAGTTCAGACAATTAAAAAATCAAATGGAGGAAATTGAAATGAAAAATGAAGAACGTGCATTACAAACAAAAGCGGTAGTAGGTAATTCAGCAAGTCCAAAGCTAGTTGATAGTATTGTAAAAAAATTAGAAAGCACCTCATCTGTATTTTCGAAATCTCGTAAGATTCCGTTCAATGGAGAAGAAATGAAGATTCCTTATGAAACAGCTTTAGTTGATGCAGTGTTTCTTGATGAAGGTTCAAACGCTCCAGAAATTGCGTTCAACTTGTCTAATCTTGCTGTAATGAATCAACGTCGAGTTGCAGTAAGTATTTCTATGTCTAAGCAGTACATGTTTGATTCCGGTGTTGATTTGTCTCAGCATGCTAGAGACCTGGTAGCTCGTAGAGTTCTTAAAAGAATTGAAAAGTCTATCATGGTTGGTAATGCTGCAAACGAATTTAAAGGAATTGCTCCTGACTCGAATGTTACTTCGAAAAATATTTCGTTAGGTGCAGCTACTCAGCTAGTCAATAATCTTCGAAGTGTATACTTTGCTGTTCATGAAGATTTCGTTGGAACCTCTTCTTGGTATATGTCTCGTCCATTCTTCGAAAAAGTAGTTGACTTCAAAGATAGCGACGGTAACTTCTATGTAAAGCAAATCGAATTAAATGGAAAAATTGTTTATACATTGTTTGGTGCTCCAATTGAAATTTCTAATGCTTTATCAGCTGGTGATACAATCGGACAAGTTCCAGTATTATTTGGGAGCATCGAAGATTGCTATACAGTCGGAGTTTCGAAAGACTTAGAAGTTAAAGATATTGCAGGCACTCCGAAAGTTCTTGCTGGTTCTGTTGGATTCCTCGCTGAGTTTTATGGTGATGGCCGAGTTCACAACTACCAAGCAATCGCTAAAGGAACAATTTCATCATAATCATTTATGCTCATTACTTCATAAACTTTGAGTGGTCGTTAATTCGGCTACTCTTTTTTTATTAAGACAGTAATAAGTACAACATAAATAGCAGATTAAATGTAGAAAGGATAGTTGATGTATGGATGAAAAGATTAGTTGTTTAGAAGCAGTAAGAGAAGACATTGGAGAGAAAGCATTTAAGTTTTCTTTAGCGAAGATTGTGGTCAATGATTACATCGAAGTAATGAAGTCAAGAGACATGAAGCTAAGTAGAAGTTTAGTGCTATCAAAAGTTAACTTAATACTGACAACACATGGCAGTGAAGAAGTTTCGTATGGTTATCTCAGAAATGTTGGCTACTAAAAAAAATGATTGGCCAAAACGACACCGCCTACCCTCCCGAAAAAAACTCGTACAGTCACGATAATAACAGGGGATGAGACGGTTTTACGATAGTACATTTTGAGCCCTAGCCCGTCGTATCATGCCTAGAAAGGACTGAATAAAATTAATTTAAAACCAGCACATCTAAAACAAGACAGCAATCCATATAGACAAGAAAAGAACATACAACAGAAGCATGAAATGAAGCAGCAGTTTTCATCTTCAAATTTGTCGAATCTTCCAGATCATATCTTTCTAAGAAATGAAAAAGTGTACGCAGCTTTAGTTTCCAACTTGAAGGATTTAGGACTCGGCTTTCATTTAAAAGATATTGATATTTTTTCTTTAGCAGCTGCAGCAAATACAATCGACTTACTGAATGAAATTGAAATTGGTCTTGTGAAGCATGGTGCAGTACAAACAATCATGACTCGTGAAGGATTTGAGAAAGTAGTTGCTTCCCCATATGTTCAAATGAGAAGTACGCAGCTTAACTTACTTCAGTCTCAGCTAAAGTCTTTGCAGTTAGATCCAGCTTCAAGACAGCTACTTACCCAGTCAGTTTTGAATGACGTAAATATGATAGATGATGAAATTGATGAAGGTGATGAATTGCTAAACAGCATCATGAAAAGGTTGGACTGATATGAAAGCATATAACAGAGAATACCCAACAACAACAGATAGTTGTCTGGATATTATGAGCTCTGCGAAAAATGGCAAATACACTCAAAAAGAAGCACTTAAGATTCTGCTTACAACGCCTGAACTTTTAGATCCTCTTCAATTCCTTCTGTTTAGCTACGATACAAATCTTCAAGATGCTGTTTCTTACAAAGATTATGTCGCTCTCATGAAGAACAAAGCAATGAAGACCAAGAATCAAGCTTTACTGAATATCGTTAAAGAATTGGATGGTGATAAGTTTGATTAAGCAATACAACTTCCTTATTGATGGAAGACTAATAACCGTTTCTGCATCAAGTCTTACTGAAGCAGAAAAGCTAGCAAAGCTAATATCTGAAGACATAAAAAAATAGCAGTCGATTAAGATTAAATTCTTAATTGGCTGCTATTATTTTTTATTTAATAATCAGTAGTAATGTCTGAAGTTCATTTATCAAACTGATATACTAAAGTGTTGTTCATATAACTTCCCAAGTAACTTTAAGCGATCCTCGTTACTTAACTCTTCTGTTCCTTCTAATATATCCTGAGTATTTAACTAACAGAATTTATTACCTCTATAATATCTTTATACACATCTTCAAATTCTATATCTTCTAAGATTTGATCAACTTTAAACTCTAGTATTTCCCAATTCTTAGGCTTGTGAACTTTATTTTGTAAAAATCCACGAAGATTATCTCCTACCTCATTCTTAATTAATGTATCTCTAAAATAGGAACGAAGTATTTTATGGTTAATCTTTAGAAGTTCGATATTCAAATCCCGGTTGTTAAATAACCTAGTGAAAAATTCAATGCTAATATCAGTTGGAGACTCAATCTCTAAGTGCTTAATTTGATTATATAGTCTGAGTAAAAATAAATAATAAGTAGAAACAAATAAGAAAGCAGCATTTTTTCTGAAATCGTTTGGACCAGCTTTGTAGTTAAGTTCTTCCTTTGCAAACTTTAGAACGAGAAAAGGAAATAAAAAGTGTTCCAATGGGAGTTTTTTTGTATCGTCGTTTATAATTTTTTCCCATTGTGAGCCTAATGGAGTTAATTCATTTGCTCTTCCGTATGCTACGTTAGGCATCTGTTTTATTGCAGCAGTAAATGATTGAATAATTTCCTTAGCAGGAAGTACAAATTTCTTAGAGTTTTTAACTGCTTCTAACAAGTAGTTATATTGGTCATTACCTTTGTACGATTTTTGTATTGATGGAGGCTCGGTTATAAATGAACCTCGCTGAATCTCATAATAGTATCCATATTGTTTAAAAGATATTTTTAGCGTTCTTTGAAAAGTGTCAAGAGCATAGAAATCTAATCCCTTAACAGCATTCTGGCTATTAGTATATCTAGTAATTTTATCTCTCAACTCTTTTTTTAAGTTTTCATCTGCGCTTTTCTTTGTTTTGATAATTTTTATTAGTATATATCCTTCTTGTTCAAGTTCATTTATTTCAGAACTTGTCATATTTTTGAAATAACCGGCTAATGTTTTAGCTGTTTGACATCCATTAACTATTTGTGGTGCTGTAATATTTACGAGACCTCTTACAAAAGCGTAATCATCACAAACGATCGTGACTCCGTTATTGTAGTACCAAAAATTATTTAATTCTTCTTTTAGTGTTTTTTTAATGCCTTGATTAATCTTTGTTCCTTTAAGGAAATTTCTAATATTTGAGTGGAATAAAGTATTTCCACCTTCGTTAACGAACTCGGCGAAATGATTAACCTTGACCATTGTAACGAGGGTACCAAAGCTTTCAAAGTTACTCTGAATTGGTAGTTTGATTTTTTTATCTCTGAAATTTTTAGGAAGCATACCTTTTTTAATTTCAATTGCTTCATGAATGTTTTCGAAATCATAAAAAAAATATTTTAAGTTTTTATATTCTTCTTTAACATTTTTAAGGGCACTCTTCTTTTGTATGTTTTCATGTTCACTAATGTCATTATTAGTAATATAGTAGCAATTGATTGTTTCGTTGTTTTGGTTTGCTTGTCTAACTTTCTTACACATTTCTAAAACATAATCTCTTTCACTATATGGAAGTTCCGTAGCTACTCTTTGACAATCTGCAATAAATCGCACCATAGAATCAATACTATGAGATGTTGAATATTTACTTTGTAGTATACAAATTTCACTGTTGTATTCAAATACAGCATCGATTCCATTGTCGAACTTACCGGATATTTCAACAGCATCATTAACTTCATCTTCTCTGAGCTCAAATATGTTGTATAAAATCCATTCACAGAAGCTGTTTCCTATTGAAACCATATTTGTTTTTTCACTATTTTCTTTCAAATATTCATCAATTGATGATGTAATATTATTCGTGAGATCTTGTTGATTTTTAATTGCTGTTTTATTATTTCTAATCTTAGACATGTTTGTTCCCCCCTAACTTATTAAGGAAATTATACCATTATAGTACATATTAACCATATTATCTCTGAATGTTTATGAATAAAATTTTAATTTTATTTTACATTTTGGATTACCTAGATATAAGAATATTGAGGTGATTCAAATGATGCCAACAAAAGAAGAACTTGCACAGCATCTTTTAGACAAAATGACGAATCAAGACATAGGCAAAATTTATGGAACGTCTTTTCAAAAAATAATCCAACTTATTAAGCGATATGAACTTAATCCAAATGAACTTAGAAAAGTAGATTTGCAAATTGTTTATTTGCATCTTCTTAATGGAAAAGTCGTTTATGTGGGAAGTGGTCTATGGTATCGGTGTAGAAGATATACTAATAGAAGAAACTTGATACATAGGCAGCTCATGCAAGATGGAATAATTATATATGAAATTGTTGCTGAATTTGAAGAAGCAGTTGCAGCAAGACGATATGAACACCAATTAATTGAGAAATACAAAAAGGTAGGACAAGCAATTTATAATAAACATGCATGATATCCTTGACTGATACTATAGACAGAGGCATAATAGTCAATAATCGTGTTCTTAAAAAAACACCAAAATTCAACTAATCATTGATATGATTGATTAGATATCAATTACCGTACAGATGTGGACTCAAAATCGTGTTCCTCTGGAGTGTCGGTTCGACCCCGACCACCGGTATCAAAAATCTATAGAAATCAAGACTTCAACGGTTATGTTGAGGTCTTTTTTTTGTTTTCTAACACGACATAAATAATTAAAAATCGTGTGCGTCGAATCGTGTACGTAGGGGATTGTGGTGGGAAGAAGAGGCAAACTTACAAATGAAGAATTACTAAAACTTAATAAAAAAGTAACAGATGAGGAAGCTTTTGAAATCTTCTTTAGAGATTGTTATTTAAGAAACTTGAGACCAGCTACTACAGCAGCTTACTTATTAAACTTATATCCTGAAGCTAGAAATTCTGATCCAATACTACAACTTAAGTACTGAGGAAAATTCGAAGATGGTTATACGGGAAGAGTAATTGATCCTCAAGAGTATCCGAAATTTGAAAGGTTAACGTCATTAACTCGTGCCAGAGCAAGGATACAAAATCAGTTTGGTTTGTACCAACCTACGAGTAAAGAAGTTATTAGACAAAGAAGAGCAAGGAGAGAAAACATGGTAGTGAAAAGTATGCAGTAGTTGGCAGTCTATGGATTGCTGATATAAATCGCAATATGGAGATACAGTTATATCTAAGAAAATGGATTGAAGAGAAGAAAGAACAATGAGTTAGAATACCAAAAAGAGTTTCATTTTACTGAGTCAAAGAGACAGCAACTAGACAGAGGTAAGTCATTAGATGAAACAATCTTTTCTTTATATTATCAAATTGTCCATTTAGGCTTAGAACATGAAGAAAAAACTGGAAGAGTAACTTTACCTAGAGACATTTATTATTATAAAGATAGTGAGGACGGAGATAAATTACGTTTTAATAGTGCTGAAACAGCTGCTCACTGACAGATTTATTGAACATTTGATGATAAATTATATCTTGCAGATCTTAACTCATTAGTCTCGTCTAAATTCTTTTTAATACAAATAGCTGATTTAGTTACAGGCAGTATATCAAGAGTTTTGAATAGAGAAGAAAATGGACCAAGGAATTATAAAGATGAACTTGCAGAATTTATATTAGAAAGCTTAGATATAAACTATCGTGAAGGGTTTTCTGTAGATAATTTAGATGAAATTAGTGAACTTGATTTGGAACAAGATAGCGCATTTGTTTATCTGTTTGATTAATCATTATATTTTGTGTTCTGCAGGGGTGGGGCGATAGAAAGGAAATGAACGGGTTAAAAAAAGAAGGATGTTAAAATAGGAACATAATATAAACGAGAACAATAGTAAACTCGGTTATATACAGTTTTACTACAATCAACTAAAAACCACCTCCGAAAATATATTCTATGTTAAAAATGCAATTATGGTGCTACAAAAGGAGGAAGTAAGATGAAGATTAGCACACAATTAGCAAGATGTAAGTAAAATATGCATTGCGCAAAATGAAAAAAGGAAATCAAAATGAAGTGACCCCAAAAAGTTAGACATATTATTTAATTAAGCTGCTTGTTGGGCAAGAGTCCGGTATTTTACCGGACTCTTGCCTTTTAATTTTGCCTTAATTCGTTTGTGATTATAGTAATGGATATACTTTCTGAGCTCTTGCTTAAAATGCTCGACACTTTTAAAGTCTTGGTAATAAAGAAATTCCGATTTTAAGATACCAAAGAAGTTTTCTATGACCGCATTGTCGTAACAGTTCCCTTTACGGGACATGCTTTGAGTGATGTTCTTGTTCTTTAAAGCCAGACGATATTTCTTGATTTGATAGTGCCATCCCTGGTCAGAGTGAATCAATAAATCATCATCCATAGTTTTTCGTTTAAAAGCCTTTTTTAACATATCTGAGACAAGGGAATAGGTTGGTCTGGATCCGATTGTATATGTGATAATTTCACCGTTGTATAAATCTAGCATCGGAGAAAGATAAAGTTTCTTTCCAAACAATTTGAATTCTGTAATGTCTGTGACCCATTTCTCATTCGGCTGAGAAGCCTTAAAATTCCGATTCAGCACGTTATCTGCAACCTTGCCTACTTCTCCTTTATACGACCGATATTTCTTCATGCGGACAAGGCACTTTAAGCCTAGTTCCTTCATAAGGCGATAAACTTTTTTATGATTAACTTGCTGTCCGCGATTTGCGAGTTCAGCACGAATACGCCGGTACCCGTATCGCCCTTTATGTTCATGATAAATGTCTTCTATCAGTGTTTTTAATTCTGCATCTTTATCTGGACGTCCAAGCTGTTTTACCCAATGGTAATACGTGCTGCGCGGAATACCTGCAAGCTTTAGGAGTGATTTCACTGGGAATACCTGCCTCAATTCATAGACTACTTGCGCTTTGTCTTGTTTGGTGATTTTTCCTTGTTTTGAACTAAGGCATTCAACTTTTTAAATAAGCAAGCTCCATGTTTAAGCGTTCAACCTCAGCTTGAAGTGCTTCGACCGTTACTTCAGCTTGTTCATCTTTTAAGATTTCTTTTTCATTTTCCTTCTTCATCAATGGACGCCCCTTTTTCCTTGGCATTAGGGCGTCCACTCCTAGTGTTTCGAATAACCTGATTCTTTTTTGAAAGTGAATCTATAAATTCTTTTACAACTCATGTACTGCTACGGTCTGTCCCCACTCGGGAGTACAATCCAATCTCGTCATGCTATCGATTAAGCCTTCATCTGCGAAAGGTGTAGTTGAGGACTTGCTAAATCTATCACGGATCCTTATAAAGAGTGAGGTAAGGCCCTCACTCTAATTTGTATTTGTATAATGGTGACCTTCGATAAACTGATCACAGTTTGTGCAGTAGCTTGTATAGGCATCTGGATAACCTGATTTTGTTTTTTCCTTTGTATAGTCTTTATCTGCGAGGTAAGCTGTATTGCATGTCTGGCATCTTAAGAAGTAGTCTTTATTCATTGTAAAATTGCTCCTTTTCATTTGATAATTTATTTGAACCTGTTTATTTTTCGATGTCAAGATGTTTTTTGAATAAATGTTAAAATAAAATTCTCCTTTCAGTAACATGTAGTCACCTAAGAAAAAAGGAGATGTTTGAAAAATGATTTACCTTTATAAATTTGAAGGGAAAAATTATTGGATTGAGGATTACAATTCTAGTCTAGATGGTGATCGTCAATTAATTATCAGATTGAACGAAATAGAAATTGAAGAATTTACTTATTTATTTCAAAAAATATTTAAAATGTTGAAAGAGGAGGGATATCTTGATGCCCGTGAAGTGATTGAAGAATTAAGTGAAGATGATTAACAATAGGATAAAACTACGCAATAAATAAGGAATCTTATTGGACGCCCTAACCCAGCGTTCTTTTTAATTTTATAAACGGTCAAAGGGTTCTCCGTTATATCGGAGGCCTTTTTTTATTATCGAAATGGAGATGAAGAAAATGAACGATTTAAAAAAATATAGTCAAAATATTGCACCTTCTTCGTCAATTTAGTCTCCCTATATAAGTAAGCGCTGCCATTATAATAAAAGAAAGCGATTACAATAAAAGGGGTGGTGATACGGTTGGAAACGAAAATTCAAACGAATCCGGTAAGCACAAAATCTCATTTGGAGGCAGTACCTAAAAAGAAATTTAAGTATAAGAGCTTACTAACATACGCTGCCTTTGTTGGACCGGCACTTTTATTTTTCTTAGTTATTCAGATTCTTCCGTTCTTAATGGGTCTTTATTATTCATTTACTTCATGGAATGGAGTCAGCTCGGCTGTTGAGTGGGTTGGAATTGAAAATTATAAGAAAATCTTTACGAACGATCCGGCCTTTTTTAATTCTTTTATGTTTACGACGAAATTTATGTTTGCGGCTGTTATTATTAGTAACTTAATAGGTTTTGCGTTTGCATTGATTTTAAATGCTGCGCTTAAAACCAAGAACATATTGCGGACCGTGTTTTTTATTCCTAACGTGATCGGCGGGTTATTGCTCGGATTTATCTGGCAGTTTATTTTTGTAAAAGGGTTTGCTTCGATCGGGAACATGACGGGCATCGAATTTTTCAAAATGCCGTGGCTAGGGGATGAAACGACAGCGTTCTGGGGAATTGTCATCGTATTTGCATGGCAGACCAGCGGTTATATGATGGTCATCTATATTGCAGCGCTTCAAGGTGTGGATAATTCCCTGCTGGAGGCTGCGAAAATGGATGGTGCATCAAGCTTCACACTTTTAACAAAAATCATTATTCCTTTAATATTACCGGCATTTACGATTTGTCTGTTCTTAACGATTTCGATGGCATTCAAGATCTTTGACCTGAATATTTCCCTGACAGGCGGAGGGCCATTCAATTCAACTCAGTCTGTAGCGATTAATATTTATCAGGAAGCCTTCCAGAACAATCGTTATGGATTAGGTACAGCGAAGTCCATTCTGTTCTTTGTAGTAGTTGCAATCTTTACTACAGTTCAGGTTATGATGACGAAGAAGAGGGAGGTTGAGGCTTAATGGGTAACCGGTATACAAGCAGGACGTTTATATTAGAGATAATAGCCATTGCCGTCGCGCTCATTTTCCTTATCCCGTTTTACTTCGTTCTGGTCAACTCAGTCAAGCCGTTTGCGGCAATCCTCATTGATGCTGCAGCATGGCCGAAGGAATTCATGTTTTCTAACTATGCCAAGGTGTGGGAGATCATCAACTTCCCTCGTGCATTCTGGAACTCCCTTGTGATTACAGTTTTCAGTAACATTGGTTTAGTTATCATAAGTTCGATGGCTGCGTGGAAAATGGTCCGCACGCCAGGAAAGTTCAGCAAGATTTTATTCATTCTCTTCGTAGCTGCCATGGTGATCCCGTTCCAGACGGTCATGATCCCGCTTATGAAGCTTGGCGGTACGCTCGGGATAACAAATAGTATTCCAGGCTTAATCATGATGTATTTTGGATTTGGTGTTCCGCTGTCGCTGTTCTTATATCATGGATTCGTAAAAACAGTTCCTGTGGAAATTGAAGAATCAGCGAAAATAGACGGTTGCAGCGAGTTCGGAGTATTTTGGAGAATTGTTTTCCCTCTCCTAAAACCGATTACTGTCACAGTCGTTATTTTGAACACGCTATGGATCTGGAATGATTATCTGCTTCCATTGCTGGTTCTCCAGGATGCAGAGCTGCGGACGATTCCGCTTGCAGCAAGCTCATTCTTTGCTCAGTATACGAAGCAGTGGGATATGGGTCTTGCCGCGTTAGTGCTTGGTATTACACCAGTCGTCATCTTCTTCTTATTCTTACAGAAGCACATTATCAAGGGCATTGCTTCTGGCTCAATCAAGTAAATATAAAGTTTCTGCATTCATTGGATGTTAATGGGTGCAGAAAATTATATAATATTATAGTTATCAAGGAGGTCAATCCATTAATGAAACGCTTTCTGTTATTATGTATGTCTTTAGTATTCGTATTTGGTATTATGGCTGGCTGTTCTTCTAAGGAAACGGCTAAAGATGGGGAGTCAGGCGGAGATTCTAAGTCTGGTGATGAAGTAGTAACGCTTAATTTCTTCCAGTTCAAGGTTGAAATTGCTGATCAGCTTCAAGAGATGATTAAAGAATTCGAAGCTGAGCATCCAAACATTAAAGTAAAGCTTGAAACAGTTGGCGGAGGTGCTGATTACGGTGCTGCGCTTAAAGCAAAATTCGCTTCAGGTGAAGAGCCGGATATTTTCAACAACGGCGGATTTAAAGAATTAGAGCTTTGGAAAGAAAAGTTAGCTGATCTATCAGGCGAGCCATGGGTTGAGCATGTTCTTCCAATCGGAAAAGTGCCAATGACAGATGCAGACGGCAAGCTTTATGGTATGCCTGTAAACCTTGAAGGATATGGATTTGTTTACAACAAAGATTTATTTGAAAAAGCGGGTATTACAGAGCCGCCTAAAACGATTGACGAATTAAAAGACGCTGCGAAAAAGCTTGAAGCTAAAAAGATCACTCCATTCTCTGCCGGTTATGGCGAGTGGTGGGTAATTGGACAGCATTTACTTAACATTCCATTTGCTCAGCAAGAAGATCCAGAAGCATTTATCGCTGGATTATATGATGGTTCTGAGAAAATCCCAGGCAACAAGCAGTTTAAAGAATTTAAAGAAGTATTAGACACAGAGCTTAAATATGCAAACGATAATCCATTAACAACAGATTACAATACTCAAGTTACACTGTTTGCTTCTGGTGAAACAGCAATGCTTCAACAAGGAAACTGGACTGAGAACATGATCACTGAAATCAATCCTGAAATCAACATGGGCTTCCTTCCAATTCCAATCAGCAATGATGATAGTGCAGGAAAACTTCCTGTAGGCGTTCCGAATAACTGGGTATTGAATAAAAACTCAGAGCACCTTGAAGAAGCTAAAACATTCTTAAACTGGATGGTTTCTTCTGAAACTGGTAAACGCTTCATCACAGAAGAATTTGCATTCATTCCAGCATTTGATAACATTGAGCCAGCAGGTCTTGGTGATCTGGGAACATCAATCCTTGATTACTCTAAGGAAGAAAAAACAATTCCTTGGACTTGGTTCAAATGGCCGGATGGAGCGAATAAAGAATTCGCAGCAGCTATTCAGGAATACGCTGCAGGCAAAATTGATTATGATACACTGCTTGAGAGATTCCAGACATCTTGGGATAACTTGAAATAATGATAGCAGCAGAAAGCATGCCTTATGGGCATGCTTTTTTTTGCCGCTTCATAATTGCTCATGATAAGAGGCTTTAAGCTATAAAAAGGTTATTTCAGATAATAGTTAAAAAATATCTGCTTAAAAAGCAGCAAACGGATGAAATAAAAAGTTCGAAATCTATAAAAAACCTTAAAATGGATAATAAAATTAGAAATTCAGCTAATAAAAATGGAATTTCCTCTAAAAAGATAGTGATTTTCGCTAATAACCAGGTTCATCAGCCTCTATTGTTTACGCTATTTGATGACTTCAGCACAGTCTCCTGGACCCTCTGTAAAAATAGGCGCCTCCGCTCTTTGAGGTATTTGCAGGAAGATTCAAAAAAGTCCTTTTAAGAGTATGAACCTCACTATATACTAAAGGTTAAGTAAGACCTGGGAGGTCCGTCCCCATGCTGAAGAAAAGCATCCGGAATAAACTAATTGTTTTATTAATGATTACGACAATTGTGCCTTTTGGCAGTTCGATCATTATTACCTATTTATATACGAAAGGCTCTATGGAGGACCAAGTCGTCCAGGAAAGCAGCAATTTGCTGTATCAGGGCAAGGTTAACCTCGAGAGCTACCTTAATGAGCTGAATGGTTTAACTCTTTCACTCTACAATAATCCTGATTTCATTAACTATATGAGATCACCGGATACTGAGAATAATTATTTAACCATAGGAATTGTTAAAAATGTGATGCAGACAATTCTTTATACAGCGGATACCATTAATGAAGTGAAAATTTCATTTGCAAAGGATGACCGGGTTATTTCTGCGACGAAACGTTCCACAGTTGTTTTTTCCTCAAGTATAGAAGATTCCAGGAATGAAGCGTTCAACAGTGCAGAACGCAGTCCTTATAACATGTATATTGAACCAATCTATGAAAGCAACGAGAACAACACAAGAGGAGCAAGAGACATCATTAAGATCCACAGGGCATTGACGAATGTTCCTGGCAATGATGTTCTTGGCTATATTACACTTGGGATTTCACCTGATAAGATAATCGATTTAAGCAGAAATTTATATAATCGTGATACAGAAGAATTCTATCTATTATCATCAGAAGGCGAGCTTATTTACAGCTCGAATACAGATATTTCCGACAATCAAAATGATCATAAATGGATTGACCGCGTTCTGGGAGCAGAGAAATCTTCAGGAACAATGGAGTGGAAGGAAGACTCTTTTAATGGAGTGATGATGTACGATCAGCTTTCGGCTTCTTCTGGAGGCTGGATTTTAGTGAAAAGGGTTCCATATCATATCTTATATGAAAGTGCTTATAGTGTAGCCAAAATTAATATTCTATTTGGGGTTATTGGATTATCATTGGTTGTATTAGCTACCCTGTTTGTTTCATTTAAAATCACATCGCCTATCCGAATTTTGCTTCAAAATATTGAACAAGTGGAAAAAGGAAATATGAAGGTTCCGGTTCAGTCCTTTGGTTCAGATGAAATCGGCATTCTCGGATACAGGTTTCAGCAAATGATTGAACGGATCAATCACTTGATCACCCGTGAATATAAGCTTGAACTAGAAAACAAGACGAATCAGCTAAAAGTGCTGCAATCACAGATCAACCCGCACTTTTTATACAATGCGCTGCAATCAATCGGTACAGTTGCTTTAAAAAATAAAGTTCCGCAAATTTATTCCTTAATTACGCACTTATCTAAAATCATGAGATATGGAATGAACATGGAGGAAGATTTAGTTCCTTTGAGTAAAGAAATAAATTATACGAATGCGTTTCTTCTTTTGCAAAAGGAACGCTTTGGCGAAAATCTTGATTACACAGTAGATGTCGATGAAAACGTTCAAGAGGTTCAGGTTCCTAAAATGATTTTGCAGCCGATTATTGAAAATTATTTTAAACATGGGTTTGATATTCGTGAAGGTGTCGGGAGCATCCGGCTAAGATGCTACAGGGAAAACGATGAGCTTGTCATGAAAATAAGCGACAATGGAATCGGAGTGACGGAAAACAGGTTAAATGAGATATATGAGCATTTTAAAGCAGATGCATTGAATAAAAAAGGAGAAGAAACAAATATAGGGCTGAAAAATGTGTATGTCAGGCTAAAGCTCTATTATAATCTGCAAGCTGATTTAAAGCTTGAAAACCAAGAAGAAGGAGGCTTTATGGTAACCATGAGGCTGCCTATATGGATGGAAGGTGAAGGAAATGAAAGCAATCATCATTGATGATGAAAAGCATGTTCGTGAAGGTCTGCTTTTATTGGCGGATTGGGATAGGCATGGAATTCACACCATTCTTGAGGCTGAGGATGGCGAGGAAGCGGTAGAGCTGATCACAAAGCACAGGCCGGAAATTATTTTTACGGATATGAGTATGCCAAGAAGAGATGGAATAAGTCTGTTAAAATGGCTTTATTCCTCTGATTTAGGCAGCAAAACGATTGTCGTAAGCGGATATGATGACTTTGATTATATGCGAAATGCCATCGCTTACAAGAGCTTTGATTATATATTAAAGCCCATTGAGCCGGATGTCTTAAATGAAACATTGGAACGGGCCGTGACAGAATGGAAAGAGCAGGCCCGTTCCCGAAACTCTCAGGCTGAGGAAAGCCGGGTTATGAATGAAGTAAAGCCTCTCTATTGGGACCAGCTGTTCTCGGGTCTCTGTACAAAAAAGGAAATACCGCAATCAGCAGAAGAGAAAATTGAAAAAGAATTTGGCATTTCAATGACGCTCGCTGAAAAAACAGCTGCCATCCTTCCAATAAAATCAATTGTCATGAAATCATTCCAGGGTAATTATGAGCTTGCCTATTCTGCCCTTTCAAACATGTGCAGCGGATTATTAAGAAAACAGAATGACGGTGTGTGTTTCCGGAACATTAATAAGGAAGAAGAGCTCGTTATCCTCTTTTGGAAGAATAAGAATGTAACCTATCTTTCAGAAGAAATCAGCGCTTTCATTTATCAATCTTATAAAATCAATTGTATTCTTGCTTTGGGAAAAAGATCGATTGATTTAAGCGAAGCCTATGATTCTTCTGAGCAAGTATATTTAAAACATAATTTATTGAGTAAGCAAAAGATTGTGACAAGTAATGAGGTTGATTTAAAGCCGCTTCTTCATCTGTTTGATTTTTCAAACGAACTGAAATGGGCGCTTAAATCGGGCAGTGCTGCCCAGGCGGAAATACAGCTGGATCAAATTTTCACAAAGCTGATCAATGATCATACGCTGTCATTAGAGCAGATTAAACTATGGGAAAATCAATTTGACTTATTGAGAAGCAATTGGATCAAAGAATATGAGGTCCATCATCATCCGGCTTTTTATTCTGGTACGGATTATTGGAAGGAAGACGGTTCTTTTTCTTTTGAAAAGTTCAAAGAAGAAAAGAAAAAAGAATTCGGTCAGCTAATCAAATTTCTCTCTAATGTGAAGTATCAGAAAGAAAAAAACAACATGCAGCAAATTGAAGAATACCTGCAGCAGCATTATCAGGAGGATATCAATCTCCAGGATATTGCCGATCGGTTTTTCTTAAGCCGTGAATACATTTCAAGGAAATTCAAACAGGATTATCATGCAACACTAACAGATTATCTGACAAATATCCGCATGGAAAAAGCAAAAAAGCTGCTTGAGAATCCATATTTAAAAATATATGAAGTGGCCTATGGTGTAGGCTATCAAAATGAAAAGTACTTCAGTAAGGTGTTTAAAAAACAAGTTGGGATTACACCAAATGAATACCGGCATTCCCTGACTTCTAAACCGTAATTGATGATAGAGAAAAAGCAGAAATTCCTGTTTTTTCTTTATCGTAATTTCGACAAAATGTGATTTTTTATGTTGAAGAAGGGTTCATTTTTTGCTATACTATCTTTGTTACCTTTTGCGGGTGTAGTTTAATGGTAAAACTCTAGCCTTCCAAGCTAATGTCGTGGGTTCGATTCCCATCACCCGCTCCATACATATACAACGCAGTGTTTCGTTTTTTGACAAACGAGGCATTGCGTTTTTTATATGTTAAAAACTAAATCCCTCCCTGCAAATCAGGGAGGGAATGCTACTATGTCCGCTGCATTATTTTACTAAACTGTACTTTCCATCCCCGCCATGAATCTGAAGGAACATTTTTGTTAATGATGATAACATTTCATCCGCATTTTCAACATTCATGCTTGGCTGGAGATAGATCAAGTGAAGCGCGTTTGAAGTTTCTTCAGTGACAGCAGACCGCTTTGAGTCCACATAAGGGCTTCCAAAGGCACCTGTCTCATCTGATGAAAGCAGTTTTCCGTTCATGGATACATCCCGTCCATTGATGGCCATATAAGCATCAGATTCCTTGCCAACCCTGATTTCAATATTCCCGGACAGCTTATCGATATCGTAAATGCCGAATGGGATTTGATGCTGCAGGGAGAAGAAGTTATTTAAATCAACGGCTGAATGGATTGGTTCAAGATACTGCTGCTTTTGAATTCTTCGGTACAGCGCTTCGCTTGAAGGACGATATCGTCCTGGATCTGCGCCAAGCTTTTTAAAAATGCTTCGCCATTCCTGAATCGGTTTTAGATCCTGTACTTTTTTGTCTTCCATTTCAAAAAAGATTGATTCCTGGAAGAGCCGCATTCTTCCTTTAAGCATTTGCGGGGATTCTGCTACACTTATTGCTGTATACTCAATAACGCCCATCTTAAACTCAGGAAAATGCTGTTTGATTTGAGGGCTTATAGAAATTTCCATCATTTTATCCTCCACTTTTTAATGTACTTATTTTACCATATAAGATAATGTCTTTTCGAAAATATAAACCGAAGGGAGGTGCAGGACATGAATTATGTAGAGCTTAAACAGGATATCCTTTCATTCAGCAAGAGCATTGGCATTGATAAAATCGGGTTTGCACAGGCGTCTGTATTTGATGAACTGAAGCAGCGGCTGATTGTTCACGAACAAAAAGGATATCATTCCGGTTTTGAAGAGCCTGATCTTGAGAAGCGGACAAATCCCGATTTTCTTCTGCCAGGGGCGAAATCGATTATTTCCATTGCGCTTGCTTATCCATCCAAGCTGAAGAATGCACCAAGAAGCACGAAGGAAGATAGAAGAGGTATCTTCTGCAGAGCTTCGTGGGGACAGGACTATCACCATGTGTTAAGGGATCGTCTGAATAAGCTCGAGGCATATATTCGAGAGCGGGTTCCAAATGCAGAGCTTAAGTCAATGGTTGATACAGGGGAACTGTCAGACCGGGCTGTGGCAGAGAGAGCGGGAATTGGCTGGAGCGGAAAAAACTGCGCGATCATCACTCCAGAATTTGGTTCGTATGTATATTTGGGCGAAATTGTCACAAATATCCCATTTTCGCCGGATACACCAATGGAAGACCGCTGCGGCAGCTGCAATATCTGTGTGGATGCTTGTCCGACAGGAGCGCTTGTACAGGGCGGCCAGCTTGATTCTACTAAATGCATCGCCTTTTTAACGCAGACGAAGGGCTTTTTAGCAGATAAATACCGGAAGAAGCTTGGAAACCGTTTATATGGCTGTGATACTTGCCAAACAGTATGTCCAGAGAACAAAGGCAAGGATTTTCATCTTCATGCAGAAATGGAGCCGGACCCTGAGATTGCAAAGCCGAAGCTTAAACCCCTTCTTACCATGAGCAACCGGGAATTTAAAGAGAAGTTTGGACATGTATCAGGGTCATGGAGAGGGAAAAAACCGATTCAGAGAAACGCGATTATTGCACTCGCGCACTTTAAGGACCAAACCGCTATCCCGGAATTAATACAGCTGATGCACAAAGATGCGCGTCCGGTCATTCGCGGAACGGCTGCATGGGCAATCGGATCAATTGGTGAAAAAGATAGTCTGATCGACCTGCAAAAAGCCCTTCAGCTTGAAGAAGACGAAGAAGTCCGGAAAGAAATCAAAAAAGGAATATCGCTTATAGATGCGTAAGCTTCATACTTGCCAATCTCCTTTCATATGGTCTTACTAAAGACAAATATGGCGGTGAGGCATGGATGAAAAATAATCTTTCAGCTGCAATAAAAGCTAAGTTAGAGCTGCTAATCAACAATCGGCGTGCTAAAGAACTTGATATAATAGAAGACAGCAAAGTGCTGCTGCGGAAAAAAAAGATTCTCGAAAACAGGAATGTCGAGATGGTAAAAGGAAATGCCTCCGTTCAATTGCAGCATATCGAAAAAGTATCTAAACGGGAGAAGCGTGTTTCCTACAAGTGTCATTATAAGTATTTTCATAAAGATCAGGAATCCTTTTATCTTGAAGAAAAAACGGAAGACCGTATCGCTGTATTTCAAAATGGAACAATCATCAGAGACTATAAGGTAGAGCATCAGTATGATGAAACTTTTGCTGAAAGCGATGATTCTTCAAATGAAAGAGTATCTTTCTTTTACGACAGACTTGCTGCCGTTCAATATGCCGAGAGATGGTGGAACACCCACAATCCCAAGTTTAAAAATTTCGATGTAAACTGCACGAACTATGTTTCTCAGTGTCTTCATGCAGGCGGAGCTCCAATGAGAGGGTACCCGGGGCGATCAACCGGGTGGTGGATGCAGAACAATATCTGGAGCTACAGCTGGACGGTTGCCCATTCTCTCACCCTGCATCTCGGTAATTCTAAAACAGGTTTAAGGGCGAAATCAGTGGGAGCACCAGAAGCGTTAATGCCGGGGGATGTCATCTGCTACGATTTTCAAGGCGATGGCAGGTTTGATCATACAACCATTGTTGTCGCGAAGGATCAGGCAAACATGCCTCTTGTGAATGCAAATACGTACAACAGCAGAATGCGTTATTGGGATTATGAAGACTCAACAGCTTACACACCGAACATTAAGTATAAATTTTTTCATATCGAGGATGATTCGGGTTCTAAAAAATAAACAGTGGTATAATACGGGTAACAGATTTTGATGAGGTGAAGAAAGTGGCATTACATGTCGTACTCTATCAGCCGGAAATTCCGGCAAACACAGGAAATATTGCACGCACTTGCGCTGCAACCAATACAACGCTGCACTTAATCCGTCCTCTTGGCTTTTCAACGGATGACAAAATGCTTAAGCGTGCGGGCTTAGATTATTGGGAATATGTGAATGTGGTTTATCATGATTCCTTAGATGAGCTGTTTGAAGCATATCCGCAGGGCGAATTCTACTATATAACGAAATTCGGAGAAAAACCGCATACAACATTTGATTACAGCAACCATGAGGAAGATACCTTCTTTGTTTTCGGGAAAGAAACAACAGGACTTCCGAAAGACTTAATCGCAGAAAACCTGGAAAGATGTCTGCGTTTGCCGATGACAGGAAATGTACGATCCCTGAACTTATCGAACACCGCTGCGATTTTAATTTATGAAGCGTTAAGGCAGCAGAACTATCCAGGATTACTCAAAAAAACGACCTGAGAAGCGAATCTCAGGTCGTTTTTTATATGTTTATTTTTTCAAGCCTGGCTTATCATTGTATCCAGCAGTGAATATAGAAACTAAGAAAGTGATGCATACCCCTAAAACTAATGCCGTTTTCATCGTGCTGATTCCTCCCTTATATGTAAATGATGACCCTTACATAGCTAGTCCTATTATATCCTATCCCAAATATCATGTGAATAAAAATGGGAAGATTTCCTGAATTATCTTTTTTTGAGATCTGCAGGCAATCATGATGTTATTCACCGGCTAATAATGAATATTTTCGAATAGAAAATTGATATTTAGAATCGAAACGTTCATCTGCAGATCATATCGGAAAATCGAGGCTAAATCAAAATTTAGAAAATCTAAATAAATTCCAAAACCGGCTAAATCTTTTTAAAATCCGGCTACTAAAGTTTCAATTCCCGCTAATAAAACTTCGATTATAGCTAGATAATCAAATGGGTTTTATCTGTCACTATTAAGGGCAGCGATTTTACTAGAAAAAGAGGTATTTGAATGGATCTTATTTAGTTAAAGGCCCTTGGATAGATTCGTTTATTCATATTATGCGGGAAAGGCTGAATCACCGGTATATCTGCAGATAGGATGGACAAATCGGCCGTAAAGTAGTTGAAGTTTTACGTATCCTGGCCGAAAAAAATTCATAATCGGCCGTACGATTTTAAAAATTGACCGTAAAATTCGTCATTTTGACCGTATGGCGGGCTCATGCCGTTATCAGGGGCATGCTTTTTTTATTGAATTCTTATCTGCCTGTCGGAGCAAAACAGTCGGTTCCGCTTTTCTCATTGTCCAGCTCCGCCTCCTAACCCCTCGGTCAGAACAAATTCCCCGAAAAAGTCAAAACCGGACTTTTCCGGTGAATTCTTATCTGCCTGTCGGGGCTAAACAGTCGGTTCCGCTTTTCTATACAAAAAGAGAATGTTAAAGGACATCCTTGCATAAAGTGTATTAATCGCGCTCAAGTATCACCAATGATGGAGGAGGTCCTTATGGATATCTTAAAAAAAATTGAAAAGTACAGAGAAGATGAACAGCGACTGAAGTGGGAAGGAACCTTCGTTGAGTATTTAGAGATGTTAAAAGAGAAACCATGGGTTGCACAATCGGCTCACTCACGAGTTTACAATATGATCAAAGATGCCGGTATAGAGGAAGAAAACGGATCAAGGCGCTACAAGTTCTTTGATCATAAGCTGTTTGGACTTGAAGAGTCGCTTGAGAAACTTGTAGAGGAGTACTTCCACCCGGCAGCTAAGCGATTAGATGTCCGGAAACGGATTTTGCTGCTTATGGGTCCTGTCAGCGGGGGTAAATCAACGCTTGTGACCATGCTGAAAAGAGGTCTTGAGACGTATTCTCTGACAGATCGCGGTGCTGTGTTTGCGATTAAAGGCTGCCCAATGCATGAGGATCCTTTGCATTTAATTCCCCACCATCTAAGAGAAGATTTCTTTCAGGAATACGGTATTCGCATTGAGGGGAATCTGTCGCCTCTAAACCTGATGAGACTTGAGCAGGAGTACGGAGGCCGCATTGAAGATGTGCGGATTGAGCGGATCTTTTTTTCAGAGGATAAGCGGACAGGAATCGGAACGTTCAGCCCGTCTGATCCGAAATCACAGGATATTGCAGACTTGACTGGTAGCATTGATTTTTCAACCATTGCGGAGTTTGGTTCAGAGTCTGATCCCCGGGCTTATCGTTTTGACGGCGAGCTGAATAAGGCAAACCGCGGGATGATGGAGTTTCAGGAGATGCTGAAATGTGATGAGAAATTCTTGTGGCACTTGCTGTCTCTTACGCAGGAAGGCAATTTTAAAGCAGGGCGATTTGCCTTAATTTCTGCCGATGAGCTCATAGTGGCGCACACCAATGAAACCGAGTACCGCTCCTTTATTTCCAACAAGAAAAACGAGGCACTCCATTCAAGGATTATCGTGATGCCTGTTCCTTATAACTTAAGAGTTTCTGAAGAAGAAAGAATTTATGAAAAGATGATTATGGAAAGTGATGTAGCAAATGTTCATATTGCACCTCACACGATGCGTGTTGCGGCTATGTTTACCATTTTAACGAGATTGAAGGATCCGAAGCGTGGCGACATTGATCTCGTAAAAAAGATGCGCTTGTATGATGGCGAGAATGTAGAAGGCTACAATAACGTCGATGTAGAGGAGCTGAAAAAGGAACATGTAGATGAAGGAATGAGCGGAATTGATCCGCGGTATGTCATCAACCGAATTTCTTCGACCATCATCAGAAAAGAAATTCCTTCTATTAATGCACTCGATGTCCTCAGATCTTTAAAAGAAGGATTGGATCAGCACGCATCCATCTCAAATGAAGACCGCGAACGCTACTTGAACTTTATCTCTGTAGCAAGAAAAGAATACGATGATCTTGCGAAGAAAGAAGTGCAGAAGGCATTCGTCTATTCTTACGAGGAGTCTGCCATAACGCTTATGGATAACTACCTGGATAATGTGGAGGCATATTGCAATAAAAATAAGATCCGCGATCCGCTGACGGGGGAAGAAATGAATCCGGACGACAAACTGATGCGCTCAATTGAAGAGCAGATCGGGATCTCTGAAAATGCGAAAAAAGCATTCAGGGAAGAAATTTTAATCCGAATCTCTGCTTATGCCCGGAAAGGAAAACGATTTGATTACAACTCTCATGAGCGTCTTCGCGAAGCCATTCAGAAAAAACTGTTTGCTGATCTGAAGGATGTAGTGAAAATTACAACGTCCTCAAAAACACCGGATGAACAGCAGCTGAGAAAGATCAATGAAGTTGTGAAAAGACTCATCGATGAGCACGGCTATAACTCAACATCTGCAAATGACCTGCTGCGCTATGTAGGCAGTCTGTTAAATCGGTAAATGAAAGCCGGGCAAATGTGCCCGGCTTTTTCACTTGTAAATGGGTTTGGCTGGTATTGAAAACCGGCGGTAATAAACGAAAAAAAGGCTGAAAGATTTCCATTTTCGGCTGTATCCCCGATTCAAGCAGAAGAAACGTACTTTAGGCAGCGCGGATCCAGGGTTTGTCTATTATCCCCCATGCTGGCCCAAGAACCTTAATCCAGTTCGCATATCACCTTCAGGTTTCAATATGGATAATATCGGGAAAAGTAAAAATAATACTGGAGGTGCATACCATGACGAAAAAAAATGAAACAGAAACAGAAAACGGTTCAATGGTGCGCAATATGAAGGATTTAGTAGAGCATTCGAAGATCATGGAGCATATGAAAACAAATCAGGAAGTGAAAAAAAGCGGCAAAAAACCTGATCCTGCTCAGCATGAAGATCATAATAAATAAAAACTCTCTGATGTGACTGTCAGAGAGTTTTTTTCTGTCCTTTTTTACACTATGACATAGCTTGATTATAAAAGGATGCATATATATAAAACCAGGCTTCACATGACAGGCCATATTAATTCGCTTTTCTGAATAAACCCAAGCATGGCTTCAATAAATATACATAATGAAACTTGTCTATTTTTTAAACGGACAAGTCTAATTTTCTTAATTATTTGTCAATTATCTCTTTTTTCAGCATAGGATAGAGTAATCTAAACAATACCGAATCTAGACCCAAAGCTATTTTATGTAAATAGGTGCAGTTTGGTGAATCTATTCCAAAATTTTTTTTGGAGGGGGAGAAAATAAGATGATAGAAGGAAATGGGCGCAATTTTGTCATTTCGAATGAAGATTGGTCCCTCCATCGCAAAGGCCACGATGATCAGAAACGTCACCAGGAGAAGGTTCAGGAAGCTATCCGCAGCAATTTGCCAGATCTTATTACAGAAGAAAATATTGTGATGTCAAACGGTAAAGATGTCGTTAAGATTCCGATCAGGTCACTGGATGAATATAAAATCAGATACAATTATGATAAAAACAAACATGTTGGTCAAGGAGATGGAGACAGTAAAGTCGGCGATGTTGTAGCAAGAGATGGTTCTCAGCAGAATGCAAATGGTCCCGGAAAAGGGCAGGGAGCAGGCGATCAGGCTGGCGAGGATTATTATGAAGCAGAGGTTTCGCTGATGGAGCTAGAGGAGGCGCTGTTCAAAGAGCTTGAGCTGCCGAACCTTAAGAGAAAAGAGTTAGACCAGATTGTTGTAGAAAATATTGAATTTAATGATATTAGAAAAACAGGTTTGATGGGAAATATTGATAAAAAACGAACAATGCTTTCTGCCTATAAGCGCAACGCGATATCAGGAGCACCAAAGTTTCATCCGATTTATCCTGAGGATTTAAAATTTAAAACGTGGAATGAAGTTGTGAAGCCTGAATCACGCGCTGTTGTTTTAGCGATGATGGATACAAGCGGATCAATGGGTATTTGGGAAAAGTATATGGCGAGAAGCTTTTTCTTTTGGATGACAAGATTTTTACGCTCCAAGTATGAAAAAGTAGAAATTGAATTTATTGCCCATCATACAGAAGCAAAGGTTGTCTCGGAGGAAGATTTCTTTTCAAAAGGGGAAAGCGGCGGAACGATCTGTTCATCTGCTTACCGGAAAGCACTTGAAATTATTGAAGAAAAGTACCAGCCGAGCCGCTTTAATATTTATCCTTTCCATTTTTCAGATGGAGATAATTTAACATCTGACAACGCCCGCTGCGTCAAGCTGGTGGGAGAACTGATGAAGGTTTCAAACATGTTTGGATACGGGGAAGTTAATCAGTACAATCGCCATTCTACTTTAATGTCCGCTTATAAGAATATCTCTGATGAAAGATTCCGCCACTATATCCTCAAGCAAAAAGTCGATGTGTTCCACGCGATGAAAGGGTTTTTCCGGAAAGATGAAGAGCAGATGTATGCATAGAAAAAGAGGACGAAACATCGTCCTCTTTTTCTGCTTTTCTATAAAAGAATGACCTTTCAATCAAGCGTAAAAATAGGTAAAATAGGATAGTTCATATCGCATATAGAAATTACATATATCCGGAGGGTCGAATGTCAGAGCATATACACAGAAAAGAACATATTTATTTTATTATCCTGCTTTTAATCAGTATCCCGATGTATTTATTATTTATCTTCACGGGAGTCGGACTTTTAATTTTACTTCCTTTTATACTGATCCCGCTCATTGCTCATTTGCTTTCAATCGGAATGATCCGCGGCAATGGAGTGAAGGTTACCCCTTATCAATTTCCTGAGATTTATACAAAGGTGAATGATCTTGCAGTTAAAATGGAAATGAAGAAGCTGCCCGATATTTTTATCATTGAATCGGAGGGAATGCTGAATGCGTTTGCGACAAGGTTTTTGGGGAGAAACATGGTTGTACTTTATTCGGGATTAGCCGAACTGCACGTAAAGGGAGGAAAAGAAGAACTTGATTTTGTGATTGCGCACGAGCTTGCACATATTAAAAGAAATCATCTATTAAAAAATCTCTTCGTTCTGTTTGGAAACTGGGTGCCGTTCCTCGGCAGCGCCTATTCAAGAGCCTGCGAGTATACGTGTGATGCCATTGCTCATTATTACACGGAAGACCTGGATGCCTCAAAACGCGCATTGACTGTCCTTGCTATTGGTTCAGTGCTATATAAACATGTTAACGAGACTGATTATCTGCAAGAAAGCAGCCGCGAAAAAAACCTGTTTGTCTGGTTTAGTGAAAAATTATCTACACACCCTGTTCTGCCAAAGCGGATTCATCAATTAAATGTGAAATTTGGCGAGCATGATCCATCTATCTCATTTAAGACGACTGCATGGTTTAAAGCGGGTTTAGCAGGGGCACTTGCATTGATCTTGCTTCTCTGCGCATCAAGCGTATATTTAATCCAAAGGCTTGCTGACACAAGCCTTTACAGTGATTTTATGCTGGACAGCGAGGAAACAACCCAGCTTATGCTTGCAGCGTCAGAAAATGACTTAGAGCGTGCAGAAGAGCTAATAGAAGATGGTCAAGATGTAAACGCTCAGGATGCATTTGGCATGACTCCGCTTATGTATGCAAGTTATCCACCATCAGATGAGTATGAAGAAGAGCTGATCATCAACACTGAAATGGTTGAGCTGCTCCTTAAACATGGGGCAGATCCAAACATCATTTCAGAAAATGGAGATTTGGCTACTGTAGATATCATTTACTCAGGCAATCTTGATTTGGCTGAAATGCTTATTGAGAAAAATGCCGATATCAATCTAGAAGACGGCTATGGGCAAACAGCGCTTACTGCTGCTGTATATGAGGGAGATGTGAAAATGGTTGAACTTCTGCTGGATGCAGGGGCAGATCCTGATTATGTCACAAGCGAAGATGAAACTGCCCGTTCAATTGCCAAGGAAGTAAAGGTGCCAGAAATTACTGCCATGTTAAAGAAGTAGCTTGCTAAGAAAAAAATGAACTCTAGGCTTATAATGAGCAAAAGTCCAAATCGCATCTGATTTGGATTTTTTTAGTTGAAATTAAAAACATCTAGGAAAATATCAGATACAGCCGATTCACCGCTTCTTTTATTTTATCCTCTTGAATATTGGCAAATCCGAGAACCAGACTGATTCTGTTTTCTTCTTTTAAACTGTGTTTGAGCATAAAACGCCTCATTGTATAGATTTCCAGGTTTTCTTCGATTGCTCTTTTTTCAATTTCCCCGTAATCCAGTTCCGTTTTAAAATGTGCAAGAAAGTGAAGCCCGGCGGGGACATTTTCTATAGAAACCTTATTTTTAAATCGGTGCTGCAGTTCTTTGATTAACGTTTTCCTCTTTATCTCATAATGATGATTCATCCTTTTAACATGACGGATGTATTCGCCGCTTTCTATAAAGTAATACATCGTAAATAGGCTCAGTGTATTGCTGGATTGAATTAAATCAGCATAAGACTTGCGATGTTCTCTTAATAAATTGGGCGGAAGCACCATATAACTGATCCGCAGCCCAGGAAACATGGTTTTGGAAAAAGTGCCTGTATAGATGACACGCTGATTTCGATCTAAGCTTTGCAAAGAGGGAATATGATCCGTTTTATATTTAAATTCGCTGTCATAATCATCTTCGATAATGTACCGGTCATCAGAAGAAATCGACCAGTTTAATAGTTCAATGCGTCTGGAAATCGCCATGATTTTACCGGTAGGAAATTGGTGCGAGGGCGTCACTACCGCAAAATTCGCTTTAGACAATTCCACCTCTTTAACATCAATCCCTTTTGTATCCATTTTTACAGGGTGGATATCAAATTCCATCTTTTTCAGTAAATGATAGAGTCTTGAGTATCCAGGATCCTCCATGGAAATGATAGTCTCTTTTTTCTGGAGCTCCATTAATTGTCGGACTAATGTTTTTGTACCTGCACCAATCACAATTTGTTCTGGCTCACATATTACCCCTCGTGTTAAAGCGATCAATTGGCAAATCGATTTCCTTACTATGTAAGGCCCCTGAGGATGGGGCATTTCAGACAGCTCTCTTGTGTGATTCTTAATGGCTTTTTCCTGAGATCGCATCCACTCTTTAAATGGAAATAAAGATAAGCTTGAGGTCATATGAGAAAGGGATAATCTATCATCGCTGCCGGAAATACATTCCCTTAAATCACCCGGCAATGCATTTTTCACTGATTTTCTTTGATCAATAAACTGGGTTATATTTTCGACATAATAACCCTTTCTTTCAATGGGATAAATATATCCTTCAGCCAATAATTGATCATAGGCATTCATTACTGAATTGACACTGACCTCTAATTGTTTTGCAAATTTTCTTTTAGACGGGAGCTTATCATCAGGCTTCATTCTTCCTTCTAGAATATTGGCCTTGATCGCTTTATAAATCTGCTGATAAATAAAATGGGTATCCATTTTTTTATCGATTGAAAAGTAAATCATGTATATCCCTCTTATCTGGTACCTAAAATATTTTCTTTTTGGTACTTTTCATTATACCAGATAGTTATCATAATTATGAATAAATTCTGATAAGGGGGATAATTATGATAACTTCACACTCAACTACTAAAGAATTACAAGAGAAAAGAAGGAAGTATATCCCGAAAGGTGTGAGCAATGGGAACTTGAACATTGCGCAATATGCTTCCGGTGCAACAGTTACAGATATTGATCAGAATGAATGGATAGACTTTGCAGGTGCGATCGGCACTTTGAATGTAGGGCATAGTCATCCAAAAGTAACCCAGGCAGTAAAAGTCCAAGTCGATAAATTTTTGCATCCGGGATTTAATGTGATGATGTATGAAGGCTATATTAATCTGGCAGAAAAATTATGCCGCATCACTCCAGGCAGTTTTGACAAGCAGGCTATTTTATTTAATTCAGGTGCTGAAGCTGTGGAAAACGCAATCAAAATAGCCCGGCGCTATACAGGGAGACAAGCTGTTGTTTCCTTTGTCCGCGGTTATCATGGAAGAACGAATTTAACAATGACGATGACAAGCAAAGTAAAACCATATAAATTTGGATTTGGACCGTTTGCTCCAGAAATCTATCAAGCCCCATTTCCTTATCTCTATCAAAAGCCAAATGAAATGACGGAAGAAGCGTATATCAATCAAAAGATAGAAGAGTTTAAGGACTTCTTCATTGCCGCTGTTGCACCTGAAACAGTTGCTTGTGTCGTCATGGAGCCTGTCCAGGGTGAGGGCGGATTTATTATCCCTCCTGTTAAATTTGTACAAGCCGTATATGATTTTTGTCAGGAACACGGAATTGTCTTCGTAGCAGATGAAATACAAACGGGGTTTGGAAGAACAGGCAAGTTATTTGCCATTGAGCATTTTAATGTGGCACCTGATTTAATGACGGTATCAAAATCATTGGCAGCCGGTTTGCCATTAAGCGGTGTCGTCGGCAAAATGGAGATGTTAAATGTAGCCGATCCGGGAGAACTCGGAGGCACATATGCAGGAAGTCCAGTCGCATGCGCTGCTGCGTTGGCGGTTATTGAAATTATGGAAGAAGAAAAATTGGCGGAAAAGGCAGAACTGCTTGGACAAAAAATTGAAGACGTTTTAAATGAACTATATGAACAACATGAATACATGGGAGATATTCGCCGTTTAGGTGCTATGGTTGCAGTCGAAATTGTGGAAGACCGCACAAATAAGCTGCCTAATAAAATGAAGACAGCCGAAATTGTAAA
The DNA here is from genome assembly GCF_030817055.1 of Bacillus sp. V2I10. NCBI lineage: Bacteria > Bacillati > Bacillota > Bacilli > Caryophanales > Bacillaceae > Bacillus > Bacillus sp. V2I10. The sequence goes on along the minus strand of NZ_JAUSYV010000001.1, from coordinate 4,982,194 downwards.
GTACGCAAATGAAAATGGCTTATTGCTGCTCTCTGCTGGTTTAAAAGGCAATGTTATTCGTTTCCTTATGCCATTAGTGATTACGGATGAGGAATTATCAAAAGGGATGACAATTTTAAAAGATGCGTTTCAATAATTTTTCAAGAAAAGAAGGGAGGAATTAGATGGAGAAAAGTTTTTCGAAGTCAATGTCGAAGGTAGATGTTTTATTTTTAGCCATGGGTGCCATGCTGGGATGGGGATGGGTTGTTCTTTCAGGTGAATGGGTATCTAAAGCCGGATTTTTAGGAAGCATCATAGCCTTTTTGGTTGGCGGGCTATTAGTTATTTTCATTGGCTTAACTTATGCAGAGCTTGCAGCAGCTATTCCAGAAACCGGCGGAGGATTGGTTTTCGTCTTGCGTGCTTTTGGGAAGCGGAGTTCATTTGTAGCTGCCTGGGCCGTTTTATTTGGTTATGTTTCTGTTATCACCTTCGAAGCCGTCGCGCTTCCTACCGTTTTAGATTATATTTATCCCGTGCAGCATCAAGTATTTCTTTGGACATTGGGGGGATGGGATGTTTACTTAACCTGGGCCCTGATTGGATCTGTTGGTGCTGTTCTTTTAACGGCTTTAAATTACTTTGGGATAAAACCGGCAGCCATTTTCCAGTCTGTTTTTACTGTTGCCATTGTCGCGGTTGGACTCCTATTAGTATTTGGAGCCATTAAAAATGGGAATACAGCTAACCTTGAGCCTCTTTTTAAGAACGGAGCGGGAGGTACGATGGCCGTATTGGTTATGATTCCATTCTTATTCGTTGGCTTTGATGTCATTCCGCAGGTCGCTTCTGAAATTAACGCTCCACCGAAGATTATTGGCCGTATCTTGATCATTTCAATTATCACTTCGGTCGTTTTTTATTTATTTATAGTATTTGGGGTTTCAACGGGGTTAACAGAGTCACAGATTAATAGTTCCCAATTAGCTACAGCTGATGCCATGGTGAATTTATTCGGGAATCAATGGTTTGGCACCATTCTTGTCCTTGGCGGCGTAGCAGGAATCGTCACAAGCTGGAACGCCTTTATTATCGGCGGCAGCCGGATTCTCTATGCGATGGCCATTCGGGATATGATTCCTAAATGGTTTGCTCATATCCATCCAAAATATAAAACTCCGACAAACGCCATTCTTTTTCTGGGTGTACTGGCATTCATCGCCCCTTTCTTAGGCAGGCCGGCACTCGTTTGGATTGTAAATGCAGGCGGCGTTGGAATTGTTGTCGGCTATTTGATCGTGTCTATTGCTTTTTTAAAACTTCGGAAAACAGAACCGAATTTAGAACGTCCATATAAAGTGAAATACTGGAAAACAGCAGGAACTCTTGCTATCATATTAAGCCTCGTCTTTTTAAGTTTCTATTTGCCCGGAATGCCTTCTGCTCTTGTCTGGCCGATGGAATGGATCATCCTTGCTGTATGGTGTTTAATAGGAGCTGCTTTATATTTCACAAGTCTAAAAGAAAATAGAAAAGAGATGAATACGAATGCCGGAATCATTCAAAGTAAATAATCCTGCTACAGGGCAAATGATTGCAGAAGTAAGCATCCATTCTGAAGAGGAAATTAAACAATCAATAAAAAAAGGGCATGAAAGCTTTAAAAGCTGGTCCAGAATAAATGCTCATGAACGATCAAGATTGTTAAAAGAATGGTCACGAAAAATACAGGAAAATAAAAGCGAAATCGCTGAAGTCATGACTTTAGAGAACGGGAAACCTCTAAAAGAATCATTAGGTGAAGTCGACTACGCCGCAAGCTATATCGACTGGTATGCAGAAGAAGCCAAACGCATCTATGGCCGTACCATTCCAGCGTCTTCAGAAACAAAACGAATTATCGTGAGCAAACAGCCTATAGGTTTAGTAGCTGCTATTACCCCGTGGAATTTCCCGGCAGCAATGATGACCAGAAAAGCAGCCCCGGCACTGGCAGCCGGCTGTACCTTTATTGTGAAACCTGCAGAAGATACACCTTTAACCGCTATTAAGTTAATTGAACTTGCACATGAAGCAGGGATCCCAAAGGATGTCATTCAATATGTGATCGGTGAGGGCAAAGAAGTGGGAGACTTATTTACTTCCAGTGAATATGTACGAAAAATTACATTTACAGGTTCTACTCCTGTAGGAAAGTCCTTAATCAAAAACAGTGCCGATACGGTCAAACATGTCACGATGGAATTAGGCGGACATGCTCCTCTCATCATTGCGGAGGATGCGGATCTTGATTTCGCTGTCCAGCAAACCATTGCTTCTAAATTCAGAAACGCAGGACAAACATGTGTATGTGCCAATCGTATTATAGTACATGAGAATATTCTTGAAGACTATTCTCAAAAACTAACAGAGAAAGTAAAAGAATTAAAAGTAGGCAACGGTCTGGATGAAGATACTCAAATAGGTCCTATTATCAATAAAAAAGGTTTTAACAAGATTGTTTCACAAATCAATGATGCTCTTGATAAAGGGGCGAAGGTACTTACGGGAAATCAATTCCATGCAAGCATTGAACAGGGTTATTTCTTTGTCTATCCTACCGTATTGCAAAACGTTCATGAAGACATGAACATCATGCAGGAAGAGACATTTGGTCCTGTCGCGCCGATTTTGAGTTTTAAAGAAATTGAAGAAGCTGTAGAAATTGCGAACAGTACGCCGTACGGACTTGCTGCGTATTTCTTTACCAATGATTACAAAATCGGAACCTATTTAAGCGAACATTTAGATTTTGGCATTATCGGATGGAATGATGGTGCTCCTTCTGCGGCACATGTGCCGTTTGGCGGAATGAAAGAAAGCGGCCTTGGACGCGAAGGCGGTACGGAAGGCATCGAGCCATACTTAGAAACAAAATTTCTTTCAATCGGGAATTTATAGAAAGTGTTTCACTTTCAATTGAACAAATAATTAGAAGAAACGAAAGCCTAATTTCTCTCATGACATTCAGAGAAATTAGGCTTTTAGTATTCGCAAAACCTTAACTCCTTCATAAAACAATGAATCTATTCCTCCTGAAAATCCCCGGTTATTCTCCGACACAAAGATAAGAGCAAATTACACACTAAGCAAAAAAGACTTAACACACTGCTGCTTTTAAAACCAACACACTCTTAAATGAATAAAACACAATAATCCTACTGGCTTGATAAATAAGAGAATTGAAGAGTTGGCACAGGACTTGCATTATAAATAAGTGAAAGAGAAAAACAAATGGAGGGGAAACCATGAATATTTTACTTGTATGTTCAGCAGGAATGTCAACAAGCATGCTAGTGACAAGAATGGAAAAAGCAGCAGCGGAACAAGGGATTGAAGCAAAAATTTGGGCAGTTTCCGGTGACGCAGCAAAAGAAGAAATGAAACAGGCGGATGTTGTTTTGCTCGGTCCTCAAGTAAGGTTTTTGCTGAAAAATATGAAAGCGATTGCTGAGCCGCAGGGTATACCGGTCGAAGTCATCAATTCCATTCAGTACGGAATGATGGACGGCAAGGCTGTCCTTGAGACTGCTGCAGGCTTGGCGAAAAGATAGATTCTATATACTTTTAGATTGAGGGTGAAAGATGATGATGGAGTTTATTGAAAAGTATATTCTTCCGGGTGCTGTTAAATTTGGAAATAACCGTCATTTATTAGCGATTCGCGATGCACTTATTGGTATGATTTCTATAACGATGATCGGTTCGTTTGCCGTCCTGTTTAACAATTTAGGCGCAGCCATTCCACCTTATCAAAAAATGATGGTATGGATTTTCGGGGATACGTGGACAACTCTTGGCGGAGATATATGGTGGGGCACCTTTGCGTTCATGACAGTATTTGCTGTCGTTGGAATTGCCTATAAACTTGCAAGGTCATATGATGACGATGGATTTGAAGCCATGCTTGTTGCACTGGCATCATTTTTCGTCCTTGTTCCGCAAGTTGCAAAAGTAACACTGACGATTGCAGATAAACCTGAAACAGGGGACGCATGGGGCTTTATCAGCAATACGTATTTAAACTCTACTGCTTTGTTTACAGGAATCGTAGTTTCTCTTCTTGCAACAGAAGTTTTTGTCAGATTGGCCAGAGTGAAGTTTTTAGTCATCAAACTTCCAGATGGTGTACCGCCGGCAGTTGCAAGAGCTTTTGCAAAGCTCGTTCCTGGAATGATTACCATTTTTGTGTTCGGTCTTGCCGGTTTGCTATTCAGAAAAGCAGCAAATGGCATGTATTTAAATGACTGGCTGAACCAAGTGCTTGTTGCACCGCTTACAAATGCAGCCGATTCTCTGCCGTTTGCCATTTTACTTGCGTTTCTTATTCATGCGTTTTGGGCAATTGGTTTACATGGCCCAAATATTCTTGGAGGAATTACAACGCCTTTATTTACACAGCTTGGAAACAAGAATATTGACCTGGCTGCTGCCGGGGTTGATGATCTCAGCAAATATGCTGTTATGGCAGGTCCATATTTCGATGCCTTTGTTTTCTTAGGTGGATCAGGAGCAACTCTTGGACTATTAATTGCCTTGCTTGTTGCTTCGAAAAAGCGCAAGCAAATTGTAGCCCTCGGCATGCCGCCGGGAGTCTTCCAGATTAACGAACCTGTCTTATTCGGATTGCCGATTGTGCTGAATCCAATCTGGCTCATTCCATTTATCTCAACACCAATCGTCTTGACGATTACATCTTATTTAGCCATAGACATTGGTCTTGTCCATCCTGTTGTTACGAACATTCCTTGGGTTACACCTCCGATTATCGGCGGTTACCTTGCAACTGGAGCCCATCTATCAGGAGCCGTTATGGCAGGAATCAATCTTGTTATCTCGATTGCTATCTATCTGCCATTTGTCATCATGCAGGAGCGGATTGATACGAAAAAAATAAAAGAACAAACAGCAGCGGGCAATAACAATTTATCTGTTTAATGAAAGGGAGGAAGCAAGACCATGACAGCAAGCATTTCGATTGAACAAACGGCCTTCCAAATCATTCTTCACAGCGGCAATGCACGCAGTTCACTAATTGAAGCGATGCAATATGCAAGAGAAGGAAACTTTGAAGAAGCGGAAGCATGTTTTGAACTGGCAAAAAAAGAGCTGACAGAGGCTCATCATTCTCAAACAGGACTTATTCAAGAGGAAGCGCGCGGTCAGAAAGCAGAAGTGTCCATCCTTTTAGTGCATGCCCAGGATCATTTGATGAATACGATCACGGTCCGCGAGCTGACACATGAGATTATCTATTTGCACAAAAAGATCGAAGAAAAAAACTGAAAAAAAGAGTGAAGGAGAACGCACTGTTAACGCGCGAATGATTCCTCTTTTTTGTCTCAATCCTGGATTTGGGTACTCATAGAGTCCATATGATTCCTCTTTTTTGGCTTAACACTGAATTTGGATACTCATTGCGTGCGAATGATTCCTCTTTTTTGGCTTAATCCTGGATTTGGGTACTCATAGGGTGCGAATGATTCCTCTTTTCAGGCTCTATCTTGGATTTGGTTACTCATAGAGTCCATATGATTCCTCTTTTTTGTCTCAACACTGAATTTGGATACTCATTGCGTGCGAATGATTCCTCTTTTTTGTCTCAATCCTGGATTTGGTTACTCATAGGGTGCGAATGATTCCTCTTTTCAGGCTCTATCTTGGATTTGGTTACTCATAGAGTCCATATGATTCCTCTTTTTTGGCTCAACACTGAATTTGGATACTCATTGCGTGCGAATGATTCCTCTTTTTTGGCTTAATCCTGGATTTGGGTACTCATAGGGTGCGAATGATTCCTCTTTTCAGGCTCTATCTTGGATTTGGTTACTTATAGAGTCCATATGATTCCTCTTTTTTGGCTCAACACTGAATTTGGATACTCATTGCGTGCGAATGATTCCTCTTTTTTGGCTCAATCCTGGATTTGGTTACTCATAGGGTACGAATGATTCCTCTTTTCAGGCTCTATCTTGGATTTGGTTACTTATAGAGTCCATATGATTCCTCTTTTTTGTCTCAACACTGAATTTGGAAACTCATTGCTTGTGTCTCCTTTCTTTTTTTTAGTAATAGGGAAATAAAAGTTTTGCGCATTGATGTCTAGTTTGCCCAGCTCCTTTGCCAGAACTCTGTCATGACTGAGCTAAACGGGCACTTGCGCTTTTCTTATTAATTTTAATGAGGTGAATGTGATGAAAATTGTAACGATTGGCGGCGGTTCAAGCTATACACCGGAATTAATTGAAGGATTTATCAAACGCTGCAGCGAGCTTCCTGTATCGGAAATCTGGCTCGTTGACATCGAAGCCGGCAAGGAAAAACTGGAGATTGTCGGACAATTGGCCAAGAGAATGATTGAAAAAGCAGGACTTCCAATAAAGGTTTCTCTAACAACAGATCGAAGACTTGCACTGAAAGGTGCGGATTTTGTAACGACCCAAATGCGTATCGGCTCCATAGATGCCCGAATATTGGATGAGAAAATTCCGCTTAAATATAATGTCATCGGACAAGAGACGAATGGTCCTGGCGGCTTATTTAAAGGGCTTCGGACGATTCCAGTCATCCTTGATATTTGCCGTGATATGGAGGAACTTTGTCCGGATGCTTGGCTGATTAACTTTACTAATCCAGCAGGAATGGTCACAGAAGCTGTTTTAAGATACAGCAAGATTAAGAAGGTAGTAGGCTTGTGCAATGTTCCAATCGGGATGAAGATGCACATTGCAAAAGTCCTGAATGTTGAAAGCGGGAGAATCCAAATTGATTTTGCAGGATTGAATCATATGGTATTCGGATTGCGTGTATATTTAGATGGGAAGGACAAAACAGCGGAGATTATCGATAAACTGATTGCCGAGGATCAGCAAATGTCGATGCAAAACATAGCCTCGCTTGAATGGGAGCCTCAATTTTTGAAAGCGCTGCAGGCAATTCCGTGTCCATATCACCGCTATTACTATAAAACAAGGGAAATGCTTGAGCAAGAGAAGGAAGAAGCAGCTGTAAAAGGGTGCAGAGGAGAAGTCGTGAAACAGCTTGAAGAAGATCTGTTTGAACTTTATAAAGACCCAAATCTTTCGATCAAGCCGCCGCAGCTGGAAAAACGCGGAGGAGCGTATTACAGTGATGCCGCCTGCAGCTTAATTAACTCCATTTACAATAATAAAGGGGACATTCAGCCAGTGAATGTTCAAAATAATGGAGCGATTACAAGTCTTCCTTTTGACTCAGCAGTAGAAGTGGACTGCATCATTACAAAAGAAGGTCCGAAGCCGATTGCGGTGGGCGAGCTGCCTGTGGCTGTTAACGGGCTAGTTCAGCAAATTAAATCGTTTGAAAGAGTAGCGGCAGAGGCAGCAGTAACAGGCAGCTATGAAACGGCTTTGCTCGCTATGACCATTAATCCTCTCGTTCCTTCAGACCGTGTGGCAAAGCAAATCCTTGATGAAATGCTAGAAGCGCATAAAGAACACCTTCCGCAGTTTTTCAAGGAAGTATCTTATCGTTAATGGTATTTTTCAAGTTTGGTATTGGCGAAGAAAATGGGGTCTGTCATTTTCAAAAAAATAACGATGCAAAAATAGCCTTATCAGAAGACAGGAGGAATCTTATGCCTCATTTTATTATCAATGCAGATGATTTTGGTTATTCACGGGGTGTAAATTACGGAATCATTGATGCACATACAGATGGTATTGTAAATTCAGCGACAATGATGGTGAATATGCCTGGTGTACAGCACGCCGTTTCGCTTGCTAAGGAGCATCCCGAGCTGCAGATTGGCATTCACTTAACGCTTACTTGCGGGAGGGCTGTAAGCGATCAAGTACCTTCTTTAATAGATGATAACGGCTACTTTAAGATTAAGAATGATCCTAACAAAAATCAGAATTTAAATGTTGCCGAAGTTGAGAATGAATGGGAGACGCAAATTCAGCGGTTTTTGTCATTTGGCCTTACTCCTTCTCATCTTGACAGTCATCATCATGTTCATTCATGGCCAGTACTAGAACAGGTTATAATGAATCTTGCAAATAAGTATGATTTGCCGGTAAGGCGTTTTTGGGAAGGGGAAAAAGAAGGACTGCAAGCGTTCTCTGATGTATTTGTGCATACTTTTTACGGTGATGATTTAAGTCCGGATTATTTTAATGATTTGAAAGAATCATATCAAGGGGATATTCGTGTTGAAGTCATGTGTCATCCTGCTTATATTGATGAAGCTCTATTAAAGGGTTCTTCCTACTGCTTGCAGAGAAGCAATGAACTGTCTATATTAATGGCATCTCGACGTGTATAGCTTGCTGATCAAGAGCAAAACGTCCAAATGAAACTAATGAAGGGGATATAAGAAAATTAATGTGTGCCGAATAGTGTATTAAGAAGGAAGTGATTTTAGAGACAGAAGAAACTGCAAAAGATACAAAAAAAAGCTGAAGAATCACTTCAGCTTTTTTTGCTGTCTAATATTCAAATTAGGTAATTTTGCAACGGGGATTCAGCATATAGCTTCCTTACGATCGGCGTCAGAGGAAAATATGAACATTGTGAGAGGAAACGTCAAATTCAGTGAGAGCTGCAATTTATTACAAACAAAATAGTGTTCAATATGACATAAAATCAAATAAAACATTGTTTGACAAATGCAACAGGCTTTACTCATACTAACCATAATAGTTGAGGGAAATAAGTATGTATTTTTTAGAAGGTCACTTAGATATATGACGAGAACATCGTATATTGTATAAAAAATGAGCCAGCAAACGTAAATTTTAACTATTTTTATAACATACCTTTTGAAATATACAACAGACTCTCTGGTATTTAATATTTTAATTCCGAACAAATAACCTGAAGCAACAAAGAAGAAAGGAACTGCGAATCTAGAAAGGTTATCAAGAATAAATAATCCAATCTGACTATCTAATGGAAAAGTATGTATCACTACTACAGCAAAGATCGCAAAAAATTTTATAAAGTCTATTGCATAATTTCTCTCCATTGGTTAACCCCTTCGTTTTAATCTTTTACCTTGTTTTAGAATTGTCTTATTATTTACAAATATTGCTTTTATAATTAAAAAACGTCCGTCTGATTATATCAGACGGACGTTTTTTCAGTTGTAGCACTGCTCTCATTTTTTAATAAGAAATCCATAATGAAACATACTTCATCATTCGGAATGGCAATTTGATAAGCTTCTTCGATTTTATTGAGCGCTTTTCTGATTTTTAAATAGAGAAGATAATGTTCATTGATTTTCGCATCTTTATCAGGATAGCTGACAAACGGCTGATTTTTCCGGAGCCGGTCCAGCATGCAGCTGATATGAAGAACAATGCCCATCAGACTTTCATGATTTAAATATGTATTTGTCTGCAGCTGGAGATCGTTTAAAACGTTTCGCACAATTGTAATGACTTCGCCTGCATCGTCAATTGTGAGAGTCTGCTGCAGGGCATCAGCCATTTTAATATACGTTTCTTCATGAGTAATCAGCTCTTGAATCGTCTTGATCTCTTTCATATTCAGGATATCCTGGACATGAATGGTTCTGTAAGGCAAGGTAATGTCAAAGTTGCAGACTACACAGAGGATGCTGCGCTCCTTTGATATATTAGTCAGCATCTTTTGCATTTCTTTTCGGTCAAAAATGCTGATCGGCAAAATTTCGATGATTTCTTTATTAAAATGCAGATAATTTTCAAGGATATTTTTAATGGCAATCGCACTGCCTTCACCGGTTAAGCAGGCGGTCAGGATCACTGATTTCAGCGTCTTGCTGTTTGATCGCTTCTCTTTTTGAGTCTGCATATAAAACGGTGTTAAATTTTTAACATCCTCGTAGAGCTCATCCAAGTGATAGCCAAGGCTTGCTTTTCGTGATGCTTCGATGACATGGGCGGTGCTGACCATAGGTATAACTTTAACGGGAATAGAAAACTCCGTTTCAATCATTTCTCCGATGAAGGCAAGAGACCCCATATCGATTAACAGGAGCAGTCCGGTGCAATGGTTCAGAGGCTGCATTTCTCTTTTAACACGCTGCAAAAATTCCTCAGGCGATTCATGGAGCGGCATATCAATGCCAGTGACGTCTTCATTTCCAAGCAGATGGTTGGTTACGGCGGCCATCTCTCTTGCAATTCCATTTCCATGCGCCAAAACGAAGACTGCGGTTTGAAAGCTTGGCGTTTCATCAGAATCGACAACGAAAAACATCGTAAGAAACGCAACTTCATCAAATGGTATCGTGATCGAAAACGTGTCCTCTACGAGCCTCATACTTTCTATGGCCACATTGAACTGATCCCGGTACTGCTCGCGTATCGCCGTTAAATTGGGATGGTAGATTGATTTGTGGGATTCAAGACGCTGCATTAAGGTTTGCAGGTGAAGGGACAAGCCTACAAATACCTTCTCATTAAATGTGCGGTTTAATCTTTTTTCAGCTAAATGAATGATTTTTTCACTGACTTTTACAATCTCAGCTGACAGAATTTTTTGGAGGTTATCTTTGCTCATCTGCTGAATCGTTTGTTTTAAATATTGTTTGAAAAGAGACTGAATGTTATGGTCCATCAGCATCGCAAGCTCTGCTTGATCAATATCCCGATTTTTCAGTTCCTCATATTTCATATCAATATGTTCATAGATAGAATGGTCAAACGAAGGCTGACTCTGTACCGAATAAGACTCAGTCGGGCTGAATGTGTACTGTTCATTCATTTGAATAAGAGTGTGCTTCGTTTTCTTTTCAATAAACAGACCTTCTTTGATATACCAGTTCAGGTCTGAAGACCGGATATGAATACTTTGTTTTTTATTGGTGACATAGTCGGCATAGGCTTTAGCGCATGTCAGCTGAATATCTGCTTTCAGCTGGCCAATGTTGCTTGTGCAAGGATAAAAGAGTAATGCCCTGATGGTATTCGTTGAGACTGAGATTTCTTTCCCCAGGCGAATGCTTTCATCTGTGAAGAAGCGTTTTATTAACAGCAGCCGTTCTTCAGAGGAGCGTTCCCTAAGCGGGGGGAGTGTGATAAACATCGGCATTCTCCGCTTGAATGTCCCGAGCAGGGAAGAGACAGGATCCTCTGTTGTAGCAGCCAGAATGAGAACCTGTGCCGTCCGTTCATTCTCTGATTCTCCCAGTCTGCGGTAGGTGCTCCCGTCAATAAATGTAAACAGCATCTCCTGTCCTTCTGGTGTAAGACGATGCACTTCATCTAAAAACAAAATGCCGCCGTCTGCTTTCTCAATCAGCCCTTTTTGCTCAACTGCACCTGTATAGGCACCTTTTTTTACACCGAACAGCTGGCCAAGCAAAAGCTGAGGGTTATTTGCGTAGTCCGCACAATTAAAGACAACAAAAGGAGCCGTTTCATGCAGCCGGCCTGCTTCCAGCGCAAATTTATGCATGATGGATACAAACATGGATTTTCCGACGCCTGTTTCACCGAAAATGAGCGTATGCATGCCATGTGGAGGATATAGAATAGCTGATTTAGCCTGATCAATGGCTGTCCGTAAACTGCGGTTTTCCTTTTGAAAAGAGTCTAATAAACTTCCCTTGAGTTTATCAGCTCCCAGATCACGATCAGCATTTAAAAAGAAAACGACAGGTCTTGATGAAGACTTTGACAGCAGGCCTTCTTTCACGAGTTTATTCAGATCGCTGCTTACATTTGCACGGTCAAGCTGAAGCAATTCTGAAATTTCAGCGGCAGAATAGGAGACCCTGCTCTGCTGCTTAAATAAGCTGTAAATCAAATCCTTTCTTTTCATAAAATACAACAGCCCCCTTTGCACAAACTAGTATAAAGCGCTTACAATAAATGGCGGGAATCTCCTGTTTTCAGGGGAATAATCCACTATAAAAAAAATAGCATAGAGTCTGTAAAATGAACATCATTTTCAGATTGTAAAATAAATCTAATGAAACAGGCCCGTTCCTGAAGTGGACGGGCCTGGAAAAGAATTTAAAGCGGGAATTTAAGCGTAATAACTGTACCTTTGCCAAGCTCGCTCCAGACGGCGATCTCGCCATTATGAGCAAGAATCAGCTGCTTTGCAATGGCAAGTCCGAGTCCGGTCCCTTTTGTTGATTCTTCTGTGTTTGTTCCTCTGAAATAACGGTCAAACAGATTATCCTTTGTTGCCGCATCCATCCCATTGCCAGAGTCTTTAATCAGGATAGAGAAGTACTCTTCTTCTTTTTTCATCGAAATTCCAACCTCTGTTGAAGATGGATTATGCTTGAATGCGTTAGCAACAAGGTTTTCAATAATGCGTTGAAACCATCTTTTATCAATAGGATAATAGATTTCATCTTCTGAAGGGTGAAAATCTATTTCCCGTTCTTGATAAAGCGGGTCATTTAAAAAATGCACAATGGATCTTCTGATTGTTTCATTCATTTCCTCTGTTTCAATATGAAGCGGAAGAGCATTATTTTTCAGCCGATAGGTCAGATTGAAGTCTTCAATCAAAGATGTCATATAGCTTGCTTTGTCTTTCATAATTCCTGCGAAATCCTGAACCTCTTCCTTTGTCCAGTCATATTGATCAGACTCCAGCATATATGCATAGCCGTAAAGCGAGCTTAAAGGCGTCTTCAAATCATGAGACAGTCCTGTAATCCACCCTTCTCTTCTTTCATCCATCATGGCCCTGTCTTTATCCTTTTGAATTAAGTTAGAGGTAAGCACATTGAGAGAGTAGATAATGTCGTGATAAATTCTAAAAGAGTTTTTTAACTTTCCGTTTTGTCTCGAGCTTGCCCGGACGCCTTTTTTAGAAAGAGGTTCCGCGTATCGTCCAGTGGCGAGATTTTCAAGCCATAGAATCGTATGAAGCAGCGGCTTTCCAAGCTTATTTGAATACCAGATAGAGATAATAAAAAATAAGATTCCAGTGAAAAGTACGAAAACGATTATCCATTTGAATAAAGAGATCATGAGACTGCTGTCAAACTGATCGTCGGGGAAGTACTCTTTATTTGGCGAACCAATGACATATTTATAGCCGGTTGCCGGATCGGCATAAGTGGAAATAGACGTTTTATGATTCCACGGTTCTTTTTTATAAGACATGATCTCGAAGTATTTTGGCAGATTTTTATTTTGTTTATTATGAGAGTAAATTAATGAGTACTCAGAATCATAAACCGCAAGCCAGGCTTTTTGTTTTGAAAAATCGGCCTGCATTTCTTTTGAAAGCACTGGCTTCTCATTAAATGAAAGGCCGTTATCTTTAAGGTCAGACATCAGATCGGTATTAGCGGAATGCTTTCCGTAGAGGACTATATAGGAATCTTCTTCCTGGTGAAGCATCCAATACGTCTGGTCATAGTGAAAGGATCTTTCAGCATCTGCAAAAAAGTGCTGCAGAGAATATTTTTTCGGAATGGAAGAAGGTGTCAAGTACGAAAAGACTACGGCCCCTTCCTCATCAATTACCTGCAGCCAGCCATTCTGTTTTTTAATTGCATCTCTGGCAGACTTGTCAAGCGAGATGTTATCATCTGAAAACTGAAAAATATCTCCTATGTACAGCGGGTCAATGCGTTTCACTTCTTTTTCAAGCATGTTATTGAAATCCTGTGTCATCAAGATCGCGAGTGATGCTCCCGTGATGGTCAAAAAGAGAATAAACCAGACAATCATATGAAAAATAAAAAAACGAGTGAGCTTTCTTTTTAAGTTCATGGTTTGACCCTGTCATCCACAAATTTGTAGCCAAGACCTCTGATTGTTTTGATGTATCTCGGCTGACTTGGATTTTCTTCAATTTTCTCTCGGAGCTTCCTGATGTGGACCATTACCGTATTATCATCGACCATGTAATGCTCATTCCAGACGTTTTCATAAAGCTGATGTTTGGTAAATACACGATTTGGATGTTTGCAGAAGAAAATCAGCAGCTGAAAAAGCTGCGCGGAGCAGTCAACTGTCCGATTCGCTACGGTCAGTTCTGCTGAAGAAACATTTATGCTGAAGCGTTCATACTCATACCGCTCCTCTGCAGCAGTCTTTTGATTGGATTGAGGCATGGTGCGTTTTAAAAGAGCTTTAGCGCGTGCTGCAACTTCTAGAGGATTAAAAGGCTTTGTAATATAGTCATCAGCTCCATATGCAAAGCCTGATAATTTGTCGAGATCACTGCTTTTTGCGCTTAAAAAAATAATTGGCGCATCTGTTTTTTGTTTAATAAGCGGGCAAAGCTCAAATCCGCTTATATCAGGCAGCATGATATCAAGCACGATTAAGTCATATTGTCTATTCTCAATTGCCTTAAGAGCGCTTGCTCCCGTTAAGGATTCATCTATATGTAAAAAGCCTTCTTTTTGCATAACAGTTCGGACGAGCTTGATAATGGCTTCTTCATCGTCCACTAATAGAATTTTGCATGTATGAATCAAGGAAATCTTCCCCTTTCTGTCCTTCATTACCTTAATTCAAATCAGTGTATTTGTTAAGGATTTCCTGCATGTTTCCATTTCTTTTTTTGTGTCACCTATATTTCCGGCGAGACCGACAAAAAACAGAGCAGCAAACAATAAGTTTGCTCCGCTTGCGAGTGATCTCCAAAATGTCTTGAAATCATCAATTTACATGCAGCAGTTCTGAAAATGCATTCATTTAGTCAGCTCCTATTCTTGCACTCTCACAAGTCTATCAGCTGAAGTTTTACACATTGTTATCGAAACCTTAAAAGCAGCTTAATTGTTAAAAACAGGATATAAGAATGCAGGATACATACTAATTAAAAACAAATGGGTTGGTTAAATGACCCTATCTCGAGGAAAATACAATTCTTTTTTTTGATCAAATTGGGTCTGCTTTAATTGTGGGAACATCGGCGGGGAAAAAGGCCAATTTACAGCATGCATACCAAACGGTCATCCGCGGCCTAATGATAGGTTTACCTGAGGACATTAGAGTGCTGGCCATTATGTAAAAAAACTTGAAGAAGGCCAATATTTTCATACAAAAGCAGAATGGATGTACTTAAAAGATAAAGTGAATGAGACAGCTCTGAAAGCAGAAGATCCTAATATCATCATGGAATCTGCCTATATTGAAAAAATTGTTCAAAACAATCAGATTGCCATTTTTTATTTGACGGAACGCCTTACGATTCCCTATATTCAGGCGCCAAATAAAAGAGCATCAGCAGATGAACAGAATCCTGCATCGCTAATGCCATTCGTTACTTCAATTGATAATCGACCTTGCTGTACAGCTTCGTTCCGTTATGAAGACCAAGCTTTTTTTCCTGATTTTCATCAAGACCGTTAATGCTGATGACAATTTCGTCTCCTCGAAGGGAAATCGTTCCTTCAACCGGCTTTTCAAGTGCAGGATCCTCTATTTTAAAAGGGCCATCGCCATTTCCGTGAATAGTCGTTTTTGTTTTGGTCTCACGCAGAATCTTGTTATCCTTCGATTTCAGTCCAAGTGTCAGCTCAGCAACCTGTCCATCCTCTGGGAAATTGACGATGGCAAAATTGCCTTCCTCTTTCACTTTTACCCGGTCTACCCAAGTTCCGTTATATATACCCTGCATACTGTAATCTTCATTCTTAAGCTGCGGACGGTTGCATCCTGCGAGAATGACTGCAGCAACAGCAATGAACAAAAGACTTAATTTTAAATTCTTCATAGCAGATCCCTTCCTGTTCTAAATCTCACTTTTATTATCGCCTAAAAAGGGGGAAAGAAGCAAAGGATAGGGAGCTTCCGGCCAGATATTGAATGCAGGCTGAAAGTAAGCTGGAAAATGACGCATTATACAGAGCGTCAGTCACGGTACTAAATCCCTCAACTCGCAGAAATCGCTATTCAATTAGCGAAAATGCAACTCCAACTCGCAGGAATCCCGGTTCAACTCGCAAAAAGGGGCATTCAATTCGCAAGGCTCAAATTCCAATGAAAAAACCTCATAATAATGCCTATTTCTAGCTGCCGTTGGCCAGTTAAAAAAAATTCAGTATAAAATAAAAGAATTCAATTCGCAAGGCTCAAATTCCAATGAAAAAACCTCATAATAATGCCTATTTCTAGCTGCCGTTGGCCAGTTAAAAAAAGATTCAGCATAAAATAAAAGAGTTTCAGCTGTGTATAGAGCATCAAGACTGGCACCCGGGGAGCCCAACTCGCAAAAAACGCTGGCCAATTAGCGAAAATGCAATTTCAACTCGCAGGAATCCCGGTTCAACTCGCAAAAAGGGGCATTCAATTCGCAAGGCTCAAATTTCCAATGAAAAACCTCATAATAATGCCTATTTCTAGCTGCCGTTGGCCAGTTAAAAAAAGATACAGCATAAAATGAAAGAGTTTCAGCTGTGTATAGAGCATCAAGAGTGGTACCGGGGAGCCCAACTCGCAAAAATTGCTGGCCAATTAGCGAAAATGCAACTCCAACTCGCAGGAATTCCAGTTCAACTCGCAAAAAAGGGTATTTAATTCGCAAGCAAAATTAAGGTGTAAAAAAACACAGAATAGATAGAGAGCAGAGATTTCGGTTATCTAAAATAACCGGTAAGTTGCCCGTTTTAAAGTAAAAAAAAAGGGTATACATATAGCTTACGACGAGAAAATTGCAGAAGACGAGAGGATTCCATAAATGAAATTAAAAAAGAATATCGCACTTATAGCAGCTTTCAGTTTAGCAGCAATCGTTTTTATCGTTCAGACTATAAAGCCTGAGATTTCAAATGGAGCCAGTGATGCAGGGCACGAAGGAACGCCGACGGTCTTTGTGCATGGCTATAGAGGCACGCTGAATTCGTTCGAAGGCATGATGGAAAGATTTCAGTCGGATTATAAATGGGGAGAAAAAACTCTTGTTTGCACCTCTGATAAGAGAGTCGCGGAGTGTAAGTCCCTGACAGACGAAAAAGTGAAAAATCCCCTTATCCAGGTTTATTTTGAAGACAACGATTCGAATTTTGAGAAGACAAGCTTAGAACTCGGCAATATTCTTAAACTTTTAAAAGAAAAATATGGTTACGATAAAATTAATATCGTTGCACATTCTATGGGAGGCTTAGTTTCTGTCAATTATATTCAGGAAACAAGACAGGATAAAGAGTTTCTTAAAGTAGAAAAGCTCGTTACAATCGGAACTCCTTTTAAAGGCATTCAGAGGGAAGTATTTGAAAAACGATATCATGAGAAAAAGCATGATTTAATTGCCGGTTCACAGGCGATTCAGGAATTATATTCAGAAAAAGATAACTTTGATCCAAATACACAAGTTTACTCAATTGCAGGTAAAATCAGTAAAAAAGTAGATGGCGACGGTCTGGTCTCAGTCAAGAGTGCAACTTCCTTAAAAAATGTAGTCGCTTCAGATCATTACCGGGAACAAGTCATCGTGTCGAAGAAAGCTACACATAATGGATTGCATGAGAATAAAGAAGTCGATGAGGAAGTCGGCAGATTTTTGTGGAAGTAGAAGAAGTGAGAGTCCATTGCGGGCTCTTTCTTTGTGAATCAAATGCAAATGCTCAAGTATGTTTCAAGAATTGATATCTCTCAAGGGTAGAAAAAAATTAATTATTACCATATTGTAAATGCTTTCATAAGGTGGTACTATAAATTTACGAAAACGTTTACGTGAAAGCAGGGAGAAGGTGGGAAATGAATTATACCATCAAAGATGTAGCAAAAAAGGCGAATGTTTCGATTGCTACCGTTTCAAGAATTCTGAATAATCAGAAGGGTTACTCTGAAAAAACAAAACGGAAGGTTCTTGAAGCGATTGAAGAATTGGACTACCATCCAAATGCCATTGCAAGAGGACTTATCAATAAGAAAACGTCGACAATTGGTGTATTATTTCCGGCTCTTTCAAGTATGCTCGTAACGGAACTGTTAGCCGGAATAGAAAAAGCAGCTCATCAGCTTGGATCAAGCGTGATTGTCTGCCATACAGAGTCCAATGGTTCAAAAACAATGAAATACCTGCAATTGCTTAATGAAAAGCGTGTTGACGGAATTATTTTCACGAGTGAAATTCTAAAAGAGGAATACTATGAATTTATTCAGAAAATGAATATTCCCCTAGTCCTTTTATCGACGGAATCACGTGCTTATTCAGTGCCATACGTCAAAGTGGATGACAGGCATGCGGCGTATTCTGCCGCTCAGTACTTAATTAAAAAAGGACACACGCAGATCGGCATGATCAGCGGAAATCAAAATGATCTTATAGCAGGAAAACCAAGAATTGATGGATTTAAGGATGCATTAATAGATCACGGTTTGCCTGTTCATGACAGCCAGATTGTCTGCAGTGAAGGATTTACCTTCGCTGACGGCATAGAAGGATTAAAGAAAATGAGACAGCAGGCGCCTGAAGTGACAGCTATCTTTGCGGCAAGCGATGAAATTGCTTTTGGAGCGATTTCAGAAGCTTATCAGCAGGGCATAAGAATACCCGAGGAATTATCGATTATCGGCTACGATAACTTGAGTATTGCCGAAATGTCGATACCCCCGTTAACTTCACTTGCTCAGCCCTTTTATGAAATGGGAGAAAAGGCAGCAAAAATGATATTTGACATGATCAATGGCAATCAGCTCATAGAAAGCCGGATTATGCCGCATTCCATTAAGGAAAGAAGCAGTGTAATAAAAAAAGAGGAATAGCTTCTTCTTTTTTGTAAATGACGTAAACGTTTACGCAGGAAGAGCGCCAATTTTTTTTGCTGAAAAGAGTAAACGTTTACTTATTCTGAACTGGGAGGCGAAATGAATGATCAAGAAAATTACTGCACTCGCCGCAGGCATGGTGCTTGGGGCTGCCATATTAGCGGGATGCTCTTTAGGGGAAGAAGCGGACGGGAAAGTCACGCTTAATCTTTTCTCCAACAAATCTGAAAATATCAATACATATAAAGGTCTGATAGAAGAGTTTGAAGCAGAAAATCCAGATATCAGGATCAAATTTGATTCTCCTCCGGAAGCAGAAACCGTGCTGCGGACAAAGCTTATTAAGAATGACATTCCTGACGTTATGCTGATTGCAGGAAATGCTACATACGGTGAATTGGGAAGAGCAGGAGTGCTTGAGGATTTTGCTGATACAGATCTTATCGATTCCATCCAGCCTTCCTATCTGGACATGATTGACCGCTTAGTAGGCCCTGATAAAGATGGGGTCTACGGACTGCCATATGCGACAAACGCAAACACGGTGATCTATAACAAACTGAAGTTTGAAGAGCTTGGCCTTGAAGTTCCGAAAACGTGGGATGAATTTATCGCCGTATTGGAAAAAGCAAAAGCTGCCAGCGAAATACCAATCTATTTGACTCTTAAAGATGCATGGACTGGAATGATTTCCTTGAACTCTCTTGGAGGAAATCTGGCAGGTGAAGAATTTGCAGAAAAGAAAAGCTCTGGACAGACGTCATTTGTAAAGAGCTACGATGAAGTCGCAGACAAGATGCTGACCCTTACAGAATACGGACACAAAGACAACTTTGGAATTGCCTACGGCGATGGCAACAATGCGTTCGCAGCAGGCGAGGGTGTCATGTATATTCAGGGGAACTGGGCGATTCCTGAGATTTTAAAAGCAAATCCTGAAGCAGAACTTGGCGTTTTTCCGATGCCTGTAAAGAACGACCCAGAGCAAAACAAACTTGTTTCAGGTGTTGATGTTCTGCTGACCATCAGCAAAGACAGCGAGCACAAAAAAGAAGCCGAAAAATTCCTTGCGTTTATGCTGAAGAAAGAGACTGCAAAACGTTACATTGATGAGCAAAAGGCTTTCTCTGCAATAAAGGGAGTGTATCAGGAGGATCCCGTTTTCGGAGGAATAAAAGTAAACTTTGAAAAAGGAAAAATCACCAGTTTCCAAGATCACTATTTTCCTGCAGGAATGGGAGCAGAAAACATTCTTCAGGAATTTCTGATCGAGAAAAAGAAAAGCACTTTCTTGAAGAAAATGGATAGAGAGTGGGAGAAAGTTGAGGATCGCTAATAATTTTTATTTTGTCCAGCTGTACCGCCTAACCCCTCGGTCAGAACAGATTCACTGAAAAAGTCACAACCGGACTTTTCAGGTGAATCCTTATCTGCCATGCCTGGGCTAAACAGGCGGTTCCGCATTTCTATGAAGGGAGATAAATCAATGAATAATAAAAACAAAGTTTTCCTCATCATGACTGTTCCTGCCGTTCTCTTATTCTTTATTTTTCATACCTATCCTGCCCTTCAGGGGATATTCTACAGTTTTACGGACTGGAGAGGATACGGGGAGTGGAACTTTGTCGGTCTGAAAAACTATCTGAATGTATTTAAGGATGAAAGAGCACTCAATGCGTACGGCTTCACCTTTCAGTTTGCCATTATTTCCACGATTCTTGTGAATTTTTTCAGCTTGCTTGTGGCAATGGGGCTTAATGCAAAAATTAAGTTTCAAAAAACACTTCGAGCTGTCTATTTCATGCCTTATATCTTAAGTATTCTGATCGTTGGTTTTATTTTCAACTTCATTTTCACGCATTTTCTGCCTGATATCGCAGGCGGCCTTGGAATGGAGGCATTATCTAAAAATATTCTGGGTGATCCGAACCTTGCCTGGGTTGGTATCGTCATCGTAGCTGTTTGGCAGGCAATCGCGTTCAATACAATCTTGTACCTTGCAGGTCTTGTAACCATTACTGAGGATTTATATGAAGCTGCAAGCATTGACGGTGCTGGAATTTGGACAAAGTTCTGGAAAATCACCTTTCCGCTGATTGCACCATTTTTTACAATTAATATGATTTTGTCGATGAAAGGTTTTCTGATGGTTTTTGACCAGATCGTTGCCCTTACAGGCGGAGGACCAGGTCAATCAACAGAATCGATTTCGCTTCTGATCTATAGAGGCGGCTTTCAGGGCGGAGAATTTGCCTATCAGTCTGCAAATGCGGTCATTTACTTTATTGTTATTGTTATCTTTTCTATCTTTCAGCTTAAGATTCTTGAAAAAAGAGAGGTGGGCAACTGATGATCAGCAAAAAGACAAACTGGCCTGTCACCATACTCTTGATTTTAGGAGCAATGTTCATTATCCTGCCGCTGTACTTAACCATTACCATTGCCTTTAAAACACCGCAGGAGCTTGCGGGAAACTTGCTTGCTCTGCCGCAGTCATGGTCTTTTGACAACTTTGCGAAAGCGATAGAAATGACGAATTTCTTCAATGCATTAAAAAACAGCGTTTTCGTCACTGTATTAGTCGTTATTTTTACTGTCCTGACGAATTCTATGGTCGCTTATGCGATTGCACGCAACATGCATAAAAAGTTTTATAAATTCACATTTTACTATTTTGTTAGTGCGATGTTCATCCCTTTCCCGATCATTATGCTTCCAATCGTAAGACAAACAGCATTGTGGGGCATGGATAATCTTGTGGGATTAGTCATTTTGTACATTGTCTACAATCTATCTTTCAATATCTTTATCTATGTAGGATATATAAGATCCATTCCGAAAGAATTGGAAGAAGCTGCAATAGTAGACGGCGCAACAACTTGGGGAGTGTTCTGGAAGGTCATTTTCCCGCTGCTTGCACCAATGAATGCAACTGTGGCCATCCTTACATGTCTTGGGGCATGGAACGATTTTCTGCTGCCGCTCGTCGTTCTGAGCGACAGCGACATGGCAACATTGCCGCTTGTGCAGTATATTTTCCAATCACAGTTCAGCACAGACTATAACCTGGCATTTGCCTCGTATCTGCTTGCACTGATTCCGATGATTATTGTCTATGTTTTCGCACAAAAATGGATCATCAGCGGAGTAATGAAAGGGTCAATTAAATAATTTGGCTTAATTAATAGGCTGGAATATTGTATATTGAAATAGATAGATTAGATTAAATATTAAAAATAATTTATTATAGGGAGATTTAACAATGAAAATTACAGTTTGGAACGAAAACCGCCATGAACAAAAAAATCCAACAGTAGCAGAAATTTATCCTGAAGGCATTCACGGCGCCATCGCTAACTTATTAAAAGAAAACGGGTTTGATGCTGAGACTGCTACATTAGATCAGCCTGAGCACGGGCTAACAGAAGAAGTTTTAAGCGGGACTGACGTTCTTTTCTGGTGGGGACACCTTGCACATGATGAGGTAACTGACGAAATCGTTGAGCGAGTTCAAAAACGTGTACTTGAAGGAATGGGCTTAGTTGTTCTTCATTCAGGACATTTCTCAAAAATCTTTAAAAAGCTGATGGGTACATCTTGTGACCTAAAATGGCGCGAAGCCGACGACAAAGAGCGTCTATGGGTTGTTGATCCTTCTCATCCAATTACTGAAGGAATCGGCGAGTACATCGAAATTGAAAAAGAAGAAATGTACGGAGAGCATTTTGATATTCCGGCACCAGATCAATTAGTATTTGTCAGCTGGTTTGAAGGCGGAGAAGTATTCCGTTCAGGATGCACATATCAAAGAGGAAACGGAAAGATTTTCTACTTCCGCCCTGGCCATGAAACATACCCGACATACCATAACAAAGAAATTCAAAAAGTATTAGTGAATGCAGCTAATTGGGCAGCACCGACAAAACGCGAGTATCCGGTTTACGGAAATGCTCAGCCGCTTGAGAAAATTACTGTTAAGTCATAAGAAAAGCGGAGCCGACTGTTCAGCCCCGACAGGCCGATTTGTTCTGACCGAGGGGTTAGGAGGCGGAGCTGGACAAGGAAAAGCGAAATCACCCGTTTAGCTCAGCTGAATCACTTCATACCGCTGAAATGATAAATTTATCAGCCATTTTTTGAATTTATACGGCTGGTTTATAAAATTTTTCGGCCGAAATGTGAAAAGATACGGCCAAACCACTTTTTGGCTTGGCCAAATAAAGGATGTTTCGGCTGTTTTTTCTTACAATCATCCGGATTTCTGCTTATTAGCCGCAATAATGAAAAGAGATGCAACCGGTGTGGCTGCATCTCTTTTTTATACTCTTTTTGAAATTAGATACTTGTTGACAGGCCTCCCGACACCGCCATATTGAATATCAATCTCTAATTTTCCTTCTCGTTCAAGGTGTTCAAGATATCGTCTTGCTGTTACTCTGGCAATTCCCACGCTTGAGGCTACATTCTCAGCTGAAACAGGAGCGCTTTGATTTGTGAGATAGGTGAGAATTTTATAGAGAGTCACCTCATGCAATCCTTTTGGCAAATCCTTTTTCTCTTTAGGCTCTTCTTTTTGAAACCTGATGGAATCAAGTTCATTTTGTGTCAGCCGGGATTTATCTTTCAGCTTGCTGCGGTAGGCTGAATAGTTTTCAAGTGATTGCTTCAGCCGTTCGAATTTGAATGGTTTCATTAAATAATCAACGGCTCCGTGAAGCAGAACATTTCGGACTGTTTCCATATCACTTGCGGCCGTTATCGCAATAATATCAGAGGCATGTCCTTCAGCCCGAATGGCTTGAATGGTCTCAAGACCATTCATTTTGGGCATATACATATCAATCAAAATCAGATCAGGAGCAAGCTTTCGCACAAGCTCCAGGCCTTCGGCACCATTTGATGCGATGCCAATAACTTCAAAACCATTCACTCTATCTAAAAACTCCCGATTCACTTCCTGAACCATTAAATCATCTTCAATCAGAAGTACGGAAACTGGTTTGACCTGCATCAAATCTCCTCCATATAAAATGTAACTGTGAAGCTTGTTCCCGCCCCTTCTTCAGACTCCGCCATGATCGTGCCATTTGCCTGCTGAACAAGCTGATTGACTAAATAAAGCCCGATTCCCCGTTCCCGGCCTCCCTTTGTAGAAAAGCCCTGTTCAAAAATGCGGGGGTAATCTGCTGCTTTTATTCCGCTTCCATTATCCTCGACTAAGAGTGTCAGTATATCTGCATCCTGCTCAATGCTGATAAAAATATGAGGGAAGGGACCTTGATGGTGTTTAAAAGAATCAAATGCATTTTCAATCAGGTTCCCTAGGATGAGAACAAAATCATGATGATCAAGCTTATCTGGGAACCTATTAAACTGGCTGTTGGGATCAATTTCCACGCTGATTCCAAGTTCGGTTCCCCGGCGGATTTTACTGAGCAGCAATCCCGCAATGCTCTCATCTCTGATGTTTTTACTCAAAAATTGAATCAGTTCTTCTTGCTCTTCAGTGGTTTGAAAGACAAATTGGAGCGCTTTTTCGTGATTCCCGAGCTGAATCAGACCTGCAATCGTATGGAGCTTATTATTGTATTCATGATTTTGGACACGTAAAGCGTTTACAAAAGCTCGTACGCCTGTTAATTCTTCCGCCATCTTTTTCACTTCGGTCCTGTCCTGAAAAATGGCCACAGCTCCAACCGTTTGGCCGCTTACTTTAATCGGAACCCGATTGCTTAAAATGTTCAGGTTGCCGACATTAAGCTCTTTGCTGTATATCGCATGATCAAGCTTGAGAATTTCAGGCAAGGCGGTATCTGGAATAACTTCTCTGATGGATTTTCCAATCACGTGACCGTTAATCCGCATCATTTTCATGGCTTTATTATTAAAAATAGTAATCTTTTCATTCGTATCAATAGCTATTACACCTTCGTGCATGGCATTAAATGTTTCAGTGCGCTCGACAAGGAGCCTTGCAATTTCATGTGGCTCGAGGTGAAACATCTGTCTTTTAATTTGCCGTGCCAGAATCCAGGCGCCCCAGCCCCCAAATAATAAAGAGAGACTTGATGTGATGAAGATTTCAAACACAAGGCTTTGCAGAACTTCCATAAAGACTGGAAGTTTGTATCCCGCAAGGACGACTCCAATTTGTTCATGGTCATCGTTCATTACAGGGGCAAATGCACGCATGACGGTTCCGATTTCTCCATTTGCCTTAGATGTGTAGGAGTGTTCTGCAAAGGCCGGGCCTTCATCGTTTCCCTGTGAGCGGGTACCGATCATATCAAGTACGGGATGTGTCAGTCTTTCACGATCCATGTTTAAAACAACAATATAATTTGCGTTGTTGATGATTCTTAGGCGGTCGATTACTTTATTAAGATCATTCTGTCTGCTTTCAAGAGCTTCTTTCACTTCAGGAAGTTCAGCGATCGTCTGCGCTGTTACGAAAGAACGCGCCTTTAACTCTTCTTCTTTTCCGCTTATATAATTGCCGAATAAAACAATTCCTGCCAGAAAAAGAGAAAACCCTAATATAAAGAAGATTAAGCCAGTAATTTTCCATAAGATTGAAATTCGTCTCATATTGGTTCCTCATTATTCTGAAGAATAAAATATCTTTCATTGTAACATGCACCAAAATCTCATGATACAATGAATCTACTAAAAAATTGTTGAAACGGTGGATAGTATGAAATGGTTTATTAGCGCTAGTCTTTTAACTGTGCTCTTTTTAGTGGTAATTTTTTCACATGATCCTATGCATGAAATAGAAGAAGACGATGAACAGCATGGTTTGAGTGATCAAATTGTCATTAAGTTCAGTCATGTGGTTGCTGAAAATACACCTAAGGGACAGGCTGCAGAAAAATTTGCTGAGATTATTGCAGACCGGACTGATGGAAAAATAAAGGTGGAAGTTTTTCCGAACGAAATTATGTATTCAGATGAAAAAGAGCTGAATGCGCTTAAAAAGGGCGACGTTCAAATGATTGCTCCTTCTTATTCAAAAATGACAGAGGTCATCCCTGAATGGCAAGTGCTTGATTTGCCTTTTATTTTTCAGGATGAGCAGCATGTACAAAACGTTTATACAGGAGAAGTTGGAGAACGGCTGCTAGGCGAACTTGAAACTGAAAATATTAAGGGCCTCGCATTGTGGGGAAATGGCTTCAAACAAATGACAAGCAGCAGCGGGACGTTGATCGAGCCTGAGGATTTTTCAGGACAGCGCTTTAGAATAATGCCAAGTGATACAATTGCAAAACAGTTTGAATTGCTGGGTGCCATTCCAAAAGCTTCTTCCTTCAATGATGTTTACATCGCTTTGGAAGGAAATGAATTTGACGGACAGGAAAACACGATTTCAAATATTTATTCAAAAGGATTTTATCGACTGCAAAAAGACATGACGGTTTCGAACCATGGCTATTTAGGCTATTCTGTCTTAATGAATGCAGAATTCTGGAACAGTCTGGAACCTGAACTGCAAACTCAAATTCAAAAAGCCATGGATGAAACGACTGAGTGGATGTTTAAAGAATCAAAAAAGATGAATGACTCACAGCTAATTAGAATGAAACAAAATTCCAAGATGAAAATCCATGAACTGAGTGAAGCCGAAAAAGATAGATGGCGTAAGGTGTTCAAGCCGCTTTATGAAACGTATTCCACTGAATATGGGGATCGGTGGATTGAGGATATTCGGAATGTAC
Organism: Bacillus sp. V2I10; assembly: GCF_030817055.1. Lineage (NCBI taxonomy): Bacteria > Bacillati > Bacillota > Bacilli > Caryophanales > Bacillaceae > Bacillus > Bacillus sp. V2I10. The sequence continues at coordinate 4,955,787 of NZ_JAUSYV010000001.1, read as the reverse complement.
GATAATAAATGATTGGCCGCTGCCTGTAATGCAGCGGTTTTTCTATTAATGAAGCATTCGGCAAGATTTAGCTAAAATGACAGAATAAATGATAATAGAAAAGGAAAACGACTAAATAAGCAAAAGTTAGAAGAAATCAAAAAAATCACTTGGCTAAATAAAACCTGAAAATGGCTAAATACATCAAGAAAACGGCTAATAAAGTCAATAAATCTGCTATAAAAATCGCCATTTTCGCTATAAAGAGATTGGTGAAGCGTGCGGCTTCAAAGTCAAACCTGGACTTTTCGGTAGCATCCATATCTGTCTGTTGTATGTAAACAGGCGGAAACCGCATTTCGTGATGTCTGGCTCCACCGTCCAACTCCTCGGCCAGAAAGGATCCGCCAGTTAAGGCAAAAAGCGCCTTTCCGGAGCTAAACGGGCGGTTCGGCTTTTCTGGTGACCAAAAAGACCAAAAAGAACAATAACACCAAAACGGAATGATATCTAAATTATCAGTTAATATAAAGGTATTCTTGTAAGCGCTATCAGTAAAAGGGATGGAGGATACTATGAAAATTAACTTTAAGAATTTAACGGTTCAGGTCATTATCGGAATTATTTTAGGTATTGCTGTTGGCTTTTTGTTTCCAAGCTTTGGGATTGAGCTGAAAGTTTTAGCGGATGTCTTTATTAAAATGATTAAAATGGTGATTGCGCCAATTATCTTTTTTACGGTTGTAATCGGAATTGGCAGCATGGGTGACTTAAAGAAGGTCGGAAGAATCGGAGGCAAGGCCCTCCTGTATTTTGAAATTGTGACGACCTTTGCGCTTGCAATCGGAATTATTGTAGTAGGAATTGTAAAGCCTGGCGAAGGCTTCAACACAGATGCCGTTGAGGGAGGAGATGTATCTCAGTATACGGAACAGGCAGAAGAAACAAGTCATGGTTTCATTGACTTTGTAGTCGGCATTATTCCTGAGAATGTTGTAGGCGCAATGGCTGAGGGAGAACTGCTCCCGATCTTATTCTTTGCTGTCTTGTTTGGAATCTCAATGGCAGCGATTGGGGAAAAAGCAAAACCTGTTGTCGTTTTGTTTGAAAGACTGACAGATATTTTCTTCGGTGTAGTAAACATGATCATGAAAGTTTCACCATTCGCGGCTTTCGGTGCAATGGCGTACACGATTGGACAATTTGGATTAGGATCGCTTGTTGCTCTCGGTAAGCTGATGGGATCTGTTTATATCACCATGTTCCTATTTATCATCTTTGTTTTAGGGGCCATTGCAAAATATTATGGCTTCAGCATTACAAAATTTATCGCTTTTATTAAAGAAGAGATCCTGCTTGTACTTGGAACATCTTCATCAGAATCCGCACTTCCAAAGATGATGGAGAAGATGGAGAAATACGGATGCTCAAAATCTGTTGTGGGACTGGTCATTCCGACAGGCTACTCCTTTAACTTGGACGGCACTTCAATCTATTTATCAATGGCGGCCATGTTTATTGCACAGGCATACGGAATAGATCTCAGTATTTGGCAGCAGCTGACCCTTCTTGGAATTCTGATGCTGACATCTAAAGGGGCGGCAGGAGTAACAGGATCCGGCTTTATTACATTGGCAGCAACGCTTGCTGCATTCCCGATGATTCCGGTTGAAGGCATCGCCTTACTGCTCGGAGTAGACCGTTTCATGTCTGAAGCCCGGGCGATCACAAATCTCATTGGAAATGGTGTTGCAACTGTTGTTGTTTCTAAAATGGAAAATGAATTTCATCCTCCGGCTGAACACGCTGAACCTGCAAAAATTTCAATTGCTAAGTAAAAAAAAAGCGGAGTTTCCGCTTTTTTTTGCGTTTTTTAAAAATTTCGCAAATTGAATTAGAAATCAATACCATAGAAATATTTTACTAATATTAATACTTTGTAAAGATATTGTAAAAATTAACGACAAAGTCTTTTCGGATTCGACATTAACGTATATACTTTTTAAGTTGCAAATAAAAGAGAGAAAAACAAAAATATATGGCTCCATGGAGGAATAAGCAATGGCTATCAAAAGAAGAAAAGATAAGTTTTCTGAAATGTTAAGTCAGATATCTGAGAACTTAAAAGAAACCGGGCAGTATTTTGTTGATTTCAAAATCAATAATGCCAATGATCTAAAAGTATTCTCAGAAACAATTAAGGATTATGAGTCAAAAGGCGACTCGTTTGTTCATACCATCATCATGGAACTGAACAAAGCATTCATTACTCCGATTGAGCGTGAAGACATTCTTCAGCTCGCAATGATTATGGACGATGTTTTAGACGGCATCGAACATTCTGCTGCATTGTTTGAAATGTATTCTGTTACACAGCCGACTGACTACATGGTAAAGTTTGTTGACACAATTAATGAGTGTACAATCGAAATTGCTAAATCAATTGATTTGCTTTCAAACAAAAAGCTAAGCGATATCCGCACTCATGCTATCCGTCTAAAAGAACTTGAGTCAAACTGTGATAATTACTTGCGTACAGCTGTGAAAAATTTATTTGCAATTGAAAAAGACCCGATTAAAATCATTCAATATAAAGAGATATATGAAACACTTGAAGAAATTGCTGATAGCTGTCAAGGTGTTGCCAACACACTTGAAACTATCATCATGAAGAACGCGTAAGAGGCGATATTATGGATACTATATTAATTCTTACCATTCTTGTTGTTATTTTTGCCTTAGCGTTTGACTTTATTAACGGATTTCATGATACGGCAAATGCAATTGCAACATCTGTATCAACTAAAGCCCTAAAACCAAGACAGGCAATCATCCTTGCATCTGTCATGAACTTCGTCGGTGCAATGACATTTACAGGGGTTGCAAAAACGATCACAAAGGACATCGTTGACCCGTTTACGCTGCAAAATGGATCTGTTGTTATATTAGCTGCACTTATTGCAGCCATCACGTGGAATTTAATTACTTGGTATTATGGAATTCCAAGCAGCTCCTCACATGCGATTATTGGTTCAATCGCAGGTGCTGCGATTGCTGCGGCAGGATTTAATTCTCTAAACTATTCAGGGTTTTTGAAAATCCTTCAGGCACTTATTATTTCGCCGATCTTAGCGTTTATAATCGGTTATATTGTTTACAGTATTTTTAAAGTTGTCTTTAAAAACAATAACCTGACAAAAACAAACAGAAACTTCCGTGCGATTCAGGTGGCAACAGCTGCTTTGCAATCTTACACTCACGGTACAAATGATGCTCAAAAAGCAATGGGTATTATCACGATGGCCCTTATTGCCGGGAATCTTCAAGACTCTACAGATATTCAATGGTGGGTTCAATTCTCATGTGCACTTGCAATGGGACTTGGTACAAGTGTCGGCGGCTGGAAAATCATTAAAACCGTTGGTGGAAAGATCATGAAGATTCGTCCAGTTAACGGTGTAGCAGCAGACTTAACTGGAGCAGCCGTTATATTTGGGGCTTCGATTATTCACTTGCCTGTCAGTACAACACATGTTATTTCATCTTCAATACTTGGCGTAGGCTCTGCACATCGAATCAAAGGTGTAAAATGGGGAACGGCTAAAACGATGGTCATCACATGGTTCATCACCTTGCCGATTTCTGCTACATTGGCAGCGATTTCCTACTTTATTTTAAATCTATTCTTTTAATTAGCATACCCTCCTTAACTGGAGGGTTTTTTTATTTAGGAAATTATAGTTTGAGTGCATGAAGTCTCAAAGCTTAGAATGGAGCAGAAAAACGCCTCCAGCTTAATAAAGGTGCGTGAAAGCAAGTGAATGCCCCCAAAAAAACGCCTCCAGCTTAATAAAGGTCGTGGATGCCGCAAAAAAAGCGCGCCCTCCTTCAAAAAAGTGCATCAAAGCAGTGTGTAGAGCAAAAAATAACGTCTTCACCCTGAAAAAAGTGTTTCAAAGCGGCGAATGGAGCAAAAAAAACGCCTTCACCCTGAAAAAAGTGTTTCAAAGCGGCGAATGGAGCAAAAAAACGCCTCCACCTTAAAATAAGTGCATCAAAGCGGTGATGGTGCAAAAAGTTGACTATCTGGTCAGCAGTTTTTTTCCTGACGGGAAAAAGCAGCTTAAAATCATTCAGTCCGCTTCCTATCGAGCCTCGAAGATAAATACAATTTCTCTCCTTCAATAAAGAAGTCGCCTGCGTATTTTATTACTTGTCTAAAATTGACGAAAAAAATACAGAGTGATACTATTGTTTTAGATGATAGTGAAAATCGTTATCAATTGGAGGGTGAAAAATGTTTCAACAGCAATCTATTTCAGCAGTAATACGGGAAAGAATCTCAATCAAATCAAATTACCTTCCTCTCGAGGTAAAGGAAGAAGATATTGTAATCCTGCTTAATGACGCTGTCTGGGCTCCTAACCATGGTCTAAGAGAGCCTTGGCGGTTTTTATTTGTAAGCGGAGTGCGGAAGGAAGCTTTTATTCAGACTGTTCTTGCATGCTACGAAGCAAAAGCACATGAAAAAGTAAGGTCAAAGCTTGCAGATGTTCCTGCATTTTTAGTTGCCATTATGCCTGAAGATCCCCGCCAGAAAATATGGGAAGAGGATTTTGCGGCGATCAGCACCCTTATTCAAAATCTGCAGCTGCTTGGCTGGGAAAAAGAGCTTGGAATGGTATGGAAAACGCCAAATCACATGTATGACCCGAAGTTCCGCCGTGCCATCGGAGTTCAAAATGGCGAAAAAATCGTTGGCATTCTGCAGCTTGGCTATTTTGATCCTGCCCTCCATGTGAAAGATAGAAAGCGGACGAATGCATTGGAAAAAATGAGTTCATTTTGAGAAAGATCCATGAATAAAGCTTGGTAAATTTAATGATACTTAAAAAAATCCATATTTCCTGGCTCGAACCAGGGAAATATGAATAAATAACCATGACGGCAACTGCAAAATAGAAAAATATCACACAAAATCATAATATTCTCATACTCCGCAAACAATAATAAAAAAGCGATTTTAGGAGAATGAAATGAATATATTGATTATTTTTGCTCATCCGAATCCGGAAAGCTTTAATGCAGCGATATGTGATGCCGTGGAAAAAGAATTTACAAGCAAAAACTTTCAGGTAAGAAAAAGAGATCTATATCAGATGAAGTTCAACCCCATTTTGACAGAGGACGACTATACATCCTTTTATCAGGATAAAGTTCCGGCTGATGTTCAGGCGGAACAGAGTGAAATTATATGGGCAAATATTCTTGTCTTTGTTTTTCCAACATGGTGGGCCGGGATGCCGGCTATTTTAAAAGGGTATTTTGACAGAGTTTTTACCAACGGTTTTGCTTTTCGATATTCTGATGAAGGTCCGGAGGGCTTGCTGAAAGAAAAACAGGCGCTAATTTTCCAGACTACAGGGCAGCCTGAGAAGTCTTTGAAGCCTCCGCAATTGACCATGGCCATGCAGGCTTCGTTTGATGTTGGCATTATGAATTTTTCCGGAATCGAAACGATTGCCCACAAGTTCATTTATTCGGTTCCATATGTTGATGAAGAGACCCGGAAACTAATGCTGAATGAAGTCAAAGAAGTTGTTGAAATGATTGGGAAACAAAAATAAAAATGATCTTCCTGTAAAAGGGAAGATCTTTTTTTATGCACAGTATTTACTTTATAGAACTTTCGGCGCTCTCTATGAGACATGCTGCCAACAGTGGCTGGAGTATGATTTCATATGTGAGAAAACCTTTTCAAAATTTAATAATCATATTTAGATTCTTTTTCCCAATAACAGTCTTAAGTTTATGTGATAGATTAGAAGAGTATAGAAGAAAGTGAAAAATCTTCTAATCTTGGAAACTCGGGGGAGCTGGTAGTTTTGGGAAAAGGTGTTAAGTTAACCGCTTTAATAACTTCACTTTGTGTAGCAGGAAGTGTTGTATTTATGCCGAATGTTCAGGCGGAGGCTGCACCGCAGCTGCTGGAGGAACTGAAGCTGAAAGAAGTGGGGTATGCATCATTCAGCAGCCATAATCGGTCCGGCGGAAAAGCGATGTTTAAAATGGAGAGCTATATCAGCAAGCTTCCAAAGAATGTGCTGAAAAGGCTTGAGCAGACTAGTTCAAAAAACTCGCTTTATGTCGTGCAGTTAAGAGGTCCAGTAACAGAAGCAGACCGTTTATCAATTACAGGATCCGGTGCTGAAATCATTGAGTATGTACCTGATTATGCATTTGTGGTGAAGGCGGATAAAAAAGCCGTTCATTCTTTAAAAAAAGGAAAGGGTACTGCATCTGTCAAGGCTTACCTGCCATTATATAAATTAGATCCAGCTCTATTTGAATCTGGATACAGCAAGCTCTTTGATGTTGAATTAAAAGACGTCAATAAATCGAAGAAAAAATTAGTTAAGAAAAATCTTACAGAACTTATTGAATATGCCACTCAGGAAAATACCCTTTTTATAGCCAAAGAAAATACGTTCCAGCTTAACAACGATGTGGCAGCCGGTATAATGAAGGTAAATACAACAAGCAGCACTTATGGACTTTCAGGCGCAGGCCAGACAGTTGCGGTTGCAGATACCGGCCTTGATACAGGCAGAAACGATGCTTCTATGCATGAAGCATTCCAAGGCGGAAAGATTAAAGCACTATACGCATTAGGACGGACGAACAATTCCAGTGATCCAAACGGTCATGGAACACATGTAGCAGGATCTGTGCTTGGGGATGCTCAATTCAAAGGAATGGCTCCTAAAGCCGGACTCGTTTTTCAGTCGATTATGGATGCGGGCGGAGGCCTTGGAGGATTGCCGAGCAACCTTAACACACTTTTCTCACAGGCCTACAGCGCAGGGGCAAGAGTCCATACGAATTCCTGGGGCGCTCCTGTAGCCGGTGCGTATACATTAGAATCAAAACAAGTAGACGAATATGTCTACAATAACGATGATATGACTGTGCTGTTTGCAGCAGGCAATGATGGGCCGAATGCCAAAACACTGAACACACCAGGCACAGCTAAAAATGCGATCACAGTCGGTGCTTCTGAAAATAACCGTCCGTCATTTGGATCGTACTCGGATAATATTAGCCAAATCGCTGCTTTCTCATCTAGAGGGCTTACTTCAGATGGAAGGGTGAAGCCTGATATCGTTGCACCTGGAACATTTATCTTATCAACCCGTTCTTCGCTCGCGCCAGATTCATCTTTCTGGGCGAATTATAACAGTAAATATGCTTATATGGGCGGAACGTCAATGGCGACTCCGCTTGTAGCGGGAAATGTTGCTCTATTGCGAGAGCATTTTATTAAAAATAAAGGGATTACACCTAAGCCTTCACTGATTAAAGCAGTTCTGATTGCAGGTGCACAGGACCTGGGGCTCGGCTATCCAAGCGGAAATCAGGGCTGGGGCAGAGTCTCTCTGGACAAATCAGTTAATGCTGCTTTTACAAACGAAGCAAAAGCAATCAGAACAAATGAAAAAGCAGCTTATACCTTTAATGCTGCAAGCGGCAAACCGCTGAGAATTGCTTTGGCATGGACAGATTATCCGGGAAATCCATCAGCATCTGTTTCGTTGGTCAATGATTTGGACCTTGTCATTAAATCACCAAGCGGAAAAACTTACACAGGAAACGATTTTACGTCTCCATACAACAATCAATGGGATGGAAGAAATAATGTAGAAACGGTTATTCTGCCAAATGCGGAAGCCGGGTCTTATACGATTGAAGTGCAGGCTTACAATGTTCCGTCAGGCACTCAGGATTTCTCTTTTGCAGTTGTACAATAGAACAGATAAAATGAGCCGCTTCATGCAGAAGCGGCTCATTTTTTTAATATTGATGACATCATATCCATTAATGCAGTTTCCAGTATGTTTTAAACGTCTGAATTTTTCCAGATTGATTTTCTTGCAATAAGAGATTGACAGATAAGGAAATAAAGAATATAATTACTTTGAATTCAAGATATTTTAATTAAAAGTAATTTCTTTGCAAGGTCTGCATATAAATTAAAGAGTAAATTTTTTTAAGAATATATCTCGAATTAAAAATAATTGAAAGAAGGATGATCAGAATGTTAGTAGATTTAGGACTTTTACTTATTCGTTTAGTGATTGGACTTTCGTTCATGGCTCATGGAGCACAAAAACTGTTTGGTTTATTTGGAGGTCACGGCATTAAAGGCACAGGGGGCTTCTTTGAATCCATTGGAATTAAACCTGGAGTTGCAATGGCGGTACTTGCCGGCCTGGCTGAGTTTGCGGGCGGAGCTTTTTTTGCGGCAGGCTTCCTGACTCCGCTTGCAGGAGCTGCATTAGCTGGCACAATGCTTATTGCGATTGTTAAAGTTCATGCACCAAACGGCTTCTGGGCTGCTCAAAATGGCTATGAATTCAACCTGACTTTGCTTGCTGTTGCAATTGGTGTAGCTTTAACAGGTGCAGGCGCATATTCACTTGATGCATTAATCTTCTAAATATAAAAAAAGGAACTAAAGCGCTTAAACAGTTCTGTTCAGAGGTACAAAACAGTATATCGCAATGTAAGTTGCCCGCCATTTTAAAATGGCGGGCTCATTCGTTATATATTTAGGCAGATTATTGGACATGTATGCTTCTATGGCAATATAAGTTATTCCATTAAAAGGATTGTGGAATAAGGAGATAGTGAAACAAGCATCAAAGGAAAAAGTCATGTGTTGAAAGGAAAATAAATAATTTCATAAGAAAAGGAGAGAGTTTAAAATGCTGATTAAGGCAGTACATTACCTGCAGCACGATAGATGCCATACCACTCCTCGCGAGTAAGACGGACATCACTTGCCTTACAGCAATCCTTTAAACGGCCTTCATTCATCGTGCCGATAACCGGCTGCATGTTTGCCGGATGTCGCAATAACCACGCGATAGCGATGGTTGAGCTGCTTACTTCATATTTGTTCGCGACTTCATCAATCTTTTGATTCAATTCAGGAAACTTGTCGTTACCTAGGAATACTCCCTCAAAGAACCCGTATTGGAAAGGGGACCATGGCTGAATGGTAATATCGTTCAGTCTGCAATAATCAAGTATGCTGCCATCTCTGTTCACAGCAGAATCATTTTCCATGTTCACATTAAATCCATTAGAGATCATATTTGCATTGGTAATACTTAATTGAAGTTGATTAGCAACGATTGTTTGCTTCACCGACTTCTTAAGTAATTCGATCTGCATTGGATTCTGATTTGAAACACCAAAGTGACGAACTTTTCCTGAACTTTTAAGAATATCGAAAGCCTCTGCCACTTCTTCGGGTTCTGCCAATGTATCCGGACGGTGCAGCAGCAGAATATCTAAGTAATCTGTATTCAATCTCTTTAAGCTTCCGTCAACTGATTCTAAAATATGTTCTTTTGAAAAGTCGAACATTCCTTCTCGAATACCGCACTTAGATTGCAAAAAAATCTTTTCACGAATATCATCGTTCATATGGATGGCTTCAGCAAATATTTCCTCGCATGTTCCACCCCCATAAATATCAGCATGGTCGAAGAAATTTGCACCTAATTCAAGTGCTGATTGGACAAAGTGCTCAGCCTCTGCCTTTTCCAGAGAATTAATGCGCATACAGCCGACTGAAACAACCGGCACCTCTAAAGTACTTTTTCCAAGTTTCATAGTCCTCATGATATATCCTCCTTAATGTAATTGTGTAATTTCATATAATGCGTTTGAACTTTACTTCCACGATGGTGGCAAAGGTATTTGTTATACAATAAATTGAAAATTCGGTTAAGTATTTCTTATTGATTGTGACACACAAGTACAGCGTTTTCAAGAAATTACTGCGCCGTATTCAACCATGTCCTCCATACAGAAGGCAGTAGAAACGATATTTTTAATGTCCGGTGATATTTTTACAGTTGAACATTGTGTTGAAGAAAGCAGAAAAAACAACAAATCTATTTTTTTGCATGTTGATCTTATAAAAGGGATAGCCAATGACCGTGAAGCTTAGTAATATTTACGAAGGGTGGAGTATAGGAGAAAACCCAGGTATATTTTTTAGTTCGATGTGGCATAAACTATAAAGTTTGTGTTTATTCTGACTAACTATACTTGGGTTTTTCTGTTTTCTTTCATAGAAGACTAGCAAGTGATGGCTTTCAACAATTTTATACATCAGAAAAATAATTTAGTTTTTTAATTAGCTTAGCGGTTTCGTTCGGCTTACTTTTCGAGCTTCCAGTTAGAATCAAGAGTCACCTTACATTTGAACCAGTTGAAGCCTGTACGAAACTTTTTGCACCTTTCAAAAGAACACGTTGGTCAGCGCTGAGATCCTTTTTCTTCTATTATCATCGCTGGATCAGACTCCAGCCTTTCAAGAATTCTTCTTTTCTGATATAACATAATCCCTGTTTCAGCAATATCCTTAACCATCGAACGATTTGTATATGCTCCGAACAGCATGCCGGCAACAGGCACCATCTGCAGCAATTTTTTCAGTCCAAAATGGTCACGGTATGTATAAACAACCTCACGCCATCCCTGAAGTTTAGACATCATTTCCGCAGGCTCCATGCTGCGGTTATAATAACCCGATAGTTCGTTTAGGATCGCTTGTTTGCCGACAATATCCGCTGATGCAAATTGCAGGCACTTTACGATGAAAATCCGCTCTTCCTTGTCTTCAGGATCATAGCCATAAGCAATCGCAATTTCCTGTAGCGTTTTTAAAGAAAGTCCGAGCAGGACAGGAATGTCTACGGCGAGTGTGAAAATTCCTCCAAATCCGGTTGTCGCACCCTGAACTGTGGCAACATTTCCCCGGTTTGTCCTCAGATCCCCGCTTACGAGGTTCATGACCTTTAAAGGCACTTTTTTCATATCATTTATAGTACTAACCGTCTCATCCGGAACAAGCAGCTGGACTTTTTTCAGAATGCCGTTTTTTTGTGTTAAATACTTGCCGCCGCTTTGAATGAAGCTTCCCAGTTCATCAAGCATAACACCAATTTTCTTTTGAACAAAAGCAGGTGTCAGCTTATCTAATAATTTAAAGGGAATCCGGCCGATTTTCTCCCAGAAAAATAACCCTTTTTGATCATCTTCCCATTTTTCAATTTCTTTTAATTGAATGAGGAGCTGTTCTTTCGTTTCCATTCACAAACCGCACCCTTTCGCATAACAATCTTCTTTCATTTTAGCAAAAAGGAGATAGAAATAGAAAAAATGAGGCATATTTTTTGGTTTTTGCAGAAGTTTTATCAGATAATGAAGATAAAAGCTGAGAGGGGAAAGATATCATGGCGAAGAATCTGCAGGATACAACTTTATTACATAATGGCGTGAAAATGCCTTGGTTCGGGCTTGGGGTATTCAAGGTAGAAGAAGGATCTGAAGTTGTCAATTCAGTGAAATGGGCAATTGAAGCAGGCTACAAAAGCATTGATACTGCTGCTGTCTATGGAAATGAAGAAGGTGTAGGCCAAGGGATTAAAGAAAGCCGAGTTCCCCGCGAAGAGTTATTCATCACAACAAAAGTGTGGAATGCTGATCAAGGATATGAATCCACATTAAAAGCATTTGATGAAAGCATGAAAAAGCTAGGTTTGGAATACTTAGATTTATATCTTGTTCACTGGCCTGTTGAAGGAAAGTATAAAGATACATGGAGAGCGCTTGAGACGCTTTATAAAGAAGGAAAAGTAAAAGCAATCGGTGTGAGCAACTTTCAAATTCACCATCTTGAGGATGTGATCAAGGATGCTGAGATTGTGCCGATGGTTAATCAGGTAGAATACCACCCACGGCTTACTCAAAAAGAACTTCAGGCATTCTGCAGGCAGCACAGCATTCAGCTTGAAGCCTGGTCACCGCTTATGCAGGGAAAACTTCTTGATGATGAAACGTTAACTGAAATTGCTGAAAAGCACGGTAAATCTGTAGCTCAAGTCATCTTGCGCTGGGATCTCCAGAACGAAGTTGTAACGATTCCAAAGTCTGTAAAAGAACATCGCATCCATGACAATGCATCGGTATTTGACTTTGAATTATCACAAGAAGAGATGGAACGCATCGATGGATTAAACCGCGATGAGCGTGTAGGTCCTGATCCGGATAATTTTGATTTTTAATTAATAAGTGAGACAGGCTGTCCAATGCGGATAGCCTGTTTTTTCTCGTTTATTAGTAAAAAATTATCAGCATCCAAATCAAGCCCCTGACTCTTAATATCCTGTCCATTTATTTTTGGAAAATTCTGATGTGTAATTTAGTCATATTTGATATAATCAGATTGATTAAATGCGCGGACAAAGGGGAAGTGCCGATTCCATGAATATATTCAAAACCTTTTCACTCTTATTAATTATCGGAGGCCTTCTTTTTACGGGATATGGTGTATGGCAGATTGTTGAGACAAATGTAAAAACAAATCAGTCATTGGCAGACGCACAAGCTGCGATCAGGTCATCAGAGGAAAAGAAAATGCCTTCTCCATCACAAGAGAAAAGGTATGAACCGGAGATTGGGGATGCTGTCGGTATTCTTAAAATTGACCGCTTAAATGCAGAGCTGCCGATTGTAGAAGGAACAGATCCGGATGATCTTGAAAAAGGAGTAGGGCATTACAAGGGGAGCTACTATCCGAATGAAAACGGCCAGATCGTGTTGTCAGGGCACAGAGATACAGTGTTCCGTAAAGCGGGAGATCTGATAATTGGCGATTCATTAAAAATTATACTGCCATATGGCGAAGTTGAATACAAAATAAAGTCCACTAAAATTGTCGATGCAGATGACTCGAGCATTATCACGCTTCAAAATGAAAAAGAAGAGCTCATTTTAACAACGTGCTACCCTTTCAGTTTTGTCGGTAATGCGCCCGAGCGCTACATTATTTATGCGGAAAAAGTAAATTAGCAGCGGGAGGAGATTTTTTCATGATTGCTATTCGGGAGATTGAAGAAGAAGAAAACTTTAAGAAAGCTTATCCAGTTATGGCTCAATTGCGCACACAGCTCAGCGAGGAAGAGTTTTTTAATTTGCTCGAGCCGATGAGGAAGCAGGGATACCGTTTAATAGCCCTATATGAAGATGAACAGGTTAAGGCATTAGCAGGTATTATCGAGCTTACAAATTTCTATAACGATAAGCACATTTATGTATATGATTTAGTCACAGATGGAGCATCTCGATCACGCGGGTTTGGGGAAAAGCTGTTAAACTACGTTGAAGAACTTGCTAAGGAATCCGGCTGCGGCATGATTACATTAAGCTCAGGCAATCAGCGGATTGATGCCCATCGTTTTTATGAAGAGAAGATGAGCTTTGACCGCGTCAGTCATGTATTTAATAAGAGATTATAAAAGAATGCCCCAGAAATTCTGGGGCATTTTCTTGTTTTAGGAGGAAGCTGGAAAAAAGAAAGTAAAAGGCTCTTTTTGGCAAGTAAATCAGAAGTTTAAGCAAGTAAATGTCTTTTTCCTGCAAGTAAATCCAGTGATTTGGAAAGCATTTTCACAAACCTCAAAATATGATCTCTTAAAATTGCAGCTTCATCATTAATTTTTTCATATCATCTGGGAAATCCGCGCTCACGGACACTTTTTCAGCTGTAAAAGGATGCATAACCGTGATTTCTGACGCATGCAGAGCTTGGCGGTTTATCAAGTTTTTGTTCCCGCCATATAAGTCATCCCCTGAAATGGGATAGCCAATGTGGCTCAGATGGACACGAATCTGATGTGTTCGACCGGTTTCCAGCTGCAGTTTAACAAGTGATACATCAAAACGAGTATTGTAATCTTCCGTTTTAAAATGAGTTAGTGCAGACTGTCCGCTGGGAGATACTCTTCGACGGGTCGAATGATGACGATCCTTTCCGATCGGCTGATCAATCTTTCCTTTTTTCTGCTTCAATTTCCCTTGTACGATGGCTGTATAAGTTCTTTTGATTAGCCGTTCCTCAAGGAGGCGGTCCAGGATAGCATGTGATAAGGCATGTTTGGCAAAAACGATTGCACCTGAGGTATCGTGATCAAGTCTGTGAATATGTCTTATTTTTCTAGTCATCCCCTGCATCTGTAAATGAAAGGCGACTCCATTAGCGAGTGTGCCGGTTTGACCCGGTTCATTTGGATGTGTATCCATTCCGGCAGGTTTATTGACGATTAAAAAATGCTCGTCCTCAAATAATAAATCAAGCTCCATGTATTCTGGGATGATATCAAGATCTTCATCTTGAAATAAACGAATCATAATGGAGTCTTTTTCATTTAATGGTGCCGTCCAATTTGGCAGGGAGTCATTTATTTTTAGTTCATGTTCCATCCGCCATTTATGAATGAGCGTCTTTGGCGCATTCAGTTTTTCTTTCAGAAATTGCTGGAGGGAAATCCCTGCCCATTCTTTCTTAACCGGAAATTCCATCCATTCTCCTTTAATTTTCATTGCAATCCCCTATCTATCAGTAGTCTTTCAAGTATACTAAAGATGCTAATTGGATGTCCAAGCTAGAAACGGAAACACTTACCTCTCCTTCGGGCATTAGAGCTATGTTATTCTAGCAGTAAGATAAATGCCCGATCGCAGCAAAGAGGTGAATGAATTTGAGAATTGTTTTTGCATCAACCGAAGAGCAGGAGCAGTACATTGAAGAACTGATTGAAACTATGTATGAAGAAATATTCCCGCAGTATTTTTCAGATGAAACGATTGATCAGCTGGATGAACTTGCCGTTTTAAAGCCCCAAACAGAAGACATGCAGTATAATGGCACGTTAAAAGAAGCTTTTCAAATCATGTCCAGTCTTCAAGCCCTTACAGCATTGCTTAATCATTTGGATCAGCAATCTGAAGAAGAAAACAGGGATCTATACGACCGCAATATCAATATCTTAAAGAAGTACGGCTATCAATTCCCCCTTACATTTGATCACTTTCTTTCTTCAAAAGAGAAGGCTGAACAAGTAAGCAAATATGGTAAACCGGCAAATAAGTGGATTGTATAAAAAAAGGGTACACAGTCGTGTACCCTTCTTTTTTGTATTTAGAACCCGGACTTTTCTGTCAGAGCCTTATCTGTCTGCCGGGGCTAAATGGGTGATTCCGCTTTTCTTATTTCCAATTACTCAATAAATTCTTAAAATAAGCCCCATCATTATAGCCTTCTACACGATCTACTTCTTTTCCGTTCTGATAGCGGACAAGTGTTGGAGTAGCTTCGATTCCGTACTGCTGCCAGCCGTCTTCAAACTCAAGCAGGTTGAATTGGCCGATTTCTACCCCTGCTTCTTCTGCAGCAGGCATTAATTCAGGAGTCGTTCTTTTGCAGTGTTCACAAGTTGGACTGAAGTAATAAACAACAAAGTCCTCTTTTTTATCCATCTTTTCATCTACTTCTTCAGGAAGGATGATGTTCTGATAATTTGGGTCTTCTAGCTGGTCAACAGTAGCAGGATTCAGTTTGTCCTTGCCATATGGATTGCCTTCTGATTTTTCTGTTTGCTGATAATTTGTTACAAATGCCAAACCGCCGAATAACACGATAAAAATACCTGCAAATATTAAGAGCTTCTTCATATTAACGACCTACCTTCATTTTTCTGTAAATATTTAAGCTTGTCACAAATACAACGGTAAATCCGATTAGTGCCAGAAATGGTATCGTAATAAATCCAAGCCAGTTGATGTATTCTCCAGTGCAGGGAACAATGCCGCATGATGCTGAATTTTCGCCTACAAAGTCAATTTTTTGAACCGCATAATGATAAATGGAAATCGAACCGCCAATCGCTGATAAAATCATGGAATAAAACGCAATTTGGTAATCCTTCTTATAGATCGCAATGCCAAGAATGACGACAAGTGGATACATTAAGATCCGCTGATACCAGCAAAGATTACAAGGGATGAATTCCATAATTTCTGAAAAGTATAAGCTCCCAAGCATCGAGATGAATGAAGCCGCCCATGCAATAAATAATTGATTTTCTATGTATTTTTTAAGTTTCTCTGACACATTATCGCCTCTCCATTCATGAGTTTACACTACATATTATAGTCCTCGATCAGAGTCTTGTAAAACCAAACTTTCAGACGGCCCGAAATTAAAAAAAGAAGCCCATGATTTGCAGCTTCGCTCATGATTCTTTTCTTGTTAGACCATAAAAAAATAATTGCAGAAATTCATTTGTCATTTTGTTTCGGTCTTAAATTGCGGGTGTTTTACACTTCTGAAGCAAACATTTAAAGTAAAACATGATCGTTTCAAATAAAAGATCCTAAAACGCCGCTTTTTGAATATGCTCCATCTTGCTTTCTTCTTTCAAAACCGTTCATCCTAAAACACCTCTGAATACAAATTTCAAATTCAGCAAAGTTAATGGATTTAATTGAGAGTAAAGGTCACATTTTCTAAAAGAAAAGACAGGATTTATGCACATACTATTAGCTGAAAGGAGCTGTTTAAAGTTGAATTCATCTATCAGAGAAAGTATGTCAAAAGATCTTGTCACGATTTCTTCCTCACAAAGCATTCAGGAGGCTGCAGAACTTATGAGCAGCAAAAATGTTGGTTCCATTCCTGTTGTGGATGGGGGACAGATAAAAGGCGTCATCACAGACCGGGACATCACGCTCCGTACAACAGCACAAGGCAGGCCTAATGATACGAAAGTGGCAGATGTAATGTCTTCAAACCTTGTGACAGGAACACCTGACATGAGCAGCGAAGAAGCCGCGCAGCTGATGGCGTCAAATCAGATTCGCCGCTTGCCGATCGTTGAAAACAATCAGCTTGTAGGCTATGTTGCACTGGGTGACCTTGCAACTGATCAAATGTCTAATGAAGCAGCAGGACATGCACTGACCAATATTTCAGAGCAGCACTAATAAGGGAGGCACCTGCGAAGTATAAGCAGGTGCTTTCTTTTCTTTTTCCGTTATATAATGTTCTTATTAATGACAGGGGGAAGATTCATGATTAAAGCCATTATCTTTGATTTTGACGGATTGATTCTTGACACAGAAACGCACGAGTATGAAGTTCTTCAGGAAATTTTTAAAGAACAGGGCAGTGAATTGCCTATGTCAGTATGGGGTAAAGTGATAGGAACAGCATCTGATTTTAATCCATTTGCGTACTTGGAAGAACAAATCGGAAGATCAGTCAATCATGAAGATTTAACACACTTGCAAAAAGAGAAGTTTGAAAAAAGAATAGCAGCTGAAGCTGCAAGACCTGGTGTAGAGGCTTATTTAATGGCTGCAAAGGAATTGGGGCTGAAAATTGGCCTGGCATCAAGTTCAAGCTATGAATGGGTATCCTCGTTTTTAGAAAGCTTGAATTTAATTGATTATTTTGAGTGCATACGCACATCCAACCATGTTGAATTCGTTAAACCAGATCCTGCCTTGTACATAGAAGCAGCTAAATGCCTAGATGTTAAACCAAGCGAGTGTCTGGCCTTTGAAGATTCCGCAAATGGCGCACTCGCTGCTAAAAAAGCAGGCATGTTCTGCACCATCGTTCCAAACAGCGTAACCAGTCATTTGGAGTTTGGAGACATTGATCATCGTTTAGAGTCGATGGCTGAAATGGAGCTTGAAAAAGTCATCTCGCTTATTGAGTCAAGGAACTGAATATGTTTCGGAGCGGACTAATTAGGGAATAAATTGCTGTTACTATATAAAGGAGCGATTGTTTTGACCGATACAATTGATTTGTCCAAATTCGAGAAAAAAATGATTATCAGAAATATTGAAGAGAAAGACATAGATGAAATTTTAGCCATGCAGGCTTTATGTTTTCCAGGAATGGTTCCTTGGGAAAGAGAGCATTTAGAAAGTCACTTGGAGCATTTCCCTGAAGGACAGTTCTGTGCTGAATTTGAAGGGAAGATTATTGGTTCATGCTCAAGCCTGATCATTAACTTTGATGAATACGATGACCGTCACACTTGGGATGATATTACGGATAACGGCTATATATCAAACCATAATCCTGACGGCTACAATATGTATGGAATAGAAGTGATGGTGCATCCTCAGTACCGCCGTATGAAAATCGGCCACAGGCTTTATGAGGCAAGAAAAGATCTTGCGAGACGGCTGAATCTTAAAAGCATTATAATCGGGGGACGAATCCCGAATTATCATAAGTTTGAAAAAGAAATGTCTCCGCGTCAGTATGTGCAGGAAGTCATTCATCATAAAATCTACGATCCGGTGCTCTCGTTTCAGCTGCTGAATGGATTTTTGCTGATGAGAATTAATCCAAACTATTTGCCTGACGATCGTGCTTCGGGTAAATACGCAACTCTAATGGAGTGGAACAATGTTGATTACATGCCAAACACTAAACGATTCTATAAAACGGCTCTGCCGGTGCGTATTTGTGTTGTGCAGTATCAAATGAAACAAATTAACTCGTTTGAAGAGTTTGCGAATCAGGTGGAATATTATACAGACGTTGCATCTGATGCATCTGCTGATTTTGCTGTATTCCCGGAATTGCTTACAGCTCAGTTAATGTCTTTTTTGGATGAAAAATCACCAAGCAGAGCGATCCGCAGACTGACAGAGTATACGGAAGAGTACATTAGTCTTTTTACAGAGCTTGCAGTAAAATATAATGTCAATATCGTTGGCGGTTCTCACTTTGTAGAGGAAGATAACGGAAAAATTTTTAACGTTGCTTACCTTTTCCGCAGAGACGGCACAATTGAAAAGCAATATAAAATTCACATCACTCCAAATGAACGCAAATGGTGGGGAATCAGCAGAGGGGATGATGTCAAAGTTTTTGATACAGACTGCGGCAAGGTCGCCATTCAAATCTGCTATGACATAGAATTCCCTGAGCTTGCACGCATTGCTACTGAAAAAGGCGCTAAAATTATATTCACACCATTTTGTACAGAAGATCGCCAAGGCTACTTGCGTGTCCGCTATTGCTCACAGGCGAGAGCCGTGGAGAATCAGATCTATACCGTCATTTCAGGTACAGTCGGAAATCTCCCGCAAACAGAAAATATGGATATACAATACGCACAATCCGCTATTTTTGCTCCGTCTGATTTTGAATTTGCAAGAGACGGCATAGTTGGCGAGTGCAATCCGAACATTGAAATGGTCGTGATCGGAGATGTTGATCTTGAAATACTCCGCAGGCAGCGTCAATCCGGAACAGTCAGACAGCTGAAAGACCGCAGACATGACGTTTACGGAATTCGTTATAGGAAGAACTAGGGCAAAGATAACTCATCTTTGTCTTCTTTTTTGAAGTTATAGGAATGCACATGATTGCAAGCGGAAGCGCCTAACTCCTCTGAAAGAACGGATCACCCAAAAAGTCAAAACTGGACTTTTACAGCGGATACTTACCTGCAATTAATGCCGACCAAGGCCATCCGCTATTCTTGTTAAAAAAAGAAACCTTGAGTTTACAGGAATATATGTAGTACATTCATTTAAGCATTTATATAAAATAATAAAAAAGTAGGAGGTGCAGACGATGAGCTTTGAAGGTCAGCAAATATTGCCTGCTATCCGCAATATGAAGCAGTTTGAACGATTTTTGGAAAGTCCGTATCAGTATGGAGTCCTTCTGGATACACATCTCGGACAGGTTCGGAATATTGTCAGACTTGCAAATGCATCGAACAAGAAAATTCTCATTCATGTCGACTTGATTCAAGGCTTGAAGCACGATGAGTATGCAGCAGAGTTTATTTGTCAGGAAGTAAAGCCGGCAGGATTAATTTCAACCCGATCAAACGTGATTGCAAAAGCAAAGCAGCGGGGGATTTATGCCATTCAGCGGCTGTTTCTTCTTGATTCGAGTGCTCTTGAGAAAAGTTTAGAGCTGATAACAAGAAACAAACCGGATTATATTGAGGTACTTCCAGGACTTGTTCCCAGTTTGATCCAAGAGGTAAAGGAGAAAACTGGAATACCTATTTTTGCAGGCGGTTTCGTCAAAACCTCTGAAGAAGTGCATAAAGCGCTCGCAGCAGGAGCTACAGCAGTAACATCATCAGAAATAGAGTTATGGAAAAATTATCAAAATATATAATATTTTTCTGTTGACACCGCTTACATTAGCATGTACCATAAAGGCAAGTTAATAAATGTGATGGAGAAACGGAGATCCACAGCAAATCTTTACTTAGTGTAAAGTCATTTGTTGTGGATTTTTTTATTCTTTTAATCTATTAAAACACATTTATCAGATAGGAGGATATAAAGATGACGGCTTTTTGGGGAGAAGTAATAGGTACGATGATTTTGATTGTGTTCGGCGGAGGTGTATGTGCAGGTGTCAGTTTAAAGAAGTCATTCGCGCATAACTCTGGCTGGATTGTCATTACAATGGGATGGGGATTTGGTGTTGCCATGGCTGTTTATGCAGTCGGCGGAATAAGCGGGGCGCATTTGAATCCGGCTGTTACATTTGCTCTTGCTTTTGCAGGTTCTTTTGAATGGAGTCAGGTGCCATCTTATCTATTAGCTCAAATGATTGGAGCATTTTTAGGAGCAGTGCTTGTTTTCCTTCAGTATCTGCCGCACTGGAAGGAAACAGAGGATCCAGGTGCAAAGCTCAGTGTGTTTTCTACAAGTCCTGCGATTCCCAATCACTTTGCCAACTTTATCAGTGAAGCGCTTGGAACATTTATCTTTGTGCTCACATTACTTGCGATTGGAGCGAATACATTTACTGAGGGCTTGAATCCGCTTATAGTAGGATTTCTGGTCGTTGCAATCGGGCTATCACTTGGAGGTACTACAGGCTATGCAATCAACCCTGCACGTGACCTTGGGCCAAGACTTGCACATTTTGTTTTGCCGATTGCAGGAAAAGGGAGTTCGAACTGGAAATATGCATGGATACCAGTTGTTGCACCTCTAGTAGGCGGATCTTTTGCAGCGGTCTTTTATAATTACGTTTTTAAGGGTAATATCAATACTGCCTTCTGGTATGTAGCAGCTGCACTTGTATTTATGCTTGGAATTGTCTATGCACTGTCAAAGAAACAATCGAAATCAGAAAGCTCAGCAACTTACTGAAATTAAAGGGGGATTTATCATGGAAAAGTATATTTTGTCTTTAGACCAGGGAACGACTAGTTCAAGAGCCATTTTATTTAACAAACAGGGTGAAATTGTTCACATTGCACAAAAAGAATTTAAACAATATTTCCCTAAGCCAGGCTGGGTGGAGCATAATGCAAATGAAATCTGGGGTTCTATTTTAGCTGTAATCGCAACTTGTTTATCAGAAACGAATGTAAAACCAGAGCAAATTGCCGGCATCGGAATCACGAATCAGCGCGAGACAGCTGTTGTTTGGGATAAAAATACTTCACAGCCTGTATACAATGCGATTGTATGGCAATCAAGACAAACGGCTGGCATTTGTGAAGAATTAAAAGAAAAAGGCTATAATGATACATTCAGAGAAAAGACAGGATTATTGATTGATGCTTATTTCTCTGGAACAAAAGTTAAATGGATTTTAGATAATGTTGAAGGTGCAAGAGAGAAAGCTGAAAAAGGCGATCTTTTATTCGGAACAATTGATACATGGCTGATCTGGAAGCTGTCAGGCGGTAAAGCGCATGTAACCGATTATTCAAATGCTTCCCGCACATTAATGTATAACATTCATGAATTAAAGTGGGACGATGAGCTATTAGAATATTTAACTGTTCCAAAATCAATGCTTCCTGAAGTTAAGCCTTCATCGGAAGTGTATGCAAATACAATAGAATATCACTTCTTCGGTCATTCCGTGCCAATTGCAGGCGCTGCAGGAGATCAGCAGTCAGCATTATTTGGCCAGGCATGCTTTGAAGAAGGAATGGCTAAAAATACGTACGGTACAGGCTGCTTTATGCTGATGAACACAGGAGAAAAGGCAATCCGTTCTGAAAATGGCCTGTTAACGACTATCGCATGGGGTGTGGACGGCAAAGTCGAATATGCGCTTGAAGGAAGTATTTTCGTAGCCGGTTCTGCGATTCAATGGCTGCGTGACGGACTCCGCATGTTTAAAGATGCAAAAGACAGTGAGCGCTATGCTGACCGTGTCGAGTCAACAGAAGGTGTTTACGTTGTTCCGGCATTTGTAGGGCTCGGAACGCCATACTGGGACAGTGACGTAAGAGGAGCTGTTTTCGGCTTAACACGCGGCACTTCAAAAGAGCACTTTGTCCGTGCTACACTCGAATCACTTGCATATCAAACGAAGGATGTCCTGACTGCTATGGAAGCAGATTCAGGCATTTCATTAAAAACACTTCGTGTTGACGGCGGTGCTGTTAAAAATAATTTCTTAATGGATTTCCAAAGCAATATGCTTGGCGTCCCGGTTGAGCGTCCTGAAGTAAATGAGACAACTGCGCTTGGTGCAGCATACCTTGCAGGTCTTGCTGTGGGCTTCTGGGAGGACAAATCTAATATTACAAAACAATGGAAATTAGATAAGCAGTTTGAACCGGAAATGGAAGATGAAGTCCGCGATGAGTTATACGGCGGCTGGAAAAAAGCAGTAAAAGCAGCTCAGGCTTTTAAATAAACAAATCTTATGATATACTAACAACAAGTTAATAGAACGGTTGGAGATTGGGAGAGGCCACAACACTAGAGCAGGCATTTAATTGCTGCACTAGCTTGTTGTGGTCTCTTTTTTAATCCCTTCTGGAAAATATTAGGAGGAATATCAAATGGCTTTTTCAAGCGATAAAAGACAAGATATCTTAAATAAAATGACGCAGGAAACGTATGATGTATTTGTCATTGGCGGAGGAATCACAGGGTCCGGCATCGCGCTTGATGCTGCTTCAAGAGGAATGAAAATCGGTCTTGTTGAAATGCAGGACTTTGCAGCAGGCACTTCAAGCAGATCGACAAAGCTTGTTCACGGCGGACTCCGCTACCTCAAGCAATTTGAAGTCAAAATGGTGGCAGAGGTCGGGAAAGAAAGAGCCATTGTGTATGAAAACGGACCGCATGTAACAACTCCTGAATGGATGCTTCTCCCCATGCACAAGGGAGGAACGTTCGGACCTTTTTCAACATCGATCGGTCTTCGTGTATATGATTTTCTTGCAGCTGTTAAACGCGGAGAAAGAAGAAAGATGCTAAGCGCCAAGGAAACACTTGCGAAAGAGCCGCTTGTGAAAAAGCAAGGACTAAAGGGCGGCGGATACTATGTAGAATACCGGACAGATGACGCAAGACTTACAATTGAAGTCATGAAAGAAGCTGTTCGCTTCGGTGCAGATGCAGTTAACTATGCAAAAGCGGGCGGGTTTATTTACGAAAAAGGAAAAGTCATCGGTGTTCATATTGTGGATACGATTTCTGGAAAAACTTATGATGTGTACGCTAAGAAAATCATCAATGCTGCAGGCCCTTGGGTCGATCAGCTGAGAGAAATGGATAAATCGAAAAATGGAAAATCTCTTCAGATGACAAAGGGAATACATCTTGTCTTTGATCAAAGCAAATTCCCGCTGAAACAGGCTATTTACTTTGATACGCCTGATAAACGGATGGTATTCGCGATCCCGCGTGACGGCAAAACCTATGTAGGCACAACAGATACAGTTTACAAAGAAGATCCGAAAAATCCCCGTATGACAGTGAAAGACAGAGATTACGTGATTGAGTCCATTAACTATATGTTCCCTGACTTGTCCATCCGTGCTGAGGATGCTGAATCAAGCTGGGCCGGCATTCGTCCGCTTATTCATGAAGACGGCAAAGATCCTTCTGAAATATCAAGGAAGGATGAGATTTGGACATCTGAAACAGGACTCATCACCATTGCAGGCGGAAAACTGACAGGCTACAGAAAAATGGCAGAGCACATTATTGACCACATTGTAAAAGATTTTAAAGAAGCAGGATTAAAGGATTTTGGAGCATGCAAAACAAGAAACATGCCGATCTCAGGCGGACATGTAGGCGGTTCATCAAGTCTTGAAACTTTTGTCAAAACAAAAACGGAACAAGGCATGTCCCTTGGACTGACAGAAATGCAGGCGAAGCATTTATCAAGAAGGTATGGATCAAATGCAGATGCGCTGTTTGAGAGAGCAGAGACGTTAAAACCGTTTGCTGAAAAATACGGGTTGCCTATTTACATTCTCGCAGAGATTGACTATGCGATGACAGAAGAAATGACAGCCACTCCTTCCGACTTCTTTGTCAGAAGAACTGGTGCCGTGTACTTTGATATTAACTGGGCAAGAACGTATCAGGAGCCTGTCACAAATTACATGGCTGACAAACTGAAGTGGAGTCCTCGGCAAAAGCAGCAGCACTTTGATAAGCTTCAAACTCATCTGCACGATGCAGTTGTGCCAGACGAGGTAAGAAAAGCAAACTGATTATGAGAATACGGCAGCCGTTAGTGATGCAAAATCACTATCGGCTGCCATTTTTCATTAGATTTTATTTTTTTAAAATTGAATTTTTTTAACAAAATTAAAATATCAGCAAGCCCCAATATGTGTTAAAATAAGCCTTGGAATCGACTGATTTCTATTTTTTACATGCGAATTTAGGCAGGAATTGTCTAAATAATGAAGAAATAATTACATAACACTTACAACCCTAAAATTATTGGAGGTACATTATGAGTTTTGAAAAAAGCTATCAGCGCTGGAAAAGCAAAACAGATTTAGATTCAGAATTAAGACTTCTTTTATCAGATTTAGAAAATAACGATAAAGCGCGCGAGGATTGCTTTTACAAAAACTTAGAATTTGGAACAGGCGGCATGCGCGGGGAAATAGGACCTGGAATTAACCGCATGAACATGTATACTGTCCGAAAAGCATCTGAAGGCCTGGCGCTTTATATTGAGTCTTTCGGCGAAGAAGCGAAAAAACGCGGAGTGGCGATTGCTTATGATTCCCGCCATAAATCACCGGAGTTTGCAATGGAAGCTGCAAAAACTCTTGCAAGCCATGGCATTCAAACATATGTCTTTGAAGAACTGCGCCCGACACCTGAGCTTTCGTTTGCTGTACGGTATCTAAACGCGTTCTCCGGCATTGTCGTCACAGCGAGCCATAATCCTCCTGAATATAACGGCTATAAAGTATACGGCGAAGACGGAGGACAATTGCCTCCTGCAGAAGCAGATGAAGTCATCGCCAAAGTAAACGAAATTGAAGACGAACTAAGCATCCAGGTGAAGGATGAAGCAGAATTAAAAGCAGCAGGGCTTATTAAAATGATCGGAGAAGAAATTGATTCCGCTTATACTGACAAGCTTGTAACGATCTCTGTGAATCCGCAGCTATCTGAAGAAGTAGATTTGAATATTGTTTTTACTCCTCTTCATGGTACAGCAAATAAGCCTGTTCGACGCGGCCTTGATGCACTTGGCTATAAAAATGTAACCGTTGTATCAGAGCAGGAGCTGCCTGATCCAAACTTCAGCACAGTCAAGTCTCCAAACCCTGAGGAGCATGCAGCATTTGAGTATGCCATCCGTGACGGCAAAAAAACCAATGCGGACTTATTGATTGCAACAGATCCTGATGCAGACCGCCTTGGAATCGCCGTGAAAAATTTAGAAGGAGAATATGTCGTTTTGACGGGCAATCAAACTGGGGCCATTCTTCTTCACTATTTATTATCCGAGAAAAAAGAAAAGGGCATCCTGCCTGCCAATGGAGTTGTT
This sequence comes from Bacillus sp. V2I10, assembly GCF_030817055.1. NCBI lineage: Bacteria > Bacillati > Bacillota > Bacilli > Caryophanales > Bacillaceae > Bacillus > Bacillus sp. V2I10. The sequence continues at coordinate 4,930,097 of NZ_JAUSYV010000001.1, read as the reverse complement.
CTGAAAACCATCGTAACTTCAGAAATCGGCAGGGATGTAGCGGCGTCCTTCGGTTTAGATACAATTGATACACTGACAGGCTTTAAGTTTATCGGTGAAAAAATCAATGAATACGAGCGCACAGGCCAATATACTTTCCAATTTGGCTATGAAGAAAGCTACGGCTATTTGATTGGGGACTTTGCACGTGATAAAGATGCTGTACAAGCAGCAATCTTAGCTGTTGAAGTGGCAGCTTATTATAAAAAACAAGGCAAGACGCTTTATGAAGGCTTACTCGAAATTTTTGAACAATACGGCTATTACCGTGAAGGACTTGAGTCATTGACACTTAAAGGGAAAGATGGAGCTGAACAGATTCAAAGCATTTTAACTTCATTCCGCAGCAATCCTCCTCAGACGATGGGAGATAAAAAAGTTGTGACGATTGAAGATTATAAAGCAGGAACCCGCTTCAACGCAGAAGCTAAAACGACAGAAGAGATCACGCTGCCGTCGTCTAACGTTCTTAAGTACTATTTAGAAGACGGATCATGGTTCTGCCTGCGTCCATCCGGAACGGAGCCGAAAGCGAAATTCTACTTCGGTGTAACAGGAGAAACACTTGCGGACAGCGAACAAAAGCTTGAAGCTCTTACTTCTGCCCTTATGAAAAAAGTAAACGAATTGATCTAATAAGGAAGCTATTTTAAAAAATGCAGCTGGAAAAGGAGATGGCCTTTTTCAGCTGTTTTAATTAAAAAGAGGTTTTATCATGTTGAAGAATCAGACGGCAATCGTAACGGGTGCATCAAGAGGCATCAGAAAGGAAATTGCCTTTCAGCTTTCAAACCAGGGCATGAATCTTGCTTTAGTTGGAAGCTCAGATGAAATTTTTCAAACAGCTAAGGAACTTGCTGAGGAACTAGTCAATGCTGGAGACAAAAATGGTGAAAAGTTCGAATTACTGTAGTCTACGATTGATAGCTCATCTGGAATAGATACACCATATTGTGCAGCTGATCTAAATATACTCATCACTTTTAAATCATCTGTTGCAAAAACAGCAGATGGCCGTTCCTGACTGTCGAATAATCCTTTAATCGATTCAGATGCACTTTCGACTGTGTATCCACTATCAATTACCCATTCTTTCCGGACCTGCAATCCATTAGAGGCTTAGAGCTGCAACAACGGTCAATTGGCATTGAAGATGCTGCGGCTGGAATTGAAGCTATCAAAGCAAGCGAAATGTTTGCAGTTGGAGTAGGCAGCTCCCTGCATAAAGCCGATTACCAAGTAGAAAATACGGATCAGCTTTGTTGGGATAAAATTAAAGAGGCTCATAAAAACTGGATAAACATTTAGATATTAAAAAAACTTGTAAATTTCAAATTTACAAGTTTTTTTAATATTTAAGAATTTCTTTTATTTTGGGATTTCCATCAAAAGTCTGAGAAAAAATCAGTCACATTAAGAAGGCAGCAAAAGGGGAAACGCTGATATACTATCAATATAAACACTGTGAAGGAGAAAGATATGTCAAACGATGAAAAACGCATTTTGGAACTGCAGACGCTAAAGACAATCGCTGAAACACTGAATCAGTCAAATGATCTCGAACAAATGCTTGATGACGTTCTTAAGAAGCTTCTTCACGTAACAGGACTCGAAACAGGCTGGATCTTTCTTATTGATTCAGATAAACAATATCGATTAGCTGCGGACCAGAAGCTTCCGCCTGCACTTGAAACAGAACATAAAAAAGCAATGTGCAGTGGGGATTGCTGGTGCATCGATAAATTTGCGGACGGCCGTTTAAACAAGGCTGCAAATATCATAAACTGCAAACGTTTAGAAGACGCAGAGCAATTTGAATGGGGCGAAACGAATGAAATTACCCATCATGCTACCGTTCCGCTTAGAACGGGGAATGAAAAAATCGGATTATTAAATGTTGCTTCTCCAAATAAAACTCATTTCTCGACCGAAGAGCTTGCCTTGCTCGAAGCTGTTGCTTTACAAATAGGAACTGCGATGAAACGGATGAAGCTTGTTGAAAACGAACAGCATCTTGCTCTAATTGCGGAGCGGAACAGGCTGGCGCAGGATTTGCATGATTCCGTCAATCAGCTTCTCTTTTCAATTATGCTGACAGCAAGAGGTTCAAAGGAAATGACAGAAGATCAACAGATGAAAGAGATGCTGTCATATGTTCAAGATCTCTCACAGAAGGCTCTTTCAGAAATGAGGGCTTTAATCTGGCAGCTTAGACCTCAAGGGCTGGAAAATGGGATTGCATCAGCGCTGATGAATTACGCGAAAGTATTGGGCCTGGAACTTGAAACGGATATTCAGGGTGTTCAAACTCTCCCATGTGATGCAGAGGAAGCCTTGTGGAGAATTGGTCAGGAAGCGTTAAATAATTGTAAAAAGCATGCACAAATAAAAACTGCTTCCATTCGCATACACCGTTCGAAAAATGAGGTAATCATGACAATTAAAGACCAGGGAGCAGGTTTTTCTTACAATGAAAAATTGCCGCTGCCTTCAATGGGGCTTCAGGGAATGAAAAATCGCGTCCAAAAATTAAACGGCACATTTCAAATAACCGCCGGAATTAATAGAGGCACGGAAATAGAAGTGAAAATACCAATTTAAGGGGGCATGATCATGGGAATTCGCCTTTTAATTGCTGACGATCACAAAGTGGTCCGAAGAGGGCTGCATTTCTTTCTCTCTACCCAAAAGGATATTGAGATTGTCGGAGAAGCTGAAGATGGGGAAGAGGCTGTAAAGATGGTACGCACGCTGCTGCCTGACGTGATATTAATGGACCTCTCCATGCCCATCATGAACGGAGTAGATGCCACAAAGGAAATCCGCACATTCAACGAACAGATAAAAATCATTATTTTGACGAGCTACGCCGATCAGGACCATGTGATCCCAGCCATTCAAGCCGGAGCATCCGGCTATCAGCTCAAGGATGTCGAACCGGATGAACTAGTTCATACGATCAGAGAAGTACTGAAAGGTGAAAGCAAGCTTCATCCCAAAGTCACATCCCATGTGATGTCCCATTTGATGCAAACGAATCAAAAAGATGAAAAGCTATTGACACCGCTTACGAATCGGGAGAATGATGTATTAAAGGAAATTGCAAAAGGAAAAAGCAATAAAGAAATTGCCGCTTCTTTATACATCACAGAAAAGACCGTAAAAACACATGTGTCAAATATTTTATCCAAGCTGTCACTCTCTGACCGCACACAAGCTGCCCTATATGCAGTCAAGAATGGCTTGGACAAATAAGAGAGGAAGAATGAAAATGAAATTGCTTGTTATTAATGGAAGTCCAAGAAAAAAAGGAAGAACCCGCCTCGCATCAGCATTTATTGCTGAAAAATATGGAGCAGCGCACATCGATTTAAGTGTTCTGAATCTTCCAATGTTTAATGGAGAGGAAGACCAGGAAAAGATTGAAGCAGTTCAGGAATTGAAAAACCAGGTTAAAGCAGCTGACGGTGTCATTTTATTATCACCTGAATATCACAGCGGCATGAGCGGCGCATTAAAAAATGCCCTTGATTATTTAGGCAGTTCTCATTTTGCACATAAGCCCGTTGGCTTAATTGCAGTTGCCGGCGGCGGAAAAGGCGGGATCAATGCTCTGAATAATATGAGAACCGTGATGAGAGGAGTTTATGCAAATGCCATACCAAAACAGCTTGCCCTTGATCCGATCTGTTTTGATTATGAAAACAAAAAACTTCTTGATGATTCAGCGGTGCTAGTTGCCCAGTTAATCGAGGAACTTAAGATGTATGTAGAATTTTATATACAAAAACAAAAGTAAAATGGAGGGGATTCCCTCCATTTTTTTTATTTGAGCAGAGCTATTTATTCGGTTCCATTGTCTAGCTCCACCGCCTAACCAGTCGGTTCCGCTTTTCTATGTCAAATAAGCATACTCCGCATCCTCTAACTCATGTCCTGTTTCTACTGCGTGATCGATATAGCGAAGGAGTGAATATAATTTCTTTTCGACTTCTCCGTAATTGTTTTCGAAGTTGTATGCGTGCAGGAACTGCTCAATCCGTTTTGAGAGCATATCATCTTTTGTTCGCACCATCAAAATCAAAAGATTATCCCACTGTGATCGGTGAGTATAATATAATGCTTTGTCGTAGTCGACTGTCTCCACAAACATTCCTCCCTATAAGGAGATATGTTTATTTTGTGTGAAACGGGCAATGATTTTCTGTGTAAAAGTTGGAGGACCTGTGTTCATCAGCTTGGAAGTGTTTCCCCGGGATAATTGTTCTGTAAGCGGCTCATAAACATCTTTGTTCAGGAGAAGAATAATGATTAATCACCTGTATTAGGGAGTGTAAAGAATGGATTTTTTTCATGGTCAGGAAACTCTTACATCCATTCAATGGATTCTGAGAGCTGTTTTTGCTTTTTTCTTTTTAGCCTTATCCGCTAAAGTCATGGGCCAGAGATCGATTGCCCAGCTGCGGCTCCTTGATTTCGTGATTGCACTCATTATTGGCAATATCATAGCTCATCCGCTTTCTGACGAAGAACTTGGACTAAAAGGTTCAATGATCACGATGACCGTTTTAATTATTTTGTATGCGGCGGGCATATTTATCAGTCTAAAGTGGCATGCGTTTCGCATATTTCTTGATCCGCCCGCTTTTCCTTTAATCACAAATGGCAAGATCTCTTATAAAAACTTGAAAAAAGCAAGATTAACGATTGATGATTTGCTTTCGGAGCTTAGGAAACAGCAGATTGAAGATCCTGAAAAAGTTGCCGCAGCCCTTTTCGAATCAGACGGCAGGGTTTCCTGTTTTTTAAAAGCGGATCATCAAACCGTTACGAATCTTGATCTGAATTTAGCCCCGGCTCCCTTCGATCTTCCTGTAACCATCATAAGAGAAGGCAGCATAAATAAGAAAGAACTTCAGCGTTTTGGGAAGGATGAAGAATGGCTAATCACTGAACTTAAAACCGTTCACCAAAAAAAAGTAAATGAAATTCTCCTTGCCATTATGGATCAGCAGGGCAGTCTGAGGGTATTTCTTTATTCATAATGTCTCCTTAAAAAAAATTTAAATGAAATACAAAATTTTGAAAAAACCTGGACATACCAATAAAAATCTGGTTTTACTAATAATATGTAACCGGTTACGTATATTTGGTAGTGCATGAAAAATTTGAATTTCAAGGGGGATGGCATGAGCAAAGAAATCCGGATTTTGTCACCATGCGGCATTCTTGGATACGGTTTTCCGCTTGAGAGCTTTCAGAATGGCATGAAAAAGAAGCCTCATGCGATTGTTGTGGATGCCGGTTCTACTGATGCAGGTCCGCATAAATTGGGGGCAGGTGTCGGCATCGTTTCAAAGAGAGCTGCGAAAAAAGATCTGGAGATCCTCATTTCTGCTGCTTTGGACACTCACATTCCTCTTATCGTCGGTTCAGCGGGAGGAGCTGGTGCAAAACCTCATGTTGAATGGACATTGGATATAATCGAAGAAGTCCTGTCAAATAAGAAAACCAGGCCTAAAGTTGGCGTCATTTGGGCAGATTTTGATAAATCGTACATCAGTCATGCCTTTAATGAGGGGAGAATGGAGAAAATGAGTCCGAATGTGCCCGATTTAACTCATTTCTCTTTGACTGAAACTCATTCAATTGTTGCCCAGATGGGACATGAACCCATTTTAGAAGCGCTTCATCAGGAGTGTGATCTTATTATTTGCGGGAGAGCGTTTGATCCATCTCCATTTGCGGCTGTTGGCATTTTTCACGGCATGGATGCAGGCCTTTCCTATCACTTAGGAAAAATATTAGAATGCGGTGCCTTATGCGCTGAACCTGGAACGACGAAGGATTGTATTCTCGGTACAGTTAAAGAAAACTCATTTACTGTTCAGGCTATAAATCCAATCAGAAAATGCAGTACAACAAGTGTGGCAGCTCATACCTTTTATGAAAAAGATCATCCCTATCTGCTCCATGGTCCGGGATTTTTATTGGATTTATCTCAGTGTGAGTTTAAAAATGCAGGCGAGGGTTTAATTGAAGTATCAGGCAGCAAATATGTTCCTTCAAAGGAGTTACCAAGTGAAGCTTGAAGGAGCGAGAGTGAAAGCATACAGAACATTTGTCCTTGCAGGGGTTCGTGATCCGGTTTTACTTAAAAATATCGAACGAATTGAAGCGTCTGTAAAAGAAGAAGTAATAAGCCATTATAGGGATATCCCTGAACATACTTATCAAATCAACTTTTACCACTATGGAAAAAATGCCGTATTAGGAGAAAGTGAGAGTGAACCCTTTTCAGGTCATGAAATTGGTCTTGTATTTGAGGTTGTCGCAGATACTCAAGAAGCAGCAAGCAGCATATGTGCAACGCTGCGCTCCACTTTTTTGCACTACGGCTATGAAGGAAGAAAGTCGACAGCCGGGAATCTGGCCTTTCCTTTTGCTCCGAGCGATATTGAGTTTGGACCTGTATATGAGTTCTCAATCTATCATCTTATGAAACTGAAAAAAGGTGAGATGCCGTTTCAATTGGAGGTTCTATGACAACTTTAGGAGAATACTCAAAGGTGCTTAGAAGCAAAAACTCCGGTCCATTTGAAATCACGCTGGATGTTCTATTCAGCAAAAGCGATGATTATTTTCATGTGAAGCATTCAAACAAAATTACCGGGGACGCTATTTGCAGGCTCTATCGTCTTAAAGCGGAGCAGCTGAAGCATATCGTTTTTTTTGATCAGGCGCTTGGATTCAAGATTACCTTTTTCAGAAGCCATTCGTCCGGATCTGTGTTTGACCGGGATGTATATGGTGCGCAGCAGCATGCTCCATTAATGGATCTTGAAATAGATTAGGAGATTTGACTATGAATAAAATAGCGGTTATTGGCAGTTTAAATATGGACCTGGTTGCCGTAACAGATATTTCTCCTAAAATGGGAGAAACCGTAATAGGGAAGGATTTTCATATGTTTCCCGGCGGAAAGGGAGCCAATCAGGCAACCGCAGCTGCGAGGCTCGGCGGCTCAGTCAAGCTATTTGGAACGCTTGGAGACGATCAGCACGGAGAGTTTCTGCTTCATCAATTAGAAAATAATAAGGTAGATGGATCAAGCATTCAAATGCGGCGCGATGCACCGACCGGCTGCGCAATAATTGAAATCTGCGAGGCTCAAAACCGGATCATCGTTGTCCCGGGTGCAAATGCAAAAACGGATGAAGCTTATTTGCAGAAAAAAATAGATGATCTTTTAGAAGCTGATGTCATCTTAATTTCAATGGAGATTCCGATGCAGCCGATAGAATACATCATCAAAGAGCTTGCCGATCATGGAAAAATCATCATTCTGAATCCTGCCCCGGCTGTTCCATTATCTGATGAGATAATCAGCCATTGCACATACTTGATTCCAAATGAACATGAAGCAAAAATTATTTTTAACAGCAAGTATGAAGAAGCAGAGGCTTTAAAAAAGTATCCAAATAAGCTCCTGATTACAAAAGGAGAACAAGGCGTCACCTGCTTCAATGGACAGGAAATCGAAACTGTCCCGGCCATCAAAGTAAATCCAGTTGATTCAACAGGTGCAGGTGATACGTTTGCAGGTGCATTTTCTTACGCGATTTCGGAGGAAAAGCCTCTAAAAGAATGTATTCAATTTGCGGTGATCGCTGCAGGCTTGAGCGTTGAAAAACGCGGGGCGCAGAGCGGGATGCCGACCGCAGCAGAAGTAAATGAATATTGCAGCAGGTCTGCTGATGATGATTAAACAAAAATTAGCGCTCATGCGCAAAGACTGGGTATTATACCTCATGATTTTCCCTGCGCTCCTGTACTTTGCTGTCTTCCATATTGTGCCCTTGATCGGCATGAAGCTTGCGTTTCAGGATTACAGGATTATTGGTGACAATGTGTGGGTTGGCATGAAGCATTTTAATGTCCTGTTTGATTCGCCTGCGTTTTTCTCCGTGCTGAAAAATACGATCATCATCAGTACGATGAAAATCATTTTTGTCTTTCCAATTCCCATTATTCTTTCTCTTCTCATCAACGAAGTCAGAAACATGCCTTACCGGAAATATGTTCAGTCGATTGTTTATTTGCCACATTTCCTGTCGTGGGTTGTCATAGCAGGAATTTGGATCAGTCTGCTGAGCCCTGTTGACGGCGGAGTGAATGTAATCCGAAATTTCTTTCAGCTGCCTTCGCTTGACTACATGACAAGCAAGGATCAAATACGCTGGGTGCTCGTCTTTTCTGAAATGTGGAGAAGCGCCGGCTGGGACTCGATTATCTATTTAGCGGCGATTATGAAAATCAGTCCTTCCCTGTATGAAGCGGCACGCATGGACGGAGCATCTGGCCTGCAGCAAATAAGGTATATTACGCTGCCTGAAATGAGCAATACGATCATTACGGTCTTTATTCTGAATTTAGGTTTCTTTATGAATGCAGGCTTTGATCAGGTGTTTAACTTTATGAATGATTCCGTAATCAGCGTTGTCGATATTCTGGACACATATGTATACAGAATCGGAATTCTGAACGGTCAATATGCTTACGCTACAGCAGCAAGTCTCTTCAAAGGCGTAATTGGGGTCGTTCTTATTTTCGGCACTCATTTCCTTGCAAAACGGCTGACCGGGAAAGGAGTATGGTGAGGAATTCCTATGAAAACATTGAAACTGTCTAAAATCCTGCTTTACTCAGTCTTATTTTTGATAACGCTTACAATGATTATTCCAATTGTGAATTTGCTTGCCATGTCCCTTACAGCACCTGAGAATGCTCACAAAATGACGGGGCTTTCTCTGATTCCGAAAGGATTTTCGCTGATTAATTATCAAATTCTTCTTTCCAATCCGCTTATCGTGAAAAGTTTGTTCAATTCAATTTTCATTACTGTTTCGGGTACTTTGCTGAATCTTCTTCTTACTGCACTGGCAGCCTATGTTTTAACAAGAAAAAGGCTTGTCGGCAGAAAGTTTTTTATGGTCATCCTGATTTTGATCATGGTTTTTGAACCGGGATTGATACCTGAATATTTAGTTGTAAAGGATCTTGGACTGCTTGATTCCTATTTATCTCTTATTCTCTATAAAGCCATCAATGTCTATTACTTGTTTATTATGATGCGATTTTTTGAAGATGTGCCCGAAAGCATACTCGAAGCAGCGAGAATCGACGGAGCAGGTCACTTGAATATATTTTTCAGAATTATGCTGCCGCTGTCAAAGCCGGCACTTGCAACGCTGGGCTTATTTTATGCCGTCTTTCATTGGAACGAATTTTTCAGAGCGTCTATTTATCTTACGGACCCGGGAAAATGGCCTCTGCAGCTTGTGCTCAGGCAATTCGTTGTTGAACGGGATAATGCTTCATTAGTCGGAGTACAGACCCTTTTAGAGTACAAAAGTGTGGCCAATCTTGATTTTGGCTCGCTGCAGGCAGGTACGATTATGCTTGCCATAGTGCCCCTCTTAATCATGTATCCCTTCATTCTGAAGTTTTATGCAAAGGGTGCATTAGAGGGAGGAGTAAAGGATTAGAAAGGCAAATTCATGATAAAGGAGAATGGCAATGAAGAAACTTTTGCTGATTATGCTTGCAGGTCTATTTGCATTTGCTGCAGGCTGCTCGGAAAAAACAGAAACGGCAGAGCAAAATGAGGATGGTTCTACTACAATCCGCATAGTCATGAAGGATGAAAATCCGTCGAATCCTGCTTCAGTTGCTTATTTTGAAGCGCTGGAAAAAGGATTAAAGAACGATGAGAATCTGAATGTGAAATTTGAGCTTGTAGAAATGCCGCAGGGAAACTATGCAGAAAAACTGAATTTGCTTCTGCTGAGCGGTGATATTCCGGACATGATTTATTTCCAGGGGGGAGATCAGCAGATTGCAGATCAGGATTTGCTGGAAGATTTAACGCCTCATATTGAAAAATCGAAGTATTTGAAGGACAGTCTTGAGCCGTGGAACGAAAAGAGACTTGAAAATTATCCGTACTTATTGTGGGTGAAGCCTCTTTCTCAGAAGACGCCAGTGATCAGAGGCGATTGGTTTGAAAAAATGAAATCGTCCAAAGCGCTAGCTGCCGATCCTACGATTGATAACTACTATAATTTCTTTAAAGAATTAAAAACGAACCCTCCGGGCGGAGCAGGAAAACCTGCGTATGCTTTTACGGCTGCTGGAGATCTCGAGGAACTGAATGCCATTTTCAACATGTCATTTGGCATTATCTCGTCATGGCTGAACAGCGGCGGGCAATTTGAGCATTACAAAGTATCGAAACAGGAGAAGGAGAAGCTTGCATTCTATCAAAAGTTATACAAAGAAGGTCTCCTTGATTCAGGCTATATCACGAAAGAATGGGATACAAAAGAAAAAGCCTTTTATGATGGGGAGGCTGGCGTGATTGTCGGCACCGCGGGCAAAGTCATTGATATCTACAATGGGAAAATGATGCAGACTAATGGCGAAAATGCCGGGGTGAAGGTATTGCCGCCTGCTAAAGGGGAAGGCCAGGGGTTTGGAGCTGCAGATGTCACAAAAGAAGCAAGAGGAGTAGCGATATCCTCACAATCAGAAAAGAAGGAGCTCGCATTTAAAATTCTGGATTACCTGGCAAGCCCTAAAGGACAAATGATTGACCGCCTTGGTTTTGAAGGGGAGCACTATGAGGTAACAGACGGAAAAATTGATCTTACAAACACGTATTATGATCAATGGTTTGCGAGATTCTGGGAGCCATCTGAATTCAAACCCGAAATGCCGCTTGAAAAGCCGCTGCTCGGAGAAGCGGCTGAAGAATCTTTGAATATGGTCAATGAATTCTACAAGGAAGATAATCTCTTTATTTTGCCTGAGGAATATATCGCAAATTGGGATGCAATGGAGAACCTATATAAAGAATATGCAACTGACATCATCACGGGAAAGCGTCCGCTTGAGGACTTTGATGCATTCGTAAAAGAATGGAATGCTGCAGGAGGAAAAGAGATTACAGAATATGCAAACAAGCAATTGAAATAGAAAAAGAGAGAGATTCTGAATTCGGGATCTCTCTTTTAAAATATAGGAGAATAAAGTTTGGCTTACGATGGCAAGCGGAAGCGCCCAACTCCTCGGCCAGAACAAATCTGTCATGCCTGAGCTAAACGGGCGATTCCGCTTTTCCTATAAAAAACATAGAATGATAGCCTATTCCCAGACGTAAGTTAGAATGAACAGCAGGAATTACAGCGAAACTGAAATGGGAGAGGGGAATGGCGGTTGATTCCTGGAGATTATCTTGAGCGTGTGTATGCAGGGTTTCTTGGAATGAATATTGGAATAAGGCTCGGAGCGCCGGTTGAGCCTTTGGAATGGACATTTGAGAGAATCGAAGATGTGTATGGTGATATAAAAGGATATCTTAAAGAATATAACACCTTTTCTGCCGATGATGATGCAAACGGACCAGCTTTTTTTATCAGGGCTCTATATGACGATGCAGCTGACCGTGAGCTGACGGCCGAAGATGTCGGGCGCGCATGGCTGAACTACACCCGCCAAGGGATTGGGATGTTCTGGTGGGGAGGAGAAGGGATCAGCACGGAGCATACGGCATATCTGAATTTGCAGCGAGGAATTCTGCCTCCTCAATCAGGATCTGCAAATCAAAATGGTTTAACGCTTGCGGAACAGATCGGCGGGCAAATTTTTGTCGATACTTGGGGGCTGCTTTTTCCGGGAGACAGCGAAAAAGCGGCTGATTATGCAGCCAAGGCTGCAAGTGTCTCGCACGACAAGAATGGTATATACGGTGCGAGATTTATTGCTGCATGTATTGCGGAGGCCTTTCATGCAGAGAGTATCCCGGAAATCATTTCAAATGCTTTAAAAACCATTCCGTCTGACAGCCTCTACGCCAAAGTCGTTAACGAAGTAATTGATTTTCATTGGGAGCATCCCGAAGACTTCAGAGCCTGCAGAATGTTTTTGGAGGAGAACTGGGGATACGATAAATATCCGGGTGTCTGTCATATTATTCCTAATGCAGGTGTTTGCATTCTTGCGCTTTTATACGGAAATGGAAGCTTTGAAAGAACGATCGAAATCGCAGCCATGTGCGGCTGGGATACAGATTGCAATGCAGGCAAGATCGGGACGATTGCGGGAGTATGGAATGGAATTGAAAAAATACCGAATCATTATAGGAAGCCGATCAATGATTTTATTGTACTATCAAGTGTCTCGGGCTATTTGAACATCATGGATATTCCTACATTTGCAAAAGAGCTTGCCCTGCTCGGCTATAGGGTGTCAAAGCAGCCGGCTCCTAGCGGTTTGCTGAAAAGCTTCAAAGAAGAGCACATTTATTTCGACTTTACCCTTCCAGGATCGACACACGGCTTTCAAACGAATTTTCCTTTCAAGACATTCATCAGACACAGCAATGAAATCGGTTATGAAACAAATGGTGCCCTCGAAATATTCATTGACCGGATGATAGAAGGCGAAGCAAGCAAGGTGTACTATAAACCTTTTCACAGAAGAAAAGACTTTAATGATGAGAAGTATAAACCGTCATTTGCCCCTAAAGCCTGCAGCGGCCAAAAGGTCAGCATGCAGATTTATTGTGACAAGTGGCAGGGTGAAGATTTTTTTGTCACTCCGTATGTGAGAAATACGTTTAATGAAGAAGACATCAAGCTTCAGCCTATCAGGCTGATCAATCAAGCGTGGAACGATATAGTGTTTATTATTCCAGAGACAGACGGCGCAATCATCGATGAGGTCGGAGTGATGATAGAAAGTCCATCTCCGCTTATAAACCGGTCATTTGGGAAGCTATTTATAGATGAGTTTCAGATATCAGGAAAGGCGAATTATAAAATAGATTTCAGCAAACAGGCAATAGAGTTCCAATCTGTCACACCTTTTGCCCATCACAAGGGTGAAGTGAGTCTCGAACACAGAAAAATGAGATGCAAGTCTGAAGATGAGTGCTCTTCTTTTACTGGGAATTATTATGGCAAAAACTATAAGTTCGCAGCCGCTGTTCAGCCGCTCAGCGGCGTTCAGCACATGATGATCCTCAGGGCGGAGGGAATCTGCCGGCATTATAAAGCCGGGTTTGACGGGCAGAATAAGGTTTCTTTGGTCTTAACCGATTTTGGCATGAAAAGATTGATAGAAGTGCCATATAAGTGGACCGCTGGGGTGAAGTACTGGTTTGAAGCAAGCTGTGAGGGAGACATGATTGAGTTTTTCATAAACGGCAAACGGATTTTCCAAGTGGAAGATGATCGCTTCAAGCGGGGAATGTTTGGATTTTCTGTCCTTGGAAAAGGCGAAGCTCTTCTGTCAGATATAGAAGTGAAGGAACTATAGGAACATCAGGGGGAAATCACTTGAGGGAGAAGAAAGCAACCATTCGGGATGTGGCAAGGAAAGCGGATGTTTCAGTTGCCACCATTTCAAGATATCTGAATAAAAAAGGATATGTCAGCCATGCAACAGAAAAAAGAATTCAGTCTGTTATGGAAAATTTGAATTATAAACCAAATGAAATTGCAAGAGGTCTTGCCAGGCAAAAAACGAATACAATTGCCCTGTTTATTCCTGATCTCAGCAACCCTTTCTTTCCCCAGCTTGTTCAAGCAATCGAAAAAGAAGCAGCCCGCAATGGATACAAAATAATCCTGGTGCCTGCCGGTTTTAAGGAAATAACGGGTGTCTTTATGTGGGAAAGCTTTGAAAATATGTATATTGACGGGTTTATTTTCGCTCCCTATCAGCTTAAGGAGAAATCAATTAAGCTTCTGAAGGAAAAGAAGATTCCGTTTGTGATTGTTGACCGTGCAGCCAATGTAACATCCGCAAACTCAGTGGCAGTCGATCATTATACAGGTGCAAAGCTTGCAGTCTGCCACCTGTTGGATGTCGGCTGCAGAAAATTATTCACATAGGCGGACCGAAACAGCTCATTCCATCAAATGAGAGGCTGAGAGGTTATGCGGATAGTGTAAAGCAGTTTTCCAGGGAGCACCCTGTGATTCATTATGAAGGTGATTACAGTCTTGAAAGCGGGAGGCTGCTGACTAAGGAGGCGCTGAAGCAGCATCCTGATGCAGATGGATTTTTTCTCGGAAACGATTTAATGGCAATTGGCTGTTTGAAAATGCTGAAGACTCTTAGGAGAAAGATCCCTGAAGAGATTGCTGTTGCCGGTTTTGACGGAATTGACCTCACGACGCTTGTAGAGCCCGAGATTACAACGATTGAGCAGCCTGTGTATGAAATTGGACTGGCTGCAGCAGGCAAGCTTATTCAATTAATTGAAGAGAAAACAGGAGGGAATGAGGCATTTCCGAAGCTTACATTAAAACTGCTGGCAAGAGCCTCCACTCTTGGTTTTAAGGGAAAGACCATCAGTAAAGGAGAGGGACAATGACGGAGCGGATGCTTGAAAAAATAGAAGGTATTCTTTATGGCGGTGCTATCGGGGATGCAATGGGTTCTCCGACAGAAGGGCTGCTGCCTGAAGTAATCAGGGAGAAATTCGGTGTTGTAACATCATTTCGAGAGCCGGCAAGTGATGCGTGGAAGGAACCAGGCAACATGAGGCCTCTCGAAAAGGGAAACGGACACATAACGGATGACACATTAATGGTAGAGGCGCTGCTAAAGGTATATGAAAAAAAGCGAAGGCATTTAACAGCTTATGATATAGCAGAAGAACTAGTGGAGGAAATAGCTGAAAAGAAGGTCTACATTCCTGAGCTGCGGAAGGAAGCGCCTATTATTACAAGACTTTATTATCCAGAGCAGTATCTCTTTCTAAGGCACAGGCTTGCAAATGTAGATCCCCGAGAAGCGGGCATCGGCAATATGGTGAACTGCGGAGCTGCCATGTATATGAGTCCTGTCGGAATGATGAATGCGGGAGATCCTGAACGAGCCTATCACGAAGCAATTGATCTTGCCGGAGCTCATCAAACAAGCTACGGCAGGGAAGCAGCCGGTGTAATGGCAGCTGCTGTTGCTGAAGGCATGAGCGAAAACGCGACAGTGCAAAGTATTCTAAAAGCAGTGCGAATGCTAGCTAAAGACGGTACAAAGCTTGCCATTGAGGCAGCGCTGGGTGCTGCAGCTGTCCATTTGGATGTTCTTGAAGCAAGAGAGGATCTAAGACGGGCTATTGAACCTTTCGATACAGTGAAAACCTTTTCTGACCGTAAAAAGCAGGGAAAAGGAAATGCCAACACACCGAGCAGAATTCATTCAATTGAGGAATTGCCGATAGCCCTGGCTTTATTTTTGGTAGCAGGAGGAGACACGATGAAGACGATCATAGGCGGTGTGAATTACGGCCATGATTCAGATTCTATCGCAAGCATGGGCGGAGCGATCGCAGGAGCATTAAATGGAAAATCCTCATTGCCTGAAGAACTTATGAAGGAACTTGATGCTGTTAATAAACGTTCGTTCAAAGAACTATCAAAAACAGCATATGAAACAGCCATGACTGTGATCAAGAATGACAAAGCTTATTTCGAAAAGAAGATAAACAGAATAGGCTTGTAATAAATCTGCCGCTGCAGGATAGACTGCTGCGGCAGAATATCTATCGGCAGTTCCAATTTCATAGGGATTATCCACTAAATGGATGTAAATAAATGTGTAGTCTGTATGAGGAGGGGGTAAAGATTAGTACAAACCTAAAGAAAGAGGTACAGCGATGAGAAAACCTACCATTTACTTTCTGTCATACTTTAACTCTTGCAGGAGCTTAATTGCAGAAGCATGGGCAAAAAAACTGTTCTCCAGTAAGTGGCAAATCGAAAGTGCAGGTCTTGTCACATCACGAGCCGATCCTGCTTGCGTAAAGGCCATGAAAGAAGTAAATATGTTTATTGAAGACCTTGACTCGGATAAAATTAACCTGGAACTCTTAAATAAAGCATCAGTAGTTGTTCAAATGTACGATTACAAACAGGAAAAAACACCGCCTGTTGAAGAAGGGAAGAATGTTTTTTCGTGGAATCTGCCCAATCTGTCCATGTATTCATATGAAAGTGACGAGGAAGAATTTGCCCACTATCAGGAACTTTGTGATGACATTGCCATGAGAGTGAAAAACCTCTATGAGAAGGTTGAAGGTATGACATTGATCATACCGCTTTTGTGATGTAGTGCACGGAAAAAAAGCTTGGCAGCTGCCAAGCATACATAGTTTAAGCTAAGACTTGTTCAACTGCAGATTTAATTTCCACTTTATCCATCGCCGCTCCGGCATTGATGAAACTTTGTCATCTCTGCTCTCATCCCTGTAAGGATGGGTTTTACTCCAATCAGACCTAGTGAAAGGATTAACTTCTCCAACCTTTCCACCACCATCTCATCGACCTTACATACTCCCGAAAAGCCGACGATCAGCGTGTTTAATTTCAGCTGTGAGGCAGAGATAATGATTGTTCAAATTAAAACAGTGCGTATGACACTGTGAATCAGGCAAACTCCGGCTTTTGGGTACTTTGGATACTCATACATGGCGTTAAAAAATACATTTTTTAACGAAGTTCCATTACTGCGCACGGAGACCATTTTCAAACATATATACCAAACCCTGTTCAAATCCTGCTGCCCATACCGGCATCCCGTGGCCGCCGTTTAATATCCTAAGTTCAGCCGGGCTTCCGGGCACAGGCTCCCATTTCTCAAACGGCCGATTAAAGACATTCGATCTGTGAAGGAACTGATAGGAGGTGACTGCCTGAACTTCCATATTGTACTTATAGGCATCCTCAGGCAGATCCTCTTTTTCACTTATATGATTCCAGTCATCGTCTCCGGTCATAATAAACATTGGCACCTCGAAAGGCTGCTGTCCGTAAGCTTCAAGAGCCTGAGGATAGTTTAACGAATCCCATCTTGCGGCATCAAAGGGATCTCCAAATGAACCTCGTTCAACTGCACCCGATGTTTTAGGCGCATCGAAAGCCTGTATGGCAGGACTTAATAGCGACGTTCCGCCGAAGAGGTGAGGATAAACAAGAGAGTAGCGCAGTGCTCCATATCCGCCCCATTGAATAGCCAACAAGCCCGCGCCCATTCCTGTCTGGAATCGTTTTAAAATCCTTATCTATTTTCTTTATCAAATCGTTTATGAATGCAGATTCCATATTTCCATATTTGAGTGAATCCACCCAATAGCTGTTGCCTGTCACAGGTGCAACAGCCATGACGGGTTCTATCTTTTTATCTTCAATCATTTTATCTAAAATCGGCCAGAATTTGTCCCAGCTTTTTTCATCTCCATAAGAACCATGAAGCAAGTAGAGGACGGGATATTTTTTTTCAGCATTTGGATTATACTCTTCAGGCAAATAAACGACATACTTCAATTCATCATTCCCTGGTGTTTCATCTTGGATCAGACTTTGTGCATTGAATGAATAAGTATTTACAGTTCCTTTCTTTTCAGAGCTGTAGCTGTCAGGGTCATAGATTGGAGAAAATTCAGGACTTTCAGCTTTTCCGAACATAAACTTTAATCCTTCTTGAAATCCCTTCAGCCATACATCAAGTCCATGGCCGCCACCTATGATCCTTAGTTCAGCGGGACTTGAGGGGACATCTTCCCACTTTTGAAAGTCTATGCTGAACAGGTTTTTCCTGTGGAGCTCCTGATACAGCTGCACAGCCTGAACCTCCATATTATATTTATAAGCATCTGGAGGAAGATCTTCTTTTTCACTCAAATGATTCCAGTCATCATCTCCTGTTACTATATAGACTGGGACCCGATAAGGCTGTTTTACGTAACTATTGATTGCAGTCGGGTAATTGTTTGCATTCCACAGAGCAGGATCAAATGGTTCTCCAAAACTTCCTCTTTCAACTGCCCCGGATGTAGCAGGAGGCTCTGCGTTTTGGATGGCAGGGCTTAAAAGGGCTGCTCCTGAAAACAGATCAGGATAAACCATTGAATATCTGAGTGCCCCGTATCCGCCCATTGAATAGCCGGAAATAAATCGGCCGCTGCGGTCTGCAATAGAATTGTATTTCTTATCGATATGCGGAATTAAATCATCTATAACGGCGTTTTCAAAATGACCGTGCTTTTTAGAGTTTACCCAATAGGAATTGCCTGCTGCAGGGACTACGGCAATAAGCGGCTCAATTTCTTTTTTTTCAATCATTTCGTCAAGCTTTCCAAAAAAATCATCCCAGCTGTTTTCATTTCCTTCGCTGCCATGCAGCAAATAAACGACCGGGTATCCTTCTGAGCGTTTTTTGTCATATCCTCTTGGAAGATAAATCTTATAGGTGAGCTTATGGTGCTTTGGACGTTCATCTTTCAGCAATGCTTTGGAAGTGATCGTTTCAACAACGGTTTTGCTTGCGGACGCATGCGGATTTTTTGCTGCAGTGAAAGAAGGAATTGTTAAGTTGATCATGAAAAAAACAAAAAGAAGCACAAGCCATACTTTTTTGTTCCCCACTTTGGATCCTCCTTTAAAAATATTCCACTTATGATAGCTTATTTAAATTCTCCTGAATTGATCATATAAGATACTGGATATATTTACAAACTATTCTGAAAAATATAGTCAAGCTCCGGATTGTCTCATGAAAATAAAAAAACTGCTCTATCAGCAGTTTTCTTCAGTGTTATTTAATAATCGAACCAGCATCGGTTTGTTTTTAACCAGATCTGCAAGCGTATAGCCGTCAAGTACTTCAAAGTAGGCCTGCAGTGCTTTATGAAGCACCCCTTTTAATGTGCAGGCAGGGGATATTGTACATGCATTTCGTCCAGGATCGAAGCATTCCACAAGGCTGAAGTCGTCTTCGGTTTGACGGACAATGAACCCGATATTGATTTCTGAAGGATCTTTCGCCAGACGAATGCCGCCGCCCCGACCTCTTATCGTTTCAATTACATTTAATTTGCCAAGCTCATAGGTTACTTTCATTAAATGATTTTTAGAGATTTGATAGGCTTCTGCTATTTCTTTTATATTGGATAGATTATCTTTTTCTTTTGTTGCCAGATAAATCAGCACCCGCAAAGAATAATCTGTATAGTTTGTTAATCGCATAAATGTCACATCGCCCCATTACATGAAGTACGTCTATCTTACCACAGCAGCAGAGACTTTATAAAAAGTTAAATTTCAATTGTGACAGTTTTTCTAAAGATGTATTTGAAATATTGCTTTAAGTGTTTTTCCGATTTAAGATAAAGATGTATTTAAAATACTACTTTAACACGAAGGGAAGCATCAAAATGCTTACTCAAAAAACAATCGAAATTATTCAATCTACTGTTCCTGTATTAGAAGAAAAAGGTGTAGAAATCACATCTACTTTCTACAACAATCTATTTGAAAGCCATCCTGAGCTGCTGAATATTTTCAATCATGCCAATCAGAAAAAAGGAAGACAGCAGACTGCCCTTGCAAATACGGTATATGCTGCAGCAAAACACATTCATCAGCTTCATATGATACTGCCGGCAGTGAAACAAATTGCTCATAAGCATAGAAGTCTAGGTGTAAAAGCGGAACACTATCCAATCGTTGGTGAACATTTGCTTCAGGCCATAAAACAAGTTCTCGGAAATGCTGCAACGCCTGAAATCATAAATGCCTGGGCTGAAGCATATGGCGTCATTGCCGATGTATTTATCGAAACGGAAAAAGAATTATATGATGGCGCAGATTGGTCTGGATTCAAGCCTTTTAAAGTCGTGCGCATTGAGAAAGAAAGTGAATCGATCTCTTCTTTCTATTTAGAGTCAAAAGAAGGCCTGCCAGCCTTCAATCCAGGCCAGTACATTTCCGTAAGAGTCAGCATTCCTGGTGAATCGTATACGATGAACAGACAATATAGTTTGTCAGGCAGCAAAGATATGCCGCATTTAAGAATTTCAGTAAAACGAGAAGGCGGTCCAGAGACTGAAGCAGGGAAGGTGTCCAATTATCTTCATGATCATATAGCAGTAGGAGATAAAATTGAAATCAGTGCTCCTGCAGGTGAATTTACATTAAGTGAGGCTGCTGAAACACCTGTCACATTTATTAGCGGAGGAGTAGGCATCACTCCATTTATGAGTATGCTGCGCACTATTGCAGTTGAACAGACAGAGCGGGAAGTGACGTTTGTCCATGCAACACAAAACAGCAGCACACATGCATTTGTAAAAGAAACAGCATCATTATGTGCGAAGCTGCCTAACAGCAGAATGTTTGCCTTTTACAGCAGCCCGTTAAATCAGGATTGGACAGATCTATGCTTTTATAAAGAAGGCTTAATCTCTAAGGATGATTTGGAGCGTATTCTGCAGAATAAAGACGGAGATTTCTATATTTGCGGACCTGTGTTATTCATGAAAGCCATGATTCAAAATCTGCTTTCTCTCGGGGTTGAAAATGAAAAAATACACTATGAATTCTTTGGGCCGGCAATGGACTTAAAGACAGACGTTCAAACCGTTTCTTAATATCATAAAAAGTTCCAATCCTTTCTCGTTGACAGAATGACGCCAAACAACTTAACATAGTTAAGTATTTGAAAAAAATGCCTGATGCAGCAGTTTATTATAGAAAGAGGGGCTGTCATTTTGTCAGCAGAACAAAAGAAAAAAATGTTTATTTTGATGATCAACATGTTTATTGCGATTGGAAGCTTTGGGATTATCATTCCCATTCTGCCTGCCTATCTGGAATCCATTAATCAGGGCGGTACAGCAGCTGGTTTAATGATTGCTATTTTTGCCGGAGCACAGCTTATCTTTTCTCCAATAGCCGGTAAATGGGCGGATCAATACGGCCGCAGAAAAATGATTATTTACGGGTTAATTGGATTGACTCTTTCCATGTTTGTCTTTTATGCAGTTGATTCCATTTGGTGGCTTTATGCTTCACGTGTGATTGGAGGAATCGGTGCAGCGTTGCTAGTTCCGGCTATCTTTGCATATGTTGCAGATATCACGTCAATGGATCAGCGGGCAAAAGGAAACAGTTTTGTTTCTGCAGCCATGTCGCTCGGCATCGTAGTAGGACCTGGAATCGGCGGATTTCTTGCAGATTTTGGCCTGAAAATGCCTTTTTTGATTTCCGCAATCGTATCTTTGGCAGCCGTGATTTTCTCCATCGTTGTCCTTGAAGAAAGCGAAACGAAGGATGCTTCTGCAATGGCTATGACGCAAGATACTGAATCAATGGCTAAAAAGATGATGCGCTCAGTGCGCATGCCGTATTTTGTCCCGCTTATGATTACTCTTGTCATGAGTTTTGGCCTGATGGCTTACGAATCAGTGCTTGGCCTTTTTGTAGACAATCAATTTAATGCCACGCCGCAGCAAATCGCCCTTATGATTACTTCAACGGGAATTATAAGTGTTATTGTCCAGTTATTTGTAGTGGACCGTGTCGTAAGAAGATTTGGTGAAGGAATGGTCCTGAACATTTTCCTTGCCATAGCAGCCCTAGGATTTTTTCTGTCGCTGTTTGCTTCAAGCTATGTTCTTTTCTTTGGCGTTACACTGCTTATTTTCCTTGCAACATCTATCCTTCGTCCCGTGCTTAATACGCTTATTTCAAAAATGGCTGGAGACGAACAAGGTTTTGCAATGGGAATGAATAATGCCTATATGAGCA
Organism: Bacillus sp. V2I10; assembly: GCF_030817055.1. Taxonomy (NCBI): domain Bacteria; kingdom Bacillati; phylum Bacillota; class Bacilli; order Caryophanales; family Bacillaceae; genus Bacillus; species Bacillus sp. V2I10. Next base: position 4,908,399 of record NZ_JAUSYV010000001.1, on the reverse strand, counting down.
TCGGAAATATTCTTGGACCAACGCTTGCAGGTATGCTTTATGATGTTCAGATCGTGTATCCTTTCGTATTAGGTCTTGCCTTCCTTGTTGTGACGCTAGTTATGACAATCATTTGGCAAAAACGAACGCTAAAGCAAAATATGTATGTAAAGCCTGAACGTGTTTAATTAGAGTGAAAAGCATGAATCCTGCCATAAGGATTCATGCTTTTTTATTTGTATCGGAAATTCCTAATCTCGTGCTAAAAAGAAAGAACAATTAATAGAAAGAAAAATGGCTCATTTTACAATAAATAAGTTAAATTAAAAAAAACGAGCTAGTAAATTTATGAAAATGGCTAAATGAATGTGAAAAAGGCTAGGGAAAAACAAGATTTCGCTTTTATGTGCTGATTGCTTTCCTGCATTGCACTTGCCAACAGCTTTTCTGAACGGATTTCCTTCATCTTTTCCGCCCGCCATTCATACATTGTCTTAAAGACGAGATAGGGGGAAAACGCGTGAACGAAGTTTACCGGAAATCACTGGAATATGCCATTGCGGAAATTACGGAAATTGCAGATGGATTTGGACTTGACTATTATCCGATGCGGTATGAAATTTGTCCTGCTGATATCATTTATACATTTGGTGCTTACGGAATGCCGACTCGTTTTTCACACTGGAGCTTCGGAAAACAATTCTTCAAAATGAAGCTTCACTATGACCTTGGATTAAGCAAAATCTACGAATTGGTCATCAATTCGGATCCATGCTATGCGTTTTTGCTTGATACCAACTCCCTGATTCAAAATAAATTAATTGTGGCTCACGTCCTTGCCCATTGTGACTTTTTCAAAAATAACAGCAGGTTTCAAAATACGAAGCGCGATATGGTTGAAAGCATGGCTGCCACAGCCGACCGCATTAAACAATATGAAATTGATCATGGCAGAGCAGAGGTTGAGACATTCTTGGATGCGGTGCTTGCGATTCAGGAGCATATCGATCCGTCCTTAATGCGGCCAAAGCTTTCTTGGACAATGGGAGATGCTGAAGAGGAGGATGTTAAAAAGGCTTCTCCGTATGATGATTTGTGGAAATTGGATGATAAGGAAAAGCCAAAAGGGGCTCCTCCAAAAAAGAATAAGAAGTTTCCGCCATCACCTGAAAAGGACATCCTGCTGTTTATAGAAGAATACAGCAGGGACCTGGAAGACTGGCAGCGCGATATCCTCACGATGATGCGGGAGGAAATGCTCTATTTCTGGCCGCAGCTCGAAACAAAAATCATGAACGAAGGCTGGGCATCCTTCTGGCATCAGCGGATACTGAGAGAGCTTGACCTAACCACAGATGAGTCCATTGAATTTGCAAAGCTGAATGCAGGTGTCGTTCAGCCATCAAGGACTGGTATTAATCCTTATTATTTAGGACTTAAAATTTTTGAAGACATCGAAGAACGGTACAACAATCCCACAGAAGACATGAAAAGACGCGGGGTAGAGCCTAACTCTGGCCGAGAAAAAATGTTTGAAGTGCGGGAAGTCGAATCTGACTTGTCGTTTATTCGAAATTATTTGACAAAGGATCTTGTCGCAAGAGAAGACATGTATCTCTTTCAAAAGCAGGGAAGAGATTACAAGGTTGTCGATAAAGAGTGGGAAAATGTCCGGGACCAGTTAATCAACATGCGTGTAAATGGAGGGTTTCCGTACATTACAGTGAACGATGGGGATTACCTTAAGAATAATGAATTGTACTTGAAGCACTGGTACGAAGATATTGAACTCGATTTAAAATATCTTGAAAAAGTGCTTCCTTATATTCATCAGCTGTGGGGACGCGCAGTACACATGGAGTCGATTCTGGAAGGGAAGCCTGTTTTGTTTACGTATGACGGAAAGGCGATTCATCGGAAGTATTTGTAATTAAATCAAGAAAAGGAGCTGGCGCGAAAGGCCGTATGCTATCGGCTGTTTCGGGCCAGTTTCTTATTTAATAAAAAAACTGAAAAATAAGAAATAAATTAGTTGCAAATTACAAACAATAAGCGTATAACTAAAGTATGAGGTGATTAGATGGAAAACACTCGAGAACTATTTCAAATCATGACCCGGCGCTTTGGCTTACTTAATAAAAACTGCTGCACAGCAGGGGGAATTGATATTTCTTTAATACAGAGCCATATTCTTTATGAAATTGAACATTTGCATCAGCCGTCTGTTCAGCAAGTAGCTGACGTTCTCGGTACAGATATTACGACTTTCAGCCGTCAAATCCAATCTTTGATGAAGATGAACTTAATTAAAAAGACACCGCATCCTGATGATAGAAGAGTTCATGTTCTTTCACTTACGACTGAAGGGAAATTTGTTGCTGCAACGATTGATCATCAGATGAATGCATATTTGGATGAGGTTTTTTCTCACATGAATGAATTTGAAAAAGAAACGGTCATTCGCTCAATCAAGCTGCTGAACGCATCTATGGCAAAATCGAGCGTATGCTGCACCACTCCGCTGGGGTGATTTTTCTTTAATTATACTTGCATTATGCAAATAATTTATGAGGGGGATGAAAAGAATGTATGATTCGATTGTAATTGGAGGAGGTCAAGCTGGTCTGGCATCTGGATATTATTTAAAAAAGAAAGGTCTTCATTTTCTTATTTTAGAAGCGAATGATAGGGCAACGGGATCTTGGTCGAACCATTACGATAGCTTAAAATTATTTTCCCCAGCTCCTTATTCGTCACTGCCTGGGTTGAGAATATCAGATGATAACAAACGCTACCCTTTAAAAGATGAAGTCATCCAATATTTAAAGAATTATGCCAGGCAGTTTCAATTACCAATCCTCAACAAGCAAAGAGTCACTAGAGTGGAGAATACCAAAAGAGGGTACAAAGTGCATACATTTACTGGAGAAGTATTTGAAACTCAATCCTTAATAAATGCAACAGGATCTTTTCAAAATCCTTATACTCCGGAAATTAAGGAAATGGAGACATTTCAAGGACTCGTTATTCATTCTTCCCAATATCAAAAGCCAGAACCATTCACCAACCAAAGAGTGTTAGTGGTTGGTCGTGGGAATTCAGCGGTTCAAATTGCTGTTGAACTTTCAGATAAAAGCAGAACTTCTTTAGCGGTTAGGAAACCTATACACTTTTTGAAACAAAGTTTTTTGGGTAAGGATTTGCATTTTTGGATTAAGGTATTTGGAATTGATACATTCCCGTTTTTGAGATTTGGCTTAAGAGTGCCGATACCTGATTCAGTCATCGATTTAGGGCAATACGAGAAACAACTTGCTGAAGGAAAGCCAAATCAATTACCTATGTTTACCTCCTTTTTTAGGGAAGGTGTCATTTGGCAGGATGGAACAAAAGAACCTGTGGATACGGTTATATTTGCTACTGGGTTTCAAACGGACTTTTCTTATCTCTATTCTACAGATGCACTAGACAATAAAGGTAAACCAAAGCAAAAAGCAGGAATCAGCACATCAGTCCCAGGGATGTATTATGTTGGTCTGGAAGGACAACGGTCCTTTTCTTCCGCGACAATAAGGGGGGTGGGACCAGACGCCAAATATGTTGTAAATATCCTTGCTAAATACCTGAGGAAGGTAAATTAAGAGCTCATTAAATTAGTATTTCAATCATGTTAGGGTGCTTCTGTCACAACAATATCAATTATTTTTGATTTAATTTAATTATAAATGAGGAGGATTTTTATGGAAAATTCAACTATCTCACTGAAAGTAAACGGTTGCTGTGCACCAACAAATCAATTTGCTCCAACAAAACTTGAGGGGGCTCATGAATCTAAAACTAAACTGCCAGTCGCCATAATTGGAGCCGGTCCAGTAGGCCTTGCAGCAGCTGCCAATTTAGTAAGCAGGGGAGAATCCTTTATCTTATTCGAAGCAGGCAGTCAGGCTGGGGCAAACATTTTATCATGGGGACATGTGCGGTTATTTTCACCATGGCGCTATAACATTGATAAAACTGCGTCATCATTACTCGAAAAGCATAAGTGGAATCATCCTGATCCAGAAGCTTTACCAACAGGAAAGGACCTCGTTGAGCAATATTTGCATCCACTATCCAACCTTCCAGAAATACAGCCATTTTTATATTTAAATACAAAGGTTTTATCCATTGGTAAAAAAGATACCGATAAAATGAAAACGGCAAATCGTGATGGAGTCCCGTTTATCATCAACGCAGAAAATGATGGTGTGTTTCAAACGTTTGAGGCAAGAGCAGTGCTGGATTCAACAGGAACATGGGGGAACCCAAATCCATCGACTTCAAATGGTATATGGCTCAATGATGAAAAATCCCTTCACCAACAAATTTTTTACGGTATTCCTGATATTTTGGGAAAAGAAATAGATCGGTATGCAAATAAAAGAGTTTCAGTTGTGGGCAGCGGCCATTCAGCAATTAATGCTTTATTAGAACTTGTGAAACTGAAAGAAGCTCACCCAGATACTGAAATCATTTGGGTAATGAGGAGGAAAAATGTTGAAGATGCCTATGGCGGGGAAGAAAAAGATGCTCTGGCAGCAAGAGGTGCACTAGGCAGCCGTATCCATCAGCTAGTTGATCAAAAGCTGATAACGGTAGAAACGCCATTTTTTATTCAGAATCTTAAAAGTTCAATAAACGGTATAGATATGATTGGTACACAAAATGGAAAAAATCGTACTCTTTCAGGAATAGAGGAAGTAATTGTCAATACAGGGAGCCGTCCAGATCTTACAATAGTCAGTGAACTGCGTACATCAATTGATCCTTCAACCGAGAGTACAGAAGCTTTAGCCCCTCTCATTGATCCTAATATTCATAGCTGTGGAACTGTACGTCCGCATGGTGAGAAGGAACTTCGTCAGCCGGAAAAGAATTTTTATATTGTCGGTGCCAAGAGTTATGGCCGTGCCCCTACATTCTTGATGGCAACCGGATATGAGCAAGTAAGATCAGTTGTCGCACATCTAAGCGGAGATCAGGCAGCAGCTGAAAAAGTCGAATTAGATCTCCCTGAGACAGGTGTGTGCAGTTTGAATAGTAAATCGTCTAAATCTTCCTGTGACGAAACTAGTTCTTGCTGTTAATTAGAATAAGGGAGAATTCTGTTCTCCCTTTCTGTCTGAAAAATAAACTGAGATACAGGGGTTGAGTGTATGGTGATCAATCACGCAGGCGCTTTAAGGACAGAGTATTTCATTGCCTATATGAATTTGATTATGAATGCATTTGAATGTTCAGTTGAACAGGCTCGCAATTTGACATTTGAACGCCTCTTTCGTTCAAAAGAAGATTATTTAGGAAATGAAAGCTATAAACAATTTCTTAAGGCGTATGAAGCACTAAAGCAATAGGAATTTGAAAGCAGGTGATATGCTGCAATGGGGGATTCAAAAAGGAACGATCAGAATCAAAAAGTGATTACAATGGTTGCCATCATTACAGCACTAAGTTTACTTGGAGATTCCATGCTTTATATTGCCTTGCCTATTTTCTGGAGAGAAGCAGGCCTCGACTCCATTTGGCAGGTGGGAATTCTTCTTTCCATCAATCGGTTTATTCGTCTGCCCTTCAATCCAATTGCAGGATGGATTTATAAAAAAATCTCCTTAAAAACCGGGCTGATCATTGCAATCATTATTGGAGCATTTACTACTCTTGGATATGGTGTATTTAAGGGTTTTATCGCTTGGGTTATCCTCCGTGGCTTATGGGGAATTGCCTGGTCATTTTTTCGAATCGGCGGACTTTCCAGTGTGGCAATATATGCGGATGAAAACCATCGCGGTGAAGCGATGGGGTTATACAACGGAATCTATCGTCTGGGCAGTTTGTTTGGAATGCTGCTTGGAGGATTATTCGTTCCGGTATTAGGTTTGACTTTGGTCTCTGCAGTATTCGGCATACTGACATTGCTTGGACTTCCGCTCATTTTATTTTCCTTTTCAAAAAAGAACGATGCTCAAAAAGACACCCAATCAGATCCATTAATGCCCGCTGCTTTTTTATTTGTATTTAAGCGTAAACTTCTAATTATAATCAGCGGCTTTTTTATTACCTTGCTGATTCAAGGAGTGCTGACTTCAACTTTAACCTCACTCATAGACTATCATTATGGTCAGCAAATCAGTTTCCTTGGCTTCATCGTCAGTGTGACTTTTTTATCAGGAATGATCCAGTCTGCAAGATGGATGTGGGAACCGTTCCTTGGCAGAAAAATTGGTTTCTTGTCGGATGGTTCAAACGGAAGAATTCCCCTATTTATCCTCTCCTGTATCTTAACAGCGGTTTTATTTGGAATGATTTCATACAGCCTGCCCATATGGTTATGGACCATTGTGATGCTTGCAGTTTTATTAGGTGCTACAGCTATTTCTACTCTGTCAGATGCCCTTGCAATTGATGCAGCAAAGAGTGCAAATGTTGTCTCTTTCCTTACACTCTACTCAATTGTTCAGGATGTAGGTGCCGCATTGGGGCCATTTCTTAGTTACATGCTCATTGAGCTTAACCGCGGATTTATCTATTTGTATTGGGGAGGTGCCTGTCTGTTTACAGCTATAGGGATTCTATGGTTTTTCCTATACCTTGATGAAAAGGCAGCAGGATCAATTCGAATAAAAAATAACTTACATAGTTGATTGAAATCTTGAAGCTTGGAGTTTAAATCCAAGTTTTTTCTTTTTTGACCCCAAAAATATACTCACAATAAATTTACAAAATTTTTATATATAAGCACTTTGTTATATAAGTGTAATGTTATATAATGAATTTCGACATGGAGGTGTTGGTAATTTGGAAGTGAGTTCAACGCTTGATATTCAGAAGGTGTCTCAAATACTTAAATTGCTTGGAGATAAAACACGTCTCACGATGATGAAAATGCTCGAGACAAATGATTGCTGTGTCTGTGAATTTACAGCGATTTTTAAAACAAGTCAGCCAGCAATCAGTCAGCATTTGCGAAAACTTCGTGATGCAGGATTGGTAAAAGAAAACCGCAAAGGCCAATGGATTTTTTATTCCACAAATAAAGAAAATGAATACTATCCAATCATTAAAGGATTATTAAATTATTTACCTGCACAAGATAACTTATTAAAAGAACTAGAAGCACAAGGATTGCGTATTACCTGTGAATAGAGAGGGGAAGAAAGATTGACTTCAGTACTTTTAGCTTTCATCATTTTTCTTTTAACTCTCATCTTAGTGATTTGGCAGCCTAAAAATCTCTCTATCGGCTGGTCTGCCTGTGGAGGAGCTTTAGTTGCTTTATTAGTTGGAGTGGTTGATTTTGGTGACGTCATTGATGTCACGTCGATTGTCTGGAATGCGACACTTGCATTTATTGCAATTATTATCATCTCTCTGATCTTAGATGAGATTGGTTTCTTTGAATGGTCTGCCTTGCATATGGCAAGAGCAGCAAGAGGAAACGGCGTTAGAATGTTTGTTTATGTATCGATTTTAGGAGCACTTGTCGCTGCGTTCTTTGCGAATGACGGTGCCGCCCTCATTTTAACTCCCATTGTTCTTGCAATGGTTCGAAACCTGAATTTTGAAGAGAAAATGGTCTTTCCATTTATCATCGCAAGTGGATTTATCGCCGATACAACATCATTGCCGCTGGTAGTCAGCAACTTAGTGAATATCGTTTCTGCTGATTACTTTGATATTGGTTTTATCGAATATGCTTCAAGAATGATTGTTCCTAACTTTTTTGCTTTAGGTGCGAGTATCCTCGTTTTATACTTGTTCTTCCGTAAAAGCATACCAAGAAATTATAACCTTGCAGATTTGAAGACTCCAAAGGCTGCGATTAAAGACGAAAAAATGTTCCGACTTTCTTGGATCGTCCTAGGCGTTCTGCTCATTGGATATTTCATTAGTGAGTTATTGCATATCCCAGTATCCATTGTTGCTGGAGTGGTCGCCATTTTCTTCTTGGCTATGGCTAGACGAAGCCCAGCTGTTCATACCAAAAAAGTGTTAAAAGGAGCTCCATGGGCAATTGTTTTCTTCTCTATTGGGATGTATGTCGTCGTGTACGGTCTCAGAAATGCCGGATTAACAGATGTTTTAGCTGATGTGATACAGGTAGCAGCTGATCAAGGATTATTTGCCGCAACGATTTCAATGGGCTTCATTGCTGCAGTCTTGTCTTCGTTCATGAACAACATGCCGACTGTCATGATTGATGCATTAGCCATCTCAGGTACAGATACTGCGGGCACGCTAAGAGAAGCATTGATTTATGCAAATGTGATTGGTTCTGATTTAGGACCTAAAATCACGCCAATCGGTTCTCTTGCCACTTTATTATGGCTACATGTACTGAGCTTAAAAGGCGTCAAAATATCCTGGGGCACTTATTTTAAAACAGGTATCATTTTAACGATTCCAACCTTGTTTATAACACTTGTTGGACTGTATCTGTGGCTTCTCATTATCTAAAAAACATCAAACTCAACTTAAAAGGAGACTGCATCTATGTCTAAAAAAACAATCTATTTCTTATGTACTGGAAATTCTTGCAGAAGCCAAATGGCTGAAGGCTGGGCGAAAAAACATCTTGGCGAAGAGTGGGATGTGAAAAGTGCAGGACTTGAGGCGCATGGTTTAAATCCGAACGCTGTTAAGGCAATGAAAGAAACTGGAATTGATATTTCAAGCCAAACCTCAGATGTCATTGATCCTGAAATCTTACACAATGCAGACTTAATTGTTACACTTTGCGGACATGCAGCTGACAATTGCCCTGTAACACCTCCGCACATCAAACGCGTGCATTGGGGATTTGACGATCCTGCGAAAGCAGAAGGCACGGAAGAAGAGAAATGGGCATTCTTCCAGCGTGTACGTGATGAAATTGGCGAAAGAATTGAGAGTTTTGCCAAGACGGGCGAATAATAAAACAGAAAAGCCGAGAGATCTTCTCCCGGCTTTCTTTCTATAATACGCATAAGTAAATCATTATATTTTAATGAAGGAGATTACAATGATAAAAAAAGTAGAGATTTTTGATCCGGCTATGTGCTGTTCAACCGGAGTTTGCGGTCCAAGTGTGGATCCTGAATTAACTCGCGTTGCATCAGCGGTTTATTCGTTAAGTCAAAAGGGATATGTAATCAAGAGATACAACCTTGCTAACGATCCTTGTGAATTCGCCAACAACAATCTCATCAATCAAAAGCTTCATGAAAAAGGACCTGACGTTCTGCCAATTACTCTTCTTGATGGTGAAGTCGTAAAAGAGGGATCTTACCCTTCAACAGAAGAATTTGCGGAGTGGTTCCATGTCAATCAGGATGAGTTAAACCAAAAACCTAAAGCTAGACTGTCCATCAATCTCAATCAATTGTAAGAGGAAAGTTAGGTGAATGGAAATGTACCAGCCTTTTAATCCGAAAAATGGAATTAAAACTCCTTACTTATTTTTCACTGGGAAAGGCGGAGTCGGCAAGACATCCACAGCTTGTGCGACAGCAGTTGCCCTGGCAGATCTGGGGAAAAAGGTTTTATTAGTCAGTACAGATCCTGCTTCCAATCTTCAGGATGTCCTTGAACTGGAACTGACCAATCAAATCGTACCAGTCCCTTCAGTTGAACGTTTGTATGCATGTAATCTTGATCCTGAAGAAGCTGCAAGTGTTTATCGTGAAAAAGTAGTTGGTCCCTATCGGGGGATGCTTCCGGATACCGTTATAGCTACCATGGAGGAACAATTATCAGGAGCCTGCACTGTTGAAATTGCTGCATTTGATGAGTTTACAAGATTGCTTGGTGACGCGTCAGTTGTAGATGCTTATGATCACATCATTTTTGATACCGCACCGACAGGACATACTCTTAGATTATTGCAGCTCCCAACCGCCTGGAGCGGATTTTTAGAGGAAAGCACTCATGGAGCATCATGTTTGGGACCTTTATCCGGTCTGGGAGATAAAAAAGATTTGTACTCCAAAACAGTTGAAGCCTTATCGAATTCGGATCAAACGACACTGGTACTGGTTTCCCGGCCAGATGCATCCTCGCTATATGAAGCAAATCGCGCGTCACTTGAGCTAAAAGAAATTGGAATCAACAATCAAGTTCTTCTTGTGAATGGCCTGCTGCAAACACATTTATCCGAAGATGAAGTTTCAGCCGCTTTTTATCAGCGCCAGCGCCATGCATTAGAAGAAATGCCAGAAGCGCTGAAACAAGTGATTACTTATTCACTTCCCTATGTTTCTTATTCGCTTACAGGCATTCAAAACCTAAGATACTTATTTAAACAATACACATTGCCAGTTGCAGAGATAAAAGACCAAACAGAAGGTTCCATATCCTTACCGGGCTTGCACCAAGTGGTTGAAAGCTTTTCAAACGGCGGGACACGGGTTATTTTTACAATGGGTAAAGGCGGAGTCGGCAAAACAACAGCTGCATCGGCCATAGCTGTTGGTTTAGCGGAAAAGGGCCATAACGTTCATTTAACTACAACCGATCCGGCAGCACATTTAGAGTACATGTTTGAGCAAAGCATCAGGAATAACAATCTCTCTATCAGCAGTATAAATCCTGTTGAAGAAACCGAAAAATACAAACGTGAAGTTCTTATAAATGCGGGGAAAGAATTGGATGAAGAAGGACTTGCATACTTGCAGGAGGATTTAAACTCGCCTTGTACGGAAGAAATTGCAGTATTTAGAGCATTTGCAGATGTGGTGGAACGTTCTGAAGGTGAAATTGTAGTGATTGATACAGCTCCGACAGGACATACTTTGTTATTGCTCGATTCAGCCGAAGCTTATCATAAAGAAATGACCCGTACGACAGGTGATGTTCCAGAGAGCGTTAAAAAACTGCTTCCCCGTCTCAGAAATCCTGATGAGACTGGAGTTGTCATTGTCACACTTGCAGAAGCAACACCGGTTCTTGAAGCAGGCAGATTGCAGGACGACTTAAACCGGGCAAAGATTCATCCGAAATGGTGGGTCATTAACCAGAGTTTATATGCAACGGATACTAAAGACCCCGTATTAAATGGAAGAGCGACTTCAGAAAAGGCTTGGATTAGGAAAGTAACATCCAGCCATTCTGTTCAAACTGCTATTATCCCTTGGATGAAGGAAGAAAAACTGGGTTATGAAAAATTGCTGGATTATTTAACAGTCAACTGAAAAGCTTGTTGCTTGAGCTAAACTTAATGGAGAAGGTGGATACAGCATGACGACGAAAAATTATCACGAATTAATCAAGGATCGCATTTATATTGGCGGTGCAGACGATGCACAAGATATGATGGCAAATGAAAAAGCAGACATCGTATTTGATTTAAGAGCAGAAGCACCTGAAAACAGCTCAAATTATAATCGGGTTCATAGCCCTATCGTAGACGATGCGGATCAGCAAGATGAATCTGTTAAGAAATCCATTGATCATGTTGTAAAAGCCTACAATGAAGGGAAAAAGGTTTATTTTCATTGTGCAGGAGGCAGCAACCGTACAGGTACAGTAGCAATCGGCACGCTTTTAGCTCTTGATAAAGCAAACACAATCGAAGAAGCTGAAAACTTGGCAAAAACAGCACGTCCAAAAATCAATGTAAAGCCTGAAATGAAAGAAACGTTAAAAAGATTATATCCAGAAGCTTAACTGTATTGAGGGAGATGTAGAAATTGAAGATAACAGAGAATGCGAAACAATTATTAGAAACCATTTTTAAAGAACGAAATGCTGAAGGAATAAGAGTCTATTCATTAGGATCAGGGTGCTGCGGTCCACAAATCGGTTTATCGCTGGATGCGCCTCTTGAAGCGGACATCGTTCAAGAAGTAAATGGCATCAAGGTTGCTTTAGATCCTCAAATTTCCTCTTCAGTTGAAGGTGTAACCCTGGACAAAGAGAACACACCTGATGGAGCGGGTTTCGTTTTGATTGGCGGCAGCGAGTGCTGTTAATTTGGAAAAGTCTCAGAAATGAGGCTTTTTTCTTTTGGTTAAATAAGCAGAATTTTATGTTAAATTAGAAGAAATTAAGATAATGGAGGGAATTAAATTTGGACTACCAGATAGAAAAATTGACAGAAAGCGATTGGGATCAGGTTAGAGCTATTTATCTTGAAGGCATTGCAACTGGCAACGCTACATTCGAAACGGAAGCTCCTTCTTGGGAGAGCTGGGACAAAAGTCATTCAAAAACGTGCCGGCTTGCAGTCAAAAGCGGAAACCAAGTTCTCGGGTGGGCGGCATTAAGCCCTGTCTCAGGAAGATGTGTATACGCAGGTGTGGCTGACGTAAGCATTTATATTGGCCAATCATTTAAGGGTGAGGGAATTGGAACGGCATTGCTGCGTTCCATGATAGAATTAAGCGAAAAAGAAGGATTTTGGACACTTCAGGCAGGAATTTTTCCTGAAAACACTTCGAGCATAAAATTACATAATAAGGCTGGTTTCAGAGAAGTTGGGATTAGAGAACGCTTAGGCAAAATGAATGGAGTTTGGAGAGACGTCGTCCTATTAGAAAGACGAAATGGGATTCTTTAATCTTTCAATGAAAAATAAAAAACGAAGAGTTCTTAAACAGTCTCTTCGTTTTTACAATAAATTTCAATGGATTTTCCCATTCATCTCTGTTATTTGCTTTACAGTTTTTTCATCCAGTCGTTTGATGACTTCATAAAGAAGTTCAACTGCATGATCCAGATCGTCTTTGTGAACGATGGAAACATGGCTGTGAATATATCTTGCCGGAACGCTGACGACCAGTGTAGGAACCCCCTGATAACCAAGGTGGAATTTCCCTCCATCGGTTCCTCCGCCAGGCATGATGTCTACTTGGTACGGGATTGAGAGTTCTTTTGCCACACCGACGACAAAATCACGGAGCTTTGGATGAGGGATCATGCTTGCATCGTAAAAGCCGAGCAATGGCCCTTTTCCTAATACCGTATGTCCTTCTTTTTCTTTCATTCCGGGTGTATCGCCCGCTACTCCAACATCAAGTGCAAACGATAGATCAGGATTGACTTTATTGACTAAAGTCTGAGCTCCTCTTAAGCCCACTTCTTCTTGTACAGTGGCACCTGCATATAAAATATTTGATGCCTTTTTATCTGCAGCGACTTTCTCTAATGTTTTCAGGGCTACGTAGCAGCCCGCACGGTTATCCCAATTCCGCGCAAGCAGAAACTTAGGGTTTGGAAGCACTTCGAATGGGCATACAGTCGCGATCGGATCGCCGACTTGAACACCAAAACTCTCTGCTTCTTCTTTACTTGATGCACCAATATCAATAAACATATTTTCGGGCTTCAGCACATTTTTGCGTTCCTCTATGGATAGAACATGAGGTGCCTTAGAACCGATGACACCTGTCAAATCTCCTTTTTTCGTCAGCACTTTTACGCGCTGCGCAAGCATGACATGACCCCACCATCCGCCTAATGTCTGAAACCTTAAAAACCCGTCATTTGTAATGGTTTTTACCATAAGGCCGACTTCATCCATATGACCGGCGATTAAGATTTTCGGGCCTTTTTTTCCCGTAACTCCAACAATACTTCCAAGATGATCTTTTTGTATCTCAGGTGTTATTTGACTTATGTTTTCTTCTAGCACCTTATGAATCCGTGCTTCAAAACCTGAAGGTCCTTCGGTTTCGGTTAATTGTTTCAACAGCTGTAAGTCTTTTTCCACTATACATCCCTCCATTAGGTAGGATGCCATGTATCAGGGGATTCTACGCTTATTTTTATACGGTATTTAAAGTTCATTCATTCCGAACAATAATCCTATAAATGCCAGTAATAGCCCGCCAGCATATGAGAAGAGGAGATATTTAATTAGAACAGATTTGTTTTTCTTTTCTCTCAGCTGGATATTCTCCAGTTTGAATGTGGAAAACGTTGTAAAAGCTCCCATAAATCCAATGCCAAACATTGAGTAAAAGTTTTCAGAAACCCCTTTTCCAGTCATCCACCCGAGCAAGAATGAGCCGGCTAAATTGACTGTGAGTGTGCCGATCGGAAATCCAGTCTGACTTTTTATATTCATCCGTGAGCTGATGATAAAACGGGCAATGGCCCCTAAACATCCCCCTGCAGCAATTAATAATAAGTTCATGATGCAGCTTCGCCCCTTTTCTTGAACATGCGGCGTCCCAGGGTGTAACCGTACCACGTTACGAAAAGCCCTCCTGCAAAACTGAGCAGCACATAGAAAAACGCCATGAGGATTGAACCGCTCCGAAGCAGCAGAACCGTTTCAACGCTAAAGGTGGAAAAGGTTGTGAATGAGCCGACAAGACCTGTTCCGAGCCCTGCTAAAATATGAGGATGAAAGAGCTTCAGCCTCACAATACTAGTTGTAAACCATCCGAGAATAAAGCAGCCAATTAAATTCGCAAGAAGGGTTCCCAAGGGAAAACCATTGCTGAGCCAAGGGTGGGTAAGCCCGCTTAAAGAATACCTCAGCAAACTGCCAATTATTCCACCGGCACCGATCAATAAATAATTCATCTTGCAAACCTCCCATTTCAGATAAAAAATAAACTCCTGCCCACATTGATTATGAGCAGGAGTCATCAGCACAGAGGCGTTTATGGCGAACACGCGTCGCCTATCATCATGTCTTAATAGCCTTAATTTTAATAATGAACCCCATTTTTTTCAAGTTTTTGTCATTAGAACTCTATATAAAAACTCATAAAAACTTCACATCATTATTATAAAATAAAGATTATACTTTGGTATAGAACTTTAAAGCGGGGTCTGAATTGTGAATACAATAACGGTTATGATCATTGATGATGAAGAAGCAATGAGAGCACTGATAAAAACATTTCTAGTCATTGAGGGCTATTCAGTCATTGAAGCTTCTAATGGCATGGAAGCTCTTGAAATGATAAATCATGAAGCGCCGGATCTTATTGTCGCGGACGTTACGATGCCATATATGGATGGATTTTCATTTGCAGCTGAATTGAAAAAGAACCATCACATTCCCCTCATTTTTCTTTCTGCGAAAGGGGAAGAATGGGATAAAATACAGGGCCTTAAGCTTGGCGGGGATGATTATATGCTAAAGCCGTTTCACCAAGGAGAGCTTCTGCCAAGGATTGAATCTGTTTTAAGAAGAGTGAGGCAGAGCAGTGTTTTGAGTAATCGTCTAACAGTTGGTCCGCTTGTTTCTTGATACATCTGGCTATAAAGCGCTGATAAAAAATCAGCCCTTGTCTTTAACTTTAAAAGAGTTTGAGATCCTGTCTCTGCTGGCGAGAAATAAAGGGACTGTTTTTACTTGAGAACAGCTCCTGCAATCAGTTTGGGAAGTAAAGTATATTACTGGGCGAACAGTGGATACACATATCAAAACACTGAGATTAAAATTGAAGGATCACGCATACCTCATTCAAACAGCATGGGGTGTAGGCTATAAATTTGAGGTGTCATGATTGAAACGTCTGAACTTAAGCCAGAAAGTGCTGATGCTGATCGGCATCTGCATCATTTTCAGTATCTTATTCTCGTTCTTTTTTCTTCATTTTTTATATAAAGAATTGTACTTTAACAGCATTAAAGAGTCTGTCATTTATCAGGGCGAGCGGACTGCCGCTCACTATCATTACGGTTCACTGAGTGATAAAATTATTGAAAAAATTCACTGGTACAATGTCGTCTCTGAATATGAAGTGATTGTACTGGATGATATTGATGATTTAAGCGCATATTTTCCCTATGAAGTGAACTATGAAGCTCTAATTACAGGTGAAGACCGCAAAATCCTTGAAAATGGAGATTACATTGTAAAGGATGGCTACGTAAAAGAATTGAACCGGGAAATTATAGGCGCCGTCTTCCCGATTATGGGCGAAAAAGGGCTTATAGGTTTCATCTATATATATGTTCCATTAGCAGATCTTCAAGAAGTATTCGAAGGCAGTCTGCCCATTCTGCTGCTTGTCGGCTCTCTCTTTTTTATGATACTCTTTTTAGCCGTTAATCAAATTCGGAGATCTCTTTTTCAGCCGCTGAATGAGTTTCAGGAATTTTCAAGAGAAGTGTCAAAGGGCAATTATTCAAATCGCCTTCTAAACAAAAATCATGATGAAATTGGGCAGCTGGCGAACGCCTTCAATTCCATGAGTCAGTCCCTTGAGGAGCAAGAAGCCAGGAAAAAAGAGTTTCTTGCAAATGTCGTCCATGAGCTTCGAACGCCTCTAACTTATATTGGAGGGTACAGTCAGGCGCTTAAACACCAAATGTATGCCTCACCCGAAGAAGCGGATCACTATTTGATGACAATTGAAAGAGAGACGAATCGCCTGAATAAGCTGATAACCGATTTAATTGACCTTGATCATCTTCAGGAAAACATGTACACGCTGAATACTGAACCTATAGCGATTGTTCAGCTATTTTTAGATACCCTTGCATTATTCGATATCAGAATTAATGAAAAGAAGCTAAAAACAGAACTGGATATTCATGAAGATCTAGTTGTTACAGGAGATCCTAAACGGCTGCAGCAAGTATTCTACAATCTCCTGGATAATGCGATAAAGTATTCTTCGGAGGAAAGCTCTATTAAAATGACCCTTACTGAGGAAAACAAACAGCTATTGTTTCGTCTGAACAATAAGGGAAATGAAATATCAGAAGATGATCTGGCCCATATAGGAGAACGTTTTTTCCGTACGGACAAAGCAAGAAGCCGAATGACAGGCGGAACGGGTCTTGGAATTTCAATTGTTAAAGAAATTGTCAGGCTGCATGAAGGTGAATTTACGATCAGCAGCGACAAATCCAACGGAACAACTGTAATCGTAATACTGCCAGGATTATTATAAATCAGCTTAAACCGTCCGCATTTTTTTGGGGCGGTTTTTCGTTGTTGATTAAAAACACATGTCACAGCAC
Source organism: Bacillus sp. V2I10 (assembly GCF_030817055.1). NCBI lineage: Bacteria > Bacillati > Bacillota > Bacilli > Caryophanales > Bacillaceae > Bacillus > Bacillus sp. V2I10. The sequence goes on along the minus strand of NZ_JAUSYV010000001.1, from coordinate 4,891,476 downwards.
AGGATATGCATGTAATGCCAAAGCAGCAATTTGCCGTCGGAAATGTAACTGCAGAAGAGCTGAAAACTGCTCAGGAAGCCGCTAATCAAGAAAAGTCTTATGGCCCTTCAGGAAAACATCATTAAGGAAAATGAATCGATAAGCCGTAAGTAAAAGGAAAAGTTTTATTTAATAAAATGGAGGGAAGATAACCTTTAATTAAAATAATAAAGAGAGAAAGAAGGAAAATGCGATGTTATGGACGATAATTGGGCTTTTACTTTTATTCTGGGTGCTCGGTCTTGTATTTAATGTAGTAGGCGGAATCATTCACGTTCTACTTGTTCTTGCAGTGATTGTATTTCTTTATAACTTTTTTATAAAAAGAGGCAAAACGAAGGTTTAAGCCAAAAAGAAGACTGATGTGAAGGCACAATGCGTGCTTTTGTCTCAGTCTTTTTTCATACCGTTTTATTAATGCCCTTTCTCAGGCAGAAGGTGTGATACAATTAAATAATAGCTGTAAAAATAATGACTCGGAAAAAGAAAGTGATCAACAGTGCTAGGAGACTAAACATGACAGTAGAGAAAAATGTAAAGATTATTCCGCTTGGCGGAATGGGTGAAATCGGGAAAAATATGTACCTTGTCGAATATAAAGATGAGATTGTGATTGTCGATTCAGGAGTGAAATTCCCTGACGAAGAATTAAGAGGCGTTGATTATATCATCCCTGATTATACATACTTAGTGAAAAATGCCCATAAAGTAAAAGGGCTTTTTATCACTCATGGACATGAGGATCATATTGGCGGCGTGCCTTTCTTATTAAAAAAGCTGAATGTTCCCGTATTTGCAGGAAGACTTGCTATGGGCTTTATCAGAAGCAAGCTTGAGGAGCACAACCTGCTCAGAGATGCAGAACTTCATGAAATAACAGAAGAAAGCACGATTAATCTGGAAACTCTGAAGGTCACCTTCTTCCGGACAACTCACAGTATTCCGGATTCGTTTGGAGTGGTCATCCATTCGCCAATAGGGAACATTGTTCATACAGGTGATTTTAAATTCGACCTGACACCGACAGGACCGGAGCAGGATTTATCAAGGGTTGCCAAGGTTGGGCAAGAAGGTGTCCTTTGTTTGTTATCCGACAGTACTAACAGCGAAGTACCCGGCTTTTCAGTATCTGAAAAAAAGATCGGGCAAAATATTTTAGATTTGGTCAGAAGACAGTCAGGGCGGATTATTGTTGCCTTATTTGCATCTAATGTCTTTCGTCTTCAGCAGGTGATTAAAGCATCTGTTGCATGCGGCAGGAAGGTAGCCTATACAGGAAGAAGCATGGAAAGAGCGATATCAATCGGCCTTGAGCTTGGCTACATTGAAGCGCCAAGCGGAACGTTTATCGATCCGGATGAGATCAGTTCCTATAAAAACAATGAACTTACTATCCTGTGCACAGGCAGCCAGGGGGAACCTTTTGCAGCTCTTTCAAGAATTGCAGAGGGAAAACATCGTCATATCCATATTGAAGAAGGCGATACGATCATCTTTTCATCTTCCCCGATTCCGGGAAATGTCTTGAGTGTAAACAGAATTATAAACAAACTGATGAAAGCCGGAGCAGATGTTATTGATAATAAGCTCTATGACATTCATACGTCAGGACATGGCGGTCAAGAGGAGCTGAAGCTTATGCTGAAGCTGCTGAAACCAAAATTTCTGGTGCCGATTCACGGTGAATACCGCATGCAGAAAATGCATCAGACTCTTGCAATGGAATGCTTTATTCCAGAAGAAGACATCTTTATTTTAGACAACGGACATGTATTGAATGTTTCCAGTGATAAGGCGCATCAGGCGGGAAAAGTGCCGGCCCGCTCTGTCTATGTAGATGGAAACGGCATTGGCGATGTCGGAACATCCTTGCTTGGCGAGCGCAAGCAGCTTGCAGACAGCGGAATCATTTCCATTCTGATCTTTAAAAATGGGGAAGAATTCATCCGTAAACCGCAGATTATTTCAAGGGGTTTTGTTTACCTGAGAGAATCCAATGACTTTATTGTCGAAATAGAAGCATTGGCTGCTGCTGTCATCAGGGAAGACAAAATCGACGGGGATATCGAAAAACATTTAAATTCAGTGATTTCCGATTTTATTTATAAAAGACTTAAGAGATCACCCATTGTTGTTGTTAAAGTAATTGATGTGAAAAAAGAGAAGTAAGCCGCGCTCAGGAAAGCTCTGTACATGTACAGAGCTTTTTATTGTTTTTCAATCGGAATTTGTTCAATTTTGCCTAAAACCACAGTATAAAAGAGCAAACCAAGAACCAAAACGCCTGCTGCGAGAACAAATGCCAAGTTAAATGATCCTGTCTTATCGACTATGTATCCCGTTAGAAAAGCGGCGATGATTCCCCCGAATAAGTTGTTCGAAAAGTTAACCATCGAGCTGAGGATAGCCGTAGTGCCAGGTGGTGAAAGCTTAGCCGCAATCGTCCATCCAACGGGGGCAGTAGCGGAAATACCAGCCAGTCCAATAGAAATAAAAAGCATAGACAGGATTGGATCCTTCGTGAAAATAGAGCCCAGAAACGTAAGGCCGACTGTCATTCCAATGATGATGATTCCCTTATAAACTTTGTTGGGAGCATAGCCTTTTCCAATGAAAAAATCGACGAGCCATCCTCCCGCAATAATTCCTGAAAGAGCGGCAATCAGCCATGGAATGGCCGTATAAAGCGAGGAGGAAAGTAAATCAAGTTTAAACTGCTCCCTGAAAAAAGTCGGAAGCCAGAGCAGCAGCAAATTAAAGGTATAGCCATATCCAGTAAAGCCAATCATGAGCCCCCATACTTTCCTATTTTTAAAAAAGGTTTTTAAAACATGAAGAACTTTGTAGGATGGTATATCTGCAAGGTCCCCATACTTTTGAATGTAATTGATTTCTTCTTGTGAGATGCTCTTATGTGAACGCGGTTCATCATAATATTTCCAGAAGATGATCGTAAAGATGACATTAATGACTCCAATCGTTAAAAAGGCCATTCTCCAATCGTAAAGAGTAATCAAAATTGCAACAAGCGGTCCTCCGATTACATTGGACAGTTTTGCTGAAGAATCAAAAAGAGCGTTTGCAAGCCCTCGTTCATGAAAAGGGAACCAGTTGGCTGTTGCTTTTGCTGCTGCAGGAAAAGCGGATGCGCTCGTAATTCCAGTGAAAAAGCGGAGAATATAAAGAAGAAGTGTTCCTTGAACGAATACAATACTGATGGTTAAAAGTGTCCATAGGATCATGCCGATTCTCGTCACCCATCCGACTCCCCATTTATCGAGCATTCCGCCAATTGGAAGCTGCATAAGGGTGTAAGCATAGTTATAAATAGTGAAAACAAGTCCCATTTCAAATGCACTGAGAGAAAAAGCCTTCTGAAGTTCAGGTGCTGCTGCAGCTACTGCGACTCGGTCAAAATAATTTAATATAATAAAACTGCTAAGCAGGGAGGAAATGGCCCATCTCGTGTTCTTACCGAGAGGACGGATTATTTTTTCGGAAATAGTCAAAACAGACACCTGCCTTTTTAGCTGATTGGGAAGGAAGTTAGAAAAGGAATTCCTGCTTAAGGTTTCCTCTTTTTTCATTCATCATTCTTTTCGATTCACGGCACCGCGGAAAACAAAAAAGAGACGCACGAATGTGCATCTCTTTAAGAATTAATGGTTTGCTGCTTTAGTATTCGGTTTGTCATATACGGCCAATTTATTCAAAAGATTGGTGCTGTCTTTGTTCAGCCCCATTATTCTGACTTCAGTCCCATTTTGTCTGTACTTAAGGATAAGCTTATCAATTGCTCCGACAGCTGAATCGTCCCAAAGATGAGCATTGCTTAAGTCAACCGTGACGGTATCAATCTCTTCTTTGAAGTTGAATTTTGAAAGTAAATCTTCAACTGAAGCAAAAAAGACCTGACCGCTGATTTTATAGGTTTTCATTAACTTATTCTCGCTCACAAATGTTTCTACATGAACTTTAGAAATTTTTGCTGCAAAGAACAGGGCGCTTAAAAGGACTCCTGCAAGTACACCTTTTGATAAATCATGTGTAGCAACAACTGTAACAACTGTCACAATCATAACCGCTGCGTCTGTTTTTGGCATAATATGCAGCTTTGTTAAAGAAGACCAGTCAAATGTTCCGATGGATACCATAATCATAACACCAACAAGAGCGGCCATTGGTATTTGAATCAGAAGGTCGTTTAACAATAAGATAAGCACCATTAAGAATACACCGGCAACGAAAGTCGATAATCTGCCTCTTCCTCCGGATTTAACATTAATAACAGACTGGCCGATCATCGCACATCCTGCCATACCGCCAAAAAATCCATTGATAATATTGGCAATGCCCTGGCCTTTTGCTTCCTTATTTTTATCACTTTCCGTATCCGTCATATCATCTACGATTTGCGCTGTCAGCAGTGATTCCAATAATCCTACAATGGCTAATGCAAAGGAGTACGGGAAAATGATTTGCAGAGTTTCAAAGTTTAATGGGATATCAGGGATCAAGAAGAAAGGCAGCGCCTGTGTGAGTTCTCCCATATCTCCGACCGTTCTTACACCTGCTCCTGTCATAACTGAAATAATCGAAATCACAATGATCGCGACTAATGGAGAAGGAACGGCAGTAGTAAATCTGGGAAGGATATAGATAATTGCTAAAGCACCTGCTACTAAGGCGTACATGATCCACGTTTCACCAGCAAAATGCGGAAGCTGAGCCGTAAAGATCAGAATAGCCAATGAATTTACAAATCCAACCATAACAGACCTTGGAATGAATTTCATCACTTTTCCGAGCTTTAACATACCCATAACAAATTGAATGACCCCTGTCAGCACAGTTGCAGCCAATAAATATTGCAGACCGTGATCAGCAACAAGCGTTACCATCAGTAATGCCATTGCCCCCGTAGCGGCCGATATCATTCCAGGTCTTCCGCCTACAAATGAAATCACAACTGCAATACAGAAGGATGCGTATAATCCGACCATCGGGTCAACACCAGCAATAATGGAGAAAGCAATCGCTTCTGGAATAAGGGCTAAAGCAACGACGATACCAGATAAAATATCCCCGCGGATATTACTAAACCACTCTTGTTTAATTGTCTGTACGTTCAACCAATAAACACCTCTTTTATCTTATTTTATTGTGACTTTCAACTCTCATGAAAGCCGTGGCCGTTGATAACTCGGAAATTATATCATCATCCCCAGAAAATATATAGTACAATGTAAGCGTAAACATAGTTTTGTAACTCTTTTTATCGCACTTTTCCTTCCATTTAGGACAGATCTTGCAATATGTCTAATTTTTCTATGTAATTTTTATTAAATCGTTCAGGATTTAACATTAAGAAAGAAAAAAAGATCATTGGAGGGGTTAATATGTTTAAAAAAGTCTTGTTGGCAGTGGATGGATCAAAGAATGCTTTAAGGGCTGCAGAAAAAGCAGGCCACATTGCATCATTAGAAAAATCCATTGTTACCATTCTGTATGTAGTAGATGCCGCTTCATCAAAATCTGAGGTTTTGTCTGAAGGGGACAGAGCTTTGAGAGATGAGCATAGAAAGCAGCGAATATATCCGGCAGAATCTCTTTTAAAAGAAAAGGGTATTGAAATTGATCTTCAAATCAAAAAAGGGGAGCCTGGTCCGACGATTGCAAGCTTTGCAAATGAGAACCAGTTTGATTTAGTCATTGTAGGTAGCAGAGGGCTGAATAGACTTCAGGAGATGGTCCTTGGAAGTGTAAGTCATAAAGTGGCAAAACATGCAAACTGTCCAGTGATGATTGTAAAATAGAAAACCAAATAAGCAGCCGCGGCTGTTTATTTTTTTAACCAGAAGGATATAATCTGGAGTGTCTCATTGTCCAAAATCAACAAATAAAGCGCTTGATTATTGTATATTTAGAACGTTGTGAAAATTGTCGGAAAAAAGTAAGATTATCTTGTGATTACAACTTCTACAGGAGGTGTGCGTTGACGATGGAAGCGATTACAAGGGATTTTTTCTTATTCTTATCCAAAAATAACTTACTTAATAATATTGCAAAGAAGCGCGGCGGCAGTTTTGCAGCTGGAAAAATTATTGGGGGAACAGATTTTCAAAGTTCCATCAAATTCATTAAACAGCTGAATGAGAGCGGTCTGCTGGTAACAGTCGATCATCTTGGAGAATTCGTAGATTCAGAGGAAGTAACAAGAGAAAGAACAGCGGAATGCATCGAAACAATTGAAATGATCAGCAGGGAAAAACTTGATTCACAAGTATCTTTAAAGATGACATCCCTCGGACTTGATATTGATCATAAGCTGGTCATTGAAAATATGACGAAAATCCTTGAAACGGCGGAAAAACACAATGTCATGGTAACAATTGACATGGAGGATGAAGTCCGCTGTCAGGCTACTCTTGATATTTTCAAGCAGTTCAAAGCAAAATACAGCTGCATCAGTACAGTCTTACAGGCTTATTTATATCGTACAGAGAAAGATTTAAGCGAGCTCGCGCAGTATAAGCCATTCCTGCGTCTTGTAAAAGGAGCATACAAAGAATCTCCTGAGGTTGCCTTTCCTGAAAAGGGAGATGTTGATGAAAACTATAAGAAGCTGATTGAGCAAAGTCTGCTAAATGGCAACTATACAGCTATCGCGTCTCATGATGACCAAATCATCGAATATACAAAAATGCTGGCTAAAAAGCATAACATTCCTAACTCCATGTTTGAATTCCAAATGCTTTACGGAATGAGAAGCAAAACGCAATTGAACCTTGTCAAAGAAGGATACAAAATGCGCGTCTATGTACCATATGGCCTTGACTGGTACGGATATTTTATGAGAAGACTTGCCGAAAGACCTTCTAATATTGCGTTTGCATTCAAAGGCATGGTGAAAAGTTAAGTTTTTTAAAAAAATTATTCTTAAGGAGCGATTTCTAATGATTCCATACAAACACGAACCATTTACTGATTTCACAAATGAGGAAAACAAAAAAGTCTACCAGGAAGCTCTTCAAAAAGTTGAAGGCTATTTAGGACAGGACTATCCTTTATACATCGGTGCAGAAAAAGTAACGACAGATGATAAAATCGTGTCTTATAACCCTGCGGATAAAGAAGAAGTGATCGGCCGTGTATCAAAAGCAACCCGTGACCATGCAGAAAAAGCAATGCAGGAGGCATCTGCTGCTTTTGAAAGCTGGAAAAAAGTGAAACCTGAAATCCGTGCAGATGTACTTTTCAAAGCAGCAGCAATCATTCGCCGCCGCAAGCATGAATTTTCAGCTCTATTAACAAAAGAAGCAGGCAAGCCATGGAACGAGGCTGATGCTGATACAGCTGAAGCCATTGACTTCCTTGAGTTTTATGCACGTCAAATGCTGAAGCTTAAAGATGGAGTTCCTGTTGAAAGCCGTCCTGGAGAATACAACCGCTATGACTACATTCCATTAGGCGTAGGGATCATCATTTCACCTTGGAACTTCCCATTTGCAATCATGGCAGGTACAGCTGTTGCTGCGATCGTAACAGGCAACACGATCCTATTAAAACCGGCTTCAACAACACCGATTGTTGCTGCTAAGTTTGTAGAAGTTATGATGGAAGCGGGACTTCCTTCAGGCGTTCTGAATTTTGTTCCTGGAAGCGGAGCGGAAGTGGGAGACTATCTTGTTGATCATCCAAAAACACGTTTTATCTCATTCACAGGTTCACGTGATGTGGGCCTTCGCATCTTCAACCGTGCGTCACAGCTTAACGACGGCCAAATCTGGCTGAAGCGCGTAATCGCTGAAATGGGCGGTAAAGATACGATTGTAGTAGATAAAGAGGCAGATCTTGAACTCGCAGCTCAATCGATTGTAAAATCAGCATTCGGCTTCTCAGGACAAAAATGCTCGGCTTGTTCCCGTGCAGTGATCGTAGAAGATGTTTACGATCAAGTATTAAACCGCGCTGTAGAATTAACAAAACAATTAACAGTCGGCAATCCAACAGAAAATCATTTCATGGGACCTGTTATCGACCAGGCTGCTTTTGATAAAATTATGAGCTATGTTGAAATCGGGAAAGAGGAAGGACGCATACTTGCAGGCGGAGAAGGAGACAGCTCAAAAGGCTACTTCGTGCAGCCGACAATTGTTGCTGATGTTGATCCAAAAGCACGTTTAATGCAGGAAGAAATCTTTGGACCAGTTGTTGCTTTTTCAAAAGCAAAAGACTTTGACGAAGCACTTGAAATTGCCAACAATACAGAGTATGGTTTAACAGGTGCTGTCCTTACGACAAACCGCTCTAACATGGAAAAAGCACGTGAAGACTTCCATGTCGGAAATCTGTACTTCAACCGCGGATGTACTGGCGCAATCGTAGGCTATCAGCCATTCGGCGGATTCAACATGTCAGGAACTGATTCTAAAGCAGGCGGACCTGATTACCTTCAGCTTCATATGCAGGCTAAAACAACATCTGAAACATTTTAATAGATAAAGAATCAGAGATTCCATATCCATTCTTACATTATTCATGTAAGACAAATCCAGATTCAATTTGAGGAAGTGACAAAAAAGGTTGCTTCCTCTTTTTAAAAAAAGATATATCTTGGTTCTGAAAGGGGTTCCTCTATGATTGATTACGCATTGGTTTTATCTATAAGCATTTATATGGCAGGCATGCTGATTATCGGTTATTTCGCCTATAAGAGAACGTCGAACTTAAATGATTACATGCTCGGAGATCGCGGTCTTGGAGCTGCGGTTACTGCTTTGAGCGCTGGTGCGGCAGATATGAGCGGTTGGCTGTTGATGGGGCTGCCCGGCGCTATGTTTGCGACAGGACTCAGCTCCATCTGGATTGTCATCGGTTTAACGCTTGGCGCTTATGCCAACTGGCTTTATGTTGCACCTAGATTAAGAACGTATACGGAAGTGGCGAATAACTCGATTACCATTCCGGCTTTCCTTGAGAATCGATTTGCGGACGGAACACGGATTCTGAGATTAATTTCGGCTTTAGTTATCTTAATATTCTTTACTTTTTATGTATCATCAGGGATGGTATCCGGCGGTGTTTTATTTCAAAGTACATTTGGGCTTGATTATCATACTGGATTATGGATTTTAACTGGTGTTGTGGTGGCCTATACATTATTCGGCGGATTTCTTGCGGTAAGCTGGACCGATTTTGTTCAGGGGATCATCATGTTTGTTGCCTTGATTCTTGTACCTATTGTTACACTTATTCATGTTGGGGGTTTTGGACCTTCCATTGACACAGCACGATCGATTGACCCTGCACTTTTAAATATTTTTACTGGAACGAGTTTTTTAGGAGTTATATCATTATTTGCCTGGGGACTTGGCTATTTTGGCCAGCCGCATATCATTGTCCGCTTTATGGCGATTAATTCAGTAAAGGAAATCAAAAAAGCCCGTAATATCGGGATGGGCTGGATGATTTTCTCAAGTATCGGTGCGATGCTGACGGGATTTATCGGAATCACTTATTTTTCTCAAAATGATATGAAGCTAGACGACCCGGAAACGGTTTTCATCGTATTAGGAGAAGTACTGTTCCATCCATTTATTACAGGATTCTTAATTTCTGCTATACTGGCAGCGATTATGAGCACAATCGCTTCACAGCTTTTAGTAACTGCCAGTTCATTAACAGAGGATATTTACAAAACGTTCTTCAGACGCTCTGCTTCAGATAAAGAGCTTGTCTTTTTAGGCAGATTGTCCGTTCTGCTTATCTCGGTCATTGCCCTTATTCTTTCTTGGGAGAAAAACGACACGATCCTTGGACTTGTCGGCTATGCATGGGCTGGATTTGGTTCTTCTTTTGGACCGCTGATTCTGCTTAGTCTTTTCTGGAAGCGAATGACGAAATGGGGAGCATTGGCTGGGATGGTCGTAGGTGCCGCAACGGTTATCTTCTGGTCGATGGCAGGCCTGTCAGAAACTCTTTATGAAATGATCCCTGGTTTTGCAGCAAGCTTACTTGCCGTTATTGTGGTCAGTCTGCTTACTGCTCAGCCTTCAAGAGAAGTAGAAGCACAATTTGAAGAGTTTGAGAAAATTGTAAAAGAATAAGTTTGAAGGGCCGGGGATTTTCCCGGTCCTTTTTTATGCGCTGACAAATCCTGAATGACTTATTTTTGATCTCTAATGCAGCCACTATTCCCTTCCTGCTGTTAAAAGTATTATAATTAGGTTCATCATTTATATTTGAAGCAGGAGGGCCATATATGTTGCTGGAAAAAATTCTGACACTGACAAACATTAATGATATTACAGATATGGTCAGCACTTACTTAAAAAAACCAGTTGTCATTGAAAATGATCAATTCTCGTTGCTTGCCTACAGCTCTTATTACACAGACCATTTCGATCAAGCCAATCAGCAGACCATTTTTACAAAGCATTGGCCAATTCCCATTCTTGAGAAATTCATGGATGAAGGCATTGTCGATCAGCTAAAAACAATTCCTCACCCGTTTCGGGTGAAACAGATAAAAGAAATCGGATTAAATCAGCGGGTTGTTGTAAGCGCAATCTACAGGGAACAGGTTTTTGGCTATATATGGGTTCAGGAAACAGAAACAATGACAGATTCAGATCTGAAATTCCTGCATGAAGTTTCGCGTCATATCGGCAAACTTCTTTATCAGAAAAATCAGATCAGCCTTAGAGAGAATGAAGAAAAAAATGAGTTCTATAAAAAAATCATCGGTGAGGCGTTCCAGACGGAAAATCAGATCAAGTGGGAAGCAGCTAATCACAGTATCCTGATTCCCGAAACGTTTCTTGTTAATATTTTTACTATTTCTCAAAATGATGAAGAACTGTTTGAAGAAGTAACAGAAACGGTTCGATTATTTGCAAATGCCTTAAATCATTTTTCCCAGGTTTTTACGGAACAGCTGAAGATTGTCGTCATAATCGGGAGTAATACAAAAGGCTTAAGCCAGCTTTCGGAAAGCGCAGAGGAATTAACGAATACGGTCCTCTCCCAATTTAATGGCCGAAAGGTGTATGCCGGCATTGGAAATGAGTATTCGTCCATTCTTCAATTGAAGAAATCTTATCTTGAAGCGCTTGAAGTAATCAATGCAGCCAAATTTATCGGAACACCTGAAAAGCTTCCTTTCATATACAGCAAGCTCGGAATTTTCCGTTATCTCGAAACGATCTCCAAGCATCATGGGATAACAGGCTACATCAATAAAAATCTTCAGATTCTGCAAAAAAAGGATCAGGAAAGCCAGACAAAATTACTTCAAACGCTTGAAATCTATCTTCTTAACAACTGCCGCATCAAAACGACAGCCGAACAGCTGTTTATACACACAAACACTTTAAAATACAGAATCAATCAAATTGCTGATCTTACCTCGATTGATTTTGATGATTTTCATGCACGCATCCAGCTTTATATTGATTTACAGCTCATTAAGCAAGAAAGATAATTCGTCTGAAAAAGCAGGGAGGAATCTCCCTGCTTTTTCAGGTGCATAAAGGGGTGGCAAAATGTTTTACACAATCTGTTTATTCTTGCTCGCAGGTCTTGCTGAAATTGGCGGAGGATATTTAATTTGGCTCTGGCTTCGGGAAGGTAAACCCATTTATTGGGCATTTTTTGGAGGTTTGTCATTAGCTCTTTATGGAGTCATTGCTGCCATGCAGACTTTCCCTTCTTTTGGAAGGGTGTACGCGGCATATGGAGGTATTTTTATTGTGCTTTCGGTTCTGTGGGGATGGGGAGTTGACCGGAAAACACCTGATTTCTATGATATATTTGGTGCAATCATTTGTCTTGCCGGAGTGTCAGTTATGCTATTTGGGCCAAGAAATTAGCACCTCGAGAGGTGCTTAATTTCTTTTAAATAAGAAGGTATAGAGTTTTGCGCATTGATGTATGGCTCCATCGCCCATCTCCTTGGCCAGAGCAAATCCTTCATGCCTGCGGTAAACGGGCGATTTCGCTTTTCCTATATCTTTGCATCAACGTCTGATGTATCAACCTGATCGCCAAACCATTCAACAAGCTTTTGTTTAGCCTGATCTTTTATATCCTGATCAATGTACATGGCTACTTGTAAAAGTGCCAGGCCGAGAGCTCCAAGGTCATCTGTGTAGCCGACGCCGACAGCTAAGTCGGGAATGAGATCAAGCGGCAAAATGAAATAGCCGAGGGCGCCGATAATAATCGCTTTTGTTTTTGCCGGAACTTCCGGTTTTTGAAGCGTGAAATATAAAAGCAGCACGGCATACACAACAGAGGATCCTGCCTTTTTTCCATACTTCTTTAATTTGCTCCAGAATTTCGTCTCTGAAAAGTGTTTTTCTGATTCCTTCAATTGCTCGAGTGTTTCCTGTTCCTGCTTTGATGGCATGTATTTCACCTGCTTTTCTTAAGGTTTAAGTAAATTTTTGCATGGATGGCAAGCGGAAGCGCCTAGATTCTCAGTCAGCACGGCTAAGGAAAAAAAGTCAGATCTTGGCGATTCCGCTTTTCTTAGTTGTCTAGCTTTACCTCCTAACTCCTCGATCAGAACAAATTCCCCAAAAAAGGCAAACCCGGCCTTTTCCGGTGAATTCTTATGTGTCTGTCGGAGCTGAACAGTCGGTTCCGCTTTTCTAAGTTGTCTAGCTCCACCTCCTAACTCCTCGGCCAGAACAAATTCCCCGAAAAAGGCAAACCCGGCCTTTTCCGGTGAATTCTAATCTGTCTGTCGGAGCTGAACAGTCGGTTCCGCTTTTCTATTGAACTATACCATTATTTTACTACAATCTCTGCCCTTCATGTTAAGACTTCGATGTTTAATATAAGCTGATAAACAAAATGGTTAAGAATGACTGCAAATTGCACATTGTTCACAAAAAATCCACACTGTCCGGTTTGGCTGGATAGTTTTACAGGGGATAGGATAAAAGGAAGGGGAAAACTAAGAAAAAACGGAACGCAGGAGGGGATCTAAAATGTTTTTTCATCCTATGGATATTTTAGTTTTTGCGGCATTTGGACTGGCGCTTTGGGCGCAGTTTAAAGTGAAAAGTAATTTTAATACATGGTCAAAGGTTCAGGCTTCTTCAGGAATGACAGGAATGGAAGTTGCACGCAGAATTTTGGACCACAACGGGCTTTATCATGTTCCGGTAGAACCTGTTAGAGGAAAGCTGTCTGATCACTATGATCCTTTAAAAAAAGCTGTGCGGTTATCTGAACAGGTTTATTACGGAAACTCCATTGCATCAATCTCAGTTGCTTCACACGAAGTGGGTCACGCCATTCAGCACAAAGAATCCTATGGGGCTTTAACTTTAAGGCACAAAATGTTCCCGGTCGTGAATATTTCCTCAGGTATTGCTCCCTTTTTGCTTATAGGAGGCTTTTTATTAGGGTCCTTCAATCTAATCGGGCTTGGAATTATCTTTTTTTCAGCGGCAGTTGCCTTTCAATTAGTCACACTGCCTGTTGAATTCAACGCCAGCAGAAGAGCCAAGGATTTCATCATTGCAGAAGGCATCATCCGCAATGAAGAAGAGCGCGGCGTAAACAAAGTACTTGGGGCAGCTGCGCTGACATATGTAGCGGCAGCTCTCATTTCCCTGTTTGAATTGCTGAAGTTTATTATGATTTTCAGCCAGGGGCGGGAAGAGTAGAAAAAGACAGCTGACTCATAATTTTGAGCCAGCTGTCTTTTTTGCTGAAATATAAAAGTGGAAAGAGGCATTAACAGAACATGACTCTAAAAAATGCAAACCAGCTTTAGGTGTTTAACAGCAACTGGTACAATAAATTTATTAAATACGACATTCGCAAGAAGACTCGGAAACCCTGGAAAAGCTTTTTTTTCCGGGAATGATACTGTTTTTTGCAAATTAATGAACTGCAAACCATTATAAAAGAATATAGAAAATCTTGGAGAAACAGGAGGAAAAAATTGCTTACTTTAATTAAAAACACAGACGTATACGCACCCCATTATTTAGGCCGCAAGGATGTTCTGCTTGCGGCAAATAAAATAGGCTATATCAAGGATACGATTAAACTGGATTCCTCATCTATTGATGTAAAAATAATTGATGGAACAGGGAAGCTCCTTGTGCCGGGATTTATTGATGCTCATGTACATTTAATCGGCGGAGGAGGGGAAGGGGGCTTTAAAACCAGAACACCTGAACTGAATTTAACAGATGCTACAACGGCGGGGATCACAACGGTAGTTGGAGTGCTCGGAACCGATGGAACAACAAGACGGATTGAAAGTCTGCTTGCTAAGGCCCACGCTTTGGATGAAGAGGGAATCACGGCTTACATCCACTCGGGATCGTATCAGATTCCGGTGAAAACCTTAACAGGGAAGATTGAAGAGGATTTGATTTTTATTGAGAAAATAATTGGTGTAGGCGAGATTGCCATTTCCGATCATCGTTCTTCTGAACCGGCTTTTGAAGAACTGGTTAAAATCGCAGCTGCAGCCCGCAATGGCGGTTTAATTACCGGAAAAGCAGGACTTTTGGAAATACATGTAGGAGATAGTGACCGAAAACTTGATCTTTTATTTGAGATTGCAGAAAAGACGGACATCCCCATACATCATTTTCACCCGACCCACATTAACCGAAACACAGAACTATTTGAAGAGGGCATCAGGTACACGGAAATAGGCGGATATGTGGACTTAACAACAAGCACGATTCCTCAATTTCTTGAGGAAGGAGAAGTGAAGTGCAGCAGAGGCTTGCGGCTGATGCTTGAGAGAGGCGTTTCAATCAATCAGATTACGTTCTCATCAGATGGGCAGGCAAGTCTCCCATATTTTAATGAAGATGGCGATTTTGCGGGTCTTCAAGTCGGAAGAGTGTCATCTCTTTTTAAGGAAGTCCGTTCATCTGTATTGGATGAAGGAGTTCCGCTTGAATCAGCACTTCAGGTCATCACCTCTAACCCGGCACGAATTTTAAAGCTTAAAAACAAAGGTGAAATCAGAGAAGAGAAGGATGCTGATCTCGTTTTGCTGGATAAAGAGACGCTGACGATTGATTCCGTTATTGCAAAAGGGAAAGTGATGGTTGAAGGAGGAGTCCCGATCATTAAGGGGACATTTGAAAACTAAATTACAGGGAGCTATGCTTGAACTGAAGTCAAACAGAAATTAATTATTCTGAACCTTTTAATATCCATTGTTCAATTGAACCAATTCCTATATACTCTAACTATTATTTTAATTTTTTATATTTCTTGTATAATTTCAGTTAAGATGGTCTGATCGTTTCTACCTGGCAGCCGCTAAAATGCCAGACTACAAGAAGGTATGAACAAAAAAAATGAGAAGATGTGAATGGTTTGATATGCTAATCATCGATTATCCTGTTTGCTTATGAGGATTATCTTTGAATTTCGTATTGAAAAGCGATTCCGTATGCACGCTCTTATTTTTTCGTACTTTCTGTCTTGCGGCTGAAGGTGTGAAAGAATAAGGGCTTTTTGGATATTGGAAAAGAATGAATGCCAGCTAATGTATAAATTCTTAACAGCCAGAGGAGAGAGACAGATGGAATTGATAAAAGGAACGGCGCTACTATTAATGGTACTTGGGTTATTTTCTTTATTCAGCTATAAAGCCCCAAAGGGTATGAAGGCGATGGGAGCTCTCGCCAATGCAGCAGTTGCAGCTTTTCTTGTTGAAGCCTTTCAGAGGTATGTTGGAGGAGATCTTCTGAAGATTGAATTTCTGGGAGAAGTCGGGGATGCTGCGGGCGGCATGGGTGGCGTAGCAGCAGCTGCGCTTGTGGCGCTTGCACTTGGTGTGTCCCCGGTTTATGCTCTGATGCTCGGCGTGTCTTGTGCCGGACTTGGTTTGCTTCCTGGCTTTTTTGCAGGGTATCTGGTTGCATTCCTGGTAAAGGTGATCGAGAAAAAAACGCCGGCAGGTCTTGATTTGCTGGTCACCATTATTGTGGCAGCCCCGCTTGTCAGATTAATTGGAAACACCCTTACTCCGGTAGTCGATGCAACGCTTCTGAACATTGGCGGTATTATTACTGAAACAGCCAACAGCAACCCGATTATAATGGGGATTATCCTTGGCGGAGTGATTACCGTTGTAGCAACGGCTCCTTTAAGTTCTATGGCTCTGACAGCCATGCTCGGATTAACTGGACTGCCTATGGCGATTGGTGCATTGGCCGTATTTGGTTCATCCTTCATGAACTATGTTCTTTTCAGCCGGTTGAAATTTGGAGACAGAAGAACGACAATTGCCGTAGCCATTGAACCTCTCACTCAGGCGGATATTATTACAGCTAACCCTGTCCCCGTTTATATAACGAACTTCTTCGGAGGCGCTGCAGCCGGTGTAGTCGTCTCCCTATTCGGACTTGTAAACAACGCAACTGGAACGGCAACTCCGATAGCAGGTCTTGCTGTCATGTACGGGTTTAATGACCCATTAACCGTTACCATTACAGCCGCGCTTTGTGCTCTTGCCGGAGGAATATCTGGACTCCTTGGATCGCTTGTGTTTAAAAATTATAAAATCAAAACGGTTTCTGATATTAGAGAAAGCAGCGATTTTAAGGAAGCTGCATAACGAAAAAAAGCTTCTGGAGAAATTCTTTTCTCAGAAGCTTTTTTCTTTTCTTGCTTCGATATTCAGCTTTTTCATTCTGTATTGCAGACTCTGGCGGCTTAGGCCCGCTTCTTCTGCGGTTTTTGAAATGTTGTACCCGTTCTTTTTCAGCATGACTTTTATATAGTGAGCTTCCGAACGGTCCATGTGTTCTTTTAGCTTGGATGATTCGATTGTTTCTTCATACAGCGGGTCTTGGGCAAAAGAAGCCGTTTGCACTTTTGACTTTGAGCGGAAATGCATGGGCAGATGGTTAAAGCGGATCGTTTCCTCATCGGCCATTAAATTCATTGCTCCCTCAATCATGTGCTGAAGCTCTCGCACATTGCCCGGCCATTCATAAGTATGAAGAGTTTCCATGACCTCCTGATCAACACGCTGAACATCCATATGGAAAAGCTCATTGTATTTGCTGATAAAACGCTGGATAAGAAGGGGGATATCTTCGGTTCTGTCTCTTAGCGGAGGGACAAAAACAGTTACTACACTCAGACGATAGTATAGGTCCTTCCTCATCCGTTCTTTCGTGATGGCTTCAATAGGATCTTCATTTATTGTCGCTATGATTCTTACATCGATTGGCGTATCTTTCGTATCGCCAATCCGCCTGATCGTTCTCTCCTGCAAAGCCCTCAGCAGCTTTGACTGCAAATGGGGATTCAAAGAGTTAATTTCATCAAGCAGCAGCGTACCTCCTTCTGCCTGTTCAAATAAACCCGGATGATCAATTGCCCCTGAAAAAGCTCCTTTTTTGGTGCCGAATAATAAACTCTCAATCAGACTGTCGGGCAGTGCAGCACAGTTCTGAGAAATAAAAGGAGCCGCAGATCGGCTGCTTCCGTTATGGATGCTCTGGGCAAAAAGCTCCTTTCCTGTGCCGGTCTCCCCGACAATCAAGACCGATGAAGCTGTCCGGGTCGCCCGCTTTGCACTTTCAATCACTTCTTTTATCGCGGGACCTTCTCCAATAATGCTTTCAAACGTATACCTTGTTCCTCCCTTTCTTTTAATAGTGTCCTTCATCAGCCTTTCTATCTTTGTAATATCTTTTGCAATCTCAACAGCACCGACAATCTCTTCTCCATCCCTGATAGGGAAAGTATTGTTGACGGTTGTGATTTCTTTTCCTTTGTTGTTGAAATAGGTCTGTTTGATATTCTTTGTTTCTGTACCGTTCTGAAGAGCCTGCACGAGCGTGCTGTCCCCGTCTTTAGAAAACATGAACACATCGAGGAGGTTCTTATTCATGACATCCCGGCTGTCCATTGACTCAATCTGCATCATTTTTTTATTGTAGAGGGATGGTGTGTCCTTTTTTATCAATCACATGAAGACCTACATCGATTTCATCAATGATGGCTTCCATAAACAGATGCAGATCTTCTTTTTTTAGATTCATAGTCAGCCCCCCGTTTTGACTCTTTTATTCTATTTTATCCTGTCGGCCGTATTGAAGGCAAAAAAAATTTGCGTCAAGGGTGCAAAGAAATTATGCATCGCAAAATAATTTTGCATATGGAAGCCTTTTACTGGAGGGATTATATGTTGGCACGGAACTTGCATTCTATATATCTGAAGAATCAAATTAGGAGGAATTGCCATGACCGTTCCATACAAACATGAGCCGTTTACTGACTTTGCAATAAAAGAGAATCATCAGGCCCTTCAAGAAGCACTTGCATACGTTAATACCCAGCTAAATAAAGAATATCCGCTGATCGTCGGCGAAGAGCGAATCACGACAGCTGAAAAAATAACATCGGTTAATCCAGCCAATAAAACAGAAGTAGTCGGAGTTGTATCCAAGGCTACAAAAGAATTGGCAGAAAAAGCAATGGAGAAGGCCGCAGAAGCCTTTGAAAAGTGGAAAAAACAGAAGCCTGAAGCGCGTGCATCCATTCTGATCCGTGCGGCAGCCATGCTCCGCCGCAGGAAGCATGAGTTTTCAGCCTATCTGATTAAAGAGGCAGGTAAGCCATGGAATGAGGCAGATGCCGATACAGCAGAAGCCATCGACTTTCTTGAGTATTACGCACGCCAGATGCTGAAGCTGAAGGACGGCGTTCCTGTACAGAGCAGAGAGGGAGAGCAGAATACGTTCAGCTATATCCCGCTTGGGGTAGGCATAGTCATTTCCCCGTTCAACTTTCCGCTTGCCATTATGGCGGGAACGGCAGCCGCCGCAATTGTTGCGGGAAATACCATCCTTTTAAAACCTGCAAATTCAACACCTGTTGTTGCAGCCAAATTTGCAGAGCTGCTTGAGGAAGCGGGACTTCCTGCCGGTGTCCTGAATTACATTCCGGGAAGCGGTGCTGAAGTAGGAGATTATTTGGTAGATCATCCGAAAACTAGATTTATTTCCTTTACTGGTTCGCGTGAGGTGGGGTGCAGAATCTATGAACGCGCTGCAAAAGTGCACAGCGGACAGATTTGGCTGAAACGGGTCATCGCTGAGATGGGCGGCAAAGACACTGTAGCCGTTGATAAGGATGCAGACCTTGATTTGGCCGCTTCTGCCATCGTTGCCTCTGCTTTTGGTTTTTCGGGACAGAAATGCTCAGCAGGATCACGTGCAGTTGTTCATCAGGATGTTTATGATGAAGTCCTTGAAAAAGCAGTGGAGCTAACAAGAAAACTTACTGTGGGGAACCCGGAAGAAGCAGGTACTTATATGGGACCTGTCATCGACCGGAATTCCTACAGCAAGATTATGAGTTATATAGAAATTGGCAAGGAAGAAGGCAGGCTCATGACGGGCGGAGAAGGGGACGAATCGAAAGGATTCTTCATCCAGCCTACTATTTTTGCAGATATAGGTGAAAAAGGCCGTCTCATGCAGGAAGAAATCTTTGGCCCAGTCGTTGCTTTCTGCAAAGCAGATGATTTTAACCATATCCTTGAGATTGCCAATAACACAGATTATGGACTGACAGGTGCTCTCATCTCGAATAACCGTGAACATATTGAGAGAGCGAAAGAAGAGTTTCATGTCGGTAATTTATATTTTAATAGAGGCTGCACAGGCGCAATTGTCGGGTATCAGCCGTTTGGCGGATTTAATATGTCAGGTACAGATTCTAAAGCCGGCGGTCCAGATTACTTGCTGCTTCACATGCAGGCGAAAACTACTTCAGAGACATTTTAAGGAGGAATACAAATGACAACATTGACAAAATCCCAAGAATTAATACAGCAGACATCCCAATACGGAGCAAACAACTATCATCCGCTTCCAATTGTTATTTCAGAAGCAGAAGGCGTTTGGGTAAGAGACCCAGAAGGCAATCAATACATGGATATGCTGAGTGCATATTCTGCTGTAAACCAGGGACACAGACACCCTAAGATCATTCAGGCGCTTAAAGACCAGGCAGATAAAATTACGCTCACATCCCGCGCGTTTCATAACGATCAGCTTGGATCATTCTATGAGGCTGTTGCAGCATTGACTGAAAAAGAAATGGTCCTCCCGATGAATACAGGTGCAGAAGCAGTAGAGACGGCGATTAAAGCTGCACGAAGATGGGCTTATGATGTTAAAGGAGTTGCAGAAGATCAAGCTGAAATCATCGCCTGTATCGGAAATTTCCACGGACGCACGATGTCTGCAGTTTCCCTGTCTTCAGAAGAAGAATACAAGAGAGGTTTCGGGCCAATGCTGCCTGGAATTAAGCTGATTCCATATGGAGATATAGAGGCATTAAAATCTGCCATCACAGCTAATACAGCGGCTTTCTTGATTGAGCCTATCCAGGGTGAAGCAGGTATCGTAATCCCTCCGCAAGGATTTTTAAAACAGGCGGCAGAGATGTGCAGAGAGAACAATGTTGTTTTCATTGCAGATGAGATTCAATCAGGACTCGGCAGATCCGGAAAGACATTCGCGAGTGACTGGGAAGATGTGAAGCCTGATATGTACATTCTCGGCAAGGCCCTTGGAGGAGGCGTATTCCCGATTTCCTGTGTGGCAGCAGGCAAAGACATTCTCGGTGTGTTTAATCCGGGCTCTCACGGTTCAACATTTGGAGGCAATCCGCTTGCATGTGCCGTTTCTGTTGCAGCCCTGCAGGTTCTCAAGGAGGAAAAACTGGCAGAGCGATCTCTTAAGCTTGGAGCTTATTTTAAAGAGAAGCTCTCTGAAATAAAAAATCCGCTTATTAAGGAAGTGCGGGGAAGAGGCTTGTTTATAGGAGTTGAACTCACAGTGCCGGCACGCCCGTACTGTGAAAAATTAAAAGAAGAAGGACTGCTGTGCAAAGAAACGCATGAAACGGTCATCCGTTTTGCCCCGCCGCTTGTCATTTCTGAAGAAGATCTGGATTGGGCGATTGCTAAGATCACACGCGTTCTATCAAACTGAGAAAGCTTGCACAGGGGTTTAATCTCTCTCAAAAAGAAATTGGTCACTTTTCAAATTAATTCGCGCTTTTCAAAAATAATTCAACATACATGTGAACAAGTGAAACTCACAAGTTAAAGTAAAACAGTTTATTATTCATATCAATGGGGTGGAATCATGGGGATTGTAAAGGACATACAGGCAGATAAAGAAAAAGAAAGCTTAAATTTATTTAAGTCCACGCAGACGATTATTAAAGAAGCATTGAACAAATTAGGCTATTCAGATGAATTTTTTGAGCTTTTAAAAGAACCGATCAGAATGCTCACTGTCCGGATACCGATTCAAATGGATGATGGTTCGGTAAAAGTATTCACAGGCTACCGCTCCCAGCATAATGATGCAGTTGGACCGACAAAAGGCGGCGTCCGCTTTCATCCAGAAGTAAATGAAGACGAAGTGAAGGCTCTGTCAATTTGGATGAGCTTAAAATGCGGAATTGTGAATTTGCCATATGGAGGCGGAAAAGGCGGAATTATTTGCGATCCGAGAGAAATGTCGCTGAAAGAATTAGAACGGCTGAGCCGCGGTTACGTCCGCGCAGTCAGCCAAATCGTAGGTCCTACAAAAGATATCCCTGCCCCGGATGTGTTTACGAATTCTCAAATTATGGCGTGGATGATGGATGAATACAGCAGACTGCGTGAATTTGACTCCCCTGGTTTCATCACTGGAAAACCGCTTGTCCTTGGCGGATCTCACGGAAGAGAAACAGCTACAGCCCGCGGCGTTACCATTTGCATAGAGCAAGCTGCCAAGAAAAAAGGAATTACCCTTGCAGGAGCTAGGGTTGTAATACAGGGTTTTGGCAATGCAGGAAGCTTTTTGGCTAAATTTATGCATGACGCAGGTGCAAAAGTCATCGGCATTTCAGATGCATATGGCGCACTGCATGATGCAGACGGTCTTGATATTGATTACCTGCTTGATCGGCGTGACAGCTTCGGCACGGTCACAACGCTCTTTAACTCAACGATTACAAATAAAGAATTATTAGAGCTGGATTGTGACATTCTGGTGCCCGCTGCGATCTCGAACCAAATAACAGCTGAAAATGCACATCAAATTAAAGCGTCCATAGTGGTCGAGGCTGCAAATGGACCAACAACCATTGAAGCCACCAAAATCTTGACGGAGCGGGGCATTCTGCTTGTACCGGATGTGCTGGCAAGTGCTGGCGGTGTTACCGTATCATACTTCGAATGGGTCCAAAACAATCAGGGGTATTATTGGTCAGAGGAAGAAGTCGCAGAAAGACTTCAAAAAGTGATGGTTGATTCTTTCGAGAATACGTTTCAAACGGCACTTATCCATAATGTAGATATGAGACTCGCAGCATACATGATCGGAAGCCGGAAAATGGCGGAAGCTTCACGTTTTAGAGGCTGGATTTAAGAGGCGGCCGTAACGTTCACAATTGTACGGAATTATTTTGGAAAGTCTCGGAATAAACTCCAAAAGTCTTGGAATAAAGTCTGAAAGTCTCGGAATTAACTCCAAAAGTCTTGGAATAAAGTCTGAAAGTCTGGCTGCCTCTATTTGCGCTATACAGGAAATAGGCATGATATTGAGCACCCCGCTGAAAATAGCCCGCAATCTAGCTGGCATTCGTAGATGTACAGTATTAATGCCAGCTATCCAATACAAAAAGAGCCTGGGGAACTTCTCCGGGCTCTTCTATATTTTAGCTTTAAACTTCAGGGCCACAATACAAATGACAAGCCACGCGCCTCCCGCAGCAAACCCTGCAATCACATCGCTTGGGTAATGCACGCCAAGGTAGATTCTGCTGAAGCCAATTAAAAAAACGATGAAAAAGAACAAGGCCATAATAAGTACCTTAAGGCTCTTCTTTTTGACCATTAGAGTTAATAAGTATGCAAGAATACCAATGAACGAAAAGGAAACCATAGAATGTCCGCTTGGGAAACTATAGCCGCTTTCTGTAATAAGAGGATTAAAAGTGGGGCGGTCTCTTTTAAACATCCATTTCAAATAATAATTCAAAAGAGATGAACCGGTTACTGCCACAATTAAAAACAGTCCTTCCCACCACTTTCGGTTGATGAACAGCAGAATGAGAGCGATAGACATTCCAATCATGATGCCGGTTACTGAACCAAGGGAAGTAATGCCAGACATGATTTGGCCAAGCAGAGGGGTGCGCAATTCGTGTATATATTGCATGATGGGGGTATCAAATGAGCGCAGCTCCATTTCGATGACGTCGTCTGCAAATTCAATAAAGATAAAGCTGAACGCCCCGATCATCAGGATGGAATACATGATAAAAGCCTTTGACATCTTTTCTTGTGAATCTTTCTTCATTGCAAAACTCCTTACCGTATTTAATAAAGAAAATACCACTTTTGATTATACAGCAAACATTATTGATCGTTTCAGGTTTTAAGAAAAAGATTTAAGGAAAAAGAATACTACAATTGGAGGTGTCGCAGATTGATTAAAGAACTTATTAAACGAATACAGCTGCATGAAACAGGAGATCAGGCAGCTGTGCTGTCCCACTTCTTTTTACTATCCTTATTTCCGCTTCTTATTTTCTTGGTCGCATTGCTTCCTTACTTTAATATTGAAACGAGCAGTATGGTTGATATTATAAACCAATATGCGCCTGCAGAAGTAGGAGGAATGCTTTCTGACCATTTAGAAGGGTTAATAAACGAACCTAACGGAGGCTTGCTGTCATTTGGTATTTTGGCTACTATTTGGTCAGCGTCTAATGCAACAAATGCCCTTATCCGGTCGTTAAACAAAGCGTTTATTGTGGAAGAATCCCGTTCTTTCTGGAAAATTCGCCTTCACGCAGTTATTATGACAATCGGTCTTGTCATTACGTTTGCTCTTACACTTGTATTGCCTGTGTTTGGAAGTGCAATTATCGGATTTGTTGGAAATTATTTTTCGTTTGTAAGTGACAATGAAATTATTTTAAATGTAATGAGGTTTTTAATATCTTTTCTAATGATGTGTGCTGTGCTGATGGTTTTGTATTATTTGGCTCCTAATGAAGAGATGACTTTAAAAGGTGTCTACTTCGGGGCAATCATCGCAACTATCCTTTGGCAGCTTGTATCGCTTGGGTTTGCATTCTATGTTTCTCAGTTTGGAAATTTTAATGCTACATACGGCAGTCTTGGCGGTGTCATCGTTCTCATAACCTGGCTTTATTTATCAGGATTTGCGATTTTGATTGGCGGAGAAATCAATGCCATCAAGGTTTGTGAGAGGAACGGAAAGAAATGTGTATAAGCCTTGATGGAAGCCCGACAGCTTTATAAATAAAAAAATAAAAAAACTATTGACATCAAATAATAAATGATGTTAAAATTAAAAATTTGATATATACACCTTCGTGTGGTATACTGTAAATAGATACCATATGGAGGTGTTTTTTTGTTCAAAATAGGCGACAAAATTATGTACCCAATGCACGGAGCAGGAATTATAGAATCTGTAAAAGAGATGGAGATACAAGGCAAGAAACAGGAGTACTTTGTTATTCAGCTGTCCATCGGGAATTTGCAGATTATGATCCCTTTGCAAAAATTGAATAAGCTCGGTATTCGTCCTGTTGAAAATCAAGGAAAGCTGGAAGAAGTATTGGTTGTTTTTCATGACGGAGAATCAGATGAGCTGCTGCCTTGGAAAGAACGATATAAAACCAATATGGATAAAATAAAATCAGGGGAAATCCAGCAGGGGGCTGAAGTAGTAAGAGACCTCATGCGGAAAAGTCTTGATAAAGCCTTAAACACAAGTGAAAAACAAATGCTGAACAACGCCAGGAATATCTTTGTCAGCGAACTTATCTTAATCAAAGGCTGCACGGAAAATCAGGCTAATGAAATGCTGATGACCAGAAAAATATCATAAGCTGTGACCAAAATAGTGAGAGCTATTTTTTTTTGCCTAAAATCAGAAAAAACATTAAAAAAGTGATCTCTCAGTATCACTTTTCCTCTCGGCAGCTTGATTTGAAAAGGCTGCATAATTCTTTTGAAAGAAGCTGATTCACTTCTCTTTTATTAAAAGAATAATAACTCCAGGTGCCTTTTGACTCTTTTAAAATCAACTCTCCGTCCAATAAAATTTTAAGATGATAGGATAATTTAGATTGGGGCATGTTTATCATTTCACTCAAATCGCAAACGCACACGGACTGGTGCTGACAAATGAGATGAAGAATTTCCAGGCGTTTTTGATCAGCAAGTGCTTTGAATTTTTTTTCATAGAGTGCGAATGTATCGTTATTTAGAGCTTGTTCCATATTTATCACCTTTCATCAAGATCGATTATCTTTCATCAAGGATTAAAGTATATTCGGTATGAAACGATTTGACAATATTTTAACAATAAAAGTTGATTAATTGCTCGGTTGAAACGGAAATAGGACAAAAAACGTTTATCAAAGCAGATAGACGTTTTTAATGTTAGATAATGGCTGCGATAACCCGCAGGTTCCGCATTTCTAATTGTTCAGTTCCACCTTTGGTCAAACAAATACCCCCAAAAAGTCAAACCCGGACTAATCGGGGGGTATTTTTATCTGCCTAGGGCTAACGAATCGGTTCCGCATTTATTTATTCCCACTTCACAAAAGCCTCAAGCAAAATTGACAGCAGAATTCCCATCATCAGACCGTTAGATAATAGCGGGGAAATATAGACAGATAAATCCTGAAAGACAGCAGGATCTGTGTTCATGATGCTCACGCCGAGCAATAAAGGAGCTGCAATCCGGAAAATGGTTTTTGAGTCAAAGTTTGTTCCTTGAATGCTTTTAAGTGCTGTGCCGAAAAGCTGCAGATAAGCAACGAAGAGGACAGCGTTTCCGACTGTTATCGGAAGTGTGACAAGAATGGCTACGAGCGGCGGGAAAATGCCCAAAAGGGTAATGAGAGCCCCGCCAATGAGAAAAGGCTTGCGCCTGAAAATTTGAGTGCTTTCTAGAAATCCGATTGTTGAAGTAAAGGGTGCATATGAAACAAGGCCAAGCAGGGAAGCACCTGCAGAATAAGAACCTGTTAAAAAAAACGATCTCCTGAAAGAAGCAGCATCAGGATGATCTTTGTATAGCTTTGCAGCAGCCTGTATTGATGCAATCGTATTGCTGAGGTTCATCATGCCTCCAAGAAAGGCAATCAGGATAATCCCCCATTCGAGATTTGGTTTTCCAAGCGGGAAGAAGATGGAGCCCTGCCCGTTAACTGCTTGCATGGACCCTTCCGAAGGAAATAAAAGCAAATATAGAATCCACCCGACGACAATTCCAAGGAGGATAGAGAAATTGCCCAGAAAAGCATTCCCTTTTATTTTTAACAAGCTGACGAAAAAAACAAGGACAATGGAAAATAAACTTACAGCAGCATTTATTGTTCCATCCGGTTCAATTTTCAGCATTCCTTTGAAAAAGGTTAAAATTAATTGAAAAGCAAGCAGGAAAAGATACACACTGGCAACCATCGGTGTGAAAATCTTCTGCACGGCGGAAGTTAAGTTTAAAGCAGCCAGAACAATCGTTACTATTCCTGCAAGAAGTATTCCTGTAGCAATTCCTCCGCCAATTTGCGAAAAGCTCATGCCGAGTGAAGAGGCTGACATGCCGAGGTTTAAAATCAGACCCCAAATAATTCCGGAATGTCCCTCCATTATAGGGTATCTGTGGCCAATCCACCCTTGAAGAAAGCATGCGAGACCTGTAAAAATCAGAGAGCTTCTGAGGGTTATGGCAATTTGATCTGGTGTAAGTTCAAATGCAGCGCCTACTGAAATAGGAACGACAATCGTATTTGCAAAAATAAAAAACAGCCACTGTATCGAGGCAAGCGGTGTTGTTAATCGGGATAATTTCATTATTTTTCACCTATTTCGATTATGCCTTAGAACAGAATAATAAAAAGAATATATTCTTAGTGGCGATATTTGGAAGACATGTGTAATATTTATGATCATAATAAACGATCCGGAATCAATCAATCCTTTTCATGTTTTTAATAGACTAATTCCCGTCTTCTTCTGGGTAAGTGGGTCGCCTATTGTTCACCTTTAGCTCCTCCCCATGAAGGTCAAAAACCACAAGAAGCATAATGATAAAAAGGATAACGGCAAATAAAAGTGTTTATGCAGCATGGTGTTCTCTCCATTTTTTTTCGTTTCCTATTATGCTATCATACGATTTAGTATATGAAAAATATTTATATAATTAAGAAACTATACGAATTTAATATACCAAAAAGGCAGGTTACATATGGATATCAGACAAATGAAGTATTTTATCGCTATTGCTGAAGAAGGCCAAATAACGGCGGCGGCCAATCGTTTGAGAATGGCACAGCCTCCTCTCAGTCAGCAGCTGAAAGCGATGGAAACAGAGCTTGGTTTACTCTTGGCGGAAAGAAAGGGGAAATCCCTTGAGCTTACTGATGCAGGACATAAGCTGTATCAGCATGCTCTTAAAATAACAGATGCCATGGAAGAAGCCGTGCTCGAAGTGATAGAAACAGGATCAGGTAAAAAAGGAAAGCTTTCAATTGGAGTGAATACGTTATCGAATTATGACTTGCCGAGATTTTTAAAAACATTTCAAAAAAGGTATCCAGGTGTATCTTATAAAATTCAGCAAAATGAATCCGCGCAGCTGTGCAAGCTTCTTAAAGAAAGAGTAATTGATCTCGCAATAGTGAGATTGCCGCTTGAACATGATGAATTTGACGTGATTTCGCTTAAACCGGAGCCTTTTTATTTCGTAACTGCTGATTCATCTAATACAATGTCATCTTCTGTTTCGTTTGAGGAGCTTACTGATGTTCCGCTCATTATCCCAAGTACAGAAGGGCTTGGTTTGTATAACAAAATTTCTTCTGCATTTACAAGCAGAGGGTTAAGTCCTGATATTATGTGCGAGTGCTCTGATATATCCATTCTTTTTGATTTGGTTTCCTCCAAATTCGGATCAACCATTGTCCCCGAAACAGTCGTGAAACTAAATTCGCTGAAAGATTTACATGTTTATCTTGTAGAGAACACAGAAGAGCTAGGGGAATCAGGTGTGATTTTCCTTAAAAATCACTACTTGCCAAAAACAGCTCAAAACTTCATTGAACTTGTACAAGGAGGGTAATGAAATTAGATTTAAAATCGTAAGGTGACTATAGGTTCAAACAAAAGGGAGTGGGAGAATGTTTCCTATATTAGAAACAGAACGGTTAGTATTGAGAGAGCTTATTGAATATGACGCCTTAGATATATTTAATTGTTTCTCTAATGAAGATGTATTACGTTATTATGGACAAAATCCATTAACAAGTCTTGATCAGGTGAAACAAATTGTCAGGAATTTTTCGAAGAATTACGATGAAAAACATGGTATTAAATGGGGAATTGAAATGAAAGGTACGGCTGGTATTATCGGGACAATTGGGTTTCAAGAGTGGTCTCCTGAACATAAGAGAGCAGAAATAAGCTATGCGCTTTTTCCTGAACATTGGGGCAATGGATTTGCAGCTGAAGCTGTTAGTAAAGTGATTTCTTATGGTTTTAAAGAGCTTGGTTTAATGCGTATTGGAGCAGTTGTTTTTGTTGAAAATAAAGCATCTAATAAATTGTTAACAAAATTAGGCTTTATAAAAGAAGGAATTTTGAAAAATTATATGTATCAAAATGATATTCCGTTTGATACGAATATTTATTCTTTGTTAAAGTGAAAACCATTGTGAACTATCAAATTGTAAATCGAACAAGCGGGAAGCCATCGGAAAAGTACCTAACCGTCAAACTTACTTACAAATATTGCAATCCACTGACCTTAAAGAGGTTGAGCTAGATAAAATTATAATGAAACGAAAAAGAGCTTTGATCATTTAGTTGATCACGCTCTTTTTTGTTATATTAGCAATTCCATCAGCTTCCAAAGAAAAACTCCATTCCGTTTTGCTGCTTACAGCTTAACGAAATGGAGCATTACGTAACAACAAAAATAGAAGTAATAAAACTTAAAGTAAAAAAGTATAAAATTTCTCCCTCAAAACGAACCATCCTAAATGGATATTCCTCATGTGAGACATCTCTTTTTGTTCAATTCAAGTTAAATCTCTTTTTAAAATTAAAATCTAATTCAAATAAATTGTATTCATCTGTTAAAAATCTATAATCGATATACGTTTTTTCTTTGTTTGGCATGTTATCGACAAATGGTGAATACGTACGGAAAAACAGTTTGTTTTTCTTTTCATCAAATTCTGCAAGTCTTAGCCAGCCATTTCCCCCTCGATAATTAGATTGGTAATTGACTAGCATTTGAATGACATCGTTCCCTGATGCGTTTTGTTTAACGTGGTGAGCTATTCCAAAATAATGTCCATTTACCGTCATGAACACTTGATTGTAATCATTTACAAGTTCATCCCAAATCAGCCGGCCGTTAGCCGACTCAGCGACAACAGTTTTATTCTTTTGAATCTCAGGATAAATAATATCATGAGAAGCGATAATTGTCGGTTTTTCTTTATGACGATTTAAAACATCTTTTGACCATTCTAAGTCTGTTTGAAGATTTTCCATATCAACTATTAATAATAAGTATTCATAGCTTCCTGCCTTAACTATTGCATAAGAGCCATATCCGGAAGGAGAAGATCCTTTATAGTATTCTTTATTCTCAAAACGCTGCGGTCCGTAATGGATTAAGAATGGATCTCCTTCAGCATAGTCATGATTCCCTGCCGCAATCATATAAGAAATATCTTTTTTATCTAAATACGAAATGGCTTCAAGGGAATTCTGCCATTGCTCTTCTGAATTACTATCGACAATGTCACCAACAAATGTATTCATTACTATATTGTTCTTCTTAGTGTTTTTAGCAATCCAATTCATTTGGCTATAAAAAATCTCTGGATTTTGACTTGAATATTTTTGTGTATCTGGGACAAAAAGAAAATTATAATTGTTTTTGTTTGTTAATAATGGAATGCTCTCGTTAGTTCCTTCGAATGGTTCATCGTCCCGAGCATCTTGCACAAGCCATTCTTTTTCAGGTAAAGGTTCATTAGCAATTCGTATTTCTTGAATGTTACCTGCAAATAGTGCATCTAATTCATTTCCCCACTCAGATGCACCAATGTTCCAGCCTTTACCTTCTAAAGCTGCAATGCCTACGACTTGTTCTGATTTTCCGTAATCGCTAACGCCATTAACAGTTAATGTTGTTGTTTGGCCGTCATTAACAACTGCTAAATGATACCACTCATCAGTATTTAAAGAACGAGACCAGTTGCTTACATTATAGTCTAGATTAGATGGATGGCTTGTCCATTGAATTTCTTGATCACTAGATACAGATAATGTTGTAAGTATTTCTTTCTCGCCTTCTGTTTTATTAAGATCAGCAGCCTGCCCTTGTCTTGTTAAAATTCCCATCCAGCTATGTAAACTACTATTAAAATTACTTGGTAATTTAAAAACTGCTTCAATGGTAAATCCATTTTCAAATTTCTCCGAATTGATCGGTGCATCATTGGTCGTTTTTAAATATCTTCCCGCAGGAGAATTTTTATAATTAGCGAATTGTAAGCTATCTACATTTGCTTGATTATTATCATCATCTTCTGACCATTTCATCATATTTTCCAATTCTGGTGAAGATGGATCTCCAATCGTTACTAGCTCTAATTCATTCCCGTTTTTACTTGCGTCTTCAATAATTAAATTCCCACTTTCAATCGTACCGCTTTTTACATGCTGTTTCGAAAATTTCCAATCCGCCACAATGCTATCGGATTCTTTTTGAACAACCAACCTAGAAGCCTCCGCAGGATAAGCAAAGATTGAAACCATCATACATACGAGTGATAAGGCCATTATTATATTTTTCATCCGCATAAATTGTTTCTCCTTTTTGATATGATATCAATAGGATATAAGTTATTAATTTACTTCATTTATGAAATAGGTAAATTTTATGTAAATCATTAAGATTATTAATCATTTTGCTTCAGCACTAATAATTCATTAAGGGCTTCTTTTTTAATTATTATTTATTCATCCTGGGATGTGACGAATTGCATTATCCTTTAATTTTTCTGTATCAAATGACCGAATGATAGAGAGTTCATCAATGGAAATCGCAGGTGTTTTCTTTTGGGCAATTTCTGACAAGACTTGCCCAACAGCAGGGGAAATTGTAAATCCATGACCGCTAAATCCAGTTGCTAATAAATATCCTGTAATTTCAGGGATTGGACCTAAAATTGGAATATCATCAATGCAGTGAGCTTCTGCACCGTAGTATGTAAAATCTACTTCATAATCTTTAATGGCTGGAATAATGGATAAAACAGTATTTCGTTGTTCTTTAAGACTTTCTTCATTGAATAAACCAGTGTATTTGTTTGGTCCAGGCTTAGTAGAATAACCTCCACCAGCTCTTATTCGTCCATCTATCGTTTGCTTAAGGGATATTTTCGTCCCTTTTGCACTAATCGTGGGACCCGGTAATATTAAAGGAGCAGCAAATGTTGCAGACATCTGATGACAGAAAGGCTTTATTTGTGGAAGGGAGAGACCTAAAGTCTCATGCAATTTTGGCGCCCATACCCCA
This sequence comes from Bacillus sp. V2I10, assembly GCF_030817055.1. Lineage (NCBI taxonomy): Bacteria > Bacillati > Bacillota > Bacilli > Caryophanales > Bacillaceae > Bacillus > Bacillus sp. V2I10. The sequence continues at coordinate 4,859,764 of NZ_JAUSYV010000001.1, read as the reverse complement.
GCTGCATTAATGACCGTATTACATGGCATAAAGCCAGAACTAGTGTTCACGCCTGTAACTGCATTATTCTGTTTCGCAATCGAGTGTACTTCAATGCCAGTTATTATTTCTGCGCCTAAACGTCGTGCTGCTGATGAAAACGCAATTGTCGTAAGTAACACGTTTGCTTGACCGCCGCTTGGATAAAAAATCCCCTTTGAAATTAAAGGAGAAATGAACGGAATTAAATCTTTTAAACCGTCCCGTTCAACAATTCGAGAGACAATCCCATATTTTTGATCTTCCTTTATCTGATCATAAAGATCCTCTATACTATAGCGATGATCAAATAACATGATTTGACCTGTCGGCAAATATTCTAAATCAGCTTCAAGCTCTTCTTCAAGTGATTCCCACCTAAGGATACTCGCTTTTGCCAATGATAATTCTCTTGGATCACGATTGTTTAATCTAATTCCACCTGCAGATGCCCTAGAAGCAGCACCTTGATTAGCAATGCTGCCCTTTTCTAATTGCTTAACGCTTATACCATCACGGGCTAAGTGATACGTAATGGATGAGCCAACGACACCGCCGCCTATAACGATAACTTCTGCCGACATTTAACCAACACCTTTCAAATATAGTACTATTTATTTCTTATAAACGGGTGGTTTATAGCCAATAGTCTAGGTATATGACCGTTGAAGGAGTAGTAGCAACCATCATAGGAATTAAAACCTGATAAGGTTTTATTCTATTAATTCTATCACTACACGAGAAAGTGCCTGACACTTTACTCTTCGGCGAAACTCTTTCCGTTAGAATAATAAGCAGACTCTAAAAATGCAGTAAATGCAACTTCTACTTCTGGTATACCAAGAGAATGAACATTTCTGGTCACAGCTTTGGCAAATTGATCCTGGATGTCTTGGCCGCGTTCAAACCATTTCACCTCAACAAAAGGATATCCAGGAACTTCATTTTGATCGAACACGAAAGTAGATTGTAATATTTCTAGAGTAAAGTTATCAGTCCCGCAAGTACAGAGTTCAGCTAGCTCCTGTACTAATGATTTACTTATAGTTTTGATCTGCTCAACTGAAATCCCTCTGAAAATTAAGTGGGGCATTTATATTCCTCCAAATTAAGTGTTTTTATAATAAACCTTTGATTAATACATTTCATACTCTCACCCAAATCTGCTAATCGAATACCGATCAATCGGAATAGACGTTTCTCCATCCAAAATTAATTCAGTTATTAGCGTTCCAATTAGAGGAGATAGTGTTACACCGCTGTGTGTAGCTGCAACATAAAGATTTTCAATACCAGGTACTTTTCCAATAATCGGGAAACCATCCTCTGGCATGGCACGAATTCCTGAAAAGGCACGTACAACTTTTGCTTTTTTTAATGAAGGTACATAGTGAACAGCCATATTGGCTGTTTCCTGAATGACATCAAGAGTTGTTGAGCGGTCAAAGTCTGCCTCCTCCATTGAATACCCCATTAATACTTCACCATTATTTGCCTGTCTTAGACCGCTTATCGTATAATTCAGGAATGGTTTTAAAGGTTCCGAAACAAGAATTTGCCCTCTTAACTGATTCACAGGAATATTGATTCCGAGCATACTTCCCAGCTCCTTTGACCAAGTTCCGCCAGCGAGAATGAGGTTTTTACATACATAGGTTTCCTTGTCTGAAACAACAATGTATTTTTCTTCTTGCTTTTGTATGTCTTTTACTTTGTTATAAGTAGAGTAATTAACACCATTTTTCCTTGCAGCTCTCATATACATGTCTATCAATCGAAATGGATTGACGTTTCCGTCGATCGAACTATAAGTCGCTCCTGCGACCTCAGGATTGATTGAGGGCTCCTTCTCCAGTACTTCTTCTCTTGATAGGACTTTAATTTTAATGCCAATCTTCCGGTATGATTCTGCAAGCTGCAATGCTTTTTCCCGGTCTTTCTCATTGAAAAATGGAGATAGGCCGCCTGTCCGTTTATATTCAACATCTCCAATTTTTTTAGATAAGTAGGGATAGAGTTCAGCACTGTACATATTAAACTCGGCATACCAGGAAGGGGTTTTATTATGAACCCACACCCAGGCTTGGGTAGATCCTGATGTTCCTGACATTGGATATTTCTTATCAAGAACTAGTATCCCTTCCTTATAGCGTTCAGAAAGGTGAAAGGCAATTCCATTCCCAACGACTCCTCCGCCAATAACAACTGTTTCGTAACGTGTTTCCATTTATCTCACCTTCCCATCCTCTAATTCCACCTCATCTAAAACAGATTTCACTGCGGAAAACGATGTGCTGTTAGTCGCTAATGTTTCAAGCTTTATGGGGGATAGGGGCATCCGCATCCGAGGTATAGGAATCTCATGAAATGGCCTGCCTGTTTGTTCATGAATCACATTTGCAACAAGGTTTGTGCATATTTTCGCCTGACATGGACCCATGCCGCACCGGGTCAGTCTTTTAACATCATCAAAGGTTCTTGCTCCATGTCCAATGGCTTCCTCAACTTCCTCATAGCTTATTTCTTCACATCGACAAATGATTGTTGTTTTATCCAACTAATTCACCTTCTAGTCACGTATTCAATTTATCTATGAGATAAATTGATCTTTAAGCATAGGGTTTGCAAAATTTTCAATATGCTGATTTCTTTCCTGCAAGATTTCCGTATTTAGTTTTGTTTCGAGTAGCTCTAACTCTTCCCAAAGGGAAAGCCTTATTTCCTCAGCAACCTCTTTGCTTATTGCCTGTAAGGCTTCACATACACTGACACCAGCTATCATACCGGTTACTAGCAGTACTCCTTGTGAGCTGATACCTGCTGCATTTCCGGCTAAAAAAACATCTTCGCGATCTGTTTGGAAACGTTTATTATATTGCGGGATCCAGCCGCCAAGCTTTTCCTGATAACTGAACGAACATCCTAATTGATAAAAAGAATCAAGAATCGGCGTTCTCCCGCCATCGATACAAGCCAAATCGATCTTTTCTGTTAAAATTCCATCCTGGAGCTGAATCTCAATTTCTTCAAGCTGCCCATTTCCTCTCGCTTCTTTTATAGAAGAGGTTAAATAAAATGGAACTCCGCATCTTTCCACTTGCTCTATTTTTTCCTTGTCTCTGGCAGTAACCTGAGGCTGACTTTCAACAATTCCCCTAATGTTCACGCCTGCTTCTAAGAGCTGAAGAGCAACTTCCATCGCAAAGTCACTTGAACCAACAATGACCGCTTCCTTGCCGGGCAGAACAAAGTCCCGGTTGATTAAGGTTTGAGCTGCACCAATAGTTATTACCCCTGGAAGGGTCCATTTCGGAAAAGGAACGGCGCTTTCAGCTGCTCCAGTAGCAACGATTATTTTCTTTGCTTTCACTGGAAAAACATTCTGTTCATCCGTAATACCAACACTTCCATCTGCATATAAGCCAATCACCCTATGTTCGAATAAATAACGAATAGGAAATTCCTTTAAATGTTCTTTTAATTTTTCAGCCAATTCAAAACCCCGCATTGGATGATAAGAGGAGGGCAATGATTGTATGATTTGCGTTTGCTGGATTAGCTGTCCTCCTGCTGAAATGGATTCATCTACGATGGTTACATCAATACCTTTTGATGCCGTTTCGTATGCGGCTGCAAGGCCTGCAGGTCCGGCTCCGATGATGAGAACATCAGTCTCCATGGTCATCACACCTTACCTCTGGGTCCTCTAGATTTGGATATATTTCCATTCCTTCTTCAACCCTTTTTAAGCAAGTGCGTACATGTTCCTCTCCATTCACAGTCATATAGCAGCTGCAGCATCTGCCCCGGGAACAAAAAAGGCCTCTTGCTTGGATTAGGTTTCGGCTTAGACCGAATTTTTTTACTCCATTAGCTATTAAGGCTGCTGCAACCGTCTGCTGTTTATATGCCTTAAATTCTTTATTATTAAAATAGATCGTTATAGGCTTTGTCAGTTGTTTCCCTAATACGGGATGATTTTCAATATGCATAAAAACACCCTTCTTATTGTTTTTTCGATGCAAAGACCTTTCCTACACCTAAAACCCTTTCAATGACAAGCATTAGCACGATGGTTAATAAAATCATAATACTTGATACAGATGTGATGATTGGATCATATTGGTATTGCATGTAAGTATAGATTCGAACCGGCAGCGTAACGACATCGGTACTTACAATAAATAACGCTACTGTTAAATCATCAAATGAAGTGATAAATGCAAAGATGGCACCTGCGATTACCCCGGATTTAATAACAGGAAGAGTAATTTGAAAAAACACTTTAAAATGCCCTGCCCCTAAATTCATGGCAGCTTGTTCTATGGAGCGATCAAAGCCTGCCAAACTTGCAACAACTAACCGCATAACGAAAGGTACTGTTAGAATAATATGTCCTATTATTAAAGCAAGAGGACTTGCGGCCAAACCTATCCAAGAATAAAACTGGAGAAGGGCCACTCCAAATACGACGGATGGTATTAAGAGAGGTGATCCAACTAATTGGACAATGGCTGTTTTCCCTTTAAATTGACGCCGGGCAACAGCGATGGATGCCAGCGTACCGATTGCAGTTGCGATAATTGAAGTGCCAACTGCCACAATTATACTCAGCACCAAAGATTGCATAAATTCGGGATGTTCGACAAGCTCAACATACCACTTGAGTGTTAATCCTTTCGGCGGAAAAACAATATATTCAGTGGTTGTTAACGAAGACATTAATACCACGACAATAGGTGCAAGTAAAAAGACATATACTATGAAACAAACAAAATTAAATAGAAATTTTGGCAGTTTCTTTTTCCTCATTGAATTGCCACTCCTTTTTCCGAACTGGCAAGAATTTTGCTATAAGCGATGATCGTAATCGTCGCAATAATGATTAATAGGAAGCCAATTGATGCTCCATATGGCCAGTTCAGCATAACGGCAACCTGCTCATATGTTAAATAGGACATTACTTTCACCTGTGGACCGCCAAGGATAGCAGGTGTAACAAATGAACTTACGCTTAAACTGAATACCATAACAGATCCGGCAAAAATTCCAGGTAATGTTAAAGGCAGTAAAACCGAAAAGAATGTTCTAAATGAGCTTGCCCCAAGATTTTGTGAGGCTCTTATAACGGATGGATCGATTCTTTCAAGCGAACCCATGATACTTAACACCATATATGGCAATAACACGTGTACCATTCCGATAATCACACTTAACTCCGTATACAGTAAAGTTAAAGGCTGGTCAATCCAACCCAGATTTATCAACGTATTATTCACCACACCGTTATTTGATAGTAAAATAACCCAGCCATAGCAGCGGATGACCATACTAATCAACAGTGGTGATAGTACAAGCAATGTTAAATAATTTTTTATTCTTCCACTTGCTCTTGAAATTTGAAATGCCACGGGGTAAGAAATGATGATTGAAGCCAATGTTGTCAGCAAAGCGATTTTTACTGTTCTCCAAACGACGCCTAAGTAAAAAGGGTCCGAAATGAATTTGATATAATTTTGGAAGGTCCATTCACTTCCAATACCACTGCCGGCATCGAACGTCTTAAAACTGGTGATAAAAAGGAAAAATAAAGGAAGTAAAAAGAAAAAGATGAAGATTCCAAGAGTAGGAACCAATAATAGCCACGTATCAAGGCGTTTCCTGGTTATATTCTTTTTCTTCTGTTTTAGTAATATATCTTGTTCCATTCCGATAGGGGTTTGCATTTGATCTGTCACCTCACCTTTCTGGAAGGTAATAAATCTTCTGGATTCCAAATAGCAAATACGTTGTTTCCCTCCTGAATTTGATTAGGATTTAATACTGTATTTGATATATCTGCAACTAGCTGTTTATCTTGTGCTTTTAAAATATATCTTGTCTTAGCACCCAGGAACATCTTCCTTTCGACTTTCGTCGGAAAACCCGCATTATCAGAGGGAACTACTAAAGAGATTTGTATTTTTTCAGGTCTGATAAAAAACTCAACCTCTGAATTCTTCTTTGAATTGACCGAAACAATCTGTTCATGACCGAAAAAGTGCATTTTGCATTTATTATCTTCATAGATTTCCAGCACTTTTCCCTGAATTTGATTTACTTCTCCAATAAATTGGGACACAAAATCTGTTTTCGGATGATTATATATTTCGGCAGGGGTGTCAACCTGTTCAATTCTCCCTTCATACATAACCGCTATCCGATCCGATATCGCAAGTGCCTCCTCTTGGTCATGTGTAACAAATATAGTGGTAATTCCAACCTTCTTTTGAATATCCACAATTTCTTCACGCATTTCCTGGCGAAGTTTTGCATCGAGATTACTTAATGGTTCATCAAGTAACAGTACTTTCGGCTTGATTACTAAAGCTCTTGCCAAGGAGACACGCTGCTGCTGCCCGCCAGAAAGCTCTTTTGGATAACGTTTTTCAAAGCCTGATAATCGGACCATTTCCAATGCTTCAAACACACGCTTATTCAATTCGCTTTTTCCGACTTTCCGAAGTTTCAGCCCATATGCCACATTATTGAAAACAGTCATATGAGGAAATAAAGCATAGTTTTGAAAAACCATGCCCATTTCTCTTTTATTTGGAGGAATCAGGTGAACGGGTTTCCCATCCACCTTGATCTTTCCGCCATCCACATCCAAAAATCCCGCAATCATATTTAAGGTCGTTGTCTTTCCACAGCCAGATGGTCCAAGAAAGGACATAAGTTCCCCTTTCTGGATCTCAAGACTTAACTTTTTTACCACTTCTGTTTTATTAAATGTTTTTAACACATTTTCAAGGCTTAAATAACTCATCGTATCACCTCTTCGTTAGTGGGCTACTTCAATTTCTTTGTTTGCCTTTTCAGTCCACTCCGCTCTTTTTTTATTAACAACTTCCCAATTCACCTTTATAAGTTTTGCAATTTGGTCTTCGCCATAAATGACCTTATTAGTAATATCTCCCTCTAATTTCACGTTTTTATTAACCGGACCATCAAACAATGAATTAGCAAATAAAGTCTGTGCTTCTTCATCTAAAATAAAATTGACAAATTTCTGCGCAAGTTCTGCATTTGGTGCATCCTTAATTACACTAATAGTTGGCATCAGTGCAGGAACACCCTCTTCAGGTACCACATACTCGATTGGAAAACCTGTGTCTTGCAGAGTGAATACACGGCTGCTGCCCCAAACACTTGCCACAGCCTGACCCTGCATAAAATAGTTGGAAACGTCTGCCGTCTTATCAAATGTGACTGCATTTTTGGCGATTTCTTTTAATTTTTCAAAACCCGGCTCAATATTTTCTTCACTGCCGCCGTTGGCAATAGCGGTCATGAGAAGCATATGAACCCCGTAAGTATTTGCAATCGAAGGAAGTACAAGTTTCCCTTTAAACTTAGGATCAGCCAAATCATTCCAAGATGTTAATGGCTCCCAGCCATTTTGCTCAAAGAATTCTTTGTTATATGCAAGGCCCGTCGAAATGATTCCAAAACCGACTCCAACATTATCTTTGTCCTTTGCGATGTCGTATACATTTTCTAAATTAGTAACTACTTCCTTATCTAAAGGTGCAAGTAAGCCAAAGGCTTTTGCTTGTGCTTGCGGACCATCATCTAAAAATGCAACATCAATTTGCGGATTGTCCTTTTGAGCTTGCAGCTTTGATAAAGTATCAACCGAACTTCCTGTAATATACTTAACCTTTACGTCATGTTCCTTTTCAAATTTAGGGATAAGAACCTCTTTCATCTTTTGTTCATAGCTACCGCCGTAGGCAGCCAAAACTAATGTTTGTCCATCTTTCTCTTTTGAGCCTTTATCTGAGGTTCCTGCTTGACTACTGCAACCAGAAGCTATGGCTAGCAATAAACAAATTAATACAGAAAAAAAGGTTTTTCTTTTCATCATTTTTCCCCCTCAACAATTTAACTTGCATTACCTGCACATAAAAAGCTGATCGTGATGAAGAATGGTAGATTTTCACTCCTTCTTGAAACTATTAATTTATATTATTATAATATTATAAATTATCAGACAATGATGATTAAAAAAATATAATATTATAACTTTATATTTTTGAAAGTGTATGTAAATAGAATTAACTTTTTTAAAAATGGACTTCTGTATAATAAGTTTCCTTATCTTGCCGTATATAAAATTTAGAGTACTCGATAATCTCTTCTTGTTTTGTATAGGTAAACCTTTCCCATTCAAAAACGGCGCTGCCAGGTTCAACATTCAGCAGTTTCGCTTGTTCATTAAGCGCAATGAACGGTTTAATAAAAGCCTTGGCTCTACCTAATGCAATATTAAATTTGCCTTTAAGTAAATTATAAATTAGTTCATTGTTTATATCATCTGGTGTAAGGCCGGGGCATTTTGCTGCTGGAAGATATGTATATTCAAGCGCTTGCGGTTCACTATTTTCGGTTTTTAAGCGTTTTATCTTAATCACTTGTGAGTCTTTTTGGAGATTCATTTTCTCTGCAATCTCGATTCCCGCATCCTCAATAGAAAAACTAATCAATTCATGCGGATGCTCTTCTTCAGAATCAGTTGTTAAAGAAATAAAAGAATTGATATCCTGTTCTTTTACAGCCCCCGAGACAAAAGTTCCCTTGCCTCTTTGCCTAAAAAGATATCCTTTATTTACAAGCTCAATTACGGCCCGTTTAACTGTAATGGTACTAACATCAAAAAGGTCAGATAATTCTTGTTCAGTTGGTAATTGACTCCCGACTTCCCAATGACCTGATGTTATTTTCTCCTCTAAAACGTGTTCCACTTGTTTGTAAAGGGGAATAAGCTGGTTTTTATCTATCTGCATTTTAGTTCTCCTTATAATATTATAACTTTATAATTTAAAAATTATCTCTTTTAAAGATAAATGTCAATATATTTAGAATATTTATTTTATAATTTTTATATAGTCTTTAAAATCGAATACCAATGTTAGGAAGTCTTGGACCAACAGAATATATTTCTGTGTTTGTTGTAATTATTCTTAGTTGGAAAAAGGGGAAAGGCTGGAGATGAGGACAACTTTGTCCTTGCAGAAGCGTCCTGTTCAGCAGAAGCAGTTGCCGGAAGGATAAAACAACGGAAAGCTGTTCTATCCAAAGGCAATATAGTTTCTTGAAGCCTATCAAAACATATTTTTTTAGCTCTTTGCAAAGGTAACTTTATAACATAAAAGAAAAGGAACGGCACTCATTTCAAGAGACATCTATACTTACACAAAAGAAGGGGCAAAGCTGATGATAAAGCATAATTGGATGGAAGAACCACCGCAGTGTTAACGAAAAGCCGCTGGAATGCGGCTTTTATTATTGGAGTTTATTCTAAGCGAATCCTAAAAGGGTGCATTCTTCGTTCTGACATTGGAAAGAAGCTTTTTGACTGTTATGGGATAAAGCGGTTACAATAGTTATCGTGTATATACTGCTTCTTAATAGGAGAGGAAATATGAAATGAATCGAATACTAGCAGCTTTATTTTTATTAGCCGGTGTAATGCTTGCCTCGGCCTGCTCGATGGACTCCGGTGATAACTCAGCTGAAGGTTCTTTAATGGTTAACGCTGATATAAGACTGCCTTCTGAAATCAGCAAAAATAAAGAAGAAACGCTCTCTGTCGCTGTAACACAAGGCGAAGATGCAGTAGATGATGCTTCCGGCGTGGAATTCGAAATATGGAAAGCTGAAAGTAAAGAAGATAGCGAAATGATCAAAGCGGTACATAAAGGCAAAGGCATCTATGAAATCAAGAAAACGTTCAGCGAAGATGGCATATATTTTGTTCAAACACATGTGACCGCCCGTGACATGCACGTTATGCCAAAAAAAGAATTCACAGTAGGGGAAGTTTCTAAAGAAAAGGCTGAAAAAGCGAAAGAACCTGAAAAGACAAAAAATGCAGAAGATGATCATAGTCATCACTAGGAGGCCAGGGCTGATGCTCTGGTCTCTTTTGTATTCTTAAAAAAGTTAAAAAGAGGCTTTTCGCGGTTAACCTTTTTATCATTCAACCTTTACATAGAATTAATAATTATTTGTTATATTATTGTTAAGCAATATCGAAATCCGATATTAAGGAGGCGCATCTTATAATTGCGTGAATTCATTCTTGGAGCCATTAAAATTCACATTCTGTATCATGCGAAAATCGAGCCGATTTACGGTTCATTCATGATTGAGGAATTGCACAGCCACGGCTATGAAATTGGACCGGGCACTCTATACCCGTATCTGCACAACCTTGAGAAAGCTGGATTCCTTACTAGGGAAGATAAAAAAGAAAATGGGCGGATCCGCAAGTACTACAGCATAACAAAAGAAGGGGAGGAAGCATTGGAAAAATCAAAAGTGATGCTGAGAGAGCTTGCCAGAGAAGTCTTAAAGGAGGAATGGTGAAAAAATGTTTAAAACGTGGCTTGAAATCCTGCTTGTGTCTACTAAGCTTGGGCTGACGTCATTTGGCGGTCCTGTTGCACATTTAGGTTATTTCAGAGATGAATATGTAAAGAAGAGGAAGTGGCTTGACGAACGGGGCTATGCTGATTTAGTGGCCTTGTGCCAGTTCCTTCCGGGTCCGGCGAGCAGTCAGGTCGGAATCTCAATTGGCATAGTCCGGGGCGGCATGGTAGGAGGATTTTTATCATGGTTTGGATTTACGATTCCTTCTGTCATTGCCCTTATCTTATTTGCTTATTTTGTAACAGGCTTTCAGGCGGAAGATTCAGGATGGATCGATGGTCTGAAGATTGTTGCCGTGGCAGTTGTTGCGCAGGCCATTTTGGGCATGGGGAAAAATCTGACTCCGGACAGGCCGAGAATTACAATGGCCATTATTGCTGCTGTTTGTGCCCTTTTCTTTCCAACCGCACTTGGGCAAATCGCTATTATATTAATTGCAGGCGCTGCTGGATATATGATGTACAAAAATAAAGAGGTTTCAAAGGCAGAAAAGTTGAATATATCCATAAGCAAAAAAACAGGTATCATAGCCTGGGTTTTATTTTTGGGGCTGCTGATTCTTCTTCCGGTGATCAGGCAAGTGTTCCCCTCTATATGGACGGCTATCTTTGATACCTTTTACCGTGTTGGTTCAATCGTATTTGGCGGGGGACATGTCGTGCTTCCGATGATTGAACGGGAAGTCGTGCCGCAAGGATGGATAAGCGAAGAGATCTTCCTTGCCGGTTATGGAGCTGCACAGGCAGTACCGGGACCGCTGTTTACTTTTGCAAGTTATCTGGGTGCATCGATCAATGGTGTATCAGGTGCAATCGCTGCAACAGCAGCAATGTTTTTACCGTCGTTTCTGCTCGTCGTTGCCATGCTCCCGTTTTGGAATACGCTAAGAGAAAAAAGCAGCGTACAAGCCGCATTAATGGGAGTGAATGCTGCTGTTGTCGGTATTCTGCTTGCAGCGCTTTACAATCCGGTATGGATAAGTGCAATCAAAACGACCGGCGACTTTGCCCTCGCTTTAATAGCATTTGCGCTTCTTGTCTACTGGAAGCTCCCGCCTTGGCTCGTGGTTCTTGCAGGGGCTGCCGGGGGAGTTCTCATTCAATAACCTGGATAATAAATAGAAGAGAGAATAATTGGAGAGGGATGATAAAATGCAAGATTTAAAGTATCCTATTGGTCTTTTTTATGCACCTGAAAAAATAGAAACAATCCATTTGAAAGGCTGGCTTGATGAACTGGCTGCAGCGCCCTCAAGATTAAAAACAGCTCTTTTGGATTTATCAGATTTACAGCTGGATACCCCTTATCGTGAAGGAGGGTGGAGCGTGCGCCAGGTAGTTCATCATTTGGCAGACAGTCATATGAATGCTTATATAAGAATAAAACTTGCCTTAACAGAAGAGAACCCGGTTATTCGTCCATATGAGGAAAAGGCATGGGCAGAATTGGAAGATTCAAAGCATGGGGAAATGGAGGTGTCGCTCGTATTGCTTGAGCATTTGCATAAACGCTTGGTCATGCTTGCATCGTCTCTCTCTGAATCTGATTTAAACAGGACATTTTATCACCCTGCGAATAAAACCTCCGCTACACTGGCTGAAACACTGGGTGTTTATGCGTGGCATGGGAATCATCATATTGCTCATATTGAGAGCCTTAGAAAAAGAATGGGCTGGTAAGTAAACAGGAGATCTCGACTGAGAGATCTCCTGTTTCATTAATCATGTAGATATGGGCTAAACGGGCGGTTCCGCTTTTCTAATTGTCCAGCTCCACCGCCCAACCCCTCGGTCAGAACAGATTCCCCCAAAAAGTCAAACCCCGACTTTCCGGGTGAATCCTTATCTGCCTGTCGGGGCTAAACGGGCGGTTCCGCTTTTCTAGGCAGCAGGATCAACCTCAACTGCTTCATTTAACACTTCTTCAGGAATAGAGAAGTTCTTAAGCTCATTCATTTCTGAGAATTCAGACGTGATCGTTTGCTGCATTTCGATCTTCTGTTCATTTTCAGTAATGAACATTTTAATGTCCATTTTTAATGATTTTGGGAAATAGGTTTCTTTGTCAAGCGTGTACGTATAATCAATTTGCTCAATGTCCATTTGCTCCAATGCTGCCTGCATAGAAGGATCAGAGCCCATCATATTCCCTGTAAGACTCATCAGTTTTTCACCATTGCCTTTAACATTAAATATATATTCACTTTCGGTTTCTTCCATCTGGATATCATCTGCCATTTGTTCCAGCTGTTTGATTTGCTCAGCAGGAGTCATCGTTTTCTGCTGATTCATCATTTCACCCATGCCTGGTCCAGCCTGCTTCATTTTAACCCATCCGCCTGACTGCACATCTTTTATGTAAATGAATTCCTTATCCATATACATATCAATTGTATTCGTTTGTCCTTCTGCTTCCATTTGCATCGTCTGCTGCATGATAAGAGGCTCAACATTTGTTTTTGTCTGCATATCTGCATTTGTCTCCATCGTTCCTTCTTCAGATGTCATAATCATTTTCATTGTGCCGTCCATAGCGAAATTTTTAAGCTCAGCAGATTTTTCACTTGCTGCTGCCAATACTTCCTGAGATGTTGCATTTTTGTCAGTTTCACTTGTTTCTTTGGTTTCAGCTTCCGTTTCAGCAGTCTCTGAAGCTTTATCTTCTTTTTCTGTAGTAGCGGTGCTTTGACCGCATCCAGCTAAAAGCAATGCAAACAATAAACTGATAATCCATCCTGATTTTTTCAAAATTAACGAGCTCCTCTCCAATTTGGTGAATCAAGGTGTACACTTTCTTAAACGATTAAAACTAAATAAAGTTTCACTTTTTTTCCATAACCCCATATTTGTATTTGGAAAACATTTGAACCATCCGTTTAGTATCCAGTTTTAAACGCTTTAAAAAAAATGACAAACAAAAAAAGACCATTTAAAAATGGTCTTCTTTATCTAAGCTTTTATTCAGTTTCATTCATTCCCCATGTTTTCACTCCGTCTGATTCGAAAATGCCAAGTGTGACATCTGCAATATCAGGATCGGTATATAAGTGATCCTTCACCCGGATTTTAATATCATCTGCAACAGCTAGAGATAACCCGGGTTTTAGTTCCAAATAGCTTTCAACATGGTATTTGCGCCCCTCCTGAAGAATACGGAGATTTTTAATGTCTTCAACGTCAGGGTCAGATAGAATCATTTCTGCAATTCGGTCCTCGACATCTTTTGGAGCAGCAACTCCGATTAATCCAATTGTATTTTCATAACCGATTTTAACGGCAATGCCTATCAGCAATACTCCAATCAGCAGAGTACCTACACCATCTAAAACGTAAAGACCGGTGAAATAAGATACTACGATTGATACAAGAGCTAATAATGCACCAAATGTAGCAATGATGTCTTCGTAGAAAACAAGTCTTGTTGGCGGCGAAGCAAGACTTACATTTTTAAATGCATTTGCTGCAACAGCAAATCCTTTTGCTTCTGTTCTTGTCTCATGTGCAATTTCTTTCATTGCTTTAATAAGAATGAGACCGTCAATGATAACGGCGATAACAAGGATTCCTGCATTTAACAGGATATTTGTGGTTGCTTTAGGGTGCTGAATCAGCTCCCAGCCTTTATGAAACGTTTCGTATGCCATAATGGAGATCACGATAACCGCAATCAAGACGAAGAGATTCACCACACGTCCGAATCCGGTTGGAAATCGTTTTGTCGGAGCTTTTTCAGCAAGAGCGCTTCCGATAAAAACAAACCCCTGGTTAATGGCATCTGCTGCTGAATGCAAAGTGGTGGCATACATGGTTCCATTCCCGCTTATAAAAGCGGCGATTCCTTTAATAATCGTTAATGCCGTATTCCCGAGAGCTGCAATGCCTGAAGATTTATTTCCCTTTTTAAGAAGCTGAAAAAACGTCATATGCCCACCTGCCAAATCATGATTATTTTACTGCTGTTACTATCCTTCAAACTGCTGAAATTACTCAATTTCAATGTCGATATTCGTGTTTTGGATTGGATCGAGCCGCTCTTTCCGGAGAAGGTAAAGTCTGTAAGAATGGCTGCATATGACCTTCAATATGGCGTAGGTCGGAACGGCAAGAAGCATTCCAAGCAATCCGCCCATGCTTCCTGCAACAATCAGGAGCAAGATGATAGTTAAAGGGTGAATATCAAGTCTTTTGCCCATGATCAGCGGAGAAGAAACATTGCCGTCGATTTGCTGAACAATAATGACGACTATGAGTACTTGTACAACCATAAAAGGTGAATCCAGGAAGCCTACAATTACAGCAGGGATTACTGCTATAAACGGTCCAAGGAATGGAATGACGTTTGTCAGCATCGCAAACATCGCAAGCAGAATGGAATAATCAAGTCCAATGATTAAGTAACCTATGTACATCATTACACCAACGACAAGACTGACAAGAGCCTGTCCCTGAATGTACGAGCTAAGGGCATGATCCATATCTTTTAAAATGAGCTTCGCTTCGTTTGCCTTTGTATAAGGTAAAAAGCGCAAAACTTGTTTTGGTGCATATTCACCATCTTTCAGCAAATAAAAAACAATAAACGGCACGGTTACAAAGATTGTTGCAATGCTTGTCAGAATGCCGATGAAATTAGAAACACGGCTGCCGATATTGCTTACATTTGCCTGGAAATAATCTGTAACAGAAGCTGTCATCTTTTCAAATGTCAAAATATCATTCTGTTCAAACCGGGCAAACCATTTATTTTCTCTAAGAGCGAGAAGGTTATCCTGCAGGGTTTGCACAATCTGAGGAAAGTTTTTGATCAGTTCTTGAAATTGTTTCTGAATAGCCGGTCCGATCAAGAATACGACCAATGTTCCAAGGCCAATAACGAGCAGATAAATAATGATGATCGAGATGGTATTCGGAACGCCTTTTCTTCCTAAAAATCGCACGATCGGACGAAGTAAATAAAAGATGATCCCTGAAACCAAAAACGGGAAAAATAAGGTCGTGAATATGATTTCAAGCGGTCTGAAAATGAAATCTACTTTAGTCGACAGCAGAATAATCGTTAAAAAGATAATGATTCCATAACCAATTTTAAAAATGCGGTCCTTCGGCAAATGACATGCACCACCTTTTGATGTATTTCTCACTTACATGAGTTTGCGGAGATTTGCCATATGTAGCTTTTCCCATATGGGGAAAAGGTGAAACAAATTGTTTTCATTATATCATGCCATAGCCCTGTCTCACTTACTCGTTACGATAATGCAGCAGGCTTCGCCATGACATTCCAGTATGAATCTGTTATTCCCAAAGTTTGTAATGTTTTTCAAGCTCATTAAGAGATAGTAAGTTTTTCTGCAGGGCTGCGGGACAAGAACGGTTATATTTCATAATTTCCTTATTAATTTGCTCAGCTTCTGTTATACGTTTTTCATCATCAGTGAGTTTCATCAATTTTTCTATGCGCTGCTTAATTTCTTTTTGCATTTTAATCCATGCAGGGAGGTAGTTTGCGTTTTTGACAATTTTCGTGAAAATATCCCCCTCTAGAGCGCTTTTTGGAAGTGGCTTACCCATGCCCGGCAATTTTTCAGCTCCGCCTTTTTTTTCATAATCCTTATATATAGAACTCATTAAATCTCTGTTTGCTATATCCTCATTGCTCTTCTTCAAAAAAAGTTCCCCCTATTGTTTATTTATAAGGATAACTTCTTGATGAATTTGGAAAGTCCTGTAAGGATTTTAGTCAAATTTGTGTAAAAGAAAAACCTATCATAAAAGATAGGTTACAGGGGGGCGGTGTTTAAGATTTGAACATAGGCGACATCATTGTTCAGATGAATTCTGTTTGGATAAAAAGATGTTATTAGTTTTCTTTGTTGTTTCCCTCAGATTCATTCTATAAACCATTATATAGGAGGAAGAAACATCCATGGACTTTCATTCGGAAAATCTTTTTCCTCAGGCCAATTTCTAGACGATAGGCTGAATGCTGAGATAAAATAGACTTATTCCTCTATTAAGTCTCTTCAAAACGTTGTGTCAAAATGAAACTGTGAGGTGATGCAGTATTGTCGTTTTCTGTTGATCATATCATTTTAATTTTAGCTGTTCTTCTAACAATCGGTGTTATGACTGCAAAGTTTTCCTCTCGGCTTGGTTTGCCTTCCCTGGTTTTTTTTATTGTTGTCGGTATGGTGCTCAGCAATTATATTTATTTTGATAATGCAAAGCTTGCCCAGTTATTCGGAATTATTGCCCTGGTGATTATTATTTTTGACGGGGGATTACAGACAAAATGGGTAGATGTCAGAAAAATTCTTGTGCCATCATCCATGCTTGCTACAATCGGCGTTTTTATAACGACGATCATAATCGGCGTATTTGCAAAATTCATTCTCGATTTAACCTGGCTTGAGGGGTTATTGTTTGGAGCAATCGTTGGATCAACTGATGCAGCAGCAGTGTTTGCTGTTCTCGGCAACAAAAACATCAGAAAGAAGTTGACGTCTACTCTGGAGGCTGAATCTGGTACGAATGATCCAATGGCCGTATTTCTGACAGTAACGATCATTCATTTGATTGGGCAGCCAGATACGAGTTTTATTGGACTTGTCTTAAGATTCTTCTGGGAGATGGGCTTTGGTCTTGCAGCAGGTTTACTCTTCGGAAAGCTTGCAGTGTGGACCATTAACAAAATAAATTTGGATTCATCCGGGCTATATCCGGTTTTATCGCTTGCCTTTGCCATTTTAACTTACAGCTTAACCACGTTCGCACACGCAAGCGGACTCCTTGCTGTTTATGTCATGGCTGTCATAGTCGGAAATTCAGATTTAACCTTCCGCCATTCGATCATTCGTTTTAATGAAGGCTTTGCTTGGATGATGCAGATTTTAATGTTTATATTACTTGGCTTGCTTGTGTTCCCGAATCAGCTTTTGGACATCGTTTGGGAAGGTTTGCTGCTGTCAGTGATCTTAATGATAGTGGCGCGTCCAATAGGAGTCTTCATCAGCATGTTTGTATCTAAGTTTTCCGTAAAGGAAAAACTGTTTATTTCCTGGGCGGGATTAAGAGGAGCGGTTCCGATCGTTCTGGCTACTTATCCGATGCTTTCAGGACTTGAGAACAGTCAGCTGATCTTTAATGTCGTTTTCTTCGTTGTCCTGACTTCGGCGCTGCTTCAGGGTGCGACGCTTACCCCTCTTGCCAATAAGCTGAACCTGTCAGAAAGCAAGAAAAATTCAGTGCCCCATACCCTTGAATTAATCTCGATCGGCAAAACTAATAATGAGATGATTGAGCTTGAGGTTGGGGAAGGCGCCACTGTTTCAGGAAAAGAATTAAAAGACATTGAGCTGCCGAATGATGCTTTAATAACGGCTGTTATAAGAGATGAAAAACTTCACACTCCGAGAGGAGATACAAATATTTTTTCAGGTGATACTTTATATATTCTCGTCTCCAAGAAAAACCGGGAAAAGATTAAAACGATTTTTCAGGGAGAAAACGTGGAGAGTGCCAGTAATTTTGAATGAATATAGATGTGGAAAGTGATGCAGCACAAGCTGCATCGTTTTTTTATTGGGTCATTTAAATTCAGGGCAGTTACATCAATACGGTAAAACAGGAGTCGGCAGAATTAAGTCTGCTGCTGAAAAATGAAGGAACAGAAATTCTCTTTCAAAGCATAGTGAAGGTTCGCATGTTCTACATTTATCCAGGAGAAAAGAGAGACTCCTTTGAATTTTATTACATCATTAAAGGGGAAGTTCTCTTTGAGGAGAATAACGAAAGCAAAGTACTGAAGGAGAAAGATTACTTCTATGTTCAGGACTTGAAAAAACCAATCTTTTTTAAAGCTTTAACCGATTTAGAACTGCTTTGGTTTATTACAGAACCGGCATTTGATGATTTAAGCGACGAAATAGAGAAATGGACAAGTATGGTACAAAAAGTAGAACAAAAGGATCGCTACACATATAATCACAGTATGCGGGTTCAGGAGTATTCCATTAAGATTGCCAAAGAGATGGGACTTGATAAGAAGAGGCTTGAGAATCTCTATGTTGCATCGCTGCTTCATGATATCGGGAAAATTAACGTAAGGGCTGAGATCTTAAATAAACCTGACAAACTAACTGATGAGAAATTTTCTAACATAAAGAAGCATCCCGCAGACGGAGCTGATATTTTAAAACATCAGAAAGGTGTAAGTGATATCATTCTTCAGCATCATGAAAAGTTAGATGGTTCAGGCTATCCTTTTGGACTGAAATCGGAAGAAATCCTGCTGGAATCAAAAATCGTGACAGTAAGTGATACATATGATGCGATGACACAGGATCGCGTTTACCGGAGTCCGCTTAGTGCAGCCGAAGCGGTACGGGAACTGAAGAAATGGAGCGGAATTCATTTTGATCAAGGGATCGTGAATACATTCATTTCCATCTTGAAAAAAGACGGTAAAATTGACTAAGGCATCTTTCTATTCTAACGCTTATTATCTTAGTATAATGGAACATACATAAAGATGAAGGCAGTGAGAAAATGGAGATTTCGGAGATACTTGTTTTTATAGAGGAGTATGGCTACCTTGCCCTGTTTGTAATGCTTTCTGCCGGAACCTTTTTTATTCCTCTTCCGAATGAAGTGATTGTTATGATGGGCGGATTTGCTGCATCTCATGGGATTCTGCACCCTGTACCTGCCTTTTTTTCATCCTATTTTGGGATCATGACGGCACTTACCTTCTGGTTTTTAGTTGGGAAAAGCTTTGGGGAACTGGCTCTGTCTTTTTTAGTCAGAAGAAAAAGAGCGCAGCGCAGGTTTATCAAATTTCAGCAATTATTTGCAAGACATGGCGATTATACACTAGGCATGACCTATTTTTTCCCTCTGCTGCGGCATCTCGGTCCAGTCCTCGCAGGCATGAATAAATTAAAGTTCTGGAAATTTGCTCTGCTGGCATATGGTTCATCCTTTTTGTGGGCCATTCTCTTTTTTTGTATGGGCAATAAATTCGGCTCTTCCATTGTAGCAGTAAATGGGTATCTTACTAGATTTGGACCATTTTTTATCGGAGTTGGATGTATTCTTTTTTTGTCGATTATTTTTATTAGATATTACCGAAGAAAGAAATTGAGATCACACTAAAAAGTATGCATTGAAAAAGCCATTCAGACAAGCAATCAAATAAAGAAAGACAAAGACAATCAGTTTTTAAAATAACGATAATAAACAATTGCAGATAACTGCTGAAAAACTCGGGTCGTTGTATTCCCGGGTTTTTTTTTATTAGAAGGGAACATTTTAAAAGGCAGTGTTTAGAAAACTGTCGAATTTCTGCGAAAGGGAAGGTGACGGATCATGTTAAGATGAAATTAGAATGTAACTATAGAAAGGAATAATGATATGAAAAAGATACTCACTCTATTAGGAATGCTCGTTTTACTTATTTTGCCGAATACAGCTTTTGCTCATACACATATGACTTCTTCAACTCCTGAAGAAGGATCAACAGTAACGAAACCAATGAAAGAAATTAAGTTAACCTTTGATACAGCGATTGAGTCATTAAGTACAATTTCATTAACTAGAGATGGTGCTGAGGTTCCTCTGAACGTGAAGGCTGAAGGAGAAACACTTAAAGGTATTTCATCAAGTGAACTCGAAAATGGATTATATACAGCTGACTGGAAAATTATTGGAGAAGATGGACATGAGATGGAAGGCACTCTCGCCTTTACGGTTCAGCAAGAGGTCAAGGAAGAAGAGCCTCAATCATCAAAGGAAGACGAATCAGCTGTAAATGAGGATGAGGATAATCAGAAAGCTGATAATGAAAAGGCAGCACAATCAGATGAACAAACAGAAAATGCGGAATCAGAGCAGGCTATGAACAGCCCGGTCATGACGACTATTCTAGTTGCTATTGGTGTCATTGCCGTTATCGGTATTGTTTTCTTAATGAAAAAGAAAGGCTGATCAGCATGGCTTATCTCATACCGATTGGAGAAGGGATCACGTATGTTCTCTTCTCTTTCTTAATTGGGCATGTTGTCCTGCAGTTTGTCAAAAAAGACAAGAAACCTGATATTCGAATTCCAAAACCATTTTTGCTTCTAACTGTTTTGCTGATCGTTGTTTTTTCATTTCTGCCGGTATTAAAAATTATCCTGAGTTTTTATCATATGGCCGGTCTCAGTCAAACGATACAATCGGTATTGGCTGATTTTCAGGCAGGTCAATCGTGGTTAATGACGGCAGCCGCCGCAGCATGTCTATGGATTGCCATTTATTTGGATGGTTCTAAATATTTTCAGGGTGTACTTTTACTTTTCATGATTGTAGCTTTGGGATATGCAAGCCATGCTGCATCATTATCCTTCTGGCCGGGGATCGCATTTCACAGCATTCATTTTCTTTCCGTCACATTGTGGACGGGAGTATTGCTTCATACAGCTTGGTTTTCAAAAAAAACATCGAATTGGCAGGCTTTACTGAGCTGGTTTACGCCGTTTGCGCTCGTATGTATGACAGTTTTGACTGCAAGCGGGTTGATCGTCATGACATTTGTCGTTGATCTGAATGATTACGTCCATTCATGGAGCTTATCTTATGGACAAGTAATTCTATTAAAACATATAAGTATAGTCCCGCTGCTGTTATTTGCTTTTTTGAATGGCTTTGTAGGCAAAAGAACAGGTCATATCCAGACTCTTGTCTGGGTAAGAGCCGAGAGCATTGTCGTCATGATCATTTTCTTCCTAACAGGAGTATTAGGAACACAGGCTCCGCCGCATGATGTCAACACAACACTTCGTTCAGACGGTGCTTCGCCTTTATTTGAATTCATTAAGGGCTTAAAGATCGAGGCGCCAATTGAAATCGGATTTGCATACTCACTGAATGGAATGCTGCTTTTTGTTTTTGCAGCCCTTTTTCTTGGCATGATCGTGATCAGTTTCATTAAAAAAAGAAATGCATATGCTGCTTGTGCATTTGCGGTATTATTCATTGTTTCTGCTTATCTTGCTTTCATGGCGAATGTTGCTGTGAGTTAATTAAGTATGCCGATCATAAGACAACTTTCTAACGAGGATATACTAAAGTAAAGGAGGGATTCTCATGCCGGAACATTCTTTTCATTTAAAAGCACATTGGCCTGGCCTTAGAAACGACGTCGGAGAAATCGAAAGCGGGAATTTAAAGACACAGGTGTCGATTCCGCCGGAGATGGAAGGTCCTGGTGTTGGAACAAACCCTGACGAAATGCTCCTTGGAGCTGCTGCAACCTGCTATATCATCACACTTGCAGCTATGATGGAGCGCAGTCGATTGGACAAAGAAGACCTTACCATGACATCAGAGGGAATGGTCGATGTAACTAAAGGTGTGATTACGTATAAAAAAATCATTCATCGGCCTGTCATTGTGTTAAAAAGCACAGCAACTGTCAATGATGAAGAGCTTGCAAGAAAGCTTGCAGAGCGGGCAGAGAGCTCCTGTATGATCAGCCGTGCGATTAAAGGCAACGTTGAAATGGGTCTTGAAGTGAGCATTATTAAAAAAGCAGTCACCTCCTAGAGGCAACTGCTTTTTTTAGATTGAACACAAGATTCAAGTGTTGAAGTCAGATTTGTATCTTATATGCAGTTTTTCTGATTAAACGTGTAATCTCTTCTTCTTAAGCGTGGTAATAATGCTGTATGAAACTTCTTTCCACAGCGATTCGTCTTCTTTATAGGATGCTGTTAATGTTTGAATCATTTCTGATTGCTTTGCTTTGAATTCAGGGTCCTCTTTATCCGGCAGCGGTTTTCTTAAACGGTCAACGAGCTGCTGGATTTTTGGAGCGCGGGGTCCCCAGACAGCTTTTTCGTTTCCTTCTTGATCGATGAAAATAAAGATGGGGATTGCACGTGATGTACCGTTTGTTAAATATTGATCCATTAGCTCCAAGTTAGAGTCGCGCAGCAAAAAGCGGACGTCCATTCCTGCCTCTTCTGCAATTTTTAATAGAATGGGGTTGTTCAGCATAGCATCCCCGCACCAGTCCTCTGTCAGAACAATGACGCGAAGGGATTGATTGCGGATGCTCTCAAGAATGGATACATCGTCTTCATCTAATGAAAACTTCTGGTAGATTGCGTTCATTTCTTCTTTATTTACATTCATTTTTTCGATATATTCCTGTGCAGTTAATCCTTTAGCGAACCACGTATTTAGTGACATATTTAAGACCTCTCCCGGGATTGATTTAATGATAACGGTATCAGAATCTCCTGTAAAAATCCAGAAAGTTGAACTGAGAATGTAAATTTACGAGTTATCTTTATAATGGAGCTCAGATTCATGTACAAGAATGACGCGTGAATAGCCTCTTGTTTTTAAAATCTCACAATATCCGCTTTCATATTTATGAAAAATAGTATAGGTTTCATTTTGGTAAATAACGTGGTCATGCATTTTTCTGCCGCCCTTCAATTTGTTTTGTTACAGGAAAGACGAAGGAAATACCCTCAAAGTTACCAGTTTTTATAAAATAATAGGGACCAAAAGACGATGAGGTTTTCGAATAGTTTAGTATAATAGTATTTTGTAAATACATAAGGTATACAGAGTAAGGAGAGAAGTCCATGATTGAAAAATATATGACAACGGAAAGTTTAATTGAAATTGCTGTAAGCATAGGGATTTTCGTGCTGTTTATGGTCCTTCGAAAACTTTTTACGAAATACGTATTCAAAATGATTTTGAAGTTCAGCAACAAAACACCGACTGATATTTTCAGGAATGTCCTGGTTGCCTATGAAAAACCGCTGCGCATGTTTTTTATCCTGATCGGTTTATATTTGGCCATTCTGTATTCGCCTTTTTTAGATAACCAAAGGGACGTTCTTAGTCAATTTTATCGTTCTTCCATTGTGCTGACGCTTGCATGGGGTCTTTACAATCTAACGGCATCTTCCTCGCTTTTATTTGACAAAGTGAATCGCCGTTTTGATCTTGAGATGGATGATATTCTTGGCCCCTTTTTATCCAAGGTTATGCGATTTCTTATTCTTGCGCTGACTTTCAGCATCATTGCTCAGGAATTTAAATATGATGTAAATGGTTTTGTGGCAGGGCTCGGACTTGGAGGCCTTGCATTTGCCCTTGCAGCGAAAGAAACGATCGGCAACTTTTTTGGCGGAATTATTATCATTACAGAAAAGCCGTTTACGCTAGGCGACTGGATTAAGACGCCAAGCGTTGAAGGGGTTGTAGAGGATATCTCATTCAGAAGCACGAGAATCCGGACATTTCCTCAGGCGCTTGTAACCGTGCCAAACTCCACTCTTGCCAATGAACCCATTACAAACTGGACGAAAATGGGGAAAAGGCAAATCCAATTTACTATTGGAGTGACATATGACACAACAGAATCTCAGCTTAAAACATGCGTGAAGAGAATTGAACATATGCTGTCTGAGCACGATGGGATTCATGATGACACAATCAATGTCATCTTTAATGCTTTTGGAGAAAGCAGCCTTGATATTTTCTTAAACTTCTTCACGAAAACAACGGCCTATGCAGATCATTTAAGTGTGAAGCAGGATATTAATTATAAGATCATGGCGATCCTTGAAGAAGAGGGCGTAGGTTTTGCATTCCCAAGCCGCACCATTTATGTGGAAGGCGCTAAGCAGGATGCATTTGAAAAAACAAAGCAGTACAGCTAGGAGCCGGTGTTAAGACACCGGTTTTTTTGTGTTCTCAAGTTTGATAAAATAACGATAGATGATAAAGAGAGGAAGAAGTTTATTGAAAAAAAGCACGATTTTATTTATTGGGGCAGGCCGAATGGCGGAATCCATCTTATCTGGACTTGTACAATCTCCAAACGTAAAAGACATTTACGTTTCGAATCATAGGAATAAGGAAAAGCTGATTTACCTTCAGAAAAAGTATCAGATAATCCCTTCTTTAAATTGGAGGGAAGATATTGAAAAAGCGGATATGGTTGTTCTTGCAATGCCGCCAGAGGTTCATTTGAGTTTATTGCAGGATATGAAGCCTTTCATTCATCATCATTTCGTTGTCACAATAGCTGCCGGGATCGGGCCTTCTTTCCTGGAAGAGCATCTGCCTGAGAATACGCCGGCTGCATGGGTAATCCCTAATACTGCATCAGAAATTGGCCAATCCATGTCACTTGTTTCATATGGAAAGGCTGTTCTTGATAATCATAAAAGCATGCTGAAGCAAGTGCTCGATGCCATTGGAGAAGCTGAGGAGTGTACAGAAGAACAGGTTCATCAATTAACAGCGATAACCGGAAGCGCCCCAGCCTTTCTATATGCATTTTCTGAGAGTCTGATTGAGCAGGCTGAGTCCTACGGCGTCTCGCATGAAACGGCTGTCAGGCTTGTCTCGCAGATGATGGCTGGCTCATCTTCTATGCTGAAAGCAAAGCTTGCGCCAAAAGAACTTAGAGAGCAAGTGACAACACCGGGAGGAGCTACAGCTGAGGGAATGAAAGTCCTTCAAGAAGGCGGGTTTGACGACTTGATAAAAAAAGCAGTCATTGCAACTAATAAAAAAGCAATGGGCAAATGGCAGGAATAAAGGAAAGAAAGAGAAGGTCAGGCGCGTTTCGAATTCTTAATGGTTGTTTCGCGCTTTCCCGTCCCGTTGCAGGCTGGGCAGGCTTTTTTGAAAAATGGAAGCTTTGACCTGATCTTTCCTTTTCCGCTGCATTTTACACAAATATTAATCATTTTCATTCGCATCACCGTCTGAATTTTCTTACTATTTATTTTATCACAAAATATCAGTTTAGAGTTAGTGTCAACCACCCTGAATAAGGGTGTTTTTTTTGTAATCAGTCATTTCAGCGATAGTCTGCACCTATATTTAGTTATAGGAAAGGAAAAAATTGCGCATTGATGTCCAGCTCCAGCGCCTAATCCCCGGTCAGAACGGCTCATCCAAAAAAGTCAAACCCGGACTTTTTCGTCGGATCCTTATCTGATAAACTAAATGAAAAAGAGTGACTAAAAGGAGGAGGATAAATGGAGCCCCATCAAATGTCCGTCATCAAACAGCACAAAAAGCTGCCAAAGGCTGAAATTGGCAAACGCATGGTGCTGATTTGTTTCGGTGCAGTCTTGATGGCAATAGGTCTGGAAATTTTCCTCGTCCCTAATCGTGTGATAGATGGCGGGATTGTGGGAATTTCTATTATCCTTTCTCATCTGACGAAAGTTAAGCTTGGTATTTACTTGTTTTTTCTGAATGTGCCCTTTTTCTTCATTGGGTATAACCAGATTGGAAAGACGTTTGCTCTTTCCACTTTGTTAGGTGTAGGAGTTATGTCTTTTACGACGGCTTTGCTTCATCCTGTTCCTGTTTTGACGGAGGATCTCTTGCTTGCATCTGTGTTTGGCGGAATTATACTTGGCATCGGAGTCGGTCTGGTCATCAGGTACGGAGGATCACTTGACGGTACAGAAGTTCTGGCGATTTTATTTAATAAGCAATCTCCTTTTTCCGTCGGGGAGATTATCATGTTTTTTAACCTGTTTATTTTAGGAAGTGCCGGTTTTGTATTTGGCTGGGACCGTGCAATGTATTCTCTTATTGCTTATTTCATTGCTTATAAAACGATTGACGTGGTCGTACAGGGACTTGATGAATCGAAATCGGCATGGATTATAAGCGAGAATCCGGATGAGGTGGGTCAGGCAATCTTAGCCCGCCTCGGCCGCGGAGTTACGTACTTGAACGGCGAAGGAGCGTATACTGGCGATAATAAAAAGGTCATTTTTTGTGTGATTACAAGACTGGAAGAAGCGAAGTTAAAATCAATTGTAGAGGAATTAGATCCTTCTGCTTTTTTAGCTGTTGCCAATATTACGGAAGTAAGAGGCGGCCGCTTTAAAAAGAAGAGCATCCATTAAAAGACATAGTTTTCAAAAATACTGCAGAATAACAAAAAAATTTACACTGGCAGCTAAGTAAAAAGACCCGAATTCTCTGTAGATTGTTAAATCGTGTCGCGCCGGACTCTTTCCATTACGAGAGTCGAAAATCTCCCTTAAAAGAACGATGTATTTTGCCCTTAACCTAGCTGCGATTAAAAATAAAGTCAAATAAATGGGGATAAATCATTATTTACTAAATTTTCAGATTAATTATGATATCAATAAAGGAGGAGATAAAATGGGTAAAGGAAGAATTCGTGTGGAAGAAAGTATTAAAGTGCAGACGGATGAAGAAATATACGAAGCAACTTTAATTGAAAAAGCGGAAGAGGAAGAAGTTAAACAGTAACCAGCCGTTTTAAGACACCGTGTGAACCCTTGATAATTTTGTCTCTAGTGAAAAAAGTATGGTTTTCTGGAGCTGATCCTGATTGATGGATCAGAGATTTAAGAACGAAGCGAAGAAGAAAGTGAAATGTTTATTACTCTGATCCTAAAGCTGCAGCAATAAAAGCAGAACAGCAGACTCATCATTACAATCGGGATATGAACAACTTTCATGGACAATAAATGGGGAGACTGTCTAGCGGGCAGTCTCTTTTTTAATTAGAGAAAGTAAACTCAAAATATACTGTTTGGGCAAATGAAAGAGAGAGTACGGTACACCGTATCCTCTTTTGATTGTTATTTGCGGCAGGCAAAAGAAAATAGCAGCTTTTCGTAACGATCGTACATGATTTCAAGAGCATCTTTATCTTTATTGCGGATTCTTTCGTACAATAAAGCGTCGTCGTTTCCTGTCATCTCCCAATCTCCTCTAATTTGATCAGACTTTCATAAATTAAAGGATATCATCAATAGCCGCGATTTGAAACGCTGGAGATGTCATTCATCGTATATAGGATAACGGATATAAAATGATTTTGTATCACTTTTTATTTACGGCAAAAAATAAACCGCCTGCAATAGACGGTTCATTCGTTTTGTTATAGGTTACAGGTCATCAAATCCGTTGTCGATGGAGTTAACTTTCGTATACTGCCGTGATTTTTGCTCAAAGAAATCAGACTTTCCGAGATCTACTTCTTCATAAGCTTTAATCCACTTCAGCGGATTGGTCCGGTTTTCCTCAAATGGGCGGTCAAAGCCAAGCTGATTGCACCTGACATTTGCATAAAATTTTATATAATCCTCAACGTCCTTCATATGAATTCCGTCTATTTTATTGCCTATGATAAAGCGTCCCCACTCAATTTCAAGAGCAGCAGCTTCCATAAAGGTTTCTTTGACAAAAGCTGCGAGTTCCTCTGTATGATATTCCGGGTACTCTCGCAGCACTTCTTTGAAGATTTTCACAAACAAATCTACGTGTATTTGTTCATCACGGTTAATGTAGTTAATCATCGTGCTTGTAGCGACCATTTTTTGATTGCGGGCAAGGTTGTAGAAATAAGCAAAACCTGAGTAAAAAAACAGACCTTCAAGAATGACATCATACACAATGGATTTAAGAAGATTGCTGACATTGGGATCCTCGGCAAAGTCCTGATACCCATTCGTGACAAACTCGTTCCGCTTTCTTAAAATAGGTTCGCTTCTCCAATATTCAAATACTTCATCCTGCACGTGCTTCGGAACAATGCTTGACAGAACATAAGAGTATGAATGATTATGGATGACTTCCTGCTGTGCGAGCATAATCATCAATGCGTTAATGCTTGAATCTGTTATATATTCTGAGACCTTTCCTGCATAATCGGTCTGGATGCTGTCAAGCAGTGCCAGCAGACCGATGATTTTCAGAAAAGCATCCTGCTCTTCTTGTGATAATTGGGGGAACTGCTTAATATCGCCGGACATATTAATTTCAAATGGTGTCCAGAAGTTTGCCAGCATTTTTTTATATTTTGCGTAAGCCCAGGGATAGGAAACGTCGTCCCAATTCAATACATTGGAGCTGCTGCCGTTAATAATGGCTGTGGACTTGTTTGGTGCCCCGGCATCCATAATTGACCTTGCTTTCAATGAATGTGTCATGATTTTTCTCTCCTTTTAGCTAGCGCAAGACTCACAGTCTTCTATGGCACTTGAAGTAGACCGGACATAATAGGTGGTCTTTAAACCTGCCTTCCAGGCTGATAGGTGCAAGTTCAGCAATTCTTTTGCTTTTATCGTGTTCTGTACATAAAAATTAAACGAAACCGATTGATCAATATGCTTTTGTCTTGCGGCATTTTGCCTGATGCTCCACATTTGATCAATAAAATAGGCTGACTTGTAGTACCATGTGGTTTCGGCATTTAAATCTGGAGCAGTAACAGGTATTTTATAATCCTTTTTCTCTTCAGAGTACATTTTTTGGAAAATTGGATCGATGCTCGCTGTACTGCCTGCAAGAATGGAGGTTGAAGCATTTGGCGCCACCGCCATTAAGTAGCCGTTGCGAAGCCCTTTTTCCATTACCTGCTGTTTTAATTCATCCCATGGCATATTTTCGGATGTGTAATCTCTGCTTTCGAAATACTCTCCGGTATGCCATTTTGATCCCTCAAAAACTGGATAGGCTCCTTTTTCAGCAGCAAGCTTCATACTTGCCTGGATCGTGTAAAAGGCAATCTCTTCATATAATTTGTCAGCATACTGTACGGCTTCTTCGTCTTCCCATTTCAGACGTTTTAAAGCAAGCAGGTGATGCCATCCGAATGTTCCAAGGCCCACTGCGCGGTATTTCTGATTGGTGAGTTTAGCCTGCATCACAGGTATGTCATTGAGATCAATCACGTTATCGAGCATTCTGACCTGGATGGTAATAAGGCGCTCCAGCACTTCATCACCCGCAGCTCTTGCCAGATTAATAGATGACAGATTACAGACAACAAAGTCCCCCGGCGTTTTAACGGTGATGATTTTGCCGTCTTCTGTGAATTGCTCATCCATAGTCGTTGCACTCTGATTCTGAGTGATTTCTGTACATAGATTGCTGCAATAGACCATGCCTTTATGTGAATTCGGATTGCTGCGGTTTACTTCATCACGATAAAACATGAATGGGGTGCCTGATTCAAGCTGGCCTTTCATGATGCCTTTCATAATTTCAATAGCAGGTACGGTTTGTTTAGATAGATCAGGATGATTAACGCATTCCCAATACTTATCGCGGAACGAGCCGAAGCCTTTTCCTTCATCATAGAAATCTTCTAAGGAATACCCCATCACTTTACGGACTTCATGCGGATCAAATAAATGCCAGTCGCCGCGGTTTTCCGCCTGCTCCATGAAAAGATCCGGCAAGCAGACACCTGTAAATAAATCGTGAGTTCTTAAACGTTCATCGCCATTATTCAGCTTTGAATCCAGGAATGAAAAGATATCTTTATGCCACACATCCAAATAGACAGCGATTGCTCCTTTTCTTTGACCGAGCTGATCTACGCTTACTGCCGTATTATTCAGCTGCTTCATCCATGGGATTACACCGGATGAGACCCCTTTAAAGCCTTTGATGTCACTTCCGCGGCTGCGGATTTTTCCTAAATAAACTCCAATGCCTCCGCCTGACTTTGAAAGATTTGCAATATCTGTATTGCTGTCAAAGATTCCTTGCAGACTATCATCTACTGTATCTATAAAACAGCTCGACAGCTGGCCAACAGGCTTGCCGGCATTTGAAAGCGTCGGTGTAGCAACGGTCATGTACAAATTGCTGAGTGCCCAGTAAGCTTCTTTGACAAGCTGCAGACGATGCTCTGTCTTTTCATTGGCCATTAGTGTCATGGCAATGACCAGATAACGTTCCTGAGGCAATTCAAATACTTTTTTATCAAAATCTCTTGCTAAATAGCGGTCAGACAGAGTGCGAAGTCCAATATATGTAAACAGCTTGTCTTTTTCCGGCTGAATGATGGATGAGAGGCTTTCTATTTCTTCATGTGAATAAGCGTTAAGCAAATGCGGACTGTATATGCCCTTATCAGTGAGTGTTTTGATCAGGTTCAGAAACGAATCATATCCATTATGCTGATTGCGGTTGAATGCAGCTTCCTTATAAAGCTTTCTTAGATAAATGCGAGCACAAAAGTAAGTCCATTGAGGCTCAAGCTCACTAATATTGGAGAGGCCTTCGAGAATAAGGAGATTGGAGATTTGGGATGTTGTGTATTCGCTGCGGCCTTCGATGCTTTGGATGATTCTTGTGCTGTAATCATCCAGGTCAAGCTCTTTGAAGTCGTGTCCGATTTCATCTATGAAGTTCTTAATCCGTATTTCTGAAAATGGGGATTTTTCAAGTGTCAGTTCATTAAAAATAATAGTTGCCATTGTGGTTGCCATTTGACATCCTCCTAAAAAAATAATAAAGAAGCGCAAGCGCCCTTGTCAGCTCCTGGTTCTGAACGGGGAGCTGAATTTTTATGTCTAAAAAAAATCCGCTCATAGGATCATGAGCGGATCAAACGATAGAATAAAAGGGTGCAAGCAGTCCTGTTATTAACCATCGTTTCATCTCCTCAGTCCCCGAAGAATTCGAAACTATCTAGCAATCAAATGGCAGGTCTCCTGACTTGTGATCATTCTGTGCTGAGTCCTTCCCATACTTCAATCTCGTACAGTGGTAATCTCAGTTCGTCACACTTACAGTTGCGGGGACAGTTCCGGATTTGCACCGGATTCCCTTTTAAGCCAATAAATTGGCACCTTTACTTGCTGTTGTTTTTCAATATGTAGTATTGTAGTTTTAATTAAATATCAATATGTTGTGTTTCTGGCTAATTTCATAATAATGGACAGGAAAAGAAATTTCAACTTAAATCTGCTAAAAATTCAAATAAAATTGTAAAACCATTTTACAGACCAGCGTGTTTCATCATAACATAGGGAGAGGAAGTTTTTCATTCAATCTCATTTATTCGATCCGATTTATTTTTGAAACAGCCTTCAATCTAAACAAAGGAGCTTTTATATGTACATACTTTTAAACGGTGAATTTAAACAGAAAAACGAAGTATCTATTGATTTTGAGGATAGAGGATATCAATTCGGGGATGGTGTGTACGAGGTTATCAGAGTATATAATGGCTCATTTTTTGCGATGAAAGAGCACATGGAGCGATTTGTAAGAAGTGCAAAAGAGATTAAAATTGTGCTGCAGAATACAGCAGAGGAATTAACGGTGATGCTTAATGAGCTGCTTCGGAAAAATCAAGTGCAGAATGGTGCGGTCTATATGCAAATTACACGGGGCGTAACAGGGAGGAAGCACCTTTTTCCCGGGCAAGACGTTAAGCCTCAAATTGTGGCCTATCCAATTCCCTGTTCAAAACCTGCAGCAGAGCAGGAAAAAGGAATTAAATTGCATTTGATGGAGGATGTCCGCTGGCTACGATGTGACATTAAAAGTTTGAATTTGCTTGGGAATGTCCTTGCCAAGCAGGAAGCTTTTGAAAATGGGGCATATGAGGCTCTGCTGCACAGGGGCGAGCATATAACAGAAGGCTCTTCATCCAATTTTTACGGAATAAGGAACGGTGTGATTTATACTCATCCTGCTAATAACTTGATTTTAAATGGCATCACACGAATGAAGGTCGTTGAGCTGTGTGAAAAAAATGGTTTAACGCTAATCGAAGAAATGATCGAAGCAGATGATCTTGTAAATCTTGATGAAGCGTTTATTACATCAACAACCAGTGAAGTCATCCCTGTAACGGAGATTAACTCCCTGAAAGTTGGGGAAGGGGTGCCAGGTCCTGTTACGAGAGAACTTCAGAGGCTGTTTGAAGAAATGATCATTGGATAAGATGCCTGTCCAAAATGGAAAAAACCGCTTGAAGGCTCAAGCGGTTTTATTCATTCATTATACTTATGCAGCTAATTGCTTCTCAGGCTTCTTTCTGCCTGGCAAAAAACCAAATAAAATACTCAATATTGGAGACAAGTATAGGAAGAAAGCGAATGGAAGGTACTCTATGACATCAACTCCAAGTGTTTGCGCGAAAAATGCTCCGCTTACTCCCCATGGAATTAATGGATTGATGAGTGTACCGGCATCTTCCAGAGATCTTGATAAATATTTCTTATCAATGTTCATTTTTTCATAAGCATCTTTGAACGATTGACCGGGAATTAAAATGGAAAGGTACTGCTCGCCTGTCACTAAATTTACCCCTATCGCAGAAGAAACTGTTGCAAGGATAAGCTGACCTTTCTCTTTGATCCGCATAATCAGTCCTTTTAAAAGTGTTTGAATCAGCTGCATCGTATCCATTAATCCTCCTAAAGCAAAGGCGATCATGATTAATGAGATTGACCACATCATGGACTGAAGTCCGCCGCGATTCAGCATTTTCTGAACCGTTTCTTGTTTAATGTCAAACGCTGTGCCATTTTGCAGGACATTCAAAAATTGAGCAAAAGAAGCGCCGTCCTGAAGCAGGATTCCTGTTGCTCCTGCAGTCGCAATCCCTGCAGCAAGAGCGGGGATCACGGGAACTCTTGTGATGGCAAGGGCAATTACGATCAGGGGAGATACTAAAGTCAATAGACTAATTTGGACATGCTGTTGCATGACAGAGATAATCTCCTGAATATTTTCAAGTGTTGCAGCGTTTATCGTTAAAGTCGTCCCTAAGTACCAAAAAAGGAATGCCGTAATTAAAAAGGCTGGGATGGTTGTTTTCGCCATATGCCGAATGTGAGTGAAAATATTGACGGCTGCTACACCTGATGCAAAGTTCGTCGTATCAGACATCGGAGACATCTTATCGCCAAAACATGCCCCGCATATTACAGCTCCTGCTGCCCACTCGACCGGAACTCCAGCTGCAATCGCAACTCCCATGAGAGCAACCCCCACTGTACTCACTGTTGTGAAACTGCTCCCTACTAAAGAAGAAATAATTGTACAGCAAATAAGTGTAAGAATGAGCAGGGAACCTGGATCGATGAGATTCAATGCAGATATCATCACAGTAGGAATGGTGCCGCTAAACATCCAGGCACCGATCAGAATCCCTATTAAGGCAAGGATAATTATTGGCTGAACGCCATTTTGGATTCCTTTTACTAAACCGGCTTCAATCTCTTTCCATGAATATCTATAAATGAAGGCAACTCCGCTTAATAAAACGAGACACAGCATCAGCGGCAAGTGCGGTTCTGTTTTTAAGTAAAATAGACTGATAAAAATGATGACAATCATAGATAGAAAAATCATGACTGCAGTTCCAAATGGAACGATTTTGGAATGATTCATAACTTGTAATTCCTTCCTTTTATACTTGAACGCTTTTATGCTTTTGTGCATAAAAGTATTATATCAATCTATTAACTTATGTCAACTGGAGAAAAATAGTAGGGAAAACTTTCAATGAGAAATCTCATTTACTTACCTAAAATGATATTTTACTTGCCGGAATAGCACATTTACTTGCGAGTACCGAACAAATACTGGCCGATTTGAAAGAAACACTTTCTTTTTTCCATATTCCTACTAAATAAAGAGACACAAAAACGCATAGACAGATTTGAAGATAAAAGGTAAGCATACTTTAATGGATCGAAGATGCAGTGAACCATTATAGTTCAAAACGAATGAATTTATCTTTACGGAGAATCAGAAATACAATAAAAAGAAGAGCAGGCGTCAACTAGCCTGCTCTTCTTTTTTGTATATATACAATGTATGATCATCACCATAGTGGAAATGTATGTTGTGGCCATTACTATTTAACACAGGGATTAGGGTGTTGTGATACTCTTCATCATGAACATCCCTAAAATGAAGCTTCAAAGCTTTATTCGTCATAGAAACTTTACCGCTCAGCAATTCAAGATTCTGAGCATCTTCAATTGACGCACGGAGAAGATTTGGGTTAAGAATAAAGTATTCATGAATGTCATATAAAACAATATTTAAATTACTCATCAGCTGTCCTCCTGAATATAGATAATTTATTTATACCCAAAAGAGAAGGGGGGCATACAGCTCTTCTAATAAGTCAATTGCAGCGATTATTTTTTTTGAGCTCGTATATCAACAACCTTGGTAACGATTCATACACCTTCTAATTTTGTTCTGCGGTTCCTATTCAACTTAATGTTTGCAGATTTTGTAACATCAGATACTGAAAAGATTAATGAAGACAAAAAAACGAATGCATAAGAGCATTCGTTTAAAATAGTTATTTTGCGATCAGCACGGAAATAGCTGAGTTATGGGACACTTTATCGCTTACTCCGCCAAACAGCAATTTTTTGAGGCCGCCTGAATCTCTGCTGCCCATAACGATTAAATCAGCATTTTTTTCTTCTGCATAATTCAGAATCGCATCTGATGGAGAACCTGATAAGATTTCAATCTCTCCAATAGCCTGATTCTCATCCATTTTCATCCTGATTCTTGAAACCATTTCATCTGCATTATCAAAATAATCATGCTGGGTGTGAGTTTGATCGAGCCGATGTGACGGTTCAGGCGCGACCGGGTAGTTTTGCAGATTGTCTGTCAAATAGCCATTGGCAGGTGGACTTGGCATAACGGGCTGAATTCCTCTGGTGTGAATGGCATGTTCTTCTTGGTAAACGTGAACGACAGTCAGCCTGGATTCTAATTGTTTGCTCAAATCTATTCCTGTTCTTAAAGCTGCCTGATTTTCATCCTGTCCATCATAAGCTACCACTATATGTTTAAACGTATTCATTTTATCAAATCCTCTCTAGAGAAAATGTGTTTATAAATAAATACCCTTTTTCTGAAAAAATAATCAATTGTCATATAGAAAAAGATTTTATAAAGAATTTAGGGCCGGACAGACACATTTTTTCCTAAATAGGCGTACACCTTTGATAATTAGGGTAATAAGTAGAAGGATTTATTTTTAAATTATAAAAGAATAGAATTGGGCGCATGATGTCTAGCTCTATTACCCAACTCCCCGGCCAGAACAAATCCGGCAAAAAAATCAAACAAGGACATTTCTGCCGGATTCTTATCTGTCTGCCGGAGCTAAACGGGCACTTGCGCTTTTCTATTTTCAGGGGGTTACTCATGGTCAAGTCACTATTTTCAATTAAGGGTGTTTTTACGAAGCTGATTATTTTCTTGCTGCTGGCAATCATCCTTATGTTTATGGTACATAATGTAGTCATCGCATCACAGGATGTCAGCAAATTAGAAGAAAGAGCAAATGCGCCAACTATTATTTATGATCAAAATGGCAAGATTGCAAGCAAAATTTCAACCTCTAAAAATGAGTGGGTAGATTATCAGGATGTGCCGGAGTATTTCTACGAAGCTCTTCAAGCGACGGAAGATCAAAATTTCTACAGTCACGGCGGTATCGATTATTTCGGCATTATGCGCGCTGCCTTTAAGAATGTGGCGGCCGGAGGAGTAGTTGAGGGAGGAAGCACACTCACTCAGCAACTTGCCAAAAATACGCTGCTGACTCAGGATCAAACGTTTAAACGAAAATTCGATGAGTACTTTATTGCAAAAAAGATTGAAGAAGAATATTCAAAGGAAGAAATTTTAGAACTCTATGTCAATAAAATCTATTTCGGAGAAGGAGCATGGGGGCTGAAAAGAGCAGCTAAAGTTTATTTTGGAAAAGAGGCTGCTGATCTTACAATAAATGAATCTGCTATTTTAGTAGGACTTATTAAAGCGCCGACGCACTATTCTCCTGTGAAAAATCTTGAGAAATCATTAGACCGCAGGGATGTTGTCTTAAGTTTAATGAAAAAAGAAAAGTTCATAACGGAAGAAGAAATGAATGAAGCGAAAAATGAAAAAGTCGTGCTCGAAAGAAAGGAACTGGATGAATATAAGGGACGCTTTCCATTCTATGTGGATCATGTCATTGAGGAAGCCATTAAAAAATATGGCCTGACTCAAAATGAAATTTTAGCTGGCGGCTTTGAAATTCATACAGAGCTGCGTCAGGATATGCAATCATCTATTGAAGAGGTTTATAAGAATGATGCTAATTTTCCTGAGAGTCAGAGTGATCAGCTCGTTCAAAGCGGAGCCGTTCTCGTCAACCCTAAAACAGGAGGAGTACAGGCACTTGTTGGAGGAAGAGGGGAGCATTCATTTAGACAGTTTAACAGGGCAACTCAGCTGAAAAGGCAGCCTGGTTCGACGATGAAGCCAATTGCTGTTTATACACCTGCCTTGGAAAACGGAATGGACGTTTATTCAAAATTGAAAGACGAACCGCTTGATATAGACGGTTATTCACCTAAAAACTTTGACGGAACCTATCATGGCGAGGTTACCATGTATGAAGCTCTAATTAAGTCATACAACGTTCCGACTGTATGGGCTCTAAATGAAATTGGCGTACAAGCGGGCGTTGATGCCTCTAAACGCTTTGGCCTGCCGATTAGCGAGAATGACCAGAACTTAAGTTTAGGTCTCGGGGGTCTTGATAAAGGCGTGGCTCCTCTGAATATGGCAGAAGCTTACACTGCTTTTCCAAACGAAGGAACCCGTGTTGAGGCTCATGCCATTACCAAAATTGTAGATGTTCAGGGAAATACGATTGCAGAATGGAAAAAGAAAGAAACAAACGTTACAACAAAGGTAGTAGCGCAAAAAATGACCCATATGATGCTTGGGGTAGTAAAAGAAGGAACAGGGAAAAAAGCACAGCTTGAAAAACATGAGCTGGCCGGAAAAACCGGCTCCACACAGCTTGATATTGATGGAATAGATGGAGTAAAAGATCAATGGTTTGTCGGATATACTCCTAACGTTGTTGGAGCCATGTGGCTCGGCTACGATCAAACAGATCAAAACAATTATCTGAACACATCAAGCAGTGCGACAGCTGCACCATTATTTAAAGTTATTATGGATGCAGCCCTTAAAAATGAAAAACCAGAGGATTTTAATCTACCTCCTCTCAAGGAAACGGAAAGCAAGTCAAAGAAAAAGAAAACAGATCCTTCTAATGAAGAAAGCAAAAAGATACAAGAAGAAAAAAGAAAACAAGAAGCCGATGAAAAAGCTAAACGAGATGAACAGGAACGCTTAAAACAGGAAGAAAAAGCAAAAGCCGATGCGGCTAAGCAAAAGGAAGAAGAGCAAAAACAAGAGCAAAAACGCAAAGAAGAACAAGCTAAAAAAGAAGAAGAACAAGCTAAAAAAGAAGAAGAACAAGCTAAAAAAGAAGAAGAACAGGCTAGAAAAGAAGAAGAAGAAGCTAAAAAAGAAGAAGAACGCAGAAAAGAAGAAGAACGTAAAAAAGAAGAAGAGAAAAAACAAAACGAAGAAAAACCGGCAGAACCGGAACCGCCGGCAGAACCGACAGAACCGCCAGCGGATCCAGAGCCCCCGGCAGATGGCGCTCTGATACCGGAGATACATCAGGAAATTAAGAGGAAAGCTGAACGAGATTAATCTCGTTCAGCTTTTTTACGGACTATTTCTCATTAACAGGTTAGGGTGATTAATTTTTTTTCAAGTAGATAAATTTCGGAAATCGGCTGATAAATCTTTAAAACCGATTGATAAAAAATCGAATTTAGGGAGATGAATTAGAATGGGCAGAAATCATTTTAGCTTTGTCCAGCTTCTCAGTCAGGACGGAATCTTATTAATATAAAAAACACACCCTGCAATGCAGAGTGTGGATTAAAAAACTGAAATTAGTTATTGAAACATTGGTAAAATATAAGTAATTAAAAACCAGATAATACCGAAGAATATAACCAAATATGCCGCATATTTAATAAAAGTGGCTCCAAGAAGACTATTGTTCGTTTTATGCTCTTCTTTTCTCTCAACATTCACTTGTTTATGTTCAGACATAAGGTTCCTCTCCCTTGTTTATCTTTATAGAATTACATTAAGCAGCCAACCGATAACAACAATTGCTCCGATAACGATTAAAATAGTTCTGATCATAAGTAATAATCTCCTTTTCTCTGATGTCTGTAAGTAAGTCATACTCCCTTATCTTTTGTAAGGGTTAACTGATTTTATACCTTTACTTTTTCAGCTGTGTTTAAAAAATTAGATGACAATCTTGATTCAGTAGAACAGATGGTGTCCATTTCAGCCAAGATCTCGCTCGGGCTATCCCCATCAATCAGCACCTTAATCTGATTAGATCCAGATGTCATCAGAAAGAAAGTAATCAAAGAAGGAAACTTTGAGACATCGACGATGCTGCGTTTTCCAGCTAAGAAGTACACCTTTCCTTTATAGTTTTTTGCGAGCTGATTCAAACTGATAATTTGATCCATTCTTAATTGATCCTGGGTACATAGACTAGTGGAAACTAACTGGCTCATTGTTTTCCTCCTTCAATTTTCCTGAACTTCTGTTGTTTGTTACAGTTCTTTACCTTGTTTTCTGTTATTTGAAACATCCAGAAGGTGAAAATGATGATATGCACCTATTTTTTACTCTTTTTATGGGGGTCGATTTAAGAAAAGTAGATGAAAAGATGCAGCTGAAAGAGGGAGGTTCATGCAATCCATCTTAATGCTCCTCAGCTTCCTGACTCATTTTGCTTCACATAGTATCGATGTGTGCTTTATTTACAGTGTTAATGAAAAGGCCGGACTGTAAGAAAAAAGGAGGATGATGAAAGTGATAATCGTAACTACTGACTTTGTTCCGGGAAAAGAAATTAAAGAACTTAAAGGATTTGTCAAAGGAGCAACTGTGCAGACAAAGCATATAGGAAAAGATTTAATGGCGGGACTTAAAACGATTGTTGGAGGAGAGATTTCTGAATACACTGAGATGATGGAAGAAGCAAGGCAAAAGGCAATCGGACGCATGGCCGAGGATGCAAGAAATCAAGGAGCAAATGCGATCATAGGAATGAGGCTGCAGAGCTCTGCCGTTATGCAGAATGCATCTGAAATTATTGCCTATGGAACGGCTGTGTTTGTAGAAGATTAATCATGGAACATTAAGCAGAAAATAAGGAAAAATCCCAATTGACAAAATAATGAAAAATATGGTAATCTATCTAAGGATAAAAAACAATAAATCGGTAAAGGAGGGGTTTAACATGAAAAAATTAATTGTGATTGCGTACGATCGTAACGTTATTTCTTGTGCGGCCCCTCCGTACCTTTATACCATTTAGAGAAATCAGTCTCTGAATATAAAAAGGAAAAGGCACAGGGGTATGCTGCATTGTATACTTCTGTGCCTTTTTATGTTTGATTGTAAAAAGGCAGACCCCGGCATGCGGAGGTTTGCCTTTTTTATATAAATTAAATCTTAAAGGAGGAAGAAATTATGTATGTAATGATGTTGAAACCAGAGAAAGCAGTGAAAAAGGGAGATCCAGACAGCGGTTAGCGAAAAAGGGATAGAGAGACAAAGGAGATGATGACATGTTTTCGGTGTTAGTGAAGTTAGGATGGTTTTTTAAAAAGTATTGGAAGCGGTATACAGCTGCAATCGTATTGCTTTTAGTTGTAAATGTTCTTGAAATTATTCCCCCTAAATTGCTTGGGAATGCAATAGATGATATTCAGGTTGGACGGTTTTCGAGCGAACTGCTCGTTCAATATATTGTATTGTTTCTTGGACTTGGTGTACTTGTTTATATTTTATCTTATTTCTGGATGTACAATTTATTTGGCGGGGCTCATTTGGCTGAAAGAATCCTAAGATCAAAACTGATGGGGCAATTCTTAGTTATGACACCGCGCTTTTATGAGAAAAACAGAACGGGAGATTTAATGGCCCGTGCAACGAATGATTTGAAGGCTATTTCGACGACTGCCGGATTTGGTATTTTAACATTGGTTGACTCAAGCATGTTCATGCTGACGATTCTGTTGACAATGGGAATTCTCATCAGCTGGAAGCTTACTTTTGCCGCGATTCTTCCACTGCCGATTATGGCGATTGCCATGGGAATCTACGGCAAGAAAATTCACGCCAGATTTATGGCAGCTCAGGACGCTTTTGGCGACATGAATGACCAGGTGCTTGAATCAGTGGCAGGCGTGCGAGTGATTCGTGCTTACGTTCAGGAAAAAGCAGATGTAAACCGATTTAACACGTTAACAGATGATGTTTTTCGGAAAAATGTAAGTGTAGCAAAAATTGATGCACTGTTTGAACCAACAATGAAATTGCTTGTCGGGATCAGCTATTTAATTGGACTCGGATATGGAGCTTACCTAGTCTTTCATAATGAAATCACCCTTGGTGAACTGGTGTCCTTTAACGTTTACCTGGGAATGATGATCTGGCCGATGTTTGCAATTGGAGAATTGATCAATATCATGCAGCGTGGAAACGCATCACTTGACCGAATCAACGAAACATTATCATATGAAGCGGATGTGAAAAATCATGAGCAGCCGGAGCATATAGATTCACCCAAAAAGATTGAGTTTAAAGATGTATCGTTCCAATATCCTTCATCAGAAGTGGAGAACTTAAAACATGTCAGCTTTACTGTAAATAGAGGGGACACAATCGGCATTGTCGGCAAAACCGGCAGCGGCAAGACGACAATCGTCAAACAGCTGCTCAGACAATATCCGGCTGGAAGCGGTCATATTACAATGTCCGGGGTTCCGATTGAGAAAATCCCGCTTGAAACACTGCAGCGTTTTATTGGCTATGTTCCTCAAGATCACGTGTTATTTTCAAGAACGGTAAGAGAGAATATTTTATTCGGAAAGAAAGATGGATCAGACGCAGAACTGAATAAAGCGATCGATCTTGCTTTTTTCAGAAAAGATCTTGAAATGCTGCCGGATGGTCTGAATACATTAGTAGGGGAAAAGGGTGTTGCCCTATCCGGAGGTCAAAAACAGCGGATCTCCATTGCACGTGCACTTCTGGTCAATCCGGAAATCCTGATTTTAGATGATTCCCTGTCAGCTGTTGATGCAAAAACAGAAACGGCCATCATTTCTAATATTAGAAGTGAGCGTGCCGATAAGACAACATTCATTACGACACACCGTCTGTCTGCTGTAGAACACGCAGATTGGATACTTGTACTTGATGAAGGAAAAATCATTGAAGAAGGCAGGCACCAAACGCTGCTTGCGAATAACGGCTGGTACAAAGAGCAATATGAACGCCAGCAAATTGAAGCAGAAAACGAAGGCGGGGTGGGAGCATGAGCACAGGAAAAAGACTGATCCGCTATGCAGCCCTTTATAAAAGAACATTAATACTGGCCTTAATCATGCTTGCCGTTGCAGTCGGAGCTGAGCTTACAGGTCCATTTATCGCAAAAAAAATGATCGATGACCACATATTGGGCATTGAGAAAAAGTGGCATGAAACAGCAGAAGGAGAAAATGCTGTAAACTACAATGGATCCTGGTATAAACGGGAGGATTACTTTAAACCAGGTGAAGAAAAAGGCAAGGAAGTTCACATTCTGCAAGTGCAGCGTGATTATTATTTCATACCGGGTGAAATTCAGTTTGACGGAGACAGAAGAGCGAATGGAAAATCGGTCATTATCGAACGTGGAACAGAATCTGCTTCTTATACAGGCAGCAGGCTCACATCTGAACAGCTGTTTACGTTCTATCAGCCAGAAATTAAAGGGCTCATTACTTTGATTGCTATTTATTTTGGTTTGCTTGTATTTGCCTCATTCTTTCACTATGGACAGCGCTATTTTCTGCAGATTACATCAAATCGCATTATTCAAAAAATGCGTCAGGATGTATTTGAACATATCCAGCGCCTGCCGGTTGTTTATTTTGATAACCTTCCAGCCGGTAAGGTTGTTGCAAGAATCACAAACGATACGGAAGCAATCAGAGAACTGTTTGTAGCGGTGCTCTCAACATTCTTTACAAGCGCCATCTATATAACAGGTATTTTCATTGCATTATTCCTGCTTGATGTAAAACTTGCATTAATCTGTACGATTATCCTGCCAATCCTGGTCGTCTGGAGCATCGTATACCGAAAATACGCTTCAACCTACAATCATAAGATTCGTTCGCTTGTCAGCGATATTAACGGAACAATCAATGAATCGATTCAGGGTATGACGATTATTCAGGCTTTCCGCAGGCAGGAAGAAACGAAAGCGGAATTTGAAGAATTAAACACATCCCATTTTCACTTTCAAAATAAGCTGCTGAGTCTGAACTCCCTGCTGTCGCATAATATGGTAGGATTTATGCGGAACTGTGCGTTCGTGGCCCTCATCTGGTATTTCGGCGGAGCCTCTTTAGGCGTTGGTTCAATGGTATCAATAGGAGTTCTTTATGCGTTCGTTGATTATTTAAACAGACTTTTTCAGCCAATCACAGGGATCGTGAACCAATTCGCCCAGCTTGAAACAGCACGTGTTGCTTCTGAGAGAGTGTTTAGCCTGCTTGATGAAAAAGGCACGGATGTCAGCGAGAAAAAAGAGCCGCGATATAAAGGAAATGTCGCGTTTGAAAATGTATGGTTCGGCTATAAAGAAGGCGAATATGTTTTGAAAAATATCGATTTTGAAGCGAAACAGGGTGAAACCGTAGCACTAGTCGGACACACAGGTTCCGGAAAAAGTTCGATTATGAATTTACTGTTCCGTTTTTACGATATTAAAGAGGGTAAGATCACAATCGACGGCAAAGATATTCTATCAATGCCGCGCCAAGCGGTTAGAGAACATATGGGAATTGTGCTTCAGGATCCATTTTTGTTCACAGGAACGATCGCTTCGAATGTAAGCCTTGATAATTCGGAAATCACCAGAGAACAAGTGGAGAAAGCATTAAAAGATGTTGGCGCAGATCAA
This sequence comes from Bacillus sp. V2I10, assembly GCF_030817055.1. Classification (NCBI taxonomy): domain Bacteria; kingdom Bacillati; phylum Bacillota; class Bacilli; order Caryophanales; family Bacillaceae; genus Bacillus; species Bacillus sp. V2I10. Next base: position 4,816,552 of record NZ_JAUSYV010000001.1, on the reverse strand, counting down.
TTGCTTAAGCATCTTCCGCTTGGTTTCGATGAGCCTGTTATCGAAAAAGGCAGCACGCTCTCATCGGGACAGCGTCAGCTGATTTCATTTGCAAGAGCACTTGCTTATGATCCTGCTATCCTCATATTAGATGAAGCTACGGCAAGCATTGACACAGAGACAGAAGCTGTCATCCAAGATGCACTTGAAGTTCTGAAAAAAGGCAGAACAACGTTTATTATTGCTCATCGGCTTTCTACTATTAAGAATGCAGATCAAATTCTTGTCCTCGACCGGGGTGAAATAGCGGAACGAGGCAATCACGATGAATTAATGAAGCTAAAAGGAAAGTACTATCAAATGTATGAACTGCAGCAGGGAAAACAGAATACCCTTGCAGGATAAAAAAAGCACGTTCCTGATTTTTTAGTCAGGAACGTACTTTTTTGTTTGCCCAGATGACAGGAAACCTTAGTATGCAAGTCCAGCGCGTTTACAGATAAAGGACCGTTCAGTTAGAACCTGATAAGTGAAATAACCTGTATCCTCAGCAGATATTTGCTTTCCGTCCTGGGGGAGATAATCTTCCTCAAATCTGAATTTCTTTGTTAATTTTCCATCCGGCAAATAGGTTGGACAAACGATTGTCCATTGGAGATTTGACGCTTTAAGTGTCAGGAAGGCATTTAAATGTTCGTTCGCTGCTCTTGTCATTGTCCGTTTTGACTCATTTGATTGAAATCTGTAAAGCTCAGGGTTGGACCGTGCCTGTAAAATACCAGCTGTACCAATCGTAATCACTCTGTTAATGTTTTCGTTTCTCATTACCTGGACAATAAGCGGCACTGAGACTGTCAGGGTATTATCTCCATCCGTACCGAGACAGCTGACAACAGCATTACAGCCTGAAACTGTATTTTCAATACATTGAAGGTCCAGTGCATTTCCGTTAATGATTTCAGCATTTTTATGTATGTCCTCTATTTTTGCAGGATCTCTGACAAGCATTCTGACCTGGTGACCACCATTTATGGCCTGTTTTAAAAATGCTTTGCCAACTCTCCCTGTTCCGCCGAATAATGCGATTTTCATAACAAACTCTCCTGTCTTTTTCTTTCATTTTACTTCATTTACAGGAGAAGAGAAAACATACTCTGTTCCAATCTGGTTACACTAAATAAAAATAAAACAAATGAATTGACAGAAGGAAGTCTTGGAGGTAAGATTCTAACGTACTTAAATAAAATCCGATAAGATTAGTGGGGGTTGGTTTACTATGAAAAGATTTTTTAGTCTATTTGCACTTTTATCAGTGTTTGTACTGATTTTGTCTGCCTGCGGAACAGGCGGGGATAATAAGAACGAGGGAGATCAGGCAGGTTCTGGCAGTGATGCTGAGCTGTTTGATAAAGTAAAAGAAGAAGGTGTCCTTGTCATTGGTACAGAAGGTACATATCCGCCTTTCACATTCCATGATGACAAAGATAAATTAACCGGTTTTGATGTAGAGATCGCACAAGAGGTTGCAAAGCGTCTTGGTGTGAAAGCTGAATTTAAAGAAACTCAGTGGGACGCTATGTTTGCCGGTCTTGATGCTAAACGCTTTGATATGATTGCCAACCAAGTCGGCATCAAGCCTGAGCGCGAGGAGAAATATGATTTCTCTGAACCGTATATTTCATCGGCAGCTGTACTTGTCACACATAAAGAAAACAAAGACATCCAATCATTTAAAGACTTAAAAGGGAAAAAAGCAGCTCAATCCTTAACAAGCAACTACGGGGAAATTGCCAAGGAAAACGGAGCTGAGCTTGTTGGGGTAGAAGGATTTACACAAGCCATTGATCTCATTAATTCAAAACGTGCAGATGCAACGATTAATGACAAGCTTTCAGTACTCGATTTCCAGAATCAGCGCGGCAACGCTCCGATTCAAATTGTAGATGAGAGCGAAGATGCTGCACACAGCGGATTAATGTTCCGTAAAGACAGCGGCAAGTTAGTGGAAGAAGTGAATAAAGCATTAACTGAAATGAAAGAGGACGGCACATACAAAAAAATCTCCGAAAAATGGTTTGGCGAAGATGTATCTGAATAATATTTTTGCAGACCCTGAACGGTTAGAACGTTTGGCGGATATTGCACAAAGTTCCCTTCTCCCTTTGGTGAAGGGAGCTTTGTATTATACTCTTCCATTAACACTCATAACATTTGTCATTGGACTTATTTTAGCTATTCTTACTGCTTTGGCAAGAATCTCGACAATTAAGCCTCTTCAAATAATTGCAAGAATATATGTATCAATTATTAGAGGAACACCTTTGCTTGTACAATTATTTATTATTTTCTACGGCCTTCCAAGTGTCGGAATCACAATCAGTCCGTTTATTTCTGCAGTTATAGGGTTTTCCCTGAATGTCGGAGCTTATGCATCTGAAATAATCAGGGCAGCAATATTGTCAACACCAAAAGGGCAATGGGAAGCTGGATATTCAATTGGAATGAGTTATGCACAGACTTTAAAAAGAATTATTTTGCCTCAGGCTACACGCGTGTCTATACCGCCGCTGTCCAACACCTTTATCAGTTTAGTTAAGGATACGTCACTTGCATCATTAATTCTTGTAACAGAGATGTTCAGAAAAGCACAGGAAATAGCATCAACGAATTATGAATTTCTTTTGATGTATTCTCTGGCTGGTCTTTTATATTGGATTATCTGTTTTATTCTATCTGTCATCCAGCAGCGCATTGAAGGGAAACTGGACCGTTATGTTGCAAGGTAATAAAGGAGCACTTATATGATTTCAATTAAAGGATTGCATAAAAGCTTTGGTGAGCTAGAAGTTTTAAAAGGCATTGATTTAGAGATTGAAAAAGGAAAAGTTGTTGTTGTCATTGGTCCATCCGGATCAGGGAAAACAACATTCCTAAGATGCTTGAACGTACTTGAACTTCCGACAGAAGGAATCATTCAACTGGATCAGCAAACACTCGATTTCACCGGTAATGTGGCTAAAAAAACAATTACGGAGTTTAGAAGCAATACAGGCATGGTATTTCAAAGCTATAATCTTTTTCCGCATAAAACAGCTCTTGAAAATGTGATTGAAGGACCAGTAATCGTTAAGAGAGAAAACAAAGGAACAGCCGTAAAAAAAGCAAGTGCCCTTCTTGAAAAAGTAGGTCTTGGGGATAAAAAGAATTTTTATCCTTTTCAGCTCTCAGGCGGACAGCAGCAGCGCGTGGGCATTGCAAGAGCTCTTGCGATGGAGCCTAAAGTGATGCTGTTTGATGAGCCTACCTCAGCCCTTGATCCCGAACTTATCGGAGATGTACTGAATGTGATGAAAGATTTAGCAGCAGAAGGAATGACCATGGTGGTAGTCACTCATGAAATGAGATTTGCAAAAGAAGTGGCTGATGAAGTGATCTTTATGGATAATGGAGTAAGCGTAGAACGCGGTGCACCATCTGAAGTATTTGATCGGCCAAAAGAAGAACGGACGAAACGTTTTCTTAGAAAACTTGAAGAGTAGGCGCGAGCATAAGCAGCCTGCTCTTTTTTTAGTTAATTTTTAAAATGAATTTCCAAATGGAATTCACAGCTTTACAGATTTTATATCTTTCAACAGCTGCTTTTTTTCCTGTTCAAAATAATACACTCTGGGCAAGTTAAAGTGAACAATCATTTCATGTGCAAGGCTTGCACAAACGAATGTGACAGATCTCCAATCAATGGTTTCAAACATTTGAGCATTCTCCTTCTGAATGTTTTATTCATGTATATGGAGAAGGGAACTTGTTTGATACTAAGGGGCGAATAAGAAATGCTCTCTTTTGCTCATATGAGAAAAGACCCCGGCGAAATGCCAGGGTCCTATAAGCCATGTTATTCAATTTTCTTATTTAGAAAATCCGCTCATGTTTGATTGAGCAAATGAAACTAAACGCTTTGTGATTTCTCCGCCAACAGATCCGTTAGCACGAGAAGTTGTTTCTGCTCCTAAGTTTACTCCGAACTCAGTAGCGATTTCGTACTTCATTTGATCGATTGCTTGTTGAGCACCAGGTACAACTAGTTGATTTGAAGAATTGCTGTTTGATTGTGCCATATAAATACACTCCTTGATAGAATATAGTTTTTGGGTAAGCTGGAGTTGCACCAGTGCATGAGTCATAATGATTCATGGCCTTCTCGGCTAACCCATCATGATAAGGTGCTGCGGGTTGTTTAACTGTTGTTATTACGTATTATGTATTTCCCGAGAAAATATATGCACATGCTAAAATGGTAATTATTATGGAAATATAGATATTACATATAGTGAAAGAGAGTTAGGGAATATATAAAGAGGAAGCAAGTAAATGAAGCTGCAGGTGATAAAAATGAACATGTGCCCGCTTTGTAATGGGTTTAACGACGAGATCGAAGCCGCAACCTGTCCGAATTGCAAAATTAACATGACGGATTATGGGAAAATAACCGATTATTTGGATGACTACAGCGCATATATGGAGATTGATTCAATGAAGCTTTTTGATGGGGTAATGGACTCCCTTGAATCACATCAGTGCATCCATTTGTTTTCATGCAGCAATTGTCTTCATGAAGAAGCAAAACAAATTAGGGAGCAGGAAAGGGATGGTTCTGTGGAGGGAGGAGCCCTGCAATGAAAAAAATCAGCCTGAGAGATTCTCAGGCTGATTTGGACCTTATTATTGTTCACTTGCTGGACGGATACGAACCTCTGTCTCTTTATCAAAGAAGTGAGCTTTGTTCATATCAAGAGCAAGCTGAATGATTTGGTCTGGTCTTACATCTGTGCGTGAATCTACGCGTGCAATGAAGTCCTGGCCGTCAATTTTAGAGTAGAGCATCGTTTCAGCACCCATAAGCTCAGATACTTCGATTTTGGCATCTACTTTTGATCCGTGAGAAGATTCGATGAAAACTGGCTCATCATGGATATCTTCAGGACGTACGCCCATGATCAATTCTTTGCCGGCGTAGCCTTGCTCACGGAGATACTTCATTTTCCCTTCAGGAACAACGATGGATTGAGTTCCGATTGAGAACTTGCCTTCTGTTAATTGACCTGTAAAGAAGTTCATGGATGGTGAACCGATAAAACCGCCAACGAAAAGGTTTTCAGGCTTTTCATATACTTCTTTCGGAGCGCCGACCTGTTGAATGATACCGTCTTTCATAACGACAAGGCGTGTTGCCATTGTCATTGCTTCTGTCTGGTCATGCGTTACGTAAATTGTTGTTGTTTGCAGGCGGTGATGAAGCTTAGAAATTTCAGCACGCATTTGCACACGCAATTTAGCATCCAAGTTCGATAAAGGCTCATCCATTAAGAATACTTTTGCGTCACGAACGATGGCACGTCCAAGTGCAACACGCTGACGCTGACCGCCTGATAATGCTTTTGGCTTGCGGTCTAAGTATTGATCAAGGCCCAAAATGCGTGAAGCATCTTTCACTCGGCGATCGATTTCATCTTTAGGGAATTTGCGGAGCTTAAGTCCAAATGCCATGTTGTCATAGACAGACATATGTGGATAAAGCGCGTAGTTCTGGAATACCATCGCGATGTCGCGGTCTTTCGGCGCAACGTCATTCATGAGTTTGCCGTCAATTGAGAAGTCGCCTTTAGAGATTTCCTCAAGGCCTGCAATCATACGAAGAGTCGTTGATTTACCGCAGCCAGATGGGCCAACGAAAACGATGAATTCTTTATCTTCAATATGAAGGTTAAAGTCTTCAACTGCCGTAACCTTGTTATCATACATTTTATAAATATTGTTTAATTTAAGCTCAGCCATTTGAATCCTCCTCAGAAAATGAAAACGTTTTATTTATAAATTCAGTTTAATTCAATTCTGAAGATAAGCCTATGGACAGGTTGCACAAAAAAATGTAAGGGTTTTCGTGCAAGATGAACAGCAGAGTTATTCAGTAAAGTGTTCTAGAAACTGCATAACTAAAAATGCAGCGGCAGCCTCATGGAAGTGCTTAATATCTATTCCGGTTTTTTCGATGAATTTCTCGATTCGGTATTGAACGCTATTCCTGTGCATATATAATTTTTTAGCGGTAAGAGAGACGTTAAGATTGCATTCAAAGTAAACTTGGAGCGTTTGAATAAGCTCCCCATCCTCAAATGATTCGGTTAAAAATTCGGATAATACTTGCTCGCTGATCAGGCTGCTGCCATCAAAAATAAGGATGGGCAGAGCTTCATGAAAGGTTATGCATTTCTTCCGTCTAAAGGATTTATAAATCGCCTCAAAACAGCTTTGTTCTGCAAGAATTTTCGTCTTCAATGAGCCGGTCATTCTGTGAAGCTGTCCAATATAAACATACAGCTCAATGAAAAAATCACTTGTAAATGTATCAATCCACTGATCAAAGCTTTCTTTATCAACAACGGGCTCAGAGTTTTCTTCAAAAATAATCCCTTTATGACGGCTGATCCATAATATCGTCGAAGATGGAATCGATCCCTGCATCGCTTCTTCAAAGTTTTGTTTATCTGCGACCGGGTGCTTGCTGTAGAAATAATAGCACCGGATGCTGTTTGAAGAAGGGAGAAATGGAGGAACATTTTCACCGTACAAATAATGCAGCCATTTTTCAGAACGATCGCTGTGTTCCCCAAATCTATGGTCATAGGGTGTATATAATGTGGACAGCAAGTTTTCCTCCTGCTCTGTCACAGCATTTTTCAAAATGCCAAACAGCTGTCCCTCATCTGTTTTGAACCACAAATATTCGGCCTTATCATGAGAATAGGCAAGAGAGAAGGCTTCTTTGTAATGGGATGCTAATTTCTCAATCATAATGATATCTCCTTTCCCTGCCTTTCTATTATATAAAAAGAAGAGAGCCTAAGCGATAGCCTAGCTCTCATTTTGAGCGGGAGGTTCTTCTTGTTCGAAGTCACGTGCTTCTTCAATATTCGTGTACATATCCCGCATATGCACAGAACCGCCTGATAATCCTTCATTGATCATTCGGTCTATATCCAGAAATGCTTGATCTCTGCCCTCATACTCCATATCTTTTTGTTCATGCGTTTCCTTGTTTTTCATGATGACCCCTCCTTCGATGTATGTTTTTATTTTGCGGAGGAAGGGTGGAAATTAACCATCATAAACATGAAACAGCATTAACTCGTGAATATGCGAACGAATTTGTTCTTCATCATCTAATGCAGGAGTGGAAGTTCCCCATTCGATTTCGCCATTTTTATGGTAAACCGCATCGTAGTGAATTCCTTTAAAGTAAAAAGAGACCCGCCAGCCAGGCAAATTTGTTTGTTTGAATAAAGGCTTCCATTGAAAATGTGTAATCATCTCATTCATCGCTCCTTATACTTTCATCTTAAAGGAAGTTGAGAACGAAGTGAAGATGTTCCTGAAGATAGCTGAAGAAATAAATCTGAAAGCTTCTCGATGCGGTGTGTTTGAATATGGAACTCATCAAAGCTCATGGGCTTGCTGTTCACTTCGTAAATGACCGGGCCTTTTTCCGTTACTCCAATATCCATTGAAAATTCGCCGACCTGCCCAAAATGGGAAACTAACTCCCTGCCGGCAATTTTTACAATTAACTGAAGCTCCTCCATGCTGACTCTGTCTGAAACAGATTCAAATGATAAAATCGACCCGCCATTTTGAACATGTGTGGTAAGTGACTGATTATTTGCAGCTAAACGTACGCCAATTCCGCAGATGAGAAAATCATTTCCAGATAGAAGTGCAAGTACCCGAAGGTCATATTTTTTGTGATGAAACGTATTTGCGGCTATTTCTTCTTGTATGAGATAGCCTTCATAAAAAGGGAATTTTTTTGCTGCAAAAACCTGCTTATCGAAGAATTCACATGTGCCATCAACCGATGTTACCTCATAATCATGTCCTGCAGATCGTATCCGGCAGATTCCCTGGCCCTGACTGCTCCTCAATGGCTTCAAATACGCACATGAACGGGAAGAGAGAAAAGATTTGATTTCCACTGCTGAATGAACTTTTTCTGTATAGGGAAGATAGGCATGCAAAGATTTGGACAGGACTTGGTGCACCTTCCACTTATCAAAAAAGAAAGGATTAAAAAAGGGGATTTGTGCTGAAATCATTTGTTCTTTAAATAACTGAAAGTGCTCTCTGCTTTCTTCATCCCGGGAAGCGATCCGATTGTAGATGACATCCGGGTACGGACATGCAATTTTTGCCCATTGCTGTTTTTTCATACTGAAGGCAAATCCTTCAACATGGCGATTTCTCACGCCGCTTAAAGTAAAAACATAGCAAAAGCCTCCAATTGCTTTCAATTTACGCTGAAGACTTTTAAAGTACGCACCATCCCCATGAAAGATTTTCCCCTGTCCTCCTTCACCCGTAAGGATGCCGACGATTGGTCTGCAGAGAAGCAGGCTCATTCGTAGAGGACCTCTGGTTCTTCAATCGCTATTTTCGTCAAATACAGAGCGTACTGAAGAGACAGCTTTCTCGAATGCAAATCTTCTTCTTTTAATGCAGGATGAGAAAAGATGGATCTTCCCGGTTTTGAATTTGCCTCAAACAGCCACACATTTTTGCAGGCGTCAATGCCCAAATCAAAGCCAATCTCACCAATAAAACCATCAATGCTTTGGTCAATCTTCTCGCTTAGGACGAGAGCTGCAAGAGTGAGGGAACGAAAAGCCTGATTGCGTTCATCTTCCTGTTCAAATAGCTCTTCAAGGGTTTTGATCATGCCGCCATTATCTAGATGAGTAGTAACACTGCCTTTACCTGCCATTTTGGCGGCAATGGCTGTAACATGAAAGCGGCCTTTTGAATCCTTATTCGTATGAACACGAAAGTCAATCTGCTGCTGATCAACCCGGATTAGTTTTATCCGCTCTTGAAGGAGGTAATCATCCATCTTCCTGCTTCCAAATGAATACATGAAAAATTGATCAAGCGATCTGTATTTGCGCAGAATGTTATCTTCCTGTTCTGAACGGTATCTGCAGTAGTAAGTCTGCTCATCGGGAGAATATATTAATTGAAATACACCTAGTCCAAGACTGCCGTTGCGCGGCTTTAAATACACGCTTTTATGACGGTTGAGCATTTCTTCTATTGCCTCTTTAGAGGGAGCAAGCTTAGTTTCCGGCAAATACAAGGCTGTCTCAGAGTGGGGTAGCAGGAGCTGGTGAATGGTCCATTTATCAAAAAAACCAGGATTAAACCATGGAATTCCATACTCTGTTCTAAGACGCTTTTTGACCATTTTCAAGGCATGATGTTCTTCTATCTCCCTGTTCGGCAAACGGTCATATACAACGTTCGGAAGCGGAATTTTCACTTGTCTAAAACCATCATCATCAAATGTAAAACCATTGACAATGCCAGTTTCCCAATCAATGAGGTGTGCCCCAAAAACATAAGCAAACAATCCTGCTGATTTTTGTGCTGTTAAGTACTTTGCAAAAAATAACGAGCGATTTCCTATTGGCCGCAGAATCGAGCCGGTGAATCCAGCAGTGAATATGCCTATCAGCGGTCCAAGGTAGACAGTGTTCTGGTGAAGAATCAATTGCGTTTTTCCAAGTGGAAGATGGAGATCATCCATTAAGTCCTTTGAAATTCTAATTGCTCCATTCAGCTCCTGAAATTCGACAAAACAACTGGATGCTGCAGTTCCAAAGATAACCGCCGTAATATCTTGATTTGTTTCATGCCTTGCGGAAGCCGGAAGAATTAATGTTTTTGATGCAGTGAAAGTGACGGTTATGTTGTAAGAAGAATTCATAAAACACCTCCTGCCTATTTTTTGTATTCAGCTTAATGTCTTTCATCCTGATGAGATTCGCTCAGAAATAGAGAGTAATCAATAATGGAGCGCGCTGATGGACGTGCTCCCAAGGATTTGCGCTCTTCTGCATTTTTGGAAGGCTTTGTGTTGACTTCAATAATCCAGGGATGCCCTCCTGAATCAATGGCAAGATCAATTCCGAATTCGCCGAAAAGCCCGCCTGCAAACATACCCAATGCCTCCGCAATCTCAAGTGAAAGTTCATTTAAAAGCTTTCTAATATGAGCTGCTTCTGACAATTCAAACGAAGATGATAATGCAGCTTTAATTGTGTACAGCGAGCCGCCGCGGGCTAAATTGGCTACAAATTGATTTTCCGCTGAAACCCGGGCTACGGCAGAAGAGATTTTCCACTGCGAGAAATTTCTTTTATGGCACAAAATCCGAAAATCCATTGGCCTGTTCTCATAATTCAGCAGGTCGATTCCTTCTTGTACGATAAAAGCCTCCTTCTTTATTCTTGGAAGCAGACTTTGAAAAAGCTCGTCGAAAGAAAGATAATCCCGCAGCAAATGCCCTGAAAATGTAGAATAATCAAGTTCAAATCCTTCATCCGAATGAGAGATTCTGTAAATCCTTTTTCCCTGGCTGCCGTTAATAGGTTTGAGGAAAACAGCAGGGTACTGTTGAACCATAGATTTAAGAACCGTTTTTGACGTGATCAGTTCTGTTTTCGGCAGGAAGGGAGTCAGGTGGGAATTTGAACATAAAATCTGATGAACTTCCCATTTATTTAAAAATCGATCATTAAAATAGGGAACTTTATGGTGTATGAAATCTGCTGTCATGTTTAAAAAGTCCTGTGACTTTTCCAGGGTGCGGGAATGAATGCGATTATGAACAGCACTTGGATGCGGAACGGAACATTCCTGCCATTCATTCTGTCTGAGTGTGTAGCCCCTCATCTTTTCTTTATGAAAATCAGACAGGGAGAAAACATAAAAGAAGATTCCCTTTTCAAAGCTGCATGAAGCGAGTTCTCTGCAAAAGGAATCAATACTTCCAAAGGATACAGGCTTCTCACAAGCATTGGTTTCAGTTAATACCGCAAAAACAGGCCCAAGCTCAAGCATGGTTTTCTCTGAATCGTATCTTATGCTTATCGTAAATGGATGGACAGGAAGCGAAAGCTCTTTAAGCAGCTCTTCATGAACAGAAACATGTGAATGTTCTTCATTCATACATACGATTTTTGCAAAAATACTATTCCTTCCGCACACTACTTTTGAGAAGCCTGAGGCAAATGGCAATCTTAGTTTTTCTCTCAAAGAATGACTGATTCGAATGCTTTTGCTGCCATGAGATGTAAGATGGGGTGATACATCTATTTTTTCTCTATTCATAACGAAACCCTCATTTGCTCACTGTTCTAACAAGCACTATAATAAGTTTATAGGCAGACGCTGATATGAACATAGTATGATAAATCAGGGAATCGGTGAGATTTGGAAGGCAGATGGATATGACTGGATTGACATTAATTTTGTTTATGGTAGCTATTGGAGCAGCAATTGGCGGAGTGACAAATCACCTTGCCATTAAGATGCTCTTCAAACCTCATAATGCGAAGTATATATTTGGAAAGAGAATTCCTTTTACACCTGGACTTATTCCAAAACGGCGCGAAGAACTTGCAGCTCAGATGGGGGAAATGGTTGTCGGGCATTTGCTTACCCCAGAGGGCATTCGAAAAAAACTCGCAAATGATGATTTTCATAAAACGGTGACATCATGGGTAAATAATGAAGCGAAACGGTTTATAAACAGTGAAAAAACAGTGACAGCATATGCTGCTGAAATTGGCATCACAGATTTGGATGGGAAAATTGAAACAAAGCTCAGTGAGATGATTGACTATAAATTGAAAGGGAAGGTTGAGCAATATCGGGGGCTTACTGTTAAAGAAGCATTACCTGCACACCTGAACGAAAAAATAGAGCAATCACTCCCTGCAGTTTCAGAATTTATTGTTCAGAAGGGCATCGACTATGTTCAGAGCGAAGAAGGAAAGCAGCGCATGAGAAGCATGATTGATGACTTTCTTGCAGAAAGAGGCATGCTCGGGGGAATGCTTCAAATGTTTTTAGGAAATACGAGCGTATTTGATAAGGTGCAGCCAGAAGTGCTGAAATTCCTTCGAAACGGTGAAACAAAAAGATTGCTTACTTCCATACTTGAAAAAGAGTGGAAGAGAATGAAAGACCTTAAACTGAAAAACTTTGAAGAAAAATTCAGTCTTGATGAGATACTGACTCTGACAAAGCAGGCAATTCTGAAGGAAATCGCGATCAAAGACAGGCTGAATGTTCCTGTTTCCCACTATTTACTCACTTATGCCGATTCGATCACACATGACTTTATTCCAAGAATGGTGAAATTGGCAGTTGAATACTTACAAAACAATATGGAAAAGATTCTTGGACAGATGCACCTTCAAGAGATTGTCAGAGAGCAGGTTCAATCTTTTTCTGTATCCAGACTTGAAGAAATGGTTCTCGGAATTTCGAGAAGGGAATTTACTATGATTACTTACCTCGGTGCATTACTTGGGGGAATCATTGGAGGTTTTCAGGCTATCGTCGTCATGCTTATCGGATAGAGAAATGGGCACAAAATGAAATTTGTTGAATAGTTTGTTATAGTTGTAGGGTGCTTTAAGGCACTGCGTGAAAAGATGTTAGGAGGAATACTTATGGCAGCGAATGTTTATGACTTAGGATATGATCTTGAGAAAGCACTTAGGGAAAGCGATGATTTTAAAACACTAAAGAGACTTTATGATGAAGTGAACGCTGATAATTCAGCACGCACTTTGTTTGAAAGCTTCAGGGATATTCAATTAAATCTTCAGCAAAAGCAAATGTCAGGCCAGGAAATTTCTCCTGAAGAAATTGAACAGGCACAAAAATCGGTTGCCCTTGTTCAGCAGCACGATAAGATTTCTAAGCTGATGGAAGCTGAACAGCGCATGAGCATGACAATAGCAGAATTGAATAAAATCATCATGAAGCCGCTTGAAGAGCTTTACGGCAGTCTTCAGCAGTAATATGGATAAACGGAGCGAAATAGATGCTCCGTTTTTTTTATGGGTGTACATCTTCAGCTAGTAAGTTGTGATTTTTTTCAGAATAAATCAAATAATAAAACGCTTTCATTTATTTATTAAAACCCCTTGTCAAAATAGACTTAACTTGCAATAATAAATGTAAGCGTTTTATTACACTTATTTAATGGTCTGCGATTATGGGGATAATCGCTTGAACCGTTCTGTCTTCGGAGTTTGCGGGTAACAGATTCCGGCACGTTCTACTGGGAGAAAGGTAAATATAGGGGTTTTCACTTATAGAAACAGCTCTGTGACTAAAATCACAGAGCTGTTTTCGTTTTTTAGAGGATTGTTTTCTAAATCACTTCACAGAGGATGGAGGTCATTTCGTTCTATTTCAGGATGAAGGGACATATCCTCATATTAGAAATCAGACATCAGGTGAAGGGGGATTCACAGTGATCTACCGACTACTAGCGTTAAATATTGATGGAACATTGCTTCGTTCCAACGGTCGACTTCAACCTTCTACAAGGGAAGCGGTCCATTATGTTCAAAAAAAGGGAGTCTACGTCACTCTCGTTACAAGCCGCCATTTTCAGACGGCCAAAAAACTTGCAAAAGCGCTTAAGATAAACAATATTTTGATTACGCACAGCGGTGCGTTCATTTCCGATAAAGTTGACAGATCTTTTTATGAAAATAGAATATCCGAGGAAAAAACATTTAACCTTGTTCAAGTGCTTGAAACATTTGATTGCAACGTCCGAATCGTGCATGAGCGTTTTTCGCTCGGAAACCGGAAGAAAGTATCATCAAATATCGTAGGAAAAACATTGTTAAGCCCATCGGATCCTTTGTTTTATCCAGTCCAGTTTGTTGATTCACTTGGTGAAAACTTAAGAGATGAACCGCTCTCAGCTCCAAAGATTGAAGTGTACTTTTCAGAAGAACATGAATGCAGAGAGGTTGAAAAGCTCCTTTCTGACTCGTTCGAAGGCATTACAATAAGGGGGAAAAACCAAACAGTACTTGAAATTACAGCGAAAGGCGTTTCAAAGGAGAACGGCTTAAGGGTGCTCGGTCAGCATTTAAACATTCTGCCTGAAGAAATGGTTGCAATTGGAGACGCGGATGATGATAAAGAAATGATTGAGATGGCCGGTCTTGGAGTAGCGATGGGGAACGCGCCAAATCATGTAAAAAAAGCTGCTGACTGGATTACCAGAAATAACGATGATCAGGGCGTTTCATACATGGTAAAAGAACATTTCAGAAAGCAGCATCGGATTGAGTTTTTAGATGAATTGAAGGTTGATCGATAAAAATAGATCACAGCTTATTAGGAGAGCTTTAAGGGAGAAAACATCAAAATACAGGGAAAACGGGTCCTAAATTGCAAAGCAATTTGTATCCGTTTTTTTGTTGTTTCGGGGTATCACTCACTCTCAATGAATACGTAAAACCCTGAGTTGGCGTGTATCGTGGAATCAAAGAACCTTCAAAGATCAGGATAAGGTCGAAAAGAGCCCGACTGCCCGCAGTCTTGAAAAAGGAAGCAAAGATATTAGCCAATAACTGAACATCCCGCCCCTTTAAGCTAATTGTAAATTCTATGTTAATCTGTATCCTTTTACAAAGGATTTTTATAGATTAATAAGAAGATATAAGGATGCTGAAAAAGGAGGACCATCATGATAAACAAAGCAGCTGTACGAAAGCCGTTTCTTATGAAAATGTGGGAGCATTACCCGAAGCTTTGGAAGGGTTTAATTGATTTTGGAATACTGATGAAATACAGAACATTGGATATCAGCAAACTTCCAGACAAAATTGTGCTGCCGTCCTCAACCGTTCTTTTTGTCGATGCAAAGGAGAATCGGGGCAGAGCTCTGCTGATCAGCGGGGGAGTAACACAAAAGAGGCTTCTTTCTTTTTGGCAGCAGGCTGTTGAAACAGTGAAGCCGGACTATATCATTGATATTGGCGTCAACTACGGCGAATGTATTTTCTCAGTGATCTATCCAAAACATACAAAGATTTATGGAATTGAAGCAAACCGAAACCTGCTTACATATATCAGCCAATCCCGGGATGCTCATCCGAATTATTCACAAATCAGGATTGTTCATGCTTTTGCTTCCGATTCAGACGGAGAAGATAAACTCTTTTTTATAGATAATCATTGGTCAGGCACATCTTCAGCTTCCTATATGCCTGCGCATCAAATGGTAGACGAGGTCTCAATCAAGACAATAACAGTTGATTCATTATTTAAAAAGGACATGGAAAATGAAACGGTTCTTTTTAAAGTTGATGTGGAGGGATATGAGGCTTTCGTTTTAAAGGGAATGAAGCAATTATTTGAAAAAAGCCGTTCAGTTCTTGGTTTTATTGAATTCAACAGTGAGTATTTTGAAAAGTCAGGGGTAGACCCGAATCACTTTTTCGAGTATCTCAATCAATATTTTACCATTTATATTTATAAAGAGAATGACGATATTGTAAAAGTAAATTCACTCAAAATAGAAAAACTCCATGAAATGTTCGGATCTCATTATGTTCATACAGATCTTATCTTGGCGACAGATGAAGAAATGGCAGATTCATTAACAGGGAATGGAAAGAGCTGATGCATACAGCTCTTTTTTTTTGAGATTTTTGTATTCTTATAAAAAACAATCTATGCAAAAACAGTCATTGTTCAAAAGTACGAGAAGGTATTTCCGTTTTTATTTAGAAATAATAAGGTATATATTTTTTCTAGAGAGATAAGAAAGTATAAATTTTTGCGCATTGATGTCTAGCTCCACCGCCCAACTCCTCGGACAGAGCAAATTAGTCAAAAAAGTCAAATCCGACTTTTCTGACTGATTCTTATCTGCCATGCCTTAAGCTAAACGGGCGCTTGCGCTTTTCTTATCATGTACGGAGGCAATCACACTATTCCTTGGTCATTAACTAAAGAAAGAAGGGAAAGAGATGAAAGGGGACTTCTTTTCAAATTACGAAAAGTATATTATTGTGCCGCTCGAAGTACAAAATGCTAATCAAGAATTTAATCCAGGCGAGTATCAATCGCACTTTATTCTTACACTGTCCCTTTATGATTCACTTATCTCAAATTGGAGTGAAGCTGGCAAATTCGAGATTGAAATAGGAATGGACCTTGAAAAGGTTCTTGAAGATTTTAACCGTAAACATGGGGATAGTTATCATCTGCAAGTTCTCGAACTGGATCATGAAAAGCCATATTTTGTTTTGGCTTTCTCAAGTAAAGCCAAAATTGCGAGTGAAGAAGCCGAAGACCGAATTTCCTATGTGTTAGAGATCCTGCTTTCAAATCACTTTTATGTCGGGCAAAGCTGGTACAGGCTGATTGGCGATAAAGGGAGAATTAAACGCCAGCTTTTCAGCTACTCTATTAAAGAGTACTTTGCAATGGAATCCGCTAATGTTTAATGAATAATAAATCTGTTTTAACAAGCAACATAAGACAGCAGCAGGCATTCATTTGGTTTATCAGCCGGGAAAATGATATTCTATGTAAAGAGCTGACAAGGTATAGGAGGATTTTTACATGAATATTAAACTTATTGCACTTGATATGGATGGAACACTGCTGAATGAAAAAAAAGAAATTTCAGAAGCAAATCGAAATGCGATCAGAGACGCTGAAGCTCGGGGCATACATGTAGTGATAAGCACCGGCAGAAGCATGGCAACACTGAGGGATCTTGCTAAGTCACTCAGCTTATCTTCTTATTTGGTAACTGTAAATGGAAGCGAGATTTGGGATGAGCATGGGGAACTTGTAGAGAGGAATATTGTCCATAATGATTTGATGACATGGATGTTCGACCTTTCTAAAGCACATAAAACGGGCTATTGGGCAACGAGCACAGAAAGAGTATTCTTCAATGAAATGCCAGAGGACTTAAGCACTTATCAGTGGCTGAAGTTTGGATACGAAATTGAAGATGACAAAGCACGGGAGACCATTTTAAATGAGCTCCGCAGCAGAGGAGAATTTGAAATCACCAATTCAAGTCCTACAAACCTCGAGGTGAATGCAATTGGAATCAATAAAGCCAAAGGCATTGAGAAGGTATGCGGCCTGCTCGGCATTACAATGGAAAACGTGATGGCCTGCGGCGACAGTATGAATGACCTGGCGATGATTAAAGAAGCCGGTCTGGGTATTGCCATGGGAAATGCACAGGAGATCGTCAAAGAAGCAGCAGACTGGGTCACTTTGTCAAATGATGAAGACGGAGTTGCAGAAGCAATTAAAAAATACGTGCTGTAAATTGGGAGCAGATGGCGTTTAGCCATCTGCTTTTTACCTTTTTCGGCTAAAAAAGATGATTTCAGCTAAATCATAAGATTTGCAAATAAATGCAGCAATTATTGGCTAAAACAAAAAAGCCGTTAGCTAATAAAACCTTTGAAATGGCTAAATGAATCAGAAAAACCGCTATAAAAACTTAAGTTTTCGCTAATAAAAATGTCATTTTCGCTAAATGGCCAGCTGCATTTGGAGCAGGCTCACTGCTTGCGTCTCTGCTTTTCTAAATTGACCATAAGCTCCAGGTTTTGTACACTTAAGGAAGTTTTGAATCTAAAAGAAGATAAGGTGAGAGTCTTGCGTTTTAATATAAATGGCATAAGTGATGAACGATTTTATCGTCCGCTGCAGTTAATTTCAAATTTGTTTTATGAAGAAACAGAGCTGAAGTTTGAAGAGTCAGAAGCGGACCTCAGCATCGTTTTTGAAATAGAAGTAAATAACGGCAACATCAGTGTCCGCGGAACTTTGTCTGATATGAAAGGATATGAACAAGCGGCATCGCACGAAAAAATAATTCCAGCTGACCAGAGTGAAAAAGAAACATTCAAAGCGGTCAAACATTCACTTGTTTTTGTGCATCTGAACCTGCTTCAGGAATACACTGGCATCATTCAGCAGTGGGGGATTTTAACGGGCATACGTCCAACAAAGCTTCTTCATAAAAAATTGCGTGAAGGCATGTCAAAAGAAGAAGCGCATAAAATGCTGAAGGAAGAATATTTAATTTCAGACGAAAAAATTCAGCTGATGCAGCGGATCGTAGACAGGCAGCTTAGCGTTGTGCCTGATTTATATGACCTTTCAAAAGAAGTGAGCATTTATATTGGAATCCCGTTCTGTCCTACTAAATGTGCTTACTGCACCTTCCCGGCATATGCAATCGGCGGAAGACAGGGATCTGTCGATTCATTTCTCGGCGGACTGCATTATGAAATCCGGGAGATGGGAACATGGCTGAAAGAGAAAAACATTAAAATCACGACTGTATATTATGGCGGAGGAACTCCAACCAGCATTACGGCAGAAGAAATGGATATGCTGTATGAGGAAATGAACGCAGCTTTTCCCGGTGTGGATAAAATCCGTGAACTGACAGTAGAAGCAGGCCGTCCGGATACAATTACTGAGGACAAACTGAACGTGTTAAAGAAATGGAATATTGACCGAATCAGCATCAATCCTCAATCATATATTGACGAAACATTAAAAGCCATCGGCCGGCATCATTCTGTTCAGGAGACCATTGATAAATTTCATTTAGCACGCCAAATGGGCATGAACAATATTAATATGGACTTGATTATAGGACTGCCAGGTGAAGGAATTAAAGAATTTGATTATACTCTATCGGAAACAGAAAAATTGATGCCTGAATCCTTAACGGTTCATACCCTGTCCTTTAAACGCGCATCGGAAATGACAAGAAATAAACAAAAGTACAAAGTAGCAGGCCGTAAAGAAATCGAAGAAATGATGGAACATGCTGTCAAATGGACAGATGAGCACGGCTATACACCATACTACTTGTACCGTCAAAAAAACATCCTTGGAAATCTTGAAAATGTCGGCTATGCTCTTGAAGGCCAGGACAGCATTTATAACATTATGATCATGGAGGAGCAGCAATCCATCATTGGCATCGGATGCGGCGCTGCAAGCAAATTCATTCATCCTGAAACAGGTAAAATTACGCAATTTGCGAACCCGAAGGATCCAAAATCCTATAACGACAGCTTTGAGCATTATACAGAAGCGAAAATTAAGATTCTGGAAGAAATGTTTGGGTGATCTGAATATAAGAGGCTTTCCCGTGGGGGAGAGCTTCTTTTTTATGGATTTTTAATGAAGCTGAAAAATTAGATATAATTTAGAGCCTTTATTTCACTTTTGAAAAGGATTGGGGCAGTTAGTATTTTTTACTTAACATGAAAGAAAGTATAGTATATTAGTTCACTTTCAAAATGAATAGAATTATCCATCGTTTTAATGAAAGAATTAGTATATGGTAGAAATAGGCAAGGGCAGAAAAAAACAAAATTGGAAGAATCTTTCTTTAGGAAAGGAAAAAGCGGCGGCCGTCAAAATAGTGACTATCATAATAGAGCTTTTTTTCTTTCGGATTGAGCATTTTTTGAATGCATTCTTTTGATTATGGCGGATTTCTCCCTTATAAGAATTTGCTTATTTTTCATCATATGTACGGCATCTAGTATTTACAGCTTACAAGACATGAGGCCGTGCAGAGAGCTATCATTTGTCGTATCTATATCGTATTGTGCCCAGGACATCAGATATGGAGGTAGGAGAATGAAGAAAAGATCGTATTGGCTATCCGTTGCCCTGATTCTGACGTTAGTGTTTAGTTTTTTAGTCCCTCCGGAGTCGATTGAGGCCAAACAGAATCAAGTGTCAGACGTCGAAGGTACGAGTAAACTAGAATCCTCGGAAAGTAAACCGCAGATGTATTTTATCCCGACTAGTGACCCGAAAAAAGCTGATGAAGTGAGGAAACAGCTTGAGCGAGGTAAATCTCCAAAAGAACTGGGTCTGATTTCTGAACAACAGCATGCACAAAGAAAACAAACCTTGCAGCAAATGGCATCTGAAGCTGCAAAAAGTAAAAAAATCTATCCGGTAAGTGTGGACAATTTTAAAACGGCAGCTGAAGGGGACGATTGGACTCCGCCTGCTTTTGAGTATGATGATATACAATTTGATGCATGTGTTGAGAACGATCAATCATCTGAAGGCTGGATCAAAAACCACTATTCGTATTGCTGGTCCAATTATATTGTGTACTCCGATCCAGTTGGATGCGGTCCCAGCCCATTCCCGTTCTTTTGCGATTGGGTATCATTTAGACTGACCGTCATTGGCAATAGTATGAATGGGGCGCGAACCGTCTTCTACAATTATACAGTAGACGACATTCAAATGGATTTTGACAGTAAAGGCTGGATCGGTTCTAAAGTATCCGTCAGTATCAAGTGTGACGGCATCTCTGAGAACCGCGATTGTTTAGGGGATGATTCACCAGACACTCGAACTTTGGCTCAATGGAAATCAAATGATGATGGGTCAACCTTATTTGATTCAGATCCGCCGCCAATTACTGCAGGCAATAAGGATCAAATAAGCTATATGGACCTGTGGCCGAGAGTGACAGTCGACCCCCCGGGCAATAAATACCCGGCGATTACCAATGATGGACCTAAAGAGAAGATTCGTATGGACTCAGCTGATTACCTGTTTGTGTTCAATCCTAATTTCTTTCCAAAAGAAGGGGCGGTTTTTGCTAACGTCCAACCGGTTTTCTTTTATGATATGAATAATCCTTACTTTAGTGTTATGAAGGAAGCCTTTCAACATCATAAGGACGCACTTACATCCCCAGGAAGCTTAATCCCGGGGGTAGAAGGAAGGCCGCCTCTCACTCGGTTGTATTCCAAATATGATCCTGCGCAATATGCAGCTAATAGAAAAGCCAAAGATGCAGCCTGTTCCAAACTAAGTAAGCCTGAAGGGTATGAATGTGACGAATTTCCGTTTGCCAGCACTTATGAAGGGGCCGGGGCGGGAGATGGAAGATTTTCAGTGCGGTATATTCCAAGAGCAGCTAACAATACTCATGGACGCTGGCTTGGCGCATGGTACGCTTATGATCGAATTTTACACAAAGATCCGTTCTATATCGGATTTAAATAGTATAATTGAAACGGTTTACGCTGGAAGAGGCATGATAGAAAAAGTGAGCAAAGTGTAACGAGTTCCGTTTAGAGGGTCAAAACAGTAAATCGCATAGAATGTAACACACCATTTATCATGAAATGGTGTGTTTTTTTAGTTCAATTATAATGTAAGGCTTTTTTAATTGGTCTGTAAGTATTCAATTTTTAGTTTTATAGGTCTGTTTTTGGAGCTTCTTTAAAAAAGAGGAGGGGTCTTTTTCCTTTGGTTTAATCATAAATCATATTTAACAATACCTTTTATTGATATAATGAAGGAATTTTCTGATAAAAGATGAATGTTAATAAAGGGATTAAATAATGAAGCATTTCTGCCCTTTTTGTAAACGCTTTCTATCTGAAGGAGGAGTTTCTATGTATTCAACGATTGGACGAGTATTTGATTTGACTGCTGACAAGTTCCCTGCAAAGGAAGCCATTTATGATGTCCGGAGAGGAATTAGATGGACTTATTCAGAGTGGCAAAAAGAAGTGAATAAGCTTGCGAATGCGTTTTTAGAAGCAGGCGTTAAAAAAGGTGACCGGATTTCAACGTATTTATTTAATACGATTGAGCTCGCAACGGCTTATTTTGCAAGCGCCAAAATCGGTGCGGTCATCAATCCAATCAACTTCAGGCTGAAAGCTCAGGAGGTAGCATACATTTTAAACGATGCAAAGCCTTCCTTAGTTCTGTTTGAAAGGGCACTCGAGCAGCAAATCAGCGAAATTCAATCACAGTTTGAAGATATTTCCTTCTGGTTCATTGATGGTGAACCGCCATCATATGCTTTAAGCTATCACGAGAAAGTTAAGCATTCAAGCGATAGACTCAGTGATCTTGAAGTAACTGAAAATGACCTATATGCGATCATGTACACGAGCGGTACGACGGGGCGCCCGAAAGGAGTACTTCATCGTCACCGGGATATGATTGAGCAGAATCATGTTTGTATTGCTGCAAAAAGGCTGACAAAGGATGACCGCGGTTTAGTGGCAGCACCGATGTTTCACTGTGCCGAGCTGCACTGCTGTTTCCTTCCGCGCGTCCAAGTTGGAGGAAGCAATGTCATTCTTCATCATTTTGAGCCGGAGCTTGTGCTTCAGCTTATAGAAGAAGAAAATATCACCGTTTTCTTTGGAGCTCCAACGATGTGGAACATGATGCTTCAGGAAAAAATTGAAACGTACAATCTAACTTCCCTGAGACTAGGTTTGTACGGAGCAGCCCCAATGGCACCGGCTCTAGTCAAGCTGTGCAAGGAAAAGCTCGGAACCGACCTTATCCAGGCTTATGGCATGACAGAGATGGGGCCTGCTGTAACCTTCCTGTCAGAGGATGAGCAGCTCACTAAGGTAGGCTCTGCGGGAAAGGTGTGCTTTGGGCATGAGCTGCGGATTGTAAAGCCCAATGAGAATGGACCATCAGAACCTGATGATCTTCTGCAGCCGGGACAGGTTGGTGAAATTATCGTAAAGGGACCTTGCATGATGGCAGGCTATTTCAATATGAAAGATGCATCAGAAAAGGCGCTGTACAAAGGCTGGTATCATTCAGGGGATTTAGGATATTTGGATCATGACGGGTTTTTATATGTGGCTGACCGAGTAGATGACATGATCATAAGCGGCGGAGAAAACGTGTACCCGAGGGAAGTTGAGGATGTTTTATTTGAGCATAAAGGTGTCCTGGATGCAGCTGTTTTAGGAGAGCCGCACGAGAAATGGGGAGAATGCGTAACTGCCTTTATCGTCAGAAAAGATTTGAATTTAACAGAACAAGAGCTTGATGAATTCTGCAAGTCGAGCGATAAGCTTGCGCCGTATAAAAGACCGCGCAAATATCATTTTGTAGAGGCGCTGCCAAGAAACGCAAGCGGCAAAATACAAAAATTTCTTTTAAGAGAAAAGCTCGCAGAACAGCCGAGCGCATAATACAGGGGGTTTGAGTGAAATGCCGGCAGCTTACTTGCAAAAAGAGCATCAAATTTTCCGTGAAGCACTGAGAAAATTTCTTCAAAAAGAAGCAGTGCCATACTACGACCAGTGGGAAAAAGCAGGAATGGTTCCGCGTGAACTGTGGATCAAAATGGGAGAGCAGGGCTTTTTGTGTCCCTGGACAGATGAGAAATATGGCGGATCAGGAGTAGATTTTGCCTATTCCGTCATTATAAACGAAGAGCTTGAAAAAGTGGGGGGAAGCCTGATCGGGATCAGCCTTCATAACGATATCGTCGTGCCGTATTTTGATTCTTACGGAACGGAAGAGCTGAAGCAGAGATTCCTGCCGACTTGTGTGACGGGAGAAACCATTACAGCCATTGCAATGACAGAGCCAGGGGCAGGGTCAGATCTCTCTGCAGTAAAAACGACAGCTAGTAAACAAGGAGACTACTATATTTTAAATGGAGAGAAGACATTCATTACGAATGGAATCTGTGCTGATTTAATTGTTGTAGTCTGCAAAACGGACACAAAGTCAGTGCCTGCTCACAAAGGAATCAGCCTTCTCGTCGTTGAAAGAGATACACCTGGCTTTAAAAGAGGGAGAAAACTAGAGAAAGTAGGTTTGCACGCCCAGGATACAGCAGAGCTCATATTTGAGGATGCAAAAGTGCCTGCAGCAAACCTTTTAGGAGAAGAAGGCAAAGGGTTCTATTACTTAATGGATAAGCTGCAGCAAGAGCGTCTCCTTGTAGCAATCGGAGCACAGACTTCTGCTGAGAGAATGCTTGCGATCGCCAAGCAATACACAAAGCAAAGAAAGGCGTTTGGAAAATCAATAAGCGATTTTCAGACCGTTCAGTTTCGCCTGGCAGAAATGGCAACGGAAATAGAAATTGGCCGTACCTTTTTAGATTCTGTCATTGAAGAGCATATATCAGGCAAAAATGCTGTTACACGTGTTTCCATGGCGAAGTACTGGATTACGGATATGGCGAAAAAAGTAGCGTCAGAGGTCATGCAGCTGCATGGGGGATACGGATATATGGAAGAATACGAGATTGCCAGACGATATCGGGATATTCCTGTTTCAGCCATTTACGCCGGAACAAATGAAATCATGAAAACCATCATCGTAAAAAATTTAGATTTAGCTTAATCCAATCACCATAAATCAAGGGGGACTCACTTCCATGAGCATACAGAAAATAGCCGTTATCGGTTCAGGTTTAATGGGGAGCGGGATTGCCCAATCCTTTGCAGCGGCAGGAAAAACGGTTCACTTATATGATGTTTCAAAAAAAGCGCTGGAAAAAGCACAATTTGGAATCGATAAAAGCTTATCAAGGTTCGTTAAAGCGGGTCATCTTTCAGAAGCTGATAAGTCAGCAGCATTAGAAAATATCCGCCATTTTACCGTGCTTGCAGATGCAGTGAATGCAGCAGAGCTGGTTGTTGAAGCAGTTCCTGAAAATCTGGACCTTAAAAAAGCGATCTTCAAAGAACTTGATGAATTAACCGAAAAAGGTGTTATCCTGGCAACAAATACGTCAGAACTAAGTGTTACAGCCATTGCGGCTGCAACTAAAAGACCGGATCAGGTTATTGGCATGCACTGGTTTAACCCGGCCCCTGTCATGAAGCTGATCGAAATTGTAAAGGGTATAGATACCTCTGATCAGACCATAGAAGCGATCAGGAAATTATCAGATGAAATAGGGAAAGAAACGGTTTTAGTAAAAGATGCTCAGGGCTTTGTCACAACAAGAGCTCTGTCTGCTCATATGCTTGAATGCATCCGGATTTATGAGGAAGGCATTGCAAGTGCAGAAGATATCGACAAAGCGGTTAAGCTTGGGCTGAATTATCCAATGGGACCGCTTGAGCTTGCTGACTTAGTCGGCCTTGATACGATGCTGTTTGTCAGCAATGGGATGGCGGATGCATACGGTGACCGCTTTTTGCCTCCGCAGCTATTAAGAAAGCTTGTTGAAGCCGGCCATCACGGGAGAAAAACCGGAAAAGGATTTTACACATACGAAGGAGAGAGAAAATGACACGGGAAGTAGTAATTGTTGAGGCGGTAAGAACGGCTGTTGGAAAAAGGAAGGGCGCCTTTAGAGAAACACATCCTGTTCATCTTGCAGCTGCGGTGTTAGATGAGGTTGTGACAAGAGCGGGTCTGCCGAAAGAACAGGTTGAGGATGTGGTCATGGGCTGCGTATCCCCAATTGCAGAACAAGGCTTTAACATTGGGAGGCTCGCCGCTCTTGAAGCCGGATTTCCTGTCACCGTGCCTGCCGTTCAAATTAACCGCATGTGCGGATCAGGCCAGCAGGCTATTCATTTTGCCTGCCAGGAAATCAGGTCGGGTGATATGGACATTGTCATTGCAGCGGGTGTAGAGAGCATGACGAAGGTTCCGATTCTGAGCGATGGCAACGACGAAACGATTCCTGCAAGCTTGCATGAAAAATATAACTTTGTTCATCAGGGCATTTCAGCCGAAATGATTGCAGAAAAACATCAGATTACCCGGCAGGAGCTTGATGCTTTTTCACTCAGGAGCCATCAGAGAGCACTTGAAGCAATTAAAAATGGAATCTTTCAATCTGAAATTCTGCCTCTAAAAGGATTGAATAAAGAGGGCGATGAAATCGTATTTGACCTGGATGAGGGTCCTCGTGCCGACACCTCTCTTGAAGCTCTGTCAAATTTAAAAACGGTGTTTAAAGAAGATGGCGTTGTGACGGCAGGGAATGCCAGCCAAATGAGTGATGGGGCAGCGGCTGTGCTTTTAATGGAGGGAACCAAAGCACGGGAGCTCGGACTAAAACCAAAGGCTAGAATTGTTTCACAAGCCGTTGTAGGCTCTGACCCTACCTATATGCTTGAAGGAGTCATTCCTGCGACTCAGAAGGTACTTGCGAAAAGCGGGCTTACTGTAAACGATATTGATCTTTTCGAAATCAATGAAGCATTTGCTCCTGTTGTCCTTGCCTGGCAGAAAGTGATTGGGGCAGACCTTGAAAAAGTGAATGTTAATGGAGGGGCAATCGCTCTTGGACATCCACTGGGTGCTACTGGGGCAAAGCTTATGACGAGCCTTGTCAATGAGCTTGAACACAGGAAGGCACGCTACGGTCTGCTGACAATATGCATTGGACACGGAATGGCGACAGCCACAATTGTGGAGAGAATTTAAATTATCTGAAAATAATATCAATTCTTTTCATAACTGGCTATAATAAATAGTGAGGATGGATATTTAATTAAGGGGGATGGATATGGAAACTGTTACATATTCGGTACATGGAAGATATGCGACGATTGAAATGAACAGGCCTGATGTTTTAAATGCCATGAATGAACAAATGCTGAGAGAACTTCTTCAGGCACTGAAACTTGCTTGTGAAAGTGAAGCGGATATTGTGGTTCTGTCTGGAAGCGGACGGGGATTCTCGGCTGGCGGGGATATTAAAACCATGCTGAATTCAATGGATAATTCGGGTTTTTCAGGGGTTATGGATTTAATTTCAGAGGTCATCACGACGCTTTATACACTGCCTAAGGTAACGGTAAGCGCCATTCACGGACCGGCAGCCGGCTTAGGATTCAGCCTGGCTTTAGCGGCAGATTACGTTGTCGCACATTCAAGCTCAGTTCTTGCCATGAATTTTATCGGCATCGGTCTGGTACCTGACGGAGGAGGACACTATTTCATGGAAAAACGCTTAGGCGAAGCGAAGGCCAAGCAATTGATCTGGAGCGGTGATAAGTTAAGCGCGGATGAGGCTTACAAACTTGGACTTGTTGACTTAGTCTGCGATGTTGATTTAAAAGATGCTGTACAATCCCTTGTCAGCGAATGGCTGCAGAAACCTGTAAAAGCGATGATTGCCAGCAAAAATATTTATTCAGCTGTAAAGAAATTAGAATTGGAACAAATCCTTTCTCTTGAAAAAGAAACCCAATATAACATGAGACAATCTCAGGATCATCAAGAAGGCATAAATGCATTTTTAGAAAAAAGAAAACCTCAGTTTACAGGTAAATAAATTGAGAGCGGTTACGATTGTTGTAACCGCTTTTCTATTTCACTTTGGCAATTAGGAGGCGAATGGAAAAAAGAAAGTAAATCGTTCATTTTGGAAAGTGTTTAGCAGACTTTGGAAAGTAAAAATGCGATTTTGGAAACTAAGGCGATCTTTTTGGAAAGTAAACACAGTTTCAGCTTGGAACTGTGTCCTTTCAAACAATAAAATCTAACTGCAACTAGGAAAAACCTATCCGTTTTATAACGATAAGCCAGAAAACAGAAGCATTTCATTCAAAACCCGGGAATTTTTCTGCTTTTCGCCTGGAAAAGAGCATTTAGGGAAACTTTTAGAGTTGCTTCTAAACCACCGGATTGTAATTAAAGTATGATAAAAAAGACATTCCATATAAGAAATGCCCTCATCATCTTTTTACTTATCTTATCTTTCAAACAAAATCAATTTACCGCTTGCCGATGTACAGCGGTGCGTTTTTTTTAGATAATTTTTCTCTTCAAGCTTTTGCTCGCCGACTTTTTTTGCTTCCTGGTCACTCGTGGCTTCAAAGCTTTCATCCATTAATTTTTCCCCGTCTTTATTAAATGCCGTTAAGTAATACATGCCCATTTAATAGCCCCCTTTGCATATGAAGTTTAAAATTTTTATAGGCTTATTCCTATAATTCTCATTTTCTTCTCTTTTTCCTGCAAGGAATGAAACATTTGCTTAATGAGTTTCGTACATAAGATAGACAGGAGGAATCAGGATGACATTAAAATTGGATGGAATTACAAAACGATTCGGATTACACACTTCGGTTGATCAGCTTTCATTAACGATTCCAGAGAGTGAAATGTTTGGTTTGCTCGGGGCCAATGGCGCTGGGAAAACGACAACATTCCGGATGATTTTAGGCTTATTAAATCCATCAGCCGGGCAAATTTCATGGGACGGAAAGCCAATCGGATATGATGCGAGTGATAAAATTGGCTATCTCCCGGAGGAAAGAGGGCTTTATCCTAAAGTGAAAGTGCGTGATCAGCTTATTTATTTAGGGCGGTTAAAAGGGATGAATAAGCAGGCGGCGCAAAAAGAAATGAATGAATGGCTTGAACGGTTTAAGATTCCGGAATATGCAAACAAGAAAGTAGAGGACCTCTCAAAAGGAAATCAGCAAAAGATTCAATTCATTACAGCAGTACTGCATCGTCCAAAGCTGCTGATTCTGGATGAGCCGTTCAGCGGTCTGGACCCAGTTAATGTAGAGCTCCTTAAGGAGGCTGTATTGGACTTAAAAAACGGGGGGACATCCATTGTATTTTCCAGTCACAGAATGGAGCATGTAGAGGAGCTGTGTCAGCATTTGTGCATTATGCATAAAGGAAAGCCTGTAGTTCATGGGGCATTAAAGGATATTAAGCGTTCCTTTGGAAGGAAAAACGTGATCGTTCATGCTGATTTTGATTTGTCCTACTTGAAGGAATTTGAAGGTGTGACAAAATATAAGCCGTTTTTTGAAGGAATAGAGCTTCAGGTAACAGGCGAAGATGTCTCGCAGGAAATTATGGCTTCTTTGCAGGGCAAAGGATTTGTCCGGAAATTTGAACTGGCAGAACCATCTCTGAATGATATTTTCATTGAAAAGGTTGGTGCGGAGTATGAATAAATTTTGGATCATCTTTTGGCATACATATTCAAGCAAATTAAAGACAAAATCATTTTTGATTACAACAGGAATTACGCTGCTGCTGATCTTTGGACTGACAAACCTGCAAAATGTGATTGAGTTTTTTAATAATGGGGACAAAGAAGCGACTAAGGTAGCTGTTATTGATCAAACGGAAGACAAAAGTATATATCCTGTTTTTGAGCAGAATGCTTCAGCACTGGATGAGAACCTGCAGCTGAAACGCGCAGAGAAGTCAGAGGAACAGCTGAAAAAGGATGTCCTTGATGACAAAATGGAAGGATATTTGATTCTGAGTCTTGACCAAAATGGTTTGCCGCAGGGCTCCTTTTATGCAAGGTCCATTGTAAACTCAAGTGTTTCAGAAACAATGGAGCAGGCTCTTCAGCAAACGAAAATAGCTGCAGGTACAGCAAACCTTGGCTTAAAAAGTGAGCAGCTAAATCAGCTGTTTGCCCCTTCAGAGCTTAAGAAAACGGCCCTTTTAGAAAATGCAAAATCTGAAGAAGAACTGAATCAGGCAAGAGGGCTGGTTTACGTTCTGCTGTTCATTATTTATTTTTCAGTGATCTTATATGCAAGTATGATTGCGATGGAGGTAGCGGTAGAAAAATCATCACGGGTGATGGAAATTCTGATCAGTTCTGTTTCTCCCATCAAGCAAATGTTTGCGAAGCTGCTTGGAATCGGTTTATTAAGCATAACACAGTTCGGTCTAATTATCT
The DNA here is from genome assembly GCF_030817055.1 of Bacillus sp. V2I10. Lineage (NCBI taxonomy): Bacteria > Bacillati > Bacillota > Bacilli > Caryophanales > Bacillaceae > Bacillus > Bacillus sp. V2I10. The sequence continues at coordinate 4,787,184 of NZ_JAUSYV010000001.1, read as the reverse complement.
TGGTTGGATACAGCTCTATGAAAGGGAATATGGAAAATGCCGAATTAATGGGTGACGGATTCTTCAGTTTTTCAGAAGTACCTGTTGCGACATTAGTCTATGCCATTGTTTTCTTTATTCTCGGGTACTTTATTTTTGCAACTCTCGCTGCTTTTTTAGGATCGCTTGTCAGCAGAATTGAAGATGTACAGCAAATGATTTCACCCATGACGTATATAATTGTGGGGGCATTCATTATCGCAATGTTCGGGCTTGGAAATCCTGAAGCGCCTTTCATCACGGTTACCTCCTTTATACCGCTTTTCTCTCCAATGATCATGTTCTTGAGAGTAGGGATGCTGAGTGTTCCTGCATGGGAAATCGGGTTATCAATTGGAATTTTGGTTATTACCATAATCGCTCTTGCGGTATTGGGCGCTAAAGTTTATAAAGGCGGCGTCCTCATGTACGGTAAATCCTCATCATTCAAGGATGTCAAGAAAGCCTTGCAAATGTCAAAGGATCAATAGGAAGAAGGAAGCAGAGTCTGTGCGGCTCTGTTTTTTTAATTTGAAAGAAGATTTGCAGTAGATCTTATGGGCGCTTCCTTATTCGGTTAAAAATTGATTCGGCTGAAAAAGGATGATTTAAGCTGATAGAAAAGAAAAGCGGCTGAATGCGCAGTTAAAAAGGCTGAAAGAATTAGAAAAACGACTGTAAAAATTCAATTTCCGGCTGATAAAATTGTGAATTAGGCTGAATGATTGGCTGCGGTTATCCAGCTCCATCGCCCAACTCTTCGGCCAGAACAAATCCCCGAAAAAGCCAAAACCGGACTTTTCCGGTGAATTCTTATCTGTCTGTCGGAGCTAACCGGGCGATTCCGTATTTCTGGTTGTCCAGCTCCATCTCCCAACTCCTCGGCTAGAACAAATCCCGAAAAAGTCAAAACCGGACTTATCCGGTGAATTCTTATCTGTCTGTCGGAGCTAACCGCGCGATTCCGCATTTCTGTGCAGAACGTGCATTCGTATTTCTGAGGTGGTACAATATAGAATAAGAGAGAAGTAAAGGAAGGAAACAAGGATGGAACCTATTCGATTTATTCATGCTGCGGATTTACATATAGACAGCCCGTTTGCCGGAATGCATCAGCTGCCGGAAACCATTTTTGAAAGGCTGAAGGAAAGCACATTTGCCGCTCTGGACAATTTGATTCACCTAGCCATCAGCGAAAAGGTTGATTTCATATTGATAGCCGGGGATTTATACGATGGTGAGGACAGGAGCTTAAAGGCGCAGCTGAAGCTGAAAAAAGCATTTGAACAGCTTGAGCAGCACGGGATTCAGGTATACGTTATACACGGTAATCATGATCATATGAGCGGAAGATGGCTGGATCTTAGCTGGCCGCATAATGTTCATGTTTTTTCAGACAAAGAAGTGGAGTGTAAAACATACTGGAAAAACGGAAATACACCGGTCAATTTATATGGATATAGCTATCCAAAGCGCGCTGTCATTGAAAATATGACACCTTTCTATAAAAAGCAGGGAGAAGCCTGTTTTCATATTGGACTTCTACATGGATCGATTTCGGGCATTACAGAACACGATGTGTATTCTCCTTTTTTGATCAGCGATCTGCTTGAAAAACAGCTTGATTATTGGGCGCTTGGTCATATTCATAAACGGATGCATCTTCATGAGAATGAGCCGCCGATTTTGTATTCAGGCAATATTCAGGGAAGAAACAGAAAAGAAACCGGAGATAAAGGATGCTTTCTGGTTTCCATGTCAGAAAGCACCGTCTCTTACACGTTTAAACCGCTTCATGATGTGATATGGGAAGAACTCGCAATAGAGATTAAAGGAAGTTTTCAGGAGTGGATCGACAGTCTGCATCAGCAGCTGCAGCAGCTAAGAGGCGACAATGTGCCGCTTGTGGTTACGATCCGAATAAGCGGAACAAATGAGCTGTACCATTTGTTTCAGGAAGAGAATGTTCTAGAAGATTTAATGGATCAATGGAATGAAGATGAGACGGGGCGTGAGAACTTTTTATGGATCTCCTCCATCATCAATGAATCAATGCCGGTTATCAGCAAGGAATCGCTTCAGCTTGATTCTCATTTTTTATCGGATTTAACAGACATTATTGAAAGCTTTGATGACTTTGAGGATACCATTCAGCCTCTGAAACAGCATGCATTATACAGGAAACACATTCCGGCATTTGATAACGAAGAACAGCAGCAGATTGAAAAAGAAGCTGAATATCTGCTGTTTCAGGAACTTTTAAAGCATAGAAGACTGTGAGGGTGAAAAGATGAAAATCATTGAACTGAATATCTATGGGTATGGACAATTTAATCATATAAATTTCACCCTTCATCCCCATGCCTTTCAAGTTATTTACGGAAAAAATGAAGCAGGAAAATCTACCATTATGTCATTCATACAGAGTATCTTATTTGGATTTCCTGCAAAAATTCAAAATGAAAACAGGTATGAACCAAAACGAGTGAAAACATACGGCGGAGCACTGATTGTCGATACAGAGCAATATGGAAAAGTCAAAATTGAGAGATTGCCTGGAAAAGCAGCAGGTGAAGTTACGCTGTACTTTGAAAATGGAGAAACCGGAAGCGGGGAAATCCTTAATAAAATGCTGTCTCATTTTGATAAATCGATGTATAAGTCTATCTTTTCATTTGATATTCACGGCATTCAGCAGGTCAGTAAAGTAAGTGCTGATGAACTTGGGAAGTTTTTATTGTCATCCGGCTTGCTTGGGACAGATGCTCTCTTACAGACGGAAAGCCATCTCTTGAAAAAACAGGAACTGCTGTATAAGCCTAACGGCAAAAAACCCGAGATCAATGCAGCATTAAGCAGACTTAAGAGCATTCATTCAGAAATGCTGAAAGCAAAAGAACTGATTCAGCCTTATGAAGAACTTATGAAAGAAAAAGAAGTGATTGAACGTCAGCTTAAGGAAAAAGAAGTAAGCAAGTCCACGCTGGAAGCACAATCAAGAAGATTTGCTGAAATAATAGATGTTCTCCCATTGTGGCTTGAAGAAGAGACAATTCATACAGAATTGACAAAGACAAATCAGGCATTTCCTGCAGATGGATTAAAGCGCATGGATGAGATTGAAGCGAAGGAAGAGCCTTTGCAATCTGAAAAGCTGTCCCTTATGCGCGCAATAGAAGATCTTCAACAAACCATTTATCAGATGAATGTCAATGAATCTATCCTTTCGCATCATGCGGAAATCGACCATCTCAGGGAGGCATACTCCGCATATCATGCGAAAAGAGATCAGCATCAGCAGTACAGTCTGAAATACGAGGCACTTACACGGCAAATTTTTGATGGAAAAATGCGGTTTTTTGCAGAAAATATAGATGATAAAGCCGTGCTATCATTAAACACTTCTATAACAGCCAAAGAAGAAATAAGAGAAATCGTTTCGGATTATCAACAGCTGCAGCAAAGAAAGCAGTTGCTCGATCAGCAGTTTGAACGGGCTAAAGAAAATCTGGAGGAGAGCGAAAATAGATTAACAGATTACGCAAAAGGAATGCTTGATGCAGAAGAAAGAAAGCTTCTGGAAAAAAAGGTAAAGCAGCATGAAGCCATGCAGCAGCAAGTATTGGATGAAAAAAGATTACAAGAAGAATATCGGAATAATGAAAAGAAAATCAATGAACAAAGCAAGATGAACCAATCTAAAAAGAATCAAATGAAAATAATGAAAGCAGCTGCGGCTGTTTTACTGATTTTGTGTTCCGGATGGCTCATATATGAGCAGCAATGGCTCATCTTGCCGTTTTTCTTAGGCTTAACCGGACTCGTTTTATTCTTTATTTTTCAAAATGATAAAGGAGAAGATGCGTTTCTCATTCATTTGCGGGACAAACAGGAGGAATTAAAACGGCAGCTTGAACAATCGAGGGTGCAAGGTCATACAGAAATAGAAGAGCTGGGAGGCATCCTATGGAAGGATGAGCAGCTGAGACGATCTCATGAACTTGAGCAAGTGACATTTACACAGAATGAGAGAGCGTATCACCGCACAGTAAGCGGTTTTGATGAGTGGGAAGAGGAACTTTATCAGTTAAATCGAAAAGTCAAAAAAGCGTACAGTGATTTTAGAGTGAGAAGTGAATTCTCTCCGCTTGCCCTGCCAGATCTTCTGCAAACATTGATTCAGCTCCAGAAAGATGTCCGGGAGAGCTCTCAAATTGAAACGAAACTTTCTGAGCTCACAGCTGCCCTTTCGGCTTATGAAAAACGGCTCAGGGGTGTATGTGAAAAATGCGGTTTTGAGCAAAAGACTGATTTGAATGAAACAATGCGGAATTTGTCTGCCGCTCTTCAAGATTCGATTGAAAAGAAGAGCAGGCAGCTTATGTATAAAGAGAAAATAGCTGTTGCCGAGGATCGATTAGTAAAAATCGAAGCAGAGCTCAGTCTTCTATCTGAGAAGAGAATGGAGCTTTTCATCTTATCAAATTCAGCTGATGCAGAAGATTTCCGGAAAAAGGCAGATGAAGCGAATCACAGAAAAGCATTAGAGCAAAAATTAAAATGGATTCAGCAGCAGCTCCATGCTAAACAGCATTTGCTCAAAGATGGAAAGCTGGATCTTCTGATTGATTATAAAGAAGAGAAGCTTTTATGTGATAACCAGCTTAGAGCAGAAATGGAACAGGAAAGCAGCTTGCATAGGCGGCTGGCAGAGCTAAAGGCTTCTCTTCTGAATATAGAGAGTTCAGGACTTTATTCAGAGCTAAAACAGAAGTATGAGCTTGAAAAGGGAGCAGTGAAGCAGCTTGCACACAAATGGGCCGTGCTTGCAGCCGCGAAAAATATGCTGAATAAAACAGTGGAATTTAACCGCTCAGTGAGACTTCCGAAAGTATTGAAAGGGGCAGAGCACTTTTTCTCTGTCATGACGAATCATCAATACAGAAAAATATTTCTGCCTGATGCTGAACAAACATTAATTGTAGAAAGAATAGATGGAAACCGATTTGCTGCAAACGAGCTTTCTCAGGCAACAGCAGAACAATTATATATTTCACTGAGGCTTGCCCTTGCACGTCACTTGAGCACTGGACAGGGCCTCCCGATTATGATTGATGATGGTTTTGTTAATTTTGATTTTGAAAGGACAAAACAAGTCCTGTCATTGCTGAAGGAATTTTCAAAACAGCACCAGATTATTTTCTTTACTTGTCAGGAGCACCTGCTGCCGCTGTTTGAAGAAGATCAAATTCTTGATTTAAAAGCAGTTGAGTTAGCTTCAAAACAAGTATCTATTGGGCAGAGATTATTGTAAAATGAACTGACGAAAGGTACCTGAAAGGAAGTACGTAATGCAGCAAAATAAACATGAGAAAAAGCCGCTTGGCAAACCTCTTTTTTTACTGAGCTTTAACTTATTTATTATTATGGTGGGCATAGGCTTAGTCATCCCGATTCTGCCATTTTATGTTGAAAAATTCGGAGCAGATGCAGCAACACTTGGATTTCTGGTTGCTGTATTTGCACTCATGCAGTTTTTTTTCGCTCCGATATGGGGGCGGTTATCTGACAAAATTGGCCGAAAACCGTTGATAACGCTTGGTTTGTTTGGATTCGCATTAGCTGAATTTATTTTCGCTTTTGCAACGGATTTATGGATGCTGTTTTTATCAAGGATAATTGCAGGTATATTCGGTGCGGCGATTATGCCGAGTGCAATGGCATACGTTTCTGATGTAACAACACCTGAAAATCGCGGGCAGGGAATGGGGTATTTAGGCGCCGCAATGGGTCTTGGTATTGTAGTTGGCCCGGGGATCGGCGGCTGGCTTTCTGAATTCAGTCTTTCTTTTCCGTTTCTTTTTGCGGGAATAGCGGCATCACTGGCAGGAATTGTATCTATCTTCGTTTTGCCTGAATCTCTTTCAAAAGAAGCGATGCAAAAGACCACTGCTGAAAATGAAAAACGAGAAAATCAATTTATTCTAATCAAAAAAGCTCTTCAAAGCCCTGTAGGTTTTTTACTGATCCTTGTCTTTATGATGAGTTTCGCATTAACGATTTTTCAGGCAATCTTTGGCTTCTACGCATTAGAGCGCTTCGGTTATGGACCGCAGGAAGTCGGTCTGATTATCCTTATAACAGGGATTGTTGGAACCATCACACAAGGAGCAGCAGTTGGAAGGCTTGTGGCTAAATTCGGCGATGAACGGGTTGTCACCTCTGCTCTTTTGTTGAGTGCATTTGGATTTGTGATTATGACATTTGCTAACTCCTTCGCCACGGTCTTATTGACAACCTCTGTCTTCTTTTTAGGGAATTCTATTTTGAGACCTTCTTTAAATACGTTTATCTCAAAATTAGCAGGAAGCAAGCAAGGTATGGTGATGGGGCTTAATAATTCTTTTATGAGTCTTGGGAATGTCGCGGGCCCTATTTTAGCGGGCTACGTATTTGAGTATCAAATCAATCTTCCTTATTATATTGGTGCTGGGGTCATGCTTGCCGCACTTATTTCAACTAAGGTTTGGATTTCAAGAAGAGAGCAAGCTGATGTCTCAGCCTAGCTGCAGGCGGGAAAAATAGACAAAATTTATGCTATACTCAGGATACTGAGGCAATTTGGGAGGGACCGTTTTAATGATGACAAAAGGAATTAATCATTACGAGGTAGGCGAGCAAGCGGATGTTTTTCTGCTCGTTAAATCATCGACTAAAGGAATAGCCAGTAACGGAAAACCATTTTTAACATTGATTCTCCAAGATCAATCCGGGGAGATTGAAGCAAAGCTATGGGATGCCGGACCAGATGATGAGGTGTCCTACAGTTCACAAAGCATTGTAAAGATATATGGCGATATTCATCACTACCGTGGACGAAATCAGTTAAAGATCCGCAATATCCGAACTGCCTCAAACACGGATAACGTAAAAATATCTGATTTTCTTGAAACGGCTCCGGTTGGACAAGAAGAAATGATGGAAAAAGTAACACAATATATTTTCGAAATGAAAAACCCTAACATACAGCGTGTGACAAGATATCTCATGAAAAAGCATCAAAGTGAATTCCTTGAATATCCGGCTGCTACAAAAAATCATCACGAATTTGTATCTGGATTAGCTTATCATGTTGTTTCAATGCTTGATTTAGCAAAGTCCATTGCAGCTTTATATCCAAGTCTTGATACAGATTTGCTTTATGCAGGAGTCATTCTGCATGATCTTGGGAAAGTAACTGAGCTCTCAGGTCCTATTGGCACAACTTATACAGTCGAAGGAAACCTGATCGGCCATATTTCCATCATGGTAAATGAAATTGCCAAAGCAGCAGAACATTTAGGCATTGAGGGAGAAGAAATTGTGATCCTTCAGCACCTTGTCCTCAGTCATCATGGCAAAGCAGAGTGGGGTAGCCCTAAACCGCCGCTGATCAAAGAAGCCGAAATTCTTCATTATATTGATAATCTCGATGCGAAAATGAACATGCTTGACCGTGCATTAGAGCGGGTGAAGCCCGGCGAGTATACGGAACGTGTTTTTGCACTTGATAATCGGTCGTTTTACAAACCAACGTTTCATAACTAATCAGGAGGGTCTTTCTTCTTTGAAGAAAGGCTTTTTTTGCTGTTACTTGAAAATCGGCATAAAGCTTGAAGTCTCGGAAACTCGTAAAAAAGTGTGAAAGTCTTGGAATTAAGTTGAAAAGTCACGGAATTAAGTGTGAAAGTCTTGGAATTAAGTGTGAAAGTCTCGGAATTAAGTTGAAAAGTCTCGGAATTAAGTGTAAAAGTCCCGGAATAAAGTGTGAAAGTCCCGGAATTAAGTTAAAAAGTCCCGGAATTAAGTTAAAAGCTCTATGAAAAGCTTCGGAATAAAGCTTGAGAGTCCCGGAAAAAAATAAAATGACTATCACGATTTATTGCATCCAAGAATCATAACAAGTTCTCTTTTCATCTTCTAAAAATCATGTATAAATGGATCGAGATCCTCATATAGTGCAGTAAAGGGCTTGTCAATGAAAAGGGGGAAGCGGGAATGATCTTGCTGCCGTGGTGGGTTTACCTCTGTATACTTGGGATTTTATACAGCGGTTACATGGCTTTTTCAACAACAAGGAAAGAGAAGATTGTTGAGGAAGCGTATATAGAAAAAGAGGGTAATGTTTATATTGAAAGAATGCTTAAGGAACGTGAGATTCGAAGAAAAAATCAGGATGATGAAATGTGAAAAACTCCCCCATTTTTAAAATGGGGGAGTTTTGCTGTTATTGTCCTTCAGCAGGCTCTGCAGGAGCCGCAGGTGCTTTGAATGTATCTTCTAATTCTTTGTCTTTAACCTGAACGTCTGCTTCTTTAAGAGCTTTGTCCAATGCTCCCTGAACAGCATCAGGCTGACTTGTTTTTTGTTTTTTTACATCTGCTTCAAGTTCTTTTTTCATTTCTTCATATGGCTTCACCGTTTTTGTCACTTTAATGATGTGGTAGCCAAATTCAGATTTTACAGGCTCGCTTACTTGGCCTTCTTTAAGGGCAAATGCTGCTTTTTCGAATTCAGGCACCATTTGTCCTTCGCCGAACCAGCCTAAGTCTCCGCCGTTTTGTCCAGATGGATCTTTAGAAGCTTCCTTCGCTAAATCCTCAAACTTTTCGCCTTTATCAAGACGGGCTTTAATTTCTTTTGCTGTTTTTTCATCTTCAACGAGGATGTGGCTTGCTTGTACTTTGCCTTTTAGGCTTTCATAGTATTTTTTTGTATCTTCTTCTGTTACTTTCACTTCTTTTTCAGCTGCTTTTTTGCGAAGCAGATCGACTTTCACCATATCTTTAACAGTCTTTTCACCTTGCTGCTGAATGACTGCTTCAAATTGAGGGCCGTATTGCTGAGTTAAATTGTCAATTTCTTTATTTACTTCTTCGTCAGAAACTTTGTATTCTTTGCTTAAAACTTTTTCATGTACAAGCTCTGTCAGAACATCTTTTCCGAAGCGGTCTTTCATTGCTTCATAAAATTCGTCTTTCGTTACATTGCCTGCTTTTGTTTCAGCAATGACCTCGGAACCGCTGTCATTATTATTGCATGCGCCTAGCGCCAAAACACTTGATGCTGCTGCTAATGCAAGAGCAAATCTTTTCATCTGATACAACTCCTACTTCTGTTTAATTTAAAGACTGCCTAATAATTGAAACACTATACCACATTGTGCCATGAACTAAAAAGTTTTGCAATAGGACTAGGGTAATCAGGGCATTCGTCTAGGTCAAAATGGGAAACCGTCCATATGATGTATAGAACGCCGATAAGGGAGGTTTTAACATGGGTGGAGGATATTCAAACGGTTTTGCATTGCTTGTTGTTCTGTTTATTTTGTTGATCATTATTGGTGCTTCTTACATTTGCTAGGAAGCAATAAGGGCTTTAGATTTTTTAATAAAGATTGCTTAAAACAAATGATATATGCCTATTCGTTACATGATGATCGTGCATAGAATAACTTACCGACGCATAAAGGAGGTGTCATTATGGGAGGATACGCTGGAGGCTTCGCGTTAATCGTTGTTTTATTCATCTTATTGATCATTGTTGGTGCTGCTTGGCTGTAAGCCAAAATAAACATAGCTGACAGATTAACCTGTCAGCTATGATTGTATAAGCTGTGTGCTAATGATTGCATGCAGCTTTTTATAATGGTGAAATCTAAGTAAATAAGATTTCTATGTAAGAAGAAACTAATAAAATGGTAATCAGGACGTTGATTGTCCGGAATACTTTTGTTTGTCGGTCTTCAGGAATCTCTCGGACCAGGCAAAGCGTATTGGTCAATTTATTTATATAGAATAAAATGAACACGGCAAACAAAATGAAAAATGCTATCATATGAGATTCCCCCTCTCCTCACTGATACATATTACATTACCAAAAAAATGATGAAAAAGATAGCGATGACTCCTAATAAATAGCAAAAGAAAAGCTTCTCCTGAAAGAGAGGCTTTTCTTATATATATAAGCATATCATATTCATTCTAAATAAACTGCTTAACCATATGTCCAGAACTGTTTTTATTCATTTCTGAAATAAAATTTCAAAGCTTTCATCGGCTTCTTCAATGAAACAGGCTTTCGGAGCTTTGGATAGCTGGCTCAAAAAAATAAAATCAGTGATACACAACCCTGTATGAAAGGCAATTCCCAAACAAAAGTAGTGCAAATAAGAAGGAAATTGAATCAGTCCTGCAGTCATAAATGAAGTGACAACTATAAAAGGTGTAATAAGAGACAGCAGCATATTGGCTTTGCTTACATTGCAGTTTGTTTTCAAAAAAAGAATCGGAATGAAAGACTGGAACTTCAGTTTAAGTGATACGCGGTATCCGGACATCCACAAAGGCAGGGCATGAAGCAGTTTGTGACATGGCACGATGCATGCGATAAACAGCAGCAATAAGAAAAAATAATCTTCTTTTAATTGGATAGAAGGAAAAACAACCACAAGCGGTAAATATATGCTAATAAAGGTAATCATCATTGTTAATACAGAGACTATAAAAAGTCTATAGAATCCATAATCTTTTGAAAGATTAATGGTTTTCCAGCAATTCATTTAAATCACCGTCCGAAAGTTATAAATGTTTATGCGGGTGCATGATTGATCAAGTCCTTACATACTTTACGATGTTAAGTTGGAAAAAGCAATATGAAATTTTGCGTGTAAGCGATTAAAATAAAAAGTAAAGTTTTACAAAATAAGAAACTTTCGAAAAAGAGAAGAATGATTTAAAATAAATAAACGAAGAAGAAAGAAAGAAAGAAAGAAGTGAACCTTAGTGGAATCCTTGGAAAAACGAATGGCAAATTTGGAGTACTACCAGAGGTTGCTTGTAAAGATGGTTGACGCGGAGAAATACCCTTTTTATCTGTCGGTCATGAAAACAGGTTTATCTGCTGAAGAAATTGAGGACATACATCGCATTTGCGCGGAACTTGAGCAAATGCTTTCAGAACAAAAAGAGCAAGGACTCCTCGATTACATGAGTCTCCTTACTCTTTTCGCCGGACAGCTGAATCATAAGCTTTCAGTTGATGATACGATTCTTGCCTTGCATAAGCAGGGAATGTATGTGCCGCTGATGACAGAATTCAAAAAAATTATTCGGAAATAGCTGAAGCTGTTTCAGCAGCAGGATCTTTCCGTTTTTTAAGCTTCCGGTTTTCCTCAACAAATTCTTTCTCAATATTCGTAAAGGAATGTTCGAAGATCTCCATAAAGTCATCACCGTATATGTTTCGTATGATACACATCATTTCCATAATTTCAGGGAATTTCCCATATAGGTTTTGAAGCGGCAGAGCGCCTTTAAAGACAGCGTTTCTGCTTGGATCATAGTCTTCTAAAAGCTTAAGCAGTATTTCCTCTCCCTGTTCCGTCAGCTGAATGTACGTATTGCGTTTGTCATTCTGCTTTTTCGAAAACTCAAGATAGCCTCTCTCTTCAAGCTTCTTTGAAAAGTTGAATGCAGTCGATACATGCATCACTCCAAATTTAGCAATCTCTGAAATAGAAGCACCCTTTAAATGATAAGCAATCCATAAGATGTGATGCTCATTGATATTCAAATCATAGGGCTTAATCCATTGCTGCCAGTCTTTTTCGATGGATTTCCACAAAGCTTTGCTGAGCTGCGCGATTCTCTGGCTGAATAAAAGCGCTTCTTTTATAGAATAATCCTGTTCGTTACGTTTCATCCCCAGTCACCTACTTTTTCTCTTTTGCTCTTATATTCTATTATGCCAATAAAATAAAGATTAATAAAGATTAAATTTACAAAATTTTTAAATAAATCTTAAAAGCTTAGGAAAAGCGTTGAATTTTTAGGTAAAAAAAAGAGCGGCATGTGAGAAAATCTGCCGCTCGTACAAGTTAATTGCTTTGTCTGCAAAAATATTCTATTTGTTTAAAGTTTGCTCTAATTCTTTAATTTTCTGTTCGATTTCATTAATTTCTTTTTGAAGTTCATTTTTATGAGGCTCAATTTCTTCTTGCCAAGTCTGAATTGATTTTTGGAGATCAGCTGTTACATCTTTTAGGACTACAACACTTTCTTTAGCTGTTTTTACCACTTGCTCTTTTAGCGATACACTGTCATCTTTCAGCTGAATTAAAATATTTTCGAGTTTTTGTTTATTTTGCTTTAACTGGCTGCGCAACTCTTTTCCGGAAGAAGGGGCGGAGAGGATTGTTGCTAAACCTCCAATAACGCTCCCAACTAAAAGACCAGCCATTAATGATTTTCCTTTTGCCATAGGTATCACTCCATTTTGAGAATAATTGTATGTACTTTTTCAAGAAAGGAACAGGAAAGTCCTTCTTATATAAGTACCCCCTGTCAGGATAGATAAACGCTGTTTTATACATAGCTTGTGATGCCTCTGCATAGATATGAGTAAAAGGGGGGAGGAGCTTGGCTGGTGTTATCTTTCTATTTTTCACCATAAGCTTGCTTTGTTTCATAGGGGCTTTTCATTACCTCAAACTAGCGCAGCAATCAGCATCCTATCCGCCAAAACATGTTGTCCACCAAAAAGCTGCTGTGCTTGCAGGAGGCGGCGTACTTGCACTGATGATCGGCATTTTATTCTATTCTTTCCAATAGGCTTCATTTTGATAGATTTTCACAAAAAACCCGACCGGCAAGGATCGGGTTTTCTTATATGTTATTCAACAGCGATGTTAGAACGCTTCAATATAGTCTGTACAATCGGATAAATGAAAACCATTGCGATGGTATTAAGGGCAACTGCCGGCAAGACAACTGCTATGAATAATGCCATAAATCCTGCACCGCCCGGAAGACCGACAATGAATAATGCGGCTGTCAGGAAAACAGTACCGGAAACAAGTGTTCCGACCGCTGTCAGGATTCCTGCTCCAGCAGTGGATGCAGCAAATTTCTTCATTACAATAACTAAAAGATAAAAGACAAATGCAGTCACAAATTTATCAATGACATTCGGCAGAAGTCCGCCTGGAAAACTAGTTGTTAAACCGGACAGGACACCAGTAACGGCTCCAAGTAAAAACACATTGCGAATGTTTGGGAACAGCAGGATGCCTAAGAACATCATAGTGAGCATCATATCTGGCTTCATCCCACTGAAAAATGGCGGGATAATTCCGTGCAATGCCAGTCCCATTGCGACAAATAAAGATAAAACGACTAAAACTTTTGTATTCATTTCTCAACTCTCCTCAGACTAAGCTCTTATTTTTGAACTCCCCAATAATGACCTATGTCTTATTGCAGGAGAACTTACAAAAAGTATAACAGGTATTTCAGACCTTGTAAAAATAATTATTCGTGCTTTTTCTGGAATTCAGCCATGAACTCAGCAAGTGCCTCGCACGCTTCCAAGGGCACTGCATTATAAATGGAAGCCCTGCAGCCCCCAATCGACCGGTGTCCGCCGAGACCTGAAAAGCCTTTTTCAATGGATTCTTTTAGAAAAGCTTTCGTTAAATTTTCATCTTTAAGAGTAAAAGTAACATTCATTGCTGATCGGCTATCCTTTTTTGCGTGTCCCTTATAGAAGCCGCCGCTTTGGTCGATGCACGAATAAAGCAGGCTTGCTTTATTCTTATTCAGATCTTCAATCGCTTTTAAACCGCCTTTATCCTGCATCCACTCCAGAACAAGGGAAAGCATGTAAATTGCAAATGTAGGAGGTGTATTGTATAGGGAATTCTGCTTTGAATGTGTGCTGTACTTCAAAATAGCAGGGATACCCTCATTTGCATTCTCAAGCATTTCTTTTTTTACTATGACGACTGTAACACCTGAAGGGCCAAGGTTTTTTTGAGCTCCGGCATAAATAAGCGAGAAACGGCTGACGTCAATTTCCCTGCTCATGATGTCACTTGACATGTCAGCAATTAAAGGCAGTTTTGTTGAAGGGAATTTTTGCCACTGTGTGCCGTAGATCGTGTTGTTTGAGGTTAGGTGTACATAGCTTCCTTCTTCAGGATCCTCAAAGCTTTCCGGAATATATGTATAACGATCTTCTTTACTTGTTGCAATGATAGTCGTGCTTCCGAGTTTGCCTGCTTCTGATTGTGCTTTTTCAGACCAGACTCCGCTCATGATGAAATGGGCAGAAGACCCGTCTTTTAAAAAGTTCATCGGAATCATGGCAAACTGAAGGCTTGCCCCGCCTTGAAGAAATAATACTTCATAATCCTCAGGGATCTCCATCAGTTCTCTCATTAAAGAGGCAGCGCGGTTGTGAACTTCTTCATAAGGTTTGCTTCTGTGGCTCAGCTCCATGACTGACATGCCTGTTCCGTTAAAATCAACTAGTTCGCTTTGCGCTTTTTCCAAAACAGCAAGAGGGATTGCTGCTGGCCCTGCGTTAAAGTTATACGTTCTTTTCATGGGAAAATGACACTCCTTACTTTGTCGCGTTGCATGATTAAATACTTTTTATTATCCTAACATGAAAAAGGGGGTTGGAGTCGGAATTTTAAAAAAATATTACAATCAACAAAAAAACCCGCATGATGCGGGGGTTAGAGCAAGCCTTCCTGAATGGATGAAGCGATTTGCTTTAAGTCTTCTGGCGTATATTCTTCTGTATGCGTTTTCCAGACAGCGCCAAATCCATCGCCCTTTCCATAGCGGGGAATCAGGTGAATATGGTAGTGAAACACAGATTGTCCGGCTTTTTCGCCGTTATTATTAAGAATATTCATGCCGATAGGCTCGAATTGTTTTTTAATGGAATTGGCGATTTTTGGAACGACTTCAAATACATTTCGTGCAATATCCGGTGTTAGCTCGTAAATATTTTCTTTATGTACTTTTGGAATAACCAGTGTATGTCCTTTTGTCACTTGACTAATATCCAGAAAAGCAACCACATGTTCGTTTTCAAAAACCTTTGCACTCGGAATCTCTCCGTTCACAATTTTACAGAAAATACATCCGCTCATCATGTTTCATCCCTTTCTCAATATAAACTGAATCTTAACCGTATTTTACCATAAATAATTGAGAGATAAAATCACTTAAGAAAAGCGCAAGCGCCTTTTTGCGAAGGCATGGCGGATTCGTTTTGACCGTGGAATCAGGCGCTTTTGCTTGCCATCAATTCGCAGCCTTTTCACTTTCCTAAACTTAAAAAGAAACAGGATGATCAAAAAGATCATCCTGTCCTGCAGAGGAAGCAAACTGGCGCAGCTTAAAGATTAAGGCTCACAAAACTCTTTGTCATTTCCCTCATTTGCTTGGAAATGAAGGAAAAAAAGAGTGAATAATTGTTGTTAAACATTGTTCAAAGCAACCATCCCCTAGTTAAGAAAATCATATAAAGGATAAACTCTTAACAAATCAGTAAACGGTCTTTGACGAACACCTCATTCACAAAATGAATTTATATATGAGCATCTATTACGAAAAGTAACGGCCCGTAGACACCTCATCTCGAAATGGAAATTGATCATCATTTTTTCAATGTTAACTTACTCAAGGATTCCTTAACATAAACTGTCTTTAACACACACCTCATTTGAACTGAATGTCTGTGACAGCTGCATTCCTCTACACACATTATGATGTCCGGAAGAGAATTGATTATGCATCGTAAATTAGCAAAAGTGCCGCGTGATTTGTTAAAATAAAAGAAAACGGTGAAGGGACGAAAACATGAGCTTATTAAAAGTAAATCACCTGACAGGAGGATACACACGCAATCCTGTCTTAAAAGATATATCGTTTGAAATTGAAAAGCACCAAATTGTCGGTCTGATTGGTTTAAACGGAGCCGGAAAAAGCACAACAATCCGTCATGTGATCGGGTTAATGGAGCCGCATAATGGAGAAATTGCCATTAACGGCATTTCCTTTCACGAGCAGCCGACTGAATACCGAAGCCAATTTTCATTTATTCCTGAAACACCGATTCTTTATGAGGAATTAACGCTTTATGAGCACTTGGAGCTCACGGCGATGGCGTATGGACTTAGTCAGGAAACGTTTAAACAGCGTCTTCACCCATTATTGTCTGAATTCAGAATGGAAAAAAGACTAAAATGGTTTCCAAGTCATTTTTCAAAAGGCATGAAGCAAAAAGTCATGATTATGTGTGCGTTTTTAGTTGAGCCTGAGCTCTACATTATTGACGAGCCATTTGTCGGACTTGATCCGCTCGCTATCAATGCGCTGCTTGAGATGATGAACAAAGCGAAAAAAGACGGAGCGGGAATTTTAATGTCAACACATATTTTAGCAACAGCGGAACGCTACTGTGATGCGTTTATTATTCTGCATAATGGAAAAATCAGAGCAAAAGGGTCGCTTGAGGAGCTCCGGTCGGAGTTTGGAATGAGGGACGCGACGCTTGATGATTTGTATATCCAGCTCACGAAGGAAGATCAAAATGAGCAGCATTGATCAGATATGGAAAACCCGATTAGAGGCTCATCTAAAAGAAGTGCAGTCTTATACAAAATATATGTTTAATGACCATTTAATTTTTGTTCTTGTATTCTTGGGAGCAGGCGGTGCTCTCTCTTATCAGGAGTGGCTGAAATCAATGCCAGATGACTTTCCGGTACTTGCGATATTAACGGCTGTATTTGCTCTGATTATTACGGCATCGAGTGTCCGGACGCTATTAAAAGAACCTGATTTAGTTTTTCTTTTGCCGCTGGAAGAAAAAATGGCCGGCTATTTTCAAAAAGCTCTTGCATACAGTTTCTTTAGTCAGCTGTATGTGTTTTTGATCGCAGCATTAGTGCTCGCACCCATGCTGTTCAGGGCTGAGAGCTTATCCGGGACAGACTACCTGATTATCTGTATTCAAACCCTTCTTGTAAAAGGCTGGAATTTAATGCTGAATTTCAGAATATCCTTTTATACTGAACCGTCAGCAAAAATATATGATTTTATTATCCGTCTGGCAATAAATGCATTAACCATTTTCTTTTTGCTGTCAAAGGCCTATATTTATGTATTCATTATGTATGGAGTTATGGCAGTGCTCTACATTTATTTTCACAAAGCCACTAAAGCAAAAGGAGTTAAATGGGAGAAGCTGATTGACCTGGAGCTTGAGAAAAAGCAGTCCTTCTATAGAATCGCAAACCTCTTTACAGATGTTCCAAAGCTAAAGAAAAAAGCAAAGCGCAGAAAGTATTTAGACGGGCTGCTTGCGTTTGTTAAATACAAACAGGAAAGCATGTACAGTTATTTATATACAAGGGCATTCTTTCGTTCCAATGATTATCTGGGCATCTTTTTGCGTCTGACAATTATCGGGGGAATCGTCCTCTATATTATCCCGACAAATCAGTTTAGTGTGCTCGCGATAGCTATTCTTGTTCTTTATTTAACCGGGATTCAAATGATCGGACTTTATAAGCATTACGACATGCTTGCTCTGCCGGACTTATATCCGGTTCAGCCGCAGTTTAAAAAAGCAAAATTCCTTAAACTCCTGTTTATCATGGTAATATGCCAGCACGTGATATTAACTCTGATCGCTCTGCTTTCGGGGAATATCATCCCTGCTCTGATTCTCTTTGCAGCCGGTTTTATTTTTGTCTATGGGTTTGTTTATCTTTATGTGAAATCAAGGCTGGTGAAAATGGATGCCAGCGTATTCTAGTGTAAAGGCAGCTGATACAGATGATTTATGAAAAACAGCTGGAAGAGGATCTATTTCAGTGGAAAAAGAAATTGCTGAGAAAGTCCTCCATGTTTGAACGTGTTTCTAAAAAAACACAAATGAAGATTAATGAGCACATTCCGGAAAAAGTTCATGCCATCATTACGGAGAGCATTAAAAAGATGGTGCAGGCAACACTTGCGGGATCAAACCTCACAACAAGCGAAAAGAAGCTGGAAGGACTGACACTTGAAGAAAAAGAAAAGAAAGTCAGGCAAACTATCGGCACCTTCCAAAAGACTGCTGCCGTAGAAGGAGCAGGAACCGGGGCCGGCGGAATTTTCGGGTCGGCTGCTGACTTTCCTTTACTCCTTGGCATTAAAATGAAGTGCTTATTTGAAATTGCGACTTTATACGGGTTTGACCCAAAACAATATGAAGAGAGACTGTTTTTACTCTATGTCTTTCAATTGGCTTATTCCAGTGACGAGCATCGAAGAAATACGTTCGAGCTGATTGAAAACTGGGACAAAAGAAAAAATGAACTGAAAGAGA
The DNA here is from genome assembly GCF_030817055.1 of Bacillus sp. V2I10. Classification (NCBI taxonomy): domain Bacteria; kingdom Bacillati; phylum Bacillota; class Bacilli; order Caryophanales; family Bacillaceae; genus Bacillus; species Bacillus sp. V2I10. The sequence goes on along the minus strand of NZ_JAUSYV010000001.1, from coordinate 4,768,953 downwards.
TTGACTGGCAAACCTTTCAGCAGGAATACAGAGATCACATCGACCTTGTCAAACTGCTGCAGATCATGCCGGGAATCGGCGCAGTTGTCGGCGGTGTAGCGAACTACCACCTTGTCCGGCATTTAGGTGAAACGGCAATGAATTGTTATCGGCTTCGAATTATGAATAAATGAAAAGAGTGCGATTTTAAATCGCACTCTTTTGGATTCTAATACTTATTTCTCAGCCGAAACAGCATTGTGTTCAGACTGATAAGTCAATAATGCCAAACTGAATGTTTTTGCTGCGATCAGCATAGCTTTTTCATCAATATCGAATTTAGGATGATGGTGAGGATAAGCTGTTTCTGAATAAGTTGGTTTCGCTCCAGTGAAAAAGAACGTGCCTTTAACATGCTGCAGATAATAAGCAAAGTCTTCGCCGCCCATTTGCATTGGGCTTTCTTCGACAATTTGAACACCGGGCACTTTTGAAGCAAGATCTGCAAGCTGCTCTGTTTCCTCGCGGTGATTGACTACAGCGGGGTAGCCTCTCTCAAAATGATATTCGTAGTCAGCGTCATAAAGGGCGCAGGAAGCTTTGACCACACGTTCAATTTCTTCCTCAATCAAAGTTCGCACATCCTCCTCAAAAGTACGGACCGTTCCAATCAGCACCGCAGAATCTGCAATGACATTAAAAGGATTTTCAGCCACAAAGGATCCTACAGAGACGACCGCTGAATGAACTGGATCAACTTTTCTGCTCACAATCTGCTGCAGGTTCAGGACAAGCTGGGAGCCGATAACAACTGCATCTTTCGTTTTATGAGGCTGTGCGCCATGTCCGCCTTTTCCATTAATCGTAATCTGGAACCGATCGGCAGCAGCCATGATAGGGCCCACACGATATTGAATTTTCCCGGTTGGTTCTCCTGCCCATAAATGAGTTCCGAAGATGACATCAACCCCGTCTAAGCAGCCGTCTTCAATCATGGAAACCGCTCCGCCCGGTGCATATTCTTCAGCATGCTGATGAATAAATACTACGCTGCCTTCAAGAGTACTGCTGTGTTTATGTAATATCTTTGCTAGTATAAGTAATGCTGCAGTGTGGCCATCGTGGCCGCAGGCATGTGCTACACCCGGGACAGTCGATTTATAAGGAACATCTTTTTCATCCCCTATAGGAAGAGCGTCAAAATCGGCACGGAGAGCAATGGTCTTTCCAGGCAAATCACCTTTTATAACAGCAACGACTCCGTTTCCGCCTACACCTGTTCTGGCTTCAATGCCAAGCTTGTGATAAAACTCGGCGATGTAGGCTGCCGTTTTGAATTCCTGGAATGAAACCTCCGGATGCATATGAAGGTAGCGTCTGATCTCCACCATTTCTTCAAAACTCGCATCTAAATCTGAACATATGTCAGTGTACAAAAATCTCATCCTTTCTTTTTTAAGACTTATATTCATCAAATCCCTAATAAGATAAAATAAATACAGATATTACAATAAATTCTAGATAAATTGTTTGAAAATTACAAGAATAAAGTTCGGAAGGGGTAAAAGATGAAAAAAAGTTACTTGATTGCATATTTTCTTATTCTTACAGCCGGAATCCTTCTTTCGATGGATACTGCATTTACAAAGCAGGCAGATGCAGCTGCGCGTGAGGCCGTTTCATGGGTTCACAACTCAAATTTCCTGCTTTCTTTTTTAGATGGTATAGGATTCCTTGCTTCGAAAACAGGAATCATAAGCTTACTGGCTCTTGCCGCTATCTTACTAGCACTTTTATATAAGCATATTCTTCAGCCGCTAATGATTGTTTTGGCTGTTTATCTGGGAAACCTTCTGAACAAAGCACTAAAAAGCTTTTTTGGGCGTGAAAGGCCTCTTGAACCCCTGCATATTGAAGAAGGCTTCAGTTTTCCAAGCGGACATGCAATGGTCGGAGTTATTTTCTATGGGTTTTTAATCTATTTGCTTGCAGGGAAAATAGCGTCAGCAGCAGTAAGAAGGTGGCTTTACGCTGCTGTCGGCATTCTGATGCTGCTGATCGGCATGAGCAGAGTTGTCACGAATGCTCATTTTTTATCTGATGTGATTGGCGGATATTTCATTGGTCTGATTTGTTTAATTTTTGTGATTGCGGTCTATGACAAACTGAATGAATTTCTTTTTGCTGCAAGAAGCAAAAAGAGCGGTGTATCTGTTTGAAACAGTTCGGACGCAATTCAAAGAGGCACTCTTTCGGGAGTGCCTCTATTTATATGACGGTCTTTATCTCTGGATGCTGGTCATTTTAAGCTTTGGTGGATAAATTTCGTAAATTCGGTTGATAAAAGTCAATTATAGGTGGATAAATGAACTTGGGACGTTACTTTTTCTATTTATATAAGAAACATAGCCACAATCGTTGTCACAATCAACCCAATGGTCACAGGCAGAATATTTCGTCTTGCGAGTTCAAATGGATCGACTCCGCAAATGGCAGCAGCAGGAATCAGCGCCCATGGAATGAGTGTTCCGCCTCCCACCCAGATGGCTGTGACTTGGCCTAATGCGGTTAAAGTAGCAGCTCCCGTACCAATTGCTGAGGCAAACAAGCTGGCTATTGAGCCTGCAAGCGATATACCTGAAAACCCAGAGCCATCAAGACCTGTAAGCACGCCAACACCAGTCAGTGTAATAGCACCGATTTCTTTTGTTAATGGAACAACAGATGCGAGAGCAACCCCGAGGTCATTGACTATTCCCTGTGAAGTTTTTGGCAAAAAGTCGCCGACAATTTTTATAAATCCGGCATCTCCCAGATAAAAGAAAGCTGCAATTGGAATGACAGGACCAAACACCTTAAAGCCAAACTGAAACCCTTCAATCATGTATCCGGTTGTTTTTTCAAGACTTGCATTTTTATGGGCAAGCAAACAAACGGAAAGCAGAATCACAAGCGCTGTTCCTCCGATTAAAGCTGTTGCATCTCCGCCCTGCAAGTTAAGCTTAATCATTAGAAGAATATCAATCACAAACAATATAGGGATAAACAAGGCCATAAACAGTTTCATCCTGCCTGTCAGCAGCTGCGTTTTTTTCTCAGCAGAGATTGGCATTGTAAGAGAAGGGAAAGACTTTCCAAGCTTCATATCTCTCATTAAGAAGCAATAAGCTGTTAAGGTTGTAACTGTCCCCATCACAATAACGAGCGGAATTGACGCGCTGATTACATCAGTAATCGGAAGACCGGCTGCATCTGAAGTAAGTTTTGGAGCGGCTTGAATGACAAAGTCGCCTGAGAGAGCAATTCCATGGCCGAATAAGTTCATGGCCATTGCTGCCCCTAATGCCGGGAGCCCTGCTTTAATGGCAACAGGAAGCAGTACGGCGCCAATCAGGGCAACAGCGGGCGAAGGCCAGAAAAACCAAGAAATCGTCATCATTAATAGTCCAATTGTCCAGTAGGCAAGCGTTGGATTGCGAATGATTTTCGTAAATGGCGACACCATGGATTCATTGATTCCGGTTATTTCTAAAATCTTGCTCATTGAAACAATGATAGAGATAACAAGGATTGTAGGGAGCAGCTCAGTAATAGCATAAATGAAGCTGTTAAAGACACTTGTAATTGAATGACTCATAGAGTGGCTTGCAACAAAAGAAATGACAATGATTCCAATAATGCTGATCACTGTTGTATCTCTTCTAAAAAGCATAAAGCCTATGATGCTTATAATAAAAAACACATAAAACCAATGTATGAGCGTTAACTCAGCTCCCATAAGTAATCACTCCTGTATATGCCTAAATTCCTGTAATACAGGTTATGTCCGGCATAGCAGGGTGTGATTGTTATTTTATAAAGAATAGGGGGCAGTATTTTAGTAGAATGCTGTCATTTCCAAGGAAATATTGTCACAAGAAAAGCGGAGCCGTTATGACCAGGGAGTTAGGAGGCAGCGCTAGGACTGATGTGTTCAAAAATCTTATGTTTGAAATAAAAAACCCGCGCTAAATGCGAGGGGTTCAATTTTTTCATTTATTCAGATACAGCATGGTAGACTGTAACGTAAGAAGGTCTTGGGAAAATCGTTTTTTGGTCCACACCTTCGCTTGTCCCTCTTTTTTTATGAGCCTGTTCAAAGGATTTTGATTGCTGCCAGTTTTTGAATGAGGATTCATCTTCCCATAGAGTAAGAATGACATATGTATCATCTTTTACAGGTCTAAGGACGCGAATCGCGACGAATCCCGGCTCGCCTTCAATCATTCTGGCCCGTTCTTTGAAGCGCTGTTCAAAGAGAGGCTTTCCTTCATCAGATACAGGGATATTGTTCAGCACAGCATAGCTTCCTTTTTGGAAGTCACCCGCGCCATCAAGAACCTCGTATTTTTTAGGCTCCTTAAAAAGGGAAGGGGCATCGCTTTCATGTAATAGAATCCCTTTATCCTCATTTTGCATAAGAAGCATTTTTTCATTTTGATGTCCAGATGCCGTTTTAGCTAAATAGTCTGCAGTTCCAAATGTGACATAAAAATTCATTTTACATTCACCTCTTTTTGTTTCATTATAACAATGATTGCACAATTATTGCTATTTTCAGCCTCCGTTGTACATATTCATTCCTTTTTTTAACAATAATAAGCTTATCTAAATTAAACGAATTGTAGGTGATGGCATGCGGAAAAAAATCATCCTTTCAGCAACTGTTGCGCTTTCAACAGCTATTATTTCTTTTGCAGTCTACCTGCTTATTTTAGTGATCGGCGATTATTCAATTGATGAGAAAAAGCTAGTTATGGATTCGACAACTACTTTAGTGGATTTAAAAGGCAGCGAGGTCGCAGAGCTGTATTTGCAGAACCGCGAGCCTGTCACGATAAAAGAGATTCCGGCACATGTACGCAATGCATTTATTGCTGTAGAAGATAAACGGTTTTATGAACATAATGGAATTGATATGAAGGCTATAACGAGAGCTTTGTATAAAGATTTGATTGCAGGCCAGAAAGTAGAGGGCGGAAGCACAATTACTCAGCAGCTTGCAAAAAATACGTTTCTCTCTAATGAGAAGTCTCTTTTAAGAAAAACAAAAGAAGCTGCCATCGCCATGAGTCTTGAAAATAAATACAGTAAGAATAAACTGCTTGAAATGTATTTAAATCAGGTGTATTTCGGTCATGGTGCATACGGCATTCAAAGCGCTGCACTTTATTATTTCAATAAGGATGCAAAGGATCTGACGGTCGAAGAAGGAGCAATGCTTGCGGGTCTCCCAAAAGCACCTTCGAATTATTCCCCGATTCTTCATCCTGAAAAAAGCAAAGAGCGCCGTGATACGATTTTAAGTTTGATGGGCGATCAGAATTATCTGACACCTGAAGAAGTCGTCCGCTCACAAGGGAAGACGCTGGGTTTAAACATCTCGGAAGAATCCGAAACGCCGTGGCTTATAACATACATTGATATGGTCATGGACGAAGCAAAAGAAAGATATGCTTTATCTAATGAAGAGTTAATGCGGGGAGGCTATACGGTCACGGTTCCTATAAATACGGAAATGCAGGAAACAGCCTACGAGCTGTTCAAAAAAGAAGAATATTTTCCGGGAACAGATCAGCATGCAGAAGGAGCATTTGTCCTTCTTGATAATAAATCCGGAGGGGTTCTGGCTGCGATCGGAGGCAGAAATTATACACAAAAAGGGTTTAATCGCGTCAATACTAAAAGACAGCCGGGTTCAACTTTTAAGCCGCTTGCCGTATATGCCCCGGCAATGGAGGAAGACGAATTCGGCCCATATTCTCTTCTTGAGGACAAACCGGCTTCATATAACGGGTATCAGCCAAAAAATAATGATCAGCAATATGATGAAGAAGTAACCATGTATGACGCCATTGCTGCTTCTAAAAATGCTCCAGCTGTATGGGCATTAAATGAAATCGGCATTTCAAAAAGCAAGAAGTACCTCGAGAAGTCGGGTCTTTCAATAGAGGATAACGGTCTTTCGATTGCCCTCGGCGGATTAAAGGACGGGGTTTCACCCCTGCAGCTTGCAAATGCCTACAGATCTTTTGCTGAGTATGGAGTTTATAGTGAGCCGTTTGTTATCCAAAAGATAGAGGACCGTGAGTCAAAAAGAATTGGTGAAGTGAAACTAGAGAAAAAGCGTATCTTTTCTTCCCAGACTGCATGGAATATGACGAGGATGCTTCAAGAGGTTGTTGACGACGGAACAGGACAGACAGGTTCGTACGAAGGTGAGCTTGCCGGAAAAACAGGAACAACCTCTTATGTCGATAAAAAAGGCGCTGTGAAAGATGCATGGTTTGTAGGCTACACCCCGAAAGTCTCAGGTGCTCTCTGGATGGGCTACGATAAGACAAATCGGGAGCAGCATTTAACACATGGCAGTTCCTATCCAACGAGACTTTTTAAAGAAATCTTGATGAATACTTCGAAAGATCAGGATGTTGCGTTCAGCCTTCCAAAAGATGCAGAGGATTTGGAAGAACCAATCAGACTGAAAAACCTGGGTGCGGTTGACGCAAAATATACTTTCAAGCCGCTTGGTTTATTCACCGTCACACTGAACTGGGAAGCTCAGGAGGATGACCGTGTCGTCTACAGGATTTATGAAACAATAGGAAATGAGGACAAGCTTGTTGGTTATGTTAAAGGAAAAGATTCATATGAAATCCCTTATTCTAACCTTTTCTCAGAGGCTTCCTATAAAGTTGTTCCTTATAATGAGCAAACTGAACAAGAAGGCAAAGGCTCAAAACCTGTAAAACCAAAACTATTTACATCAGCTCCTTAATAGCAGGCAGTATTTCAGCTTTTATTAGATTTAATTTTGGCAGATGTCTGGTTTTGCGCTAAGCCCTTGAAGGATCTGGCAGTCAAGTCAAAACCGGACTTTTCTGCCGGATCCTTATCTGTCTGTCGGGTCTGACCAGCCGGCTCCGCTTTTCGGTGTTGTCTAGCTCCGCCGCCTAACTCCTCGGTCAGAACAATTCCCCGAAAAAGTCAAACCCGGACTTTTCCGGTGAATTTTTATCTGCCTGTCGGAGCTAAACAGCCGGCTCCGCTTTTCGGTGTTGTCTAGCTCCGCCGCCTAACTCCTCGGTCAGAACAATTCCCCGAAAAAGTCAAACCCGGACTTTTCCGGTGAATTTTTATCTGCCTGTCGGAGCTAAACAGCCGGCTCCGCTTTTCGGTGTTGTCTAGCTCCATCGCCCAGCTCCTCGGCCAGAACGGCTCCGCCAGTATAGGCAAAAAGCGCCTTTCCTGCCGGATCCTTATCTGTCTGCCTGCGCTAAACGGGCGATTCCGCTTTTCGGTGTTGTCTAGCTCCGCCTCCTAACTCCTCGGTCAGAACAAATTCACCGAAAAAGTCAAACCCGGACTTTTCCGGTGAATTTTTATCTGCCTGTCGGAGCTAAACAGTCGGCTCCGCTTTTCGGTTTTTACGTCAATTTTTTGACATTTAATTGTGAAATCTATACAAGCAAGATTGAAACAGTTATAGTGTAAGAAGCAAAAACTTAGGATAGCGTGTTTGTTTTACATAGAAAGGTGGATTTGAGGATTTATGACGGATACAAAGCAGTTTAATGATACATTCCTTAGGGCGTGCAGAGGTGAAAAAACAGATCATGTTCCTGTATGGTATATGAGGCAGGCAGGAAGATCGCAGCCTGAGTACCGTGCTATTAAAGAAAAATACAGTCTGTTTGAGATTACACATCAGCCCGAGCTTTGTGCATATGTCACGAGATTGCCGGTGGAGCAGTATGGTGTAGATGCGGCTATTTTATATAAGGATATCATGACACCGCTTCCATCGATTGGGGTAGATGTAGAAATCAAGTCAGGGATTGGTCCTGTAATAGATAATCCAATTAGATCACTGTCAGACGTTGAAAAGCTTGGCGAAATCGACCCTGAAAGCGACATTCCATATGTACTGGATACGATTAAATTGCTGACAACAGAGCAATTAAATGTTCCATTAATCGGGTTTGCGGGAGCTCCATTTACAATGGCAAGCTACATGATTGAAGGCGGACCGTCTAAAAGCTACAACAAAACAAAAGCATTTATGTACGCAGAGCCGAAAGCTTGGTTTGCGCTTATGGATAAGCTTGCAGACATGACCATCATTTACTTGAAGGCTCAAATTAAAGCAGGGGCAAAGGCGATTCAAATTTTTGATTCATGGGTCGGAGCATTAAATGAATCGGATTATCGTTACTTTATTAAACCTGTAATGGAACGCATTTTCACTTCAATGAAGGAGGAAAATGTTCCGATGATTATGTTTGGTGTGGGAGCAAGTCATCTTGCACATGAATGGCACGACCTGCCGCTTGATGTAGTCGGTCTTGATTGGAGACTGCAAGTAGATCAGGCCCGCTCTATTGGACTGACAAAAACGTTAATGGGAAATCTGGATCCTGCAATCCTTCTTGCGCCTTGGGAAGTGATTGAAGAACGTGCTAAAAACATTCTTGATCAGGGAATGAAGCAGGACGGTTATATTTTTAACCTTGGACATGGTGTTTTCCCTTCTGTCAGTCCGGATGTTCTCAGAAGATTAACAGGTTTTATTCATGATTATACAAAAACTGCCAAGCGCGCGGAGAGCATCTGATTTGGAATATTGCCCTGAGTAAGGCAAAATAAGACTAGATCTTATAACTAACCAAAGAGGAGTAGGAAAATGACAAAGAAAACAATGGGTCTGCTCGTTATGGCATACGGAACACCATATAAAGAGGAAGACATTGAACGCTATTACACACATATTAGACACGGCCGTCCGCCTGCTCCTGAAATGCTGCAGGATTTAAAGGACCGCTACGAGGCAATTGGCGGCATTTCTCCTCTTGCTAAAATTACATTGGATCAAGCCAAGTCCCTTGAAGAACATTTAAATGCTGTTCAGGATGAAGTGCAATTTAAAATGTACCTGGGACTTAAACATATTGAGCCTTTCGTTGAAGATGCTGTGAAGCAAATGAAAGAAGATGGCATTGAAGAAGCCGTCAGCATCGTGCTTGCGCCTCATTTCTCAACTTTCAGCATCAAATCATATAATGGGCGGGCAAAGCAGGAAGCAGAAAATCTGGGCGGACTAGAGATTACATCTGTTGAGAGCTGGTATAAAGAGCCTAAATTTATCGATTACTGGACGAAAAAAGTAAAAGAAACATATACATCAATGACCTCAAAAGAACGAGAAAAAGCTGTTTTAATTGTATCTGCACACAGCCTGCCTGAAAAGATTATTGCAGCCGGAGATCCATATCCTAATCAGCTTAAGGAAACAGCTGATCTGATTGCAGAAGCTGCAGGCATTGAAAACTATGAAGTCGGCTGGCAAAGTGCGGGAAATACACCTGAACCTTGGCTTGGACCAGATGTACAGGACTTAACAAGAGATCTATATGAACAAAAAGGATACCGCACGTTTGTCTATATACCAGTAGGTTTCGTTGCAGATCATCTAGAGGTTTTATTTGATAATGATTATGAATGTAAAGTTGTTGCAGACGAACTTGGCGCCAAGTATTACAGACCGGAAATGCCAAATGCCAAAGACGAATTCATCGACTGTCTGGCAACGGTTGTTTTAAAAGAACTATCTATGAAAAAGTAAGGCTCTTTCTGTGGAGAGTCCAAAAGTAAACAAAAAAGAAGGCGATAAACAATGACTGACAAGAAAAAGAAAGTTGTCATCATTGGCGGAGGGATAACTGGATTATCCGCGGCATTTTACTTGCAAAAAGAAATACAGGAAAACAACCTGCAGGCAGAGTCAATCATGATTGAAGCAAGTCCAAGACTTGGCGGTAAAATTCAGACAGTCCATAAAGATGGATTTATCATTGAACGCGGACCTGATTCGTTTCTAGAAAGAAAAGCAAGTGCACCGCAGTTTGTTAAAGATGTTGGACTCCAGTCAGAGCTTGTAAACAATGCAACAGGACGATCATATGTCCTTGCAGGAGATCGGCTGCATCCAATACCTGCAGGCGCCGTAATGGGAATCCCTACACAAATCCTTCCATTTGTTACGACAGGGTTATTTTCCATTCTGGGGAAAGCAAGAGCTGCCGGCGATTTTATCCTTCCTGCGAAACGGGAAACGGGTGATCAATCACTGGGTCATTTTTTTAGAAGACGTCTTGGGAATGAAGTTGTAGAAAATCTGATCGAACCTCTCCTTTCAGGGATATATGCAGGGGATATAGACAAGCTGAGTTTACTGTCAACTTTTCCGCAATTTCATAAAGTGGAGCAGGATCACCGCAGCTTGATACTTGGTATGAAAAAAGGACTGCCTGCATCGAACCAAAAACATGAACCAGCCCGAAAAAAAGGTATTTTTCAAACCGTAAAAGGCGGACTGCAGAGTTTGGTGGATGCCGCAGAAAGCAAGCTTACAGATACAAAGATTTTAAAAGGCGTTAAAGTAGAAAGCATTGCAAAAACTACCGCTGGATATATTCTCCGGTTAAGCAATGGGGAGATTATTGAAGCTGATTCCCTTATCATTACAACTCCTCATCACCAGACCGCGAACATGCTGCCTGATAAAGAAAATTATCAATATTTGCAGGAAATGCCCTCAACATCGGTCGCTACTGTTGCCATGGCTTTCCCTGAAGAAGACGTTGATATTGCAGGGAATGGCACAGGATTTGTTATTTCCAGAAATGGTGATTACACGATTACTGCATGTACATGGACTCACCGAAAATGGCCTCATACGGTACCGGAAGGCAAAGCGCTGATCCGGGCATATGTAGGAAAAGCTGGCGATCAGGCGATTGTGGAGCAGCCTGATCATGAAATTATTGCCGCTGTTTTAGAAGATTTAAACAAAATCATGAAGATTGATAAAAAACCGGATTTCACCGTCGTTTCAAGATGGAAAGAAGCGATGCCGCAATATAACGTCGGTCATCAGGAAGAAATTCTTGAGGTTTGAAAACCAAAATCATGAATTCATATCCAGGAATGTTTTTAGCCGGTGCTTCCTTTTCCGGTGTAGGAATCCCAGATTGTATTGATCAGGGAAAAATGGCTGTAGCTAATGCATTGGACTACCTTAAAAAGGCAACTCTTTAATAGAGAGTTGTTTTTTTGATGATTCATTTATTTAAATCTTGATTGTGGGGAAGTCATGTGATATATTTATTCCTGTACTAATTGACCAAAATTGTCATTTGGTCATTCTGGATGGAGGTTAGGCAGTTGAGCATTGATCGAAAACATTTGATTGTGGAGGCTGCAAAGAGGTCGTTTACACAATTTGGTTATAAGGCTACAACAATGGACTCTGTCGCAAAGCTTGCCAACGTGGGCAAAGGGACCATCTACACTTTTTTCAAAAACAAGGAAGAACTTTTTGATGAAATTGTTACTACGCTTCTTGCTGAAATGAAAATAGAAGCAGAAAAAGCAATGGATGATGATCTGCCTTTTTTCGAAAATGTACATCGTGCTCTTTACAGCCTGCTTGAATTTCGGAAAAAACATCAATTCACGATCAAGATCTTTCAAGAAAGTACAGATGTTGGTACTCCTGCCGTCCAGGAGGTTGTGCAGCGCCTTGAGAAAATGATTCTGCTATTTATTGCAACAAAGATAGAAGCTGCAATTGCAAAAGGCGAGCTCCGGGAATGCAATCCTGAAGTAACGGCATTCGTCATGGTAAAGCTTTACATTTCCCTTATATTCGATTGGGAAAAAAATCACGAACCGCTCGAAAAAGCGGAAATAGCAGATCTTTTTCAGCTTTACTTATTAAAGGGATTGTCAAAATAGATGGTCCTCATTTTTTTAAACAGAATTGACCAAATGAACAAATTGGTCAATTTGTATATTTATAGGAGGAGATTTTTGAATGAGCTTAATAGCGAAAGAATGGAAAGCCTTAGTTTCCAACAAAAAAGTTTTAATTCCTGTACTTGCTGTTTTATTTATTCCGCTGATGTACGCCGGAATGTTCCTTTGGGCTTTTTGGGATCCATATGAACAATTAGATCAGCTGCCGGTTGCAGTGGTAAATGAAGACACTGGGGCAGACTACGAAGGAACTGATTTGAAGATTGGGTCAGAGCTGGTTGATAATTTGAGGGACAATCCAAAGTTCAAATGGGATTTTGTCTCAAAGGATGAAGCAGTAAGAGGCCTTGAAAATGAACAATATTATATGATGATTGAAATTCCTGAGGACTTTTCTAAGAACGCAACAACTCTAATGGATGAAAACCCTCAGTCACTTGAATTAAAATACGTACCGAATGAAGGCTTTAACTTTTTATCAGGGCAGATTGGCGGAACAGCTGTTGCTCAAATAAAAGAAGAAGTCTCAAATACGATTACGAAAACCTATGCAGAGAGTATTTTTGAAAACATCGACAAGCTTGCAGATGGTATTGGTCAGGCTAGTGACGGTGCGAGCGAGATTAATAACGGTGTAGGCGAATTGAAAGACGGATCAGGCAAACTGAAGGAAAACCTTCAACTTTTGGCTGAGAAATCAATCAGCTTTAAAGATGGGCTGAATAGTGCATCAGCTGGATCAAAGGAATTGACAAATGGCATTAAAAGCTTGGACAGCGGACTTGGTCAGCTTCAGGACGGCGGAAAGCAGCTTCAGGGCGGCTCTGCTGAAGCTGAAGCAGGAACCGTTAAGCTGAACGAAGGATTAGGTACATCTCTCGCAGGCATGAAAAAGCTGCAGGAATCAGCTCCACAGTTAACAGACGGTTCAGCGAAGCTTAGCGCAGGTGCGGGAGAACTGTCTGGCGGTTTAAATCAGCTGGCTGACGGAGGCAAAGCATTATCAGCCGGTGCAGGAGATCTCTCAACCGGTTTAAATGAACTTTCGAGCGGAAATCAGGCTGCACATGCAGGAGCTGCTGAATTATCAGCCGGGTTATCTAGTTTGAATGATCAGTTAGCCGTTATGCTTCCTCAAATTGAAAAGCTTCCTTTGCCTGAAGCTGAAAAACAAAAATTAATTGAGGCAGCAAAGGGTGTAAATCAATTATCAGAAGGAAGCAAGCAGCTTGAGAGCAGTCTTGGACAGCTTTCAGCAGGAGCTCAAAAGGCTGAAGCAGGCGCATCAACACTTTCCGAAAAATCTATGGCTCTTTCAAAAGGTGCTTCTGATTTGAGCACCGGCGCCGCTGCCCTTTCAGAAAAATCCGGGCAGCTTGCAGCAGGGCAAAAACAGGTTGAAACTGCAATAGATAAGCTTGTTGCAGGTCAAGAAGCTTTATACGATGGTTCAGGCAAGCTTTTAACCGGCCAGCAAAAGCTTACAAACGGATTAGAAACATATAATCAGAAATTCGCCGAAGCAAAAGCAGGATCTGCCAAGCTTGCAGCAGGCAGCGGTGAACTCAACTCAGGAATTTCGAAACTTGCAGATGGATCATCCGCCCTTCAAGACGGTACGAATCAGCTTGCAGACGGTGCCGGCAAAGTAGATGAAGGTGTTGGCAAACTGTCAGAAGGAACAGGTGAGCTATCATCTAAACTTGGAGAAGCTGCAGAAGAGACAAAAGACACTGGCACTTCAGATAAGACGTACGACATGATTTCCGATCCTGTAAAAGTGAAAGATGAAAAAGTAAATGCGGTTCCTAACTATGGAACAGGCTTCGCACCTTACTTTTTGTCACTTGGTTTATTTGTTGGGGCATTGCTGCTTTCAATTGTATTCCCATTGAGACAGGCGGCTGGCGAACCTAAAAGTGCTATCGGCTGGTTTATGAGCAAGTTCGGCATTCTCGCAGTCATTGGCGTGATTCAGGCATTGCTTGCAGATGCGGTCTTATTATATGGATTAAACATTGAAGTACAAAGTGTTCCATATTTTATCCTGTTCAGTATTATTACGAGTCTGACATTTATTACACTTGTACAATTCTTAGTTACAACATTAGGTGATCCGGGAAGATTTGCTGCGATCATCATTCTGATTTTACAGCTTACAACAAGCGCAGGAACATTCCCGCTTGAACTGATTCCAAATGCGCTGCAGATTTTTAACGCATGGCTGCCGATGACCTACTCAGTCTCAGGCTTCAAAGCAGTCATCTCATCTGGTGACTTCGCCTTCATGTGGCAGCAGGCAGGAATCTTGGCTGTCTTTATCGGTGCTATGATGATAGGTACTATTGTTTATTTCTTCTTTGCTTTAAGAAAGAATAAAAGTGAAGAATTAGAAGAGGCCGCTTCCTAATGAAAAAACGTCTAAAGCGATATGCTTTAGGCGTTTTTTTCTGGAAATATTCAGAGGGATCTGCGAGCACAAATGCTTTTTGTATTGAAAAGTGCCGGTTAGAGGGCAGCATCTGTTTTTAAACAAATCATTTAAAAGGGTTAAGAAGAAGTCAATGAATAATTATTAAACGATAAGTGCAGAAACAATCAATCTTTTTATATATTGAAAGCCCTTACATTTTAAAATATAATGGGAGATGAGAACGATTTCATTTTTATAGGGACACCATTCGTTCGCGAGATGAGGGGGAAAGCAAGTGTCTACAATTGAGGATGTTGCCAGACTTGCAGGACTGTCAAGGACCACGGTATCACGAGTCATCAACAACCATCCGTATGTATCTGAATCTAAAAAAAGGGTTGTATTAGAAGCGATGGAAGAGCTTGGTTATGTGCCTAATTCTTCTGCCAGAAGTCTTCGCAATCAAAAAACTGAAATTATAGCTGTGTTTATTCCAAGAGTTCTTAATCCTTTTTTCAGCCAGTTCATTGAGTCATTGGAGATTGCTTCGTCTGAAAGAAACTATCAGCTGATTGTCTGCCAGACACAATATTCCAAAACTAAAGAACTTAAATATTTAAACCTGCTTAAAACAAAACAGGTTGATGGCGTCATCCTTGCATCCCTTGAAAATGACTGGAGTAAAATCGAACCGTATATGGAGTACGGCCCAATCGTATTATGCAATGAGTTTGAAGAGAATGCAAAAGTCCCTATGATCCGATTAGATCAGGCATTTGGAGGCTACATAGCGACAAAGCACTTGATTGATCAGGGACACAGACATATTGCTTATTGCTGCGGAGGCCACAGAAGCAATGTTGCAAAAGATCGGGAAAGAGGATTTAAACAAGCCTTAGCAGAAGCAGGACTGCCTTTTGACGAAAAAGCAGCGTTCAGGGACGCCTTTAATATTGAAGACGGGAAGAGGGTTTTCCATGAATTAAAAGAGCTGAAGGAGAAGCCTACAGCTGTTTTTACTGGTGCTGATGAAGTAGCAGCAGGAATCATTTCTGAAGCAAAGAAGAATGGATGGAACGTTCCGGAGGAGCTTGCCGTCGTAGGCTTTGATAACCAGGCGATTACTGAACTGCTTGATCCAATGATTACAACAGTTCAGCAGCCAGTTGGAGAAATGGCTAAAAAAGCAATGGATGTGATGATTGATAAAATCAACAGGAAAATCTATCATTCTCATGAAATTTATCAGTTTCCTCTGAAGCTTATCGTCAGGGATTCGACAGTGATCAAAAACTTGGCGAAAGTTTAGCTGGTAAATAACAATCTCGAATAGAGCACTTACAGGACACTGATTAAAGCAGTGTCTTTTTTGATGGATGGAGAATAACCTAAGGAGGGTTTCAATGTCGAAAATATGTGGTAATTCAATAGAGTAAATATAATAGAACGGAAGGAATGAATCCAATTGGACAAGCATTCTAAAAATAGCAAGGACGAACAGTTAGAAGCCTACCGGGTGGATGATACGGGGAAAAAGCTGACAACGAATCAGGGGCTGCGTGTTTCAGATGATGAGCATTCTTTGAAAGCGGGTGTCAGGGGCCCAACATTAATGGAAGATTTTCATTTCAGGGAAAAGATGACTCATTTCGATCATGAGCGCATTCCTGAACGAATTGTGCATGCTATGGGCTACGGGGCTCATGGTTATTTTCAGGTTTACGAGCCGATGAAAGAGTTCACAAAAGCTAAATTTCTTCAGGATCCATCTGTTAAAACCCCTGTATTTGTCCGTTTTTCAACGGTGGCGGGCTCCAGGGGTTCAGGTGATACAGTAAGGGATGTAAGGGGATTTGCAACGAAGTTTTATACGGAAGAAGGAAATTATGATCTAGTCGGAAATAACATTCCGGTTTTCTTCATTCAGGATGCGATTAAGTTTCCGGATTTGGTACACGCATTAAAACCTGAACCGCATAATGAAATGCCTCAGGCGTCTACTGCTCACGATACGTTCTGGGATTTCATTGCTAACAATCAGGAATCAGCACATATGATTATGTGGGCAATGTCAGACAGGGCAATCCCGCGAAGCTACCGGATGATGGAGGGATTTGGCGTACATACATTCAGATTTGTAAATGAGGAAGGAAAGGGACGTTTTGTTAAATTCCACTGGAAGCCGAAGCTTGGTGTTCATTCTCTTGTCTGGGATGAAGCTCAAAAGCTTGCAGGAAAAGACCCTGATTTTCATAGACGGGATCTCTATGAAGCTATCGAAAATGGTGACTATCCTGAGTACGAGCTTGGTGTTCAAATGATAGAAGAAGAGGATGAATTTAACTTCGACTTTGACATTCTCGATCCGACAAAACTATGGCCGGAGGAAATCATTCCGGTAAAATTGATTGGAAAAATGAAACTGGACCGCAATCAGGATAACGTGTTTGCCGAAACAGAGCAGGTTGCCTTCCATCCGGGCAGTGTAGTGCCGGGCATTGATTTTTCAAATGATCCTTTGCTTCAGGGGCGTTTATTTTCATATACAGATACACAGCTCTCAAGACTTGGAGGTCCAAACTTCCATGAGCTTCCGATTAATCGTCCCGTCTGTCCGTTCCATAACAACCAAAGAGACGGCATGCACCGTATGGCGATCAATCGCGGTCAGACAGCTTATCACAAAAATTCGCTTGCTCAAAATGACCCTCATCCCGCTGCAGAGGAAGAAGGCGGCTATGTCCATTATCAGGAAAAGGTAGAGGGAAGTAAAATCCGTCAGCGCAGTGAAAGCTTTAAGGATCATTTTTCACAGGCTAAGCTGTTCTGGAACAGCATGACAGAAATTGAAAAGCAGCACATGACTGCAGCCTTCCGCTTTGAGCTTGGAAAAGTGAAGAGCAAAGATGTTCAGCAGCAGGTTGTAGACATGATCAGTGCCATAGATAGGAGGCTTGCAGAAGAAGTCGCAGCCGGCATTGGGGCTGCCGTCAATAAGGATACTTCAGAGTCAGGTGTAACGAACTCATCCCCTGCACTCAGTCAGGAAAAAACAATAAAAGTTCCGGATACACGCAAAGTAGCTGTTCTAGTTGAGGACGGATACAATGCTTCTCAACTAAATCCATTCTTAAGTGCTTTGGAAGCAGCAGGTATGACGCCAGAAGTGGTCAGTCACACCCTGAGCCCGCTTAAAAGTGATGACGGTCACGAGCTTGAAGTGGATCATACTTTCCTAACCAGTGATTCCGTTTTATTTGACTCCATTTACGTTGCAGGAGGTGCTAAAAGCAGGGACCTCTTATTGCAGAAAAAAGAAGCGATTGCATTCTTGAAAGAAGGCTTCAGCCATTTCAAAGCGATTGGGGCAGCATATGAAGCTGCCGAGATTCTAGAGGCAGCAGGAATTGGCAATGGTTCAGGCGTAGTAGTAGCTGAAGATGCAGAAAAAGCTGCGACTTTCTCTGATGCATTTATTGCAGCTGCAGCCGAGCATCGCCACTGGGACAGAGAAGTTTAGAATAGCGGAGGAGACACTGAAAAATCAGTGTCTTTTTTTGCATAAAAAAAGAGAAAGAACGCAAGGTTCTTTCTATAAATATAGGTATTGTTAGGATGAACGAAGGTTAAATGTGATTAATTTTCATGCATTTATCGCATGTATTGCCATAACACTCATGCTGTTCTTCAATTTTATCCCCGCACTCCAAGCACTTCTTTGCAGGCAGGTTTTTGAAAAATTCAGTCATTTTAACTAACATTGGTATCCCCTCCAAGTTGTTGTTAATGTCATTGTATTATAACAGATGATGACATGTCAACATCTGTTTTGTAACAATATCATAAAACATGCAATTTTTTATAAAAATGGGTATATTGAGAGGTAGGAATATAAATAAAGGAGGATTGTAATGAAGGTAACAGTTGTTGGTTTTTGGGGCGGTTATCCTGCTGTTAATGAGGCGTCATCAGGATATCTTTTTGAATCTGACGGGTTTAGGCTGCTTGTAGACTGCGGAAGTGCTGTTTTATCAAAGCTGCAGAATTATGTGAAGCCTGAAGAGCTTGATGCTGTCATTCTTTCCCACTATCACCATGACCATATTTCAGATGTGGGACCTCTGCAATTTGCAAGGCTGATTGCTGCGTATTTAAAAAAGAGCAATAAAGCACTGCCGATCTATGGACATGCTGTCGATCAGAAGGAATTTGCAAGACTTACATATAAAGACGCAACAATAGGGAAGGCTTATAATCCTAATGAACAGATTCAAATCGGTCCTTTCACCATTCGTTTTTTAAAAACAAAGCATCCGGTTGACTGCTTTGCAATGAGGATTTCTGATGGTGTTTCAGAAGTCGTTTATACAGCTGATTCAAGCTTCACCCAGGAGTTTATTCCCTTTTCGGAAAATGCAGACCTGCTTCTTTGCGAGTGCAATTTTTACGGTGAGATGGATGGGTCAGGTGCAGGCCATATGAATAGCTTCGATGCAGCAAACCTGGCGAACCGTGCTTCCGTAAAGGAATTAATACTTACTCATTTGCCGCATTTCGGTAATCATTTGGACTTAGTTGCAGAAGCCAAGACCATTTATAAAGGCCCTGTCCGCCTTGCTGCTTCCGGCTTACAGTGGACTCAGGAAAATTAGGAGGAACAAAAAATGCTATTTATCGATAATCAAGGGATTACCGATCCAAGAATAAATCTGGCGATCGAAGAGTATTGCCTGAAAAATTTAGATCCTGAACAAACTTACCTGCTTTTCTATATTAATGAACCTTCGATCATCATTGGGAAGAATCAAAATACAATAGAAGAAATTAATACGAAATATGTAGAAGATCAAGGGCTGCATGTTGTCCGCAGATTATCGGGGGGCGGAGCGGTTTACCACGATCTTGGAAACTTGAATTTCAGCTTTATTACGAAAGACGATGGAGACAGCTTTCACAATTTCAAAAAATTCACTGAACCTGTGACCCGTGCATTAAAACGTCTTGGAGTAGATGCAGAGCTTAGCGGAAGGAATGATATTTTAGCTGAAGGCAGAAAAATATCCGGCAACGCTCAGTTCTTGGCGAGAGGCAGAATGTTCAGCCATGGCACACTCCTGTTAGATTCAGAGATGGAGAATGTTGTTTCCGCTTTAAAGGTGAAAAAAGACAAGATTGAATCCAAAGGCATAAAATCGATTCGCAGCAGGGTAGCAAACATCAGCGAATTTCTTGAAGAAAAAATCACGATTGAACAATTCAGAGAAATCATTCTCCGTTATATCTTTGATACAGATGGCGAAATTCCCCAGTATAAACTGACAGATTCTGATTGGGAAAAGATCAATGAACTCTCAAAAGAACGCTATCAAAACTGGAACTGGAATTACGGCAAATCGCCAGCCTTTAATCTTCAGCACTCAAACCGTTTTCCTATCGGCCAAATTGATATCCGTCTGGAAGTTCAAAAAGGCAGGATTGAAAACTGCAAAATTTTCGGGGATTTCTTTGGAGTCGGAGATATTGAAGAAATTGAAAACGGCTTAAAAGGTCTGCAATATGATCGTTCATCAATTGAAATGGCTCTCAAGGATGTTGATATCAAACACTATTTTGGAAACGTGGAAAAAGATCAATTTATCGAGCTGCTGTATTAATGCAAGTAAGGGATGTCCGAAAAATCGGGCATCTTTTTTTTGAAATAATTTAGGCGAGCAGTTTCTTGAGAATTTCTGTTCCATAAAATATAATAGACTTATAGTTTTAAATTTTTAGAAAATGAATGGTTATTCATTCATTTTTAAAGGGGTGGGAGAATGAATTTATTATCACAGTTGTCTTTATCCGCAAAAACGCATAGAGACAAGCCTGCGTTTATCTTTGAGGGGAAGGAAACATCCTATGGGGAACTGGATGTTTTAATCAGCAAATTTGCAGGTGGTCTGCAGAAGCTCGGAGTGAAAAAAGGGGATCACCTTGCTCTTGTGCTTGGAAATTCACCATATTTTGTTATATCACTATATGGAGCAATGAGGGCTGGTGCTACAGTCATTCCAATCAATCCAATCTACACACCAGATGAAATCGGGTATATTTTAAACAATGGTGATGTAAAAACAATTGTAACCCTTGATGTGCTGCTGCCTTTATTTGAAAAAATGAATGATGTTTTGCCAATGGCGGAACATATCATCTCTTGCGAAACTCCTCCATCTGATGCTAAATCAGGATTGGATGTTTCGGCTCTCTCAATCAGCACAAAATTGAAATCGTTTACAAGTTTAATTGCTTCATCTGTGTCTGAGCCGGAAGAAGTGATCCTGTCAGAAGAAGATGTTGCCGTCATCTTATATACATCAGGCACAACAGGTAAGCCTAAGGGTGCAATGCTTACACACAAGAATCTATACAGCAATGCGAAGGATGTAGGGTCTTATTTGAAAATGAATGATGGGGATAAGGTGGTAGCGACACTGCCAATGTTCCATGTTTTTTGTTTGACGGTTTCACTGAATGCGCCGCTGATCAGCGGAGCAACACTGTTAATCGTGCCGCGCTTCAGTCCTGCTGAAGTTTTTAAGCTGATTAAAACCTATGAAGCTACTGTTTTTGCGGGTGTGCCGACGATGTATAATTTCCTTTTGCAGCATGAGGCGGGAGATGCAAACGATTTACAGTCTCTTAGACTCTGCATTTCAGGGGGAGCATCCATGCCAGTTGCCCTATTAAAAGGATTTGAACAGAAGTTTAAGGTCGCGGTTTCAGAAGGCTACGGTTTATCTGAGGCTTCTCCTGTTACGTGCTTTAATCCGCTTGACCGTCCGCGCAAAGCAGGCTCAATCGGCACGAACATTCTAAATATCGAAAATAAAGTAGTAAATGAATTAGGCGAAGAAGTCCCTCCTGGACAAGTCGGCGAACTGATTGTAAAAGGGCCGAATGTCATGAAGGGGTATTATAAAATGCCTGAGGAAACAACCCATACAATCCGGGACGGCTGGCTTTATACAGGGGATCTGGCCACGATGGATGAGGAAGGCTACTTTACCATTGTTGACCGCAAAAAAGATATGGTGATTGTCGGCGGATACAATGTTTATCCGCGCGAAGTCGAGGAAGTGCTATACAATCATCCCGGAGTAGTGGAAGTGGCCGTTGTCGGCGTTCCGGATCCTAACCAGGGGGAAACTGTGAAATGCTTTGTTGTTTTAAATGATCAATCGCTGACAGAAGAAGGATTAAAAGCATATTGCCGCGAACACTTAGCTAAGTATAAAGTTCCAAGTTCCATTGAGTTTTTAGAAGAACTTCCTAAAAATACAACGGGGAAAATTTTACGCAGGGCGCTAAAAGATCAAGTCCTTCAAAAATAGTCGGGAGGAAATCTGTTTTGACCAACATTTTATACACAATAGAAAAAAACCTTGCCGTTGTGATGCTAAATCGTCCGGAGGTATTCAACTGCTTTAACTATGACACTTTGCTTGAGCTTGAGGAAGCAGTTGAAGATATTCGCACGAACTCTGATGTAAGGGCGGTCATTTTTACAGGGGCAGGGGAAAAAGCATTTTGTGCCGGCGCTGATCTGAAAGAGAGAAAGACTCTGACCGATCAGCAGGTAAAGCGGAACCTATATAAAATAGGAGAAGTATTCACTAAAATCGATGCTCTACCTCAGCCCACCATTGCAGCCATCAACGGTTATGCATTCGGCGGGGGCATGGAGCTTGCTTTGTCATGTGATTTCAGGCTGATAGCAGAAGGCACGTCTGTCGGGCTGACCGAAACAGGCCTTGGCATCATTCCTGGTGCAGGGGGAACGCAGCGTCTTCCGCGCATTATCGGTGAGGCTAAAGCGCTTGAGCTTATTTTAACTGCCCGCAAAATTACTTCCAAGCAAGCACTGGAGTATGGTCTTGTTTCAAAGACAGCTCCTGATGTCATGGCAGCTTCAGCAGAGCTTGCAGAAGAGATTCTTAGAAATGGGCCAATCGCTCTGCAGCAGGCTAAATTTGCAATCAAACAGGGGATGAATGCAGACCTTCAGACAGGCTTGCATATTGAGCGCAAGGCTTATGAAGTAACGATCCCAACCGAAGACCGTGTTGAAGCTTTAGCGGCTTTCAGCGAAAAACGAAAGCCTGTTTTTAAAGGGAAATAAAAAGGAAGCGGTCAAATGCCCGGCCGCTTTTTCTATCGTCTTTTTTCCCATGGCTCCAAGATGCCGATTACCATATCTTTAATATCCTCTTCAATACTTTTTATGACTCCTTCGCCAATTTCCTTATTTGTCAGCCATCTCGAATGATCTGCTTCTAAAACAAACCCAAGAAGGATCGAACGATATAAACAGTTTGGCATTACATCAACTGCTCTTTTCTCTAAGTGACTGCTGCTTCCTTGAATATGAAACAGCCGCCATCTAACTGCCGATTTTGAGACTTCTTCGGAAATGATGTCTAATGCTTCAGAAGCGTAAGAATGAAATTCAGCTGACAACAAGTGTGATTGGGCCATATCTTTCAATCGCTATTTAAATGTGCTGTCTTGGGTCTTCTTTGTCACCATAATCTTCATTCTTTCCTGCAGCTTTTTGTATTTATGCTGCTTTCTCCCTATAACCGATACTTTTTCTGCATACTGTTCAAGCCAGACGGATGCATCTGCAAGCATACATGTTCCGCCAACAACTAAAACATGAGAATGATTCATCTCCTTTATCCCCCCTCTTCTTAACAATAGACTGTATTCAGATTTAAAGAATCGAGAGATAGATGGAGATTTCCTTGAACTTTAGTCTTAAAAATCAGAATATTACTATTTCTATATTGTTCAAAATATAATACAAATGTATACTATATAAAACAAATTAAAAGGGAGAACTTATGAAATCACTGCAGGAACAAATTGGCATCAATTTAAAAAATGTCCGTAAAATGCGGCAGTACAGTCTTGATCAGCTTTCAGCTGTTACGGGAGTGAGCAAAGGCATGCTTGCCCAAATTGAAAAAGGCCAATCAAGTCCAACCGTTAATACGCTCTGGAAAATTGCGAACGGACTTGGCGTTTCTTTTTCGTCTCTGGTAGAAGAAAAACAGACCAGTGTTGCGGTTGTACGCAGGACAGATAAAACAGCAGTTCAGGATTTGAATGAATTATATAATGTCTTTTCCTATTTTCCTTATGATCAGCAGAAGAAATTTGAAATTTTTCTGCTTGAGCTGCTTCCGGGATGCAAGCATGTATCAGAGCAGCATCTAAGCGGAGTCGAAGAATATCTATTTGTAAGTGAAGGTAAAATGGCCGTTTCCATTGGAGAAGAGCATTATGAGCTGAAAAAAGGAGACTCCATCAAATTCACCGCTAATCGGGAGCATGTTTATGAAAACAAAGCGGATGTGGCCGCAAATTGTTTTCTGCTGATTTATTATCCGTAAAGAAGAGAGGGAGAAGGATGGCAACAACAGCATTTTTGAGAAAACAGTCACATTTTTCAGAAGGATTAACAGCCGGTCTCAGCATTGCAATTGGTTATATGCCTGTTGCTATAACATTTGGGCTTCTTGCAAGTGATACTGGACTCACTCTTTCAGAAACCGTCTTAATGAGTATTTTCGTTTTTGCAGGAGCTGCACAATACATATCGCTCAGTCTGATAGCAGCAGGAACCGGGGTCTTTGAAATTATTTTTACTACTTTTATTGTAAATATCCGGCATTTTTTGATGTCGGCCTCATTAAATGAAAAGGTCGAGGAAGACTGTTTGTGGAAAAAAGCGCTGTATTCATTTGGGATTACAGATGAAACATTTTCGGTTGCTTCTATGAAAGAGGGAAATGTATCAGCGGGTTATATGTTTGGGCTCATTTTCATTTCCTACTCGAGCTGGGCAGTGTTTTCAGGCGTTGGACATCTGATCGGCGCCAATTTGCCGGAAACACTGCAGGAAAGCATGTCTGTTGCGTTATATGCGATGTTTATCGGGCTTTTAGTTCCTTCTATGAAAAAACAGCGGAAAGTTGTATTTTTAGCATCAGCTGCTGGGGTCATTCATTCGTTTATTTACCTGACTGGCCTGCTTTCAACTGGATGGGCAATTGTTTTATCTACGCTTCTTTCAGCTATTTTAATCGAAATGATCTATCCGAAGGAGGAGAAGCGCAATGATCAGTAATGTCATGATGATGATCATCGGCATGGCAGTCGTCACTTATTTGCCAAGAATGATCCCTCTGGTGGCTCTAAGCGGTATTGAATTGCCTTCTTTTGTTCAAAATGTATTAAGAAATGTTCCGTATGCGACCCTTGGCGCATTGATTGTACCTGGTGTTTTTCTTATCCAGGAAGATATCTGGTTTGGAATCATTGGGGCCATATCGGCTTTTGCCGTTGCTTATCTGGGTGTCAATGTCATTGTCGTCGTGATGAGCTCAATCCTGACGCTGATTGTATACGGACTCTTGTTTTAACCTGAATTTTAGTTCTAACTCTCTTTGTTCTGAACTACACTTATACAAAGAGCTTGTTCGAGGGGGCATCATCATGCGCAAATGGCTGACTGTATCAGTCCTTATTTACTTCTTGTATGGCCTGTTTGTTTATTGGTATATCTATATGGGAGCAGATTCCGCCCTTCCAACTCAATTTAAGGGGGGCTCTGCTGACCCAAATACGTTTATGAACAGTCGTGAGCTGGAGCTGTCAGGCGAATATTCCAGTTTGAGGGATTTTCTCTATTTTGTCACTGCGCCATTTGAATGGTTTATCTTCTTCGTCATTCTTGTAATAGGATTTTCTAAAAAAATACAGTATTGGTCTGAAGGCATTTCACGCTTCTTTGTGATTCAGACAGCGGTATATGTGTTTTGGCTTTCTTTTATCGTGGCACTTTGTGCATTTCCAATTGAATGGCTGCGCTACAAGATCTCGCTTTCTTATCACATTACAACGCAAACCTTTACTGGGTGGATGAAAGATCAAATCATTGATTTCTGGGTCAATTATGCATTTATGATTTTAATTGTTGCTGTGCTGTATGGTCTTATCCGAAAGTTTTCCGGGAAGTGGTGGCTTTTTGCCTGGATTCTGTCGATTCCATTCAGTCTGTTCTTAATGTTTATACAGCCTGTTTTAATTGATCCGCTTTACAATGATTTTACCCCGTTAAAAAATAAAGAGCTTGAGACGAAAATCCTTGCTATAGCGGAAAAAGCGGATATCCCGGCAGAGCATGTGTTTGAAGTGAACATGTCTGAAAAAACAAATGCGCTAAACGCCTATGTGACCGGAATTGGAGACAATTCCCGAATTGTACTCTGGGATACAACGTTAAATAAGCTGAGTGAAGACGAAATCCTGTTTATCATGGCACACGAAATGGGACATTACGTCATGAAGCATATTTACGTCGGAATAGCCGGCTACCTTGTTCTAACCCTTATTGGGTTATATCTGATCAACCGGTTAATGAATTTTACGATCAGGCGGTTCGGGCATATTCTCAATATCACCGAAAAACAGCAGCTTGCTTCGTTGCCGTTATTTCTCATGCTCCTTGGGATGCTCACCTTCGCATCAGATCCATTTTCCAACATCATTTCACGCCATCAGGAAAAGGACGCGGATCTATACGCTATTGAAATGACTGAAAATCCGGAAGCAGCCGTCAATACGTTCCAGGAATTGACGAAAGCAGGCTTAAGCCAGGTGAATCCGCCTGGACTGGTGAAAATTTTCAGATACAGCCATCCAACGATTCTTGAGCGGATTACCTATCTTGAAGAGTGGGGAAGCAAAAATCCTGATAAGTAAAAATAGTAACAGCGCTGTCTCCCCGAGGAGAAGCGCTGTTTTTATTTTTCGCCGTAAAATGGGCTGTCTTTTCATCAGAAGACAACCAAAAAACTCCAAAATAGTAACCTTGGAAATCCCATTCTATTAATCATATAAACACCAAAAATAAAAAATTCAAAAAATTTAAAAGAAAATGATTCCATTTTCAATTAATCTGTTATATATTAATACTATAAAATCTTAACTGTATTATAACAAGCTAAACAAACTATTGGAGGGATCAGGAAATGACAAACGAAAGAGTGCAAAAATTAAAAGAGAATTGGGAAATGGATGCAAGATGGAACGGAGTAGAAAGACCATATACAGCGGAAGAAGTAATTCGTCTTCGCGGTTCGATTGATATTGAACATACACTTGCACGAAGAGGTGCTGAAAAGTTCTGGAACCTGCTGCAGACGGAAGATTATGTACATGCACTGGGCGCACTTACAGGAAATCAGGCAGTTCAGCAAGTAAAGGCAGGATTGAAAGCGATTTATTTAAGCGGCTGGCAGGTAGCGGCTGATGCAAACCTTTCAGGACACATGTACCCGGATCAAAGTTTATATCCGGCAAACAGTGTGCCGTCGGTTGTAAAACGAATCAATCAGGCCCTTCAGCGTGCCGATCAAATTCAGCATCTTGAGGGAAAAGGAAACATCGACTGGTTCGCTCCGATTATTGCTGATGCAGAAGCTGGTTTCGGCGGACAGCTGAATGTATTTGAATTAATGAAAGGAATGATTGAAGCTGGAGCAGCGGCGGTTCATTTCGAAGATCAACTATCATCTGAGAAAAAATGCGGTCACCTCGGCGGAAAGGTATTGCTGCCGACACAAACAGCTGTAAAGAATTTAGTTTCAGCACGTCTTGCAGCTGACGTTATGGGCGTTCCAACATTAATCATTGCAAGAACAGATGCAGATGCAGCTGACTTAATCACAAGTGATGTAGATCCTGAAGATCAGGCATTTATTACAGGTGAGCGCACACCGGAAGGCTTCTTCCGCACTGCTGCCGGCATTGATCAGGCAATTGCACGCGGACTCGCTTACGCTCCGTATGCAGACTTAGTCTGGTGCGAAACGTCAGAGCCGAACTTAGAGCAGGCGCAGAAGTTTGCTGATGCCATTCATGCGAAATTCCCAGGCAAGCTGCTTGCCTACAACTGTTCACCATCTTTCAACTGGAAGAAAAAATTAGATGAAAAGACAATTGCCCAGTACCAAAAAGAAATCGCTAAAATGGGCTACAAATTCCAGTTTGTCACTCTTGCCGGCTTCCATGCACTAAACTACGGCATGTTCGAGCTTGCCAGAAAATACCGAGATCATGGAATGGCTGCTTACTCTGAATTGCAGCAGGCAGAATTCGCAAGCGAGCAATACGGCTATACAGCAACAAGACATCAGCGTGAAGTCGGTACAGGCTACTTTGATGAAGTATCACAAACCATCACAGGCGGAACGTCTTCCACAACTGCATTAAAGGGTTCAACAGAAGAAGAGCAGTTCACGACTGCTAAATCTTAAGTAGGACAGAAAAGCTGCCGCATCATTTTGGTGCGGCAGCTTTTTTTGTCTTGATTGGGATTTTTAAGATTGAAGAACTTGTAGGATGGCTTGGAACCGAGGAAAGTAAAAATAAAGGCTCCCAAAGGAGCTGTATGATGCCCTAAAACAGAGAAAATCTGAATTAAAGGTACTCATAGGAGCTGTATGATGCCCCAAAACAGAGAAAATCTAAATTAAAGGTACTCAAAGGAGCTGTATGATGCCCCAAAACAGAGAAAATCTGAATTAAAGGTACTCATAGGAGCTGTATGATGCACCAAAACAGAGAAAATCTAAATTAAAGGTACTCATAGGAGCTGTATGATGCCCCAAAACAGAGAAAATCTAAATTAAAGGTACTCATAGGAGCTGTATGATGCCCCAAAACAGAGAAAATCTGAATTAGAGGTACTCAAAGGAGCTGTATGATGCCCCAAAACAGAGAAAATCTAAATTAGAGGCACTCATAGGAGCTGTATGCTGCCCCAAAACAGAGAAAATCTGAATTAAAGGTACTCATAGGAGCTGTATGATACCCCAAAACAGAGAAAATCTAATTTAAAGGTACTCATAGGAGCTGTATGATGCCCCAAAACCAAGAAAATTTTAAACTAAAGTACTCATAGGAGCTGTATGATGCCCCAAAACAGAGAAAATCTAAATTAAAGGTACTCAAAGGAGCTGTATGATGCCCCAAATCAGAGAAAATCTAAATTAAAGGTACTCAAAGGAGCTGTATGATGCCCCAAATCAGAGAAAATCTTAAACTAAGGTAATCAAGGAGCTTATTTAAAGGCACACCGCAAACAGCTTCTTGCAGGCCGCCTTCGCACTCTGCATGTTCTCAACAACATAAAAGCAAGCCCCGCTTCGGGGCTTGCTTTTAAATGATTAATCGCAGTTCTGCATATTCTTTGGCTAACTTTAAAAATAACGGTTTGTCATTGCGGTCCAAGGACTCATCGATCTTTTCCTGAAGGAGGGACAGCTTCCGGGTTAACACAGCTTCATCCAACACCATTTGAATGTAAATATCAAGTACGGTTTCCTGTTTCTTTTCCATCTTGAATGTGTTGCGGGACTTCATGATCTCGGTATACGTTTTCCTGTTTTTCACGAAAGATCACCCCTGATGCCTTTTTTTAATTATATGGATAAAAGGACCGGAAATCAACTAAATATTTATAATTTTTAGAAAACTTATTTTCTCCAAATTCTGCAGTCATTAAATGGAATGGAAACAGAAGCATGAATGAATATGTTTGTAATCTATAGTTGAAAAGATGATTCTCATGATGATGTTTTTGCAGAAATTTTAAGGCGAATGTATCGATTAACAATTAATTAAAAGAGTATGGACAGGTAACAGGCAGCCAAGCTTTGCTGCCTGTTTCATTTTGTTTTGATCGCTCAATAGGAGATATGGACTCTTGTGAACTTTTATTAGATATGGTGGAAAAACCTTATCATTTCTTATCGTTTCATTGACTCTACTTTTCAATCAAAATATTGTT
Source organism: Bacillus sp. V2I10 (assembly GCF_030817055.1). Taxonomy (NCBI): domain Bacteria; kingdom Bacillati; phylum Bacillota; class Bacilli; order Caryophanales; family Bacillaceae; genus Bacillus; species Bacillus sp. V2I10. The sequence continues at coordinate 4,739,806 of NZ_JAUSYV010000001.1, read as the reverse complement.
AAGGTAATAAGTAAGAAACCGCTTACAATAATGAGGTGGAAAAAATGAAAAATAAAAGAACAGCACATATCATTTCCCACTCCCATTGGGATAGGGAATGGTATATGTCTTTTGAGAAACATCGATATTATTTAGTGAAATTAATGGACGAACTACTTGAATTGTTTCAAAAAGAACCAGATTTTAAAAGTTTCCATTTAGATGGACAAACGATTCTGTTAGAGGACTACCTTGAAATTCGCCCTGAAAAAAGGGAAGAATTAAAAAAAGCAATAAGTGAAAAAAAGCTTCACATTGGACCATGGTATGTTCTTCAAGATGCATTTTTAACAAGCTCTGAATCAAACATACGAAATCTTCTCTATGGCTTAAGGGATGCTAAAGAATTTGGATCGGTCTCAAAGCTAGGTTACTTCCCGGATACGTTCGGGATTTATGGTCAGGCTCCGCAGCTGTTAAAGCAAGCAAAAATCGAGACAGCTGCATTTGGAAGAGGTGTAAAACCTACTGGATTTAACAATACGGTGGAAGATGCAAAAAACTTCGAGTCACCTTTTTCAGAACTAAAATGGGAATCACCCGATGGTTCATCCATCCTTGGAATTCTTTTTGCGAATTGGTATTCAAATGGCAATGAAGTTCCAGAGGATGAAAAGGAGGCTCTTAGCTTTTGGAATATAAAAATTGAGCAGGCCATGAAGTATGCGGCAACTCCACACCTGCTTTTCATGAATGGGTGTGATCATCAGCCAGTTCAGCACAACCTTCCAGCAGCTATTTTAACTGCTAAAAAGCTTTTTCCTGACATCGATTTCGTTCATGCAAGCTTTGATGATTATCTAAAAAACCTTAAACCATCTTTACCTAATGAATTACAGACAATCACAGGGGAGCTGCGAAACCAGCGAACAGATGGATGGTCTACACTTGTGAATACAGCTTCCGCAAGAATCTATCTCAAGCAAATGAATCAGGAGTGTCAATCGTTACTTGAAAAAGCAGCCGAACCTCTTTCGGTAATGGCACATCTCGCTGGGTTTGAATATCCGGGTCACTTTTTAAACTATGCATGGAAAACATTAATGAAGAATCATCCGCATGATAGCATATGCGGATGCAGCGTAGATGAGGTACACCGCGAGATGGTAAGCCGGTTTGAAAAAGTTAAGCAGATAACTGAAATGATTGTACAAGAAAAAGGAAATGAAATTGCTTCACGTATTGATACAAGGATAGATAACGTTTCAAAAACATGCATACCTATTGTTGTTTTTAACGGATCTGGTTCGAAGCGTGAAGAAGTGATTACAAAAGAAGTTGAACTTGAGAAAATCTATTTTTCAGAAATGGATTTCCGGAAAATCCCAGTTTATTTTGCGGGAAAATCAATGCCAGAGCTTGAAGTGAGAGATTCAATGGGATCCGCAGTTCCAAGTGTCTATCAGAATAAAGGAATCCGTTTTGGCTATGACTTACCTTCTGACGGCTTTAGAAGACCCTATTTTGCCAGGATTGCAGAACTCACATTTTTAGCTGAGAATGTGCCCCAAATTGGTTATAAAACGTATTACGTAAACCAAAACGAAAATCCGGCTCAATTTAAAAAGAGTGACATAATGAAGCATGACCGTGAAATGGAAAATGATTTTGTTCGTATTAAAATCCATGAAGACGGCTCTTATACTCTTACAAATAAGAAAAGTGAAGAAACATATGAATGTTTAGGAGTATATGAAAATACGGGCGATATTGGCAATGAATATATGTTTAAAAATACTTTGGACTCAATCCCGCTGACTACAAAGGGCTTGAGGGCCCAAATTCAAGTGTTAGAAAACAATAGCCTAAGAGCAAGGGTTGAAATGATCCACAAATGGGTGATCCCAAAGAGCGCAGATCAAACATTTGAAAAGGAAAAAAGTATGTTAGTTTGGCACAAAAACAGAAAAGCGTTTCGTTCAACGAAGACCGCAACTATTCAGATAAGAACCATTATGACGCTAGATCAAACATCAAGAGGACCATCCTTTCAAGCTTTTATTGAAAATCAAGCAAAAGATCATCGAATAAGAGTGTTATTTCCAACAAATATTCAAACTGATTCTCACCATGCAGATAGTGTTTTTGAAATCGTTAATAGAAAAAATAGCCCTGAAATAGAATGGGAGAATCCTAGCTTTGACCATCATCAGCAAGGTTTTGTCAGTATGTCAGATGAACGGAACGGTTTGACCATTGCCAATAAAGGCTTACATGAGTATGAAATCTTAGAAGAAAACAAAACCATCGCCTTAACATTACTTCGTTCTGTCTCTGAATTAGGGGATTGGGGAGATTTCTCTACACCTGAAGCTCAATGTTTAGGGGAGAATGAAGCAGAATGGATGGTTATCCCTCATTCCGGTGATGTGATTACATCTGAATCTTATCATCTTGCCTATCAATTCCAAGCGCCGTTAACGATGATTCAAACGGATCTTCATCATGGGGACTTACCTAAGGATAACCATTTCCTCGAATGGAATGGTCCCTCGCTTGCAATGACGACTATCAAGATTGCAGAAGAGGGTGATCACGTGATCACTAGATGGTTCAATACTTCAGATGAAAAAGTTGATTTAAAAGTAAACATGCCTCTTGTTGAACAAGGATTTGCCAGCAATATCATTGAAGAGAAGCTAGAAGGTTTGCCAAGCAACAACATTGAAATAGCCTTAAAACCATTCGAGATTAAGACGGTAGCCTGGACCCGTTAAAAGGAGTAGAGAATGTGAACGCAACGATACCTGAGTCAATGAAAAAACTAATTTTAAAAGTGAACGAACATTTTCCGAATGATCAAAAACTTCAGGAGATGTTTGCACAATGTTTTATTAATACCTATACAACAACTTTAAAACCACAAAAAGATGGAACAACCTTTGTAATTACAGGTGATATACCGGCAATGTGGCTAAGAGATTCAGCAGCACAAGTGAGACCTTATCTCATCTTAGCTGAAGAAGACGCGCAAATCGCAGAAATGATTGAAGGTGTTGTTTCTAAACAATTTCAGTTCATTAACCATGATCCTTATGCAAATGCGTTTAATGAAACCCCAAGCGGTAAGGGTCACCAAGGCGATTTAACAGACATGACTCCTTATATTTGGGAAAGAAAATATGAAGTAGATTCCCTTTGCTATCCATTGCAGCTTGCCTATCTGCTTTGGAAATCAACGGGACGTACTTCTCATTTAAACGATTCTTACAAAGCGGGATTAAAAAGCATTTTGAACGTGTGGAAAGTAGAACAAAATCATGAGAATAAATCAGCATACCGTTTCGAACGTGAAAATGTTCGGCAATCAGACACACTCACGCGCAGTGGTATGGGATCAGAGGTAATAAAAACCGGCATGACTTGGAGTGCATTTCGTCCCAGTGATGATGCTTGCCACTATGGTTACCTTGTTCCAGCCAACATGTTTGCGGTTGTGGTTCTTAAATATTCTGCTGAAATTTGTCTTCAGGTCTTGCTTGATTCCGAACTTGCTAAAGAATGCATGCAATTGGCTTGTGAAATCGAGGAGGGAATAAAAAAATATAGTGTGATCAACCATCCTATCTATGAAGAAATGTACGTCTATGAGACAGATGGCAGGGGAGGTTATAACTTAATGGATGACGCGAATGTTCCTAGCCTTCTCTCGATTCCATATTTAGGTTATTGCGATTTTAACGATCAAACCTACCAAAATACGAGACATTTTTTGCTGAGCCGGGATAACCCTTATTATTATGAGGGGAAATTGGCAAGTGGAATTGGCAGTCCGCATACCCCAGATCATTATATATGGCATATCGCCTTAGCAATTCAAGGTATGACAGCACAAGAGGAATCTGAAAAACAAAGAATATTATCTGTTTTTAAAGAAACGGATGGAGATACAGGCTATATGCATGAAGGGTTTAACTCAGATGATCCAAAGGAGTACACAAGAGAGTGGTTTTCATGGGCAAACTCTATGTTCAGTGAATTTGTTTTAAGTCTTTGCGGATATACAGTCAAAGGAAGTCCGCTGAATCAATGGCTTCAAAATAAATAATGAAGAGGGGATGTAAGGCATGGTTCGGTCTAAAAAGGGGTTATGTTCCATTGTTGCTTTTCTAGCTGTTTGTTTTGTGATCTTTATGCCATCCGGCAGCTTTGCAGCACAGCCGGAATCATCTTATTGGTTTCCAGAACAACTCCTTAAATGGAGTCCTGAAAGTGATCCTGATGCTCCATTCAATCGGAGCACAATTCCTTTAGCAGATAGGGAGACGCTTTATAATGTTAACAGCAATGCTCAATCAGAAGCAAAGCTTGTTGCATTATCAGCGTTAAACAAAAACACTAGCGGTGTACCTTCTCAAGGAGGGAAAGAATTCTTTGCCAACACGTTCAGCTATTGGCAGTATGTCGATTTAATGGTGTATTGGGCAGGTTCATCCGGCGAAGGCATCATTGTTCCTCCAAGTGCAGATGTGATTGACTCTTCCCACAAAAATGGTGTTCCGATTTTAGGGAATGTTTTCTTCCCTCCTGCTGTTTATGGAGGGAAAATAGAGTGGTTGAATCAAATGCTTGAGCAACGTGCAGACGGTTCATTTCCTGCAGCAGATAAATTGCTGGAAGCAGCCGAATATTATCGATTTGATGGCTGGTTTATTAACCAGGAAACAGAAGGCGGAAGCCTAGAAACCGCTCAAAAAATGAAAGAGTTTCTCATGTACCTTCAAAAAAATAAAAAAGATGGCATGCACATTATGTGGTATGACTCGATGACAGAGGATGGCAGAATTAACTGGCAGAATGCCTTAACTGATAAAAATAACGCCTTTCTGCAAGATGGAAATAACCGGGTATCCGATAGTATGTTTTTGAACTTCTGGTGGAAAAACCAGGAAGCATCTAACTTAAAAGCTAAGGAAATCGGAAGATCCCCCTATGATTTATATACGGGCATTGACGTAGAAGCAAAAGGAACACAAACAAAAGTTCCATGGAATGGAATTTTCCCGGAAGGAAAAAGTCCAAATACTTCATTAGGAATTTATCGTCCGGATTGGACCTTTAACTCTTCTAAAACAATGAATGAATTTTATCAAAAAGAACAGGATTTCTGGTCTGGCCAAAAAGGGGATCCTTCCAGTACGGATGGAAATGGTGATTGGAAAGGAATGTCTCACTACTTTACAGATAAAACGGCAATTACTCATTTGCCATTTGTGACTAATTTCAATACTGGCAGCGGACAATTTTTTGCCGTAGAAGGAAATATGCTGAGTCATAAATCCTGGAACAACAGAAGTTTGCAGGATATCCTTCCAACTTGGAGATGGCTGATTGAAGGAACACCAATCTCTGTTCAATTTGATTGGAACCAAGCGTATACAGGTGGAAGTTCTCTAAAAGTGTCAGGTGAAATAAAGGGGAATGAATCATCCCATATTAAATTGTACAAGACAAAGCTTCCGGTTGAGAAGGATACGGAACTTTCGATTACCTATAAATCTGCAAAACCAAATATGAAGGTTGGCATTAGTTTCTTAGACAAACCGAATCACTTTGAATTTTTCGATGTGAAAAAAGAAGCCCAAGGAGAATGGGTGACTCAAAAGATTAAACTGAAAAGGTTTAAGGGAAAAGAAATCGCTGCCATCTCACTCAAATTTGACCGACAAGAAGCAATCGATATTAATATTGGTGAGATAAAAGTCACTAACAAAAAAGATGACATAAAAAAAGTTCAACCTGAAAATGTCATGATAAAAGAAACGGAATTCCAAAATGGGATTTATGCAAATGTTTCTCTGACCTGGGAACGAAACAAACAAGCAGATTACTATGAAATTTATCGGGTGTTGCCAAATGGTGATAAAGAATGGCTAGGCGGAACTCCAAACAACCACTTTTATCTCTCTGATTTAAAACGAGAGGGAAAAGAGACGAAGACCGAATTGGAAGTAAAAAGTGTTTATAAAGGAAATCAGCGCAGCAATTCTGCTGAAGATGTATTTGATTGGCCACCCTATCCAATGCCGAAAGCGAATTTCAGTTCAGATAAAACACTGGCAGCACCAGGTGAAGAGATTCAATTTATGAATCAATCATCAGAAGTGACGGAGGAGCTTGAATGGCGTTTTGAAGGAGGATCACCATCCAGCAGCACAGACGCAAAACCTGTTGTTACGTATGAAGCAGAAGGAACTTACTCTGTTACTTTAGTGGCAAAAAATAGTGAAGGGGAAGATATTGTCACTAAGGATGCCTATATTACGATCTCAAAAGAAGCAAATAATGTTACGAATGCAGCATTGAATAAGCAAGCTGCTGCTGATGGTCAATGTGCTTCATCTGAAGGTCCAGGATTTGCAATTGACGGTTCAACATCGAGTAAGTGGTGTGCTCTTGGGGATGCACCTCATTGGTTAAAGGTGGACCTTGGCAAAAATCACGTACTTTCTAAATTCGTCCTTCACCATGCTGGGGCTGGGGGAGAACCAAATGCCTTTAATACAAAAGCTTTTAGAATTGAAGGAAGTACGGATGGTGAAAATTGGTCTGAGGTTGTTAAAGCGGCAGATAACACAGCAGATGTTTCCGAACATAGTATACGATTGACTGAAGCAAGATATGTAAGGCTATGGATTGATCAGCCTACTCAAGGGGGAGACCAGGCAGCTAGAATCTATGAATTTGAAGTTTTTGGTTATCCTGCTCCATAGTCAAGAATTAAGGGGAATCCATCCAGGGTTCCCCTTAAAAGCCGAAGCACCGTGTGACATAGCGGGGGCGGCGCTTTAGATAAACATAAATGAATATCGGGAACTTATATCCTGGTATCCACCGAAAAAGGAGATGACAGTATCATGGGCAAATTTGTCCAGGAAGCAAGTGAGTGGATTTGGAGAATTCTTGTCGCAAACGTGCTATGGATAGGATTTACACTGCTGGGCATTGGAGTGTTTGGTCTTTTTCCATCCACAGTTGCCTTATTTACGGTTACAAGAAAATGGGTACAAAAGGATTTGGATTTTTCTATATGGAAAGTATTTAAAGACACATTTAAAAAAGAATTTATGCCTGCTAACAAATTGGGAATTTTCTTTTTAGGCATAGGATCGTTTTTGTATATTGATTTGAAATTTGCTTTTACCATGCAGGGAACGTGGTCTGTCATCCTCTATTTCTTTTTAATCTTTGTCTCCTTTTTATTTGTGTTAACACTTATTTACTTCTTTCCATTATATGTTCATTATCATTTATCATTTTTTCAATACATCAAACAACCGTTTATTCTCGCAATTCTGAGTCCTAAAACGACTATATTGATGGGAATCGGTCTGTTTTTTATTGGTTATTTGCTTAAGTCGATGCCAGGGCTGTTCCCTTTTATAGCAGGGGTATTTCCGGCGTATTGGATCATGCATGTTTGCTACAAAAGATTTATAGAGGTAAAAGCCGACATTGGAAAGGAGAATACCCTTGTTTTATACGGAAAATAAGCTTGAAGCTAGAATTAAGGAATTGTCAGAATATCGGTACCGGCATAAACAGGAGATATCAACATTCAGTTGTATGCAAGATACTGGGGAGATAGGAGCCTATCCGCCGGATAAAGCATCAGACAAGACAATTGGTATTGGGGACAAATGGAGAGGGCGAGATGTCTATTTATGGCTTCAGACAGATTTAGAGATTCCGGCAGAGTGGAAAGGAAAAAAGGCAGTTGGATTATTTGACTTTGGCCGGACAGGGGGAGGAAATAATTCCGGATTTGAGTCTCTCTTATTTTTAAATCAAAAGCCATTTCAGGGAGTGGATTCTAATCATAAAGAGGTCTTTTTTCCAGAAGAAGCTGCTGGTAAATCGATTCGGCTAGATTTTCGCTTATGGTCAGGACTTGAAGGAGGCGGACCGCAGAAAGAGCAGGAATATACAATTCGAACTGCTGAGATTGCATGGCTTGATGAACAAATAGATGATCTTTATTTCACCTCACAAGCTGTCTATGAAACTATCAAAGAATTAAGAGAAGAGGCGCCTGAAAAGCAGTTATTGTTAACGTCCCTGAACCAGAGCTACAAAGAAATTGATTGGACGGAACCTGGAAGCAGCTGCTTTTATAAGTCTTGTTATCAGGCTCGGGCCATACTTAATGATCGATTGGACCAAATTGAAAAACATCATTCTGTTACGATTCATGCCATCGGCCACACGCATATAGATGTCGCCTGGCTGTGGAGATTAAAGCATACACGAGAAAAGACGGCCCGATCTTTTTCTACAGTTTTAAGATTAATGGAACAATATCCTGATTATGTTTTTTTACAAACTCAGCCGCAGTTATACGAATATTTAAAAACAGATTACCCGGAGATCTATGAACAATTAAAAATGCGGATTAACGAAGGAATGTGGGAAGCTGAAGGGGCCATGTGGCTTGAGGCTGATTGCAATATTCCAAATGGAGAATCTCTAGTCAGACAAATTTTATACGGCAGTAAATTTTTGAAAGAGGAATTTGGGATCACATGTCGTTATTTATGGCTGCCAGATGTTTTCGGGTATAGCTGGGCTTTACCGCAAATCTTAAAAAAATCAGGTATATCCACGTTTATGACCACGAAAATCAGCTGGAATCAGTATAATCGGATGCCGCATGATACCTTCAGGTGGAGAGGGATAGACGGAAGTGAAATCTTGACACATTTTGTAACGACGCCAGAACCATGGAATTCAGATGACTCTTGGTTTTATACCTACAATGGTTTGATTACTGCTAAAACAGTTAACGGAGCTTGGAAATCCTATCGTGATAAAGATATAAATCAAGACTTGCTTCTATCATATGGTTATGGGGACGGCGGCGGCGGAGTCAACCGTGAAATGCTTGAATTTAGGAAAAGATATGACAAGATGCCCGGTTTGCCGCATGTAAAGCCTTCAAAAGCAGGTGATTATTTTACAAGACTTCATGAAAACATCCAAGCAGCAGAAGGCTATGTTCATGATTGGGATGGAGAGCTTTATTTAGAGTATCATCGAGGAACATATACAAGCCAAGCCTATAATAAAAAAATGAATAGAAAGCTAGAGCTTGCCTATAGAGAAACAGAGTGGCTGCAAGTATTGCATGCCCTTCAAAGTGAATGGAGCCACTATCCGAAGAAAGAACTGGACCAGGGCTGGAAGATCATCTTGAGAAATCAATTTCATGATATCATCCCAGGGTCATCTATTAAAGAAGTATATGAAGACTCGAAACTTGAGTATGATGAGGCGTGGAAAAAGCATAAAAAATTCACAGACCATGCAGCAGCTCAATTAACAAGTTCAAACACGGGGAAGCATTACACAGCCTGGAATTCCTCACATTGGCAATGTGTGGAGCTGGTATTCATACCTTTTGATGATGATAATCAAAAGGAAGGGAGCTGGCATGATGACAAGGGCAATGAATTAACGGGACAACAAACAAATGAGGGCTGGCTTGTTAAACTTACTAAAACCCCGTCATTTGGCGGAATAGCGCTAGAATTTAGTCCATCTTCCTTAAAAGAGAAAAAGATAGTAAAAGCACCATTTCAAATGAATCAGAATTCTTTAACTACACCTTTCTACGAAATTGCCTGGAATCATGCTGGCCAATTAACTCGAATATATGATGTGTCTGAAAAGAGAGAGGTGATAGCAGAAGGTTCAAAGGCGAATGTCCTGCAAATTTTTGAAGATAAGCCATTAGCACATGATGCATGGGATATTGATCTCTTTTACCAAGAAAAAATGCAGGAGGTAACAGAACTTATTTCAATAGAATTGATTGAATGTGGTTCTATTCGCACGATTGTACAGTTTATTTGGAGCTATAACCAAACAAAAATCAAACAGCAGATGATTGTTTATGGTCATTCTAAACGAATTGACTTCAAGACGCATATAAATTGGCAAGAACGCCGCAAGCTTCTAAAGGCTGCCTTTCCTGTAGATGTCAGAACGACAGAAGCGACTTATGATATTCAATATGGGAATGTATTGAGGCCGAATCATTGGAACACAAGCTGGGATATGGCCAGATTTGAAAGCGTTGGGCATCAATGGGCAGATTTATCTGAAACAGGATATGGTGTAAGCTTGCTTAATGATTGTAAGTATGGGTACGACATTAAGGGAAATGTTCTTCGTCTGTCTTTATTAAAGGGTGCAATGTACCCTGACCCAACTGCTGACTGTGGAGATCATGAATTCACTTATTCGATCCTTCCTCATAAAGGAGATTGGCGAGAAGGCGGGACAGTTCGTGAAGCTTGGTTTTTGAATAGTCCGCTCCTTGTACAGAAGGGTCAGTTATCGGATTATAGCCAATCATTTATTTCTCTGTCCTCTCAAAACTTGCATATTGATGCCATTAAAAAAGCTGAGGGAAATGACATGGTGATCGTTCGGTTACATGAATTTGAAGGAAGAAGAGGCGAGGTTACTCTTTCCTCTGATTGGAAAATAGAAGAATGGCACGAAGTGAATTTACTGGAAGAGCCCCTGTCAGAGACAAAAAGATGTTCAAGTGTCACATTTAAAATCAAGCCATATGAAATTAAAACCTTTGCTATCCGTTTCACATGCAGCCTATGAAAGCGTTTTATGTTTCTTTATAATAGACGTAGTGCCATTTACGGTACTGCGTCTGTTTTATCTTTAAGGCACTTTTCTATAACTTTGTTGCTTTTCAATCGTATTTAGTATGTTCAATCGTTATTTTAGGGAACGCTTAGAGCGATTTTATTAGAAAAAAGCACGATATCCTAATAATAGACGTGAATATGCCTAACTACGGAAAACAACAATCTTTGCGAACACAGCCATCTTTAAAGAAAGATCGATCAATGATAGAGGGTGTAACTGCTATGCTATTAAAAATAAGAGAATGGCGGAATAAGATTTTCCATCGCATTTTGTTCACATATTCTGTCATTATTTTATTGTGTATGTTTTTGCTGTTTTCGCTTTTATCTCAGTATTATACAGAAGTAGTTGTCCAAAGAGAATTGGATGCAAATACGAGAATACTAGAGAGAGTGGAAACTTATTTTAATCGCAAACATGATTATGTTGACAGTGTTTTTAAGGAACTCTATTTTAAAACAGATCTTATTGAAGATATCTCATTCGCTTTGCAGCACGATTATAATCAATATCTTTCTTATCGGCTTGACCGTTACAGTGAAAGCAGTTCTTTTGTACCGAGTGATCTCGAAACATTCATTGAGAATTACTTTAGTCAAGATTCAGATGTTAATGCGGTCAGCATCAACAGTGATGCTACCCTTAGTGAATATTTGTATATCTTTAATCACTACAGATGGTCGCAGTCAGTTAATCAAGTTAGTGAAATGAATTTAGATAAAGATTTCCTCATATCTGAAAGGAAATCCAGCGGACTTGTAAATGATATCAGTCAACGATCCATTCAAAACAGCTACCATGTCACGAAGAAATTAAATGACCCTGGCACATTAAAAAAACTTGGTGACATATCAATCTATTATAGCTTTGAAGGTTTAGAGAATCTCCTTAATTTACGTCAGCAGCAATTAAAAGGGACAGTTCTTATCTATAATAACTTAGGTGATCTTCTCTATCCCTCAAAGGGAACTTCGATACAAAAGGAAGGAAGTAAGCCTGATTTTCAAACCATTTTAAAAAAGACTAGACTTAAAGGGGAAACCTATTATGTCAACACATTAGCAGATGAACGCTCACAGCTTATGATTGTTGGTCTAATTCCTGAAAAAGAAATCCAAGGCGTTACTCTTGTTCACCGGACCATGCTGCTGATCACGATTTTGTTAACGGCTGTCGCCATTTCGCTTACCTATATTGCTATGCGAAAATACTCAAAACGCATTCAGGTCATCGAACATTCCATGTCTGAGGTACAAAAGGGAAACTTGGATGTGAGGATTCAAGATGTTCATCAAAAAGATGAATTGAGTATGATTTCAACCAGCTTTAATCAAATGGCAGAGGATTTAAATCGCTATATCGATCAAATGTTTATTTCAGAAATCAAACAAAAAGAAGCCGAAATGAAAGCCTTGCAATCTCAAATCAATCCCCATTTTTTATATAATACACTTGAAGCGATTCGTATGAAAGCAATCGCAGATGGGTCAAAAACAACAAGCACGATGATTTATTATTTAGCTCAATTATTCCGCTATTCTTTAAAAGATAGTGAAGCGGTCACCGTACAAGATGAAATAGAGCATGTGAAACAATATCTGCAATTATTTCAGGTGCGCTATCCAGAGCGTTTAAATGTACATTACGATATAGAGGAACAGGTACTAAACTATGAAATTCTTAAATTTATACTTCAGCCCATTGTCGAAAACTATGTCATTCATGGATTAAAAAAGCATGAAAGCACGAATCTTCTATACATTGGAGTTCATAGGAAGCAAACTCAATTAATCATCATGATTCGCGATAATGGGATAGGAATCGCACCTGATCGATTAGCTGACATTCAAAAGCGGTTAAAAGAAGAACATGATACATTTGAATCGATTGGATTATCCAACGTCCTGCAAAGGATAAGGCTGAGATTTGGAGATGAGTACGGATTAATCATCGACAGCGCAGTCGATGCAGGAGCAGAAGTCCAGATATCAATGCCAATAATAGGAGGAAATGAGCAGGATGTATAACGTTTTTCTTGTTGATGATGAACCATTTATTATTGAAGGAATGAAATCAATTATTAATTGGGAAGATATCGGGCTTCAAATAATCGGGCATGCCTATGACGGAGAAGAGGCTCTAAAAACACTTCAAACAAAGGAATGCAACATTCTTCTTACGGATATCATGATGCCTCAAATGAACGGTTTAGAATTGATCACAGCCTTAAAAGTCATAAAGCCTCATATGAAATATATTGTGCTGTCAGGCTACCAAGAATTTGAGTATGTTAAAAAGGGCATTTCACTTGGAATTGAAAACTATCTATTAAAACCGATTGATGAAGAAGAGCTGGCTGCAACATTACGTAATACAATCGAAAAGCTTCAGCAATTACAGCACGAGGATGAAGACTACTATGTGCTAAGAGACAATGCAATCTGGAGATGGTTAAACAGGGATATCAGCCACCAGGAATTAAAAAAACGTTTGGACATTTACGATCTTCATCTTCATGATTCAACGCTCGTATTTGCCATTGTCCAGCTGGAACTTGCAGCTCACCATAGGGGAGAACGATCAGGGATTCGTAAATGGATTGAAGAATGTTTGGGATGTCTATGTGTGCTAAATCCAGAGGAAGAGATGATATTAATTTGGTTAAGCAAACGGCCTGATGAGGTTGAAAGAGATTTACATCATTTACAAATGAATCTTGATCAAAAGCAGGAGGTTCACGATTATTTCATCGCTCTTGGAAAGGAAAATTGTTCATCAGATGATATTTTTCTAAGTTTTTATCGAACCAGGGATCTCCTGAAATATAGATTTGTCATTTCTGAGGGCACAAAGTTAATTCTTGAAAAGGACGCAGAAAAGTTCTCCGAGACCACAGAAATGATTCGGACATTTAACTTTCAGGAACTTTTGAAACAAGTGTTGACGGGGAATCACTGTGAAGTAGAGAAATGGATACATTCTGCTTTCGATCATTTTTCTGAACGGATATCTTTGGATACCTCACAATTAGCTAAAAGCTTTTCCATCGAATTAATGTCCACCATTCGCAGTTCACTCGATTTGCCAAATGATTTAATTAAGCTTGCAAAAGAGACATCAAGTGTTCTTCAAGCGGATACAATCACTGAATTACGAAATGTGGTGATCGCATTTTTAAAAAATCTTATGGAGCAAATAAAAAATCGAAATGACCAAATGAGCCCGATTATCCATAGTGTTCTTCAATATATTCAGACCTCATACCATGAAGAGCTCTCCCTGAAAACGTTAAGTCAAAAGTTTCATGTAAACACCATTTATTTAGGGCAGCTCTTTCAAAAAGAAGTCGGAAGTGTTTTCTCTGATTATATTAATCAGCTGAGAATTGAGAAAGCAAAGATGATGTTAAAGGAATCCCATTTGAAATCGGGGGAAATTGGAAAAAAGGTAGGGTATTCAGACTCCACTTACTTTTATAAGCAATTTAAAAAAAGCATGGGTGTAACTCCAACAGAATGGAGAGCACTGCATAGTTATGAGAGCCAGTCTTAAATGGGCTGGCTTTTTTTGTTTGGTTTGGACACAAACAGATTTGAATGTGACTAAATGGATACATGAAAGCTCCTCCGAGGTCACTTTAAAGACAAAACCGGACTTCTTGGCTCTATGCAGCTTGCCCTAGGGTTTAACAAGGTGTTTTCACTTTTCGAAGGAATCCTAAATTAGTCCATCAAATCTAAAAATTGTTAACTTTTATCCAGAAGCGTTCAAATTTACAATAAGAATAGGAGAAGAAAGGGAGGGCCTCTATGAAATGGATCAAGAATTTCTTTGTTAATGTGTACAAAAATCGTGTGTGGCTCCTCATGGTTTTGCCAGGGACGATTTGGTTTTTATTTTTCTCTTATTTACCGATGTTTGGAACAGTTATTGCTTTTAAGAATTTTCGCTACGATGCAGAAGGATTTTTGGCAAGTGTATTAAATAGCGAATGGGTTGGATTTCAGAACTTTGAATTTTTGTTCAGTACAAATGATGCCTTCGTAATTACTAGAAACACAATCTTATATAACGCAGTCTTCATTATTTTAGGATTAATCCTTTCTGTTTTTATTGCGATTGTGCTGAGTGAATTAGCGAATAAAAAACTTGCAAAAGTGTATCAGACCGGAATGTTATTTCCTCATTTTTTATCATGGGTTGTTATTAGTTATTTTGTTTTTACATTTTTAAGTGTAGATAGAGGATTGTTGAACAAAATTTTTGAGTGGTTTGGATTGGAAGCGGTTTCTTGGTATAGCGAAACGGAATATTGGCCTTTCATTCTTATCTTTATGTCAATGTGGAAAGGTGTAGGGTACGGAAGCATCGTCTATCTGGCAGCGATTGTTGGGATTGATCGAACATATTTTGAAGCTGCAATGATTGACGGGGCCAATAAGTGGCAGCAAATTCGCCATGTGACGATGCCGATGATTACACCGCTTATTGTCATTTTGACTATTTTAAACGTCGGGAAAATTTTCAACTCTGACTTTGGTTTGTTTTTTCAAGTGCCGAGAGATTCCGGTGCATTATATCCCGTTACAAATGTAATTGATACCTATGTCTATCGAGGATTAACGACTATGGGTGAAATAAGCATGAGCACGGCTGCAGGACTCTATCAATCGGTCGTTGGCTTTATCCTGGTTATGCTGACGAATTATCTTGTTAAGAAGATTGATAAGGAGTATGCCTTATTTTAATAAGAAAGGAGACAAAAGTGTGGGACCAGCAAATACTCAAGTAAAAGATCCGGCTGTAAAGATTGACGTACAGAAAAAAAAGAAGCGGCAAAGAAAATATAACCCGCATGAATTAAATGGCTTCCCAAATCTAATCATGAATGTGATCTTAGGCGGATTTGCCATGGTATGTGTGTTTCCTTTTATATATGTTATTATGATTTCTTTAACGGATGAAAAAACGCTTGCCGCTAATGGGTTCCAAATTATTCCGGAAAAATGGAGTCCCGCTGCCTATCAATATTTATGGGCTATGAAAGATCAATTGTTTCAATCCTATTTCATTACGATACTCGTTACAGTTTTAGGTACATTAATAAGTGTGATGACGATCTCTTTTTATGCTTACGCAATCTCAAGAAAACAGTTTTTGTATCGCAAATTTTTCACGTTTTTAGCTTTCTTTACAATGTTATTTGGCGGAGGGTTAGTTCCTTTTTATATCGTGGCCACTCAGGTTCTGCAATTGAAAAATACGATATGGGCTCTTATTCTGCCGCTTGTTGTAAACGCTTTCTACATTTTGATTATGCGAACTTTTTTCATCAGATCGGTACCTGAATCTGTATTAGAATCAGCACGCATTGACGGCGCAAGTGAATGGAGAATCTTTTTTCAAATCGTTTTGCCATTATCCTTGCCTGGTATTGCAACCATCGCATTATTCAGTACACTTGGTTACTGGAATGATTGGTTTAATGCCTTGTTATTTATTGATAATCCAACCCTGGTTCCATTGCAATCTCTTTTAATGAAGGTTGAGGGCAACTTGGAATTCATTCGCCAGAATGCATTAACAAATGGTCAGCAAGCCGGAATATTAACCACCATTCCGCAAGATGCAGCAAAAATGGCGATGGTAGTCATTTCAACCTTACCGATTGCGATTACTTATCCATTTTTCCAAAAATATTTTGTTAGCGGGCTGACAATCGGCAGTGTAAAAGAATGATTAGTTAAAAAGAAAACAAACAATAAGGGGGAAAAAGCATGCAAAAGAAATGGGTATCGATTTTTATGGCTGTGATTAGTTTAACCTTGATTTTATCAGGATGCATGGGGGGAGCTAAGGAGAGCAATTCAACTGAAAATGGGGAACTAAAACCGTATGAACTAACGTGGTATATGATCGGAACACCTCAAAAAGATGCCGATAAAGTCATGGAAAAAGTAAATGAATACACGAAAGAAAAAATAAATACTAAAATCAACCTGAAAATGATCGACTGGGGTGACTATGATAAAAAAATGCAAGTCGTGATTGCCTCGGGTGAGCCGTTTGATATTGCATTTACAAGTTCATGGGCAGCAAACTATGTGTTAAATGCCCGAAAAGGTGCTTTTGTTGAATTAGATAAATTACTGGATTCAGAAGGAAAAGAATTAAAAGAAGCATTAGACCCTGCCTTTTTAGAAGGGGCAAAAATTGACGGGAAATTGTATGCCGTTCCGGCTAATAAAGAAGTAGGACAGCAAAGTGTTTATGTTTTTAACAAGAGATTAGTTGAAAAACACAACCTGGACATTAAGAAAGTTGAGTCACTTGAAGACTTAGAGCCATTATTAAAAACCATTAAAGAAAATGAACCTGATTTCACCCCGATTTCTACGTTTAATCCATACCTGCCGTTTGATTATATTTTAGATGATAAAATGCCGTTTGCTGTTCATCTGGATACATTGGATCACAAAATTGTGAATGTGTATGAAACACCAGAGATGGAGCAAGCATTAAAAACGATGCACAGCTTCTATAAAGCCGGATATATTAAGTCAGATGCTGCAACCAGCAATGATCCTTGGCCGCTTGAAGTAGAAAACTGGTTCGTTCGTAAAGAAATGTATCAGCCATATGCTGAGCTTACATGGGCCCGTACTTCAGGATATGATTTAGCCGTTCAGCCAATTCATGAGCCGATCACTTTTAATGGTTCAGTTACGGGTTCGATGCAGGCTATCTCTGTGACATCAAAAAATCCGGAACGTGCGATGATGTTCTTAAATTTATTAAATACAGATCCATATTTACGGACTTTATTGGATAAAGGTATTGAAGATGTTCATTATGAAAAAGGAGAGAATGATAAAATTAAAGATTTACAAGCACGTATTGATAACTTTAATATGCCAAGCTTTGCCATTGGAAATCAATTTATCCTGCCTTTATATGACAATGATCCAGATGATAAGTGGGATGCCTTTGAGAAATTCAATAATGAATCTATACCTGCTCCAACGCTTGGGTTCTATTTTGATCCTAATCCAGTCCGTACGGAAATCGCTGCTATCTCTAATGTCTCAAGTGAGTTTTCAAAACCGCTCATGACAGGTTCAGTAGACCCGGAAGAGTACTTGCCAAAAGCAAACAAAAAGTTTAAAGAAGCTGGACTTGATAAAGTCATGGCTGAAATTCAAAAGCAATATGATGCTTGGAGAAAAACACAAGGTAAATAATCATACATGACACCAAGCTGGATTAAGCGGCTTGGTGTCCTTTTTAAGGAAGGGGTTTAAAAACTTGGAAAAACAAATGAATTATCTTTTTCCCAACGATTTTTGGTGGGGGTCTGCATCATCTGCAACACAAATGGAAGGACATGCAGAAGGAGACGGCAAAGGTCAAAATATTTGGGATTATTGGTTTGAGACAGAGCCGCACCGTTTTCATAATGGAGCAGGACCCAATCATACTTCAAAGTTTTATGAGAAATACAAAGAAGATATTCAATTAATGAAAGAAGCAGGACATAATAGCTTCCGATTTTCCATCTCATGGTCAAGGCTGTTTCCGGACGGAGAGGGAGAAGTAAATCAGCAAGCCATTCATTTCTATGAAGATGTCATTAATGAATTAATGATCCATAACATCGAACCTTTCATCAATCTCTATCATTTTGATATGCCGCTTGCTCTGCAAAAAAGGGGAGGATGGGAAAGCCGTGAGGTAGTTGATGCTTATGTGGAGTATGCCAGCACCTGCTTTAACCTTTTTGGTGATCGCGTGAAAAAGTGGTTTACCCATAACGAACCGATTGTGCCTGTCGAAGGCGGTTACTTATACGGATTTCATTACCCTGCTATTTGTGACTTTAAAAAAGCCGTACAAGTAGGTTTTCATACGATTTTAGCTAGTGCAAAAGCTATTGAAGCCTATCATGACAGCAGGAAAGACGGAAAGATCGGAATCATATTGAACTTGACGCCTTCCTATCCGCGCAGTCAGCATCCAGAAGATGTCAAAGCCGCTAGAATGGCGGACCTATTCTTTAACCGATCGTTTTTAGACCCTAGTGTAAAAGGAAAGTTTCCTGAAGAACTAGTTGCTCTTTTGAAAAAGGAAAACTTCCTGCCTGAAATGAAAGAGAAGGATTTAGAAACCATTCAACAAAACACTGTTGATTTATTGGGGATTAATTATTATCAGCCACGGAGAATAAAAGCAAAGGAAAACCTCCCGAACCTTCAGGCACCATTTTTACCGGAAAGATACTTTGATTATTACGAAATGCCTGGAAGGAAGATGAATCCTTATCGCGGATGGGAAATCTATGAGAAAGGCATCTATGATATTTTGATGAATGTCAAACAGGACTATGGAAACATTGAATGCTTTATTTCTGAAAATGGCATGGGTGTGGAAAATGAGGAGCGTTTCAGAGATGAAACAGGCAAGATTATTGACGATTACCGAATTGAGTTTATGCAAGCGCACCTTAAATGGATTCACCAAGCATTGAAAGAAGGCGTAAATGTCAAAGGATATCACCTCTGGACCTTTATGGATAATTGGTCTTGGCTGAATGCCTATAAAAATCGATATGGGCTTGTCTCTGTTCATTTAGATGATCATTATAAAAGATCAATAAAGAAAAGCGGTCAGTGGTTTGCTCAGCTTTCAAAAAATAATGGATTTTGAAATTTAGAAAGCGGAGGGAGATAGTTGGAACTAACAGCGGTATTTGATATTGGAGGAACATCTGTTAAATCAGCCGTCATGAATAGTGATGGGAATGTAATTGAATCAAACGTGCATCAAACACCACCACAAGGGAACAATGAAATTTTCACCATGCTTATTGATCAAACGGAAGAATATAAACAAAAATATCCTATTAAAGGGATCGCACTCAGCGTTCCTGGAGCTGTTGATGTTCACACAGGAAACGTCTTTTTTGCTGGGGCGGTAACTGATTTACAGAACAAAAGGGTTAAGGAAGAACTTAAAAGTTTGAAACTGCCTATAGAATTAGAAAATGATGCCAATTGTGCGGCGCTTGCAGAAAAATGGAAAGGTAACGCAATCGCTAACAATCATTTTGTCGTCTTAACAGTTGGAACTGGGATTGGCGGTTCTATTTTTATCAACAATGAGTTATATAGGGGAAGACAAGGTATGGCTGGAGAATTTGGTTTAATGTGTCTGCAAATAACGGAAAATCTTCCTTTACTAATGGAAACAGCTACACTTAGCAGATTAGGCTCTACCTGGAATCTGATCGACCGTGTGAATAATCGGCTTCATCAAGCTTATACAGGAGAAGAGATATTTGACCTTTATCAGAAAAAAAATCAAGTGATAACCGAAGAAGTGGAAGCATTTTTCACAGCCCTTGCAGTTGGGACTGTCAACATCATTCATTCTTTAGCTCCAGAAAAAATTCTATTTGGAGGAGGCGTAAGCTCACAGGAAGCTTTCATTTCTTTATTGAAGGATAAGATTGGACTGATACGGCCTGAAGCATTGGAACTAACGAATATCGATCATTGCCGGTACTTCAATCAATCAGGCTTGCTGGGTGCTTTATATCATTATCATAAACAAAGAAATATTGTATAGATCAAAGAGAAAAAGAGAGATATAACAATCTCTCTCTTTTTTTATGCTAGATAGTCTGTTTTATGGTGGTGGAATAGAAGCAGGTATTATTGGAAATTTGCAGAAAAAGGGGAAGAATATGCTAGATTTTGAAAATAGTAATTGAATAAAAAAAAAGAGTAAGCTAAAATGAATAGAGAAAGCGCTTACCTATTTTCTATCTTTAAATTTCTGAATATTTAGTTATTAAAATTGTCAGGAGTGATCAAAATGGCTAAAATCCGCTGGGGAATCATTAGTGCTGCAAATATTGCCTACAACGAACTAGTTCCGGCATTGCGGCGTTCAGACCGAGCAGATATAAGAGCTGTTGCATCTAAAAGCTTTGAAAAAGCGAAACGTTTTGAAACACCTATCATTTATGAACAATATGAACAGCTGCTTGATGATCCATCTATTGAAGCCGTTTACATTCCACTGCCAAATTCACTTCATGCCGAATGGGCGGTAAAGGCAATAGAAAAAGGAAAACATGTGCTTCTTGAAAAGCCAGCAGCGTTAACGGAAGCCGAAATGGAAGCTGTGAAGACAGCAGCAAAAGAAAATAACGCAGTCTTTATGGAAGCATTTATGTACCAATTTCACTGTCAGCACAAGCGAGTAAAGGAATTGCTCGGATCCGGCCTCATCGGGGAATACCGCCATGTGAAAGCCCATTTTTCCTGGATGCTTGAAGATGAAGAAGACATTCGCTTAAATCGCGAATTAGGCGGAGGCGCTATGCGTGATGTCGGATGTTACGGTTTGCATGCAGTCACACAAATTGTCGGTTTTAATCCTGTTCAACTTTCAATGAGCGGAAAAATTCACAACGGTGTAGATACAACGTCGACTTGCGTATTGATAGATAAATATAATCGGACAGCTGAAGTATCAGCTTCTATGGAACTTCCGTTTATTAATCGCTATGAAATCATTGGTCCTAAGGGCTCCATTTTAGTTGACTCCTCGTTTCGTCCAGATGTATCAGCTGATGGATACGGGAAAGTAACTGTGAGAGACGAAAATGGCAATGTGATTCTTTTTGAAAGGTTTAAAGACGATCAATATTTAAATCAGGTTGACCATTTTCATGACTGTATCCTTGAGGGGAAAAAAACGGTTTACAATGAGGAACATTCCCTTTTGATGGCCCGTTATCTTGAAAAAAGCTATCAATCACTTCACAGCAAGTCTGTGTTAACAGACGTTTAATAAAAGGAGATTAAATACTATGACAAAAAAAATTCGATCGGCTGTATTTGGATTAGGAAGGCTTGGATATTGGCATGCAGTAAACGTGGCTAAAATTCGAAACGCGGAACTTGTGGCTGTATGCGATATGAACATTGAGACGGCCAAACGGGTTGCAGAAGAACTTGAGGCGCCGGTTTTTACGGCAAATCCTGATGATATTTTTCAAGATGATACAATTGAAGCCGTAATCATTGCCTCTCCAACGAGCACTCATTTTGATTTATTGAAAAGAGCATCAGAATCAGGTAAAGCTATTTTTGTTGAAAAACCGCTGACAATTGATTTAAAAGAAGCAAATGAAATTAAAGCCATGATAGAAAAAAACAATTCAATCTGCCAGGTTGGTTTTATGCGCCGATTTGACCCTGCTTATGATGCAGCAAAAAAACGAATTGATGCAGGTGATATCGGTGAGCCGATATACTTCCGCGGAATTTCCCGTGATCCCCATGCGCCTCATGAGGCATTCATCAAGCATAGCGGCGGGATGTTTGTAGATGTGTCCATCCATGATTATGATATTGCCCGTTATTTGATGAAGTCTGAGGTCACTTCTGTTAGCGCTCAAGGCCGTGTTTTGAAATATCCTTTTTTGGAAAAGTATGGGGATGTAGATCAATCCCTTACTTATATAGATTTTGCTTCTGGTGCTGCAGGAGATGCAGAAGCAAGCCGGAACGCTTATTATGGCTACGATATACGGGCAGAGGTCATAGGGACAGAAGGCTCGATTTTTATTGGAAATCTTCGGGAGCATAACATTCAGATATTAACTAAAGCGGGTAACACGCACGATATATTACCGGATTTTCCATCTCGTTTTACGGATGCCTACAATTTGGAACTCTCAGACTTTTTCCGGGTTGTAACTGAGAACGGAACACCGCGTGTCACAGTAGACGATGGCGTAAAGGCACTCGAAATTGCTTTGGCAGCACGGGAATCCTATCAGACTGGTCAAAAGTTTGAGCTTTCGCAACTAGCAGTGAGTGTTAAGTAGAGTTGAAGAATTATATTTATTTGAAGGAGCATTGTTTTTTGAAAAAAAATAATATTCAAAAAAATGTTGAAATTAAGATATAAAGACATTATACTTCATGTTAGGAAAGCGCTTTCTTAAATTCATAAAATGATGGAATGAATAGAAAGGGGTCGTACATGGTTACTCATGCAGGAAGCCTCCTCGAAATAAAAGGAATTAAAAAGAGCTTTGGTCAAAACCATGTTTTAAAAGGGATTGATTTAGATGTAATAGCCGGTGAAGTTCATGTTTTACTTGGTGAAAACGGTGCAGGTAAATCGACTCTCATAAAAATTTTAACAGGCGCTTACGAAAAGGATGACGGAGAAATTTATTGGGAAGGTAAGCGGGTCGAACTTAATACACCTGTTGAGGCTATGAATCTAGGCATTGCTACCATTTATCAAGAATTAAATGTCATTCCCGAATTAAAGGTTTATGAAAATATTTTCCTTGGAAGAGAATTAAAGCGTGCCGGGAAGTTGTCACTTCTTAACCAAAAAGAAATGCGCAAGGAAGCAGAACGCTGTTTGGAGATGCTAGGCCAGAGCCCTGCACTAGCAGATAAGCAGCTTGGGGAGCTCGGAATTGGGCAGCAACAACTTGTTGAAATTGCGAAAGCGCTTGCCCTGGATGCTAAATTGATTATAATGGACGAGCCAACATCCAGCCTTAGTGGAACAGAAGTAGAACAGTTATATAACTGTGTTGAACAGCTTACGGAAAAAGGAATCGCGATTGTATTCATTTCCCACCGACTGGAAGAAATCAGAAGGATGGGCGATCGGTTAACCATTCTTCGAGACGGATTTAAAATAGATACACTGCAGGTTAAGACAACCGAAACGGATTACTGGATTGAGCTAATGGTTGGCCGTGCGCTTGATGAAAAGTATCCTAAGCAATCGTTTACGCTTGGAGACGAAGGATTTCGGGTGGAAAACATAATGGTAGCTGGAACTTCAGAACCAGTTGGATTTTCCATCCGTTATGGTGAAATTGTCGGCATTTCCGGACTAGTCGGCGCAGGCCGTACAGAACTGGCACGAGCCATTTTCAGCGCAGATTCACATGAAGGCGGAAAAGTCTTCATAAATGGTGAGGAAGTTCGAATTAAGTCACCTCGAGATGCAATTGATGCTGGCATTGCCTTTATTACAGAGGACAGGAAAAGTGAAGGTCTCTTGCTTGATCAGCCGCTCGATTTCAACATTGCTATGGCTAATATGAAAAAATTCACAAATAAATCCAGATTAGTTGATTTAAAAGGTATCCGTGAAGAAGCAAAAAATTATATTAAAGAATTGAAGGTGCGCCCTGATAACATTGACCTTCATGCCCGAAATTTAAGTGGAGGCAATCAGCAAAAGGTTGTTATTGCCAAATGGCTATGCACACAAGCAAAGGTATATATCTTTGATGAACCGACAAGAGGCATTGACGTTGGTGCAAAAGTTGAAGTATACCGCTTAATGAATCAGTTAGTTGAAAGCGGTGCCATTGTGTTGGTGATATCTTCAGACCTTCCAGAAATTCTTGGTATGTGCGATCGAGTCCTAGTGATGAGTGAAGGGAAAATAACCGCTGACCTGGAGATAGAAGAGGCTTCTCAAGAGAGAATTATGAAAGCGGCAACAGGAGGTTAATATAATGAGTGAAGCAGTTTTGAAAAAAACAGACAATGATACACCAAAACAAAGCAGGACGCTAAAGAGTTACTTAAGTAAATTTGGACCGCTTATCGGTCTTGTCCTTTTAACTACAGTGCTCACATTTTTATCGGACAAGTTTTTAACATTGAATAATATAATGAACATTGCCCGACAATCTTCTATCAATGCCATACTTGCAATGGGGATGCTTCTTCCAATATTAACAGCAGGTATTGACTTGTCTGTTGGATCCATTCTTGCAGTTTCCATTATGGTTATGGGAATTGTCTCAGTTAACATGGGCTTAAGTCCAATCCTGGGTATTATTGTATGTCTTGCCGTCGGTGCTGGATTTGGTTTAATAAATGGGTTGTTATTAACAAAATTACGTTTGCCGCATCCGTTTATTTCTACACTTGGTACTATGAACATCGCACGTGGGATTGCGCTAATTTTAACTGCTGCAGCTCCGATTGCTGGTTTCCCATATTTAATTCAATTTATAGGACGTGAATTTGTGGGTCCTATTCCAGTTAGTTTCCTTCTTGTTATAGTTGTATATATCATCTTTCATATTTTCCTAACGAGAACACAGACAGGGCGTTATATTTACGCCATTGGCGGCAACAAGGAAGCTGCTCGTCTGTCAGGTATTAATGTCGATCGCGTGTTAATTATTGTGTATACAATCAGTGGTTTAATGGCGGGGCTTGCAGGTCTTGTAACGGTTGGCCGAGTTAACTCTGCTTTTCCTCTTGCTGGACTTTCATACGAACTTGACGCAATTGCGGCAGTTATTATTGGCGGCGCCAGCTTCATGGGAGGTGTTGGGACTGTTTGGGGTACATTAATCGGAGCAATGATTATCGCTGTCCTGCGTAATGGCCTAAACCTTTTAAACGTTCCTGCTGATTTCCAAATGGCAGTAATCGGATTTGTTATTATCGCCGCCGTATATGTAGACGTTCTTCGTCAGCGCAATAGTAAGAAAGGGTAAACTTCTTCTTTGGTTAAGCGCTTTACTTTTAAAAAGGGGGAAATGAGATGAAAAAACTTAAATTGATTGGAACGGTATTGGCAGTATCATGTATAGCATTTGCTGCAGGCTGCAGCGGTGCAGATAAAGAAGCAAGCGGCAACGGGGAGGAAAGCGTTGCAGTCGTATTAAAAACGTTATCAAGCCCTTACTGGAAATATGTAGAGGCAGGAGCTAAAGCTGCCGGGAAAGATCTTGGCGTAGATGTAAAGGTAGTTGGGCCATCTGCTGAATCGGAAGTGATCCAGCAAGTAAATATGCTCGAAGATCAAATAAGTCAGTCACCTGGTGCTATTGTAGTCGCTCCATCTCAGCCAGAAACAGTTGTTCCAGTATTAGAAACTGCATCTCAATCGGATTTACCAGTTCTTCTAATAGATTCAGATGCCGAGTTTGCAGGAAAAACAAGCTTTATTGGTACAGAAAACCATACAGCAGGTATAGAAGGCGGAAAATTGCTCGCTTCTATGCTTCAAAAGGGAGATAAAGTGGTACTAATTTCAGGAGCGCTCGGTAATCCTGCTACAGATGCCCGAATTAAAGGTGCGAAAGAAGCACTTGAAGAAGCAGGTCTAGAAGTTGTCGCTGAACAGCCTGGAGATAGTGATAAAACAAAAGCTATGTCTGTTATGGAAAATATTCTTCAGAAAAATGGGGATGTAAAAGGTGTTTTTGCAGCAAATGATGATATGGCACTAGGTGTATTACGTGCAGTCGAAACAAAAGGAGACGATATTAAAGTAATCGGTACAGATGGAACAAAAGAAGCTGTTGAATCTATTTTAGATGGCAAGCTTGCTGGTACAATTGCACAAAGTCCTTACAACATGGGCTATCAAGGTGTCGAAAACGCATTGAAAGCAATTAATGGGGAAAAGGTCAAAGAGCGTATAGACAGCGGAATAGACATCATTACAAATGAAAACGCAGAAGAAAAATTAGAATTTTTAAAGAGTATTTCTAAATAAGGTCTAAATTTGGTACAGCAAATTTCCTTCATGCTAAACTAATGAAAAAGACAATTCGGAGGAGTTTGAAATTACATGAAGCTCACAATCTATGATGTAGCAGAAAAGGCGGGAGTCTCAATTGCCACTGTTTCCAAGGTGTTGAATAATACAGGACGGATCAGCAATAAAACAAGGAATAGAGTATTGGAAATCATGCAAGAACTTGAATACCAGCCAAGCACTGTAGCAGCAGCGCTGACAGGTAAGAAAACTTTTACAATCGGAGTGCTTGTTCCTGATATTGCCAACCCCTTTTTTGCTGAGGTAGCCCGGGCTTTGGAAAACAACGCACGGGAAACGGGCTATGCCATCATATTATGCAGCACAGATTATCAGCGAGAACGTGAACAAGATTATTTAGAGCTGCTTTTAAAAAAACAAGTTGATGGAATTATTATTGCAACAGAACCAAAGGATTGGAAGGTTTTTAAAAAACTCCAAAGCAAGAGTATCCCTCTCTTAATGTTTTCTATTGATCATCCATCTTTTGCTTCTCACGTTGTTACGACTGATGATGTTCGCGGCGGATATCTGGCAGGCCGTTACTTGCTGGATAAAGGTCACACGAATATTGCTGTGATTGCAGAATTAAACCGGGCGAGCGGACGGTTGCGTTTACAGGGCATTAAACATTCTCTTGCTGATGAGGGAATTCATTTAGATGAAAACTATGTTGTACATTCAAAATCAAAAATAGAGGAAGCGA
Source organism: Bacillus sp. V2I10 (assembly GCF_030817055.1). Taxonomy (NCBI): domain Bacteria; kingdom Bacillati; phylum Bacillota; class Bacilli; order Caryophanales; family Bacillaceae; genus Bacillus; species Bacillus sp. V2I10. Next base: position 4,712,772 of record NZ_JAUSYV010000001.1, on the reverse strand, counting down.
AAGCGGCTGCCCGGCAAATATTGAAATCTGCGGTTAAACCCACTGCGGTATTTGCTTCTACGGATCTAATCGCAGCAATATTCATTAATGAAGCAAGAAAAGCGAAAGTGGCTATTCCAAATGATATATCAGTGATTGGTTTTGATAATACGATTCATGCGGAATTAGCAGATCCAGGTTTAACTACAATCGCACAGCCTATTGAGGAATTGGCACATTATGCTATTCAAAAGCTGCTGCAATCAATTAAAAATCCAGATATGCCTGGACACAGAATTATGCTTGCACCAGAACTGATTGAACGTCATTCTGTCAAAGATTTGAATTAAATTGCAGCTAAGAGATAAGGATTTAACTTGCCGGCTTGGGCCGGTATTTTTTCCAGTCAACAGGAAAGCGCTTAATCAAAAAAGCTTATAAAAATTTAAAATTAACGATTTAGGGGGAATCGGTCGATGACATTGACTGTGGGAATCATTGGAGCTGGACGTATCGGGAGATTGCATGTTGATAATTTGAGGTTAATTCCGCACATTCGGATTAAAAGTGTATCGGATGTTGCTGCCCAACATCTTGAAACATGGGCCGCCGATAAGCAGATTGAAGTATTAACAACTGATTATCATGAATTGCTGAATGATCCTGTTATACAAGCAATCTTTATTTGTTCGCCAACAAATACTCATGCAGACATTATTAAAGAAGCAGCAGCTGCCGGAAAACATATTTTCTGTGAAAAGCCAGTCAGCTTCTCGGTGGAAGAAACAGAGGAAGCACTTGCTGCTGTTGAAAAAGCCGGTGTAAAGCTGCAGGTTGGTTTTAACCGCCGCTTTGATCCGAACTTTCGAAAAATTCGTACACTTGTTCAACAGGGGGAAATCGGAACACCTCACATTTTGAGAATCACCTCACGCGATCCAGAGCCGCCAGGTGTTGATTATATTAAATCATCAGGCGGGCTGTTCATGGATATGACCATACATGACTTTGATATGGCGCGCTACGTAATGGACAGTGAAGTTGTGGAAGTTTTCGCGCAAGGTGCTGTGCTTGTAGATCCGTCGATTGGGGAGGCAGGCGATATTGATACAGCTATTATTACCTTGAAATTTGCAAATGGCGCACTTGGTGTAATCGATAATAGCCGCCGTGCAGTTTACGGTTATGACCAGCGTCTTGAAATCTTTGGTGATAAGGGAGCAGCGCAGGTAAACAACAATCAGGCAACAACAGTTGAAGTTTCAACCATTGATAATGTAACGAAAGAGAAGCCGCTTTACTTTTTCCTTGAACGTTACACTCAAGCATATATCGATGAAGTAACTGAGTTTGCTGCTGCAGTCCTTGAAAACCATGAAGTGAGCTGCAATGGCTTTGATGGGTTACAAGCTGAACGTATTGCCAGAGCAGCAAGACAATCACTTGAGACGGGGGCCCCAGTTCAATTAAAGCCGGCTGCCCAAACTGCAGCAAATTAATTGTACGGAAGGAAGGATCATATGAACCCGCTCAAATTTGTAAAGGATAGACCCCTTGATATTATTGCTGTCGGCAGGCTTTGTATTGACTTAAACTCCAATGAAACAAATCGTCCAATGGAAGAAACGAGCACATTTACCAAATATGTCGGCGGTTCCCCAGCCAATATTGCGATTGGTTCTGCTAGATTAGGTCAAAAAACGGGATTTATCGGCAAAGTTGCTGATGACCAAATGGGCCGTTTTATCACAAATTACTTAGAGAAAAACCACATCGATACAAAGGGCGTCACAGTTGATCAAACAGGTGCTGTCACAGGCCTTGCTTTTACTGAGATAAAAAGTCCGGCTGAATGCAGTATTTTGCTGTACCGTGACAATGTCGCAGACTTGAAGCTTCACCCTTCTGAAGTAGAAGAGGATTATATTAAACAATCAAAAGCTCTTTTAATTTCAGGAACAGCCCTAGCGAAAAGTCCATCTCGTGAAGCGGTATTTTTGGCGCTCGAATATGCGATTAAACATAAAGTAACGGTTTTCTTTGATCTTGATTACCGCCCGTATACATGGACGGACGAATCTGAAACAGCTGTTTATTATAACTTGGCTGCTGAAAAATGCGACGTCATTATCGGGACTCGTGAAGAGTTCGATATGATGGAAAAATTGTTGAATATCGATGAATCAGATGACCATTATACAGCGTCCCGCTGGTTCTCATACCGTGCAGATCTTGTTGTCATTAAACATGGCGGTGCAGGATCCATTGCCTATACAAAAGACAATGAATCACATAGAAGCGGAATTTTCAGGACGAATGTTCTGAAAACGTTCGGTGCAGGCGACTCTTATGCATCTGCTTTCATTTACGGCCTAATGAATGGAAAAGACGTATCGGAAGCGATGAAGATGGGCAGTGCCTCGGCATCAATTGTTATTTCCCGCCACAGCTGCTCAGATGCCATGCCGACAAAGGAAGAGCTGATCGATCAGATGGAAACAGCAGTTTACGAACCAGTTCAGGTAAAGAAAGGGAGAATATAAAATGACGCAAACAACAGTAAAAACGTTAAAAAACTATATTGGCGGAGAATGGGTAGAGTCAGCTTCTGAAAAAACAGAAATCGTCTATAACCCAGCAACAGGTGAAGAACTTGCTATAGTACCTCTTTCTACAAAAGAAGATGTGGACCGTGCTGTGCAAGCTGCAAATGAAACGTTTAAAACATGGTCCCAGACATCCGTTCCAAAACGCGCGCGTATTCTTTTTAAATATCAGCAGCTCCTTGTAGAGAAGTGGGATGAGCTTGCAAAGCTTATAACAATTGAAAACGGAAAAAGCTTTCAAGAAGCACACGGGGAGGTGCTTCGCGGCATTGAGTGTGTTGAATTTGCTGCAGGTGCACCTACATTAATGATGGGTAAACAGCTTCCTGATATTGCGACAAACATCGAATCTGGTATGTATCGCTATCCAATCGGGGTAGTCGGCGGAATCACACCATTCAACTTTCCAATGATGGTTCCTTGCTGGATGTTCCCGCTTGCAATTGCTTGCGGCAATACATTCGTTTTGAAGCCATCTGAACGAACGCCGCTTCTTGCAGTACGTCTTGCAGAATTATTTGAAGAAGCAGGCCTTCCTAAAGGTGTATTAAATATCGTGAATGGTGCACATGACGTAGTTAACGGCATTTTAGAGCACAAGCATGTAAAAGCTATTTCGTTTGTCGGTTCTCAGCCTGTTGCAGAATACGTCTATAAAACAGGTACTGCAAACTTAAAACGTGTTCAAGCATTGGCAGGAGCCAAAAACCATTCAATTGTATTAAAAGATGCAAACATTGATGCAGCAGTAACACAAATTACAAGTGCCGCTTTTGGTTCAGCAGGTGAACGCTGTATGGCAGCGGCTGTTGTAGCAGTCGAAGAGCCGATCGCTGATGAGCTGATCGAAAAGCTTAACAAAGCTGCTGATGAGATCACAATCGGAAATGGACTGGATGAAGGCGTATTCTTAGGACCGGTTATCCGTGAATCTCATAAAGAACGTACACTTGGCTATATCGAATCTGGTGTCAAGCAAGGAGCAACGCTTGTTCGTGATGGTCGAGGCGACGAAGCGGCAAACGGTAAAGGTTACTTTGTTGGACCTACAATTTTTGATCATGTCACACAAGAAATGAAAATTTGGCAGGATGAAGTATTTGCGCCGGTTCTTTCGATCGTACGCGTAAAAGATTTAACAGAAGCGATTGATGTAGCAAATGCTTCACCATTTGCAAATGGGGCATGCATTTATACAGACAGTGCATATGCCATCCGCCAGTTCCGTGAAACCATTGATGCAGGCATGCTAGGTGTGAATGTTGGTGTTCCAGCACCAATGGCATTCTTTCCATTCTCAGGCAATAAAGATTCATTCTACGGCGACCTTCATGCAAATGGTACGGATGGTGTCGAATTTTACACAAGAAAGAAAATGGTTACAGCTCGTTTCGTGAAGTAAGGATTAAAGGGAAGTGGTGGGACCGAGTGCCGCTTCCCTTTTTCATTTTGCACTAGGAAGGTTTCAGGAAATATTCTTTTTCAGACAAATCATGTGTGTTTCTTAATGAGAGAGGAGAGTTATCAGTGGATACGATACAATTGACAACTGCACAGGCACTCGTGAAATTTTTAAATGAACAGTATATAGAATTTGATGGAAAACAGGAACGTTTTATTAAAGGGATTTTTACTATTTTCGGCCACGGGAATGTGCTTGGACTTGGCCAGGCACTAGAAGAAAATCCAGGAGAATTGGAAGTATATCAGGGACGAAATGAACAGGGAATGGCTAATGCTGCGATGGCGTTTGCTAAACAGAAACATCGGAAACAGATCATGGCATGCACTTCATCTGTTGGACCTGGAGCAGCAAACATGGTCACTTCTGCCGCTGCTGCTACAGCGAATAATATTCCGGTTCTATTATTACCCGGTGATGTTTTCGCAACACGCCAGCCAGATCCAGTGCTTCAGCAGATCGAACAAACCCACGATTTATCCATTTCAACAAATGATGCATTCCGGACTGTAAGTAAATATTGGGATCGCGTCAGCCGGCCAGAACAGCTTATGTCTGCGATGCTGAATGCGATGCGTGTATTGACGAATGCAGCAGATACAGGCGCTGTCACGATTGCACTTCCGCAGGATGTACAGGGCGAGGCATGGGATTTCCCTCAAAGCTTTTTCAAAAAACGTATTCATCGGATTGACCGCAGGCTTCCATCTGCTGAAAGTGTGCAGGATGCCGTGAAACTTATTCAGTTAAAGAAAAAGCCATTGCTGATTTTGGGCGGAGGCGTCCGTTATTCTGAAGCAGCTGACACTTTAGTGAAATTTGCAGAAACGTTTCATATCCCATTTGGTGAAACCCAGGCTGGCAAAAGCGGTGTGGAAAGTAATCATCCGCTCAATTTGGGCGGACTCGGCGTAACTGGTAACTCGGCTGCTAACACACTGGCAAAAGAAGCAGACCTGATTATTGGGGTCGGTACGCGTTTTACTGATTTTACAACAGCGTCTAAGCAGTTGTTTGGAAAGGCTGACGTACTTACGATAAACGTTTCAGAATTCCATGCAGCAAAACTTGATGCAGTAAAAGTAGTCGCTGATGCAAAAGCCGGACTTGAAGCCATTGCAGCTAAACTAGGAGACTATCGTTCTGCTTATGAAAATGAAATTGAAGATGTGAAGCAAGGCTGGCAGATTGAATTGAACCGCTTATACGGTGTTGCTTATGGCGATCACTTCACACCGGAAATAGCTGGTCACCTCGATGAAAAGCTGCCTGAATATAAAGAAGCGCTTGGCACTGAATTGACACAGACAAGTGTGCTTGGAGCATTAAATGAAATGGTGGCTGATAATGCGATTGTGGTTGGGGCAGCCGGCAGTCTGCCAGGCGACATGCAGCGTATGTGGGTTTCCAGAACACGCAACACCTATCACATGGAATATGGCTACTCATGCATGGGCTACGAAATAGCTGGAGCTCTAGGAGTTAAGCTTGCCGAGCCGGACCGGGAAGTATACGCGATGACTGGTGATGGCAGCTATTTGATGCTTCATAGTGAGCTTGTCACATCCCTGCAGGAAGGGAAGAAAATAAATGTTGTCCTGTTTGATAATTCAGGTTTTGGCTGCATTAACAATTTGCAGATGGAAAACGGAATGGGCAGCTTTGGTACAGAATTTCGAAAAAGAAACCCTGAAACGGGAAAAATGGATGGTCCGGTCATGGCTATTGACTATGCAAAAGCCGCAGAAGGCTATGGTGTTAAAACATACTCCGTCAGAACTATGGATGAACTTCATGCAGCCGTCATTGACTCGAAAAAGCAAACAGTAAGTACACTGATCGACATTAAAGTGCTTCCAAAAACGATGACACACGGTTACGATTCATGGTGGCATGTTGGTTTAGCTCAAGTTTCTGAAAAAGAAAGCATCAAGACTGCATTTAAAAACAAGGAAACTAATCTTGAAAAAGCGCGTGCTTATTGACGGAGGGAACAGCAATGTTTAAAACCAATCAAGTGAAATTAGCTATTGCACCAATCGGCTGGACAAATGATGATATGCCTGAGCTTGGCAGTGAAGTGACATTCGAGCAATGTATTAGTGAAATGGCGCTATCCGGATTTACAGGAAGTGAAGTAGGAAATAAATATCCGCGTGACACAAAGGTACTAAAAAAGGCATTGTCTTTACGCGGTTTAGAAATTGCCAGCGCATGGTTCAGCTCCTTTTTAACATTAAAACCATTTGAAGAAACAGCGGATGCGTTTAAAGAACACCGTGACTTTTTATTTGAGATGGGTGCAAAAGTGATTGTGGTATCTGAACAAGGCAACAGCATCCAAGGACAAATGGATTCATCGCTGTTTGATCATAAGCCAGTCTTCACAGAAAACGAATGGACGCTGCTATTGGAAGGTTTGCATCATCTTGGAGATCTCGCAGCGGAAAAAGGAATGAAAATTGTCTACCATCATCACATGGGTACTGGTATTCAGACGACAGAAGAAATTGCCCGGTTAATGACTGGAACGGATCCTGAAAAGGTTTCGCTTCTTTATGATACAGGGCACCTTGTATTCTCAGGGGAAGACCATCTTACCGTTTTAAGCACCTATATGGATCGCATTCATCATGTTCACTTAAAAGATGTACGAGCCGATATTGTTAAAAAAGTGCGTGAAGAAAAGCTGAGCTTTTTACAGGCTGTCAAAGCAGGCGTATTTACAGTGCCGGGAGATGGTTTAATCGACTTCAAGCCAGTGTTTGAAGCGTTGAGTGCAGCTGAATATAAAGGATGGTTTGTCGTTGAGGCTGAGCAGGACCCAGCAGTTGCCAATCCTTTTGAGAATGCAGTGAAAGCACGCCAGTATATTCGTGAAATGAGCGGGATTTAAAGGAGGCCGAATATGACTTTAGTAAAGACCGTCTAGAGGAAATTAATCAGGAAGTGGATATTCCGCTAGTACTGCACGGCGGATCAGGCATTTCTGAGAAAGATTTCCGCACCTGTATTACCCGAGGAATCCGTAAAATCAATGTGGCCACATCAACGTTTAACCATGTGATTGACATGGTGAACGGGGAAGTACCCTTAGCACCTTTCCATAATTACTTTACTTATCATGAACGTATAATAGTGGCGGCTGCTGAGAATGTGAAGCGTCATATGCGCATGTTTCAAAGTGCAGGGCGTGCCCTAAATCGAAGGAGGAACTGTACATGTATGAAAAATTAGGTGAATTAACAGAAGGGTATACGGAAATGACAAAAGGCGACGGCAAACACAGCGATATGATGCAGGATATCGGTATTTATGCCATGCAGGCTGGTAAATCGAAAACGCTAAGCGACAGTATTCAAGAAACAGCGATACTGCTTCTTGAAGGTGCCGTTCAAATAGAATGGAGTGGGAAGACAAAGGAAATGAAGCGTGATAGCGTTTTTGAAGAAGATCCTTGGTGTCTTCATGTTCCTAAAGGTGTAGATGTAACGATTACGGCGCTTTCAGCAAGCGAAGTGCTAGTCCAAAAAACAGACAATGATCGTATATTTGAAGCGAAATTATACACGCCGAAGGATTGCAAGAGCGCGATCGCCGGAGAAGGCGTCTGGAACGGAACAGCAGAACGTGTCATCCGGACTATTTTTGATTATAATAGTGCTCCTTATTCGAATCTTGTTATAGGAGAAGTCATTTCCTATCCAGGCCGATGGTCTAGCTATCCGCCTCACCATCATGCTCAGCCAGAAGTGTACTATTACCGTTTTGATAAACCTCAAGGCTTTGGATGTGCAATGGTCGGACCGGAAGCATACCGCGTTGAGCACAACAGTTTTATTACGATTCCAGGTGACCTTGATCACCCTCAAGCGACTGCACCGGGATATGCTATGTATTTCTGCTGGATGATTCGCCATCTGGAAAACAGTCCATGGACAGAACGAATCATGGAAGAGGAACATAAATGGCTGCTTGCGCCCGATGCAAAAATCTGGCCGGAAAAATAAATACTCCTCGCCTGCATGCATTCGAAAAGCGTGCAGGTTTTTCTGACTTTTAACATTAAACAGATATATCAGCTTTAGCACATGGAATTTCCAAGGGATGGAATAGGGGAAGAAGGAAGGTGTTTTAGGGTGATCAAGGATAAAATGCGGCAGCCTCAGAATTTCCATATCGTTTTTCTCAGTATTGTTTTTTGCTTTTGGTTTTCGATGTATATTTATATCCCAACATTCAGTATTTATTTGGATGTATTAGATATGGGATATTATGCCTCAGGAATAATCATGGGCAGCTATGGGATCATGCAAATAATCATCAGATTCCCATTAGGCATCGCGGCGGATAAATATAAAATCAGCAGTAAGTTATTGGTGGCCTTCGGGTTTGCAGTTTCATTCATTAGCGCAATCCTGCTAGCCTTGACGAACGACTTTATGCCAATCTTTTTCGGACGGTTTCTTGCGGGTGTTACAGCTGCCATGTGGGTAGTCCTGACCATTTGGTATAGTTCTTCTTTTGATGAAAGCCGATCACTAAAAGCAATGGGCATTTTACAATCAATGACTGTAGCTTCTCAATTGATCAGCATGGCAATCAGCGGCTGGATTGCTGATGTTCTAGGCTTTACAAGCTTATTCTGGATCGGTGGGATTTTTGCTTTAATCGGACTCATCCTTGTCCTATCCCTGTCTAGTGCTGACTCGGTGGAGACAGACAATAAAACAGGGGAAGCTAAACAGGGTGACCAAATTGTCAGGCATGTGGTGAAAGAGCGGAAATTGTGGTCACTAAGTCTTTTATCCCTCTTGTCCCACGCGGTTCTCTTTACAACTATTTTTGGTTTTTCATCCGTCTATTTTAATGACCTGAATGATCACTCTGCAGCCATAATGCTGCTTGTCATCGCTTTTATGTTACCGCACGTCCTTGCTCCTGTTGTGCTTGCTTTGAAAAAAAGATCCTTCTCTAACCCCTTTTTAATAATGTTCATTTGCTTTGTTTTAGGAGCTTTATCCCTATTACTGATGGGAGGCACAAACAATTGGGCTGTTTACTGTTTTTTGCACACTTTATTAGGTTTGTCCCTTGGTTTTATCTTTCCTGTTCTCTTGGACCAAGTCAGCAAAACAAACCATAAAGCGGGATCCAAAACGGCAATGGGATTCTATCAATCCATCTATTCAATCGGAATTGTGGCAGGACCGATAGCAGCAGGCTATGTTGCCAGACAAGCGGACCTTAGGGCCGTCTTTATCATGTCGTCCATTTTGCTTTTCATTGGAGGTATGATATCTGCTGCAGAAAGCGCAGCTTACCAGAAATCAAGAAAACATAATAGGGAGCATCAAGTTTCAACATAACTTTGTTTCCCTCTATATTTATTTCCTCACCTTGTTAAAATATTGTAAAATTGTAGAAAAAAAGGGGTGAATATGCTAGATTAAAAATAGTTCTATAATCCTATATAATTGAAGAGGTGAAAACTTTTGGGAAATGAGCAAGAAGAGTATTTAGATAACTACATAGCAAACAGATTTACGATGGCGATCTTGCCTGAGGTGCACAGAGGAAGGCTGTATTCGAAAGTGATTGAGGTAGAGAAAGAGCTGTTTGTGAAGCTCAGTCCTCAGGATATTGTAAACCGCAGCTGCTCTTATTTCGGTTCCAGTTATGAAGGCCGCAAAGCCGGCACGAAAGATCTAATGGGGATTACACATAAACCTCCGATTGTCATTGATCCGGGGAATTATATGTTTTTCTTTCCAACGTCTTCTTCTTCAAGAAGACAATGCGCATGGATTTCGCATGCACACATTCTTCAATATGCAGCTGCTGATTTTGATAATACAGAAATCTTCTTTACAAATGGGAGCAGTGAGACGATTTCAGTATCTTCAACTTCTTTTGAAAATCAATTATACCGGACAGCACAGCTGCGCACGATCATTACAGCCCGTATCGAAGAAGAGCATCGTAAAATGAACCTGCTGCTGTTTCCAAAGGAAAAGCAGACAAACCTCATCTACGAACAAATCATTCGTGAGCTGAACAAGCACTAATTACTTTTTTATGACTTTAAATAAATAATCCTCCATCAGTTCGCATACTTTATTGCGTATTCGGGGATTAAAATAATTGTGCTGCTCCTCGTAGCCTTTAAAGATGAATGAATACATGGTAAATGCTTCATCTCTTTGTACCTGGCTGACTTTAATGCTGTTTTTTTTCAGTTCATGGCGTACGACTGTCAGATCCTTTTGTGCAAGCTTGAGTGATTCTTCCACGATGTTAAGATAGGGCTGTTTAAGCTTGAATGGACTTTGTTCAATGATAGATAAGTCCCGGTTGAATATGGAAATGGTCATCGGGAGGTAAATGGACATTTCAATTGCATCTCGAAGGTCTGAGGGAATTCTCGTCATCAAAAAAACCTCGCTTCAACATTATAAAAAGAACGTATGTTCGATTTTATTTTACTTTATCAGCTTATGAAATGCAAGACTGTTTTATGCATGCCTCGCACCGCAATATACCCCTCTATGTTTAAAGTCTTTACACAAACGTGTAAAATAATAGCATAGATAAAGATATAAGGAGCTTACCGCATGGAACTCGAGGCGTTTCTGGATTATTTTACAATGGAAAGAATGATGGAATTTTTCAAAGATTACCGTTCGTTTGGCCCGCTGCTCGGCATAGGCCTGCCTTTGCTTGAAGCATTTCTGCCGTTTTTGCCGTTAGTGGTTTTTGTTGTAGCCAATGCCAATTCGTTTGGTCTGTGGTTTGGTTTTATTTATTCTTGGATTGGCAGCTGTCTTGGGGCAATCATCTTGTTTTTGATCATACGTAAATACGGACAGGAGAGGTTCTTCAGGATTTTCAGCCGGAACGCGACTGTGCAGAGAATGATGGGGTGGCTTGAGAGGCACGGGTTTGGTCCTTTGTTTTTACTGCTTTGCTTCCCGTTTACGCCCTCTGCAGCAGTTAATATCGTAGCAGGACTGTCCAAGGTGAGTATTTGGCAATTCAGTTTGGCTGTGCTCTCCGGAAAGTTTGTGATGATCTTTTTGATCAGTTTCATCGGCTACGATTTGCGGGCTATGATAACGCAGCCTGAAAGAACGGTCATTGCCGTTGTTGTGATTTTTTTATTGTGGTTCATCGGCAAGCAGCTCGAAAAGCGCCTGAATGTAAAAATGCTTGAGAAGAAAAGAGATCATTAAATTTACGGGGGAGTTAAGATGAGAAAAAGATACTGGTTTTTTTCAACTGTCATCACTTTCTTGCTCATTATTACCATAAAAAATCTCGTTTTCGTTGATTACAAGGTAGAGGGTGTTTCCATGCAGCCCACTTTAACAGCCGGACATCTGCTGTCCATAAATAAGGTAAATCACCGCCTGTTTGATTTCAAGCGTTTTGATATCGTTGTGTTTAAAGCACCGGGCGGAGAAGATGCTTATATCAAAAGAGTGATCGGTTTGCCCGGGGATGAACTCGAATATAAAAACGATAAGCTGTTCGTCAATGGCAAAGCTATGGAAGAACCATATTTGAAGTCGCAGAAAAAAGGGACTCCTTTCGGCAAATTAACAGGGAACTTTACATTAAAAGAAATCACCGGAAGAAAAACAATTCCAGAAGGCTATCTTTTTGTTTTGGGGGATAATCGTCTCGTAAGCCGTGACAGCCGCCAATTCGGATTGATCAGCCAGGATGATGTGATCGGGAAAGTGAAAGAGTGAACCTATTTTCTGATTGTAAAAAGAACGGCTATGCTGTATAAGACTGAGAATATAAACAGAATTTCATGAAAAGAGAAGATGCCAGCAATTAAAGGGCCTAAGCTTGCACCGGCTAAAAGCAGAAATGAATAGAGGGATACGGCAGTTGCACTGTCACGGCCTCCGTATTCGCCGATAAGTGAAATGACCGCAGGTATACAAACAGAAAGCGATGCTGTGTATAAGACAGAAAGTCCAGCTGACATGTAAAGGTTCGTGCTTGAAAATGTAAAGATAAATGAAAGGATCATTCCAATCAATGCATACCTGACAATAGTCAGTTTCCCGTATTTTATAATCAACTTAACACTGATGAGCGAGAAGAATACCCCGGTTAATCCTGCTGCTTTGCTCCAAAACAAAGCCTCATTTGAAACAGTTCCGCCGTATTCTCTGTGAATCCCTTCATAGTAAGCGACAAAAGACATAAGCATTACGAATGTAAGGAGATAACATAACAGCAATTTTTTGTTTTGAAGAATAGAACCTAAAGAAGAGAAGAATTTTTTTTGTACAGTTCCCCTCTTTTTTTCCTCAATTAAAAATACCATCCCAACTGTAACAACAGCATACATGCCTGCAAAAAAATAAAACACCGCAGCCCAATTGAAAGCTGCTTCAAGGGCCGAACTGATCAGCTGCCCGATGATGCCAGACATCAAAAAACCCATATTGATAAGGGAAATCAGCCGGGTTCTTATCTGTCTGCCTGCGCTAAACGTGCATCAGCCCAGCGTGGTGTTCGCCTGCTGTTTCTGCAAAACTTGGCAAGTGTGCGGGAATGGTATTCCCATGTCTTTTCAAGTAAAATAGAGGGAGAGAATACGAGTGAAATAGATGAAAAAATAAAAAGGCATATTGGTATGCCTTTTTATTCTTTAAAGATAAGAAAAGAGAAAAGGATGAAGACCTGAGTAAGGTCAAAGCGCTTGCGCTTGTCATAGGAAAGGATAAAATTTTGATCATTGATGGCAAGCGGATCGCCTAACTCCCCGGCCAGATAAGGCTCCGCCAAAAAAAGTCCAACCAGGACTTTTCTGTCGGATCCTTATCTGCAAGCCGGAGCTAAACAAGGCGCTTGCGCTTTTCTAAGAGAGGGGTCCTGAATGTGGGAGTAAGATTTGTTTTAGGGAGATCTGGAAGCGGGAAATCACACCGGCTGTTAAATGAAATCCGCATGGATCTTTTTGATCAGCCGGGGGGAGACCCAATCGTTTATTTGGTGCCTGATCAAATGACGTTTGGCATTGAATATGAGCTGATCAAGACGCCTGATTTAGACGGGATGATGCGGGCTCAAACATTCAGCTTCAGCCGTCTGGCCTGGAGGATTCTGCAGGAAACCGGAGGAATCAGCCGTTATCATATTTCTGGAACAGGGATTCAAATGATGCTCCGGAAGCTTGTAGAACAGCATAAGCAGGAGTTTAAAATTTTTGCAAAAGCAAGCAGCAAAAGCGGATTTATCGAACATATTGAGTCGATGATTACAGAACTGAAGCGCTATTGCCTCACGCCGCAGGATATGGAAGAGAAGCTCGAAAGGATGTCAGTAAATGCTACCCGTCAGGAAAAGGCGCTTGCTGATAAGCTTCATGATGTTATCCTCCTTTATAAACAGCTTGAGATTGAACTCAGCGGAACATATGTTGATTCAGAGGATTATCTCAAGCTTTTGGCAGAGAAAATTGCCGAATCATCTTATATTCAAAGTGCTGATATTTATATAGATGGATTTCACAGCTTTACACCGCAGGAGTATGAAGTGATCACGGCATTTATGAATCATGCGAAAAGCGTAACCATAGCACTTACAGCGGACAAGCCGTTTCATGAGCATCTGCCGCATGAGCTGCATTTATTCAGAATGACGGGAATGACCTATCATAAGCTCTCAATGCTTGCTGAAGAATCAAAGATGGATGTGGATGAGGTGCTCGTATTAAACGAGATGCCGAGATTTATAGAACGTCCGTCTCTTGCCCATCTTGAACGATATCTTGAGTCAAGACCAGTAAAGCCGTACGAAGGGAAAACAAACGCGGTGATTGCCCAGGCCGCGTCACGCCGCTCAGAGATAGAAGGGATAGCCAGAAAAATCCGCGGTTTTGTTATGAATGAAAGTTACCGCTACAAAGATCTTGCCGTTTTAATTCGGAATATCGGAGACTATCAGGACTTAATTGAACAAGTGTTCAGAGATTATGAGATTCCATTTTTTATCGATCAAAAGCGTTCAATGCTGAATCACCCTGTCATTGAACTGATCAGATCCGCACTGGAAATCTTGAATGGCAACTGGCGCTATGAAGCGGTTTTCCGCTGCATTAAAACAGAACTCCTTCTTCCTCTTGAGGCCGACAAGCAGGAAATGCGGGAAAAAATGGATCAGTTTGAAAACTACGTGCTTTCATATGGGATTCAGGGCAGCAAATGGACGAAGGAAGAACGCTTTGTTTACCGCAGATACTATTCTCTGGACGATGAGTATGTCAGAACAGATGAAGAAAATGAAATGGAAGAAATGATCAATCAGCTAAGGGATCTGGTTGTCCGGCCGCTGCACGGACTCGCGCAAAGAATGAAAGGTGCTAAAAACGGCATCGGCATGGCTGAGGCTCTGTACCTGTTTCTTGAAGAGCTGGATATCCCGCTTAAGCTTGAGCAGCTGAGAGTGGAGGCTGAGGAAGCGGGAAGACTGATCGAGGCAAGAGAACATGCACAAGTATGGAGTGCTGTAACAGGAATGCTTGATGAGTTTGCTGAGATGATGAATGAGCATTCCCTTTCCCGCAAGCTATTTTCTGAAATGATTGAAACGGGTCTTGAAGCAATGAAGTTTGCGCTGGTTCCGCCAGCAATTGATCAGGTTGTCATCGCAAGCTTAGAACGATCAAGGCTGCTTAACGTAAAGATTTCATTTGTTGTTGGTGCGAATGATGGTGTCCTTCCTGCTAGACCGATGGAAAAAGGCGTGCTGACAGAGGAAGACCGGATGTCCCTCCATCATCAGGGGATTGAGCTTGCGCCAACTGCGCGCGAGCAGCTTTTAGATGAGAGTTTTATCATTTATTTAGCATTGGCTGGCGCATCCCATGAGCTGTATATCTCCTATCCTCTTGCAGATGAAGAGGGAAAAGCTTTGCTGCCTTCCATGATCATAAAAAGGTTAAGAGATTTATTTCCGGACATTCAAACGGAAATCTTTATAAATGAGCCTGAGGAGCTGCCTGAAGAGGAGCAGCTGTCCTTCATTGTGAATGAAGATGTTACGATATCTTATTTGACATCCCAGCTTCAAGCCTGGAAACGAAGCTATCCAATCAGCTCCATCTGGTGGGATACGTATACGTATTTTACCCAGCAGGAACAAAAAGAGACGTTATCAAAAGTCGTGGGAAGCCTGTTTTACCGAAACGAGGCAGAAACGCTGCAATCAGATATCAGCAGAGAGCTGTACGGCGAGCACATTCAAGGAAGTGTTTCGCGGATGGAAATGTTTAAGGCCTGCGCGTTTTCCCATTATGCAACGCACGGATTAAAGCTAAAGGAACGGCAATATTTCCGCTTGGAGGCACCGGATATCGGTCAGATGTTTCACTCTGCATTAAAGCTGATTTCAGATCGCATGCATCAATTAAAGCTTGATTGGAAGGATTTATCGAAAGACCAGTGTGCCCGTCTTTCCCATGATGCAGTTGAAACGCTGGCTCCAAGGCTTCAAAGGGAAATTCTATTAAGCTCAAACCGTCATCACTATTTAAAAAGAAAGCTTGTCAGCATTATAACGAGAGCATCGTCTATTTTAAGCGAGCATGCGAAGGCAAGCGGATTTGCGCCGGCCGGTCTTGAGCTCGGTTTTGGCAAAGGCGGTCCGCTGCCTCCTATCCGTTTTCAGCTTGATAATGGATGCACGATGGAATTGATCGGAAGGATTGACCGCGTGGATAAGGCGGAAAGCTCTAAAGGGGTTCTTCTCCGAATCGTTGATTTTAAATCAAGCGATAAAGCTCTGAATCTAGCAGAGGTGTATTACGGACTGGCCCTGCAAATGCTGACGTATTTAGATGTGATTATTACACATTCTAAAAGCTGGCTTGGAGTGGAAGCGACTCCTGCAGGCGTGCTTTATTTCCACGTGCATGATCCGATGATTCAGACTGCATCTCAGCTGCCTCAGGATAAAATTGAAGAGGAGATTTTCAAGAAGTTCAAAATGAAGGGGCTGCTCCTTGGAGATGAGGAAGCTGTACGGTTAATGGATCAGACATTAGACAGCGGTCTTTCGAAAATTGTATCTGCCGGCCTTAAAAAGGATGGCGGCTTCAGGTCTGACTCTGCGATTGCAAGCGAAGGCGAATTTGATTTGCTCCGCGGTCATGTGCGCTCCATTTTCCAAAGCATAGGAACCGATATTACAAACGGAGTTGTTGACATCGCTCCATACAAAATGAAGGAGAAAGTGCCATGCACGTTTTGCTCCTTTAAGTCAGTCTGTCAATTTGATCAATCATTGGCGGAAAATCAATACCGCATGCTGAAGGATGACAAAAATGATGTTATTCTCACTAGATTGCGGAACGAAGCAGGGGGGGAAGAGAATGATACCGAAACCAAGTGACAGCCAGTGGACAGATGATCAATGGAAAGCGATCGTCTCAGGCGGGCAGGATATTCTTGTGGCAGCAGCTGCAGGATCAGGAAAAACAGCGGTGCTCGTAGAGAGAATCATCCGCAAAATCATTTCAAAAGAAAATCCGGTCGATGTGGACCGGCTATTAGTCGCAACTTTCACGAATGCGTCTGCGGCAGAAATGAGAAACCGGATCGGCGAAGCGCTTGAAAAAGCATTAAAGGAAAACCCCTCTTCCCTTCATTTGAGAAGACAACTGTCCCTTTTAAATCGGGCAGCAATTTCTACGCTTCATTCCTTCTGCTTGAATGTGGTGAGGAAATACTATTACTTAATCGATTTGGATCCGGGCTTCCGGATTGCAGATGAAACAGAGGGACAGCTCCTGATTGATGAGGTGCTCGATGATATTTTTGAAGAACAATACAGCCTTGCAGATAATGAAGCTTTTTTTGATCTAGTAGACCGCTATACAACAGATAGAAGTGATTCAGACCTGCAGACGCTTATACGTGCACTCTATCAATTTTCGCGTTCACATCCGAATCCTTCAATGTGGCTTGACGAGCTTGCAAAGGTGTACGGCGAAGAAGAACGGCTTGAAAACTTGCCGTTTTTCCCATATCTTACTGCAGATATATCCATGCAGCTTACAAGCAGTCTCGAAAAACTGCAGCGGGCGCTTGCACTGACTGAAAAACCGGGCGGTCCCGCTCCGCGTGCGGAAAATCTGACCGATGATATCAGACAGGTTCAGGAACTGATTGAAGTAAAGGATTCTTGGCAGGAATTGGCGGGGAAAATGGCGCTGACGTCATTTTCACGGGCAAAGGCATGCAGGGGTTCTGAATACAGCAAGGAATTGCTGGAACAGACTACAGCGCTGCGAAATTCAGCAAAAAAACAGATTGAACAGCTGCAGGAAGAGCTGTTTGGACGTTCTTATGAAAGCCATTTGCAGGATTTACGGGAATTAAAACCTGTCATTGAAACACTTACAGGGCTTGTGAAGCTGTTTGGTGCACGTTTTGATGAAATGAAAAAGCAAAAAGGAATTGTTGATTTCTCAGATCTCGAGCACTACTGCCTTCAAATTCTTGGAACACCAGATGAGCTTGGTAATCTGCAAGCAAGTGAAGCCGCTCTTGATTATCAAAATCAGTTTGAAGAGGTTCTTGTTGATGAATATCAGGATACAAATCTTGTTCAGGAAACCATTCTCAAGCTAGTAACAAAAAGGGGTCCGGGAAACCTGTTTATGGTAGGGGATGTAAAACAATCAATCTACAGATTCCGTCTTGCTGAGCCGTTCTTATTTTTAAGCAAATATAAAACCTTCTCAAAAGAAGGACAGTACAGCGGCCTCCGCATCGATTTATCCAAAAACTTCAGAAGCCGTTCAGAAGTAATCGACGGCACAAACTTCCTTTTCAAACAGATGATGGGAGAGAAGGTTGGGGAAGTAGCCTACGACCTTGATGCTGAGCTGAAGCTTGGGGCGTCTTATCCGGATTCTGAGAAAATGCGGGCTGAACTTCTGCTTATAAACCGCGGCAAAGATGAGGAAGAGGACGATTCAGAGGATGATGCACAATTCCATCCTGAAGAACTTCAGACCGTTCAGCTTGAAGCAAGAGTCATGGCAAAGAAAATCCGCGGCATGATTCAGGATAAATTTCAGATTTATGACCGCAAAATCGGCGGAACCCGGAACATCACATACAGAGATGTTGTGATCCTGCTCCGCTCTATGCCATGGGCGCCCCAAATTATTGAGGAGTTTAAGCAGGAAGGCATTCCTGTGTATGCCAACCTCTCAGGCGGCTATTTTGAAGCAACTGAAGTCGCTATTATGATGTCACTGCTCAAAGTGATTGATAATCCATACCAGGACGTTCCGCTTGCATCCGTTTTAAGATCGCCTGTTGTTGGACTGAATACAAATGAACTGGCAATCATCCGGACGTATTCAAAAAAAGGCGCGTATTTTGAAGCATTAAAAATTTTCTTATCGGAAGCGTCCATGGAAGACGCTGCACTCAGCAGAAGACTGCAGTCATTTTATAATCAGCTGCAAACATGGAGGGAACTCGCTCGCATGGGCTCAGTTTCCGAATTAATCTGGCAGCTGTACCGGGATACGAAATTTTTTAATTATGTCGGAGGAATGCCGGGCGGTAAGCAGCGGCAGGCAAATTTGCGGGCGCTTTATGACAGAGCCCGCCAGTATGAAGCAACAACCTTCAGAGGACTTTTTCGTTTCCTTCGCTTTATCGAGCGCATGCAAGAACGCGGTGATGACCTTGGTGCTGCAAGAGCTCTTGGAGAACAGGAAGATGTGGTCAGGCTGATGACCATTCACAGCAGCAAAGGACTGGAGTTTCCGGTCGTATTCGTTGCAGGGCTTGCAAGACAGTTTAATATGATGGATATGAATAAAAAATATTTGCTCGATAAGGAACTTGGATTTGCTACGAAGCTGATTCAGCCGTCCCTTCGAATCAGCTATCCAACCTTGCCGCTCTCTGCCATGAAGAAAAAAATGAAAATTGAACTGCTGTCAGAAGAGCTCCGTGTTTTGTATGTAGCTTTAACACGTGCAAAAGAGAAACTTTTCTTAGTTGGCACTTTAAAAGATGCCGGAAAAACGCTGTCTGATTGGCAAAATTCAATGACTCAAGAAGAGTGGCTGCTCCCGGATTTTGAACGGGCACAGGCGAAATCGTATCTTGACTGGATCGGTCCTGCATTAGTCCGGCACGAGGATGCAGAAAGGCTCAGGGAGAATAGCGAAGAGACTAGTCCTTTCATTCTGGACCACCCATCAAGTTGGGAAATTACCATCATGGATGAAGAGGAACTGTATGACAGTCAAAAAGAGGAGAAAAAGTACGATCAGGAAATGCTAAGTGCTTTGAAGAACCTTGAACCTGTTGCACAGCAGTCAGATTATCAAGATCAAATAAAAGCCCGGTTATCATGGACGTATCAGCATCAGTTTGCCACCGTATTCCGTTCAAAGCAATCTGTATCGGAAGTGAAAAGGCAGCAGGAATTCAGAGATGAATACAGTGATGAAACCATTCTGCGGACTCAGAAAGACACCTTTATGTATGACCGTCCAAAATTCATGCAGAAAAAATCGCTCACGGCTGCAGAAAAAGGGACAGCTATGCATGCTGTCATGCAGCAGCTCAACCTGAGAGAACCGGTAACGTCCAAAAATACCGAACAAAAGATACAGGAGCTTATCACGAAAGAAATTCTGACGAAAGAACAGGCTGGCAGCATTGAAATTGACTCCATTGTTCATTTTTTCCAGACGGATATTGGAAAAAGACTTCAAAAAGCAGACCGAATTGAGAGGGAGGTTCCCTTCAGTTATGCATTGCCTGCGGAAGAACTATATGAAGAAGCAATGGGTGAACATGTCTTGATTCAAGGGGTAATTGACTGTTTATTTGAAGACAAAGATGGTGTTGTTTTGATCGATTACAAAACAGATGCCATTCAAGGAAAGTATCCGGGAGGATTTCAGCAGGCACGTCCTATTTTAGCGAAACGCTACAGGGTTCAGCTTGATCTTTACGGAAAAGCCATTGAAAAAATAACGAAGAAACCTCTTTCATCAAAAGTTCTTTACTTTTTTGATGGAGGACATGTACTTGAAATCTAGCAAATGAGGAAGAAAGGCTCTTCTTTTTTAGCTTGAAAAATTGATAGATTAGCAAGCGCAAGCGCCTGGCTCTCCGGTCAGAACGGCTCCTTCACAAATGGCTGAGCTGACCAGGGGCGCTTGCGCTTTTCTTAATAGATAAGAAAGTATAAATTTTTGCTGCATCGCCCAACTCACCGGCCAGAACAAATCCAGCATCTGTATGTCGGAGCTAAAAGGGCGCTTGCATTTAATAGAAAGGAAGGGAAATCTCTATGCGGATTCTGCACACAGCAGACTGGCATTTAGGCCGAACGCTTGAAGGGAGAAGCCGTCTGGGCGAGCAGGCCCAATTTTTAGACGAGCTATCGCAGATTGTCATTGATGAAAAAGCGGATGCGGTCGTTATGGCAGGAGATGCCTTTGATACCGTGAATCCTCCGGCAGCGGCGGAACAGCTCTTTTATGAAAGCATCTCGAGGCTTTCAGATAAAGGCCGCCGTCCTGTCGTTGTAATAGCGGGCAACCATGACAACCCTGAACGGCTGCAGGCAGCTTCACCGCTTGCAGACACACAGGGTATCCATCTGATTGGATACCCGGCCTCAGGCGTTATAACCGTGGATGTGCCAGCTGCCGATCAATCAATGATGATGGCGGCGCTTGCTTACCCTTCAGAAGCAAGATTAAAAGAGGTGCTCTCAGACAGTCATGATGAAATTCTTTTGCGAAATTCCTATGATGAACGAATACGGGATTTATTCGCATATATGGCAGGGCAATTCAGAAGTGATACAGTTAATCTGGCAATGAGTCATATCTATGTAGCCGGGGGAAGCTCCACTGATTCTGAACGTCCGATCGAAGTGGGAGGCGCATATACGGTAGCAGCTTCAAGCCTTCCTGAAAAAGCGCAGTATGTGGCGCTTGGGCATCTGCACCGCCCGCAGACTCTAAAGCGCGCGGGCACAATGGCAAGATACTCAGGTTCGCCTCTTGCCTACAGTTTTTCAGAATCAGGCTATGCCAAATCGGTCTCCATTATAGACATAGAGCCAGGAGGACAGGCTCAAGTTTCTGAAATCTTGCTGTCAAGCGGAAAACCATTAGTAAAATGGAGAGCTCAAGATGGCTTGCAGCAGGTGCATCAGTGGCTTGAGGACGGAAAAGATCAAAATGCCTGGATTGATTTAGAAGTCCATTTAAAAGATACGCTGTCACTTGAAGAGATTCATAGATTGCGAAATTCTCACCCCGGTTTTGTGCATATCCGTCCTGTCTTTGAAAAAAGCATAAATGAACAAAGCCGGGAAAGCAGAGCGAATCTCCCTATAGATGAGCTTTTCGCCAAGTTTTATGAGCAGCAGACAGGCGGGGCGAAGCCCGATCAGGAAACGATGAAGCTCTTTCTGGATATGATTCACGATGAGCCCGAAGAAGAGGAGGATAAGGAATGAAGCCAATATCTCTTACCATTTCAGGATTGCACAGTTTTAGAGAAAAGCAGGTTATTGACTTCAGTTCTCTTTGTGAAGGCGGCGTGTTTGGCATATTCGGCCCGACAGGAAGCGGAAAATCCTCTATTCTTGATGCGATGACACTTGCTTTGTACGGAAAAGTAGAGCGGGCAGCCAATAACACTCAGGGAATTTTAAATCATGCGGAGAATGCCCTTCACGTATCTTTTACATTTGAACTTGAGAATGCAAGCAGCTCCAGACGATATTCTGTTGAAAGAATGTTTAAGCGCACAGATGAGCAGCGCGTTAAAACTTCGCTTTGCCGCATCATGGAGCATACCGAAGAAAGCGTAGTTCTTGCTGATAAAGCGGCAGAAGTAAATGAAAAAGTGTATGATCTCCTTGGTCTGACAATTGATGATTTCACAAGAGCGGTCGTTCTTCCGCAAGGAAAATTTGCTGAATTCCTGTCCTTAAAGGGAGCGGAAAGAAGGCAGATGCTGCAGCGTTTGTTTCATTTAGAGCAGTATGGGGATGAGCTCGTTAAAAAGCTTAGAAAAAGATTGCTGCATGCCAAAGGGAAGCAAAACGAACTGACAGCTGAACAGGCGGGGCTTGGAGATGCTTCAAGTGAAGCCGTTAATCTTGCTGAACAAGAGCTGCAAGGGGCAAATATGCTTTTTGAAAAAAGACAAAAAGAATACGATCAAACAGTCAAACAATATGAAGAGTACGAAGAAGTGTGGCAGCTTCAGCTTGAAAAGGGAGAGTATGAAAGCATACAGTCAGGCCTTGAGCAGCAAAAAAATGACATTGCTGCACTTTCGGAACGTCTTGAAGCTGCGGAGAAAGCAGACTACGTCAAGCCATATGCAGAGGCGCTTCATTCAGCTGAACAAGAAAAGAACAACAGCAGCGCACAAATGAAAGAACTGCAGCAAGTCCTTTTGCAGCACAAGCACCGTTATGCTCAAATCGTGAACTCCTATGAGCAAGTACGTGAAAAGAAAGCTGCAGAAGAACCTGTTTTAGTGGCGAGAAAAGAACAGCTATTACAGCTTAGGGAATTGGAGAAAGACCTTAATAATGAGTTAACTGTCATTAAGGAATTGATGGAAAAGGCTAATGAGGCGTCGAAAGATCTAAAGCAGCGGGAAGAAGCAGTAGAGCGGGCAAATGAATTATTAAAAAAAGCGCTTGAAAAGCAAAAGACGCTAAAAGATCAAATGGATCAGAACACTGTTACTGTTCAAGAGAGAGAACAAATGCGGATGGCATCCGAGCAAAGGTTTCACCTCGCCAATATGGAGGCATCCTTAGCTGAGTGGAGGAAGAGAGCGGATAAAAAAGAGACTCTTGTAAAGCATGCAGAAGAACAGCTGAGGGACGCAAGACTGAAGCACGGGGCATACGGCAACAAAATCAAGGAATGCTACGGCGAAGTTCAGCAATTTTATCATAGAAGCTGTGAGCTTCTTAACGTGCATCAGCATCAGGCTGAAACACGCAAACGGCATCTTTTGGATGAAAAAAACAAAGCCGAAAAACAGCGTGATCAGAAAATGGCGGTACAGCTTGCAAAATATCTTTCACATGGTGATCCCTGTCCGGTATGCGGCGCGGCACATCATCCAGAGCCTGCCAAAGAGACAGATGTATTAGAGACATCAGGTTCACTAGTTGAGGAGCTTGAAAAGAAAACAGCTGAAGATGTAACAATCAGCGCTCATCTTCAGCACTTAAAAGAAAAATGGGAAGAACTCTCAAGAGAAATGATTTCTGCCTATCCCTTTTTATCGGAACTGGTTGTTTCATTAAATGATGAAGAGAACCAGGATATTGATCCCCGTACGGAGTATAAAGCACTAAACCAGGATTTTCTGCAAACGAAAGAACGGTTTCAAAAGCTTCAAAGCATCGAAAGAGAATGGCAGGAGAAAATCAATCGGTCCCTTTATACTCAAAAGAACAGTGAAGAAGAGTTAAAGGAAATGAATGAAAAGCATGGTCAAATTGACTCCGAATATCTTGCTGGACTTGAAAAATGGAACAAGCAGTTCAGCGGGATCTCCTTTGAACAGGCAGAAGAAAAGCAGAGGCAGATCAGTGAAAAGGATGCCGTTCTTGAAGACCTGAAAGCAAGAGTGAAAATAAGCGTTCAATTTATTGAAGAAAAAGAAAAGCAAATCAAACAGCTGGAGCACGAAGCCCAGCAAATCAAAAACAATCAGATTGAGCTTTCAGCTTCGATTCAAAATAAGCAGCAGGCAGCAGACGAAAAGCAGAAAAGGCTGAGTCAAGAGACAGTAAACAGTGACATTGCCTCCTTGCTGAAAGAAACGGAGCGTACATTAGAAGAGCTTGTTCAAAAGGAAAAAAATCTCTACAACGAATGGCAGACTGCTCTGCAGGATGTACAAAAGGCTGAAAGCAGCAGCCACGCTGCAGAGAAGGCATTTGAACATGCAGAGCTGCGTTCAACCCAGGCTAAAGCGAAATGGGAGCAGGTTAAGCAAGCGACTCCATTCGCAGATATTGAAGCTGCTGTGAAAGCACTGGTTTCATCTGCAGAGAAGCAGAATATGAAAGAAGAAATTGAT
Source organism: Bacillus sp. V2I10 (assembly GCF_030817055.1). Classification (NCBI taxonomy): domain Bacteria; kingdom Bacillati; phylum Bacillota; class Bacilli; order Caryophanales; family Bacillaceae; genus Bacillus; species Bacillus sp. V2I10. The sequence continues at coordinate 4,688,584 of NZ_JAUSYV010000001.1, read as the reverse complement.
TCCTATCAGGATAAAATGAAACAAGTGCTGGCAGACTTAAAACGTGTAGAAGCAAAATTGAATAATCGTTCTGTCAGCCTTGAAAAATGGACAGACATTAAGCAGCTCAAGTTGGAAAGCAAGGATCAGATTGATCTCGCAGCGGAAGAAAAAGGAGCTGCGGCAAAAGCATTGCAGCTGCTGAATGAAAAGCATAAACGCTTTATGGAAATTGAAGAAAAGCGCCTGGAACTTGACGGCCTGACTGCCCGGCTTGAAAAGCTTCAGACTGTCTTTAAGGGCAATGGTTTTGTGGAATTTTTAGCAGAAGAGCAGCTTCATATAGTCGCAGAGGATGCATCAGAACGTTTAGGCCAATTGACGAGGCAGCGTTATGCCATTGAAGTAGATTCAGGCGGCGGGTTTATTATGAGAGATGATGCAAATGGAGGAGTGAGACGTCCTGTCACAAGCTTATCCGGCGGAGAAACGTTCCTGACTTCCCTTGCATTAGCTTTATCATTATCCTCGCAAATTCAGCTGAGAGGGGAATATCCTCTGCAATTTTTCTTCCTTGATGAAGGGTTTGGGACGCTTGATGGAGAGCTTCTTGAAACAGTTATATCAGCTCTTGAAAAACTTCAGTCTGACAATCTTGCTGTAGGTGTGATCAGCCATGTTCAGGAGCTTCGGGCCAGACTGCCGAGAAAGCTTATTGTTGTGCCTGCTGCGCCAACTGGAAATGGGACGGTTGTTCAGCTTGAAGTGATGTAGTTTAAAGGATGGATGAATATGGCGAAAAAAGGGTTGGGCACTTGCGAGCTTTGCAGGCGCCAGGAAGCAGAAACGACGGAGCATCATTTAACTCCGAAAGAAAAAGGCGGAACCTTTTTGCCGATAGCGCAGCTCTGCATTCCTTGCCACAAGCAAATCCATGCACTGTATACAAATGATGAGCTTGCGATTCGCCTTAATACGATAACAGAACTAAGGGAATGATCCTAAACTTGCAAGCTATGTAAAATGGATCCGCAAGCAGCCTTCTTCAAGACTTGTCCGGACTAAAAAATCAAATGAACGGAAGAAAAGAAAATAAAATGAAAATGACGTGCTGTCTCACAGGCACGTCATTTTAATTATTTCCAACAATATTTTGATCATTTAAGTCAGGATCGATTGAATTCGTAGCACTTACGATATTGTTTATGATAATAAAGTCACCTGTATTTCCCCCGCCAGAACCAGATGCAGTCTTTGATGAACTCTTAGGAGAAAGATAAAACGAGTCACCGAAGTTTACAACACCGCCTCCGACAGAGTTAATGCAGATTGGACCAATAATAGCTGGCATGAACGAACATCCTTTGGCTTTCTGTCATATTCACAGTCTATGCATTAAGGCTGTTTACGTTCATTCCGGCTTAGTAATTGTCTGATGTGCTTCACACGTGTTTCTGCTGAGATCGTGTTTGTGGAACCGAATTGGACAACAGCAGATGAAGAAATAGATATTACTTTAACTGCCCCAACTTTAATGGTTGGATTTTCATGATAAAAAGAGGTCTGAATCTTTTCTGTGATCAGAGGTTTTGGCAATAGCTCTGAGTAAAAGCTGTATTGCCTTAAGTCACCCTCGTTTCCCAGTATGATTTCTGCCTCCCTTTGCACGGCGTAGACGTTAACGCGCGGAACGATATCTACACTGTCCCCGATCTGAAAAAGTGAACTGAACCCGACTGAGTTAACATACGCCTTGTTAACTATAGATAATCGATTGATCATTGCAGCTTATTGCGGTGCAAGAGGAACAAATGGACCTATAATCAATGATTCAGGCGGCGTATCAAAAACCGATGACAATGTAATACAGTTCGCATCGCCAATAAGGAAGACGCTGGAACTTGCAACAGCAGACACTTGGATTTCTCCAACTGAAAGCTCTTTATTTACAACATTAAAATTCATGAGTTGCTGTCGACTCCTTCTTTTGGCAGGCCTTGGATAAAGTACGTAATGGAGCGCTCCACATCCTGCTTTACTTGAGATGTAATATCTTCAATTAACGTGCTGACAGGCACGGATTCATCATATGTTCCCTGTTTTAAGTAGAACCTGATCCGGCTGTCAATTTGCTTGCGGATATCCTCAATGATAAATTCCTTATGCGCATGATCAAGCTCATATCTATATTGTTCAGCGAGCTGTTCAATATAGTTGACGCAGTCTTCGTTCAGAAAAGCAAGCAGCCTCGCCTGAACAGCTTCAAATATTTCTTCCTCGCGCTTCGTGTTATTTACTTGGTTAACTTGAAGTCCTTTTTGATCCACCTCAAAGTTTTCAATTTGATCAGGGACGGTTGGATTAAGTCCTATGTTTAATGTGCCTTCCAGCGTTTCTACTTTTAATTGATCAAATTTATATTCTATTTTTTCAATTGTTGTACTGGGGCGCTTTTTCAATTCTTCTATTTCGTCCATCATGGCGGAAACAGCGGATTCAAGTCTTTTGATTTTCTGATCCTGAGCCTGAACAATTCCGTATAAATGCTGTACACACTGCATCATTGATTGATCATAGTACAATTTCATTCACCCCGCTTAAAAAATCATGTACATTGTATCTAGATTTATTTATATGCACGGTACTAAAAATGGGTGAATGCCTAGATTATCTTGGGGTCAGCGGAACGAATGGGCCTTCTGTTTGAGTCGGCCCTCCCGGACCTACTGCAGGTGGAGCAGGTGCGGTAAATGCACCTGTATTATAAAGGTTTGACAGCGGTTTAATAATACCTGCGCTTCCAATTTGAAGGACAGAAGAGTTGTTCACCGCCTCCACCTTCAAGTGATTAATTTGGATCGTCTGGTTAATGTAAAAATTCATGTTTTCACCTCTTTTTATGCATTTCCCGCTATTGGCTGGTCAATGGCATCGTTGTCGTAAACATTCGTGACACTATTTTGGTTGTAAATATTCAAACCATCTCCCGTATTGAAAGATCCAGCCCCTGCAAAGGTTTTGACTTCGCTGTATGGCGAGATGGTAATGACATCCCCGATATGAACAATGCTGCTCGTACCAACGGCATTTACTTTAAATGCTCCTACAATGGCTGGCATATCCAACATCCTTTGCTTTTTGAGGTAAAGTACTGCACCTGTAAAATATCGTATGAAAGATAGGCAAACTTGTGATAAATGCGGATTCATTTAGAGGATTTTGTTTAGCAGGATAACTGCTGATATAGAAAAAAGGACCAGCACACAATAAGAATTCTTTTCATTCCCGTCTTTTGTTTGTGTTTAGTGCAAATTAGATTTTTCCTGCTGCCGGATCCAAAATCTTAGTGGGAAAATCTATTTTTAGAACCTGACTGTGCTGTGTTATGTATTTCTTTTTCACAGAAGATGTTTCATACTGGTAGATAGAATGAGAGGACAGAAGAGTCATAACTTCTCTCAATTAAATGTTTGAAAAGAGGTTCAAGAATTGTATGTCTAGAGTTTTAATACTGTTAAGTGGACAATAATGTTCAATTAACATTTAAAATAGAAAAGGAACTTTTAAAACCCTTGATTAGCAAAGGGAGGGAAACATATATATGTTCGACTTTCCAAAAGAAAAAGTCGAATAAAATAAAGGTGATCAGATGAAAAATGCTTGTCATGTTATTCCATTAAAGGGCCATTTAATGGAATATGGATTATGAACAAATAACTATATAAAGGAAAGGCAGCGTTTCGTAAACTTATAAAAGAGCCTGTGTTTGAAAATTTCGATCAAAACACGGCTCTCTTTAAGGGGAATAATCAATCTTTTGCAAAACAACTAGGCTTTACATGTTGGGATGAAGTCATAGAGAATACATTTGATATTTTTCAAACTCCTCCATGTACTTGATCTGTATCTTGGGTTTGCTGATCTTGTTTTTGTTCTTGTTGCAATTGTTGCTGTTGTTGTGCGTTAGCTTGATCCTCTACTTGGTTTTGAACTTGCTGAAGTTGTTGTTTATTCTGATTATTTTGTGTCATTTTAAAAGATCTCCTTTGCTATTTACAATTTTTGTTAAAGTATACATTTGCCTATAACCCTATTATGTATAAAACCTATGTTACAAGGGAGATCCTTTTTTCATTGCCTATAAAGGGGTAACGTCAGGGTACCGTCAGCAAAACGCGAATTTACAACGTTAAGGGGATCTGGATACAAAAATAGCCACTCCCTCCAAAAACTATTAATCTATGTCAAAAAGTATATCAACAATATGAAATGTTTCAAAATGAAAAAACACACTAAATGACACACGGAATATTACCTGTTTTCCAACATGTCATTAAGTATGCTTTTTGACAGTAGCCACAACATGAAAAATACCTTATATTACTGTTGTTTAAAATCGTTAGTGTAGGTTTTGAATAAAATTTGAGTAAAAGTATTGGACCAACCCTTATTTAGCAGCCAAAGAAAAGAAACCATTTTGAAAAAAGATTGATCAAAGTGGTTTCTTTTCTTATCAACGAGTTTGCTGTTTTGATAAAAAAGATTGGATATTTTATTTGATTTCCTCAGCCAGCTCCAAAATAATTCCTTCTGGCCCACGAACGTAGCATAATTTATAAGCGTTTTCGTAGTTTTGTATCTCACCAATAAGTCCTGCGCCTTTCTTTGTCAATTTGGTAACAAGGGCTTCAATATCTTCAACAGCAAAGGCAATATGCCGGATACCCAGAGTATTTGCTAAAGGACGCTGTATGCCATTTTCATCTGATGGCGTGTGAAATTTTACTAGTTCTATATTTGCGTCACCGTCTGGCGTTCGCAACATTACTATTTCTATATTTGCGTCACCGTCTGGCGTTCGCAACATTGCAACTTCCTCTTTAACGTCTTGAAGCCCTATTATCCGCTCCATCCGCTCCACCCACTCGCCTTCCACTTTTCCTTCCCCCAGCATTTCAAGGCCAAAGTCAAGAAAAAACGCTTTCGCGGCAGGAAGATCATTGACGATTATACCCACATGATCTATTCTATGGATTTTCATATCTCATACCTCCTTTTTCCTAATTTTATCACATATGTCTCCTAAAGATTTCTTCTCGATTGCTTAATAGCTTTTCCTCTTTATTCAACAAACTGTCCCTTTAACGGAACAATTTATTTTCAATTAACAATTCATTAATCCACCTTTTAATTCAGATGTTCTTTCCCTTTATTATAAAAATGCCCCTTTAGATAACCATATCCAAAGGGGGAAAACATCGCAACTTTTTTACAAACGTCGCGACTTTATTCAAAACATCGTATCTTTTTTATAAACATCGCGACTTTATTTCAAACCTACAGTTAGTCATTTTATTCAACAATAGGGCCATTTAATGGAATAAGACTTCCAAACAAAACAGGATATTTATGTTAATATTGGTGAGAGATTGTGAAGAAATGGTACCAAGTTGAGAAGAGAAAGGTTGAGTTGAGATGAGAATTGAAGTAGATCGATTAAAGGGTAAGGAGGCGACTTTGAGAGTTGTTCAAATGTGTATGGAAGTAAAGATTGGAGTAGGACAGGAATTGGAATCAAGTATATTAGGAATATTGGAGGGCTATTGAATGAGCAAAGTGATTTCCAGAGACGGCACGATTATCGAATATGATCGCACAGGGGACGGACCCCCGATTATTTTGGTGATGGGTGCATTTAATGATCGTTCGACCGGTGCGCCTCTCGCGGGGCAACTGGAACCGGATTTTACTGTAATCAATTATGACCGCAGGGGGAAGGGAGAGAGCGGAGATACTTTGCCTTACGCGATCGAACGGGAGATTGAAGACTTGAATGCGCTCATTGCAGAAGTTGGCGGATCGGCTTTCGTATTCGGCTACTCATCCGGCGCAGTTCTTGCACTGCATGCGGCAGTAAAAGGAGTGCCGATATCCGGACTTGTTCTATACGATCCGCCCGTTGAAGGTTACGACGGTCGTCTCGTCCATCAGCTAACCGAATTGATATCTGCCGGTCGTCGCGGCGATGCAGTCGAGTTCTTCCAATCCCAACTCGTCGGCATGCCGGAACAAGTCGTGGTTCAACTTCGAAATGCGCCCTTCAGGCCATATTTGGAAGCTATTGCGCACACGACAGTTTATGATACTAAGATTGTTTGTGAACCGCCGAAACAGGAGGAGTTGGCTGGTATTTCCGTCCCCGTCCTTGTTGTTGCCGCCGAGGAAATGCGCGATAAATTCAAGCAAGCTGCCGAGTTGTTAGTATCTGTTCTTCCCAAAGGGCAGCACCTATGTTTGGAGGGTCAAAGCCATCACATTGTAGCTCCTGTACTGGCTCCGGTTGTTAAAAAATTTCTTCTGTCCTGATTCATACAACGGAGAAGGGATCAGAAAAAACAAGCGGAATTGGGCAACAGCAAGGCAATCTCCGCTTGTTTTTTCGTCTCATCGGAAATACGATACGCTTCCCGACTCACTCCGGCTATCATTCCACCCTCCACCTTAATAGGAGTCACTGTACTTTTTGGGGTAAACTGTCATGCCCATCAAGCTAAAATTTTCGAAGACCCCCAAAACGAAAAAAAGCCATCCATTATTTACGAAAAGAATAGCTTTTTTCGTTTTGGGGGTATATTAATTTCTTAGCTTGATGGGCATGGGGTATCAGAAAAATGCGGATTTACAACGCTAAGGAAGTTTCAAGCCATTTAAAAAGCCGTTTTCCTAAATAACTAGGAAAACGGCTGTATTCTTAATGATAACAAGCTTCTGTTTTTATTTATACATCACATTTAAATTCTAAAATTAACCTTCTACTTAAAGATTTTCTTTATAGAAAGCTTCCAGTTTTTCAACAGCCTGATTAACAGGTTCTGGTTGATCGTATAAATCATAGTGACTTGCACCTTCAACAACAAGTAAATCTTTTTTCTCTGAAGCTGCTCTATTATAAAGTTCATGACCATCTTTATATGAACCGAATGCACCTTTTACGCTACCAACAATGATTTGTAAAGGTTGAGTTAGTAACTCCTCTATTAAATGAAAAGCATCAAAACCAATCACCGATCCCATGCTAGTGAAGTTTAGCTTATTTGGAGAGTTAGGGCTTTGACCTCTTGGTGTTGTGTAATAATCAACAGCTTCCGTAACGTCAATGTCAGTAATACCAGCTTGTTCTCTTTCTTCATGAGTTCTAGGAATCCAATTCGTAATCATTGGCTCAGCCCCACGAGCTTCAGCAGTACGTTGTTGACAAGCACTCCACAAAGATTTTACTTGAATCAACAGAAGCAGGAAGCTCTACCCAAATAAATAACCCGCCTTCCGGCTTGCTGTAGGAGATATTTTTAGGGGAAAATTATTATTCGGTGGATGCTTCATCAAATCATTAGATGCAAAAGATCTTGGCAATCTTTCTGATGCAAATGTAGAACAATGGGATGACTCCGTTAAAAAGGTAATCGAAAAATATCCACATGTAAAAACAGTTATACCTGGACATGGGAACTGGGGAGATAAGAGCTTACTCTTCCACACAATTGATCTGATTAAACAACATACCCATAATAAAAGCTAAACGAAAATATCTTAACTTATGTTTCAAAAGAAATTAGTGTTTCATTTGTTACTAAAATGGTAGCTAGAGACATTCAAGATCTCTCTTTAAGAAGCAAGAAGCTGCTGTGTGATGAGTAATACGGAAATCTCCTTCTTAACACAAACTTGAGAAGGAGATTTTTTTATCTAAAATAGTGTTTATGGTACCCAAATAATGCGAAGCGACGGCCGCAGGAAGAGTTCTATCTTACTTGCTCGTGGTCCGGCATGTCCACATGAAAATAGCACGCAATAGGTTTTGAAATTTACGGTATAGTAGGTGAAACAATGGGGGAATATGTATTATCAAAAACGATCGCCATTGTCTTAGGGACATTAACGATCATTGGTACGTTAGGATATGGCTTTCTTTTTTTACTTGGTACATCCTTAGGGCAAGCCCTCCAATCCGAAATTGATACATCAGCAACTGATAGGCTTACTTTATTGATTATTACTAGCCTTCTCATAGTCGGCGTAATAACCGGAGCAGGTTCTTTTGGATTAAACTGGAATGTATGGAGAATCGTTTATTTTGGATTCTGTTTGGTACTTGGAATTTGTCTTCTTGTTACCTTTTTTATTTCTATAGGAGCATTAGGAAGCACATATGAATTTATGATTTTATGTATTAGCATGATGTATTTTTTGATGGGCTATTTAGTAAAAAAGAAAAAATGAAAGTTATTATGTTGGTGATTTAGTAATGCTCTTAGGTTCTGAAAAATTAAATGCCATATTCAATAGAAACGATTTATTAAGTGTAAAAAATAAAAACTCCACCGTAATTTAATCTTTAGTGGGTTTTTATAGATTAGTTAATATAGATGTTCTTGGTGCAGTTGTGAAGAATGTACTAGATAAGTGGTAGTTGGTGGAACCCCCGCAAGAATTATTAAAAAGGTAGAAATATAACTTCATTCGAGGAGTGAAGCGAGATGAAAATAGAGCATGTGGCAATCTGGGTTAAAGATTTAGAAGCTATGAAGACGTTTTATGTAACGTACTTTAATGGGAATGCAAACTCAAAGTATCATAATAAAGATAAGGAATTTGAATCTTATTTTCTAACGTTTGACGGGGATGCACGTTTAGAGATTATGTGTAAGTCAGGCATCGATAAACCGGATCAGGACGATAGGGTTGGCTGGGCTCATATTGCAATTTCCCTGGGGAGCAGGGAGTCCGTCAATCAGATGACAGCTCGCTTACAAAATGATGGTTACCGCCTTGTTAATGGTCCTCGTGTCACTGGGGACGGCTATTATGAGAGTGTGATAGAAGATCCTGAAGGCAATCTCTTAGAATTGACTGTGTAATAAAAGTGGTTAAACACTGGCTATTAATTGAACAGCCAGATATATATTCTGGATGACCTTATAATACGAAAGGGCGCAATACACAAATAGTGGATCGTGTCCTTTATTCAACAATCGGGGGCTTTAGCTGAAGATTGGAGCTGCCTTTAAGGCAGCATTTTCTTTATGTAACTAGCTGGCAAGTTAGTTGAATAAAGATAAGTTATAATTAGGGTACGATACTTAGAGGGGATAACAGTGAACTATGTTTAGTTTTATATTTGAATTAATTGCAGGATTATTCGGCGGCATTGGATATAGTGACACTTTAAACACGAAAAAAATTGATCAGAATATTGAACGGTTAAATCAACACGATTGGTTTAAAAAGATATAAGAAGATGAAAAATATCATCGTTTGTTTTTTGTAAATAAACGCATCAGACGTTATTTGCAAAGTACAATTCGTGTTAGAAAAATTATTCGTAATAAAGAAGCACAAAGAAAGTTATTGCTCCTTATTGAGAAACAAATAAAATCGTAATTTCGATTTTGAACTACCGGGTGCGTGTGCGGCCGAGCCTAGGTCGTATCATATAGCGGGTGGGATTCCCGTCGAGTAAGAACTAGCCATTCGCTCGTAGCGAGTCTTGGAGGGCTAAAGGTAACTTTAGTCTTTAAGCGTAGACAGTTAGGTGGAGCAGCCGTCAAGGCTGAGAATCTTATGGAGTGAAAGTCTCCTGTCATCAATTGGCCGAATTCGGATGACTAGCATATCCAATGCGTGGGGAGGTAACAAACCACGTTCTGCTTGGAAGTAAAAGTCACGGCGGCCTATTCTACACTGAGAGAATAAGGTCGGAACAGTCTGTGTGGCGAGCAAACCTAGAGGCCAGAAGGATTTAACGAATACTGCAGTCCCGAAATCTACGCCCCTCTAAGAAACTGTTTCGAGGGATATATGCTTAGCGTCGACCTTTATCTAACGGGGGAAGACCGATGCCTTACGGGAAGAAACGGTCAAAAGCACCGTAAGGGCAGCCGGGGCACGGGTTCTAGCATCTAGGGAAAGATTCTCAGAGATAACGACGGGAAGGTCCTACTTCAAATTGGAATGGTTCAAACCAATAAAGACCTATCATATATGAGGCTAATAGAAGTTGATAGGAAGATTTAGGACTGGCGCATGAGGTCGTAGTAGCGATGAGAGAAGGGTAATGCCTTCTTAAGTGTAAGGAAATTACACTTCTATCAAGGTAACACCTATGATGGAGCGAAGGACCTCTGGGCACTTGGAATGTTTAAGCATAATAGACTCTGAGCTATAAAGTATGTTTAAACTAGCTTACAAGTAAACCTACAAATGATGGGGGAATATGTGTACCGACATTTAATCCTGCGGTTGTATGGGAAGGCCTGTAGGTGATTTAACCAAGGTCAGAACCGGACTCGGGAAATCCGACCGTCCGGGATCGTAGGGGGGCTACAGGAAACGTGATTTTATCATATGCGCGCGCCTGTTTTCTACCCGACGGCGGGCCGAAAGCCAAATGGTTGAAGGGATAGAGCTCCATAATGTTAGTAAATCGAGAGGGCTGATGCTTTACGCACTGCAGAAAGCTATATTTTATCCTTCGTTAAGGGCAAGATGGATAGAACCTCTCTGGAGTCAGAGACCTTGGCACGTTACACATCGATATGATACGGCAACTCGGGAGACCCTACCAGTCTTTTCTAGTTAGAAGAGTATGGTGTACAAGCGATAAAAAGCAAGGAAACCAAATGCTGGGTAGGGAGTCGGATAGCAGCGTAGTACCAATGAAGTTGGGTAATGCCAATGGAGGAAAGGCTAGCTACCAGTTATCAGCCTTACTAGGGAAACATTTACTACACTCAGAGGTAGGGATAAATGGAAACAAAACTACTAAGGATAGCAGAATTAGCAAAATCTGAATCTAAGAGATTAGCTACATTGTGTGAATGGTAACTAGGAGGAGCCGTGTGCGTAAATAGCGCAAGCACGGTTCTGTGAGGGGGGAGGAACACAATCTACCGCAAGGTAGAAAGGTTCCCTTCTACTCGACTAGTTAAAGAAAAATTGTGAGTTGAGTGAGCAATTTTAGGACCGAGGCCATATTGTAGTTATTCCATTAAAGGGGGCTTATCTGTAATAAGGTAAGTGTCCTTTTTAATGCAATAAAAGATTGAGTTAATCACCTAATTTTGAAATAATTGGTATTAAGCAATCGGGCAGGATTGTTGAAGAGTGGTTTCAAGAGTTTGATCAACAATCGGGCCAGATAATGGAATAAGCTAAAAGGACAGTTAGATATGGTTCCTTTATTACACAACCATACAGTTGCTTATATTCAAGGAGGTAAAACATGGATTACATTTCACCGAAAGAAGCGGCGTTAAAGGTGAAACGGTGGCCTAAAGATACCATAGCTGCGGGTTATCGTCATACCGTCGGGCTTAAATCGGACGGCACGGTGACAGCTGTGGGTGATAATAAATATGGCCAATGTGATGTAAGCGGCTGGCGCGATATTGTGGCGGTTGCGGCGGGTAATGCTCATACGGGTAATGCTCATACAATCGGTCTTAAACCGGACGGCACGGTGGCGGCTGTGGGTTGGAATAAGCATGACCAATGCGATGTAAGCGGCTGGCGCGATATTGTGGCGGTTGCGGCGGGTTGGCGTCGTACCGTCGGGCTTAAATCGGATGGCACGGTGGTGGCTGTGGGTCGAAATAATGAAGGCCAATGCAATGTAAGCGGCTGGCGTGATATGGTGGCGGCAGCGGCGGGTGACTGGCATACCGTCGGGCTTAAATCGGACGGCACGGTGACGATTGTGGGTAATAATCGGTATGGCCAATGCAATGTAAGCGGCTGGCGCGACATAGTGGCGGCAGCGGCGGGTTACCTTCATACCGTCGGGCTTAAATCGGACGGCACGGTGGCGGCTGTGGGTTTGAATAAGCATGACCAATGCGATGTAAGCGGCTGGCGCGGTATTGTGGCGATAGCGGCGGGTAGTAATCATACCATCGGCCTTAAATCGGACGGCACGGTGGCGGCTGTGGGTTTGAATAAGCATGGCCAATGCAATGTAAGTGGCTGGCGCGATATTGTGGCGGTTGCGGTGGGTTGCGCTCATACTCTCGGCCTTAAATCGGACGGCACGGTGGTTGCTGTGGGTGATAATGAATATGGCCAATGCGATGTAAGCGGCTGGCGCGGCATCCAACTGCCCGGCAATTAGTTTTTAATAACAACAAGCCAGAGAATCACTGAACGAGTTAATGAGCATTGCTTCAGAAATAAGGCTATTCCATTAAAGGGCGCTTTTCTTCGATAAGACAACATAAATGATCTTCAACAATCGGGGGCTTGCAGTACAGTGTGATCGCTCTTTGCTTATTGAGGACTTGGGCAGGATTGTTGAATAGTTGAAGCTGCAAATTAAGCAGCTTTATTTTTTTTATAGGGGTAGTACCAGCGAAGCTGTCACCACCCGCAATAAGGAAATGTTAAGATTACAAAAAGTATTTAATTTTAATACTTCAAACACACATACCCCCATCCTGTTTTAAATGGGGGTAAAATAAAGTTGTTATATTTTTTATAAAGGATGCTTTAACAATAAAGTCGTTTAAAAAGCTAAGTTTTATTCAACAATCGCGCCCTTTAATGGAGTTCCAATTGAGCAAGAAATGCATTTAGAGAATTCCTTAATTCGTTGGGTTTAATGAGCATAGGCAAATGACCTGTTTCAAGCATTTCGATTTTCTGTGGAGCAAGATTGCCTATCATTTTATCCTGTTGAGACAGACTCATTTCTTGATCTTTCGTTAATTTTATATAAAGCTTAGGTACATTGGTTGGAACGATTGCTTTTGTTCGATCTGTATAAATGTGAATAGACTCCGGTACAAAACCACGTACTACTTCGGTTGCCTGCTCAGGTGAAAGATCATTACATAGTCCCTTACGAATAGAAGATTCAGGTGGTTTCGTACCAAACACACGTAAAAGTACATTCATCAAAAAACGTTTTGCAAATGGAAAAGTTGAGAGGAATGATCCCCCATTTTTAGGAATAGTCGCCCCAATTGCAATAAAGCCAACCAGACTCTCCGACAGATCATTAGCAATTTTAAGTGCAAGGACACCACCCAAAGAATGTGCTACAATAATAAATTTTCTAACTTTCCAAGCTTCAATTTGTCGCTTTATATAAGCATTGTAATCTTGAAGAGTCAAACTTTGCCGCAATCCATTCTCTCCTTCTCGTTCAGGAAAATTAACTAGTAAAAAGGGACTTTTTATTTCTGATACAACTGGTTCCCAGATACGGCTTTCTAAGCCTGCACCTTGAATAAATACCAAACCTATCTGTTCATTTTCCTGCCCTTCAATCTCTATCATCTTTCTTCCTCCACATCTTTTCTATTCAGAAAAAAGAATTACTATTACATATGTAAGCAGTTACAAGTATTTATCTTTTAATTCTTGATCATTAAGGTAATATCCTTCTTCAGTAGAACCGTACGTGACAGATTCCCATCATACGGAGAGGTCATTAACAAAGAAATGCTACAAAAGAGACTTATCTTATGTTTATACGGTTTGGGAACAAATGCAGGATTAAAGCGCATACTTTGCGTAATGCCACGTTCCCTAAGGGCATTACAAACGAACCAATGTACAACACACGTTCAGGCTCCAATCCCTGTAATGAACTTATAGGTGATCCTTCATACCGAAACTATTATCTATATAAACACCATATGGAAGTGGTTCTTAAAAAGATAAATTTGTTGGTAATACGGCAGCAGACTTTCAAGGAAAAGGTTACGCAGTTTTCTCCTCAAGTAATGCGGAACAAGTCTCATATGGACATCCGGATAAACTGATTAGTATCTTTACAAGTTTTTTATGTGATGCATTTGAAAACAAATTGATTGTTAAAAAAGGTAGAGTTTCTTTAAATGATATACATAAATTGGTAAACCTTTATTTGGATGTTTGGAATAAAAGAAATCCTACATTGCAACAAAATCCAATTTTCAAAAGAAATATGGGGGGAACTATTTTCTTTAAGGTTGATGATTACAAACCTTTCCATACAGCGAAGATATATTTCGAAAGCGATCAATATATCATTTATGAAGTTGAACCAGTGCATACAGGGAATTGTAAAAGATATGGAGTAAAGGTCATTCTAAAAGAACCACTTTCCTTTGAAGAAATCTCTAAAGTATCCATTGAAATAACGGATAAAGTTAAAACGGCTGAAGTATATAAAAATCAACGAAGTTCCGGAAGGCGGAAAGGTAAATTAGCTAATATAGTGTGGATATATTTTGGCTTTGATGAAAGTGACATGAAAAGAGGTAATTTCATATGCCATACGACTTGGTGTGATGATAATCAGAACAAAGATTGGTGGTATAATGTAGATGGTTCAAACAAGTTTATGATAAAAGACACACATTTTATTGTGCATGCTTATTATGAAAGCCTCAAAACGATTAATCAGGATAACACAGGTAACAAATTAGAATTAATGTTAGCTGTAAAAGAAATAGCTAGAACAATGATAAAATCAGCTGAGGAAGTAATTAGTCTTTATAATGAATATATCAACGGATTAATTTCAGAAGCAAGTTTCGTTGAGCAAATAGAGCCTGCATTTTCTAAAATTGAAGAATCCTTCATGACAAGTACTGAATTAGAACTCGCCCCTGACGATTTATATGATTGGATGCAGGCTTACTCAAATATTTTTGCAACAATTCACGAATTCACATTTTATTACAACAAAAAATATCTAGCACAACGTACTTCTGAAAATAGAAAAGCCTGTATGGAAATAGCAATTAAAAATTACTATACGGAGTTAGAAGAAATAATAGAATTAGAAAGTTAGAAGATTTATTACATTTAAAACGAAGTAAAATTATAAAGCGTCAAATAATGTTCGCATTTCTAGGCGTGATATTATTTGACGCTTACTTGTTTGACTTATTAAAAAGGTCGAACAAGACTTATACCTTATAAAATATAGAATAAAGGAGATTGACCTATAAATGGGATGCGTATTAATCCTTGCAGAAAAACCTGATCAGGGGCGTAAACTCGCAGCTCCGTTTCCTTTTGTTAAAAGAGAAGGATATTTGGAGATTGGGTCATGCTCTGTTTTTCCAAATGGTGCGAAGGTCACGTGGGCAATCGGCCATTTAGTTGAGCTTAAAAATCCGGATGAATATAAGGATGAATGGAAAAAGTGGAGGCTTGAAACACTGCCGATTATTCCAGATCAGTTTTTGTATAAAGTAAGTAAAGGAAAAGCAAAGCAATTTAAGATTGTTAAAGACCTATTAAAAGAAGCCGACGAAATTATTATCGGAACAGATCCGGCACGTGAAGGTGAAAACATCGCACGCCTGCTGATCATGATGGCTGGAGCAAACCAAAAGCCGATAAAACGGCTCTGGACCTCTTCTTTGACGGAAAATGCGATATTAAAAGGCTTTAATGAACTGTATGACGGCAGCAAAACCATTCATTTGTTCCACGAAGCACAGGCCCGGCAAATATCGGACTGGCTTGTTGGGTTAAATGCAAGCAGGCTCTATACCCTTCATCTTCAAAAAAAGGGGGTCCGCGATGTGTTCAGTGTCGGCCGTGTGCAAACCCCTGTATTAAAATTAATTTATGACAGGCAAAAAGAAATCGAGAATTTTAAGCCAGAACCTTTCTTCGAGCTTCAGGCAGCCTTCAAGGTGGAGAACGGGGAGTACACAGGTAAGCTGAAAGGCCGTTTTAAAACATCTGAAGAGCTGTTTGCAGCAGCAGCACCCGATATTACGGAAAATCAGAAAACGTATGATGCAAAGGTTAAGAGCACCGAAGTTGCTGAAAAGCGTGTGCCTTCACCAAAGCTCCACAGTTTGTCCACCCTGCAGGCAAAGCTGAATAAACAAAGGAAAATGAGTCCGAGCCAGGTGCTGAAAACGGCTCAATCTTTGTATGAAAAAGGATATATTTCATATCCCCGGACGGATTCGCAATATATTACAGATGAAGAGTTCAGTTACATCAAGGCAAACATCAGCCAGTATCAGCAGGCACTTTCCCTGTCTTTTAACCCTGTGCGCCTTCATCCATCCAAAAGATACGTAGATTCTAAGCGTGTCAGCGATCACTATGCCATCGTGCCGACTGAAAAGAAAGTCAGTCCTGCCATTTTTAACTCTTTTAGCTATGAACAAAAATCCGTCTACGAAGAGGTAATGAAAACTGCACTTGGGATGTTCATGGATGACTATGTATTTGATGAAACAACCATTGTCACTTCTATTGGAAAAAATGATTTCATCAGTAAAGGAAAAACAATGAAAAATCCAGGATGGAAGTCGCTGTATCAAAAGGAACCCGTGGAAGCGGATGAGAAAAAAGAAGATCAAATGCTTCCGAAAGTAACCAATGGTGAAGCAGCCATTGCCTCTGTAAAAGTAAAGGATGGCATGACACAGCCGCCTAAACCATACACTCAGGGCCAGCTGATTACCCTTATGAAAACTGCAGGCAAACATGTTGAAGACAAGGAAATGAGAGAAGCGCTGAACAGCACCGAAGGCCTTGGAACAGAAGCAACACGCTCTGGAATTATTGATACCTTGCTGATGAGAAAATTTATTGAAGTCAAAAAGAACGAGGTATTTGTTACAGGCAAAGGGGAAATTCTCTGTGAAGCTGTTGAGGGGACACTGCTTTCCAAACCAGAAATGACGGCTAAATGGGAGGTTTATCTGAAAGGAATCGGCAGCGGTGAAAAGTCAAAGGATGTCTTCATTGATACAGCAAAAAAATTCTGTTTCACATTGCTGGATCAGGCAAGTGCCAGCATGGAAAAATTAGAAGTGACTGCACAGCCGGCTGCTGCAGACACAAGAGAAGCCATCTGTCTTTGTCCTGCATGTAAAACGGGCAGCATCATGGACCGCAAAACTTTTTATGGGTGCACAGATTACAAAACTGGCTGCAAACAGACGTTTCCGAAAAAGCTTTTGGGTAAAACTATTTCGGCGGCGCAAATTAAACAGCTTTGTCTTAAAGGAAAAACGAACAAGCTGAAAGGCTTTAAAGGGAAGAAACCATTTGATGCAAGCCTTGTCCTTAAGGAAGGGAAAATAGAATTTTCTTTTTCATAAAAGAGCTCTTTTGAAAAAATGCGAGTCTATGAATTGGAAAAATAGGTTAGATCGTGTCATTGCATTTAAAAACTTACGTTGCATTCATTTTTGCTATTCTAATCTTTATACTTACTGCTTGTCTTTCAGCTGATTTTTACGCTGGAGCAAAAAAAAGACCATTATTGGTCTTTTTTAATTTACATTAATTTAGGTTCTATTTAATATCTGAACTTGTAGCCTCAATATCAAGATGAAGAAACTTCAGCAGTTTCTGTTCTCAGTTTCTTTTTAGACTTTGTCGGTGAAAGGATTTTTTCAAGCCAGCCTAAGATTACATCTGCGAGAACAGCCATGAGAGCAGTTGGTATAGCTCCTGCCAAAATAATAGCTGTGCCATTCGTGGCATTCGTTCCGCGGACAATAATATCGCCCAAGCCTCCGGCGCCTACAAAGGTTCCGATTGCTGTTATACCGATAGCAATAACTAGTGCCGTTCTAAGGCCTGCCATGATGACAGAAAGAGCAAGCGGCAATTCAACCATTGTCAGAATCTGAAGCTTCGTCATTCCCATAGCTTTTCCTGATTCTAAATAGGCGTGTTCAATGCTTACAATACCAGTGTATGTGTTTCTGATAATAGGCAGAAGAGAATAAAGAAATAACGAAAGAATGACCGTATTTACTCCAAGGCCCATAACAAGCATTAAGACAGCGAGCATGGCAAGTGCAGGGATCGTTTGAATGACATTTGTTATAGAAAAAACCCACTTGCTGATCTTTCTATATCGTGCAATATATATACCAATTGGGATTCCTGCTATTGCTGCAAATAACACTCCGTAGGCTGACATTAGAAAGTGACGGTAAAATTCAGTGAGCACGTATTCTCCATTCTGGGAATAATACATCCAAAGCTGCTCGAGCGTATTCAAATCAAAGCACCTCCAATTCTACTCGAAATAATTGTTCTTTTTTAAATATTCTTCAGCTACAACTGACGGTTCTTTTAAGTTTCCGTCTACCTCATAATTTAGTTCCTGCATGGTTTGTGTGTCGATCTTGCCAATTAGTTTGCCTACTATACCTTCAATTTCAGGATGTTCTTTCAATACTTTTTCCGGTATGACAGGAGAGCAGTCATAAGGAGGAAAATATTTTTTATCATCCTCTAAAATTTTAAGGTCATAAGCCTTTATTCGTCCGTCAGTTGAAAAGGCTAGGACGATATCCATTTTTTCGTTTTTAACTGCGTCATAGACAAGGCCTATCTGCATTGGAAACGTTTTTCCGAATTCAATGCCATATGTATCGACAAATCCCTCGTAGCCGTCGCCTTTTCTTTTAAGCCAAGCATTATCTACACCGAGCTTATAATTTTGTGCACTTTGTTTTAAATCAGATACTTTTTCAAGATGGTTCACTTCTGCCAGTTTTTTTGTAACTGTAAACGCATAGGTATTATCAAATCCATAAGAGTCGAACCATTTGTACCCAAATTTCTTATCAAATTCGTCCTGAACGATTTTTAACGCTTTCTCTGGGTCTTTAACAGCCTCTCTGCCTAAAGTACTTGTGAGGTCCGTACCAGAATAACGTGTGGCAGAAATATCAATATCCCCTCCAAGCATAGCTTGATGCTGGACGTAGTTAGATCCGAGATTTTTAATCAGCTCTGTATTTAATTCGGTATTATGTTCGATTAATTGTGAAATCATATTTGCAAGAATCTCGGACTCAGTCAAGTTTTGAGCACCTATTTTTATAGTGGATTCTGATGCTCCGCTTAATCCGGGCAGGGAGCATCCGCTTATGATGATTGAGAACAGTAAACCCATTGCTATGATCAATTTATGTTTGTTTTTTTTCAAGACAGCCAACTCCTTATGAAACTTCCTTCATCCCTCTTATTCCGTTCGGCGTTACTTTCTCTTCAGTTAAAGAAAGACCGTAATCAATAATTACAGCTAGTATTGTAACAGGCACTGCTCCGCCAATAATGAATTCTGGCTGATATAAATTCAGTCCAATGAAGATGTAATCTCCCAGACCTCCTCCGCCAATAAAGGAAGCAAGTGTAGCCCAGCCGATAAGATAAACGGTAGATGTGCGGATTCCAGCCATGATGATCGGAATCGACAATGGAATTTCAACAAGCCGGATTTGTTCCCATACAGTCATACCGACCCCTTTTCCTGACTCCAGTAGATTCTTATTTACACCTCTTACCCCTGTATAGGTGTTTCTTAAGATCGGTAGGACTGAATAGAAAAATAGTGCGACAATAGCTGGAACCTTCCCTACTCCAAGCAGCGGAATAAAAAAGGCTAAAATAGCGAGACTCGGCAATGTCTGAATGATGCTCACAACGCCAATAATCACACCCGCTCCCTTTTTCATTCTTGTTAACGCAACGCCAAGCGGAACTGCGACAAGAATGCCTAAAATAACGGCAATTAATGAAATATATAAATGCTCCCATGTTTTGTAAAGCATTTCTCCGCCATTTGTTTGCAGGAAATCAATTATTTGATTCATTTGGACGCCTCCTCACATTAGGTTGTCGTAACGCTGATTTCATCTTCGCCCCAAATGGAGTCATACACTATATCAACAAGACTTGCTCTTGTTACAATTCCAACGAGACGTCCGTTTTCATCGACGACAGGAA
This sequence comes from Bacillus sp. V2I10, assembly GCF_030817055.1. Classification (NCBI taxonomy): domain Bacteria; kingdom Bacillati; phylum Bacillota; class Bacilli; order Caryophanales; family Bacillaceae; genus Bacillus; species Bacillus sp. V2I10. The sequence continues at coordinate 4,668,832 of NZ_JAUSYV010000001.1, read as the reverse complement.
CATACTTCATTCCTCTTTTTAAGATTTTTCTTACGGCATCACGGACAAGAGTATTTTTAAGTACCGTATATAATTCAGTTTGTAATACATCTCCGACTAAATTAGCTTTTTTACGATTAAGGTCAATCGATTCAACATCTATGTAGCCTTTTAAAACGTGGTTTTCATCTACAACCAGCAAGGAATCAACACGATGCTGCCTCATAATCTGAATGGCATCAGAAAGTGATTTATCGCTTGTCACTGTAATCGGATTAGGATTCATCATCTGCTCAACTCGTTCCAAGTTCGGTCTAGCCTGCAGCAGTCGCTCTTTTCCAATGAATTCCTCAACAAATTCGTTAGCCGGGTTTTTTAAAATTTCATCTGGTGTACCAACTTGAACAATTTCGCCATCGCGAAGGATCACAATTCGGTCTGCAAGCTTTATTGCCTCATCCATATCATGTGTGACAAAGACGATTGTTTTGTCCAGAGTTCTTTGAAGATTTTTAAATTCTTCTTGCAGCGAATCACGTGTGATTGGATCGAGGGCACCGAAAGGCTCGTCCATTAGGATTAACGGGGGATCAGCTGCCAGCGCACGCAAAACACCAATTCTTTGCTGCTGGCCTCCACTTAACTCATATGGATACCGGTTTAAATATTCAGGGCCCATATCGACAAGCTTAAGAAGTTCCTCGGCGCGGGCTCTTTTTTTATCTTCTGGCCATTTTAATAACCTTGGTACAAGTGTAATATTCTGCTGGATGGTCATATGCGGAAACAAGCCAATTTGCTGGATAACATAGCCTATTTCACGTCTGAGTTCCACTGGATCTTTATCGAGAATATTTTCCCCCTCGATAAAAATGCTCCCTTTTGATGGTTCAATCATGCGATTAATCATTTTCATTGTTGTTGTTTTACCGCATCCGCTCGGTCCGATAAAACATATAAATTCACCTTTATCAATATGTAAGGTAATTTCTTTTACTGCACGCTTTCCTCCCTTATAGATCTTAGAAACCTTGTCTAATTTAAGCAAATGTAAACACCTCCGTGTAATAAATCGTTCTCTTATTTAAAAAGAACTCGATACTATAAAGTGCAAAAGTTTTTAAAGTATAATAAAATTATAAAGTAAAGTTTATAAAATATAAAGTTTATAAACTATATAAACAATATTGAAAATATATATATTACATTGTTTATTAGTACTAAGCCTGTGATTCTTCTTAAATGCTTCTTATTTCGGCCATTTCCTATCCTATTTAGTATTATTAAATTAACGAAAAATATGTTATTTTAACAATGAAATTTGTGATTGAAGGGAAGAAAACCTATGAACGATAGTGCTCTGAATACGATAAAACACGTTGAGGATCAATTCGTTGAGAGAATCGCTGAGAATATGACTGCCTTTGGGGTATCCGGAACAGTCGGAAGAGTGTTAGGCATTATTTATATGAACAGGCAGCCAATGACATTAGATGAATTATCCCGGGCAACGGGGATGAGCAAAACACGTATGAGTCAAGTTGTGCGGGAGATGCTTGATTTAAACATTGCTGAGAAAGTATTTGAAAAGGGCGTTCGTAGGGATCTATACAATGTAGAGCAAGATTACTACCAGACATTTATCTCCTTATTTGCTGCCAATTGGAGTAAGGTTGTAAGCAGAAATAAAATGACAGAAAAAAAAATGAGCAGAGAATTGCTTGAAGCTCTAGAAAGTGAAGGACTCTCGGAAGAAATAGAAAAGAAGCTGAATTCATTGCTTGCTGAGACAAAGCAATGGCTTGAATATTATCAATGGATGGACAATCTCATTGAATTTTTTGAAAGTGAAGAAATCTTTAAATATGTCCCAAAACCAAAACATGAAAATAGCTGAAAAAGAGAAACTAATAAAAATAACATAGATATATTCTGGATAATAGGAAGAGAAGCCGATTTTAAGAATCGGCTTCTCTCAGCTTGTAGACAAAGTCTAAGAAAATGACCCTGTCTACCCTTAAGACTATGCTGCCATGAACTTAAAAAAAATGGCAAACTGAACATGGCGAAAGCCATGTTCAGCCTAATAAATAGAGCACTTATCAATAAAAATCAAAAAACCCCTCTTCAAACAGAAAGTTTGAAGAGGGGTTTGTCGACGGTCTGAAACGCTTAGGAATCGTTCCTAAGCGTTTTTTCATTCAGGTTCAAATCCTTATTCGTCTGATTCTTCACCAGAACGACTTTTTTGAGTCGGAAGTGTATCCCAAAAGCTCACATCCGCATTCTCGATAGATCCGTCTGCGATGGCTCTGACTGTAGAGTCAAGCGTTGTGATCGTTTGTTTAATCAGGTAGCCATTGCTTTTTTGTCCGAGCGCATAGGATTCAATATAGTGATCAGACATTCCGCGCATTTCAAACAGAAGAGTAGAAATGCCATAACGGACAGCTGCCCCATTGCGTCCGATATTTTGACCGCTGCCGCCATCGTATTTGCCAATATGGCCCCAGCCTGTGTTTTCAATTGAATGATAGACAACTGACCCCAGTTTTTTAGAACGCTCAAGAACATCAGCATCGACATCAGAATTAGTCGGATGCAGGATTGAACCTGACACAAGCTCTCCCTCTGTTTCACTTAGAGTTCCCTGATGGTGAAGGTCTATCATGTAATCAATCTTGTACTTTTCAAATACATTTTCATATAAAGCTTTAACTTCTGCCTGCATGCTGCCAATCGGTTTATCATGCTCCCGGTTTAAATCAATCTCATTTGCATTATACCGAGTTAAATGGCGGCCGCCATCAGCAAGATAGTTATCCAGTGAAAAATTCACATCACCCATGGCGCCATCGGCATTTAACATTGGAATGACCAGGATATTCACGTTCTCTAGAACACCTTTTGATTTATTGGTGCCTAAGTGTTTGATGAATTCAAGTGCTCCTTCTGTTGTCAGCTGCTCGTTGCCGTGCTGCTGCGTTAAGAATAAAATAGTGGGGTTGTCCGGGTTTGTTATGTATTTTGTTAAGTAAATATCCCGGCCTTTTACCGTTTGACCGATGATTTCAAGCTGCATGCCCTCCTGCTTGGCATCTTGTGTTTTTAAATAGTCCACCATGCTGTCATAAGTATGAAGAATGGATGTTTGGATTGATCCATTACCGGCGCCTGGTCCATTGCCGACGGCACTAACTGGTGAAGAAACTGCGGAAAAAGCGCTTATTGCTACAAGACTGGATAGAGAAACAGACAATACTTTCTTTTTAAGGTTCATTGACATCCTCCAAATGGGTTGATTGATAAATAATTCGTTATGCGAAATATTTATACTTATATGCTATCTTCTTAAGTTTTCTTTGTTAATAAAAGGATAGACCTATTGTTTTGACATTTTAATCTGGGTATTAAGGCGATAAAATCAGATTTATTGGCATTTCATATGAAAATAGCAACTGATATCGCGTTTTTTATACGGGAGGAAATTCCTATAAATATTCTTTCATCCAATCCCGTAAAAAAAATGTCGAAAGGAAATAGTCATGAAGACATTTAAAAAGAAAAAAGGGTGTGGAATAGAGTTGTAAAGCAATGTGATATGATATTTTGTAACTAGAAGAAATTGGAGGCTACGATGGATTCATTATACGCAATACATAAAAAAGACCGGCTTCACGTACTTGACATCTTGAGAGGGTTTTCGCTGCTGGGGATATTATTGGTGAATATGAAATCGTTCCATGAGCCTGCTTTGTACGACAGCAGCCCTGTAAGCAGCACGACTGCACTGGAAAGGCTTATAGAGCAATTTATTAATTTGTTTGCACAAGCGAGTTTTTATCCGCTTTTCTCGTTTCTTTTCGGTGCAGGCACTGTCATTTTTTATGAGAGGGCAAAAGAAAAAGGACATTCGTTTGGCCGATATTATTCAAAGAGGCTTATCGGACTTTTCATCATCGGAATGCTTCATGCAGCTTTGATTTGGCATGGGGACATCCTGATCAATTATGCAATCATCGGGTTTATCTTTATGATTTTTCTTAAATGGAGTGCTGAGCGCCTCATGAAGTGGGCACTGTGGATTCTAATCCTGCCGAATGTCCTGATGTCGCTTGCTCTGCTGACTGCATATATGGGGGAACCAAGAAGTCTTGACCCCGGAAAATATGGATCACAGGAAGCGATACAGCAATCATTGGAGGTTTATCAAACAGGAAATTTTATTGAAATCACGCAGCAGCGGCTGACGGATTGGGCGTATGTAAACAATGCGGAGAATGCTATTTTTCTTATCTTATCGATTCTTCCGCTGTTTATGCTTGGTGCGGCTGCTTATAAGAGGGGCTGGTTTCATCAGTCCATGATAAAAGAATGGAAACGGACGGCGATCATTACAGGTGCTGCAGCTGCCGTTTTTAAAGGCATGCCATATTATTGGGATGAAAATATCCTTGCTCAGCATCTGCAATTATCACTTGGAGGGCCTGCTTTAACCCTCTGTTATGTATCGCTTGCCTTGCTGTTTTTATATAAATTCAAATTCAGGCTTGAGCCAATAAGAGCTGCAGGCAGAGGATCACTCAGCAATTATCTGCTGCAATCGATCATATGCACGTTTATCTTTTATTCTTACGGTCTTGGGTTCTATGGTGAAATTTCTGAATGGACTGGTTTCATCCTTGTTCTCTTCATTTACGGGATACAGGTGTTTTTAAGTCACCTTTGGTTTAAGCGTTTTGCATTTGGACCTGTTGAATGGCTGCTGCGAAAATGGATTTACTTTTCACATCGGGCTTAATTGACAGCAGACTGAAGGGGCATCCGATTTTTAAGCTGCTGTTTAATTTGTTCGATAATCAATAAATCCAGTTCCTGGCTGCAGCGCACGGTTTCTGAGGAGTTCATGCCATAGTCTTTTGCAGCTTCGAATAGTTTTTGTCTGTAGTTTTCAATTTCGTTCAGTGCCATGATCTATTCTCCAACTTTCATGGTTTAATGTGTCTTGTTTTTCAGGCGTGAAGTGTATTGAATTGGTGAAATTGATTCCTGAAAAAACATGTCTGTACAGGTAATAAACTTATTATACACAGGGTTGTACAAAATGGTTTACATTCGATAAAATAACAAAAAACATTACAGATTTCTACAAAAACCCGCTGTTTTACGGATTGGGAAGAGTGATTGATTCACATTTTTCAGAAGGGAAGCTTGTGATTTTGCAGCTGCAGATTTTCAAGTGAAAAGTTAACGGGGTTTGAAACTTCACCCGTTTTTTTAGAGGAAATGTGTCATTGTTTAGCGAATATTTTACTTTAGAGAAGGCAAGGTATAAGCAAATGTTCCATCAAAGGCAAAATGGGGGAAAACTATGAGACTAGCTACTGCACAACTTCACGGTCGAACATTCATCGGACTGATTATGGAAGAAAATAAAATTCTCGATATTCAAAGAGCAGAGAAAAAATTGTTTGATTTGTCTTCAGCCCCGCAGACGGTTATTGAATGCATTGAAATGGGAGAAAAATTTATCAATCATTTAAAACAGCTTGAACTTTGGGTGAAAAAATCAAATGAAACCGAATCTTATTTATATTCATTTTCAGATGTCAAATGGCTCGCACCTATCCTGAATCCCCGCAAGAATATTTTTTGCGTCGGAAAGAATTACCGGGAACATGCGATTGAACTTGGAAGCGAAGCGGATATTCCTGAACATGTTATGCTTTTTTCAAAAGCGCCCACGACAGTGATTGGGCATGAAGAACCGATTGATCCGCATTTGCATCTTACAAAAGAACTTGATTATGAAGGGGAACTTGCGGTCATTATCGGAAAAAAAGGAAAACTCATTTCTGAAGAGGAAGCCATGGATTATGTGTATGGCTATACCATTATTAATGATATTACGGCGAGAGACCTGCAATCTAGACATAAACAATTTTTGCTCGGTAAAAGCCTCGATACATCATGTCCGATGGGTCCTTACATTGTACATAAATCTGCTGTGCCGGATCCATATGCACTGAATCTGATGACAAAGGTGAACGGGGAAGTAAGGCAGAATGGACATACGAAAGATATGATCTTTCCAATTGAAAAGGTGATCTCCACGATCTCACAGGGAACAACACTTGAGCCGGGAGATATCATTGCTACGGGAACACCAGCAGGCGTCGGCAAAGGGTTTAAGCCCCCTAAATATTTAATGCCGGGTGATGTTGTAGAAATTACGGTTGACGATATAGGAACACTCCGCAATACGATTGGAGAATAAATGAAACACGCCAGTGGAATTGCTGGTGTGTTTTTAATAGGGGGAATTAGCAGTATGTGCGGGATTTGAATGGAATCTGAAAGCAAGAGACGAAGGTATTCCTGAGAAGCGGCAGAAGTTATTGGCTGCTATTGAAAAGGACTGTCACCAGCAGGGTAAAACTTCCTATTTTTTTTAATTCCTGAATTGACAGTGAAAGCAAACAGAGCGTGAGAGACTGTCTTTGGCTTATTCATTAAAACAGGCGAGTGAAGGTAGCTCCTAGTCCGCAGACTGCATCGTTTATTCCTTATTTGAGAAATTGTTTTAAAAGATTAATAGAGCATTTTATTTTTTAACTTTGCTCCTTAAACAAAAACCGTGTTAATCCAAGGAGGATTAACACGGTTTAAAGAACTATTATGCGAGAACCTTTTTCACTTTTTCAATCGCCCAGTCAAGATCTTCTTTTGAGATGACAAGCGGCGGTGCAAAGCGGATCACTGTTTCATGCGTTTCTTTGCAGAGAAGTCCTTCTTCTTTAAGCTTTTCGCAGTACGGGCGTGCTGATTCAGTCAGTTCTAAGCCGATGAATAAGCCTTTGCCCCGTACTTCTTTAATAATCGGATTTTCGATTTCGCGCAGGCGGTCCTGCATGTAGCTTCCAAGCTCCAAAGAGCGCTTAGAAAGTTTTTCATCAACAAGCACATCCAAGGCTGCAATGGAAACAGCACATGCCAGCGGATTCCCGCCGAATGTTGAACCATGTGAACCTGGCTCAAAAACGCCTAGTACATCTTTATTAGCGGCTACACATGAAATCGGGAAAACACCTCCGCCGAGTGCTTTTCCAAGAATGTACATATCCGGTTTTACATCTTCCCAGTCACAGGCAAATAATTTTCCCGAGCGGCCAAGTCCTGCCTGGATTTCGTCTGCCACATAAAGGACGCTGTTTTCTTTACAGATGTCATATGCAGCCTTCAGGAAGCCTTCTTCAGGAATGTGAATGCCTGCTTCGCCCTGAATCGGTTCAAAGATGAAAGCGGCTGTATTTGGCGTAATTGCCTCTCTGAGCGCTTCCAAATTACCGAATGGAATCACTTTAATGCCAGGCAGCATAGGGCCGAAGCCTCGTTTGTATTCTTCGCTTGAGCTCATTGATACCGCTGTCATTGTACGTCCGTGGAAATTCTCCTCGCATACAATAATCTCTGCTTGATCTGACGGAACACCCTTTACATCGTAAGCCCAGCGGCGAACAGTTTTAACGGCTGTTTCGACTGCCTCTGCGCCTGTGTTCATTGGAAGAACCATTTCTTTTCCTGTAAGATTAGAAACCTTTTCATACCATGGACCAAGCTGATCATTGTGGAAGGCTCTTGATGTTAAAGTGATTTTATCTGCCTGCTCCTTTAGAGCAGCAATAATTTTTGGATGGCGGTGCCCTTGGTTTACAGCAGAATAGGCGCTGAGCATATCCATATATTTGTTGCCTTCAGGATCTTCTACCCAAACTCCTTCTGCCTTTGAAATAACGATTGGCAGCGGATGATAATTTTTTGCTCCATATTTTTCAGTCAGGTCGATGATTTGTACTGATTTTGACACAATATCTCCTCCGAATACGATTAAGTCTGAAAATACATAAATCTAGCATTCCCTCACGTACTACAATATCCTACCTTTTTTAAGAAAACAATAGACAAGTCAATGCGCTTACATTTCATTTTTTATAGGCATTCATGATACTATATGGATGGGAAGTTATGAAAAAGAGGAGGATTTACCAATGACTACACACTTACATATTACGACATGGGTTGTCGCACTTATTCTATTTTTTGTCGCGAACTCCCTCTTTAAGTCGGGAAAAGAAAAACCTTTCAAAATTGTGCACATGACTTTAAGACTTTTCTATTTATTGATCATCGCTTCAGGCCTGCAGCTTTTACTCAGTTTGGCAGTTATCAGCGGCGAATATATCGGAAAAGCAATTCTTGGCATCTACGTTATTGGGATGATGGAAATGATCCTTGTCCGAGCTAAAAAGAGAAAGCCGACTCGCGTTTTCTGGATTCAGTTTGTGATCGTTCTGATTGTCGTGATTCTGCTGGGATTGCGTTTGCCAATCGGTTTAAGATTATTTTAATGGGAAAGAACCTCTGCCGGGTGCAGAGGTTCTTTTTATAGCTTGAATTTGTTTTCGGATAAGCAAAGATGAAAAAAAAGCAAACCGTATTCCGCGGCTATTGCTCCATCTGTGTTAAAAGCGCTCTTTTTCCCGTGCAAGTTGTAAATTCGAAACGATCTTCATTCTTGCTGCCCCTTGAAAAGTGATGCTGTACTCCGCAAATGGCCTCTTCGTTGTCAAATTGAAAGAAAGAAACCCCTTTTTTATCCGTTTTCCCGTCCTGAAATACCATATGATTATAGCTGTATATACAATCATGGATAGAGAATGACAATGCATTCAGCTTAGCTGTAAAAGCAAGAAAAGAATCATCACTGGATTCCTTCAGCATATATTCTAATGCGAAAGGCACCTTTTTTTGAATGCGCAGCGTATCATTTGTTTTCAATTGATGTATGCCCATCGGAATAGAAAGCTGTCCATCTTTTAAATAGTTGCCCGTATACCAGCTGTCATTCAGCAATATCTCCAATGATTCATCCGGTTTAAATTGCAGAATGGATACTTCTTCATGCACATCATCATAAAATAATAATTCCTGATCTTCGCCAATTTCAATTGAACCTGTGACGTGAGCACGTTCCTGCCGCTCAAGCAGGCGATGTTTTTGTTTAGAAAGCACCCAAATGAACCTCCCTTAAAATAGATTCTTTATCGTTCGTTTTTTCCATTTAGAGGGAAATTTATTCAAAACACCTTTTTTAAGGCAAGGCAATTTTGATCGATTATTCACAGACATTCGGGCTAATCTTGCCAAAAACACCCCTATACAAATAAAAACGTGATACGGACAAATCAACTCTTCATAAGTTAAGCATAGGATAGGTACATCTTTTACTGTCTGAGTAAAACTCAGGCTGTTCAAATGGGGGAGATGATAGGCAGATGTGTGGAATAACAGGCTGGGTTCATTACCAGAAAGATCTGCAGCAGCATGAAAATGTCATAACAAATATGTCAGAATGCTTATCAAAGAGGGGACCAGATGATACGAATGTGTGGGGAGAGCAGCACATTCTTTTTGGCCATAAACGTCTTGTAGTTGTTGATCCTGCAGGAGGAAGACAGCCGATGTCCCGCAAAAAAGGAGAAAATACATTTACAATTTGCTACAATGGCGAGCTTTATAATACAGAAGATATCCGCCAGGAATTACTAAAGCGCGGGTATACATTTGCAGGCCATTCCGACACAGAAGTTCTGCTTTCAGCGTACATGGAGTGGAAAGAAGAATGTGTACATCATTTAAATGGTATTTTTGCCTTTGCGGTCTGGGACTCAGGTAATGAAAAACTCTTCATTGCAAGAGATCGATTAGGGGTAAAGCCGCTTTTTTATTCTGAGCAGAAGGCATCTCTTATATTTGGCTCAGAACTGAAGGCGATTCTTTCACATCCTGATCAAAAGGCCGTTCTTGACAGGGAAGGATTAAGTGAGATATTTGGACTTGGACCTTCCAGAACGCCTGGAGTAGGCGTTTTTAAAGGAGTAAAGGAGCTCCGTCCTGCTCATGCAATGACGTTTTCAAAAGAAGGACTGAAGGTTTGGAGATATTGGAACGTGCAAAGCAGAAATCATCTTGATTCTTTTGATGAAACAGTCAGCCGCGTTGGATTTTTAGTCAATGATGCAGTGACACGCCAGCTAGTCTCGGATGTTCCAGTGTGCACTTTTCTTTCTGGAGGTCTTGATTCTAGTGCGATCACCGCAATTGCTGCAAAAGCGTTTGAAAGAGAAGGCAAGGGTCCCCTTCACACGTTTTCCATTGATTACGAAGATAATGATAAGTTTTTTAAAGCAAATGAATTTCAGCCAAACTCAGACGCTCCGTGGATTGATAAAATGACGGATGCTTTTCAAACGGTTCACCACCGGTCAATCATCACACAGCAGCAGCTTGCTGATTACTTAACGGAAGCCGTTGAAGTCAGAGATCTTCCTGGTATGGCGGATATTGATTCTTCTCTTCTATGGTTCTGCAAAGAAATAAAAAAAGATTTTGTCGTAGGACTATCAGGGGAATGTGCAGATGAAATATTCGGCGGATATCCGTGGTTTCACCGGCCGCAGGATTTATCCGAAGACGCATTTCCGTGGATGAGATCAACGGATGCAAGGATGAATCTGCTTCGTACAGATTGGCAAAGCAAGCTGAATTTAAAAGAGTACGTGAAAACAAGATACCAGGAAACATTGAAAGAGACACCTCTTCTTGATGGTGAGTCTGAAACAGAATCTAAACGCAGGCAGCTGTTTTATCTCAATATTCTTTGGTTCATGACGACCTTGCTCGACCGGAAAGACCGCATGAGCATGGGAGCGAGTCTCGAAGTCCGTGTTCCGTTTGCGGACCATCGCCTCGTAGAATATGTTTGGAACATACCGTGGGATATGAAAATGCACGGGAACCGGGAAAAAGGCATTCTCCGCAAAGCATTAGAAGGAGTGCTTCCGGATGAAGTCCTTTACCGTAAAAAAAGCCCGTATCCAAAAACACATAATCCTCACTATACAAAAGCCGTCAAAATTTGGCTTCAGTCATTGACGAAAAACCAGGATTCTGCCCTTCACGTCTTTTTTGATAAAAAAGCGCTGAACGATATTATTGAGTCAGAAGGCAATGCTTTTCAGGCGCCTTGGTACGGACAGCTGATGACAGGTCCACAGCTGCTCGCCCACCTTGCACAGATTCATGTCTGGTTTGAAAAGTACAGAATCAATATTGAGGAATCTTAAAGAGTCAGCTGAAGTAAGCTGGCTTTTTGATTTGACTGGGCAGCATAGGGAGGTTTTTTGCAGCACGAATTAAGGAGGTTATTGGCTGAACGAGCAGAAATAGAGTGGGTGAGGGCGCAGAAAAACAGGTGGAGCTCGCATAAATTTCGCTGAGCGCACAGAAGCATAGCTGGACTCTCTTAACTAGTAAGAAGATCTCTATAAAATGGATGAAGCTTGAAGTTTGTTCGCAGACTTAACACCGTCAGCAAGAGAGCTGTTTTTGTCTGGCAAAAAGTGCGGCTAATAAAAGGGCATGTTAGCTTAATGAAATGAGAAATCACTAAATACTGAGTTTTTCAGCAGAATCAAATAAGTGCACGGCTAAACCAGCTTCTTTATTAATAAATCCTTCTCTGTCTATATCTCACTTTTTTGATTATTCTAAAATAATGATTGACAGAATGAAGCTGTGAGTATAATATACAGGTATTCGAATTTAATAGCTTGCTTATCAAGAGAGACTGAGGGAACAGGCCCTGCGAAGTCCGGCAACCTCCTTAAATGGAACGGTGCTAAATCCTGCAGAATGATTATTCATTCTGGAAGATAAGTCGTCATACATACGATTCCTCTTTCTGAATGAAAGGGGAATTTTTTGTGTAAAAAAAGGAGGAGAACAAATGAAAAAAACAGTTTTAGCACTTATTGTACTTGTAATGGGAGTATTATCTGCATGCGGAGCAGAAGGATCAAATGGAGAAAAGAAAAGCATCAAAATTGGAGCATCGGCAGGTCCTTATACGGATATGGTTGAACTGGCAATCAAACCGGGACTTGAGGAAAAAGGATATAAGGTTGAAGTTGTCCAATTTAATGATTACATTCAGCCAAATCAGGCGCTCGGCAATGATGAGCTTGATGCCAATCTGTTTCAGCATAAAATCTATATGGAAACCTTCGCAAAACAAAGCAAATTGGATTTATCTGAAGTGATTACTGTCCCTACTGCTCCAATGGGGATCTATTCTGACAAAGTCAAATCACTCAGTGAAGTGAAAGAGGGCGCGACTGTCGCCATTCCGAATGATCCAACGAACGCAGCGCGTGCGCTTCAAATTTTGAAAGATGGAGGATTAGTTGAGCTGAATGAAGCTGTGAGTCCTATCCAAGTATCTGAAAAAGATGTAACCGAAAATCCTAAAAAATTAACCTTCGTACCTGTAGAAGCTGCCCAATTGCCAAGAGCGGTGGAAGACACAGACTTGTCTGCAGTACCGGGCAATTTCGCTTTAGCCGCGAAAATGAATCTTGCAGATGCAGTCCAGCTTGAGGATATGAATGATGTGCATCGCAATCGTGTAGTGATGAATACGAAAGATGCAGATTCAGAGCTCGCGAAGGATATTAAAGAAGTAGTCGAATCTGCAGGATTTGAAAAAGCAATTGATAAAAACTTTCAAGGATTCGGAAAACCTGATTGGATGGAACAGAAGAAATAAAGAGAAAAACCACTTCAAAGGAAGTGGTTTTCTTTATAAGAGCTGTTCAATATCTTTTTGTAAATGCCTCTCAATATATATGCCGCATAATGTAACCATTGGCCGCAAGATCTTTCGTCCTGTCGCAGGAGCGGATAAAATGATCCCCGCAGCAATTAAAAATATAATGATCCTTATCTGTCTGTGCTAATCAGGCGGTTCCGCTTTTTCGTGGTGTCCAGCTCCAACTCCTAGTCCCTCGACCAGAACAAATTCCCTCAGGAAAGTCAAAACCGGACTTTTCGGGGGAATTCTTATCTGTCTGTCGGGCCTGACCAGTCGGTTCCGCTTTTCTTTCAAGCTGTAGTTTTTTTACCTGAATTGCTTTCTTCAACAGCTGCAAATGATTCAGGATAGCCGTAGCTGCCATGTTCACTGATATCAAGTCCGATCATTTCTTCTTCTTCTGTTACGCGGATAGTGCCCATAACTTGTTTCATCACTTTTAAAATGACGTAGGAGATGACAAACGCGTAAGCAGCGCATGATACGATTCCAATCGCTTGAACACCAAGCTGAGTGAAGCCTCCGCCGTAGAATAATCCTGCTAAACCGCCGTTTCGTTCTGCAAGTTCCGGAGTTGCAAAGAAGCCGGTAGACAAAGTTCCCCAGATTCCGGCAGCACCATGAACAGACAGGGCGAAAATCGGATCATCAATTTTAGCTTTATCAAATAGCTTCATGCTGAAATAGACAATGACCCCGCCGATTAATCCAATTACAACAGCTGCCCAAGGAGCAACAAATGCACAGGACGCTGTAATAGCTACAAGACCTGCAAGTGCGCCATTCAAGGTTGTTGGAATATCCGCTTTTCCTGTCATCATTCGAACGACAATCATTGCAGCAACTGCACCTGCAGCAGCGGCAAGCTGGGTGTTTAATGCTACATAGCCAAAAAATCCGTCTGACACGCCGAATGTGCTTCCTGCGTTAAAACCAAACCATCCAACCCAAAGGATCAGAACTCCTAATGCTGTATACACTTGATTGTGACCGGATAATTGATTCATTGTTCCGTCTTTCCCGTATTTTCCAAGCCTTGGTTTAAGGACAATTGTAGCTGCAAGAGCTGCCATTGCGCCAGTTAAATGAACAACAGTAGAGCCTGCAAAGTCCTGTTTGCCTAAATCCTTCAGCCAGCCTGCTCCCCAAATCCAGTGTGCGACAACAGGATAAACTAGAGCTGAAAATAGAACTGCGAAGATTACGTAAGCTGATAATTTAGCACGCTCTGCAAAGCCTCCGAAGGCAATTGTCAAAGCAATTGCTGCGAATGTCAGCTGGAAAAAGAAATCAACCGAAGTTGTTAATCCGTCCTGCGCAGGTGCTGCATCTCCATAAAAGAAACTAGATAGACCGATGAATTTATTGCCATCCCCATAAATAAATCCATAGCCGACTGCCCAGAAGACAAGAGATGCAATTCCGATTGTAAAAATTGTTTTGCCGGCAATGTGGCCTGCATTTTTCATTCGGGTAGAACCCGCTTCTAGTAAAATGAAACCGCCTTGCATAAGCAGAACCAATATTCCTGCAAAAATTACCCACAAATTGTCCATTAACACTAAAGCATCCATAAAAACACGCTCCTTCTTTCAAAATGGTGAACAAGAAATAAATAAGACCAAAGACAGAGAGATATTGATGTTAGGAAATATAACATTTATTGTTATGTTTATTATCATATGGCATGAATATGCAGAAATCAAGTATTTTTCTGAAAATTTAAATAAAAATTTAGGGAGAAAAGACTATTAATTAATGAAGCGATTTCATTATCTGTTAATTTTTCTTACATAAAAAACCTGACTGATTAAGTCAGGTTCCAGATACTGCTTTTGATTGTAAAATAAATCCTTTATTCACCCATACTTTTGATCTCCATCGAATTAACATCAGGATGCCTCGTAGCCATTCATCAGCTATAAAAGCCACCCATATACCTGCAAGGCCTAATTCAAAATGTATTCCCAAAAGGTATGCGAGCGGAACGCTTATTCCCCACATTGACAGAATTCCCATATAGACAGGAAATTTGACATCTCCTGTTGCCCTTAAAGCGCTGATAATCACAAGATTAAATGCTCTGCCTGGCTCAAGAATAATCGTCAGCAGCAGAATGGTCGCGCCAATTTGCAGAATTTCCTGATTGCTTGTAAAGATTCCGAATAAGAAATCAGTGGAAATACTGAATACAACAGCAATGACAGTGGACATTCCAATCGCCCAATAAAGCGTACTGATACATCGTTTATATGCTCTGTCATACTCCCGAGCACCTGCCATTTGACCGATAAGGATCTGATTTCCCTGACTGATGGCTAAACTGAAAAGAAAAATGAACATCATTAAATTTTGGGCGTAAACCTTTGTTGTTAACGCCTCAGCTCCAAGCATTGTAATAAAAATGGTTATAACAATCTGGGATCCATTGTATGACAAATGTTCACCTGCTGAAGGAACGCCGATTTTAAGCAGGTTTTTAAGATGTGATACAGGCAGATAAAAAACTTGGCGAAATTTTTGTTCAAATGAAATTCGTTTTACAAGAAGATAAGAAATGACGATCAGTCCGATGAATCTGGAAGCAACAGTCGAAAATGCAACACCTTCAACACCAAGAACCGGCAGTCCGAAAGGTCCGTAGATAAAAATATAATTTCCGAAGATATGCAGGATATTCATGCCGATTGTAATGTACATCGTATCTTTTGTGAAGCCGTAGCTTTTTAAAACGGCCCCGATCGTCATAATCAAGGCCTGAATGAAGCATAACCCGCCTACTAAGCGAAGATAATAATTTGCTTCTGGCAGCAATTCGACAGGAAGGTTCATCATTTTCAGCATGGATTCGCTGAAAACAATCACAATCAGTCCTATCGCAATGCCGAGAATCAGATTGGCTGCAATTGAAACTTGAGAAATCTCAAGCGCACTTTTATTGTTATTTGCACCTATATTTTGAGTGATTAGAACAATGGTGCCAGTTGCAATAAAACCAAACATGACAATCAGTACATTCAAGATCTGATTTGCAACTCCGACAGCTGCAACGGAACTATCTGAGTATTGACTTAGCATGATGGTATCGGCGCTTCCCATCAGCATATGTAAAAATAATTCAATGAATATAGGCCAAGTAAGAGCGAATAATGTCAATTTTCGATCTTTTATTTTTTGAGGCAAGCTAGACACTCCCTTCTGAAAAACACTTATAAAATCATTACTAGTTTACATAGGATCATATATAATAAAAAGAGATGATTTCGATCATTTTAGGAAAAATACGACCTGAAAAAAGGGAGAACAGCATGACTTACATTGGTTTTGATATTCCTCCGTTTCCTACTTTTATTACTGGAGGAGATGCCATATTTAAAAAAGGAACGAAACATTTTAAACGAGTATTTACCGTCTTTGATATGCTTTACGTTCAGTCAGGAGAACTTTATATCACTGAAAATGAACAGCCATTTATAATAAAAGAGGGACAATACCTTATATTGATACCCGGGTATGAGCATTATGGCCATAAAGCCTGCAGCGAGGATACTAGAGTTTTCTGGACTCATTTCAAAATGGAGGTTCCATTTTCTCTTTATGATAAAGGAAATGAAAACTGGGCAGAGGTGCAAACTGTCGACGGGGATTTCGTGGAACCATCTAAATTTCATTTTAAGATTCCTGCTTTTGGGGAATGCATACATAATGACTTTGTAGAAAAGCTGTTTGATAATTTGGTCAGCATGAATCATCAGACCCCTGATTATCCTTTAAGACAGCAGATCTACTTTGAAGAATTGATTCTTCATTTGCAAAAGGAGTCTCTGCAAATACCGAGTGCTGCCGAAAAAGTAGTGGAGGAAACTCTCAGGTTTCTAAGAAAGAATTATCAGGAAGAGATCAAAATGGAGGATTTTGCGAGAGAGCTGCATTTTCATCCGGATTACATCACCCGGTGCATGCAGAAAACGATGGGGGTGACGCCAGTTCAATACTTGAACCACTACCGGATGGAGCAGGCTAAGCGGCTGCTGTCGACTGCGGATCACAAAATTTCATCGATTGCAAAAGAAGTGGGAATCCCTGACGCTGCTTATTTCACTAAAATATTCAAACGTCTGGAAGGTGTATCCCCGCTTGAGTTCCGCAAAATCGTTTCAAGAAAGAAATGAAATTTTGATTAAATTGACCGATAATAGGTGAGGATGGTACTACTTCAAAAATGGAGGAGATACAATGCCGACAATACATGTTCCTGGGAAAGGCTCGTTTGAGACAGAAATGGGAAGAAAGCTCGTTTTAGCCCTTGAGGATAACGGAATTGACATTCTTCACCGCTGTGGCGGGAAAGCAAAATGCACGTCCTGCCGAGTCGAAATTCTTGAAGGTGATTTTGAGGATTTAACGAATGTAGAAAAAAACGCCTTTGCAGAAAAAGGCGTTGAGGACCATTTGCGTTTATCGTGTCAAATCCGTGTGAATGGCGATGTAACCTGCAGGCCGATTATGACCGTTGAAAGCAGAGGCATTGATGCCGGGCCACGCCCCGAAGAGTGATTGATTGGTTAGAAAGAAGGCAGGCTGATTAACAGCCTGCCTTCTTTTTGAACAGTTAACTAATTTTGTGATTGGAATATGTTTTATCGTTTTTCTTATGAAACCCTTTGCCGTAATAAATCCCTACAAGAAGCAGGATCCAGGCAGGTCCTACAATTAAGGCAATTCTCGTATCAGGGAAAAATGCCATAAGCCCAACCACCAATACAAGAAATGCAAGTGAAAGATATGATGTGAAAGGATATAGCGGCAGTTTGTATTTTAACTTCTTCCCTTCACCTGGTTTCAGTGATTTACGGAACTTCAGCTGAGAAAGCAGAATCATTGACCATGTCCAAATTGCACCGAATGTTGAGATGCTTGTTACATACATAAAGACTTTCTCAGGAACAAGATAGTTTAATACAACACCAATCAGTAATGCTCCTCCAGTTGCCATAATAGCAAAACCAGGAACGCCGCCTTTTGTGAGTTTTTCAAAAGATTTTGGAGCCTCGCCCTGTTCGGCTAGATTAAACAGCATCCGTCCTGTACTGAAGATTCCTCCATTACATGATGATAATGCAGCAGTTAAAACAACGAAATTAATAATGCCTGCTGCTGCAGGTATCCCGATTTTTTCAAAGGTTAAAACGAATGGACTTCCCTGTGTTCCAATTTGATCCCAAGGATAAATGGACATAATGACAAACAGTGCGCCTACGTAGAAAATGAGAATTCTCCAAAAAACAGTATCGATTGCTTTTGTTAACGTTTTTTCTGGATTTTTTACTTCTCCTGCTGTAACTCCAATGAGTTCAATGCCAAGATAAGCAAACATAACCATTTGGAGTGACATCAGGACACCTGTAAAGCCGTTAGGGAAGAATCCTCCATTTTCCCATAAGTTGCTGATGCCTGTCGCGACACCGCCGTTTCCGAATCCGAACAAAATCATTCCAAATCCAACAATGATCATAAAAATGATTGCAACTATTTTAATCATAGCAAACCAGAATTCGAGTTCACCGAAAAACTTTACAGCGAGAAAATTGACCGTTGTCATAATGGCAAGAGCGGCCAGAGCCCAGATCCATCTTGGCACATCAGGATACCAGAATTCCATATAGATGCCGACAGCAGTGATTTCAGCCATACATGTAATCACCCATAAGAACCAGTAGTTCCACCCGGTAATGTATCCTGCGAGCGGTCCCAGATAGTTTCTCGCATATCTGCTGAATGAACCAGCTACAGGATTATGTACAGCCATCTCGCCTAGTGCTCTCATAATAAAGAACATGATCATTCCGCTAAATGCATAGGCAAGCAGAATTCCTGGGCCTGCCATTTGAATCGCCTTTGCAGAACCGTAAAACAGACCTACTCCGATAGCAGCTCCCAAAGACATTAGTGAGATATGTCTTGGTTCAAGACCACGCTGAAGTTCTTGGTTGTGTTTACTCATTTTTTAATCCTCCTATTGTTAAAACTGCAGATGAATGTGAACGCTTTCAAAAATTATTGAAAAAATAAAACCTAATGGATATTGAAAAGCATTACTACATAAAGCTGATGATTGATAAAATCATAGCAAAAGAATCGGTGAAAATCAAATATATTAATATAGTAAAATCTGCTTAATAAAGGCCAGTAATTCTATAGGGAAAGAAAAACTGGTAAAAATCATGATGATTTTTACCAGTTATCCATTAAACTTCAATTAAGAAAAATGCCATTTCGTAAGGCTGAACGTCAACAGTCAGTTTTTTTGTGTGTGCGGCATATTCTTTGCCTGTCATTAAGTCGATTAATTTTTTATCCTTTAAGTCAAAAGGAAGAGCTGCCGTTAACTCTGTTTCTGAATTATTAAGGACTGAAATCATTTTTTGTGCTTCGTTTTGTTTTGTGAAAATGACATGATTGGTTTCATCGTTTGCTTCAACAAACGTAATATCTCCGCCGTTTCCGAATACAGGATATTTCTTGCGGAGGCCAATCAGCTTTTTCACATAATTGAAAAGCTCCCTGTCCTGCTTCTCCACATCCCAGATCATGCATTTGCGGCAGCCCGGATCCTGTTCCCCGTCCATGCCGATTTCGTCACCGTAATAAATACAAGGAGAGCCGATAAAGCTTAACTGATAGGCAAAAAGCAGCTTAAGCTTCGTTTTGGACTGGTTTGCTGTATTTAAGATGCGCGGAGTATCATGGCTGCCAAGTAAATTGAAGGCCACTTCATTGACGTTTTTCGGATAAGAGTGGAGCACGCCTTCCATAATATTTACGAATTCCTGAGCCCGTACTTTATCATTGGCAATAAAGTTCATTGTGCCCGTAGTAAACGGATAATTCATTACAGCATCAAACTGATCGCCTAAAAGCCATGGCATCGAATCGTGCCAGATTTCTCCTAAGATATAAACATCTTCTTTTTCAGCGCGTACAGCCTGTCTGAATTCACGCCAGAACTGATGATCCACTTCATTTGCAACATCAAGTCTCCAGCCGTCAATGTCAAATTCGCGAACCCAGTAACGGCCAACCTCAAGCAAGTATTCCTTCACTTCAGGATGTTCAGTATTCAGTTTGGGCATGCTCTCTACAAAAGCAAATGCATCATAGTTTAATGTATTATCTTCATTTTTCAGCGGGAACTGATGAATATGGAACCAATCCTTATACTTGGAATCCTTTCCATGTTCGAGCACATCCTGAAATTGAGGGAAGTAATAGCCGCTGTGATTGAAAACCGCATCAAGCATAATTTTAATTCCGTTTTCATGACATGTTTGAACGAGTCGTTTAAACGTCTCTTTATCTCCAAATTGGGGATCGAGTTCCATGTAGTCGATTGTGTCATATTTATGATTGGAGTACGCTTTAAAAACAGGTGTGAAATAAAGCCCGCTTACGCCCAATTCTTTCAGATAACTGATATTTTTGATAACGCCTTCAAAATCTCCGCCAAAGAAATTGCCGCTCGTCGGCTCCGTGCTGCCCCAGTCTAATGTCCCTTCTGGATTAATAGAAGGATCTCCATTTGCAAATCTTTCAGGGAATATTTGATACCAGACTGTATCCTTTACCCATTCTGGTGCTTTAAAGACATCAGCCTTGTTCAAAAAAGGAAACGCAAAATAGGGAGCAGTGTCATCTGTTGTTATTTCATTCATAAACCCTTTTTCTGTATAAATAAGCTTTTCTTCTCCGGAAGACAGCTGAAATCCGTACCGCATCCGGCGGTATTTAGGCCGAACTGCGGCAAACCAGTAATCAAACAGCTCGTCCGAACCGCTTTTATGCATCGTATCCAGTTTGAATTGCCAGCCTTTTTCGCTCCATTCATATGGATCGCCATGAATCAGACTGACAGCGTCAGCGTCATTCTTTTTTGTGCGGAGTCTGAGATGCATTGTTTTTTCATCATAAGCATAAGCAAACTGATTTTTAGGGCGGTGGTAGATGGCTTCTTTTAACAAGATGTTCACTCTCTTTTCTTTATAAAAATGATGGATTAAGGCGAATTCAGCAGAGACACGCAAAAAATAGTAAACATGACTTTCATCCTATTCTATTGATCATCTGCATTAGCCAAAATTTAGAATATGTACCCATTATAAAACATTGGGAAAACGTTTGCATATATTTAGAAAAATATATTGACTTTTAATTCTGGCAATCTTAAAATAAAAATTAGCTAGTAGGGAAAACGTTTGCACAACCGTTTGCAGGCTGTGCTCACATATTGATTTCAGTTTTTTTTTGAGAATGATAGGAAGCGTTTTCACTATTGGACTATGAGACTTTGGTTTCAGTTGTGCGCACTGCCTTCGGGCACTAAGTGCAATGAAATAGATTACAACAAAATAAAAGGTGGGGAAATTATGAGAAAGATTTTATCTTTATCTCTCATTGCTTTGTTGATGTTTGTTATGGTTGCATGCAGCAAGCCTAGCAGCCAAGAGCCGGCAAAAACAGAAGGCGGCGACAAAGAGGGCGGCAACAAGACAGAAGAAAAAGTAGATTTAACACCTGAAGAAGGTGCAGAATTAGTCCTTTGGGATAACGCGGATTCAGAAGCTGAATGGGCATCTTATGTAGCAGAAGAATTCACAAAGAAATACGATATCCCTGTTGAAGTACAAGAAGTAAACCACGTTGACGCTGCTGGAAAGCTTGAAGTTGACGGACCTGCTGGCCTTGGTGCTGACGTATTCCACGCACCTCATGACCACGTAGGAAACATGGTAAAAGCTGGTCTTATTTATGAAAATGTTTTAGCAGATGAGTACAAAGAAAGCTTCCTGCCTGCTGCAATCAGCGGTACTTCTTACACTGAAGAAGGCGGCGAATCTACTCTTTACGGATTCCCGATGGCAATTGAAACTTATGCACTTTACTACAACAAAGATTTAGTAGACAAGCCTGCAGAAACTTTTGACGAAATTTTCGAGCAATCTAAAGGCTTTGCTGGAGACGGCAAATACGGCTTCATGATGGAGCCTGCAAACTTCTACTTTGCACATGCATTCTTCGCTGGATACGGCGGATACATCTTCGGAAACGACAACACAGATGCAGCTGATCTGGGTATTAACAATGAAGGCGCTGTTGCTTCAGGTGAATTCATGCAGCGCATGAATAAAGAACTTCTTCCATTGAAAAAAGAAGATATTACTGGTGACTTAATCAGTTCTTTCTTTAACGATAATAAATTAATGTACCGCATCTCAGGTCCATGGGATATTAAAAACCATGAAGAAGCAGGCATCAACTTCGGTATTGCTCCGCTTCCTAAATTAGACAACGGCGAAACTCCAAAAAGTTTCTCTGGAATTAAAGCTTACTATGTAAACTCTTACTCTAAATATCCAAAAGCTGCTACTTTGTTAGCACAATTTGCAACAAGCAAAGAAATGCTTGAAAAACGCTTTGAAATGACAGGACAGCTTCCTCCTCAAACTGAATTGATTGAAAGCGATGCCATCCAAAACAACGAAATTGCTTCTGCATTCTTAGAGCAGGCTGAATCAGCATTGCCTATGCCTAACATTCCTGAAATGCAATCTGTATGGGGTCCAATGGAGACAGCTTACACAACAATATGGAACGATGGCACAGAACCTAAAAAGGCACTTGACGCAGCACTTCAGCAAATTGAAGATGCTATCTCTTCACAAACGAAGTAATAGTCAGTTTGAGCCGATACCTATGGTATTGGCTCAAATTTTATACAGAAATAAGAAAATATAAAGTTTTTTGCTTTGATGTCTAGCTCCATCGCCCAACTCCTCGGCCAGAACGGCTCCGCCAGTAAAGGCAAAAAGCGCCTTTTCTGTCGGATCCTTATCTGTCTGTCGGAGCTAAACGAGAGCTTGCGCTTTTCTTAATTATCCTTTATTGGCAGGCAGCAGCCTCTACCTCTATGCGGATGGGATGCATGGAAAAGAGGTGCAGGCTAACTGCCCGTAAATGGGGACAGCAAAGGGACAATGGGGTAATAAACAAAATCAATTTTCTCAGCAGACACTACTTTCAAACAACGTGAGGAGGCCTGACATAATGCGCGGACCAGCTAGAATAGGTGCATTACTATCATTTTTATTAATGGGGCTTGGACAAATCTACCACCGTCAATATCTTAAAGGAATTTTATTTATTCTTTTAGAAGTTTACCTTCTGGTATTCTGGTCTTTGCCTTTCAGATATGCAATGTGGGGCTTAACAACACTTGGCGACACCCCGCAATCAAGAAATGGATTTACAGTCATACAAGGTGATCACTCCATTTTCTTAATGATCGAAGGAATTATTTTCTTAATATCCTTCCTGCTTTTCTTATGGGTTTACTACTTAAACATTCGTGATGCATATAAAGTAGGAAAAATGCGCGAGCGCGGCATTAAGCCAAACACAGCAAAAGAAACCCTTACTAATGTATGGGAAAATGGTTTTCCTTACATCCTTTTAACACCATCGATTCTATTCACAATGTTTTTAACGATTCTTCCTCTGTTATTTGGAGTCATGATCGCATTCACAAACTATTCCGGTCCAAATCATTTGCCGCCAAAGGCTTTGGTTGACTGGGTAGGATTTGATACTTTCTTAAACCTTTTCCAATTAAAAACATGGAGCACAACGTTCTACGGAGTTTTTGGCTGGACAGTTGTATGGGCGATTTTATCAACAGCGACTACATTCTTCCTGGGATTGATCTTTGCTGTACTGATCAATCATAAAGGCATTAAGCTTAAGCGCTTATGGCGCAGCATCTATATTCTGCCATGGGCTATTCCTCAATTTGTCAGTATTTTAATCATGAGAAATATCTTCAACGGTGAATTTGGACCGCTGAATCAATATTTAAAAGCACTTGGACTTGAGGCTATTCCATGGCTGTCTGATCCGATGTGGGCAAAAGTAACGCTTGTAACAGTTAACATGTGGTTTGGATTCCCGTTCTGGATGGTTCTTATGAGCGGTGTTATGACTACGATTGATAAAGAAATGTTTGAAGCGGCAGATGTTGACGGGGCAACGCCTTGGAGCAAGTTCTGGAAGATTACAATGCCGATCGTTATGTTCTCAACAGCTCCGCTCCTAATCATGAGCTTTGCCGGGAACTTCAATAACTTCAACATTATTTACCTATTAACTCAAGGTAATCCTGTTAACGTGAATTACAGCTATGCCGGATCAACGGATATCCTTATCAGCTGGATTTACAAAATGACGCTTGAACAAAGTCAATTTGCTACAGCTTCTGTTGTATCGATCTTGATCTTTATCGTAGTAGCAACTCTTTCTATCTGGAATTTCAGAAAAACAAAAGCATTTAAGGAAGAGGATATGATGTCATGATGAATAAAAAATTAACTGATAAACTCGTCGTTGGCTTTATATACGCCATTTTAATCATAACAGCGATTCTTGTTCTTTATCCTGTCTATTTCATCCTGATCGGATCATTAAATCCAGGAGATTCATTGTTTGCAACTAAACTGATTCCTGAAGCATTAACTCTTGATCACTATCGTTATTTGTTTGAAGAAACAAAATATCTGACATGGTATCAAAATACGTTCAAAATTGCCTTTTTTAACATGCTGATTTCAACATTTCTTGTAGTAACTGCAGCATATGCTTTTTCGCGCTTCCGTTTTCCGGGCCGCAAACAGGGATTGATGGCGATGCTTGTTCTGCAAATGTTCCCAAGCTTCATGGGGATGATTGCGATTTACATTTTACTTCTTCAAATCGGCTTATTAGACAATCACTGGGGCCTTATCTTAGTGTATGCAGGCGGATCGATTCCTTTTGGAGCATGGCTTGTGAAAGGATACTTTGACGGCCTTCCAAGAAGCTTGGAAGAAGCAGCTAAAATAGACGGTGCCAGTCATACTACGATTTTCTTTAAAATCATGATGCCATTGTCAAAACCTATCTTAGTATTTATTGCTGTTAATAACTTTATCGGACCTTGGATGGACTTCATTTTTGCCCGTCTGATCCTCCGTTCAAACGAAAACAAAACACTTGCAGTTGGTCTGTTTGAATTCGTTACAGGCAGAACGAGCACTCAATTTACAACGTTCGCAGCCGGAGCGGTTTTAGTAGCTGTTCCAATTACGATCCTATTCTTGATCTTCCAAAAGTATATTGTTGAAGGATTGACAGCCGGAGCGAATAAAGGGTAAAATTCGGAAATCGATTTCATATTGAAATAAAAGACATAGTTTTATAGTCTTATACGTAAAGCTGTCTGGATTCCGCCCTTAAGGAATACGGGGCAGCTATTACGCAGTAAGGGGGGCAGAGGGATGGATAAGCGTATATTTCAAGTACTGATCATCCCTTTTTTCCTTCTCTCAGTTTTTTCAGTAAACACTGTTCGGGCACAAGAGAAGGAAGAACGATCGTGGCAAGATGAAAGTATGTATTTTATTATGATTGACCGTTTCAATAATGGAGATACAAGCAACGATTTTGAAGCAAATCCTAAAAATCCGAAGGCATATCATGGCGGTGATCTTCAGGGAATTATCGATAAACTGGATTACATTCAGGAAATGGGGTTCACATCTATTTGGCTGACTCCTGTCTTTGATAATGAAGAAGGCGGATATCACGGATATTGGATTCGTGATTTTAAAAACGTGGATGAAAACTTTGGAACACTTGACGATTTTAAGACGCTTGTAAAAGAAGCGCATAAACGTGATATGAAGGTCATGCTTGATTTTGTAGTCAATCATACTGGCTATAAGCATCCATGGCTGGATGATCCGGAAAAGAAAGACTGGTTCCATGAAAAAAAGGATATTGCCAACTGGCAAAATCAAGAGGAAGTAGAAAATGGCTGGCTGTTTGGATTGCCTGATTTAAACACAGAAAATCCTGAAACGAAAGCCTATTTAATGGATGCTGCCAAATGGTGGATTACGGAGACAGACATCGACGGATATCGCCTGGATACTGTTCGTCATGTACCTAAAGTCTTTTGGGAGGAATTTTCAAAAGAAGTAAAATCAGTGAAGAAAGATTTCTTTCTGATGGGCGAAGTATGGGATAAAGATCCGCGCTACGTATCGGAATATACGGAATCCGGACTTGATTCTGTGGTTGATTATCCTTTTTTTGAAGATGCTTCCAATGTGTTTTCAAAAGCAGGAGGCTCACCAGGCATGCTTGCCAACGTGTTTAAACGCAATCAAGTTCTTTATGAGGATCCTTATCTATTAGGGAATTTTATTGATAATCATGATAATGAACGATTTACAAGGAAAGCTATTACAAATAATCAAAACCCAGTTACCCGGCTGAAAATGGCATTGACGTACATGTATGCTGCTCCTGGAATGCCGATTGTGTATTATGGGACAGAGATTGCGATGGATGGCGGCAATGATCCGGACAATCGCCGGATGATGAACTTCCGTGCCAATGATGATCTCATCAAGTATGTGTCAAAGCTTGGGAAAATCCGTTCTGAATTTCCTTCTTTAAGACGCGGTGACCTGGATGTTTTATATGATGACAAGGGAATGACCATTCTTAAAAGATCCTATAAGAACGAGGTAACCGTTATTGCCCTGAATAACTCCGCTGAATCAAGAAATGCCATTGTTCCTGCTAAAGCTCTTGATGAAAAGAAAGAATTGCGCGGATTGCTCACAGGCGATATAACGGAAGAAAAGAACGGAGAGTATGAATTTATTCTCGACCGTGAAACAGCTGAGATCTTTGAGGTTGGGGAAAAAACAGGCCCAAACTTTCCGTTGATCAGTGTATTTGTGGCAGTTCCAGCAATATTTGCGGGATTCTTATATATGAACAGGAGAAAGAAGCAAGCATAAGGCAAGTGTTCCAAAGGGAATGATCTGATTTCTCTTTGGAAGTCTTTAAAGTGAATACGTTTACAGAATTGGTTATTTTAATAAAATATGTTAAATTAGACTTTTCAATTTGGAGAAAAAACGGCTCCAAACATGTTGAAAGTAAGAGAGGGATGGGATTGTGGCAACAATAAAAGATGTCGCAAGGTTAGCAAATGTAGCTCCATCAACCGTTTCGAGAGTGATTGCTAATAACCCGCGTATAAGTGAGAAAACTAAAGAACGAGTAAGAGAAGCGATGACTGAGCTTGGATATCATCCTAATTTCATTGCCAGAAGCCTTGCCAATCAATCGACTCAGGCAATTGGAATTGTGATTCCGGGTTCTGCTGACAAAGCGTTTTTAAATCCCTTTTTCCCTGAAGTCATTCGCGGCATCAGTAAAGGAGCCCACCAAAAACATTATGCCCTGCATATGTCCACTGGTGAAACAGATGCAGAAATTATGGAAGGTGTCGTGCAGATGGTGGAAGGAAAACGGGTCGACGGCATTGTTCTCTTATATTCACAAGTAGATGATAAGCTGACAAAATATCTTCTTATGAAAAACTTTCCGTTTGTGATCGTTGGGAAACCGTTTAAGGACGTTGAGTTAATTACACACGTAGACAACGATAATTACCGGGCTGCAAAAGAAGTAACAGAACATCTGATAGAACTTGGACACGAACGAGTTGCATTTATTGGAGGCAATCTCAAGCTAGTGGTAACCGTTGAACGTCTTTTAGGGTATGAAAAGGCCATACGCAATGCAGGTTTGGAATACCGCGATGACTATATTGTGCATGCTCAATTTCTTAAAGAAGGCGGACAGGCTGCGGTTCAGGAATTGTTTAAATTGAATGAGCCACCAACTGCACTTGTCGTAGCTGATGATCTGATGGCTCTCGGTGTGCTGAATATGCTTGATGACATGGGGATCAATGTTCCTAATGATGTCTCTGTTGTATCGTTTAATAACGTGATGCTGTCAGAAGTTTCAAGACCGCCGCTTACTACTGTGGATATTAATATTTTTCAATTAGGCTATGAAGCGGCTAAGCATGTGATCCAGCTGGTTGAAGATCCAATGGACCCGATAAAACGGATTATCATTCCTCATAAATTGATGAAGCGTCAATCCTGTAAAGAATATCACTCAAAGAAAAAGCTGCACAGGAATAATGGTTAGAGGCTGCCCGGAAAATTCAAGGCGGCTTTTTTTCTTTTAGCGGATGCCGGGAACTACTTTCAATAATTTAGCCGAAAGTGAATTTTTATTAGCCGAAATGTTGAATTATTTAGCCAAAAACCGCAATTTTTTATCCAAGCCACATTTTCATTTTATCGAAAAAGAAGATATTACTGCTTTTTAAACATTTTGTATCTTAAAATGAAACATTTAGCAGGAAATGAAGTTTATTTGTCAACCGCCGCCATAAAATATCTTCAAAGCTATGATCCTGCATAAAAACAGACAGCATGCAAAGGTATGCTGTCTGTTCCTTCCAATCATTTCTCCGGCAATAATATCAATTTCTCTCCCGCATGCGCAGGCTTTATATCCGTCACATGATAAGTACCGTTTATCCAATCCTGTAGCTGATCTTGATACCAGTTGCTTCTGACATGTCCTGACTGGCCCGGCCCGACAATGTGATGTCCTTGAGTGAGGTTTGCTGCATCAATGACAAACCTCCAAGAAGCCCCGTGGTTTACAATTCCCTCTTCATTGTAATTTGCTGCGCCCACCGTAATTTGGCTGCCGCCGACAGGCACAGGTTTCTCATGATTAAACAGCCATTTTAAAACAGGGGAGGCAGAAGAGAGAGGGTGGCCGAAATAAAGCTGATGGTAGTCACCCCATTTCCATGACTCCGGGTTATCGCCGTATTCTTCATTAAGAGAAGCTACGACATTCTCAAATGAAGTGAGCAATACTTGATCAAGACCGCCCTTATCTGAGAACCACTCCGATTCATCGCCGTTAAAAGCGCGTCTAAGGAGTTCATCAACGATTCCCTGTTTTCCCTCAAATAAGTCATCCATTTCTTTTGGTACAGCATCATTAAAAAGGGTGAGCGGAATTTCTTTCATCAGCATGTGAAATAGAAGAGGTGCTGCCAAGTCTTTATCATCCGCCATATTCCATTTTGAAAGCAAATTCACAGAAGCTTTTTCGGCCTTATTCAGATCAGCCGAGCTTATTCTTTCAAGAATAGAGGGCAAAAATTCCTCGGCATATAAATTCCGCTGATCCATCTGCAGTTTTTTCATATCATTTAAAGTGAGCTTATCTTTTTTCTCTAAAACCTCTTTTATCCTCATATACCGATAAGGCTGCGCCCAATGATGACTGATATGGTAGGGGTAAGAATCATCAATCACCTTATTGTTTGCCGTAGCAACAAACCCTTCTTCAGGATTGACCGTACGAGGAAGCTCGTCATAAGGGATGAAACCTTCCCATTCATATTCATCTGTCCAGCCAGGTACAGGAATCATGCCGTCTCCTTTTTTCCTGATTGGAATTTTCCCGTTGGCTTTATAGGCAATCGTTCCGTCTGACCCGGCAAAAACAAAATTTTGCGTTGGCACGTGAAAATCTTCAAGTGCCTGTTCGAATTCGTTCCAGTCTTTAGCTTTGTTCATTGAGAGCACTGCCTGGAATTCTGTTGACGGCATAAGGGCTGTCCATTTCATTGAGAGTGCTGTATCCTGTTTTTTATCAAATGCAAATTCAGACATAATCGGACCGTGTCTTGTTTCAACAACCTCATAATCGAGTGTCTTTTCATCCTTAACCGCAATGGGCTCTTTAAACACTTTCGCATCTTCCCATTTATCGTTATATAAAAATTGGTGCGGATTAACCGGATTTCGTTTTTCAATATATAAATCCTGTACATCAGGTCCTGTATTTGTCACCCCCCAGGCAATATGTTCATTGTGTCCAAGAATAATTCCCGGGACCCCTGCAAAGATAACGCCGCTGACATTCATGCTGTCACTTTGCAGATGCATCTGATACCAAATCGACGGCGTGGCGAGGGAAAGATGTGGATCATCTGCAAGCAGCGGCTTTCCGCTTTCGCTTTTTTCACCGCTTACAGCCCAGTTGTTGCTTCCGTTAAATTCAGGTGGAATGACGGCACTTGCAAAGCTTTTTTCCAGGTTCATATCCACTTCCTTATAAGCGGACAGAATTTCAGGTGCATCCTTTGGATAGGAAGGAAATATGTCATATGCTTTTTCTTTTGGAAACGTACCTAGAGCCCAGTAGCGAAACGCCTGCCCGGACCAGTGACCGCCTAAATCAAAAGCCATGTATTTGCCGATTGTAAGCGAATCAATTGGTGTCCATTCTGCCGGCTCGTACTTCAGAAGTTTAAATTCAAGAGGCAGCCTACCTTCTGCTTTTGCTTCTTTCATAAAAGCATTTACACCGTCTGCAAACCACTGCATGGCATCTCTGGAGGGTTGATTATACTCAGGATATGAAGCTTCAGCTGCCCTTCTTAAGCCCAGCGTTCTGAAAAACTTGTCCTTTTCAATAGTGGCCGCGCCTACCACTTCACTCAGCATTCCGGATGCCTGTCTTCTGCTTAAATCCATCTGGAAGAGGCGATCTTGAGCCTGTACATAGCCTTGTGCGATGTATAAATCTTTTTCAGATTGCGCGGTAATATGGGGAACTCCGTTTTTATCCCTGGTTACTTCAACTGCATTGGTCATTCCGCTTACAATTACTTCTCCCTTTAATTGGGGAAGACTTTTCTCAATGAAAAGGTTTACAAAAATAATGGCACCGATTAAAAGAAAGAGAAATGCACCAAGTCCAATCCATAAACCCCTTCGTCGCTTAGGTTCAAATCTGCGTTCAGCCTTTGCCTCCATGATTCTCACACTCCAAATATCAGTTAAATGAATATATTACACTCTGTTCGTGAAAATCCTGTATGCTAAAAAAATTTGATCGAATACCCTTTTTTCGGAGGAAGACGTATCATTCAATCTTTTCTAAATCCATATATATAACCAACCGACAATAGAAAATAGGTAGAATTAGAATGAAAAAGATTTTACTGTTTGCAGATCCCGGAATTGATGATTCTTTGGCTATTATCTACGCTTTATTAAACCCCGAGATTGAGTTATTTGGTATTGTTACAAGTTATGGAAATGTGACGAAACAGCAGGCAACGGAAAATGCAGCATATCTGCTTAAGCTTGCAGGAAGAGAAGACATTCCTGTAATAGAGGGGGCAACCTTTCCTTTGAGTGGCGAGGTTTCGGTCTATTATCCTGAAATACATGGGGA
Organism: Bacillus sp. V2I10; assembly: GCF_030817055.1. Lineage (NCBI taxonomy): Bacteria > Bacillati > Bacillota > Bacilli > Caryophanales > Bacillaceae > Bacillus > Bacillus sp. V2I10. The sequence continues at coordinate 4,637,904 of NZ_JAUSYV010000001.1, read as the reverse complement.
AGAAGGACTGGGCCCGATTAGACCTCCAAAAGGCTTGAATGTAGTTGTGAAGGATTTTAGTTGTATTTTCGATATCATTAAACAAAACAAAGATATCACCATTGTTGATATAGGCAGGACTACCTCTCTGTCTAATGCATTTAATTTAAATCTTGACCTGATGAAAGGGATCAATGAAATCTATTTAATGGGAGGTGCTTTTTTTGTACCGGGAAATGTAACTCCGCTTGCAGAAGCAAATTTTTATGGAGATCCAATTGCAGTTAATGTTGTCTTAGACTATGCAAACGAAGTCTATATCACACCTTTAAACGTCACCAACCGTGCTATTGTTACGAGAGAAATTGCCAATTATATTTATTCAATAGCCTCAAATCCTTTCAAAGAGCTTATTCCGTCCATAACAAACTATTATTCAGATGCTTATGCTAAACTGAGGCCTGGAGTGAGCGGGGCCTCTATACATGACGTGTTTACGCTTTACTATATGCTGAATAAAGACAAGATTTATTCTGTTACTAAAGATGTAGAGGTATCTGTCTTAGAAACGGCAAGAGGACTCAGCTATGCTGATTTTCGCAAAAATCAGATGCAGCCAGGTGCAAGGCACACCATTGCCCTTAATTTTCAGTATCAGGACTTCCTGGCTGATTTTATTAAAGTTATGTCTTCGCCGCTCAGGTAAGCAAATTGGATGATCTGAAAACCTGCATGCTGTACAGGGTGTGCAGGTTTTCTATTAGAAAAAAATGGCTTACAAACTATATAAAACAAAGTATATTTAAAGAGAAGAAGTTTATATTCTGAATAATCTGGCGAGGGGTAAAGATGAACATTTCATACATAGAAGAAATGCTGAAAAAACATGACTATTCTGCTGCAATCCGTCACTTTCAAGCAGAGTACAGGGAAATCACGGAGGAGAAAAAGCTTTCACGCTTTCGCAGTTTTATCCGTTCATGCACGGATGAAAGCAAGCTAAAATATTTGCTTCAAGTTTTAGATGCATCTTTAATGGACCAGCTTAGCGGAATCATCATAAGAGACAGCTGCCGCAGATTAAAATCTCCCCAAACAGCACTCTGGTATTGTGAACAGCTGATTGATGAGAACAAGCTGATTGAGGCAGAAGAACATTTAAAGGAAATAGAAGAGCAGGAGCTCTCTGATGAATGGAAGGAAAAGCTTTATTTCACCATGGCAAGTGCACTTATTGAGATGCGGCGCTTAAAGGCTGCTAAAGCTTATATGAAGAAATGCGAAGCGGCTGCCAGCGATCCGATGGATACACGCTGGGCTTACTTCTATTTGCAGGCCGGAGAGTGGGACAAGGCTATCTCATACTTAGAGGCAGGTAAAAAAGATAAAAAAGATGGCGTGATCGCTTATTTGCTGCTTGTTAAACATTATGCCATTCAAGGGGAAGCCGGAAAGTCACAGACTCTATTGGAAGAAGGATTATTACTTTATCCAAACTATCCAAAACTGATCCTTGAAAAAATTAGACTTTGCTATAAACAGAAGCGCTGGACGGAGATGGAGAAAGCAATCTCAGACTTAAATCAGCTGACTCCTTTTCATGAATATAAAAGAATGGCAGAGTATTACACGGCTGATTCTTTATATGATCAGAAAGAATTTGTGAAGCTTCAAGCATTTTTGGCAGAGCATAGTGAATTTAAAAAAGAATCGCATTATAAAAATTTTATTGGCAGAGCGGACCATGCTGCTAAAATGCTTAACTTTAAGCCGGTTGTACAAAAATATAATTATTGTGTCCCGGCATGTGCCGAAATGATTTTCAGCATGTACCGCAAATCATATAAACAGGATGAAATTGCAGATTTTGTTTATGCAGTTTCAGGTTCAAAACTCTCCAAAATGATCGAGTATTTTGAGGGAAAAGAGTTTACAAGCAAATACTTTTTTGGAAATTCCGACGTTTTCAAAACACTGATTGACCAAAATACGGCTGTTATGATTTATATCGACTTTCCAACGACATCTCATGTTCAATTACTTGCGGGCTACGATGACAATTTACAAGTCTTCCACGTTCAGGATCCTAATCTCAGAAACACGCATGAAGTGATGTATGAGGACCTTGAACGGGAATATGGGAACAACGGAGCCTTGTCATTAGCTATTCTTCCTGAAAATGAAGCTGGAAAATTGGAGTTTTTGTCTAGAGATGAACACGAATTAGCAATAAAACTCTTTTCATTGACCGAGATCTCCCACGGGAAGCTGAGTGATTTTGAACAAACCTTTTTAAAAGAAAATCTGCACCATATGGCTGTCTCTGCCTATATCATTAAATATCTGCCTGATTTAGTAGCAGAAGAGATTTTGGATGCAGCTGCAAAGCATGTTTATGAACATTCGAAGGAGTCAGAATACCGCAGCCTCTCTGCAGCCATGGCGTATTTCAGCGTAAAAAACAATGATCGCGCAGTGGAATACTTGGAACAAATTCCTTTTAGGCATAACCTCGCTGCTTATTGGTATACAAAAGGCAGATTAAGCTATAACAAGGATGATTATGACGGTGCTTTTACGGCATTTACTGAAGCTTTAAAATCGGAACCGGATGACCATATTCTTTGGGGCTATCTTGCTCTGACTGAACTAAATAGAGATCGTGTAAAGGAAGCTTTGAGATATTCGGAGATTGCGATGGATATTAATGAGGAAGATGGTTTTTCACAAATCAACCATGGAATTATTCTAATGGATATGAACGAGCATGAAAAAGCGAGAAATCTCTTCCACACTTTCTTGAAAAGAGAAAAGCAGGACGGGTATGTATGGTATCAGCGGGCGTTGTGCGATAAAGAATTAGGCAAATACCATCTTGCATGGAGAGGATTTCAGACTGCTATAGCACTGGAACCGGAAACACCGCTTGGATATAAAGAGCTTGCAGGGCTTTATGAGTTTGTTTTTGAAGAAGTTCAAAAAGCGAAAGAGATTCTTGAACTGGGGATTAAAGCTGCTACAGATAAACAGATGCTCCTCCATGAAGCGGGAGATTTATCTGAACGCAACGGAGAATATGGAATAGCAAGGCAATTCTATCAAGAGGCTGCTGACCTGGACCAAAAAGATGTGTATGCACGTATTTCCCTTGCAGCACTTTATAAAGAGGAAGGTAAAACAGATCAATTTTTCAAGACAATTCACCATGATTTTGAACAATTTCAAAAGGACAGTGAATTTCTAATCAATGCTGGAAAGCTGATGTTTGCTGCAAGTGATGAAATGGAAGAAAAGGATTCACATAGGGACCTCGCACTTTCTTATGTAGAAAAAGGAATTCTATATGCAGATGCAAATATTGAGGAAGCCATTGAGATCTATGTGGATCTCGTATCTGAAACTCCATATTCACGACGCGGACTGGAATTTTTAGAAAGCTTGAGAGAAGGAAAAACAGACAAATTTCTTCTGATCAGCTATATCGGCTGTTTATATGAGTCTCAGGGACTTTTGGAAAAGGCAAAGCAGTATTTAAGACAGGCCATTGACTTAAAAAATGATGATGTTCTTCCTTTTTACCGTCTTGGAGAGATCGCCTTCAAACAGGGAAATTTTGATGAGGCAGAAAAACAGTACAAACGAGTGCTGGAGCTTGATCCTGCACATGAGCAGGCTATGCTTGACCTGGCTGGCGTTGCAAATGCAAAAGAGGACAGAGAAGCGGAAAAAGAATACCTGCTTTCGGCATTTAAACTCGATCCCTATTGCGTTTCTGTGGAAGCAGTGATTGAAGTATTGGAGTCTGAGCGGGAAATTGAAGCGTTTAAAGCTCTTCTGATGAGCGTGAAAGTTGAGAAAGCTTTCCTCTATAATGCCCTTGCCCAAATACACGGAAAGCTTGGAAATCTCAAAGAAGAAGAAGAAAATTTGAATAAGGCATTTGAACTTGCGCCAACACAGTTCCAAATCCTTCATCATCAAGTCAAGCTCTGGATGAGGCAGGGAAAAACGAAACAAGCAAAATCCCAGCTTCACACGCTCATCATGGAAAATCAAGAGAACAAAATGCTTTACGATACTTGGATTGAACTGATGCTGAGCACGAAGTCCATGAATAAAATGGAAAGTGAAATAAAAAAAATGAAGCTTTCCAATGAAAAAAAAAGCATTGTCTTTATGAATGCAGCTGCTGCATATGAACGTCAAATGCAATCCATGCGTGATGCATACGAAGAAATGGAGGAACAAAAAGGATGGCTGAAGCGCATCACAAATTTTTCAAAGATGAGCCTGAAATTCGGAACGTTAATTGGACTATATGAGGAGGCGATCAAGCATGACCGAAAGAATGTAACAGCCGTTATGTGGTACGTCGAGTTTCATTTAGATGCAGGATTAGCTGATGATGCCATTAAAATTCTTGAACAGTCGCTCCGCCATCAGTGGGAGCCAGACATTGCATACAGACTTGCTGTTCTTTATGTAAATGAATTTGGAAGTGTTCCTGAGAAAAAAGCTGTGAAGTACTTATCGGAAGCATGCAGCCTTATCGAAACGCTGCTTGAAGAAAAAGAGGATCCCGAGTATCTCATTGTCCTGGGACTCGCTTTAAATGAACTTGGCGAATATGGAGAATCAGAACAAGTTCTTTTGCGTGCTTTAGAGATTGAGCCAGCTGTTGAAAAAGGATATTTTCACCTTGCGAGAGTCTATGAAGCTGCAGAAAAATACAAAAAGGCAGAAGAGGCAATCAGACATGCAATCGCTGCTGATCCCGATGATCATGACAATTTTAATCAGCTTGGACTGATCTATAGAAAACAAAATAAAGTAGAACCGGCACTTAAAGCAGTTGAAAAAGCCATTTCAATGGAGCCTGAGGATTTAATCAGTTTATATAACAGGGCCTGTTATCTGTCTATTTTGGGAAGATACAAAGAATCTGCCGTACAGCTGGAAGCTCTTTATAATCTTGATGAAGAATTTGTCTTTACTGAGATGGCAGAAGATGACGAAGATTTAGAGCCTTTGAAGGAAGCGGGATATTTTCCGACTAATCCGCTGATTAAGCGATGATCATGACAGCATTAGACAACACTCGGGTAATAATCGGTGAAGGATCAACAGCGATTACTTATGCATTTGGAGAAAATAAAGCATTAAAAGTTTACAAAAACCATTCAGCTGATATTAATTACGAATTTCAAGTGAACAGATACTTGACTAAGAGCGGTATCAGCGTTCCGGTAGCTTATGAGATTGTGACTATTAATGGGAAAAAAGGTATTGTCTTTGATAGGGCTGAAGGTAATCCGTTAACATCTGAAATATTGAAAAGCCCTTCAGCTGCCCTTCAAAGTTTAAAAATGATGGCAAGGCTGCAGGCGAGTATTCATAAAAAACCGGCTGAATCTCTTAAATTGCATAAGCGCTCTCTGGAGCTTCAAATCCATGCTTCATGTCTTTCTGAAACAGAGAAAACAGCGATACTAGACCATTTAGCAGACCTTCCCTCAGACAAACAGCTTTGCCACGGGGACTTTCATCCTGATAATGTCCTGATCTGTGCCGGTACTCCTATTATAATTGATTGGGCGGATGCGGCTTCTGGACATCCAATGGCTGACCTTGCGCGAACCATCCTTATTTTGAGGTTTGGAGGATTGAAGAAAGACCTGGCATTTTGGGGGTTAATTCGTAAATGGATGTGCTGGTTTTACATTAGAGAGTATAAAAAACATCGTTCATTCTCAGATGAAGAGTGCAGAAAGTGGGAGCTGCCATTAGCTGCCGCCAGACTTTCGGAATCAATTCCGCTCCATGAAAAGGAAAAGCTGCTTGTAATCATAAGGTCACACTTGAAAAAGTAATCAAAACGGTTAATAATAAGGTGTATCTTCAAATAAACTTTAAAAATTAGACAGTGAACTGCACAATTTTCTGTTATAAATAAGAAAATATACGCCCCTTGATGCGGCGAAAAATCTATAGTATATACAGCAAAGGAGTTTTTTAGATGGAAAAAGTTTTAATCTTTGGTCATAAAAATCCCGATACAGATACAATTTGCTCTGCCATTGCGTATGCTGATCTTAAAACAAAGCTAGGATTAAATGCTGAACCGGTGCGCTTAGGTGAAATCAACGGTGAAACTCAATTCGCATTAACTGCATTTGGAATCGAAACTCCCCGTTTTGTAGAAACGGTGGCAAATGAAGTAAGCGGGGTTATTTTAGTAGATCATAACGAGCGTCAGCAAAGTGTAAGTGACATTGACGATGTTCGAGTACTTGAAGTTATTGACCATCATCGCATTGCCAATTTTGAGACAAGCGATCCATTGTACTATCGTGCAGAGCCAGTTGGCTGCACAGCTACCATTTTAAACAAAATGTACAAAGAAAATGGCGTAAGCATTTCTAAAGAAATTGCTGGATTAATGCTTTCTGCCATTATTTCAGATTCTTTATTATTTAAATCTCCTACATGTACAGAGCAAGACATTGCAGCAGCCCGCGAATTAGCTGAAATTGCAGGAGTTGATCCGGAGGTCTACGGCCTTGATATGCTTAAAGCAGGTGCAGACTTAAGCGACAAAACAGTAGCTGAGCTGATTTCACTTGATGCAAAGGAATTTTCTATGGGTGACTATAAAGTAGAAATTGCGCAAGTAAACGCTGTAGATCCAAACGATGTACTAATTCATAAAGAAGAAATTGAAGCATTGATTTCCGCTGTTATCGCTGAAAAAGAATTGGATTTATTCATCTTCGTTGTAACAGACATTTTAATTAATGATTCCGTAGCATTGGCCCTTGGACGCGAAACACGTGCTGTAGAACAGGCATATGATGTAAAGCTTGTGGATAACACAGCTGTTTTAAAAGGTGTAGTTTCCCGCAAAAAACAAATCGTGCCAGTCATTACAGACATTTTAACAAGTACACAAGTTTAATAGGAAACGCATGGATTCTAATCAATTCATGCGTTTTTTTTATATAAAAAATCAGAAACGGCTTACCAATAAGGCAAGCCGTTCATTTGTCATTAGCAGTAGCCGTGGCCGCCGTAGTCAGCTCCGCCGACAAAAGAAGCACCGATGATGATCAATAAAATAAACAATACGATAATTAACGCGAAACCGTTATTGAAGCCGCCGCAACTTCCTTCATTACCCATTAAAAATTCCTCCTAATTTAAAATCGAGTTGATGAGCATTTTCATGTCTCAAATTTAAGGTATGCCGGATAAGGAATTATGTTAGCCTATTTATGGTTTTGTCAAAAGCTTCAATTCAATATGTACTTTCAAAAAAAGGCCGGCAATCTAATTGCCGGCCAAAAAACATGACTACTTATTAAATAAGCTTTTAACGCCGTTAAAGATTAGAACAAAAGAAAAAACTAAAATTGCTAAAACGCCCACGACAGTTGTGAAAGGCTCTATGCTTGCCAAGAATGTACCTTCTAACGGCATTTTAACTAAAGCAAAGCCGGCAAGAATAGAAGCTAAGAATAAGAAGATTAATCGATCCATGATTTTCCCCCCTTCCTAGTACATTATATGTAAACGCTCCCAAAAAAGTATTGGTCATTCGCACATTTTAGAGAGGGGAAAAATAAAATTGCATACAAAAGACGCCTGAATCTTCAAACTCAGGCGTCTTGAAACTAGGTTTATCCGTTAATAATCTTTCCGCCATTTACATGAATCATCTGACCCGTTATATAAGTAGAATCGTTGCTTGCAAGGAAAACGTAGCTTGGTGCAAGTTCGTCAGGCTGGCCGGGACGCCCCATAGGAGTGTCAGCCCCAAATTCCGAAACTTTATTTGCATCAAAAGTAGATGGAATGAGAGGGGTCCAAATTGGGCCAGGAGCCACACCGTTAACCCTTATTCCTTTTTTTACAAGTGACATGGAAAGGGATCTTGTAAAGGTTGTAATTGCTCCTTTCGTTGATGAATAATCGATCAGCTGCTCATTGCCTGCATATGCAGTAATGGAGGACGTATTGATTATGCTGCTTCCTTGTTTCAAATGAGGAAGTGCTGCTTTCACCATATAAAAAAAGGAGAAAATATTCGTTTTAAACGTCCGTTCGAGCTGTTCTTTTGAGATCTCTTCAATTCCTGCCTGAGGATGCTGCTCAGCGGCATTATTTACAAGGATATCGATTTTTCCAAGCTGATTGATGGTTTCTGAAATAATTTGTCCGCAAAAAGATTCTTCGCCTATATCTCCCGGCATTAGAATACATCTGCGGCCTTCTTGTTCAACAAGCCGTTTCGTTTCATTAGCATCCTCATGCTCGTCTAAGTAAGAAATGACGACATCTGCGCCTTCCTTTGCGTAATGGACTGCAACTGCCCGTCCAATTCCTGAATCTCCGCCTGTAATAATAGCCACTTTATCAAGCAGCTTCTCACTGCCCTTATATTGAAGTGCATCAAACTCAGGCTGAGGATTCATTAAGTTCTCATGACCCGGCTGTACATCCTGATGCTGTGCGGGCATCGTTTTTTTGCTTTGACTATCTTGACTCATCCAAATCCCTCCATGGTTTAATCATGTTTAGTATGGTGAAAAGTATGTTGAATATGTAGCTGTTCTTTAGAATATATTCCCTGAATGAATGAGATGAAACGTAAAAATTCCCCAAAAAAAAGAACTAAAACCTAAGTTTTAGTTCAATACATTGAAATATCTAGCTTCAGGATGGGCGACAACGATTGCCGTTACTGACGCTTCCGGCTCCATCATAAAGCCTTCCGTCAAGTTCACGCCAATATCTTCCGGAGCTATGAGGTCAAATAATTTCGCCTGATCATCCAGATTCGGACAGGCTGGGTATCCGAAAGAAAAACGCTGACCCTGATATTTGGCAGAAAAGCGCTGATCCATTGTGAAATCCGGAGGATCAGGAAAGCCCCATTGGTCACGGATCAGCTGGTGAGTCCGTTCTGCAAGGCCTTCGGCAAGCTCGAGTGCCAGCGCCTGTACAACATGGCTTTTTAAATAATCTCCCTGCTCTTTAAAACGGTTGGCAATTTCCCTTACTTTTTTTCCAGCGGTTACCGCAAAGAAGGAGACATAATCTCTTTGTTTGTTCTCATCTTTTGGGCGGATATAATCGGATATGCAGCGGTGCGGCAGCTTTGATTGCCTTGGGAATTCAAATGTCTGCACGGTTTTTTCCGTTTCAGGATCCAGAATATGCAGCATATTGCCATCTGATTCTGCAGGGAAAAATTGATAGACGGCTGCAGGCTGAAACCATTTTTCCTCGTAGCCCTGTTTAAGAAGCTCATCTATTGTTTCTTTTAAGGCAACAGCTTTTGGATCTTTATTTTTAAGCATTTCCTTTACTTTTCCTTTTAGGCCAAGATGATGGCCAATCAGCATCTGCATGTTAATGTAAGGAATCAGATGCGGCAGTTCGATATCTTTAATAATATGCCGCCTGCAATCCTCCGGCTCAAAATAAGGTGAGGGAGTGAGCGCAGCCCTTTTTTCCAGCAATTCTGTTACGGCTGGAGTTGCTTTCTTTTCAGCAGTTCTTTCAGGAACGGCTTCTTTTTTCTTAAATTGTGTTGGATCTATTCTGATTCTGTTTGCAAGGGACAGTCCATCCATTGCGTCCTTGGCGTAAATTACAGGTCCGCTGTACTGCGGTGCAATTTTTCCGTCAGCAAATTTTCTGGATAAAGCAGCACCGCCAACCATGATTGGCACTGAGATTTCAGCTTCTTTTAAATCCTGTGCAGTCAAAACCATTTGCTGCGCGGATTTTACAAGAAGACCTGAGAGTCCGACGATATCGGGATTTTCTTTTTTGACAGCCAGAATCAAGTCCTGAGGTGTCACTTTTATGCCTAAGTCTACTACCTTGTAGCCATTGTTGCTCAAGATGATATCGACTAGATTTTTACCGATATCATGAACATCTCCTTTTACCGTAGCAAGCAGAATTTTGCCTTTTCCGCTGTCATCCTTTTTTTCCATGTGAGGCTCTAAAAAGGAGACGGATGCTTTCATGACCTCTGCGCTTTGCAGCACTTCAGCAACAATCAGCTGGTTTGTATTAAACAGCTCTCCTACCTCAGCCATGCCTTTCATAAGAGGACCATTTATTATATCCAGCGGTGTTGCGTACTCTTTTAAGGCAATCTCAAGATCTGCAAGGAGTCCTTCTTTCGTACCCTCGACGACATATTGAGCAAGGCGTTCTTCTAAAGGAAGAGACTGAACCGGTTTTTTTGCGGTTTTCTTTTTGCCTCTGTAGTGATTTGTAAAGGCAGCCAATGTCTTGTCATTCGTATTGAAAAGAAGAGTTTCTGACATTTCAATTTCGTCTTTTGGAATCGATGCAAATCGTTCAAGCTTTTCCGTATTAACAATTGCATAATCAAGTCCTGCCTGAGTGCAATGATACAAATAGACGGCGTTCAGTACTTCTCGTCCAACAGGAGGAAGGCCGAAGGATACATTGCTGACTCCAAGGATTGTCAGGCATTGCGGCAATCGTTCTTTAATTAAGCGGATGCCCTTTATCGTTTCTTCAGCTGAGCCGATATATTGCGCGTCTCCTGTTCCGACAGGGAATACAAGCGGATCAAAGATGATATCTGATGGATTTAACCCGTGTTTTTGAGTCAGCAGCTCATATGAACGGACAGCAACATCAAGCTTTTGCTCAGCAGTCAGCGCCATTCCTTTTTCATCAATCGTTCCTACTACAACAGCTGCACCGTATTTGTGAATGAGAGGAACGACTGCTTCAAATCTCTCTTCACCGTCTTCTAAGTTGATGGAATTGATGATCACTTTCCCTTGAGAATAGGAAAGTGCCTTTTCAATGACTAACTCATCCGTTGAATCAATGACAAGAGGTGCTTTTACTTTTTTCGTAATCTCCTTTATGAAGGCTTCCATGTCTTCTAATTCTTCGCGGTCAGGATCAGCCAGACAGATATCGATTACATGTGCGCCATTCTTAACTTGAGCTCGGGCAATTTCAGCTGCTTCTTCAAATTTCCCCTCCGCTATTAGTCGTTTAAACTTTCTGGAGCCAATCACATTTGTCCGTTCTCCGACGAATAGAGGACGCATGGAATCATCATAAATAAGCGGCTCGATGCCAGAAACAGTATGAGCCGGATCGCGTTCCGGAACGGAGCGGGGCTCAAGTTCGCCTACAGCATCAGCAATGGCGGTAATATGTGCAGGTGTAGTCCCGCAGCAGCCTCCGACAATGTTCAGCCAGCCCTGTTCTGCAAATCCTTTTACTTTCTGAGCAAGAGAACGGGGAGATTCATGATAATTTCCTTCCTCATCAGGCAGGCCGGCATTAGGATAGCAGCTGACAGCTGTATGAGCCATGCCTGATAGAGTCCGGATGTGGTCGGTCATGAATTCAGGTCCTGTAGCACAGTTTAGACCTACAGATAAAGGCTTCATGTGCTCAAGTGAAATGAAAAAGGCTTCAATATCCTGGCCGGCAAGCGTCGTTCCCATAGGTTCAATTGTCCCTGAAATCATCAGCGGAATTTCTTTGCCTGCTTGTTCAAATGCGCGTTTAATGCCAAGAAAGCCTGCTTTTACATTTAATAAGTCCTGGCTCGTTTCAAGAAGAAGCAAATCAGCACCGCCTGCAATCAGGCCGAGTGTCTGTTCCTCGTAGTTTTGAATAAGCTCCTCAAACGTTGCTCCGCCTGTAACAGACAGCGTTTTTGTCGTAGGGCCCATTGAGCCTGCAACATAACGCGGCCAGTCAGGAGTTGAATATTTTTCAGCAGCCTTTTTTGCGATCTCCGCTGCTTTTTTATTTAACTCAAAAGCGAGGTGACCGAGATTATATTCATCAAGAACAATCTTAGTAGCGCCAAATGTATTGGTTTCAATAATATCTGCTTTAGCGATCAGGTAAGCATCATGAATGGATTCGATGACTTCTGGTGCAGTAATCGTTAAATATTCATTGCAGCCCTCGTATTCTTCTCCGCCGAAATCAGCTGCAGAAAGATTTGCATCCTGTATCATGGTGCCCATCGCTCCGTCCAGAACGAGGATTTTTTTCTCAAGCTGCTTTTTTATATCAGACATGCGTAATCTTCCTTTCATTAACCTCAATTTGTTTCTTGTGAATGTAATTTGTCAGTTCAACGGTTAATTCATAGTTTAAAAACGGTGTAATTAAGTAGATTCCATTAAATAAATCAAAGGCAGCATCAATCAGTCTTTTAGAGATGGCCAATCCTTCCTGATAGGCTTTCTCCCGATTATCACCTGCCTGTGCCATTCTTTCACGAATACTGTCAGAAAGAGTAATGCCCGGAATTTCGTTATGAATAAATTCTGCGTTGCGGCTGCTTGTGAGCGGCATAATGCCGATATAAATCGGAACGGTTAAGTGCTTCGTTTCCTCATAAACATCAATCAGCTGTTTTTCTGAGTAAATTGGCTGAGAAATGAAATAATCTGCACCGCAGGCAATTTTCTTCTCCAGTCTTTTTACTGCTTTATCGAGATATTTAACATTGGGATTAAACGCAGCAGCAACTGAAAAATTGGTTTTTTCCCCAAGAGGTTTTCCTGAATAAGAAAGACCATCATTAAATTGTTTGATTAAGCTGATCAAATCAAAAGAAGAAAGATCATAAACGGAAGTAGCTCCCGGAAAATCCCCGATTTTTGATGGATCGCCTGTAACCGCAAGCACATCCGTAAGTCCCAGCGTATGAAGACCCATTAAATGAGATTGAAGGCCAATTAAGTTGCGGTCGCGGCATGTAATATGAATTAAGGACCTGAGTCCAAGTGTTTGCTGAACGATGGATCCTACAGCAACATTGCTTATTCTCGGCGACGCAAGCGAGTTGTCTGCAAGTGTTAAGGCATCGATTCCAGCAGCTTGCAGTGCTTTTGCACCTTTTAAAAATTTGTCCAGTCCAAGTTTTTTAGGAGGATCGAGTTCTACAATCAGAGAGCGCTTCTTATTAACTATTTCCTGCAGGGGAGGGTACTTTCTTTCCGCTGCAGACGTGACAGAAATCTCTTTCTTCCGTATTTTTACTTTCTTTTCTGTAACTGGAGCGAGCCCTTTAAGCGCTGCTGCCATTGCTTCAATGTGTACAGGGGTTGTGCCGCAGCAGCCTCCGATTAGTCTTGCTCCCTGATTTCTGAAGGCGAGTGCGCTTTCTGCAAAATATTTTTCTCCAGAGCCATAGACAAGTCTTCCTTCCTCAAGAGTCGGCAAGCTGCTGTTTGGATAAACAGATAAGAACGCTTTTTCAGGAAGCGGAATTTCTTCAAGAGATGAAAGCATATGGTAAGGACCCAGTCTGCAATTCAGACCGACAACGTCAGCACCAAGTGCCTCAAGCTGAGAAAGGCCTTCATTCAGGGGTGTTCCGTCCTGCAAGACTCCGATATCGTGAAGGGAGATGTTTGTAATAATCGGGATATTCGTTTCTTTTCTTGCGATCTCTAATACTGTTTTTATTTCTTCAAGATCATAATAGGTTTCAAGCAGCAGACCGCTTACCTCTTCACTGAGCAAAAGGTAAAGCTGTTCTCTGAAATTGCGTTTAATGTCCTCAAGAGAATAGGCATTTTTCTTGAAAGCACGGATGCCGCCAATCGTTCCAAGAATATAGGTGTTATTGCCGGCTGATGCTTTTTTAGCAATCTGAACAGCAGTACGGTTAATCGCCCTCACTTCATCTTCAAGTCCATATCTTGATAGCTTAATATAGTTTGCGCCGTAAGTATTTGTCTGAATGACATCTGCACCGGCTGCAATATACGCCTTATGAACATTTAATATTTCATCAGGCTTCGATAAATTCAATTCTTCGAAACACCTGTCAACTCCGTGAGAGTAAAGCAGTGTTCCCATTGCTCCGTCGCCAATCAGGATCTTCTTCTGTAAATCGTTTAAAAGTGTCAAACTCCAAACCTCCTTAGTGCTGTAGAAAAAAACAAAAAAAGCCTTCCAAGAAGAAGACTTTGAACGATCAGGACTTCTTCTTATCGTTCGATGGATGCATCGCTGGAATTAGCACCTTGGATTGAAATCCCTGATGAATACAGATGATTTCATTATGCCAGGTTGCTGAAGCTTCAAAGGGCCAGTCCCTCAGCTTCTCTAGATAAGAATGGTGAAATATGAAATTTACAAAAAGATATTATATCTAATTTACATGTTTTTTCGGATAGATTCAATACAAAAGTAAAAGTTTTCTGAATAGACGCGGAATTTATTGGTGGAAAATCGAAGCAGAAACTTGCGGAACAACGAAACAAACACCCAGCAGAGAAGAGCTCGAGTGTTTGGTTCACTTTATCTGAAATTAATAAATTGAACATCTATCGGCAAGTCGGTTCCGCGAACGGCTGCAATCACCTGCTGTAGGTCGTCCTTATTTTTGCCGGTCACACGGACCTGATCGTCCTGAACCTGAGTTTTTACTTTTAATCCGGAATTTTTAATAATGGCATTAATCTTTTTTGCATTATCCTTATCAATACCCTGAATCAGCTTAGCGCGCTGGCGAATCGTTCCGCCCGATGCACCTTCGATTTTTCCGTAATCAATATTTCGTGTCGCTACATTGCGTTTAATCAATTTAGAAATAAAAACATCCTTTAACTGATCCATTTTAAACTCATCATCTGAAACTAAAACAATCTCTTCTTTTTCAAGTGAAATGCTGCTTTTGCTCCCTTTAAAATCATAGCGGGTGCCGATTTCCTTCATCGTCATCGTAATTGCATTTGTCACCTCAGGCATATCCACCTTTGAAACAATATCAAAAGAACTGTCCTTCGCCATAAGAATCCTCCCAAAAGTTTATATTATCTATAGATTATAGTAGAATGAACAGGGGATAACAACATTTGAAGTGCGGAATCGCCCGTTTAGCTCCGACAGACAGATAAGGCTCCGCCAGAAAAGGCGCTTTTTGCCTTTACTGGCGGAGCCGTTCTGGCCGAGGAGCTGGGCGATGGAGCCGGACAATACGAAGTGCGGAATCGCCTGTTTAGCTCCGAAAGACAGATAAGGATCTCCCAGAAAAGGCGCTTTTTGCCTTTACTGGCGGATCCGTTCTGGCCGAGGAGTTAGGCGATGGAGCCGGACAAGACAAAGTACAAAAACGCTAAGGTTGGAGTAGTCTACAGCATTGAGAATGAAGTCCGATTTTGACTTTTTCGCCGAATCCGTTCTGACCGAGGAGTTAGGCGATGGAGCCGGACAATACGAAGTGCGGAATCGCCTGTTTAGCCCAGGAATTGGCCATTAAACTGCAAATACATACATAAATGTCCGCTTCAATTTGAAAACTAACAGCAGATGCATCCTGCATAAGAAAGGAACGAAATACATTTGATGAATCCAGGAACGTTTATGACGCTTTCAATAGATGAAAAATTAGATTATGGCTATTATTTAACAGACGGAGAAAGCCGTGTGCTGCTCCACAAAACCGAAATCACGGAGCCGATTGATGACAAAGAAGAAATTGAGGTTTATTTAATTGTCGATCATGAAGACCGTCTTGCCGCAACTATGAAGAAACCGAAAATTACCGAGGATCATTACGACTGGGTTGAGGTTGTAAGCGTAAGAGAAGACATGGGAGCGTTTGTTGATATTGGTTTATCCAAGGATGCGCTAGTAGCAAACGATATTCTTCCAGCGTTTATCGAGGTTTGGCCAGAAGAGGGGGACATGCTTTATTGTTCTTTGAAGGTAACGAAAAATGGCAGGTTTTTCACGAAGCTTGCAACGGAAGATGTCATGCAGGAGAAGATCGTATCAGCAGAAGGTACAGCCAACAATAAAACTGTGACAGGCAGAGTTTACAGAATGATTATTGCCGGCTCATATATTATTACAGAAGAAGGCTACAAAGGATTTATTCACTCTTCGCAGCGTAAAAGGGAGCCTCGTTTAGGCGAGCTTGTAACAGGGCGCGTAATTGATGTAAAGGAAGATGGAACAATCAACGTATCTCTTCTTCCAAGAAAGCATGAAGCATTGGATGAGGATGCACAGCAGCTTTATGATTACATGGAATCAAGAGGCGGAGCGATGCCATTTTTCGATAAGAGCGACCCAGAAGACATTAAAGAACGCTTTAACATGAGCAAAGGCGCGTTCAAGCGTGCAATCGGCTCATTGATGAAAGCCGGGAAAGTTTATCAGGAAGACGGCTGGACATATTTCAAAAAGGAACAGTAAGCGAGTTGATCGCTTGCTAGTGCATTTGAAGATATCGATCTTAAAGTAAAAGGGATCTCATCAGAATTAAATGATTTAAAATCAGGAATATTGAATTCCAAAAAACTCGGAGAGCAAGTTCTGCAAAATGTAGAGAGCATCAGTGCCGTTGTAGAAGAGACGGCAGCAGGAAGCGAGCAAATATCTGCTTCGACAACTGAACAGCTGCTCGCATTCGAAAAAATGGTGGAAAAAGTGATTGAACTCAGACAGCTGACAGATGATTTAAATCAGACACTTTCGAAGTTTAAGCTACAATAAAACAAAAACAGCAGCGGAAAATCGCTGCTGTTTTTTCAAAGATATAAGAAATTTTGCGCATTTAAGTCCAGCTTCAGCGACTAACTCCTCGGTCAGAACGGATCCGCCGCAAAAAAGTCAAACCCGGACTTTTCCGGCGAATCGTTATCTGCCATTCAGAGCTGACCAGGGCTTCCGCTTCTCTTATAAATGGTCGGTCTTTTTAGAATATTGTAATTCGCCTTTTTGGCGGTTTTTCTCGCGCATCATGTTTCGTTCATGTTCTTTGGCATTATTGTCTTTTGCTTTTTTGTCGTTATCGCTTGTATGCGGCATCATAAAAACTCCCTTACTGAAAAGATACGTTTATGTTGCCCTGTAAGTATAATATTATGAGATCGGTTTATTTGAAAAGAAAATGGCAATCGTACCAGGTCCAGAATGCGCTCCAACTGAACAGCCGACTGTGTTTATATATACTTCATTCGGATGAAATTCAATTTCAATCATTGCTTTTATTTCCTTGGCGGAGTCCTCATCATCCCCGTGACTGATGGCGATGGTCTGACTTTCAAGATTAACGCCCCGCTCTTTCATCAGCTCGATGACCCTTCTGAAAACTTTTTTCCGGCCTCTAAGTTTTTCAAGCGGAATCAGCTTGCCGCCTTCAACATGAAGAAGCGGTTTGATGTTGAGAAGACCGCCTACAAATGCAGATGCTTTGCTGATTCTTCCGCCTCTTGCTAAATATTCTAAGTTATCGACGGTAAAAATGTGCTCTGTATGTTCACAAAAGTCCTTTACAGAAGCTTCAATTTCATGTAGAGTGTTTCCTTTACTGGCTAGGTCAACTGCATATTTAACGGCAAGTCCAAGGCCAAGGGAAGCGCATTTAGAATCCACAATGGAAAGCTCAAAATCAGGATATTCCTCTTTGACTTCGTTTCCAATCATGACAGCAGTCTGATAGGTTCCGGAAAGCTCCGATGAAAAAGCAACATACAATACCGGCACTTGTTTCTTTGCAAATTCAGTGAATGCCTCTTTTACATCAAGAGGAGAGATTTGAGTCGTTTTAGCTATTTTCCCTTCACGCATCGCGTCGTATACTTCTTTAGGGGAAATCGTGACTAGATCGCGATAGTCATTTTCCTCAATATGTACACCAAGAGGGAGAAGTGTAACGCCGTGTTTCTCATAAAATTCAAGCGGCAGATCGCATGCACTGTCTGCGACGATATGTACCATCATTTTGACACCTCATTTCATCTGGATTTACCCGCAAAACGGGATAATAGCCTCATATATAGTTTTAAATTAGCACTTAGCCAAAAAGAAGTAAAGAATGTTACGCTGCCCTAAAACACAATATTTGTATTGATCTGCAAGAAATTGGGGTAAATCAGAAATACTATCATTATCTTATAGCCCGGGAGGATTTTCTGCAAATGGTTTATGAAGAAGTAAAAAAAGCGGTTGTCGTTATTTTTGGAGCGCTGCTGAATGCTGTCGGCCTGAATTTATTCATGATTCCTGCTGATGTTTATGCGAGCGGATTTACCGGCATCGCCCAGCTCTTATCAAGTGTAATTAAAGAATACACCCCCCTTTACATATCGACAGGGGTGCTTCTGCTCCTTCTTAACATACCAGTAGCCATTCTCGGATGGCAAAAAGTCGGGAAATCGTTCACTCTGTACAGTGTACTTAGTGTAGCAGCCACCACACTATTTTTATCGATTGTCCCCTTATATCCTTTGTCGGAGGATATTTTGCTTAACGCAGTATTTGGAGGCGTCATTGTTGCGATCGGCGTAGGCATTACGCTTAAATATGGTGCTTCAACGGGCGGACTGGATATTGTGGCAATGATCCTTTCTAGAATGAAGGATAAACCGGTCGGCACTTATTTCTTTATCTTAAATGGAATTATCATTTTTACAGCGGGATTGCTTTATGGATGGGAAAAAGCGCTCTACACTCTTGTTACGCTTTATGCATCAACAAGAGTCATTGATGCGATTCATACAAGACATGAAAAATTGACAGCCATGATCATTACAAAACAAGCGGATGATCTAAAAAAGGCCATTCATGCTAAAATGGTAAGAGGGATTACAATGGTTCCTGCTAAAGGAGCATTTACAAACGAGCCAAAGGATATGCTGATGATTGTGATCACGCGCTATGAGCTTTATAATTTAGAAAAAATCATTAAGGAAGTTGATCCAAAGGCATTTACAAATATCATTCAAACAACAGGAATCTTTGGTTTCTTCCGTAAAGAATAGGAGACGTGCACGATATGAAAAAGCTTGTATTTATTATGCTTGGCTTATTATTTCTTGTCGGCTGCGGTCAAACTGCTGAAAATAAGGATGAAGCGGAAGAGGTGTCCGGTGACGTGGAGATGAAAGAAGTTCAATTAGCTGTTGAGACGAAGGAAAGCCCTGAAAGTGTGCAAATCAATATCAGCCTTAAAAACAATACAGATGAAGAAAAGAATTTCGAGTTCTCATCAGGACAGAAATATGAAATTATCATTACAGATTCAAACGGAGCGGAAGTGTACAAATATTCAAAGGGAAGAATGTTCACTCAAGCTCTGCAGTATCTAAAGCTGCCTCCAGGAGAAAGCAAAACCTGGCAGGAAACATGGGACAAGAAAAGTGCAGGAAATAAAATTGAAGCGGGTGATTACACAGTAACGGTTTTATTAACTGGAAAAGCTGAAGGTGTAAAAGCCTTAGAAGCAAAGGATAAATTCACGGTAACTGAATAAAATGAAAAGCTGCGGAAAATTCCGCAGCTTTTGTTTAATATGGGTTAATCATAGGTGCCCTGCTTCATGCGGGCTCTGCTTAGTAAAACGGCTATTTCTGACACCGTCTTACTACATATTCTTCAATTCGTTTTGAAGCTCGCTTAGCTGTTTTTGTTCTGCAGGAGAAGCATTTGCAAATGCAGACATCAATGCGCCTTCTGCTTTTGCTTTTGTATCCGCATCAGCATGTGCATGCTGGCCGGAAAACTGATTTTGCTCGTTGTCATCATGCTGGCTGTATTGGTTCTGCTGATGATTATGATCGTCATTCATCTTGCCGCTTAAAACCTCGCCAGCTTTTTCAACTGCTTTTCTTGCTGCCTGAAATAGTTGATTGCCCATATTAAAAGCCTCCTAAAGAGGATTTTTCTGCCATTTGAGCTTTGCGCTCTTCTGACTCAGCCATTGTTGTGTGATAAGGGAAACGTTCATCATGTTTCGAAACGGAATCTTTACCTTGCTGTACAAAGCGTTTAGATTTATTACTGCTCATGCGAAATTCCCCCTAAAAGAATGTTTGCTGACGCTGCTGATGCGTCTCCTTTATTTTGTCTCAATGGGGTTTGTTCTATGGATGGTAATCTTCACTAAAAAAGGATGCCCTTATAGCGACAAGGCGTCCTTTAAGTAAATGGCAATGCCATCCTCTTCATTTGTTTTCGTTTCTCTGTTTGCAACCTTCTTGAGTTCAGGAATGGCATTACCCATCGCAACACCCTGACCGGCATATTTCAGCATTTCAAGATCATTGTCTTCATCACCGAATGCAATGATTCTTTCTGCGGGAATGTTGTACGAATCAGCAATTTTCTTTAATCCCACGGCTTTATTCATTCCGTGCTTGATGATTTCTATGACGTGCCATGGGGCAGCCCAGCGTCTGTGATCGACAAGCTCAGCATGAACATCTGATAAGTAGTTGCGGATATTGTCCACTTCTTCCTCAGAGGCATGGATAAGAATACTTGTTACATCATCCCCAAGATTTTTACGCAGGTCTCCAACGGTGATGTCTGAAGTATTCATTGTGAAAATATCAAGAAGCTTTTCGTCGTGATAATGGAAATACACATGATCCATTACTTCGGCAAGTATATTATTGACGTTGTGCTTTTCGCACACTTCAACGATTTGCTTGACAACTTCTAGAGAAAGAGCCGTGTGAAACGATCCCCACTGATCATCTTTTGGATGATGGATGAATGCTCCGTTAAAGTTGACGATTGGCGTATCCAACTGAAGCTCCTCGTAATACATTGAACTGGCACGATACGGCCGTCCTGTTGAGATGCAGACAATATGTCCTGCTTCTTTTGCTTTTTTAATGATTTCTTTTGAATAAGCAGAAATCGTTTTATCATCTTTTAATAAAGTACCATCTAAATCAAGTGCAATTAAATAAGGTTTTGTCGTCATAGAAGCTCCTTTATTCTTTGAATTAAAAAACAAGTCCTACTAACAGTGTATCTTTTTTCCAAGATTATTGTCTACATGTTACACTTATGATAAAGAAAAAGAGGGAGGCATAAAACATGATCGCTGTTGAAAAAATGAATGCAGCCGGTATTCCATTACTTCATGTGGTAAAGGATTCTGCCAAAAATGAAAAAACACCGTTTGTCATTTTTGTCCACGGTTTTACAAGCGCGAAGGAACATAACCTGCACTATGCCTACCTCCTTGCTGAAAAAGGAATTCGTGTTGTACTGCCGGATGCCCTGCATCACGGAGAAAGAAATGAAAATCTTTCTGGACTAGAGTTAAATATGCAATTTTGGAGCATTGTAATAAATGAAATCAATGAATTGCAGACAATTAAGGACTATTTTGAAAAAGAAGAACTGATCGATCCCGGTCAGATCGGTGTTGCAGGAACTTCCATGGGCGGGATTGTGACTCTTGGAGCTTTGACGCAATATGAATGGATCAAGGCAGCTGCAAGCTTAATGGGAAGTCCTTATTATGAACAGTTTTCCCGACAGCAAATACAATATATACAAAAAATGGGCATTAAAGTTCCGCTCACTGATGAAGAGCTTGAGCAGCACTTCTTAAGTCTGCAGGCCTATGATTTAAGTATACATACTGAAAAGCTCGCAGCGCGTCCATTATTATTCTGGCACGGTAAAAAGGATCAGGTCGTTCCTTTTGATCCGACCTACACGTTTTTCCAGGAAATCAAATCTTCCTATGAGGAAAGACCTGAATATCTGAAATTTATCGCGGATACCAATGCAGATCATAAAGTTTCAAGAGAAGGACTTATTGCAACCGTCGACTGGTTTGCCGATTTTTTACTTGAAAGCAGATAATTTCAGATTGCTGCATGGTTTCGATATACTTTGCTATGAGGAGTGATTGCTATGGATGAAGCATTAAAAGAAAATATATATGGAGCGCTAGAACTTGTCGTTGACCCGGAGCTTGGTGTTGACATTGTGAATCTTGGACTTGTTTATGATGTAGATCTTGACGAGAACGGTACGGCGCTTGTTACGATGACCTTAACTTCAATGGGCTGTCCGCTTGCCGGGACAATCATTGATCAAGTAAAAACAGCCTTGCGTGATATTCCTGAAATTAAAGAAACAGAAGTAAATATCGTCTGGAATCCGCCTTGGACTAAAGACAGAATGAGCCGAATCGCCAAAATAGCATTAGGCGTGCAGTGAAAAAAGTGATATCCCGGTTCTGAACCGGGATTTTTTGTCGGAAAATAGGAAGAAGTACTCAAAGTGGATGAAGTCCTTGAGACATCGAAAACTTATCATAAATGTTTACCATAGAAAGCGAATGACACCCTGAAACCGCTCAAATCCATCAAATCAGGTAACCATAGAAAGCAAATGACACCCTGAAACCGCTCAAACCCATCAAATCGGGTAGCCATAAAAAGATAATCCCACAAAAAACCTCTAAAATTCAAAAATCAAGTACTCGAATGAAGCAAATCCAACCCCTAAACAGCAAAATCCAGAAAAGTATTTCAAGCAATGCCGGCTCAGTCCCCTATCCAAACACTCCTTTCAAATAATATGTGAAAAGTTTGCCTCCTTTTTCTTCCGCAAGGAAAATGCAATCAATCTATAAAACTTAAAAAATATTTAAATATACAATTGATTTTATTTTTATGCAGTATTATAATGGGTACTAATTCAAACAGCAGAACGATATAAATTAAAGGGTGATACATTTGAATGTAGGTATTATAGGTGCAACGGGCTATGGAGGCAATGAGTTATACCGGCTTCTCACAAAACATCCGAAAGTTGACAAATGTATTCTATATACATCTTCTGAGGAAGGAAAGCCATATAGGGAATCTTATCCTCATTTAACCGGCATTAGTGATGAATTACTGGTCAGCATAGACTGTAACAGGATTGAGAAAGAGGTTGATACCCTTTTTATGGCCTCTCCGCCTGGAGCTGCGGCTGAGATTTTGCCTCAAATCAACCTGGATCAGGTAAAGGTAATCGATTTATCCGGAGATTTAAGATTAAAAGATTCTGCTTTATACGAGAAATGGTATAAACGAAAGGCTGCAGACCAGAGGATTGTTGATGAAGCGGTATATGGTCTTTCTGAGCTGAATAAACCATCCATTATGAACGCATCCATTCTGTCAAATCCAGGCTGCTTTCCGACAGCGTCCATCCTGGGACTTGCGCCGGCTGTATCTAATGGGATGATCAATGAATCTTCCATTATTATAGATGCGAAAACAGGTGTTTCAGGTGCAGGTCGAAAAGCAGTCGCGGGTGTTCATTATTCAGAAGTAAATGAAAACTTGAAAATCTACAAAGTGAATGGACACCAGCATATACCTGAGATTGAACAAGCGCTTCAGCGTATGAATGAAAACATTTCAGCCATTACCTTTCAGACGCATTTGGTTCCAATGACAAGGGGAATTATGGCAACCATCTACGCGAATACAAAAGGTGAAATGAGTTCAGAGGAATTACTCGAATGCTATCAAGCTTTTTATAGAGATTCCTATTTTGTCAGAGTGAGGCCGCTTGGTGAATTTCCATCGACAAAAGAGGTATACGGTTCAAATTTTTGTGACATCGGCCTTTCTTATGATGAGCGGACAGAAAGAATCACGATCGTTTCAGTGATTGATAACTTAATGAAGGGCGCTGCAGGCCAAGCAGTGCAAAACTTTAATATTATGAATGGATATGAAGAAACAATGGGTCTTGAGCTCACACCGCTATATCCATAGGAGGTTGTATTATGCTGAAAGTAAAAGAGTCAATCGGGCTCCGGAAAATAGATGAAGGATCGGTTACAACGCCTGCTGGATTTACGGCAGATGGCGTACATACCGGATTGCGGTATTCTAAAAAAGATTTAGGCGTATTGATAAGCGAAGTTCCTGCAAGCTGTGCTGCAGTTTACACGCAAAGTCATTTTCAGGCAGCTCCGCTGAAAATAACACAAGAAAGCATTGAAATAGATCACAAGCTGCAGGCACTTATAGTGAACAGTGCGATTGCCAATGCATGTACAGGAGAGCAGGGATTAAAAGATGCATATGAAATGAGAGCTCTGTGCGCGAATACTTTTGCTTTGAAAGAAGAGCATGTGGCTGTAGCTTCAACAGGTGTTATCGGCGAATACTTGAAAATGGACTGCATTCGAAATGGTGTGGAGGATATTTCTCCTTCAAAAGATGGGTCACCGGCTTTTCAAGAGGCGATTTTAACGACCGATACAGTGACGAAGAAATCATGCTATGAGATGACGATTGACGGAAGAAAAGTCACAATTGGCGGATGTGCAAAAGGCTCCGGGATGATCCATCCAAACATGGCGACAATGCTTGCATTTGTTACAACTGATGCCGCCATAGAAAGCAATATTCTGCAGCAGGCCCTCGCTGAATTAACGAATGTATCTTTCAATCAAATTACGGTCGATGGCGAAACTTCAACGAACGATATGGTGCTTGTGATGGCCAATGGCTTAGCAAATAATGAACCTCTGTCCCCTGAGCATGATGATTGGGATACTTTCAAACAAGGGCTTAAACTTGTATGCGAAGATCTTGCAAAGAGTATAGCAAGAGACGGTGAAGGCGCTACGAAGCTGATTGAAGTGACAGTAGAAGGAGCAGCAACTGATGCGGAAGCAAGAATTACAGCAAAAAAAGTGGTAGGTTCAAGCCTTGTTAAAACAGCCGTTTATGGTTCTGATGCCAACTGGGGAAGAATTATCGGTGCAATCGGCCACAGCAGAGCAGAGGTGAATCCTGATAAAATCGGCATCTTTTTAGGTGATCAATGCCTGTATCATAATGGCCAGCCTCAGAATTTTTCAGAAGATAAGGCAAAAGAGGTGCTGGAAAAAAGCACAGTGAATATCCATATTGACCTCCGAATCGGAAACGGAGAGGGAAGAGCCTGGGGCTGTGACCTGACATACGATTATATCAAAATTAACGCCAGCTACAGAACGTAAGGAGAGAATCATGAGCAAAGTTGTCGTGTTGAAGTGTGGAGGAAGTATTGTTGATGAACTGTCAGAGGCATTTTTTGGAAGCCTGCACGAGCTGAAAAAACAAGGCTATAAAGTAGTCATTGTCCACGGCGGCGGACCTGCAATCAACAGCGTTCTAAAAAGCATGAACGTTAAGACTCAATTCATTAACGGGCAGAGAAAAACAACAAAGCAGGTTCTTGATATCGCGGAAATGGTGCTTGCAGGCCAAATCAATAAGCAGATTGTGAGAGCTTTGGAACAAAATAATCTTATGTCAGCAGGAATTGCAGGGTCTGATGGCGGAATGCTGACAGCAGAGTTTTTGAATGAAACAGAGCTTGGGTACGTCGGGAAAATTTCAAACGTCCAAACTCATCTGATCAAAACGCTGATTGAAGGCGACTATGTACCTGTCATCGCCCCGATTGCAAGAACAAAAAATCATCAAACTCTTAATGTCAACGCTGATACAGCAGCTGCAGCTATAGCAAGTGCACTTGGTGCCAAAAAACTGCTGTTTGTTACAGATGTGCCAGGTATTTTGAAGGAAAAACAAGTAATTAACCATACAACTCCAGATGAAATCGAAGAAATGATAGGTGCTGGCATTATTAACGGCGGGATGATTCCTAAAGTTCAGGCTGCGATGAAGTCATTATCTCATTCTTTAAAAGAAGTGATGATTGTCAGCGGTCAATCAATGTTTGTTGCAGAACAATCCATCTTGGGAACAAAAATTACCTTAAAAAAGGAGGCTGCATTAAAATGAGTTTTGTATTTCCGACATATGCGCGCTGGGATTTGGAAATAAAGGAAGCGAACGGCTCAGTCGCCACCGATCAAAATGGCAAAACCTATCTTGATTTTATCTCTGGAATTGGTGTTTGTAATTTAGGCCATGGAGACAAAGACGTGAAGCAGGCTGTTCAAGATCAGCTTGATAAAGTCTGGCACGTTTCGAACCTTTTTCAGCATTCATTGCAAGAGGAAGTTGCGGAAATCCTTACAGCGAACAGCTGCGGAGATGCCGTATTTTTTTGCAACAGCGGGGCTGAAGCGAATGAAGCTGCAATAAAGCTTGCCAGAAAGCACACAGGCAAATCAAAAATTGTTACCTTTAAACAATCGTTTCATGGAAGAACATTTGCAACAATGTCTGCAACAGGACAGGCCAAAATTCATGATGGCTATGGACCATTATTGCCGGAATTTGAATACCTGCCTTTTAATGATACAGAATCTCTTCAGCAATTAGATGGAGATGGCTATGCTGCTATTATGCTTGAAGTTATTCAGGGAGAGGGCGGAGTCGTACCGGCAGAAGCTTCTTTTATAGAAGAAGTAAAGCATACATGCGAACGTCTTTCCGCCCTGCTGATTATTGACGAAGTGCAGACAGGTATTGGACGGACAGGTCTGCCGTTTGCTTATCAGCATTATCAGGCAGAACCTGATATTATTACAGCAGCCAAAGGACTTGGCAGCGGATTTCCTGTTGGAGCCATGATCGGGAAAAAAGAACTGATTGCATCCTTTCAGCCTGGCTCACATGGGACGACGTTTGGGGGAAATCCACTGGCTATGGCTGCAGCTAAAGCAACGCTCACAAAAATTTTTCAGCCCCCATTCTTGGATGAAGTCGTGAAAAAATCGGAGAAAATGTCAGGTTTGCTTAAAGATGCATTGCTTCATACTCCTTCTGTAACTGAGATTAGAGGAAAAGGCCTAATGATTGGTATTCAATTAAATCAGGAATCGGCTCCTATTATTTCTGAATTGCGAAGCAATGGTTTATTAGCACTCCCGGCAGGTCCAGATGTAATCCGTCTCCTTCCTCCGCTTACTGTAACAGCTGATGAGATAGATGAAGCGATTGATATCATCGGAAAAACGATCAAACACACAGCACTGACAGTAAACCAATAACATAAATTTTTTTACAACGAATTGCATAATTATGCTTGTATATAAATAAAAATTCATTACGAGGTGAATGAAAATGAGCGGTTACCTGCTTCTAGAGGATGGCACAAGCTACAAAGGAAATCTGAACGGTGGCGACAGTGAGGGCGAGATCGTATTTTACACAGGCATGACAGGCTATCAAGAGGTGCTGACAGACCCCTCCTATCAAAATCAAATCATCGTATTTACTTATCCTTTGATCGGCAATTACGGCATAAATGCAGTTGACTTTGAAAGTGAGAGACCGCAAGTAAAAGGTGCCGTTTTTTACGAATGCTGTGAACATTTCTCTCATTATGAGGCCGCTTATAGTGTCAAAGAATACTTAAGCAAATGGAAGGTTCCATATATCAGTCATGTTGATACTAGATCCATCGTCAAACAGATCCGCAAAAACGGGACGATGAAAGCACAGCTCTCGGCAGATTGTTCAAAAATAATACAGAGTCAGCCGTTACCAAAGAAATTGCCTGAAATCGAACAGGGAATCACTACTCTTGGAGAAGGATCCATCCACGTTGCATTACTTGATTTCGGATTCAAAAAATCAATTCTGCAATCTTTTCTGAAGAGAAACTGCAAAGTAACGATTATTCCTTATACAGAGCTGAAGGAACTGGAACATATTCAGCCTGATGCAGTTGTTCTTTCAAATGGGCCTGGAGATCCGAAAGAACTTGAAGCCTATTTGCCTGCAATTAATAAGATTGCCGGCAGCTATCCAACACTCGGCATTTGTCTTGGGCATCAGCTCATTGCTCTAGCTTATGGAGGAGACACGATGAAGCTGCCGTTTGGGCATAGAGGAGCAAATCACCCTGTCATGGACCGGAAAAAAGGAAAAGTCTTTATGACATCTCAAAATCACAGCTATGTGGTAACGTCGAATCATCATAAAGAGTTCGGAGTCAGGTTTGTGAATGTGAATGATCAGTCGGTTGAGGGCATGTTTCATCAGACACTTCCGATTCTATCTGTTCAATTTCATCCAGAAGCACATCCCGGACCTGCCGAAAGTGAATATATCTTTGATGAATTTCTGGAAATGGTTCTAAACACAAGGAGAGAAATGGTATATGCCTAAACGTCATGATATAAATAGCATCTTAGTAATCGGCTCTGGCCCAATTATCATTGGCCAGGCTGCAGAGTTTGATTATTCCGGGACCCAGGGCTGCATTGCCTTGAAAGAAGAAGGCTACAAGGTCATTCTTGTGAACAACAATCCGGCAACAATTATGACGGATCATCAATACGCGGATGAGGTCTACTTTGAACCATTAACGGTAAAGAGTCTCACGAAAATTATTGAAAAAGAAAAACCGGATGGCCTGCTTGCAACTCTTGGAGGTCAAACGGGACTCAATTTGGCTGTAAAGCTCCATGAAGCCCGTGTCCTGCAAAAACATAACGTGCAAGTTCTGGGTACATCCGTCCAGTCGATCCAAATGGGAGAAGACAGAGAAAAATTCAGAAAACTGATGTATGATCTGAAACAGCCTGTACCTGCGAGCGAAATTGTAACTGGTGCAGAAGAAGCATTGGCCTTTGCAAAGGAAATTGGCTACCCGATTATCGTCCGCCCGGCATACACACTTGGTGGTAAGGGAGGCGGAATTGCGGATAACGAGCAGGAATTGATTGAATTGATGAAAAGCGGGTTAAGTGCAAGTCCGATTCATCAATGTCTAGTTGAAAAAAGCATCGCAGGATTTAAAGAGATTGAATATGAAGTCATGAGGGATGCAGCCAATACGTGTATAACTGTATGCAATATGGAAAATATCGATCCTGTCGGGATTCACACAGGGGATTCAATTGTAGTCGCTCCTTCACAAACTTTGACTGATCATGAATATCAAATGCTCCGGAGTGCTTCGTTAACCATCATTTCAGCTTTGAATGTAGTTGGGGGCTGCAACATACAATTTGCCCTTGATCCGGTAAGCAAGCAATATTACGTCATAGAGGTAAATCCGCGTGTCAGCCGTTCATCAGCTCTTGCCTCAAAAGCGACTGGCTATCCGATCGCAAAACTTGCGGCAAAACTTGCTGTTGGCTATACATTAAGCGAGCTTAAAAATCCATTGACACAGTCTACATTTGCAAGCTTTGAGCCTGCTCTTGATTATGTGGTCGTGAAATTCCCAAGATGGCCTTTTGATAAATTTAAAGACGCCGACCGCACTCTTGGTACAAAGATGAAAGCAACCGGTGAAGTGATGGCGATTGAGAGAAATCTCGAAGCGGCTATTCAAAAAGCAGTATCATCACTTGAACTCGGAAATATCGGAATATACTTTGAAGAGATATCACTGCTGTCGGATCTTCATCTTCTAAACATCATTAAAAAGGCAACAGATCAGCGTTTCTTTGCCATTATAGAGCTGTTAAGAAGAGGTGAAAGCTTAAACGTCATTCATAAGGAAACAGGAATTGATTATTATTTTCTAAACAGCTTTCTCTCACTTGTCACATTGGAAAAACAGCTTAAATCAGAAACATTGCATCAGTTAACAAAAGACCTCCTTTCATATGCAAAGGAAAAAGGCTGTTCAGATGAGTACCTCGCACATTGTTTAAATGAAGATGAATCTGCTGTAAGAACTCTGAGAAAATCACAAGGCATCACAGCTAAATTTAAGCTGGTTGATACATGTGCAGCGGAATTTGAAGCAAGAACTAATTATTATTATTCAACATATTTCGGAGAATGCGAGCTTGAAAAAACGGCAAACCCAAGAAAAAAAGTACTGGTCCTTGGATCAGGTCCTATCCGCATCGGACAGGGAGTTGAGTTCGATTACAGCGCTGTGCAAGGAATCCAAGCCTTGCAGAAGCTTGGTTATGAAGCGATTATGATCAACAATAATCCTGAAACAGTCAGCACAGATTTTGAAACTGGAGACCGTCTGTACTTTGAGCCGCTGACAGTCGAACACGTACTGAATGTGATTGAAGCTGAACAGATAGACGCAACGATCGTGCAATTTGGAGGACAAACCGCCATCAATCTTGCAGCTGGACTTGAGGAAAGCGGCGCAGTCCTTCTCGGAACAGATTCAGAAACACTTGATATTCTTGAAGAACGGGAGAAATTTTATCACCTATTAGATGAATTAGAGATTGCTCATCTGCCAGGGACAACTGCCCATAACGCAGAAGAAGCCATCATGGAAGCAGAAATAATCGGCTATCCTGTGTTAATCAGACCTTCTTACGTCATCGGGGGGAAAGGCATGATTGTGCTTGAGAATAAAGAGCTGCTTAAGAAGCAGGTTGAAAAAGCCGGCAATCAATCTTTTCCCATCTTAATTGACCGCTATGTCATAGGCCAGGAAGCAGAAATTGATCTCGTTGCAGACGGGGAAAGCATCCTTATTCCAGCAGTTATGGAGCATATTGAACCAGCTGGTGTGCATTCAGGAGACAGTATGGCGATTATCCCTTCCAAGAATATAAGTGATAAGCTGAAGCAAGACATGCATCTATCAGCTAAGAAAATTGTGAAGCAGCTTGGCTTTAAAGGAATCATGAATATCCAGTTCCTGATTCAAAACGAAAAGCTGTATGTCCTGGAAGTCAATCCAAGAGCAAGCCGGACAGCACCGATTGTCAGCAAGGTGATGGATGTCCCTATGATTGAACTTGCAGCAGGGATGCTGAATGGCGAAAAGCTGACACATGTTTATATAGAAGAAGAAAGACCTTATACGGCTGTTAAATATCCTGTTTTTTCCAGTCACGCCCTGCAAAATGTAGATCTTAAGCTAAGTCCTGAAATGAGATCAACGGGAGAAGGCTTGTGCCTTGCACCTACATTGAAGGAAGCGCTCGGAAAAGTGTTTGATGAAGATCGTGATAAGAGCGGCATCAGTATTTTTATGGATGAAATCGATTATACCCTGCTTCAAAAAGCAGAAGCCGCTGGATTGAAAACAGAAACTGAATCCTTTGAAAAATGGGCTGACACTGCTGAAAACGGCGTGTTTGTCAGTCTGAAAAATGAAGAATCCAGAGAAAAACGCCTGCTTGCAGCTGAAAAAGGAATAAAGGTGTTTTCAGATGCTTCATCCTTTATGGCTTACTTGAAAGCGGCACCTGACTATGAGGTTTATTCAATCAGAGAATTAACAAGAACGGGAGTGAACATGAAATGAGTTCTATAAAATTGGCACAAACGAAATCATCTGCACTATTGGGAAAAGATTGTTTGACCCTGCTTGATTATACGACTGAGGAAATCCTGCATCTGGTTGAAGAAGGCATACAAATGAAGAAATTTCCCATTCAATCGGTTCTGTCCGGAAAAATATTGGCCATGATTTTTGAAAAATCGTCAACTCGGACACGGGTTTCGTTTGAAGCTGGAATGCAGCAGCTAGGAGGCAGCGCGCTCTTTTTAAGCAGTCAGGATCTTCAATTGGGCCGGGGAGAAAGCATAGCTGATACAGCAAAAGTCCTTTCAGGTTATGTAGATGCCATTATGATCCGCACGTTTGAGCATGAAAAAGTAGAGGAGCTTGCCCTGCATGCTTCGATTCCCGTGATTAATGGACTGACAGATACTTTCCATCCATGTCAGGCCCTTGCAGATTTAATGACGATTCTGCAGCTGAAAAAATCGTTTAAAGGAACAAAGGTAGCTTACGTAGGTGATGGAAATAATGTGGCGCACTCCTTATTAATTGCATGTGCGAAGGTTGGAATGGATGCAGTCATCGCTCATCCAGAGGGTTATGGGCCAAATCCGCATGTGATGGAGAAAATAGCTGAGATCTGCAAACAGACAGGTGCTGTGATCACAGCCGTAACGAATCCCAAAGAGGCTGTTCACCAAGCAGATATCGTGTATTCAGATGTATGGACGAGTATGGGGCAGGAAAAAGAAAATGAAATCCGCCTCTCGGCTTTTAACGCCTATCAAATTAACGAAGAGCTAATGAGCTTCGCCAAAAAAGACAGTCATTTTCTTCACTGCCTGCCGGCTCATCGAGGTGAAGAGGTAACAGCGGAAATTATTGACGGAAACCAATCTGCCGTCTTTCAGCAGGCCGAAAACCGTCTGCATGTTCAAAAAGCGTTGCTGAAAGCGCTGCTGAACGGGTAGTTACTTCTAAGCTGTCATTGATCCGTTATAGATACTCCTTGAAATAGCAGCCAGATAATAAAAAGCGGATGGATCAGCGGTCTGATCCATCCGTTTTTTCATGCGAAAACAGTACAAGCAGCCTTGCAGGTAAATTTCTATTTCACATTACATGAATCATAAATGAATTGCCATACTAGTTAAAGAAGGAACCTTAAGGAGGGATCTTATTTTGGGGCAGCAGCATCGCTTTAGATCAGGTCAAAAAGCACCTAATAACGGCATCTACGTAGAAGTTGGAGAAACAGGCTCAATGGTCAAAAATCCGCAAAAAATTAAGCTTCAGGCAGGAGATCGTTTCCCTGAAACGTCAAATGATGACCGTCACTGGACGTATCAAAGAAAACCATAATAGTGAAACCCGAAAAAAAACCCTACTATCTATAGTAGGGTTTTTTGTGTGCAGAGTCGAAAATTAGGTATTAATGATGTCCATCTGCAGATCGGTCCGGCACAACTTCCCCGAGGATCAGGATGAGAACGGTTGCAACAACAGCAAGAATAGAAGCAGTAACAAAGTTATATGCAACACCTGTCATTGAAGAAACGACGTAAGCCATCATTTGCATTAATAAAAACGTCCAAAAAAATGTCCAAAAATAGCGCAATCTGTTCACCTCATTCTTCAAACAATTCTATGTCCATATTATCATACATAGATTGTGGAATAAAAGCTTTATTTACCCTTAAAGTTGACTATTTCTTGAACGTTCATTGCTGAATGATTAGGTATATATCCATTCGCTTTCACATGACCGAACATATCTTATATAAAGTGCTAAAAGTACGAAAGAAAGGTGGTGGGCAAACGATGGGAATTACAAAGCGGTTTTTTCAGCTGGAATCAGAATGGAACGTCATCCATTACCCTTATAAACCAAATGGATTCGCTGTCTTTATCATAGGCGACAAAACGCATTTCGTGGATGGTGATACGAGCTTTTGGCTGCAGCATTACGGCAGAAATCAGCTCCTTTCAATCTTGCTTGACGCAGGCTACACAGTTTTCACATCTAATCTTTACGGTGCGAATTGGGGCAGTCCAAAAGCGCTGAATCTTACAATGAAGATTTATCATATAATCATGAAAAAAGAAATTTTAAATGAGCGGGTTCATATTCTTTGTGAAGGAATGGGAGCTCTGATAGCGAAAGAATTTATGAAGATTTCTAACGAAAAAATTCGTTCTGTCGCAATGTTTAATCCATGTTTAAATCTGCAGGCCCACCTTGAAAAAGAAAGAGAAAACATGTTTTTTTATAAGAGACTGACGAAAGAAATAGCGAATGCATATGAAATAGACTCAAAAAAGATTAAAGACTTCAGTTTTGAATCAAGCTTTGACAGCACAAACCTCCCCGTTCATATATGGCAGAGAATGAATAGCATCACATACCCTTACCATGATCACAGCAAAATTTATGAAGACTTCAGAAGCAAGCAGGGCTCCCCGATCGACCTGACCTTTCATCTGGCTGATAATCAATACAGGCTAAATCATTCCGTAGTGAAATTTTTTAAAGAAAATGAAAAAAATTTATAAACAGATCGTTCCTGATGATACTGGGGACGATTCTTTTGTGCTGAAATTTTGCATACGATACTATAACGCTTCCTAAAAGGAGGAAAGGGATTATGAGAAAAGCATTAATTGCAGGATTCGGGCAATTTGTAGGTTTTGCTCTATGCAGCCGTCTGCTCGAAGAGGGCATCGGGGTTGATGGGTATATGAATAAGTATCAAGATGATCAAGAACAAAAAATAGCTGAAGAAAAAATGATGCTGATTGGCAGAAACGCGTTGTTTGAAAATATATCCTCAATCACAGAAGCGAAAGAAAATGATGTGATATTTTATTGCATTCAGGATCCAACAGATCAGGAGAATAGACACGATTCGAATTTATTAAAGGCTTGTGCTGATCTTTCAATTAAACAAAAAATCCCATTTATTCTCATTTCATCTGCTGAAGTATTCGGCGAGATGCAAAAGGAGATTGAAAAGGACACAGTTCCCGTTCCTTCAACCGAAAATGGCAAGGCTCATCTGAAGCAGGAGTCAGAAATCAGGTCGCTCTTTGGAGAATCTGAGCTATTTAAGATTGTCAGGTTTCCAGGAATTTATGGACCATGGCAGCCGCAATCAAGCTTTATTCACCAGTGCATCATTTCAAAGTTAACTGGAACAAAATCTGCAGCTGCTGTAAACGAAGAAAAAAGAGATATTCTTTATATCGATGATGCTGTCAGCACTCTATTGGATATTGCAATCGCATATCCTTTTAAGGAACCTGTTGTTCATCTCTCATCCATGAAAGAGGGCCAGTGGAGTGAAATAGTTGAATTATTTTCTGAAAAGGCCGATAGAAACCCTTCTTATAAGTTATCTAAGGATATCATCCACCCAGTTAATAATAGTGTTTCATTAGAAAGAGGGATACAGATACAAGCAGAATGGGTCAAGCAAAACCTGTATATTTACCAATAATTTTAGATAAAATTCAAGTTTTAATCGTTATTGGGAAATATATCCTTGTGCGATGAATTGTTTACAGTCTAAAATATAGGTGTAATCATGACTTGCACAAGCCAAAAGGAGTTGCTTGTAATGCTGAAGAAAAGTATTCTTTTCGCCATATGCTTTTTTTTTCTGACAGGATGCGGACAACCAAGGCAGAATGAACTTGAAAAAGTAGGCTTGCTTGTCCCGGATACAATCAGCGATCAAGTATGGGGCACGAAGGGATACAAAGGATTATTAAAAATACAATCAAGTTACGGTATCGAAGTTTTTTATAAAGAAGGGATGAATAACCAAGAAGTAGTTAGAGAAGCGGTAAAAGAGTTTTCGGGAAAAGGCGTCAATCTCATTTTCGGTCATGGCAGTGAATATGAAACTTTTTTTGCAGAATTGAATGAAGAATTTGATGATATTCATTTTGTCTTTTTCAATGGAGAGGCAAAGGGAGATAATATGACAAGCCTTAATTTTGACTCAAATGCTATGGGCTTTTTCGGGGGGATGATTGCCGGTGAAATGACAAAGACAAATAAAGTCGGTATACTGGCAGCTTATGAATGGCAGCCTGAAATTGATGGTTTTTATGAGGGTGCGAACTATCAGAATCCTGATGTTCAGGTTGAAATCCAGTATGTGCAAAGCTGGGATGATGTAAAAAGCGCCCTTAATCATACAGATGAAATGCTTTCAGAAGGCATAGATGTTGTATATCCTGCAGGCGATGGGTATAATGTACCTGTCATTGAGCGGATTAAAGAGAAAGGTTTGTATGCAATTGGTTTTGTTTCCGACCAGTCAGATCTTGGAGAAGCAACTGTCCTTACAAGCACGATCCAGCATGTAGACCGTTTATATGAGCTTGTTGCTGAAAAATATTTGAATGGTGAGCTTGAAAGCGGAAATTTGTATTTTGATTTTCAGGATGATGTCATTGAACTCGGCAAGTACAGTCCAAATGTGGACAAGGCCTTTCAAAATAAAATCCAAGAGCATATTGAAATATACAGGCAGACAGATAAGCTGCCTAATCAATTTTGAAAAGGAGAATCCATATGAACAACGAACCTAAAACATTAGAATTTATGCAAATCGCCATGAAATATCTTCCTGAAGCCAAAGCAAAGCTTGATGAAGCAGGCATAGAAATTACTGCTGACCATCTTCAGCCGATGATGGAACTGCTCACAAAAGTGATGAATGATGCTTACGAATTAGGGAAAAATGAAGCAGGCAAATAATGATAGAACCGCAGCAGAACATGCTGCGGTTTTATTATGTAAAAAAACCGGATATGATATCCGGTTTCATGGATTATTTCCTATTTGCTTTTTTTCGCTCTTTTTTCTCTATATAGGCTAGTTCTCTTTGCAGCTTGCGATAGCTTTGAAGTCGGGAGGCAGTTAAACGCCCTTCTTCTATTGCCTGGTTAATGGCGCATTTAGGTTCGTTCTGATGGCCGCAGTCTCTGAAAAAACAGGCTGGTGCAAGTGACTCAATGTCTTCAAAGCTATGTTGAAGTGATTCTGAATCCCAAAGCTGCAATTCTCTCATACCAGGTGTGTCAATCAGAAGTCCTTTTTGCGGAACGGCTATTAATTCGCGATACGTTGTTGTATGCCGGCCGCGGCTATCGTCTGCCCGCACTTCGCCGGTCGTCTGCCTTTCTGTTCCTATTAAGGCGTTTATCAATGTTGATTTACCTGCACCTGAGGAACCAACAAAAGCAGAGGTAGTACCTTCAGTAAAATAAGTTGAAAGCTGTTCAATACCGCTCTTTTCAAGCGCGCTTACAGGATGTACAGGGACTCCGAACGCTATGCTTTCCGCGGAACTTACAAATTCGTCCAATTCGCTGCAAAGATCTGATTTAGTTAATAAGATAACAGGGTTTGCCCCGCTTTCCCACGCCATGACAAGGTAACGCTCAAGTCTTCTTAGGTTAAAATCATGATTTAAAGCCATAACAATGAAGAGATTATTTATATTAGCGGCTATTAATTGCTCCGTCCCGCTTGTTCCTGCAGCTTTTCTCGATAGCTTGCTGAATCTGGGCAGCACGTGATGTATCGTAGCCTTCATTTCTTCTCTCATTGTGAGGGCAACCCAATCCCCGACTGCCGGATAATCCTCCTCCGAATAAGCTTCAAACCTGAACTTACCGGATAAAGACGCTAAAACCTCACCATGAGCAGTCATTACTCGATATAAGTGTTTATGCTCTAATGAGATCCGCCCGAATATAAGCGGCAGATAAGAAACACTTACTTCCTCTAAATAATCGTTCCAGCCTAAATGCTTTTTTCTATTGAATACATTCATTTTGGTCCTCCTGAACTGTTTCCTGAGTATGCAAAAAAACCATGAGCAGACACAGCCCATGGTTCCTTGATCAATCAATTCAGGTGAAAATGATCGTCATTCCGGAAGATGAACAACGGGCTGTGTATATGAAATTAACGGCATCCGTGCAATTGACTTTTTCATAAAACATCCCTCGCTCTCTCTTGGTTAATAATTCCATAATATGAAAATAATTTGGATTTGTAAACGTTTATTTTAATTTTTGTTTGAAATAATCCAAAATGGGGGAAAATTCCTTCATCACTGGCTTTAATTCTTTTAAAGAGTCCATAATATCATCAATTTGCATAAAAAGCTGAAAATAATCAGTCCCTGACTGAGGTTCCTGCTCATCTAGAGCGGGGCTTTCTTCAGCTTCCTCCTGTTTTATGCTCCGCTCTCTTTTTTCTCCAAACATAAAGGATGAGAAGAAATCTCCGGACTCTTCAGATCGTCTTTTTTCGCTCAACATAAACACCTCGCTTATTCTTGCTTATTAATACTGTATGTTTTGTTTAATAACTTGTACGGGGCAGGTGCGCAGATTTTTGATTGAAATTTTAAAAAAGATAGGATAAAATTAGTACCAGGTAATAATAATTGATTCTAAATACAAGATAAAAGGAGCTGCGTAAATGAGTGCAGGGATAATTGGAATCGGACGGTATAATCCAGAACGCGTTGTAACAAATGCAGATTTGGAGAAAATAATGGATACGTCAGATGAATGGATACGCACACGGACTGGTATTGAAGAGCGAAGACTTGCAAATGATGAAACAGATACTTCTGATATGGCCTATTATGCCGCAAAAAAAGCAATTGAGAATGCGGGAATAACAGCTGAAGATATAGATATGATTTTGGTGGCTACTGTCACACCTGATCAGCCCTTCCCATCTGTAGCATGTATGCTTCAGGAAAAATTGGGAGCAAAAAAAGTGGCTGCGATGGATTTGAGCGCAGCATGCGCGGGCTTTATGTACGGATTAATTACGGCCCAGCAATTTATTGAAACAGGTGCTTATCAAAATGTACTTGTAGTAGGAGTAGAAAAACTTTCAAAAATCACAGACTGGAATGACCGGAATACAGCTGTTCTTTTTGGAGATGGCGCCGGAGCGGCAGTCGTCAGTAACGTTACACCGGGCAAAGGTTTCCTTGCATTTGAGCTTGGATCAGACGGTTCTGGCGGAAAGCATCTCTATCAGGATGAAAAGCTTATTATGAATGGACGCGAGGTGTTTAAATTTGCGGTCAGACAAATGGGTGAATCCAGCGTAAATGTTATTGAAAAGGCAGGCCTTAAAAAGGAAGATGTCGATTACTTGATTCCGCATCAGGCAAACATCCGAATTATGGAAGCTGCCAGAGAACGTTTAGAACTGCCTGTGGAAAAAATGTCAAAAACGGTTCACAAGTATGGGAATACTTCTGCAGCATCTATTCCGATTTCTCTTGTTGAAGAATTGGAAGCAGGAACGATAAAAGACGGAGACGTCCTTGTTATGGTTGGTTTTGGCGGAGGTTTAACATGGGGAGCCATTGCCATGAGATGGGGCAAATAATAAATATTACAGCTAAGAAAGGTATGGTGTTTTTATATGAGTAAGAGGCGAGTTGTCATTACGGGTATGGGAGCAATTACTCCGATTGGAAATGATGTTGCATCAACATGGGAAAGCGCGGTAAATGGAAAGTCAGGCGTCGGTCCGCTTACCCGCATTGATTCAAATGACTATCCGGCTAAAGTAGCTGCGGAAATAAAAGATTTTGATGTTGAGAAATTTATCGATAAGAAGGAAGCCAGAAAAATGGACCGCTTCACTCAGTATGCGGTCGCAGCATCTTTCATGGCCGTACGTGATGCCAATCTTGAAATTACAGAAGAAATCGCTCCGCGCGTTGGCGTTTGGATCGGTTCTGGAATCGGCGGTATGGAAACCTTTGAAAATCAGTTTGAAACTCTTCTTACTAAAGGCGCTAGACGCGTTAGTCCATTTTTCGTTCCAATGATGATTCCGGATATGGCAGCAGGACAGGTTTCAATTGCTTTAGGTGCAAAAGGCTTTAATTCCTGTACAGTGACAGCATGTGCTACTGGCACAAATTCCATTGGCGATGCTTTTAAAGTTATTGAACGGGGAGATGCTGATGTCATGATTTCCGGAGGAACAGAGGCGCCAATTACCAGAATGGCATTTGCAGGTTTCTGTGCAAGCAAAGCTCTTTCAACAAATCCGGATCCTGCAACAGCAAGCAGACCATTCGATGCAAATCGCGATGGATTTGTCATGGGTGAAGGAGCAGGGATTTTAGTCCTGGAAGAACTTGAACACGCCCTTGCCCGCGGAGCAGAAATTTATGCAGAAATCGTCGGCTATGGCGCAACAGGAGATGCCCACCACATTACAGCTCCTGCTCCGGGCGGGGAAGGCGGCGTCCGTGCAATGAGAATGGCCATAGAAAACGGCGGACTTTCACCTGAAGACGTTGATTATGTGAATGCTCATGGAACAAGCACATCCTACAATGACAAGTTTGAGACGCTTGCCATTAAAGAGGTTTTTGGAGAGCATGCTTATAAGCTTGCTGTTTCATCAACTAAATCAATGACAGGCCACTTGCTTGGAGCAGCAGGCGGAGTTGAAGCGATTCTTTCTATTCTTGCAATCAAAGAAGGCATCATCCCTCCTACTATAAATTACAGCGAAAAAGATCCTGAGTGCGACCTGGATTATGTGCCGAATGAAGCGAGAAAAGCAGAAGTGAATGTGGCTCTCAGCAATTCACTTGGATTTGGCGGACATAACGCAACGATTATTTTCAAAAAATACGAGCAGTAAAACGGAAAAGTCAGCTTAGCTGGCTTTTTTTGTTTTGACGGAATGATAGATCGCAGGGGATGCTCATCCATTCACTTCCTCAAACACACCTTCATAAGATACGGCAGGAGGGAGTGGGGTTCCGTGACGGTCGTCAAAACAAACGAATGGCTGGAACAATCTGCAGATCATATGATAATTTGCGAGAGGCTGAAACCGTACTTTCATAAAAATAATCCTGAGGACATCAGCAAATATCTTCATGCATTTGGAATGTTCAGAGAAGAGCAGACTGGTCAAAGCTTGTATTCAGATTTAAAAAAGAACAAAGTTTGGGAGTTTGTAAAATCAGATGAATCTGCTTTGAAAAAAGAGTGGGGCGGCCCAGATGTGCCGATTTTTATTTTGCCGGCAGATGCAGGAAACCGGAAGATGAGAAATGAATATGGAGGGAAATCAGGCCTGGCTTTTCATGATAAGCTTTTTTTATTTTTATCCGATAACAGCAAAAAAGAGATCCAGAGCATCCTCACGCATGAGTACCATCATGTATGCAGACTTGCAAAGGACCCTAAAAAAGAAAAGGACTATACGCTGATTGATGCTGTCATTCTTGAAGGTCTTGCTGAGAATGCTGTTCGGGAGAGAATGGGGGAAGAGTTTACCGGTTCATGGACAAAACGTTATTCAAAAGAGCAAGTTTCTCAATTCTATCAAACAATCATTGAACCTAATCAGGATTTAAAAAGAGACTCGCGCAAGTTCTCTCAATTGATGTTTGGAACTGGCTTTTATCCAAAAATGCTTGGGTATGCAGCAGGTTATCATATCGTCAAATGTTACATGGAGATGACAAAAACGAATATTAAAGATTTATTCGCCATTTCTTCAGAGGAAATAGTGAAAAAGTCATTGATTAAACCCAATTAAGGGTTTTTTTATTGGCATTTTTTCCTAGTAATGATGGAATTATTAATATAAAATTACATTTTTTTAAATATTAGCTTGATTTTGTAAAACTTTTGTAATACTATACAAATATATATTTTTCTGACTATTCTATTAATACAAAAGGTTATGATGATTTGTAAAATTAAGTTTTTCGAGCGATTTATCTTTTACATCATAGGGCGGTGAAGGGTATTGTCAGTACTGTTGGAAGTTAAAAATCTAAAAACCTATTTCTACAAAAAGAAACAAGCAGTCCCGGCTGTGGACGGTGTTGACTTAAAGATACATAAAGGCGAGACGGTTGCACTAGTAGGAGAATCTGGTTCAGGTAAAAGCATCACTTCTTTATCGATTATGGGACTTGTTCCAAGCCCTGGCGGCAAAATTGTTGATGGAGAGATCTTATTAAATGGCAAAGACTTGGTGAAGTTACCTGAAAAAGATTTGTGTAAAGTCCGCGGAAATGATATATCGATGATCTTTCAGGAGCCGATGACCTCTTTGAATCCGGTGCTTACAATCGGAGATCAGATTACAGAAGTGCTTATGTATCATCAAAAACTTCCAAAAAATCAAGCTGTTAAAAAAGCAATTGAGTTACTTAGATTAGTAGGTTTCTCTCGTGCGGATGAAATCATCAATGATTATCCCCACAGATTATCAGGCGGTATGCGCCAGCGTGTCATGATCGCCATTGCCATGAGCTGCAATCCGAAGCTGCTTATAGCAGACGAGCCAACAACAGCACTGGATGTAACCATTCAGGCGCAAATTCTTGATTTGATGAAGGACGTCAGTCAAAAATTTGATACTAGTATTCTATTAATCACTCATGACCTGGGGGTTGTATCTGAAATTGCAGAGCGGGTAGTTGTTATGTATTGCGGTCAGGTGGTAGAAGAAGCTTCTGTGGATGACTTGTTCAATGAGCCTCTCCATCCGTATACACAAGGATTAATGGAGTCCATTCCTTCCATCGATGGAGATATAGAAAAGCTTAATTCGATTCCGGGAAACGTTCCGACTCCCGATAATCTGCCAGCGGGCTGCAGATTTGCTCCAAGATGCCCGAAAGCATTTGACAAATGCTTCAGTGCACTTCCCGCGTTAACGGAAAAATCAGCTCATCGCTCTGTCCGCTGCTTTTTATACGATGATGAGGAGGCCGCTGTTCAATGAAAGTAGTAGACGCAGAAAAAAAAATACCGCTTCTGAAACCGGATGAAACCATCCTTCAGCTGATAGATGTTCAAAAGCACTTTCCGATCAAAGCAGGGATTCTCCAGAGGACAGCAGGACATGTAAAAGCTGTTGACGGCATTAATTTAACAGTAAAAAAAGGTGAAACAATTGGAATTGTAGGAGAATCAGGCTGCGGAAAGTCTACAGCAGGACGCACCATTATCCGCCTGTATGAACCGACAGGCGGCAAAATTATTTTTGACGGCCAGGATATTTCACATTTACCCGAAAGTGAACTCCGCAAAACCGTCCGCAAAAATATTCAAATGGTGTTTCAGGATCCATTCGCTTCTTTGAATCCAAGAAAAACACTCGGTTCCATCATTAAAGAACCAATGGATACACATGGTTTATATAAAGGAAGAGAGCGATTAGAGAGAGTGGAAGAGCTGCTTGAAAAAGTAGGTTTAAACGCCTCTTTCATTAACCGCTATCCGCATGAATTTTCCGGGGGACAGAGGCAGAGAATTGGCATTGCAAGAGCCATCGCCCTGAATCCGCAAATGGTTATTGCTGATGAAGCAGTTTCAGCGCTT
Organism: Bacillus sp. V2I10; assembly: GCF_030817055.1. Classification (NCBI taxonomy): domain Bacteria; kingdom Bacillati; phylum Bacillota; class Bacilli; order Caryophanales; family Bacillaceae; genus Bacillus; species Bacillus sp. V2I10. The sequence goes on along the minus strand of NZ_JAUSYV010000001.1, from coordinate 4,595,559 downwards.
GATGTTTCCATTCAGGCTCAAATTATTAACCTGCTAGAAGATCTTCAGGATGAGTTTAACTTAACATATATGTTCATCTCGCATGATTTAAGTGTAGTCCGCCATATCAGTGACCGTGTGGGCGTTATGTACCTTGGTAAAATGATGGAGCTTGCAGACAAGCACAGTCTCTATTCAGAGCCTCTCCATCCTTATACTCAAGCCCTTTTGTCCGCTGTGCCAGTTCCGAGAAAAGCAGGTCAGGCCAGACGTGAGCGCATCGTTTTAAAAGGAGAGCTTCCAAGCCCGGCCAATCCGCCGCAAGGCTGTGTTTTCCATACAAGATGTCCTGCTGCTACAAGCGCATGCCGCGAAGCGGTACCTCAATTTAAAGAAGTAAAGAAAAATCATTTTGTTGCCTGCCACCTATACTGATGGCAGGATCAGCATATAATCACCTTCTTGAAGGGAGGAGATGGACCAACAATAATATGCATGTTAAGAAAACTAAAAATTCAAATTTTCGAGGGGGAAATACGAAGTGAAACAACGTAAAAGTTTATTAACATTACTCAGCTTATTGTTAGTTTTCTCTTTGTTCTTAGCTGCTTGTAATAGTGGCGCAGGCGAAAAAACACCTGCTTCAGGATCAGGCGGAAAAGAAGATAAACCGGCTGAAGATGCAGGCGAACCGCAAATGGGCGGAGATTTAGTCGTTGGTTCAATTGGAGGACCAACATTGTTCAACCCTATGTATTCTACAGATGCTTCAAGCTCTGATATCGAAGGCTTCATTTTTGACGGTCTTGTAAGCTCAGACACTGAGTTTAACCCGACTTTGCACTTGGCTGAAAAAATTGATACGTCTGAAGATGGATTAACATACACTGTAAAAATCAGAGAAGATGTTAAATTCCATGACGGCGAACAGCTTACTGCTGATGACGTAGTATTTACATACGGCATCCCTAAGAGCCCTGACTATGTTGGTGAGCGCGGTTCTTCTTTTGAATCTTTAGAGTCTGTAACGAAAAAAGGCGACTATGAAGTTGAGTTTAAGCTTTCTAAGAAAGATGCTTCTTTCTATCCTGTAGCACTTAGCTACGGAATCCTTCCTGAGCACATCCTTGGAAAAGTTCCGGTTGGTGAGCTTGGTGAAAACGAATTCAACACAAAATCTCCAATCGGTACTGGACCATTCAAATTCGTTGAGTGGAAAGACGGAGAATATGTAAAAGTGGAGAAAAACCCTGAGTATTTCTTGGGCGAGCCATACTTAGATTCAATCACATACAAAATTGTTCCTGACCAGGATGCATTATTAGCACAGCTTCAAGCTGGCGATGTGGATTTCACTGAAGTTCCAGGCACTGATATTGAAACAGTTAAAAGCACGTTCAGCGGCGTGAAAGTTGAGTCTGGCCTTGGTCTTTCTTACACTTATATCGGCTGGAACCAAAAGAACGACCTCTTCAAAGACGTGAAAGTGCGTCAAGCTTTAACAATGGCACTTGACAGAGAATCAATGGTTGCTTCTGTTATGAACGGTGACGGAGAAGTTGCACACGTTCCTGAAAGCCCGCTTTCTTTTGCTTACAGCGACGATGTAGCAAAATTCTCTTTTGACCAGGAGAAAGCTAAATCATTATTAAAAGAAGCTGGCTGGGAAGATACTGACGGCGACAAAATCTTAGACAAAGACGGCAAAAAATTCTCATTCTCTTTAAAAACGAACCAAGGCAACAAAATCCGTGAAGACATCGCTGTAGTTGTTCAGCAGCAATTAAAAGAAATCGGCATTGAAGTAAAGCCTGAGATCATTGAATTCTCTGCTTTCATCGAGCAAGTTTCTGCACCAAACTGGGATTTTGATGCAATGATCTTAGGATGGAGCTTGTCAACATTCCCTGATCAATATGACATTTTCCACTCAAGCCAAATTGCTGAAGGCTTAAACATGATTGATTACAAAAACGAAGAAGCAGATAAGTTAATGGAAGAAGCGAAACAAATTCTTGACCAAGATGAGTATGCTGCAAAACATGCTGACATCTACAAATTAATCACAGAAGATCAGCCATACACATTCTTGTACTATCCTAACGTTCACCGCGTAATGCCTGAAAACTTACAAGGCTATGAGTTCAACGCTAAGAGCGAATACTACAACATCCACAAATGGTGGTTAAAACAGTAATCATTCATTGATTGCTGCAGCACTTCGGGGAAACTTGCAGAGGGAAGGGAATACTCCCTTCCCTCGTTTTTTATGAATTTGAAAATTGAACGGGTCTGCTGAGTATTTTGGACATTGTTTTTATTTATAGAAAAATGAGAAGGAAAGGGGAGAACTAGCTGTGCTTACTTATATCATCCGCCGTACATTAATGGCTATTCCCTTATTATTAGGCATCACCATTATCTCTTTTGCGATCATACGACTAGCTCCAGGAGATCCTACAACCTTATTAATGGATCCATCAATAAGTCCTGCCGATAAAGCAAAATTTATGGAGAAATACGGATTAAATGATCCTGTGCACATCCAATATTTAAAATGGCTTGGAAGCATGGTGCAAGGAGATTTTGGCACATCATTGATCCGTAAAGGTGTACCTGTAAGTGAAATGATTATGAACCGTTTGCCAAACACTTTGCTGTTAATGGTTGTATCTACAGTACTGGCATTAGTGATTGCCATCCCGTTTGGAATCATTTCAGCAGCAAGACCATACACAAAAGTTGATTATACTGTTTCTGTCACTTCCTTTTTGGGACTTGCCACACCGAATTTCTGGCTCGGTTTAATCTTGATTATGGTATTTTCCGTTCAGCTTAATTGGTTCCCGACAGGAGGGACCTCCACCTTGAATGCCGAATTCAGCGTGTGGGACAGAATCCACCATCTCATGCTGCCTGCATTTGTATTAGCCTCCGCCGATATGGCTGGACTAACCAGGTATTCAAGGTCAAGTATGTTTGATGTCCTTAAGCAGGATTACATGAGAACCGCACGTGCAAAGGGCTTCAGAGAATCAAAGGTCATCATCAAGCATGGTGTCCGCAACGGGTTAATTCCGATTATCACGATTTTTGGATTAATGATCCCTTCTTTCATCGGCGGAGCCGTAGTCGTTGAGAAAATCTTCTCATGGCCTGGCATTGGTCTATTATTTATTGATTCAGCTTTCCAGCGTGATTATCCTGTCATTATGGCTTTAACTGTTATCTCTGCTGTATTTGTAGTCATCGGAAACTTAATTGCGGATATTCTTTACGCAATTTTTGATCCGAGAATTGAGTATTAGGAAGGGGGAGCAAAATGGCACAAACAAACCTAACACCGGAAACTTCTAATCAGCTGGCGGTTCATGGGAATTTAAAGGCGAACCCTGATACACTAACGAAAATATTTTTCAGGAAATTTTATAAAAATAAACTGGCCGTATTTGGAGCGATATTTCTTTTTCTTGTCATTTCCGCTGCAATTTTTGCACCAGTCCTTGCCCCATATTCTCCTGAAAGTCAGGATCTTATGAAAAAATTAGTCCCTCCAGGAGGAGAAAATATTCTTGGAACTGACCGTTTTGGCCGGGATTTGCTTACACGCTTGCTATATGGAGCACAAGTCTCGCTGCTGGTTGGATTTGCATCTGTTCTTGGTTCCATTACTATTGGAACTGTCATCGGTGCGATTGCCGGATATTTCGGGGGAATCGTTGATTCGATTTTAATGAGATTTGTAGATATCGTATTATCTATTCCGCAGATTTTCTTGCTTATTACACTAGTAACGATTTTTAATCCTGGTGTAGACAAGCTGATTATCATTTTTGCTGTACTGGGCTGGACAACAACAGCACGCCTTGTCCGAGGGGAGTTTTTATCTCTTCGTACCCGTGAGTTCGTGCTGGCATCTAAAACAATCGGAACCAAAAGCTTTAAAATTATTTTCTCGCATATCCTGCCAAATGCGATTGGACCGATCATAGTTTCAGCGACGTTATCTGTAGGCGGGGTTATCCTTGCTGAATCAACATTAAGCTATCTTGGACTTGGCATTCAGCCGCCTGTTCCAAGCTGGGGGAACATGCTTCAGGATGCGCAGAACTTTACAATTTTGCTGACAGCTCCGTGGTACCCGTTATTCCCGGGCTTATTGATCCTCTTTACAGTCCTTGCCTTTAACTTTGTAGGAGACGGGCTGCGGGATGCACTCGATCCAAAAGTGAATGAATAAGGCAGTGTAGTCAAGAATTTATTCTTGACTCAGGCTGTCGACAAAGTCGGCAGCTATTTTCTTTATCTAGATGAGGTTCAAGATATAGTATGATTTTTTTGAATAGATATCAATATATGCAAAATTCAAGAAACAAAAACCCCTTTTTCTTCAATAATTTCTCTGGAAAAGGGGTTTGTCTACACTCTGAGTCAAGAATTTATTCTTGACTATTTTTTATGGCTTGGTTCAGATCAAAGTATTGAGCGATTTTACTGCTTCAAGGATAAAAACGTATTTTTTGCTGATAGAAATGCATTTTACTGTATTACCCGAATTTTCGTTTAGACTAATAGAACATAAATTTTCACTGATACAATTTCATTATTACTGAGAAAACGAAAATACATAGGAAAACTCTAAGTGCAATTGACTATTAACAGGACTTGCTCAAAAATTGTCGAAAGAAAACATCCATAAAATGAATGGAATGGAATATATTTTCTTCTCCCTGCCTATACTGAAAGACAAAAGCATCGGAAGTGAGGGGTAATAAATGTTGTTTCTTCATGATGTATGGGTGAACTGGTTTGAAGGAGAAGAAAACGGGTACAATGTGTGCCATTTTCATGAATGGAGAAAAGATGACAGTGTTGAGCTTTTGGACCAGGTTCCTCTATTTAAAGTAAACTCGGTCTTATACCATTATATTGAGAATGATCTGTCGGAGCTGCCGCAGGGACTGTTAAAAGATGCCTTTCAAAAAGCGTATATTCGCAAAAATCATGAGCGCAATCAGCTGGATTACTGTTTCGTCGTAACTGACGGACAGGGGATACTTGCAGTCGATACGATCGGCTACAGCATACCAGTCCGCAAAAGCCGGTTAATTCCGCGCCAGGAACAGCTTGTCTATGAAATGATTAAAGATGTTGAGGCAGAGGAATATTTGTTTGAGGCGGAATCGATGGAAAAGGAATTTCATATCCTGTCGCCAAGTCCGTCACATATGAGCGGTCTAACAAGAAAAGAACGCCAGTTAAAACAGCTGCTGTTTATGGCCCTGGATCAGCTGCAGTCAACAAAAAATGCTGCTGAGGTTAAATACTGGTACACAGAGTGGAATCCGACAATGTATGAAACGATTCAAGACCTGAGCTTTGAGGACGTATGGAGAAAGCTTTACGATGAAACGGTAAGCGGCTGGAGTCCCAAGCATATGACGCTATGTGAACATCTGATAAAAGGACAGCCTTTCTTTGAGAAGCTGTGGGAAATGGAACATGAATCAAAAGTGAATTAGGACAAGCATTAATGAAAGAAACCAATTCTATATACAGAATATGGTTTCTTTTTTAATGTAAAAAAACGGTATGAACCGAAAAGGAATGGAAAAATAAACAGTATGCGACTATTAACGATTAGCGAGGGTTCATATATGAGCAGTGAAAAAGAACAAATTGCAGATTTACAGGCGGAAATTCTTGAACTTAAAAAGCAATTAGAAGCAAGTGCTGAGATTATAAATGAGATCTCTGTTCCGATTATCCCGTCCATTATTCCCGACACTATACTGGTGCCGATAACAGGAAGGCTTTCTTCTGAAAGGTTTGATCAGATTATCTCAAAAGTATTAGAGGTTTCCCATTCTGATGAAATCTCTACTGTTATTGTCGATTTTTCAGCGATCTCAGAAAAAGAAATATGGGAGCTTGATCTGTTTGGATCCTATATCCATAATATGAAGTCAGCAATCAAGCTGATGTAGGCTTTGGACCGGCTTTAACACAGCTGCTTGTCACTTCTGGATTAACGAACAACAATGATATTCAGTCATTTTTGACGTTCAGGACAGCCCTTGTTAAAAAGGATTGGAATTTGAACAGCAAATATAAAAAGAGCATCGGCACGATGCTCTTTTATATTTGCTATCTTTTTCTGCCAAGTCCCATTGCGTTTTCCATTTTTTTAATCATTTTATTCGCTGCAGCATTTGCTCTTTCTGCACCGCGGTCTAAAATTTGATCCAATTCTTCTGACTCTAATAAAGCATGGTACTTTTCTTGAATTGGCTTCAGCACTTCAATCACAGCAGCTGCTGTATCGTTCTTGAAATCCCCGTAGCCTTTGCCTTCATATTTTTTCTCTAAATCAGCAATTGATTCTCCAGAGAGAATAGAATAGATAGATAGAAGATTCGAAACACCCGGCTTGTTTTCTTTATCGTATTTTACAATTCCTTCTGAATCAGTTACTGCGCTCTTGATTTTCTTTTCAATTATCTTAGGTTCGTCTAAGAGAGTAATAAACGATTTTAAGTTCGAATCTGATTTGCTCATCTTTTTCAGAGGATCTGCAAGCGACATGACTCTAGCGCCGACTTTTGGAATTCGGACCTCAGGGATTGTAAAGATGTCGTTATACTTCTTGTTAAAGCGCTCTGCCAGATCACGTGTAAGCTCTAAATGCTGTTTTTGATCTTCTCCGACAGGAACGATGTCCGTTTTATATAGTAGAATGTCGGCAGCCATTAGTGGAGGATAGGTTAATAATCCAGCAGTAACAGCTTCTTTTCCCGTAGATTTATCCTTAAATTGCGTCATTCTCTCAAGCTCCCCGATATATGCAACACATTGAAGCATCCATCCTGCCTGAGCGTGCGCCGGAACTTCAGACTGAACAAATAATGTTGCTTTTTCAGGATCGATGCCGATCGCGAGGTAAAGTGCTGCAAGACTGCGGATATTTTTGCGCAGCTGGAGGCGATCCTGAGGGACAGTTATAGCATGCTGATCGACGATGCAAAAGTAGCAATCGTAATCATGCTGCAGATCAATAAATTGCTTCAGTGCCCCGATATAATTTCCTAATGTAACGTGTCCTGAGGGCTGAATGCCCGAAAAAATGGTTTTCATTTTATCACTCCTATATTGGTTTACATACAAAAAAGCCCATTCGTATCCTGCTGAACAGGGACGAATGGACCGCGGTGCCACCCTAATTATTTCTAAAAGAAATCACTTAACGTCTTTTAACGCAAGACGAAACGGCTGATCCTACTAAATTTCAGTCAGCTGCTCAAAAGTCCATTCCACAGTTTTCATTACCCGCATCCCAGCAGCAGCAGGCTCTCTATAAATGAATTCACTATGTACTACTCTTTATCATCGCTTCTTTAAATAAAGATTTTATTAAGATATAGGAAAGTTTAGTGTTTTGCACATTGATGTCTAGCTGCAGCGCCTAAATCCCCGGTCAGAACGGATCCGCCTTACGGAGCTGTCAAAGGCGCTTCCGCTTTTCTTATTATAAAAGCTTACAGCAAGATAATCAACTGCATTAGAGGTAATAGAACACCAACCCTGTAAACATAGTGGCGGCAAGAAGAAGTCCTGCTAATAGGAATGGCATATATTCAACGCTGAGCAGCTCAGAAAACAGCCTCATTTCCTCCACTTCTTCCTTTTTTAAATCTCTGCCTTTCGATTGAAAGGTTCTTCTGAAGCCTTGGGTAATTCCATCAAAAAATCCACCTTCAGCTACAAGCAGGAACATCGAAATGAAGAGCAGGATTCCAGATAGATAAAAAGAAATATTGATATAGTGAAGAAGCGTAATTTCTCCATATAATAGAAGGGAAAGCATAAAGACTAGAACAAACGACACGGAAAACGTTGATAAAAATAAATTGCGTTTCATAAATACCCTCTTTTTTTAACTAATTATACTAAAGTGCAATACGTTCAAATAGTAATTCTGTATAGAAATATACGAAAGATATTATAGCACGAAAAATAAAACTAATTAGAATCTTTTCATTATGCCCGCAAAATAGTTTATTAGCTATTGCTGTATATTGTATACATTTTATATTTTACACACTATTTAAATTCTTTACAAAGACTAAGCATTTGGTATTTACTATGTCATTAAAATGAAATATCAGGACTAATTCTGACGCTTTATTTAGGTGTAAAGAACTATTTTTGATTCAAAATAGTCTTAATTTTATTGCATTTGTGTAAATTTTATTAAAAAAATGAATGTACAAAAATTTTAAAGCTTGTATAATAGTGTTTGTAAGAATTTTTTAAAAATAAAAGGGAGGGTTATTAATGAAAAAGTCAAAATTTTCATTGCTTTTAGTTCTTTCGCTTGTTTTAAGCGTTTTCTTAACGGCTTGCTACGGCGGAGGCAATCAAGGTTCTTCTGACGGAGGAGACAAAGATAAAGACTCTAAAGAAGAATCAAATGTAGCACAGGAGCTTAAAGTTTTAGAATCATCTGAGATTCCATCTATGGACTCTGTACTAGCTGAAGATACAATCAGTTTATCTCAATTAAACAATACGAACGAGGGTTTATACCGTATTGATGAAAACCAAGAGCCAGTGCCTGGTATGGCTGACGGCGAGCCTGAAGCTAATGAAGACGGCACAGAATATACAATTAAATTAAGAGAAGATGCTAAATGGTCTAACGGTGACCCTGTTACAGCAAACGACTTCGTATTTGCTTGGCAGCGTTCTCTTAATCCTGAAACAGGATCTGCATATGGTCCATACATGATGATGGGTAAAATTAAAAATGCTGAAGCATTATATAATGGAAAAGCGAAACCAGAAGATTTAGGCGTTAAAGCTACTGATGAAAAAACATTGGTTATAACTCTCGAAAAACCAATTCCTTTCTTTAAATCATTAATGGCTTTCCCGACATTCTATCCTCAAAACCAAAAGTTTGTTGAAGAACAGGCTGCAAATTTCGGTAAAAAATCAGAAAATTTAGTGTTCAACGGACCTTTCACGATTCAAGGATGGGAAGGACCTGCTGATACTGAGTGGACTTTAGAGAAAAATGCTGAATACTGGGATGCAAAAAATGTAAGCCTTGAAAAAATTCAATTCAACGTTTCAAAAGATCCTCAAGCTGCAGCAAACGCATTTGAAGCTGGAGAAGCAGATGTGACTCCTAAACTTTCAACACCAGCAGTTATCGCACAATATGAAGGTGATGACCGCCTGTTAAGATGGTTAGAGCCTACAATTTTCTGGCTTAAATTAAATCAAAAGAACGAAGCTCTTGCAAACGTTAACATCCGTAAAGCAATTGCAATGGCTTTCAACAAAGAAGATTTAACAAATGAAATCTTAAACAATGGTTCTATTCCAGCAAACTATGCTGTACCTAAAGAATTCGTTACACACCCGGAAAGCGGTGAAGACTTCCGTGAAAGTAATGGAGACTTACTTACTTATAACCCAGAAGAAGCTAAAAAACTTTGGGCAAAAGGCTTAGAAGAGATTGGCCAAAAAGAAGTGACATTAGTCTACCTTGGCGGAGATACTGAAACGTCTAAAACAGTTGACTCTTACATGAAAGACCAGCTTCAAAACACTCTTGAAGGATTAAAGATTGATGTACAAAGTGTTCCTTTCAGTGTTCGTTTAGATCGTGACAAAACAATGGATTATGATATCCAGGCTGCAGGCTGGGGTCCTGACTATCTAGATCCAATTTCATTCTCAGATCTATGGATAACTGATGGCGGAAATAACAGAATGGCATACTCTAACGAAAAGTATGACAAATTATTAAAAGATGCTCAAACAACTTTAGCTAACGATCCAGCTAAACGTTTCGAAGCACTTCAAGAAGCTGAAAAAGTTGTATTAGAAGAAGATGCAGGTATCGCTCCGATGTATCAGCGTGCTTCTAACCTTCTTATCAACAAAAACGTTGAAGGTTTCACTTACCACCTTGTAGGACCTGAATACAGCTACAAGTGGATTAAAATCACTGACGCTGAGTAATAAATATTTACGAAATTAAGGCGAATGATTATAATCAAAAAGAATAAAAAGAGAGTATATGCTATATACTCTCTTTTTACCTGCTAAAGAATTGTCGAATTATGTAGATGATTCTGAATTTTTCATATAGTTCTAGGAGGTGCACACATGGTTAAATATTTGGGCCAACGTATGATTTACATGCTTATTACTCTTATATTAATTGCTTCATTTACATTTTTCCTTATGAAACTGATCCCCGGTACTCCATTTAATAACGGTAAGTTGTCAGATGCACAGGTGGAAATCATGAAAGACAAGTATGGGCTCGACCAGCCTGTACCCGTGCAGTATTTTACTTACATGACAAACTTGGCTAAAGGTGATCTTGGAGTATCATTCCAATTTGACAACACTCCGGTATCAGAGCTGCTTGCTGCTCGCATAGCCCCATCTGCTATCCTCGGATTTCAGGCAATGTTTGTAGGAACGTTATTCGGAATATTTCTTGGTATTGTCGGAGCACTGCGCCAAAACACTTGGGTAGATTACGGTGCAACATTCTTTGCTGTTATCGGTAAATCCATTCCCTCATTTGTTTTTGCCGGTTTATTGCAATATTACGTCGGAGTAAAATTAGGATGGCTGCCTGTTGCATTCTGGCGCGGACCTGAATACAGCATTTTGCCTACAATAGCTCTTGCTATGTTCCCAATTGCGATTGCTGCACGTTTTATGAGAACGGAAATGATCGATGTATTAAATTCTGATTACATTACACTTGCAAAAGCAAAAGGTGCAAGCTACTTTGAAATTGCTTTTAAACATGCCCTGCGAAATGCATTAATTCCAGTTGTAACGGTTTTAGGACCGCTGGCAGTAGGACTCATGACAGGATCACTTGTTATTGAGAAAATTTTCTCCGTTCCTGGACTTGGAGAACAATTTGTTAAGTCAATTACAGTGAACGACTACCCAGTCATCATGGGTACAACCCTTTTATTTGCTTTCCTATTTGTCTTAATTATTCTTGTTGTCGATATTTTATACGGCATCATTGACCCACGAATTCGTTTAGCGGGAGGTAAAAAATAATGGCACAAAAAGAAATCAACAAAGAATTATTTCAACCCGCTAAAATTGATTCTTCAAAGAGTGAAGAAATAAATAAGCCGAGTCTCAATTATTGGCAGGATGCATGGCTTCGAGTAAGAAAGAATAAAGCTGCCGTTTTCAGTTTAATTGTCATTGTGCTCTTAACTCTTTTAGCATTTATCGGGCCGGCTGTAAGCGGATACGACTCAGCCCGTCAAAAAGCAACACATGCTAATTTGCCTCCTCGTATTCAAGGTCTTGAAAACATCAGCTGGCTGCCTTTTGATGGTACAAGAACTCTTAATAATGGTGAAGAAATAAAGATTTATGAACAGAAACAAATTAAAGAATATTACTGGCTTGGAACAGATAACCTGGGCCGTGATCAGTTTACCCGCATCTGGAAAGGGACACAAATCTCTCTATATATTGCCTTTTTAGCTGCATTCATCGATATGATCATCGGTGTAGCTTACGGTGCAATCTCCGGTTACTTTGGAGGACGCATTGATAACGTCATGCAGCGTATCATCGAAGTTCTGATGGGGATACCGAACCTTGTTGTCGTTATACTCATGATTTTAATTTTAAAACCTGGTATTATCTCCATCACAGTTGCGTTAACCATAACTGGCTGGGTTGGAATGGCCAGGGTCGTTCGTGCACAAGTTCTTAAACTTAAGAATCAGGAATTCGTACTGGCATCAAGAACACTTGGTGCAAGTCACGGAAAAATTATCTTTAAACATCTCATTCCGAACTTAGTTGGGGTTATAATCATCAATACAATGTTTACCATACCGAATGCTATTTTCTTCGAGGCGTTCTTAAGCTTCATCGGACTTGGATTACAGGATCCTCTTGCCTCTCTAGGAACGTTAATTGATGAAGGGTTTAAATCAATGAGAGCATTCCCTTATCAAATGATTTACCCGGCGATCGTAATCAGTGTCATTATGATTGCATTTAACATGATTGCAGATGGACTGCGCGATGCGCTGGATCCTAAGATGAGAGACTAGAAAAAGGCAGGTGACCCAAAGATGGAAAAAATATTAGAAGTAAAAGATTTGCATATTTCGTTCCACACGTTTGCAGGAGAAGTACAAGCCATTCGCGGTGTGGACTTTGACTTAAAAAAAGGGGAAACTCTGGCGATTGTAGGAGAATCAGGCTCTGGTAAATCGGTTACAACAAAGTCCATCATGCGATTATTGCCTGAGAGCAACTCTGAAATCAAAAAAGGGGAAATCCTCTTTAATGGAAAGAACTTAGCTTCATTAACGGATAAGCAAATGCAGAAGATCCGCGGCAAAGATATTTCGATGATCTTCCAGGATCCTATGACATCTTTAAATCCGACAATGATTGTTGGAAAGCAAATCATGGAACCGATTGTAAAGCACCAGAATATGAGCAAAGCACAGGCAAAGGAAAGAGCGATTGACCTTCTGCGCCTTGTTGGAATTCCAAAGCCTGAACTACGCTTCAAACAATATCCCCATCAGTTCTCGGGCGGTATGAGACAGAGGGTTGTTATTGCCATCGCGCTTGCATGTAATCCGAAAGTTTTAATTGCGGACGAGCCTACTACCGCTCTTGATGTTACGATTCAGGCGCAGATTCTTGAGCTAATGAAGGATCTGCAAAAGAAAATAGACACATCGATCATTTTCATTACCCACGATCTTGGAGTAGTTGCAAATGTAGCTGATCGTGTAGCGGTTATGTACGGAGGGAAAATTATCGAGATTGGAACAGTAGATGAGATTTTCTACAATCCGCAGCATCCGTATACTTGGGGCCTAATCAGTTCAATGCCGAGCCTTGATTCACAAGATCAGGAGCTGTATGCGATACCTGGAACGCCTCCAAACTTATTGCATCCTCCAAAAGGCGACGCTTTTGCACCGCGTAACGAATATGCTATGGAAATTGATTTAGAAGAACAGCCGCCAATGTTTAAAGTATCTGATACACATTATGCTGCAACTTGGCTGCTTCATCCTGATGCACCAAAGGTTGAACCGCCTGCAGCGGTAAAACTTCGTCAGCGCAAGTTCCCTGAAATGAAGGAGGGAAAGTAAGAGATGAAAAGAGAAAAACTTCTTGAGGTTAAAAACCTAAAACAGCACTTTAATGTAGGGAAAGTAAATGAAGTAAAAGCAGTTGATAATATTTCATTTGATATCTATAAAGGTGAGACACTTGGCCTTGTTGGTGAATCAGGCTGCGGAAAGTCTACGACGGGCCGTTCGATTATCCGTTTATACGACGCGACAGACGGTGAAGTAAAGTTTAATGGCGTAAATGTTCACGGAAAAAAATCCAAAAGCGAGCTGAAAACTTTTAATCGCAAAATGCAGATGATTTTCCAAGATCCATACGCTTCCTTAAACCCGCGCATGAAAGTATCTGACGTTATTGCCGAGGGAATAGATATCCATGGTCTGGCAAAGTCCGATAAAGAGCGGATGGAAAGAGTGTACGAGCTTCTTGAAACAGTAGGTCTGAACCGTGAGCATGCAAACCGTTTTCCTCATGAATTCAGCGGCGGACAGCGCCAGCGTATCGGAATCGCGCGTGCACTTGCAGTAGATCCGGACTTCATTATTGCAGATGAGCCAATCTCTGCTTTAGATGTATCGATTCAGGCACAAGTAGTAAACTTAATGAAGAATCTGCAAAAAGAAAAAGGACTTACGTATCTATTTATTGCGCATGACCTTTCAATGGTAAAATACATCAGCGACCGCATCGGTGTAATGTATTTCGGCAAGCTGGTTGAGCTTGCAGACGCAGAAGAGCTTTATAACAATCCGATTCATCCGTATACTCAAGCTTTGCTTTCTGCTATACCGCTTCCGGACCCTGATTATGAGCGCACTCGTGTAAGAAAGAAATACGACCCGGCTCAGCATCAGTATACAGAAGGAGATGAGCCGCAGTTCCGCGAAGTAAAACCAGGCCATTTCGTGATGTGTTCAGAAGCTGAATTCAAGCAGTACAAAACTTTATATGCAAAATAAAGAAAAGTGATCTCATGAACTGAGATCACTTTTTGTGTAAAAAACATGAGGAATGGCAGCAGAAAACTGTTGAAAATTGTCAAAATAAGTCCCAATACATGTATGAACATCCTGATTTTTCATTTATAATGAGGACAGATCAGCAAATGGAGGGTGTTAATCGTGGCTTTTTTACAAAAGATTGTACCTGTATTCGTACTTGCAGGCTCTATAGCAGCAGCAGGAGCAGGCAATCAGACACAGGCAGAAACAGGCTTAGTTGCAGCTGCACACGATAGTAAAGAACTTGTGTATCAAAAGAAAGAACTCCCGGCATTGATGCCCCGTTTTGTTTTTGACTCGGGACTGAACTTTGAATATCCAGATGCAATCAGAGGAATCTACGTAACGGGCCATTCCGCCGGCGGCAGTAAATTTGCACAGCTGACAAAGCTAATGGATTCAACCGATCTAAACGCAATGGTTATTGATGTGAAAGATGATTATGGAAATTTAACTTACCGCCCTGATCCATCTTCACCTTATTACGACATTAGTCATCAATACATAAAAGATCCGCGGGCGATGCTTACAGAGCTTGAGAAAAAGAAAATCTATCCGATAGCGAGAGTTGTTGTATTTAAGGACTCGGTTCTCGCAAACAAAAAGCCGGAATGGTCTTTTAAAGATGGAAACAGCGTCTGGAAGAACGGGCGAGGAGAGTCTTTTGTAAACCCATTTGTAAAAGAAGTATGGGATTACAATGTTCAGATTGCAATTGAAGCAGCAAAGCTCGGTTTTCAGGAGATACAATTTGATTACGTCCGTTTTCCTGAAGGATTTGAGAATAAAGATGCCACGCTAAAATACAGACACGGTGATTATACAGATACAAAACAAGATAATGTTCAAAAGCGTGTAACAGCGGTAACCGACTTTGTTGAATACACGAGGGAAAAATTGAAACCTTATGGCGTTAAAACCTCAGTTGATATCTTTGGATATACAGCTACATTGCCCGAAGCACCGGGTATTGGCCAAAACTTTACAAAGATCTCAAATCATGTTGATGTTATATCATCGATGATTTATCCAAGTCACTGGACGGCCTATTTTGGAATTGAGAAGCCCGACTTAAAACCATACGAACTCATTACAGAATATGCGAAGCTTGAAAATAAAAAGCTTGATGAGCTGAAAACAAGACCAGTGTCGCGGCCATGGCTTCAGGATTTTACGGCTTCATGGCTCGGCAGCGGAAACTACAAAAAGTATGGAAAAGAAGATATAGAAGCTCAAATCATGGCATTGAATGATCAGGGTATAAAAGAGTACCTTCTGTGGAATGCCGGAAATAACTATACAAAAGGCGTAGATTACACACCTTGATTATATATAACTGGTTTCTTTTTGAGGGTGAAAACAGCAAAATACAGAAGTAAACGGATACTAAATTGCACTGCAATTTGTATCCGTTTTTTGTTGTTCGGGGTATCAAACGTACGCATTTACATTGGCTACCCAAAACCCTGATTTTGCCTGTTTCAGGGTACCATACGCGCTCTTTGAGTACCCAAAAAACAGATTTTGTCTGTTTCAGGGTACCATACACGCTCTATGAGTACCCAAAACCAGGATTTTTCCTTTTTCAGGGTACTATACACGCTCTATGAGTACTCAAAACCAAGATTTTGCCTTTTTCAGGGTACCATACACGCTCTATGAGTACCCAAAACCAAGATTTTACCTGTTTCAGGGTACCATACACGCTCTATGAGTACCCAAAACCAAGATGTTGCCTTTTTCAGGGTACCATACACGCTCTATGAGTACCCAAAACCAAGATGTTGCCTTTTTCAGGGTACTATACACGCTCTATGAGTACCCAAAACCAAGATTTTGCCTGTTTCAGGGTACCATACACGCTCTATGAGTACTCAAAACCAAGATTTTGCCTTTTTCAGGGTACCATACACGCCCTATGAGTACCCAAAACCAAGATTTTGCCTTTTTCAGGGTACTATACACGCTCTATGAGTACTCAAAACCAAGATTTTGCCTTTTTCAGGGTATCATACACGCTCTATGAGTACCCAAAACCAAGATTATTCATGTCTCAGGGTACCATACACGCTCTATGAGTACCCAAAACACCATGATATTGCCTTTTTCAGGGTACTTATACGCACTCTATGAGACCCAAAACACTGAGTTTACCTATTTCAGGGCAACCCAAAACGATTATAAAAAGTTGGGTACAGTTCAGACTGCACGTTTTCTTATGTTTTATCCTGAACAATTTCTACTACTGTAATACTACCTTTATTTTTACTGAATTTTATGGTGTTCTCCTCTTAAACAGATCCTGTTAGCATATATAGGGATTTTTTACTTAAATTTGAAACAAAAAAACCGGTCACGACCGGTTTTCTTCCTTAAATATTATCTTCGTCTGCCGCCGACTTTTCGCCATCCTGCCTGGGTTTTTAAAGTATGTTCAACGTTTTCATTTTTCTTTTTTCCGCTGAAGATGGTTTCTCCGATTCCATTCGTTATGACTCCCATTAAAGCTGTTATTCCAATAACCAATACAGCAACAAGCAGAAAATCGAACGCATATTCAAACAAAATCCTCACCATCCCATTATTTACTTATAATTTTATAGTAGCTCATGTTTAACACTAAGGAAAGAGGGTATATATAATTTAGGAAGAAATGAACGTTAAAACATGTAAGGAGCGGATCAATGAACTGGTATGAGAAATTAAATCAATACTTTCCTATTGAGGAAATGAAATCTAAAGAACATATTGAAACTCTCTTGAAAGAGCGGGGCGATATTTATCATAAAGATGAAGGAGAATATCATGTTCTTATGTATGCTGAATTAGAAGATTTCATCTTTATTGACTACTTGTTTGTATCGAAAAAAGCAAGAGGACAGGGTCTTGGACATAAGCTGATTTCAAATTTAAAAGTATTAGGAAAACCAATTATTCTAGAGGTGGAACCCGTGGACGAAGATATTCTTGATACGGGCAAGCGCTTAAAGTTTTATCAGCGAGAAGGATTTCAGCATGCAAAATCAATCGGATACAGAAGAAAGTCGCTTGCTACAAACGAAGTGAATGCAATGGAAATTCTTTATTGGTCCCCTGAAGATGCTTCTGAAGAATTAATATATGAAGCAATGAAAAAGACATACTTAATGATTCATACTTATAAAGATAAAGAATTTTACGGAAAAGAATATCAGGATGTACAGGAAGTTTTATCCATGCAGGAGCAGGATAATCAGAAAGATATTTTCGATGGACTGGATTAATTGAGAATCAGATGACAGCATTCAGAGGGATGAATGCTGCTGAAAATACAGGATTTAGAGTGAATTTGATAAAAGCAGTAAATATAATCCCTCAATTTTTACGGAATTGTAACTGATTTGTCAAACATTTGTATTTAAAAAGTGTATACTTACTTACTTTTCTATAGTATAATTCGTTATAGATATTACTTAATTGTAGTAATTTCAATTTGCATACAAAGTAATACTTATTACTATTATAAGCAGTCTGCTCATTTTACACAAAAAGGAGTGAAAGGTTTATGGTAACGTTATATACATCACCAAGCTGTACTTCTTGTCGTAAAGCGAAAGCATGGTTAGAAGAGCATGAAATCGCATATACAGAGCGCAACATTTTTTCAGAGCCGCTTTCAGTTGACGAGATTAAAGAAATCTTGCGCATGACTGAAGATGGAACAGATGAAATCATTTCTACTCGTTCAAAGATCTTTCAAAAATTGAACGTAAATGTTGAAACAATGCCTCTTCAAGATCTTTATGATCTGATTCAGGAGCACCCAGGCCTATTAAGACGCCCAATCATCATTGATGAAAAGCGATTGCAGGTCGGATACAATGAAGATGAGATCAGACGCTTCTTGCCTAGAAAGGTACGCACATATCAGCTGCGTGAAGCACAGCGTTTAGTGAATTTCAGTTAAAGAATCATAACCCATAGAAAACCTTCCTTAGCTGTTAAGGAAGGTTTTCGTTTTTTTCGATGCGCTGATAAATGAAGCTAGATAAAATCAAGAACAAAATGAGCAAATAAGGGAGCATGACCCCCATGCTTGGATGTGTATGGAATATTGGCGCAAGCTTGTGTTCATGGATAATCATTTTGCCTGCAGTATAAGCAAGCATTCCTCCTCCGATATAAATGAGAGCAGGATATTTGTCTAAAATTTTAAGAATGAGATTGCTGCCCCAAATCATGATCGGGATCGAGATTAACAGGCCGATTATGACAAGGAATGTCTGGCCGTTAGCTGCTCCGGCAACCGCAATGACATTATCCATTCCCATCAGCATATCAGCCAGTACAATCGTCTGAACCGCTTTTCTCAAGGATTGATAACTTTTTATTTCTCCTTCTTTTTCCTCAGTTCCTACAATTAAATGATAAGCGATATAGAGGAGCAGAATCCCGCCAATCAGCTGCACAAAAGGAATTTGGAATAAATAGACTGCTACTGAAGTAAGCAGGATGCGAACCCCAATTGCGAAGACCGTTCCTAAAATGACTGCTTTTTTTCGCTGTTTTGGGGGCAGATTTCGGCTTGCCATTGCAATAACGATCGCGTTATCTCCTCCAAGGAGCAAATCAATGCCGATAATCATAATCAAAGACATGAGAAATTCCTGTTCCATTTAAGTACCTCTTTCCCTGTTATTGACTGCTCGTACCATATATATGAAGCGAACTTTGAATTATGAGCCATTCTATATAGGTGAATAACTGTTTTTGTAAATTCAAGGTTTTTTTATTTCATTCGGAGCTGTTTTATCATAAAATAGGAGTACAAGAATCTTGAAAGGCAAGTCTCATTTTCAAGACAAGTTTTATAAGCTAATGATGCGTTGCGCTGACGATTAAATAGCTGCTGATTTGGGTAAAGTGTAGAAAAGTGCAACTTATTTAGGGGTTTAGTTGTCCCTTCAACATCATATATAGAAGGGAAGGTTGTAAAGATGGAGATAGAACGTATTAATGAATATACCGTAAAGTTTTATATTTCATATCTTGATATAGAGGAACGCGGTTTTGACAGAGATGAAATCTGGTACAACCGCGAAAGAAGTGAAGAGTTATTTTGGGAAATGATGGATGAAGTTCACGACGAGGAAGACTTCATGGTGGAAGGGCCGCTATGGATTCAGGTGCAGGCTCTCGATAAAGGTTTAGAAGTTATTGTAACAAGAGCTCAGCTGTCAAAAGACGGCCAGAAAATTGAACTTCCTTTATCTGAGGATAAAGTGAAGGAATTACCGGTCGATGAGAACATTGAATCAATTCTAGATCAGCACTTTAATGATGATCTTGATGATAAATCAGACGGTTCGGCGGAGGAAGAAGAGCAGCAGCTGCAATTCCTGATAAAATTTAATGATTTTGAACATATTATTGCTTTAGCAAAAGTTCCTGTGAGCGGCTTTGTCAATTCACTTTACTCACTGGATAAAAACTACTACCTGTATGTAGAGTTTGATGAGCAGCATTCAGATGAAGACATTGAGAATATGCTGAGTATTATTCTCGAGTATGGACAAGAATCGCGCATGACCATTCACCGCGTCGCGGAATACGGCAAGGAAATTATTGCGAATGAAGCTCTTGACGTTGTTAAGAAACATTTTAGCTAAAACAAAGAAGTGCCGATTTCATGAAGTTTGAAGTCGGCTTTTTTTAGCATTAAATTTCATACAGGCTGTTTTCGGACAAGTTTTTTGTTTAAGCATCCGCAGTTATCGATAAAACTAAAGAACCTTTATAAAAGTCAGGGGTAAAACATGAAAAATACGGTTCGAGTGCTTTTGTTTGCAATTATTATTGGTTTTTTTATCTATATCATTCAAAATTTTACGGGCAGTATTTCAAGTGAATGGATGATTACAGCTGCCACTGTTCTCTTTGCATTTTCAGTTATCTTTATTGGATTTGTCATTTTCCTTGAAAACCGCAAACCCTCTCAAACGATTACATGGCTTGTCGTGCTTGGAAGTTTTCCGCTGATCGGCTTTTTATTTTACCTGGTATTTGGCCGCAATGTGAGAAAGAAGAAGTTATTTGACCGAAAAGCGCTGGTTGATGAAAAAATCATGTTTGAAATTGAAGGTAATCAATCGTCTTATGAGGAAAAGATTGATTTAATGGGCGACCATCAGCAAATGCTCTTTAATTTAGCGCACCGCCTTGGACATACTCCAATTTCATTTTCTACAAGAACGAAAGCCTTGACGAATGGCAATGAGACATTTAATCATATTTTCGGGGAAATTGAGAAGGCTGAGCATCACATCCACCTTGAATATTATATTGTCAGGCACGATGAAGTCGGCAACAAATTAAAAGATGCTTTGATTAAGAAAGCGAAAGAAGGCGTAGAGGTTCGCTTTTTATATGATTCAGTCGGAAGCTGGAAATTATCAAAGGCGTACATTAAAGAAATGCAGCAGGCAGGCATTGATGTTGTTTCATTCTTACCTGTAAAAATGCCCTTTTTGAACAACAAAGTCAATTTCCGCAATCACAGAAAAATCATAGTCATCGATGGAACTGTCGGGTTTGTCGGCGGCTTGAATGTCGGTGATGAATACTTGGGCAAGAATAAGTTTTTCGGATTTTGGCGTGATACCCATTTAATGGTGTGGGGCGAAGCCGTCCGCACGCTGCAAATGATCTTTCTTCAGGATTGGTATTACATGACGGGAGAAAATATTGTGAAGAAGGAATATATGACTCCTTCTGTTCAGCTTGAAGAGCATGAAGGGGGCGTACAGATAATTGCTGGCGGACCTGATAACAAATGGGAAATCATTAAGAATCTGTTCTTCTCTATGATTACATCTGCCAAAGACTCCATCTGGATCGCATCTCCTTACTTTGTGCCGGATGAAGATATTCTTTCAGCCTTAAAGGTAGCTTCATTAAGCGGTGTAGACGTAAGGCTGCTTGTGCCGAAGCGTCCAGATAAAAAAATCGTCTTCTATGCTTCAAGGTCCTATTTCCTGGAATTGCTTGAAGCTGGTGTGAAAATTTACGAATATGAAGAAGGCTTTATGCACAGCAAGATTGTCATTGTTGATTATGAGCTTGCTTCTATAGGAACAGCAAATATGGATATGAGAAGCTTCCATTTGAATTTTGAAGTGAATGCCTTTCTTTACCGGACAAGAAGCACGCAAAAGCTTGTCGATGAGTATGAGCGTGATCTCAAAGTATCCCATGAAATTATCATGGATGAATTCAACGAGCGTCCTTTCAAACAGAAGCTTTATGAATCAATGTCCAGACTGCTTTCCCCCTTGTTATAATTTGAGGAGACATGCCGTTTATGGTATGTCTTTTTTTTGACGGAAGTATGAAATTTACACGCTTTGATGTCTAGCGCAGAATCCTCGGTCAGAATGGCTCCGCAAAAAAAGTCAAACCTTATCTGCTTTTTGAATTTGACCATGACGCTTTTTTCTTATAGAAACAGATTCCTTAATAAGGAAACTTTTTATATAATGAAGATGATCATAAGATAGGAGCTGATGCAAAGTTATGCTAGTTGCCAAAACAGGCAAAGGAACCATAATTAATCTTTCGGACAAGCGATGGGAAGCAAAGATCCTTATGCAATTAAGAAGGGAGGAGGCCTTCTACTGTCCAGTGTGTGAAAATCCGCTTGATTTAAAGATTGGCAGCATCAAAGTCCATCATTTTGCACACCAAAAAAATAAAACGTGCACTATAGAAACCGAGCCTGAAAGCGAGTACCACCTGAATGGGAAGCTCCAGCTTTATAAGTGGCTTAAGGGACAAGGAGTCCAAAGTGCAAAGCTCGAACAATATCTGCCAAGAATTTCTCAGCGCCCTGATGTGCTTTTTAAAAACAGAAATAAATACACTGCTGTAGAATATCAATGCTCAGTCATTCCAGCTTCTCTTTTTTCAAAAAGAACCAGTCAATATAAAAAAATTGGCATTGATGAGATGTGGATATTAGGCGGTAAAAATACTGCAAGGTTAAGCAGTCATACCTTTCGCATTTCCCCTTTTCAGTGGCTGTTTGCAAGAGCAGGTGAAGAGCCTCTTGATCCGCCTTTTATACTTACGTATTGTTCTCAAGTGCAGGCATTCCTCCTGATTGAACACCTCATTCCTTTTTCAAAACAAGTCTTCTTCTCCATTCCAAGATATTTGCCTCTAAATCAAACCGCCATTTCTGATCTTCAAAGTCCAAAACCGCATTCTATTAAGTCTCATCTTTCAAAGTGGATTCACCTCATCAAATCACATCGTTTAAAACCGGCTGTACATCTTCCGAGGGAAATGATCCTGCTGCAGAAAGAACTTTATGAAAAGAAGCAGACTCCGCTTTCCCGCCTTCCTGCAGAAGCCTTTCTTCCAATCCAAACCAGCTATCTGTTTGATTCCCGCATCTACCTTTGGCAAACCAAAATTCTCTTGTTCATAGATCAGATCCAAGCAAACACAATTTTTACTCTTGAAGAGGTTACAAGGGAAATAAGGACAGATCCATCAACTAAAGTCCGTGATCTTTCACATTTAAAGCATCTTACAATTGGGGCTCCAATCCGTGAATATTTAGAGACATTATCGTTCATGGGCATGCTTCAGCGTGTAAATAAAAACAAATATGTGAAACAGAGAGAAATTACATGGCAGAATAAACCTGCTGATTTATTAAAGAGAGATGAGCTTGTTATGAAGTTATTTACTCAATATAAATGATTTGCATGAACAGGGTAAGGACGAAGCAACCTATGAAAGAGAGAATATGAATGGAGGAATGATGATGTTTTATAAAAAAAGACGGAAAAGCAATCTGTTTGATTACACCTTAACAGCTGTCAGCACAGGAGCCATTGCATACCTGATGACGAAGTCAATGCGCGAAAATGGAGAGAAGGATGTCGACAGCCGTCAGGACTTGTCTGATATGCAGGGAAAATAGCAAGACTCTTAGATTGATTTGCAAGAAAATATAGAATATTATTGGGTTAATCATGTTTAAAGGGGGATTTAGATAAATATGGCAGAACAAACAGCCGTTAAAACATTGCCGAAACGAACGGATATCGCTGTCGAAGATACATGGAAACTTGAGGATATTTTTGAAAATGATGAAGCTTGGGACGCAGAGTTTAAAGAAGTGAAAGCTGCCTTGCCTAAAATCGGAGAATTCAAGGGCAAACTCGGAGATTCAGCTGATGCTTTTCTAGAAGCACTTACATATCAGGATACTGTGATGGAGAGATTAGGAAAGCTTTATACATATGCCCACATGAGATACGATCAGGACACAGGGGATTCACACTATCAGGGCTTAAATGACCGAGCATCAAACCTTTACACACAGGCGAGCAGTGTTTCGTCCTACATTATTCCTGAAATTTTATCAATGGATGAAGCGAAAATGAAAAGCTTCTTAACTGAAAAAGAAGAGCTGAAGGTGTACGGGCATACGTTAGATGAAATTAACCGCCAGCGTCCGCATGTATTATCTGCAGAGCAGGAAGCCCTGTTAGCGCAGGCTTCAGATGTATTGGGATCTTCAAGCAATACATTTGGCATGCTGAATAATGCGGACCTTGAATTTCCTTCAATAAAAGATGAGGACGGCGAAGAGGTAGAAGTAACCCACGGCCGCTACATCCGCTTTTTAGAAAGTGAAGACCGCAGAGTTAGGCAAGATGCCTTTAAAGCGGTATACAGCACATATGATAAATACAAGAACACATTTGCAAGCACGCTTTCCGGAGCGGTTAAAAAAGATAACTTCTACGCAACAGTAAGAAATTATCAGTCAGCACGCGAAGCAGCCCTCAGCAATAATAATATTCCTGAAGAAGTGTATGAGAATCTCGTTAAAACGGTAAACGATAATCTCCACCTGCTTCATAAATACATCGAGCTCCGCAAAAAAGTGCTCGGTCTTGATGAGCTTCATATGTATGACCTTTTCACACCGCTTGTGAAAGACGTTAAGATGAAAATTCCTTATGCTGAAGCAAAGGACTTTTTGCTGAAAGGTCTTGCTCCGCTTGGAGAGGATTACCTGGCCATCTTGAATGAAGGCTTTGAAAACCGCTGGGTTGATGTGCACGAAAACAAAGGGAAAAGAAGCGGTGCCTACTCTTCTGGAACGTACGGCACAAACCCATATATCCTGATGAACTGGCAGGATAATGTGAACAATCTCTTTACATTGGCCCATGAATTCGGTCACTCCGTGCACAGTTATTACACAAGAAAATCTCAGCCGTATCAATATGGACATTATTCAATCTTCGTAGCAGAGGTTGCTTCTACATGCAACGAAGCGTTATTGAATGATTATCTGTTAAAAACCATTGATGATAAGAAAAAACAGCTTTATCTCTTAAATCATTATTTAGAAGGATTCAGAGGTACAGTATTCCGTCAAACGATGTTTGCTGAGTATGAACATACGATTCATAAAAAAGCGCAGGAAGGCGAACCGCTGACGCCAGATCTATTAACGAAGCTATATTATGATCTGAACAAAAAATACTTTGGTGAACACTTGGCAGTGGACGAGGAAATAGGCCTGGAATGGGCAAGAATTCCACACTTCTACTACAATTACTATGTTTACCAGTATGCAACTGGATTCAGTGCAGCAACCGCACTCAGTAAGCAGATCCTTGAAGAGGGAGAGCCTGCGGTCGGGCGCTACCTCGAGTTCCTTAAATCCGGAAGCTCGGATTATCCGATTGAAGTGCTGAAAAAAGCAGGCGTGGATATGACATCGCCCCAGCCAATTGAAGAAGCATTGAAGGTATTTGAAGAGAAGCTGAATGAGATGGAACAGCTTTTGTCAGAGTAAAATAAGAAGAATGCAGCTTATGGGCTGCATTCTTTTTTAGTTTCTGCAGAAGGCGGGAAGGCGATTAAAAGCTTAATATGGCTAATAAAAGCGAGAAGAGGATAAAAAAGCCGTAAAAGCGCTATAAACGGCTTTTCTCATTCTGTTTAAAAAAAATGATTCGGCTAAATGTTTCTTAATTTAAGCTAGAAAAAGCGGATAATCGGCTAATAAGTTAGCTAATTCCGCTTGAAAAACTATAAAAATGGCTAGAAAAAGCTTGTCAAAATACTGTTATTGATTGAATTTAAATCATATTCAGATTTGCGGCTAAAACCCCTTAAAAGTTTTCCGATGATTCACTAAATATAGTGTCACAAAGATGGAAATAAACAAAAGCGGGGAAGATATCAGCAATGGAAACATCTCCATTAATCCAAGTATATTTAGAAAGAAACTTATAATAAGCAGAATTATACTGATAATCACGGGAAGGCTGCTGTTCAATTTGAAATCCTCCTTGTTTGTTCTTTATAAAAAATATGAAAGACACGCTGTATTTATGTTTGTGACAAATTTGTGAAATGAGTATCTATGGGTTGTCATAACTCGACAATTTCTGATATATTATAGATGTGAAATCAATCACAAACAAACATTTACCCCTTTGTTTGACCGTGAAAAATTTCTCCCATCCCCTTTGTTGTCGTTAAGACATACAGAAGACTCCGTATTACCCGTGCGGAGTCTTTTTAAGAATAAGAAAGTAAACGTTTTCAGGTTAATAAAGAAAGAAATCCGGTACAGGAAATTGTACCGGATTTCTTTCTTTTCTATCCAATGTATCTCCAGAACGTACCGTGCTTCACTGGCACGCGCTCAACCTTTTGAGCAAGCAAATACTTTTTCATTTCCTTTTCCGCGTCTTCTGCCGTCATATTGTAAACTGCCGCAATCTCTGCTGTAGCGACAAATTGAAAATAGCTTAAAAAGATTTCAAGCGGCGGAGCTTGAGATGGCTTCGGTACATCCCCAAGCATTTCCGATAAGATGCCAACATACATTTCATAAGAATAATACCCGCTGATTTTCAGCCCTTCCTGATCGACATTCTGATTAAAGAAAGTGAGTGTAGGGTTTTCCTGAACGTCCATTTCCGCAGATATTTTTAAATCGCATTGCAGTGCTTTGGCGGCACAGGCTGAATGAAGATCTTTTACAAACTCATCAGCGTCAAGGCCGACTTCCTGTGCAATTTGTACAAGAACTTTTTCTTCTGCAATATTCTTTGTTTGAAGAAATAAGACTTCCTGAAGTTTCCGCAAATAACGGATACCTGCTTTTCGGCCCTGAAGCTCTGCTGATTTTATCGCAAGCGAAGCTGAAAATGGAGATGAAATCGAACTTTCAGATCTTAGTATCCCATCACAGGACATCCCTGTTAAACTGGCTGTTTTTTCCCATGCTTGCGCAAGATTTGCCGGATTTTTCCGTTTCATCTGGTTAAGCGTTTTGATGCGTCCGCTGATGATATGTTTTAATGTAAAGAATCTTCCATATTCAATCAGCAGTTTTTTTATGATCGGTTCAAGTGCCCAGCAGTCAGGGCATAGTGGATCGATGAACATATAGATTTCGAGCGGTTTTTTTGAATTGCCCTGACAGTGAGAGAAAAATGGAGCTGATTTTTGATTCTCACCGTGCTGAATCATCATTGCGGAGAACCCTTCGGCTGCTGTTTTTCATCTGGAGTGTTCACCATGTGCTGGGCTGTCAGTTCCAGCCGTTCAAAAAACCATTCCCGAAATCGTTCATCAAGTTCTAATTCATCCATAGCTTCTTCCATACAGGAAAGCCACGCCCCGGCTCTTGCAGGAGTAATTTGAAAGGGCAAATGTCTTGCCCGCAGCATGGGATGTCCATGTTCTTCTGTATATAAAGACGGTCCGCCTAAGTATTGCGTCAAAAATTGCTTTTGTTTTCTAGCTGTTTCCGACAAATCATCTGGAAAAATCGGAGAGAGCAGAGGGTGCTTGTGCACTCTATGATAGAAGGCATCAACCAGCTGCGAAAGTGCATCTTCCCCAATCGCTTCATATGGTGTTGAAAATTGATCAGCCATGCCTGTGATCTCCTTTATTAATAAGATAAGCTTATTGTAACAATTGACCTACCATTGCTCAAACAAACTGCCTTGAAAAGTCATGTTATGTTCTAATTATATAATCCAGATGGAAAATGGCGATAGCCTTTTTTAGTCTCAATATTGATTTAGCCCTCCAGGAGTCTATGTCCAGTTCGATAGTTAGATCCAAGGGCAGGAGGGATTTGACGGTGCTTCCGCTTTTCTTAGTATATGTGAAGGGCTTCGTTCTATGAAATGAAAAAGGGAGCTGATTTAAAGCCGCTTTCGCTTTTAAAATCAGCTCCTTTTTTAAGCAAAATAGGAAGCAGTAATTTTTTGTACGTAATTTTGTGTTTCTTTAAACGGGGGAATGCCGCCGTACTTATCGACATTTCCAGGCCCGGCGTTATATGCTGCAAGAGCAAGCGGGATTTCACCATTATATTTCGTAAGCATCTGCTTTAAATACTTCGTACCGCCTTCAATGTTTTGAGCGGGGTCAAAAGAATTCATGACGCCAAGTGACTGTGCCGTTTTTGGCATAAGCTGCATAAGTCCTGCAGCCCCTGCAGCACTCTTGGCATTAGGGTTGAAGCCCGACTCTTGAGAAATGACAGCTCTGATCAGTTTCTCATCCATGCTGTATTTGGCTGCCATTTGAGAAATGATGCTGTCAATTTCCTTGCTGCCCGGTTCAGAAGATGTCATACGGACAGGCGGCATTGTCAAAGGGACGGCAGCTTGCTTAAATTGAGGCGGGACCTCTTCTGTCTGTCCGTCAATAAAAGACTGAAAGATATCCTTGAACATGGCCGCAGAGGAGGACTCGGAAGCTTCATCTGTTTCCGTTTGGGACAGGCTGCGTAAAGCCTGAAGCTGCATCATTGCCTTCATATGGTTAATTTCCACTATTAAGCTCCTTCTCATTAGCGATCTGACGTTTATGATTATAAAAACGTTTAATTTTGTTTGGCGTTGTGCGCAGAGGAATCTGGAGGGAGGCGAGCAGCTCGTGAAAAGCAAGCAGTCCTTCATCTGCATCCAAGACCTCATATTCAACCTCATAATCCTCTTTATTTATATATCGGCTGTGATCAAGAACAATTAAGCCATTTTTATAGGTTTTCTCTGCCCGATTTGTGGATAAAGTTCCAAAGAAGGAAATGCTTTCAGAATGAATGCCGAGTGAGAGTATTCGTTCTAAAACCTGGCCTTTTGGAAGGGCTGAAGCGGATGAAAGAAGCTCTGCCGCTTTTTTTCCTGTGATTTCCTGGTGAGTTTCAAGCAGGCCGACAGGTGCAGGTTCTTTTAATGTCAGTATGTACCTGCCGTTTTTAAAGCGAATACGAAGCGCCGCACCGTGCTCTTTAAGATGGAATTCCGGCGTATCAAAATAATGGTTTTCCTGATGTCTGAAGTCATCATCAGAGATTTGAAAAAAATCAGCCAGGCGGGAAAATTCATTTTCAGTAAGCAGATTTTTATATTCAATTTCAATTTCCTGGGTCATGGTTAAAGTCCTTTCGGTTATCAGATATTAAAGCGCTGCTTATTGATGGTAAGCAAAATTGTCGGCTCCGCTTTTCGGTGATGTCCAGCTCCATCGCCCAGCTCCTCGGCCAGAACGGCTCCGCCAGTAAAGGCAAAAAGCGCCTTTTCTGTCGGATCCTTATCTGTCTGTCGGAGCTAAACAGGGCGATTCCGCTTTTCGGTGATGTCCAGCTCCATCGCCCAGCTCCTCGGCCAGAACGGCTCCGCCAGTAAAGGCAAAAAGCGCCTTTTCTGTCGGATCCTTATCTGTCTGCCTACGCTAAACGGGCGATTCCGCTTTTCTCTTTATTATGGCAATTTAAAAAACGGTTTTCAATGTTTATCATGCACAGGGTGAATATGATAAAATAGACGTGGAATTGATTTGGAAGGAGATTTTTATGAAACGAAGAATTGAAGTGAATGAAGCCGTACTTGATCAAGGAAGAATGATACTTAAAGCGATGCCTTTTGAAGAGGACGATTTAAATGGTTTGACTGCAAAGGGACAGATGCTGGTCGACTCCGATCAATTGGCGTTTATTTACATAATGGATAATAATGAAGACTTTATTTACACAAACCTGCCAGCTGCGGTTTGGCCGCAGCTGAAAACGGCATTAGACAGCGGGATCCCAGTAGATCTGAATGTAAACGGATTGACGATTGAGCTGACAGATATCCATGATGAATTTTCCTATTTGCTTGAAAATATTAAAGGTAACGCAAACTACGGGGAAGAAATGGAAAAGAAAGTCGTTGAGACATTTGGCTTAAATGATTAATACATAAAAGCAAGTTTATTTATAATTTAGATAAAGTTTGCGCATTGACGGCAAGCGGAGTCGCCCAACTCTCGGCCAGAACAAATCCGGCAAAAAATCTAACCCGGACTTTTCTGCCGGATTCTTCTGCCATGTCTGAGCTAAACGGGCGCTTGCGCTTTTCTAAATGACGAGGGGGAAGGCTATGATCGGCAGAAAATGGGAAGTATTTTTAGCACCGTATCATCAGGCGGTTGATGAGTTGAAAGTAAAGCTTAGAGGGACAAGAGCGCAATATGAACTAGAAAGCAGCCATTCTCCGATTGAATTTGTTACTGGAAGAGTTAAGCCCATTGCAAGTATTCTTGATAAAGCAAGACGCAAAAATATTTCTCTTGATGCGCTTGAGACTGAAATGCAGGATATAGCTGGCATTCGCATGATGTGCCAGTTTGTAGATGATATAAAGCTTGTCGTCGAAATGCTCAGACAGCGGAATGATTTTGAAATCATTGAAGAACGTGATTATATTTCGCAAAAAAAAGCAAGCGGATACCGCTCCTACCATGTAGTGGCCAAATATCCTGTTCAAACTGTTTCAGGTGAAAAAAGCATTTTGGTGGAAATTCAAATCAGAACGCTTGCGATGAATTTTTGGGCAACTGTTGAACACTCTCTTAATTACAAGTACAGCGGGAATTTCCCCGAAGACATTAAAATCAGGCTGAAAAGATCAGCGGAAGCAGCTTTTCTTTTAGATGAAGAGATGTCAAAGATACGCGGAGAAATAAGAGATGCACAAGTCATTTTTTCAAGGAAAACAGAAACGAAAGATAAATGATGAATAAAGGGGCATACTGTTATGAAATTTGCGGTCACATCTAAAGGAGATACCGTTTCAAATACATTAATGCATAAGATGAAAGCCTATTTAATGGATTTTCATCTCGAATATGATGAGGATAAGCCTGATATTGTGATTTCAGTAGGAGGAGACGGGACACTTTTATATGCCTTTCACCGCTACCGCAGCAGGCTTGATAAAACGGCATTTGTAGGAGTACATACTGGTCATCTGGGTTTTTATGCCGACTGGGTTCCGGATGAAATTGAGAAGCTTGTGATTGCGATTGCGAAGACACCATATCAGGTTGTTGAATATCCGCTGCTTGAAGTCATCATCAGACATAATGACGGAGGACGGGAAGCCCGCTATCTTGCCTTAAATGAATGTACCGTGAAAGCGATTGAAGGCTCTCTTGTCATGGATGTTGAAATCAAAGGCCAGATTTTTGAAACCTTCCGCGGCGACGGTCTCTGCATGTCTACACCATCAGGAAGTACAGCTTATAACAAGGCTCTTGGAGGAGCTATTTTGCATCCGTCAATTCCTGCGATCCAGGTTGCGGAGATGGCATCAATCAATAACCGGGTATTCAGAACAGTAGGCTCGCCTCTTGTTTTGCCGGATCATCATACTTGTTTATTAAAGCCGGTTAATGATGTTGATTTCCAAATCACCATCGATCATTTAACGCTTCTGCATAAAGACGTAAAATCGATTCAATGCCGCGTTGCCAATGAAAAAATCAGGTTTGCGAGATTCAGGCCATTTCCATTCTGGAAAAGAGTCCGCGACTCATTTATTTCCGAATAGGATCCTGAGAGGAAGATAGTTGTGAACGCGTTTCAATTAACATGGACAATCCCTGCTGCAAAAGAAGGCATGCTCATAAGGGATTATCTTAAGGAAAAGAATATATCAAAGCGCGCTTTAACAGATATCAAGTTCGGAGGCGGATGCATTTTAGTGAATGGTGAACATGCAACCGTCCGCTTCGAGCTTAAGTCAGGGGATGTGCTCAAAGTCATCTTTCCTGTTGAAAAACCAAGTTCAGGTATGCTTCCTGAAAAAGTAAACTTTGGTATTGTGTATGAAGATGAATGGTGTCTTGTCATTAATAAGCCGCCTTATCTTCCGACAATTCCCTCGCGTGAACATCCAGGGGGGACGCTTGCAAATGGTCTGCTCTTTTATTACAGGGAAAAAGGGATCGCTGCAACCATTCATGTTGTCAACCGTCTGGATAAGGATACATCTGGACTAATGCTTGTCGCTAAGCACCGTTTCGCACACTCCTTGTTTTCCTCCCTTCAAAAGCAGGGCGGAATCAAACGGACTTACCTTGCTTTGGTTGAAGGGAAGGTTTTGGTGAGGCAGGGGACAATTTCTGCGCCGATCGGCAGGAAAGAGGACAGCATTATAGAACGGACCGTCAGAGATGATGGCAAGCTTGCTGTTACCCATTACAATACTATCGCGTATTCAGAATGCAATACACTCGTTTCCCTGAAGCTTGAAACAGGAAGAACGCATCAAATAAGAGTCCATATGTCCCACATCGGCCATCCGCTATGCGGCGACAGTTTATATGGAGGCAGTCATCGACTTCTATCAAGGCAGGCGCTGCACAGTGCTGAACTGTCATTTTTTCATCCGTTTCTGGAAAAAGAAATGAACTTCAAGATTGATTTGCCGGATGATATCCGATCGGGGATAAATAAGAAAGACTCATGCTGAGCACGGCATGAGTCTTTTTCGATAAATTAAAAGTGGGTTTTCGAAAATAAAAAGGATCTTTTTATCATATTTTATTTTTCGCAGCTAAATCTGATGATTTCGAAAATAGATTTACTCTCACACTAATATCAGGCTCTTCAATCCATCTCCCGGAACCTTGATTCGTCATACGGCAAAGATGATTTGACTGTGACAATCTCTTTTTCAGGATATCTGAGCGCTGTTAAATAGCCTCCAAATACTGCTCCAGTATCAATGTTCACCGTATTGCCGACAAACCGTGCTTCGCGTACAGGTGTATGCCCATAGACAATGAACGGTTTACCCTTGTAAAGCTTTGCCCAGTCTCTTCTGACAGGAGTTCCGTCAGGGTTAGTCTGGCCGGTTATGTCCCCGTAAAGCACAAATTCTTTTACTTTTTTGTGCGTTTTTCCTATGTAGTCAGCCCTGATTCCTGCATGGGCAATGACCAGTCTGCCCTCATCCAGAACCTGATAGAGAGGAGATTGATCGTAGAGCTTCATAAAACTCTGATAGACATCCTTTCGCTTTTCTTCTTCCAATGCTTCGAGTTCTGCAGCTGTCGTTTCTAAACCGTGTGCAACCTGGACTTTGTTTCCGAGCATGTAGCGGTAAAGTTTGTTGCAGTGGTTGCCTGGCACATAATATCCTGCTTGGTTCGAAGTGATTTTTATAACGGTCTCAATTACTTTTATAGAATGAGGTCCCCTGTCAGCCAGATCTCCTACAAAAGCGAGTTTTCTGCTGCTGTGAACAGGATACCCATTATTCCAATCATAGCCAAGCTTTTCCGTAAGCTCGCAAAACTCGTCAAAACAGCCATGAATATCACCGATAATATCAATTTTCATCTAAACCCGTCCTCATTTGTCTCTTTTTCTAAGATGATAGCAGATATCTTTAAAGAATCAAAAATATCATATACCTTCATCGTTCCAATAAAGAAAGAAAAGAATTCAGGATAAAAGAAAAAACCCGTTATGAAAACGGATTTCATTAGTCAAACATATACTTTCTGGTTCGTGATCTGACATTTAAAACAATGCCGATGGCAATCATATAGGTTGCAAGTGAACTTCCCCCGTAGCTGATAAAAGGAAGCGGGAGTCCTGTAATTGGCAGGAGGCCGACGGTCATGCCGACGTTTTGGAAAACCTGAAACGTGATCATACCGATGACTCCTGTGCATAAAAAGCTTCCGAATGGATCGTTGCTCTCAAGTGCAATATGAATCATCCGGTAGATTAGAAGGAAGAAAAGGGAAATCACGATACTGCCGCCGATAAATCCGAATTGTTCAGAGATAATGGCGAAAATAAAGTCTGTATGTCCCTCAGGCAAGTAAACCTCAAGCTGCTGATAGCCTTTTCCGTAAAGCTCACCCGATCCAATTGCAAGAAGAGATTTGATAAGCTGAAATCCGATATCGCTGGAATATTCATAAGGATTAAGCCAGCCATAAACACGATCAAGTTTATAAGAATTGGTGTCTAAAATGTACTTGTTGAAGAAATCCGGAAATGTGAAAAAAATAAATACGCCTATAGCGGCAATTCCGGCACCTGATAAGATAAAGCTGAAGATGATTTTCCATTTAACTCCCGAGACAATAATTAATGAGCCGATTATGGCGCAAAAGACCATTGTCATCCCTGTATCCGGCTGTCTCATCAGCAGGAGTATGGGAGGTGCGGCTGCGGCAAATACTTTACCTAACAGGAGCAGGTCATCTCTGACTGTATTTGTGGCGTATTTTTCCCGGTGGTCTGTAATGATTTTACTAAGGACAATAATCATAAAAATTTTCATCAGTTCCGATGGCTGGAAATTACCGATTCCAGGAAGGGTATACCAGCTTTTTGCACCTTTAATCGGCTCTACAATAGGCGACGGCAGGACTTCAAGCCCCAATAGCAAAACCATCCCAAATCCATATAAATACCATGAGAGCTGTTTGAAGCGGTCAAAATCAATGACCATTGTTCCGATGACTGCGATAATACCGATGATGTACCATCTAAGCTGAAGAAAGGCAAAGTTTATATTCTGCAATTTTTCGGGTAGAGTAGGTTGGGCACTGCTTATCGCAATGGCACTGGTCAGCGCCATTAAAAACATGATAAAAATAAGTGTGTAGTCTAACTGCTGCTGTGGGGATTTATCTGTGTTCATTATGGATCCCTTTCTATTAAAAAACTAATAATGCAATGAATCATATTTTTATTCTCAACCACCAAACAGTGGGGAATAAGCTCCCTGTGAATGAAGTTTCACTTTATCAATCTTAGCGAAAATTGATGAATTTGCAAAGGATTCATTTGTAAAACATCGCAAAACATGCTACCTTATCACAAGGAAAAAACGGCTGTACAGAGCGCAAACGCTAGTGCTGTGCATGTTTTCTGCATATATATATATAATGTATCACAATTTGATGACATTTTGATGTCTTGGCTTTAATATAGGAACGGATTGGGGAAGGAGGAGACTCTGGATGTCAGATGAAAGAGAAAAATTAGAGATTGAAGCTGCGGAACTAGTAACAGCTTTGGAAAACGAAGATCTAGACGGGTTTCGCTCCATGTTTTTGGAGCAGCATCCATATGATCAGGCGAAAATCTTTGTAAAGCTTGAGCAAGAGGAGCGATTGAAGCTTTATCATTATTTGTCTCCTGAAGAAATGGCTGCTCTTTTTGAGAATATTGAAGATGAAGAGTATAATTACGAAATGTATTTATCCGAAATGGATCCGCGTTTTGCATCACAAATGCTTGAGCACATGTACGCGGATGATGCGGTAGACGTGCTTAACGAATTAAACAAAGATCAGGTAGCGAGCTATCTGACCATCATGGATGATGAAGCTGCACAGGAAATTCGTGAACTCCTGCACTACGAAGAATTCACGGCAGGAAGTATCATGACCACGGAATTCATTGCCATCATTGCAAATCAAACAGTCAAATCGGCCATGCATATTTTGAAGCATGAAGCTCCTGACGCTGAAACCATTTACTATCTTTATGTAATCGATGAAGATAAGCATCTAGTGGGCGTTATCTCGCTTCGTGATTTAATAGTCAGCGATGATGATCTCATGATTGGCGAAATTATGAGTGAACGGGTATTTTCCGTATCTGTGGGCGAAGATCAGGAAGATGTAGCAAGAAAAATGAGAGACTATAATTTCCTCGCTCTGCCAGTAGTTGATTTTCAGAATCATCTTTTAGGAATCATAACGGTTGATGATATTGTTGATGTTATCGACGAGGAAGCATCTGATGACTATTCGAAGCTTGCAGCTGTATCTGATGTGGATTCCATAGACAGGGGTCCTCTGTCAGCCGCTAAAAAAAGATTGCCATGGCTTGTGATTCTTTTATTTCTCGGAATGTTAACGGCAAATTTAATAGGACAGTTTGAAGAAACGCTTAATAAAGTGGCCATTCTTGCTGTTTTTATCCCGCTGATTGCCGGTATGGCAGGGAACACTGGTACTCAGGCACTTGCGGTAGCCGTCAGAAGAATAGCGATGGGTGACCTTGAAGAAGGCGGTAATTTTAAAATTATTGCCAGAGAAGCTGGTACAGGGATTATCAATGGTGCCGTGTGCGGAGTTCTAGTAACAGCCGTCGTCTATTTCTGGCAGCATGATTTCTTCCTGGGTCTTTTAGTTGGCATTTCCATTCTTGCAACCCTGATTGTTTCGACAATCGCCGGCGCTTTTGTTCCGCTTGTGATGCATCGGCTGAAAGTTGACCCAGCTGTTGCATCAGGTCCATTTATTACAACGATTAATGATATTATTTCCATTCTTATTTATTTTGGTATGGCTACATTGTTCATGCAATATTTAATCTAGATTCAGTTAGGAGGGAAATACTGTGCATGGAGCTTCCTTTTCATCACTAGTTATCGTACTGTTAGCCGCTTTTGTAACCCCTCTCCTGCTGCATCGCTTTAAAATTAAAGTCATGCCTGTCGTAGTGGCCGAGATTATTATGGGGATCATTATAGGGAAAAGCGGATTCAATCTTGTTCAGGAGGATATGTGGCTTGAAACGCTATCTATGCTCGGTTTTATTTTTCTTATGTTTTTGAGCGGTCTTGAAATTGATTTCACTGCTTTTATCGGTGGACGGAAGAAAGAAAAACTGCCGAGCGGGAAGGAAGCGCCAAATACGTTTGCCGTTTCTTTTCTTGTCTTTGTTGGCATCTTTATCTTGTCTCTGCTCTTATCGTATCTGTTTGTTTTCCTTGGTTTTATTGAAAATGCCTTCTTGATGACGCTGATCATTTCCACCATATCACTCGGAGTGGTGGTCCCTACACTGAAGGATGCAGGCATTATGAAATCGAATATCGGTCAGATTATCTTGCTCGTTGCTGTTATAGCTGACTTAGTGACGATGATTCTGCTTGCCGTGTTTGCATCGATATATGGAGGAGAAAATACAAATACATGGCTGCTTCTGCTGTTATTTGGTGCTGGAATTGCTTTATATTTTCTCGGCAAAACCTTTCAGAGCAGATCATTCATAGAAACGATGTCTAAGGGCACGATTCAAATTGGGACAAGAGCTATTTTCACTCTGATCATTGTCCTTGTTGCCTTATCAGAAACAATCGGGGCAGAAAACATATTAGGAGCGTTTTTAGCGGGTGTTCTAGTCTCACTGCTTTCCCCAAATAAAGAAATGGTTCAGAAAATGGATTCCTTCGGGTACGGATTTTTGATACCGATCTTCTTTGTTATGGTTGGTGTCGATCTTGATGTATGGTCGCTGTTTAAGGATCCAAAAATTTTAATGCTGATCCCATTGCTGTTTATTGCGCTGCTGA
This sequence comes from Bacillus sp. V2I10, assembly GCF_030817055.1. Taxonomy (NCBI): domain Bacteria; kingdom Bacillati; phylum Bacillota; class Bacilli; order Caryophanales; family Bacillaceae; genus Bacillus; species Bacillus sp. V2I10. The sequence continues at coordinate 4,558,697 of NZ_JAUSYV010000001.1, read as the reverse complement.
TCTCTAAAATTGTGCCGATTTATTTACTGAAGAGATGGTATGACACAAAAACAACGCTTGCTTCAGGATTTTTGCTGACATCAACATTATCCCTTGTTATTGCGGCAGCTACCATTGGAGAAAGAGTAAATGTGATTGATGCTCAAATGTCGGGTGCGCTCATTTTAACGGCTGTTCTGACGAGTATTTTTACTCCGATTGGGTTTAAGAAGCTATTCCCTGAACAGCTGTCTTCGCAAAAGAAGCTGAAGGTAGCTTTTATAGGAGCCAATCAAATGACACTTCCAGTGACGCGCGAGTTAAATCCGAAAATGTACGATACAACGGTGTATCATACTCATGTCGATAAAAATGATCAGCAGATCGCTGAATCATTGTTTCAAATTGAGGAGCTTGAAGATTACTCAATCGAGACCCTGCAGTCCCAGGGAGTATTTGAAGCTGATATCCTTATTGCTGCTGCTGGTGATGAGGATACGAATGCTGAAATCGCTCTATTTGCAAAAGAGGTTGAAGTTGGGCGGGTGATTGCCAGCATCTCATCACCGTTATTAGACGAGCAGCTAAGAGCGAAAGACATTGATGTCTTCTCTGTTCTGCTGTCTACTAAAACCCTGCTAAGGGCTCTTATTGAAGCACCTGGCATCATGAAGATTTTGACCAATAACGATTCAGCGCTTTATCAGATAAAAATGAACAACAGACGCTACGATGGCATGGTGCTCCGCAGCTTTCCATTTACAGGCGACGTCATTTTTGTCCGTATTTTCAGGGAAAATGAATCGATTGTGCCGCATGGGGATACAGAGCTGAAACGCGGAGATTTACTGATTCTGACTGGATCTGCTGAATATGTGGATGAGCTCAGACAGGAGCTTGAGTTCCATAAAAGTTGATTATTATGACTTGAAAGTTTCTTTGAACATGGTATGATGTACATGTGAATATTTCTAAAATAATATATGAACGACCGCTAGGGGAGCCCTTTTAGAAGGGCTGAGATTGAAGTTTGCCTTCAAGACCCTCCGAACCTGATCTGGCTAAACCCAGCGTAGGGAAGTGGTGTAAAGGTCTATTTATACACCACTTTTCTATGCGAAAAGTGGTTTTTTGCCGTTTTTATACTAAAAATGAGGAGGAACAAAACATGTCATTTTCAAAAGAATGCCGGGAGTATGCAAATAAATGGTGGGAAGGAAGCTTTGAACATCCTTTTGTAAAAGGGATTGGCGAAGGCAGCCTTTCAAAAGAGAAATTTAAATATTATGTGATGCAGGACTCTTATTACTTAACCCATTTTGCAAAAGTCCAGGCTTTTGCAGGGGCGATGGCCCCTGACTTGCATACAACGTACCGGATGTCCGTTCATTCACAGGGTACCTATGAGGCAGAGCTATCTTTGCATCAGCAATTTTCTGTCCTGCTTGGGATCACGGACACCGAACGGAAGGAATTTAAACCATCGCCGACTGCGTATGCTTACACCTCCCATATGTACCGTTCAGTTGCCACAGGAAATCTTGGTGAAATCATTGCAGCTCTGCTTCCATGCTACTGGCTCTATTATGAAGTCGGGGAGCACCTGAAAGATTGCAAGCCTGGTGATGAAGTTTATGAGAAATGGATTGCGACTTATCACGGTGATTGGTTTAAAGAGCTTGTCCTCGAGCAGGTTGCAAGATTTGACGAGCTTGCTCTGCGTGCAAGCGATCATGAGAGACAAATGATGAAGGAAAACTTCCTCATCAGCTCGATGTATGAATATCGTTTTTGGGATATGGCGGAAAAGATGGAAGCGTGGGATGATACACAAACCATGCTGATGCAAAAGTGAAATTGCATCTTGTCACAGATGGACGGCACACTGCTGCAGAGCTCGTGAAAATCATCTCAGATATACATACAGCTGCAGATGCCATTCATATTAGAGAAAAGAATAAATCGGCTGGAGAACTGATCGACTTGATTGAAGCGCTCCATCAAAATGGGGTGCCAAAATCAAAGCTTGTTATGAATGACCGTGTGGATGCAGCTGTTCTTTCTGGTTTGCACCAGATTCAGCTCCCATCGCACAGCTTCAATGTGAAACTGGTGAAACAGCGCTTCCCGCATCTTTCGGTAGGCTGTTCCGTCCACACTGCTGCTGAAGCAGTATATTGTGCTGAAAATGGGGCAGATCGCCTCCTTTTCGGGCATGTGTTTCAAACATCATCAAAAAATGGTCTAGAAGCAAGAGGGATAAGCAAGCTTACGGAAATAGCGGAATCTGTCAGCATTCCAGTCATTGCAATTGGAGGGATCACTCCTGCTGTCATTCCTGATCTAATAGATTTAAAGATTGAGGGAGCAGCCGTGATGTCCTATGTTTTTTCAGCGGATCAGCCAAATCATGCGGCACTTGAACTTGCTGATCATTTAAAAAGGGGGATGGGCCATTGAAGCCTTTATTTGATGCTGGCATTATCGGCGGAGGAGTCATTGGGCTTGCCTCTGCCTATTATTTAGCGAAATCCGGTCTTCGAGTTGCGGTATTTGAAAGCGGAAAAACAGGCAGCGGAGCATCCAGTGCTGCGGCGGGTATGCTTGGAGCCCATACTGAAACTGAAAAGGATGATGCTTTTTTCAGGTTTGCTAAAGAAAGCCAGGCGCTTTATCCAAAATTAGCTCATGATTTGCTGCTGGAAAGCGGAATTGATATACAGCTTCAATACAATGGAATGTACAAACTGGCAATGTCGGCCGAGGAAGCCGATTCTTTGAAAAAAAGAGCAGAAATAGAAAAGGATGTAGAATGGCATTCCAAAGAAAAAGTCCTAGAATATGAAAAAGACTTAACAGATGCGATTTACGGGGCTCTGAAAATTGAAAAAGATGGAAAGCTTACTCCAGCTGCACTGTGCAAAGCCTTTACAAAAGCCATTCAGCTGATGAGCGGAAAAATCTTTGAAAACACACCAGTATACAAAGTCAGCAGATTTGAAGGCTCACACTATGAAATTGAAACGCCTCAAGATACATTTTTTTGCGAAGCTCTTATACTTGCAAATGGCACATGGAGCAGCCGGCTGATAAAGGATTTCACACGTAATATATCTGTTCATCCTGTTAAGGGAGAATGTTTGTCTGTGACACTGAAAGATAGAAAACTATCGTCTACTGTTTTTCATGAAAGCTGTTATCTTGTGCCAAAGCTTGACGGAACTATAGTTATTGGGGCAACGATGAAAGAAGGAACCTGGAATACTGAGCCTTCCGTACAAGGAATCGCTGCTCTCATGAAAAAAGCAGTTACAATTATGCCGGCAATTGAAAATGCCTGTTTTCATCGTGCATGGGCCGGATTAAGGCCGGGAACAGCCGACGGCAAGCCATTTATTTTCAAGCATCAGGGCATACCGAATCTCTTTGTGGCAACAGGGCATTTCCGAAATGGCATCCTCCTCGCTCCCAAAACAGGTGAAATGATCAGAGATTTATTTTTTAATAGACCGGCAGCTGATGAATACGTTCATGCTTTTAGAATGGACCGTGCAGATGGGGTGAAACTATGAACATCAAAGTGAATGGCAGCATGATCGATATGCAGTCTTCTGTGCGGACCGTTCAAGATTTGCTTGCTTTTTATGAGGTGAGCAAAAGAATCGTCATTGTGGAACATAATTCAGAAATAATAGACAAAAAAGAATACGCGAAAACAGTTATTAATGATGGGGATGTTTTTGAAATTGTTCATTTTGTAGGAGGAGGATAATTTATGTTAACGATTGCGGGAAAAACCTTTCAATCAAGACTGCTGCTTGGAACGGGAAAGTATCCCTCTTTTGACATTCAAAAAGAAGCGGTAAAAGCGGCTGAAGCTGATATTTTAACATTTGCGGTGAGAAGAATGAATATTTTTGAACCGTCTCAGCCTAATTTTCTGGAGCAGCTTGATCTTTCGCGCTACACGCTGCTGCCGAACACAGCTGGTGCGAAAACGGCTGAAGAAGCTGTCAGAATCGCAAAACTCGCTAAGGCTTCAGGGTTATGTGATATGATTAAGGTAGAAGTTATCGGGTGCGCGAAAACATTGCTTCCCGATCCTGTTGAAACCTTAAAAGCAAGTGAGGAGCTTGTCAAGGAAGGATTTATTGTACTTCCTTATACGTCTGATGATGTCGTGCTTGCGAGGAGACTTGAAGAAGCAGGCGTTCATGCGATTATGCCAGGCGCGTCTCCAATCGGTTCAGGACAGGGCATTATCAATCCTTTGAATCTATCATTTATTATCGAACAAACGAATCTGCCGGTTATTGTGGATGCAGGGATTGGATCAGCTGCAGATGCTGCAAAAGCGATGGAGCTTGGAGCGGATGGTGTGCTGTTAAACACTGCTGTTTCAGCTGCAGGCAATCCGGTCAAAATGGCAACGGCGATGAAGCTTGCCATTGAAGCAGGAAGATTAAGCTTTGAGGCAGGCAGAATACCAGTAAAAACCTATGCATCTGCAAGCAGCCCGGAAGAAGGAATGATTACATCCTAAATGGAACGGTACTCTAGGCAAATCTTATTCTCTCCAATAGGAGAAACAGGACAGCAGAACATTCGAAATGGTCATGTGTTAATCATCGGCGCTGGAGCTCTTGGGACAGCAAATGCAGAAATGCTTGTTCGTGCGGGTGTCGGCACACTAACGATTGTGGACCGTGATTACGTCGAATGGAGCAATTTGCAGCGCCAGCAGCTTTACACTGAAGAAGATGCGGTTTTGCGTCTTCCTAAAGCTGCTGCTGCAAAACAAAGACTTTCAAAGATTAATCATGAAGTGGAAGTCCATGCGGTCATTGAAGATGTAACAGCTGATAATATTTTTGCATTCAGTCAGCATGCAGACGTTATTGTAGATGCAACGGATAACTTTGAAACTCGTCTTGTTATAAATGATGCAGCGCTTAAGCAGGGCATTCCGTGGATCTACGGGGCATGTGTCGGAAGCTACGGCCTCACTTATACAATCATACCGGGGCTCTCGCCATGTTTGAATTGCCTTTTAAAGCAAATTCCAATGGAAGGCCAGACATGCGATACAGTTGGCATTATTAGTCCGGCGGTCCAAATGGTTGCCTCTTATCAAACAGGGGAAGTACTGAAATTGTTAACCGGGGCCTCGGATCAGGTAAGAAAAGAATTGCTTTCTTTTGATGTTTGGAGAAATCAATTTTCACAAATAAAAGTGCATGCACTAAAAGATGAAGCCTGTCCATCATGCGGGGACTCTGCCGTTTATCCATTTTTATCACGCAGCAACAGTGTGAAAATGTCGGTTCTCTGCGGCAGAGATACGGTTCAAATCAGGCCGGCAGTCTCTAAAGAAATGAACTTTAAGGAGCTTGCAAAAGCACTTGGAAGAGCGGTAACAGAAATCACTGCAAATCCGTATTTACTTTCATTTCAGACAGAACATCAGAGGATTGTCGTATTCCGTGACGGCCGTGCCCTGATTCATGGAACAAAAGACATGGCTGAAGCCAAGAAGATTTATCAGCGATATTTGGGGTAACAAGCCTGTAAGAATACAAGAAAAGAAACTGGCCATGCTTTGGCCAGTTTTTTCTGTAAAAGGACATAGATTTATTGGATTTCTTTCTAATTTTAGACTAGCATGGATTTAACCATTATTTTAAATAGATTGAAGGTAGATTATGTGTCTAATAAATCAAAGAACTTAGCCGGAATATCACTTGCTGTTATGGGAGCAGGGTTTGCTGCATCGATCCCTTTTCAGGGAACTGTCGCTGGTGAATTTATGCAGGGAGGATTTGAAGCAGGGCTTGTCGGCGGATTAGCAGACTGGTTTGCTGTTACAGCTTTGTTCAGACACCCATTCGGCTTGCCTATCCCTCACACCGCGTTACTGCCTAAAAATCGAAACAGGATGATTAGGGCACTTGTTAACACAATCGAAAATGACTGGCTGTCAAAAGAAAGCATTCAAACGAAATTATCACAAATAAATCTGACAGAAAAGCTGCTGCCTATTCTTGAAAAAGAGGTACATTCCAATTCTTTCAAAAAAACAATGAAATCGTTCATTATCCAAATGATTGAAAGTGCTGATTTGGGAAAGCTTGCTCCCCTTGTTCAGAAGCAGCTGAAAGGTTATTTAACGTCAGATGAAGTATTAAAGATGCTTAAAGCTCTCATTCATCAGGTTCTTGAACGGAAATATGATGAAAAGAGCCTGGATTATTTCCTTTTAAAATTAGAGGAATGGGCATCAAGACGTGATCAACGGGAGGAGTTTGGCAGATTTGCGATGAAGGCCATTGATAATGGACAAGCTGATGGTTTTTTGCAATTTGCCATAAAATCCTTCCGGAATATTGTAAATGAAGAAAAACTCGGAAAGATTCTTCAGGATATTATCCTGAATGTTATTTTCGGTTTGAGGAATCCTGAGAGTGAATATCGTAAGGCCATCCTTGGTCGCGTTCGAAAAGAATTGCTCGGCATTCAGGAAAATCATGCTTTATTAGAGGAAATAGACCGTTTGATTTTAGAGTGGGACCCTTCAGAAAATCTGATGATAATCTTAAAGAAAACGCAAGTAAAAGCTTTAGAGATCATTGAAGAAGGTTCATTTATGGACGATTATCTTATGCCTTTTGCTGATCAATTAATCGGAAAAATAAGTGCTGATAAAGAAAAAACAGATGCAATCGAGAACAAAATACAGGAACAAATTACTCTTTTTATTGAAAAAAATCATTCGAAAATCGGTAAACTGGTCGAAGAGAATTTAAACAAACTTGATGATGAGAAATTAATTGATATGATAGAAAATAATGTAGGGAAAGATTTACAGTGGATCCGTGTGAACGGTGCAGTGTGCGGATTTTTCATCGGAATCGTTTTGACGGGACTTAAAATGCTCTTTTAATTTGCTGAAATGATCCAGGTTCATTCATGAAATCCAGCAGCGGTCTAGAAAAACAGCAAATAGCATGCTATACTTATAACCAGGTACTAATAACATGTATTAATTAGGAGGATTCCAAATGAATTTATCATTAGCTGGACGCAATGTAGTCGTAATGGGCGTCGCAAACAAACGAAGCATTGCCTGGGGAATTGCCCGTTCTCTTCATACGGCAGGAGCGCGTCTTATTTTTACATATGCAGGTGAACGCCTTGAAAAATCAGTGCGTGATTTAGTTGAAACACTTGACCGCAATGATTCGATTGTCCTTCCTTGTGATGTAACAAATGATGCTGAAATTGACACTTGTTTTGAAGCGATTAAAAATGAAGTAGGTGTTATTCATGGAATTGCACATTGCATCGCGTTTGCACATAAGGAAGAATTGAGCGGAGAATACATGAATACAACCCGCGACGGATTTTTGCTTGCTCACAATATCAGCTCTTATTCACTGACAGCTGTGGCAAAAGCTGCAAGAGGCTTGATGACAGAGGGCGGAAGCATTGTGACACTCACATATCTTGGCGGAGAAAGAGTCCTTCCTAACTACAACGTTATGGGAGTTGCGAAGGCATCACTTGATGCAAGTGTGAGATACTTGGCAAGCGATTTAGGAAAAGACGGCATTCGCGTGAATTCAATTTCTGCCGGCCCAATCCGTACGCTTTCTGCTAAAGGAATCAGCGATTTTAACTCCATTCTGAAAGATATCGAAGAACGCGCACCGCTGCGCCGTACAACAACTCCTGAAGAAGTAGGGGATACAGCACTTTTCTTGTTCAGCGACCTTGCAAGAGGGATGACTGGAGAAAATCTTCATGTAGACTCCGGATATCATATTTTAGGTTAATCAAAGCAAGCCCCCTCTTATAACATGTTCCGGTTTGAGGGAGAAACAGCAAAATACAGAAGAAAACGGGTACAAAATTGCACAGCAATTTGTATCCGTTTTTTTGTTGTTTCAGGATATCATCCGCATTCTATGAGTACCCAAAACTAGTTTTATCCTTAACCATTTCCACTGACATACTACCTTCAATTTAAAGAGAATTTACTGTTTTTCTCCTCCTAAACGGGACCTTTTAGTCCTTTTAAATGAGGCGGTTTTTTTATTCCTGAAACAAATAAGTTTTTGCTTGTCGATGCTGCGTCTTCTAGTCTGATAAAATATCGATAAGGAATAAATCCTAATCATAAGGAGGATTGATTATTGCATGAGTGAATTTCAAGATCAAGTCACTGTAAATGCACCGCTTGACAAAGTATTCAAATTTGCCGCTGACGTTGAAAATGCCCCTCTGTTTATGCAAAATGTGACGAAAGTAGAGAAGCTGACGGATGGACCTGTTCAAGCAGGCACGAAATACAGAGAAACCCGTGAAATAAGGGGAAGAGAGGCTTCAGCGGTTATTGAATTTATTGAGTATGTTCAGAGCGCAAAGTACTCAGTTAAAAGTGAAATGAAAGGGATGGAAGCCATCTATCATTACACGTTTTCTGCATCAGGAAATCAGACGACAATCCGTTTTGTATGTGAAATCAATGCGAAAAAATTCACAATGAAACTCATTAAGCCGGTATTTGTGAAGATTATGAAAAAAGAAGATGGAGATCATCTTCAGCATTTAAAAAAAGCATTGGAAGCTCAGGCTGCAGATGATAAAAAAGGACAGTGACCAATTATGGGGTTAACATTTAAACTGGCAGCTTCAGACGAATTAGAAGAAATTTACGAATTAGCAGGAGAAAACCGCAGGGAAGCAACCAATCACGTTTCAGACGATAATAAGGAAAAAATGATTGAAGCCTATGAACATTCCGCAAAATATCAAGCTTATTTTGTTTGCTTGATGGACGGCAGCACAATGCTTGGCTGGATTATGATTGATAAAGCATTCGATTTCTTGACGGGAGATGAAATTGGCTGGATTAATGATCTATATGTAAAAGTGCCATACAGAGGCAAGGGATACTCCAAGTTATTGATGGAGGAAGCAATAAAAGAATTCAAAAAAAACGGGTACAGCGATGTTAGGCTGAATGTGTATGCACATAACCTAAAAGCGATGAAACTATATGAACAAATGGGATTCAAAGACGTCAGCAAATTTATGAAAGTATCACTTTAACACACTCATCATAAAACGGATCTCCCCGCATATACTTCTTTGTAGAGCATGAACATGAGGAGGGACGTCTGTGAAAAAGCATCAATCTGTTAAAAATCCTCCGCTGCTGTATATCGTTCAGCCGGAATTGGAACCTGTTTTAACTTCTATGCAAAAAACATATGTCTTAAGAAAAGATCTGCCGGCAGAAACAGCAGCGGTACATGAAGAGCCAGTATTGAGCGAGGAAGTGAAAGCTGAGTCTGCAGTGCTGAAAGAAAAAAGGCTGACAAAGCCTCTGCATTCGTTTAACGATCTTACAAATAAAGAGAAAATTGAACTGCTTCTAAATTTACCTGAGAGACTCTCCAGTTTAAATTGCAGCATCAGTACAAATGTAAAGACTCATATTGGAAAAGTAACAGAATATAAAGATGAGTGTGTTTTGATTAATGGTGAGAAGATTCCGTTATACGAGATTCAGGCTATCACTTTAAAAGATTTATAAAAGAACCCCGGTTTTCCGGGGTTCTTTTTTGTTCTCAAAAGATCTTTTTTCTGTCTCTTTCTTCTTTTAAAATTTCTACTGCTTCTCTAAACCTCTGAGAATGCACGATTTCCCGTTCCCTTAGAAATCTGAGAGAATCATTTAAATCAGGATCATCAGACATATCAATAATCCATTGATAGGTAGCACGGGCTTTTTCTTCTGCTGCAATATCTTCGTATAAATCAGCAATAGGATCTCCTTTTGCCTGTATATATGAAGCAGTAAAAGGAACTCCAGCAGCATTTTGGTAAAACAATGCGCTGTCATGATTTACGTAATGATCTCCAATACCTGCTTCTTTCAATTGCTGGGGGGTTGCATCTTTTGTTAATTTATAAATCATTGTCGCAATCATTTCAAGATGGGCGAATTCCTCCGTTCCAATATCTGTAAGAAGCCCGACGACTTTATCAGGAATGGTATAGCGCTGATTCAAATAACGCAATGCAGCAGCAAGCTCACCGTCCGCTCCTCCATATTGTTCAATTAAAAATTTGGCCAAAGTAGGGTTGCATGTACTGACTCTTACAGGGTATTGCAGCTTTTTATCATATGTCCACATTCTGATCCTCTCCTTTCGTCATACTTGCCATGGCCATGGACCGCTTTTCCATGTCCAGTATTCACCTGAAGGATTAGGACTTCCTTGACTGAGAGGTCCAAATTGAGATTCGAACGTACGTTTGATTTGTCTGCAATATTGTGCATACTGGTTATATTGGGAGATAGCCTGAGCATCATCAGGATGCGTGTCTAAATATAAGGTTAGTTCGACAAGAACAAAATCAACCGCCTGGATTTCCTCTAACTTCTGATAGTATTCTGGCGGAAGTGTTTTAGCCATCTTTAGCTTCCTCCTTTTTTATATGGATTTTCATAATAATCATAAAAAACAGGCCATAATGTACCTTTTTTTAAGGCTTCATATGGGGAGAATTGAGGAAGATTGGGCGGCTGAAATCCCAGATATAAGTTTGGGGGAGTCGAGTAGTATTTTTTGCCGATCGGCGGACAGGGATCGAATTGGCTGTGAAAAGGAATATAGGTTTTAACAGCGGAGAAAGATTCCTGATTATTCATTTTCAAACACCTCACATTATTTTTTAGTCTCTTACGAATGTATTCATTTAGAATTAAAATAATGAATAACTTGAATGATATGGATTTGTACCAAGAATGATGGTTTAACTCAACATGATACGGTCTTTTTCAAAAAAAAAAGATGACAGCAGCCAGCAGCTGAAATCATCTTTTGATTGGCTTTATGAATTAATTAAGCTGTTTAAATGTGCTTCTTTGATTCTTTCATACTGGAAAGCCTGAGCAAGCTCTTCTGGGAACATATCTGTTTTTCTGACGAACTTTTCCCGAGCAATATCATACATTTCATAAGGGAAAAGCATATCGATATACATCACTTCTTTTTGTTCAGACGTTAAAGGATTGACACTTTCATAAGCATTCATCATTAATTGGAATCTTGATTCATCCCACACTCCTGTAGTATCAAGTAAAGGTATAATCATTTTTCGCAGGTCGCGGATAGGAAGATCATAAGAGACCGTATCTAAGTCGATGACCCAAATCTTGCCGTCATTCCCAAGCACAGTATTTCCTGCGCCATAATCCTGATGGCAAAGGGTTGGATTTGCAGACTGTTCTTCAATCCAAGGGACATACTTTGAATTCATCAGGCGGTCAAGGGTTTGGCGCCCCTGTTCGATGAAATAGTCAATTTCCTGCAGATACAATTGAGAGAACGGGTTATCTGGAGTATTTTGGGCGATAACTTTCCATGACTCCATTTGCTGACATCTTTTAATATAGTGATTTGGCCAGCGTCCGAGCTTTTTAAACACAGGAATGCCTTCTGGCGGATGATAACCTTCAGACCAAAGATGGAATTCCGCCAGGCCTTTCATAACCACTTCCAGATCCGGATCCACTGCTAAATCAAATACGCCGCCTTCAATCCAGTCATAAAGAACGAATAAAAAAGGACCTTGTTTTGTAAAGAGATCGTTTTGTTTATTGCGGATGATTCCCGGTACTCTGCCGCCTTTTTCGGCTAAGTAATTCTGTGCATTAATGGAGAATAATGCTTTCTTCTCAGGACGGTGTATCCGCTTTAAACAGACCGGTCCATTGCTCGTGTGAATTTTCCATACGAGTGCCATTTGACCGCCTTGAATGACTTCAATCCGGTCAACCTGAACGTCCCAGCTCCCAATAATGTATTCCGCAAGCTTAACAAGTTTGGCTTCTTCTTCAGGAGAGAGAACGTATACTTCTTCTTCTTTCTCTTCCTTACGATCCTCTTTTTTCATTTTAGCTTCTTTAAGGATTTTTTCAGTAAATGGATCAAGTGCTGCGATAAAATCATCAGTTGTTTTTTGTTTTTCTTTTCTTGCTTTTGCCTCAGGTGACATCGGTTTCTTTTTCTTTTTTTCCTTCTTTGCTTTTGGCGCATTAAGCTCAGCAGAGACAGTGTTTTCTTTCTCTGCTGCTGTTTCTTTTTCTATTCTTTTTGCTGATGATTCTTCAAATGCTTTTTTGACCAGCTTTTGTTCGGTCGCCGCTTCAGATAAAAATTTGACCGAAGCCTTTTTTTTCTTTGATTTGTTCTTGTTTTTTTGGGGCTTTTTTGAGCTTAGCACGACTTGTTCAGCTGAATCTGTTTCTATTGTTTGCTTTGGTGCTTCTATTGTTTGATTAGGTGCATTGTCTGCAGCTTTTTTTTGATCAATAAGTGAAAAAATATTTACCGTATCCTTTGCTGAATCATGAAAGGATCCTGTGTTTGCGTTTTCTTCCAATATGGTCACCATCCCATCCTTTTACTTCATAGATTATGAGAAAAGGTTGTTTTTTGTCCTAGGATAATTGCAGCCGTCTGAAAAAAGATTAAAAAATAATCAAATCGCCTTTTTTGAAAATGTTACATGAAGAAAAGCACATACTCCCTGTTTTTTCGTATTTTAAGATAAGGGCTTACTAGACGAATGGAGGTAACGTATGAAGATTGCATTAATAGCGACTGAAAAACTTCCTGTTCCCGCAATAAAAGGAGGAGCAATCCAGATCTACCTGGATTCCATTGCCCCTCTTATTGCACAAAAACATGAAGTGACAATCCTTTCAATTCAGCATCCAGATCTACCAGAAAAAGAAACGAGAAATGGTGTTCATTATATACGTTTTGCACAAAGCGAATATCTGTCTTTTCTAGGGGAGCATTTAAAAAACACAAAGTACGATGTGGTTCACCTGTGCAACAGACCAGCCTGGATTCCAGCACTGCATGCCCAGTCCCCGAATACGAAATGGATTTTAAGTGTTCACAATGAGATGTTCGCCGTTGAAAAAATGACGGATGAAGAGGGCAGAGCCTGTATTACAGCTGTCGCTCAAATCGTAACGGTCAGCGATTATATTGGCCGTACCATTACAGACAGATTCCCTGAGGCAAAAGGGAAGGTAAGAACCGTTTATTCTGGTGTAGACCTGCAGACTTATTTTCCGGACTGGACGCAGGAAGGCAGAAGGCTCAAAGAAAGAGTGCGTTCTGAATTAAATCTGAAGAATCAGAAAATCATTTTATTTGTAGGACGTTTAAGTAAAGTAAAGGGACCTCATATCCTCTTGCAGGCAATGCCTAAGATCCTTGAAAAACATCCTGATACTGTCATGGTTTTCATCGGCTCAAAATGGTTTGGCGACAATGAAGTCAACAACTATGTCAGACATTTATATACACTCGGGGCCATGTATCCTGAAAATGTTCAATTCATTCAGTTTGTTCAGCCGAAAAACATACCAACTCTATATGCCATGTCAGACATTTTTGTATGTTCATCGCAATGGCAGGAACCGCTGGCACGCGTTCATTACGAAGCTATGGCCTGCGGTCTTCCAATCATTACAAGCAACCGCGGAGGAAATCCGGAAGTCATTGATGAAGGCAGAAACGGTAAGGTTGTCAATAATTTTGAAGAACCTCTTGCTTATGCTGAAGCCATAAACTCCCTGCTTGACAGCTCTGGAAAACGTAATGAAATGGGAAGATACGGAAGATCAAAAGCAGAGCGTGAATTCAGCTGGAACACAGTAGCCGGGAATTTACTTAGAGTTTATGAAAATGGAAGATAGAGAGGGTGAAACATCTTGGATACAGAACTAAACAATCATGAGCTCCAAATGAATATCCTAAACTTGTACCCTTTTGATATACAGTCGATAACCCTTTTAACCAACAAAAGCGGGCGTACGACTTGGAAAGTAGAGACGGGTCAGGGTGTGAAAATTTTAAAGAGAGTTGTCATGAAGCCTGCAAGGATGCTGCTGATTGCAGAAGGGCATGAGCATCTGCAGGACAATGGTCTGCCAATTGCAGGCATACATCGTACAAAAGCAGGGGCAATCTGTGTCGGAGCTGATAATTCAGCATATGTCCTGTATGATCTGCAAGAAGGAAAAGAAGTTCTCTATTATGATAAAAGACAAATGCTCCAAATCATGGAGTTCATTGGAAAATTCCATCAAACCTCAGCTGGCTATATGCCGGATGAAATGAGCAAAAAAAGAAGCCGCCTCGGCAAATGGCATAAATTATTCAGATGGAAGCTGCAGGAACTTGAAGGAAATAAAATGCTCGCTTTAAAATCGGATAAAGAAAACAATCTTCCAGCTCCGGCTGTCATCGAACCTGATGCAGAACAAACGTGGCTGCAGGATCCCTTCGCAAAAATGGTGATTGAATCAATTGATGAAATGATTCTCCGCGGCAAGCAGGCTCTTGCGGAACTCGATGAAGGCCATTATGAGAAATGGTCTCTTGAATGCCTAGAATCGGGAATGTTTTGCCAGCAGGACTTTACGCTTGCCCGTTTTATTGAGACGGAAGATGGCCTTGCAATGAAAGAACTGCATTCCATTACATCTGATTTGCCATCCAGGGATTTGAGAGTGATTTTAAATAAGGTTTTGAAAAAAATGTCAGTCTGGGATTCTGAGCTGGTCATTGAGTTATTAAGAACGTATGACAAGACGAATCCTCTTACGAAAGATCAGTACAGGGTTTTATGGACAGATTTGAAGTTTCCTCATTTATACTGTTCGATCGTTCATAAGTATTTCCTCGGTCAAAAAACATCCTGGTCAGATGAGAAATATATATGGGCCCTGCAGAACATTATTTCTGTTGAGCAGTCAAAGCATGAATTCTTAACTGATTTCGATGGGTTATATTCGAAAATTAAAGCATAAAGGAGGGTGAGCAAGATGAGTACGAATCACTCAGAATTCAGTGAAATTCCAAAAGTGGAACTAGTGAACTTTTCATTTTCTCCTCCTGGTCCGATGGGATGGAGCTCAGCTGAATATGAAACGATGCTTGAAGATCCAGAGACTTTCTTGTCAAAGTATAAAATACGGCATGCAGAGCCTGCAAATGGAAATGTAGAGCTGATTGAATTGCCATTAAAAAAACGGAAGCCTCAAGAAGCAATTATGAGTGTTGAGCCAATAAACGAAGTGATGCAAGAGACCGTTCAATCTTTAAGCCAAGAGGCTGCAGCTGAGATGACGAAAACAGAGGAACAGGAGACTGCTGTTAAGGCTGAAGATTTGCTCCCTGCAGCTAGCCATGTGACTGAATATGCGCAGGAGTCTGCTGTTAAAGCTGAAGATATGTTACCAGCAGTTAGTCATGTGACTGAACAAGGACAGGAGCCAGCTGTTAAAGCTGAAGATATGTTCCCAGCAGCTGGCCTTGTAACTGAACAAGCGCAGGAGCCTGCTGCTTCAGACCAATCATTAAGCGACTCAGTGAAGTTTACGGGAAGCAGAGCAAAACAAGTATACAGCTACGATAAATTAATCGATTTATTTAATCAAAGTGATCAGGGTTCAAATCAATCAAGCAAAAACCAAGAACAATCGGGTCTTCGCTTTACCTCATCAAGAAGAAAATCAAAATCAGGGCCTTCAGCGCGAAAAAACAAAGTTTTGTTTTTAGGTTGAAGGTTAGTAGTTCGGATATCAGCTTGCTGATATCTCAGAGTGTAGACAAACCCCTTTTCCAGAGAAATTATTGAAGAAGAAAGGGGTTTTTGTTTCTTAAATTTTGCATATATTGATATCTATTCAAAAAAATCATACTATATCTTGAACCTCATCTAGATAAAGAAAATAGCTGCCGACTTTGTCGACAGCCTGGGATATCAGCTTGCTGATATCTTTTTTTATTATAGGCCGAATCAGGATGCCGAAAATTAAAAGAACCAGCCATTCAGCCGGTTCTTTTAAGCGTTAATATAAATTTGTTCCAGTTTTCTTGCTGTCTTTATAAATGAAAAATTCTTTTCAGCATAGCGCCGTCCATTTGTCCCTAGAGATGCAGAAAGAGTGCTGTTCGTAAGGAAGTATGAGATGCGTGCTGCAAATGCCTCCGGCTGATCATACTCTTTGATCACATAGCCATTCATATCATTGATGATTACTTCTGCATTTCCCCCGCGATCAGTGGTGATAATCGGCAGACCGGCTGCCATGGCCTCGTAATGAATTCTCGCCAAAGGTTCATGCCACTGCGAGCTGCATACGAGCATATCTCCCATCAGAAGTACTTTTGGTATTTCTTCAGAAGGTATATATTTTGTAAAAAGGATATGTTTTTTTAAAGGCTCTGATTCATCGTATAAGTACTGAACATATTCATTTATTCCATTTTCACTGAACCATTTTCCTCCGACAATGACTAAAACGGCGTCAGGGTGCTCTTTAATGACTTCCTCCATTGCTCTTATTAAAAGGTGGGGCCCTTTAGTCCGGCTTAATCTGCCGATAAAAAGGATCACTTTTTTATTTTGCAGTCCGTACTTATTCCTCCATAAATCCTTAATTTTGATGCCTTTAGGAGACCCGCTGGGATAAAACTTTGAAAAATCAACGCCAGAGTATACAACATGAGTTTTTTCTTCTGCCTCCGGATAGCGGACGGTGACAGTGCGTTTAATGTATTCACTCACTGTTGTGATTGCATCGCAGTCTTGAATGGCTGTCAATGCCTGATTGGGTTTTAGTTTTCTCGTTGAGAACATATCGTTATGCAGGCTGAGAATCAGTTTGCTGTCAGGGGAAGCCTGTTTATATCTCCAAATTTCGTTCGGGCGATTAAAAACATGAATATGTGTAAAAGATTTTCCCTTTAGATCACGTGCTGTCTCCTCATGAAAGGATGACCTTGGAAAACGAATATACACAATGCCGTTCTCCGTATTTTCAGCAGGGAGAAGAGGGTCTGTAATCGAATAAATTGTGACGCTGTACTTTTGGCTGAAATAAGGGGAGATGCCGTCCAGCATAAGCTGAATGGCACCTCCTTTCACAGCTGGTGCGGGCAGTTTTTCCGTGCAGATAAAAGCGAGATTCATGGCGATTCTCCTTTTAAAATGACCTTCATATAGTCAAATTCTTTTATAAGCCCTTCGCGAAGGGAAATATCAGGTGAATAGCCTAATACCTTCGCTGCGTGAGAGATATCTGCATGAGTGTGCTTCGGTTCGCCGGTAGCTGCATCTAAATACCGTATGACAGCTTTCTTGCCTGCAATTTTTTCAATTTCACTTATGATTTCATGAATGGCTGCTCTTTCCTTTCCGCCGATGTTAAAAATTTTTCCGATGGTATTCTCTGCGTTCATGACAGCAGCTGTTCCCTTAACGCAATCATCAATGTACGTAAAATCACGGGATTGAGTGCCGTCTCCAAATAAAGTGAGCGGCTGATCCGTTAGAATTTGATTAAAGAAGCGGTGAAATGCCATGTCTGGCCGCTGTCTTGGACCATACACGGTAAAATAACGCAAAATCGTAACAGGAACTTCAAAGTTCTGATGATAAACGGAGCATAAATGCTCACCTGCAAGCTTTGTTACCCCATAAGGCGAGAGCGGATCGGGCATCGCATCCTCAGGCACCATTCCATGTTTGTATCCATAAATAGACGAGGTGGAAGCATAGATGAACTTTTTGAGACTTACTACAGACTTAGCAGCTTCCAATAAACGCTGTGTAGCAAGGATATTATTTTCAGTATAAGGAAAAAAGTCCTTTCCCCAGCTTGCTCTTACTCCTGGAATACCTGCAAGGTGATAGACGATATCTGCTTTTTGCAGAAGGTCGGCACAGTCAATATTCATGATTGATTTTTTAATAAGCTTAAAGCGAGGATGCGGGAGCAGTTTAGATATGTTTAAATCTTTCAAAGAGCCTGGTGTGGGACCGATAAAACAATCAATCCCGATAACCGTATTTTCTTCCTGTTCCAGCAGCTTTTCGCATAAGTGAGAGCCAATAAATCCAGCGCATCCTGTTACAACGATTCTCATAGACGGCCAACTCCAATATAATCTAAATCAGCTTCCCTGATGAGAACAGGATTAAGACAATTTCTTGCATCGATCACTGCTCTGCCTTTCATATTACGCCGTATCTGCTTCCAGTCGAGGCCGATGATTTGCTTCCAATCCGTTGCGACAACAATTAGATCTGCATCCAGTATAGCTTCATCAGGAGTCTCAGTCTGCTCAACCATACTGAGCTCTTTTGGCAAAGCAGCTTTGGGATCATAAGCAGACACTGTACATCCATATTCATGCAGTTTTTTAATGAATGCAACAGCTGGGGATTCCCGGATATCATCTGTATTTGGTTTAAAAGCAATACCGAGTACGGCAATTTTCATAGAGGACAGAGCCGGAAACATGGCTTTTATTTTTTCAAAATAGACGTTGATTTGTGTGGCATTTACAGATTGAACAGCATCCAGTATGAGCGGCTGCAGCCCGTTATCTTTAGCAGTAAAGCTTAACGCTTTTAAGTCTTTTGGAAAACAGGAGCCTCCGTACCCAATACCTGCCTGCAAAAAAGAATGGCCAATTCGCGCATCTAGACCGATCCCTTTAGCAACATGTGTTACATCCGCGCCAAATAGTTCACAAACTCGGGCGATTTCATTGATAAAACTGATTTTAGCAGCTAAAAATGCATTAGAAGCATATTTAATCAATTCTGCTCCAGCATAATTTGTTACGATGATGGGTGCTTCAATTCCTTTATATAGTTCATTTAATTTACCAAGTAAATCCTCGTTTTCTTCCGCTAAGCCATAAACAATCCGATCAGGAAACCTCATATCATGAAGAGCTGATCCTTCCCTCAAAAATTCCGGATTTGATACAAGGTCAAATAGGGAAGGCTGATATCCTTTTTCTTTCAGCAATTCCAGGATTGAGGCATTTGTACCCGGAGGAACTGTACTTTTTATCATGATTATTTTATAGGAAGCGAGATGGTCCATCACATCAATCATCGCTTTATAAAGAAAGCTTAAATTAGAGCTGCCATCCGGTAAGGACGGTGTTCCTACTGCCATAATAATGATTTCTGTATTGCTTATACCTGATGAAAGATCGTCAGTAAAGCGGAGCCTGCTTTTATTTTTCTGGACGCAATCTTCTAAATCAGGTTCAAAAATTGGAATAGAGCCGTTTTGCAACGATGCAATCTTATTAGTGTCTTGATCGATGCATGTAACGTGATGACCAAGATCTGAGAGAACTGCTGCAGTTGTTAAGCCAACATAGCCAGCGCCAATCACGCAAACATTCATAGTAGAAACCCCTTTCTAAACACCACCTCTCATAGCCTATTATGAAACAAGCATGAAAGGTTACAGCAGATGAGAAAAAACTCATATAAGGGCCTTTTTACAAGGACAAAATACCTTCGGGGCATCTTGTGAATAGGCTACAACATAAAAAATGAAGAGCGAGTGAGGTAGAAGAATTCTTATCTTTACATTGAGCAGAGGAGTGAATCTTCTCAGATGGAAACAATTGCGCATTATCTAATGGAAGATGTGAAAATCAATCAGCGCTTTATATACAATCAAATGGTTTATCAGGGGCTGTACCGCTCTATTGTAATCGGTCCCTTTCAGAGGAAGCAGGACACGGATTTCCCATTGGATTCTTTTTATAATATAAATGAGATTCCGGATCTAACTGCCTTTTTTAAAGAACAGAAGGTAGCCGCCATTCATGTACATCATGGCAAGCATGCCGTTGATGTCTTTCCGCTTGCCATGCAGCATAACCTTCCTTTTATAGTCAGCATCCGAGGTTCTGACGGTTCAGCACAAAGCGAAGCGCTGTATAATAGAAATTTTTCGCGTTACCGTTCAATTGTCAATCATGACAGTCTATTCGTGCCTGTTTGTGAATATCTTGGAAATGAGCTTCTGAAGCTTGGGGTTCCAAGCTGCAAAATAAATGTTCTTTATGGAGGAATTGACCTGGATGTGTTTCCATTTCAAGAACGCCATAAACCTGCTGATGGGGAGTTTGTCATCATTTCAGTCGGCAGACTAGTTCAAAAAAAGGGGCATGACACACTGATACGAGCTTTTAAGTCGGTCCATGAAACATATCCGAATATTAAGCTTAAAATCATTGGAGGCGGCAAGGAGAGAGCTAATCTCGAAGCGCTGATCAGGGAACTGCATATAACGGATGCTGTGTTTTTATTAGGGAAAATGAGCTTGTTTGATATAGCAGAAGAACTGAAAAAAGCGCACCTTTTTTGTTTGCCGAGTGAAATAGCCCAAAACGGAGATGTGGAAGGCATTCCAAATGCTATTAAAGAAGCGATGGCGATTGGTCTCCCCGTGATATCAACCAGGCATGCAGGAATACCTGAGCTGATTTCTCATCTTCGCACAGGCTATTTAATTGAAGAAAGAAATGTTCAGCAGCTCTCGGACGGAATTGAATCATTCCTCCTTTCACAAGAAACATGGAGTGACTATACCCGTGCTGCAAGACATATAATTGAAGAACGATTCGACTTGAAAAAACAGCTGATCAAGCAGCATGAGATGTATGATAAATTTCTTAAGAAGAATTGTAAATAAACGCAGAATGAAATCTGCGTTTTCTTTCTGCTGCAATTAAGAAAAGCTCAAGTGCCTTGATCAGCGCAGACATGGCGGATCCGTTCTGTCTGAGGGGTTAAGCGCTCGAGCTTGACACGAGTGCGGCAATACTTTCTTATCCAATAAAAAAACACTTGACTAGGTGCCAAAGTATTTGCTGTTTGCATCCATGATAAGCTGAGGAAGCTCATGCAATCCCTCTCTTTTTAAAAAGGCAAGCAGCTTCTCTTTTTCCTGTTTCGTGACATTCCAATCAGACGGGATTTCTGCAAGAATCGCCCGAATGTCCTCTTGCTTTACATTGCTCATTTTTTCACTGAAATCATAAAGCAAAAGGGGATCCATAATAAGCGAACTTGCCCATTGGTATACAGGCATTTTAACGCGGTAAACAGGTTCTTGAGAAAGTGTTTCTTCATTCCATTTATACATGCCAGGAAAACATCTGCCATGATCAATCATCCAGAAGAAATAGGTTCCGTTTTCTTTTTCTTCAAACAGTATATTTGTCCGGCTGCGGTCATTATTGTTCACCCACTGATCAAACACGAGCATTCCCGCCAGGTCTTTCATATTTACCAGGTTTTCTTTTTGCGGAGGCATTGCAAGCTCTGCATAGGATTTTACATTTTTCAGAAATGGAAAAGCCAGATGGTTACCTGGCTTATATGAAGAATAGCGGTATGGAGGTATATCTGCCAGAGAGTCTTCAGGCATATGAACAACTTTAATTGGCAAACTCGGCAAATCAAGAAGATGGGCAAGTTTTGCTGTAAGCCATTCATTTACTATTTCCCGTTTGCGGTAGTGCCGCACCATATGAAATTTAACCACATAATGATTCCCATCGCTGAGTAAAAACAGCTGGGCATAATTTCCTTCCAATGTTTTTAAGTATTGGACTGGCATGATCTCTTTATCTGACAAGAATCCATCCCCCCTCATACTGGAAAGAGCTGTTATATACAGCCCTTTATTCATCCTCTCCTTCAACAGTATCTTCACTAAGCGGAAGCTCAAGGCCAGTAATTTCATCTAATTTGAAAGAGGCGAGTTCTCCTCCATTTTCATAAAAACGGTCGATGATAAAAGCCGCTGTTTCATCAGCTGAATTGTATGATTTGAAGGCGGCTTCATAATGAATTTTTTCCCCGAGATGAACATTTACTTCATCCCCCTCTGTTAATCCGGCCAATTTTTGTTTTATATCATTTGATTCTTCAAAGTTAAAAAAGATTACTTTTCTCATAATATCCTCCTTCGATGCTTCATTTACTAAACAGTATATGTAACACCTCCCCAGAAAGTATGGATATTTAACCAGAAAACGCGAACTTCAGTCATATAAACACCCTGACCTTTCATAAAATGTATCATTATTCATTGCAGAGAAGGAGAAATATATGATTGGATGGATCGATTTTATCTTACTGTTTTTAGCGAGCTTCAGACTTACCAGATTGCTTGTTTATGATAAAATAACAGCTTTTATCAGAAGGCCATTTCATAAGGAAGCAGAAGAGGTTTTGCCTGATGGAAGCACACTTTCCTATATTGAAATAAAGGGAGAAGGGCTGCAGAAGTGGATCGGTGAATTGCTCAGCTGTTACTGGTGCACGGGTATTTGGACTTCTGCCTTTCTGTATATTATTTTCGTTAACATGCCGGACCTCGCATCTCCGCTGATACTCATTCTGGCGATCGCAGGCTGTGCAGCGATTCTTGAATCTATCATTGAAAAATTAATCTTCTAAAAAAAGAGTCTATGCCGCTAGACTCTTTTTTGTATTCTTTGCACATAATCCCTGGGCTGGGCTAAAAAAGAGCATTTTTTCTGTCGGATTCTTATCTGTCTTCCTGCGCTAAACGGGCGGCTCCGCTTTTCTTGGTGTCTAGCTCCACCGCCCAGCTCCTCGGCCAGAACGGCTCCGCCAGTAAAGGCAAAAAGCGCCTTTTCTGTCGGATTCTTATCTGTCTTCCTGCGCTAAACGGGCGGTTCCGCTTTTCTTTATTGAATCGAGATTTTGTTTAACGAGGGCACTCCCCTCTGCAGTTCTTTGGTGTAAACAAAGCCATTTACGGTTATGGGACGGCTGTCTGGTTTTTGGGAAGGATATCTCAAAACTTGAGAAAACTAGATTATCATTTGGTTTAATTGGTGCATCGCTTATAGGCTGGAGCCAGTATTGATTGTCGCTGCGGATTCGCTCACGCCAATTTTCATGGACGTGTTTCCAATGATTATTTGCAGCATCTTCGTAAATTTTTGTATCATCCATTTTTCGCTGCAGGATGATTTTTCCGCTTAATGATCCAAAGAGAAGCGGTGTAATTTGAATACAGATAATCGGCTGATGCAAAGGCTGATTGCCGGTGTTTTTTATGATGAAGTCTCCAAATAAAGTCAAGTTGTCATTCTCTTCCTGAGGAAGGAGAATGGAAGTCTGAAAGTGGGCGCTTGCTTGCACAACCGGTTCTATGACAGCAGGTTTTGCCTGATCTTCCTGCATCAGTATTTTTTTGCGCAGATCAGCTGTCCGTTTTTTTTCTTCCTCAAGAGCGACTTCTAGTGTAAGCACTTTTTTCTCAAGCTTAAACACCTCTTTTTCAAACTGATCGGTGTGGGTGTGGAGTGCTTCGTTCAGTTTTTCCTGCAAATACTGATTCCGAATGAGCTCTTTCTTTACTTGATTTTCTGCGTCATTGACAAGCTGCTGCATACGGCTTAGTTCAGAACGGTAATGCAGAATTTGCTGCTGCAGCTGAAGAGAGCGCTCACCGGAATTGGGCTTTTCTTGCTTTTTCATTTTTGCCGCTCCTTTCTGAACTCCCTAAAGCATATGTATGAAGGAAAGCATCAAATCATTTCTTGGTACCTGCATTGAAACAAAAAAAATAAGAGGCTGTATTTGATAACAGCCATCTTAGTTCAATTAGTGTACTGGAAAGACTTCAGGGCATTGCGGCGGGAATTTCCTGTTGTCGCAAACATTGATTGCTTCTGTTAACTCTTCACGCGGTTTGCAGATTTTAGCTTCCACTTCTAGTTTCACGTCAGCTTCCATTTGGATATCTAAGCAGAATGAAATGGATACATCAAGTTGTGAGAACACGTCTGTGCAAACTAAAGTTGCATCGCACTCAAAGAAGTTAACATGGCAATCAAGTTCAGTTCCATCTGGAGCACAAAGGATGAATGTTTGAGCTGTAGCAAACGGAATTGGTTCTGATTCACAGAGAACCATGTCATTTGCATCTAAGAGTTCAACTGTTACAAAGCCTTTAACAAGTACTTTTACTTTTTGCAAAGTAACTTCGTCCCCGTTCGGAAGGTTTACTGTTACATCTTGACGTTTGTCAAGCGGTGAAATCTCCATGCAGAGAAATGACTTGCTTTTCTCGTTTGGATCAATGCGATCACCGTCTTTATCACTTAGGAAGCAGTTTACTGTAACGTCTCTTGTTTGCCCCTTTTTCTGTAAGAACTTGCAAATATCTTCTGCTTTGTCTTCGCATTCAAATATTTTATCTAAATCATCGTTGTTCACACTGATTAGAGGCAGATCTACTGGACGTGTAACCCAGTCGAAAACTTTACGCGTCTTAATACAAACTTTTTCTTTTCTAGATTGACTCACTGTTGTTTTCCTCCTATCTTAATTTCTCCCGTCCAATTTAATGAACAGATACATTAGGTGTCGGGACTAATGTATAGTATGTTTTTTCCCAATTTGTGTGCCGTGATAAGAGCGGAATTTTAGGTGATTGTCAGTTTCCTGCATAAAACCTGTGAAGGCTGAATCTCATAGTAGTAAGGGAATAATTTAATATATGGATGGGAGAGAGGATTGTGACAAATCAACAGACAGAAAACGTAAAAGCTCTAAAAGCGCGGATCTCTTACTTGCAAAGAGAACTTTCACATACGCGGGCACAGCTGGTGGATTATGAGGAGGATGGGTCTTACAATGAACTGCTCAGAGAAAATAAAGAACTAAAGGAAAAACTCAATCATCTTGAAGGCGAAAATCTCGTTCTATTTGAATTGCTTACAAAAAATAAAGATGCTGAAGAAAAAACAGATTCTGCGCAGGAAGATAAATTTTACGATTCATGGTTTATCAGGAACCTGAAAAATCAAGCTTCAAAAGATGATGATAAACCGAAAGAATAACATACTCTTAAATAAATGGCCGGCCGGGGGTCTCGGCTTTTAATATTAGTACTTTCGCTGAAGTCAAAGAGATGGTTGATGACATAGATTATAAGCAAGAAACGTAAGGGAGGATTATCATGCTATATAAAAAAGCAGCAAAAGCGTCGAAATCAAATTCAGCCATCATATACGGCTCTTCCCACTATAATCATCAGCCTTCTGGCAGCATGAAGAAAACAGGCTGCGGCTGCGGCAAGAAAAAGATGATTGTCAGAGATTAAATAAAAGATAAAAGTCCTCTGTATTTTACAGAGGATTTTTATTTTCTGGAATAAATCTTGAGCACTCTGCAGGCAAGCGGCTTTAAACCAAAAGCAAATTCCTTAAATCCTGAATAGGTTAATAGATGAGGTGAGGAATTTGGGAAAGATTAGCGGGAAATTCGAAAAGTTTCTTGATGGGATGTATGGCAGCCATGATGAGAACCAGGTAATGCATTCAAAATGGATGAACCAGAAGGAAAAGGATCTTCGAGATCTTGAAAAATCTGCAGGCTGCTTTGAAAAACGCATGGAACAGATGGCAAATGAAGCAGAGAGATGGATGACAGCTCAGGAAAAGCACCTAAAATCTTAAATATCCGCACTTGACCTACTCAATTTGTCCAACCAAAACGGCATCACTGTCATATGCTGTATAGACGAAAGATAGAAGGAGGTGGCTAAGAATGGGTTACGGATACTATGGCGGCTGTGGCTACGGCGGCGGTTACCAAGGCGGAGGATACCACGGTTCAACATTCGTTTTAATCGTAGTGTTGTTCATCTTATTGATCATCGTAGGTGCTTCTTTCTTTTAAGCATTTCTGAACGTGATAAAAAAAAGGAAGTACGGGCATTATTGTCCGTACTTTCCTATTTTAAAAAAGATAAGCACATCAGATACAGAGCTTCATAGGATATATCATCGTAAAGGAGGCAACAAACATGGATAATCAATTCTTTAAAAATCTTGAAAAGAAAACAGGCGTCAATATGAAGGAAGTACTGGATCTTGCAAACTCCCTTCAAAATGCCAACTTCAAAGATGAACAAACCGTCCGCAGCGTCATTCGCCGCGTCTCTCAAATTGCTAATAAACCTGTTAATAAAGAAATGGAAGACAAAATTGTAAACAGCATTGTGAATGGAAAAGAGAAGCTGGACTTTGGAACAATTTCTAAGATGATTAATAAGAAATAAGAAATAAGAAATAAGAAAACGGCCTCTCCAAATCTGGAGAGGCCGTTCCTGAGAGGTTTGGCTGAAAGATTAATGAGTTCCGCTGATTACCTCAAACTCTAAACCATCAATCCTCTGATAAAGCGTGACGGAATCGCTTTCCGTCCCCGTCTGTATTGAGGAACAGAAACAGACAGAGAAGATTTAGCACGTGTCATGGCGACATACATTAAACGGCGTTCTTCTTCGATTGGCTTTTCATCCCCTTTTCGGAAGGAGTCCAGGGCGAAATCATGCGGAAGGCTTCCGTCTACTGCACCTAAAATATAGACATGTTCATACTCTAACCCCTTCGCCCGGTGCACCGTCATCAACTGAACGGCATGGGGTTCCCGCTTTTGTTTCCATTCTTTCGATTTGGCTGTCATATGCTCGACATGCGCAAGAAGTTCCGCGACCGTACCAAATTTATTGGCAAGCACTCTTAAATCTTTCAGATCGTCAGAGCCTTTTTCAATGGCGTTCCCTTCATTGCCTCTTTTTTTCAAAAAGTCAGAGAACCCCATATCTTTTTCAATCATATCAATGGCAGCTGTCGGCTTTAATGCTTTCAATTTTGCAAACATAGGGACAATCCGCTTGATTTTTGCCTTTTGAAAAGGCTGAAGGGAATCTAGTTTGGTCAGCGCTTCAACAAATGTGCAATCGTGTGTGATGGAAAAAGCCTTTAAGTCGATCAGGGCACTCTGTTTTATGAACAGGGCGCTCATCACATGGACGATGGCTGCAGAATCATCAGGGTTCATACCAAGCCTTAAGTAAGCAAGCAGCCCCTTAACCATTCTCCTTTCGTAAAAAGAAAGGCCTTCCTGTTCAATCGTAAAAGGAATGCTAGATTGAGCGAGCCGCTCGAAAATGGCACGGCCTGCCGTATGGGTCCGGTACAGGACGGCAAACTCATCCGGTTTTGCTCCGTTTTCAAGCTTTTCCTTCATGTCATTCACAACTAGCGTGGCTTCCTCTTCTTCATCATGAGGAAAAAAGAAGAGCGGAGGTGCCTCATTTTGATATTGTGCGTTCATGGCTTTTTGGTGGCGCTGTTTATTTTTAGAAATAACCGAATTAGCGCTTGAAACGATTTCATGGCTTGACCGGTAATTTTCTGCAAGTGTCACAATTTTCGCGTCAGGAAAATCACTTTTGAAATTCAGAATAAAAGAAGGATCACTGCCCCTGAATGCATAAATAGATTGATCATCATCACCGACAACACAAAGCTGATTTGTGTGAGATGACAGCATTTTTAACAGCTCGTACTGAACGGGATTAATGTCCTGGAACTCATCCACGAGAAAATAACGGAATCGGTTATGATATTGGGCCAGAAGTTCAGGATTTTCTGCTAAAAGCTCGTAGCATTTGATCAGCATATCATCAAAATCGAACTGATGCTGAGCGCTCTTCATTTCTTCATATTTTTCATATAGAAATAAGGCCTGTTCTTCCCATTCTGTTTCAGGCTTAATGCCGCGGTTAGAGAGAAACGTATTTTTCCAAAAGCTGATCTGCTGCAGAGCCTGATCATATGGAAACTCTTTTTCACTTAGGCCAAGCTCGCGTCCGGCGGATTTTATGTACTGCTCTTTCTGCCAGTCCCATTTAATTAAGTGCTGACCATTCCATCTTTCGGGATCACTGTGCATCAAGATTTTGTAAAAAATGCTGTGGAAGGTACCGCAAACCAGCCTGCCTGATGAAGGCGATGTGGCATATTCATTCAAACGGTGTTTCATTTCCTGTGCTGCCTTTGAAGTGAAGGTGACAAGCATAATGGAGCCTGGGTTTATTTGCTGTTCCTCCATCATGTAAAGAGCGCGTGTAGTTAAAACACGGGTTTTGCCGCTCCCGGCGCCAGCGAGAACAAGAAGCGGACCGTCAATAGTAGTAACAGCTTCAAGCTGTGTATCATCAAGCTTTACTTCCAGAATGCTTTTTGCAGCCGTTTTTTCTTTTGCACGCAAGGGAGTTTGTCCGAGTTTTGCAAGCTGGTAAGGCTTCCAGGCAGTTTCTTTTATAGGCTGATCCCCGCCTATGGCTCTTTGGGCAGGCATGCGGAAACCGTTTGTTTCTTTATAAACGATTTCTTTTGAGGCAGCAGCCTGCTGAATCGTTTCGCTGTATTGTTCACATTGCTCATGTATCGCATGATCAGCATGATAAAAATAAGGTTTTTGTTTGATGCCCAAGTATAGCTTTAATGGCTGATTACAGCATGCGCATGTCACTTTTCCATGAAGGCTTGCTTCATAGATCTGCTGAAAACGTTCTCTGGCCAAGTAAGGGAGCTGTATAAATTCATCTTTAAATTTTCCGCAAATCAACGAAAGTCCTCCCATAATTTCACAGTAAAATGCGTACCTTTATGAATAAAGACACAAACTCTATCTTATCAAAAGGAAGCAAAACAAAAAAGGGGAAGGAACATTCGTTTTAGAGCACGAAATAATGGGAATAGATTCTGACAGGGGTGATGAAGATGAGTTACGTAGCACCAATTATTTTAGATCAATATGTGCAGTACACCAATCGGATGGTCAGGCACAAGCAAGATTATGCAGAATTATCAAGTGTCGCGCGAATTGACCTTAACACCAGATCGAGGGAGGAAGAGAAGAAATTTGACCATATGCTGGATCAGGCAAAACGGACAAAGCGGGCAAGGGAGGTTTATTTGAAAACATTGACAGGGAATGGACGTCTATTTAACGAATCGATTTGAAAAGACTTAGTCAAAAGAGGTATGTTATGAAATGCATCAGGGTGCCGTCAATATCGGCTATGTCATGAGCGGCAATTATGGCATGCTTATTGACGCTGGACTAGATCCTCAAACAGCAAAAAAAGTCTGCAGGCAATTAACAGCCCAAGGCTTTCCATTAAGCCATTTATTTATCACTCATGCTCACGCCGACCATTACGGCGGCGCTGCATATATTCAGGAAAATCATCCAGTTCATACATTCGCTTCAAAAGAGGAGGCAGCCATATTAACCAATCCGATATTAGAACCGCTTTATTTATTTCAAGGCAACAAGCCACTGCCTGAGCTGCGGGACAAATTTCTGGAAGGGGCACCTATTATCATTGATGAAGAGGTAACGGAAGGAAAGCACCAATTTGGCGATGTCTTATTTGAATGCATGGCATTCCCCGGTCACAGTCTTATGCAGCTTGGCGTGATGGCGGACGGCATATTATTTGCTTCGGACGCCTATTTTGGTGCAGAACAGATAAAAAAACATAAGATTCCTTACATAATAGATGCCGAAGATACACTTAAATCCTTAGAAAAACTTTTAACCATCGAATGTCTCGGAGCGGTGCCGGGTCATGGGAATTATGAGGAAGCCTTTCAAGAAACGGTCAAGCTAAATATAGAATATCATCATCACGTTCTTTTCGTCCTTTTGGACATCCTCTCAAGCAGTCCTCATACTTACGAACAAGTCATCCAAAAAATGTGCCGTCATTTTGGCGTTAATCCTTCATCCCTTTCATCATGGATGCTGTTTAGAACTGCAATCATGGCATACGCGACGAAGCTGATAAAAGATCAAAAAGCTGAAATGGTGATCGAGGATGCCATCCTTTATTTAAAAAGTTAATTCATTTTTTGAAGGTAAAGTCCTTCTCCTTCAAGCCATTCAGCGTATAAGACCTCTTTGTAGGTCTTTATATTTTGTTTCTTGAGCTCTTCCTGCAGCCATTCTTCTGAAAATCCTGCTTCCTGTACATTATCAAGCAGGACTTCTCCATCAAGAATCATTGAAAAAGGCATAATTGCCTTTTTTTCTTGCGTCATGCTAAAATCACTTCGCGTCGGCATTTCAAATTTGGGTTTTTTTAAGATGTTTACTGTCCCATCTGTTTCCAGAACAGCAAAAGCTACTTCACTCAATGAAAATGCGCCTCTTGCTCTTACCAGGTGCTGAAGCTGATTGAGATCAAGCTTGCTTGCTTTTAAACTCTCACGAAGAATTCTGCCCTGATGAATAATAATAGTGGGTCTTCCTTCTAAAAAGGCTCTCGTGTTCTTCCATTTTTGCGTAATAATTTCAAGAAGATAAATAAGAGATCCCCATACTGAGATAGCGAACAGTATTTTAAGTATGCCGATATCGTCGTCAAATACGGCATTTCCTACAAGCTCCCCAAGTACTAGAGCAGAAATGAAGTCAAATGTAGTAATTTGTGTAATTTGGGTTTTACCTAAAATTCTTGTTAAAAAAAATAAGCCGAAAAAACCAACGATTAAATCAAGACCTGTATGTAAAAACTCCATAGCGTCACCTTGTCTCGTATTAGATGAAGTTAGCATGTGCAGGTTTGGCTGTTTTTATTGAAAAATAAAAGGGGAGATTGAAATCCTAAAGCAACGGCCTATAATGATGTTACTGAAGTCTAATAAGAAAAAAATCCTGGAAAGAATGACAATCTGTCTGCATCCTGAAAAGCATAATCTAAATTGATTTATTATCTATATAGGCTGAAAAAATAGAAAAAAGCAGCTGAGAGCTGCTTTTTAAGCTTTTATTTCTTTTACCATCGTAACATGCGGAATGCCTGCATCTAAAAATGTTTCTTTTGAAATGGTGTTATAGCCAAGCTTCTCATAGAAAGGCTCTGCATGTGTTTGTGCATTCAGCTTTAGCGTCTGCATTTCTTTTGAAGCAGCAATCTCTTCAAGTTTTTCCATGATGATTTTGCCTGCGCCTTTAGAACGGTAATCAGGAAGCACGCAAATTCGTTCAATTTTGCCGATTCCGTTCAGGATGCGAAAACGTCCTGCACCAACTGGCATGTCGCCGTCATATAAAACAACGTGAGAAGCTTCTCTTTCAAACTGATCGATTTCTTCTTCTTCAGGCACATGCTGTTCTTCTACAAATACTTTTGTTCGGACATCATAGGCGTCCTGCAATTCTTCATCTGACTTTACAATTCTTGCGATCACTTACAGACCTTCCTTTCCAAGAAGAAATGTCTCATAAACCGTCCATGATCCATTTTCCAGCTGATAGAGGAGATGGAAGCGGTCAACCGTTTCTTCATGCTGAAAATCTGTCATTTTCAGGCGGCCAAGCACATCTGAATGCTCATCATCAGACAGATTTTGACCAATTGTAATATGAGGAACAAAAGCATATTCAGGCTCAATATTTGAAAAATATTCGCCATGCAGCGCATCATACAGATTCAAGATTTCTTCTGTCGGTTCAACTTTAAGATAAATGACGTTGTTTACTGGAGAAAAGGAACTGAATTTTTTGATTGAGAGTGAGAGCGGCTGCATTCTTTGTGCAATCTGACGCAGCTCTCTTGAAATGTCCCTTACCTGCTCATCTGTCGATTCAAATGGCTGCTTAAGCGTCAAATGAGGCGGAATCAAAGCATAGTTTGGGTCATAGCGCTTGCGGTAAGAGTTAGCTGAATCCTGAAGTTTTTTTGATGGAAAAATGACAATACCGTACTTCATAAGTGTTCCCTCCCATATATAAATATGTATTCATAGTATATCAAAAATTAAGGTTTGAAGCATATGAGACAATTAGAACATTGTTTTTAAAATCTTTTTCAAAGACGGCTGCCAGAACGTCCATTTGTGGTCGCCTTCAAATTCTTCATAGACGGATGGAATTCCTTTAGCGGAAATGGCCTCGTGCAGTTCCCTGTTTGGGGTAATGAAGTCCTGCACTGCGCCGTCAGTCGTTTTGACTTCTGTTTCTTTCGTGCCAATTTGATGATAGACAGATAATAAAGCTGGGGAAGAAAAATCCTTCACCATTTGCAGAACAGCTTCATCTGAATAAGGTGATTGCATCATTACTTTTCCAAACGTATTCGGATAAGTGAGAGCGGTCATAAAGGATACAGTTCCAGCCAGCGAATCTCCGATTAGAGCTCGCCCGGCTCCCATTTGATAGGTTGGAAACTCCTTGTCCAGATAGGGAACAACTTCATGAGCCAAAAAACGAATATAGGCTTTTTGCTTCGGCCCTTCCGGATGATATTTATCACGGCGGTCATGCACATCACGATACGGAATGCCTACAATAATCACATTTTCGATTTCTTTTTCACTTAAGAGCTCCTCTGTCTGCCTTGGGATGCGCCCGAGTCTGAAGTAATCCTGACCGTCCTGTGCAATGATCAGGCTGTACTTATATAGAGGCGAATAATTCTTCGGCAAATAAATCAGGAGCGTTACTTCTTCTTCTAATTCTTTTGAATAAAGCAGCGTCTCTTTTACAATTCCTGCTTTCGCTGTCATCACAAATACCTCCAAAGATGTTGGACGCTGTCACATCCATTATTAAAAACGCTTCCATTCATTTTAGCATGAATTGTGACAAAATTCTTGCTTCATGCACGATTGATTTTTGCTGATACGTCTGACATGAATCGCCGAGCCTCATCCGCCCGTATCGCCACCTTTCACTTATAGGATAAATATACCATGGAGATATGTAAAAAAAATACAGTTCATTCGAACACTTTTTGACAGATATAAACCCATCATAATTCCTTTATTCAATACATATTCCTTATATGAAGACAAGCCTGATAAAGGGAGGGAATGCCTGAAAATGAGGAAATCAATTCATGTCACAGCAGGTATCTATGCAGCTGTCTCAATTACTTTCTGGGGAATTTCCTTTGTATCAACAAAAGCTGTTTTAGTTCAGCTGGAACCTTTAACATTGCTTGTTTTGCGTTTTGGTATAGCATCTCTCTTTTTATTCCTCCTTCTTTTCCTCCTTCGTCAGCCTTTAAAAATAAAAAAGTATTATCTCCCTGAGGTTTTTATACTTGCCGTACTCGGCATCTTTGTCCATCAAGTCATTCAGGCTGCAGCACTGCAGTCCATTCAGGCATCGCAAGCAGGATGGATCATCTCTTTTTCCCCGATATTCACAGCTGTTCTGGCATCTCTATTTTTGAAAGAAACGTTTACGCTTTTTAAAGCAGCGGGCATGACAATTGCTGTACTTGGCGTTCTCTTGATTACATCTTATGGACAAGGCGGGTCATTCACCTTTCATGCAAATGCGGGATACGCACTGATGATCTTAAGTACATTAAATTGGGCGGTTTATTCCATTCTTATAAAAAAATTAAAAATCCCTTATCCTGCATTAACCATTACTTTTTATACAAGCTTTTTTGGTTTTATGATGACAATTCCATTCTTTATAAGAAATAACGGCTGGGTTCAGATGAGTGTACTGACTCAGGAAAACTGGACTCATTTGCTGTTTCTCGGAATCTTTGTCTCGGCAGTCGCTTACTGGTTTTGGGGAAAAGCCCTGGAGGTCATGGAGGCAACTAAAGTGTCATCCTTTCTTTACTTTGAACCGCTTGCAACTGTTATTGCGGCAGTCATCTTGCTGAATGAACCTTTTTTATTAATGAGCGGGGCAGGCGGTTTGTTGATTATTGCCGGTGTAATGATTGTAAATCGTAAATATTCATAAAAAATCCCTTGCAAATTATTTGATAATGAGATAAGGTTATAAAAACAATTCAAAAAGTTCATACTATTTATTCTTATCCAGAGAGATGGAGGGTTCTGGCCCTGTGAAATCTCAGCAACCGGAAAAGAACAGAGAATGTTCCTGTTCGAACCAAGGTGCTAAATCCAGCAAGCGCAGGTAATAAGCTTGGGAGATAAGGAGAAGCAATCATTCGATATCAACGTCTTCTTCTTAAATGAGGGAGACGTTTTTTATTTTGAAAAAACTATGGGACGGTGTTGGAAATGTCAGAACGCATTGAAACAATCTTAGCTCAAATTGGAAATCGAAGTGAAAACGTAACGGGAACAGTGAATCCGCCCGTCTATTTTTCTACAGCATACAGGCACAATGGAATTGGGGAATCAACTGGATTTGACTACATCCGCACTGGAAATCCTACTCGGACGATCCTTGAAAAAGCCATTGCAGAGCTTGAGCATGGAGATCAGGGATATGCCTTCAGTTCAGGAATGGCTGCGATTCAGACATTGATGGCATTGTTTAAAAGCGGAGACGAGCTCATTGTATCCTCAGATTTGTACGGGGGAACCTACCGTTTATTCGAACGGGAATGGAGAAAATACGGACTTGTTTTTCATTACGCTGATTTTAAAGACGAAGACTGTACGCAGCAGCTGATCAATGAACGCACAAAGGCCATTTTTCTGGAAACCCCGACAAATCCTTTGATGCAGGAAACAGAGGTCAGCAAGATTGCAAAAATTACCCGCGAAAACCATTTGCTGCTGATTGTCGACAACACGTTCTACACGCCGATCCTGCAAACGCCGATTTTAGATGGAGCGGACATCGTTATACATAGTGCCACCAAATATTTGGGCGGACACAATGATGTGCTTGCCGGTTTGGTTGTTGCTAAGGGAACAGAGCTTTGTGAAGAGCTTGCACAACATCACAACGCAATCGGGGGGGTGCTTTCTCCTTTTGATTCCTGGCTCTTGATCCGCGGTATGAAAACCCTTGCCCTGCGAATGAACCAGCATGAGAAAAATGCCGGCCAGCTTGCAGCATTTCTTGAAAATCAAACAGAAGTGACAGACGTGCTTTATCCTGGCAAAGGCGGAATGCTTTCGTTCAGGCTGGAGAAGGAAGAATGGGTGAACCCATTTCTGAAAGCCTTAAAGACGATCACATTTGCAGAAAGCCTAGGCGGAGTGGAAAGCTTTATCACATACCCAGCGACGCAGACTCATATGGATATTCCTGAAGAGATTCGCGCGGCAAATGGCGTGTGCAACAGGCTATTGCGCTTTTCTGTCGGAATTGAATACGCAGGAGATTTGGAACTGGACTTAACACAGGCATTTGAACTGATGAAGGAGGCGGAGAAAGTTGAGCAACGATGATTGGAAATTCGAGACGAAGCTTCTTCACAATCGTCAAAAGGTGCAAAAAGAAAATGGAGCGGTAAGCGTGCCGATCCATCATTCCTCTACTTTTCACCAATTTGATTTTGATGACTACGGAAAATTTGATTACAGCAGATCGGGGAACCCGACACGCGAGGCATTAGAAGAAACGATTGCCGAACTAGAAGGAGGCACAAAAGGATTTGCCTTTGCTTCTGGAATGGCGGCCATTTCAACCTGTTTCTTGCTCCTTTCTAAAGGAGACCACGTTTTAATTACTGAAGACGTATACGGCGGAACGTACCGGATCATCACAGATGTATTGAGCAGATTCGGCATTGAATACAGCTTTGTCGACATGACCGATTTGCATGAAGTGGCGTCACACATCAAGCCAAATACAAAAGTAATCTATGTTGAGACACCGTCAAATCCGCTTTTGAAAATTACCGATATCCAGGGCATTACGAAACTTGCAAAAGCAAATAACTGTTTAACATTTTTAGACAATACGTTTTTAACACCTGTTCTGCAGCGCCCGCTCGAGCTGGGAGTCGATATCGTGCTTCACAGCGCAACCAAGTTTTTGGCCGGACACAGTGATGTCCTTGCAGGACTCGCGGCTGTAAAAGACGCAGAACTTGCTGCACAGGTTGGAAAACTGCAAAATGCGTTCGGTGCGGTCCTTGGCGTGCAGGACAGCTGGCTTGTGCTCCGCGGAATTAAAACACTGAACGTCAGACTTCAACAATCATCAGCATCTGCGCGGAAGCTGGCAGAGTACTTGTCCAAGCATAAAGCTGTCCGTCACGTTTATTATCCAGGATTAACGTTCCATCCCGGCCATTCAATTCAGCGTTACCAGGCGGACGGACCAGGTGCCGTGCTATCATTCACATTAGCCGATGAAGACGCTGTCCGCACCCTTGTTAAAAATGTCGAGCTCCCTGTATTCGCTGTAAGCCTCGGCGCAGTAGAATCTATTCTTTCCTATCCGGCCAGAATGTCTCACGCCGCTATGCCAAAAGAAGAGCGGGAGCGCCGCGGGATCTCGGACGGTTTATTGCGCATGAGCGTAGGCCTTGAGGATGCAGACGACTTGATCAAAGATTTTGAGCAGGCCTTGGCGAAGCTGCCTGCACATGCTAATAATAAGTTGAGAGCTTGATTAGTTTAGGACGATTCCTTTGTGGGGAGTCGTTTTTTTTTTCGTGTAGATTTGGAAACTTTCGCAAGACAACTACGAAATGGATGGTCAAAATTCCTCCAAATTGGACGGTTATTACATCTGTTCTTAATTGTATAATACGGTAGAGTTTATAAGTAATGCAGATAAGCTGAGAAGTTACCCTGAGCAGATAATGAGGTGCAAACCATGGAGCTTGCAATAGGTTTAGTGATAATTATTGGAATGGTTTCACTTATTTCCACTTTATTAATAGCCGGAAAAGGCGATAAAGATTACAGGAACGCAGTAAAACGAAATACGGCCAATCTAACTTGGATTTACGTTATTGTTATTTTAATTTCTCTTATTGCAGTAGGAGTATATGTATCATGGTTTATCTAATTTAAATCATTTCAATAACCTAATGGTGTAATTTTATGTTCCAGGTTTTATAAAAGCACAGTTTTTAAAGTAAGGAGATGAAAAATATGACTTGGGCAGTTTTGCTTTCGTTAATTCTAATGAGTGCTGTTAAAATAGTAATGACCTGTATACCAACATTTGGTGCTGAATGGCTTATCAGCAAATTTGAGATTCATTCAAAACTTAGTGACTCAAATTCTACACTAACCATTAATGGGAATTTATTGGAAGGTGAAGACAAAATTCAGGTTATTAATTATTTTAACGAAGCTGCATTTTTTAAAAAATATTATATATTTCCAGGGAGCGAGAAATTATTTTTACATCCAGAGAACTGCGGGACTCCAATAGTCATTGAGACTAAAAGAGGAAAAAAGGATGTTAGGTTATTTGTATACAGTTACAAAGATCACGTTTATGTAGTAAAACAGTACAAAAAGAAAATAGCCGCCTACAGTCTTCTTTCTGATAGCCTCCAAAAACGTTCTAATTCAGTAACAGAGGAAATCGTTTAACAACTGGACAATCCTTCTGCCAAAAAGAGTTTAAATAACTCCCCTCAAGCATTCATGCCTAAAATACAGGTACCCGCCTGCCTCCCAAAACTGCATCCAAACCTTCAGCCATAAAAACAGAAAATACATTCTCTGGCTTCGGAGAATCATGCTATTATTTTTGAGAAAGGTGTGAGATGCAGTGGGGTGTTTAGGTTTTTTGTTTAGACTCTTTTTTCTTTTGGGTGCGTCTTTTTTTGTTTTGATTACAGGAGTGCTTGCCATTTTTAAGTTTATTGCGATTCCTTTTGATGGGACCTTCGGTGAATTCCTGCAGATTTTCTTGATCTGGTTTGTAGGGAGCTACTTTGTTGGGTGGTTCATTGAGGAAAAAATGAGGAATGATGATGTTGAGACCGGCAGTTTTTTTATGGATGCATTGTTGTGGTTTAATGTTTTAAATTATAAAATGATCAATCGGATTTTCAGACGAAGACATAACCGGGATAGCAGTCGTTAAGTTTGACTATTTTAAAAAAATAAGCTATCTTTCTATACATATGCTGATCGGAAAACCGAAGGCCCTTAACATCCACTTGTTAGGGGTCTTTTCTATTTGGAGGGATTTGTTCATGAACTATAGTTATCTATCACATTTAAGCTGCCCGAAATGCGGGGCGGAGTATTCAGCAGAAACGATTCAGCAGCTTTGCGTGTGCGGATCGCCTTTGCTGGTAAACTATCATTTGGATCAAATTAAATCTGTTTTGACGAAAGAAGAGGTAAGTCATCGAGAGAACAGTCTTTGGAAATATCATGAGCTGCTTCCGGTAGAAAATCCGGACAATATTGTTTCGATGGGAGAGGGCATGACACCGCTGCTTAAGATGGATAGAATCGGAAGCGAACTAGGGATTCAACATCTTCTTATGAAAGATGAAGGTCTCATTCCAACCGGTTCTTTTAAAGCGAGAGGAGCTGCTGTCGGTATTTCGAAAGCGAAAGAACTCGGTGTGAAAACTTTTGCGATGCCGACAAACGGGAATGCGGGTGCAGCGTGGTCACTCTATGCAGCAAGAGCGGGAATTGAGCCGTTTATTTTCATGCCGCTTGATGCGCCTCTTATTACTAGAAAAGAAACAGCAATATCCGGTGCGAACTTGCATTTAATAGATGGATTGATCAGTGATGCCGGAAAAGTTGTAGCGCAGCTTGTAAGTGATGAGGGTTTTTACGATGCTTCTACTCTAAAAGAGCCATACCGCATTGAAGGGAAAAAGACGATGGGGTATGAAATCGCGGAACAGCTGAACTGGAGTGTGCCTGATGTTATCCTGTACCCGACTGGCGGGGGTGTGGGCATAATCGGAATCTACAAAGCACTTCTTGAATTGCAGGAGCTTGGCTGGATCAGCAAGGACAAGCTTCCCCGTCTTGTTGCTGTTCAGGCTGAGGGCTGCGCACCCATTGTGAAAGCTTTTGATGAAGGCAAAACGGAATCAGAGTTCTGGGAAAACTCACAGACGGATGCATTTGGCATTAATGTTCCTAAAGCGATAGGTGATTTTCTGGTTCTTCAGGGAATTTATGATACGAATGGCTGTGCCATTGCTGTTACTGAAAAAGAGATTCATGCGGAGCAGTCACATGTTGCTGAATTAGAAGGCTGTTTTATTTGTCCGGAGGGGGCGGCGACTTTTGCGGCGGCACGTCTTTTAAGAGAAAGAAACTGGATTAAAGAAGATGAGACAGTGGTCTGTCTGAATACAGGGCAGGGAATCAAATATCCGGAAACTGTTCATGAAGAAGCACCTCTGCTCCGAAAAGGTGAAATGCTGAAACTATAAGCTTCTACTAGCCATGGCCGAAACATATAATTTACCAATGTACAGCATGTCTTGTACATAATCGGCCGTGGAGGTGCTATATGTTAATTGAGCTAAGTGCTGTCGGAGCTGCTTTAGCGTTTATTTGTCTTGTCGGGTACTTGATTCAAACGCTCAGAAGGGGAATGATTACACTCGAAGAGACTAATGAGACGCTAGTTGAGGTAAGAAAGGCTGTTCATGATTTGTCTGGTGAGGCTGAGGATCTGATTCACTCTGCCAATCAAATTACAGTCGATGTGAAAAGCAAAATGAAATCAGTCGAACCTTTGCTTGAATCTGCTCAGGATATGGGCGAGGTCATCCACAGTGTAACGAATACGGTAAAACAGGCGGCAACTGGGTATGGATATGGACTTCCGCCGGTGAAAAATAATCCGGAACCTACCCGTGAAGTGAAAATTAAGCTGAAATAAAGAAAATCCCTTTTGGTATATTAAAAGTCTGAATTATTTACTTATGGTTTAATTTTAGGGGAAGTGTTTAAAATGTTACACTTTTTTCTTTATTGCGGAAATGAGTTAGATATTTGAAATAAATAGATTCCATAAAACAATTGGCATTTTTTCAGAGCCGATTTAGCATAGAGATAAAAAGGTTAATAAACGATAATAACCAAAACCCCTTGGGAGTGAAGTGAACCCAAAAAGTAAAAAGGCAGATAAATCCTATGTTTATATCATTAAAAATAGAAGATTAGAAAAAAGAAAGATACAACTAGGATTGAAGGTAGATAACCAACAAGAAGTTAGTTAAGGGTTAGAACAAGGTGAGAGAATTGTCAGCAACCATCAAAAGATTTAAAGAATAATATGGAGATTTTCATGCCAATTAACCATCTTTATCTGAAGGAAGAAACGATGAAAACCTTTACAACCGAACAAACAATTCGTTTAGTATTAAAAGGGTTCGTTCATTAAGGGAGACAAAAGCATCTATACTTACGCTTTATAAATTTAGATATTGAAGAAGTGAGACTTTTTAGTTTGATTCAAACAGGCTACACTCCCAGAGGACCTAAATGTTTATTAGGTCCCTATTTCTATTTAATAATCAAGTGATGCTGGTTGATACAGATGTTAACAAGGCAAAAATACCAACTGAAGTCATTTAAAACCTTTCCCATCGTTGGAAAACATCTGTAAAGACACTATAGAAACCCTGATACTGACCAAGAAAGTAACTCCTGAATTATATCTATACATTTGATAAAAAAGGTTTTGATTTAAATTGCTATTAAAAAGATGAAATAAATAAAAATGATTAATATGATAACTTATAAAGAAAAAAACCTCCATATAATTGAAGGTTTTGTCTTATTGATTTTTTGTTAATTCTTGACATATGAGTAGATCGGTTCTTCCAAAGTTAAAATCGATGGGACACTTTTAGGATGAGCCTGTTTCAATAACCCCATTCCGTAGCCAGCTAATCCGACCATTAATCCTATGGTTTCTGTTCCTCTGGATACTCCATTTTTCCAACCGCGATATTCTATGTCCCTAAATACTTGGCTTGCAACAGATTGGGAAAGGAAATCGAGTTCCTTCCTATTTAATATGTCTGCTGCAATTTTTAGAATCTCAATTTGTCCAAAATCGCCGTGGCATAATGATCGGTTATTTCCAAATCCAAGGCGAATAGTCGTCTTAAGTGCTATTTCAATCTCATGATCTAAGAATTCATCCTCATATTTTGCTTTTTTCAGCATTAGTCTGCTTAGTAGG
The DNA here is from genome assembly GCF_030817055.1 of Bacillus sp. V2I10. NCBI lineage: Bacteria > Bacillati > Bacillota > Bacilli > Caryophanales > Bacillaceae > Bacillus > Bacillus sp. V2I10. The sequence continues at coordinate 4,518,062 of NZ_JAUSYV010000001.1, read as the reverse complement.
ATTCCCGGTGCTCCATGACACCAAGCGACAGTCACTTTATCACGATTCGGTGTCAGCCAGTTCTCATGCTCAGCAGAATAGTATTGACGTTCGAATAAAAGACCTCGATGTATTGCTTCCTTTAGATTGCCATTACGGGTAATAAGATAAAGTTCACTGAGCACGGCGACTATTCCAGCTGCCCCATGTGAAAATCCTGTAAGTGGCATATCTTCCCAAGGTGCTTTCCATCCCAACCCTTCCTTAATCGGATATGAATGGCTGATAAGGTGGTCACCGCATCTAATAGCTGCGTTTAGAAAGAGGGGTTCCTTCGTATTATAGTAAAGGCCTAACATTATTTTTAACGCACCTGCTGCACCGCCTATGAAATCATAGATTTTATCTTCCTTAATCATATCAGTAAATGCAGGGATACAGGAGAGGATCTCTTGTTTTAGTGAGTTATCATTCCAAAGGGACGCCAAGTGACTAGCTGTATACAAATATCCACTAGTTCCACTAAAAGCACCGACACTCCAAGCAGGATTATCCCTGAAACTCTTCATTGATTTCCTAAGAGGCACAAGTGCTTTTTTGGCAGTTTCTTTAAAATCCTGTCTGCCTGTCAGTTCTCCTAGGTATCCGAAATAAAGGGATATACCTGAAAGACCGTTATAGAGGTCTTCGCCTATAGGGGACACATCCCAAATAATCTCACTGTTTCCTTCTAATACCGTGCTGATCCAACAAATATCTTCTTCCCCGTCATTTATTCCTTTAATGGAACTTCCCTGAAGGTATTCACCGATTTCTTCTGACATTTTAAGAAAATCTTCGCATTTTACTAGGTTTTGCGAATTATTTGTATCTGTGTTTATGGGAATGACATCGGCTTCATGCTGTGCATTATTGGCTAACATCGACATATGTATCGTCTTTATTTGCTGAGCACAGTCTTCCTCGCACAAATCATTAAGTTTTTGAACAACGATGTCATAGGAAGACCTTTCAAAGAAATTGAGGTTGCATGTTCCCCTGGAATCCCATAGGTGCCTGGATTCTGGATTAGTCATAAAATAAGGAATATCCCCACCCAACAAATCCTTTACTTCGGAATCAACAAGCTTTTTCAATTGTGGCTGCAGATCAGTATCCACCCATAGACGATGCAATAAAAACTCACGGTCTAAACCGTATCGTAATAAATCAGGATGAAAGCTGCTTCGAAGAAGCGCACTATAGCGAGAGGTTGCTCTTAAGATTGAACGAACATGCACACCCTTAAATGCTTGGAGCTCCTTCTTAAAGGATTCTTTATTATTAAGTATTATTGAATATACCTGTTTGAAGCCTTTAATGATTTCATCTAAATACTGAGTTATCTCTATGTTTTCGCCATTTAGGGTGGGCCTATTTTTTTCTGCTTTCAAGACTGTATAATCCTTTATGATCCTCATTGAATCTGTATTACGCTCTGCAATCTGATTCACCTTGAATGGGGTGGTTTGCTCACTAGCTTGACTTAGCCCCCCAACATTAACCCCTTTTTTATTAGGATTTTCCCTGTAATAGATATTTGAAGGAAGCATCCCGGTAGAGAGAACAGACCTTTCCAGAAGGTTTATTGCATTGTTAAATGCAGTTTTTGTTTCATCTGTACGTGGATATGTCTGGTGTAAAATGGATTCCAGGTCAATAAGAACGGGGTTTGGTCCATGAGCAATGATATTCTCAAAATGAAAATCGACTGAGTTAAGGATATAGAGAAGAGCAAGCTGGTTTCCAACTTGTGTAAAAAAAGTCGTGAGTTCACCATTGCTGCTGCAGGGTTTATATTGAATGAATTCAGAATATCCGTAGGTTTTCCTATCGATTATCTTCGTGACATAAAGGGGTTCTTTTTCTGATTGAATATGATTAATCCAATTCAGCACATTCATATACTTGAGATCTACTTGCAGTGACCTTGGTTTATAGACGATTGTCACAGCGTTTTCAAATTCAAGTATTGCAACTCCCTGACCTTTATTGTGGGCATCTCCGGCATTTAAATTTAGTTTTACCAGCTGCCCAATTTCCTTGCCATCATGAAACATAGACTGTAAAAGCTGTTTATCTGTTTCAACTCTTTCAAAGATGTCCGTTATATATACCGTCCAGTTTTCAATTGTCTGCACAATCGAGCGTATTAAAACTGGATATTCATTTGCAAGGGTATTACGATACTCCTCGGAATTCAATATGGTTTGGACAAAATAGTCAAAGCGCTCCTCAGATGTTTCCCCATACAACTGCCCGGATTCCCTTGCAATATTCAACTCTAGTATTAACATTCTATAGCTCAATTGATTAATCTTCTTTACCAAATCCGTAAGTACCTCATTAATAACGTTTTCATTAGGAAGTTTAATAGATAAGGTATCTAAATGATGGAGAAGCTTATTCCATCCTAATTTTATGTATGGTTCGATAAAGGGATGATAAGGGATGTCGATGGTGCTGATTGCTTGTTGGTAAATTTTTAAATGTAAAGGTGTTTCGTTATGTAAAGAAATGAATTGATCTGCCCAATCAATGTATTGGTGTCCGGCAGCATTGGGTTCGGACGGGGAAGTTAACTGGAGTACTTCTTTTTTGGTCCTGCTCATTACAAAACCAATGCATTCCTGAAAATGCTGTTCGTTTCCTCCCATCAGCTTCTTCCAATAATTCATTCTAGATGGGACTATCTCTTTGTTCAAATAGTCTTTAGTAAGTCTAATTTCATCCATGTATAAGGCATTATTCCAACTAAGCTTCAAGTTTTATCGCTCCTTTTAGAATATGGGAAGCAGCCAATGCTGCTTTCCATATTTGTTCTAAATATTAGTTGCAGGTAGGCATACACTCAACTGTAAGAGAACATGCTCTGCCATCGTTTCCTAAATGGCAGCTTACATTCCACCAAGCGCAGCCTCCATTGACACCTGCTAATAAATCCTGGTCTTCTAGCTCTACTAAAACGTCACCAGCCGGATGATTAAGATTAGTATGATTGCGTGACATTGGATCTTTCCATGAACGAATAGTTTCTGACATTGTGTTGCCTCCCCAAATTAATTTGATAGATGGTATTTTAATTGATTAGTTGCATGTCGGCATACATTCGACAGTTAAACTGCAAGCACGGCCGTCGTTTCCTAAATGGCAGCTTACATTCCACCAAGCACAGCCTCCATTAACGCCTGCTAATAAATCTTGATCCTCAAGCTCCATTAAAACGTCTCCAGCAGGATGCTTATAATCTACATCCAAAGAGAGACGAGATAAAGGATCTTTCCAAATGAGTAACATTTTTGACATTTTTCCACCTCCTTCCAGTCCTAAAATTACTATATTATGAAATAAGTGTCAATAACTAAATTTTCAAAAAATAAGTTGACTTTATTTTACATTATTGGTAAATTGGGAATTGTTTCCCGGGATGCAATAATAATTTATTATTTGGAGGAGAAGAAAACATGAATGCAAAAGATCTAAGAAATCCAGAGTTTCGAGCAAATCAAGGCATTAACAATCCAGCAGGTGAAATCAATGAGATGGAACTTTCCCAATTGGCAGGTACTGGGGATGCTCAAATTCAAACAACTTGGGCTTGCGGAATCGCCGTTTCACTTGCTTTGTGTCCGACTACAAAATGTACAAGCCAGTGCTAACTTCTAGATAAGACATATAAGCCCTCATTCGCTCTAAAATGGGGGCTTTCTTTAAATTAAATTGGCGGGGTGGAAACTATGAATACAAAAGTACATAGAATTTTCAGTGATAAATGGATACTCGGTTCTTACTTAGCAGAACGTAAAAATACGGTAACTGCCTATGATAGGAAAATGGATTTTGGAAAAGACTTCAGTAATATCGAGAAGTGGGTGAAAATCTGCGGATTACAAGCAGACGAACTGACTGAACGACTTAATCAAGAGGAGATTAGTAGAGAGGTATTTGAACATATCATACTCAACGAATCAGCACCCAAACTAAAATACGATCTGCCATGGGCTTTAGAATTTGAAAACATCTTGCAGCATAATGCTGTGATTAATGAAGATCTTCAGCTGCAAACAGATCTGTTCCAGCCATTTTTTTCTTTTTTCCTTTCATATGCAAAGGAGAAGTTGTTGACCCATCCTTTATTGCAACAAAGCAACCTTTTAGTTGATGTTGATTCCGTTATTCAAATTTATACACATAATTTACATTCCAAGCTTCTTTCCCTTAGCTTAAGAACCCTAATTTCAGAATTGAATATAGCTCGAATCACAGAGGATTTGGCTGGAAATACCCCGAAAGAACGCTATCATTCCTTTAATCTTCATTATCTGACAGGAAGAGAAAAAATTGCTTCATTCCTCTCTGTCTATCCAGTGCTTGCAAGATTAATCACTCAAACCTTGGAATATTCCCATACATATTTGATTGAAATTCTTTCTCGCTTTGAACAAGACCAAAACAGTATAAATGCCTTGTTCGGTGAGGGATTTTCCCTTGTTCAGAAAATTGAAGTAGGGGAAGGAGATTCCCATTTGAAAGGGCGATCTGTGGCAATTTTGACTTTTAATTCTGGAAAGAAATTAGTTTATAAGCCCCGATCACTTGCGGTGGACGATCATTTTCAAAAGTTATTACTCTGGTTCAATCAAAAGCAATTTAAACAGCCATTCAGAACAACACTCGTAATCAATCGAGGAAACTATGGGTGGTATGAATTTATTGAACATAAGGAATGTCTGGATGAAGAAGAGGCTGTGGCATACCACTATCGTCTCGGGGGATACTTGGCTATTTCCTATCTTCTCAGTTCAGCAGATCTTCATTCTGAAAATCTCATAGCCTGTGGTGATTCTCCAGTATTGATAGATTTAGAGACAGCGTTAAGCAATGATATCAATTTGGGTGACCGTGTTTCTCCATTTCCAGCTGTTGTAAAAGAATTAAATACATCTGTATTTGGAACGATGATGCTGCCTGTTACATTTCCTTCAGGACAACTTATTGATGTGGACCTAAGTGCAGTAGGAGGAAGGCATGGTTCAGAATCTGAAAAGGTAAAAGTCTGGGCGGTTGAAAAAGAAGGTACTGATGAAATGAGGCTCATACAAATTCCATACGTGTCTCCAAAAAGTTCAAATCAGCCGAGGCTAAAGGGGGAAGAATTGAATGCATTCCATTACAGAGGCTCGATTGAAGATGGATTTAGAGACCTTTATACGATTCTCCTGCTGAATACAGAAGAGCTTTTAGGGGGAGAAGGCCCTATTTATTCCTTTTCCCACGATACAATCCGTCATGTCCTGAGACCGACACATATCTATGCGAAATTCCTTGAGGCGAGTACACATCCTGATTATTTACAAAATGGACTTCATCGAGAGAGACTTTTTGATTCTTTCTGGCGCATCACTTCCCTGATACCGGATTATCGCAAAATTGTAAAAAGCGAGTGCTGTGCTCTTTTGGACCATGACGTGCCGTATTTTACTATGAATGCAGGAAGCAGAGACCTCTATGACGGAGATGGAAACATCTACCCCTCATTTTTTGCTCTATCCTGTATTGAGCTGACATTGAAAAAGCTGCAGATGTTGAATCAAGCAGATTTGAAAAAACAGCTAAGGTATATTCGTCTCTCCCTAAATACTTTGGGTGAAAACGAACCGCAATCTTCTAATGTTCAAAGTGATGAAAGTTTGATTCTTGAACCCATGAGAGAAGAGGAATACCTCAAGGAAGCAAGAAAAATAGGTGACAAGATCTACAATGAGGCCATATGGGAGAATGGGAAGGATAAGGCTTATCTCATTGGTCTAAATGTGGGCTTGAATAATAAGCTGGTTGTCTCACCATTTGGTCCTGGGATGTATGATGGAACAATGGGGATCATTGTTTTTCTTGCCCAGTTGGCAGAAGAGACTGGCGGGGTTAAGTACAAACGACTTGGGAAGGCCTTGCTGAATGGTTCTCTTTTAATGACAAAACCCGAGTCTCTATCCGTCTCCGCTTTTCATGGAATTGCGTCCCTATGTTATGGATTGCTGTATGTAGGCAGGCTATGGAATGATGAAGAACTAATTGAAAAAGCGTTTTCTTATATCAAAAACCTAAATGGGAATTTACAGGCAGAACAGGCAACCGACTTTTTAGGAGGGTTGGCAGGAGTCATTATAGTGCTGCTCAAGATGGATGAGCATAAACCCAGTTCTTCTGCATTATCCATAGCAAAAAAATACGGTGAAGAGCTAATGGTGAAATTAAGACAAATCTATCTCTCTGACCGTCCGCTCTTAACCGGGCTATCACATGGAGCAACAGGGTATGCATGGCCGCTCATTTGTCTCGGAAATAAGATCGATAACAAGCAATATATTGAGGAAGGATTCAAGCTTTTGGACTATGAGAGGTCTCTGTACGATGAAGCTGAAGCAAACTGGCTAGACCTGAGGGACAATACAGAAAATAAAACAAGCCCCGTTTATTGGTGCCATGGAGGACCTGGAATTGCTTTAGGGCGAATTATGATTTCTGAACACATTATTGATGAAAAGGAATTGGCTTCAGATCTGTCGAAGGCAATAGATATCACATTGAAGAAAGGGTTCGGCAAAAATCAGAGTCTCTGTCATGGAGATTTTGGCAACCTAGACATCTTGTTGACTGCATCAGAAAAGCTGAAATCTAAGATGATTAAATCAATTGCAAATTTAAAAGGTTCCGAGATCCTTCAAGTTGGAAAGAAGAAAGGATGGACACTTGGGATACATAATGGGGAAGAAATGCATGGGCTCATGCTTGGATCATCAGGTGTGGGTTATGGATTACTCCGTCTATGGAATCCTAGTATCCCGAGCATCCTCGCCTTTGAACTTCCAGAAAAACCAGTACATAGAAAGTGATGTGAGGGACATGGAATATCCACATTTAAAGAAAGTGCCTTTTATTGAACAATTACAGCAAACAGAATGTGGTCTTTGTTGCATGGCGATGGTGGTCAAATATTACAAGGGAAATGTCTCTTTATATGAATTGCGTGAGAGGATGGGAAACGGCCGGGACGGGACAACACTCTTGCATTTGCGCAATCTTGCTTCATCCCTTGGTTTTGAAGCGAAGTGCTATGCAACGAAAGTTGCTCAACTAGAGACACATCGTTTACCGGCCATCTTATACTGGGAAGATAAGCATTTTGTTGTCTTGGAGTCGATTAAAGGTAACCACTATTTTATCGTTGATCCTGCACTAGGAAGAAGAAAAATAACCATTCAAGAGATGGAGGATTCTTATTCTGGTTATTTACTTAGCTGCATACCGGATAGGGAGATCGATTACAAAAAGGAAAAAAACATTTGGATTCCTTATGCAAGAAAGTTATGGGAGAAACCAAAGCTTGTAGCAACGATCATAGGCATTTCCATTCTCATTCAACTGCTTACTGTCGGAATGCCGATTCTTATTAAATTTATTATCGACAATATTATCATGACTAAGAATGTCGAGATGTTGAATGTGTTTTTGATAGGAATCATCTTATTGGTCCTATTTCAAACTGCTTTTCAATTTATTCAAGGGCGGCTACTTGTAGGACTTCAGAATTTTCTGGATTTGAAGATGGTCACCCGTTTCTTTAAACACCTCTTGGCTCTTCCTTATCAATTCTTTCAGGTTAGATCATTCGGTGATCTCCTCTTTAGGGCAGGGAGTCTAAGAGTGGTAAGAGACCTGTTGTCGGGGCAACTGCTAAAAGGAGTATTGGATATAGGCATTCTTCTAATCATCGGAATATATATGGCATTCAATTCTCTCGTTTTGACCATGTTTGTCTTCGTTTTTGCCGGAATCAACATGTTGGTCATCTATTTCAGCCGCCCGAAAATTGCAGAGGCTAACCAAAAGGAAATTATGAAGCATTCTGCAGTACAAGGGACCCAAGCTGAAATTCTATATGGGATATTTGGCATTAAAACAGCAGGTGTTGAAGATGTCATGTACAATAAATGGTCGTCTCAATTCAATGAATTAATCACGGCATATAAGAAAAAAGAATATATCCTGAATAATGTGAATTCAATAACCGCGTTCCTGACATTGGCCTCTCCTCTAATCGTACTGTATATAGGAGCTCAGCTTGTTTTCAGCGGAAACTTGACATTAGGAGGATTGATTGCTTTCCATGCCATTACAATACAGTTTTTTGGACTCAGCAGCTCGGTCGTTAATACCATTAATTCATTTATCCTGGCTACTTCATACCTAAAAAGAGTACAGGATGTTCAGGCGGCACCAATTGAGGAAATAAACGAGGGTTTGGTAGAACTTAAGGATATCAAAGGGGATATTCTTCTTGAAAGTGTAAGTTTCTCGTACACAAAATATAGTCCATCAGTTGTCAAGAATGTTAACATTCATATTACATCCGGTTCAAAAGTAGCACTTGTGGGCAAGTCAGGTTCAGGGAAGAGTACTTTATCAAAACTCATTCTTGGTTTGTATCAGCCAAGTGAGGGAGAGGTATATTTTGATGGAAGAAGCCTTAAGGATCTTAATAAACAACTGCTCAGAAAGCAAATAGGGGTGGTCCCCCAAGATGTGACACTATTGAATCGGTCCATTTTTGAAAACATTGCTCTTCATAAATCCGATGCCACAATAGATGAAGTAATTGAAGCAGCTAAAATGGCTCAAATTCATGATGAGATCATGGTCATGCCAATGAAATATAACACGATGGTCTCCGAGATGGGAATGAATATTTCTGGCGGACAGCGCCAAAGAATTGCTTTGGCGAGGGCCCTTGTTCATAAACCGTCCATTCTTCTTCTTGATGAAGCAACAAGCTCGCTTGACCATTTAAACGAAGGACGGATTGATGAGTTTTTAGAAAACATGAACTGCACAAGAGTCGTTATCGCACACCGTTTGACTACAGTGATGAATGCGGATGTAATCCTCGTTATGGAAGATGGCCAAATTGTAGAACAGGGAACCCATTCAGAGCTTTTAAGTCTAGATGGTTATTATCGATCTTTTTACGAAAAGTATGATGATATGAGTTACAATAAAGTAACAATGGCAACATCTTAGTGAGCAAAGCTCTATGATAATGATGATATATTCGTTCTAGCCGTACACACAAATGTGGTACGGTTTTCTTATATTAATAAACCAATCTAACAAAGAGCAAGTAATAATACCTAATTATTTACAATTTGTATAAAAAACTTTACAAATTGTCTGTAAATTAATACAATACAAATAGAGAAGGGTAAGGGGAGACCAAGATGGGATTAAACAAGAATGGAGTATTAACCAATAATATCCTGATTTTAAGGATGCAAAAAGGATGGACGCAAGAGGAGTTGGCCAAGAAATTGGGGGTCAGCAGGCAGACTATTATTTCAATCGAGAGAAATAAGTACGCGCCTTCATTAATATTAGCATTTGAACTTGCGAATCTCTTCGATAAGAATATTTACGAAATTTTTCAGTATGAAAATGATAAAGGGGATAATTGATATGAAATTTTCAGACTTAATATCAACTGGAATGCCAGTGCTTTCTTTAATAACAATCCTATTTGTTGTTATCTTTATATCAATCAGTAACAAAGAAGGGAAAGATGAACGCGGCATTCACATTTTCTGGAAAGTTTATTCAGCCATGCTGACTTTACTATCTTTGCTCATCTGCCTGCTCATCTTCTTGAATTCATGGGATATAGTTGGGCTAATGGATTTTAGAAATCTGACAGTACTTTCTCTCTGTCTTACGTTCATAATCGGAACGGTATATCTTATGATTTATAAAAAAAGAATCTGATTAGTTTTAGGAGGGGTAAGGATGGGAGAGGCTATTCTGAAAACAGAAAACCTAACCAGACGATATAAACAGAATTATGCAGTCAATCAATTGAACCTTGAAGTGGAAAAAGGAGAAATCTATGGATTCCTTGGACCAAATGGTGCAGGCAAGACGACAACACTTCGTATGATCTTAGGTCTCATCAAACCTACCGATGGATCAGTGAAGGTATTTGGAAAGAGTTTAAAGGAAGATAGAATCTCCATTCTTTCCCGAATAGGGGCAATCATCGAAAACCCAAACTACTACGGTCATCTGAGTGGATATGTAAACTTGGAAATCTCCAGAAGATTATACGGTGTAGCGAATATGAACAGAATTGATGAAGTCCTGGAAATGCTGGATTTAGACCAGGCAAAGCATACAAAGGTCAAGCATTACTCTCTTGGGATGAAACAACGGTTGGGAATTGCACAATCACTGCTCCACAAACCTGATTTATTGATTTTAGATGAACCTACAAATGGGTTGGACCCGGAAGGAATTCATGATATTAGAAAAATGTTGAAGAAGCTGAGTGCTGAGGAAGGGGTGACTGTTATTCTATCAAGTCATCTTCTGGGGGAAATAGCGAGCATTGCTGATAGGATAGGCATTATACACCAAGGTAAGCTTCTCTATCAGGGAAGAATCGACAACTTACAGGATGAATTCAGTGCTAAAACCACTCTCAGTGTAGCTCAGCCAGATAAAGCATTCGATATTCTGCATGCAAAAGGAATAAAGGTAGAGCTGGATCGAGACACAAATCATTTAGTGATTTCAGATCTTGAACATGGCAAGCTAGCGGTCATTCAAAAAACATTAATAGATGAAGGCATTGCTATTCAAGAAGTTAGGAACGGGCAATCATTAGAGGAAATTTTCTTAACTATGACCCGAAAAGATGCGGGTAAATCATGAAACAAGTCCTGTCCTCAGAAATGTTGAAATACAGGTTCAGCGTTATTCCGTTAGCATTGATTTTGTTTTCAGGTGTCTTTATATCCCTGCTTTTTCTTATGGTAGCGTATTTTGACTCAGGCGGAAAAGAAAGTATAAAAAGTTGGTTTGCTGCATTTGAGGTCTTTTCATTAACCATGCCCAGTCTTTTAACTATTACAGCCACTTTTTTTATTATCGTATTTGCAAGTTTTGAACAACAAGGGAAGAAATGGGAGAATCTATCTGTTTTCCCCCATCCAAAGTGGTCATTCTATGTTTCAAAATGGCTTCTTATGGGGATGACCATGCTATTAATAGGCTTTCTCTTTTTTATTATAACCATTGGTTTCACAGCAATCTGGAGCGTCCCCATATCAGAGCAGCTTTTGTTTGCCTTTACCTTGTACCCATTTGTGCTTGTGCTTCCTTTTATCTCTTTTCTATTCATTCTCTCGACCCTTATTGTGAATCAAGCATGGGCGTTAATGGCTGGTATAACTTCAGTTTTATTAGGGCCAATATTCAAGGGATGGGGATGGTGGTTGCCTTGGGGTTATCTTACAACTGAAATGCCCTATGTTTCTGAGGAGGTTCTGATGAATGCACCTTCAGTCAGCTCACTTACCGCATCTCTGCTATTTTGCTTTTTGCTGATGTTACTTGGGATATTCCTGATGAACGTAAAAGAATCATAAGGAGGTGAGAAGAATGAATAACCTGCTCTATATAGATTTGCTAAAGGTGAGGAATCTAAAGTCATGGGTTTCAATTGTGCCTATGGTGTTGGTACCTGTTTTATATTCAGTCTTGATGTATTCATTTATTATGGTAGGCAAATATCAATACGATTCGGAAAATGATTGGTTATTTTCATGGGCAATTGTTTCCATGATTTATGGTACTTTATTTTATCCCTTGATCTCTTGTTCGGTTGTCAGTCTTTTCTGCAAGGTTGAAAATGATCAAAATAACTGGCAGCGCATGTTTCTCTACCCGATTACCAAGTGGAAGCTTTTCTGTTCAAAGGTCCTCTGGTCCATAACCATCCTTTTAATTATCCAAATATTCGCTCTTTTGACATTTGGAATAAGCAGTCTGCTCTTAAACTTGGAGGATACTATCCCATATGTATTTTTATTAAAGTGTGCATTTCTTGGATGGATAGGGATTATCCCATTAGTGATTATCCAACTCCTGCTTATGATTCTTTTGAAAAGCACTGCTAAATCTTTGGCTTTCAACCTTATCCTTATTCTTCCTGGCTTCGCTTTTACAACATCTGAACTAAGGTTTACAGCAGGCTATTTCTATCCTTGGTCATTGCCGGCAATGGGGATGACACAAGACATTGGAGGAATTTCAAGTATGTATTTGCTGTCAATCGGCATACTTATTCCGCTCTTGTTTTTTCTAGGAACAATCTATTTCAGAAATGCAGAGATCAAATAAATAAGAGGAGGATGCGAATGAGTGCTGTTGTTGAACTCAACCATTTATATAAACAAATTGGCAAACAACAAATAATTAAGGATTTGTCATTCACAATTAACGAAGGAGAAATATTCGGATTTCTCGGACCTAATGGAGCTGGAAAAACAACCACAATACGAATGATGGTTGGATTGACGTCAGTGACAAGCGGTGAGGTCCTAATAAAAGGGGATAATATCCAGACTGATTTTAAGAAAGCGATAGCCCATGTTGGAGCCATTGTTGAAAATCCAGAGTTTTATAGCTACCTTACGGGCTTTGAGAATTTAATGCAATTTGCAAGGATGTCAACAGGTGTTAAGAGAGAGTGGGTAGAGGAGCTATCTAATCTGGTGGGTTTAGAAGGTGCCATTCATAAAAAAGTGAAAACCTATTCTCTAGGAATGAGGCAGCGTCTAGGGGTGGCACAGGCACTTTTACATAAGCCATCCGTCCTTATCTTGGATGAACCTACAAATGGACTTGACCCAGCTGGGATTAGGGAATTCAGAGGTTACATTAAGGAGCTTGCACGCGAACAAAACCTAGCTGTTTTGGTCTCAAGCCACCTGCTTTCAGAAATTGAACTGATGTGCGACAAAGTGGGGATTATCAAAAACGGCGAGATGATTGATGTTCGATCCATCAAAGATTTTTTATCAGAGAAAAGCGGGCGAACTACTAGATTTACTGTGGATGATCTAGATAAAGCGATTAACATATTGAAACAGCAATTCCCAGATGTCCTTTTCAAAAGGAATATGAATTCTCTTGATGTGACAATTAGCAAGGAGTATATCACTTCCATAATTAAAGCATTTTCGTCTGACAATCTAGAAATTTATGAAATTTCCTCAGCACCAGAATCACTAGAGGATAAATTCCTAGCATTAACAGGAGGAGAAGATTAATGAAAATGTTTATGAACCTAATTCTTAATGAAAAGATTAAGATTTATCGAAAAAAAAGCAGTCTCCTCGTATTTATTGCTTTACTGTTAGGAGTTAGCTTTGCAGCCTATATTAAAAATGACGCTGGGGATAATAGTCATTCGAACTGGCGGAAAGAAGTGGTGCAAGAAATACAAGTGACAAAAGAAGCACTTGCATCTACTGAGGGCGGTCAGGAGACAGAGCTGCTTGAAAAAAAAATTGCTATTAACGAGTATCGGCTTGAACAAAATACTCCACCACTTGCTGATGATACATTATGGGGTTTCATGAGTTACACTTCAAGCTTTATAGGTATTGTAACTATTTTTGCAATCATTGTGGCCGGATCTATGATATCGAAGGAGTTTAATAACGGAACGATAAAGTTCCTGTTAATTCGTCCCCATAACAGGGGAATGATTCTTTTATCCAAATATATAGCAACACTGCTTTACGGTTTAGTATTGACTGCAGCTGTTTTTATAATTGGATTGTTGATGGGATCTATATTTATGGGCTTTGCAGCTCCTGAAGATTCTTATCTCGTATATGCCAATAATGAGGTAGTGGAAAGGAATATCTTATTACACGTCATTACGCTTTATGCAATGAATAGTGTAGGTCTGATTATGATGGTGACTTTGGCTTTCATGCTTTCAACTGCATTTAGAAGCACTTCAGTTGCAATAGGAATTGCCATCTTCTTAACGATGTCGGGAACAATCAGCATTCAGTTATTGTCTCAATTTGATTTGAACATCGGAAAATATTTGCTGTTTGCCAATACAAATCTTCTTCAGTACTCGTTGGATGGACCGCCATTTGCGGGGATGTCGATGTCATTTTCCTTACTTGTATTGGCAGTGCATTATCTTGTCTTTATGGTGATTACTTGGCTTAGTTTTACAAAAAGGGATGTAGCTGTTTAAAAGAACAGTAAAATAATATGACATTGGGGTGATAGTAATGGAAACAACAACTTGGATTGCCATTTTATTGATATTAGCAATTAGCAGTGGATATTTTGTGAAGAAGAAGAAAAAGTAGGAGTTTTAAATTCATATTTATTACTTTATTTGACATATTTCTCAGAAGTAAAGAGCATCATTCAATAAACATTTTGACTGACTGAGTGGTAACGGGGAGGAGAGTGTTAAGGATGAAGGCATTAGGAATTGTAAGGCAACTTGATGAATTGGGAAGAATAACAATTCCAAAGGAAATAAGAGATTTCCATGGCTGGAAGAAGGGACAGATTTTAGAAGTGTTTTATGATGACGATAGTATTGTACTTAAGGCATTTGAAACACCAGATGAAAAAAAAGAAGTATTAAATTGGTTGGAAAATGAGCTTTTTAAGTATAGGAGTATGGCAGAAGCCCCAATAATTAAAAATGCGATTTCATTCGTGAAAAGAGCTTAGTTATATTGAAGTAGTGATGCTTTTTTTAAGCAGGTTATTCTCTTAGTTTTAAGTAGGACGGGGAAATAGACAATTCTCGCAAGAGAGCTGTCTATTTTCGTTTTTTTAACAATAGGTACTACTTTACAAATCAATAGTCTGAACCCGATGCCAATAAATATGATATATAATAAACAAATGAATACATCTAATCCCATTTAAAATGGTGTATCCACCGTGCGGACCCTACAGTATGGGGAATTTGTACAGAATCATTATGTGAATGTCTGAAAAAACGCATGGAGAGATCCATGCGTTTCCTGACTTTATACGAACAGAATTTCATCCGTCAAACGATAATCGCTCGGGGTAATGCTCACGTATTTTTTAAAGGTAGAACTGAAATAGTTCGGGGTATTAAAGCCAAGTTCATCTGCAATTTGCTCAATTGTTTGATCCGTATGCCGAAGCATCCAGACCGCACGCTGGAGCCTGACGAAGGTTACATATTCAACAAAGCTGCGTCCGGTTTCTTTTTTGAAGAGTTTGCAGAAATAAGGGACACTGATGTTAATTTGATCTGCAACAATTTTAGTCGTCAGTTCACTTTGACAGTGTTGGGCAATATAGCTGGTGCAAGTATTGATTTGAGGATTATCGGTTATTTCCTCAAAATAGCGAAGTGAGAGCCGGTTGTAGTGCGGAGTGCGTCTTGCTTTGCGTGCTTCCCGGTAAGAATGGGACAAAAGCAAAGGCTCTCTGTAAATGGAACCGACACCTATATATAAATGAATGCCATGTTTATTTTTCAGTACTTCCATTCCATGGAGCAATTTGCTTTCGCCTTCCTGCCAAGACCGAATGGATGAGAAGCCATGCGGAACCTGGAGGAGCATTAGCAAATGTTTTTTGTAAGCAAGAAAAGACGGCTGCTGGCCCACTTGTGAAAAAAGCTCTTTAAAGACTGTCTGAATGAGAAGAGGGGCAGATTCTGCTTTTTCCCTGCTCTGATTGTGAATAAATCCCTGTATGAAGCAAACTGCGTTTGGGACTGAGTTATCAGGAAGATAGGGACGTGCTGCAAACAGCTCTTCTTCTGATTTTACTTCGGCACGGAGCAGTCTGCGCAGGAAAGCTTCTTGAAAAGGAAGGAGACGGGCATCTGTCCTGCGGTCCTGTTCCAGCTGCTGAACGATTGACCCATAATTTGTTATGACTGCGTTTTCATTTTTATTAGACGTAATCACTTTTCTTAAGCTTTTAATAAAGGTATGTTTTTTGACGGGTTTCACAAGCATGGACTGCAGCTGCAGTTCGATGGCAATTGGAGATGTTTTCAGCATAGATGGGTCAAGAAGCGGAAAGATGATGCAGTCATGGTGCTGTTTTTGCAGCCGGTGAATTTTGACCCAGTCAAATAGCTTAGCAATCTCTACGACGGCTATATTAAGAGAAGCGATCTTATTGCCTTCATCTGTTTGCAGGGAATCCTCTAATTCTTCATGTATCCATGCAGTCATTTTATCTTTTTCTGCTGTTTCTTCCACTATGAATGTAACGTTGTACACGCTTAATTCCCCATCCCTTACAGTATGTCTCTAGTACTAGTATACATGAAATAGAGAATATATTAAATATTTATACATTTCTGATAATTTATTGTAAGGTATGCCGTTTCCTTCTATTGTAAAATACAAGCATGCAGTGAAAATAGATAAAAACAAAGGGGGAAAGGATTTTGGCCGCTGAGTTTAAAGACTATGATTATGTAGAAGCAGGGACAGTTGACGTTCGGGAGCTTGCGCCGCTTGATCAGCAGACACGCCACTTGATGAAAAGTGAATTTCGTACAGGTTCGAAACTCACACTGTTTTATTTTGCCTTTATTTTTGCGATGCCGATTCTGAATTGGTTTGCACCCGAGTTTATGTTTTCAAGTTTTTACGGCGGAATGACATATGCTTGGTTTTTTACAGGGATTGTTGCGATGGGAATGGCCTTTATTATTGCTTATATTCATACTGCTTTATATGAGAAGAGATTGAAAAAGAGCCAGACGATAGACAGCTCCATTCATCCTTCTGACGGAAGGGGTGTCAACTGATGGCTGCTTTATTTGAACCCAAAATGCTGCTCACCATTTTTCTGATGGGAACGATTGTCTACATTACGTATCTTTCAAAGCGGAACACAACGGCTTCTGATTTTTTTGTAGGCGGGCGGAGCTTCGGATGGTTTACAAATGGATCTGCCATCGGAGGGGATTACTTAAGTGCTGCCACATTCCTCGGGATTGCAGGCCTGACGTTTCAGCTTGGCTATGATGGAGCCTATTATGCTTTTTGCTTCTCTATCGGATTGACCCTTCTTGCAATCTTTGTTGCGGGACCGCTCCGCAGATTTGGTGCTTATACGGTTGCGGATTTTCTTGGCTACCGCTTTCACAGCAAACGGGCAAGACTTGCCGCGGTTGCCGTCGTATTGGCTATTTCAGGTTTCTATGCTGCACCGCAATTATTGGGAGCGGCACAAATTTTAAGTATGTTCTTTGGTACAAGCTATGAATTTGGAATTATATTTACTTGCAGTGTCATGATTTTCTACGTTGGAATCGGCGGAATGAAAGGAACTACTTTAAACCAGGCGCTCGAATTATGGATTCGTCTTGGCGCATTTATTTTAATGGTAGTAGCGGCGATTTACGGCGGTTTATATTATGAAAGAATTCTTGCATCCGTTACTGAATTTACAGGAACCATTGCCGGAACTGCAACGTTTGCCCCTGACGGAAAAGACGTTGTCCATGACGGTCAAACTTGGATTGGCACCGGAAATTACTTTCCTTCCTTCTGGCAGACTATTTCCATGACAATCGGACTTGCGTTAGGTACGATTGGTCTTCCGCACATTCTATTGCGCTTTTATACAAACCCAAGTGCAAAGGCCGCTCGTAAATCAGCTCTTATGGCGATCTTAATTGCAAGCGTTTTCTTTTTCTTCGCGGTTTACCTTGGAGCAGTTGGAAGATCAATTTTCTTAAGCGGTTCAGCGGATCCTCAAGTGATGAAAGATCTTGTAGCCGGAGGAAACAACATGGTCATTCCTTCAACTGCACAGGCTCTAGGCGGAGAATGGCTGCTTGGGCTTGTTATTGCAGGTGCATTTGCAGCAGTATTCTCAAACTTGTCCGGATTATTTATCGCAAGCTCTGGTGCTTTGGCACATGATTTATATGCAACCTTTTTAAGAAAGAATATTACTCAAAAAGAACGCGTTATTGCAGGTAAGGTCTCGATTCTCGTTTTAGGTGTTTTATATGGAGCACTTGGTCTTCTTGTAAAAGAAGCATCAATTGGTCACCTTGTTGCACTGGCCTTTACTGTTGCTGCAAGTACATTTACACCTATCTTCATCCTCGGTATCTGGTGGAGAGGCATGACAGAAAAAGGGGCAATCGCAGGACTCGTTCTCGGGCTGCTCTCATCCATGTATATGATTTTCCTCCCGACGACACTGCCTGAATTCCTTCAATTCAGAGTACCTGGACTGATAACCGTTCCAATCGGATTCCTGTCTGTTTACATTGTATCGAAACTTGACCGTAAAGTTCCTTCTGACGTAAACGACTTTATGAGAAAAGTGCATTCGAAAGAATCTGAGATTGCTTGACAAATAGGGAAGAGGGCTGAACCCAGCCCTCTTTTTTTGTGTTAATTTTGGATTTGCATAGACCCGATACCTTATGGACAAGGCTTACGAGCGATCATGTTCCATTAACGGAAGCGGGTATATTGTAGCTTATTTATCCACAGCCCATCTGATCCTTGGTATCAAACTCCTGAAAAGAAAACCAGGATGCCGCAGAAATCGCTGGATTCGATAGTGCGTCAAAGCGGTTGAAAGAAGGAGAAAACCCGCCTCCACCCTGAATGGAATAGAAAAATCCTCTTCACCCGAAAAAAGTGTGTCAAAGCGGTTGAATGGAACAGAAGCGATAAAAAGAATAGAGAACTACAGGTCCCCATAAAAAAACTCCTTCAACTATAAGGAGTTTTCTTACCTTTTTACTATTGAATAATGAATGGTTAAAAAGGGAATCGAAAAAATCCACATTTTATGCTTAGCGGTCAGACTTCCCCGCGGTGCTTCTAAAACATGAAAAACTTCTTCAATTGGTAGCTTAAAAAGTTTCTGTTTGTAAGCTAAGTAGACACCCGCATCTGAATCCGGCTTCTCTCTTTTGCTTGAAAGCTGAAGGTTCTGCCCATTCTGCTTGAGTTCCAGTATCCCAATCATGGCTGAGCGGGGGAGAGGAAGCGCGATGTTCATATAGGTTTTTTCATTTGTTTTGTGATACGAATAGAGAGCTACAAAGGCAGTTTCGCCATTTACTTTCCTCACCCATGCCCGGGCAGATTCTCTGTCATCGTGTTCTTTTTTTACCGGATAGATGTTTCCGGTCATTTCTGTCTGCTTGCTTGATACAGGCAGATTAATTTGCTTCACTTGCCGGCTGATTAATCGGTAGAGGATTGCGAATAGCTTGAACCAGTTGTGCCATTTCACCTCTGCAAGCAGGCGGTATTGATTCGTATTTTCATAAAAGCTGATAATGTCTTTAGACAGGGTTTTCAGAGAAATGTGAGGTTCATAGATTCCCATATCATCTACCAGTCCCTCGTATTCAGCTGAATTCTTCTCTGCAATCTTATCCAGTATTTTTTCGCCAATCACTCTTTTTCCTCTGACTTTGCTGATTGAAAATGACGCAGCCTCTGGGGCAGAAGGCGTGAAAATGGACCAGCCAATCACCCCAAGTAAAGCAAATAAGCCGCAATTCAGCATGCCATGAAAAGTAAGCATATAGGTAATGGTTACGGTGAAATCTCCCCATACATTTCCCAGGGCATAAGCCAATGAAAAAAGAATCGTGATCCCAAGAGCTGAAAAGGATAGTCTGATCAGCCATTTCGCTTGATGAAGCTGCACATCAAATGAGTGATAGATCAAACCATAAATGCCAACTATGTAAAATAGGACCGACAATAGCTCAAGCCAGACTGAAAAGGTAATCCCCAGCGCTACAATAATTGGCGATACAATCAGGATTGAAGTCGAAAGCCGGTAAAATGGAGGTTTCGAAATTCTCCCCAAAAACCCTGCAAAAATCGGCAGCAAAAAGGAAGAATAGTGAAAGTGAATGCCTGTCAGCCACCTGATGATAGGGGAAAAGCCAGTTTCAATGTCTGCTATATGGGCAAAGAACCAAGCTCCGCCGACCATTAAGGAAAACAGACCCATATCCACGGAAAATTCCTCAAAATGGATAAAACCCCGGCTTAAAAAACGTGAGCATCCATAAGCTGCTGCGATAATCGTAAAGAACAAATAGACACCTGCAAAAAAGACATCCAATGAGTTTTCACCCGTTATTTGCAAGATAAAAACAGATGCATAACCAGGAATCGAAACATAGGGATACAGCTTATAAAACCAGTCCCCTTTTTTCATGACGAGCTGCAAAACAAGCGGAACATAGACAAGCTGTGCTGCTGTAAGCAATAAAAAATACCATGGACCTGCATGGAAAAGTACGGATAATAGAAATAAAACAATGTGAATAATAGCTATGCTACGAAACTTCATCTGCTGTAAACTCTCCTTCATATGTAAAAACAGTGCCAATGACAGGATTTTTGACTGAAACATTTATTAAAAAGATATTTCTTTCATCGTCATATGATTCTGTAACCGAGGCCAATCCCTGAAGCATTCTCGGCATGGGAATCTCATGATTTCCAAGAACAAGCCGCTGACATCTGGACTCTATTTTTAATTGCCCGTTATCATTCACATGGAAAGCTAAATCTGAATAGAACAGTTTCGGCTCACCCAGGTAATCTTTAATCAAGTTTCTTTTAGAATCCAGACTCATTAAGGCATTGAAGTACCTTTTCTTATTTTTAAAATAAAAGATCCGTTCCCAGTGAACCTGTTCTTCTCCGTTTGAACCAGTGCACGGTGTATTCCTGATCGTAAACGGAATATCTTTCCCATACTCCGGAAATAGGAGTTTAAAGCGGACTCCTGCTAAAAAGAAGGGATATAGCCATTTAGGACCGCCTTTTATTGTTCTCATCACCCCTTTAGCTGTAAAGGGAAACTCATACCTTTTTTGAAGCTTGGGATGGAGCCGTTTATACTGATCGCCTAATACACTTCTATAAATAGACATCGTTATCTCCTTATCTCTTTCTCTTGCAGCTGCTTGCTGTCGGAAGATCCCGGCTTTGGAAGAATCCAATTATAGAAAGGATGAATAAAGCAGCATTGAAGGTAATTGGACTGAATGGATGAACAAGGTTTGCAGGCTCTGCCAAAACGGCTGAAAGCGATAGAAGCGGAAAAGCCATAATCTGCACACCAAATAACCTTCTTTTATTAATAGGCAAAAGCCACAACAGTCCGAATAGAATTTCAGCTATGCCAACCGCAGATACGATTGAGGAAGCCTGTCCCATGGAAATGGACAGCAAGTTTTGTGTCATAGATACTTCTTCAGGCTGCTGGAAAAGCAATTTAGGCACTGTGCCATGATAGGTCCATATAAAAAAGAAAAGAAAGGAAATAAGCCATATACTAAAAAAGCGTAAATACTGGGAGGCGGGCGCTTCGTTCTTTTCAAGCCATCTTTTCAGGACATCAAAGCTTAAGGCAGTTGCCCAGCCGATTAACGGCCGAAAGATCATTCCATCACAGAACGTTCCTAATCGGCCAAAGTTCACTTTATAATCGTATTGTGTCAAAAAAGTCAGGGTTTCTTGTTTTTGTATGTACTTCCAGTAACCCTTGCCTTCTTTGATAAGGGAGATTTTTTGATCAGTTCCGAATTGAAGGGAGGATGTCCTCGATCCATCTTCAGCATGAAAGGTCCCTGCACTTTTTCCCCATCCTTGGACGCTCTGCCCAAAGCCAATGTTGGTTTTGTATAAAAAATGCTGAGGTTCGTTCTCTTTTTTCGGAAGGTATGTTATCGATGAAAAACGCAAATCCCAGCTCGAATGCAAGTCTGGAGTTTGTGTTGCGTTCCATAGTTTTTCCATGTCTGAGCCGATCGGTAATTCCACGTAAATTGGTTTTCTTTTCATCATCTTCACCTCTCTTTTAGAGTATCATAATCATAGATGGAAGAATTAGAGAATGATAGAAATTAATTGAAAGGAAATGATCCAATCATGACGAAAATAGGGATTATCCGCCATGGACGCACGGCTTGGAATGTAGAGAGAAGAGCACAAGGGAGCTCAGATATTCCTCTTGATGAGAATGGAATGGAAGAAGCAGTGAAGCTTGCGGAAAGGTTAAGCTCTGAGGACTGGAATCTGATTTATGCAAGTCCGTTAACAAGGGCAAAACAGACCGCAGAATACATAGCAGCAAAGCTTGGAAATCTGCCAATTCAATTCGATGCAAGACTAAAGGAAGTGGACGGAGGTCAAATAGAAGGAACGACAGAAGCGGAAAGAATAAAGAAATGGGGAGCTGACTGGAGGGAGCTCGATCTTGGAATTGAGAAGACTGACGCTGTCATCAAAAGAGGTCAGTTGTTTTTTGAAGAATTAATAAAGAGGCATCCTGAAAAAAACATTTTGATTGTCAGTCACGGAATGTTTATCTCCCATTTTTTAAGACAGGTGGTGCCTCATTTAGAAATGAAGGATGCACTGAGAAATACGTCGATCTCGACAATCGTCAAAGTGGAGAAGGGATGGGATTGCGACTTATATAACTGTACAAGGCATTTGTAAGAGCAGTCACCGCAAAGCATAAAATGACAGGATTTAAAGAATCTAAATTGGTAAGATTGGTTCAAGGAGTGAGCAATATGAAATGGATTAAGTCAATACAGAAGGCGATTGACTATATGGAAGAACATTTGCTTGAAGATATTTCGATTGAACAGATTGCTAAAGAGGCAAATGCTTCAGCCTTTCATTTTCAGCGGACGTTTACCATCTTAACGGACATTTCTGTTGGGGAATATCTTCGGCGCAGACGTTTAACATTAGCCGCCCAGGAACTTGCAAACAGCCGCTCTAAAGTGATTGATCTTGCCTATAAGTATGGCTATGACACTCCCGAATCGTTTACAAAGGCTTTCAGAAGACAGCACGGGATTTCACCTAGTGATGCCAGAAAAAGCACATGTAAACTAATATTCTACAGCCGCCTGACCATTCAGGTGAGTTTGAAAGGGGCAGATCCTTTGAATTACAAAGTGGTAGAACGAAAAGGGTTTGATGCAGTCGGGATTAAACGTGAGTTTTCATGTGAGAATGAGGAAAATCAGATCGGAATTCCTAAGCTTTGGAATGAAGTAAATCAGGATGGAACCAATGAGCTGCTGATGAATCTGAACAATGGAGAAATTAAAGGCGTGATGGGGATTTGTGTAGGAGGCAGCAACAAGATGATGGATTATTGGGTAGCTGCAGAGTATGACGGTGAACCGCCTGAAGGCCTGTCAAAGCTTACAATTCCAGCGGCAAAATGGGTTGTATTTGAAGTTCATGGCCCAATGCCGGATGCCATGCAAAATGCGTGGAAGCAAATTTTCTCAGAATGGTTCCCGACGAGCGGATATGAGCATGCCGGCACACCTGATTTAGAAGTGTATTCAAATGATGATCCATTTAGCTCAAACTATTATTCAGAGATTTGGATTCCTGTTAAAGCATAAAAGAAGATATAAGATAAACACTCTTAATTTATTAGGAGTGTTTTTTCTTTGCAACAGGAAGAGGCTGATGCAAATTTAACATCAGCTCCCATAATCATGAATCTACTTGTCGAACCATCTTTTCCAAAGCTTTGTAGACTGTGCAGCTTCAGTAATCGTGTCATTTTGATCTGTTTGTTCAAATCCTGGTGCCCCAGGTGCTCCAGGTTCGTCATCACAGCAAACCTCACTGAACTGGTTTGCGTTTTTGCCGTTATCTCCGGCAATTTGTCCGCCTTGATTAGCGTTTTGGCCTTCATTTCCTGCGATTTGTCCGCCTTCTGCTGCTCTTAGTTTTACGCCCGCGAAGCTCCCGTTATTAGCAATGGCAATATTATTTTCAATCTTCACTTTTACTTTAATTTCTTTTTTACTATCTTTCTTTTTTTCTTTTCCCAATTAAAAGATTCCTCCTTCATCTTAGATAGTAATAAGATATGTTCTGTTATCGAATCGGATTATGTTCTTGTCCGACTATATTCAACCATTTATAGCAGAATAACTGAGAACTTCCTGCTATTTGTGCTTTTATGATAGTGTTATAGAGAAATGAAACCAAGGGGTAAGAGGGATGGAAAAAGACAAGATTTTAGAAAAGGATTTATATTTTCCTGTGCAAAGATATTTTCTTAACCAAAGCTATGCAGTTTACGGAGAAGTGAATGACTGTGATTTGGCTGCGGTTAAGGATGAAGAGCTGATTTTAGTTGAACTGAAGCTCAGGTTAAACGTAGAACTGCTCATTCAGGCTGCGAAAAGACAGCGGTATACAGAGCATGTTTATATTGCTATTCCCAAACCATCATACAGTTTGCGTTCAAAAAAATGGAAGGATCTTTGCTACTTGGTGAAGCGGCTGGAGCTCGGTCTGATTATCGTGTCTTTTCGTCAAGGAAAAGGCTATGCTGAAATGAAAATGGAACCTGCTTCCTTCGATAGAGGTAAAAGTATGAAGCAAAGCAAGAAAAAGAGAGACAGAATACTCGCTGAAATTGCCGGGAGAAGCGGAGATCATAATGTCGGCGGGGTGAACAAAACGAAAATCATGACAGCTTACAAGGAAAGGTGCATTCACATTGCCTGCTGCCTCGAACGGAAAGGTCAGCTTAGTCCTAAAATTCTCCGTGAAATGGGAACTGGTGATAAAACGCTCTCGATCCTAAATAAAAATTACTATGGCTGGTTTGAGAGGGTAGAAAGAGGGACGTATACCTTGAGTGAAACCGGGAAAAAAGGATTGCTGATGCATAAAGCACTGAGTGAGTACTACTATACTAAGATTGAAGATTAGATCCTGCGGTTATGTGTGCTGCAGGTTTTTAATGTTTTTTGGCAGAACAAATCAGGAAAACAGATTTAATAGTTGAATGACGTGAAAATTTGGCAATTTCGGCTTGAAAAAGATCGGGTCTGGCTGAAAGCAATATGACATATGCAAGTAATTATTCGAAATATAGCACAAAAAATCAAAAAAGGAATACAGGCATTTTGTAAAATATGGGTATAAGGACGACGAAGAAAGGTGTGAAGACATGGATACATATCATCGGATTCAAAAAGCAACCTGAGTATATTGAAACAAATCTATTTGAAGATTTAAAGATTCATCACGTTGCATCTCAGGCTTTTTTCTCTCCGTTTCACTTTCAGAGAATGTTTCAGGCAATTTCAGGATTTACTGTTCAAGAATACATTCGAAACAGAAGGCTGTCTGAAGCAGCTGTTCTTCTGAAAAAAGACATTCCTATCTTACAAATAGCACTCGATTGCCAATATGGCTCGCAAGAATCGTTTACAAGATCATTCTCTGCATTCGCTGGAGTACCGCCATCTAAGTACCGTAAATCACAGATATCCCTAAAGCTGTAGCCTAAAATAAATTTTCTGGATTTCAAGCAAAGGATGAGAGGTGAAATTCATGTAAACAAGCCTCAGATTGTGAACTTTTCCCCTATTCATATCATCGGATGTGAATACAAAACAAACTTAAACAATGATGCCCATTATGAAGAAATACCAGGATTCTATCATGATTTCGGCATGAATGAATACTACATGAAAATAGCGGATAAACTCGCGTCTGGCATGTCTTACGGGATCGCTTGCAGCTTTGAAGATAATGGAGGTTTTTCATTTATCATTGGTGAGGAAGCAAAAGAATCAAATGCTAAATTGCATGAGCCCCTTATTCATTTTAAAATTCCTGAAGGGAAATACGCGGAATTCAAAGTGAATGGCTCCGCTGACACGGTTCAAAATAATCGCAGATACATTTATGGCACTTGGCTGCCTCAATCCAATTTTGAACGGAGAGAGGGACCGGATTTTGAGGTAACAGATGTACTGGGCTCAAGCTACCCTGACAAAATGAAGATAAATATTTATATTCCTGTTTACTAAACCAATTCTTCCGAGAAGAATTGGTTTTTTGATGGCAGAAATCTGTAAAATGGGTTTAGAGCTGATTTGAGGAATCATACACCTAGCAAGGGTTACCCGATTCATGTTTTTGCGCAGTTATGGGAAATCTCTCTATGATTACCCGATTAATAAACGGCCAAATAAGGGCCCGAATGGAAAATTTTTTCGCAAGCTTACTCACAAATGGTTTGAGATTCTAAACGTATAGTACTATCCTTATAGATAGAACAACGTTTTGGAAAGGAGAACCATGCAGAGTAAAAACAAATTACACACAACCCTTAAGAAAATAAATAAAGTGATTATAGATCAAAAACAAGAACTGATCCAAGCTATAAAAGTAGAAAAGAGCATCAAATACCCGAATTTCAATCAGTCTATCAGCGAAGAACTTTCAAATTGGAGAGAAAAATTGATGAATGTTTATGCTGAAGGGATTTTGCTTGAGAAGCAGGAATCTATTGTTCTCTTAAACAGCTGGGGAAGAGAAACATCTGATTTGCTGATTGCGATTCAATTTCCGCTGGATCTTGCCATTGAAGAAATCAAGTTTTACCGGGATATGATTGGCAACATTATTAAAGAGCAGGCGAAGGCCGCCAGTTTATCTCTGGATGAGTTTTACGAGCTGCTTTCTTCTTTTGATCATGTGGTGGATCACGCCATTCATCTGATCAGTGTTTTTTATATGAAAAAATACTCAACCAACATTCTATCTGCCAAAAATGCTGTTGATGAGTTATCTGTGCCAATCGTGAATGTATCAGAAAAAATTGGGGTTCTTCCATTAATCGGAGACCTTGATACACAGCGTGCACAAGTATTGATGGACGTTGCTTTAACGAAAAGTGCTGAATGTGCATATGAGTATTTGATTATTGATTTATCGGGCGTACCTGTCATTGATACGATGGTTGCAAACCAAATTTTTAATGTGCTGGATGCTCTTCAGCTATTGGGCGTTGAAACAAAATTGAGCGGAATCCGCCCAGAAATTGCCCAGACTATGATTAGTCTTGGTCTTGATTTTAAAGATGCAAAATCCTTTTCAAGTCTGCATCTTGCCTTGAAATATATAGGGTTTGAACAGAAAAATGCAGGATGACCTGACGCGGTATTTTGTATGAGGTGCCGTGTTTATAAAAACTGGCGCATGCGTTTTAAAAGATTCAGCAAAGGGAAATGATTTTTAGTAAAGAAAAGGCCGCAGTGAAGGAGTGAAGTAATTGGAGAACTGGATTACGGATTTTATGGAGCAATATGGATACTTTGGCATTTTCCTGATGATCGCATTAGAAAACATATTCCCTCCTATTCCTTCTGAAGTTGTTTTGCCTTTTGGAGGCTTCATGACAATCAATTCCGACATGAATGTGATTGGAGTCATACTCGCCGCTACAGCAGGTTCTGTTGTCGGTGCAGTCATTTTATTCTGGATCGGACTGCAGCTGGACGTTGAACGGCTTGAAAAAATCATTGATAAGTGGGGGCATATTCTAAGAGTAAAGAAGAAGGATGTGCACCGGGCAGATGTATGGTTTGATAAATACGGTATATGGACCGTTTTTTTCTGCCGTATGGTTCCGCTTCTTCGCAGCCTCATCTCCATTCCGGCAGGCATGTCGAATATGAATTTCCTGAAATTTGTTCTATTTACAACCTTTGGAACCCTGATCTGGAATATTGCACTTGTTATGCTGGGGGCATCACTCGGTGAAGCATGGCCTAAAATCAATGATTATGTCGGCGTCTATTCGTCAGTCATTTATGCAGTTCTTGGAGTTGCAGCTGTTGTATTTATAATCTGGTTTATTCGCAGAAGGCAAACGAAGAGTACACATTAAATGGATGAAAAAGACCCAATCCGAAATGGATGGGGTCTTTTTTTATGAGATAAGAAAGTATAAAATTTTTTGCGTTTATGTCCAGCTCCATCGCCCAGCTCCTCGGCCAGAACAAATCTGTCTGTCGGAGCTAACCGGGCGCTTGCGCTTTTCTATATAGCCTGCGGCTTACTGTATGCCTGTTTAAATGTATTCATCATGGAAATGTTCACAAGCATTCCTGCAGAGATGCAGAGCAGGATCAGCGATGATCCCCCGTAGCTTACAAATGGAAGGGTAACGCCCGTAATCGGAAGCAGTCCGGCTACAGCTCCAAGGTTGACGATTGCCTGAATTCCGATCATGGATGAAATGCCAATGGCAAGGAGTGAGCCAAATGGATCCGGACAGTTTTTGCTGATCACAAAGCCTTTTAGCACGATAAACGCAATCAGCCCGATGACAAAGAGTACTCCGAACAGTCCTAGCTCTTCACTGATGACCGCCATAATAAAATCCGTATGGCTTTCCGGCAAATAGCCATATTTTTGAATGCTGTTTCCAAGGCCGAGCCCGACCATGCCGCCGCTGCTGATTGCATAGTAGGAGCTGACCAGCTGATAGCCTGAATCGGCGATATTTTCAAAGGGATCCATAAAACCTGTGAATCTCGAAATTCTCTCAGATGAGAAGACATCGGCTAATTTATTTGTGACAAATAAAAGCAAAAGCCCGATCGTCACTGCAAGCGCTGTAAAGGCCGATAATTTAATAAAGCTTTTTAACGTAATACCGGAACAAAGAATGATGATCGCAGCATTCAATAAAATGATGAGTGCTGTCCCAAAATCGGGCTGGAGCAAAATCAAAATAAAGATCACAACAACAAAAATAACAGGCGGCAAAATGGCGTTGCCGAATTCATCCATATATCTCTGTTTTTTTGCAAGCAGAGCTGATAAATAAATAATCACCCACATCTTTGCAAACTCTGCGGGCTGAATAGCTGCTCCGCCAAACTTCACCCAGCTTTGAGCGTTTCCGGCTGTATGCCCAAAAACGATGACAAATAATAAAGAACCGATTGATATGTAAAATAAGAGCTTAATCATCTTTTTCTGAAGAAAGATTTTATAAGGGAAAAATGATAGGACAGCAAACATAATAAACCCTATCAGCAGTGAAATACTCTGCTTTTTGAAAAAATAGCTGCTCGTCACATCATATCTTAAGATGGATGTTATCATACTTGAGCTGTAAACCATAAGGAGCCCGAACGTACTTAATAAAAAAAAGGCTGCTATTAACGAATAGTCGTAGGATTTAAGAATTCTGATGAACATGAAGTGGCTCCTCTATTAAATTGGTGTGCAACATAGTAGATGTACCCAAAAAACTTGATGGAAAAACCTTTAAAAGGCTTATTTTTTATATAATATATGAAAATCTTCGCCGGTAAAGCAGGATTAGATTAAGAGAATCGTTGAAAAGGCATCCTTTTTATTTATCGGAAGACATACAAATAAATTAACAATCTCAGCTGCATTACATGAAATTGGTTACCTAAAATGATCGAAATCCAGATTTCAGGGTATCAAAGAGGGCCAATGGTTACCTAAAATGAACGAAATCCAAATTTCAGGGTGTCAAAGAGGGTCTATGGTTACCTAAAATGAACGAAATCCAGATTTCAGGGTATCAAAGAGGGTCTATGGTTACCTAAAATGAACGAAATCCAGATTTCAGGGTATCAAATAGGTCTATGGTTACCTAAAATGAACGAAATCCAGATTTTAGGGTATCAAAGAGGGTCTATGGTTACCTAAAATGAACGAAATTCATAATGGAGGGGAAGTCCAATGTAAGCACCTGCCCTATATAAAATGAAAAAAAGGGGTAGTTTACATGAAAAATAAATCATTTCGCTTCCTTTGGCTCGGTCAATCATTCTGGCTGCAGGATTTGGTTTAAGCCTTTGTACGTTTCTGTTTGGATTCACGACCATCCCTTTGATGGCCCTTTTCCTCTCCTTCGCATTTGGAGTGATGGAACAGCTGAAAACCATAGCCATGCAGACCATACTGCAAAGCAATGCGCCAGCCGGCAAGCTTCCAAAGGTTTATTCCTCTCAAGGTGCCATGCTTTCATTAACATTTGGTCTTGCGTCCTTACTCTTTGGCTTTTTGGCAGAGGAGACAAATGTGCAGACAGTATTTGCGGTTTCAGCCTTGATTCTTCTCGGTTCAGCTGTGTTCGCCTTTCAAAGACGGAAGGATCTTAAGCTTTTAACAAAATTTGATAATCAATAAAAATGCCGGTGCTGAGGTCAGCGCCGGTTTCTTTAAGTTCGGGGGACAGTTAAAATTAGCTTCCAATCTAATAAGACTGCATCACACTTGTTATATAACACATTCTCTCATTTATGCTATAATTACTTTGAAAAAAATTGAATATTTTGACTAAAAGGGGATGAAGAGATGAAGGTGCCATTGCTGCTGCCTCAGTTTTTGGATCGGGCTGTCAAGCTTTACGGGGAGAAAACAGCTGTGATTGATGAGTTAAAAGAATTTACATATGCAGAAGTAAATGATAGAGTCAATCAGCTTTCGCGGGGGCTAAGGGAATTAGGGATTGAAAAAGGGGATCGCGTTGCCTATCTTGCACCAAATTCTTCTGAAATGTACGAGGGGTTTTACGGGGTTCTTCAGCTTGGAGCGGTTATTGTTCCTCTGAATACAAGGCTGATTCCGGATGATTATGTGTATATATTAAATCACAGTGAAACAAAAGCATTGTTTGTTGATCATGAACTTTATTCACAGATTGAGCCTGTTGCAGATCAATTGAAAACCGTTAAAACCATTATTGTCCACGGTCTTGAAATCAGTGGAGACGGGCCGGTTGCTTATGAGCAATGGCTTAGTCAATATGAAAAACATAAAATCGATCGTCCTGAGATGGAGGAGGACGATCTGGCAACTCTCCTTTATACGAGCGGGACAACCGGAAAGCCTAAAGGTGTCATGCTGACACACCGCAGCAACTATTTGCATGCACTCGCTACGATGCATCATCTTCGGGTTTCTGATCGGGATGTTCTTCTGCATGTTCTTCCGATGTTCCATGTCAATGGATGGGGATCGCCATTTTATTACACGGCAAATGGAGCGACACAGGTATGTCTCCGAAAAGTGCTGCCGGCCGATATTATCAAAAAAATAAATGACTATGGAGTAACCGTCATGCATATGGCTCCAACTGTCCTTAACAGCCTGCTTCAGTTCTCGGAAGTGAACGGCTTCACAAAACAGCCGCAGGATATCCGGATTGTCATAGCAGGATCTGCCCCGCCGCCTGCATTTGTGAAGCGGGTGGAGGAGGAATTGAAGTGGGAGTTTATCCAAGTCTATGGCATGACTGAAGCATCCCCGCTAATTACAACTTCCATTATCCGTGATACACAGCAGTGTCTTTTGCCGGAGGAAAAATATCGTTTAAAAGCAAAAGCAGGCTATCAGTTCATTGGAAGCGATGTGAGAGTTTTTAATGAGCTTGGAGAGGAAGTTAAGCACAACAGTCAGGAAATCGGTGAGATTGCGGTGCGCGGAAACGGTGTAATGGAAGGCTATTGGAACAATCAGGAAGGAACAGATGAAGTCATTCGCGGCGGCTGGTACTATACCGGTGACATGGCTGTTGTGGATGAGGATGGCAACATTGAAATTGCTGATCGAAAAAAAGATATTATTATCAGCGGAGGAGAAAACATTTCTTCCATCGAAGTCGAAGGCGTCCTGTATGATCACCCTGCAGTGCAGGAGGTCGCTGTCATTTCTGTTCCCCATGAAAAATGGGGAGAAACGCCGCAGGCCATTGTCGTCATAAAGGATGGACAGCTGACAAGCGAGGAAGAACTTATCGCCTTTGCACGCAGCAAGTTAGCCCATTTCAAAGCTCCGACGAGAGTGATATTTGCAGATGAGCTGCCTAAAACGGCATCAGGCAAAATTCAAAAAGTACATCTTCGGAAGGAATTCTGGAAGGAAAAAGAGAAGTTTGTAAACTGACAAAATAAGAATGCACGATCAAAAAAAAACCAGGGAAACCTGGTTCTTTTTTAGGGGAAAAAGGGGTGACACATGTTTACAATCCTTTTATTTATGTTCGTTTTTGCTTCTGGAACGGCTTACATGGCAGCCATTTATTATAAAAAAGAAAGATGGGTTTATGCGCTGAAACCAGGAACGATGCTTTTGATCATTGGAATGGCCTTCATTAATCTGAAGGCCGCAGGCATTTACGGAATACTGGTTGTCTCGGGATTGCTGTTTTCGCTTTCAGGCGATGTCTTTCTCATGCTGCCTGCTGACCGTTTTTTGCAGGGGTTAAGTTCTTTTTTTATAGCTCATGTTCTTTACACTGCGGCTTTTATCTCTGAGCGGGCAGACGGTGAAAGCAATCCCCTTATTTGGAGTGTGCTGATTGTCCTTGCTCTCCTCTTTTTCCGCCTTCTTTTTAAAGGAGTAAAAGAAAAAGGGGGGATTGCAATGATCGCAGCTGTTTCGCTGTATATAACGGTCATTACACTGATGACCGGGACGTCTTTTTTCAGCGGACAAGTCCTGATCATCGCAGCAGCATTATTATTTTACCTATCAGATGCAGTGCTGGCATGGGACCGATTCAGGAATTCTTTAAAATACAGGGACTATATGGTGATGAGCACTTATTTTCTGGCGCAGCTTCTATTTGCTGTCAGTGTCTATCTTTTTAATTAAGGAAGGGTGATAGAAATGAAAGCAACAGATGAAATCTTATCAGTATGGAAGAAATTTGATGAATTTCCGATGGAAACCCTTACTAAGGCGTGGTATTACGGGAAAGCCGGTTCAAAAAAGCAGAGAGATCTTTCGTTAATGAAGGAACACAAGGAGCAGTACGGCATAACAGGCAACTGTTTTGATTTATCGATTTGGCTGCTGGATGAGCTTGCAAAAGGAGGAATTGAAGCTTACCCAATTGGATTAGATCACGCAGCTGTCATCGCGCTTGATGAATTGGGCAGAAGATATTTGTGTGACTTGGGAGATCAGTGGCTGAATCCAATTTTGATTGACGCCAAAGCACAGGATTTCACGACTGAAAAACTAAAGGGATTTTTTCCTGCTGCAGAAATAAAGGTGGAACCGGACGGAGATGATGTGAAGATTACTTACTATCGTCCGAATGGAAAGTCGTCTGCACAAATCTATCAGACTGTACCTATCGATCGAACACTGTTCATGGCTGCAGCTGAACAATCTCAAAATACAATCAAGCGGGAGCCGCTTTTAGAAAAAAGAGTTGAACTTGGAAAAGAAACAGCTCATTGGGAATTTTATAATTGGAAAAGCTTTTTAAGCACCAACAGCGGATTGTTTGAAGACCTGGATGCAGAAACCATAGGTGAATGGGCTGATCGAA
Organism: Bacillus sp. V2I10; assembly: GCF_030817055.1. Lineage (NCBI taxonomy): Bacteria > Bacillati > Bacillota > Bacilli > Caryophanales > Bacillaceae > Bacillus > Bacillus sp. V2I10. The sequence goes on along the minus strand of NZ_JAUSYV010000001.1, from coordinate 4,484,975 downwards.
TTCATCAAAAAACGGCGTATGATAGAGAGTTTCTATTAGAAACATTGATGATTTATAAAAAGATGGAATGTTATATAATGGAAGATTATAAAGCAGTGAAAGAAGAGAATTGAGAGGTCTTGAAAAGATGGATAAAGAATTACTTCGAATTTATGATGAGAATCACAATCCAATCGGAACAGCTGCCCGCTCAGATGTTCATAAGTCAGGCTACTGGCATGAAACCTTTCATTGCTGGTTTGCGGGAAGAGAGAACGGCAGGGTGTACCTCTATTTTCAGTTGAGGAGCAAAGTGAAAAAGGATTACCCCAATTTATATGATATTACGGCTGCAGGCCACATTCTGGCCAATGAAACGATTGAGGATGGAACCAGGGAGGTAGAAGAGGAAATCGGCATTCGCCTCTCCTTCTCAGATCTAGTCCTGTTGGATGTCCTGAAGTATTGTGTTTCTCAAAAAGGGTTAATTGATAATGAAATTGCACATGTGTTTTTTTATCTATTTAATCAGCCCTTTGAAAGATTTACCTTGCAAAAAGAAGAAGTAGCGGGAATGGCTCGGGCAGAATTGCATTTAGTTAAAGACCTTATGGCTGGGAGAAGAACTAGTCTTCTAATGGACGGTTTTGAAGTGGATCAGGACGGAACTAGAAAAAACGTCCAAACAAAAGTAGATAAATCTAGATTCGTGCCTCATGAAGATGCCTATTATGAAAGAGTTTTAGAATTGATTGAAGATGAGATGATGAGAAAGTAATAGGGAAATAGAGTTTGAAAAAAATCTATGATTTCCTGAAACCTTTTCTCTAAATTTTTCGTATTTACATATAAGAGAGGGAAACAAGATGATTCCAGTTTGGGTTGTGGTTTTAACTGTTAGTGCCTGCAATCAGGTTTATGATTTGAAGCCGCCATTTTCATGTATGCGGTCATACTAATCAGCAGACAGGAAATGGTGAATGCAGCTTAAACGGTAACGTGCACCGTATTCGGGACAAGGCAGTAAGCCTATTTTGATTGTAAAGACATAACGACTGCGATCAGCAGTTTTTTTTAAGTATTACTGGAATTTATATAGTATGCAGCGTCTATGTCAAGCTCCAGCGCCTAGATCCTTATCTGCCTGTCGGATCTGATTAAGGTGCTTGCGCTTTTCTGCAGCTAAAAGTGATGTGAGAGGATTTGCGGAAAATGGAGAAAAACGAACATCCTTTTGATTTTAGTCTGGTTTTCATTGTATTTTTATTTTCAATCATCAGTTTTCTATCAATCAGCACAGCTCAGGAATTCGGACAGTATAATGAGAATTTTCTTGTGAAGCAAATGGCCTGGTATATCGCAGGCTGCGGTATTATATTGGCAGTCATGTATTTTGATATGGAGCAAATTGAGAGAATGCAATGGTTTGCTTACGGTTTTGCCATGCTTCTGCTTATCTTTCTGATTCTCGCGCCAGAATCGATTGCAAGGCCGGTAAACGGAGCGAAAAGCTGGTTTCAGATTCCTGGTATTGGCTCCCTGCAGCCGTCTGAACTTTCCAAAATAGCCCTCATACTTACACTCAGTCATCTTATTTCAGCGCATCATGAGAAATATGCATTCAGAGATTTGAAATCAGATTTTCTCCTATTAAGCAAAATGGGTCTCGCAACATTTGCTCTGATTGCGATTATTATGCAGCAGCCTGATTTAGGAACTTCACTTGTGCTCATTGCCATTTTCAGCGGACTGATTTTAGTTTCGGGCATTTCGTGGAAAGTGATTGTCCCTATCTTCCTTTTTATGAGCTCTGTTGGATGTCTGCTTATTTATTTCATTGTGTTTCAGCCAGATGTTCTGAGTATCATCGGAGTCAAGCAATATCAGCTGGGACGAATTTACGCATGGCTCAGCCCGGAAGAATTCAAAGAAGGGGATGGGTATCACTTGTATCAGTCCATGCTTGCGATTGGATCCGGATTGATTACAGGAAAAGAAGCAAGCTTAGGCAATGTCCATTTGCCGGAGGGGCATACCGATTTCATTTTCAGCGTCATCGGAGAAAAATATGGTTTTGTCGGAACGAGTTTTGTCATCAGCCTGTATTTTCTTTTAATCTATCGAATCATCAGCCTTTCACTTGATGTGAAGGACCCTTTTTCTTCGTACATATGTACAGGAGTTATTTCAATGATCACTTTTCACGTGTTTCAAAATGCCGGAATGACGATCGGCTTGCTGCCGATTACCGGAATTCCTCTTCCATTCATCAGCTATGGAGGAAGCTCAATGATCAGCAACATGCTTGCACTGGGACTCGTTTTCAGTATTAGCATCCGGAATAAGAAGTATTTTTTTGATCGTGAATGAATCATGAAACCCTGCAAGATAATTCTTTTGATCAAAAGAAGGAAAGCAGGTCCTCGTCACAGAAGTTTATAAGCTTAAGATAAATCCAGAAAAGGAATGAATAGCTTTGAATAAACGCAACCCCTATTTTCTTCTTGTTCTTGCGACAATTTTATGGGGAGGGAATTTTGTCATCGGCCGTGCCATAACAGACAGCATGCCTCCATTTACCCTCTCCCTGCTCAGGTGGTGTACAGCATTAATCATTTTTCTGCCCTTTGCATGGCCTCATTTTAAAAAAGAGCACGCACAGTTAAAAAAGAACTGGCACATCCTGATTTTGATGTCTATAACAGGAATTGCAGGATTTAACAGCCTGCTTTATCTTGCGCTGCATTACACAACATCCATTAATGCTTCATTAGTGAACACGTCGACACCAATTGTGATTTATATCCTCTCCTTTTTTATTCTCAGGGAGCAGCTGAACAGAAATCAAATGATCGGAACCGTTCTTTCTCTTGCGGGGCTATTTTTTATTCTTTCAAAAGGATCTCTTGCAGTCCTTGTCAATTTCTCGTTTAATTTTGGAGACTTCATTGTCCTTGCCGCGGTTGTTTGCTGGAGCATCTATTCCATTTTAATAAAGCGTTATACAGGGATTTTGCCTGGATACAGCACATTTCTCGTTTGTATAGCTGTCGGTATTCTCGTTCTGCTTCCGTTTGCTTTTTATGAGATTTTCATTTTAAATATTCCTATCGTGTGGTCAAATTCTTCGGTTTTCACCATTTTATACACAGGAGTTTTTGCATCTATTGTTGCTTTCATCTCCTGGAATACGGCTGTTGTCAGAGTAGGAGCAAATAAAGCGGGTATCTTTCTGAACTTGATTCCGGTCTTTGCCGTCATTTTTGCTGTTTTATTTATTGGAGAAAAAATAATGTGGTATCAGCTTGCAGGAGGCCTTTCTGTTATAGCTGGAGTCTACCTTTCAGCAAGGTCCATTCCGCTTGAGAAAAAGGAGAAAAAGATGTTTTTAAGAGATAAGGAGTTTTACAGATGAAAAAAGCAAGCCGTTTTTTACTCGGTTTGGCGCAGCCTCCGCGCAGTCCCAAAGCAATCGATCGGTGGTCCAATAAAAAGCAGCATGGATTTTAACACATCATCACATCTTCCAAATGCGTTCCATTTCTTCTTCTGGGTGAAGATGAAAAACACCTTCAAAAAAGAACCTCTTCCTATTTAAATTTGATTTATCTTAAACTTGTTTTATTAACAAAAATACTGACAAAATAAACGAAAAATCTTCTTTATTCGACAAATTTCACATCTATTCTTGCAATGTTTTCTTATTTTATGGCTCCCGCTGTAAACAAGAGTCGATATTTTTAAATATCTTTCAAGTTCTATCTGGGGTAATATAAACATACTTCCTATTTTCTAGTTTTTGGGAGTGACCATTACCATCATGAAATCTGCGGAGGGATCTGTATGAGTGTTACATTAGAAGTGAGGAAGATTGAAAGTTATGCTGAGTTGACAGATGAGATTTTGCTTGAACTCGTTCAAAAAGGAGATTCAGAATCGACCGACTTTTTAATCAGCAAATATCGCAATTTTGTCCGGGCAAAAGCGAGCAGATATTTTCTCATTGGCGGAGAACGAGAAGATATCGTGCAAGAAGGAATGATTGGCCTATATAAAGCTATTCGTGACTTCAAAGTGGACAAGCAGGCTTCATTCAAGGCGTTTGCAGAATTATGCATTACAAGACAGATCATAACGGCCATTAAAACAGCCACCCGACAAAAGCACACCCCTCTTAATTCTTATGTCTCTTTGTACAAGCCTCTTTTTGAAGATGATAACCACACGCTGCTCGATGTGATTCCAGGAACAAAAACAATGGATCCGGCCACCTTGATCATTAATCAGGAAAAAGCGCTGGATATTGAAATGAAAATGGCCGAAATGCTGAGTGATCTGGAAAGAAAAGTATTGGCACTTTACATGGACGGACAATCATACGTTGAAATCTCCGAAGAGTTGAATAAGCACGTTAAATCAATAGACAATGCTCTCCAGCGGGTAAAGAGAAAACTCGAAAGATACATGGAGATGCGGGATTACAGCCTGATATAGAGAGAAATATCAGAATAGCGGTAAAATGGATGGCATGACTTTAATCGGTGATGCTTTTTGTTTTGTTTGTTTTTTCAGATATTAAAGAAAAGCAGCCTGAATACGAATTTGACTGGGAATCCTTTTAGAAAAAAGGATAAAGTAAGCGGCATGGAATAGGCAGTTTTGTTTATTGTGAACGATACAAACGACTTTAGGAAAACAAGAAGGATCAGAAGTTTCAAAATCCAGCGCACATCATAGATGTAATGATGTAATTATTCCCCCAAACCCTTGAATTATAGGGGTTTTTAAGATGGAGATTAGTGAAATGCTAACTTTTTGCTAACTCTGAAGTTTTTAAAAACTTAATTTCACCAATTAGAGAAGACCTTTCGTAAGTTCGCTGAACTTATAGGAGGTCTTTTCTTCAATGTTTTTTGTCATGTGTGCATAGATGTTCATTGTTGTGTTTATGTCGGAATGTCCTAACCTCTCTTGTATTTCTTTTATACCTGCACCAGCTTCAATGAGAAGTGATGTGTGGGTATGTCGAAAGCTGTGTGAAGTAATGTGCTTGTCTATGTTCATTCGCTTCATCAAACGTTGTAATCGTAATGCTACTTGCTTCATAACCATTGGATTGCCTGTGTTTTCTGCAAAAATGAAGTTTTGATCTTTATAAACTAAACGTTGTTTCATTTTCAACTCCATTTGGTCACGCCTGTGGGCTTTAAATAAATTGATAAGACCATCGTCAATCATTATTGTTCTGATGGATTTTTTTGTTTTTGGAGTAAGAAGTTCATAACCTGTCTTTCCGTTATTTGGATTGTAGTAAGTCTTTGTGATTCTCAATGTTTTCTTTATAGAGTCCAAATCAGACCATTTTAATGCAAGCATTTCACCTAAACGCAGTCCTGTATATGCTAGAGTTGCAAAGCATAAATAGTCAAAAGAAAGCCCATGTTCTTTAGCTACGCTTAAGAAAGCTTTTAATTCATTTAACTCAAGAAACTTCTCTTGAATCTCCTCTTCTTCAATATCTTCAACAGTCACTCGTTTTTTTGGCATTACAAAACCATCTGTGGGATTTGTTCTTAATAAGTCTTGACGGATAGCGTGCTTAAAAATCATGTTTCCAGTCGTATGGATGCTGTCAAGATAGTTGCGACTTAATATCTTGCTCAATTCATTGAAATGAGATTGATACATGTGCCTGGTAATCTTCCGTAGGGGAAGAAGACCCCATACTGATAAAAGATGTTTCATGGCAATGCTACGAGCCCTAACGCTACTTACTTTTACTTGAGTAGCATAGTATTCAACCCATTCAGTTTCAAATTTCTCAAAAGTGATGTTTGTTTCCTGTATAACACCGCCATTTGCGATTGTCTCTTCAACCTTGTTCGCTGCGAGCTGTGCTTCTTTTTTTTGTTCTAAAACCTGATTTTGTTATTTGCCGACGTTTCCCGGTAACTGGATCTTTTGCAACTTTGACCATATATGCCCATTTATCTCCACGTTTAAGAATGTGTGCCAAATTTTTCTTCACCGCCTTTCAAATATCATTTTTATATTATAAAGTGGAGGAGTTCTTTAGAAGAACATTATTTCTGAGTATATCTTTTGTTGATTATGTAACCTTGTAACATAAAAGGAATTAATTTATATACACCCTAGTGCAATAACGAATAAGGCTCATATTTAGTTTTTTGGCTTATATACAGAGTAACTCAGTGTAACCTTGCTTTTTTCTTAAAGTAAAAGTAGATATTAATTAGAATGGGGATGGGCATAATATGGTGGGAAAACTTAAAACTGATGAAGGATTGACTAAACAAAAAACAGGGAACACCTCAAAATATAAAACTATACGAATACATCCGCAAGATTTTGAATTTCTGAGGTCTTGGGCATATTGTAACAATTCAACTGTAGTAAATGGAATTTCTCAGGTGATTCAGGAATACAAAAATAGTAGACTTCAAGAAAAAAAGAGTGTATTAGAAGATATAAGGTTCAATGATGATGACCATAGAAACAAATTTGCTGAGTATGTTGAACAATTTCCTGATCAATTGAATAGTAAAAACTTAGTAGCATTCTATGCTAATGCAGCAGTAGGTATTTTTTCAAATGATTTGAAAAACCCTTTAGGTTGGATAGGGAATTGGTCTGAATCTGGAATAGATCCTTCAGAAAACTATATACATCTGGAGTTGGGAAAACAACAAATTATAAATCTAGCATTCATTCTTTTAAAAAGTAATGATAAAAATTCCGTTATAGAGGAATTAATAAAAATTAATCCTGATTATCTTTTAATTGCTCAAGAATTGTTACGACTAAATCAAGTGGGTATGGATAATAAAAGTAGAAAAAAAATCCATATGACGAAAGAAGAAGCGCAAGCTTTGGCTGGGAGGATGATTGAGAATAGCAAGAAATATGGAATTCCAAATGAAGCCAAAGAAGAAAAAGGTTGAATAGTATATCCATCATATGTCATTGATTAACAAAAAGCCTTCCAAATGGAAGGCTTTTTGCTGTCCACTGCTCTAAAGGAGGTATTTTGCAATTATCCATAAAAAATCCTGTGTTGATGTGCATGATTTTTTCTTGTTCAGCAATCGGGCCATTTTCTTGAACAAAAGTTTTTGAAAAAATTGGCTGTATATATAGGTTCAATCTCTAAAGAAAGATCAATGATTCATAAGTCTGATAAAAATATTCAGGAGTTTTTTACCTTACATTCCATATTTATCCTATGTAAACTGATACTGAGTGGATAAATAAATTTTTTAGGGAGGGAAAGGAGAAAAATGAATTTATTCCTCAAGGAACGATAAGAGCTGTTACTGTTTTTTTATGCTCTTAAATGCTTTTGTATTTTCGCCACAGTCTAAGGACCAAAAAGCATCATCCCCTGAACATTTTATATAAACGGTGGGGAGCGAAACGGGGTCCATTCATTGGTTTACAGTTCGAAAATAGATTGGGGCAAAGATTTATTGATGTTCGGTAAATTTAAGTGTCATTCTGGCTCGAAAATTTTTGTAAAATTCAAATATCTTTTGATAAAGACAACAAGTTGCAATTAAAAAATAACACTTGTAAGGGAGTTGATCTAATGACATGATTTCAAGGATTTTGACAATATTTCTTCGGGTGGGAACCACGATAACGTCAAAGGTTAAATAAATATTTTAATAGAGGAGATTATCACGGTGGGAAAAAAATTAAAAAGGATGTTGAGTTTTTTATTGATCTTTGCAATGATTTTTAGCGGTTTTGGGCAAGCGGTCGTTGCCAAGAGCAATAACCAAGCTAATCAAGGAAAAAATAAGATTTCTAGTGAGCAAAATGTAAAACAGTGGTTAAGTGAATATGAATTCTATGAGGACACAAGAATTGCAAAAATCTATGATCAGATTGCAATAAAAGAATTAAAGCGTTTTGCCACAGTCATAAAAGAAACGAATGCGAAGTTTGATTCTAAACTGATAGCGGAAATGGATGAAACTGGAGACTTTAAACAAAAAGAGATAAATGAACCTGATGTACTTCAACAATTGATTAACGAATATGAACAAGCTGTTGAAGAGGAGTACATAAAAGAGGTGGTTCTTAAAAGTGATCGGCTCTTGAAAATCAAACATAAGTTAACCATAGGTCTATGGGGGTATGTAAAAGAAAACGATTTTAATGAACCAACTGAAGCATTACTTGCAGACATACTCTTTAATTTTTATTTATCTGATAAAATTGTCAATAAAAATGCTATCGGCATTTTAAAGGATATCTCTGATCAAACGGATCACAAAGGAAATAAAATAAAAGCTCATTTGAATAACGCTGTGAAAATGTCTGAAAAAGCGAATGGGTTTCTAGAAAAAGATCTAGCTATCCCTGCATCAAAATCCTATCAAAATGTATATAAACAAGTATTATTCGGACTTGAAAAAGCAGGCTATCAATTTAACACAGAATTCTTTGAATCTACTTCTGACACGGATGGTGACACGATAACCGATGGAATAGAATTCCTAGAGGGAATGAATCCATTTGAAAAGGATACAGATGGTGATGGATTAAAGGACAATATTGAATATGAGATGAAATCCTCTATTTCCCCTATAAAATATGATACAGATGATAATGGCATAAGTGATGCAGATGAAGATAGCGATGAAGACGGCCTGAAAAATAAAGATGAGCAGGCTTATCAAACAAATTTGATGAAGAAAGATTCAGACCAAGATGGTTTAACTGACGGATTTGAAGTTCAACAGTTTGATTCATTACCTAATAAGGATGATACAGATAGCGATGGATTAAGTGATGGAGATGAACATGCTTTAAAGACAAACCCGAATGCTGCAGACAGTGATAATGACGAGACCACGGATTCACAAGAACTCCATCAACAATCTATTCGTCAATCATTGAAACCGTCTGGTAAATCAGAAATTACAAGTGTAGAAGTTAGTTTTAGTGCAAAGGATAATATTAATAAAACGACTAGAATTAGCACAAACAAAGGCAATATGAAAACAACTAATTTACACGGTATTATTGGTTCTCCTATTAGGATCAATACGCAATCAGAATTTGAGAAAGCAAACATTACATTTACTTATGATGAATCAAAGCTAGGAGACACGTTGGAAGATGATCTAGCCATCGTTTGGTATAATGAAGAGGAAGAAATGTTTGAAGGCCTTAACGCTGTGTTAGATACAAGTAAGAATACAATAAGTGTGGAAACGACTCAGCTTAGTGAATATATGGTTGTTGATAAGAAAAAATGGTTGGAGCTTTGGAGTAAGGAAATAGACTACTTAAGCAGAGATAAGAATATAGTTTCTAGTAGCGATGATTCAAGTGGTGGAGAGACAGATCCAAAAGATTCAGATGGGGATGGCTTATACGATACCTATGAAACTAAAGGAATGAAAACACCATACGGTATCATCTACTCAGATCCTAACAAGAAAGATAGTGACGGAGATGGATTAACCGATGGGCAAGAAATGGGTCCATTCAAAACATTCACGATGGAATTTTTTGGAATTACTATTCATTTTGAAGGTTTCTTTCCAACCAGTTTTCCTGACCAAAAAGATAGTGATGGAGATGGAATTTTTGATAAAGAGGATGAAAGACCGTTGTTGTACTCTGATTTATCCAATTTAGTAATTTATCAATCAGATAGACCAGAAGGCTATGATGAAAATGGAGATGTAGCGAATGATATGAAAACAAATGATTATACTGGAGATGAAATGACTGACATTAGCTGGATGTTCAACTTCCAATTATGGGAATCTGATTGGCCAGATATTCTCTTTGATGAGTTCGAGTGGATGTCAACAAGCTTATTTTCTACGGGAGAAATGGAAGATGTTATTTTAGATATGATTGATCATTTTGAGGAAGGAAATGGTACTGATTATCGCAATCAGACTTTAACGAAAAAAGCGAGGGAGCATGAGACAACAAAAGCCTATATTGAATTCCTCAAAAATGCTTTAGTTGATGAGTTAAAGAAAAATGGAGGTAATTTGGCAGCACTTCAGTTTGATGAAAGTACAAAGGATACAGATAAATTTTATCAATATATACAGGATAATGCTGTTTACCCGACGTTTAGCACTTGGGGCGATAGAACAGGCGGACTTACAATTTCAGTAAATGATACTTGGGGGAATACCGTATCCGTAAAAGACTTTTCAGTAGAGAACAATCACTTTAAAGGTGTTATGCATGTTCGTTTATATGATCATTTTGGGTTAGATCAGCCAGATGTGGAAAAGGAGTATGTCAACTTAGCAGGATTTCGTGCCTGGTTTGTCTTACAGCATTATGATGATTATGATGGGGAATATAAGCCTTTTGTTACTTTAATGGATATGGAAATACCTTTCGAGGGGGAATTCAGCAATTAAAGTTAATTTAAAAATTCTAGTTTTGATTATTAGCATATGCTTCATTCCATTATACTTAATTGGATGTACAAAGAATGAGGAATCAAGCGGGGAAACAAAGATTTTCGAAATTGCCAATACAGAACAGGTCGTTGGTAAAAATGATGAAGAAGTGGTGACGCTTAGAAAGCATTATATGATTCTGAATCCACCAAAAGATTTAAAGGTTTTGAAGGAATTAGTTGAAAAATACATTAAGAATCATCCAGTTGAAGAAGAAATGAAAGTAATAGAAGGAAAAAAGAGGATTTTTTATATATCCTTCTATAGGGAAAGTGACGATTTGCCAAGAGACTGGCAGCCTGATGAAAGTTACATGAATACGGATCGGATGGAACATCATAAGCATGATCTCATTGCATCGATCATTTGGTCAGATGCTGAACCACAAAAAGAATACAATGTTTATGATAAAAGTAAGGAAGGAGAAATAATTAAGTGGTTGCGTTTTATTGAGGATCAGCTTGTTGAGTGATTAGACTGGGGATCACTATTCCCATATGACCCTCATTACTCGAATCGTTTCCATGTTCCGTTAAAGGGCGCAATTGTTGAGTAAATAAACCCAATTTCTCATGTGAAACACTGAGAGATTGGGTTTTTTAATCTTGAGTATAGATAATGGCTTCAAAATCTGGTTTTCCATCAGGGTCTGAAACACTAATTTTGCCATCGTGGATCTGTGTCGAGTATATATTTTTACCTTTCCATTAAACTTTGAAAGAACTATTCTACGACAATAAATCCTCATGAAATATGTAAATAATACTTATCTTTTAAATTTTCTAATGAGGTACCACCTAACATTTAGATTTGCTGCTTTTTGTACCAAGATATCCTTGAGAAACTCATCTTATTTTAGTAAATTAATAAATTCACGCATGAACCCAGGTAGATCTGGCCACGCATGACCAGAAACAAGGTTTTGATGTGTGTGTAATGTTTCATCAATATATGTAGCGCCACATGCAGTCACATCAGGTTTACAAGCAATATATGCTGTATACTCCCGGCCTTTCATCAAATCCGGTACAATAGTAAGCACTTGTGCCGCATGACAGATAGCACCTACTGGCTTATTTTCCTCAAAGAAGTGACGGATAATTTTCGGTAACGATTCCTCTAAACGAATATATTCAGGTGCTCGTCCTCCAGGAATAATCAACCCGTCATATTGCGAGGGATTAACATTAGCAAAAGCTACTTGAGAATCAATGCCATATGCAGGTTTTTCTACATATGTTTCCATTCCTTCTATAAAGTCGTGACTTACTGTTTGTAGTTTTTTTACAGAAGGTGAAGCAATCGTTACGTCAAATCCTTCTTCAAGACACCGATAATATGGATAAAAAATTTCAAGCGCCTCTACAGCATCCCCAGTAACAATCAGTACTTTTTTACTCATGAACATAACCTCCATATAAAATAATTTTAGTAGATAAAAAGTGTTTTTTCCTTCCATGTTGTCTTTTCATCTACTCAATTCAACATTTCTATACGATTTCCTTTTAAAGAAACGTACCCATATGTCTATTACTAAATTAAAAACATCTGTTAAGTTAACATTCCAATAGAATAAACCCTATTTGTGATTTTATAATATTGTTAGAATCCAATAATCGGAGTGTCACTTGATATATACCGAAATAGTGAGGATGGAGATATTTTGCATTTATTTCAAGTGTTATTTTGCACATCAACTTTAAAAACCCAGCTACCTTTCATGAGAAGATTAGCTGGGTTTCTTCATTACTTCCGATTTACTGTTTTTCTAAATAACGATAAATCGTCGTGCGAGACACGCCCCACTTTTCCGCAACATCTTTAATCGGTGTACCACTTTCAATTAAAGCTTTCATCATTTCAATATCTTTTGGTCCATACTTCTCCGGGCGCCCACCTATCAAATCAAAAAGAAGCGTGTTCAGAAAAGGACGAGTTTTGAAACATAGAAGACAAATGAGTAATCTAAATGTATAAATGAAAAAGCATTAGTAAATGTGGATTTGAAATAAATTTCAATAATGTACAAGATTTTTTCTTGTTCAGCAATCGGGCAGTAGAGTTTAATAAGAAGGAATTAATCTTAGATAAAGAGAACTGGTTAGATATTATCAAATATAGTGGAGTTGAATCAATGTGAACAACCAATTAACATTAGAAAGACTAAATAATGAAGATTTTATTGTGGAATTGGAAAGTGAATTTGAAAAACAGGGGAAAAGAAGAACAAAGGGCTATTTCGAAAAATGTTATTTAGAAAACATCAGTGGTAACAGAGTAACAATTCTGGCTTACTATAAAGGAAAACTAGCTGGATGCTGTCATTTAATAAAAAGTTCAGGTTATCCCTATTTTAATGAAAATAACATTCCAGAAATTAATGATTTAAATGTGTTCCCTGAGTACAGAAATAAAGGCATTGCAGGCAGCATAATCGATGAATTAGAGAAAATTATTTCTAAAACACACAATACAGTAGGAATAGGTGTAGGGCTTTATAAAGATTATGGAAGTGCTCAAAGACTGTATTGCAAAAAGGGCTACATACCTGACGGGAACGGAATTCAATATAATTATGAAAAAGTATTACCGGGGACACATGTATTTGTTGATGACGATTTAAATCTGTATTTCACAAAAAAACTGAAATAAGTTCTTCAACAATCGGGGGCTTTTCTTTAGGAACCCGTCTTTTTTTGACTAGTTAAAAGTACTGAAATTAATAACTGGAATAATAGAATAATTGTAAATGGAAATATGTCTATTAATACATAGGATAGGGTGTGAATATTATGAATAGATCTTTATGGAATGATGTAGATATTTACTTTAGCAGTAAACTTCAAGAGTCCGATCCGATTATGGATTCAATACTGAAAGCAAATGCAGAAGCTGGCTTGCCTGCTATTGATGTGTCACCTAATCAGGGAAAGTTACTTTACTTGCTTGCCAAGCTTAAAGGAGCAAAGAATATCCTGGAAATTGGAACTCTTGGCGGCTATAGTAGTGTTTGGCTCGCGCGTGCATTACTAGAGGATGGACATCTTGTTACACTTGAATTTAGTGAAAAGCATGCAAAAGTGGCTAAAGAGAATGTAAGATACGCAGGATTAGAGAATAAAATCGAAATCATTGTAGGACCAGCGCTTAAAACTCTTCCAACCCTAGAAAAGAAAGGATTCTCAAGCTTCGATTTCATCTTTATTGATGCGGATAAACCAAACAATCCAAATTATTTGAAATGGGCACTAGAACTTTCAAGACCTGGAACAGTTATCATTGCAGATAACGTGGTACGTAATGGAAAAGTGATTGAAGATGACACTGAAGACTCAAATGTGCATGGGATTCGTCAATTTATTGATTTGTTATCAGAAGAGTCACGTATTGATTCGACGGCTATTCAAACTGTTGGTGCAAAAGGATATGATGGGTTTTTTTTAGGAGTTGTAAAAGAGTAAGAGGATGACAATTGAATTAAGAGTTAATTTTCCACTTGAATTCTATTCAACAATCTGGCACTTTTCTTCGATAAGACAACATAAATGATATTCAACAATCGTGGGCTTATCTGTAATAAGGTAAGTGTCCTTTTTAATGGAATAAAAGATTGAGTTAATCACCAAATTTTGAAATAATTGGTATTAAGCAATCGGGCAGCATTCCTGTAATGAAGAAAAATGGGGTTTGAACAAAAAATAAACCTCTTGGTAAGATATGAGTGTCCAGTGCTTGCCGGCAAAAAGGACGAACTCAAATAACCAGGAGGCTGTTCAAATGAATTATAACCAAAATAAAAAGATTGCTCAAATAACTTCTCAAACACTAATTGTAGGTGTAGATATTGCGAAGTACAAGCATGTAGCTCGTGCTCAAGACTTTAGAGGCCTAGAGTTTGGTGCACCTTGTCATTTTGAAAATACCAAATCACATTTTAATCTTTTTTTAGGCTGGATAAAACATTTGATGGAACAACACGGCATGGATAAGGTGATTATTGGAATGGAGCCGACAGGTCATTATTGGCTCAACCTCGCTCATTTTCTTAAAGAAGAGGAGATAAAGTTTGTCGTGGTAAATCCTATGCATGTGAAGAAATCTAAAGAATTAGATGATAATTCTCCAACCAAAAATGATGTGAAGGACGCAAAAGTCATTGCACAGCTAGTCAAAGATGGGAGATATGCCGAACCTAATATTCCACAAGGAGTTTATGCAGAACTTCGTGTGGCAAGGAAAATACGCGATCTCTTATTTGTTGACTTACAAGCTGTGCAGGGGCAAATTCATAACTGGTTAGATCGATATTTCCCTGAATTCCTTACAGTGTTTAAGGATTGGGAAGGAAAAGCAGCACTACAATTATTAAAGTTAAATTTATTACCACATGAGTTAGAGATAGTCTCCGAACAAAAGATCCTCATTCACCTCAGAAAAGCTGTAAAACGTGCGGTTGGACTCAGTAAAATTCAAGAACTTAAACGAGTAGCCAAAGACTCTATTGGTATTCGTGAAGGTTCAAGGATGGCTAAATTAGAGCTTCGCACTTTACTAGACAAGTATGAGTTAATAAATGAAAAGTTCGAAGAACTAGAATCTGATATTGATGGACTCCTTGAACGGATACCAGGTGTTCAACAAATGTTGGCCATCACAGGAATCGGCAAGGACACTGTAGCTGGCTTCTTTTCAGAAGTAGGGAATTTAAGTTACTATTCTCACTCTCGACAAATCATCAAGTTAGCTGGGTTAAGCTTAAAGGAGAATACCTCTGGAAAGCACAAAGGACAAACGAAGATTACAAAGAGAGGTAGGAAGACACTAAGGGCTCTCCTCTTCCGAGTAGCGATGCCTTTGGTAGCTAAGAACACTGCTTTTAAAGCTTTACATGAGTATTTTACAACACGTAAAAATAATCCTCTAAAGAAAATGCAGTCTCTTATAGCGATATGTAATAAGCTGATACGTATTCTTTTTACGATTGGTACAAAACAATGTGAATTTAGTGAAGATAGAATGTTGAAGGATATTCCTCATATGGCTCCTTTACTGAAAGCAGCTTAGGGTTCATTAGTTAATATTCAAAAGGTTTTATTTAGGATTATTATTTAGACATTTGAAGCACGGATTAGTCAGTAAAACAACAATACTACGGACTTTGATCCTGTCGGGCAGCATCACTGACATCCACCTCATGGAAAGGTTGGACGAAGGAATTTTGGAGCATAGACTCTGTGAGACATGGGAGGGTTGACCTCCATGAGACATGTGGACATCCACCAGTGCAACCATACTTTTACTAGGTAACCACTTTTTGGATAGGAGTGGTTAGGCAGTTAAGGACTTTTTTTCTCTAACACTCCAAAAATATCCTTAATTTCAACTTAAATCCATAACTTTGATGTCTAATTAAAATAAATCTAGATGAAATCTTAAGAAAAAGCTAGAAATCCAGAGTTATTCCTTTCTTTATAGAGGGAGGATTGTGGAGTATAAGGATTAAGAAGATAATAGAAATTTGTAACATTTTTGGTTGATGCTTGGTTATATAGCTGAGGTGAAGATATGACCAAAAATAATTTAGAAGATAGGCTAAATAAACTTAAAAAATCTTATGTAGAAGTACCGGTAAAAACTGATATCCATAAGGTTGTTAAAAACATAAGGAATGTTGAGTGTAGAACAAAGTTAGAAATAATGAAAAGAAAGTACTTAATGTCTTTTCTCTCTATCACGACCATTTTCTTATTTACTGTTTTAATTTATCAAAGTTATATATCTAATAATAAACAACCACCGGAAGATACATCTCCTTTAAGAGTTGGTTTAGAAGATAGCGAGTCTTCAACTTCAGATGAGTCACCTTCAACCTTCAACATTAGCTTTGATACCAATGATTATCAAATAGTTGAAGATAAGGGTAAACATATCATCTTGCCAAAAGATCCATTGCCAAGGCAGTATCCTAAAGTATTAATGGAAATTGAACAAATTGATGACACTTCAATCGTAAATGAAGCAGATAAGTTACATAAATCATTATCCAATGATTATAAAAAGGTTGAACCACCAAAAAATATTTCATCTCCATTTAAAGGAGTTTCACTCTTTGCGATTGGTGGAAGTGGGGGAACGGATTGGAACGATCCAGTTATTAGGATATACATAACATCCAATCAATTAGATGGTGTATACATAATTAAACAACACTATTTTATTGAAGCCTCTGAAGGGCACGGTGCAAGATTTGATGAAATGCTAAACGATTTCCATATCATCAAGTCATTAAATAAGTAAATTGGTTATTCAACAATCGGGGGCGATTGCTTAACAAAGAGTCACCCTTACCTCAGATGCTATAAGCGATTTAATGAATATGCTATTGAAAATAACGAAAAAGGTGAATTTTTGATGGAACAATCAAATCCTTTAATGATAAAAATTGAGAATCAAAGATGGCTATACAATGATGAAAAAGACTTATGTTCTCACGGTGAAATTATCCTAAGTGTCAATGGAACTATCATTACACAATCTTATATAAACGAAGAATGGGGAATTAGTGAGTCTGCTTTGGCATTGTTAAGAACCCTTGATAAAGATTATATTTGTGACCCCGATAATGAGGAAGGTCTAATCCTCCACGGATGCGGTACAATTTTAATGATGGGTTGCCCTATTTCAATACATTGGAGCGTAAGACACATTGACGACCAAGTGATTTTATCGGATTTTGTTAAAGTTACTACAACCAACCCAGAAACGGGAAGTATATATTATCCTGGACTAGAAATCAAATTAAGCAAAAACGAATATAAAAACCAAATTGTTTCATTTGCCCTTCAAGCTAAAAAACTCTTTGATAATTCGAAAGAAAAGCTGATTTCTGATGACTTTGATAAAGAAATGTATGAAGATTTTTGGGGTGAATACAACCAGCTATTAAAAAGTAATTCACATTAGTGAAGTTCTTATTTCTGGCGACTATAATTATCAAACTCTTCTTCAACAATCGGGGGCTTTAATGGAATAAGAAAAGACCTTGCAGTATAAACTGGAGGTCCCATTTTTTAAAATGCACTTATAAAATTTTCAGTTCCATATATTGACAATGGGTAAAATTCTTGGCATAATATTGAGTATAAAGCGTAATAATTACGATTTGTGTATTTTTTTCTTGTTTCCCTTTTAGGTCATTACGATAATCACAACCCTACTAAGGAGCTGTATTCCAATGGCAAAATTACGTTTTCACGATAATCAAGAACGCATCGATAATCAAGAGGAAGTAACACAATACTTAGAGAGTCAGGGTGTGCCTTGTGAGCGTTGGGAGATTAATAAGATTCCCGCACGATTACGGGAAAAATATGATTTAACGGAGGAGGAGAAGGCAGAGATTTTTGCCGTGTTTCGTAATGAAATTGACGATTTAGCCAAACGTCGCGGTTATCGCCTCGATAACATCCTCTCGCTCTCTTCTGCAACGCTCGATCTAGATCAATTATTGCAGAGAATGGGACAGGAGCACCATCACAAACAGTATGCAGCACACTTTATGGTCAGCGGTCACGGTATTTTTACCATTCAAGTACCTAACGGCCGTTACGTGGATGTAGAGAAGGAAGCAGGTGATTTTTTCTGTGTGCCAGAAGGTTACCGCCATTATTTTGCCTTGATGGCCGATCGCCAAATGGTCGCTATTCAGAGTAGCATTGGAGAAGCGATCTATGAAAAGGATGAGAGTGGGGTTCAGCCGAGATACGTGTAAAAATGGGTCATATGCTTACTTTTATTTCCAAGTTGCACGATATCAAAAATAGCATCAAACTGATTTTCCTTACAGTACTCCTTTATCAAAATTAATGGAATTTTCAAGTGACAAGAAGTGTTTTGTATGTGGAAATGTTTAGGACTCCTAATTAAACTAAAAAGTGCATTCCTTTAATAAGGGATGCTTTTTTCTTATTGAAGTAAAGAGGCAGCATTCCTGTAATTAATAAAGTGGAAAAAGAAGAAGTTTGTGAAACAATGTACTTAAATTAACGGGTGCTATTGTTGAACAATCCAATCTAAAAAAGTCGGTTCCTTAGCGTACAGGAATTCGACTTTTTTAGGTTGAAATTCACAATTCGTGTTTCTTTAACTACATTAAGAAAATTTTAATTTTTAAATATTTTAAGATGCCAAATCATGAAGTGTTAATAACGTATTAACTCAAGTGTAAATCTATGTTACTCTCATAAGCATTGGTTCATTTGAATACTAAACTTTGATTTTTTGCAAGTTCAGTATTATAAAGCACCCCCCGGTGGGCGAGGATCGCTTACCAGTAACAGTTATCGGTTTGGGCAGTATGGGCTCGGCACTGGCCGAAGCATTCATCAAGGCGGGACATCTTAGCGCAAACCTCCCGGAGAGGGGCTTCATTCTTGAATTAGTCGCGTCCAAAATGGGCTGATAAGAAGTTAGCGGGAGACGAATCAGACGTCCTCGCGCAGCACTTTGATCAGAGCGCCAACTTCTTCGTTGCCGTATCCCGCAGCCTGTGCTTTTCTCAGGAGGCCTTGGGCGAATGCCGGGAACGCTGCGTTGATCTGTGCTTCTTGGGCTTGCTGCACGAACAGTTCCCCCGTTACAGCACAGGTATTCAGTGAGCTTTCGGGATTCTCGAACAATCCGGCTTGGATGACCTCACCGTTGTGCTTGTTGATCTCGCCCATAATCGGAGCGATATCGGCCATCATTGATCCGAAGGAATCTACACGCAGGCCTTCCGATTCCAGAATGCGTGCGGCATGAATGAACCCGAACATCGAACCGAATAGGTTGGCAAGGAAAGCCAAATCGTAGGCTGACGCTGAACCCACCTGCTCACCGAGATAAGGCACATTGCCAGCAAGGTCGTTCAGGAAAGGGACACTCTTCTGGAACGCACTATCGGAGCCCGATGTGAAAATCGTGGTGTCTGGTCTTCCCATTTGACTAGGCGTAGCCGCGATCGCACCATCCAGGTACTCCGCACCTCGTTCAAGGGCCCACGCTTCGTTATCTCTCGCCTGTTGAGGCGTGCCCGTGCTTAGCTGAATCAACACGCGACCGGCAAGCGCAGGAAGGACTTCTTTCGTATCCAGAATCCGATACGAGGTCTCGTAGTTGGCAACGCAGATAATCGTGACGGGACTCGCCTCGATTGCCGACGCCGCACTGGAGGCCAGAACCGCACCCTCACGAACCAGCGGTTCCGCATTGGCGCTGGTCCGGTTCCAAACCGTGACACTCTTGCCGTTCTTCAGCAGTGCCCGTACGAGCGCCGCGCCCATAGGGCCCAAACCGATAACAGATACTTGACTCATTTTTATTTCCTCCTCAGTGGGTTTTAAAACAGAACAGTTTCGTCTCGTTCTATGAATTAATAGTACAGTTCTGTCTCGTGTCAACAAGAAAAAAAATGTCCATTAGCAAGGCCCTAGAGTGAAAATAGCTTTCACTAAATTCAATGAAGAAAAAGGATGACCAATTACAATAAATGGCTAGATTCCACACCTTGCGCTCTTGCTTACTTTAATATTCTCCTTTGATTACAAAAAACGAGCCCCGAATGGTTCCAGCTAGTTTAGACTTTTGTCTAGCAAACTTAAACTTCCCTTCTAACTCCTTTGGTACCTCCATCCCCTCAGAAAGCTTAAAACCAACGGCCCGCTTCTTAGGGTCATCAACTGTATACATAACGTTGACCCCAAGACCGTCCTCATAAAAGACGTAGGCAAATTTGATATTTTCCACTTGAAAACGCGACGTTTCTAAAGGTTTGGCCGCAAACTCAATATTACGTTCTCCTTTCAAAATTCGGTTCACATAATCAAGGGTCTCCTGGCTTTCTCTAGCTGGTACAACCGTAAATTCATGCTTGTATTTATTCATAAAGTAACGGGCTTCATTAGCACGTAAACCAGAAAGCGCTTCTACTACAGGTGAGGATTCTAAACCAACCGTAGACACACTTTTAAAATCAACGATATAGGACATTTCCATCCCTCCAGTTATCTCTTTATTTCCTAACAACAGGAATCCACATTTCACCAAAAACTAAGCCGTTTCGCTGCCCCATCTCAACCGTTGCATTTGGCCCGCCAACATAGGCAAAATTCTTTGCTTCTGGCAAAACTTGACCAAAGGCAATGCCGGAAAGTTTATTATTCAATTCTTCAGCCGTCTTGCCTTCCCCTTTCACAACTAGGTATTCCCCCTTAGGAAATTGGATCACTCTGGCTTCTTCTGGTGCCGATGCCTCTGTCATGACGCCGGCATAATGCATCATCTTGTTATTCACTGCTTCGTTCACGGCAAAGACGTAGTCATTGATGGCTATAGCTTTTAAAGCGTCAAGCCTTCCATCTTGACTGAATGCCTGCCAAAAGTCTGACTTTTCCTTGTTTATGCCAGCATAGTCTGTGTAATCGCTCTTAAGCTCAGTTCCAAAACCTAAAACGGTAAAGCTATCTTTTTCTTGTAGAGTATAATTTGTCATATTTAAAACCTTCCTTTTTTTAGATTTATCAAATGAGTTTGTTATCTTCACTTGATAAGTTTATAATAGTCTAAAATCATGTCAAAAAATGATACTGTTTAGGAGTCCTGATGAAAAAAGTTGAACGGATTAATATCATCATGCGGTATATCAACAACCGCTCCCACTTTACAATTTCTGAAATCATGCGAGAATTTAACATCTCTCGTTCGACAGCTATCAGAGATATCAGAGAAATTGAGGCGATGGGGATGCCACTTGTCGCTGAAGTTGGAAGGGATGGGGGCTATTTTGTCATGCACAACTCTGTCCTGCCCGATGTTCGCTTTACCGATAATGAGGTCAAAGCTCTTTTTATTGCCTTTATGGCCACAAGAAATCAACAACTCCCCTATTTAAAGAGTCGTCAGTCTTTAGCTGAAAAATTACTTGGCCTCATCTCACAAAACCAGCAAGATGATCTTGTTCTTTTAAATCAAATCTTGCTTTTTGCAGGGACCAATCCCAATAATCCCGATCTACTTGATCTGTCGGACCTCCCCCATCCCATGTTAGAAAAACTCATCCAAATTCTTCTTTTGGATAGATATATATTGGTTACCGTCGAAGAAGAGAAGATAATAAAGACTTATCCAATCTATCTTTTGCACCTTTATCATGAAAAAAGCGTTTGGCTGATAGAAGGCTTTGACTTAAAGGAAGAAAAGAAGCAGATTTTTCCTGTCGACCAACTCACTTATGTCAAACCCTACCCGGCGAAAAAAAGATTAAGTAAGAAAAAGATATTAGAAAAACTAAGTGAGCAGGAAGAAGTAAACAACCTTGTCCTTGAACTTGGTCCAAAAGCAATTGCCCAGTTTAAAAAATACCATCCATTAAAATCTTCAATTTCCTATACGAATCCTTACCAAACCACAGCCATTCTAAAGACTTATATCAATGTTAATAAGCCCGAAGAATTGAACGAAATAACAAATTGGCTACTTTTCCTAGGTGGGGATATCAAGGTCAGGGAAGTACCAGAAGAAGTCCTAGAAGTTATACAAGAGAGATTATGCTTATATCGGCTTTCATTGTTTTCTCGATAATTTTTTGCTAGCTTGATAGCGATTGTCAGCAACGTAAAAGCCGTAATCGCTAGAGTAACGATGACGGTAAACCAATCTACCTTGTATTGATAATATTTTTCGTCATATTTGAGCCAACCGCCCTCTAATTTCACTTTTTTAGGGTTGCCATAATCGTCATACTGCAGTTTGTTAGAAAAAACCTCCGTGCCAATCTCTGTCATTTCTTCTTCCTTATCAGCAAACTGAAAATCCTTATCTATGCTTTGTGTAATATCAATCTTCATAATTCTGCTTTCTGGTATACGATTCGGCTTTTTTAACTCTGTCGTTGTCCAATTGGTTAAATCAAACTGCGCAAGATCAGTAATATTTTCTCTTAAAATTTTTTCGGCGGTAGAACCGTTATTTTCTTCCTCAATCGCATCGATCGCATCATCAGTAAATTTATTTGCTTTTTCCATGCCATCACCAAGCAACGCTAGAACAGCAAATGCCAAAAACATGTTGACTGCGATAGCTTCACGTTCGACCTTCTTTTGAAAGATAATCAGATAGCCGACATAGAGAAAGGAAAGACCCATTAATGTTCCACAAAGAGGCAGTAACATCTCTACGAGCCCCTCAACATCTGCATCAGTAAAGTAGATAGCAGCTCCAAGTATCACCACGATCCATGAGGCCGGGCAGCTGCTGATCCGCAAATCCATTCTCCTCCACGCCTGGCACATATAGCTTGCCACACTCGCATACATAAACCCGCTGTACAATGGCACCCCGAATACTTTTCTTATCCCTTCTTCAGGATACGCCCACGAACCCATCCGCACCTTATAAAGCTCAAGAGCAAGTCCGATAATATGAAAAACAAAAATAACCTTCACTTCATCTGCTGTTTCGTATTTGAAAATGAATCATCAGGATTTAAGCAGTAAGACAAATCAGTAAAATCAGATCATAGCGGGCAATTGAAGGAACTTCTATGTATTTTGTCAAAGCGAGAGTTAGAAAGATAATAACCGGAAAAAGGCAGGACACGGCTTGCATGTAACCAAAGTAAAGAGCACCTCTGGTAAAAGCGATTGTTTAAGCTTTTGAATTAAGTTATTGGAAAGAATAAATATTGTGCTTTGATGGTATCTCAAGCTCCGCACCTCGCATTCGTATCTGCTATTCGGAGCGGGTCTTGGTTCTATCGCTTTTCTTAGTATGGTTGAAACGAATTGGGAAGTTTATATAATTAAGTGATTTTCTTATTTGACAATTGTAAAATAATTGCTTGACTTCTTATGGTTACGAAAATATAATTACTTACATAAAGTAAGTCGTAATCAAATCATATTAAAGGGGGATTCATTTATGGAGTTTCATCAGCATCCGCATACGTATGTAGGTCAAGTCAGCATTAAAGTTCAGGATTTAAACAGGGCATTAACGTTTTATCAGGATGTGATCGGTTTTAAGATTCTTGATCAAACTGAAAGGCATGCTAATTTGACAGCTGACGGCAAAACGGTTCTTCTGTCGCTTGAACAGCCGGAAAATATTTCAGCTAAACAGCCTAGAACAACAGGGCTTTATCATTTTGCTCTGCTGCTGCCAAACCGGTCAGACTTAGGCAGGGTCCTGCAGCATTTGGTTCAGATCAGCTATCCTATTGGGGCATCCGATCATTATGTGAGTGAAGCCCTTTATTTAAATGATCCGGACGGAAACGGAATTGAAATTTATGCAGACCGTGCAGCATCAGAGTGGACATGGCAGGATGGTCAGGTTTCCATGGCTACAGAACCGCTTGACGCTCAAAGTGTTCTGGCTGAAGGGAAGGGTGAACCTTGGACTGTTCTTCCTGATGAAACAGTAATGGGACATATCCATCTGCATGTATCTCATTTGAAAGATACAGAAGAATTTTATGGAAAAGGTCTGGGATTTGAGGTTGTCACCCGTTACGGCAGACAGGCTTTATTCATGTCAACAGGCGGCTATCATCACCATATCGGTTTAAACACATGGGCTGGAGAAGGTGCCCCTGCTCCGTCCGAAAACAGCGTCGGGTTAAAATGGTTTACACTTGTCTTTCCTGATGAAGAAGCAAGAACTAATGCTATTCAGCACTTGAAGCAGACAGGTGCGGACGTCTTGGAAGAAAACGGCGAGTTGATCACGGCAGACCCTTCCGGTAACCGAATTTTATTGAAAATTTAATCACTGCTGCAGTCTTATTGGCGACGCCTGTAAGGCTGTTTTTTGTTACATCTGAGAATACTGATTAAAATTTGATTTGCACTGATTGGACTTAGATTTACACTGATAGAATCTATATTTGTTCTGATGGAGCTATGGGGCACCAAAACCGGGTAAAAGCTGAAAAAAATGTTTCAAAGTAGCAGAGTGGAGCACAAAACCGGGTAAAAGCTGAAAAAAGTGTTCCAAAGGATCAGAATGGAGCATTAAAACAGGGGAAAAGCTGAAAAAAGTGTTCCAAAGGATCAGAATGGAGCACTAAAACAGGGGAAAAGCTGAAAAAAGTGTTCCAAAGGATCAGAATGGAGCACTAAAACCGGGTAAAGGCTGAAAAATGTGTTCCGAAGGAGAAGAATGGGGCACCAAAACCGGGTAAAAGCTGAAAAAAGTGTTCCAAAGGATCAGAATGGAGCACTAAAAATGGTTAAAGGCTGAAAAAAGCGTTCCAAAGGATCAGAATGGAGCACTAAAACAGGGGAAAAGCTGAAAAATGTGTTCCGAAGGAGAAAGAATGGAGCACCAAAACAGGGTAAAAGCTGAAAAAAGTGTTCCAAAGGATCAGAATGGAGCACTAAAAATGGTTAAAGGCTGAAAATAGTGCTCCAAAAGAACAGTAGAGCACTAAAATCGGGTAAAGGCTCAAAAACATGCAGCAGCTCATTAATGATAAGCCCGGACCAGAGGGTGAAAAAGGAGTGATAGGATATAATTTTTAGCGCTTCTGTCTAGTGTCAGCGCCTAACTTCGGTCAGAACGGATCCTCCAGTAAAAGCAAAAAGCGCATTTACTGGAGGATCCTTCTCTGCCTTTCGGAGCTGACGAAGTGCTTGCATGGTTCTATTTAAGAAGTTGGAGCTCCCATATCAGACCATTCTTCTTTTGAAGGCCCATAAGCGCCCGTAACTGGAAGTCCTGCCTGACGCATCAAAACAGTCAGCTGTCCGCGATGGTGGATTTCATGTTTAACGAATAGAGATAAGGTCATCCCGTTTTTCCACTGAAAACCAAACACTTCTTTTGTTTCCTGCATCTTCTCATCATCCCAATCACTTACGCCCTCAAGAAGAGATTGAACTGCCACGCGGTATTGCTCCGCAATCTCTGCTGCTTTAGCCGGAGGCTCGCTGTTTGCAGGTCCCTGAATTTTTAACCCCATCGGTTCAAGCATTCCTGAAGACGGCACTAAATGCCATGCCAGATCACCAAGAGACCGATGTCCGGATGCAACTTCTTGCTTTAATGAGGCATCTGTTAAAGAACCTAGCAATTTTTGTGTGACGGCTGCTTCATTTTTGTAGTCACTGATAAAGCTCTGTACACTTAAATACATGTGATTAACTCCCATCCGATTTGGATTTGAAATAGAACATACGTACTGTTCCTTTATACAATTCTACATAACATCCTCTTTTCCTTCTTAAAACACATAACGTTTATTAAATCTTAAAAAACGCGTATAGAATATTTTTAACCTGCAGAAAATGAATGTGGAAATCATCTCCACTCCCTATATGACATTTATCATGTATCCAGCATGACACCTATGTCTGCACAGATGAATGGAATACCTCTATAATTTGAATTACCTTATTTAGAAGGGAATCAAAAACAATGAGCAAAGAATTGCAAAGAAACTTACGAAAACAAGTAGCTCCATATGAAAAAGCAAATACGAAAGACAGCATTATGCAGATCATCAATACGATAGGACCCTTTATGATCCTTTGGGTGCTTGCGTATCAGAGTCTGTCGATATCATACTTCCTGACACTTGGACTAGCTGTCCTGGCTTCTGGATTTTTAACAAGAATTTTCATTATTTTTCATGATTGCTGTCATCACTCGTTCTTTAAGAACCGTAAAGCAAATAAAATCGTTGGTACGATTACAGGTGTTTTAACGCTGTTTCCTTACAGCCAATGGCAGCATGACCATTCGATTCATCATGCAACCAGCAGTAATTTAGATAAGCGCGGAACAGGCGACATTTGGGTTCTCACAGTGGATGAATATCTGGCAGAGCCGGTGTGGCGCAGAATTGCCTACCGTCTATACCGAAATCCGCTTGTGATGTTCGGACTCGGACCAACCTACGTATTTCTTTTCAAGAACCGTTTTAATAAAAAAGGTGCAAAGACAAGTGAGAAAATGAACACTTATCTTACAAATGCATTAATTGCAGCAGCAGCGGCTGCTTTGTGTTTCACGATTGGATGGGAAGCCTTTCTTTTAGTACAAGGTCCGATTTTCTTAATCTCGGGATCAATGGGAGTATGGCTTTTCTACGTACAGCATACATTCGAGGATTCTTATTTTGAAGAAGATGAAAACTGGGATTATGTAAAAGCAGCTGTAGAAGGAAGTTCATTTTATAAGCTTCCAAAGCCGCTTCAATGGCTTACGGGCAACATCGGCTATCATCATGTTCATCACTTGAGCCCGAGGGTGCCGAACTACCGTCTTGAAGAAGCACACAACAACACAGCCCCTCTTCAAAACATTCCGACGATTACACTTGCAACAAGCTTGCAGTCACTTAAATTCCGTTTATGGGATGAAAGCAGCAAAAAGTTTGTCGGATATAAAGAAATAAGAGCTCTCTCAAAAATGAGAAGCAGTCATCAGATATAAGAATAATTGGAAAATACATGCAGTCTTATAGGCTGCATGTGTTTTATTATGATAAAATAGTTAAAAAAAGGAGTTTCCATCATGTTTAAACGATATATTAATAACGGAATTTCTCCTTATATATGGGCCGTACTCAGCATTCTGCCATTTTATTTTATCCTACAATCATCCTCAACGGCTGAGATCATCGTTGGAATATCTTTGACCATTTTATTTTTTATTATTTTTCGGTTTGCATTTATTTCAAAGGGCTGGCCTGTTTATGTTTGGACGTGTCTATTAATAGCCATTTCTTTTACGTCGATGTTTTTATTTACTTACATTTACTTTGCGTTTTATATTGCTTATCTGATCGGAAATATAAGAGACCGCATCGCTTTTTTGACGCTTTACATCATCCATTTAGTTGTTACTACAGTTACCATTAACTTCAGTATTATTTTACAGGAAGCATCTTTTTTAGAGCAGCTCCCATTTATTATTATCACGTGCATCAGTGTCATTCTTCTTCCTTTTAATATCTATAATAAGAAGGAGAGAGGACAGCTTGAAGAAAAGCTTGAGGATGCCAACAAGAAAATCTCCGAGTTTGTAAAGCTTGAAGAGCGTCAGAGAATTGCCCGCGATCTGCATGATACGTTAGGACAAAAGCTTTCGCTTATAGGTCTGAAAAGTGATTTGGCCAGAAAATTAATTTATAAAGATCCTGAAAAAGCACGCGAAGAATTAAAAGATGTTCAGGCTACAGCAAGGACAGCCTTAAATGAAGTGAGAAAGATGGTCTCGCAAATGCGGGGCATCAGGCTTAAAGAGGAAATGGTCCGCGTAAAACAGATTTTAAAAGCGGCTGAAATTGAGTTTGTGATAGAACAGGATGCGGCACTTTCAAATGTTTCCCTGCTTACGGAAAATATATTGAGCATGTGTTTAAAAGAAGCGGTAAACAATGTTGTGAGGCACAGCAAGGCAAAAACCTGTTATTTCGGGGTTGAACAGACGTGGGACGGAATTGTGATGACGGTCCGTGATGATGGAATCGGAAGCATCACAGAGGGTGATTTTACAAAAGGCAACGGGCTGAACGGCATGAAAGAGCGCTTGGAATTTGTAAATGGAAATCTCGAGATTCACTCAGAAAAAGGAACCACGCTTACCATTAAAGTACCGAATGATGTAAAACAAAAGGATAAGGAGGATCTCATATGATCCGAATCGTTATTGCAGAGGATCAGCAAATGCTTTTGGGCGCATTAGGATCACTGCTGAATTTGGAAGATGATATGGAAGTTGTAGGGAAGGCTCATAACGGGGAAGAGGCTGTGGCCCTTGTGAAAAAATTCAAGCCGGATGTTTGCATCACAGACATAGAAATGCCTGGAATGAATGGACTCGAAGCTGCCGAGAAGCTGAAGGCGGAAGGCTGTAAAGTGATTATTTTAACAACGTTCTCTCGCTCTGGATATTTTCAGAGAGCGGTAAAAGCAGGAGTTAGTGCCTATCTATTAAAGGACAGCCCAAGCGAGGAGCTTGCAAGCTCAATCCGCAGTGTAATGGAAGGCAGAAGAATTTACGCACCTGAACTCATGGATGATGTGTACAGTGAAGAAAACCCCTTAACGGAACGGGAAAAAGAAGTGCTGGAGCTTGTGGCAGACGGAATGAACACAAAAGAAATAGCCGAAGAACTTAGCATTAAAGCAGGAACAGTCCGGAATTATATCTCAACAATCTTTGAAAAGCTGGAAGTGAAAAATCGGATAGAGGCCATTTCCCAATCGAAGGAAAAGGGCTGGTTTAAATAAATGACTGTAAACCTTGATAAAGTGGAAAACACTGCATTGAGGTTTTTTGTTTTGGCGTGAATTGGCAGCTGTTTGAAAAAAAGTATTTTGTAAAACCGGACACTATTTGATTGAATTAGGATAGTAACTTAATTATATTGACAAGTAAAAGTATTATTTAAGAAAGTGAAAAAAGCTGGCGATCAAATTTTGAGTTCAGTTGATCAGTGCAAACAAATCAACTAACATATGAAAGAGCATACCAATTGGCATTGTAATTGGTATGCTCTTTTGTTGATTTGATAGGTTTTCACAAAAAGCACCTGTTATCTGAAGATTACCGTAATCAAAAACGTTCCATAGTTAGATCAGTATTTACGGAAACTGCAGCTTTATTACCTTCGGCAGCAGAAATCATTAATGAGGAAGGTCCGGATTTTTCAGTTTCTCCCGCAATATATATATTTTTGTGTGTTGTTCTACCAGCACCATCTGTCACAACTGTTCCATTTTCTTGAACTTCACACCCAAGCTTCTCAGCAAATAGATTGGGACGATAAAAAGATGGAACAACAAACCCGCCTGATCTTATGATCGTTTCTCCTGATACAAATTCAATTTTTTGCAGATAACCGTCATTACCTATTAAGTTTTTTACCGGCTCCGATTTTATTATGATATTGTGTTTTTGCAACTCTTGAACTCCTTCTTTAGAAAGTTCAACTCCATTTGTTATGACAACTAAATCCTCTGACCAGTTATAAATTAATTTAGCCATATGCAGGGAATGCTCTTCTTTTTCTGCCATTACAATTAATGGCTTATCCCTTAACTCCCAGCCATCACAATACGGGCAGCTAAAAAGGCTTTTCCCATAATAATTTCTTACACTTTGAATAGAAAATACCTCTTGAATACCAGTGGCTAATATAATCTTTTCTGCAGCAAATTCCTGACCCTCTGTTGCTGTAACAATAAATCTTTCATTGCCAATATCTTTGATAATTTCAGTAATTGTTGTATTAGAATATGATACGGTTGGATAATTCTCCAACTCTTTTAACCCTATTTCTTTAAACTCTTGTGGTTTTATCCCATCTCGAGTAATAAATCCATGTGACTCTTGTGTGACTCTATTCCTGTTCGTTCCATCGTCAAATAATGCAATTTTTCTCCTAGCCCTCCCTAAAGTTAAACTAGCACTTAATCCAGATGGACCTCCACCTATAACGATACAATCAAAAACATTCATTTTTTACCTCCCTATTCATTTCTGTTTTAATAACCATTAAAGACCTTTTATATCTATAATTAAACTAAAAAAATGATGTATACATCATTTGTTAATCTGTATCCACACAATTATCAATATTAATTTTCATAATGGTAAGCATAATATTTATCAAATAGTATTGATTCTTAATCTTCCAAATGAACAAGAACTTTTCCGAACCTTCCCCCCATCCTAACCGAGATTTCATCTTCATAAGTTTCACGTAAATATTCTTCAGATTTTCTAAGTAACTTTTCTTCTGCTGGAATCCCATATTCAATAAACCACTCTGTTAATTTATCTACTGCGCTATCTAAATCTATTTTCATAGTTTTCATCTGTTTTTCAATTAACGTTTGATAAGAATAACCGTTAACATAGAGTAATTGTAAAAGGTATGCCATATCAGAGGAACCTATTTCTCTTGGTTCTAAATCTATAATCGGTAAAAGTTCATCCATTAAGTGATTTTCTTTTGGACCAGCCATCATGCTTATATAGCAAAATTTCTTGGCGAAACTTAATGCTTTCTCCACCATCTCCCAATCCTTCATAGCTGGGCACATTGATGCAAAAACAAGATCGTACGATTGATTATGTTTATCTGTTGATATTTCCTCAAAGGGTTTTTGTATAACATTCACTTGAACTGAGTAGTTCATAGTGTTTTTTTCTAGCATCATAGACAATTCAGGAGAAGGTTCAATCGCAGTAACATTTGCTCCTTTTTCTGCAAAAGGGATACTGAATACACCAGATGCTGCACCAATGTCTAAAACAGAAAGATCCTTAAAGGAAACAACTTGATTTTCAATCCATGTCAAGATTCTATTACTACGTTGTCTACCTTCATGGCTAAAGGAATTTTTATCATATGATATCGCCCATTTTTTGAACTCTTCTGTTTGATAATTACCCTGGCCCAGTCTTTGCATAATTCTTAAAGAAGTGTTTGGATCATTATTCCAAGCAGAATTCCATACTTGATGTTTAAATAAATTCTCTTCCATAAAAATTCCTCCTCAATTCGACTGCAATTTTAACGACATGAAAGATATTTTATATCCATAATTGCGGTATAGAAGACAACATATTTTTTATAGTGTTGTCCTTTTAACAATCAAATCAGCGATTGTTTGTTTTCTTAGTTCTTCTTCCATTTTTTCTTCTGATCTCAACATGACTTTTTGAATTGAGCATTCAGATCCATGATCAAAATCACAATCAAACAAAGAAGACTTCCCTTCAATTGCATAAATAATATCGAGAAAAGAAATGGATTCCCACCCCTTAGTTAATGAGTATCCGCCATTAGCTCCTGAAGCAGAAGTAACCATGCCTTCTTTAACAAGCTTTGTTAGGATCTTAGATAAATAAGTAGGTGATACTTTTTGCTGTTCTGCCAGCATCTGTACACCAACAGGTTTTGCGGAATTTGACAATGCTAAGTGTAACATCGTGTGAAGAGCGTAATTAGTGGCTTTTGAATACTTCAATGGTTTTCATCATCTCCTTATAATAAAAGACTTTAAGAGTCTGCAATATCCATTATAATTCAGGTGATTTGATTGTCAAGTTAAAGGAAATCTTCACAATTTCCATGATGTGTTTTAACATAGATCTTCGATTTTATTAATAACGTTCTTTAACAATCTGACCCGATTATTGATCAACTAAACTGCTGGAATTTCCATTTTGTCATTGATTCTATCACCGAAAAAGCAGACCATTAATTCATGCTAAATGGTCTGCTGATTAGTATGCGATTTTACTGTTTTGCACCTCTGAACTTTTTGACTAAGCAGTCTGTTCCGCTTTTTTAATGGCTTTGTAGATGCGCTTTATAGTTTCAATATGCATGGCTTCGTGATAGAAACTGAATAAAAAGGTCTCTCCTACGGTATGAAACGTAATACCGGCCCGGTTGGTGAAAGGCTCTTTCAACTTTTGATGAAAGTGACCCGGAATGTACTCCTTTAACCTATCCTTTTGATTTTTCAGCACTTCTGAAATCTCAGCAAATGAAGGCGGTTTTCCATTCCAATCAGACGGTTTAGTGCCAGCGCTGAACAGCTCCTTGTAATGCCCAGGAACTCCAGCTTCTTCACCAGCGAGTTCAAAAACAAGCTTTTCCTGTATGTAGGCAATATGTCCAAAGTTCCAGCGGATGTTATTGTTATAGCCTGCAGGAATGATGTCCGCTGTTTCATCAGGTATTCTGCTGAGTGTGTTTTCTGTAATTCCTCTCACAAGCTCCATGTGCTGCATAATTGTATGTTCCATGAAAAATCACTCCTTTATATATGATTTATTCGTGTTTATGCCCTGTTTTCCTCCTCTTTTGCCTTATTTAAAAGGATTTTTGATTTCTTTTAAAGAATAATACTTTGATAGTCAAAACTTTATAGTTTCTGGAGGAAAAACATGTTAACTGAAAAACAGCTGATTGAGATTGGGGAGCTTCAGCATGAATGCGAAGCTAACGATAAAATACAATTAAAACTGAACTGGGAGATGCTTAGAAATCGTTCTGAAAATGAACAGAGTAATTTTCTTCATTATGAAGACGGAAAGCTTGCGGCATTCTTGGGAATATACAGCTTTGGAAAAAAGGCTGAACTATGCGGCATGGTCAAACCAGAGTACAGAAGAAAAGGGGTTTTCTCTAAGCTTATGAAACAGGCTTTGTCAGCCTGCACAGAGCAAAAGTACAGGGAAGTTCTTTTTAATGCTCCTGGACAGTCTGAAGCAGCAAAGGATTTTCTGAAAACCATTTCATGTGAATATTCCTTTTCTGAATATCAAATGAAGTGGGCGGAAAAAGAACTTGCCGCTGATAATCATGTCACGTTAAGGCAATCTGAACCTAGCGATCTGCCGCTCGAGATTCAGCTGGATGTAAGTTGCTTTGGATACATGGAACAAGATGCATCAGATTACAACCATTCCATCAAACGTGAAGATGATCAGGATTTTATAATGATTGAATTTGAAAACAAAGCAGTGGGGAAAATGCGTGTTTCTCATACAAATGGCGAGGCATGGATTTACGGATTTGCTGTGCTGCCTGCTTATCAGGGCAGGGGCATCGGAAGAAATGCTTTGCATAAAATAATTGCAAAGGAAAATGAAGCAGGCTATCCGATCTTCCTTGAAGTTGAGGCTAAAAATGCTCATGCTCTTAAACTGTATGAATCATGCGGATTCAGGTCGTTTCATGTTCAGGATTATTATGAATGGAAGAAAAGCAGTTAGAAATGTTTTGTCAGGCGTTATCAATTTACTTGATGACGCTTGTTATCTCTTAAGCTGACACAGTGTTTATTAAAAAAAATAAGAGAAAATGCTACTCATCATTAAATGCCTCTTTATAACTTTTTAACAGGAAGTTATGAGGGGGGATTTTTTGATGAAAAAAACGATTGATTTTCTTGCATGCCCTGAGACTTATAAAAAACTGCAGCTCTTTAGCACATGCGAAGAGCTTGACGCATCCATCTACAATCATTTGAAAGATGAGAATAATAGGCTTACCAAAACAATGATTGAGGTTTTAAAGCTTATTGGAAGATACAGTTTGAAGTACATGGGAGTCTCTTTTTTATCAAAAAATAAAATTGGTAAATTAACAGGGAAAAGCCGGAGAACGATTATCCGTGTTTGTCATCAATTAGAGGAATTTGGAATTATCAGGCAGTATGCTCTTAAGCGTAAAAGCGACAATCAGCAAACGTCAAATGCTATCGTCATTCTGCCTCATCAGCAAAAGCGAAATGTCACACAAGAGAAAATGCAAAATGTCACACCTTTAAACCATCCTTCTTTAAGCATAAAAAAAGAATTAAATACGTATCCAGAGATCCAGCCTTTGTCACCTTTTCTCCAATTTCAGCATATGTGCCAATGTTTTACAAAAGATCAAAAATTAATTAACCGCATGTACGGAATCTATACAGCACAAATTGTCCATTTAAATGGTATTTACATAGAAAAGACTTTATTAAAAATAGGAATTGAATCAGTCAAAATTGTGTTTCAAGCTGTAAAGCGAAAAAAGTTACGCAGCATCTCAGGGTACTTTAATGGCGTTCTAAATCAGCTTCTAGATCGATTGTATTATGAGGATATGGAGGAAAAGCATTGGAAGTATAAGGAAAGATAAGAAGTAGGTGTGTTCATTAATTTACAATTCACCTGTGACATTCCTGAATAGCAGAGCATAATCATATCAAATGACCAAGCACATTCTCTTCGCAGAATTCAGGGAGGAATAGACTATCAGGAGCCGATCAGAATTTGATGACTTTTTAAGCGTAGATGAATCCGAAATGGTTTCATTTCAGCCGTTGGCAGGATCTTTTGTTATTTTCAAATGCAGGGGAAAATTCCTGCTTTGTTTCAGTATAAAGAGAAAGCAATGGGAGCTTCCCGGCGGGAGAAGGAAAATCGG
The DNA here is from genome assembly GCF_030817055.1 of Bacillus sp. V2I10. Lineage (NCBI taxonomy): Bacteria > Bacillati > Bacillota > Bacilli > Caryophanales > Bacillaceae > Bacillus > Bacillus sp. V2I10. The sequence goes on along the minus strand of NZ_JAUSYV010000001.1, from coordinate 4,450,550 downwards.
GGAATCTCCAAAAGAATGCGCAATAAGAGAGTTATTTGAGGAAACCGGGCAATTTGTTCCGGAACTGGATTTTGCAGGTTTGCTGAAAAAAAGAAAGAAACGCACGGGAAAAGTAAAATACAGTCCAATTTTTTTCGCTGCTGCAGAGGATTTAAAGCCGTTTAAAGTGAATAAGGAAACATCCAAGATTCAATTATGGAACCTTTCTAAAAACATAGGCTCTGTAGATGAAACCCACTTTAGGCTTTTGATCCGTTTGGAAAAGATGGTGAGGGATGGGAATTGGACATAGAATGAAGAATAAGAGTTTATAAAAGAGAAAATATTTGATAAAGGATGAGGAGCATGAACAAACGCCCGGAACAAAATGAATATGCACAGTATTATGCAGGATATATCAGCATGATACCTGAAGGAGATATTGAACAGCTTTTAAAGCAGCAAGTAAAGGATACCCTGCATTTGCTTAACGACCTTTCTGAAACAGAAGGGGAATTCAGATACGCACCGGGTAAATGGAGCATAAAGGAAGTGATCGGCCATGTTGTGGATACTGAAAGAATCATGGCATACCGTCTTTTATCCATTGCAAGGGGAGATGCGGCGCAGCTGCCTGGCTATGATGAAAATGCATATATAGCTCAGGCGAATTTTAATCAGGAGAAGATGGAAGATCTCCTTCAGAACCTGTTCGTTGTCCGAGAGGGAACGCTGCTCCTGCTTAAGAGTTTAAAAGAAAAAGACTGGCTGAGATGGGGAACGGCAAATCAATTGGATGTTACAGTACGTGCGATCGCATGTATTATTGCCGGTCATGAGCTTCATCACCGAAAAATCCTTAAAGAACGCTATTTGGGGGCGAAGGAATTTTCAGCTGGATGAAGCTTGAAGATTACTGCTGTGAAATTCTATGGTTAATTTAAAATAGAATAAAAGAGAATGAAGGTACATATATGAAACGTATTCACTATAGCTGGATCATTTTATCTGTCACTTTTTTGGCCATTATTGTAGCCGGCATTATCAGATCTTCCTCGGGAGTATTTATCGTGCCTTTTGAGAAGGAATTTGGCTGGGACCGCCCCGTCATATCGCTTGCTTTTGCCATCAGTCTGTTTCTATATGGCCTGTCGGGACCATTTATGGCTGCCCTGATCGAAGTGCTTGGCTTAAAAAGAATGATGATTCTTGCGATGACCACCTTACTGTCAGGGATTGTACTCACTTTTTTCATGCAGGATTCCTGGCAGCTCATTCTAATATGGGGTGTTATTATAGGTCTTGGTTCTGGGTTGTTTTTGACCGTATTGAGCCCTTATGTTGCAAATCGATGGTTTGTTAAAAGGAGAGGGCTTGCCGTTGGAATTCTGACAGCAAGCACCGCAACCGGCCAGTTGATTTTACTGCCGGTTTTAGCCTGGATCACTGAAGTTTATTCATGGCGGGAAGCCATTTCCCTTGTTTTATTCCTTTGTCTTGGAATGTTTGTAATCATCCTGATTTTTATGAAAAATTCACCAATGGATATCGGGATTTTGCCTTATGGATCAGAGGATGAAGAACCAATAGAAAGCTCGTTCCAAAAGGAAAATCCGATCATCATGGCATTTCAGGGCTTAATCGAAGCAATAAAAGCAAAGGAATTTTGGCTGCTTGCAGGAAGCTTTTTTATATGCGGGCTATCGACGAGCGGGTTGATCGGAACGCATTTTATTCCGGTTTGCATCAGTTTTGGTATTCCGGCAGTGACAGCTGCGGGCTTGCTGTCCTTTATGGGCATCTTTGATTTAATCGGAACAACGGCGTCTGGTTGGCTTTCAGATCGATTTGATAATCGCTGGCTGCTGTTTTGGTATTACGGACTTAGAGGTTTGTCTTTGCTGTTATTGCCATATGCATTATTTGAAGGCTCTACAAGTCTACTAATCATTTTTTCTATTTTTTACGGTTTGGACTGGATTGCGACTGTTCCGCCCACGATTGGAATATCGCAGCAAGTCTTTGGTATTGAAAAGAGCGGAATTATTTATGGATGGATTTTTGCTGCACATCAAGCTGGTGCTGCCGCGGCTGCCTTTGGCGGGGGAATGATTTATAAGGTTCTCAGCTCTTACACGTGGGCTTTTCTTATATCTGGTCTATTCTGCTTGGTGGCGAGTTTGTTTGTTTTAGTGATTAAGAAGCAGGAAGCGCCTGCAATTATGGAAAACCGTACTGTAAAAGGGTAACTAAAAAAAGCTGTGCCGCATAAGGACACAGCTTTTTCTTGTTATATAGCCTGGCTATGTTTCAGACAAACGTCTTTTGTTCACAATTATGCGGAATTAATATGAAAAGTCTTGGAATTAATGGCAAAAGTCTTGGAATTAACTCGAAAAGTCTCGGAATTAATGTGAAAAGTCTTGGAATTCACTCACAATGATAAACAGGTATAAATGACTGGTTGCGCCCAATTAAACTTTATACCTGCAGGTGAAAAAGGATGAGCTGAATAAAAGACAGCTTCAGTTAGAGGGGGATTGCATGCAGGTATTAATAAAAAAGATGAACCGAAGAATGGCTGCTGAAATTCTGCAATGGAACTATGAACCGCCTTATGATTTTTATAACATGGAGCTTACAGAAGGCAATATCAATGGAATGCTGTCAAACTCTTATTATGCGGTGGTTGACATGAACAACAGATTAATAGGCTTTTTTTGCCTGGGAAAACCGGCTCAAGTTCCGAACGGCCCTTTCCCGGGCATCTATTCAGAAAATATGATTGATATCGGCCTTGGTCTAGAGCCGGACAGAACAGGCAGAGGAATGGGTTATTTGTTTTTTTCGTTTATCCTGCATCATGTTCAGCTGGGATTTCCAAATATGCCTCTCAGATTAACAGTGGCTTCTTTTAATAAAAGGGCCATTCGTCTATACAAAAAAGCAGGCTTCATTGAAACAGTAAGTTTTGACAAGGGGCAGTCAACCTTCTTAGTCATGGTCAAAAAATAAAGGCTCTGTCAATAGATAGAGCCTTTTATGTGCATTAAACGGCAGTCTGATTCAGTACTTTTTCAATAAAGTGAAGCGACTCATCAATGATCTGCTGCTGGTCATGATCAAGCGTAGCGACATGGTAGCTGTTTTCAAGAGTGATCAGATTTTTATCCCTTGAAGAAATCTCTTTATAAATGACCTTTGAGTTATCCGGCGGGACAACGTTGTCCACTGAGGAAACGAAAATAAGTGCAGGACATGTGATCTCGTACAGGCTGTTTTTCACTAATGCCATGAGCTTATTAATCTCTTTTAATGATTGAACAGGTGTTTTTTCATAAGCAAGCTCGGTTACCTCAGGATTTTTAATGTCAGATCCAATTGCGTCCAGAAATCTGGCCTGAATTTGCTGGGCTCCTGCCATGGTCGGAATATCAATTGCAGCATTTATGGGAATGATCGCTTTTATTTCCGGATGTTTTTGGGCGAGATAGAGAGTAAGGGTGCCTCCCATTGAAAGTCCTGTAACAAAGATGGTGCTGCAGCGCGCAGACAGCCATTGATAGCCTTCTTCAACAGAAGCAGCCCAATCCTCATAAGTAGTTCCTTCCATTTCCTCATAATGTGTACCGTGGCCTTTAAGCCGAGGACCGCACACAGTGTATCCAGCTTTTGCGTAGGCTTCTCCAAGCGGGCGCATGCTTTGAGTTGAGCCTGTGAATCCGTGTGATACGAGAATCCCAACCGAATTCCCCTCAAAATAAAAGGGTTCTGCTCCTTTTAATACCGGATATCTTTCTGACATAAAAAAACCTCCTGCCAATTATTTAAAAACCTCAACGTTTTACCATTCGCTATTAGACTTGCAATCTCCTACTAAAGGTTGAGATTCATCCTTCCATTTTAGGATTCGGAAAATGAGAAATTGTGGTAAACTAGCTTTTATCACAAGGTGGAGGGTACATTCATGAAACAGCTTAAACAGATTCATCCGCTAGGGTGGAACATCTTAATCGGCACGATATTCGGCAGAATGGCAACATCCATGAGCATTCCATTCCTGGCCATCTATTTAACGCAAGTGAAAGGCGTCTCTGCGTCCATGACAGGGACCATTATTGCTGTCAGCTCACTTGCCGGCATTTTATCAAGCTTTTATGGAGGCTATTTGTCTGACAAACTAGGAAGGAAAAAAGTGCTGCTGACATCCATCTTTCTTTGGATACTTGTTTTTATTGGTTTTGGAGTGGCAGACAGTGTGCTTTCATTTTTTATTATGAATACTCTGAACGGGGTGTGCAGATCGGTATTTGAACCAACCACGAGAGCGCTGTTATCGGATATTACCGATCAGAAAAATAAGCTGCTGATTTTTAATTTGAGATATGCCGCCATCAATGTCGGGGTGGTATTCGGACCGATACTTGGCATCTTTTTGGGATCAGCAAAAACGACCTTTCCCTTTTATATTGCAGCCGCGATATATACCCTTTACGGCATCTCACTGCTGCTCACATTTATGAAAACGGAACTTCCAAGTGAAGCAGACGACACTGCCCGTATTTCATTTCGGGAGGCATTTCATGTAACGAGAAAAGATAAACTGCTTCTTTTAACTTTAGTCGGCATTATTTTATGCATTACAGGATTTTCACAGCTTACTTCTACATTGCCCCAATACTTTGCCATGTCTCCTGAGATTAAGGACGGGGCCAAAACGTTTTCTATTCTGCTGTCCCTGAATGCTGTCGTGGTTTTGATCATTCAGTATCCGGTTGTCAGAATTGCGAGGAACTATTCTCCCATCAGATCCATTATGCTTGGGAATTTATTTGTCGGTTTAAGCCTTTTCAGCTTTGCTTTTGCAAAAAGCATTTGGATGATCGGCCTGGTTGTCATTTTCTTTACTGTTGGAGAGGTCCTGCTCTTCTCAATGATGGATGTCCTGATTGATGAAATTTCCAATCCTGATATGAAAGGTACATATTTTGGCGCAATGGGATTTACTCAGCTCGGAAACGTTATCGGTCCATGGATCGGAGGGCTGCTTCTCGATTCTTACGGTGTCAGTGATCCGGCCATCTTATTCTGCTGTCTGATGCTTATCACATTAAGCGGTCTGCCGGTTCTGCTGCTTGTGAAAAAAGAAATGGAGAAAAAGGAAAAAAGTACAATTATTAAACAACATGTTCATGTGTAAGGAAGGAGGGATGCGTACAACTTGCGCTTCCTTCTTTTTTGACAGCAAACGATTTCAGCTATCCTTCGCCATGTTTCGTAGTTCTCTCTTATTTACATACGGAACCAATTAAAGCAGAACGGGTTGTCATCATAACCTGCTTGGAAAATTGCTGCATGCATAACTTCCTCTTTATATAAAGGTTTTATAGAATGATTTTAAGAGAAAATTTGGAAAAAACAATTGATTATTATCAAATAATGTATTATTATCAAAAGTGATAAACGTAGTTAATTTTTGTAAATTCTATCGTTATTCATAATGATAACAATGAATACACTGGAGGATAAAGACTTGAATAAATCAAAGATGAACCTGATCCTGCATCCTGTGAGAATGAAAATTGTTCAATCTCTGCTGAACGGCAAAGAAATGACTGTTGGCCAATTGGGGGAGCGGGCCAAAGATGTTCCTCAGGCGACACTGTACAGACATCTTAATAAACTTCTTAAAGCCAAGATCATTCAAGTTGTAAAAGAAAATCAAATTAGAGGAACGGTTGAAAAAGTTTATGCGCTTAATGAACCATCTGTACAGTCGCAGGAAGACTTTTTAAACTTATCAAGTGAAGAGCATTTAGAATTGTTCATGAATTTTACAACTCAGCTGATGGGCATGTATGAGAATTATTTACAGCAGGGAGAAGCTGATTTGATGAAAGATGGAGTAAGTTACACTGTAGCAAATGTTCATTTATCAGATACCGAATTTATGGAACTGATAAAGGGTATGGCTGAACTGCTGCAAAAGGCCATGCTTAATAAACCTTCGCCCGAACGTACAGGAAGAAACATTGCAACGATCGTCATACCGCAAAAGTAATAAAACGTAACAGCTGAGAGGGAGAGGCTAATGAAGGGGATGGATTTGAAATTAGCTTTATTGATTGCAGGCATCTGTTTTGCATCTGGTTTTCTTTTGCTGCCATATCAAATGAATTCATTAAAATCAGCGGTGTCTGCAAATGAATTTGAGGAAATGACCGGCGGTGCCTCCATGGTTGTTTTATCTCTAGTATCATCTGTTCAATTATTTATAATGAGTTTCCTCCTTGCATTTCTTGGTTTTAAACTGGCACGAAAAACTGGTTTTTCTTTTGACATCCTGCAATCGCTCTTTGAAAAAGGGAAAAAGAGGCCATTCAACCGTTCATCTCTGCTGCTCTCCATTGTTCTTGGAACAGTGGCAGGATTCATTATTGTCGGTTCAGACCGCTTTTACTTTCAGTATCAGATTCAGGAGATAGGGGGAAGCACGCCTGAATTCTCTTGGCTTGGATTATTCGCAGGTGTTCTGGCAGGCGGATTGTTTGAGGAAACCCTGATGCGGCTGTTTTTAGTCAGTTTGCTGGTATGGATTTTTCAAAAAACGGCCGGAAGAAAGAGGCAGCAGCTGCCGAAATCTTATTTCTGGGCTGCCATCATCATCGCTTCACTAGTATTTGCTGCTGGCCATTTACCGTTCACTTCAATGGTATTTGGTGATTTAACGGGTATCATTCTTTTCCGCTGCTTCCTGCTGAATGGTATTGGAGGTTTGTTCTTCGGTTACCTCTATTGGAAAAAAGGGTATGAGTATGCAATCGTCTCGCACATGTTTGCTCATATCTCGCTGCAGCTGCTGTTTATTCCATTATTCTATTAAAAAGGGAGCTTGAATACAGATGATTGAAGTCGCGGGTGTTTCAAAAACGTTTGGCAGTCAGACTGTGCTGAAGAACGTCAATTTCAAAGCAGAACAAGGAAAGATTGTAGGGCTCCTTGGACCAAACGGAGCTGGGAAAACAACATTTATCCGAATATTAAACGGCGTCATTAAAGCTGACAGCGGGACGATTTCGATCCTGAATCATGATCCTGTAACACATGGCGATGAGATCAGAAAGATTTCAGGAATTGTCACAGAAGGTGCAGGTTTGTATCATCAATTAAGCGGTGAAGAAAACTTAGCTTTTTTTGCAGATTTATATGGAGTCAAGGATAAATCCAGAATCATTCAATTGCTTGAGCTGTTTGATCTGGCTGAACATAAAGATAAACCTGCAGGAACGTACAGTACAGGCATGAAAAAAAGGCTCGCGCTTGGAAAAGCGCTTTTACACAGTCCGAAATTGCTGTTTCTGGATGAACCGACAAATGGCCTCGATCCGGACGGCATCAAAATGGTACTCGCTTATTTGAAAAAATACAACGAAGAAACCGGCACAACTATGATTATCTGTTCTCATGTATTGCATCAGCTGGAACCTGTTTGCGATTCCTTCGCTTTTCTTCTGAATCAGACCATTGTTGAGCAAGGCACAATGGCTGAACTTGAGAAAAAGTATTTAAAAGAAATCAAGGTAAAAGTAAACACAGATATGAAGCTTCATAGAAAAGGATACTTGGAGTTTCCTTGTGAACAACGTGCAGAAGGCGAAGTCATTTTCACACTGCCTGCAAAAGAAGACATACCTTTTTTACTGAAGGGGATTTTAGAAAAGCATCATGTCTATTCCGCAGAAATTTTAAATCATGATCTTGAATCCATTTATTTTAAAGTAAGGGAGATGCACAATGAATAGCGCAATGATGAAGGCGATCATCAAAAAAGATTTAAGGGATATTTTTCGCAGTAAAAATTTGTTTGCTACGCTGATTATTATTCCGGTTATTTTTTCAGCAATCATACCCGCAGCTCTCCTGGGAAGTGCTCTTATTTTTGATATCGAAGAGATGGCTGGAAATGATGCACAGAAGCTGATCAGCAGTTTCCTGACTCATTTGAAACAGGAGAATCTTGTGCTTGAAACATCGGAACAGCAATTTGTTTATTTGTTTATTAACTACATGCTTCCGTCCTTGTTTTTGCTGGTGCCGATTATCACGGCAAGTGTTGTAGCCGCCAACAGCTTTGCAGGGGAAAAGGAGCGGCGTACACTTGAGAGTTTGCTTTTTTCTCCTGTGCCGATTAAAACACTCTTTGTGAGCAAAATCCTTGGATCTTTTATTCCGTCTCTTCTCGTCTCCTTTTTGAGCTTTTTGCTGAGCGGAATGATTATTAATATTCTGGGGTTTCAGCTGTTTGAAGAAATGATCTTTCCATCTGCCAATTGGCTTGCGCTGATCTTTTGTCTTTCACCAATGGTGTCTCTTATGACGGTCTTGCTTATCGTCTTTATCTCCTCTCGTGTCAAAACGTATCAGGAAGCTCAGAACATTGGAGGCTTGATTATCCTGCCTGCTGTGGGAATGATGGCTGGTCAGTCAAGCGGTTTATTCTTTGTGGGAGCACAAATTACGCTGCTGATCTCACTTGTGATCCTGATCGTGAATGCCGTTTTGCTGCAGAGAATCACGAAGTACAATGATCGGTTTATGCTATTTGAAAAACAGATTCATTGAGGGGACTCGAATTTAAGATGATGGAAATCAGGTTTGCTTTATCCCTGTATCTGCACCAATAGAATTAGCGATTCCCTTAAAAGAATCTTCACCTGTTAGAAATCTTTTAACGGCAATTATTTTTTCTTCTTTTGAAAATTTATCCATAGAAAAACTGCACCTCCAATTGTTAGATGATGTCTAACAATTGGGGTGCAGTTCATATGGCACAGGGGGTTAGCTGTTAAATTTTAAGATCAATCTTCGCGTTTTTCTTCAGTTCTTCCACTTTTTGAGCAAGCTGTTCCTGCTGTTTTTGCTGCTGAAGAGATTGTTCAATCTGAGGTTTTACTTCTGCAAGTTTTGGAACTTCCTGTCCGCTGCTTTTTCCTTGCTCAGCGTATTGGTCATATGTTTTTTGAATTTCTTCATCTGAGATTTCACCTGCAGGCACTTCTTTTTCAATATACTGTCTGAATTTAATATCATCTGCAATTTGAGCTTCAAGTGTTTTCATGTCCATGCCAGATTTTTTAAGAGCTGCTTCGAATTCCTTTTCAGTTTTAAACTGTTTTCTCGTTTCGTCAAGCTGCTTTTTAACGTCTTCATCAGATGCTTTATAGCCTTTTTTGTTTGCCTCTTGAAGAAGAAGGGTTTGTCCGACTAAGCTGTCAAGTGTTTGTTTTTTCACTTGCTCTGCAGCTTCTTTAGAAGTAGGGTCTTGTCCCATTTGCTGCATTTGGCCCTGAGTTGATTGCAGGACGCTGTTATAGTCGCTGCCAAGGATTTTTTCGTCATTCACAAGAGCAACAGTTTTCTTTTCATCCACTTGCTGCGCTTCTAATTTCTTTTGCATTTCTTCCATTTGCTTTTGCTGATCCTTCTGCTGATCGGTTTCGGCTGTTTTTGCATCATTTTTTGCATCATTTTTTGCTTCTTTGCTTTCTTCATTGCCTCCGCATGCTGCTAAAACAACAGCCATTAGACCGGTTATTAATGGTAACATGACTTTTTTCATAATCGATCTCCTTCCTCAAGCTAGAAGTATAATTTTTTCTTTTGAAAAAAAATCATCTAGTGCGCATTATAAAGGAAATCCTGTGAAAAAGAAACCTTATGGAGCCGATCTGACGAATTGTAACAGGATTGAAACGTTTAAAATCAGCAGAGCGCTTTAGGGAAATATGTTAGAATATGGGTATCTGAGTGGGGGCGGGATGGATATTGGGAAGAGGGGCAGGTTTTGAATGAAAAAGTGCTGAGCAAGCATCGGCTTTTTATTCGGCTGTTTTTGGATGGCATATTGGTGATCCTAAGTGGGATAGATATCAAATGAGCACTTGAATATATACAAGCAAAATTAGAAGATATATACTTTTCCCAGCAGGAAGGTATTGATTATGCATTGAAAAAATATAATCTCGGGCGCCATCCTTTTTCCTTCGTATATTGGTTCAACGATCCTTCCATTGCCCTTCCTGCAGGGTATATGGAAAAGGGGAGGCCCTTTGGAATTACTTTAGCGGATCTGCTTTTAGTCAGGGGCTCTTAATAAAGCTTGGATTTTCTTATGAACAGCATACGAAGCTTAGAAAAAGTCCATACTTTGAGAATAAAATTCAGCAAAATTCTTAGAAATGCAATCAAAAGGAGAATACTATGACACAAATACCTAACAGCAAACCGTGTTCAGAATCAAGAGTCTTCCAAACAAACCGTGTACTTCCGCCTGATACGAATAATCATCAAACCTTGTTCGGCGGGAAATTAATGGCTTCAATAGATGTTGTAGCCTCAATTTCAGCTGCTAAACATTGCCGGTCAGAATGTGTCACAGCATCCATGGATTCGGTGGATTTTCTGCATCCGATTCGTCCGACTGATGCGGTGCATCTAGAATCTTTCGTCACATTCACGGGAAGATCATCGATGGAGGTATTCGTGAAAGTAACGGCAGAAGATTTAAAAAGCGGTGAATCCAGAGTTGCAGCGACAAGCTTTATCACATTTGTTTCATTGAATGAACAGGGTAAGCCAAAAGCCGTTCCGCGAGTTTATCCTGAAACAGAAGAGGAAAAATATTTATTTGATTCAGGTGAGGAGCGCTCGCTCATCAGGAAGGCAAGAAGAAAAGCGAGTATTACATTCTCTGAGCAAATTAAGCAATATTAATTGGTCACTCATACCGTGCCCACCTGGAAAAAAGTGCATCAAAGCAGTGTGTAGAGCAAAAAAACCGCCTCAACCCTGAAAAAAGTGCATCAAAGCAAGTGTTACCCAAAACACTGATTTTGCCCGTTATAGGGTATCATACGCACTCTTTGAGTACCTAAATAACGGATTTTTCATGTTTCAGGGTTCCATAGGCGCTCTATGATTACCCAAAACACTGATTTTGCCCGTTATAGGGTATCATACGCACTCTTTGAGTACCTAAATAACGGATTTTTCATGTTTCAGGGTTCCATAGGCGCTCTTTGAGTACCTAAATAACGGATTTTTTATGTTTCAGGGTAACATACGCGCTCTATGATTACCCAAAACCAGGATTTTACTTGTTATAGGGTTCCATGTGCTCTCTATGATTACCTATAACCAGGATTTTGCCTGTAAACTAAAGGGAGAAGAGTTTACGCAGAAAATATTCACACATTCGCTGAAATATATATGTATGGATTAAATAAATCGGGTTTAAATGACGAAACCCGCCCTAGGAGATGACCTGAGATGGAAACACGGGTGAATCAAATTGAGTTGAATGGACTCACTTTTCAATATCGTGAGAGTGGGGAACCTTCTGCACCGCTTGTTGCACTTCACGCGCTGGGAAAAAGTGCAGAATCATGGGATCAAGTGGCTGCCGTATTAGGAGAAAAATACCGCGTTCTAGCATTAGATCAACGGGGTCATGGTGGGAGTGACAGAACCAGTACATACACTTTTGAACTGATGTGCGATGACTTGCTTCATTTTGCGAATGCTATGAATTTGGAACGATTTACGTTAATTGGTCATTCCATGGGGGGGACAGTATCCTATCTTTTCTCGGAAACATTTCCGTCAAGGATAGAACGGTTGATTGTAGAAGACACTCCTCCTCCTTTTCTGGATAAGCCGATCGAAGTTCCTTCTAAACCATCTGATCCCCTGCCGTTTGATTGGCTGGTTGTGCCTTCGATTCTGCGGCAGCTTAATGAACCAAATCCCGAATGGTGGACGCGACTTACCGACATTATCATGCCGACTCTTATTATAGGCGGTGGGTCCAGTCATATTCCTCAAAACAAATTGCAGGAAGTTTCTGAGCTTATTCCGAATTGCGAATTGGTGACGATAGAAGATGCTGGGCACTTTGTGCATGATGCTAATTTACCGGCCTTCTTAGCTGCCGTAAAAAGTTTTCTTCACTTATGAGTTTCCGAACGCTTTCATTATTACCCTAATTTTATTAAACAAACGCACGCATTTCTAAACTGCTTGATTTTAAAATAACTGGAATAAGCAAATCGGGCAGGATTGTTGAATAAAGCCTATTAAAACAAAACTGGTTAGTTCATATAAAGGATAAGAAAAAGTTATTAATCACATTAAGAAAAAAGTCATACTATTTCAATAAAGGAATCAAGTGTTCGATTCCATTTTTATTATTGTTTTTTTGATCTTTTTGTAATTATCAAAATGTAAATTATCAGAGTCAATTCAGGAGGAAGGGAATATCTATTGAAAAACAAATTATCGTTCTTTTATTCCTTCTCTAGGTAATGTGATATCTCAATGAGATTCTGATCTGGGTCTCTAATATATACGGATAAAATTGGACCGAGTGCACCTGTTCTTTTTACAGGACCCTCCTCAATCATCACATTATTTTTTCTCAGATGCGTTATTACCTTCTCTATATTTTCATCAGAAATAAAACAAAGATCAGCAGATCCAGGTAGTGGGTGTTTTGCTTTAGGCTCAAATTCATTACCAGCCTCATGTAAATTTATTTTTTGAAATCCAAAACACAACGCTTTTCTTCCTAACCCAAAGGTTTCCTCTTTCATTCCCAAAAAAATTGTATAAAACTTTATAGTCTCTTCTATATCTTTTACTGTTAAAACCAGATGGTCGATTTGTTTTATCACAATCATTTCCTCCTATTAAAATATTTAAAGTTTTAAAAGGGTTATCAAACTTACATTTATAAATTATTACTTTTGATAAAGAATAATTTATAATAGAAATTTCCTTTCCTTGAATCTTACTTATAAGTTTTTTTCGTACGTGCTATAGCTATAGATTGTTTATATTATATGTATTTTTAGAAGACACCCTCGATTATGTTCCCGCATTTCATGTTATCATCGACTATTTATAATGTATACTCCATTATAATTATATTCTTAATACGTCTATGTAATAAATTAAGCTGCGTCATAAAAAAATTTTAATAAATAGAATGGCAATAAGTTAAATATTTTCAGACGCTGCTGCGTAAGTAATGGATGACATGTACAGCAAATTTAAAAGGATCTTTGAATAAAGATCCTTTTAAAACAATAAGTCAGCCATAAATCGGTGGCCGTACTGATTCTAATGTTAACTCAATAAACTTTTCAACCGCAGGGGATTGCCATTTTTTTGACTTGACGAGTACATGTGAGTAGATGGGTTCAAACCTCTCATTGTGTTCAAGAATATTTAATAACCCTTTTTCAACCTCATTTTTTACCGTGATATAGGGTAATACAGAAAATCCTAAACCACTCATTACTGATTGTTTAATAGCTTCCAAACTCCATAGTTCCATTGTCTGAAATTTAGGCAGTTTATTGTTGGCTAAGTATCTCTCAAACATGGAACGATAACTGCATCCCTCTTCATTTGTAATAAAGTAGTCAGTAGTCACCTTATTTTTATAATCATCAAAATGTTGATTTTTATTCGGACTAGTAATTAAAACGATCTCTTCTTTGTGTAATTGATAGTGAAGACAATTATTTACTTCTAATTTGGGCCAAACCATAAAAGCAATATCAACATGTCCACTCATAAGGTCTTTTTGGTTTTGCCCACAAGTTCCGTTACTCAATATAATCTTAACGTCTGGATATTTAGTTGAATACTCTCGCAGAATAGACCCTAATCTAGAAATAGTTAATGACTCAGGTGCAGCAATTTTTAATTCTCCACTTACTTTGTCATGATTCTTCATTTGGGATATACGATTATACGTATATAGCAATTCATCGGCCAAAGGAATTAATTCTTTTCCTAAGGAGGTCAATTTTAACTCTCGCTTGACGTAAGTAAATAATTCTCCGCCGATTTCTTCTTCCAATGCTTTAATATGAGAAGTAATTGTTGATTGAGTATAGCCTAATTTTATTGCAGCATTTGTGTAACTCCCGACATCAACAATTGTTCGGAAAGTAATAAATTGTCGTATTTCCATTAGCAATAACCTTCTCCCTTGTATTTAAAAAAATGATAATGATTATTTGTAATTTCAATTTTACCGATAGATAGTCCTATATTACAATTAATTACGCAGGATATTCAATTATTTTATTTAAAAGGAGAGACTAACTACGTGAATTTTACAGCATTCCTTTCCTACGTAATTATTACATCCTTTACACCGGGACCAAGTAATATTTTAGTAATGAATGAAGCAAGAAGATTTGGATTTAAAGGCTCCATACGCTTCAACAGTGGAATCATTTCAGGGTTTATTATTCTAGGTGCAGTAACCTCATTGATGACTACAAGTCTTTATAAGTGGGTACCAATGGTAGAACCCTACTTTAAAGTCGTGGGTGCCTCATATTTATTGTATCTAGCATGGAAAATTACTTTTTCTAAAAAAAATAATGATAAAGACATTTACGGAAAGTCTTCTTTTTTCTCAGGGCTGTTTTTCCAGATTCTCAATATAAAAAGTATATTGTACTTTTTAACAGCAGCGTCAACTTTCATCCTTCCTTATGTTAATTCAAATATATCTATACTCTTTTTTGTGTGTTTAACAATACTAATAGGTTGCGCCGCATTGTTATTGTGGGCTATATTTGGCTCGGCTTTTAAGAAGGTATTTGCAAAATACGATAAAATAATCAATTTGATAATGTGTTTGTTGCTCATCTATTCTGCAATTACAATTTTCTAAAAGTAAGATTCATCTATATATGAAAGAAAGGTCTTAATTTGATATTTTTCATATAAGATATTGTTCTTTTATAAAATATTACCTTATCATTCTGGTTTTTTCATTACCATTCCTTGCGATCGCCCTGATGCTGCAAGCAACATGTTAATTGCTGAAAAAATATTTGTTGCACCACTTTCAAAAGGAATTCGAGTAGCAGCATGCTCTGTTCCAGTTGCACAGATGTAAGGTCTAGCAGCTAAAATCCAACAGGCTAGCGATGTCGAATACTGTTAAATTATAGTATTTTTACAAAAAATCAAATCATCGTTGGTTCAATTTGTTTACTATATTCAAACAGTAGAGGGGAGGAGATTAAATGAGTAAATTATTGAATAACGGTATTGTTGAAGTAGCACCGCTAACACCTATTTCAATTCAGATAGGTGATCCAAGTAAAATGTTGATAGGATGTTAGAGCAAATGAAGTTTGAAGTTAGATTGTAATAGTGTACGTAAATGAAAGAGTAGCGTAGATCCAAGAAGGATCAACGCCTGTTATTTTACAAACGGGGCAGTTAATGGAATAAAAGTGACTGTTTGAATTTGAGCTATATGCACATAAATAGTGAACCAAGGTATACCTTTCTCCCTATCTGATGCGACTGCTTCTTAATCAACAATCCGGAGGCGATAATTAAGGAAGGATAACGTCTCTTTTTGTTGAATAATAACAATTGGGCAGGATTAAGTCGATTCCATTAGGAAATCAGCCTGTAAAGTTGTTTCATGATTCTAAACTGGCAAGTATTGTTCAATAAGGTGTGAAGGTTTTCAACAAAGATAATAGAAGGAGTGAATAGTAATGATTAATAAAGTTGGACAAATCATGGTATATGTAAATAACCAAGATGAGGCAGTGAAATTTTGGACAGAAAAAGTGGGGTTTACGGTTATTTCAGAAGAGGAAAACGGTCAAGGAATGAGATGGATTGAAATAGCTCCATTAAATCATGTTGAAACAAGTATTATTCTTCACAACAAAGAATTAATCGCAAAAATGCAGCCTGAACTAAATCTTGGCACACCTTCCTTAATGTTTTTTACAGAAAATCTCGATCAATTACATAGCCACTTAGTAAATAAAAATGTCACCGTCGGAGAAATTGTAAATATACCTTCTGGGAGAGTATTTAACTTTGCCGATAGTGAAGAGAATTATTTTGCCGTCATGGAAAAAAGTGAATAACAAACTGTAAAAAACAACTTTCTTTTCAAAAACGTTTAGTCGATTCCAATTGGAATCGGCTTTTTGATTCGCCATAGGTGTTACACACAAAAAATAATGAACCCCCTTCAACTAAGGGCAGTTAGTCGAAGAAAATCTCTAAAAATAATGAGCCTTTTTTAGAACAGATGTGCTTTCTCATACATTAATTTAGAATTAGTTAGAATATGGACAACAAATCAAATATATATTTAGAAAGGAGTGAGTAAATGGGGGGATTATTCTGGCAAACTCAATTGTTGCAAGGTCGCTGGATGAAATAAAATTTTGGTCAAGGATTATGAAAGAGCACGCCTTATTTTTAAGTTTGGGGTTTACACATGAACAGAAACAATTGATCAGTGAAGCGCAGCAGTTTATCACTATTTTTGAAAGAATAGAGGAAAAGTTGAGCAGGTTCACGGTAAACTCAGATTTACGTCAAATACAAGCTTTTAATAGCGAGGTTTATCAAGCAGCTGCTTCTATATGGTCTTACAAGAGAAAAGTGTTAGGCTTAACATTACGCTGCGAAATTCGTTCTAATAATTTCCCTTTATTAGTTGATCACATTAGCAGAGAAGCAGCTTACTTTGCTAATCGATTAAAAGAACTCAATGAAGGTAAACTAGTCCCTAAACCAGAAGCTATTATTGAAGAAAATGTATTCTTTCTTAGAATCATGGCAGATCATGCTAAGTTTATCGGACATCTTTTAGATCCTTCGGAACGAAAATTAGTAGAGCAGGCGAGAGACTTTAGTCATGATTTTGATCAATTGGTTTTTCAGGCAGTTGACTTGGATTCTATGCGACCACAATCAGAAACTAGACCTATACTTAGCCAATTCTTAAATCAAAATAGAGTATCAGTAGCCTCGTTAAGGGATTTTAAGAAAACAGCAAGAGAGTTAATTGAAGAATGTCGTATTAAGAGCATTATTCATCCCCTTCTAGCTGATCATACTTTTAGAGAAGCTGAAAGGTTTCTTGAGATCATTGATTTATTTGAAGCGAGTCTAAAAAAGGCCTAAATATTATTTTTGAAAAGGTATTTACTTCTTCAATTCAAGGGAACGATGATAGAATAGATCTATACTTTATTTAACTAAATTGGTGGCTTTAGTGAACTAAAAAAAGGACATAATTGGTCCTTTTTTTTTGTTTTTTCAGCAAGGTTATCTCCAAACATCATAATATAGTTGCATATAATGGTAACATAAGAGGAGGTTGAGACAGATAGATAAGATCTTTGAGGCTCTTGCCGATTTAAGTCGCAGACAACTGCTTGACGATCTGTACAGGAATGACGGGTAAACATTAAGAGAGTTATGTAAACATCTGGATATGTCTCACAAGCTGATACGAAACACTTGGTCATATTAGAAGAAGCAAATCTTGTTGCTGTGGTTTGGCAAGGGCGTGAGAAGCTTCATTATCTTAATCCCGTACCGATTAGTGAGATATATTAACGATGAATACGAAAATATGAAAGCCATCATATAGAAGCATTGCATGAAAAGTAAACTTGAGGAGGACCAGAAAAGATGACTAAACCAAAATTTGTCTATGTGACTTACATTGCAACAACTCCAGAAAAACTTTGGGAAGCATTAACAAACAGTAATTTTACAGAGAAATACTTTTTCGGAAGCAAAATTGAATCCAATTGGCAAGAAGGCTCAACTATTACTTATTCACGAAATGGACAAGTTTCCGATTACGGAAAAATACTAAAATGTGAGCCTCATCGTTTACTTTCTTTTACATGGACCTATGTAGAAGATAAAGCCTTGCGCGAGCAGCCCTCACAGGTTTCTTTTGAATTAGTCCCTTTGGATTCAACTGTAAAACTAACTCTTAAACATGAAAATCTTGTGCCTGCTGATATTGTAGAGAAGGAAGATACCTTTGAAGGTTTAAACAATGGTTGGCCTGCTATCCTAAGTAACTTGAAAAGTTTGCTTGAAACGGGAAACACTTTGCCGCCTATTTCAATAGATAATTGAGTTAAGTTTTAATTGAAGTATATTTATATGGTAATGATCATTAATAGTAGAAAATAGGATGAATTTTTTTCAGACATATAAAAAGCTCTAGCAGATATTAGCTAGAGCTTTTCATATTTTTGTTTGTTATAAGATAATTCAAAACGTCACTTCATCCTGATTTCTTACAACCAGCAGCGTTTTCCCTTTAGCCAATTCTTCTTCAACCTTTTCAGCCATTTCTTTTTCAAAGCCGATTTCTTCCATTTTCACCCGCAATTTATCGCCTTTGCTTCGGAACACATTTTTTAAGGCAGTTCCGACTCCGGTTACGCCTACACCGATTTTGTTGGCATCTGTTTCTTTGCGGTCGCGCCTTACATGGTCGTTGTCATGTGAAAGGATATAAATATCATCATCTCTGATTCCATCATTTCTTAGTCTATCAATGGATTTGCTTAATTGCTCGTCATCGTGAAATACTTTGAATTTCGGTTTCATTTAGATCGCCTCCATAGGTTAGAGATACCCGCTCAATTAACCGGATAAACAAGAGAATATTTTAGTAGATTCAGCCAAGAGCTGCTGGCCTTTCTTTTTTCAGCAAGATACTCGTGAAAAATGAGGCGAATTTGATATAATAGATTGAATGCAGTAAATAACTAGTTTTAATCATGCAGCGAACTTTTTATAGGCATCGAAACTGCCTTTTATATGAACGGAAAGAGAGTGAAAAAATATGGGTCGCAAGTGGAACAATATTAAAGAGAAAAAAGCGTCAAAAGATGCTAACACAAGTCGGATTTATGCAAAGTTCGGACGTGAGATTTATGTGGCAGCAAAGCAGGGTGAGCCAGATCCGGAATCAAATCAGGCGTTAAGAGTGGTGCTTGAGCGTGCAAAAACTTACAGTGTTCCAAAAGCGATCATCGACCGTGCGATTGAAAAAGCAAAAGGCGGTTCAGAAGAAAGCTATGATGAACTTCGTTATGAAGGATTTGGACCGAATGGATCAATGGTTATCGTGGATGCCTTGACTAACAACGTTAACCGTACAGCATCGGATGTCCGTGCGGCATTTGGCAAAAACGGCGGCAACATGGGAGTTAACGGATCTGTTGCCTATATGTTTGATGCAACAGCTGTTATCGGCATTGAAGGCAAAACAGCAGATGATGTGCTTGAGCTGTTAATGGAAGCAGATCTTGATGTACGCGATATTTTGGAAGAAGAGGATGCAGTGATTGTTTATGCAGAACCTGATCAGTTCCATGCTGTTCAAAAAGCATTTAAGGATGCCGGCATTACAGAATTTTCAGTTGCAGAATTGACAATGCTTGCGCAAAATGACCTTGAGCTTCCTGAAGATGCACAGGCACAATTTGAAAAAATGATTGATGCTCTTGAAGATTTAGAAGATGTTCAGCAGGTTTATCATAATGTAGATTTAGGGTAGAAAGAAGAAAAATACACAAGAAAACGGGTACTAAAGTGCACAGCATTTTAGTACCCGTTTTTTTATTTTAAAGTTTGTTCTTAAAAAAACAATTAGTTTTGAAGATGATGCAAAGGGAATCTAGTTATCCCTGTTTTAGGTTAACAATCGCCTACTATGATTCACCAAACCTTGTAGTAAGCGAGTTCCGGTTAATCAACCGGAGGCCTTTCGAAAACTGGCTGATAGTTTTCCTAATGAGGAAATTGATTAACTAGGAGAATACTTATTATTAATCTTGTAATACGACCATCTAAGACTAGTTTGTAGTTATTCAAGAATAGAGCGCTTTTATGAAGTAAGTAAAGCCTAGGCTTTTATATATATAAAAGGCATTTTCCATGCAATTAAAGATATTGAGTGCTGCAAGAGTAAATTATTTATTCAAATAGATAAAAAAAGCAATTTAAAAACAGTAGTTGATATATTGATTCTTAATTAGAATATCGGTTTTAATGAATCAGTCAAAGGAATGTACGACGCAGAATATGAAATAAAGATTTAGGAGTGTGCAATGAGCAATATCTATCTTAAACAGTCTGCTAAGTCGCTATCTAATTTTCGATTTAAATATTATAAGAGTGTATTATTCATTAAGGGATAATAAGCGTTTTTTAATGTCTTCTGGGTTGATAGTTGTTTGGGCCACTCCACTGTCTATTGCCGCCTGTGCTACAGCTGCTGCAACGTGTGCCGCAACTCTGCGATCAAATGGATCTGGAATTACATAGTCTGAATGAAGCTCTTGATCTGGAATGAGTTCGGCAATAGCGTAAACTGCTGCTAACTTCATTTTTTCATTGATTTCTGTTGCGTATACGTCCAGCGCACCGCGGAAAATACCAGGGAAGGCAAGGACATTGTTGACCTGGTTCGGAAAGTCGGACCGACCTGTACCGACTACTTTAGCACCAAAATCTTTTGCATCTTGAGGCATAATTTCAGGGATTGGATTTGCGAGAGCAAAAATGATTGGATCATGATTCATGGACTGAATCATTTCTTTATTGATAGCACCGGCAGCCGATACACCTACAAAGACATCGGATCCAACCATCGCATCTTTTAATGTTCCTTGTTTCTGCTCTCTATTCGTAATAAGTGCCATTTCTTCTTTAAAAGGATTCATGCCGGCAGGGCGACCCTTATAGATAATTCCTTTTGTGTCACATAAAATCACATCTGTTACACCCATTTGCAGTAAAAGCTTCACAATCGCTACACCGGCAGCACCTGCTCCATTGACAACAACACAAATTTCTTCCAACTTCTTTTCTACAATCTTAAGGGCGTTAATCAACCCAGCTACTGTTACAATCGCTGTTCCATGCTGGTCATCATGGAAAATAGGGATGTTGCAAGCCTTTCCTAATTGTTCTTCAATCTCAAAGCATTGGGGTGCTGCAATATCCTCCAAGTTGACGCCTCCAAAGGTAGGCTCTAACATTTTAACCAATTCCACGACTTTATTAGGATCAGTCGTATTGAGGCAAAGAGGGAAGGCATCCACATCGGCAAATGATTTAAAGAGAAGGGCTTTTCCTTCCATTACAGGCATTGCAGCACGCGGCCCGATGTTTCCTAACCCAAGCACAGCCGTACCGTCTGAAACGACCGCCACAAGATTGCCTTTCATGGTATAGTCATATACTTTTGATTCATCATGATGTATCTCCATGCACGGTTCTGCAACGCCAGGGGAGTAAGCAAGACTTAAATCATAGGCATCACGCACCGGAACTTTCGAGTGAACACCAAGCTTTCCTCTATTTTTTTTATGCATCTGTAATGCTTTTTCACGTAGACTGTTCATCTTTTTGTTTCTCCTCTCGCATATTGATTAAAAAGGGGGGGGGGGGAATGCTGAAGAAAAGGTACTTCTTCAGCATTCTATATAAATCCCTCATTTTTGTATGATCATGATTGTTTTTTTATCCCGTTTAGGCTTTTCTGTTCTTACATCTTCTTTTATAAGCTCATAAAGGTTCTCATAAAAGCGCTTGACAAGAACCCGCGAGGGAGATCGGCATTCGCTAATAAGAAATCATTGACATAGATGTTTTTAATCCATGCCAAATGATTTCCGTGGATTTAAACAGCAGGTTACTCTCTTTCAAAAAGGGCAGCACCTGCAATCCCAGGGTTTGTCATCTCGTAAGGATTTAAAATGAGATCAAGCTCTTCGGCTGTTAATACATCATATTGCAGGCACAGCTCGCGTACAGATTTTCCTTTTAAAATGGCTTCTCGTGCGATGCGTGCAGCCACTTCGTATCCAATATGCGGATTTACAGCTGTAATAATTCCAACGCTTTTTTCTACATATTCTTTTAACCGGACTTCGTTTGCCTCAATGCCTGCAAGGCAGTAGTCGGTGAATGACCGAAATGCATTGTTCATTATACTGATTGATTGAAGCAAGTTGAATACAAGCACAGGTTCCATCACGTTTAGTTCAAGCTGACCCGCTTCAGATGCCAAACAGATCGTATGGTCGTTGCCAATTACCTGGAATGCCACTTGGTTAATCATTTCCGGCATAACCGGATTTACTTTTCCCGGCATAATCGATGAGCCTGGCTGACGAGCCGGCAAGATTATCTCCCCAAATCCTGCACGAGGGCCTGATGCCATTAAACGTAGGTCGTTGGCGATTTTCGACATGTTCATCATACATACTTTTAGGGCGGCAGATACTTCTGTGTAGGCATCCGTATTTTGTGTTGCATCAACAAGATGCTCTGCACCTGTGAGAGGAAGGCCGCTAATGTCCGCTAAATGCTTGACCACATTTTTGATATAGCGAGGGTCTGCATTTAAGCCTGTGCCAACGGCTGTCGCTCCCATATTTACTTCATACAGATGCTGGCGTGATTGTTGAATACGTTTGATATCGCGCTCTAATACACGACTGTAAGCTTCAAACTCTTGGCCAAGGCGGATAGGTACCGCGTCTTGGAGGTGTGTACGGCCCATTTTAATGACATGATCGAATTGCTTCGCCTTTTTTTTAAACGATTCCAGCATATATTGCATTGTGCCTAACAATTTTCCAACTAAATTAAGTGTTGCAATATGAATCGCGGTTGGAAACACATCATTCGTTGATTGTGACATATTGACATGGCTGTTTGGGCTCAACTCAACATATGCCCCTTTTTCTTTGCCGAGCAGCTCAAGTGCACGGTTCGTAATGACTTCGTTTGCATTCATATTCATGGATGTACCGGCACCGCCTTGGATCGGATCTACGATAAACTGGTCATGCCATTTTCCTTCAATGATTTCGTCTGCTGCCTGAACAATCGCATCTCCAAGGCCTTTGTATAAACGTTTCACATCCATATTCGCGAGCGCAGCCGCTTTTTTGACGATTGCCAATGCTCTAATTAATTCCTCGTGAATGCGATAGCCAGTAATCGGAAAGTTTTCCACAGCCCTTAATGTTTGCACACCGTAATAGGCATTAATAGGCAATTCTCTTTCACCCAAAAAATCTTTTTCTATTCGTACATGTTCGTATTTCAAGTTGAATTCCCCCATCTATATTTTGCTCACTTATGATGTTAAGAAAGATTATGCTACATTTGTTTGATTACTGGCTTCAAGTGATTTGATATAATCTTGCGCTTTTTTTTCATTGAATTGACCTTCCCATTTAGACATTACAATGGTCGCAAGAGAGTTTCCTATAACATTGACCACCGTTCGTGCCATATCTAATACACGATCCACACCTGCGATAAAAGCTAATCCTTCCATCGGCAGTCCCATTGCGCCGAGCGTAGCCAAGAGCACGACAAATGAGGCACCAGGCACGCCGGCGATTCCTTTTGAAGTTACCATCAGAACTAACACAAGGGTGAGCTGTTCTGGAATAGACATGTCAATTCCATACATTTGTGCGATAAATAAAGCTCCAATCGCTTGATAAATCGTCGAGCCGTCCAGATTAAAAGAATACCCTGTCGGAATGACAAAAGACGTAATAGCTTTCGGACAACCGAAGCGCTCCATTTTTTCTATTAGTTTTGGCAACACCGCCTCTGAACTTGCGGTAGAAAAAGCGAGTACCATTTCATCTTTCAAGATTTTCATGAGTGTAAAGATATGGGTGCCGCACCATCTTGCAACCAATCCTAATACAATCAATACGAAGAAAATCATGGCACCGTATACCACTATTACAAGCTTGCCAAGCGGAATAAGGGAAGCAAGACCAAATTTTGAAACCGTGACGCCGATTAAGGCAAATACCCCAAACGGTGCAAACTTCATTACTTGATTTGTCACCCAAAACATGGTGTCGGCAACTCCCTCAAAGAATGTCAAAACGGGCTTCCCTCTTTCACCGAGTGATGCTACCCCAAGACCAAACAAAATTGAAAAGAAAATAATCGCAAGCATATCGCCCTTCATTAAGGACTCAAATATGTTCGAAGGTACTATATTAACGAAAGTATCGGCAATTCCATGACTTTTTTGTTCGTTGGCTGAATCGACATACTGATCGATGTTGGTCGTACCTAACTCATTCATTTGAATGCCTGCACCAGGCTGTACAATGTTTGCAGCCAGCAACCCGACGATAATCGCAATGGTTGTGATGACTTCAAAGTATAGAATCGTTTTGCCGCCAAGTTTTCCAAGCTTTTTTATATCACCCACGCCGGCAACACCGACAATCAATGTTGCGACGACAATCGGCACGACAATCATTTTAATTAAGCGAATAAAAATATCTCCAATCGGCTGGAGGAATCCTTCAATATTTGGATTTCCATAAAAGGCAGCTCCAACCGCGATTCCTAAAATGAGACCAATTACAATCTGCCAAGCTAAGCCAAGTTTTAGTTTTTTCATCCAATCCACCCCTTCAAGTCTATTACTAATATTAGTGTAAGCGGTTACCTACAATAACCTACTGAATCATACCAAAACCTACAAATACTTATAAAAAAATAAAAAATTTTCTCATAACTGTTTCAACTATCCAAAGGTTTGAGTACAATGTGTAATGTTTGTACTTTGTTTTGTATGGAGGTGTCCGAACCTGAAGGAACGAATTTTAGCAGTTTTATTGTTGATGATTGCCGTACCGCTCGCTGGAGAGTTTAAATTCTATCCGTTCAATGATGCATTCCGTGTCAGCCTGGGGACACCGGCATTTTTCTTGTTTTTGTTATGGAACAGGAGTATTCACACGTATATTGCAGGGATTTTAACTGGGACAAGTGTGTTTATGTTTCGGTTTTTGCTGGCGGTCATCATCAGTGACATACCGGTTGAAGAGGCAATCTACCGTCATCTTCCTGTATTCCTTTATTACGCCATGTACGCTTTCATCTTTCATATTACAAAGCTGAATGAGCAGCATAACAAGCCGTTTATGATTGGATTACTAGGCGTGGTCATTGAATTTGGGGCAAGCTTGTCGGAAATGGCGATTCGATCCTCGTTAGCGGATAAGACCATTTCATTTCACGCAATCAAACAGATTATCTTTATCGCGTTTATTCGAAGTTTTTTTGTACTTGGTTTTTTTAACATTATTAAACTTAGAGAAGCAAAATTAGCAGAGGAAGAGCAACGCAGACAAAACGAGCAAATGCTGCTGTTCATTTCAAATTTGTATGAGGAATCTGTTCAGCTTAAGAAAACGATGCAAAATGCAGAAGAAATCACCCATAAATGTTATGATTTTTATCGCAGGTTGAAATCGGGAGATTCTCATGGCCATGAGGCCCAAACAGCACTGCAAATCGCAGGTCTCGTGCATGAAATAAAAAAAGATAATCAGCGGATTTATGCTGGACTATCAAAGTTGATGGACTCTGAAAAGCTAGAGGACTACATGAACATTGAGCAGCTGAGTAACATTATGTTTGTTTCAAATAGAAGGTATGCGGAGTTATTAAATAAACACGTTTCGTTTTCTCTGCATGTGGAAGGAGAACATCCGCCATATCAAGTATACATGGTTTTATCATTGATAAATAACTTGATCGGAAATGCGGTGGAAGCCATTGAACAAGAGGGACATGTATCGTTGTATGTCATTCGAAGAGACCGGATGGTAGAATTTCATGTCTGTGATAATGGACCAGGCATTGAGCAAAAGCTGAAAGAAGTTATTTTTAAGGAGGGGTTTACAACGAAATATGATTCTCGCGGCAATCCTTCTACAGGCATTGGACTTTCGTATGTGAAACAAACTGTTGACAAGCTTGGCGGACATATTAAGCTAATAGATAGTCATAAAGAAACCACATTTTTCATCGGGCTTCCGATTGATGCGATGATACAGAAAGGACAGGTCATATGAATTACTTCATTATAGACGATGATCCAGCTATTAGAGCGATGCTGACAGACATGATTGAGGATGAGGATTTAGGCAAAGTGGTGGGTGAAGCAGAAGACGGATCATTGGTGGACAATGGGAAGCTTGCGCTCAAAAAAGTAGACGTGGTGCTCATGGATTTACTGATGCCAAAGAGGGATGGAATTGAAACAATTCGTGTTCTTTCTTCTGAATTCCAGGGGAAATTCGTGATGATTTCTCAAATGGAGGCAAAGGAGCTCATAGGGGAAGCATATAGCTTAGGAGCAGAATACTACATTACAAAGCCGTTAAACCGCCTTGAAATAGCAGGAGTGTTAAAAAAGGTAAACGAGCGTGTGATTCTGGAAAAATCAATTCGAGGCATTCAAGAATCGTTAACATTATTTACAGGTCTTCAGTCGCCGCCATCCAGCTCTTCTCATACAAAAAATATAATCGAAGCAGGCCGTTCATTGATTTCGGATTTAGGGATGATCGGAGAAAGCGGCAGTGAAGACTTGATGAAAATTTTAGAATTCCTGCAGGATGATAAACAAAAGTTCGGATCCTCCTGCATCTTTCCGCCTCTAAAAGAAATATTTTATGGAAATGCCCAAAAAAAGCTTGGTGAACAGGCTGCCGAGGCGGAAATACAAAAAGAAATGAAAGCCTCCGAACAACGGGTTCGCAGAGCTATTTACCAGGCGCTCAACTATATTGCCTCATTAGGGTTAACAGATTACACGAATCCAAAATTCGAAGCGTATTCATCCACATTTTTCGATTTCTCGGAAGTCCGTAAGAAAATGTTGGAGCTTGAAGATAAAAGTGAACGAAGCACCAATCAAAGCCGAATCAATATGAAAAAATTCATTCAATCGCTCTATTTAGAAGCACAGCAGTTGGTGGATTAGAAAATAAATTTGTTTCTTGCAAATTGCAGGGATATAAAAGTGTTGCAGTCATGTTGTAAAAAGGTGTGCGAGTTGTTGCTTGACAACATGTTCAGAAACGAACAATAAAACTAGGGGTTTCACCGAAACCTTCATATTCGAATAGATGGGGGAAGTTCTCGTCACTTGAGACTCTGACATGCAAAAAGAAAAACCATTCATTTTGTATGAAGCTCGGTTTGCACCAGACCCTAAGTTGAAAATAAACACTAAGGTTGATTAGGAAAAAAGCCTTCTGAACTAACAGAAGAAGAACTCGATAATTTTAGAATTAAATAAATAAAGAGCATGATCATTAGAGATCGTGTTCTTTTTTGTTCTATCAGCACCTAAGTTCACACCAAATTCGTGAGCAATTTCATACTTGATTTAATTAATTGCTTGTTGAGATCCAGGAACCATTACTTCATCACCAATGTTGTTTCTTCCTATCACCTGAATTAACTCCTTAAATAGTGTTGAGGTTATGTTGGATTTGCACCATAGACTGCTCTTTACCCGCTTTGCTAACCCATTAATTATATGTGCTAAGTATAAAATTTTCTGTTGAATGACAATAAAGATGTTTAAACAGTCATACTATTCAACAATCGGGCCATTTAATGGAATAACTTGTATTACTTGAAAATAAAGTTCTTTACCGAACAAAATTGATGTTAACTGAACAAAAAAGGTTGTTTACTAAGGGTATGTAGTAAATAAAGGAAAACATACAGCTGGTTTTTATAAAATTGTTTGGACTTTATACAGTTCTTGAATAGTGGTAAGTTTTTTTGTTCGTTTCGTTTGTTGATAGTAACAACTTTATTCCTATCGTCCCCTTTTTTTAACAAGGGGGACGATAGGAATAGATAGACGAAATGGTTTAATTATTTTTTCACACTAGTATTTAATATATGCAAAACGGTTTCATTTGCTTATTTTGATTCAAGTTGTATCTTATTGGAGTTTCCCTGTATGTCCTTCAAGCTTAGGAGGGCTTTCATTTTCCAAATATTTAAAGGTATCTAACGGTTATGCTTTGTAAAAATAATAATAAACATAGGAGAAACCAAAATGAGTAATAAAACATGTTGCCAAATATTTATCGTTATTTTTATATTAGCCTGTATGGTTAACCATTTGACATATGCAGATGAATTGGAAGATGAAGATACACCGATTAGCTTTAAAATCGAAATGTTGCCTTGGGAGGAAGTGAATGAGATCCTTCCTAATAAAACAAAGTTTACCATTATAGATGTTGAAACAGGCTTACAATTTAAGGTTCAACGAAGAGCCGGGAATCAACATGCCGATGTTCAACCGTTAACAAGAGAAGATACTCAGATCATGAAGAAAATCTATAATGGTAAATGGAGCTGGAAAAGAAGAGCCGTCATTGTGTTGGTCAATGATCAAATGATCGCTGCTTCTATGCATGGAATGCCACATGGTGATGGTGCTCTTCAAAATGGTTTTCCTGGTCATTTTTGTGTCCATTTCTTTGGAAGTATTACACATCGTTTGAAAAACGAAGATCTCTTTCATAAATTAATGATATTGAAAGCAGCCGGTAAGATGGATGAATATTTAAACATGGTAGGTCCCTATGAGCTCATCAATATTTTTACTGTTGCCATTAATCAAGAGGATAAAAAATTATTAAACCTGATTATTTCGGATTCTGACTGTCCTAAATGTTTTGATGAATTTATAAAAGGTATTACATATTTTGGGGTTGGTGGCCTCCCAGCACCACCATTTAAAGATACAAATGGACTACTACTAGTTGAAATACCAGCCCAAGTAAATATTTATACAAAGAGAAAAGGTGCAGAAAAGAAGATAGTCCATTTTATGATCAGAAGAGAAAGTTTGACTGATCGTTGGCTAATTGATCAAGAATCCCTCTATAAAGACTTAAGATAAAAGGGCGTGTAAGTACCCATGAAAATAAATTCATTATTTGCTGTCAAATTTTTTTTGCTCATCACTTTATTCTCCTTTGCATCGGTAAATGCGGTAAGTCGAGAAAATGTTCATATCAAGGTAAATCTGTGGTCAAACGAACTCTTCGTCTGTAATGGTTAGATAAGTTTGTTATAGGTCACTTTAAATAACATTCCGAATGAATCTTTCTAAATAAGTCACATCAAAAAAGTTCTTAATATATTTTTTATATTACTCGCTCTAAAGTTTATCATGAGAATAAAGGTGTGAAAAAATGGAGACATAAATTTCATCAACCTTATACTATTTAAAAACTAAAGACGAAATCGGGGATACTATAAGAACAGCTGTTTTTTAACTTGAAAATGAATTATTTCACGCGTCAAAAAGATGATAAACAAAATTATTGGTTTTGGTGAGAGTGAAAATGATAAAACAGCTATAAATTTTATCAAAACAAGACCTAAGAATAGAATGGGAAGCTAAACACTATACAAAGGATATCAAAACCCTGTATTAAAAAAAATTTAAAATCCGTAGAGAAGAAGTAAAACGAGGGCGACCTATCTTCTTTTTTTATTATTTAACGGGTGTCTTTAGTTCAACAACTAAGTATTTAATATCTTCAGCAATCGGGCGCAATTCTGCAGTAAGAATTGTGCTCTTTCTTTATGTTAAGGGCCAGATTGTTGAATAAGATAAGTAATACTTGTCTGAAAAACCAATATGCGATATATTGGTTTTATGAAAAAAGACATTATAAAACCAATTAAACGTTTGTCATTAAGAGATGAAGTATATCAAACTTTAAAAAATTCGATTATCACCTTGGAATTACACCCAGAAGAACGCTTAAATGACAAAGAATTAGCAGAGAAGTTTGGAATTAGTCGTACCCCTGTTAGGGAAGCACTTAAAAGACTTGAAGACGAAGCACTTGTTGAGTCACTTCCAGGATCATCTACTCGCGTAGCACCAATAAAATTAGAGGAGGCGAAACATGCATTTACTGTTGTAGCAGCTTTGCATGCTTTAGCTGCTCGACTTGCATGTCCTTTATTGAAGGAAACGGATATTGAAGAATTAGAGTTTAGCAATAAGACTTTTAGACTTTCAATTGAAAAAGGTGATGTTATTAAGGCGATTGAGACAGATGAAGCTTTTTACAAGGTGTTCTTAGATGTGGCTGGGAACCCTGAAATAGTATTCGCATTAGACAGGAGTGTACCTAAAATTCAACGATTAGAGATTTCACAATTTACTACGCAAAAAGGCTTACATTCGATTGAGCAACACAATCAAATTATATCTGCTTGTAAAAATCGGGATTACGAAATAGTCGTCCGTCTTGTAGAAGAAAACTGGCTAAGTCTTGGCGAATTACTAACACAACAAACGGACCCGAGGTGAGAGCAGTTGCAACCAATTTTAATAGGTATTTGTGCAGCCTTCTTTTTTGCTTTTACATTTGTACTCAATGCATCTATGGAGTTGTCTGGTGGTAGTTGGATTTGGAGTGCTTCGCTCCGATTTATCTTTATGTTCCCATTTCTTTTGTGTATTGTAATAATTAGAAAAAATTTACGACCACTCTTAAACGAAATGAGAAAACGACCAGGAACATGGCTTTTATGGAGCTTTGTTGGATTTGGGTTATTCTATGCTCCCTTATGTTTTGCATCTGCTTATTCACCTGGTTGGCTTATCGCTGGAACATGGCAAATTACGATTATTTCAGGTGCTTTACTTGCACCGTTATTTTTTGAAACGATATACACAAAGAATGGTCCTTTACAGATAAGAGGGAAAATTCCCTTTAAAGGTCTTATCATGTCACTTATCATTCTGTTAGGTATTGTTCTCATGCAAATTGAACATGCAAAACAACTTTCTTTAGAAAGTCTATTACTAGGAGTTGTCCCCGTTCTAATAGCATCATTTGCATATCCTTTAGGGAATCGTAAAATGATGGATGTGAGTGAAGGGCGTTTAGATGCCTTTCAAAGGGTGTTAGGAATGACACTGGCAAGTCTTCCATTTTGGTTTTTACTTTCCTTGTATGGCTTTTATACCGTTGGATTACCAAGTAGGGGGCAGAGTATTCAATCTTTATTGGTGGCACTTTGTTCTGGAGTTATTGCTACTGTCCTATTTTTCAAAGCAACAGATATGGTAAGGGGAAATATGCAAAAGTTAGCTTCTGTTGAAGCAACGCAATCAATGGAAGTGCTTTTTGCATTAGCTGGGGAACTAATATTTTTGTCGATACTAATTCCTTCTCCATTATCTTGGTGCGGTATTTTTATCGTCATTCTTGGAATGATTTTGCATAGTTATGTTTCAAATAGAAAAGAGGAAAGTCATTTTAAACAGTCAGTGAATCTTTAAATAATCTTTCTCTTATTCTACAAAGGGTGCTAATGTTCAATAAGTGCGAGCCGGCTTCAACAGCCTTTGATCTTCAACAATCGGGCGCAATTCTGCAGCAAGAATTGTGCTCTTTCTTTATTCAAAAGGGCTAATTTCTGAGTAAGGAAGGAATATAAAGGGTGCCTCTTGAAATTTAATTTATTCCAGAAAAGGGCAGTTTAGTTTAAGAAGAATTTGCATTAAGCCTTACTTTTTCATGCATTTCCCAGGCTTTTTCAGAATCCGAATGCCGATATAAAAGTTATAAAAAAATAATACAAACGCCAACCCCTGAAAAGTATGAGGTTGGCGTTTTGTTAACTTTATAAAACCCTTACATGAACAAAATTTATATGATTAGAACATCGTTTTTAAATGCTCAATAAACTTTTTGGCAGCAGGAGAGATTTCTTTTAGAGATGTTGCGGCAATGCTGATAAATCGATGCTGTTCTGGCTCTAGACTAAGAACCCTAACTTTATGCGGCATACCTTGCAGAACTAATTCAGGAATGATACTTACACCTAGTTCATTTTCCACCATAGCTATAATAGCTTGGTCATCAGCCATTTCAAATCTGTTTTTGAGAGTAACACCAGTCTCTTTTAATACACGCTTTATATCGTGGTTATGACCTGATTTTAGTGTAACGAAGGCTTCATTCTCTAATTGTTCAATACGGATTTTATCTTGATTACTTAGAGGATGATTGTGTGGAAGGATACAACACAACCTGTCTTTTTTTAGGGGTATCGTTTCAAAGGATTCTAATGTAGGTAAAGTAGTAAAACCAAAATCTATAACACCATTAGTAATCCACTCTTCAATGTTTTGATAGCCTCCCTGATAAATCTTAATTTCTATGTGGGGATGCTCTTGTTTAAAATGCCTCATCCATCCAGGAAGCCATTGGATACAAATACTAGTAAATGCCCCTATCCGAACTGAACCAATTTCAAGTCCGTTGATAGAGGCGGCTTCTTGCTTCATTTTTTCATCCCAATGTAGAATCGTTCGTATATATTTTAAGATTCTTTGCCCATTGTTTGTTAAAGTAATTCCAGACCGACTCCTAATCAGTAAAGTGAATCCAAGTTCAGCTTCAAGATTTGCAATAGAATAACTAACAGCAGACTGAGTTAAATTTAATGACTCCGCAGCTTTAGTTAGATTACCCAGTTCAACAACAGTGTTAAAAACCTCATATTTGGCAAGACTCACTTCAAATCATTCCTATCCATAAAATTTATTCATAATAAGTATCAAAAACTTTGATTTTATTTATATGTAGTTTACTCCTATAATTTGAGGAAGCACAACTACATAGAAATGGACAGGTGAAATAAAATGATATTAATGGGGGCTTTAGTAAACGGAATAGGTGTATGTATTGGTGCTTTATTAGGCAGTCTACTTCGTCGTATACCAGATAGCATGAAAAACACTGTCATCAATGCAATGGGTTTAGCCATTATAGTCCTGGGAGTACAAATGGGAATTAAAAGTGAGAATTTCCTTATCGTAATTTTAAGTCTTGCTATCGGTGCAGTAATTGGTGAGTTATTTGCCTTAGAGGATAAACTAACAAATCTGGGAGGCTGGATAGAGAAAAAAATCGGCTCAAGTAAAGAGGGAAGTATATCTCAAGGATTTATAACAGGTACTTTAGTATTCGCCGTTGGAGCAATGGGTATTATTGGTGCTTTAGATAGTGGCATTAGGGGTAATCATGATGTGTTATTCACAAAAACCATTATAGATACATTTGTAGCGTTAATATTAACTACAACACTTGGGATTGGGGTCTTATTTTCCGCAATTCCTGTCATTTTATATGAAGGTTCAATTGCTATTTTTGCAGTCCAAATTGAACGTGTTATTCCTCATGCTTTAATGAATCATTTTATTCTAGAAATGACTGCTACTGGTGGGATAATGATTATTGCTATCGGTTTAAATTTAATAGGGATTACCAAAATCAAAGTAGCGAATCTTCTTCCTGGAATAGTAGTGACTGCACTGCTTGTTTCAATAATCTAAGTAAGCATTAGAAAAAAAGATTGTGAAATTTTGTACTTAAACTAACGGGGGCGTGTGCGGCCGAGCCTAGGTCGTATCATATAGCGGGTGGGATTCCCGTCGAGTAAGAACTAGCCATTCGCTCGTAGCGAGTCTTGGAGGGCTAAAGGTAACTTTAGTCTTTAAGCGTAGACAGTTAGGTGGAGCAGCCGTCAAGGCTGAGAATCTTATGGAGTGAAAGTCTCCTGTCATCAATTGGCCGAATTCGGATGACTAGCATATCCAATGCGTGGGGAGGTAACAAACCACGTTCTGCTTGGAAGTAAAAGTCACGGCGGCCTATTCTACACTGAGAGAATAAGGTCGGAACAGTCTGTGTGGCGAGCAAACCTAGAGGCCAGAAGGATTTAACGAATACTGCAGTCCCGAAATCTACGCCCCTCTAAGAAACTGTTTCGAGGGATATATGCTTAGCGTCGACCTTTATCTAACGGGGGAAGACCGATGCCTTACGGGAAGAAACGGTCAAAAGCACCGTAAGGGCAGCCGGGGCACGGGTTCTAGCATCTAGGGAAAGATTCTCAGAGATAACGACGGGAAGGTCCTACTTCAAATTGGAATGGTTCAAACCAATAAAGACCTATCATATATGAGGCTAATAGAAGTTGATAGGAAGATTTAGGACTGGCGCATGAGGTCGTAGTAGCGATGAGAGAAGGGTAATGCCTTCTTAAGTGTAAGGAAATTACACTTCTATCAAGGTAACACCTATGATGGAGCGAAGGACCTCTGGGCACTTGGAATGTTTAAGCATAATAGACTCTGAGCTATAAAGTATGTTTAAACTAGCTTACAAGTAAACCTACAAATGATGGGGGAATATGTGTACCGACATTTAATCCTGCGGTTGTATGGGAAGGCCTGTAGGTGATTTAACCAAGGTCAGAACCGGACTCGGGAAATCCGACCGTCCGGGATCGTAGGGGGGCTACAGGAAACGTGATTTTATCATATGCGCGCGCCTGTTTTCTACCCGACGGCGGGCCGAAAGCCAAATGGTTGAAGGGATAGAGCTCCATAATGTTAGTAAATCGAGAGGGCTGATGCTTTACGCACTGCAGAAAGCTATATTTTATCCTTCGTTAAGGGCAAGATGGATAGAACCTCTCTGGAGTCAGAGACCTTGGCACGTTACACATCGATATGATACGGCAACTCGGGAGACCCTACCAGTCTTTTCTAGTTAGAAGAGTATGGTGTACAAGCGATAAAAAGCAAGGAAACCAAATGCTGGGTAGGGAGTCGGATAGCAGCGTAGTACCAATGAAGTTGGGTAATGCCAATGGAGGAAAGGCTAGCTACCAGTTATCAGCCTTACTAGGGAAACATTTACTACACTCAGAGGTAGGGATAAATGGAAACAAAACTACTAAGGATAGCAGAATTAGCAAAATCTGAATCTAAGAGATTAGCTACATTGTGTGAATGGTAACTAGGAGGAGCCGTGTGCGTAAATAGCGCAAGCACGGTTCTGTGAGGGGGGAGGAACACAATCTACCGCAAGGTAGAAAGGTTCCCTTCTACTCGACTAGTGAAAGAAGAATTAATTGATTTTAAGATTGAAATCATATTTTAGGTATTCCAGAAAAGGGCGCACTTCTTGAATAAGAAGGCGTCCTTTTTGAATCGGGCAGATTCTGAAGTAAGGAAATTAGTTAGTGCATCTTGAATATGTAGTTATTCCATTATACCAGCTAATATAAGTCAATACATTTTGACTAAATTAGTTTTAGTCACCGTGTTATAATAATTTTAGGCATGACAAAGAGACTTCAAATGTTAGTTTGAAGTTATGGTAAAAAATGTTATTTCAACTCATTTTTATACTTTAAATGTCTCTTTGTGTGTGAGGATTGCATAAATCCAATGTAAGAGCTTGTTGGCACAGGCTATAATTGCTACTTTGTGAGGCTTGCCCTCACTTCTTTTTTTATCATAAAATTCTTTTAATTTTGCGTTTCGATTTCTCGTTATTCCGCATTGAACGGCTGTATATAAGGCTTGTCTAAGCCGCGTAGATCCTCTTTTCGTAATTCGGTTAATTGACGCTTTAAACTTTCCAGATTGGAATATCCTCGGGTCTATGCCTGCATAAGCAACTAACTTTTTAGGATTGCTGAATTGATCTATTTCCCCAATTTCTGAAATCAGAGTAGCGGTGATTTTCGTTCCAATACCGGGAATGGAACGAATGATTGTATACTCTTCAAACTCCTGTGCAAGCTGATCAATTTCTTCCTCTAGGATTAGCAGATACTTTTTTTGCTGAAGAAGTAAATTCATATACATATTAATACTGACTAAATGGCTTTTATATAAGGTTTCTTTGAAGGGATTCTTAACTGCTGCTTCTTTAAGTTTTTCTGCCTTACCCATACACCAAGAATACGATCGATTCGCTCCTAGATTATATATTTCACTAGCCAACTCTTCTGTTTTCACTTGTAATACATCCTTGGAAGTCGGATATAGAAGTAATGTTTTTAGTGACACAGGTGAATATACATTTCCAAACACACTTTTATATTCAGGGAACACCTGGTCAAGAATGGTTTGGAACTGTAGTTTTAATTGAACATGATTTTTTGTTAAAGACTCATGTTGCCGTGATAGGTTTCTTAAATTCATTGTTCTAACACTCTTCCTATGAAAGGTCTCTAGATCCTCTTTATAGTAAATTTCACATAAATGTTTAGCATCATGGGGATCTGTCTTTACTTTTCGAAGGCCTGTCTTTTTTGTTTCGTAAGAAACTACTGGATTAATAAGATAGTATGTGATCCTTCTTTCCTCCAGGAATTGAAGTATAGGTTCATGATAATGTCCAGTAGACTCAAAGATTACAACAGGATCTGTTTCTGCTGTATGCTTAACATCCTCATAAAAAGCATTAAACACACCTAAGCCTTCATTATTATGCTTAAACTTAAAAGATTTTTTGAAAGGCATTTTCTTTTCTAGAAATGCTTGTACTTGGCTTTCTCCTTTAGCGACATCCAGGCCAATGACTGGATTCATTTTTATCACATCTCCTCTGTATAAATTTACCGGTAGCCCCTGTCTATCTTACAGTTTCATAGCTTCGCTTGTTATACGGGATCTTTGTCCCAACCAGCCTCAAACATGTTTCTGCAAGTAGGGGGTGGACAGTATAACGGACGGGATCTAGTCCCAAGGGCAGGAACGTCCTCCCCCGGCTACTTAAACATAACCTAAAAAAAATAGGCCAACCAGAATTAACTGATTGACCTTATAATACGAAAGGGCAGCATTCCTGTAATGAAGAAAAATGGGGTTTGAACAAAAAATAAACCTCTTGGTAAGATATGAGTGTCCAGTGCTTGCCGGCAAAAAGGACGAACTCAAATAACCAGGAGGCTGTTCAAATGAATTATAACCAAAATAAAAAGATTGCTCAAATAACTTCTCAAACACTAATTGTAGGTGTAGATATTGCGAAGTACAAGCATGTAGCTCGTGCTCAAGACTTTAGAGGCCTAGAGTTTGGTGCACCTTGTCATTTTGAAAATACCAAATCACATTTTAATCTTTTTTTAGGCTGGATAAAACATTTGATGGAACAACACGGCATGGATAAGGTGATTATTGGAATGGAGCCGACAGGTCATTATTGGCTCAACCTCGCTCATTTTCTTAAAGAAGAGGAGATAAAGTTTGTCGTGGTAAATCCTATGCATGTGAAGAAATCTAAAGAATTAGATGATAATTCTCCAACCAAAAATGATGTGAAGGACGCAAAAGTCATTGCACAGCTAGTCAAAGATGGGAGATATGCCGAACCTAATATTCCACAAGGAGTTTATGCAGAACTTCGTGTGGCAAGGAAAATACGCGATCTCTTATTTGTTGACTTACAAGCTGTGCAGGGGCAAATTCATAACTGGTTAGATCGATATTTCCCTGAATTCCTTACAGTGTTTAAGGATTGGGAAGGAAAAGCAGCACTACAATTATTAAAGTTAAATTTATTACCACATGAGTTAGAGATAGTCTCCGAACAAAAGATCCTCATTCACCTCAGAAAAGCTGTAAAACGTGCGGTTGGACTCAGTAAAATTCAAGAACTTAAACGAGTAGCCAAAGACTCTATTGGTATTCGTGAAGGTTCAAGGATGGCTAAATTAGAGCTTCGCACTTTACTAGACAAGTATGAGTTAATAAATGAAAAGTTCGAAGAACTAGAATCTGATATTGATGGACTCCTTGAACGGATACCAGGTGTTCAACAAATGTTGGCCATCACAGGAATCGGCAAGGACACTGTAGCTGGCTTCTTTTCAGAAGTAGGGAATTTAAGTTACTATTCTCACTCTCGACAAATCATCAAGTTAGCTGGGTTAAGCTTAAAGGAGAATACCTCTGGAAAGCACAAAGGACAAACGAAGATTACAAAGAGAGGTAGGAAGACACTAAGGGCTCTCCTCTTCCGAGTAGCGATGCCTTTGGTAGCTAAGAACACTGCTTTTAAAGCTTTACATGAGTATTTTACAACACGTAAAAATAATCCTCTAAAGAAAATGCAGTCTCTTATAGCGATATGTAATAAGCTGATACGTATTCTTTTTACGATTGGTACAAAACAATGTGAATTTAGTGAAGATAGAATGTTGAAGGATATTCCTCATATGGCTCCTTTACTGAAAGCAGCTTAGGGTTCATTAGTTAATATTCAAAAGGTTTTATTTAGGATTATTATTTAGACATTTGAAGCACGGATTAGTCAGTAAAACAACAATACTACGGACTTTGATCCTGTCGGGCAGCATCACTGACATCCACCTCATGGAAAGGTTGGACGAAGGAATTTTGGAGCATAGACTCTGTGAGACATGGGAGGGTTGACCTCCATGAGACATGTGGACATCCACCAGTGCAACCATACTTTTACTAGGTAACCACTTTTTGGATAGGAGTGGTTAGGCAGTTAAGGACTTTTTTTCTCTAACACTCCAAAAATATCCTTAATTTCAACTTAAATCCATAACTTTGATGTCTAATTAAAATAAATCTAGATGAAATCTTAAGAAAAAGCTAGAAATCCAGAGTTATTCCTTTCTTTATAGAGGGAGGATTGTTGAAGAGTGGTTTCAAGAGTTTGATCAACAATCGGGCCAGATTCTTGAAAATTGAATTTTAAAAATAAGAGATTTCTAATGATTTAATTTTTATTTTGGTTATAATGACTGATGAGCAAGTTAACGATTTTTGAAGGACTGATTATCTATGGAAAGAATCATTTTATGGTCACTGCTTATAATAGGAATCGCCTTATTCTTTTATAGTTTAAGAAAACCACCAATCAAAGATTTGATTTTAATTTTCTTTTTGACCTCTTTTTTCTCAATATTTCTTGGTGTTCTTGTTGTAGAAGAAAAAATGATCGAATATCCAATAAGCTTTTTAAGTAACTATTTCAGTTCTAGTCTTCTTTATGAATATCTTTTACTTCCAGTTGTCTGTATTTACTTTTATCAAGCAACTTATTATTCAAGATATCCTAGCATGATTCTAAAATGTGCATTGTACACTTCTGTTTTAACGATCATTGAGGTTCTTTTGGAAAGATATACTGATTTAATTGAATATCATACTTGGACATGGATACACACGTTTATCAGTATCTTTTTTCTAATGATGTTTATCCGTATCCTTATGAAATTAATTAACAGACTCGATAGATAAATTGAAGACTATACATAATAAAGATCGTACATTATCCATAAGTCAACGAAAGGATTCTTAAATTTATTATTCCAAAAACAACTTTGCTCAGATTGGTTACAGAGTGCATCAGGGAATTCCAACCGACACGATTAATAAAAGAAGTATAATTTAGATGTATTTTATTCAGTTAAAGGGCGCTTTTCTTCGATAAGACAACATAAATGATATTCAACAATCGGGGGCGATACTATCCTCTTCTTCTTAAGAATACACCACGACCATTCGCTAAAACATTTTGTATCAAAGATATCCAAACACTATGATTAGGGTTTGGAGATTGAGACTTCCCGATCCTTGCTAACTGCTGTTCATACCAACCAATTTCTAACATAGCAGCGGTCTTATCTACCAATTTAATTCCCGTGCGGATAGGCTTGGTTTGAACGGTTTCATAATTGCCTTGAAAGATCTTGTTTGCCAAGTCAGGTACTAAAGCAAAAGGTTTTGCCATTCCAACCATATCAATTTCTCCACTAGCAATAGCTTCCTCCATCCCTTCTTGGGAACGGAAGCCGCCTGTGACTACTAATGGCGTAGAAACTAATTTCCTAGCCTTGTTTGCATATTCTATAAAATAAGCTTCTCGTTTTTTTGTCGTTTCTTTTACATCCGCTACCATCATCTTGGGATTCTCGTAATTCCCTCCAGAAATTTCAATGAGATCAATCCCAATTTCAGACATTTTCTGAAGAACTTCCATAGACTCCTCTTCAGTGAACCCGCCGTGTTGAAAGTCAGCAGAATTTAGCTTTATGCCAATCGGAAATGTTTCTCCGACTTGTTTTCTAATTTCTTTATATGTTTCAAGCAAAAATCGCATTCGATTTGCTAAGCTCCCACCCCATTCATCTGTACGCTGATTATGGTGAGGCGATAAAAACTGACTAATAAGGTATCCGTGTGCTGCATGGATTTGAACACCAGTAAAACCTGCTTTTTTAGCTATTCTTGCCGCTTTTCCAAACCGGATGATTATTTCTTCAATTTCTTTCGCATGAAGAGCTCGTGGTGGGGTGAAGAAATTCTTTAAGTCTCCTGAAAGCGGAACTGCACTTGGTGCTACAGGTTCTTTTGAAATTGTCTTAGGCGACTGCTTCCCTGGGTGATTTAGTTGCATCCAGAGGTGCGTTTCATTTTCAGTACCAGCTTTCGCCCATTTCATTAGCATGTCTAGATCACGTTCGTCTTCCACAACAACGTTATTTGGTTCCCCCAAAGCATTTCGATCTATCATAACGTTACCTGTCACGACCAGACCTGCGCCACCATTAGCCCATGTTTTGTATAACGTAACCAATGACTCTCTAGGATTTTGATTATTTGTTCCTAATGCTTCACTCATTGCAGATTTAAAGATTCGATTCTTGATAATTGCTCTATTTGGGAGTTGCAGAGAATCTTCCAAGACTGACTTTGACTGTTTCATTTTATATTTTGTCACCTCATTTTTAATTGTTTATAGGCAGAAAAGTCATAGAAATTATGATTATTTTAATATCTATGACTAATTTTCCTCTACACTCTTTATTACTTAGAATCAAGAAACAGGTTTACATGTTCAGCAAACTGTTCTGGGTACTGGAATAGATGTCCATGCCCGGAGTCAGGATAAATGATGAGTTGGGCGTAAGGTAAGTTTTCGGTAAGAATATAACTGTTTTCGGTCGGAACCATTATGTCTTTAACACCATTGGTCACAAGTACCGGTTGTGTAATCTTCTGCAACCAGTCGTATTTCTGTTCAGGATCCCGCTCAGCCCATTGGGAGATTGCCTGTAATTGCGCATCACGTACTTGAAGTGAACTTTCCACTTTTTTCTGGGTCAAGATTCGTTTTAATGAAGATATTCCAGCCGTGCGACTCGTTTCGGTCGGACTGTAAAATAGGAACAAGAAATTCTCTAGGGCATCATTTGCATCTCCATCAGCTTGAGTCATCGCTTCATACACGTCTTTTCTAGAATCATTGACGCCAGATTGTGGAGCAGTCCCCGCCAAGACGATGCGTCGTACCAAATTTGGCTGTTGCAATGCTAACTCCTGTGCAACAAATCCGCCAATTGAGAAACCAAGGGTATCGACTTTCTCTAAGCCAAGTGCTTTAATGAAAGTCGCTGCATCCTTTGCCATCTCAGTTATAGTAGTCGGAGTTTCACCACTGGATTCACCGACACCAGTATTATCAAAAAGAATAATTGGTCGACTTTCAGCTAAAACACCAATCATGTTAGAATCCCAGTTTTCCATTGTTCCGCGGAAGTGAATGAAGAAAATTAGTGGAATTCCTGTTTCTTGGCCGAACTTTCTATAGGCAAATCGGATTCCTTCAGCTTCGATATAACTTGATTCAGTTGGAATTGTAAATTTTGACATCATTTTTTCTCCTTTAGAACGGTGAGTTCGGATTGATTTGATAGAGTTTAAATTAGTTGTTAGTTCGCTTTGTGCATAGGGTTTACGCATTTTAGAATGAACATTCTAGAATTGTTAAAAAAAGAAAGCTATTCTAACACTGAAAGTGTCATGTCAACAATGCTTTCTAATTTTTTGTTATCATCTTCAGTCTTCACTAATACGCGTAAGCCTACAAGTGAATTATGAAGAAAAAGAGACAGTA
Source organism: Bacillus sp. V2I10 (assembly GCF_030817055.1). Classification (NCBI taxonomy): domain Bacteria; kingdom Bacillati; phylum Bacillota; class Bacilli; order Caryophanales; family Bacillaceae; genus Bacillus; species Bacillus sp. V2I10. The sequence continues at coordinate 4,409,028 of NZ_JAUSYV010000001.1, read as the reverse complement.
CTTCAGGATCATGTCTCCTGGATATTTCTCCATTTTTTTGCCCATGTTTCAGTAGCTCATAAAAGAGAGATTCTGTCTTTCTAAACATTCCAGCAATCTTTGTTGCAATTTCTTCGTCAAGCAAAGATAATTCAACAGCTGCGTTTACAGACAAACATCCTTTTGGCAGATTAAGACCTGGATAAATCACCATTTTAAACACTTCTCGTATCGCTTGTTTAACCAGTAAGTTTGAATCTACTCTCTTCTTCATTTCAGTAGTAATTAACTCTTCATAGTGAGATAAAGCACTTAAAAACAAAGTACGTTTGTCACCAAACGTATCGTAGATGCTTCTACGATGAATGCCCATATAGTCTACCAACTCTTGCATAGACGTTTTTTCATACCCTTGTTGCCAAAAAAGCTCCATTGCTTTTCTTAATGCTTGTTTTTCATCAAATTCTTTACTTCTAGCCATAATTCCCCCCAAAGTGTTCATTTTGTATTCTGGGGAAAGATAAAAATTAGCTACATCGCTTGGATGAATAAGGATTAATTAATCAACCATCCCTCCCTCAATACATTTATAGAAAAAATTAAAGAATGATCATTCTCATTTCAGTAGAATAAAACAGTCAAATCTAACTTGCCTTAGTATATCAATTTAAGAACGTTCAGTAAAGAATTTTTCATCAGGTTGTCCGAATAAAGAAATTCTGTAAATTATAATTAGTAAACAAGAAGTGAAAAAGATTAAAAATATTGTAAGAAAATTAGATGAGAATGCGTTTATTACAATACATGATGTTAGAGTTGTATTTGGTTAGGGTTTTATAGATCTAACAAAAGTTTAAACTTTATTCAACAATTGGGCACGTTTCCTGAATAAGGATAAGTGCCCGTTTTGCATATCAGGGCAGCCTTAACAGTAAATTACGTTATTTTTAATGTACAATTCGATCAATAAACCGAAGTCTTAACTTCAATCTAAAGTTGCAGGGAACTTCATTCCATTTATCGATTCCTGAATCTATTTTAATCGTTACAATAGAGAGGACGAAGCAAGAAGTCTACATCAAGCTTTGTAAAGCGGTTTTGAAAAGTTATTGCTAAGAAAAGGAAGTGTACCTTATGAAACTAAACCATATCAATCTTACGGTCACTGACGTTAACGCTGCTCGAGAGTTCTTGGAGACATATTTCGACTTGCAAACCAAAAGTATAAATGGCGATTCATTTGCTGTAATGACTGACGATTACGGATTGTTACTAGCTTTGATGAAAGATACCCGGGCCAACTACCCCAAGTCCTTTCATATTGGCTTCTCTCAAGAGAGTAAAGAACGAGTAAACGAGATCAATCAACGATTGAAGGATGATGGATTTGATGTGAAACCGCCCAAAATGGCTCATCGATGGACATTCTATGTTAAAGCCCCAGGCGGATTTACTGTGGAGGTACTCAGTTGAGTAAGGCACATTCAATACATTGGTTACCTCATGCTCCAAAGAATCAGGCGGTGTCCGTGACCTAAATGATTTTAAAAGCAATGGTGGTATAACAAGAAAAGGATCAAGTTCCAGTAGAGAGCAGATGCAAGGCGCTTTAATTTAATAAAAAGAGAGCACATATTATACATGACTAATATGTGCTCTCTTTTATTTTTTAGGTTTTTTATAATTTAGGTCTGGATAACTTTAGAGATAAGGTAGAAAATGGAAAGTATTTTTCTTTTATTAATGGAAGTTAACAGTTCATTTACAAATAGGTGAATATTGGATTAATCGACAAATTTTTAAGAATTGCTTGATTATAATGGCTTTACCTTTGAAGGAAGGGAGTTGGACCCCCATAATCTAATATCTGGGAGGATGACTTTTTAAAAACAGAGGAAAAGCTTACCTAATCATCAATCTCTTTTTAACAACTCATCATCTAACAGTATGTTGCTTACCAATCGTTCGTGAACAGTTCATATCGATGATCATGCTGTGATCATCTGAATTGAGAGGTAAGTTCCTTGGTCAACAAGTTCTAACATATAGTGCAGCAAGGGATTGTATCAACCCTCGATTAACAAGATGAGAAGGGATCAGTGATCATGATGGAGGTTTTAACCTATCTAGGTATTTATCTCTCGGGTACCCTTGCTATTGTATGGCTGATTGCCATCGCTTTTGATCAATTATTAAAATAAGGAGCAAGGGAATCAAATATTTTTTGTAGAGGATGTTCAGGACCGATAATCAGAAACGGTTGATAGGAAGGATGAAAGGAAATGCATGATAATAGTAACATTCTGGAAGAAAAGGAGAGAAGATTAGCCCGATATTTTGAAGCATATACAACAGAGGAAGTATTGAAAGATGCCCAGGAATACATTCCTTCCCTTTGTTCTCATTTAGATATTATCCGTAAGTTGAACGAAATGAAGCTATCACAACCAGTCATAAACACTCTCATTTATTACGTTCTTGCCACAAACAAACAAAAATTCGTAACTGATAAATTATTGACTTTAGCTAATTTATGCAGAAAATTCAACATAAAGAATGCTCAGTCAGCTATTACATTCTTTAAACAGTACTATTCATATCATACTCTTATAGGTCAAAAGGTTAAACTCGTTTCCCTTAAACCGACTCTGTTCGGTGACTGAAGGATGGTGACTTTCCATGAAAAATAATGATAATAGAAGAAAAAAGAAACGTTACTTTTTATAGAATTATTTGAAAAATTGGTAGCCTAATAAATCTGGTAAAGGACCTGCCTCCAACCATAAAGCGTCGGCATAAACAGAAGGGACACACAACATGTCCGCTTTCCTTTTCGTTAAATGTTTGATGCTATCCCAATTATTTGTTTTCTTTTTTATGTACTGCTGCAACTGCCGATTCTATGTCCGTGAATACATTGACTTTACTATATACCATACTAAATATAGAAAGGATTGATTCTACATTAATACTCTCGACTTAACGTACACGTCCGTAATGGAAAAAGCAATGTTTCAGGCTCATGGAATGGGGTATGCTGAATATAGCCAAAAACTGGAGCAACGTTTGAAAGTTGAACAAGAACGGGAACAGGATTATTTACAAAGCAGACGTATATTAGAGGGAATACGAGCCAATCTTTTTCTGATTAAATACAATATACAAACCTAGTTACATAATAACAACTAATATGTTGCTTCCCTTTCGTTCCTTATGAAACTTGAGACATTTGTATATGGTGTTTTTTTGTGGGAGTTATAAACAACCTAGAAATAACAAGAAAACCACTACTGCATAAATGAATTAAAACTTATATGTCGTAATTATCTTGTTCTTCACTTAATAATTCAATACATGCAACAACTTCTAGGTTGTTTGCACGTTTCTTTCTAATTTCCACATATAAGTTGCTTTAGGCACACTAGTGAGTTTCACAAGGTCTTTCACGCTTAATTCATTCGTGTTTCTACTATTAGGCCCAGTACCAGCGTTTGTGCAACCAGGGCAAAGTAAATATTCTTTATTGATACAGTCCTGACTCTAAGGGCTTTTTTTATATTCTGAATTCCTATAAGATTTTGTTAATACGCAGTCTTTAAGTTCTTCTCCTGAAATTTCGTTGTGTTTGAAGTTTATAACTTCAAATTGGGGAATTCTAAAGGTTATGGTATCCAAGCCATATGGTGGCATAATTGCTCTCTCTTAAGTAACACTTGGACAGTTACATCGTACTGTTCTTCATAGGGAACTTTTGTTATGTTTATTATCTTTTCTTTAAAAAATAATTTTGAGTCATTATAATAGCTGTCTAATGCTTTACCAATTGGCTTACTCATCGATCTCAGAAAGGCTTATTTAATTAAATCTTGTTTATCATTTTGACTAACTGCATAAGTTTCCTTATCAGGTATAACATAGTTAGTAGTTAAAATTAAACAGGCAAAAGTCAAAATATATAGGATTTTAGCTTTTCTTCTCTTCAAATTTTTCACCTTATTTCTGCTTTAATAACGGTATTTCTTACTTTCTCTTTCCTAAATAATTCTTAGAGTGGGTTTTATGTCAAAATGTTGGTGATACCCCATAATAATCTTATAGATGAAAATATAGTGAATTCAGTATCAGTATATAAATTTGTTGAAACAGACTTGTTCAATTGGTAGTTATAACCTGTCCTTTAGGGGAGTATAAGGGAAGAGGATAGTGAACAAACTATTTTTGATACCGATGTAAGGAGAGATAATGTTTTAAAATAAAATTTATTTGGCTGTTATATGTACCATACTTATCTCGCTTATCAACTAATATCTTTTTTACAATATTCGATACAAGGTGGAAAATATGATTTGGTTATTCATTCCAATTTTTGTTTGGGTAATTGCCCTACTAATTATGGTGTTACCTAAGTCTGTTTACAAAAAAATACAAAAATTAAAAGTGGAACTTAAGGTAAATGCTGAATTAGCAAAACACACTAATCCCGCTGAAAGTATATTTAAAAATATAGAGAAAAGTATTTTAGATACCATCCATATTCAAAACCTGTATTTAAGTAGTTCTATAATAGGTTCAGTATTAATCGCTCTTGGTACTTTGGCTCTTTGCCTTGTTTTATTACTATAAATTAATTGACAGATTGGAAAAACGACGGTTGAGCCATTCAAAACGTGCAACCAGCTATTCTAGGTTGTTTGCACGTTTCTTTCTAATTTCCACATATAAGTTGCTTTTCACTTGTGAGTTTCTCAAAGATATAAATGTCAAATTGATAAAACAGGTCATTTTTTTGTCATTAATAATATTTAGTGAAGAGCAGTGAGAGCTGCTTTTTTAACTTTTGAAGATCTGAATTTGCTACAATGATTGAAATCATGTATACCTTTAAAATGCAAGATTCTGAAGTAAGGAAGGAATCTAAAGGGGACCTCTTGAAATTGTAAGTTATTCCAGAAAAGGGCAGTATAGTTGAAGAGTGGTTTCAAGAGTTTGATCAACAATTAGGCCATTTTTTTGAATAAATAAATCCCAATTTCTCATTTGTGAAACTGAGAGATTGGGATTTTTAATACTGGAATATCCTTAACGGTATAAATCCTCATTTTCCTGACGCTACCCTATGTAAGGAAATAAGTAAGCCAATACTTATTCCGGGAATCAAAAACAACATAGGTAAAAAAACCTTGAAAGCTATAAATAATCACTTTATTAAAATTTGATTAACGTTGATTAAAAATTCTAATCTAATCAATAGAAATCCTTTGAGAAACTTATCATTTAAAAACCCCGGTAATGCAATACTCCAAAGGACTTTCTCCATTCGTCCTTCCCGTGACATTGGATTCACTGCCTATTAGCTAACTGATCTCGATCCGGTGCTTGTGGTGGTTGCTCTAGCCAACCGTTATCAATCATTATATTGGTTCCATCTTCTGCATATTGTACAATTTCCGCCATTAATCGAGGATAAAGAGCTCCTAAATCGCGTCTTGCACTTGTCCCAAGACTAGCCCCATAATGGGTGATTCCTATCGAAATTAACGCTGTTACATGGTACATCATCAGTTTATCGGAAAATGGGGCAACCGTTGAATCAGTTGCTTCAGCATCCCATTTACTAGCTGGAGGCAGGTGATCCTCACTTAATGTGGAGCCGAAAATTTCAATATGTTTGGCTGAAATGTCTCTTCCTCTTATCAAGTAGTTACGAACCTCTTGAGACTTCGCTACTTGACTAAATCCCGTGACCAGTGCTTTTCCTAATATATTTCGTATCATACTAAAATAGATATTCGATATTTCAATTGCATTAAGAGGTCTACGCTTGCCAAACCAACCTGTTAAATAACTTTGTTTTTGAACGTATTGAACCTGTTTTGGTTTTGGAATATGCGGAGTTCTCGTATGGTTTCCCTTTGATAACAATACTTGTAATGCTTGGTTAAATAGTTGTGTGTATTCAGTTAGACAGTTGGTGAAATATTGACTTTGGTCTAATCGAGAAGAATTAGCTAGAGCCATCCCATATGATTCGATGCCGATTTTGCCCATGTTGTGAATGTATGTCAGATAGAACGTATCCGTAAATAAAGGAGGGGCTTGTAAATTAAGATCCTCATTTTCGTTAAATCCATCCGGAATCGGAAGTTGTTCTTCGTTAAACATAGCAGTTAATTGTTGAACATGTGATTGAGATAACTGTAACGCAGTTTCTAAAACGCTACGAATTTCTGTATCTTGAACGGTGGCTAATGCATATTTAACGACACAAATGACCATCGTATCATTTTGGTAAGCCACCCAAAGATTTGCCATTTCTGCAGATGTTAAATCAATATGATGTTTTGTTTCCATGAATTTGTTTCCTCCAACTTTTTATTCGTTAGCAATAATTTCTCCTGTATTAAATTAAATATGTATAATTGAGCTGCTTTTCAATAGCTTATGTTGGTTTAAATTACAAAGCTGCAGCTAGAATAAGTTATAAAGTTAATTTCTTTCATAAACACTAGCTTATATTAGGTTTTTGTTTATTCAAGAAAAGGGCGCTTATCTGTAATAAGGTAAGTGTCATGCAGACATACTTTTACTAAATAACCACTTTTTGGATAGGAGTGGTTAGGCAGTTAAGAACTTTTTTTCTCTAACACACCAAAAATATCCTTACTTTCAACTTACATCCATAACTTTGATGTCTAATTAAAATAAAACATGATGAAATCTTAAGAAAAAGCTAGAAATCAAGAGTTATTCCTTTCTTTATAGAGGCAGGATTGTGGAATAGTGGTCTCTAATTTATGGAAGACCAATGAAGACAAAGTTCAAATTGAAGTTAAGTGGGATGAAAAGGTAAATAAATTTCAATTAATTAGTGTTAGATGATTTGAATCATATCTTCCATAATCGGGGCGATTGCAGCACAGAGTGTTCGCCTTTTCTTATTAAGGAATTGGGCTGCCTGTGAACGAACGAGTGTCTGAAGCAAGCATTCCTCAATATGCTAAATTCTTGAATATTTTATTGGATTAGACACAAAATATGTGATGTCCGTTTATTTTTCAAGTAAAGGCGATGGAAGTAAATGATTCGTACTTTTGCGGTTACAAACGATTTAAAACTTTTAATAGATATACCAATGAATCGTTTATCTGATTCTGATATTAAATGGTTTTGGGTGGATTTTGATGCCCCTACAGAAGAAGAAGCAATATTTCTTAAAACACATTTTAGCTTCCATCCTCTAGCGATTGAGGATTGTTTGCATTTTTTGCAGCGACCAAAACTTGATTATTATGATGGTTATGATTTTTTTGTTCTACACACTTTTAACCAAGACTCACTTTCACCTGAGGAAATCGATATATTTGTTGGAAAAAATTTCATTGTTACATTCCATTTATCGCCGTCATCTGAAATAGCAATGGTTCTACAAACATTAATGGGAGACAATAATATTCTAAATAAAGGGACATTGTACATTTTTTATTTAATAATGGATAAAATTGTTGATGAGTTTTTCCCTACCATTTATAAAATTGAAGATAGTATAAGTGAAATTGAAACGAAAGAAGCAAACCAAAATCTAATTGAAAGTGTATTTGAAATTAGGAACCAGCTACTAAATTTACGCCGAATCATTTTCCCGATGCGTGAATTGCTATATAGAATTTTAAATTCAGAGCGGGTTATAATACCCAAAGAAGAACGAGTGTACTTCATGGATATTTACGACCATTTGCTGAAACTTTCCGAAATGATTGAGTCGAATCGAGAAATGACGAATGATATACGAGACAGCTACATTTCATTAAATTCAAACAGAATGAATAAGATTATGAAGACACTAACAGTTATGACTTCCATTTTTATTCCTCTAACTTTTATTGCAAGCATTTATGGAATGAACTTTGAATATATGCCGGAACTTACCTGGCGTTGGGGCTATTTTTGGGTACTGGGGATTATGTTTGCAGTCGGTTCAGGCATGCTACTAGGATTATGGATTAAGGGTTGGTTCAAATAATAAACATAAAAAAGCCGATGTTCTTAAAGACTTCGGCATTTTTATGTTTATTAAAAGAACCTCTTTTTCCAGAAGATAACTGCCGTAATACTTGATAAAATAAAAGAAATGATAATTGCAACAAAAAATGCATATGGGTAATTTTGAAACGGTATGGGAACATTCATACCATAAAAACTTGCAACCATTGTTGGTAAAGCCATAACAATCGTAATGGATGTTAAAAATTTTATTACGATATTTACATTATATGAAATGACAGATGTGAAAGCGTCCATAACCACTACTATTGATTTGCGTTTCTGAAATCATCAGGAACGCTTTTTAAGTAATGTTAGGGTAATTAGACATACTATTTATTCAGTAATTATTCAACAATCGGGGGCATTTCTTCAAGAAGGAGAAATGCTCTTTTTTATTGAAGTAAAGGGCAGGATTTTTAATGACTACCGACGAAATCATTATTCTCATTAATTATGAAATATTCTTATTTTATTGTAGATAATGCAATCTTTTCTAATTTTAAAAGGAAAATGAATTTAACTAAGGTACTATTTTAAATGATAACTGTTCAAGGGGGAGATGACTTTGAATCGTATTGAATTCCTTATAAACGTGCTAGATTCGACGTTTGATAAGGAGAGTTGGTATGCTCCGCTCAAACATGCAATTGAAGGAGTCACGGCAGAACAAGCCAGTTGGAGACCAGCTGGAGAGGCAGCCAAAACAATCTGGGAGAACGTTAACCATCTCAACTATTACAAAGAGAGACTTGTAGCAGACATGGAAGGCCGTGAATGGACACATAATCTCAGCGGTGACGAAAACTTCTATCTCACCGAACAATCAAATAAAGATAAGGAATGGAAGAAAGTCATTGAACGTGCTGAAAACGTTCAACGTAGTTTAAGGCAGATACTGAGTAAAACTTCCGTTGAAGAGCTTGACCAAAATTCCGAAGGGAAACTGCTGGACATATTTCTTCACGACGCTTACCATACGGGGCAAATTATTCAAATCAGAAAAATGCAAGGGTCCTGGCCATCCCATCGTTGACCGAACGAAGAAACATTTTGTTTGGGTGAAATAAATTATTATATATCTAACCAAATTATAATAGTCTCTAAAGGCAGCGTTAAGCTGTCTTTTTAAAATAATTTAAGTGAAAGAGGTGTCCATTAAGGACACCTCTTTCACTTAAATATTCCTTCATGCTTTACGATGTCTTTTCAAACTTGCTTGTCGCAATAGATTGACTTTTTCATCCTATGTCAATTTTATTAAGAAACTTGCTTCGCATTTTTAACTAATTTCATTTCCTGCTCTTTTTTTGCGGACTTTTTCGCCCAGTACGTGGCAATCAAAGGTCCAGAAATATTGTGCCACACTGAGAAAATCGCACTCGGAACAGCAGTAAGTGGGGAGAAATGGGCGGTTGCTAACGCTGCAGCGTCATACATCCGTTCAACTGACGATTAGTAACTCGGTTAACAAATTACGTGAGCAAGATATACATCATATGTTTGACCGTTTTTATAAAGCAGACCAAACAAGGACTGGAAAAGGTACAGGCCAAGGATTACCGATTGCAAAAAGCTTAATGGAAAAAATGAACGGAAGCCTTTCTGCTGAGTTAATCGAACTAAGCATTCTTATTTTATAAACAATGACATTAATGTAGGCTTTTTTTCATACTATATTTTTGGGGTGGAAAAATGCCAAGAGTAAGTTACCGAAGTTCAGACGTTGACTTAATGGCAAGGATGATGAGAGCAGAAGCCGAAGGTGAAGGAAAACAAGGAATGTTATATGTAGGCAATGTAATTGTTAATCGTCTTAAAGCAAATTGTTTAGACTTTAAAAATTTAAAAACAATTCCACAAGTCATTTTTCATGTACAAGGAGGAAATTATTCTTTTGAAGCTGTTCAAAAAGGTAATGTATTTTATAATAGAGCGAGAACTGTTGAAAAAAGATTAGCAAAACAGAATTTGGATTATTGGAGACAACACCCAGGGAAATATGCTCTTTGGTATTTTAATCCATATGCTCCATGCCCTCCAACATGGTACGGTCAACCTTTTTCTGGACAATTTTTAAATCATTGTTATTATGAACCAAAAGCTGGAACATGTGATAGTGTTTATAGCGGTTAGGTTGTCTGGAGCTATTAGTAATTCTGGAGTTTTATTGTAATTTTGCCTTTTTGGTGCTACGAATACAAAATTTTTAGTCGTAGGTGCTGGTAGCCAACCATATTCATTCAATGCAGCTTCTGTAGGTAATGTAACAGTTGTCGGTTGAAAAAAGGCTTGAAAGCCTAACCGCAGCCTATTTTTCAATCGTTGTTATGGTGTATTTTTATCTCACGAAATAAAAAGGGAACTTCCAGGTTAGCAGGTGTTCCCTTTTTTTATATATCAAACATTTAGTAATAATAATTTATTTATCCAATAAAGCAAGATTGTGAAATATTGCACTTAAACTATCGGGTGTGTTAGTTGATTAAGGAACACCAAAAATGATCAATCTTTTTTATAAAAGAATAATCCAATTAAATATTATAAGGGCATGTTTTGATTAATCTTTCAAAATATGCCCTTTCTATTAATTCATTTATCAAGGTTTATTGTATTAATTTTTGATCAAACTTTGTTTCAAAGCTACACATGGAAGAGAACGACTTTGTTGTAATTGAAACAACTATATTGTTATTCAATACTAGGTCTTTTACTTCTGATATGAAATATGTTACTCGATTGAAATGAAACGTTCACGAAATTTTCATTTGATTGAAAGCGTTTAACATTGATAGTTTGAATAAGGCTCTCAGACAAGTATAGGAAGAATTGATTTAAGAATGAATATTAGTAGCAGGGTTCTTTATAATTCGAAATCTATATGATTATTTATGAATTACAGTAATGATTATTTTGAAATCAAACATGGTTTTAATAAAGTTTCATTAGTGAAACATTCAGATTTAACACCTCTAGAATAGGCAACTCAAATAGATAAATAGTCTGTCTGAACGTGTCTTTAACTTATAAGAAGAGTTAAAGATTCACTTCGAATATAACAAAGAGAGAATTTTGTTACGTTCGTTAAAACCTTATAAAAATAGAGGGAGATTTATTAAATGATTCTCAATGATTTTTTCATTACTCTTTGTATTTTTTCGTTCTTAGTTAGCACGTGTATACTTATTCGAGTTTTAACTGAGCGAAAAAAGATGGAAGAGGAACTAAGGACGACTAAAGAACGACTAGAATCATTTATCAGTCATAACACAGATTCTATCATTATATCTAATTTAGAAGGATATATTTTACAAGCCAATAAAGCTTTTGAGAAGACATTTGGTTGGTCAGTACAAGAAATCATGGAAAAAAAATTACCTTGTGAACCAGATTTTATAATGGATCGAGCTCTAGAAACCATTCAAAAGATTATAGCTGGAGAACCTGCTATAACTAAGTGGGAAACAGTTAAACAACGAAGAGATGGAAGTCTCATCAATGTAAGTGTGACGCTTTCACCTATTCTGGATTCAAAGAGAAAAGTGATTGCTTTATCAGCAATTATTAGAGACATTTCCGAAAGGAAACAAGCAGAAAGAGAACTCTATGGATTACATCAACAATTAAGGGAAAGTGAGAAGAAATACCGTGTTCTATTTGAACGGTCACCTGATGCCGTATACTTAGTGGAATTGAATGAGGATCGACATCTAACTCGATTACTTGAAGTAAATCCAGTAGGGTGTGAGAGATTTGGGTATAGTAGGGAAGAACTTCTCTCGATGCCATATGCCGATATTTTTCCTCAAAATTCTACAATGCTCATAAGAATTGTGGAAAAAATCAGAGAAGGAAAACGTTCTTTTACTTTACAAGACGAATTTGTTTTTGAAAAAACAGGTAAAAAAATAAATAATGAGTTTAGTATTCGTGTTTTTAACTTGAATGGAAAGGAAGTTTTATTGCTTATCTCCCGAGATATCACTGAGCGTTTAAAAACAGAAGAATTATTACGGAAGTCGGAGAAGCTTGCTGTAGTAGGACAATTAGCTACTGCAATCGCCCATGAAGTTAACAATCCTTTAACCGCAATGAAAGGATTTATGCACTTACTAAAACCAACAGAAAATGAGAACAAGCAGCATTATATAGATGTGGTATTGTCAGAAATGGATCGAATAGAAAGTATTACCAATGAATTTATGGCAGTAGCCAAGCCGCAGGCAGTAAAGTTTCAACCGAATGACCTACATAGGTTGGTAGGACAAGTTATCATGCTACTTAAACCCCGAGCAATGATGAATAATGTTCAAATTATAACAAAGTTTGAATCTGATATTCCATTGATCCCCTGTGAAGGGAATCAAATAAAACAAGTAGTTATCAATATCTTGAAAAATGCGATTGAAGCGATGCCAACTGGAGGAGACATTTTGGTTCAAATTGATAAACCCGATGATCATCAAGTAAGTATTCGTTTTATCGATCAAGGGTGCGGGATTTCAAAAGAACGTATCCCATATCTCGGAGAACCTTTTTATAGTATCAAAGAAGAAGGAATCGGTTTAGGATTAATGATCTGTTATAAAATTATTGAAACACATCAAGGAAAGATCGTGATTGAAAGTGAAGTAAATCAAGGAACGACAGTTGATGTCATGCTCCCTATTTATACTCTTCAAAATCAAAACATTCATTCATTTTCTTATACTGAAATAAGAGAGTAGTTTAAACCTTATATTCTATTTTTAGTAAACAATCTTTTTTGTAATAAGAAGGAAATTTAAATGATAAAAGAGTTTAGAGGATTTGCATTAAAAGGCAATGTGCTTGATTTAGCTATGTAATTATAGGTGCAGCTTTTGGTAAGATTGTCACATCGCTAGTGAATGATATGATCATGCTATTAATTGGGCTATTATTTGGTGGTATCGATTTTAATCATTTACAAATTAAAGTTGGAAGTGCTGTTGTAAAGTATGGAATGTTTATTCACACAAGTGTAGACTTTCTAATTGTTGCATTTTCTATTTTCATGTTTATCAAATTGATTAGCAGATTAAAGAAAAAAGAAAAAATACAAGAAGAAGCGACAGAACCAACACTACTAAAAAATGAATCAGCAAGAGAACAATCATAATTAATAACTTATTAATGAGGTGGCTTATGAAAAGTCAATGGAATTATTATTAGCGCTAATTGTCGTCTTAATTATTGCGGTTTTTTCCGTTATCAATGTTGAACTTGTAACAGTTAATTATTTATTAGGAAAAGCTGAGTGGCCTTTGATCCTCGTCATTATTGGATCAGTTTTATTAGGAGCTCTATTCGTTGGGTTAATTGGTATGATAAAGATTTATCAACTTCAAAGAGCTTTAAAAAAATCAGAAAGTGAAGATAAAGACCTAACCTAAGTTTTTTTGATTAACGATCAAAAGGTTTACAACGAAAATAAGCGATCTTGTTATATTGCTAGGATTGTTGAAGGGTGAATGTTCAATTTTGGATGTATGATCCTCAAAAGGGTAATGATAAAGTTGCCATCTCAGCAAAAGAGCAGCAAGATATGATAGTAACTATCAAAAAAGATTGGTTGAAAAAATATCAATAGAATTATTAAATCTAAATACTTAGTAGAAACACGTCAAATATGATTTCCTTAGTTAGTGAAATGAGTATTTTTAAACCCATGCCCATCAATCTCAAGCAGGAATGACGGATTGAAGGGAGCGTCAATGAAATGATTAAACTTGCCAAATAGGAATCATTCCGATAAAATATAAATCGTTATCATTTCGTGTTAGGGGGATTATCATTGAAAACAGCTAATTATAGAGACTGCTACATGATTTACAATAGCTTTTATAAATACATAAAAAATCATTTTCTAAAAATAGGTATCTTATTGATCTTTGCCTGTTTATTAAGTGCATGTACGAATTCATCGACAAGAACCGAAAATAAGGGAGATGGTAAGCACATTCATTTTCTGTATAATTTCTCTACTAATTCCCTTGATCCCCATGTAGATTCAAGTTATGTTCCTTTAAGAGCGGGAATAACTGAAACGCTGGTTCGCTTAGACGAGGAAAATTTAACCATTGAACCATGGCTCGCAGAAAGCTGGGAAGGTGAGGATGGGCAACATTGGACGATTAAACTCCGTGAAGATGTTACATTCCATAGTGGAAAGCAAATGGATGCTGAAGCCGTAAAAGCCTCTCTGGAACGTGCGCTTAAAGAGAGTGTTGCGATAAAAAATGCATTGAAAATCGATAAAATAGAAGCTGATGGCTATTTCCTGCATATTTCAACAACTGAACCCTTTCCAGAGTTTGTATCAGAACTTGTGAACCCAAATGTTTCAATTATTGACGTAACGGAAGAGGATATTGTCAATAAACCTATCGGTACAGGACCTTTTGTACTGAAGACATTCACACCTGGCAGCAAGCTTGAACTCGAACGCTATGATGATTATTGGGATGGGGCCTCAAATCTTGATTCTGTAACCTTCTCATTTAATGAGGATGCAAATGCTCGTTCGCTTGCATTAAAGTCTGGACAGGTAGATATTGTTTATCGTCCAGAGGTAGAAAGCCTTGAAACATTAGAGGCAATTGACGACATTAAAGTTGAGTCTACAGCGACTTTCCGTGTACATCAAATGACAATGAACATAGAGCGCAAAAGTTTACAGGATGTCAATGTGCGACGGGCTGTAGATACGTTGATTAACCGCCAGGAAATTGTCGATGCGATTCTGCTTGGGCACGCTGAAATCGCGCAAGGACCATTTCTGCCTTCTCTCCCATTTGCTCCAAGTTATGGGGAGCGTCCAGTGGGTGGTGAAATAGCTATTAAATTTTTAGAAAAAGCGGGTTATACACTCAAAGACGGAAAAATGCAAAAAAATGGAGAACAGCTTAAGTTTACGTTGCTAACTTATTCAGCAAGGGCAGACTTGCCATTAATTGCTCAAGTTTTTCAATCGGACGCTAAAAAAATTGGAATTGATGTTGAGATAAGACAAATCGATATCCCTGAAGAATATATGGCATCAAACCGTGATTGGGATCTGGCTACTTATAGTAATCTGACAGCACCGCGCGGAGATGCGGGGTATTATTTAAATGCCACCTATCATCCAACTGGAGCTCTAAACTTTAGTGGCGCAAGTAAGCCGGAATTGACAGCTATCATTGACAAGCTTAATCAAACAGTCAATCAAGAAGAACGAGCTGTACTTGCGGAACAGGCGGCTGATTATGTAAATGAACATGTAATCAATTCATTTGTCTTACATCCTTCGACAATTGTTGCCTATAATAAGTCAAAAGTTAAGAATTGGGTGACGACGCGAAGTGAATATTACATGATTACAAATCAATTGGATGTGAAGTAAATGGTTCAAATTCTTGTCCGGAAATTTCTTGAAGTTTTCTTTTTTATGTTGTTTATTACATTTGTAAGCTTTTTATTTATCAGACTCGCACCTGGGGATCCCGTTTTAACTATTCTGAATGTTGATGAACTGTCCGTTAGTCAGGAGCAGGTGGAAGCACTAAGAGAAGAGATGGGGTTTAACAAGCCGTTGCTCGTTCAATACGGGCATTGGCTTCTTAATTTTGTTCAGCTTGATTTTGGCCAATCGTATGTTACTGGTCAACCTGTGATGGAGATGATCCTAACGGGGCTTCCGGCTACAGTTGAATTAGCGATCGGTGCGATGATGGTTATGCTGACGGTATCGATTCCATTAGGTTCCTTATCGGCCCTTTACCGAAATAGCTGGATTGACCATATTAGTAGAATTCTATCAATTATTGGGGCAGCTATCCCCAGTTTTTGGCTTGGTCTTATTTTTATCGACTTATTTGGTGTACGTTTCAATTGGTTTCCAACAATGGGGAGAGATGGATTAGTATCATTAATTTTACCATCGCTTACTCTTGGTTTAGCGATTTCTAGTGTATATGTCCGTTTGCTTCGTTCCAGCCTGCTTGATTCGCTTGGGCAGGAATTTATCCGTGCAGCGAGAGCACGTGGATTGTCAGAACGACGAATTTTTCTAGTGCATGCATTTCGACACAGCCTCCCTCCTGTTATTACTGTATTTGGAGTAAGCTTAGGCAGCCTAATTGGGGGTGTTGTCGTGATTGAAGTTCTATTTGCATATCCAGGCATAGGAAAACTGGTAGTTGATGCGATACGTCAACGTGATTATCCACTCATACAAGGATATATTTTAATCATGGCTGTCGTTGTTTTTATTGTAAATACATGTGTTGATCTATCTTATCGATATTTAAATCCAGAAATGAAACTAAAAGAGAGGGGGACCAACTGATGAAAGGATTGTCTATCTGTTTGCAAAAGGTAAATAAGCACAGTTGGCAAGGGGTGATGGCACTGATATGCGTAGTCCTTGTTTTTGCATTCGCCATATATGCTTTTTTTTATTTGCAGCATGATCCAACATTAACAAATCTCGATGGACGCCTTCAGGGGATGAGCCTTCAGCATCCGCTTGGAACAGATCAACTTGGTCGGGACGTACTGACTAGGCTTTTGCTAGGCGGTCAGCAGACAATCGGTTATAGCTTGCTGGCGCTGATTGTTGCTCTCATCATTGGAATCCCCTTTGGTCTTATTTCAGGATATAAACGCGGGTTGGTTGATCGGGTATTTATGCGAATTGCCGATGGATTTTTAGCTTTCCCAGATACGATTGTTGCAATTGTTTTAAGTGGTTTGCTTGGACCTGGCATAGGCAACCTTGTGCTTGCTATTGTGATGGTCAAATGGGTAAGTTATGCCCGACTTGTTCGCAGTACAGTTTTATCAGAATCTCAAAAAGATTATGTGATGATTGCCAAGATCAACGGACTATCGTCACGTAAAATCATGCGAAAACATTTATTTCCGCATATTGTGGGGCATGTCTTCGTTCTGGCAAGTCTTGATCTAGGTAAAATTATTTTGCTCATTTCTTCCTTGTCATATATTGGGCTTGGTGCACAACCCCCAATCCCTGAATGGGGAGCAATGTTAAACGACTCACGTCCGTATTTTCAGTCAAATCCTGAATTAATGATATACCCTGGTTTAGCTATTGTGGTTGTTGTGCTGCTAACGAATATGCTAGGTGATTATTTACGTGACCTTTTTGATGTAAAGAAAGAGGTGCGCCAATGATTTTATCAATTGAGCAAGTATCAATTAGCAGCAGAAAAAAGAAATTTGTTGATAACGTGTCCCTTTCCATTCGTAAAGGAGAGTGGTATGCACTTGTTGGGCAAAGCGGAAGCGGCAAAAGCCTTCTGTCCCAGGCAATTGGACAAATGCTTCATCCTAATTTGCAGGTAGAAGGAAAGATTCTTTTTAAAGGGCAGGATTTGCTCGCATTTTCACCAAAACAGATGCGAACAATACGTGGTCAAAAATTGTCTTATATTTTTCAAGATTACCAGAGTTCTTTTACACCGTTTCGAACAATTGCTCAGCATTTTGAAGAATACCAGAAATCTCACGGAATTCTTGACGCAAAAACTCGGCAGTTAAAGGCAATGGAAGAGTTTGAATCAGTTGGGCTGGACAAAACGTTATACAACCGATATCCATTTCAATTAAGTGGCGGACAACTTCAACGAGTTTCAATTGCATTGGCACTTTTGCTGTCGCCTGATTTATTAATTGCAGATGAAATAACCACTGCACTTGACAGTGTCTCCGGGCACAGGATTTTAGAATTGCTTGCAAAGCGGCAAAAAGAAACAGGCTGTGCGATTTTATTCATCACCCATGATTGGCGCCATGTCAGACGCTATGCGACCCGTCTAGCTGTCATGAAGGAAGGGGAAATCGTTGAATCAGGCGGGAAGCATCGTATACTTGACCATCCGCAGCATGAATATACAAAGCAGTTGATCCAAGCCGCACCTACACTGGGACGCGGCCTTCCATCGGGGTTACAGGAGGTAGAAAACGTATGAGTCTGCTTACTGTTAAACAACTGACAAAATCATATCAAGCAGGAAAAAAAGCGGTGAACAACCTCTCATTTGAACTGAACAAGGGTGAATGTCTTGGTCTTGTCGGTGAAAGTGGCTGTGGTAAAAGCACACTGGCTCGTTGCTTGCTGCGGATTGAACCGATTGACAGCGGCTCGATCTATTTTAAGAATGAAGCAATTGAACAGCTTAATGAGCGTCAGTTGTACCCTTACCGAAAAAAGATTCAAATCGTGTTTCAAAATCCATCAGCTGCTTTAAATCCAAAGCTTAAAATAAAGGATTCACTGATTGACCCTTATGCTCAGTATGGGAAGGAACTTAACCTTAGCCATTTTTCCTATACCTCTAAGAACGCCTTTGTAAAGCAGCTTCTTGAAGCTGTTGAGCTGCCGTCTGGTTTAGCCAATCAATATCCCCATGAATTAAGTGGCGGACAGCGGCAACGTGTAACGATTGCCCGTGCTATCAGCATTGAACCAGAGCTCATTGTTCTAGATGAGCCGACCGCAAGCCTTGATGTCATCTCGCAAGGGGCAGTACTTACTTTATTGACAGAGCTTCGCGAAACTTTAAATCTCTCTTACTTGTTTATTTCACATGATCTTGCTGCTGTCAGGCAAATGAGTCAGCGGATCATGGTTATGAAAGAAGGAAAGCTTGTCGATCAATTCAACCGCGATCATTTATTTGCTGAGGAACGCCATCCTTATACAAAAGAGCTCATTTCAATTTTTTAGATAGAACAAAAGTGAATAACAACACCAATATCAATCTTGTCATTCCTTTGCTCCGATCGACAGTTACGAAATCTCTTGAAAACTGTAGTTCCAACGCAAGGAGCTTATGAGCTTGAAGTACCCAAAAACACATTTATTAGTTGGAGAAATAAATACCGCTTTGGACCACTCTAAATATCAGCAGATTGAGCAGAACAAGTTCATTTCATATAATAAATAAAAAAGTTATGGAGTATTATTATCTTTTAACCAATTTAAAGGGATGAATATGATCTGTTTGTAGTCTAGATATGGTTAACCAAACACTTATTTTAGAATTACTAAGGGAGCTAAAAGAAGACTTCGGGTTATCTTATTTTTTTATTACGCATGATATTGGGTGTACTAGAAAAAGGAGAATTAGTCGAGCTTTACGATTTTAAAAATCAGTTTTTTACTTCAGAACATCCTGTAGTAATAGAGATGAGAGGTTCCATATTTGCCGAGCACCCACGTTTTCGTTCGATTAGACAAGGGTAAGCCATATTTAATTAAAAATATATTAAACAGTAAAGTGGAAAGAAATTTAATTAAAGTAAGAAGGCAACCAGCTGCGGTTGTTTTTTAATTGTTATTCTTGATTATCTGCTGTTTTTGATTTTAGGTTAGAACTGTCAATTGACTCAGCATATTTTTCTGTGTTAAAAGGTTGATTTTCATCCGTTCGTGTATTCCATATACTATATTTGAGTGTATTCGGAACATCTTTGTTTTTATTTGGCATTATTAATTCACCTCCATTTAATATAGTTTCAAAAAAATATAAAACTATACTTTATAGAGTTGTTTTCTGCGCTATGTACAAAGAGGGCGCCTTTTTTTATTAAGTTAAAGGGCACAGTTTGAAGAGTGGTTTCAAGAGTTCTGATCAACAATCGGGCTAGATTATGGAGCAAGGAATAAAGCTATTTTCTTGTAATGGGAGGTTAATTTAGGAAGAAAATAATGGTAAAATTAGTAAGATCCTTTTTGGAAACTAATTAATTGAAAGGGTTACTATATCTTGGAGTATGGCATTTTAATTTTTATTATGAAAATGCTTTAGGGAGGGTGAAATGGAACCGAAAATAAATATCAATAATTCAACACATTTTTCCTGGCTGTCGCGTTGGCCGCAGTGGACTGGGTATGCAGCTGCTCTATGGTCCCTACTATACGGGTTACTCGGACTGTATTGGTTATTAGGTGGCAACGGATTTCCTTTCGGTAAAAACGATTCACGGGCACCCTTTTTAAGGTAATACCAACAATGATTTTAAGAATTTGTGGTTCATTCTCGAAAGATTAGAAAGAGAAGGATTTAAGTTTAAAAAAATTGAAAAAGATCTTCAGCAAATTCTAGAGAACTAAAATTCATTTCATGTGGTGGAACATCATAATTCCATAATCGGGGTGAACGATCTTCCATTATCGGGCGCTTTTCTGTAGCATAAATTGTACTTTTTCTTTTTGTATCGGACCATTTAATTGAATAAGAGGATCATAAATCGCCACTTTATTATACAGAGCCATTAGGTGCGTTTAAGCACGTATAACGATGAATTTATCAATGATGAATAAAATCCTGCTAAACAATAAATTGTAACATACCATTAGCAAAATTTAGCACAAGAAAAACGAATCGTTGTCTATTCCTAATCGGTTTTATTTGACCAAGTTTTCTCTTTCCTGTCGTAAATAGGTGTATGTAAATCAAGATTATTGATTGCCAATGTCAACGATTAAAGAATGATCTTTATCACTAACAGCCGCATAAAAGATGTCATTGAGTTGGTGAAATCCTTTGTTTATCAACTCTTCCTGAAGCCATTTTTCATCCTTTTGAATTAATTTCAAATTTTTATGCTGGATTTTCCCTTCGACGATCACGGCAATCGGCAGGCCCTGATAGTCCGTTTCAATGTTTAAGTGTTTAGGCGTCAAATTAACAATAGCTTGGTTAGGTAATATACTAAGAGCTCCATTCGGTTCGAGAATCACATAATCGAGATCCTTAATGTTCGGATATCCTGCAGCTCTTATAGCTGACAATAGTTCCACGAGAGAAAATCGAGTTTTTCGCAATTCTTTTTTAGAGATTTTCCCATGTTTGATCAAAATACTCGGATGGCCGATGAACAATCGGTTTAACCAGCGAAAAAGGCTTAATTTAGAAAATATAAAGTACATGACGACGATAATGATGATCCCTATAATTGCCTGTCCAATCCCATTGACTTTGATGGGACTGACGGACAAAGTGACGAGAAACACAATGGCAGCAAGGTCAGTCGGAGTTAACTGAGCCAACACAGTCTTTCCCATACAGCGCATTGCCAGAACCACCAAACCAAAAAGCAGAATTAACTTCCCGAAAAAAATGAACATTTTTTCACCCTCATTTTTATGCTCTAAAAATATAAATCCTATTTTGTCACATAATTTTAAATCCATACTTAATGTTATTATTTTTCCAGTATATATAAATAAAGTTATCAAAAAATAATAGAAAATGAACAAAACATAAAAAAGTATTCTTCATTTATAGAATTTTTCTCAAACAATATCCTAATACTATACTTTATAGAACATTAAATGGCCAATCATCCGTCGACTATAGCTTATAGCTTATTAATTATTCATTACTTAGAAAGTGAGGAAAAAATATTGATTAATTGTCATACATTAATTTTTTCTGCTTCTATTGGTAATGGACATAATCAAGCAGCCAAAGCACTGAAAGAAGAGTTTGAGAAAAACGGGTATACATGCGAAATTATCGATACATTTAAGTTAATTAGTCCGGTATTTCACAAAATAGTTTTAGAAAGTTATTTACAAATTTTAAAGTTCAGTCCAATTGTTTGGAGAAAATTATATCACCATACAGAAGAGCATCCTTGGTTTATGTTAATGGACCAATTTGGAACATTTTTCACGGAACGACTATACTCAATTGTCCAAAAATATAAATGTAAGTCGTTAATTTCAGTGCATCCTTTTTCGACAGCTATATTGTCAAAATTAAAGAAGAAGAAAAACTTAGATATACCGTTATATACTGCAATTACTGACTTTGTCATGCACCCAGCGTATATTAGAAATGAAGTAGATGGATATTTTACAGCTTCAGATCATTTGGATTATTTTACAACTTTATATAATATACCAATATCAAAGTTCTACTCAACTGGTATCCCAATTTGTTCTATACCATCTTTAAAGAAACCAAAATGGAAGGTAAAGCATGAATTGCAGCTAGACCCGGAGAAAAAAACAATATTAATTGCAGGTGGTGCGATCGGATTAACAAAATTCACAAAGGTATTAAAAACTTTAAACACTATAGAAGACAAGGTTCAACTAGTCTGTATAACCGGTCATAATAAGAAAGCAAAAGCAAAAATTGAACAACTGGAAAGTAAGCATGAGATAGTTAGTATTGGTTTTACAAATAGGTTTACCGATTATTTAAGGGCAAGTGATGTTATTCTATCTAAAGCAGGTGGATTAACAATGGCAGAGTCATTAGCTTGTGAAACGCCAATTTTAATATATCAACCAGTACCAGGTCATGAAGAACAAAATGCCCAGTATTTAATGAACTATGGGGCAGCAGTAAAAGCTGAAATTTGCGAAGAGATCCCAGTAATATTAGAACACATTTTATTTAATGAACGTTATTATAAGGAAGTGGTTCAGAACATAAAAAAAATTCAAAAGCCTTATGCTGCCAAAGAAATCATTAGTGAAATAAGTAAGTATGTAAACTAAAAAAAGGAATTAGCAACAAATCAACAATCCCACGATTAATTTTTTGTGGGTATGGCGAATCGGGATTAAAAAGCAGATAATGAGGCAATACTGTCCCTAAAACCCTTCCCTAAATCAAACGTGATACCTCTAAGAAAAGAAGTGGCAGTGGCATTATCAAAATTAAATAAGTTTGTGGATGAATAGATGCTGTTTGTTGTTCAACTATAAAGGGTTGCAATAGTTGAAAATGTAACTGTCATGAATACCACAGCTTTGTGGTAAAATATAGAAAAGTTAATAACGTAAGCGTTAAGCCAACCAAAGCCCTCTTGTTCAACTTTGTAATTTGGATTTATAGAATCCACTTTAAATTCCCATTGTCTTATCCTCTGCATTACTTCATCTAGCCTACTCATAAGATTTTCTTTACTATTCGTATTGCTTGGGGGGGGTATTTAATTCGTCTGGTAACTTGATTTTAATTGGTGGGAATCCTCCAATTTTAAATGCTCACCAAATTCTGTTTTCCCAAGTTTTTGCCTTCCTCTGCTGCCGCACAAATTTCCACATTGTCAAGATACTCATGGGCAACGAGGATCAAATGGTCATACATTTGACCGATGGACCAAACTCCTTCAGCCGTTATATATCTTTAGTTGTTCCAAAGAATTTATCGACAACAAACAATTCCCAATAAGACTTTTTATATTTGGTTTTATAACCATTAGGTTTTAATAAATTTAAAGAATCATGATAAAGATCTATTAATGACATTATTAAGTTTTGGCATAAAGAAGCCTTGTTATTTCATTTTTCATTTATTTCTTGATTTGGACCTGGCGTTTTTTGTCCGGTTTTTCTTCTTAAATAGTTAGATAAGAAATACAACTTGAAAATTCCATTTATGTGCTTTTTTATACTATACTAAGCTAAAAGAAGTAATTTATACGATGAATAACAAGTAATAAGGGGGAGGTATTTTGCTTATAACTGAGCGTCATCGTTTGATATTAGATTATTTAAAGGAAAAAGAGAATGTTAAGGTTCATGAACTAGTAGAGTTAACAAAAAGTTCAGAATCTACATTGCGGCGCGATTTGGATCAACTCGAAAAGCAGAACTATGTAAAACGTGTACATGGCGGTGCTTCACTGTTACAACGAAAACGTGAAGAACCAAGCATGATTGAAAAATCAACTCAGAATCTTAAAGAAAAAAACATTCTAGCAAAATATGCTGCCCAACTAATTGAAGTTGGAGATTGTGTATACCTTGATGCAGGTACAACAACCTATCAAATGATACAGTATTTAGACCAAGAAAACATTGTTGTGGTTACAAATGGGATTGACCATTTGGATGCATTACTTGAAAAAGATATAAATACTTATATAATTGGAGGATATGTAAAAAAAGTAACAAAAGCGATGATTGGCAGCAATGCATACGAAAGTATTCAAAATTATCGATTTGATAAAAGCTTTATAGGAACAAATGCAATCCACCATGATCTAGGTTTTACTACTCCGGATCCTGAAGAAGCACAACTGAAAGCAAAAGCTATCTATCTCTCTCGTGAATCGTTTGTACTTGCAGATCATACGAAATTTGGAGAAGTCTCATTTTCTGAATTTGCAAAACTACATCAAGCTAAAATCATTACGAATGAAGAAGATTCGATAATATTGGAGAAGTATAAGGAGAAAACGGAAATTTACTGTGCAGCTTTTTAATAAACTCTCATTTTTTCTACATATAATATCTTTTAATTGGAGCTGACCCAGATGTCTACTGAATAGACAATAGGGGTTTAAAGCTCTTTTTATTTTGCCTTGAATATGCAACATCTCAAAAAAAATTTCCCCCTTTTACATTTAGTTTCACAAAATAAATATATTGGTAAACCGTTTTTGAAATTGGAAAGAATGCACTGAAAATCAAAATCTTCCATTATTCATTCAAAAACTCCTAATAATACTCATATTGAGAATTGTTGCAAAAAGTAAAATTAGCTAACATTTACATTTTTAATATAATTTACTGAATTTTCTCAATATATTGACAGTTTTTGAAGGGCATAATATAATCAAAATCAATCAAAAAGAGTCATAAATAAGCAGATTAAATTGTAAAATCCACCATAAAAAATCATAACTTCTTCACTTCTTTCAACTTGAACCCACTAATCAAATATTGGAATTTTCATTATCGATATATTCTAAAATCATTCAGAACATCTTTAAAGAAAAATGAAATCATATTTGAACGACTTAAAGGAGGTGATGTAGCCACAAGATTGTAAGCGTTATCAATGGTATTATCAATTTATTTAATTCTATGAAAAGTGAAATTCGTATTTATTAATTTCTAGGGGGCTCACAATGAAAAAAAGTGTAAAAAAATTATTAGTGCCAGTTTTAATGTCTGTAATTGTTCTAATGTCTGCATGCAGTAGTGCAAGTGAATCTTCAAATGAAAGTACTGGGCAGGAAAATAGTAACGATAAGTTAAAAATCGGATTAACTGTAGGTACTTTAGCAAATCCATTTTTCGTTGCCATGGGAAAGGGTGCTGAAGAAGCAGGGAAGGAATTAGGTGCAGAGATTCTTGTTGAAAGTGCTGAATACGATCTGGCAAAGCAAACGTCTCAAATTGAAAACTTTATTACGAAAAAGGTAGATGTTATTTTATTAAATGCTGTTGATACGAAGGGGATTGCGGCAGCTGTTCAACAAGCAAAGAATGCAGGGATTCCTGTAATCGCAGTTGATACGAATGCAGAGGGCGGTGTTGATGCAACGGTCACTTCAGATAACTACCAAGCAGGTCAGCTTGCTGGTGAATATGTGGTTGAACAATTAAATGGAAAAGGAAACATTGTTATTATCGATGGACCTCCAGTTTCAGCCGTAACAGATCGTATTCAAGGATTTGAGGATGTAATTAAAGAGTCAGGAATTAAAGTAGTTGCAAAGCAAAATGGTGAAGGAAACCGTGAAAAAGCATTATCTGTTATGGAAAGTATTTTGCAAGCGAATTCATCTGGATCAATTGACGCTGTATTTGCGATCAATGACCCTGAAGCAATCGGAGTAGAAATTGCTTCAGAGCAAGCTGGAAGAAAAGATGAGTTTTTCATTGTTGGTGTTGACGGTGCTCCTGAAGCGGCAGAAGCAATGGCGAAAGAAGGAAGCTCTATTATGGCGACTTCCGCTCAATCACCTAGTGAAATGGTGAAAACAGCAGTTGGAATTGGCATGAAAGTGAAAAATGGTGAAGACGTTGAAGAGCTTATTAAAGTACCTGTTGAGCTAGTCACTCAAGAAACATTAGATTCTTACAAGGGTTGGTAAGCCTCCCTAATGAAAGAGGCTGATAAGGGTCCATCGCCTTATTCAGCCTTTTTAAAATAAATAAGGGGTGGGATTGACGTATGGCTGTTAAAGAGGTGTTAACAAAAAAACAATACATGATGAAAACGCCGGTACTGAATATGGAAGGGATAAGTAAAACATTCTCAGGTGTAAAGGTGTTAAACAATGTGAGAATTGAGCTCTATCCAGGTGAAGTACACGCTTTAATGGGAGAAAACGGCGCCGGGAAATCAACCTTTATGAAAATTCTTGCAGGAATCCATTCTCCAGATCATGATGGAGGGACCATCTATTTAAAAGGTCAGCCCATATCATGGAGGGATCCTGTTGATGCAAGGAATAGAGGAATCAGTGTGATCCACCAGGAGTTAAATCTCTCTCCTAATCTTACAATCAGTGAAAATATATTAATGGGTTCAACTTTTCCGAAAAATCGCCTAGGAATGGTCAAATGGGATGAGGTACATGAACGTGCACAAATAGTGTTAGATTCAATGGGATCTAATCTGATTCCCCGTCAACTCGTTTCAACCTTGAGTGTTGCACAACAGCAAATGGTCGAGATTGCACGAGCATTATCCTTTAAGTCAGAGGTTCTTATAATGGATGAACCTACAGCCTCGCTGACAGATAAAGAGATTACGAAGTTGTTCCAAATTATTGACGATTTAAAAAAACAAGGAGTTGCGATTGTTTATATTTCTCATCGGATGGACGAAATCTTTAAGATTTCCAATCGATTCACTGTCTTACGTGACGGTGAGTGGATTACAAGCGGGCCGATTGAAGAGACAAATCCCGACCACCTCGTAAAGCTAATGGTAGGGCGTGATTTAAAAGATTTATTTAATCGAACAAGGGCATCTGGGACAACACTCTCATATGGAGGTGCCCCTGCTCTAGAGCTGAAGAATGTTTCTGATAATACCATTGTAAAAGATGTTTCGTTTAAACTTTACCCTGGTGAAATTGTTGGTTTAGCAGGACTAGTAGGTGCAGGTCGGACAGAGCTGGTTAGGGCACTATTTGGCGTATCAGAGCTGAAAAAAGGTGAAATTTACGTAGATGGTAAGGCTGTAAACATAAAATCGCCAATCGATGCCATGGCAAATGGAATTGCTCATGTGCCAGAAAGTCGGAAGGAACAAGGTTTATTTTTATCGATGTCAGTAAAAGAGAATCTATTAATGGCAGAATTAAAGAAGCATTCTAAATCAGGGATTGTTAGCTGGAAACAGGTTAATGAAAGTGCGGATCGCTATATAAAAGATTTAAATATAAAAATTGCCTCTCCTGAACAGCAAGTTTCAAACCTAAGCGGCGGCAATCAACAAAAGGTAGTCATCGCAAAATGGCTGTCGATTGCACCAAAGGTTTTACTGCTTGATGAGCCAACTCGTGGTGTTGATATTGGAGCAAAAACGGAAATACACAAAATTGTCTCAAAGCTTGCGGAGGAAGGCTTAGCCGTATTGGTGATTTCATCTGAGCTTCCAGAAGTATTAGGAATAAGTGATCGAATACTTGTCATGTGTGAAGGAAGATTGACTGGTGAACTTTCTAGAGAAGAGGCGACACAGGAAAAAATTATGCATTTAGCTACTAGAGGGGAGTAAAGAAAAATGAAGGCAAATATTCAATCAGCTTCACGACCGCAAAGCCTGCAGGTAGGTAATATCCTTCATGATCTATGGAATCGTTTAGGGATGATTATGATTCTATTACTATTATGTATTGTTCTTTCGTTCACAGCCCCTAACTTTTTGGATACAGCCAATATGTTAAATGTCCTAAAGCAGGTTTCCATTATTGCGATATTAGCTGCAGGAATGACAATTGTTATTTTAACAGGCGGCATCGATTTATCAGTTGGTTCCATAGTTGCTCTATCTGGTGTTATATCAGTTATGGTTTCTGCTGCAGGAGTTAATCCAATCATTGCGATGTTATCAGGTGCAGCAGTAGGTTATGCAGTAGGACTTATTAATGGCTTTTTTACGGCAAAAACGAAATTGCCATCATTTATCGTGACATTGGGAAGCTTTACGTATGTTCGTGGTCTTGCTTATGTCATAAGTGGCGGCTATCCAATTGTTTTGCAAAATGAAACCTTTAAATTCATTGGCGGCGGGGCTATTTTCGGCATACCTACGCCGATCTATATCATGCTTATTGTGTATGGTGTGATGTTTTTTGTTCTAAAGTATACAATGTTTGGCCGCCATATTTATGCAATTGGCGGAAATGAAGAAGCTGCGCGCTTAACCGGAATCAAGGTTGAAAAGTCATTAATAAACGTTTATTCCATTAGCGGCCTGTTAGCTGGTTTAGGGGGCGTTGTATTAGCAGGAAGATTGTATTCCGGCCAGCCGACCGCAGGCCAAATGTATGAATTAGATGCCATTGCTGCGGTTATTTTAGGCGGAACAAGCTTAACTGGAGGAAAGGGCAGAATACAAGGAACGATCATCGGGGTTTTAATCATGGGTGTGATTAGTAATGGTTTAACACTTATGGATGTGAATTATTATTGGCAGCTAGTTGTTAAAGGCGGTGTAATTGTAGCAGCCGTTTTATTAGATCGTTTAAGAGGAAGCAGTGCAGCATAAACTTCACCGCGTTATTAAAATGACAAAGGAGTTTATATGAAAATGTCCATAAAAAGGAAGATTTCTGTACTTCTAATCAGCTTGACTGTTCTTAATTTTCCATTTACAAGTGTTTTTGCTGCAGAAGATTCAGGGTATTATAAAGAACCTTTTCGTAATCAATTTCATTTTTCCCCTGAAGCAAACTGGATGAATGATCCTAATGGAATGGTCTATTATGACGGTGAATATCATTTGTTTTATCAGTATCATCCATATGGAACGACATGGGGCCCGATGCATTGGGGTCATGCTGTAAGTAAAGATCTTGTGCATTGGAAGCATTTGCCGATTGCCTTATCGCCAGATGAAAACGGTGATATTTTCTCAGGAAGTGCTGTGATCGATTGGAACAATACAGCAGGATTTGGAATGGAAGCAATGGTTGCCATCTTTACTCATTCAGGGGAAAAAGGCCAAGTCCAAAGTCTTGCCTATAGCCTTGATAAAGGAAGAACGTGGAAAAAATATGAAGGTAATCCTGTTATGCCAAATCCTCCTATCCCTGATTGGCGTGATCCGAAGGTTTTTTGGCATGAAGATTCAAGCAAGTGGGTGATGTCGTTAACAGCAAAGAATAAGGTCATGTTTTATACGTCACCAAATTTAAAAGATTGGGAGTTTGCTAGTGAATTTGGACCAGATGGCGGGATCCAAGCGAATAGTCTTGATCGCACCTCTTACGCGATGTCCTCGCAAATAGGCGGATCGTTTAGCTATGAGAGTGACATTACCCTTAACGAAAAGAATGGGAGAGAAGGTGCAGGTGGCCTTGTTTTTCGTGCTGACAAGAGTGCGAAGAATGGATATGTGGCCAACCTGGATGCAAAAAACGATGTTGTCACATTAAGTAAAAATGTCGATGGTATTACGAAAGAAATAGCCCGCAAACCATTATCTCTAAAAACCTCAACGACCTATCATATGAAGATAGATGCCAATGGGGATCAAATCAAAGTTGCTGTAAACGATCAGCTTGTTATTGAAGCAAATGATCCATCTTTTGAAAACGGTTACTATGGATTGTCTGCATGGAATTCTACAGCAGCTTTTCGAAATGTTGAATTTAATAATAAATCAAATTTTGTGACGAACCTGTCTAAATGGAAGGTTGTAAATGGCACTTGGGAAGATACGTTAGCTGGGAAAAATGGGACCTCTGCGGATGATGCGTTTATTATAAGCGGTCAAACGGCTGATGACTTATTATATGAAGCGGATCTAATGATTTCTGGAGATAAAGGAGAAAATGGAGCAGGAGCACTCGTTTTCCGAGCAGATGCTGATGCAAAGAATGGTTATTTTGCAAATATCGATGCACTGAATGATATGATCAAACTAATGAAAATTGAAAATGGACAGATATCAGTCTTAGCTGAAAAAGCGAGGAGTCTTGATACAGATAAATCCTATCATTTAAAAGTTAGTACGTACGGTGAAAACATAAAAGTATATGTAGATGGTGAGCTCATTTATGACATAAAAGACGCGACGTTTTCATCTGGCTATGTAGGCTTGAACATTTGGAATTCGTCTACGAATTTTCAAAATGTTCAACTGAATAAGAACATCGTAACAAATGAGAAGGAAATCAAGAACCATGATTTTGAAACAGGTGATTTAACTGGTTGGAACCTAATTGAAGGTAATGCATTTACAAATGATCATGTGACAGATGCTGCATCCTATTGGGGCGGTCCATTTGGCCATGAAGGAAACTACCATTTATGGGGATTTTCGGATCGTCAAAATGGTGATGATGCAACCGGTGAACTGCATTCCTCGTACTTTAAGCTTGGCGGCACAGGTGAAATTAACTTCTTATTAGGCGGTGGCAATGACATAAACAACCGGTATGTTTCATTAGTAAGAGCCTCTGATAACAAAGAATTAATTCGCCAGGCTAATACGAAATTTAATGAGGAAAAGTATAATAAATACGTATGGGATGCTTCTGAATATATCGGAGAAGTGCTATATATGAAAGTGGCTGACCAAGCTGTAGGCGGCTGGGGTCATATAAATATTGATGATGTTCATTTTTATAATGAAGGTCCTATGTCAGCAGAAGTTGACAATTCTGCAAAAGAACCTGTTGAGGATGAGGCAGATAAGAATAGCGGAACCCTTACAGAATGGACGGCTGTTTCAGGTGAATGGATCCCTTCTACACACGGTAATAACGGTGGGATTTGGGAATGTCCTGCTTTAGTTGAATTACCAATTGATGGCGATCCAACAAAAACAAAGTGGGTGCTGCAAGTAAGTATTAATGATGGAGCTCCTGCTGGCGGGTCTGGCAGTCAATATTTTATCGGCAGTTTTGACGGAAAAACGTTTAAAAATGAGAATCCTTCTGATCAGGTATTATGGACTGATTATGGAGCTGATTTCTACGCAGCAGTCGAATGGAATGGAATTGAGGGTGAGAATGGCGAAAAATATTGGCTAGGATGGATGAGTAACTGGCAATACGCCAACAATACACCAACGGCATCTTGGAGAGGTTCAATGAGTCTGCCTCGTAAGATGGAGCTCACGCAAACAGAAGAGGGATTGCGATTAAAACAAACACCAGTTTCGAACAATTCGATTCGTGACACTAGCAAGAAAGTTTCTTTTAACAATAAAGAGATTTCAAATGAAAGTAATCTTCTAGATGATTTTTCAGGAGATACGTTTGAAATGATTGCTGAATTTGATGTCTCTAATACAACCTCAACTGAATTTGGCTTTGAAGTTCGCAAAGGTCCTATTGATGAGCATACGAAAATAGGATATGACGTTGCGAACAAGCAATTATTTGTTGACCGAACGAACTCTGATCGCTTTCATTACGGCAGCAATGTCGCAGCCATGCATGAAGGTCCTCTATCTGTATCAGATGGAACGGTTAAGATGCATATTTTTGTCGATCGTTCTGCTGTAGAAGTGTTTGGAAACAATGGAGAGACAGTTATTACTGATCAAATCTTCCCTAGTCCAACAAGTCAAGGAGTAAAGGTTTATAGTAAGGATGGAAATGTTACATTGAAATCCTTGAATATCTATCCTGTAAAAAGTATCTGGAAAAAAAGCGGCTTTAAATCAACCTTAAATGGATGGAAAGCTGTAAATGGCAAGTGGGCAGATACAATTGCTGGAAAACAGGGACAAAGCAGTGAGGATGCCTTCATTTTATCAAATGAAGCTGGAAGTAATTTTAAGTATGAAGCAGACATCAATATTCTTGATACGGACTCTCATCCGAATGATCCTAATAAGGATACAGCTGGTAACTTAGTCGGTGCAGGAGCATTAGTTTTCCGCTCCGATTCAGAAGGGAAAAACGGGTATGCTGTCAATGTTGATGTAAAACATAATGTTGTTAAATTAATCAAATTTGTTAATGGTGTTGGCTATGACCTTGTAGCATATAACAAGGATGGAAATCTAAATCTGCAAGCAAATAAAAGCTATCATCTCAAAGTAGTAACTGCAGGAAAAAGCATTAAGGCTTATTTAGATAGCAAGCTTGTCATTGACACAAACGACCAAACCTATAAAGAAGGATACTTTGGACTAAATGTCTGGGATTCAACCGTTGTGTTTAACCAAGTAAAAAACAAGGTTAACATGGGTACAAGATGATTGGGGGAGAATATATGAATGGTATTTTATTTTGAAGGAGGAGCCATTTCCTTAGACTCAACTTCATTGTATTATTTCCCTGATGCAATATATACTTTTCGTTCCTTATATTCTGATGTTCACTTTTGTCTGTAAACAACATAAAGTTGATGGGCTACCAATTCGGGTTTATCTAACTTATGGTGTTGAGTGGAATAGCTGAATATCCACCAAACATTTATGTTGCCATTACGGATATGATACGAGGGGAGAAAGACTCCTCTCAACTTTACTAAGCCTCAAAGTTTGAATGTCTGAAAGGTTGTATGTTTTTATTGTCTTGGCAACCAAGTAATAATTACATACTTGTTGAACTATAAGGGAGCGTACCTTCAATAAGATAACATAAATGATCTTCCACAATCGGACCAGATTGTGGAAGATCACTTATGTGTTTAAACGAGCAGATTATTCTTTTCGCCAACACAATGTGTAGGGGATAAATCTAGACGGTATGAGGACAATTGAGCACTGAAAAATGATTAAAATATAGAAAGACAAGTAAGGTGTATTTGAAAAGGACCTAATTAGTGTCCTTTCACATACACCTTTTTTAAATGAAATTTAAACTTTCCTCGTGAAATATTATAATTAGCCTTTTTTGATAAATCTTTTTTATAAACTAACAAAAGTAGGCCGTGCCGCATGAACAGGTGTAGACTAAAAACAATCTTGAGAGTAGTTTCACAAAAAAAGTCTGAAACATGTGCAATGCTCCGTTCGTATAAATAATAAAGGGGTGTTAGATATGGATAAATGCGTATACTTCACTGATCAATTTTTTTCTTCCGGCAGTACTGATATTTATAATGAATCACAAGAAAAGCTTGGAAAACTCGATTTGAAAAGTGCATTCACTTCAAGTGTGAGTGTGGAGAATGAAATAGGCGAAATCATTGTCGAAGGTAGCTTTCCGTTTTTATCTGGCAAATGGACAATTAAACAGCCGAATGGGAAGGAATTGGGCGAGGTAAAAGCTTCATTTTCATTCTTCACTAGGCGTTATAGTTATACAGCAAATTCCGGCAGATTTGAGATTGAGTCACCAGCCTTCTCAAAAGAATACACCATACTCGATGGGAACAAATCAGCAGTGGCGACATTCAAAAAAGTAAGTGGAATCTTTCAAGCAGCTGCATACGAATTCTCACAGAAGAATTGATAGCTGTAGTCATGGGGGTCAATGCAATTGAAAAACGCAGAAATTCAAGTGCCGGCGGAGGAGCGGGGGCATCTACATAAAATAAATGGATACCCTTATACTTTTTCAGGGTACCTATTTATAGTTAAGCTCTTGATGATGATAATGCTGCTTTTCTTCTTTAACTAACAGGCAGGAATGTTGAATAAGGACATTGGTTCGGGACGTTATATTTATGAAAGATTTACCCATCTTATTTAGTGTTCTATCATTAAGCTTAGGCATATTCATATGGTATATAATTTTCGTTATGATTAGAATGGAAATCATTTCAGCAGTTATATTAATTCAACTTACTATTTCTGTGATTGGACTTTTTAGGAGCGGTGAGAATAAACTTCTTATTTCGTTTGGCATTTTATTAAGTGTC
The DNA here is from genome assembly GCF_030817055.1 of Bacillus sp. V2I10. NCBI lineage: Bacteria > Bacillati > Bacillota > Bacilli > Caryophanales > Bacillaceae > Bacillus > Bacillus sp. V2I10. The sequence continues at coordinate 4,375,220 of NZ_JAUSYV010000001.1, read as the reverse complement.
TCGCCAGTTGTAACTTACGTTTATTTCAGTGGTACTCAGTAGCGAGGAAGGGTTACTAATTGGCTCGACATTGGGGGCGTTAATCCAAGAAGGGATTGACGCTTTTTTTATTGAAATCAATTGTTGTAGAAATTTTATCAGAGAGAGATTTGGAGGAAGATTAAAGGGGGAATTTATTTTGCCAAAAGTGTACGTAAAACATATTGATGCGTTTAGTTCGATTCCAGAGAAAGGGAATCCGGCTGGCGTCGTATTAAATGGCGAGGATTATACAGAAGAACAAATGTTAGCCATTGCAGAAAAGGTAGGCTTCAACGAAACAGCTTTTGTCGTTTCTTCCGATGTTGCTGATTTTCGCATCCGTTATTTCACACCTGGACATGAAATGAATTTATGTGGTCATGCGACAATGGGAACGGTTTATGCATTAAGAATGAATGGATTACTAGAACAATCACATTTTACAATTGAAACAAATGCAGGCGTATTGCCAATACATATTCATGAAGAAAATAATCAATTGCTTATCACAATGCAACATGCAAAACCCCAGTTTCAATCTTTTAGCGGTTCAAAGTCCGATTTAGCAGCTTCAATCGGATTACGAGAAGAAGATTTACATTCAAAATACCCAATTGTTTATGGCTGTACAGGAATTTGGACGTTAATTGTACCGATTAAAGAGTTAGCAAGCTTTGATAAAATGAATCCAGTGATAGAAAACTTTCCGAGTGTTTTAAAAGAAATGCCAAAAGCTTCTTTACATCCTATCTGTTTTGAAGTTCGAGATGATGAAAACGATATGCATGCTCGTCACTTTTCATCTCCTTATTCGGGTACAATTGAAGATGCCGTTACTGGAACGGCTTCAGGCGTGATGGGGGCTTATTATAAAACCTTTGTTAACAAAGACACTAGATTACCAACGACGCTTATTGTTGAACAAGGGCATGAAATCAATAAAGACGGACGAGTATATGTGCATGTAAAAGGAGAACAAGACCAATTAGATATCTCTATTTCTGGTACGGCTGTTTATGTTAAGAACATTGAGATTGAAATTGAATAAGTGGGGGGCTTTTTTTAACAATCAGGGAAGTGGACAGCTTTTTAGGGGACCAATTACATATTGCTATAAAATTTCAAGACAGAAAGCAAACCATTTTAATGTCGTTCCTGCAAAAGTTGCCAGCCAAAATACACTTGTTCCGAAATTCTAATACACAAGTTGCGAACTTCTATCAGGAAGTTCGCATTTTTTTTATTCCCTCATCAAGATAAAATTCAAAAAATGCTAAATCTCTCACTTTTATGTAAGGAAATCTCCCGTTTGTAGTGACTCTATGAAGAACTATTGATATATTCATAGAGTCTTAATTAAAAAGGGGGATTGGACTATGAGAAAGTGGTATAGGAAGCCGATTACTTTCGCGACCAGCTTAGTATTGGCGGGAAGCTTATATTCGACTTCGGCGGCTGCAGCTCCAAAAGCAGCAAATCCAGTTGAGAAAGGCCGTTTTACGGAGCAGATTGAAGAGGCATCAATCTTTGACCTGCAGCATGCGATGCAAAAGGGGGATTTGACCTCTGAGGAATTGGTTAAATTCTATCTGGATCGAATTGAGGAATACGATGACAGCATCAACTCCATCATTACAATCGATGAAGATGCCATTGCTGAAGCAAAGCAGCTTGACAAGGAGCGCAAAGCGGGTAAAGTCCGTGGGAAATTGCATGGAATTCCTGTAATTTTAAAAGACAATTATGATACATATGACATGCCAACTACGGCCGGATCCCTGTCGCTTGAAGGTTCGGTTCCACCGGACGATGCCTATCAAACAAAGAAATTTAGAGAAGAAGGAGCTATTATTTTAGGGAAAGCCAATCTTCATGAATTTGCGTTTGGATACCTAACCATCAGTTCACTTGGCGGCCAAACCTACAATCCGTATGATCTGACAAGGTATCCAGGCGGTTCGAGCGGCGGTACGGCAGCAGCGGTTGCTTCCAACTTTGCTGCAGTTGGATTAGGTACAGATACTGGAGGATCGATCCGGGTTCCGGCTTCCTTTAACAATCTGGTCGGAATACGACCAACGATGGGACTAGCCAGCCGTGATGGTATCATTCCACTTGCCCTTACCCAGGATGTGGGCGGACCAATTGCGCGTACCGTAGAAGATGCCGCGATAGTACTTGATGCGATTGCCGGCTATGACCCAGCCGACCCTGTTACCGCAGCAAGTAACGGGTACATTCCCAAAACCTATACACATTATCTTAAGAAGAATGGACTTAAGAATGCACGTATAGGAGTTGTGCGAGCCTTGTTTGGAAATGACCCGCAAATTAATAAAGGCATGGACCAGGCCATTGAGGATATGGAGGAGCTCGGAGCAGATGTAGTAGAAGTGACTGTTCCGAATCTAAATAAAATTATCTCCTATCCAAGCCTCAGTAACTTTGAATTTAAATTCGATCTCAACGATTATTTGGCTTCCCTGGGATCAAATGCACCTGTTAAGTCCCTTGCAGAAATTATCGATAGCGGAAAATACGACCCTAGCATTAAAAACAGCTTGATAGCAAGAAATAATAAAGAATCCTTAGAAAATGATCCTGTATATCAGGACATCATTACTAATCGTTCTAAGCTGGCAAAAGAAAGCCTAAATTCAGTCTTAAATGAAAATGAATTAGATGCGCTTGTTTATCCAACTTTAAATTCTTTGCCAGCTGTGATAGGAACAAATCAGGGATCCGGGTCTGCGCCAATGTTAAGCCCTTTCTCCGGTTTTCCAGCACTCTCTGTTCCAGCAGGTTTCAGCGACAGCGGCCTCCCAATCGGAATGGAGATGCTTGGCAGGGAATTCGCTGAGCCGACTTTGATTAAGCTCGCTTATTCTTACCAGGAAGGGACAGAGCATCGGAAAGCACCAGTACTAAAATAGAGAGAAAAAAGCCAATCATTTTTACTGAACTGCACCTCCAATTGTTATTTGTGTCTAACAATTGGGGTGAAGTTCACTTAAACCATTCAAGGAATTGGTTTTTTTACTATCTTTATGTGGTTAACATTATGTTAACTAGAAATTGAATTAGTTTCTTATATTGGTTCTACGACTAGTGAAATGATTCTAAAAGTATGCAATTCCAAAGAAGGGAAAAGTATTATAAAAGACCTGTATGCTCAAATGGGAACAAATCCATCTTTTAGGAATCCTGCTGTAGCTGTTAGTGTTGTTGTAGGGAATGCTGCTGGTTTGATAATGCATCACCATCCAATATAATACAAAAAAATATTTACGAATAACAAAAAACTCCTATTGTAGCCGTTCAGTTAAAGATTCGTATATAAATTAATTTCCTATAATCCTTCCTTATGTAAAATAGGTAGTTAAAGAAATATGCTTTTCTATCGGGCGCTTTTCCGGAACACGGAAAGCGTTTTTTTTATGGAATAAAAGACTGAGTAATGACCTAACTTTGAAACAATTGTATTAAGGGTAGGTTAGTGGGATAAGTATTTGTTGAAAGGATATTAGATGCAATATGTGGAATATCACTAACATTAATTTATGGGAGGAAGAAAAATGAATACCTCTGTCCTAAGTACCGAAAGATTAAATTTAAGAAAAATGAAAAAAGATGATGTTAAAAACCTGATGGGAATCTTCTCAGACCCAGAGGCTATGAGGTACTATCCTTCAACAAAAGACGAAAAGCAGACTATCGAATGGATTGACTGGACATTAGACAATTATGCTAAATATGGTGCAGGTCTCTGGATAGTAGAGGATAAGGAGACAGGAGAGTTTCTTGGACAGTGTGGAATTGTACCCCAAGAAGTAGATGGTGAAATAGAAATGGAGATCGGTTATCTTTTTGTTAGGCGTGTATGGGGAAATGGATATGCTACGGAATCTGCATTAGCTTGTAAGAGTTATGGGTTCGATCAAATGAAACTAAAAAAGATGGTTTCTTTACCTGATGTAAACAACATCCCATCTACTAAAGTTGCCGAACGAATCGGAATGAAAATCGAAAAGGTAATAAATAAATGGGGAAAAGAGGTATTTGTTTATTCTGTGTCAAAATAATGTTATAAGAAATATATTGTTTTTCAGCTATCAGGTGCTAATGGTCAATATGTGTGAACCAGTTTCAACGACCTGAGTTATTCCAGAATAGGGCGCCTCGTTAGCTGGATGCTATGGTTTCCCTGTTAGTAACTTCCTCAATCATAACGGAATGGTTGTTTGTTGCAATTCTATTCTTAAAATAACTAATGATGTTGGATGTAATGAAAATGGAAAGAACAGATAGTATGCCTTTTAAAAACTCTATTGAATAAAATTGAAACGCTAGGCTTTTATTGTGAACAAATTTCAAGAAGTTACACAAAAGAGGTGGTGGAATACATCTCCCACCACCACATTTCACAGAGAACCAATTAATGTTTTATAACTTCTTGTCCTCGAATATTCCAAGTGATTGCGAATAAGATAATTGCTAAAACACAAGAACCCGTTAATAACATAAATCCTCCATTCCAACTTGAAAATTGAACAACATACCCAAGTAAGGCATTAGCCATTACTGCTCCACCTAGATAACCAAATAAACCCGTTAATCCAGCTGCAGTACCTGCAGCTTTTTTAGGTACAAGATCAAGGGCTTGTAAACCAATTAACATGACAGGTCCATAAATTAAGAACCCAATCGAGATTAACGCAATATTATCTATCATTGGATTTCCTGCAGGGTTTAACCAATAAACAACAACTGCGATTAATACTCCCGCCATAAATACAGCACCGGCAGGTCCACGACGTCCTTTAAAAACTTTATCGGATATATAGCCACATAAAAGTGTACCTGGAATACCAGCCCACTCATATAAAAAGTAAGCAATACCTGATTCTTTCATATTGAATCCCTTTTCTTCACTTAAGTATATTGGTGCCCAGTCAAGCACACCATAACGTACGAAATAAACGAAGACATTCGCAATTGCAATGGCCCAAACCCATTTGTTATTTAATACGTGTTTGAAAAGGATTTCTTTCGTTGTCAATTCAGTTTCGTAGCTTTTTTTAGAATTATTCGCGTAATCATTACGATACTCTTCAATGGGAGGTAAGCCAACTGATTGAGGTGTATCACGCATTAAAATAAATGATAATACTGCTCCTAAGATTGCAACTAAAGCTGGTAATATAAATACTCCTTCATAACCTGTATAGGTTGCTCCAAAATATGTCGTAATAATTGAAATTCCACCAATCGCTAGTGGTGCCATTAAGCCACCACCTACATTGTGAGCGACGTTCCAAATTGCTGTTTTACCCCCTCTTTCACTTACACTAAACCAATGGACAAGCGTACGACCTGATGGTGGCCATCCCATTCCTTGGAACCAACCGTTTAAAAATAACATGACAAACATAATCGCAACGGACGATGTAAAGAAGGGGAAAAATCCCATAAATAAGTTAATAATAGCAGATAAAATCAGCCCTGTGACTAAGAAATACCGAGCATTACTACGGTCCGACACGGTTCCCATTACAAACTTACTTATCCCGTATGCAATCGAAATAGCAGACAATACTAGACCTAATTCCCCTGTTGTGAAACCTTTTTCAGTTAAATACGGCATCGCAAGAGAGAAGTTCTTACGAAGTAAATAATATGCTGCATAACCAATGAAAATCCCCATGAAAACTTGAAATCTAAGCTTTTTATACTCAGAATCAATCTTGTCTTCAGGTAACCTTTCAACTGGTGGGGCAGACTTAAATAGTTTAAGCATATAGTCCTCCTTTATTTTGAAGTTAACAAGAAATTGATATTGAATACAGAAAAAGACCCACACTTCAACAGACATACTTCCACTTGGAAAGTACCTTTGTAGTGTGAGTCTCCGAATCTCCATCACGTAGTTAACTTGTATATAAAAGTTAAACTTTTTTGGAAACGGTGTCAACATTTTTTTGTGACTATTTTACTTCTATTCTTATAGTGGGGTAGCACCACATCCCCATCATGCTAAATTGAATTGTTAACATCATAATAGGAAATAACGCTTTTCTTTAGTATATATTATTTAGGCATAGTGATGATTATATGATAAATAGATTTACAATTTCATCAGGTGCGGTCGTTATCGATAACCAGAATAGGGCTCTCCTCTTCCGAGTAGCGATGCCTTTGGTAGCTAAGAACACTGCTTTTAAAGCTTTACATGAGTATTTTACAACACGTAAAAATAATCCTCTAAAGAAAATGCAATCGCTGATAGCGATATGTAATAAGCTGATAAGAATTCTTTTTACGATAGGTACAAAACAATGTGAATTTAGTGAAGATAGAATGTTGAAGGATATTCCTCATATGGCTCCTTTACTGAAAGCAGCTTAGGGTTTATTTAGTTTGTTATTTATTAAGTTTTATAAGGTTTATTATTTAGACATTTGTAGCACGGATTAGTCAGTAAAACAATTAAAGTGCGGACGTTGATCCTGTCGGGCAGCATCACTGACATCCACCTCATGGAAAGGTTGGAAGAAGGAATTTTGGAGCTAAGACTCTGTGAGACATGGGAGGGTTGACCTCCATGAGACATGTGGACATCCACCAGTGCAGCCATACTTTTACTAGGTAACCACTTTTTTGGATAGGAGTGGTTAGGCCGTTAAGAACTTTTTTCTCTAACATACCAAAAATATCCTTACTTTCAATTTACATCCATAACTTTGATGTCTAATTAAAATAAAACATGATGAAATCTTAAGAAAAAGCTAGAAATCCAGAGTTATTCCTTTCTTTAGAGGGAGTTTAGTTGAAGAAATAAATTTTAAAGTAACATAGTTTTAGTTGTGGTAAAATATGTTATTAGTACAAGCTAGAAATTATTAGGAGGTTTTTATATGAAAGGGAAATTTGTTTTAACCCTTGGTTTTGCAGGAGTTTTAGCAGTATCAATCGGTTTTGCGAAAGACTTGCAAAAGATAGAAGCATCAGCAGAAGTTTTTTCAAAACAAACAGATACATACAAACTTGTTACTAGAGAGGAACAAGACCGTAGAGAAGGTATGGTAGCTGAAGGAAAAGATGTTACTACAAATATAACAGTAGAAGAGCAAAATATGGTGGAAAATAGTTCATCTCAACAAGGGTTTTTTTCACAAAAAAATGGAACAGGTTTCTATTTTACTAAAGAAAAATGAAAATAACACTGACCGGTGCTTTTCTTCAATGAGACAACATAAATGATATTCCCCAATCGGGGGCGATTGCTTAACAAAGTGTCGACTCTTCTTATTGAAGTACAGTTTAGTTGAAGAGTTCTGCTCAACAATCGGTCCAGATTATGGAAGATATGAAAGTGATAAATTCTTTTTAAATGATTCTTTAAACAAACTCTTACCAGTTTAGAATTAAATACGGTGAACCGTATCATAAGTAAATGAGGTTTTTTAATTGTATACAGGTGCTGGGATGCAAGATATTTAAATAATAACACTTTAATTATTTACTTATATGAAGTGAGGAAAATAATTATAGATGCTGGGGTGAACTTATTTAGGTTATGATACGGTTAAAGACCAAATCATAACCTAAATATAGGTAATTAAAAGTTAGAAGGGTTTTCTTTTGTTTTGGGTGAATAATCATTTGGCTGCGTTTAGAGTGGAAAAAGTAATTAGTCAATTTGTGTAGGAATTAGATACTTTTACTGTGAATAATTTGCCATAAATTCCATTAAAGTTTTCTGTGCCAATATATTTATAATGGTAGCTAAATTTGTATCTACTCGAACTATATCTATTTCTGCTCTCAGTTCTTTTTTTATAAAGTCATAGATCATTTCTTAAGAATAATCAAGGCTTGGGGGAGGAGTAGCCAAAAACCTGAAATCGGCATAAAGAAGGCTCCCACAATAGATATCCATAGCATATACCAACCGAGAAACTTTGGCAGTTCTCTTCCTAGATCATTTGCCAGCCAATGCATCAAATGCCCGATGATAAACATCAATACTCCTGAAAATAGAAACCAAAAAATTGTAGCCCGATCATAGTGAAAAGCAATAGTGTTAAACAGACCTGCATGAAAAATGTCAACCAAAGGCTCCCAAAATATAATAATACCGATAATATTATGAATAATAGAAGTTAGAATAAGTAAAATCCCACTTTGTTTTTTCCAATTCATTTCTTGTCCTCCTTAATAATCAGATATCTTAATCTTTTGCACGGTTTGATGGTTGGAGGAAGACATAGATGTTCCTGTTTTAGCACTATGCTCCATCTCCATAATGTGATGATCAATCCATGCACGGATCCCAATCAGTATCTCTTTATTAGCCTGACGAAAATGAATCTGTGACTCTTTCGGAATCATACTTTCTAAGAGCAGCTCTTTAGCTTCTAAAATAGCTTGTAAGACATGCTGATTTTTTTCTCTTTTCATTTTAACTCCTCTCCTTCTTGAAACTGAGTCATTCTTTCTGAAAAACGAAGGGCTAATATATGGTCGGCTAAGCGAGCACTTTCAATAGATCTCCCTATAAGGATACGGGGTAAAACTAGCTTTCTCCTATAGGCTCCAATCTGAACGATTAACTCCTCTCCTTTTTGGGAAAGCTCTACTTCATCTTTACCTACAAAAGGGAGGGGAATTTCTAAGATATATTGACCTCCTTCTTTACGAACCTGCTCTGTTCTGCCAGAAAATAAGATGCAGGACATATCTGTCTCTCCAAATCCTGCAGTAGAAAGCCGTTCCAGCTGTAACCTTCCTGAAACCTCTGAAGGCATCAAAGGAATCCGATAAATAGGGAGGGGGGCAAAGCAGGCTTTAATCTCTTCATCATAGCGTTCATGAATATGATGCCAATTGGCTAAAAATCCTTCTCTAGCCTCCTTTGGAATCACCCGGTTAACGATAATGGCATCCGTATTAAAGCCAAATAAATTTAAATAAGTAAATGCTCTTCTCGATTCGGCAATGACCATTTTTTCAGGATTTAAGACAATTCTTACTGAGGTTACTTTTTCATCTAAGAGGATTTTATTCATCTCTTCTAATTCTCGAACAAAACGTTCAATACTGTCCATCACATCATCATTGGGCAATTCTATGCCACCCATGACCATTTTACTAACTGGTCGGATGACCTTAATGAGACGACGTTCAAAAGGGAATATTTTTTCTAGCCACCACTTTAGTAGATTGGGATAGCTTAAGAGCCTTAGAGTTTCTCCTGTAGGAGCACAATCTACAATGATGACATCATATTCTCCGCTATGAGCATGAGTTTTTATTTGCATCAGGCTAAATAGTTCCTCCATGCCTGGAAAAATCATTATCTCCTCTGAACCGATGTCCTCTAGCTGAGCCCATTTCATTATTCCACCCAACCATTGCTGGACAGCTCCCCAGTTACGTTCTGTTTCTCGTAAACTATTTACTTCGACTCCCCATAAACGTTCATGAAGTTGAAGAGGTTGATCACTTAAGGGCTGGTCAAAGGAATCAGATAAGCTATGGGCTGCATCTGTACTCATGACAAGCGTCCGTAGTCCTTGCTTTGCCAATTGAACAGCTGTTGCGGCGGCAATACTTGTTTTTCCTACTCCACCTTTTCCCGTATACACTATAATTCTCATGTTCTTCACCTCAAATTTTTCTAATTTATCATTGATATTTACTACGATATCGTAGTATTTGGTTATAATAAAGATGAACAAAGTGCATATAACATGTTCATCTTTATTATATTTATTCATCTTACTTCTCTTTGATATTTAGTATTACTCGTCAATGGAGATTTTTCGAATAAGAGGCTTCTTTTCTTTTGCTGAACTTGTTCCCTCTTCAGATGATTGCAAAGATTTAACTACCTTAATAACAAGGTACAAAAATTGCTCTAATTCTTGCTCTGTCAGAGTAGCTTGGATTCGTCTCAACACTTCCTCTATCAGCTCGTTAGCCTGCTTAGCCAGTTCTTTTCCTTCTTTAGTTAAGCTCACAAAAATAACCCGTTGATCATTGGGAGAGCTCTTTCTCTCAATCCAGCCCTTTTTTTCTAGGCGTTTGGCCATACTTGTTATTGTACTCAGCGGTGCACCTAAGTCAGAAGCTAATTCTGACATTGTAAGCTGTTCCCTCAGTAGTAAAAGGACTAAGGCTGATAAATCTGTGCGGGGAATTTTTTTTTCTAATTCAGCTGCTTTAGGTAAGTAGCTCAAGGGTTTAATTCCGTTTTTAAGTAAAAGATCGAGCAATTGTTCCATGTCCCACACCTTTAGATTTAGATTTCTATTCATAAAATACTACGATGTCGTAATAAATGCAAGGGCACAAACGATTATTTTTTTCAGGTTTAACGAATGCTTAACATGAGGGGGAGAAAGACAATATGATCTTAATCGATGTAAGGAAGGACAATAAGCCTTCTACACCTACCGCATAAAAATTCTCGAAGGAAGATTGAAAAAACTCATTTAGACACATCACGGTGAACCGTATCATAAGTAAATGAGGTTTCTATTAGTAAGAAAATCTAAATAAGAACATTTTTTTGTTGAAGGCTGGTAAAGAAATTGATAGAATGGAAGAAATGAAAAGACTATGTGTAACTGGCGAAACGCGGATAACCGCGAGGGAGCACATAGTGTCGTAGCCGTTCGCCTGGGCAGAGGTAAGGGATGTATCCCTTACCTCTTTTTGTTTATTAGAAAAATTATAATAAAAAAAGGAGAAAAAAAATGAGCCTAATAACATTAGACAAAGTGAAAAAAATTAAAACATTAAATAATATTGCAGAAGGAGGTTTAAATGTATTTCATAAGGATACCTTTACGGTCGATAATGACTGTGAAAATCCTGATGCGATTATTGTTCGCAGCTTCAATATGCATTCAATGGAATTCGGTAATAATTTAAAAGCAATCGCACGGGCCGGGGCAGGTGTCAATAATATTCCTGTCGACAAATGTACAGAGCAAGGAATAGTGGTTTTTAATACCCCTGGTGCAAATGCTAATGCTGTAAAAGAGATGGTTTTAACCTCATTAATGGCTTCATCACGAAACCTTTTTGCCGGTGTTTCATGGACAAAGACCTTAGAAGGTAAAGGGGAACAAGTTCCAAAGCTTGTGGAAGCAGGAAAAAAACAATTTGCAGGAAAAGAAATTAAGGGTAAGACTCTAGGTGTAATTGGATTAGGTGCAATTGGTGCATTTGTTGCGAACGATGCGATTGCTTTAGACATGGATGTGATTGGATTTGACCCGTTTATCTCTGTTGATACAGCATGGAATTTATCGCGTAATGTTAAACGTGCTTTAACCATTGAGGAGTTGTTTGCAAGCGCTGATTATATTACAGTACACACGCCATTAACTGAGGATACAAGAAGAATGTTTAACCAAGCAACATTTAGCATTATGAAACCAGGTGTTCATATTTTGAATTTCTCGCGGGGAGAGCTTGTGAATGAAACGGATATGGAGGCTGCACTTGAATGCGGGATAGTGGGTAAATATATTACAGACTTTCCAAATGAAAATGTATTGAAAATGAAAAATACTGTGTCTATACCACATCTTGGTGCCTCAACAAAAGAATCTGAGGAAAATTGTGCGATTATGGCGGGTCGCCAGATAAGGGATTTCCTGCAGACAGGAAACATTAAAAACTCTGTGAATTTTCCAAACGCTTGCCTTCCATATACAGGTAAGCAACGTGTAGCAGCTTTCCATCAAAATGTTCCTGGCATGGTTGGAAAGATTACCTCAGCCATCTCAAGCTATGATTTAAACATCGCAGATATGGTGAACAGAAGTCGTGGGGAATATGCCTATACAATGATTGACATTGATAATAATGTAACGAGCGATATCATTCCCCGTTTGGAGGAAAAAATCTACAAGATTGCAGGCATTGTCACAGCACGTATTATCTAAAGGCTGTTTTACGAAAGACAAGATAAATCTCTTATATCATAGGGGTTCGTGCACTTTTTTCTTTTTACAAAAGGTAAAAACCCTGTATTTAAAGGGTAGATAGAGGGGGGAATTCTAGTTTCCAATTCTACTTACTCCAATTGCAATAAAGGTTTCGGTAAACATAATAATAAATAGAGGTGTTTTTGAAAAAGTATATTTAATGGTGATACAAGTTTATGTATCACCTTTTTTGTTTTCTAACTTTGCATTGCATGGAAATCCGCCAGTTAAACTAGTGCGGAGAACCGTATCATAAGAATCAGCCGCCTTCAATGATTCCCCAAACCATTTAGTAAGCGAGTTCCGAGTAATCAACCGCCCACTATGATTCCCAAAAGACTGAAGCAGGCGTTTTATCCGTTATATCAATCGGTCGTTTGCTTTTTTCTGCTGCTCAATTCTCAGGCTTCAAACTTATACCCTACACTCCATACAGTCTGAATCAGCTTTGCCTCATCCTTTAATTTTAGCCGCAGGGTTTTAATATGAGTATCGACTGTCCTGCCGGTGCCTTTGTAATCATCTCCCCAAACAGACTGCAAAAGCTGATCACGGGAAAAAACAGTCCCTTTATTTTTTGCGAGAAGTGACAGCATTTCAAATTCTTTCAGTGTTAAGGAAAGCGGCATACCATGTATGTAGGCACGGAAGGCCATGGAATCCAGAACGAGCGGACCTATAGATAATTCTGTGTTCTGCTTGGTTGAGTAATTGGCTCTTCTTAACACGGATTCAATCCGCGCAAGCAGCTCCCCGGGATGGAAAGGTTTAACAATATAATCATCCCCTCCAAGCTTAAGCCCAATAATTTTATCCCATTCTTCTCCTTTGGCAGATAAAAAGATGAGAGGGATGTTATAAGATTTCTTCAATTCTTCTGCAAAAACAAATCCATCCATAAAAGGCATCATCACATCTACAAGGATAAGATCAGGTTCTTTCTTTGAAATCAATTCAAGGCCTTCCAGACCATTAGTAGTTTCCAATACCGCGTATCCATCTTTGTATAAAAAGGTCTTAATCAATGATCTCATCGGTTCTTCATCATCTATTATCAAAATCGTCGGTTTATTCACTCTGAGTCCCCCGCAGTTTTAATCACAGCTTAATCATCTCTCAAGTCATTTTATAGCAAAAAAAGAAAATAGACAAAAAAGTGATCCATATGAAAAGGACGCTCGTTATTCTAAACAAGAAGTTCAAAAAGAACTTTCATCTACTACCATTTAAAGGAGAGTGTACTCATGAAAATCAAGAAATTACTAGTACCTGCACTTAGCTTAACATTACTCGTTCCAGCATTCGGAACTGCCAAGGCAGAAGAAATGAAGCCGACAGTAAATACACCAGCCGCTCAACTGAGGGCAGACTTAGTTACAAGGGAGATAAAACAGGAAGTAAGTTTAAAAAAGTCGGAAGTATTTCATCGCATGAAAGAAAGAGCTCGATGAAAATGCAGCAGATCACATTTATTACGTACCTGCAATTGATGCTTATGGCCAGGAATCAGAGCCTTCTGAACTCGCAGCAGTAAAATAATTTTTTTTAGAACCGATCTGACGAAACAGATCGGTTTTACTTTTTTAGAAGGGTAACTTCAATTTTTAGAGAATATACTTATTTAGCCATATATTCAGTAAAAAGGAGTTACACCATGACAAAACCAAATGTTACAGAACCAGTCATTATAAAAAAACGAAAGAGGAAGCTTTTTCTTGGATCTGTCCTGTTCTTGATGCTGCTTAGTGCATGTATCGCTGTTTATCATTATTCAAAACCCCTTCCCGCAGGGATTTCGCATGAAGGGGACATTCATTCTTCCGGTCAGGTTGAGTTTTTATATGATCTTACCTTTGAAAATGGAGATAGCATCACACATGATCAGGTTATTTTTAATCAGATTGAAACCATGATTGACGAAGCTGACGATTTTATCCTGATAGATATGTTCCTGTTTAACGATGAATACGACCGTTCCGCGAGCTACCCTGCTTTATCAAGGAGTTTAATGGAGGCATTAATAGAAAAAAAACAGCAGGACAAAGAAGTTGAAATAACGGTTATTACAGATCGCATAAATACCTTTTACGGTTCATATCCGTCTGAAATTGCAGAAAAACTGAAGGAACAGGGGATCCAGGTTGTGTTTACGGATTTGAAGCCGCTGAGAGATTCCAATCCTTTTTATTCAGGCGGGCACCGGACGTTTCTTCAATGGTTTGGAACGTCTGGCAGCGGCTGGATTCCAAATGCCTTTAGTCCGGACTCTCCAGATGTCACGCTGAGATCATATCTGGATCTTCTGAACTTTAAAGCCAATCACCGAAAAGTAGTAGTGAACGAGAAAGAGGGACTTGTTACTTCTGCCAATCCGCATGACGGCAGCTCGCTGCATTCCAACATTGCTTTTCTCGTCAAAGGTGACATTTTGAGGGAACTTGTTCAAACAGAAAAAGCCGTAGCGGACCTTTCAGGGGCAGAGATAGAGATTGCCGAAAGCGCAGCTGTTTTCGAGCAGGCAGAATCCGGTGAGTATGATGTTCAGCTTTTGACAGAAGGTAAAATTAAAAAACATCTGCTTGATGAACTGAAAAAGACGCAAAAACAAGAGAAAATTACGGTTGGAGCGTTTTATTTATCAGACCGCGATATTGTAGGAGAACTGCTTGCAGCATCAAAAAGAGGGGCTGATGTGAAGCTGATCCTGGATGCCAACAAAGATGCATTTGGACGCGAAAAGAATGGTGTCCCAAACAGACCTGTTGCTCATGAACTGGTTACGGAATCTGATCAAAAGATTAAAGTGCGATGGTACAAAACAAATGGGGAACAGTATCATACAAAGCTGGTCTTTTTTGAGAGAGATCAAGAGGCAACAGTGATTGGAGGCTCCGCAAATTTCACAAAGCGGAATCTGGGTGATTTTAACCTTGAAACGGATTTAAAGATAACTGGTCCTGAGGGCACTGGTATGATGGCAGATATCGAAGAGTATTTCCATACGATCTGGACTAACGAGTCAGGTACTTATACAGAAAATTATGAGGTCTTTGCAGATGATTCGTTTGGACTTCGGTTTCTATATCGCTTTCAGGAGTGGAGCGGCATCTCAAGCTTTTAGCAAAACGGCAGCCTGTCGGCTGCCGTTTTGCTTTTAATACACTTTATAAGTTTGGCCGGTTTGTGCACCAAGGACACTCTTTTTATAGGCAAGCGCAACATCCGCTGCCGGAACAGCTTTAAAGCCTTGAAAAAAATCAGCATACTTATCCATTGATTCAATGAGGACATTTGGACTTACGTTGTTGATGCGGATCCCGCGAGGCATTTCGATGGCTGATGCTCTGACAAAAGCCTGAATTCCTCCGTTGGCCATGGCTGCAGAAGCTCCTTTAAGAATCGGATCATCCATCATCACTCCGCTGGTCAGGGTAAAACTGCCGCCGTCGTTTATAAAAGGAATACCAAGTAAGACAAGGTTGATTTGACCTTTTAATTTGCTCATGATCCCTGTTTCATTTAATTCAGGCGTTAGTTCTTCAAGAGGTGCAAATTGTGCTCTTCCCGCGGCGCTGATAACTGCGTCTACTTTACCTGCAGTTTCATACATCTTTTTTATGCTTTCGGGAGATGTGAAGTCTACTTCCACGTCTGCGCCATTCCGGCCTGCGCGAATGATTTCATGATCTTTGCCAAATTCTTTTAAAATCGCATTTCCGATTGTTCCGCTTGCACCTACTAATAATAGTCTCATTTAGCTGCCTCCCTATGTATATTACTGATGTCTATTATATCCTCTCATATATCTTAGCCGCCAATCATTTAAGCTGAAATTAATGGTTGCATTCATTTCTGTTTTTTATCGGATTGAAAAATTCAGAACATTCAGCTATAATAACATTACCAATCCGATGACAGCAAAAACCTTGCTGCATAGCCGGAATAATCGATAGAATGAATACTAAATAAAAATGGCACCTTATTCATTTGATCTTCTTTTGCGGGAAGACGAGCCTGAGCTAAGAGCCAGTGAAACGGCAATGTCTGCACATTGCTTGTTTTACTGGCTCTTTTTTATGTCATAATCCAAAGAAATGAGGCAGATAAAATGGGAAGAGCATTAGAAGGAGTAAAAATAATTGATTTATCACGTGTGTTAGCTGGCCCTTTTTGCACCATGGTCCTTGGTGATTTAGGGGCAGACATTATTAAAATTGAGCATCATGAATCTGGTGATGAAACAAGAGCCTGGGGGCCGCCATTTGTTAATGGGGAGAGTGCATATTATTTATGCGCTAACAGAAATAAACAAAGCATAACTCTTAATCTTAAATCAGAGAAAGGAAAAGAAATTTTTTATCATCTTGTATCTTCCGGTGATGTCGTGGTTCAAAATTTCAAAACAGGTACATTAGAGAAAATGGGTTTAGGCTACGAACAATTAAAAATGAGTAATCCTGCACTAATCATGGCTTCCATTACAGGGTTTGGATTAAATGGTCCATATAAAGATTTACCTGGTTACGATTATATGATTCAAGCGATGAGCGGATTAATGAGCATCACAGGTGAACCAGAAGGAAAACCTGTGAAAGTGGGGGTTGCAATTGCTGATGTTTTAACCGGTTTATATACATGCATAGGAATTATGACAGCTTTGTATCACAGAGAAAGAACAGGAGAGGGGCAGGAAATCGATATTTCATTAATGGACTGTCAAGTCGCTTCTTTAATCAATGTGGCCAGTAATTTTTTATGCAGCGGGACCCAGCCTGAAAGATTGGGAAATCAGCATCCAAATATTGTACCCTATCAGTTGTTCTCTGCATTGGATGGGGATTTCGTCGTTGCCGTTGGAAACGATGATCAATTTCGAAGGTTTACAAGTCAATTGGGAGTACCGGATTTAGCAGACATGAAAGAGTTTTGCAATAATGAAGCGAGAATTCAAAATAAGGATCGATTAATAACGATATGTGAAGATATTTTAAAAAGGAAAACAAGAAAGGAATGGAAGGAACTGTTTGATAGTAACGGAATACCAAACGGTCCTATAAATACAATAAAAGAAATGTTTGATGATCCGCAAATAAAAGCTAGAGAGATGGTGGTGAAAATGAAACATCCGCTAATTGAAGACCTTCAATTAACAGGATCTCCTCTAAAACTATCGAAAACTCCTGTAACTATGAATAAATACCCTCCGCTATATGGAGAACATACTGACGAAATTCTGCAGCAGCTGGGTTATAGTAAAGAACAAATTTTTGAATTTAAACAAAATAAGGTTATTTAATAGAAGCTAAAAGAACATAGCGATATTGCCATTTTTGCTATGTTTTTATTGTTTTTCAATAAACGGTCAAATTGAGTAGAAAATTCTGATACTTACCTATCGTTCGTATATAATAAGAGTGAAATTGAGCTTCCTAAAAGGAGAATTTATGATTAAGTTAAACATTTACAATGCTCTTTGTCTCATTCTTTTTCTGACGTTGGCAATCTTCAATCCTCCAAGAATATTTGCTGTTGGGCAAACATACAAAATAGCTGGAGAATGGGCCCTGCCTCCATTTTCATATACAAGAGAGGATGGAACACTAACTGGTCTTAGTATTGATTTAATGGAAAAAGTAGCTGCAGACAATGAGGTGGATTTTGAATATATACCTATGAGCATGCATGAAGCAGAACAAGCGCTTCAAAATGGAACTGTTGATGCAATCGCAGGCATGAAATACAGCGTGGAGAAAGAAAAGTATTTCGACTTTTCTCATTCTTATTTTACAATGTCAGATTCACTTATCATACCAGTGGAAAGTGAAGACTCCATCCATGAAATAACAGACGTTAAGAGTCAGCATGTGACGCTTGAAAATCGGACAAAAGTTCTTGATACATTGTCCAATATGCGAATTTCAAATTTAACTGTTGCTGCAAATCAATATTCAGGTCTTCTTACTCTTTTAAAAGGTCGTGCAGAAGTTTTTATCGGCAATAAATGGACAGCCGGGTTCTATTTGGAGCATTTAAATGAAAGCGATCAATATATCATCCGGGATGAGGTGATTGAGCCGGCTGATTATACAATTGCAGTAAAAGAAGGCAATGAAAATTTGCTCGGAATGGTAAATCATACTCTCACTGTTTTAGAAGCGAAAGGTGAACTAAACACTCTTATTTCTGATTGGCTGATGACGAAGACAAAAACAGAAATTGTCCGTTTGGAAAAATTTATTTTTCTGCTGACACTTGTTATATCAGCAGCTGCACTTATTCTGCTCTTTAGCTATATTTGGAATCACCGTTTAAAAAAAGCAGTCCTCAGAAAAACATATGAGCTTTGGCAATTAAATAAAGATTTGCAAAATCAGCAGCAGAAAATTGCCGATAGCCATGCTTTTAAAAATCAAATTTTAAATCAAATTCATACAGGCATTGTCACATTTGATCTTAATTTTACAATGACAAGCTATAACAAGAGAGCATTAGAAATGTTTCAATTCTCAGCAGATCCTGCACTTCACGATCAGCATTCAGACCTCATGAGTGAGCTTTTCATCCAATATCAATCCAGGAATATAAACAAATATGACGTGCCTTCCATTCATATGCTCGAATTTTATGATAATGGACAAAGAAAGTTTTATTATTACCGCATGCGGCAAATGTACGATTCACAAGATGTGCATACAGGATATCTGCTTTCCATAAACGATGAAACAGAAAAGAAAAAATTAGAACAAAAGCTGATTATTCAAGAAAAACTCCATGCTTTAGGTCAGCTTGTAGCCGGAGTTGCACATGAAATACGAAATCCATTAACGTCTATTAAAACCTTCATCGATATGCTTCCAGTTAAATATGACAGGCCCCACTTCAGAGAGTCGATTATAGAGCATTTACCTGCTGAGGTGAACAGATTGAATATGATTGTCACTGATTTGCTCGATTATGCCAGACCCCGGCAGCCAAATAAACAAAGTTACTCTTCCATCGAACTGACTTCACTGCTTAAGTTTCTGCACGTTACGATGGACAATAAAAAGATTGACTTCGAACAATCAATTAATGAAAATCTTGTTTTTTTTATCGATCCACAGCAAATCAGACAAGTGCTCCTTAATTTATTATTAAATGCAATAGATGCCGTAGAAGGTTTAAAAAATAAAAAAATTAAAATTTCTGTCGGAAAAGTGGATAAGTATTACGGACAAATAATCATTGAAGATACAGGAAAAGGAATAAATCAGGAGGATTTGACCCACATTTTTGAACCGTTTTATACAAGCAAAGAGAAGGGGGTAGGCTTGGGTCTTACCCTATCCTATAACTTAGTCAGGGAAAATGATGGGGATATTCTTGTAAAGAGCTGCAAAAACAATGGAACTGTATTTACGGTGATTTTACCTTTGTATGAAGAGGAGAGAAAAAATGAAGCCCCATATATTAGTCATAGATGATGAAAAAGCAATTTGTGCTTCTCTCAGCTTTGCACTTGAAGACGATTATCTCATATCCACAGCTACGGATCCTTTGCAAGGTCTCAGAATTGTTAAAGAAAGGCCCGTTGATCTTATACTGCTCGATCTCCGTATCGGTGGAAGAAATGGCCTTGATGTTTTAAAAGAATTAAAACAAATGGCACCATCTATAACAGTTATTATGATAACGGCATACGCTTCGATTGAATCATCGATAGAAGCAATTAAACTAGGTGCCTACTACTATATTGTAAAACCGATCAACATAGAAGAGCTTCAAATGCTTATCTTGAAAGCACTTGAATACAAGCAGCTTTCCTATCAGCTGGAAACCTTACAAAATGAATTAAATAATAAGAGGGGCTTTGATCATTTTTTGGGGAAAAGCAAAGCCATGGAACAAGTTTTTTCAATGATAGACAGAATCAAGAACATTGATTCAAGCGTACTGATCACGGGTGAAAGCGGAACAGGAAAAGAGCTTGTAGCAAGGAGCATTCATACCTCGGGCAGAAGAAAAAATGGTCCGCTTCAAATCGTGAATTGTGCAGCAATTCCAGAATTGCTGCTGGAATCGGAGTTGTTTGGGTACGAAAAGGGGGCTTTTACCGGTGCAACGCAAAGAAAACAGGGAAAATGGGCTGCTGCAAATGGAGGTACACTTTTTCTTGATGAAATCAGTGAAATGCCACTTCAGCTGCAAGTGAAATTGCTTCGCGCTTTGCAAGAGCGGGAGATTACGCCGCTCGGATCAAATACTAAAATTCCAGTTGATGTCAGGATTATTAGTGCTGCAAATAAAAATCTGGAACAAATGGTACAAGAAGGGACTTTCCGAGAGGATTTATTTTTTAGATTAAATGTCATTCCTATAACGGTACCTCCGCTTAGAGAAAGAAAAGAAGATTTATCACTATTAATAGATTACTATTTGAAGAAGTACTGCAAAGAAATGGAAAAGAGTCAAAAATCGTTCTCTTGTACGGCTCATAAACGATTGCTTGAATACAGTTATCCAGGGAATGTCAGGGAGCTTTGCAATATAATCGAGTACGCAGTAGCTTTGTCGTTAGAAGAAGTGATAAAGGTAGAAGATTTGCCGCAGAATGTTCAGGGTCAGAAGCCTGCATTTTACACTGAAGCTGAAGAAAAAGTGACGAACCTTCAAATTCCTATTGGGATAAGCATGAAAGAGATTGAAAAAAAAGCCATTGCCGCCACTCTGAATCACTTTGACTGGCACCGTCAAAAAACAGCTAACATACTGAAAATTTCAGAAAGAAGTCTTCGGGATAAAATTAAACTGTATGATATTAAATAACAAAAAAGAATTAGGAGAAATATGCCTAACCGGCAATTTTCGCTGTTTCAATCGGCAAAAATTGCCGGTTATAAATATTTTTTATTTTAGTTTTATGAAAACGCATACATTTTATTTGATCTAATAATTGGCATGATCCTTGCATGATAGAAAATAAAGGAGGATTAAGTATGAATCGGCGAATAATCTGTGCTGGAATCATTTTGTGCTTGTTTTTTCCAGCAGGATGTCAGTCATCAACTAAGCATCAGGAAATCCCATCTCCTGCTGCAGCAAATCAGTCTTTAATGGAAGAACATAAACTAGACAATTACAGTGTGATCACAATTGCCACTGGTGATATGTCAGGAGTCTATTATTCCCTTGGACAAGCCATAGCAGATACGTATGAAAAAAACAGCCGGAAAGCAGTCGCTGCACAAGTGACAAACGCATCTATTCAGAATACTGAGCTAGTCAGTCAAAAGGAAGCAGAATTAGGTTTTGCATCAGTTGATGTATTAAACCGCACAGGTACTTCAAAAGGTGCAGCAAATATAAACAAAATTCGTGCACTAACAGGTCTTTATTCCAATTATGTTCATATCGTCACCTCTGAAAAAAGCGGTATAAAAGAATTAAGCGATTTAGATGGAAAGCGAATCAGTGTAGGCACTGAAGGAAGCGGAACAAAATTAATAGCGGAACGAACTTTATCAGCAGCGGGACTCTCGGACACGGTTCATAAGTATGAGCTCTCATTTTCACAATCGTCAGATGCTTTGCGGAATGGCATAATTGATGCGGCTTTTTATTCATCAGGCCTGCCAAATCCGGAGATTTCTGAAATTTCAGGATATAATACAGGCGTCAAATTAGTTCCTATTCCTGAAAAAATAGTGAATGAGCTTACTAAGAGGTATGGTTTTTATACACCTAAGATAATCCCAGCAGACACTTACAGCAATATTAATCATGACACAATGACTATTTCTGTAAGAAATGTCCTTTTGACACATGTGGATTTGTCTAATAAAGAAGCTTATGATCTAGTTCATTTTTTTTACACTCATCTATCAGAACTCCAAAAAATACATCCTGCTGCTAAGGAGATACAGCTTCAAAATGCAAAAATAGGTATTCCAATCGCTTTTCATCCTGGTGCACAAACCTATTACTCAGACGAGGAAATTCATCATGATTAGAAGATAACTAAAAATAATGGAGGTCTAGATATGAAAAAATTCATTAGTCTGTTAATCGTCATTATGCTTTTTATACTTTCTGGATGTGGCGCTCCCACACCTCAAAAACCTGGTAAATCAAGTCAAGCTGGCGGACAAGAAAATGTTGGGGCTAAGCAGATCACCATTGCAGGAAATGGCGGAGTTATTGAAAGAGCCATTCGTGATGTCATCGCCCCAAAATTCAAAGAAGAAACGGGCATTCAAGTAAATTACATAGCCGGATTATCAGGTGAAATTCTTTCTAAGGTTGAATTGCAAAAAAATGCACCCCAAATAGATGTAGCTCTTTTTGTGCCAGTCGATGTACAAAGAGCGAAGGAGAAAGAACTCACAGAGACGGTTGATGAGAGCAATGTAGAGAATATGAAACATGTTGATCAGAGATTTATTGCCGTTGAAGGTGCTGCTGCTCCAGCATTTGGACTTGTGATTGCTCCTGCTTATAATACCGAAACATTTGAAAAAAATGAATTGAAACCAATTGAATCATGGAATGATTTGATATCTCCTGATTATAAAGGGAAAACAGCCTTCTCTGATATTAATAATGACTGGGGTTTTAACACACTTAACGCTTTGGCATTAGCAAATGGGGGCAGTACTGAAAACATGGAGCCTGGATTTGAGAAAGCAAAGGACTTAGCTGGATATTCAAGTACGTTTTATAAAAACTCGACTCAGATGATGCCTGCATTACAACAGGGAGCAGCTGATGTCACTGTGATGGGAAGTTATGCTATAGCAGAGCTTGCCGCATCAGGGCTGCCAATTAAAATGATCGTGCCGAAAGAAGGGGTACCCCTGCAGGCATTTAGTGCAGCCCTTGTAAAAAATACCCCTCATGAAGCTGAAGCGCTTGAATTCATAAACTATTTAATTAGTGAGGAAGCACAAGGGCTTATTTCTGAAGGAGGGTTCTATCCAATTGTTGAGGGCATGAAAATACCGGATAAATATGAAGATTCAATTGGACTGAAGGAATCGGATAAAACATTTAAGCCAGACTTTGCGAAGTTTGCAGAAATTCGGGCTGAATGGTCGGATAAATGGGCTAAAGAAGTAACACCTGAACTTGGAAAGAAACTTGACTGAAGAAAGGGGATCTTCCTTTATGCAAGCTATTAAAAACGATGTGGAAATAAAAAGTGCGTTTAAACAATTTGGTCATAATGTTGTGCTGAATGGTATTAGCCTTGAAGTTAAACAGGGCGAACTGCTAACGCTGCTTGGACCTTCAGGATGCGGGAAAACAACTACTCTGAATTTGATTGCCGGCTTTCTTGAGGCAGATGAGGGGGATGTATATATAAAAGGAAAAAAAGTAACAAAAATTCCTCCATATAAAAGAGACTTAGGAATGGTTTTTCAAACTTATTCACTTTTTCCTCATATGACAGTATATGAAAATCTCAGTTTCGGACTGAAGCTCAGAAAGGTTCCTAATTCTGAGCAGAAAAAGAAAATTGCAAGAGCACTTGAACTTGTTAAAATGTCGGGGCTTGAAAATCGTTATCCACGAGAATTATCAGGAGGTCAGCGGCAGCGTGTGGCAATCTCCAGGGCACTTGTCGTTGAACCTGAGCTTCTGCTGCTTGATGAGCCGCTATCTAACCTGGATGCGAAATTGCGTCATGAGCTAAGAATAGAAATAAAGCGTTTACAAAAAGAAATAGGAGTTACAACTATCTTCGTAACTCATGATCAAGAAGAGGCGCTGTCTCTTTCTGATCGGGTAGTGGTTATGAATAAAGGGCAAATAGAGCAAATAAGCTCTCCGACTTCAATTTATAATCACCCTGATTCCGAATTTGTTTTTCAATTCATCGGAAAATCAAACTCATTTGATGGAAAAATCATTGCTGTTGACACTCATAAAATATCTGTACAAGTTGAAAAAGAAATTACTCATGTAGATGTTAAAAACATAATGGGTTCAGACAGGTCATGCAGTGCAGGAGATCAGGTCAAACTTTATATTCGGCCTGAAAAGATACGGATAGCATCAAGTGAAGAAAACGGCCATCCAACGCTTGAGTTTCATAAATCAAAGATTACACAATTGAATTATTTGGGCACTTCATGGGAAATTGACGTCTCGCTGCTCGGCAAACCATTGCAAATTCTCTCACCCGTAATTGAACCATCATGGCAAATTGGAAGAGAGGTGTATGTGGGATGGAGCCCATCAGACATCATGATCATCAAGAAATAAATCACCCTTCAATAAGTAAGTCTGTCATATTAACAGGATCAAAGAGGAAAAAAAGAAGAAGCTGGGTACCTGGACTTCTTCTGCTTCTTCCGATTCTGCTCTTTATCTTTGGATTTTTTGTTGTTCCGATGTTGTACATTCTATATTTAAGTTTTATCGCAACAGATAATTTAGGAGGTACAGAAGCAGCTTACAGCATTAAAAATTACGTGCAATTTTTTACGGACAACTATTATCTGTCATCCCTTTGGCTGACTGTTAAAATCAGCTTATATACTGTGCTGCTCTCACTCATACTGGCTTATCCTGTGGCACTTACGATGGCTAAAAGTTCGCCTCGAGTAAGGGGGTATATTGCCTTAATCATAGCATCGCCGCTTTTAGTCAGTATTGTCGTACGTAATTTTGGCTGGTATCTATTATTGCTGCCAAATGGAACCATTAATCAAACCTTACTAAACTTAGGGATTATAAATACTCCTCTAAAGCTGTTATTTTCAGAGCTCGGAGTTGTGATAGGCCTTTCCAACGCCTATTTGCCCTTCATGATTCTTGCAATCGCAACAAGTCTGTATACGATCGACCCTTCCCTGGAAAAGGCCGGTGCAATCCTTGGAGCAAGTCCTATCAGAAGCTTCCTTTCCATAACCTTGCCGCTAAGTTTGCCTGGGATTGTATCAGGCTGTGTCCTGGTGTTCAGTCTTTCAATGAGTGCCTATGTAACTCCTGCCCTTATGGGTGGGGCAAACGTTCCTGTTATGCCTGTTGTCGCATATGATCAAATTAATAATTTGCTGCGATGGACTTTCGGTTCCGCCATTTCCTATGTTCTTTTAGCTACTACTCTTGTAACTGTCATTGTCTTTACAAGATCATTTGAAATCAGCAAATTCAAGGAGGTGTTCAGATAATGAAAAGTCTTTCCATTCTTCGTGTCTCTGTTGCAGTTCTGACAATCATATATATCTTAATACCTCTGATTGTAGTAATTCCGGCTTCTTTTACAAGCGCTAATTATCCTAGCTTTCCGGCTGAAGGCTTTTCTTTTCAATGGTATACGATGCTTTTGGATCGTCCTGAGTTTATAGAAGCAATCATTAATAGTGTTAAATTTGCATCGATGGCTGCCTTTTTTTCTGTATTATTTGGAACGCTTGGGGCGCTTTCGATTGCAAAATATGAAATTCCAGGGAAGGCTTATCTTACATCATTATTGACCTCTCCGTTAAGTGTGCCGCAGCTGGTACTTGGCATCGCACTATTAATCTATTTTACTCCGATGATGCTTTCGGGGACATCAATTGGTTTTTTATTGGCGCATATTATTATTTGTATTCCATATGTCATACGGCTTGTGCTGACTGGCCTAAGCGGTTTTGATTACAATCTTGAACGGGCTGCGGCAATTTTGGGAGCAAATCCTGTAGTCGTCTTTTGGAAAGTAACGCTGCCTCTTATCAGGCCGGCAATCATATCAGGAGGTCTTTTTGCATTCCTAACGTCATTTGACAATGTAACCGTCTCATTATTTATGGTTTCGCCGGATATGAGAACGCTTCCTATTGAGATATTCTCACAAATGCAGGATGCATATAACCCCCTGGTTGCATCAGTTTCGAGTGTGGTTATATTCATATCAGTCATTTTGATTATTATTCTTGAAAAATTGCAGGGGGTTGGTAAGGTTTTCGGAGGTTCACATTAACCATAAATCTCAGCCCCTTGGTTGAAATATAAATTGCCAGAGGGGCTATGATCCCAAGCTCTATGTAAAAGGTCATTCTATTTTAGTAGTTGGGAGGGAAAACAGTTTGTATGATTATTTAATCATCGGCGGAGGAATAGTAGGACTCTCTGTAGGCATGGCTATATATGAAAAATATCCGAATGCTAAATTGGCCGTATTGGAAAAAGAATCACAGCTGGCGGTGCATCAAACAGGTCATAATAGCGGGGTAATTCATTCTGGTATTTACTATAAGCCAGGAAGTTTAAAAGCAAGATTAGCAAAAGAAGGAAATCAATCTATTCTCTCATTTTGTCAAAAATACGGGATTCAGCATGATCAATGCGGAAAAGTGATTGTTGCTTCCACACATAATGAACTCCCGCTGCTTGAAAAGCTGTATATAAACGGATTACAAAATGGACTTGCAGTCAATAAAATGGATAAAGGCCAACTACATGAGGCAGAACCAAATGTAAGCGGTTTAGCAGCTCTCCACATCCCAACAGCAGGAATCGTTAATTTTCAAGAGATAGGGGAAAAGATAGGTGAGATTATCCGGAAAAACGGAGGAGAAATCTTTTTAAAAACAGAAGCTAAGAGAATAAAAGAAACAAACAGCGAAGTCGTGATCGAGACAAATGATCAAGTATTGCGCGGTAAAATGCTCGTAAATTGTGCTGGACTGCAGAGTGATCGCATTGCTAAGTTAGCAGGTTATGATTTGGATATGAAAATTGTCCCTTTTAGAGGAGAATACTATCAGCTGGTCTCTGAGAAGCGTCATCTTGTTAATAATCTCATTTATCCTGTTCCAAACCCTAACTTTCCTTTTCTGGGTGTGCACTTTACAAGAATGATAGATGGTACGGTAGATGTTGGCCCTAACGCCGTTTTAAGTTTAAAACGGGAAGGATATAAAAAAACATCCATCAATTTTCAGGATGCTGCAGAGGTATTAATGTACTCAGGTTTTTGGAAACTAGCTTCACTTTATATGAAAGAAGGAGTAGAAGAGATGAATCGGTCTTTCTTTAAGAAGAAGTTTGTTGAAGGTGTACAAAAACTCATGCCTGCTGTTACAGAAAAAGATTTAATACCAGGTCCCTCAGGTGTAAGGGCACAAGCTCTTCGGATTGACGGTTCATTAGTCGATGATTTTTATATCGTAAATGGCAAACATTCCATTCATGTTTGCAATGCCCCCTCCCCCGCTGCTACAGCTTCAATTGAAATAGGAAAAGAAGTCGTAAAGATGCTTTCAGATTACTCATATGTTTGAATGGCCTTCTTCTTATACAGCCACAATTGGGAGGAGACAACATGAAGCAAGAAATAATTGACGAAATAAAGAAAATAATTCCGCATGACCAAGTTTTCTTGGACTTAGCTGAGAGGCACTCCTATAGTTTTGATGCTTCTTTTGGACAATATCTTCCTGAAATCGTCATCCAGCCTGCATCAGCACAGGAAATTAGTCAGCTTGTTAAGCTTGCAAATGAATACTTAATTCCAGTTTATCCAAGAGGTTCTGCTACTTCATTAAGCGGAGGACCGCTTCCTGTAAAAGGAGGAATGGTCTTAGATATGTCCCGTATAAAGGATAAGTTAATTATTGACCGTGAAAATCTTCTTGCAATTGTGTCACCGGGAATCATTACATCAGAAATTCATAAAAAAGCAGAAGCAGCCGGTTTATTTTATCCGCCTGATCCAAGCAGTTCCCATGTTTCAACAATTGGCGGAAATCTCTTGGAGAATTCCAGCGGACCAAAGGGACTGAAATATGGTACGACAAAAGAATATGTGATTGGTTTAGAAGTTGTCACTCCGACGGGTGATATTATCCGAACCGGAGGGAAAACGGTTAAGAATGTCACAGGATATGACCTGACAAGATTGATTGTTGGTTCAGAAGGAACACTTGGGATTGTGACAGAAGCTACTCTTCGCCTAATTCCAAAGCCAAAAGCGAGACAGACATTACTTGCCTATTTTGAAAGACTTGAAGATTCCGGATCAGCTATTACGAAAATCTTATCAGCAGGGATATTACCTTCAGCGATGGAGCTGATGGATAATGCATGTATTCGTGCCGTTGAAAATTTCAGCCCAACAGGGCTATATATTCATGCAGAAGCACTCGTTATTATAGAGGTTGACGGACACCCGGCAGCTCTTGAAGAGGAGATCAGAAAATGTGAAGTCCTGTGCATAGAGGCTGGAGCAATGAAAGCGAAAATTGCACACAATGAGGAGGAAAGACAAGGAATTTGGAATGCAAGAAAAATGGTATCTCCAGCCATTACTCAACTGGGACCTACTAAAATATCAGAGGATGCGACTGTTCCGCGAAGCCAAATTCCAGCCATGATGGCAAGACTTAAGCTTATCCGGGAAAAATACAGCCTGAATCTTGTGGTCTTCGGACACGCAGGAGATGGGAATCTCCATCCTAATATTATCACGGATAAGCGAAATATAGAGGAAATGAAGCGGGTTGAATCAGCCATCAGCGAGATTTTTGAATCTGCTGTAGAGCTTGGAGGAACGCTCTCAGGCGAGCATGGAATTGGACTGTTAAAATCACCGTATATGGAATTGGAACTTGGAGAAATCGGTTTATCGATGATGAAAAAAATCAAAGAAGCCTGGGATCCGAACAACATTCTAAATCCGGGAAAAATTTTTCCGGCTCCTGGACAAACAAAGGTGGTTCTGACAGAATGAATCGAAATATACCTTTGGAAAGGGAAAAATCGAACAGCACGGAAAAACGTTTATTTGATAAAACATACGATTGGACAAACCAATGCATACAGTGCGGCTATTGTTTGCCGGCTTGTCCAACTTACGAATCTATGGGAAAAGAATCAGCATCTCCCCGAGGAAGAATCAATCTAGTCAAATTGGCTTCAGAGGGCAAGATAAACATCAATGAGCACATGGCTGAACCAATTGATCTATGTTTAGGCTGCCGTGCTTGCGAAAAAGCTTGCCCTGTTGACGTTCCTTACGGACATATTCTAGAAGCGGCAAAAGAAGCAATAGAAGAGTCACAATCCAAGCTATCGAATAAAACGCCAAGATTGTTAAAAAATATGGCTCTTAATCACCTATTTCCTTATCCGAAACGTATGAAAGCGCTGGGCAATGCAGTGTGGATGTACCAAAAAACTGGACTCAGCAAGCTTGCAGGAAAAACGAAACTGATAGAAAAGATATCAGAGCCACTTTCACAATTTGAAAAAGTCCTTCCTGCTGTAGAGTCGCCGTTTAAAAGAAACCGCAGAGGAACAGCCATTCCAGCAAAAGGGAAAACGAAGGTTCGGGTTGCTTTTTTTACAGGATGTATCATGGATGCAATGATGTCCCGCATCAACCGGCTCACAATAGAGCTTTTAACTTCTGTAGGCTGTGAGGTTATTATTCCAGAGCATCAAAATTGCTGCGGTGCTCTGCATTCCCATCAAGGAGAGGCACTAAAAGCCAAGGAGATGGCAAAATCAAATATCCGCTCTTTTATGCAATCAGGTGCTGAGTTTTATGTTAATAATGCTGGAGGATGCGGAGCAGCACTTATTGAATACAATCATCTATTAAAAGACGAAAAGGAATGGAGAGAATCTGCCGGGGAATTTGTAAAAAAATCAAAGGATATAAGTCAAATTCTACTCCAATATGGTCCGCTTCCCTTTAAGAATAACTGGTCTGGTGTAATTGTTTATCAGGATTCCTGTCATCTGAAAAATGTACAGAAGGTAGATAAAGAGCCACGCCTGCTGCTTCAGTCAATACCGGGTGCATTATTTCTTGAAATGGAAGGCGCTGACAGCTGCTGTGCCTCTGGAGGCATATACAATCTCCTTCATTATCAGGATTCAATGAAAATACTTGATAAAAAAATGGATAACGTACTGCAAACAAAAGCAACAACTGTCATCACTTCAAATCCAGGGTGTCAATTGCAAATGAGCCTAGGCATATTAAGAAAGGGTAAGGAAAATAACATACGGAGCATGCACATAGTCGAACTATTGGCTGAAGTCTGTGGAATAGATTGATAGTTTTTAGCAGGCTCTTTTTAAAATGCTTAGAGTTATCCGGACAGAGTCTTTTGGAAAAAATGAGAAACATAGAGAGGGGTTTCTTACATGGATTTAGGGTTAAAAGGGAAAGTGGCATTAATTACAGGGGGCAGTAAAGGAATTGGGTATGAAACGGCATTGCACCTGGCTCTTGAAGGAGTAAGCGTAGCTATTTGTGCAAGAAATGAAGATAAACTGCAACAGGCAGCACTGCAAATATTAAAAGAAACAGGATCAGAAGTGTTTTATATTGCAGCTGATATGACAAAGGAAAATGAGTGCAGAGAAGCTGTTAATAAAACGGCTGAACACTTCGGACATCTGGATATCCTCATAAATAATGCAGGCACTTCTTCAGCCAATCCATTTGAGAAAGTAGATGCTTCCCTTTGGCAGCAGGATCTTGACCTGAAATTATTCGGTGCGATCCATTGTTCACGTTACGCCATTTTGCATATGAAGGAAAATGGAGGCGGTTCCATCATTAACGTTACAGCTTCTATTGCAAAAACACCTTCTGCATCTTCCTTGCCAACAACAGTCAGCAGGGCAGCGGGCATGGCGCTAACAAAAGCAATGAGCAAGGATCTTGGCCCTGACAACATTCGCGTCAACACTGTCTGTATCGGGCTCATCAGAAGTGATCAAATTGAAAAAAAGTGGAAAATGGAAGCACCAGAGCAAACCTGGGAACAATATGCAGCAGATCCCAAACATCAAATTCCGCTTGGTAGAATCGGAAAAACGGACGAAGCCGCTAAAGTCATTACTTTTCTCGCCTCTGATGCTGCTTCTTATATAACGGGAACAGCAGTCAATATCGATGGCGGAAAGTCTGGTGTGCTATAAATATCCATCCCAGAACTTTGATAATGAGCAACATACAGCAATCCTTCGCCACTTAAGGATTCCACTATTTGACACACTGACCTTGATGCAATGTATTTTGATCAGTGGGAGTTGCTTTCAGATTAAGAGGAAGTTAAACAAATGAAAAAAAGAAGGCACACACCTGCACCTTCCAATTTATCAGCCTATTAATCCATGGATTTGCTGAGATTCTGCTTGCGTTCCTGTTCGGCGATCATTTCGTCATCTTCGGCGTTATCCCTTGTCACTTTTTGAGTTAGAATGGCTCCTACTGCAACAAGCATCATAACGGCAATGTAGTATCCTTTTTCATTCAGCTGAAGATTGTCTGCGTTGTAAAGACCGATACAAAATAATGCGACACCTGCAATAAAAGTGAAATAGGCTAAGAACGTGAATGCTGGTGTATTTCTTCTTCTGTACTTTTGCATGTTTATGACCTCCCTGATAGTAAAGTTATGTAAGTAAAGACTTAGATATAATACTATAATTTACCTAAAATGAAACCTTTGTATTTAATTTTTTTACTTTCATTAGATGTATTTGGAAAAAAGTTAATATTTTTGATAAAGAAGAAAGTATTTTATGCATATTGGCAAGTATTGGACACAAACTGGAAAGTAAAATCTTCATTATGGAAAGTAATGCAGAAAAAGAACGATCTGCCGTCAGCAAATCGCTCTTTTTTTCACTTTACATTAATGTGAACAGGCCCCTTAATTCGGACTGGAGGTTCATTTACTGAAACTTCGGTGCGCGGGTGCCGTTTTCCGCCAAAAACGGCACCAACCTGTTTAATCGAGCTTGTTACATTATGAATCATTTCTCCCACATCCTGTGCGGATTCAAGCAGCGGATCGACCGTTTTAATTTTCCCTTTCACATCAACGGTAATCTGATTAGCTGTATGTATCAGCTGCTCTGCTTCTTCGGTCAGGCCATTTACCGCATTTCTGACCTCAGCAAGCGTCTTGTTTGTTTCATCAAGTGTGACCATCCCTTTTTTTAATGTCCCGACCAGATTGACTGCAAGAAAAATAAATGCGCCTGATGCTCCTGCTACACTCAATTTTATAAGCATTTTTTCACTCCTTTTTACTTTCACTTTATGTTTTTCCGGGAGCGTACATTCCTACATTTAAGAGATAGAAATTTAATGGGCAATTACGGTAAACTATTGGTGGTATAGACAAAGAGCATGAGTGACAGAAAGGGATGCCTTCACTAGCCCTTGCTCCTATGGCGGTTAAACCGGGGTTTCAGAAAGAGGGCGTTGGTTCTTTGCTCATACGTGCAGGACTGAAACACTGCAGAGAACTGGGTTATGATTCAGTCATCGTTCTTGGACATCCGGAGTTTTATCCTAAGTTTGGTTTTGTTCTTGCAAGCAGCAAAGGAATTAAGCCGCCGTTTGAGGTTCCGGATGAGGTGTTTATGCTGACTGAGTTAAAGCCGGGTGCGCTTGATAAAGCAGCAGGTGTTGTCAAGTATCCGCCTGCTTTTATGAATGTGTGATCTTGGCCTGATATTCAAAATTCTTATTATTTAGTGTTGACACAAATTCAGATTGCCTTTAAGATGAGAGTATACAAATCGAATAGTTCTCCTAAAGGGGAGTAGCTTTTACAATAGAGTCGTCATTTCGAAGCATTTGCTTCCGGCCCTATTGGCAACTATTACGTTGTTAGCAAGACCTTTACCTATAACGGTAAAGGTCTTTTATTATTTTCCAGATAAAACCTTTGCCGGATCACAGGCAAAGGTTTTTTTTATTCGAAAAATGTCATGGAAGGTGAGATGAAAAAAATGAAA
The DNA here is from genome assembly GCF_030817055.1 of Bacillus sp. V2I10. NCBI lineage: Bacteria > Bacillati > Bacillota > Bacilli > Caryophanales > Bacillaceae > Bacillus > Bacillus sp. V2I10. The sequence continues at coordinate 4,342,458 of NZ_JAUSYV010000001.1, read as the reverse complement.
AAAGTCAGAGGTTCAATTGAAAAGCTTATTAGAGAAAACAAAGAGGAGCTGCTTAAAGATAAACGCCAGCTCGAAAAAATTGAAAAACGCATAGATGATAAATATTCAAAAGGAAATTCATAAAGGGAGGAATGTCCAATGATACTCAGAAAATATATGTCGATTTTAGGAATAGGCTCAGCACAGATTGATCTTATTCTGCCAAAGGAAGAGTTTCAGCCGGGAGAATGCATAAACGGTTATTTTTTAATTAGAGGCGGTGTCATTGAGCAGCAGCTGAAACGGATCGATTGTGATTTAGTTATGGCAGATTTGTCATCACGAACTGAAAAGGTTATAGAAACAGCCAATATCTTAACGTCTAAACAAATTGAGTCAGATGAACAGAACCGGATCGATTTTATTTTCCGATTGCCTAAGGATTTAGCAGCTTCTACTGAAGAGAGGTCGTATTACTTTAATACAAGACTTGTTTTTGATGAAGGTGTAATCAGTAAGGATCAGGATTTTATTACGATAAAGGAGGACTAATTAGATGGAAATGACAATGTTAATGGAATATGGTTGGGTTCTGCTCCTGTTAATTGCGATTGAAGGGCTGCTCGCGGCAGATAATGCCCTTGTGTTAGCCATCATGGTGAAGCATCTTCCTGAAGAGCAGAGAAAGAAAGCCTTATTTTACGGTCTTGCAGGGGCGTTTGTTTTCCGCTTTGGATCCCTTTTCGCCATTTCTTATCTCGTTGATGTATGGCAGGTTCAGGCAATTGGTGCTCTTTACTTGTTGTTCATCGCAGCAAATCATATATTGAGAAAACTTGTTTTTAAGAAAAAAGAAGATGAAGCCAAACCGGGCGACAAGAAAAAGTCTGGATTCTGGACAACAGTGCTTAAAATTGAGCTTGCGGATATTGCCTTTGCGGTTGATTCAATTCTTGCAGCCGTAGCTCTTGCCGTTACCCTTCCAAATACGAGTCTGCCTCAGATTGGCGGCTTGGATGGGGGCAAGTTTCTCGTCATTTTTGCTGGAGGAATCATCGGACTTGTGATCATGCGATTTGCGGCAAACTTCTTTGTGGAGCTGCTTCATAAGAAGCCTGGCCTGGAAATCGCAGCCTTCGGAATCGTGGGATGGGTCGGAGTGAAGCTCTCAGTTTACACGTTGTCTCACCCTGAGCTCGCTGTATTGCCTGAAGGATTCGCTAAATCTCCTCTTTGGAAAATCACATTCTATGTTGTCCTTGTTGGAATCGCATTAGCAGGATGGTTTTTATCAAAAGAGAAAAAGGCAGTAACACCTGTAGATCAAGTGAGAAATGCGTAAAATTGAATCGGTATCTTTTTTGCCATAGCTGGCAAGGGGGATGCCGATTTTTCTTTGCCGGAGAGTTGAAACGGGATTCAGGCGAGTTGGAGTCCTGATCCTCTAAGTAAAGAACCTGCACCATAGCAGCCAGAAAAAGAGCAATTAATACGACTTAAAAGAAAATCGAAAAATTACTAGTTTTTTCCATGTAAAATCATTTATAGTGAACCTATAACCTATTAAACAATAAATGGACGAACCTGAATGAAAATAAAGATACCAATTAGAAAGATTCTTTTCACACTGGTGGCAATAGGCCTTATCTATACTGGCTTTTTACATTACAACATCCACAGGTACAGTTCAGAAAAGCCGATTGTAGACGTGATTATTTAATTGTGCTCGGTGCAAAGGTAAATGGCACGGTTCCGTCGCTTGCCCTGCAATACCGGGCGGATGCAGCAGCAGAGTATTTAATAGAAAATCCAAATGCGATTGTGGTTGCTTCAGGGGGACAGGGGCCAGGCGAAGAAATAACGGAAGCAGAGGCCATCAGCAGAATCCTGCAAGATCATGGAATAGAGGAATCCCGTATAATAAAAGAATCAAAGTCTACAAGTACGATAGAAAATTTGACCTTCTCAAAAGCAATGCTTCCTCCAAGTGCAAAAAAAGGTCTCATTGTTACAAATGATTTCCACATCTACCGTTCATGCATGGCTGCAAAAGATCTTGGTCTTGATGCCAAAGGGCTCGCAGCTAAAACGCCAAAAATGGCTATCTTAAAATCTTATACTAGAGAATATTTAGCCATCACAAATTACTATGTAAAGAGCCGTTCTGAGGCAAAATAAAAAGAACCATCTTTTCCGTCTCCCTGGAAATGGTTCTTGTATTTTTGCTTAAATAGCTGCTCTTTTTTTGTTTTTGTTTGTCTAGTGCGCAAATCCTGAAAAACAAATGGGCTTCTTCCAGCCTCCGGATTTCTTTCTCCTTCGCGCAATTTCTTCAATCGCTGTTTTTTTGCCTTAGATTGACTCATACTTAAACACTCCTTGTCATGTATTTCTGTCTAGTATACGAGGAAATGCGCCTTTTTGTACAGTAAATGGAAAAAAACAGACTGTGTCTGCTTCTTAAAGGATGCATTGAATAAAAGGCTGGTTCTTCAGGACTCACATATGTACAAACCTTAAGATACATTGTGATGCCGCAGGCGCTTCGCAGAATGGTGCCGCCCATTGTAAGTCAATTCATTTCGCTGTTAAAAGATACATCGCTTGTTGTGGTCATTACGCTTCCGGAAAGGGTTGCTCTTTTTAACGAAGATCGCTTAGTCGATACCATAAATCTGAAAGAAGGATATATTTTAAAAGTCCTATATGAAAAAATCCGCAAAGGGATCATTGAAATCGATTTAAATGTAGACAGGGAGGTCAGCATTCAAAATCTTTCCTCCAACGCAAAGTTCAAACCTAAAAAAACAATAAACGGGTATAAGTTCAATGTCAGCATAAAAATGGATGGAAGAGTCATGGAAGGCGAAGGATTAGATCTTACACAAAAGAAGAATATTGAAAAAATTGAAAAGAAAACAGAAAAAATGCTGGAAAAAGAAGCTCTAGCTTTGCTTGAAAAGCTGCAGAAATTAAATGTCGATCCACTCGGCATTAAGGAAGAGCTAAGACAAGCTGGCTACAAAGATTGGAAGAAGCAATATGGCTCTGTTCAATTTGAGGTAGACGCAGCGGTTCATCTGATACAGGCAGGGATTATGGAATGAGGAAAAGACGAATAGATTTCCCTCTCGGATACAGAATAGGTATGTATGTATTAAAATGATAAGAGAGGAATGAATAAAATGGATCAATCAATGAACAATACAGGATCTGAAAACATGCACACTGGAGCTGTGCCGCCCCAATTAAGCCATGGCGGACATGAGATGTTTGATGTATCTGAAATTTTATCTGGTGCCATCAATACATTAAACTTATATACCATTTTAAAACCGCATGTTAAAGATCCGGAACTTCTGGATATGATGAACCGACAAGAGCAATTTATGATGACGGAATACAACACGATTGTTGAGTGTTTTCAGACAGGTATGAAGCCTTCAGTTTCTACGGAAGTCTACAATATGCAGCAGGGAAATGACTTTGTTTATGGCCTTAAACCTTCACCGCCGATGAAGCCGATGAAGATGCCTGAGGAAATAAATGATCAGGTTATTTCAGACCTCATGCTCGGCTCTGTAAAATCAATTGCGTCTTTAAAAGGTATGGCTACGACAGAGGTAGCAAACCCGGTTGTCAGAAGAGTTTTGGCTGATACCATTCCAAATTGCATTGAAATGGCTTATGAGATTTCGATTTACCAAAATAAGCATCACTATTATCAGGTTCCACAGCTTACAGAAGGCGATATGCAGCAGATGGTGAATTCATATGCTCCAGCACAATCGAAAAATCTTCCGAATTGAATGATTTCTGCCAAAAAAAGACCTCTCAAGATTGAGAGGTCTTTATCCTTGATCCATTGCCTTGATTTGAAATTTTTCTTACAAACCCTATAAAAAATCGTGTAAGAAAGGTAAGTGTGATTGTAAAAAACTGATAGTCGAATTCCAGCCTTAATGATAATTAATTAATTTTGTATTTTTTTCGAACCAGTCACAGATCACTTCGCCGACATGAAGCGGTGGTAACAAAAAGAAGAACGTTTCTTATGAGGTGAGTTATGACAAGAGCCATCGAATCCATTTCAGCTATTATCAAAAACTTTATTGATAAAGATCCTAACATGAAAAACAGCCCTGAGGAAAAGGCCGTTTTTAGTATTTATTGATTGATATCGTTAATGCCAGGGCTGTGTTCATTCGGTATAACTGGAAAATCTGGTACAGGATAGCCTTTTGGGGGATCTGTAACCTGTAAGTCACCGCTGTCTCTGCTAGGAGATTCTCCGCTGAAAATTTCGCCAATACGGGTTGAATCAAGCCGGAAATTAAATTGTGCATTATGAAAGCCCATCTCCACATATTTCCGGCATTCAGGGTACTTATTAATATCATAATTTGGGATTGGAAATATCTTGCCCCAGTTAACTCCTAATGTTTCAAGAGCTTTGGCAAATGCATTTTGATGGGCGTTGTCGCGGACAATCAAAAATGCAAGGGTTTCTCTGAAGGTTTTATTAGAGCTCATTTCATAAATTCTTGATTTTTGCAGAACACCTGTTGATTCCAGGATTACATTATTAAGCAAATCGCTGATTAAATTTCCGTGGCTGTACACCCATGATCCGTTCCATGGATTCCCTCCAGCATCGACAGGCAGTGAAGCTTGTGCTCCAATAATATAATGATGAGGATTTCCATGCATGACAGGGTCTGCAAGAGGTGCTTGACTAGGACCGGAATTTCCTGCATCATCTACTTCACCTGATCCATTTAAAAGCTGATTAATAGTTGTTTGAACAAGTTCTACGTGGCTGATTTCTTCTAGAAAAACGCCTCTGATCAAATCTCTGTATTGTTTATCTTTTCCTCTGAAATTGGCACTTTGAAAAGAGTATTGCATCATTGTCCGCATTTCACCAAATTGGCCGCCCAATGTTTCCTGTAAAACTTTTGCCGCAGCAGGATCCGGTTTGTCCGGAACAATCATATTGATTAAATCTTCTTTATAAAAGTACATGTCCTGACTCCTTTTTAAAGTAAAATAAGGCAGCAAGAAACTACTGCCTGTTTTTCATTATTTATCTAAATGAAGAGGAGGCGGAATTAACCAGCCTTTTTCTTTATTTAATTGAAGGATTTTCCCGCCGTATTGAACTTTTTTAGCATGATACTGAGTAAACAGCTGGGCAATATCTTCTCGAATACATTGTCCAATCATGGTACTGTCAGCTACTAATCCTTGAGCAAGGTCTTTAGAGATGCTCATAGCCACTTCTGAATCTGAAATGCGCGCTCCCGCAGGGATTTCTTCTAAGTTTGCATTTGGTCTTTCAGGGGGGGCAGGCGGCAAACCGACCTCATTCTTTTTTAAAAGTGTTTCAAGTTCTTCAATGCAAGGCAAAATATTATTTTTAATGATTTGATCAATTAATTTTTTCAAATCGGCATCACCAGTGTGATAGTAATAAACTTGATAAGCTGCATGAGATGCTTTTGCAACAGATAACGCACTCCATACTCCGAATACCTCTCCATAATGCATTGGTTCATCTGTAGGATTTCCGCTGAGAATACCCATTCACTCCATTTCATATTTTAAAAACTACAAATTCTATTTTGCTCCAGATGATTTAATTGATACTGTTTTTTTAAAATATAAAAAAGAAGAATAAAAAATTCTTGTATGAAGAGAATAATAATAAAAAATGGAGGTGTTCTCTTGAAGAAAAATGTAATGATGATCCTATGTACAATGGTTATCGCGGTTATGATGTCTGGTGTAAACGTCCAGGCAGAAAATAACGACAATAACAGAAACGATAATATAGGCACAAGAAATGTAAATACAGAAACGGCCGCTGCAGCTGACGATAATATGGACATGGGATGGATTGGTTTATTAGGTTTAGCAGGGCTGTTAGGTCTTAGAAGAAAAGATAGAGATCGCAGGGATTAAGATACCTGCAGACACACAAAAGCATGCGACAAAATGCTGCATGCTTTTTCTTTATGAATTTATGGCTTTAAAACAACCTTCACACAGTCATCTTCATGATCATTAAAAATTTTGTAAGCCTCACTGGCTTTGCTTAAAGGAACTCTGTGAGAGACAATTTCAGTTGGATCCAATTTTCCTGATGTAATCATATCAAATAGCATTGGCATGTAATGAATAACAGGTGCCTGTCCCATTTTAAGATTGATGTTCCGTTCGAAAATATTGCCAAGCGGGAACATGTTATATTTTGAACCATATACACCTGTCAGCTGAATGGTCCCGAACTTTCTGAAAGCATTCATCGCAATTTCAAACGGGCTGAGTGTTCCGCCTTGCAGCTTCAGCTTTTGGCCGATTTCTTCAAGTGCTGACTTTTTCCCGTCCATTCCGACACAATCGATCACGGCATCTGCTCCGCCGCTTGTCAGTTCTTTGATGTGAGAACCTGTATCTTTAAAATCATCAAAATTGATGATTTCAACATTGTTCATTCTTTTTGCCCGTTCTAATCTGTAAGGAAGATTATCAACAGCAATGACCCGTTTAGCACCCTTCATCCAGGCGAACTTTTGAGCCATTAACCCAACTGGTCCACAGCCAAGCACCACAACGGCATCATCGCTTTTTACGTTGGCATTTTCAATGCTCCAATACGCAGTAGGCAAAACATCTGACATAAACAGCAAGGCTTCATCCTCAAGCTCAACAGACTCAGGGATGACAAAAGGCATGAAATTTCCAAACGGCACTCTTAAGTATTCAGCCTGACCGCCCGGGTGATTCCCGTACCTCTCTGTAAATCCAAAGTAACCGCCTGTATCAATTTCTGGATTGGGATTTGAGTTATCACACTGGCTTTCAAGGTCGTGCTTGCAATAGTAGCAGCTTCCGCAGGAAATATTAAATGGGATGACAACTCTGTCGCCTTTTTTAACTTTTGTTACTTCTGGCCCGACTTCCTCCACAATCCCCATTGGTTCATGGCCAACAACATAGTCTTTTTCAGCAGGAAGGGCTCCTTGGTAAATATGTAAATCTGATCCGCAAATGGCCGTTGAGGTAATTTTGACAATGATATCGTCTTTTTTCTGAAGCACGGCATCAGGAACTTCCTTCACTTTCATTTCCTTCATTCCCTGAAATGTGACAGCTTTCAATTTAACAACCTCCTGAATAATGTAATAGGTTTGATATACCCGCTGAAAGATAGAATAAAATGAAAAAAGGGGAAAATGAGTCTTTTGTCTGATTTTTTACGTGATTCTTTCTCAGTATTTGAGAATACTTCTTGAAATATTAAAAAAGAACAGCGTCCCTTTTAAGGGACGCTGTTCAAATGGTCTTTCATTTCTCGTTTTCATTAGGCTCCTCAACAAGATGCTTCAGTATAGACAGCTTGTTATTCCAGAATTGCTCGTAATAGGAAAGCCATTCATGTAATTCCGCAAGCGGCTCCGGATGAAGCCTGTACCTTTTTTCTCTTCCTGTTTTTCTCCCGCTTACAAGTTCAGCCTCGGAAAGAATGTGAAGATGTTTGGCAATCGCTGTTCGGGTTACTTGAAAATGGCTAGTGATTTCAGAGATCGGCATCTCTTTTTCTGCAAGCAGCTTTAACACTTCTCGGCGCGTTGGATCAGCGATAGCCTGAAAAACATCATATTTTTGTGCAGAAGATGACACTAGTTTCCAACAACCTCTCCCAGGCGTTCGATAATCTTAATCCAGCCGTGATTCATGCGGTCGCGAATGACAGAGGCTTTTTCATTGGCTTTTGGCAGAATCGTGTCTGGTTGCTTCCAGCCGCCATGGATAAGGGTAAACTCCGTTTTTCCTTCCATTTCTTTCAATAAGAAAGAGACGATCCAGCCATCTGTATCCCATGTAAATGAAAGCCGGTGAGGGGGCTCCAGCTGGATCACTTTACATGGTGACGGGCCGAACGGGGATTGCAAGTGAAATTCATGGCCAACTTCGGGCTGAAAATCATTCGGCATAAACCATGCGGCAATTCCTTCAGAGGTGGAAACGGCATTCCATACTTTTTCAATGGGAGCGTTGTAGACAACAGTCTGTGTAATGTCCTGTAAATTAGTTTGATTCATCATGTATTCTCCTTATCGTAAATATAAAACCATTTGGTTTCGTATTTGATTATATAAATCCATTTGGTTTTATGTCAATGAAATATATTTTGTCAAAGTAAATCAAAACCAACCATCCATCCATCCATCCATCCATCCATAACATATAATTGAATAAAATGGAGGGTTTGAGATGAATAAGCTGCAACGTAAAATACCAAATGATTTACATAATTTTATTGCTTACTTTGCCCGAAATTTAGTCTATGAATTCGGTGATATTATCAGCGGCATCTACATATATGGATCCATCGCCATGAGTGCCTATCATGAGGGTACGAGCGATATTGATTTTATTGTGCTATTGAGAAAAGAGCTGACAGCTGAAGAATTAACCCGTCTGAAGAGTGTGTATGAGAAGTTAAATAAAAAATCACATATGGAAAACGGTTAGACGGCATGTATCTGCAGCTAACTGACACGGGTAAAAACTACAGCCAACTTTCTCCATATCCATATTGCTCGAATGGAAAAACCACAACCGGTCATTGGGATGTAAATGCCGTAACATGGTGGATATTAAATCATTATGGAATCACTCTTTACGGCATTCCTTCAGAAAAGCTTGAAATTGATGTGAAATGGGCGGATATAGAGGAAAACATGAAAGGAAATATCAATCACTATTAGTCAGGCAAATTAAAAAAGCCGTATCTCTTTTTATCTGCTGAAATGGCTGAGTTCACAATCCTGACTCTGTGCAGAATCATCTGTCCCTTAGAAACAAAGGAAATCGTTTCAAAAATAGAAGCTGCAGAACGACTTCTCATTACACTTCCGGAAAAGTGGCACCGAATAATGAAAGAAGGCATCATAATAAAAAATTAAGAAGAATCTTTATACAAGAATCGTCTGCATAGAGCAATTGACTGCCATGGTTTTTTAAAATATGCGGTTGAATACTGTCAGCTACATTATTTTAGGGAGTAAAAATAAGTCTCTGCTCATTTGCAGGCTTATTTAATGAAATCTACCTAAATCTCATAGTATTAGATGTTACATATAGAACCGCCTCAAATAGTATTATATTAGATAAATTTCCAATAGTAAGAATAGATTGACAATTATCTCTGAACATATGGTAATATAAAAAAGTGATAATGTTACAATTAAATGACAAAAAGGGGGAAATTTCCTAGTGAAAATGGGTAAAAGTTTATTTGTAGTGATGCTGCTTGCTCTTATCATGATTATTTCTGCATGTGGCGGAAACGATGCAACATCAGGTTCCGGCGGTGGTTCTGGCGATTCCAAGCCAAAAACGCTGCGGATTTTAACAGGCGGAACGGGTGGTACATATTACCCTCTTGGCGGATCGTTTGGAGATATTATTTCTGACAGCACAGATTACAAGGCAACCGTTCAGTCATCAGGAGCTTCTGTTGAAAACATGCAAACCTTAAAAAGCGGAGACGCTGAAATTGCATTCTCTCAAACAGATATTGCTACTTATGCTTTAAAAGGCGAGAGTATGTTTAAAGATAACAAGATTGATAACGTACTGGGACTTGGTACGTTATATAACGAAACAGTTCAATTAATCACAACGGAAAAAAGCGGAATTAAATCCGTTGCAGATCTAAAAGGCAAAAAGGTTTCCGTTGGAGCAATCGGTTCAGGAGCTTATTTAAATGCTACTCAAGTTCTAGAAGTTCATGGTTTGACAGTAGATGATATTCAGGCTCAAAACCTTTCATTTGATGAGTCAACAGAAGGAATTCAGGGCGGCAGCATTGATGCGGCATTCGTAACAGCCGGAACACCGACAGCTGCAGTTGAAACCCTTTCAGCTCAAAATGAAGTCGTTGTCGTTCCTCTTGAAGCTGACAAAGTGAAAGAGCTTATCGAAAAATATCCTTTTTACTCAGAGGATGTAGTACCAAGCGGCACATACAAGATTGGTGAAGACGTTCATACAGTAGCTGTAAAAGCGATGCTAGTTGTTCAAGATGAGCTTGATGAAGATCTCGTATACGACATTACAAAATCAATTTTTGAAAACACAGATAAAATCGCTCATGCAAAAGGAAAATTAATCAAAGCAGACACGGCTCTTGAAGGAATCGGCGACTTAAAGCTGCATCCTGGTGCAGAGAAATACTTCAAAGAAAAAGGCGTATTGAAATAATGGTTTAAGGGATAGGCCGCAGCGAAACTGCGGTCTATCGCTTAATTTTGGAGGGGAAAAGGATGAAAAAGAAGCTATTATCAGTCTCCATGCTTTTCATCTCAATTATTCTCCTCCTTTTTTTCCCGTTTAAGAAAACCGTTGCTTTTCATTACGAAGATACAAGGAAGCTATTAGCCTACATTTCTGTTCAAGATATGGATACCTTTCAGATCAAGTACACACATTCCATTCATCTGACTGATGTCATTGAAACGTATGAACTTTCGAATAAACAGATCAAACAAATTGAGCTTTCATATGACACCTTTGCAGTAGGCATGCCATCCGGGCCTGAGGGTGAAGAAATTTTTGAGAGAAAGAATGGCCGGTATATCATTTCAAATATGAATCGGACATTTCCGTTTATTGACCTCAGCACGGGACAGGTAGTAGCCAATCATAGAGCAGTATACAAAGGAAAAGAATATGAATTGAAAAAATACATAGAACCCGGTACATGGATCAGAATCAGCTATGAAACCATGAATCTTTTTCAGCTTTTGAAAGGAGTGAAAATGAATGAAGGATGAAGAAATAAAGTTTTTATCACTTGAAGAACAGCAGGAAATTCTCGAAAAGTACGATCCGGAAGCTGCAACGCGAAAGCTCACAGGAATTATGGGATGGATTGCATTCCTCGGTTTGCTGTCATTCTCCCTTTTTCAATTGTACACAGCTATTTTTTCCGTATTTACTGCTCAAATTCAGCGTTCCGTCCATTTAGGATTTGCACTTGCGCTTATTTTTCTATTATTCCCTTTAAGTAAGAAAAAGAAAGAAACCGGCAAGTGGCAAGTTGGCTGGTATGATATTGTGCTCGCACTGCTCAGTATTGTCGTAGGGGCATATTGGCCGCTTTTTATGGAAGATATCGCAATGCGCGTTGGAATCTTAACGACAACTGACTTTGCAATTGGAATTATTGCGATTCTGCTCGTTCTAGAAGCAACAAGAAGAGCGGTTGGCCTGCCTATTACGATTATTGCCATTATTTTTATGCTTTACGGGATATTTGGACAATATATGCCAGGATTTCTTCAGCATGGGGGCTTGAGTCTCGAACGATTGGTTCAGACGATGTTTTTCACAACAGAAGGTATTTTAGGAACGCCTCTAGGGGTTTCGGCAACATTTATTTTCTTGTTTCTGTTATTCGGTTCCTTCTTAATTCAAACAGGTGTAGGCCAATATTTTAATGATTTATCAGCTGTAATCGCTGGAAAAAGAGTCGGCGGACCGGCTAAAGTAGCCATTTTTTCAAGTGCCCTGCAAGGCACAATCAGCGGAAGCTCAGTTGCGAACGTTGTAACCTCTGGGGCATTCACCATTCCTATGATGAAAAAATTAGGATATAAAAAGGAATTTGCCGGGGCTGTTGAAGCAGCATCTTCAACTGGTGGTCAATTAATGCCGCCAATTATGGGAGCAGCTGCTTTCTTGATGGTGGAGTTTATTGGAAATGGCATCACTTACTGGGACATTGCAAAAGCTGCAGCCATTCCAGCTATCCTTTATTTCACTGGAATTTGGATCATGACACATTTTGAGGCGAAACGATTAGGACTGCGGGGATTAACAGAAGAAGAAATGCCTAACCGTAAAGAAGTCGCGAAGAAAATCTACCTTTTGCTTCCGATTTTAGCGATTATCATCTTGTTAATGACAGGTATTCCAGTAATGCATGCTGCACTTTATTCGATTTTAATCGCCATAGTAGCCGGATTTATAAATAAAGAAACAAGAATGGGTCCCAAAGCTATCATTTTAGCATTGGTAGATGGTGCAAGAACAGCTTTGTCTGTAGCGGCGGCAACTGCAGCTGCAGGTATCATTGTTGGAATTGTTACGAAAACAGGACTTGGGTTAACGCTTGCAAATGGGTTAATTGACCTTGCACAAGGCTACATTATACCAACATTGATTTTCACAATGATCGCATCCCTAATTTTAGGAATGGGATCACCAACAACGGCAAACTATGTCATCACATCAACAATAGCAGCACCTGTTATTATATTCATGGGCTATCCGGATTTAGCTGCCCATCTATTTGTTTTCTATTTTGGAATCATTGCAGATATTACACCGCCGGTGGCACTAGCAGCTTTTGCTGCTGCCGGAGTATCCGGAGGAGAGCCTATTCGTACAGGGATACAATCGTCGAAGCTTGCTATCGCAGCATTTATCATTCCATACATCTTTGTTCTTTCCCCAGAAATGCTATTAATCGATACAACAGTCCCAGAAGTCATTTGGGTTGTATTTACAGCACTCACGGGAATGATTGCAATTGGTGCTGGAATCATAGGCTATTGGATGAGACCTATGAACTGGTTGGAACGAGTCCTGGCTATCATTGCAGGCTTGCTATTAATCTATCCAGAGGGAATTTCAGATGCAGTCGGTCTAATTATGTTTGCAGGATTGTTTGCTGCACAGTTCTTTATGAATAGAGATAAAGATCAGAAAATAGTACAGCAGGCATAATAAACTGATGAAGCATGAAAATCAACTTGATTTTCATGCTTTTTTAAACAGCAACCCCAGATGATATCTAGGTATTACGTCGATTATTGTCCGGGAAATGAGTCGAATAGGATTCTGGATATATGGTAAAATATTCTTTGAGTTTTGTAGAGGTGATGAAAGTAGATACTGATATGAAAAAGGGCCTAAACTGCATAGGTACTTCCGTTATTTTTGTATAGGATTCTTTTTCAGTATCTATTCTTGCCATTCTGGTTAGATTCCTGATTATCTAATAAAGATGATAAAAGGGAATTTATCCAAGATCCTCTGGGTTTGAATCGCTTCTTTCGACGGTGCTTTACCGATAAAACAAAACGGACACACCTACTCTGTATAGATTTTAATTTTAACCCTCATCTGTATTCCACCACCATGTGATAAACTCATTGCAGCAGACAAAAAGAAGCGGTGGAGAGCGTGAATAATTTTTATTGACATTGCGCACGCAGCCTCATATAATAGAGTTTGTCAGCAACACTACATACTGCGACTTGTTAGCTCAGTGGGAGAGCACTTCCTTGACAGGGAAGGGGTCGGGGGTTCGAATCCCTCACAGGTCATATACCTATAAACGTTGATATAAAAGGGTTTCCCGATGGGAGACCCTTTTATTTGTCTTTAAAAAGAATTAACTGACTAAACGACTGACCGATTTAATTTCTGACCTTTAAAAAGGCATTTCCAACGTCTGAATCCATTTTTTTAGTGACATGTGTATATAAGTTCATCGTGGTCCCAATATCTTTATGACCAAGTCTTTCTTGGATAGCTTTCATACTAAAACCTTCACTTAATAAATAGGACGCAGATGAATGTCGAAGGTCATGAAAAGCAATTTTCTTAAGGTCGTATCGCTTCACGATTCGCTGCCAAAACTGACTAACAGAAGAAGGGGAGTAGGGAGTGCCATCTAAATTGGCGAAAAGGAGATTCACATGTTCACCTTTTACAGTTTTAAAACCCTTGTACTCATCTCTAATTTTCATTATTTCTATTTTTCGTTCTTTCCTGTACTCATATACTTCTTTCATTGTCACTTCATCAAATGTCACTATTCTTTCTTCATCTGTTTTAGTTGATTTAATCCGCAGCCCGAATTCTTTTGTCTTTTGAACGGATCTTTGTATCTTTATAGTGTTGTTCTCAAAGTCTAAATCCTTGTCCATATCTATTGCGAGAACCTCGCCACGTCTCAATGCTCCTGTTAAAGCTAATGTAATCATAAGTCTCTGATGGGTAAGGACATTATTAATAACTTTAAAAACCTTCATCATTTCGGCCTCATCATAGTAATCTTTTTTACGAGCTTTAACTTTTGGTTTAGGTACGTCAAGGGAGATATCCTTTTTTATATATTCAAATTCAGCAGCATAGCGGAATAAACTTCGAATACACCGGTGTCTTTTTTCAAGTGCGTATTGACCAACACCATTTTTTTCTTCCTTATTTAAAAATCTAATAATATCCCTGGCTAGAATTTTTTGCAGCCTAGCTTTTTTAAATTCTGGAAGAACTGATTTTTCAATCACATATTTATATGTCTCGTAAGTGCCTGGATCCAATCGATATGGAGCATATTCCTCTTTCCACTTCATGTAGAGCATTTCAAAGTTAATATTGTTGTTATCGACGAAAACCCCATCCATTAGTTCAACCTCAAGGCGAGCAAGAAGCTTCTTTGCTTCTTTATCGTTTTTGCAAGGTAGGTTTTTAAACTTGCGAATTCGGTTCCCTGCTGAATCATATCCCAACTCTAATCTGAATTCGTAAGTGCCAGGTCTTACAGGTCTAAAACTGCTCATATTCAATTCCCCCTTTAATTTTTCTAAACATTTATGACAAAAGATTTCTTTCTTCTGTTTGGAAGTAATCTTAGTACTTCTTCAATATCTGGAATAGGTAGAATAAATTGTCTGATTTCTGAAGGGCATAAATTGTATTTTCTAATCCGTTGGCTTACATTTCTTAAATCGATTCCAACTCTGTTTGGAATATTTTGATTGAAGATCAAATCAGACTTGAAGATAGATACACTTAAAATTGAATCATTATATTGATCTCGATTAAAATACTCAAAAGGTGCAATTGCATCAAAGAAAAACCTATTCCTATCCCAAGAAATCTCATTTTGTTTAAAGGTAAGTACATACCAATATGGTACGAGATCACCATTTACATAGTCGTAATATACTCGTTGTCTAGGCATTCATTACTCTCTCCTTAGCTGCAACTTGACTTCTTAATTTTGAAAGTATTGCCTTAGTTTCATCAGAATAATTATCGGGGTTAACTTTTGGATATAGTGTTTTCATTTGCCTTTTAAACTCTTCGTCCATCTTCGTTTGTATAATCTGATTTTTAAACAATATAAGGCGCTTCCTTGCAAACTCTGTAGTAACATTAAACTTTTTTGAAATAAGGGGAACTCCTGCCTGTACATTCAAAAAATCGTTTATTTGAAAATTTAACAACATGAAAGTGGGAATGCAAAAATGCATGGAGAAGTTTTCAGATTTTGCTTCTTGTATGTCTAAAATTTGATTACCTAGAAGTAATAATTGGTTCGCTTCTTGCCTAATAAATGACATAGTTCATGTCCAAAATCTTGCCACTGCTCAGCAGATGAAATTCTATTATCAATTATTATTTCATTCCTAAAGATACGACTTGAAAAATCCTGAAGCTCGACATGTAATCCTATACGATTTGCGATATCTAATAAATCTAGTTGATGAGGATGAAAAATACCTATATTGTTGTAAAAAACTTTTATCCAATCCTCTAACAAAGTTGTTACATATTTCAAGAGAGTGCCTCCTTAATCGAATGTATGTTCTGTTTTTAGCTGTAAAAGAAGCCCTATTATAAATATAGGGAAAGTACGTTCGGTTTTATGGTGAAAATAATAGCCCGAAGAGGGGCTTTTATTTTATAGGAGATGTCAGGCGGAACAGGCTGGGTTTCATTGTCTAGCGTAGTATTTAAGGCTGAAAAATAAGAGGTGTGAAAATGGAGGAGTATATAGTTGTAAATGAAGAAGGAAATGTCATTGACTCTGTCCTTTTAACTGATAATCAAAAAATCCCTGATAACCACTTTAAACCGTGGGGAGATCGGGGGGTTTTTTGTACCTAAATGGAGTTTTGAAAGAAACGAATGGATTGAGAGCCTTACAACTGAAGAGATTGCAATAATAAGAGAAGAAATAGCAGATTCACAAAATCAAATTACAGCAGATGAAATGAACGGGATTTCGATTTTAGAATTATCCAATCTAATATTTGGAGGAAAGGGAGTTGAGTGATGTGTTAGCAATGTTATATGCCACTTACATTATGAAAGGGAAATGGACGTATTCAAATGTTCCCGAACAATTAAAGCCACAGGTAAAGCATATTCTTATTGATGAAGGTCTAGGCCATCTAACAGAGGAAGGAGCATGAAGGCCGACGTTAAATACATGGTGGAAGATCTAAAAAATCAGATTAGTAGACTTTCTGAGGAAAGAGCTCTTTATTATGCTATCGGAAAAGAACATGAAACAAAGTGCAATCAACTTCAAGGGAATATAGAGATGCTGACTCAGCAGCTGGAATCATCGAAAGAAAAAGAAAAGATACTTAAAGATGAAATTGAAGAATTGAAAAATAAGCATAGCACCGAATCAGAAGCCTAAAGGCTTTTTTTGTTTGTCTTAAATCTCCCAGCGCTTGGAATTTTCTTTCTAACTAAGGAGGTGATCTATCGCGGTGAAAAAAAATAAAAGGGGGCGTCAGAATTGGAGGAGAGTGTCATGGATCTATGGAAACAATCCATTCAAAAAGAAATAGATGACCTTAAATCACAATCTGAAAAGTCCAAAGAAGAAATAGAGAAACTGAAGCAAGTTACAGCTTTTCATGAACGTGATATTAAGGATATTAAGGATACACTCAGGGACATCAAGGAAGATACAAAATGGCTCAGAAGATCCATTACAAACGCTATTATTGTTGCAGCAATTGGGGGAGTAATAGCAATCGTATTCACAGCACTTAGAGGAGGAATTTAAAATGATGAAAGATACATTCACTTTACTTGGAGGGTTCCTTACAGCCCTTCTTTTCTTTTTCGGAACAATTGGTATTTCATTCGAGTGGTTTACTGAAGCAAGTATAAATGCTTTCGTGTTTGCCGCAGCTGCATTCGTGGCTCTTGTCATCAATCTATATGCCGTTTGGAAAAACACTCATATTAGCAAAAAAGCTCAGTTGCAGAAAAAAGCACTTCAAGCGCAAGGATTAATGAAAAAATAAGGCTGCCTCCGGGTGGCTTTTTATTTTGGGAGGAATTTAAATGACAAAGTTAATTGTAATTGATGACGGCCATGGTTTAAGAACACCAGGTAAAGAAACAGATATACTCCCGGAATTGGGACGGAAAGTGAAAGAAAACGAGTTCAATAGTGCATTTGCAAAGTACTTAGAAATTGAATTAAGACGGTGTGGCTTTAGGACTCTACAACTTGCCCCAACTGATTCTGACACTCCTTTAAAAACACGTACTGACTTAGCTAATAGATCAAAGGCTGATTTGCTTATAAGCGGTCACTTCAACGCAATCACTGGGAAGTTTGCAACATCTAAAGCTGAAGGGTTTTCTGCCCATGTTCAAAGCCCAACAGGCGCAGCTGCTAATTTTGCTCGAATAGCTCTTAAGCATCTTTCTGGAGGTACTCCTCAGAAGAATAGAGGGCTTGTAAAGCAGAACCTGCACATGACTCGAGAATCAAATATGCCGGCAGTACTATTTGAGTTTGGCTTCATGGACAACCTGAGAGAAGCACGGCTCATGCTAAATGTGGAATTCCAGAAAGAATGCGCTCAAGAGGTTGCTATTGCAGTTTGTGAATACTTTAGAGTTGACTACGTACCAGTGGCAAAACCAACTGCAGCTACCAAGCCTAAAACGCAGGAATCAGTTCAAATTCTTACTGGTGGCTTAAGCCCCGATTCTGTCAAATTAATATCACAGTTTTTCAAGTCTAAGAAATGGTGGGGACAGATTCAATTTTCAACTGATGGAGAAAATCCTCGTGCTTTATCTGGTGGCCTTAGTCCGGTAATGAGAGCAGAGTTTGAAAAATGGTTAAAAGCTCGTAAATGGTATTATGAGGTATTCCTCAAGTAACAAAAAAGGCCCTTGTCTTGTGAGGAGGGCTATTTTTATAGGTTTTGTTAAAATTAATAAAAATGAAAATGATTTAAAGTGGAGAATCATAAATTTGATGCAAGAGCCCGAAGTCCTTGGACACCATTAAAAAATGTAACTAAAGTAAGTGTTTCACCAAGTAAAAGTAGAATAGATGGCTCGATTACTATTCCCGGAAGTAAAAGTTTAACAAATAGAGCTCTAATTATGAGTGCTTTAGCTAATGGAAAGTCTAAAGTTTCGGGTATCTTAAAAAGCGATGATTCGTATTGGTGTATAGATTCCTTAAAAAAATTGGGTGTAAATGTAGATGTTCAAAATGAGACAGCTTACATTGAGGGAAAAGGTGGCCAATGGGATTCGGGTAATTTATATATTGGTGCGGCAGGTACAATTGCTAGGTTCTTACCTGGAGCATTAGCTGTATCTAGTGAAGGGATATGGGAAATTGAAGCAAGTAAAAGTATGAGTAAAAGACCTGTTTCACCATTAATAGATGCCTTAAGGGAACTTGGTGCTGAAATAAAATATTTGAGGAATGAAGGTCACTATCCATTGCTAATTAAAGGTCAAGAAATATTTGGAGGCGAGGTTAGCCTTTCGGGTAGTATTTCTAGCCAATTTATAAGTGGTTTATTGATTGCAGCACCTTATTTCAAAGAAACAGGAAAGGTTGAACGGTATATGACTAGTAAACTGTACGAACGGGTTGTGCACGCCTTTGAACCGGTAATAGGATTGGTCCAGGCGCTATCCTATCCTATTGGAATAGTGGTCATGCTGGGCGGCGGGTTGTTCGTGATGATCGGCAACAGGGAAAAGGGATTTGATATGATAGCGAAGGCAATTTGAGGGAGTGGGTGGATTAAGCCTACAAGCGAATTAACTGTTCAGATGATGGCAAAAGGGTGGGCGGTTTCATCTGTTCATCCAGCCCCGAAATGCCGGTTCGATATGATAGCGAAAGTGGGGCTAGGGTATCTTTTTGTTCAGTCGTTACCAATGCTGATGGACTTATTGTTTTTGAATAGCAATGGTTCATTTTTGAGGTTCTGTTAATTAAATCAACAATTGGAATGCAGGCTGTGCAAAATCATCACATATTTTCCGTGAAAATTTTGCACAGCCTATTTTTTTGCGAAAAGTATCATGATTGAACCGAATAGACAAGAAAAATGGACTTTTCTGAAAAGCTCGGATCAGCGAACGAGATTATAATTAACCATGCAAGCGCAACTATTCCTAATAGAAAGGAGAATATATATGATTACAGCAGATCAAGCCCGCAAGATCATAGCCGCCGGCGAGGCGCGGGCCACAGAAATTGGCGTTCCGGTCAATATTGCAGTCCTGGACGCCGGCGTGAACCTGAAGGCCTTTGGCCGGATGGACGGTGCCCTTCTGGGCTCCATCGACATCGCTCTCGGCAAGGCCCGAACAGCCGCGCTGTTCGGCATGCCCACCGAGGCGATCGGTGAATTCTCCAAACCCGGCGGTACCTCGCCCGGCCTGGAGCAGACCAATGGCGGTCTGGTGGTCTTCGCAGGCGGCCTCCCTCTGCTGGACACCAGCGGCATCCTGATCGGCGCAGTCGGCGTATCCGGCGGTGCAGTAGCTCAGGACCTTGACATCGCCCAAGCCGCGGCAGCGGTGCTCGGCAACTGAACAGCAACCAAAGCACAACCATCAACCCATCTGAATGTGAAAGGAATGAATGTATCATGAACACCAAGACTATCCTAATTACCGGCGCTGGCTCGGGCTTCGGCAAGGCAGCGGCCATCGGCATGGCCAAGAATGGACACAACATCATCGCTACCGTCCACGTATCCTCGCAGGTGACCCCGCTGCGCGAGGAAGCCGCAGCCCTCGGCCTCACCAACCTGCGCGTCGAGCGGCTCGACCTGACCGATCCTTATGATATCAAGCAGGCGCAGTCCTGGGACTTCGACGTACTCTGGAACAATGCGGGCATGGGCGAAGCCGGCCCGGTCTGGGAAATGCCTGTCGATCTTGTCCGCAAGAATTACGAGGTCAACGTCTTCCTGCCACTGACCCTCACCCAGGGCGTTGTCCAGAAATGGGTCCGCGAGGGCAAGCGTGGCAAGGTCGTCTTCACTTCGTCCATGGGCGGCCTGTTTACCCCGGCCAACTGGGGCACCTATGTTTCGACCAAGCATGCGCTGGAGGCATTCGCCGAAGCCATGCAACAGGAGCTGGCCCAGTATGGGATCAAGGTCCAGACCATCAATCCGGGCGCCTATTACACGGGCTATAACGAGACGATGGCGGACAATCCGTTCCGCTGGCTCGACGACGAGGTCAACTTCACAAAGCGCGCCGATCTGCGCAAGGGCTTCGACGACTTCTTCGCTACGCCTGAAGGCAAGATGGATGCGCAGGAGATGATCGATCGCATGATCGACATCGTCCCTGCCGACGAAGGCAAGTTCCGAAACGTCGTCCCCCAGGTGATCGAGGACATGTTGAAGGAACATCAGCTCGCCGCTTGGGAAAACCGGATCTGACCTCAACCCACCACCGGGCGGCGCCTCAAGCGGGTGCCGCCCGTCCTTATGTAGCCATCATGAACATCCGTTATGATGGAAGACTTGATCTCCGATTGTGCGATTGCACCGGAATGCCTCAAGCAGGAATCGCTCAAAATGTCACTGCAGCCCGCAGTCGAGAATGCAATCATGCATGGGATGAGCCGCATGCATTCCAGCGACGGAAATCTTGTCATTACGATCTCTGCCGTCCGGCGTGATCAAACAGAGATTTCATGATGTAGTTTTGGGGTTTTCTTGCCTTGTTTTTTGGAAATACTCTAAATAAGCGATTTTACGGAAGAACTACCTGGTTGGCAGACTAGGTGGTTCTTCTTTTTTTGGTGACACCAAGCCAACTATGACAATACCAATTTTAAAATTGGAGTCTGACGTTAAAAAGCCGGCGAAATCTTCAATCAAGCTGTATAGATCGGCAACCAAACTTAATAAACTCAAAATTTCTATGTTCCCCACCTCCATTCCCCACAGTATTAGGGGTAGTACCAGCGTAGTTGACACCACCCGCAAAGTAGATGTTAATAATCGGTAAAAAAATTAAACCGTAATTCGAAGTAAAGTTCCGTTTCTGTTCATGGTAATGAAACTTGGTTTGATTGTAACAGGATTTCCCTTCTTATCTAGCGGACAAAGGATCTTAGAAAGAAAATAAAGTTCCGATACTCACCGTTTCAGGAACTTTTCACCTTCTTACTTTGCTGTCTGTGTCAGCTACGCTGGTAAGTTCACAACTGGAATATTTTTATGGTTGTAAATACTGATTTGTTGGCGGTACACATAAAAGAGAGAATGAAATCTCTAAATTTTTTTTGATTTTTTTGAGGGGAAATTCAAGAAAAAAATTTTAAAAATAAAACTTTTATTTCGATATTCCGTCTAAGTAGTGAACATCAAGAAATGGAGGGGGGATAAATTTGTCGGAGTACAGAAAAGAAGAAATTGCAGATTGGTATGACCAACATAGTAAATCAGTTTTAACCTTTATATTATTGATGGTTAAAGATTATCAACAAGCAGAAGATTAGACAGTTAAGAAGTAGCGCCAATATATTTTAAAACCCACGCTAATACATTTTATGAAACAAAAAAGACGATTTTCCCAACTCTAAGAGGGAAATCGTCTTTTCTAGAAAGCACTCTTTATAAGTTCCGTTATCTATATATAACTTCTGGCTTTTATATAGATCTAAAACAGGTCTTACCTCAAATGTGGCTGTTATCATTAACGCTTTTGGATGTTAAAGCTTTAAAAGCATATATCTCCTTTTTAAGTTTCATATTTACAAGCGCAATACTAAGCGCGACCAAGATAATTCCTACGAAAAGATTAAGTGTAACTGCTTCATGTAGAAATAAGGAACTTCCTAAAATAGAAATAACAGGGATTAAAAAAGTATAAGTTGATACTTTGCTTGCCTCCCCGGAACTAATCAGTGTAAAGAAAACAAGCCAACCAAGTGCAATCACAAATATCGAGATAAATAATAAGACTAGTATAAACGGTATGTTCCATGAAATAGACGACCAGCTTTCCGTTACCGTTCCAGCTGCAAGCAGGAACAGTCCCCCAATAATAATATGAAGCGTAGTAAGCCAAATTCCATCTACTTTTTGTGCTGTTTTTTTCATATACACCGTACCTAATGCCCAACTAAGAGCAGAACCTAAAGCAAGTAGAACGCCGATAATCGAAATGTGTCCAGCTAATCCTCCTAAACAAATGACAACGACACCTGCAAAACCTAAAATTAACCCAACTGCTTTAAGAGTGTACATAGATTCACCCAGCCAAATCCACGAGAATACACTCAATAAAACTGGTTGAAGAAAAACAATCGAAGTAAAAAGTCCTGCCGGTAAATAATTTAAGCCGACAGTTTGAAGACCGTAAAATAAAATAATATTTAAGAACGCAGATACAAAGTAAATTGGCCATGTTTCTTTAAAACGAAGCATTTTATATCTTGGAATGGCAATGATAAGTAAGATAAGTCCACCTATAAATAATCGCATCCCTGCAAATAATAGTGGAGGTGAATAATTTAAGGAAAATTTAGTCATAGGCCAGTTTATCCCCCACATGATAACGAGAAAAGCGAGAAAAAGGAAATTTTTCACTTTAATATGGTGCTTCATACTAATATAACGCCTCCCTAGTCTGATTACCTTATACATGGTACTATATTTATAAATATAAATAAGATGAAATATTATAATAGAGGGTATAAGATATTACTTATGATGACGTTTTCGCAATTGCAGATGTTAGTTACAGCAATAGACACGGCCGAAGCAGCCACCGATCTTAAACTCAAGCACCCGTTACTTTAAGTACAATTATTCACAAACTATCAAAAAAGGAACGTCATTGCACTAAACTGCTTTTTTAGGCCACCAAGATTGGTAGCTGGATTTTTAAGGCAAGCATCCGTTAGCTAACAAATGATGATGAAATATTTTTTATTAATCCCTAAGTAGTTTACCTTCCTGTAATCACTTAATTGTTGGGTAAACATTACTGAAAAGGATAAAACGGACCCTTTGAGAAAAAAGACTTATAGCCCACTCACCAATCACTTACAGAAATTGGTGGATGAGTCACGACGAAGAAGTAGAAGTCCGAAGTTAAAAAGGCGAAGACTCGAAATAAGAAATTACACCAAAAAATATATCAGTGAAATGGGTGTATACGAATAACTGTGAAAAAATTGTATTTTTTACCAGTCAAACTTTAGATAACCTCCCATTTTGTTCTGTTAACTTAAGCATTACATGAAATGGGAGGCTTTATTCTGATATATTACTTGTATCTCCGTCAGAGTTGGGCTTAATTATCCAAAGATGAGCCCATCAAGTCTTAATAAGATTTCATTTCAGCCATTTTTATTGAACATTTACATCATCATGATCTGTACCTGTAATCACGTCATACCAAGCTTCAATATCCTTTTCAAAATTAGCCGTCTTTTCCCGGTATCTTTGCAGCGAATCCTTGCCAAGCGGCAAGTGAACCGGCGGCTTCTCCGCGTTGGCAGCCTTCACGATTGCCTTGGCCAACTTGACAGGATCGCCCGGTTGTTTCTTATTTGCCTGAGTAGCGAATTTTCTCATCTCTCCTACCGTTTGGTCATAATCCGGAATGATGTGACCTGAGCGCGTTAGTGACGCAGCATCCAGAAATTCCGTACGGAAGAAGCCCGGGGCTACTACGGTCGCATGAATTCCAAGCGGAGCCAATTCCAATGCAAGTGCCTCTGTTAATCCTTCAACAGCGAACTTGGTTGAACCGTATACGCCCCAGCCGATATAACCGCTCAATCCTCCAACGGACGAGATATTGATGATATGTCCGGAACGTTTTTTACGCATATGAGGCAGGACTGCCCGGGTCACATTCAACAAACCAAAGACATTGGTTTCGAAATTTTTCCTAACCTCATCAGCAGTAGCTTCTTCAACGGCACTCAGCAGCCCGTATCCTGCATTATTGACAAGAACATCAATTTGGCCGAATTTCTGTACGGCTTGATTCGCAGCTGCAATTGCCTGTTGTTCATCGGTAATATCCAGAAGAACAACTTGAAGATTCTCCGGATTTCCTAATTTATCAGCTAAAGACTCCGCCGATCTACGGACTGTCGCAACAACGTTATCTCCGGTTTCCAACACAGCCTTCAGTATTTCCAAACCAATGCCCCTTGCTGCACCAGTAATAAACCAAACTTTTTGCTTTGTCATCTAGAAACCCATCCTTTTTGTTATTTTTGTTGTATGTTATCTACTTGGAAACCTAGGAATCTTATCAGCAAGCAGATATTCTGCATATTGCCGAGAGCTCTCAACTAATTCTCCCTCGCTTTTATCATCCGTATCAAAGATGGTAAAAGGCATCAACAAATCGGTTTCGATTAGATTGCTCGTAGCATGGAAAGGGCTAAGGAGTTCATGAATCGTATAGAGATCGCCTCCTCCAGGCTGATAATCCATTTCTGAACCACCGATAGAAATAGCCAGACCCAGCTCCTTCCCCCGCAGTTTCCCTCCTTTTGACGTGTAGCCCCAGCCATAAGTCAGTACATCATCCAGCCACTTCTTGAGAAGCGGAGGTGAACTATACCAATAGAACGGAAATTGAAAAATGATCCGATCATGCTGCATGGCAAGTTCTTGTTCTCTTTGAACATCAATCCGCCAATCCGGATAGGAAGCATATAGATCATGAACAGTGATCGTATCCGGATACTTCTTAACTTCCTCCAACCAAGTCTTATTCACGCGAGATGTGTCTAAGTTAGGATGAGCAACAATAACCAATGTCTTCATCATTTTTCCTCCCTTCGTTTGATCTTATGCCTGCTTACAAGTAAACTTTATCGTACTTTAAGCGAGGGTGCTTATCTATGCAGTTCAAACCATTTGTCTATTTAGCTCAAGTTCGATGTCCAGCTACCTGCTGAATTGTAACCTGGGGAAACAAAAAGGTTTCTTAGAGTACCTTGATAAGAACAAGGCGATCGGTTGGGTGATTGACCATAATTTTTAACTCAACATTTCACCCCTTAAAATAGTAGTAGGCGCCGTTTGATGGCCCATGCCAGCTTGCTGCTCTTAAGGTAGTTATTTTGAATCGCACTAGCAAAGTTGTACGGACTGGCTTAATATTATGTTATGGAATAGCGAGGAGGGGTATACATGATTGTACGTTCCGAAAAGATAATGAAAGTACCACAGGGTTTAACCAATGATGTTCATCAAATAGCGTTAAAGTTGAATGGGTTAACGGTCTTTGAGTCCTGCGTTTATATGGAAAGTAAAGCAGGCACTTTATTTCTAGAAGACCACCTGCTATTATTCGTGCTCAATGGTACATACACCGTTCGTTTTGGGAACCAAGTACATACTGTCCGCAAAGATGAAATGGTTTTATTGCAAAAATCTATTGTCATTGAATATGAGAAATCTGGCGAGGACGGATCGGAAAACCGTCTTGATTACATGATGTTTTTCTTGAAAGATGAAATACTAAACGATTTTATCAAAATGGCGAATGTAATGCCTGCTTATCCCTCGGTCATGGTCCCAATATCGGTCTTGTCAGTTAATGAAAGGCTCATTCACTTTATAGAATCGTTAAAACTGATGATTAAAGAACCAGACCGAATTAATCCTGGTTTAATTAAAATTAAATTGTTAGAGTTGTTGTTTGATCTCGCAGACGTAGATGACAAGTTATTGTTTCAGTTTTTGCAAATAAAACGCAAAGAAAAAAGGCATATTACTGAGATCATTGAAGAAAATATGTTCAATCCAGTATCTTTAAACGATCTTGCCTATTTGTCAGGGCGGAGTTTGTCATCCTTTAAACGTGATTTTCAATCGATCTACAACACTTCGCCCCTTCAATGGATTCGAAATTGCAGATTAGATCGTGCAAAGGAATTACTTGCAAATTCGGCATTGTCCGTTACAGATGTTTGCTACTCAACAGGATTTGAAAATGTGGCTCATTTCTCAAAGGTCTTTAAAAAAAGATTTGGCATACCTCCATCCATGGTAAGAGGGCGTCATTAGCAAACGTAAAATTAAACTGTACTGTATCTATAAAAGTAGTGTTTATTTACTTTATTAAGGCCTGAGTCGTTGTAGAGACTGAGGTCATTTTTTGAGCTAAATAAACAAATAAATCTAACTACTGAGAAAAGTGCTTGTAGTTAAAAAGCGGTATAGTGTACTCATGAAACCTCTTCTTACATAACTTGGCAAGTAAATGCTTGAGCATTATCTGAACCAAGTAAAGGTATGGGAAATATATTAGAGAAGCTATGGAGGAAACCAGATATTAATTGAACAATACCAGCTGTGGTTTAAGGGTTAAAAGAAAAAACCTATATTAATACAGGGTTTTATCAAACTATGTTTTAAATTATCAATCATTTTTATAAATTATCAAACTTTATTTTAAATCAACGGCAGATGAAAAGAATGGACTATGAAAAATAGCTTGTTCTTTTAGGGAATGAGTGAAATGAATAGCAAAATTGGGTGAGATAGGATGGAGAAGAGATCCAGCATGGCCAAGAAAATGACCCTATTCAAAGGAACCCGCAATTATCTTGTAAGAGTGGAGCAAGACAAGGACTGGTGTGTTGTGAGAGAAGAGATTATCTCCTCCTCAGAAACTTTCAACTCTACAAAGTACGGATGGCCAAAGTTAACCTTAGATGCCGACATCCCTTTCTAAATAGGAAGGGAAGTTTAAGTTGCTATGCACATTGCTAATCTTAGCTGGTGCAATGTGCAAAAGAATCAAAAAATCCACAAACCAGTCTAGCAGGTAAAGCAGAAAATAGATCATGAATATATTTATTTAATCTGGAACTGCTGATACCAATATGAGTGTGAAACAAATTTGTAACTATCTAAATTTATTAATAATCAATGCGATGAACTTATTTAAATCAAGTGGATGATGTACGATGATGCTCCCCCAGAGAATTCCCCCCACTGTTGTCACCCCGATAAAAATAAACCATTCCTTTTTATTCAACTTTCGTACTCGGTTTAATATCATCAAACCACCGCTGAGAAACAGTATATATAAGCCTAACATTGCGATCATGCTGGTTTGTCTCTCCTCTGTATTTTATATAGCGTCTGTAACCAAGAACCAATAATCAGAATGGTCGGAACAATGAGGGCGAACAACATATAGTAGCTAAATAAATAATTTTCAATCCATTCGATGTTCTCTATCACGTTGGCAAATAAAAGAGAGTAAGCGGAGATGATCCATACTAGCGGAAAGGCTACTATGTCACGTCTTTCAATTTTGAATAGCTGGCAAAGGCCGAGGACTGCACAATAAAACAATAAGCTTAATTTTAGACATAATAAAAGAAGGATATTAATCGAAAGAATCGCTTCTAAATGTTCCAAAAACCCCGAAAACTGCATTTCACGAAAAATGGTGTAAACTGGGTATATAAGATGTGAGCCTCGATCGACTCCTAAAATGCCAATCGTCATGTATACACAGATAGAAAGGACAACACCAGCGGAGCTAATTCCTAAAAAAAATGCCGTTTTCAATCTGCTCTTAACAAAAGGGAAGAGCATCATGAACATGATGGTTTCCATAAAAGGAAACGCAAGTGCATATTTTGTATGGAGGACCGTAGTCCAAAGGTGAAAGTCAAAAGGGACATGGAAAGTCCGCAAGTCCCAATCCTTTAGCATTACCGTGAAGGGAATCCAGAAAGCCACAATAATATACGGCGTAACAAGCTCACTAACCATTGCGATCGACTCAATTCCTTTTACGACGGCATATGCACAAACGAGCAACATCACTACATTGAAAATAGAAAGGGGAGTTCGTGGCATAAGATTATTATGCATAAAATCACTTAAGTTACGTGTTACCCAAGATGCAATTTGGATGAAATAGAGGATGTAAAGAATGGCGATCAATCCACCAGCCCATTTACCAAGGACTTGTATCGCAATCTGAACGAGGCTTTTTCCAGGGTAAAGTTTGGATAAGTATAACCAAAAACCCGCCAAAACCAACCCGTACAAAAACGACCAAACACAAACAATCCAGCTGTACTGCTTTGCATCTTCCATAAGTTTTCCTGGTAACATAAGGAACGTTGTAGCACAGACAAAAGTAAAAGTTAAAGTGATCATCTGCCATCCACTTAATCGAGCATTTTCCATTTTCTTATTCACTCTTTTCTACTTTGTATGGGGATCCTGTATTTCCTATGGTTGTTACCTTGGAGTTCACCACAAACTTAACAGGAAACTCTTTCCAATTTTTAATATTAACGCCTTCATCCTGAATGCCTAACAGATCCCAGTCTTTATCTTTACCCAACTGATCAAGGGACATTGCTTTCTCTTCCAGCGTTCGATTAAATGCCGATTCTACTTCATGAAGATTGTCTGCGGTCATTGGTTTAGGTTGTTTACTGTTAACAATCCGCAGTTCAGCACGAAACTGTATAGTTAGACGAGAGGAAGAACGGTCGAATTCCCTATTCATTTTCACACCCTGCACCTCTACATCGACTTTCTCTCCATTCACTTCAATCGATTCTACAAATTTCTTAAGCTTGTCATTCAAGATATAAAAATACTTTTTTGTATCCAAATCAATTCGGCCAACCATGCGGGCATTAAGGAAAACCGCTCCATCCTCAAAACTCATAGCCTGTGTACTTGCGTTGATGTTTTCCAATCTATCTGTTTTAGAAGCAGGCTGTTCGCTTTTATAGTGTAGAATCGGAATGATTGTCGGTTGATGATAATTAATCCCTTTTGCCAAATCTCTAAAACGTGTAGGCATAATACCGTTACGAAAACTGCGTGCATGAAGGTCAAACATTGATTTAACAAACCGGCCTGGCACTCTTTCCAGAAAGGTATAACTGTTCATGACTGTGGATAGCGGGGAATCTGTCACTACAATATTCACATTCGTCCGACGTTCAGGATCACGTTCCAGAAAGTTAATTAAATCTAATAAACCTTGTTGAGCATACCGTTCAGATACGATATATAACTGTACATGAGGGGTGTAAAACAACCTTGGCATTACCGTGATTGTTTGTTCCGCAAATCTCCCGGAACTATATTCCTTTAATTCATATGTATAAACGGCGCCACCACTTGCGCCACCTGATTTGGTTGAAAGGCCTGAGGGGTTAATAATTTGGTAATAAGCCGTAATCATTCCCGTACTCGGGTCTTTGTCGGCTCCAGCTATGTTGACAATCGCTAATTGATTGATTTCCTTCATATCCCAGCAGCCAGAACAGAACAAGAGAATTAATAATGTAAGATAGGATCTTCTCATTCTTCACCCTCCTTTCATTTTTTTTCATAAAACGCACGAGGAATGCGTTTCAATAAAAATCGGGGGAACCGGACAAAAGTATCCTTCCAATCGGAAAGAGCCAATGGTGCCAGTGGGGTCATATACTTGACTCCAAAAGATCGTATCGATACTAAATGAATTAAAAGAAAATATAAGCCAACCATGATTCCAAAGAAACCCAGGAACCCAGCTAATAGCATAAAAGAAAATTGAACAATTCTTTGAGCAATATTGAAACTGTAGTTAGGAGAGACGAAATTAGAGATAGCCGTAAAAGAAACAACAATAACCATCGCTGCCGAAATGAGTCCGGCTTCCACCGCTGCCTGTCCTAAAACGAGTGCGCCGACGATAGAGATGGATTGGCCGGCAATACGTGGCATACGAAGCCCGGCTTCACGTAAAATCTCGAATGTTACCATCATGATAATCGCTTCAATAACCGCGGGGAACGGCACTTCCTCACGTTGGGCTGCCAAGCTGATCAATAGTGAGGTTGGCAGTAATTCTTGGTGATAGCTTACCACTGCGATATAAAGAGATGGTACGAATATGGAAAACAAAAAAGCAAGCATGCGCAGCCAACGCGTGATTGTGGCAATATCTGCTCGCTGGTAATAGTCCTCTGGGGATGAAAACATTTGAAAAAAGGTTATGGGCCCGTATAAAACCATAGGTGTACCGTCCGTAATAAGCGCAACTTGTCCCTCGAGTAATTTTGCTGCAATAGAATCTGGTCTTTCTGTACTTACTAATTGAGGAAAGGGTGAAAATGTCTTATCTTGGATCCATTCTTCAATATAAGCGCTCTCCAAAATACTATCAGTTTGAATGGAATGAAGGCGACGACGGAACTCATCTAAAATTATCGCTGAGGCCACATTGTTGAGATAAGTTAGGTACACTTTCGTCCTTGTTGCTGATCCTATCGTAAATGGCTCAAATATTAGGTGTTCGTTTTTTAATCTCTTTCGGATCAGAGCGACATTTCTTGCTGCCTCTTCAACGAAACCCTCTCTTGGACCACGAACGGAAGCTTCTGCTGTTGGTTCCGAAATACTTCGAAATTGTTCATTTGAGACATCATAACTTAGATAAGTATTTCCACAGGCCGGAATAAGAAGACAATGACCTTCAAGAAGATCGGAAATACCTTCGTTGGATCCGGATAATTCTTTCCATTGAATAAGAGGGATTATTTTTTTCAACCAGTTAATAGGAGTATGTATTGACGCTTTTATGTTCTGATCGCCTTCAGAAATGGGCTTCAATAGCATTTCATCGACCTGATTCGTCGTTACGATCGATGCAAGATAAATGCAGTAAAGGCTGAATCCCTTAGTGACTTCTATTTTTTTACATATAAAATCAGGTGATTTTCCTAGACGTTCCGTGATTTCTTCAACAGTGAGACTAGCTTTGTTAACCCTTAACATAAAAAATCCCCACTTCTAATAAGACTACCTTCATTTTTTACTGTGGAGGGATTTATTATGCGAAATTTTTAAAAATAAAAAGTCTCGAAAATATTAATTGTATTATTGTAAAAGTGATAATAATGCTTTATCAATTTATTGAATTATTAATTTCTAAATAAAAATAACCACTTTTTCTTTAACAAAAAGTAGTTATTTTTATTTACAAAAGTTCACTAATAAAGATAGCTTTACTACTACCAAGGCATGATTATGTTTGTGTAAAATGAATATTTTTAGCCCTCTGAAATCCATTCTGTTTTTGTGAGTTAATATTTCATTTGAAATTTTCCTGATTGAATAATAGACACAAAAATTATCATGTTCTTAATATCCTTTTAGGAAGTTCACGTACTAATGGGGTCTAGATGTAAATTTTATTAAAAGAAAACGAATAATAAATCCAATTCCTAACCCTGGAATTAAATAAAGCATTGGAAGCCAAATCGGACCAAATAATATACCGAAAATTATATTTGGTGAGTACATAAGACCTACTGTGACAAAATAAGCTCCAAAAGCAAATGGAAGAAACGAGAATCGAGGATTTTCCCCTTCTGCAAATTTATAAGCATCATACATTGCATACATATATACACAAGGATAAAACATTAGCCATTGATAATTCACCGTTCCATAAGCCTCTGTTATTTTCCCTAAGAAGCTATACATAATGGCTTGATTAAATGAGCTCATTACATTAATAGTGAACTCTAAAATAATAAAGATTATTCCTTTTAACAGGTGCCCATTTAAAATTTGCCCAAAACCAGGTAAAGCAATGCTCCATAGGATGGCTTCTAACTTAACTGTTATTTTAACCATAATATCAACCTTTAATTATCGGTTATATTTGTTTTTGGTTTAATTTATCTAATTTCTTTAATAAACCGACTAAACCTCTAATTGTAAGCAAGGTAAAACTACAACTCCCAAAAGTATGTAGTGGTGACCATTTTTTCCATTTGAATAATCTGGAATTTCCCTCTAAATACCATTGACCTAAACTAAATGGAACACTAAATATTAAGCTCTTTAAAAGTATCTTACCTATATTATCGTTATACGATATTCTAACCCAGATGACACTTAAAATCGGAAAGAATAATACATCATAAATAATATTTGTTTTAAAGATTTTTGGAAAAGGGCGAACTGGATAAGAAATTCTTTGGGTTCCAACAACATAAGCATCAATAAGAGTTGCAAGAACTCCTTTTGTGAAAAAAACAAGTAAATTTTCCCTCATCTTTGAGCCTCTAAATAAAAATGGTAAGGAAAATATACACAGTACATTAAGTAGATTTAATAATTTTTTCTCCATAAAGATTCCATCCTTTCAAAGGATAAATTTGATACCTTTAAAATTTCCTATTTCAATAAGTTTTATCCTCCATTTATTTATTCGAAATCTCTTTTTAAAAAGGTAATTTTTACAACCGTATAATAAATCAAATCTTCTTTATACAATGCTCCATTCCTGAATTAAACAGTCCCTGATCTAGCAGTAAAATGGCCCGATTGTTGCAAAGAAACAAATACTCACTCTTCCACAATCCTGCCCTTGGGACTAGATCCCGTCCGTTATACTGTCCACCCCCTACTTGCAGAAACATGTTTGAGGCTGGTTGGGACAAAGATCCCGTATAACAAGCGAAGCTATGAAACTGTAAGATAGACAGGGGTTACCGGTAAAGGGTCAACAAGGATTTTTATTATAATGTCATTATTACTAAATGTACTAAAAGAAGTTGGAGGAGCTATATAATATAGAAAAAGCACCCTAAGTTATCAAAGGGTGCCTACTAGGTGCCGAAATTGATATTTTTAAGTATTATTGAGTGAATTTATAATTCAGTAAATAATGTTTTTATATGAATAAATAAAGAATAAATAGAAGGATATTATAGCGTAAACCCTAGCAATCTATGGGCGGCATGATGTAGTTTGACCTATAAAACCCTATTATACCAAGGGTTTGAAGGTTAAAAGCTCGGTTTAGTTGCCGAAAAGTTTCAAACCAATCACAAACTTTTACGATTTGATCAGCAGTCAAACGAGTTTTATCTCTTTCAATTGATACAAGAGTACTAACAGAAACATTAAGATAATGAGCCATTAATCCGAGGGGAATCCCACGTTCTTCTCTAAGTTGTCGAAGTTTCGTACCAACAATCATTTTAATCAGTCCTTTAAACATTTGTTATATATATTTATCGGCAAAAAATGTGGTATGTAAAGTAAAAAGCCCTTCTCTTAATTGAGAGGGCACTTATTAATTAACCACTTGTTCCCGGTTGTTTTAAAACGGGGCTGCCGCTCGTCCCCGGATCTTTAAAAATTGCTCCCCCGCCAACTCCTGGATCCTTCATAATGCTTCACCTCTTTCGCTTTCACTAAGTCGGTAATGTCTATTTGATTATATAGTACTTTGTAAAGATCTACTTCATAAATAAAATCACGTTTTACTTGTTTAAACCAGCCCAAAGCAACTCTTGCTGCTTCTTCATCTGGATTGTTATTAAATTCCCTTACGTTCACCTTGAAATACCCACATTGTAAAGTTTTCATTCCATTCACAAAATAATGGAGATCTATAACTATCTGGATCTTATCATCTTCTTTTGAGTTAGTAATACACATTTATTAATTTCTCAAATTTAACCCTCAAAATGTCATTGAACTCATTAACCGCACGTATTTCTTCATTTGTATCATCAACGTAGTGAACGAATCCAATAAAGTATTTAATTACATCATTTTGAAAATAAAGAAGTGTTAATTGCTGATTTCTTTCTAACGCAGCACAGATTGTATTGTTTATTTCAGTTTGTCTTTCATTTGTTAGGATAGAGTTTTTTATCATAAAATAACCCTCTTCAAATTTATTTGTTATATCTATTATACGAATACATGTTCTATTATCAAGTAAAAGAAAACCCTCTCACTTAAGAAAGGGTCTTTATTAAGGTATATCTAAAATCGTTTCAACATCATCTAAGCGATAATCAATATCTTCTAACTCGTATCTCAACTCTTCATTTTCCGATACTAATTCTTCGTTAAGTTCTTCTAATTCAATTAATCTGGCATTCATATCTTCTTTGTACTTGATTCATCAGTGCTTACAGTCTCTGCATTGAAAAAGTCTTTGGCAATAAATACAGCAGCTAAAAAGAAAATTCCCCATATGACATATCCTGCAATCTTACTCTTCATGTTTTTCCCTGTAATCGTAAAGATCTTCAACCGAAACTCCCAACAATCTGGACAATTTAAAAGCATCTTCTAATGTAGGCCTAGATTTACCGGAACACCATAAAGAAATTGTATTATTAGAAACCCCCATTAACTTTCTTACTTCTTCCCTACTGTAGGAAGATAATTCAATATATGGTTTAATCTTGATAATTAACATTTTATATCCTCCAAAATGCTTTTACCACTAATTTCTAATATGATCTCTATCTTGATGAAATTTCTGATATTGTTCAGCTTTTGGATTTAAACTAGTAAGATATTATAAAAGGAGCTCTAGCGATAAGTTGCTAGAGCTCCAACCTTCTGTTATTCTTTTGAAAAATACATTTAAAGGAAGATAGTTATGAAACCAAATCTTGATAAATCCACAATTGAATTAGTCAAAATGATTTCTTTAGTAGTTATAGCTGTAAGTACTGCTACTATTGCCTATCAATTTGATGATTTAATAGATGTACTTTCAGTCATAGGTAATAAATAATCTTTTTATCTATCTGATTTCAGAATGGATTAGTAAATACATAACAAAAATAAGAGCGTCCGCTGATTAGGCAGTCGCTCTTATTTTTGTTATCCTGTACTATAATAATTCTCTGCTGTGTAAATGTTCTATGACCAAAATATTTCACCTTTTGAAATAATGTATCGGTCTAAGAAAGTTTCAAAGTTAAGATTCAAAGGTGAAAGGTCTACAAACTCCAAGATGTTAAGGTAATTTGGATTTCCATTCTTTAGCTTATCTATATCTAAATATAAATAGCAATCTTCCAATAGGTGTGCAATGGGAATCCCCAATTCATTATACATCTCAATTTCTTGTAATTCCTTTATTTCATCTAAACTAAAGATTTTAAGGCCCCCGCCTATTTTTTGTCCGTCTTCATCAATAAACTGATAAATTCTTGCACCATTATGGAGTGTTAAGAATGCCTTGTAGTCCTCAGGAAGTTTGATGTTGTTCTCTTTTTCAAAGATTTCAACTTCTTTTAAATTGGTTGGAGAGTTGAAAGAACAAGCGACATCATAAACTTGACCTTCATATGAAATTTTTAACTGCCCCTTATCATTCAGCAATTCTTTGAGACCAGTTAGGGTATTTTTCACGAAATGACTCAATTCAGTTTATCCCTCCGTAACTTTATTAATATGAAGCCCACCAAGGAGTCACTGTTTTTTGATGAATTGTCGTAGGTAATGGAAACAAGTTGCCCATCGTATTATTTCCACCATATTTCAGTGGTAACTCATGGTGTATTTGCAAGGTTGTCCAATCCCATTTTGGGTCTCCATAATTTCTAATGTACCACGTTTTATACTTGCTAGGTAGAGCATAGTCTCTCTTGGTTCTTAATTCAACAGGAACTACTGCCATATTAGCTATCGATGGTTTCCACATGTAAGTATTATTATGGGTGTTACGGATTACAGGATATACTGCCGCCTTTTTATTCGCTAATACATCTACTGTTTGTCCTTGACTAGTCGATGGGTAAGAACCTGTCCAACCTACACTAGTATTATATGTTGATATCCAAAAGTTCGTAGATGTAGTTGTATAGACTTTAGTTGCTTTTTGACCTGCAAAAATCTCTGCACCTGTCCATTCTACATCAAAACCGACCATTCTAGAGTATGCGCCATCTACTGTTTTACCGTTGTATAAATCCCTTCCTAATAGCATGATAACAGGCTTTGTCCCAGTTATCGACTGTATCGTAGATGTCATAGTTATTGTTGATTTTGTGGCATCAAATATAGTGTCATGCACTGTTTTAAATCACATTTACTGGAGCATTTGGCTTAATGTCATTCTTGCTAGTGAAGTTCTTGCTACCTGTATTGTAAATGACTTCCTTCTGATTTTTATTGTACTGACTTTTTACTTCTTTTTTCAATACCTCAAATTCTTTAGCGCTTATCTGTGTCTGTGAACCATTCTGATTCGTTTTAAGATAAACACTCTCAGTCTTCTTAGTTACCGCAGGACTAGATACAATATACTTCTCTTCACCTGTAGCACTAGCACTCTTTCCACCTGCAAATGGCAAGAACGCACCTAAAACAAAAACAAGTGCCAGCAAAACTTTGGTAAACCTTTTCATTCCATTACCTCATCTCCCATTTTTTTACTTTCGTGACAATAATACCATAATATTGTAAATAAATGTTTAATAAAGTAATAATTTATCAGAATTTATTTTTTATTTACATTTTCTTAACCATTTTTCAATCAGTTAAAGATTGCACTTTATCAAATCAAAGGGTTTTATTATCATAAAAAATATTTTCTTATAAAATAAAAAATAAAAAACCCACCGTAATGGCAGGTTACTTTTTTTTTGATATTCTTCTTTGCTCTGATTCAGTGCGATTAACTTGCTTTTGCTCCTTTGGTAAGAATGTCAATGTATCCTTTGTTAATGGCAAAACCTGCAGCTGCTGGCTAGGATGCAGGAATAATCACAGAGAAAACAGTAAGTGCATTTGATCCTATTGTGGATTTGATTCAAGGGTTATCTTATCCTATAGGTCTAATCGTTATGATGTGTGGAGGTATCGTATAGATGATTGGAAATAAAGAAAAAGGTTTAGGTTTAATTACTAATGCTGGAATGGGGTATATCATTGTCCAAATGGTCCCATTAGGAATGAAATTATTGGTTGAGGTTGCTAAAATATTCTAAGTAAGAGCTCCATGAACTTTTTGCATAAATTTTGCATTATTATTTACAGATATGCTCATAAACCCTTATATATCAATGGTTTATGGATATAAGTAATACTCCCACCGTCGGAGTCAGACTAACGGATGGGCTCAAAGGCACCATAGTTCAACGAACTTCTTCGCCAGCCATTAAACATTATGGGCCCCGAACCCCATTTTCATTCTCTGTGGTGCAGCGTCGGTTTTGCGCTGCATGGATGGCTAACGGGTGCTTTTGTTCAATAAGGCTTTGTAATGATCTTCAGCAATCGGGCGCTTATCTGTAATAAGGTAAGTGTCCTTTTTAATGGAATAAAAGATTGAGTTAATCACCTAATTTTGAAATTATTGGTATTAAGCAATCTGGCAGGATTGTTGAATACATCTTTTTGAAAATGTTAGAAAATTGAAACTTCTTACACCTGAATTACGTATTTTAGATAATACGATAATAACGGGGGTGTAGTATTGAAGAAGTACATTTTTTTTGTCTTAGTAACACTAGTAATTGAGTCTTTATTAATTACTGGGACAATAGTTATTTGGGATACGCGTTTTCCAGAAACAATGTTCTTCGGTTCCTGTTTATTCATTTTTATTGCTTTTTTAATAAGTTCTTCAGGGGATTTCTTATCTAACTACTCTGAATACTCTGTTTTCGGGGCGATAGCAGGAAGTTATCAACCCAAGCGTGAAGAAACCTATTTGATTATTAGTCCATTTTTAGTTGGTTCTATTTTGTTTTTCATCAGCTATTTTATAATATATTATTTTATTTATTGAATGTTTTCCAGCAAAAAGATGCACTTAAATGCAACAGTAATAAACCTTATTCGTAGTGTGATTTTCTATTTAAGGGGGCGATTGAGTAGCAAAGTGTCGTCTCTTCTTATTGACGTAAAGGGCCAGATTGTTGTGTAACTTTTCAATGTAATTGGAGTTATATGTTAAAATGCAGCATAAAAATTGTGATGGATTTCACTTAAACTAACGGTGCAATTTAGTTGAAGAAGGAATTTGTATTTTCTTCCAGAATATAAATTATTAGAAATATAGAGGGGGAGTACAAATGAGTTTCTATTGGGTGGGCTTCATTTTTTGGTTTTTAATTGTTGCTTCATTCTTATTATTAATATTGGGTTTATGGAAAAAATCTTGGAAAGTTTTAATATGCAGTGGTATTTTACTTATTTTACCGTCATTATATTTTGGCGGTGCAGAGAATTGGTATAGACTGCTGGCTCTTTTTCCCGTAATCCCTTTTGTACTCGCTTATTATACAAAAAAGAGAGTTTAGTTCGAGGTGCATTATGAAAAAAAATATAAGTATTGCTTTTCTTTTTATGTTTTTGTTGTTAACTGCTTGTTCTGGACAAGAAAAAGGGGAATTAACAAGAGTAGATGTTCAAAAGGTTGATATAGAAGGAAATTACGAAGAAGTTGTAATGATATCTGATAACGAATCAATCGAGTTGTTAAAGAAAGCATTCGAACAAATCAAATGGGATAATAAAGTTGTTGATATGGCTAGAAAACCAGATGTAGAAGCGACTTTGTTTTATACTTTTGATAAAAATATGCCTGAAAGATTAGTTGAATATGAAATTTGGTTTAATGAAAGTGCAGGTACAGCAACGATTGTTAGCAATAATGAAAACGAAAGTTATGGAGAATTAGATAAGGATTATACAAGAACGCTTAAAAGCATTTTATTCAAGTAACGGGGTGCTTTTCTTCAGTAAGACAACATAAATGATATTCCACAATCGGGGGCGTTAGTTGAGGAGGATAATAGCTTATCCTTACTATAATTGTGGTGAATTGCGTAAATTATTTTGGAAAAAGGGGGTATTAAAAATTCGTATACAAAACCAAATTGTTATTGAATGGATAATTGCAAAATATTATGAGGATTTCTCATTTGAAAAACGGCTTGAAAGTGCTATTAAAATGGAGATGGAACTCCATCCTCTAAAAGAAGGAGAAGCATTAGAGATTCATCAAGTCGTCTTTGTAGGTGAATTCAATAATGAAAAGGTATATTTAATTATTTTAAATATCGTACCGGAAAAAGTGACTAATTGATTTCGAAGTAACAAAAGGAGCTTATTCAACAATCGGGGGCTTTTCTGGAATATTCATGCAGCGATTAAAGTTCTGGTCTGAGTAATGTACTTGTTCAGATAATGTTATTGCTATTGAATGTTTTAAAAGAAGTTGGGGGCGCATCTAATAATCATCTTTTTGACCACATAATTGACCACATTTTAGCCGAAAAAAAGTGAAAATTTACGAATGGAACAAAACATCATTTTCAAAAAATTATAAGTTGGATATATATAAGTAAAATGAAAAAAACTGATCTCCCAAGGTAATAAAGTAAACATGTTTGCCTTGCTTGGTAACCGGGATTTGAAGAAGTGAAAGCAGAGCTTGAAAAACGATTGAAATATGAAGTTAAAAGGAGATGCGCGAATGGCACATCTCCTTTTTTGTGAAAACAGCCAACTGACAATTGAGATTAGTCCTTTTTACAATGAAAAACTTTAAAACGGAACCCCTTAAAATTAAATTGGCGTTTTTTCTTCTTTTATTAAATGACCCCAAAGTTTTTCTTCAGATTTATTAAGTATCTTTCCAATCACTAGGGCCACCCTTAATGTTTAGCGATATAACTGACCGAAAAACTGACCAAACTGACTGTAGATGCTTTTAAAGTTTCATAAAGTAGTAGAATGATGGTTTAAAATATACCGGTGCAAATGGATTTGTCCTGCACTGGCCTGAACGTGCCAAACTATCTTATTTCCTTGACAGGGAAGGGGTCGAGGGTTCGAATCCCTCACAGGTCATCAAGCGTATACGTATCAAGGGTTTTGCAAGGATTTTGCAAACTTAGTAAGAAAGTGGTCGCTGTTAGACCCTTTTCTTATAACTAAGACCACTAACCTTCTTAAAAAATAAGAAGGAAGTGGTCTTTTTATGTTATTAAAATTTGCTTTTCAAGATTTTAAAGAAGACAGAGAATATCAAAACTTATCTAAACAAACAATCAAAACGTATCAAATTATTTTAGGAGAGTTTCAAAAGTGTTGTGCTGAAAAGGAAGTTAAAAGAGAGGTTTTATCAAAAAATAGTATTCTGCCCCTACAATCGTGTTAAATATTCATCACGTATGATTCTACTTGAAAAACATGTCAATTGAGATGTTTTTACGTGTGAATGATCTAAATTATTCAACTAACTAGGCAGAAAAGTAAAGGAAGCAACTTGCCTTATTTGCTATAATAAATCACATTATTTAAAAGATGTTGCTATGGAATTCTCTATTTGTTAATTAAAATGGAGCCTTCCAGAAGAAGAGGAAGATGGTTTTTGTAATTCATCCTTTAAAAAATAAATTTTTCTTTGGAATGTTTATTAGATCAAAAATTCTAATAAAGAACCTATTTTGAATAGTGGGCATTTAATATCTTTCTTTAATGAGTCTTCAAATTAATGAAAGAACCTAATATAAATAGAGAAAAAGGATGACTTAAAAAATTCGTTATGTGCAACCTTTTGAGCCATCATCTTAATAAACTAACAGTGTGGAAATTTAAATTGGTACAATTTGACCTCTAATTTCACCTGATGGATTTTGTTCAGTATGAGCATTAGCATAAGTTAATTCTTGTTCCATGAATTTTAATAAATCTTCTACAGTTTCTATACCTTCGTCATTTTCTACAATATCGTCATCCGTAATAATTCCTGTAACAACGCCTCTTCTTGTCGTTATACCATTTTGCTCTTCAAGCGTTTCTAAGTCAGCACCAAAAAGGAACACTACTACAGGTCCATTTTTACCACGTTCACCAAAGTGGATGTGTGCTTGAACAAAGTTTTCAATGTTTTCAACTTCTAGTGCAAACTTTATCTTAGTTCTTTGTTTATTAGCTGCAAATTTTGCAAAACCAAAAGCATTAGTTTCAACAGGAGGGACTTCATTTTCACCTTTTAATCTTGCCTTAAAGAATTTTAGCATGTTAATCACCTCACTTTCATGTAATTAATCCAGTCTATGTAAGGTAATTTTGATTTGTATAGGTTGGGTAACTAAAGAATTTTTAGTTTAAACAATTGAATTGAAAATAAAGATAATTGTGTCAATCAGCATTTTATTCCAACAAAAATTATATTAATAACCATTAGAATTTGTGAAGAGTTGTACTTAAGCTAACGAGTGCTTTACTTCAATAAGGAGTAATCATAAGTCTCTGATGGATTAATACATCATAAATAACTTTAAAAACCATTGCATACGTTACATGATCCTATTTATATTCCGTCTTTGAAGCATTACTAAGTTGTTATTTTCATCTGCAATATGAATTTCATCATCCTTTTTTGTAAAAATAGCCATTCTTTTATTTTCTTTATCTATATTCGGCTTTAAACTTTTTACCATATCTCATTGGATGTAAAATACACCAAATGGCTTAGCAAAACCTTTTTTGAAACAGGCACCAAAATTCAAGCGCATATTTTCACTCACACAGGTAAAATTACTAATTGTACGATCCACATCCCTTAGGAGGTCATCAGCATGGGCTTTTTTGATTTTTTTAAAGAAGGAGAAACTCGAAAAAAGGTACGTGAAGTAGATCGCAATGCCGATACAGAATTTGCAGCAGAAGACATACATGTTAATCTTCGTGAGGAAGAATTGGACATCGACAAACACCGGGTGGAGACGGGTGATGTGACGCTTCATAAGGACATTGTTGAGGAAGAACAATCAGTGAATGTCCCTGTTTTCCATGATCAAGTCGTCATTAAACAAAGAGCTGTTGATCACGAACCAACAGATGAACCAATTAAAGAAGAAGAGATGGTTCACATTCCAGTAACTGAGGAAAAAATTGATGTAGAAAAGCATACAGTCGTCACTGGTGAAGTCTCTGCTCATAAACGTTCGGTTCAGGAAACAGAACAAGTACACGACGTACTTCGTAAAGAAGTTGCAGATGTTGAATCGCATGGTAATACAGATATTATCAAAGAGGACTAATTCCCTCACCTACTTAACTAAAAGTTAAGTAGGTTTTCTTCTCTTTAAATAAAAATAACTTTAGGAGGTCCTATGGGAAAGTATATTACTATTGGTGCGATAATCGGTAGCATAATCGGTTGGATAACAGGTTTTACAGTTGTAACAGGAATCGTTTTAGGAGCAATCGTTGGCGGCAT
The DNA here is from genome assembly GCF_030817055.1 of Bacillus sp. V2I10. NCBI lineage: Bacteria > Bacillati > Bacillota > Bacilli > Caryophanales > Bacillaceae > Bacillus > Bacillus sp. V2I10. The sequence goes on along the minus strand of NZ_JAUSYV010000001.1, from coordinate 4,300,320 downwards.
TATTTATACAATGAAAGAGAAAAGGAACATCGACGGACCATCTGAAAAAACAAATGAAAATAAAGAAAAAAAGCTTCAATTACGAGAAGAGCAGCTGGACATAAAAAAAGAACGTGTACAAACGGGTGAAATAAAGATTCATAAAGAAGTCGTCGAAGAACAGAAAACGTTCACGGTTCCGATTAAGCGTGAAGAAATGGTAATAGAAGCAGGAAATGAGGAGGAACTTCGAATTCCTCTGAAAGAAGAAGAAGTTGAAATAAACAAACACCCTGTGCAAGTGAATGAAGTATCGGTTACAAAACGTCAAATAGAAGAAATGAAACAAATAAAGAAAAAGGTGAAAAAAGAAACAGCACACGTTGACGTTGCAGGTCAGGCAGATGTCATAAAAAAGCCGCTATCTGAAACGAAGGACTAAACCATTCCCCGTCATAGGTGGTGACAGGTGAAGGCGCTACCATAACTTTTGAGATCACCATCGTCTCACCAGCAACCAACCCGGGCTACTTTGATAACACCATTCCCTTGTGCGTTTCAAGGAATTGGCTCTTTGCTTTTTAGTATCTGTTATCAATAAAAAATATTTTACGATTTGTTTGTATTAGTCTTCTGGGTTTGGACGTTTTCGTCTACTCTATTACCGTCTGGATCTTCGAAAGGCTCTTCTATATCTTCCTCAAGCTCTTCTCCAGAAATTTCTGCCGGATCTGGATCAACGTTACATCCAACTGCCATCATAATGGATAAAAATATACCTGTTAGTATTAGAAGCCATTTTTTATTCATGGGCATTCCCCTTTCTTAATTTATGAATGACCTTTTAGGTCTTTGCTTATCCCTTATATGTATAAAATTATGAGTTGATTTTTTCAAAATGAAATAAGATGTAAGAGACAGCAAAAATAAAGTACCTATTGAAGATATACTGATTGTTTATAATTTAATAGCTGACTCCAAAGTCTTTATACTCTATTCAAAATTAGTTTACATAAACCGAATCGGTCAAGGAATAAATACCCATAATAAAAATAGATAAAATAATAAAGGATGATGATTTCCTATGATTTATATTTATAATGATTTTGGTGGTACACATACCACGGCTTTGGCTGCCGCATATCATTTAAAACAATTACCTCAATCAGAAAGAACACTAACTTCGGAAGAGATATTAAATGTAAAATATTTCAACCAACTAACGAAAGAGGATTTTGGAAAAATTATTTTTCACGGGAACGATGAAGATGGCAACTCAGTGTATACAATTGGACGGAAAAGAAACAAGCTTGTTGTTCCAGCATTAAAAGAATTGACTTTCCTACTACAAAATAAATTTCATATTAATGAAAAAATAGTGTTCTCCAATACATCACCAACTGTTCCAATTCTTATGTCATTAGGGGGATTTTTCTCGAGAGGATTGAAAATTGACTTTATAGGTGTCCCGTTATTAGTAAAAGGTGCCAAACAATGCTGTGATAATGTTTATCGGTTAGTTGAAAACACGAAACATGTTGGTAAAACTCCTTTCAATGAAACCGTGATTATTTTAGAAAATGAAATGTTTAAGTAATACAACAATATAGTAAAAAAAGATTTCCATACATAGCAAATCTTTATAAAAATTATAGTGGAAGGGTTTCCACACCCCGTTCTAGATGAAATTAATTTTTCCAGGGCCCCACACCCCTTCTAATAAAGGGGCAAATGCATATCAATGTTCAATTGAACATCCTCCATTAACTGAACTAAGTAACATCCTATTTAATTTCGATTTACCTCCTAATGAATCATAATACATTACTTTAAATATCCTTTCATTTAACTTCTTTTCATCATAGAGTTCAAATACATAGGTCATGTTCATTTTCACAGTATCAGTTCCTTTTCTAAATATAAAATATAGGAATGATGAGAATCTGTAAAAACGACAAAATCGTATTTTGTGAGTTAAAATTGTCAACAACACTTAATTTAGAGAGGTCCTTCTATTGGATAAAATCAAAAAAAACTTGATATTCAAGGGTTTTTTTTGATGGAGCATACCGGGATTGAACCGGTGACTTCTACGCTGCCAGTGTTAACTTCATGAATCTTGAAGTTTGCAGCTTTAAGAACTTTTAGGTCTCTTTCTAAGATTTCTGTAGCGATATGATTTATTAGAACTGACCAAACTGACCGCAAATGCTTTTAATGTTTCATAAAATAGTAGAATGGTGGTTTGAAAAATACTGGAACAAATGGATTTGTCATTAATTATCCTGAACTTACCCAACTATGCTATTTCCTTGACAGGGAAGGGGTAGGGGGTTCGAATTCCTCATAGGTCATAAGCCTATAAACGTTGATATAAAAGGGTTTCCCGGAAAGGGAGACCCTTTTATTTGCTATGGAAATAATTTAACTGACCAATTAATTTCTGACCTTTAAAAAGCAATTCCAGCGTCTGAATCCATCTTTTTAGTGAATTGTGTAGAAAAGTTCATAGTATTCTCAATAAATTTATGTCCAAGTCTTTCTTGGATAACTTTATACTAAAACCTACACTTAACAAATAGAACGCAGATAAATGTCGGAGGTCATGAAAAGCAATTTTCTTAAGGTCGTATCGCTTCACTATTCGTGCCACGAAGATAAAGTGTATGTACCCTTGAACTTGGAACGCGTTTGGAATAAATAAAAAAGCCTTATCTTAATTGAGAGGGGCTTAGCTTGTAGACAAAGTCCCATGTCTATAAGCTTTTTTTATTGTTCTATTAAAGTAGATTCTGTTTGAGGGGAAATTAACTTGAGGAGCATGTACCACACGTGGTGAGATCGGCCGTTTAACAAAGAGTAAATAGAAATCATCAATAATAAATGGCCAATTGACAAAGCAATATAAAAAGAAAATATATAAAAAATTTTTAGTGAAAATCCAGAGATTTTCACTTTTTTATTGTACAAATTTAATAGAATGTGGACAATTACCGTTCCTGTTCCTTTTACATTTCATAGAATATAACATCTTAGTTCAAGGAGGTTTTTTATTTGTTTGGATATTCTATGGTACAGACTGTTCGTTCACATTCTCATAAATTAGATAAGTCTTTGCGTGAGAAAGTATTAAATTTATATAAACCGTTTAAGTGGACACCTTGTTTTTTGCATAACATTTTAGAAGGGTATATTAAAAAGAATAAGAAAATGTCTGTCATTATCGAATTTGAGAAAGATTGTTTTGAAGAGGGGTGCTCAGAAGTCGATCATATTTTTACGAATCAAAGAAGATGTCAGATTAGAAATCAGTTTTCTGTCATTTCTTGCTGCAGTGCAGAGATTACACCATCAGTACTGGATGAGCTGCTCACAAGCTGTAACCACGTTAAAAAAATCTATTTAAATCGTGAAGTGAGGGCCTTGTTAGATGTCGCTGTCCCTTCAGCTAATGCTAAAAATGTGATTAGAAATGGGACAACTATAACGGGTGAAGGAATCACGATAGCCATTATTGATACAGGTATTTATCCCCATCAAGATCTTTCTGGAAGGATTACAGGATTCGTAGATTTGATAAATCAAAAGACGGAGCCTTATGATGATAATGGACATGGTACACATTGTGCGGGTGATGCGGCTGCAGATGGCTCCGCTTCTTCTGGGGTTTATAGTGGACCAGCTCTAAAAGCTAATGTCATCGGGGTAAAAGTATTGGATAAGTTAGGATCTGGTTCATTAGAGACCGTCATGCAAGGCGTGCAGTGGTGCATCGATTATAATGAACAAAATCCTGATCGGAAAATTCATATCATCAGCATGTCTTTAGGTGCAGCCGCACAGCAGTACAACAATGAAAATGATGATCCGATGGTTCAAATTGTAGAAGCAGCTTGGGCAAAAGGAATTGTCGTATGTGTTGCTGCAGGAAACGAGGGCCCAGAGGGTCAAACCATTGCGAGTCCAGGAATAAGCGATCAGGTTATTACAGTTGGCGCGCTGGATGACAGAGACTCAGCTGAAAGTAGAACAGATGATGATGTAGCAAGTTTTTCAAGCAGGGGGCCTACGATTTATGGGAATGTAAAACCCGATATACTAGCACCGGGTGTAAATATCGTATCATTACGTTCACCAAATTCTTATCTAGACAAGTTACAGAAATCAAATCGAGTCGGCTCTCAATATTTCGTATTATCCGGGACATCAATGGCAACACCGATCTGTGCAGGAATAGCGGCACTGATTCTGCAAAATAATCCTAACTTAACCCCCCAAGAAGTAAAGAGCTTATTAAAAAATGGGGCAGATTTATGGAAAGACAGAGATCCGAATGTTTATGGTGCAGGTTATATAAATGCTGAAAATGCTATTCTTTAATAAAAGCTGAAATATGCTTTCCCTTCTCCTAAACGAGAGGGGTTTTTATTTCGTATGGAAATACAATTTCATTCTTTTGTTAACATGTTGCGCTGGGGCGTATTGCCAGTATCTCAATTTCCCTTGGTACCCAAGAGCAAGGTATTCATATTCAATAAATTCTATTCACTTTTACAGGCTCCATTTTTGATGTTCATCTTTCTGAATTTAAATTTCATATCACGGATATCAATTCTAATGCGCTTGGTTTTTTTCCTCCTCCTCCTCCTCCTCCTCCATCTTTAAAGGCGTCCCACATCGGTAAGCAGGGATAAAACATAAGCCACTTATCATTCGCTTGAGAGACCGCGCCTTCTATATTTCCATTAAAACTTAAACGGATAAGCAAATGAAAGTGATTAAAACTGAGTAATTATTCAAAGGTTAAAAATGGGTAAGAAAATAAATGAATATGACTTTACATAGGATGGAGGGGTATGGTATATTATTTTCAAGGAGGGAAGTTAATGGAAAAAGAAATTGTAAAAATGGATCTTCCTATTGAGGATGACTGCTGTAATACTTCTTCCCGAAAAAGTCATCACTCAGATTCAGTAAAGAAAAATTTAGTAACCCGTTTAAATCGCGTCGAAGGTCAAATCAGGGGTATTAAAGGTCTTATAGAAAAAGATACTTATTGTGATGATGTTATTACACAAATAGCAGCGACTCAAGCAGCTCTTAACAGTGTTGCAAAAATTCTGCTTGAAGGCCATTTAAAGGGCTGTGTAGTTGACCGGATCAATGAGGGCGATATGGAAGTTCTTGATGAGTTTGTCGTAACGATACAAAAACTAATGAAAAAATAAAAGGAGAAGTGAAAAATGGAAAACGTAAAATTAAATGTAAGCGGAATGTCCTGCGGACACTGTGTAAAATCTATAGAAGGCAGTGTAGGGAAACTTGAAGGCGTTAGTGAAGTAAAAGTACATTTAGAAGATGGAAAAGTGGATGTTGCTTTTAACCAGGAAAAAGTTTCTTTAGATAAAATTAAAGAAACAATTGATGACCAAGGCTATGATGTTGAATAAAAAATGAGAGTGCTTTTTAAGCACTCCTTTTTCCCAAAAAAATATACCCCCATCAGGTATAAAGGTGTAGGTTGACTTAAATGAAGAAAAAGTAGATGTATCATTTGATTCGAAAGTGGTTTGACAGTATAGATTTTGCTGAGTAAATCGCCTAAAGATCAAAGCTGTCACTAAGGAACTGAAAAAACGAAATGTCTCGGCGGCACTTCCCTCAAAAATATACCCCACTATAGTATGTGGTGATAGGAGTGTAAGATTATGAGCGATAAAAAAGAAACAACACTTCAAATAGCTGGCATGACGTGTGCAGCTTGTGCGGTGAGAATAGAGAAAGGTATCAAAAAAATAGATGGAGTAGAGGATGCGAGCGTGAATTTCGCATTAGAAAAATCAAAAGTAACCTTTGATCCATCTAAATCAAATGTAAATCAGATTAAAGAAAAAGTGGAATCTTTAGGATACAAAGTAGTAAGTGAAAAAGCAGAATTCAATATAAGCGGAATGACATGTGCAGCGTGTGCTAATAAAATTGAAAAACGTTTAAATAAGTTAAATGGAGTACAAAATGCAACGGTAAATTTCGCCTTGGAATCTGCGTTAGTAGAATATAATCCGGATGAAGTTTCAATCGTTGATATGAAAGAGGCCATTAAGAAATTGGGCTATCGTTTAGAACAAAAGCAAGAAGCTGCAGGCGAAAAGGTTGATCATAGACAGAAAGAAATTGAAAAACAAACAGGAAAATTCATTTTCTCTTCTATTTTGTCTATCCCTTTACTTTGGGCGATGGTCAGTCATTTTGAATTTACATCTTTTATTTGGCTGCCAGAGATGTTTATGAATCCATGGGTACAGCTCGCGCTTGCTACTCCCGTTCAATTTTTAGTCGGCGGTCAATTTTACGTAGGTGCCTATAAAGCATTAAGAAATAAAAGTGCAAATATGGATGTTTTGGTGGCGCTTGGCACCTCTGCAGCTTATTTCTACAGTATCTACCTGAGCATTCAAACAATAGGTTCTGATGCACATATGGTGGAATTATATTTTGAAACAAGTGCGGTGTTAATTACCCTTATTATATTAGGTAAACTGTTTGAGGCAAAAGCAAAGGGACGTTCATCTGAAGCCATTAAGAAGCTTATGGGCATGCAGGCGAAAACGGCCACAGTGTTTAGAGACGGCCAAGAATTGAATGTGCCAATTGAAGAGGTAATCGCTGGTGATATCGTATACGTGAAACCAGGTGAAAAGGTACCTGTTGATGGTGAGATTTTTGAAGGACGATCTGCTCTTGATGAGTCAATGATTACAGGTGAAAGTATTCCTGTTGATAAAACAGCTGGAGATTTAGTAATAGGATCAACCATTAACAAAAATGGGTTTTTAAAGGTAAAGGCAACAAAGGTTGGGAAGGATACTGCCTTAGCGCAAATCATCAAAGTAGTTGAAGAAGCACAAGGATCAAAAGCTCCTATTCAACGCCTAGCCGACGTAATCTCTGGAATTTTTGTCCCAATTGTAGTTGGGATAGCCATTGTGACATTTCTAGTTTGGTACTTTGTTGTAAGCCCTGGAGAGTTTGCAGTAGCTCTTGAAAAGTTAATTGCCGTATTAGTTATCGCATGTCCATGTGCTCTAGGTCTAGCTACGCCTACGTCCATTATGGCAGGGTCCGGCCGCGCTGCAGAATATGGAATTTTGTTTAAAGGCGGGGAGCACCTTGAAACGACACATCGATTGGATACAGTGATCCTTGATAAAACGGGAACTGTAACAAATGGAAAACCAACACTTACAGATGTTATTCTTTCAAATGGATTTGAAGAAAAGGAATTTTTAAAGGTAGTCGGTGCTGCAGAAAGAAATTCTGAACATCCGTTAGCTGAGGCAATTGTCCAAGGCATTAAAGAAAAAGGGATTGAACTGGGAACCACTGAACATTTTGAAGCAATCCCTGGCTTTGGAATCGAATCTAAAGTTGAAGGTAAATCCTTGCTTATCGGAACGCGCCGTCTTATGGAGAAAAATAACATTGATGTTGCGAACATATTGCCTAAAATGGAAAACTTGGAAAAGCAAGGTAAGACCGCAATGCTAGTCGCAATTGATCATCAGTTTGCCGGTGTGATTGCTGTCGCAGATACAATTAAAGAAACTTCTCAAAAAGCGATTGAAAGGTTAAAAAAGATGGGTCTTGAGGTTGTTATGATTACAGGAGATAACAAGCAGACAGCTCAAGCAATTGCAAATGAAGTCGGAATTGACCATGTTATAGCAGAAGTTCTGCCAGAAGGAAAGGCAGAAGAAGTTAAAAAGCTTCAAAAAGCTGGAAAGAAAGTGGCGATGGTTGGTGATGGTATTAACGATGCACCAGCGTTAGCTACTGCAGATATAGGCATGGCAATCGGTACTGGTACTGATGTAGCAATGGAGGCTGCTGATATCACCTTAATCAGAGGAGACTTAAATAGTATTGCCGATGCCATCTATATGAGTAAAATGACGATTCGGAATATCAAGCAAAATCTTTTTTGGGCCTTTGCTTATAATGCTTTAGGAGTTCCAATTGCAGCACTGGGCTTTCTGGCACCATGGCTTGCAGGAGTAGCAATGGCATTTAGTTCAGTTTCCGTTGTTTTAAACGCACTCAGATTACAAAGGATTAAGCTAAAAGGATAATTTTATCTATTAAAAAGAGAGGAGTGTTTTTATGAAACAAAAAAAGATAGTTACCTGGGCGATTTCAGCCATTGTTTATCTCGGGTTAGTAATTGGCGGATATACCGTATATGCAAGTATGAATAATAATAATGATCACACTGATATCCACTCGGCTGCATCAAATAGTAACGAGAAAAAAGAAACTAGTACTGAGGAAGAGCATAGCGATGATCATACTAGTCAAAAAAGTGAGGGGACGGATTCTGGGCATTCAGATCATGCTGCTCGTTCAGAAAGTGAAGTGGTCACAAACGTAAAATATGAGGAAGGCTTAATTACCATTGATTTAAAGGATAAAGATCAAAATTCACCTAAATTAGAAATTTCACACGAAAAAATTATGCATTTGATTATTGTTAGTGCCGACTTGGAAGATTACTACCATTTACATCCTGAGGAAAAAGGAAATGGCATGTATACTCAGAAATTTGACCTACCTGAAAACTCTTATAAAGTGTTTGTTGATATTAAACCCAAAAACCTTGCCTATCAGGTTAGTCCTATAGAGCTGCATGTGGGGAAAGCTCATGGTGAACATGAGGAAAATTCACTAAAGGCTGATACTAACTTAACAAAAACAATCAATGAAAAGACAGTTGAATTAACAACTACAGAGCTAGGAATAAACAAAGAAGTTACGTTAAGTTTTGATACGAAAGGGATTACTCCAGAACCCTATCTGGGGGCTTTAGGCCATGTTGTTATTTTGGATGATAAGGGCGAGAAATTTGTTCACGTGCACCCTGCATCAGAAGAAAAGACAGTATTTGAAACAAAATTTGATAAACCTGGGATCTACAAAGTGTGGGGAGAATTTAAATTTGATGGTAAAGTAAATAGCTATCCATTTGTTATAGAGGTCAAATAAAAAGGGTAGAACAAAGGGGAATTTTTATGAACTTAGATGGGGTTAGCAAACATCTATTAATTTGCAGCGGGAAAACATGCACAAAGAATGGAGCAGAAGAAGTAACAGAGACCATTAGGGGAGAATTAAAAAACTTAGAGCTGCAAAAGGAGATTCACACAACAAAAACATTATGTAACGGCCAATGTAAGCATGGTCCAATCGCTGTTCTATATCCACAAGGAACCTGGTATAAAGAAATGAATAAAACAAAAAGTGAAGAACTTATTCGGCAATTAAAAGAAAATAACAATGTTCATTTGAGTTCTGAGCTTTATTACCATGATGGGAAAACATTTAAGAACCATGAAAGTGAACTGTAACATCTTATCTTTATATCGAAAAAGGCGTTTCTGTGTCACAGGACGCTTTTTCTGCTGGAATAAGTCCAGTAACAATTGCAATAAAGTCTAAGATGGGACACAAATTCAGGAATAGATTTGATTAAAGTCAGTCATCTTAACACTAAGGAGATGATGAAAATTATGCCAAGGAATGAACAAAATAGTGAAGCAACTCCCCATTTTGATGGAGAAAATGAAAACGTCATAAATGATTCAACAGCCATGCAAGGCAAGCAAATGGGAATAGTAATCACCGCTGACGAAGAATTCACTCAAGACCAAAACCCATTTCATTTTTCTAACATTCAGACGAATGAAAAGATGGAAGATTTTGAGAAAATTATGCGTGGAAATAAAATCGACAATAAAATCAAGAAGTAAACATAGCTCAGTAATATGAAAAAGACTCGTCAAATGGGCGAGTCTTTTGTGTTTATTCTTTGTCAGCTGCAATGTCAAAACCACTGTCATTTTAACTGTTTCTTTTGAAAAAACGCATCAGATTAAAAAGCTGCCTTTTTAATTTTTCAATAAAATTCTATTAAAATTAGTATAGATATTATGTGGGAAGAATTGGTATCATTACTTAAAGAAGAATTTGACAATGAGGGAGAACGGTTGGATGTGGAAAAAGCTAATAAAGATGCTGCAAGAAAATAAAGATAAGATTTATTACAGCATCATACTGATTTTCTTTGTTCTGGCGGTTGTATACGGAATAAAAGGATATTTTCATCATCAATCTATTCACGCTGTTAAAGATGGAAATGACCTTATAGGCAGAATTTTCTCACCGTTTATATTAGCCGTTCTGAGATTCGTCTTAGTTGTGCTTTTAGGAATTTTCGTTGCTATGATTGTCATTGCAACCCCTCTAAAGAGAATTAAAGTGATGCAATTTGAAGTGGAGTTTGCGGAAATAGCTAAACAGCAAGAAAAACAATTAAACCAATTTCATTTTATATCGTCTGTTCTGAAGTTGAATACTTACTTTATAGGAAGAGTGTCTTCCTATTCCCCGGTCCCATATGAAAGGACCATTCAAGAAATCTTAGCAAAATACGAAGAATTCTTTCAAAATGAACTTTTAATCAATATTCAAGCGCAAGTTTGGGAATATCAAGCGGGTGCTTCACCATTCTCGAATCCATATTACACAAATATAATGGATAGGCTGGTTCTTGAAACATCGCCTGACAAACAAGTTTTTATAAAGAATAAGGTATCTATTGACACCAATATTTTAATGGCAGTTAGAGAAGAGTTTGGGAAAAAGGTTATTATCCTCATAGAGAGTAAAGAGCACACATTTACAGATTATGATAAAGAAGTAATTACTAGTATTTTTGAATATGGAAAAAATATTTGTCATACAACCCTTCTAATCCCATAACTGCTTGAGTGTTTACATAGATATTGATTAGGATATACAATAGAATAAAGGGAGTGAATTAAATGGAAAATCAAAATTCACATATGCGTATTTACCATTCCGAAGAAGAAGAATATGAAAATTGGAGAAAAAGTCAGGATTCTGAATTTTCTATAAAAGAAACATATAAATCACACTTTTTAGAAACAATCAAAAACAGCAGCATGACTGATGTTCAAATTAACAAAGTCAATGTCTCTAAAAACGACCCAGTATTGAAAAACATTCAAGCTTTTCTAAGTGCCAGCAGTGCAAAATAAAAGGAAACCGGGACTGCCGGTTTTTTTTGATTGGAATTAATGGCAGGTCACAATCATAGCCGTTTTAACAGGCTTGGAACAGGAATAAGTTTTAGTATCACGTCTTTCATTGTTGGATAGACGACTTTTTTTATGTTGAGATCGTGATGACGTTCTTTTTCCGTCCTAATCTCTTCTAACAAAGCTTTTTTCCACTCTTCTTTAGTCATAAGTGTTCAACCACCTTATTATTTATCCATCATTTAATGTATTCACTACGTCTATTATTCATTCTTATTTCAAATGTTTACTCATCATTAAATGCGACAAAAAAAAGAGCCTTTTTCGGCTCCACAGTGTTTAAAATTATCTCCAAATTAACTGCTTAAAATACAATTTCATCTAATAAGTAGAGAGAAAATGCCATGCGTTAATATAAAGTTAATTAACTTTGAAAAACGCAGTGAAATTCGTAAATGAATTCCACTGCGTTTAATTTTTTCATAAAAATTAGCATTTTAGGAGGAAATCTTTATACGTTTTTCTACTTTTAATGATTACCAGGTTTCATCAAGGTGCTGTGCATAGTAAGAAATCCCTCGTTTAAAGTATTGAAGGTTTTCATCAGTCGTGGTTTCCATCAAATTCATCAAGACTATTTCCATTGCTTCTTTATATTTACCGGTATTATACAAAGCCAGTGAATAAAAGACTTGCAGACCGCGATGTTCAGGAAACTGAGTCACACCGCGATGCAGTGTTTCAACCGCTTTATCATAATACCCCAAAAGACGATAAGTACTGCCTAGACCGAGTAAACATCTTTGTAGATCTGGTTCTGAAAGGCCTTGCTCAATCGCTTTAACATAATAAGGGATCGCTTCTTTCCCAAAGCCAGAATTATCATAAACAATCCCAATCTGATAATTAATCTCTGCGTTGTCTGGATAATCTTCAGACATTTTTAAAAGGAGAGTACGTGCTTCATTCAAAAGAGTCATATCTTGTTTTGCACGTCCGTCTTCACGCAGTGAAATAGCTTTGTTCAGAAGCTTACGTAAATTTGTATTTCCAGAAGTGTTCTTTAATTTTTCATTCATTTTTTAATCTCCCCTTCTGTTTTAGTGCTGTCAAGCTGCATTAATTATATTAATACTGCCAGGGAGTATTCATTTTTGGCTGCTACTCTCTAATAATATAATCATTGGTATTAATCCTCTTTCAAATTAAAAAGACCGGTTTTTTCGGTCTTTTTTGTATGTCTTCTGCGTCTCTTTTCATGTAAGCAATTATATGAAAATTTTTCCTTCCCCTACTTTCACACAAGCTCCTCCGATTTTGACTTTTTTATAATCATTTTCTTCTTTAGTGATAGAAATATCAACAAAACTAGGACGGCCCATTTCTAAACCTTGTTCGCTGCGAATGGTATATGTTCCATTTTCATTGAATGGAATGAGTCCATGTTCGATGAGATAAGCCCCTAAAGGTCCACTAGCGTTACCAGTAGCGGGATCCTCAGTAATCCCCATGGCAGGGGCAAACATGCGACCATGTACCGTTGAACTGGGATTTACGGTTTCTTGCGTGAATACGAAAATATGCTGCGTATCCTTATTAGCTGAAAAAGATTGCTGCCACACATCATTTCGGAAGTTGATGCGTTTCATGGCATCAAGTGAACGTACAGGAATATATAAGAAAGGGACACCAGATGAAATCGATTGAATAGGCAAGTTAGTATCTATTTCGTCAACAGAAAGGGACAAAAGATCAGCTATGACCTGGGTGTCATGATACAGGTCTCCAAATATCGGGATCGGCTGACTCATTTCGGCCTTTGTGATTTTATCATGCTCTTTATAAACAGTTACGTGAATATCTCCTACTCCTTCTTCCAAAATCCACTCATTAACTCCTTGTACTGTCTCTACCCAATTTTCAAGTCCTAAGAGAAATGCGGTTCCGACTGTTGGATGACCTGCTACCGGCAACTCAATTTGCGGAGTGAAGATTCGTACTTTTTTTGTTTTGGTCTGATCGCTAGGCGGGAAAATAAATACTGTTTCTGATAGGTTCAGTTCCCGGGCTATTTTTTGCATTAAATCTGTATCAAGCGGTTTTGAAGATTGAAATACAGCCAGTTGATTACCTCCAAACCTTTGATCAGTAAAAACGTCGACTAGAACGTAAGATAATTCTTCCATTTTCATTTCTCCTTTCAATAAAAACTCTAATAAAAGAATAACCTTTACATACATAATCTTACAACTATTATTAATTTTCACAATTTGGAGGACTTTAGTTTTATTGTTAGTTAGCTATAGGGCGCGATTTTTAATTAAGAAGGCAACCTTTTTAAATAGGACCAGATTGTTTAAGATCGGCAGGTATTTTTGTGAAGGACGATTTTGATTAATATTCTTAGTTTGCGCTCGGATTCTGATAAAATGGGGATACGTAAAGAATTGGTATTTATATCATAAGGAGGGAATCAGCAAGTTATGAAACCACGAATTACTGTAATTACATTGGGTGTAGATGATTTGGAAAGATCGTTAAAATTCTATCGAGACGGACTGGGGTTTCCGACAGAAGGTATAGTTGGTAAAGAATTTGAGCATGGCGCCGTTGCCTTTTTTGACTTGCAATCAGGTTCAAAGCTTGCAATTTGGAATCGCAAAGATATAGCTCATGAGGCAAAGGTTCCTTATACTGCATCAAGTCCTGCCGAATTTACTATTGGTCACAATGTATGCAGTAAAGAAGAAGTTGATAACGTAATGGAACAGGCGAAAAAAGCTGGTGCTATTATAACTGATCCGGCACACGACACATTTTGGGGAGGATATTCTGCCCACTTTCAAGACCCAGATGGCCATCTGTGGGAAGTAGTCTGGAATCCGCAGTGGGAAATCAAGGAATAACCTTAACTTGTGGCGGTTGACATTTTAGGCATTTCGATCATCGAGCTTCTCAAAGAGTCTTCACCAATAGGTCGCTTTAATTGAATAACAAAGGGAACTTCCAGTAGATGAAATAATATCAATAGTAGTACTTGGTACTTTTTTGGATTAAACATTTATCGGTAATCAAATAATAAAGGATAGCATCTTTTATAGAAATTTCCTAAAGGATATACGTCTTGAGCAAGCCGGAAGAATACTAGTCCGAAAAAATACGAGTGGCAATTTTCAGCTTAACTAGCACTCTTAAATATTGAAATCAATTCAAATATGGTGAGTAATGGAAGGAACTGTTGCAGCAGTTCCTTTTGCATTGTACTAACTTGGGAGGTTAGATTTAGAAGAAGTATCGTTTATTTAAAACATAAAATACACTTTAGCCACAATAATCTTATAGTAGTGCTTTACAGAGGGAGGGAAATGCCTTATATTTAAATCGTAATAATTACGATTTAAGGAGAGAGCTTCTTGACCAAAAAAATTCCTGTAACAGTTTTAAGCGGATATTTAGGAGCCGGCAAAACAACCATATTAAATCATATCCTTCAAAATCAAGAAGGGCTTAGAGTTGCTGTTATCGTTAATGATATGAGCGAAATCAATATAGATGCAGAAACGATAAAGCAAGGGGGAGGGTTAAAGAGAACTGAAGAAAAGTTAGTCGAGATGTCAAACGGCTGCATTTGCTGCACGCTTCGTGAAGACCTGCTTGTCGAAGTTGAAAAACTTGCGCAGGAAGGAAATATTGACTACATCGTAATCGAATCAACAGGTATTAGTGAGCCAGTTCCTGTGGCTCAAACCTTCTCATATATCGACGAGGAGCTGGGGATAGACCTTACTCGTTTTTGCAGGCTGGATACAATGGTTACGGTCGTTGATGCAAATCGGTTTTGGCATGATTTCAAATCAGGTGATAGTCTGATTGATCGAAAAGAAGCATTAAGTGAAGAAGATAATAGAGAAATTGCTGACTTATTATTGGATCAAATTGAATTTTGTGATGTTCTCATTATAAACAAGTGCGATCTCGTAACAGAGGAAGCATTACATAAACTTGAACAGGTATTAAGAAAGCTTCAGACGGGAGCGCGGTTCATTCGAACAGTAAAAGGCCAAGTTAAGCCCGCTGAAATTCTTCAAACTGGTCTTTTTGACTTCGAAAAAGCAAGTGAATCTGCTGGATGGATTAAAGAGTTAACTACCGGGCATAAAGACCATCAGCCGGAAACACAAGAATACGGCATCACATCGTTTGTCTATAAACGAAGACTGCCTTTTCACAGTGACCGTTTTTATCAATTAATGCATTCTCTTTCAGGGAATGTGGTCAGGGTCAAAGGAATAGCCTGGTGTGCTACAAGAAATCATCTTGCCCTTTCTGTCTCACAAGCAGGACCTTCTATCATTATCGAACCCGTGTCTTATTGGGTAGCAACTTTGCCCGTACTAGAACGGGATGCACTATTGAAAGAGAACCCTCATATACAAGCAGAATGGGATCCGGAGTTCGGAGATCGAATGACACAGCTTGTGTTTATTGGGGTTGATATGAACGAACGTGATGTTGTGAAGCTATTGGATAAATGTTTACTTACAAATGATGAATTTGATTCCGAGTGGAACAAACTTGAGGATCCGTTTGACTGGGAGATACCTATTTCGAATGAATAACGCTATTTGCAGATTGATTTTATGTATAAGAGGTGAAGGTGATGAACGAAAAGCTAATGAATATCTTAACACGCAGCATTATTGCAGGGCTGCCTCCGAAGAAAAAAAACCTGTATCAATACATTGAAAGTTTGGAAGATAGACTGGCTTCACAATGTGAGACAAAAGAGCAATTTCTGAACCTTCTTATCCAAAGGTCTCCATTTCAGCAAGCGGCTAATCATTTTTGTATGACAGTGGATGAAACATATAGATTGATGAAGCAGATTGAAAATGAAATAAACCGAGAACTGGAAAAAAAAATAGACAACCATAAATGGATCGACTATACAGAGAAAGTGATTAAAAATCAGGAAAAGACAAAACAAAAAATAAAATATTTTCTGTTTGTTACTTGAGTATTATGCTCACGTAGACCTTTGATATTTCTAAGTTTTAGGATACGTCTAACAGAGAGTATTTGAAATCTAATTCAATCCGTGTTTAAATAGTAATGATTACGATTTATTATATATTAAATAAATTATGAAAGAAAGGATGAGAGCAGTGGCAAAAAAGTCGAAAGTTGCAAAAGAGAAAAAACGTCAGGCATTAGTTGAGAAATATAGAGAATTACGAATTGAGCTGAAACAAAATGGAGATTTTGAAGCTCTTAGAAAGCTGCCTCGAGACTCATCGCCAACACGTTTAAAAAACAGATGTGAAGTAACTGGAAGACCGAGAGGATACTTAAGAAAATTTAAACTTTCCAGAATTGCTTTCAGAGAATATGCTCACAAGGGTCAGATTCCAGGAGTGAAAAAAGCCAGCTGGTAAATAACTCTCTATGATAATATCAGATAGTAATCTAAAACAGAATGGCAAAAAACATGAGTTAAAAAGAACCCTCCGGATATCTGGAAGGTTCTTTTTACGATTAATTTCGAATTCCAACTTACCTATTCTCCGGCAGGACACCTGAACCTTTTGTTAGAAAGCTAAGGGGCCAGCCAAAAAAGTGTAAGTAACTTCATTTCTATCCTATTTAATTTAAAGATAATTCCACTTGTTGTATAACTTGAGAAATCAGTTATAAGAAAAATTACATCTAAGGCTAAAAAAACTTTTATTGATAAACAAAATTCCAATGATTTGTTTTATTTACATACTAAAAGCCACCCAAAGGCGGCTGTTGAAAGTGTATAAAAAGGTATGGGAATACTGCTTGTGGATTCTTATAAGTTATGCAGGAGTCAGTCCTATTGTGCGATTATTTATAAAAAAGATCAGGTATAAGCCCCTGATCTTGTAAGACAGATAAGTTATTTTTACCTCTTATTTTGCTTTAGCAGTATCCGCCGCCGTTGCCTCCACCGTAACTGCCGCCAACAAAAGCAGCACCAACGATGATTAAAAGAATAAATAGTACTACAATTAAAGCAAAACCATTATTGTAGTTTCCTCCACAACTCTCACCCATAAAGTATTTAGGACTAAAATACTTTATGATGCAGCGTGAACGTTAGCTTAGACTAATTGAGCACATTTTGCAATTTTACTCTATAATTTAATGTGTGTGTATAGCTTCCCAAGGAAATTATCCATTTTTAATTGCAATTAATTCTTTGTGCTAAAGTAAAACCCATATAGGCTATTTTGTGCGCTTCAACCTGAGAGAAGATATGGTTGAAATCGATTTGATGAAAAATAGTTAAGAAGAATTTTGCTGCTTTCAATTGGATATGGAAAAGCATAGCTCACAAGGCGGCAGAACCTAATGCTCCAGTATGATTAAAGCCCCACTGTTAAGCGGGGCCTTAATCAACTAAGTAGTTTTAGGATTTTCTTTTATCCACCAATCAATATGATCTAAATTAAAGATAAGAATCTTGTTGATGGGGCTAAGATGGGGAATGGCTTTCCTTAGCAGCAAATGATTGATTTCCTCCTCAGTCATTGGATAGTCGACTGAATGTAAATACTCAATTAATTTCTGGGTTCCATAGACTTTTCTCAAATAATCACCTCCCACCAAGGTCTCTTTATTCAAAATAATGAGCAAAGAAATCTTAGTGGCAGATACTAGATGAAAATAAGCTTAATTTTATATACCCTATCTATAAAAAAAGTAACATTCTGTAATGATCGAAGATAATCTAGAAACATAGAGTAAGCTTCCTGTTTCATCTATTAAATGGCGCGTTCATTTTATATGGATTAACAGCTTGGGCGCATTGCTTAAATAAATGGCTTCTAATAAACATAACAGGGGTGTCTAGGATGTTTAAAATCCACAAAGAATCAAATGAATTAATCATTGTCATTCACGAAATTTATGGAATTAACAAACATATGACGGATTTATGTGAAGTTTTATCAGAACAAAATTTTGATGTTATCTGTCCAAATTTATTAGAACAAGAAATACCTTTTGACTATTTTCATGAGGAAGAAGCTTACCTTCATTTTATGAATAATGTAGGTATCACAAATGGATTCAATAAAATAAAAAATATCTTATTTGATATTAAAGATGAGTACTCAAAAATATTTATTATTGGATTTAGTGTAGGGGCCACTATTTCTTGGTTATGCAGTGAGATAGAGTTTGTGGATGGTATTGTCGGATACTATGGTTCACGTATTAGAGACTATGTAAATATATCTCCAAAATGTCCAGCATTGCTGTTTTTTCCCCAAGCAGAAAAATCATTTAATGTTCATGAATTAATTTCAAGTTTAGATAAACAGGGTATAGATGTACATTTATGCAGGGGTGAACATGGATTTAGTGATCCTTACTCACATAGATACAATGAAGAATCAGATCAGTATACATTTAGAGAAATATTGAAATTTTTTAGAAATAACTGAGTCTTTACTCCGCAAAGAGCGCATTCCTGTATTGGAGAAAACGACGTTTGGTCAAAAAAATAACCTCTTGGTATAATATGAGAGTCATTAAGCTGGCCAGCTTACTTCTCAAACACTGATTATAGGTTTGAATAGTGCAAACATAAGCTTGAAGGTTGTGCAAATACATAGAGTTTGGTGTATCTTTCACCTCGAGAATATCAAACCACATCGATTTCGTCATACAGTTAAGTTATCTAATGCTCCCTATCAATGACATTGATAAAGTTTAGTAGTGATGTTCTAAGACCTCCACATACCTGCGCTGAGGAAATTTTTTCTTTTTTTAGATAACAAAAAAAGGGGAATAGGGCTAGTAGGAGGGGACTAAAATGGACTTGTTAAAAATGGCATTAGACTTATTAGTTGGTCTTCTTGCTCTAATTTTCATCATGCGTTTGCTCGGGAGAAAAGAACTGGCTCAAGCAACCCCGCTTGATATTATCTACGTGCTGATTTTAGGAGGGATCGTTGAAGAAACAGCCCTTGATCCAAAAAAAGGATTATCGTATTTGATTACAGGTTTACTTGTTTGTTCATCAACAATTTGGCTTTTTGAAAAAGCAGCACAGAGAATAAAACTTTTTCGGAAAATATCAAAAGGGAAGCCTGAAGTTATCATTAAAGACGGATCAATTAACCCACATTGCAAAACGAGCACATTTAGATCTAGAAGAAATTTTAATGTTGTTAAGAATGCAAAATGTCTGGTCGGTTGAAGAGGTAAAGCTAGGAATACTAGAATCTAATGGGACTATTTCAGCTCAAAAAAAATAAGTGATTATTTTACTAAATCCGATTAGTTAAAGAGAATTGTGGAACCTGCTCCTAAAGGCAGGTTCCCTTACTTAATATCAACTATAAACTTTACATAGCCTCTTAAAAAGAAGTTCAGGATGAAAAGGATAAAAGCTCTTTACTTCTTGTATAATATGGATGAATTATCATTAGGGGATAAAAGATAGGAGAAAACGTCATGCAGCTAGAAAAATTTATTGATCGAAGAAAAACACATTCTGTTAAATGGTACATAGAGGATCAAGATATTATTCCATTATGCATTGCAGATATGGATTTTCAAGTTTCAGAAGAAATCGTAAATGCCATAAGTCAAAAAGCAGCGCACGGAATATATGGCTATAGTACATTTTGTGAACGGTATTATGATGCTGTTCAGTATTGGTGGAAAACACAATACAGCTGGGAGTTAAAACGCGAGTGGATTTCTTTTAGCCCTGGAATTATTCCTGGAATAAATTTATTATTAAAAACATTAACACAGCCAGGTGATGCGGTAATCGTGCAAGATCCTGTCTATTATCCGTTCTTTTCTACAATTGAAACACAAGGCTGTACCATTTTATATAATTCTCTTGTCTGTTCGAATGGATCATATGAAATGGATTTTGAAGACTTTGAAGAAAAAGCATCACATCCCAATACGAAAATATTCATTTTGTGCAGCCCTCATAATCCAGTAGGAAGAGTTTGGACTCGTGAGGAATTGCTTAAAATTGGAGAAATTTGTGACAAACATGGTGTTTTTGTTATTTCGGATGAAATGCATGGAGATTTAACTTACGCAGGTTATAAACATATACCATTTGCAACCGTTCACCCAAACCATTTAAAGTTTTCTATTACATGTGCTGCACCAAGTAAAACTTTTAATATCGCGGGTATGCAAAGCTCTATTTTTATTATTGCGAATAGAGATGTGAAAGAAAAATATGAAGCCCTATTAACAGGATACGGTTTAATGCGTCCAAATGCCTTCGCAGTCGAAGGAACGATTGCTGCCTATTATAAGGGATTGCCATGGCTTCAAAAAGTAAGGGGTTATTTAGAAGAGAACCTTCAATATGTATGTGCTTATTTAAAAGAACATATTCCTTCTATTAAAGTGGTGAAACCTGAAGCGACTCATTTGATTTGGCTGGATTGCCGTGATCTTGGGATTCCGCACGAAGAGTTGCATACATTCTTTTTAGAAAATGCAAGAGTTCGCCTTGATGAAGGAATGAAATTCGGTAAAGGCGGGTATGGGTTTGAACGTATAAATATTGCATGTCCTCGTGAGGTTTTAACGGAAGCTTTACTTAGAATGAAAGCTGCTGTAAAAGGAAAAGAAGAAACCTGATGATTAGCTGGAATTAAAAATTTTAAACACGATTAGGAGAACAGATCATGATTATCGAAACCATCGCTGATTCACTTGAAGATGCAAAAATCGCACAAACAGCTGGTGCCGATCGGATAGAATTAGTCACAGGATTGATGGAAGGAGGGCTTACGCCAAGCTATGGCTTAATTAGAAGTGTGTGCAGCGAGTTAACGATACCAGTGAATGTGATGATTCGCCCGCATAGCCGCAGCTTTTGTTATACAGAAGAAGACTTGAATATTATGTTAGAAGATATTGAGATTTGCCGCAATTTAGGGGCTGCTGGAGTTGTCTTTGGTGCTCTAACGCAAGAGAAGAAAATAGATGAGGATAAGGTAATTAAATTAATTCAAGCCTCAAAAGGGTTAGATATTACCTTCCACAGGGCATTTGACGAGGTTGATCATCTGTTCACGGCTTTAGGAGTTCTTCAAAAATACCCTGAGATATCTAGAATCCTCACATCCGGCAGCAAGCAAAAAGCTACAGAAGCGATCGAAGAGCTGGGTCAGCTTGCAGACCTTTCGGCAGGGACTGGACCCTCCATTATGGCAGGATCAGGATTAACACCTCAAAATTTGCAGGCATTCTTAAAAAAGGTAAACGTGAGAGAAGTACACTTTGGTTCAGGAATCCGTTTTGAATCAAGCTATCAGAACCCTATCGATCCCAATAAAATAAAAACAATCAGGAAAATCGTTTCATAAAGAGTGTCATGAAAAGTTTTTCAGAAATAGTTTGACTTATTTTACGGCAGATTTGGAGAGATAGTTTAACCATCACCGAAAAGGCTCCAGGCATTTATTAAACCCTGCAGCCTTTTGTTTATGAAGTTTTTTTCAATGGGATCATTGTTTCAGATCGCTTTTGCTGTTTTTTTCGATAAACGAATTTAGATAAGCTCACACTGATTTCATATAAAACGAATAACGGTACAATAACAAGTATGTCTGAAATAAGATCAGGGGGGGTTATGAAAATAGCAATCAATGTAAGTGAAAAGTAAGAGATCTTTCTTGCTTTAGAGAGCAGCATCGGATTAATGACGCCAATTGAGGTAAGAAACATAGCTATTAAAGGTATTTCAAAAAGCAATCCAAACGGGAGTGTCAGATTGATCATAAATTTAAAGTACTTTTCTGCAGTAAACATGGTTTCAAAATGTCCTTCTGATAAAGAGATTAAAAAATTTAGGACAAGCGGATAGACGATAAAATAACCGAATGATAGACCTGCAGCAAATAAAGTAAACAATCCTGGAATGTACGCTAACGCTGTTTTCCGTTCCTTATCGGTTAATGCCGGTTTTACAAACAGCCACGTTTGATAAGCTGCAATAGGAATAGTCAGTGCGATGGCAATGACCCCTGCAATCGTAAAATAGACCCATAGAATTTCACTTGGCCCTAAGACAGCTAAGTTATGACTGAGATCCCGAACCAGCCATTCGTATATTTCCTGTACAAATAGGAATGAACCAAATAAAAAAACGGCAAAAGCGACTAAAACAAAAATGAACCGTTTCCTTAACTCCCCCAGGTGATTGACAAAAGATAACTCTTTATTGTTCATATTAGCTTCTCCCTTTTTGAAAATAAGAGGAAGATGCAAACATGGTGTTTACATCTTCGGGCACTTTTACTTGGAGCTGCTGTTATCTTCTTTTTCTTCTGACATGATATCCTTTGTTGAGTTCTTAAATTCTCTTAATGTATTTCCAAATGCACGGCCGATTTCCGGCAGCTTCGAAGGTCCAAATACGATAAGAGCGATAATCAAAATAAGGATTAGTCCAGGGACACCTATATTTTGCAGCATGATCATTCCTCCATATTTCTCAAATTTTATAAGAATTAACTGTTCGTCTCTTCAGTATTTAAAGGCAGAGGATCTATACTTTGATCATTCGCAGTTAAATCAATTCCATAGTCCTTAGCGAAAACCATATGAGTTTCAACAAGTCCGCCTTCTTTGTTCTCATCTAAATTGAATACCCGTGCTCCGCGAAGTCTATTTCTTTGTGCACCTGAAAGGCCGTATGTGCCAAAGCCTGTGTTTCCGGCATATCCAAGGAGAATTCCATAGTAATTTCCGCAGTAAGTGTTCACATGATCATGTCCGCAGAAAACTCCTTTAACGTCTCCGCGCTCAAGCATAGCTGAAAATAAACCGCCGTTTACCGGTCCAGGACATTCATCTTCATTTCGTTCACCTGTGATTTGATGCTTTGCCATTGCAAGCTCATGGCTTGCTTGTGTTCTTACGTCTACGCCTCCATGCCACATAAAACGATGCTCCCATAAAGGGATATGAATGAATACGAGTGATGGAACTTTATAACCGTATTGCTTCTCAATTTTTTTTGATTGCTCATAGTACCAGTTCACCTGATTAAAACGGAGCCAGTCCCATGTAGGGTAACCTTTAAAATCTTGTCCGGCGATTTGTGATGGAGCATATCTTCCGCTGTCAAGAAGCCATAGATTGAATGCAGCTTTATTGCCTTTTGAATGTCTAATGAGGAGGTTCATGTTGCCTGTACCAGTAAGACCATTTTCACCTGGCTCGTTCATATTATATTTGTAATTCATATAAAATTGCAGCATCGCTTTCTCGTCCATTCCGCTCTTTGAAGTGGAGTCTTCATCATGGTTTCCAAACGTAACCGCCCATCTAATCCCTCTTTTTTCCATAGGTTGAGCAACATTATTAAGAGCTTGCTTCATCTCGAGTTCTGTATCACAGCCTCCAGCAATATTGTCACCGTTCAGGACCACAAAATCCGGTTTTTCAGAGTCAAGAACCTTCTCCATAAGTTCAAGTGTTCTCCGGTCAATACGTTCATCATCCTGAGTATCATTAAATTGAACGACCTTAAACTTTCCATCTGAGTTGAAGTGAAGCTTAGCGTCCGGTTCTTTTTCAGCATGTACAGTGTTCGTCAATAAATTCCCCGGCAGGCCGGTTGTCGCTAGTGTTAAGGCGAGTGTACTCATTCCGCCTATTTTTATAAAACTCCTTCTGTCTAATCCCTTTTGCTGATCTTGATTACTCATAAAAAAACCTCCCATTTTTTTAATTGATTCGTATAACAATTGAAAAGAGCAATAGTAATGGAGAATCATTTATGTAATGCTGCAAGCATTCACTACGTAAATGGAGATGGCGCCACGATCCCCGTTAGCTACATCTTCATCATAAGATATAAATATTGATAGATTATTAAACAAAACAGCAATGTAAGTAAATAAAACAAAACAAAAAACAAAAAAACAAAAATAAATCGCTTATTTCGCCTCAAAAAGAAGCTTTTTAGAATTATTTATGAGATATAAGGCTGATGAATCACAAGTTTTGACTTTTGATTTCGTTTTTATTTTTGTTTAATTTTACAAAAGTTAATATTTTCACTGTCTTTTATTTATATAACTTTTTTATAATGGGTTAATCCAAAACAAACCAAAACAAAATGGGGGAAGGAAATGAAAATGAATGATAGATATAAAGCGATAATCAGAGAACTGGAAATGAAAAATAAGATTGGCGTAGCAGATATAGCTATAAAATTAAACGTGACGCCTGAAACAATCAGAAAAGACCTGAGTGCACTCGAAGAGAAAAAGAAATTGCGCAGAATTCATGGGGGAGCCATCCAATATCTTGGTGTGATTAAAGAGCCTCATTTTAATAAAAAAGTCGGAATCTTTCATCCTCAGAAAAAAATGATAGGAGAAGCTGCGGCGACTTTTATTATGGATGGAGATTTAGTAGCTCTGGATGTCGGCACAACAACTTTTCAAATTGCAAGTGCTATTAAAGAAGTCAAAAATGTAACAATCGTGACCAATTCTCTGGCAGCAGCTGAACTATTAAATAGTCGGATCGAAAACAGGTTATTTGATGGAAAAGTCATTGTCCTCGGAGGTGTCTCCAATCCTCTGCAGCGTTCTATAAGCGGGTCCATAACCAATAAGTTATTGGAACAATTTTATTTTGACAAAGCCTTTATTTCGTGCGGGGGAATAAACAAGGATGGAATTTGTGATTTCAATGTAGAAGAAGCAACGGCTTCTTCTATTATGATGAAGAGATCAAAACAAGTAATTGTTGCAGCTGATTCTTCTAAATTAAATCAGAGGGCTCTTTTCCATATAGGGCCGTTCTCTGCTATTGACTGTCTGATTACTGATCAAAAAATGCCGGTTGATTGGTCTAAAGATCCAGTTATTGGTGATGTAGATTGGATAACTGTAGGTGACGCCAATGAGAGTTGATTATCACGTTCATCTTGAGGAAGGTCCGTATACATCTAATTGGCTGAAAAAAACCTATCAAAACCTTCTTATAGGAGAGCATTTTTCGCCAGAAGAAAAATCCTCGAAACAATGGGCTGCCCAATCCGTGCAAAAGTTATCTGAAAGAATGATAAAAGGAGCTTATGATCCAAGCTGGCTTGATTTATATCTTGAAAATGCGAAAAGAAAAGGAATCAAAGAAGTCGGGATTGTGGATCATTTATATCGTTTTACAGATTGCCGAAAGTATTTTGAAAAGAACATGCAGCTTGATGAAAGTCCGATCGGCCGCATGCAAAAGCAGTGGTTAAATCTAGTCATGACCGAAAGCATGGATCATTTTGCGGAATCCATTTCAAGAAATAAAGAAAAATGGGCCAAGCAAGGTGTGCAGTTAAAGATAGGAATAGAAGCAGACTACTTTGAGGATGATGAAGAGGATTTATTTGCATTGCTTTGCAAGCATGATTGGGATTTTATTAATGGCTCTGTTCATTTTATCAATGGATGGGGATTTGATAATCCTAAAACGATCGATGAGTTTGAAAATTATGAGGTACATGAATTATATGAAACATTCTTTAGAATTGTGGAAAAGGCCATCAGAAGCGACTTGTTTGACTATATTTCCCACCTGGATAATATTAAAGTTTTCGGCTACCGTCCCCATAACGATCTTTTGCTGCCCATGTACAAAAGGATAGTAAAAGCTATAAAAGAAATGGATGCAGCTACAGAGGTTAACGCAGGGTTATTTTACCGATTCCCGGTAAAAGAAATGTGTCCAAGTGAACCATTTCTTCATTTATTAATCGAAAATGAGATTCCATTGCTTCTTTCTTCTGATGCCCATTTTCCAGAGGATATAGGTGCTTTTCTAGATGAAAACATGGAGATGCTGATTAATAAAGGGGTAAAGGAAATCGCTACTTTTGATAAGAGGAAACGGATTATGAAGCCACTTCCGATTAGGGATCCTCATTGAAAATACTTTAGCAGAAAACAGATAAAAACACCTTAAATCTTGATTTGCGATTTAAGGTGTTTTTTTTAATGAAAATCTATTATTTTTTCTGTGCCGATTTCCGGATCACGATTTCAGGCTCCATCATCTGAATAAGGCTGACAGAACCAGGCTGATCGATTAAAGACAGGAGGGAATCAACCATTGTCTCAGCCAGGAGATCAATTGGAACACCTACGCTTGTTAGCTCTGTTTCAAGGCTCGCCATTTGCGGGATATTATCATATGAAAGTAAGGAAAGATCCTCTGGAATCCTCAAGTTTAGCTCCTTTACGGCTCTTAGGATCCCTACACTGATATCGTAGCTTCCGCTTATAAGAGCTGTTGGCTTGTTTTTATACTGCAGCAGTTCTTTTGCAGCAAGATAGCCATCATACCAGCTTAATCCCTTCGTATTGCAGATGCTTTCTTCGGTTACAGGAAGTTTAGCTTCTTCCATTCCTTTATGATATCCCTTGAGCTTTTCTGCCTGTCGTCTGTCAAAGGGTGATAAGTCCCCAATATAGCTTATTTTTGAATGACCCAGATCGTTTAGGTGAGCAACCGCTTTTTGAATCGCTTTTTTATGATTGACGTCGATAATAGGATAGGCATTGTCTCCTGAAACCCCGTAGGACAAGATGGGAACGGATGAGGCCATATTGGAATGCAGCTGAGTTTCACCGCCTTCCTCGAAAATCATGACGCCGTCAACCTGAAAGCTTTTAAACATTTCTACCGCTTTGTCAGCTGCATTAACAGATAGAATCATAAAATAATTTTTATTTGTCACGATTTCATTTATTTTCGATACTAGGGCAGTAAGGGCTATTCGGTCAATTGCAGGCCATACAAGACCTATCGTTCTGCTTTTTTTAGAAACAAGATTTTTTGCGGCAAAATTGGGAGAGTACCCTAAAGTCCGTGCTGCTTCTAAAACCTTTTTCTTTGTATCCGGCTTTACAAGAGGACTGTCATTCAAGGCCTTAGAGACAGTTGAATAGCTTACTCCTGATTCCCGGGCAATATCTTTTATCGTTACACTCATTAGAAATCCTCCAAAACAGTCAAAAATGAAATGTTGAAAATTTTCCGAATACAGACTATACTGTTAAATAACAACGTTGTTACTTGTAGTATAGTATAAAAGCTGAGGAAAAACATGCTTTTTAAAGAAAAATAACAACGTTGTTATTTTTTAGATAGAAATAACAACGTTGTTATAGAGATAGATTTCTCTCGGCCTTACTAGCATGAAGAAATGTAATCGGTATCAAAAGCAATTGTTCAACGAATCAATAGGGGGGACATGCATGAGAATATTATTAGCGTTAATGGCTGTCTGCATAATATCGGCTGGAATATTATCAGGGTGCAGCAGCAGAGCAGCTGGTGATGATAAGACCGTAATGATGAGGCTTGCTCATAATCAAAGCGAAACACATCCTGTTCACAAATCTTTAACTGAGTTTGCAAGATTAGTAGAAGAAAAAACGGATGGAACGGTTAAGGTCCAGCTTTATCCAAATGGACAGCTTGGAGCTGAGCGCGAAGTAATTGAACTGACACAAACAGGGGCGGTTGATTTTGCCAAGGTCAGCGCAAGTGCTTTAGAAAGTTTTTCTGATGTTTATTCTTTGTTTAGTCTGCCTTATTTGTTTGATGGAAGAGATCACTATTACAGTGTGATGAACAGTGATATCGTGAAAGGAATCTACAAGTCTTCAGAAGAGATTGGTTTTAGAGGAATTACTTTTTATGACGGAGGTTCCCGGAATTTCTATACGAAAAATAAACCAATCATGCATCCAGATGATCTAAAAGGGTTAAAAATCCGTGTTCAGCCTAGTGCAACAGCCATAAACATGATCGAATTGATGGGCGGGTCTCCGACACCGATGTCTTTTGGAGAGGTCTATACTGCCCTTCAGCAAGGGGTAATAGATGGTTCGGAAAATAATGAAACCGCTTTAACAGATAATAATCACGGAGAGGTTGCCAAGCAGTACTCTTATACAGAACATGCTTTGGTGCCGGATATTTTAATTATGAATCATTCAAAATGGAAGGAATTAGATGAGGAGCAAAAGCAGGCAATTACTGAGGCTGCTGAAGAATCAACCGAGTATCATAAAGCAGTCTGGAATCAGTCAATTGAAAAAGCTGTCGAGAATGCCAAGAAAAAAGGTGTCAAGTTCAGTAATCCGGATAAAGAGCCATTTCGAAAAGCTGTGCAGCCTCAGCATGAGGAGTTTGCAAAAAAAGAATCTACAGCAAAGTACTATAAAGAAATTCGTGCAGCAGCAAAAGAGAAAGAGTGAGGTACAAGGGAGGGAGATATTTATGCAGACAGTTAAAAAGAGAGCAGATCAAGTCATAGCTATTATTACAAGTTCACTTCTTGCGTTTATGGTTCTCATCGCCATATGGCAGGTCTTCACAAGATACGTTTTGAATTCTCCAAGCACGCTTTCAGAAGAGATTTTGAGGTATTCGCTGATTTGGGTTTCCATGCTTGGAGCAGCATATGCATTCGGTCAAAAGAAGCATATTGCGATTGAGTTTATTGTAGAAAAGCTGCCAAAAAACAAAGCCCTTATTGTAAGCGTCATCATTGAAGTTCTTGTCCTTTCATTCGCTGTTTTGGTCATGTTCATTGGAGGTTCACGGGCTGCAGCGATTACAATGGCCCAGTCATCAGCTGCGCTCGGAATTCCAATGGGGTACATCTATCTTTCCCTTCCAGTCAGCGGGGTCTTAATTATCGGCTATAGTCTTTTAAGTATCTATGAAGCGGTTTCAAAGAGAAAGGTAGAATTATATTCCGATGATTTAGAAGCAGTCTCAAAATCGCAAATCGAAGGTTAAAAAGGAGGGATAACAAATGACTTTAACAGCTGGGCTCATTCTCTTAAGCGTATTTTTTGTTCTTTTACTAATAGGTGTTCCAATTGCAATCAGTATTGCGGGGGCTTCCATTGCAACGATGCTGATTTTGTTCCCATTTGATGTAGCGGTATTTACATCTGCACAAAAAATGGTCACAGGATTAGACAGTTTTGCGCTATTAGCCGTTCCATTTTTCGTTTTATCAGGGATTATCATGAATAATGGCGGCATTGCCATTCGGCTGATCAACCTTGCAAAATTGCTTGCAGGACGCATGCCCGGTTCATTGGCTCATACAAACGTGATGGGCAATATGCTCTTCGGGTCCATTTCAGGATCTTCTGTGGCATCTGCTGCTGCAATAGGCGGAGTCATGTCTCCTATGCAGGATAAGGAAGGCTACGAAAGGACTTATTCTGCAGCGGTCAATATTGCATCAGCGCCAACCGGCTTGCTTATTCCTCCGAGCGGCCTGCTGATCATTTATTCGCTTGTCAGCGGAGGAACATCAGTAGCGGCGTTATTTATGGCAGGATACATACCAGGAATCTTGTGGGGACTTGCGACAATGGCAGTTGCCTACTTCATTGCCAAAAAGAAAAATTATCCTGTTTCACAAAAAATCACTTTTAGACAAGGGGCCTTGGTGTTTCTTGACGCTATTCCAAGCTTGATGCTGATCGTGATCGTCCTTGGCGGAATTATTGCAGGAATTTTCACTGCAACAGAGGGTGCTGCAATTGCAGTGGCGTATTCTCTTATTCTTTCAATCATTTATCGGACATTCAGCTTGAAAAAGCTTCCGAAAATGCTGCTTGAAACCGTTGAAATGACTGCAGTTATCATGCTTCTAATTGGTACTTCAACCATTTTATCTCTTGTTATGTCTTTTACAGGCATACCTGAGGCGATCAGCAGCGGATTGCTGGGTCTTACGGATAACCCGATTATGATCCTGCTGTTGATGAATGTCATTTTGCTCATTATCGGAACATTTATGGATATCACACCGGCTGTCTTAATTTTTACGCCTATTTTCCTCCCTGTAGTTGCAACATTTGGGATGGACCCGGTTCACTTTGGGATTATGATGGCTTTTAACTTGTGTATAGGGAATATTACGCCGCCAGTAGGAAGTGCGCTATTTGTAGGCAGCAGCATTGGAAAGGTGAAAATTGAACAAGTAATCAAGCCGCTGCTTCCATTTTACGGAGCGATTATACTAGTTTTGCTGGCCGTTACATTTATACCCGAAATCAGCTTAACCCTGCCTAAACTATTTGGATTGTAAATTCAGCAGAGAGAAGGTTTTCATGATGAGCATTAAAGAGAAATATACATTTGCATTTGAACAGGAAAGCCGGAATGTTCTTCATTTTAAGTTGGAGGATGGAACGGTAAGAGCATCTATTTTCATTTTGGAGAAGGATATTATTCGAATTTTGTTTACTGTGGGAGAAAAATTAACACTTGACAGGACATGGAGTATTGCTCCCGGAATGGATGATATTCCTTTAGAGGGAAAAAGCCGGTTTGCTACGGATGGGTTTTCATTGCCTGCATATGAAACCGAAATACTGGATGATTTCTTTGCTGTAAAAACAGAAGTGTTAAAGCTGCAGATTGATCTGAACGGATTTAAAATCACTTGGTATTACCGGAAAGAAAATGATTGGGTTCAGATTGCGAAAGACCGGAGCACCCAAGCCTATCATTTTGAACATTCACTCAGCAGCGGGCCTGCACATTATTTGCAGCGTCATTTAGACGAGCAATATTTTGGCCTTGGCGAAAAAACAGGATCAGTCGATAAACACGGAAAGCGTTATCGGATGCAGACGATTGATGCCATGGGATATGACGCTGAATATACAGATCCGCTTTATAAACATATACCGTTTTACATTACCCGAAAGAAAGAAACGGGGTTATCGTTTGGTTTGTTTTACGATAATTTATCCAGCTCGGTTTTTGAAATGGGTTCTGAGCTTGATAATTATCACGGACTGTACCGTTATTTTCAGGCAGAGGACGGTGACTTGGATTACTACGTCATTGCAGGTCCCAATGTCAGAGACGTCACAGAGAAATTTGCATGGATGACAGGAAAAACCATTCTTCCTCCAAAATGGAGCCTTGGATATTCAGGATCCACAATGAGCTATACAGATGCTCCTGATGCTCAGGAACAAGTAAAGAAATTCTTAAAGCTTTGCAGGGAGCATGACATTTTGTGCGATTCCTTTCAGCTTTCATCAGGCTATACATCAATTAATGAAAAAAGATACGTATTTACATGGAATGAATCAAAATTTCCACAGCCTAAAGAAGTGATCAATGAATTCCATGCAAACGATCTTAAATTATGCGCAAACATTAAACCGTTGCTTACTAAATGATCACCCTGTTTTTCAAGAATTGAAGGAAAAACGGATGTTCATTTTAAACAGCAAAACAAATGAAGCGGAAATGGCTCAATTCTGGGATGAAACAGGCGCATATTTAGATTTCACTAATCAGGAAACATACAACTGGTGGAAAGCTCAGGTGAAGGAGAAACTGCTTGAATATGGAATTGATTCAACATGGAATGACAACAACGAGTTTGAAATTTGGAGCAAAGAAGCTGAATGCCATGGCTTTGGAGAAAGAATAAACTTTGAAACCATTCGTGCTCTTCATCCGCTGCTCATGATGAAAGCATCCTATGAGGCACAAAAGGAATATAATCCTGAACTGCGTCCATATCTCATTTCACGCTCGGGAAGTCCCGGAATGCACAGGTATGTGCAGACATGGACAGGAGACAACAGAACAAGCTGGAAAACACTGAAATACAACAATAAGATGGGCGTCGGCCTAAGCTTATCGGGCATATATAATTTTGGGCATGATGTGGGCGGATTTTCAGGTCCTGCACCAGAGCCGGAACTGTTTGTTAGATGGGTACAAAACGGAATTGTTCATCCGAGGTTTACCATTCATTCATGGAATGATGATCAGACGGTAAACGAACCATGGATGTATCCAGAGATGCTTCCTGCCATTAAAAAATTAATCAAATTCAGAACAAAGATTACTCCGTATCTTTATACATCTTTTTACGAGGCGCATGAGAACTATAAACCAATCATCCGCCCAACATTTTATGAATTTGAGCAAGATGAAAAAACGTTTGAAGAAAACGATGATTTTATGCTGGGTGATAACCTGCTTGTTGCAAGTGTAGTGGAAAAAGGAAAAAAAGAACGGGACGTTTATTTGCCTCACCATCAAGGAGGCTGGTATGACTTCCACAAAGGAACATGGTTTGAAGGCGGACAGACGGTGACAATTCCCGCACCTCTTGATTATGTTCCCTTGCTTGCAAAAGGAGGAAGCATCCTTCCAGTTAATCTGGAGGAGGTCACATTCGCTGATAAACATAAAGATGAAAGAGGGTTTTTATTATTCCCTGAAAAGGGCTGGAGTGAATCCCATTACAGATTATATGAAGATGACGGTTTTACAACACAATACAAAGATGTCTTCGCCTATGTGGCTGTCGAAATGAAAACGAAAGAAAACGAGATTCATATATCCGTAGAAAAAAAGGGGAAATTCACTCTTCCATATGACACAGCAGCATTTATTTTACCGCAGGGTGAACAAAGAAAGCTGATTGTTGACGGTGTGGAATACCAAAGCGGAGAGCACGTCCATTTGAAAAAGGAGGGAATCTGAAGTGAAAAAATTTATGGATAACGATTTTCTATTAGATTACGAAAGCTCTAAGATTCTCTATCATGAATATGCAAAAGAAATGCCGATCTATGATTACCACTGCCATTTAAGTCCTGAAGAAATTGCGGAAAACAAGCAGTTCCGAAACCTGACGGAAATCTGGCTGAACGGCGATCACTACAAATGGAGAGCCATGCGTGCAAATGGCATCAGCGAAGATCTGATTACAGGCAGCGCAAGCGATAAGGAAAAGTTTGATGCATGGGCAAAAACAATGCCATCCTGTATCGGCAATCCCCTTTATCATTGGACACACTTGGAGCTGAAGCGATATTTCAACATCGATTTACCGCTGAGTGAAAAAACAGCAGACGAAATCTGGGAGCGCTGCAATCTTCTGCTTCAGCAGAAGGATTTTTCTGCGCAGTCCATCATTAAAAAATCAAATGTTCATGTGATTTGCACAACAGATGATCCGGCAGATTCACTTGCCTATCATAAGGAAATTCAAGCAAATGAAAGGATAGAGACAGCCGTTTTGCCAGCTTTTCGTCCGGATAAAGGGATAGAAATTACGCAGCAAGGTTTTCTTCGTTACATAGAGAAGCTATCTAAAGCAGCAAATATCGAAATCAACGGCTACCAAGATTTATTAAAGGCTTTTGAAAATAGGGTCGATTATTTCCACGGAGCAGGGTGCAGAGTGTCAGACCATGGTTTTGACCATCTTTTCTATGAAGAAGCAACACTGGAAGAAGTTTCAGCGATATTTGATAAGACCATTCAAGGTCAATCCATCACCATATCTGAAGAAAATAAGTATAAGACATATACACTTCTTCATCTTGGGAAGTTGTATCATTCTCATGGCTGGGCGATGCAGCTGCACATTGGGGCGATCCGCAATAACAATACAAAAATGTTTAAGAAAATAGGTCCTGATGCAGGGTTTGATTCCATGAACGATTTTGAACTGGCAAAGCCGCTGAATCAGTTTCTGAATCGTCTTGACAGAGAGAATGAGCTGCCAAAGACCATTCTCTATAATTTGAATCCTGCTCACAATCCGATCATTGCATCAGCCGCCGGGAATTTTCAAAATGAAGAAGCAAGAGGGAAGCTTCAATTTGGCACAGGCTGGTGGTTTAACGATCAAAAAGACGGGATGATCCGCCAGATGACAGACCTTGCAAGTATAGGGCTGATCAGCAATTTTGTAGGTATGGTGACGGATTCACGCAGTTTCCTATCTTATACAAGACATGAATACTTCCGCAGGATTCTATGTAACTTAATCGGCGGCTGGGTTCACAAAGGCGAAGCACCAGATGATTATGAACTACTCGGTCAAATGGTGCAGGATATTTGCTATAACAATGCGAAAACATATTTTGAGATTGCCAGATAATCAGATGGAGGGAAAACGCTTATGCAAATGACATTTCGCTGGTATGGAGACAATGATCCTGTTACCTTACAAAAGATACGACAGATTCCAGGTATGACTGGAATTGTATCCGCTATTTACGATATCCCTGTCGGGGAGGCATGGCCTTACGACAAAATTATTGAGCTCAAAAAGAAGGTTGAAGAGAGCGGCTTAAGCTTAAGTGTAATAGAGAGCGTCCCTGTTCATGAGGATATAAAGCTCGGCCTTCCTTCCAGAGATCGATATATAGAAAACTACAAAACTACGATTCGGAATTTATCCAGGGCTGGAATTAAAATTGTATGTTATAACTTTATGCCGGTCTTTGACTGGACTCGTTCATCACTTGACTATGAATTAGAAGATGGCTCCACAGCTCTTATTTATGAAGAAGAAAAAGTAAAGCAAATGAATCCGATAAACGGAGACTTAAAGCTACCGGGCTGGGACACAAGCTATGAACCGGAGCAATTAAAAAACCTGCTGAACCAATATCAGAATGTATCGGAAGAGAAATTGTGGACGAATCTCTCGTATTTTATTAAAGAAATCATTCCGGTTGCAGAGGAAGAGGAAGTCAAAATGGCTATTCATCCGGATGATCCGCCATGGTCAATCTTCGGACTGCCAAGAATCATTAACAGTAAAGAAAACTTAGACAGATTCGTCAATCTTTATGAAAGTCCATACAACGGTCTTTGTTTATGCAGCGGTTCGCTCGGTGCAAATCCAGATCATGATTTCCTTGAATTTGTCCGTTATTTTGGCAGCAAAGGGAAAATCAATTTCGTTCACTTAAGAAACATTAAATGGACAGGTGAAAAATCCTTTCAGGAATCTGCCCATCTTTCAACGGACGGTTCATTGGATATGTATGAAATTGTCCGTGCCTTAAGAGAAGTTGACTTTTCAGGACCGGCAAGACCGGATCATGGCAGAATGATCTGGGGAGAAACAGGAAAACCGGGTTATGGTTTGTATGACCGCGCGCTTGGTGCTACGTATCTAAATGGTTTGTGGGAAGCTGCAACAAAAGAAAAAAACAGAAAAGCCGAAACGGGGAATAAATATGAAGATTCCTTTTCAAATTAATTTAGAGGGAAAAGTAGCTGTCGTTACTGGTGGAAGCGGTGTTCTGTGCAGCCAATTTGCCAAAGCTCTTGCAGCATGCGGAGCAAAAACGGCAGTCATAAGCAGACGCCAGGAATCTGTAGAACGCGTTGCAGAAGAAATTCGTGCAGATGGCGGTACGGCTATAGCACTATCTGCTGATGTGCTTGATAAAACAAGTCTTGAGCGGGCAAAAGCAGAAGTGAATGAAAAACTTGGCCCCTGCAGCATTCTAATAAATGGAGCAGGAGGCAATCACCCTAAAGGGAATACGGATAAAGAATACTATAACAATGAGGATTTGAACAACTCAGAAATCAATACGTTTTTTGATTTGGATTCAGAAGGGGTCCGTTCAGTCTTTGATTTGAACTTTCTCGGAACCCTGCAGGCCACTCAGGTGTTTGGCAGAGATATGGGCGAAGGTAATGTGATCATTAATGTCTCATCCATGAATGCCTATACCCCATTGACAAAAATTCCAGCTTACAGCGGGGCAAAAGCGGCAGTCAGCAACTTTACTCAATGGCTGGCTGTGCATATGTCAAAGGCAGGCATACGTGTCAATGCCATTGCACCTGGCTTTTTCTTAACAGAGCAAAATCGAAATTTATTAACGAACACAGATGGCAGCTACACCGATCGGGCTAAAAAGATTCTTAACCAGACACCGCTCGAGAGATTTGGAGATCCTGAGGATTTGAATGGAACACTGCTTTGGCTTGTCAGCAATGAAGCATCCCGATTTGTGACTGGAACGGTGATTCCGGTAGACGGCGGATTTTCAGCTTATTCAGGAGTTTGATGACAACTGACTTTCGTTTGTTGGATAAATTCTTATTTTCCGTTGATAGAGTAAAACGAACCTTCCTTGAGAGGGTTCTTTTGTATCTTGAGGGAAAGTCATTCCAACGAGCAGAACTAACATTGATAAAGGAGGATGAAAAATGAACGTGCACTTTAAGAAGGCGATCCAACTTTTCCAGTGCCGGGAACTTATGATTACTGGCCTGCTTTAGCCGCGATCTATTTGAACGAATCCGAATCCACCCGAAATTCACTGCTGGAGTTCGCTTGGATTGCATCCGTTACCCCGATTGAAACGCAAATACATCAGTTCAAATAAGGGAAAACGGTCAAGTGAGACTGTTTTTTCTTATTTATTGTGGAAAATAGCATTATGCGGGTAACTCAGAGCCTTTGAAATTTTATTCCAAGACTTTCAATACTAATTCCAATACTTTTAATAATAATTCCGAGACTTTTAAAATTAATTCCAAGACTTTCCGAATTAATTCCGTACAAATGTGAACTCCGAATGAAAGCGTCTATCCTCATTCTAATAAGTGATCTTTTTTCTAGAAAAAAACTTTTAAATATCCACTCAAGCGAGTATACCGGTCAAAACTTTGTTGATTACCTGAAGCAGGTCCGCATCCTTAAAGCTCGCCGAAGGAGTTTAGAGAGCAAGCCCACGAAACTAGTAGAAAATAAAAACAAGAAAGTAAATGCCTCAATTTGGGGAAGTAAATCGGTAAACCGGAAAGAAAATCTATGAAAATGGTATGTATTTTTAAAAATAATCAAATTAATCCTTGTTGGATCGGATTTTCTTGTTTATTATCAGCTAAAACGGTCAGGAGGAAATCCATGATTACCTATCCTATCTTAAAAAATGAAGCAAAAATCGGAGTAACGGCACCCTCATCAGGGGTTCCCTCAGAATTACACGATATTCTTACCCAAGCCTGCACCCGCATGGAATCTAGAGGGTATAAAGTGATCTGCGGAAAAACACCGTGGACGCAGGAAAAAGCAAAATCGGCTCATTTTAGAACCCGGGCAGAAGAATTTAACCGTATGATGCAGGACGATGAAATCGATCTAATCATCCCTCCTTGGGGCGGAGAGCTTTTGATGGAAATGCTTGAACATGTAAACTATGAATCAATCAAGCAGAAATGGGTGCTGGGCTATTCAGATATCAGTTCGCTTCTGCTTGCCATCACGCTAAAGACCGGAATGGCCACTGCTCATGGAACCAATCTTGTGGATTTAAGAGGGGAGAAATCCGATCCTACAACAGCAATGTGGGAGAACGTTCTTAAGACAAAAAGCGGGGAATCGATTCTTCAATCCTCTTCCGGCCATTACCAGAATGAGTGGCAGCACACCAATCCGACTCCACACATCTTTCATTTAACTCAACCAACAAAATGGAAGACCTTGTCCAATCGGTATGAAAAAGCAGAAGGCCGATTGCTTGGAGGATGCATTGATGTAATCAGACATTTAGCCGGAACGCCTTTTGGCGATGTCAAAACGTTCAGCAAACAGCACATTCCAAACGAACCCATTCTCTGGTACTTTGAAAACTGCGAGCTGACAACAACCGATTTGCGCAGATCCCTTGTTCAGCTGAAACTTGCAGGATGGTTTGAAAACTGTTCGGGCATTTTGTTCGGAAGGAGTGCAGCAAATCATCCTGTCGATGATTATACAGTGTTGGATGTATACAATGATCTTGCTGAGGAACTGGACGTTCCAATCATATATGACATCGATTGCGGCCATCAGCCACCGCAAATCACGTTGATCAACGGGGCTTATGCGGAAGTTATAGCGGAAAATGGGAAAGGGGAGGTCGTTCAGAGTTTTAGAGAATAATTAGCAAAACAAAAAAGAGCATCATCCACGCCTGATGCTCTTTCCTGTATTAATAAATTTCTTTTATTCCCGCAAGCCTGATAGAGAAGATATTCTTGTTTTCGTCCTCTAAAGACAGTGTCTGATCACTAAGGTCCAGGTTGTGAACGCGGCCTTTTAATGTCTGAATCGCACCGTCGATGTAATAGTTAACCGTTACTAATTTATTTCGCCTCAAAGCTTTTAAGATCATGGTGAATTCTCCTTCCGCAAGTTGTTATATTTAAGGTTAAATAGTCTATAAAGTTGACTTTCTGAGATTATATTCCTATTATACTACAAGTTTTTGAAAGCGATTACATAAAGTTTGAACACTTTGTGAAAAAAAACACATTGGCTGCTTTCTGAGAAACGATTGAAACAACCAGTACATAATGATACCTTTAGATATAAGAAAAATCGGATATGCCAATTGCTTGGTCCATTCGAAAAGGCTTTTCTTTAATATAGTCATAGGAAGTGGGGATATAAAATGGGAAAAGGCTTAGAAGGAAAGCGGATTGTCATCGCAGGCTCCCGCAAAACAGATGAAATCAGCACATTAATTGAAAAACAGGGAGGTATTCCTTTAGTCCGTTCTCTGCAGGGGACTGTTTTTCTGGCTGAGGAGCAGGTTGAGCCGGCGCTGCGGAAATTTATTCATGACGGTGCGGATTGGGTCATCTTTACAACGGGTATAGGAACAGAAACGCTGTTAAATCTTGCTCGGAAACTAGGGGAAGAGGAAGGTTATTTAAATAGAATCCATCAGTCGCAAATCGCATCCAGAGGGTATAAAACATTTGCTGCTCTGAAAAAGCTTGGTTTAGTACCTGCGGCAAAAGATGATGACGGAACGACTAGAGGGCTTGTGCGCGCTCTGGAAAATGAGGATTTGAAAGGTAAGAAGATCATGGTTCAGCTTCACGGGGAAACGGCTCCGGCTTTGATCCGATTTCTTGAAGAAAAGGGCGCCTCTGTTCTGCAGGTTTTGCCATATCAGCATATTGCTCCAGATGAAGCGGCAGTCAGCCTCCTTTGTGAGGAAATGCTGAGCCGTAAAGTAGATGCTGTTTGTTTTACAACCGCGGTGCAGGTACGCGAGTTATTTGCTTATGTGAAAAAAAAGAAGTGTCTGCCGCAAATCCTTCACGCATTTGAGACTCATGTTTTGCCGGCCGCTGTTGGAAAAATTACTGCAGAGGCATTGATGGAAGAAGGCGTAGAAAATCCGCTTGCACCCGAGCTTGAGAGAATGGGTGCCATGATCATTGAACTTGCAAAGTTTTATGACGAAGCAAAAATAAAATAAAGGATGATGCATCATGCCAAAATGGCTGAACAACACGCTGTATGTCCTGGTCTTAATTGTCAGCATCGGATGTGTTTCACACGGTTTTGAGTGGAAAAAATAAAATGGGAAGTTCTTGACATAAAGTCGTTTACTCCGCATAATATATAAAAATCAATGAACGTTGAAGAGGGACTAGTATGCGGGTCTTTATGTGACAGAGAGCGGGGTTTATCAGCTGGAAGACCCCGCCGCAGCAAAGCCGCAGAACCTGCCCTCAGAGTCCTATGTCAAAAACATAGGCGCCATAAACCTGGCGTTATCAGGCAAAGCGGGATGCTGTGTGCATCCAACTAAGGTGGTACCACGGAAAAAGCCAAGCCCTTTTCGTCCTTTCTATAAGGATGAGAAGGGCTTTTTTGTATTAGGAGCTAGATATAAAATCATTTGTCCGGGCGGCACATCATATGGTTCGGCTATATGTTTCCCAATTTCCGCTAATAAATCTTCAAAATCGGCTAGAAAAAATGTAGTTTTCGCTAATAAATGTCTGGTTTTCGCTAAATGGAAACGCAGGCCGTCCGTATTCATTCAAAATAGGAGGTTTCATCTCATGAAAAAACGAATTGTCGTCAAAATCGGCAGCAGCTCCTTAACAAACCGCAAAGGAGAAATCGATCAGGAGAAGTTTTCGGATCACATTGCTGCCATCGCCGCCCTTAGAAAAGAAGGCCACGAGGTTTTGCTCGTCTCATCAGGAGCAGTAGCTGCGGGCTTCAGAAAGCTGGGCTATCCAGCGAGGCCTGTCACCCTAAAAGGAAAGCAGGCAGCAGCAGCAGTTGGACAAAGTCTCCTGATTCAATCGTATATGGAGCAGCTTAGCAGTTTTGGCATCATTCCTGCTCAAATTTTGCTCACCCGTAATGATTTTTCGAAAAAGGACCGCTATAAAAATGCATATGCCACAATCCGTGAGCTCCTTGACCGGGGCATCCTGCCAATCATCAATGAAAACGACACGGTTTCAGTAGAAGAGTTAACCTTTGGCGACAATGACATGCTTTCGGCTCTCGTCAGCGGACTCGTACAAGCAGATCAGCTGATTATTTTGACTGACATCAACGGACTGTATGATTCTAATCCGCGTGAAAATCCGGCTGCCAAAAAGTACGATCAGCTTCTCGAAATCACAGATCAAATGATGCAGGGAGCTGGATGTGCAGGTTCACTTGTTGGAACAGGCGGCATGAAGTCCAAGCTCATCGCAGCAAAAACGGCTTTATCTCTAGGAGTGAAAATTTTTATTGGCACCGGAGCGGGTTCAGAGAAATTCATCGAAATCCTTGACGGAAAAGGCGACGGAACGTACATAGGCGGAGACAGCCGTTTCTTCGTCAACAGCAGCAAGCAATGGATCGCCCTTCATTCACTCGTCAGAGGAAAAATCTATGTAGACCAAGGCGCTGAGCTTGCATTGACTGCAAACGGAAGAAGTCTTTTGCCGGCGGGCATTTATGACATTACCGGTACGTTTGAAGCAGGAGACGTCGTAGAAGTTTTCGGGACAAACGGTCTGCTCGGGAAAGGAGAAGTACTCTATTCATCAGAAAGTCTGAAACAAGTAATGGGAAAACGAAGCCACGAATTAACGGATGAAATTATCTCTATTGAAGTGATTCACCGCGACCGCTGGGTCAAAGCCTGAAACGGAGGGGAAAACATGAGCGAAGTACTAAGAAAAGGCAAGGCAGCCAAAGCTGTCAGCTATCATTTAATTGAAAAAACGACTGAAGAAAAAAACACCGCATTAGAAAAAATTGCCCAGCAATTAGAAAGGGAACAAGAGTATCTTGTCGCCGAAAATCAAAAGGATCTTGATTTTGGAAGAACTAATGGCTTATCTGACTCCATCCTTGACCGGATGCTGCTGAACAAAAAGCGCATTGAAGACATGGCACATGCCATTCGTCTCCTGATTAAACTGAAAGACCCAGTCGGAGAAACACTTGAAACCATCGAAAAAGAAAACGGTCTTCTTATCCAGAAAAAGCGTGTTCCTCTTGGAGTGATCGGCATGATTTATGAAGCAAGGCCAAACGTCACCATCGACGCCGCAACTCTTTCTTTGAAAACAGGAAATGCAGTCATCTTACGAGGCAGCTCATCCTCCATCCATTCAAACAAGGCGCTTGTATCCGTCATCCACCGAGCTCTTGAACAAACGGCAATCCCGCAGGAGGCCGTGCAGCTCATCGAAGACACAAGCAGGGAAACAGCGAAAGAGTTATTCACCCTAAATGAATTCCTGGATGTTTTGATCCCGCGGGGCGGAAAAAAACTGATTGATACAGTAGTTAGAGAATCCACTGTTCCAGTCCTTGAAACAGGCGCAGGCAACTGTCATATATATATTGATGAATCAGCAGATCCAACAATGTCTGAACGGATCGTATTAAACGGAAAAACACAGCGTCCATCTGTGTGCAATGCCATTGAAACGATTTTGATTCATGAAAAATGGCTTCAAACGAGCGGGGAAAAGCTTTTGCAGCAGCTTCACGATCAATCAGTTGAAATCTATGGTGATGAGCAAATCCGGTCTATTTTTCCAAAAGCAAAACCAGCAGCTGAAGAAGACTGGAGCACAGAATATTTAGCACTGACCGTCAGCGTAAAGACAGTTAAGGATCTGGATGAAGCCATCCATCATATCAATAAATATGGTACAAAGCATTCAGAAGCCATACTTACAAATAATGAAGGAAACGCATCACAGTTTCAGACACGGGTAGACGCTGCCGCTGTTTATCATAATGCATCAACCCGATTTACGGATGGCTTTGAATTTGGTTATGGAGCTGAAATCGGCATCAGCACACAAAAACTGCATGCAAGGGGACCGATGGGGCTGCCTGCGCTGACATCAAGCAAACATTTCATTTATGGAAATGGACAGATCAGGGAATAGCTAACAACATCAATTCAGGAGGGGCTGATCAAATTGAACACATCAATCAAATGGAACGGAAAAATGAGTTTCTCCGGCACAACGCCTTCAGGACATGAAGTGAAAATGGATGCCGCAGAAGAATTCGGCGGAGAAAATACAGGTGCAAGGCCAACAGAGCTGCTTTTACATGCAGTTGCAGGCTGTACTGGAATTGACATCATTTCCATCCTGCAAAAAATGAGGCTGAATCCTTCCTCTTTTCTCATGGAAGTAAACGGTACACGTGCAGAAGATCATCCGAAACGATTCACAGCGGTCCACATTCACTATATATTAGAAGGAGATCTGCAAGAAGAAAAAGTGATAAGGGCGATTCAGCTGTCGAAGGACAAATATTGTTCTGTTTCACAATCGCTGAATGCGGAAATATCGGTTGGGTATTCGATTAATGGTGTAATCGGGACACAGAAAATATAATAAAAAAAGAGAGCTGCCTAGTGCTGCAGCTCTCTTTTTCATTTATTAAAATCGTTCCCCCGTCATAGTTGACATGAATTTAGAAAAGAACAGACTGTAATTGAGTTCAAATGCGATACGGTGTTTTTTCTCTTTTTCCCCGATTTTCACATAGGGTCTGATATCTGCAATACTGTGGCCTCTTTCTATCCCATCCTTTGATTGGACAACATAAACGGGCAATGATCTGTAGCTCAGCATTTCCGGATGAAGCGGAGCCATAATCGTTAAGGCATCATGAACAGGACTGCCTGGTGCAGCCGGATTTCTTTTTTTGTAAAAAGCAAAATAGTAGTCAAGCAGAGGCTTTAGAATTTTGGCTTTCCCCATGCTTGCAATGTAATCGACCATTTCCTGGCTGACAATGGCTCGTTCGGTTACATTCAATGGGATAATCGTCAGATTGATTGCGTGATTCAGAACCACTGTGGCTGCAACAGGATCTGCATGGAAATTAGCCTCTGACACAGGTGTCACATTTCCAGGCACCCAAAAAGCTCCTCCCATGACATAAAATGCTTTTACGCTGTTCATTAACGTTCTATAGTGAATAAACATGGTAGCAAGTGATGTTAGCCTGCCAATGCTGATAATGGTCAAATCTTTTCCATGAGCTTCAATAAGCTTTGCTATTTCCAGAAAGTTATCGCCCTTGCCGGAATACTCCTGCTCAGGAATAATAGGGCCCATTCCGTATTCCCCGTGAATTTCTGGATAATAGGTCGGATTTTCTCCAGTCATCGGAAGCTCTGCCCCTTCAAAAATAGGGATTAGATCAGATTGTTTAAATAAATTGTGCAAATACTGAACGCTGGCCATTGCATTTTTTCTTGGAATGTTCCCGTAATCAGCTACAACCCCAACGATTTCGATCTCCTCATGCAGCACTCCATATATAAGGGCAACAATGTCATCAATGCCGAAATCCCCAAACAGCAAGACCTTTAACGCCACCGCAAAGCCTCCTCGTATTTGATAGTATTTCTAAGCTGTATCCTTTTTTCTTATGTAAAATGCCTCTTTTTTACAAGTTCTGGAAAATCGCTTCCAAATACCTAATTCATGGAAAACAATAAAAGTATGCTGTTGAAATTTGGCTCGGAAAATACAGAAAAAAAACCGCTCTATTAATATAGGCGGTTTACTTGATCTATTACATCTTAGGAT
The DNA here is from genome assembly GCF_030817055.1 of Bacillus sp. V2I10. Classification (NCBI taxonomy): domain Bacteria; kingdom Bacillati; phylum Bacillota; class Bacilli; order Caryophanales; family Bacillaceae; genus Bacillus; species Bacillus sp. V2I10. The sequence continues at coordinate 4,256,494 of NZ_JAUSYV010000001.1, read as the reverse complement.
TTGGTCCATATTTATTTGCATTCGGCTGACTATCTTGACAACTGAACACAATAATCACAATTGATCCAATGATCGGGATAAGGTTGATTAATAGCCACCATCCAGTTCTGCCGGTATCATGTAATCTGCGGACTCCAACTGCCAATGAAGGTAAAAGAACGATAAGAGAATAAATTCCAACCAGGATGTCAGTCAGACCGGTGATTGACTCAACGACAGTTAAAATTAGGGTGACAATCAGATTCATCAAAAAAAACATCCAGAATTCCTTCCGTCTTGCACGGCCTTGAAAAACGGCATAATTTTTTAACACATGCAGGTACCATTGCATATAAATTCCTCCTCTCAAACTCTATATATGAAGGCAACTTAAATAGTATATCATTTTCAGATTATCTATTAAAAATATTTTTCACATACTCCAAAAAATCGAAATCCCATGCAGGAGTTTCGATTTTTTCGTTTACTTATTCAAAATACTTTCCTCAAGAACCGCCGATTTATCCCCATACACCTTCGTAATATGGCCTTCTCCCCAGGCACAGAGAGAATCTAGAATCGACTGCAGGCTAAAGCCGTATTCGCTGAGCTCATATTCAACTTTGGGAGGAATCTGCTGATGGACAATCCGGTTAATGACGCCATCATCTTCAAGTTCCCTCAATTGCTGTGTCAGCATTTTTTGCGTAATGTTTGGCATCAGGCGCTTCAATTCGTTTGTCCGTTTTTTGCCGTGAGTCAAGTGACAGAGAATAACGCATTTCCACTTGCCGCCAATAATTTCAAGTGTTGCTTCAACAGGTATATTGTATTTTTTTTGCATGAAATCCCTCCTTAATAATAGGCACCAAAAAGTGCCTACCGAACTTAAAAGTTCCTACAGCACTTAAAAGTACGTACTTTTCATGATGTCTGATATGTTCCATAATAACATTTGCCGGCTGATCTTTACCATACACTTATTTTTAATAAATATTCAATTTTTTAGGAGGAAAAAAGATGACTTTAGATAAAAAAAGAAGTACACTCGCGCTGCTAGCATTAGCAGTCAGTGCTTTTGCCATTGGCACAACCGAATTTATCAGCGTCGGCTTGCTTCCGATGATTTCTGAGGATTTAGCCATACCTGTTACAACTGCAGGATTAACCGTTTCTTTATATGCAGTGGGGGTCATGTTCGGGGCACCGATTCTGACATCACTCACATCAAACATGTCACGCAAAACGTTATTGCTTTGGATTATGATTGTTTTTCTTATCGGAAATAGTCTATCTGCAGGAGCTACAAGCATTGGGGTTTTATTAGCCGGACGTATTATCGCCGCACTTTCACATGGTGTGTTTATGTCGATCGGTTCAACGATTGCAGCCGATCTAGTACCTGAAAACCGCCGGGCAAGTGCAATTTCCATCATGTTTACCGGTCTGACAGTCGCAACTGTAACAGGAGTTCCGTTTGGAACATTTATTGGCCAGCAATTTGGCTGGAGACTTGCATTTATTGTGATTATTATTATTGGGCTGGCTGCACTTATTGCAAACAGCATTCTAGTGCCGTCTGATTTGAAAAAAGGCAATCGCACAACATTTGGCGATCAGCTGAAGCTAGTAAAGAACGGCCGTCTGCTGCTTGTCTTTATGATTACAGCTCTTGGATACGGCGGAACATTCGTTGTCTTTACGTACCTATCACCGCTGCTTCAAAATGTAACAGGTTTTAAAGAAGGAACAGTAGCGATTATTTTACTTGTTTATGGAATTGCGATCGCCATCGGAAATATGATTGGCGGAAAGCTATCGAATAAAAATCCGATTAAGGCCTTATTCTATATGTTTATTGTGCAGGCTATCGTACTCTTTGTGTTAACCTTTACGGCTCCATTCAAAATTGCAGGTTTGCTGACGATCTTATTGATGGGACTATTTGCTTTCATGAACGTGCCTGGATTGCAGGTTTATGTCGTCATGCTTGCGGAGCGCTTTGTGCCAAGTGCCGTTGATGTGGCATCTGCAATTAATATTGCTGCGTTTAATGCAGGAATTGCGATCGGCGCTTTCTTGGGAGGAATTATTACGGATTCAATTGGCCTGATTCACACTGCTTGGATCGGAGGATTCATGGTTTTGGGCGCCGTTATTCTTACGGGCTGGAGCCGTGCACTAGAGAGTAAAGATCAGAAAATGAAAGGGCAAAAACTAGCCGGATAACTTACTTGAAAATACAGGAGGAATATGAAAATGATGAACAACTTACAAAGTACAACAACGCTGCATAACGGTGTGAAAATGCCATGGTTCGGGCTTGGCGTATTTAAAGTAGAAGAAGGACCAGAGCTTGTAAATGCCGTAAAAGCAGCCATTAAACATGGATACCGCAGTATTGATACGGCGGCTATTTATGAAAACGAAGAAGGCGTTGGACAAGGAATACGTGAAGGGATAGCTGAAGCTGGTATCCGGAGAGAGGATCTATTTGTCACATCGAAGGTCTGGAACGCGGATTTAGGTTACGATAAAACACTTGCAGCTTATGAAACGAGCTTAACTAAACTCGGTTTAGACTACTTGGATTTGTACTTGATTCACTGGCCGGCAGAAGGCAAATATAAGGAAGCATGGAGAGCGCTTGAAACTCTTTATAAGAGTGGAAAATTAAGAGCGATAGGCGTAAGCAATTTCCAAACTCATCATTTGGAAAGCCTGATGGAAGATGCGGAAATCAAACCAATGATTAACCAAGTGGAATTCCATCCGCGTCTGACTCAAAAAAATCTTCTATCGTTTTGCAGGGAACATGGTATTCAGCTTGAAGCATGGTCTCCTTTGATGCAGGGCCAATTATTGGATCATCCGCAGCTGCAGGGAATTGCAAATAAATACAAGAAATCAAATGCCCAAATCATTCTGCGCTGGGACCTTCAAAACGGAGTGATCACAATTCCAAAATCAACAAAGGAAGAACGCATCATCCAGAATGCAGCGATCTTTGATTTTGAGTTAACAGAAGAGGACATGGCTCTTATTGATGGACTGAATAAAAATGAACGAGTTGGTCCTGATCCTGACAATTTTGATTTTTAATAGTGAACAATATCCAATCGGACGCATTTCTCTAACAAGGAATGCGTCTAGTTTCATTTATTGGCTATTTTCCCTGGTATTACCCCTATCAGTAGTCAACTTTTGCTCTATATATCCTTTAGATCTATATCAAGGAAAATATTGTTAATCTTATTGACGAACGTTTGTTCTTTATTATAAAATACATTTATGGGTAATAATGTGAAAGTGGTTACAGCCATTGACAAGTTCAAACGGAGGTTTGAAGATTACTCAAGCATTTGTATAAAAATTTGAGCCAAGGAGCTGCTTAATTATGACATTGCGAATGTCCCCCTATTTAATGATGAACGGAAATGCAAAGGAAGCGATCCAATTTTACGAAAAAGCATTGGACGGGAAAGTCCTCTTTAACCAGACTTTTGGAGAAATGCCAGAAAATCCAGAATTCCCTTTACCTGAAGAAGCAAAGGAACTAGTGTCACATGCAATGATAAAAGTTGGCGAAACGGACCTCATGTTTTCAGATATGTTTCCAGGTCAAACCAGTCAAATTGGAGATCAGGTTACAATCTGTATTTCAACGAACGACATCGAAAAATCTAAACAAATCTTTGAATCCCTAAAGCAAGACGGACAAGTGAAAATGCCGTTGCAGGAAGCTTTTTTTAGCCCTGCTTATGGGATTGTAACGGACAAGTTCGGTGTAACGTTTCAAATTTACACAGAGGGCGAAAAATAATAAAAATAGCCCCCATGAATAACCCAAATCGGCTGTTTTGGTTACTCTTAGCAGGAAAATTCCCTATTTTCCGTTCCAACATTAAAATCCAGCAGAAGAATTAGCTCTATAAAAATAGATTGGTCTAATGCGAATGCCTAAGTAAACGGAATTCAAAAGATTTAGTGGGCACTAAAATTATTTGATCTTAAACAAGAACGCCCAATAGAAGGTCCTCATTATACAATTAAAGGGCGCATTTCTCTAACAAGGGATGCGCCTAGTTTCATTTTAGGGCCAATTAATTGAGTAAGAGGCTGCATAATACCTATTTTTTAAAAATAAAAAATAGGAATGTTCTTTTGAGACAATACGGTAATTCATTAAATTATGAAAAGAAGCCGTCCAGAATAAATTCCGAAGGGCTACATATCCAAACAAGTTAAATTAACTAACTTAATGCTTCAACCAGACTCTTTCCAAATTCTTTCGCACCATCTGGACCATCGCCTGTGATAATATCATTATATGCTACGACATGTTGTTCAACATATTCTACGTTATGAGCTTTTAATTCATTCTTTTGCACATCAACTGGGTAGCATGATGCTTTTCGATCTGACAATAAACCTGTTTTAGCTACAGTCACAGCTCCAGCACAAATTCCTGTTACAAGAATATTTTGTTCATGAGCTTGTTTCAAGTAGCTTAGTAATTCTTGATTTTCCCATAAATGATCGTTCGTACCGGATCCCCCAATGACAGCAAGAGTATCGTATTCAGTTGCTGCAACCTCAGAGAAGATCACTTCAGCGTTTGTCTTGCCTTGATAGTCACCAGTAATTTCACCTGTTTTTGTGCTTGCAATTGTTACTTCAATCCCTGCATTTTCAAGCGCCTCTTTAGGTTGAAATAATTCATCTTCATTAAACCGTTCTGGTGGTATAATTAATAAAGCTTTTTTACTCATAAATGTTTGCCTCCAAAATTAGAAAAAAGATTTGTCTTTAAGACTACCTTCATTTTACCGGCGGTTTTTTACATTGTGAAGAATGCACTTTTTTGTGCGAAGGTTACCAAAAGGTTACCAAAAGGTTACCAAAAGGTTACTAAAAGGAGTTCAATTACATGTCAGATCCATTAAGAACAGAGATTAAAGAGAGAATAATAAATCATGATTATCATTGTGAAAAAGAATATACCTTATCAATTATTAGCGGAAAGTGGAAAGTTGTTATTTTATGGCATTTAGGAGTAGAAGGGCCACACCGCTTCAGCGAACTTCAAAGGCTTTTTCCGAAAATATCCCATAAGATATTAACAAACCAATTACGCGAGCTCATAGATGATGGAATTGTTCATAGAGAAGTGTATCCAGAAATTCCTCCGAAAGTCGAATACTCAATGACTGACCTTGGGATGACGTTATTACCAATTGTTGAAATGATGTATGATTGGGGAAAAAAACGAATAGATCAAATTAAACAAGAAAACAACTATTCTGAATAAGAAAAATAACGAGATCGTTTTCAGTTATTTAAGATGTCTGTGCAGTAAAAGTTGTAATTGATGTTTTGATGGATGAAGAATCACGGGCTTAATAAATACTTATATTTACTCTCGCGGAAGTGCTTAATACGCAGGGAATGTGGTCATTAAGTGAGGATATGGGTAAAAAAGTAAGCTCAGTATTACTATACATAGTAAATCGGATGTCTGAATTCTTCCATTAACACATAGGGATGTGTTTCCATTAAAATTGTTTTAAGATAGTCTGGCATTCTCTCTGCTTCGTACGCACAAATTAACGGAAACGACAGCTGGTTTACAGCTTCGTCTACTACTTTCTCTAAATCACTTATTAGATGCAGCGGATCTCCCATAGTGGCCCACTCTACATGTGCCCATGAACGGAAAGAAATTTTATTTTCCACATATGGCTGTACGGTTTTATTAAAGTATTCAACGATTGCAGGAGGATGATAACTGCCGCTTGAATAATAGAAATCGAAGTTGTTTACATAGTGAACGAATTCCATTTGATTTTTTGTTAACCGAGTGCTCAGTTCATTGCGAATCGCACGGTAAACACGTTCATTTTCAATAAGAATAACGTAATCTCCCGCTAAAATGCCATCCTGGATATAACTCACAACCTGATCTATGTAATTCTTCGTTCCACTATAGGAATACAGCACATGAACATTCCTTTGGTCCTCAAACAACTGGTTCATTTTGCTCTTCAAGTAATCACCCTGTTTTTTATTTTTCCTTCATTATATTGGATTTCTGTGAATAAAGAAAAAAAATGAAAGGAGAATAGAGCTTTCCCTTAATCGCTGCAGCGTATGCGTCTTATACAGTACAGTATGAACGGTGGCTAGTCTTACGCTTTATTAAAGAAAATAATAAAAACGCCATTCACAAGACATGGCGTCTATTTCATAAAAGAAAACCATTTAAAGAATGGATTTTTCTTTTTGTCTGTTATTTTAATTTCATCCATCAGAAGTTTATCTTTACGTTCAGCTATCCATTGATTTAATTCAAGCTTATCCTGGCAGTAGGTCATATACGTTTCTCCGCCTTTACCGCTCGCGTTAATGATATATCTGCACGAATTATTTTTCATTTCGTCCCGCCTTTTTTTTCATAATGTGCTTTAACTTCCACCTATTATAACAAGTTTAATTAATCCGTCTACCCCTAATTTAAAAATAATTTTAGATTTATTTTACTGATAGTATCCCCCGTTATTTATAGTCAAATTGTAAAGAGTGCGAATAAGTACTTTTTACTAATTGTTAACAAAAATTTACATCCAATTTCCAAATTCTGTTGTATATTTATGGAGTATGTCTATTTCATATCTTTGGGGATAAGCAAATGTCTATTTTAACTAATTTCTCGTTAAAAAATCGGGCAGCGATTGTTATTATGGTGTTTCTTATAAAATCCCCCAAAAAGTCAAACCCGGACTTTTCGGGGGATTTCTTATCTGTCATGCCTGCGCTAACCAGGCGATTCTGCTTTTCTTTTTAGTATGATACAAATTATCGCATGCATAGGGATAAGAAAAAGCTTCTGAAAAGGGCTGATCAACTTGAAGCGAAATCCTTATGTCCCGCTTATTGCAGGATTGAATCTTATATTTATTGTTTATCTGGTTGTTAATACAATAAAGCACGTAAAAGTCTATCTTGTTTACAGCTCGGGTCTTGGTCCGTTTATCATTGGCGGACTGCTGCTTGCAGTCATTGTAGTTTTAATTGTGAAGGGGAGCAGTTATCGGTGAAAAGACAGATCGGACCTTAAAAGGGGGGCGGTCTTTTTTTAGTGGGAGGTATCCGGCTCTATTTCTTTTTTATGCGGCATCTCTTTAAGTCTGCAGGAAATAAAAAAAGACCCAAAAAGGATCCATGCGCTGTCAGACATTTTATTCTTTTGAGCCTTTTCCATCGTCCTGCTGTTTAGTGCCCTTACTTGTATAAGGCTTAAAGCTCTTCTTTTTATTGGCACTTGCCTGCCAGCGGTTCCAGCCTTTTTTGCCTGTTCCGCCGCCTGTCCCGCCTTTACTGCTCTTCGTTTTAGCTTTAGCTTTACCCATACTATCACTCCATTATGATTGAACGCTGAATTGCAGCGTGTTTATTTTGTATTAAGAAAGTATAAATTATACGCTTCGGTGTCTAGCTCCATCGCCCAACTCCTCGGCCAGAACGAATCCGCCAGTAAAGGCAAAAAGCGCCTTTTCTGTCGGATCCTTTTCTGTCTGTCGGAGCTAAACGGGCGATTCCGCTTTTCTTTTACTACACTACCACAAACATCAGATTCTATGTAAAAACCAAAAATAGTTCCAATATTCGGTTTAAGTTTTACCATCCAAAGCTTCAATCACTTCATCCGCTTTTTTCCAGGAATCAATCGATGCTCCTGCTGCGAAAGTATGCCCTCCGCCGCCAAACATACGGGCGATGTCATCAATCGGAATATTCCTTGAACGGATTCTTACACGAATTTCATTCGGATATTCAATAAAAAAGACCCAGATTCTCACTCGTGCCATCGAAGACAGGACATTCACAAGATTAGCCGCTTCCGCACGGTCCACCCCGTAAGCAGCCAATTTTTCCTCCGTTAAATGAACATAGGCAACCCCATGATCCGTCACCTTAAAAGTCATTAAAATCGCCTCGCGAAGACGAGTAACACCGCTGCTTTTCTTATTTAAATGATTATGAATCCGTTCAGGCTGAAAATGAAACTTCCTCAATGCCTTTACGGCCTTCAAAGTACGAGGGGAAACAGTCCCGTTCAGCAAACGTCCAGTATCTCCAATAATCCCGGTATACAATGCTCCGGCTGCTTCTTTGTTCATTTGAAAAACCTCTGAGTTCTCTAAAAACAAATCAACAAGCATCTCACTGGCCGAGCTGTACGAAGGATCTACCCATGAGAGATCACCGAATTGTTCATGATCAGGGTGATGATCAATTTTAATCAGCAGGGCTCCTTTGGAAAATCGCTGGTCGCAAATGCGAGAAGTATCGGCCGTGTCACAGACAATGACTAAAGCTTCTTTGTATGCTGCATCCGGGATTACGTCCATCTTATTGATGAAGAGAAGACTTTTCTCATCGTTTCCGGTGGCGTATATTTTTTTGTCAGGGAAAGAATGTTGAAGCGTTCTTTGCAATCCTGCCTGCGATCCCATGGCGTCGAGGTCGGGGTTGATGTGGCGGTGGATGATGATGGTCGGATGGGTTTTGATGGCATTTGTTATTTTCTTTTTAATATTCTCCATATAGAAATAATCCCCTTAGGAAATAAATGATAATTTAATCCTAACATAAGTAAAATTAATTTATCTTAGAGTAAAGGAGTATGTCTCTATATATTCAACTTTTTCTTGATGATTTCATACATTAAGTTCATAAGCCTAAAAATCGGAAGGAGAGAAATCATTTGCGAATAGATACTGTCTCAACAGTTGAAGAAATTAGGCCTGAACAACATGTGAACGGCCGAACGGTAATCGTCATTGATGTTCTTAGAGCATCGAGCACAATTGTTACAGCTTTAGACTCCGGTTTCGCTTCTGTTATTCCTGTTGGATCTGCTAAAGAGGCATTAGCTTTACGTTCTTTAGAGACGGTCATTGCAGGAGAAAAACATTGCAAAAAAGTTGATGGTTTTGACTACAATAATTCACCTGTGATCCTGAGAAAGAAAGATCATGGGGGAAAACACCTTGTTCTTACTACTACAAATGGGACTAAGGCAGTTGAAAAAGCAACTCAGGCAGATTGCCTGTTAATTGGCTGTTTTCTTAATTCCTCAGCCTGTCTCAGCGCTGCATTAGCTCAAAATCGCGATATTACATTATATTGCGCGGGAACCCGAAATCAATTTGCATTAGAAGATAGCCTTGCAGCAGGTTTAATGGTTCACTTAGCAAAACTAAAGTCTTCTTCTATCGAGACCTGTGATTTTTCAGATGCAATGGAAGCCAGCTTCCTTCAGCTTGCTCACCAGCTTCCTGAGCTTCTCTTTACTACCACTACTGGAAAACGATTAGTCAAGAATAATCATTCTGAAGATATTCTTTACTGCGGTCAAATAGATATATCGCAAATTGTTCCAATTGCTAAAGGAAATAGAATACTTTCATTATCGGACACATAAACCTGTATAGTAGAAATGGGACAGGGGTTGGTATGACAATGAATATATCTTCAGGAGAATTATCACTAGTAATTCTCATTATCATAGGCTTAATTGGCCGTTCTCCAATAATTGCCACAGCTGCCAGCTTATTGTTGGTGTTAAAATTATCTTCCCTGGAGCGTTATTTTCCAATGTTAGAACGGCGCGGCTTGGAACTAGGGCTAATGTTTTTAACGATATCTGTTCTAGTACCGTTTGCAAGCGGGAAAATTACCGGGAAAGACCTCTTGCTCCTTCTTACGACACTTTCGGGAGCGGTTGCTTTGGCAGGAGGAGCGCTTGCTACATATATGAACGGAAAAGGATTGGAAATGCTTCGGGTAGAACCTCATATGGTCGTCGGTCTTGTTGTTGGTTCCATTATCGGAATCGTGTTCTTGCGAGGGATTCCAGTCGGCCCTTTAATGGCAGCTGCAATCACTGCCCTGTTAATGAAAATCATCTATTTAATATCAAAAGTTTTTTAGTGTCAAGCTGTTGGTAACTTCTCCCTTTTTTTAAAGAGGGATGGAAATTGTTGGCTGCTGCCTGTTTCCCCTTTTTTACTTTTATCTGGTTTAATGAAAAAAAAAGCTAAAATTAAGGTCAGCATGCTTAAACCTGCCATACTGAAAAATACCGTCTTATGAGAAATTTTCATCAACCAGCTAAAAAGTGGCGGACCAAATGCTACCCCGAGAAATCGAACACTTCCATATAAAGAAGTAATCATTCCTCTTTCAGCTTTATCAACAGCTCCTGTGATTAACGTGTTCAAACAAGGAAGCAATAGGCCTGTACCGATACTGCCCAGCGTTAAAAGCCCAATCATAAGATATATTTGTTGAAAGAAAGATACAGCCAACATTGAGCCGGTTAAAATTAGAAGCCCTATTACCATTATTCTTCGAATTAACGGTTTGTTCTGTTTTATTTTTGCACCGGTAATATAAGATGTTACCACCATCCCCAACAATGGAATTGCTAAAATTAACCCCTTAATAATTCCGTCAATCTTAAATGATTCTTCCAAGATATCTGACAAATAAAACAAAACGCCAAAAAGGATAAACAAGCCTACTGATCCCACAAAAAATGAAGGAATCAGCCATTTTCCTTTCTGTTTAAATATTTGCTTCAAGTCCCCGAGATACTCAGGCAGAGGTTTCCCATTCTTTTTTTTCTTTTCTTTCACGCCAAACCATACAAAGAGAGCTGTTGCAAAGCAAAGAATTGGAAAGGTGAAAAATACTGCATACCAGATAATAAGAGCTATGAGAGATCCAATGATAGGCGATAGGATTTTTCCTAACCCATTCGTAGATTCAATAATACCAAGTGCTTTACTTTCCTGTGCACCTGAATAAATATCACCGATTAATGCCATCGCGATTGGAGAGGTTCCAGCTGCTCCAATTCCTTGAATAATTCTTCCTATGAGGATAATCATATAGGAATTATCCATTAACCAAGCTGCTAACCCTGAGATGATACCTCCGATGCCATAGATCACTAATGACGCAACAATGATCCACTTACGACCAAAACGATCAGATAAATAGCCAACAAAAGGAATAATCAAACCTGCAGCAAGCGAGAACATCGTGATGATGAGACTAACTTGAAACTGGGATAAGTCCAATTTTGATTTCATGGTGGGAAGTACAGGTACTAACATCGAATTGCCCAATACCATTACCAATGGGATAAGGGCGATAGCAAACATGTTTGCCTTTCCTTGTTTTGCTTTCATTTACCTTCCTCCAATATAAAATCGTTCTCTTTTTACCATCTCCCTTATTTGAATTTTTGATTCAAACCCATAAATGATTACATGTAAATTTTTTTATTCCATAAACTAGATTTAATTAGAATATTAAGCCTTTCCTTTATGCAGCCATTTTGGCTTCGTTATCTGGGAACAAGTATATTAAATGAAGGCAGGTAAGTCATTTGAAAATTGAAAGAGTCGAAACTTTTCCATTGTTGTATCAGCTTCCTGAGCCATATGGCGATGCAAACGGTTATAAGAAGTATCGCACATGTTTTTTATTTAAAGTCACGACAAAGTCAGGAATAGACGGATGGGGAGAATGTATCGATTGGCTGCCTACTTTAGAGAAGGGATTTCATGATCGTATCATTCCCTATCTACTAGGTAAACAAGCGACAGACCGGCTGCAGATTGTAAATGTTGTAAAAAAATGGAACAAAAGGGCTGCGGCAGGAATTAGCATGGCCCTTACTGAAATTGTAGCAAAATCAGCCGAACTTTCAGTTTGCGACCTTTGGGGCGGGAAGTTGAGAGAGGTGATACCGGTTTATGCATCGCTTCAATCCTATTCGGAAAGGGAAGACTGGATAAACCATTCTTTGCAAGAAATTGAACAAGCAATAGATAGCGGTTTTAATAAGATAAAAGTGAAAATAGGCGGAAAAACGCTGCAGGAGGATCAAGCTCACATTCAATCTGTTCAGAGGGTGCTGGAAGGAAAAATCCAACTCGCACTTGATGCAAATCAAAGTTACGATGCAGCGACTGCACGGAGATGGGATCGTCATTTCAGGGAGTGGTCAAACATGCTATGGTTTGAGGAGCCAATACCAATGGCGCAACTGGCAGACTACAAGCTTTTAAGAGCCAATTTATCAATACCTGTCGCGGGAGGAGAAAATTTACAGGGACCTGCACAGTTTCTTCCTTTTTTGAAAGAAGGAGCTGTTGATATTATTCAACCGGATGTTATGCATGAAAACGGGTTAGACGGATACCGTGAAACCATTCATCTCTCTCGAACATTTGGATTGCGGATTTCCCCTCATACATTTGACGGACCGCTTTCAAGGCTATATGCCATTTTTGGCCAAGCATGTCTACCTCCATGGAGTAAAATGAATCATGATAAAATTGAGCCTGTTGAGTGGGATGCCATGGAAAATCCTTTTACTTCGCTTCTATCGGTTCAACCAATAAACGGATCTGTAACGATACCAGGCGGCATTGGCATCGGAGCAGAAATGAATATAGAAGGCCTGGAGTATTATCGATGGGATGGAACCTTATACCATTAAGCGCAACAAAAAAACTGGAGTGAATAAATCCTTCTCTCCAGTTTTTCAGGGGACCTTGTTTAATCAACCTTCAAAATTGAACCTGACCGTTCTATTGGGAAAGTATCAAATCTTAGACCTCTTCTAAGGCATTCAAGGCTATATACATCTTCAAATTGGATATTCCCAAAATTTACGTTTCTTCCCCAATAATGAATTAATTCGCATTGCTGATTTTTTTGCGGAGCTTCCCAAATGAGATATTTCCTCATATTGGCAGGAATCGTTTTTTTAATAGTGTAAAGGAATTTTTTATCAATTTTTCCTTTGTCATTATAAATGCCAACATTTTCTCCTGATTCCCTTCCCTCTACAATGACATAAGAAGCTCCACATTCCAGATCGGAATAAAGGGTACTTTCTAATTCATTTACTTCACATTGACTGCCCGCATCTTTTTTACCGTATTCAGTTATGACAGTAAAACCTTTTGCTACAGCTTCCTTGATAATCTTTCGCCGTCTTATGGGTGACAATTCAATCGTACCGTCGGAAATTTCGAGATGGTCAAAACCTATTTTTTGCATATAATCGAAATACTCTTTTAATACACCCTTGTGAGAGGCGATTTCAAATAAAGTTCCGCCTGGGTATAAAATAACATTTGCTTTCTTGGCCAAAAGCAGCTTTTTTTGCAAAAGTTCAGGCGGATATAATACTGTTGTGCCAAAGCCCAGTTTTACATAGTCAACATATTGACCTCCAAGCTGTAAGAGCTCTTCAAATAAAGCGATTCCTATGCCTTTATCAATTAACATAGTTAAACCAAATTCTTCTGACTTATTGATCCTTTCTCCAGTTGGATCAATAAGCAGTGGATGCCAGGTATTTTGAGGATGATTCAAAGAAGGTCCCTCCTAATGGGTAAATGTCTATGAAACCATCCTATTCATAACGATCTGGAGAGGTTCTCTAATCAGCTTTTATTATTTTTTCCTTCTTCGTTGTCTTTATCTATATCGATTGACTCTCCGCCGAGATGAATAAATAGATTCGGCTCTTTTTCACCGTTTCCCAGGATGGATTTTTTTAGACCATCGATATATTTTGATGTGATATCGATATAGTTTTGCTTCTCTCCTGCATTATTCAGCTGGCCCATTACATAAAGGTCATCTTCACCCTTATACAAGTAGGCAATATACCCCACAGCTTTCCCGTTTGTATCCACCACATTTATGATTTCACCTTGCTGATTCCGAAACTCCGGTTGGAAGAATAACAAAAGTAAAAACTCCTTTCCGTTAGTAAAACTTATACGTCGTTTGTCTAAAATTCCTATAGTAGTTTGTCCTTATAGTGGCTAAAGAACACATAAAAAATACGCAGCTTGATTGGCTGCGCATAATCATTTGAAAAAGTAAACATTCTATCCTTAAACCTTTATCTTACTGAGGTATTTTAGCCTATGAAGTTGATTCCTTTCCCTTTTTTTAAAGGGCTATTTAGGAATGCAGCCTTTTTCAACCATGTAGTGAATGATTTGATCCACGGACTCCTCTACGGATTGCTTATCGGTTTCTAGTATAATCTCTGGTGAAACTGGCTCTTCATACGGGGAAGATATACCTGTGAATTCAGGGATTTCACCATTTTTCGCTTTTTTATAAAGTCCTTTTGGGTCTCGTTTTTCGCACTCTTGGAGAGGACATTTTAGATATACTTCAATAAATTCTCCTTCTTCAAGGACACTTCTTGCTAAATCACGGTCTTTACGATAAGGAGAAATAAAAGCAGTAATTAAGATCATGCCTGCATCAACAAAGAGCTTGGAGATTTCTCCAATTCTCCGAATATTTTCTTTTCGATCCTCCGGACTAAAACCAAGATCTTGATTAATTCCATGACGAATATTGTCGCCATCCAATAAATATGTCCTCAGTTCTTTCTCATATAGCCGTTTTTCGAGTGCGTTTGCTATTGTGGATTTTCCTGCACCGGAAAGACCCGTGAACCAAAGGACTGAACTCCTTTGACGGTTTAGTCTTCTTCTTGCTTCTTTCGTCACAGCAGCACGATGCCAAATAATGTTTACATGAGGTGCAAAGATGTCTGTCTCCTTTTTCATTTTTCTTGTAACCCCAATTGCATACCCCTAATTAGCACTGCTGCGACTTTCGGACGGCTAAACTCTAAAGGCGGCGTTTCCCCATTTTTCAGCATTTCTCTTACTTTAGTACCTGAGAGAATCACTCGGTCCCGGGAACTATGAGGGCAAGTTTTAGTTGAAGCCATATTCCCGCATTTCCTGCAATAAAAACTGTGTTCAAAAAACAACGGGGTAATACCTAACTCTTCTTCTGTAAAATGTTTGAAAATGAGCTGGGAATCGTATGTTCCATAATAATCGCCAACCCCAGCGTGATCCCGGCCAACTATAAAATGTGTACAGCCATAATTTTTTCGCACTATAGCATGAAAGATCGCTTCTTTTGGACCTGCATACCTCATAGCCGCTGGAAACACCGCAAGAAATACACGATTTTTAGGATAATAATGATTAAGTAATACTTCATAACTTTCCATCCGAATATGAGCAGGAATGTCATCCTCCTTGGTTTCACCGACCAGAGGGTTAAGGAATAGTCCATCAACGATTTCAAGAGCTGATTTTTGAATATATTCATGAGCACGGTGCACAGGATTCCGAGTTTGAAAGCCGACAATTGTATTCCAGCCCAGCTCCCTAAATGCAGCCCTCGTTTCTCTTGGATCGTGGTAAAATTCAATAAATTCATTCTTGGCTGGACGTGTTACAAGTGTAATTGGTCCGGCAAGGTAAATGTCGGGACGTTCGTATAGCTTTTTCACACCGGGGTGAGCTAGATCCGTTGTTTGATATATTTTCTCAGCTTCCAATTGTTTATTTGGACGATATTTTTCTTCTACTCTTAATATCCCGTAAACGGTTCCTTTATGAACAAGCTTAACTGTCTCACCTTCTTTTAGAGAATTCGCTTTTTCTTCCGGAACCGGGAGTGTTATCGGAATACTCCAAACGTGACCGCTTAATAGTCTCATTTCATTTAAAACGCTTTGGTAATCTTTTTCTCCAAGAAAGCCAGTAATCGGACTATAGGCACCTATTGCAATCAATTCAAGATCTGATAAAGCAAAACGATCCAGCTCTATTTCGTGTTCAACCGTTGAATGATCATATTCTGTGTTAATCCGATTGACCAGTGTTCCGCCATGCGGCTCAATCATGTCTACAGCACTCCTTCATTATTTGATGAATTCAGGTGCAAGCCGCACTCGGTTTTAGTTAATCCGGTCCAACGTCCTGAGCGTAAATCACTACCGTCTTTGACAGGGAAAGTACAATGCATGCAGCCAATGCTTGGGTATCCGCGCTTATGCAAAGAATTAAAAATAACATGTGCATCAGGGCGTATCTTGCTGATTAGATCAAGGAGGACAATCCCTTCTGCACCAAAACTGCACGCATAGACAAGTTCATCTTTAAACGTTTTATAAGTCCATTTGATAATTTCTAATGGTTCACTTCCGGCGAGGTTGTTATTTATTTCTATATAGTCTTTATCTGTAAGATGTTTGTAAGATCCTTCAGGCATTTATACCTCCCACTTTCTGTTATGAACAATATTTTCCATTTGGAACATTGGCTTTCGATTATTATTATAGTATGGGTACATACCTAATGTTCCAGAGAATGTAATCTCTCTAAATTACGATAAAAGAACAATAAATGAACCCTATTAATGTATTTTGATTCCTAACATATTTATTTTCATATGAAATCGAATCCATTAAACCCAAAATGATGATGAAAGGCTAAATGAAAATGCCTTGAGAAAAAAGCCGAAGAAGGCGGATCACCTCTTCGGCTTTTTCACTTTCCGATTATAAAAGCTTGATGCCGCTGATGAAGATCACCAACGCAACAACAGTTCGAAGTGGTTTGGTCGGTACTTTAGCAGACAAGGTGCTACCTATCATTACACCGGGGATAGAGCCTGTCAGAAGGTTCATCAAAATTGGATAATCAATGTTTCCAACACCTAAATAGAGCGAACCTGCAACGGTCACTAACAAAAATGCATGGGCAATATCTGTACCGACTAATTCAGATCCCTTTAATTGGTACAGATAAAGCATTGCAACGGCAAACAAGGAACCAGAACCAATCGATGTAAGCCCTACGATAAAGCCCAATAGGACACCAATGATAATTGTAAGCGTTTTTTTTTGCTCAATTGGCATTAATTGCAAACGATTTGGCCTTAACTTTTTATCAAAAAACACGCGAATAATAATTGATATGGCAACTAATATCAGAACATATCCGAGTGCATTTTTAATGATTTGATCTTGATTAAGGTAACTATGATTAAAGAAATTCAACAATCCAATTGCTGCAGCCGCACTTGGAATACTGCCTATTGCAAGATATTTCACTAATTTGAAATTAATCGTTTTTTGTCTCCAATGCTGCATTGTACCAAAAAATTTTGTTATAGAATTGTAGACAAGGTCAGTACCTACCGCAATTGATGGATTAATACCTGCAATAATTAAAATAGGGGTCAATAGCGCGGCTCCTCCTACCCCTGTTAAACCTATTAAAAAACCAACAAGTAAACCCATTATGATTATTTCTAAACTCATCATTTTCAACTCTCTTATTATTTTTTTTACTTAAGCACGAACTCGGATGGTTTGGATTTTCCATGGATGGAGATAAAGAAAAGTCTTTAAATATAGCCTTATTCATCAGGATATAGTTATTGATATATGCCTAGTCAAAGAAAAGAGTGTCTAAAAGGTTGGTTGGGTTTTGATGACATTTGTTAATTTCTTTTTAATATTCTCCATATAGAAATAATCCCCTAAGGACATAGATGTTAATTTAAACCTAACATAAGTAAACTTTATTTATCTTAGAGTAAAGGTAGTATGTCTATATATTTAATTCCAAATATAGTATTATTTTACTGAGTATTTCTATAATAATTTTTAAGTCAGGTGATCTCAAATGATCGTTGAAGAAAAACTGATTGTCAATTCAGACAAGGGAAATCTATTAAATGAACTATCACAGTCCATTTTAGAATGTGAACGGTTTTTTTTTAGTGTCGCCTTTATTAATTTTAGTGGCCTCCAGCTTTTGTTAGATGCTTTTAAAGAAGCAAAGCAATTGGGGATCAAAGGAAAAATGATCACCTCAACTTATCTCAATTTTACTGAAGCGAAAGCACTTCGAAAAATAAACGACTTTGAACATATCGATTTAAAGGTTTTTGTAACAGACAAGGAAATCGGTTTTCATACAAAGGCTTATATCTTTGAATATATTGACCGTTATAAGGTGTTTATTGGATCTTCAAATTTAACTCAAAGTGCATTAAAAAGTAATATTGAATGGAATGTAAAGATCATAACTAAAGAGAATACTTTTTTTATTAAAGATGTATTAAGCGAATACAATCAGCTTTGGGAGAAAAGCACAGAGGCAAATGAAGACTTTCTTAAAAGATATGAAGATTTTCTTAGCAAGCTGACTGGTATTACAACTAAACAGAATCTTATCTATGAACACTCTGACTATATTATTCCGAATAGAATGCAGAAAAGAGCGATGGAAAATCTCGAACGGTTACGTTCTTATGGAGAAAGTAAAGCTCTAGTTATTGCTGCAACAGGTACAGGGAAAACGTATATGTCCGCTTTCGATGTAAAGAATTTCAAACCTCGCAGACTTCTTTTCATTGTCCATAGAGAAGAAATTTTGAAAAAAGCGAAGGAAACGTTTGAAAAACTGATTGTAAATGAAGCGAAAACGTTTGGATTGTTAACTGGGAATCATAAACAGAAGCATGCGGATTATGTATTCACTACCATCCAGTCGTTGACTAGATGCTATCAAGAATTTAGAAAAGGCGAATTTGATTACATCATTTTTGATGAAGCCCACCATGCAACAAGTCCAAGCTATAAGGCAGTCCTAAATTATTTCGAGCCAGACTTCACATTAGGAATGACTGCTACGCCTGAACGCAGCGACAACCACAATGTCTTTGCATTATTCGATAATAATGTAGCAATTGAAGTCCGATTACATGAGGCATTAGATGATGAGCTAATTATCCCATTTCATTACTTTGGCATCACGGATATAGACGGAATCGATTTAAGTGATGTCGATATTGATAATATTGCTGAGGTTACGAAACGCTTAAAAGTTAATGAAAGAGTAGACTTTATTATAGAAAACATGAATTTCTACGGTCACGATGGGAAAAAGAGAAAGTGCTTGGGATTCTGTGCAAGCGTAGATCACGCTCATTTCATGGCGGAAGAATTTAATAAAAGAGGGTATAGCAGTGTAGCTTTGTCGGGAGCGAATTCCGTAGACCAGCGCTCCAATTTCACGAAACGATTAGAAAACGACGAAGATGAGTTAGAAATTATTTTCACCGTCGATATTTTTAATGAAGGTGTCGATATCCCGTCTGTTAATTCTGTGTTAATGCTAAGGCCCACAAACTCTCCAATCGTTTTTATTCAGCAGCTTGGAAGGGGACTTCGCAAACACGAAAGCAAGAGCTTCCTAACGGTTCTCGATTTTATCGGCAACCATAATAAAGCTTTTCTAATTGCCCTCGCATTAAATGGGAGCAGATATTATGACAAAGAAAGTTTAAAAGTGGCCATTGCTACTGATTTTGCTAATATTCCTGGGTGTACTCATATTCAAATGGATCGAATTTCACAGGAACGGATTCTTGAACAAATTGATAACGAGAATTTTAATTCAATGAAGTATTTAAAGGAAGAGTACTTCGAGTTTAAGAAAATGAATCAAGGTCATATACCATACTTGTTACTGGATTATTTAATGTTTGATGGTGCACCTGATCCTATTAAATTTATTCAAAAGGAAAAAACGTATTTAAAGTTCCTGAGCAAAGTTGAGAAGGATGATTACCTCAAGGGCATGTTAACCGATGAGGCATTCGAAAGTGCTCTCAAAGAACTATCAGATATGCTTCCATTAAAGAGAATATACGAATTTGTAATAATAAAAGATTTAATGGAAAATGAAACGATATCTTTAGAGCGTGCAAAGCTAGAAATCTTGAAATATGTGTCTGAAGTTTATGAAGATAGCGTTTATCATGCGTTTGAAAGCTTAAATCATGACTATTTTGACAGCATTCAAAAAAAGAGTAAGTTGAAACTGGTCGATTTAGAAAATGGGATCCTTCGTAAAACAGTAAGTTTTTCAAAAGTGCTAAATAATCCTGAGTACAGAAGATTTATAGAGGATATCGTAAATTATGGCCTTTTTCGATATGAAAAGGAATTTAAGAACACGGATTACGGGGTTCCACATTTTAAGTTATACGAACAGTATCAAATGATAGATGCAGCTCTCTTATCCAATTATCGAAAGATCCACAGTTCATTTAGAGGATCTGGATTATTGACAAACGGAAACGATTATTTTCTCTTTATCGACTTGCATAAAGAAGAGAATATCAAGGAGAGCATCAATTATCAGGACAAACTTATCAACGAAAGCACTTTTCAATGGCAGACTCCAAACAGCACAAGTCAAAGTTCTGAACGTGGGAAAAATATTATCTTTAATAAAGCTAGAGGAATTCAGCTTCATTTGTTCCTAAGAAAGTATAAAGAAATCGATGGGAAAGTAGAACCCTATATTTATATAGGCAAGGGAGACGTATTTGAATACGAGGGAGAAAAACCAATAACCGTTCAAATAAAATTAGAACACAAACTACCAGGACCTCTTTATACTGAATTCGTAGTAAAAGTATAGTCTTCTCAACTTGAGAAGACTATTTTTTCATTTATTAACGCTTCAACTGCTGGAATATCGGCTGGAGCCCAATTCAATGAAGCAAGATTTTCGCGCTTGAGCCAAATCAGTTTAGAATGCTCACTTGGTGCAGGAGTTCCATCCGTAATCCTAGCCTTGATACACAGAAGCGTAATGATAAACGTGTCATATTCATGAGTGTGTTCGTGAAATAAACCATCTGTAATAATCGTACATCCCAATTCCTCATCAATCTCACGAATCAAAGCAGAATGAATATCTTCATCCTTCTCTACCTTCCCGCCAGGAAACTCCCACATATTCGGAATGGCCATCTCTGGAGACCTTAACGCGCAGAGGATTTCGTTTTGATCGTTTTCGATAATTGCTGCGACAACTTTTAGTGATTTTTTCAAGGTGGAATCCTCCCTAATTAATTTCAACTATATTTTATCATAGAGAGACAGCTGGAAAAGATTTTTCTATTATTCTCTAATCCTGTAAAATAGGGATTAATTAGAAAAAATAAGTATTGAAGGAGTTATCCCTGCCAACCTATAACAAACTAGTCCGAGATCGTATTCCGGAAGTAATTGAACGTACAGCCTGGCTTAATCCAGTTACACCTGAAGAAGTAGCGCCATTTTTCTTTAAGTATCTCACCGAAAAAGAGTATAGAAGAAATATTGATTTTTCAGGGAAAGCAGCCAAGGAAATGTGGAACGGAGACTTAAAGAAGGTTTCTAAACTAATAAGAGATATGCCGATGACTAAATGGAGCGGGAGTTCAAATGGGTTGGTTACGTTTAATAAAGATATTTTTTCTTTTAATTTCTCAGTGAATGAAAAAGATGCGTTGCAATTGTATAGATGGACAAAGGAAATTTGTGAGTATCGTTTGCATCAGTATTATGAGAGGAAAGAAAAATAAGTAAAAATAAATGGATAAATCCTATGGGGTTTATCCATTTATTTTAAATGAAATATCCTGTGACCAGTCATATTTTATAGTGATGTAAAGTGACTTATAGAAGAAAATTATCTTTGAGATGCTCTGAAACCAGCTTTTTCTGCTTCTTCTGAAGAACAGAACCACTGTATATCATCCTGTGTTTTATCATAGTAGGCACCATCAGGCATATGATAAATTTTAGAGTTCATATTTCCCTTAATTTGTCCTTTGCAAGATAAATTTGATTCCTTATCATCACTTGGGTCATTTACAAATGCCTCTCCATTACCGCTTGTTCCAGTACTTTGTTTTGATGTTTGAGCCTTTCGCTCAGCTTCTTGTTTGGCTAAAGCTTGCTCTTGAGCTTTTCGCTCAGCTTCTTGTTTAGCAGCAGCTTGCTCTTGAGCTTTTCGCTCAGCTTCTTGTTTAGCAGCAGCTTGCTCTTGAGCTTTTCGCTCAGCTTCTTGTTTAGCAGCAGCTTGCTCTTGAGCTTCACGTTCAGCTTTTTGTTTGGCAGCAGCTTGCTCTTGAGCTTTGCGTTCCGCTTCTTGTTTAGCAGCAGCTTGTTCCTGAGCTTTCCGTTCAGCCTCTTTTTTATCTGCTTCTTCTTGATCTTTAAGTATTGCATCTTCTTTAGCCTTTTCTTCAATGGCTTTTTTGTTTGTTCTTTTTATCTTCTTCAGCAGCAAGCATTTCTGAAGCTTTTTCTTTCGTTTTTGTTGGTTCAACAACTTGAGTTTCACCTAATAATCCAACCATAAAAAAACAAATGAAAAATAAGTAGATATAAGTATAAAGCACTTTTCTTCTTGTTTGGTAGTGAACCATTGGTAAGACCAATCTTGGTTTGATTAAACCTATAATTAGAGCAAGAATACTAATAAATACACCAGTGGCTGCAATATTAGTTACTACTTCTGATTCAGGTAATATAAAACTTAAAAGTAACAATATGAGAAAACTATAAAAAAGTGATGCCAAAAACATTTTCCATCCAATTCTAGAGCGGTAACCGGCTATTTTTCTGCCCCAATTAATGATAAAAACCCCCGTTTTTTTATTGCAATTAAAGTACTCTTTTCCATCTCTCTATTTGTTATGTAAAAAGTACAAATCACTTTTTTATTATAAAGTGAAAATCTTATTTTTGTAACAGAAAAATTCCTTTTTAGTATTTTATTCTTGGTGAAAAACAAATAAGGATATGAAGTCATTTCATATCCTAAAATTTCTAATCTAATTGATTTTTTCAATCATCCGGATTCAAAATCGCCAAAACCTCATGATCCTCCCACTTCCCATTAATCTTCACATTCTTTCTTGCAAGGCCTTCTTTATGAAATCCTGCTTTCTCCAGTACTCGAATAGAGCCAATGTTGTGCGGCATGACCCCAGCTTCGATGCGGTGGAATTTGAGTTCTTGGAATGCATAGTTAACAATGAGTTTGACTGCTTGGGTTGTGTAGCCTTTTCCGTTGTGAGCCTTGTCCAGGAAATAGCCTAGGACGGCATTTTGGAGTGAACTCCGCATGACTTGGAAGAGGCCGATGGTTCCGAGTAAGCGATTGTCCTCATTTAGGAAGATGCCGAATTGATATTCGGTGTCTTCTTTGCTTTTTTGTTCGTATTCTTGGATCATGCTGCGCTGAGTTTCCAGGGTGTAGAAATCAGGTGTGCGGATCATGGAGAATTGTTCAAAGAACTCGCGGTTTTTGAGCTGAAGCTGAAGTCTTGCTTCTGCATCCTCCACTGTAAAAGGCCTTATATGTATATTTTCATTTTTAAACATCAAATCATCCCCTCTCTCTTAATTGTAACGAATTATAAAGGATAAACAAGATAGGAGGTGGAATATGATGGATGGAATTGTTTTAAAAGTCAGGGAGTGATGAACATAAATGTTGAGATAAAAAGACCAAGAATGGAAGATATGGATGAGCTGAATCAATTTTTCAGTAAAGTCATTAGGGATACATTTGATAAAGAAGGAATATCAGAACTACTTGATGATATGAAAGAGGAAATTGAAAGTAAGAAACAATACTTAAATAATGACTTGGAAAGTAAAGGGGCTAAGCGGTATTTTTTGATCGCTTTAAATGATAAAGAAATGATCGGTTCAATAGAGTATGGTCCTGTGAGCGAGTTGATTGTTACTTGCACAGAGGGCGCGTTGAGAGAAGGAGTCGAGGTAGGGACCGTTTTTGTACATCCGGATTATCAAAGACGAGGTTTAGGATCGCTGCTTTTGAATTTAATGCTCCTTACCTTGCAGAATAGAGGAATCAACGAGTTTTGTCTGGATAGTGGATATAAAAATGCACAAAAGGTATGGAGGAAGAAGTTCGGTGAACCTGATTATTTGCTTAAAGATTATTGGGGAGAAGGAAGTGACCATATGATTTGGAAAAGAAACACGAATGCTAGGTCCCTGCTATTTCATTTATAAATGGAATATTTAAAGAATCTTAACAAGGAAAACTTTCGATAAGGAAGAATAGTACGTAGTGGAGGCGGCATCCATGGATTTTTATTTTGAGGCTGAGGAACGGTCTGAGATTCTTGAAGATTTAACAGATGATCAGCGGTCGTATTTACTTGAACGGTTAAAGCGCGGAAAACGGACTCTTTTTTCAAATGAGCTGGTAAGAAGCAAGGGGACGTATAGTGGTTCAGATCAGGAACTTGACCGGGAAATTAACGACTGGGAGTTTATTGAGCTGCTTGATGGCGGTTTGGGGAACCGTCCTTTTCGCTGTGAGTGCGGCATGCCACTAGGGTATCAGTATATTGTGAAGAATAAAGAGACTGGCGAGATCAAGAAATTTGGAAAAGATCATTTTGAATTTCATACCGGGATTCCAGCATCCGTTGTGAAGGATATCATCAAAGGGTTTGCGCAGATTGATTTTGAACTGGATGAAATGCTTTATAAAGTGATGAATGGCTGGGATAGGAAAGTTCTTACGGAGGCTAAAGCGGTTGATATTGAACTTCCTGAAGAGATTCAGGAACTCATTAAGCTCGACCTGCCTTTGTTAGATCGACAGATTAATAGACTTTATCGAATGATTCAAAAGGAGAAAGGTGCTCGCAGTAAGGCACTGCGTCAGCCTGAAGCGGCTAAGGCGATGACAAGAGCTGCTCCAAAGAAGTTAAACGTGATTCATAAGGTAAGTTCTCCTTTAGGGGAGGAAATTCATCAAGCAATCATTCGTTTAATTGAAAACACCGGAACGATAAGTGTGCTGGAGGTGTGCCGCGAGATTAATCAGTTCAGTCATCCTTTTAAAGGATTTTATGACTCTGGAAAACCGAAGTCGTTTGTCTATGTGGCAATGGTGTTGGATCAATTGGCGGATCAGGGAGTCTGTCAATTAGATAGTAAGACGTTTGATGATCGGTGGTATTCAGTGAAATAAGAGGGATGGAATGAAGTAGTTTGTCATCTGTTTAAGTATGATGGCATTTGCTTTTTTGTGCCGGAAGATTTTTTAGTTAATGGCTTATTGGATAAGTTTACTTGTTAATTTAATTGGATTTTAGGGGCAATCTGAACTCATAAAAGATAGGAAACAGGTATTTTAAATATAGGGGAGAGAAAGATATGTACCAGCCAAAAGCATTCGGAACGTTTCTCAAAAAGAAGAATCACATTTTTCCGACAGTCTGCCTACCTACAATGGGGAGAGAGTGAAAAATCGATCGGCAGTTTCCTGCTGCTGAACCCTGGAAGTGCTAGTCATGATGCTGTAAAGGATTTGCAGGATGGGGAAAGTGTTTTCGCACAGGTTTCCCTGGATCCCACGATGAAGCAAGTGGTGAAATTAGTTGAAGCTTTCTATCATCTTGAGCCTCTAAATGGAAGAATTCATTTGTATAATTTGTTCACGCTGCAGAACCCAAAGGACAGTGAGGCCATTGCCTATAACGAATATTTGGGCGGGAGAGGGATGGTTCTTCCATCCGATATGCAAGTGCCCGTGAGTGAGCTGAAAAAGAATCCATGGATTTGCATCGGGTGGGGAGTAAATAATAAGAGTACGTACACATTTTTAAAGCAGCTGAAAAGCAGCTGGCTGGAGCAAATAGAACGTGCGGGCATTCCTTCGTTTGGCAAAAAGAATCAAAATGGCGATTATTATCATGTATGCCCTCAACTAACTGCGAAAAGGCATGCAATGGTCGAAGAGCTCAGGCAATTGTATGTTCAAAATGTTAATCCCCAAGATCTATCAGATATCATTGAATTTACGGTCGCTGCAACTCGTCCTAATCTTTATCTTGGGCCTTTTACTTCTTATTACGATGAAAATGAAGGATGGGCGATTTCTAGAGACAATCCAGAACGTGTCATTGAAAGTTTTTCACAGCTGCGACTTCGAAAGAATTACAAATTAAGAGCCTATCAATATACGGCTGGCGGAAACGGGAATTCTGCCGTTTGGGCCATTCCTCATGATCGGGAACTGCCGCCGCCTGAAGAATGCATGTATTCAGACCAGCATAGTTTGGAGCACCCGAAACCGGATTTTGCCTATGATCAGGTCATGATGGCAGTGGACGGGGATTATTCGCCGCTATCCTACTTGCAGGCAGCCATTGCTTATCATGAAATCGGGGAATTTGGCGCGCTGTGGCACGGGTGCTATTGGAGTGCCGGCGATATTTTGCCTATAGATGAGGACGAATACAGAGTGGCAAACAGCGTAGTAGATTACTTATATACACTAGGCGATTGGAATGAATTTAAAACCATTCCTCCTTCACTCCGACCGGTTTTCTTCTATGAGAACGAAAGGCCAACTGTTGTCTTTTACACGAAGAATGATGTAGGTATGGTTAAACTGAGCCGGTATACACATACTTTTGAAAAAGACAGTTATGTTCAGAAAGTAGAGTGTGAGGATTTGGCTTTTGCTGGGTTGGGAGTTATTTTTTGAAAAGACATGATGAAGCTCATGTCTTTTTTCTATGAAATTTCGTTCATTCAACACCCTTTTTCGTGCTATGATAGAATTGGGAATTTATAGTAAGAAAGGGGTGGTTGTTTCTGAATGCAGTTTATGAAGCTGACACTCTGATTTCTGCGATGGAAAACCGTGCAAAAAAATATGAAAATCTAAGAGAGAGGCTGCTTGTTTTAAAGAAGACATTCAATCAAGTCTCTCATTCAGGTGATGAATTTAAGGGAGCAGGCGCTAAAGTGATCAAAACCTTTTACCAAGAACAAGCGGCAATCGTGGATGAATGGCTTACCTTTATTGACATGCAGATTGCTTTTTTTCAAGGAGTATCGGCGGATGCCGCAGAGTTAAAGTTATCCGGACATACATATGTAGATATAGATTTTTTGGAAAGAGATTTAGTCAATGGCTATCGAAGAGCAAATGCTATGGTCTCAGATCAAAAGCAGGAGCTGACCGGTATCTTACGCAGCATCAGCGACCTCGTCGACCTTCAGCCATTTGATACCGGCACATTCGAAGCACACTTAGACAAAGCTGAAAAAGAAAGAAAAACCACAATTGACAAAGTTGATGAACTTAATGAAAAATTAACCTATGAATATCAGCGATCTGAAGCCATTCAAGATCACATTAGGAGCCGTTTTAAAGCATTAAATCATGCAACACGACAAGGCGGACAGGCATCTCCGATCTATTTCGATGCAAAAGCGTATCATAATAGCGTAGCCTACAATATGAAAGACAGCGTCCAGCATCAGGCGAAATCCTATCTTTCTTTTAAAAAGGAGCAATCTGAAAAACGCAGAATCGAGAAGCTGCAGCAAGAGCTGAAGACGCCGAATCTATCTTTAGATGAGTATTTGAAGATTGCGAAGGATCTTGGGGAAGAGAATTTAACTTCGGAGCAGCGGAAAATTATTGATCTCATTAAAGCTAATAAACAGCAGGGTGAAATTCTAAAAGGCGTTGGAGCCGGTTTATGGGAATTCACGAAAGACACCGCTGTAGGTTTATGGAATGTTCTAATGACGCCTCCTGAACAGGTTCTTTATGATATGGGAGCAGCTGTTATCAATTACGAGGAAACCTATGCTCAAATCAGTGCAGCTATCGCCAATTCCTACGAACGTGATATGGTAAACGGAAACGATTATACTAGAGCCAGATGGGTCACTTATGCGATTGCCACGGTTGGGACTTCTCTCGTAGGCACAAAAGGTGCTGATAAAGTAGGGAAAGCTGGTTTTGCTGCTGGAAAAAACACTGTTAAGAATGTGAAAGAGGCGGCTGCGCATGAGTTAAATCAAATGAATAATTCTAGCTGTTTTGCATTTAGGTATGGGTTTGCTGGGGGTATTGAAGGAGTTCCTTTTAATGTTGTTGATTCGACTAATCTAAAAAATCAATTGATTACAAAAGCTTCTTCATATTCCTTCAATGATGATTATGGAAATACGAAAACCATTAATCTTAGAATGGGGCATATGAAAAATGATGTTCATCCAATAACGAAGGTACCATATGATAAAGACGGATTTCCGATTTTTGAAGTCAAATATACTTTATACTTAGATAAAAAAGATTTTAAGAAAGATCGAACACCTCAATTTAAAATTCTAAATAAGCAACTATATAATCAAGTAACTAATGATCCTAATTTAATTAAAGAACTTAAATTAGATGAAGATGACTTAATAGATTTAAAAGCAGGTAAGACTCCTGAGAAGTATACTTGGCATCATCATCAAAAACCAGGAAGAATGGAACTGGTAGATAGTGAGATCCATTCCAAAACAGGGCATACAGGTGGACAAAAAATATGGGGTAAAGACTCTGGTTAAGGAGAAATGACATGCAAAAAATAAATTGGCACAAAAGAAAAACCTTTAAACAAGCTTCAGAGCAAGAAATCACTTCTGTCGAGGAAATATTGTCTATAAAATTTCCTATAGATTATAGAGACTTTATAAAGGATCATAATGGCTGTTCACCATTAGATAAAGACGTGGTTATCATAAACTCATTTAGAGAGACCCTTAATTACTTATTAAGTTTTGGCGATGATAACAGGCCTATTGACATGTTGAGAACGTATGAAAATATTAAAGATAGACTTATAGATAATGTTATTCCATTTGCGAATGATCCAGGAGGCAATATGTTCTGTTTTGATTTTAGAGAACTAAAACATGAACCTCCCATTGTATTTTGGGACCATGAAGAAGCTTATGAAGATCCTAATGGAGCTGTTACGTATGTGTGCTCGGGTTTTACAGAACTAATTAATTCATTACAATCTTTCGAAGAGGAAGATTAATTTTTGACTCATTGTTCCATGTTAATTGAATCAAACCTCATACAAAAAGACGGTTCTCATTCAAATAGAGTGTTATCGTCTTTTTTATTAATGATTAAAAATAAAACTATTATACCTTTATTAGAAGACTTAATAATTGGGCTCACTATAGATTAGAAAATGGTATTTCATCATTGCCAGAAGGACTAAGATTAAAGTAGGAGCGTGTTACTAATGGAGAAACAAGGAATGGTTTCTATATGGTTAGGTTCAGAGATTACTAATAAACAGATGCGAGAATTTATACAAATCTCTTCAGATACATCTGCTTTAAGCTTATTAAGAATATTGAATATTGATCACACCGGAGAAACCAAGGGAAGGCGATATCATTTAACCTCGCTGATTGAACGATACAGGGATGGTTTGTTGTAGGGAATAGGGTAGAGAAGTAGTTCACATTTATACGGAATTATTTTCTAAAGTCTCAGGATTAATCCGTAAAGTCTAGGAATTCATTCAAAAAGTCTTGGAATAAAGGTTGAAAGTCTCGGAATTAATAGAAAGGGTCACTCTAGTGCCGAGGAGAAATAGTCTTTTTCTAGAAAAGGATCACTTTAAACCGTAAATGAGCACCAATTGGAGAGGGGACTACGCTAAAAATAGCCTTCATGCTTTGGATTAGCCAATTTTTGATGGGGCGTTCACATTTATACGGAATTATTTTCTAAAGACTCGGAATAAAACCGCAAAGTCTAGGAATTCATTCAATAAGTCTTGGAAAAAAGTTTGAAAGTCTCGGAATTAATAGAAAGGGTTACTCTAGTGCCGAGGAGAAATAGTCTTTTTCTAGAAAAGAATCACTTTAAACCGTAAATGAGCACCAATTGGAGAGGGACTACGCTAAAAATAGCCTTCATGCTTTGGATTAGCCAATTTTTGATGGGGCGTTCACATTTATACGGAATTATTTTCTAAAGTCTCGGAAAAAATCCGCAAAGTCTAGGAATTCGTTCAAAAAGTCTTGGAATAAAGGTTGAAAGTCTCGGAATTAATAGAAAGGGTCACTCTAGTGTCGAGGAGAAATAGTCTTTTTCTAGAAAAGAATCACTTTAAAAAGTAAACAGGTGCTAATTGGAGAGATGCCGCGCTAGAAATAGCCTGCCTACTTGCATAAAGCAGAATTTAAAGTAGCGTTCAAAAGGGAAAACCTGGTCAACAGCCAGGTTTTCCCTTTTGATATAATTGTAGAATTTTCAAAATTATCATTGACAGAAAGCATATTTTTCCTTTTAATTATAAATGTAAACGCTTTATGAAACCGTTTGCACATTCGCGCAAGAACGATCCACGTACACACTCTCTTACCAGTTTCAAAGTTTCAAAGAAGTACAAGCTAATAAAATGGAGGTTGAAAGATGCCGAGATTATTGAAAAGTGCCCTTGTTTTTATTTTATTTATTTCAATGGTAATTCCAACATTACAGCTGCCAAAAGCAAACGCAGCTGAAAAGGACCCTTATCTTCCTGAAAACACGGTCAGAATTCACTATGTCAAAGACGATAAAAACTACAAAGACCTTGGATTGTGGCTATGGGAGGATGTAGCGGAAGCACCAAAAGAGTGGCCGAAAGATGCTGTGCCATTTACGGATGAGCAAACCGACGAGCATGGACGCTACATCGATGTGAAAGTAAAAGAAGGAGCGAAGAAACTCGGTTTCCTTGTTGTCAATCGCGCAACTGGCGAGAAAACAGGCGGGGATAAAGTTTTCACGATGCTTGAGGATTACAATCACCTCTGGATTAAAAATGCAGATGACACGGTATACACATCATCTGAATGGGATAATCCGATTGGCATAGTCAGTGCAGAAATTGTTTCAAAACAAAAGCTTCTGATTGGACTGACAAGAACAGAAGGTTTAACGGAAGAGGAGCTGCTTTCTTCTATTAAAATACAGGATGAAAACGGCGCGGATATCCCAGTTGAAAGTGTGAAAATGATATCCGGTTCAACAGTGGAAGTCAGTACTTCTGCAGAACTGATGAATGATTCTTACACCGTTACATACACCGGTAAATCCGTTACGGCAACTAAAGGCTGGAGAATGATTGATGAGCTTTATTCGTATGATGGCGATGATCTTGGAGCTGCCTATCAATCCGGCAAAGCAGTGCTGAAACTATGGGCACCTAAAGCAAGCAAGGTTACAGCCGTTTTTTATGATAAAAAGGATGCAGCAAAAGAGATTGGCAGGTTCAATTTAGCCATGGGAGAAAAAGGAGTCTGGTCAGTTGAAGCGCAGCCAAAGAATCTTGGAATCTCTGATTTAAAAGGATACTATTATCAATACGAAGTAACAAATGGCGGGGAAACAAAGAAAGTTCTCGACCCTTATGCAAAATCAATGGCTCCTTTCACTGTAAATACAAAAGGTGAAGCAGGACCAGATGGTGATATGGTGGGGAAAGCAGCCATTGTTGACCTTGCAGGAACAGATCCGAAAGGACTTGATTTTGCGAAGATTGACGGCTATGAAAAAAGAGAGGATGCTGTTATCTGGGAAGTGCACGTCAGAGATTTTACATCTGATCCTTCAATTGAAGGGGATTTAACAACTGACTGGGGTACGTATGATGCGTTTAAAGATAAGCTTGAATATATCAAATCTCTTGGTGTGACCCACGTTCAGCTGCTGCCGGTAATGGCTTGGTATTACGGCGATGAAACGAATATGAGAGAACGCGAACTCGAGTATTCTGCGGCAAACAATGAATATAACTGGGGCTATGATCCTCACAGTTATTTTTCACCAGACGGAGCTTATTCAATGGATCCGAAAGATCCGGAGCTTAGAATCAAAGAATTAAAGGGTCTCATTGACGCGGTGCATGATTCAGGAATGGGTGTTGTGCTTGATGTGGTGTATACACATATGGCCAAAGCAAGCATGCTGAATGATATTGTCCCGAACTATTATGCTTTTCAGGATGCTAATGGAAACTTTATCGGCGGTTTTGGAAACAACCTTGCAACCAATCACGTTATGGCTGAAAAACTGATGGTTGATTCGGTTAAATACTGGTTTGAAGAATACAAAATTGACGGCATGCGTTTTGATATGATGGGTGATGCTACGTACGATTCCATTCAGAATGCCTACAATGCTGCTGCAGAAATTAATGAAAATGCCTTATTTATCGGCGAAGGCTGGAGAACGTTCGGCGGCCATCTATCAGATCCATCACTTGCTGGCAAAGGTGCAGATCAAGATTGGATGAACAAGACGGATAATGTTGGAGTGTTCTCAGATGAAATCCGCAATGAACTGAAGTCTGGTTTCGGTTCAGAGGGCGAACCTCGCTTTCTTACAGGCGGAGCAAGAAGCCTTGATCTTATTTTGAAAAATATTAAAGGGCAGCCTACTAATACAGCTGCAGATGATCCTGGTGATATGGTTCAGTATATTGAAGCGCATGACAACCTGCCATTGTATGATGTCATCGCTCAATCGATCAAGAAAGATCCGGCCATTCCTGCAAACAATGAAGAAATTCATGACAGAATCCGTTTAGGAAACTCCATGATTCTCACTTCGCAGGGTACAGCATTCCTCCATGCAGGCCAGGAATACGGAAGAACAAAACAGTGGCTTGGAGAAGGAGTGCCTGAACAGAAATTCCACGCTATCCAGGATGAATCTGGAAAAGTGTTTGGCTATTTCATTCACGATTCATACGATTCATCAGATGCCATCAACAAATTCGACTGGAAAAAGGCGACAGATGATAGCATGTATCCAATAAATAACACGACTCGCGAATACACGGCAGGTCTAATTGAATTGAGAAAATCAACAGATGCTTTCCGGTTAGGAAGCAAGGAGTTAGTTGATTCCAATGTTACGATGATTGATGCTCCTGAAATGAATGATTCAGATTTAGTCATCGGATATAAAAACGTATCTTCAAATGGAAAAGAAGCTTACTCTGTATTCGTAAATGCAGATACGAAAGCAAGAACGCTTACTCTATCCGAGGATTTAAGAAAAGGCGAAATTGTAGTCGATAACGACGAAGCAGGCGCTGGAAAAGTTAAAAAAGCATCTGGATTTAAGCTGAAAAAAAATTCCATTACAATCGAGCCTTTAACGACGGTTGTTGTAAAAGTAAGCAATAAAAAACCGGTTAAACATCCATCTTGCCGTTAACAGCGTCGACCAATATACGATGCTGCGATTGCTTGGTGAGCTGGCTGAGCTGGATTTTACACAAATTTATATAAAATAATAAAGGACCAAATGGCCAAGCCATTTGGCCTTTTTAATTTATTCATTCCCTTTAATTTGCTGGTTAATTGTCCCCTCGTAATAATCATCACTGACTTGCTCATGAGTCTCGGCCAGTCCTTTTTCCAATTGTGTTTCACCTTCATAATTAGAAACATCAAATTGCTTTCCTGCAATTTCTGATGATTGTGTGTTTTTCTTCATTCATGCACCTCATTCATGTGTATTTATATATAGAGTGCTCTTATGTCCGTAAAACATTCAAATCATTAAAATAGCCTGTTTGTACATACTTAAGAGAACGAGGAAAATACTAAGAAAGATCTGATCTAACTAACAAGCAGGAGGTCAAAGATTTGGGTGCATCCAGGGTCAGTGAGGAGAACAAACTAAGCAAGTGGTGCATAGTAAGTATGGCTTCTATTCCACTCGTTATGACACTTGGCAATTCAATGCTTATACCTGTTTTGCCGATTTTTGAAAAAGAGGTTGGTATTACTCCTTTTCAGTCAAGTATGGTAATTACCAGTTATTCTATTGCGTCCATTATCCTTATCCCATTTGCAGGATACTTATCTGATCGAATTGGAAGAAAAGCTGTGATATTGCCCAGTCTATTTATTGCACTCATCGGCGGATTAGTGGCAGGATTTGCTTCTTGGAAGTTAAGTGATCCATATATGATGATCATTCTTGGGCGTATTCTTCAGGGGATAGGAGCAGCAGGTGCCTCACCCATAATCCTCCCTTTAGTAGGGGATTTGTATAAAACCGATGATGAAAAGGCAAGTTCATGCCTGGGTGTAGTGGAAACATCCAATACATTTGGAAAAGTGCTCAGTCCAATTATCGGATCATTATTCGCTTCAATCCTATGGTTTGTTCCGTTTTTTTCGATTTCTTTTTTTAGCTTAATTTCCATTCTTCTTGTTTTCTTTTTTGTGAAGGTTCCTAAAAGGAAAGAAAAACCAGCTGCTTTTAAAGAATTTCTTTCAAAAACAAAAAAGACCTTTCATCAAGAGGGAAAATGGCTCTACCTTTTGTTCGCCCTTGGAGCATTTGTTATGCTTATTTTATTCGCTGTATTATTCTTCTTATCAAACCATCTTGAGAAAGTGTATTTACTAAAAGGAATAAAAAAAGGATTCTTATTAGCCATTCCGCTTATGGTTTTATGCACTTCAGCATTTATAACAGGTAAATGTATAAAGGGTGATATGAAAATAATGAGAAGCATCACGATTTTCTGCCTTTTAATTTTATCTTTAAGTGTTCCGTTTATAGGCTACGTTAAATATGATCTATTTTGGCTTTTTTTTGTTACCAGTATCATTGGTATGGCTATTGGGGCTATGCTTCCAACCTTAGATGCAATTGTAACAGAAAATATCGAGAAGGAAGAACGGGGCACGATTACCTCATTTTACAGTTCTGCAAGGTTCATTGGTGTTGCCTTAGGGCCTCCAATTATGACTGCGGTGATAAAAAATTACTTGAACCTGAGTTTTATAATAGCTGGTATGACAGGCATTCTCCTGTTGTGGTTTGTCATAAAAAATTTTAAAGCAAAGCCTGAAAAAAGGAAAATAATTTACTTTTGACTTGCATCTGGTTAAAAGCCGGATGCTATTTATTTTCAAAAAAAAGAAAGAACTCTAAAAAGAGTTCTTTCTCCACTTAAATCAGAGAATCAAATGAAAATGAGTCAATGGATGAAATTTTTCCTCTCCACCAGGACGAAGAAGCATTCATTGCCGGTTGATGATATTTTGCGTTTTTTAGGTGGATATAGGCTGCGGCATCTTCCTCATTGTCTTTTTTATCCGCTTGTTCCTGCTTTTGTTTTAAGTATTCATCTCTTAAGTCACCAAATCGTTTGGCAATAATCTTGGACATTGTATTGTCTTTTAAATGAAGGGAGGATTCCGTGATCCCATCATAATAAGCTCTAGAACCAATTAATATGCCTGTAACGATGGCTCCCTGAATGTTCAGGGTAATCGCTACTTCTATGCCATCATTTTCGGCAAGGGACAGGAACATAAGCAAGACTGCATCTTCTGTAGGAGTCTGTTCTTTTTTTGAATTCCCCATTTTAGTCACTCCTTAATAATATCTAATTTTTGTTTTTTCTAGTTTCCAATATTTTTTCATCTTTAAGCAAATTAAAAAGATAATGAGCACAAATAGCAGACTAATATAAAAACCTGGTCTGACGGCCTTGTCCATTAACGTTCCGCTTACAGCAGCAAAAATCAAAACAATTCCAAGATATGAAGATAGTTTAGTGATCCATTTCGTTTTCAGCAGTTTTAAGGAAGACATAATAATGAAAAACCAATTGTACAGAAGGAGTATTCCTGCTGCAGTAGTTATATACTCGTATATTTTTCCCGGCAGAATCAGAGCTGTTATGATGGATGCAATAAGACCTATTGATGCTAAAGCAAGTGAAGGAATAGGAAGCTGTTTAAATCTCTTGCTTTTCTTAGAAAAAAAAGCTGGAGCATCACCATCTTTGGACAACGTAACAAGAAGGTTCGTTACACCGAAAAGGGAAGCAGTCATAGTAGAAAATCCAGCGGTAATAATTGCTGCATTAAATACATGTGGAAAAAACATAAGGTTATATCCAGTTAAAGCAGTTACAAATGGGCTTTCTTTTTCATGAAAAGAATCAGAGGACACCAGCAATACTGCAAGTGCCAAAGAAATGACATAAACGGCGGTCAGACAGAAGAGCATCACCTTTCCAGCCTTTGGCGCATCTTCCTTCTTTTTCAGCTGTATGGCCATAAGACCAATTACTTCAATTCCTCCATAGGCATAAAAAGCATAAGTCAATGAAGCCCAAAATCCTTTCCATCCATCCTTGAAAAGATCAAATGCTCCAGCAAACACTTCAGGTTTTTGGGGTCCTTTTATGAATCCCATAAGTGCCAGAACTGCCAGAATTATAAACATGATAATCGCAGCAAACTTTAATATGGCAAGAATGTTTTCTGTCTTATCGAACCCTTTGGTGCCTGTTATAACAACCAGGATGGAAAGAATCGCATAGCCAACGGCAAAAATCCATAAAGCTATATTTGGGAACCAAAATTGAGAGAGTATAGATAGGGCAATAAGCTGACTGCCCATAATTAAGATATTGGACGCCCAATAATTCCACCCGCAGCTGAATCCTGCCCATTTGCCGAATGCTTTCCCTGCATAATAACAGAAGGATCCTTCCTGCGGGTCTTTTGCTGTCATCTTTGCCAGAACATTAAAGACAATATATGTACCTATTGATGCCAAGAAAAAAGAAATGACAATGGAGGGACCAGTAATCATAATTCCAATGCTGGATCCAAGGAAATAACCGGTTCCAATGGTGCAGCCGACTCCGATTAAAGATAACTGCCACCATTTTAAATCTCCGCTGCTTGAGCTGCTTTTATTAGAACTGCTTGGAGTGCAGCCGCTCATGTAACCCCTCCTTCACAGTTTTATTGTTCGATATAAAGACATTGAATATGTATTTTAATTTGGAGGTGATAAATGTATTTTATCCGTTAAGCTTAAGCGAGTTTTTAGTTCTTTAAACAAATTAAACAAGCCAGAATTCTGGCTTGTTAAGAAAGGAAATTTGAAAGGTAATGAACCTTTATAATAAAAGTTTTTCCGTTTTTGATTAAAGTGTGCTCCGTGTTATTGTTAATTTTTTACAAGGTGTTTTCCTAAATCATGATGTAAATGATCGGCAGGTATTTTAGGTTTTGGCACTTGTCCTTTAGGTTCCGGATCGGAAACATATACAAAATCCCCGGTTCCATCGGGAGCGCTGCCATTAGCCCAAGGTCCCTTGCCTGATTCTTCTCCTTCTGATAAATTCCAGAATTTGTATGCTTCTTCTTGGGACTCTAATTCTGCTTCAGGAGGGAAAGAAGCAGGTACGACGACACCATTCTTTTCTTCTAGTTCCTGAATGGCAGCCATCCACTGATATTGATGATACCGATCACGGGCAAGCATTTTACGGAACGTTGCACGTACACCTTCATCTTTTGTCATGTGGTATAACCTGGATACTTGAAGTCTGCCTTGAGTCTCAGCATGTAAGTTAGAACGCATATCAGCTAAGAGATTTCCGCTTGCCACGATATATGACCCATTCCATGGTACTCCATTAGAGTTTGTCGGCAAGCCGCCAAGACCGCTTACAAGCAGATGCTGTGGATTTATTCCTCCCATGATGGCAGCCATTGCAGGATCCTCTGCTGCTTTTGCCTGATCTTCAGGAGAGGCACCATCCAATAATTGACTTATCAATGAGCAAAGCATTTCTACATGTCCGATTTCTTCTGTTCCAATATCCATCAGCATGTCCTTATATTTCTCATCACCACGGCAGTTAAATCCTTGAAAGAGGTACTGCATCATAACGGTCATTTCTCCAAATTGTCCACCTAATACTTCTTGAATTTGACGGGCTAGCATTGGGTCCGGGTTGTCTACTTTCACTTCAAATTGCAAATTTTTCTGATGCCGAAACATTTAACTTCCTCCTCCTGATATTTTGATTATTTTTACATTATCTACATACCCTGCAATTCTTTAATGAAACTTTAGAAGAGTCAAAATGAGATGAATTTACTATTATTACTTCTGGTCAATTAGGGATAAGAGGGAGTATATGAATGGGTTTTACCAGACTTTAAAAGTGGCATACTTTAAATGGATAAGGCCGTTTTTGTTTGGAAAAATAATCGTAAATAAACGTAAAGCAGGTGAAGAATTGATTGAAACAAATTCAACAAGATATTGTGAAAACTGCAAAAAAGAAACGCTCCACACAATAACTGAGGATGCTTTAGAAATAAATTATCTATGCATTAATTGTAAGAGAGATGAAAATCTAATAAAAACTTTTTTTTGAATTTATTGTTCTTCAAAAGAAGCTCTAACCTGACTTTTCTTAACATTTAAAAAGACTTCTGTCCTTAAGGATAGAAGTCTTTTTAAAAAAGTTGGATTTACTTGTGTTCATTTCTTTTCAGCATGAGGGATTCATAACTGGTAAGCAACTGACCTTTAAAGAGCAGATCATTTCCTGTTTTATTAAACTTCGATAATGATGGGAAGGATCATAGGTCTTCTCTTGGTTTGGACAAATAAAAAATGTCCAAGTTTTTCTTTTATCTC
Organism: Bacillus sp. V2I10; assembly: GCF_030817055.1. Classification (NCBI taxonomy): domain Bacteria; kingdom Bacillati; phylum Bacillota; class Bacilli; order Caryophanales; family Bacillaceae; genus Bacillus; species Bacillus sp. V2I10. The sequence goes on along the minus strand of NZ_JAUSYV010000001.1, from coordinate 4,218,392 downwards.
TTTTTTGATTGCGTTCCATTGGTGGTTTTTCTTTGTTAAAAGGGAATTTACAGTTGCTTTGGTAAGTTGATTAACCTCTTGCAATAACGCTTCAGAATCACGCGCATAAACAAAACCTCGTGATATAGCATCTGGACCGGAAATGATTTTTGCTTCCGTTTTGCTTAAAGTGATTACGATAACAAGCATTCCATCTTCTGAAAGCTGTTTCCTGTCTCTTAAAACGATATTGCCAATATCGCCAATGCCTAAACCATCAACATATACATTGCCTGCTTGTAGTGAACGAGTTTGAACGGCTGTCTGATTCGAAATGTCTACAATATCCCCATTTTTCATTACATACATATTTTCTGCTGCGACACCCACGGATTCAGCCAGTAAACAGTGATGGTGAAGCATTCTGTATTCTCCATGAATAGGGATGAAATATTTAGGTTTCATCAAAGTCAGCATCAGCTTGAGTTCTTCTTGATAGGCATGGCCTGAAACATGCATTCCAGTTGAACTGCCAGACCCGTATATGACAGTTGCTCCTAAGTTAAACAAGTTATCTATAATACGGGAAACGTTTCTTTCATTCCCTGGGATTGGAGAAGATGAAAAAATCACAGTATCTTCAGGCAATACCTCGACATTTCGATAACTTGAGTTTGAAAGTCTGGCGAGAGCAGCCATTGGTTCACCTTGACTTCCAGTACAAAGGATAGCTACCCGCTCAGGAGGCAATTGATTTATTTCATGTGCTTCAATCAGCATGCCATCGGGTATTTGAAGGTATCCTTGATCGATAGCCACGGATACCACATTCACCATACTTCGTCCGAGTAAGGCTAATTTTCTATTCGTTAATTTTGCAGCATTCACGATTTGCTGAACACGATTTACATTTGAAGCAAAAGTAGATATGAAAATTTTTCGATGAGCTTTCATGAAGGCATCTTCTATATGTTCTCCTACGATTTGTTCGGAAGGAGTAAATCCTGGCCTTTCAGCATTTGTGCTTTCTGATAAGAGCAGCAAAACGCCTTCACTGCCTATTTGGGCCATTTTATGTATGTCAGTATGCTGATTATTTACTGGGGTCAAATCAAATTTAAAATCTCCGGTATGGACAACAGTTCCTTCAGGGGTGTTAAAAACTACCCCAAGGCAATCAGGGATGCTGTGATTTGTTTTAAAGAAACTTAATTTTAGAAATTCAAATTCAATTTTTGATTCTGAGTCAATTCTTATCAGTTGTGTATCAGCCAAAAGGTTATGTTCTTTTAACTTAATCTCAATTAATCCTAAAGTAAGCCTGGTCGCATAAATTGGGATGTTCAGCTGTTTTAAAAGATAGGGAATACCCCCGATGTGATCTTCATGTCCATGAGTAACCACTAAACCTTTGATTTTATCTTTGTGCTCTTTAAGGTAAGCAATATCAGGAATGATCAAATCAATTCCCAATAGACTTTCATCGGGAAATTTCAATCCGCAGTCAATGACAACTATTTCATTATCGTACTGTAAGGCATACATGTTTTTACCGATTTCATTTAATCCGCCAAGTGCAAATACTGAAAGCTTTTCACTAGTCATCAAAACAAAAATCCTCCTATGTATATAAACTTTTTTGAGAGAGAATTACGTGATTCGTTTAATTGGCAGCGTGCAGCAGCGGAAAGATCCGCCTGATTTAATAATTTCACTAAAATCAATTTTAATCACATCATACCCACGCTTGCTTAATTGCTTGTTGACTTCTGCGTTTTGAGGTAAACTGATGATTTTTTTATTTCCTATTGAAAGAACGTTTACACCCATAGAAAACTGTTCTTCTTTTGAAACCTCAATTAAGTCAAATCGATTGGCTAAAAGGTTATATTCACTTTCATTGAGGCCATCTTTATAAATAAGGGCCTCTGTATCTGAAATAATATTGAAGATACAATCTAAATGTAAAATTTCTTTTTTAATAGGGATAGGAATGACCGTATAATCCATTAGATGTGATTGGATTTTTTCAATGGCACCGGCTGTTGTCCTTTCACTTAAACCAATATAGACTGTTTTACGGTCAATAATAACATCGCCGCCTTCAGTCTGATCTTCGACAAGGTCAATGTACTTTATTCCAATGGTATTAAGCCATTCTTTTAGAATTCCTTCTTCACCCTGCCTGATTGGCATTTTCATATCCGAAATAAATAAAACCTCTCCTACAGCAAATCCGATATCTCTAGTAAAAACCTGTTCTGGATATTTTTCTTTTGAAGGAAGGATATGAGTCTCGATTCCGTTATTTTTAAGCGCATTGGCAAAAGTTTGATGTTGAATGATTGCTTTTTCCACTTGAATATTTTCTTTATGATATCTTCTTTGAGTCTCATTAATTACCTGACTGATCCTCATAAATCTTGGTTCGCATAGGATTACATTCTTTAAAGAATCATATTCGGAAAAGCAGCTTACTTCTGTTTTATCTTCTTGATGCATTTCATTATCCTCCGAAAAAGTTTTATTGGATGCTCTGCAGGGCAACAAGTGTTTCATTTAAATGCATTAAATGTTCTTTAGCATGATGAACCATAGTTGCCTGTTCTTCATTTTGCAAATCCTGGTGCATAACAATACTTAATTGGTCTTTAGCTAACTTTAAAGCTCTTAAGGCTCTTTGGTATTCTTCGGAGTTAAAATTCATTTGGGCCTCGATCACCGCATTTCTTGCTTGTTCTACAAGCTGCAGCATTTCATCAAAATTAGTATGTTCCATTATCTTTCCTCCAAGAGACGCATGATCATCATTTTGTTTTCATCTTTCATAAAACCAGATTATCGTTGAACAAGTTTAACTGCTTCATACATGATTTTCTGCTGGGGCTTTTGCTTGCAGCACGTTTTCTTTATATTCTGCTCAGGTAACTTAAGACTCATACAGATAAATGAAATCCCTGTTAAGATAAACTTTGGTCTGTTTATTAGTTAAGGGCAATTTTCCACTCAAGATTAAATCATGCTTTTATAGCTGGTCTTAACAAGGCTTTCATTTCTATCGCATCTTGTCGTCATCAACCATCAAGCAATGTGATCATGTCACCGGTTTTGACAGTTCCTTCTTTTAATACAGCAGCATACACACCAAATATATTTTGATTTTCTTTAAAAACTGTTTTTAACATCGTTCGATCAATGATGCCGGAGGAAGGATCAATATTAATGATTGAACAGCGTTCACAGCCTTTTTTAATGACAACTTCCACATCCCCAATTTTCAATCGTTTTCCAACCCAGGTTTGCTCTGAAAAAGGTTTCTTATTATATAAATCTATGACGATATTGGGCCGAAAACGGAGGTGATTTACTTTTTTGTCTAAGACGTGAGAGATGTATTTTATAGAGGCATCAGTCACCAGAAGAATGTTTTCAACTTCGATTGCACCAAAGGGTGTATAAGCGGGATGATGTTTTATGCGGGTCAGCCTTTTTTTATATAATCTCTCAAGCCAATCAAGGAGGGCTGTATCCTCAAAAGCAAAAACCTTCCCCTCTGCTGAGATAACTTCCACAGACGGATAGGCTTCTGGTTGTTCATCACCTTTAAAACGTGCTTTAAAAGTTGTCATTTCAGGCAGTTGTGTTTGAGTTAAATATCTCCCTTCCTCAGTCATGAATCCGTGACTTCGATCTCCATATAATCCATGTCCCAATACATTTACTTTATTCATTTTTTCTCCGTGAAATGATTTTACCGGATACCTTATTATTTCTTTCACATTACCAATTATCATAAGATTTTCACCTTCCTTTTATTTAGCTTTCTTATCTTATACGCGCACCCTTTCCAGTTCCCAAAAATAAAGTGGGGGGAGGAGGGATAATATGTGAAGCTTATATATGATAAAAACTGCCTTTATAAAAACGAAGCAATACTTGAAGACTGGGAACGAAAAGCATTTTATTTATTCTCAGAAAAAATACAAAACAAGGAACTTAAATTTCCTTGTATACCAGCTGCGCAAGGGTTTGCTATGAATCACTTTAGATATGCATTTGTTAAAGATCCGTTTGACATGAACTCACTCTCTGATTTTGCACGCAAGTTTGCCTATTATTCCGAAATCTCTAAAACGACTGGCACATATTCTTCACTTATTGTTTTCTTTAATAACATGCCTGAAACTGATAGATATACGCCGGAGAATTATGAGGCTCTTTTTTGGAAGATATTATCAAGCATAAAGCAGTTCGATGAGGAACAATGGCCAGCAGACATTCCAATAGATCCGGAAAATAAATTCTGGGAGTACTGTTTCGCTGGTGAAAAGTACTTTATGTATTGTGCCACCCCCAGTCATCGCCACAGAAATAGCCGTTTTTTTCCTTACCTCATGTTAGCCATTACACCACGCTGGGTGTTAAATGAATTCGGAAAGAATAAAATCCTCAGCAGCAAAGTGAAAAAGGAGATAAGGAGAAGATTAAACCTATATGATACAATTTCCCCTCATTCAGATTTGAATCAGTATGGGAACGAGGATAATTATGAATGGAAGCAGTATTTCCTGCGGGATGATCAAACCTCACCCAAGTCCTGTCCATTTTCAGGCTATGGGAAAAATGGCATACACTCGGAGTCTAAGAAAAATAGGGATAATCTTTGAGGCTTCATTAAAATAAAATCAGCCATGCTTGATAGCCAAAATAGATTCCAAATCCAATCATCGATAATGATGAGAGGAATGAGATTGCGATCAGAATTTTAGAGTGTAGGAACTTTCTTGCGTAACTTGAGACTGCGGCCATTGTAAAATCCCAGATTAAAATCCCAAAGATGATAGCAGTACTGTATAATAGAAGCTGATTGGCACTGGAACTAGAAACAGTTTTAGCTAAAACTGATCCATAAATTCCCAACCAGAACATAATGGTCAGCGGGTTTGAAACAGACATGACAAATCCTGATAAAAATGAGCTTAAGACCGAATTTTTCAAAGAAGCATCATTCCTGATATGTATTTCTCTTATGCTCAAAAGACTTTCGATACCCGAGTAAATAAGGACAAAGAAACCAAAAATCCAAAGAAACGTTTTCATAAATGAAGAGTCTATAAAATGAATCACACCAAAATATACAAGCATCATATAAAGCAGATCAGCGAGCAACGCTCCTATCCCAAAAATCCATGCATGAAAAAATCCCTTTTTAATACCGCGATTAAGCTGAGCTGCATTTACAGGACCAATAGGTGCTGCAAGAGAAATACCAAGGATCATATAGGTTAAGAAAATGTTCAAAGTGGTGCCCTCCAAATTATTTTTATATGTAAGCATATTCCTAAGGAGAGGCATGTACCACTTTTATTAAAGAATAGGAAAAAGTATTTTTAATGATGAAAATAGTCATTTAAATGATCGCCATTTTTCATCATTCAAAAAAGGCCAAAAAAATTAGCCTAATCTCTTATCTGTTACATGTTTGACATTGGACGAGGTATAGCCTGAGGAGAAACAGAAAAAACGCTCAGAATAATTTCTAAGCGTTTTTTAGTGATTTCCACTGCTATTCAATGCAGTTCAAGCAAAACAAGAATCATTAAAGTAAACAATTTCAGATAGAAACTTGCTGCCTTTTAATTTTTTGAAAACATCTCTGGCTTCTTTTTCTGTGCTGAATTCGTACATTTTAATCGTTTCCTTTAAAAAGAGCGTGATCACCCACATGATATTTCCTCCTTGTTCAGTCGATTTTGTCTTCTTATTAAAACCTATTTCGAGATGGACATATTATGACTAAAAATCGACATCTGGTCAGGCAAGCATTCCGGAAACAGCATAGTTTTTCTTTGTGTAAACGTACCCTTCCAAGATAATTCTCGCTGTTCGAACAACTTTGATGGCACGAATATGGCCAGCGATAATATCCGTCTTTGTCTGCATAATTCCTGCTGGGTGACCTAGGCGAAAAACTTCATTTTGGACAGTTATAAGATCTGATAAGATCGTATCTTTCAGATATGCGCAACATGTTGTACAAATGGCTCCGGTAATGGCAAGGGCCTGATGCGGCTTCTGCATCGACATCATTCTGATTGTGCAATCCATTTCAGAAGCGGATCTTGGCGTTTCAGTTACATCGATGTAATCCAATGGGGGAGCGATAAGGGTCATTTTTGGCACCGCAGGAGATTGTTTTGTTGCCGTTTCTTTGCTTGCAAAACCGCATAACTCAGCTGCTGCTGCTCTGATTTCCTCAAGTTCGGCCAAATTCTCCGGTGTAAATTCGTGGGGAAGCTCAGTTCCGTTGAGACCCACATCTTTTGCATTAACGAAAACGAGCGGATTGGCCACATCAACTATTGAAACCTCAATTGGACCTCTCGATGTTTGAATAACATCTTTTTCGTTTCCAGTCGGAAAAAGCTTTCCAGTTACAGCGCCCTCTGCATTTGTGAAAGAGAGATAGATAGGAGAACCAGTTCCCGGCACACCTGGTATGGAGCACATTCCCTCTGTTTTTACCCGGCCATTTTCTACCTCTACCTCCGCGATGATGATTTTTTGAGTATTGGTATTGAAAATTCTCACCTTGGTAATTGGTTCGATTGCTGGTACAAGTCCCTGCTCAATCGCGTAAGGACCAACTGCCGAGGAAATGTTTCCGCAATTTCCTTTAAAATCAACCAATTGATTTTCAATGCTGATTTGGGCAAAGGTGTATTCTACATCAATCTCTTCTAAATTTGCCTTTTTGATGATTGCCGCTTTACTGGTTAATGAATTTGCTCCGCCAAGCCCGTCAATTTGCCTGCGGTCAGGGCTTCCCATAATGTCGAGTAAAAACTCATCCCAAAGCAATCGATCAGCCGGCATATCTTCAAAGTTCAGAAAGACTCCTTTACTTGTTCCTCCGCGCATCAGGACGACAGGCACTTTCATCGCGCATAACCACCTTTTCCTATTCATTTTCAAAAAGTACCGTTGCTTTTAAAAATATAGTATGATAGAGATAATCATAAGTAAAATAGATAATTTATTAGTGAAATACATAAAAAAACTTATAATCAAAGATCGGAGCTGAATGGAATGGATGAAAAAGACTGGATCGCTTTACGGATTTTAAGCGAAGAAAAAAATATCAGCCGGGCATCAGAACGTCTGTATATTTCTCAGCCTGCGCTGACATATAGACTGAAAAACCTGGAAGAAGAGTTCGGAACCCGTTTGTTTTTTAAAATTAAAGGGGGAATAGAGTTCACATCAGAAGGACTGCACTTAGCAGCGTACGCTGAAGAAATGATCAAAAATCTGCAGAAAACGAAAGATTACATGCTGAACATGCAAAATGATGTAAGGGGAACTCTCAGGCTTGGTGTTTCAAGCAACTTTGCACAATATAAGCTTCCCAAACTATTAAAAGGCTTTTCTACCGAGCATCCTAATGTGCAATTCAGCGTGAACACTGGCTGGAGTACGGAGATTATGAGCCTTCTGGATTCTTCAAGTGTTCAGCTGGGCATTTTGAGGGGAAATTATGACTGGTATGGGACGAAAACGCTTCTCCATAAGGAAAGGCTGTGTCTGATTTCGAAAAAAGAAATCAATATGGACCGGCTGCCACAGCTGCCGTTTATTCAATATAAAACAGATAGTTCCCTTAAAAATCTGATAAACGGGTGGTGGAACGACCGCTTTTCAGAGCCGCCATTTGTGACGATGGAAACAGACAGGCAGGAAACGTGCAAGGAGATGGTGAAAAATGATTTAGGAATTGCGATTCTGCCTGAAATTTGCCTGCAGCCATCTGATAATCTATATACATATGGTTTGTCCTATAAAAATGGGGAACCTGTCTTAAGAAATACATGGCTTATGTATAATCAGGATTCCTTGCAGCTGTCTACTGTTAAGCATTTTATTGACTTTTTAAATAATCATCCTGATATTTGAGGAAAGGAGAACTTTCCTCTTTCTTATTGAGATAAAAAATATAAAGAGCTGCGCATTGATGTCTAGCTTCATCCCAACTCCCTCAAAAAAGTAAAAACCTGTCTTTTCTGCCGGATTCTTATCTGTTTGCAGGAGCTAAACAGTTGCATCTGTATTTCTCATTATAAGTTTTTTTAAAAGAATAATTAAAAAAATATATATTTTACTTATTTCCTTGTTTCTAATAATCTTAAAATATGCAATATTGCGAATTATAATAAGAGTTATTTGAAAGCGGTTACTTACTACAAGGAGGGGATGAAGATACTTACTTTTTTAGGAATTTCAATGGTGGCGGTCTTTACCTATTTGATTATGGCAAAGCGGTTATCTCCTGTTACGGCCCTGGTCATTGTGCCAATTGTTTTTGCTCTGATTGGCGGTTTCGGGTTAGAGCTTGGGGAGATGATGATGGAAGGCTTGAAGGTAGTAGCCCCTTCAGCAGCTTTACTCCTGTTTGCGATCTTGTTTTTTGGTATCTTAATAGACGCGGGATTGTTTGATCCCCTTATTCATAAAATGATGAAATTGGTGAAAGGCGATCCAGTGAAAATAGCGATAGGAACCGCTGTGATCGCGATGATTGTTGCGCTTGACGGAGACGGGACAACGACACACATGATTACCATTTCGGCTATGCTTGCGCTCTACCTCCGAATAGGCATGAATACACTTATACTTGCTACGATTTCGATGCTGTCTGTCAGTATCATGAGCGGCATGACGCCGTGGGGAGGGCCGGCGACAAGAGCAGTTGCTTCTTTAGGCTTGGATGCAAATGAATTCTTTCTGCCTATGCTTCCGACAATGCTTTCAGGAATGGGATGTATTCTATTTATCGCCTTTGTTCTTGGGAAAAAGGAGCGGACTCGAATAGGAATTATTCAAATGGAAGAAGTGTCGAAGGAATCAATGGCGCTGAGTGAGGCTGCCGCCGCTTATACGCTGCAGGATGATGTCAAACGGCCAAAACTAAGATGGGTAAACCTGGTATTAACTCTCACGGTGATGGTGATCCTGGTCATGGGCATTCTCCCGGTTCCAATTCTGTTTTTAATCGGTACAGTGCTTGCCGCAATGATCAACTATCCGAATTTAGAGCAGCAGAAGGAACGAATTCTTTCACATGCAGGAAATGCTTTAACAGTTGTCATCCTTGTGTTCGCGGCGGGTATCTTTTCAGGGATTTTTTCGGGAACAAAAATGGTCGATGCCATTTCAAATTCATTGGTAGCCATCATTCCGGAATCTGTTGGTTCTTTTTTCCCGCTGGTTGTGGCGCTGACAAGTATGCCGTTTACATTCGTGCTTTCAAATGATGCTTATTACTTTGGTGTATTGCCGATTCTTGCTGAGGCAGGAGCTGCTTATGGAGTAAGTCCTTTGGAGATTGCGAGAGCTTCTGTTTTAGGCCAGCCCGTACATTTTCTGAGTCCGCTTGTTGCTTCAACACTTTTGCTTGTTGGTATGGTCAAAACCGATCTTGGCGAATTTCAGCGCTATGCCTTTAAGTGGACTCTTCTATGCTCACTTGTCATCATTATTGCTGCTTTTATAACTGGTGCTATTACTTAAAAGGAGAGGAGCCTGCTAAATGCCAGGCTCCGTTTCTTTTTGCGCGGCAACTGAAATGATCCCGACAATGATCTTCGCCAGGTTCATGATCGTATAAAGACGTGTATCATTTAAAAATTGTGAAGCCGGCAGCGGATCGATATAATTCACGATCCCTTTGAAATGGTAGTCTCCTACCTCCGGAAGCATTTTTTCAAGAGCTTTTCCCGGCGCAAGAGGGCCCTTATTAAAACTAACAGAACCGACTTGATCCTGATCGCCGAGGCATGCATCTATGCTGATGATGAGAGGTTTCTTAAATGGTTTTTGAATCTTTTTAAGGATTCCTTTCAAATTAAACGCATGAACCGGTTCTTCCAAAGTTCCGTATACACGATAGGGTATCTCACTTTCCAACAGCATTGTTCCGACTAATGGTCCTAATGAATCGCCGACATAACGGTCTGAACCAATGCATAAGAAAACAATCTCCTGATTCTCCCGTTCAGCATGCTGGAAAATTTCATTTAATTTCAGGGCTGCATATTCAATTTCTTTTTCTTCTGTTTTACTCTTGGATTTTACATAAAAAGCAGGTTCTTCTGTCTTTTCATTATAAAAAAGATTCACTGTTGTCCCCCCAATCGGCTCTGTTCATTATAACCTGAAAATTATGCAGAAGCCCGCGATTGCTTCTTCTTCTTACATTCTAAAACATGTAAGAATCGAAAGAAAGGAGGGATGATCATACAGACAGCTACTACCCTCAGCACTTGAACCGCTGCGACAAATGCAGAGTCGGCATGAAACACGACCGCAGCCGTTGTCATTTCTGCAATGCCGCCCGGGGCAAATGCAAGCACCGAGGTGATGAATGGCAAATCAGTTGCAGCTGAAACAAGATAAGCACATAGAAACATAGAGAGCACAAGCCCCGTAGTACTTAAGAATGAAACAAACAAGGTTTCCTTCAACCCGATGAACATTTTCTTATGAAAACGGGAGCCGATGCTTGCCCCGATAAATATTTGCGAAAGAATCATAAATTCAGGCGGCCACCAGGCTGTGAGATCATACCCGGCTGTAAAGCTGAAAGACTTTGCCATGGCAACGCATATCATTGTCCCGATCAGCCATGGGGCAGGAAATTTCAATAATTTAAATAAGTAAGAGCCGAGTAATGCGGCAAGTATGAAGACAACAGTCCCTGACAACTCGTTGAATTCAAACGTTGAAACGGCAGGAGAAACCGAGTGCTCAACCGGGGTGCCAATCCACATAAAGAGCAGAATTGGGATGGAGAGGACGACAATGAATATGCGCATGGTCTGAATGATGCTTACCATACCAGTGTTCGCGCCTGCTTCATCTGCCATACCAGGCATGGCGGACAAGCCCCCGGGCGCAGAGGCGAAAAAACTGGTCAGCATATCAAGTCTGCTGTATTTCCATAAAATTAGGCCTGAGAGCATAGCAAAGAAAAGAGAAAGAAGCAGCATCATCACAACAATCAGCCAATTCTCTTTAAAAATATAAAAAACAGAATCATTTAATTTCATGCCCAGTTCAATCCCTAAAATACCCTGCCCAATTAATAGCCAGTGCACCGGAATACCTGTTTGGGGCATTTTCAGCCATTTCGGACTCATGATGGAGAGTAAAGCAGCCATCAGCAGTGTTCCAATCATCCAGCCGACCGGAACGCCTGTTAAGGAAATAAGAAATCCACAAGCCCCGCAAACTGCCATAAAGAAGACACATTGAAAAAAAACGCTGTTTTCTTTCATTCAAGCTCCTTCTTTCCATGATTTAAAGCGGTGAACAGACACTATCACCAACTTATTAACCCAAATATAGTATACTTTTAGATATAAATAAAATATTAAATTATTATTCTTATCCATAAATAAATTTGATGTCTAATAGGGAGGAAATGAGGATGGATGAACGGGATTGGCTGGTTTTACAAACGCTTTACCGAGAAAAAAACATCACAAAGGCCGCTCAGTATTTATATATTTCACAGCCCGCATTGACGAATCGCCTGCAGCAGCTTGAAAAGGAATTCGGCGTGACCATCGTGCACAGAGGAAGGCGCGGCGTTCAATTTACTCCACAAGGCGAATATTTGGCGAAATGTGCACATGATATGCTGTCAGCCATTCAAAAAATAAAAGAAAATGTCCTGAATATGGAGGATAACACTGTTGGAACATTAAGGCTTGGTGTATCTAACTTTTTCACAGATTATAAGCTTCCTAATCTATTAAAATTATTTAAAGAGCAGTACCCGAATGTGGAATTCAAGGTAACGACCGCATTCAGCAGCGAGATTGCCCACTTAATTTACACCGGCGATGTTCACATCGGGTTTGTCAGGGGAGATTACGGCTGGAAAGGGCAAAAGCGTCCGTTGTTTGAAGAAACCTTGTGCATTGCTTCAAAAGAAGAAATAGATATCTCAAAACTCCCCGAACTGCCGAGAATTGATTATCATACAGACCCTCTTTTGAAAACAGCCGTAGATCATTGGTGGTCTGAACATTTCACTCAGCCTCCATTAATAAGTATAGAAGTGGATAAAGCTGATACGTGCAAAAAAATGGTTGTAAACGGATTAGGCTATGCCATCTTGCCGAGTATGATCTTAAGTGATGTGGATGACCTGCACAAAATTGTGATCGAAACAGTTGATGGAAAGCCTATCATGCGTAAAACATGGATGTTTTTTCACGAGGAATCCCTGCAGCTGAATATTGTGAAGGCATTTGTGGATTTTATCGAGAATTTGGATTTGGAGAATGGGATTTAGGCGCTTGCAGCATAAAAATGGTCTCCACCTTGAAAAAGTGCTTCAAAGAGGTGGAATGAAAACTAGACATCAATGAGGAAAATTTTAACCTTTCTTTACTCTAAAAAATAAGCTGATGTGGATTCACATCAGCCTTTTTCAGTATAGGACTCAGTTGGTCCTTTTATTTTTTTCTTGTTAAACATACTCTGTCTTTTCTTCATCGACTTCGTCAAATAACCGCCTTTAAACGAACGGATTTCATAGGACATCATGAAAGCAGCTGGCTCTCTTACCTGAATAATTTCGAGCAATTCCTCTTCGCGTGACCGCTTTGAAACGATGTCTAAACGATAGCGGGTGGAATTGATGCCCTGTCCTTCAAACGAAGTAACGCCGAAACCTGCATTTCTTAAATCATTCACAAGCTCCGTATTTCTCTCCGGAATATTTACTTGATACGTTATATAGCCAATGGCCAGTTTCTTCTCCAATAATCCGCCGAGGAGCAAACCAATACTGAACCCAACGACATAAGCGATAATGTTATAAAAGTTTGATAGATCCTGAAAGACAATCCCTAAGCTGATGATGTAGATAATCGCTTCCAATAAACCGACACCAGCTGCTGATTTTGTTTGATTTTTTACAAGAAGAATGGTTCTCATCGTGAGGACCGGGACAAAAATCAGCTGCAGTAAAAAGATCAACAACGCTTGAAGCATCATGTATAAAAACTCCTTCTTCCTAACATAGGGAAAGCTTAACATATTTCGTATTTCGATGGAATTAGTTTTTCTGCTTCCTGCTCAACTTTCCTCTATAGACACCTGGTGTAACGCCATATTTCTTTTTAAAAGCTCTAATAAAATAGTTTGTTTCCATCCCCAGTCTTTCAGCTATTTCATGAACATGCCATTCTGGTTCTTCTTCCAGCAAAAAAATAGCTTTCTCAAAACGTATTTTATTTAAATATTGATAAGGTGTCAGACCGTACATTTTGCGGAAAATTCTGGTGAAATGCTGTGGTGTAAAGCCGGCAAGACTTGATAAGCTTGCCATTTCCAGAGGTTCGTCGTAATGTTCGTGAAGCAGATTTACGATTTTGCGAATGTTTTCGTGAGGTGAATGTTTTGCGCTGTTTATATGGCTTTCGCTGTTCGTCTCTTCCAGCTTTCTCAGCTCCAGCAGGAAAGAGTAAAGGCTGACGGATGCATTCATTACTGCATCATTCTCATTTTTCTTTGCAATTTCCCACAGTTTTTCAACATATGACCAAAGAGATGAAAATGATTTTACTGTCATCACTTTCGGCTGTTTAAGTCCTATATTCTCAAGGATTGGATTTACCGAATTTCCCTCAAACCCAATAAACCCTAATTGCCAGGGCGACTTTGTTAATGGAAAATATTCATGCGCCACTCCGGCAGGTAAAACAAGGACATGCCCCGCCTTTAATTCAAGCTCGCCAAGCCCAAATATTCGAAATACCCCCGTGCCCTTTTTATTCAAGAAGACTTGATTCACGGGAAATCCGACTGGCCTGTTCATGTACACCTGATGCTCCCATCCAATTGAGTACAAAGTCAAAGGTATTCCTTTGTTATCCCCTCTCGTATTAAGAAAATGAATTGGCAGCATGGCTACTCCCTCCGTATGTTCAAAATATCCTATTTATTCGTTTGTTTTGTCCTATAGATTTGTGAAATATTCTATTATGATAAATATAACTAAAGATTAGAAATATTTAAATAATTAAAAAGATGTCAATGAGAAGTCGTCGATTCAGTCAATGTGCCTATTATCGGCTATTACGAAGGGAGGAACATGTACAACTGAAGAAACAATTGAACTCTCTTTCATGTGTGCTTTCAAGGAAATAGCTGAAGAGTCTCAGCTTGTTTGCAGCGAAATGAAAGCGCTTTTAAAAGGTGCTGCTTGATTCTTATTAGTTCATGAAAGAAGTGTAATTATGACTACTTCAAAAGGAATGATTGCAATGAAGTCAAGGAAGGTTTCAGGAATCGTCATAATCCTTTTTATGTTTTGCGCCCTGATCGGATGTACAAAGCCTGTAAGTATGGAAGATGCAGCCGCTGATAGCAAGGTTCAGCTTACTATATGGTATTACAATCGATCGATCGATGATGAACTTTTGGCAAGAGTTCAGGAGCAGTTCCCTCATGTTATATTGAAAACCCAAAAAATTGACGGTGCCACTTACAAAACAAAGCTTCAAACTACATTGATTGCAAAAAACGGAGCACCGGATATTGTTGCAATGAACGATTGGGTTTCTGAGTTTTTGCCTTATCATGATGAGTTTGTAAATCTATTAGATTTTGAAGGTGAAGAGATAAAAGACCAATTTTTGGACTGGAAGTGGAATCAGGCGTTAACACCAGATAAAAAGCATTTAATTGCTCTTCCGATGGACATTGGTCCAACCGCTTTATTCTATCGGGAAGATTTATTTAAAGAAGCTGGGCTTCCAACCGACCCGGCTGCTGTATCTGCGCATCTTTCAACCTGGGATGATTATATAAAAGCTGGGGAACAAATGAAAGCTAAAACCGGAGTCTACATGTTTGATACGATTAATAGAGTGTTCACCCAGCTCACAAGTCAAAGGAAAGATATTTTCTTCAATAAATCTGATCAATTTATAGGGGATGGTCCATCTATTAAAGAAGATTGGGAATATGGAGTGGAAATCCATAAAAAAGGATTAAGCGCCAACTTAGAAAATGGATCTGAATGGAGCGCCGGAATGAACAATGGAAAAGTGGCTTCATTTGTTGGCGCTTCCTGGGAAAAATTAATTCTAGAGGACGCTGCTCCTGATACCGCAGGAAAGTGGCGGGTTGCAAGGGTACCAGGCGGAGGCGGGAACAATGGAGGTTCATTTTTAGGTGTTTTAAAAAGCTCAAAGCATCCTAAAGAGGCATTTGAGGTTATCAAGTGGCTGATGAATCCTGAAAATCAGCTTCAATCCTATTTGAAAATGGATTTATTCCCTTCAACACCCAGCATATTTGATGAACCGGAAATGATTGAGGAAGAATCGTTTTTTGGCGGCCAAAAAACGGTGGAGGTCTTTAGCGAAGGAGCTCAAGATGTTCCTGTAGCGTACTATGGTCCTGAGCATTCTACAGCTAGAGCCGCTTTCGATGAACAATTGTTATTGATAGCAAGACAAAATAAAAATCCCGACATAGCGTGGAGCGATGCATTAGAAAAAATAAAAAGGGAACTTTCACATTAATGATCGGTCTGGAATTATTTAGCTTTCTTCATGCAATGGACTGAAGGCTTCTCCAGCAGAATAAAGGAGGTCTTGAAAGGTGGATGCCCAAATGAAAATTGAAAAAACGGAAGCACTTGCACACCCAGCCGTTCAGTTACCTAAAAGCAGCATCTGGCATGATATTTATAAAAATAAAGTATTGTATCTCTTTATATCGCCATTTTATCTTCTCTTTTTAGCATTTGGTTTGTTTCCTGTACTCTTTTCTTTATTTCTGTCATTTCAAAGCTGGGCCGGAATTGGAGAAATGGAGTTTGTCGGGCTGGTCCAATTCCAGTATTTAATAACGGATCCTGTTTTTTGGAAGGCAATTGGAAATACCTTTATTATTTGGTTTTTATCAACCATTCCCATGCTGTTTGGCGCATTGTGTATTGCGTTTTTGCTGAATGTACCCATGCTCAGATTCAAGGGATTCTACAGAACCGCTTTTTTCTTAACGAATGTTACATCTATCGTAGCGGTTACCATTATCTTTAAATCTATATTTGGAAATCAATATGGTCTCCTCAATTATATATTAACCGTGATCGGTCTTGAGCCTGTTCAATGGATGAACTCTGGCATTCTAGTCAAAATTGTGATTGCTTCCATGGTTGTCTGGCGATGGGCAGGTTATAACGCCATTATCTACCTTGCAGGCCTTCAAAGTATTCCAAATACACTTTACGAAGCTGCAAAAATAGATGGTGCGAGTTCTTATCAAATGTTTTTTCATATCACGATTCCCATGCTTCGACCTATTATCCTGTTTACGGTTTTAATGACAACAATAGGATCCATGCAGCTGTTCACTGAGCCGCAAGTTTTGCTTGGAGATTCGGGCGGCGTTGGAGAATCGGGCTTAACAATTGCTTTGTACATGTATCAGCAAGGGTTTATCAAGCATGAGTTTGGATATGCAGCAGCCATTTCATGGGCACTATTTCTAATCATTGCTCTTTTTTCATTATTCAACTGGAAAGTTGTTCAGAAGACTGGCGTGAAATCCTAGAAGGGAGAATCAATCTAATGAACCGAATGAAGGCACGGTTAAATAAAATGATCCTGCATCTTATCTTATTAATAGGTGTTTTCATTTCTATCTTTCCTTTTTACTGGCTTGTCGTTATGGCTTCAAATAAAACGGGCGACATTCTTGCGTTTCCTCCTAAACTGACACTTGGCAATGAGCTTTTTGCAAATATCGGTAAGATCCTCGAGAATGTGGACTTCTTTCAGGCTTTTTTAAACACCTTATTTGTGGCTGGAGCATCAACAGCTGGCATCTTATTCTTTTGTTCACTTTCAGGATTTACGTTCGCAAAGTTCATGTTTCCCGGAAAAAGAATATTGTTCGGGGGCCTGCTGGTCACACTGATGATTCCTTCGCAGCTTTCATTTATTCCATCTTTTCTTATGGTTGCGGAAATAGGCTGGGCCAGTACGTTTAAAGCGCTGATCATCCCGGGCATCGCCAGTGCTTTTGGGATCTTTTGGATCAAGCAGTTTGCTGAGGAAGCTATCCACGATAGTTTGCTTGATGCGGGAAGACTCGATGGCTGCAGTCCCTTCAGGCTATATTGGCACATTGCTCTGCCAATCTTGAGACCGGCGCTTGCATTTCTGGGTATTTTCTCTTTTATTGGCAGCTGGAATGACTATTTATGGCCGCTTGTGGCTTTAAATGATCCTGAAAAATTCACGCTGCAAGTTGCTTTATCGCAGTTAAATGGGATATACACAACAGATTACGGGATGATTATGGCAGGTACATTAATGGCCACTCTCCCATTAATCATCTTCTTCATTTTTGTAAGCCGTCAATTTATCTCTGGCATAACAGCTGGTGCCATAAAAGATTAATAGAATTGCCTTAAAGGAGGTGGGGCCTTCACTAAATGATTATTTGGAAGCTCCAGTAAAGGATGAAACCAATTAATAGGGAGGCTATTTTTATGACGTTGAAAATTGGATTTATAGGTACAGGCGGTATTGCAAAATTCCATATAAATAATCTTGCCAAGATAAAAGATGTACAAGTATCAGCCTTATGCGATGTTCAAGTGGAAAGAGCGCAGGCGGAAGCACAGCAATGGCCTGATGCAAAGGCTTATGCAAATGTAAACGATATGCTTGACGATCGGAATTTAGATGCCGTTTACATATGTGTTCCTCCTATGGTGCATGGTGAAGCAGAAAAAGCTGTTATTGAAAGAGGTATTCCTTTTCTTGTGGAGAAGCCGCTTGGCATTGATCATAAACAGCCGGATGACATTTTAAAGCTTGTAGAAGCAAAAAAGTTGATTACATCTGTAGGTTATCATTGGCGCTATCAGGAAGGAGTTCAAAGAGCACTTTCTATGCTCACTGAACGTAAGGCTGGTATGGCGCTAGGCTACTGGATGGGAGGCATGCCCATGGTGCCATGGTGGAGACTTCAGGAAGGTTCAGGAGGACAATTTGTTGAACAAACAACCCATATCGTTGATTTATTGCGCTATCTTTGCGGAGAGGTGAAAGAGGTTTATGCCTCCTATGGTAAACGTGTGATGCATGAAAAAGTAAAAGGAACTACCGTTGCTGATGTAGGGACTGTTACATTGACTCTCCATAATGGAATGGTTGCAACAATATCCAATACATGCATGTCTCCTGTTGGACATAAGGTTGGCCTTGACATTTATACAGAACAGGGAGTTTTGGAAATTACAGGATCAGGACTGAAAGAGATTTCTCCAGACCGTACTTTTGACTATCATGATAGGAAGAACCCTTATCTTTTAGAAGATGAGGCTTTTATTCAGGCTGTACAAACAGGTGATCCATCCAGTGTTTTATCAGATTATAGAGATGCTGTCAAAACGCACAAGGTAACATTGGCAGCGAATGAATCGGCTGAGTCCGGGAAACCGGTTTCACTTAAGGAGTTGTCAAGAATATGAAGTTTTCTCTTTGTATAGGTGCTTATAAAGGGAAGGATGCTATTTACCATTTAGAGAAGATTAAAGAACATGGCTTTCACGGTTTGGAGTATTACAGCTGGTGGGACCTTGATCTGGAAAAGATCTCAAAGGAACAGGAGCGGATTGGTGCAGGCATTATTGCTACCTGCACACGCTATTTTAATTTAGTTGATTCAAGCAGGCGTGCTGAATATTTAGCAGGTTTGAAAGAAACCATTGAAGCATGTAAAATTCTTGGAACTCAATCTATTATTACTCAAACCGGCAATGTTCAGGATGGTGTATCCCGGGAAGTACAGCAGCAGGCAATGATTGAAACATTAAAACAGTGTGCTGTTATGTGTGAGGATGCCGATGTCATTCTTGAAGTTGAACCTTTGAATGGACTTGTTGATCA
This sequence comes from Bacillus sp. V2I10, assembly GCF_030817055.1. Classification (NCBI taxonomy): domain Bacteria; kingdom Bacillati; phylum Bacillota; class Bacilli; order Caryophanales; family Bacillaceae; genus Bacillus; species Bacillus sp. V2I10. The sequence goes on along the minus strand of NZ_JAUSYV010000001.1, from coordinate 4,199,427 downwards.
TCAGGGACATTTCCTCCAATATTCAGATGAAGCTGTGTCAATTATTGATAAAGTCGACAGTCCGAATGTTAAATTAGTATTTGATGTGTACCATCAGCAGATTACAGAGGGGAATGTCATTCGAAACGCAACGAAATATGCAGAGCGAATCAACCACTACCATATTGCTGATAATCCTGGGCGGAATCAGCCTGGTTCTGGAGAACTGAATTATGTCAATATCCTTAAGGCCATTAAAGAAACGGGGTACAATGGTTTTGTAGGGTTAGAGTGCGGTTATACGAAAAATACGGATGAAGCTCTAGAAGAATTTTCACAAACCATTATTAAAAATGTATTTCCATCTGAAGCGGGTGCTAGATAATTGCATTTCACATTAAGAGCTTTTTGGAAACTATCAAACTAGTAAGTCTCTCCCATATAAGGGAGGGGCTTTTTCTTTATTTTTGTCGGTATTTTCAGCTTGAATGTAAAAATAGTATGAACATAATAACAAATTTCGCTGAACCTTTACATAAAACTAAAACTCTTTTACATTGCCTTAACGATCCCAACTTGTTGATAAGTTACATTTAAACCAGTGAGTAAAGTCAGAAAGGAGAAAACAGAATGAAGGTTCAGGATGAAGCCGTTTTGCATCTTCAGATCGCAGAATCGATGATTGAAAAAATCCGCAATGGCCAATACAGGGAAAGTGAAAAAATCCCTTCGGAAAATGAGCTATGCCGCCAATTTCATGTGAATCGGCATGTAGTAAGACAAGCCATTGCGAGAATGACCAACCTTGGCTGGGTCACACCGGTTCAGGGAAAAGGCTGCTATATTAATCGCATCATGAAACCCGTTCAATATGTTCTGTCCTCTCAAACCAGATTCTCTGAAAATATGTCAAATCAAGGCGTTCCGCATAAAAGCAAGCTGCTTCATTGGGAAGCGGGGCTGCCGTCAGAAGAAGAGCGGGAGCATCTGCAGATTCAGCAGAATGAGACAGTGTACCGTTTAGAGATTTTAAGATATGTAGATGAAATGCCGATGTCCGTCACGACAACCGTTTTTCCAGAATCAGAGGTTCCAGGGCTTGAAAATTATTTTGAGGATTTTCATTCCTTATATGGACTGCTGGAAAAACACTATCAGTTTCGCCCTGTGCGATGCAAATCCATTTTTCACGCAAGTCTTCCGTTTTTGAAAGATGCAAAGGTATTGCTGATCCCTGAGAGCGTGCCGATTGTGCAAATTGAAAGTCTGATGAATCATCCTGGGGGTTCCCCGGTGGAATACAGCATTGCGAGGGTCAGAAGCGACATGCATCGCTGCCTGATCGAATTTTAAGGGGGTGTTGTCTGCATTTCTTAAAGCTTTGCGTTTTCTGAATTCGTTATCCACCAAACTAAAACACGTTAAAAGGAGAATCTTCAATGAAAAAATGGTTTGTTCTTATGTTCCTGTTTAGTTTTGCGGCAATTTTGTCTGCTTGTTCAGCTGACGCACAAAGCGGAAGCGGCGGCAGTGATGATACGCTGACGATTGCCTGGTATCCTAATGAATCCGGGGCTGATTTAAAAGGCGCACGCGAGGAAATCGGTAAAGTGGTTGAAGAAGCAACTGGCAAAAAAGTTGAGCACAAAACGACGACAGATTACATTATTGCAATCGAATCGATTGCAAATGGAAATGCAGATATCGCATTTATGGGAGCGCAAGGCTACATCGAAGCTAATGCTAAAAACGATAAAGTACAGCCGCTGGTTGTTCCAAGCGGTGCATCAGGCACAATCGACGATGCTGTTTATCACAGCTGGCTTGCTGTACAAAAAGAAAATGCAGAGTCATATAAAGACGGCGAAGAATTCAAGATTGATGAAATCAAAGATAAAAAGTTTTCATTTGTCTCAAACAGCTCTACTTCTGGTTTTAAAGTACCTTCAGACGGCATTGTTTCCTACTTCAGCAAAATGGACGAGTACAAAGATCTTAAAGCAGAAGACCTGCTAGAAGGCGGAAAGTTTTTCAGCGAGGTTCAATATGGCGGTTCCCATCAAGGATCTGCAGTGAATTTACTGACAGGAAAATCAGATGCAGCAGCTTTTTGTGATACGTGTGTACAAAACTATGTTGAGCTATCTGAAGGTGATGAGAATACTGCAGGAGCTGTATACAAAGTTAAAGAGGATGCTGCGGAGCCATTTAATACAGTCCCCGGTAAAGAGTTCACGTTAATTTCTGTCACACCGGTATTGAATGCACCATTTACAGTCAATACAGAAACAGTCAGTGAAGAAGATATTAAATCTCTTAAAGAAGTCTTTACTTCTGATGAAATGGCAAGCAATAAGAATATTTTCGTTCCGGAAGATTCAGAGACTTCAGGCTTGTTCTACAAAACGGACAAAGAACGTTTCCTTGAAGTTGAAGATGCATGGTTTGATCCGATCCGTGAATTATCTAAATAAATCATGAAGAAGAGGGAGATAACAATGACAGCGTTGCTTCAGTTAAACGGAGTATCTAAGCAGTATGGGAAAGATACTAAGGCGTTATCAGATGTTACCTTCTCTGTAAACGAAGGAGAGTTTGTTTCCATTATCGGTCCATCTGGAGCGGGGAAATCGACGCTCCTTCGCTGCATCAACAGAATGATTGATGCAACAGACGGAGAAATACTATTTGATCAAGCAAATTTGAATTCTTTAGGAAAGCGGGATTTACGAAAAGCGAGAACGAAAATGGGTATGATATTTCAGCACTATAATCTTGTAAACCGCTTAAGTGTGATTGAAAATGTGCTGCATGGACGGCTTGGCTATAAGTCTGTTTTCGCTGGGATGTTAGGCATATACAAGGAAGAAGAAAAGCAGGAAGCATTAAAAATCCTTCGAGCATTGGGACTTTTCGATCAAATTTATAAGAGATGTGATCAGTTGAGCGGAGGGCAGAAACAGCGTGTCGGCATTGCAAGAGCCTTGATTCAAGACCCTAGACTGCTGCTTTGTGATGAACCGATAGCGTCCCTGGACCCGAATGCATCAAAAATTATTATGGATCATTTGAAAACAATCTCGAAATCAATGGGAATTACGGTCCTTGTCAATTTGCATCAAGTAGATGTGGCTTTAACCTATTCCGATCGCATCATCGGCGTCAGCAAGGGAAAGGTTGTATACGATGGCCCGCCGAAAAATATAACAAATGAACAAATACACAGTATTTATGGCTCAGAAGCGGGAGAATTGATTATGGATGCAGGTGGACGCAATGCAGGGTAACTTCTTTTTGAAAAAACGAATTCAATCTGCAGTGATCTTGGCTGTTCTTTTATCAGTCACATACGGGGCGATGATGATCACGCAATTTAGTTTGAAAGATGGGTTAGCCTCCATTCCAAAAGCGATTGTATGGGGATTTTCAAATTTTTATCCAACTAGTGAATCATTAGAAAATCTTCCTTCTATCTTTGATAAGTTAATTGAAACGTTGCTGATTTCCATTGCAGCAGCATCTGTGGCATCCGTGCTTGCGGTATTCTTTGCTATTGCCGGTTCAAAAACAACGAAAGTAAATGGTTTTTTTGCCGGTTTGAGCAGAGGAATTGCGACCTTGTTCAGGAATATCGATGTTGCTGCCTGGGCCATGATTTTGCTCTTTTCCTTTGGACAAAGCTCGCTGACAGGATACTTTGCTTTATTTTTTGTGTCCTTTGGTTTTTTGACAAGAGCATTCATGGAAACGATTGATGAAGTCGGTCATGGCGCGGTTGAAGCATTGCAGGCAACAGGCGCCGGTTATTTTACGGTGATTGTTCACTCCGTCATTCCGGCGAGTCTTCCTCAAATGATCAGCTGGGTGCTGTTTATGATTGAGACGAATATCAGAAGTGCGACGCTCGTAGGAATCCTGACTGGGACAGGCATTGGATTTTCTTTTGACCTTTATTATAAAAGTCTTAATTACTCTTCTGCGAGCTTAGTCGTTCTTTTGATAGTTGGGTCCATTTTGCTGATTGAAGCGGCCTCAAATTATGTGAGGAGGGTGATTTTATAATGAGATCAGAAGGCTTTTCCATACCTCCGAATGCTGAAGGAAAACGGATAAAAGTAAAGCCCTTTAATAAACAGTCATTCATCATCCAGCTGACGATGGCTGCTCTTGCAGTTTTGACGGTTTATGGGTTCATAAGCTTTGATTATAAGGATGTTACTTTTTTAGGAGGACTTGCTGCTGCTTTTGAAAATTTCAAAGTAATGTTCACAGAGGCTCATTTTGTTCATTTCACTTTTTCGGAAGCGATTTATCAGATTTTAATTACGATTGGCCTTGCAGCTCTTACGACATTGTTTGGAGCTGTAATCGCCTTATTTCTTGGTCTATTTGCAGCGCGGAATTTATCGAATGAGAAGGTTTCAGCTGTTATCAAAGGAGCAGTCGCCTTTATTCGAGCTGTTCCTACGGTGTGCTTTGGGTGTTAATTTTTGCTGTTGCTGCTGGACTCGGCAGCGTAGCCGCTGTAATCGGAATGACATTTCACTCTGTCGGATATTTAATTAAAGCTTACTCGGAATCCTTCGAGGAGATGGATGAAGGAGTCATTGAAGCCCTGCGGGGAAGCGGGGCAAGCTTCTGGCAAATTGTGTTTCAGGCTGTCATGCCTTCAACGATTACCTATTTGATTTCATGGACGTTTCTGCGATTTGAAATAAATTTTGGGGTAGCTGTAGCGATGGGTGCGGCTGCAGGTGCGGGCGGAATCGGATTTGATTTGTTTATGGCAAGCGGATTCTATTTTGACTTGAGAGAAGTTGGAATGATCACATATTTCATTTTAACGTTTGCTATTTTGCTTGAGATTCTGGCTATTCGAATTAAATCAGGTCTTCATGTCCGATAATGAAACGCCGATGCTTCGGCGTTTTTTAGCGTTTCGCCTTTTCTTCTTACTTAATTCCGAGACTTTCAACCATTTTCCCGAGACTTTTTCATTTAATTCCGATACTTTCAAAAATAATTCCGAGACTTTCGGAATGAATTCCGTATAAATGTGAACAAACCGAACCAGAGATATATAGTCTCTCTTAACTTTACTCATTCTTTACCTTTTTTTACATTCCCTTAACCTTTGAAACTTGGCGACAAGTTAGATTGTAAGTAAGGAAAAGATGAAAAGCTCTTTCATCTTCAAACAGACTGTTTATGAGAGGAGAACCAATGAAAAAATCAAGGTTATCAAAGATTTTAATAGAAGGAAATCCAAATCTGCTTAAGAAATTATCAGCCCAAGTTGAGGAAACTCACACAGTTAATGTAAAGCGTTCACCAAGTACTGGTCTTGTCATGATGAAAACGCGTGATTCGGTTTCCAGGCAGCCATTTTATATGGGTGAAGTTCTCATTACAGACTGCACCGTTGAAGTTCATGGCTCACAAGGATTGGGTGTCCTTATGGGCGAAGAGTCTGACCGGGCATATTCGCTTGCCGTTGTGGATGCCGCCTTTAATGCAAAGCTTCCGCTTGCTGGGTTTTGGCTTCATGAACTTGAAGAGGAAGAAAGGAACATAGCAAAGCTAAAGCAAAAAGAAATGTCAATACTTGCTCGTTCACAAGTAAGTTTTGACACGATGGAGGATTACAATGACAAAAGTTGAGCCGTTTGATGCTGTGAACAATACACAGCAAATTTACCGCAAGCTTCTGGATTGCATGGCAAGACCGGGTAAAGTGAATTCCATTGAGCCTTATTTAGCCCAAGAGGATCATGAGAGTTTATTTTCTAAGCCCCTGCTTAGTCTTGCTTATACGCTTGTCGATCGGGAAGTGAGTTTTCACGTGATAGCTGATCTTAAAGAAAAGGCTGAACAATATATATATTGGCAGACTTTCAGCCAAACTGCCGAGCTGCATGAAGCCCATTATGTTTTTATCGGGAAGCAGCTGAGTGATGCAGAGATTCAAAGTGTAATGAATGAAGTAAAGGCTGGAACTCTGGAAGATCCTCATTTAAGCGCAACGATTCTGATTCAAGTGAATACACTGACAGATGGTTATGGAGATGGCATGAAGCTAAAGTTAACTGGCCCTGGCATTCAAGGCGCAAGAGAGGTATATACAGATGGACTGCCTTCTGCTTGGATCGCCGAGAGAAAGAAAATAAACAATGAATTTCCGCTCGGAGTTGACATGATTCTGACAACCTCTTCTGGTGAAATCATGGCGATTCCACGTACTACAGTGATTGAAAGGGAGGAGATCTGAGTGGGGTATGTAGCAGTAACTGGAGGGCAAAAAGCGATTGAGCATGCAAGTCGTCTAGTTGATTATTTTCGCTTAAAGGATAGGGGAGAAACCTTAAAAACGAATCAAATTGAAAGTCAAATGCGCCTTTTGATCGATCGGGTGATGGGAGAAGGCGGCTTATATGCACCTGAATATGCAGCCCTTGCCCTCAAGCAATCAGAAGGAGATCCTGCTGAAGCGGCATTTTTATTAAGAGCCTATCGCTCTACTCTTCCAAGAAACTATTATTCTCTTACCGCCGAACCAGGGGACATGAGAGTGGTCAGAAGAATTTCCTCTTCATTTAAAGATATCCCTGGCGGACAGCTGCTTGGTCCAACCTATGATTATACCCATCGCTTATTAAATTTTCATTTAAGAAATGAAGATGAACAAGAAATTCAATCATTTTTGGAATCTATGAATCTCGATGCAGAAGACATCAAGTTTGAACACACTTTTCAAAAGGTTGCAGACTTGTTGAGAGATCAGGGTTTTCTTTCAAACCGGGAGAAGAAAGAAGAGGAGCCTTTTGATATTACCAGGGAAAAAATAACGTTTCCGGCTTCACGATCTGCCAGGCTTCAATCTCTTGCAAGGGGTGAAACTGGAGCCATGACGGCGATGGCTTACAGCAGTATGAGAGGGTATGGAGTCGTTCATCCGACGATTGGAGAATTGCGGGTTGGACAAACAGATGTTCATATCCCATATCCGTTCGGAGATAAGGATGACAGTCTCTATATTGGAGAAGTCCTGCTGACTGAAGTTGAAACCATCAACTCTTTTACACAGAACGATGAGGGAGAAGTCGAGTTTATGCTAGGTTACGGACTGACATTTGGTCAAAACGAAGTAAAGGCGATCGCTATGGCCATTTTGGAAAGAAGCTTGGAGACTAAGGGGACATCCCCTGCACAGGATGAAGAGTTTGTGCTGCTGCATATAGACAGCATTGAATCAAATGGCTTTGTCTCCCATTTGAAATTGCCTCATTATATTACCTTTCAATCCACTTTGGATCGAATCCGGCAGGCTCAGGCAGAAACAGCTTCTAAAACAGCCCAATTCGAAAGAGAAGGATCGTTCAGTCATACATAATTCTGGAGGGAAAGGAGTGTTAATCATGAAACAGCAGCTAAAGCAAGCATACAATTATGCTTTTTTAGACGAAGGATCAAAAATGGAAATTCGCCGTTCCACACTGAAAGCCATTGCCATTCCAGGCTATCAGGTCCCTTTTGCATCAAGAGAGCTGCCAATCGGCAGAGGCTGGGGAACAGGCGGACTGCAGCTTACATTATCATTGATCGGAGAGAGGGACTGTGTGAAGGTTATCGATCAAGGTCATGATGACAGCGTGAATGCGGTCAGCATAAAAAAGTTGATTGAATCTTGCTCAACCGTCATAACTACCAATGATTCTGAGGAAGCCACGATTATTCAAACCAGACACAGAGTACCTGAAACACCACTGCGAGAAGATCAAATATTAGTTTTGCAGGTGCCCCTGCCTGAACCGCTGAGAAGAGTAGAAGCAAAGGAGCAGGAAACGAAAAAGCTGCATGCTGAAATGGACTACAGCTCAATGTGGCTTAGATTATATGAAGATATTGTGCACTATGGAAAAATTACGATAGGCGCTGATTACCCAAGCTTGGTGAATGGCCGCTACATTTTTAATCCAAGTCCAATCCCGCGCTATGATTTGCTGAAGCTTCATCAGGCAGAGGGCCTCTATCTTTTCGGAGCAGGAAGGGAAAAGAAGATTTATGCCATTCCTCCTTATACGAATGTCGCTCCGCTTGAATTTGAGGATTATCCTTTTGAAGCAGAACGGTTTGAAGGTCTTTCATGTCATATATGCGGCAGTGAAGACACGTTCCTTGATGAAATATATAACAGCGAAACAGGAGAGAAAGTGCATCAATGTTCAGATACCGGCCATTGTGCAAAGGTTCAGGGAGAAAGGGGGTTAGAGGTATGATCCAGCCATCGGCGGACACCCCTCTATTAAAAGTAAGAAACCTGAATAAACGATTTGGGAAAGGATGCACTCATTGTCATTCACCGCAGGATCTTAATAGCAATGACAACCGTTGTCCAAAATGCGGCAGTGTCTGGGCGTGTATTGATGTAAATGTGGATTTGTATCAAGGAGAAATTTTGGGAATCGTCGGCGAAAGCGGTTCAGGGAAGAGCTCCTTCGTTAAGAGCCTCTATTTTGATGATGCTGTCACTTCAGGAGAAGCAACAATCTCCACATACCATGACGGAAAAGCTAACATTTTTTCAGTCTCTGCCCAGCAGAAACGGTACATTCGCAATTACATGATGGGAATGGTTTATCAAAACCCATGGCTCGGTCTTAAAATGTCGTTTTCAAGCGGCGGAAACATTGCAGAAAAATTAATCGCGTCAGGGACCTACCATGTCGGAAACATCCGTGAACGCGCATCAGATCTGCTTCTGCATGTTGAAATTCCGGTCAGCCGGATGGATGAGCTTCCGAAGAATTTCAGCGGCGGCATGCAGCAGCGCGTGCAGATTTCAAAAGCGATGGCGAATAATCCTCCCATTCTTTTGCTTGATGAAGTGACAACTGGCCTGGATTTATCGGTACAGGCAAAAGTATTGGATCTTATCCGCTGCATTCAGCGTGAGTTTGGCGTATCCATGATTGTTGTATCCCATGATCTTGGCGTGATTCGCATGCTTGCTGACCGGACGCTTGTGATGAAAAGCGGAAGAGTTGTCGAACAGGGATTAACCGACCAAATCTTAGAAGATCCAGAGCACCCTTATACTCAATTGCTTGTGCATTCTCTTTTATAAAAATTAGATGAGGTGACCTATGAAAATCTATCATGCAAAAATCGCAACGCCTGAAAACGTCATCGAGAATGGGACGATTGAAATTCTTGAAGGGAAAATCGCTTCTATTACTGAAGGAGAACCGAAAGCGATTGGATTTGAGGATATTGATGCAGCAGGAAGATGGGTTTTCCCAGGTTTGGTTGATTCCCACAGCGATGCCATTGAATTAGAGCTGGAACCTCGTCCAAGCAGTACTTTTCCAATAGAAATCTCATTTTTCGAGCTGGAAAAAAAGCTTGTTGGAGAAGGTATTACGACAATCTATCATTCTTTATCGCTAATGGAAGAAAATGCAAAAAAATGGATTCGTCAAAATGATACGGTGCTTCAGGTAATTGATGATATTAAAAGGCTGTCTGCCGGAAAACAGCTGATCCGCCACAAAACACACTTAAGATATGAAATTACAAACACAGACGCAGTTGAAGATGTGAAAAGAATGATGAAGGACGGAAAAATTGATCAATTATCTTTTATGGATCACACGCCTGGACAAGGTCAATTTCGTGATTTAGAGGTTCATAAACGATTGTTAATGGATCACCGTCATTTTACAGAGGAAGAAGCAATACAGGTCATTGAAGACAGCAAGCTGCTGCCGAAATTAGGCGGTGAAATCTTAACGAAGCTGTCAGAGCTTGCAGCAGAATATAACATCCCCCTTGCCTCTCATGATGACGATACACTTGAGAAAATTGAATTGGTTAAATCATGGAACGCTGTCATAAGTGAGTTTCCAATTGAGCTTGATGTAGCAGTGAAGGCGAAGGAAGAAGGACTTTATGTTGTCATGGGTGCACCAAATGCCCTGCTTGGAAAATCACACAGCAATAACGTTTCTGCACTGGAAGCTGTTCAGAATGGTGCGGTTGATATTCTATGCTCTGACTATTATCCATCATCTTTATTGCATGCAGCTTTTAAATTGTATAAAGGAGGAATGCCAATCTATCAAGCTTTTAATATGGTGTCTTTAAATCCAGCGAAAGCGCTGGGCATTGATGCGGAAATAGGTTCGATTGAAGAAGGAAAGCTTGCAGATCTCATTTTTATCAGTGAAGAAGGTGTGCGTCCGGTTCTTGAAATGGTGATGGTAAATGGCCAGGTTGTCTGTCAAATGAATTATCACTTCCCTGCAGCAGTCCCAATTCCAATGTAAAGGATGAAAAAAGAATGAAATTATCAGAAAAACCAACCATTCATGAGGGTGCAAATGTTCTTGACAGTACACTTGGCGCCTGGACAGAAATAGGAGCAAACTCCGTTATAGAAGAATCTATCATTGGTGATTACACCTATACTGCCGGAGATGCTCAAATTACGTATTCAGAGGTCGGGAAGTATTGTTCAATTGCCTCCCATGTGAGAATTCATCCGGTTAATCACCCAATGTGGAGAGTCACGCAGCATCACTTGACCTACCGCAGAGTTCTATATGACTTAGCTGAATATGACGACACGGAGTTTTTCGAATGGAGAAAAGACCATAAAGTAACGATTGGCCATGATGTCTGGATCGGCCATGGTGCCATTATCATGCCGGGTGTATCGATTGGTACAGGTGCAGTCATCGGTTCTGGGGCTGTTGTGACCAAAGACGTCCCTCCTTACATGATTGCAGCTGGAGTGCCGGCAAAGCCTATTAAAGAGCGCTTTCCAAAAGAAATCGCGGAAAAACTGCTGGAGATTGCATGGTGGAATTGGGATCGCCCTACATTGGAAGAACGCTTTGAAGAATTAAATAATGTCGAACTTTTTATCCGGAAATATGGAAAGTAATCTCCGCCCTAGAAGGAGGAAATCAATGAACGAATTATTGAAAGTAGAAAACTTGCAAAAAACGTTTAATATGCATGAATTTAATGAAAAACAGATTGTAGGCTGCAATGGCATCAGTTTTTTACTTAACGAAGGTGAATTTATCGGAATAACAGGCAAAAGCGGATCAGGAAAGTCAACTGTACTAAAAAGCATTTACCGGACGTATGCACCGACAGGCGGTTCGATCCATTACAAATCGGAGCAGTTTGGACCTATTGATTTGGTGAAAGCGACCGATCGTGAAATGATTGCAATCCGAAAACATGAGATAGGATATGTATCTCAATTTTTAAATGTTATGCCAAGGATTACAGCTATTGAAGTTGTTGCAGAAGCACTGATGGAAATGGGAAAAGGAAGCGAACATGCAGCGGCGGAGGCAAAATCAATATTGGCTCATTTCAACCTTCCATCTTCCTTATGGGATTCTTATCCCCGCACGTTCAGCGGCGGAGAAAAACTGCGGCTGAATTTGGCACAGGCCATGGTCAAACGCCCTAAATTATTGCTGCTCGATGAACCGACTGCCTCCCTTGATGATGCATCAAAGATTTCGGTTAAGGAAATGATTCTCCAGCTGAAAACAGAGGGAACAAGCATGATTGGCATTTTCCACGATCTTGATTTCATGGAGACAGTGGTGGATCGTGAATACAGCTTAACGCAAGGTGTATTAAAGGATGAAATGATCGTTTAAGAATGGAGCTGACAGAAAAAATGATCGATTTGCATTGTCATACAAAGATATCGGACTGTTCATTTACAACAGAAGAAGTTATTTCAATTGCTGAACGAAAAGGTGTTACGCATTTGGCTATCACAAATCATGACACAACTTCAGGGCTCAGTGAAGCAGCAGAAATCGGAAAGACTCTTGGCGTTTCCATTATTCCAGGCATAGAAATATCTGCATTTGATTTCACTCGGGGAAATCGCGCCCACATATTAGGACTGTATGTGACACCTGGACATGAAGCAATAAGTGAACTCTGTCAGCCTTTAATCGAACAAAGGAACAAAGCATCCCAAAAGATGGTCAGGATTTTAATTGAAGCAGGTTACGACCTGTCATGGAATGAAGTCGAGGAGCTTGCTGCAGGCGGAACAGGTGTCTATAAACAGCATATTATGCATGCATTATTGAAAAAGGGCTACACACCATCCATTTATGGCACACTATACAAAAAGCTGTTTTCAAAAGGAAGTACTGCAGAAGAGAGAGGACTGGCGTATATACCTATTGAATATGTATCAGCAGAAGATGCGATTAAAGCCATTCGAAGGGCCGGTGGAATGCCTGTCCTTGCACACCCAGGCCAATTTCATAACTTTGATGCAGTCGAAAAATGGGCACAACTTGGCTTAGAGGGAATTGAAGTCAACCATCCGCTGCATAATCAAACAGACAGAATGAAAGCTAGACATTTAGCAGAGCGCTTTAACTTGATTCAAACAGGAGGTTCCGATTTTCACGGGTTTTATAGTGATACCCAATCTGAAATTGGAGCTTTTGCAGCAGATCAAGTGGAATTTGATAAACTGATCGCGAGAAAAGATAGTATGCTAAAGCTATGATGTGTGATAGATATCCAGAGGGGTATCTTTTTTTTTCATAGCTGGAATAACCTGATACAAGGAAAATTTCCCGGTACGAAGATCGTGTGGATACGTTCAAATCAGACAAGACTCTTAATGTTTAACTTTCTAAAAAAAGTCCAGCTCTAAAACAGAGCCGGTTTTTTTCATCTAAATGGTCAAAACCAATTGAAATTGTATAAAATAAAAATAAATAAACCGAACCCGTATCTTTTAATCCCCCTTCATTCGTTTAAAAAGCAGAGAGGTTTAAAAGGAGTGAGATCATGCACGGTAACAGGCTGTCAGACATTAAAAAACAGGATTGGCAAGCGTTTGAAATACTTGAGCACTACCCAAAATTACAGCAATATTGTCAGTTTCTGACCCAAAATAAACATGACGGGGAAGATGTAGCCCAGGATGTGATGCTAAAAGCGATTCTTAAATACGAGCAAGAAAAAATCAGTTCTGCCCTTTTGAATAAAATGGCGTATCATCATTGGGTCGATTTGATTCGAAAAAGGAAAAAAGAATCTCTTGGCGAGCTTCCTGAGCTGAGTGCAAGGGATCATGCATCACGAATGAATGAACTTTCAGCAATGATTGATCATTTAGTGGCGAAGTGTACCCCAAAGCAAGCAGTCCTTTTTCTCCTGAAAGAAGGATTTCAATTTCAGTCCAAAGAGCTTGCAGAAATGCTTGAGACGTCCGAGACTTCGATTAAATCCGCTTTGTTCCGTGCAAAGAAACGATTAGCGAAGGATAAGGAAGAGGCTGATTCCTACTGGGACGAGGAAGAACGCGAGCTGCTTTCTGACTTGATGTATACCTCCCTGCAATTTCAGGACCCATCTCCTTTGCTTCAGGCGTTGCCGAAAATTCTTACATTTGATGGTGCTGACAGCCCTGCGCTCATCCTTACAAGTGTGCGCCCTTTACCGAGCTTCTCTTCTTCGGCCTCTCTGTGCATGGCTGCATAGCCTGCAAAATCGAAACGAGGAGGAACTCAGATGAGTACGATTCCATATGTCATTGAACAGTCAGGGCGCGGAGAGCGTTCCTATGATATTTACTCGCGCCTATTGAAGGACCGCATTATCATGATTGGTGATGAAATTAATGATCATGTAGCAAACGTAGTTGTCGCCCAGCTCCTGTTTTTGGCGGCAGAAGATAACGAAAAAGACATATCCATTTATATAAATAGCCCTGGTGGATCAATTACGGCTGGGTTCGCAATTTTTGACACAATGCAATATATCAAGCCTGATGTCAGGACCATCTGCACCGGCATGGCCGCTTCATTTGGCGCGATGCTGCTATTGGCCGGAACAAAAGGAAAACGGTTTGCACTCCCAAACAGCGAAATCATGATTCATCAGCCGCTTGGCGGAGCACGCGGCCAGGCAACTGAAATTGAAATCTCCGCCCGCCGCATCCTTAAGCTTCGCGAACACATCAATGAAATCATCGCTGAACGCACAGGTCAATCCATTGAAAAAGTAGCAAAAGATTCTGACCGTGATTATTACATGAGTGCTGCTGAAGCGAAAGAATACGGGATTATTGATGAGATTATTGTTTCGAGATGAGAAGAAAGATACATGACTGCCTGTGGGGGCTCTCATGTATCTTTTTTTGTGTATATATTGAACTTTACTATTGGCAATTGTAAATTAAAGATAAATCCACTTTATGGAGGTAATAACATGACGTTCATGATTCATGTTTATAAAAAGGAGGAAGAATAATGAACTCACATCTAAAAGAACATTTAAAAGAATTAGAGAAAAGCCATACAAGTCTAGAAGTGCGGGAAAGCTGTGAAGAACTGGACAAGATACTTGCGGATGATTTCTTTGAAATAGGCAGTTCGGGTTATATGTTTGATAAAAAAGAATGTCTGGAAAACGGATTAGTATTGACGGAGATGACCTTACATAATTACGAAATTTATCCTTTAGCTCCGGATGTTGTATTATCCACCTATTTTATAAACGATAAAACCAGAAAGCGAAATACACTTCGCAGCTCAATCTGGAAAAAGATCGACGGCAGGTGGCAATTGTTTTTCCATCAAGGTACCATAACCGATTTGCAGGTAAGTGATGTTGAAAACGGATAACTAATTAAAACCTTTTAAAATATGCACTAGGAATCACCGATTTTGATCCTAGCAAAATAATAACCTTTTAAGGCAAGAATCGGTGGCTCAGATAGATGTAATGCATTGTTTTGACCGCTCGCCCCGAGTTTCTGACCACCCCACAGCGATTTGTGACCTTTCAGACCATTATTTTTATAAAATAAGTCAAAAGCTGAGGTCTGTTTCTCTATACCGACTCAATCAGGAGAGTAGTTTATTCTTTTTTCCCTAAAAAAAATGACTAATAGGCAAATCTTAAAAATTCTTTAAAAAATCTTAAGAAAAAGTTTCCTTTCAACATACGATAAGCTGACATATAATCATGACATGGAAAGTAAATTTAACGAGAATACTAGAAAGACGGGTGAGTCATTCATGCCCCCAGCAGCTATAGGATGTAAACAGACTACTTTTAATGATATATATCAAACTTATTATACGGTGATATACCGGATTGCACTGCGGATGACAAAGGATCCCCATTTGGCTGAGGATATTGCCCAGGAAACCTTTCTTAAGGCTTTTATGAAGATGGATACGATATTTGAAAAAGAGAAGCTGAAAAATTGGCTCTCCGCCATAGCGAGGAGAACGGCAATTGATTTGTTTTTAAGAAAGAAGAGAAACGAGATCTCGATTGAGGAGCAGCTGATAGCGGACGGCAGGGAACTGATTGAGGATACGATTGACTATACGCTGTTAAAAGAGAAGACGAAGCTGCTGGTTTCTGCGCTTAAATCCGACTACAGAGAAATAATGACGCTAAAACTTTTTTTGGAAATGAAAGATCAGGAGATTGCAGAGTATCTTTCTTTGAACCTATCGACTGTTAAAACAAAAATACATAGAGCGCGAAAGGAATTGAAGGCTGCGCTGTAAAAGAGGATGAAAACTCATGGGAGTTCATCCTCTTTTTTTAATTCCGAAGTGTTAGGGTCTAGTTCTATTTCAAGAACATATATCTAAAAAAAGATGGAAATAATTATCAGAAAAATGAAACTTTAACGCGGCTGAATAGTATTAGTAGTTGTAAGAAGGGGGGAAAAGATATGGTCTATATTTTTACACTTATCCTTTACGCTGTCACACTCGGTTTCATTGGACTTGGTATCTTTATGCTATTCGTTGGTTATGAAAAAAAGAAAACAATCATTGTTCTAACCATTGCCCTCATTTTAGTCATTGCAGGACTATCCATTAATAAACTTATTCCTGTCTCAGAAGGTGAAAGAACGATAAATGTAGACAATAAAGCAGTTTCTGAAATAGATGGCGTTTTTCATTGTGTTTTGAATGACGATTACCTGGAAATGGATTTCAGCTATGAAACTGGCGATAAAGCCAAAGCAGATACTTTTTGTAAACAATTTAATCAAGGTGAAGAATATACGATAAAATTCGTTCGCAAAGATGGGGTTAATATGATATAGGAAGTGATAAATTAACTGCACTATTTATTTAAAAACATGGAAAAGGGTATACCTGAAAAAACACCCTTTTATAAGTGAAAAACAATTGAAAAAAGCAGAAGCTCCAAGCCATCAGGCCGGAGTTTCTGCTTTTTTCTTTGGTTTTTTAACTGGCACTTGATTCATGCCCAGTTCTTTCGCCTCTTTTGTTAAAGCTTTTATTAAGCTGATGGTCATAAGGGCCATAATGACTGAGAACGGCAGAGCCGCAATGATCATCGTGTTCTGAAGAGCCTGTAATCCGCCTGAATATAGGAGGACTAATGCGATTGCAGCAAGGAATACTCCCCAGATCACTTTCACGCTGCCGCTTGGATTTTGCGAGCCGTTTGTTGTCATCATACCGAGAACAAATGTACCAGAGTCAGCTGATGTGATGAAGAACGTACTGACTAACAGCATAGCAATAATAGAAAGAATAGTGCTCATCGGGTAATTCTCAAATACACCGAAAAGGGATTCTTCTGTTGCAAGTGCTGAAATCTTAGCTACACCCTCATGCTCAAGCAAGATAGCAGATCCGCCAAAAGTTGAGAACCAGATAAATCCGATTAGTGATGGGATGAGCAAGACGAATACGACAAATTCCCGAATGGTTCTTCCTTTAGATACACGGGCGATAAAGATACCAACAAAAGGAGACCATGCAATCCACCATGCCCAGTAGAAAATCGTCCAGCCATTGATCCAGCTGCGGTTTTCTTCATTGAGAGGCGAGATGCGGAAACTCATGTTCAATATATTTTGCAGGTACGTTCCAATCGTGTCTGTAAAAAGATTAAGCGTAAAGAGCGTGGGCCCAAAAATGAACATTAAAATAAAGAGTGCAAAAGCTAAAACCATGTTTGCGTTACTTAAGATTTTAATCCCTTTACCAAGTCCGCTCAGTGCAGAAAGGATGAAAAGAATGGTAAACACAGCAACAATTATAAATTGAACGGCCATGTTTGAAGGGATACCATATAAGAAGGATAAACCTCCGTTGATTTGAACTGCTCCAAAACCAAGAGTAGTCGCTACCCCGATGACAGTTGCGATAACCGCGATTACGTCGATCGCTTTACCAATTGGTCCATTTGCATGGCGCCCGATAATTGGTTTTAGTGTTGCGCTGATTAATCCAGGCTCACCTTTTCGGAAAGTAAAGTAAGCAAGAACAAGTGCTACGATTCCATAAATGGCCCATGCATGGACACCCCAATGGAAAAAGGTGAATCTCATGGAATTGCGAATTGCCTGATCTGTGCCTGTTTCACCAGTTGGAGAACTTAATGCATAGTGACTAATCGGTTCAGCCGCTCCCCAGAATACAAGACCAATTCCCATCCCCGCACTAAAGAGCATTGCAAGCCAGGTTGGGCGTGAAAACTCAGGCTTATCCTCCTGCTTCCCAAGTTTTATCCGGCCAATCGGGCTTACCAGAAGATATAAACAAACAAAAACAAACACGGTAACGATTATCAGATAATACCATCCAAACTTATCTGTAATAAATCCTTGCATACTGCCTGTGACACTTTCAAGAGATGATGGTGCAAAAACACCGACCAAAACGAGAAATGTCAAAATGGCAGCTGACACGTAAAATACAGCTGAAACATTTTTCATATTAAAATAAAAACTCCCATCTTTGATAGATTCGCAGAGGGCTTTACTTCAATTGGAAAACACAAAAACATGCAAAACCAACAATTCATTTTATCTCTTTTTTTATGAAGCAATAGTAACTAACCCTTAAAGATTGCGTTAATAAAATACGTTAACTAATCATTCTCACTTAGCTATTATTTCCTCATGAACACTAAGCTGTCTGAACATTGATTCAGGCAATTTACATCTGGATGGATGTTTGGTTATGTGTTTGTCTTGCAGCGCGGACATTCTGCTCGGATGCGGGGGATTGTGATGGTCTTCTGAATAAGGCACTTCAACAGTATACACTACCTGAGCAGGTAATGTCTGTTCATTAAGAGCTTTTTAACAAAATTGTAATTGGCAGAAAAGAACCGTGTTTTGCAGATTTTTGTGTTTTTGAAGCAAACCTCTAAGAACATTTCCCCATTCCAAAGGGTTTTAAAACTGTTTTTGTGAAAAAATGAACATGAAAATCTGTAATGAATATTCTCCAAAAGACAGATATAATAAATACTAGATTTGCGAACTGTGCTAAAAGGAGATATGGGATGAAGAAAAAAGAAGATATTCGTTTTAAAATTGCCCATAGAGAAGCCAAAATCGGAATTGGTCTTGTTCTTTTTAATTTTATTTGGTGGTTTGGCTTCGCCTATGGGCTTGGTTCGGGTGACCCTGAGAAATATAATTACATCCTCGGATTGCCAGAGTGGTTTTTTTACAGCTGTGTTTTTGGTTTTCTTGTTATGATCGCACTTGTCATCATCTGCGTGAAATTCTTTTTTAAGGAAGTATCGTTTGAGGATGAGGAAGAAGGTGATCAAAGGTGAATTGGGCAGTTATATTACCATTATTGCTGTTTCTAATCCTCATTTTCTTCATCGGCTTTTGGGCGAACCGTTATGTGAAATCCGCAGACTCCTTTTTGCAGGAGTATTTTCTTGGCGGAAGGCAGCTCGGGGGATTTGTGCTTGCGATGACGATGATTGCAACATATGGAAGCGCAAGCAGCTTTATTGGAGGACCTGGCGTTGCATATACAAGAGGACTTGGATGGGTGCTCTTATCCATGGCTCAGCTTGCAACAGGTTATTTTGTGCTGATGGTGCTTGGGAAAAAGTTTGCGATTATGGCACGGCAGTACAAGGCGATTACGCTGATTGATTTTTTAAAGGAAAGATATAAGAGCCATGCGGTCGTCATTATTTCAGCCATCAGCATCATTGTTTTTCTGTTTTCAGCAATGGCAGCTCAATGGGTTGGCGGAGCAAGATTGATAGAATCACTGACCGGGCTATCATATACAACAGCCTTGTTCATTTTTGCCGTGTCCGTACTTGTTTATGTCATTATTGGTGGATTCAGGGCCGTAGCTCTGACAGATGCAGTTCAAGGTGTCATTATGTTTGTGGGGACGCTTGTCCTGCTGGTGGCTACAATTATTGCAGGCGGCGGAATCTCAAACATTATGGCAGAGCTTGTGGCAGAAAATCCAAATCTTGTTTCTCCATACGGGGCTGAGCGGGATTTGACTCCGCTCTATGTTTCTTCTTTTTGGATCCTGGTTGGAGTTGGTGTCGTCGGCCTTCCGCAAATTACTGTCAGAGCGATGTCTTATAAAGATTCTCGTTCAATGCATAGAGCGATTATTATCGGTACAGTTGTGATCGGATTTATTATGCTAGGCATGCATTTAATTGGTGTTTTTGCACGGCCGATCCTCCCTGGTGTAGATATAGGAGATCAAGTGATGCCGATGCTGACGCTGAACGTATTGCCGCCTTTGCTTGCAGGACTAGTGCTTGCTGCACCGATGGCCGCAATTATGTCGACAGTAGATTCGCTGCTGATTTTGGTCAGCTCAGCGATTGTGAAGGATATTTATTTGAACTACATTAAGCCTGAAGCAACGGAAAATCAGGTGAAAAAGACAAGCTTCTGGGTAACAAGCGTGATAGGGATTTCTGTTGTTCTGTTTGCCCTAAGCCCGCCTGAACTGCTGATCTGGCTGAACTTGTTTTCGTTCGGAGGACTCGAGTCGGTCTTTATATGGCCAGTTGTTTTCGGTTTATATTGGAGCAAAGGGAATAAATACGGTGCCGTATCTTCCATGATTTTTGGAATGGGTTCATATATTCTGCTTGACCGGCTTCATCCAAATGCACTTGGCATGCACACTGTTGTGCTTCCGATTCTGATTTCATTTTGTGCCTATGTTGCTGGAAGTCTGTTTACACAGCGAACAATTAAAAATAAATAAATTGGTTCATTTTTCCTGAAAAAAGTGAAACTTTTTGTCTAGTGACTCGTACCTATAGTACAGTTCTAAAAACATGGACTCATACATATGGGAATCACCCAAGTGCAGTCGGGTCAGCAGAACTGAATGATCGATTTTTCAGGGGGAAAAGAGAATGTCATTAGATGCAAAAGCGTATTCATGCAATGGAAGAAGTTCATGGTCAGGAAGTACACGTTCAGAAACAGAAGGGTATCAATGGATAATCAATACTTCGGACAAAGGATATGTTAAATCTGGAGTATCCATTTGCGGAGTAGTCCTAAGCAACACTGTTATTGATTTCAGCACTTCCTTTATCGTTAAAAATGGCTATTCAGGCAACAAATCATCTTATGTAGCAAGCATTCAAAGAACGCTTGCATGCCTAGGCTATTCACCTGGCGCTGCTGATGGGATCTTCGGAATCCAGACAGAACGGGCTGTAAAGGACTTTCAGGCTGACAAAGGCCTTGCTGCTGACGGAATTGTGGGCAAGGATACATATTATTGCTTATCAACTGCCAGATACTAAAAAAGCGTGTTATCCTTCACTTTGAAGGATAACATGTTTTTTTTATTGGATAAATTTATAAAAAAATAAAAACCTAGTTGACTTATCGGATTAATGTATTATAAAATACAGACAATTAAAAAAATAGTTGATTTGCTAATCGGAAAACCGAAGGCTCCAGATCTTGCTTCTAAGCGAGAATTGGAGCCTTTATGCTTATCAAAGAAAGGGTGGTAAAACATGAGTTATATCGTTGCCATATCGGGGAGTCCGTCGTCAGAATCCAGATCTTCCATTCTGACAAACTACTTGAAGAGGGAAGCTGAGCAGAAGGAAATTCAAATAAAAGAAATCTC
The DNA here is from genome assembly GCF_030817055.1 of Bacillus sp. V2I10. Lineage (NCBI taxonomy): Bacteria > Bacillati > Bacillota > Bacilli > Caryophanales > Bacillaceae > Bacillus > Bacillus sp. V2I10. The sequence continues at coordinate 4,178,488 of NZ_JAUSYV010000001.1, read as the reverse complement.
AGTTCTTGATTTTGAGCCTGAGGTGCTGATCCGCGGCATTTACGATCATCCGTCCATTCTGCAGTTTATACAGGAACTAAAGGGGGCAAGCGGTGTCATTATCGTATCTCCTGTTTATAAGGCTGCTTATTCTGGGGCTTTAAAAACCCTGCTGGATCTTCTTCCCCAGGATATATTAAAGGATAAACCTGTGTTTCCTTTGATGGTTGGAGGAAGCGGGGCACATTTGCTTGCGATTGATTATTCTTTGAAACCTCTGCTGGCCGCTTTAAGTGCCCAGACCATATTAAAAGGCGTCTATGTCTTAGATAAGTTTGTGGATAAGTCTGACCTCAGAACCCCAATTAAAGATGAAGAGGTTCAGTCAAAAGTAACGGTTCAATTTAAACAGTTTATAGAAATTGCTTCAAACTTAAAAAGCTCTGCTGAATTGAAGTAAAAAGGAACAGGGAGGAAAAGCGGATGGCAAATATTAACGAGTCAAAAGTTCAGCAAATTTTAACCGCACTGAAAAAAATCAATTACGGCTCTGTACTCATTATCATTCACGATGGTGAAATTACGCAGCTTGACAGCACGGAAAAGAGCAGATTCTCAAAGACTAAACCTGTTAAAAGCTGAAAATTGCCTGACAGTCATTCGACCGGTCATCCGGAGAAGACACGAATTCTACTTGTAGAACGTGTCTTTTTTTAATGAAAAAAAAGATGGAAAGGGATGAATGAGTTTGAGTGATACAGGAAAAGAGATTGAATTTGGATGGTTTATTCCTACAACTGGCGACGGGAAATACATTGGAGTGAAGCCTGAGAAAGAATCAACGGCTGAGTACATGATCGAGGTTGCACAAAAAGCAGAAACGGCAGGTTTTACGTTTGCTTTGATTCCAACGGGAGGTTCATGCCTTGATGCTTGGATTGTAGGATCCATGATTGCCTCCCATACCAGCATTCTAAAACCATTAGTAGCTATGCGTCCGGGATTGATTGAGCCGGTGCCTGCAGCAAGGATGGCGGCTACTCTGGACGTTTTATCCAATGGGAGGGCTTTAATAAACATTGTAACTGGCGGATCTCCAGACGACTTAAAAGCAACAGGAGACCCCTTGGCCCATCATCATGACAAACGCTACGACAGAACGCTTGAATTTTTGCAGGTCATAAAAGGACTCTGGAAAACCCAAATAGCTGCAGAAGGTAATGAATTTTTAGCAGCGCATGCTAAAAGCAGTGAGAAGGGTCTATATTTCAAAGGAGACTATTATGAGATTGAAAATGGCGCAAGTCAGCCTGCACCATTTCAGAAACCTTATCCTCCTATTTATTTTGGCGGAAGCTCGCCTGCAGGAAAACGGACTGCTGCTGAAACAGCTGATGTATACCTCATGTGGGCCGAACCCCTTGATTGGATCAAGGAGCAAATGGACGAGGTAGAAAGTCTGGTAAAAAAGGTGAATGAAGAAAAAGGCTTGAACCGCCGGCTTCGGTATGGTCTTAGAGCTCAGGTTCTGGTGAGGGAAACGGAGGAGGAGGCGTACCGCGCTGCATGGGAAATTATCAGCAAAGTGGACCAGCGGGCAATTGATCAATCCAATCAGCGCTTCACGAGAACAGATGCAACGAACCAGAAGAGACAGAATCAGCTGAGAGTACAGTCGGCTGATCAGGATTATTTTGCAGGGCCTAATTTATGGACCGGTCTTTCTGCAGTCAGGGGCGGGGGCTCACTGCTGCTTGTTGGCACTCCGGACCAAGTGTCTGACCGAATACTGGAATATGCAGATCTCGGTATTTCCTCCTTTATTTTATCCGGATATCCTAATCTGGAGGAAGCAGAGATAACGGGGGAGCTGCTTTTGCCGCTTGTCAAAGAAAAGCTGAAAGTAAAAGCGTAAAGAAAGGAGAAGGCTATGGCTTTACTTGAAATGAATGATTTAAACAAACGGTTTGAAAGTGAAAAAGGATATACTCATGCGCTGAAAGATATAACGCTCTCAGTTAAAGACGGTGAGTTCATTACGATTATCGGTCCAAGCGGATGCGGCAAAAGCACCCTGCTGAAAATAATTGCCGGACTTGATACGGATCTGTCGGGCAGTGTTCAGATCGAGGGTGAAGAAGTAAAAGGACCGAGTATTGACAAAGGGTTTATCTTTCAGGAACCGAGACTTTTTCCGTGGTACACGGTGGAGAAAAACATAGCAGCCAATTACTCTCTGCATGAAAGGGAGACGTGGAAAAAAGTAAAGGAACTGATTCAGCTTGTAAAGCTGGATGGGTTTGAAAAAGCCTATCCTAAGGAGCTGTCAGGCGGAATGGCCCAGCGTGCAGCGATTGCAAGGGCCCTGCTTAGAAATCCAAAAGTGCTTCTGCTCGATGAGCCGTTTGGAGCGCTTGACGCTTTTACAAGATCCCATATGCAGGAAGTGCTTCTTGATATATGGCAAAAGAACCGGACAACAATGCTCTTTGTGACACATGATATCGATGAAGCTATCTATCTCGGGGACAGGGTCGTCATTATGAACGCAAGACCTGGTTCGATCCGAAAAACGGTTACGATTGATTTGCCGCATCCAAGAAAAAAAACAAGCCGCCCGTTTCAGGAATACCGCCAGCTTATTTTAAATGAGTTTGAAAAAACGGAAGAGCTTGAGCTGCTGGACAGTGCAGGTATCTAGAGGAGGTGAAAATGAGATGAGTCAAAAAGCTTTATGGATTTTTGCACCAGCTTCCAAACAGGGGAATAAAAGCAGCTTAACAAAACAAAAGAAGAAAAAGGCTCAAACCGGTGCTTTTATGAGGGGATTATTATTCCCCGCTGCCCTTCTTGCCATATGGGAGCTTGCAGGTTATCTGGGAGTCATTTCTCAAACCTTGCTGCCGAGGCCAACGGACATTTTTGTGTCATTTATTGATCTGCTGACAACAGGCAATCTGCTCTATCATTTTCAGGTCAGCTTATTCCGAGCTTTGGGGGGATTTCTGATTGGAGGTACACTCGGGCTTCTTGCCGGTCTTCTAGTGGGCTTTTCAAATAAAACAGAACAGACATTGGATCCGACCATGCAGATGCTGAGAACCATTCCAACACTTGCTGTGATTCCTCTGTTTATCTTGTGGTTCGGGTTCGGGGAAGTTTCCAAGCTGCTTTTAATTGCCAAAGGTGCTTTTTTTCCGCTCTATGTAAATACCTTTCTTGGGATCCGGAGTGTAGATACAAAAATGTTTGAAGTGGCCAAGGTACTAGAATTCAGCAGGTGGAAACAAATTAAAAATTTGGTGCTGCCATCAGCTCTTCCTAATATTCTGCTTGGCTTGCGTCTTGCTCTCGGTGCAGCCTGGCTCGCTTTGGTAGCTGCGGAACTGATGGGCTCGAGTGAAGGAATCGGCTATCTGATTACAGATGCCAGACAATTTTCTCAAACGACGGTCGTTTTCGTTGGTATTATCATTTTTGCCGTTTTTGGAAAGGCTTCGGATTCTTTTGTCAGGTTCTTTGAGAGAAGACTGCTTAAATGGCGCGACAGCTATAAAGGCTAATACTTAAGGGGGATTGTAATGGCAGAGCTAAAAAAGCGGATGCATTTGAATTTGTTTCTGACAAGCATGGGTCATCATGAGGCAGCGTGGAGGCATCCGTCCTCTGAGATAGGGCGGATCCATGATATCGGCTATTATCGCGAGATTGTCCAAAAGGCAGAGGCAGCAAAGCTTGATTCTATTTTTCTGGCAGACAGGTATTCTGTTTCTAAACAAGCGGTTAGATTTGGGGAGCTTGGAGGCGGGGGACTGGAACCTCTTACTCTCTTATCGGCTCTCGCGGCAGTGACAGAAAAAATCGGCCTGATTGCCACCGTATCCACCTCTTTCAATGAACCTTTTAACGTGGCAAGAAGGTTTTCTTCTCTTGATCACATCAGCAAAGGAAGAGCCGGGTGGAATGTGATTACTTCAGGAACTGATGAGGAGGCGGTCAATTTCAATTTTGACAGCATTCCACCTCATGCAGAAAGGTACAGGCGGGCACAAGAGTTTATGGATGTGGCCATCAAGCTGTGGGGCAGCTGGGAAGAAGGAGCACTTGTAAAAGATAAAGCTTCAGGCGTTTATGCTGATCACGAAAAAGTGCATGAAATTCATCACAGAGGCTATTATTTCTCGGTGAATGGCCCTTTGAACAGTTCCCGTTCTCCTCAGGGTCAGCCCGTCATCGTACAGGCTGGTTCCTCAAAGACCGGAATTGATTTTGCCGCACAATACGCGGAAGCCGTTTTTACTGCCCAGCAGTCGCTGACAGAGGCTAAAGGATTTTATCAAACCTTAAAAGCAAAGGCACTAGAATATGGTCGGTCCCAGAATGAAATCATCATCCTTCCCGGAATTTGCCCGATTATCGGCAGAACAGAAGCGGAAGCGCAAGAAAAGGAGGCAAAGCTGCATGAATTATCGAATCCGGAGTACAGCCTGATCCAGCTTTCAAACCGAATTGGGATTGATTTGACAGGCTATCCGCTTGACGGACCTCTTCCTCGGCTGCCTGAAATCAGTAATATTCAGGGCCATAAAAGCAGGACACAGCTAATTGTGAGCTTAGCAGAAAAAGAGAAGCTGACAATCAGAGAGCTGCTGCTTCGTCTTGCAGGAGGGCGCGGTCACTTCACGATAGCAGGAACAGCTGAGCAGATCGCAGATGAACTGGAATTGTGGTTTGAAAATGGTGCAGCAGATGGCTTTAACATCATGCCGCAGCTGATGAGTGAAGGTTTTGATGACTTTATTCAGCTTGTTGTGCCGGAGCTTCAGCGAAGAGGCCTTTTCAGGACGGAATATGAAAGCCATACATTGCGGGGGAATCTGGGTCTTTCGTTTCCTGAAAATCAACAAAAAATACGAAACTATTAGTTGTTCAAAGAGAGGAGCATGTATTCATGAAATCTGCAGCCAGCCTTGGAAAATGGGGAATTTTTTTAAGTTTACTAATGATCATCCAGCTTTTTCTTACAGGGTGCGGCTCAGAAACCAGCTCTGCTGAAGAAGAAAAAGCCGCTTCTTCCGGCAAAAAAACGGTGGTTCACATTGGTGTTCAGGGAAGTACAGGAATTTTGCCATATGCACGGGAAAAAAAGTCCTTTGAAAAGGCTTTTGAAAAAGCTGGAGCAGCAGTAGAGTGGCATGAATTTGCAAGCGGACCGCCACATTTTGAAGCTCTTGCTTCAGGGAGACTTGATTTTGGGGCAACTGGAGGGACACCGCTGATAGCAGGCCAATCAGGAGGTGTTGATTTTAAAGCCATCGCAGTAACAACAGACGGCAAAAAAGGAAACTCAATCGTTGTTCCAAAAGGAAGTCTTGTTAAGGAACTAAAGGATTTAAAAGGGAAGAAAATTGCAGTAGCAAAAGGAAGCAGTGCCTACAATTTCTTATATCTGGCGCTTGAGCGGGCAGGCTTAAAAGATGAAGACATCAAACTGGTTCAGCTTCAGCCGGATGAAGCGCGCCCCGCGCTCGATAATGGCTCAATTGATGCATGGTCAACATGGGAGCCATACGTGACGACGGCCGTATTTCAAACGGGAGCGAAGGTCCTTGTCAGTGGGGAAGACTTAAATATCAATGCCCCAGGCTTTCTGATTGCACGTACAGATTTTACGGAAGAGCACCCGGAACTGTCTGTACTCTTTCTGAAAACATATGAAGAGGTCAGAAAGCACTTTACTGAAAATCTTGATGAAGTTTCACAGGAAATAGCCGGTGCAGAGGGAGTGGACGTAGACATTATTTCAACTGTCCTGAAAAATTCTGCACCTATCTTATCCCCTGCAACAGATGAATTCAAAAAAGCGCACCAGGATCAAGCTGATTTTCTTTTTGAAGCGGGAGGCATTCATAAAAAACTTGATACCTCTGAAGTCATAGAGAATCGCTTTATTGAAGAAGCCTTGAAATAAGATGAATGCGGGAAATGAGAGTATGCTTTTGCAGCATCCTCTTTTTTCTATATAAATGGAGGTAAACAAATGAAGGATCTTTTGTTTATTATTGGCCCTTTGATAGGTGAGCGGCAGATGAAATCGTTCTGCACCAATTTGGCTGAAAAAGGGTGCAGGGCAAAAGCAATTTTTCTTTGTGATTTTCACCCGGATGTTCTTTTTAACCCCCAGTACGGTCATCCGAAATTCCGTCATTTACTAGATGAAATAATCTCCTCAAGAGTCGTAATACTCGCGGTTCCAAAACAGTTCCTGCCATCTTTTTATGCGATGCAATCCATCCTTGAAGCAATACCTGCAGAGATTTTCAAAGGAAAGCTGCTGCTGCCTGTATTTTCACCGGCAGAGGAGAATGAAGAAATTCCGGAAAAGATCATGCGTCTGATTAGCTGTTTTCATCAAACAACTATTATAGAAGAAAGCAGATAAACACCCTCCTTGCAGTTGAAGGAGGGTGTAATTTTTCATATAGGCTTACTCGTATTCCTTTAATATTTTTTCAATGAATGAATTATCCACTACTTCTGAAACGTTCAGTTCTTTTTTCAGTCCTCCGAGTTCGAACAGAAGATCAGCAGTGCTTTGCTGTTCATTTAGGATGCTCTCATCAATAGGTGTGTTTGCCGGCACGGAGTTTTCAAGAACTTTTCGGATTACTTCTTTATCCGTTTTCTTAAGTTCTGAAAAAATCTCAATTGCTTCTTCTTTGTTTTCATTTTGCCATCTCGTTGCTTTTTCCGTAACTTTCAGATAAAGCTCAACAAGTTCAGGATGTTCATCAGCAAATTGATTACGCACGATTTGAAAGCCAGGGCTGAAGGTGCCGATTGCTTTTCCGTTCGAGAGTATCCTTGCTTCATTTTTTACAACTTGGATGGATTGATAAGGCTCCCAAATCGCCCAGGCGTCTATTTTATTCGTTTCAAAAGCTGCCTGAGCTTCATCAGGCTGAAGCTGAATGATCTGTATTTCAGATGGATCTATGCCTTCGTTTTCAAGGAAGCGGTACAGCAATCCAAATGCGCTGCTTCCTTTGGCTACCGCTACTTTTTTCCCCTTTAAATCCTCTGGTCTTTGAATAGGGCTATCTTTATGGACAAGAATAGCATCCCCTTTTTCTCCGGTGCTTGCTGATGCGATTTCTTTAAACGGAATATCAGCACCCTGGCCGGATAGGACCGGAATATTGCCGACCCTCCCAAAATCAAGCCTTCCTGATGCAATGGCTTCAAAATAGGAGGGACCGCTTTGAAATTCGACCCATTTCACTTTTGCGCCTGCCTTATAGAATTCTTCCTCAAACCAACCTTTATGCTTTGCAAGCAAAATAGGCCAGATGCTTTGCTGAATGCCGATATTGACCGTTATATCCTCTTTCTTTGATTCGCTGTTCTCGATTGTACCAGCTGTTTTAGACCCGCACCCTCCAAGAACGGCCAGCAGTATGAAGAAAATCAAGTACCCAGTCAAACGATTCGTTCTTTTCATATTCATCCCCCTAGAAGATATGTTGAAATTTAGTAGCCCATTTTCACTTCCTTTTCTCCGCTGAAACAGGAAAGGCCCTATCTAATAGCATAAAGATGCTGCTAGACAGGGCCTTCGGTTGACAGATCGGCTTATGTATGAATATATATCCATGTTAAAACTTACTATTCCGATTTGTCAAGTATGATTTATTTTCAAATCCGTATTGATAAATCGGAATATTCGGAGTAAAATAATAACAATAAATGAAAACGTCGACCAGACTGCTGGAGGCTTTCGTTCCTGTTAAATTTACTAACAGAATGAAAGCCTCTTCGTCTATACAAAAGGAGGATGCTGTTATGAAGTATTTGCTGATTGCAGGCGGGGATCGCATCGATCCCATCGTGACGAGACTTGCGCAGCAAGGGGTAAAGGTGATTTCACATCTGGACGGAAGAAAACCAAAAGTGACCATCAAAGAAATTCCAAGCAAAGTGGAGGTGGTGCTCATTCTCACTGATTACATCAATCACAATCTCTCCACGATTGTAAAAAGAAAGGCTCAGGAAAAGTCGATTCCGGTTTTTTTCTCGAAACGCTCATGGACCTCCATCTCCTGTGAATTGAAAAAAATCATGACAGCATAGTCTAATCATGCATTAAAACCAACTTGACACATAGGATTAATTATCATTGAAATTTAATCAGAAAAATCGCTGATCGGTCAACCGAAAGCTCATACCAATTGAGGTATGGGTTATTTTTGTGGGGACACTTAAGTCATAATAGAAATTCTTCTTATCAAGAGAGGCGGAGGGAATGGCCCGACGAAGTCTCAGCAGCAGCTTCTACGAAGACTGTGCTAAATCCATCAAGCTTCAAGTGCTTGAAAGATGAGAAGGGGCACGTTCATTTTCAATGAACCCTCTTCTTTGTAATCAGAAGGGGGTATTATTTATTCCCCCCTATATTAAGAAAAAGGGGTGTCTGAATTGGGAAACATGATTCGTCAGGCTATCGAAAAAAGAAAAAAACATCTCATCGGCAAACTGCTTAGCAACGGCATTTATAAGAAGAATGATTTGCATTTATTTGAACTGACTTTAACGGAGCTTGAGGAGGAATTCAAACGGCTTTTAAAAGTGCAAAATTAATAAAAAAAGTGTCCCAAAAGCTAACATTTGGCCACCCGGGCAGACTGGCAGCATATATCCGCCGTGATAGAAATAACTATAATAAACACCAAAAACCACTTAAATCATTCTAAGAAAAAAGCTGACTCAGGAAGTGCCGTTTTAAAACGTCCTTTTGAGTCAGCCTTTTTGAAGCGATCTATTATGAATCTTTATTGCTCAATCCTTCATCTGTTTCCTCAATCGGACTATTGAACTCTTCAATGATTTCTGCACCTTCAGGTGGTTCAAGATCAAATAATCCATGATTTTTATTTAATTCCTTTACTTCAAACTGGATGACTTTTGGCTGATCATCGATTGCTTTCCCGTCAGCCACAAGCATTTCTTTCACCACATATCCTGTTTCTTTATCAAACCAGAATTCAACGACCCAATCAGCACTATAGGTAATTTGATAACGGTCTGCCTTTCGTCCAGTAATCGTCGTTTCCCCTAAACTCTTTATCTGATCAGGACCTAATTCCTTTAGAATGTCTTGTGTAACTTGAGAAGGTGTTAAAAGCAGTTCAGTAATAGTAAATGTGTTCTCTTCTTTATCGTAACTTTTTTGGAACTTTCCATTTACGACTGTCACATTCCCATTTTCATATTCCCGTCTTTCTTTTCTTCCTGAAATATACTGCTTACTCTTATCGTCAAAAACAATATAAATAATCAGCTCTGTTTCCTTCTTCTTCTTTTTATCCTCATCCTTATGCTGCAGTGGTTTGTCCATTTCTAAAAACTTGTCTCCGATTAATTCATTGAGCACCATTTCTATCGCTGCTTTGACAGGAGGGGTGTTCCAGGCTGCAAGACACAGGATGAAGAGGGATGCACAAATGAGTGCTGCGCGTTTTAAGTATTTATATGGATTAGGTTTTTTCTTTTGAGGAAGCATGACCACTTTATCTTCAAGAATGATGTCTAAAGCTTCTTCAAGCTGCAGAAATTGTTCAAAGGCTTCTGAGCATTCTTCGCATTCTCCAATATGCTCAAGCAGGGCATCCTGATCCGTCTCTGACAGCTGATCAAAGATAAGAATTTTTTCCTGGCATTTTTCGCAGTTCATTTATAGCACCCCCTTACTTTTAAGAGCGTCCATTAATTTTTTGCGGCCCCTAAATACTCTTGTCTTTACTTTTGCAAGGGAAATTTTAAGGCTTGCGGCTATTTCTTCGTATGAACGGCCTTGATTTCTTAAGATGAGAATATTCTTTGTTTCCTGATCAAGTGTCTGAAAAACTTCTTTAACCTCGCCGATCATTTCTTTCGACAGAAATGCCCGTTCAGGTGTTTCGGTGCTGATGCTGATGTGGTGCTTGTATTCTTCACTCACATGCTGTACAGTGTCCTGATTTCGTTTCATTTTTCGTAAATGGTCATAGGTTGTGTTTTTTGACAGAATCGTAATCCAAGCTTCGATATTTTCAGGATATTCTTTCTCTTTGTCTGAAAAGTACCGAAAGATTTTAATTGAAGCATCTTGAAGGATGTCATCGACTAGAGAGGAATTCTTGATTAACTTCCTGATGGTCCTCTCCATTCTGGGACGGTGCGCTTCAATCAGCTTTTCAACATTCACTGTTTCCAATCTCCCCACCCTTTTTCCTTACTGAATTGACGTCGCGTAACGCTATTAGTTTCAAAAATATGTAAAATAAATCATAAAAAATCCAAACCTCTGTCATTATAACAAAGGAAAGCGTGTCCAAATGAAATTATTTTATGATAATGGAAACTTTTTCCCGACTCGTTCGTATTACAATTGAATACATAATTCTTACAGAAAGAAATGAGGTTTAAATCATGACGCAGTATGCACTAGAAGTGCAGTCTCTTACAAAGAAGATTGGCAAAAAAACAATAGTGGATGATGTCAGCTTTCAAGTGAAAAAAGGAGAGATCTTTGGCCTGCTTGGCCCTAATGGAGCCGGAAAAACAACGATCATCCGAATGATTGTCAGTCTGATTAACCGCACTGGCGGGGATGTCATCATCAATGGCCATAATCTCGATGATTCCTTCAAGGAAGCGATGAGTGAGATTGGCGCAATCGTTGAGAACCCGGAGTTTTACAAATATATGAGCGGATTAAAAAACATCCGTCATTATGAACGAATGGCTGTAAAAGATATTTCGGAAAAACGCAGAAACGAAGTTATTGAACTTGTGGGACTTCAGCATGCGATGCATCAAAAGGTAAAAACATATTCGCTTGGCATGCGCCAGCGTCTCGGTGTTGCACAGTCTTTATTACATAATCCCTCTGTTTTAATTTTTGACGAGCCCACTAATGGCCTTGATCCGCAGGGAATCAGAGAGTTCAGAGATTATTTGCGGAAACTTGCAGACGATGGGATCTCTGTACTTGTCTCTTCTCATCTGCTTTCTGAGATGCAGCTGATGTGCGACCGGTTTGCGATTATTGAAAAAGGAAAATTGATTCACATCTCATCCATGCATGATTCAATGGAAGAAAGCAAAGAAATGACGCGTGAAGTTGTTTTTGAAGTAAGCGACAGCTCTGAGGCGGCCATTCTCATTAAAGAAAAAGGCTTATATGAAGGTGTGATTGAAGCAAATGGCGATCAGCTTAAGCTTCATTTGGATAAGGAAAAGACGATGGTCATCAATCAGCTGCTCGTTCAAAACGGAGTCGGCGTATACGGAATCGTGAGCCATAAAGCAACACTTGAAGACCGCTTTTTAGAGCTGACGAACAAAGAGAAAAAGGAGCAAATGCAATGATTGGACTAATACAAAATGAATGGATGAAAATCTTTTCGAAAGTGTCCAGCTGGATTTATCTTATATTAATAGTAATTATCGTATCAGGCGCTGCTTTTATTGATTATAAGTTTACAGAAAAACCAAGCGAAGACTGGCGTCAGGATGTTCAGGCAGAAATCACTCAGCTGCAGCAGGAAATGAAAGAGCAGCCTGAAGAAGAACAGGAATGGCAGCAAATGCAAATCAGCGAAAAGCAGTTGTATTTGCAGGAAGATATAAATCCCAACGCCAAGAGCACGTGGCATTTTCTAAATAATATTGTCTTTATGATCACTTCTGTCGTTACATTGTTTGCGGTTATTGTGTGCAGTGCCAACGTTGCTTCTGAATTTTCAGACGGCACCATCAAACAGCTGCTGATCAGGCCGCATAGAAGATGGAAGGTTTTGCTTTCAAAATACATCGCAGCGACGCTTTATTCGCTTCTTCTTTTGCTCGTGCTGCTGACTGCCGGTTATTTAGCAGGTCTAATCATGTTTGGCGCAGGTGACTTCAGTGAAAGAATGTTTGAGATTTCGATGGAAGGTCAAATGAATCCTGAAAATATCGTCGCTGTAGGCGATCAAGCTGTGCTGAAGCTGCTTTATTTCCTGCCAAGTTTATTCATCGTGACTGCGATTGCATTTATGCTGTCGACTTTATTTAAAAGTCAGGCGCTTGCCGTCGGCATCGGGATCTTTGTTCTCTTTTTCTCATCGACAATCGGAGGCGTCATTCTTTTCGTAGCTGAAAAATACACATGGGCGAAATTTTTAATTTTTCCTCACATGGATTTGACCGTATATGCTTATCAGGATAAAATCCTTGAAACAATTACGCTGCCAATCTCCTTGCTGATTTTGGCCATCTATTATGCGGTATTCATGACGGTGACGTTTGTTTATTTCCAGAAAAGAGATATTAGCATATAATTTGCCACCAGAAAAGAATCAATTCGTTTGGTTCTTTTTTGGTTTATGGAGTAAAATAGAGGACAGACAAGAGTGGAGAAATCAGGAGGAAAAACATCGTGCACAGAAACCAGAAATTCTATAATTATTTGCAGCAGCGTGCGCATCATTTAACAGAAGAATGGTATGAGTCCCTCGATAAATCTAAAACAGGCGGAGTGTACACATCGAATGATCCTGAAGTCATTAAAGAGCTGAAGGCGCAAAACCAGGAATTTCATAAGAGATTTATTCAGGTATTTGCCGAGGAAGACATTAATTTTATGGAGCTTTTTGAAGAATGGATTGAGAAAATCGCTAAGGACGGTGAGCATTTAAATACACCGATCCAGTTTATTATTAAAGAATTTATGAGAACGCGAAGTCAGTATTTAGATGAAGTATGTACATTTGCGGGTCTGTATCCGGAGGAATACTCACAAGAGCAGTTTAATGCCTGGAAGGATTTAATCGTCAGAGCACATGACAGAGTCATTTTTCATTACGTTGAAGAAACACAAAAAACGGCTGACCGTCAATTAAAAGCTCAGCAGGAAATGATTTATGAGCTCAGTTCGCCTGTTATCAAACTTCAAGATGATACAGCCTTGCTTCCGCTCGTTGGAGATATTGACACAGCACGGGCTAAAATGGTCCTTGAAAATACATTAAAGCAATGTTCCGAAAAAAGGGTTTCTCATTTGTTTATTGATCTATCAGGAGTGGTTATGATTGATACAATGGTAGCGCATCAAATTTTTCAATTGATTGATGCGTTGAATCTTATTGGGATTAAGACAACCTTATCAGGCATTCGCCCTGAAATTGCGCTTACTTCCATGCAGCTTGGTCTGTCGTTTGACAATATTTCAATTAAATCAACGTTATCTCAAGCTCTTGCTTCTAAGACTGATAAATAATATATGTAGAGGTACACAGATTTAAGGACATAAAATGTAACCATCAACGAAGAGCGTTAGGGCGTATTTATATTGATAAAAGCCCATTAAAAGGGGTAATGAACGTTGAATCAAAAAATTATGCAGTTTACAAGAGAATTACAGCTATCATCTGGCGGTCATATCTTTTATTATTTTCATGATGAACAACGGTATATTGAAAATACGGTTTCCTTTATTCTTGCAGGCATTGAACAAGGGGACTGTGTTCTTATCATTGAAAATGAAAGAATTTTTCCTTCTGTATACAAGAAAATTCAACGTCTTTTGACAGAAGAACAGCTTACTATGATCCATTATATAAATAATTTTGATTTCTACTGTTTGAATGGTGATTTCCATTCTGAAACAATACTGGATTATTTTTCTTCTATTTTAGCTCCGTATATTACAAAAAATATTTCGATCCGGACTTGGGCACATGTAGAATGGGGAAATATAGCAGAAATAACGGATGTCATCGGAGAATTTGAAAATCAGGCGAATAAAGCAGTGTCTTCACTGGAACTAATCTCAGTGTGTGCCTATGATGCAGACAGAGTGCCTGACTCGCTTAAGGAATCATTATTGAGGTCTCACGGATTTCTGATGACAGATGAAGAAATCAAGAAGCAGACTATTGAACAAAAAAAATAAAATCGTTTTATGTAAGAGCGAAGAGAAAATCTTCGCTCTTATTTTTTGTATTCAACTGCAGCAGTTTCAATTTTAGCTAAAATCGTTGTTATTTTTCCGTTCAGCTCTTTTTCTTTGACGGGTATCACACGCCACCCTTGTTGATCGAGGTACTTCCTTTTTTTTAAATCCTCAATTTTGTCGGTTTCTCCGACGCAGCGCAGGGCAATCCGATAATATGGGAGAACTAAATCCAGCGTATACGGTCCGCATTTTTCTTTAACCCTTACATAGTAGCCATTGTTGCGGAGCGTATCATAAAGCCTGCGCTGCATCCTGTTTTCACATTTTTGAGCTTGATTCAGAAAGACAGCAGGGTCAGAACTTACATGAAGATAAAAGAGGACAATCAATAATGGCAGCCATAAAAAGAATAAGAATAAAAGTGTAACCTGTGTCATGCTTATCACCTCTGCCCATTAGCTTTTGCAAATCAGGCGTGAACCATTCTTTTTAGGGTTAGTGGAAAATAATGCAAGCATTCATGGTAAAATGATAATAAAGCGGCTGCCAAAGCTTGTAAATGAAAAGCGCAGACCTTCTTTTCTTAATGTAAAAGCAGGAAAGCAGAAGCAAGAAAACTTCAATTATAAGCAGTCAAGCGTGTATAATAGAAGCATCAAAATCCAGAAAGAAGTGGAAGGTTTGAAGCTGAGTATTCTAGATCAGGCGCCGATTGCAAGCGGTGCAACCCCGCAGAATGCGCTGCAGGAATCATTGAAGCTTGCACAGCTCGCCGAAAAAACAGGTTATACCCGATATTGGATAGCCGAGCATCATGATATGTCCGGGCTGGCATGTCCTGCGCCGGAAGTGATGCTGAGCTATATTGGTGCAGGGACAAGCACAATCCGGATCGGGGCTGGTGCGATCTTACTGCCGCATTACAAACCATACAAAGTGGCGGAAACGTTTCATTTGCTTGCCTCTCTTTTTCCGGGAAGAATCGATCTGGGAATTGGACGGGCCCCGGGCGGGTCAGCTGAAGCAACGATGGCGCTGTCCGATAATTTCCTTGAAAACGTAAGGACAATGCCGCAAAAATTGAAAGAGCTGCTTCGCTTTTTACATAACGATTTTCCAGATGAGAATATGTTCTCTAAAATTAAGGCTTCGCCCATTCCAGCAGAGCCTCCTGAAGTTTGGCTTCTCGGCACAAGTGAAAAGAGCGGCAAGCTTGCTGCTCAGACAGGAATAGCATACGCATTCGGCCAGTTTATGAGTGATAAGGACGGGGAGGAAATGCTGAAGGAATACCGTACTCACTTTCAGCCGAAATATGAACTAAAGCAGCCCAAATCCATTCTGACCGTAAATGCCGTTTGTGCAGAAACAACAGAAAAAGCAAAAGAAATGGCATTGAGTGCTCATCTTTGGCGAATTCAGCAGTTCCAAGGGATAACAACCGGCATTCCATCAGTAGATGAGGCAAAAGCTTACAAATACAGACCCGAAGAACGGGAAATGATTGTGGCAGCGGAAAAAAAGATGGTGATCGGAAATCCGTCTGAAGTTCGGAAGCAGCTTTTGGACATCGAAAGAAAGTACAATGCGGACGAGGTAATGATTGTTACGATTACCCACAGCTACGATGACCGCCTCAAATCTTACGAATTAATCGCACAGGAAATGGGAGAGATGATGAAATGAAGAAATTAGGTTTTGTATTAATGACGCTGCTTTTACTACTAATGGCAGCTTGCGGGAATGAAACTGATGATCAAAGTTCTGATAAACCGGCAAAGAAGGTTGAAAAAAATCCAATTGTCACAATTACAATGGAAAACGGTAAGCAAATCAAAGTTGAGCTGTATCCGGAAATTGCACCCAACACTGTGGCTAACTTCGTTTCGCTTATCAACGATAAATTTTATGACGGACTGATTTTCCACCGTGTGATACCTGAATTCATGATCCAGGGCGGTGATCCAGAAGGAACCGGAACAGGGGGTCCAGACTACGCTATTAAAGGGGAATTTAGTTCAAACGGATTTGAAAATCCGCTCAAGCATGAACGCGGAGTCATCTCAATGGCACGTTCGCAGGCTCCTGACAGTGCAGGCTCACAATTTTTCATCATGGTCGCTGACTACCCAAGCTTAGACGGCGAATATGCCGCTTTTGGAAAAGTAACAGAAGGCATGGATGCAGTAGATGAAATTGTAAGCGCAGAAACAAATGGAGAAAAGCCAGTTCAAGATCAAAAAATGAAAACCGTAACCGTCGATACATTTGGCGAGGAGTACGGGAAGCCTGAGAAGGTGGAGTAGAGGAAAGCAGCGGGAATCCGCTGCTTTTATTTTGCCTTTTTATGTTCCTTTTCTTCATACGGAGCTTCGTGTTTTGTCTCACTTATTGGTATTTCCTTCGAATAATTGCGGATAAGACCATTGTCGATATCGTTTGCCGGTGTATATTCATTGCTTGGAATCCTGCGGTTTTTCCTGATGATTTTATAGAGAGAAAAAGCGATGATGCCAAGGATGACAGTGAGAAAGATGATTTCCATTTGGATATCTCTGTTCATATTAACCTTCTTTATTTTATTCGCTTATGCGAGTAAAGTATCCTGCTCTGGTATGAAATAGAAAAACCACCCTTCATGCCAAATGCAATAAGGGTGGTTTTAAACTTTATTGATTCAAAAATTTCACACAAACCGGATCCGGAACCGTTACATCAGATTGAAGCAAAGTCAGCGTACCTGTTTCCTGATTTCTTTCAAATAAAACAAGGTTGCTGCTTTCCTGGTTTGAGGCAATCAGAAATTTTTCTGTCGGATCAAGAGCGAAGTCACGTGGCCAGTGACCTTCTGTAGATGTGCGTTCAACAAATGTCAGCTTGCCGCTGTCACTGTTTGTGCTGAATACGGCAATGCTGTCATGGCCGCGGTTGGCTGCATAAACAAATCTTCCGTCAGAAGAAATATGGATCGCGCTCCCCTGATTATTTTCAGTGAAATCATCGGGAATTGTTGAGATGTACTGTAATTCTGTAAAGCTGCCATCTTCTTGATTGTAAGCAAGAACGACAACTTCATTGCTCAGCTCCGTCATTAAATAAGCAATTTTTCCGTTCGGATGGAACGTCATATGTCTTGGGCCGCTTCCTGCATGTAAATGAAGGCTGTGTATTTCGTTTAATTCACCTTTGTTTAATTCGTAGGTATACAGTTTATCTGTTCCTAAATCGATGGCCGCCACATATTTCTGGTCAGGAGTAAAGCCCGCATAATGGGCATGTGGTCCATCCTGTCTGTCTTTATTGGGTCCGTCTCCTACATGCTTTTTAATAGAGAGAGAGGGATAAAGAGTTTCGCTGTCAGTGTTCATTTCATACGATTCAATCGTGCCGTTATGATAATTGGCGGAAACAACAAATTGATTCTCGTCATTCACACTGACATGACAAGGAGAAGCGCCACGCAGAAGCTGTCGGTTCAATTCCTTTAATTCGCCTGTTTCCGTATTTCTTGAGTAAGCAACTACGCCGCCTGCCTCGCCTTCTTTAGCAACGGCATAAACAAAGCGGTTGTCCTTGCTGAGGTTTAAGTATGTAGGGTTTTCAAGGGCTGCAGCAACGCTGACTTCACCCAGTTTTTTAGCAGCTGTATCTAGTGTGAACGTGTAAATTCCTTTGCTGTCGCCTTTTGTGTAGGTACCAATATAGCCAGTATACTTCATCTTTTTTCCTCCTATTTAGTAGGTTTGCCTTTATTTTAGCACATGAAGGGCGTGAACTCTCATTTGAAAGGTCAGATATTCATCCATACCCTCCCGCCTTGAGAACAGAAACCCTTTTTCTTTAAAATATCTTGAAGCTATTCCCATAATTTCGGTACGCTTTGCAGGTAATTAAACTTTCAATTTTTTAAAAAACTATAAATAGAATATTAACAAGTTAGGAGAGAATGCAGGAAGTATTCTCTTTTTGTGTGTATTTTCAAACTATTAAAAAAATTTTTATTGAAAAAAGGTTGGACAACCAATATGATAATAAAAAATACACTCATGTAATAAAAGGTAACATTTTGTTATTTTTTAGGAAAAAAGGAGGTGAAAGGCTAAGTCACTTGAGCAAAAAATGAAAACCATTAGAAAAGGGGAAAAATTCTATGAAAAACAGCAATAAGCTTATAGGTGTCCTGTTATTTACCATTATTCTCATGCTATCTGGATGCGGCAGCAGTGAGAAAGCAAGCAATGGTGCAGAGTCAGATGAGAAGAAAGTCCTTAAAGTTGGAACCGATGCGGCATTCGCGCCGTTTGAATACATGGATAAAGGGAAGATTGTTGGCTTTGATGTCGATTTTCTGGATGCAGTTATGGAAGAGGCAGGCTATAAGCATACACTTGAAAACATCGGGTGGGATCCATTATTTGCATCCGTACAAGGGAAACAAATCGATTTGGCGATCTCAGGTATTACAATTAATGATGACCGCAAACAAACCTATGATTTTTCAATTCCTTATTTCGAATCCACACATATGATTGTTTTTAAAGAAGGTACAGACATTAAAAGCGCTGAAGATCTTAAAGGGAAGAAAATCGGCGTGCAAAACGGTACAACCGGACAGCTTGCAGCAGAAAAAGTAGTCGGCGCAAATAACAATATATCAAAATATGACACTACCGCTGTTGCATTTATGGCACTTGAAAATAATGATGTTGAAGTGGTTGTGACAGATAATGTAGTGGCAAGTGAATATGCAAAGAACAATCCAAACAGCAAAGTCAAAGCGATAGAAGATAAAGAAAGCTTTGAATCTGAATTTTACGGCTTAATGTTTCCGAAAGACAGCAAGTTAAAAGCGGAATTTGATGAAGCAATTAAAGCGGTCATTGAAAGCGGGAAGTACGCAGAAATCTATGAAAAGTGGTTTGGAAAAGAGCCGAGTGTAGATACTCTATTAAAAGCAGAATAAATACCGGGCTTTTCATTCGATTTAAACACAAAGGAGACAGCTATGGATTTCCGTTTTGATATTATAGCAGATTATCTGCCGCTTTTTATAGAAGGAACACTATGGACAATCGCCATCACGATTATGGGCGTACTGCTTGGCGCAATCTTAGGTCTATTTATCGGAATAGGTAAAATGATGAAAAACCCGCTGGCAAAGCTGCCTTTTGTCTGGTATATCAATTTTTTCAGAGGAACACCGCTGCTGGTTCAGATATTCATAATCCATTTCGGCGTTATGCCGTTGTTTATGACTACCGTGAATCCCATCATATCAGGAGTTGTCTCCTTAGCCTTAAATGCTGCTGCTTACATAGCGGAAATTTTCAGAGCCGGCATTAAGTCAATCGACAGGGGACAGATGGAAGCTGCACGATCACTTGGAATGAATCATATGCAAGCAATGAAGGAAGTAATTTTGCCGCAGGCAGTGAAACGGATGATTCCTCCGCTTGGAAATGAATTTATCGTGCTGCTTAAAGATTCTTCGCTGATTTCGTTAATTTCAGTGCCGGAATTAATGTATTGGGGCAAGGCCGCTACCGGTCAATATTACCGGATTTGGGAACCTTACTTAACAGTCGCTTTCGTTTATTTAGTGCTTACATTAAGCCTAACCTATTTGCTAAATTATGTTGAAAGAAGGTTAGACACAGAATGATCTCGGTAAAAGCACTGAAAAAATCTTTTGGTAAAAATGAAGTACTCAAAGGGATATCAATGGAAGTAAAGCCTCAGGAAGTTGTCGTCGTTATTGGACCTTCAGGCTCAGGAAAATCAACGTTTCTGAGGTGTTTGAATTTATTGGAAACTATTTCAGAAGGGCATGTGTACATCGAAGGAGCGGATTTGACCGCCAGATCGACAGACATCAATGCTATAAGAAAAGATGTGGGAATGGTCTTTCAGCATTTTAATTTGTTTCCGCACAAGACAGTCCTTGAAAATCTGACGGTCTCACCCATCATTGTACGAAAATGGAGCAAGGAAAAAGCAGAAGCTAAAGCAAGAGATCTGCTGCAAAAAGTGGGGCTTTCTGAAAAAGTAAATGTTTATCCGGATTCCTTATCAGGCGGACAAAAGCAGCGTGTGGCGATTGCACGGGCACTCGCGATGGAACCGAAAATCATGTTATTTGACGAGCCAACCTCCGCACTGGATCCGGAAATGGTTGGAGAAGTGCTCGAAGTCATGAAGCAGCTGGCTAAAGAAGGAATGACAATGATGATTGTCACGCATGAAATGGGCTTTGCCCGTGAAGTAGGAGATCGTGTCATCTTTATGGATGAGGGCATGATTATCGAAGAGAATACCCCTATGGAATTATTTGAAAATACGAAGCATGAACGAACAAAGAGTTTTCTCAGTAAGATTTTATAGAAGCAAAAAAAGCTGCAGCCATTTTAGTTGGCTGCAGCTTTTAACGTTTTCGAAAACCGAAATCATGCAAAGCGTGTTTCATATTAAAATTAGTCGCAACTGAATTAAAATCAAGTCCAAGGCTCATAATGTCTGGGCAATTTCTGGACGAATGCCTGTCAGTACGGTCTCAATGCCGCTAAGCTTCAAAGCATCAACGATTAAAATTTGATCAGCAACCATTGTATCGATAATCGGAACTCCGGATACATCCAGAATCACATGCTCTAAATTCAGACGGGCTCCTTCATGGAGCGCAACTCCCATAATTAAGGAAGCACGGCGAGTATCGATTGTGCCAACAAGCGGGATAACGGCGATGCCATCTGTAATCGGCACAACAGGTACAGATAATTCTTCAAGCGCCGAATAAGCGATCTCCATTAATTCATTGCTGTGATCTTCATAAACATTGCCGATTACACTGCACGCCTTATCAAGGAGGGGATCGATTATTTTTGAGACATCAAGCATCGTAATGGCTGAAAAATTGTTTTTATGGAGCTCTTCAGTGAGGGTGTCCCATAATGCAGTACGGTACGCAGCAATTGCACGCAGACATTGGCTTAACGGAACATCAAAATGAATCGCCCGCTTAGAAATTTTAATGCTCCAATTTTTCATATTCTCATTTTTTACAGACTCTTTTTCTCCGCATAAAGCCTGTCCTAAATATCCTATCAGTTCTTCACGGAATGCAATGCGTTCTTTTAACGGAAAACCGGATTCTTCCAGCTGCCTGCTTTGCTGCCCTTTTATTACCCAAAGAGGTGAGAATAAGAAAATGGGGTCATCAAACTAGTTCTATGAGTACCCCAAAAAACAAAATATGAAAAGAGATATTTTTAATTAGATTCCGTTTTATTAGCAATCCTCTCAATGATTTCCCCAAGCTCATCCGGCCGGTGAAACTCAATCGGCGAGACCCCTTTCTCAAATTGAATCGTATCCGCCTCGACAAGCAGCACATACCTTCCATTAATCTTGCCTAAATGAATATTCTCCCCAAAGTCGGCAAGCAAGCCTTTAATAGAAGTTTCACCAAGCTTCATTTTCAATTCAGCTTCCGGCGTGTGCTCAACAATCTGTGCAGCAGCTTCTATGACTTGATGCGTGTCTAATCGCTCTTGAATCTCCCTTTTTTCGCTGGCTTCCCAGATTTCCATGTCATGTTCGAACTGCTGGCGCTCCTGGCTGTTTTCCTCGTAGGTTTCGAGAACATGCTCCTGAACCATGCTCATGACTTGGGTTTTCATGATTTCGGGCATAGATTCTCCGTATTCGACGAATTTTAAGAAGTCTTCAAAGTAGCGGGCGTGTGAGGCCTGATGAATTTTCAGCTCGCCCGGTTCTGTCATTCCTTCTTCAGGCATATGCGGGTACTGAATTGATTTCATGTTTTTTGTTGTGATCGCCATTTGCACGTTGCGGATGAGCGTGGATTCATCCGAGATTGAAGCAACTTTTGGTTCAAAATCACATTTTAAGATGAACAAAAAAGTATCTTCAAAGTACTTTTCTGGAGTGGCAGAAAGAACTAGAAATGCCCCGCCGCGAACTGCGCTTGCATCTAAATAAGCCCCGACAAATCGTTCGCTCGCTTCTTTAAATGATTCCTTTGTATCAGCAGTAAGTGCTTTGTGGAAAAGGTTGTAGTTCGGATTAGAATCCAGCTCATAGCCTGGCTCAACGACAAAGTGGCCAAGCTTCGTCGGAACCTGTTCGCTGCGCGGATGCTTCTCGACTTTGCGCTTGACGATTTTCTTCAGTTCGCCGTCCAAAAAGTCTTTCAGTGCGTTCCTTTCGTATTCTTCTGTCGTTAATGTTTGAAAATGCTTGTATTGTTTATTGGCATTCTCCTCTTTGCCATCCACTTGGATAAGGTAAAAAGAGAGATAGTTAATTTTGAATTCCATAGATTCACCTGCTTCTTTTTCAGTTCCTCAAGTGTAAAAGATTGGACTATAGCAGTCAATCTATTACAATATGTTTCTCCATTTATTCTAATAGGTATTAATTTGCTTGGAATTGATTCTATTTACTGGCCAATGGAAAAGAGACTGGCTGTCTGGGAAAGACTTGCGTCTGATATGAAACCGGCAAACCTCGATAAGGAAATCGTCCATGAATTGAAGGAAAAAAATAGTAAGGGGAAAGTACGGGGCAGAACGCTTGTAAAAATATAAGATTCGCGAATAGATAGAATTTTCAATTAAAAGATTGCGTTTTCATTCGGTTATGTGTATAATCCTCTTAACTAAACGTATTTCACGCCCAAAGAGTTAGCCCTCTTGTGTTCCGTGATCTAGTTTATAACCAGTTTGAATAGGATTTTTTCAAATCTGCTGAATTGTCTATGGAAGAGTTTTTTAACGTTGACAAAAGCCAGCTGCCTTTAGTGTGCAGCTGGCTTTTTTATATTTACAACAAAAAAGGGGATGGAGTAAATGATGAACTTTAACTTGTCAGAAGAACAAAATGCAGTAAGGAAAATGGTCCGCGATTTCGTAGATAAAGAAATTAATCCGAATATTGCAGAGTGGGATGCAGCTGGACATTTCGAGCCTGCCATTTTGAAAAAGCTTGCAGAGCTTGGACTTATGGGGATTTGTATTCCGGAAGAATACGGCGGCAGCGCTATGGACTACAATACACTTGCGATTGTTTGCGAGGAGCTTGAGCGCGGCGATACAGCTTATCGTACGGCAGTTTCTGTTCATACGGGTTTGAATAGCCTGACGCTGCTGCAATGGGGAAATGAAGAACAAAAGCAGAAATACTTAGTTCCGCAGGCGAAAGGCGAAAAGGTTGGGGCATTTGGATTAACAGAGCCGAATGCGGGATCTGATGTGGCAGCGCTTCAAACGACTGCTGTTTTAGAAGGAGATCATTACATACTGAACGGTCAGAAGACGTGGATTTCATTATGTGATTATGCGGATCATTTCCTCGTGTTTGCCTATACGGATAAAAGCAAAAAACATCATGGAATCTCAGCATTTATTGTGGAACGCACAATGACGGGCTTTGATTCAAAAGCAATCAAAGGCAAGCTTGGGATCCGCGCAGGCAACACAGGAGAAATCTTCTTTGATCATATTAAAGTTCCGAAAGAAAATCTGCTGGGGCAAGTTGGAGACGGCTTTAAAATTGCGATGTCCGCACTTGATAACGGGCGTTTCACAGTTGCAGCAGGAGCATGCGGGCTCATTCAGGCATGTATTGAAGAAAGCGTGAACTACTGTCACGAACGGAAAACGTTCGGAAAAGAAATTGGAAAGCATCAGCTCGTTCAGCAAATGATCGCAAAAATGGAAGCGGGCTATCAAATGTCACGGCTGCTGGTATTCCGCGCAGGATGCCTGAAAAACGAAGGCAAGCGCAATACGAGAGAAACGTCACTTGCAAAATGGCAATCCTGTGATTTCGCGAACGAAGCAGCTAACGATGCCGTGCAAATTCACGGGGCATATGGATATTCCAACGAATATCCAGTCGAACGCTTCTTGAGAAATTCAAAAGCACCGGTCATTTATGAGGGAACAAGAGAGATCCACACGATCATGCAGGCGGAATACGTTTTAGGATACCGTGAAGATAAAGCGCTTTCGAGTATGCTGCCCAGCTGGCCGTTTGAAGAGGCTAAGGAAAAAGTAAAAAGGTAAATGTGGAAGCCTGCGGCGGGGAGCTGCGGGTTTTTGTTAATATTTTTAAGGTGCCCCTTTTTTGCGGCAGGGGAATTGGATTGGAGCGTTAGCCCTTTATAGGAATTCACTTTTGTTCACATTTATACGGAATTAAGTCGGAAAGTCTCGGAATTAAGTTGGAAAGTCTCGGAATTATTATGAAAAGTAGCGGAATTAATTACTTCTGCTGCTCCAAATCATATAAAAAGTGTTGGGCCAATAATTTAGAACACAAGGCGTCATCTCATAACGCGAAAATCACGGCGAATCCCAAAAATAAAGCAGGATTCCCCCGATAAATAAAGAAGTAAGTCAGTATCAAATTGGGGTTTTTGTCGAAAGGACGGGCTGCACGATGCATTCACAGACGATGTTTATTGCCGGCCATGCACGTTTGCCAGCAGGAATGGCTGCAAAAAATGTATATGATATGCTGACCATTACGGTTGAAATTGATAAAAGGTATGCGGTGATTTTAGAAGCGTCCTGTACACTTGCGACAGAACACGGGAGAGATTTCGTCGGACGCCTGCTTCGGGGCTACAGTCTTTTGCATGGTGTGGATGAAGTCGTTCAGCATGTAAAAGAAAACTACTACGGGAAAGCAATTCATGCGATTGTTGCCGCTCTATCAGACCTTCATTTTCAGTATCAGCAGCTGAAAATAGAGAGGTGACAGGGATGAATGTGAAGATCACTGAATGTATTCCTTTTCCATGTATTGTGACGTCAAGCAGCCATATCATTTTACACAGCAATGAAGTTGTCCTGAAATTTACCAAGCGCATGGACGTTCAAAATATGATAGTCAGCGAGTTATTTGATGTGTGGGAAGAACTCGAAGGCGGGAAACTGATCCATGCGAGCAGCAATGGTTCAAGCTGTATTTTTATGAAGACAAAGCTTGCCGATTCTTCTGACAATCTCTATATTGGAACCGTTTCCACTGAGCTGATTTCCTTGATAAATGAGCTTAAGGAGTCGAAGAGGGTTAATCGGGAACTTGATGCAATTATCGAAAATTCATATGACGGCATTTATATTACAGATAAAGAGGGAATTACGTTAAAGACGAATTCAGCGATTGAGCGGATAACCGGCATTCCGAAAGATTACTATATCGGGAAAAATGTGAATGCCCTTATTAACCGCGGTATTCTTGAAAATTCAGTCACTCATAAAGTATTAGATAAAAAACGGAGTGTTTCCGTCGTTCAGCTAAACCGGGCAGGGAAAGAAACACTCCTCACCGGCAATCCGGTATTTAACGATAAAGGCGAAATCGAGAGCATCGTGACAAATATTCGTGATCTCTCAGAGCTTAACGATCTTCAAAGTGCATTGCGGAAAGCGACGAAATTGAATGACAGCTATAAAAAAGAAATTGAGAGGTTAAAAGGAAAAACGGATTTGAACGGAGATGTCGTCATTAAAAGCAAAGAATTGGTCTCCATTTATGAAACGGCTGACAGAGTGGTGAATGTAGATGCAACAATTTTAATCCTAGGGGAAACTGGAGTCGGCAAGGATGTGCTTGCCCGCTACATTTACAGCAAAAGTGCCCGTGCAAGAAAGGGTGAGTTCATTAAAGTGAATTGCGGGGCGATCCCTGCTGATTTGCTTGAATCGGAGTTGTTTGGCTATGAAGCAGGCGCTTTTACGGGAGCGAATAAACATGGGAAACCAGGCATGTTTGAAATGGCGCACAAGGGTGTCGTGTTTTTGGATGAAATCGGCGAGCTGCCGCTAAGTCTTCAGGTAAAGCTGCTGCGTGTCATACAAGAAAAAGAAATTCAGCGCGTAGGCGGAACTTCACCCCAAAAAGTGGATCTCAGAATCCTTGCCGCCACAAATAAAGATCTTAAGGATATGGTTCAAAACGGAGAGTTCCGTGAGGATTTATTCTACCGCTTAAATGTTGTCCCGATTCTTATTCCTGCGCTAAGGGACCGAAAAAGCGATATCCTGCCGCTGACGGAGCTTTTTTTGGAAAAAGCCAACAAAAGGTATGCGAAGAAGAAACGGATGGATACGGCTCTTAAAGATTTTTTTTACTCATACAGCTGGCCTGGAAATGTAAGGGAGCTTGCGAATTTAATTGAAAGACTCGTCTTAATCAGCGAAGAGGATTTATTAAATACCCGGCATCTCCCTTCAGAGTATAAGCGGCAGGAAGGACCCATCCATATTTCTAAAATTGTCACACTGAAGGAAGCGGCAGAGCTTGCTGAGGAGAAGATCTTGTCGCTTGCGGTTAAAAAGTACAAAACGACCTATGAAATTGCTGAAGCTCTAGACAGCAGCCAGCCTACGATTGTGAGAAAGCTGAAGAAGTATGGATTATGTTTCGGACAGCCTGTCCAATAAAACGCCTCCCGAACCCGAGCAGTTTGCAGGAGCATCCTTCATACAATTGTCGAATATTAGCACATAATCTCGTGGTACAATAAAACATATTGAATCATGAGGAGAGAATACTTATGGAAGAAACAGCTCGCACAGGCAAGAATTATACAGCGATTATCGTCACACTTTCCCTTGTCGTAAATGCGATTATTCTTGGTTTGTTCTTTTTGCCGATAGGCTATGGCGGCGAAGTTAAATTTGATATTCATATTTTTCCGCGGATAAATGCCGTACTGAACAGCTTTACGTTTGTTTTTCTAGTCATAGCGCTTGTCTCTATTATTAAGAAAAATGTGAAGCTGCATAAAGGCTTTATTTTAGCCGCTTTTACTACGACATTGCTTTTTTGTGTGTCTTATCTGACGTATCACTACATGTCAGGTGAAACAACGCGTTTTGGCGGAGAAGGTTTCATTCGAAATGTATATTTCTTCATTCTGATTACACACAGCTTCCTTGCTGCAATCATTGTTCCGCTTGCCCTGTTCTCACTTGTCTGGGGCTGGACAGGCCAGCTTTCAAAACACCGCAAGATTGTCCGCTGGAGTATGCCGATCTGGTTATATGTAAGCTTTACGGGTGTCATTGTTTACTTGATGATTTCACCATATTATTGAAAAAGAGCTCAGCTTGCGCTGAGCTTTTTTTATTCATTTTTTACAATAAATAGATAATCAGTCTGAGAAATGACGTCCAGTTTCTTCCCATTTTTCTTGTGCGTTGTCAAAGCCAAGGGTACCACCACATTAAGATACGTCTTAACGTAGCGTTTTGATAGTACTTCGACGTTAAGTAGTCGTGGACATAGTATTAAAATGTAAAAAACACCCCGAAGGATGTTTATCATGTTTCTTAATGATCTTCTTGTCTTGTAATGATTTCGTTCCGTTCTCCACCATCAGCAAGTTCTTCTGAGAATTCATAATCATTTTCATGTTTAGATGAAACTAATTTTGAGGACCGAATTTCTTTTGAAGACAAGTTGTTATTAGGAGCAGCTTCTTTATTCATTTTTCCCATTCGATTTCATCCTTCCTCTTTTTTTTAGTATGTGACTAATAATAAAAGGACATTCAATTTAATAAAATAAGTATCACCAAATGCTTAAAGGGGTACTGACGCATAGCCATCAAGATAAAAATAAAAAACACCCCAAAACGGGCTACTTTTTCTGTAAAATCATACAAATATATCATAGCTTGATGGGCATGTGTCAAAGCCCCCAACTGATCGATTTTCTTCCAGCCCCAAAGTCTGATGGCAAGCAAATAAGCAGCAGGGAGACCATTCTCCTCTGAAGCGAGTGACCAGCTGTATTCCTCGTAGGCTTTATCATTAGAAGACTCACTAAGCTTTGCGCTCACTGGTACCGGGAAATCCCTCGCTAATGGGGAAGAGTGGTATAAGCCATAAAAATAAATGAGCAGCGCTGCAATCAAAGTGCAAGGAAGAATAACCCGCTTTTTTATTATTGATACAACGACCTCCATAAATAAAATACTGCATACGCTTCCCATCCCTGCCATCCTTCAGAGAGTTTTACTAGTTCATCCATTGAAGGCTTCCTCTCTAAACCCAGCTGAGCTTTTATAGCATGATGCAGGCCGACATCTGCAGCAGGAAAAGCAGAAGTGTCCATTAAGCATTTCATCATGACATAATCCGCTGTCCATGCTCCTACACCGCGAATGCTTAGCAGAAGAGAACGTGCTTCATCCGTTTCTAAGCGAAGCAGCTTTTCTTTAGAAAGATCGCCGTTCGCCATCTCCCTCGCAATGCCAAGAATATATTCTGCTTTTCTCGTTGTGAATTGAAGGTTTTGGAGATCTGATATCTCAAGAGAAGCGATCACTTCAGGTTTAGGAAAAAGCCACAGCTGTCTTCCTTCAAAATGATGACACTCACCGAACTGTTCGATTAATCTTCTTTTTAGTATATAGGCAAAATTAAGATTAATTTGCTGGCCAATGATCGCCCAGGTCAATGCTTCAAACAAATCGGGAATGCCAATGATCCGTAGTCCGTAATGCTTAGTGACGACGTTTCTTAATAGTTCATCCTTTTCAGCAAGCTCGTAAAAAGGCTGCATGTCCCTGTCTAAATCAAATAGAGTCCAGATGTATTTGGCTGCTTGTACACGGGTGAACTTGTCAGGTGTAAGATCAGGGAATTCAATGACTAGTCTATCTTGCTTCATTGACACCTTCATCATCACCCTATTACCATCGATTTCGATCCATTTGAGCAGGAACCCCTCTTCGACATGGTGAAGAACTTCAGCAGAGGATCTTCCGAGAAACACAAGACATTCACTGAAGGCAAAATCATTTGGAGGGATTAATTCTATGTAACTCTTATGATCAATCCATTTACTTTGCAGAAAATCAGGAAAACATTTTTTGCATGAGCGGAATTGCTGGTTTTCAGCATCGGCTGCCGATTGGAAAAAAATCACATTCTCTGGAAGCGGCTTTTTTGCATGACAGGAGGGTAAACAATAGATTTTCGTGGTTTTTACGCCGGTGTAGAATACGCCATCAAACGTTTTGTCAGCAGATAGCATCGCTTTAAGCATCGTGCTGCGAAGTAACACTGTCATGATTTCATCCCCTCTCTTTTTTTAAAATGATACCACTATTTTACATATTTTTGTATAACGATGTAGATTTCATCACTTTGAAACTTTTCTTACACGAGGTTCCTCTAACATATGATAGGAGAGGAGTCATGTACATACAGTAGTGAAGCAATAAGAAGAAATGAAGAAGCATTTGAAGAGCTGATTAAATTAGAAAGCTCCAAGTTATATAAAACGGCTTTTTTATATGTCGTGAATAAAGAAGATGCATTAGATGTTCTGCAGGGTACAGTGTTTAAAGCCTTTGTATCAATAGGGAGCTTAAGGCAGCCGGTATAATTCATCCGCACGGCTTATGAACTTTTGAAGAAAAAGAAAAAAACCGTTTTAATCGAGAGTGCAAGAGACCGGTTTTTCAATTAATTCAATCCTGAATCCTCCAATTCAAAAATGAATCACAAAAATCCTCCTATATCGACAGGTATGATTCAAAAATGAATCTTCTGCTCCTGACACTCGCGCTAACTCAGCTTTTCCACAGTTGGCACACTTCTTGCATCTATCAAACTAAGAATCTAAAAGGGGGATATATAGATGCAGGCAACGGTTACTCAGGAAATTGAACAAATGAAGAAAATGGTGAAGAGCTTTGTAGATAATGAGGTTGAACCATACGCACAGCAGATTGAGGATGAAGACAAGATTCCGGATCATTTAGTAGAGCAGGCGAAGGACCTTGGTCTTTTCGGCATCAGCATTCCAGAAGAGTACGGCGGGATCGGGCTGAATGCGGTTGGAAAAGCAGTGGTGCTTGAACAGCTCGGGCATACGCATAATGGTTTTGTCAGCTTAATCAGTGCACATACAGGAATCGGAAGCACTGGTTTAGTGAAGCTTGCTTCCGAACAGCTGAAGCAAAAATATTTGCCTGATATGGCAGCCGGAAAGAAAATCGCCGCGTTTGCTTTGTCAGAGCCCGGTGCTGGTTCCGATGCTACGAACCTTGCAACTCGTGCAGAAAAACGGGGAAATCAGTGGATATTGAACGGGACAAAGCATTTCATTACGAATGCGCCGGTTGCTGATGTTTTTACAGTCTTCGCGTTAACAGATAAGGAAAAAGGAGCAAAAGGGGGAATTACCGCATTTTTGATTGAAAAAGATTTTCCGGGATTCATGCTCGGAAAAAAAGATAAGAAAATGGGGCTGCGCGGATCTCATACCGCACAATTGATTTTTGAAGATTGCGTGGTGCCTGAGGAAAATGTAATCGGGGAAGTCGGCATGGGATATATGTCTGCGCTGAAGATTTTGAGCGAGGGACGTGTGGGGCTTGCAGCAAGAGCAGTTGGATCGTGCGATAAGTTGTTAGCGCTTTCAGCTTCATACGCAAAAGAGCGGGTTCAATTCGGAAAACCGATTGCTGATAATCAGGCGATTCAATGGATGCTTGCCGATATGGCGACGGAAACGGAAGCTGCCAGAACACTTACATACATGGCTGCTTCTAAGATTGATGAAGGTAAAAAGGTCATTAAGGAAGCATCGATGGCAAAGCTGTTTGCTTCAGATGTTTTCAATCGGGTAGCGGACAAAGCGGTACAGATTCACGGGGGAATGGGCTATGTTTCGGATTATCCAGTAGAGCGTTTTTACCG
The DNA here is from genome assembly GCF_030817055.1 of Bacillus sp. V2I10. Lineage (NCBI taxonomy): Bacteria > Bacillati > Bacillota > Bacilli > Caryophanales > Bacillaceae > Bacillus > Bacillus sp. V2I10. The sequence goes on along the minus strand of NZ_JAUSYV010000001.1, from coordinate 4,147,783 downwards.
CGATGCCCGGATTACGAAAATTTATGAGGGAACAAACGAAATTCAGCGTCTGATCATCGCAAGACGTGTACTGGAAGAAAATTGAGCAAGAGCGGATAGGGGGAGTTAGATGCGCTGGACTGTGCTTGTTTTACTGTTCTTTGGGATGTTCATTAACTTTGCGGATAAATCGATTACGGGTCTTGCAGCTGTACCGATTATGAAGGAATTTAATCTTTCTTATGCCGATTGGGGTCTTGTCGGAAGCAGTTATTATTGGCTGTACCCGGTAACAGGGATTTTCGGAGCAGCATGGGCCGACCGGATCGGAGCAAAAAAAGTGCTCGGCTTTCTGATGCTGACATGGGCAGTCTTGCAGATAGGTGTGCTTGCCATTGCAGGTCTGCCATTGCTGCTGCTTTACCGTTTTTTACTGGGTGCTTTTGAAGGTCCGTTCAGCCCGATTGCCTATAACCATGCAAATACTTGGTTTCCTCCGAAGCTTCGCGGTCTTGCTAATTCTGTAGTTGTTTCAGGAGCTACGTTAGGTGCGATGGTTGCGGCGCCAATTCTTGTAGCGCTTATCCACATTTTCGGATGGCGCGTTGCCTTCGCCTTTTTAGGAGCGGCAAGTATTGTCTGGTTTGTCGCGTTTCAATTCACGCGCGGCGTTCCAAGAGCTGAAGAACTGGAAGAAGATGAAAAACCGAAGAAGAAGCAGCTTGAAAAGCTTGATATAAAAGCTTTTTTAATCCTGCTGTCTAGGCCTTCAGCCTTGTTCACGACGCTAGCATATTTTTCAACCTACCTGCTTGTTGTCTGGTTTGCCGTGTGGCTGCCTGTTTACTTAGTAAAAATCGTCAACATGTCAAACATTGAGATGGGCTATGCGGTATCAGGCATTGGCGTTGTTTCAGTCGGAGTTTATATCGGCGTTTCCGTTTTATCGGACAGAATGTTTAAACGGAATAAGGACTGGCGGATTTCCAGGGTGTATGTCGTTGGACTGGCCATGATCATGGGTGCGCTGCTGCTCGCTTCAACGGCTTTTATTACAAATGCCGTCTGGGTCATTATAGCAATGTGCTTTGCAAAAGGTCTTACTTATGGAATTTTAACGATAGGACCAACCATTATCATCCATCTGCTTCCGGAGCGCGGCGGGCTGATGACGAGTATTTTAACTTCATCTGGCAACCTGGCGGGCATTGTTGGACCTTTAATTACAGGTTATATCGTGGGATCATCCGGTGATAACAGTGCGGCTGGCTTTGATTTGTCCATCATCTTCATGGCCGGTCTGATTACGTTATTCGGGATTTTGTTCACTGTTTTTGTAAGACCTAATTCGAAAGTGGACCTTGCCGCAGATAATCATGCCGCAATCGGAAAGTAAGGAGGAGGTAGTGTGGAGCGTGCGATTCAGCGTCCCTGGCATTCTTTTTATCAGCACGGGGAGGTTCATATTCCGGAACAGTCCGTTTATACGATGCTTGAGAAAACGGCCGAACGCTATGGCGGGCAAACCGCGATTATTTTTGAAGAGGAAGAACTATCATATCTGGAGCTTAAGAGCAAAGTCGATTTGCTTGCAGGCAAATGGAACGAAATGGGGTTCAAAAAGGGTGAGCGCATTGGATTAATGCTTGCCAATCACCCCGATTACGTCATTTCATATTACGCCGCTCATGCACTGGGGCTGATCGTGGTGCAGATTAATCCGATGTACACAGCAAGAGAGCTGCTTCAAATCGTGACAGATGCTGAAGTGACTTCGATCGTTGCAGATGCCTCGGGCATGAAAACAATTAATGAAGTCAGCGACCTGTATTCCTTCAGACATATGATGGCTTCTCAGCTGCCAGACTCAGACGGCCGTTATCTGAAGCTTGAAGAGTTAATAGCCTTTGGGATTCCTTTAAAAAGTCCTGCTGAAATCAATGCGAAGGAAGATGTGGCAGTTATCCAGTACACAGGCGGAACTACAGGGAAAATGAAGGGCGCGATGCTGACACATTTTAATCTGACAGCAAACGTCTATCAAAGCTGCCTAATGTACGGGGATTCGATGGTTCAGGGAAAAGAAACGGTGCTGATCGCAACACCGCTCTATCATGTGTACGCAATGACAAGCGGAATGAATCTGGGGATCTTCATTGGAGGCAGACTGCTTTTATTCAGAAAGTTCGAGATTGATGATGTGCTTGCAAAAATCAAAAAGCATAGGCCTACTTTTTTTCCGGGCGTACCGAAGATGTACATCGCTTTTGTCAATCATCCTGAGATTGAAGAGGCAAAGCTGAGTTGTCTAAAGTTATGTTCGTCAGGATCTGCTCCGCTTCCGGTTGAAATCATTCAGCGCTTTGAACGCTTGACGGGAACGCGGATCGGGGAAGGATTCGGATTGTCAGAAGCTTCTCCTTCCACACACCGCAACCCTCCGTTTGGCAAAAGAAAAATCGGCAGCATCGGTATTCCGGTTCCAGAAACAGACTGCATGATTGTGGATGAGGACAACCGGGAGCTAGGGCCAAAAAGTGTCGGGGAGCTTTTGATTAAGGGTCCGCAAATTATGAAAGGCTACTGGAACAATGAAGCTGAAACACACGCTGCGCTGCAAAATGGCTGGCTGTATACCGGGGATCTGGCGACGATGGATGATGAAGGCTACTTTTATATCGTCGGCCGCAAAAAAGAAATGATCATTTTGGGCGGCTTTAATATTTATCCGCAGGAAATTGAAGGTGTCCTCTATGAACATCCGGATGTGAAGGAAGCGGCTGTTGTAGGTCTGCCTGATGAAGAGCTCGGAGAAAGAGTGAAAGCGTATGTTGTTCCAAAGGTTGGGAAGACAATTGATAAAGAAGAGCTGAGAGGCTATTGCTATACAAAACTGACACCCTATAAAGTTCCAAAGCAGTTTGAAGTGAGAGACAGCCTGCCGCGGAATACGGTTGGAAAACTATTAAAACGTCTGCTGATAAAAGAAGAATCAGAGAGAGGGGACAACCTAAATGGGAATTGAATCAATTGAAAGAGTAGCTGTGATTGGAGCGGGGACGATGGGATCGCAAATCGCGATGGTCTGCTCACTTGCAGGATATCCAGTTACATTGCAGGATGTAAACGGGGAAAGCCTTGAAAAAGCAAAGCAGTTTTTAGGTGTACAAATGGAGAAGCGAGTGAAGAAGGGAAGGTTCATTGCAGAGGAAGTTGAAGCTGCGTTCAGCCGGATTTCGTTTACCGCATCTCTTGATGAATTAAGGGAAGCAGATCTTGTTATTGAAGCGATCGTTGAAAAGCTGGATGTAAAAAGAGCGCTATTTAAGAAGCTGGATGAGATCACGCCACCGCATGCCATTCTGGCCACAAACAGCTCAACAATCGTCAGCTCAAAAATAGCTGATGTAACTGGCCGTCCCGATAAGGTCTGCAACATTCACTTCTTCAACCCTGCTTTAGTAATGGAACTTGTGGAAGTTGTGAAAGGACCGCACACTTCTGATGAAACTGCTCAAACGTCGATGGACTTTGTGAAAAAGATTAATAAGCTGCCAGTGTTATTGAACAAAGAAATCTCAGGATTTATTGCCAACCGCATTTTAGGAAAGCTGATGGATGAAGCGGTGTATCTGCTTGAAAATGGCTATGCAACCTTTGAAGAAATCGACCTCGTTTGTACAAAAGCGCTGAATCATCCGATTGGCCCGTTCGGCTTAATGGATCTGACCGGCATTGATGTCAACTATTTTGTCAGAATGCAGCGCTACGAGGAAAGCGGAAACGAGTGTGATAAGCCTGCCAAGATCGTCCAAGAAAAGGTGGAAAAAGGAGAGCTCGGCAGAAAAACCGGCAAAGGTTTTTACACATATGACAACAAAAAGGCAGCAGTGAAATAGGGGGGATTCTGTGCAAAAAGTCAGTGTGATTGGTGCAGGAACGATGGGCCGCGGGATCGCTTTTGCATGTGCGGCTGCAGGGTTTTCAGTTGTTGTTCAGGATATTCATGAACAATCGCTGGATACTTGCCGGGCCTATGTGTCAAAACAATTTGAAAAGATAGGCAAGACAGATTCAGAAGCCAGCATGATCTACACTACTGATCTAAAACAGGCAGCAGAAGACGCAGATCTCATTATTGAAGCCGTGCTTGAAGTAATGGAACTGAAAATCAGCGTGTTTAAAGAGCTTGACCGCTTTGCTAAACCTTCAGCGATTATGGCAACCAATACATCGACAATGAGCCCGACTGAAATCGGTGCCCAAACAAGCCGCCCCAAACAGTGCATTGCGCTTCACTTTTTCAATCCTGTGCCAAAAATGAAGCTGATCGAAGTCATTTGCGGTCTGGAAACATCCGAGGAAACGATTGATGCGTGCTTTAAATTTGGAGAAGCACTTGGAAAAGAATGCGTAAAGATTAATGAGTTTCCAGGTTTTGCTGTCAGCCGCATGAATTGTCTGATCGGAAATGAGGCGATGACAATGGTGATGGAGGGAGTCGGTTCTGTTCAGGATATCGATAAGGCGATGAAGCTTGGCTTAAATCATCCAATGGGGCCGCTTGAACTTGCTGACTTAGTCGGGCTCGATACGAGGCTCAGGAATATGGAATATCTTTATAAAACGCTTGGCGAAAAATTCCGTCCTTGTCCGATCCTTGTGAAATATGTAAAGGCAGGCTGGCTAGGGAAAAAAAGCGGACGAGGATTTTATGAATACAGCTAGGAGGCAAGCTCATGAACTTTCAATTTGATGAGGATATTCAATTTTTAAAACGGAGTGTCCGTGATTTTGTTCAAACAGAAGTTGAAGCTGTTGCAATGGAAATTGAGGAATCAAATGCGATACCTGAACGGATTATTGCCATGTCAAAGGAACTGGGGCTTTTCGGATTAAGCATTCCGGAGCAATACGGAGGACTTGGCATCGGAATGGTCGGAAAATGTGCTTTATATGAAGAAATCGGTGCAACTCATAATGGATATACGACGTTAATCGGCGCTCATACAGGTATTGGAACAGTCGGAATTGTCGAAATGGGAAATGAACAGCAAAAGCAGATGTACCTGCCTGCCATGGCGAGCGGCGAGAAAATCGGCGCCTTTGCCTTGACTGAGCCGAGCGCCGGCTCTAATGCAACAAATCTTAAAACCTCTGCTGTGAAAAAGGGAGATAAATATATTCTTAACGGCACGAAGCATTACATCACAAATGCGACTGAGGCAGATGTATTTACTGTGATGGCCGTAACGGACTCTTCAAAAGGAGCAAAGGGCATCACGTCTTTTATCATAGAGAAAGATTTTCCGGGATTTCAAGTAGGAGCTGTTGAAAAGAAAATGGGGCTCCGCGGTTCCCATTCAGCTGAAATTATTTTAGAAGATTGTGAGGTTCCCGCTGAAAATATACTTGGTGAAGAGGGTCAGGGGTATGTGAATGCTCTTAAAATCCTCGCAAATGGACGTGCCGGTCTTGCGGCCAGAAATCTGGGATCGTGTCAAAAGCTGCTTGACCTATCGATGACGTATTCAAAGGAAAGAGTGCAATTTGATGTACCTATATTTGAACATCAGGCAGTTTCCCATATGATTGCAGAGATGGCGATGGAAATTGAAGCGCTTCGGTCGTTTACCTACCGGGTAGCGTGGATGGTGGACGAAGGCATGAAGGTGATTAAAGAGGCGGCGATGCTGAAGCTGTTCGGATCAGAGGTGTATAACCGGGTGGCGGATAAAGCCGTTCAGGTACATGGCGGTATCGGCTATATTGCTGATTACCCAATCGAGCGATTTTTCCGGGATGCACGGATTACTAGGATCTATGAAGGCACTTCAGAAATTCAGAAAAACATCATAGCAGGTCAATTGAAAAAGCAATATCAATAAAGGAAGGAGCAACGAAACTATGGAAACCATTGTAATAGCAAGTGCCGTGCGAACACCAATCGGCCGGTACGGAGGAGCGTTAAAAGATGTTGAGGCCAGTTTTTTGGCTTCCTATGCGATAAAGGAGTCACTTAATAGAGCCGGAGTTCCTGCAGAACAGGTCGATGAAGTCATTTTAGGGGAAGTCAGACAAACAACCCTTGCCTCTAATGTTGCGAGAGTTGCAGCTCTGCGGGCTGGTATTCCAGAAACAGCTCCTGCATTTTCAATTAATCGGCTCTGCGCTTCAGGCATGCAGGCTATTGCCTCTGCTGTGCAGCAAATCCAGTCAGGCCAGGCGGAAATAGTAGTAGCCGGCGGCACGGAGAACATGAGCCAGGCACCGATTTATCTTCGAGGCTCCCGTTTTGGCGGAGATGCCGCTCATTTAGTTGATTCGAATAAAGAGAACGGGCAGCAGCCAAAGGAAACGTTCGGGGAGCACCTCGGCATGGGCATTACAGCTGAAAATGTGGCCGAGAAATATCAGATTTCCAGAGAAGATCAGGATGCCTTTGCCCTTGAAAGTCAAAAGAGAGCGGAGAAGGCAAATCAAAATCAGCTTTTTCAGGATGAAATTGTGCCGATTGATGTTCCTCATAAGAAAGGGTCTACTTTATTTAGTACAGATGAACATCCGCGCCCTGAAACAACCTATGAAAAGTTATCACAATTAAAACCAGCATTCAGAAAGTCAGGGACAGTGACTGCTGGAAATGCATGCGGACGGAATGACGGGGCAGCCGCTTTAGTTCTGATGACAGAAAGCAAAGCAAAGGAACTCAATATAAAGCCGATTGCGAGAGTAGTAGACTGGGCGGCTGCAGGTGTTTCCCCTGAAATTATGGGCATTGGTCCGGTACCAGCTGTGCGGAAGCTTTTAGAAAGAACCAATAAAAGCATCGGCGATATTGATGTATTTGAACTGAATGAAGCATTTGCTTCTCAAGCCCTTGCTGTAATCAGAGAGTTAGAGCTTGATAGGGAAAAAGTCAACGTAAATGGCGGGGCCATTGCACTAGGCCATCCACTGGGCGCGACAGGTGCAAGAATTGTGACGACGCTGGTTCACGAGATGAAACGGAGTGATCGCAGGCTTGGTGTGGCGACGCTCTGTGTGGGGGGCGGCCAGGGAATGGCCATGATGATTGAACTCATATAAGGAGCAAAAAGGAGCGGGGCAGATGCTGGACATTATGCATTCATCTTTTTTTGACCATTTGTCCCTTAGGAGGGAGCAGAATCAAGGAGAAGAGATTATCATTTCCGCTGTGATTGAAAAAGAGCATCTTGCAGATTCCGAAACGATTGGAAGCGGGATTTTTTACACGATGCTTGATATTGCCATGGGAACAGCTGCTTCTAAAGCGGGAGGTGCTCCTTCTGCAACAATTGCCTTAACCACAACCATTTTTGATTCATCCGTCAAGTCGTCATTATTATGCAGGGCTAAGGTGACGCACTGTTTTGAGGGCATGGCATCTGCTGAAGGCTGGGTCTTCGACGAACACAAGTCCCTGATTGCGAAAAGCCAGGCAGACTTTAAACTGCTGAAAAAAAGGAGCTGAAGAAAAATGAACGCTTTTGCAAATATTGAGATCAGAAAATCAAATGGACTTGCTTATCTTGTCATCAATCGACCTGAGCTTCGAAATGCCTTAAACAAAGAAACGTTAATTGAAATGATGGAAGCTTTAGAAATCCTTGCATCAGATGATGAGACCGGATGTGTGGTGTTTACCGGAAGCGGCGAAAGATCATTTGCTGCAGGGGCTGATATCGGCCAGCTGAAGTCAAGAACAGCACTTGATGTCTTTAACCGCGGAGGCATGCAGCAGGTTTATGATTACATAGAAGCCTACGATAAACCAACAATCGCCATGGTGAATGGGTTTGCACTTGGCGGAGGCTGCGAGCTTGCGATGGCATGTGATATCCGGATTGCTTCAGAAAATGCCAAGTTCGGACTGCCTGAGCTGAATTTATCCATCATACCAAGTGCCGGCGGAACACAGCGGCTAGCAAGACTTGTTGGAAAAGGTGTTGCAATGGATATGATTCTAAGAGGGAAAATCATTGATGCGAAGGAAGCGTACCGAATAGGGCTCGTGTCGGAGATTGCAAGCATCGAAGAGCTGCAGGAAAAAACCGAGGAAGCAGCAGGACAAATTCTTTCAAAAGGTCCTCTTGCGGTAAAACTTGCGAAGCTTGCTGTACATGCAGGATTTGATGCAGATCAAAAAACAGGACTAGTGATTGAAAAGCTTGCGCAGGCTGTTCTTTTTTCAACTGATGATAAAAATGAGGGAACGTCTGCCTTCTTAGAAAAAAGAAAGCCTCAATTCACTGCCAAATAAGAAAGGATGAACGCACGTGGCCATTCTCGTTCAGGATATTCGGGAAAGCTTTGAAAGCAGCCCTTTTTTCAACCATATGGGAATTGAAATCATTCATTTTGAAGAGCATTCCGTAAAAATTAAGCTCACAATCAAAGAACATGTACTGAATGCAAATGGAACGCTGCACGGCGGTGTTCATGCGACAATGCTGGATTTTATCCAGGGCATGCTGCTTAGATCCATTACGAAAACTAGTTGTGCAACATTAAACCTAAACACGCAATACTTGGCAGCCATTTCAGAAGGTGACATTTTCGCAGAAGCAAACGTTTTGCAGCTTGGTTATAAGCTTGCTTTTTTGGAAGGTGAAATCAGAGATTCCTCTGGAAAAATAGTGGCCAAGGGAACAGGGACGTTTAAAGTTATCAGAGAAGCAGAAGGTATTTAGATGGGCGAAGCTTATGCACGTGAAATTCGGCAGGGAGTCTAAATAACTGTTTTCCGGCAGGCGGAACAAATCTGGCCGAATGGAAAGTATGCAGATCGGGATATTTGTCCGTGTACCTGCCGGGTGTAACGAGATCTCGGATGAATGGTCATTAAAACCCTTTATAAATAAAGGGTTTTTCGTGCTTGCTATTAAAATTATTGTTTTTTAAAACTCCTGAAAAATTCATTCTTTTACTCTATCTATTGACTTGGAAGATAGGTTTTCCTGCACATTTCAATCTACTAAAATGTGTATTTATTAGGACTTTTTATCCATGGTAAATGAAGTAAATGTATTCGGGATTGTGTATTTTTATGTAAATGTTATTGTAAAGTAATGATATTTAATTTATAATTTTAAGAAAATTGGAAATATAAACAGGGGGAATCTGGGTGAAGATATATGTCTCAGTTGATATGGAAGGAATCACTGGACTCGCAGATGAGACACATGTGAATTCATCTAAGCACAATTACGAACGGGGCCGTCAAATCATGACGGATGAAGCCAATTATGTCATCCAATCTGCCTTTGACCATGGTGCAAAAGAGGTCATTGTCAATGACAGTCATTCAAAAATGAACAATTTGCTGATCGAAAGACTGCATCCGGAAACACAGCTGATTACGGGAGATGTAAAACCATACAGCATGGTGCAGGGACTTGATGACAGTTTTTACGGTGCGATGTTTGTCGGGTATCATGCACGCGCTTCAAAAAAAGGCGTGATGTCACATACGATGATTTTTGGGGTCAGGGAGATCTACATAAATGATACGGCTGTTGGAGAATTAGGCTTTAATGCTTATGTTGCCGGCTATCACGGGGTACCGGTATTGATGGTTGCCGGAGATGATCAGGCGGCAATGGAAGCGGAAGCGCTCATACCGAATATCACGACAGCTGTCGTAAAGGAGACCATTTCAAGGTCTGTCGTTAAATCACTGACACCTGTCAAAGCAGGAGAGCTGCTCAAAGAAAAGACAGCCCTCGCCATTAAAAACAGAGAAAACGTTAAACCGCTCACTCCTCCGGACAATCCGCTATTAGCAATCGAGTTTGCCAATTACGGACAGGCTGAATGGGCTGCGCTTATGCCGGGAACAAAGCTTGTTGAAAACACCACGATTGTCCGCTACCAGGCACGCGACATTCTCGAGGCTTACCGGGCAATGCTCGTGATGACGGAGCTTGCGATGAGAACGACATTCTGTTAGGAAGTGAGAATTTATGAATACATATCTTTTTAAACGTCTGCTTTCCATGATCCTTACACTTTGGCTGATCATTACGCTCACGTTCGTTCTGATGCATACGATTCCCGGTTCGCCTTTTAATCAGGAACGCGGGACAAGCGAAGCGGTTCAGCGAAATCTTGAAGCTTATTACCATTTAGATGAACCGCTGCCCGTACAATATGCGATGTACATGAAATCACTTGTCACATTTGATTTTGGACCTTCTATCAAAAAGTCTTCTCAAACAGTCAATGAACTGCTCGGCCGCGGCTTTCCGGTTTCCTTTGAGCTTGGAATCGTCACGCTTATTGTAGCTGTCTTTTCGGGAATTGCGCTGGGCATTATTGCAGCGCTCCGCCACAACGGATTCATCGATTATTTAGCCATGACAATCGCCGTTCTCGGGATATCCGTTCCAAACTTTATTATGGCGACCCTATTAATTCAAAATCTGGCTGTTAATTTAAAAATACTGCCTGCTGCAACCTGGTCGAGCCCGATGCACATGATTTTGCCGACACTTGCGCTTGCAACAGGACCGATGGCGATCATTGCGCGTCTGACAAGGTCAAGCATGCTTGAAGTGCTTACTCAGGATTACATTCGGACAGCCCGGGCAAAAGGACTTTCACCAGTCAAAATCGTGTTCAAGCATGCGCTTAGAAACGCACTGCTGCCAGTTGTAACAGTTCTTGGTACGCTTGCGGCCAGTATTTTAACAGGAACATTTGTAATTGAGAAAATTTTCGCGATACCCGGCATGGGAAAATACTTTATAGAAAGCATTGGAACCCGCGACTATCCGGTCATTATGGGTACGACCGTTTTTTACAGTACAATTTTGATCGTGATGCTGTTCCTTGTAGATGTGGCATATGGAATTTTAGATCCGAGAATTCAATTAAATAAAAGGGAGGGAAGATAATGGAGCTTAGAAAACAGCATGATCCTCATCTTTCCCGGGATATCCCTGATGAGTGGTTTGTTCCAAAAAGCAGGGACAAGCAGGATGCAGAAGCCGTCGTCAGACCAAGTCTTTCCTACTGGCATGATGCCTGGAGAAGACTGCGTAAAAATAAGCTTGCCATGACAGGCTTGCTCTTCTTGATTTTTATTGCCTTCATGGCCATTTTCGGGCCGATCATTTCACCGCATTCCGTCAGAACACAAATTCTGACTGATCAAAATCTGCCTCCGTCCGCTAAATACTGGTTCGGTACAGATGAACTAGGCCGCGATGTTTTTACAAGAACTTGGTACGGGGCGAGAATTTCGCTTTTCGTGGCAGCGATTGCCGCATTAATTGATTTTGCGATTGGGGTTCTTTACGGCGGAATTGCCGGCTATAAAGGAGGAAAAATCGACCATTACATGATGCGTGTCGTTGAAGTTCTGTATGGCCTTCCTTATTTGCTTGTCGTTATTTTGCTCATGGTCGTGATGGGGCCTGGTTTGTTTACCATTATCGTTGCGCTGACTGTCACAGGCTGGATCGGCATGGCGAGGATCGTAAGGGGACAGGTTCTTCAAATCAAAAACTATGAATATGTTCATGCTTCTAAATCATTCGGTACGAAAACTAGCAGGATCATCAGGAAAAACCTCCTGCCCAATACAATGGGGCCGATTATTGTTCAAATAACACTTACTGTTCCTTCTGCTATTTTTGCAGAAGCGTTTCTGAGTTTTCTCGGTCTTGGGATTCAGGCTCCGTTTGCAAGCTGGGGTGTGATGGCAAGTGATGCTCTTTCAACAATCTTAACAGGACACTGGTGGCGCCTCTTTTTTCCTGCCCTCTGTATCTCTCTGACGATGTTTGCATTTAACGTGCTTGGAGACGGACTGCAGGATGCGCTTGATCCGAAGCTAAGGAGGTAACATCATGGAAAAAGTACTAGAAGTAAACGAACTCCATGTTTCTTTTCAAACATACGGGGGAAGTGTAAAAGCGGTCCGTGGTGTAAGCTTTGATTTGCGAAAAGGCGAAACACTCGCAATAGTAGGAGAATCGGGCTGCGGAAAAAGTGTGACTTCTCAAAGCATTATGCGCTTAATTCCTGAACCGCCGGGAACAATTGATTCAGGCTCTATCCTTTTTAAAGGAAAAGACGTAACCAAAATGAAGGAAAAAGAGCTGAGAAAGCTTCGCGGCGCTGAAATATCAATGATCTTTCAGGATCCGATGACAGCGCTGAATCCGACGCTGACCATAGGTGATCAAATCATGGAAGGCATTATCCAGCACGAAAGCATGCCGAAAGAAAAGGCAAAACAAAAAGCACTTGAGATGATGAATCTTGTTGGCATCCCAAGCCCTGAAGCCCGGTTAAAGCAGTATCCGCATCAATTCAGCGGAGGCATGCGGCAGCGGATTGTGATTGCGATGGCTCTTGTCTGCGAGCCTGAAGTGTTAATCGCAGATGAACCGACCACCGCTCTTGATGTGACGATTCAGGCTCAAATTCTCGATTTATTCCGCGACATTCAGAAGAAAACAGGCGTTTCCATTATTCTGATTACCCATGATTTGGGTGTTGTCGCACAAGTAGCTGATCGAGTAGCGGTTATGTATGCCGGTAAAATCGTGGAAGCAGGATCAAGAAGAGAAATTTTTTATCAGCCGCAGCATCCGTACACAAAGGGACTGCTTCGCTCCATCCCTCGTCTTGACATTGAAGGAGAAGAGCTGATTCCGATTGCAGGTTCACCTCCGGATTTATTTTCGCCTCCTGAAGGGTGCCCGTTTGCGCCAAGGTGTGAGCATGCAATGGAAGTTTGTGATCGTGTGTATCCTTTTACGTCTGCATTGAGCAAAGAGCACCAAGTGGACTGCTGGCTGCAGGACAGCCGCGCATTAGCTGCAGCATCAATGAAATAAACCTATAGATCAAGAATAAGAGGGGGAGAACAATGAAAAAGTGGATGGCTATGTTCCTGACTGCATTGTTAGTATTCGTACTTGCAGCATGTACAGCAAATGAGAGTGCAGGAAAAGATACAGAAAAAGAAGAAAAAGAAAAAGAGAAAATTTTGCACCTGAATAATGGAGCTGAACCAACATCATTTGACCCTGTCATTGGATTTGACGCTGTTTCATGGAATGCGCTGAACAACTTAATGGAAGGTCTTACCCGTTTAGGAAAAGATCATGAGCCTGAAGCAGCAGCGGCTGAGAAATGGGACGTTTCTGAAGATGGCAAAACGTACACGTTTCACATTCGCGAAAATGCAAAATGGTCAAACGGCGATGATTTAACAGCTGAGGATTTCGTGTTTGCATGGAAACGCCTTTTAAATCCTGAAACAGGATCAGGAGCAGCATTTTTAGGCTACTTCATTGAGGGCGGAGAAGCTTACAACAGCGGAACTGGCTCTGCAGATGATGTAAAAGTGAAAGCTGTTGACAAAAAGACATTTGAGGTTACGCTAATCAGTCCTCAAGCATATTTCTTAAGTGTCATTGCGAACCCGGCATTTTTCCCGGTAAATGAAAAAGTAGCTGCGGAAACACCAGACTGGTTTGCAGAAGCTGACACGTTTGTTGGCAACGGACCTTTCTCACTCGAGTCATGGGAGCATGACAAGGAATTTGTAATGAAGAAAAACGATCAGTACTGGGATGCAAAAAACGTGAAGCTTGATGGCGTTCATTGGGCGATCGTAGAAGATACTAATACAGAATACCAGCTCTACCAAACAGGTGAATTGGATACATCAGACGTGCCTGCTGACTTGGCAGAATCTCTTTTTGAAGAAGGAAAAGCAAATGTTGAAGAACAGGCAGGAGATTACTTCTACCGCATGAACGTTACTCTTGAACCGTTCCAGAACGTAAACATCCGCAAAGCATTTGCAATGGCAGTTGATCAAAAGCAAATCGTTGATTTCGTAACGAAAAACCAGGAAACAGCTGCATACGGCTTCGTTTCTCCTGGCTTTAAAGATCCATCAGGCAAAGACTTCCGCGAAGCAAGCGGCGATCTTGTAAAAACAGATGCAGCTGAAGCAAAAGCATTGCTTGAAAAAGGCATGAAAGAAGAAGGCTATGACAAGCTTCCTGAAGTCACATTAACTTACAGCACAGATGATACGCATAAGAAAATTGCAGAAGCGCTTCAGCAAATGTTTAAGGAAAACTTAGGCGTGGATGTTAAACTTGCGAACCTTGAAGCGAACGTATTTGCAGAAGATCAAAAAGCATTGAAATTCCAGCTTTCAAGAAGTTCATTCTTAGCTGACTATGCCGATCCTGTAAACTTCCTTGAGAACTTTCAAACAGGACATTCTATGAACCGCACAGGCTGGACAAATGCTGAGTACGATCAATTAATCAAAGACTCTAAAAATGAATCTGACGAAGCAAAACGCTTTGACATGCTGTACAAGGCAGAAAAGATTTTATTTGAAGAAGCACCGATCATTCCGATCCATTTCTACAACCAGGTTTACTTGCAAAATGAAGATGTATCAGGCATCGTCCGTCACCCTGTCGGATATTTGGAATTAAAATGGGCAGATAAGAAGTAAGCCAGGCAAAAGGGGTGTTCAGCTGATTGAACATCCCTTTTCTATATAAAGGAGACTAGTAGCATGATAAAATCCCAGGCTTTAAAAAAAGGCGATACAATCGGCATTATTTCCCCGGCAAGTCCTCCGAATAAAGAGAACCTTAAGCGCTCCCTTTCTTTTTTAGAAGAAACAGGCTTGAAATTTAAGCTCGGCAAACATATTGAACGGGAATACGGATATCTTGCAGGAACAGATGAAGAAAGAGCAGAAGATATTCATACGATGTTTCAGGATCAAGAGGTTAAAGCCATCATCTGCGCGTGCGGCGGCTTTGGAACAGCCCGAATGGCCTCTCTATTAGACTATGACCTTATTCAAAAGAACCCGAAGATTTTCTGGGGCTACAGCGATATTACTTTTTTACATACAGCCATCAGACAGAAGACCGGTCTCGTTACGTTTCACGGACCTATGCTCAGCTCTGATTTTGGAGAGGAAGCAGGTGTTCTTCCGTTAACCAAACAGTATTTTCATCAGCTTTTTGAGAACAGCCCTCTGACTTATAATGAATCTCTTTCACCCCTTGAAATCATGCTGGAAGGAAAAGCAAGCGGTAAGCTTGTTGGCGGGAATCTATCATTAATCACAAGCTCGGTCGGTACCGCTTTTGAGATTGATTCGAAAGAGAAACTGCTTTTAATTGAAGACATTGATGAAGAGCCTTATGCAGTCGACCGCATGCTGAATCAGCTTTATATGGCAGGCAAGTTAACAGACGCAGCTGGTATTCTCGTCGCTGATTTTCATAACTGCGTTCCTCAAAAACGAAAGAATTCGATTCCGCTTGATGAAGTGCTGGCCCATTACATAAAACTTGCAGGCAAACCGGCTTTAAGAGGGTTTAAAATCGGACACTGCAGTCCTAATATCTCTGTTCCGCTTGGAACACATGCAGAAATGAATACATTCGAAAAGAAAGTTGTAATCGAAAGCGGAATTCTTTAAAAAGGGTGGATTTTTATGAAAATCGAACAAGTGGAAACATTTCGGGTGGCTGTCCCTCTGACAAAGCCTTTTAAAACGGCACTCCGGACAGTTGTGACAGCAGAATCCGTCATCTTAAAAGTGACGTGCGAAAGCGGTATTACCGGCTGGGGAGAAGCGCCGCCGACACTTGTCATTACGGGTGATAGTCTCTCGAGTATAGAAGCCAGTATTCATCAAGTGCTGAAGCCTTTTTTAATCGGCAAAAATCTATTGAACTACGAAGTTATTTTCCAGGGAATACAAATGGTCTTAGCTGGCAATTCAAGTGCAAAAGCCGCAGTGGACATGGCCCTTTATGATTGCCTTGCCAAGCATAGCAGACTGCCGCTTTATCAATATTTAGGCGGTTATAAAGATAAAATGGAAACAGATTTTACCGTCAGTGTAAATGACGTGCGGGAAATGGGAGAAGATGCTGCTTCCTATATTCAAAATGGTTTTAATGTTTTAAAGGTGAAGGTTGGGCTTGGCGACAGTGCTCTGGATATCGACCGGATCAGGGAAGTCAGAAGCCGTGTCGGTCCGGATATTAAAATCCGTCTTGATGCCAACCAAGGATGGAAGCCAAAGGAAGCGGTCACTGTAATAGGCAAAATGGAAGACCTGGGCTTGAACATCGAATTAGTTGAGCAGCCAGTGAAAGCTCATGACATTGAAGGATTAAAGCAAGTAACTGATACCGTGGAAACACCGATTATGGCGGATGAAAGTGTGTTTACTCCGAAGCAGGCCTTTGAAGTTCTGAAAACGAGAAGTGCAGATTTGATTAACATTAAATTAATGAAAGCAGGGGGCATCTATCAAGCTGCCATGATCAATCAGCTTGCTGAAATATGCGGGGTTGAATGCATGGTTGGAAGCATGATCGAAACGCGAATCGGCATTACCGCAGCCGCTCACTTTGCAGCAGCCAAAAAGAACATTACACGTTTTGACTTCGACGCCCCGCTCATGCTTGCAAAAGAAATTGTAGAGGGAGGAGTCCGATATAACGGAAGAAAAATGACATTTTCAGAAGGAAACGGGCTTGGAATTTCAGATGTTCTTGTAAATGACGGGGAGGTTTCAGCAAAATGACAATAAGAAAAGGAAGAGTTGCGGTATCCGTTGCAACCGTATGGACGTCAAAGGATTCCCCGCGTGATTTGGATGAAAAAGCAGTTGTGAATCCGGCTGACATTGAATCATGGCTGAACGGGCTTACATATGAAACGAGTCTTGCTCTATGTAATGAAAATCGGATTCAGACTCAGGCTTTGCTTGGAGAAGAAGTATGGATCATGGACGAACAGGATGGCTATGCACATGTCATTATTCCCTCTCAGTCCTCTTCAAAGGATGAAAGAGGGTACCCGGGGTGGATGCCGCTTTGCCAAATCGAGCTGAATGCAGAATCACTGCATGGTCCTATCGCAGTTGTTCAAAGCAAAAAAACCATGCTTTATTCTGAAGATGAAACACCTCAATTTGTTCTAAGCTTTCAAACCATCTTGACAGTTCTAAAAGAAGGAACAGAGTGGATTGAAGTAGAAACTCCATATGGCAAAGGGAAACTGAAGGCAGCGGATGTTTCCATTTATGATGCTTTTGAAAGTGTTCCGAATGGAAGTGGTCAGGACATTGTGGATGAGGGCGAAAGATTCATCGGTCTTCCTTATCTTTGGGGCGGAATGAGCAGCTTTGGATTTGATTGTTCAGGGTTCAGTTACACCATGTGCAGAGCAAATGGATACATGATTCCAAGAGATGCCCATGATCAGGCTGCTTCAGGGGGGAAAGTAGAGCTTGCCGAGATTGAGCCTGGCGATTTATTGTTTTTTGCGTACGAAGAAGGGAAAGGAAACCTTCATCACGTAGGCATTTATTACGGAGACGGAAAGCTTCTTCATTCGCCAAACACCGGGAAGTCGATTGAGATTCTTGATATGGCCGGAACCATTTATGAAAAGGAATTATGTGCAGCTAGACGCTATTGGCTAAAGACGGAGGGATAACAGTGGAGAACTTGCTGGAAGTACGAAATTTAAAGAAACATTTTCACCTTGGTAAAGGGGCAACGCTAAAAGCAGTAGACGGCATTTCATTCACGGTGAAAAAAGGTGAAACGTACGGCATCGTCGGGGAATCAGGGTGCGGAAAATCAACTGCCGGCAGGACCATACTCGGTTTATACGATCAGACAGAAGGAGAAGTATTATTTAACGGCAAAAACATCCATGAATTAAAAGGAAAAGACAAATTTGCCTACTATCGTCAGATGCAAATGATTTTTCAGGATCCATATGCATCATTAAATCCGCGGTCAACTGTCCTTGAGATCATCTCTGAACCAATGGAAGTTCACGGCATGTATAAAAATAAGCAGGGCCGGACGGAAAAAGTGCATCAGCTCCTTGAAGATGTGGGTTTAAACCGTGATCATGCCAACCGCTATCCGCACGAATTCAGCGGCGGCCAAAGACAGCGGATCGGTATTGCACGCGCACTTGCCCTTGATCCGGAATTCATTATCGCAGATGAGCCGATTTCGGCTCTCGATGTTTCCGTGCAGGCTCAAGTAGTGAATCTAATGAAGCGCCTGCAAAAGGAAAAGGGACTGACTTACCTTTTTATCGCGCATGATCTGTCCATGGTGAAGCAAATCAGCGACCGCATCGGGGTTATGTATTTAGGCCACCTTGTCGAGCAGACCGCAAGCAGAGAGCTTTACAAAAAACCGCTGCACCCTTATACACAGGCACTTTTGACTGCTATTCCGATTCCTGATCCGGATGTAGAGGATAAGCGGGAGCGCATTATCCTGCAGGGCGAGCTGCCGAGCCCAATGAATCCGCCGAGCGGCTGTGTATTCAGAACACGCTGTGCCTATGCGATGGAAGCCTGTGCTTCTAGAAAGCCCGTGTGGCAGGAAGTAGAGGAAAATCATTTCGTTGCCTGTCATTTATATGACCGCAGCATCATGGGCGACCAGGATTTTTCTCAAATCGCAGCGACGAAATGACGGACTTTGAGCAGAGGCTGCAGGAAGTGATTGAATGCTGTCCTGGAAGAATAGGACTCTCACTAGATCTTGATGGAAAAATCTTCGAACGGGACAGTCGCGAAATTTTTTCATCGGCGAGTCTGATTAAACTTCCCATCCTGCTGACAGCTTTTCATCTAAAAGAGCACGGTATTCTTACTTTAGAAGAAAAGGTGAAAATGTGTGATATTGAAAAAACAGGCGGAGCCGGTGTCCTGCAGTCTTTTTCAGATGATGCTGTCTTAACCATTTTGGATTTGCTTTCATTAATGATTGTCGTTTCTGATAATGCGGCGACAAATTACATGATTCATAAAGCCGGAAGAACGGCAATAAGCGCCTGTATAAAGGAACTAAACCTTAAAGGCACTGAGCTGAACCGGGATATGATGGATTTGGAAGCAATCAAAAACGGTTTGAATAACTGGACGACCGCAGATGACATACTGAAGTGCCTGAAAGCAATCGGCGGGGAAGGCTTCCTTTCCACAGCAAGCAGAAAACAGATGGCAGACATCCTTCAAAAGCAGCAATTCACAGACAAGCTTCCCTATCATATGGATAAGGAAAAGGTATACGCAGGCAACAAAACCGGAGAGCTTCCAGGCATTGAGCATGACTGTGCAATCATCCGCTTTGGCGATCGAACGGCCTATATCGCCGTGCTGATTGATCAGCTTTTGAATAAGGAAGCAGGCAGAAGGACAATCAGTGAAATCGGGAAACTAATTTATGAAGAGCTTATAGACATGTAACAAAGATCAAACTGTTTATGGATAAGCAGTTCAAATAACTTAAAAAACAACTTGTAAAACGAGTATGAAATCGCAGAGATTTTTGCTCGTTTTTTTATTGTCTGCATGATTATCGGTTTAAGCGAAGGCGTCTTTTTTCATTTGGGCCAAAAAGATGAAGGAGGTATTTAGTCAATGATAAAGAATCTTTTAAAGGAAACCGTTTTCAAACTCTAGGGGAAAAGTGCGATATTAATTAATGTGAATAATGAATATTCAACATTTGGGGCAATTACTTAAATAGGAATAATTAAAATAATAGAGGAAGTTCAAAAGAGAAACTTAAATAGTAAGATGATCTTATCTAAATGCTATATAATTGATAGTCAAATGGAAAGTATGACATTATAAAATAATTGAAAATAAGCTAATTATTACTGAGAATTTTAGCAGGGAGAGATAAGATGCTATATATATGGGATATTGAGAAAATAATTAAAACGACACTACATGAGCACAGTTTAGATATTAAGTATGAATTTGATAATAATCTGCCAGCACCAATGAGTTTTAACGTATCGACAAATACGATTAAATTTAATTATCTTCAAATAAACGGGTATAGAGGGAAGGTAAGAATTAAAGAGTCGGATGAAAATTTTGTGAAAATCATTCTTTATCATGAGATTGGCTATTATTTAAGTTTTAAGAAAAACAAACATGATTTAAGAACCCTGATCTATGGTGACGATGAAGAAAAAGAAAAACTTATGTCTGAAATAGAAACCAACGCTTGGGAATATGGGAGAACATTGGTAACTGAACACCTATTAGAGTCATATGACAAAGTGCGTGAATTAGATAAAATGCTAATAAAGAGATAATAATTGAAAAGAATCTAAACAGTAATTAAAGCAGAATGGGGGATACTAACCAAACAAATTCAGGAGAGGTGTTTTATTTGAAACAATTTGTTTTGGCAATATCCTTAATTTCTATTTTTGCTATGAATCCTGCTCAAACAAATGCAATCAGTATGCCTTGCAGTATGGTATTAGAGCCAGTAGATAAAAATCTGAAAAATGCAAAAGGAACAGCTTTGATCTATAAAGTTCAACTAAATCCGCCTAGTTTTGCTCGCACGAATGTGAGTATACTTGCAGTTCACCTCCCAGAACCGTCTTCCTATGGGAATTACGATGGGTATGAAGGTTTTGCCTTTATACCAGGTGAAATAAGTTGGCGTTTTAGGCTGTACCCTACTCCTGAAGAAGATCGTCCAACCTGGGCAGGAAGATTTGATTTAATAACAGCAAGGATGAAAAACGCAGAAGTTCAGGTTAGACTCTCTAACTCTAAAACCGAAAAATTGGGACCAAGTGTATTAACGAAGCCTATTACATTCTGTAAATGATTTATTAACAAATCGGGGGAATACACTAACCCTAGATAAGAATCCATTTTGAACAATCTTTTTTTTAAAATGGATTCTTCTTATTTACCGTAAAATATGAGTTTGTGAGGTATTTTTCTTCGGGAAACAGGAAAATGACCACTCAACTTTTCTTTAAGTGGTCATCACTACATGAAATCATTCTTTATTTAGTTCCATATAATTCACGATCATTTAAAGGTTGAACAGGACGATGGTTGTCAGGGAGGATTTGCTGGAATGCCTGAATTTGTTCTTTCGACATTTCAATCGGCTGCTCAAATATGATCCATTTCACTTCTTCTGTACAAGGAGGAGTTGTTAACGATCCATTATAACGAAAAGACATTTGTTCTTGAGGGAGTATACCCTGTAAATCGACCGGTTCTTTTACGGAAATATCTTCTCCTGTTTCTTCCTTCGGTAATACATCCCAAATAGATGCAAGTTTTTCATTTTTTTTACCCTCTTGTATCATCACTCCAAGGACGGTAATCTTTCCATTCGCGTCTTTATGTACAAGGTGTAGCTCCATATCATAATTTTGGCCATTAAATTGATGTTCACTCGGAGTATGGAAATGAAATTGAGCGAGATTGTACTTATTTCCTTCAACTAAAATACTGTTGCTTTCTGTTGTGGCATTAGCCTGCACGGTATGACCGTTGTTTACAAGTGTAAAAGGTGTAGGCTCATATTGAATCTGAATGTTTTCCATTTTTTTATCGGTTTTTACCTGTGAAAATTCAATAGTAATTGGAGATTGTTCACTTCCGTTGACACATGTTGAGTTCGCTTGGTCCAATTCTCCCCAGTGTTCAGGTCCTGTTTCCCCTTCATAGATAGGCTCCCTTCTACTCGACTTCTTCGATAAGACAACATTTTTTTATGAAAAAATTGAAATTCCTTTTGACATTTAACAGTAAATGGAATAATATAAAATTACAGTAAGTACTGACAGTCAAAATAAAAAAAAGAGGGTGAACGAATGATCAAAAGTAAAAATCTGAGCAGCAATGATAAACTGCTGTTGGCAGCTATCGATCTAATAGCTGAGAAAGGCTACAATGGAGTGACTACTATGGAAATCGCTACCACAGCTGGTTTAAGCGAAAAGACGTTGTTTCGCCACTTTGGTAGCAAGCAAAATCTTCTCGAATCTGCTTTTGACCGTTTTCATTATATCGAAGAGATGAAAAAGCTTTTTAACGAGAAGCTTGTGTGGGATTTACAAGCAGATTTGCTCATGATTAGCAGGACGTACCATGAAATTATGAACCGCAACCGGAAAATGATTCAGATCAGTATTAAGGAAGAAGGCAATATGCCAGGGTTTCGAGAAAGAACACAGAAACAGCCTCAACAATTAATGGAAATCTTAACAGGTTATTTCACGGTTATGTTTGAGAAAGGCAAACTGATACAGACGAACCCGGAAGTTCAGGCGTTGTCGTTCATGATGATGAATTTTGGTGCATTTATGAACGATCTGGAGTCTAATGCTAACTTTCCAACCGTATCACTTGAAGAATTTATAATGGAAAGTGTCCAGATATTTACTAGGGCTTTAACCCCCTAGTATTTTAAAAAACAAAATGTCGGTCAGTACTGACAGAAATTAATGCGATTTGTGTGTTAAGGATAAGGAAAACCTTGTTCTTAAAAAAAGAAAACGAAAGGAGTGTAAGGAATGGAAAAGGA
The DNA here is from genome assembly GCF_030817055.1 of Bacillus sp. V2I10. Lineage (NCBI taxonomy): Bacteria > Bacillati > Bacillota > Bacilli > Caryophanales > Bacillaceae > Bacillus > Bacillus sp. V2I10. The sequence goes on along the minus strand of NZ_JAUSYV010000001.1, from coordinate 4,125,365 downwards.
AGTTCAGCAACAAACTGGTGAGAAATTGATGCTCATTTTAATGTTTACGCTCATCATATCAGCGATGAGTGGATTAATGTTTAACATTGTACTCCCTGATATTAGTGAAGAGTTTAATCTTTCTATCTCTCAAGTAAGCTGGTTCTCTTCTGCGTATGCTCTGATTTATGCGATTGGGACAGTGACTTATGGGAAGTTATCAGATAGCTACAAGCTCAAAAATTTGCTGACGTTCGGATTGATACTTTTTGCTATCGGTTCACTGGTCGGTCTAGTTTCCCAAACATTCTGGTTAGCGCTTGTCGGAAGGTGCTTGCAGGCAATGGGGGCTGCTGCTATCCCAGCAACGGCCATGCTTATTCCGGTACGCTACATTACTCCAGAGCGAAGAGGTTCAGCTTTAGGCCTGGCGGCAGTAGGATTGGCGATAGGCAGTGCTCTTGGACCAGTTATTTCTGCATTAATTGTTGGTGTTGCTCATTGGCGCTGGTTATTCTGTATCCCTCTCTTAATTTTAATCACGCTACCTTTTTACCGTAAATATTTGAAAGATGAGAAGCAGGGGATGTTTGGAAAATTTGACTGGTTTGGAGGAGGTTTGTTAGCTGCAGCAGTAGCTTTTTTTCTTCTTGGTGTTACGAATGGAACATGGTGGTTTCTGATTGGGGGGTTACTGGCTCTGGTGTTCTTCATAGCTCGAATTCGTACCGTTGCCGATCCGTTTGTTCAACCTAAACTCTTTGAAAACAAGGAGTATATACTCGTTTTAACGCTTGCTTTTCTAATAAACGGGATTGGTTTTTCTCTCTATTTTCTTAGTCCCCTGCTTCTATCACAGGTTCATCAGCTAACATCTAGTTGGATTGGTTTTGCAATGGTTCCTGCCGCAGTTGCCTCAGCCATTTTGGGGAGAAAGGGCGGCAAATTAGCTGACATGAAGGGGAACTCGCATCTATTCTTTGTTGCATCAGGATCATTATTGACCTGTTTTGTTTTACTTTCAACCTTTACTGGAAGTTCTCCATTTTTCATTGCCATGTTTCTGATTTTCGGTAATGTCGGGCAATCCTTTATGCTCATTTCTATGTCCAATTCAATCTCAAGAACATTACCAAAGGAGCAGGTTGGAGTTGGAATGGGACTCTTTTCAATGATGAATTTTATTGCTGGAGGAATGGCTACAGGGGTTTATAGCTGGGTTGTGGATATTGGTTCTGATGTCCTCTGGAATCCGTTAAATATCAATTCAAAAGGTTTTATTTACAGTAATATCTTCTTCGTACTTGCTGCTTTACATGTGGTCATTCTGTTGTTTTACTATTTCCAGTATGGCAGAGCAAAGAGAAAAAGCATTCAGTTGGAAGGTTGAAGATAGTTTAGATCAATTTTCACTATTACTCAAATTTGGAGGAGATTAAAATGACAACAACTTTATTTATAAAAGCGAACAATCGTCAAGAATCTGTTAGTGGGAAATTATATGATGCTTTTTTAGAGAGCTTTAGAGCCTCATACCCTAATGACACGGTGATTGAACTCGATTTATTTAAAGAACCATTACCTTATTTAGGTGATGTTATGATTAGTGGAAATTTCAAATCCTCTCAGGGAATGGAGCTTACACTAGAGGAAAGGTCTGTACATGATGTTGTGGCTAAGCACCTTGAACAATTTGTAGCTGCTGATAAAGTGGTTATGGCCTTTCCACTTTGGAACTTAACCGTTCCTGCCGTGTTACACTCGTACCTTGATTATTTGCATCACCCACGTAAAACATTTAAATATACAGCTGAAGGCTTAGTTGGTCTATTACCCAATAAGAAAGTGGCATTATTAAACGCAAGAGGCGGGAAATATGCCGAAGGAGATTCCTCTGAAATGGCTGTAAGCTTTGTTAAGAATCATTTGAATGTATTTGGTATAACAGACATTACAACAGTAGTTATTGAGGGACATAATCAATTTCCTGATCAACGTGAAGCTATTATTGCGGAAGGGATATATAAAGCTGTTCAAATAGCCAAGAATTTCTGAATGATTAAGAACGCATTTCATTAAAATGTGAACAGAACCTCAAGTTTAAAAGATAACTTCTAACATTTTAATAAAGCAGAAAAACAAATAGGTTTTTCTTGTTCGACAAAGGGGGTTATTATGGAAGTAACCATCTTAATAATTATAAAGGCCCAGAGCAAATACTCTGAGCTTTTTTTGTATTCCTGAGCTTCTCTTTACTAAATTTGCAAGGGAATTTATATAGCAATTTTCAGGTCGTATACTTTTAAATCCGCTCCTCCCAAACAGGAAAATCCAGATAAAATATAGTACCGTTTTCGTCACTGCTTGCCGTCATTGTACCCTTATGGTTCTCGACAATTTTTTTCGAAACAGAGAGACCGAGTCCTGTTCCGCTGTCTTTTGTAGAGAAGAACGGATCGAATATATGATGCAGAGCGGAAGGGATAATGCCCTTTCCATTATCAGAAAAGCTGATTTGCAGACGATTTTCCAGGCGCGTGCAAGAGATGTGAATTCTCAGCGGATCTGTGTTTTTTGCCTGAAACGAATTTTGAAACAGATTCAGAAAGACCTGAAGCAGTTCATCCTTATTTCCAAGGATATAGATCCCTTCTGCTGAGGGGTCAATTTTGACTTGAAACTCAATGGAGTAAAGAAGCGATTCGCTTTCTAAGATTCTTCCTAAATGATTCAGGAGAAATTCTTTCACTTCAAAATGCTCAGACCGAATTTCGGCAGGTTTTGCGATGCTCAGGAAATCTGAAATGATTTTATTTGCCCGGTCGATTTCAGGAATTAAAATTGTCTGAAATAAGCTTTTCGTTTCAGGATCTGCTGAAGCTTGAAGCACCTGAAGAAAGCCTCTGACCGTAGTTAAGGGATTTCTGATTTCATGGGCAATTCCAGCAGCAATTCTGCCGGCGATCGCCTGTTTTTCGGCTTCTTTTATCGCATTTAAAAAGTAGAAGGTGCCGATTACCCGTTTAATGGATCCGTCGCTATTCCAGAGGATTTTCGTATTCAGGATTCCATAATTTTTATCAAGCACTTCACGGTCAATGAATTCAATCCCGGTGCGGGCGGTTTCAAGTGTCAGAAGCTGATCGTCTGGAATGCATACAAGCTCCCTTAAATGCTTGCCGATAATCTCGTCCCGGTTGACCCCGTGATCCTTTGCTGCTTGAAGATTGCATAAAGTAACAATGCCCGCTTCATCAATGAAAACAACATGATGGGCAACTAAATCGAAGATGTCGGATAAAAAAGCTTCTGTGTGATGAAATGAATCATTTGCTGATGATGATAGGTAGAGGCGCTGATTTGTGTAAGCTGTCAGCTGTGTGCTGGTCATTTTCTGAATGGATGGAGGCATGTCTGCCTTCTCTTTGCAAACCGCAAGCTCGAGTTCCGGATTTACATAAGTAAATGCAGACGGCCATTGTGTGATGAGTTCTTTTAAAAGCTGATTTTCTTTTCGTAATGTTTCTAGTTCAATTTCATTTTTCATTCTTTCCAGCCTCATATGAGAAAAATATAGTTTAACTTTTAAAACTATATAACAATTTAACATGTTTGACAATTACTAACAGTCATGATTAAAAAAATAGGCGTAAGATAATGTCACAAAAAAGTTTAATATTTATGCCATTTAGGGAATAATCTCATAAAAGCAATCTTTATGGGGGAATTTATTTTGACGACCATTCGAAAACCAGATCAGACGCTAGCCTGTTTTAGCGAATATGATTCATTAAAGCGGGTGCTGGTATGTCAGCCAAACTATATGCGGATCACCGAAGTTATTAATGAAACACAGAGGCATTATGCCGATGAAAATATTGATGTAGACCTCGCAATCAGCCAGCATCAGCAGTTTGTCCGGACATTAGAGAAAAATGGGGCAGAAGTAATTATGCTCACACCTTATGAAAAATACCCTGAGCAAGTGTTCACCCGTGACATTGGCTTCACTTTAGGCAAAACCGTTTACGTTTCGGAAATGGGCCAGGACATCAGACAGGGAGAGGAAGAAGTGCTGCGGAGCTGGCTTGACGTACATGGCTATCCGCTGCAATGTCTGAGAGAACACCGGATTGAAGGCGGAGACGTGATCATCGACAGAACGGCTATTTTCGTTGGGGTGAGTGACAGAACGTGCATGTATGCGATCGAAAAACTGCAGTCGCTTGTTCCAGCCTTTGAGGTTATACCTGTTCCTATCAATGAAAAATACCTTCATCTAGACTGTGTATTTAATGTCCTGTCTGAATCGGAAGCCCTGGTCTTTCCTGATGCGTTTGAAGAGAAAGAGCTGAAAATGCTTAGGTTGCGCTATAATTTAATTGAAGTAACGGGAGCTGAACAGTTTACAATGGGCACAAACGTCCTTTCGATAGGCGATAAAAAAATCATCAGTCTTCCTGTTAATAAAAATGTTAACAAACAGCTCAGAGACAGAGGGTATGAGGTTATTGAAGTGGATATCACTGAAATCATTAAATCTGGCGGCTCTTTCAGATGCTGTACATTACCTCTTTTAAGAACAGTATAAAGGGTATAAGAGCCTGCTGCCAAAATGAGCAGCCGGCTTTTCTTGTAATCAATAAATCTAGCTTTCGGAGAGTTAGGAGCCTTTATCCGCGAGTTGGAACGGAAACTCCATTCTTATTCGCGGCCTTTTCAAATTAATTCGGGTCCTTTCTAAAATAATTCGCGGCTATTTTTACATTACGCATAAATGTTGTAGAAAAAAGTGCATCAAAGCGGTGAATGGAGCAGAAAAGTGCTTCTGCGCAGAAAAAAGTGCATCAAACTGTCAAAATTCACTAGTCTGATAGGAAAGCTTGCACACCATTCGAGTTCGATTTTGGCGGTAATAGGAACTTCAATTTTTGATTCTGGACATTTAAGTCAATGATCTGTATACTCAACTTAAACGATTAAGTGAAAATGGTGAAAGAAATGAAAAAAGCAACAATGAAAGATATTGCGTCTCAAGCGAATGTTTCTGTTGCGACTGTGAGCTACGTTTTAAATAATGCAGAAAATCAATCGATTCCAGCAGAGACAAAGGAACGTGTGCTCCAGATTGCAAAGAAATTAAATTATGTGCCTAACCTAGCTGCAAGATCACTTGTTAAGCAGAAGACGGGGTTAATCGGAATTCTTTTAAACCGCTCTGCACATGAAGGGGTATGGAGACGCGCTTATCACGCCGAGTTTATTTTTGAGCTTGAGCAGCTGCTGACAAAACAGGGGTATCACGTTGTGCTTTCAAGTATTGATGTGGAGAAGCCCAATCTTGAGATTATCGCAGAACGTAAGCTGGATGGCGTTTTCTTGATTGATGCCCGGGAAGATTTCTTCTACAGCATCTCAAAAACTGTTCCAACAGGAGTGCCGCTCGTACTCGTTGACAGTGTAATTGATGATGAATTGTTTTACAAGGTCATGTATGATTACAAGAGAGCTTTTTCAGCTGCAAAAAAACAGCTAAAAGGAAAATCAGCCATTTTAATTATGGAGAAGTTTCACAATGCTGGACTTACTGAGCATATTAAAATCGCATCGGGTCTTGCAGAGGATGACATACATCTTATGGAGGATGAAAGAGTCCTTGCTGAATTTTTAGTAAAGAACACCGATCAATCAGCGATTATTCTAAACGAGTTTTTGGCCTCCACTGTATCGAAATACCGGAACATTGAAGATGATGCCGTGATTTGCACATCCAATTGTCCGGAAATCCTTCCTGCGGGAGCTGAAATGGTTTTATTCAAGGACTCTAAAGCGAATATTGCATTCAAGGTTTTATCCGATCTTATAAAAGACAACAGAGGTCTGCATTTAGAAAAATACACTTATATACCGGCAGAGTAGCTTCTGCTTTTTTCTACCGTTACTTAAACGTTTAAGTCTATAATTGGGGGAACTGAAAATGATGTTAAAAGAAGCGGTTTACCACCGTCCTAAAAATAATTTTGCTTATGCTTATGATAAAGATACGCTGCACATCCGTCTGCAGACAAAGAAAAATGATGCTGAAAAGGTGAATTTGATTTGGGGGGATCCATTCACGTGGGAGCAGGAGAGCCAAGGAGTCTGGAAATGGAAGTCTGAAGAGCATATAAAGATGACTTTGCTTGGAAGGACGGAGCTTTACGATATTTGGACGGTTTCGCTTAAACCTCCGCATAGACGCTTGAAGTATGGGTTTGAAATGATATCGGGAGATCAAACGCTCATTTTTACGGAGCAGGGATTTTTGGATAAAAAGCCGCAAGATCATAACGAGTACTATTTTACCTTCCCTTATATAAATGAAGAAGATATCTTTGCTGCCCCGTCATGGGTCAAGGACACGGTCTGGTATCAGATTTTTCCGGAACGCTTTGCGAATGGAGACAAAGCACTGAACCCCAAAGATGCTTTGCCTTGGGGAAGTACAGAGCCGACAGCAGCGAACAGCTTCGGCGGAGACTTTGAAGGGGTCATTCAAAATATTCATTACCTGGTGAAGCTTGGCATAACGGGTATCTATTTTACCCCTATTTTTAAAGCGTTTTCGAATCACAAGTACGATACAATTGATTATTTAGAAATTGATCCGCAGTTTGGAGACAAAGAAACGTTTAAAAAGTTAATGAAGGTCTGTCATCAAAATGGCATTAAAGTGATGCTTGATGCCGTGTTTAATCATTGCGGCTATGAGTTTCCCCCGTTTCAGGATGTGGTCGTAAACGGAGAAGCGTCAAAATATAAAGATTGGTTCCACATTGATCAGTTTCCGCTGAAAAAAGACGGCAAGGTTCATTACGAAACGTTCGGTTTCTCGGAAAATATGCCAAAGCTCAGAACAGGGAATCCTGAAGTGCGGGAATACTTGCTTGAGGTTGGGCGATACTGGGTGAAGGAATTTGGCATTGACGGCTGGAGACTTGATGTTGCAAATGAGGTTTCCCATGACTTCTGGCGTGAGTTCCGTAAAGAAATCAAAACGATTGATCCTGAGGTTTATATTTTAGGAGAGGTATGGCATGATGCAATGCCTTGGCTGCAGGGTGATCAGTTTGATGCAGTGATGAATTATCCGTACACAAGTGTGGCAATCGACTATTTTGCTCACGGAAAAGTAACAGCATCAGAGTTTATCAACCGAACGGCAGAAGCGCTTCTTATGTATCCTGAGCAAGTGTCGGAGGTTGCATTTAACTTGCTTGGAAGTCATGACACCCCTCGTATCGCTACTGTCTGCGGAGAAAATACAGATAAAGTAAAGCAGCTTTTCGTTTTTCTGCTCTCATCACCGGGCGCACCATGTATTTATTATGGGGACGAAATAGGCATGACGGGCGTGATGGATCCAGGCTGCCGCAAATGCATGATTTGGGATGAGGAAAAACAGGACGGGGAATTATTGAAATTTATTACGCAGATGATTGAGCTTCGCAAAAACAATCCGGCATTCGGCAGCAAGGGGAAAATTCAATTTGTCGAGGCTGGGCGAGAAGATCAGCATATCATGTATACAAAAACGTTTAACGAGGAAAAAATCCTGTTCATTTTAAACGGGGCAGATCATGTAATTAATGTTTCTCTTCCTAAGGATTTGAAGAAGGCATCATGCCTATTAACAGGTCAAGAGATTTCAGGATCAACGGTTAATCTTGATGCCCATGGGCTCAGCATTATCTCATATGAATAAGGTCAATCAGCCGATTTCCCAAAATGGGGAATCGGTTTTGCTATTTTAAGGATGTCTGGAACTGCTATAATATAGAAAAAGCAACTAAAGGGGGAGAATTCTTTTGAATGAAACGATGCAGCTGATCAAAGAGCTCGTGTCAATACCGAGTCCATCAGGAAATACAAATGAAGTGATTACATATGTAGAAAACTATTTAGCTGAATGTCAAATAGAGACGAGACGCAATCGCAAAGGCGGACTGCTTGCAACTATTCCGGGAAGAGACAATTCCCATCACCGCATGCTGACAGCGCATGTTGATACGCTTGGGGCAATCGTAAAAGAAATTAAAGCAAGCGGACGGCTGACAATTGATTTAATCGGAGGTTTCAACTATAACTCAATTGAAGGTGAATATTGCAAAATCGAATCTTCATCGGGCAAGATGTTTACAGGCACAATCCTGATGCACCAGACTTCTGTTCATGTCTATAAAGATGCAGGAAAAGCTGAACGGAATCAGGCCAACATGGAGATCCGCCTTGATGAGGCGGTGAAAAACGCCGATGATGTAAGGGACCTCGGCATTGAAGTCGGAGACTTTGTTTCGTTTGATCCCCGTGTGGAAATAACGGATAATGGCTTTATTAAATCCCGTCATTTAGACGATAAAGCAAGTGTTGCGCTTTTGCTTCAGCTTATAAAGCAAATCAAGGAAGAAAAATTGCTGCTTCCTTATACAACTCATTTTTTAATATCAAATAACGAAGAAATCGGCTACGGCGGAAACTCTAATATCACACCTGAAACAGTCGAATATTTAGCAGTTGACATGGGTGCGATGGGTGACGGACAGTCAACGGATGAGTACACCGTTTCAATTTGTGTGAAAGATGCAAGCGGTCCTTACCATTATAAGCTCCGCAAAAACTTAACGAATCTTGCGAAAGAGTATAACATCGGCTATAAATTAGATATTTATCCTTACTATGGATCTGATGCCTCAGCAGCGATCCGTTCCGGCCATGATATTGTTCATGGATTAATCGGACCGGGAATCGACTCCTCACACGCGTTTGAACGCACTCACAAAGACTCGCTTGAAAATACAGCTAAGCTGCTTTATCACTATGTGAAATCTGCTATGGTGATGTAAAAAAAGGTTCAACTAGCAAGGAGCGGCGAGAAGCAGCTCCTTGTTTAAATCTACCTTAAATAGATAGAAATGTTTTCCATAAAAGAAATTTCTATGTTTTAATAGAAAATGTAAATATTATGAATCTATTAAGCGGAGGTTTCAAATGACGAAAAGAAAGTTTAGCAGTTTCATGGCAGGCATTCTGATTTTTGCCCTGTTTTTCAGTCAATTTCCTGTAAAGGATGTTAAGGCAGCAGAAGCAGATGTGCCGAAAGAAGAAGCGAAATTAACCATTTCAGAACCAGTAGAAGGTTTGTTTGAGGAATCGGACCAAGTACAATGGTACACGATAGATCCAACGGAAGCAGAAATTAAAGATTACACGCACCTGCGCGTAAAGCTTCAATCAGAAGCTGAATTGAATGTAACGGTATATTCCAGTCTTGAAAATGCAATTGATAATCGCGCATTCGACAGATATATGGGGTATTCTTATGCAGATCAGCCGGCAGTCATTGATTTCCCGGTAGCATGGGCGGGACCTTTTTATATTAAAGTAGAGCATTACGCTGGTGAAGAAGAGATCATAGAAGAAGAGATGACGATTGAGGAAGAAGAGGAAGAGCCGTCAGAGCCACCCGCTTCCTATACGATCGGGTATGATGGGATAACACTTCCTCCTTCTGAATATGTAAGTGCGGAAGAGTGCCCGGCAGAGCTTAGCACAAAAGAAAGAGAAAACGGCAAAAACATCTTAAATGACTTGAGAACTATTCGTGAGGATGTGCTTGCTAAAACAGAAAATGGACAAGAATTGTCATCCATGTATTACAAAATTGCCCCATTCTTAAGCACGAAAATGGTTTTCAGCAAAACCATCCGTGATAATGTTTATCAAGATTTAATGCAATTAAAAGGCTTATTTACAGATGTTGCTGAAAAAGGCAGCAGCAGTACGTATAAAATCACAAAAGCCGATCAAGATGCAATCAATCGTCTATACACGACTGCACTTGAGTCTGTTCCGGCTTTCCTTCAGGATCAAATTGAGAAAACCGGGAAAAGCATCGGAATTTCAAACGTGACGAACAAAACAGTTTCTTCCATTTTACAAAAGGGCGGATATACGGTACCTTCTGCAAGCAGCTATGAAAGCCGAGTCATTGTAAAATTAAAAGAAGGCAAGAAACTTAGCAGCATACAGTCAAAAACAAAATCATTCGGCATTCAGTCGGCTGCTCCGCTAAAAGCCAATAAATCTGTTTTTCCTGATATGTACGTCATGGAAGTAGAAGCCGGCACATCAGGCTACAAAGCTTCAGCGAGTTCTTTAAAAACAGCAGCAGGAAAGCTTGCCAAGCTTCCTGAGGTAGAATTTGCCGAACCTGTTCAGCAATACAAAGCATTTACTGCTGACGCTCAATATCCATATCAATGGTCGCTGAAAAACGAAGGAAAAGATGGCGGCACTGCTGGTGCTGACATTAAATTTGAACAGCTTCAGGAATTAATTGAAGGCAGAGAGCTGAATGATACCGTTATTGCCGTTGTTGACACTGGTGTAGATCATACACTTGCCGATCTTAACAGCAAAGTGCTTGCGGATAACGGCTATAATTTTATTGAAAAAAATTCAAATGCAATGGATGATCATGGGCATGGCACACATGTTTCAGGCATCATCGCTGCAGAGAACAATAACCATTACTCAATGTCAGGCATCAATTCACATGCTGAAATTCTTCCTGTAAAAGTTCTTGATGCATCAGGAAGCGGCGACACGGAGCAAATTGCATTCGGAATTCGATATGCAGTTGATCAAGGTGCAGACGTGATCAACCTGAGTCTTGGCGGAGGTTACAGCCGAGTGATTGAGAGTGCTTTAAAATATGCTTATGATCATGATGTAACGGTTGTTGCAGCAAGCGGAAATGATGGAATGGACGGATTATCTTATCCTGCTTCTTCTAAATATGTCATTTCAGTAGGCGGAACAAACCGCATCGATCTAGTATCGGATTATTCCAACTATGGAAAAGGACTGGATCTTGTTGCACCAGGTACTGACATTCCTAGCTTATTGCCTGATGGCAATGTAACGAATATGACGGGAACATCAATGGCAACACCTCATGTTGCAGCAGCAGCCGGCCTGCTTCTTTCACATAATATGGATTTAACGCCAAGTGAAGTAGAACGAATCCTGACGAAATCAGCTGCTGACATTGCCTTTGATGAACAGGATAATCCTATGGATGACATCGAAGAGTATCCATATGACGAAGAATACCCTTATCCTGAAGAAGAAGTCATTCCAGGCTATGACACAGTTTCTGGCTGGGGCCGACTTGATACATTCGGCGCTGTTAAAGCATTTGATCGAATGAATATTCAGGTGGAACGCATTTCTGGTTCAGACCGCTATGAAACAGCTGTAAAAGTATCAAAAGAAAGCTTTACTGGGTCCGGTACAGCTGTCATTGCAACAGGCAAAAATTATCCGGATGCATTAAGTGCAACTCCTCTTGCCCATAAACACAAGGCCCCTCTTTTATTAACAGACACGAATTCACTTCCTGCTGTTGTAAAAGGTGAGCTTAAGCGCCTGGGAGCGAAAAAAGTTATCCTTGTTGGCGGAAAATCAGTCATTACAGCTAACGTAGAAAAAGAGTTGAAAGCTGCCGGCATAACAACGATCTCAAGAATCAGCGGCTTAGACCGTTATGAGACATCAGTTAATATTGCTAAACAGCTTGGAACGGCAGATCGTGCAGTAGTTGCTACTGGGGAAAGCTTTGCAGATGCCTTATCAATTGCACCAATCGCTGCATCGAAAACGATGCCTATTTTACTGACAAAGAAAAATGCCATACCGAATTCTGTCAGCCAATACGTTAAATCAAGCAAAATGAAGCAAACCTTTGTTATTGGCGGCGCAGCTGTTGTGCCTGATAAAATAGCCAAATTGTTCCCAAATCATAAACGCATCAGCGGGGCAACTCGTTATGAAACAAACAGCAGCATTATCAGCTACTTTGCAGCTGACTTGAATATGTCCAGTCCGTTTATTGCAACTGGAACAAACTACCCTGATGCATTGTCAGGTTCTGCTGCAGCAGCAGTTCATGGCAATCCTATGATTTTAACAAATCCAAAAGCAGCTGAGCAAACAACGATCGATACAATTGCTGCTTATGCTGATTCAGCTAAAATGTATTACATCATTGGCGGAGAAAATGCTCTTCCTGAATCTGCAATCAGCTCATTATTTGAATAAGTTTCTCATGAAAAGTCCTGATCTGATCAGGGCTTTTTTTGAGTTTTAAGAATCTATATAATTTGCGCTTCGATGTCTAGTTCCATCGCCAAACTCCTCGGACAGAACGAATCCGCCAGTAAAGGCAAAAAGCGCCTTTACTGGCGGATCCTTATCTGTCTGTCGGAGCTAACGGGAGCTTGCGCTTTTCTTATGAAAGTCATGTCATATTAAGTCGAAAGAAATAGTTGGTAGTATATTATTTAAAATTTTGTTAGTTTTAGCAGAAATGAAAAATATCTGTTTAAAGATGGTTAAGTTGCTTCATTTTAATGAAATCCACGATGATCTTTACAACAACCCCTATCACAAACAAAACAAGCAATGAGTAAAAGTAAGTCCAATTATGTAATTTATAGATGTTAAGATAAACAAAGATCGGCTGAACAATAAAAGAAATGATAAGAGAAACAATAAAATCGACAATCAGGAAAAATTTCCATCTACTAAACATTTGATACATTAAGGCCATAATACTAGGAACAATAATAAATTCTACTGTAGCCACTGGTGAAAGAAACTGAACTAACTGATGGGGATGACTCCATAATTGAAAATATTCTCCTATATCATCAAAAATATTATTGATTACATAACTGATCATAAATGCAAGTGTGATCAGTAAAATCCTTTGTCGATCTATTAATAAAATAAATAATATGAGGAAGATAGCATTCATGATGAGAATAGCCCACCACTGGAAACTGAATAAATCATGGTTAATCCAATAGTCCATTTCGAGTTGATGTAATGTACTGGTCATTCCTTCTATTTCCTTATCCATTCAATCCCTCCTTAGCAGTAAGTATCTCTTGATATAATAATATTATACGCATGACTTTTATCTGTAATCGTTTGAACAGAATAAACCTTTTTTTCATTAATTCTCGTTATTATTCAGCTAACACAATATCTGATCTCGGATGCAAAAACAAAGACACCTCCGAATTAGTTTAACCTTCAAAACAAAGTACTGAATGAATACCTTATACAAATCTAGTTAACATAATCATTACTAGAGGAAATTATGAAAAAGAAAACCCCTTGATACTCAAGGGGTTTTTTGGTGTCAGGATTTATCGGTTATGCACGTTTTTATACAAGGTTGATCCATCAGCGTTTATAGTTTCTTTAAAAGCCTAATTAATGCATAAAAAACTGTTCATTTATACATTCTCACCTTTTTTTGCTGTTCTTGCTACAGGAACGAATTATCCAGATGCACTTGCGGGGTCTGCACTTGCGGCTCAATATTTAAGCCCGGTTGTTTTAACAAATCCAAATACTGCGAACGGCGCAACTAAAACTACTATTGACAAGTATAAGGAACAAACATTTGTTTATTACATTCTCGGAGGAGAAAAAGCTCTTCCTCAAAGTGCAATTGATCAGCTGTTTGAATAAAAGAAGCGCGGCTTGCTGCCGCGCTTTTAAAATGCCTCAATCTTCGCCATCACTTCTTTTAATATATCCACGGAACCCACAGGATCACCATCCAATTCTAAACTATGATTCGCCTCAGGAATAAGGACGGAGTGAAGAACAGGGTTTTCCTTCAGCTGCTGAAATCTATCTTCCTTATAATAAGGATCCTTATCGCCAATCATGCACAATCCTCGTTTTTTGCTCTTTACGATCGACCTAAAAACATCTTCTCTATTTAACAGCGGTGTTAACCAAATTACTTTCGCATCGAAAAAAGCTGTTCTGCTGAGCTCTGAAGCTAATGCAATGGTTCCGAGCGATTTTCCTATTAGATAAAAATCACTGTAAGTATGTGCGCTTAAGACAGTGTCGATTACGTTTCTTACATCTCTTTTTAAAGCCTCATCGATTTCTTCATTTGTAAAAGATTCATAGAATGCTGAATTGTATTGATAATTGATGCGGAGCACGTCAGCATTCTTGTTTAAGAATACGCCTGTTGAATAATGAAAAAGAGGACCCTGGGCTGTATAGCCTAAGCCTGGAAGCATAATGGCAAGGCTTTTTGTGTTAGAATTTTTGCTGAGAAGCGTATATGGAATGTTAGCATCCTTAAATCCGGTTACAGAATCTGTTTTGATCTTCATCACTGGCTTCACCCTCTCTTTCTAGTATTATACAGATAATTCCACTTTTGCTTAAGAGAAAATTTCCTTATTTGAAAAAAGATGCATAACTCCTGAATAATTCGGGTAATAGAGGGTAAGGTATGACTATTTTTTCATTATCATAATAGAAAAAGGTGAGCTGATGATCCGCTTTGAGAACGTATCTAAGGTATATAAGGATGGTACAAAAGCCGTTAATGCCTTGGATTTAACCATAGAAAAAGGGGAGTTTTTTATTTTTATCGGGCCTTCAGGCTGCGGAAAAACAACAACAATGAAAATGATTAACCGTCTGATAGATGCAACGGCTGGAACTGTTTACATAGACGGAAAAAATGTTCATGACTACGACATTCATGAACTCCGCTGGAATATTGGGTATGTGCTGCAGCAGATTGCTCTGTTTCCGCATATGACGATTGAAGAAAATATCGCGATCGTTCCTGAGCTTAGAAAATGGGACGCTGACAAAATCCGCAAGCGGACAGATGAGCTTCTTGAAATGGTAGGTCTTGAACCTGAAACATATCGAACACGGAAACCGAGCGAATTATCTGGCGGTCAGCAGCAGAGAATCGGAGTCATCAGGGCGCTTGCTGCTGATCCTGATATCATTCTCATGGACGAGCCATTCAGCGCGCTAGATCCAATCAGCCGCGTAAAACTGCAGCAGGATATGATTGATCTGCAAAAGCGGATTCATAAAACGATTGTATTTGTCACACATGATATGCAGGAGGCCCTGGCTTTAGGAGACCGCATTTGTGTGATGAAGGATGGAGAGGCCATTCAGGTTGATACACCTGAAGCCATTATTGCGAATCCTGCTAATGAGTTCGTTAAGGAGTTTATAGGTCATCGTGCCGTGACAAATGTTCTAGAGGGTTCGATTGAAGGGTTTGTTCGTCCTCCTCAGGAAACAGATTCCCTGAAAGTCCCGTTGTCTTATTCGGCAGATATCAAGGAGGCCCTGGCTCGATTAGGAGAAGAAGATATAATTCCAATTGAACGGGATGGACAGATTATCGGAACCATTACACGAGAGTCGGCCGTACAGTTTCTATCGGGGCGAACGGAAGAAAGAGGTTAACGTATGAATGCATTCATTGATGTTTTTAAAGATAGACAAGGCGAGCTATTATCTGCTTTGTTTGAACATATCCAAATTTCGTTTATAGCTCTTTTGCTTGCTGTCATCATATCTATTCCCCTCGGCATTTATTTAACAAGAAAAGCCAAAGCTGCAGAAGGTGTCATTGGAATCTCAGCAGTGCTTCAAACCATACCTTCCCTTGCATTGCTTGGGTTGCTGATACCGCTTGTCGGAATTGGAGTCATACCAGCAATTATTGCCTTGGTTATTTATGCACTGCTCCCAATTCTGAGAAATACATACACGGGAATTAAAGAGGTTGATCCTTCCTTAATTGAAGCGGCAAGAGCGATGGGAATGAACAATTCCAAGCGTCTGTTTAAAGTGGAGCTGCCTCTTGCCCTCCCGGTAATTATGGCCGGAATCCGGACAGCGATGGTGCTGATCGTAGGAACGACAACACTTGCAGCTCTAATTGGCGCAGGGGGATTAGGGAAACTGATTCTTCTTGGCATCGACCGCAACGATAACATGCTGATTTTACTTGGAGCAATTCCAGCAGCCCTTCTTGCAATCTTGTTTGATGTTCTCCTTCGTTTAGTTGAAAAAACATCAGCGAGGAGATCAATGAAAGCAGTTGGTCTTGCAGGATTAATCGCAGTCTTAATTGTTGCTGTGCCGCTTGTATTTGGGACAGGGAAAAAAGATATCGTCATCGCCGGCAAACTTGGATCTGAGCCTGAAATTTTAATCAATATGTATAAGCTGCTGATTGAGCAGGAGACAGATTTAGAAGTGGAAGTTAAACCTGGTCTCGGAAAAACCTCTTTTGTTTTCAATGCGCTAAAATCAGGAGATATTGATATTTACCCGGAATTCACTGGTACCGCCATTACTACATTTTTAAAAGAGGAAGCTGTAAGCACCAATCGAAACGAAGTGTATGAGCAGGCCAAAAAAGGTATGATGGAAGAATTTGATATGGCCTACCTTGAGCCGATGAAATTTAACAACACGTACACTCTAGCCGTACCCAAGGAAGCAGCTGAACAATTTGGCCTTGAAAAAATGTCAGATTTAAAACAAGTGGCAGGCAATATGAAGGCTGGGTTTACACTTGAGTTTTCTGATCGTGAGGACGGATATAAAGGTATCCAAAAGCTTTATGAAACAACCTTTCCAAACTTAAAAACGATGGAGCCAAAGCTGCGTTACGAAGCCATTCAGTCTGGTGAAATCAATTTAATTGATGCATATTCAACAGACAGTGAGCTGCAGCAATACAACTTAACAGTTTTAGAAGATGATAAAAACTTATTCCCGCCTTATCAGGGTGCGCCGTTATTGAAAAAAGAAACGCTTGAAGAGCATCCGGAGATTGAGGACGCGCTAAATAATCTCGCAGGAAAAATTACGGACGATGAAATGCGGGATATGAATTATCAGGTAAATGTTGAAGGAAAGCAAGCTTCAGAAGCGGCGAAAGAGTACCTTCAAAAAGAAGGCCTGCTGAAAAAATAGAGAATAAAAAGAGAGAATCCAACTGGAATTCTCTCTTTTTGCTATATGACCAAGGGAATATGTGTAATGAATATATAGAAAACCATACAAATTAAGCTTTCTGAATAGATTTCTTTGTTTATCATAAATGAAAAATGATATATGATGAGATTTAATGTCTGCGGTTTTTACAAATTCTCCGTCTAGTTTTTATAGATGTATTGGGTCAATTAGATTATCATCAAATGTATCGTATAAAAAACGGTGTTAAATCCACAATATAATGAATATAGAATTGTTCCAAAGATAAGCAGGTGAACCTAATGAATGCAAGACAGCAAGAAATCCTACATATTTTATTAACTCAATCCGATCAGCATTTGTTAGTGCAGGATATTGCAGAAAGAGTGGATTGTTCCGAAAAAACAATACGCAATGATTTTAAGGCTATCGAAGAATACATGAAACATCATTCAAATGCTTCTTTGATTCGAAAACCAGGGTTAGGCGTATACTTAGAAATTGAAGAGCGCGAGAAGACAACCTTATTTAAACAGCTGCACCTGGCAAAAAATCCAGTCTATGAATCTAATGAAAGGGTTCTCCAAATAGCATATCAGCTTCTGATGTCCGTAAAGCCAGTAACAGTGCAGGATTTTGCTTTGCAGTATTTTGTGAATAAATCAGTTATCAAAAAAGACTTGGACAAAATCAATGAATGGCTAAAGGATATGGACTTAACATTAATTTCTAAGCAAAGAGTCGGTCTATCGATTATAGGAACTGAAAAAAATAAACGAACAGCTTTTTCCCGATTCTATCAGCTGACCAACAATATGACATCCAGTATTCAATTTATAAAAGAACAATTTTCATCTCATGAAGCTGAAGCAGTAAAAAATGAATTGAAAGAACTGCAAAATCGGCAGTCTTTTTATTTTACAGATGAAACAGTTGAAAGTTTAATCATACATACACTCCTGATGATTAGGCGAATAAAACTTAAACAGCCTATTTCCATCTCAGAAAAAGAAAAATCTCTTCTCAGAGATAAGAAAGAATATGAATGGACTTCTGAATTTCTAAAAAGGCTGGGACCTGTTTTTTCATTGCATTTTCCAGAAGAGGAAATCACTTATTTAGCTTTACATATATTAGGCGGAAAAATTCGTTATCAACAAAGAAACGAGACAGACAAACTGGCTGGTTTTACTGAAAATAACCCTATGCTATTAATGCTGGTGCATCTTTTAGTAAATCGTATGTCCGAGTTAAAAATGATTGAATTTACAAAGGATCAAACCTTGTTAAGCGGACTGAAGGTTCATTTGTATACAACCTTAAATCGTCTTAATTACGGTCTTTCCGTTACAAATCCAATGTTGGATGATATAAAAAAAATGTATCCTTATATGTTTGATATGGTCATTAACGTCTTAGAAGAAATTAATCAATCTTTCGCTCTGTCAATTCCAGAGGAAGAAGCAGCTTATGTCACTTTGCATTTTCAAGCATCGATTGAACGGCTTAAAAGTACCAGAGAAAAAAAGAAAAATGCCGTTATTGTCTGTCATATGGGAATTGGTACGTCCCAGTTATTAAAAACTAAAATTGAGAGAAAGTTTTATTCCATCCATATCATGGGGTGCATAGCGGAGGCAGACTTAAAAGAATTTTTAGCGAAATATGATATCGATCTTGTGATATCCACTGTCTCTTTGCCGGAACTAAAGATTCCGCATCTTGTCGTTTCCCCATTGTTAACGGCGGCAGAAGTAGAGAAATTAAAGAATTTTATCAATCAGTTTGAAGAATCTGTACATCATGAAATAGAAGAATCTGTTGTGTTGAAATATACGAATCCTTTTTTAGTTTTTTTACAGCAAGATGCAGAACATCGTTATGAAATAATCGAAATGCTTGCTGACTCCTTGTATGAAAAAGGGTATGTGGAAAAAGAATATGCACATAACGCCATTAATAGGGAAAAAATGTCATCAACAACCATTGGTGCAGGCATTGCCATTCCACACGGCAACCCCAAACTGATCAAACAGTCAGCGATTGCAATTGCTACTTTAAAAAAACCGATTAAATGGGGATCAGAAAAAGTAACACTCGTATTTATGCTCGCTGTAAAAAATGATGAGCATGAAGAGACAAGGCAGCTATTTGGTGAATTGTCCTATATAAGTGAACAGCCTGCTTTCATTCAAACTCTCATTAAAGAAAAAGACAAAATGAACTTTTTAACTTATTTTCATGTTAGAAGGTAGTAACCTATAAGGGATAAAAAACGATATTTCCGGAAGCTGCGGTAAAAAGTTAAACTTTTCCCCTAGTTATTTCGCGGTATAGTAAGAATGTAAGCGATTGCGAGATGAATTTAGGAGGATTAGAAATGAAGATATTAGCGATTACATCCTGTCCAAACGGGATTGCTCATACTTATATGGCTGCAGAAAATCTTCAAAAAGCTGCTAAAAAGTTAGGCGTTCAAATGAAGGTTGAAACCCAGGGCTCGATCGGGGTAGAAAATGAATTTACTGAGAAGGATATTCGTGAAGCGGACGGCATTATTATCGCTGCTGACAAAACAGTCAATAAAGATCGATTTATTGGCAAAAAGGTGTTAGTTGCCGGTGTTCAAGACGGTATACGCAAGCCTGAAGAATTGATTAATAAAATAAGCGGCGACGTACCTGTGTACAAAGCATCAAAGTCTGCAGAAAATAATCATAAAAAAGAAGAAAAACAAAACCCATTTTACCGGCATTTAATGAATGGTGTTTCTTATATGATTCCATTCATAGTGATTGGCGGGTTATTAATAGCGATTGCGTTAACTCTTGGAGGAGAAAAGACTCCTGGAGGGCTGGTGATTCCGGAGGATTCATTCTGGAAAACAATCGAAAAACTCGGTGGAGCATCCTTTACATTCATGATTCCAATTCTGGCAGGATTCATTGCCGTTAGTATTGCTGATAGACCTGGTTTAGCTCCTGGTATGATTGGCGGATATATTGCAGCAAATGGCAGTTTTTACGGAAGCGAAGCTGGTGCAGGCTTTATCGGCGGTATTATCGCGGGTTTCTTAGCTGGGTATGTAGCTTTAGGTATTAAAAAATTAAAAGTACCAAAAGCCATTCAGCCTATCATGCCAATTATCATCATCCCGATCGTTGCGTCACTCATTGTCGGTCTCGTATTTGTTTATATTCTTGGAGCACCTGTTGCACAAGTTTTCGAATCATTAACATCTTGGTTAGCAAGCATGCAAGGTACAAGCTCAATCCTATTGGCATTAATTTTAGGTGCAATGATTTCCTTTGATATGGGAGGTCCTGTAAATAAGGTTGCCTTCCTTTTCGGATCTGCAATGATTGCTGAAGGAAACTATGAAATCATGGGCCCAATCGCAGTTGCAATCTGTATTCCGCCTATTGGAATGGGACTTGCGACGTTCTTAGGAAAGAAAAAATTCCAGCCTGCAGAAAGAGAAGCAGGAAAAGCGTCATTTACAATGGGTTTATTCGGAATCACAGAAGGAGCAATCCCGTTTGCAGCTCAAGATCCGCTTCGTGTCATTCCCAGCATTATGGCAGGTTCTATGATTGGTTCAGTTATCGCGATGCTTGGACATGTTGGAGATAAAGTTGCACATGGAGGACCGATTGTTGCCGTCCTCGGAGCTGTTGATAATGTTCTGATGTTTTTTATCGCCGTTATTGCAGGTGCAATTGTAACAGCTCTTTTGGTCAATATCTTAAAAAGAGATGTTCAAACAATGGATATCCCTGATGCAAAAGAAGCTGAAGAAACAATAGAAGTACCGCAAAAAGCGCATCAAAAAGAGGTCAAAACAGCAAATATAGAAATTAAAAAATTAACAGATATCACCAGTCTAGATCTAATTGACGTAAATTTAGCCGGATTAACACGTGATGATGTTATTGATGAAATGATACAGAAATTAGATGATTCAGGAGCATTAAGTTCAACTTCAGATTTCAAGCAGGCCATCCTAAATCGAGAACAAGAAAGTTCAACAGGAATTGGCATGAACATTGCTATCCCTCACGGAAAATCAATGGCCGTAAAAAAACCTCGCGTTGTTTTTGGTCTCAAAAAAGTCGGAGTAGACTGGAAAAGCCTTGATGGTACAGATGCAAAGCTGATTTTCATGATTGCTGTTCCTAAGGATAGTGAAGGGAATGAACATTTAAAAATCCTTCAAATGCTTTCTCGTAAACTGATGGATGAAAGCTATAGAGAACAATTATTAGCTGTTAAAACAAAAGAAGAAGCATTTAAGCTATTAGAGTCGATTGAATAGGTTAGCCACCAAGAGAGTTCAGCCCTTAAACTAAAGGATAAATTTTAGCCCTTTTTCTTATTTTTGATGGGAAGAGGGCATGAAATTTTCACTTAAAAAAAAGATGTTTCAAAGGACACAGTATGACAACTTAGAGCCAAAGATATGTATACTAAAAAGATAATAAGTATGAAAGGGAGAGATTTGTTTTGACCATGGAGCCATTGTTTTTTGAACCTATTTTTAAAGAAAGAATTTGGGGCGGAAAGAACCTGACTTCATTCGGATATGATATTCCATATAATCAAACAGGAGAGTGCTGGGCATTCGCAGCACATTCAAATGGTCAAAGTGTTGTGAAAAATGGTGCATATAAAGGGTTATCCTTGGGTGAACTATGGGAAAAACACCGTGAGTTATTTGGAAATATAGCTGGAGACCGTTTTCCTCTTCTTACTAAAATATTAGACGCAAATCAAGACTTATCGGTTCAGGTTCACCCTAATGATGAGTATGCCAAGATTCATGAGAATGGAGAGTTAGGGAAAACCGAATGCTGGTATATAATTGATTGTAAAGAAAATGCCGAAATTATTTATGGACATCATGCAAAAACACAAGAAGAATTAATCCGAATGATTAATAATGAGGAATGGGATAAACTGCTTCGTTCAGTAAAAGTCAAACCAGGTGATTTCTTTTATGTGCCTAGTGGAACCATTCATGCGATTGGTGAAGGTATTATCATTTTAGAGACGCAGCAAAACTCTGACACTACCTACCGTGTTTATGATTATAATCGGAAGGATTCAGAAGGGAACCTCCGTGAGCTTCATATTCAAAAAAGTATCGAAGTAACTGAAGTTCCTTTCACAGCAAATAAATTAAATACTCAACCTGAAACAATAGCGGGCTTAACGATCGATTCACTAATTGAATGTCCTTACTTCACAGTGCAAAAATGGGAATTAGATGGTACAGCCAGCTTAAAACAGCAAAAGCCTTTTCTTCTTGCCAGTGTTATTCATGGAAATGGAGAACTAATCCATAATGGAAATCATTCCTTCTTTAAAAAAGGAGATCACTTTTTATTACCTGGTGAATTCGGTGAATTCGAGCTTGCAGGTAAATCAGAACTTATTATTTCAAGTATTTAAGAGTCACATCGCCGCTCTCGTATTAAAAAAGAATCATAAAGAATTTACTTACAAACAGCACCCATAATAAAATAGGTGCTGTTTGTAAATAATTGTTTATAAAATTAAAAGATGTTGAAGTTAGTGTAGTAGGTTCAGATTCAAATTTTCAATTCCATGAAACTACCATGTTTTTCCGCCATGAAGACTTTGTCAAGGCTGACGATAATTAACATACCGCCTTACCATTAGCAAAGAGATTATAACCTTAGTCAGACATAGCCAACATATGACTAAGGTTATTTAATTTTCTCGAAAACGAACCCGTTTCGTCATTATTATTTTCTAGTGATTGTAAGTATTGTTAGTATGATTTTCTTCTTGAACTAACTAACTTGCTTCTTTACTTCAATAAGAAGAGACGACACTTTGTTAAGCAATCGCCTCCTTTAATGGAATAACTACAATATTTGCCTCAGCAAGTCTTTGAAAACTTAATAAATTACCTTGAGGGAGACAGAAATGACAAAAAAATGACCCATGGCAAGTAGGTCAGTTAAGATTTAATATCCACTTTATGCTCTCCATGCAAACTGGCAGATATTTGAAGATTTTTATTTTATAATAAATTGTTACCCACAAGCAAGGTTGGATTTCGCATGGGATCTTCAGAAGGATCCTTTTCTTATTCAATTAAAGCCCCCGATTGTGGAAGATCAATGAAACAACAACCTTTTAATAATATTGGTTTATGCCAGCTCCTTCTTCTTTTCGGCAATAGCAGTTTTGTCGACACGCCCGAATTTTACATAATAAATAGCTGTCATCACAACGACCAAAATGGCAAGTACCAGAAAAATGTTGCTGTATACGAAAGCAGCGCTATTTTGCGATATTGGATTTAAGCGAACGGTCGGTGTACCGAAGTCAAGTACCTTGCCAATTGCAGCTGTCGATGAAGCCCCAGAAATGAAATTGAGCATTGAGAACAAACCCATTCCTATTCCTATCTGCAACTATGTTAACTGAAACACATCTCTTCTTCAAGTAACCTACCAGTTAGCTCAATAAGCCTTATTCAATTAAACTGGCCCGTTAAATAAACAAGGTACACGCGTGTAAATCTTTGATACTCTTACTCATCACATAATTCAGAGATATCCTTCCAGCCATACGCAACATCCTCTACTACGGTTCCTCCAAACGTACTAGTCCTATGAATATATTCTTTTCCTCCCATACGTTCATAAAAACCAAGTCCAGATTTATTCTGTTTCATTACCCATACCATCATAGAATAAATACCTTTTTCTTTAAAATGCTTAGAAATAGCTGAAACAAGCTGCCTACCAACACCTAATCCTCTACATTCCTGTAAGAGATAAAGCGAATATAGTTCTCCATCAAAATTCTTCTCATTAATACTTTTACCTGATGCAAAACCTATAATTTTTCCTGTATCATTAATTGCAACATAAATAAAAGGTTCATTTTCGTTATTTAAAAAATCAATCCATCTTTTTTCTGCATCTTCGTACGATAATTCGTCCAGATAATCGTCAGGTACTAGACCAAGATAAGTAGTCCTCCAACTATCAACATAAACTCTTGATACGCCCTTTAAATCTTCTTTACTTGCTTTTCTAATTTCCAAGTTAAGAGCCTCCAATGCAAAACAGTAAAATAATAAAATTTATTATAACATTCTTTCTTCAACCCCCAGTTAGCTCAATAAGTGTTATTTCATAAAATGCACCTTATGTAGAATAACGATCGAGTTCGATTACTCCGTTAAACTGCCCGATTGCTTAATACCAATTATTTCAAAATTAGGTGATTAACTCAATCTTTTATTCCATTAAAAAGGACACTTACCTTATTACAGATAAGCGCCCTTTAATGGAGTAACTGTAATATAGCCTCATTCTTAAAATCACTAAATCCTTATTCAACAAACGCACCCGTTAGTTCATTAAGAAAAGCGAACCTTCTTCAAGAATCGCGCCCAATTGTGGAAGAACATTACATTTAATTTTTTCTCATTAAAACGCAGGTGGGGTAACTGAAAATAATACAACTGTATTCTGACTAAAATTATTTTCCCATTTATGTTTGAAATTTGCTGGTATTTTCACACTATCACCAGCTTCTAATATATATTCTTCTTCACCTAAATACAGCTTAATTTTCCCTTCCAAAATAAATGCTACTTCCTCTCCTCTATGTTCTAGAGGATTTTCTGACGAAGAAATATTCGGAGGAACTTTCATAATCGCTGTTGCTAAATTACCCGTAAAATCAGGTGACAATAACTCATAAGACAAATTATCAATGATCATTTTCTTACGTTTACTGGACCTAACGATTAAATCCTCCGTAATCGTTTCTTCAAGTAAAAAACTAAATGTTGGAACATTCAGGGTTTTAGCTAAGACCTTTAGGGTTTGAATAGAAGGATTCGCCAAACCTCGTTCAATTTGGCTTAACATTGAAGGTGTAATTTCAGCTAATTTTGCTAACTCTCTACTACTCAATCCTTTAGCTTTTCTATATTTTTCAACTTTCTTGCCAATATCTATATTTTCCATAATCGATACTCCTTAACGAGGTATTAAATTTCATTTAAATAAAGTTAATATAAATTAACATAGTGATGATTGTGTGTTAAACTGTATTAAATTTCATTTAAATAAAGTTAATATAAATTAACATAGTGATGATTGTGTGTTAAACTGTATTAAATTTTATTTAATTATAATTTACGAAGCAACTTGTTACAAGAAAATTAGGAGGATTAAACAAATGAAAGAGATTGAAAGCAAAGAATTACAAACATGGAAAGACAAATATCCTTTACTAAAGAAGCTCATTTCGATGGATGAAGTATTTTGGCTCAATCCAAATGTCGAAAAATTTCAAACGGGAATTAAAAAATCCCCCCTTACTCAAGAAGATGTAAGAGATGCAGAGGAAAGGTTGAAACGTTTTGCTCCATATATCGCCAAGGTTTTCCCTGAAACAAAAGGAACGAACGGTATCATAGAATCTCCTTTAGTGAGAATTCCTGCCATGAAACAATCCTTAGAACAGGATTATCAACAACCTATATTAGGAGAATTATTACTAAAATGTGATAGTCACCTTCCTATATCAGGATCTATTAAAGCAAGAGGCGGGATTTATGAAATTCTCAAACATGCAGAAGAATTAGCTTTTCAACATCAATTGTTAACGATTCAAGATGATTATTCGATTTTAGATAGTGATAGGTTTCGAACCCTTTTCTCAAAATATTCAATCGCAGTAGGCTCTACTGGAAATTTAGGACTTAGTATTGGCATCATCAGTGCAAAGTTAGGTTTTAATGTTTCCGTTCATATGTCAGCTGATGCAAAACAGTGGAAAAAAGACTTGCTTAGAAGCAAAAATGTCAAAGTTATTGAATATGAAGCTGATTATAGTAAAGCTGTAGAGGAAGGCCGAATCCAAGCAGATAGTGACCCAACATGTTATTTTGTGGATGATGAAAATTCTCACGACCTATTTTTAGGATATGCAGTGGCTGCATCTCGTTTGAAGAAACAATTAGAAGAGCTAGAGATAATAATAGATGAAAATCATCCTTTGTTTGTTTACCTTCCATGTGGAGTAGGTGGTGGTCCTGGAGGGGTAGCTTTTGGTTTGAAATTATTGTATCAAGACCATATTCACTGTTTCTTTGCAGAACCTACCCACTCACCATGTATGTTACTCGGTTTAATGACTGGACTTCATGATAAAGTTTCTGTACAAGATGTTGGTATCGATAATGTAACAGACGCGGATGGACTTGCTGTAGGAAAGCCATCTGGGTTTGTAGGTAAAACTATGGAACCTTTTTTAAGTGGCAATTATACGGTTAGCGATGAACAGTTGTATAAGTTGCTAAAAGAACTAATCGATACAGAGGGGATCCATTTAGAACCTTCAGCACTAGCAGGCATGATAGGACCAAGTAAATTATGTAAAGAGGGCATCGATTATTTACAGAAGCATAGTTTAACGGAAAAGATGAATAAGGGTACACATATTATTTGGGGGACTGGTGGAAGCATGGTTCCTGAAGAAATGATGACGCAATATTATCAAAAAGGGTTGAAATTAGCGTTAGAGAAACAGAAGTGATTTAACTTTGCCCAACAATTACATGTGGCTATAAAACAAAAAAAAGACTGTAGGCAAAAGGAGTTTTATCTAACTGTGAAAACAAAGTTGATTGGAACGGAAGGTGCGAGACTCCTGCGGTAAAAGCGCGTCCAAGGGAGACCCCACAGGCGCACTCGCTTTCCGAGGGCGGACCGCCCGCGGAAAGCGAGTGCCCTACGTTCTAATCAACTTTCGAATTTTTACAAACCCTCAAAAAAACTTTAGACTACAGGAATGCTAACCTGCCCCGTTTGTTGAATAAGAACCACTTATATTTCACCATAAAATACAAGTGGTTAGTTTTTTATCCAGAGAGCAACAATCTTTTAGAAAACAGCCTAAAATTAAAACAAGAAATGTAAGAAAGGACAACTCTTAGAGTTGTCCTTTCTTACTGAAAAATGGATTTTCATTATTTTTCACTAAACGCAATTTGCAATCCAATAAAGCCCAGCAGTGAACCTTTTATGACGTTCATTCTCTTTGCTATAAACGTTTTTCTTAATAGTAGATTACGTATTTTATCCGAAAATACACTAACTGCTATTAAAATGATTAAAGCCTGTACCATAAAAATAATTCCTAAAATAAGCATTTGGATTGATGCATGCCCCAACGTTTTATCAACAAATTGAGGTAATAATGCTAAAAAGAATAAGGATACTTTAGGATTTAGAATGTTCATCAAAATACCTTTTTTGTACAATGATTTATAGTTTAAAGAATTCTGTTTACCAATTGCAAAATCAGATTCTCTTTCTCTAAAAGACTGCCAAGCTAAAAACAATAAATAAGCCGCCCCGGCGTATTTAACAATTGCAAAAGCCAGCGCTGATTGATAAATCACTGCTGAAATGCCAAGGGTCGCTGCAGATATGTGTATGACTAGTCCTGAGCAAAGCCCTAGTGCTGTTGTTATACCAGCTTTTTTATTTTGTGAGATACTTTGGGCAATTACAAACAGGATGTCAGGACCAGGCATCAAAGTAAGAAAGATTGCCGTTCCTAAAAAGGATAATACTAATATTAAGTCCATTTTCTCAGGTCCTCCAAATATTGAAATAAATTTTCATTTTATTATAAATCTAATCTTTTCCAAAACTAAAGTAAAGTATCTACTTAGTCTTAAGGAGGCATTAGTTAAGGGTATGTGTTATTTTATCGTTTTTTCGCCTATTGAATTTTGTAAAAGCATAATGATATGCATTTAAGCGATAAAAAAGGAAAGTATATCAATCCATACTAGCTATCCGATCCGTTTATTAATGGTTCAAGGGATTCAATTCTCTCCCTATCAGGTCCATAAAAGAAGATATATTTAGAACCATTAGGAAGTGTATTTATGCTTTGATTCACAAATGAAACATTATGAGATTTCAAGCGTTCAATTTCGGATTCAATATCTTTAACAGTGAATGCGAGATGATGAACCCTTCCCTCTTCTTGGAATAGATCATCCTTTTTGTCTACTAATTCAACGATTGTCTCTTTTGCGTTCGTAAATCCATGAAAACCAAGAGTCACCCAATATCTAGTTCTAGCTTATCTATCAAATCTAAACGTAATGATAAAATCCAGAAATAATGCCCTATTATAGACTATTAATCTCTAATTTATCTAGTGCTATATAATTATTGTACAATTCTGAAAAATAAATTATTATGTAAAAAATATAATATTAATAACATGTTAGAGAGACTTACATACTTGAAGGGGGTTATTTAATGAAAAACAAGAAAGCAATCTCAGGTCTTTTAGCAGTAAGCTTACTTACAACCGTTCCATGGTCTACTGCTCTTGCCGAATCTACTAAATGGGTAAATGTAAATCAATATGAGGAACAGAATGGAAGTTTATTTAATAGTGAAAACTATAACTTTATGAAATTTTCTCAAATCGGTACAAAATTAACAGAGATTGAAAAACAATCAAATCGAGTAAAAGTTGAAATAAAGGGAACATCAGCTGCAGGTCACCCTCTATATGTTGTTACGATTGCCGATCCTTCTACTCAAGGAAAATTCGGACCTAATAAAGCACTTAGAAAACAAATGTTCAAAAACCCCGAAAAAGCTCAAGAGTGGATTGCGAAAAATCCAGACTTTAAAGTTCCTATTATGATCAATGGTTCCATCCATGGCACTGAGTTTGTAGGAACAGATGCGATAATTCAGCTAATAGAGCGCTTTGCAAAGGATAATGATGAGGTAACAAAGAACATTTTAGCAGATAATATTTTAATCTTTAATATTGTCCAAAATCCAGATGGCCGGATTGATGCTACTCGTTTTAATAGTGAAGGGATTGATTTAAATCGTGATTTTATCACTCAGTCACAGCCAGAAACACAGGAAACCGTTGAACTTATAAAAGAATGGAATCCTATGGTATTTTTAGATACACACGGATATGTTAAAAACTATGGTCCTAACTTGCAAGGATTAATCGAACCTTGTACACCTCCACACAACCCGAACTATGAATATGATTTGTATAATAAGTGGGCATTGGATCAAGCAAAAGCAATGGAAGCTGAGATCATGGGAAATCAGAGTGAATATGGAGGAAGTCTATACAAGACGATGGAAGGAAGTTATATTCCACAACGTAACGATGCAGCAGGTTGGGATGATTATCCCCCTATTTTCGCACCTATGTATGCAATGTACCACGGAGCATATGGACATACTTTAGAAGCACCAACTAATGATGAAGATGGAGTTAAGTGGCAATATGACGCGATTATGGGTGCTTTAAAATTTGCAACAGAAAATAAAGAAGAAATGATTACAGATCAAATTGAAATGTTTAAACGGGGAATTAATTTTGAGCACCCTGCGCATGAGGAAGGATTTTTCCCGAAAGCATACATCCTGCCAGTTGATGACAATGACTCGACAGTAACCGAAAAGGCTGTTAACCATTTACTCAAAAATGATGTTGAAGTTGTACAAGCATCTAAATCATTCGATGTGGACGGAATAATCTATCCGAAAGGTACATACATTGTCCAAATGGATCAAGCGAAAGCGGGCTTAGTAAATACAATGCTATGGGATGGCGAAGATATTTCAAACGATACACCTGCTATGTATGATATTTCTGCATGGAGTTTACCAGAGCTATGGGGCTTTGAAGCAATTGCTACTCAAACTAGTGTAAATGTTGCTTCTAAAAGGGTTAACCAAGTAACAACACAAGGCACCATTTCTGGTAAAGGTCCTTTCCTTATCCCGAATAGCTCTGTAAAGGCTGTTAATCTAGTAAATACTTTACTTCAGCAAGGAATTAGTGTTGAACGAGATACAGAAGGTACTTTTTACACAGAAGCAGAAGCAAATAAAATTTCTTCTGCTGTGAAGGAATCGGGACTCAAAATTGAGACTGAGCAAATCCCAGATCATACAACAATTGTTAAAAACTTAAAAGTTGCCATTTTAAAAGACGGCGGTATGGGAAAAGTTCAATCTCATTCTGGTACAAAGCTAGCGCTAAAACGACTCGGTTTTGATGTAACAGAACTTACTCCTGTTCAGGTTGCTGAACAAGGATTAAAAGAGTATGACGTCTTTTTCTACAGTGGTACTGAAAATCTTATTTCGACGAATTTAAGTGCTGCAAATAAAGAATTTGGATTCCAACATGAAGAACAATTGGCATCCTTTAAAATGAATGTAGAATCCTATCTGAATGAAGGAGGGAAATACATTGCAATCGGGACTGGCGCATCAAGAGCTACTAAAACTCTTGGTTTAACAGATGATACGATCGAAGCTGGAGGCAGTAACAGTAACGGTATCGTGAAAGTGAACTATCAAGGTAATGGAGTAACAGCTGGTTATGATCAAGATGACATAGGTTTTGTCTATCGTCCTGCATGGTATTCAGGAGCAGGAGTTGATAACGATGAAATATTAGCTGCTTATAAAGACTCATCCGATTTCTTTGTAGCTGGACATTGGGTAGGTACTACCAGAGCTAAAGCTCAAGGACAACCGGTAATGGTTCGTGAACAAGATAAAGATGTAATATTAATCGGGTTAGAGCCAGGATTCCGTGATCACACAGACTATCTCTTTAGACTCCTTTCAAATGCTATTTTTGAAAAATAAAAAAAGGATTTGACTCATTAGTTAAACTATTAGCCGAATATTGGAGACTTATAAATCAAAGTTTCCGATGTTCGGTTTAATGGTTTATTTAACTTACATTCAGAGGTTTTCACAAAAATTCAGATGGATTAATTAGTATAAATTTTTTTTGGTTTAGGGGGTAATTATTTACCTTAGCTTTATGGGCATGTGGCGGTACCCCTAGTTGAAAAACAAAAAGTTGCCGAAAATACCCTGCTAGTGAGTAACCATATTTAACAATTAAATCTTTATTATGTTGAATAACAAGAATAATTATATTGTTTGAAGTTAACATTATGACTTGATCGTTATAAAAAGAGAGGGGGTCTTAATATGAACAAACAACGTGCACAAGAGATTGCTGCATCACCAGTTATGGCTAATGTAACCTATAATGAAGCTCCAATCTATATTCAGAATGTGGATGAAAACAATGAAACAGCTAGAATTTATCCTATTGATGAACCACAGAATGAACAAGTGGTTCCTTTGTCTAACTTAAAAGAACATTAAATCTTCAAAGCGTGTTCATTCGATGTGTTCGGCGAGCGGCTATCAGGATGGAAGCAAATTAATGAAACGCACAAGGCAGTATTGCAGGACAGAATACGCTAGTCCAATAATCTTATTTCAACTAAAGAATTGCGTTAGTAAAGATTGGAGCTGCCTTTTAGGCAGCTTTCTTTCTTTTATCAACTATCTGGTCAGTTTAGTTTCATGCTAATTATTGATAATTAACCTGATTTTATAGGAATAATCGTTTTTGGAGTCTTGGTATATGATTAAAGTTATAGCCCTTGTTTTCCTTACGTCGTCTAATAGGAGAAAAGTAACGAAGGTTTTTTTAGAAATGGATCTTTTATCCATGTTTCAAATTAGACCTATTTCCTTTTTGACGAAATATTCAGATTATATATAATCGATATATAGATATATATTGTTATATTTTTCATGTCTATCTATATAACAACATATCAATCGAGAATGTAAACAGCAGAAACTAAGGGATCTGCTGTTTTTTCTTCATAGAAAATGCACCAATCTAATGAAAGGAGGTTAAAAGGTTTAGCCTGTTCAATTAAATTTACTTAGGAGGTTCTTATGAAATCAATTGTTAGTCTGCTAATTACATTGTGCATCTTCTTATCAATCTTTAGTCCAATGAGGGTTCAGGCAAAGCAGCATCAAACTCAAAATGCAGAAAGAGCCGTTCAATCATATGAGTCTCTGCAGCATTACTTTTATAAGAAAGATTCAAAATTGTATTTAGAGGAATTTCCCTATCAAAGCGGAAATCCATATTCCTATGTTTGGCCTTTTTCTCAAGCGATGGCAGGAACCATTGACTTATCAGGAGTACCAAAGATAGGTTCAGATTATGAAGATGATGTACAAGACCGTTTAGATGCGCTTGAACTGTATTGGAACGAAGAAAAACAGCCAAAAGGCTATGACTCTTATGTCCTTGCTCCGTATGGACATGGGGGAGATTTTTTTTATGACGATAATGAATGGATTGGTCTTGAGTTTATTCAGCTCTATAAAATGACTCATGACAAGAAGTATTTAGAAAGAGCAAAAGAAATATTTAATCTTGTAGTCTATGGATGGGACAATGATTCATCACATCCTGCTTCCGGTGGTGTCTTTTGGACACAAGCAGCCTGGAGCAGCGATCGGAATACAGTGTCAAATGCTCCAGGGGCCGAGCTTGGGTTCCATCTATATGAAATAACAGGCAAGACTCATTATTTTCAATGGGCAAAGAAAATGTATGACTGGACAAATCAATACATGCTCGCACCTAACGGGCTTTTTTGGGATCATATTGATTTAGCGGGAACGATTGAAAAAACGCAATGGAGCTACAACCAGGGTGTAATGATTGGAGCGAATGTTCTTTTATACCGTATTACGAATGAGAAAAAATATTTGACAAGAGCAGAAAGCATTGCAAATGCAGCTTTAGCCTATTACGAAGAAGAAGAGCGACTGTATAAACAGCCAGCGAGATTCAATGCGATTTTCTTTAAAAACCTTTTATTGCTAGAAGCAGAAACAAAAAACAAAGAATATTCCCATGCGATGCAAACATATGCAGACAAGGTCTGGGAGCAGTATCGAGACCCTGAAACAGGACTATTTAAATTTGACGGTGAACATCCTGTTACTCTTCTGGAACAATCAGCTATGGTGCAAATTTATGCTTCGCTTGCCTGGAAGAAAAAAGATTACCGGAAAAAAGCTTAATGGTGGTGTTTTATGAATAATCGTAAAAAAATTATATCATGGATGACCATACTGCTTATCATGATGGCTTGTCATCCACTATATACAACAGCTAAAGCACAGTATCCGGAGCATATTTACGTAATCAAAACGTCTGAAATGTCGGCTGAAGAAGCGACAATGATTGCCACTCTTCAAGGCTTATTGGCTCAGCAAAACTCAAAAATTCAGCTTTACCTTGACCGCGATTATGGCGGGTATCAAACATGGTTAAAGGACTTGGAAGAAAACTATGGCATCCCATACTCTTATACGGACAATCCTTGGGAACTTGTGAAGAAATCTAAAATAAAGGACTATATTCTATTTAAAAAAGGAGATGATTCGATCAATTCCGCAACAAGTTTAGCTGGGGTGACCGGAGCAATTGCGGTTGAGGAAAGTCTTGTGAGCAAGGCAGAATTTTATGGTTTAAAAGAAAAAATGGATGTGAGAGGCAAAGATGAAAAATGGGTAAAGGATCATTATTGGCCTCAATTTAAGAAGGATAAAATTGTTGAACAAAAAGAGGATTTTGCCTTCCAATTAAGAGATTTTGCAGTGAAAGAAAAGTCGATGATTTTTTATGACGGAAACTCGCCTTTCCGTTCTGAATTAATGGAGGGACTTAAAAAAGATTCAACAGCATTTGGATGGGGAGATGCATCCTCAGGGGAGGATCAATTTATATCTCCATCATCAAAAGCCGGTGTATTTACGATTCCTTCTGACCATGCTTCTAATCTATCGATATTATCAACTATTAAAACCGGACCTCTTAAGCAGAAAACAGCTGATACAAAGCGGGAGGCAAACAAAAACACCCATTATGTTACATTTTTGATGACAGATGGAGATAATGTCCAGTGGCTTCTCGGTGATTTTCAATCAGACAACAGGTGGTTTTCGAGTAAAGAAAGAGGCACCTTCAATATGGGCTGGGGAATATCCCCGCTGCTTTCTGAACTGGCTCCTTCAGTTATGAACTGGTATTATGAAAGCGCTTCAGAGGGAGAGCACTCTGATCAATTTGTAGTCGGACCATCTGGAACAGGCTATATGTATCCGAGTCAATATCCAGAGAAGGAATTAAATAAGCATGTAAAAAAGCTAAATCAATATATGGGTAAAACAGATCTGCACATTGCACAAATTATTGATTTCAACTCACTGGAAAATAAATCTCTTTGGAACAAATATACCTCGCAGAATAATATAGACGCCTTGTTTTACCTTGAATATTCAAGGTATGACACCCATAAAGGGAAAATTGTCTGGTCAAACGATAAGCCGATCATATCTGCCAGAGAAATGTTATGGAGCGGACTTGTTGGTGCAGATGAACAAAGTGTCATAGAAAGCATCAATTCAGCACCGCGAAATCCTGAAAGTGAACAAGGCTACACACTCGTTTTGGTACATGCATGGAGCAAGTCGCTTTCCGATGTGAAGACCGTAGTGGAACAGCTCGATTCAGATGTAGAGGTCGTGACACCAGAAGATTTTTCGTCCCTCATTAAAGAGAATGTAACCCATTAACATATGGAAGGTGCCGATAAACATGGCACCTTTCTTTAAATCTTAGTTCGTTTCTTTCACAATCTTTTCAGTATGAGATTAAAAGCTTTCTCTTTCGTAGATCCATCTCTTAAGAAAAACTAAAAGAAGGTATGAGCCTTCTTATGCAGTCCCTTGAATTCGGTGCTGAGGAATTGATTTAAACGCATTTATCGCGGGCTTTCCTTTTACTTTAATACTCAATTTCATCGTAATCTTTAGGCTGAGGGACCGGCTGTCCGTTTTCGCTGGTTGAAATATCATTAATTGTTTGCAGCTCCTCTTGCTTTTCCGCACGGTCCTTTTCATTTTGCTTTCCTTTTTTCATCGTGATTAACCCCTTCCAATTATTCTAAAAATTAATATGCACAACTAGAGGTTTCACCATGCATTTAAGAAAAATGCTGCCAAATCTTCAATCGGCTGAATCATTTTTCTATCATAAAAAAAGTATTGGCTCCTCCTTCGCCAAATACCATGATAGCCACTCTTGCTATCCAACCTATTTATATTTTAACTGCATTTTATTAATAAATCGGACAGTCTTTATTAAGGATTGTTAAAGGTTTATTAAAGGCTCTGTTAAGGAATGTTGAATATTCCAATCCTTGAAAAGGGTAACGCTGCTTTTTTAATTTTGAGAATCTGGGCAGACTGGTCGGAAAAGTGTATAAACAACAATTTAAAGTTCATTCTATATACATAATAAGAGAACGATAAAAAGGAGATTACATCGTGAATCCATATGAAATAAATAACATGATTATTGATGACGGGTTTAATGGCGAAGAATCGGTGACAGCTGATTTTACTCACAATAATAAAGAATATAGTGTTACTTTTAAAAAAGCAGACCTTGAAATAATTAATTCCTGGGTTTTCGAAGATGGCACATCCATTCCAGCAAATTTATCAGACAATATGATTGAATCACTAAAAGAAGATGTTAAAAAGAGGATCTAGTCACATGTACTGGATCTTTTTTATATTGGTCCGGAAAAGACTATTTTTGATTTTTTCTAATACTTATTAAAAATGGTGACTAGTACTGAAGTCAATTGGATATGATCACCTGTCATTCTTTGAGAATGATGCATGGCGATAGCCTGAATTGATTTTTGCTGATTAAACATGATTCTATCCCAAATACAACTATGAGTTCGAGCTGCCTCCTGAAGGGCAATGGTTCGTTCACGAATCATGTATGAAAAATTGCTTCATCTTATTAAATTGGGTGAAATGAATCATTTGAACATTGTGAACAGGAATTTTCAAATAGAATCTTGAAGGTAAGAGTAAGAAAATTTAACATGCGGGGTGACAGCAAATGAAGGCAGATGCCGTATTTGAAGGCGGTGGAGTGAGGGGAATTGCTTTCACGGGAGCGATCCAGGCGATGGAGGAAGAACAAGTAGAGTGGGAAAGGCTTGCCGGGACCTCGGCAGGAGCCGTAATCGCTTCACTTCTGGCATGCGGCTATAAGAGCTATGAAATTCGTGATTTGCTGAAAGAAATGGATGTCTCAAAATTTAGAGGAAAATCATTTCTGAACTATATTCCGATTGTCGGAAGCCTGTTTGAGCTTATGATTCATCTAGGATTTTACAAGAATGATTATTTGGAAAAATGGGTGGACACTCTTCTTGCCGCAAAAGGCATCAGGACGTTTGCTGATTTGCCTGAAAATAAATTGAAGATTATTGCTTCTGATGTATCAAATGGTGAAATTCTCATATTACCTGATGATTTAACAAAGTACAACATGACCCGAAGCGACTTGAAAATATCAACCGCTGTCATGATGAGTGCATCCCTTCCGTTTTTTTTTCGGCCCGTCATATGGAAATCAAAATCGAGATATAAATCTTATATTTTAGATGGCGGGCTGCTCAGCAACTTTCCCATTTGGATTTTTGATTCAAAAGATGAACCCCGCTTTCCGACGTTTGGCTTTCTGTTTGTGAAGGATGAGATTAAGATGGGTGCGGTGATCCCGACACCTGTTCATCTATTTAAAAATATTTTTAAAACCATGCTGCAGGCCCATGATCTCAGACATTTGACAGAAGAAACAAAGGGAAGGACGATTCAAATTCCAACAGGAGGCATTACTGCAACAGATTTTGAGCTGAAAGATGAAGAAATAGATTTTCTTTATGAATCAGGATATTCATCAGCAAAGGCGTTTTTAGAAAATTGGAATTTTGAGAAATATAAAGAATTACGAAAAAAAAATAAAAAAGATTAGACCAAATATGGTTGAAATAAAAAAAGCCTATAAATCATTTTGATTTTAAAGCTTTTTTTTTGCCTTGTAAAAATGATTCTATAGGGGGAGAATCAATAAATTATCCTCTAGAGGATGGGACATTCTTTCTATAAATGTTTCGATTTGCGAAATACTCGTTGCATCTTTTATCCTAATTAACGTATATCAAATGTAAGTCTCGAATGTTATGAGTACAACAAACTATTCTCAATTTTTTGAAAATAATTATTCTTTCCTCTATCATTAGATTCATAATAGAAAAGAGGAGGCAGTCCATGAAAAAGGTTCTTAAGAAAAGGTCAATTCCAGTATTACTGACAGCCAGTTTTTTATTAGCCCCAGCAGTCAGTGCCGAAACACCTTATTACGGGAAGGATTACAGCCAGCCTGAACAGGTACGGCCTCTGTTTCCTGAGGTAGAGGCAACGGATGGAACACCTGCATTTGTGAAAGATGAAGAAGCATTTACAACTCAGGAGGAAATGCTTGATTACATAGAAGAGCTGAAAGGGAAGAGTCCATACGTTTCAGTGAAAAACATTGGCACTTCACAAAATGGCCTTGAAATACCGGCCCTCTATTTTACTAAAGATCAAAAAATCAATCCTAGTTATTTATCACGAAAACCAACTGTGTGGATTCAAAGTCAGATTCACGGCAATGAGCCGGCAAGCGGAGAATCTATTTTGGCGATTGCGAGCCGATTGACAGGTGATCTTGGAGACGAGGTATTAGATAAAATTAACGTCATTGTCGTTCCGCGAGTGAATCCGGATGGTTCGTACAATTTCAAACGTCAGCTGCAAAACGGACTTGATGGAAACCGGGACCATGTAAAGCTTGAGTCTCCAGAGGTACAGGCAATTCATCATGAATTTAACAAATTTACGCCTGAAGTTGTGATTGATGCGCATGAATACTCCCCGTATACGAGTTCATTTGATCAATTCGGCGAGGATGGGCTGCTAAAGTATCATGATATCCTCCTATTATCGGGAAGAAACTTAAACATTCCTGAAAAAATCCGCACAATGTCCGACAGCCTGTATATAGATCCGACTTTAAATACTTTAGAAGACAAGGGCTTTACAGGTGACCGCTATTATACAACTGGTGTAACAAACGGGGAGATCGACATTCTTGAAGGGGGAACTGAACCCCGCATTGGACGGAACTCGTTTGGCCTGCAGACATCGTTTTCATTTTTAGTTGAGAGCCGCGGAATTGCCATTGGAAGAGAAGATTTCGGCCGCCGTGTTGCCGCTCAAATCGCGACCCACGAGCATATTTTAAGGCAGACCGCAGAGAATGCGAAAAAGGTAAAAACGACAGTTGCCTTAGAACGGGCAAAGCTTGTTAGAAAAGGGCTGCTTCCTAATGATAAAGATCCAATCATCGTAAACAGCGAAGCAGCTGAGCTTGAAAATCAAACACTTGAAATGATTGATATCGCTTCAGGTACTGTAAAAGATATTCCAGTGAACTATTTCAGCGCAACAAAAGCAGAACCGACGTTAACGAGAGAACGCCCGACAGCCTATGTGCTGAAGCCTGAACAGGCAGAAATTGCTGCCAAGCTTCAGAATCAGGGATTGAAAGGGTTCCAGCTGCCAAAGCAAATGAAGCTTTCAGTTGAAGCCTACGATGTAACAAGCAAAGAGTACACGGAGAAGTATGAAGGCAAACAGCTTGTAGAAGTACAGACAGAGCTTGAAAAGAAAGATGTCGTGTTCCCGAAAGGCACTTATGTATTCTTATCTGCACAGCCAGAAAACAACTTGCTGTCACTCTCTTTAGAGCCGGAATCGATTGACAGCTATGTCACATTTGGATACATTCCCTCTGAAGTTGGAAAAGAGCTGCCGGTCTACAGGTTTATGTTTGACGGGAAGAAGCTGAAGTAAGGGGGAAAAACAAAAAAAGCAGCGGGATAAACATTCCCGGCTGCTTTTTCTTATAGTACGATACTAACAATGATCGCAGATAATATACTTACAAGTGTAGCACCGTAAAGCAGTTTCAATCCAAAGCGGGCAACAACGTTCCCTTGTTTTTCATGAAGTCCTTTAACAGCACCTGCAATAATTCCGATAGAGGAGAAGTTCGCAAAAGATACTAGGAACACAGAGATAATTCCAAGTGTGCGTTCGCTGAAGTTCTCAGATACTTTTGCCAAATCCATCATCGCAACGAATTCGTTTGTCACTAATTTAGTAGCCATAATTCCGCCAGCAGCAACTGCTTCACTCATAGGAACACCCATAATGAACGCAATTGGTGCAAAAATGTAGCCCAAGATTCCCTGGAACGTAATGCCGAAAATCATATCAAAAATATTGTTTACAGCAGCAATTAAGGCAACGAAACCGATAAGCATTGCACCTACGATAATAGCTACTTTAAATCCGTCCATGATATATTCGCCAAGCATTTCGAAGAAGGATTGCTTTTCTTCTTGAATCACCAAGATATCTTCTTCATCTGTAACTGTATAAGGATTGATAATCGATGCAATAATAAATCCGCCGAACAGGTTGATGACGATTGCCGTTACAACATATCTTGGCTCGATCATAGTCATGTAAGCACCAACGATAGACATGGATACGGTTGACATAGCGGATGCACAAAGCGTGTAAAGACGCTGTGATGTTAATTGGCCCAGCTGTTTTTTTACGGTGATGAATACTTCAGATTGTCCAACAATGGCAGATGCTACAGCGTTATAAGATTCTAATTTGCCCATTCCATTGATCTTGCTTAGAACAAGTCCGATTCCTTTCATAATAAAAGGAAGAATTTTAAGGTATTGGAAAATACCAATAAGTGCTGAGATAAAGACGATAGGAAGTAAAACATTCAAGAAGAACGGAGCTTGTCCATCATTGGCAATTCCGCCGAATACAAAGGAGATCCCTTCGTTTGCATATCCTAATAATTTTCCGAAACCATTCGCAATAGCTGTGATCATGACAAGGCCAAATTTAGTATTCAGAAGCAGGAAAGTTAACAGAATTTGAATCACAATCATAAGAGCTACAGGTTTGAACTTAATTTTTTTGCGGTCGCTGCTTGCAACCCATGCTAATCCTAGTACGATCGCTAGACCGAGTAGGGCTATTAGGTATTTCATTTTCTTCACCTCTGAGATATATTTTAAAGCATTTTGGAAAGGATCTGTATACGCTTTCATCTAATTCCATAAAAGATAGTCAGTGTCCTCTGATGTCTGACCTCTGACGTATTCAACTATAATAGATTTATAGAAACAAATCAACCCTATATTTAAAAAGAATTTTGTTTTATTTATAAGATAGTTTGCTACTCATTTTAAATAATAAACCTTCAAATTTAGGGTAAAAATACTGAACAACAAACCCTAATGTAAGCGTGACGATAAATGTCCCGATTCCTATTGCCCCTTGAAAAATAAAAGCAAGAAGAAGAGCAAATGCTTCACTGATAATTCTTGAGTTTCTTAAATTCAAGCCAAAACGTGTATGAATGGCTACCATCAATGTGTCCATCGGGCTTGCAGGAAATTTAGCCTGCAAATATATGGCTACTCCGACGCCCATTGAAAGAATGCCGGCGATAAGAGCTGAAGCCTGGAAAAACAGAACAGTCGGTGAATAATGCTTTAAAACAACCAAAAGCCAGAAATCAATCAGTGCTCCAATTAAAAGAATACTTGCTGCTGCTAAAAGTTCAGGCTTTTTCTTCAGCAAGAATGCATTTATAAAAATTAAAGCGATTCCATTAATGAAAATACAAGTTCCCACTGTCAGGCCAAACATGTTTGATTCACCTACAGCCAGTGCATCCCAAGAGGAAGCGCCTAAACCTGATTTAATAATCAATGCTACACCTAATGTTAAAATTAATAATCCTGTGATGAAAAATAAAGCTCTTTCTTTCATTGAAATCCCCTCTCATGCTGGCACCTATTGTAATTATTTGGATGTTAGTCATCAGACCTCTTTGAACCGTTTTCATCATACTTAATTCTGCCTGCAAAAGCAATATGAAATTTCTTGTAAAGAGATCAAAAAAAGACGCGAGATCCTAAAATCTCACGTCAAGTCGGCTGTTTAGGTAATTATAAAAGTCAAAAATGTTGTGGTAATAAAATAAAATCAGCTGCGTCAGCTCCGGTGCCGAGATCCTCAGCCACATCGGATTGGCCTGTTGAATCTGCCCAAGACGACTTTTAGCTTTTGTTATTAATTCAGCTGTGTCGTTTTAAGAAATTCTTTCGTACGTTCTTCTTGAGGATTCGTAAAAAAGTCATCTGGGTGACCTCTCTCAACAATTCGTCCTTCATTCATATAAACAATCCAATCGGCCACTTCACGCGCAAATTGCATTTCATGGGTCACGACAACCATCGTCATTCCCTCTACAGCAAGCTCCTTCATGGTAGCAAGAACCTCACCCACAAGCTCCGGATCAAGAGCTGAGGTTGGTTCATCAAAAAGCATAATTTCAGGCTTCATCGCAAGGGCGCGGGCAATGGCCACACGCTGCTTCTGACCCCCGGAGAGCTTATTTGGATACACATCGGCTTTGTCAGAAAGACCTACTTTTTCAAGCAGGGCACGAGCTTCAGAGGCTGCCTGCTCTTTCTTCATTTTTTTCACCATTAATGGTGCTTCCATAATATTTTCAATCACCGTTTTGTGCGGAAATAATTGAAAATGCTGAAACACCATTCCGACTTTTTGACGAACCTCATTGATATCATGTGTCGCTTGAGTGATTTCCTCGCCATTAATGATGATTTTTCCATTGTCTTTTTTCTCAAGAAAGTTCAGGCATCTGAGCAGGGTGCTTTTTCCCGATCCGCTTGAGCCGATCAGACAGACAACATCGCTCTCATTTACTTTCAAATCAATATCTTTTAATACGTGCAGGTCACCGAATGATTTATTCAGCTTTTCAACCTTAATCATTTCTTTCGTTTCCAAAAATCATTACCTCCTTAGCGGTCGCTGATCGACATTTTCTTTTCAAGACCATTAACGATAAGTGTTAAAATGGCCACTAAAATTAAGTAATAAACGGCAACAATTAATAAGAATGTCATTTCATCAAAGTTATTTGAACCGAGTGTGGTCGCCACATTAAAGAGCTCGTTTATAGAAATAAAGGCTGCAAGTGATGAATCCTTCAGCCCGATAATCACCTGGTTTCCTAGCGGCGGAAGAGCGCGCCTGAAAGCCTGGGGCATAATGATCCGTCTCATTGTAAGGCCTCTTGTCATGCCAAGAGAGCGGCCTGCTTCCATCTGTCCTTTATCAATGGACTGAATGGTTCCGCGAAATATTTCGGCAATATAGGCTCCATTATGAAAAGCAAGTGCAAGTGAGGCAGCCCAGAAATCAGGAATTAGAAAGAGTCCGCTGAAGCCGAAGTACAAGATGAAAATCTGTACAATCAATGGCGTCCCGCGAACTAAATAAATGTAAGCATCCGAGATCATGGCAAGGACTTTTAATTTTGAAATTTTTAAAAGGGCAAAAAAGAGGCCAATAACAATACCGATTAATATTGAAACAACCGTTAACTGCAGGGTAATGAGCATCGCATCAAAAAAGACGCCTCTGTTCGCAATTAACGAATCGAAAAAATGTGAAAAACTAGGCAAAATGAACAACATCCTTTCTGTGCAATTGGTGGGTTATTCAGGTTTCGTCGTAATGTCTTCTCCGAAGTAGTCAATGCTGATTTTCTCAAGGGTACCATCCTGTCTGAGTTTTTCCAGCGCTTCATTCACTCTTTTTAAGAGAAGGGGATTATCCTGTGGAATGACAACGGCCTGCTCGCTTCGTTCAATAAGCTGC
Source organism: Bacillus sp. V2I10 (assembly GCF_030817055.1). Lineage (NCBI taxonomy): Bacteria > Bacillati > Bacillota > Bacilli > Caryophanales > Bacillaceae > Bacillus > Bacillus sp. V2I10. Next base: position 4,082,814 of record NZ_JAUSYV010000001.1, on the reverse strand, counting down.
TGTCCGACTATGTCAAATCCGCCTTTAGCTGCACTTTTTCCTGTTACAAAATCAGTTATGACCGCGTCATGCCGGCCTGTACTCAGCGCTTTAAGGGCAGTAATATCGCTATCGTACATCTTTATGTTTTTCGTGTATTTTTCTGCGGTTGCAGCATATGTAGAACCTTTGGCTACGGCAACTTCTTTTCCTTCTAAATCTTCTACTGTTTTAATATCACTGTCAGGGCGTGTGAAAATCTGAGGACCTGAGTAGTAGTAGGGAGTGGAAAAAGAAACATGCTTTGCACGCTGATCGTTGATGGTATGGCTTGCAACTGCTGCATCTGCACGGCCGGTTTTCACGCCTTCAACGATGCCTTTAAATTTGATGCGCTTTTGAACAGGCAGAAGACCAAGCTCCTTTGCGATCGCTTCACCGACCGCAACATCAAACCCGGTCATCGTCATATCATCCTTAACATAGCTGAATGGCTTGAACTCACCTGAAGCCGCGAACACAAATTCATCTTTATCAATCAGTTCTGTGCCATCTGATAATTTCTCTTTTTCTGCGCAGGCGCTAAGCATGCAGACAAGAAAAAGGGCAGAGAATAAGAGTAATGCTTTTTTTCTCATTGAAGGATCATGGCTCCTTTCTTTTTTTGAAATAGTGCGATTATGGTAAACAGGAAAAAATGCCCTAATTGTAGATACCCTAAGTTTCAGGAGAGTAAACCTATCATTTGAAAATTTTGAAATTAGGGGTGTGAGGGAGATAGGATAGATTCATGACAATACAGGGAGGATGCAGCACATGATGCTGACTTTGCGGTTTGGCTGAAAAAAGTGAAATACGGCTGAAAGATTTGTATCTTTGGCTGTAGGAATTCAAAATTCGGCCGTGAAAATCAGAAAAAAGGCAGAGTAAATTGAATAATCGGCTTTAAGAGCCGCCCCATCATTTTGCTGATTTGCAATACATTTCACCTGCGATGACGAGGGAAAATGACGGCTTTGAATCAAAAACATTCCCAATCTCAAGCAACAAAAAAAGAAGCAGAAATCTTCTGCTTCTCAATACATATCATTCCACTCGATTTCGCCTGCTTGCTTATCGTAGTCAATGTTTACTTTAAAGTTGTGTTTTTCATAAAAATGCACAAGACGGTCAACGTGATCCCAGTCTCTTTTGGCAATGTCGCCAGTGATGTAGGGAATGTTTTGATCTTTCGCAAATTCTTTTAAATAATTCATGCAAATGGATCCGTAGCCCTTATTTGCAGGGCCTTTAATATCTCCGATGTGGATCGCTTTATCGTCATTGTATGTGGCGTGAATGGAAAAATCCCATGTGCCCCGATAAGCTGATTCACAATCATTCAGCATCACCTTGCATGAATCACCGTCATTTTGTGCATAAACCACAACCCATTTATCTTCTTTCGTTTGATCAATTCCGACAACCTGCCATCGCTTGGCAATTTCCTTCAGATTATCCTGCATTCTAAAGAGCTGAAACTGAAGTTCTTCAGCGTCTATGGATGTCTGATCGCTGCGTGTTAATACAGAATTATACATACCTGACTCCTCCCATAATTAAGATCCGAACGCAAAACACAGTTTACAATTCTACTAGATTTTAAAAAGTGAATCAACCGTTTTGTCCGAATTGGAAGGAGTTGCAGATTTGTCTATATTTATGAAAAAAAGCACCCGCGTTCAAGCAGGTGCCATTCCTTCATTCCTCTTCACTGTCATAAATAAGATGGTCAAAACTGTTATTGTGAATGGCGTTGAGATCCTCAATTTTATAGATTAAAAATTGATGGTCGTCACCGTATAGGTCAAGTTTATTTGTTGCTTTATACTGCCGAAGCGCAGTTCGTGCTTTTGTTTCTTCCGTGAAAATCCCGACAACATTCGAAGCTTCTCCGCAGTCAGAACAGCCAATATCCACTACTACGAAATACATGTGATCACCTTCTAGTTTTCGTTCTTGCATCCATTTTCTCATGTGGCTCTAATGAAAACAAGAAATCGGCACAAAAAGAACCGGCAGACTGATGCCGGTTTCTCTAATCCCTATACTTCTAATGTTTGCGGTGACTCGTGTTCGCTGTTCATTAATCTGATTTTATTTGGCTTGATCGCAAGAACGATATAATCGGGATCATTTGGTCCTTCAAACCAGTTTTTCATATGATCATTCCAGATCTTTTCTTTTAATCGCTGATCTTCGCTGATGCTTGCCTTGCCTTCAAACTCAATATAGTCATCTCCAAAGCCCTCGCCTTCATATCCGAGCAGGATATGGACATTAGGATTTTCGTCGATTTCTTCTGCTTTATGAGTGTTCTTAGTTGTTGGTGTATAAAGCATTAATTCATCATTAAAGAATGTCATATAGCGGGAATGGGGCTTATTATCCACTACAGTAGCAAGTGTGCCGACCTTATGCTTTTTCAATATATCTAATACTTCTTTGTTTAATTTCTGCTTATCCAAGTAAAACATCTCCTTTTGGTAGGTGTTAGTATGTATATTCCTTCTTATTAGCAGATTAAAACATTGGAAGGTGCTCGCAGTTAATGAAAAACAGTATTGTTAAAAATAACCACTAAGTGTAAAATGTAACTAAATAACACATTTTTCTATTTGGCGGTGGATCTATGAAAAAGAGATATTTAATGCTCCTCACTCTCGGATTTTTCATTGTTTTTGCATGTTCATTAAAAGCAGCTTCAGAAGAAGATAAGAATGATCCGTTAATCATGACCGATGTCAGCGGCTTAATGCCAATAAAAATTGATAAGGTTATAAAAGGAAAAGAGATTGACTCATTCAAAAAAGCAATTAATGAAGCAATAGAGACGAATAAGAAAATCTCAATTGCGGGAAAGCAGCACAGTCAGGGAGGACATACCTATTACAAAGATGCAATAGTGCTTGATATGACTTCCTACAATAAGATTTTGAACTTTGATAAAAAGAATAAGACGATTACTGTTCAGAGCGGGGCGACTTGGGATGATATTCAGCGTTTCGTGAATCCGCATGGCCTTGCAGTCAAAGTCATGCAGTCTCAAAATATTTTCACGGTCGGAGGCTCGATGAGCGTGAATGTGCATGGACGGGATATCCGCCATGGTTCTCTAATTGACAGCATTCAATCCTTCCGATTGCTGAACGCCGATGGAGAAATTGTACGCGTCAGCCGAACCGAAAATGATGAACTTTTCCCGCTTGTCATAGGCGGATACGGATTGTTTGGAGTGATTTTAGATGCGGAAATCAGTTTAACGGATGATGAGCTCTATGTAATGAAAACAATAGCTCTCGATTACAAAGAATATGCCGATTATTTTAAACAGGCAGTCGGAGGCAATGAAAATGTCCGGATGCATCTAGCCAGAATATCCACTGCACCTGACTCTTTTTTGAGCGAAATGTATGTGACGAACTATGAACTTGCAGGTGATCAGGGTGCCCGTACAGAATATGATGAACTAAGTGAAGAAAAGAATGCCGCGCTTATGAAATTCCTGCTTGGTTTATCAAGAAACTACGATTGGGGAAAAAATGCTTTTTGGAATGCCCAAAAGTCATATTTTTTGAAAAAAGAAGATTCCTATATTACAAGAAATAATGTGATGCGGTCAGAGTCTGAGTTTCTGGAGTATGAACATGAATCGAATACAGATATTCTTCAGGAATATTTTGTCCCGGTTGATGCATTTCCTCAGTATGTGGACAGTCTGCGGAAGACATTGACAGAGGAAGAGCTGAATCTATTTAATATTACCATTCGTTACGTTGATCACAATGAAGACGCTGTTTTGTCCTACAGCCGAGATGATATGTTTGCCTTCGTTTTATTAATCAATCAGGGTTTGTCTGATGATGAAATAAAGAAGACCAGAAACATGATCCGCAAAATGATTGATGTCACCCTTTCTTTTGGCGGCACATATTATTTGCCTTATCAGCCTTATCCGACTAAGGAGCAAATGAAGCGTGCGTATCCAAGAACAGATGAGTTTTTCGGACAGAAGCGAACATATGACGAAAAGGAAATTTTTATGAATTACTTTTATGAGGAGTATGGCCGCGGTGAAAAATGATTCGTTCAGAAGATTTGTTGCGGCTCAGAGCACGCTGTTTTTTGCGGGCAATTTCATCTTCCCATTCTATATTTTGTTTATAAAAAATGTAGGGTCCTCTTTTTCGCAGTTCGGCATATCGTATGGATTATTTGGTCTTTCAGCAGCGCTTGTTCATCCGCTTTTAGGCCGTATGTCAGGGAAGGTAAGCGACAAAGTGATGTTAGCGGTTTCCTCTTTCGGAATGGCTTTGATTCTTTTGTATTACCCGCACATAGGAACGATTGAAGAAGTATATGTATGTCAAATGATCATGGGCATCTTTGGCGCGATGCAAAAGCATGGGGAAAAAATGCTGTTGACGCAGTGGACGACGGAAGAAAAACGCGGCATGCAAATTGGAAATTATCATTTTTTCACATCACTTATGTCAGCGGCTGCGATCATGGGAGGCGGATTTTTAGCTCACTACTTTACTGTAACATTCCTTTTTTTCATAGCCTCAGCCGTCTACTTTATTGCCGGCGTCATTGTTTTAAGAATAACAGATTCATACTTTGATAAGGAACAGAAGGTGCTGCACCATGCAGATTCAGCTCCATCCCATAACGAAGCATAATTGGGAAACATGTATATCGCTTAAGGTTCAAAAAGAGCAAGAGAGGTTTGTTGCGAGTAACCTGTATTCACTGGCAGAATCAAGATTTGAAACCTCCTTTTTGCCGCTTGGTCTTTATGCGGGAAATAAAATGATCGGCTTTGCGATGATCGGAAAAGATCCTAAAGATGGGGTGTACTGGCTGGTTCGGTTTATGGTTGATCATGCCCATCAAGGAAAAGGGTATGGCTTTGCAGCTTTGCAGATTGTGCTCAGTTTTATGAAATCACGGTATGATGTCAGCCCATTTCTTTTACTTGGAGTCAATCCTGAGAATGTTCAGGCAAAAAGGCTTTATCAAAAAGCGGGTTTTATTCATACAGGTAAAGTAGAAAACGGCGAGGCCATTTACCGGCTTGGTATATATTAAAGAAAGAGTGCCGCACGAAAGTCGTGCCGGCACTTTTTAAGGTGTTGAAAGGCAGGGATTTTGCTTCGTCAGCTCTTTGAAAAAGCCAGTTTCGTCCTTAGGAAGTGAGACAAGTGCAAATCTCGCGGATGCATGCGGTCTAGGTCCAATCGGCTTTGCAAAAATGATTTCAAGTCTTTTCAGCGTCCAAGCGGGAGCTAAAGAGCGGGTTATTTGAATAGCGGATTTCTTTCATATCCCTGATAGGTATTTCTCTTTTAATTAATCCGAACACGATCTGCAATTTTTGATTCTCAGGTGACAAAGTAGGATTTTATTAATGCGTGGGCTAAAAAAACAGACAGCAAAAAAGGGATAATCAGGGATGGAAGGGGTTCAGACAAGAACAGCAGAAAAAATGGCAGAATGATCAGAAACAGCACAATGGCAACAAGAATCGGCTTTTTCTTTACTTGAAAGATCATATATAAACTCCCCTTTCACGAATCATTTTAGCACATTTTTCCTTTTTCCTGAAGGTATTGTTATCTAGTTTTCATACCATACTATATTCCCTATAGAGTGAAATCAGGAAAAATAAGGATAGGACGAACGGACTAATATTCAGATAATTCTGACGTATTGCTTGATTCTCTATTTTCTTTTCCATATGGTAGAGAGGAGATTCTACTTATAAGGAGGAAGGTTATGAAAAGAAGGTTGAGTGTTTTCCTGATTGCGATCTTGCTTGCTTGCGGATTTCCGGTCAGTACAGAGGCTAAGATGCAGGAGAAGAAAGAGGAATACAGTCAGGTTGATGTTGGACGGGACGGTATGGTGACAACGGCCCATCCGCTGGCATCTAAAATTGGAGCTGATGTTCTTAAAAAGGGCGGAAATGCCATTGATGCAGCTGTTGCGATTCAATATGCGCTGAATGTGACCGAGCCGATGATGTCCGGAATTGGCGGCGGCGGTTTTATGATGGTGTATGACGGCAAAACAGAAGAAACAACGATTATTAACAGCCGCGAGCGGGCGCCTGCAGGAGCGGCGCCAGATATGTTTCTCGATGAAAACGGAGTTCCGATTCCTTTTTCAGAACGATACAAAGGCGGAACTGCGGTTGGAGTGCCAGGGACGCTGAAGGGATTGGAAACGGCTCTGGACATGTGGGGCACGCGTTCAATGAAGGAACTGATCAGTCCTTCGATTCAACTCGCTGAAAAGGGTTTTAAAATTGATTCGATTTTAGCAGCAGCGATTTCAGACAATGCTGATACGTTATCCGCTACTGCTGCAAAGGACGTCTTCCTTCCAAAAGGAACACCGTTAAAAGAAGGGGACAAGCTTGTTCAAAAAGACTTGGCGAAAACCTTTAAACTGATTCGTTCAAAAGGAACGGATGTGTTCTACAAAGGTGAAATCGGGCAAGCCCTTGCCGGCACCGTACAGGATTTTGGAGGCTCCATGACGCCGGATGATTTGAAGCGATATAATGTCACAATTGATGAACCAATTTGGGGCGAGTATCAGGGGTATGAAATTGCAAGCATGCCGCCTCCAAGCTCAGGCGGAGTTTTCTTGCTGCAGATGCTGAAGATCCTCGATGATTTCAATTTGTCTCAATATGACGTGCGTTCAGCTGAGAAATATCATTTGCTAGCAGAGGCCATGCATCTTGCCTATGCTGACCGTGCAGTCTATGCCGGTGATCCTGAATTTGTAGATGTGCCAGTAGATGGACTGCTCCATCCGGATTACATTGCTGAAAGACAGCAGCTGATCAGTCTAAATACAGTTAATCCAAATCCTCAAGCGGGAGATCCGTGGAAGTACGAAGAAGGTACTGCCGAATATGAAAAAACGGTGCAGCCAAATGATAGGCAGTACGGAGAAACGACTCACTTCAGCGTGACAGATAAATGGGGAAATGTCGTCTCTTATACAACAACCATTGAGCAGGTTTTTGGAACCGGCATAATGGTTCCAGGATATGGTTTAATGCTGAACAATGAACTCACTGACTTTGACGCTGTTCCGGGCGGAGCCAATGAAGTTCAGCCTAATAAACGTCCCCTCAGCAGTATGACTCCAACCATTGTGTTTGAAGATGATAAACCTGTTTTAACAGTCGGATCTCCTGGAGGACCAACGATTATCACATCCGTGCTTCAAACGATTCTTCACACCATCGAATATGATATGGAACTAAAAGCAGCAGTTGAAGAACCTAGAATCTATACGAACAATCTGAATTCGTATCGGTTTGAAAACGGCATTTCTTCAGACCTCATCGCTCGTTTAAATCAAATGGGTCACCGGTTTGGGACAAACCCTGTCGTCATTGGCAACGTGCAAAGCATCCTGATTGATAACGAAAAAGGAACATTTAAAGGAGTAGCCGACTCAAGCAGAAATGGCGCTTCCATCGGCGTTGATCTAAAAAAGATGAGAGATGAGTAAGAGGCAGCACCCTATTGGAGAGGGTGCTGTTTTTTTGTTTACAGCTGGCCATAGGATTTAAGCGGGAGTTCACAATTTTACGGAATTCTTTCGAAAAGTATTGGAATTATTTCTGAAAGTCTCGGAATTAAATTCAAAAGTCTCGGAATAAAGGTGTAAAGTCTCGGAATTGCTTGGATACGTCATTCCTGTAGAGAGGGAAAATCGTTCTGGTAAAAAATCTAGCTCTTTTCATCTGGAATTCCTAATTAAAAGTAATTAAATTAATAAATCTGGGAATAGAGGTAGGAAATTTCGGAATTGCGTGGTAAGATCATCTTTTATTTTAAAGGATTTATAGTAACTGGGTGACTTTATCGACTAGTTGTATCATTTCAAGAATTAAGCATATTTTAAATATTACATTTGATTTGTGCTCAAGGATGGTTCGAATTGTAAAAAAAAAACAGATTAACTGGTATAGATAACTAGTTGAATCCGTGGTATAGTGAAATTGAAAACGAATACAAGGAGTCGTCTTCATCAAGTATATCTAAATCCTTTATTATCCTATACTTTATTTTGGAGGAATGTAAAATGATGAAATACCTACAGAAAATCGGCCGTTCATTGATGCTGCCTGTAGCAGTATTGCCGGCAGCGGCGATTCTGATGGGAATCGGTTATTGGATCGATCCTGCAGGCTGGGGAGCAGGGAATCCGATCGCAGCATTTTTAATTAAAGCCGGATCTTCTATTATTGACAATATGGCGATACTTTTTGCAGTTGGAGTAGCACTTGGAATGTCAAAAGAAAAAGATGGTTCTGCCGCTATGAGTGGTTTGGTGGCTTACTTGGTTATCACAACGCTGCTTTCAACAAACTCAGTAGCGATGCTTCAAGGGGTTGACCCGGAAAATGTCAACGCGGCTTTTGCAAAAATCGGAAATCAATTTGTTGGGATTCTTTCAGGGATCGTAGCATCCATAATGTACAATCGTTTTAGTCATGTACAATTGCCGGCTGCATTATCTTTCTTTAGTGGAAAACGTTTAGTTCCAATCATGACAGCTGTATCTATGTTGCTGGTTTCAGTAGTGTTGTTCTTCGCTTGGCCTGTAATCTTTACTGGATTAGTTGCTTTTGGAACATGGATCAGTAAGTTAGGGTTTATTGGGGCAGGATTATATGGTTTCTTCAATAGAATTTTAATTCCTACCGGGTTACATCATGCTTTAAACTCAGTGTTCTGGTTTGATGTCGCTGGAATTAATGATATTGGTAATTTCTGGGCAGGAACTGGGACAAAGGGAATTACAGGAATGTATCAAGCTGGATTCTTCCCAATTATGATGTTTGGTTTACCAGCCGCAGCGTTAGCTATGTATCATACTGCAAAAACGAAAAGAAAAAAACAGGCGGCATCGTTGATGTTAGCTGCAGGTTTTGCTTCATTCTTTACTGGGGTAACAGAACCGCTTGAATTTTCATTCATGTTTTTAGCTCCGGCACTTTATGTGGTTCATGCAGCCTTAACAGGTCTTTCATTAGCAGTTGCAGCATTTTTCCATTGGACAGCCGGATTTGGTTTTAGTGCAGGATTTGTTGACTTTGTATTAAGTTCAAGATTGCCGTTAGCTAATCAGCCTTATATGTTGCTTCTGCAAGGACTTGTTGTAGCGGTTATTTATTATGTATTATTCAGATTCTTAATTACAAAATTTAATTTGGCAACGCCTGGAAGAGAAGAAGATACAGATGAAATGCTTGAAGAAGGTACAGCAAGCAGTGATCAATCTCAAGCTGAAGGTTCTAAATTTGCAGTAATGGCTGCCAAGATCTATGATGGCTTAGGCGGAGACGCCAATGTAACGTCTGTTGACAACTGCGTGACTCGCTTAAGAATTGAAGTGAAAGATATGGATGCGGTAGATCAGAAAAAGATTAAAGATACGGGTGTACCGGGAATTAATATTGTCGGAAAAAACAGCATTCAGGTAATTGTGGGAACACAAGTACAGTTCGTAGCTGATGAAATAGAAAAAATAAGAAAATGATGTTTAAACTAGAGTTTATTCAGTTTTAATGTGTAATTTTTTATCTATAAACATGAACTCCCTCCAATGCAATTGCTTGCTTACATCATAGGAGGGAGTTTTACCTTCCAATTCATTTCTTCAAAGTGATCTCGGGATACTGGTATAGACAACTAGCTGAATGGGTGTTATAGTAAGTCTGAGAATAGATGCAAGGAGCTGTAACCATGTCGAAAACCTATATAACAAACGCGAAATTATTTACAGGTGAAGTCGTTTACCAGAACGGTTTTATCCTTATTGAAAACGATAAAATTACTGAAACTGGGAACTTAACTGAAATGCCTGAACCTAAACCTGATGATAAGGTGATTAATCTTAGAGGCAGTGCTTCCATTTTGCCAGGTTTTATTGACATTCATATCCACGGTGCAGATGGTGCAGATGTGATGGATGCGACAAAAGAAGCGATTTTAACGATGAGCAGAGCTCTTCCGAAAGAAGGGACAACGAGTTATCTCGCAACAACGATGACTGCAGATCGAGGCCAGATTACAGATGCGCTGAAGAATGCAGCTGATTATATTAAACGTGAAAATAATGAAGGAGCAGAAGTGCTTGGTATTCACTTAGAAGGTCCTTTTCTGAATCCAAAACGTGCAGGTGCCCAGGCTCCAGGCAATATCATTGAACCATCATGCGAACTTTTTGATAAATGGCTGGAAGAAGCAGAAGATTATATTAAGCTGGTCACACTTGCACCAGAACGCAAGAATGGATATGAACTGGCCAGGCATTTAACATCTGCGGGCATAACGGCCTCAATTGGCCATAGTGATGCCGTCTATTCAGAAGTTGAAAAGGCTGTCAAAAGCGGCGTGAAGCACGCCACACATCTTTTCAATGGTATGAGAGGCATTCACCATAGGGAACCAGGCGTAGCGGGTACTGTGCTTATGATAGATGAAGTGAAAACAGAAATGATTGTGGATGGTATTCACATTGCCCCTGAAATGGTGAAATTTGTTTATAAAGTTAAAGGCAGTGAGGGAACTATATTAATTACAGATGCGATGAGAGCTAAAGGTCTTGGAGCAGGCAAATATGACCTTGGCGGGCAGGAAGTAACGGTTGATGCGGACAGGGCAACGCTTGCTGATGGAACTCTTGCAGGAAGTATTTTGACGTTTAGAGATGCTGCAGTGAACATGATGAATTATTCAGGCTGTTCACTTGAAGATATTGTGAAGATGTCATCCGTTAATCCTGCTAAACAAATCGGCGTTTATGACCGAAAGGGCAGTTTATCAATCGGAAAAGATGCTGACATCGTCATACTCGATGAAAATTATGAAGTGCTGATGACGTTTTGCAGAGGCAAAATCTCTTTTACAGGAAGTGTTGAACAATGAAGCTAATTGAAGCAAAAGATTATCACGAAATGAGTATGCTCGCAGCTGAGGTTATATTGGCTCAAATCAAGTCAAAACCGGATTCTGTGCTTGGTTTGGCAACGGGCGGGACGGTACTTGGCACCTATCAGCAGCTGATTTTGGATCATCAGCAAAACAAAACAACCTATCAGCATATTAAAACGTTCAATCTGGATGAATATGCAGGCTTATCAAAACAAGATGAAAACAGCTATCATGCTTATATGAAGAAACACTTTTTTGATGAGGTCAATATTCCTTCTTCTCAAACCTTTCTTCCAAACGGGGAAGCCCATGATATGGAAGCGGAATGTAAGAAATATGATCGGAAAATTGAGGAATTAGGCGGAATTGATCTTCAGCTTCTTGGCATCGGTCAAAATGGGCACATCGGATTTAACGAACCGGGAAGTTCTTTTGAATCGAATACTCATTTAGTTGCTTTGGAACAGTCAACCCGTCAGGCAAATGCACGCTACTTTGATTCCATTGAAGATGTACCAACTCATGCTGTAACAATGGGGATCGCTTCAATTATGAAAAGCAAAAAAGTGCTGCTTCTCGCTTCAGGATTGCAAAAATCATCAATATTATATGATCTGTTTCATTCAGATGTTACAAGCTCCATACCGGCAACCATTTTAAGAAATCATCCGGATACAATCATCATTGCCGATCAAGAAGCATTGTCAAAATTGCATCAAGATGAAAGGAAGATGTTTGCCAAATGATTCAAAAGAATTCTCCGCTCCCAATTTATTATCAGCTTGAAGAGGGAATAAAAGAAGCCATTCAACAACAAGAATTAATGCCTGGTGAAATGATTCCTTCAGAAAGAGAATACGCTGAAAAGTATGGAATAAGCAGGATGACGGTGAGACAGGCTCTTTCGAATCTGGTGAATGACGGCTATTTATACCGGCAGCGCGGAAAAGGGACCTTCGTTGCCCATCAAAAAATTGAGCAGCCTCTTCAGGGCTTAACAAGCTTTTCAGAAGATATGCGTTCAAGAGGACTTGAACCGAGCACACGCGTCATCAGTTTTACTGAAGTTGAAGCAAATCTTGATCTTGCTGCCAAGCTTGAGGTTGAAGCGGGAGCTCCCCTCTTTGAACTAAAACGTGTAAGGCTTGCTGATCAGCTTCCAATGGCGTATGAAATGCTTTATATATCAAAAGAACTTGCAAAAGGTCTAACGAAGGAAATAGCTGTGAACTCCATTTATGATTATGTAGAAAATAAGCTTGGATTAAAGATACAGCATGGAAGACAAGTGCTGGAAGCCTCCTTTGCTAGAAAAACGGAGGCAGAGATGCTGGAAGTTGCTGAAGGCGCACCAGTACTGCTGATTGAACGGCGAACCACGCTCGATACAAACAAACCGTTTGAGGTCGTCAGGTCCGTCTATCGTGCAGATCGCTATAAATTCACGATTGATATGGAGCGATTATAATGGTGCGTAAACCAACCGAAGAGAGAAATGAGAGAACTTCGCTTATTGATGAAATGGATTCCCTTCAGATTGTGGAAATGATGCACAAAGAAGATTCAGCGATTACTGCGGCAGTAAATGAAGCACTTCCGCAAATCGCCAAAGCTGTTGATGCAGTCGTAAAGCGATGGAATGAGGGCGGCAGAGTCTTTGTAATAGGAGCGGGAACAAGCGGCAGAGTCGGCATGCTTGATGCTGTGGAGCTTGGTCCAACCTTTTCAGTAGAAACCGGCAGATGGACTGCCATTGTATCAGGCGGAAATGAAGCGATGTGGCAGCCGCTTGAAGAGACTGAAGATGATGTAAGCGTTATTCGAAATGAACTCCAATCCTATCAGTTAAACGCTTCTGATTGTGTAATTGGACTTACGGCCAGCGGATCCACACCGTTTGTTAAAAGCGGTCTGTCTTATGCAAAAGAAGTTGGAGGATGTGCAATTTCGATCAGCAACAATAAACATACTGACGTTTCCAAAATAAGTGATGTCTCAGTTGAATTGACAACGGGTCCTGAAGTCATTAGAGGTTCCACAAGACTAAAGGCAGGCACAGCCCAGAAAATAGCGCTTAATATGATATCTACTGCCGTCATGATCCGGCTCGGAAAAGTGTATCAAAATGAAATGGTGGATATGAAGCTCATTAATTTGAAGCTGAAAAAACGGGCTGAAAATATCTTAATGGATTTGACAGGAATTGAAGCTGAGGCAGCTGAATCTGCCATGCATCAAACACAAGGCAATTTAAAAGAAGCAATCTTTATGACTGTCACTCAATCTTCACAAGAACAGGCTGCAGTTTCTATAAAACAGGCTGAAGGGAAATTGAAACAGGCGATACAGAATTTTTTCAATAAAGATAAAAAGTAGCGGAAATCATTCCTTATCAGCTCCTGAGTCATTTACAAAACATTGAAAATTATGCCAATGTCCTCGAGAAGTGTACGGTAATATAAAATGTTCTACACCCGCAATCTTTAATTTAATTGGAACTTCCATCTTAATATGTTTAGAGAGTGAATGAACAGCAGATTGCCAAATTATAAGAAAAGCGACACATTTCGAAGTTGCCTGAAAAGATTGGACAGCAGTCTAAAAAAATATGAGAAACGGTTGCGGCCAGAGGCCCAATTTGCTATACTAAGAGTAATTATTTTTGTTCGTAATATGATTAAAAAGGCATTCGTCTTGAAGAATATTATCTAGAGCAGGGATAGTAATACAATTGTGCGGATGACGCACTAGGAGGATATACACATGTTACAAGGTAAAGTTAAATGGTTTAACGCAGAAAAAGGTTTCGGTTTCATCGAAGCAGAAGGTCAAGAAGACGTATTCGTACATTTCTCTGCTATTCAAGGCGAAGGCTTCAAAAGCTTAGAAGAAGGCCAAACAGTTACTTTCGAAATCGTTGAAGGCGCTCGTGGACCACAAGCAGCTAACGTTCAAAAGTAATTGAACGAAAGGACTCCCTTGCTGGGAGTCTTTTTTTATGGATGAAAATTGGAGGGAAAGACATGCAAGATTTGCCGAATTGCCCCAAGTGTCAATCAGCTTATACTTATGAAGATGGAAGTCTTTTAGTCTGCCCGGAATGTGCTCATGAGTGGACAGCAGATGCTGAAGCTGAAAGTATTGAAGATCAAAAGGTTGTTAAAGATGCGAACGGAAACATCTTAAATGATGGCGATTCTGTTACCGTCATCAAAGACCTCAAAGTAAAAGGAAGCTCATCGGTTATAAAAATAGGAACAAAAGTAAAGAGCATCCGTTTAGTAGATGGAGATCATGATATTGACTGCAAAATTGACGGTTTTGGTGCGATGCAGTTAAAATCTGAATTTGTTAAAAAAGTTTAAGTGCCGCTTAAAAAAGGACAAGATATCACTCTTGTCCTTTTTCATTCTATTCTGATTCTGGATTCAGCACTTTAAGCGGCTTATCGGCAGGACCCTCAATCACTTCTCCGCTGTAAGAAAACCTGGAGCCATGGCATGGGCAGTCCCATGAACGGTCGCCGCTGTTCCATCCTACTTCGCAGCCTAAATGAGTGCATGTCGTATCAACGAGATGAAGCACGCCATGCTCATCTTTATAAGCGCCGGCTTTTTTACCCTGGAACATGACGGCGCAGCCTTCATTTACTTTAAGATCTTCAGGTTTTTTAGATGGACGATTGAGCTTGCCTGAGATTAAATGCTTGGCTACGTCCGCATTATGTTTCAGAAACTCTTTTACACTCGGATCGGATTGGAAGCGGGAAGGTGTAAAGAGATCAAGGTAGCGGGATTCTTTTTTTACGATCAGGTCTTTCAGCATAAGGGATGCAAAGGTTCCGTTTGTCATGCCCCATTTATGAAATCCCGTTGCTATATAGATATTTTTGTGACCTGAAGAATGATTTCCGATGTAGGGCACTTTATCAAGAGTGAATAAATCCTGTGTTGACCATCTATGTGTGATGTTACTTAAGCCGAAAACTTCTTCTCCGAACGTTTCCAGCTTTTCATAAAGCTTATGTGTATCTTTCACTTGCCCTGCTTTGTGACCTTCTCCGCCAATGAGGACGTGTGCCTCTCCGCCGCTTCCAGCAGAACGGAGAGAGCGTTTAGGTTCATCCACGCTTAAATACATTCCTCCCGGATAGGGCTTCTCCGTTTGAGCACTAAGTACATAGGAACGATCGGCATACATTCTCGCAAAATAAAATCCATTCCCATCATAAAAAGGAAAATGTGAAGCAGAAATGACGTACTGACAAGTGATTTCAAAACCTTGGTTTGAAATCAGCTTCGGTTCATCTTCTGTTCCCTTTACATCGATAATCGCTGTGTTTTCAAAAATTTGAACACCGCTCTGTGACATTTCTTCAAGCAGGGTATGTAAGTATTTCAGCGGATGGAACTGAGCTTGATTTTTTACGATCAGTGCGCCCTGGATCTCAATCTCAAACGGAATGGTATCTGTATATTCATATGGAATACCAAGAGTATCATAAGCTTCTTTTTCTTTAAGCAGTTTTTTTAGTGAGTCATCTGAAACGGCATAAAGAATCGCGTCTTCATCAGAGAAGCCGCAGTCAATCTTCTTTTCATCAACCATTTTGCGAATAAAGTCGAGACCGCTTTTATTTGCTTCGTAATAATGCTTTGCTCCATCAGCGCCAAAGTGCTGAATAAGTTCATCATAAATAATATCATGCTGTACGGTTATTTTTGCAGTTGTATGGCCGGTTGTCCCGTTTAACACAACGTCTGAATCGACCAATGCTACCGACAGTCCCTCTTTTGAAAGTAAATAGGCAGATGTAATCCCGGTGATTCCTCCGCCAACAATCGCCACATCTACATTCACATGTTTTGAGAGCTTCGGATAAGATGGCAGCTTGGCAGAATCTCTCCAGTAAGGCTCTGGAAATTTAGGCATCTTTGAATTTTGATTCTTCAATTGAATCCCTCCTTTATTTAACCATTATCCTGTATTTATGAAGAGTAAACTTTTTCCTTTAAAATTCTGATGAAAGTTCCATTTTATGATTTCCATAAAATACAAATAAATGTATATAAAATAATTGATTGATAATTTTGACAGTTATCGGTTATACTTGAAGTAACTTAAGGAACGGAGGTGGATAAGAGATGATGAGTTTGAAAGTGTCGCACGGTAAAGAGTTGTCATACCTATATTTATGTCGTGCAATTTTTCATGCAATTGCGATCAACGGGATACGTATGCCCTTTTTCATTAATTGCATAGACACATTCAAACGTTAAGAAGATTCTCTTATCCATTAAACAATAGGAAACGGAGGGCTTATTAGCTCTCCGTTTTTTTGTATAGCAGTAGCGCTTGACTCCTTTGTTGGGAGAATAAACAGTGCATTACTGATGGCCAGGATAAGCAGGAAACTGCTTCTTTCTGGTCTTTTTTAAGTTTTAAGAAAGGTAAAGGTTATGCGCATCGATGGCAAGCGGAGCCCAACTACTCGGCCAGACAAATCCGTCAAAAAAGTTTCCGCCGGATTCATATCTGCTATGCCTAAAGCTAAACGGGCGATTCCGCTTTTCTAATAAAAGGAGATGTCACTCATGACAATATGTTCAGTTCACCAATTAGCAAAATCATATGGAAGCCAGCTTATTTTTGAAAATTTATCCTTTGAAATAAATGAAAATGAAAAAATCGGATTTGTAGGACGAAACGGGACGGGAAAAACAACATTGTTTAAATGTCTGTCAGGAATCGAGCAGCCTGACTCAGGAACGATTTCAATCAGAAAAGGGATGAAGGTCGGATATCTCGCCCAAATTCCGATGTTCCCCGCCGGAACAACGGTTGACGAGGTTCTGAGACAAGCTTTTGCCGAGTTAAATCTTTTATCGAACGAGCTTGCACAACTTGAAATGGAGATGTCTGGAACAGAGGATCCTGATAAATTGGAAAAAGCCATTGCACGATATGGCTTTTTCCAGGAAACATTTGAAGATCGGGGCGGATATGAGATGGATGCTAAAATCAGCGCCGTTGCAAACGGGCTGCAGCTGCAGCCCCTTCTGAACTCGAATTTTGACACGATCAGCGGCGGAGAGAAAACAAAGGTGTCCCTTGGTCTGATGCTGCTTCAGTCACCCCAGATCCTCTTGCTCGATGAGCCGACTAACCATCTTGATATTGCTGCTGTAGAGTGGCTCGAAGGCTTTCTAAAAGAATATAAGGGGACGGTTGTTGTCATTTCACATGACCGAGCCTTTTTAGATGAATTGGCTGCAAAAATCATCGACTTAGAAGATGGTGAGGTCACAGTTTACCATCATAATTATTCTGGCTTCATTTCTGAAAAACAGAAGAGGCTGATGGCTGAATTTCAGGCTTATCAGGATCAGCAAAAGAAAATGAAGAAAATGAGAGAAGCCATTAAAAGATTGAGAGAATGGGCAAATCAGGCGAATCCTCCAAATGAGGGACTGCACAAACGTGCACGGAATATGGAGCGTGCACTTGAGCGGATGGAGAAATTAAAAAAGCCCATTTTGAATCACAGGAAAATGGATCTCCATTTTGAAGGATCTGACCGAAGCGGTAAAAAAGTTCTGACCTTTGAAAACGCAACAAAAACTTTTGGAAGAAGACAGGTGTTTGAAAATATCAGTATGCAGCTTTCCTATAAGGACAGGGCGGCAATTGTCGGAGAAAACGGTTCCGGCAAGTCCACGCTGCTGAAACTGGTCATGGGAGAGCATGAGCCTGATGATGCAGGAGTGCGGATTGGCAGCAGCGTGAAAATAGGGTACCTCTCCCAGCAGCTTTTTCAGACAGATGCAGAAGTTTCGATCATCGATTATTTCAGGGAGGATTTGTCTGTCTCAGAAGACGATGCCCGCCATATATTAGCAAAATTCTTATTTTACGGGTCTGCTGTCTTTAAAAAAATGAAAAACACAAGCGGGGGGGAAAGAATGAGAATCCAGCTTGCTAAGCTGATGCAGAAGGATCTTAATTTTCTCATTCTGGATGAACCGACAAATCATTTGGACATTGACTCAAGGGAAGTGCTTGAGGAAGCAATTGAACATTTTGACGGCACCATCCTCGCTGTTTCCCATGACAGGTACTTTCTGAACAAACTTTTCACGAAAACGTTCTGGCTTTATGAAAAACGGCTTCATTCATTTGATGGAAACTACTCATGGGCACGTGAAAAGATGAAGGGGCTCCTGGCTGAAAAAGAGGTGCCTTCAAAGGAAGTACCAAAGCTTGAGGTGAAAAAATCAAAGGAAGTTAAGCAGGCTGCAACCCCAGCAGAAATTGAAGCTAAGATTGAACAGCATGAACTCGAATTATTCCGGCTTGAAGAACAGATGCTTTCGCTGACTGATCTTGCGCAGCTGATGGAGGTGAACAGACTGAAGGAAGAAAAAGAAAAGCAGATAGAATGGTTATATGTACAGCTTGAAGCAATCAGCTGAACAAAGAAAAGGTCCAGTGCCTAGTGAGCAATGGACCTTTTGATTATTTGAAATTCTTCACTTCATCCGGATTGTTGGCATGATTGTCTTTTAAAATGCCGTGCTCTTCAATATGGCGTCTGGCTTCCGTGTCTCCAAGCATGTAGATCATGGCATAGCTCCTCGAACGGATCCGCCAATGAAGACAAAGCGGGACCTTTCTGTCTAATCCTTTTCTGCTATATCTGCGATGACCTAGGCGCTTCCGCTTTTCTAACTTAGCATCACTTTATCAGAAAGAGATCCATTTCCTTTTATTTTCCCAAACTCATTTAAGAGAGCTGGTACGGTCAGTTTTTTCTTCTGCTCGCCTTCTGCTTCAAAGATGATGCGGCCGCTGTCCATCATGATCAGGCGATTGCCGAGATCAACTGCCTGCTGCATATTGTGAGTAATCATCAAGGTAGTCAGGCTGCCGTTCATGACAAGTTTTTTAGTGAGCTGCGTAATCAGCTCAGCACGTGCCGGATCAAGAGCAGCTGTATGTTCATCCAAGAGAAGAATATCAGGATTTGTAAACGTCGCCATCAGCAGGGAGAGGGCCTGCCTTTCTCCGCCAGACAGCAAACCTACTTTTGCGGAAAGTCTGTCTTCAAGCCGCAGGCCAAGTGATGCAAGCTGTTCTTTAAAGTATTCTCTCCGTTTGGAGGTAACACCGGGCCTGAGAGACCTTTTTTTCACGCGTGAGTAAGCAATGGCCAAGTTTTCTTCAATGGTCAAAGCTGGAGAAGTCCCGGCCATAGGATCCTGAAAAACACGCCCGATATACTTCGCGCGTTTATGCTCGCGGACGAAGCTGACGCTTTTTCCGTTTATGGCTACATCGCCTTCATCAGGAAAGATTCTCCCGGAAATGACGTTCAAAAGAGTCGATTTTCCAGCACCGTTGCTGCCGATGACAGTAACAAAGTCTCCTTTTTGAAGCGAAAGAGAAAGGCCGTTTAAAGCCTTTTTTTCATCTGGTGAACCTTCATTAAACACTTTTTCAATCTGTTTTAATTCAAGCAATTTTGACACCACTCTTTCTCAAGCCGCCTTTTTTCCGTTTCTGCTTGGCAAGCAGCTGCGGAACGACAAGGGCTGCAATGACGATACATGCGGTGATCATTTTCATGTCTCCCGTTTCAAGGAAATCGGCTCTAAGGGCGAGTGCAATAATCATCCTGTAAACAATCGCACCAATTATGACCGCGAGTGTTGCCCGGATAATGGTTTTCGTTCCAACAAGCGCTTCACCGATAATTACGGATGCAAGACCGATAATGATCATTCCGATTCCCATGCCGACATCGCTGAATCCGGAATACTGAGCAATAAATGCTCCTGAAAAAGCTACAAGAGCGTTTGACAGGCCAAGACCAATAATCTTCATCATGTCGGTATTAGCTGAAAAGCTTGCAATCATCTTTTCGTTATCGCCGACTGCACGAATGGCGATGCCGACTTCTGTTTTCAGGAAATAATCCAAGACTAACTTGATAAATGAAATAAGGATCAGCATTGCAATAAGAATAGACCATGTTTTTGGAATAAAGTTTTCAAGACCGATAGAAAGAAAGAATGATTGCATAAAAGAGTCAATACCAAGCTGGTTCCAACCATCAAGCAAGGCAGTAAAGACTGTGCTTTCTTGAAGAAGAGGGACGTTTGACTGTCCCATGATCCGCAGATTGATTGAATACAGGGCAATCATCATTAAAATACCGGAAAGCAGCGGGTTGATGTTTCCTTTCGTGTGAAGGATGCCCGTCAGACAGCCCGCTGCAAACCCTGCAAGCAGGGCCGCGAGCGTAGCGATAAATGGATTAATACCGTTTACGATCATTGCTGCACATATGGCAGCTCCCGTTACAAAGCTGCCGTCCACAGTTAAATCGGGAAAATCTAAAATTCGAAATGAAAGATAAACACCGAGTGCCATAATAGCGTAAATGAGTCCGGATTCGACGGACGAGAAAAGAGCAGTAAACATGATGAGACCTCCTTAGTCGATAATTTCTGCATCTTCCCATTCTTCTTTGATTTCTACATTCATCGCTTCAGCAGCTTTTTTGCTGATCTGAAGTTTCAGCTTCTGCGGGAATTCCACCGGTATTTCGCTTGCTTCCTTTTTGCCGGTTAAAATTTCGGCTGCTTTTAATCCCGCCTCATAGCCAATGTCGTTGTAGTCAAAGCCATAAGCTGCAAATCCTCCGCGCGCCACTGAATCAAGCTCTCCGACAAATAGAGGGATATCTTCATCTTCTGCTACAGAGATAACCGATTCGAGGGCAGAAACGACGGTATTATCCGTTATGATATAGAAAGCATCCACTTTTCCGACAAGTGCTTCAGCCGCTTGTTTGACTTCTGCGGAAGTTGAGACAGATGACTCCACGATTTCTAAGTCAGTACCTTTAATCGCTTTTTCAACAAGATCTATTTGGGCAGCTGAATTTTGTTCTCCTGAATTGTATATCATCCCAATTTTATTGCCTTCGACATTTTCATCAATAAATTTGACCGTGCTTGGAACCGCATCCGGGTGAGTATCGGTTGTCCCTGTGATATTTGCTCCAGGCTCTTCAAAGCTTTTAACAAGCCCTGCTCCAATAGGATCCGTTACGGATGTAAAGACAATCGGTATATCCTTTGTTGCATTCAGAGCACTTAAAGCACTCGGTGTTGAGTTGGCGAAAATAAGGTCAACGTCATCTCCGACAAAATTGCTTGCGATCGTCTGGCTGTTGTTTTGATCGCCGCCAGCAATTTGAACATCATAATCAACCTTCAGTCCTTTTTCATCAAGCGCTTTTTTAAATCCTTCCAATGCAGCATCGAGTGAAGGGTGTTCGACAATTTGAGTAACCCCGACTTGGTATGTCTTTTCACTTCCTGCACTTCCCGACGTATCTTTACTGCCGCATCCTGCTGCAAGTATCATTCCTGAGATCGCGGCACTCATGCCTAGCTTTGTTTTCCAGTTCATTGTAATACCCCCGTTTTTTATTATGCTTTTACGCTTTTATGCTTTTATTCATTAAATTATAACTCATGTTTGGTTTTCTTCAATCATTATTTTCAGATTTAACTGAAATTTCTGCTCTTTTTGTTTTATGATTATACTTTTATGGAAATTACAAGTAAGTCTGAATGATTGAGGGGGAGCAGGGGCCTTTGCAGCTTCACTTGCAGGACTCAAGGCAACAGGAATGGCAATTACCGTCATTCCCGGTACTCTTAAATTTATCTAATTGGCCAGATCCTTATGTATATCGCAGTGAATCTGCTGGGCGTTGTGGACGCATTTGTCCTCACCTGGTTGTTCGGTTACTCTGATAAAATGCTGGATATTGACAAAAAACGGGGTATAACCTCCTAAAAACTCACAAATTTATAACAAAACAATGAAAACTATATTACAAAACGATGATATGAAACATTCGCCTAAGACAATATGTATACTTATTTGTAACAGATTGGATTAGGTGGCAGGTATATGAACATAAATGACAGAGCATTAGTAAATCTATCAAGGTTATATTCAAAACTATTAGGCTATTTGCTTGTCAAACGGGATGCGGATGGAAATGTGAACTATCAAATCAGCGAGCTCTCAGATGAGCTAGGCGTTTCAAAGCGATCTGCCCTTCAGAAGCTCGATCAGCTCGAGCAGTTCGGGGCTATTCAGACGAAGAAGAGCGGGGTATGCAGAATTATCAGCACCCGCATTGAAAAAACACCGATCTGTCTTTGCTATCAGGCGCTTGCTGCCCTAAAAAAAAGTCCGTCGCTTGCCGACAATCCTGCGAAGCTTGCAGATGAAATGAATGTGAGAGAAAAAGATGCTGAGATGATTCTGCAGCTGTTATCCAAATAGACGGATGAGAAACCTCGGGGGTGACCGGGGTTTTTTGCTGTTTGCAGGAACTTATTATCCTTGAATGAATATGTAATCGTTTAAAAAGGAAGCAAATGAGATGTAAATAAAACACTCATTTGCTTCCTTTTTTTTCATTTTGATTATAGCTAAGAATATGTAAACAAAAGTCCAGATCTGATTGAAGATGATTCTTCATCAGGCTCTCGGCTTCCTGCCCGTCTCTTGATTTTATTGCTTCATAAATTTCTTCGTGTTCATCGATTAAACGAGGGCGGCTGTAAAGAACCACTGTCTTGCGGAATAGATAAATAATTGACTGCATTCTGTTGATGGTATCAATCATCATAGAGTTGCCAGTGGAATGAACGATAATTTCATGAAAACGTTCATTGGCAGACATGATTTCATCTGTCGTTCCTTCTCTTCCAATTTTAATGCATTCAGATAGGGAAATTAAATCTTCCTCAGGCAAATATGTTGCAGCGGACCGAGCGGAAAACCCTTCTAAAAGAATGCGCACTTGGAATAAATCACGCAAATCCTTCTCAGCAGGCTGGACAACCTTTTTATTTACAATAAGACCCTCATATCCCAGCTGGCGAAGAGATTCTCTGATAGGAGTACGGCTGTAGCCTAGTTCGGCTGCGAGCTTTTCTTCTACAATTTTCGTTCCTCCCGGAATATCCCCATTTAAAATCCTGTCACGAATCACTTCATATGTTTGATGGTAAGCAGGTCGAGATTTTCCTTTGTTTTTACTCATAGCGTTCACTCCTAATTCAAAAACCAATTATCAATTATAGTAACAAAAAATGATGAATAAATGTATAAGCTAAACAATTTAATCAATAATGGATACGAAAATTAAAAAAATGTATACAAAATTAATTTAATGGTATACAATCACTTTAAGAGGAAATTGTAAGCGTATTCAGATTTTGATTTTTAAAACCAAATAATAAGTGATTAGTAGAATAGGAGGAAATAGGATGTTGAAAAATATCGGTTTCATCGGGTTGGGCATTATGGGAAAACCTATGGCATTAAATCTATTATCAAAAGGGTATTCAGTCACAGTTAACGACATTAACAAGGATGCGGTGCAAGCATTAGTACAGTCAGGTGCCACTAGTGCTGAATCTCCAAAAAAAATGAGTGAAAGCTGTGAAATCATTATTACAATGCTTCCTGCTTCTCAGCATGTCCAACAAGTGGTTTTGGGGGAAAATGGTGTTTTGAGCGGAGCGAATTCAGGTACTGTGATTATAGATATGAGTTCAATTTCACCTGTAATATCAAAAGAGCTTGCAGAGGCAGCAGCAGAAAAAGGTGTTGAAATGCTGGATGCCCCCGTAAGCGGAGGAGAACCTAAAGCAATAGATGGAACTTTAGCCATTATGGCTGGAGGTAAGGAAGAGATTTTTGAAAAGGTGAAGGATGTTCTATATGCAATGGGCTCTGAAGTGACATTAGTAGGCGGAAATGGAAGCGGAACCACGGCGAAATTAGCTAATCAAGTTATCGTTAATTTAAATATTGCAGCCATGTCTGAAGCCTTGGTGCTTGCGGCGAAAGCTGGTATTGACGTTGAAAGAATGTATCAGGCAATCAGAGGCGGACTTGCCGGAAGTGCTGTACTTGATGCTAAAGTTCCATTAATCCTGAAACGAAATTTCGCAGCTGGAGGAAGAATTGACATCAACTTAAAAGATATGACAAATGTGATGGAGACAGCACACCAAATTGGTGTACCAATGCCGCTGTCCAGTCAATTATTAGAAATATTTCACACTTTGAAGGTCGATGGAAAAGCAGCGGAGGATCACGGAGGCATTGTTCAATATTTTGAAAAACTCGCAAATGTCGAAGTAAGGGGCTGATAGGATGAGCAAGAGAATAAGTAAAGCTGTTTTTCAAAAAATTCCAGAAGTAAACGAAAGTGCTGTCACAAAGATGCTGGATGCACGGCTGCTTGTGCTGAATAAAAAAATTATCGTTCTGGATGATGATCCTACTGGAGTTCAGACTGTTCACGGGGTATCGGTCTACACAGACTGGTCAATAGAAAGTATTGAAAGAGGATTCAAGGAAACAAATTCTATGTTTTTTCTATTAACGAATTCTAGGGGTTTTACAGCAGAGGAAACGGAAAAGGCTCATAAAGAAATAGCCTTAAATATCATGGCAGCTGCAAAGAAACATAATCAGGAATATATGATTGTCAGCCGCGGTGACTCAACTCTTAGGGGGCATTATCCATTAGAAACAAAGGTATTGAAGGACACGACTGAATCCGCCTCTGCCTCGCGTTTTGACGGAGAAGTGATTATCCCCTTCTTTAAGGAAGGCGGCCGCTTCACAATCGACAATGTTCACTATGTAGAGGACAACGAGGAGCTGATTCCAGCTGGTGAAACTGAATTCGCCAAGGACAGGACATTTGGATATACCCATTCACATTTAGGCAAGTGGGCTGAGGAAAAATCATATGGAGAATTCAAGGCTGAATCGGCTGTCTATATTTCATTGGAAAGCTTAAGGGCACTTGATATTGAAACAATCAAAAATCAGCTGCTTTCAGTTCAGGACTTTAACAAGGTTATTGTGAATGCAGTCGATTATGTCGATGTGAAAATATTTGCCATAGCATTAATTGATGCTATGAGAGCAGGGAAAAACTTTATGTTCCGAAGTGCTGCAGCCTTTACTAAAGTTATTGGCGGCATAAGGGATAAAGGGCTTCTAACAAAAGAAGAACTTATTATAGAAGAGTCAGGTAATGGGGGATTAATTATTATTGGTTCCCATGTGCAAAAAACAACTGACCAGCTTGCTGAACTGAGAAAGGCAGATTCTATCAAGTTCATCGAATTTGACTGCCATCTTGTATTAGATCCAGAAAAGTTCCGTTCAGAAATCAGCAGAGTCATAGAGACATGTGAAAACCTTTTGAATTCAGGTGAAACTGTGGCTGTTTATACACGAAGAGAACGGCTTGATCTTGGGGAAGAAAGAAAGGAAGAAGAATTAAAGCTTTCTGTTAAAATCTCGGAAGCCGTCACGAGTATCGTCAAGCAATTAAAGATTAGACCTAACTATCTTATAGCAAAAGGCGGTATTACATCAAGCGATGTAGGCACCAATGGTCTTGAAGTAAAAAGAGCTGTAGTAGCCGGCCAAATTCAGCCTGGAATTCCTGTCTGGAAGACCGGGAGTGAAAGTAAATTTCCGGGAATGCCATATGTCGTGTTTCCGGGAAATGTAGGCAGCAAAACTTCATTAAGGGAAGTTGTTGAACTGTTGAACTAGGCTGTATTTTGAACGTACTGTCTGACCTCAGGTGTTTACATGCCTTAGGTCAGACAATGAATGAAAACGGTTACTTCTATAAAAACATTGAGCTTAAAGGGGGATTAACAATGGATTCTGTATTTGGTTTAAGTCATAATGCCAGCTTGCTATTATATGCGGTTATCGCAATTGCAGGATTAATTTTTTTAATAGCCAAATTTAAAGTCAACCCGTTCATCGCACTTATTGTCTCAGCGGTGTTTATGGGGCTTATATCAGGAATGAAGCTTCCCGAAATATTAAAAGCATTTGAAGCCGGTGTCGGCAGTACATTAGGATTTATCGCGATTGTGATAGGACTTGGGACAATGCTTGGGAAAATGCTTGCCGAGTCAGGCGGTGCTGAAAGGATCGCACGGACTCTCATTCATATTTTCGGTGAAAAAAATGTCCACTGGGCGATGATGGTTGTGGCTGTTATTTGCGGGATTCCTGTCTTCTTCCAGGTCGGTGTCGTATTATTAATTCCGCTTGTTTTTGTAATAGCCAAGCATACAGGAACCTCTTTGCTTAAAATAGGTCTCTCACTAGTAGCGGGACTTGCGGTAGTCCACAGTCTTGTACCTCCGCACCCTGCAGCGATGCTTGCCGTCGGCATTTTTGGCGCTGATATTGGAAAAACAATTGTGCTGTCATTGGTTGTTGCTCTTCCTGCAGCTGCAGTTGCCGGCCCTTTGTACGGTTCATGGATTTCAAAACGAGTAAAGGTTGAACCTACTGGAGAATTAGCTGAACAATTAACAAAATCTAAAAACACAGAACTTCCTAAATTCGGGATTACTCTATTTACCATTTTACTTCCTGTTATTCTAATGCTTATATCTACAGTAGCCGGTTTGACTTTACCTGAAACAAGTATGCTTAGATACTGGGTTGAATTTATCGGCAGTCCTGTCATCGCATTGCTGATTGCGCTTGTATTTGCATTCTATTCATTTGGATTTGCACGCGGATATAATAAAGAACAAATCCTGCATTTTACGAATGATTGTCTTGGCCCTGTCGCGTCAATTGTCCTTCTCATCGGAGCAGGTGGCGGTTTTAATAAAATCCTTGTTACAAGCGGTGTAGGTGACGCCATTGCAGAATTTGCATCAGGTGCAAGCCTTTCACCAATCTTTTTAGCCTTTGCAATTGCTGGATTGATCCGCGCTGCGGTCGGTTCTGCAACAGTTGCTATGACAACAGCTGCTGGAATTGTTGCTCCAATTGCTCTGGTAACTCCAGGCGTCAGCCCGGAACTGCTGGTACTGGCAGTAGGAGCAGGATCGATTATGCTTTCTCATGTAAATGATTCTGGATTTTGGCTGATTAAGGAATTCTTTAACATGTCAGTACCAGAAACTCTAAAAACGTGGACCGTAATGGAAACAATCTTATCCTTCTCGGCATTTGCTATGGTTTTACTGCTGGATTTGTTTATTTAATACGATTTATATCTATTTTAATAAAAACCCTTGCCGATACACTTAAGGTGTCTGCAAGGGTTTTTTATTGAGCTGAACATGTTGGTGAGTTATTCAATTAATACGAAGTACAGTGGTTGAAGAAAATCGACATCATCATGGTAACTTCGAGTGAAGAAATTACCATTGAATTGGCTGAGAAACCAGATTCACTTGCGGTCGATTACAAGGGCGGCTCTGGCGAAGGCACAATTGATTTGGACGGCTTGAGCTATGAAGAAAAATCTGAAGACGAAATAAAAGGGAAAATCGGTTCAGGGGAAATATACGATAAAAGCACGGACCAGCTCTTGAGATTTTCAGCTGAGGTAAAATAAAAGCCATCACTATTCAACAGGTGATGGCTTTTGTTTTATTCTTCAATTAGCTTGTTCTCGGGCTGCACTTTCCCTAAGCAAATCCGGAGCAGTCAAGTAAAGCAGACCATTGCCTTCCTGCGTTTTTGGATTGCCGTGCGGAATTGTCCGCTTGATCAATTGCGCATATACTTCTGCTTCCGTAAATTTTCGGTTAAATTCCTGCTGTTCAAGCTGTTTGATTAAGGCAATCGCGCCTGCCACATGAGGTGTTGACATCGAGGTTCCGCTGAATGCTGCATATTCACCTCCGGGAATAGTAGAGACGATTCTTTCTCCAGGCGCTACAAGATCAACTTCGTTATTAGAGTTTGAGAAAGGCGAGGAAATTTTCCCGAAGCCTACTGACCCTACCGAGATGACCTCATTATAGGATCCGGGATAAGAAAACTCTGAGGTTCTACTATCATTATCGCCTTCGTTGCCAGCAGCGCAAACAACTGCGATTTGTTTGGCAACCGCCTTTTTGATTGCCTTTCGCATTTCAGAATGATCTGAAGGTCCTCCAAGTGACATGGAAATCACATCTGCTTTTTGTTCAATCGCATACAAGATGCCCTTTGTAATCCAAGCATATTCTCCGCTTCCGGAGTCTCCGGCAAGCACTTTTACAACAAGAATTTTCGCCTGAGGTGCAACTCCCACATACTTTGCCGCTGCAATGGTGCCCGATACATGCGTGCCGTGCCCGTGATAGTCAGTAAGTCTGTTAGGATTTCCATTATCGTCCGTCGTAAAATTTCGCCCGCCGGCAATATTTGCGCGCAGGTCAGGATGATTCACATCACAGCCTGTATCAAGCACCGCTATTGTAATTCCTTTCCCTTTTATACCCTGCTCCCAGAGCTTTGGAGCACGAATCATGTCCACTCCTTCAGAATTTGTATTTACATTTTTCACGATAGGTCCGTATTTATGGGGAAGCAGCCGAACTTTTCCTTTCACTTTACCGTCTCCTTTATTTGTAATGATTAAGGTATATGATAAAAGTTGACAATCAATGATAAAGAATGTGGATTTCAAGAGAACTATTCAATTTCATGCGTTTGCCATTCAATGTAACTTAGGAAGATAGAAGAGGTGGCTTATGAATTTAGAAAGAAAAATAGATGAAATTGAAACGAAAATGATGGATTTGCAGCAAGAAGTAAGTGAACTTAGAGCCGAGCTGACTCGGAGAAAAGGAGAAGAAATAGTCTGTGTTTAATCGTTGTGTTGTAGAAAAGAAGGTATCGGATTTATGACATTCAAAGATTAAAACGCCTCGTTACCGTGTATTAAATGAATACTCCATACAAATCTAATTTACATAATCAATCTTATCGGCAATGAACGAGGTTGAGTACCTCTTGGACGTCCAAAAGGTACTCAACCTCGTTTTGTTACCATAACCAGGGATTATCGGTGGTTAACGGATTGTAATTTAGGCTGCGAATAAGCTTCACATAAGGACCGTACAACATATAATTTATCAAAGCTTTATGAAATGGATAATCACAGGGCTTTACAAACGAAGGGAAGATGTGAAAATGTATAATAACGTAAACGCACCATTTACTTCTGGAGAGAATATTCCTCACTCACCTGCTTTATCTCATGGATATATAGCTCCTGCTTATGGATACGCAGCTCCTGTTTGTGTATATAGAGATCACCGTCATGGATGTCATGATTTCGCGATTATAGTAGTGTTGTTTATTTTACTAATCATTATTGGCGCATGTACTTTCTGTGGCTGACCTAATCACGGGCATCCGCCTTCAAAAACTCCAGTACTCATACTGGAGTTTTTATTGATTAGTTAAGCAAAAAAGCCGTCTTGATGGATCGCAATGTAGTTTACGTAATGAAAGTTATAAGAAGAAAAGCCCTGTATTTTGGAGAAATACAGGGCTTTTTCGCAATTTTCGTATATTGCCATAAAGGCAACGAGAAATAGGGAATATGGGTCTATTTTGTTGTTAGTTTCGGGTTAATTTGGAAAATTTTAAATAGGAGACTAATAATATACCGTTAAATTTTTAGTAGATATTTCCATTATTTAGTATAAAAATACTTTTGTAGGGAATAAATTAGTTAATCCTCAAGCAGTTACTTATTATATTGGCTCTTCGGTAGGAGAGTGGAATACTGATGCTAGGCATGGCGTTTTTGCATGGGATCCAGCTTATGAAATTGGAATTTATGGACAAAAATACCTCAAATCAGAAGCATCCATAAGATTTGAGAAATCTTCAACTGATACTAATGATTATGCATCCGAGGTCAGTGAATGTCGATGCACTACTAGTGATTATTCAAATATTACTTTCTGGGCTGACTTTGGTCCCCTGTCTGATGCTCATGAAAAAGAAACAGCAGCGCATGAAGTAGGGCATTCGTTTGGTTTGGGTCATGAGGATGATGTGCCTTCAATTATGATTTCAGGTCCAGCTTGGTTAAATCAAACAACTCCAGTGTCCGATGATTGGGCAGGTATTCGAGCTAGATATTAAGAGGAGGATTTCAAATGAAATACAAAAAGATTTTAATTACAACTGCTTTAGTCTCTAGTCTCTTTTGGTTGTATTTATGCTTACAATGACAATCATTCCGTTTATTTGGGATTCTCAGCAGCTGCCTTCACCATTTATGCATCTGTTTCCATAAGGCTTTTCTTGAAAAAAACAGAGACAGAAAAGCTGGATATTTTTGCTCCGATCGCTTCATATGCTGCATTTACTTGCTGGAAATGACGGGAGAAGAACAATTAAGACTGCTATTGCTGCTGCATGGTTTAATAGCGTTATATACAGGCTTTGCAATCAAAGGGATCATTCAAAAATATATTGGTTTGATTGTCTATATTATTGGTCTTTTAGCAAGCAGCACTAAAATGATTTATGCTGTATGGTCCTATGAATCAGTCGTGTGGATGTGTATTGTAGCATCATTGATCATAGTGAAGCTTCTGCTCCGTAAATTCAGTGACCAATTAAGGAAAGTGATGTCAGGTTTCTGGACCGGGTCCTGTTTGCTGTACTTGCGATAACGACGTTTATTTTTGTGACCATGCTTATTCTAGCATGTGCTTCAAACATGTCATTTGAAATTAAAATGATGTCCGTGACTGGAATTTGGGCATTTTATGCCGTTGTATGTGTCGTCTATGGCGTCCTGAAAAATCATTGAAATGTGCGGATCTTAGGGATTGGATTGCTGTTTCTCACATTATCCAAGCTTGTTCTCTTGGACCTGGTATCCCTCTCACTTGTCCTCCGGGCTATCTTGTTTATTGCTTTGGGGACAGTTGGTATTGGGGTTTCAAGATTTTTTTATAAAACAAAATGATGAGTGTCTTGCGCAGGAACATGGATTCCTGCGTTTTTTCTTTTTATTAATAGTAGGTACAGTGCCTTCGAGTTAGGAGGCAGATGGAAAAAAGATAGGAATACACTAAAAACGAAAAGTATTTGGTTGATTCTGGACAGTAAAAGAAATATTTCGGCTGGTAATTGCCGGGTTCTGGAAAGTAAAACAGGCTGTACCCTGAATCTGAGGTGTAATTGCAGCTGAATCTGCTATCAACCCCTTTTTAATTGCCTTTTGCTAGCTGCCTTTGGCCATTTCTTAAAAAAATCGATCGATATAAGGAAGAAAAAATAGTAAATGGGTTCTCACTTAAGATCTCAAGCAGCCAATTTGCGGAAATCATGTTTTAATTCGCAAAATTGTCTTTTCAACTTGTATAAATGGGGCTTTAATTAGCAAAAATGTAGGTTTTTATCAGGCAGTCCTTGCTGTGTGGTTTTTATCCGGTCGTCTTCATTTAGGATTGCGATATATGTGAATCAGGATGGCATCATCCATTAAAACATCGGCGGCTGTATTTGGCGTTTGCTGACTCGGTTTTAAGACGATTGAACAGCCGGTAATCAGCGCTGCAGCCACTTTTCTTGCCAAAATAAATACTGGGAAGTTCCATGGGACAATTCCGGCTACAACTCCGATCGGCTTTTTGAACATCAGGATGTTCTCATTCGGGCGGTCACTCGGAATAATTTCTCCCTCAATCCGACGTGCGAACTCAGACATGTAGTAGAAATACTCGATGGCGGTATCAATTTCGCCGCTCGCCTGTTCATATGGTTTGCCTTGTTCCTCGCTCAGCAATTTAATAAACGTTTCGCGTCTATCCTTCAGTCTGCCGCCAAGCTCGCGGACTATTTTGCCTCTGACAGCAGAGGGAACCTTCTCCCATTTTTTTTGCGCTTCATAGGCCGCATGAATGGCGCTGTTTGCATCCTCTTCAGCCTTGTAAATATACTGGATATTACTTTTTCTGTAGCCGGATTAACCACATCGATTGTTTCCTCTGAAGTAGAGTTTATATATTCACCGTTAATGTACAATTTATGCTGCTGCATAGTGAGCCTCCTTTAAAGATTGTACTGAACTTTTTCCACTCACTATTAAGGCTCAAACATCATTGCCAATTTCAATGTGCTCTAAAAAATCGGACAATCTTTCCTTTTGAAACTTTTTTGGACAAGTTTCGTAGTACAATAGAAGCAGACTTCCTTTTTGGAAAATATTTAACGAGGTGATATCATGTCAATTTCTTTATCTAAAGGACAGCGTATTGATCTGACAAAAACAAACCCGGGACTAACGAAAGTAATCATCGGTCTTGGCTGGGATACGAATAAGTATTCAGGCGGGAAGGATTTTGATCTGGATGCTTCTGCTTTTCTTGCTGATGGAAGCGGCAAGGTTCAGAACGATTTAGAATTTGTTTTTTACAACAACTTAAAAAGTCCCAATGGCGCTGTTGAACATACTGGAGATAACCGCACGGGAGAAGGGGACGGCGATGATGAGCAAATGACCATTGACTTCTCACTGCTGCCGGACCATGTAGAAAAAATTGGGATTACTGTAACAATTCATGATGCGGATGGCCGCCATCAAAACTTCGGACAAGTTTCCAATGCATTTGTTCGTGTTGTGAATGCCGATAACTCTGAAGAAGTGCTCCGTTATGATTTGGGGGAAGATTTTTCAGTTGAAACAGCAGTAGTTGTCTGTGAATTATACAAGCATGGTCAAGACTGGAAATTCAACGCAATCGGCAGCGGCTTTTCAGGCGGACTTGCGGCACTTTGCAAAAATTATGGATTAGACGTTTAAGATACGATAAAGGGGACTGTTAGAAGTGAGCTCGATCAACTTAATGAAAAAAACCGCAGGAATCGTACTTGAAAAAAAGAAGCTGACCGGAGTCGTCGCACGGGTAGGACTAGTACTTGATATCTCAGGATCCATGAGAAACCTCTATAAAAATGGAACCGTTCAAAAAGTGGTAGAACGCATCCTGGCAGTGGCCAGTCAATTTGATGATGACGGCATGCTGGATGTGTGGGTATACGATAATGAGTTTTCAAGACTGCCTTCTGTGACAGAAAGAGATTTTGAAAACTACGTCAGCCTGCGGATTTTAAACAGTGACACCATACATAAATTCGGCCGCAACGATGAACCGCCTGTCATGTACGACGTCATGAACAAATACTTAAAAGAAGATCCAAACAAAGATCCAGCTTTTATTGTGTTCATAAACGACGGAGGCTGTAAGCGAACCATCAAAAAGCCGGTAGTCTCCTCTTCTGACAAACCGATATTCTGGCAATTTGTCGGTGTAGGAAATTCAAACTTCGAAGTGCTGGAAAACCTGGATACGATGGAAGGCAGATTTATTGATAACGCCAACTTCTTTCATGTTCAGGACATTGATGCGATGACAGATGAGCAGCTGTACGATCGCTTGCTGAACGAATTTCCGGATTGGATTAGAGAAGCGAAAGAGAAGAGAGTATTATAGGAATAAATGCAGTCTGGGATGTGTTTCCCAGGCTGTTTTTTATTATGTTATCCAAGGGGAGCGGAAAGCAAGATTGGGGTCTCGGATAGTTAAACCTAAATTTCAGCTAATTTCGATTTGTTTTCCAATAAAAAACAAAAATCATTCTATTTAACTACTATTAAATGGGTGTGCGTGTCAAAATCCTTATTATTATCCATGATTCCTGTTTGTTTTTATGTCGTAATGCCTAATTTTGACATCTATAAACTCTGTTTTCAGTCACTAATTCAAATCATTTCCTCTTGCTGTCTAGT
Source organism: Bacillus sp. V2I10 (assembly GCF_030817055.1). NCBI lineage: Bacteria > Bacillati > Bacillota > Bacilli > Caryophanales > Bacillaceae > Bacillus > Bacillus sp. V2I10. Next base: position 4,049,124 of record NZ_JAUSYV010000001.1, on the reverse strand, counting down.
CATAAAAGCGCTATCATTAGCGAATAATCTGAAACATAATTTCAAAAATACAAAGAATAAATTGAAATTATGTTTAAGGTATAATATACTGAAAATTGAGAATTTTAATTATTAGGAGGCATCACCCGTTTATGGAAAAACAACTGCGTTCATTAACGACAGAATTGAGAAATGAACAAACTATGAATATTGACAGCGCAAATACACTCGAAATTCTTTCAATGATGAACAACGAAGATTTGAAAGTGGCGATTGCTGTGCAGGAGGTTTTGCCTGAAATTAAGGCAGCCGTTGAATGTGCATATGAATCGTTAAAGAAGGGAGGAAGATTGATTTACATCGGTGCAGGGACGAGCGGAAGACTTGGAGTCCTTGATGCGGTGGAGTGCCCGCCGACGTTCAGCACTTCACCTGATACAGTTATCGGCTTGATTGCAGGCGGAGAGAAAGCGTTCGTCCGTGCTGTCGAAGGAGCAGAAGATAAAGAAGAATTCGGTGTAGCTGATTTGAAGGCTATTGATCTATCAGCTGATGACACTGTAGTTGGAATTGCTGCAAGCGGCCGGACACCTTATGTAATTGGAGCCCTTCGTTATGCTAAAGAGACAGGTGCAAAAGCAATCGCGCTCTCTTGCAACAAGGATGCTAAAATTTCTGAAGCTGCCGATATTGGCATCGAGGTTGTCGTAGGCCCTGAAGTGGTCACCGGCTCAACCAGGATGAAAGCGGCAACGGCTCATAAAATGGTGCTCAACATGATTTCAACAGCAACGATGATCAAGATCGGTAAAGTCTACGAAAATCTAATGGTCGATGTGAATGTCAGCAACCACAAGCTGAAGGAGAGAGCGATCAGCATCATCCAAACGGTGACGGATGCTGGATATGACCTTGCAAAAGAAACGCTTGAAAAAGCAGAGCTTAAAGTCAAACCAGCGATTGTCATGATTAAAGTAAACACCTCATTAAAGGAATCAATAAATCTATTAAATCGTGCGGATGGGGATGTACGAAAAGCCATCTCACTCCATACATCATAAGGAGCGAGCACTATGACAACAGGCGGATTATCCATCATTCAAACCATGCTTAACAAGCTGCCGCAGTCAGAGCAAAAACTTGCAGATTACATTCTGCAGCATCCGCATGAAGTAGTGAACAGCACGGTAAGTGAATTAAGCACGTCAGCGAAGACAAGCGGGGCAGCAGTCGTCAGGCTCTGCAAATCACTTGGCTTAAAAGGGTTCCAGGATCTGAAAATGAGAATTGCCGGTGATCTGATGAAATCTGTTGAACAGGGCTACCGTGATATTGAACCTTCCGAATCCCTTTACAGAGTGGTTGAAAAAACAACAAGCAATACAATTCAGGTTATCCGTGATACAGCTGAAATTATTGATCATGAAAATTTGAAAACAGCCATCGGGATGCTGCTGAAAGCTAAAAACGTTCATTTTTGCGGGGTAGGCGCTTCAAATATTGTGGCGCAGGATGCGCAGCAAAAACTGATCCGCATAAATAAAGGAGCAACGGCTTTTACAGACATGCATCTGGTTGCAACCCTGATTGCCAATGCCGATCCGGATGATGTCCTGTTCGCCATCTCTTTTTCCGGCGAGACACAGGAAATCATCAACGTGCTGAAGCTTGCAAAAGAGCGCGGCGTCAAAACGATCGGGCTTACTCACTTTGGGCAGACGACCGTATCGTCTCTGTGCGATGTTTCGCTTCACACGTCTTTTTCTAATGAAGCGCCGTTCAGGAGCGCAGCGACTTCTTCCAGGCTGGCACAGCTTTATATGATCGACATTTTGTTTCTCGGAATGGCTACAGAGCAATACGATGAGACCGTACAATATATAGATAATACTAGAGCGGCCATCAAATCAATGACTGAAAAATATAAATAGGCACTTTTAAAGGGGGCTTTAAGATGGCAAAGGGGAATAACAGAAACTTATTGATTGCCGAACAACTATTGGAGCATCTTGGCGGAGCGGCTAACATTGCGACCTCCACGCATTGCATGACAAGACTTCGCGTCGCGCCGCAGGACCGTTCAAAGGTCAATATGGAAGCCATCAAGAAAACAAAAGGGGTTCTGGGTGTTGTAGAGGAAGAAACAATCCAAATCATCCTTGGCCCCGGTGCTGTAAATAAAGTTTCAGCAGAGTTTGAAAAACTGCTTGCAGCCTCTGATGATTTTGACCTGAAAGACGCAGCTTCCAAAAACAAATCAGAGATTGATAAAAAGAATGCAAAACCTTTTAAACTCTTTTTGAGAAGAATCGCAAGCATCTTCATTCCGCTGATTCCTGCCCTTGTAGCTTCAGGTTTGATAACCGGGATTACAAAAGCGATTGTTCAGGCAGGCTGGCTCGCAGCAGATTCACAATTAGCTATTATTCTAACCGTTATCGGATCTGGACTGTTTGCTTACCTTGGTATTTTAGTAGGAACGAACGCAGCTAAAGAATTCGGCGGTTCCCCAGCGCTTGGAGCACTGGCCGGTATCCTCGTCATCAACCCGGCTGTAGGCGACATTGCTTTATTTGGTGAAAACCTGCTTCCTGGACGCGGAGGGTTAATAGGGGTTTTATTCGCAGCCATCTTCATCGCGTTAGTTGAAAAACAAGTAAGAAAATTTGTTCCGCAATCTCTGGACATTATCATTACACCTACTATTGCGCTATTAATCACTGGTATCGTCACTTACATTGTATTCATGCCAGTCGGAGGATTTGTATCAGATACGATTACGAAAGGCTTACTCAGTGTGCTGGATCTTGGCGGAGTTGTTGCCGGATTTGTTCTTGGCGCAACGTTCCTTCCGTTAGTTGTAACCGGACTTCATCAAGGATTAACACCAGTTCACCTTGAGCTGATTAACTCTATTGGTGATGATCCATTGCTTCCAATCCTTGCTATGGGCGGAGCGGGTCAAGTAGGCGCAGCATTTGCTATCTACTTTAAAACGAAAAAGAAAAGCTTAAAGCGTGCAATCGGCGGTGGGCTTCCTTCAGGAATGCTCGGTATCGGCGAACCGTTAATCTTTGGTGTGACGCTTCCGCTTGGCCGTCCGTTCTTAACAGCATGTTTAGGCGCAGGTGTAGGGGGAGCTTTCCAGGCTCATTTTGATATCGCGACAATCGCAGTTGGCGTATCAGGCCTTCCGCTTACATTCTTAGTTCACACGAATCAAATTATTCTATACCTTGCTGGATTATTAATCTCATATGCAGCTGGATTTATATTCACTTACCTATTCGGATTTAAAGATGAAATGGCAGCTGAATTCAAGTGATCGGCATTTCATTTTATCTACAGGATCCTCATGCAGAAAAACAAATTGTTCATGCAGCACAATCAGGAGTGAAGCGGGCGTTTACCTCGCTTCACATCCCTGAAGAAAAAGGCATTCTCGTCCAGAGGATGTCTGAGCTTCTAAAGCTTGCACAGTCTCATGATATTGAGATTCATGCAGATGTCTCTTTAAAGACACTTGACCACCTTGGAATCAGCAGGTTCGAAGATTTATCATCGTACGGTATTAAAGGAATCCGGCTTGATGACGGGTTTGACTATGAAACAATTAAATCTTTATCACACGTTTTCTCTCTTTCACTTAATGCAAGCACGCTTACAGAAAAGGAGCTGCTGACTGTTCTTGGCAGCGGAATTAAATCAGACAGTCTTATTGCCTGGCACAATTTTTATCCTAGGCGTGAAACGGGACTTGACGAAGCATTTTTTCATCAGCAGAATCAGATTTTCAAAAAATACGGGATACCGATTGCTGCATTTATTCCGGGAACGGATGCAAAACGCGGACCGCTTTTTGACGGCCTGCCTACACTAGAAAAGCACAGGGGCGTAAACCCTTATGCTGCCGGCGTAGAAATGCTGCAGCATGTTGATGAAGTATTCATAGGGGATCCGGGCACAGAAAATGAGCTGCTCGAAAATCTTTCTATCTATGAAAATCAGAATATTCTTATAATAAGTGTCATCTCCAGTACTTTTAAAAGCGGAACATATCAATTTCGTCCTGACGTTTCAAGAGATGTATTCCGCCTTCAAGGTACACGCAGAACTTCAGAGGTAGAGCCTGAGAATACCATCGTACGACAAATAGGAATGATTACGATGGACAATGACGGATACGGGCGCTACAGGGGTGAAATTCAAATTTGCAGACGGGATTTGGAGGCAGACGAACGGGTAAATGTCATCGGACATGTTTTAGCAGAAGATCTGCCGCTGCTTAATCTGGTCCTGCCTGGTCAAAAAGTGAAACTGGTTGTTTCATAAGCGATTAAAATACGATTTCAAAGGGGAAACATGATGAAAAAATGGACAAGCTGTGCACTAACTTCTGTTCTTGCCATCTCATTACTTGTACCTTCTGCTTCTTTTGCAGAGCAAAATGAAAAAGCGTCGCCTCAAGCACATGTTCAGTATCCTGTATTAACAAAAGCAAAGAAGCCGGAGGAAGTCGGATTTTCCTCTGAAAAGCTTGAAAAAGTCGATCAGCTGATTGAAAAAGAAGTGGCCGCAGGGTTTCCGGGAGCTGCGCTGATTGTCATAAAAGACGGGAAAATTGTGAAAAATGAGAGCTACGGCTATAAACAGAAATTTGATGGACATACACCGCTTAAGAAATTTTTGAAAATGGAAAACGACACCTTGTTTGATCTTGCATCCAATACGAAAATGTATGCAGCGAATTTTGCCCTTCAGAAGCTAGCAAGCGAAGGAAAGATTGATATTCATGCAAAAGTTCAAGATTACATTCCTGAATTTAAAGACACAGAAGCAGATATGATTAAAGGAAAAGATACGATGCGCATTATCGATGTGCTTCATCACACTGCCGGATTTAAACCAGACCCACAGTACCATAACCCTGCGGTATCAAAAGAGCTTTATTCCCAGGAACGTGAAAAAACGATTGAAAACATTAATAAAACTCCGCTTACATATGAGCCTGGGACAAAAAATGTCTACAGTGACGTTGACTATATGCTGCTTGGGACCATTGTGGAAAAAATTACAGGACAAAAGCTGGATGAATATGTAGAAAACGAATTGTACAAGCCATTGAATTTAAAAGATACGGTGTTTAATCCGCTGCAAAAAGGCTTCAAGCCTAAGGAGATTGCGGCTACTGAGCTGTTAGGCAACACGCGTGACGGAGTGATTCATTTCCCGAACATCCGAACATACACGCTTCAAGGGGAAGTGCATGATGAAAAAGCGTTCTATTCAATGGAGGGTGTTTCCGGACATGCTGGCTTATTCTCGACAACCAGTGATCTCGCTGTTCTTCTGCAGGTCATGCTGAACGGCGGCGGCTACGGAAATGAAAAATTGTTTGATGAAGAAACGATAGAAGAATTCGTTGCACCATCTGAAAAGAATGCGACTTACGGTCTTGGCTGGAGATTAAACGGCAATGACAGCATGGACTGGATGTTCAGTAAATATGCAAGTGACAGTGCTTACGGCCATACAGGCTGGACAGGAACGGTGACAATCATTGATCCTGAACAGGATTTGGGAATCGTCCTGCTCACGAATAAAAAGCATTCGCCGCTCGTGAATCCTGCTGCTAACTCCAATCAATTTTTCGGAGATCTTTTCACAACAGGAAGCTACGGAAGTGTTGTAACAGCTATTTACGAAGCTTTAGAATCAAATTAATAAAAAGGGGATGGGAACATGTTTAAAAAGAAATGGGCAGCAGCCGCTTTGGCTGCAGTGCTTTCAGTTTCCGCTTTAGCAGGCATCAAACCTGCTAAATCATCAGCTGAAACAGATGTAAAAGCAATTGTTGAAGGCATGACGGTTGATGAAAAAGTGGGCCAGATGCTGATGCCGGATTTCCGCAACTGGCAAAAACAAGGGGAAAGCAAAGCTTCTGGCTTTACAGTAATGAATGATGAAGTGGGAAGCATCATTCAGAAATATCATTTAGGCGGCGTCATTCTATTTGCTGAAAACGTCGTTGGAACGGAGCAAACAGCCCGTTTGACAGATGGTCTGCAAAAAGCGAGCCCAGAACTTCCGCTTTTTATTACCATTGATCAGGAAGGCGGAATCGTAACACGCCTTCAAACCGGAACGAACCTGCCCGGCAATATGGCTCTCGGTGCAGCAAGAAGTGAAAAGTACGCCTATCAGACTGGCGAAATCATTGGAAAAGAATTATCGTCACTTGGCGTCAATGTAAACTTCGGTCCATCTGTAGATGTAAACAACAACCCTGGAAATCCTGTAATCGGAGTACGCTCATACAGCTCAAACCCTGAGCTTGTTTCTAAGCTTGGCATCCAAACAATTAAAGGACTCCAAAGCCAAAACATGGCTGCGACAACAAAGCATTTCCCGGGACATGGCGATACGGCAACTGACAGCCATTACGGTCTTCCGCTAGTTACACATGACAAGGAAAGATTGCGTTCTGTGGAGCTTGTGCCTTTCCAGAAAGCGATTGATGAAGGCGTGGATATGGTGATGACAGCCCACGTACAATTCCCTGCATTTGATGATACAACGTATATCAGCAAAAAAGACGGACAGGAAATTTTGGTTCCAGCCACTCTTTCCAAAAAAGTTCTGACAGGCTTGCTCCGCGAGGAAATGGGCTTTGAAGGTGTCATTGTCACAGATGCGCTGAACATGAAAGCAATCGCTGACAACTTTGGCCAGGAAGAAGCGGTTGTTTTAGCTTTAAAATCAGGTGTAGATATTGCGTTAATGCCTGCACAGGTCAACTCGCTTGAAATGGAAAAGAATTTAGCCTCTGTATTTAACGCAGTAAAAGAGGCCATTGAAACTGGTGACCTTCCGATTGAGCAGGTAAATGCTTCAGTTGAGAGAATCCTTGAACTTAAAGTCAAACGCGGAATTTTGACTCCTGATAACACACCGATCGACGAGAAAGTAGAAAATGCTCTGAACGTTGTTGGAAATCAGGATCATTTGAAAAAAGAAAAGAAAATGGCGGAGGATGCTGTTACTCTTTTGAAAAATGAAGACAAAACACTTCCTTTCAAACCAAAGAAAAATGATAAAGTCCTTGTGCTCGCTCCTTTTGCTGATCAAGTAGAAGCGATGACAAGAAGCATAAAAGAATTAAAGGGCAAGAAGAAAGATGTAGAAGTGACAGGCTATGCGTTCTCAAATAAATCATTTAATGATGAAGTAGCTGCGATGATTGATGAAGCGGACTATGTAATTACAGGCTCTTACGTTGTTAAAAATGATCCTGCTGTAAATGATGGAGTAATTGATGACAGTGTTCAGGACTCCAGTAAATGGGCAACGGCTTTCCCGAGAGCGGTTATGAAAGATGCTGAAGCCAAGAAAAAAGAATTTGTGTTAATGAGTTTGCGCAACCCATATGATGCAGCGAATTTTGAAGAAGCTAAAGCTGTGCTTGCAGTTTATGGATTTAAAGGCTATTCAAATGGAGCCTACAGACAGCCGAATATCCCGGCGGGCATTAAAACAATCTTTGGCGAATCAAAGCCACAAGGTAAATTGCCTGTAGATATTCCATCCGTTACTCAGCCAGATGAAATTCTTTATCCGTTTGGCCATGGACTCGATATTCGTTCAGGCAAGCAGCTTAAATAATCCGATTTGAAGGGGAGAGGTTTCATTGAAACGAATTCTTGTGCTGATAACGATTCTGATGCTTGCGCTAAGTGCTTTGCCTGCAGCAAAAGATGTTGCTGCCCATAAGGAAAAGAAAAAGAATAAAGTTACTCCTGGCGTTGAGGTCCTTTTAGATGATCAAAAAGAGCTCTTGAAAGGCAAAAAAGTGGGCTTAATTACGAATCCGACAGGCATTGACTCAGAACTGAACAGCATTGTGGACTTGCTGCACAATGATCCGGATATTGAACTGACAGCCTTATTCGGTCCGGAGCATGGGGTGCGCGGGGATGCTCAAGCCGGATCTTATGTTGAATTCTATATCGATGAAAAAACTGGCTTGCCTGTCTACAGCCTTTATGGACAGACAAAAAAACCAACACCTGAAATGCTTGAAAATGTAGAAGTACTTCTTTTTGATATCCTGGACGTAGGCACCCGGTACTATACGTACATTTACACAATGGCCTATGCGATGGAAGCGGCAAAAGAGAATAACATTCCGATCGTCGTACTTGACCGACCGAATCCGCAAGGGGGACTTTCAGTGGACGGACCTGTTCTTGAGCCTGAGGTCGCATCGTTTGTCGGGCTATATCCAATTCCTACAAAGCATGGAATGACTATAGGGGAGCTTGCCAATTTCTTTAATGAAGAGTTTGAAATTGGAGCAGACCTGACAGTTGTCAAAATGAAAGGCTGGAAGCGTTCCATGAATTACGACGATACAGGACTCCCATTTGTCCTGCCGTCGCCTAACATGCCAACTGTTTCAACAACATTTGTTTATCCGGCAACTGGTCTGATTGAAGGAACAAACCTGTCGGAAGGACGCGGAACAACCAAGCCGTTTGATCTAATCGGAGCACCATATATCAACAGCACAGACCTTGCAGCAGAACTGAACTCCCTCAGTCTTTCAGGCGTGAAATTCAGAGCTGCATCCTTTACACCGACATTCTCAAAACATGCCGGGAAACTTAGTCATGGCGTAGAGATTTATGTAACTGACCGCGAAGAATTTGATGCAATTCCAACAGGTCTTCACATCATCAAAACGATTCATGACATGTATCCAAATGACTTCCAATTTCTATCAAACAACTTCTTCGATAAATTGATCGGAAACGACTGGGTCAGACCAATGATCCTTGAAGGAGCTACTGTTACAGACATCATGAATCAGTACCAGAAAGAACAGGATGATTTTAAGGAGGTTAGGGAAGAGTATTTGATCTATAAGTGATTTTTGTAAAAAGGGTGAAATCATTGTGATTTCATTCTTTTTTTATTTTGTAATAAGAAAAGGAAGATTATATGAAAGCTGCAATTATTTAAGTGTTATAGCTTATAACTAACTATCCGGCTGGTTGTACGTATAAAGGGCTGAATAACGATTATTTTGGCTGTATCCGACATGTAGTTTGACCGTATAATCCTGAAAATCGACCGTAAATATTCAAAAATTGACTGATAAAATTGTGAATTTGAACGTATAATCTGTTTCAGCTAAATAGATACCATATTTAAAAGTAATATTTAATCAGTTACTAGTCCAGTACATCAGGTTTCTCTATATATATCAGTGGTTGTTCAGCTGAATATACGAAAAAAGAGCCAGGATCAAATTCCATGGCTCCTTTCTTATTGGTTTTATTTTTAAGCCGTAGCAGAAACCCGATCCTCTTCAGAATCTGATGCCTTACTCTCCCGCTCAAGCGGAGATTTTTTATGATATCTGCCAAGGATAGCAGTCATGACAAAGATTGCAACAGCGGAATAGACAATTTGCAGCGGTCCGAAGACAAGCAGTGCTGAACCGACAATCATTAAGTCAGTAATAAGCATGGTTTTTCCAGGGTTATATCCGAATTTCTTCTCAAGGAAAATGCAGAGAATGTTCATGCCGCCTAAGGATGATCCGTTTCTGAACAGGAAGATCAGTCCAATGCCGATGGAGATTCCTCCAAGGATGGCTGAGATGATCGGATGCGGAAAATGGACAATGAAAGATTGCTGCAGAAATTCTGAGGTGATGGACAAGATGCTGACGCTGATAAACGTCCGAAGGGCAAAGGCGATGCCTAGCTGGGTAACAGCGAGAGCATAGAATGGCAGATTGATAACAAAAAACAGGGTTCCAAATGAATAGGCTGTCAGATGCTGAGCTACGATGCCAAGACCGGCCGTTCCGCCTATCACCAATTCTGAGGATGATAGCAAGTGAACGCCGAGAGACACGGCAAAACAGCCAATTAAGATGCTGACCCAACGAATTACGTTTTGCATGTTTCCGGACGACTCCTTTTGTAGGTGATATCCTCAGTATACATGAAGAATTTAGGTATTCTTTTGTTATTGAAAAATGGAAATGTTATGAAAATTAGTTGGAAACCCTTTCATTTTTTGGTATTCTACCATTCCATTCCTTTATCCACCCTAAGAGGTGAAGGAAATGAAAAAATGTATCAGGTGGAATCTGTATTCTGAAGAAACGAATACAACGCTCAAGAAAAACTGCAAAATGTGCGGCAGAAGCTCGATTTTAAAAGAAACTCTTGTGCGCCGTCATAATGCGAATGGAGAATAGCTTGCTCTCCGGGCTTCCTCCGTCTTGATAAAGTTTTATCTGAGAGGCTCAACGGGTGAGCAGAAGAAGTAATGTGAAAAGAGTGAAGGATGGTTTGATCTTGATAAATAACAGTTTTGCAAGCCGAGTTCGAAGCTTCAGGATCATGACCAAATTTCAATTGTCCTTTAATGGAGAAAAAAACCGTTCATCTTAAACGGTTTTTAGTTTATCTTTATGGCAGATTGGGTATAGAGTAAAGTTTAAATGAACAAGTTAAGACAATCTTAGTTCATCAGAAAGGCTGGATGAGATAGATGACAGAAATGCTTTTAGGTTTGAGTACCCCGATTAAAAAGTATCGTAATTTTGATGAAGCTTCTGAAAGCATTTTAAAGATGCTGAGCCAGTTTATTGAGATTAATACATTGTTTATTGCAAAAAATGATAAGCATAAAAATGAGATTGTAAAGGTTTTGAATCAGGAATTGACTCTTTTGGAAGAAGGCTCCGAACTTCCTTTTAAAGAAACGTTCTGTAAATTGAGTGTGGAGAAGGGAAGAGAGGCACTGATCATTTCTGATTTAACCGTCAATGATTTGGCAAAAGATCTGGATGTAACAAAGAAACTGGGCGGGGGCTGTTTCATCGGAATTCCGATTTTCTATGAAAATGGTGAAAACTACGGAACGATTTGCGGTCTTGATACGAAGCCTTTTGCATTTACAGACAAGCATGTTGAGCTGTTCGAAACGATGGCATCATTGCTGTCGTACGTCCTTGAGCTTGATAATGCCAACAAAGAAATTATTCATCTGTCAGCCCCAATTGTTCCGATTACGCAGGGTGTGGCAATTCTGCCGATCATTGGCGATATCAGCGAATACCGTGCTGAAAAAATCATTCATACTGCACTTTCCGCAAGCACGGAATTATCTCTGCAATACTTAATTATTGATTTATCTGGTATTCTCCAAATGAACGACGACGTTAGTTTCCATTTGTTAAACCTTGTCCAGATGCTGAAGCTTATAGGTGTAACTCCTGCTCTGACAGGTATACGGCCGGACCTGGCGATGAAAGCTGTGCAGCTTAATTTAAATCTGTCGAATGTGATGATTGGCGGGAATCTGGAGGAAATCCTGCACCGCATAGGTTTTACACTGAACCGGAATGGATCATGAACTTCATAATAAAAAGAAAAAGCATGAAGGTTCACTTCATGCTTTTTTAGCTTTAATATAATCCGGAAAATCCGTTGTAATCCCGTCTAAATCAAGCTGCAGAAAGGCTTTTGCTGTTTTGCGGTCGCGAATGGTGTAGGGAATGATTTTCATATCGTGCTCATGAATACGCGCTATTAGTTTTTTTGAGACCAGCCTTTTGTTTGGATTTACATAGTTTGCATAGGTTTTGTATTCATCGAGCTGTGCGTTTGATATTCCTTTTGGCGTGAATTTTACGAGAACACCAATCGGAATGGCTGGAGCGATTTCATGAAAATGTTTCATCGAATTGGTATCAAATGATTGGACAATGATTTTCGCCCGGTTTTCGATAAGTCCTCTGCTTGATAATGCATCGTATACTTTCTGTTCAATCCCGGGATACCTTGCCGGACTTTTCAGCTCAATTAGCAGCCCGCATTTATCAATATAGTGGTCGAGGACCTCTTCAAAGGCTGGAATTTTTTGTCCAGTAAACGAATCGTGGAACCAGCTTCCGGCATCAAGATTCCGGAGTTGTTGATACGTAAGATCCCGCACGTTTCCCTTCCCATTTGTAGTTCTTTCAACTGAGTCATCGTGGATGACCATCAAACGGCCATCTTTACTCATTTGCAGGTCAATTTCTATAAAATCAGCTTTCATCTCGATCGCTTTATCGAATGACGCAATTGTATTTTCCGGTGCATACCCTGATGCCCCTCTATGAGCAACAGTCAGCATAGAGCGTGCTGCTCCTTTTTGAGGGGCTGCTCTTCTAATTATATAAACAGCTATCAATAAACAAAGAACGATGACAATGATGATGGTTTCCATAGATATACACCCCCGGTCAGCTTGTCTTTTCATAGTACCCCAGTTTTTGAATCATTGCCAACAGGAAGATAGAATCATACTTATTCTGTGATATACTTCAGTAAAAACGGTGTCAGGGAGGCAGTTATGGAGAAAGAAAAAATTCTGATTGTAGAAGATGAAGTGAAAATTGCCAGAGTACTGAAGCTTGAACTGGAATTTGAAGGGTATTCGGTCCATACCGTCCATGATGGTCTGGGTGCGCTTGAACAAATTCGTTCCTCTTCCTGGAATTTAATCCTCCTAGATGTAATGCTCCCTGGTCTGACAGGCATAGAGGTGCTAAGGAGGCTTCGTGCTAATGATCAGGAAACGCCTGTCATTCTTTTGACAGCCCGCGATTCGATTCCTGATAAAGTAAGCGGCCTTGATCAGGGAGCAAATGATTACATAACAAAACCTTTTCAAATAGAAGAACTGCTTGCAAGAATCAGGGTTTGCCTGCGGACGAGCAAACCAATGCGTTTAGCAGCTGAAGAAGGCATATTGAAGGCTGCCGATCTTACTGTGAATGAAAAAACAAGAGACGTAAGGCGCGGGGAAGCAGAAATCGAATTAACGCCGCGGGAATTTGATTTGCTTGTTTATTTACTAGGCCATAAAAATCAGGTACTGAACCGGGAGCAGATCCTAAACGGAGTGTGGGGATTCGACTACTATGGCGATACAAATGTGGTTGATGTGTATATCCGTTATTTACGGAAAAAAATAGACAGCGAGTTTGATTTTGCGCTTATCCACACAGTCAGAGGTGTTGGATATTCGCTCAAGGAGCCTTCTTCATGAAAATCAACCATAAAATTCAGCTGTTTTCAACTGTCTGGATGCTGATCATCGTTCTTGCAATCAATGCTGCCATCTATTTTCTGTTTTTAACGATTGCCCAAAACAGCGAGCTTGACCGTTTAAAGCTTCAGGCGGAAGCGATCGCAGGAGCCATCAGACAGGATGAAAAGCAGCCGGTGAACTCATCAGACCTCTTAAGAGCTTATTTGCCTGCTGATGGCATGATCCGGATTATTAATGATCAATCAAAAGAGATTTTAGCTGTTTCAAAAAACGCAGATTATCGAAACATCCTTTCTCCGGAATTTCGTTCATCCGAAAGCAGTGAAGTCGTAAATGCGGAAGGACTTTCTTTTGCAAAGGCAGCTGTCCCCGTTATTTGGAGTGATGGAAGAGTGGTTCAGCTTGAAGTAACCGAAAACCTTGAGAATGTGAATGAAAATATGGATGTCTTGAAAATCGTTCTGTCCATAGCATCGCTCCTGGTTCTGCTGCCGTCCTTTTTTGCAGGCAGAATGCTGAGCAAAATGATCTTAAAGCCGATTAACTCTTTGATTGGCACGATGGAGGAAATTGAGAAAAAGGAAACCTTTAAGAAACTTGAGGTTAGCGGAAAATCTAAGGATGAACTGCATCAAATGACAAATACGTTCAATAAGATGATTGACCTTCTTCAGACAAATTTTGAAAAGCAGCAGCAGTTCATTTCAGATGCTTCGCATGAACTTAAAACCCCATTGACCGTCATTGAAAGCTATGCAAAATTGCTGAAACGCTGGGGCACAACAAAACCTGAAGTCATGGAAGAATCAATTGAAGCCATTTACTCTGAAGCAGTGAGGATGAAAGAAATGACGGCGCAGCTTCTTCAGCTTGCGGAAAATGATTCCCGTTTGCAGCTGAACGTGGAAAAGATGGATCTTGTATCTCTTTGTAAGCAGTCAGGACAGACCATTGAACAGGTTTACAAACGGCATATTGACTTTTATTTTGATCAAAAAGAGCTGTTTATCTTTGCAGACGAGCTTAAAATGAAGCAGCTTCTGTTCATTTTGTTTGATAATGCGATGAAGTACAGTTCGAAGAGCATCATATGTACGGCTAAAAAAGAGAAGGAGAAAGTGCACCTCTCAATTAAAGACCGGGGCATTGGAATTCCGGAAGAGGATTTAGAGCATGTTTTTGACCGTTTCTTTAGAGTGGATAAAGCACGGAACAGAGAAACAGGAGGGACAGGACTTGGTCTTTCCATCGCGAAAAAAATTGTTCTGGCTCATGGGGGCGAGATTTCAATTGAAAGCACAGAGGGTGAAGGGACAATTGTTCATCTTTTTTTAATAGCCAATCCTTCTCATGAAGTTTTAATCTTGAAAGGCTAAGATGATTTCATGGATACGAAATAGGAGGAAATCATGAACAGAAAATGGATCATCATCACCGTGCTTGTGATTATAGGTGTTATTGGAATCATCGGAATTGCATCTGTCATGAAGGGTGACGTGAAAGTAACGGAGGCAGAGGCCCGGAATCTTGTTGAAGCTCATTATACGGGAACAATTATCGAAATGACTTTATTGAGGTCAGATGGCAAAGACGTCTATCACGTGCAATTAGAAGAAAAGACGGGGCTATATTCTCTCGAAGTTGATGCAGAGACAGGGAATATTCAAAATCTGCAGCAGGAGAAGAAAACAGACTCTGAAAAGGAAGAAAATCCTGCCATTTCGGAAGCGGAAGCGAAAAAGATTGCAGAAGAAATTTACCGCGGGAACGTTCAGGCGCTTACATTGCAAAGAAAGATTTACAGCATCACAGTGCTGACAAAAACAGAACAAATTAAACTTGAAATGAATGCTGACACCGGTAAAATAACTTCAGAGGACAAAAGCAGCATTGAGAAAAACACACAGCATGTAAAACTGACAGAAGAGCAGGCGAAAAAAATCGCATTAGCTGAAGTGAACGGAAAAATAGAAGATATTGACCTTGAAGAAGAGGATGACAGTGTTTTCTATGAAGTAGAAATAGAATCGGGACAGCAGGAAGCTACCATTCAAATTGACGCGTTTACAGGTAAGGTTCTGTCTGTAGCGATTGAAAATGAAGAAGACTGAACACACCTTTTGATTATCTCAGAAGGTGTTTTTTATTTGATCAGACAGGTCCTGAGACAGGGCTAAATGATAAGTTTTTCATGATTTTCTCATCGTTTTCTAATGTTTCTATCTCTTTTTTATCATTTTAGAAGTCTAAGATAAGGATGTAGAGAAAAACAAGGAGGAATAAAACATGAAATTAACAACAGCATTATTAACAGGTGCACTTGTCATTGGAGGAATTGGCGCAGGATCACAGTTTATCGGACCGAATGACCGTGCCCAGGCAGAAAAAAAGGCAGAAGAGCAAAATCTGAAAGTCAGCTATGATCAGGCAAAAGAAATCGTCCTGAAAGAACAAAAAGGCAGCATTTCAGAAATGGAGCTTGAGCGTGAATTAGGTGTCTGGGTATATGACATCGAAGTGAAGTCGGGCGGTAAAGACTATGATTATCGCGTAAATGCAGACTCAGGAGAAATCACGAAAAAGAAACAGGACGATGCCCGGCAGGATGACGACATGGATGATTCAAACGTTGATTCAAAACAGGTGAAAATCAGTTTGGAAGAAGCTACGAAAATCGCTTTAAATGAGGCAAAAGGAACGGTTGAAGAAGCTGAGCTTGAGGATGAAGACGGAGAGGCTGTTTACAGCTTTGAAATAAAGGGTGAAAACGGCAAAGAAGCAGAAGTTGAAATTTCAGCAGAAACCGGGAACGTTCTGAAAACAGAATGGGAAGATGAAGATTAACAGCATAAACCCTCAAATGTACTTAGGGCATTTGAGGGTTTTTTATGAAACTCCACTCTTGTCCTAGGTCAATTCCAAGGAATCTACATATTTTGATAAGGAAAGTGACTAAAAGATGAAAGGGAGGAAGAGCAATGTCTGGTGGATTTAACAATAGCTTCGCGCTAATTGTCGTATTATTTATTCTTTTAATCATCGTAGGAACTTCATTCTTCGGCGGTAACGGCGGCTATTAATAATAGCAGGGAGCAGCTGATGTTAAATCAGCGGCTCCTTTTTACATAAAACCCATCAGGGCACTTGTTGATTTTTGACAAAATGTGCGCAGCTTGGACAAAACGCACATGCGAAATAATAGAATGATGAATAGAATGCCTTATGAGAAAGATGCTTTTCTCATAAGCCTCATGTTTGTAAGACACCTCTTCCTGCTTGCGCATGCTGAATCAGCATGCGATCTTTTTTTGCCGACAACATGCAAAAAATATACCTTCATAGTCAAAATACAGTTTCATTCACTTTGAATGAATAAAACGCCTGGGTAACATCCAGGCGTTTAAGATCTAGTCAGAATGTCTGATCTTTTTTATCCATTTCTCTTTGTTGACTAACGGCAAGCTGATCGATGCTTTGTTTAATATTCCCTTTACCTGAGTAATTTTCAATCAGCTCTTTCATATCAATGCCAGAGGAAGCTTTCAGGCTTTCCTGAAGGGAGCTCATCAGATTTGTTGCATAACTTGTGACTTTGTTGGCACTGCTGTTTTCACCGCTGCCCCCAGTGTCGACGACCGTGATTTTATCTATATTGGACAGCGGAGCTGCTACTTGCTTCGCATATTCAGGCAGCATTTTCACAATCATGTCCAAAATCGCAGCCTGACCGTATTGCTCAAAGGCCTCTGCAATTTTTTCTTTGGCGACAGCCTCAGCGATCCCTTTCAGGCGGATCATTTCAGCTTCTGTTTCCCCCTGAGCGCGCTGTGCTTCTGCTTTGGCTAATCCATCCATGCGGATTCGTTCAGCTTCGGCCCTTGCGAGTGCCTCAATCCGGTATTGATTGGCATCGGCATCTGCAAGCTGTTTTGCTTTTTCAGCAGCAGCAGCCTGCTCGACGGAATATCGGTCTGCGTCTGCTTTTTTCTTTACTTCTGAATCATACTGAAGCTCGCGGCGCAGAATTTCTCTTTCTTCGAGTTCAATTTGCTTCTCTCGCTCAATGATTTTAACCTGCATTTCCTGCTCGGTTACTTGCTGCCTTGCTTTTGCGGTTTCAAGGTCATAGGCCTGGTCGGCACTCGCTTTTGCCGTATCCTGATCTCTGCGGTACTCAGCCATTTTAAGCTGATTAAGCTTCTCCGCTTCAGCAATTTCCGTTGCACGTTCAAGTTCTGATTTTTTCGCTTCTTTTGCTGCTTCTGCCCGTTTAATGCGGGTTTCTTTTTCTGCCTCAGCTGTTGCAATGTCAGCATCGCGCTTCACTTGTGCAATTCTCGGCTTTCCTAAAGAATCGAGGTATCCATTTTTATCACGGACATCCTTAATGGTAAATGAAACGATGACTAGACCCATCTTCGCGAGATCCTGTGAGGCAACACGCTGTACTTCCTGAGAAAACTTTTCACGGTTTTTGTAGATTTCCTCAACAGTCATCGAGCCGAGAATAGAACGGAGGTGGCCTTCTAAAACCTCACGTGCTTCCTGCTCGCGGTCTGTTTTAGATTTCCCGAGAAATTGTTCGGCAGCTGTTGCAATCTCTCCGATGGAACCCCCGATTTTAATAATCGCCGTACCATCTGCCATGACGGGAACACCCTGCTCGGTGTAAACCTCAGGTGTGGAAACGTCAAGCTTGCTTGAAAGCAGGCTCAAAGGTTCTGCTTGCTGAAAGACAGGCAATACGAACGTTCCGCCGCCGCGGACGATTTTGATTTTGTTGCTGTTTTCATCTGTATGAACGTTTTTGCTTCCGAGATAGCTTCCTGTTACAATGAGTGCTTCATCTGGTCCTGCTGTCCGGTATTTCGTCACAAATACCGCAATTAAAGCAATTAGAATAAAAAAGACAATACCTAAAACAATAATGATTGGCATGGTCATAGTGTGTCCCCCTTTAGTGTTTCTTCAAATGGCTGATACGATGTGACAGATACGACGCTGTTTTTGCTTTCAATGACTAAAATCTTTGTTCCGCTTGGGATAGGGATGTTATCAAAGCTTGCGGCAATTTTAGAAATAGAGCCGACACTGCTTGAGAGCAGCACTTCCCCGAATCCATCCACGGGAATGGACGTAATAACAAGGCCTACACGTCCCTTGAGATCGGATTCATGATATGAAAGGGATTCTTCCGCTGAGGATAGCGGTACTAGTACAAAGATATGAAGCAGGGTAACTAAAATTACTGAACTGAAGATGGAAATGAATACGGAAAGAAACGCTGAAAACAGAGCGGTCATTTCAAGAATGAATCCGCATGCAAAAAAGAATGTCAAAAATGCGAGGACAAGCGTCGGACTTAAAAACGGTATTCCTCCGGTGATGCCTTCTATTGCATCTCCAAAACACACAAACAGCAAGGTCAAGCTTCCGGCAATGATTAGTCCGATTAAATAAATCGTCTCAATCGGATAACCAAACATGTCTATCACCCTCTATCTTATTTCTTTTGGAAAATCCTCCTTTATTTGGGTCTTGCTTACTTATACGATCTAATAGGCGGAAAGTTTCATCTTTTTGGAAAAATTGAATAATTGTCATTTCTTTTTTCAATGATAGAATTTAAGAAAACGATCAGCAGGTGAACCGGGAATGAATGAAAAACTCGCAAAAGAAATTGTAGCAAGAACGATGTCCATTATTCCCTACAACGTCAATGTAATGGATAAGGATGGAATCTTAATAGGCTCAGGTGACCAAACGAGGCTTGGGGATGAACATCATGGAGCGCTGAAGGTTCTGCAGACAGGTGAAAAAGTAGTATTTACTGAGAAGGACAGCAGGACTTATCCGAGAACAAAGCAGGGAGTCAATTTGCCGATCTTTTTTCATCAGGAATTAATCGGCGTCATCGGCATAACAGGAGATCCTGAAGTTGTGGCTCCGTTTGGCGAACTTGTAAAAATGGCGGCTGAGCTCACAATCGAACAAGCCTATTTATCGGATCAGATGCGCTGGAATGAAACATTGAAGCAGGAAACACTGATTCAGCTCCTAAAAGGAGAAAAGCAGCAAACAAACGAGTTTACGGAACGGGCAGAACGGTTGAATCTAAACCTCTTTGTTGAACGGCAGGCTGTTCTTTTTCACCTTCCCGAACAAATCTCTCTAAAGCAAAGACAGCTTTTTATGAGAGAATTGGAGCAAAAATCAGGCACGAATGATTTAATCGTATCGACTTCGGCTGCTGAAATTATATGGTTAAAAGAAAGCAAAACCCTGCAACAATCTGTTTTCCCGGAAGAAATGAATGAGATGCTGAAAAGTATGGACCTTGGCATTTACGGTGCCCTCGGTTATCAATATGACGGATTTTATGGTGTATCCATGTCTTATGAGAGCGCAAAAGAAACCTTGGATGCAGCAAAAAAACATTCTGCCGTGGATTTTTTCTATAAATATACGGACTGGGCACTATCCGTTTTGCTCCGAGATAAGAAAGATGAAAAAAAGCATGAGCTGTTTAAACATACTATGGATATTTTTCAGCAGTCAGACCGAAACGGAGAACTGCTGCATACCTTAAGAGCTTTCATTCAGTTTGACGGGGACATGAATAAAACAGCTGAGAAGCTTTTTATCCACAGAAATACACTCAGGTACCGACTAGATAAAATAGAGGAGATAACCTCTTATAATCCGCGGAAAACGCTGGATTTAATGACCCTTTATGCGGCAATGCTGGTCACTTAAGTTGTGCATTCGCACAAGTGGGTCCGGTGATTGCTTTCTTTTTTTGTCAGTTTGGACAATGATTCCTCTTGCGGTAAGCGGTTACAATTAAAGCATTAGAACCACTTATAAGGGGGAAAACAAATTGGATATTCAAGTAAGCGCTTTCGGAGCGGTGTGCGCATTGATTGTTGCCATCTTCCTCATCTTAAAGAAAGTTCCTCCAGCATACGGCATGATGGCAGGGGCGCTTGCAGGGGGCCTGATTGGCGGAGTCAATCTGACGGAGACCATTGAATTGATGATCACAGGCGCAAAGGATATCACACCGGCTGTTCTTAGAATTTTAGCAGCAGGTGTTCTTGCAGGAGTGCTGATTGAATCAGGTTCTGCTTCAGTGATAGCAGATACAATCATTAAGAAAATAGGCGAGAAGCGCTCACTGCTTGCACTTGTTATTGCGACAATGCTTTTAACAATGGTTGGTGTTTTTATTGATGTAGCGGTTATTACGGTTGCGCCAATCGCACTTGCCATTGCAAAAAGAGCAAAGCTTTCAAAGCCTGCTATTTTGCTTGCGATGATCGGAGGAGGGAAGGCGGGAAACATCATGTCGCCTAATCCAAATACGATTGCGGCAGCAGATGCATTTGACGTGCCGCTTACATCCGTGATGGCAGCAGGTTTGATTCCTGCAGTCTTTGGAGTCTTAGTGACATATATTCTGGCTAAAAGAATGGTTTTAAAAGGTGAACAGGTGAAAGCAGAAGAAATTACTGCTCAAGATGGAGCCAATCTGCCTTCGTTTGCAGCAGCAATCAGCGGACCAGCAGCGGCTATCCTCTTGCTTTCACTCAGACCGGTATTTGACGTTGCCATCGATCCTATTATTGCTTTGCCTCTTGGCGGTATCATCGGAGCAATTGCGACAAAAAACATCCTCCGATTGACAGATTTTGCAGCGTCTGGCCTTTTGAAAATGTCTGGTGTTGCAATCATGCTCATCGGAACAGGGACTCTTGCCGGAATTATTGCGAATTCAGGTCTGAAGGATGTCATTGTATCATGTCTGAATGCATCTGGCTTGCCAGCATATATTCTTGCTCCGGCATCAGGTATGTTAATGTCGATGGCAACTGCCTCGACAACAGCGGGTACAGCGGTAGCTAGCAGTGTCTTTTCACCGGCTATTATGGAAATCGGCATCTCCGGACTAGCAGGAGCAGCCATGGTCCATGCGGGTGCTACTGTACTTGACCATCTCCCTCACGGAAGCTTCTTTCATGCAACAGGAGGCAGTGTTTTTATGGGGATGAAAGAAAGAATGAAGCTGATCCCCTATGAATCTCTGGTCGGATTCACGCTTGCGGTAATCTCTACTTTAATATTTGGCGTATTTAAACTGTTAGGATAGGAGCTGAGAGATTTGAAGATTGTTATAGCACCGGATTCATTTAAAGAAAGCATGACGGCGCTTGAGGTTTGCGAAGCAGTAGAACGCGGGTTAAGACGTTCACTTCCTGAAGTTCAGACGGTGAAAATTCCTATGGCTGACGGCGGAGAAGGAACGGTGCAGGCATTGGTCGATGCTACAAATGGAACGTTTACTTCTTTGACTGTAACAGGTCCATTAGGGCTTCCTGTAGAAGCTGAATATGGTTGGCTTGGAGATCAGTTGACTGCTGTCATTGAAATGGCGTCCGCTTCAGGGCTTCATCTAGTCCCACACGAAAGAAGAAATCCATTAATGACGACAACAGCCGGGACTGGAGAGCTAATAAAAGATGCTTTGCAAAAAGGTGCAAAGCATTTAATCATCGGAATTGGCGGAAGTGCAACGAATGATGGCGGCGTGGGTATGGCTCAGGCACTCGGAGTGAAATTCCTTGATTCAGAGGGGGCAGAATTATCGTATGGCGGCGGTGCTTTATCAAAGCTTGCAAAGATTGATGCTTCTAAAATGATGAAAGAATTAACAGGTGTAACCATAGATGTTGCCTGTGATGTTGATAACCCATTGACAGGCCCGTCTGGTGCTTCTGCCATATTTGGTCCGCAAAAAGGAGCAACAGATGAAACAGTTGCCGTATTAGACCGAAATCTCTCACATTATGCCTCTCTCATTCTTAAAGAGACAGGAATGGATGTTGAAAAAATAGAAGGATCGGGTGCAGCAGGAGGACTGGGAGCGGGACTGCTTGCCTTTTTGAATGCCAATCTAAAACGCGGTGTCGATATTGTCGTTGAAACTGTAAAGCTTGCGCAGCATATGGCGGAAGCTGATCTCGTCATAACAGGCGAAGGCAGAATTGACGGACAAACCATTCACGGCAAAACGCCTGTCGGAGTATCTAAAACAGCCAAGAAGCTGAATATTCCTGTCATTGCCATTGCCGGATCGATCGGGGATGGCTATGAAAAAGTGCATGAAGAGGGAATCGGTTCGGTGTTCTCCATCGTGCCGGAAATTGTATCATTGGAAGAGGCGCTGCAAAGAGGCCCTCTTTATGTGGAGAATCTAATGTATAATCTTGGAAAGGTTTTAAATATAAAAAGATGAGCAAAAAAACCGGTTTTCTTAGACCGGTTTTTTTGCTATCTCAGACTTTTCATCCGCTGAAGCAGCAGGCCATCTGTGCTCTTATTTTTACCTGAAACGAACTCAGTCATATAATAAGCGAGATAGACTCCGTATTGATTTTTTGTGTTCTGCAGCAATTCATCCACATAGTAAACGCCATTTGCAAGCTGATCCTTAAGCAATACAGAAAGGCCGGCATAGATTCCGCAGGCTACTTGAAAGTATGTGGCGTTTGTTTGGAATTCTGCAAAGACTGATTCATTATCGAGCACGTTATACATATAAAGCTCTTCGTTTTCATAGACAAGCAGGACTCCCACTAAATCTTCGCCTTCAAGCTCTCCCTCAAGCGGATCAAGCACCTTCATTTCAAAATTCCACAAGTCATTGGAGCGGTAAAGGTTAGAACGGATCAAATCTGTCGTATGATCATTGATTTTATAGAAAAAACCGCCTTCCATATCATACATCCGGCAGAGCGTGTACACTTCTTCGTGAGGCATCAGACATCCATTAAATTGTTTCTTCCCGAGTGTCACCTGAAATTCCAGATCATACACATTTTCATATAAAAAAAGCGGCGCTTTATTCTTCATAAACATCGGGTAGCTTGAAATCGCCTCATCAAGAAAACATTCAGGCGACCATGTTGTATAAATAGTGTCTTTTTCCGCATTCTGTTTATTTTTGAAAAACGAAGAATCATGCTCCACAATATAGCAGGCAAGGGGAGTCTGGTCCGGACGGATTTTCATAAGCTCAAGGGCCATCCACTGAACAACGCCCGGATTCATGCCGGATCCGATGATGGCTTTCGTATTTGTTATCGATTGTTTATCTTCTTCAAACCTGCGCAGCCTCTCAATTAAAGGAAATCCTGCGAATTCGTCTTCGTTTTCATCAATCATTGTATTTTCAAGAGCTGTATTGATATAGCTTACGCCTTCAAGATCACAGCACTTGAGCATTTCTGCGGTATCGGCCCATGAAACATCTACGACAATCCTGGTCTTTGTCTGGATTAGGTGATCTGTAAATTGAGCGGTATCTTTTAAATCAAATTCATGGAGAACAAGTAAATCTTTCAAGTTGGGAAAGAAGGTGTGATAATAATCGAATTCTTTTTGCTGATGATCGATTAAATGAAGGACGGCGTTTTTCAGGAAGGGATGAATGGGGTCGTTTAAATCATTTACTGACTTATTAAAGATTGAGAGAACAGAACGGGCGACGCCGCCTGCACTTCCAAGCAGAGTGATAATTGTGTGTTGCATTTCTTCACCTCAGGCAATCTTTTTAACAGGATATGTCGGAAAATGATTCCTGTATAGATAGAACACACAAAAATACGACAAATTATACTATTTTTCTACAAGTATATAAATTTTTATTCTCCCTTTTCAAGATCATCCATATTTTGTAACATTAATGGTGAGGAGATGAAAGCAACTTGAATATTTTATACATAGAAGATGATCTGGAAATCGGCAGCTGGGTGAAAAAAGAGCTTCTGCAAAAAGGATATTACGTGGAATGGATACATCGGGGCTGTCATTACAAGATCGCAAAAGGGGGATCCTTTCCAAGCCGACATTTTTATCAAACTGCTGACAGGCGGTTTTCGGGCTGCCCTGCCTCTTGCCGCTCTATTTCTGTGGGTATCCATGGCATGGACTAGTTTTGCTGCCCCATTGGCGCTCAATGTGATGTTTACACTTCCAAACATAATGATCATCAACTCAGAAAAAATCGGTCCATACTATCCGTGGGCACAGCCATTTTTAGCAATGATGCTCCAGCACGAAGGGTCCTTTATCACGGAAATATCCTTCTATCTTTCCATTGCCTGCGGGTTTGTCTGTTTTTTTACAGGAAGCTTTGTTTACATTAAAAATAAAGCTGTTTAGATGGAGACCGCTGTATGGCGGTTTTTTTGTTGCTTGCTGTAATCAAATGGCTATGCAGAAAAATCGCCTCAGGTTAGAAAAAAGTGAATCAAAGCGGGTGAATGAAGCAAGTGCCTCAGGCTAGAAAAAAGTGCATCAAAGCGGGTGAATGAAGCAGAAAAAGTGCCTCACGGTAGAAAAAAGGGCATCAAAGTGGTGAATGAAGCAGAAAAATCGCCTCAGATATAGAAAGAGAATATATAAAGAATTTAAAAAGAATAACAAAGAAAAAGATTCATACTTCTGATTCTCATTCTTCATTTCTGTTTTTAGTGTTAGCGAAGAAGATTTTCATATCCTGCGGAGAAATGCGATATACTAAAACTAGTAAACTATTTCGTTCATGAAACCTTTTGGCCGATAGAACGTATTACATTCAAACCCAAAAGAGAGGAAGATACCGCTTGAGAACTTCAAATCCAGCTTTAAAAGCTTTTACAAAACGGGAAGGGTCCTACTCCAGCAAGCCGATGACGCTGATGGGAGCGATTAATAAATCATTTTTGCTGCTGTTTATTTTAATCACTGCAGCGGGTGCAGCCTGGTATTACAGTGCACAGGGCCAGGATGTGACAGCCATTATGATCGGAGGGGCGATTGGCGGATTTATCGTAGCGCTGATTGTCAGCTTTGTTCCTAAAACGGCTCCTGTTCTGGCACCTGTTTACGCAGTACTTGAGGGGATGTTTGTTGGAGGAATATCGGCTTATTATGCATCCCTGTATGAAGGAATCGTCATACAGGCCGTGCTTCTAACAGCAAGTGTTTTCCTTGCCTTGCTGCTTGCTTACCGCTCAAGGTTAATCAAAGTAACACGCAATTTCCGATTAGGGGTTGTTGCTGCTACAGGCGGAATTCTGATTATGTATTTGCTGTCTTTTGTACTTGGCTTCTTCGGAGTAACGGTTCCATTTTTGCATGATGCCTCTCCGATTGGCATTTTAATTTCTGTTGCCATCGTGATCGTTGCGGCACTGAATCTGGTTCTGGACTTCGACTTTATTGAAAATGGTTCGAAGGCAGGGCTTCCAAAGCATATGGAATGGTATGCAGGATTTGCCCTTCTTGTCACACTAGTCTGGCTGTATCTTGAGATTCTCCGCCTGCTTGCCAAGCTGCGCCGGAACTAATAACAAAGGCCCGCTGGCGTCCCAGCGGGCCTTTTCTCATTTTATTTGAATTCTTGTCTTTTTCTTAATATAGCCGGGATAGTCCACAAACTTCATAGATAGCGGGCCTTTCGTTATTTTGCTTCGGTCGAACTGGATGGCAAATCGTTTTTCGCCTGTATCAGAAGCTGGACCTTCGCCTGAAGAGCTTGTTGACAAACTGACCCCATTAGCATCCGTCACATCATTCATTAAGAAGCTTGAAGCTTCTCTATCCTCATAATAGGAAAATGAAACTTCATTCTTCAAAACCTCGATCTTACTGAATACCTCATCTTTCGGTCTCTTCAGCACGGTATTTGTTTCTGGATCAACGATCACTTCTAAATCTGATTTTTTCACCGCACGTATTTTGCTGAATTCCAGATAGAGTTCCTTTGGCTGTTCAAAATAGTTGCTTTCCAGATAAATCATGTCTTCTGTTTCACTGATTCCCCTTCCAACAAGCCCATTATGATAAATCGACCAGGGTTCTCCTTTTTCATCAACAAGCCTGAGATCTTCAAATACAAAAAGCTCCATCGTATTATCTTTATCATATTGAACCAGGAGGGAGGCAGAAAGTGGAGTAATTTCGGCTTTCTTAAATGTTACTTTTTGATTTTCAATTGAAACAGTTTGATTAATTTCGATCACTTTCATTTTTTTCGTCACCAAGTCTTGATCAAGGTTGAATGAAAAATGAAAGACATTTTCTTTTTCTTTCGATAGTGCCCTTCTTGTGTGAACCATCATTTCAAGCTGAAAATCTTCGTGGTTCATAGACGCTCCAAAATCATACTCCATTGACCAGTCTGAACTTTTATTTTTCTCCATATCCTCTTCGATGTGACCTGATGTGAAAGAAGCATTTTCATTAAGATTCACTTTTCCTGAACGTAATGTCGGATTCATAATTTCAACGTTCGCTTTTTCAGACTGATTGTGGATCGTATAAAAAATCTTCAATTTTCTCTGATCCACAATGGCGGAATCCAGTGTAATTTTTATTCCGTCATGTTCATCTGAAACGCCAATTTCCTGAGCAAAGTTATTCTCGACAGCTGACATCAGTCCTTTGTTGTAGCGGATGATTTCCACCATCTTTTCCATGCCAGGAAATGAACTGACATAAGAAGCAAATCCAGGAGAGACACGTATAAGTGTGATGAAGATAAATATAAAAAGTGCCGCAGCAAGTGATGCCCATCTGACAAACGGGCGCCGTTTCCGTTTTTTCGCCTTTCGAAACCCTTGTAAGATGGCATCCTCAAGCAAGTCTGCAGGAATCTGCACGGTATCTATTTTTTCTTTATATCTTTTAATCTCCTGTTCCTCACGATCAAACATCAAAATTCCCTCCTTTCTCATCAAGCTGCTTCCGCAGTAATGCCAGTGCTTTTGTGAGCCAGGTTTTTACTGTGCTTTCCGGACAGTTCAGCTGCTGTGCAATGTCTTTGATCTTGAGATCGTGAAAGTATTTCATCAGAATTACATTTTGGTATTTTTCATCTAAGTGGTGCAGAGCCTCTTCAATTTCCAGATAAACAAAGGAATCTGTACTGGCAGCAGATGCAGCCAGCTCCTCATTTATTTGGATTCTTTTTTTCCTCTTCATTTGATCATGGCAGTAATTAAGCATGATGCGGATCAGATAAGTAGTGAAATAGGCAGGCTCTTTTAATTTATGAAGCGACTTATATGCACGGAATGTGACTTCCTGAACGGCTTCAAGCGAATCGGTTTCATTTTTCAAATACATGAAGGCTGTCCGGTAAAGCTGCTCCTTATGCTGCTTTATTAAAAGCAGGAAGGCCCCATCATCACCATTGACGGCTTTTTGTGCGAGATTGGGGTCAGTCAAAATGATTCCTCCTTGTTGTGCTGCTTGGCGTGTTCGAACAGCCGGCACTCGTGACGCAGAATCTGATTTCCTTGCTGTAATCGGCTATAAAAATAGAAAAATCGGCTGGAAAAAGTTCAGGTTCCCGCTAATAAAAACGACATTTTCGCTAAATCCCTTGCTGTCTCTATTCATTAGACTTCAATCTTCCAAAAAAGTTTTAAAACCAAGTAACTTTTTTCAGAATACAGGAAAATTAAATTTATAGAATAATATTTTAAATTTTTATTTTATTAAAAGCGCTTTCATGTTAGAATGAATTTGTCGAAACGTTTCACATCGTATTCCGCTTATTAAATAAAGGATTTAGTACATATTTTTTTACTTAGTGTGAAACGTTTCAAATCTTATCGCAGATTAACGGGCAGTTAGTCCCCAGATACAAGTTTTCTAGAATTTCAGAAAGTTGCATGGGTACAACTGCCTATAAAGGCCCGAGCGGTTCAACTAACACTCAGCGGGAAAGAGCTAAAACCCCACTGAGTGAAGTTTCACTGTATCGGAAATAACTCGGAGGTGGACAATGAGTACGATTGTTCGAGTTGGAATTATCGGGTGCGGAGGAATTGCGACTGGAAAGCATATGCCTGCTCTCGCACGACTTAAGAATGTTCAGATGGTGGCTTTCTTTGATCTTGTTGAAGAAAGAGCCATCGAAGCGAAAATGCAATATGGATCAGAGATGGCCGAACATTATACGGACTTTAAAGAATTGCTTGCAAATCCGGGAGTGGATGTTGTACATGTTTGTACACCGAATGATTCGCATTCAGACATTTCAATAGCAGCTTTGGAGGCAGGGAAGCACGTGATGTGCGAAAAGCCGATGGCTACTTCTGCTGCTGAAGCTCGAAAAATGCTTGAGACGGCAAAGCGCACGGGGAAGAAATTATCAGTTGCTTACCAGAACCGCTACCGGACAGACAGCCTGCATTTAAAATCACTTTGCGAAGAAGGCGAGCTTGGTGATATCTATTTTGCAAAAGCTCATGCCATCAGAAGACGTGCAGTACCGACTTGGGGCGTGTTTTTGGATAAAGAAAAGCAGGGCGGAGGTCCATTGATCGACATCGGCACTCATGCACTTGATCTGACATTATGGATGATGAATAATTATGAGCCGAAAATGGTTGTCGGAACCGCTTTTCATAAACTTGGCACAAGAGAAAATGCAGCAAACATCTGGGGCCCTTGGGATCCTGAAAAATTCAAAGTCGAAGATTCCGCGTTTGCTTACATTACCATGCAAAACGGGGCAACAATTTTCCTTGAATCAAGCTGGGCACTGAATTCTTTGAACGTCGGAGAAAGCAAATGCACCCTGATGGGAACAGAAGGCGGAGCTGATATGGAAAATGGCCTGCGCATCAATGGCGAGCGTCACGGCAAGCTTTATACGACAATGGTGAATTTAGATGAATCAGGTGCATCTGTCGTAGACGGCAAGCTTGAAAGTGAAGCAGATATTGAAGCAAGGCTTTGGATTGAAGCAATTGTTGAAGATAAAGATCCAGTTGTAAAACCTGAACAAGCCCTTATCGTAACTGAAATTTTGGAAGCGATTTATAAATCGTCTGAAACAGGCGAACCTGTTTATTTTGAAAAAAAAGAATAGCTTTCTGATCTAGGAATCGATTTCATCATTTAACCCTCAGGAGGAAAAAATCATGACAACTTTAAAAATCGGCGTTATCGGGTGCGGAAGCATTTCAAAGCACAGACATTTACCAGAGTATGCAGGCAACAAGTATGTGGAAATAACAGCAGTCTGCGATATTAATGAAGACCGTGCGAAACTCACTGCACAGCAATACAAAGCTAAAGCATTCACAGACTACAGAGAGCTTCTTGCACTTGAAGAGATCGACGCTGTAAGCGTTTGTACTCCAAATGCGCTTCATGCTCCCATTTCAATTGATGCTTTAAATGCAGGCAAGCATGTTCTTTGCGAAAAGCCAATGGCTACTTCAAAGGAAGAAGCAGAAGCGATGATCGCAGCTGCAAAAGAAAATAGCCGCAAGCTGATGATCGGCCATAATCAGCGATTTGTGCCATCACATGAAAAAGCCAGAGAGCTTATTAAAAATGGTGAAATCGGCAAAGTATTTTCTTTCCGCACAGCATTTGGCCACGGCGGTCCTGAAGGCTGGAGTGCTGACGGACGCGACAGCTGGTTCTTCAAGAAAGAAGACGCATTTATCGGAGCAATGGGAGACCTTGGTGTTCATAAAGCGGACTTAATGCGCTACATCCTTGGCGAAGAAGTGACTGAAGTGGCGGCATTCGTTGATACAGTTGCTAAAGAAGGCGCAGATGTAGATGACAATGCAGTCTGCGTATTAAGAACAGAAAGCGGCATTATGGGATCCCTTGCAGCAAGCTGGTCTTACAATAAAGAAGATAACGCAACAGTCATTTACGGTGAAAAAGGGGTTCTTCGTTTAGAAGATCATCGAGAGTACTCATTAATTGCTCAATATAAAACAGGTGAAGTTGTAAACTATGAATTAGGCAAAATTCAATCAAACGATGAAGGCGGACAAACTTCATCAAAAGTCATCGATAAATTCATAGACAGCATTATAGGCAATACAGAGCCGGCGGTTTCCGGTGAAGAAGGCTACAAATCTCTTAAAATTGTTCTTGGCGCATTAGAGTCAAACGAAAGCAAAACAATCGTAAAACTTTCATAAGGGGGAAAAATCATGACGAGAAAAGGACTTCAGCTCTATACAATCAGAACGCTGCTCGAAAAGGATTTTCTCGGCACTTTGAAAAAAGTGGCGGATCTTGGGTACGAAGGGGTACAGTTTGCAGGCTATTTTGACACGCCTGCAGATCGTCTGAATCAAGCATTAAAAGAGTATGAACTGAAGGCAGCGGGGAGTCATGTGCCTTATGATCAAATTACAGGGGATGGGCTTAAACAAGTGATTTCTTATAATCAGGCAATCGGGAACGATCTGATTATCATGCCTTATTTGGCGGAAGAGCAAAGAACTGGTCTTGATGATTATAAGCGCATTGCTGAAGAACTGAACAAAGCAGGCTCAGTCATTATGCAGGAAGGCATGCAGCTTGCTTATCACAATCATGATTTCGAATTTCATACATTCGGAGAGCAGACACCTTTTGATGTTCTGCTGAACGAAACGGATGCGAAGCTTGTAAAGTTCGAACTCGACTGCTATTGGGTTTCCTATGCGGGTCTTGATCCATTGGCGCTGATCAAAGAGCAGCGGGAACGTGTAGTTACGCTTCATATTAAGGATATGAAAGAAACAAATGGCGAGAAGCAGAGTACAGTCATCGGCACTGGACAGCTTGACATGAAATCCTTGCTGAACCTTGGAAAAGAGCTTGAGCTTCCATGGTTTATCGTTGAACAAGAGCACTTTGAAGGTGATTTGATGGAGGCAGTAGCTCTCAACTCGAAAAAAATGGACGAACTATTAAAAGCATAGAAAGGAAGATTACGATGAAACTTGGAGTATTCACTGTTTTATTTTCAGATAAAAATCTCGATGAGATGTTAGATTACGTAAAAGCATCAGGTGTTGAAGCTGTTGAAATTGGAACAGGCTGCTATCCTGGAAATGCACATTGTTCGTTAGAGGGATTATTAGGAAATAAAGAAAAGCAAAATGAGTATTTGGAAAAAGTCACTTCACGCGGACTCACAATAAGCGCGTTCAGCTGCCACGGCAATCCGATTTCACCGGATGCTGCTTTTGCTGCTGAATCTCATGAAACGTTGGTCAGCACGATTAAGCTAGCCAATGAAATGAACGTTCCTGTTGTGAACTGCTTCTCCGGAACGGCAGGCGACCATGAAGAGGCAAAATATCCAAACTGGCCGGTTGCACCATGGCCTAACGAATACAATGACGTATTAAAATGGCAGTGGGAGCAAAAACTGATTCCTTACTGGAAAGAAGTCGGGAAGTTAGCACAAAGCCTTAACGTGAAAATAGGTTTAGAGCTTCACGGAGGATTCCTTGTCCATACTCCTTACACTTTATTGAAGCTAAGGGAAGAAACATGTGATGCCATTGGAGCAAACCTTGATCCAAGTCACTTGTGGTGGCAGGGAATTGACCCTGTCGGTGCGATTAAAATCCTTGGAAAAGCAGGCGCCATTCATCATTTCCATGCAAAGGATACGTATCTTGATCAGGACAACATCAACATGTACGGCTTAACAGACATGCAGCCTTACGGCGAAATCCAATCAAGAGCATGGAATTTCCGATCTGTCGGCTGCGGACACAGCATGCAGGAATGGTCTGATATAATCAGCGCACTTAGAACGTACGGCTATGACTATGTTGTGAGCATTGAGCATGAAGATCCGATCATGTCGATTGAAGAAGGTTTTCAGCGTGCGGTTACAAACTTAAAAAGTGTCTTAATTAAAGAACAGCCGACGAATATGTGGTGGGCTTAAGCTGTAATCTAAGGTTAGATCTGTTCTATTTTACATTCAAACTGGCCATTTACCGGCCGGTTTGAATGGCAATAGACCATTTCCCTACAAACTAAACTCCCCGGGAAGATCCCCCGTTAAGTCATCTCATCAACCAGAATGAAGCAATGAAAGTAAGGTGGAGAATCGTATGGCCACAATCAAAGATGTTGCAAAATTGGCTGGGGTAGCTGTTTCAACAGCATCCTATGCGTTAAATCATAATTCAAGAGTGAATGCAGAAACCGCTAAGCGTGTATTAGAAGCTGCAAAAACGTTAAACTACCGAAAAAACGGAATTGCGAGAGACTTAAAACGAAGCAAAACCGAAACAATCGGGATTATCGTTCAGGATCTTTCCGGCCCTTTTTATTCTGAATTGATGCGCGGTGTTCAGGATACCCTGCTCACTCATCAATATGGCCTTATCGCCTGCAGTTCCATTGGAGGCAATGTGACAACAGCTTCAAAGTTTTTGCAGGAACGCCGTGTGGATGGCGTCATTATTTTAGCTGAAAGCCTTCCGGATGAATTGATTCTTCAATCAGTAAGAGATGATTTTCCGATCCTCGTCCTTGACCGAAAGCTTGACAGCGATTCGATTATCCATGTGCTTGTCGATAATTTCTCGGGCGGCTATCAGGCAACGCAGCATTTAATTGACCTTGGCCACAAGGAGCTCGCGTACATTGGAGGTCCCTCTCACAATCGCGATAATCAGCTTCGATTTGAAGGGTATAAACAGGCGCTTAAGGATTCCGGAATTACACTGCACCCTAGCTGGATCCTTCAGGGGCAATATACAAGGGAAGGCGGCTATTCTGCGGCTAAAATCCTCATGATGCAGGGAAATGCGCCGTCTGCTGTCTTTTGTGCAAATGATGAAATGGCTGTAGGGGCATTAAAAGCTTTTAAAGAATCCGGTTTGCATATTCCAAATGATCTTTCCATCATCGGATTTGACGATATTGAAATTTCACAATATATTTCGCCTCCGCTCTCGACGGTAAAGCAATCGAATTATGAAATCGGCTCTCTTGCAGCTCACCTGATCTATCAGGCTCTAAATGAAGGGATAGAAGGGAAGGATTACATTCTGCCGACAGAGCTTGTCCTAAGAAAATCGACAAGCGCCGCCAAAAAGATGGAAGCATGAAAGCAATCAGGATCCTCTGATTGTTTTTTGATTTTCGCACGGTTTGCCAGATAACCCTATTAATGCGTTTAACAAGGAAATTTCCGTCTTTCATGATATAATTGAAGGTATCTTTAGAAGGAATGGAGTGATATCTTTGAAAAAAGGTCCATTTTTCGTGAAAATCTGGTCAAATGGTCAAGTGATGATTCCTTCCTACATTCGAAAAAAACTAAACATACAAACAGGTGAGCGGGTCGTCGTTCAAACTGATGGGAAAACGATCGATTTGATCATGGATGATAACAATGCCTTTGAAAACGAAACAACCTTAAGCAGCAAGGGAACCATAACAATACCGAGTGAAATAAGAAATATATGTGAAATTGATGTGGGAGAAAAACTGAAAATCGAATGGAATGAACAGGGGCAAAAAGTTACTTTTGTTCCTCCTGATGACATGACAGGTTCAAATAAATTATCCAGCTGATCAGCCGGCCGAAACTCGGCCGGTTTGAAGTTTGTACGGGGGGAAACCAGTGAAAAACATACATAAGATTTTCATTCTCTGTCTTTTTTCTCTTTTCCTGTCTGCATGCAAGGATGAAGACGAGGGGAGAGACAGGAGGCTCGTTGTGGTAGAAGATATGCTTGAGGCAATCCTTGAGGAAGATAAGAGAGATATGAGAGGCATCTACTTAGAAGGAGCCTACCACTCACCGCAAGAGCTGATCTCCCTTAAAAAGAAATGGAAAATAGAAAACCTGGAACTCGAAGATTTTGAGATAAAAGAAGAAAGCTTTTATGTCTTCCGGGCCTATTATGATCAGGATGATCAAAAGGAAAGCAAAGCCATTGCCTTTCGTGTTAGGGAGACAGATGAAGATGAATTGATCGTGGACTATGTGGATCAGGTGGTTGAAGAAAAAAAGAATCAGTAAAAAGCTTGTATGATTTCATACAAGCTTTTTTTGTTTGATTAATTCAATACTCGATTCTTTCATTCCATCCACTTTGATGGTTCTAATTGCATTCCGATATTCAGAATACGGTCCAGCTGCTTGCTTGCTTTTATGGTAGTTATGGAACTAAGTCCGTCTTTTTTGGCGCTTTCAAACATTTCCTGCCGATATTTCTCAATAAGAACATCCACCATGTTCAAGAGAATCACCTCACATTTCATGCATGCAAAATATCCGTGAATAGTTTATATATCGTCAATTTTTTCAGATTTAAACGGCTTTGATCATTTTAAAAAACCATTTATAAAGAAGTCAGTTTTTTAAGCAGACTTCGAAATTCTTGATTCAATCTCTCGAAATCTTCCCGCGAAAGTCCGCTTGTTTTCAGCATGAATTCTGGAACACGATGCGCTTCTTCTTTCAGGTTTTGGCCCTGGGCAGTTAAACTGATCTCTACTTTGCGCTCATCTGCTTTAGAACGAATGCGCTCGACCAAACCAGCTTCTTCAAGTCTTTTCAGCAAGGGAGTGAGTGTGCCTGAATCTAATAAGAGTTCCTTGCCTAAATCCTTCACGCTCAATTTTTCATGCTCCCATAAAACGAGCATGACTAAATATTGAGGGTATGTCAGATCAAGCTCCTGCAAAATGGGTCTGTACATTTTTGTCATCTCCCTGGAACACGCGTAAATGGAAAAACAAAGCTGCTGTTCTAGACTGAGAGGGTGTTTATCTGAAGGCATTGGTTAATTACTCCCGACATTAATTTATTGACAAACCCATTATACCCTTGCTATATTAGTTTCGCAAAAACAAATTGTGCACAATTAAATTTTATGAAATGAAATGGGGATACGATCATGCAAAAACTTTACACAGCAACAGCAACTGCGACAGGCGGAAGAGAAGGAAGAGTTCAAACGAAAGCCAAAGAACTTGATCTAGCGATTGAGATGCCAAAAGCTCTTGGCGGAAGAGGCGGAGAAGGAACGAATCCAGAGCAATTATTTGCAGCGGGTTATTCCGCTTGCTTTGATAGTGCATTAAATTTGGTGGCAAGAACAGAACGTGAAAAAATCGGCCAAACATCGGTTACATCACATGTATCAATTGGAAAGGATGATACAGGCTTCGGATTATCTGTTATCCTTGAAGTTCACATTCCGGATGTAACAAAAGAAAGAGCTGAGGAGCTTGTTCAAAAGGCACATAACGTTTGTCCATATTCAAAAGCAACAAAAGGAAATATCGAGGTTGAATTGAAAGTTGTCTAATACCTGAAAAAGAGCTCAGTCCAAAAGGACCAAGCTCTTTTTCATTATTGAATGGCAGCCTGAACATTGATGACACCGGCTCCATAATAAAATGGATCACCAAGTGGAACAGCTGTATTTTTTAAGCGGTTTCTTACTTCGATATTCGACATGTTCGGATATTTAGAAAGAATTAAAGCGGCTGCACCCGCTACGTGCGGCGATGCCATGGAAGTACCATTAAAAGAAGCGTATTTATTGCCCGGAACGGTGCTCAATGTGTTGACACCCGGAGCCATGACTTCAAGCTCTGAGCCGACACTTGAAAAAGATGCCCGATTGTTCGAAGAGTCAACTGCACCTACTGCAATAACAGAACTGTATTTGGCCGGATAGCCGATTGTGTTCCGTTTGCCTTTTGACCCGCTGTTGCCTGCAGCTGCTACAACAACAATGCCTTTATTATAAGCTTGATCGACAGCCTCCTGAAGGGCGGCTGAACCCTGGCTGCCGCCAAGACTCATATTAATAACATCCATTCCATTGTCAACAGCCCACTCAATGCCTTGAGCAATTCCGCTATAGGTGCCGCTTCCGGTGGAATCAAGTACTTTTACAGCAAAAAGAGTGACATCCGGGGCAACGCCAAGAACACCGATTGAATTATTCAATGCAGCAACAGTCCCGGCTACGTGAGTTCCATGGCCGTCACCATCTATGAATGGATTCGGTTCAGCTGCAATGAAGCTTGCGCCTCCTGCCGCATTCAAATCTTCATGAGAGGCGTCAATTCCTGTATCAAGTACAGCAACTTTTACACCGCTCCCTTTAACTCCTGAAGATTGAACAGCATCTGCTTTAATTTGAGGAATACCGTATGGAACGGTCTGGCCAATGGCTTTCGCTTCGAAATCTTCTTCAATAAATGTGATATTCGGATTTTTTTGAAGAGCTGCTGCTGCCTGATCCGGCAGAGAGGCGTGGACAACATTCATATATTTATATTGATGCTTGACCTTACCGCCGGCACCCGAGATTAGATTCGCTTTCACTTTAGAATCTTTGACAGATGCTTTAATCCCGATTAAATAATCTTTCTTTACCGAAATAGCCTCAGCAGACTGTGAGGAAAAAAACATGGATAAAAACAGGACAAATGCAAATAAAATACTCAGAGCCTTCCACTTTTTCATGAATAAACCCCCTTACATAGTATAGAATAATCATAGAGTTTAAAAAGTTTGACTATTCTATCAATTATGCTACCATTTTAATAGAGTCATTGGTATTGGGAAAAATGGGGCCTTTTTTCCGAATAATAGGGTGAAATAGGGGGGATGTTTCCTCGGGAATTTTGCAGATTGGGAAATATGGGTCGTTATTTTATGTATTATTCAGAAAAATTGAGGCTATTTTCCCAATACGAAAGCAAAAGGTTTCGGCATAATAAAGAGAGAACTAAACATACAGATTAGTATAGATGAGGTGCTGCACATGGAAATAGGAAGTCGAATAAGGTTCTATCGCATTCAGCAAAATAAGACGCAGGAGGAACTTTCACGAGGCATCATTTCCACTTCTTACTTATCAAAAATCGAAAACAATCAGACGACTGCAAGCATCGAAGTCCTTGATTACTTATGCAACAGGCTTGAGATCAACCTCATCGAAGAAGAAGAAATTCCTCTGATGAAATCCTTATTTGACTGGTATCATGATATCGTTCACCGCAAGCACGATCATCTTAAAAAAAGGTACATTGACCTGCAGAAAGAAATCCTTTCATCAAGTGATACAACGGCCATGATCTACTTTGTTCTGTTTGAATTCAGGTATTTGCTGACAGAAAGAGAGTTTGCAGAAGCAGATTCGAAGCTTGAAAAAATCAATTTATACAAAGACATCTTTGAAGAAAAGATGACCTACTATTACGAGAAATTTGTCGGTCTTCATCACTATCTTCAAAGCAAATATTCGACAGCCCTCCTGCACCTCAAAGGAGCGGAGCGGTTTTTAACAAAGCACCTCCCATTTGAAAAGTGGGAAGAAGCGGATCTCTATTATTCAATTGCCCTGACTCTGAGTCAATTAAGAAAAGCGGCACTGGTCATCCAGTACACTCACTTTGCTTTAAATATATATCAATCAAGATACGATTTAATGAGATGCGCAGAGTGTCAGATTCTGCTAGGGATTAATTATTTGCGGTGTGAGGAGCATACCCGCTCAGAAGAAAGTTATTTGCTGGCCAGGAAGATTGCTGAGCAGCTGAATGATAAAAGTCTGCTTGGAATGATCTATCATAATATGGGGTACCTCAGTTCAATTACCAAAAAATATGAACAGGCAATCGATCGATACAATGAAGCTCTGCAATTTAAAGATAAGAATGAATCATTAAGCACAATTTTTTCTATCCTGTATGCCTATTATCAATTAGATAATAAAGAAGAAGCTGGGAAGTGGATAGTAGAAGGCAAAAACATTTTAGAAAATAACCCTAATCAGGAATATCACTATCATTTTAAAATCTATGAATATTTGCTGCAGGATAATCTATCATCTGAATTTGAATATTTTATGATGGAAGTCGTTATCCCTTACTTTATAGAGCATGAAAAACAGCAGTATATTATCGAGTATTCAGAGCTTATGGCATCATACTTTGAAGATCGCCACAAATATAAATCAGCCGTTCAATATTATCAAATCGTATGTAGCGCTTTGAAAAGAGCATATGCAAATTAAATAACAAGGGAGAGCTAGTCATGAAAAAAATAGTTATGGGCATCACTGCAGGGATTTTTTCTTTAGCATTTGCAGCGGGAGTTGGATTGTTTTCTGAGCCGGATCATCCGAAGATTGTATCAGAGCCAGACCATCCGAAAATCGTTTCAGAACCAGATCATCCGAAAATTGTATAAATCAGAATTTGAAGGCAGTGCATCTGACAAGGTGCATTGCTTTTTTTTGCGCATGAATTTTTTAATTTGGCTATTTTTCACGTTGATTGGGAGACTATCGGAGGGAATCTTGAGACATCTAAATGGGCTCAGGAATAATTCCGAGACTTTGAAAGTTAATTCCGAGACTTTCCGAATTAATTCCGGGACTTTGAACAATAATTCTGAGACTTTCGAAATGAATTCCGCACAAATGTGAACAAAACAGATTTCCTCTCCCTCTGAACAGTCGATTCTGCTGTTCGCTAAATATTCTGTCAAAATAGCCGATGAACAATATATGAGCCTAATTTCACATTGGAAATCGGTCTGGGATAAGGAATATTGTCTATTTTTCAAATTAGAGGGGGCACATAAGATGAAGCGATTAAAAAAAAGGAAGCCAAGAGAGAAAAAGCGCTTTGCATCATTTTCATTAAAAGGGAAGCTGCTGGGCAGTTTTTCGGTTATTATTGTGCTCAGTCTTTTGATGGCGGCGTTTAGTATGATCGGTTTCAGCATGGTTAACAGACAGACGAAGCAGATTGTGCAGGAGGACATGCAGTCGCTTCTTGCGGAAGGGAAGCTCAGTGATAATATTACACAGTGTGTATCCTTAATCAGAGCATATTTTATTTATGGTAAAGATGAATATAAAGATCAGTATTATGAGCTGACCAAAGAAAGTCAGGCGCTTCAGAAAAAACTGCTTGCTCAAAGTGATAACCCGAAAAGCCGCGAATTAATGAAAAAAAGTGCTGAATGGGAAGAAATCGTTGAAGATGAAGTCATTAAAAGCTTTGATTCTGGAATGAGGGTAACAGCGAACCAGACGCTCCGCGGGGATGTGCAGAATCTTGCGGATGAGCTTACAGAGGGGTTTGATTCTCTCGCAAGTGAGCGTGAAAAATCAATTATGCAAGATGGAGATGCGATTATTAATCAAGGACGATTTATCAACATGCTTGGTATTGTACTTTCAGTCGTGATAGTCACAATCGGTATTTTTTTGGCATTTCGGATTTCGAACGCTCTCACTAAGCCGATTTTGAAGATTGTCAGCAGAATGAGAGACATTTCAAATGGCCAGCTGAATCATGAGCCTCTTTTATCGGTGTCACAGGATGAAATAGGCGAGCTCGTTCATTCTGTAAATGAAATGAATCAGCAGCTGAAAGCCATTGTGAAGGATATTTCCGGGGCTTCCTTGTCTGTGGCAGAGCGGAGTGAACAGCTTCAATCCTCCTCGAAAGAGCTGAAATCAGGAAGCGAGCAGATTGCCTCGACTATGCAGGAGCTGTCTTCAGGAGCAGAAACCCAGGCAAATTCAGCTTCCGATCTGGCTGAAACAATGGGCCAGCTGATGAACTCCATTTATATTGCCAACCAAAATGGCCAGGCTGTGGCCGAGGCTTCTTCGGAAGTGCTGAATCAATCACAAACAGGTTATACATTAATGAGCGAATCCGTCAGTCAAATGAACCGCATCAATGATTTAATGGAAAATACCGTGCTGAAGGTGAAGCGTCTTGATGAACAGTCAGGAGAGATTTCCACATTGGTGGACGTGATTCAAAGCATCGCAGATCAAACCAATCTCCTGGCGCTGAATGCAGCAATCGAAGCTGCACGTGCAGGAGAACATGGAAGAGGATTTGCGGTTGTGGCAGATGAAGTACGCAAGCTAGCTGAACAGGTATCAAGGTCGATAGTAGATATTAATAAAATTGTAGGCAATGTCAGAAAAGAAACGGAAGAAGTAGCAGAAAACCTGGGGCACGGATATGAGCAGATTGTAAAAGGCGCAAAATCCATCCATCAAACAGGGGAAAGCTTTACTGAAATTAAAGGTTTTATTGAAGATATGTCAACCAGAATTGTAACCATTCAGACGGATTTAACTCTGATTATGAAAAATAGTGAAGTGATGAACGAATCAATTTCAAGCATTGCATCCGTATCAGAAGATGCAGCTGCAGGAATTGAACAAACAGCAGCATCCGCAGAGCAGTCCAGTCAGTCTATGGAAGAAATCTCAAGCAATGCGGATTCCTTATCTGACTTGTCCGGAAAACTGAGCAGGCTCGTCAATCGTTTTCAATTTTAGACACCAATAAAATAAGGGGCTGACAACCGCCCCTCACTTTTTATTGCGAAAATGAAATTGTGCATTTAGCTGGCCTTCGAGCATTTTTTTGCGGTAATCGGGATTGCTGCGCATCTCTTTTTTTCGCATTTCTTTTAAGATTTCATTTGTTTGTACGCCATCTTCCCGTTTGTTTGCAATCTCCATGAGCCTTTCCACATCGGAAAATGAATATTTTCTTGTACCCCTTGTTGTTCTTTGAGGCGAAATTAAACGTCTTTCCTCATAATAACGGATCTGTCTTAATGATAAGCCTGTTAGTTCGCTGACGATTCCAATTGAAATGACTTTTTTGTCTTTATATGAGTGGTCGTGCTGTTCCATCTTTCCACCCCGCACATTAGATTCTTTTTCCAATTATACCTCACCCTCAACGGAAAAAGTGAAGTTTTGTGAGAAAATCTAACATGGTTTGTGAGAAAAAGAAAAAAACGTGTAAGGTATGTTGACAATAATGCTGATATTTCATTTGCTTCTTATTAAACTAACAGTAAGAGTTTGAAGGAGGAGACAGCATGGACATGAAGAAGGCAGCTGAAATTGCCAAAAAAATCGTTGAATTAGATGTAAGGAGGGATGAGATGCTTGAGGATCTCCAAACCGTTATCGGGAAAGATGCTCATGAATTTCTGCGTTTTGTGCAAAACGGCTTCTTAAAAAAATCATCCTGATTGACTGCTGAGCGGATAGGAGGAATAGCCTGCCAAAAATTGATTCAGCTCATCGATGTATTCCTCTGTGAATAAAGAGGTTACATCACCAAAGCGATCCTGTTTTGTTTCATAAGCACATATAAAAAGAAGCTTTTTATCAGGAATAGAAAGGCGTGCGAAAAAGAGCTGCTCATGTTTTGGTTCAAGTGTATTAAGGAAGTAAATGTCTTGATTATGCTGATTTATTCGGTATGCTGCCAGCCGAATGTGCTTCACTGTTTCATCATCTCCCAGAGCGTTTTAGAAACTAGTGTCGACCATTTACAGCTTTTTAACACATGTCAGTGAATTTTTACACTTTCTTAATTGAAGAGCAACAATTAACGGGTAGAGTGAAGAGAGGACAAATGGAAAGGGGAAATGAGAAAATGAGTAAATTATTTCAAAAAGCATTGGAAGATCAAAGAGCCTTTTACTGCAAGAAACTATTAGCTCTTGGCATCTATAATCAAGAAGTTTTGAGCAGCATGACGCTGTCAGAATTAAAAAAGGAATACCATTATTTTTATAACAATATCCCTTTAATCAAGCTTTCACATAAAAAGTCTGTATAAGCAGTTCAGAGTGCTTATAAAGAAAGCATTCAGTCTGCATGTGACCTTGTCTTTATTGGGGCTAGGAGGAACTTTTTCGGAGGCAAATTGATCTCGTGCCTGCTGTTTTCGATAAATTCATTGAATATGAAAGCCTCGGTTCAAAGTCGAGTTCTTCTCCGGCTTTTTTTCTTGCGGGAAAGGCATCACTTCAATCTGCACAGCAAATATGATCGAAGCAGCTTCAGCGCATCCTATCCTAGCCGCTTATTGGAAATCCATCTATATTCCCCTTAAAAAAATCCCTCACCAATCTGTAAAAATCAATTTTTAAAAATAAAGCGAACAACATAGTCGTTATGATTGAAGAGACTTTCCAAGGCTTACAAACGATGAATTCTTCTCTATCAATCATTTAGAAGGATTTTTTCTACGTTCTTCCACACAGTTCGCTTGCAGAAAATAGCCTCTGCTTATCATTGTGTGTTAAGATAATGAAAAGATATGAAGGCAGGAGCTAAATGGGTATGAAACTTGCAGGTATTGTTTTAGCCGGCGGGCAATCACGCCGGTTTGGCTCAGATAAAGCCATAGAACCTTATAAAAACAGCACTTTTTTAGAGCTTGCACTAAAGAATTTGAAAGCGGTAACAGAAGTTGTGGCAGTCATCGGGCGATTGGATTATTCTGCTGAAAACGTTCAATATATCTTGGATAACGCCAAATATAGGGGGATGGGTCCTCTCGCTGGACTGTATACAGCAATGAAAGAGGTTCAGGCAGAATGGTATCTTGTACTGGCATGCGATATGCCGCTTATTGATCGGGATATTCTGGCAGCTCTGTTATCTGGCATAAATGAAAAACATCCTGCTGTTATTCCTGTCATTGATGGAAAATATCATCCTCTCTGTGCTTTGTATCATTGCACTGTTTTACCTGAGATTGAGAGACTATTAGATCTTAAAGAATTAAAAATGATGACTCTGTTGGACAAGTTAAATCCTGTCTATTTAAATGAATCGAATTTTAAGAATCCCGGCCTTTTTGCCAATATGAATCGAAGAGAGGATTTAATGATTTTAGGAGAGCAGTCACATGAAAATTCAAATCCAGGAGTGGGGTAATCATAGGACCGGAATGAGTCTTCAATACAGTTCAAATCCAGAAATCGGGTAATCATTGGCCTTACTATATCCTATGAATCTGGTAAATCAAGAAAGAAACTACTTCAAAAAACACAGGATTGATAGTAGAATAAATAGTAGAACTGTGTGAATCTTAAGACATTTTAAGAATGTTAAAGTAAGAGGGCGATGAGAATGATGTCTTATACAGATGAAGAACTTGAACTTGCATTGAATTTATTTAAAACGTTTGCAAGAGCTTTTAAAAGTGTGTCAGAGCACTCCATCCGCGACAGCAAAGAACACGGCTTTAATCCGACGGAGTTTTCAGTGCTTGAACTGCTTTACACGAAGGGACCGCAAAAGCTTCAGCAAATCGGTTCAAGACTGCTGCTTGTAAGCGGCAATGTCACCTACGTGATTGATAAGCTTGAAAAAAATGAATTTATTTACCGTGAACAAGATCCTAAAGATAAACGTTCTGTCTATGCGAAGCTGACTGAAAAAGGACGAACCTACCTGGATGAAATCTACCCGATTCACACGCTAAGAATGGCACGCGCATTTTCCGGACTATCAACAGAGGAACAGCAGCAGCTCATGGCCTTGCTGAAAAAAGCAGGCGTTCATAGCCAGCATTTATTGTTTCGTTAAAAATCCCGCAGATGCCGGGATTTTTTGGATTTTATCAGAATCATATTTCATGCAGGGAGTTTATTGTTTTCAGTTGATCTATACATTCGTCCTATAAAAACACGCCTTTAGAAAAGTTCAAATAGAGCAGCAGGCCATCTCAAAAGTGAGAATTCTAAATGAAATCATATTTTATGAACTATACATTTCCCAGTTTGAAAATTTTGAGTACTTTTACGAGCAAAAGCTCAATCAATTGATATAAAAAAGGGAATCAATGGATAACAGCTGAAGAAAAATGGTCATAAGTTATAAAGAATGCCGATTAATCTTGGCATTCTTTTTTATTTTTTTCTATTCTTTTTTTGCAAGAAAGAAATCCAAACAAGACTGCTCACTCCCGCAATAAACAAATGAAGTGCTGCAAATGAAAAAAATCCATGAAACGATACAACAAAGTCTTTCTGCAGCAGGAGAAGCTGTACAATCAGCAAGCATCCGAATAAGAAGGCTTTAAACGATTTTTTTTTCGAGATTGTTATGAATGAATAAATTAAGCTTGCAAAGCTAAAAAAGAGGGAGTTGCCTGCGATATGATCCCGTGCTGCATCCGAAAACCAGCCAGGCTGAAAATAATACATGGAGAGAGGAACGGTTGCTGCCCATGTCAGGGAAAGGGAAATTGATACATTTATTAAGTAGAGAGAAACCATTTTCGCCAGGTGGTTCCCTTTTTTTAACAATCTGTACCACATGGAAGAAATATAAAAAGCAACTGGAAGCAAAAAGGTCGTAAAATAAGTTTTCCACCAGTTGTGCTCGTATATTTCTAAATGCAAAAATAGGACTTCTATAGCGGATATGCAAAAACTGACCAGCAGCATGACTGGAACACCTAATTTGTAAAAGGCGATGACGACAGCGGACATCGGCACAATCATAACCTGACTGATAAGCGAGCCAAATGTGCTGTCGAAGAAGGGCGCTGCGAAAACCTCAGGCTTATACGTGTATGACTTTAAGAAAACAAAAATGAGAATTTCAAACAGGTAAGCAAGACCTGCATTGAATAACCATAAGGGA
Organism: Bacillus sp. V2I10; assembly: GCF_030817055.1. Taxonomy (NCBI): domain Bacteria; kingdom Bacillati; phylum Bacillota; class Bacilli; order Caryophanales; family Bacillaceae; genus Bacillus; species Bacillus sp. V2I10. Next base: position 4,004,719 of record NZ_JAUSYV010000001.1, on the reverse strand, counting down.
ATCAGCATATTCCGGTCTTTTTTTACCGCAGCAGCGGCAAGGAACAGGCTTATAATAAACAGCAGGAAAAACCAAGTGAAATTAGGCATAGATTGGCTCCAAATATGTAAGGTTATGCTTTATTTTTGACTGCCGCCTCCTGAATTATGCTTGGGCTCTTTTGAAGAAGGATTCATCACAATGGAGGTTGAGTTAGAGAAAAGCATGTCTTTTGAAACAACTAAAAAAAATGATTCAGGCGATTGAAGGTAAACGTGTTATCTGCTGAAACAGACTACAAAGCTTGTAAAAGAGATAGATTTCCATAAATAATTGTTCAGGGTGTTCCGGAATGGAGCACCCTTTTTTTATGAACGTATTTGTTTTACCTGGTTACTTGCCGATTTCTCTTCAAATTCTTTCCCAAATGGCAAGATTGCTGTCTTTTTTCCTTTGACCGCCTAATTAAAGAGGTGTTACTGCTTATTTTTCTCTATAAAATCTAATACCTGCTGAATCACTTCGTCCTGAGGCGAAGAGAAGTAATCTTGAAATGGACAGCCCTTTTTAATCCGCTCTGCTACATAATCCATAGTAAACTGATTAACCTTCAGATCTTGCATCACTTCATCCCAGAATAAAGGGGCCGCTGCATATGCACCCTCAGGATTCCCTCTGACAGAATAGGGCGCAATAATCGTTTTTCCTTCAGCATGTTGAATGTAGTCGACATACAGTCTGTTTCCGCGGTTCTTTTTAAGCCGTTCGATCGTATACAATTCTGGGAATGCATTGACTAAGTAAGCCGCAATAAAGGATGTAAACTTTTTTGTCTGCTCATATGAAAACCGATTATTGGTAATGGGAATATGAATTTGTATTCCTTTTCCGCCTGATAGTTTTGGGAAAGAGGCAAGACCGAATGAGTCAAAGAGTTTGCGCATTTCGAGCGCTGCTGAAACAGCCAAGTGAAAATCAGTCCTCGATGGAGGATCTAAATCAAAGACAATTTCATTCGGACAAGAGGAATCATAAGTCTGGAAAGGGATATGAAATTCCAGGGCGAGCTGATTTCCAAGCCAGATCAAGGTTGAGATGTCGTTGCACATGATATAGTCGATTCCATCCTGCTTTGCGGTTTCCACAAACTCAGGCGCATAATCCGGGCAATTTTTTTGATAAAAGGCCTCATCAAAGGTACCGTGCGGATATCGAATAACCGTGAGAGGTTTATTTTTCAAGAAAGGAAGCATATAATCAGAAACCTCCACTAAATAAGCCAGATAGTCTGATTTCGTCCGCAGTGGACTTTCCCACAGCGGTTTATCAGGATGTGTGATCTGGACATCTTCGTGAAACGAAACAGCATTAAGCTTCAGCTGCTCCCAGGTGCATTCATGCGGGGAAAGGTCGAACCTGAAGGCAGAAAAAGAGGGCTCACGCAGCTGATTTTTATAGAACTCCAGAAATTGCAGCTCCACGCAGATCGCAGGGGAAATCGTGATCCATTGTGAATCCTCGCTATCCTTATTTTCCTTTAGAATCTTAATTAACGAGTCACGGTCAGCCCCCTCCAGCCCGTGAGAAAAAACACCCGCGTCTATCACATTCTTTCCTTTGAAAACACCCGCTTTAAAATACCCATTCTTCTTGTCATATCCTATAATGAAAAACAAAGCATGTTTGTAATTTTTTATTTTCAGCCAGGACTTCGTTCGCACTCCGGCCTCCCACTTGCTTTTATGTTCTTTTGCAATTATTCCTTCCGCGTCAAATGCACGAATGCCGCTCCATAAAGTCTCATGGCTAGCATAGGAAGGAACGTATTGGATGAGCTGATTGCTCTTACTGGGTTCAAGAGGCAGACCGCATGCTGAAGCGATGTTATTTAAGAGCGTTTTTCGTGAAAGATAGTCATGAAAAGCTGTTTTTTCCTGCTTGGATTCAAGAAGGTCAAAGATTAAATACTGGCATGGATTTGTTTCTGCCTCTAGATTGATCTTTTCTTTGGCCCTCAGCCTTCCGCGCTGCTGAATGACTTCAAAGGATGCTTTATATGGATTTTTTAATGAGACAAGCTCGCCGTCAAACATGCACGGCATAAATTCTTTCAGTCTGTCAAAGATAGATTGGACAGCGTTCATGATTTCGGGGAAAAGAGCGCCTAAATCTTTCCCATTTCGGCTCGTAAACGTGATGCCTTCTTCTGAAATGGACAAAATTGCCCTGAATCCATCATATTTGACTTCATAGCTCCAGTTTTCTCCTTCAGGTATTCCTGCTGAGAGTGTTGGAAGCATTGGTTTAACATACATGGCAATCGTCCTTTTTCATTCTTTTTTACTTACTATTTCTCATACGGATACTATTTATGAAAGGGAGCGTTTCAACTTGAATAAAGCTGTTTTTCTAGACCGCGACGGCGTCATAAATGAAGTTTTGACTGACCGTGTCAAATTCGTCAATCATCCATCTCAGCTATATCTTTTAGAAGGGGCGGCAAAAGCTGTAAGCCTTCTCTATAACAAAGGCTTTACCATTTTTGTCGTGACGAATCAGGGAGGGGTGGGGCTTGGATATATGAAGGAGGAGATGCTGCAGAGGATTCATCAAAAGATGATTAAGGAAATTGAACAAGAAGGCGGCCGCATACATGAGGTTGCTTATTGCGCTCATGCTCCGTACGCAGGCTGCAGCTGCAGAAAACCCGAGCCTGCCATGATTACAACTCTTGCTGAGAAATATGGAATCAATTTAGAACACAGTTACATGATCGGCGACCGTGATGTAGATATCCTCGCAGGGAAAAGTGCTGGTGCAAAAACAATTTTAATCGGTTCCGCTGATCACGGTGCGGATTATTGTTTTGATACGCTGCTTGAAGCGGCTTATTGGATCATAAAGAAAGAAGAAAACCTCGTTTGACCTGACGAGGAGTTCTTTATGACTACGCTTTTTTGCGGACGGTTTTCGTTTTTTTCTTCGCTTTGGCAGGCTCAGGTTTTTTGGGAGCAGTCTCTTTTTTAGCCGGCTTTTCTTTTGAGCGGTCAATGCTTGCCTGCAGAGCACTCATTAAGTCAACGACATTTTCACGCGGAGCATCTGCCGGTGTTTTCCCTTCGTTTTGGCCTGCTTTCTTTTGTATGAGACCAAGAAGTGCATCCCGATAGTCATCTTTGTAAGTTTCAGGGTTAAAGGTCGTTGTTAGCTGATCAATCAGCATAATCGCAGTTTCAAGTTCTTTTTCTCCAAGCTCTGTTTTTTCAGGAACACTTGGCACATCTGAAGTATTCCGGACTTCATCCGGATAATGAATGGTTTCCATCACAATTGTGTTCTGATATACGCGGAGAACAGCGAGCTGCTGCTTAGAACGGATGGTCATTTCGGCAACTCCGATTTTTCCTGATTTTAAAAGGGCCTCACGAAGCAGCGAATAGGCTTTTCCTCCATTTTCTCCAGGGCCGACAAAATAGGATCGGTTGAAATAGATGGGATCAATTTCTTCCAAGTTCACAAAATCGATAATTTCGACTGCTTTATCTTCATGCTCTTGTTTAAGCTGTTTCATTTCTTCTTCATCTAAAATGACAAATTTGCCCTTCACATATTCATAGCCTTTGACAATATCGTCATTCCCCACTGTTTCATCGCAGTTAGGACATTTTTTTTCATATTGAATGGGGGTATGACATTTACTGTGCAAATTTCTGAGCTTTACATCTTTATCTTCAGTAGCAGCATATAATTTGATTGGGATATTCACCAGTCCGAAGCTGATGGACCCTTTCCACATTGTGTGCATGATTTTCTCCTGCTTTCCTTTTTTTTCTTAGCTTCTGCGATTACGAGCGGATGATGTGCAGAAAAAAATGGTTTTTAGCTGAACTTGTCAATTCTTTCAGGAAAAAGACGATCGTATTTCGATTCGTTTTTTAAGGTGAAAAGTTTATGATCTCTTTTTTGTAGGAATACATTTAGAAAATAACGATGCCAAAAAGGAGGGGGCTGCAACAAAAAAAAGTAGCCGTACCTCTTAAAGGCGGCTACTTTTTTTGATTTTAAATAGATTGAATGACGATGACTAACACCCCAAGCGCCCAAACATATACGGCAAATCCTTTTAAGGAGTGCTTTTTTACATAGCCGATCATCCATTTTACTGCGATGTAGCCCGTAAATGCAGCGCTCAAAGTTGCCAGGAGCAAAGGGAAGAAGCCGATAGCCGCTGCCTGCCCAGAGAAAAGATCTGCTGATTGAAACACGATAGCCCCAAATATGGCCGGAATGGAGAGCAAAAATGAAAAGTAAGCTGCGGTTTCTTTATCGATTTTTCGCATCAATGCTCCTACAATCGTCATCCCTGACCTTGAAATCGCGGGAAATATAGCAAAAGCCTGGAAACAGCCGATAAACAAAGCGTCGCCTGCAGTTAAATCATCCAGTTTTTTTGAACCCTTTTTTATGGAATCCGCAAACCATAAAAATACTCCTGTAATTAAAAATTCCCACCCGATGGTGACACCGGACTTTGAAATGCCATCAAAAAAATCACTGATAAACACCCCTGCGAAAACGGCAGGCAGTGTTCCTACAAATAATAAAAATGTCAGCTTGGTAAAAGGATTTTTTAAAAGCTTAAGTAAAATATCTCTGTAATACACGATGAGCGCGATAAAGGTTCCGATGTGCAGCATCGTATCAAGAAAGATTCCTCCGTCTTGCATTCCGAACAGCTTTCTTCCCAAGTAGAGATGTCCTGTTGAACTTATCGGCAGAAATTCAGTCAGACCTTGTATGAATCCTAATATCATTGCCTGCAGCCAATCCATTTCTTCACCTCAATTAAAGAATAGGCTCTTTTCGTGACTTCCATCTGCATCATCAAACCGAAAAAAGCCAAAAATTAATAATCTGTAAAGTTGTCCCTTTTTAATCGTATGTGTAGTATGATAGCTTGTAGAACTGAAAAGGAGTTTGGTACTGAACATGGAACATTACATTCTAGCTTTTATTGAATACTTTAAAGACCTTTCGTACTTTGGCGTGCTCCTTGCACTATGCTTTGAGTTTGTGCCTGCTGAAGTGGTGCTGCCGCTTGCAGGGTATTGGGTTTATCAGGGAGATATGGCTTTATGGGGGACGGTTCTTGCCGGAACGGTCGGGGGAACAATCGGTCCGCTTACCCTTTATGCGCTTGGCCGCTACGGGGGAAGACCTTTTCTCATAAAGTATGGAAAATATATGTTTATCAACGAAGAAAACCTTTCAAAGGCAGATGCTTTCTTCGAAAAAAACGGAGCGATGGTGGCATTTACCGCCCGTTTCCTGCCTGGAGTCAGAACGCTGATCTCCATACCATGCGGAATGGCTAAAATGAAAGTCTGGATTTTTTCCATTTATACGTTTGCTGCAATGCTTCCTATTACGTTTTTATACGTATTTCTTGGGTTTAAACTTGGTGACAAATGGGAGGAAGTAGGCGGAATGGCGAACGACTATTTGCTTCCGGCGGGTGTTGTCATTGTCATTGTTTTTCTTTTGTACAAGTTTATGACAAGAAAAGCAATCAAGCCTTCAACATACACTCATAAGAATTAAATAAAAACACCTTTTCCAGGATAAGGAAAAGGTGTTTTTACGATAGAAGTGAAATGATATTGGTAGATTAAAGATACTATTAGGAGGAGTGAAAGAATGGATGTATCCTTGCAGGCATTGCCATAGCAGGATGGTTCCTGTCAAAAGATGAAAGTGACAAGCCGGAATCAGAAGAAGAGCGCATGATTGAAGAAGCGGAACACAGATAAAAAAGCAGCATCCGAAATGAACTCGGGTGCTTTTTTGTTGGGGAAATTGAGCATTTTGCCGGCTTTAATATGGTGTACTCGCCTCATTTAAGCAGCAGTAGGTAAAACCTGATTTCCGAAAGTGAAACCCGGATTTGCGGATCGGTTCAAGGCGTCAGCGGATTATGAAACACCGGTTTCGGATAGTTATGTTCATAGGGGCTGTATTGCATCTGCAATATGTGTACTTTTACACTTCTAAACGGCAGCTAATAAAGGACATTTTCGGGTTGAACTTGGACAATTTGCGGGCTTTTTTGTGGTTTCACACCTCATATTCCATATTGGCTAGTGTGCATTTGAATTTGCGGAGATAGAAAGAAATTCCTCCGGTATTTGAAATTAATTCCTTTAATTAGATAGAAATGTCAAATTACAGCCAATTCCCCTATAATTTTTCACATACTTTGTAATCTTTTTGTAAAAAAGAATTTTCACACCCTCAAATTCCGATTTCATTTCGTAGCTGTTTAGTGAGGAAAAAATAAATGAGAGGAGTAAATCCGCAGGTTTAAAATCATCTAACAGCTTCAAATCTTTTTCCGTCTCCCATTTCCATTTATCCGACAGGCAAGCATAATTCCAATTTTCTTCCTTTGCGCTCTCCATGCAAATTAGCTATGATTATACGAAGTAATATGGGAGAAACTGAGGTGAGAACCGGTGCTTAGCCTACTGTTTAAACTTGGCAAAAAGAAACCAACTTTAGAAGATACCGTCTTGCAGATACAAGATGGGGATCAGCAAATGCAGAACACGCTAATTGACCAATATAAACCATTCGTGGCAAAAACCGTTTCTTCGGTTTGTAAAAGGTACATTGATGAGAGAGACGATGAGTTCAGTATTGGTCTTATTGCTTTTAATGAAGCCATTGAAAAGTATTCAACTGAAAAAGGGAGCTCGCTTCTTGCATTCGCCGAATTGATTATAAAGAGAAAAGTGATCGATTATATCCGGAAAGAAGCAAGGAATGCCCAGACAGTGAACATTGACCTTCAGGAGCATGAAGAAGGCGAGGCCTCTCAAAGCAAGATCGAGGCGGATCTGTCGATTGAAGAGCATCAGAAACTGATTGAACAAGAACAGCGCAGAGAAGAGATTGTTTACTTTCAGACTGTCCTGCAGGAATTTGGCCTGTCCTTTTCAGAACTGATGGAGCAATCTCCAAAGCATATGGACGCAAGACAAAATGCAATTAAGGTGGCGCAAATACTTATTGAACATGATGAACTCAAGCGCATCCTGTTCACAAAAAAACAGCTGCCGGTCAAACAGCTTGAGACGCTTGTATCTGTCAGTCGCAAAACAATAGAGAGAAATAGAAAATATATTATTGCAATGACAATTATTTTATCTGGGGATTACATTTATCTGAAAGACTATATAAGAGGGGTGCTTCAATCATGAAAAAAGGGATCGTCGTTGATCGAAATGATGATTACGTCACATTACTTACCCTCGATGGACAATTTTTGAAAGCAAATAAACAAAAACGTTCATACGAGCTGGGTGAGGAAATAACTTTTTTTCAACTTTCAGATACAAGCGAAAGGGCAAAGCCGTTAAGCATCTTTAATTTGCGCGGAATTAGAAACGGGTTATTGGCAGGTATGGCTCTTATTCTTCTTTTTTTTACAGTGCTGCCCGTTTTTAAAGATGACAAAGTGTATGCTTACATGACAATTGATATCAATCCAAGCTTTGAGCTTAGATTGAATGAGAAGCTTCAGGTCGTGCAGATAGAGCCGATGAATGAAGATGGGAAAAAAATGCTTGGTGATATAAAAGACTGGAAAAACCGCAAGATCTCAGACGTCTTTTCCAAGATTGTCGACAAAAGCAAAGATTTAGGCTATTTAAAGGGAGAAAAAGAAATATTCATAACGACCGTGACCACAGATGACAAACATGAATCCGTCAAAAAGAAAATGCGCGCTGATGTTGACCATTTAAAGGATTCATATAAAAACGAAAATGTAAAAGTCAGTGCAGTTGAATCTGATGTTGAGACAAGAAATAAAGCAGCAGATCAAGGCATTTCAACCGGCAAGTATATGCAATTAAACCCTAAGCCTGCAGAAACTGCTCCTTTAAACGAAAATAAGGGCGAGAAAGAAGAAGGAAAGCAAGAGACACCCAGTCATGCTAATGAAGAAAAAAGCAAGAAAACTCCTCCAGCTGTAATGCCTCCTGCGGAAGATAAAGAAAAACAAGCGCCTCCTGAAATACCGGCGAAAAAAGAAAAGCCTGAAATAAAAGAGGAAGAGCTGAAAGAGACCATTCCGGAGAAAAAAAAAATTACCCCTCTTCCGCCAAAAGATAAGGTATCGATAAAAAATACCAATAAAGAAGCTGAGAAAAAACGGCGTGAAGAGGAAAAGGGCAAATGGCAGCGTGAGGGAGACAGAAACGATGACGATGACAATGACGAAGATGATGATGACAGAATACACAGGGACAATGATCAATATAATAGAGACAGAGATGATGACGATGAAGATAACGACGAGGGGTCAAGATTTGATCGTGATTAATTCTTATAGTGCCAAAATAAGAGGATGACCTTGAACGGTTTGGCGCTTTTTAGTTTTTACATAACTGGTAACAAGAGAACCGCCGGGGTGGATGCACCCGGCGGTTTTTGCCATGTTATTCAGTTTTAGAGGATTGTCCGCCAAGTCCTGCTTGTGCTTGAGCGACTAAGCGCTTTGTAATTTCTCCGCCTACAGATCCGTTTGATCGTGCTGCTGTGTCAGATCCAAGCGAAACTCCAAATTCCTGTGCAATTTCATATTTGATTTGATCCAGTGCCTGTTCAATTCCTGGAACAAGTAATTTGTTGCTGCTGCGTGCCATTATTTTCAACTCCTTTGTTAAATGATCAGCCTGATATGGCTGTTCTTATAGTGTTGATTCATGCAGAAATAATATACTGGCAATTGTCACCGTATGTCTGCGTGAATTGCCTGAATGAATGGATTTGGAATAACAAAAACTACCTTCATACTTTGTAAGAGGCGGTGAAGTAATGGATATCAGAAGCGGAACATTTTTTTGGCCTGAAACAGTTACTCACAAACCGTTCCCAGCCTTGGATATGGATATTTGCTGTGACGTATTAATCATCGGAGGCGGCGAGTCAGGCGCCAACTGTGCTTATTTTCTGAGCGAAACAGATCTGAATGTTGTATTAGTTGAAATGGATCGTGCCGGCAGCGGAAGTTCCAGTATAAATACCGGACTGCTGCAATATTCGAATGATAAAATGCTTACAGCCTGCGCAAACTCCTTTGGCCGGGAGAAAGCTGTCAGACATTACCGGCTTTGTGAACAGGCACTGAAAGGATTAGAAAAGCTGGTTCCGTCCTTATCAATCAATCCTGACTTTAAAATAAGAGAGAGTCTCTATTATGCATCTGAGGAGGCAGACGTAGAAGCATTGAGAAAGGAATATGACATGCTGAAGAAGCATTCCTTTCAGGCAGAGTGGCTGACCGCTTCCGATATCAAAAGGATGTATGGATTTAACAAACCGGCAGCGATTTTGTCGGGAGGTGACGCAGAAGTTAACCCTTATAAACTCGCACTTTCTCTTATTGATGCTGCGGCAGCTCGGGGCGTGCGTGTTTTTGAAAAGACAGAGGTCACCGGGAGGAAAATTGAGCAAAGCCATGCCATCATGTATACAGCAGACGGAGCAAGCATTAAAACCAAGAAGGTGATCATGGCAGCCGGGTACCGCAATCAGGAAATCAGACGCGAACAGAATGCTGTTTTGTCCAGTACGTATGCAATCGCCACTAACAGGCTTAAAGAGGAAGAAATCTGGCACGGTCAAACGCTTATATGGGAAACAGCAAGACCTTATTTATACATAAGAACGACTGCCGATAACCGAATTATAGCAGGAGGGCTGGATGAAGGAACAATAGATGCAGGGAAAATAGATTCGAAGCTGATCCATAAAAGAGATCAGCTCCTGATGGAAGTGAAAAAGCTCTTTCCTGAACTGAAGCTTGAGGCAGAATACTTCTGGGGAGCTGTGTTTGGAAGTACTCATGACGGGCTTCCGATGATTAAAGAATATCCTGAGCTGCCGCACTGCCTGTTTTTTCTGGGATACGGCGGAAATGGCACAATCTACAGCCACATGCTCGCAAGCCTTATCCGCGACCATTTAACAGGGAAGCCGAATGATGATTTGCAGATATATATAAAGAGATAATCTTATTTCTGTTCCAGATGCTGATGAAAAAACAGCTCTGTTCTTCTCTGAAGATAAGAGGCAATCACAGACAGAACGGTAACCGTTAATATACTTTTTACCTGTATCCATAATTCATTCGAAAGATCTTTAAAAAGATCCCTGGATGCCTCGATCTTTTTTAAGATTTCCTCCTCCATTTCGTGCTCAGATAAGGAGAAAACTGTAATGGACTCCATTCTTTCGAGGATCTCCCCATATGCGGCATAATAAGTCAAAGGAGAGATTAAGTCATCGCTTCGGTCTGATATCGTATTAAATAAGCTCATTAAGAGCCGCCTGATTGTATCAAAATCAAAAACCGATTTTAAATCTCTTACAATCAGCAATATGGCAGCCTGTTCAATTGAATACTTTTTGCCAAGCTCAGGTGCGCCGATCAACTCTTTTATATCCCGCTTAATCCAGTTCTGAATGGATGTTGACTTCAGCGACGTCAATTCACACAGCTTTGCAAGTGCTACAATTTCATTTGTTGATAGGCCTCTTGGGAAGGGTTTCTGATTTTTTATAAAGTCAGGCAATGCGTCTTCTGGACTGTTTTTTCGGATGCCTAACTGGTTAAGCAGTTCAAGCGGAGTGTGTCCGCTTTCACCTTTTAAAGCAAGCAGCAGTCTGGTCATGTCAGATCGCTTTAACTGAATTGTATTCATCGCACATCTCTTTTCTGATCATTTAGTTCACCTTGAAAAGGTTCGCTTTTCCTGAGTTTACCAAAGTGTTTTTATTTGCTTTCTCTTATGTATTTTAATTATAATACGATTATAATACAAGTTCACTTGAACCCAAAATGATGGAGGTGCAAGATGGCTAAACGGATTTTCCTTTTTATTTTAACAAATATTCTTGTGCTTATTACAATTGGCGTTGTCCTCACGCTTTTAGGCGTTGGATCATATGTGAATGCATCAGGTGAAATCGATCTCATAAGCTTGCTTGTTTTCAGTGCAGTCGTAGGTTTTACCGGGTCATTTATTTCACTCCTGATGTCTAAATGGATGGCAAAAATGATGATGGGGGTCAAGGTTTTAAAACCTGAACAATCACTGTCAGTTTATGAAAGAAATCTCGTAGACCGTGTTCATAGATTATCAAGAGCTGCCGGTATAACGAAGATGCCGGAAGTGGGGATCTATCAATCGCGCGAGGTGAATGCCTTTGCAACAGGTCCTTCAAAAAACAATTCACTTGTAGCCGTATCTACAGGACTCCTTGAGGAAATGGATGATGCAGCGGTTGAAGGCGTGCTTGCCCATGAGGTTGCGCATATTTCAAATGGTGATATGGTGACAATGACATTGCTTCAAGGTGTTGTAAATACATTTGTTGTGTTCCTTGCAAGAATTGCAGCATGGGTAGCATCGAGATTTGTCAGAGAAGATATGGCTCCAATTGTTCACTTCATTGCGATTCTTATTTTCCAGCTGCTGTTCTCGATTCTTGGCAGTCTTGTGGTCTTTGCCTATTCCCGCCATCGTGAATTCCATGCAGATAATGGCGGAGCGGATCTTGCCGGCAAGGACAAAATGGTTCATGCTCTTCGTGCTCTTAAAGGATACACACAGCGGATCAACAACGAACAATCCTCCGTTGCGACGCTGAAAATCAGCGGTAAACGCGGTCTCGCTCTATTTTCAACACATCCTGACTTAGATGAGAGAATTCGCCGTTTAGAAGCCAAATAAACAGGGAAAAGCAGATGGGACTATGATCTCATCTGCTTTTTTCGTTTTTAAGAAAATTATATAGTCAGATTTTAGATACCTAAATCCTCGGTCAGAACGAATCCGCCATAAAAGCAAACCCGGACTTTTCTGTCGGATTCTTGTCTGCCTGTCGATCTGACCAAGGCGCCTGCTCTTTTGTTCCCTGAAATTCTGTCAGGTATGATTTATTCGGTTCGTGTTGAAAATGAACATAGGCCGGAAACAAAATCTTTCTGCATAAAATTTCCGAATACCCCTTTTCAGATGCCCTGCTTTTCATTATGATAGAGAACATGCAGTTAACCCCACTATTTAAGGAATGGACAAAACCAATGAAACGATTTAAATTATTCTTGCAAAAATTAACTCCGTTTCAGCTGATAGCAGCCTATTACATTATCGCAGTCAGCGTTTCGGTTGCCTTGCTGAGCCTTCCTGTCGCCCATCAAGAAGGGGTGGAATGGGAATTTATGGACGGCCTTTTTACAGCTGTAAGCGCAGTAAGCGTAACTGGATTAAGTGTAGTTAATATATCAGATACTTTAACCGTACCAGGTATTTTTATCCTCATGTTTGTTCTTCAGTTCGGCGGAATTGGAGTCATGACGCTCGGTACTTTTATCTGGCTGATAGTCGGGAAACGAATTGGCCTCAGAGAGAGAAGATTGATCATGGCGGATCAAAATCAATATGCACTTTCGGGAATTGTAAATTTGATGAAGCAAATTTTGCTTTTGATCCTGATTATCGAGTTCAGCGGCGGCATGATCCTCGGCATTTATTTCCTGAAATACTATCCTACATGGCAGGAGGCTTTCCTGCACGGCTTTTTTAATTCTATAAGTGCAACTACCAATGGCGGCTTTGACATTACGGGTGCTTCGATGATTCCATATGCTGATGATTACTTCATTCAATTTGTCATTATTCTTTTGATTACATTAGGCGCAATCGGCTTCCCTGTTTTAATAGAGGTGAAAACCTTTTTATTCAGCAAAAAGGGAAAATACCGTTTTACGCTTTTTACTAAACTTACGACGGTTACATACAGTTTGCTGGTTATTGGCGGCACAATAATGATTGCCTTGCTCGAGTTTCAATTTTTCTTTCAGGACAAATCATGGCATGAAACCTTTTTTTACTCGCTGTTTCAGTCAACCGCAACGAGAAGCGGCGGGCTGGCAACTATGGATGTCAGCCTGTTTTCAGAGGCAACGCTCCTGATTTTATGTATTTTGATGTTTATCGGTGCCTCTCCGAGCTCAGTCGGGGGCGGAATCCGGACCACAACATTCGCACTGAATTTACTGGCGCTTTATCACTTTGCAAAAGGGAATAAGACGATTAAAATCTTCAAAAGAGAGCTGCACGAGGATGATGTGAAAAAGTCACTGGTTGTTACTTTGATGGCTTTCGTTCTTTGTTTCACATCCGTGTTCATCCTATCCATTACGGAAAGGTTTACCTTCATCGAAATCTTGTTTGAAGTATGCTCGGCATTCGGAACCACGGGGCTTTCAATGGGAATTACACCTGATTTGAGCATCATAGGAAAATGCATCATTATGATCCTCATGTTCATCGGCAGAATTGGAATTGTAACCTTTATCTACATTATCGGTTCAAAAGAAGCAAAACCAAATTATCATTATCCGAAAGAACGTGTCATTATTGGATAAATAAAAGAAGCGGGCGTGTGTTACGCGCCTGCTTTTTTATAGGCCTGAGGAGTAAGAACCATCAATCAGGAAAATAATCCCTTGTCTGTGCTATACTTAAACTATCAACAAATGGGAGAGATCAGATATTGTGAAAAAGAATTATATATTAGCCGCAATTGTCTTGCTGGTCATCATTTTAGGCGCCTGTTCTAAAGGGCCGACGCCTGAAGAGAGATTTCAGGAATATGTTAGCCTCTGGAATGAGCAAAAATTTAGCGAAATGTACGATTTCTTATCAGCAGACGCAAAAAGCAAAATGACAGAAAAAGAGTTTACAGACCGATACAAAAAAATCTATCAATCCATAGAAGTCATCAGTTTGAAAGTTACATATGACAAACCGGAAGAGGAAGCAGACAGGGGAGATGAGAAAAAAGCTTCTCTGCCATATGCTTTAAAGATGGAAACACTTGCTGGTCCCGTGGAATTTGAACAGGATGCTGTTTTTGTCCAGGAAGAAACGGATAAAGAAGAAAATTGGTTTTTAGCGTGGAATCCATCGATGATTTTTCCGCAGCTGAAAGAAGGAGATGCTGTCCGCGTTTCTGAAATCAAGCCCCTGCGGGGAAGCATCTTTGATAAATACGGAAAAGGAATTGCCATTCAGGCGAAAATTCCTGAAATTCAAGTGGTTCCCGGTCAGCTTGGCGACAATCCTGAAAAAGTAAAGGCGGAAGCTGCGAAACTGCTGAATCTTTCTGTTGAAGATATAGAAGCAAAGCTTTCAGCCAACTGGGTAAAGCCGGATGTCTCTGTGCCGATCATGAAAGTCGATCCAGCGAATAAAGAGCTGCTTAAAAAAGTAACCTCTCTTCCGGGCTTTCAAAAAGCGGATGTTGACAGCAGATATTATCCGCAGGGAGAGAGTTCTGCCCACCTATCCGGATATGTCGGCGGCATTTCAGCGGAGCAGCTTGAGGACTTAAAGGATAAAGGGTATACAAGCACCTCGCAAATCGGAAAAGCCGGGCTTGAATATGTGTATGAGGAACGCCTGAGAGGAAAATCGGGCTATAGAATTTTTATTGATTCTTCAAATGAAACAATTGCTGAAACACCTGCGGAAAATGGGGAAGACATCACGGTGACAATTGATTCTGGTCTGCAAAAGCAGCTGTATAATCAGCTGAAAGGGGACTCTGGCACAGCGGTGGCTCTTCATCCTAAAACAGGAGAAACCCTTGCAATGGTCAGCAGTCCGTCCTATAATCCGAATCAATTTGTATTTGGCATGTCAGGGGCAGCGTACCAAGCATTGGCTGAAAACCCGCATAAACCGCTTAGTGCAAAATTCAACAAAACCTTTTCACCAGGTTCTACATTTAAGCCAATAACAGCAGCTGTCGGTTTAAAGACCGGGGGCATTGAGCCTGAAGCTGTTAAGAAAATTACTGGCCCATCATGGCAAAAAGGACCTGAATGGGGCAAATATACAATTACGAGAGTTTCTGATAAATATTCATCTGTTAATCTCGAACGTGCGCTTGTCTCATCTGATAATATCTATTTTGCTCAAGCTGCTTTAGATATTGGGCCTGAAGCCTTTAAAAAGGGCTTGGAGGAATTTGGATTCAGTGAAGAGATTGATTATCCATTTCCAATCACGACTTCCTCCATTTCAACTTCAGATTTAGCAGCAGAAGAAATTCTTCTTGCAGACTCAGGCTATGGACAAGGGGAAGTGCAGATGAGCCCTATGCATCTGGCCGCAGCCTATACTGTCTTTTTGAACGATGGAAGCATGTTGAAGCCTTATCTTGAGAAAAAAGAGCAGCCTGCGCCTGTGATTTGGAAAGAAGCGATTGTCAGCCCTGAGAACACCTCCATTATTTTGTCTGATTTAATCAAAGTCGTTGAAGATCCAACCGGAACAGCTCATGACCCGAAATTACCGAATATTAAGCTTGCCGGTAAAACAGGAACCGCTGAACTGAAAACGACAAAGGAAGAAATCGGAAAGGAAAATGGCTGGTTTGTCGGGATTAACACGGAAAATCCTGAACTTCTGATTACGATGATGATTGAGGATGTGAAAGACCGCGGAGGCAGTCACTACGTCGTTCCGAAGGTTAAACAAGTATTTTCAAGTTATCTGAAGTAACAGTACCCTAAAGCGAAGCAGTTCCGATAAAATGATGGCCATTAATTGGGTTGGTACCGCGGTATTCAGAGCGCGTATGGTACCTTGAAACAAGCAAAATTCCGGTTTTGGATACTCATAGAGCGTGTATGGCACCCTGAAACAGGAAAAATCGTGGTTTTGGGTACTCAAAGAGCGCGTATGGTACCCTAAAACAGGCCCGAATCTCAGTTTTGGGTACTCAAAGAGTAAGAATGATACCCTATAACAAACAAAATCCTGGTTTTAGCAGTCGTAAAACTATAAATCAGAAAATGAGGACCACAATCGTCAGCAATGGGGTCGCTAATAAACCACTCATATTAGAAATAGAGGTATTCAATCAGCATTTTTGAGGACCTCTTTTGTGCTAAAAAAGAAGCTATTGCCGCCGGCAATAGCTTCTTTCTATGAATTCATAAATGTTTTGATCGCTTCTCTATTTTCCTCAATATTTAAATCTAAAACAGATCCGGCTCCGTTGTATCTGGCATTTTCAAAGCTGCCGTCAACCGGGATGCGCATGGTTTCCAAATCGGATTTATTCGTGATAATGTCTTTTGCAATGAAAATACCTGTAGACGTATCCACATTTGTATTGATATAAGGTGTTATAACTCCTGCAAGTTTAGGCAATTTAGTTATACCCTCTATAGTGAGCATATCTTTCATTAAAAGATTCATGACTTCCTGCTGGCGTCTTACTCTGCCGAAATCACTGTCGGCTCCGCCGCGGTAGCGCACGTACCCCAATAGATGCTCGCCATCAAGATTCTGTAGACCAGGTTCGATCGTTACACCAATTTTTTCTGACATTTGATTCTCGACATTTATTTCTACGCCTTCTGGAAATGCGGTGTCAATCATGCTTTCAAACCCTTTGAAATCAATGATTGCATAGTGCTGGATATCGATATCAAAGTTATGCTTAATTGTTTCGCGAAGCAGGTCGGGACCGCCTATAGCGAATGCGGCATTTATTTTGTTCTGACCGTGTCCCGGAATTTCCACGTAGGAATCACGCATAATGGAAAGCAGCTTTGGCTTATTTGTGTTTTCATTATACTGAGCAATCATGATGGTATCTGTGCGGGCATGCTTTTCTCCTCTTGAATCACTGCCAAGCACCAGAACATTGGTGTTTCCATTTTCATCTTTTTGGCCATTAAATGTATATTCAGTTTTTTTTATGTTTGCTTCTGCTGCTGTTTTATTCATGCCTGATACAAATTGATCGTAGGCGAACCAGCCAAGTCCTGCAAACAGAAGAGTCAGGATAGAGAAAAAGACCAATACTTTCTTTTTGCGGCTCTTTTTCTTTTGTATATGATTATCTGAACGCATGAATTACCCTCATTTCTTTAAAACATTGGAACTACTATAGTATACTTGCTTTTTGCGATTAGATGGGATGTTAGATTGTGGTAATGTTCTGAATTGCAAGCTCAATATCCTATTTTAAAGGATTTTATGTCCGGTGAAAAGAGAAAGATGATCAGGATCCACTGTTAAGGGATTTTTTTAGTTTCTTAACAAAACTTAACAATCCTTTACCTGCACTTTAGATGCGCTTCATTCTGGCGTGCTACGTTAGAAGCATCAAAAGGAGGGAAGCCGATTTGAAACATACTGTGAAAATAGCATTCATGTTCTTTTTATTCGTTTTTATCCTTTTTCTTGCTTCTGTCTATGGCGGGAGCCAGGGACGAGCTGGTACAGATGAAAATCAGCTTTCAGAGATTCATTTGCTTGGAATGAATGATTTGCACGGACAGCTGAATACGCATTCCGTGCTTTCAGGCAAAAAAGTCGGCGGGGCAGAGTATCTTTCTGCTCATATAAACAGGCTGAGACAGGAGCACGAACACACGATGCTTGTTCATGCAGGTGATATGACAGGCGGAAGTCCCCCTATTTCTTCTATTTTTCAAGATGAACCGACCGTTCAATTTTTAAATCAGCTGCGTGTTGATGTCGGTACTCCCGGAAATCATGAATTCGACCAGGGAGCAAACGAACTCGTGCGGCTAGTAGGCGGCGGATTCCATCCAAAAACAGGTTTCTTCAAAGGCACTCATTCGGATTATATTTCAGCAAATGTCATCAATAAAGCAACAGGAAAACCGATGTTTCCCGCATATTCCATAAAAGAAATTGATGGTGTCAAAATTGGATTTATAGGTGTTGTTACAACAGAGACCAATCAATTTTTGCTGCCGGAGAATCAGGATCAAATTGAAATCATTGATGAAGCAACAGCCATTAATCAGACAGTTGAACAACTGAACAAAGAAGGAGTCAAAGCTATCGCTGTACTGGCGCATGTTGCAGCAAAGTCAGATGAAAACGGGGAGAACGCAAGTGAAGATCTAACAGAGATGGCGCCAAACATAAGTGATGAAGTCGATGTGATCTTCGGAGCGCACAGTCATCAGCATGCAAATACGGTAGTAGATAACAAGCTGATTGTTCAAAGCTACTCCTACGGAAAAGCTCTCTCAGACGTGAAATTAACGATTGACCGAAAAAAGAAGGAAATTGTTCAAAAAGAGGCTGAGATCGTTTTAACTGAACACAAATCCGTCAAGCCTGATCAATCAGCCCTTGATTTAATTAAGAAATATCAGGATAGGCTTGGAGAAGAATACAGCACATCCGTTGGAAGACTGCCTCAAAATTTATCAAGAAAAAAGAATGATCAAGGTGAATCACCATTAGCAGGCTTTATAGCAAGCGCTCTGAACGAGGAAATGAACACAGAGATATCCATGGTGCACCATGGCGGAATACGTGAAAGCTTAAAAGAAGGAGCTATTACGAAGCAGCAGTTAATAGCCGCTCTTCCTTTTCACCATTACGCAGTAAAGGTTTCGATGACAGGAAAAGAATTAAAGAGCATCCTGGAACAGCAGTGGGTTTTAAAGGCAGAGAATTTGCTTCAGACAGAAGGAATCACTTATTCCATCAATAGAAATGCGCCCCCAGGTGAAAGAATCAGTGATTTAAAGACCGCTCAGGGAGAATTGATTCAGGATAACCGTACTTATACTGCTGCAACAAGCAACTATCTTGCATCAGGCGGTGACGGATTTAAAGAGTTTAAACAGACAGATTGGATCAAAAAGGGCCCTGAACTATCAGAACTTCTTTCAGATTATCTGATTGATAATCAATAAATAGATGTTTTTCCAGAAGCAGCGTCAAGCTGCTTCTTTTATTTCGACAAAAATGTAATGAAAAGGACCATTTTTCGAATAAATTCTAATGAAAACGACCATTTTCGACAAAAACGTGCATTTGTCTAGTACAATGTCCTCCCCTGACACATATAGATACAGGGAAAACATTTAGAAAGGAAGGAAAAAGAATGAAAGAAATGTTAGTTTCAATGGAAGGCAAAGTTATTAAGGTAGGAAGAGGCGGCCCTGAGAGCAGAACAGGTCAATTCCTTGGCGGAGGCGACGATTACTTCGTGCTGTTGACTAAAGAAGATGGTGTTGTTTATTTTCACGGCCAGCATCTCAAAAGTTTAACAGAAAAAACAAAAGGCGGTTTAGGAGAAAGCTTCGAGGCTCCAATGGGATTCTCAGTATTAAACGGTTCAACTTTCAGTGACATTCTTTCTCAGCTTGAGCTTACTTGGGTGACAATTAACCGCGGCGGCCCTGAAAAAATTGAAGGTGTCCTCAATCGTGTAAACGCTGACTATGTTTCTGTTATCGTGAATGAAGAAGTTATCAGATTGCCAATCTTCCATATTAAAAGCATCAGTACTGGTGTAGTGGCAAGTGAAAATACTGAAAATCAAGATAGCAGCTCGAACAATAGCAGCTCAAACAACAGCTCTAACAGCAATAACGGCGGCGGAGATTTCGTGGCAAGATCAAAAAACAGACGCAGATAATTGCAAGACAATTTATGTATGATCATCCTATTCCCTTTCCAGCATCTTTTTCACATAGGATGATCATGCCATTTATAACTCTTACAGGAAAGGGGAGTTCTATCATGGCTACTCTCATCATTTTAACTGCTGCAAGCTTCTCTCTCTATTCACTCTTAAAACCTCCAATGATTGTAAAAGAAGAAAAGCAAGCCATTGCCATTCTATCACCAGCTGCAGAAGAGGCGAAAATAAATGCTTGATTTCTCTTTTATCTTAATGTGCGTCGTCTTTTCCATAACGGTCATTTTGATGCTGTGGAGGCCGTTTGGGATAAATGAAACTGTACCTACAGTTACTGGCGCCATTATTATTTTACTGGCAGGCATTGTTCCTCTGAGTGATGTTGCTGCCATTTATAACATCATCAGCGGAGCTGCCATTACCATATTGTCAACCATTGTTATGTCCATAGTTCTGGAAAGTGTCGGTTTTTTCAGGTGGATTGCCTACAACCTCGTCAATAAATCAAATGGATCCGGCATCAAGCTGTTTATCAATGTGAATCTTCTTTGTTTCTTAACAACACTTTTTTTCAATAATGACGGAAGCATACTCATCACTACCCCAATTATTATACACATTACTTCCCTCCTCCAGCTGAAGCGGCACCAGAAGATTCCATACCTTATTTCAGGAGCTATTACCGCAACCGTATCAAGTGCACCGATTGCAGTCAGCAATATTGCAAACTTAATTGCCCTTAAAATTGTAGGACTTGATTTAAACAGCTATGTCAATATGATGTTTATCCCGTCAATGCTCGGTATTATCGTAATTACCACATTGATTTTCTTCTACTACCGCAAGGATATTCCAGTGAAAATATCATCTCAAAAGCTTTATTTATCAGGCAATACAAGTAAATATCCAAGGCATCCGCTAGCTATGCCGTCCTCTCTTACATCTCATGAAGTGGACTGGAAGATGTTCAGAATCTGCATCGCCATCGTTATCTTCGTAAGAGGAGGTTTCTTCCTGTTAACACCCATTGGAGTGCCGATGGAAGGACTTGCTATTGGAGGAGCCGTCGCATTAATTCTGGTAAGATGGCTGAAAAGCAGAAAAGGAATCACGGATATTGTAAAGAGAACACCTTGGCACATTTTTCTTTTTGCATTCGGGATGTACGTGCTTGTATACGGACTTCACAACATTGGCTTATCTCACTATTTAACGATGCAGCTAAAAGACTATGTGGATGGTTCATTGCTTGGCGGCACACTTGTTATCGGCGTTTTATTGACCGCATTGTCAAATGTATTGAACAACCTGCCTGCTGTAATGATCGGAACACTGGCGATTGTGGATATGGGACTTGATACACATTCCCTTCAGGTAGCTTACTTGGCAATCGTGCTCGGAAGCGATGTCGGAGCACTGCTGACACCCATAGGAACTTTGGCTACACTAATTTGGATGTTTATCCTTAAAAGCAACAATATTCATATTTCATGGAAGGAATATATGAAGCTCACATTTTTCGTCATTCCAGTTGGATTGTTCGTAAGTCTGATCGCTTTGTATCTGTGGAATGGATTTATTCTTTAGAAAGCGAGGTGTCGCATATGGATTTTAAAAAAGGATTAAATGAACAAATTGAATTAAAAATTTCAGGCGGAATTTATCAAAGGGGCATTTTAATTGACTATGAGGCGGATTTGTTTGTCATCTATGACGGAAGCCGTTTCATTTATATTCCGATGTACCACGTGCACAGCATTCATTTTGAAAAAAATTCAAATGATATAGTATCAAACCCTGAAAATATGCCAATTTCAGAAGAAATGGATTCCATTTCATTCAGAAAAATGCTTACTCATGCAAAAGGGCTATTCACAGAAATTACCGTTTTGAAAAACAAATCAGTTTATGGTTATATCACAAACGTACTCACAGATTACATTGTTTTTTATTCTCCGGTGTATAAATCGATGTATATCTCAATTCAGCATATCAAATCACTGATTCCCTATAACAATAATGAAACACCTTATGCACTAGCAGGAGGGGACCTCCCAGTTCATCACTCCAATCTCCCGCTTGCAAGAACGTTTGAAGAACAAGTTAAAAAACTGACAGGCAAGGTTGTCATCTTTGACCTTGGGGAAGAGGAAAAAAAGGTAGGGCAGCTGAAATCAATCAAACAAAATATTGTCACGGTCATCACAGCAAGAAGAGAAGAAGTGTACTGCAATTCACGCCATATCAAAACTATTCACTTATCTTGAAGCTTCTAGAGAGCATATTTTTCCCCAATTCGAATGGTTTTGGGGAAAAATTGTGAATGATCCGATACATAAGCTAATCCTGTCCATATCCTGCATCTTTATCAGGATGCGTAAATGGGAAGCCCCCGGGCTTTTTTTTGCTTTCAATCAGCTCACGGTTCTCACTCGAATTCCAGCCGATGTCATTTGTAGGATGCACCCATTGATCGCCCGACATGATATCAGGATCGACCTCATCACTCCACTGATTCAAGGGGGATTGTTTGGAATCATAAAAACTGTCTCCAATTACGATGCCATGTTCATTTATGAATGGCTTTTGCATGCTGATACCTGTGCCTTTCCACGATGGGGCGCTTGCCTGATGGGGAAGCGTTTCATCTAATGAATACTCATCTTTTTTGCTCATCCTGTTCACCTCCATTTTTAGTATGTTCTTATATGCGGACTGATATGAAAGATTAGATCAGGAATTGGTTATCCTATTAAAAAGGAGTGATCAGCATGAATCAGGAATTTCCAGTAGCAATGCTTCAGGATGAATACTTGGAAAAAGTGAAGAAAATGGAGAATGAGCTGCGCGCCGAAACAGGCGAAGAGATCGTTCTCATTGCTTATCAGCACAAACAAGAGCACAATTGACTCGTTTTCCCTCTCATAAGATGAAGAGAATGACTCACACTAAAAACAGTGAGGAATTCTCACACATCTGATGAGGGGGATTTTCATGAAAAGAAAAACTGCAAGAGATCAAGCGCTTAAAAACAATTTTACTCCGAAAGAAAGCCTGCCTGATACCGAATTCTCAAGCGAGGCTGCATACAGTCAGGAAAATCCGGCAAAAGGCGCTAACCGAAACAGCAAAAATGGAAGCAAAGGGCGTTCTGGAGGATCTTTCTCATGACAAAAAAAACACACAAAAGCGGTGAAAGCGAGCAGCATAAAAAGCCGATGGAACCAAGTCTTCTTGAAGAAGAGTTTGGAACGGAAATGGGCGATTACAATTCTGCCAAATTTATCGATGCTTTTGCGGAGAAAAAAGCGAAGAAATCTAAAAAAAGCGAAAAGCGAGAGTGTTAAGTCTCTCGCTTTTCGCTTTCCTTTTTAACTTACCTTATCTTCAAGCACTCGCTCAGTAACTGCATACGGTGTTGTAATAAGCGTAATTGGATCATAGTGCACAAGCACAATGCTCTCTCCCATGATCAGCTCACCTGTTTTTAAGTAGGTATCCAGCTGGAACGGCACTTTATCAAGGACAGTGTGCTTGTATAAATCTTTTTCAGCAAATGCTTTCTTTTCAAACTCTTTACCAAGTATACCTGGATTAGAGAGAATGGTTTGATAAAGCTTGCTTCTTTCTGTTTTTGACAGCATATCATCCCACCATGGCTTGCGCGGTTTATGCTTTTGAGAAGACAGGTAATCAAACTTCATAAAGCCTTCTGCTATAGCTGCCTGCTCTTTATAATGAGAGGACAGGAAGGTGAAAAGGCGTTTAAATAAGTCTTCAAGCTGATGCCCGATGCGGACCCAGCCCTGTTCGTCCCAATACGTTCCAAATGCCTGGAAGAAGTCAAACGGTGTATCAAAGACATCTTTAATTAAATATTCAATCGTTGCATCCATACGATGGTCGTTCCAATACTTCTCTAATACATCCTCAACCTGCTTAATCTTCACAATGTCCTCAAACGGCAGCACATTGTTTTTCAAAATCTCATATGGAGAGTGATCCATATAGACGTAATCATGATCGGCAGCTCGCAGGCGCAAACCAGTTCCCCTCAGCATTTTCAGGAAACCAAGCTGCATTTCTTCAGGACGCATTTCAAAGACGTCATTAAAGGTCTTGCGGAAAGAAGTATAATCTTCCTCGGGAAGACCTGCAATTAAATCAAGATGCTGGTCAATTTTTCCGCCTTCTTTCACCATTGTGACCGTACGTGTCAGCTTGCTGAAATTCTGGCGTCTCATAACAAGATCATTTGTCGCATCATTTGTAGACTGAACACCGATTTCAAAACGGAACAAGCCTTTAGGTGCGTTATCATTTAAAAATTGAATGACCTCAGGACGCATGATGTCCGCGGTAATTTCAAACTGAAACACTGTTCCGGGCAGGTGCTCATCAATTAAAAATTGGAACATTTCCATCGCGTAGCTTCTGCTGATATTAAACGTGCGATCCACAAATTTAATCGTTTTAGCTCCGTTTTTCATCAAGTAGCGAATATCATCTTTTACTTTTTCGCGATCAAAATAACGGACTCCTACTTCTATCGATGAAAGACAGAATTGACAGCTGAACGGACAGCCTCTGCTCGTTTCAATATAAGTAACGCGCTTTGAGAGGTGAGGAATATCTTCTTTGAAACGGAAAGGAGAAGTCAGTTCTGCAAGATTAATTTTATTTCGCTGCGGATTAATGATAATGCCGCCGTTCTCTCTATAGGCAATTCCGCTCACGTTTTTGAAGTTTTTTTCTGCCTGAAGCTCCTGAAGGAACTGTTTAAACGTTTCTTCTCCTTCACCAATGACGATATGGTCAACCTCTGGAATTTGTTCCATCCATTCTCTTGTATCGTACGTTACTTCCGGGCCGCCAAGAAGAATGATGAGCGATGGATTTATTTTTTTCATCATTTTAATAATCTTGATTGTTTCTTCTATGTTCCATATATAGCAGCTGAAACCGACGACATCAGGCTGCATGCGGAAAAGATCTGTTACGACATTCATCGCAGGATCTTTAATCGTATACTCAGCAAGCGTCACATCGAATTCAGGCTGTGCATGTGCTTTTAAACAACGGAGGGCAAGACTTGTATGGATATATTTTGCATTTAATGTACTCAGTACAACTTTCATTTAAAACACCACTTCTACCTTAATTTTTGAATCAATCTATTCTATCATATTTTACCCATAAAAAAAGAAGGTTAAAAACATGGAAAAACCATCACCTGGTTCAGGTGATGGTTTTTCGCTGGCTAAGATTTTTTCGCAGCGATGTCCGGCTTCAACTCTTTAAATGCGGCGCCTAATCTGTCTGACTGCGCTCTTTTCTAGGGGTATTGAACCTTCTCTTCTCTGTTCTTAAAGTATTTCCTCAAGTTTGTTGCTTTCAGCTCAATGATCGGCTGGGTCACAGTTTTGACAAAGTTTGTTGATAAGATAAACGTTAACAGAATCGACAAGAGAATAATCAGCGTGATGCTCTGATAATCCTTTAGCCACTCGAGAGCTTCGCTATTTCTAAACGATCTGACAATGAAGCCGTGCAGCAAATAGACATAGAATGTTCTTGTTCCCCACTGAGTGAAGAAAAAGTTTCTCTTCGGTATCAGGGACAGGAAGCTAAAAGAAAGAACAAACGTCAAACTGTAAAACCCTAAACGAATGAATGCATTTGCGGCGTCAACATCACCGAAAGCCGAATATGGCTTAGAGCCAAACAGCCATTCGTAATCAAAGTCGAGATAGAAATAGACAATAAACGTAACAAGCAATAATGCAATAGATGCTAAACGAACCCTTGCGGCTGTTAATTTCCTGAAATGTGACTTATTCAGGTAGAATCCTGCTAAAAATAGCGGGAAGAACACAAATGTTCTTGATATACTTAAATAATTGCTTGCTGAGTCAATATAGCCGATTGCTATGCCGAGACCGATCGCAATCAGCATCGCAAGTCTCTTATCGAGCTTTGTATAGGCGAATAAGAACAGATTCCAAAAGAACAAACTCATCAGGAACCACAATGACCAATGAGGATCTAATGGGTCAACTGCAAGCGTATTTCCCGATTCCACTAAGAAGTAATACACTGAATAAATTCCCTGGAAAATTAAATAAGGAATGATCAGCTTTTTAAAGATTTTCTGCACATAGCCCTTTTTGTTATATCCTTTGGCAAAAAAACCAGAAATTAAGATAAAGGCCGGCATATGAAAAGTATAGACAAATTTATATACATTCAGCATAAATTCATTATCATCGATAAACGAGCGAATGACATGACCAAACACTACAAGTATGATCAGAATAAACTTCGCATTATCGAAGTAGCTTTCACGATTTTTCATACAATCACCCATTTTCACAGAAGTCATAAGAGGCTTCCGAGTTTCGTTTCCCCCACAAGCTATCTCATTTACCCTTTTACCCATCTAATAAAGAGTTTAAAACAGACTAAATGGAATATAAGCAATTTTAATAGGATTGTAAAGAACATGTAAGGATTATGTAAAATGTTAAAATATTTGCATTTTTTGTCTAAACCGTTCTATTTGTGTAGGTCCTTAGGAGTAAAAATGTCACTAAATCGAAAACGATGAAGGACAATTCATTTTCATGTTGAATTTAAAAAGGAGGAAATTTTGCCCGGCGGCAAGGAGCGAAAAAAGCATGAGCCAAGTTATTAATAAATGTGAAATAACATCTTTGCAGGAGCGGATCAGGTTGCTGGAAATGGAAAACAAACGCCTTCTGGAAAACAGCCGTCAACATGAAATAGTCTTTGAAAGCGCAATGGAAGCAATCATCATTATTGATGAGACATTTCATTTTATAGATTGCAACAAATCAGCCTGTCATCTTTTTCAGTTGACAAAAAAAGAAATGCAGAAGCGGAAAATGTGTGATTTTTTATCTCTTGTTCCTCATCAGCAGCTCCATAAACAAGTGGAAGAACTGAGGGATCATGATCAGACATCAGATGAACTGATTATCAAGCTCGACAATGGACAAGTGAAATTCATCGAAATTTCCATTCAGAAAAACGCACTCGGAACAAAGCATTTAGCATTAATGCGCGATATTTCCTCAAACAAAATGCTTGAGCGGGAACGAACGATTAATGAGCAGCTCTTTAAAGATCTTTTTCACAGGGCTGTTGACGGAATCGTCATTTTTGATGGCAGCGGCCAGTTTATTGATGCCAACGGATCATTTTGTTCAAACTTTGAAATCGATAAAAGCAAGCTGAGTTCGTTTAAGCTGGATGATTTTATTGAGGGGGAAAATCAATTTAAACTC
Organism: Bacillus sp. V2I10; assembly: GCF_030817055.1. NCBI lineage: Bacteria > Bacillati > Bacillota > Bacilli > Caryophanales > Bacillaceae > Bacillus > Bacillus sp. V2I10. Next base: position 3,977,864 of record NZ_JAUSYV010000001.1, on the reverse strand, counting down.
GATAAGCTATGGTCGATCCTTAATGAAGGCGGCCGGGCTAAAGGGGAAATGCCTGTTCTCCTTCAGTCGGGAAGAAAAAAAGTATTTGAATTCACCTCAACATCAAATGTGCTGAGCGGATTCAATATGGCGATTATGAGAGATATTACCGATAAACGGAATATGGAAATGAAGCTCTTTAAAAGTGAGGAACGCTTCAGGGAGATTTTTGAGAATGCAATCGATGCCATTATCATCTGGAACAATGACGGCAGAATCATCAGTGCCAATCAGTCAGCCTGCCGAACTTTTGAATTGTCCATGGGGAATTTAATCAGCAGCAGTATTTATGACTTTATAGACTTAAGCGATCTGAAGTTCAGAGCTGTAAAAAAAGAATATTTACGAAAAGGCGCCATCCGGGAGGAATTATTGTTTTACATGCCAAACGGCCAATGCAAACAGCTTGAATTCACATCAAAAATGGACGTGACAGATGGACATCATTTAACTATTCTGAGGAATGTAAGCGACCGTAAACGCATGGAAAAAGAGCTTCGCGAAAGCGAGCAGAAGTTCAGGAAGATTTTTAACGGGGCAATGGACGGCATTGTGCTGATTGATGACAGCTACACGATTATCGATGCGAATCCGACGGCAAGCCATATCCTTGAAATTCCGCTTGACCAAATTCACAAATATAACCTGCACGAGCTGATTTCTTACGAAAAAATAGAAGGGAATTCGATGTATTTTCTTGATGAAACGACAGAAGAAATCCCGTTTAAGCTTCAAAATAATAAAGAAAAAATCCTGGAGTTTTCATTAAAGCGGAATATTATTGAAAACATGAACCTGGCTATCTTCCGCGATATCACGGAAAAAAAAGAACTGGAAGAACGTTTGCGCAAATCAGACACACTGAGTGTAGTCGGGGAGCTCGCAGCGGGCATTGCGCATGAAATCCGCAATCCAATGACTGCTCTAAAGGGTTTTATTCAGCTCCTTGAAGCGAATGTCAAAGAAGATTTCTCAATGTACTTCAATGTCATTACATCTGAACTGAGCAGAATTGAATCTATTATTACTGAATTCCTGATTCTGGCCAAGCCCCAGGCGATTTCCTATCAGGAAAAAGATGTGGTCACCATCATGAAGGAAACGATTGAGCTCCTTAATGCACAGGCCATCCTGGTAAATGTCCAGATTCAATTGAACCATAATGGTTCTGTTCCGCTTGTTTATTGTGAGCCAAACCAGCTAAAACAAGTATTTATTAATATTTTGAAAAATGCGATTGAAGTCATGCCAAGCGGAGGCACCATTCAAGTAGATATCATGATGAAAAATGAAAAAGAACTTAAAATCTCTATTATCGATGAAGGATCCGGCATTCCTGAAGATAAAATCAAGAGGCTTGGGGAACCGTTCTATACTACAAAAGACAGAGGGACTGGGCTTGGTTTAATGGTCAGCTATAAAATTATTGAAGAGCACTGCGGCAAAGTGAAGGTTGAAAGCAAAGTTGGAAATGGGACGGCGTTTCATATCACGCTGCCTATCAAACAAAACATGTGAAAGGAAGCCTTATGCACTCATATACAGCAGTTGACACACCTATTGGCAAGGTGATCATTTCTGCAGATGATCACTTCATTACAAGGCTGTTTCTCACAGAGGAACAATTCGAAGATTATGTGCTGAATCACCCGATGCAGCAAGCAGATGATCATCTTTTATTAAAGAATGCAAAAAAACAATTAACGGACTATTTCGAAGGCAAAAGAACTTCTTTTCAGCTGCCTTTCAATCAGGCAGGAACAGCTTTTCAAGAACAGGTGTGGTCTGCACTTTCAGAGATTCCTTATGGAGAGTCCCGTACGTACCTCGATATCGCCGTCAAAATCGGCAAACCAAAAGCAGTCCGTGCAGTCGGACAGGCAAATAAGAAAAATTCGCTGCCAATTTTCATCCCATGTCACCGCGTGATTGGAGCTAAAGGAATGCTGACAGGCTATGCAGGCACAAAAACAGATCTAAAGGCAGTCCTTCTTGATCTTGAAAAAATTTCTTACCAAGAATAATTTGCTTGTCACATAATTACCCGCGCGACATATTATTTAGTATAGTTAAAAAAGTTGCCTCAGTGCAAAAAGGGTGAGTACGATGGGAATGTGGAAACGTCCGAATAAACTCGCATTCTATGCTGATTTATTTCAAAAAATGAATGTCATTTCTGCGGATCAGAAAAAGACGATTTTGACCAAAAAATAAAGGAGTTAAAGCAATAGCTTGAACTCCTTTATTTTGAAAAAGGGGAGTTCAAATGAAAGATCCAAAAGACGAAAAGGGGATTCACACCGATTTTATCCATCGGATGACATATGGGGAGTATCTTCATTTAGGGCCGCTGCTGAGCAGCCAGAACCGGTTATCCGGCCATCATGATGAAATGCTGTTTATTATCATCCATCAAGTAAGTGAGCTGTGGATGAAGCTGATCCTTCATGAATTGAACGCAAGCATCGAAGCCATTGAAAAAGGGGAATTGTCTATGGCTTTTAAAATGCTTGCGCGCGTATCAAAAATTCAATCCCAAATCATTGAAGCCTGGGACGTTCTTTCAACTTTAACACCATCTGAATACGTCCAGTTCCGCGACAAGCTTGGACAGGCATCAGGCTTCCAGTCTTATCAATACCGGATGATTGAATTTGCATTGGGGTACAAAACCACACATGTCCTGGAAATTTATAAAAAAGATCCAGACCTGCACTGCAAGCTGACTGAAGCTCTCCATAAACCAAGCATCTATGACGTTTCCATAAAAGCACTTTCAGCAGCAGGCCTGTCTATTTCTGATGAAACACTGAACAGGGATGTAACCGTAACTTACAAAGGTGATCCTGCGGTTGAGTCTGCCTGGCTTGAGGTGTACCGCAGCCCAGAGGCGTACTGGGACTTATACGAACTTGCTGAAAAACTGATTGATATCGAAGACTGGCTGCAGCAATGGCGCTTCAGGCATATGAAAACAGTAGAACGCATTATTGGCTTCAAAAAAGGAACAGGCGGATCTTCCGGAGTCACCTATTTAAAGAAAGTCCTTGACCACCGATTCTTTCCGGAGCTTTGGGATATACGGACGAAGCTGTAAAGGTTGAAAATGATTAAAAAATGCCCATTTCCAGCTGGATTTGGGCATTTTTTAATAGATGGACCGTAATTTTTCATAAAGTGAACGTTTCTCAGTGCAGGAAATGTCCAACTCGCATCAACCGTGTTATAGCTAGGAAGAACGAGTCTCCAATTCGCAGAAATCATGGTTCAATTCGCAAAAAACGTGTTCCAATTCGTAAAAAAGAGTCTCCAATTCGCAGAAATTATGGTCCAATTCGCAAAAATCGGGATTTAACTCACAAGCCTACATCTTGAGCATAAAAACAATGAAAAATTCCTCATTTCTATCAGTCTTTGGCCATGTAATTATTTAATTCAGATAAAATGATTGTGAATGGCCTGTTATTTATAAGGACCAACGCGTATGCAGTGGCTCAATTCGTAAGAAACGTGTTCTAATTCGTAAAAAAGAGTATCCAACTCGCAGAAATTATGATCCAATTCGCAAAAATCGGGATTTAACTCACAAGCCTACATCTTGAGCATAAAAACAATGAAAAATTCCTCATTTCTATCAGCCTTTGGCCATGTAATTATTTAATTCAGATAAATGATTGTGAATGGCCTGTTATTTATAAGGACCAACCCGTATGAAGTGGTTCAATTTGCAAAAACCGTGTTCCAATTCGTAAAAAAGAGTCTCCAACTCGCAGAAATTATGATCCAATTTGCAAAAATTGGGATTTAACTCACAAGCCTACATCTTGAGCATAAAAACAATGAAAAATTCCTCATTTCTATCAGCCTTTGCCCATGTAATTATTTAATTCAGATAAATGATTGTGAATGGCCTGTTATTTATAAGGACCAAACCGTATGCAGTGGCTCAATTCGTAAGAAGCGAGTTCCAATTCGTAAAAAAGAGTCTCCAACTCGCAGAAATTATGATCCAATTTGCAAAAATCGGGATTTAACTCACAAGCCTGAAAAATTCCTCATTTTTTCTGCCTTTGGCCATGTAATTATTTAATTCAGATAAATGATTGTGAATGGCCTGTTATTTATAAGGACCAACCCGTATGAAGTGATTCAATTTGCAAAAACCGTGTTCCAATTCGTAAAAAAGAGTCTCCAACTCGCAGAAATTATGATCCAATTCGCAAAAATCGGGATTTAACTCACAAGCCCGCGAATTGAGCTTAAAAACCATAAAAAATTGATCAGCACAACTGTAGCATTTAATTCGGCTGAAAAAATATAAAAAATACCAATTATTCAATTGACTTCTGATTAACAGTTAGATTATCATCTAATTAGATAAACATCTAATCGGAGGAAAAATCAATGCAACTGAACAAACTTGTCACTTTTCACAAAGTCATGGGAGATGCGACCAGGATCCGCATTCTTGCCCTTTTATCCAAGGGTCCTAAAAATGGTCAGGCACTTGCTGGTATTCTTGGGCTGACACCGCCGACCATAACACATCATTTAACGAAACTGAGGGAAATAAGCCTTATATCTGAAAAAAGGGTCAAGAACACCATTTATTTTCAAGTGAATGAAAAACTTCTGCAGCAGCTGTCACTAGGCATGATGGAAATCGTAACGGGCAAAGGGGAACTTGAAATGGATCAGGAAAAAACAGCCGAGCATACAAAAATACTTGGAAATTACTTAACGAAGGATGGCAAGCTGAAAACCATTCCGCCTCAGCGAAAAAGAAGGCTTATTGTTCTATATCATCTGGCAAAAGGTTTTGAAGCAGGCAAAAAATATCCTGAAAAAGAGATCAACGATTACATTAAAAGATTTCATGAAGATTTTGCAACACTTCGAAGGGAATTTATCGTCAATCACATCATGTACCGGGAAGATGGAATTTATGAACTTAATCCTAAAGAATTATGGGCGAAGTTTGAATAGGAGCGGGAATATGATCAAACTGGAACCAAGAGGTAAAGAACATCGTCAATTTGAACTTGAAATCATGAATTCCAATCCGGATTTCAATCTTATTTCAAGCGGAAAACCGAATGTAACGGAAGAAGACTTGGAGAAGGAACATGAAGAAGGAAAAGCAGTAAGCGCAAAGCGTTTTATGATGAAACATGATCAGCAAACCATCGGCCTTATTGAATATTGTCCGCTGAATCCGAATGACGGTAAACCATGGATTGGTTTGTTTATCATTCATTGCGATTTTCAGGGCAGGGGACTTGCAAAGCTTGCATATGAAGCGGCAGAAGAAGTACTTGCTGAGGAGGGTTTCAGTGAAATCAGACTCGGGGTGCTCACCAATAATGAACGCGGGAATTCATTCTGGCAGAGGATGGGTTTTACAGCTTTTAAAGAAGGATTGCATGAGAATAGACCGATCTATTATTATAAGAAAAAAATAAAGTAGAGCGATTTCCGCTCTACTTTTTTTGTAAATGTGACAATGCCAGCGCACCGACCAAAATGGCTCCTTTAATGATGTCCTGAGCATAATAGGGAACGTTCAGCATGGTTAAGCCGTTCAGCAATATGCCGATTAGGATGGCACCAAAGAACGTGCCGATGACATTTGGTTTGCCTGCTCCAAAGACGGAAATGCCGATGAACGCAGCAGCTACTCCGTCCATTAAAAGCGGGGCACCGGCAGAAACCTGTCCCGTCCCAATCCGTGATGCAAGAATGATTCCTGCAATCGCTGCAAAAACGCCGCTCAGCACATAGGCATATGTACGATAACGGTTAACAGGTATACCTGACAGTCTTGCTGCTTCCCGGTTTCCGCCTGTCATATAAAATAGCCGGCCGGGCTTCGTATACTGCAAAAACAGGTGAACAAGAATGACGGTTATGATCATCAGCAGAGCTGAAAAGGGAATGGAAAACAAACTGCCCTGTCCGATGAAAAGAAAGGAAGGAATAAATTTTCCAGCTGCAGTACCGCCGCCTTCAAGAGGCATGCTGTTGTAAATGGAATACCCCTTTGTATACGTCAAATGAATACCGTTCACTATATACATGACTGCAAGTGTTGCAAGCAGATCCGGAAGCTTTACTTTTACGACTAAAAAAGAATTGATTAATCCAACTGCGATACCGATCACGATTGGGATAAGCAGCGCAACAAACAATTCCTGTCTGAATAAAACGAGAGCAGCCGCACTTCCAATTGTGGCAAGACTGACAGTCGAGCCTGCGGATAAATCAAAACCATCAACAATCAGAGAAAAGGTAATGCCGATTGCAACAAACGTTACGATAGAAATGGACCGCAGGATGTCACTGAAATTCGAATAGGTTAAAAATTCGTCCACCGCAATGCTGAAGTAGATGGTAACAGCTAAAATGACGAGCATCGTGCCGTGTTTATACAGAAAGGGCAGAATGCTCCTTTGTTTTTTTGTCTTGATGACGACGGCTTCCTCCATCATCTTCACCTCCTGATGCATAATAAATGAGCTTTTCAATCGTTGCTTCCTCGTTTGTGATGACTTTGGCGACTTTTCCTTTATTTAAAATAATGATGCGGTCGGCGACCTCCAGCAGCTCCTCCCACTCACCGGAAAAATAGACAATCCCTTTTCCTTCAGCCGCAAGCTTGTGAATCAGCTGAAATACTTCTTTTTTTGCACCTACATCAATCCCTTTTGTCGGTTCATCAAAAAGAAAGAGAGAAGAGTCAGTGTTAAGCCATTTTCCAATTACGACCTTCTGCTGGTTTCCTCCGCTCAGCAGACTTGTGGAAATAGATGGGGAGGCTGCAGAAATGTTTAACCGGCTGATCAGCCGGTTGGCTAAAGCTTGTTCCTTTTGCTTTGAAATCCACAGGCTGCTTGCGATGGAGCGAAGCGACTGGATCGACAAATTCACCGATACAGGTTCATGAACAAACAATCCCTGTTTTCTTCTCTCTTCAGGAATCAGGCAAATGCCTGATTTAATGGCGGCTGCAGGTGAGGTGATTTTAACCTGTTTCCCTCTAAATAGGATCGAAGCTTTAGTGGAGCTTAGACCATATAATGCTTCTGCAAGCTCGGTTTTTCCAGCTCCTGCAAGGCCTGCTACTCCGACAATTTCTCCTTCATGAACATTGAAGCTTAGTTTGCTGCCGAACTTTTCAATCACTATATTTTCTGCATGAAATAAAGGTTTATCGAATGTCTTTCCCATTTTTCTCTTCTCAATTTGAAAAGCGGTGCCAATCATATGCCTTACGATCTCTGCAATTTCGATATCAGCGGCATCACCGCTGTGAACAACGCTGCCATCCCGTAAAATTGTCACTCTGTCGCAGATCTCTTTTACTTCTGAGAGCTTATGAGAGATGTAGATAATCGCTGCACCTTCTGCGCGAAGCTGCCTGATGATTTTAAAGAGAATCTTGGTTTCGGTATCGCTGAGAGGAGCTGTAGGCTCATCTAAAATGATGTAAGCAGCAGATGCAGAAAGGGTTTTTGCAAGTAAGATCAGCTGCTTTTCCTGCAGAGTGCACTCCTGAACGAGCTTGCTGACATTGATGCTGAGGCCGACCCTTTGCAGCAGGTTTTTTGCGTCAGCTTTAAGCTTTCTGTAAGAAATGGCAGCAGACTTCTGATCAGGGATGTTTGCCACATTTTCATAAACTGTGAGAGTTGGGAAGAGGGCAGTGTCCACTTCCTGGACAACAAACCCAATTCCAGCTTTTTTAGCATCAGAAGGATGATGAAAGACTGAAGTTTTGCCGTCTATGGTAATGGTTCCATGATCGGGTTTGTAGTCACCGGACAGGATCTTCATCAGCGTGCTTTTGCCTGCGCCATTCATGCCGAGAAGCGCATGAACCTCGCCTTTTTTGGCAGTAAAGGAAACGCCTTTTAAGACAGTTGCTTCACCGAAGGATTTGTATATGTCATCCATGATGAGGGAGCTCATGTCTATTCCCCCTTCGTTTCAAGTAATTTCATCCAAGGTGATGTGGCAACAGCAGATGTGCCCCATCCAGGAACATATTCAGAAAGGGAGTCCATTTTAATGGATTCCTCCGGAAGAGTTGATCCTTCGACAAGATGCGGTTCCAGGGAATAAATGTTGGGTGTTTCTTCACCGGCAATCTTTTGATAAGCAAAGCGAACCTGAACGCGGCCGACTTCGGCAGGATCCGTGGCTGCAGTCGCTGTCCATGGGCTGTTTTCCTGCTGCATCAGCTCTAGGTCTTCATCACTTAAGTCAATTCCGTACACTTTAATTTCATCACGGCCGGCTTGCTTGATCGCCCGCGTCGCTCCTTTTGCAAATTCATCCCATGCTGCAAAGACGGCATCAATATCGCCTTTATTGGGGTATTTTTTCAAAATGGCTTCCATCTGTGTTTGAGTATCTAAAGCGGTATTGGCGCTTGCAGTACCAAATTTCGCCACTTCTTTAATGTTTGGATAACGCTGTTTGAACGCTTCATAGATGGTGTGGCGTCTTTCCATTGGCGTAAAGCCGGCGACCCAAACCGTAACGATTTCACCTTCGCCGTTTAAGTCTTCAGCTAATGTTTTAAGTGATTTCCAGGCAAGGCTGTAGTCGTCCTGATCAATGACGGTTACGCCGTCTACATTGATGTCACTGTCAAAGGCTACTACAGGGATTCCTTTGGCTACAGCTTTTTCTACAGGGCCTTGGAGGGCATCTGCACGGCCGTGGTCAATTAAGATCGCATCAACGTTTTGCGTGATGGCCGTTTCTACATATGTAGCCATTTTTGATAAGTCGTTATCTGCGTTGTAAATTTGGACGGATCCGCCGAACTTTTCGACCTGCTCCTGAACACCAGAGATGTATTGAGAAGAAAATGTTCCAATTGACATCTGCATGATCGCTGCAATTTTCAGCGGCTTTTGCACGGCTTCAGGTACTTCGGTGCTGCCGGAAGCAACAGCCGCAGCCGTTTCTTCTTTCTTCTCTTCTGCAGCTTTTGGTTCTGTATCCGATACAGCATCCTGTTCACTTGTGCACCCGGTTAAAAGAAAGACAAACAATGTAAGTAAAATAAATGCCTGCTTAAACCCTTTCACTTTAGGCTTCCCCCTTAAATACTTTCTGAATTTCTGAGCTATAATCACCGGATAAAACGCCTTTTTCTGTAATGATTCCCGTGATCAAATGATGGGGAGTTACGTCAAAAGCAGGGTTGAACACTTTAACGTGATCCGGAGCAATCTGCTGCCCGCCAAAATGCGTAATTTCCCTTGGATCGCGTTCCTCAATTGGAATTTCTTCACCGCTTTTCGTTTCAGGATCAAAAGTAGAAAGCGGGGCTGCTACGTAAAACGGGATTTGAAAGGCGCCAGCTAAAAGAGCCAGGTTATACGTCCCGATTTTATTGGCAGTATCCCCATTTGCCGCAATGCGGTCTGCGCCGACAATGATGGAGGAAATGCCTTTTGAGAAAATCGTGTGTGCAGCCATATTGTCGGTAATCAGCGTCACATCGACATCTGCCTGCATGAGCTCCCATGTGGTCAGACGCGCACCTTGTAACACAGGGCGGGTTTCACATGCATAAACGGATAGATTGATGTTTTTTTCTTTAGCAAGATAGAAGGGAGCGAGAGCCGTGCCGTAACGGGCAGTAGCAATTGATCCTGCATTGCAGATCGTCATGACGGAATCGCCGTTTTTAAAAAGCGGGAGGGCATGCTCGCCAATTCTGCGGCACGTTGCTTCGTCTTCTACTTGGATTTGAATGGCCTCATGAAGAAGGTTGGTTTTCGCTTCGTTAACAGAAACGGCACCCTGCACGCTTTTTACCAGCCTGCCGAGGGCCCAGAATAAATTAACAGCAGTAGGTCTTGAGCTTGCAAGATAATCATGATCGCGGGCAAGCAGCCGGTGAAATTCATCTAAATTCTCGGTTTCATACTGTTTAGCAGCGAGCGCAAGCCCAAAAGCGGCGGTTATTCCGATTGCAGGAGCACCGCGCACTTTTAATGCTTTAATCGCTTCCCAAACGTCTGAAATTGTCTGAAGTTTGATATATTCTGTCACAGCAGGCAGTTTTTGCTGATCAAGCAGGCGGATATATGTTTCTTTCCATTCGACAGAACGGGGAATAATTGTATTTGTAAATGACATGGATGTGTTCTCCTTATCTGACAGGTACTTGTTTAAAAGATTCTGCAAGGTCTGCAGTCGTTTTAATCGATTGACGATTTTTTACAAGCTTGCTTCCTAAATCAAGCGCTCGCTGTTTTGCTTCAATTTTGATCTCATAAGGCTCGATGGAATCAAGATCTGCTACATGAGCGAGCCCGATCGTGCGTCTGATGATTTCAATGCCGGCAAAACCAATTGCATCTTCAAATGCTTTCTCCAGGATAAAAGAAAGGTAGCCGTCAACTTTTGCGAAAGCTTCCAGACTGTCATTCTTCCATGCTTTTGAAAATTCTTCTTCAAAAACGGCCCATGCGGTCTCGATATGATCCAAAAGAACCTGCTGATTTGCTTCATCTCTGGAAATGGCGTTCATTAAAAGGTTGGCGAAAAAGTGTCCAAGATCAAATCCAATCGGACCATAGTAGGCAAATTCAGGGTCAATCACCTTCGTTTCCGTTTCACTTGCAAAAATACTTCCTGTATGAAGATCCCCGTGAACAAGCGTTTCAGCTTCCGTGAGGAATTTATGCTTTAATTTAGCCACTTCAAGCTTTAAATGACTATCGTTCCAAATGTTTTCAGCATTTTGTCTCAGCTCTTCTTCAAAGCTGTTTGACTCATAGTCGAAAAATGGATCTGTAAAGACGAAATCTTCAGTTATTTTGCAAAGCTCAGGGTTCGAAAATTGTTTGACAAGCTGCTTTTTTGCCTTCGGATTCAGTGCGAAATCAGAATTATAGAATAATGTCTTTCCTAAGAATTCGCCGATATGCCGTCCTAATAGCGGGAAGTCTCTGCCTTCTATCAATCCGGCTCTGGCAATCTGCAAATGAGAGAGATCCTCCATAGTTGTGATCGCTAAAGTTTCATCGGTATAGTAAATCTTTGGCACATATGCACTTGCCACTTCAGCCTGCTTCAGCAGGGCGCTGCTTTCGATTCTGGCACGGTCAAGAGTAAGCGGCCAGCTCTCGCCGATTACCTTTGCATACGGAAGGGCTTGTTTGATGATGAATCCTTTTTGATTTTGATTCACAATGTGAAAAACAAGGTTCAAGTTACCGTCGCCAATTTCCCTGCACGTCAGGACACTTTTTTCTTCAAACAACCCAAGTCTGATGGCAAGAGCTACAGCGGAACTTTCAGTTAACGGTTCATAAGAAGATGATCGATAGTTTGACATGGTTTATAACCCTCCAGTTTTAAAATTAGAGGCTTTTCAGGCAATAAGAAAAGCCTCTTCCACAGTGAAAGAGGCTTGAAGGCATAGGCTTCGCACCTCTTATCTGCCAGAAAGAACTTCTTTCTGTTGGAATTAGCACCGTGCCTTGTAGGAGTAATCTCCCCGCGCATAAAAAACTGCGCCCCATTTTACAATGGTTTTACGGTCGGTTGCTGGGCGTCATCGGGCCAAATCCCTCAGCCTACTCTTGATAAGAGATAGTATGAAATTAAAGGTTGGTGATAAAAAAATGATTCGCACAATTTGGAATTTATCACTTGTTCTGAATGTTAACAGGTATGACGAAAAACTGTCAATACTTTTTTTAAGAGTAAAAATGTGGAAGTCTGTCTTTTAAAATAGGAATTTGTTTCCTGATTTCTTTAACTTTCTCCATCTGAAGGACTGCTGTAAGCGAGGTTTGCTCAGTTCCGGCCTCAGCTAAAATTTCTCCCCACGGATCGATGATCATCGAGTGACCGGCGAATTCATTTTTCGGATCACTGCCTGAGCGGTTGCAGGCTACAACAAAACATTGATTTTCAATTGCACGGCTGATCAGCATGGATCTCCAGTGATGAAGTCTAGGGAGCGGCCATTCTGCCACAACGTAAAGGATTTCAGCTCCTTGTGTTGTATGAACGCGGATCCATTCAGGGAATCGAATGTCATAGCAAATCACTCCTGCACTTTGCAAACCGTCAAGCTGAAACAGGCCATTTTCAGTCCCGCCGTTTAAATACAGGTGCTCATCCATCAGTTTGAAAAGATGCAGCTTGCTGTATTCATGGTTAAGCTCGCCTTGCCGATTAAAAACATACATCGTGTTCGTTACGCCTGACTCTGTTTTTTTCGCAACAGAACCTGCCACAATATTGACTTCATATGTTTTAGCCAGACTGCTTACTAGAGAGATTGTTTTGCTGCCGTTTGGGTCTGCGATCTCATCGAGCCTAGTTAGATCATAGCCCGTTGTCCACAGTTCAGGCAGAACAATTACGTCAGGTTTTTCGGATGCTGCTATTTTTTCTATTTCTTTTTTTGCCGTTTCAATATTTGCTTCAGGATCACCAAAAACAAGGTCTATTTGCAGGCATGCCACTTTTGGATTCATCAATCGTCATCTCCGCCTCGAAAATTTTTTCTTTACAAGCTGACTCTAACAATATATGATTTTTCACTAGAATTTCAAGAATTTTTTGAGAAGGTGTAAAACATGAAAAACTTCAATCAATCACAGTTATTAAATAAGCTTCCAAAGCAGTTTTTTGCAAGTCTTGTAGGAAGAGTGAATGCAAGTATCGAAGCGGGACATGACGTTATTAATCTTGGACAGGGGAATCCTGATCAGCCAACACCGCCTCATATTGTTAAGGCTCTTCAAGAGGCGGCAGAAAATCCGGACTATCACAAATATTCCCCGTTCCGCGGACAGAAATTTCTTAAAGAGGCAATTACGGAATTTTACAAGCGGGAGTATGGTGTAACACTTAATGCTGACAAAGAAGTGGCCATTTTGTTTGGCGGAAAAGCGGGGCTTGTTGAAATTCCGCAATGTTTGCTGGACCCGGATGATTTAGTTCTCGTGCCGGATCCCGGATATCCTGACTATTGGTCTGGGGTAGAGCTTGCCCGGGCAAGAATGGAATTTATGCCGCTGGTAAAAGATAATCAGTTTTTGCCGGATTATGGGCAACTTTCAGAAGAAGCGAAGAAACAGGCAAAGCTTATGTTTTTGAATTACCCGAACAACCCGACTGGTGCTGTTGCTTCAAAAGAATTCTTTGAAGAAACAGTCGCGTTTGCAAAAGAAAATGAAATTTGTGTTGTCCATGATTTTGCCTATGGCGCCATTGGATATGACGGAAAGAAACCTGTCAGTTTTTTGGAAGTTGAAGGAGCGAAAGAGACTGGGATTGAAATCTATACGCTCTCGAAGACGTATAATATGGCGGGCTGGAGGATTGGCTTTGCGATAGGCAATGAAAGTGTCATTGAAGCGATTAACCTGTTTCAGGATCACATGTTTGTCAGTGTGTTCAGCGCTGTCCAGGAAGCTGCTGCAGCTGCCCTGCTTGAATCACAGACCTGTGTGGATGAATTGGTTGAGCGGTATGAAAGCAGACGCCATGCATTCATCACTGCTCTGAACGAAATTGGCTGGCAGGTTGAAGCGCCGCCGGGATCATTTTTTGCCTGGCTGCCTGTTCCTGCAGGCTATACTTCAGAATCCTTTGCCGAGTATCTCCTCCTGCACGCACATGTCTGTGTTGCGCCTGGTGTAGGTTTTGGGAAGTTCGGAGAAGGCTATGTAAGGGCAGGACTTTTAACCTCAGAAGAAAGACTGAGAGAAGCAGCAAAACGGATAAAATCTTTGAATTTATTTTGAAATGGCGGTTGACAGTCTTTTGAAAAACTGTCATAATCCAAATTAATTTCAGGTTATTCAGAACATAAAATAAATAAGCCATTCTTATCAAGAGCAGGTGGAGGGACTAGCCCGATGAAGCCCGGCAACCGACTTAAACCAAGGTTTAAGCACGGTGCTAAATCTTGCAGCATTCGCTGATAGATAAGGATCTTAGCCAAGTTAGATAAGGTCTCTTTTCGATTAGCGGAAAGGGGCCTTTTTTATTGATTACGAAAGTATAAAAGTTTGCGCATTGATGGCAAGAAGTGTCGCCCAACTCCTCGGCCATGCCTTAATCTAAACGGGCGCTTGCGCATTTCTAATATTGTTATGGAAGGCGGTACAAACATGAGCGGCATTACAGCAACCTATCTCATCCATGATGAAAAAAACTTAGAAAAAAAAGCAGAAGGGATTGCCCTTGGCTTAACCGTTGGGTCATGGACGGATCTTCCGGAACTTACGCAGATACAATTGCAGCAGCACAAAGGGAAGGTCATCTCCGTAGAAGAATTTGAGTCTGATGATAAGGTCTCAGCTTTTTTAAACAAACGCGTCAAAAAAGGCATCGTCAAAATTTTTTACCCTGGAGTAAATTTCAGCCATGATTTGCCTGCGATTCTTGCGACTGTGTTTGGAAAGCTGTCTCTTGACGGCGAAGTAAAGCTTCAGGACCTGGATTTTTCAGAAAATATTCTTGCTGAGTTTCAAGGTCCTAAATTCGGCATCAGCGGCATTCGTGAAAAACTTGGTGTATATGACAGACCTTTGCTTATGAGTATTTTTAAAGGAGTCATCGGACGTGATCTCGCTTTTTTAAAGAATCAGCTTAAAGATCAGGTGCTTGGCGGGGTTGATTTGGTGAAAGACGATGAAATTCTTTTTGAAAATCCGCTGACGCCTTTTGAACAGCGGATTACTGCCGGAAAAGAAGTGTTAAGCGAGGTTTATGAGCAGACCGGTCATAAGGCGATGTACGCGGTTCATTTATCAGGAAAAACGTATGATTTAAAAGAAAAAGCAAAGCGTGCGGCAGAGCTTGGAGCAGATGCCCTATTGCTTAATGTTTTTGCCTACGGCCTTGACGTGCTTCAAAGCCTGGCAGAGGACAAAGACATCAACATTCCGCTTATGGCTCATCCCGCTGTCAGCGGTGCATTAGCGTCATCCTCACTTTATGGAATCTCTCATTCTCTTTTACTCGGAAAATTGCTGAGATACAGCGGAGCCGATTTTTCTCTGTTTCCATCGCCATATGGAAGTGTTGCGCTTGAGCGGGAAGCGGCCCTTTCCATAGGTGCAGCTTGTAAAGAAAACGTGCTGCTGAAGGAAACATTCCCTGTGCCTTCAGCAGGGATTCATCCAGGACTCGTCCCTATCTTAATTCAGGATTTCGGGTTAGATAGCGTGATTAACGCAGGCGGAGGTGTCCACGGACATCCAAACGGCGCTGCTGCAGGCGGAAAAGCTTTCCGTGCAGCGATCGATGCGGCATTACAAGGCATCTCCTTGACTGAAAAAGCAAATGAAAATGCCGATTTGAGAATCGCGCTGGATCTTTGGGGGCAGGTGGAAGTGAGCAAATGAGCAAGCCGATTATCATCTGTGATTTCGACGGAACAATCACAAATACTGACAACATTATTGCTATTATGAAGAAGTTTGCTCCGCCAGAGTGGAACGCTTTGAAGGATGATGTATTAAGCCAGCGGATTTCTGTCCGAGCAGGAGTAGGGAAAATGTTTCAGCTGATTCCAGCTGAACTGAAATATGATATTATTCAATACTTGCTTTTTACGGCTCAGCTTCGCGATGGATTCCGTGAATTTGTTCAATTTACGGAGGAGGAAGAAATCCCTTTGTATATCGTAAGCGGAGGCATTGATTTTTTTGTCCACCCATTGTTGAATGGCTTGGTTGACAGGAGCCGCGTTTACTGCAATGAAGGTGATTTCAGCGGTCAGGCAATTGAAATCTTATGGCCAAACTCATGTGATGATCAGTGCAGCAATGACTGTGGCTGCTGCAAGCCGAGTTTAATCAGGAAGCTTGCGGATCCAGATCAGGAAGTCATTGTCATTGGTGATTCTGTTACTGATTTAGAGGCTTCAAAACTTGCAGACTTTGTGTTTGCAAGAGATTTTCTTCTTGGAAAATGCAAGTCTTTGAACCTTCCGCATCAGGAATTTACTACGTTCTTTGATGTAATAGATGGACTTAAGAAAAAGCAGGAGGCGGTATCATGAGTCTTTTAAATCAGCGCTGGAGCGAGCTTGCCGCGGTTAAACGCGAGCTTGCTGAGAGGGATTGGTTTCCAGGTACAAGCGGAAACCTGGCGATTAAGGTAAAAACAGAGCCGCTCTCGTTTTTAGTGACTTCAAGCGGTAAGGATAAACGGATTGAGACGAATGAAGATTTCCTATTGGTCGATCAGGATGGAGAAGCCCTTGAAGAAACAAAACTGAAGCCTTCTGCTGAAACCCTGCTTCATGTAGAAATCTATAATCGTACGAACGCAGGCTGCAGCCTCCACGTCCATACTGTTGATAACAATGTCATCTCTGAGCTCTACGGCGATGACGGCGGCGTTACGTTTAAAGGACAGGAAATCATTAAAGCATTTGGACTTTGGGAAGAAGATGCAGAGTGGCATATTCCAATTATTGAAAATGCGGCTCATATACCTGCTCTCGCAGCTGACTTTGGCAAGTATGTGACCGGAAACTCCGGTGCTGTTTTGATCCGCAATCATGGCATTACCGTTTGGGGCAAAGATGCTTTCGAAGCCAAAAAAATCCTGGAAGCATGTGAATTTCTATTTTCCTATCATTTAAAAGTCCTATCTTTAAAACAAGCTAAATTGCTCACAATAAGAGCTTAACAATAGGAGGAAATATAATGGCAACGATACGATTACAGGAAACAAATGAAAGAATCGCGGATCAAAAGGAGGTTGCTGCCTTTCTTGAGTCTCAGGAAGTCATCTATGAGCACTGGGATATCGAGAAGCTGCCGGAAGCTTTAAGAGAGAATTACAGTCTTTCTGATGAGCAAAAAGAGGAAATTCTGCAAGTATTCAAGGATGAAATCGCGAACATCTCAGAGCGACGCGGTTACAAGGCTCAGGATGTCATCTCTCTATCTGACAGGACGCCGAATCTTGATCAACTATTGAAAAATTTTAAGCAGGAGCATCATCACACAGATGACGAAGTACGCTTCATCGTCAGCGGCCACGGCATATTCATCATTCAGGGAAAAGACGGCTCGTTTTTTGATGTTGAACTCAACCCTGGCGACTTAATCTCCGTACCGCCAAACATTCGCCACTATTTTACTCTTCAGGAGGACCGCAAAGTTGTCGCAGTCCGCATTTTCGTTACATCTGAAGGCTGGGTGCCGATCTACGAAAAAGAAGAGCAGCAGGCATAATTGCAAAACCTCTTCACCTTGATGGTGAAGAGGTTTATTTATTCTGAAAATAAAAGGTTTTAGCCAGCAGAACAAGAATGAATGACCCGAATATGAAATCAGCTGAAAGAGAGCACAGAAAAACGAATTTACGCACAGAATGCTTCATTCTATGATTTCGGCAGCAAATAATTTGGGTGAAGAGGAGAAAACCTTGTGAAGCGAGCACAATATGAATCCAATCGATAATCTTAAATCTGCAAGTAACAGCCCTAAAATCCCTCAGCTGGATGCCAGAAAAATCAGCAAAACCGGCATAACTCTCTGATGTTTCTATGGTAAATTTTCAACAATAAATAAGCATAAAAGGGAGGATTGGAAAGAGGAAGATTCGCTACAATTTCGTGAAAAAAGAGGATGTCAGGTACTGCAAGGCGGAAAGCACAGTAAAGGAAGCTTATGAATTGCTGAGGGAGTCAGGGTACCGGAGTATTCCCGTGCTTAGAGAGAATGGCACAGCGTTTGCCGGCTTAATCTATAAAGTTGATCTCCTTGATCATTATGTAGAAAAGCAGGGCAATGATGAGGATTCGATCGAGGCTCTAATTCAGGATCAGGATGCGTTTGTTTATGAAGAGGATTCTTTCTTTAAGACATTCCTTACTATCAGACGTCTTCCATTTTTAGCGGTGCTGAATGATAAAGAGGAATTTTCAGGCATTATTACGCACGGTAATGTCATGGATGTACTTGAGGATTCGTTTGGCATGAAGACAGGCGGCTATATTCTGACAGTCGGCACGAAAGAGCATAAAGGAGTGATTAAGGATCTTGTCTCAACGATTAAAGATGTGAACATCGAAGGACTTCTGACGCTCGATAATGGCGATACATATTTAAGAAGAATCATCATCAACCTCTCTCATGACGTTTCTGAGAAAAAGCTGAATAAAATAATTAAGAAGCTAGAAGAAAAAGATTTCCGGGTAACGTCAGTTGATGATGTGAATCTCAGAGAAAAAGTATTGACAAAGTAAAAGGAATGTCATCTAAAAAACAGCAGGCCGAGCTATTCGATCTGCTGTTTTTCTTTGCCAATAAAGTTGTTTATGCCTTTTAATATTGGACATAAATGGTAGATGTATGTTTAAAATGGCAAGGAGGATGAAGAGTGAACAATGATAAAAACAGCAAGAAACCTGGAACAGGAGAACATGATGATACCTTAACAAATCGTCAGGGACATCCTGTTACAGACAATCAAAATGTAAGAACGGTCGGCAATAGGGGTCCGACAACACTTGAGAATTATGACTTTTTAGAAAAAATTTCGCACTTTGACAGAGAACGGATACCTGAAAGAGTGGTACATGCCCGGGGAGCAGGTGCCCATGGATATTTTGAAGCATATGGAAAAGCTGGTGACGAGCATGTGTCAAAATATACCCGGGCGAAATTGTTTCAAGAAAAGGGTAAAAAAACACCTTTATTTATCCGTTTTTCAACAGTAGTAGGAGCAAGGGAATCTACTGAAACTGCCCGTGATCCAAGAGGATTTGCGGTTAAATTCTACACAGAAGATGGAAACTGGGATCTTGTCGGGAACAATTTAAAAATATTTTTTATCCGCGATCCTTTGAAATTCCCTGATATGATTCATGCGTTTAAACCAGACCCTGTTTCTAATCTGACGGATCCGGAGCGGATGTTTGATTTTGTTTCACAATCTCCAGAAGCCATACATATGATCACGTTTGTCTTTTCACCATGGGGAATACCTGCTAATTACCGGCAGATGCAGGGCTCAGGAGTAAATACATATAAATGGGTGAATAAAAATGGAGAGGCAGTTCTAATTAAATATCATTGGGAACCTATCAATCAAAAAATTAAAAATCTCACACAAAAAGAAGCTGAAGTCATTCAGGCAAAAAATACGAGCCATGCTACACAGGATTTATACGAAGCAATTGAAAAAGGAGACTATCCTGAATGGGAGCTGTGTGTTCAGATAATGAGTGATGATGAACATCCTGAGCTCGACTTTGATCCATTAGATCCGACAAAGCTATGGCCCAAAGAGGAGTTTCCTTTCTTGCCAGTCGGCAAAATGGTGTTAAACAAGAATCCGGAAAATTACTTTTCCGAAGTAGAACAGGCATCATTTGGGACGGGCGTCCTGGTGGATGGACTTGATTTTTCAGATGACAAGCTGCTGCAGGGAAGAACCTTCTCCTATTCAGATACACAGCGATACCGTGTCGGAACAAACTATCTGCAGCTGCCGATAAATGCTCCGAAAAAACGCGTTGCAACTAATCAGCAGGGCGGACAAATGGAGTATCAAGTTGATCTTGCATCCGGTCAGAATCCGCATGTGAATTATGAGCCTTCTGTACTGGGAGGATTAAAAGAAGCAGAACAGATTGGGAAAGTCCATGAGCCCCAGTACAATGAAAAACTGGTCAGGCAAAAAATCGGCCGTTCAAATGATTATGGGCAGGCAGGAGATACTTATCGTGCATTTGAGGAGTGGGAAAAAGAAGAGCTGATTTCAAATTTAACAGATGCGCTTAAAGTATGCAGCCCTCAAATTCAGCAAAAAATGATTGAACATTTTACAAATTGTGACAAGGATTATGGCATGCGTTTAGCTGATAGTCTGGAAAAATCCAGTCAAATGAAAGATCACTCCAGTTCTGCAGCTGCTGAACAAACAGTAAAAAAAGCTGAAAAAATGGGTCATGAAGCAGATCCTTATTAAAGAGCCTGAGGGCTCTTTTTTCTTTTATTATAAAAACTGCAATTTTGTTTAAACCCCCACAAATTCGGGAAAAACGTGATAACTTAAATAAATTTAACAAAATTGTCATATTATTTCTCAATATTATTGTCGAATATTGCTAATCTATTTACAAGTTTAGAAGTATCTGTAATAATTTATTTGTATATTTATTCCCAATATAGATACTTAAGAGATGAGGCGGAGGGAAGAAAATGACAATCGAAATAAGCAAGTCTCAATTATTAGCGAGTATTGATTCTAAACGCAAGGAAATGATTGATACAGCAAGAGAAGGCGGATATACGTGTGAGGGCGCTGTTCAATGCAGTCAGGAATTGGACATGCTGCTAAATAAATATCAGCAAATTCTTTTTGAAGAAGAAAATAAAACGAATCCGCCATTTCTGCAATTTATTGAGTCTATGAAGAAATGGACGGCAAGGGATGGCTTGACTATATAAAAAACCTAATACTCGCGGGATAAATGGATTCCGTTTTTTGAGGGGAAAAACTGAAACAAATAGATGTAAAAGGGTACTAAATTGCACAGCAATTTGTACCTTTTTTCTATTGTTATTGAATAAGGGGAGAGCGTTTTTACGGACTCAAAAAGCCCAAAGCTTGTTTGACGGATTTGAGGTACTGCACTCTTATAGTATCCAGTACCTTTGAGTTAAACGTGTTTCTGGGGATGGTTTACTTTTGTAATAGGGCTCGCAGTTGGTATTAGTTTTTTCTCAAGTGAAAACGATATAAATAGAAAAACGCCCAGATAGAGAAATCGGGCGTTTGTTAATGCTATTGACTTAACCAAATATTTTACTTGCCAACTTGAGAAAAACGATTTTCGTCTCCAAAACGCGGTACCCGTTACTCGCGGGAGTTTTAGGTTTTTTTGATTAAAGATTCAGAAGCATTTCTTATAAGGTTTCAATCAGTACGATCATAAAGAGAATGCCGAGAATAAATGAATAGGTCGCATTCCGCTCGTTGCCGTCCCCGTGGCTTTCGGGAATCAGTTCTTTATAGATGATAAACAGCATGGCTCCCGCTGCAAAAGACAGACCATAGGGGACAAGGTTTTCTACAAATGAAGTTAAATAGAAACCAAGCAGCGAAGTGACAATTTCAACCGCACCTGTCATCGTCGCGATTAGCAAGGCTTTGAATTTGCCGATATTCTGGTTTATAAGGAACAAGGCAACCAAAAATCCTTCTGGAGCATTTTGAAGCCCGATTGCGAAAGCAATCAAATTTCCAGTTTCACTTTGCTCTGATGCGTAGCTTACCCCAACTGATAACCCTTCAGGCAGATTATGCAATGTGATGGCAGCAATAATCAGCATAGCCTTCTGGTCAAATTCGATTCCGTATCTTGAATGTTCAAGATCGATGTGGGGGATTTTCTTTTCAAGTGTTGTTAAAACAAGCACGCCCAGAAAAAGTCCCGCACAAACCTGAAATACTCCTCCCTGGTTCAGTGCCTCAGGCAGAAGACTCATCATTGATGCCGCCATCATGATTCCGGCTGTAAAGGCGAGCAGGATATCTCTCCATCTATGCGTGATGGTTTTTTGAAGAAACAGGATGGGAAGAGCTCCAAATCCTGTTGCTAGAGCTGATAACGTACTTCCGATTAAAACCTCAGTCATGGCTGAACTCCTTTTCGTGCATGTATGTAATAGCCATATTATAGCCGAAAAAAAACCAAAAAAGATAGCGAAAACATTCATTCTTGTTTTTTCGCCATATGAGGTTATTTTTTTCAGCAAATAATTGTATTCTTGCTAATAATCATAAAGATCAAGAGGGAAATGAAACATCTTGTCGGTTAATGTCGATAGGTGAACGCTTCTCTCCCTTTACGATTTTTGAAATTTCTGATAAGTTAAAGACAAAGGAATATCATCATGTACAGCAGGGGGAATAGGGATGCAATATCGAAGGCTAGGCAGATCAGGGTTAAAGGTAAGTGAAATCAGTCTTGGAAGCTGGCTCACATTCGGCAAAACAGTTGATGAGCGGTCAGCAGCAGATATAATTCATAAGGCGTATGAAGCGGGAATCAACTTTTTCGACAGCGCGAATGTGTATGAGCGCGGAAAAGCAGAAATTGTCATGTCAAGAGCACTTAAGCCGTTTCCAAGGGATTCATATGTCCTGACGACAAAAGCTTTCTGGCCAATGGGGGACGGGCCGAACGATAAGGGGTTATCAAGAAAGCATATTATGGAACAGGTCCATGCAAGCTTAAAGCGGATGGATCTCGAATATGTCGATATTTTTTACTGTCACAGATATGATCATGAAACACCGCTTGATGAAACATTGCGGGCAATTGATGATCTTATTCGCCAGGGGAAGATCTTATATGCAGGAGTTAGCGAATGGACGGCTGCACAAATACAGGAAGCCATGAGTGTGGCAGACCGCTACCTGCTCGACCGGATTATCGTGAATCAGCCGCAGTACAATATGTTACACCGTGATATTGAAGAAGAAATTATTCCAATGTGCGAAAATGCCGGCGTTTCACAAGTTGTGTGGTCACCGCTTGCACAGGGGATTTTAACAGGGAAATATAAAGAAGGTTTAATCCCTAAAGGTAGCCGTGCATCCGGAGAAAACGTGAATTCATGGATGAAGAAAATCCTGAATGATATGGTGAACCGAAAAGTGGAGCTTCTGGATCAGCTTGCAAAGGAACACGACATCACACTTGCCCAGCTTGCTCTTGCCTGGACGCTGAGGCAGCATAATGTGGCAAGCACCCTTGTCGGTTCTTCTCACCCAGAGCAGATTATTGAAAACGCGAAGGCTTCGGACGTTGCATTAGGGTATAATGCGCTGCAGCGTATTGAAGAGATCTTAACGAGCTGAATATTTACATATAGTAAGTACAAGCGCCTTGTGGAGTTAGACGCTTCCTCTTACCATAAATGCGAAAATTTTTATATTTCATCTAACTAAAAAAAGAGTGAAAAGCATTTGCTTTTCACTCTTTTTCTGATAAAGGAAGAGCAATTGTCACTTTCGTCCCTCTATCTAATACACTGTCAATGGCGATTGTTCCTTTGTACATGGAGATGATCCGTTTGCATACGACAAGTCCGAGCCCTGTGCCGGTATCTTTCATGGTAAAGAAAGGGTGAAAGATTTTTGAAATGACATCTTCCGGTATGCCTTTTCCCGTGTCAATTACTCTGATTACAGCGAAATCTCCCTGTTTTTGCACCTCGATGGTTAATCTGCCTTCATTTTTGTCGATTGCTTCTAATGAATTTTTCGCTAAATTCAGCAGCACCTGTTTGATATGATCCTTTGTGCAATTAATAAGCAGAGGTTCTTTATATAACCGGATATCCATTTCTGTATTATAAAGATTAGCTTCAGACCCCAGCAGCGGGGATAATTCAAGCACAATCGCATTAATATCGTGGTCTGCGTGGTGATGGGCAGTCGGTTTCCCGAGCACTAAAAACTCGCTGACGATTTCATTGATGCGCTGGATCTCTTTATCGATGACAGAAAAATAGAATTGATCTTCAGAGTCCTGATATTTTTCCTGCAAAAGCTGAATGAACCCTTTTACACCTGTCAGCGGATTTCTGATTTCGTGGGCAGTGCTTGCTGCAAGCATTCCGACAAGCTCTACTTTTTGAGCATCTATTTGGCTTTGTTCAATTAAAGCTCTTCTTTTTAAAAGGAAATTTTGGATGAGAATAAAAATGATGTTTAAGATTCCGAATGTGATCAGCATGTAAATGATCATGTCTTTTGCATGTTTAAGACTTATTTCTGAATCAGGCACACCCTCAAGCTTCCACGCGATCTGATCAAGGTAAACCCGAACAGGCTCCAATTTTGATGGCGCATTCTCGCTGCCTGATGCAAAAAGAACATGATTGCTTTCATTCACTACCTTAATATTCAATCTGGGACTGATGACGTTCATGATATTTTTAAGATAATCTACTTTTAAAGCTGCTACTAATAAGTTTGTTACTTCACCTTTCTCATTAAAAATGGGCGTGCAAACGGAAACAATATATCCTCCGGTAATATTACCGAAGTAGGCATCTGATACAGTCGATTGTTTGGTTGCAATGGCACTTTTAAAAAAAGCCCGGTTTTGAAGGTTAACTGTTTTCATCAATTTTCTGGAAGCTGCTGTAATGTCACCATTCTTATGAACAAAATAAAGACCTGAAAAACGCGGCTCCTGATCATACGCCTGCATTAGCACTCGCTGAATTTTATTCTCGTCCTTTTCTTCTTCAAGCACAAGCGCCATCGATTCCAGCCTTGCTTTTGTATCTTGAATTAAATTATCAATCTGATTTTTATGAATGTTGATCATGAATGCTGCTTCAGAACGATGGAGATCCATCACTTTGTCTTTTTGGTAAAAATAAATGCATGTATTGATTAGCAGGGATGGGATCAGCACGACCAGAAAATAGATCGATGCTTTTTTTATTCGATTAGGATCTTTCAGCAAAGTTATCGCCCCAAATAAAAGATTGCCCGATTAAGAGCATACTATTCGAATTATAAACCATTTAATTTGAATGTACTAGGAAAGATGGCTGAATTCCGCTCTAAACTAAAAGCGCGTTCCTTCTATTGTAGAGAAAGGGAATATTGGGTATGATGGAAAGAAAAGGGAGGGGTTTCTCATAGAAACGGTTAGACTGACAATCTTGCAGACGAGTGACATTCATGGTCATATTCTTCCGCTAATATACAGCACAAATGAGGAACAATGCCTAGGTCTTGCAAAAATTTCAACGATCATCAAAAAAGAGAGGAACGAGCATGATAACGTCCTTCTCATTGATAATGGAGATTGCATCCAGGGAACCCCGCTTACCTACTATTATGCGAAAAAAGCTGCAGATCAGAGGAACCCTGTCATAGCGGCTATGAATGCGCTTGGCTATGATGCAGCGGTAATCGGCAATCATGAGTTCAACTACGGCAGTGATTTTTTGAAAAAAGCTGCAGATCAATCTGAATTCCCATGGCTGTCCGCTAATATCACAGAAAACGGAGAGCCATTATTAGGCAAACCTTATATAATGAAGACATACTGCGGTGTAAAGGTTGCGGTTCTTGGGGTAACAACCCATTATATCCCGAACTGGGAAGATCCGAAGCATATTGAAGAACTCTCATTTCACGATGCTTTTCAATCGGCCAAGCATTGGACGGAATATATTAAAAAGAATGAGAAGCCTGATCTGCTTATCGTCTCATACCATGGCGGTTTTGAGCGTGACCTAAAGACGGGAGAACCGACAGAAGCGCTTACAGGTGAGAATCAGGCCTATCAATTTTGCCAGGAGATTAAGGGAATTGATGTGCTGCTCACTGGTCATCAGCATCGCTCCATTTCAGGTGAATTAAACGGAGTAACGGTGGTTCAGCCTGGCTTTAATGGACGCTTTGCCGGAAAAATTGAGATCACCTTTGCGGTTAATGAAAACGGAATATGCGTTAAAGAGAAAACATCAAAGCTTGTAGATCTAACCATTAATGAAACAGATCAGAGCATAATAGAATTGATTCAGCCTTTCGAAAGAGAGACACAAAAGTGGCTGGATCAGCCCATTGGAAAGATCAGCGGAAACATGCTGATCGAAGATCCTTTCGCAGCACGCATGGTGAAAACAGCTTTTATAGAATTTATTAATAAGGTACAAATGGATGTCTCAGGCACGGAGATCTCAAACACGGCTCTTTTTGATAATTCATCAAGAGGCTTCCCTGAAAATCCGACCATGCGTGACATTGTTTCAAACTATATCTATCCGAATACCTTGAAGGTACTTCGTTTGAAAGGCAGCGACATAAGAGCCGCTCTTGAACGTTCAGCCTCATACTTTATGTGCGGAGAGGACGGCGCAGTTATTGTGAATCCGAAGTTTCAGGATCCGAAGCCTCAGCACTATAACTATGACATGTGGGAAGGAATTGAGTACATACTTGATGTCTCAAAACCAGTCGGCGATCGGGTCGTGCTTCTTGAGAAAAAAGGAAAGCCGCTAGAACGTGATGGAGAATATGACGTTGTAATGAATAACTACAGGGCCTCAGGCGGGGGAGAATACACAATGTTCAAAGGAAAAGAAGTCATAAAAGAAGTTCCTGTTGATATGTCTGAGCTGATTGCGAACTATTTACTAGAGAAAAAAGAAGTACAAGCTTCTCTCAATCATAATTGGAAGGTCATTTGTTCTTAAAATTTCTATGCTATATTGACATTTCAGCTGCAATTTTGTATCATTATTATTTAGAATTCAAGATATTTAGTTATCGAAGGATTGATGAAAATGAAAGATCAACAGCAAATCGAACAATCGTTAAAATTATTTATCGTTTTATCCCGTGCACACCGCGAGATTAATGATCAAGTGAATAAACACATCTCAAGCTTCGGGCTGAACCCAACAGAATTTGCCGTGCTTGAGCTCCTCTATCATAAAGGGGAACAGCCGCTTCAGCAAATTGGCGGGAAGATTCTATTAGCAAGCGGAAGCATCACATACGTAGTCGACAAGCTCGAACAAAAAGAACTGCTTGTCCGAAAAGCATGTGATAAGGACCGCCGCGTTACCTTTGCTCAAATTACGGATAAAGGAAAGAAATTGATCGAGAGTATTTTTCCATCTCATCAAGAGCGGTTAGATGAAATTGTCGGCATTCTGACATCAGAAGAAAAGCAGACCGTCATTGATCTTATAAAAAAAGTCGGCTATCATGCACGGGATCTTCAGGATTAAAACACTTTCTAATTAGGAAGTGTTTTTTTTTGAGAGAGATGGCGATAATACTGTTGTTAGCCGGAATGTGCGCTTGAATTGGACTCTTCGATTTTTTCCATTCGACTGCTATTCTCACAGAAAATATCCCCATTAAAAATGCCTGGGTAATCTAGTTCTGAATATGTACTATATCAGCCGCATTATCATTTGACCTCGCCCACACCCCAGATTTATGCTCGTTCAGCCATTTATCTCCTAATTGGCAAGCTCGGTGGACAATTACCCATCATCTTTCAATAAAAAAAGTGTCCGTATTGGACACTTTTTTACTGGTTCTGCTCAATCGGAAGGATCAAAATCTCGACCCTTCGGTTTTTTTGCTGGCCTTCTTTTGTTTTGTTGTCTGCAACTGGATTATACTCCCCAAACCCTTTTGCAGAGAAGGCTCTAGGATCAAGCTGCTCGTTTTCAAGCAAAAGCTTCATGAAATTTACAGCGCGCATCACACTTAAGTGCCAATTGGATTCAAATTCTGCGTTCTGAATCGGCACGTTGTCTGTGTGGCCGCTGACGATAATATTCCGCGGAGGATTCATGACTAAAAGCTTCGAAATTTCCTTCGCCAGCTGTTCATCTTTCTTGCGGATGGAGGAATTGCCCGAATCAAAAAAGATATCATTTAAAATGGTGATGAGAAGTCCTTCATCCGTCAGAGTGGTTTTTAATTGTGTTTCAAGCCTGTTTGCCGCAATATAGGCATTCACTTTTTTCTGAATTTCTTTTAATTTCTCCTGCTCGAGTGTTTCCTGCTGTTCTTTTTCCGGATTCTTTTCCTTCTCCTGATCCAGCTTTTCCATCTCACCGTCAGGGATCGGACTTGGGTATTCAAGAACGCCGGTTCCGCCTGTAAACGTGCTGTTGAAAGCCCGGGCAAGCATTTGGAATTTCTGCGCGTCTACTGAGCTCATGGCAAATAGGACGATGAAGAGGGCGAGCAATAGCGTTAATAAATCGGCATAGGGCAAAAGCCAGGATTCATCAACGTGCTCTTCCTCGTGTTTCTGTTTTTTCTTTCTAGCCATCTAAACTCTCTCCTTCCACGAAAAGCTGTTTTCTTTCGTGTGCCGGAAGGTAGGTGGCAAGCTTTTGTTCAATTGCTTTCGGGGCCTGGCCTTCAAGAACAGATAACACTCCTTCAATCATGACGTGCTTTACTTTTGCTTCTTGTTTGGATTTTCTTTTGAGTTTATTTGCAAAAGGGTGCCATAAAACATAACCCGTGAAAATCCCCATAAGGGTTGCCACAAATGCTGCTCCAATCGCTTTCCCTAATTCATCCGTATTATCCATATGTGAAAGAGCAGCGATTAATCCGACAACTGCTCCAAGTACTCCAAGGGTAGGGGCGTAAGTGCCCGCCTGTGAAAAGATGGATGCTCCTGCTAAGTGACGCTCTTCCATGGCATCTATTTCTTCCGTCATGACATCCCGGATAAATTCAGCATTTTGTCCGTCAACAGCCATGCTCAGCCCATTTTTTAAAAATGGATCTTCAACATCCGAAATCTTAGCTTCAAGTGCAAGCAGCCCTTCTTTTCTCGCAACCTGGGCCCATTCGGAAAACATGGGAATCAGTTCTTGAATGCTGTGTGACTGCTGCTCTTTAAAAATAACGCCGAAGAGCTTCGGCACTCTTTTAATCTCGCTTGTGGGAAATGCGGTTACGACAGTTGCAATCGTTCCGGCAATTATAATCAGCAATGCAGCCGGATTTAACAGGACAGCCGGGCTGACACCCTTCATAAACATGCCGACGAAAACGGCGACAAGGCCTAAAATTAATCCAATAAGTGACGTTTTATCCATACTCTCACCAAATCTTTCTTTCGTTACGTTTTGTTACTATTTATATCGTCATCTTTTCATAAACTTTAAGAGCTGAATTAAATGAGAAACAGAGGAATCATGACTTTTTTCTCGAATTAAAAGAAGGGGAAAGTTATTTATTTTATGAGAGTGGGGAAATACATATGAAATTTCAGGAATACGACTACAAAAGACCGGGCAAGGAAGAAGTTGAAGCAACATTCCATGAGGCTCTTGAATTGTTCAAGCAGGCAGAAAGCTTAGAAAAGCAGGAAGAGGCGCTTGATCAGCTGAATGTCATTCGCGGCAATCTTTCTACAGCCTTCAACCTTTGCTACATCCGCCATACAATTGATACAAATGATGAGTTTTACAAGGAAGAGCAGGACTATCTTGATGAGCTTGAACCGCATATTAAAGCAATGGATACGGAGTTTTACAAAGCGCTTGTCAGCTCAAATTTCCGCAATGAATTGGAAGAGAAATACGGGAAACAGATTTTTGCCCTTGCTGACGCCCAGATGAAAACATTTTCCCCTGAAGTACTTGAAGATCTGCAAAAAGAAAACAAACTCGTGACAGAGTATACGAAGCTTGTTGCCTCTGCAAAAATTGAGTTTGACGGAAAAGAATACACACTTGCACAGCTTGAACCGCTGCTTGAATCAAAAGAGCGCGACAAGAGAAAACGTGCATCAGACGCATATTTCGGCTTTTATGCTGAAAATGGAGAAAAATTCGATGAGATTTTTGACAAGCTCGTAAAAGTCCGGACACTCATTGCAAAGAAATTAGGCTTTGCGAATTTTGTGGAGCTGGGCTACGAAAGAATGCAGCGTATTGATTTTGATGCAGACATGGCGAAGAACTTCCGTGATCAGATCAAGGAATACATCGTGCCAATGGCATCTCGATTAAGAGAACGCCAGCAAGAACGTTTAGGGCTTGATACTCTTGCTTTCCCGGATGAAAAGCTTCAATTTACAACTGGAAATGCTACTCCTAAAGGGGATGCAGAGTGGATTATCGAGAATGGGAAAAAGATGTATGAAGAGCTGTCGAGAGAAACAAATGAATTCTTTGATTTTATGATTGAACGGAATCTGATGGATCTGCTTGCGCAAAAAGGAAAGGCAGGCGGCGGATACTGCACATATATTGAAGATTACAAAGCTCCATATATCTTCGCGAACTTTAACGGTACAAGCGGAGATATTGATGTTTTGACACATGAAGCAGGACACGCATTCCAGGTCTATATGAGCCGTCATTTCAATTTATCTGAATACCACTTCCCAACACATGAGGCTTGTGAAATTCATTCCATGAGCATGGAGTTTTTCACTTGGCCTTGGATGGAAACCTTCTTTAAGGAAGATACGGAAAAGTATAAATTCAGCCATTTAAGCGGAGCGCTGTTATTTTTGCCGTACGGTGTAACCGTCGATGAGTTCCAGCATTTCATCTATGAAAATCCGGATGCCACTCCGAAGGAGCGCAAACAGGCATGGAGAGAGATTGAACGGAAATACTTGCCGCACCGCAATTACGAGGATAACGAATTTTTAGAAGAAGGCGGATTCTGGCAGCGTCAGGGACATATCTTTAATTCTCCTTTCTATTATATTGACTACACACTTGCTCAGATTTGTGCGCTGCAGTTCTGGAAAAAAATGCATGAAAATAAAGAACAGGCATGGGCGGATTATCTTCATCTTTGCAAACAGGGTGGAAGCCGATCATTCCTGGAATTAGTAAAGACTGCGAACCTGATCTCACCTTTTGAAGATGGATGTGTACAATCGGTCACAGGCGACATTCGAGAGTGGCTTGAGAACGTGGATGACAAAAACCTGTAATGAAAATGCCGTCAGCATATGCTGGCGGTTTTTTCATCTGTTAGTCGGACAAAAGATCAGTATAAAGAATGAATTCAAACTTTGGCACTTCTTTTAAAATAAAGAAAAGAGAGGGGAAATGGAAATGAAATTTGTGCATGTGCAGTTAGAGTGCAAGCATCTTGAAGAAATGAAAACATTCTACACGGTTATTTTAAAGATGAAATTGACAGATGAAAAAAAGGATCGTTTTACCGTGAAAGCCGGTTTAAGCAGCTTAACCTTTATTAAAGCAGAAAACCGCACCTATTATCACTTATGCTTCAGAACGAATAAATCGTTTTTTGACGTCATGTTTAAAGAATTAGAGAGTCTTCTGCTGAAAAACGAAGAAGGCGAAGTGAACTTATACTGGAAAGGAAAACAGGCATATTTTCATGATCCTGAAGGAAATGTGCTTGAAATGCTTGAAAGGACGGAGGTTCCAGATCATCAATTAGACTGGCATGATGCATTTGAAGTTGGGCTGCCGTGCGAAAATGTTGATGAAATGCGGCGGGAATTAGCTTTTTTGACTAATCAATATGGAGCTGAATCTGACTCGTTCGCTTTTTTCGGAAATGGTGATGGTTCTGTCGTTGTGGTGAAGGATGGCAGGCACTGGTACCCGACACAAAGAGGTTCAGAGATTCACCCGATTGTTCTTGAAGTCGAGGATGAGGCTGAGTTTGAGTACAGACATCCAGTTTATCCATATAAAATTATTGCAAAAAAAGAGTGCTGAATTCCATTGAATCAGCACTCTTTCCATTTTATTTAGCATTTACAGAAATTTCATCATTCGTAATCTCTACAACTAGTTCTATGATCTCATTGCCGTCAAGCAAGATGTCAGCAATAGAATCTTCTACATGCTCTTGAATCACTCTGCGGAGCGGACGTGCACCGAATGCAGGGTGATAGCCGAGTTCGGCAATTTTTTCTTTCGCCTCATCTGTAATGATTAGTGTTATTTTTTGTTCTGCCAATGTGGCTTTCAAATCATCCAGCATAATATCGACGATTTCAAGCAGATGCGGTTTTTCAAGTGATTTGAATTCAATGATGCTGTCAAAACGGTTCAGAAACTCCGGTTTGAAGAATGAGCCCAGAGAGCCTAATAAAGAACTTTCGTTTAAGGCATCATTGCTTCCGAATCCGACTGTTACTTTCTTATGGCCGATGCCGGCGTTGCTTGTCATGATGATGACAGTATCTTTAAAGCTGACCGTTCTGCCCTGGCTGTCTGTCAGTCTGCCATCTTCCATCACTTGAAGGAACATGTGCTGGACATCAGGATGAGCTTTTTCAATTTCATCAAGCAGGATGATGCTGTATGGGTTCCGACGGACTTTTTCAGACAATTGTCCAGCTTCTTCATGGCCAACGTAGCCAGGAGGGGAACCAATGATTTTTGAAATTGAATGCTTTTCCATGTATTCACTCATATCAAGACGAATGAGCGAGTCGCGTGAACCAAACAGTTCAGAGGCAAGGGTTTTCGTCAGCTCTGTTTTACCGACCCCGGTCGGACCGACAAACAGGAAGGACCCGATTGGTCTTTCTTTGGACTTTAATCCTGCACGGCTGCGGCGGATGGCTTTGGCTACTTTTTTAACAGCCTCTTCCTGGCCGATTACTTTTCCAGATAGTTTATTCTTAAGGTTTTTCATTTGAGCCTGCTCGTCTTCCTGAAGTTTTCCGACTGGTATACCCGTCTTTTTTTCAATGATGGCTTGAATATCTGCAAGATCGACTACAGCTTTAACAGGTGTCTGCATTTTCTCAAGCTTGAGCTCTTCATCGCGCAATTTAGCAGCAAGCTCGTAGTTTTTCTTCCTTCGTTGCCTGAGCTTTTTTTCTGGCGATTTCAGCTAACTGTTCGCTGATGTCTTCGCCGCTGCCTGCCTGAAGGTTCTTTTTCGAACCGGCTTCATCCAGCAAGTCAATCGCTTTATCAGGCAAGTAACGATCCTGGATGTAGCGGTTTGACAAGGTTACAGTCGCTTTAATGGCTTCTTCGGTATACGTAACCTCATGGTATTTTTCATATTTATCCTGAATGCCTTTTAAGATTTCAACGGCTTTTTCAAGGGACGGTTCTGAAACCATGACTGGCTGGAATCTGCGTTCAAGCGCTGCATCTTTTTCGATTTGGCGGTATTCTTTTAAAGTCGTTGCACCGACAACCTGCAGCTCTCCGCGTGCAAGAGAAGGTTTTAAAATATTGCCTGCATCCATGGAACCCTCGGCAGACCCTGCACCAACAAGAAGATGAATTTCATCAATAAACAATATGATGTTTTTCTTTTGCTGAAGCTCAGAAATCAGCTGTTTCATTCTTTCCTCAAATTGGCCCCGTATGCCAGTGTTTGCAACAAGTGAAGCAACATCAAGCAAGTAAACCTCCTTGTTTTTAAGCTTAGCAGGGACATCGCCTTCTGCAATTTTAAGCGCAAAGCCTTCTACTACAGCTGTTTTACCTACTCCTGGTTCACCGATTAAAACGGGGTTATTCTTATTTCTCCTGTTCAAAATTTCAATTAATCTTTCGACCTCTGCATCTCTTCCAATAACAGGATCAATGACTCCGGCCTTTGCAGCGCGCGTTAAATTGCGGCCTAATTGGTCAAGAAGACCATTGCTACCTCGTTTATGAGTTTGCTCTTCTGCGCCTTGCTGGAATGGCTGAGAAGGGGGAACATTTCCGAATGATCCGCTTGGAACAGAGCTTCTATATTGTGCATAACAGTCTGAGCAGAGCAGCACTTGCTGACGCTCCTGATTAATTTGAAGAGTTAAATGAACAGATGCTTTCTTAGCTTGACAATGTTGACATAGCATAGTGAAAACCTCCTGATATATATTTTGACTTTGACTATCCTTGACTAATTGAGTGAGTAAAAAATCACCTCATAGGATGATCTTGATTCATATTATAGTTTGACCTTATTTGACTTTCAAGTATTTTGCTTAAAAAATTTTGGGATGAGTTATTAGCCGCTGACAGCTGAAACGAATTAAATTGTGCTATAAATCAAATTGGAATAACGGATATAAATTGGATAGTGCCTGTAATATATGGGATAGAGCCCGATAAAATTCAGAAAGTACCTGATAAAAATCGATCCCCGCGAAATATAGCAAAATACCACTCGCCGAATATCATGATTCAGCTATTTTCAGCTCCGCTTCCCATCCCAATGAGTGGAAGGCTCCATATTTCTGTATCCCGCATATCCTTACTTCTTTCTTAACACCTTGTCTCATATACATGGTAAGAGTTCAGCTAAAAGCATTCATCGTAACGGGGGTAGAAGATGAAGAATCAATGGTTTCAGGTTGTTCAAATCGCAGCTGTATATGTTGGAACGGTTGTCGGGGCCGGCTTTGCAACTGGACGGGAGATTGTAGAATTTTTTACGCAGTATGGCTTTTTTGGCATACTCGGTATTTTAATATGCGGGTACTTTTTTATGCATCTAGGTGCAAAGATTATGATTATTTCAAAACGTATCGGAGCAAAATCGTACCAGGATTTTAATCTTTTCTTATTCGGCAAGTCGTTTGGATTTATTATTAATCTCTTTATGCTGCTTGTCTTATTCGGTGTAACATCTGTGATGCTATCAGGTGCAGGGGCTATTTTTGAGGAGCAGCTGGAATTCAGAAGGCAGTTTGGCGTGCTTCTGACCATCCTTCTGACAATCATCGCGATGTCTTTCGGCTCCAAAGGGCTGTTTAGCGTCAATATTATTGTCGTGCCGCTTTTAATCCTCTTCAGTGTGCTTATTGCGGTATCATCATTTGATGCCCATACGTTTTCATCATTTCAGCTTCATCATGCTCCATCATTTAAATGGCTGATCTCAGCCATCTCCTATTCAGCCTTTAACCTTGCGATGGCAGTAGCAGTTCTTGTTCCCCTTGCGCAGGAGATTGAAGATGAGCGCGTTGTAAAATGGGGAGGAATAGTTGGAGGGGCCCTCCTTACGTTCATTTTGCTTAGCAGCCACTTTGCCCTGTCCACACTTCCTGATGTGATTTTATACGATATCCCAATGGCCGAGGTCATGAAAGCATCTATTTTTTCCTTCTTTTTCATTTATATATTGGTCATTTACGGGGAAGTTTTTACATCTGTCATCGGTAATTTATTCGGTCTTGAACGCCATTTGGTTCGGGTGATTCCAATCCCAAGGATGTTTATCATTATTATCCTGCTCAGCGGTGCTTTTTTCGTCAGTCAAATTGGCTACAGCTCGCTGATTGCCTTTCTATATCCAATCTTTGGCTATATGAGCATCGTCTTTTTGGTCTTATTGATGGTCCGGAAAAACCCTCTTCCTGAGAATAATAAAACATCGAAAAAGTGAGAATAATCAAACAATTTAAACATAAAGGCTTGATTATCAACATAATTATGAAGAAAACTGGCATATTTCCCGTTTGACTGCTGAAGTTGTTCATATTATGATGTTTTTAATGTTATCTGAATTTTTTATATCTTTCAGAAGAGGTGATGAGATGGGGTATTAACTTTTCATAGAAGGTTTTGCACCATCCAATGCCTAATAGATTGAAATTTTTCAGGAGGTGACTCCTTTTCTGTCTCAGGCGGAAGAGGGAATTTATTTGGACATAGTGAATTTGTTCATTATTGCGATTTTAATTGCTGCCACTGCTTTTTTTGTAGCATCGGAGTTCGCAATTGTTAAAATTCGAAGTTCCCGCATTAATCAGCTGATTGAAGAAGGAAATAAACAGGCATTATCTGCTAAGAAAGTAACGGATAACCTGGATGAATATTTATCAGCTTGCCAGCTTGGAATCACCATTACAGCACTCGGCCTCGGCTGGCTTGGAGAGCCTGCAATCGGAAGGCTGCTTCATCCTGTTTTCAAAAGGTTTGACCTTCCAAGTTCAGGCGTTCAGTTCTTGTCTGTCACAATTGCCTTTGCCGTCATCACATTTCTGCACGTAGTGGTGGGGGAGCTTGCGCCAAAAACAGTTGCCATTCAAAAAGCGGAGCGAATTACGCTTACCTTTTCAAAGCCGTTAATGGCTTTTTACCGCCTCATGTTTCCGGTGATCTGGGTGTTAAATGGCTCAGCACGGCTCCTTACGAGTTTCTTTGGAATGAAGCAGGTCTCAGAGCATGAGCTTGCACACAGCGAGGAAGAATTAAGAATCTTGTTATCTGAAAGCTATGAAAGCGGAGAGATCAATCAATCTGAATACAAATATGTGAATAAGATATTTAAATTTGATGATCGGATTGCGAAAGAAATTATGGTGCCCCGCACCCAAATCGTCTCACTTGATATTGAAGAGACGCTGCAGTCGCATCTGAAGATTATCAAAAGTGAAAAATATACAAGATACCCCGTCGTTGACGGCGACAAAGACCATATCATCGGTATGGTGAATATTAAAGAAATTTTTACGGACTTATTTCAATCAAAAAAAACCGATCATTTTTCATTGAAAACCTATATTAGGCCTGTTATTCAAGTAATCGATTCTGTGCCGATTCAAGAACTGCTCCTTAAAATGCAAAAAGAGCATATTCACATGGCCATTCTTATTGATGAATACGGCGGAACCGCTGGGCTTGTAACAGTTGAAGATATATTAGAGGAAATCGTAGGCGAAATCAGAGATGAATTTGATGCTGATGAAGTGCCGCTTGTCCAGAAAATCACGGATGATCAGTATGTGATCGACGGAAAAGTATTAATAAGCGAACTGAACGATTTGTTCGGAATTGATATGGATGACACAGATGTTGATACAATCGGCGGCTGGATGCTGACTGAAAAATACGATATCAAAAAAGGGGAACTGGTTGAATTCGGATCCTTTACTTTTAAAGTGAAGGACATGGAAAACCACCATATCCGCTATCTCGAATTGACCCGAAAAAAAAAGACGGATAGTTCCCCGCTTCTGCAGAAGGGAATTGCTGCTACACAATGAGATGCTTTTACGAGCATCTTTTTTTTTTGCGTAAAAAGCATCGTCTGAGGTTAAAATAAGCCTGAATCTTATTTATTAAAGGAGACCTGTAATATGACACAATCAAAAGGCCAAAAGCAGAGACAATGGGATATCCGCAAAGAATCTCAAAATGAGCATGGCAAAGTAAAATCGTTTAAAGAGCTCGAGCAGGAAGGCACTCAGAATAGCAAAAAATAGCAAAAAAAGAAGGAATCCGAAGTTTGTGGATTCCTTCTTTTTGAGAGATTAGTGTTAAATTCAGTAAAAATTGAACTTGGTAAAGACCCTCTGAACCGATGCATATACAGGTCTTCGAAGAGGTGAGCTACTTGGATGGTACGAATACTGTGTTAAAAACAATCTTAATATCTTAATCTATGAAACAAAAAGAACTGTTGAGCAGCAAAAGAAATACATTGCTTCAGGTACTTCACAAACAATGAGATCATATCACATTGTTGGACAAGCTTTAGATTTTGTTCCAGTAAATAATAAAGGTGTTTGTTTATGGGACGGTTATGAATCAGATGAGATCAAAAAGGCTATTTCTTACGCTAAACGATTAGGATTTTCATGGGGGGGTGATTGGACAAGTTTATAGACAAACCTCATTTAGAGTTTAGATACAAAGGTTACGGTACAGATACTTTTGGAGAAAAAACAGTTGAAGCCCCTAATACGCAGGTAGGCTCAGTAGTTGTCAATGCTCCTAAGAATGAGAATAAGATTACATCATTCCAAGATTGGTTAAATGACAATTACAAAGTTGGGATTAAAGAGGACGGTTTATTTGGACCTAAAACCAAAAAGGCAGCCGGCTCAATGCTTGGGGCGTGGACTGTTCATATGATGAACCCTGAAGTTCTTAAGCCGTTGATGTTGATAATGCTTGCTGCTGTTGCAGTTTACACCATTTTTAAGAAAGATTGGGGTAGTATCTCGACCTATAAAAAATTGTCCACTCGAAACTTCATTATTTTTATGGTTTTAATCTTTGCTATTGGTTTTTATGATGGATTTCTTGGTCCGGGAACAGGTTCATTTTTAATATTTGTTTTTTTAAATGATTGGATTTGATTTTATAAAGGCAGCAGGTAATGCGAAATTTTTAAACTTTGGCAGTAATATTGCTGGTTTGTTGATGTTTATGTATTTAGGAGAAGTAAATTATTCTTATGGATTACCAATGGCACTTGCAGGGATTGCTGGAGCGATTTCTGGTTCGAAATTTGCCATTAAAAGAGGAAGTGGTTATGTACGTGCATTGTTTATTGCTGTAACATTTTTACTATTAGCAAAAAATATATATGATCTTATCGATTTACACTTCCTTCCCTAAAAGGTTTTTTATTGAGAAGGTTCTAATAATAAACATATAGGATCTTGTTTTCCACTCCAAACTGGGTACTTAACCCCTTTTGGTGTAGCTCGGAAAGTTTATCCGTATTAAGAGCATAGAAATCGGTTTGGTAAACGATTGAGCTTACTTAAGAGGAACAGAAATATACTATTAAATAGGAGACTAATAGGTTCCCTGCATTACTTATTTTATAGGGAAGACAAAGGAGAGGACTATGGAAACCACGATTAGAAAAGTAGATAAGGAAGAAGTTTGGGAATTAAGGCATAAAGTGATGTGGTCCCATAAGGCTTTTGACTACATTAAGTTAGAAGATGATCATTTAGCTATTCATTTTGGTCTTTTCAAAGAAGACATCCTAATTTCTGTCATCACACTTTTTATTAATAATGAAGAAGGTCAATTCCGAAAATTTGCTACTGTTCAACAAGAACAAGGTAAGGGATATGGAAGTGCTTTGTTAAACTATGTATTTAAGGAAGCAAAGATTTACGGCGTTAAGAGAATTTGGTGTAATGCCAGAAAGAATAAGGTGAATTTTTACAAAAAATTTGGTTTGCGAGAAACCAACTCCAGTTTTATAAAAGAGGGTAAATCCTACATAATAATGGAGAAATATTTGTAGTCCATTATCGGGACTACCCTATTGCAAGTTTTGGTTTTCCATACTGATCATGCCTTTTTTAGAGTAATAGTATCAGTATATCCTTGCAATTGTGTTGAACTTTTTTGAACCAAAACCAAAGAAAAAAGGTTGCCTGAGCAACAGCAACCTGTCTAAAACTTTCAATTTGAAATTGTATTAAAAACCTTAAAGAGAAACCTTTTTATATTGAAACCTTTTGTTCTTTTTCACATTGTTTTTATCTATTTATTTAGATTTACCACGAGATGCTATTAATGTCATAATAATGGCTATAGCTAATCCGAGTACTCCTATCCAAGTGATGGAACCCAGCGATACCTTTTCTACAAAAATCCCACCAATTCCTGCGCCTGCAGCCATCGATAGTTGCATCATTGACTGATTTAGTCCTAGAAGTACACCTGACGATTCTGGTTTTATGGTCGCCAAGTTGAACTGTTGTGCTGGAGCTGATGCCCAAGCTGCAAAAGACCACAATATTAGTATGATTAAAACACCGACATAAGTGTGGGTAATTAATGATAAAAGAATAAGCATGGCAATGTGCAGAAGCATCGAACCTATTAGTGTACGTGACACACCCCATTTGTCTGTACTAAAACCACCGAATTTCGAGCCAAATAAACTAGCGACACCGAATATAAGCAGAATCCCACTCAATAATTTTTCACTGATACCCGAAATGTTCAACAGGTAAGGAGCTAAGTAGGTGTAAGCGACTGAATACCCTCCAAGCCAGAAGAAGGTGATTGATAAACCAATCGCTACTTTTCGATCCTTTAGAAGTGCAAGCTGTTGCATTAATGGAACCGGTTTATCCCCTTTAGTAGGTGGAATTACTAATGAGATTATGATCATCGCTAAAAACCCAAGTAGAGCAATTCCGCCAAATACCACTTTCCAGCCGTATGCATCTGTGATAATTCGCCCTAGAGGAACACCAAGGATTAAAGATGCTGTAAAGCCCATTATTATAGTGGCAATCGCACTACCTTGTTTATCCTCAGGTGCTATTTTTGCCGCGATAGTCAGAGCTGTAACTACTACCATACCAGCCCCTAGTGCCATTACAATTCTTGATAAAACAAATAAGGTGTACCCCGGCAATACGAATGCAAGTATGTTCCCTATCACAAACAAGCCTAAAGATACGATCATAAGCTTGCGTCTATCCATGCCTGATGTCAGTGCCATAAGAATGGGTGTAAAGATGGCATAGACAAGCGAGAATATGGTAATTAATTGGCCCGCAGCCGCCAAAGTGATTCCTAGTGAATCTGCAATGTTATCCAAAACACCTGAGATAATATACTCCGATGTTCCAACTAAAAAACTTATAAGTGCTAAAATATAAATTTTAAATGTGTTAGACAAAATAATCACTCCTTAAATATAATATATTTACATATCTAGAAAAGACGATATGTTAATGATTGATATAAACATATCGTGATATATCGATATGTTTGGTGTAAATAAAGCTGAATCCTTTACGAGGATTCAGTTTAATTTACTTTAAATCTCTTGCTCAAGAACGGTTGCAATATTTCTTATGGCTTCCTCATCTCTTTTGTAATACGTATACTTTCCAATACGCTCTGTCTTAATTAAACCAGCTCGCAAAAGTATAGTGAGATATTGAGAAGCTGTTGATTGCGTCATTTTTAATTGCTCTGTTATTTGACTAACGCATACCCCTGTTTTTCTCATATCAATCCCTTCATGGGGTTTAAAATGACGTTCAGGTTCTTTTAGCCAGTGTAAAATTTGTAACCTTGATTCATTAGATAAGGCTTTAAAGATTTCAATAGGCTTCATGTCTTTTATTATATCTAAAAAATGCGATATGTCAATATGTGTTCGGTGATAAATCTATATCCTAAATATTAACGTCTGGACCTTTAGTTATCCCTCTCTAGAATAATTTTTTTAAAAGAAAAAATGAGCGAAGAACTTTAAATATAATGTTTCTCATAGGCAAAAAAGTCTTCTTTTAAATTTTCTTCATTCATTCTTTTAGGTGGAATCTTCATATTTCATCATTCTGTAGAGATTATAGAACTATGGAAATTCTTATAAAATTGCTTAGAACTTTGACTGAGAACTATTTGTTTGCCTAATTGATTGGTCCACTAAGTACTGATACCCATAAATTAAAATTGCCATAAGTACACATATGAAATACCAAGTAATATGTTTCGCTTTTTTAAATTCAAATATTCCCATTTTTTCTGAAATTGAAGCAAAAGGAAAGGCGTTAATAAAATCCAATACCATATTTGTAATTAAGTATTTGGGGAAATTTCCGAATGTTAGTTTAAATATCCATAGTGTAGCTACTTAATATGGACCTAATATATATAAGAAATCTATAGAACTGGGAGATAGAGGATTTTTATTTTTCCACCATTTTTTCTTATGACCAATTAGACTAAGTACACTAATGATTAAATTAATAAAACTTGCTACAGGTAAATACTTGAAAAATCTTTTGTTATATTTGAAATGACATTATCTACTTTAATCCATTCTGTCATATGGTGAATGAGAAAAACGAACATGCCGACGCAGATGAAGGCAACGATAATCGCAAGAGTTGGCACGAAAAAAAAGTTGCTGGTCTCATTTTCTCTAACTTGATTAAGCAGTACCAGAGAATAAATGTAACCCCTATGAAAACTCCAAGAACCCGCTGAATTTTGGATTCTGAGTTGAAGTTGTGCATCGTCCGCGGTGAAAAATTAGCCAGGAATGTTGTCAGCACGACAAGAACGGACGAAAACGTAATTGTCGTCATCGTTAATAAGGAAGTGGAAGTGGCACTTTGTATGGTATGAGAAAGTTCCTTATCTGTTAAAAAAAACAGATGGTATATGCTTGAAATAATCGTTTTCTGCAAGATATCTGTCTGCCATCATACTGTGCACGGCAAGAATGAAAAAGGTGATTGTGTAGATGGAAGGGGTAATCCAAAAATTTGATTTCAATTAGACTAGGATCGGTTTATTAGGCATGACCTGCCCCCCCCCCCCCCTGAATAAAATAAGATTGAAGTGTTTGTCTGTTCGTGGTATAGTATGAACGGTAAAAATATTGATAAATTCCGCGCAGTTTGTGCGGGAGAGGTTCTAGCACAACCCTCTATAAAAAACTAAGTATGAACTGTATCCTGTTAGAGGTATAGTTTTTTAGTTGGGGATTTTACATGCTAGACACTTCTGAACATATCAGGGTGTCTTTTCTTATGCCGATTTTTAAATCGGGGTTGTGAAAGAATGCTCTCTTCGAATGAGGAGGACATATAGATGAAAAACGATAAAGCACTAGTTGTTTTCAGCGGCGGCCAGGATAGTACGACATGTTTATTTTGGGCCATGAAGCAATTTAAAGAAGTGGAAGTTGTAACGTTTAATTATAACCAGCGCCACAAGCTTGAAATAGAAGTAGCAGAAACCATTGCAAATGAACTTGGAGTACGTCACCATCTTTTGGATATGTCACTATTAAATCAGCTTGCACCTAATGCTCTTACAAGAGATGATATTGAAATTGAACATAAGGAAGGCGAACTTCCTTCAACATTTGTCCCAGGAAGAAATCTGCTTTTCCTGACGTTTGCATCCGTCCTTGCTAAGCAAATCGGAGCAAAGCATATTGTTACAGGGGTCTGTGAAACAGATTTCAGCGGGTATCCGGATTGCCGCGACGTGTTCGTAAAATCATGCAACGTCACCATCAATTTAGCAATGGATGATCAATTTGTCATTCATACACCGCTTATGTGGATTGATAAAGCGGAAACATGGAAGCTTGCAGATGAACTTGGTGCACTGGAATATGTTAGGAAAAAAACGCTCACATGCTACAACGGTATTATCGCAGAAGGATGCGGAGAATGTCCAGCATGTCACTTAAGGAAAAAAGGCCTTGACGATTATCTGGCTGCAAAAGGAGGAGAGGCGTAATGCTTCAGCAAATGTACCCGCAAACACTCCACCCTTATTCTTATGAGCTGAACAAAGATATGCAGATATCTGCCGCTCACTACGTGCCGAATGAGGAAGCAGGCAAATGCCGCCGTATCCACGGTCATACGTATTTTATTAATGTAACTGTCGCGGGAGATGAGCTTGATCAATCCGGGTTCCTCATAAATTTTGCCCATATCAAGGAGCTCGTGCACGACCGCTTTGACCATACAATTCTAAATGAAAATGAAGTGTTTGATGATCATGATCCAAATAAATTTCCTACTACTGAAGTAGTGGCGCGCACGATTTATGAAATTATACAGCAGCATTTGGATACACTGGGGCACAAACCGAAATGCGTCGGTGTTTTTGTCCGCGAAACACCTACAAGCTACGTAATGTACCGCCCCAAGCAGGTGAAAAATGGATGAAAAAGTT
Source organism: Bacillus sp. V2I10 (assembly GCF_030817055.1). Taxonomy (NCBI): domain Bacteria; kingdom Bacillati; phylum Bacillota; class Bacilli; order Caryophanales; family Bacillaceae; genus Bacillus; species Bacillus sp. V2I10. The sequence continues at coordinate 3,934,893 of NZ_JAUSYV010000001.1, read as the reverse complement.
TCCCGTTTTAGAAATTTTCGGTCCGACCATTCAAGGAGAAGGAATGGTTATTGGTCAAAAAACGATGTTTGTCCGTACAGCAGGCTGTGACTATTCTTGCAGCTGGTGTGATTCTGCTTTCACTTGGGACGGATCCGCAAAAGATGACATTAGACAATTAACAGCGGAAGAAATTTGGTCAGAGCTGTTCGAACTTGGCGGAAGCCATTTTTCTCACGTGACAATTTCAGGCGGAAATCCTGCTTTACTTGGGAATCTGAATGAACTGATTGAACTTCTTCACGAAAAGAAAGTAAAAGTTGCAATTGAAACACAGGGCAGCCGTCTGCAGCCCTGGTTCGATCAAATTGATGATTTGACCATCTCGCCAAAGCCGCCGAGCTCGGGAATGAAGACTGACTTTGATAAATTGGATGAAATTGTCCGCTATTTAACGGAAAAAAACCGTCTCCTTCATGCCAGTTTAAAAGTAGTTGTGTTTGATGAGCAGGATTTGGAGTATGCGAAAATGGTTCACAAGAAATACCCGGAAATCATTTTTTTTCTTCAGGTAGGAAATGATCTGGTCCAAGAACCGGATGATGGGAAATTAATTGCTCATTTGCTTACAAGATACGAGTGGCTGATAGACCGGGCAGTATCAGAAGTAGATTTAAACAATGCGCGCGTATTGCCGCAGCTGCACACCCTTGTTTGGGGAAACAAAAGAGGAGTTTAACTAAGAAAGGACGGCTGATTATGGCTGGAAGACAAGATTCAGAACTAACAGATGTAACATTGCTTGGCAATCAGGGAACAAATTATTTATTCGAATACAGCCCTGACATTTTAGAATCATTTGATAATAAACACGAATACCGCGATTATTTTGTGAAATTTAATTGCCCTGAATTTACAAGTCTTTGTCCAAAAACAGGGCAGCCTGACTTTGCAACCATTTATATCAGCTATATTCCAGATAAAAAAATGGTTGAGAGCAAATCATTGAAGCTTTATTTATTCAGCTTCCGCAATCACGGAGACTTCCATGAAGACTGCATGAACATCATCATGAATGATCTGATTGACCTGATGGATCCAAGGTATATTGAAGTATGGGGCAAGTTTACTCCGCGCGGCGGAATTTCAATCGATCCTTATACAAACTACGGAAAACCCGGCACAAAATACGAACAAATGGCGGAGCACCGCTTGATGAATCATGATATGTATCCGGAGAAAATCGACAATCGCTGATAAAATCCGAAATTATTTTCAAGCAAAATTTGCTTTTTAAAAGAATACATGTTATGTTTATTAAGAATTATTTTTGTTCGGTACGCAAGGAAAGAACAAGTGCTAAAACTTTTCACCTTTTGTTATCAATGAGAGCAAGGATAGTAACACAATGTATGCTAAAGCATACGAGGAGGCAACAACAATGGAACAAGGTACAGTAAAATGGTTTAACGCAGAAAAAGGTTTCGGATTCATCGAGCGCGAAGGCGGAGAAGACGTATTCGTTCATTTCTCAGCTATTCAAGGCGAAGGTTTCAAATCTTTAGACGAAGGCCAAGCAGTTACATTTGACGTAGAGCAAGGTCAACGCGGACCTCAAGCAACTAACGTTCAAAAAGCTTAATTTTAAGCTGACATATAAAACAGTCTCTTTTATAGAGGCTGTTTTTTTGTGTCCAATTTTATTTTCATAAATTCAGACCGGGCAGTAAGGGTGAGTATGAGCGGTCAGAAAAGTGAAGAGTATGCGGAAACAGTGAAGAAAGCCAATGCAGTTGATATACATAAAATAAATAAAATAAGAAACAATACAAATTGTACCTTAACAAATCAAAAGAAAGAAGGAATCAAAAAATGACAGTAGGAGCACAAGTTAAGCAAACACTAGCTGGATTAAAAAGCGCACAAGCCAGTTTAGAAACCTTTGCACTTGGTACCGATAATCAGCAAGCAAAACAGCTTTACCAGCAAGCTGCTCAACAAACACAGGCTGTTGTTGACAGTATCACTCCACGTTTATTAGAAATCGAACAAGAAGAACCTCAATACAAACAATAATTACAACAAAGAAGGTTGACTTAATCAACCTTCTTTATTATCGATAGAAACGGATAGGTGATTCCATGAAAAATAAGATAAAGACATTAAACATTTGTCTTATTATAGTAGCGGCTATGGGAGTTGGATCAGGATGCAACGGGAATCTGAATCAGCAAGTGTCTGAAAATGATGATATGAATATCGAATATGTACATACAAGCAGCCCGATTGAACAAACTGTTGCCAATCAATCAAAAGAAAAAGTAGCAAAAGAAGAGGAGATTTCGTCCGTAAAGGCTGTGAATACAGATAAGGAGCTGTTATTGGCAGTAAAAGTCCACCAATTTGATCGGTTTCGATTAAAGAGCATCAAAAAGAAACTGAAATCAGATTTAGAAAAAATGCATTCCGAGTATGAAATCTTCGTTTCCACTGATCAAAAAATTTATTTGGAACTGGAACAATTAGAACAAAAACTGCAAAAAGATCATACCCAAATGAAATCATTAAAAAAAGATTTCGATAGAATTAAAAGTCTTATGAAGGAAAAAGCATGATGAAAGAGGGGCAGGCATGTCAAATAAGCAAAAGAAACAATTAACACCTGTACAACAAGAGTATCAAACCCTTGAAAAGCAGCTGGAAACAAAAAGACCGGTTTTTAAAAATTGTATAAAAGCATTTTTAACGGGTGGATTCATTTGCTTGATCGGACAGTGTATTCAAATGTTTTATATTTTTTATTTTGATTTTACTGACCAAACAGCTGGAAATCCGACGGTTGGTACTTTGATTTTCATTTCCATGCTTCTTACAGGTTTTGGAGTCTATGATCGAATCGCACAATTTGGAGGGGCTGGTTCTGCTGTTCCTGTTACCGGCTTCGGAAACGCAGTCATATCCGCAGCCATTGAACATCGAACAGAGGGGTTTGTGTTAGGTGTAGGCGGTAATATGTTTAAATTAGCTGGCTCTGTCATCTTGTTCGGTACTTTTTCCGCGTTTGTGATTGCTACAATCAAAACCATTCTTATCCAGTGGGGTGGTTTGTAATGTTAATGGGTCATCGTACGTGGATTTTTGAGCAGAAGCCGGTCATTCTCTCCACTGGAACTGTCGGCGGACCATTTGAAGCAAAAGGGTTGCTGGCTGAAGATTTTGATCTTCTACATTCCGATTTATGGTTAGAACAAGATTCCTACGAGAAAGCCCATAAAGTTCTAATTGAAGAAGCCAGTCAAAGAGCTATTGAAAAAGCTGGTCTTCAAAAGGAGCAAATTCAGTTTTTCCTTGGAGGAGACCTTATTAATCAAATTACGCCTACAAGCTTTGCGTGCCGGACATTAGGGACACCATATCTTGGGTTGTTTGGCGCCTGTTCAACCTCAATGGAGGGACTTGCTCTTGGCGCCTATCTTGTTAACACCAAAGGCGCCAACTATTTATTAACAGGAGCTTCCAGTCATAACACTGCTGTTGAAAAACAGTTCCGTTATCCGACTGAGTACGGCGGGCAGAAACCACCAACAGCACAGTGGACTGTAACTGGAGCAGGAGTTGCTTTGTTAGGTCAGTCAGGTGAGGGCCCTCGTGTTACATCTGCTACGATTGGCCGTGTCATTGATATGGGAATGACCGATCCATTTAACATGGGAGGTGCGATGGCTCCGGCTGCGGTTGATACGATTGAGGCTCATTTAACAGAACGAAATCTAGATCCTTCCTATTATGATTTGATTGTAACAGGAGATCTTGGTCAGATTGGTCACGAAGTTTCACTTGATTTATTTAAAAAACATGGAACCCCAATAAATGAAAAACAGTATCTGGACTGTGGAATGATGATCTATCGGGAAGGGCAGCCAGTACTCGCTGGAGCAAGCGGCCCGGCATGTTCAGCAACGGTCGTATATGGTCACTTATTAAACCGAATGAAAAAAGGTGAGTTTAAACGCATATTGGTTGCAGCGACAGGTGCTTTATTATCGCCTTTAAGCTTTCAGCAAAATGAAACGATTCCTTGTATTGCTCATGCGGTGTCGATAGAATACGGAGGTGAATAACGATTATGATTTTCTTTTGGGCTTTTGTCGTAGGCGGTTTGATTTGCGTAGTTGGGCAAATTATGTTTGATGTGTTTAAACTCACACCTTCTCACACATTAAGTACATTCGTTGTCATTGGTGCCCTTCTTGATGGATTTGGTTTATATGAACCGTTTATCGATTTTGCAGGAGCAGGAGCTACGGTTCCGATTACGAGTTTCGGAAATTCCCTTGTGCATGGTGCGATGGAAGAAGCTGGAAAACACGGGTTAGTCGGTGTAATATCGGGAATGTTTGAAGTGACAAGTGCCGGTATTTCTGCTGCCATCATTTTCGGAATGATTGGCGCCTTGCTTTTTAAACCTAAAGGATAAGGAGGAACCGTAGTGACCATCGCATCAGATGTGAAACAATGTTTTGCTCAGCTAAAAGGTATTGAGGCTGATCTATCAAGTTTAGCGTTACGGACTCAAGCTAATGAATCAAAACGAACATTACATGAAACCATGATGATCGTGCATGAAATATCGGCAGATTTAAAAAAACGAATTGGGGAATTGGAACGAGAAGAGTCTCAATATAAAGGTTTTTAGGATAAACCATTCTTAAACAGGAGGTGTAAAACAGTGCCTGAGTGGTTAGATGTAGTAGTAAGGTCATTATTATTTGTAGTTGTCTTATTTCTAATTACAAAATGGTTAGGTAAAAAGCAGCTCTCCGAACTTTCATTTTTTGAATATGTCACTGGCATTACAATTGGAAGTATTGCAGGAGAAGTTGTTATGGGGCTTGAAAGGAACATGTTTAACGGGATAATCGGAATCTTGATCTTCGCTTCTATGCCTTTTTTTGCAGGTTTGATTTCTTTAAAAAGCAAAGTCTTTCGCAATTTTATAGAAGGGAAAGCAACCATTTTTATTAAAGATGGGAAAATCATGGAAGATAACTTGAAAAAGGAAAAATACACAACTGATGAGTTGCTGGAATTGCTTCGAAAGAAGGATGTCTTCCAGGTGGCTGATGTGGAATTTGCGTTATTAGAGCCGACCGGGGAATTAAGTGTTCTATTAAAAAAAGAAAATCAGCCTTTAACTCCGAAAGATGTAAACTTGAATGTTGCTTCCATTAAGGAACCCCAGACCGTCATTATGGATGGAGAAATCTTAAATGAGCCGCTGTCTACTATTGGCCGAAGCAGAAATTGGCTGAAAACTGAACTGGAAAAACAGGGAGTTACCATTGAAAATGTTTTTCTTGGACAGGTAGATTCTTACGGACAATTAACCGTTGACCTCTTTGATGATAAACTTCAGGTTCCAACTCCTCAAGAAAAACCTTTAGTTTTCGCCGCAATGAAAAAATGTCAGGCGGATTTAGAGCTGTTTGCCCTTGGAACTGAATCAACGGAGGCAAAGCATATGTATAGTGAAAATAGTAAAAAATTACAAGAAGCTCTAGAAAAAGTAAGTCCTATTTTAAAAAGTTAATGGTTAATGGGAATGGTATAACTCGAAAGATTGATATTCAGAATGATGAAAGCATCGTTTTTCTTTACAATAATGAATGAATAGCATTAGATATGAAACGCTGTCATGGAAGTTTTTCTAAATACTGGTTCTAAAGAGAAGCGCACTCCTGATATAGTGGAATGTGCTTTTTCTAAACTTAATTAATAACCTATTTAAACCTTGAATCTCATAAAGGAGCACCTAACTTAGAGAAAATTCATTTTCCCGATTTTTACATATTTCTCGCTTAGAAGGGAATTTTAGGTGTAACAATAAAGTCAGGAGACATTTTTATGAATTACAAAGTATTTAAGACAATCAATCAGCTTTCTGGACGTTGTTCTCCAATTGATTGGCTGATGATATTGATATCAAATAAGATTCGTTATGTGTTTATTTTTGTTTTAATTTTCATGCGATTTAATAATTCTTACAAAAAAGTGTCACGAAATGCGTTGATATCAGCGGGGATAACATTATTTATTAATACTTTGGTAAAAATGGTTTATTTTAAACAGCGGCCGTTTGTGAAACGACAGATCGGCATACTCATTCCTTCAAAAATGGATTCTTCATTTCCAAGTAAACATACTCTGCTTGTATTTGCTATATCTACTACTATCTTTCTTTATGATCGTATCTTTGGCTCAATCATGTGGGGATTATCTGTGTTGACGGGCTTCTCACGAATTTGGGTAGGACATCATTATCCGTCTGATATTATCGGAAGTGCCTTTATTGCCACCATGACAAGTATTTTGTTAGAGAAAATTTCCAGTTGTGCAAACTATTTTGTCCGTCGATAGCTGCTGAATTCAAGTGGAAATCAGGTGTGATTATTATTTAATTGAAAATGATGCCCATGTTGAATTGTTCGTTTTTATGTGAATAGATAGATATTTGTTTGTGATTTTTGTCAGGTACACATTCCTTTGAACTCTGTTATAGCAGCAGTATTTGGCTTTAGGCCAGATGTTCGCAATTGCATATTATTCATTACATTTTGAACAAGTCGCAGCATATTTCTGTTTCAATTTCTTCCTAATGCATAGGCATCTCACTAACTCCAAAACCGAATAAAAGACGTTCCGCATCTTACCTCTATTTTTTCTTTCTGCCAAACATCTTTAATATGTTTTGCCTTCTCTTTGAATTCAAAAGCGCAGGTATCCTTTGGAGAGGATAAGTGTTTTTTTATTTAGAGAGGATGAATAGCCAGAAAACCTTTTGAACAATAAAAACCCCCGCTCAAATCCTTGAGCGGGGGGAGGTATCATGTTACAAGCTTTGTTAAATGGTTGTTTTCATTTTAGCACAGGTTCGCAGGATTACCTAATAAAAAATGATTATTTATTATTTACGTCCTGATTGATGATTTGATACGGGTGACTTGCTCGTTTTTGGCTTTAAATTCTTTAACCTGCTTTTTATATAGTCCTTCAGCATGTCACGCTTGCGTTTTTGACGCTTGTCTCGGTTCTTCATATAGTCACCATCCTATTTCAAAGAAATTAGACCCTGCTTTTATTATAACTCGAAATCTGGCGGGTCAACCTGCTTTTACTTAAATTCAAATTCATTCTCGCCTTCCATGCGGTTAGTCTTGCGTACATACGAATAAAAAAGCTCCATAGCTTCTGTTTTAAATGCTTTTGACAGTTCTTCTGAGAAATAAAGATCTGGATCCAGCTCATAATGTGGTGTTACGATCTTCAATTTGGTCTGTTCGTTCTGAATGTAATGATGGGTTAAGAGATTTGATGGTATCTGTATCCTTTTTGCCATGATCAGCACCTCTCTCTGTCAGTAGTGAAATCCATATTATTTTTAGTTTATCATAGAAGGATGAATATTATTGAACAGGGAGATCAAAGATGGAGACTTTTACTCAAAGAGCGTTATTAATTATTAGATCAATACCAGCCGGAAAAGTGATGACATATGGACAAGTTGCGCGGTGCGCCGGTCAGCCGAGAGGAGCGCGGCAGGTTGTCCGCATTCTTCATTCGATGAGCGAAAAGCATCGTCTGCCATGGCATCGTGTCATAAATTCCAAGGGGGAAATCGGCATGAAGGAGACGGAGGCCGGCAGACTGCAAAAAAAATTATTAGAAGAGGAAGGCATCTCTTTTATCGGTGAATATCGAATCCATCTTGAGGATTGGATCTATGATCCTGGCATGGATGCGGCTGACTGGTAAAAAAACTGAATTCTGCTGTTTAATCCTTATTTGGGGTATTGAAACTTTTCGGTTGACCGCTGCCTTATAATGATGTAATATACTACTACAAGCTGCATTGTACGTAATGATAATTAAGTTTTAACCTTTAAGCTGTAATAGGGAGTTTTATATCGCATCTGAAATGTCATGCCTCTCCATTAGCAGAGGAAGACAGGAAAGCTGCTGCAAACACCCACTTTGAGAAGTGGTGGTTTAAAACTTTCTTACGTAAGTTACGGCAATTGTGGCTTCTTTCTTTAATCATTTAAAACCAGTTCCTACCTCAGGAGCTGGTTTTTTGATGTTTTACAGTCTTTAAGCATACTTGGATGAAAGCCCTTATTTGGATGCTTTGAAAATAAATTCCCAGACTTTTTGAATCATTTCCGACGCTTTCTCCCATTATTCCTATACTTTCAGAATGAATTCCGTATAAATGTGAACAACCCATATTTTTGACATTTGGTCAGCTCAGTCTCTTTCACCATCGATCATCGCCGCAGAACCCTCATGTTCATATTCAGCAAATCTCCCGAATCAAATGCACCCCATTATTTTTAGGAGAATTTACTTCAGAAGATACTTTAAACGCCTCCATTTGCGTTTGGTCAAAAGGCTTCAAAAACTGATGAAGATAATCTGGATCATGATTGGATGGGTCGAGCCAGCTTGCTTCGTCTTCGGGCTTCAGGATAACGGGCATTCTATCGTGAATGGAGCTCATCAGCTCATTTGGTTCGGTTGTGATAACGGTACAGGAATAGATGGTTTTGCCATTTGGCGATTTCCATGATTCCCACAAGCCTGCCATACCGAAGGGCTCATCTGATTTCATTTTAATTCTCATCGGTGTTTTGCCGCCTTCATGCCGTTTCCATTCATAGAAAGAATCGGCAAGAACAAGACATCTTTTATTCCTGAAAGCATTTCTGAAACTTGGTTTTTCGGCTAAAGTTTCTGATCTGGCATTGATTGTTTTATATCCGATTTTTTCATCCTTTGCAAAAGGAGGGATGAGCCCCCATTTTAATAACCCCATTCGATTTTGAGTGCCATCGTTAATGACTGACAGTACTTCGTGGGAAGGAGCGATGTTGTAACTGTAAACATACTCATCTTCATCAATGGCTGCGCCTATATGAAATCGATCTACAAGATCCGCATATTCTGCGAATAAGGTGTATCTGCCGCACATGGACATTCTCCTTTTTATGTAAAATGATACCGTTATCATTCCCTTTAGACAAGAAAAAAAGAGGTGTCGTATAATAAAAAAAAAGGAGAGATCTGTGGTGCATTTAAAGAGAGTCAGCTTTGTCCCTGATAATAAAAAGCAGGAGTATCCATATGGACTTCCGCTGTTTAAAGAATCTCTTACTTGTCGTTTGATGCACCGGTAACGATTCTTGCAGGAGAAAATAGGAGCGGTAAGTCAACACTGCTAGAAGCAATAGCTGAGCATTCCGGTTTAATCCGCATTGCATCAGCAGATGATGACGATATCAGGAGATTTTCCCGTCAGTTAAAGCTTTCATGGAGTGCAAAAACCAAAAAAGGCTTTTATTTAAAAGCAGATGACTTTCTGACATATGCCCGCAATGTCACGCGCATGAGAGCAGAGGCAGCAAAAAGGCTAGTGGAAGTTGAATGAGTACCGGGACAAATCGATTTTGGCCCGTCAGCTTGCAGCCTCTCCTTATCATAAAGTGATCGGGGAAATTGAGGAACTATACGGGAGAGGGCTTGACAACCTGTCCCATGGAGAGAGATTTTTGGCGTTTTTTCAATCAAGATTTCGCACAAACGGTTTTTATTTGCTTGATGAGCCAGAGGGTCCGCTGTCCCCGATGAAACAGCTGAGTTTAATCAGTATGCTGCTTGAAATGATCAAAGAAGGCTCGCAATTTATCATTGCGACTCATTCTCAATCTTAATGGCTTTTCCAGATGCTGTTATTTATTCCCTTGATGACTTGCCTTTAAAAAGCGTGCAATATGCTGATTTAGAGCATGTCAGAATGACGAGAGAATTTCTGAATTCGCCTGAAAGATACCTTAAACACTTATGAGTATTTTGTCGAAATACGGACTAATAATTGACATTTTTCTAGTTCTTACGTTTTGTTTTTTCCTCAATACACCAACACTCCCAACTTTTTCACGTATAGTGTGATGTATTACTATTACATGAGGAGGGGCAATATGAGGAAAAAGCTTATGGGATTGATTGGAGCATCTGTACTTAGTGTAAGTGTAATTTTTCCATTGAGCGGGGAAGCAGCACTTGGAGACAGAACGCTTTCGCAGGGAATGAGCCATTCAGATGTTAAAGAACTGCAGGAACATCTTTTATCAAAAAGTGTGTTCCCCTATTTTGAAGAGACAGGCTATTATGGTCCAATTACAAAAGATGCAGTGAAAGAATTTCAGGAAAAGAGCCGCATTCAGGTTGATGGAATCGCAGGCCCACAAACGAATCAAAAAATTAAAGTGTTGCGCTATGGCGATATGGGAAAACCAGTAATCAAGCTTCAGCGTCTGCTGAAAGAGTGGGGAGTATACACTGGTATTGTTGATGGAATGTACGGAAACAGCACGAAAAGTGCAGTAGCCAATTTCCAGCAGCAAAAAGGAATGAAAAGTGATGGTATCGCTGGACCGCAAACCTTTAGTAAGTTAAATCAAAAATCAAGCAGCGTTTCAGGCACTGTAAAAGAGTTAACGGTTAGTAGCACGGCATATACGGCTTCTTGCGAAGGCTGTTCAGGAGTTACGAAGATGGGTGTGGATTTAAAAAAATACCCTGATGCTAAAGTGATTGCCGTTGATCCGAACGTGATTCCAATTGGCTCAACAGTAGAAGTTGAAGGCTACGGAAAAGCGATTGCGGCTGATATTGGCGGTGGGATTTCAGGCAACGAGATTGATGTCTTTATTGCAGGTCAAAGCAGTGCAATCAATTGGGGCAGAAAAACAGTGAACATCAAAGTTTATCAATAATAGATTACTAGATACATAGTAAATGGGAAATCCGCTGTCTGCAGCGGATTTTTGCTTTTTAGAATGGCCAACGGCAGATAGAAACAGGAATTTTAATGAGATTTTTCAGATGTGCGAGTTGAAAAGCTGTTCTCGTAAATTGAAACGAGATTCTTGCGAGTTGGAGATGCATTTTCACTAATTGAATGATTGTTTTTGCGAGTTGGATGCAACTGTACCCATCATATGCCAAATACTGCTTGAGTTTATGTCATAGATTTCGCAGTATCTGAGATAAGTGGCCAACGGCAGCTGGAAATGGGCATTTTCATGGCTGGAATCGAGGTATGCGAGTTGAAAAGCTGTTCTCGCAAATTGAAACGAGATTCTTGCGAGTTGGAGATGCATTCTCACTAATTGAATGATTGTTTTTGCAAGTTGGATGCAACTGTACCCATCACATGCCAAATACTGCTTGAGTTTATGTCATAGATTTCGCAGTATCTGAGATAAGTGGCCAACGGCAGCTGGAAAAGAGCATTTTCATGGCTGGAATCGAGGTATGCGAGTTGAAAAGCTGTTCTTGCAAATTGAAACGAGATTCTTGCGAGTTGGAGATGCATTCTCACTAATTGAATGATTGTTTTTGCAAGTTGGATGCAACTGTACCCATCATATGCCAAATACTGCTTGAGTTTATGTCATAGATTTCGCAGTATCTGAGATAAGTGGCCAACGGCAGCTGGAAATGGGCATTTTCATGGCTGGAATCGAGGTATGCGAGTTGAAAAGCTGTTCTCGCAAATTGAAACGAGATTCTTGCGAGTTGGAGATGCATTCTCACTAATTGAATGATTGTTTTTGCGAGTTGGATCCTTCTGTACCTCATTATATGCAATCAATAGTTTAGCATCTGCTATAAAATGATCAACGCTGCTAAAAAGGATATTATTAAGCAATTCTGACTGGGAAAAATGACTGTTTTCAGTGACTGATTGTGTTCGCTTGCCCAGCCAAATTAGCCAATCCCCCGTTACTTTCTTATCCAAAGCTGCCAATTCAGCGTTCAAGATCCAGGCTCATATAAACCTCATCCACATACCCATCCGCAATTTTCAGAGCTTCTTTGTATTCGCCGTATTGAATAAAGCCCAAAGATTCATATAATGCCTTGGCACTTTGATTATCAACAGCCACCGCAAGATCAACTTTTTCAATGGCCGCATTTCCTTGAATCCGGTCAATAAGAGAGCCCAGCAATTTTTTTCCTAAGCCTTTGCCGCGCATGGTGGGGGAGATGTACATTCCAAGAATTTGGCCGCGGTGCTTCATTTTTTCAAGACTCTCCTGTTTGAACCCCGCGATGCCGGAAAGCTCTGAATCCATTAAAGCGCCCATAATAAACGCAGATTCTGAAGGAGTTATCTCATGGATTAATTCCTCAATTGATTTTTTCTTTTCCGTTTCATAACTTGAAGCAAAGTTGGAAGGCAGCTCATTCAGGGCCTGCAGCCGCAGTGCCCGGTACTGTTCTGTATCTTCTTCTGTCAGCAGCCGAAATTCCATAGCGGTACCTCTTTTCCTTTTTCCTGGAGATAAAAGTCAATCCCGAACATTTTGCCCGCTCCTTATCTGCCTTTCGGAGCTGACCCTGCAGTTTCGTCTTTCTTATTTAGTATGGTTTCTTTTCATTAAAGCAATGTAGAGAAAAAAATAAAACAGCCTGAAAGAGAACCTCTTCCAGGCTGCTGTTTTTAAATCAATGAAGCTGTTCTTTTACAATTTTATAGTTTTTATGATTGACAACCGTCCGTCTCTCAAGATCTAAATCCCGGAAATTTTCCATATACGTCAAGTCTACAATCACTGAATTTTCATTAACTTTCTCCACGATGCCACGTAAACCGTCTCTGAATTCAATCACATTGCCAACTTTAGCGATTTTCATTTCCTCTCTCCTTCTCTATACAGATCCCCTGTTAGGACTATTTAACATTATTTTTTCAGTTAAGTAAAGGCTTTCAATCAAAATTGTGTAAGAATTTCGAAAAAAGGCCAAACAGATTAGGTGAAGAAGGGGAATTGAACATGTTATAGTAAGATAAAATTGTTTTTGAAAGAGGCGAAATTGCTTGGTTTCATCAGGTCTTGTCCTCGAAGGCGGAGGAATGCGCGGGGTTTATACCGCGGGCGTATTAGAATATTTTATGGAAAAAGATTTATATTTCCCCTATGTAATCGGGGTTTCGGCAGGTGCCTGCATGGGCGCTTCATATATTTCAAGGCAAAAAGGAAGAAATAAAACGGTAAACATCAATTACGCCAATCATAAGAGCTATTTATCGTTAGGCAATTTTATCCGGCATAAGCAGCTGTTTGGAATGGACTTCATTTTTGATGAGATTCCAAACAAACTTGTTCCTTTTAACTTTGATGCCTTTCTGAAAAGCGATCAGACATTTTTAGTAGGAACAACTGACTGTAAGACAGGGGAGCCTGTTTACTATAATAAAAAGGATATCGGCATGGATATTTTAACGATTTTAAGAGCCTCAAGCTCTCTTCCGTTCATTGCACCAATGATTGATTACGAAGGAAGGATGCTGCTTGACGGAGGGATTGTCGATTCGATTCCGATCAAAAAATCACAAGCAGACGGCAATGCCCGGAATGTGGTCATTTTAACCCGAAATGCTGGCTACAGAAAGAAAAAGAGCAGCATGGAATGGATGGTCAGACGTACTTTCAGAGCCTATCCAATGCTTGCAGATGCCATGCTGAACCGGTATGAGCAATATAATCAGACGCTTGATTATATTGAGGAGCAGGAAAAGCTCGGCAATGTGTTTGTGATCCGTCCTACTAAAAAGCTCGAAGTTGACCGGATTGAAAGAAACCCGGTTAAACTTGAAAAGCTTTATGAGCAGGGTTTACAGGATGCAGAAGCTTGTTTTGAAGCACTGCGTAAATGGCATGAGCCGCATCATGTCTTAACCTGAAATACCTATCCAAACGTTTGAAGGAAGTTTCTTGGGGGAAGAGTACAATCATACTAAATAAAAGGTGTTGGTAAGTATGAACGTATTAATTGCAGGAGCTAACGGAAAAACAGGGAGACATATAATAGAACAAATTGCACGCGGCGGCGAGCATCGCGCCATCGCAATGGTACGGGATCCTAAGCAGGAAAAAGAGCTTCAGAAGCTGGGTGCCCAAACCGTTGTCGGCGATCTTGAAGGAGATGTATCTCATGCGGTTCATCTCGCAGATGCAGTCATTTTTGCAGCCGGATCAGGTTCAAAAACGGGACCTGATAAAACAATTTCTGTTGACCAGGAAGGGGCTAAAAACCTGATTGACGCTGCTAAGGAACATCGGATTCAGCATTTTGTCATGCTGAGTTCTATGGGGACAGATAATCCTTCAGCAGGTCCTGAATCAATGGAACAGTATTTTAAGGCAAAGGCAATTGCAGATGAATATCTGCGCGGATCAGATCTCTCCTATACCATTGTGAGACCTGGTGCACTGACAGATGAAAGGGCAATAGGAAAGATTGAAGCGTCCCAAAAAATCGAGAACAAAGAAAACCGCAGCATTTCCCGTGAAGATGTAGTAGCGGTTCTGATTGCTTCGCTTACTCATGAAGAATTGAAAAACAAAACTTTTGATATCCTCTCTGGTGAAACAGATATAGAGGAAGCATTATATTAAGACATGGACAAGCGGACTTCTCCTTAGTAAACTTGCATATATGAAAAGATTTGGGGGAAGTATGTTCCATGGATAAACAATTGGTAAATGAGATGCTGGACTCTTTAAAAAATGGCGAAATGAATGAATATCACGTTCCAAAAGAAGTGTTTCTTACCTTTAGGACCGCTCTTGTTGAACGTGAGGATTTTAAGCATTTCCGCGGAATTGCCCAGCAGGGCGGAAGTGTTATATATAGGTTTATGCAGGTTCCCCGGAGCTGAATTAATAAAGCGGCTGTCACTTGTGACAGCCGTCTTTCTTTTTTTCGAATGGTTCCGACTTATGATTCTTCTAAGGCTTTGATCTTCTTTAAAGCCTCTCTTCTCCATGATTTCACACTGGCAGCACTTACTTTTTCGCTCTCCGCAATTTCAGAGGGCGTTTTCCTTTCAATGCAATAGCCAATCAGCCATTTTTGCTGCATCGGAGACAGGATATGACTATACGAGCGGACAATTCGCTCGTTTAACATTTCCTTAATAGGATCATTATCCATCATCACATCGTTATGATGTTCACGAAGCTCCTCGTGATCTTGCCTTCTGATTTGTTTGTTCATTTCATTAAGAAGCTGGCCTCTTATGCACTTATAAAGATAGGTGCTGAAGGTGCCTTTAGAATTGTCATAGGTTTTTGAGGCATTCCACAATGCGATAAGTCCAATTTGATGGTATTCTTCCTGATTTTTTGTAATGTTCAAATGCTTAATGTGATAATAAATCATTTTTTGATACTGCTTGACAAGTTCTTCAAAACTTTTTTCTTCAATCATTTTCAGGTCTCCACTAAGGAGCGCTCCAATATAGTATTCCGCGGTAGGTTAATCATAAGAAAGGAATGTGAAATGGTAAAAGGAGAAAAGAACGTATTTCTATAAGGATAAAAGCTGAAAGTTTGCTGTTTGTGCATGGGGAAATGTCCGCTATCTTCTGTTTCACTTCAGAGAAATGACAGATTTGCCGCATTTTTTTGAACAGTGAATTGGTATTCCTTCCAATTTTTAAGCAATGAATTTTGTGAATAAAGCTGTTAGGCTATAACTTGTACTTCTAACAGACTAATCCGAATGAAAAACTGGGAGGTTTACGAATGAAGAAAGCATTCTTTACTTTTACTATCATTTCTGCACTTACCTTATCATTATTTGGGTTTGAAAAAGCAGAGGCAGCAACAAAACACGAAGTTAAAACTGGCGATACTTTATGGCTGATCGGCAAAAAGTACGGAGTATCCATTAAAGAGATTCAATCCCTTAATCATAAAAGCGGTCAATTATTATATGTAGGCGAAAAATTACAGGTTCCTCAATCAATTTCAGATGAAGATAAGGATTTATTGGCCCGAATCGTTCATGCTGAAGCAAAAGGCGAGCCATATGCAGGAAAAGTAGCTGTGGCAACAGTTGTCTTAAACCGTGTGAAAGACGATCGATTCCCGGATACAATCAGAGACGTTATTTATCAAAAGCAATCTGGCATTTACGCATTTTCTCCAGTAGAAAACGGCTCAATTAATGAACCTGCTGATGAAGAAGCTAAAGAAGCGGTTCAAGAAGCCTTGGCATATGAGGGTATGGGAAATGATTCTGTCTATTTCTATAATCCTGTAACAGCCGAGAGCGACTGGATTCGTACTAGAGAAGTCACGCTTACAATCGGAAGACACACATTTGCAAAATAAATAAAAGCAGCTCCTTTCCTTTTGGAAGGGAGTTTTTTTGTTGTAGATCAGTGTTTTGTCAGTAGCCTTAACTGAACAAAGCTGCATCTAGCGGATTTTGAAAAATAATCTTTATATTGAACTTTTTGAAAACAAACTTTTTCAGTTTCGCTAATTAATTTGGAAAACTCCCTGACCTATTGGTGCGTGTAAAAACGTTTTCATTATTTCAGTTTGAATAATTTAGATAACAGGAGGAAATATAAGGGAAAGTACGATCGTGAAATGTGGTGGAAATCGTGAACAAAATGTATAAGCAGAATGGCAAACCAAAGCCGTCGATGGCTGAAATCATTACTAGCTTCAAGGCCTCGTCTGATTTTGTCCAATTTGAGCACAATGCAAAAGAGATCACATTCTGGGTGTCGTACATTCGGACAGTTGTAGATCCGCAGCTTTTGCATGAGAGCATATTAGCTCCTTTGCTCAAAGAGAAATGGAATACTCTTCATCAACTGAAAGAAATTGTACCAATTGAAGAAATCCTTGTCACGATTGACACGGATATTGTTTCGGAGAAATTGCTGGAAGGCTATGTCATTATTTCATTCTCTGAATATGGAAGTCCGTGTGCATTATTAAGAGCTACATTGAATAAAGCAAGGGACATCTCACTTCCTGAAGTTGAATTTAGTGTAGTAGGTCCGAAAGAAGCATTTGTAGAAGCGATTGAATTTAATATCAATTTGATTCGTAAAAGAATACAAGTACCGCAGCTGCGAATAAAAGAAATGCAAATTGGTGATTTGTCCAAAACAAAAGTTGCTGTACTTTATATTGACAGCATAGCAGATGAAGAAAATGTAAACACAATTACTCAGCGGATAAGAGATATTTCGTATGATCAAATAGGCGACAGCGGCTATGTTGCCCAATTCATTTCGGATAATCATAATTCTCCTTTTCCGCAGGTGCTTGATTCTGAACGTCCTGACAGGATAGCTGCTGTGCTATCAGAAGGAAAAGTAGCTGTAATTGTCGATGGATCTCCGCAGGTTTTAATTGGACCGACAACTCTAGTGGAATTTTTCTCATCCTTCGAAGATTATTATTTAAATTGGGTTCTAGCATCTTTTTTCAGGCTGATCCGTGTGTTTGCTGTAGCGTTTTCCATCTTGGTTACACCAGTATATGTAGCGACACTGACGTTTCATTATGAATTAATTCCAAAGGATTTGCTGAACACGCTTGTCACATCCAGGCGTGAAATTCCTCTGCCTCCTATATTAGAAGCACTGTTTTTGGAGCTTACCATTGAATTGCTCAGGGAAGCTGGAGCACGATTGCCGACAAAGGTCGGCCAGACAATCGGTATCGTAGGCGGGATCGTTATTGGAACGGCATCTGTTGAAGCAGGCCTGACCAGTAACGTTCTTCTGATCATCGTCGCATTGTCAGCACTTGCATCGTTTACCACTCCGGTTTACAAGATGGGCAATACGATTCGCCTGCTGAGATTTCCATTTTTAATTTTCGCACAGCTCTATGGTCTTCTTGGCATCGTTTTATGTTTTTGTTTTTTAACTACTCATCTCTTGAGGCTGACTTCTCTCGGAAGGCCCTTTTTGGTGCCGGTCTATCCGCCCCGGAGCAGGGACCTTAAAGATGCGGTAATCCGTTTTCCTTTCTCTACATTAAGTAAGAGACCTTTGGCCCTGCGGACGAAACAGCCCGATAAATTTTCAGCAAAAAAAGCGAAACAGAGACATGATATAGATGAATAGCAGATCGTGAGGTGTTCAGATGAAAAAGATAGCAGAACGGTATCAAGTCTCGCATTTTCTAGCATTTTTTCTTATTCACTCCCTTCAGTTTGGTGTGGGAGTACTTGGCTTTCAGCGCTTTCTTTCGCTGGACTCCGGTCACGATGCCTGGATAGCGGTCCTTGCTTCAGGAGTCATTGTTCATATCTCAATCTTTTTAATTTATCAGATCTTAAAGGATCAAGAGGGAAACATCCTTGATATACATAGAAAGATTTTTGGCAAGTGGATCGGCAATGGCCTAAATGCAATTGTCATTATTTATTTTACATGTCTTGCTATTAATATCCTCCGAACTTATATAGAGGTTATACAGGTATGGATGTTTCCGGATCTGAATGTCTGGATGTACAGCTTTATTTTTTTGGTTCTTGTTTATTACATATTAAATGGCGGGTTTCGCGTGGTGACAGGGATTTGCTTTTTCGGTGTAGTTCTCCCGGGATACCTGATTTTTACGTATCTGTTCACACTGAAATTTGCGAATTTCAATAACCTGATGCCATTTTTTGATCACTCCATCAGTGATCTTTTGAAAAGCACGAAGAATATGTCGCTGACAGTCTTAGGCTTTGAAGCCCTGTTTATGTACTATCCTTTTCTGAAAAATCCTGAAAAGTCAAAAAAGTGGGCACACATGGGTGCCGCCTTTACAACTTTCTTCTATTTGATCATTATGTTGTTCAGCATTGTTTATTTTAGTGAAGAGCAGCTTCAGAGAAACGTATGGGCAACACTGACTATGTGGAAAATTGTCGAGATGCCGTTTGTAGAAAGGTTTGAATATATTGGGATCGCAAACTGGAACCTCGTCATCCTGCCGAACGTTTGTTTATCCCTTTGGTGTGCAAGCAGAGGCATAAAACAAGTTGTAAAAATAAAGCAGAAATACACAATCTTGATTGTCCTCGCCGTCTGTTATGCAGCAGTAAATTATATTAAAGACCGTGAACAGATTAATTTTATTAATAATTTTCTTGGCGAGGTAGGTTTCTATTTATTTAGTGCTTACATTCCGTTGCTGTATTTACTCACTTTAATTTACCGAAAATGGAAGGGAGGGCGGAAAGTTGAAACGTAAAATGCTTGTTCTTTTCATTCCGCTGCTGCTTTTGACAGGCTGTTTAGAAAAAGAGATATTGGACGATGTCAATATTATTACGGTAGTAGGCTATGACATGGAAAACTCCGATCAAATAAAAGGAACCGTTGTGATACCGGTATATCAGCAGGATGCTCCTGTGGAAAGTGAAATCATTGAGGACACCACGTCCATGGAGATGAGCAAAGATATTTTAACTCACCTTCAGCGTAAATCATCTGACCCTCTTGTTCTGGGGAAAGTTTCAGTTGTCATCTATTCAGAGGAAATTGCTAAAAAAGGGCTGACATCTCTGGTTGATGCTCTTCAGAGGGATGCAAGTGTAGGATCGAGAGTCTATTTGACAGTAGGCAGAGAGAGTGCCAATTCCATTATGAAGGCGAAATTTGGAACCAGAGGAGCGGAAGCATATATTTCAAACCTGATCCGTCACAATATTGAAAGCAGAGATATCCCAAAAACGAACCTGCACATTTTTCTATATGATTTGTATGCAAAGGACAGTGACCCCTATTTGCCCATTTTGAAAAAGGGGGAAGGAGATACAGTTGAACTTGATGGACTTGCGCTATTTAAAGGTGACAAGATGGTCAGCGAAATTCCAAATGAAAAGCTGATTTTTTTTAAACTGATTGCTGATAAATATACAGAAGGAACCTATTCACTTCAACTGCCGAAAAAGGAACTGGCAGCGATACAAGCCATTTTCTCTGACCGCAAAATAGAAGTAAATAAGCATGATCCAACTAAACTTACGATAAAAGTAAAAATCAGCGGAATTGTTCAGCAGTATACCGGAAAAATGATTACACCTAAAATTAAAAGTGAAATGGAAAATGCATTTGAAAAAGAGATTATAAAAGAATCGAAACAATTGATCGAACAATTTAAAGAATCAGATACTGATCCTCTTGGAATCCAAGATCTATTGGAAAGTGAGATTAGAGGTTTTGGAAAAAAAGAATGGAAAGAGACCTATCCAAAACTGTCTGTAGAGATTAAGCCAGAGGTCATGATAACTGAAACAGGTGTGATTGATTAGAGAAAAACGATTATAATAACAAATTTTAAAATAATTCAATGACTTGTCTCATAGACTTTTAGAAAGTTCTTCGCCAAGGAGTGAGTCAGCATGAATTCTTTTTTCAAAGGAACCCTCTTATTAATCGTTGCCGCTTTTTTCAGTGAATGCATCGAATTCTTCGTCAACATGATTTTAGCCAGAGAGCTTGGAGAAGAAGGAATGGGCAGGTATATGTCCATATTGCCTGTCATATTTTTAGTTGCCGTCCTTGCAAGTCTTGAACTGCCGATTTCTATCTCAAAATACATTGCTGAAAACAAACGGGTCCTGCATTACAATATGCTGCGCCATGCCCTGCAGATGACACTAGTTGTTACCCTTGCTGTACTGCTGGCAAGCGTCGTCCTTTTTTCAGCTACATCTTTGCTTGAGGGATTTCATCCGATTGTAAAATGGCTGATTATTGGCCTAATTCCCATTGCGTCGTTTTCTTCGATTGCGAGAGGATATTTTATGGGTGTTCAGCAGATGGGCAAGATTGCGTTTTCTAATTTTTTAAGAAAAGCTGTGCAATTCAGTGTGCTGCTGCTCATTTTCACCATTTTTCAATTTGATCAAAATGCTTTATTGATTGCGCTCTGTGCTTTTATAGGCAGTGAACTGATTGTATTTGTCTATTTGATCAGTATGTTTTTGGTACATATGCATGCTCTGAAAAATGAGGACAACACATTTACAACCGGTAAACATGCTAGGCAAAAGCTGCTGTCTGTATCCCTTCCGACTACAGGCCTGAGGATTTTTCATGCCATTACGAATGCAATTCAGCCTTTTTTAATTCAGACAGCCCTAATTACTGCTGGATTCGGCACGGTTGCTGCAACTGAGCATTTTGGCATGCTGACTGGAGTGGCGATGACAATTGGCTTCTTTCCGGCATTTATTGCTCATTCCTTAATGATCATGCTGATTCCAAACGTTTCTGATTCGTACGGCAAGCAGGATACAAAGACGCTGCGGGTCCTTCTCCAGCAATCGATGTCTTTTACTATGCTTTACGGAATACCGGCCGTATTTATTATTTATCTATTTGCTGAACCGCTGACATCGCTTTTTTTCTCATCTGATCAGGCAGCTTTTTATCTGAAGCTGCTGTGGCCATACTTTTTGTTTCACTTTTTCGTCATTCCCATGCAGGCTTATTTAATCGGACTTGGGCTTGTGAAAGATGCTTTTTACCATACTGTCTGGTCGCATATTGTCTCGTTTGGCATGATGTTTTTGCTCGGTTCACAGCCTTCGCTGCAAATGGCTGGAATTATTCTTGGCATGAATACAGGCATTGTGTTATTAACGCTCATGCATTATGTGACAATCTGCCAGAAAATCGGGATTACACTGTGGCTTACAGAGCGCAGAGACAGTGTTTACTGACGGTTCTGAAAGATTGAAATACATTTGCTAGTTTGATAATAAGAAAAAGGATTGAAAAAGCACTTGTCCCGCTGTAAAATACGAAGATAACTTCATACGTTTTCCTTATATAATCATGGAGATATGGTCCATAAGTTTCTACCTGGCAGCCTTAAAGTGCCGGACTATAAGGAGAGTACGAACAGGTTGTCTGATACAGAGGTCATTGTTCAAGCTTTCTTTATAAAGTCTTGAACAGAGGCCTCTTTTTTATTCATTTTAAGATGTCAGACATCTGACTGCGCTATCATGATTGGAAAACGACTGATGATTTTAATACATGGGGGCGTTCATTTGACTATTTTGTACGGAATCTTATCTCTTGCAGGTATATTATTTCTTGGCTGGCTTTTAAGCAGCAATCGCAAAAGCATTCCCTGGAAAACAATCAGCATTGGGTTATTGCTTCAAGCTGCTTTGATATTATTTGTAATGAAGGTAAAAGCGGGAGAGATGATTTTAGAGAAAGCGGCTTTTGCTGTTCAAAAAATTATTGATTTCAGCAGTGAAGGCATTGAGTTTGTTTTTGGCGGATTTTATGATGAAGGAACCAATATTACATTTGTTTTTGCAATAAATGTCCTAGCTGTCATTATTTTTATTTCAGCCCTTATTTCAGCCCTATATTATCTACGAATTATTCCGTTCGTTGTTAGAATAATTGGTTTATCAATCGGCAAACTTTTAGGCACAACAAAGGTGGAAACGTTCAGTGCTGTCGGAAATTCATTTTTAGGTTTAGTTGAAACTCCTTTGCTTGTGCGGCCATATTTAAAAGATCTTACAAGATCAGAACTATTTGCAATTATGGTTGGGGGAACAGCCTCTGCCAGCGGTGCAATCCTTGTCGGATATTCACTCATGGGAATAGACATGAAATATCTGCTCATCTCAGTTTTCAGCGTTCCGTTTGTTTCTTTGATTACGGCCAAACTTTTGGAGCCAGAAACAGAGATCTCCAAAACAAATGACAATGTTGCTATGGAAAAAACGAAGCATGCGAATGTTTTTGAAGCAATCGCTGAAGGAGCTGTCAGCGGCGTGACACTTGCTTTGAACATTGGTGGTCTGCTGATTGCGTTTATAAGCATTCTGGCCCTGATCAATGGAGGTCTTGGCCTGATTGGAACGGACCTTTCCACGATTTTTGGCTATGTATTCTATCCATTTGCCATCATGATTGGTATTCCGTTTGAGGATGCTTTCAGAGCAGCTTCTATTATCGGAACGAAATTATCAGTCAATGAATTTGTTGCATATCTTGACTTAAGTAAAATGATTGATGAGTTAGAACCTAAAACAGTAGCCATTCTATCAATTGCTCTTTGTAACTTTGCCAACCTGTCTTCTATTGGCCAGCTGATCGTCGGTTTAGGATCACTCGAGCCGACGAAGCGTTCCCTTGTATCTAAACTTGGATTAAAGGCGATCGTCGGGGGAACATTAGCAAGTTTTATTACAGCAGTATTAGTAGGAATGTTTATGTAGGAAAGAAAAGCACCTTGTTTAAGGTGCTTTTTCTTATGATCTTTTTTCATGAAAATGGCATGCCACCTGACATCGGAGTTGTTTGATATGTTTTTTAAGCAAAAGCAAACAGGGGACAGCACTCAGCCTCCTTCCGGTCTTCCTTCTTTTTTTGATGGACAATTTCTAAATAAGCGCCTGCAGAGCGTAAATTAAATTGTATCTTAAAAAGACGGGAGGTAATCAAATGGGGATAAAGACCATCAAGATTTCTGTTCTATACTTGGCTTTAGGTCTTCTGCTCGGTCTTTATATGTCGATTGCTGATGATTATACGCTCACTCCGGTTCACGTCCATATTAATTTACTCGGATGGACGACACTTACGATTGCCGGTATCTTATATTATTTATTTCCTGAGTTAACGGATCATTTTTTGGCAAAGGCTCACTTTTGGCTTCATAATATAGGACTGCCGCTAATGATGATTGGCCTTGTATTTACTGTTTCGGGAACGAACAGTTTATTGCTGCTTACAATCATCGGATCATTGGCAACGGTAATCGGCCTTTTATTTTTTGTGTATAATGTTTTGGTAAATTTAATGTAGAAAAAAAGATGGAAGCATTCTGGAATGCTTCCTTTTTAGTTAAGCTATTGGAATGTTAAAATTTTGCGCGCTTGATGGCAAGCGGATCGCCTAACTCCATGGTCCAAAAAAGTCAGATCCGGACTTTTCCGTCGAATCCTTATCTGCCTTTCGGAGCGGTCCTTGGCACTTGCATTTATCTTAATTCTTATAGGTGAATTCCTGATATTTGCCGGTTCCATTGCACTGCAGGCACTTTTTCGCAAGGGGAATAAAGGAATTCGTTCTGATTTTGCCTGCTCCGCTGCAATGTCTGCAAATGACGACTAGTGCCATCTACATGTCCTCCTCTCAAAATAGAAAAGCTGACTTCTGCTTCTATTTTGGAGATAAAACGGTGTTTTTATACTTTTTTTGCAGATCCATCAAGCCATTCCTCTCTAAGCATGCCCATCTTGATGGAGTCGTAATAGGAACCTTTGTAATATCTGCACTTGCGGATTCTGCCTTCTTCTCTCATACCTGTTTTTTCAGCCACTCTGATCATTCTTGTATTTCCTGACCAGGTTGTTAAACCGATTCGAATCAGCTTATATTTATCGAACAAATGCTGAATCCAAAGCTTCAAGGCTTCCGTACCGGCACCTCTATGCCAATTAGCGGGCTGATAAATAACAATGCCAACTTCAAGCCAGTTTGATGGCTGATGTTTCCAATAGTAGGTTACCATGCCGATTAACTGCTGCTCTACTTCAATATAGAGCTTGTTCGGATTCGGATCTTTCGTTTCTTTTTTTTTTTGTTTTTCAAAATCTTTTCTTGTCATTGTACCTACAGGGAAATAGGGGGCATCCCATTTTTTCCATTCAGGCTCTGCCTGTCCATATATAAACTCCCATAATAATGGGATATCCTCCGGTTTTAATCTTCTCAATGTCACTTTTTTCTCATGAAGCATCCTATAACCAACTCCTTTATTAAGACTTTCTATATCTTTTAATGGATTCCTTTTCCTTAATAGCTATTAAAAGTGAAGAGAACCATTTCTTTTGCTCTATACTGATTGAATTCTCTTTAAAGCATCAGGAATAAAAGATTTCTTCATCCATAAGTAGGGTGCCTATGAAACTAGATTTACAAAACTGACATTCAGTCTTAACAATCGTTTTAAATAGGCTTAAACTGCTCTTTTCAATCATGAATTATATTGAAGATGAAGGAAAAAAACACATTGGAGGATAAATTTAGGAATGGGAAAAATGGTAATTGGACTCATTCTTGTTATAATGGCACTCGCAGGTTTAATTGAGGGACAGGCTCCCGGGAAAGCTGCTGCTTATTCGGCCTATGATGAAATCTTATATTTTCCTATGGATAGGTATCCTGAAACATCATGTCAGTGACGCGATTGCTGCCGGGCATTCCGATGTGTGTACGATTGAACGTGATGGAGCAGAGGAGAGAAGGGAAGAAAGCCTTGCCGGAATCTCTGCTAAGACTGGATACGATCGTGATGAATGGCCGATGGCTATGTGCGAAGAAGGAGGAGCAGGTGCGTGGGTCGGCAATCAGCTCGAGGATTATCCTGACGGCACAAGGGTTTTATTTAACACTGACTGAATTTCGTGATGGAGTGTGAGTAAATGAAGGAAATAAAAAGAAAAGATGAAATTCTTGTATCCTATCAGCAAATAATCATTTCCAATATTGGCATCAGTCCTCCGCATTTTGAATGGTCGGTGCAGGATTATAAAAAAGGATATGCTGCCGATGAATATGCGGTTTCATTTGCTGCATTGTCCAATTCATCTGCAGAAATTCAAGTTGTACAAGATCAGCCCGAGCTGAATTCCAAACATGAATTTACATGCAAAGTACCGTTTCGAGTCGTAAATGGTGCTGTTGAAATCAAAAGTATTTTATCAAAAAAATCAGTCTATGAAATTTCGGCTGGAAACTACTATATAACCTTTTTGGCTATACCGCTTGAAGAAAAAACAAAAAATGGGCTTTACCGCGTCAAATATATATTCCAATTTTCAAAGGCTGGTTTATGATCAGTCTTTTTTTTGTGTTCTTATTGATAATAATTATTAAATAAAAATAATAATAATTTTTGATTGAGTTTTGTGTACGTTTTGGTATAATGAGACATATACTGATTCAACAAAGCGGATTTATAGTGGTTTGCTGCTGTTTATCAGCAGTATTTATATTTTTATAATGCTTAATGAAGATGATTATTTTTCTCAATTAGGGAGGTATACCATGCTTGTAAATGAAAATGCACTTCATCGTGAACATGATGAGAATACAAAATTTGATAGACTAAAAGAATACGGGGAATTGATTGCTGCCATTGTCTCTGGAATCCTTATTTTGATAGGATGGGCCATTCAAACAAATCAGGGGGACTCAGCTGCAGCTGTCGCTTTATTTATATCAGCTTTTTTAATCGGCGGATATGCGAAAGCAAAAGAAGGAATTGAGGAAACACTTGAAGAGAGAAAGCTGAATGTAGAATTGCTGATGGTCTTTGCAGCCATTGGTTCAGGAATCATTGGATATTGGATTGAAGGCGCCATTTTAATCTTTATTTTTGCATTAAGCGGGGCGCTTGAAACCTATACACTGAACAAAAGCCAGCGTGAGCTTTCGGCACTGATGGAGCTTCAGCCTGAGGAGGCTTCCCTGCTTAAAGATGGCAAAGAAATAAGAGTTCATGTCTCTTCGCTTGAGATTGGAGACTTGATTGCTGTAAGGCCAGGTGAACGAATTCCGACAGACGGTGAAATTGCATCTGGAACAACAAGTATTGATCAGGCAGCAATAACAGGTGAATCCATCCCTGTTGAGAAAAAGGCGGAGGACACTGTTTTCGCCGGCACAGTCAATATTAATGGTTCTATAACAGTAAAAGTAACAAAAAACAGCGATGAAACCCTTTTTCAAAAGATTATTAAGCTCGTTCAATCTGCTCAGTCAGAAAAGTCGCCCTCACAGCAATTTATTGAGAAGTTTGAAGGAACTTATGTAAAAGGTGTATTAATTGCCGTTGCATTGATGATGGTTTTGCCGCATTATCTGCTGGGGTGGAGCTTCAATGAGAGCTTCTACCGGGCGATGGTTCTGATGGTGGTGGCCTCACCATGCGCCCTGGTCGCATCCATAACGCCTGCGACTCTGTCAGCCATCTCTAATGGTGCAAGAAATGGCTTGCTATTCAAGGGCGGAGTTCATTTAGAGAGGTTAAGCAAGCTGAAGGTAATCGCTTTCGACAAAACAGGGACGCTCACAAAAGGGGAACCTGTTGTGACAGATGTGAAAATCAGCAAACATGCAGATGAAGCTGAAGTGTTCAGTGCGGTGCTGTCAATTGAAAAGCAGTCCAATCATCCGCTTGCAAAGGCGATCGTATGCTATATCGAAAAGAAATATCCCTCTCTTCATCCCGAAATGCTGGATATACAGGAGCAATCAGGTTTTGGTGTAACGGCCAAATGGAAGGGTGAAATGTGGAGTGTAGGAAAACCCGTCGCGGAAAATGAGGAAGAGAACGAGATGACGGCATTTGGCTTTGAGAGAGCACATGAGGGGAAAACCATTGTCTATGTGAAAAATGAGAGCGGGATCGCGGCCGTTCTGAGCCTTCAGGATGTGCTTAGAACGGATGCCGTTCAAGCGATTGATGAGCTCAAAAAAGCGGGAATTCACACGGTAATGCTGACAGGGGATAATGAGTCCACAGCACAATCCGTGGCAAGTGCTGCAAGAGTAGACCAATTTATTTCGGAATGCCTGCCTGATGATAAAGTGGCAGAAGTGAAGAAACTTAGGAAGAAGTACGGTCATACAGCAATGATCGGGGATGGCATTAATGATGCTCCAGCACTGGCTGCGGCGAGTGTCGGAATTGCCATGGGCGAAGGGACGGATGTTGCCCTTGAAACGGCGGATGTTGTCCTGATGAAAAATGATTTGACCAAACTGAAAAAAGCCATTGAAGTCTCTAGAAAAATGGATAAGATTGTGAAACAGAATATTATTTTCTCAATGTCAATCATTGCACTGCTGATTTGCTCGAATTTCCTGCAGGTGCTCGATTTGCCGCTTGGTGTAATCGGACATGAAGGAAGCACGATTCTTGTTATCCTGAATGGACTGCGGTTATTAAGATGAAAAAATGGACGAAAGGGATCTTTCGTCCATTTTCTATGTCGTTCTCTCCCCTGTGGATTCTTCATCAGGTCTTTTACTCACAATCACATAAGCTGCAGTAATACAAATGAAGCCTATGATCCACCCGATCAATGAGCTATAGTAAAACCAATCTGATAATTGAATAAAAATAAAAGGTGATGCAAAACCGATTATACATAAGATGAGGACTATATTTCGTTTCATTACTTTCAGCAATGCAAACATCTCCTTAAGTAGGTAAAGAACGGATTCCCATATTCATTATACCTAAAAAGAAAACACATGGAAAATCAAGATTTCCTTTTTTGGAAAAAAAGTGCAGCTTGGCGTTTAAGAGCTTTCTATTTCAAAATATGAAACCTGAATAGTGTCTGATAAATTTGAAATAGAGCCCGAAAAAAAGTGAAGTGTGCCCGAAATAAAGTTTGGAGTGCCCGATAAACAAAGATACGAAGGATAAAACCCGAAGAGTACCTGATAAAAATCCTTTTACCTCTTTTGTCACACGGTAATTAAAAAATTTCTTGGCGTTCAGAGAAAGGAGACCCCAAAAAATAAAAATAAAAATTTCACCTCATCAGTTCAGCTTAAATCCGCTGCTCATAAAATGGAATATAAGTAAGTTAATGGTGTGGAGGGGATGAAAACAAGCTTAAGGACGAATAAGATAAGCCTGTTCGAAAAAGAAGTCACTGCTTTCAAGGAAGAATCTCTTTTTTTATACCAGATAATAGGAATCGCCTATATGACTAGTAAAAAAATGATAAGATGAAAACAGCAATCAGTTCTTTAGGGAAAGTACGGTGATCATATTGAGCAAACTCATTCCGCTGGGGTATCTCAGTGCAATCATTTTTGTTTTATCGGGCATTCTTTATTTTTTTGCTTCCAATTGGAGCGGTTTTGAACGATTGGAAAAGGTGGGTCTTGCAATTGGTATGATGGTTTTATTTTACGGAGCAAGCTTTTTGAGCGGAAAGATTTTGTCCAATCGGGAGGCTCTCCCAAAATGGCTGCTTGTCGGCGGGGCAATCTCTTTCGGTGCTGCTGCAGCTTTGATCGGGCAAATATATAATTCGCATGCTGACAGTTATCTATTATTTTTCATCTGGATGGTGCCTTCGATTGCGCTCGCTGTTATTACGCGATATCAGCCGTTTACCATTCTTAGCTATGGGCTATTGCTGCTTTCATATTGGTTTTACATGTTTCCGACAAGTGTATCCATCAATCGTTCTGATTTTGAAGAATGGCTCATTTATCTTGGCATGGTCATCCTTAATGCCGCCATATTTGGCTTAGCTAATTTCTTAAAGCTAAAACCTCTGGAATATGCAGCTTTTACAGTCATTCATCTCTTTTTGATCATCATGTCATTTTACGAGGTGTTTGAACCTTATAGTTCCTGGATGAACATCGTGTACTTGTTTGTCATTATTCTTAGCTACTTCCTGTTTATGAAAAAAGACAGCTATCATACGCTGACAATTATTACGTTTGTGATGCTGGGCGTTTTTGCCCTTTCTAAATATGCAGAACTCAGCATAAGACTTGCCGATAAAATCGGACCATACAGCTTTTATTTGTTTTCCATTCTTGGGACACTGCTCTTTTTGGGAGGCGGTATTTACCTTGCAGTCCGTGTTGCGAGGATAGCGCCTGATGACTCGCTGATGTATAAAGTGTTTAAAAATATTCTGATTGTGATTATAACCTTCACTTCGTCTCTCTTGCTTTCGTTCAGCCTGGGCGGATTATTGTTCCTTATCTTTCAGTCAGAATATAGCCTTGCGGTGTTCAGTCTTCTATTCATAGGCACAGCCGTTTTTTGGAAAAAGCTCTATACAGCAGCACGGTACACATTATTTATTACAGGGATTTTAACAGCATTTGGAGTTCTTTTCATGCTTAATGCCGGCACAGCCATTCTCTTTATTGCGGTCAGTTTTGTGATGATCCTGATCGAACGGGAAAAATTTCTTCAGTTTCTCGCCTATTCTTTTATGCTTGCGAGCTTCATCAGTCTATTTTCTGTGCACTTACAATGGATGGAGCATTTCCGCCTTGTTTTAGCCCTCTTATCCATTGTTCAATTCTTGCAGATGCTAGTGCCAATTGATAGAGTGAGACAGCTGAGCAGCTTCTGCCTCTTTTACGGATTCCTGCTTCTTTATCCGGCCGCCTTCTGGGGTACAGATTGGCAGGAAACGCTTGTCTATCAGATTCTGTATTTTGGATTTAGCGCAGTCATGCTTGCCCATTATCATAAAAGAGATGGGCTTGTGAAGAGAAATATAACCTGGGTATTTTTTATCCTCTTTTTCATCGGCCTGTATTACGATTTTGCCTGGAAGCTGCTTCACAAATCGCTGACCTTCCTGCTCCTTGGCCTGCTGATTTTTGCAGCAGTGAGATTCGTTGATAAAGAAAAACCTGCAGGAGTAAAGGTTTTTACAAACAGAACCTGGGCTTTGATAGCAGTAGTTTTTACCCTTCAGCTTGCTTTTACAGGTTACCAGAGCTTTTTAAATGAAAAAGCGCTGGATAAAGGGAAAGTAGTTGTGCTTGAACTTGAACCGCTTGATCCAAGGTCAATGCTTCAGGGAGATTATGTACAGCTGAGATATGAAGCCGCAAGATACGAACCGGAAGATGGCGTTAAAACCGGATCTGTCATCACCGTTAAAGTGAAAAAAGACAGCAAGGGGATTTACAGGCCGACTGGAGAAACGGCAAAAGGAAGAGCAGCGGAAACTTTCAAAGAGCCTGAAGTGGATGAAGCCTATCTGACTGGAAAATACAATGGCTATGACGGCATCATTCTTGGAATCGAATCCTTTTTTGTAGAAGAGGGAACAGGGATGGAACTGGAACGACATGCAAAATATGCAAAAGTGATAGTCTCTGATGAAGGCAATGCACTGCTTGTAGATGTGAAAAGCGATTTATCTTCGCTGAAATAAAAAAAATCCATCCGCTGCTGGATGGATTTTTTCTATGAAATTAGAATTTTAGTATCTGTCTGCACTAAACAGGCAGCTCTGCTTTTCTAGTTTGATTCGTTCGTCAGTTTAACGAGCATATGTGCAAGAAAATGTCTTTCCTCATCATTGCCGACTTTCCAAAGTTCATTTAATAGATTCTCTTCGCTGTTGCGCGGTTCAACGTTATTAGCCAGATAGTTTGCGACTTTCTCAGCGCCTTTAGCAAGCATTTCATCGCTTAAACCTAAACGCTTGCCTGCTTCAACTTTTTCCCCTAAGTACGATTTGAACTCTTCGAAATCCCGAAGGATCGCTTCCATTTTCTCATTGTTCAAGGAATCTAGCTTCTTCTCAATCTTTTCTGTCTGAATGGATTCGTCTTTTACTTGATGGTTTGACATTTTTTCTTGCACCTCCTGATAAAGTTATTTGTTACATTCCCGTTCTGAGAGGAGGTAAACCTTTCCAAAGAGTTGAATGTGCTTTATGAAACGATTACCTGACCAGCCTTTCGGAAACTCAATACCGGAACAGTTAGTGAAGCGGGCATCATGTGTCGTTTCGTTCAGCTGAATTTCTTTTGTTTGGACGGAGGATGGATCATTAAGCAGGGTGAACTCCTTCTTTTGCAGTCATTATGATATTTCCTTATCTTCTTTAAAGTGTTTCAGTACCTTCTCATTTTCAGAAATTAAATCAGCTGTAAGCTGGCCAGACAGAGTAACCATTGGTACTCCGCCGCCCGGGTGGGTGGACCCTCCTACAAAATAAAGGTTTTCAAGCATGCTGCTTCTGCTCGGAATTTTGAATCCGCCATTTTTCTTGCGGTCGGCGGCAACACCGTAGATCGATCCTCCATTGGATCCGTACAGGCGCTCTAAATCATTAGGCGTAAAGGTGTATTCGAACTCGATATGGTTTCTTAAATCAGGAATTCCCATGCGCTCAAGCTTTGATAAGATGAGCTCGCGATATGTTTCCTTTCTGAATTCCCAGTTTTCTCCCTCTTTTAGAGGTGGAACATGAGTCAGCACAAACAGATTTTCTTTTCCTTCAGGAGCCTGTACTGAGTCTGATTTTGATGAGATGCCGACATACACAGTCGGATCATCAGCAAGCTTGCCTTCACCAAAAATCTGCTGAAACTCCTTCTCAGGACTTTCTGAGAAAAAGAAGTTGTGATGCGCAAGGTTATCATATGTCCGGTTGACGCCGAGCAGCAACACAAGACCTGATACAGTTGGTTCAAACTTTTGCAGCTCAGCTATTTTCTGGTGCGATTGGGGGTTTTCTTTTAAAAGAGTGCGATACGCAGGAATTGCCTCAAGATTGGATACAACAAGATCTGCTTCAAGAATTCTTCCATTCAGAAGCTCAACACCGGCAGCTTTTTTTCCTTTTGTGAGAATGCGCTCCACTTTTGTATTGAGCATGATTTCTGCCCCAAGCTCGTGAAGAAGTTTATTCATGGCAAGAGCAATTTTATACATGCCTCCCTCGACATAATGAACGCCAAGTCCAAGCTGCATATGCGTGAGCTGAGACAGGACAGCAGGTGCATGATAGGGGGAAGAGCCTATATACATAATCAGGAAGTTGAAGAGCTGCCTGATTTTTTTATTTTTAAAGTGTTTTCTGGTGACGCCATCCATTGATTTCAATGGTTCCATCTGCAGCAGTTCTTTCACACTGTGCAGGGAACGAAGATCGTTAAGTCCCGAAAGGCTTTTCTTGTAAAAGCTTTTCATGCTGTACTCATACATTTTACTGCAAGACTGCAAGTAATCAAAGAATCCGTTTGCATCTTCCTCTGAAACTTTCTTTAATTCCTCAAGCATAGCGGGCAAATCGCTTGTTAAATCAATCGTTGTTCCGTCTTCATAGAATGTTCTCCAGCCGGGCTCGACTCTTTTAATGGTGAGATAATCCGCAAGGGTGCGGCCAGCACTTTTAAACAATTTTTCAAGCACCCACGGCATCGTTAGGATGGAAGGTCCCGTATCAAACGTGTAGCCGAGTCCTCCGCGCATGTTTAATTTGCCGCCAACGCGCTCTCCTTTTTCAACAACTGTTACCTCATATCCGTCTGCGCAAAGTCTGATAGCTGCAGAGAGGCCACCCAATCCGCCTCCAATGATAATCACTTTTTTTTTCAAAAGAATGCCTCCTTATGAGATTTTCCATTCATGTCTAAACTGCTAAATAGGTGTACTCAGCAATCCATTCTGCCCTTTTGGATTTTTTCTATAATCAGAAAAGCGGAACCGTGATTTTATCAACTAAAACGGAAATCATTGATTGGAAACGCGTAAACCAGATGGAGAGATTTCTCCTTGAGACGAAAAGTGTGGAACATCTCACTGGCTGCAGCTGGTGCCTTGTTTATTCTTCTTTATTTAGAACACGCCTGCGGCAGACATGATTAATGTCCTGTACGCTTTTGCGTTTAAAATTCCGTTTATAATGATTCAGCGCTATAACCGCGTCAGGCAAAAGCAATCTGCAAAAAAAGACGGATTTTTCCGAAGAAGTCCATCAGCATTCTTTAAGTTCTGATAAATTTGGCGTATGATAGAGAGGACTTATGCAGATGAAGGAGAGAGAGTGCATGCAAAAAGAAAGATTAACGAAGCTTACTGACTGGCTGAAGCAGCAGGATACAGATGCTGCGTTTATTTCATCAACTGAAAACATTTTCTACTTAACAAACTTTCACACAAATCCCCATGAGAGATTAATGGGTTTATTTATTTTTAAAGAAAAAGAGCCGTTTTTTATTTGCCCTGGAATGGAAGTTTCACAGGCGAAAGCTGCAGGTTTTGACGGAGAAATTATCGGATATGCCGATCATGAAAATCCATGGGACAAAGTAAATGCAGCCATCGTAAAAAGAGGGCAGCAGGACGTTAAAAAAGCAGCTGTTGAAAAAGACCTTCTTTCTTTTGCCCGCGCTCTAGAGCTTCAAAACATTCTGACTGGGGCAGAACTTGTTTCAGCGGAGGAAATCATGAATCAATTGCGTCTGATCAAAGACGACAAAGAGCTTGAGATTTTAAAGCAGGCAGCAGAGCTTGCAGATTTTGGCGTTGAGGTAGGCGTTCATGCTCTGCAATCAGGCATCAGCGAAATGGACGTCCTTGCAAAAATTGAATATGAACTAAAACGAAAAGGTATTCGTGAAATGTCCTTTTCTACAATGGTTCTGTTCGGAGAAAAATCAGGACAGCCCCATGGCAATCCTGGCTTGACTGCATTAAAATCAGGGGACTTCGTTTTATTTGATCTTGGCGTCGTGCTTGATGGCTACTGCTCTGATATTACGCGTACGTTTGCGTATCAATCGATCAATGATAAGCAAAAAGAAATCTATGATACAGTGCTAAAAGCTCAATTAAAAGCGCTGGATGCAAGTAAACCAGGCACTAAAATCGGAGAATTGGATCAAATCGCACGGGATGTCATCTCTCATGCAGGCTACGGCGATTTCTTCCCGCATCGATTGGGACATGGCCTTGGCATTAGCGTGCACGAATTCCCGTCGATGAGCCATACGAATAATGACATGCTTCAAGAAGGCATGGTTTATACAATTGAACCAGGCATTTACATCCCTGAAATCGGCGGCGTCCGCATTGAAGATGACGTGTATATTACAAATATTGGGCATGAAACACTGACAAAGTTCCCGAAAGAGCTTCAGATCATCAAATAGTGAGAAAAATAAATAGAGCAGCATTGAATCAGACCGCACATTCGAGCTATCGTGCGGTTTGATTTTTTGATGAATAAAAGGGGAAAAAGAAAATGAAAAAATGGTTCCTGCTGATTTTAGCAGCCTTTATGTTAGCGGGATGTTCAGAAACAGCGAATGATGAGACACCTGCTGCTGAAACTGAAAAGAAGAATATATCCTCAAAAGATGTGAGTCCATCTGAGGAAGCAGTTCCGGCTGAATCCGAAATAGAAGCAGATTCTAAGAATGAGAATTTCATTCCTGCCAAGGTAGTCAGGGTCATCGACGGAGACACAGTCAAGGTCCTTGTAAATGGGAAAGAAGAGACGCTGCGCCTGCTGCTCGTTGACACACCGGAAACCGTTCATCCAAACAAACCTGTACAGCCGTATGGACCTGAAGCAAGCAGCTTTGCAAAAAGCACACTTTCTGGCAAAGAGGTGGAGCTTGAGCTTGATGTTGGAGAACGTGATAAATATGGAAGGCTCCTAGTCTATCTTCACGCTGACGGGAAGATGTTCAATAAACTTCTTATCGAAAAAGGACTTGCGCGTGTGGGGTATGTTTATGCCCCGAATACGAAGCATGTAGATGAGTTTTATGAGCTTCAAAAAGCTGCTCAGAAAAAGGAGATTGGCATCTGGAGCATAGAAAATTATGCCGCAGAGGACGAAGGCTTTAAGGATGCGGAAAAAAAATCAGAACAAACTGAAGCTTGCACAATCAAAGGGAATATTTCTTCATCAGGAGACAAGATTTATCATCTGCCTGAAGGACAATATTATGATGCAACAAAGGAAGAAGAAATGTTCTGTTCCGAGGATGAAGCGGCCAATGCGGGATACAGAGCCTCTAAAAGATAAAGCGGGAGATGATCCCGCTTTTTTTATATTATGCTGATTGGTGTTTAAACGGCTTTGGTTCATGTCTGCCGAATAAGTAGCCCTGAACAAAATCAATGCCGATATCCATTAATAACTCATTTATTCTTCTTTATTCACACTCTCGCCGAGAACTTGAATATTCAATTTGCACCCTAAGTTAATGACGTTTAAAAGGAAGTCCCTAATAGAGTGCGTATGATACCCTGAAACATGAAAAATCTGTGTTTTGGGTACTCAAAGAGTGCGTATGGTACCCGTGAAACACGCAAGTTTCTCACGGTTTTCATCGCAATCCGAAATATCATTCCGATCGGTTTTTACATAATCAGGATAAAATTCACGCAGAATTTCAAGTGTGGCAAAGCCTGCGGGTTTCATTTTTTTTCTTCCTCAATAAAGGTAAATGATTTATCAATGATCTTGCGAAGCAAGAAGACTAGAAACCAAATCACTTGCTGATTTGGTTTTTTTATACTGTTTCAGGAGAAATCTAAGCCTGAAGTCTTACTTTCAGTTAAACCCCAGGTGTGTTTTCTAATGAATCCTTTGCCATTAAACTTAATCATACAACTGAAATTTACTTAAAAGGAGATAGAATGCCGTGATTTTTGGAATGAAACTGTCTGAATTGTGGACGCATTTATTGATGGGCGCGTTTGCAGCCGTGTGCGTGTTTGTGTTTTTGCCATCGCTGCTGACAATTTATAAAGGCATATTTACAGCCATTTTAATAGTCATTCTGTCTATTAATCTTGTCTTGATTATCATGAAGAAAGCCGACTATTTAAAACTTACGAGGCTCGCCTTAGTGTACTTGAGCATTTTTCTGATTATAGTCTGTCTGATTTTTTATACAACAAAGTTTTTGGTTCTGACTGATGCAAACGGCATGGAGAGCGTTTTAGGCGGAAACACCCTCTTAGGCAAACTCCTTTTTCTCCTTATTTGTTTCCTCCAGCCAATCGTCCTGCCCTTGCCTGAAGCTGTAACGGTTCCTGCAGGCAGTGCAGTTTTTGGCTCATTTACCGCAGCTTATCTGAGTTTTTTCGGAATGATTTCCGGAATAGCTGTCATGTTCCTCATAGCTAGGATCGGCGGACAAAAACTTGTTTTAAAATTAGTAAAAGAAAAGCACTTGCGCAGCTACCAGGAGTATGCGGGAAAAAATGAAACGGCCATTCTTTTCCTCCTGTTCATTATCCCGATTCTTCCAGATGAAATCATTTGCCTTGGAGCGGGGATAGGCGGAGTTTCTTTCAGCAGATTTATCCTGATTGCTTCGCTATCAAAACTAATGACAGCCTCATCTCTATCCTATTCAGTCGAATTGGCCAAACACCTCTCCCTGACCGGACAGGAATTAATCCTGGCTGTGTCACTTGCTGCTGGTGGATTCATTATTTTATTAATAGGAGTAAAATGGATTTTAAACAAAAGAAAAAAGAACAGCAGCATTCTTTATGAGAAAAACGCTGAAAAATAGAGCGTTTTTTTGTGTGATGGGCCAATAACCAAAACGAGAAAAGCACATGCTTGTTCTGTTAATGAAGCCTGAACAGAACACATGTGCATGGTTTATTCTATATAATTAGTCGTTGTATGTAAATTAGTGCAGGTTATTTTGATTCCGCCCGTCTTGGGACACTTAAACAACGTAGGCCCTGCCTCTCATACGTCCTTGCGGTTCCAAGCCCGCGCCAGCTAGAGTAAGTGTAAATCTCAGATGTGCCCGAATCATTGCCTCTAAACTTTATTTACCCGATTTTCAGGTGTTAAAACGTCTGGTAAAGAGTTTATCTTTTTTGAATGGTGCGAACTCTCAAAATAATATATCGGATGAGAAATCCGGTCAGCAATCCTGGAATAAGGGAAAGCATCGGCAGCCAGATCGGTCCAAAGAGTACTCCGAACAGCTTGAGTTTTGGAGAGTACATTAACCCGACCGTGACAAAATAAGCCCCGAATACAAAAGGCAAAAAGGACAGGGGAGGAGCGGGACCATCTGCATTTTTGTATGCATCATACATCGCAAACATGTATATGCAAGGATAAAACATAAGCCATCCAAATTCGACCGTTTGAATGGCCGCATCAATTTTACCTAAGAAACTAAGCATGATGACCTGATTGAAATGACTATACGTATTAATCAGCAGTTCCAGTAATATAAACAGGATTCCTTTAATCAGCTGACGGTTCAGAAGCTGTCCAAACCCAGGGAATGCTATGCTCCACAACAGGACTTCTAGTTTACTTGTTTTCACATTCATACCTACCTATCAGGATTTGTGTGATTTCCATATGAACGAATCAA
Source organism: Bacillus sp. V2I10 (assembly GCF_030817055.1). Classification (NCBI taxonomy): domain Bacteria; kingdom Bacillati; phylum Bacillota; class Bacilli; order Caryophanales; family Bacillaceae; genus Bacillus; species Bacillus sp. V2I10. The sequence goes on along the minus strand of NZ_JAUSYV010000001.1, from coordinate 3,897,095 downwards.
TCTTATGTTATTTTTTGTAAAAATCCCGAAGAACATACTATAAATTTAAGGCATGCCAAACATACAGAAAAAAGTTCTGAATTTCTGCTACTTTAATGATCGCTTCCTTGTATAACGTATACGAAAGGAGGTGATCAGCTTGGCAGAAACAATCATTCTTGATTCACAGCTTCGCCTTGTATTCGATATGGGCATGGATGAAAAAGGAGAACAGGTATATAAATACAAGAATTACAACAATGTGAAAACATCAGCAACCGCTGAACAGCTGCTGCAGGCAGCATCCGCAATTACAGGTCTGCAAACACAAACCTTATCTCATGTAGAACGAAACGATTCTCATCAGGTAACAGCTTAATCACTAAAACATGCAGGAAAGGAGGGAATATAAATGGCGAAAACGCTGGAGCTTCAATTTTTAAATGAAGAGGGCAAGCAGGTGAAAATCAACATCGATTCTCCAAAAGAACCGATTGTTGAGAGTGATGTGTCAAATGCAATGGACCTTATCTTAGCTTCAAATGCTTTTACATCTCCGGGCGGAGACTTTATCAGCAAAAAAGGAGCACGTATCGTTGAAAGAAATTTAACAGATCTTACAATCGGATAAAGCAAATGAAGGTCAGATCTCCAATTGGGGGATCTGGCCTTTCATCTCTGAATGAAGAAGGAAAATGAACATAAAAACTGGAAAAGGAGGAAACCTATAATGGAACAGTGGATTCAATTAGTAAGTGAAGTCGGATTTCCGATCATGGTTACTCTCTTCCTGCTGCACAGGATTGAAAGCAAACTGGACACTCTGAATGCGTCTATTCAAATGCTCCCGAAGCAGTGGAAAAGTAATCAGTCAAACTAAACTTCTCTGCTTATGTAATGGATCTATAAAATGGGGAAGTGAAATTATTGGACGTTTATCAAGATTTAAAAAAAGGAGAACGCGGTGCCTGGCTGAGCATCGGTGCTTACATCCTTCTTGCAGCAGCCAAGCTTGGCATTGGCTATGTGTATTCTTCACAGGCCCTCCTTGCAGATGGTCTGAATAACGGATCAGATGTCATTGCATCAGCTGCCGTTTTAATCGGGCTGAAAATTTCTCAAAAGCCGCCTGACCTTGATCATCCCTACGGGCATTTTAAAGCAGAGGCCATTGCTGCCTTGGTTGCTTCATTTATAATCATGTCTGTCGGTATTCAGGTTTTGTTCGAAGGGTTTAAATCCATCATAGAGCCAAAGACAGAATCACCCAATTTGATCACTGCATGGGCAGCCATCATCAGTGCGATTATTATGTATGGGGTTTACCGATACAACAAATCATTGGCAAAAAAGATCAATTCCAAAGCACTGATTGCAGCAGCCCATGATAACCGCTCCGATGCCCTCGTAAGCGTAGGCGCTTTTGCAGGAATTGTCGCGTCTCAATTCGGCATAGCCTGGTTTGACACCGTTACGGCGATTACAATCGGATTCATTATTTGCAAAACGGCATGGGATATTTTCAAAGAAACAGCTCATTCCTTAACAGACGGTTTTGATGATCAGATGCTGAGGAACTTTAAAGCAACTGTTGAGTCAACGCCAGGAGTCGACAGGATCAAGGATATAAAAGCACGATACCTTGGAAGTAGTGTCCTTGTAGACGTAGTTATCGAGGTTCACGCAGGACTGAATGTAAGCGAGAGCCACGAAATTACAGATGAAGTGGAAAAAAGAATGGAAATAGAACATCGTATCTCGCATGTACATGTCCATATCGAACCATCCTGATGTAACAGATCAAGCTAAATGGCTTCCTAAACCGGAAGCCATTTTTTCTTTTAAAAAGTTCCAATAACTCGACATAATCATACAAAGGGGATCTGATTCAATTGGCGAAGTAATATATATGAGAAAAAAAAGGAGGGTATGAAAATGCCTGAGAAGGAAAAGGTCATGAAAATCAAAAAGTACAGTGATGATATTCTCCGGAAGGTGCTGCATGATGAATACGCCCCAGACGGTGATTCGTTAAAAAATGTGGTGGAGCTGCTTTCGCGATCTGTCTATGATTTATCTGAAATGTATCTAAATGATCAATGCAATCATGAAGAAACCCTCAAAGGCACATTGGCAAAAATGAAAATTGCATGTAATACTGTCGAACAAAACCGAGTTAAAACGACTTAACAAAGGACACCTTGAGTGTTCTTTTTTTATATTTAGAGCTTTGGCGGTCAAAGACAATAATTGTAGGAGAAATGGCTCAAAATACAAACGTATGTTCCTGTTTTGTTCGTTTAGTGATATAATGGACGGGCAGGTCAATCTTTAATGGATCAGTGTGAACCCCTAGGAAAGGGGGGATGGCATGTTGACAATCTTTGAAAGTTTAGTTGTAATGGTTTCTTTTGCTACGTTAATTGTGGCAGTGCTCGGCTTTGGGCAAAAAAAATAGACCTCGGCATAACAGAGAGGTCACAGTAAACCGTTTGCGTATTAAGCTGATCCGTTCTAGTGCTGCTTGACTGCTTTGGCTGTAGATGTGGCATCATCTGCAGCTTTACGGAATTAGTATATCATAAAAAGGCAGGGAAATACTTGTCATAAAATCGATTTTATAAAAAACGTCTTGAAATGAAGCCCAAGCTAAAAGAAAAAAGACGGTCAAAAGAACCGTCTTTTACTAGCTTACAAGTATGTAAACCTTATTTTTGTTTGTTCGCTTTTTGCTGATTCATTTCTTGAGAAAACTCAGTATCAGCTTGCTGGTTTTGCTGTTGTTGATTTTGCTGCTGCTGTTGCATGTTTTGCTGCTTGTTGTTTTGGTTGTTCTTGTTCATCGCTCATTCCTCCCTTCATGGAAATTTCCTTTCGTTCGATAGTCTGCATCAAACAGAGAATTTTTAAACATATATTTTGCTATTTTTTGTCATTGCACACAGAAGATAGTTTTTTAGAAAAAAATTGAAATCGCCCTTGAACATCTTAAGATTTGTTCGATATAAGAGATAAGGGGGAATTTTGATTGTTTAACTTGAATGCAGATTTGTTTTTGATGTTCCTTGTACTTATTCAATCGGTTATCAGTTATCATCTGACGCCGGTGTTCACAAATATATACAGTCGTAAAACTCAAGATAAACAGCCCACAATCATGATAATGCTTAGTTTAACCCTTGGATTCTTGTTCTGGCTGACTCACCTGCTAGCCATTTTTTCTGTTCATTTAAAGTATACAGTAGAGCAGCCGTTCCTTTACTTTCTGATTAGCTATGCAATTTGCAGTTTTGTCGCTTTTTCTCTATTAGAACTGGCGGAATCCCGCCTATGAGCTCAAAAAGTTATTTTGTTAAGGGATGCGGCATGTCACTTGGTATAGTTTTCGTTGATTTTATTGGGTATGCAATTTTATTTCAGGATAAAATTGAAGTGAAGCCGCTTTTGATCCTTTTTGCATTGCTGCTTTCTGCGGCTTTCAGCTTTTCCGCGCTAAGACTTTTATTGATCGCTTTAGAGGACGGCTTATTAAACCAGCGCCGCGCGAAATACTACCGCACAGCGGGAAGTATAATTGGCGGAATATCGCTTGCCGGCATTCCGTATGTTGCTATGACCTCCGTCCTTGACTATCAATTTGCAGACGGCGGACACTATCACTATTTAATTCCGTTTCTATTTGTCTTTTTATTAAATCTCATTCTCACATTTATCCCTGATCTTTACAGTCATACGATGATGAATGAACAATCGGAGCGGATTAATGAAAAAGAAGAGCGTTTCCGCTCTTTGTTTCATCATAGCCCGGATGGAGTGATATCAACTGATCTGCAGGGAGTCATCACTTCCGTTAACAAGGTAGCAGCAACGATGACTCAGCTGACGGAAAAGGATTTGATCGGGCTAAGTTTTTTAACCCTAATTAAAGAAGAGGGCCATCAAAAAGCTTTATTTTACTTTTCTGAAATTGTAAAAGGGTCCTTCAGCGAAAATGAGCTCTCTGTATCGCTGCAGGGGAAGAATGGAGATTCTCTAGATGTTTTAATTACGGCGGTGAGACAAGTAGTCAATCATAAGGTTATTGGTGTCTATTGCGTCGTGAAAGACATCACCGAAAGTAAAAAAGCTCAGAACCGCATCAATTATTTAGCCTTTCATGATGAACTGACAGGACTTCCAAATCGCAGATACTTCATTCAGAAGCTTTTAGAATTAAAATCAGGAACCCAGCCGTTTGCGATATTAAATCTTGATTTTGACCGCTTCAAACGTTTGAATGATTTATTCGGACATGCATTTGGGGACTTGGTGCTGGTGAAGATAGCAGAAAGACTTACATCCGTTCTCCCAGAAAGTTCAATTCTGTCCAGACTTGGCGGAGATGAGTTTAGCATCATATTGCTTTTGAATGAGATGGAGAAAGCAAATGAAACAGCAAATGATATTGTGCACCATTTCCGTTTTCCGATGAAAATCAGGGAAAATGACTGCCTAGTTACAACAAGCATTTGAATTGCCCATTTTCCTGCACACAGCCGGGACTCTGAAATGCTGATGAAATATGCAGATATTGCGATGTATGATGTGAAAATGAACGGCTCAAACAGTTACGGTATCTACAAGCCTGAAATGAATGATAAACTGATTGAAAAAATCAGGATCGAAAATGAATTGCGTAAAGCTCTTCAATATAAGGAACTCAGCGTTTATTTTCAGCCAAAGTTCAAGGAAAATCTGGCTACTGTCATAGGTGCAGAAGCCTTGGTCAGATGGAAGCATGCTGAACTTGGTTTTATTTCACCTGCAACTTTTATTCCGATTGCAGAAGAAACCGGTTTAATATTCGAGCTTGAACGGTTTGTCCTTGGAGAAGTTGCAGGCCATGTACAGGCATGGGAACGGCAAAACTTAAATTTCGGCAGAATTTCTATTAATATCTCACATCTGCATTTATATCAGGATGATTTGATTCAAACGATTGATGAAATCCTGTCTTCTTATCAAATTCATGCATCGAGTCTTGAGCTTGAAATAACAGAAACCGCTATGATGGATAATGAGCTGGAGGCGAATATGAAATTATCTATGCTCAGGAGCAGGGGAATTGAAATCAGCATGGATGACTTTGGAACCGGCTACAGCTCTTTAAGTTATTTGCAGAAACTCAGCATAGACCGGCTGAAAATTGATCAATCCTTTATAAGAGAAATGGAACAGCATAACGGTAACGAGGCGATTGTCTCAATGATTATCTCAATGGCCAATCATCTTGAGCTGAAAGTGATTGCTGAAGGGGTTGAAACAAAAACTCAAAAGGATCTTCTTGCTAAATTAGGATGCCTTGAATTTCAGGGATACCTGGGCGGAAAGCCGATTCCCGCAGAAGAATTTTCTGATATGTATTTATCAGGCAGTAAAGCCGTATAGGCATAAAGCAGAAAAAGGGCGAATAGATCGCCCTTTCAGGCTGTAGACAAAGTCGGCAGCTATTTTCTTTATCTAGATGAGGTTCAAGATATAGTATGATTTTTTTGAATAGATATCAATATATGCAAAATTCAAGAAACAAAAACCCCTTTTTCTTCAATAATTTCTCTAGAAAAGGGGTTTGTCTACACTCTGAAAGGGCGAATAGATCGCCATTTTTTGTCATGCTTAATTTAAACCTTTGAATGCAGCTGCATTTTATTCATTTCTGCTACTTTTTTAATGGCTTCACGAACAGTTGCTGCTGTGTAGGCAGCTTGCGCTTTCACTTCAGGAAGGGCATCTTCCATTGCAAAGCTGTTCGGGGTCATTTTAAACATGGGAATATCATTGAATGAATCACCGATGCAGGCAACCTCTTCAGGCTTAATTCCAAGGTGTTCAATAAGCATCTTTAGTGCGTTGCCCTTGCTTATGTTTTTAGGCATGACATCAAGACACTGCTTGTCAGATATGTATGTCTCGATTGTATCAGGATGTCTTTCCTGCAGCGTTTTCTGCAGATCGGAAATTGCTTCATATTCACCCAAAATAGAAATTTTAGAAGCCTTGACATCTTCTCCCAAGGCATTAAGGAGATTGACGTTCTCTTCTATTGGAGAGAACATTCTCGATTCAATACCTGTAATGACTTCATCTCGGCGTTCTGTATAATTTTTGCTGTAGTCTGCAATGATTGTGATAAAGTCTGTAGAACGAACTTGTTCAAACACTTCTTTAGCAATCACATTATCAAAGGTCAGTGCATGCAGAGATTCATCATTATCTGTATTGATAAAAGCTCCATTTTGACTGATGCGGTGGTACTTTTCACCAATCATCGTCAAAATTTCGCCAATCTCCACATCCATTCTGCCTGATGCTAAACATACATCCACACCATTTTCCTTTAATTCTTTAAGAGCGGCAATATCCTGCTCCGTCACCTTTTTTTCAAAACTTAATAATGTTCCATCAAGATCACTTACAAATAGTTTTATCATTTCTGATCTCCTCCTTGATGAATCTCTCTGCGGGCGGGGTTTTCCCTGACCTGTCTCATTATAGGGTTAGATACCCGCAGGTGCAATTGTTTCGACCGGGTCAGTTCGGGATTAGAGAAACCTAATCGGGCTTCGCCGGTGAGTGGCGAAGCCCGATGAACGGCAAAACATTTGCTACTGAATCCTAAGAGTCTGAATCAGATTCTTAGGATCGTATGACATTTCAAAAAATAATGGTTTGTTTTCGTCTGTAAACAAAATGAGTCTAGGAGAATCCTTCTTGCTGTAGACAATCATTCCTTCTGAAACGATGCCGTCATACCATTTGTTTTTCACTTTAAGAGACGCTGTAGGCTGTATTAATATCAAATACCCCTTCTTGGGCAGTGGATTCACTTTTACTGTGATTCCCTTCATTGACTCAATCGCCGTTTTAAGTTCATTTGTAAAATAAGCTGAAGAGGGAACATCTTTAACGACGTCGCCCGTTTCAACATCAATCACTTTGACGGACTTTATTTCTGCACTTCCTTCATTAATGGGCAAATTGAGAAAAAGGATCAGGAGACAGATACTTATTTTTATTATCTTCATATAAACACCTCATGCTTACTTTCCCCAATTATATGAAGTCATCATCTGGTATAAATTACAAGGCTGAATGTGAAACGGATAGATTCAGAACAATGGTTGATGCTAACGAATAACAATTGTGGATAGGAGGCATTTTGATGAGGACATTCATATTATTACTAACTGCTGTTTTGTTCCTTTCCGGGTGCAAGCAGCAGGATCAGTCTCAGCGTACATTTTTAATTCCTGAAGGCTATACCGGTTGGGTAACGGTTCATAACGATCCTTCTGCAGAAGAAAATGTAAAAGAGTACAATGTGAACAAAGAAGGTCATGCATCCGTGAATGAAAAAAATATCCATGATGGCTGGGCTGCGACAAACTATTTCTACTTGGATAAAGACGGGGACAGAAAAGAACTTTCTCCTGGAAAAATGATTCACGGGGCATCAAGCGGGGATGAAACAGGAAAAGATGGAGCAGCATATTTTTTTGTTGGAGATAAAAAGAAGTTCGAGACGACCGAATATGTTCCTGAAGATCGATAGTATTTCAGAAATCTTTAATTGGTGAATCACAGGTATTATTTTCTTTGTTCACAATATCGGGGAATGATTAAAAAACGTTTCAATTAATCTGGAGAGTACCCGAATGAATTTGAAAAGCCCGCGAATCAATGTTGAAACAGCCCGAATTAATTTTCAAATCGGGAAAATTCTATGGGGAATTCTAAATTAAGTAAGAATGTTTCTGACCGATCTACAAGTCTTTCAGTCGATCAGCATTTCGCAGTTGACGTAATCACATGCTATTATGTACGATATGAAGCATTGAGAGATAAAAGGAGCTGAGGATTTCGTGAAGGAGTCCTTTACAATAAAAAAGGTTTTAAATAATAATGTGCTTATTGCCGAGCATGATTCATACGAAGAGGTTGTTCTGATTGGAAAGGGTATAGGATTTGGCAAGAAACGCGGAGAAATGATGCAGGAGGATTCGTATGAGAAGATGTTTGTGCTTACGAATCAAAAAGAGCAGGAACAATTTAAGATGCTCCTTCCTTTTGTCGATGAAGACATGATTGAGGTTGTCAGCGATGTCATTCACTTTATAGCAGAGCGGGTGAAGCTGCCTTTAAATGAACATATTCATATCGCGCTGATTGATCATATTACATTTGCGATTAAACGGCTTCAAAAAGGGATGGACATTAAAAATCCGTTTCTGATTGAGACAAAAACGCTTTATCCGAATGAATTCTTAGTTGCTGAAGAAGTTATCCATATGATTAATGACAGGCTCAAAGTGAACTTGCCGGAAGGGGAAATTGGTTTTATTGCCCTTCATATCCATAGTGCCATCACAAATAAGCCGATTGCAGATGTGAACCAGTTTTCTCAGCTGATTAATCAATTGGTAGGAGTGATTGAAGACTCTATGAAAATAAAAGTGAATCATGAAAGCGTCAATTATCTGCGGCTTGTCCGCCACTTAAGATACACGATTGAAAGGGTTCTCTCAGGTGAAACGGTTGAAGAACCAGAAAAGTTTACTTTATTGTTGAAAAAAGAATATCCGCTATGCTACAATACATCTTGGAAAATGATAAAAGTGATGCAGCAATTTCTGAAAAAACCAGTCTATGAAGCTGAGGCTGTATATCTCACATTGCATTTATACCGTTTAACAAATAAAACTTAATGAGAAAAGTACCTTACGTGTTACTGATACGATCAGGCATGAGTGAACAAGTACGTGTTGAAACCGGCTAATAGGGGGAATATACCCTTTGTGCACGGTCGTCCTTGTTGCACCATGCTTTTTTTGTTGTTCTTTTTAGGTCTGAAATGTAAACGCTTGTAATTTGCTTTCATGTTTTTTTTGCTTGCTGCTTACACAAACTATTTTTACAAGGAGGTCAAACACATGTTTAAAAATTTATTTGGAGTACTCCAAAAAATTGGTAAAGCTCTTATGCTTCCAGTTGCGATTTTGCCTGCTGCAGGTATCCTGCTTGCATTCGGTAATGCGATGCAAAATCCGGAGCTCACTTCAAAAGTACCATTCTTAACAAATGAAATCGTTCAGCTTGTTGCAAAAGTAATGGAATCTTCTGGTGATATTGTCTTTGCAAATCTGCCGCTTCTATTTGCTGTCGGTGTAGCAATTGGCCTTGCCAATGGAGATGGGGTTGCAGGTCTTGCAGCGATCATCGGATACTTAATTATGAATGCAACAATGAGTGCTGTGCTGCTTCAAACAGGGAAAATTCCAAGCGATGCTGTAGAGCTTGCACAATTCTTCCAGCAGCTTCATCCTGAATATGCAAGAGTTCTCGGAATGCCAACCTTGCAGACCGGAGTCTTTGGCGGTATTATCGTCGGGGTTCTCGGTGCATACATGTACAACAAATTCTTTAAAATTGAATTGCCACAATACTTAGGTTTCTTTGCAGGAAAGCGCTTCGTTCCAATCATGACAGCTGTTTCTGCAGTTGCATTAGGGTTACTTATGCTATTTATCTGGCCGCCGGTTCAAAATGGATTAAACGCCTTCTCAACAGGGCTGCTTGAATCCAATAAAACATTAGCAGCGTTCATATTCGGTTTAATTGAACGTTCATTAATTCCTTTTGGTCTTCATCATATTTTCTACTCTCCTTTCTGGTATGAGTTTGGGAACTATACAACTCAAGCAGGAGAAATCGTCCGCGGAGATCAGCGTATCTTCATGGCTCAAATTAAAGACGGCGCAGAATTAACTGCAGGTACATTTATGACAGGTAAATTCCCATTCATGATGTTCGGTCTTCCTGCCGCTGCTCTTGCGATCTATCATGAAGCAAGACCTGAAAACAAAAAATTCGTTGCAGGTATCATGGGTTCAGCTGCTTTAACATCTTTCTTAACTGGGATTACAGAGCCGCTTGAATTCTCATTCTTATTCGTAGCACCTATTCTATTTGCAATCCATGCTGTCTTTGCTGGTCTGTCTTTCATGACGATGCAATTGCTTGATGTGAAAATCGGGATGACATTCTCAGGCGGAGTCATTGACTACTTCCTGTTCGGTATTCTTCCAAATAGAACCGATTGGTGGCTTGTTATTCCGGTAGGTTTAGTATTCTCTCTGATTTATTATTTCGGATTCCGTTTTGCGATCCGCAAGTTCAACCTTAAAACACCTGGACGCGAGGATGCTGAGGCAGAAACAGAAGATGATAAAGCAGGCGAAAATGCTGGAGATCTTCCATATAACATTCTTGAATCTTTAGGCGGAAGCTCAAATATCAAGCACCTGGACGCATGTATCACCCGCCTGCGTGTAACGGTTAATGATGTGAAAGCAGTCGATAAAAACCGCTTAAAACGTTTAGGAGCAGCAGGTGTCCTTGAAGTTGGAAACAACATTCAGGCAATCTACGGTCCTAAATCGGATAACCTGAAAACACAAATTCAAGACGTGATGTCAGGCAAAACGCCTCGCCCGGCAAAACCTGTTTCAGCTGAAAAAGAAGTGCAGGAGCAAGTTGAGGACGTTGTTGCAGGACCTCTTAAAAACGAGGTAAGCGAATTTTCATTTGTTTCTCCTTTAACAGGTGACATTCATCCAATCACTGAAGTGCCTGATCAAGTGTTCTCAGGAAAAATGATGGGTGATGGTTTTGCGATTACTCCTGCTGACGGCACGATCGTTTCACCGGTTGACGGCAAAATATTAAATGTATTCCCTACTAAGCACGCAATTGGCCTTGAATCAGAAAGCGGCAACGAGATTTTAATTCATGTCGGAATTGATACTGTGAACCTTAAAGGGGAAGGCTTCGAAGCATTTGTTAAAGAAGGTGACATTGTCACTAAAGGACAAAAACTGCTCCAAGTAGACTTGGAATTCGTTAAGCAAAATGCTCCTTCTATTATGACGCCGATTGTTTTCACAAATTTAAATGAAGGCGAATCAGTCGTAATTAAATCATCCGGCAGTGTGAAAGCAGGAGAAGAGAACATCATTTCTTTAGAAAAATAAAATGAATGAGGTCGCATCACTTGTCAATCATGTGATGCGGCTGTTATGATAAGATATTGTGTACTAGCTTTATTTAAATATGAAGGAGATTGATTAATTATGGCAGAGAAAACGTTTAAAGTAACAGCAGAATCAGGAATCCACGCACGTCCGGCTACAGTGCTTGTTCAAACAGCAAGCAAATTTGATGCAGATGTGAACTTAGCATATAACGGCAAAACAGTGAACTTAAAATCAATCATGGGTGTTATGTCTTTAGGTATCGCTAAAGATTCAGAAATCACGATTTCTGCAGCTGGTTCAGACGAAAACGATGCAATCGCAGCTCTTGAAGAAACAATGAAAAAAGAAGGCTTAGGCGAATAATGCTTGAATTAAAAGGGATTGGAGCTTCAGCTGGGATCGCGATTGCAAAAGCTTACCGCTTAGAAGAACCAGATCTGACAGTATCAAAAAAAGAAGTAGCAGATAAAAATGCTGAAGTCCTTCGTTTTGATGAAGCCATCCAAAAATCAAAATCAGAGCTTGTAAAAATTAAAGAGCATGCATTCAGAGAATTAGGTGCAGACAAAGCTGAAATTTTTGAAGCTCATATCTTAGTTTTAAGCGACCCAGAATTGCTTAACCCGGTTAAAGATAAAATCAGCAGTGAAGCAGTTAACGCTGAATTTGCAATGAAAGAAACGGCTGATATGTTTGTAAGTATGTTCGAGTCTATGGACAACGAATATATGAAAGAGCGTGCAGCTGATATCCGCGATGTTACGAAACGTGTGATCGGACACTTGCTTGGCGTTGAGATACCAAACCCGAGCATGATTTCTGAAGAAGTGATTATCATTGCAGAAGATTTAACACCTTCTGACACTGCACAGCTGAATCGTCAGTATGTTTTAGGTTTTACAACTGATATCGGCGGCAGAACATCCCATTCAGCCATCATGGCTCGTTCAATGGAGATCCCTGCAGTAGTTGGAACAAAAACAGCTACAGCTGACATCAAAAATGGCGACATCGTCATCGTTGATGGAATTGATGGAGATGTCATCGTAAATCCTTCTGAGGATGTAATTGCAGGCTTTGAAAAGAAAAAAGCTCAATACGAAGTGCAAAAAGCGGAGTGGGCGAAACTTGTAAATGAAGAAACGGTAACAAAAGACGGACAGCACGTTGAGCTTGCAGCCAATATTGGCACGCCTGATGATGTTCGCGGCGTTCTTGAGAACGGCGGAGAAGCAGTTGGTCTATACCGTACAGAATTCCTTTACATGGGACGCGATCAGCTTCCGACAGAAGATGAGCAGTTCGAAGCATATAAAGCTGTGCTTGAGCGCATGGAAGGCAAGCCGGTTGTTGTCCGCACCCTTGACATTGGCGGAGACAAAGAGCTTCCATACTTGAATCTTCCGAAAGAAATGAATCCATTCCTAGGTTTCCGTGCGATTCGTCTTTGCTTAGAAGAGCAGGATATTTTCCGCACTCAATTGCGTGCATTGCTTCGTGCAAGCACGTTCGGCAACTTGAAAATCATGTTCCCGATGATTGCGGTAGTGGACGAGTTCAGACAGGCTAAAGCCATTCTTTTAGAAGAAAAGCAAAAGCTTGTCAATGAAGGTGTTCAAGTTTCAGATCACATTGAAATTGGAATGATGGTTGAAATTCCTTCAACTGCTGTTCTTGCAGATCAATTTGCTAAAGATGTTGACTTCTTCAGCATCGGAACAAATGACCTGATTCAATACACAATGGCTGCTGACCGTATGAACGAGCGTGTTTCATACTTGTATCAGCCTTATAATCCTGCTATTCTTCGTCTTGTGACGCTTGTTATTGAAGCAGCTCACAAAGAAGGCAAATGGGTAGGAATGTGCGGAGAAATGGCTGGCGATCCGCTTGCGATTCCATTGCTTCTTGGTCTAGGACTTGATGAGTTCTCTATGAGTGCAACATCGATCCTTCCAGCACGTTCTCTTATTAAAAACCTTTCAAAAGAAGAAGCAGCAAGCTTCAAAGAAGAAATTCTTTCTATGAGCACAACAGATGGAGTTGTTGAGTTTGTGAAAGCGAAATTCAATCTTTAATTGAAATGAAAAAGACCTGCTTAAGCAGGTCTTTTTTTAAGTGCAAAGGGGAACTTCCCGCAGTTAAAGGGGATGAAAATCAGCTTAAACAGGTGCTGATCAATCTGTTGAAAAATGCGTTTGATGCCATGAATAAAGGCGGAAACATTATTGTGGACGCTCAAGCTAAAAATGACATCGTTATAATCACGATCGCAGATCAAGGGCCAGGCATTCCGGCTGATTTAATAAGCCAGGTTACGAAACCTTTCTTTACGACAAAAGAAAAAGGAACTGGTTTAGGCTTGGTCATAACGGAAAAAATCATCCGGCAGCATAATGGAAACATAACAATCACAAGCCAAATAGGCGAAGGAACAACGGTCATCATCTCTTTTCCTGTATCACATTCCTTAATAAGGTGAAACTAACATCATCAAGCGTAAAAGAAAGGTGATGAAAATTGGAAAAGAAAGACGTAAATGCAGGAGACAAGGTGTACGTCATCTACCGCAATCCGCATGCAGCAAATGTAGCCAATATCCAGCAGGCTGAAATCGTGGAGCATCCGAATCACCCTGGTGAAAACGCCCTATTTATTCATGATTCCTATCATTTATTAGATGAAGAGGACGCAATCTTCCCTTCTTATTCAGATGCAGAAGCGATGTACAATAAGCTGTTTGATTATGAACAATATGAGTAGAAAACTTCGCAGCTTGCTGGCTGCTTTTTTTTTTGAAAGTGCCTGTGTTGGGACACATTTGGAAAAACGGATTCGTCCAAAAACAAATCCGGACTTCTCGGGTGAATCTATATCTGTCTGGGCTTTTCATTGTGTCCAGCTTTACCTCCTAACTCCTCGGCCAGAACGGAGCTGAACAGTCGGTTCCGCTTTTCTATATAGGTAAATTTTAAAAAGGATATGAAGAATGCTGATAACAAAGGTTAAAGGTATACCGCTTTAGTTAAAGGAAGTGTATTCATGGTTAAACCATTTGTGCCGCAGCTTGTCTATATTGAGCCTAGAGCGCTTGAATATCCGCTTGGGATTGAGCTGAAAGAGAAATTTGAAAAAATGGGGCTTGAAATCAGAGAAACGACTTCACATAATCAAGTGAGAAATATACCGGGCAATAACCATCTGCAGCAGTACAGAAATGCAAAATCCACTCTTGTGGTAGGAGTTCGAAAAACACTGGACTTTGATTCTTCAAAACCATCTGCTGAATATGCGATACCGCTTGCAACAGGCTGTATGGGGCATTGTCATTACTGTTATCTGCAGACAACTATGGGCTCTAAACCTTATATTCGCACGTACGTGAATACAGAAGAAATCTTTCAGCGGGCACAGGAATATATGGATGAACGCTCACCGCAGATCACCCGTTTTGAAGCATCCTGTACGTCTGATATCGTCGGGATTGATCATTTAACCCATTCGCTAAAAAGAGCGATTGAATTCTTCGGGAATACGGATATGGGCCGATTGCGCTTTGTCACAAAGTTTCATCATGTGGATCATTTACTTCATGCAGATCATAAAGGAAAAACACGTTTTCGCTTCAGTATCAATGCTGATTTTGTGATTAAAAATTTTGAACCAGGCACATCGCCGCTGAATAAACGTTTAGAGGCAGCCGTCAAAGTAGCGGGGGCGGGATACCCGCTCGGATTTATTGTGGCGCCTATTTATATTCATGAAGGATGGCGGGAAGGGTATTACGAATTGTTTTCGAAACTTAATCGGCTTTTGCCTGAAGAATCACGGGATGATATCACATTTGAAATGATCCAGCACCGGTTTACAAAGCCTGCCAAGCGCTTCATTGAAAAAAACTATCCAAAATCAAAGCTCGAGATGAATGAAGATGACCGCCGCTACAAATGGGGAAGATACGGAATCGGCAAATATATTTATCAAAAAGATGAGGTAGCTGATTTAAGAGAAACACTTGAAACGTATATTGATGACTTCTTTCCAAATGCGAAGATTGAATACTTCACTTAGAAAACAAGGTGTGCAGCCCTTGTTTTTTCTATTTTCTGAATCCTTATTTAAGCAAAATACAAGTAAGACTGTTACTATAATAATGAGAAAAAATAAGGGGAGTGTTAGCTATGGAACTCGGATTAAAAGGAAAAGTGGCTCTAGTTGCAGCATCAAGTCAAGGATTAGGCAGAGCTATTGCTGAAGAGCTTGTAAAAGAAGGCGCCAACGTCATGATAACAAGCAGAAACCCTGATAAGCTACATAAAGTGAAAAATGAGCTTTCTGAAAAAGGTACTGGCCTCGTTGAATATAAAGCATGCGATTTATCAAATGCAGATGAGATCAGCCAGCTGGTGGAAGAAACGGTGAAACGTTTTGGAACAATTGATTTACTTGTGAATAATGCAGGCGGGCCCCCTTCAGGACTATTTGAGCAAATGAGTGATGAAGACTGGCAAAAATCGTTCGAGTTAAACCTTTTAAGTCATGTGCGTCTTATTCGATCTGTTATCCCCTATATGAGAGCCAAGGGAGGAAAAATTGTAAACATCGCCTCCTCCTCAGTAAAAGAACCAATACCAGGTTTGGTTTTATCAAATACGTTCCGTCTTGGAATTGTCGGTTTAACTAAAACACTGGCATCAGAACTTGCCCCTTATCAAATCTTGATCAACACAGTGGCACCGGGCAGAATTTCAACGGACAGAGTCGCTTCTCTAGATCAGGCAGCAGCAGATAAGAATGGCATCAGCGTCAGTGAGGTGGAAGAAGAAGTGAAGCGGAAAATTCCTGCAGGACGCTACGGGAAACCATCCGAGTTTGCTGCCTATGTTCTTTTCTTGCTCTCAGATGCCAACAGTTATATGACAGGGCAGACACATCTGGTTGACGGAGGAATGGTGAAATCTGTTTAATAAGTGTTAATTTGTATAGGATTTGCTGCCCGGAAGAAAACTAAATCAGATAATCCAATACTGAGGGTGGCATATATATGGCGGTCGTACTCGCTGTGATCTTTTTATGGCTTACAATACACTTGTACGTTTTCTTTCCAAAAAAAATGAATGGTCTTGAATCCATTTTTGTTTTTATGATTCTATCTATTGTAAATAACAGCTATTGTTCCGTCATTATGGAAAATCTGGAGTGGGCTAAAGCATATGAGACACCAACTGCACTGACGGTTATTATTTTGCAGAGAATTCTTATCATCCCCACACTTTTTCTTATGATTGTCCATGTTTATTTCAGGCTGAAGAAATCGATCGCAAAACTAATTCTGCTGTTCTTTTCTATTTCATTAATTTTCGCAATGGAAGAACTTTGCGCCTATTTTCAGATTATGAGTTATCTGGAGAATAGATGGCTGATACCAATTCTGCATTCGTCCTTTTTATACTTTTCCGGAGTCACTGCACTCATTGTGTTTCGCCCAATCTTAAAAAAGGGGGTCACAACACGATGATGGGCATGATGAACGAATTATATATTGTGATCACTCTTTTTACGGCACTCTGGATATCAGTAAAGCTTCCAAAAATATTTCCGCCTGCAATAACTTTGCTGATCTTTACTTTCAGCGCTTTTATAGCACTCACTGCGGATCATATTTTAGACCTTCCTCCTTATGATATTTATGATGTGAATGATTCTCCGGAATTTGAGGTTTGGGATTTTATTTATTACAGCATGTATGGTTTTTTTGGCAGCTTTTTTCTCTATCTTTACCAGCAATGGAGAATCAGGGGCATGATTACAATTGTTTATATAATCCTCTGGTCCATGTTTTCTGTTTTTTATGAATGGGTTGCTGTATTAGTCGGCATTTTTGATTTCAGCAAAGGCTATAAAATGGAATATTCCTTTCCGGTTTATCTGTTTATTCAAACTTTCTTTATCATTTTTTTTCATTTTGTATTGAAAGAATATGATAAGCTTAAAGAAAAGTCTTCCATCGTTTAGATGGCCTTTTGAGAAATGAATTAGTATAAAGTTTTGCACATTTATGGCAAGCGTAATCGCCCAGCTCTTCGGCCAGAACAAATCCGCAGGAAAAGTCAAACCCGGACTTTTCCGCCGGGTTCTTATCTGTCATGCCTGAGGTATACGGGCGCTTGCGCTTTTCTAGTAAGAAAGGAAGATGAAAAATGACTGGAGAAAAAGGTGTAATCGGTTTTATCGGGGTCGGAGTAATGGGGAAGAGTATGGCAGGGCATTTGCTCAAAGATGGTTACCCGGTTTTGGTTTATACAAGAACGAAAGAAAAGGCAGCTGAACTGATAGAGGCTGGTGCAGTTTGGATGGAGACGATTGAAGAGGTTGCATCCCAATCTGCCTATATTATTACAATGGTCGGCTATCCTTCTGATGTAGAAGATATTTATTTAAACGAAAAAGGTATTTTGAACTCTGCCAAGGAAGGTACATATGTAATAGATATGACTACTTCTAAGCCAAGTCTTGCAAAAGAAATCTATAAAGCAGCAAAGCAGCGTCATATCCATGCCTTGGATGCACCCGTTTCAGGCGGAGATGTAGGGGCAAGAGAAGCGAGATTATCCATTATGGCAGGCGGAGATCAGGAAGCATTTGACGCATGCATGCCGATTTTTTCTGTCATTGGACAAAATATAGTGTATCAGGGAGAAGCAGGAAGCGGTCAGCATACGAAAATGTGCAACCAGATTGCGATAGCAGCTGGCATGATTGGAGTCAGTGAAGCCATTGCTTATGCGGAACACGCTGGTCTCGATCCTGAAAATGTTTTAAAAAGCATTTCAGCAGGTGCAGCTGGCAGCTGGTCACTGAGCAATCTTGGTCCAAGAATGCTGAAAGAGGACTTTGAACCAGGCTTCTATGTAAAGCATTTCATAAAGGATATGGGCATTGCAATTGAGGAAGCTGACCATATGAAGATGGAGGTGCCAGGATTAACGTTAGCTCATTCACTCTACACAGAGCTTCAGAAAAAGGGTGAAGGTAACAGCGGTACACAGGCGCTGTTCAAGCTATGGAAATCGTAATCAGAAAGCTGCAGGACAATAGTGCAGCACCGATGGATCTCTTGCTCGAAGCAGATCCTTCCGAACAAAATGTAAATCAATATCTCAAAAAGGGGACCGTTTTTCTTGCGGAGCTTGAGAAGAATAAGGCAGGAGTTATGTTGCTGATGCCGATTTCGCCTGCATCTATGGAAATAATGAATCTTGCGGTGGATGTGAAATTCAGGGGAAAAGGAATAGCAAAAAAGCTTATTGCTCATGCTAAACAAGCCTGTGCGGATCAAAACATGGATTTCCTTGAGATTGGTACTGGAAACTCAAGCTTAGATCAGCTTGCCCTTTATCAAAAATGCGGATTTCGCATGCAGAAAATAATTGAGAATTACTTCATTGAACATTACCGGGAGCCCATTTTTGAAAATGGTATTCAGTGCATGGATATGGTCAGACTAATAATGAACATAAAAAAAGATAGCTAGAATATTCTAGCTATCTCGCAACTTGAAAACCTATTATTTACCGATGAACATTTGAGTCCAGTAGTTGCCTTCAGCTACATGGCCTACACCAATGTGAGTGAAGCTTGAGTTCATGATGTTTTTACGGTGGCCTTCAGAGTTCATCCATGCTTGTACTACTTCTTCAGGAGAAGCTTGTCCTTTAGCAATGTTTTCGCCAGCTGTGCTGTACTGAACGCCGAACTTCTTCATCATATCAAATGGAGATCCGTAAGTTGGGCTGTTGTGGTCAAAATAGTTCTTGCTTTGCATGTCTTTTGATTTTTCTTTAGCCACTTTGCTTAATTCTTCATCTAATTGAAGTGGTTTTAAGCCTTGCTTTTCACGCTCTGCATTTGTTAATTCAACAACTTTTTTCTCAAATTCACTTACAGCTGCCTGTGTTTGCTCTTGCTTTGGAGCTTCTTGATTAGAAGCTTCTGGCTTTGCAGGTGCTGCTGGTGCTGCTTCTTGTTTTGGAGCTTGTTGAGCTTCTGCTTGTTGCTCTTGCTGTGGTGCTGGAGCTGCTGCCTGACCTTGCTGTGCTTTAAATTGGCTTAATTGCTGCTCAATCATTTTTTGAAGCTCAGGATTGTTGATGTTCTTTAATAGATCCTGTGTTTGTGTTTGATTTAAATTGCAGTTTTGACCAGCAATTTGGTAAGCTTTGACCTGCATATTTGATTGCTGTGGAGCTGCTGCATCTGCTGATGGGCCCCCAGCATTAAATGTAAAAATAGTAGCTGCTGCCGCAACTGAAAGTACGATAGATTTCTTCATGAAAAAATTCCTCCTAAGAGTTTTTTTGGTGCCTCTCTTGCTACAACAACATCGTAACATACGATTTTCGTAACATATGAACCATTGCTTTCCATTGACAGAACACATTCTTTTAATCTATGAAGCTTACATTAAGTAAGCGTTAACAAACCTTTCGCATCACTAGTTTTATAGCGTAACAAATAAAATACTCCTCATTGGCTGCCATCAAAAAATCTTCCTATAAATATCCAGTTGTACTAACTTTTTCATTGAAATGTTTCTTGACAAAAATTTAACTCCCTTTTTTATGTAACAAGTATTACACAAGTGTTACAATAGAGTTTGAAATACGTTAAAATGATCTCATAACCAAGGATCGATTTTGAAAGGGGAATAAATTCGTTGACTGAGCCAAGTAATAGTCAAGCTGATCTGCGAAAATTGAAGAAAACGCGCTTAATCCGCATCAATGTTTTCTTTTTCTTTGTGTTTTTACTATTCGTAGCACTAATCATTCGGCTGGGTGTTGTTCAAATTGTTCAGGGTGAGGAATTTTCAAAAGAAGTCAGCCGCACTGAGTCAAACTATGCAAGCTTTCCTGCACCGCGCGGAAAGATGTATGACCGGAATGGAAATGTTCTTGTTGAAAACATTGGTGTTGAGGCCATCACATATACAGTAGAAAAAACAACGAAAGCATCAGATAAAATTGAAACAGCAAAAGTGCTTGCATCTCTAATAGAAGTTCCGACTGAATTTTTAAAGGACAGAGATTTAAAAGACTATTGGGTTGCTGCAAACCCGGAAGAAGCAGCAAAACTTCTTAAACCAAAGGAAAAAGAGAAAAAGGGGAGCGAAACGTATCAGCTTCAAATTGATCGTGTCCCTGAAGCAGAGCTTAACAAACTAAAAGGCAATAAAAACGAGCTTGAAGTAGTTGCCTTATACACACGCTTCTCAGCTGGGTATGCCTACGAACCTCAGATCGTAAAAGCTACGGATCTTACAAAAGGCGAGGAGCTGACAAAAGAAGAGCTGACTCGTGTAGCGGAAAATCTTGAACTCCTCCCGGGAATCGATGTGATTACCGACTGGAAACGTTCATATCCGAATGGAGACCTGTTAACCGGCATTTTTGGAAGTGTAACAACTCCCAAGCAGGGAATTCTCGAAGCGAGAAAGTCATACTATACAGCCCGCGGCTATGCGAGAAATGAACGCGTCGGCCGAAGCAATCTTGAATATCAATACGAAGATTATCTGAATCCGAGAAAAGCCAAGGTTCAATATGTAACCGACAGCAGCGGCAAAGTCATTTCAGAAACCATGATCGATGAAGGCCGCCGCGGATATGACCTGAAACTGTCATTTGATCTTGAACTGCAAAAGCAGCTGGATACTATTGTTGAAGAAGAGCTGAGAGTGGCTCGGGGGAAAACCGGCAATCATTTAGTGGACAGGGCATTCGCTGTTATGATGGATCCTAATACGGGTGACGTTTTAGCGATGTCAGGGAAGAAGTACAGCTTTGAAGAAGGAAAAATTAATGATTATATAATTGGGAACTTTACTTCACAGTATGAAATTGGGTCTACAATAAAAGGTGCGACTGTATTAGCCGGGTATCAGAATGGAATGTCGCGTGGAACTGTTTATAATGATACCCCGTTATTAATAAAAGACACTAAACCAAAAAAATCAGTACGTAACATGGGTCCTGTTAGTGATATAACAGCATTGAAAAGAAGTTCCAACGTATATATGTTCAGAGTTGCTTACGAAATAGCAGGTGAAAATTATATTCCTAATTCTACATTCAATGCTTCTTCTGAAGACTTCCAAAAAATGCGCAATTATTACAGTCAGTTTGGATTAGGAGTACCAACGGGCATTGACTTACCTAATGAGTCAATTGGCCAGCAGTCTGTTCCTCCAGATGCGGGGATTCTTCTGAACATGGCAATCGGCCAGTTTGATACGTATACACCTCTTCAAATGGCACAATACGTTTCTGTTATTGCCAATGGAGGCTATCGTGTTGAGCCGCGGATCGTTACGAGCATTCATTCTCCTGTTGAGGATGAGGAGCTTGGCTCTATTGTAACGGAACATGAAAGCCGAATTTTAAACCGCATCAATAACTCAGAAGAAGATATCAGACAAGTTCAGAGAGGATTTGAAGCTGTTACGCAAACAGGCGGTACAGCAGCAGGTATTTTTGGTGAGTATGATGTTGCAGGGAAAACAGGAACATCACAAACCAGTTATTACGGCGAGCAAAGCAAACGTGCATACTGGGGAACGGAAACAAATAACTTGGCTTTTGTTGGTTATTATCCTGCATCAAAGCCTGAAGTTGCCATCAGTGTAATTGTTCCTTATACCGGTAAAACAGCTTCCCATCCTGTAAACAAATACATTGCGAAAAGAGCAATCGAAGCGTACGCGAACCTGGAACCAAAAGATCCAAATGCTGAAACAGAACAGTCTGCAGAAACTGCGGAAAATACAGAAGAATAAATGCGAGACTGAGCTTTCCTTTATAGGAAAGCTTTTTTTATGAGATAAGCTAGTTCCAGCTCCTGACTTCTCCATCAGAACGTAAAAAGTGATACCTGAACTTTTCTGTCGGATCTATTCTGCTTTTCTTATGAGTAACAATTTATATAGAAGGAAAAAATACTTCCATAACCAGAAAAGAGGGATAAAATGGGGATTTACTCAATTGAAAACATACAGCTCATAAAGAATTTTCCCGAGTTAGCGCCGGAGCTTTATCAATCGTATATTGCCTTCAGCAAAGCAGTTTTGAATGAGGGGCATTTATCCAGAAAAGAAAAAGAAATTATAGCAGTTGCTGTTTCACATGTGACCGAATGTCCTTATTGCATTGATTTTCATACAAAAAAAGCGAAAAAAGCTGGAGCATCTCTGGAGGAATTATTTGAAGCTGTCATGGCTGCAGCTGCAATCGAAGCAGGAGGTGCTTATGCTCACCGCACTCAGATGCATCGTGCTTATGATGGAGAGCTTGCTGAATCTTTTTATAGCAGGGATGATTTATCAAACATCAATACTTTGACGGATCTTTCTCCTGAAATACAGCAGACAGCAAGGGCGTTTTTTTCAAAAGCTTCAAAGGAAGGTAAACTCACCGCAAAGCTGAAACAATTAATATCAGTTGCTGTCGCGCATACATCTGAATGTCCTTATTGCATCGCTTCACATACAGCTGAAGCCAAAAAGGAAGGCTGTTCAAAGGAAGAGCTGGCGGAAGCAATTATGACTGCTGCCCTTCTCCGGTCAGGCGGCGCTGTAACACATGCTGTTAATATGCTGCAATCTTATGAGCAGGGCAGTGAAGAATAGCCTCATCAAGAGATGAAAAGACTAAGAACAATCTTTGATTAGGAGTGAGCTCAGGATGTCCAAAACGAACAAAAACGATGCAGATCAAAAGAATAAAAAAGGGTTTGATTCAAGCAAAATCGACTCTGAATTCAGCGGGGAAATCGGCAGCGCTGCAGCCAACCATGCTCATAAAGAAAAAGCAAAAAAAGAAAAGGCAGCCAAAAATTTTGGCGAATATAAAGAATAATCGAAAGCCGGGACAATCCCGGCTTATATTATTTTTATGCTTAACTTGAAAAAAATTAACTTTTTAAGGAAATTAAAAAGGAATTTTGAATAAGAAAATCGAATTTTGTTAAGTAAAATCGAACGTTCTGTAGACGAAGACCAACCTCCAGATAAGCTGATCTGTTCTTAATTCCTCGTCATTGCCGCATTACGCTCATTTTAGCCGTTCCATCCATCCCACCAGTAGGCAGGTACGTTTATCAAATGTGAAAAGGACATAAAGGGGGGCAATGCATGAAGCAGGAGACAGAAAGCGCATATCAAGTATTGCCGCAGGCGGAATTATTTGCAGTTATGAACGATAATGGAAGATTTCAATTCATGTCTTTGAACAGTGAAGAGCATTTGGGCTTTACCAGTGCAGAATTCATTGGAACTTCCTTGAAGGATTATGTCCATAAAGATGATTTATTTTTAGTTGAGAGCTATTTTTACAACGAACACCATCTCCATCCATGCACGTTTCGTTTTTTATTGAAGAATGGAGCGTTTATTTGGCTTGAAGCAACCGTTGATTTTATCAAATCGACTTCAGGGAAAGAAAATCAGATCATCCTTAAGATTAGACTGCTTAAATCACACGAGCAGGAGTTCTGTTCAAAGCCCGTTCAAATAAATAATCCGCTTTTAATCGATGAGGCAAAAGAAATAAACATAAACGCAAGTGAATTGCTTATGAGAATGCCATGCCCCTTATTCATCTCGCAAAAAGGTCAATTATGCTATGTGAATCAGGCTTTAATTGATTTGTTAGGGGGAAGCTCAAAGGAAGATCTGCTTGGGAAAGACGTGCTGGATATTATCGATCATGATTATCATGAAATTGTTAAAAACCGCATTCAAAGAATGCAGCGGGGGGCGTATGTCGGCCAGATCGAACAAACATGGAGAAGGCTTGACGGGTCTCCTGTTGAAGTCGAGATAAAGGCAGCACCAGCTGTTTTTAATAATCAGCCTGCAGAACTTGTTGTTCTTCTTGATATTTCTTCAAGGAAAAAGTTCCAGAAAATCCTGCAAAAAAGCCGAGAGCGGTATCAGCTCCTCATTCAAAATTCCATCGATACGATTGCCGTCATACACCGGGAAAAATGGGTATTTATTAATGAATCGGGCGTAAAGCTTTTTGAAGCAGATGATTATCCGGATATGCTCGGAAAAAACATCTTTTCCTCTCTCGATCCGGAATATCATGAGCAAGTAAAAGAAAAATTGCAAAACATAGTTCATTTGAGAACGGATGTTGAAGTAACAAAGCAATCATGGCATACATATAAGAGCAGGACAATCTATACGGAAATGGTCTGCATCCCAACCACATATTTTGGCGAACCTGCTGTTCAGGTTATTTTAAGAGATATCTCGGATCGTAAAAAAGCAGAGGAGTTAATGCTTCGTTCAGAAAAATTGTCCGTTGCAGGACAGCTTGCAGCAGGAATAGCCCATGAGATCCGGAATCCGCTGACAGCAATCAAAGGGTTTCTGCAGCTCATGCGTTCTGAAGGAAAAGGGGAGATGACCTACTTTGACATTGTCTTCTCCGAATTAAACCGGATCGAACTCATCTTAAGCGAACTGCTTATGCTTGCCAAACCTCAGGAAAGAGTCTTGAAGCAAACAAATTTATTAACACTGATTCAGGATGTTGCAACTCTTCTTGAAACACAGGCTATCATGAATAATGTCATGATTGTACATCAGCACCCGCAGGATCAGATGAGCATCAATTGTGATCAGAATCAAATCAAACAAGTCTTTATCAATCTAATAAAAAATGCAATAGACTCCATGCCTAATGGCGGGAAAGTGACGCTGTCCTCCAGGCAAGAAGGTGATTATATACTCGTGAATGTAAAAGACGAGGGTGAGGGTATTCCGGCTGAAGTGCTGAAAAAAATTGGCGAGCCATTTTTTACAACGAAGGAAAAGGGAACAGGTCTTGGCTTAATGATCACATATAAAATTATTGAAAACCACAAAGGCAGCATGTCCATTGAAAGCGAGTTTGGACGGGGCACTGTCTTCACATTGAAATTGCCATCGGCTGAAGCCGAAAAAAACTAGCCAGTGATGCCCTCAGGGCATTCGCTGGCCAGTTTTTATTTTAGGACTTATATAACTCGGGTAACAGTCTATCTAAATGATGACAGATACTTTTCCATACGATTCAATGCCTGCTCAAGCTGTTCATAGCTGCAGGCATAGGAAATCCGGATAAATCCTTCCCCGTATTTTGAAAAGGCGGTTCCAGGAACAACCGCAACTCCTCCATCTTTTGCCAAAGAATAAGCAAAATCAAACGAAGAAACATTGAATTGCTTGATGCTCGGAAAGATATAAAAGGAACCATCGGGTTTAACGGTTTGCAGACCCATGCTTACCAATCTTTCATACACATAATTCATCCGTTTTTCGTACTCTTCATTCATTGGAACAGCATCATTGATCCCATCAGTAAGTGCTTGATATGCAGCTTTTTGAGAAATAGAAGAAGCGCAGGAGACATTATACTGATGCACTTTTAAAACATGCTTCGCAATAACAGCAGGAGCATATAACAGACCGATTCTAAACCCTGTCATACTGTGGGATTTGGATAATCCATTGATGACGATGGTCTGTTCGGGCAAGAATTTGGCAATTGAATGATGTTTCCCGTTAAAAACAAGCTCACTGTAGATTTCATCCGATAGAACAAAGATATCCCTGTCCCTGATGACATCGGCTATTTTCTTCAGCTCATCCTCGTGCAAAGTCACACCCGTCGGATTAGAAGGATAAGGAAGGACAATGCAGCGGGTTTTTTCCGTTATTTTCAGTTTGATCAGTTCAGCCGTTAACCTGAAATCATGGTCAGCTGTATCAACATGAACAGGTACTGCTCCGCAAAGGGAAATAATCGGTTCATACCCAGGGTAAACAGGGCCCGGCAGGATTACTTCACTGCCTTCTTCTAGGATTGCCCTGAAGGAAATATCTATGGCCTGACTGGCCCCGGACGTCACGATAATTTCTTTTTCCGGATCATAAACTAAATCATATTTCACTTTAACAAAGTCAGCAGCTGCCTTCCTGAGTTCTAAATACCCCGCATTGTGAGTATAGGTCGTGAAATTTTCATCTATTGCTTGAATTGCTGCTTTTTTTACATGAGCAGGGGTGAAAAAATCAGGCTGTCCGATTGTAAGCGAAATTGTGTCCTCAAATTCAGAAACCATATTGAAAAACTGCCGAATCCCCGAAATTTGAATGTTCTTCACGTTTTTATTAATGAGATGTTCCATCTTGTTCATCCTTTTTATATGTAGTTCTTTTACCATCATACACAATTATTCCGCGTATATCATCCTTTCTTTATCTGTTTAGGAACATAGATTAGGGGGAATAGAAGAAGAATAAAATTCATAGCAAACAGAAAAGATGTGACATAATGATACGTACACTTGCCGTTCAATCAACTGGAACAGTCATTTATGACCTGCCGCTAAAAGAATTAAAAAATCCTGACATCAAATGGTACTGGGTAGACTTTCAGGACCCGACAGCAGAAGAGACGAAGCTGTTAAGCAAGTTTTTTAAATTTCATCCGCTTGCCATTGAAGACTGTGTGGAATTTGTTCAGAGACCAAAAATAGATACATATGATACCTACCTATTTGTCGTCATGCATTCGATTCAGCAAAAAACATTAGAAGCTGAAGAGCTGGATCTTTTTGTAGCAAAAAATTACGCCGTTACCTTTCATAAAAGATCGATTCGTGATTTAAATAATATTTGGTTCAAACTAAAAAAAGACTCTCTTCTTCAAGAGGGCGGGCCATCACTCTTAATGCATCAGCTGATGGATCACCTTGTGGATGAATATTTTCCGCCTGTTTACAAGCTTGAAGATCAATTAAACGAGATAGAGGAAAACACAAAAGACTTGACTATCAGCGAATTAATGGAAGGCGTTTTTGATACCCGAACAGATTTGTACATGCTGAGAAGAACAATCATCCCAATGCGCGATTTATTGTACCGCATCATCAGCTCAAGCAGCTTAAAGGCCTATATTAAAGATGAAATCTACTTTCAGGACATATATGATCACCTTTTGAAACTAGTCGAAATGATTGATGCCAACCGTGAGCTCAGTGCGGATATTCGCGACAGTTATCTATCAATCAGCTCTGACAGAATGAACAGAGTCATGATGACGCTGACTGTGATTTCGTCCATTTTTCTCCCCCTCACGTTTATTGCAGGGCTCTATGGCATGAATTTTCAATATATGCCGGAGCTGACCGGAAAATATAATTACTTTGTTGTTGTCGCCATTATGGTATTCATTGCAGCCGGCATGATATACTTCTTTGCAAAAATGGGCTGGTTCAGGTATCACAAAGGCACTAAACTATAAAGCTGACGTCATAATTTTAAGATCGTAAACGAATTCTTTTCTAAAGAATACAAAGCAACCGGAGTGATCCCATGCAAATTGATGAAAGCCTGCTGACAGATGAGGAAAAACAGATTGTAAAAAAATTGAACCAGGAGATGTTCTTTGCTGTATCATATGAACATCTTATCTTTTATAAAAATGAAATCAATTCGATTCTGAATCAAGCATCAAGAAGAAATTCGTTTCTGACGAAAATGAAGGAAAGATTGAATGAACCAAGCTGCCTCTAAGGCAGTTTTTTTTTGAGAAAAGATCAGGTCAACATAGTATAATAAAGGAAATGAATCAAAAGGCGGGATGAGCGTGAAGAGAATTGCTGTAATCGGCCAATCTGGAGAAATTCCCGAAGACATTCAATTAATAAGTGAAGAGGTTGGAGCAGAAATTGCATTGAGAAATGCAGTGCTGCTGACTGGCGGCGGCAGCGGCGTGATGGAGGCAGCATCGAAAGGGGCAAAAGAGGCCGGCGGACTTGTTATCGGCATTCTTGCGGGAGATGAAACACACGTTGCGAATGACTATCTGGATGTACCCATCACAACCGGCTTGTCCTTTGATTACCGAAGCTTAATATTAATTCATTCATCAGACGCCATTATTATGATTCGGGGCGGAAACGGAACGCTTGGAGAACTGTCAGCCGCATATATGAACAAAAAGCCTGTTGTCGTCATCGAAACATCCGGCGGATGGGCGACCAAAGTAAAAGAAGTGGCCTTTGAAGGCGCCTATCTTGATGAGAGAAGAACCGTAGAAATTCACTACGCAAACACCGCAAAAATGGCCGTAGACAGAGCATTCTTGCGAATTGAACATCCTCTAGATGAAGGGAAGAATACCGGAATCATTGGAGATTAAAAAATCAGACCCGTGCGGTCTGATTTTTTGTATTTTCCGCTTTTCTCATTGTCCAGTTTCACCTCCTAGCCCCTCGGCCAGAACAATTCCCAAACCCGGACTTTTCGGGTGAATTCTTATCTGTCTGTCGGAGCTAACCAGTCGGTTCCGCTTTTCTTATTGTCTAGCTCCACCGCCCAACTCCTCGGCCAGAACGGATCCGCCAGTAAAGGCAAAAAGCGCCTTTTCTGTCGGATCCTTATCTGTCTGCCTGCGCTAAACGGGCGGTTCCGCTTTTCTTAGTTATCGGCAAGAAAATGAAGCAATTCGCTGAGTATCTATGCCGAAGTAGTCCCATCTGAATTGGCGTGGTCTCCATCTGTATCCTGCAACAGATGTTCTGCCTACAAAGGTTGGGTAAAACCAAAAACTTCTGCCGTTGTTCAGCCATACGTATGTATACCTGAATAAACAGCCCCTGATTGCTCCTGGATCAACAGCATATAGGGAAGGTGATTGCTGGGGAATATAACTTGGCGGCGGTCCTGTTGGTCCCTGCCCCTGTCCTCCTCCAAATCCAGGCGGGGGCCCTGGCGGCATTCCGCCTCCCTGTCCAAAACCTCCGGGACCAAATCCGCCTCTTGGTCCAAATCCTCCGCCTGGCATTCCACTGAAAACTTGACGATCATATGGATAATACATATTCACATTCCTCTCCTCATTTGCCTACACAAACACAATATGCATGAATGTATAAGGGAGTGATTGTGTAATATCACAAGAAAAATTTGGGGACCTTGCAATTTAAATCTGCAAAAAAACCCTTCAATGTTTGATTCATTGAAGGGTTTTTTTATATTTCCGCTTTTCCTAATACCCAAAATCCCAATCCATCTGTTCCTGCCAGACGGTAAATTGAATTTCAGAGCACTTGATCTCCCGGTCATTTATTTTATAGCTGTTTGTACTGCAGCCTGATTGCTTTTTTAGTTCTGCATATTTTTCTTCAGGTACATCCTCTAAGATTGTTATTTCTTGATTTTGATGAAACAATAAAACGGTTCCCACCGAAAAAACACCTTCTTTTAAATTGATAGAACGAGCTGAAAACACAGGTTGTATTTTACCATGTTTGCGGCCGTGACCCTAACAAATATAAGAAGATGTCATAAAATCGCCAAATCGAAATCGTTTACAGGAAATTTACAGTTGTTTTTTCATCTTATAGTTGATAAAAAAAATTGGGACGTCAGTAAATCGCTTCAGTTTGAGTAATGATCTTTGTTTTTAGGAGCGGGTGCATTCAGGTGCATGACCGAATACTCTTTTCGGTTGACTTCATGCACTGTCCCGATATAAAGATTAACAATGGTGAACAGGTCTTTTGGTTCGAATAATCTAATTTTCATCATCAACACCAAGTGTTTGCAGTTTTTCTGCACGGGCATCAGCTATCAAGTTCTTCAGCCATGTCAGCTCAGCTTCTCCGTGAAGAATGGACCCTTTAATTAAATGGATCACAGCCCTTGGCAATTGTTTATAAAAGTCTAAAATGCTTGAAAGCTCTTGAACTCTTTTTTCGGTCAAAGCCATTCTTTTTTCAAGTATATCTGCTATTTCCTGGGGATTTCCATGCAAGGCAAAAGCAACGCCCGTAAAAAGGGGATGATATAAATTGGAGTCGCTGGATAATTCCTCAAGAATCAGCTTGTGAAACAGCTCTTTCCCTGAGTCGGTAATCTGGTAAATTGTTTTATCCGGTCTGTTTGTATCCTTGATCACATCGACTACCTTTATATAATCATTTTTGTACAGCTGCTCTACTGCGTAATAGAGTGATCCTTTTTGCAGTTTCATAAAATGATCCATATGTCTTTGTTCCATCGTTTGTTTCATTTCATAAGGATGGGCATCCCGTTCCAATAAAAGACCGAGAATAACTAATTTCATAGACATCGTGTACCCTCGCTTTAGCGAAGCTGATGCATCTTTTTCAGCTTACTTATATTATATAGTCTAGTTTGATCATTCAGCACTATTTTACTCTGTGGTTCATGTTTAAAATGACAGGGAAAGGAAAGATTATGAATGTTTATTATAATTCTTTCAATTTTTTATAATATCCTGTAGAATAAAGTGTTTGAAAAAAATATTTCCTTTATGGGGGAAACTAAGTGTTATCTATTATCAAACCTCTGCTTGTTAATATTACGATATTATTTTCACTGACCTTTAATGCAAACCTTTTTTTCCCTTTTAATACAAAACTGAAGGCATCTGTAATACAAAGGGTCATATACGGATTGATCAGTGCTTTTGGGGCCTTGCTCTGTATGGCCTATCCCATAGAAACGCTTGGAGAGACTTTTTTTGATTTAAGAATGGTCTTTGTCCTGATTACAACCCTTTATTCAGGCTGGATTTCAGGTGGAATTGTCCTTATTGTAACATGTCTTGCAAGATATTTGATCGGGGGAGATTTCTACCTGATCGGCATCGTTATCACTCTTACAGCATATTTAATGGGGCTCTTGTTCAGAAAGTATTTTTTTCAGTCAGAATTGAAATACATAAGCGGGACGATTATAGTTGTTGTCTATTTTCTTTTCTATATTTCAATCATCTATACGTATATTAACTTTCTGGAATTTCAATTTTATTTAGTCTACTTTTTGGCGTTTTATCTTTCCTACTTGTCTATGATTTTTATCATTGAAAGTTTGATTAAAACCAATAAGCAATTCGATGAAATGGTTTATGTGGATAAACTGACGACAATTGGCCAGATGGCAGCTGCCATTGCTCATGAAATCAGAAATCCAATCACAACGGTCAGAGGATTCATTCAATATATCCAGCAGGATACAAAAGATGATAATTTAAAGAAATTTTCTCCCTTAATTCTGGATGAATTAGACCGGACCAATAAAATCATAACTGACTATTTACAGCTTGCAAAACCGCATCATCATGAATTGACAAAAATAGAAATCGATCGTGTTTTAGAAGACATTATTCAGCTTTTAAAACCGCTTGGATCTTATTCAAATGTAACTTTATCTTATCAAAGCGAAGAAAAAAGCTCTGTATACGGCGATATTGCACTTTTGAAGCAATCTTTAATGAATGTGATTAAAAATGGAATTGAAGCCATGGATCATGGCGGCGAGATTCAAATTACTAAAAAAACAAATTATATGAACGGTACAGTGATCATTGTCGTTAAAGATACAGGAAAAGGCATGACAGAAGAAGAGCTGCAGCATTTAGGCCTTCCATTTTATACGACAAAATCAAAGGGCACAGGTCTGGGTTCAATGATTACGAATCGGCTCATCCGTGAAATGAAGGGCACGGTTGAATATGAAAGTGAGTTTGGAAAAGGAACAACTGTGACAATCAGCCTTCATTTGTTTCAGTAAGGAAGGAGATACGTACGTTCGCGGAGAAGTGAGCAGCAGGAGGGATATTTATGAGAACAATTGAAGAAATGAAACATCATTATAAAAACTTTGATTCCTGGGTGCTGTCATTAAAACAGCTGAGTCATGAAGAATGGCTTCAGCCTATTGATGAAGGGAAATGGTCTTCTGCAGAAATCATCTCTCATTTCATTGCCTGGGACAGGTTTACGTTAGATCAGAGACTTGGAAAGCTTATGAGAAATGACGTACTGGATCCTTTTCCTGATTTTCAAAGTGTGAATGATCGGGCAGCGGAATATGCAAAAAGCGGTGTGACAAAGAATGAGATGATTGATGAATTTATTGAGGTTCGCTCTGCTGCAGTTGAGGGCTTTCTTAAATTTGAAGGGGAAGTACATCAGTTTCACTTTAAAATTGGGAATCATCCATTTACGATTGCAAGCTATATGGATGATTTTATAGGACATGATCTCCACCATAAAGCTCAGATTGTCGCTTTTCTTGCAAAAAACGAAAGCTGCGGGATTCGATGACAAACTTTCTGGTTCAGGCGCTAGCAGCTGCCGGTGCCATTTTTTTGTTCAGTGCTGTATTGGTTTTGATGAAAATAAAAAAATAAGCAATAAGCAGAAGAAAACCGCTCAAATCGATGAGCGGTTTTTTCTGCGGACGATTCCGCTTTTCTATTGTCCAGCTTCATCGTCCAACTCCTCGGCCAGAACAAATTCCCCCAAAAAGTCAAACCCGGACTTTTCGGGGGAATTCTTATCTGTCTGTCGGAGCTAAACGGACGATTCCGCTTTTCTATATTGTATGTGTAATGAAATTTGCAAGGAACAGTAACGCGATAACGTATAAAGGCAGCGCTACTTCTCTTGTACGCTTCATGACCATTTTTAAAATTGGGTAAGCAATAAATCCAAAAGCCATTCCATCTACAATGCTGTAAGTGAGTGGAATGAGAGCGATAATCAGGAATGCTGGAAAGCTTTCCGTAAAATCTTTTAAATCGATGTTTTGGATATTCTGAATCATCAATCCGCCGATTAGAATTAAAATAGGTGCAATGGCACTGTCTGGAATCATTTTGATATAAGGCAAAAAGAACAATGAACTTAAAAACAGCAAACCGGTTGTTATCGCTGTTAAGCCCGTTCTGCCGCCTGCTGAAATTCCAGCCGCTGTTTCCACTGTGCTGACAGTAGGACTTGTGCCGAATAGCCCTGCGGTAATGGCAGATATCGCATTTGCCCGAAGTGAGCCTTTGTATCTGTCAGGTCTGTTAATCATGTTAACATGTCCGTGAACAAGTCCGATGTTTTCAAAAACGATGACCATCGTCAGTGAGAAAGTCGCTGTCCAAAAGGCAAGATCCGTTATTTTTTCAAAAGACATCGCGCTAAATACTTCAAAATATGCGCCGATTGAAAATTGAGATGCTGCACCTTGTGTGCTGTTATTAATTAACCCAAATCCTGCAGCGATGGCTGTACCAAGCAGAATGCTGATTAAGAAATTGCCTGGAATGTTTCGTGCAAATAAAGTAATCGTAATAAGCAAAGTAATCAGTGTGACAATCACATGGGGATCAGTAAAATCGCCCAATTTCACAAATGTCGTGTCGCTGCCTGTTACAATGCCGCCTTTTTGGAGACCAATAAATGTAAGGAAAATACCGATTCCAACAGTTATGGCTTCCTTCAGCGAATTTGGAATAGAAGCGCTGATAATGCCTGAGAGCTTTGTAAACGCAACGATGGCGAAAAGAATGCCGGATACAAAGACAACTGCAAGTCCTTCCTGCCATGAAAGTCCCATCGATCCGCAGATTGTGTACGTAAACAGTGCATTAACACCCATTCCGGGAACAAGAATGATGGGAGTATTTCCAATAAAACCCATCATAATGCATCCTGCAAATGAAGTTAAGATGGTTGCAATGATACCTGCTTCAATCGGTATACCGGCATCAGCGAGAATCGCTCCATTTACGACAACAATGTACACGATTGTAAAGAAGGAAACAATTCCTGCAAGCAGCTCTTTTTTGACAGTCGTGTCATGTTGCTTAAGCTGAAAGTACTTATGCAATTTTTAAAACCTTCCTTGTAAAGTAACCCTCGACCCAACCCGTACAATCGGCAGAAGCCGATTCACATATAGCATTATATCAAGCCGGGGGACTTTGTGCATTATCTTTATTTGTTATTTTTTGAAAGCCGGCAACTGCTTTCATTTTAAATATTTGTAAAAAAGCAGGGAGTTTCTGTTCAGGTAAAGAATTTACTATGAGTACTAACTAAACCAAGGTATGGGGGAACTCGTATGGCGCAATTAGAACAGCAGCCTGATGCGTTAAAAAAACACCAGAGAGCGTGGCATCTTTATTTTTCCCTGCCCATCTTGTCATGGGCGCTGTATGATTTTGCAAACACAATCTTTTCTTCAAACATAACGACCATCTTTTTTCCTTTTTATCTGCAGGAAGTGATAGGTGAAAATGAACGCTTGGATCAAATTGCAAGCACATTTATTTCGTATGCAAATGCGGCTGCAAGCTTTTTCCTTGTTCTTTTTTCACCGCTGTTCGGCGTGATGATTGACAGATCTGGCAGAAAAAAACGATACATTTTTCCATTTACTCTTATTGCTGTTGCCTGCACTATTTTAATGGGGATCTTCGCAATGACACGTTTTCCCCAGACCATATTTGGACTCCCCCTGGCATTAGTGTTTGTTATTTTGCTGTTTATCATTGCGAAATTTTTTTACCATTCAAGTTTGATTTTCTACGACTCAATGATCTCGGATTTAGGTACACAGAAAGAAATTCCTTTAATTTCAGGTTTTGGAGTTGCTGTGGGGTATGTTGGGACACTCGTTGGACTTACTGTGTATCCATTTATAGGAGACTCAGGCTATCATCATGCGTTCATACCGACAGCCATGATGTTTCTCATTTTTTCCCTTCCATTATTTCTATTAGTAAAAGAAGAGCCGGTTTTGCAGGATCAGAAAAAGTCCTCGTTCATAAGCGGCTATAAAGAAATTTATCAAACATTTAAAGATATCCGGACACACCGTGCGGCTTTTTTGTTCATGATTGCGTATTTCTTTTTAAACGATGCGATCGCTACAGCCATTACGATGATGGCAATTTATTCAAAAGCAATTGTCGGTTTTTCATCAGGCGAGTTTATTCTTCTCTATCTTGTCTCGACAGTCGCAAGCATTGCAGGTTCATTTATCTTTGGATATATTACGAAGTCCGTTGGCACGAAAAGAAGCATTACGGTGGTCGCCCTTGTTCTCCTGATCGCTCTGGCATTTGCAGCGTTTGCTTTCAATCCGCTCATGTTCTGGATAGCTGGAAGTTTATTTGGGGTCGCCCTTGGTGCAATGTGGGTCACATCGAGGACCTTTATAGTTGAACTGACTCCAAAGGAGAAGAGAGGCCAATTTTTTGGGCTGTTTGCTTTTTCCGGCAAAGTGTCATCTATTGCAGGACCTCTTCTGTACGGGACGATTACGCTAGTGCTTGCTGATTACGGTGATCTTGCAAGTCGAATTGCCATTGGATCTCTTATGATCCTAGCTTTAATCGGGCTTGTGGTTCATTCATTTGTTCCGCATGAGAATAAGTAGCTGATTCCATTATAATCACCGCTGTCTATATATGGATGGGAGAGACACTCAAAAAGGTGTGATATCCAATGGCTGGAACCCGCTTGGGTGTTGATTCTGCCAAAAAGCTTGAGTGCGTCTCAAGCTTTTCCCTGTTTTTCTTTATAAAAAAGAAGTCAGTCCGATAATAAACCTATAACGGATATTTTTACGGAGAGAGGGAGAATACAATGCAGCAAACGGACATCTTATTAGAAAGCGGCACAAATGAACTAGAGATCGTCGAATTTACAGTTGCAGGGCTGAAATTTGGCATTAATGTGATAAAAGTAAAAGAAATTATTCAGCTTCAAAGCATGACAAAAGTGCCCCACGCTCATCCAAACGTGGAAGGGATAACTGAGCTTAGGGGAGAAGTACTGCCGGTCGTAGATGCGGCAAAAGCGCTTGGTCTGGCTCAAACTCAAAATCCACAATCAGATAAGCTGATTGTAACTGAGTTCAATCACCAAAAAATCATTTTTCATGTTCACAGTGTGACACAGATTCACCGGATTTCATGGAGTTTAATCGAAAAGCCCTCCATGCTTTATCAAGGTCTTGAAAGTCAAATAACCGGTGTAGTGAAATGGATGGGAGAGATGATTCTTCTGCCTGACTTTGAAAAAATCATGGTTGAATTAAATCCGGAATCAGGCATCCATATTGATCAAGTGAAAAAACTGGGCAAACGTGAACGCTCTGCAAAAAGAATTGTGATCGCGGAGGATTCTCCTTTACTGAGGGGTCTCCTTCATGATACCTTGCAAGAGGCAGGCTTTATGAATCTTGAGTTTTTTGAAAATGGGAAAGATGCATATGAGTACCTCTATTCACTGTCTGAAGAGGGCAGGAAAATAAAAGAAGAAGTTCAGCTTGTGATTACGGATATTGAAATGCCGCAAATGGACGGGCATCATTTAACAAAACGAATAAAAGAAAACAATAAACTCGCTGAACTGCCGGTCATCATCTTTTCCTCTTTAATCACAAATGACTTAAAGCATAAGGGCCAAAAAGTTGGAGCCGATGCTCAAGTCAGTAAACCTGAGATTGCTGAACTGGTTACTTTGATTGATCAATATATTCTTTAAAAATTGCGCAGGTGAATTACAATGAATTTAACGGATAAAGCAAAACGTTTCGCAGAGGGAGCACATGAAGGGCAGGTCCGCAGGCTAGACGGGGGACCATACTACACACACGTGGAAAACACAGCGCTTATTCTCTTTAAAGCGGGATTTAGGGAAGAGGTTGTTGCAGCTGGATTTTTGCACGACACCGTGGAAGATACGGCCACATCAATAGGGCAAATCAAAGATATATTTGGCGGGGATGTAGCCTCTCTTGTTGCTTTTAATACCGAGGATAAATCACTGACATGGGAAGAACGGAAGCAGCATACCATTCTGTCAGCCAGTCATGCGGGCATCGAGGAAAAAGCGATTTTAGCTGCAGATAAGCTGGACAATCTTCTGAGCCTTCTGAAGGAACACAGAAAGCATGGCGATGATATCTGGAGAATGTTTAACCGCGGAAAAGACAAGCAGGCATGGTATCACCGTTCCATTTCTGAAAATCTTTTTAAGAACCTTGAACCAAAAGAGATCCCGAGTTTTTTCTTTGTTTACAAACGCCTTGTTAAGGAGTTTTTCAGCGAATAAATGATATGAATGCACTAACAGAGAAAAGGAGCCTGATCCGTAAATGGATCAGGCTCTTTTCGTTATAGGGTCAGTAGCTTTCGCCTAAACGTTTAAAAACAGGTTTTTTATATGTAGGAGAAGGTTTTTTAGGAGCTGATCCAGTTGGCGATGTTTCCTTTATGCCGACATATTGCTGCAGCAGCGCTTTAGCCTTTGCTAAAGGTAAATGTATTTTTGGGTTCCGGTACGTTTGATTCAGTGAACCAAGATGTGGGAGGTTTTCGAAGTCATCTTTTGTGGGAGGCATATGGAAATAATATTCTCCTGCAGAGACAAGTACATCTGATTGCTGTTTGCTGTTTTTGGGATTATTGGAAAAGTGAAGACCTTCCTTTTTTGCCCTTCCCTCAGTAAGCAGTTTATGAAGTGCACGCTTTTTAAGAGTATATAAAAACTTAGGATCCGGAGCTGTTTTTGCATGGCGGTTAACAATATAAATCGCTTTTGCAATATTTTCAGTTGTCGGCTTTAATGGCTGGTTTCGATTATGATCGTCCATTCTTTCTCTCCTTTGCAGGTTATGTATGCTTAATCTAAATTATACGTTTTCATGTGTAAAATGCAACCTATTCAAAAAAAGCGGCCATTCCCTTTTGAATACGAAGGAGTGCTCAATTTATTACGGGGCAAGAGAATCTAGTAAAAGCGGCTGCCTCCCTCACGCCGTTTAAACTGATTTTGATTCTCTTTGGCAGTCCATTACATTCAGAAAAAGCTCTGCAAACACCGGATCCCACTGTGTTCCTTTTCCTTCTTTGATAATGGACAGCGCTTTTTCAGCCGGCATACCGCGTCTGTACGGCCGGTCAGATGTCATGGCATCATACGCATCTGCAACGGCCATAATTCTTCCGTAAAAAGGAATATCATCGCCCCTGAGCCCTTCAGGATAACCCATGCCGTCATATCGTTCATGATGATACTTAACACCAGGGATAAGCGGTTCCATCATTTCCCCAGGCTGAACATTTGATAAGATGCCTGCACCTATGACAGGGTGCTTCTTAATTTCTTCGAATTCCTCATGAGTTAATCGTCCATCTTTCAGCAAGATGCTGTCCCTGATGCCGATTTTGCCTAAATCGTGAAGAAGGGCGGATTTGCGGAGGGTGTCCAGGCTTTCTTCGCATAAGCCTGCTTCTCTGCCGATTAAGACAGAATACTCTGCAACGCGGACTGAATGGCCGGCTGTATATGGATCTCTTGCATCAAGTGCTAATGAGAGAGTTGTATACAGGCTCTCCAATAGCTGACTGTTAATTTGATCTCTTTCTCTAAGCCCGCGGATCATTTTATTAAAGCCCGCTATCAATTTAGAAAATTCATCAGAATACACTTCATTTCTATAGGAAAGGTGTCCTTGTTCAACCTCTGACATGCCGAACTGGAGCTTCTCGATCGGTTCAGATATATTTTTGAACAATAAAAAAGCACCGAATACCGCGAACAAGACAGATACGATTAAGATGATAATCGCCCAGCTCCAATATTCGGATAAAAGAGGTACCGCATTTTCCTGAAAACGAATTTGTGTCGCAAGCGTAAATAAGAGGAGAGGAAAGACCCCAATATAAATCGCGCTGTACAGCACCTTCTGCTGAATGGATATATGAATTTTTGCTTCTGATGTTAAATCTGCGCCGTGAAGCATCAGCGCTTTGTTTCGAAGAATGATCAACAATGGCCTGACCGCTTTTGAAGATAAGAAAAACTCAATAATGCCGTGCATTCCGGCAATCAGGACCGCGCCAACTGCTGCGAGGAGAGTATAGTATAGCGGCAAGCTAAGCAACTCCATCTGGATAAACACTGCTGCCAGCAGGACAGCAGGGATGGATAGACCGAAGAGATGAGGTCCGAAAATCCGGCACACGGTCAGCGATGGAAACCGATGTGCTTGCCAGAAAGCATTCTCAATGGCTTCAATTGAGAGATCGCCATTTTTAAATACCTGCCTGATGGGATTTATATGCTTTCTGAATACAAACCATTCACAAAGCACCATGCAAACAATGGATATACTTAGTATAAACAGCAGAATCCCTATTTCAAAAGAAGAAATGACTAAAGTGGAAAACATGGACAAAGAGCCGATTCCAAAGACAGCAATGAAAGATCCAATGAAATAATTGATCAGCAGTTTTTTTAAGAATTCTTTATATGTAATCAGACAGGGACACAACCTTTAAAGTTAGACTCACCTAATATATCGGCCATTAATCCGAAAATTTAACAGTCTGCATATGAAAGGGGTAAAAGAGGGAAAACAAAAAAGACAGCAAATGCTCAAGTGCATTGCTGACTTTTAAGAGATATGAACTTGTCCTTTTCTTGTTGAAGCAAGACGAGTTCTTTTAGCTTGAGAATATTCGAGCTCCCTGCTCAGCTTCGGCAGGGTGAGCGCGTAAAATAAGAAGACCAGAAGAATAACGGTTGCCATGCCGTAATAGAGATACTCAATATTGCTGATGATTTTCGGGAAAAGCACGGCAATCAACCCAAGCGTAATCGATTGTGCGAACATCATGAGAGGATCTATCCAGCCGCTGACCCGTCCCATCAGCTTAGGATGCACAATTTTCGGCATCCAGCCGCCAATTGCTATATTTATAGGACCAATGCATGTCCCAATAATAAAAACAGTAGCTAAAAAAATACCCATATGATCTGTCAAACCTAATATATAAATCAAGATGGCGCAGAGGAAAATCGGGTAAATCATCATCTGATGAGGTTTAATTTTAGAAGAGATCAATGTCCCGATGCCGCTTCCGGCAAGAAGGCCAATCCCAAGAGAAATCGCAAAGTATGAAGCATATTTTTCATAGTTATCAGGAGACAATTCATACTTCATCGTAAAGATTGGCAAAATGGCAAATGCTCCATTTACAAATCCAAAAACAAAAAATCCAAAAATCAGAGAAGCTAATAGCTTATTTCTCGCAATATAGAGAATTCCATCCTTGAAGTCTCTATACGAGGCCCCAATGCTGAAATCTTTCCATTTTAATTTTCCATTTGGCAGCCTTGCCTCTATTGGTATTTTACATCTGCGAATAAGAATAGCAGAAATCACAAAACTGAAAAAATCAACTGCTACAGCACCTTGAAGTCCTATTGTTTTATAGGCAAGGGCTCCGAGTCCAACACCAAATACCATGAAAATACTGAACAGCATTTGATTCAGGCCCGCTGCCTGTGCATATTGTTCTTTGTTTAAAATGCTTTGAACAAGACTTGCTTCTGCAGGATAGAAAAACTTGGTAACGGCACTCCGCAGAAATAATAAGAAAAACACGAGCGGAATAGAATTCAAGAATAATGAGCCAAAAAGAAGGACTGTAAGAATGGCTCTGATCCAATCACAATTTTCAGCTACTTTTTTTCGGTCAAATCTGTCTGCAACCACCCCGACTAAAAAGAAAACGAATAAAGTCGGCAGGGAATACATAAGCTCCGCCATGGTTGCGAAAGAAGGCTGATGGCTGAACCGGTCAAGCAAATAAAAGGCAAAAGCCATATTTCCGATCGTCGTGCCCATTTGTGAGGCCAAGGCAGCAAAAAAGAGCTTGACAAAATTTCTGTTTTCAAAGATTTTCATAACGCAGCCCCTTATTTTGCAGGATATCGGTCACAGTAGTTATTATAATAGAAAAAAGTATATATTAACATGAAGTTTTTGTGAAAAAATTACTGGTGCTTAATTGGGACGTATGATAACCCTTGTACCGTTTGGAACAATCGAGCCGAGTTCAAGAACATCTCTGTTTTGCATCCGGATACATCCCCTTGAGACTGCTTTGCCGATGGAGCTTGGATCATTTGTGCCGTGAATCCCATAATGAATTTTAGACAAACTCATCCAGAGCACGCCGAAGGGGCCGCCTGGGTTCGGTTCGCGGTTTACTATGACAAAATCACCGACAGGTGTGCCGCTCAATATTTTTCCGACAGCAATCGGATAAACTTTCATTACTTGTCCGCTGCGATAAAGAGTCAGCGTTCTCTTTCCAACTGATACTGAAATCGAGTAGGGTATTGAAGCAGGCTCAGGCAGCCCCGGGATGATAATAGGCTGGCCGGCAAGCAGCAAACTGGGATCAGCAATCTGGTTCGCCCTTATAAGAACTGCAGGACTGATCCGGTAATTAAGCGCAATTGTGTTAAGTGTTTCACCGGGTTTTACTAGATGAATCATACATAAATCACCGCTTTAACATAATTTTGACTGTCTGTGCTCTACAGCTTATGTCTGGACAGTTTGTTTGTTTCCCGGCCGCGATAGATGCGAGAACGGACTGCTGTGGTATAATTTTTTGTATATTCAGAGGAGTTGAACAGATTTGATTAAAGAAAAATATGCCATTATCGATATTGGTTCTAATACAATGAGGCTTGTCATTTATCAGCGCGATAAAAGCCAGCGTTTAAAAGAAGTTGAGAATGTTAAAATTGCGGCACGGCTCCGTAATTATCTAAATGATGACTCCTTCTTAAATGACGAAGGAATCAGCGTTTTAGTTTCATCTCTTCACAGTTTTCAGGAAGTCACAAGGCATCATGATCTTAAAAATGTTAAATGCGTTGCTACCGCGACAATCAGACAATCAGAAAATAAAGAGGCCATTTTGAAGAAGGTTCAAGAAGAAACAGATTTTTCAATCCGCATTCTGTCTGAATATGAGGAAGCCTATTACGGGTTTTTGGCGGTTGTCAATTCCACTCAGATTAACAGCGGGATTACAATTGATATCGGCGGGGGAAGCACGGAGATTACATACTTTGAAAATAGAAAACTCATTCATTATCACAGTTTTCCGTTCGGAGCTCTTTCCCTGAAAAAATATTTTGTGAAGCAGGAGATTCCGACTGAAAGAGAATTGGCTGTGTTAAATCAGTTCCTTGCAAGGGAATTTCATTCGCTGCCATGGCTCGCAAACAAGGAATTGCCGATTGTTGCAATCGGGGGAAGTGCCAGAAACATTGTGCAAATACACCAAGCAATGCAGGAATATCCTCTGGCAGGGGTTCACCTTTATGAAATGAATTATAGGAATCTGACAGATGTCCAGCACTTTTTATCTACTTTGTCTCTTCATGAACTTCAAAGAGCGGAGGGGTTATCAAAAGACCGTGCTGACACGATCATCCCTGCTGCTCAAGTTTTTACAGTCTTGTATGAGGTCGTGCGTGCCGACAATTTCATTTTAAGCAGAAAAGGGCTTAGAGACGGGGTTTTTTATGAGGACTTGACTGGAGGGACTGGATCGGCCATTTTTCCTAGTGTCATTGAGGAAAGCTTTCATGAACTGCTCAGTGATTATGATATTGATCTTCACCATGTCCAGTATGTAACCAAAATTGCTCTGAAACTGTATTCAGACCTTGCTGAAACAGGATTGCTCGCGTACTCGGATGATGATATTCTTTTAATCAGAAGAGCATCGTTTGTCTATAATCTTGGCCAGTATATTGATTCAGAATCCAGCAGCCAGCATACTTTTTACTTAATTGCCAACAGGACAATAGATGGCCTTCTCCACAAGGAAAGGCTGCAGCTGGCGCTGATTGCTTCTTTTAAAAGCAAGTCAGCATTTAAACAATATGGAGAGCCTTATAAGCACTGGTTCTCTAAAGTGGAACAGCGGAATATGATGCTGCTCGGCGCGATCATCAAGCTTGCCTACAGCTTAAACGCAACGAGAAGAGATATCGTAAAAACGCTGAACCTTGCTGAAGATGATGATCGTGTAAAATGCACAGTCATCTGTGACGGGAATTATAGTCCTGAGGAATATCAGGCAGAAAAGCAAAAGAAGAATTTAGAAAAGATCTTGAAGAAAAACATTGTGTTTCATTTTCAGAATGAAAGCTGAGAGCCTCCTCTCCGTCAGAGTGGATCCGCCGAAAAGGTCAAATCATGACTTTTATGGCGGATGCTCAAACTGGCTAATCTACCCTTAATGCCTTCACTTTTCTTGATATATATTTACAAAAACCACATAAAATATTTACAATGAATTTACATCTCCATCTTTTACAAGTGCTATCATAACAGGTGAATCCAAATGACTAATTTAAAAGGGTGACTTTTCACATGAGCACATTAAACATCGATCAGACATTGCTTGGTAACCCTCTATATTACAACAACCGCGAATTGAGCTGGCTTGCTTTTAATAAAAGAGTATTAGAAGAGGCCATTGATGAACGAAATCCCCTGCTTGAACGGCTGAAATTTCTTGCGATTTTCAGCTCCAACCTCGACGAGTTTTTCATGGTGCGGGTCGCAGGACTTAAGGACCAGGTAAAAGCAGGCTTCAGCAAACCCGAAAACAAAGCGGGACTCACCCCCAAGCAGCAGCTGACACAAATTGCCGAACAAAATCACTCGCTTGTTGAGCTTCAAACCCGCACATTCAATGAGCTGATCTTGCCTGCTTTGAAAAATGAAGGCATCACGTTTGCTACGGTCAGCAGTTTATCTCCTCAACAAAAAAAAATCATAGAAAAGTATTTTGACGAACATATCTTTCCTGTTCTAACTCCAATGGCTGTTGACGCATACCGTCCATTTCCTATGCTTCTGAACAAGAGCCTCAATCTTGTCATAAAACTGGAAGATCAAAACGAATCAATTGAATACCGTATGAAAACCGCTATAGTTCAAGTGCCCGCTGTTTTAGAGCGCTTCGTTTCCATCTCTCCTTCAGGAAGAGGACATGAGTATGTTCTGCTGGAAGATATTATTGCCCATTATATTTTTAAACTTTTTCACGGATTTGACGTTCTTTCAGTCACCCCGTTCAGAATTACACGCAATGCAGATATGACAATACATGAAGAAGGCGCCAGGGATCTCCTTAAGGAAATTGAAAAGGAACTGAAGAAAAGAAAATGGGGAGCAGCCGTTCGCCTGGAAGTGAGAAAGGATTTCTATGATTCTCAAATGATGTCATATCTTCTTGAAGAATTAGAGATTCATAAAGGTGATGTTTATGAGATTGACGGGCCGCTCGACTTCACTTTTTTATTTGGGTTTTATAAAGAGCTCAGCGGGGGCTTTGATCATCTTACATATGAAACATTCATACCTCAGCCTCCTAAGGATTTATCCTCAGATGATGATATCTATGAAGTTGCAGCGTCACAGGATTTATTTTTGCACCATCCTTATGAATCATTCGAGCCTGTTATTGATTTTGTTCTGGATGCGGCAGATGATCCTGATGTGCTGGCCATCAAACAAACTCTCTATAGAGTAAGCGGCGGTTCGCCAGTTATTGAGGCGCTGAAACGGGCAGCGGAAAAAGGAAAGCAGGTGACCGTGCTTGTTGAACTGAAAGCCCGCTTTGATGAAGAGAACAATGTTCAATGGGCAAAAGAACTTGAAAA
Organism: Bacillus sp. V2I10; assembly: GCF_030817055.1. Classification (NCBI taxonomy): domain Bacteria; kingdom Bacillati; phylum Bacillota; class Bacilli; order Caryophanales; family Bacillaceae; genus Bacillus; species Bacillus sp. V2I10. Next base: position 3,852,624 of record NZ_JAUSYV010000001.1, on the reverse strand, counting down.
AGCTGGCTGTCATGTTATTTACGGGATGACATACTTAAAAACACACAGCAAGATCACATTGGTTGTGAGGCGGAAAAATAACCGCATCGAGAGATTTGTCCATTTAGGAACAGGCAATTACAATGACCAGACCGCAAAAATCTACACGGATATGAGTTTAATCACTTCTAATCATAAATACGGAATAGACGCTACCAACTTCTTTAATTATTTAAGCGGTTATACAGAAAAACCGGAATTTCACCATATTTCAATTGCTCCATTTGACATTCGAAGCGACTTTTTAGAGCTTGTCGATCATGAAATCGATTATCATAAGCACCATGGTAATGGAAAAATCATTGCTAAAATGAATTCTCTTACAGACAAAGTGATTATCATGAAGCTGTATGAAGCATCAAATGCAGGTGTCAGCATTGACCTGATTGTAAGAGGCACTTGCTGTTTAAGGCCAGGCATTAAAGGTGTAAGCGAAAATATTAAGGTCCGGAGTATTGTAGGAAGATTTCTCGAGCACAGCAGAATCTATTATTTTCATCATAATGGTGAGGGGAAAATGTACCTCTCCTCTGCAGACATGATGACCAGAAATATGGAAAAGCGGGTTGAAATTTTATTCCCTATCTTTGACGGCAGCATTAAATCAAGAATTTCAAACCTCTTATCCATCATGCTGACAGATAATGTAAAGGCGCGCGAACAAGATTCTTCAGGGAACTACCGTTATGTCTCAAGAATAGCAGATGAACCTGAAATAGACAGCCAGGCAATCCTTGCCCAGCTTTCATACCGGGTATCGGAAGACGAAGAATAATGAAAAAGAGTGCTTAAATGACGTCAAGCAAAGAGGGCGCGGCCGTTTTCAGACTTATTATTCCGGAATGAACCAAAATTCAAGCAGTCTGCTTGCAATTGAAACGGGACTCAGGCAAGCGCTTGAAAACAACGAATTTTCACTATTTTATCAGCCTCAAGTTGATTTGAATACGAAGGAAACCAAGAGCTTTGAAGCTTTGCTGAGATGGAATCATGAAGAAATGGGGTCAGTTCCTCCCTCTGCTTTTATTTCTGTTGCCGAGGAATCCGGACTGATGATCCCAATCGGCGAATGGATCATAGAAGAGGTGTGCAAACAGCTGGCAGAATGGAGCTTGAAGGGCAACAGCCGAGTAAAAGTCCTAAGCAATTTCAGCAATACTATCTTGCAGACATGATTCTATCTCTGTTTCATACTTATCAAATTCAGCCTCATCAAATAGAATTTGAGATTACAGAGGGTGCCCTGCAAAATCCGCATGAAGCACTGAAAACCATTCAGAGATTAAAAGGTCTTGAAGTATCTATTTCTATTGATGACTTTGGAAAGGGAAACTCATCCCTGCGCTATCTTAAAACGTTTCCGATAGATACTTTAAAAATTGACCAATCGTTTATAAATGATGTCATAAAGGATGAAAAGGATGCAGCTATTATCACAACAATCGTTCATCTTGCAGAAAGCCTTTCACTTGAAGTGGTTGCTGAAGGAATCGAAACACAAGAGCAATATGCTTATTTAAAAGCATTAAATTGTCAAAAAGGCCAGGGATATTTCTTTTCCAAACCATTGCCACCTGATGAAATTGAGCAAAGATATCTTAAATAAAAAAGGCGCTGGTTTAAAACCATGGGCCTTTAGCTTTTTATTAACGTAAAAACAGTAATTTCCGGCACTGAAAAAAAGCGATAAGGAAGTCTTGTGGTACCAAGGCCCCGATTCACATAAAGCTTCATTGAGTCCACATCATACAGTCCTTCGGTATATACTGATGCGAAGGGAGGCGTGATCAGGGGGCCATAGAACGGAAGCTGTACTTGGCCTCCGTGACTATGTCCTGATAACTGCAGATCAACAGAAAACTGTTTTGCCTCAAGCGCTGCATCAGGCTCATGTGCCAGCAGAATGGTAAAGAGCCTGCTGCTTGCATCCGTAAACGTTTGATCAAAGTCAGGCCTCCCAAGCATCATATCATCTATTCCCGCAACAAAAACGGAAGATCCATCAAGCAATGAGATCCGTTCCCCTCTATTTTTCAGCAGTTTAAAATTTGAATCTTTCATGATGGTTTCATATACAGCAGTCCCATATCCGCCATGATCATGGTTCCCATAAATGGCATACTTCCCAAGCGGAGCTTTCAATCTCCTAAGGACAGGCGAAATCTGATGCAAATATCCGTACTGATTGGGTTTATCTATAAGATCACCTGTGAAAAAAATGACATCTGGAGACAGCTGGTTTATTTTATTTACAATCTTAACGAGCTGATTGATTGAATATTCTTCACTGAGATGGATGTCGCTGAATTGGACGATTTTCACCCCTGAAAAAGAGGATGGCAGCTTTGTGCTGCTAATTTCTACTTCCGTTGTTTGGATAAGTCTGGGTTCAATGTATCTGGCGTAGCCATAGCCTCCAAAGGCTGCAAGCAAAGTGCCGGCTAAAGATGCAAACAATCCTTTCAGGAAGGCTCTTCTTGTAATATCTTTTGTCACAGCGGCTCCTCCTCCGTGATATTTCTTTAGTAAACCATTGAATATACAGATGAATGTACAGAAATTTTAATCGGAATTTAGTGTACTCTTTTACTATTACTAAATAATAGTTGAAATAGTTAGAAAATAGAAGGATTATATGATAAAATATGAATGGTCATTCATTTCGGGGGTGTAGTTGATGAAGGATAAAGTAATGATTGTAACAGGCGGATCAAGCGGGATGGGGAAAGCGATGGCAGAAAGTTTTGCCAGACAGGGTGCAAATGTTGTGATTACCGGCAGAACAATTGAAAAATTAGAGGCTGCCAAAGAAGAGATGATAGGTTTAGAAGGAAAGATTATTCCTTTTCAAATGGACGTTCGTGTACCAGAAATGTCAGAGGAATTGATCCGGAAAACAGACGAAGCATTCGGACATATTGACGGTCTTGTCAATAACGCAGCAGGCAATTTCATTTGCCCGGCAGAACAGCTTTCCGTCAATGGATGGAACTCAGTCATCAACATCGTGCTGAATGGGACGTTCTACTGCAGCAGTGCAGCGGGCAAGTATTGGATTGAGAAACAGCAAAAGGGAGCCATTCTTAACATGGTTGCTACATATGCATGTGGGAGCAGGCGCGGGAGTCATTCATTCTGCTGCTGCAAAGGCAGGAGTGCTTTCTATGACAAGAACGCTTGCTGTGGAATGGGGAAAAAAATATGGAATCCGCGTAAACGCGATAGCTCCGGGGCCTATTGAAAGAACAGGCGGAGCAGATAAGCTCTGGCAGTCAGAAGAAGCTGCAAAGAGAACGCTTCAAAGTGTGCCACTTGGCCGATTAGGCACACCTGAGGAAATCGCATCACTCGCATCATTCCTCTTATCAGATGCTGCCGGGTATATTAATGGCGAATGCATTACAATGGATGGGGGCCAATGGCTGAATCAGCATCCTTTTTAATATCTTAAAGAAAATGGATTCTCCTTTTCAGCAGGGGAATCCATTTTTACTTGAGCGTCCGAACCCATGCAAATGTGGTATAATCATACAAAAACAGAGAGAGAAAGTGGGGAATGGCATATGGATCCTTTAGATATTATGACAAACTTAGAGCACGTAAGACCGTTCTATCAAGCCATTTTCAGCGCAGACGAACAAAAGGTGATCGGGTATGAAGTACTTGGGAGAATCCAAATGGAAAAGGAAATTAAAAGTCTAGGGCCTTTTTTTAAGGATGAAACCATTCCCGATGAATACCGATTAGAAGCAGATAACTACATCTTACATATGGCACTTGATTCTTTTCTTTTAACTAATGATGACACGCTTATTTTTATTAACCGTGATGCCAATTTATTAATGCTTGACCACGGAGAAAGCCTGCTGAACCAATTATTTGAATGGAAAGAAAAAGGCGGAAACCTTGAGAGAATTGTCATTGAAATAACTGAGCACACGTTTACAGGCGACATTCGGCAGCTGACGCATGTATTCACTTATTACCGTACATACGGCATTAAAATAGCTGTGGACAACGTTGGAAAAGCAAGCAGCAATCTTGACCGGATCGGCATACTGATGCCGAATATCCTGAAAATTGATCTTCAGCCCCTCAGATTAACTTCACCCCTGCAGACGTATCAAGACGTTTTATACTCCATTTCTCTTCTGGCGAGGAAAATAGGGGCTACTATCCTGTATGAAGAAATTGAGGTCAATTTTCAATTTCAATATGCCTGGAAAAATGGAGGCCGCTACTTTCAAGGGGATTACCTTCAGACTCCTAAAGAAGAATTAATTGAACCATATATGATAAAAGAAAAAATGACCCGGGAATTTCACGGTTTTATCCAATATGAAAAAAAGAAGCTTCAGCAATTTTATGAAATCTCAGAAGCGTTTCATCAAAAAGTGCACCTGTTAATTTCAAAAGAGAATAAGCCGGGCATTCAGTTTGATGAGCTGATCACGAAGCTTTCAAATGAACTTTCAGATTGCTGCTTCCGGATCTACATTTGTGACGGCGACGGATTTCAGCAATCAGGAAATATTCTGAAGATTGACGGAGCATGGCAATTTCAGCCTCACTATTACATGAAAAACTGGAGCTGGAGACCTTATTTTCTTGAAAATATCATGAAAATGCAAATCAGAAAAAAAGGATTTTTCAGTGATTTATACAGCGACATCGAAACAGGCGAGAACATTCGGACCTTCTCCTATCCAATCGATCAGAAGCACTATCTATTCTTGGATTTGCCGTATTCATACCTCTACGAAAATGAAGCCCTTTTGTAATAATTTTTATGCGTTGTGTCATTCTAATAAGAAAAGCGGAATAACCACTAGTGTATCGGAAAGACCGCTTCGGATAAGTTCTTATAAAGAAGGAGTGACACAATGGATAAATTCACGATGGCCCTCGCTATTCTCGCTTTTATGATTGTCGCGGGAGGACTTCTCTATACGTTGAGCGTGGGAAGACTGGTAGATGCAAGGAAAAGTGAAATAGATACTCCAATAAATGAAAAGATTCAAAAGCATCCGTATCTTCGAAATCCAGTTTTTCTGACTTGGATCTTTTTTTTAGGGTTTTTATTACTTTTTATTTTTTATCTGGCCTTCACAAGATCCTGGTAAAACAGCGGCATTTGCCGCTGTTTTTTTATTGATTTGAAATTTCAGGATTATCCTTTTTTTATAAGGGTAATGAATAATATAAGAGAAAATGTCAGAATATGATGGTATTTTGTGGATGAAAGTTGAGTTGAAACAACAATTAGTCTGATAAAATTTAGAGACTAAGACATACGATGCGAAAAAAAGGTGGGAGGATAAAAAATGAAATTCATTTCAAGCACATTCGCCGCACTTATTCTGTTTTATGGTTTTGGACATGCAGGCTCTGCACAGTCATCGTTTGATCAAGAAGAGGCAGCTGACCTGACAAGGGAGGCTGCGCAGACCCAGCTCACTCTCACGGAAAATGAGCGCTCCCTTGAAGAAATCGAAAAAACATTAGATCCATACTTTACGGATAAATTTATTGATGGGTATATGAAAGAAAATGTTCACAAAGGTGAAGATAAATATATCGTGTACGGCAGTGATTTCACACCATTTGGCATTCCATTTTTTAATTACGAAGAAAACATGAAGTTCGGAAGTGAAAACAGGAAGCTAAAGCTTTATCAATTTTTCCCGGCTGAAGAAGAAGGACCTGTCAGCTATGATGACCATTTTGAAACAGTTGAATTTATTGAGGAAGACGGAACCTATAAAATTTCCTCCATTCATTCCTCTGAAGAAGAGCCGAAAGCTGAAGAAATTGAAGAAAAAAAGGAAGATGATTCAGCGATTAATGTAAGCATGCTTTTCTCGAACACGCTTACGGACTTAAAAGAAGCGGAACCTTTTCAAGATTATAAGGAACTTTCCTTTTTGCGGACATCCTATTTTGAAGCCAAAAACTTTTTAACCGATAATTATCAGCCGCAAACTGATTTTGCCTATTACGGGGAGTAATACACAGGGACATCTTGTTTCTGTTTTTTTTTTTGACTTAAATTCTAAAAGATCTTTGCACCGCCGATTCCTGAATTAAATGAAGTTCCAGAATAATTCGCTCCGGGAATTTCAAAAGAAGATTTTGATGAAATTGCAAAAAGTCTAATGCGTTCAGCAGCATATAAAAAACCGGACATATCGGTGTCCGGCTTTTAAACGTTTTATGAAAGGCCAAGCAATTTTTCAAGCTTTTGCAGGTCAAAACCTGCGACAATCTCTCCATCTACTGTAACTGTGGGGGTTGAATATGACTTCAACTCCTGAACCAATTTGTTTCTTGCTTTGGAATCTTTCGAAACGTCAAATACGGTATAGTCAATCTCAAGATGATCTAAGTATTGCTTTACAATCTGACATGGCGGGCAGTCAGGCTGTGTATAAACTTCAACACGTTTACTCTGTGACATAGAGACTCCTTTATGTACCTGATTTCATTTTTTTATAACATGCATCAACAAGACCCATGGCACAGACCGATAAATCTAAACCTAATATATTATACACGCGGTGAGACCTGGGAATTCCCTGTTGATCAAGGTAGGAAAATACTTGATTTTGAAGCTCTATTTTAACATGCTCTACAGCATTTTCTAAAGAAAAAGGTTTGGTGAGATCCATTCCTTTTTGGGCACATTCGATGAAAATAGGAAGCCATTCTCTCATCGCGTTTATGGCGTGCTTGGGATTTGTACTGACGCCGTAGTGACTGAAATTAAGGGCATTTAGTTTCATGCTTTCATAAAAGGCAGCTGATTTTTCCATTGCTTCAGGATCGAATTGGTTCGGTGAGGTAGAAGGCAAATAAAATTCAAGACCATCTGGCAGCAGCTCCTGATAAAAAATTCCGATTGTATCACCTGTGAACATGCTGTTGCTTTTATGGTCAAGAATACTGAAGTGATGATTGGCGTGTCCCGGTGTATCATAAAAGGCAAGGACAGAATCGCGGCCAATCCGGAGTGATTCTCCGTCCTCTTTTATTACGATGCGATCCTCTGGAATCGGTACAATCGGTGAAAACAATTCTTCAAATTTATCTCCGTACACCGCTTTTGCCCCTGCTATTAAACGCGAGGGATCAATTAAATGTTTTGCGCCTTTCGGATGCACAATCACTTTTGCTTTGGGACAGCTTTCAAGCAGTAAACCCGCGCCCCCAGCGTGATCGAGATGAATGTGAGTCACGATGATATTGGATATATCTTCAAGTTTTATTCCAATTTCCTTTAACCCATTTTTAATATGTGGGACAGAAGGACTTGATGAAGGCTCAAAAAGTGTGATATCCTCTTCAAGTAATACATAGGAACTTGTCCGACCCGTCATCCCTAAATCATGACTATCAATGATTGCTAAACGTTCATCAATTTTGGTTACAAGCGACATTTATCTTTAACCCCCTTGTGATCGATAAAAAATTTGTTTCTCCCATCACTACCATTTTAAATTTGCAGTCTCCTAATGTAAAGAACGATGCGAATATTCTGACTTATTTTCAGTCTAAAATGGATGGATAGAATAAAGAAGGACGCACAAACTAGAGGCGAAGGCGGACCTCAAGTTGACTCACTCTGTTGGAGGTGATACTAATGTCACAGCTTTTAGGTATCATTACTAGACTTCAAAGTCTGCAAGAAAACGCGACTTCAAATGAACCCAACCAGCGCTTCTTTGAAGTAGAGGGTGAAAAACGTTGCAGTGTTAAATACTTTGATAAAACCGATACGTTCGAATTAGAAGTATTTCAAAAAGATGAAAAGCCTCAATCTTATCAATTTGACAATATCGATATGATCGCAATTGAAATTTTTGATTTGCTCCAATAAATAGGAGGGAACTGATGAATACGAAACCAAGCGTCATTTGTCCAAATTGTCATGAGCAGCAGCCTCTTGAGGAAGTGCTGACTGCCCAGTCCAATCAAAATGTCATTTATTCGTGTTCCAACTGCAATTATCATATGCGTAATATTCAAACGAAAAAAGGTTAAAGCAGCCAAATTTATTGGCTGCTTTTTTCTTTAATAGAAAATTATAAAATAATCGCTCTGTAGTTAATTGTTGGATAAAATGTTCGTACATAAATATGAGGAATGATATTGCCCATTTTGATGGGTATCTTTATAAAGGGTGCCAAATCAGGAATCAAAACGGTGAATGGAGCAAAAAAAGTGCATCTTGGCAGAAAAAAATGTATCAAAACGGTGAATGGAGCAAAAAAAGTGTGTCTTGGCAGAAAAAAGTGCATCCAAACGACGAATGGTGGCAAAAAAACGTCTTCCTGCCTAAAAAAGTGCATCATAGAATATCAACATAATTAGCAGATTTTCCAAGCCCAGCTTAAGAAAATTCTCACTAAGAAATTTTTTAAATAAATCTTTTACTTTTCATAGTGCAATCCAACGAAGTCGTCATCATATTTTTAAAAAAAATTTTTAAAAAATCGAAACTTTCACGATGAAACGGGCGTCTTATAACTAAATGGAATTTCAGAAAAGAGGGCGATGTAAAAAGCTCCATGATAAGAGGGAAAGGCTATAATACGGATTCCAGTTTAAAAATGGAAGAGTGAGGAAAAAATATACTATAAAATTTACGCCAATTTTACTCAACACTCCAAACAGCCAAGCATATAATATGTTGTTTCCGTATTCTTTTCTTGAAAAGGAGCTGCCATATGACTGATCACTTTATCTTTTATAATGTGTCTGAAGGAAGTATGTCATTTGAAGCTATGATTGAAAGAATTAAAACGTTCATTTCAAATGATCCGCGTTCTGAATATATATTGTCCATCGGAACGGATTCTCAAGTGCATCAGCACGATACCAAGTTTATAACAGCAGTGCATGTTCACCGTGTTGGAAAAGGGGCATGGGGCTGTTTGAAAAATACGGTCATCCCAAGACCGATTGATAGCCTGCATGAAAAAATTTCAATGGAGACAACATTAAGTCAGGAACTTGCTTACGCTTTTACAACAAGCTATCTTGCAGAGCTTGCAGAAATTCTGATTCCTTTTTCAGATGAAGGGGCAGATCTGCTGTTTGAAATTCATCTTGATATTGGGAGAAAAGGACTAACTAAAGACCTGATCCAGGAGATGACAGGAAGAATTCAGGCGATGGGAATAGAAGCAAAAATAAAGCCTGACTCCTATACAGCATTCAGCTATGCCAATCGATTCACAAAGTAAAGAATGTGTCGGAATTTGCGGTTGACGCAAATCGGAAAAATTGATTACTCTAACTAATAAGGGGGCAATAAAAAATGAATTCTGCAGTTGAAATACTCTCATTAGACGATCAAAAATTTTTAGTGGAGCTTTTGCTTAAACAGCAATATGCACTGGAACTGATCAGCAGCGAAATTTACGAAATCGAGAGCGGCACCAAACAAACAGATAACGCAACGTATCAGAAGCTTGTAAGCTTGTATGACCGAATCAGATTTGAACTATAGAGATACATATGTTTGATACTCTGCGTTAGAGTATCTTTTTTTGTGATATAGTATAGGGTGTATGCGTTTTCATGAAAATGGAATTGCTAGTCGGTCACTATTATGCGGAGTTAATTTTAAAAGTCTTGAAATCATGTTCGAAAGTCTTGGAATTAAATTCGAAAGTCTCGGAATTAAATTCGAAAGTCTTGGAAATAAATCCGAAGTCTAGGAATTAAATCCGAAGTCTAGGAATTAAATCCAAAAGTCTAGGAATTAAATCAGAAAGTCTTGGAATTCATCACGAAAGACCTGAAATAAATTTCAGAAAGGCATAGGATTGAACATGAAAGGATCCGAAATAATTAAAACCACTTTCTGTCTGTCGGAGTAAGCGTATCCTTTGTGGTAAAATAAAAAAGAGATGTTTCAAAAAAGACAAGAAGGGGTATTATTGTTCGGTCTGAACTTTTTTAGAGAGGAAGAACATATGATTAGTCTACATACAACCAAATTATTAAATGATTCAACAATAGAAGAGTATATGATACCTGTTGATAAAGTTGCACATGTGCAAGTGGGGAATAATCTTGAGCACGCACTGCTGGTTCTGACAAAAACGGGATATACAGCGGTACCTGTGCTTGATCCTTTTTTCAAGCTTCACGGGCTGCTCGGCACAAATATGATGATGGATGCGATTCTTGGCCTCCAGAGAATCGAATTTGAAAAACTTGAAGAAATGAAAGTCGAAGAAGCGATGAATTCTGATATTCCGCGTCTGTTAATGAATGATCCTTTGTCAAAAGGATTAGATTTAGTCATCGACCATTCTTTTGTCTGCGTAGTGAACGCGGAAGGTGTGTTTGAAGGGATTTTGACAAGACGCGCCATTTTAAAAGAACTGAAAAAACAAATGAAAATCAAAGACAGATAATAGATAACGCTTTAGAGAAGGAGAGCATGCCTCCTTCTTTTGTTTTTGCTGTCCCCGAGGGAGGGAAATCATATGACACAGGCAGTACTTGAAAAAGAACAAATCAAAAAGCAATCATCTAACATGAAGCGTCCCTTCGTTCTTGCGGCTGTCATGCTTGCTATGTTTATGGCAGCAATTGAGGCGACAATTGTTTCCACCGCCATGCCTGCGATTGTAGGCGAGCTTGGAGGCTTCTCTCTATACAGCTGGGTTTTTTCTTCTTATTTGCTGATGAATGCCGTTACGGTTTTAATTTATGGAAAGCTTTCTGATTTATTCGGGCGAAAGCCAGTATTGATATTTGGAATTTCCGTTTTTTTAGTTGGCTCCATTTTTTGCGGATTGGTGAATTCGATGGAATGGCTGATTGCAGCGAGATTTGTCCAGGGATTTGGTGCAGGAGCTGTCATGCCGGTAGCGTCAACGATTGTAGGGGATATTTATTCGAAGGAAGAACGGGCTAAGATACAGGGGTATTTATCCAGCGTTTGGGGAATCTCAGCAATCATGGGCCCGGCAATAGGAGGATTGCTCGTCCAATTTGTCAGCTGGCGATTTGTGTTTTGGATTAACATTCCGCTTGGGCTATTGGCGATAGCTGGATTGGTGCTGTATCTCCATGAAGATGTGGAGAGGAAAAAGCATTCGATTGACTACAAAGGCGCTTTCCTCTTATTTGCGTCTATAAGTACAGCAATGGCCGTCCTTGTTGAAGGCGGTATCAGATGGCCGTGGCTGTCTGCTCCCATTCTTTTTCTGACTGCTGCAGCCATTCTTTCTTTTGTCCTATTTATTCGACAAGAAAATCGTGTAAAAGAGCCTATGATGCCTTTTGAAATTTGGAGAGAGAAAAGCATCTTTATAGCGAATATGACATCGCTGACTACTGGGGTCATGCTGATTGGCATTTCGTCCTTTTTACCTGCATTTGTTCAGGCAGTAATGGGCCAAACGCCAATAGTCGCAGGTTTTACACTGACAGCAATGTCGATTGGATGGCCGGTTGCAGCCACCGTATCGGGAAATCTGCTGTTGAAAATTGGTTTTCGGACAACCTCTGTTATTGGGGGAATCGCCCTGATTGCAGGAAGTCTTGTTTTTTTAAATTTAAGCCCTGATGACGGCCCATTGTGGGCAGCCCTAGGGTCGTTTATTGTCGGGATTGGCATGGGAATGACGACGACAGCATTTATTGTCTCCATTCAAAGCACAGTCAGCTGGGAGCAAAGAGGATCAGCGACAGCTGCAAATATGTTTATGAGAACGCTTGGCAATACAATTGGAGCTGCCCTTTTAGGAGGGATTCTAAATACAAGGTTACAATCCTATTTTAACAAACAGGGAATCAATGAATCGGTCAACTTGGATTCCGTGAATCAGCTGTTAAGCTCTGAATCTGCATCCATGCTTTCAAACGAGGCTATTCAGGCGTTAAAAGCCGGTTTGACGCAATCCCTTCACAGTGTTTACATGGTTGTTTTTGCGTTTGCACTCATCAGTTTTCTGCTGGTTTTAATTTTGCCTAAAGAAAGAAAAAAAGCGTAGGAGGGGAAACCTCTTATGCTTTTTTATATTGAGCTGTCCACTCCGCTTCTCTGTATTTGAAGCAGCTCAATTCTATTTCCAAAGGGATCAAAAAAAGAAAGCCGCTGAATTCCGGGAATCTCTGTTTCTTCTTGAATCTTGATTTTATATTTTTCGAGCAAGCATCTTGAAGCTTTCAGATCCTCTACCTGAAAGGCAGGATGACGTTTGCCCTTTGCCCCTTCCATTTCCTCGAGTCCAATATGAAGCTCTGCGTTTCCGGCTTTGCACCAGAACCCTCCATTTTTTAAAAGAGAATCGGGTTTATTTATTTCTTGGAAACCCAATTTTTCTAAGTAAAATTCACGTGCTTTTTCTTCTTTTTCAAATGGTGCACACAGCTGGATATGATGCAGCTTTACGATCGATAAACTCATTCACTTTCCCTCCTGAAAAATAAGATTATAAAATAACTGGATGATGATCAGAACGGTAATCAGCCGTATCAGCAAAGAAGCGTGGGAAAAACTGAGCTTACTCGCAAATCCCACCGCAAGCTGTGCTCCAATAATGCTTCCGGCCGCAAGACTCAGTGCGATCGTCCAGTTCATGATTCCGGCCATTGCATATGTGGCAAATGCGCCAGAACAGCTTAAAAACGTTTGAAATCTCGTAAACGCAACGGATTTAATATACGAAAAACCCTGATGAAGGAATGTGTACATCAGAAGAGTGCCCTGACCTGGTCCGAACATGCCGTCATAAGCGCCAATCCCAAAGACTAGAGGATAGAGTCTTTTTTTAATTTTGCTCTCCCCCGAGTTTTGCTCCTTGGGCTTTTTAAAAAAATTTAATCCCAATGCGAAGATCAGCAGAAAAAGAGCGATGTAGGTCATCATGTTCTCATTAATCCTGCTCGTGAAATAAGCTCCGGCAATTCCTCCTGATAGTGTAAAAGGGGCTGTATACAAAATCTCTTTGAAATGAATTTCCCGTTTCTTCAGCAGCACATAAAAGCTTGAAAAGGAGCTCAAAGTATTGGCAAATTTATTTGAGGAGATGATTGTATGAACAGGCAAGCCGTAAAGCAGCATGAGCGGCATATTGATCATGCCTCCGCTGCCCGCAAGAGTTCCGATAAATGTCGCTGCAATTCCAATGAAAAAAATCGGCCATTCCATATTGTCATCACATCCCGATAAAAATGTTTTTCTAAAATTAGTATATTCTTCCTTTAATGATTATGAAATGTTGAAAAAATTAGCTTATAATATAAGAAAAACTTATCAAGGAGAATATAGATGCAATTAACCGAATTAAGAATGCTTGTTGTTCTGTCAGAGGAAATGAATATGCGAAAAGCATCTGAACGGCTGTTTGTCTCTCAGCCTGCGTTGTCTCAAAGACTTCAGTCGATTGAGAAATCATGGGGGTTTCAGATTTTCATCCGCTCTCAAAAAGGACTCACTCTCACTCCTTCTGGAGAAAAAATTGTGGCCTTTGCAAAAGAAGTAACAAAAAAAGAAGAGAAACTGAGAGAAGAAATATCAGAGCTTGAAGGAGAGGTTCATGGAACGCTCAAGATAGCTGTTGCGTCAATTATTGGGCAGCACTGGCTTCCTAACATCTTAAAGCAGTATGTCAGTAAATACCCGCATGCAAAAATATCGCTCATAACAGGCTGGAGCAGTGAAATTTTAAAAAGCATGTACGAGGATCATGTTCACATCGGAATCATCAGGGGAAATCCTGAGTGGAAAGGCGTTAAACAGCATTTACTAACAGATACTCTGTATTTAGTAGATACTGAAATTCAGAAGGTTGAGGACCTTATTAAAACAGAAAGACCTTTTATTCAATTTAAAAGCGATTCATCTTACTATCAGGAAATTCAGGATTGGTGGCACAAACATTTTCAAAGCAGTCCAAAACGCACCATTGTTGTGGATCAAATCGAAACTTGCAAACAAATGGCCTACAATGGCATTGGCTACGCCATACTGCCATCCGTCACACTGCTTGATGATGAACGGGATATTTATAAAATACCGCTGCTGAATGAACAAGGCGAGCCAATTGTCAGGGATACGTGGCTGCTTGGATTTGAATCCTCTTTTAAGTTAAAGCAGGTTCAGGCATTTCTTGATGTTTTAAAAGAGAATAATAAAGCAATTCATTAAGCAGCTTGCATCTGAAGTTGCTTTTCTTTTTGCAAATCATCATTGACAATGAGAATCAATATCATTTATAGTTAATTGTGAAAATGAAAATCATTATCAATTAAAGAGGTGGCTTTTTTGAAAAAAACTCTTATTATATATGCGAGTATGTCAGGAAACACAGAAGATATTGCTAAACTGATCGGAAAAAGACTGCAAGAAGACGAGATGGATGTTACATACGAAGAAATGGATGTTTGTGATAGCGAAAGTATCAAGGAATACGATTATATACTTGCAGGATCTTATACATGGGGGGATGGAGATCTTCCTTATGAAGCAGAGGACTTTTACGAAGAACTCTCTGACGCTGATTTTACAGGCAAAAAAATCGGGTGCTTTGGTTCGGGAGATCACTCATATCCGAAGTTTTGCGAGGCGGTTGACATCTTACATGGAAGATTTACAGAAACGGGGGCGGATGTTTTTACAGACTTGCTGAAGATAGAGGGTTCCCCTGAAACGGATGAGGACATTTCTGAATGCATCAGGTTTGCTGAAGTCTTTTCTAAATGGTGTGCAAAAAGCGGGAGGGTGGCATTGAATGTTACATAGAGGGGCAACTGCAGTCGAAAAAGTAGCGGGTAACGGATATTTTGTTTCAATAAAAAATGAAGGGCTTTATTTTTTTGACGGCCATGAGCACTGGGAAAAGCTTCTGAGAATTGATAAGAAAATCCGCAGCTTAAAATTGCTTGGTTCATATTTGTTCGGAGTCGGTGAAGAAGGCTTTATTTTCCGATTGAATACACTGGATTTCACGAGCACTGAAGCATACCTGCCCACAACAGCAGCCATTTGGTCGATTGCAGGTGATGATCACGGAACTGTCATTATTCATGGGAAACATACTATTTATCTTTCAAGTGACAGCGGGAGGTCATGGAAGGGCATCAAGCCGTTTAAGCACTTTACGTCAAAGCCTGTTATCAGATCTCTCTATCTTCACGAAAATCAGCTTTTTATCGGCACACAGATTCATGCAGCGCACGGAGGTTTGTGGAAATATGATTGTAATCTCGGCTCCTTTTCAAGAATTAAAAAGGAGGTTTATTCCATGATTTCTTCAATAGCGGTTGATAAAAATAGAAACCTTCTTATCTGCAGAGGCTCTGCAAAAGGGCAAGCAGGAAGTATTGAAATGGCAAACTTAAATGATGGGAATAACCTTAACTGGGTCAGCTGTCAAAATATTTACAGCGAAGAAGCCTTTTTGGATGTTTTTTGTGATGAGACGATCACGTATGCCGCGTCAAGCCAGGATAAGTATGGCTTTTCCAGAATATATGCATTAAATGAAGATACCATGGCTCTTTTTCCTGCAGAAACAATAAAAGGACATGCGTTCAGGGTTGCAGGCAGCGGACGTACTTTTTTTGCAGCAGGACTTCATGAAAGCAAAAAGGGTGACTTGTACGGTTATTCAGCAGTGGTTCATTAAGAAAGGGGATTGAATAAATGGGGAAAACAGCAATTATTTATGCAAGCATGTCAGGCAACACGGAAGCCATTGCCGATTTAATTGAAAAAGGATTAAAAGAAACGGGCGCAGAAGCAGAGAAGTTTGAAGCAATGGATATTGACGGCTCTGCTTTCTCAGAGTACGATCACTTATTAATTGGTGCTTATACATGGGGAGATGGGGATCTGCCTGATGAAATGCTGGATCTTTATGATGAGATGGACGATTATGATTTTTCGGATAAAACCATCGCTTTATTTGGTTCAGGCGATACAGCTTATGATATTTTTTGCGGTGCGGTTGATCTGCTCGCTGAAAAAATTCAGCAAAATAACGGCTCTCTTGCAATCGAAAGCCTCAAAATTGAGTGTTTTCCAGGTGGTAAGCAGGAGGAAGCCTGTATAGAGTTCGGCCGTCAGTTTGCACAATGTGTCAAACTTTCTGTGCACTCATAAATTATGCAGACAATCAGCTTGTCAACAAACACTTCCTTTGATACAGTAATGAAGTACATAGTCTGAAGGAGGAATACATATGAAAATGATGGATGCAAATGAGATTATTTCATTTATTCAAAATAGCACGAAATCGACACCTGTAAAAGTTTATGTAAAAGGTGACATTGAAGGTATTGATTTTGGATCTTCTACAAAAACGTTTTTAAATGGAAACAGCGGGGTTGTTTTTGGAGAATGGACTGAAATTCAAGAGGCTTTGACAAAAAATGAGGCAAAAATTGAAGACTTTGTTGTGGAAAACGACCGACGCAACTCTGCGATTCCTCTGCTTGACATGAAAGGCATCAAAGCCCGTATTGAGCCAGGCGCGATCATCCGTGATCAAGTGGAAATCGGCGATAATGCTGTTATTATGATGGGTGCTTCTATTAATATCGGTTCTGTCATCGGTGAAGGTACAATGATCGACATGAACGTAGTCCTTGGCGGACGCGCAACCGTCGGCAAAAACTGTCACATTGGCGCAGGTTCTGTACTTGCGGGAGTAATTGAACCGCCTTCAGCTAAACCTGTTGTCATTGAAGATGATGTTGTAATCGGAGCTAATGCAGTTGTCCTTGAAGGCGTTACGGTCGGAAAAGGAGCGGTTGTTGCTGCTGGTGCGATTGTGATCGATGATGTTGCCCCTTATACAGTGGTAGCTGGTACACCTGCACGAAAGATTAAAGATATCGACGAAAAAACAAAATCAAAAACAGAAATCAAACAAGAATTAAGACAGCTATAATACAATTTTCTGTTTTTCGGCGTGGATGACTTTCATCCACGCCTTCTCTATAGGTATAAGGGGGAAGCATTATGGATCAATTACCAGCATTAATTAATATTCGAAGGGATCTCCACCGTATCCCTGAACTTGGCTTTCAGGAGTTTAAAACACAGGAATATCTGTTGATTTATTTAGGCTCCCTGCCTTCTGAAAGACTGGAAATCAAAACGTGGAAAACAGGAATATTTGTAAAAGTAAAAGGGATCGATCCAGTGAAAACAATTGCCTATCGCGCGGATATGGACGGGCTGCCGATTATTGAAGAAACGGAATATTCTTTTCAGTCAGACCACCCAGACCGCATGCACGCCTGCGGGCATGATTTTCATATGACTATTGCCCTTGGCATTATCACTTATTTTGTTCAAAATCCGGTAAGAGACGATCTCCTTTTTATTTTTCAGCCTGCTGAGGAGGGGCCAGGCGGAGCTGAGCCGATGCTACGCAGTGATATCATGAAAGAGTGGAAGCCGGATCTTATTACAGCTCTTCATATTGCGCCTGAATATCCGGTAGGAACAATTGCAACTCGTCCTGGACTGCTTTTTGCCAATACATCTGAGCTGTTTATTGACCTAAAAGGCAAGGGCGGACATGCAGCATATCCTCATACGACTCAGGATATGATCGTTGCAGCTGCATCACTGGTCACACAGCTCCAGTCTGTAGTGGCTAGGAATGTTGATCCTCTGGACAGTGCAGTCATTACTTTCGGAAAAATTACCGGCGGGACAGTACAAAATATTATTGCAGAGAATGCAAGACTCGAAGGCACCATCCGCACGCTCTCTGTAGAATCAATGGAAAAAGTGAAGGAGCGGATTGAAGCGCTTGTCCATGGTCTTGAAATCGGCTACTCATGCAAGGCGGTTATTGATTATGGCTCGATGTACCACCAAGTATATAACCATCACGAGCTTACGGAAGAATTTATGGACTTTACGAAAGTAAATACCGATACAGAGGTTGTATTATGCCGTGAAGCCATGACAGGCGAGGATTTCGGATATATGCTTGATGAAATTCCTGGCTTTATGTTCTGGCTTGGAGTGGAATCCCCATATGGACTCCATCATTCCAAGCTGCAGCCAAAGGAAGAAGCGATTGAAGCGGCAGTTCAGCTAATGTGCAAATATTTTCTGTATAAAGCAAACTAAAATCAAAGAATAAACGTCCCTTCCATGTGACACATTAGTGATAGGAGGTGGATGTAATGCCAAAAATAGGTGTTGAACAATCATTATCAGATGTAACAGCTGCTCTTCAGGAAAAAGGTTATGAAGTTGTTCAATTGCGAAATGAAGAAGATGCTAAAGGCTGTGACTTCTGCATCATCACAGGGCAAGACTCCAATGTCATGGGGATCAGCAATGCGGTGACAAATGGTTCTGTATTCAGTGCAAGCGGTTATACGGCAGATGAAATTTGCCAGCATGTTGAGAGCAGAATGCGATAGCACACAAATAAAAAAGCTGCCGGATGGCAGCTTTTTTTAGCAGGAATTATTAATTTTCGCTTTATTCTGTCCAGCTCCGCCGCCCAATACCTCGGCCAGAACGGCACCGGCAGTAAAGGCAAAAAGCGCCTTTTCTGTCAGAGCTAAACAGGCAGTTCCGCTTTTCTTTTAATGTTGTACTTCATGCGCCTTTTTCTCTACAAAAACCTGATGCGGAAACGGTATCTCAATACCATGGGCATCAAGTGTTTCTTTTAATTTTTTGCGGAGATTTCTCTCAACACCCCATTGCATCATGTTTTCTGTTTTGGCAATGATGCGGATCACAACATCTGAAGCTCCTAAACCCTGAACGCCAATGACGCTTGGTCCATCAACGATCGCCGGATCTTCCGCGGCAATGCGGTCGCACGCTTCCTGAAGGACGGCGATGGCTTCATCTATATTATCATCATATGAAATTCCTATATCTACGAGCACCCTCATATTTCCGCGCGAATGATTGCTTAAGCTGATAATTTCACGATTCGGCACAAAGTTCAGAGTGCCGTCAAAGCTTCTGATCTGAGTCGTCCGCAGTCCAACCTGTTCAACAATTCCTGAGTATCCTGCAGTCGTAACGTAGTCCTCCACATCAAGCTGTTTTTCAAGAAGTAAAAAGAAACCTGTTACCACGTCGCTTACAAGCCCCTGAGCCCCAAAACCGATGGCAAGACCGACAACACCGGCACCGGCAAGCAGTGCAGTCGCATCATATTCAAATACCTCGAACACCATAACGACAAAAATGAAAATCAGAATATAAGAAAAGAGATTTAATGTTAAGCTTTGAAGTGTTCTTGATCGGCCGATTGAAATGGACTGGCGCTCCTGCACACGTACAAAGGTCTTATTAACGATCCTTGTGCCAATCGCTCTCACCACGACAAAAGCAATCAGGATCCCAATCAGCTTTAAAGTGATAATTCCAGCAGTTGTCATAAGGCCTGCCCAATTGATTTTGTTCAGTAAATCAATAAATTCCAATGTACAACATCCTTTCTGTGCAATTAAAAGCAAGACTAATTATTTGGTTACCCTCTGATCTGCATGTTAAACTTAATTTGTTGAAATGAATCGCATTTTGCAGATATTTGATGATTGATTTTGCACAGAAAAGGGAATACCAATTGATGTATTCATTTTTACTCAGTCTATATTAAATTAATTATTATTTAACATTGACTAGAAATATAGTTTGCTCTATAATGGTCAATGTGAAAAAGAATTATGTCGACAGTTGAGAAAATCATTTGATTATTCTCAATTAAGCTGATATCGATATCAGATATCAAAATACATTTTGGAGGGATACATAATGGCAGAACGCATGGTAGGAAAACAAGCTCCGCGATTTGAAATGGATGCTGTAATGGCTAACAAAGAATTTGGTAAAGTAAGTCTTGAAGAAAACTTGAAAAACGATAAATGGACAGTATTATTCTTCTATCCAATGGATTTCACGTTTGTATGTCCAACTGAAATTACATCTATGTCTGACCGTTACGATGAGTTCGATGACCTTGACGCTGAAGTAATCGGTGTTTCAACGGATACAATTCACACTCACTTAGCATGGATCAACACAGACCGCAAAGAAAACGGTCTTGGCGAATTGAAATTCCCGCTTGCAGCTGATACGAACCATGTAGTATCACGCGAGTACGGGGTGTTAATTGAAGATGAGGGTGTTGCTCTTCGCGGACTATTCATCATCAATCCAGACGGCGAGCTTCAATATACTGTTGTAAACCACAACAACATCGGCCGCGATGTAGATGAAACACTTCGTGTGCTTCAAGCATTGCAAACTGGCGGACTTTGCCCAGCTAACTGGAAGCCAGGACAAGCAACTCTATAAGTTTTAAATGAAAAGGAAGGTCTAACTCTCGGTTAGGCCTTTTTTAAACAAGTAATGGAGGAATTTACAATGAAATTACGCGAACAAATGCCGGAATTAAACGGTGCTGTGGAGTGGCTGAACGGTCAGCAGACAAAAGAAGATTTAATCGGGGAAAAACCTACGCTCATTCACTTTTGGTCTGTAAGCTGCCATCTTTGCAAGGAGGCAATGCCCCAGGTGAATGAATTCAGAGATCAGTACAAAGATAAGCTGAACGTAATTGCCGTTCATATGCCTAGATCAGAAGATGATCTTAACATAGAGGATATTAAAAAAGTAGCATCTGAGCATGACATCACTCAGCCGATTTTCGTTGACAGCGAGCACAAGCTGACAGATGCTTTTGACAATCAATATGTGCCTGCATATTATGTATTTGATAAAACTGGAGCTCTTCGTCATTTCCAGGCAGGCGGCAGCGGCATGAAAATGCTTGAGAAGCGCGTAAATCGCGTATTAACTGAAACAGAAAACGCAGAATAAGAAGAGTGCCCCTTAAGTTAAGTAGTTCCGATAATGTGGAGAAAAACCAATAACACTTTAATTCGCAGTAAAAATTGCCTATCAAATAACAAACATAAACGCTCAGAGATTATCGCTCTGAGCGTTGATTTTGCTGTTTTGCTTCAATTAAAGCAACCCGTTAGCTTAATGATAGCTTGACGTTATCTTAAATGAAAACTCACTTTTGTGTATCCGTGGTTTCCTAACCTATAAACATATTCCCTGTTATACAGATTTTCAATAAACCATCAAAAGAATTTCCTCTGCTCTAATCTTTGATAGAAAAGTGCTTCATTTATAGGATTTGTTGTTATGTTCCACAGTTATGACGACATTTCCCTTCTTGTGTCCTTTCTCGACATATCTATGGGCTTCAACGATCTCTTCAAACGCATAGGATCTGTCAATGACCACTATTAACTTTCCTGCCTCAACAAGTTCTTTGAGGAAGTTTAGAGCTTCGGAATTTTCAGGTGAATTTTGACTCAATATTAGTTTCTTGCTGCTTGTCAATTTAGTCCATAGCATTCGAAAACCTGGTAAAGGAACAGTGACATTTAGATAGGTTCCGTTCTTCTTTAGCGATTTCATACAAGCTGAAAACGAACTCTTGCCTACCGCTTCAAAGATAACATCATAAGTCTCGCCTTTATTCGAAAAATCTTCTGTAGTGTAGTCAATTACCTGATCGGCTCCCAGAGATTTTACCAATTCTAAATTCGTGGTACTGCAGACTCCTGTAACTTTTGCTCCGAGATGCTTGGCAATCTGTACTGCATAAGTTCCTACACTTCCTGAAGCTCCATAGACAAGGACTTTTTGTCCACTCTGAATGTTAGCTTTTCTAAGATAATACAATGCTGTACGTGCCCCAATGGGAATCGCTGCTGCTTCCTCATAAGTTATATTGGATGGTTTAATAGATATTGGTCCATCTTCAGGCAGACACTTATACTCTGCATATGCACCAAAACCCACTTGGGAAGCTGCAAAAACCTGATCACCGTCCTTAAACAGCTTGACGTCTTTGCCTACTGACTCAACTTCCCCAGCTAACTCCATCCCCAATGTAGTTTTTTTGGGTTGTCTAAAACCAAGTGTTACTCGAGCAGGCAGCCAAAAAGAGAGAGGAACTGTAAAACTCCGTACCCGAATATCTGCTGCTGTTACGGTTGCAGCTTTTACTTTTACCAGTATTTCATTATCCGTAGGAGCAGGTTTTTCTGCCTCTTTCAGTTGTAGAACGTCGGGGGGACCGTACTTTGTGTACACGATTGCTTTCATTTATCCTCCTCCAATTCGTTATATTCATTCATGTACTTAAACTATCCTGCCCGTAATTTTAAGTGCATTTCTTCATTATCTATATACTAATATATAACTACAGATTACCTTCACAATATTAAATAGAAGGCAGGATTAGCACCATAATTAGAAATCAATATAACAATCAAAATAGCAAGGGTATTAGAAATGGTGCTTCATTTCACATCTTCCAAAAAAGCTCAATCAATCCAAAATGTTGATTTTCTTTTTCTATCAATGTATAATAAAAAAGTTAGTTCATAATATAAATACCCTTCTACCAAGAAATAATAGAGATTCACATTCAATTATCCTTATTGGGTAATCTAGTTTTTTAAGTTCAAATCCTTTGATTTTTGTTAGCTCAATTCAAGCTGGCGCGGTCATCGGAGCCGCAAGGACGAGAGAGAGGTAGGGCTTTCGTTGCTTTGTGTTCACAGTTAAATAAATGAATGACCAATAGATATTGTCAGACTATCAGTCAAATCTTTTTAAGATGAATTCATATGGGGTTTAGCATTCACATGTTATAAAGGCTATCTATTCCTCTTATTGATACTCTTTATAATATGTGAATATTTTATTTACCATGTTGTAAATAGTAGGACATATTAAAAAATTTTTGGAGGTTTTCTTATGCAAGCAACTGGAAAAGTAAAATGGTTTAATTCAGAAAAAGGCTTTGGATTTATCGAAGTTGAAGGCGGAAACGATGTATTCGTTCACTTCAGCGCGATCACTGGCGAAGGGTACAAAACGTTAGAAGAAGGCCAAGAAGTTGAATTCAACATCGTTGAAGGCAACCGCGGACCTCAAGCTGAGAACGTTGTAAAATTATAATGAGCTAAAAAGCTGCCTAATGGCAGCTTTTTTTATTTTTTTTATTTAAAAAATGTAATCGTTTACTATATTAAATCCCCTAAAAACTCATTGACACCACTATCCCAATCCTGTATCTTGTTCAAGTATGTGTTTAAAATATAGGAGGTTCATCATGAACAATCAGAATGTACAACAAGTAAAAATGACAACCGCAGATCCTTCAGCGCTTGGACTTTTTGGACTTGCAATGGTTACACTCGTTGCTTCTTCGCAAAAGCTTGGGTTAACGGAAGGTCTTTCTTTTATTTTACCGTGGGCGATTTTTTTAGGGGGATTTGCACAGCTTTTTGCCTGCATCAATGATGCTAAGCACAACAACACGTTTGGAACGACTGCTTTCGGTGCGTTTGGCCTGTTTTGGCTTGGTGTAGGAGGTTCTTGGCTCATCCAATTAGGTGTATTCGGAGAAGAGCTTGCAGCAAGCGTTGATCCAAAACAGCTTGGCTTTGCTTTTGTCGGTTATTTAATATTCAGCTTATTTATGACAATTGGTGCCATGGAAACTCATAAAGTGTTATTTTTTATCTTTGTTCTCATTGATTTCTTATTTATCGGTCTATCTTTAAGCTCTTTCGGCATTATGCACGAAGCGACTCATATGCTTGCGGCGGTTTCTGAAATGCTGATTGCCCTCTTATCATTTTACGGGTCAGCAGCGGCTGTATTGAATGCACATTTCGGACGTGTTTTCTTGCCGATTGGAAAACCTTTTGGCATTTTTAAAAAGTAATGAAACGGCCCCTTTTTTGAAAAAGGGGTCTTCGTTTTGTTTTTCAGATGAAAGTGGTATACGATAGGGAAGAATCTAATACATAGGAGAGATATCATGAATCCATTTTCAGTAGAATTTCATAAAGAAGATCAAACAGATTCCATGACAGTCCAAAAGATGAACGAGGAAGATTTTCACCGCGTAACAGAAGGCGGAACACGTCATTTGTTCGAGCTTGATACAAACGTTGGTTTTTTCGTTTTCTTTGACGGGGAAGACAAAGACGGAAAAGAGTGGTACCTCGTTCTTCATTATGAAGAGGAGCAGGAAGATCCAAGCGCCTGCTATTCATTTGAGCTGAAGGATTTCTATCAATTCACTGCTCTTTATTTAAATGATCTGGAGTTTAATGAAGAAACGAACGAAGAGGAAGAAGCATATGGACCGATTCATCATCTGGCGCATCTTCTGTTTCGTATCGTTGAAGAAGGCAAAAAAATAGAAGCATAAAAAAGGAGCAGGCGAGTAATATTCGCCTGCTCTTTCTTAATTTTCCTCTGAATAATGCCCTTGGCAAAACTCTTTTATCATGGCTTCTTCTTCTTCATCAAGCTCAAAATCAAGGAATGTATTTGTTTCCTTTTCCATGAGATGATAAACAGAGATTCTTCCGCTGCTGTCATCCACTAAATAAATAACCTTTAATAGCAGACCCTTTTCCGTATAAAGTTCGTCGTCTTCATCAACATCCAGTTCTAAAAAGAATTCATAGCGATCCCCTGATAATATTCCGAATGGATCATGCAATTTTTCAACCGTGTAGGCTGCAATATTCAATATGTATCATTCCAATCTCTCAAGTTTAATTCACTTGTCCCATACCTATCCTAACGAAAAACCGGCGATAACACAAATTTTACATAAAAACAAAATAGATTGAATCTGTCTGCTCCCTGAAAAATGTTCACCTTTTTTACATAGTGCAAGAGAAATGAAAGAAACCTTTTAACAATATGTACAATGTAAACGGACGGAAATGAAAGTAAAATAGATGCAAAGATTGAATTTTTAATATTTTGAATATTTTTTATTATGAGAAGAATTGTTCCTAAGGAGGCTTTCCTATGTCAGACAAAGTTGTAATTGGATTAATTCAGGCAAGCAATGATGTAGATGGAAATGAGGCTGTCGAAGTTCACAAGGAAAAAGCCATTGAAAAGCATATCAAGCTTGTGAAAGAAGCAAGCGACAGAGGTGCACAGATTGTTTGTCTTCAGGAAATCTTTTATGGCCCATACTTCTGCACGGAGCAGAACACGAAATGGTACGACGCAGCGGAAGAAATTCCAAATGGACCGACTACAAAAAGGTTTCAGGAGCTTGCCCGTGAACTGGGCGTCGTAATTGTGCTGCCAATTTATGAACGCGAAGGAATTGCTACTTATTATAATGCAGCTGCAGTTATCGATGCGGATGGATCATACTTAGGAAAATACCGTAAACATCATATTCCGCATGTGGGAGTTGGCAAAGAAGGCGGCGGTTTCTGGGAGAAGTTTTACTTTAAACCGGGCAACCTCGGCTATCCCGTATTTGATACAGCTTTTGCGAAAATTGGAGTCTATATCTGTTATGATCGGCATTTCCCGGAAGGTGCAAGGCTCCTTGGGTTAAATGGAGCTGAAATTGTCTTTAATCCATCAGCTACAGTAGCGGGTCTTTCAGAATATTTATGGAGGCTTGAACAGCCTGCTCATGCAGTTGCAAACGGGTATTACATCGGGGCCATCAACCGGGTTGGTTATGAAGGGCCATGGAACATGGGTGAGTTTTACGGACAATCCTATCTTGCCGATCCAAGAGGACGCTTTGTGGCTGAAGGAAGCCGTGACAGGGACGAGGTCGTCATAGGTGAGATGGATAAAAAATTAATCCGTGAAGTCCGGGATACGTGGCAGTTTTATCGTGACAGACGTCCCGAAACGTATCAGGAAATGACGGCTTTGCTGCCTTAATCGCCGGAAAAGGAGGTTTTTACCTTGACTAGGGAAATTTCTTTAATCGATTTAGAGAGAAATTTTATGGAAGTTGAGCAGGCCCTGTCAAACAGGGAAGCGTTCGAGGAAGCCAATCGATGTTTATATTGCTATGACGCTCCTTGTATTCAGGCCTGTCCGACTGGGATTGATATCCCTTCTTTTATAAAGAAAATCGCTTCAGGAAATCTGAAGGGATCCGCCAAAACCATTATGACGGCTAATCCTGTGGGGGCAAGCTGTTCCCGTGTTTGCCCGACGGAGGAGCTTTGTGAAGGTGCGTGTGTACTTAATTCATCTACAAAGCCCATTATGATCGGCAACCTGCAGCGCTATGCGACAGACTGGGCGATTCATAATGAACAGATCCTGTTTCGGGCTGGTGAAAAGAATGGAAAGACAGTGGCAATTGTCGGCGGAGGACCTGCAGGATTATCAGCAGCAAGGGAGCTTGCTTTGCTCGGCTACAGCGTAACGATTTTTGAAGCTGAACAATATGCCGGTGGCTTAAACACGTATGGCATCGTCTCTTTCAGGCTTCCTCAATCCATTTCTTTTTGGGAAGTAGAGCAAGTGAAAAGTCTTGATGTTGAAATCAGGACAAATACACGGGTCGGAAAAGATGTCATGGCTTCCGAATTGATAGAGAACTATGATGCCGTTGTTCTCGCTGTAGGCATGTCTTCAGTTCCAAAGCTTGGCATTGAAGGCGAAGATGCAGATGGTGTCTACGATGCAATTGATTTTGTAAAAGATACGAAAACAGCAAAAACAATGGAGCTGATTGGGAAGAAGGCAGTTGTAATAGGAGCTGGAAACACGGCAATTGATGCTGCAACTTGCTCAGTCAGACTTGGTGCAGAGGATGTCAGCATTCTCTACCGCAGAACTCAGGCAGAAATGACAGCCTACGATTTTGAATATGACTTCGCCAAACAGGACGGTGTTGCATTCAAATGGCTTACTGCTCCAAAGCGGATTGTGACGAATGAGGATAACAGAGTAATAGGAATTGAATGCTTCAAAATGGAGCTTTCTGCAGGAAGTGATGGACAGCGACCGCGTCCTGTTGCCATTCCAGGCTCTGAGTTTATCATCGAAACAGATGCAGTCATCCGAGCAATCGGGCAATCTAGATATCTTGATTTAATCGAGCAATTCGGCGTAGAACACTCTGACGGGGTGGTGCGAATTTCAGAAGAATCTTATCAAACCTCAAACGAGAAGATTTTTGCCTGCGGAGATGTTATTTTCGGGAAAGGCCAGGGAGAAGCGATGGTTGTTTCAGCTGCTCAGCAAGGGAAGCTGACAGCTTATGAGATTCATAAAAAGATATCTTTTGAAGAACTGAAGCTTGCCTAAATGATACTTGATCTGAACGGATCCGCCTTTAGAAACGGAAGAAGGCGGTTCCGCATTTCAAGTTGTCCAGCTCCACCGCCCAGCTCCTCGGCCAGAACGGCTCCGTCAGTAAAGGCAAAAAGCGCCTTTTCTGCCGGATCCTTATCTGTCTGTCGGAGCTAACGGGCGATTCCGCATTTCTTAAAAGGAGGTTCATTCATGGCTGATTTAAGAATTGATTTTGCAGGGATAAAGTCACCGAATCCTTTTTGGCTCGCATCCGCCCCTCCGACGAACTCGGGCTATCAGGTTCAGAGGGCGTTTGAGGCAGGCTGGGGAGGAGCTGTATGGAAGACGCTCGGGGATCCAATTTTAAATGTATCCTCCCGCTTTGCTGCAGTCAGTTTTAATGGGCAGCGTGTAGCCGGTTTTAATAATATTGAATTAATTACAGACCGCCCACTTGAAGTCAATTTAAAAGAAATCTATGAAACAAAAAAAAGATTCCCGAATCATGCCATTATTGTGTCGCTGATGGTTGAACCGAAGCAGGAGAAATGGCATGAAATTGTAAAGCGGGTGGAGGATGTCGGAGTAGACGGACTTGAGCTGAATTTCGGCTGTCCCCACGGCATGGCAGAGCGGGGCATGGGAGCCGCATCAGGTCAGGTGCCGGACCTGGTGGAGAGACAAACCTACTGGGCAAAAGAAGCGGCTAAAACCCCTGTGATTGTCAAACTTACGCCAAACATTACCGATATTACTGTGACAGCTGAGGCAGCCGTCGCGGGCGGAGCTGATGCCATTTCCATGATCAATACAATTAACAGCCTCGCAGGCGTCGACATTGATACGTGGAATACGATTCCGCACGTAGCCGGAAAAGGAGCCCACGGCGGGTACTGCGGCCCTGCAGTTAAGCCGATTGCTTTAAATATGGTTGCTGAATGCGCAAGAAACCCGCGGATTAACGTTCCTATTTCAGGCATTGGCGGAATCTCAAACTGGAAAGATACCGTTGAATTTATGCTGATGGGTGCAATGGGCGTCCAGGTTTGTACAGCCGCCATGCATCACGGATTCCGAATTGTTGAAGATATGATTGAAGGCCTGTCCAATTATTTAGATGACAAAGGCTTATCCTCCGTCATGGATCTGGTCGGCAAGTCTGTTCCAAGATATTCGGACTGGGGAGAGCTTGATTTAAACTATAAAGTTGTAGCGAAAATTAATACTGATGTCTGCATCAACTGCAATAAATGCCACATTGCCTGTGAAGATACATCCCATCAGTGCATTGACATGCTTAAGGATGAGAGCGGTCAGTCCTATCTGAAAGTGCGCGAGGAAGATTGTGTAGGCTGCAACCTTTGCTCAATCGTATGTCCAGTGGACGGCGCGATTGATATGATTGAGCTTGCAAATGAACTGCCTCCAATGACATGGAATAAAAGACAGGCAGTTATTGGTGCACTTAGAACATCGAGTGCTGACTTTGTGAAGTAAAGGGAGGGCGTGGATCTGATGAAAAAATTAATAAAAAATGGCATAATCGTCACGGCTGCTGATACGTATAAAGCAGATATTTTAGTGGAAGGGGAACAAATTGCGGCGATTGGCTGCAATCTGCCTGAAGAAGACGCAGAAATCGTTGATGCAAAGGGGTGCTACGTTTTTCCTGGCGGTATAGATCCGCATACACATCTTGAAATGCCTTTTGGCGGAACCGTCACAAAGGATGATTTTGAGAGCGGAACAATGGCCGCAGCCTTTGGAGGCACAACAACGGTTATTGATTTTTGTTTAACCGAAAAAGGAAAACCTTTGAAGGATGCCATTCAGATATGGCATGAAAAATCCAGGGATAAAGCAGTGATCGATTACAGTTTTCACTTAATGATTTCTGAAATAAATGATGACGTACTTGGCGAGCTTCCTGCTGTGATTAATGAAGAAGGCATTTCTTCATTTAAAGTCTTTATGGCTTACAAAAACGTTTTTCAGGCTGACGACGAAACATTATTCCGAACGCTTTTAACGGCTAAAGAACTTGGCGGTCTTGTCATGGTTCATGCTGAAAATGGTGATGTCATTGATTATCTGACTAAAAAAGCCCTTGCTGAAGGAAAGACAGACCCGATTTACCATGCCTTAACACGCCCTCCAGAAGTGGAAGGCGAAGCAACTGGCAGAGCTGCTCAATTAACAGGGCTTGCTGGTTCACAGCTATATGTTGTACACGTGTCTTGTGCTGACGCTGTTGAAAAAATTGCCGAAGCAAGAAGTAAGGGCTTTGATGTATGGGGGGAAACATGTCCTCAGTACTTGGTACTTGATCAAACGTACTTGGAAAAGCCTGATTTTGAAGGTGCAAAATATGTCTGGTCACCGCCTCTCCGAGATAAGAAACATCAAGATGTGCTGTGGAATGCGCTAAAAACGGGAGTGCTGCAAACTCTTGGGTCTGATCAATGTTCTTTTGATTTTAAAGGACAAAAGGATTTGGGAAAAGGAGATTTCACTAAAATTCCAAATGGCGGCCCTATTATAGAAGATCGTCTGAGTATTCTTTTTTCTGAAGGCGTGAAAAAAGGAAGAATATCTTTAAATCAATTTGTGGATATGACAAGCACCAAAACGGCAAAGCTATTCGGTCTCTATCCTAAAAAAGGAACGATTGCAGTCGGCTCTGATGCGGATCTTGTCCTTTTTGATCCCGCTGCAGAACGGACGATTTCTGCTGAAACTCACCATATGGCGGTTGATTATAACGCATTTGAGGGACTGCAAGTAACAGGAGAGCCAGTATCCGTTCTATCAAGAGGTGAATTCGTCGTACGGGATAGGAAATTTGCCGGCAGGGCAGGCAGAGGGCAATATCAAAAGAGAGCTAAATATGGAGAGCTGCTTGACACGAGCGAAAACGCAAAAATATCTATCTGAAAAATATCCAAAGATATAACCAATTGGAAGGGGATATGCGTAAGTGGCTAAAAATTATTTGAAGTCTCCTGATTTGCTGCCGATTCCTCATCACAAGAAAAACATTGGTTCGCTGGGCTTTGCTTTAATCTGGGTTGGGATGGCAGTTGTACTGGCTGCATTTGCTATTGGAGGAGCCGGTGTACAAAGTCTTCCACTTGGCTGGGTTGTTGCTGCAACCATCATCGGTTCGATAGCCCTTGGTCTTTTAATGACATTGACTGGCGATATCGGAGTTGAGCATGGGTTATCCTTTCCTGTTTATATGAGGGCTCCTTTTGGGACAATCGGGACACATATTCCTTCCGTTGTTCGGGGGTTTGTGGCTTCATGCTGGTTTGGCGTCAATACTTACTTTGGCGCGAGTGCAATGAATGCCATCCTTGCTACTTTATCTGGCTTTAATAATTGGATGGTTTGTTTCTTCATATTTGCAATCCTGCAAGTTGTCAATACAGCTCTTGGAATGAAGGCGATTGAACGATTTGCCGATCTGGCAGCGCCTGTTATCATCATTATTTCTGGCTGGATGTATTTTACACTTTCCGATCATGCCCTTCAGGAAGGCAGAAACGTATGGTCCTGGGTAGAAAATCCGGTAACCGGAGGAGCAGCTGTTACCGCTTTTATGGTAGTCATTATGTCCAACATGGGATTTTGGGGTACACTCGCTGCGGATATGCCATCGCTTTCCCGTTTTGTTAAAGCGCCTAAATTAGAAAAAAACTGGTTTAAGCGGAACAAAAGCCAAATTGCCGGCAATTTAATTGCCTATCCAATCGTTCAGACCTTTATGGTTGTGATTGGTGCTGTTTCTTATATCGCTGTGACGAACTATGATCCTGTTGTTGCCCTCCAGCAGTCTGCAACCGGCATTATTCTTGGTATCTTATTGGTTATGATTGTTTTTGCGCAGTGGTCGACAAATACCTCTGCCAATCTGATTCCTGCGGCTGTCATTTTCTCTAACGTCGGGGGGCCAAAGGTTCCTTTTTGGGCAGGTGTAGCCGTTGCCGGTTTTATTGGAATTGTCGTTCAGCCTTGGAGTTTATTTGGAGTTATTATTGGAATATTATTAATAGTTGGAGGAATCCTGTCTGCTATTTGCGGTATTCTAGTAGCTGACTATTATTTGATTCGAAAGCGCAGAGTGAATGTGAAGGACCTCTATGAACCCGAGGGTCAATACAAATATATGAAAGGAATAAACGTTGCCGGCTTTATCGCGTGGATCCTTGGCGGGGCAGCTGCAGCCGCTATCCCTTCCTACTCATTTATTGTAGGTTTTGCGGTCGGCTGCATCACCTATTACATCCTGGCTAAATATTGGTGGTTTGAGATCTATACCCAAGCTGAATTAAAAGATCCTGATGATCAAAAGTATCTTGGCATAACAGTAGGAAATGACTGGACAATCGATCTTGAAGATGAATCCGTACCGAACGTCGCAGTTGGCCCTGTTCAAACAGAGCAAATTTAAACAAGGAGGCTCCTTATGTCTGATTATCAGGAATACCTGTCTGAAAGAGATAAGATTGATTTTTATCTGGGTCAGGGCTACAAAATCACACGCGTAACTGAAAATTTAAGCGGTGCTTATCTTACATTCAGAAATAAGAAGGATCAGAACGATTCAGCTGAAATGCATGTGAAAACTGCGGATGCCAGAAAGTATTTTTCAGCAAAGCTGCTGTCTCAAAACTTCAAATGACACCGTTCGACAGAGGTAGGGCAGAATTTGTCCTATCTTTTTTGTGAGAAAAACTGACAAACGTATAGTGTTCAAACATGCCCTTCATTATAATAGACAGTAGCGACATCAAAAAGGGGTGTGCGAATGAAATCATACATAACGATTGATGAAATTTTAAATCGAAAGCATTTTGCCCAAACTGAAGTAATTGCTGGTGCAAGAGGATTGCACCGCCAATTGAAATGGGTCCATATTGTCGAATCGATCCAAATCAGCAATCTATTAAATGGCCATGAGCTGATTCTTACAACGGGTCTAGGCTTTAAAGATAATCCCCAAAACTTTGTTTCGTTTCTGAGACAATTGATCGAGAGGCATACTGCCGGTCTATGCATCGAAATGGGCACACACATTCACAGTATTCCGGAAGCAGTAATTGAACTTGCAGATCACCACCATTTTCCTATCATTTTGTTTCATCAAGAGGTTCCCTTTGTTGAAATTACTCAAGACGTGCATTCCCTCATCATCAATAAACAATATCAACTTCTCTCTGATTTAGAAAATTATTCTCAGCAGCTAAACAAGATGCTGCTTGAAATTGAAGACTATGAGCAAATCCTGAAATTTCTCCAGGCCTATTTAGAGGTTCAGGTTATTGCTGTATTAAGCGGAAATAAAGCTGATTTTTTCCCAGAGCCAAAGGGAAATGAAAAAGAAGCGCTGCTTTTGAAAATCAAGAATAGAGATGAAAACATAAAATCCAAGATCGCAAGTCAGAATGTACAGATTCTCGGCGAGACCTACGCCGAGCTGCTGATTATCGCTAACTGCCGCGAACTGAACGAATTTGATCTGCTCATTTTAGACAGAACCGCTAACGCATTTGCCCAGCATTTGCTGAGGGATTTATATGTAAAAGAAAAAAAGATGGCAGAAGAAAGCGAATGGCTGACAAACTGGCTTGAAGGCGAATACACGGATGAAATTATCAAAGAACAGCTTTCTTTTATTGATCCCAAACTTCATTTGAATGGTGGAGCAGTCTGTATTTGCAAGCTATCTCCTGATCTGTCGGGCCAGGCGCCAAACGTGGACAGCACCTATCTCAAGCTTTTGTTCAGAACGGTATTTGAACAATTTGGGTTTCATTTATTTACGGTTGAAGTCCGTCATCATCTCATTTTTATCGTGGGAAACAAACGGCACAAACAGGATTGGAAAGAGCGGATGGAAGGTGCCCTTTTAAGAATCCATTCAGGAAATGGATCAGAACGGATCAGAACCTCCTCTATTTCCACTGGTGTCGGGAAGTTTGCCGACAAACTTGGAAATATTC
Organism: Bacillus sp. V2I10; assembly: GCF_030817055.1. Classification (NCBI taxonomy): domain Bacteria; kingdom Bacillati; phylum Bacillota; class Bacilli; order Caryophanales; family Bacillaceae; genus Bacillus; species Bacillus sp. V2I10. The sequence goes on along the minus strand of NZ_JAUSYV010000001.1, from coordinate 3,819,432 downwards.
ATCTAAGCTATCAAACAGCCAAAGAAACCCTTGCCCTGCAGGACTCCCTTTCAAAAGAAGGAAAAAGCTACTTTTATCAGGACCTGCATATGTATCGAATGATGTCATTGTTAAAAAAACACGGTGATCTCGAAGAAACGATTCATGAATATTTGGCGCCTGTGATTGAATATGACCGGAAATACAACGGGGACATGCTGATTACTTTAAAAACGTATTTAGCATGCAACGGATCTAAGCAAGAAACATCTAAAAAATTATTTATTGTAAGGCAAACCCTTTACCATCGTATAGAAAAGCTAGAATTGCTGCTTGGGGAAAACTTCATGAACTCAGACAGAAGACTTGCCCTCGAATTTATGCTCATGGCTCATGATTTTATCATGAATACAGAAGGGTCCATTCCGCTCCAGCATAAAATTGAATAGGAGAACAGAGTACTCTTTGGAAGAGTGCTCTTTTTTCTGCCTGGTTTGGTGAATCGAGTTGTTCACATTTGTACGGAATTAATTATAAAAGTCTCGGAATTACCATGGAAAGTATGGGAATTAATTGTGAAAGTCTTGGAATTAAGTATGAAAGTCCAGGAATTAATTAAAAAGTAGCCGTTTCCAATATGATTTCTTCATCAAAACAGTCGGTTCCACATTTCACATTGTCCAGCTCCACCGCCCAACACCTTGGCCAGAACGGCTCAAACGCCAGCAAGGCAAAAAGTGCCTTTTCTGTCGGAGCCTTATCTCTCTGCCTGCGCTAAACGGGCGTTTCCGCCTTTCTTGGTGTCCAGTTCCACCTCCTAGCCACTCGGTCAGAACAAATTCGCAAAAAAAGTCAAACCCGGACTTTTCTGGCGAATTCTTATCTGCCTGTCGGGGCTAAACAGCCGGTTCCACTTTTCAATCAAACTGTAGCGTTATTCCCCTCGTATCTTTTACATAGTGTCTAATGATTGCCGCTGCTTTGTGAGGGATAATGTACATAATTTTAGAATATCAGGAGGGATAACAATGACAGTTGCAAATGAAGCAGCCGCAATTAAAAATTTCATCAATGGAAAATGGGTGAGTGCGACGGGAAAAGAAGTGCAGGACGTAATAAATCCGGCAACAGGGAAGAAGATTGCATCCGTTCCGATCTCAACCGCCGAAGATGTAGACCAGGCGGCAAAAGCAGCAGCACAAGCATTTAAGTCGTGGAAGCTGATGCCGGTTCCTAAAAGAGCAAGAATTCTATTTAAATATCATCATCTATTGACAGAAAATCATGCGGAGCTTGCCAAATTAATTGTTTCTGAGAATGGCAAGGCCTATAAAGAGGCCTATGGGGAGGTTCAAAGAGGTATAGAGTGTGTCGAGTTTGCAGCTGGGGCACCAAGTTTAATGATGGGTGAATCCTTATCTGGAATTGCTGAAGAGATGGATTCGGAAATGTTCCGCTATCCGCTTGGTGTAGTCGGCGGAATCACTCCATTTAACTTTCCAATGATGGTTCCTTTGTGGATGTTCCCGCTTGCGGTGGCATGCGGAAATACATTCGTTTTAAAACCATCTGAGCGGACACCGCTGCTTTCCAATAAGCTTGCTGAGATGTTCACGGAAGCAGGGGCTCCAGACGGTGTTTTGAACATTGTTCATGGGAGCCATGACGTTGTAAACGGGTTATTGGAGCATCCGGATATTAAAGCGATTTCATTTGTCGGCTCACAGCCTGTCGCTAAATATGTCTATGAAAAAGCTGCTGCAAAAGGGAAGCAGGTTCAAGCCCTCTCGGGTGCAAAAAATCATCATGTCGTTATGCCGGATGCGGATTTTGATAAAGCGGCTCAGCATATTATCAGCTCTGCTTTTGGCAGCGCGGGCCAGCGCTGTATGGCTTGCAGCGCTGTTGTTGTCGTTGGATACGGCGATCAATTTATGCAGACCCTAAAGCAAAAAGCAGATGATTTGGTGATGGGAAATGGACTCGATGAAGAAGTGCTTCTGACTCCTGTAATCCGTGATACTCATCTGAATAAAGTCATGGGATATATTGAAAAAGGAATAGAAGAAGGGGCAACTCTTCTGCGTGATGGACGAAGAGATATAGAGAATCAAACAGAAGGCTATTTTTTAGGCGCCACGATTTTTGACAAGGTCACACCTGAGATGACCATTGCAAAGGATGAAATTTTTGCACCAGTGCTCAGTGTGCTTCGTGCGGAAAATTTAGATGAAGGCCTTGAATATATTCGAAAATCCCGCTATGGAAACGGCGCGACCATTTACACAAAGGATGCTCAGGCTATTCGCACGTTCAGAGAAGAGGCAGATGCAGGGATGCTTGGAATTAATGTAGGAGTGCCTGCGACGATGGCTTTCTTCCCATTTTCGGGCTGGAAGGATTCTTTCTACGGTGATTTACATGTTAACGGCAAAGACGGCGTAAACTTCTATACACGCAAAAAAATGATTACATCCAGATTTGATTTTTAATAGACAAGGAGGATGAATATGCAAAAGAGTACAGATATAAGAGATTCCCTGCAAAAAGATGAGGCATATCTTTGGCATTCTATGAAGCCATTCAATCCAGAGGCGACTATTCTTGCAGAGGAAGCAAAGGGCGCATGGATCAGTGATGCAAATGGGAAAAAGTATTTAGACGGCATGGCCGGTTTGTGGTGCGTAAATGCAGGCTATGGAAGAACAGAGCTTGCGGAAGCTGCATATGAGCAGCTGAAGAAACTTGCTTATTTTCCGCTGACACAAAGTCATCTGCCTGCTATTCAGCTTTCAGAAAAACTGAATGACATGCTTGGCGGAGACTATGTCATTTTTTTCTCCAACAGCGGATCTGAGGCAAATGAAACAGCGTTCAAGATTGCCCGCCAATATCATCAGCAAACAGGCAGCCATGAACGCTATAAAATTATTTCAAGGTACAGAGCCTATCACGGCAATACAATGGGTTCACTTGCTGCAACCGGTCAGGCGCAGAGGAAGTATAAATACGAGCCGCTGGCACCGGGATTTATTCATGTGCCGCCGCCGGACTCCTACCGTTATCCTGAAGAAGATCATGCAGCAGCGGCTGAACTAAAATCGGTTCAGGCCATCGATCAGACCATGACCTGGGAGCTAAGCGAAACGGTTGCTGCGATGATCATGGAACCAATTATAACTGGCGGAGGCATTTTGATGCCGCCTGAGAACTATATGAAAGGTGTAAAGGAAGTGTGCGAAAAGCATGGGGCTTTGCTCATTGTTGACGAGGTCATCTGCGGCTTCGGCAGAACCGGAAAAGCATTCGGATTCATGAATTACGGAGTGAAGCCGGATATCATTACGATGGCTAAAGGGATCACAAGTGCCTACTTGCCACTCTCTGCTACAGCGGTTAAAAAAGAAATCTATGAAGCTTTTAAAGGAACAGAGGAATATGACTATTTCCGCCATGTAAACACATTTGGCGGAAATCCGGCTGCCTGTGCACTTGCCCTGAAGAACATCGAAATCTTTGAAAATGAAAAGCTGTTTGAACGATCAAGCGAGGTAGGGGGACGCATGAAAGCTGAACTCACATCACGTCTCCAGCATAATCCCTTTGTTGGAAATGTAAGAGGAAAAGGTCTCCTGATCGGTATCGAGCTGGTTGAAAACAAAGATACGAAAAAACCGCTGGATGCGGGACTTGTGAATAAAGTGATTGCCTCTTGCATGGAAAAAGGGCTGATCATCGGGAAAAATGGCGCCACTGTAGCAGGCTATAACAACGTACTTGCAATATCCCCTCCTCTAAATCTTGAAGAAGAGGACGCCGTGTTTATCGTTGATACGGTTGTAGGGGAGCTGAATGGAATAACCGAAACGAATTAAACGGGAAAAACAGCGCATGGTTTATTGCGCTGTTTTTTTGAGTTTTCATATCACTTAAAAATGCTTAACAAAACACTTATAATCAGTTAAAATGATGATGGAGGTGAAGAGGATGTACCAAGAAGAACGTTTACTGAAAATTCTTCATGCTCTTAATGAAAAGCAAATGCTGTCAAATGATGAAATTTGTGAAATGCTGCATATCTCAAGGGATACTGCGAGACGAGATATTGTCAAGCTTGCAGAACAGGGGGCAGCGGTCAGAACACACGGAGGCATCGCACTGCCGATTATAAAAGAAGAAATACAGGCTTATAAAAACCGGCTAACTTCGTTTTCAAAGGAAAAGCATTTGATAGGGAAATACAGTGCAGGGTTGATTGGAAACCATGATCTCTGTTTCTTTGATGTCTCTACAACAATAAAGTTTTTGTGTGATCACCTTGAGACGCCTGCAACGATTTATACCCATTCGCTTGATAACGCGGAATCCCTTTCGGAAAATGAGAATGCAGATTTCCACCTGCTGGGCGGAAGATTAGACAGAACGCATCGTTTTTTCTATGAGCCTGAATTTCGGACGGCTATTGAAAGCATAACTTTTGATAAAGCATTTATCGGGGCCTGTGCCATTGGCGAAGACGGGATTTACTATGAGACAAAAGAAGACCGGATCATTAAAAAAACGGCTGCGGAACGCTCCAAGCAAGTCTTTTTGCTCGCGGATTACAACAAATTTAATCAAGAGAGCAAGTATCGTGCTTTTGATTTCTCAATGATTCATGTACTTGTAACGGACCGGAGACCTCCCGCAAAGTTTCAGGAAATCCTCAGGGAACACAATGTAAAAATTATGATCAGCAAATAAAGGAGCGAAATGGATGAAAACAGAAAAAGAAAAGATGTTAGACGGAGAACTGTATCTTGCAGGAGACGAAGAATTAATACGTGAACGTGTTCGTGCCAGAAGATTAACAAGGCTGTTCCACCAGACAATTGAAACGGATGACAATGCTCGAAAAAGCATCCTTAAGGAATTGTTTGGAACAACAGGAGAAAACATTTATATCGAACCTACATTCCGCTGCGATTACGGCTCAAACATCCATGTAGGCGCAAACTTCTACGCTAACTTTGACTGCGTTATTTTGGATGTGTGCAAGGTAACAATCGGAGCCAATTGCATGCTTGCGCCAGGGGTTCACATATATACAGCCACTCATCCATTAAATGCTGAGGAAAGAAACAGCGGAGCAGAATTTGGAAAACCTGTTACAATCGGTGACAACGTATGGATCGGCGGAAGAGCGGTCATTAATCCGGGAGTGACAATCGGAAACAACGCTGTCATTGCATCCGGTGCAGTTGTGACAAAGGACGTCCCTGAGAATGTTGTAGTTGGAGGGAATCCGGCAAGGGTTTTAAAACATATTGAGAATTGAAAAAAGAGGCCAGCGCGGCCTCTTTTTTTGTGGGAATCCCTTATACTTATTCGTAATTAACCTGCCAATGAATTCCGAATTTATCTGTTACTTGTCCATAAAGCTTGCTCCAGAATGTTTCCTGAAGATCCATGACTACTGTGCCGCCATCTTTAAGCTGATTAAAAATAGAGGTCAGCTCTTCTATGTTCTTGTTAACTAAAGCAAGCGTGATATTATTCCCTTCAACAAATGGCATTCCAGGAAAGACATCAGAAAACATCACATTGCTTCCATCAATGTTAAGCCTTGTATGCATAATCAAATCTTTCGCTTCCTCTGGCAGAGGATAATCAGGGCTGGGCGGTGATTCGCCGAACGTCATAAATTTAGGTTCTTCTGTTTTGAAAACCTTCGCATAAAACTCCACTGCTTCCCGGCAATTACCATTGAAATTAAGGTAAACGTCTACTGACATTTGAATCACTCCTGCGATTAAGTTTTTTTGCTGGAAATATTTATCATCTTATCATTTTTCTGGTTTAAAACAAATTCTCCCAAAGGAAATTTAATGAAGCTGTAACTTTTAACATAATGAAAAAGGTTCCATAGCATTTCTTGCTTATTTGTAAAAGTAAAAGCATGTATTATCCCCCGGGAAACTGTTAACCAAACATTCAAACTTCAAGATTCTAACAATAATATGATACGATGGATGTGAAATCTGCTCAGAAGTAAAAAAGCGAAAGAGGAGTGATCTGGATGGCAGCAAATAAACGCTTTGAAGTAACTCAGTCTCAAGGGACACTCGATGTAATAAGGGTCATCAAGGACACGGAAACTGGTGTTCAATACCTGCAGACGATCTCTGGCGGCGGAGTCGGGATTACCTTGCTTGTTGATGCTGAAGGCAAGCCATTGCTTGATAAATAAGATGAAGATCCATCTATCTGAATATAACCCTGACTGGAAAATGCAATTCCGCCAGCACGAGAAGAGACTGAAAATTGCCTTTAAAGATCCTTCTATTAAAATTGAACATATCGGAAGCACTTCTGTTGAAGGTCTTTCTGCTAAGCCGGTCATTGATATTTTAATTGGCGTGCCGTCAATTGAAGAGCTGTCTGGTGCAGTTGATGCTTTAGCTGATACCTCCTATATTTATAAAAAGGTTTACGATGAAGCTTTGCCTTTCAGACGATTTTTTATCGGGGTAAAAAAAGAATATCTGCATCTATATCCAAATATTATTGAAAAAGAAGAAGTCAACATTCCGCATCACCACCGAACTGCTCACATACATACAGTGCCCATAACCCATCAATGGTGGGAGGATCATCTCCTTTTTCGTGATCATCTTCGTACACATCCTGAAGATCGTGTGATGTATGAGGATGTAAAGCAGAACCTTTCAAAGAAGGATTGGAAAACAGGAAATGAATATGCATATGCAAAGACGGAGTGTGTCTTGCAGATTTTGAATAAAGCTAAACGAAATCACAATAATTAGAGGAAGTGTCAGAATGAAGTTTTAGCCATCTATGGCAGCAGCCGCGAGAATGGAAACTCTGAGAAATTAGCAAGGTACTTGTTAAAAGATATCAATCATACTCCAGTACATCTCAGGGAAATGACAATAAAGCCTATTACTGATCAGCGCCATGATCTAAATGGTTTTTAGCCAGTGGAAGATGATTTCAATGAATTGATTGAAGTTTTTCTAAAGCAGATGCTATTGTGTTTGTAACCCCGCTATATTGGTACGGCATGTCAGGAACAATGAAGGATTTCTTTGATCTCTGGTCACAGGCTTTGAGAGATGAACGGTTTTCTTTTAAAGAAAACGCAAAAGATAAGAAAGCATATGTAATAATTGCTGGCGGAGACTCGCCTAAGATCAAAGCATTGCCGCTCGTGCAGTAATTTCAGTACATTTTTGACTTTGTCGGCATGAAACTTAAAGGATATGTGATAGGCGAGGCAAATGCACCCGGGGATATTGAAAAAGATACAAAAGCGATTTCCGAAGCATTGGTCATGAATGACTGGCTTAAACATAATAATAGATAGTGTGTTTTTAAAGCATGGATCATAGATTCCATGTTTTTTTATGTTCTCAGCCCTATGACTGATAACCCTCATTATAAGGAAGGAGTCTGAATTCATTAATTAGCATTAATTTTATAAAAATTGCGTAAAATGACTAGAAATATATTTCGAAAGCCGATATATTAAGTAATACGTTGTAAATATTTTGAAAGTTGAAGAAAACAGCAAAGGCCAAAGGAGGGATTTTCGTTGGAAACATTTAAAAAACTAAGGGCCTTTTATATGCCTTACAAAAATGATTTTTTGTGGTCAATGGGTTTTTTGCTCATCATGACAGCCATCACAGTTGTGTATCCGATGGTGCTGCAGTTTACGATTGATGATGTCGTATTAAATGAACAGTTTTCTCTTGTGCCATGGATCGCGCTCGGGTTTGTCGGCATTATGACGGTAAAGGGAGTGGCGACTTATTTTCACCAGTATTTAGGGGATATGTTTGGGATAAAATCTGTATACAGAATGAGAAATGAGCTTTATGAAAAGCTTCAGCGCCTCCCTTTTCGCTATTATGACAATGCCAAAACAGGAGACTTGATGTCAAGGCTGACAGCAGATGTGGAAGGCTTTCGTTTTTTCCTGTCATTTGGGATTGCGGAGTTAATCCGCTTCATTATTCTGATAGTCATCAGTCTTTGCGTCATGTTCTATTATTCAGTTCCGCTGACATTCGTCACGATTGCAGCTCTGCCGTTCTTGGCCGTCGCCGTTTACCGGTTTGACAAGCGGGTGCACCCTTCCTTCAGAAGCATTCGTAAGTCTTTTGGGAAACTGAATACAAATGTTCAGGAAAATATCAGCGGCATTCATACCGTAAAATCATTATCCAGAGAGGATTTTGAAATTTCAAAGTTTAATTCCTCAAACAACGATTACAAACAGAAGTATTTAGATACATCCAATATATGGGCTAAATATTTTCCGCTAATGGAGTTCATCGGAAATATTTCAGTTGTTGCTTTGCTTGCTTTCGGCGGATATATGGTGATTAACGGCAGTCTTAAACCAGGTGAGCTTGTAGCTTTTTACAGCCTTGTCTGGTATATCATGTGGCCAATTATGAACTTGGGATTTGTCATCAACCTGTTCTCTCAGTCCAAAGCTTCCGGCGAGCGGCTGCTTGAAATTTTGGAAGCGGATGAAGAAATCAGTGATGCGGATCGTGATTTGTCCGCGGACAAATTATCGGGTCATGTCACATTTAAAAATGTTTCGCTTAAATACAATGATGAAGATGTGCCGGCATTAACAAATGTGTCATTTGATGCGCCTCCTGGAAAAACGGTTGGACTGATTGGAGCCACAGGTTCTGGGAAAACAACCGTCACCCAATTAATGACGCGTTTCTATGAACCGACATCAGGCCAGATCCTGCTTGATGGAAAGGATATTAAAGATCATTCTTTAAAATCCCTGAGAGGAAGTATTGGTGTTGTTCTTCAGGAATCCTTCCTTTTTTCAACAACAATTAAATCAAATATTGCCTATGGAAAGCCAAATGCAACAATGGATGAAATCATCGATGCAGCGAAACGCGCTCAGGCACATGAGTTTATTATGGAACTTCCTGAAGGGTATGACACTATGCTTGGAGAACGGGGCATGGGTCTATCAGGAGGACAAAAGCAGAGAATTTCCATTGCACGCGCGATTTGTGTTGATCCAAGCATTCTGATTTTGGATGATTCAACTAGCGCGGTTGATATGGATACTGAATTCCGTATTCAGAAAGATTTAAAAGCGGTGATGAAGGATCGTACGACTATTATTATTGCTCACCGGATTTCTTCTTTAAAGCACGCAGATGAAATCATCGTGCTTCAGGATGGCGAGGTAGCCGAAAGAGGAACACACGAACAGCTGCTTCATACAGACGGTTCTTACAAACGAATTTATGACATTCAATATAAAGATCAAAAAGCTGTTGTACAGTCAAATGCAGGGTAGGTGAAAAAGATGCAAAAGAAAGAAAAACAGGATTTAATTAAGCAGAGGTTCTACTACTCTACAGATCAAATCATAGAAAAACCTTTTAACTGGAAACAGATGGGGAGGCTAATGGGGTATATTAAGCCGTATTCGAAAAAACTTTTGCCCCTCTCATTTCTTACCGTTATTTTAACGACCATTGTCCGTTTAATTGTGCCGATTTTAATCGGTGTATACACGCTGGATAAAGCAATCGTTCAAAAGGATCTCGATCTGCTTTGGGTGCTGGTAGGGTCCATTTTTGGGCTTTACCTCGTTTCTTATGTGGCCAATACGCTCAGGATCAGGTGGATGAACATGCTTGGGCAAAATGTGATTTATGATTTGCGCAAGCATTTGTTTACACATGTGCAATCTCTGTCCCATCGCTTTTTTGATTCTAGATCAGCAGGATCCATTCTCGTTCGGATCATGAATGACATTAACTCTCTTCAGGAGCTTTTTACAAGCGGGGTTATCAATCTATTAATGGATTTCCTGCTGCTGATCGGCGTTATCATTATTCTGTTTACAATCAGTCCGCCTCTTGCTCTTGCGATCATGATTATCCTGCCGATCATGTTTTTTATCTCAACAAGCCTGCGAAAAAAAATCCGGAGATCATGGCAAACGGTACGCCTGAAGCAGTCCATGCTGAATTCACATTTAAATGAAAGTATACAGGGCATCCGGGTTACTCAAGCATACACTCAAGAAAAGGAAAACATCCAATTCTTTGATGGCATCAATACGGAAAACTTCAGCAGCTGGCAGGATGCTACTCAGAAAAATGCCGTGTTCCGTCCATTCGTTGAAATGACAAATGCCATCGGAACAGGTATCCTTATTTGGTTCGGTGCCTCATTAATTGCAAATGAATCGATTACTATTGGTGAGTTTGTTTCATTTGCTTTTTATCTGGGAATGTTTTGGGAGCCGATTTCAAGGCTTGGCCAAGTGTATAATCAGCTTCTGATGGGGATGGCATCATCTGAAAGAATATTTGAATTTTTAGATGAAAAGCCAATTGTATCAGAATCCGATGATCCGGTCGTTCTTTTAGATATGAAGGGGGATATCGAGTTTGATAAAGTCGAATTCTCCTATGATGGAAACCGCAAAGCATTAAAAGGGGTATCACTTCAAATCGCGTCTGGTCAAACTGTTGCACTTGTAGGCCATACAGGTTCAGGAAAAACAACGATTGCTAATTTAATCAGCCGCTTTTACGATGCAACAGGCGGTGAGGTAAAGATAGACGGCTATAACATCCGGGATTTATCAATTGGAAGCCTGCGGTCACAAATCAGTGTAGTCCTGCAGGATACTTTTATCTTCTCGGGAACGATCATGGAAAATATCCGTTTCGGCAGACCTGATGCATCAGACGAAGAAGTCATTGCAGCAGCTGAAGCTGTCGGGGCAGATGAATTTATTAAAGATTTAGTAAATGGCTATGAGACAGAGGTTGAAGAACGCGGCAACGTTTTATCTGTTGGAGAAAGACAGCTTCTCTCCTTTGCAAGAGCCATTCTGGCAGATCCAAAAATATTAATTTTGGATGAGGCAACAGCAAGTATCGATACAGAATCAGAAGTGAAAATCCAGCAGGCATTAAAAACGCTATTAAAAGGAAGAACTGCGATTATGATTGCCCATCGCTTATCAACTATTCGCGAGGCAGACAACATCATTGTACTCGATCATGGGAATATCATGGAGCAGGGAAATCACGGAGAGCTTATGAAGCAGCAGGGAATCTACTTTGAGCTTGTGAAGGCTCAATTCAGAATGCTTGATGCAGGGTAAGAACGAAGGGCCAATCAATTGCGGTTGGCTCTATTTAATGCTTTGAATAAATATATTCATAGAATAATAGAAATTGTGAAACGTATCTTTATAAGAATCGTATTACTTACAGAACATATAAAATTGGAGGTAATTGGATTATGGAACAGCAAACAAATCCGGCAGTAGGAGGAAACGCGCCGCAGCCCCCTAAACCGTCTTTATTCGGAATGATTATGAACCCGGGGGAGCAGTTTGAACGTATTCGTCAAAATCCTAAAGTGCTTGTAGGATTTCTTCTTGTCACGCTGATGGTATTGGCGGGGGCATTTCTATCATATGTCTATAGTGCGGAACTTACAGGGGAATTAACTTCAGAGCTTGGGGTAACAGAAGAAGAAGCGGCCATATTTGGCACAATTATGGGAATTGTTTCTATCGTTGTCGGAGGTATAGGAGGCATTATCGTTCTTTTGATAATGGCAGCTATTACTTTGGCCCTTACGAAAATGGTTGGTTCTGCCGTTAAATTCAAACAAATTCTTTCCATGACGATTTACATCGCATTTGTCACATCTATCGGAACGCTTTTAAACGGTCTTATTGCATTTTTAGTAAAAGAAGAAAATTATATGAATCCATACACTAGCTTAAACAGTATTGTTGATGCTGAAGGCGGCTTGGGCGGATTGCTCATGACGTTTGAAGTTTTCACGATTTGGGGAACGATTTTGACGGCAATCGGCCTTCAGCGTGTTGCAGGTTTATCTAAAGCAGCAGCCTGGACAATAGCAATCGTTTTCTTCGTCATCGGCGCGGTATTAGCCGCTGCTGGAGGGGTGCTTGAAGGGATGTTCCCTGCAGCATGAAGAAAAAAATCTGGATTTCAATCGGTGTCGTTTCAATCTTAGCTTTGCTTGTTGGTGTAAACGTCTATCGTGCGATGAGTAAAGAAGAGGTAACGGTCAGTACAGTGAAGCTTTCACAGCAGGAAATTGCTTCAAATGTCATGGTGCCAGGTACACTGAAATTCCAAAATGAACAGTATATTTATCAAGATCCTGAAAAAGGGGAAATTACTGAAATTCTAGTAAAAGAGGGAGAGACCGTGAAAGAGGGAACTCCCCTCCTTCGCTATGAAAATGAACAATTCTCACTTGAAAAAGAACAAAATGCTCTATCCATTTAATCAAGCTATCTTAAAATCAATCAGCTAGAAAATCAGCTGGATGATTTAAGTGAGAAAGAAAAGGATCTATCCAAGCAAGTTGGAAAAGAGGTTCATCAAGTACAATGGGAACGGAAAATGCGGCCGTACAATATCCGGTTGAGGTAGTCATTGAAGGCAGCGAAATGAAGGCAAAACCCGGCTTTAAGCTGATCATGGAAATTGAAACTGAAAAGCGCAATGTTCAGACGGTGCCTGTAGATGCTGTAAAACAGGATGGCGAGGACTATTTTGTCTATACAGTTGAAGACGGAAAAACAAAAAAAAGACCATTGAAATTGGAACGGCTTCTTCCGATTATATGGAAGTGAAAGAGGGCTTAACAGAGGATGATGCCATCGTTTCAAAGCCGAAAGATGATCTTCTCGGCGGGACGGAAGTGACGGTAAAATGATCCAGCTTTCCGGCATTACCAAAAGCTACAAGGTCGGAAAAGAATCATTCGACGTATTAAAAGATATCCACCGCTCTCTTGAATCAGAAGCATGAGAAAGAGGATGAGTATCAAGTCTTTAATATGGAAGAAATCGCTGAAGGGATTGGTCAGGTGACAAGAATTATGATATTAATCATCGGATCAATCGCAGGGATTTCACTCTTTGTCGGCGGCATCGGTGTCATGAATATTATGCTTGTATCCGTCACAGAAAGAACCCGCGAAATCGGCATCAGAAAAGCGCTTGGTGCGACTAAAAGACAAATACTCACTCAGTTTTTAATTGAGTCCATCACCCTTACGCTCATCGGCGGAATCATCGGCATCCTGCTAGGGGCTGGAGGGGCGTCGCTTGTTTCCGTTTTTGCAGGATGGCCTTCACTCGTTTCGTGGCAGGTTGTACTCGGTGGACTTGCATTCTCCATGATCATCGGCTTCATCTTTGGCATACTGCCTGCAAACAAAGCAGCACGGCTTGATCCGATTGATTCTCTAAGGTACGAATAGCGCAGCTCATCTCTTTAGATGAGCTTTTTTCTTTAGTAAGAAGGACTATTATTACTGACAAATATGCCTAATTTCTGCTGTGTCGTTTCCCGTCGCATGAAACATGAGCTTGTGTAAGGTGTTCGATAAGTAGAAGTAATTAGATGTATGGTCAAAAACCAGAGACAAGCGGTCAGAACAGGCGCTTCCGCATTTCTAATAAAAAACTCTTGCCCCGTGCTGTTGATGATGGTAAAAAGGGAATAGGTATTTCATGTGCAGATGAGATTGGAATGATTTGAATGAAGGTAGGAAAAATTGCAGCATTTCTGGTTAAAATGATGCTGCTTGCCGTTCTTTTGCTGTTGGTTTATTCTTCGGTCAGCATCTGGCATTTCGGCAATAAGCACGAATCGGTCAAAACTGATGCAGCCATTGTTCTCGGAGCTGCTGCATGGGGAGAGGATCCTTCGCCGGTATTTAGAGAACGGATCAATCACGCAATCCGGCTTTATAAAAAGGAAAATGTTGATAAGATTATCTTCACAGGCGGCAAAGCGATAAAAACAGACTTGCCTGAAGCGATTGTCGGAAAAAACTATGCCGTGGAGCACGGTGTGAAAGAATCCGATATTTTAATTGAGACAAGCTCAAGACTGACAGAAGATAATTTGAAATACGCATACGAAGCAGGAAAAGAAGCAGGATTGCAGTCATACACAATCGTAAGCGATCCTTATCATATGAAGCGGTCTATTCTGCTTGCAAAACAGATTGGGATGAATGTTTATTCTTCTCCTACTACGACTTCAGCGTATCAAACTTGGGAAACGAAATTGCCGGTGTATTCAAAAGAAGTGCTTTTTTATGCAGGATACCTGGTAACTTCGACATTTGAATAAAAGGAAGAACAAGAGGATTCATCCATGGATGAATCCTCTTGTTTTACTAAGTCCTGCTGTAAAAAAAAGCCCTGTTTCAGAACTCACATAACTAATTCGATCATTTGATTGAATAATTTCATACTAAAACCAAGCAAGATGATACCTGCAATAAAAGTAACGGCTTTCAGCGTTTTATCCTGAATAAAGTCACGGATAAAATGAACAGTAATTGCGATATTCAAATTCCAGAGGGTAACCCCTCCAATAATAAGCAGACTGTAAATCAGCAGATAAAAAACGGTATGATGCGGCCCAAGACTTGTCAGCGCAGTGCCATAAACACCAAGCCAGAACACAAAAATAAACGGGTCGCCCAGTGCTATCAAAAAGCCCGTCCAATAAGATCCTGCACTGCTTTTTTTTTCGTCTTCTTTCTTTATCATTTTTTCAGAAGACAGAGAGCGAAGTATACTGTTTATACCAAGCCTCGCTAATAGAAAACATCCGACTGCGCTAATAATTGCAGAAAACAGCGTGCTTTGAAGAAACGTCACGAGTCCAAGAAATATCCCAAACATTAATAGCATATCGACCGTGATGGCGCCGATTCCAACAAGCATCGCAGGCCAAAACCCTCCCATTATCCCCCTCTTGATCATCTCTAACTTAATCGGACCTATTGGTGCAGCTAAACTTATGCCAAGAACTATCGGCTTAACAATAAAGAGCAGGCTTTCCATCCGCATTCATCCGCCTTTCGATTCCCTGTCCATTAAGTGTATTCAGGCAGGGTGTTTTTATTGTTCATAAATTCTTCAGCTGTATAATAAATAGTAAAATTAAATGGCTTAGATGTATAAAAGGACGTGTAATTATTTCTTTTTTATTTGTGCAAAAAGGGTTTTGAATCTTCTGCGACTAACTACTTAAGGAGAAAAATTTCAGGCAAAGGGGGGATCAATATGAATAATAAACATAAGTCACACTCATTAATGGAATGGGGAAAGGCTATCTTGCTTGCTGCTTGCCTGGCTTTTATCATCCGTCTTTTTCTCTTTGAGCCATATTTAGTAGAGGGATCTTCAATGGACCCGACCCTTCATGACGGTGAACGCCTGTTTGTAAACAAATCCAGCTTTATGATCGGGGATGTGAGCAGGGGAGATATCGTCATCATTGATGGCGAGGAGAAGGATGTTCATTATGTGAAACGGGTTATTGGACTGCCTGGAGATACAGTAGAAGTTAAAGATCACAAGGTTATAATAAATGGCAAGGTGCTTGTGGAACCGTATTTGCTTTCTAATAAAAAGAAGGCAGAAAAACTCGGACTGCATCTGATGGATGATTTTGATGCCATTACTGTTCCTGATCATGAAGTTTTTGTTATGGGAGATAACCGCACAAACAGTATGGATTCAAGAAACGGACTTGGCAGCATCACGAAAGATCGCATTGCAGGCAAGGCAGAGTTTGTATTCTTTCCATTTGAAAAGATAAGAAAAACAAAATAATCTAGAGATGTAACGAAATGGAAAACACTCTCGTCTAATCGTTTATATAAAAGGGGAGTGGGTTGATCATGAAAAAGTTTGGAACTATTATCGTTATCCTATTACTTACATTTTTTAGTGCAGCTTGCAGCAATTCAGAAAGCAAATCAGATAAAAGTGCGGACAGCTCAGGCGGTGACTCATCCAAAGAAATAGCAGACTCTGATATGACAATGAACTCAGAAGGTGAGCACGCTGACAAAGCAGAAATTTCTTCACCTGAAAACAAAGCTGTGCCGTCTGCACCTGATAACCGCAAAGTTATTTACACAGCTGATCTGTCTATTCGAGTGAAAAACTTTAATCAGGCTGTATCGGCTTTTCAAGATGCGCTTGCCTCACTAGGCGGGTATGTCATTGAATCAAATACATATTCAAGTGAGGATGAAATGCCAAAAGAGGGGTCATTAACAGTCAAAGTACCTGAGGATAAATTCCAGAGCTTCTTAAAAATCGTTGAAAAAGGAAGCGTAAAAGTGAATCAGCAAACTGTCACAGGCCAGGATGTTACAGAGGAATACGTCGACCTTGAATCAAGGCTGAAAGCAAAAAAGGCCGTTGAAGAAAGACTTTTAAGCTTTATGAAAGATGCTCAAAAAACAGAGGATCTGCTGAAAATCTCCTCGGATTTAAGTGCAGTACAAGAGGAGATGGAACAGATTACAGGCAGAATCAACTACTTGAAAAACCAAACTTCTTTCGCAACGATCACGATGCAGATTTCTGAGGATAAGATTTCTGTGCCTGGACTTGAAAACGAAGAATTGAATACGTGGGAGAAAACGAAAAAACAGTTCATGGAAAGCCTGAACTCTCTGCTTGCAGCAGGTTCTGCCCTGATTGTCTTCACAGCAGGAAATATTCCTGTGCTGCTCGTCCTATTTTTAATCTGTTTTGCAGTGTGGCTTGGAATTAAGAAATACAGGAATAAAGGCAATTCAGCGCCTCCAACTGATATGGGAGAATGAATGATCCCTGGTTTTCTTTTTTCCACGGAAGGGTATTATGATTTTGGCGTCAATCGTAAGCGCATGGAGGAAATAAGAGAACGATTTACTAAAGAAACGCGCAGATTAAGAAAAGCAGATATCCGATGAGGAATGTCTGCTTTTTTAAGTAATAGGAAAGGTTGCACACTTGGTGGACAGCTCCGTCAAAATAGTCAAACCCGGACTTTTCAGTCGGATCCTTAACTGCCTTTCGGAACTGAACAAGGCGCTTGCGCTTTTCTATGTGTATATCAATGTCAGAACAAGCATCGTAACAAATACTGCACCGATAATTCCGAGTATTGATTTTAGAAAGGATACCTTAGCATCTATTTTTCCATATCGGGTTAAGATTTTTTTGCTGAAGTAGTGGACGATGAGATAAATGACGACTAGGCCGATGAAAAAAGTGACATTGCTCGTCTGAAACCCTGTAAAAGCAAGGAACAATCCAGTAAATAGAATATAAAGAGAATATTCTAGGAGTGTAAGTAATTTCATATGGGATAACCTCCGGGATGTAATACACATAATCCTACCATAAAAAAGCACCCTTCAAAACGTTTTGAATGTGAACATTAGATGGACTTTGCGGAAATGCCCGGAATATTTTTGCGGCAAATCTGCAATTATTATTTTTTTTCGCCAGTTCGTGTTATAATTTTGTAGATTATGTATAGATGGAGGACTAACTTTAATGATTACAGTAAGCAATGTGGGATTGCGTTATGGTGACCGCAAACTTTTTGAAGATGTTAACATAAAATTCACCCCTGGCAACTGCTATGGTTTAATTGGAGCAAACGGTGCAGGGAAATCTACTTTTATTAAGATTCTCTCAGGCGAGATTGAAGCACAGACAGGAAACGTGAGCTTAGGACCTGGCGAACGTCTGGCTGTTCTTAAACAAAACCACTTTGAATATGAAGACTATGAAGTAATGAAGGTTGTCATAATGGGCCATGCCCGTCTTTATGAAGTGATGCAGGAGAAGGATGCCATCTATATGAAAGCTGATTTCTCAGATGAAGACGGCATGCGTGCAGCGGAACTTGAAGGCGAATTTGCAGAACTTAACGGGTGGGAAGCTGAAAGTGAAGCTGCGATTCTATTAAAAGGACTTGGCATTACTGAAGAGCTTCATTCGAAAAAAATGGCTGACTTAACAGGCGGAGACAAAGTGAAAGTATTACTTGCTCAAGCATTGTTTGGCAAGCCTGACGTTCTTCTTCTTGATGAGCCTACGAACCACTTGGACATCAAAGCGATTCAATGGCTGGAAGAATTCCTGATCAACTTTGAAAATACTGTTATTGTCGTATCCCATGACCGTCACTTCCTTAATAAAGTATGTACGCATATTGCAGACCTTGATTATGGGAAAATTCAGGTTTATGTCGGAAACTATGATTTCTGGTATGAATCAAGTCAGCTTGCGAGCCGCATGGCTTCTGATGCAAACAAGAAAAAAGAAGAGAAAATCAAAGAGCTTCAAGCGTTTATCGCGCGATTCAGTGCAAATGCATCGAAATCAAAGCAGGCAACATCAAGAAAGAAATTGCTTGATAAAATTTCTCTTGATGATATCAGACCATCTTCACGCCGCTATCCTTGGGTCGGCTTTACACCTGAGCGTGAAATCGGCAATGATGTTCTGCGCGTTGACGGCATTTCAAAAACAATTGACGGAGTAAAAGTACTTGATAATGTAAGCTTTATTATGAATAAAGAAGATAAAATCGCTCTTGTCGGCCGTGATGAAATCGCGATTACAACTCTATTTAAAATTCTAATGGGTGAAATGGAAGCAGACAGCGGAACATTCAAATGGGGAGTGACAACTTCTCAAGCGTATTTCCCTAAAGACAACAGCGAATTTTTCGAAGGCGTAGAATCAAACCTTGTAGACTGGCTCCGCCAATACTCGCCGAACGACCAAAGTGAAAGCTTCCTTCGCGGGTTCCTTGGAAGAATGCTCTTCTCAGGCGAAGAAGTTCTCAAAAAAGCAAGCGTCTTATCGGGTGGAGAAAAAGTCCGCTGCATGCTGTCTAAAATGATGCTCAGCAGCTCAAACATTCTGCTTTTAGATGAGCCTACGAACCATTTAGACTTAGAATCAATTACTGCACTTAACAACGGATTAATCGCATTCAAGGGCGCAATGATTTTCACATCTCATGACCATCAGTTTGTTCAAACGATTGCAAATCGCATCATTGAATTAACACCAAAGGGCGTTATTGACAAACAAATGTCATATGATGAGTACCTTGAGAATGAAGATGTTCAAAAACAGCTTCAAACAATGTATGCATAGAAAAGCGAAGCCGGCTGTTTAGCCCAGGCATGGCAGATTTGTTCTGACCGAGGGGTTAAAAGGCGGTGCAATACAGCATAAAAATAGTGACTTTGCCTGTATAGTTCAGGGAGTCAGATAAGGATCCGGCAGTATAGGTGCTTAGCACCTTGGCTGCCGGATTTTTTTGATCTGAGAGCTTGGTGTTGAAGCAGGATGATTTAGGAAAGCGCATCATTCCAGTAATCGCCGTTGGCCAATCTAGCGGAAATCTTATCTTTATTAGCTGAAATTCTATTCTTTATCGCCGATTAAGTAAAATAATTAGCCGGATTTTTCATTTTTATAGCGAAACGATTTTTTTATTTAGCTAGTTGCTATCTGCAGTCTTTCTTATAAAGCCAAAATGATCTTTTTCTAGCTTAATTTAGACTGATCTAGCACAAATCAAAAACCTCCAATCGGCGGTTTTTATTTTTCCTCTATCCAGCTGTCAAGATGTATAAGAAGAAATCCTGCTTTTTTCGAGCAGGATTTTTTGTTTTTTCTTTATGGATTCTATAAACTTATGATGTAGGGAAGGGGATGGAAAAGTGAAAGTATTAGTTGTTGGAGCAGGAGCGGTTGGCGGATATTTTGGTGCTCGTCTTGCCGAAAAAGGGGAGGATGTCACATTTTTAGTCAGAGAAAAAAGGGCACATTTGCTGAATGAGCATGGATTACAAGTGAAAAGCATACACGGAGACTATCATTTTCATGCTAAAACATTGCTTGCAGGAGGTAAAAGGGAAGCATTTGATCTCATTCTGTTATCTGTGAAAGCTTATCATCTGGAAAAGGTCATGGAAGAATTAATTCCATTTGCGGGAAATCAAACACTCATTATGCCGCTGCTGAATGGCATCGCCCACTTGGACATGCTGCAGGAGAGATTTTCAAAAGATCGTGTTATCGGCGGTTTATGTTTTATTGAATCGACAGTAGATCAGGAAGGTGCGATCGTGCAGACCAGTCCGATCCATGAACTTGTCTACGGAGCCCTATTTGGGCAGCAGACGGAAAAAGTTGAAAAACTTAAAGCATTATTTGCTGGAGCAAATGCTGAAATTCGAAATAGTGACAGGATTCTTGCTGATATGTGGCATAAATATATGTTTATTTCAGGTTTGTCTGGTGTAACCACTCTGTTCCGTTCACCAATCGGGCCTATTCGCGAAAATGCATTCGGCATGAATGTTATTGAGAAACTCTTTTATGAAATCGGATCGATTATGCGTGCTGAAGGTGCGCCAATTGCTGACGGCATTGAAGATATTCAGCTTAAAAAAATACATAACATGACAGAGGGAATGAAGTCCTCCATGCAGAGGGATATGGAGAAACTGACAGAAGTTGAAGCGGATCATTTGCAGGGGTACCTTTTGAAGCTTGCCAATAAACATAAAATAGATGCGCCGATTTTATCCATGGTGTACTCAAATTTAAAGATATATGAGAATAATCGCTAAAAAGAACCGTCCTGCTGATACAGGACGGTTTTTAAATCAGCTATTGCTGCAAGTCATTCAGCTGATTCTTCAGCCACGCATGATCTAAATGTTCGCCGATAAAAACAAGCGTCTTTTTCATGTTAACAGGCTCTTTTAAGTAGAGCGGCATGCCGTATGAATACTGAAACAGATACGTATCCTCGGAATGTGTAAAGGAAAGGTAACCTTTTATGCGGTAGATTGTATCAGGCATGTTTCTCAGAAAATCCTCAAAAGCTTCAAAATCAATTTGCTCTGTAAAAGTATGAATATATGTTTTTAAATGCAGATCAAGCTGCACATGTGTTTTCTGATGCTCCTTCTGCTGCTTGCGGGTTAATTGCTGAAAATCGCTTAATCTTATATTGGCGTACTGAGTCAGCAGCACCTTGGAATCAGGAGCAATGTTCTGAATGTCAAAGACAAGAGATGCCTGTTCTGATTCTGAGAGATTGTCCACTTTATTTAAGAGGACAATGTCTGCATGATGAATTTGTTCCTGCAGCAGTTTTTGAAGCTGAATACTTAAGGCATGGCGATCGTGATAACGGGCGCCATCAACAAGGGTAACAATGGATCCTATCGCTAATTTTTCAGCAAAAACAGGCGATAAACAAGCATCCAGCACTTCAATTGGATGTGCCGCCCCTGTTGTTTCAATGTAGATGGCATCAAGATCGTATTGCGAGAGCATACCCTGTAGCTGTGCTTCCAGCTGGCCTTGCATTGTACAGCATACACATCCATTCAGAAGCTCTTTTAAGGGAATATCATCTGAGACAGCGTCCGAATCGATAGAAACTTTCCCGAGTTCATTCATAATTACGGCAATTTTGCGGTTCTTGTCTTGTTCTTGTTTTAAAATATTTTTTAAAAGCGTTGTTTTACCCGCTCCTAAAAATCCGGATAATATGTATACTTCAACAGATTTCATCGTTATACGCTCCCGTTCAGGTTGATATGTCTCATCGTACATGAATTCTGCTTTTTCCGTCAATCTTCTTTATGAAATAAGAAAATTCAATGAACATGTGATTCACTCTATTGTTTATTCCTTTAGTTCGCTATAGAATGAAAACTGTTGACATTTTTCCTGGCAATCCAGCAGGAATTGGCAGTATGTGTGAATGAGAGGCTGTTTTTCGGGAGACTGATATAGAAACAAGGTCTTGATAAAGAGCCAGTGAATAGGCCTGGGGGTAAAGATTTGTTGAAAAAAATTGCATGGGTAACAGATAGTGTTTCTTGTATTTCAGAAGAAGCTGCTGAAAAATATGGAATATATGTTGTGCCGCTTTCCATCATTTTTAATGGGAATTGTTATAAAGACGGCATTGAACTTACAAATGAAGAATTTTATAAAAAGTTAAAAGCATCGAAGGTTTCACCAACAACAAGTCAGCCTGCTGTCGGTGATTTCGTCAAATTATATGAGAAGCTGAAACAGGAATACGAAATGGGGATCGCCATTCATGTTACTTCAAAAGTAAGCGGCACTCTGAATGCATCCATGCTTGCCGCAGAAATTGCAGGCTTTAACATGGTGCATATTGATTCTAAAATCGGTGCAAAAGCCTTGGAATTCATGATGCTCGAGGGCGTTCGCATGGATCGGGAAGGGTATTCGGGCGAAGAAATAGCCAAACATCTGCAGGAGCTTCCGGAGTGTGTAAGAGGACTTAACTTGATTGGCAGTCTCGAACAGCTTCACAAAGGAGGACGTGTATCCGGCGTGGGTATGGTGATCGGCAATCTGCTGCAAATTCGTCCGATTATTGAGTTTCAGCAAGGTGAATTAGTTCAGCTTGAAAAAGTAAGAACGACGAAAAAAGCTGAAAACCGCATTTTAGAAATTTTTAAAGAATCTTATGTAACAAAGGGTGTTTATGGAGCAGCTGTTATTCACAGCAATCTCTTCGAAAAAGCGAGAGAGTGGAAGGAAAGACTTTTACAAATCGACCCTGCATTAGCAATAGAAGTTGGAGATTTAAGTCCTGTAATTTCAGCACATGTTGGTGAAGGAACGATCGGACTGATGTGGTTTGAAAAGAAAACATCTGACAAATAAGCAGAAACCGCCTGGGAATCATCTCCAGGCGGTTTTTAAATCTTTTATGCGGTCGCTTAGATTGCCCAAGTGCCTTTTCTGAATAGAGGCTCGCTCGTGCCGTCTTTCAGAATGCCGTCAATGTCCATCTCTGCTGAACCGATCATAAAATCAACGTGAGTGATGCTTGAGTTGACGCCGTTTTTCTCCAATTCTTCGCGGGACATTTTCTTTCCGCCTTCAATACAGAAAGCATAAGCATTGCCGATTGCTAAATGATTGGATGCATTTTCATCGAAAAGTGTATTATAAAATAAAACATTAGACATAGAAATAGGAGAATCATGAGGAACAAGTGCTACTTCTCCAAGGTAATGAGAGCCCTCATCTGTTGCTGTGAGTTCTTTTAAAATTTCTTCGCCTTCTTCTGCCTTGACGTCTGTAATCCGGCCGTTTTCAAATGTAAGAGAGAAATTGTCAATCAAATTACCACCGTAGCTGAGAGGCTTTGTGCTTGCTACAACGCCATTTACGCCTTCTTTATCAGGAACTGTGAACACTTCTTCTGTTGGCATATTAGCCATAAATTCGTTGCCTTGTTCATTGACGCTTCCTGCGCCAATCCATAGGTGCTTCTCAGGAAGTTTGATTGTTAAATCTGTTCCCTGTGCACGGTAATGGAGCTTTTTATATTTTTTGCCGTTTAAATATTCTACCTTGCTGTTCAGTGATCGATCATGTTCCTTCCATGCTGCAACAGGATCTTCAAGATCTGTGCGGGTTGCTTTGAAGATTGCATCCCACAGCTGTTCAACTGCTTTTTCGCCAGCTTCAGGGAACACTTTTGCAGCCCATTTCTCAGATGGAACGGCGATCACGGACCAGCTTACTTTGTCTGCCTGAACATAATTTCTGTATGTAGATAAAGCAGTGCCTGCAGCTTTTGAATTGGCAGCAATTTTCTTCGAGTCAATGCCCTTTAATAAATCAGGGGACGATGAAACGATCGACATAAAAGCAGCGCCATTTTCGGCAAGCGTTTCTAGACCTTTTGCACGCCACTCAGGAAATTCTTCGAAAGCTTCCAGCGGTGCAAGCTCAAATCTTGTACGGGTTACTTCGTCATCATTCCAGTCTACCTGCACGTGTTTTGCACCTGTTTCATAGGCTTTTTTTACAACTAAACGGACAAATTCAGCTGCATCAATGGAAGCGTTGATGACAAGCGTTTGCCCCTTTTGAATATTCACTCCGACTTTGACAGCAAGCTCTGCATATTTTTCGAGCTTTTTTTGAAAAGAAGTCATTAGCTTTATCTCCTTTAACCAGAATTAGTTCTATTTTATCAGAACTGTTAACATTAGGAAATATAAAGGACTGAGTATTCTATATACAAACAGATATCAGATCGGAATACTTTATCAAATGTGCGAGAAAAGATAGAATAGAAGGGAAAGAAGGTGGAATCGTGCTTGATCAGCAATTCATCAAAACGGACAGACAACTGATATTTTTGGAGAAGGCTACTGAGCTTGCACAGCAGTTCTCAGTGCGTGCCGATTATTACGATCAGCAGGCTCTTTTCCCTTTTGAAAATTTCAATGATTTAAAAAGAGCGGGCTTTTTGAAATTATCAATCCCTCAGAAATATGGCGGAGACGATCTGACTCTTTATGAATTCGTGTTAATACAGGAGAAGCTTGCACAGGGTGACGGAGCAACAGCTTTATCACTTGGATGGCATCTTGGAATTCTTATGAATATTAGAGAAACTGAAAAGTGGGAAGAAAAAACGTACGCACGGATTTCCCGAGAAATCATACAGTTCGACAAATTACTGAACAGTGCAGCGTCTGAACCGAATGGAGGAAGTCCTGTGAGAGGAGGAAAACCTGAAACGACAGCAAAACGCAATGGGGAGAAGTGGATCATTAACGGCAAGAAAATATTCACATCCCTTGCTCCTGCGCTTGATTATTTCCTGATTACCGCAACAATTGAGGATACAGGCGAAGTGGGGGAATTTATTATTCCAAGAGAATCTCCCGGGCTTTCCATTGAAGAAACATGGAACACGCTTGGAATGAGAGGAACAAGAAGCGATGATTTAATTCTTGAGAATGTGGAAACTGATGCAGAAGCGATGACAGGTTTGAAAACGAAACCTTCTAAAGGACCGGCACAGCAAGGCTGGCTGCTCCATATACCGGCATGTTATTTGGGAATTGCCATTGCAGCAAGGAATTTTGCTGTCCAGTTTGCAAAAAAACATCAGCCAAACAGCTTAAATCATCCAATTAAAGATCTGCCTGAAGTGAGAAGAAAGATAGCAAAAATGGATCTTTCGCTTCTGACGGCGAGACATCTTTTATACGGTACAGCAGAAAAATGGGACGCTTCACCCAATGAGCGAAATAAGCTCTCAGCGGAGCTTGCAGCAGCCAAGACAGTTGCTACAAATACAGCAGTCGAAGTGGTCGATCTAGCCATGCGTGTAGTTGGGGGGCAAAGCATGTTTAATTCCCTTCCCCTCCAAAGATATTACAGAGATGTAAGAGCGGGCCTCCATAATCCTCCGGCAGATGAAATTACGTATTCGATCCTTGCAGACCAGGCTTTTCAAGGAGATGAACAAGGAGAATGAACCTTTCAAGTGAGTTTAAACAAACAATTATCGGAGTTCATGGAGATTCAGGAGAAGCCTGGCTCCGTGAACTCCCTTTCATCATTGCGAGCTGCGAGCAGACTTTCGGCCTTAAAATAGGGGAACCTTATAAATTGTCGTATCACTATGTGGCACAGGCAGTTATGGAAAATGGAAAAGAGGCTGTTGTTAAAATCGGGCTTCCCAACCACAAAGATTTAATCGCAGAGTGCATCGCTTTAAAGATAATGGGCAGCGGAGATGGCATGGTAAAGCTGATTGATGCCCATTTAAATCACGGTCTATTAATTTTGGAAAAATTAATTCCAGGCACCATGCTGTCAGAGGTGAGCAGCGTTGATACAGCTGTTTCAATTGCTTCATCTGTTATGAAGAAAATTTGGCAGCCTTATGCAGGTGACCATTCTTTCCCTCACTTGTCAGATTGGATGGCCGGCTTGAGACAGGTGGAGCAAAATATCATTGCTGAAAAATGGATTCATAAAGCGGAGGTTCTTTTTGGTGATTTAATAAACTCTATTACTAAACCCATTCTTCTGCATGGAGATCTTCATCAGGACAATATCTTGAAAAAGGGCCAGGACTGGCTTGCCATAGACCCTAAGGGGGTTATAGGGGAAGCAGAATATGAAGTAACAAGCTTTTCCAAAAATTATCTATTTGATAAAAAAAATCCTAAGGATGTTCTCAGAAAGAGACTTGACCTGTTCGAAAAAGAATTAGGCCTGGACCGAAGCCGGATGATTGGCTGGGGCTTTTGTCAGGCTGTACTGAGTGCATGCTGGTGTCTGGAGGGTGGGGCAGCATGTTTTGAAGAGAATCTTCACCTTGCCAAGCTGTACGATGCCATGATGTAACTGCTTTCATATGGTGTTGACATATTTAGTTTTTTTATCATATACTAATATCATTCTAATATCGGAAAGGAAAAGGTACAGGAGACATGTGGAACTAATCTTATTTTCTAAACGTTTTTTGAATAAGCAAAAAAACGAGACCTAGAGAATAGGATGAGTACGCTCATTTTTCATACCATTTCCAGCTGAAGGCCCAGAAACATGCATCTTTTTGCATTTTTTTCTGTACCCTTCTGTCTATTTCATATGGTTGAAATCCTCTCTAGGCGAACTTGGGAGGTTTTTTTATGGGTAAAAATGAAAGATTCTTAAAACAGCGAAATGCAAATACAATTCTTAATGTAAAGGATGTAAAAAAACAATATGGTGATCAAGTTATACTTGAAAACATACAGTTTGAATTGAAACAAGGAGATTGTGCCGGATTAGTCGGATACAACGGTGCAGGCAAGACGACCCTAGCCAATCTGATTTTTGGGAAGCTTCTTCCTGATGAAGGCAGCATCTACAGAAAAAAAGACATGAAAATCGGATATCTGATGCAATCAGTTGATTACACCGTACATGATTTTAAAGGTGTTTTAGAAGATCACAGCTTCGAAACGATCTTTGAAACGACAAAAAAATTAGGACTTGAAAAAGTGCAGAATTGGAAAGATGACCGGCTTTATCATTTAAGCGGCGGTGAGAAGCTGAAGCTCGCACTCGCTCATGTATGGGCCGCAAACCCCGATCTGCTGATTCTGGATGAACCGACCAATCATTTGGACTATCAGGGAATAGAATGGCTTGTGGATCAGATGAGGACGTTTAGTGGAGCTGTGCTGATTATCTCGCATAACCGGTATTTTCTCGACAGAACCGTATCTCATATTTTTGAACTGGAAAATAAGAAGATAAAGGAGTTCAAAGGGAATTACACGGCTTACAGGGACGAGAAGAAAAGACTTTTAGAAGAACAAAAGCATCAGTATGAAGTGCAGCAGCGGTATAAAGCAAAAATTGAAGGGCAAATGGAAAATTTAAAGAATTGGTCAGATAAAGCTCACCGTGAATCAACCAAGCAAGGAAGTCCTTCTGAACGGAAACAAATGGGCTTTAAAGAATATCACAGAGTAAAGGCGAAAAAATTGGACATTCAGGTCCGTTCTAAGATGAAGCGGTTAACGGCTGAGCTTGAAAAAAATAAAATAGAAAAGCCGCAAGATGAAGCGAAAGTCTTGTTTCAGTTTGATTCAAGCGGCAAGAGAGGCAGACGTGTACTTGAAGCAAAGGATCTTGAAAAAACGTTTGGGCAGCTGCCCTTGATTAAGAAAAGCCATTTTTATATTAAACATGGCGAGAGAATTGGCATGATCGGAAAAAATGGAGCCGGTAAATCGACGCTCATCCGGATGATTCAAGGCATGGAAGACGTGACCGGAGGCGAGTTATGGAAAAGCGAAACGATGAAGATCGCTTATTTAAGTCAGGATGTGAATGATTTAAAAGAAGATGAAACGGTTCTTGAGGCTCTTGATCTTTATGAGAGGGAACAAATTCTAAGAGCGCGGACCATTTTCGCAAATATGGGGCTACCTGAAGAAAAACTTCAGCAGACAATCGGTTCACTGAGCCTAGGTGAACGCACAAGGGTGAAGCTCGTGTCTATGATCCTCAAAGAATATGACGTTCTCATACTCGATGAGCCGACAAACCATCTGGACCTCCCGAGCCGCGAACAGCTAGAGGAAACCCTTGATGAGTTTGAAGGGACCATCATTATTGTCTCTCACGATCAGTATTTTATAAATAAATTATGTGATAAGCTGCTCGTATTTGAAGATGGGACCGTAAGAAGAGTAGAAATGAAGCTTAATGACTATTTTTCAAAGAGCAGTAGTGAATCGAATGAAACAGATATTGAGAAAGAGCTGCTTAAAATAGATCATCAGCTGACAGCTGTTTTAAGCAGGCTGAGTGTAATCAGCAGAGATGACCCTTCTTTTGAATTGCTTGATGCAGAGTACAGCAGACTTCTTAAAGCTAAGAAAAAGTTAACAGGCTGATCATAAAAGGCTGAGTCACGATGACTCAGCCTTTTATAATATTAGATTTTAGAAGCTGCTATAATTTGAACCTCTAGAGTGCCGCTTTTTTGATCGGTTATGGATTTAATAATAACAGGATAGTCTTTATTATTCATAAATTTAAAATCGTAGCCTCCCCAGGAAACAGTTGCATCCTGATTAATAGGGACATAGCCGACTGCTTTAGAATGGTGATGAAGTTCGATTATTTCAAGACCTGCCTTGGCAACAGCGTTGTACAAAGTGCTTGATGTCTGGCAGATGCCTCCGCCGATTCCTTCGACAAACTCTTTATTTACAATCTCAAGCGCTTTTTGATATCCGCGTGCAGGTGTTCTCTCACCGACGATTAAATTAAAATAAAATCTGTCTCCAGGTCCAAGTACGATTTCATTAATCGCATTCGAAGAAATGGCAATGTTGGTGCTTCTGCCTGCTACAGAAGGATTGAAAGTTGTTTTGTAGCTTCCGATCACGCTTTGTTTAGCGCCATTTAAGGCTTCCTGCGTAATATTTGGAGCTGTTTCCGTGATAGGGAGCGGGATTTCCTGATTAAATGCCGATAGATTCAGCAATTGATTTAATAGAGCCTTCTCATCCAGGACAACCCGGCTTTGACCCGGGAAAAGCTTGCCGTCTTTAACTTTTGAAGGGGTCATCGGCTGATCAAATTTATCTGCCATCTGCCGAACCAGTGCCTTCATATCCTTTTCATGCTGCTCTTTATTTTTATCTGCAGCTGGTATAAATGTGGTCACTGTGCTGCCGTCTCTGCTGTCAATCAGAGCAAACTCCCGGTTCATCTCCATCGCCTTTGAAGAAACAGCTTTTGCACTCACAGCATTATTCGCCATGATAAGTTTTTCTTTTTCCGCCAAACCGCATCCGCTTAGAACAAAAGTAATTGATACGA
Source organism: Bacillus sp. V2I10 (assembly GCF_030817055.1). Lineage (NCBI taxonomy): Bacteria > Bacillati > Bacillota > Bacilli > Caryophanales > Bacillaceae > Bacillus > Bacillus sp. V2I10. The sequence goes on along the minus strand of NZ_JAUSYV010000001.1, from coordinate 3,790,343 downwards.
ACAATAATAAGCGTTTTATGTCGTTCTCCCCCAGTGAAATTGTAGATTAGATGTTTTTATGTGAATCATACAATAGGTAAGACGCATATGAAAAGAGAAAAGTTTCAAAAATTTGGAGAAAAAAAGAATAATTTTCAAGTGATTGATTTATTTAGAAAAAGAAAGTAGAATAAAAAATAAGAACAAACGTTCTATATCAAGCAAAAAAAGAACCGCAGTAAAATGCGGCTCTTTCACACTTATATTATTTTGAAACTTTTTGAAGCTTGTGAATGACCTGAAGAGATCTTCCTGTTCCGATTGCAACTGATTCAAGCGGGCTTGGAGCAAGGTGTACAGGGACTACAATTTCTTCACTGAGCCATTCCTGCATGCCTTTCATTAATGCACCGCCGCCTGTCAGAATAACTCCGCGGTCTACAATATCACCGCTAAGCTCAGGAGGACAGTCTTCAAGGGTAGCACGAATCGCTTCCAGTATATGGAGCAATGATTCTCTCATTGAATTCTGCATTTCTGTTGAAGATAGAGTTATCGTCTTTGGAAGACCTGTAACCAAGTCACGTCCTCTGACTTCCATTAACAGCTCGTCATGCTTGACAAGTGCATAGCCGATTTCCATCTTAATGTTTTCAGCAGTGCGCTCGCCGATTAACAGGTTATAGTTTTTACGGACATATCCAATAATATCCTCATCAAGCTGATCACCGCCGATTCTGATGGAGTGACATGATACAACCCCGCCAAAAGAAATAATGGCAACCTCTGTGGTACCGCCGCCGATATCAACAATCACATTAGCGATCGGTTCATCTACAGGAAGATCTGCGCCAATAGCTGCTGCAACCGGCTCCTCAATTAAATGAACGATTTTAGCTCCTGCATTTTTTACCGCATCGTGAATGGCACGGCGTTCAACACTTGTTGCACCTGAGGGAGTACATACAACAACAGTAGGCTTTCTAATAGAAAACCCTAATTTTTTTGAAGCTTTTTTCATAATTTGCTTAAGCATTTCAGTTGTTACATCATAATCAGCAATTACGCCATCTTTTAGCGGTCGGACCGCCACAATTTTACCAGGCGTTTTGCCAATCATGCTTTTTGCTTCCGTCCCTACAGCCAAAACATTTTTTGTTACTGTATCAATCGCCACAACGGACGGTTCATTTATTGCGATTCCTTTATCCTTGCTGTATACAAGAATATTTGCTGTACCTAAGTCAATACCAATTTCAGAAGTAGAAAACATATATCTTCACCCAATCCTCATAGATTTCGAGTCTTTAATATTCATTCTGCGAACAGTGTCGATTTATGGGGGTAGCGGGCCGTTTTTTTTAGGATGTATTTTATGGGAGCTTCAGGGAATAAGAAAAAGAGTATTGAAAAAGGAAGTGCATCTAAAGTGGAAGTGAAATTCTGTAGACATTCTTTTGTAGTAAAAACAAGTATCGTGCTCCCCTCTGATACAAACAATTATGGAACATTGTTCGGGGGGAAGCTTATGGCTTATATCGATGACGTAGCAGCCATTTCTGCAATCAGACATGCCCGGGCGCATGTTGTCACTGCTTCGACTGATTCTGTTGATTTTCTGCATCCAATATATGAAGGAAACTCTGTTTGTCTTGAAGCGTTTGTGACATATACGGGAAGAACATCAATGGAGGTTTTTGTAAAGGTCATTGCAGAAGACCTCCTGAACGGAAATCGAAATGTTTGTGCTCTTTCCTTTCTTACAATGGTCGCCGTTGATGAACACAGTAAACCTACTCCCGTACCAAAGGTTATTCCTGAGTCAGAAACAGAAAAGATGCTGAACGACTCTGCACTTAAGCGTGCAGCAATCCGGAAAAAACGAAAAGAAGACACCGAATCAATGGCAGCCGCATTCGGAACCGATTATCCCTGGCTGTAAGGGTAAAGAAAGTGATGTACAGCCTAAAGGAGCAGGGATGTCCTGTTTCTTTGGCTGAAAGCAGAATGGGGAAACCTGAAACCCTGTTCTTTTTCATTCAAAATGAATTACTGGAGAAATCATATTCAATGCATGTATAGTGAAGCAGGAATCTTTCATATATAATCAGTGGAAAGAAATCAGGATCTTCTGATAAAAAGAAGTATATCTTTCTACTAACTGATCTATAAACCTATTAATGACGGTTATCAGGTAACCCTCTGAAACAAAAAGGAGAAACGAAATTGAAGCAGTTATGTGTTATACCATGCGGAAATAAAAAAATTTGGGATAAGGAGCCTCATCTTGGACAAGTTGAAGCCCAAAATGCCTATACGGGAACCTTTCATTTGCTCTGCCGGCAGTATGCCGAAATGTTCTTCGATGATTGGGTCATTCTTTCTGCAAAACATGGCTTCTTATTCCCTCAGGATCTTGTTCCGGGCAATTACAATGTCTCGTTTAGCATGAAAACAGAAGAAGTGATAAAACTTGAAGAGCTGAACATGCAGGCTGATGAAAAGAACCTGCATCAATTTAATAAGTTTGTTGTGCTTGGAGGAAAGAAATTCAGACCCATTATAGAAACGGCGGTTGAAGGGGAATACATTTATCCTCTGCAGGGCTGTACAGGAATCGGATATATGCAGCAAATGCTAAAAAAGGCGGTTCTTACAAATCATAGTCTCCATGATTGATAGTAAGAGATAAGACGGTTGAATATGCTGATAAATCAGAAAATGGTATACTATAAAAAAACAGAGGCGAAAAGGTGCTGCGATGAACAAATATACGGGCAGAATTATGATTACTTTAATAGCAGTATGTATTCTGATTTTATGGAATATCTTAGACTATTATTTGGGGAGTCAGTCCGTCCCATTGGTGCTCCGCAGTTTATTCTGCATATTAATCTTGGCTGTTGTCTGGAAATTAGGCACTTATTTTGACCGGTCCAAGCTGTTGATTCATCAGCTGAGCGAAAGTCAGCGCCGCTATAAAAACCTGCTTGTTGAGACGAAGATGGTCCTTGAAAATATTCAGGAAGTCGTGTTTCAAACAGATGGTGAAGGGAATTTTATTTACTTAAATCCTGCATGGACGGACGTAACAGGGTATGAAAGAACAGAAAGTCTTTATTCAAGTTTTTATCATTACATTACATTTGAAGATAAAAAGCGGGTGAAAAGCAAGCTTGTTGAATATACGGCTGCGAAACGAGTCGAGGGAAAACTGGAAACATCCTATCGCAAGAAAAGCGGCGGAGAATTTTATGCTTATGTTCATTTCAAAATGTATTATGATAATGAAGGCTATTTGATCGGAACAGTCGGGACAATTCATGATATTACTGACAGAAAACTGGAAGAGCGGGAATGGAGAGAGATGAATGAGCACCTTGCCCTGAAATCCCAAAAACTGTCCATTGCCGGGCAGCTTGCAGCGGGCATTGCACATGAGGTAAGAAATCCGCTTACATCCATCAGCGGTTTTCTTCAGCTGATCAAAAACGAATTTCCTGACAAAGATTCATATTTTGATATTATCTTTGGAGAAATAAAGAGAATTGAGCTGGTTCTTAGTGAAATGCTTGTCTTGGCCAAACCGCAGGCGATTCATTTCAGGGAAAAGAATATGATTTCCATTTTGGACCAAGTGGCTGTACTGATTGAATCCAATGCCATTTTACATAATATCCAGATTGAAAAAAGTTTGCCCTCAACAGAAATTATAGTTGAATGTGATGAAAATCAATTAAAACAGGTATTTATCAATCTTATTAAAAACGCGATTGAAGCACTGCCTGATGGAGGAAATATCCACATGAGCTGCAGACTGAAAGGCGAATACGTGATCATAGCAATTGAAGATGATGGCATGGGGATACCAAAAGAAAAAATCTCAAAACTTGGCGAACCCTTCTTTTCTACAAAAGAAAAAGGGACTGGTCTTGGTCTGACCGTTTGCTTAAGGATCATAAAAGATCACTATGGCCATATCAATGTAAACAGCAGCTTAAATAAGGGGACTACCTTTGAGGTTGTACTGCCAGTTGTGAATCGCCATACGATATTAGAACCAGTTTAAGAGGAGAATGGTAAGATGAACTGTCATTTATTTGTTTATGGAACACTGCGCTATATGGAGAAAAATCATCATTTTTTAAAGAATGGAACGTGTATTGCCGAACAGGCGCGGACAAATGGATCGCTGTATGATTCGAATGACGGCTATCCTGCGATGACTGTGGAACAGGAAACCGTTTACGGAGAACTCTATGAAATTGATGAGGAACTGCTTCCTGAAGTTCATGAACTAGAAGGGCACAATGGACCTGAAGCAGATGACAACCTGTTTGAATTTGTGCCAATTCGTGTCTATACAGATACAATGGAATATGATGCTTTTTGTTATGTAATAAAGCCGGAACAGGCTGATACAATGAAAAAAATAAAGAGCGGCGACTGGAAAGAATATCAGTTTATCTTGAATCCGCCAGCTGAAACGTTTTATTTTGCTTATGGCTCGTGCATGGATACTGAACGATTTCAAAAAGCGGCTGTTGATCATCATTTTGCTGATGTAGTCGGCGGCGGAAAAGCAGAAAAGTATTCTGTTAAATTCACAGTTACGATGGAAGATGGGGGCCGCGCTGACATCGTTGAAGATGGCGGAGGGGCTGAGGGCATTTTATACCGTGTACCTGAGGAAGCAGTGGACTATCTTTACATGCGTGAAGGTGTTGACTCTAAATTGTACCGTCCAGCCTTCATCAGGGTGGAAACGGGAGGAGTGGTCTATGAGCAGTGCCTTACCTTTACAGTGATTCAGAAAAAAGAGGAGTTCCGCCCGCCTGGACATTACTCAACAGAAATATTAAGAGGTGCAAAAGGCAGACTTGGAGAGGAGTATGTTGAAAAAATCCGGGCATATATGGCGGCTCTTCCTGAATATAAATCATGATAGGCATAGGAGATATCTTCTTTGCTGATCATGATTGCAAAACATGTTCAGCACATCACAATCTTTTATGTTTTGCTTTTGGGAATCTGTGATATAAGATCATTAGAACATTAAAAGGAGATGTGGCCCTTTGGCTGAACTTGATAGCGTCATACTTAGCCGGATGCTTACGACATTGACACTAGCCTTCCACATTATTTTTGCAACAATTGGAGTCGGAGTTCCTGTTTTAATATCTATTGCAGAATGGATGGGAATCAGGAAAAACGATCCGCACTATATCCTGCTGGCAAGACGCTGGACGAGGGGCTTTGTTGTTACAGTGGCAGTAGGCGTCGTTACTGGAACATGTATTGGATTGCAGTTATCTTTATTATGGCCGAGTTTCATGGAAATTGCCGGTCAGGTTATTGCCTTGCCGCTTTTTATGGAAACATTCGCTTTTTTCTTTGAGGCCATCTTTTTGGGCATCTATCTTTACACATGGGACAGGTTTAAAAAACCAATTTACCACTGGCTTATTTCCATTCCGATTATTATAGGATCGTCGATGTCTGCCGTGTTTATCACCACAGTTAATGCTTTCATGAATACTCCTCAGGGCTTTACGCTGAATGGCAGAACGATTACAGGCATCGATCCGATTGCTGCAATGTTTAATCCTGCAGCACCTTCAAAAGTCTTTCATGTGCTGATGTCTTCCTATATGACTTCAGCCTTTGTGCTCGCTGCTATAACTGCTTTTATGATCCTTAAAGGAAGAAGAACAGACTATCACCGTAAAGCCTTGCAGGTGACAATGGTCTCGGCTCTTGTCTTTTCGCTTGGTACGGCCCTCGCTGGTGATCTCTCTGCAAAATTTTTGGCCGAGCATCAGCCTGAAAAGCTTGCAGCAGGGGAGTGGCATTTTGAAACAGAAGCCGGAGCTGATTTAATTTTATACGGAACACTGAATGAAAAGGGTGAAATCATCAATGAGATCAGGGTTCCAAAAATGCTCAGTTTCTTATCATTCAGTGATTTTAATGCAGAAGTAACAGGGTTAAATGAAATAGAAGAAGACTTAAGACCCCCTCTCTGGATTCACTATATGTTTGACGTAATGGTCACGATTGGGATGTTCGGTCTGGGATTGTCTATGCTGTTTATTCTATTTGGAAAAATAAAAAGGCTGAATGGTTTCCAATCGCTGCTTTTATGGCCGATTGTAGCTGCCGGACCTCTTTCCATGATTGCAATCGAAGCAGGCTGGATTTTTGCCGAGGTTGGACGTCAGCCATGGATTCTCAGAGGTTTTATGAAGGTTGCTGAAGGAGCAACGACATCTGATCATGTAGGGTTAATGTTTGTTCTGTTTTTTGGGCTGTACACCTTGCTTGGAACACTGTGCATCATTGTGTTAAAACGCATGTTTAAAGAAAATCCGGCAGAAGCTGAGCTTGAGTACCGTTTTAAATAGGAGGGAGAAGTCTAAATGGATATTCCAATCGTTGGCATGACGGTTCTGTGGGTTTTTCTTTACGGCTATTTAATTGTTGCTTCAATAGACTTTGGAGCTGGTTTCTTTGCTTTTTACGCCCAGCTGACAAAGCGGGATGATATCGTAAATAACTTAATCAGCCGCTATTTGTCGCCGGTGTGGGAAGTGACAAATGTCTTCTTCGTCTTCTTTTTTGTGGGGATCGTCGGTTTTTTTCCGCAAACAGCGTATTATTATGGCACAGCACTGCTGGTTCCAGGCAGCATAGCGCTGGTTTTAATCGCGATCCGCGGTTCCTTTTACGCATTTGGGAATTACGGGGCTAAGGACAGTCTTTTTTATACGTTTTTATATGGAGCCACAGGACTTTTAATTCCTGCATCCCTGTCTACGGCTCTTTCAATATCAGAAGGGGGCTTTTTGGAAGAACGAAATGGCACTGTCGTATTTCTTGCTAATGAGTTATTTACAAGCTTCTATTCGTGGAGTGTGGTATTCCTTGCCATTGTATCCGTTTTGTTTATCAGTGCTTCTTTTTTAACCTACTATGCAGATCGTGCGTCAGACAGCAAAGCTTTATCGCTGCTTAGAAAGTTTGCGCTTTTTTGGGCGCCGCCTACAATCCTTGCAAGCTTTCTTGTCTTTCTTTCCCTGCAGCAGCATAATCCCAGGCATTTTAATCAAGCGCTGGATCTTTGGTGGATGTTCGGATCCTCACTCTTGTTTTTTATGATATCCGTTTGGTTAATCTATAAAAGAAAGAATCTTGGAACGGCCTTTATTATGGTGATGCTGCAATTTTTCTTTGCCTTCTTTGGCTACGGGGCATCACATTTGCCTTACATTCTTGATCCGTTTGTTACTATTTATTCGGGATATACCAATGAAACGATGGGGATCACACTTGTCATTGTTTTTATAGCAGGGCTGCTGCTTTTGATTCCCTCATTGATATTGCTTTTGCGCCTGTTTTTATTTGATGCAGAATATGTAAAGGGCAGAAAGTAAAGCTTCAATTTGTTTTAATAAGGGATAAAGTTATGTTAAAATTTGTTTATAGTATGATGGCTGGAGGAACGTACATATGAAAAAGGATTTTGCAGTTATTGGACTTGGGCGTTTTGGAGGCAGTATTTGCCGTGAGCTGAGCGAAGAGGGCATGGAAGTAATGGCCATCGATATGGATGAAGATAAAGTGAATGAGTATGCCAATATTGCTTCCCATGCTGTTGTCGGAGATTCAACTGACGAAGCTGTTTTAAAAAGCCTGGGCATCCGCAACTTCGATCACGTCATCGTGGCAATTGGCGATAATATTCAGTCAAGTATTTTAACAACACTGATGCTGAAAGAGCTAGGCGTTAAATTTATTACTGTAAAAGCGCAAAACGATTATCATGAGAAAATTTTAAGGAAAATTGGAGCTGATCAAATCGTTCATCCAGAGAGAGATATGGGCAGAAGAATTGCTCATAATCTGATCTCCAATAACGTTCTTGATTACCTTGAACTTTCCGACGAACACAGTATTGTAGAGATTGTCGTAAATAATAAACTGTCAGGAAATACATTAATCGATCTTGATATTCGCGCTAAATACGGAATTAACATAGTTGCCATAAAAAGAGGCAAAGAAATATTTGTTACTCCACAGGCAGATGAAGTGATTCAAAAAGATGATATTTTAATTGTTATTGGTGCAGATACAGATATCGACAGATTTGAAAAAAGGGTTTTAGAAGCTTAATCGGGAAAAGACACTTGAAGGTGTCTTTTTTTATTTTTTGCAGTAGAACGTTTGTTCTTTATGAATTGTGGTATAATGGAAGATGTATACATTCGTGAACATATGGGTGGTCGGCTAGCCCCTGTCTCTTTTCTTTGTGAAGCAAGGAAAGGGGGTGATGCCCGGGTGACAGTATATGAGAGCTTAACATTTGCTATTTCATTTGCTACGCTTATCATTGCAGTTCTGTCGTTTGACCAGAAAAAATAGACCTCCCAGCTTTGTCGATTGCGGGTGAGGTCTATTTTTTAATTGATTGATAAAAATGGCCGACCCCGAGCGTGGGACCGAATGTATGCATGGCCGTAAGTGTTGCTGCACTTGCGGTCATTTTTATGTTATTCAACTTTATGTGTATCATACCACAGAATAAATAATTATTAAACGAAAACAAAAACCGTTGACTGCCGGTCAATTTACCATTACTATATGTTACTAAATACTTATATTCATGAACTCGTATAATATTGGAGATATGGTCCAAAAGTTTCTACCGAACTGCCGTAAAAAGTTTGACTGCGGGGAATGAATAAAAAAGGCATTATTCTATTGCCTTTATTTATCTCACTCCTCCATAACAGCGAGGGGTTTTTTTATGAAAAAAGAAGAATTCATTCAATCAATAGAAGCAAGTACAAAAAGAAAAAAAGCCGATATCGTTTTTAAAAATGCTCAGATTGTCGATGTGTTTAATTCGGAGATTATAAGCGGCGACGTAGCCGTCACAAATGGAAGAATTGTAGGTATAGGCGATTATGAAGGCAAGGAGGAAATTGATGTAAGCGGGAAGTATCTTTGTCCCGGATTAATTGATGGTCATGTTCATATTGAATCGTCAATGGTTCCGCCGCATGAATTTGCCAAAGTGGTGCTTCCTCATGGTGTAACAACGGTCATTGCAGATCCTCATGAAATTGCGAATGTTTCCGGGGTAAAAGGGATTCAATATATGCTGGACAGTTCAGAAGGCATTTTGCTTGATGTATTTGTCATGCTGCCGTCCAGTGTGCCTGCAACAAGCTTTGAACATGCAGGAGCAAGGCTGGAAGCTTGTGACTTAGAACCCCTTTTCGACCATGAACGAGTCATTGGGCTTGCAGAAGTCATGGATTATGTTGCTGTTCAAACAGCTTCTGACAGCATGCTGAATAAACTTGAAATGACTTCGCGGCACTCGCGCCTGATTGATGGCCATATGGCAGGCCTTCCTGCAGATATGATCAATGTCTATCGCTCTGCGGGGATTATGACAGATCATGAGGTGACGAATGCGGCAGAGGCGAAGGAGAGAGTGCAGCGGGGCATGTATGTGTTAATCAGACAGGGCTCCGTGGCAAAAGATCTTCCGAATGTAATAGGAGCTGTCAATGAACGTAATTCCAGACGCTTTTTATTCTGCACGGATGATAAGCATTTGGATGATTTAGCAGCAGAAGGCAGCATCGATCATAATATTAGACTTGCTGTGCAGCATGGGGTTGATCCTATTATAGCTATACAAATGGCTACATTAAATGCAGCAGAATGCTATGAACTTAAGAATAAAGGGGCTGTGGCGCCTGGGTATGAAGCCGACCTGCTGATTCTAAACAGTCTCAGCGATTTTCAGATTGAGCAAGTTTATAAAGCTGGGAAATTAGCAGCACATGAGGGTGTTGTAAAAACGGATGATCTGAGAACAGTGAAAACACCTTCTGCATTATTAAATACAGTTCATCTGCATGATTTGCAGCTTTCAGATCTTGAACTATCCGTAACGAAAGATCAGCCGGTACCGATTATTGAAATCATTCCAAATCAGCTTGTTACAAGAAAAATATTCGAACAAACAAGTGTCAGCGATGGTATTTTCCATCCTTCCACTGAGCTTGATCATTTAAAGCTAATCCTGGCTGAGCGTCATAAGAATACGGGATTAGTCGGAAAAGGAATTGTAAAAGGCTTTCAGCTGAAAAGAGGGGCAATCGCAACTTCGATTTCGCACGATTCACATAACCTCATTGCTGCCGGTACGAATGATTCAGACTTGCAGCTTGCTGTCAAAGTGCTGAAAACCAATGCAGGAGGTTTAGTTGTTGTACAGGATGGAAACATTCTCGCACAGCTTCCGCTCTCAATCTCGGGTTTAATATCTGATCAGCCGTATGAAGAAGTGCTGCACGGCCTAAAATCGATACATGAAGCATTAGAAATGATAGGACTGCCTGGCACCTTTAATCCATTCTTAACGTTATCTTTTCTTGGACTTCCTGTCATTCCGGAATTGAAAATAACATGTCAAGGAATCTTTGATGTCAATTCTTTTATACATTTAGAGTATTAACCACGAACAACCGGTCTCGCAGTGAGGCCGGTTGTTTAAATTTATGTATGATCGTAAGGGAGCTTCGTGCGAGTAAATATTATTGTTCTAATGGAAATTGCTTCAATTGCTTACCGTCTAATTGAAGGAGAGTCACTACTTTTTTTGTGGCAGGGCTGATCAGATCTGCTTTAACTCCTTTATCCTTTAGACGCTGTACGAATTTTTCAAGAGAGGACGGCTTTTTCATGTTAGGCACTACCTTTCTTTCGGCTTAAAATTTGACTGAACGGTCAGTGCAGTTTATTATACAGCATATTTTCTGATTCTTCAATATGATGGAGAATACTTGAAGACAGATCTTCTAATACAAAAAAACTGCCGGATTTCCGGCAGCTCTGCTGATTAAACCTCCATGATGATAGGTAAAATCATCGGGCGGCGTTTTGTTTTTTCGTATAGGAATGGTGCAAGTGTATCTGTAATTTCATTTTTAATTTCAGACCACTGGCTTGTGCGGCGTTCCATCACTTTATTTAAATGCTTAGTAATCAGCACTTGAGCATCATTAATAAGATCACCTGATTCTCTCATGTAGACGAATCCGCGTGAGATGATGTCAGGACCGGCAGAAATTTTAAATTCCTTCATATTAATGCTGACAACGACAATAACTAATCCTTCTTCCGAAAGAATGCGGCGGTCACGAAGTACGATATTTCCGATATCGCCAATTCCGCTCCCGTCAATATAGACAGAGCCAGAAGGAATTTTACCTGCTACAGATACTTCGCGGTCACTGAGGGCAAGAACTTCTCCATTATCCATGATAAAGCAGTTTTCTTCAGCAACACCACAGTCCTTGGCAAGTCTTGAATGCATAATCTGCATGCGGTACTCACCATGAATTGGCATGAAGTATTCAGGCTTCATTAGACGAAGCATCAGCTTTTGCTCTTCCTGGCCGCCGTGGCCAGACGTATGAACATCGCTTAAAGAACCATGAATGACTTCTGCGCCTGCACGGTAAAGCTGGTTGATTGTTCTGCTTACGCTGATTGTGTTTCCAGGGATCGGCGAAGAAGAAAATACAACCGTATCTCCAGGAATGATCTGAATTTGACGGTGTGTGCCATTTGCAATACGGGATAGTGCTGCCATAGGTTCGCCCTGGCTTCCGGTACATAAAATAGTCACTTTATTAGCAGGCAGGCGGTTAATTTCATGTGGTTCAACAAATGTTTCTTTTGGACATTGAATGTATCCAAGATCTTGTCCGATTGCAATCGCTGATTCCATACTGCGGCCAAATACAGCAATTTTACGATTATGCTGAACAGCTGCTTCAACGACTTGCTGAAGTCTGTGAATGTTTGATGCAAAAGTTGCGAAGATGACACGTCCATCAACTTTGCGGAAGATCTCCTGAATGCTCTCGCCGACACGGCGCTCAGACATCGTAAAGTGAGGAATTTCACTGTTAGTGCTGTCTGAAAGCAGACATAAAACGCCTTCTTTGCCGATTTCAGCCATTTTTGTCAAGTTTGCAGGTTCGCCGACCGGTGTAAAATCAAACTTGAAATCTCCAGTATGTACGATATTTCCAGGCGGTGTCTTTACAACGATTCCGTATGAATCCGGGATGCTGTGTGTTGTTCTGAAGAAGGTAACAGACGTCTTTCTGAATTTAATGATGTCATCTTCTTTAATTTCATATAATTTAGCCTGACGCAATAAACCATGCTCTTCAAGTTTGTTGCGGATTAAGCCGAGTGCAAGCTTGCCTCCGTAAATTGGCACGTTTACTTGCTTCAATAGATAAGGAATCCCGCCGATATGGTCTTCATGGCCATGTGTAATGAAAAGACCTTTAATCTTATCTTCATTTTTGACTAAATACGTGTAATCCGGAATCACGTAGTCAATTCCAAGCAATTCCTCTTCAGGGAATTTAATGCCGGCATCTATCATAATAATTTCATCCTGGAATTGGACACCGTACGTGTTCTTGCCGATTTCTCCGAGTCCACCAAGTGCGAATACCGCAACTTGATCATTTTTAACAAATTTCATAAAAATCAAATCTCCAATACTTTAAAGTTTTCGTTTTGTTTTTCATATTCAAGAAAAGCACCTTCTACTGATTGAATAAATTCAATGTTATAAAAGCGGTCTTTTAGTTTATTTCTTGCGTCACCTTCTGTTTTAGCTTCAACAAAAAGTGTTTTAGTTTTTTCGCGGACAGGAACCTGATTTAATTTCTCCTGATAATAAACTTTGTATAGCATTGCCAAATCTCTCCTTAACTACCGTATGTTAGACTAACTTGTTCTATTATATGCGATAATCATCCCTAAGCCAACCCTCATGAGCACTAGGCCTATTTCAATTAGAAAAAAAACCCTCTGCATCTAGAAAGGGTTTTTGTTAAGCCATTGTTTTTCTGCCAAGAATACTATTCCATTGAGATCTTAATCTGCGCCGCAATCTTTTCAACATATCTGTCTCACTCCTTATCTTGTCCAATTCGGGTGTCTGCCGAGCCTTCGTGAATCTGCCAGACTTAGTATATGTGATATAGAGCAAAGTTAACATGGGTATTTGTGGAAAATGTTTGTATTTAATGATTAAATAAGAAGAGATTAAACGATTTCGGTTGAGAAGCTAAATTTTTTCCTTTATTATGGGTCTAGTTATGGTTGATTAATTCAGGACAGGTTAGGAGACGTTTTATGAATGGAAAAGTAATATTTTTTGATATTGACGGCACTTTATTAAATCACGATAAAGAAATACCGGACTCCACACGGGCGGCCATCGAAGAGTTAAAAAAAGAGGGTCATCATGTTGCCATCGCAACAGGCAGGGCGCCTTTCATGTTTGAGGATCTTAGAAAAGAACTTGGAATCGATTCCTTCGTCAGTTTTAATGGCCAGTTTGTAGTTTTTGAAGGAAATGTCATTTATAAAAATCCTCTTAATACAGAAAGACTTGAAGAATTATATGAATTTGCACGCACGTCAAATCACCCGTTAGTTTTCATGAGTGATGACACTATGATGTCAACAGAAACGGATCATCCCTATATACACGAGAGTATGGGCAGTCTGAAGTTTATGCATCCGGAGCGGGATCCTGACTTTTACCGCCATCACGAAATTTATCAGACGCTGCTTTTTTGTAAAGAGGGCGAAGAAGAAAACTATAAAAAGTATGAAGACTTCCATATCATCCGCTGGCATGAGCTTGCTACCGATATCCTTCCTTTTGGAGGTTCTAAGGCTGAAGGCATTAAAAAGCTGATGGAACGTCTGGAGATTGAGAAAAAAGATGTTTATGCTTTCGGTGATGGATTGAATGATCTTGAAATGATTAAATATGCTGGTACAGGCGTAGCGATGGGGAATGCAGTGCCTGAGCTGAAGGAGCTTGCAGATGAAGTGACATCAGATGTAAACCAGGACGGCATCCTTAATGGGCTGAAAAAAGTGGGACTGCTGTAGAAAAGCATATGTTTATTGGTCCGCAATAAAAATAAGAATCTTTCTTATGACTATAAAAAGACCTGTCTGCTTTAGCAGACAGGTCTTTTAGCGTTCAATGGCAATGGCATCTTCGGGTTCTTGCATAGGATCTTTTTCATTCATATGATCATAAAACATGACTCCATTTAGATGGTCTATTTCATGCTGAAATACAATAGAAAGCATGCCGCGGAGTCTTAAGTCGAGTTCTTCTCCCTCAAGTGAAACCGCTTTGACGCGAATTCTTGCATAGCGGGGCACATATCCCGGTACAGGGCGATCAACTGACAGACAGCCTTCACCGCTTGTTAAGTAGCTTTTTTCAACGGAATGGCTGATAATTTTCGGATTAAATAAAGCGTAGCTGTGCAGTGTTCCTTTTTCATCTGTCAGCCGAATGGCAATCATCCGCTTTGAAACGTTTATTTGCGGTGCAGCAAGTCCTATACCAGGTCTTAAGCCATATTTTTCGATCATTTCAGGATTTTGACTGTTTGAAACATAATCAAGCAAATCCTGCAATGTTTTTTTGTCTTCATCAGAAGGCGGCATGGCAACTTCTTCTGCCACTTTGCGAAGTGCCGGATGGCCTTCCCTGATAATATCATCCATTGTAATCATGGGGACTCACACTCCATTTCTTGCTAAATCATCTATATAAGTATAATGGAATTGACGACAAACGAAAAGTATTGCTTGTCCATTCAGGATAAGCGGCATCATTTTTGCGGCTTGCCCACAAAAAAAATGTGGGCATCACGGCCGCAATCATTCATTAGCAGTGGCCTACAAAAGCTGCACCAACGATAATTAATAGAATAAACAACACTACAATTAAAGCGAAAGTGCGTCCGTCGGCAGCCGGGTAGCCGTAACCGTACCCAGGATAACATCCGTGCATGTAAAAAACCTCCTTTTAATTGACCCTCATGTTCTGTGCATTAGCCTGAGTGTCTAATATAAACTATGTCACGGCATGGGAAGTGTATAGACAAAAGCCCAGATCCAATAAAAAAAATGGGAATTGATAGTGAGCAATTCGGCGCTGCCTTTCATACTGATCCAATCTTGCCTGAACTCAGGCGGTTAACAGGTTAAATCAAACATTATACAATTAACTTTTAAATCACCTCATTCTGATCAGCTTCACCTAATTCCCTCAGGAAAGTCAAACCCGGACTTTTCGGGTGAATTCTTATCTGTCTTACCCGAGTCTGACCAGGCGGTTCCGCTTTTCTGTTAAAGAAGATATTGTAAAAAACCGAAGAACATCTTATAGTTAAAGTGTTGAATGGTTAGGGGGACCCATGGTGACAAAATTTTCAAAAGCAATTTCAGCAGCAGCGGCAATCTTGATTGGATCGGTATTATTATCTGGCTGTTCAGGCTCTTCGCCAGAAGAAGAAATGTACAGTGCTCTTGAGAAGGTAGTATCTCTTGAAGATACATTTGAGCAGCAGCAAAAGCCTCTAATTGAGCTTGAAAAAGAGGAAAATGAACTTTATGAAGAAATTATTTCTTTAGGTATGAAAGAGTACGATAAGATTGTTTCTCTTTCAAAGGAAGCGTCAGCTGTTGTAGAAGAAAGAGAAAAGCGGTTAGAGGATGAAAGGCAAAGCATTCTTGATTCCAAGGAAGAATTTAAAAAAATTGCAGATCTTTCAAAGGAGCTCAAAGAAGACGGAGCGAAAGATAAGGCTGATAAGCTGCAGGGGCTGATGCAGAATCGCTATGATTCCTACGATGCCCTTTATGCTTCATATAAAGAAGCGATTGACCTTGATAAAGAGTTGTATCAAATGTTTCAAAAAAAGGATTTGAAGCTTGAAGAGCTTGAAGCGAAAATTACTGAAATTAACAGTACTTACGAAAAAGTATTGGCCGAAAATAAAAAATTTAATGAGTATACAGAACAGTATAATCAGGCAAAAATGGACTTTTATAAAGAAGCGGAGATTGAGGTAGAACAGCCGGAAGAAAATGCATCAAAATCATAACCATAAAAGCTTGTTTTATAGAGTATGGCCTGCAGAGAGATCGTTCTCTGCAGGTTTTTTGTTTTCGAGCAGTAAACCGCTGAGTATAATGGCAGCCGCATCAGCATTTTTCGACATTTGCTTATAAGGATACCTGTATCGATTTTTATAATACAGATGAACAATTAGTTATAGTACAGATTGATAAATAGGAAATAAAAGTAAAATGAAAACACTTGATATCTTTTAAGAATATCGATATAAATCAATTGACGAACTTATTTTTTATGGTGTACACTAGGAAATGTTGAAACGAATTGTATTAATTTCTTTCATCACTTAAATTAGTACAGATATTTGTACTGTCCAATACATAGAGAACGTTTCGGCATTCTCTCAGGTGGTATAAAGATATATAGAGGATAGCCTAAAAAAATGTGTCAGGCGTACTCATTTTGGGTAGGCTAATGCTGTATGTGTCAGTAATTATCTAATCTAGAACTATTTTTTTATAAGAGAAAGGATAGGTGACTAAAGATGGCTGCTAAGACTAAAAATGCTGTAGTTGACAGCAAAAAGCAATTCGAAGGAATTGCAAAGCAGTTTGAAACGTTCCAAATTCTGAATGAACAGGGCGAGGTTGTAAACGAAGCTGTAATGCCTGATTTATCAGATGATCAATTAAAAGAATTAATGCGCCGTATGGTTTATACGCGTATTTTGGACCAGCGTTCTATTTCACTAAACCGTCAAGGACGTTTAGGATTTTATGCTCCAACAGCAGGACAGGAAGCATCTCAGATCGCTTCTCATTTTGCACTTGAAAAAGAAGATTTCGTTCTTCCAGGATACCGTGACGTTCCGCAAATCATCTGGCACGGACTTCCATTATACCAAGCATTCTTATTCTCACGCGGACATTTCCACGGAAACCAGTTCCCTGAAGATGTAAATGCAATTTCACCGCAGATTATCATAGGTGCACAAATCATCCAGACTGCAGGTGTAGCTCTTGGAATGAAAAAGAAAGACCTTAAATCAGTTGCAATTACTTACACTGGCGACGGCGGAGCATCTCAAGGTGACTTCTACGAAGGTATCAACTTTGCAGGCGCTTATAAAGCACCGGCGATTTTTGTTGTGCAAAACAACAGATTTGCGATCTCAACACCTGTTGAAAAGCAATCTGCTGCTCAAACAATCGCTCAAAAAGCTGCAGCTGCAGGTATCGTAGGAATTCAGGTTGACGGAATGGATGCATTAGCTGTATATGCTGCAGTACGTGATGCACGCGAACGCGCTGTTAATGGTGAAGGTCCTACATTAATTGAAACGCTTACTTATCGTTATGGCCCTCATACGATGGCTGGTGACGACCCAACCCGCTATCGTACGAAAGAACTTGATAACGAGTGGGAAGAGAAAGATCCTCTTGTACGTTTCCGTAAATTCTTAGAAAACAAAGGCTTATGGAACGAAGATGAAGAAAATAAAGCGATTGAACAAGCAAAAGAAGATATTAAAGAAGCAATCAAAAAAGCGGATGAATATCCAAAACAAAAAGTAACAGATCTAATGGATAACATGTACGAAGAAATGCCATACAATCTGAAAGAGCAATATGAAATCTACAAAGCAAAGGAGTCGAAGTAAGCCATGGCTCAAATGACAATGATTCAAGCAATCACTGATGCGCTGCGCTCAGAATTAAAAAATGATTCTAACGTCTTAGTGTTTGGAGAAGATGTTGGTGTAAATGGCGGCGTATTCCGTGCTACTGAAGGATTACAAAAAGAATTCGGCGAAGACCGTGTATTTGATACACCTCTTGCTGAATCAGGAATCGGCGGTCTTGCGATCGGTCTTGGATTAACAGGATTCCGTCCTGTAGCTGAAATTCAATTCTTCGGTTTCGTTTATGAAGTAATGGACTCTATTTCAGGCCAAATGGCTCGTATGCGCTACCGTTCCGGCGGACGCTGGTCTTCTCCAGTTACTATCCGTTCACCATTCGGCGGAGGCGTTCATACACCTGAACTTCATGCTGACAGCTTAGAAGGCCTTATGGCTCAGCAGCCTGGTGTCAAAGTTATTATTCCTTCAACTCCATACGACGCAAAAGGACTTTTAATCTCTGCTATTCGTGATAACGATCCAGTCGTTTTCCTTGAGCATATGAAACTTTACCGTTCTTTCCGTCAGGAAGTTCCTGAAGAAGAATATACGATTGAAATCGGCAAAGCTGAAGTGAAAAGAGAAGGTTCTGACCTTTCTATTATTACTTACGGCGCAATGGTGCATGAGTCATTAAAAGCAGCAGAAGAGCTTGAAAAAGAAGGAATTTCTGCTGAAGTGATCGACCTGCGCACAATCAGCCCATTAGATATCGACACAATCATTGCATCTGTAGAAAAAACAGGCCGTGCGATTGTTGTGCAAGAAGCTCAAAAGCAAGCAGGAATTGCAGCGAACGTTGTTGCTGAAATCAATGACCGTGCGATCCTAAGCTTAGAAGCTCCTGTACTTCGCGTGACAGCTCCAGACACTGTATTTGCTTTCTCTCAAGCTGAAGGTGTATGGCTGCCAAACTTCAAAGATGTGATTGAAACAGCTAAAAAAGTAATGAATTTCTAATTATACATTCTGAGAAAAGAAATCAGAGGGCCCGGAAGAATGCGTGTTTATGTTCCATGATCAGCGCGGCGCAGCTGCGTGAAAGCACTTGAACAAACATCAAATGGTAATTCTTTTGAAACCTGAAAACTGGTTTCTTTTCCATATGAAAAATAGGAGGTAATATACCGTGTCATTCGAATTTAAAATGCCGGATATCGGTGAGGGTATCCACGAAGGTGAAATTGTAAAGTGGTTTATCAAGCCAGGCGATGAAGTAAACGAAGATGACGTACTGGCTGAAATCCAGAACGATAAAGCTGTCGTTGAAATTCCTTCTCCTGTAAAAGGAAAAGTTATTGAGCTTAAAGTTGAAGAGGGAACTGTTGCGACAGTTGGACAAACTCTTATTACATTTGATGCTCCTGGTTATGAAAACCTTAAGTTTAAAGGTGATGACCATGGAGATGAGCCTGCTAAAGAAGAGAAAACAGAAGCACAAGTTCAATCTACAGCTGAAGCTGGTCAAGATGTGAAAAAAGAAGAAGCTCCTAAACAAGAAACAAAAGAAGCTACAGGCGCAGGTGCACAGGATCAGGCTGAAGTCGATCCAGACCGCCGCATCATTGCAATGCCTTCTGTACGTAAATATGCCCGTGAAAAAGGCGTTGAAATCCGCCAAGTATCAGGATCAGGCAAAAACGGACGCATCGGCAAAGAAGACATTGATGCATTCTTAGAAGGCGGCTCTAAACCTGCTGATAACGCAAACTGAAGCTCCTAAAGCAGAAGCTAAAGAAGAAAAAGCAGAGCAAAAAGCACCGGCAAAACAAGCTGTTCCAGAAGGCGACTTCCCTGAAACACGCGAGAAAATGAGCCCAATGCGCAAAGCAATCGCTAAAGCAATGGTTAACTCAAAACATACAGCTCCACACGTTACATTGATGGATGAAGTGGATGTGACGAAACTAGTTTCTCACAGAAAACAGTTCAAAGGTGTTGCAGCCGAGCAGGGAATTAAGTTAACATATTTACCGTACGTAGTGAAAGCTCTTACATCAGCGCTTAAGAAATATCCGGTTCTTAACACTTCTATCGACGACAAAACAGAAGAAGTGATTCAAAAGCATTACTACAACATTGGTATTGCTGCTGATACAGAAAAAGGACTTATGGTTCCAGTTGTTAAAAACGCAGAACGCAAATCAATCTTTGACATTTCTGATGAAATTAACGGCTTAGCTACTAAAGCACGCGACGGTAAACTTTCTGCTGCGGAAATGAAGGGCGCTTCTTGTACAATTACAAACATCGGCTCAGCTGGCGGACAATGGTTCACTCCAGTAATCAATCACCCAGAGGTTGCAATCCTTGGAATCGGCCGCATTGCTGAAAAAGCAATCGTAGTTGACGGTGAAATTGTTGCTGCTCCAGTGCTTGCTTTATCATTAAGCTTTGACCACCGCATGATCGATGGTGCTACAGCACAAAATGCATTAAATCACATTAAGCGTTTATTGAACGACCCACAACTTATTTTAATGGAGGCGTAATCGATGGTAGTAGGAGATTTCCCTATTGAAACAGATACTCTTGTCATTGGTGCGGGACCTGGCGGCTATGTAGCTGCCATCCGCGCTGCACAGCTAGGACAGAAAGTAACAATCGTAGAAAAAGCAAACCTTGGCGGCGTTTGCTTAAACGTTGGATGTATTCCTTCTAAAGCGTTAATCGCTGCCGGTCACCGTTTTGAGAATGCTAAGCATTCTGAAGATATGGGAATCAAAGCTGAAAACGTAACAGTTGATTTTACGAAAGTTCAAGAATTCAAAGCTGGCGTAGTGAAAAAGCTTGTCGGCGGTGTTGAAGGACTTCTTAAAGGCAACAAAGTTGAAATCGTTCGCGGCGAAGCTTATTTTGTAGACAGCGAATCTATTAAAGTAATGGATGATAATTCATCTCAAACTTATAAATTCAAAAATGCAATCATCGCTACAGGTTCACGTCCGATTGAAATTCCAGGATTCAAATATTCTAAACGCGTTTTAGATTCAACAGGCGCGCTAAACTTAAATGAAATTCCTAAGAAAATTGTTGTTATTGGTGCAGGCTACATAGGCACTGAGCTTGGAACAGCTTACGCAAACTTCGGTTCTGAAGTCGTATTCATTGAAGCAATGGATGAGATCTTAATGGGCTTTGAAAAGCAAATGAGCTCACTAGTAAAACGCAACCTTAAGAAAAAGGGCAACGTTGAAATCCATACAAAAGCTAAAGCTAAATCTGTTGAAGAAACAGAAAACGGCGTAAAAGTAACATTTGAAGTAAAAGGCGAAGAGCAGACAGTTGAAGCTGATTACTTGTTAGTAACAGTTGGTCGCCGTGCTAACACAGACGAACTTGGCCTTGAGCAAGTAGGCGTTGAAATGTCAGACCGCGGCGTGATTAAAATTGATAAGCAGTGCCGCACAAGCGTGACTAACATCTTTGCAATCGGCGATATTGTTGAAGGTCCTCCTCTTGCACACAAAGCTTCTTATGAAGGCAAAATTGCTGCAGAGGTAATCGCTGGCGAACATGCTGAAATTGATTACTTAGGAATTCCTGCTGTTGTATTCTCTGAGCCTGAACTTGCTTCAGTAGGCTACACAGAAGCACAAGCTAAAGAAGAAGGAATTGAGGTTGTTGCTGCTAAGTTCCCATTTGCTGCAAATGGACGGGCACTATCTCTTAACCAGACAGACGGATTCTTAAAACTAGTTACACGTAAAGAAGACGGTCTTGTTATTGGAGCGCAAATTGCTGGTGCTGCAGCTTCTGATATGATTTCAGAGCTTAGCCTTGCAATTGAAGCCGGCATGACTGCTGAAGATATTGCGATGACAATTCATGCGCATCCAACATTGGGAGAAATCACAATGGAAGCTGCTGAAGTTGCAATCGGAAGCCCGATTCACATTGTGAAATAATGAGAGAAAAACCCCCTTAATGCTTATGATTAAGGGGGTTTTTTGACAAAATAAAAAGGCGGCTAATTATATAGAACCACCTTAAAAACTTAACGCTGTCCGCTGCTCTTTGACAGAGCTTTAATGACAGGATTAATAATCTCCTCTTTATTCCCTACATGCCCTTCAATTTGGAAGATCACCTGATTATCGTCCACAACAACAAGAGAAGGATATTTGTCTACATCATACGGATAATTTTCTTCCGCACTTGACTCGATAAATTGCAAACCTTCAATTTCTTCTGGGAATTCCCTTTTTAAATCGATGAGTGCGTCATAATAAACGGATTCCTGATATTCATCCTGTTCATCTGAGAAGAATAATAGCTTTCTTTCTTCCGGTTCCGGCTGATTAATCGCCTCAGAAGTGAAATTCAAACTGCAAGATGATAGAAGAAATACTGGCATGATGAAGGCGACAATAACCGACTTTGCCATATTGCCCACCTCTTTAAAATGAAATGGTCTAAACATACCGCTCTATTTGTGAATGAAAACCAATACTTACTACCCAGTTTTAGTGTGCCGTCTTGCTAAATTAATGCTATTCTATCATGTTTTCCGAATATTCCCCTGAATGTTACCTATTTGTTACATAAATGAAAAATATACAGTAGGAATGTCGCATAACCTAAATATAGGGGATAAAGCGGTTGAGTAAAAGAAGGGGAGTAAAGATGAAATGGCCAATGATTATTTTTCTGCAATGTTTCATGTGGGGCGGTTATTTATTGGTGGAAAGGATTTCTGAAAAAGATTCGCTGCAGGCTAAATTGATCTTGCTTGGGGTCTTTCTGTACATAGCATATATTGTGGCAGCATCTCTTTCACAATCCAAAAAAATCGCTCTATTCGTGACGGCTGCAACTTCAGCTGCGGCATTTTTATGCAAGGATGAATTCTTATTGCTCATTAGGACGTTTATTTAATAACACTGTCAGCATAATCAAAAACACTTTCTCCCAAACTAGAAAGTGTTTTTTGATTTTTTCTTTTATACAGGATTATTCACTGTAAGCAGGTACCTTTGTTAATTAATTCCTCTTTTTATATAGTGCAGCAATCAGCCTTATATTATACTAATAATGGAGAATGATTGGGGGATACATAATGAAGCATTTGCTTTGCATCTTGGCTGCGGTCTGTTTACTTGCAGCGTGCAGCTCAGATCAAACTGATAATCAAGCAGCGAAACATGAAGAAGCGGACAAGCAAAAGGAAGGACAAAAGAGTGACAAGGCACCAGAAGAGCCTGCACCTGATAAAGAGGAAAAAGAAAGCGCGGAGACAGCAGCTGAACCAGAAGCACTTCCTAAATACAAGATAAATCCAGCGAATTGGACAATTAAGCCTCTGAGTGCAAATATCAATGCAAAGGCAGTCCTGATTACGATTGATGATGCTCCTGATAAACACAGTCTGGAAATGGCTCATACGCTAAAAGATCTTGGTGTAAATGCGATTTTTTTCGTTAATGGCAACTTCTTAGATACAGATGAAGAGAAAATGACATTGAAAGATATTCATAACCTCGGGTTTCCGATCGGCAACCATACGATGACACATGCTAATTTGAAAGATCTTTCTGCAGAAGAGCAGCGAAATGAAATCGTTCGGCTGAATGATCTAGTTGAAGCGACAATTGGAGAAAGACCTCGTTTTTTCCGTGCTCCATTCGGAAGCAACACAGAAGAAAGCCGGAAGCTTGCAGAGGAAGAAAAGATGATTTTGATGAACTGGACATACGGTTATGATTGGGAAAAGGCGTATCAATCAAAAGATGCCCTTGCAGACATTATGGTCAATTCACCGTTCCTGACAGATGGAGCGAATCTGTTAATGCATGACCGGGAATGGACAAACGAAGCATTAAAGGGGATTGTAGAAGGATTAAAAGCTAAGGGATATGAATTAGCTGATCCCCATTCAATCGAAAAAATTTCATGAAAAAGCGGTCCTATAAGGATCGCTTTCATCTTTTATAATAGTACATTTTTCTGCCGTTAAATAATGTTAGTTCTCCTTTAAGTTTTTTTGCAAGGAACTTTGAAAACTCATTTGCTTTATTCTTGTCTCCGTATTTTGAATCAGAGGGGAGGGTGATTTGCAGAAAAGAAGGCTGCTCATTACCGGCTGAACTGACTCCGACATACATTTTGGAATATCCTCGTTCTTCTGACGATAAGGAAAGATATCCATCCACTTGTTTACATTCATAAGGAAAAGCAGAGCTTTCATATTCGAAGTTTAATTGCTGGCCGGTTTTACTCGTTATGTCCTTGTAATAGTGAAAAAGCTCTATTACTTCATCAACCGTTATATGCTGTTTAATGGATCCGCCGACTAATTTAATAAATGCGTGAGAGGCCATCCTGTCAACTCCTAATATTTTTGACTGATTAAATTAAATTTTACAAATATTTAAACAGTCTGACAAGATAAAGGTGAAATAAAATTGTGCTGAGACACAATGTAGGGTATAATTAATCTGAATAATCAGATAATAAAACAGAAGGAGGCCATTATGAACGCTTTAGAAAAGTTTTATGATGATACCGAGCAGGCTAACGTAAGGTATGTGGGATTTGCTTCAAGTGACAAGAGGTATGATTTGGCCATTGTATACTCAAGCATGTTTTTTGGCAAACCGCTCGTCATATGTCTCCAAACCGGTAAAGCAGCTCTCCTTGACTCGTCTGATATCGAAGACCTCGAACTCCTCATGAACACATTTCGCACTGAAACCCTGCAGCAGGCATCAGAACTCTCTGATTTCTTCAAAGAAGTGATCCCAGCCGTCCAATTGACCACCGAATATGAATAAGAAAAAAACTGGCGTATTTCAGCCAGTTTTTTAATATGCTTATACTAAAAGAAAGATACATAAATTGATAGAAAATACATAAATGTGTTATACAATTTAGGCTTGACGAATTAAATGTGTTATATTATTATAGAGTTACAAAGTATTAAGCGCTTTCAATAATTCTTAAAGCGCTAATCCACTCAAAAAAGGGGTATGGAAATGGGAACAATCGTATGTCAAACATGCAATGGTACTATCGATCATTTTGAGGACGAAAAGGTCAGTGTTTTGTATGGGAAGTGCACAAGCTGCGATTGCCAAGTACTCGAGAGAGAAATTACAGTTATTCAAGGGGTTTAAATAGAAGCTAGATGAAAGCATGCGGGATTTCCTGCATGCTTTTATTTTTTTTTAGATTTGTCTGCCCTTCGTTTCTGCGCGCTCACCTTGTAATTCTTCGCGTTAAATCCAATTAACATTCTTTCAATCTACTTCGATTAAGGCGGCTGTTTTATTTTTTTCTTGCACCGGATAATGGTTATAAATTGTTTAAAGCTGAGACTAAGAAAAGCTGTCTGCTGAATTTCAGAGCGAACATATATGCATTTTTCCAGATAGAATGGGGTGAAAATACGACTGTTGACTGTTGATTTGTTACTGCTCGGTTTCTGACCACACAGCCATTTATCTCTGCAAAGTATGTATTTAATCTCAGACACTGTTTTTGATCGATCCCTGTTGTTAGATGAATACCCTGATGCCTAAACTATTCATGCTGCAGTCAGTTTCTTATAACCGCAAAAAAGACGATTCATAAAAGAATCGCCTTTTTACTTTTATCTGATTGCTTTATGCTCTTTAATCACTCTCAAATAGTTAAGCTCAGGATCTTCTGGTCCTTGTACAGGTAGACCGACTTCCAGGTTCTTGCGCACATATGCAAGATTTTCTTCAGATATGATTTCACCAGGGATGAAAATTGGAATTCCTGGGGGATAAACCATGATAAACTCAGCAATGATGCGTCCTGCTGATTCACTGAAAGGGACAACTTCCGTTTCCGCATAAAATGCATCACGGGGTGTCAGTGCTAAAACAGGAATATCAGGCAGCATGACAGTCGGTTTTACCAAGTCTGCAGATGCATCAATAAATTCTGAAGACAGAGCCTGCAGCGCTTCAACCAAAATGCCTGTTTCTCTTTCAGAATCCCCCGGTGTAATGATGCAAAGAATGTTATATAAATCTGACATTTCAACTTCAATATTATAGTTTTCACGCAGCCATTTTTCTACATCATAGCCATTTAAGCCAAGCTCTTTTATGGAAATGATCAGCTTCGTCGGATCGTAATCAAATGCCGCTTTGGTGCCGACAATCTCCTCGCCGATGCACTCGATTTTATCAATCTCATTAATCTTTCTGCGTGTATCCTCTGCAAGGTGGATAGCCCGTTCGACGAGCTCGCGGCCTTCTGTTGCCAAACGTTTTCTTGCTACATCAAGCGAAGCTAAAAGCAGATATGACGTAGATGTTGTTGTCAGCATGCTCAGGATAGTTTGAACTCTTTGAACAGATACCAATCCTTCGCGGACGTTTAACACAGAGCTTTGCGTCATAGATCCGCCCAGCTTATGAACACTTGTTGCCGCCATGTCTGCACCTGCCTGCATGGCTGACATCGGGAGGTCCTCATGAAAATGTATATGAACCCCATGAGCCTCATCGACAAGAACAGGGACATTGTACGAATGGGCAATTTCAACGATTTTCTTTAAATCAGCCGAGACTCCGAAATAAGTAGGGTTGATGACAAGCAGTCCTTTTGCATCTGGATGCTGCTCAAGGGCATGTTCAACAGATTCAGTTGTAATGCCGTGTGAAATGCCAAGCTCTTTATCAATTTCAGGGTGAATAAAGATTGGTGTAGCCCCAGAGAAAACGACAGCGGACATAACCGACTTATGAACATTGCGGGGAACAAGGATTTTATCTCCAGGTCCGCATACAGCCATCACCATTGTCATGATCGCACCGCTTGTTCCCTGTACAGAGAAGAATGTATAATCTGCTCCAAATGCTTCAGCTGCCAAGTCTTGAGCTTTTTTGATCATTCCTTTTGGAGAATGAAGATCATCCAAAGGTCCGATGTTGATTAAATCTATGGAAAGAGCAGGGTCCCCGATAAAAGAGCGGAATTCAGGATCAATTCCTGCACCTTTTTTATGTCCTGGGATATGGAATTGAACAGGATCTTTTTTTGCATGCTCTTTTAATCCTGTAAATAAGGGTGTTTCATATTGCGACAATTTGTATTCCCACCTTCTTTAATTAAAAATAGCATCTATTTTCATCATTTCATTTTAGTTATTTACACATAAAACAAGTGAATTATATCACTTTATAAATGGATTGAAAAGGTATTTTTCAAAAGGGTAAAACTGCGCAAAATAATTAATTTGGCAGAATTTTTAGAATAATGGTTGTCTTTTTTGCCAGTTACATATTATGATAGAAGTAGCTTTACATACCAACCGGTTAGTAAGTTATTAGAAAGGGTGATTTAGTTGAACTTTACTTACTCAGATAAAGTGATTGACTTACAAAAACGAGTAGCATCTTTTATGGAAGAATTCGTTTATCCAAATGAAAAAAAGTACGAAGAACAATTAAATGCACAGGAATCCAGATGGTCTGAAATTCCGGCCATAATGGAAGAGCTGAAAACCAAGGCAAAGGAAAGAGGATTATGGAATTTATTTTTGCCTGAGAGCGAGTACGGGGCAGGACTTACAAATTTAGAATATGCTCCGCTTTGTGAAATTATGGGACGCTCATTGCTTGCACCTGAAGTGTTTAACTGTGCAGCACCTGATACAGGAAACATGGAGGTACTTGTGCGCTACGGCACAGAAGAACAAAAAGAGAAATGGCTGAAGCCTCTTCTTACCGGAGAAATCCGTTCATGCTTTTCCATGACTGAGCCTGATGTTGCCTCAGCAGATGCGACGAATATTGGAGCAAGCATCATCCGGGACGGGGATGAATATGTCATTAACGGAAGAAAATGGTGGTCTTCAGGAGCCGGCGATCCCCGCTGCAAGATTGCGATTGTGATGGGAAAATCCGATTTTCAAGCCCCTAAATATGAACAGCAGTCGATGATTTTAGTGCCGCTTGATGCTGAAGGCGTCAAGATTGAAAGAGTGCTGCCTGTTTTCGGCTACGATCACGCTCCTCACGGTCATGCGGAAATTACATTTGAGAACGTAAGAGTGCCGGCTTCTAATATGCTGCTCGGTGAAGGAAGAGGATTTGAAATTGCCCAGGGCCGACTTGGACCGGGAAGGATTCATCACTGCATGAGATTGATCGGGGCTGCAGAACGAGCTCTTGAGGAATTATGTAAGCGCGTACAAAACAGAGAGGCTTTTGGCAAACCGATTTCAAGCCAGGGTGTCATCAGAGAATGGATCGCAGACTCCCGCATCGAAATTGAGCAGGCGCGCTTGCTGACTTTAAAAGCGGCCTACATGATGGATACGGTCGGAAATAAAGCGGCTAAAACGGAAATCGCGATGATTAAAGTCATTGCTCCGAATATGGCACTGAAAGTAATCGACAGGGCCATTCAGGCATTCGGTGCTGCTGGAGTCAGCGAAGATACTCCGCTTGCCGCTCAATGGGCAAGTGCAAGAACCTTGAGAATTGCTGACGGACCGGATGAAGTGCATCGTGCGCAGCTGGCAAGGCTTGAGCTGAAAAAATACGATGTGAATTTGCAGACAGTATAAGGAGGGGTAGTATGCATGTGAAAGAAATGTTTGATCTGACAGATAAAGTGGCTATCATCACGGGCGGAGGTCGAGGACTTGGCGAGCAGATAGCTGAGGGATTTGCACAGGCAGGCGCATCGCTTGTCCTCTGTTCCAGAAAAGCCGCAGCCTGTGAAGATGCAGCTGCCCGTTTAAGCAGGGAATATGGAGTAAAAGCCATCGCTTTATCATGTGATGTGACAAATAGTGAAGATGTAAAAAATGTTGTAAAAACTACAATCGAAAAGTTTGGAAAGATTGATATTTTAGTCAATAACAGCGGAGCAACATGGGGTGCACCTGTTCAGGAAATGCCGCTTGAGGCGTGGAATAAGGTTATGAATGTGAATGTTACCGGCACATTTCTAATGTCCCAGGAAGCCGGCAAACAAATGATCAAGCAAAAGAGCGGGAAAATCATTAATATCGCCTCTGTTGCAGGACTTGGCGGAACAGACCCTCGCTATATGGATACCATTGCCTACAACACAAGCAAGGGCGCTGTCATCACTTTTACAAAGGACCTGGCTGTGAAGTGGGGACAGTACAACATTAATGTGAATGCCATTGCACCCGGTTTTTTTCCTACTAAAATGTCTCAGGTGATCATAGAAAACGGGAAAGATCATTTCCTGAATATCACACCGCTTAAACGATTCGGAACAGATCAGGATTTAAAAGGCGCTGCCCTGTTTTTGGCGGCCAAAGCTTCTGATTTTATCACAGGTGATGTTCTCGTCGTAGACGGCGGAACACATGCCATGTAAGAAAGGGGTAAGTTAAATGAATCGTGATCCGGTCATCGTAGCTGCTGTCAGAACCCCAATTGGGAGACAAGGCGGTGCACTTTCATCAATGGAAGCCAATGAATTTGGGGCCATTGTAATAAAAGAGGCAATGAACAGAGCAAAGATATCAGCAGACATGATCGATGATGTCATTTTTGGAAATGTCCTCTCAGGCGGAGGAAATATTGCAAGATTAACAGCCTTGTCCACGGGACTATCACTTGATATACCGGGGCTGACAGTTGACCGTCAATGCGGCTCGGGGATTAATGCTGTGAATCTAGCAGCACAGGCGATCAAAGCAGGTGATGGTGATATCTATATAGCAGGGGGCACTGAAAGCATGTCTCTCGCTCCTTATTTAATGGAAAAACCGAAAAAAGCATTCAGTCCGGCACCGCCGAGATTTAAGTCAGCAGTGCTGTCTCCGAAAGAAATCGGGAATCCTCCAATGGGAATAACAGCGGAAAATCTGGTTTCCAAATATGAGATCAGCCGCGCGGAACAAGATGAATTTGCTCTCCGCAGCCAGCAGAGAATGGCGGCAGCTGTCGCAGAGGGAAGATTTGACGAGCAGATTGTTCCTGTTGAAATCCGTCAGAGAAAAGGAGACCCTATCCTGTTCAAAGCAGATGAACATCCCCGTCCAAATACAACGATTGAAGGTTTAAAAGCACTGGGTCCAGCTTTTAAAGAAGACGGCACTGTTACTGCCGGAAGCAGCTCTGGTCTGAATGATGCTGCATCAGCAGTTGTTATCATGTCACGTGAAAAAGCTTTGGAACTTGGCTTGATGCCGCTATGCACAGTAAAGCATTATGCCGTTGCAGGCGTCGATCCGAATATTATGGGAATCGGCCCAGTTCCAGCTGTGAAAAAAGTGCTTGAGAGAGCAAATTTATCACTGGCGGATATGGACATCGTTGAACTGAATGAAGCATTTGCGGCACAAGTCTTAGCATGCGACCGGGAACTGAATTTTGATCACAGCAAGCTGAACGTAAACGGGGGCGCGATTGCCCACGGCCATCCGCTTGGGGCAACAGGTGCCATTTTGATGACAAAGGCCATCTATGAGCTGAAGCGCTCAGGAGGACGCTATGCCCTGATCACAGCGTGTATTGGAGGCGGCCAGGGAATTGCAACAATTATAGAAAGAGAGACTGATTGATGAGACTTGCCGGCAAAGTTGCTGTAATTACAGGGGGAGCAGGCGGCATAGGCAAAGCAACTGCCATGCTGTTTGCCGAACAGGGTGCGAAGGTAGTTATCGGCGATTATAACAGTGAAGCAGGAGAAAAAACGGCTCATGAAATCAGAGAGAAAAACCTGCCATGCCTTTTTGTTAAAACGGATGTGACAAACCCAGATGATGTTCAGGCATTGATGAACTCAGCTGTAAATGAATACGGTGCACTTGATATTCTTTTCAACAATGCAGGTGTTTCTAATCAGAGCGTGAAAATAAGCGAGATGGAAACTGAGGAATGGGACAGGGTCGTTGATATTAATCTTAAAGGTGTTTTCTTGGGAATCAAATATGCAGTTCCATTCATGATACGAAGCGGCGGAGGCTCGATTATCAATACTTCCAGTGTGCTTGGAATGAAAGGGAAAAAACGGTTGGCTCCTTACAACGCATCAAAAGCAGGTGTCATTGCTCTGACAAAAAATGCGGCCCTTGATTATGGAAAAGAAAACATTCGGGTAAATGCGATTGCTCCAGGCGTGATTGATACTTCCATTATTGATGAATGGCGCAATGATGAGAGAAGATGGGAGATCTACTCGAAATCGAATGCTCTTGCAAGAATCGGCCAGCCTGAGGAAATTGCCAAGGCCGTCCTGTTTCTGGCAAGTGATGATGCTTCTTATGTGACGGCAGCCACGCTGCTTGTAGATGGCGGAACGATTACCTTTTAATCATTGGCTTTTTGGAAATGCTGTTTTAATTTACTGACAGTTCTCTGAAAAGAGCCTAACCATAAAGGAGGAACCTGTAATTGGATAAATGGCTTGCAACGTACCCGGAGCATGTACATCATGATTTTGACATACCTTACATTTCCATTCCGCAAATGTTTGAGGAAACCGTTCATAAATATGGTGAAAAAGAGGCAATTTCATTTTGCGGGAAATCCATTTCTTATCAGGAAGTTGCAGGAATGGTCATTGCCTTCGCATCTGCTCTTCAGAAAAAGGGTATTAGAAAAGGTGACAGAGTGGCAATTATGCTTCCGAATTGCCCGCAGTATGTTGTCGCTTACTACGGCGCATTAAAAGCTGGTGCGATTATCACGCAGGTAAACCCGATGCTTGTTGAACGTGAACTCGATTATATTCTGAATGATTCAGGAGCTGAAACCATCGTCGTTTTTGATGCGCTTTATCCAAGAGTAAAAGCGGTTAAAGGAAGTACAAACTTAAAGCAAGTCATAACAGTCAGCCTCCAGGAAGAAATCACTCCTGATGCAGAAGATCATACGTTTCAGCAGTTTCTGGGCATGGGGACCGGGGAAGTGCTGCCTGTGCAGATTGAGCCAGAGCATGATATTGCCGTCCTTCAATACACAGGCGGAACGACGGGCCGCTCCAAAGGGGCAATGCTCACACACCGCAACTTAATGGCAAACATTTATCAATCCTATGAATTCTTTAAGAATGAAGTACAGTCTGGGGCAGAGCGCTGTTTAACCGTTATTCCGCTATTTCATGTGTTTGGGATGACATCCTGCATGAACTTAACGATTCTTCGCGGCAACTCTATGATCTTGATGCCCCGTTTTGAACTTGAAGAAGTCATGCAGACGATAAAACGAGAACAGCCTACTATTTTTCCGGGAGTTCCGACCATGTATGTTGCGATCACAAACCATCCCAAGGCCGAAGAATACGGAATCAGCAGCATCCGGATCTGCAACAGCGGCAGCGCGCCAATGCCTGTTGAGCTGTTAAAAGAATTTGAACGGAAAACAGGAGCAAAGATTTTAGAAGGATACGGTTTATCCGAAGCGGCGCCGACGACGCACTGCAATCCTCCGTTTGGAGAGCGGAAACCGGGAAGTGTAGGAATCGGTGTTCCGGGAACAGCTTATAAAATTGTTGATGTTGCAGCTGGAAAAGAAGAGGTTCCTGCAGGGACTCTCGGGGAAGTGATCATAAAAGGCCCTCAGGTGATGAAAGGATACTGGAATATGCCTGAGGAAACAGCCAATACAATTCGTGACGGCTGGCTCTTTACCGGTGATATTGCAAAGGTGGACAAGGAAGGATATTTGTATATTGCCGACCGCAAAAAGGATATGATCATTGCCAGCGGATACAATGTCTACCCGAGAGATATCGAAGAGGTTTTATACGAACATGATGCAATCCAAGAGGCAGTTGTCATAGGCGTTCCGGATCCTTACCGCGGAGAGACGGTTAAGGCCTTTGCTGTATTAAAATCAGGAAAAAGTGCAACAGAAGAGGAAATCATTTCATTTTGCCGCAGCCAATTGGCATCTTATAAAGTGCCTGCCATCATCGAGTTCCGAGATCAGCTGCCGAAAACGAGCGTCGGCAAAATATTGCGCAGGGCTCTCAGAGAAGAAGTTGTTAAAAGGTAAATCTAAAGCAAATAATCTATGAATCTCTTTATAGGGCTTATGGTATAATCTCTTTAATCTAGGCGAGAGAGGATTAGGCATAATGAAAGAAAAAATCATACAGCAAAGCATACAGCTATTCGGAGAAAAAGGATTTAAAGAAACATCCATACAGGATATTGTTGACAGCCTGAGGGTAACTAAAGGCACCTTTTATTATTACTACAAAAGCAAAACAGAGCTGTTAATGGCGATTCACTTAAAGTACATTGACGATCTTCTGCGAAAACAGGAAGAAATCATCCAGGATAATGAAAAAATGTACAAAGATAAGCTACATGAAATTGTTTATATGCTGATTCATGACATCGAAAAAGAAGGATTAAGCGCGAAGGTCTTCTTCAGGGAAATGAGAAATTTAAGTGAAGAGGATATGGCGGAAGTAGTAGCCAAAAGAGATCTTTTCAGAGTGAAGATTCAGCAGATTATTGAAGCGGGAATTGCTGCCGGAGAATTCCGTTCAGATCTGCCGATAGATATTGTCACATTCGGGATATTGGGTATGACGAACTGGAGTTACTTCTGGTTTGATCCGAACGGCCGGGTATCTGATCGTGAAGTATCGGAAATTTTTCTGAAAATGGTGCTTGAAGGACTAAATATGTAAAGGGATTTTCGGGTGACCGGGAATTTCTTCGCCTGAAACATACCGACTGGTTAGTAGTCATTGAGGGAGGATAATCATGAAAAAAGAGGACATTCAGCAAATTTCGGTCATTGGAGCAGGGCAAATGGGACATCAAATAGCTATGCTGTGCGCGCTTAGCGGCTATGAAACCATCCTGCAGGATGTTCAGGAAATCGCTTTAGAAAAAGCCGAGTCGACCCTGCATTCCATCATGGATAAATGGGTGAAAAAATCCAAGCTGACAGAAGAAGCGAAACAGGCTGCTTTTGCAAGACTGAAATTCACATCTTCACTTGAGCGGGCAGCAAGTCATGCAGATTTTATTATTGAAGCTGTAGTAGAGAAACTGGATGTGAAGAGGGAACTCTTTGCAAGGCTTGATCAGCTTGCGAAGCCTCATGCTATTTTGGCTTCAAACAGCTCAACGATTGTCAATTCTCTGATCGCATCAGCGACAAATCGGGAAGACAAAGTCGTGAACATGCATTTCTTTTTCCCTCCGCTTGTCATGGATTGTGTAGAGGTTGTTATGAGTGAGCAGACTTCAAGTGAAACTGCCGAGTTAACAATGGAAGTCTGCAAAACAATCAACCGCACCGCTGTGCTTTTGAAGAAAGAAATTTCAGGATTTATCGCCAATCGCATTTTAGGAGCACTTCAAAGGGAAGCGGTTTTCCTATATGAAGAGGGATATGCAAGCTATGAAGATATTGACATTATCTGCCGCAAAGCTTTAAACCATCCAATCGGTCCGTTTGAATTAATGGACTTATCCGGCATAGATGTTGGCTATTACGTTATGCAGCAGAGGTTTGCAGAGTCGGGAGATCCTGCAGATAAACCGTTTGCCTGCATTGAGCAAAAGGTAAGGCAAGGCGAGCTTGGCAGAAAAACGGGCAAAGGCTGGTATGAGTATCAAAAAGAAGAGGTGAAAAAATGATGAACTCTGTGGTCACTTCAGAAAAAAATGGATCAATTGCGATTGTCACAATTAACAATCCTCCTTTGAACGTCATGAATCAGCAAGTAACTAGGGAACTGAAAGAATGCTTTCGGGCATTGAAAGAGGACAGTGAGGTTGTCGCCGTTATTTTAACAGGTGCGGGCGAGCGGGCTTTCATGGCCGGAGCAGATATTAAGGAATTTCCGCAGCTGATCGGGAAAAAAGGCATCAAAGCAAATTTCCTTGAAGGACACGCATTTTTAAATGAAATTGATCAGTTTCCAAAGCCTACAATCGCTGTTTTAAACGGGTTAACGTTTGGAGGCGGATGTGAGCTTGCGTTAACATGTGATCTTAGAATTGCAGAAGAGCATGCTCAAATCGGGCTGCCTGAAATTAAGCTTGGTTTATTCCCGGGCGGAGGCGGAACGCAAAGACTGCCAAGAATTGTGGGCGATGCAAAAGCAAAAGAAATGATGTTCACTGGCGACCCAATCGAGGCAGAAGAAGCGAAAAGGTTAGGACTTGTATCCTATGTTGTTCCTAAAGGGGAAGGACTTCAAAAAGCGCTGGAGCTTGCAAACCGCATCAGCCGTCATTCTCTGCCTGCTCTCTCAAAAATTAAGAAAGCAGTCGATCAAGGTTTAAACAGCACTCTGGAGGAAGGTCTTGACCTTGAAGCCGGTTTGTTTGAAGAGGTGTTTCAGACAGAAGATATTAAAGAAGGCGTGCAGGCTTTTATTGAAAAAAGAAAACCAGCGTTCAGCCATAAATAAGGAGATGGGGTGATCCATGCACGAAGCAAAAATAAGAGTGCGATTTTGTGAGACAGATGCGCTGGGTCATGTGAATAATACAAGCTACTTTATCTATTTAGAGGATGCGCGCGTTCAATTTTTTGAAGCTCTTGGCTATACAATGACTTCTGGAGACTGGCCATTTATATTAGCACGCGCAACATGTGATTTCCGCGGTCAGGCTTATTTCAACAATCATTTAATTATTAAAACCGCAGTTCAGAAAATCGGCTCAAAAAGCTTCACTGTTTCCCATGAAATCACTGAAGAGCAATCGGGACGCCTAATTGCAGAAGGAGAAGCTGTTATTGTAACATTCAATTTTAAGACACAGGAAACGGAATGGATGTCTGAAGAGCTTAAAGATCAATTGAAGAGGTTTGCTGCGGAAATAAAAATCTGAATATTTAAATAAAGAGGTGATACGATGTCTCAAATTATACCTGTCCGCACCGGGGAAGAGCTCAATGCCCAGATTCTTGAAGAGTGTTTACGAGCAGAAATCCCTTCGCTTCCTGCTGGTACTTTACATATTGAACAATTTGGGACCGGCGCTTCAAATTTAACCTATGCCCTGAGAATAGGAGAGTGGGAGGCTGTTTTAAGACGGCCGCCGCTCGGACCAGTGGCGCCTAAAGCTCATGATATGGAAAGAGAGTATAAAATCCTGAAAGATCTGAATCCTCTCTTTCCACTAGCTCCAAAGCCATATTTTTTCAGCGGTGATGATTCCGTGACAGGCAGTACGTTCTTTGTGATGGAAAGACGGCACGGTGTTCTTGTCGATACAGAACTGCCTGAAAATAGTGAATGTACGGTTGAAATAGGCCATTCTCTTTCCGAAGTCATGGTTGATACGCTTGTAAAGCTTCATGATGTTCCTTACAAAGGAACGGCGCTCGAAACATTGAGCAAGCCTGAGGGATTCATGGAAAGGCAGGTGCGCGGATGGATTGGCAGATATCACAAGGCAAAAACAGACGAAATCTTTGAAGTTGAGCTGCTGACAAAGTGGCTGCAGGCGAATTTGCCCGTTTCAGGAGAGCCAGCTGTCATTCATTATGACTTTAAATTCAATAATGCCTTGTTCTCTCAAAATCTGAAAGAAATGACGGGATTGTTTGACTGGGAGATGACAACGATCGGAGATCCGCTTGCAGACCTTGGCGCTGCCATGAGCTACTGGATGGAGAAGGATGATCCTGAACCTCTTAAAAAAGGAATGGGCAGACCTTCAATCACAACAAACGGGAAGTTCTATACAAGAGATCAGTTTATAGAGAGCTATGCGAGGAAAAGCGGGAGAGATGTTACAAATATTCACTATTACACAACATTCGCAACGTTTAAACTGGCGGTAATTTGTCAGCAAATCTACTATCGCTACAAAAAAGGCCAGACTAATGATCAGCGTTTTGCCCGTTTCGGGCCATTTACGCAAATCCTCATTCAGCATGCCCTTCGCATGGCACATAAGGAGTCATGATGGGAAAAATTCATGTTGTTACAAGAAAAGAAGAGATTGATTCTGTAAAAATGGAAAACAAAATCGCTGTCGTCTTCGACGTTCTGCTTGCAACATCAGCTATTACAACTGTTCTGCATCACGGTGCCCGGTCAGTTATTCCTGTTCTGGATGGGCAGCAAGCAAATGAACGTGCCAAACGGTTAAACAAGGATGAATACATTCTCGTCGGTGAGTATGAAGGGAAGACCATCGAAGGGTTTCTTGATCCGAATCCGTCCGCACTTAAGGATGCTGCCGCCGGAAAAAAGGTGATTCTATCGACTACAAACGGCACGGTTGCCGTGCATAAAAGCAGCTCAGGACTTAGGGTATTTGCATGTTCATTATTAAATGCGCGGGCTGTTTCAGAAAAATTGATAGCTGAAAATGCGAATGAAACGATTGTGATTGTCTGTTCCGGGTCGTCCGGTCATTTTAGTTTAGAAGATTTCTATGGTGCGGGATATTTGATTGATCTGCTGACCTCTCTGACTGACTGGGATTTAAGCGACTCTGCAAGAACAGCCAAATTATTTTACGAAGGCAATCACCAGGATCCTTTTCAAGTGCTTTCTCAGTCAAGAGTAGGAAAAATGCTGGAGAGATACGGTTTTGGAGAGGAAATTCAGTTTATCAGCAGGCGCAGCTGTTTTGATGTAGTCCCAATCCTGAAGGGGGATGAGCTTGTGAACATCGGCAAGGCCATCACCAGCATCTGAACAATCTGGGAAAGGAAGTGAATACATGAGATTTCAGCAGCAAATTGCCGTCGTAACAGGTGCCGGAAGCGGCATCGGCAAAGAAACGGCAAGAAGACTTACCTTAGAAGGCGCCAAAGTGATTTTGGTTGGCAGAAATGAGGAGAAATTAACATCTGCAGCTGATGAGCTGAACCAGGAAGAAAAAGCGGCATTTCCTTTCACAGCTGATGTGACGAAGGAAGAAGATGCAGCTTCTCTACTTACTTATGTAAAAGAAGAATTCGGGAATTTGCATGTGCTTGTGAATAATGCAGGAGGTTCTGTTCATTCGAGAATTATGGATACTACTTCTGATCAGTGGGATTTTGTCCAAAATGTGAATTTGAAAAGTGTCTTTCTTATTTCTAAAGCACTTGGAGGCTATATGGCTAAAAAAAGTGCGGTTCAGTCTGAGTGCAGGGCCATCGTGAATGTAGCTTCTCTCTCTGGCCATAAAGCGGGAGCAGAAATTCCGCATTACAGCTCAGCAAAAGCAGCTGTGATCAATTTTACGAGAGCGCTCGCCTATGAGTTTGCCCCTCACGGAATAAGAGTCAACTCGGTCTCGCCTGGTTTTATTGAAACACCTCTTACTGAAAAAGGTCTCCAAAATGAGAGATTTACACAAGCCATTAAAAGGAATACAGCGCTAAAGCGTGTAGGAAGACCTGAGGAAATTGCAAATATTATTGCGTTTGCCGCTTCACACGAGGCGTCTTATATGACTGGCACCGATTTGCTTGCAGACGGCGGCTGGCTGATTACATAAATTTTGAGGAGGAATTATGATGAGTGATTTATTGGTAGAAAAAAATGGACATGTCCTGTTTTTAACGTTAAACAGGCCTGAAAGATTGAATGCATTCAGTGCTGATATGATTCTTGCCCTGACAAATGAATTAAATAATGCTAAACAGGATGACAGCGTGAGGGTTGTTGTATTAAGCGGATCCGGAAGGTCATTCAGTGCCGGAGGAGATGTGAAAACAATGGGTGAAGCAGACGGTAAGCAGGTATATGATCATATTGGACGCCTGAACGAATGCATCAAAGCTTTTAAGGAATTAGACAAACCGATTATCGCAGCTGTGCATGGATTTGCAGCAGGAGCTGCCTTTAATCTGGCCCTTGCATGCGATCAGATCCTGGCTGCGGAAGACAGCAAATTTGTCATGAGCTTT
The DNA here is from genome assembly GCF_030817055.1 of Bacillus sp. V2I10. NCBI lineage: Bacteria > Bacillati > Bacillota > Bacilli > Caryophanales > Bacillaceae > Bacillus > Bacillus sp. V2I10. Next base: position 3,751,876 of record NZ_JAUSYV010000001.1, on the reverse strand, counting down.
TCGCAGGTAGGGCTCATTTCTGATGGAGGCGGTTTGTACTTCCTTCCGCGCATCATCGGTCCCTATAAAGCAAAGCAGTTATTTTTCAACGCAGAGCCAATCACTGCAAACCAGGCGCTTGAATACGGCATCGTAAATAAAGTTGTCCCTTTAGAACAGCTGAAAGATGAAGCTGTATCATATGCTCATAAGCTATCGCAAGGTCCGATCAAAGCGTACGGGATGATGAAAAAAATCATTAATTCCTCAGCTGTTTCAACACTTGAAGAGATCTTGGAGCAAGAAAGGATTGCCCAGACCCTGATGATTTCAACGGAGGATCATCAGGAAGGCATCCATGCATTTAAAGAAAAACGCAAGCCAGTCTTTCAAGGGAAGTGATGATGATGAGAGCGATCCAATTAGAAGAATACGGCGGTCCAGAGGTTTTAAAAGTGGTGGAAATGGAAGTTCCGGAGCCTGCAGCAAAGGAAGTTTTAATTAAAATAGAAGCAATCGGAGTTAACTATGCAGATACGGCGAGGAGGGAAGGACAATATGTGATTGATACACCTCTCCCGTTTGTTCCGGGTGCAGAGGTGGCGGGAACGGTTGAGGAAATCGGCAGTGATGTCACCCGCTTTAAAAAAGGAGATAAAGTCGTCACACTTCTTGGATCCAGCCGAGCCACAGGCTATGCGGAGTTCACTGTAGCTGAAGAAAAGGGATTAATTCCTGTTCCAGGCGGTGTGGATGTTAAACAAGCGGTGTCGCTTCCTCTTCAAGGGCTCAGTGCTTATCACATTTTAAAAACAATGGGGCGGATTGAACAGGGAGAAACCGTTCTGATACATGCAGCTGCAGGTGGAGTTGGGACAATTGCCGTACAGCTTGCAAAGCTATTTGGAGCATCTAAAGTCATCGCAACGGCGAGCACCCCTGAAAAAAGAAGCCTTGCCATTGAAATGGGTGCAGACGAAGCGGTTGATTATACTCAAGAAGGCTGGGAAAAGGAAGTTCTTCATCTGACTGGAGGCAAAGGTGTAGATGTAGCCCTTGAAATGGCTGGAGGCGATGTTTTCAGAAAAACATTATCATGCATGGCGCCGTTTGGCCGTCTTGTGATCTATGGAGTAGCGAGCGGTGAACAATCACGGCTATACCCTTCTTCACTCATGGCACAAAATCTGTCTGTCATCGGGTTTTTCCTTCCGCAGATTATGAGAAAGAAAGAGTTATATTTACAAAGTCTGTCAGACCTGCTCGGCTATCTTCAAAATGGAGAGTTAAAGCTGACAATCGGGGGCGTCTATCCTTTGGAAAGTGCGAAAGAAGTACATGAGATGCTCCAGGGAAGGCAAACAAAAGGGAAACTGATTTTAGTTCCTTAAAAAAGAAAAGCGGAATCGCCCGTTTAGCTCAGGGCATGGCAGATAAGAATCCTGCAAAAAAAGTCCGGGTTTGACTTATCCTGCTGATTTGTTCTGGCCGAGGAGATGGTCGCTTTCGCTTGCTATCAATGTGCAATAGTAAGGTATTCTCTCAAACTAATATGGGGCCCGCCGGTGTACGAAACGGCCCTTCTTTTTTCCATTACAATCTGCAAATCCTTCTACTTAATCCGCCTATATGCTGAAACATTCACTTCTGATATAAACATGACTTCATAAAAAATGACACATTGAAAAAGGGACGAGTCATTTCAGCTTTTCGCCTGTTCAGATAAAAAATAAGTAAGGGGGCCCGCAATGGAACTATTACTTCAGCAATTATTTAACGGGGTCACAATTGGAAGCGTTTACAGTTTAGTTGCTTTAGGATTAACGCTTGTTTTTGGCATTCTTCATATCCCGAATTTTGCTCACGGAGCATTTTATACTATCGGAGCATATGTAAGCCTGTTGTTCATGACACAGTACGGTATTAATTACTGGGCTGCCATGATTTTGTCCATTCTTATTGTAGCCGTGTTAGGGATTTTATGCGAACAGTTTGTGTTTAAATTCTTAGGAAATGTGAACCCAATGAGGGTCATGGTTGCTGCCATTGGACTTATGCTCTTTTTCGAATCATTGGCTCATCTAATATGGGGTACAGATTATAAACAAATGCCAACTCCTTTTTCAGGAGTCGTGGAGGTTTTCGGATTAACCCTGACCCAGCAGAGGATCTTGATTGTCGTATCTTCCATCCTTTTAATGCTTGCTCTGCATTTTTTCCTGACAAAGTCGATGACAGGCGCCTCGATTGTGGCCATGTCGCAAAATAGGGAAGGGGCGTTTTTAGTAGGAATAAATGCAAACATGGTCGCAATGCTTACATTCGCTATTGCAGCGGGTCTTGCTTCTGCCGCTGCAACGCTTGCTTCCCCTATTAATCTTGTCTTTCCAACGATGGGGAGTCTGGTTATTATGAAAGCTTTTGTCATTATTATCATCGGAGGTATGGGGAGTATACCAGGGGCAATTGTCGGAGGCTTTCTCCTTGGTTTAACAGAAAGCCTTGGAGCGACTTATTTATCAAATGACTACAAAGATATGATTGCTTTTCTTCTCTTAGTAGCTATATTAACGATTAAGCCAACAGGATTATTTTCAAAGGGGGCACGCACGTGAAGATTCAAAGACTTGTGCTGCTGGGTATCCTGCTGATCACCGTCTTATTCCCGCTCCTTTCTCAAAATCACTATCACAAGCAAATTATCATTCTTGTGATGATTTGGTCGATAGCGGTTTACGGACTAAATATTATTTCTGGTTTTACAGGGCAGCTCTCGCTTGCACACGCCGGTTTTTTTGCATGCGGGGCATATACTCTCGGCATTTTAACTGCTACTTATCAAATGAATTTCTGGATTGCCTTTATTGCGGCTCTGGCTGCTACGGTAGGCTTAAGTTTTTTAATTGGTTTGATCGCTCTGAGGACGAGACATCACTTTTTTGCTATCTACACGATGTGTGTCGGTTTCATTATTTATTTGACGATTGATAAATGGGACGAGGTGACAGGGGGAGTCAGAGGTCTTATCGGCATTCCTGTTCCGTCTCCGATCGGTCCGGTTACGTTTGAGACAATCGAATCCCAATATTACTTCATTCTGCTTTTCTTACTTGGAACCATCCTTGTTGTTAAAAGAATAAAAGATTCTCTTTTTGGCAGAACGCTGCAAGCGATCCGCGGAAGTGAAGATCTTTCAAAAACAATCGGCATCAATATTATGAAGAACCAGCTGCTGGCATTTGTTCTATCTGCATTTTTTGCTGGGCTTGCGGGAGTTCTTTATGCAGGCTTTATCCGTTTTCTCGGGCCGGATATTTCAGCCATCACGGTGACGTTTGAAATGCTGATGTATTTGCTTGTCGGCGGAATCGGAACAATGACAGGGCCGGTTCTGGGAACATTTTTAATTGTATCTGTCACCCAATCACTTCAATTTTTGGAAGAGTACCGAATGCTGATTTTTGGTCCGATTGTTGTATTGATCATGCTTTTCTATCCTAAAGGGCTTGTTGGCAGCTATTATACTTTAAAAACGTTTTTGCTAAGCCGTAAGACAGCACCTGTAAAAGAGAAAGTGAAGGAGGCAGGCTGATGCTGATCGAGATAAATCAATTGACTAAATCCTTTGGCGGTTTAACGGCAGTGAATCACGTTGACCTCGCGATTGAACAAGGAAAGATTACCGCCATCATCGGGCCGAATGGGGCAGGGAAATCCACGTTCTTGAACTTGATCAGCGGTTTTCATCGCCCAACATCAGGAAGCATTCACTTTGAAGGGAAAGATGTAACTGCAGCCAAACCGGCAAAAATGGCGAAGCTCGGGATTGGCAGAACGTTTCAAACGACGAATTTGTTTTCAGATTCAACCGTAATTGATAACGTTCTGATCGGTTACCGCCTCCGGACGAAAGCTCATCTATTCGACGGCATTTTTAACAGCAGGAGGGAAAAAACAGAACAAAAAGCATGTTATGACAAAGCGATGGAAGCTCTATTTTTCTGCGGCATCGAGCATTTGGCAGGAGAAGTTGCTTCTTCTATTACCCAGGAATCACAAAAAAGGGTTGCCATTGCTCTCGCACTTGCAACTGAACCGAAAATTGTGCTGCTGGATGAGCCTGCAGCGGGTGTAAATCCTGACGAAACGGATGGATTGTCACAGCTTATTCTTAAGCTGAAAAACCATGGCTATACCGTTTGTTTCATAGAACATAAGATGAAAATGGTCATGAGTCTCGCTGACAAAGTGATGGTCCTGAATCATGGGAAAAAAATTGCTGAAGGTCTGCCTCGGGATATTCAGGCGGATCAGAATGTCATTGAAGCCTATTTAGGAGGACATGCCTATGCTGAAGCTTCAACATATTGATGTCTATTACGGTCGCTATCAGGCACTTAAAAATGTGTCAATGGAGATTGGACAAGGCGAGCTTGTCACAATCCTTGGTGCAAATGGTGCCGGTAAAAGCACATTATTCAATACAATTTCAGGGCTGAATAAAGCTTCAGCTGGCCAGATCTTATTTAATGAAACAGAAATCCAGAACAAACCTCCTCATAAGCTGGTCAGATCCGGGATTGTTCAGTGTGCGGAGGGCAGAAAGCTTTTTCCTGAAATGTCCGTTTTTGAAAACTTGAAAATGGGCAGCTACAGTCACCGCAAGGAAAGGGAAATGGTCAAAAAGCGGCTTGATGAGATTTATGCTCTCTTCCCGATTTTATTTGATAAAAGGAAAGATGCAGCAGGTTCTTTAAGCGGAGGACAGCAGCAGATGCTTGCAATCGGACGTGCACTCATGTCCCACCCGAAAATCCTGCTTCTTGATGAACCGTCGCTTGGACTTGCACCGCTTATCGTTGACCAAATGTTCAAAGTCATAGAGGAAATCCATAAAAACGGCACCACCATTTTGCTTGCTGAACAAAATGCGCATGCCGCTCTTTCAATCTCATCAAGAGGGTATGTCATGGAGAGCGGACAGCTTGTAATGGAAGGTTCAAGAGATGAGCTGTTTGATAACGAAGAGATTAAGCGTGCTTACATAGGCGCATGATCATACCCTTCATGAATAGTGAAGGCGGAAAAATGAAAAATAGGGGGAATCAATGTGAAATCGCTGAAAAAAATTGGTCTAGTACTTGGATTGTCCATTTCCATCCTCGGGCTCCAAGCATGCAATTCAAGTGAATCGTCAACCACATCGGGAGAATCAGGATCAAAAGATGGAACGGTCAATATTGGCTTTAGCGGTCCTCTATCAGGCCCCGCTGCATTCTACGGGGAAAATACATTAAGAGGTTTAACTATGGCAGCTGATGAAATCAATAAAGAGGGATTTGAAGTAGACGGAAAAAAATACAAAGTGAAAATTGTTTCCCTTGATGACAAATATCTGCCGAATGAAACAGGAACAAACGCACGAAGACTTGTTCAGGAAAACAAAACTCCAATCGTGTTCGTTCCTCATAGCGGAGGTGTTTTTGCAACACAAGTGTTTAATCAGCAGGAAAATTTCATTATCGGTGCCTATACGAGTGAGCCTAAAATTCAGGAGCAGGGAAATAAGCTGACCTTGAGCATTCCTCCGGCATATGATGCCTATCCAGAGCCGTTTGCAGACTATCAAATGGAGCGTTTTGGGAAGAAGCTTGCTTTAATACCTACAGCTACTCAATACGGAAAAGATTGGACCGATACTATTAAGCCTGTTTGGGAAGAAAAAGGCGGGGAAATCGTGTTTGACGGCTCAGTCGATTTCAGCAAAGAAACAGACTTCTTCACAATCATGACAAATGCCTTAAAAGAAAAGCCGGACGTGCTATTTGTCGGCGGGCCATCTCAGCCAACGGCTCTTTTAATCAAGCAGGCAAGAGAGCTTGGTTTTAAAGGGGGAATTATGGTGATGGATCAGGCGAAATTTGAAGAAATGGAGCCGGTGTTAGGCGGATATGAGATGCTTGAAGGTGCGATTGGGACGCTTCCTATTAAAGAAAGTGACGCATCTGGCGGACAGGCATTTGTTGATAAATATGCTGAAGTGAGTGATGGGATTCCTACTGCAGAGAGTGCTTTTAACTATCAGGCTCTGCATGTAGCTGTAAAAGCGATGCAGGCTGCAGGCACTGTCTCAGACCCGGCTAAAATCATGGAAAACATGGAGGAAGGTATTAAAACCCTAGAGGACGAGCAGATGGTCTGGCATTTAACAGGCATTGAAAACAATGGATTTGACTGGGAAACTTCCATTTATGCCGTAGAAGATGGAAAGCTTGTCAATATCAAAAAGTAACAGCTGGAGTTTCCCGGTTATCTTTAGGGAAACTCTATTTCATTACCTGGATCAGAATTTTAAAAAATAGTTTAATTAGAAAAAGGTATTTATCAGAAAAGTTAGAAATTAAATTGTAAGCGTTACCAATAAAGGAGAAGAGGTGTGATAACGATGATTCAATCTCATTTTGAACATTGGCCGGTAAGAGTCCCGTATACGTTAACAGTTCCCGAAACGACGCTTTATGACAATCTGGAAATTTCGGCGAGGAGATACCCTGAAAAAACAGCGATTTATTATTATGGTGCAGAAATTACATACAGGCATTTAATGCGTGAGGTTGATTCGCTTGCAGGGTTTCTGGAAAATAAATTATCCGTTGCCAAGGGAGAAAAAGTCCTGTTGTTCGTACAAAATTCCCCTCAGTTTGTCATCGGTTATTATGCCATTCTGAGAGCTGGCGGGGTTGTTGTTCCGATAAATCCTATGAATACGGCAGAGGAACTCAGGTTTTATATTCATGACTGCCAGATAAAGACAGGTATTATTGGACAGGAGCTTTACGAACGAATACAGCCTGTTTTTGATTCAACCACACTGAAAAATGTTATTGTCGCTGCTTACTCTGATTATCTTTCTCCAGATTCTCTGAATGAGGACATCCCGGAAGAGGTAAAAAAAGGAGCGGTTGAGCTTTTAAATCATGATCATATGAGCTGGAAAGATGCTGTGCAGGGATTATTTGCACCTTCTGAAATGACTTCTCTTGCAGATGATCTGGCTGTTTTGCCTTACACTTCCGGCACAACCGGACTGCCAAAAGGATGCATGCATACGCATCGGACAGTTCAGGCTAATACGTTTGGCGGCTATCATTGGCTGAACGCTACTTCTGACGCGATCTGCTTGGCAACTTTGCCTCTTTTTCATGTGACAGGAATGGTTCACAGCATGCATATACCTATTCTATCAGGAGCAACAGTCGTGATGATGACTAGATGGGACAGGGAATATGCAAGAAAAATCATTCGCGATTTAAGAGTGACACATTGGATTAACATCAGCACGATGCTGATTGACTTTTTGGCAAATCCCGCGCTTGTAAAGGAAGATATGACATCCTTGATGAACCTTGCCGGAGGAGGAGCAGCTCTCCCTGCGGCCGTAGGAGAAAAGCTGTATAAAATGACCGGTCTCAAATTTATTGAAGGATATGGGCTGTCAGAGACAATTGCCCAGACTCACTTCAATCCGCCTGACCGTTCTAAGCTCCAATGTCTTGGTATTCCATCGTTTGATGTGGATGCAAGAGTAATCGATCCAGTTCATCTAACGGAGCTTGGAACAGGTCAGGAAGGAGAGATTGTTGTTTACGGCCCGCAGATTTTCCTCGGCTATTATAATCGCGAAGAGGAAAATGAAAAGTCTTTTATTGATATTGAGGGCAAAAAGTTCTTCAGAACAGGTGATATCGGCAAACGTGATGAGGAGGGCTATTACTTCATTGTGGACCGTGTCAAACGGATGATCAACGCATCAGGATTCAAAGTGTGGCCGACGGAGATTGAAGGTGTAATGTATCAGCATCCTGCCGTCCAGCAGGCATGCGTCGTAGGAGTTCCTGATAAAAGACGGGGTGAAACTGTTAAAGCATTTATCATATTAAATAAAGAGTTTGAAGGTAGAATCGATGCAGATGAAATCGTGAACTGGGCAAAAGAAAAAATGGCAGCTTATAAATATCCAAGGCTCATTGAATTCAGAAAAAGCCTGCCAATGACATCAAGCGGAAAACTGCTGTGGAGAAAGCTCCAGGAAGAAGAAAAACAAAAGGTTTTGGGGTGAGAGAATGAAACATATGGTTGAAACAGTTACTGGGCCAATAGCAGCCAATCAGCTTGGCAAAACATTAATTCATGAACATTTTGTATTTGGCTATCCCGGATTCCACGGTGATGACTCTCTTGGGGGATTTGATGAACAGGATGCTCTTGAGACAGGCATTACCATTGCCCTTCAGCTCTTGAGCTTTGGGGTTGACACGGTGGTCGATCCAACTCCGAATGAATGCGGCAGAAACCCTGAACTATTAAAGGAAATCTCTGAACGTACAGGACTGCAAATTGTGTGCGCAACAGGTTTTTATTATGAGGGAGAAGGTGCAACTCCTTATTTTAAATTCAGGCAGGGACTCGGTACAGCTGAAGAAGAAATATATGAAATGTTTAAGAAGGAAATAACAGAAGGAATCAGGAATACCGGAATAAAGCCCGGTATTATCAAGCTTGCTTCAAGCAAAGGTGTCATTACCGAATATGAACGAATGTTCTTTAAAGCCGCTGCAAGGGTACACCTAGAGGAAGGCACGGTCATCCTGACGCATACACAAGAAGGAACAATGGGGCCTGATCAAGTGGAATTATTGATTGATCTTGGATGTGATCCTAAAAAAATAGTGATTGGCCACATGTGCGGCAATAGGGATACAGATTATCATGTGAAGGTTTTGGAAAAAGGAGCATTCATCGCATTTGACAGGTTTGGCATACAGGGCATGGTAGGGGCTCCGAACGATGACGAAAGAATAAGAACCCTTATCAAATTAGTATCCCTTGGCTACACAGATCAAATCATGCTGTCTCATGACACAGTTAATCATTGGGTGGGACGGCCGTTAATTCTGCCTGAGGTGATACAGGAAAAACTGAAAAACTGGCACCCTGCCCACCTTTTTGAAAATATTATCCCTGAGCTTCGGGAGCAGGGGGTGCCTGAAGAAAACATCCGAACAATGCTTGAGATCAATCCGTCAAGACTGTTTTTTCATCAGGAAGCTAAAATCAGTTCTTAATTTTTTGAGGCAGCCTGAGCTGCCTTTTTTTATTGCCTTTAAAAAAAGGAGTTGAAACAGAAAAAGAGAATTTGAATATCACAAGGGATTTCATGTGCATCAAAGAAAGGGGATTTTTAAATGGAATGGAAGACTAGAATTACAGAGCTTTTAAACATTCAATACCCAATTATTCAGGGAGGACTTGCATACCTTGCATATTCTGATTTGGCAGCTGCTGTATCAAACGCAGGCGGACTGGGCCAAATAACAGCGATGTCTCTTGGAGAACCTGAACTGCTTCGGGAAGAGATTGCAAAAGTCCGCAAAAAAACAGATAAGCCGTTTGGTGTGAATTTTGCGGTCGGCCAGCACGGAAGACCATTCTCAGATCTGCTGGATGTGGCAATTGAAGAAGAAGTACCTGTCATTTCAATGACAGGAGGCAATCCTTCCGCTATCTTTGATCAATTAAAAGGAACAAACGTAAAAAAGCTTGTTCTGGTGGCTGCCAGAAGGCAAGCTGAAAAAGCAGAAGAACTTGGAGCAGACGCTGTTATGGTTGTAGGACATGAAGGAGGAGGCCACCTTGGAAGAGATGACACCGGAACGTTCGTTTTAATACCCCAAGTGGTTGATTCGGTGTCCATTCCTGTTATTGCATCCGGAGGAATTGGTGACGGCAGGGGATTGATGGCTGCACTCAGTCTCGGAGCAGAAGGAATTGAAATGGGAACGAGGTTTATTGCTACACAAGAATGTGTACATGCGCATTCAGAATACAAACATGCCCTTGTAAACAGTTCAGAACGGGATACTGTTGTCATTAAACGCAGTATTGGAGCGCCGGCTAGAGCACTAGCGGGACTTTGGACAGCTAAAATATTGGAGATGGAGCAAAAACAAGCTGATTATGAGCAGTTAAAAGATTATATTAGCGGCCATGCTAACAAAAGATACATATATGATGGTATGATTGACAATGGTTTTGCGTGGGCCGGACAAGTTACAGGCTTAATCCGCGACGTACCGAGCGTTGAACAGCTTCTCTCGAGGATGATAACTGAGGCCGGCGAAATAAGACAAAGATGGAGTTAACTAACTAATCAAGCAGGAAATGGCAGGTGAGGAACAATGGATTATCAATATCCGATTCAGCCTGATTGGAGCACAAATGAAATCATTGATGTGATTGCATTTTTCCAATCGATTGAAAAAGCATATGAGAGCGGGATCAGCCGGGAAGACTTGATGAAAGCATACCGGAGATTCAAAGAGATTGTCCCAAGCAAAGCAGAAGAGAAGAATCTCTGTGATGATTTTGAAGAAATGAGCGGGTATTCTTCTTACCGCGCCATTAAAAAAAGCAGAGAAAGCAGCGATGCTGATAAAATTAAAATGTAAAAGGACGGGTTCATCCCGTCCTTTTGTGTATTTTTTATGACACAGCAGCCTTTTGAGCAATAGTATAAAGAGGAAGCAGCGTTTTAAATGTTTCTTCCATTTTGTCTGTAAATTCTTTTCCGCTCATTTTAACGGCATCTTCTCTGTCAATTTTAATTCCGCATAATAATTCAGCTTTTTTGACATTTTCAAGGCGTTCAAACATTTTTTGGAAGTCTTCTTGGCTCATGTCTTTTTGAACAGATACTTCCGGTTTTGTATGGTCCGCCGACCAGACGAAATGGTCGGGGATATGTGAACGCAGCCTGGTCCAGTTTTTTGCAAGCTCGGCTCCGTATTGGTCTTTTACAGGAGACTCATAAATAACCGCAAACCAGGCGAAGGCGTGAGTTTCCCATAAGCCGATTTGAAAGTGGGGAAGCATTTTATATCCGCGCTTATTGCTTGCGAATGCAACCCAAGTATCTTTAGGCGGGTTAACCGACCGGCGTGCGTGCTTTGCAACATGTGCAAACATTTCATCCCCCGTCATTCCTGAGAGTTCTGAGGCAAATTTTTCACCTAACTGCTCAAGCTTTGGCCTTACTGTATGAATTAATGCTTCCATTCGCTCATCTAAGCCGTCAATTTTAAAAACATCGAAATCTTCATTTGTAAATCCTTTGAAGTCCATTTCTTACTACCTCCTGATCACGTTGCATGCCACCATTTTAGCACATCAGCCAGCATATCCGAAAGAAACTTGCACGTTTCGACACTATGAAAATGTGGTATTAACTAAATAATAGGTAAATACACAATTTTCACTTCCAAGTTGCATCCTATTTTCAAGTTTCATATCATATATAAAAATATCAGAAAATTACGCCAAATGAAAAGTCGCTGGTTAACAATTATAGACAATATTTGAAAGGGGCGGTAGAAAGATGAAGCAAATTGTGAAAACTACTGGACAAAAGGAATCGGATAATCGTATTGGGGTGCTGAAACTTGAATTAGATTACGAATTGGCCACCCTTTATGACGCCATGAGCGAAAAAGATGAAACAAAGAAGAATGAATGCAAACGGAAGCTTGAGAGACTAAGAAAAGAATGGCTCAGACTGCAGGCTTAAATGCAGCATACAAAGCGAACCTCGCATAAGGGTTCGTTTTTATCTGAGTAGCTGATTTTTGGGCAGATGAGTGCGCCATTTGCTTGCTTTCCATAATTTCCTTGCGTTATTCTTATTTTATATAAATAGCTTACCTACATAGAAAGAAGGTTTATACATGGCAAATTGGTCTAAGATCGAAAGTGATGCAAAAACATGGATTTACGCGGCAGGAGAAACGATCAGACAGTCTTTTCAAAATGTGCTGCAGATCCAGTCAAAATCTAATCCGGATGATCTTGTCACCAATATGGATAAAGAAACCGAGCAATATTTCATTTCGAAAATTAATGAAACATACCCGGAGCACAGGATCCTTGGGGAAGAAGGATTTGGTCACGACATACAATCTTTAGAAGGAATTGTCTGGATTGTGGACCCGATAGACGGAACAATGAATTTTGTTCATCAGCAAAGGAATTTCGCCATTTCAATCGGAATTTATGAAGATGGGGTAGGACAAGTCGGTCTGATCTATGATGTTGTTCATGACGAGCTATACCATGCAGTCAAGGGCAAAGGAGCCTATATGAATGATTACAGACTCCCCGAGCTGAAGGATGTTCCTTTAAACCAGGCTGTGATTGCTTTGAATGCAACATGGGTCATGGAAAATAAACGATTTGATCATAACTTATTAGTTCCAGTTGCAAAAGCGGTCAGAGGAACACGGTCATATGGTTCTGCCACACTAGAATTTGCCTATGTTGCATCAGGAAGGCTTGATGCTTATATTACGCTGAGACTTGCTCCATGGGATTTTGCTGCCGGTCTGATTTTACTCGATGAAGTTGGGGCTAAAGCAACGACATTAGATGGTGAAAAAATAAATCTGATTGGACAAAACAGTATTTTCGTTGCAAAAAAAGGGATTCACTCCACTATTCTAAAGGATTATCTGCATAAGTAGATGCTGAATTACCGTTTATTTGAAGAAAAAGATTATCCTTTCTTTGCAGAGCTGATTTCAGCAAGCGAAGCCTGGCATGAAGAGGAATGCAGGCCAGATCAGGCAGAAGAATACATGACATCATATAAAATGTATAACGGCACTTGGCTCATTTGGATGAAGTCAGCAGAAAAAATTGGCATCTCCTTTCATCTTAACTGGGCTCCTTCCAATGAGAAACCGTGGATTGGAACGGTCCTGATTCATCCCAAGCACCGTAATCAAGGTCTCGGTATGAAAATGATCGAGCAGATATCGGCACAATTAAAAGGCGATGGCCATAAAGCAGTATTCGCTGGCTGTCCGGCTTCGAGGCTGGACTGGCTGAAGTTTTTAGGGGGATGCGGATTTGAACAGCTTAAATCAGAAAAAGATTCTGAAGGCAAAGAATATATAATCACTGTAAAACCTGTATAGCCCCTTATTTAGGGGTTTTTTAATGTGAAAAAACCTGGGACTCGGAGCCCAGGCTTTTGTTAAAGAATTCCTTTATCCCGCATTTTCTTTTTTGTAGCAAATCCAAATCCCATTGCCGCAATAATGGCAATAATAGAGATCACTATGCCTAAAATACTTCTTTCACCAACCGCTATGCCGACGCTTACCATCGAGGCAGCTGCAATGAATGCTAAAAGAAAGAAGACCCATTTTCCAGATTTCATCTGATATTTCATCCCTTTCAAGAACCGTTTGGACAGCAAATTTTGTCCCTTTTATTAGTTTACATAAAATGATTCCTTTTTTCTATAAAAGTTTGTGGTATAATACATAAGGTTATTTTAATTTTTTAGGAGATGAAAATGTGAAACTTCGAAATGATATTCGAAACATTGCTATTATTGCCCACGTAGACCACGGAAAAACGACTCTAGTCGACAAAATGCTTCATCAGGCAGGTACGTTCCGTGCGAACGAACAAGTTGCTGAAAGAGCGATGGATTCCAATGATTTAGAGCGCGAGCGCGGAATTACGATCTTAGCAAAAAATACGGCAATTAATTATAAAGATACACGCATCAACATTATGGATACACCAGGACATGCCGACTTTGGCGGCGAAGTTGAGCGCATCATGAAAATGGTTGACGGCGTATTGCTTGTTGTCGACGCTTATGAAGGCTGTATGCCTCAAACACGCTTTGTGCTTAAAAAAGCACTTGAGCAAAATTTAACGCCTATCGTAGTAGTTAACAAAATTGACCGTGATTTTGCCCGTCCAGAGGAAGTAGTGGATGAAGTTCTTGACTTATTTATTGAACTTGATGCATCAGAAGAGCAGCTTGAGTTCCCGGTTATTTTTGCTTCAGCTATGAATGGAACAGCAAGCACAAGCCCGGACCCTGCAGATCAGGAAGAAAACATGGTTTCATTGTTTGATTCTATTGTTGAGAACATTCCAGCTCCTGTTGATAACACAGATGAGCCTCTTCAATTCCAGGTAGCTCTTCTTGATTACAATGATTATGTTGGACGTATCGGAATCGGCCGCGTATTCCGCGGAAAGATGGAAGTTGGCCAGCAGGTTTCATTAATGAAAATTGACGGTTCTTTCAAAAATTTCCGTGTAACAAAATTATTCGGTTTCCAAGGCTTAAAACGCGTTGAAATTGAAAGCGCAAAAGCAGGAGATCTAGTTGCTGTTTCCGGAATGGAAGATATCAACGTAGGGGAAACAGTCTGCCCGGTTGAACATCAGGAAGCATTGCCAATCCTTCGTATCGATGAGCCGACTCTTCAAATGACATTTGTTGTAAACAACAGTCCATTTGCAGGCCGCGAAGGAAAATATGTCACTTCACGTAAAATTGAAGAGCGTTTAATGTCTCAATTACAGACTGATGTTAGTTTGCGTGTGGAAAACACGGAATCTCCTGACGCTTGGATTGTTTCAGGCCGCGGTGAGCTTCATCTTTCTATTTTAATCGAGAACATGCGTCGTGAAGGCTACGAACTGCAAGTATCTAAACCAGAAGTTATCGTTAAAGAAATTGATGGAGTCAGATGTGAGCCAGTTGAACGTGTTCAAATTGATGTACCGGAAGAACATACAGGTTCTGTTATGGAATCTATCGGTGCCCGTAAAGGTGAAATGCTTGACATGATTAATAATGGTAATGGTCAAGTCCGTTTAATTTTCAATGTGCCAGCACGCGGATTAATAGGCTATTCAACAGAATTCATGTCAATCACTCGCGGATTCGGTATTATCAACCACACATTTGACAGCTACCAGCCAATGCAGCCAGGTCAAGTTGGCGGACGTCGTCAAGGCGTGCTGATTTCTATGGAAAACGGAAAATCAACAACTTATGGTATACAAGGCGTTGAAGACCGTGGCATTATCTTCCTGGATGCTGGTAAAGATGTTTATGAGGGTATGATCGTTGGAGAGCACAATCGTGAAAACGATCTTGTTGTTAACATTTGCAGAATGAAACAGCAAACGAATATCCGTTCTGCAAACAAGGATCAAACAAATACTATGAAAAAACCTCGCATCATGTCTCTTGAAGAATCTCTTGAATACTTGAACGATGATGAATACTGTGAGCTTACTCCAACATCAATCCGTTTGAGAAAGAAAATTCTTGATAAGAATGAGCGTGAAAAACAAGCTAAGAAGAAAAAATTAGCTGGCTTGCTGTAAGAGATAACCCTAGACATGCAATGGAGGGGAACACGGGATGAACGTTTACGAAAGTATGTGGCCGGTTGCGTATTCCATCTATACAGCAACTGAACCTGATACTCAAATGGGGGCAAATATTTTATACTTGGTCATTCTCGGATTATCAATTGTCGTATTTAAGCTGGGGTTTGCTAAAAAGCTGCCTCTTCTAAAGGCAATTGTCATCTATTTGTTCTTAATGTTCGGGTGTACAGTTTTAACCTTTTTAGGTGCATTTCTTCCTGTCGCTGAAGGACTCATTGTTGCAGCACTCATCTTAATCATCTATAAGATCCGTCTGCATCAGTCCAAAAAAGCTGAGCGGAATGCCGCAACATGAGATCACTTCAGGACTCTCTTTATAATTGGCTTTCCATTAAAGTTGTAGCGGATGCCCGTCCTGAAGATACTGCTGCAGGTGATACATTCAGGCTGTTTGATGAATTGCTGAAGGAAAACCATGATTTAAACGATGTTCAAGTTCATAAAGATGAAGTCATGTATCTTGTGAGCTTCACACTGAATGGCGAGTCTAAATCATTCAGATTTCCGGCAGAATTAATTGACAGCATGATTGATCAAATTGAAGCAGAACCTGAAAAATATGTGAATTATAAATAAAAACACCTCTTAATGAGGTGTTTTTTTGTGCATAATTTGAGCTGAGGCAGCCATTACAGCTGCAAACAGGATGTGACCTAATATCCACCAGGCAATCGCTTCAAAGTCGTTAATTGCCGGTGTCTCTCTTACGGCAAGTATAGTTAAAGGCAAATATAATAATATGGCCGGCAGAGTAAGCACAAATGATGTCAGCCATTTAATCAGAATAGCTGAGATATTAAAAATGTTCAAAGTGAAAATATACAGAATTCCTATAACAACAGCAACAGCTAAATGAAGAACAAATTCATAAAGCTCAGGGAGAGGCTCTCTGTAAATAAAATCAATGTTAAGTAAAAGCACATACACTTTCACTTCACTGACTATTTCAGAGAATTTCAGAAAAAGACCAAGAACAATACCGCTGAACAGGCCAATAAGAGCTCCCCGTTTAACAACTACCAGTTTTCCTCTGTTTTTTTATCTCTGTACAATCTGAAATTACCCGTGTTTGCCCGTTCAATCGTCCGATTTTCAATCCTCAGATCGCATTCATTGCACATATACGTATGGATCGGGCGGTTTCTCAGCCTCTTAGCCTGAAGCGTTTCGTCATTAATGGTTTCGACTTTATCGCATAAAACACATTTTACTCTCATGGTACACCTCATTATTCTTTTATGATAATTACATTTAATTAAGTTTCTTTTTTAGTTTTGGTGAATAAACCTTAGATAAACTTTTATTGTCAATACAGGTTGAAAAGATTCTGAAGCCGGCTGATAAAATTGATTTGTGATTTATGAACCGCTACTGTATATATGTTTTTCTGCCTGCGCTAAACAGGCAGTTCCGCTTTTCTTTATGTCCAGCTCCACCGCCTAATTCCTCGGCCAGAACGGCTTCCCCAAAAAAATCAAAACCGGACTTTTCCGGGTAATCTTTATCTGTCTGCCCGCGCTAAACAGGCGGTTTCGTTTTTCTGTGTGATATTACAGTTGGAAACAAAAATAAAAAAAGGTATGATAGCATTATACAACTTTAATGGAGGGAAGAAAATGGCTAATAAGGTAGAAACAAAATTGATTCAGCCTTTGTTTGACAATCTCCAAAAAGAAAGATTTGCTGTTTTTGCAACTCTTGATCATGAAACAGGATCTCCGAATGTATCAGCCGTTTCATGGGTGTATGCACCCGATTTAGAACGGGTTTACCTGGCTGTTGACAATCGTTCCAGAATCGTTGAAAACGTCAAAAAGCATCCGGCTGCGGCCATTACGCTGCTTGCAAATGAGTCTACATATTCTATTAATGGAAATGCCCATGTGAAAATTGAAAAGCTTGGGGGAGTCCCGTTAAAACTTGCATTAATTGAGCTTAACATTTCTGAAGTCCGAGATGTGATGTTTTACGGCTCAAAAATTTCAGCTGAACCTGGATATGAAAAAACATATGATGAAAAAGCAGCAGCAAAGCTTGACAGCCAGGTTTTAGAAGCAATGAAAAAAGCTTAGAACAGATACGCTCTAAGCTTTTTTTAAGTGCAATTTTTTATCCTTGGACTCCGAGCATTTGGTCATCAGTTTTGATTTAAATGATCCTGAGATTGATCTTCCTGTTCACGATCAAGCTCTTTTTGCTCCTTTTCATTCAGCTGATCGTTATCTTGTTCCGTTGGTCTGTTTTGATTATTATTATTATTATTCAGCATATCATTTGGAATTTCAGGCATGACGCGGCCTACTATTGCGGCAAGCTCGTCAAGAATGCCTCCAACTGGCTGTCCCTGCTGAAGATCTTTACCCATTTCCCGCAGTCGGACTGTTGTATCCGCATCAGCAATGATCACCGCGTTTGCTCCATATGGATCATGCTGAATGCTTTCAGCAACAGCATATTTAATGGATTCGACTTTGTTGCGGTCAAGTTCAGAATTTACATCAATGCCTACTACTGCATACCTGCCTAGAACAACTGCGCTGACGTCATTTACTCCTGGAACACGTCCTGCAAGATTGACCAGGCGCTTAGAAATCTGTTCACCTGATTTTTTTTCCACTGGTTCATTTACTGTGTTTCTGACATTAATGGGCTTTCCGTTGTGATCTTCGGGTGTGTCTCCCTGAGAGCCCTGATTCACTGTGCATGCTGTTAAAGCGAGCAGAATAAACAGTGCTGAAAAAACAAAGTTGCGCATGAAATCACTCCTTTTTAGACCATGCTTTTTAATTTTATTGTCTAATAAATCTTCTATCTTTATGCACCATTTCATATATTTTAGCAACGCTTCAATTACAGCTTGATTATCTTAGTCTGACTTATAAGTGCAGTACACTATAAAAACCTGAACTGGGTAGGAGGCGGAAGGTTGAGTAAAATCTATGTTTTGGATACGAATGTCTTACTGCAAGATCCGAATTCCATTTTTTCTTTTGAAGAAAATGAAGTAGTGATTCCGGCAGTCGTTCTTGAAGAGGTCGATTCAAAAAAGCGGTATATGGATGAAATAGGACGAAATGCAAGACATGTTTCCAAACTGATTGATGGCCTAAGGCTGATTGGAAAGCTTCATGAAAAAATCCCTTTGCCAAGCGGCGGTTTTTTAAGGATTGAGCTGAATCATCGCTCTTTTCATGAACTTCAGGAGATTTTTATAGAAAAAACAAATGATAATCGCATTCTTGCAGTAGCGAAAAATCTTTCAATTGAAGAGGAAACAGCGGAAAACGGAAGACCTGTCATTTTAGTGAGCAAAGATACGCTGGTCAGGGTAAAAGCTGATGCAATCGGACTGCTTGCAGAGGATTTTCTTAGTGACAGGGTCGTTGAAATTGACAGAATCTATACGGGATATCTTGATTTGTATATAAGCGGTGATGATATGAATCGATTTTATGAGAAAAATGAATTGATTTTGTCTGAGGTGACAAATCATCCATTTTATCCGAATCAATTTGTCATTATGAAAAATTCGCTTGGCGGCTCTGCTTCTGCGATAGGAACCGTGGATAAAACCGGGAAAAAGGTAAAAAGACTCGTTTTTGATCACGATCACATATGGGGGATTCGGCCAAGAAATGTTCAGCAGACGATGGCGATGGAGCTGCTTCTCAGAAATGACATGCCTCTTGTCACATTAATTGGAAAAGCAGGCACCGGGAAAACGCTGCTCGCTTTAGCTGCAGGTCTGATGCAGACAGAAGATTTAGGCACTTTTAAAAAATTGCTCGTTGCAAGGCCAATTGTTCCTGTTGGGAAGGATATTGGCTATCTGCCTGGTGAAAAACAGGAAAAATTAAGGCCTTGGATGCAGCCGATTTATGATAATCTAGAATATCTTTTTAATGCGAAAAAACCTGGTGAGCTGGATGCCATTTTAGCAGGCATGGGATCAATTGAAGTAGAGGCCCTCACGTATATTCGGGGAAGAAGCATCCCTGAGCAGTTCATTATTATCGATGAAGCCCAGAATTTAACAAAACACGAAGTTAAGACGATTTTGACCAGAGTAGGGGAAAAAAGCAAAATTGTCTTAATGGGGGATCCTGAACAAATTGATCATCCTTACCTTGATGAATACAATAATGGGTTAACCTATGTTGTTGAGAAGTTTAAGGATCAGCATATAGCGGGTCATGTAAGATTAGTAAAGGGAGAGCGCTCAGGTCTTGCGCAGCTCGCCGCAGATTTATTGTGAAAAATGGGAAAAGCCGCTGATAATAGCGGCTTTTATTACTCAATTATTATTTCTCTTGTGTTTGTAATGGGGTTATCCCTGTTGCTGCCATCACCATAATAAAGGGTAACAGGTCCTTCGTCAGTCAGCGGTTTCCCATTTTTACTGAATCCAAGGATGAGGGCAGATGCTTCCACAAGTGTCATTCTAACCTCTCCTTGATTGGTTTTAAATACAGCATATTCAGCTGTTGAAGCAGGCTCGGCATTTTTTAGGAAAGGAAGCAGCGGAATTCCGAAAGTTCCGTTTAAGATTCTTTCTTTTTCAGTGCGCTTTTCGTTTTTGCTGTCTGGGAGCTTTGCTCCTTCGCGTATTTCCCGGTCCCAGTGTTTTGAGACGGCCTTCGTATACTCTTCTAGTTCGTTTCGCTCTTTGTTATTCTCATCAAAATAAACAGTCAGATCGACTTTTCTGTCGTCAAAAATCCATACACCGGGATCCAGTGTGATTGGAAAGGCGATATTTCCTTTTATCATAATGATTGAGTCCATTGCTACACGTCCTTTCATAAAAAATTATAAGCGCTTTCTGTGATTTTGTCATGGGGGACATTGGCATGAAGTTAATTGGGCAAACTAACACCTCATACTGAAAGAAGAGGTGAACGGGTCATGCCATGTCAAACTAACGAAGAGCTTGAGCGGCTTGTGAGCATTGCAAGGGAAGTTACGAAGGATGGAAAGATAGCTGACTATATTCCCGCACTTGGCGAAGCAGATCAAAATGATTTGTCTGTTGCGATTTATCATGTTGAAAATACATGTATGTCAGCAGGGGATATTGAAAAAAGCTTTACCCTGCAAAGTATATCAAAAGTGCTGACACTTGCTCTTGTGCTAATGGATCATGGTGAATCCTTTGTGTTTGATAGAGTGGGCATGGAGCCAACTGGAGATCCGTTTAACTCAATCGTCAAGCTTGAAACTCATGAAAATCAGCGGCCGCTTAATCCGATGATCAACGCAGGCGCTCTTGCGGTTACGAATATGATTAAAGGATCTGACAAGGAAGAAAAATTATCCCGTTTTTTAGCATTCACAAAAGAATTAACCTTCAATAAAGATATTAAAGTCTGTCATGAAATAGCTTCTTCTGAATTTGAAAATGCTTGGCTGAACCGGTCACTTTGCTACTTCATGAAGAAAGACGGAATCATTGACGGTGATGTAGAGGACTTAATTGATTTATATTCAAAGCAATGTGCCGTACAAATGCACAGTCTCGATCTTGCAATAATCGGAGCAGTCTTCGCTCTTGATGGCAAGCATCCTCAAACAGAAAAACAAATTATCCCCAAAGATATTGCCCGTATTTGCAAAACGTTTATGGTGACATGCGGAATGTACAATGCATCAGGGGAATTTGCAATAAAAGTTGGAATACCTGCTAAAAGCGGAGTGTCCGGGGGTATTATGGGAATCGTGCCTTATCATTTTGGAATCGGAATTTTTGGACCGTCTCTTGATAAAAAAGGGAACAGTATTGCAGGCATTAAGCTGCTTCATCTTTTGTCTGAAAAGTATGAATTGAGCATTTTCTGATGTATCTTTGTCCGGAAATAAGTTCACTTAAGAATAACACCTTGTTTTTTCTTGATTTTTTACTGTTTTCACTATAATATTAATAGATAGATTAGGGTAATCGCTCGGGAACGGAGGGGTTCAATTGGCGTCTGAGATTGCGATTGATCATCGAGAAAAAGCACTTGCGCTCTTAAAGGCAGATGCTGATAAAATTACGAAGCTGATTCAAGTCCAAATGGACAATTTGACGATGCCTCAATGTCCTCTTTATGAAGAGGTTTTAGATACACAAATGTTTGGACTATCAAGAGAAATTGATTTTGCCGTCAGGCTGAATCTGATTGATGAACGGGAAGGAAAAGTAATCCTTGACACACTCGAAAGAGAAATGTCGGCATTGCATGAAGCGTTCACAAAGAAATAACAATAAAACTCAAACTGTTCATTTAGACAGTTTGAGTTTTTTTATAAAGCACTTATCATAAACTTTGCTGCTTTCACTAGTCAGTAATAAATATGCTTTTGAATTATCATAAAATAGGGTGCGAAATCGAACTGCCGTGAACAACCTCTGCATAAAAAACAATTTATGCGAACATACCATAACAAAAGACCTACATACTTTTATAACTTGTTTACGCACGTTTGCCGGGTTACCATAAGGCGTGCGTTCGGAAGAAGAAAACACAATGGAAGGAATTTTCGCTTTAATCTCGAATTTCTAACTAGGAAAATAAAATCATCCAGAATGCAGCAACAAGTCATGATAGGAAGCGATAAAATGATAAAAAAAATTCTAAAATCATATGATTATTCACTACTGCTTGCTGTTATCCTCTTATGCGGGTTTGGTCTCGTGATGGTGTACAGTTCAAGTATGATTTCTGCCGTTGCCAGGTGGGGCTATGAAAGTGATCACTTTTTCCAAAGGCAGGCAATTTTTACTGCACTGGGGCTTGTGGTCCTTCTAATTACCATGTTCTTTCCTTACAGAGCTTATTTAAGTCCTTTATTTATCAGGGGCGTAGTCATGCTTTCCATCCTGATGCTCCTTGCTATTTTCGTATTCGGCTCTGTTGCAGGCGGTGCAAGAAGCTGGTTTTCGCTGTTCGGATTTAAGCTTCAGCCGGCAGAATTTGTAAAGCTCAGCGTCATCCTTTATCTTGCAGCGGTGTACGAAAAAAAACAATCCTACATTGATCATTTCGGAAGAGGTGTGCTGCCTCCCATTATTTTTACAGGGTTTATATGTGTACTGATTATCCTGCAGCCTGACATTGGCTCGGCATCTATCATTGGCATGATTGCTCTTTCAATGGTCGTTTGTTCTGGACTTGGCATGAAAAATATTTTCAAGCTTATTATATTGGGGCTTGCCGGTCTTGCAGCGATCAGCCCTTTAGTTTTGCTGAAATGGGACAAGATTTTTACAACAGAGCGGGTCAGCCGGTTTGTAGGATTTATGGATCCTTTCGGAGATGCAGCGGACTCGGGCTTCCATTTAATCAATTCTTATTATGCCATTGGTTCTAGCGGATTGACTGGGCTTGGCCTAGGGGAAAGCGTTCAAAAATACGGCTATTTGCCTGAATCGCACACAGATTTTATTCTGGCAATCATCTCTGAAGAGCTGGGGATATTTGGAGTGGCGTTTGTCCTGATCCTACTTGCTTTTATCGTGCTGAAAGGTTTTCACATTGCCAGAAACTGTGAAGATGCATTTGGGACACTGCTTGCAATTGGCATTTCAAGTATGATTGGTATACAGACAGCGATTAACGTTGGAGGATTAACGGGGCTGTTGCCAATTACAGGAGTTACTCTTCCATTTATCAGCTACGGAGGCTCCTCTATGATCCTATTAATGCTTTCAATGGGGCTTCTCATTAACATCTCCATGTTTATTAAATACCGGGCTACCTATCAGAAGACTGAACCTAAGCCGGTAAGTGAAATACACGGAAATACTGTCCCATTTCAATAGAATAAAAGTGTTATACTAATTATAAATGTGTTATACTTTTAGTAATGCAAGTGATGAAGCTTAAGGAGGATTCGTATGTCGCAGAAAAACATTCAGAAAATACTCGTTGCAAACCGTGGTGAAATTGCCATCCGTGTATTCCGTGCCTGCACGGAGCTTAACATCCGGACAGTAGCTATCTATTCTAAAGAAGATTCAGGATCGTTTCACCGTTACAAAGCAGACGAAGCATACATAGTTGGCGAAGGAAAAAAACCGATCGATGCTTATTTGGATATTGATGGCATTATTGAGATTGCCAAAGCCAATCATGTGGATGCTATCCATCCTGGCTATGGATTTTTATCGGAAAATATTCACTTTGCAAGAAGATGCGAGGAAGAGGGAATCATCTTTATTGGCCCAAAATCCAAGCATCTCGATATGTTTGGGGACAAAGTTAAAGCAAGAAAGCAGGCGGAGCTCGCAAATATTCCGGTCATTCCGGGCAGCAAAGGACCTGTGCAAAGCTTAGAGGATGTTGTAGAGTTTGGCCGTGAAAATGGCTATCCTTTCATTATTAAAGCTTCACTTGGAGGCGGCGGACGCGGCATGAGAATTGTGCGCAGCGCTGCAGCTGTTAAAGAATCCTATGAACGTGCCAAATCTGAAGCGAAAGCTGCATTTGGCAACGATGAAGTTTACGTTGAGAAGCTAATTGAAAACCCTAAGCACATTGAAGTGCAAATTATTGGTGATGAACACGGCAATATCATTCATTTGTATGAACGTGATTGTTCCGTGCAAAGACGTCATCAAAAAGTGGTTGAAGTAGCTCCAAGCGTTTCTGTTGATGAAAAATTAAGACAAGACATTTGTGATGCTGCCGTTAAACTGATGAACAAAGTTGAATATGTAAACGCAGGAACCGTGGAATTTTTGGTTGCAAATGGAGAGTATTACTTCATTGAAGTCAACCCGCGTGTTCAAGTAGAACATACGATTACCGAAATGGTCACAGGAATTGATATTGTACAGACTCAAATTATGGTCGCTGAAGGCTATCCGCTTCACGGAGAAAAAATTGGCATTCCTTCACAAGATCAAATCAGAGTAACAGGCTATGCCATTCAATCAAGGGTTACAACAGAAGATCCGCTGAATAATTTTATGCCGGATACTGGGAAAATCATGGCTTATCGCTCAGGCGGAGGCTTTGGAGTAAGGCTTGATGCAGGGAACGGATTCCAGGGAGCTGTTATCACTCCGCATTATGATTCATTGCTCGTTAAGCTTTCGACACAGGCATTGACGTTTGAACAGGCTGCTGCAAAAATGATCAGAAACTTAAGGGAATTCAGAATCAGAGGAATTAAAACCAATATTCCATTTTTAGAAAATGTCATCAAACATGAGAAATTCATGTCAGGTGAATACGATACGTCTTTTATTGATTCATCACCAGAGCTATTCGTATTTTCAAAGAAAAAAGACCGCGGAACGAAAATGCTTTCCTACATTGGAAATGTAACAGTTAATGGCTTCCCGGGCATTGAAAAGAAAAAGAAGCCGGTCTTTGATAAACTTTACATTCCTAAAGTTAAGCTTTCAGAGCCGATTCCAAGAGGAACAAAGCAGATTCTTGACGAACAGGGTCCGGAAGGTCTTGTGAAATGGCTGAAAGAGCAAAATGAAGTGCTATTAACAGATACTACGTTCCGTGACGCTCACCAATCGCTGCTTGCAACACGCTTAAGAACAAATGACATCAAACATATTGCGGAACCTACGGCAAGACTTCTGCCTAATTTATTTTCGCTTGAAATGTGGGGCGGAGCAACATTTGATGTAGCGTACCGTTTTTTAAAAGAAGATCCTTGGGACAGACTTCTCACGGTCAGAAAACAAGTTCCGAATATTCTCCTGCAAATGCTGCTTCGTGCATCTAACGCAGTAGGCTATAAAAATTATCCGGATAATGTTATTGAAGAATTTGTGGAGAAGTCCTCCTATGCAGGAATAGATGTATTCCGTATTTTCGACAGCTTGAATTGGGTTGAAGGAATGCGGCCTGCGATTGAAGCGGTCAGAAAATCAAATAAAATTGCTGAGGCAGCGATCTGCTATACCGGAGATATTTTAGATCCTTCCCGAAGAAAGTATGATCTTGAATACTATAAAAATCTGGCTAAAGAACTCGAAGAATCAGGTTCTCATATCTTAGGAATTAAAGATATGGCAGGATTGCTTAAGCCGCAGGCTGCTTATGACCTAATTTCTGCTTTAAAGGAAACAATTTCGATTCCTATTCACCTGCACACACATGATACGAGCGGAAATGGTATTTTCACTTATGCAAAAGCAATTGAAGCGGGAGTAGATGTGGTGGATGTAGCAGTAAGCTCAATGTCCGGCTTAACTTCACAGCCGAGCGCCAATTCTCTCTATCATGCTCTTCAAGGAATGGACCATCGGCCAAAAGCAGATATTGAAGCATTAGAAGAGCTGTCTCAATATTGGGAAGGCGTGCGCCACTACTATCAGGATTTTGAGAGCGGAATGAATTCTCCTCATTCAGAAGTTTACATGCATGAAATGCCGGGAGGACAATACAGCAATCTTCAGCAGCAGGCAAAAGCTGTCGGACTTGATGATCGCTGGAACGAAGTCAAAGAAATGTATCGCCGCGTAAATGATATGTTCGGAGATTTAGTCAAAGTAACGCCTTCTTCGAAAGTAGTCGGCGACATGGCCCTCTTTATGGTCCAAAATAATTTGATAGAAGACGATATTTATGAGCGGGGAGAAACGCTTGATTTCCCTGATTCCGTTATTGAATTATTTGAGGGATACCTCGGACAGCCTCACGGAGGTTTTCCAAAAGAGCTTCAGCGCATTATCTTAAAAGGCCGTGAGCCTATTTTAGTCAGACCTGGCGAATTATTGGAGCCGGTCAACTTCAAAGCATTGAAGGAAGAGCTTTTCCAAAGCTTAAACAGACAAGTGACAAGTTTTGATGCTATAGCGCATGCTCTATATCCAAAAGTGTTCATGGACTACGCAAAGACATTTGAACAATTTGGAGATATTTCAGTTCTCGATACGCCGACCTTCTTATATGGAATGAGACTTGGCGAAGAAATTGAAGTTGAAATTGAACAGGGGAAAACATTAATTGTAAAGCTTGTCTCAATCGGGGAGCCTCAGCCTGATGGAACACGTGTTGTCTACTTTGAATTAAACGGTCAGCCTCGTGAGGTCATTATTCGTGATGAAAACATTAAAGCTACGATCACAGCGAAAATGAAAGCTGATAAAGGCAATAAAGATCATATTGGGGCGACAATGCCTGGAACAGTCATCAAGGTTTTGGTTGAAAAGGGCGAAAAGGTCAGCAAGGGCGATCATTTGCTCCTGACTGAAGCGATGAAAATGGAAACGACCGTACAGGCGCCATTCTCAGGTACAATTAAGGATATTCACGTATCGAACGGTGAAGCGATTCAAACTGGAGATTTATTAATTGAATTAACCCATTAAAAAGACAGCCTACGGGCTGTTTTTTTTTTGACTCTGCACTAAGATCCATGGCTTATCCGTTTGGTGGCAGGATTGGGGAGGACTATCCAGAGCCTGCAGTCGAACACAGCGAGCAATGAAAGAAAGTCATTGAAATGTTTAAGGGTATGTAAAAAGAGGGGCGCACAAGGCGTCCCTCTTTTTTAGATTACTTTTTTATTATCCTTATTCAATTGAGCCTGCCGGTTTATTTTATTTCTGCTTATAAGCAGGATGAAATAGCTGAGAACCCCGAAAAGACAAGAGATAATTAAAGCGTGGGCTAGGGCGACAGCCAAATTTAAACCTGTCAGCACTACTAGAGCCCCTGACACTACTTGCATAGAAATTAGCGCAAAAGCAATCATCCAGCCATAATAAACGACTTTTTGATGTTTATAGTATTTAAAAGCTTTGTAGGCAGCTATTGCAACCCAGATAAAGATTAATGCGGCCGCAAATCTGTGGCCCATTTGAATCCACTCATGCAGGGTGGCCGGAAGACCATATGGCCTGTTGCTGCACATTGGCCAATTTGGGCATGCAAGACTTGCTTCTTTATGCCTTACAAATGCGCCGGTATACACAACAATATAGCAGTAGGATATAATGCCGATCATATGAAATTTCATTCTTTTATCAATTATCAAGGATCCCGTATCAAACTTTTTATCTACTTCAAAAATAAGCAATGTAAGAAGCAGAACAGATGCAAATGATATAAGCGATATCCCGAAATGCAGGGCAAGAACGGCATCGGACTGTCCCCACTTAACTGCGGCAGCACCAATCAATGCCTGCAGAATCAGGAAAAAGAATGATAAAGCAGCAAGAAATTTTGTCTCGCGTTTATGTCCAATCAAAATCCATGATGAAACAGCTAAAAGAAGGACGAGAATGCCCGCTAACCCGCTTACAACCCGGTGACTGAGTTCAATGACAAGCTCAGGGGTAATCTCTGACGGAATCAGTTCGCCATGACATAGCGGCCAGGAATCGCCGCATCCTGCTCCAGATTCCGTTTTTGTAACTAAAGCTCCTCCTAAGAGTACGAGAAGCATAACGATAGATGTGAGCACGCCTAAACCTTTTAATGCTCGCTGCAAGATGTTCACCTTCTTATTCGTAATAATGAGTTTATCTAAATCGACAAAAATCGAGGGTGTGCGCTTGATTTTAAAGCGGCAGCCTCAGCCGATCAGGCAACAAAAAACATGACTGATATCATCTCTGTTTATTATAGTAGGAAAACAGGCACATTAATAAGGAATTATATGGGGGATTCTTCTGCCGATGTTTTTTTCGCAAAAGATTCCATAATCTATAAAAAATTCCTAATAGTTATGATAGAATGTTATCGTGGTCAAAAAGTTATGCCATCATTTTTTAGAGTATCAGTGAATGAACTGCTTTTCAATTAATTAACCTGTGCAGCTCATCTGCTTCACAATTTCGACATAACTTCTTCATAATTTGTTCACAAAACATTTGCTGATTATGGTTTAATATCAAGAAGGAAGCATTTTGTAAATATTGTTTTATTTAGTATGATATAGAAAGTCTCTATCATACAGCCGATTCTTTCTATTAGAAACAGAATTGAAAAGGAGGTCTATAAAACGTGCCTGATTCAAGGACCTTATCAGAAACACATCTGAGCGGACACCGCCTGGAAGAAATCCATGAAACGACAGCTCTTAAAGATTTCTTAAGTCTCATTAAAATGGGAATTGTCAATTCTAACATGATTACTACCTTCACGGGACTGTGGCTTGCCTTGCATTTTACAGGACAAAGTTTCCTGCAGAATATAGATAGTGTTTTATTTGTTTTACTTGGTTCAGCTTTAATTATTGCTGGTTCATGTGCCATTAATAACTTTTACGACCGTGATATTGATCATATCATGGAAAGAACAAAAATGAGACCGACAGTTACAGGAAAAATGAACCCAATTCAGGCATTGTGGATTGGTATTTTATTGCTTACGTTCGGCTTTATTCTTCTGCTGATGACAACTGTAACAGCCACGTTAATCGGGTTGATCGGCGTAATTACATACGTCTTTTTATATACAATGTGGACTAAACGCCACTATACACTGAACACTGTTGTAGGCAGTGTATCCGGTGCGGTTCCGCCGCTTATCGGCTGGGCTGCAATCGATGCTGACCTGAGTGTGATTGCTTGGGTATTGTTTATGATTATGTTCATATGGCAGCCTCCGCATTTTCTTGCACTTGCAATGAAAAGAGTGGAAGAATACCGTGCTGCAGGCATTCCTATGCTGCCGGTCGTTCATGGTTTTGCCATTACAAAAAGGCAAATGATGGTTTGGGTGATCTGTCTCCTGCCTTTGCCGTTTTACTTATTTCAGCTCGGGGTTCCTTTCATTATTCTTGCAACTGCACTGAACATCGGGTGGCTTGTGCTTGCTTTATCTGGCATGAAGATGAAGGATGATCTGAAGTGGGCAAAGTGGATGTTTATTTATTCACTGAATTACTTAACGATCCTTTTTGTGGCGATGGTACTTTTCACGATCAACTAAGTTAGAAATTCTTTCTTTTAGGAATTTACATAGAAGGAATTATCGATTCCTGTGAAACTGCGGGAATTAATTTACTGAAAGAGGGGTTTGATTTAGCTATGGAAAAGAGGCTGACAAAATTGCGTCTCGTTGCCATTTTTGCAATGTTGACACTTGTCCTAGCCGGCTGTGGTGAACCATATCTTTCCGCTCTTCAACCAGCTGGTGAAGTTGCGGATATGCAGTACTCATTAATGGTGCTGAGTACACTCATCATGGTCATTGTAATCGCAGTCGTAACTGTGATCTTCATTTATGTAGTTCTGAAATTCAGACAGCGCAAAGGTGAGGAAAATAAAATTCCTGAGCAAGTAGAGGGAAGTCATAAACTTGAAATCATTTGGACTGTTATTCCTATTCTTTTACTACTTGTGTTAGCGGTTCCAGTTGTATCTGCAACATTTGAACTCGCAGATGTGAAACCAATGGAAAAGAAGGACCGCAAACCTGAAGATGCAGTTGTTATTAATGTCAGAGCGAATCTTTACTGGTGGGAATTCGAATATCCTGATGCTGGGGTAATCACAAGCCAGGATTTAGTTGTTCCATCAGATGAAAGGGTTTACTTTAATCTGATTGCTTCTGATGTGAAGCATTCATTCTGGATTCCGTCAGCAGGCGGCAAGATGGATACAAACACTGAAAACATAAATCAGTTCTGGCTTAATTTTGACAGCAAACGTGCCGAAAAAGCCGGAGAATATTTTTACGGGAAATGTGCTGAGCTTTGCGGCCCTTCACATGCTTTAATGGATTTTAAAGTGAAAACAAAATCCCGCGAAGAGTTTGATCAATGGATAGAGGAAATGAAAAATGCTAAAGCGGTTGCAGATTCAGATTTAGCTAAACAGGGTGAAGAATTGTTCCAGGAGAAAAGCTGTATCGGCTGTCATGCGGTGACACCTGCTGATAAGCGTCCTAAAGAAGCAAGAACCGCACCTAACTTAGCTAACTTTGGAGAGCGTACCAGAGTAGCGGGCATTCTGCCTCATAATGAAGAAAATATCAGAAACTGGCTGAAAGATCCTGAACAGTACAAACCAGGAAACAAGATGACAAAAACGTATCCTGAACTTAACGATGAGGAACTTGATGCACTTACTGAATACTTAAGCGGCTTAAAAGTCGAAACGAAGTAAGATGTCTCAGCAGAATAAAAGGGAGGTAACACTGTGAGTACGTTAACTCAGAAAAAGGGGTTCGGCGCTGTGCTATGGGACTACTTAACAACAGTAGACCATAAAAAAATCGCCATCCTTTACCTGATTTCCGGCGGCTTCTTCTTCCTCGTAGGTGGATTAGAAGCGATGCTTATCAGAATTCAGCTCGCTGTGCCAAATAACGATTTTATCGCAGCTGGCCTTTACAACGAAATCTTAACTATGCATGGCACGACCATGATTTTCCTGGCAGCCATGCCGCTCATATTTGGTTTTATGAATGCCGTCGTACCGATTCAGATCGGAGCGCGTGACGTTGCATTTCCATTTTTAAACTCATTGGGTTTCTGGCTGTTTTTCTTTGGAGGACTATTCCTGAACCTAAGCTGGTTTTTAAATGGAGCTCCTGATGCAGGCTGGACGAATTATGCTTCACTTGCACTGAACTCGCCTGGACATGGAGTAGATTTCTATTTGCTGGGACTTCAAATATCAGGATTTGGTACATTGATTGCGGGTATTAACTTCCTCGCAACAATTATTAACATGCGTGCACCAGGTATGACTTACATGCGCATGCCGTTGTTCACTTGGACAACATTTGTAGCTTCAGCACTTATCCTATTTGCTTTTCCGCCGCTTACAGTTGGTTTAGCAATTATGATGTTTGACCGTGTATTCGGCACTGGATTCTTTGATCCGGCGGTTGGAGGAAATTCAATTATCTGGGAGCATTTATTCTGGATTTTCGGACATCCTGAGGTTTACATCTTAATTCTTCCGGCTTTCGGGGTTTTCTCGGATATTCTCCCTCATTTCTCGAAAAAGCGATTATTTGGATATTCGTCAATGGTATTTGCTACAGTGTTAATCGGATTCTTAGGGTTCATGGTGTGGGCGCATCACATGTTCACAACTGGTCTTGGACCAATCGCAAATGCGATTTTCGCAGTAGCAACAATGGCCATTGCCGTTCCGACAGGAATTAAGATTTTTAACTGGATGTTTACAATGTGGGGCGGAAGCATTCGCTTTACTGTACCAATGATCTGGTCTGTTGCCTTCATTCCTACGTTCGTTATGGGCGGAGTAACAGGAATCATGCTTGCAGCAGCACCGACAGATTATCAGTATCATGACACCTATTTCGTAGTGGCGCATTTCCACTATGTTATCGTAGGCGGAGTGATTATGGGATTATTCGCAGGCCTGCACTACTGGTGGCCGAAAATGTTCGGCAGAATGCTTGGTGAAAAACTGGGTGTTGTTACATTCGTATTATTCTTTACAGGATTCCATTTAACGTTCTTTATCCAGCATTTCCTTGGATTGATGGGAATGCCGCGACGCATTTTCACATTCCTTCCTGGACAGGGTCTTGAAACGGGGAATCTGATCAGTACGGCTGGGGCATTCTTGATGGCTGCCGGAACAATCGTATTGCTGTACAATATCGTTATTTCTTCTATAAAGGGAGAAAAAGCAGCAGGGGATGCATGGGGAGATGGGCGCAACCTGGAATGGGCTGTATCATCACCTGCACCTGAATATAACTTTAAACAAACACCTCTTGTTCGCGGCCTTGACGCTTTGTGGGTTGAAAGAATGGAAGGAAACAACGGAATGACTCCTGCTGAACCGCTGGGAGACATCCACATGCCTAACGGTTCCATCCTGCCGCTGATTATGTCATTTGGATTGTTTGTTGCAGCATTTGGATTATTGTATCATTCAGATTATGCATGGGCTGATCCGGTTATTATCATCGGACTCTTAATTACACTTGGATGTATGTTCCTTCGTTCAATCATTGATGATCACGGTTATCATATTCACAAAGAAGATTTAATGAATGATGATAACGATAAGGGGGTTAAGGCATAATGCGTGTTGAGGATAAATTAACAGCTGAAACGTTCCCTGCCTCACCTGAAAAGGCGACCCTTGAAGGCAAAAATAAATTTTTAGGCTTCTGGCTTTTCCTTGGAGGAGAGACCGTCCTGTTCGCTTCTCTGTTTGCAACGTTTTTAGCTTTAAGAGATTCAAACAACGGCGGTGCGACTACACAGGAAATGTTTGAACTTCCGCTTGTTTTTGCAGCAACTATGCTTCTTTTGACAAGTTCTCTGACAAGTGTTTACGCCATGTACCACATGAAGAACTTTGATTTCAAAAAAATGCAGCTCTGGATGGGAATTACCGTTCTATTAGGAGCAGGATTCCTGGCTCTTGAGATTTATGAATTCAATCATTATATTCATCATTTTGAATTTACTATTACAAGCAGTGCTCTTGGATCCGCTTTTTACACGCTGGTCGGAACACATGGCGCCCACGTTGCATTTGGTTTACTTTGGATCACTACTTTGATGGTACGCAATGCAAAAAGAGGATTGAATTTATACAACGCGCCTAAATATTACGTTGCAAGTTTATACTGGCATTTTATCGACGTTGTATGGGTGTTCATCTTTACAGTTGTATACTTAATGGGAATGGTGGGATAAACTGATGGCAGCTAATCAAAATTCAGGAAACCCAAAAGTTGATCTTGCATATCGCCGCAAGAAAAATAAAGAAGATATGAAATTTCAAGTTGTTACATTTGCATTAATGATTTTCCTGACAGTCATTGCATTTGTAGCAATTGGCTATGACGGCATTGCAGAATGGTTTAAAATTCCATTTATTCTTTTGCTTGCTGTTATCCAAGTTATTTTCCAGCTTTATTACTTTATGCATATGAGCCATAAAGGCCATGAAGTGCCTGCGCTCTTCCTTTACTCTGGGATCGGTGTAGCATTTCTGACAGTTCTTACATTCATGACAATTATTTGGTGGTAATCTGATAACCGGCTGAGTTCATTCTCAGGCCGGTTTTTTGTTTGGTAAGAGGTGAAAATGAATGCGGTGAATAGACATCAAAACATATATTTTAAGAAGTCCGCGGATCTTACGTACGAGTACTTGAATCAAATTTCTTTCGCTCTTCTAATGTCATAGAACGTTCATTGATAGCGCTTCATTGAAGGTGTATAATAGTTGCAGGAGTTATAGCAGAAATAGGAGATGAACTCATTGTTAAATTTAGAAATGTTTGGTTTTAGAGCAATGTGGAGCCCTTATTTTTTCCTGTTTGTTGCGGTCATTCTTGGCGTTTATTTTCTATTAATCGGACCTCTTCGAAATCGATTTCATGATAGCCAGCCTGTCCCGTTCAAACAGAAGGCGCTTTTTGCAGGCAGCATGATCCTTTTATATGCTGTAAAAGGCAGTCCGCTGGATCTAATGGGACATATAATGTTCAGTGCACATATGACACAAATGGCCCTTTTATATTTGCTGATTCCGCCTCTGATGATCTATGGCATTCCGCTCTGGATGTGGAGAGCAATGATTTACAGACGGGGCGTAAAGCAAATCGTATCATTTTTGTCTAAGCCGCTGATCGCTTTAATTGTTTTTAACGGTGTTTTCTCAATCTATCATATTCCGCTTGTCTTTGATGTTGTGAAGACAGATCATATCATCCATGCGTCAGTAACGATTTTTATTTTTATTGCGGCGATGCTGATGTGGTGGCCATTGTTGAATGAACTGCCTGAATGGAGAGAGCTTGGCGGAATTAAAAAAATCGGATACATATTCGCCAATGGAATGCTGTTGACACCGGCTTGTGCCCTTATCATATTTGCTGATACTTCTCTTTATTCTACCTATTCAGATCCAAGTGCATGGGTCACCGCCCTTGAACTTTGTGTGCCGGCAAGTATGCTGTCAGGTTTGAATTTAACAGGTCCGGAAATGTTCAATACATTGCCTCTTGTTGAAGATCAGCAGCTTGGAGGCATCATGATGAAAATTATCCAGGAGTTTGTTTATGGAACTCTGCTCGGAATTATTTTCTTTAAATGGGCCCGTCAGGAGAGAGAGCGCGATGATCTTGAAGAAAGAAAGAGATTTACTCCGCAGCCGATTAAGTAATTTTCGCTCTAATTTTCTGCTTATCAATCTATAATTTTTTATTTTTAGGAGCTGCAAAAATGAATGTACCTATTTTACCTACTATAAGTACAGCCTTTATTGTTTTAAGTGCTGTTTCTGTTGCTGTTGGCTGGTATTTGATTAAGCTGCGCAAAATAGAGGCACATCAGAAGGCAATGCTTACCGCAGCTGTTTTTGCGGTTATCTTTTTTGTCGTGTATGCCTCAAGAACGGTCTTTGTAGGAAACACAGCGTTTGGCGGACCCGATGATATTAAAGTCTATTATACTGTTTTCCTGATTTTTCATATTACTCTAGCTACAGTAGGTGCAGTCTTTGGAATTATCACCTTGATTTCAGGTTATAAAAACAATCTCTCAAAGCACAGAAAATTAGGTCCTGTTACGAGCCTGATCTGGTTTTTCACCGCGATTACCGGGGTGGCTGTCTATTACCTGCTTTATATTCAGTATAAAGGCGGAGAGACGACTTCCGTATTCAAAGCGATTTTAGGTTTTTAATGATGGCATGAGATGTTATGGAATTTATCATTCTATAACATCTTTTTTGTTTCTTTTTTTCTTTAAGTATAGGACGCACAGAATGGCCATAAAATGAAAGTATCAGACGGTTTATGAAAGGGAGTGACTGTAAGATGATTGAAATTGTAACAGAACGGCTGCTCATTATCCCTTGCTCTTTGGATATAGCAAAATCCTTAGTCTTTCACCGAAATGAACTGGAAAGCCGCTCCCCAATTGGAATACCTGTTACTTGGCCTTCAATTGCGGTCAAAGGAATGCTCCCGCTCTATATTGAAAGACTTGAGAGAAATGAAAAAGAATATGGCTGGGGACTTTGGCTCATTATTTTATATCATGAAAAGAGAATTGTAGGCGACTTATTCATTCAAGGCATGCCGGATGAGCATGGCTGTGTGGAACTATGCTACAACATACACGAGGTCGATGATGAGGAAAGTTTAACATATGAAGCGATTGATGCAGTTATTGAATGGCTGACAAGTGAAAAATCAGTCAAACAAATCAGCATGGAATGCATCGATCATAATAAAAAATCTATCCGCCTATTTGAGAAGCTTGGCATGATCTGCACCAAAAAAGAGGACGTTTTTTTATCCTGGGAACTTAAAAAGAAAGCATAGGTGAGAAGGAGACGTTATGATTCGTAAAGCAGAAGAGACCGATTATGAAGAGGTTGTCCGTTTATCACAATACTCATTTAAGAATGATCGGACAGAAATAAGCCGCTTCCCGAAGGAAATGATATTGGGTGACTTTGACAATGAGAGGCTTATTGCTAAAGTCCACATTCTGGATCTTGATATCTATTTTTCAGGGAAAAAAGTAAAGATGGGAGGGCTGTCATCTATTTCTTTTTTGCCGGAAGAGCGGCGCAAGCAAAAAATGGACAGGCTTCTTTTTGAAGCTTTACTCAGGATGAAGAATCAAGGCTGTTCCATTTCGTATCTGAATCCCTTTTCCATCCCTTTTTACAGAAAATTCGGATGGGAATTGATATCAAATGAAAAAAAATGGACGATGAACAAGGAAGGTCACCACCTTCGTACATTTGGCGGAAGCAGCAATGTTAAAGAACTTAGCCAGGATCTCGCTTTGCCGTTCCTGCAAACGGTTTATGACCGTTTCAGCAAAGAAAATAACGGTATGATCATCAGATCGGAAGAATGGTGGAAAAATGAAATATTAAAAGAAAATCATTTTGTTTACCTTCACTTTCTTAAGGATGGCAGCGCTGATGGGTATATGATTTATAGGCTTGAAAATCATAATCTGTATGTAGATGAGTGTATCGCCCTTAACGATGCAGCCAAAAAATCACTTTGGACTTGTATCTGTCAGAAGGAATTAAGATATGAGCAGCTGATTTGGCGTACATTCGAGCAGGATCACTTTTCTTTTTTTCTGAAAAATCCTTTCATTCTATCAGAGGTTAAGCCCACGATAATGGGGAGAATTGTGGATGTCGAATCTTTTTTAAAGCAATACATATTTGAGCCTCATGAGAAGCCGCTTTTTTTGCACATCCATGATTCCTTTGCAGACTGGAACAGCGGAACGTATCTTATAAAAAAAGACGAGATCACTCATTTTCAGAAGTCTTCTGCAGGAAGCGTCTGTACACACCCTCCCAAACGCGGCCTTCAGCTGGATATAGCCACATTAACAGCCGTTCTATTCGGATACATGAAACCTGCCTCTCTCTATGATGCAGGTCTTATTAAAGGACCAAATGAAGATCTGCATTTGCTTGTGCAAATGATTCCATCAAAAAAATCCATGTGCATGGATCGCATTTGAAAAGGGCTGTTCGATAAACGTCAGCCCTTTCTTACTGCCTATAATTTAAAATGAAAACGGATAATGCCTGATTCTCTCGCGGAATTATACACAATCAAAATCATCGGGCCGATGAAAAAACCAAGGACACCAAACAGCTTTAATCCAAGATACATTGAGATAAGAGTCGCAAGAGGGGATAACCCGATATGGCTTCCCATCACTTTAGGCTCGATGGTACGTCTGATAATCAAAAGAACGGCTGTCAGAATGCCAAGTTTTGCTGCAAGCACCGGATCGCCTGAGATGAGATGATAGAGGGTCCAGGGGCCCATAATAATGATTGATCCAATGATAGGTATGACATCAATAATCCAAATAATAATAGACATAACAAGCGCAATTTCAGGCGCTATCAGGAGAAGCCCAATAAAGGATGCCACAAAGATAATAATGCTGACTAAGAACTGAGCTTTTGCAAAACCAAAAATGACGTAAGACATGCGAGTAACCATAAAATTTACTTTTTGAGCAGTATTTTCCTTCATATGTTTATACATTCGCATTTTTTGGTGCGGGAGCTCAATCATAAACAGGAATAATGCAATTAAGTAAACCAGCATGTTTACCATATAATTAGGAATGTTTGTAACGATGCTTTTAACATTATCTATATTAATTGAGCTTGCAAGATCGGTTTTTGTTTTTTCAAGAAACTCTTCTATCTGATTGCTGATTTCATTTACAAACTTCGGTGGAAGATCCTTTGCAGAATTCGTAATCCGTTTTTCAACATTGTTCCACGCTATCGTAATTTCATTTATGTAGCTTGGTGCATTTTCAATTGTCCGAATGGCTTCGCCTACTACTTTAGTAGTAATAAAGTAACTGCTGATGGAGATGGTAAACAGAAAGATTAAAAATGCTGCCAATACGGCCATTTTTCGATTGAGCTTAACGCTGCTTTGGAATTGCCTTACGAGCGGTTCCAATAATAACGCTGTAATAAAAGCCATAATCAAGGGAATCGAAAGGGGCAGAAGAAAATAAACAATCAGCCCTATCACAATAATGGATGAAATGATGAGGAAATTTCGTTTTGAGAGTATTGTAGACAATCCCTTGCTCCTTTCAATGGTTCTCTTTAAATTATAGTACGGAAGGACGGTGTGCAGAAA
Organism: Bacillus sp. V2I10; assembly: GCF_030817055.1. Taxonomy (NCBI): domain Bacteria; kingdom Bacillati; phylum Bacillota; class Bacilli; order Caryophanales; family Bacillaceae; genus Bacillus; species Bacillus sp. V2I10. The sequence goes on along the minus strand of NZ_JAUSYV010000001.1, from coordinate 3,714,002 downwards.
GGTTTTTATAAACAATTATGAAAATATAATTGTCAATATGAGGAGAATGAATGGTTTTTTATAGCCAAATAAAAAGCAAAAGCAGTGAATGCTTTTGCGTGTGTGCCTTTAAACGATTCGTCCAATTTCTTCTTTCAGCTGCTTAAGCAATTTCTGGCTTGTACTTAAAACGGCATTTGGGAAGTTTTCGCCTTCGCCATATTCTACTCCGTGCGGATAATAGTGCTTGCCGAGAAGCGGTGTCATTAATTTAACTACTGCATGCTTTCCGCCAATGTCGCCTTCTACGGCAAATCCCGGAATGCGAAGATAAAACGTCTCATCTTTGTTTTCGAATTTACGATCATATGTAACACGCTCATAATCCCACTGACCGGCACGAACAATGCCAAGCTCATCCATAATTTCATCCAGTCTTGCTAATTCAACTGTCAATCCATCCAGTCCTGTGTTTTCTAATTTCATTATGTATTCCCTCCTAAACCTTCTAACGGCATTTTCATTAGTAAAGCGCTTTAATGAACTCCCCTTCAATCATAGTACGAATGCATGGAACTTTCAATCTTTACCTGATAATTTACATCTTTATCTTATTTTGGGCCAAACTACATTAGCAGAATGATTATTTTTTATTTACTATCAGGGAGGTTTTTTTATGCAGAAGGTTCGAGATATTATGTCTAATGACATCCAGGCATGCACGCCGCTTGATAATGTATTCGAGGTAGCGGTCAAAATGAAAGAATGGAACGTAGGATCCATTCCAATCGTTGAAAACAATCAATTGCTCGGGATGATTACGGATCGTGACTTAGTCGTGAGAGGTATCGCAGAAAAACATCCTGGATCTTATCAAGTGACGAAGGTTATGAGCGATCATCTTTACACAATCAGTCCGGATGCATCTGCAGATGAAGCAGTACAGCTTATGGCGGAGCATCAAATCAGAAGGCTTCCAGTTGTAGAAAATGGACATATAGTCGGAATGGTCTCACTTGGAGACTTATCCCTAAATCAGCTGACAGATCAGCAGGCTGGGGCAGCCCTGACGACAATTTCTGAAAAGAATGATCATCATCTTCATTAAGCGATGAAAGAACATGCCTTTGATTGGGCATGTTCTTTTTTATATGGAAGGAAAAACTGGTGAATCATAAGCTAGAAAAATTTTATTGCAAACATCTTAATTGAAAAAAGCTGCCATTTTTGATTAAATGACCTATAAAAGGATATACTATCTGCCAATCTTGTGAAATACTGTTTAGTAGTATAATGAATCTAATGGTTCATATAATGGGTAGAAATGAGTGACCTGGAGGGATTTAAGCTGAGCAGTATATTAAAAACCGTTTTTTTATTGCTGGTTATTTTTATTACTTATATTCTTTTTATTCAATATGGAAATAAGGAACCGATCAAACAAATAGATGAAAATGAACAAATTGCAAAAGAATCAAATGAAGAATTAAATATGCCGGATTCAGGTGTTCTTTCTTTTGTCGGAAAATCTTCCAGTGAGATCATTGAAACGCTTGGGGAACCTGCAAGGAAAGATCCTTCATCCTATGACTACGAATGGTGGATTTATAACCAGAACGATCAGCAGTACCTTCAGGTTGGGGTACTTGATAACAAAGTCGCCACGGTATATGCCATCGGGCCAGAGGTAAATGTAAAGCCGTACAAATTAGGCCAGCCTGTCGGTGAGGTTTTTAAAACAAATTCGATATCTTCAAGTATATCAATAGATTTTGACGGCAATTCTTACCGATTTGAAATGTCTGAAGAAGATATGAATACGAGACCAATCGTTAAAATGGGAGACGTGTATGTTCAGCTTTATTTAGATAAGTTTGATGGCGAACTTTCAAGCGTCAGAGCTTTAGATGAAGAAACATTAGTAAAGCAGCGTCCTTATGAGGTGGTTTACCGGGGTGAACTCATTCAGCCCAAACAGCTTAACGCGGAAGAATGGAAGGCTGTTGAAAAAGGTGCAGAGAATCAAATCCTTGATCTGACGAATATCATTCGGAAACGGCACGAAATTCCTCCTGTAGAGTGGGATCAAATGACATCAGACGTAGCTTTTTTGCACAGCAGCGATATGCGTTCAAATGAATACTTTTCACATGAGTCCCCGACTGAAGGGTCGCTTGCAGACCGTTTGAAAGAAGGGGATGTAGCTTATCAGATGGCGGGAGAAAATATTGCAGCCCAATACATTGACGGAATAGCGGCGGTTGAAGGCTGGCTCAACAGCAAAGGCCACCGCGACACACTTTTGAACCCGGATTTTACGAGACTTGGTGTCGGAGTGAATGAGCTTTACTATACACAAAATTTTATCAGGCCTTTTAATGACTGATATTCACAACAAAAAGACATCCATAGCGGGTGTCTTTTCTGCTGAGTGAAAAATGGTATTCATGCGGCGGCAGAAGCTATAGCCGGAAGATTATCTATGCTTTTTTAAAAGCACGTCTCTCAGCATATCCTATACAAAGATGACAAACTTGAATTTTTTTTCCCGTTTATCGCCAAAATAGGTTTCGGTGTTTTTTGCTTTTTTCTTACAGAAATAACATGAGGGAACATTTCTTTCTACTTACTTATCGTTTAGGACGATCGATAATAAAAAAGCTTGCTGTACAATGAGCCATTAATTTGCCGTCATCACGGAAGACTTTGCCCTCAGTAACAACTGTTTTGCTGCCCTTATGGATAAGAGAGGCTATACATTTTAGTTCTGTGCCGATCCCTGGTGCAACATAATTAATTTTCATTTCAGATGTAACAGCAGCAAGATGGTCCGGCAAAACATGATGTACAAGCGATCCCATTGCAGAGTCTAGCAGTGTAGCAGTAATTCCTCCATGTACAATATGCAGGGAGTTTTGAATAATTGCCGTATTGGGAATGGTTAATATGAATTGATTTTCGGTATATTCACCTTGTGCATGCAGCAATGCACCTATGTATGATCCGTTTTCTTTGTCCGCTTTCTTTTTCAGCCCCTCAAGAAACAGCTTTAAAACCGGAACATCTTCTTCTTTTAAATCAGCCAATAAGCGCGTCAGTTCTTCCTTTTCCATCTCTCACCCAATCCTTTCTATCCTCCACTTCATCTTATCAGTACTCCCAAATATTGTGCAATCAGGATTTTTATAAAAACCTGCTCGAAATGGGAAAAGAGCATAAAATGGGCGAACCGTTTTCATACGGTCAAATAAAATATAGTAGGCGAAGGTAAGCAGAGGTGATCAGATAATGACAGAAAAAAAAGAACATCCTTCTATTGGAGAATTTAAGGAATTTGTAAAAAAACATCCTAAATTGATTACTGAAGTCAGAAAAGGCGAGAAAAAGTGGCAGGAACTATTTGAAGATTGGTATTTGCTTGGAGAAAATGATGTCTCATGGAAGAAGTACAGAGAAGAGTCAGATGAGTCTGAAAGTACGGCAGAAAAGAAGTCCGATTTTATGTCCAGGATGATGACAGCTGTAAAAAGCATGGATGCCAATCAAATGAATCAGCATTTGTATAATATGAACAACACCATTTCATCTATTCAAAACTTATTTTCAACTTTCGGGATTACAAAAGGCTCATCATCTAGTCAGTCGAACACACCAAACCATCCCTTTTCTTTCAGGAAAGATTGAGCAGGAGCGACAGCATGAGAAAAGAAATTCAGGAAATGATTGCAGCAGACAATGAATTAAAAAAATTTTTGCGGGAACAGCCGTATTGGTACAGAAAGCTAGCAAGAAATCCTCAAGATACAGAATCGATGAAACTTGCCATGATGAATTATTATCAAAAAACCATCCCGCATAAAGTAGCTCAGTTTTCAAACTCAGTACAAATGGCTTCCATGATGCTTGGGATGTTTCAGTCGATGAGGCAGCAGGATTGATTGAAAGAAAGTCTTCACCATGACTTTCTTTTTTTATTTAAAAACATATTTGATATAAATCTGGTGAAACTACCTCCATAAGGAGGCGTTGTCATTGATGAAACACTTTATGCTGCTGATTTTATTGCTCGTATCTTTAACAGCCTGCACGAATGAAAAGCCCCGTCCAGAAGGAAATGCTGTTCCCATGGAAATCAGCATAACACAACAGGATGCAGTTGAAGCAGGTGCTCAAACAGGGAGACAGCTTTTTGTCAATCATCATCTAAAAGGGCGCAATGTTTATATAGAGTGCTTTGTTCCCAATTTTACTTTTTCAGATGATCGCGGGAAAAAAGTAAATGGTGAAGGATACATGAATCTGTATGTTGACGAAAAAAAAACGGATGAAATACATACAGCTGCATTTATCATTAAAGGTTTAGAAAAAGGAACACATACGATTTCCCTTGAACTTTTGCATAATGATTCCTCGAAATATCACTTGAAAAAAACGTGGAATGTCACTGTTCAGTGAGATGCTGCATTTACCATTCCGGCAGAAACATGTTAAAATATAGCTGGAGGTGATGCCGTCTATGTTTGCTACTATAGAAAGCGTCAATTTAATCGACGAAGCTGAGCTTCTTGGGTCGTTAGTTGTTGAGTCAGAAATTGCGGAAGACTATCGCCGCACTTTAAATACATTAAATAAAGATAAATCTGCACAAAAGGTGATAGCCAAATTTGTTGAAATAAAGGATTTATACGAAGATGTCCAGCGTTTCGGCAAATATCATCCGGACTATAAAGAAATCACAAAGGCCATGAGGGAAGCAAAGCGCGAGCTTGATCTTCATGACGCAGTGATTGCCTTTAAAAAAGCAGAGAAAGAGCTTCAATCGCTGCTTGATGAAATAAGCGCCCAACTCGGCAGAGCCGTTTCGCAGCATATCAAAGTGCCCACAGGGAACCCGTTTTTTGATACCGGGTCAAGCTGTGGAGGGGGATGCGGCTCAGGCGGGGGATGCGGCTGCAAAGCATCTTAAAAAACGAGGCCAGTCCTCGTTTTTTAAGTTCCTTTTTTAAGACGGATACAGTCCTCGCACAAATTTCCGCAGCAGAACATTTTTTCCTGAGGCACATAAAAACGATGCCGAAATACATATAAATTCTTGTCTTCTCTGACAAAGATGCAATCAAACGTAAGACGTTTTCCCTTCATTGCAAAACGGGACTCTTTCTCAATCTTGAGCGTAATATCCGCGAGTTCCCTCCCGGAATTCACCTGGACATACAGAAACGGAATACCTGCAGCTTTTTTTATCCAGCATGAACATATTTCATCTGCATTCATCCTATCTAAAAATAATTGGACGGTATGGCTCAGAATCAAAGTATTCAGCTCCTTTTGCAGAGATGTTTTCAGGTGCTTATTGTAAAAAAATTAGAAAATTGGTACACTTCAAGTGGAGAATATAAAAAGGGAGATTATTTATGATGTTTGAAAAGCGTCAAGGCATTATCATCTGGATGCATTCCTTAAAGCAGATCAAAATGCTCCGTAAATTCGGAAACATCCATTACGTATCCAAGAAATTAAAGTATGTTGTCTTATATTGTGACATGGAACATGTTGAACCTACAATAGAGAAGGTATCATCCTTTTCATTTGTAAAGCACGCTGAACCATCATATAAGCCCTTTCTGAAATTGGAATTCGAATCGAAAATTGATAAAGCAAAAGAATATGACTATAAACTTGGTCTATAGAAGAAAAGCGTAATTCCATATTGGGATTGCGCTTTTTGCATGCATTCAAATGGCGAAAGAAGAGTTTTGAGAAGTTTAAAAGTGAAGCAGAAGAATAGCTAGTAAGGGAGAATTTCGGCTAAAAAATAGAAAATTAGTCCAGAAAGAAAGAAAATCAGCTAATTGATCAAAAGCTGATCTAAAAAAATAAAAAACGGATAATAAATTTATAAATTGAAAAATAAAAAGTGCATTTCGGCTAGAAAAATAGTGAATTTCGCTTTTCATTTTGTCCTGCTCTACTTCCCAACTCCTCGGCCAGAACGGTTCCGTCAGTAAAGGCAAAAAGCGCCTTTTCTGCCTGCGCCTTATCTGTCTGCCTGCGCTAACCGGGCGATTCCGAATTTCGTTATTGTCCAGCTCCATCGCCCAACTTCTCGGCCAGAACGGATCCGTCAGTAAAGGCAAAAAGCACCTTTTCTGACGGATCCTTATCTGTCTGCCAGCGCTAAACGGGCGATTCCACATTTCGTTATTGCCAAGGCGGCAAATAACGGTTCATTCTGAGAATGCCAGTCAGGTACTGAAAATATAATTCTTTTTCGGCAAATTGACTGGAGGATTTGACATCCAGCTCTATAATCGATTTCTCAAGCTTTTTTGCGAGATCTTCAAATAATTCACGGCGTTTGCTGCTTCCTGAGGAAATGCCTTCAAGGCATAAGTAAATAGCCTGGAAATGTCCAGGGTCTGTAGGATTCATAGTGACTGCAAAAGATGACATTTTTCTTTCATTTATCGTTGTATTCAGTATTAAAAACCTTGAAACACGATGAGCATTTGCCTGTGTGGTTTCAATTAATTCATACAGATCCGAATAGCCGGCTCCAAGCTCAATAAAGCGCTGTATCAAACTGAATTCCTCCTGTTCTTTCTTTCTCATCATAATGTAACATGTTTGATTTCAGTTAGATAGATGATGCCCTAATTTTTATCCGGAAAAAAGTTTATAGAAATGTATAGTGTGAACGCTATTGGTGGATAATGTATAGTAACAACATCGAATCGAAGATGTTGTTGCCAACCGCGGAGAAGACTTACGTTTCCCCATAAGTTCTTCCTCCGGTTTCTCCTCTCCCTTTGCCTTCTGCCCAAAAAAAGTCCGCTTTTTTTGGATTAGAAGGACCCTGCAGGTTTCCTGCGGGGTTTTTTTATTTGCCGATTGGTCAAGACCAGCGGGCACAGCTTTTCCATATTGTCTCTGCCCACGCACTATGATACGATAAAACAGGCTAAATTCTAGCAGCAAAGACAAAATAACAGTGGTGAGAAAGATGAGAGTAGTATCAGGAAGCTGTAAAGGGCGGCCTTTGAAAGCAGTGCCGGGTATGTCCACACGCCCAACGACGGATAAAGTGAAAGAATCGATCTTTAATATTATAGGCCCCTATTTTGACGGCGGGCTTGCTGTCGATTTGTTTGGCGGAAGCGGCGGTCTTGGGATTGAAGCTTTAAGCAGAGGCATTGATAAATGCATTTTTGTGGACAGGGAAGCCAAAGCAGTTGCAACTATACATAAAAATTTAGAAGCCTGCCATTTTCAGGATCAGGCAGAGGTTTACCGCAATGATGCGGAGAGAGCGTTAAAAGCCATTGCGAAGAGAGAGCTTGCTTTTAAGCTTATCTTTTTGGATCCTCCGTACAAGCAACAAAAATTGAAAGCGCTTATCGAATTGATTGATTCATTTCGTTTAGTGGAAGATGGAGGCATAATCGTGGCCGAACATGATGCCGGCATAACATTGCCCGATGAGATTGGTACCTATAAGCTCACTCGTTATGAATCATACGGCATAAGTGCAGTGTCCATCTATCTATATAAAGAACAAGGGATGGGGGAGTAAAATGGCAAGCATTGCTGTTTGTCCGGGAAGCTTTGATCCTGTGACGTACGGACATTTGGATATTATTAAACGCGGAGCAAAAGTATTTGATAAGGTGTATGTTTGTGTGCTGAATAATTCGTCGAAAAACCCATTGTTTAATGTGGATGAACGCTGTGAACTCTTAATGGAAGTGACAAAGGATATGCCGAATGTTGTGGTAGAATCGTTTAAGGGTCTATTGATTGAGTATGCAAACAGCAAGAATGCCAGCACGATTTTGAGAGGTCTGCGGGCGGTATCAGATTTTGAATATGAAATGCAGATCACTTCCATGAATAGGGTGCTCGATGCCAATGTAGAAACGTTATTTATGATGACGAACAACCAATATTCATTTTTAAGCTCAAGTATCGTTAAAGAAGTGGCCAAATACCGCGGCGATATTTCGGAGCTTGTTCCTAAAATAGTTGAAAAAGCGTTGAAGCAGAAATTTAACCGATAAAAAAGAGTGGCCCCTTAACTAGATTGCGTCTAATGGGGTCACTTTTTTTGATAAGAAAAAAATAAAAAACTGGGAGATAAATCTTGTAAATCGGTTGATATACCATTTAGTGCTTCGTCCATCCATCGCTCATATGTTAATTCCTTGAAATAACCCTCCCTGCATATATGAAAACATAAATGAACAACGAGGCAATCGTGATTATCGGTCCAATTTCAGTGAGAAGACTCCAGATGGACGCAAGAAGAACGGGGGTATCTTCTGTGAGAAAAACGGGCAGTACATAAACGTTTGAGGTTGCAAGTTCTAAATAAACAGGCTTCCAGAAGATCCATGCAAAGCATGCAGCATAGCCTCCCTGCAAAATTCTTGCGATGAAAAACGGCTGAAAGCGGATGTCCGTCTCTGCAAGAATACTTGCAACCTGAGCTTGTATCGACAAACCGCTGAAGCCGAGCAAAAAGCTTGTCACAATTGCTTTTTGGAGCAAGTCGACATCAGCCGCACTTGCCAGCTGACTTCCTAGTGTCATCTCAAACATACCTGATACAAGCGGAATACTGAGTTCAGCAGACAATTGAAAAAACGCGAGCAGCAAGGAAAAGGCTAAAGCGATGAAATCTGTTATCGATATTAGGGATAATAGTTTATTTAAAACAGAAAATAAAATAATGAATCCTCCTACCATCAGCAGCGTTTGGATAGAGGAAAGAACAGCATCGCCAAGCATTTTTCCAAATGGCCTTGTGTCATCGATCCGCGTCTGATGCATTTGTCTGAACGCTTCTCTTATGGACGGTCTCTTGTAGCCGGTTTTTGAGGAATCAGTCTGTTCCCGTCCGTGAAATCTCATGGTTAAACCCACAGCCAAGTTGCCGGAATAATGGGCGGCAGCCAGAAGCAGACCAAGAGCCTGATTGTTAAAAAATCCAATTGCGACGGCTCCGAAAATAAATAATGGATTAGAAGAATTCGTAAACGATACAAGCCTCTCAGCTTCAAGTGCCGTCAGCTGATTTTTTTTCCGCATCTCTGCCGTCAGCTTTGCGCCTGCAGGTGAACCTGATGCCCATCCCATTGCCCAGATAAAGCCTCCAATTCCAGGAACTTTAAAAAGAGGTCTCATGACCGGCTCTAAAAGCACACCAATGAACCTTACAATTCCAAAACCGATCAGCAGATGGGAAAGAATGAAAAAGGGCAGCAAAGACGGGAAAACGATACCCCACCAAAGCTCAAGCCCTGCTTTAGAAGCAGTAAAAGAAACTTTGGGGCTTATGATCATAGCAAATGCCAGGATGATCATTGAAAATCCCAGCACGAGTGTTTTTAGTTTAGCTGCGTTCAAAATATGTCCCCCTCTTGCTTCTTTCTATACTTTTCAAAGCGGATAATGATAAAATATAGTCAATCTTCCCTGTAGGGTTGTACACTCTTTGATAGTTCAATATACGAGAATAGGGGACCATTTTAGACCATAGAATTGACTAACGGATGAATTGACATTAGAGGAGGGTATCTCTTTGAAGAGAGAACCTAAAATTGGTCTTGCCTTAGGATCTGGCGGAGCACGCGGTTTTGCTCATCTGGGAGTATTGAAGGTACTTAGTGAAGAGGGGATACCGATCAGCATGATTGCCGGCAGCAGCATGGGAGCTTTAGTCGGCAGTTTTTATGCGACAGGGCTCGGGTTTGATCATTTATATAAGCTTGCCACATTATTTAAACGCAAATATTATTTGGATTTCACGGTGCCTAAAATGGGCTTTATCGCAGGAAACCGGGTAAAGGATTTTATTAAAGTTTTTACAAGAGGCAAGCATATTGAAGACTTGGATATACCGCTTTCGATTGTTGCAACAGACTTATACGAAGGAAAAAAAGTGGTTTTTACGAAAGGACCGGTTGCAGATGCCGTGCGGGCAAGCATCGCCATTCCTGGTATTTTTGTTCCCGAAAAAATAGATGGAAAGCTCCTCATTGACGGCGGAGTAATTGACAGGATTCCCGTTTCGGTTGTAAAAGAGATGGGTGCAGATCTTGTCATTGCTGTAGATGTTTCTCATGTGAAAAAGACAGAAGAAATCACCTCTATTTTCGATGTGATTCTGCAGAGCCTTGATATTATGCAGGATGAGCTTGTCCATCACCGCAAAATTGCTTCGGATATTATGATACGTCCGCATGTAGAGCAATATAGTTCAAGAGCATTTAAAAACATAAAAGAAATCATTGAGATTGGTGAAAACGAAGCAAGAAAGCATGTAAACGAAATAAAAGAGCTGATAGAGAGTTGGAAGGGGTCACAGCAAGATGAAGAATAACAAAGTAGTCAGGGCCATTTTAATAGGAGTGATCCTCGCTGCGGTCCTGAATTTTATTAAACTCCCTTATTACGTAACAAAGCCTGGCATGGCAACAGAGCTCGAGCCGATCATTGAAGTTGAAGGCGGCTATGAGGAAGAAGGCAGCTTTTCGCTTACAACCGTTGGATTCGGAAGGGCGAATATTTTTTCCTACATCCTTGCAAATGTCCTTCCTTATCATGAGCTTTTGCCGCTTGAAGATGTCGTTCAAGAAGGTGAATCAGATGATGATTATCTAAATAGACAAATGCATATGATGGAATCTTCTCAGGAATCTGCAGTGTCTTTAGCATATGAAAAGGCAGGCAAAAAAGTGGATTACAAGTTTCACGGAATCTACGTTATGCAGGTTGTTGAAGGGATGCCATCAGAGGGAAAGCTTAAAACAGGAGACCGCATTTTTAAAGTCGACGGGAAGGAATTTAAAACAGCCGAAGAGTTTATAGCGTACGTCAGCCAAAAGAAAAAAGGCGATAAGATAAATGTTACATATGACCGTAATGGCAAAGAAGGCAAAACCGAAATAACAGCAGCTGAATTTCCGGATAACAAAAAGAAAGTCGGGATCGGTATATCTCTTGTGACAGACAGAGAATTGATTACAGACCCTGATATTTCGCTTGATACAAACAATATTGGCGGTCCTTCTGCAGGCCTGATGATGACACTTGAAATTTATAATCAGCTGACGAAAGAGGATTATACAAAAGGCTATAATGTTGCAGGCACCGGTACGATTGATGAAAAAGGAACAGTCGGGCCAATAGGCGGGATCTCGCAGAAAATTGTTGCTGCCGACAAATCAGGTGCAGAAATCTTCTTCGCCCCGAATCAGAACGGAATTGCTGCATCAAATTATAAAGAAGCAGCCGCAACTGCCAATGATATTGAAACGGATATGAAAATTGTGCCGATTGATACGTTTGATGACGCGGTAGATTATCTTAAATCATTAAAAGAGAAATAAAAAAAGTGACTTCATCGCGAAGTCACTTTTTTGCCTATAAAAACAGTTTTTCTTTTTCGTCATATTGAACAGGTCTTGTTGAATATTCGCTGTGCATAAACTGAGACCGAAGCGGTTCAGGGAAAATCATGGCGTATACTGATGCTGCTTTTATGTCCAGATCAAGCAGCGGATGGCTGAATGCGGACAAAGTTGAAACGATTGGTTTATCAACCGATTTTTTTATCCTGTTTAAATATGTCCGTCCCTGCGAAGACATGCCGAGAAGTCTCAAATAAGGGGCTTCTGCTTTCTCGAGCTTCATTTGCTCCTTGGTTGTTCTGGTTAAAATATGAAGACAAAGACGCTGAAGCCTTGTCCACGTGTACCGTTTTGTTTTCAGCTGCTCCATAAAATCCTTAAATGATGCCGCCTGCTGAATGAGAGATTTAACCCGATTTTCAAGGCCTTCTTCCACTTCATAGATTTGTTTCAGTTCATCGTGTGTCATCGTGCAGATTGTATATTTCAGGAATCCGAAGTAATCCTCCCATTGATGAAAGGTGTCAAAATTATATTTATACTGCTTGAGATGATACAAGGTGGTTTCAGGTACAAAGGATTGGATATCTTTGTTTTCTTCTGAGAAAATGGCCTTGCGTATGCTTGTCGCACTTGCGATGGGGGTTTCATTAAATTCTTCATCATGATAGCCGGCAGCTGTACGTTTAATCGTGAGGGGGGATATAGCAGCTCCCTGTTTTTGAATGGCTTTTACATAGTGATAACCGAGTATATTATTCGGCAAAGATAAATCAAGCGCATGCCCGCCTGTATTCAGTGATTGATAGGCTTTTGTCTGAGCACTTGGATAACTTATCCCTTGTTTCATATAATACTTAATGGCATCCTGATAGTCTGAATCAAGTTCTTCAAGTGTTTCAGCCGTCTCCAAAAAAGGGAAGATGTCTCCATTCTCACTGCCAAAGCAAACCGAATCGCATTTTAATGCTTCCAATATGGAGATGGCGCCATCTGCGAAAATTTCTGCTTTTTGGGTCGCAAATGCATATGGAAGTTCAATGACAAGATCAGCTCCCTGCTGAAGGGCCATTTTAGCACGGCTCCATTTTGAGACAAGCGCAGGCTCGCCCCGCTGCAGAAAATGACCGCTCATTACGGCGATGACGGCATCAACCTCTGCATTTACCTTCGAAGCATGAAGGTGATAGAGATGGCCATTATGGAACGGATTGTATTCAACTACTAAACCAACTGCTTTCAAAAACATCCCTCCCTGGTTCTTTCTTTTCATTTTTTCTAATTAAATCATGAAACGTGAAGAGCATGAAGTCAAGTTTCTGCAAAAAAATAGGGATGAAAGATCTTAAAAAACAGCTTGAACATTTTGCATTAAAACAATATTCATGTATACTAAACACTGTAAAGAAAAAATATTGACAAATATTATTGCGAAAGCTATAATTACCTTTGTTGCCTTGAGGTGATACCATATGAAATGGTCTATTAATCAACTGAACCAACTGCAAAACAAGGGACTGCAAATTGATGAAACCGTCCAATTGACAGATATGAAAGGCGCGCTTTCTGAAATACGTGAAATTTCACCTGTTTCAGTAAAAGGCAGAGCAGATCTGGGCTCTTCTAAAGCAACTTTTCATTTGACGCTGACTGGCACGATGATTCTCCCTTGTGCAAGAACGCTAGTGGATGTTCCATTTCCGTTCGAAATTCATACAACTGAAACGTTTTTATTAAAACCGAATGCAGACTTCGAGATGGAGGAAGATGTCCATCACGTTCAAGAAGATATCGTTGACTTAATACCTGTTATTAAAGAAAACATACTTTTGGAAGTACCGATGCAGGTTTTTAGCGATTCTGTTGAAGGAAATGATCAGGCTGCCCCGCAAGAGGGAAAAGATTGGAAAGTTATCTCTGAAGAAGATAACAAAAACAAGATTGACCCGAGACTTGCCGGCTTATCGAAATTCTTCGATGATCAAGACAGCTAATGCTATTGTTTAGCACTTATATATAGGCTGTTTTAAACACAAAGTTTTAATGAAACTCTGTAAGGAGGTGGGAATAATGGCTGTACCTTTTAGAAGAACTTCTAAAACAAGAAAAAGACTACGTCGTACACACTTCAAATTGCAAGTGCCTGGTATGGTAGCATGCCCAAACTGTGGTGAAGTTAAATTAGCTCACCGTGTATGTAAAGAATGTGGAACATACAAAGGAAAAGAAGTTGTTAGCAAATAATAACTTCATTAAAAACGCAAGGATCTCTGATCCTTGCGTTTTTTTTATGAAATCTAAATATGTTCTAGTGCTTGGCCGGTCCTTTCTATAAAATAAAAGATATTCATCTTGTTCTATTAGGGGGATAAAAGTGGGGAAAGTATTAGCAAGCGAGAGAAACAGGATATTAGAGATCAAAATTAACCGGCCAGAACGAAGAAATGCAATTGATTATGATGTGATGAACGAATTAGAAATGATTTTGGACGAGGCAGAAGGCAATGAAAGACTGCTTGCGGCAACCATTACCGGAAGCGGCAGCAAGGCGTTTTGTTCAGGCGGTGATCTTTCTGTTTTCGGGAATATCACGACTGCTGAAGAAGCCCTGCATATGCTCTCTAAAATGGGGGATCTATTATACAGAATCATGACTCTTCCTGTACCGACATTTGCTATGATTAATGGAACGGCTGTAGGAGGAGGGATGGAAATAGCAGCTTCTGCTGATTTCAGACTAGTGAATGAAGAAGCGTCGCTTGGGTTTATTCAGGGAAATCAAGCGATTACAACTGGGTGGGGCGGAAGCACAATGTTATTTGAAAAAATGCAGCCTGATGCAGCCCTGTACATGCTCACGAGCGGACAAAGAATAAATTCAGAAAAGGCAAAAGAGCTTGGATTTGCTTCGAATATTTTTCATTCTGAAACATTTGAAGCAGATGCTTTGGATTTTATAAGAAAGTCTCTTATTCCTTATCCTGATGTGATACGAGGGTATAAAAGAGTTCAGATTAATAAATGGGTCCGTTCCGGCCTGAAAGAACGAATGCAGGAAGAAATCGCAAAGTGTGCAGAGCTATGGGCAGGTGAAGACCATCTTCGTGCTGTAAGGCGATTCTTCCAAAAATAGACAGTAAAAAACAGCTTGTAACCCTGGGATTTCTGTCATGTTCGATAGTCTATCTATTCTAGCAGGCGCATATGTATGTAAAAAATGCGTATTAGGGGGAATAGAAAATGACTACTACACGTCAGGATGCTTGGACTCAGGATGAGGATTTGATGCTCGCTGAAATTGTTCTCAGGCAGATTCGGGAAGGCGGAACACAGCTTGCAGCATTCGAAGAAGTAGGGAAAAAGTTATCAAGAACGGCTGCTGCATGCGGTTTTCGCTGGAATTCCTATGTAAGAAAGCAATACAAATCAGCAATTGAAATGGCAAAAGCACAGCGCAAAAAAATCCGCAAACAAGAGACTGAAGAATCAGCTGAACCTTCTATACCCTCTTTTGAAAGCGAATCACAGTCTGAAGAAGGCGTACCGCTGACTTTTCATGAAGTGATTTCATTTTTGAAAAACTATGAAAACTCTGGAAGTGCTGCAGACTTAAAAAGTGAAAATGAAAACCTCACTAAAAAAGTAACTCACCTTGAACAGCAAATCGAAAAGCTCCAAGCTGAAAAAGAAACCATCCACAGCAATCTGAAGATTGTAGAGGAAGATTATATGATGCTGATTGAAATGATGGAGCGCGCAAGAAATATGGCTGTTCTGAGAGACGATGAGCGCAGCCGCAAGGTAAAGTTTCAAGTAGACCGCAATGGGAATCTGGAAAGAGCTGAAAAATAAAAGAATGACCGCAGATGCGGTCATTCTTTTATTTTATTGAAAGGATATTCTTATGCAGATTCGCCTCTTTGTTCAGAAACGCCTTCAGGATACCAGACAAGAGGATTTTCTCCCTTATCCCGCTCCATGTCATAAGTGACGGACTCAAATCCCATTCTGGACCAGAATTCACCTGACTTTACTCTTGGGTTGGTTTTGATTGGAACGCCGTAAGACTTCGCGTATTCAACAAGTGCCGTGCCATAGCCTTTTCGTTTATAATCAGGAAGCACTTCAAGCTTCCATAATTCCAGGTAATCCTGTTTTGGGTCAAAATATTCGTCGAACTTTTTATCGACCCGGTACAGACTCATACGGGCAACTAGTTTTTCGCCGAAGTAAATGCCGTAGAATGGCGAATTACTATCATTTTCTATGATATTATCCTGAAGATCATCAAGCATGGACAGCTCCTGCAGTCCATATTCTTTAAATTTTTTGAATTCCTCTAATGTCTTATAATTAATAAGCAATTTTTCTACCTTAAACATTGTTTCTCCCCCTTGCAGCCTCTGATCGTTGTATATCATACAGGTTTAAGATAAGAATACAAAATCTTAATAAAATTTTAAAACTTACATTTATTATACCACGAAGAAAAGATTAGAAAAGAGTTTAGTGAGCGTTTTCAATTTATAGCAGGAAATTTAAAGTTTTTGAAGAAATGTACTCTGTGGGGATATTCTTTTACACCTTGGGAGGGGAGAAATTGAAGAAGATTTTAATTGCAAACCGGGGAGAAATTGCGCTTCGGATTATCAAAACATGCAAAAAAATGGGGATTGAAACAGTCGTCATTTTTTCTGATGCCGATGCTGAACTGCCTTTTGTTAAAGAAGCAGACTATGCCTTTAGAATAGGTGAAGCTCCTGTGTCGAAGTCTTATTTATTAAAGGATGAAATTTTAAATATTGCTGTCCGGGAACAAGTGGATGGCATCCACCCAGGATATGGATTCTTATCTGAAAATACGGAGTTTGCTCAGGCAGCAGAAGGAAAAGGAATCAAGTTTATTGGTCCGAGTTCTGAAACAATGGCTCTAATGGGGGACAAAGTAGCAGCAAGAAAAACAATGAAAGAAGCTCTCGTACCTGTTGTTCCCGGCAGTGTCACCGGCATTTCAACGATCGAGGAAGCCTGTTCGTTTGCAGCAGAAATCGGCTACCCGGTTATGCTAAAAGCAAGCGGAGGCGGAGGCGGGATCGGCATGCAGCGGTGTGACAATGAAGCTGCCCTTATGAAATGTTTTGCCTCAACAAAAACAAGAGCAAAAGCATACTTCGGAAACGATGAAGTTTTTATAGAAAAATTTATTGCAGATGCAAGGCACATTGAAATTCAATTATTTGGAGATCATCATGGAAATGTTGTTCACATGTTTGAGCGTGACTGCTCGGTTCAGCGCAGAAACCAAAAAGTGGTTGAAGAATCTCCTTCTCCCCACTTATCCGGGGAGACAAGGGCTAAGATGTGTGAAGCAGCAGTTGCGGCAGCAAAGCATGTAGGATACATAAACGCAGGAACGATTGAGTTTATTGTTGATGATAAAGAGAACTTTTATTTTCTTGAAATGAATACTAGACTGCAAGTAGAACACAGGGTAACAGAAGGTGTGACCGGGCTTGATCTTGTTGAACTTCAAATTCGGACTGCAGCAGGAACTGAGCTTCCTTTTACACAAGAGGAAATTACGAAAAATGGACATTCTATTCAATTTAGACTTTATGCCGAGGATCCTGTGAAGTTCATTCCGTCACCCGGATTAATTAAAGCGTTTACATTCAATGAAACAGATGGGGTCATTGTGGATTGTGCCTATATAGAAGGGAATACGGTTACACCTTTTTATGACCCCCTCGTGGCAAAAATCATTGTAAACGGCGAAAGCCGCGAGGAAACCATTGAAAAAGCACGGACCTTTTTAAATGAAATGAAAATAGAAGGAATTAAAACGAACCTTCCATTATTCATCAATATTTTGTCAAATGAACAATTTAACCAGGGAAGGTACAGCACATCTTTTCTGCAAACAGCGGTTTTCGCTTAATTTAGAGCTTGTAAAATAAAGAATTTGTTTCACCACACCAAGAATGGAGGATTTATAACATGATCGAAATAAAAGCAAGTATGGCAGGAACAGTATTAAATGTATTAGTGGCAGCAGGGGACGAAGTAACGGCTGGACAAGATGTGATCATGCTTGAATCAATGAAAATGGAAATACCTTTAGACAGCCCTGAAAACGGCGTTGTGGAGGAAGTAAAAGCTGAAGCCGGCGATTTCGTTAATGAGGGCGATGTATTAATCATTTTAAAAGCTTAAAAAAGGAGGTATTTCCAATGTTGAAAACGGATGAACTGGTCAAAATCCTGAAGGAGAAAACAGCTGAAATTGAAGCTGGCGGACAGCCTAAATATCACGAAAAGCTTCAGCAGCAGGGTAAATTGTTTGTAAGAGAAAGACTTAACCGTCTATTTGATAATGGACAATACACAGAGGATGGGAAGTTTGCCAATAACCAGGCAGGCGACCTTCCATCTGACGGCGTCGTTACAGCGATCGGGAAAATTAATAACCAAACCGTTTGCGTAATGGCAAATGATTCTACTATAAAAGCAGGCTCATGGGGAGCAAGAACGGTTGAAAAAATCATCCGCATCCAGGAGACTGCTGAAAAATTGAAAGTTCCATTGCTTTATCTGGTGGACTCAGCCGGAGCGAGAATAACGGACCAGATTGACATGTTTCCAAATCGCCGCGGTGCAGGGAAAATCTTTTATAACCAGGTCAAATTGTCAGGCATGATTCCTCAAATCTGTCTTCTGTTTGGTCCTTCAGCAGCAGGCGGAGCATATATCCCGGCATTTTGCGACATTGTCATTATGGTTGAAGGCAACGCCTCCATGTATTTGGGATCACCACGCATGGCAGAGAAAGTCATTGGCGAAAAAGTTTCTCTTGAAGAAATGGGCGGAGCGAGAATGCACTGCTCTGTAAGCGGCTGCGGCGATGTCCTTGTAAAGAAAGAAGATGAAGCCATATTAGAGGCGAGAAGATACTTAACTTATTTTCCGCAAAATTATCAGCATGCCTCCATACCTGCAGAACCAGTTGCTCCGAAGCAGGGCAGAAGGCTGTCTGAAATTGTTCCGGAAAATCAGAATGCGCCATTTGATATGTATGAGTGCATCGACTCTCTCATAGATGCGGGAAGCTTTTTTGAAATCAAACGATTATTCGCCCCTGAAATAATCACAGGCTTTGCCCGGATGGACGGGAAGGCAGTTGCGATCATTGCAAATCAGCCGCGAGTGAAAGGCGGCGTTTTATTCGTAGATTCAGCAGATAAAGCAGCGAAGTTTATGCAGCTTGCGGATGCGTTTCATATCCCATTATTATTCCTTGCGGATGTGCCGGGATTCATGATTGGCACTAAGGTAGAAAGAGCGGGAATTATCCGTCACGGCGCAAAGATGATCGCTGCCATGAGCTCTGCTACGGTCCCAAAAATCTCCGTTATCGTGAGAAAAGCATATGGCGCAGGACTATATGCCATGGCAGGACCGGCTTTTGAAACGGATTGCGTCATTGCTCTTCCTACAGCTCAAATAGCTGTTATGGGTCCCGAAGCTGCAGTTAATGCTATTTATTCAAATAAAATTAATGAAATCGAAGATCCGAAGGAGAGAATGAAATTCGTCCTTCAAAAACAGCAGGAGTATAAAGAAAACATTGATATTTATAAGCTTGCATCTGAAATGATTGTAGACGACATTGTTTCTGCAGATGAGCTTAGAGAAGAACTGATTTCCCGCTTCTCTTTATATGAAACAAAACAGCTTTCATTCAGCGAACGGAAGCATCCGGTTTATCCGGTTTAATTCAGCAGATAAAGCCAGCTTTCGGAGCTGGCTTTTCTTATTGAAAAAAATGAAAACCCCAGGCTAGTCCTAGAGTTCCAAAAAGCTTTCAGCGAGGTACTAAAAACTCTTCAGAGGTGCTAAAACATATTTGGTTCGCAATCCCAGCCGAATCGTACCCTGTAACTCGGATATGGCAAAATCCATGACCCCAAACTCGGAAAATGGTGTCCTAGAAGTGGAAAAAGCAAAATCCATGACCCCAAACTCGGAAAATGGTGCCCTAGAAATCGGAAAAAGCAAAATCCATGACCCCAAACTCGGAAAATGGTGCCCTAGAAATCGGAAAAAGCAAAATCCACGTCCCAAAACTCGGAAAATGGTGCCCTAGAAATCGGAAAAAGCGAAATCCATGACCCCAATTTCGCAGAATGGTGCCTTAGAAATCAGAAAAAGTGAAATCCATTTAGCCATTCAATCCGAATGTAAGCATATATTACGGCGGCTTTTTTATTCCAGCTTTATTAAATATGGGAAATACTTCATATATTTGGTATGATAAAAGAATTAAGGGAAAACGGTGGGATTAGCTTATGGAGATAGGAATTATCGGTTCAGGAGCGGTAGGATTACTTAGTGCCGCATATTTAAGCAAGAACAATGATGTAACGCTTTATACAAGGCGAAAAGAGCAGGCAGAGCTTATCAATGCTGCAGGAATAAGTTTAGTCAAGGGAAATCAAGAGACCATATCTTTAAATCTTAGAGCTGAAGAAAAACCAGCTTATAAAGAACCGCTTTTAATTGTAACAGTCAAACAATATCAGCTGGATGACATTTTGAATGCCTTGAAAAAAAGTCCGTCTAAAACGGTTCTTTTTCTGCAAAATGGCATGTCTCATATCCCTTTGCTTCAAACTCTGACAGCCCATCGGGTATTTGTGGGCACTGTGGAGCATGGTGCATTAAAACTGAGTGACAACACCGTTAAGCATACAGGTTTCGGATGCATTAAGGTCAGCCCATTGTTTCCAGTTGAAAGGTTAAAGGAGCTGCCTATCCTGCAGATGCAAATAGATCATTTTCCTTTTGAATATGTCGGAGACTGGAAGTATATGATGTCGCGGAAACTGCTTGTGAATGCTTGCATTAATCCGCTGACTGCTTTATTGCGGGTTCCTAATGGCGAGCTTGCCTCAAATCCCATGTTTAACAAAATGACAGAGAATGTATTTCATGAGGCAATGAAAGTATTGGCTCTTGAGAAAGGACAAGAAGAATGGGAGCATGTAATGGCCATATGCAGGAATACGGCTCAAAATCGTTCATCTATGCTAAAAGACATAGAAGAAGGCAGAATGACGGAAATCGATGGAATCATTGGCTACTTAATCAATCAGGCAAAAACAAAGAAGCTTGAAGTTCCTGTACTTCATTTCATATATCAAGCCATTAGGGGGATGGAGGGATGATTGTGATTGATTCTATTGTCAGCATTTTTGCATTTGCTGTTTCACTTCCGCTGTTCAGTTTTTTTCTTCTTTTTCTTCTTTTTCTTGTTTTGACAACCAGCAAAAAAAGAGCCTTGCTGCTTGCTGCTGACATTGCTGTGATTTTATTTATATTCTCAATTTATTTCAAACTGCTAACATTATCGCAAACTGCTTTTTACGGCGGATTATTTTTCGTCTGCCTCCTCATCGTGTTTACAGGTCTGCTCATCCTGATCCGATCACAATCGTCCATTTCATTATCAATTGCATTTAAAAAATGCTGGCGGTTCTCTTTTTTGCTTTTGCTGCCGATCTCCACGTTTCTTACTATATATGGAATCATTTCCGGAATCCTTGAATATCTGTAAGATTGCAGGCAAACTTTTTTTATTTTCGAAGCAATAAATGCTATACTCTTCTCGGAAGCTTACATAACCCGGAAAGGAAGTACACAAATGGAGATTACTGAACTCTCCCTGCGCCACACAAACCGTCTTGTGGAAGATTTGGTTCATGCAAGGCTAAATACGGTGGATTACTTTGATTATCAGATTACAAATGATGATGTCTATGAAAAGAGAATGAACGATTTAAAAAATAGAACATTTGCTCGGGAAGAATTATCTGATTACCTTTTATCCTATCATCAGAAACACTTTCCTGAAAATCACGCAGTGACCGATAACATTAAACGGCTGAAACAGCCTGACAGCCTTGTAGTAGTGGGCGGACAGCAGGCAGGTTTATTGACAGGTCCTCTCTATACAATACATAAGATTATTTCCATTCTCGTGCTTTCAAAGCAGCAGGAAGATAAGCTGTCTGTTCCTGTTATCCCGATTTTCTGGGTTGCAGGCGAGGACCATGATTTTGCGGAAATCAATCATTTGTATGTATCGCAAAATCAAGTCATAAAAAAGAAAGCCATCAAACACGCACAAACCGAAAAAATCCCTGTTTATTATAAAGAACTGGATCAGACAGAATGCTGGAATTGGATTTGCTCTATTTTTGAAACGTATGGTGAAACAGATTATACAAACACGCTGATGGAAAGTCTCAAACAAACATTAAGTACATCAAAAACCTATACTCAATTTTTTGAAAAGCTTACATATGAAATGTTTTCTGGGTACGGACTTGTCATCATGAACTCCTCTGACCCTGACTTAAGGAAGATGGAATCGGTATTTTTCCAGCAGTTTATCAGAAAAAATGAAGAATTCTCAGAGGCGCTTGCTGCACAGCAGGAGTTTATGAGATCAGTTGGCTATCAGCCGATCATTGAAACAGAAGCGACAAGTGCAAATCTATTTTATCATCATGAAAATAACGAACGTTCTTTGCTTCATCGTTCAAAAGATAAAACATATTCAGTAGAAGAAAAATTATCTTTTACTGAAGAAGATCTGAGGCACCTTGCCGAACAAAATCCTGAAAAGCTGAGCAACAATGTTGTCACAAGACCGTTAATGCAGGAGTGTATCCTTCCGACCCTGGCGTTTATTGCCGGTCCTGGGGAGCTTGTGTATTGGGCGGAATTGAAAAGAGTCTTTCAGGTTTTAGGTTTTGAAATGCCGCCTGTGGTACCGAGACTAAATATAACATTATTGGAAAGATCCATTGAAACAGATATGCAGGATGTGGAGATCGGGATTGAAGATGTCTTTACACGAGGTGTGGAAAATGCACGGAAAGAGTGGGTCTCAAAAAAAGAACCTTCTCAAATGCCGCCTAAAATTGAGGAGACAAAAAAGCAGTTCGAACAGATTCACCGTGAACTGCGGGAGTCAGCTCTCTCAATTGACGCAAGTTTAGAGCCCTTTTTAATGAAAAATGCGTATTTTATTCAAGCTCAGCTGGATTTATTGGAATCTCACATCGACAAGAAGATTCAACAAAAACATCGGGCGGAAATGGATAAATTCACAAGAATCGGGAAATCTCTCAAACCAAATGACGGTTTTCAGGAGAGAACCTGGAATATTTACTACTATCTGAATAAATATGGTCCAAATTTTTTAGACGAAATCGTGCAGCTTCGCTATTCTTTTAACAATCATCATAAAATTGTCAAAATTTAAATAACGATTTTCTGAAATCCTGTGGAATACAGGGTTTTTTTTTATGAAAAGAACGTGTAGAATAGGAGGTGGGGAGAAGTGGGGGGAAGTGGTGACTGAGAGAAAGAAAGTGGGGCGACGGACATGTTCATGGGTGAATATCATCATACGATTGATGCAAAAGGCCGCATGATCGTTCCTGCCAAGTTCCGGGAAGAGCTCGGAGAAACTTTCGTCATCACAAGAGGACTTGATCAATGTTTGTTCGGTTATCCAATGAGCGAGTGGAAATTGATCGAAGATAAACTTAAAGCTCTCCCATTAACAAAAAAAGACGCACGTGCATTCACTCGGTTTTTCTTTTCTGGGGCTGTAGAATGCGAGCTCGACAAGCAAGGCCGCATTAATTTAGCTGCACCGCTTTTGCAATATGCAAAGCTTGAAAAAGAATGTGTTGTTATCGGAGTATCAAATCGGATCGAGTTATGGGATAAAGCAATTTGGGATACATATGTGACTGAACAAGAAGATTCATTTGCCGAAATTGCTGAAAATATGATTGGTTTTGATATATAATGGTCTCTTGTGCAAACAATGAGTAATAAGACATTTCAACATCATATTTAAACATCCAAAACAATCGACTCTGATAAAGGTGGTAACAGCAATGTTTCAACATAAAACAGTATTATTGCGTGAAACAGTAGACGGATTAAACATTAAAGAAGACGGTGTATATGTAGACTGCACATTAGGGGGAGCAGGTCACAGCTCTTATCTGCTGTCCAAGCTATCAAAGGATGGTCACCTCTTCGCTTTTGACCAGGATGATGCAGCCCTCTCGCATGCAAAAGAACTGCTTGCAGACTATGCGGGACAGGTTACATTTATAAAAAGCAATTTCAGGTATTTAAAAGAAGAACTTGAACAGTTAGGTGTTACTGAGGTTGACGGCATTCTGTTTGACCTCGGCGTATCATCGCCGCAATTAGATACACCTGAGAGAGGCTTCAGCTATCATCACGACGCACCTCTTGATATGAGAATGGACCAGCATGCCAGCATTTCCGCATTTGATGTGGTGAATCACTGGACATATGAAGAACTGGTCAAAATTTTCTTCCGTTATGGTGAAGAAAAATTCTCAAAGCAGGTAGCGAGAAAAATAGAAGCAGCCAGAGAAAAACAGCCGATCCAAACTACAGGAGAGCTCGTGGAATTAATTAAAGATGCAATTCCAGCTCCAGCAAGAAGAAAAGGCGGGCACCCTGCCAAACGGATTTTTCAGGCGATCCGAATTGCGGTAAATGATGAACTGAAAGTATTTGAAGAAGCCATTGGACAAGCTGTCGACCTTATTAAACCCGGCGGCAGAGTCAGCGTCATAACGTTCCATTCATTGGAAGACAGAATCTGCAAGACGGCCTTTAAACAAGCTGCTGCATTACCGGAACTGCCTCCTAACTTGCCGGTTATACCGGATGAATTTAAACCGAAAGTGAAACTGATCACAAGAAAACCAATCGTGCCATCAGACGAAGAGCTAGAAGAAAACAATCGAGCAAGATCAGCTAAACTTAGAATCCTAGAAAAACTATAAAGAAAGCCAAAAAAATCAGAGGGGGTTGTGTTCATGAGTAATTTAGCAGTTAAATTACAGCAGCAGAGGCAAGAGCAGCATAAACAAATGCCCGAGCAGCAGCAAACGGTCGTCATTACAAGAAGACCAACCATAACAGTAGGGGAAAAAGTGCTTATCGTCGCTTTCTTATCTGTCCTCTTATTTGCAGCCATCCAAATCGTAACGAACAGTGTAACAGTCTACCAGTCAAATATTGAAATTCAGAAGGTTGAGGCCAAAATACAGGATCAGCAAAGAATCAATTCTGACTTAACAGTCCAAGTAAAAGAATTAAGCACATATGAACGCATCTGGGCAAAAGCTAAAGAGCTTGGATTAGAACTTAATCCAAAAAATGTGAAAGTTGTTAATGAA
Source organism: Bacillus sp. V2I10 (assembly GCF_030817055.1). Taxonomy (NCBI): domain Bacteria; kingdom Bacillati; phylum Bacillota; class Bacilli; order Caryophanales; family Bacillaceae; genus Bacillus; species Bacillus sp. V2I10. Next base: position 3,689,309 of record NZ_JAUSYV010000001.1, on the reverse strand, counting down.
TAATCATGACACAGCCGAAAAATATCAATATGAACAGAGGAGCAGCAATATTAACTTTAATATTTGCATTGCTCTTTTTTGTCTTAATCATCAGATTCCTGTATTTACAGACAACAGGTGAAGTAAACGGGGAAATACTTGCAGCCCGCGCTCAAGAGCAATATGAGCGTAAGCGCGGCATTGAGGCGAATCGGGGATCCATTTTGGACAGAAGAGGAGAAGTCATTGCTCAAGATACGTCAACGTATACTTTGGTTGCTGTTCTTGATGACAGCATGACGACAAGCCCCAAAAAACCCAAGCATGTAATTGAACCGGAAGAAACAGCTGAAAAACTTGCTCCATTGCTTGATATGGAAGAGAGTGAAGTCAGTGACATTTTATCGAAGGATGCTTTTCAGGTAGAGTTTGGTTCTGCCGGAAGAAACATAAGCCATTCATTAAAAGTAAAGATTGAGAAAATGAATCTTCCGGGTATCGGATTTATCAGAGACACCCACCGGTATTACCCCAACGGCACATTCGCCTCACATATTATCGGGTATGCCCAAAGAGACGAAGAATCAAAGAATACGGTAGGCATGTTTGGAATTGAGAAAAGTCTTGATAAATATCTTCAAGAAAAAGATGGCTACAAAGTATATGAGGGAGATAAACAAGGATTTAAACTCCCAAATGGAGAAGAAAAAATAGTAGCTCCTGATAACGGAAACAATGTATATCTGACGATTGACCAAAAGATTCAAACATTCCTTGAAGATGCCATGAATGAAGCAGCAGAAGAATATGAACCTGAGAAGATTATCGGAATTGTGGCCGATCCTAAAACTGGGAAGATTCTTGCAATGGGGCAGCGCCCAAGCTTTAATCCGAATGTCCGCGATATCAACAATTATTATAATGATGCCGTTGCTTATCCATTCGAGCCAGGCTCGACGATGAAAATTTTCACGCTGGCAGCTGCAATTGAAGAAGGCGTATTTAACCGCAATGAACTGTATCAGTCAGGTGCATATAAAGTGGAAGGCGGAAGAATACGCGATCATAATAAAACAGGCTGGGGAACGATTTCCTTCTTAGAAGGTGTGCAGCGTTCGTCCAATGTAGCGATGGCCATCCTTGCGAAGGAAAAGCTCGGTCCAGATCGATTCATGCAGTATATGAACAAGTTCGGACTAAATGAAAAGACCGGAATTGATCTGCCAAACGAAGCAAATGGTAAGTTTAACTATAAGTATGATATTGAAAAAGTAACGACTGCATTTGGCCAAGGTTCAACAGTGACGCCGATTCAGCAGGTGCAGGCAGCAACTGCAATCGCAAATGGCGGAAAAATGATGAAGCCTTATATCATTGATAAAATTGTTGACGTTGATCATGACAAAGTGGTGAAGCAAAATAAGCCTGAAGTTGCGGGAACACCTATTTCTGAAAAGACTTCAAAAGAAGTGCTGGATATTTTGGAAACAGTGGTAAGTTCAGAAAAAGGCACCGGCAGACTGTACCAGATTGAAGGGTATGAAGTTGCCGGAAAGACAGGAACGGCACAAATAGCAGGAAGTGACGGGAAATACTTAAGCGGCCGGGATAACTTCATTTTTTCATTCCTTGGAATGGCTCCAAAAGAAGATCCAGAGCTACTTGTTTATGTTGCTGTCCAGCAGCCAGAGCTGAAAGACACAGAAACAGGATCTATGCCTGTATCATCCATTTTTAATACCGTAATGAAAAACAGCTTGCAGTATTTGAAAATCCAGCCTTCTGAGGAAGCTCTGGAACAGCCTAAGAAAACGGAAACTGAAACTGGAGCAGAAGTGCCGTCCTTTGTCGGGGAAGATTCAGCATCAGCAGAAAAACTGCTGAATGCAAACAATGTTCAGCCGCTTATTCTTGGATCGGGAAATGAAATTGTTGCTCAATATCCAGAAGCGGGCACAAACATGATTGTCAATGAACGTGTGTTTTTACAGACAGATGGCAAAGTCGCGATGCCGGACCTTAAAGGCTGGTCATCCCGGGATGTCATGAAGCTAGCTAATTTTCTAGATCTTGACCTTAAATTAAAAGGAAACGGCTATGTTGTTTCTCAAAATTTAACGGAAAATGAGACTGTAAAAGAGAACGATCAATTAATTGTAAAGCTTGAAAGTCCCAAACAGCCAAGCAGCGGAGAAAATGAACAGGCTGAAGAGGAAGAAGAAGAAGATGAAGCTGAGTAGAATAGCAAGCTTGGTCAACATCGTTGATCAAGCTTCTTTTTTTAGTCATTAAAAACTTTCACGTTTTGACCAGCTTCTCCTTATCCCTAAAAGTTCTAGATAATGCTGTACAAGCATATATTTGAACGAGCCTGGATAAGGAGGGGTATAATTCTATGCGCGTTTCAAATGTAACTGTCAGAAAGCGTCTGACAATGGTGCTGCTGTTTGGATTTTTGATTTTTCTTATTATCGATATCCGTCTTGGATACGTTCAGTTTTTTATAGGGGATAAATTAACTGCTCTTGCTAAGGATTCATGGAGCAGAAACATTCCTTTTGAGCCTGAACGGGGGGAGATTCTTGACCGCAACGGCGTTAAGCTTGCTACGAATATGAGTGCCCCGTCGGTCCTTGTTGTGCCGAGGCAGGTGGAAAACCCGGCAGATACGGCTGAAAAGCTTGCTTCTGTTTTAAATATGTCCAAAGAGCGCGCTTATGAACTAATTACAAAGAAGCAGTCAATCCAGCGCATTAATCCTGAAGGAAGAAAGATCTCTCATGAAAAAGCAAAAGAGCTTCGGGCCCTTGGGCTAAAAGGAGTATACATAGCGGAAGATTCTAAGCGGCATTATCCGTTTGGAAGCTATCTATCACATGTGCTTGGTTTTGCCGGAATCGATAATCAGGGGCTGCTTGGGCTGGAATCCTATTACGATGAACAGCTGAAAGGCACAAAAGGATATGTGAAATTCTACTCGGATGCAAAAGGGAAAAGAATGCCAGAAGAAGCGGATGAATATACAGCTCCAATAGACGGTTTAAATCTTAAATTAACCATTGATTCAAAAGTTCAAACCATTGTAGAACGGGAACTGGACAACGCTCAGGCAGCCTACAACCCGGACGGAATGATTGCCATTGCCATGAATCCCAAAAACGGAGAAATTCTTGCCATGTCAAGCAGACCTGACTTTGATCCTGCGGATTTCAGAAATGTTGATCCGCTGATCTACAATCGGAATCTTCCTGTATGGAGCTCTTACGAACCAGGATCAACCTTTAAGATTATTACATTAGCTGCAGCCCTTGAAGAGAACAAAGTAGATCTGCAAAAAGAACATTTTCATGACGGCGGATCTGTGGAGGTTGGCGGAGCAAGACTTAAATGCTGGAAAAGAGGCGGACATGGCAGCCAGACATTTCTTGAAGTTGTTCAAAACTCCTGTAACCCGGGATTTGTAGAATTAGGACAAAGGCTCGGCACGAATACGCTGTTTAAATATATTCAGAACTTTGGTTTCGGCCAAAAAACAGGGATCGATCTGCAGGGAGAAGGAAGGGGAATTCTCTTCAATGTTAAAAATGTCGGACCCGTTGAGCAGGCGACAACAGCTTTTGGTCAAGGTGTTTCTGTAACACCCATTCAGCAGGTCGCAGCTGTTTCAGCGGCGGTTAACGGCGGAACACTATATACACCTTTTATTGCAAAGGAATGGATTGACCCGATCACAGGTGACGTTGTCAGTCAGACAGCTCCTGAAGCTAAGCGCCGTGTGATTTCAGAAGAAACATCAAAACAGATAAGATATGCCCTAGAAAGTGTAGTGGCACAAGGAACAGGGAGAAATGCATTTGTAGACGGCTACCGTGTCGGCGGCAAAACAGGAACTGCCCAAAAAGTAAAAGACGGAGTTTATTTAAAGAATAACTATATTGTGTCGTTTATAGGCTTTGCTCCAGCTGATGATCCAGAAATTGTTGTTTATGTTGCAGTTGATAATCCAAAAGGCACGGTTCAGTTCGGGGGAACGGTAGTTGCGCCAATTGTAGGAAACATCATGGAAGACAGTTTAAGAGAGCTTGGTGTGAAACCGAGAAAAGATCAAATAGAAAAAGAATATAAATGGCTAGACACAAAACTTGTAAATGTCCCGAATGTTGTAGGGCTGACTACAACGGAACTGAGAGAGCAGATGGTGAACCTGAAGCTTGATATTGCCGGTTCCGGCGACACAGTTGTTCAGCAGTCACCAGCAGCCGGAGTGAAACTGAAGGAAGGTTCAACCCTCCGCCTGTATTTAGGAAAAAGCGACAATAAAACAGATGACGAGTAACTAACTCTCTTTTATACACAAAAAAAGCCGGCAATCACAACACGTGTTTGCCTCGCTTTTATTTTATGGCAGGAAAAGAGAAGCTCTGTACCCTCTTTTATCTTTGAATATGGGATATGAAGCGAACTGGGCCTAATCAATGATATTTTTAAAAGCTGATATGGCTCTTTTAGCGAAGATGAGATAAAATAAGAACTGTGCGTTTTTTGATAAATGGATGATTTTGTATAAAAAATAAAGAAAGAAACTATTGTTGGTTTTTGAGAGGATTTGGTAATGATGAAATTACAGACACTGCTTTCGCAGCTGCAAAATATGAAAATGAACGTGAACGAAAATCCAGAAATTCTCTCGATTGAAATGGACTCAAGAGAAGTGAAGGAAGGAAGTTTATTTATTTGCATCAGCGGGTACACAGTAGATGGCCACGATTATGCTGAGCAGGCTGTCAGCAGAGGGGCTGCTGCTGTATTATCTGAAAAGCCTTTGTCACTTCCAGTACCTGTTATTGTTGTTAATAATACAAAGAGAGCTATGGCGCTTCTCGCAGACACATTTTACGGGCAGCCTACACATAAGCTTCATTTAATAGGCGTTACAGGCACAAACGGCAAAACTTCAACAACGCATTTAATTGAGAAGATTCTTCAAAATTCCAGCCAAACTACTGGATTAATCGGAACGATGTACATAAAAATCGGAGATGAACAATTAAGCGTTAAAAACACTACACCAGAGAGCCTGACTCTTCAAAAAACCTTTGGAACGATGGTTGATAAAGGAGTCAGTCATGCAATTATGGAAGTTTCCTCCCATGCCTTGCATATGGGGCGTGTTCATGGGTGTGACTATGACGTAGCTGTCTTTACAAATTTGTCACAGGATCATCTGGATTACCACCAGACAATGGATTCATATCGGGCAGCAAAAGGCCTTCTATTTTCGCAGCTTGGCAATAAATTTGATCAAAAGAAGCCAAAAACAGCTGTCTTGAACGGTGATGATCCTGCTTCTGCCGAGTTTATGAATATGACGGCTGCACATATATTGACTTATGGGATTGATACAGAGTGTGATGTGACGGCGAAAAATATTGCGATGTCTCCAAGCGGAACATCATTTGATCTTCTCACTCCCCATGGCAGTGAGAAGGTGAATATGAAGCTGATCGGCAAATTCAGCATCTATAATGCGCTTGCTGCAGCTGCTGCAAGCCTTGCTTCTAATGTACCTCTATCTGTAATAGTTGCGACTCTTGGGGACATTGAAGGTGTCCGCGGCCGCTTTGAAGTTGTCGACGGAGGACAGGATTTTTCCGTAATCGTTGATTATGCCCATACTCCGGACAGTCTGGAAAATGTCCTTTCAACGGTCAAGCAATTTGTTCTTGGAAAGACATTTGTCGTTGTCGGCTGCGGCGGGGACCGTGACCGGACAAAACGGAAAATCATGGCGCAGATTGCAGTGAAGTATGCGGATGAACCGATCTTTACATCCGACAATCCGAGAAGTGAAGATCCGATCGCCATATTGAATGAAATGGAAGATGGGGTTAGAGGCGAATATTATCATTCCATTGAAAATAGAGAGAAGGCCATTTATTTTGCCGTTTCTCATGCATTGCCAGGCGACGTCATCTTAATCGCAGGAAAAGGCCATGAAACCTATCAGCAGATCGGTACACAGATTTTCGATTTCGATGATCGTGAGGTAGCCTTGAAAGCTATTAATGAACGGATTAGATTATGATCCGCTATAAAAGATGTATTTAAGAAATTCACGAATTTTTATTATATGATGAATCCGTAATCAGAAGCGGTCATCATGCAGCTATTCAGGGAGGATCTAAACATGCTTGAACAAATTATTTTATTTACTATTATTATGGGTTTTTTAATCAGTGTTCTGATATCTCCCATCTTTATTCCATTTTTAAGAAGACTTAAGTTCGGACAAAGCATTCGGGATGAAGGACCGAAATCCCATCAGAAAAAATCAGGCACCCCGACGATGGGCGGAATCATGATAATTCTGTCTGTGATTGTAACAACGCTTGTCATGAGCTATAAATTTGCAGAACCAAGTGTGGAAATGTATTTGCTTCTATTCGTTATGTTCGGTTACGGCCTGCTCGGTTTTCTGGATGATTTCATCAAGGTTGTGATGAAGCGCAACCTCGGTCTTACTTCAAAACAGAAATTAATTGGACAGATTATTATTGCGGTCATTTTCTATATCGTTTTTAAACAATATGGGTTTTCTTCAGAAATCCGTATTCCAGGCACTGATTTTTCATTTGACTTAGGATGGGCTTATGTCATTCTGATCATTTTCATGCTTGTCGGCGGATCGAATGCTGTTAATTTAACAGACGGCCTTGACGGCCTGCTCTCAGGTACGGCAGCCGTTGCGTTTGGAGCATTTGCTGTTCTTGCCTGGAATCAATCTCAATATGATGTGGCTATTTTTTCGGTGGCAGTTGTAGGAGCGGTTCTTGGGTTTCTTGTTTTCAATGCACATCCCGCAAAAGTATTCATGGGTGACACAGGATCACTGGCACTCGGGGGAGCTATTGTCACAGTTGCTATTTTAACAAAGCTTGAAATTCTTCTTGTTTTAATCGGAGGAGTTTTCGTCATCGAAACCTTATCCGTTATTATACAGGTCATCTCTTTTAAAACGACCGGAAAACGGGTATTTAAGATGAGCCCTCTTCATCACCACTATGAGTTAACCGGCTGGTCAGAATGGAGAGTTGTCGTGACATTCTGGACTGTCGGTCTTGTTTTCGCCGTTTTGGGAATCTATATTGAGGTGTGGTTATAAGATGAAAAGTATTCAAGATTTTACTCATAAACATGTACTGGTATTGGGGCTTGCAAAAAGCGGTTTAGCTGCTGCAAAGCTCTTACATAAACTCGGAGCAAACGTTACAGTCAATGATATGAAGCCTCTTGAAGAAAATGAGTCTGCTAAGGAACTTCAGGCTGCTGGTCTTCAGGTCATTTGCGGCAGTCATCCGAAAGAGCTCCTTGATCATGCAGAATATATTGTGAAAAACCCAGGTATCCCTTATACCAATCCATTGCTTGCTGAAGCTTTGGAGCGGAATATCCCGATTGTGACAGAAGTGGAACTTGCTTATTTAATCTCGGAAGCAGATATGATTGGGATAACGGGTTCAAATGGAAAAACAACTACGACAACTCTCATTCACGAAATGCTCCTTGCTGACCAGAAGAAGTCTTTGATCGCTGGGAACATCGGCACTGTAGCATGTGAAGTCGCCGAACATGCTTCTAAAGAGAATGTCATTGTGACTGAGCTGTCTTCTTTTCAGCTCATGGGAACAATCAAATTCAGACCTAAAATTGCGCTGCTGCTGAATCTATTTGATGCCCACCTTGATTATCATGGCACTAGAGAAGAATACGCTCTTGCAAAAGCGAAAATCTATGAAAATCAGCAGGCAGATGATTATTCTGTCGTGAACTATGATGACATGGGTGTGCGCAGGGCAGCAGAAAAATCCAAAGGTCAAATTGTTTATTTTTCAGTTTCAGAGAAGCTTGAAAAAGGCGCTTATATAAGCAACGGTTCTCTCTGGTATAACGATGAGCAGATTATTAAAATAAAAGATGTTGTCTTGCCGGGCAAGCATAATCTTGAGAATATCCTTGCTGCGATCTGTGTTGTAAAACTATATGGAGCATCAACAGACGCCATTCAAAAAGTTCTGACTGCCTTTAAAGGGGTTAAACATCGGCTGCAGTTTATCAGCACGATTGATGGAGTAAAATATTACAACGATTCTAAAGCTACTAATATATTAGCAACATCCAAAGCGCTGCAGGCCTTTGATGCACCAATACTTCTGCTTGCAGGAGGTTTGGATCGCGGAAACGAATTTGACGAGCTGATCCCATTCCTGGGCAATGTGAAGGCATTCATTACATTTGGACAAACTGCACCAAAGCTTGAGAGAATAGCAGGTGATGCTGGAATAGAAGTGATAAAACGTGTCGATAATGTTGAACAAGCGGCTATGGCGGCGTTTGACTTATCTCAAGATGGTGACATTGTTCTTTTATCCCCTGCGTGCGCTAGCTGGGATCAATATAAAACATTTGAGCAAAGAGGAGACATGTTTGAGAACGCCGTGCATAAGCTAAAGTAAAGGGCTCGTACACGCATCGTCACAAAGCTTGAGCCCTAATTCCATAACATTGGGGTGTTCGGCGTTGACGGCAAAAAGATCTGCACCAGACTTCATTCTAGTCATCATTACCTTGCTGCTGCTGACGATTGGACTGATCATGGTATACAGTGCAAGCGCAGTTTGGGCAACTTATAAATTTGAAGATTCATTTTTCTTTGCAAAGAGGCAGCTGCTTTTTGCAGGTGTAGGTGTAATCGCCATGTTTTTTTTAATGAATGTTGATTACTGGACATGGAGAACCTGGGCGAAAATGCTGATAATAATTTGCTTTGTTCTGCTTCTGGCCGTTTTAGTTCCCGGCATAGGGATGGAGCGAAATGGTTCCCGCAGCTGGATAGGAGTCGGCGCATTTTCCATTCAGCCCTCCGAATTCATGAAGCTTGCCATGATTGCGTTTTTGGCTAAATTTCTGTCAGAAAATCAAAAGAAAATAACATCATTTAAAAAAGGTCTTTTTCCATCGCTGGGCTTTGTTTTTACCGCGTTCGCGTTAATTATGCTTCAGCCTGATCTTGGAACAGGAACCGTTATGGTAGGGACTTGTATTGTGATGATTTTTGTTGCAGGGGCGAGAATCAGCCATTTTGGTTTCCTTGGTTTGCTGGGAGCTGCAGGATTTGTAGGGCTCGTTTTATCAGCACCGTATCGGATTAAGCGAATCACATCGTTTTTAAATCCTTGGGAAGATCCGCTCGGAAGCGGATTTCAGATCATTCAATCTCTCTATGCAATTGGACCTGGTGGACTATTTGGTCTTGGACTCGGGCAGAGCAGACAAAAATTCTTTTACTTGCCTGAGCCGCAAACAGACTTTATCTTTGCTATCCTGGCAGAAGAGCTTGGCTTCATCGGCGGCTCGCTGATCATTTTGCTGTTTGGTCTGTTATTATGGCGGGGTGTAAGAATAGCCCTCGGTGCCCCGGATTTATACGGTTCATTTCTGGCCATCGGAATTATCACAATGGTTGCGATTCAAGTCATGATCAATATTGGAGTAGTAACGGGACTGATGCCGGTTACGGGTATTACGCTGCCATTTCTCAGCTACGGCGGATCTTCATTGACGCTGATGCTGATGGCGGTTGGTGTTCTATTGAATATTAGCAGATATGCCAGGTACTGAACCTGCATTTCATAGATGAAATAGACCCTGTTGAAAAACAGGGTTTATCATTTTTTTACCGCTGAATTTGAATATTTTTGAAAAAGTTTCTATTAAATGGGGGTACCTATGAAAATTATGGTAAGCGGCGGAGGGACAGGCGGACACATTTATCCTGCCCTCGCCTTAATAAATGAAATTAAAAAAAATGACCCAAATGCGGAATTTTTGTATGTCGGCACAGATAATGGCCTTGAGTCCAAAATTGTTCCAAAAGCAGGAATTCCATTTCGTTCAATTAAGATTTCCGGCTTTAAAAGGAAGATTTCTCTGGACAATGCAAAGACAATCATGCGCTTTTTCAAAGGAGTCAGCGACAGCAGGAAATTCATAAAAGAATTTAAACCGGACGTCGTAATTGGTACTGGCGGCTATGTATGCGGACCCGTTGTCTATGCAGCTTCTAAGCTGAAGGTGCCGGCGATTATCCATGAACAGAACAGTCTTCCTGGAGTGACCAACAAATTTTTAGCGCGCTATGTAGATAAGGTAGCCATTTGTTTTGAAGAGGCAAGAAGCTATTTCCCTGCTGAAAAAACAGTGCTGACAGGTAACCCCAGAGCGTCTGAAGTGGTAACGGATGACGTCAGTCACTATAAGGACCCTGCACTTATGGCTGACAAAAAAACAGTGCTGATTATGGGAGGAAGCAGAGGGGCAAAACCCATCAATGATGCAGTAATCGGTATGCTTGATGAAATGAAAAATAAGGATTATCAAGTTATCTATGTAACGGGTGAAATTCATTATGAAAACGTTATGGAGCAAGTTTTGAATCTGCCGAAAAATGTTGTGATCAAACCTTTCATTCATAACATGCCTGAAGTCTTAAAAGGAATTGATTTAATTGTGGCACGATCTGGTGCAACGACTTTGGCAGAAATAACGGCACTTGGACTTCCAAGTATCCTGATACCAAGTCCATACGTAACAGCGAATCACCAGGAAAAAAATGCAAGGGCCTTAAGTGATCATGATGCAGCGTCAATAATCCTTGAAAAAGACCTCTCAAGTGCTGTATTAGTAAAAGAGATGGATGCTATCTTGCTTAATGGGGCGAATCTTCAAAAAATGTCAGCTGCTTCTAAGCAGTTAGGCATTCCTGATGCTGCAATGAAGTTATATAAAGAAATACAGGCTTTGGCTTATCAATAAATTAGCTTTATATCATAAATACAGACATAGAATTTAAAAAAGACAGAAGTCATAGGAGTTTATTTCTTCAAAAAAGAAGGCAACAAATAATTTGTGCCTATCGAACCATATTCCTATGAGCCTTCTTCAATGTCATACAGGAAAAGAACAATCTATTTTAGGAGGCTGTCATGGAAAAGATACTAATGAAATTACAAGAAGCAGAAGTTGGGAAAGTTGTTCAAAATGAACCGCTGGCAAGGCATACAACCATTAAAATCGGAGGACCTGCGGAAATTTTTGTAGAGCCAAATTCGATTGGAGATCTGAAAAAAACGATGGATACCGTAACAGAAAGCGGTGTTCCATGGAGAGCGATCGGCAGGGGATCTAATCTGCTTGTTGGGGATTCAGGCATTAAGGGTGTCGTGATTAAACTAGGAAAAGGACTGGATCATCTTGAAGTGGATGGAGATACCATTACTGCAGGAGGAGGCTACTCTCTAATTAAATTAACGACTGTCATCAGCAAACAGGGACTCTCCGGTCTTCAGTTCGCAGGGGGCATTCCCGGATCTGTAGGAGGAGCTGTATATATGAACGCGGGTGCTCACGGTTCTGATATGTCCAAAATCCTTGTAAAGGCTCATATTCTGTTTGAGGATGGAACGATGGAATGGCTGACAGCGGAAGAATTGGACTTTTCATACCGGACTTCCCTGCTTCAGAAGAAACGCCCGGGCATTTGCCTAGAAGCGGTTTTGAAGCTTGAGAAAGGCAATCGCGAAGAAATTGTGGCAGAACTTCAGAAAAATAAAGATTACCGCAGAGAAACTCAGCCATGGGATCATCCAAACTGCGGCAGCGTGTTTAGAAATCCCCTTCCGCATTATGCCGGCCAGCTGATTCAGGAATCAGGCCTGAAGGGCTATCAGATCGGCGGAGCGAAAATTTCCGAACTTCATGGAAATTTCATTGTGAATACAGGTAATGCCACGGCTAAAGACGTCCTTGATTTAATTGATTTTGTTAAAAAAACAATTTATGAAAAACATGGTGTCAGAATGGAAACAGAAGTTGAAATTGTCGGTGTAAATGAGTAGAGAATGCTTATCTCTTTTTCCTTTTATTGTGGTATACTGTCTTTATTGAAGGTACAGTTGCTAAACGGCATACATCATGCCGTTTGTTTCTCTTTTTAAGATGATTTTACGCCCCCGAAAGTGTTTCGGGATGAGGGGTGATTACAGTTGGAAAAAGGCAAAGTCGTTTCGCTTGAAGATCGTGTTCCAAAGCTCCAGGAGCATCGGAAACAAAAATCAAACCGCAGATTAATTTTATTTTTATCCGTCTTTTTCATCCTCATATTATTGGTGATCTACTTTCAATCTCCGCTTAGCAAAGTATCTTCCATAGATGTTGCCGGAAATAAGACAGTATCTGATGAAGAAATAATAAATATGAGTGGAATCACAGCAAAATCCGGCTTTTGGAGCATTGGTGAAAAAGAAGTGAATGATGCCCTGTCAGATTTTGAACAGATTCAAAATGTTAAATTGGACAAGCAATTGCCTAATAAAGTAACGATTGTGGTAGAAGAATATCATAAAGTGGCCTATATCGTAAAAGGAGATCAATACTCCCCCATACTTGAAAACGGCAAAACACTCGATCCTTTGGAAGGGACTTTTCCAGACGATGCGCCGCTTCTAATTAATTGGAGCAAGGCTGAAGAGATTGAAGAAATGGCCATGGAACTCATGAGTCTTCCTGACAGTGTAACGAATGCGATTTCTGAAATCTACCATACACCTGAAAAAACGGACCCATGGCATATTACGCTATACATGAATGACGGATATGAAGTGCAGGCCTCAGTACGCAGCTTTTCAAAAAAAATGATTGATTATCCGGCCATTGTCAGCCAGCTTGCGCCAAATTCCAAAGGCATTATTCATATGGAAGTCGGAACCTATTTCGAATCATTCGATAAGAAGGATGAAGCTGCACAAGAAGCAGCGGAAGACGGAGCCGCATTAGAAGCAGAGCCGGAGGGGACAGAGCAAAATGAAAATGAAGATGAGAGGTAGATATGTTGTTCTCTCTTTAATCATGCTTGTTCTCGGTTTTTTAGTTTCGTTTTCTTATCAGCTCACGAAAGAACAGCGTCCTAATAATGGAATTTCTTCTGAACAGTGGACCAAAGAGTATGAAACAAGACAGCTGCTGATTAAGCAGGAGGAAAGAAATACAGAGCTTCAAAAGGAACTATTTAAAAGCCAGGAAAAAGTAAGAGAAATTGAAGAAAATCTGAAGAATGAAAAGCAGATTTACTTTAATCTTGTGGAAGATGTTGAAAAGTACAGAATGTATGTAGGCGAACTGGGTGTAGCAGGGGAGGGCATTGAAGTTACTTTGGAGGATTCCTCCTACATTCCAGAAGGGGAAAATGTAAATAATTATATTGTTCATGAAGGCCATATTTTTAAAGTGATCAATGAATTGCTTATTTCGGGCGCAAGTACCATCGCCATCAATGGACAAAGATTATCGCATGATTCGTATATATATTGTAATGGTCCTGTCGTTACTGTGGATGGAAATCAATTTCCAGCTCCCTTTGTCATTTCTGCCATCGGCGAGCCTGCTGTTCTGGATCAGGCATTAAATATCGCCGGCGGTATTGTCGAGCAGATTGCTTACGATAATATCGTGATAACCCTTGAGAAAAAAAACGAAATAAAGATGAATCCATTATTGCAAGAAAAGAAATCTTGATAGGTGGTTGCCTTGAAGAAAAATCTTAAGGGTGTCAGCTTTGCATTACTGACTATGATATTTGGTTTAATGCTTGCCGTTCAATTTCAGTCGATTCTGGAACCGGCAGTAAGAGACACACGTGACATGTGGCAATTGAGGGAGGCCCTCAAGCAGGAACAAGAGACTCAATCAAACCTTCTGCTTGAGATCCGCAAATACGAAGAGCTGATTGATACATACGAAAATGACGAAAATCAAAGTGCAGAAAAAACGCTGAAAGAGACTCTTAAAGAACTTAAAAATGAAGCGGGATTAACGGAAGTAACAGGAGCGGGTGTAGTCATTACAATTGAACCCCTGTTTGATGAAGCAGTATCTCAGACAGAGGTTGAAAACATTGCACCGGATTTGCTGAAACGATTGTTGAATGAGCTGAATTCTTATGGTGCTGAGCATGTCTCTATCGCAGACAGAAGAGTTGTGAATACAACCGTCATCCGTGATATTAATGGTCAAACAAAAATGGACGGGTACAGTTTGAATTCATATCCAATTGAAATTAAAGTCATTTCAGACGACGCTGAAAAGCTCTTTAGCAGACTAAACGGGTCTACGACAATGGACACCTTTGCTATTGACAATTTACGGCTCACAATTTCGGAGCCCAAGGATCGGATTGTCATACCTCCATATGATGACGCGATTCGGATTAAAAACATGAAGCCTGTTGAGGAAGGAGAGAAATCATAATGTGGCTTCCCATTTTAGGATTAATATTAGGAATAACATTGGGACTGCTCACTGATTTCCGAATTCCCAGTGAATATTCGAATTATCTGTCCATTGCTATACTTGCTGCACTGGATACTCTTCTTGGAGGTATTCGCGCTCATCTGCAAAATATGTACGATGAGATGGTTTTTGTATCCGGATTTTTCTTCAACATCATATTGGCTGCAAGTTTAGCTTTTCTAGGTGTTCATCTTGGTGTAGACTTGTATTTGGTAGCAATATTTGCTTTTGGTGTCAGACTGTTCCAAAATATTGCTGTAATCAGACGAATTTTAATTTCCAATTGGACTCAATCACGCCAAAAACTAAAAAAAAGTTGATTTTTTAAGAGGGAAAATCAAGGATTTGACGAATACTCACTTTAGTATGTATTTATTAAGAAGAGTCCGTATTAAGGACATGGAAAATAAATGTGACAATGAGAAGTCAATTATCACAATATTTTTCACTATTGTTACAAATATGTAAAACTAGATTCATTGTATTGTTGTTCCTCTAATAATAGAATGGAAATGAAAAGTTAAGGAGGTGCCATAGAATGAACAACAATGAAATCTTTGTAAGTCTAGACATCGGTACATCCAGTGTTAAGGTTATCATCGGTGAAATGGCAGATGATAATTTAAACATTATAGGTGTAGGCAATGTGAAATCTGAAGGATTAAGAAAAGGGTCGATCGTTGATATTGACGAGACCGTTCATTCTATTAAAAAAGCGGTGGAGCAGGCAGAAAGAATGGTTGGCATACCGCTTAAAAGAGTCGTAGTAGGGGTGACTGGCAATCACGTTCAGTTGCAGGATTGTCACGGGGTTGTTGCAGTTTCAAGTGACAATCGTGAAATTGCTAATGAAGACATAAGAAGAGTGATTGAAGCAGCTCAAGTTATGTCTATACCTCCTGAACGAGAAATAATAGATGTTATTCCTCAGCAATTCATAGTCGATGGTCTGGATGAAATCAGCGATCCGCGCGGAATGATTGGTGTCCGTCTTGAAATGGAAGGCACCATTATTACAGGATCTAGAACGATTTTACATAATCTGCTTCGCTGTGTTGAAAAAGCAGGTCTTGAAATAACGGATATTTGCCTGCAGCCGCTTGCATCAGGAGCCGTTGCATTATCAAAAGATGAAAAAAATCTCGGTGTAGCATTGGTTGATATTGGAGGGGGATCCACGACGATTGCTGTCTTTGATCAAGGTCATCTGCAAACGACAAGCGTCCTTCCAATTGGCGGCGAGAACATAACGAAAGACCTTTCAATCGGACTTCGCACAACAACTGACGAGGCTGAGCGCATTAAAGTGAAACATGGACATGCTTTTTATGATTATGCTTCTGAAGAAGAAGTGTTTGAAGCTGCGATTATTGGCACAGACCAAAAACAGCAATTCAATCAGCTTGAAATATCTGATATTATAGAAGCTAGACTTGAAGAAATGTTTGAACTCGTTTTACACGAGATTAAGAGACTGGGTGTAAGAGACTTGCCTGGCGGATTTGTTCTGACTGGTGGAACGGTCAGTATGCCAGGAGTTCTTGAGATTTCCCAGGCTGTTCTGCAAAATAACGTTCGCATTGCAAGCCCAGATTATATTGGTGTAAGAGAACCTAAATATATGACAGGTGTAGGCTTGATCCAATTTGCTTATAAAAATGCGAAGATTCAAGGCAGAAGCATCAGTTCGAATGTTGTTCCTGATAAGATTGAGAAAACGTCTCAAAGAGAACCTCAGCATCAGCAGCAGCAGCGTTCAAAACCAAAAGAAAAAGAAGAGAAAAAAGAAAGCAAAGTAAAAAAATTCTTTGGTTACTTCTTTGAATAACCTGCATCAAGAGGAAGTCATTCGATGGATTAGGAGGATTTTGTATGTTGGAGTTTGAAAGCAATATTGATGGAATGGCAACAATTAAAGTTATTGGGGTTGGCGGCGGAGGAAACAACGCTGTTAACCGTATGATAGAACACGGTGTTCAAGGAGTAGATTTTATTGCGGTGAACACGGATGCACAGGCACTGAACCTATCTAAAGCAGAAACAAGAATGCAGATTGGTTCTAAGCTGACAAGAGGCCTTGGCGCAGGTGCTAATCCTGAAGTGGGAAAAAAGGCGGCTGAAGAAAGCAAGGAGCAGATTGAAGAAGCTTTAAGAGGCGCAGATATGGTTTTCGTTACAGCTGGAATGGGCGGAGGAACAGGAACTGGAGCAGCTCCAGTTATTGCCCAGATCGCTAAAGACTTAGGGGCTTTAACTGTAGGTGTTGTCACTCGTCCGTTTACGTTTGAAGGACGCAAGCGTGCAATGCAGGCAGCAGGCGGAATTTCTTCAATGAAGGAATCAGTTGACACATTAATCGTGATTCCTAATGACCGTCTTCTTGAAATCGTAGATAAAAATACTCCTATGCTAGAAGCTTTCCGTGAAGCGGACAACGTTTTACGCCAGGGTGTACAAGGTATTTCTGACTTGATCGCTGTACCTGGACTCATCAACCTTGACTTTGCGGATGTTAAAACAATTATGTCTAATAAAGGTTCTTCATTAATGGGTATTGGTGTTGCAACTGGAGAAAGCAGAGCTGCAGAAGCTGCTAAGAAAGCAATCTCAAGTCCGCTGCTTGAAACATCAATTGATGGTGCTCAAGGTGTCCTAATGAACATTACAGGCGGATCTAACTTAAGCTTGTACGAAGTTCAGGAAGCTGCTGATATTGTAGCAACTGCATCTGATCAAGATGTTAACATGATTTTCGGATCTGTTATCAATGAAAACTTAAAAGATGAAATTGTTGTGACGGTTATTGCGACTGGTTTCAATGAAGTTGAAATCAACCACAGCAAACCCACATCAAGACCTTTTGGGAATAATACATCGCCAAAACCTATGCCAAAGCCTCGCGACGTAAGAGAAATGAAGCGTGAGCGCGAAGAGCCTGCACAAGAAATGACAAACCGTTCTATGCAGCAAGGTGAAGATACACTCGATATTCCAACATTCTTAAGAAACCGTAATAAACGCCGATAAAATATCGGAAAACCTGGCCCCTTTGGCCAGGTTTTTTTTGCCTGAAATTCTCTTACAACAGCAGCCATCACTTTCTGGACAATTCATTATAGTCTTAAACTCTGGCTGACAATTGAACTATGTTGTCCGATTTACGATACTTTTGAATGAAATGACTTCTTCATTATCGCCTCTGATTGTGGCTTAAGACTCTCTCTCTCGCTTACTGTATATCTTAATATGGATAAAAAAGGAAATACGAATCATTTTTCTCTCAACCTAAGAACCTCCTTTTCAAATAGATAGATTTACCCCCATAAAAAATGCTATAAACATCCTTATTGAACCTATATAAAATCTCATTTTTGCAAGATCCAAAGTTTTTGGCGGAAGATCATTTGGACTACGAAGGAAAAGAGGATGCTCCTACTATATCCTCGTTTTTGGAAAATTAAGAAAAATCTTACATATAATGACAAAATAATCAAAATACTTTCATTAAATTAATGTTAACAGCCCAGAACTGACAAAGAGATCAGGGGAAGGGGGATATGTTTCAATCATTTTAAATTTAAAGGGGGAATTTTAGGAATGCAGAAGAAACATGTTAAATTGCTTAGTATTTTGTCAATTTTTATCCTGCTTCTTACCATGCTTGCTCCGAGTGTTTCAACAGCAAGCTCAAAATCTGGCGTCAGCACCTCTGTAAAAGACCAGAAAAACATACAGGCCGGGAAAGTCTCCAAAAAATTGACTCAGGCATTCGAAAAAGATGAAAAAGTAACGTTTCTCATAAAGTTAAAAGATCAAGTTGATACGGGTAAAGTGGCTAAAGATGCAATGAAAGAAGCAGCTAAAGATAAAGACTCAAAAGCCCAAGCAAAATTTGAAAAACGTTCTGCTGTTGTCTCTTCGCTAAGAGCAAAAGCGATTGAAACACAGCAAAATCTTAAAACATACTTAACAAAAGAAGTGAATGCGGGCAATGCGAAAGGTATTCAATCCTTTTACATCGTAAATGGCATGGCTGTAACTGCTACGGAGGAAGTGATGGAGCAGGTTGCATCATTTCCTGAGGTAGAGAAAGTGCTTCCAAATGAAATGAGGCAATTAAACGCAGAGTCCGCCAAAAAAGAAAAGGCTGTCCAAAAGTCAGCGGAATCTAAAGCGGCGCAAGCAAGCACAGAATGGAATATCGATCAAATTGGCGCACCTGCTGCCTGGGAAATGGGAATCGACGGGAGCGGGACAGTTGTTGCTTCCATTGATACGGGTGTTCAGTGGGATCATCCGGCTTTAAAGGATAACTACCGGGGTTATAACCCTGCAGCTCCTGAATCACCTGATCATCAATTCAACTGGTTTGATGCTACTGCTGCTCAATCAGCTCCATATGATGATCAAGGTCACGGAACACATGTTACAGGTACGATGGTAGGGGCTGAACCAAACGGCAGCAATCAAATAGGCGTAGCTCCTGGAGCAAAATGGATAGCTGTTAAAGCATTTACGGAAGATGGCGGATCAGATGTAGATCTATTGGCAGCTGGAGAATGGATTATTGCTCCAAAAGATGCTAATGGCAATCCCCACCCGGAAATGGCGCCTGATGTTGTCAACAATTCCTGGGGCGGAGGATCTGGACTTGATGAATGGTACAGACCAATGGTCCAAGCCTGGCGTGCAGCTGATATTTTTCCGGAATTTTCAGCTGGAAACACGACTATATTCAATCCTGGAGGACCTGGTTCAATCTCCAATCCAGCAAACTATCCGGAATCCTTTGCTACTGGTGCGACTGACATAAATAATCAATTGGGTACATTTTCTCTACAGGGGCCATCACCTTATGATGAAACGAAACCGGATATTTCAGCCCCTGGCGTAAATATTCGTTCATCGGTCCCAGGAAGTGCTTATGAAGGCGGATGGAATGGGACATCAATGGCAGGCCCGCATGTTGCAGCTGTAGTTGCGCTGCTTAGACAAGTTGACTCCTCAATTACTGTTGACGAAATTGAGGAAGTCCTCACCACAACGGCCACACCGCTTATAGATTCAACGTTTACAAGCTCTCCGAATAATGGATATGGTCATGGACTAGTTAACGCATATGATGCCGTTTCCTCACTTATGACAGGGCTTGGCAAAGTAAAAGGTCAAGTAGCAAAAGAAGGGGAAGATACTGAGGCTCCTGTCTTTTTGCACACCGCTCCGGATGAAACCTTTGCAGGCATGAATCTGCCGCTCACAATCGCTGTTCAGGATAACGTGAGTGTAACGAATGTCTCACTTCATTATCAGGATAACAGTGGAGAGTGGCAAATCGCTGAAGCTCAAAGAATTTCAGGAGATTATCTGGACGGAGTATACGAGGCGGTCATACCGGGCAGTGCGATAATGGAAGGCACATTCATATACAAATGGAAGGCTGTCGACTTTGGTGCAAACGAAGTCGTTTCTGATGAGTATGAAATTGCTGTAAAGCCAGGGATTTCGACTGGTTATGAACAGGATTTTGAGTCAGGAGCGTCCGGCTGGACCTCGTATGGAACAAAAAACAGCTGGGAGCATGGTGTTCCAATAAATGGACCAGGCAATGCAGCCTCAGGTGAAAACGTATATGCTACAAATTTAGATGGTGATTATGAAAATGGCTCAAATATGAATTTGCTCATGCCTCCAATTGATCTTCCGCAAGAAGGACAGGCATTTTTGCAGTTCAAACAATGGCATGAATTAGAAGCCAGATATGATTTTGGTCATGTTTTTGTTTCAACAGATCAGGAAAACTGGACACAGGCATTGCGTGTGAATGGCGTTACAACAGGCTGGATAGATGGACAAGTGGATCTATCACAATATGCCGGTCAAAGAATTTATGTTCAGTTTAATGTAACGACTGACGGAAGTGTTGTCAAAGACGGATGGTATATAGACGATGTGAAATTAACAAATACAGCCCTTGAAACACCTAGTAAAGCAAGTCTTGGCATAGATAAAAAACCAGTAAGTGAGACAAAAGCCGGAATAGAGAAGAAAGAAAAGGTAGATCCTGAAAAAATTTCTCCGGCTCCATATGTGAAAAAGAGCAGCGAAAGTCAAGAAAATGCAGAGCCGGCAGCACTTCCGCTGCGTGCACAGGTAAGTGTTCTTGAAACAGGACGCTCAACTTATTCCAGTCTTCAGGATGGAAGCTATGAAATCGTGCACGGTGCCGGATCATATACCCTGCAGGCGGAAGCTTATGGATATGAGTCTGAGACTCAGGCTGTAACTATTGAAAATGATGATGTAACAGAATCAAACTTCATTCTGGAAGAACTGCCAAAGGGGACGGTCAGCGGTACAGTAACAAATGATGTAACTGGAGAGCCAATCCCGAATGCAACTCTTCTTTTAGTAGAGGATGCTGCCATTACTCCTGTTCAAACAAACAGTGAGGGTGAGTATGCCATTGTTGCTTATGAAGGGGAATATACGCTCAAAGCAATGGCACCGTCCTATTACGGAAAAGACGTTCAAATCGAAATTGAAGCCGATCAGACAATGATTCAAAATGTAACGTTAAAACCATTCATCGGTTATCCTGGTGAAATCGGGTATGATGACGGCACTGCTGAAAATGCGCGTGCATTCAATGCTGCCGGCAACGGATGGGCAGTAAAAATGTCCCTTGCTGAAGGAAATGAGCGTGCAATAGTAACGGGCGGATTGTTCCGTTTCTGGGATACTGAATGGCCGGTGCCAGGGGGAACTGAATTCCAGGTAGCCATTTATGATGCATCCGGACCAGACGGTGCACCAGGAAAAAAACTCGCTGGACCGATTGACGCAACTGCTCTGCGCAACGGAGAATGGACAATGGTGAACTTGCTCGACCAGGGAGTCGTTGTAGATGGAGACTTCTATTTGGTTTACATTCAGACAAAAGCTAACCCGAACTCTCCGGGACTCGCTACAGATGAAAATGGAGAAAATGCCGGACGCAGTTATCAGATGGTCGGAGGAGCATGGTCAGCTTCACCTGCTGAAGAAGGGAATTACATGATTCGTGCAATCGTGAATTATGAAGTGACAGCACCTGAGATCACTTCGCCTAAAGAAGAAACTTTTACGAATCAGGAAAAGGCAGTTGTTGAAGGAAAAGCAGCTCCAACTACAACTGTACATGTATATAATGGAAGTTCAGAAGCTGCTGCAGTACAAGCAGCTGTAAATGGTACATTCCGTGCAGAAGTTACACTGCAGGAAGGGGAAAACGTGCTGACTGCAAAATCTAGTACAGAAGCCGGAATAACAGATGCTTCAAATGCGGTAAAGGTTACTCTGGATAAAACGAAGCCGCAATTCACCGTTGAAAATCCTAAAAACGGTGAAAAATTCAATACAGAAGCGTTAACTGTCAGCGGAACTGTAACAGATGAAAACCTTGACTGGATTAAGGTAAATGGACAAAAAGCGATCGTTAAAGATGGAACTTTCTCTAAGCGGATTCTGCTGGAAAATGGAGAAAACATCATTACTGTTCTTGCTGCTGACAAAGCTTCCAACCGATTAAAGAAAACAGTAAAAGTATATGTAAAGTATGACGCGCCTGTCATTGAAAACATCCAGCCGTCTGCAGATAAATATATGAAATCAGGAGAAAGTGTGAAGATTGAGTTTACTAGTGAAGAAGATCTCGATGCAACATTTGTGCTTCATATGCCGCTCACAAACGCAAGCGTCCAAAATGCAACGGAGCTGCCGCTGAGAGAAACGTCTCCTCGCCATTACGAAGGATACTATACCGCGACATCGAACATGAAGGCTGACGGAGCACGGATTGAAGTAATCGCAAGAGATGACTTCGGCAATGAAACAAGAGCGATTGCTGAAGGCAAATTATTCATAAATGGAAAGAAACCAACGAAATAAAAAGTTTCTAAAGGTAAAAAAACTCTTTTTTCTGCATGGCAGAAAAAAGAGTTTTTCATTTTTGAGAGGACCATAAACACGAAAAAATGCCATCTTTTTTCATCGACAAATAATCGCGATATCTATCAAAAATACACGATTTTATCGGCAGTAACTGACAGACTTCACCTGTGCGTCTCAGCTATACTATTACTATCCAATCGGACAGTGCCCTTATTTTTCAATGGGCATGTGAAATCACCTTTGGGGAAAGGAGTTTCACGTGTCAATCTATTTAGATGTTATATGGTTATTAAATTTTTCCTTTGATTTACTGCTGCTGCTTCTTACCGCCATTCTATTGAAAAGGAAAATTTGGAAGCTGCGGATTGTGATTGGTGCCCTTATTGGATCGAGTATTATTCTATTGATGTTTACTCCATTTGCTTCTTTTGCGGTTCACCCTTTCGGCAAACTCTTTGTCTCAATTATGATGGTGCTGTCAGCCTTTGGTTTTAAACGGTTTAAATATTTTGCACAGTCACTGTTTACCTTTTATTTTGTCACCTTTATGGTAGGCGGCGGAATGATTGGGGCCCATTACTTTATTCAGACGGAGATTGGCATTTTTGATGGTATTCTGATGACAAACAAAGGAGGCTTTGGCGATCCGATCAGCTGGCTGTTTGTCTTAATCGGTTTTCCTGCAGCTTGGATTTTTTCAAGGAAACGGCTCGATGATTTAGAAATGAAAAAAATTCAGTATGATCAAATCGTTTCAGTATCAATAAAAATCGGTGATATTTCATTCTGTTTAAAAGGGCTGATAGACAGCGGCAATCAGCTTTATGATCCTATATCAAAAAGTCCCGTCATGATTGTAGATGCACGGAAAGCAGCTGAATATTTGCCTGATCCCCTTATTTCTATTGCCTTACAAGAGGATGTCATGGCAGCACTTGCAGCTTCCGAGGAACCACATCCGCTAGAGCACAGGGTGCGGATTATTCCGTTTCGGGTAGTGGGAAAGTCCAATCAATTTTTAATCGGTTTAAAACCAGATGAAGTGATCATCACCACTGCAGATGAGACCATCCAGGTACCTAAAGCAATTGTAGGATTAAACCGAACAAGCCTGTCGCCTGAAGAAGAATTTGAATGCATCGTTCATCCGAAAATGCTTCAGAGCGGGTCCATACAAGACGTCTCTTGAGGGCCATCCTGTAGTATTTTACTCATAACATCTGAAAAATAGAAGGGGGAGAACTATGAAAAAACTAAAATTGCATGTAACCTATCTATGGTACAAATTATTAATGAAGCTTGGCCTGAAAACAGATGAAATTCACTACATAGGCGGAAGTGAAGCGCTGCCGCCTCCGCTTTCAAAAGATGAAGAAGAAATCCTGCTCAGAAAGCTGCCGGGCGGTGATCAGGCCGCGCGCTCCATTTTAATTGAGCGAAACCTCCGATTGGTTGTTTACATCGCCCGCAAATTTGAGAACACGGGCATCAATATTGAAGATTTAATCAGCATTGGAACAATCGGATTAATCAAAGCAGTAAATACCTTTAACCCGGAAAAGAAAATTAAGCTTGCCACATATGCATCACGATGCATCGAAAATGAAATCTTAATGTATTTGCGCCGCAATAATAAAATTCGTTCAGAAGTTTCCTTTGATGAACCTTTAAACATTGACTGGGATGGAAATGAGCTTCTCCTGTCGGATGTGCTTGGAACTGAGGAAGATATTATTACAAAAGATCTGGAAGCAAATGTTGACCGTAAATTGCTATTAAAGGCCCTTCAGCAGCTGAATGAAAGGGAAAAGCAAATTATGGAGCTCCGTTTTGGGCTTCAGGGGGGAGAGGAAAAAACCCAAAAAGATGTCGCAGATATGCTTGGGATATCCCAGTCCTACATTTCGAGGCTTGAAAAAAGAATTATTAAAAGATTGCGTAAAGAATTCAATAAAATGGTCTAAAAATTTTTTTATCCAGAAAATTTCCAATCCCGGCATGGTTTTGTCCGTTTGTGAATGATTTCACCGCTTGGACATGTGCATATTTTTCCCACCTAAGGAGATACTTAACTCTGTACAGCAGCTCCTGTTAGGAGGGAAAGATGTGGCAAGAAATAAAGTTGAAATTTGCGGAGTAGATACTTCCAAACTTCCAGTCCTAAAAAATGAGGAAATGAGAATTTTGTTCAGGGAAATGCAAAGCGGTGAACTATCAGCAAGAGAAAAGTTGGTAAACGGCAATTTACGCCTGGTTTTAAGCGTCATTCAGCGTTTTAACAACCGGGGAGAGTTTGTTGATGACCTGTTTCAAGTTGGCTGCATTGGACTTATGAAATCGATTGATAATTTCGATCTTGGCCAAAATGTAAAATTTTCAACTTATGCTGTACCCATGATAATAGGGGAAATCAGAAGATATTTGCGGGACAATAATCCAATCCGCGTATCAAGATCTCTTCGTGATATTGCCTATAAAGCTTTGCAGGTCAGAGAACAATTAATGAGCAAAACCTCAAGGGAACCTACCGCTGAAGAGATTTCCCGGGTTCTAGAAGTTCCTCATGAAGAAATTGTTTTTGCTCTAGATGCTATTCAAGATCCCGTTTCTCTGTTTGAACCGATTTACAATGATGGGGGCGACCCGATTTATGTAATGGATCAGCTGAGCGATGAGAAAAACCGAGATTCTCATTGGATAGAAGAAATCGCTTTAAAAGAAGGAATGAGACGGCTGAATGACCGTGAAAAGCTGATTCTCAGAAAGCGTTTCTTTCAAGGGAAAACTCAAATGGAAGTAGCAGAAGAAATAGGTATTTCTCAAGCGCAGGTTTCAAGACTTGAGAAAGCTGCAATCAAACAAATGAATAAGAACATACAAAATTAGGACTGTTCATCTGAACAGTCCTTTTTACATTAGTATCCTCTGTAGACATAAGGATCTTTCGGCTCATTGATTTTTTTCCATGATTCAGCCTTTAAATAAGGTATTTCAGACTTGAAAGGCTGATAATAAATAGTTGATAACGTACCTTTTACTTGAACCCATTCATCATCTTTTAATTTGACCTCTTCAGGAAGTTCTACAAGCATTCCGTAAACCCCAGAATCTGCGATACAGTGTATAATACCGAAGCGCAAAACAAAAATCTGATTTTTATTAATGGATTCTCCCTTAAAAGCAAATCCATCAAACTGAATGGTTTTATCTGTAAACTCGCCCGGAAACTGATAAATCGTCTCAAGGGTCTTTAAATAATTAACATCATTTAATTGAATCGAAGCCTGTTTAGAATATTTTTTCAGTTCCTCATGCATTAAGTCATAATGTCCCTCTTTCCCATAATAAACACTTGTATCCGGCATTAAATATTGATTACGTGAAAATTCACCGGAATTTTCAATGTTTTGAAAGGTAAAGCCTTTTGCTTTAACAATAGTAGAATCCAATTTGGCAATCGGAAAAAAGAAACCTGCAATTAACGGATATATAAAAACGCAGCTGAGTAAAAATCTGCCTAAACTGGACGGTTTATCGTGATGGTGATCATGATGGCAGCAGTTTGTTTCACAATCGCCATCTTCAGGGGTTTTAAAATACGTATAGGCCTGAATGGCAGTTAGCAGGGCAAAAATAAAAATCGCACTATAAGACAAGTAAGCATACTTCATGTTGATATACTTTGTAATATTTCCAGAAGCATGAAGGTGAAAAAAGAAATAAGTAAATGCCATTAACAGCAAGATTCGGAACAATGTGATAGATCCTCCTTTAGATAAGCAGTGAGCCAATCAGCACTAAAACTGTGATATAGGCTATCAATGTAAAAACAAATTTTTTCTTGAAAGCATCAAGCATCATAAGCGTATTTTTTATATCGATCATGGGGCCGAATACTAAGAAGGCAACAATGGAACCTGTTGAAAAAGTGCTTGTAAATGAAGATGCAATAAAAGCATCCGCTTCTGAACACAGAGATAAGATAAATGCAAGGCCCATCATGACTGCTGACGAAGATAATTCATTTTGTCCTATCGCAAGCAGGGTAGAAGTCTTAATAAATGTTTGCATCGCAGCCGCAATGAAAGCTCCAATAATTAAGTATTTTCCCACTGAGAAGAATTCATCGACAGCATGCTGCAGGGCTCCCAAAAGTTTATGAAAGAAATGAGGTTCACCTTTTAAATCATGAGTATGAATGTCCAAAGTTTTTTTCTCTATAAGCTGTTGACTATTATACTGAAATGAGATGATCAGGCCGACTATAATGGAGACAATGATTGCAAGACCTCCGCGATAAAGCATGATGTCCCAATTATTGCCGAATGCAACATAGGTTGAAAATAAGACAATTGGATTAATAACTGGCCCTGTCAGCATAAACGCGATTCCCATATGCAAGGGAACTCCTTTTAAAATAAGCCTTCTGACAATTGGGATAATCCCGCATTCACATGCAGGGAATAATGCGCCAATAAATGTCCCGTAAAGAACAGAAAGAAAACGGTTTTTAGGGATGAATTTAGAAACCATCTGCTCTGTAATGAAAATTTGTATGATGCCAGAAATAAATACTCCCAAAAGTACAAAAGGCATTGCTTCTATTAAAATACTTATAAAAATGGAATTCATTTGAAAAAAAGCTTGTTTTGTCACTTGAAATCCTCCGCTTTGAACGATAATTTTCATTTTGATGCACTGAATTATATCATAATATTCTTTATGAAAAACTTGTATCGAAGGAATAGGATAAAAAGCTTGAATAGATTTATGAAGTAACATCATATAGTTAAAGTAAGAACAGGGGGCGGTTGCGGTGATGAATATCTCTGAATTTCAGACGAAAGATGTTGTCAATGTTTCAGATGGCAAGAAGCTTGGGATTGTATCAGATTTCGATATAAATGTGACAACGGGCAAAATTCAGGCTGTGATTATTAGCGGAACTGGTAAAGTGTTAGGTTTTTTTGGAAAAGATGAAGAACTGGTTGTTCCCTGGAGAAATATCGTGAAAATTGGAGAAGATGTTATTTTAGTGCGTGTAAATAGGGAGATAGACCAAAATAATGAATTAATTTAACAATCTTTCTGTCGGAATGGGAAAGATGTGGTAAAATATAGTCGTGTATAACGAAACATGCAGCAATCTGTAAACAAAAGGAATGAACATTTATGACTCAGCAGCCGTTTCAACTGCAGCATGAAACCTATTTGAAAAGCCCGGTCTGGGAAAAATTAAATGAAGAGCTTGTTGTCGGTTTTACAACAAAAAACGGCGGGATAAGCTGTGGAGATTTCCACTCGCTGAATCTTGGCCTGCATGTAAAGGACAAACCAGAAAATGTTGTTTTAAATCGAAGACGATTAGCAGATGAGCTGAAATCACCTCTAGAAAACTGGATTTGTGCAGATCAGGTCCATGACAGCAGCATTTATAAAGTGAGTCAGTCAGATAAAGGCAAAGGAATACTTGATTATGAATCAGCAATCGGTGCAACGGATGGCCTTTATACACAAGAAGAGAATTTGATGCTTGCTCTTTGCTATGCAGACTGTGTTCCATTGTATTTTTATGAACATGAAAAAAAGCTGATTGGAACAGCACATGCCGGATGGAAAGGCACTGTCAAAGACATAGGCGGGAAAATGATCCAAACATGGATAAAGGACGAAGAAGCTGACGTTGCCTCCATTTATGCAATAATTGGTCCATCAATCGGACCCTGCTGCTATGTAGTTGACGATTACGTTATTGAAAAAGTCAATCAAGTTATTCGGAATACTGTTGCACCGCCATATCACAAAGTATCTGAGGGTCAGTATTCTCTAGATCTAAAACAGCTGAACAAACAATTGCTGATTCATGCAGGTGTGAAAGAGGACCGGATTTTGACGAGTTCTTTATGTACAAGCTGTGAATCATCCATGTTTTTTTCCCATCGCAGAGACTCAGGATCGACTGGGAGAATGTTCAGTTTTATCGGTTTAACGAGGAGGCACGAGCAGCTATGAGTGTAGCATACAACTTAAATGAAATTAATGCCCGAATTGAAAATACATGTTCAAAAATAGGACGAAATCCTAATGAAATTCAAATCATTGCAGTTACAAAATATGTAGATATAGATCGTGCAAAAGAAGCGTTAAGTGCTGGCATAAGTCATCTGGGAGAAAACAGGAATGAAGGGCTCAGCGAAAAATATACAGCAATTGGATCAGAGGCAAAATGGCACTTTATCGGAACACTGCAGACCAGAAAAGTGAAGGATATCATCGGGAAAGCAGATTATATTCATTCCCTTGACAGAATTTCACTGGCAAAAGAAATCAGCAAACGTGCCGATAATAAAATAGATTGCTTTATCCAGGTAAATACATCAGGCGAAGAATCTAAGCATGGTATGGCTCCAAATGAGGTTTTGCCATTTGTTAATGAACTCGGCAGCTTTCCATACATAAACGTAGCAGGATTAATGACAATGGCTCCTCATACAGACGATACAACTGTTTTAAGGCAATCATTCTCCAGATTAAGGGGGTTAAGCGAAGAAGTAAGAGCGCTTAACTTGCCTTATGCCCCGTGCAAAGAGCTTTCAATGGGCATGTCGAATGATTTCGAGATTGCGATTGAAGAAGGCGCAACCTTCATACGTATAGGCTCTGCCCTGGTAGGATAAGAAATCGGAGGTGTCAGAAGTTGAGTATTAAAAATAAGTTTAAAAGCTTTTTTGCCTTGGATGATGAAGAGTATGAATACGTTGAACAAGACCGTTATCAGGAAGATGACTTTGAAGATGAGCAGCCGTTTGCCGCAAAACCGCAGACTAAACAGAATGTTGTAAGTTTGCAAAGTGTTCAAAAATCATCTAAAGTGGTTTTATGCGAGCCTCGAGTTTATGCTGAAGCTCAGGATGTAGCCGATCAGCTAAAAAACCGGAGAGCGGTTGTAGTGAATCTCCAGCGTATTCAGCATGATCAGGCAAAACGGATTGTAGACTTTTTAAGCGGAACTGTGTACGCTATAGGAGGAGACATTCAAAAAATAGGAGCAAATATTTTTCTTTGCACTCCTGATAATGTGGATGTCGCAGGATCTATATCTGAAATTGTAACTGAAGAAGATCAGAGGTGGTAAATCTAGATGGGTATAGTAGCTGATGTATTATTTACATTATTGCAGATTTATTCGTACGCGATTATTATTTACATTCTGCTTTCCTGGTTTCCAAATGCAAGAGAAAGCGGTTTTGGCCAATTTTTAGCTAAGATTGTCGAACCTTATCTGGAACCATTCCGCAGATTCATTCCGCCGCTTGGAATGATTGATATTTCCCCGATTGTGGCGCTTCTTGCCCTAAGATTTGCGGGATATGGGCTGAATTCAATTTTCAGCATGATTGGATAAGATTGTCTTACAAGTGCCGTTTATCGGCACTGTTTTCATTTTAGAATGGTTGGAGCTGTATGAAGTGAACCATGTTTATCAGCATTTTAGACAGGAAGAGCGTCATTTCATTGATCAGGTGATGGAGTGGAAAGAAAATGTTCTGAATTTTTACAGTCCTAAACTGACTGACTTTCTTGATCCGAGAGAGCAGGAAATGGTTCAGGCTGTTGTCGGTTCAAACGGGGAAATAAATGTCATGTTTTCAGGTGATGACATGGAGAGAAAGCGTGCTCTTCTTTACCCTGATTACTTTACACCTTCCTTGGATGATTTTCAGTTATCATTGATTGAAATTCAATATCCAGTTAAATTTATCTCTCTTGAGCATCGCCATATTTTAGGATCACTTATGTCTCTTGGATTAAAACGGTCTAAATTTGGAGATCTTTTGTTCTTCGGTGAGCGGATTCAGCTTGTGGCAGCAAAAGAGGTTGAGGATTTTATTTTAATGAATGTAACCGAAATCGGCAGAGCAAAGGTTTCCCTTCGGAAGCTTGACTGGAGCCTGCGAATTCCGCATCATGAAGAAATTCAAGAGCTGTCTGCAACTGTCAGCTCATTAAGATTAGATGCTGTTGCAGCTTCTATTTATAATGTTTCCAGACAAAAAATCGGCATGCTCATTCAGAATGGACATGTAAAAGTAAACTGGAAAGTCACCGAGCAGACTTCCTTTGAATGCCGCGAGGGAGACACCTTTTCTGTCAGAGGTTTTGGGAGATCCAAGCTTTTGTCGATTGACGGCAGAACAAAGAAGGATAAATGGAAGCTGACTATTGGAAAACAAAAATAATTTCAGGGATTTAGCAGGAATTTTGACCTTTCTGTCTAATAATGAATTATACTATTTTAAAAGAAACGTTTCATTCAATACATAATGGAGGTGGCAGAAGTGCCCTTAACACCGTTAGATATTCATAACAAAGAATTCAACAAAGGCTTCCGCGGCTATGATGAAGATGAAGTGAACGAATTCCTTGATCAAGTGATAAAAGATTATGAAATGGCGATTCGCGAACGCAAAGAACTTGAATCAAAAGTCGGCGAATTGACTGAGAAGCTTGGTCATTTTGCAAACATTGAAGAAACTCTTAACAAATCGATTCTAGTTGCTCAGGAAGCAGCTGAAGAGGTTCGCCGCCACGCTCAAAAAGAAGCGAAATTAATTGTAAAAGAAGCAGAAAAGAACGCAGACCGCATCATTAATGAATCACTGTCTAAATCAAGAAAAATTGCAGTTGAGATTGAAGAACTCAAAAAGCAGTCTAAGGTTTTCCGCACTAGGTTCCAAATGCTGATTGAAGCACAGCTTGATCTTCTTAAAAATGACGACTGGGATCATTTATTAGAGTATGAAGTAGAAGCTCTTTACGAAGAACGCGAAGAATCTAAAGTGTAATCTTGACTTGCGTACATAGTTTCACATATAATACGATCACTACTACAATTATTATAAAATAAAAAATTGAAACGATGAGAGGGAGAGTAGCTCTTTTTAACCTTTTTAAGCGAGCCGGATCTGGTGGAAGCCCGGCAAAGGAGAATGAGTGAAGATCACCCTTGAGTTTTTTGCTGAAACAAATAGAAAGTAAGCAAAGACGCGTTATTCACGTTACGAATGTCGAGAGGATAAACAGGCTGTCGTTTATCTAAAAGGGTGGTACCGCGAGAAAACCTTCTCGTCCCTTATGGGATGAGAAGGTTTTTTGTGTTTTCTTATTTAATGGCTGTTTTCTAAAAGCCTACTTAAAAATTGTTTGGAGGAATACCCATGGAGTATAAAGATACACTGTTAATGCCAAAAACTGAATTTCCAATGCGCGGGAACTTGCCGAACCGCGAACCTCAAATGCAGGAAAAATGGGAAGAAATGAACATTTATCAAAAAGTGCAGGAGCGTACGAAAGATCGTCCAATGTTTATTCTGCATGATGGACCTCCATATGCAAATGGGGATATTCATATGGGGCATGCTTTAAACAAAGTGCTGAAAGATTTTATTGTCCGCTATAAATCAATGACGGGCTATAACGCACCATATGTGCCGGGCTGGGATACACACGGTCTTCCGATTGAAACAGCTTTAACTAAAAACAAAAAAGTAAACCGAAAAGAATTAAGTGTTGCTGAATTCCGCAAGCTTTGTGCTGAGTATGCATGGGAGCAAATCAATAACCAGCGTGAACAGTTCAAGCGACTGGGAGTTAGGGGAGACTGGGAAAATCCATATGTGACATTAAACCCTGAATATGAAGCACAGCAAATCAAAGTATTCGGTGAAATGGCGAAAAAAGGCTATATCTATAAAGGTCTTAAACCTGTTTATTGGTCTCCTTCAAGTGAATCTGCTTTAGCAGAAGCAGAAATCGAATATTATGATAAGCGATCTGCTTCCATTTATGTTGCATTTACTGTTACTGAAGGAAATGACGTATTAAACGGCGGAGAAAAAATCGTTATTTGGACGACAACTCCTTGGACGATTCCTGCAAATCTTGGTATTGCCGTACATCCTGAGCTTGAATACAGTGTTGTATCTGTAAAAGACGATTCTCTCATCGTGGCATCTGCTCTTTTGGAGACTGTTGCGAAAGAACTTGAGTGGGAAACTTACACTGTTTCAAAAACACTTAAAGGCGCTCAGCTTGAAAAAGTGGTTGCGAAACATCCTTTTTATGACCGCGAATCGCTTGTTGTTCTTGGAGAGCATGTCACAACAGAGGCTGGTACGGGTTGTGTACACACTGCTCCTGGACATGGGGAAGATGACTTTATTGTCGGTCAAAAATATGGACTTGGCGTTCTTTGCCCAGTTGATGAAAAAGGCCATATGACGAATGAAGCACCAGGCTTTGAAGGTATGTTTTATGATGCAGCAAATAAACCAATTACAGAAAAGCTTGATGAAGCAGGCGCTTTACTGAAATTATCGTTTATTACGCATTCTTATCCTCATGACTGGAGAACAAAAAAACCAACAATCTTTAGAGCAACGGCTCAGTGGTTTGCATCTATTAAAGACTTCCGTGAAGAGCTATTAACTGCTGTTAAAGAAACAAAATGGGTTCCAGCATGGGGAGAAACAAGATTATTCAATATGGTCCGCGACCGCGGAGACTGGTGTATTTCAAGACAGCGTGCGTGGGGAGTTCCAATTCCGGTTTTCTATGCTGAGAATGGAGAACCAATCATTACAGATGAAACGATCAATCATGTTTCAGGCTTGTTCCGTGAACATGGTTCCAATGTTTGGTTTGAACGTGAAACAAAAGATCTGCTTCCTGAAGGATTTAAACATGAAGGAAGCCCAAATGGATTGTTCACAAAAGAACAGGACATTATGGATGTATGGTTTGATTCAGGTTCATCCCATCAGGCTGTCTTATTAGAAAGAGATGACCTGCAGCGTTCGGCAGATCTTTATTTAGAAGGATCTGATCAATACCGCGGGTGGTTTAACTCTTCCTTATCAACAGCAGTTGCTGTAACTGGTAAAGCTCCATACAAAGGAGTGCTGAGCCATGGATTTGCTCTTGACGGTGAAGGACGCAAAATGAGTAAATCTTTAGGAAACGTCGTACTGCCTTCAAAAGTCATGAACCAGCTTGGTGGAGACATCCTTCGTCTATGGGTAGCATCTGTTGATTTCCAGGCAGACGTAAGAGTTTCTGATAATATCTTAAAGCAAGTTGCTGAAGTATACAGAAAAATCCGCAACACATTCCGTTTCCTGCTTGGAAACCTTGCAGATTTTAATCCGGCAAAAGACGCCTTGTCATATGAGGAGCTGCGTGATGTAGATCGTTATATGCTTGTAAAGCTGAATAAACTAACAGATAAAGTGAAAAAATCCTATGAAGAATATGAGTTTGCAGCGATTTTCCATGCGGTTCATAACTTCTGTACGATTGAACTTAGCTCATTTTATCTTGATTTCGCAAAAGATGTTCTGTACATTGAAGCACCAGATAATAAAGAGCGCCGTGCTATTCAAACTGTTTTGCACGAAACGCTTCTTTCTTTAGTGAAGTTAGTAACACCAATCCTTCCTCACACTGCCGACGAAGTTTGGACACATATTAATTCTGTAACAGAAGAAAGTGTTCAGCTTGTTGATATGCCGGAAGTGAAGACCCTTGAAAATGCAGATGCATTAGAAGAAAAATGGGATGCTTTCATGGAACTTCGTGATGATGTACTGAAGGCACTTGAAGTGGCAAGAAACGAAAAAGTAATCGGCAAGTCATTAACAGCAAGCATTGAACTTTATGTTGATGCTGAAACGAAGCAATTGCTTGATTCAGTTGAAGAAAACCTCAAGCAGCTGTTTATCGTATCAGGCTTTAAGCTTGCAGGTGACTATGACGCAGCACCGGAAGAGGCTCATGTATTCGATCATGTGAAAATTGCTGTGAAGCCTGCTGAAGGCGAAACATGTGAAAGATGCTGGGTTGTCACAACGGATGTTGGCAGCAATGAAAATCATAAAACTCTTTGCGGCCGCTGTGCAGCAATTGTTGATGAAAACTATACAACTGCTTAAATTATTGGGAACCGCTGACTTCATTGATCAGCGGTTTTTTTATATTTAGTGCGTTGTGGCAGGGCTGCTTTAAGTAAAGACTTATTGGCTTAGAAAAGATTATTTAGTATGGGGATCAAACGTTGAATGAATATCGGCTAATAAAGCTATTATTGGGATAAAAAATTCTATAATTGGCTTTATATACAGAAAAGCAGCTAACATTGCAGAGACTCAGCTAGATGAAAAAATCAATTGGCTAGAAAAATTCAATATTCAGCAAGATAAATCATGAAAACGGATAGAAAAAATGAAAAAGTGGATAATAAAATCCTTGTTTTCGCAAATAACAATTGGAGCGGATCCGTTTTTGTATCTGTCTGTCGGAGTTAACCAGGCGATTCCGCATTTCTTTGCGCCTTTTCTGTCGGATCCTTATCTGCCTGTCGGAGCTAAACAGTCGGTTCCGCTTTTCTTTGTCATTACAGGAAAATTCTTAAAAGCGTGAGCGGCAGGGAGAACGGATAGACTATGAGTACAAAGCAAGTACACAAGGAGTTGTCCGCTATGAGTATAGACGCCATTTGGTATGAGCTTCAAATTATGCAGCAGGAATTGAAATCAAGGCTGTTTGATCATTGCTTGTTTGAGGTGGATATGAATGAACAAAATCTATTTTATCCATTTAAAGAAAAAACAATTATGATTCATGTGAAAGAAGAATTAAATGATGTTGAAAGAGCTCTGCAGAAAATTGAAAACGGCACGTTCGGCATTTGTGAAGAAACAGGAACTCCAATTGCACTTGATAAGTTAGCCATTATCCCCACTGCGAGAACCATTCATGATTT
Organism: Bacillus sp. V2I10; assembly: GCF_030817055.1. Classification (NCBI taxonomy): domain Bacteria; kingdom Bacillati; phylum Bacillota; class Bacilli; order Caryophanales; family Bacillaceae; genus Bacillus; species Bacillus sp. V2I10. The sequence continues at coordinate 3,654,178 of NZ_JAUSYV010000001.1, read as the reverse complement.
TGCTTTTCAGGAACTTTATGAAAGAAAATCTCTGCCTCATCTCTATCTCAATCACCAATCCCACTATGAAGTGGGAGAATATCATTAAAACACTGCTTTCATGAGATACAAGCTTTACTCTTCTTTTTTGCCTGTGATACAATTCAAAGGTACATTATAGGAAAGTTGGGGAAAGCTTGTGCTTTACTATATCATCGCCCTTGTTATTATTGCGCTTGATCAGCTGACAAAATGGCTGATTGTCAATGAATTGGAAATCGGAGAAAGAATACCTGTTATTGAAAACGTACTGTATATTACATCACATCGGAACCAGGGTGCTGCCTGGGGAATTCTGCAGGGTCAGATGTGGTTTTTTTATGTCATTACCGTTATCGTCGTAATTGGACTCGTGATTTATATTCAGAAATATGCAAAAGACCAGCGTTTAATGGGAATGGCGCTCGGACTTATGCTTGGCGGAGCCATTGGCAATTTCATAGATCGTGTTATTCATCAGGAAGTGGTGGATTTTGTACAAACCTACATAGGAACATACCCATTTCCTATCTTTAACATAGCAGATTCGGCCCTTTGTGTAGGAGTTGTTTTGTTATTTATTGTCATGCTTTTTGAAGGGAAACAAGAGAAGGAGAAAGTGAATGAACAGCATAGAGATTAAGATTGATGACAGCAATAAATTTGAACGATTAGATAAACTGCTTGTGGCAGAGAATTCGGATTGGTCAAGAAGCCAAGTTCAAATATGGATTAAAGAAGGCCATGTAAAAGTAAACGATGCTGAATCGAGAAGCAATTATAAGGTACAGCCCGGCGATACGGTTACACTTCTCATTCCAGACCCTGAACCGCTTGATGTGATGCCAGAGGAGATGAACCTTGATATCTATTACGAGGATGGGGATGTCCTCGTTGTTAACAAGCTAAAAGGAATGGTCGTCCATCCTGCACCTGGCCATCTGTCAGGAACACTTGTTAATGGTCTGATGGCACACTGTAAAGACCTGTCAGGTATTAATGGAGTCATGAGACCGGGAATCGTTCATAGAATTGATAAGGATACCTCTGGACTTTTAATGGTTGCCAAGAATGATAAAGCTCATGAGTCATTAGTCAATCAGCTGGTTGAAAAATCAGTTACTAGACGATATCAGGCAATTGTTCACGGTGTCATCCAGCATGACAAAGGAACAGTTGATGCACCGATCGGCCGTGACAAACAGGACCGCCAAAGCATGACAGTAACTAATGAGCACAGTAAAGATGCTGTTACTCATTTTCATGTTCTTGACCGCTTTGAAGGATATACTTTAATCGAATGTCAGCTTGAAACGGGCAGAACGCATCAAATTCGTGTTCACATGAAATATATTGGTTTCCCGATTGTAGGAGATCCAAAGTACGGACCTAAGAAAACAATGAAAATAAACGGTCAGGCGCTTCATGCAGGCGTTCTTGGGTTTAAGCATCCGAGCACAGGAGAATACCTTGAGTTTAAAGCACCTCTGCCCGCAGAATTTGAAGAAGTTCTTTCGGAACTTAAAAATAACCGTTGACACATTCATGTTATTCTGACATAATGACAATAGTTTAAAAATGAACCTTTAATACAGTCCCGTGAGGCTGAGAAGGAAACGGATCTTATACGCTATTTCTGCGTATTTTAAGCTATGCATCCAAATCCCTCTTGCCAAATCGGCGAGAGGGATTTTTCTTTTTAAGGTTCTTAAGGAGAGGTGAGAAACATGCCGCAAAAAGCGATCGTTTTAGATCAGCAGTCCATAAGAAGAGCTTTAACTCGAATTGCACATGAAATTATCGAGCGGAATAAAGGAATCGATTCAGTGATTCTTGTCGGCATTAAGACAAGGGGCATTCACATTGCAAAAAGGTTAGCTGAACGCATCGAACAGATTGAAGGAAAGCCGGTTGAAGTAGGAGAACTTGATATCACGCTCTACCGTGACGATCTTTCAAAAAAAACGGACGATCAGGAGCCTCTTGTAAAAGGATCTGACATTCCGGCAGATATTACAAACAAAACCGTCATCCTTGTAGACGACGTTTTATACACGGGAAGAACAGTAAGAGCGGGACTTGATGCCTTAATCGATATTGGCAGACCATCGCAAATTCAGCTTGGAGTTCTTGTAGACCGCGGTCACCGTGAACTGCCGATCAGGGCAGATTATGTTGGGAAAAACATTCCGACTTCAAGCTCAGAAAAGATTGTTGTTGAACTGCTTGAAGTGGACGAAACAGATCAAGTAACCATTTACGAAAAAGAATAAAAACCTTTTAATGAAGTCCAGAGAGGCTGCAAAAGGGAAAGAAAATCACACGCCTGTGATTGATTCAGGCGGGATTATTCTGCCTCTTTGCTCCTTATGCAAAGAGGTTTTTTATTTCTCAAAACGAAAAGAAGCGGAGGAATGAAAATGAAAAAGAATCAAGAGAATGACATACATCTAGATGTAAATGAGATTCCAAAGCCGCTTTCATGGATTACACTCAGCTTTCAGCATTTGTTCGCAATGTTCGGCGCGACCATCCTGGTGCCTTTCCTTGTGGGTCTTGACCCGTCAGTAGCGCTGATTTCAAGCGGACTTGGAACAATTGCCTTCCTTTTAATTACAAAAGGTCAGGTGCCAGCTTACCTGGGATCATCCTTCGCGTTTATTGCTCCGATCATCGCAGCAAAGGCTGCGGCAGGTCCTGAGGGAGCAATGGTCGGCAGCTTTCTTGCCGGAGTTGTTTACGGAATTGTCGCTTTACTGATAAAAATGGTCGGATATAAGTGGATTATGAAGCTCTTGCCGCCGATTGTTGTCGGACCAGTCATCATCGTAATTGGTCTGAGCCTTGCAAACGTCGCAGTTGGGATGGCGATGAATAATCCGGATGGAGAATATAATCTGACTTACTTCTCGGTAGCGCTTGTAACACTTGCCATTACGATCATCTGCTCTGTTGTATTTAAAGGATTTATCAGTCTTATCCCGGTGCTTGTCGGAATCATTGGAGGCTATGTTTATGCCCTTGCAATCGGACTTGTAGATTTCAGCAAAGTCGCAGAGGCCAGTGTATTTGAAAAACCGGACTTTATCATTCCTTTTATCACCTATACACCTGGCTTCTCATATGAAATCATCCTGCTGATGGTGCCGGTCGCAATCGTCACACTGTCAGAACATATCGGACATCAGCTTGTACTTGGAAAAGTTGTCGGCCGTGACTATATAGAAAAGCCCGGCCTTCACCGCTCAATCTTAGGAGATGGAACTGCGACGATGATTGCATCATTAATAGGCGGGCCTCCAAACACGACATACGGTGAGAATATCGGTGTATTGGCCATAACGAGAGTATACAGCGTATATATTATTGCCGGAGCTGCTGTGATGGCGATCGTGTTCGGATTTATCGGTAAAATTTCAGCTCTGATCAGCTCCATTCCGACGCCGGTCATGGGCGGTGTATCCATTCTGCTTTTTGGAATCATCGCTTCATCAGGCCTCAGAATGCTTTCAGACAGCAAAATTGATTTTGGAAATAAGCGAAATCTTGTGATATCATCCGTCATTCTGGTTATCGGCATCGGCGGTGCTTTAATAAAAGTAAGTGAACAATTTGAGCTGCATGGCATGGCGCTTTCAGCCATCATCGGCATCCTTTTGAACCTTGTCCTTCCTGGACGAAAAGAGGCTGAAAGGGATCAGAACATGAAAGAAAACACAGCTGCATAATCACCTTTTAACGAAAGTCCAGAGAGGCTTTTAAGGGTGGATAGGCATTGGCAGATCAGCTTGATGATTTGTCATGCTTCCTCACACCCTGAATCTCTGATCAGGGTGTTTTTTTGCAAAAAAAAGATGGGGAGAGATGACTTTGAGGCACTTATTGAGAATGAATGATTTACCTGCAGATGAAATTATGAGGATATTAAAAGATGCAGAACGATTTAAAACAGGAAAGTCCTTGCTGCAGGAGACACCGAAATTTGTTGCTAATCTGTTTTTTGAACCAAGCACACGAACAAGATTCAGTTTTGAAGTAGCGGAAAAAAGACTGGGTCTGAACGTACTCAATTTTGACGCGTCGCACTCAAGTGTTCAAAAAGGAGAAACGTTGTATGATACTGTCCGGACGCTTGAGGCAATTGGTGCGGACGCAGTAGTCATCAGACATCCAGATGATGAGTACTTTACAGAATTGCAAGATAATATCAGCATTCCGATTTTGAATGCCGGAGACGGATGCGGCCATCACCCGACACAGTCTCTGCTGGATCTTCTGACAATTCAGCAGGAATTTAAACAATTTGAAGGCCTGACGATCTCCATCCATGGAGATATCAAACATAGCCGTGTAGCACGGTCAAATGCAGAAGTGCTGAAGCGGCTCGGAGCAAACGTTTTACTTTCAGGACCTGAGGAATGGAGAGATCCTTTCAATAAATTTGGTCAGTATGTAACGACAGATGAAGCCATAAAGACATCAGATGTAGTGATGCTGCTTAGAATTCAGCATGAGAGGCACCAAGGTGAAAATGAGGGGCTTACGGACTATCATCGCAGGTTTGGTTTAACTTTAGAAAGAGAAAATGCCATGAAGCCGAATGCCATCATCATGCACCCTGCACCGGTTAATCGCGGAGTTGAAATTGCAACCGAGCTTGTTGAAAGCAGAAAATCAAGGATCTTTAAGCAAATGGAAAATGGCGTTTTTGTCAGAATGGCCGTGCTGAAACGGGCATTAGCGAGTGCCAAATTAACAGAGGAGGAAAATACTTATGCATTTTATCATTAAAAATGGACGTATTTTAGATAACAGCGGTGCAGAAAAAAGAGCAGATATTCTGATTCAGGATGGAATCATTACTAAAATAGAAGAGAATATCAAGCATGAAACGGCACAGATCATTGATGCAAGAGGAAATCTTGTTTCTCCTGGCTTCGTCGATTTACACATTCATCTAAGAGAACCAGGAGGAGAGCATAAGGAAACAATCGAAACAGGCACAAAAGCAGCTGCTGCAGGAGGTTTCACAACTGTTGCTGCGATGCCTAATACAAAACCGGTGCCGGACCAGCCCGAGCAAATGGAATGGCTGCAGAATCGCATAAAAGAAACCGCTTCGGTCCGTGTTTTGCCATATGCCTCTATTACTGCACGCCAGGCTGGAAAAGAGCTGACAGACTTTGATGGCTTAAAACAGGCAGGCGCCTTTGCTTTTACAGATGACGGCGTAGGGGTCCAATCAGCCGGAATGATGTTTGAAGCAATGAAAAAAGCAGCGGGGCTTGGAGCGAGCATTGTTGCTCACTGTGAAGATAACTCGCTGATTTATAAGGGAGCTTTGCATGACGGGGAATTCGCAAAAAAACATGGCATTAACGGCATTCCTTCTGTATGCGAGGCTGTACAGATTGCAAGGGATGTTTTGCTTGCAGAAGCAGCAGACTGCCATTACCACGTCTGTCACATCAGTACAAAGGAATCTGTAAGAGTTGTAAGAGATGCAAAGAAGGCAGGCATAAACGTTACGGCTGAAGTAACTCCTCACCATCTTCTCTTAAGCGACAGTGATATTCCTGAACTTGATACGAACTACAAAATGAATCCGCCGCTTCGCGGAAGGGATGACCGCCAGGCTTTAATTGAAGCATTGCTGGACGGAACCATCGATTTTATCGCAACAGATCACGCTCCGCATACAGAAGAGGAAAAAGCAGAAACGATTCAGCTTGCGCCATTTGGAATTGTCGGTTTGGAAACGGCATTCCCGCTGCTTTATACACGCTTTGTAGAGACAAACGAATGGTCACTGAAGCAGCTTATCGATTATTTGACAAGTAAGCCTTGTGAAGCTTTTAACCTTCCATATGGGAAATTGGAAGTTGGAAGTCCGGCAGATCTTACAATTATTGATTTGGAAGAAGAGAAGGAAATTGATCCCGAAACATTCCTTTCAAAAGGTAAAAACACTCCGTTTGGAGGATGGAAATGCAAGGGATGGCCAATTGCAACAATCGCACAAGGACAGCTAGTTTGGGAAAGGGAGAGAGTAAACGCATGATCAGACATCTAATTCTCGAAGACGGAACGATATTCACAGGACAAGGATTTGGAAGCGAAGAAGATACGATTGGAGAAATCGTTTTTCACACAGGAATGACAGGCTATCAGGAAATTTTATCTGACCCATCCTATTGTGGACAAATTGTCACACTTACTTATCCGCTTATCGGAAACTATGGAATTAACCGAGATGATTTTGAAACCATCTCGCCTTTCATAAACGGTTTTATCGTAAAAGAATTATGTGAAGTGCCATCAAACTTCAGAAGCGAGTATTCGCTTGATGAGTATTTTAAGCTCAAAAAGATACCTGGATTAGCAGGAATTGATACTCGCAAACTGACAAGGATTATCCGGACATATGGCACCTTGAAAGGGGCATTTTGCTCAGAGAAAGCAGATACGGAGGCGGTGCTTGCAAAATTAAGAGCGGCAAACCTTCCAACAAATCAAGTTGAAACTGTTTCAACAAAAACATCTTATCCGAGTCCTGGACGCGGCTGCAGAGTAGCATTAGTGGATTTTGGAATGAAGCATGGCATTTTGCGCGAGCTCAACAAGCGCGATTGTGACGTCGTCGTTGTTCCTCACACAACTACAGCAGAAGAAATTCTTCAATTAAATCCAGACGGCATTATGCTTTCAAATGGACCTGGGGATCCAAAAGATGTGCCGCATGCACTTGAAATGATCAACGGAGTGCTCGGTAAAATTCCGCTATTCGGAATTTGCCTTGGCCACCAGCTTTTCGCGCTGGCAGGAGGAGCAAACACTGAAAAAATGAAATTCGGACATCGCGGCTCAAATCATCCTGTTAAAGATTTATCAACAGGAAAAATTGCGATAACCTCTCAAAATCACGGCTACACCGTTACACTTGACTCGGTTGACTCAACTGATCTTGAAGTAACACACATTGCGCTGAATGATGGGTCAGTAGAAGGCCTTAAACATAAAGAACTTCCTGCATTTACAGTTCAGTATCACCCGGAAGCATCACCAGGACCGGAAGATGCAAACGGACTTTTTGATCAATTTATCGACATGATTGAAACTCACAAGAAAGAAGGGATCAAAGTATGCCAAAACGCGTAGATATAAAAAAAATCCTAGTAATAGGTTCAGGTCCGATTATTATTGGCCAGGCAGCAGAGTTTGATTATGCCGGTACACAGGCCTGCCTTGCTTTAAAAGAAGAAGGTTATGAGGTCATACTTGTAAATTCCAATCCGGCAACGATCATGACGGACACCGAGATGGCGGATAAAGTCTACATTGAACCATTAACAGTGGAATTTTTAACAAAAATCATCAGAAAAGAACGTCCTGATGCCCTTCTCCCGACACTTGGCGGACAAACAGGATTAAATATGGCAGTGGAGCTTGCAAATGCTGGGGTGCTTGAAGAGTGCAATGTTGAAATCTTAGGGACAAAGCTCAGCGCGATTCAACAAGCGGAAGACCGGGATCTGTTCCGCCAATTAATGAATGAGCTTGGCGAACCAGTGCCTGAAAGTGACATAGTTCATAACCTTCAAGAAGCGTTCGCTTTTGTAGATAAAGTAGGCTATCCCGTTATCGTAAGGCCAGCCTACACGCTTGGCGGAACAGGAGGAGGCATCTGTTCGAACGAAGAAGAACTGATTGAGATCGTAACGAGCGGATTAAAGTACAGTCCAGTGACTCAATGCCTTCTAGAAAAAAGCATTGCGGGCTACAAAGAGATTGAATATGAAGTGATGCGCGATAAAAATGACAGTGCGATTGTGGTCTGCAACATGGAAAATATCGATCCTGTAGGCATTCACACAGGTGACTCAATCGTAGTTGCACCAAGTCAGACTTTAAGCGACCGCGAATATCAAATGCTTCGCAACGTTTCGCTTAAAATCATCCGTGCCCTGCAAATCGAAGGCGGCTGCAACGTTCAGCTTGCTCTCGATCCAAACAGCTTTCAATACTACATCATTGAAGTGAATCCGCGTGTCAGCAGGTCATCAGCTCTTGCTTCAAAAGCAACTGGCTATCCAATTGCAAAGCTTGCAGCAAAGATTGCTGTCGGTCTGACGCTTGACGAAATGATGAATCCGGTTACCGGTAAAACATATGCCTGCTTTGAACCTGCACTTGACTATATCGTAACGAAAATTCCGAGATGGCCTTTTGACAAGTTTGAATCAGCAAACCGGAGACTCGGCACTCAAATGAAGGCGACCGGAGAAGTAATGGCGATCGGCAGAACGTTTGAAGAATCATTGCTGAAAGCGGTACGCTCACTTGAATCAGATGAATATCATCTTGATCTTAAGAATGCAGATGAATTCAGCAACGAACTAATCGAAAAGAGAATCCGCAAAGCAGGAGACGAACGTTTGTTTTATCTCTCTGAAGCGATCAGAAGAGGGGTATCCATTGAAACGATTCATGAGTGGAGTGCCATCGATCTCTTCTTCTTAGTAAAAATAGAAAAAATCATCAAGTTTGAAAATGTGCTGAAAGAAGCAAAGCTTGATGCGGATGTCCTTAAACAAGCTAAGAAAATGGGCTTCTCTGATATTGCAGTCGCAAGGCTCTGGAACATGACAGAACGTGAAGTCTATGATTACAGAAAACAGATTAATCTCTTCCCGGTTTTCAAAACAGTTGATACATGTGCAGCGGAGTTTGAATCAGAAACACCTTATTTCTACGGCACGTACGAAGATGAAAATGAATCAGCTGTGACAGAGAAAGAAAGTGTGATCGTCCTTGGTTCAGGACCAATCCGCATCGGTCAGGGTGTGGAATTTGATTATGCAACCGTTCATTCCGTATGGGCCATCAAAGAGGCCGGGTATGAGGCGATCATTATCAACAATAATCCTGAGACGGTCTCTACAGACTTCAGCATCTCAGATAAGCTTTACTTTGAACCGCTTACTGTAGAAGATGTCATGCATATTGTAGAACTTGAAAAACCGCGCGGCGTAGTCGTTCAATTTGGAGGTCAGACTGCTATTAATCTTGCAGAAGAGCTTGAAGCGAGAGGTGTGCAAATCCTTGGTACATCCCTTGAAGACTTGGACCGGGCTGAAAACAGAGATAAGTTTGAGTACACATTAGGCAAGCTTAACATCCCTCAGCCGCTTGGTAAAACAGCGACTTCTGTTGAAGAGGCAGTTAAAATTGCATCAGAGATCCGCTACCCTGTACTAGTCAGACCATCATATGTTCTCGGCGGCCGGGCAATGGAAATTGTTTATGAAGAAAAGGATCTGCTGCATTATATGAAAAATGCGGTAAAAGTAAATCCGCAGCATCCGGTTCTCATTGACAAATATTTAACAGGAAAAGAAATCGAAGTAGACGCGATTTCAGACGGCGAAACGGTCTTTATACCAGGAATTATGGAACACATCGAGCGTGCTGGCGTTCACTCAGGCGACTCAATTGCCGTCTATCCTCCGCAAACTCTGTCTGCAGAAATAAAGGAAACGATTATAGAAAGAACAATCGCTCTCGCTAAAGGATTAAACATAAAAGGCTTGCTGAATATCCAGTTTGTTATATACAAAAATGAAGTTTATGTGCTTGAGGTAAACCCAAGATCAAGCCGGACAGTGCCATTCTTAAGCAAGATTACGGGTGTTCCAATGGCGAATCTCGCAACAAAGGTAATTTTAGGAAAAACACTTAATGAGCTCGGCTATGAAACAGGCATTCAGACTGAGAGAGAAGGCGTCTATGTGAAAGTTCCGGTATTCTCCTTCGAAAAGCTGCGCAGAGTGGATATTACACTCGGCCCTGAAATGAAATCTACTGGAGAAGTCATGGGCAAGGATACAACGCTTGAAAAAGCTCTGTATAAAGGACTGATCGCATCTGGAATGAAGGTTCAGAATTTCGGACAGGTACTGCTGACGATTGCAGATAAAGATAAAGAAGAAGGCCTGGAAGTTGCAAGACGCTTCAGCGCCATCGGCTATCAGATCATGGCGACAAGCGGAACGGCTGAATACCTTCATGCCAATGGAGTAACAGCAAAGATTGTTAATAAAATCGGCAGCGAGGCTCCAAACATGCTTGATATCATCCGCACGAGCGAAGCACAGTTTGTCATTAATACACTGACAAAAGGAAAACAGCCGCAGCGGGATGGATTCCGTATCCGCCGCGAATCTGTAGAAAACGGCATTCCATGCTTAACATCACTTGATACGGCAAAAGCAATATTGAGAGTGCTCGAGTCCATGACCTTCTCAACAGACGAAATGCCAAAGCGCGCAAACAGCAAAGAGGTGACATACGCTTGATACAAAAAGAATGGATGACGATTGCAGATCACAAGGAATTGGCAGCAGGTATATACGAAATCACATTAAAAGGCAATTTAACCGATCACATGAATCAGCCAGGGCAGTTTGTACATGTGAAAGTTTCAGAGACAGCCTCACCGCTATTAAGAAGACCGATCAGCATAGCGAAAATAGATAAAGAGAATCAGGAATTCACCATGATATACAGAGCAGAGGGAGCAGGCACGAAGCTCCTTTCTGCAAGAAAAAATGGCGAGCTTGTTGATGTGCTCGGACCTCTCGGCAATGGATTCGATCCGGATCAGCTGGATAAAGGTGATACGGCGCTTCTTGTCGGCGGCGGGATCGGAGTGCCTCCTTTATATGAACTATCAAGACGCCTGGTTAAAAAAGGGGTTACCGTTAAACATGTTCTGGGCTTTCAATCAAAAGAGCATGTATTCTATGAAAAAGAGTTTCAAAAACTTGGAGATACCTATGTCACAACTGTAGACGGGTCTCATGGAAAAAAGGGGTTCGTCACCGATTTGATTAAAGAGTATGAGCTCACCTTTGATGCGCTGTTTTCCTGCGGACCTACTCCTATGCTCGCAAACATTGAAAAACTCTTCCCCGAAAAGCCGGTCTTTCTGTCACTCGAAGAACGGATGGGCTGCGGAATTGGTGCTTGCTTCGCATGTGTTTGTCATACAGCTGATGATCCTGCTGGCACTTCTTATAAAAAAGTGTGCAGCGACGGACCAGTATTTAAAGCCGGGGAGGTGCTTTTATCATGCTGAACTTCGAATTGCCCGGACTATCTCTGAAAAATCCTGTAATGCCGGCCTCAGGCTGCTTTGGCTTCGGAAAAGAATTTGCAAACCTGTACGATTTAAGCAGTCTTGGTGCGATTATGATTAAAGCTGCTACGGCAGAAGCGCGATTTGGCAACCCGACGCCAAGAGTAGCGGAGACAGAAGCAGGCATGCTTAATGCCATAGGTCTTCAAAATCCAGGCTTAAAAGGAGTGCTCGAAAATGAGCTTCCCTGGCTGGAGTCATATGACGTGCCGATCATTGCGAATGTAGCTGGCTCCGCACAGGAGGATTATGTTGAAGTAGCAAGAGAAATCAGCAGGGCAAAAAATGTCCGTGCGATTGAACTGAATATCTCCTGCCCGAATGTAAAAACGGGGGGGATTGCATTTGGAACGGACCCTGAGATCGCCGCCTCTTTGACAAGGGCAGTAAAGGAAGTATCAGAAGTGCCTGTTTATGTGAAGCTTTCGCCAAATGTAAGCAACATTGTAGATATCGCCAAAGCCATTGAAAACGCCGGTGCTGATGGTTTAACCATGATCAATACGCTGCTTGGCATGAGGCTGAACATGAGAACGGCTAAACCAATTCTCGCTAACCGCTCTGGCGGATTATCAGGTCCTGCAATTAAGCCTGTCGCAATCAGAATGGTGTATGAAGTAAGCCAGGCTGTTTCCATTCCGATTATCGGCATGGGAGGCGTGCAGACAGCAGAAGACGTGATTGAATTTATGTATGCAGGTGCAAGTGCAGTCGCTGTCGGAACGGCAAATTTTGTGAATCCGTATGTATGTCCGGAGATCATTGAACAATTGCCGCAAACATTAAAAGAATATGGCTTTGATCATATTTCAGAATGCATCGGAAGGAGCTGGAAGAATGAACGGAAGACCGCTTATCATCGCGCTTGATTTTCCAAATGGGAAAGAAGTGGACGGATTTTTAAAAAAGCTGCCTGAACAAAAGCTTTATGTGAAAGTGGGAATGGAGCTATTTTATCAGGAAGGTCCTTCGATTATTCATCAGCTTAAATCAGCGGGGCATGACATTTTTCTTGATTTGAAGCTCCATGATATTCCTCAGACAGTCAAGCAGGCCATGAAAGGACTGGCAAAGCTTGAAGTGGACCTGGTTAATGTTCATGCTGCGGGCGGAAGTGCGATGATGCAGGCTGCGATGGAAGGATTGGAAGCAGGAACGCGGACAGGGTCAAAAAGGCCTGACTGCATTGCTGTCACTCAATTGACTAGCACATCTGAGGCCATGCTTAATCATGAACTTCTCATACGAAAAGGCCTGAACGAAACAGTCCTTCACTATGCCAAACTGGCAAATGAAAGCGGACTTGATGGCATTGTCTGCTCTTCGCTTGAAGTACCTGAAATATATAAGCATTTGAACCGTTCTTTCCATACCATTACGCCTGGAATCCGACTCGCTGAAGACTCACTGAATGATCAAGTGAGAGTGGCGACGCCTGAGAAGGCAAGAGAACTGGGATCAACAGCCATTGTTGTCGGAAGAAGCATAACTAAAGCAAATGATCCGCTGACTGCATACTTACAAATGAAAAACGCATGGGAGGGTCTGCCTGTATGAAACATCAAATTGCTGAGCAGCTGCTAAAAATTGAAGCCGTTTTTTTAAGTCCAAATGAGCCATTTACATGGTCAAGCGGCCTAAAGTCGCCAATCTATTGCGACAATCGCCTGACATTATCCTATCCTGAAGTCAGAAAAGACATTGCAGAGGGCTTAACTAAGCTAATCAGGGAAGAGTATCCCCAGGCTGAAATGATTGCAGGAACCGCAACAGCGGGTATCCCGCATGCTGCATGGGTGAGCGATCTGCTTAATTTGCCAATGTGCTACGTCAGAAGCAAGCCGAAAGGCCATGGAAAAGGCAATCAAATAGAAGGTAAAGTGCATGAGGGTCAAAAAGTAGTAGTTGTTGAAGATTTAATCTCAACAGGAGGAAGCGTTATTACGGCTGTTCAGGCGCTTAGAGAGGCAGGCTGTGAAGTGATTGGAGTTGTCTCCATCTTCACATATGAACTGCAAAAAGGCGCAGAGATGCTCGAAGATGCCGGAATACATGCTGTTTCCCTAACCGATTATTCTTCATTGATTGATGTAGCTCTGAAAAAGGGAGCAATTGAAAAAAAAGATCTTGAAAAGCTGATAAAATGGCGCGAAAATCCTGCAAATGAAGCATGGTTGACTGTTTAAAAGGCAAGAAAGCAAAGTCGTTTTTGACTTTGCTTTTTTATTGCCAAATCAAAAATGAACTTAGAAAAGAAACAAGGCTTATTAGAAGATAACCTGTTCGAAACAATTTAATCTGCCATGCTTCTGGAAGGAACCTTTTGCAAATACCAAAGCTTGCATGACCGATCCAGCCAAATGCCCCAAAAAGGCCTGCTTGTTCTTTTTTTATATTTCGGAAAATATGATGATCATCAAGCGTTACGACGGCATAAGCTAATGAAAATCCGCCTATAAGGAAAGTGAAAATGGTCATTATGGCTGGAATTAGGATAGGTTTCACCTCTCGGACAGTAATTTTTTATCGATAAAACCTTATTCCCGATTTGAAAGTTTAGCACTAAATTTAGCCTTTTAAATAAATTTTTTAATTCCGATCGAAAAACTAGGGTTGACAGAATGACTAATTGTGATAAAATTTAGAAAAATATAATAAACTTATCAAGAGAGGCGAAGGGATCTGGCCCTGCGAAGCCCGGCAACCTGCGTTCTGCAAGGTGCTAAATCCAGCAAAATGTAAACCCATTTTGAAAGATAAGGTACATCTACCTGAACAGTCTTTCAAATTGGAAGGCTTTTTTCTTTCTCAATTTGCGGTAAATTTCTCAGAAAGAAAGAGCGGATAAGAAATGAAATGGGGGACTGCAGTGGGAAAGGAAGAACATCTTGAAATCGTCATCGAAAGATTGCGGGAAATGCTGAAAACGATGAATTATGGTTCTGTCACATTGGTTGTTCAGGACGGCAAAGTGATTCAGCTTGAGAAGAATGAAAAAGTAAGAATTAAATAATATGCTGACTAGAAAAACTAGAGGCATTTTAACACTGAACGGGTTCCGTCATTCTGTTAAAATGTCTTTTTTTAACGGGACCTGGCTGATAGAGGGGAAGAATAAATATGCTTACGTATGAAACCTGGCAGGAGCCAGCCGCCGATTTTGAAGTTGATGACACTTATAAAGGCGCATTAAACGTTTTAAAGTGGAGTTATGGTCATTACGGCAAAGAGATTGTATATGCATGCAGCTTTGGAATAGAAGGCATGGTGCTTGTTGATTTAATTTCAAAAGTAGAGCCGGATGCAACGATCGTTTTTCTTGATACGGACGTACATTTTAAAGAAACCTATGAAACGATTGACCGGGTGCGGGAAAAATATCCGCAGCTGAATATCGTGATGAAGAAACCGGCTCTCACACTTGATGAGCAGGCAGCAGAATACGGCGATAAGCTTTGGGAAACAAATCCAAATAAATGCTGCCAAATCAGAAAGCTTCAGCCTCTTAACGAGACGTTATCGGAATCTGAAGCCTGGATCTCAGGGCTGCGCAGAGAGCAGTCAGAAACAAGGAAACATGTTCAATTCATTAACCGCGATGATAAATTTCAGTCGGTAAAAATATGTCCGCTGATTCACTGGACTTGGAAAGATGTGTGGCGGTACGTACACAAAAACGATTTGCCATATAACCCCCTGCATGACAGGGGCTATCCTAGCATTGGCTGCTCTCACTGCACCGCACCTGCATTTAATGCCGATGATTTGCGTTCCGGAAGATGGAGCGGGCAGGGTAAAACAGAATGCGGATTACATGGATAAGGAGCAGGCGCGGTGCTTGAATTAGCGGCTCTCGCCATCAGTTTCTTTTTTGCAATGAATATAGGGGCAAGCGGTGCTGCTGCCTCAATGGGTGTGGCTTATGGGTCAGGTGCAGTCCCAAAAGCGCGGCATGCCCTCTTAATATGTGCCGCAGGGGTGTTTGCAGGAGCGGTGCTCGGAGGCGGAGAAGTTGTAAAGACGATCAGCGCCGGCATTATCCCGCAGGATATTATTAACGTGAAAATTGTGCTGATCATCATTATTTCCGCTACAAGCTCCCTGTTTGTTGCTAACTTGCTTGGCATTCCGCTTTCTACGAGCGAGGTTACAGTTGGTTCTGTAGTAGGAGTAGGGATTGCGTATCAAGTGCTGTTTGTCAATTCATTGCTTGTTATTATGCTGTTTTGGGTAATCGTTCCTGTTGCAGCTTTCAGTTTAGCCTGGATATTCGGCAAAGGGCTATATACGCTGCAGAATAAAGGGATTTTGCAAGATCGTCCCTGGCTAACCGTCATTCTGATTTTTGCAGGATTTCTGGAAGCCTTCTCTGCAGGTATGAACAATGTGGCCAATGCAGTCGGTCCATTAGTGGGAGCAGGCTTGATTTCCGTTTCAAATGGAATATGGATTGGAGGCGCTTTTGTAGCGCTCGGATCCATTTTCCTCGGAAAAAAAGTCCTTGAAACAAACGGAAAGAAGATTACCAGCTATTCAAAGCCTGAAGGGATTTTAATCTCAGGTACCGGTGCTGGTCTCGTCATTGTCAGTTCCATCTTCGGATTGCCGGTTCCGCTTACTCAGATTACTTCATCAGCGATTATCGGTCTTGGAATGGCGAAAAACGGAAGTGAAATTCTACATAAGCATATCGTGAAGAAGATTATCCGGATATGGATTGTTTCACCTCTGTTTTCACTGGCCATTTCTTATTTCTTAGTCAAATTATTTTTAGAAAGTGACATTTATTCAATCGTCGTACTAGTCAGTGTCATGCTTGCAACCTTAGGAGCCCTCAGCTTAATGAAGGCCATCAAAGAGGAAAAGCGGGCCGTGCATGAAGAAGGCGGAGGCATTTAGCTTTAAAACCAATTAAAAGGGTATGTTTAGGAGGAAAAAAGAAAATGAGTTTACAGCCGCACGGAGGATTACTAATACAAGCGTATAACCCAGAGGAAAAATATCAGGAGATTTTTGCAGAAATTGAAATCGATGCAATGGCATTAAGTGATTTGGAATTAATCGGAATTGGAGCATATAGCCCGCTTGAAGGATTTCTTTCACAGAAAGATTATGAGCAGGTCGTAAATGATATGAGGCTTGCTTCAGGGACTGTCTGGAGCATACCGATCACACTGCCTGTTTCAAAGGAAACGGCTGAGAGATTACTAGTCGGCGCAAAAGCGAGACTGCTTTACAAAGGCGAGGTATATGGCCTGATACAGGTTGAAGATGTTTATGAGCCTGACAAAACACTTGAAGCCATAAATGTATATGGAACGGCAGACATTGCTCACCCGGGCGTGAAAAAAATGCACGAACGGGAAGACGTCTATGTAGGCGGCAAAATTACTCTTTTAAAGAGACCTGAAAAGCCATTTAAACAATACACGTTTGATCCAATTGAAACGCGTGAAATTTTTAAAAGCAAAGGCTGGAAAACGGTCGTTGGATTCCAGACAAGAAACCCCGTGCATAGAGCACATGAATATATTCAGAAATCAGCCCTTGAAACAGTGGATGGATTATTCTTAAATCCGCTTGTAGGTGAAACCAAATCTGATGACATTTCAGCATCCATCAGAATGGAGAGCTATGAGGTTCTTCTAAGAAACTACTATCCGGAAGAGCGGGTTGAGCTCGGCGTCTTTCCGGCAGCAATGAGATATGCAGGCCCAAGAGAAGCGATCTTCCATGCCATCGTCCGGAAGAATTACGGATGCACCCATTTTATTGTTGGCAGAGATCATGCAGGTGTAGGTGATTACTACGGAACCTATGATGCTCAGAAAATCTTTGATCAATTTGAGGAGCAGGAGCTTGGAATCAAGCCGCTGAAATTCGATCACAGCTTCTACTGCAGCAAATGCGAAGGAATGGCGACAACGAAAACATGTCCTCACGACAGCTCGGCACATATTATTCTATCAGGAACAAAGGTTAGACAAATGCTCAGGAACGGCGAGGTTCCTCCAAGCACTTTCAGCCGCCCGGAAGTCATTGAAGTTTTAATAAACGGACTTAAAAAAGAAGTCGTTTCATAAGAAGGGAGAAACATCGATGAGCAGCAATATTGTATGGCACGAATCCTCTATTTCAAAACAAGAAAGACGAGATAAAAATAAACACCAGAGCTTTATTCTCTGGTTTACAGGTTTATCAGCATCCGGTAAATCTTCTGTTGCGAACGCTTTTGCCCGGACTTTATTTGACCGCGGCGCTCAGGCGTTTGTCCTGGATGGTGATAATGTGAGGCATGGCCTCAATCAGGATCTTGGCTTTAATGAGACCGGCCGCAAGGAAAATATCAGACGGATAGGAGAGGTTTCGAAACTGTTTGTTGAGAGCGGACAAATCGTCTTAACAGCTTTTATATCCCCTTACCGTGCTGATCGTGACCTTGTCAGAGAATTGGTTGAAAAGGATGAATTCCTCGAAGTCTATATTAAATGTTCGATTGAAGAATGCGAAAAACGCGATCCCAAAGGACTTTATAAAAAAGCGAGAAATGAAGAAATCAAACATTTTACAGGCATCAGCGCACCATACGAAGAGCCTGCGAATCCGGAAATTGTCCTGGATACAGAAAAATATTCAATAGAAGAATGTGTTAAACAATTGACGAAAGCCTTGATTGAAAAGGGTTTAATCTAAAGGTTTCCTTTTATGGACTGAAGATTAAAGAAAAAAACTCTCGAAAAGTTTGAATTTATTGATATATTATTCTATAAGAATAGCAATACATCATTTAAGGTAATTGTCCTCAAATGAACACGCGGTCAATTGCATGTTAGTTAGGAGAGTCAGAACATGGGAAAGGTCTATTTAGTTGGAGCAGGCCCAGGTGATCCTGAGCTGATCACGTTAAAAGCCATCAAATGCATCCAGAAGGCAGATGTTATTTTGTATGATCGCCTGGTCAATAAAGAATTGCTTTCCTATGCCAAAAAGGAAGCAGATCTCATATATTGCGGCAAGCTTCCTGACTATCATTTAATGAAGCAGGAAACGATTCATCACTTCTTAATCCGTTATGCGAAAAGCGGTAAGATCGTAACCCGTTTAAAAGGTGGAGATCCGTTTGTATTTGGACGCGGTGCTGAGGAAGCAGAAGCCCTTGCAAAGCAGAAGATTCCGTTTGAAATCGTCCCTGGCATCACTTCGGGCATAGCAGCGGCTGCATATGCAGGAATTCCTGTCACACACAGGGATGTAAGTGCAAGCGTCGCTTTTGTCACAGGACATCACAAAAATGATGCAAAAGAAGACGAGAAGTGGGTAAGCCTCTCAAAAGGGATAGATACATTAGCGATTTATATGGGCGTCAGCAACCTTCCATATATTCAGGAACAGCTTCTGAAAAATGGGAAAAGCAAAGATACACCCGTTGCTCTGGTCCATTGGGGAACCACGGAAGTTCAAAAAACAGTTACAGGCACACTTGAGGATATCCTTGAAGTTGTCCGTGAACAGAATATAAAAAATCCAAGCATGATCATTATCGGAGAAGTTGTACGCTACCGCGAGAAAATTAAGTGGTTTGAAGAGAAATTACAGACTTCAGCTCCTATCAGCGAGGCGTTATAAAATGAAACAAGCCGTTTTATATGTGTGCCATGGCAGCCGTGTGAAAGAAGCGTGTGATGAGGCTATTGCTTTTATCGAGAGAACCCAGATGCATATTCTTGCCGATATTCAGGAAATCTGCTTTCTTGAGCTGGCTGAACCTTCTATTGAAGAAGGGTTCGCTTCTTGCATCAAACAAGGCGCCACACACGTTGCTGTTGTTCCTCTGTTATTGCTTACTGCTGTACATGCAAAAGAGGACATTCCTCTGGAAGTGAAAAAGGCTCAAGAAAATTATCCGGAAGTTGCCGTTACATATGGTATGCCTATAGGTGTGCACCAAAAGATGGCGATAAGCATCGTGAACAGAGTGCATGAACAAGGCAGGCCTGATCCTGACTCAATCATTGTCCTGATTGGCCGCGGCAGCTCAGACCCCGCCGTAGTACGAGATTTGACTGCCATAAGCGGGCTAGTCAAAAGTGAATCCGGTGTCAGCAATGTAG
Source organism: Bacillus sp. V2I10 (assembly GCF_030817055.1). Classification (NCBI taxonomy): domain Bacteria; kingdom Bacillati; phylum Bacillota; class Bacilli; order Caryophanales; family Bacillaceae; genus Bacillus; species Bacillus sp. V2I10. Next base: position 3,634,852 of record NZ_JAUSYV010000001.1, on the reverse strand, counting down.
AAATTTGCTTTCTGACTGCTGCTAAACCGAGTCTTGATGAGATGCTTTCAAATCTTTCACTTCTCAAAGAAAAAACGATTTACCTAGTGCCCTATTTATTATTTACAGGGCTGCTTATGAGGGAAATTCAGACAAAAGTTAATAAGCTTGACCATGAAAAAATCAAGCTTTGCCGGTATTTAGGCTACGACTCTGAAGTTGAAGAAGTTTTTACCGAGAGAGTGCAGTCTGCACTTGATAATTATGATTCTATGTATACCTTCAGATTTGGAGACAAATGCGATGCTGCCATTAATGATTGATGTCAGTAATCGCCTGGTCGTCATCATTGGAGGCGGAAAAATTGCTTATAGAAGACTGTCTGTATTTTTAAAGCAGGGTGCAAAAATAAAGGTGATCAGTCCGCATGTGATTGATGCAATCAGCTTTCTCCACGCTCAATCACAAGTTGAATGGAAACAAAAAGAAGCAGATAAAGAAGATTTCAAGGATGCGTTTTTAATTGTTGCAGCAACTGACAGCAAGGAAGTAAATGCCTGGGTAGCAAGGGAGGCGGGTGAACATCAGCTTGTCAATCTTGCTGGTGAGTCAGAGCTTGGAAATGTCCAGGTTCCTTCGTTTCATCAGCGTGGAAGGTTAACGCTTGCTGTGTCAACGGATGGGGCAAGTCCATCACTTGCAAAAGATCTGTCTGGGCAATTTTTTGATCAGTTTGATGACGCGTTCTTTGACCGCTTGGAAGATCTTTTTAATGAACGGAAAAAAATTAAAGCAACAGACCTTCATCAGGATGAAAAGCGAAGACTTTTGAATCAGCTTGTTAGAAAAGCGCAAGCGCCTTGGTCAGCTCCGACAGACAGATAAGAATCCGCTGAAAAAGTCCGGTTTTGACTTTTTTGGCGGATTCGTTCTGGCCGAGGAGTTAGGCGATGGAGCTGGACATAAATGCACAAATTTTTATTCTTTCTATTAACTTCAAAAAAAAGCATGGACTCATAATGAGTCTATGCTTTTCTTAATTTTATCACCAAATCCGGATCTGGCGTCACATAGACGGTTTGCTGATTGTCATAAATCACAAAACCTGGTTTTGATCCGTTTGGTTTTTTAACATGCCGGATTTTTGTGAAATCAACCGGGACTGAGCTTGAGCCTTTTGCTTTGCTGAAATAGGCTGCAAGATTGGCCGCCTCTAAAATCGTTTCCTCACTTGGTTCCTGGCTGCGGATGACAACGTGAGAGCCAGGTATGTCTTTTGTATGCAGCCAAATATCATCCCGTGCGGCTGTTTTGTTTGTTAAGTAATCGTTTTGCTTGTTGTTTTTTCCGACAAGTATTTCCGTGCCGTCGCTTGCCGAATATTTTTCAAGGACAATTTTTGCAGGCTTGTTCTTTTTATTTCCCTTCACTTGCTTCTTCTTTAAATAGCCGCCGTCCATCAGTTCTTCTCTAATCTCTTCGATGTCCTTTGGAGAAGCGGATTCAATTTGCTGATACACGTTCTCAAAATAGAGGATTTCATTTTCAGCCAGGCTGATTTGTTCTTCCACAAACGAAACAGATTTTTTCGCCTTGTTGTACTTTTGAAAATAAGCCTGTGCATTTTCAGACGGTGTCTTTTGCGGGTTCAAGGTAATGCTGACCATTTCTCCGTCATAATAGTTTATGACCTCTGCCGTTTTATCCCCGCGCTTTATTGCATACATATTTGCTGTAATCAGCTCGCCGCGAAGCTTGTATTTTTCTGCTTTTTCAGCATCCTTTAACGTGGCTTGCAGTTTTTTAATTTTTGTTTTATTTTTCTTCAGTTCATTTTGAACAAAACGTTCAAGGTCATTTCCCTGCTGCTTTACCCTGTCACGGGCTGCTTTTCCATAATAATAGCGGTCCAGCATCTCTGAAATCGTTGGGAAAACCTTGCTGGTCCCGTTTAAGTGAGTAAGCGGCAGGATATAAAAGTATTCTTTTTCATCGGTTTCAATCATTGTTGCCGAAATTTCACTTTTCTTGATGTTTGAAACGAGGTTCAAAAATGATTCCGGCAGGCTGGTCCGGCTGGCAAGCCCTGCTCTAAATAGAATCTCTTTTGCAAACAGGGGAGATATTCCTGCGAACTGCTGCATAAGCTGCTGATCTAATTTCCCTGAATTGAAATCAACTTTGCGCAGAATGGTTTCTTCTGTCGCTTCAAAGGGGTTCAGTTTATTCTGTTCAGGAGGCAGAACATATTCCTGACCAGGCATAATGGTCCGGTGCCGATTTACAGCAGGTGATATGTGCTTAATGCTGTCGAGAATCATATTGCGGTCACGGTCTATTAGAATAATGTTGCTGTGTCTTCCCATTATTTCAATGATCAGTCGTTTATAAGTGACATCGCCAATTTCATTTCTGCCTTTTACATCAAAGTAAAGAATCCGTTCTAATTCAATTTGCCCGATTCGTTCAATAACCCCGCCTTCGAGATGCTTTCTGAGCAGCATGCAGAACATTGGAGGTTCACTCGGATTTTCATAGCTTTCAGTTGTTAAATGAATTCTTGCATAGCTTGGATGGGCTGAGAACAGGAGACGGTGATTTCCCCCATTTGCCCGGATGACAAATATCAGTTCATTTTTATAAGGCTGATGGATCTTTGAGATTCTTCCATTTGCCAGTTCATTTTTCAATTCTTCTGTTATTGCATATGTAAACATGCCATCAAATGACATCGCAAGCACCCTTTTCTATAGGTAAGTTGGATCAAATCTCCACATTCAAATTATTATAGCATTTTTTTGGACAGGGCTGAATAAATTGACATTATAAGAGATTGTCCTACTATTCCACGTATTGAGAGGTGTAAAAAAAATTCATGAAATGGCATGAAATTGGACCGGAAGAAGTACTTCAGTCAATTAATACAAGCAGAGAAAACGGATTAACTGAAAAAGATGTTCAAAAAAGAGTGAAGCATCACGGTTTCAATGAACTTAAGGAAGCTGAAAAACCTTCAGCATTTTTATTATTTCTGGAGCAGTTTAAAGATTTTATGGTGCTGGTTTTGTTAGCGGCAACACTGATCTCGGGTCTGCTAGGCGAATATATTGATGCCATTGCAATCATTGCCATCGTTTTAATTAATGGCATACTTGGTTTTTTTCAGGAACGGCGGGCGGAAAAATCACTTGAAGCATTAAAAGAGATGTCAGCGCCTCAAGTACAGGCTCTCAGAGAAGGCGAATGGACAAGAATTCAATCAAAGGATCTAGTACCTGGAGATATTGTGAAATTTACGAGCGGGGACAGAATCGGCGCGGATCTTCGCTTAATCGAAGCAAAAAGCCTTGAGATAGAAGAATCGGCTTTAACAGGAGAGTCGCTTCCTGTTTCTAAATTTACGAATGCTTTGTCAGATGGTCATGCGGGTATTGGGGATTTAACCAATATGGCCTTCATGGGAACTTTAGTAACGCGCGGCAATGGCGTTGGCGTTGTTGTTGCAACGGGCATGAATACGGCGATGGGTCAGATTGCCGACTTGCTTCAATCTGCTGAGACGCTGGAAACACCGCTTCAGAGAAGACTTGAGCAGCTCGGGAAAATCTTAATTGTTGTGGCTCTTGCGTTAACTTTTTTAGTAGTAGCCGTCGGGGTTATTCAAGGTCATGAGCTTTATGATATGTTTCTTGCAGGTGTGTCTCTTGCAGTGGCTGCAATTCCGGAAGGACTCCCTGCCATCGTAACCGTTGCTTTGTCTCTTGGTGTTCAGAGGATGATCAAACAAAGGTCGATTGTCAGAAAGCTCCCCGCTGTTGAAACGCTTGGCTGTGCATCCGTAATATGTTCAGATAAGACCGGGACGATGACACAAAATAAGATGACCGTTACTCATATTTGGTCAGGCGGACGCGAATGGCAGCTGAGCGGAACAGGATATCAGCCTAAAGGCGAATTCTTCGTGAATGAACAAAAGGTTTTGGTGAAGGATAATAAACCCCTTCAGCAAATTCTCACATTTGGCATGCTTTGCAATACAGCAAACATTTATGAAAAAGATGATGACTACATTCTGGACGGTGACCCGACAGAAGGAGCACTTGTTGTTGCGGCGATGAAAGCAGGACTATCAAAAGAAGCGCTGTCAAAGCAATTTAAAATTATAGAAGAATTTCCGTTTGACTCAATTCGGAAGATGATGAGCGTCATTATCGAGGATAAAAACGGGAAGCGCTTTGTTATTACAAAAGGTGCTCCGGATATATTGCTTCAGAAATTAGATTTTGTGCTATGGGACGAAAAACAGCACTATATGTCTGCAAAATACGAAACAAAAATAAATGAAGCAATCGACAATCTGGCATCTCAAGCATTAAGGACGATTGCTGTTGCCTTTAAGCCTGTCTCTGCCCAGGCCATTTATCATCAGCATGAAGCTGAAAAGAATTTGGTTTTCTTAGGACTGCAGGGAATGATCGATCCGCCGCGTCCTGAAGTGAAACAAGCAGTGAAAGAATGCAGACAGGCTGGAATAAAAACGGTGATGATCACAGGGGACCATGTCAATACTGCCAGAGCCATAGCTAAACAGCTGGATCTCTTGCCGGCAAACGGAAAAGTAATAGATGGTGCAGCTCTGTCAGCTATGCCAAATGAAGAGCTTGTGCAGATTGTAGATGATATTTATGTGTTTGCAAGAGTATCGCCTGAGCATAAGCTGAAAATAGTAAAAGCGCTTCAAAGCAGAGGGCACATAGTTGCCATGACAGGGGACGGAGTAAACGATGCCCCTGCCATAAAAGCTGCTGATATTGGCATTTCAATGGGGGTAACAGGAACAGATGTAGCAAAGGAAGCATCTGCACTTATTTTAGTGGATGATAACTTTGCAACGATCAAGCTTGCTATTAAAGAAGGCCGGAATATTTATGAAAACATAAGAAAGTTTATTAGATATCTGCTTGCTTCAAACGTTGGAGAAATTCTGGTTATGCTTTTTGCCATGCTGCTCGCTCTTCCCCTGCCCCTTGTTCCGATCCAGATCCTGTGGGTCAATCTTGTGACAGATGGTCTGCCGGCGATGGCTCTCGGTTTAGATCAGCCAGAGGGAGATTTAATGCAGAGGAAGCCGAGGCATCATAAAGAAGGGGTATTTGCACGGGGCCTTGGATGGAAAGTCATTTCGAGGGGATTCCTGATCGGAATTGTGACCCTTGCAGCCTTTATGATTGTCTATCACAGAGATCCTGACAATTTAATTTATGCCCAGACGATTGCATTTGCAACATTGGTCATGGCTCAATTGATTCATGTGTTTGACTGCAGAAGCGAACGTTCAGTATTTTTAAGAAATCCATTTGAGAACCTCTACCTAGTCGGTGCGGTTATATCATCCGTGCTGCTGATGCTTTCAGTAATCTACTACGCCCCATTGCAGCCGATATTCCATACAGTGCCAATCATGGCTCGAGACTGGCTCTTGGTGCTTGGATTATCAGCCATTCCAACTTTTTTGCTTGCAGGGTCACTTTTAACAAGAAAAAAAAGTTAAAATATGCTATAATTCGAAAGGTAATAGCTGAGTCTATTACCTTTTCTTTTGTTAGAAGCTCTTTTTGGGACAGAAACAAGGAGCATTTCTTATGATTTGATCAAAGAATTGGATGTGAAATAAATGGTTTGCAGCATGACAGGATATGGGCGTTCATCAATTGGGAATGATAAACTGACCATTACAGCCGAAATGAAATCGGTTAATCACCGTTTTTTTGAAATTAACGTAAGAATGCCTAGACAATTGATGTCCATTGAGGATAAAATCAAAAAAGTGATCTCTTCTATCATTTATAGAGGACGCGTTGAATTATACATAACAATTGAAGGCGAATCATTGGCAGACCGGTTTATCGAAGTTGATTGGAACCTGCTTGATCAATACGTTCAGGCAGCTGCTTCGATGCGAAACCGGTATGATTTACATAATGAATTGCAGCTTTCTGATCTCCTTAACCTTGACAATATTTTTACAATTGGAGAACAGGAAAAAGGGAATGAAGAAATACAATCTATGATCTTTGAGGCCGTACAGAATGCTGCAGAAAAGCTGAAAGAAATGAGATCGGCAGAAGGCGCACATTTGAAAAGTGATTTGCTGAAGCAGCTGTCAATTTTGGAATCATATGTTTCTGATATTGAGAAATATGCACCTCAAGTCGTTATCCGCTATAAACAAAGGCTGGAAAAAAAGATGGCCGAACTCTCAGAAGGCGCAATTGATGAAAGCAGAATGATAACAGAGGCTGCCCTTTTTGCTGACAGAGCGGACATTGCAGAAGAGATTACCAGAATTAGAAGCCACATCTCACAATTCCGTGAAACGATGCAAAAAGAAGAATCAATTGGAAGAAAATTAGATTTCCTTGTTCAGGAGCTGAATAGAGAAGCGAACACAATCGGTTCTAAAGCAAATGACAAAGATATTGCCAAATGTTCAGTTGAACTGAAAAGTGTCATAGAAAGATTAAAAGAGCAAGTTCAAAATATTGAATAATCAGCAGTTAAATCGTTTATAATGGGCCATTTAGGGCAAAAATAGTTTTGTCGATTACTAGGGGGAGCGAATAGATGAGTATTAAGTTAATTAATATTGGCTTCGGCAATATCGTCTCAGCCAACCGCATTATTTCCATTGTAAGTCCTGAATCGGCTCCGATTAAAAGGATCATTCAAGACGCCCGTGACCGCGCCATGCTTATTGATGCGACATATGGACGCAGAACGAGAGCGGTCGTGATTATGGACAGTGATCACATTATACTATCTGCGGTACAGCCCGAAACGGTTGCCCACAGGCTTTCAAATAAAGACGAGTTAACAGATGAAGGGTAGGGAAAGTTCTGGATATGAAAGAAAGAGGATTACTCATCGTGCTTTCGGGTCCTTCTGGTGTTGGTAAAGGTACTGTGCGAAAGGCTATCTTTTCACAGAATGATACAGATTTTCAATATTCCATCAGCATGACGACGCGCAAGCCCCGCGAAGGAGAAGTTGATGGAGTTGATTATTTCTTTAAATCAAAAGAAGAATTCGAACAATTAATTAAAGAAGAACGTTTATTGGAATGGGCAGAGTTCGTCGGCAATTACTATGGAACGCCGATTGACTATGTGGAGAAAACGTTAAGCGAGGGAAGAGATGTTTTCCTTGAAATTGAAGTTCAGGGAGCATTGCAGGTGCGAAAGGCATTTCCGGAAGGGTTATTCATCTTCCTTATGCCGCCAAGCTTAAGCGAGCTTAAAAACCGCATCGTCACCCGCGGAACGGAAACACAGGATATCATCAATAATCGCATGAAGGTTGCTAAAGAAGAAATTGAGATGATGGATGCTTACGATTACGTCGTTGAAAATGATCAGGTCGATCTTGCCTGTGGACGTATTCGTGCGATTGTTACAGCTGAACATTGCAGACGCGATCGCATTGCACTTCGTTATAAGAAAATGCTGGAGGTTGAATAATTAATATGTTATATCCATCTATTGATAAACTCATGAATAAACTTGATTCTAAATATACACTTGTAACAGTGGCGGCAAGACGCGCACGTGAAATGCAGGAAAATCATGATCAGCAAATCGTGAAGCCTGTCTCTTATAAATATGTCGGCAAAGCACTAGAAGAAATTAATTCAGGATTGCTGGATTATGAAAAACAAGACTAATTAAATGGCACTTTAAAATAACAACCTGAAACAAATTGGGTTGTTATTTTTCATAGTTGAAGAATTTTATAAAGGCAAATAGGCTGTAGATGATGAAATAGAGGTATCTCATCAAGATGAGGTGCCTAAAACCTCGGTCAGAACGAATCTGCCTGGCGGATCTTTCCAAGGCGCCTCTGCTTTTGTTCTTCTGCATGATTCGCAGCTATAATAGGTACAATGACTTTGGTGGGGGAATGTGAAATGAAGGGAAAGAAAATTCTCCTTTGCGTAAGCGGAGGAATTGCCGTCTATAAAGCAGCAGCCTTAACAAGCAAAATCATTCAGGCTGGAGCTGAAATTAAAGTAATCATGACACGCTCAGCACGTGAATTTGTCAACCCGTTGACCTTTTTGGCTCTGTCAAGAAATGACGTTTATTTTGATACATTTGACGAGAAAAATCCTGCAGTTATTTCACACATCGATCTTGCGGATTGGGCAGATCTGGTTGTAGTTGCTCCGGCCACTGCTAATACAATCGGTAAATTAGCAAATGGAATCGGGGACGATATGCTGACAACTACTTTGCTTGCGACAACTGCGCCGGTCTGGATTGCTCCTGCTATGAATGTTCATATGTATGACAATCCGGCTGTTCAGAAAAACATTCTCGCGTTATCCCAATATGGGTATCAATTTATTGAGCCAAGCGAAGGCTATTTAGCCTGCGGATATGTCGGGAAAGGAAGACTTGAAGAACCTGAGAAAATTGTCTCTTTAATAGAAGGATTTTTTGCTGGTAAAGAAATTCAGCCTTTAAAAGGCAGGAAAGTTATGATTACTGCGGGTCCAACCCGTGAAAAGGTAGATCCCGTCCGTTATTTTACCAATCATTCTTCAGGGAAAATGGGCTATGCCATTGCAGAAGCGGCAAATCAAATGGGTGCTGAAGTTATATTAATCTCTGGTCCTGTCATGATTGCTCCGCCTTCAGGAGTGACGGTTATTAAAGTTGAATCAGCGGAAGACATGCATAAGGAAGTATTGAAACACTACAGTGAAATGGATATTGTCATTAAATCTGCAGCAGTTGCGGATTATCGGCCTCTCAGCGTTTCTGATCAGAAAATGAAAAAACAGGACGGACCTTTATCCATAGAAATGGAACGTACAAAAGATATTTTAAAGGACCTTGGAGAGCGAAAAGAAAATCAGGTTCTAGTCGGATTCGCTGCTGAAACGGAAAATGTGGAGGACTATGCATTAAGAAAACTCCGGAAAAAAAATCTGGATATGATTGTGGCTAATAACGTAACGCTCGCTGGAGCTGGTTTTGGCACAGATACAAATATTGTGACAATGTACAAAAAGAGCGGAGAAAAAATTGAGCTACCTGTGCTATCTAAGCAAGAAGTAGCAAAGAAAATTTTAGAAGAAGTCAGCCGTATTAATAAAGGAGTATAAATCATGAGGTTTGCCAGCGTAATCGTTGATGTGAAAGCGATGCAGACAGACAGAGCATTTGATTATCTGATTCCTGATAAATGGACAGGTTTTATTAAACCCGGAATGCGTGTTATCGTGCCATTTGGTCCCCGCAAAGTTCAGGGGTTTGTGATTGGCCTTAAAAATGAAAGTGAATTTGAACGGGTAAAGCCAATCGCTGAAGTGATGGATATCACGCCTGCATTGACAAAGGAACTGCTCGATATCGGCCATTGGCTTACTCAAACAACGTTATGCTTCAAGATTTCTGCTTTCCAGGCAATGCTGCCGGCTGCGATGAAAGCGAAATATGAGAAGGAAATTGTCCTTGTTTCTGAGGAATACAGACCAAACCTTCATCCAAAAGTCCTTCCATGGTTTCAAAGCAGAAAAAGCATTTATTGGAAAGACATCGAAAAAAGCGACTCTGTAAAAGAATTCCAAATGGAAATCGAACGGGGAGTCCTTGAAGTTATTTATCAAGTAAAACAAAAGAATAAAAAAAAGACTCAAAAGTACATCACTTCAATCACTGAACTAGACGAACTAAAAAAAGAATCAGATTTATGTTCTGCGCAAGCAGCAAAACAAAAGCGCGTTCTTGATTACTTTATTCAAAACAGCGGTAAATCTGTGCCGCTTCAGGAACTCCTTTTGCAATTGAACATAACAGACTCTCCTGTGAAAACGCTCATTAAGAAGAAATTGCTAAGGGAAGAGAATATAGAGGTTTATCGTGACCCTTATGAGGACCGCACCTTCAAAAAGACAGAATCGCTTGTACTGACAGCTGAGCAGCAGACGGCTATTACCCCAATCCTGACCTCTGTTGAACAAAACCGGCATGATGTGTTTTTAATGTATGGTGTAACAGGCAGCGGGAAAACAGAGGTTTATTTGCAGTCTATCGAGGCGGTCTTGAAGCAGGGGAAAGAAGCGATCGTTCTCGTTCCTGAGATTTCGCTTACTCCGCAAATGGTCAATCGATTTAAAGGAAGATTCGGTTCGCTTGTGGCTGTGCTGCACAGCGGTCTTTCAGTCGGAGAAAAGTACGATGAATGGAGAAAGATTCATCGCGGTGAGGTGAAACTTGTCGTTGGAGCAAGATCTGCGGTGTTCGCTCCTTTTACTGATCTTGGTATGATTATTATTGATGAGGAACACGAAGGAAGTTATAAGCAAGAAGAGAATCCACGCTACCATGCGCGGGATGTCGCCATTTACCGTGCAAAATTTCATGAATGTCCTGTTGTTTTGGGGAGTGCAACTCCCTCACTAGAATCCTTTGCAAGAGCAGGAAAAGAAGTTTATCAGCTGCTTGCCTTAAAAGAACGTGTCAACAATCGTCCGCTGCCCCAAGTTGAAGTGATTGATATGAGGGATGAATTAAGAAGCGGGAACAGAACCATGTTTTCATCATCTTTGCTTGAGAAGCTCCAGGACCGTTTGGCAAAAGGGGAGCAATCCGTTTTATTTTTAAATAAACGTGGCTATTCTTCTTTTGTCATGTGCAGAGACTGCGGTTGTGTGACCGGCTGTCCGCATTGTGATATTTCATTAACCTATCATAAACATGGATCACAATTAAAATGCCATTATTGCGGGCATGAGGAGCCGATGCCAAAGGTTTGCCCTGAATGCAGCAGCGAACATATCCGGTTCTTTGGAACGGGAACTCAGCGGGTTGAAGAAGAGCTTGCAAAAGTACTGCCGGAAGCAAGAATCATTCGTATGGATGTGGATACGACCGGACGGAAAGGCTCTCATGAAAAATTACTGACACAGTTTGGCAATAAAGAGGCAGATATCCTTTTAGGAACGCAAATGATTGCTAAGGGCCTGGATTTTCCCGATGTAACCCTTGTAGGAGTTTTAACTGCAGATACGATGCTGCATTTGCCTGATTTCCGCTCATCTGAAAAAACCTTTCAGCTTCTGACACAAGTAAGCGGCAGAGCAGGCAGGCACAAATTACCGGGTGAAGTTGTCATTCAGTCCTATTCACCTGAGCATTACAGCATTCAGCTTGCAAGCCATCATGATTATGATTCTTTTTATAATCAGGAAATGCTTACAAGAAAGCAGCATGCTTATCCTCCTTTTTATTATCTTGCATTAGTAACTGTTTCTCATCCCGATCTCCTGAAGGCTGTTTCCGTAACTGAGAAAATTGCGAAGCATCTGAATCAAAGGCTTTCAGAAACCGTCCAGATCCTTGGACCTGTAGCTTCACCTATTCCAAGGATAAACGATAGATATCGGTATCAATGCATGATAAAATACAAGCGGGAAGAAAATCTGCACACATCGCTTAAAATGATTATCGAACGTTATCAGCAGGATATGAATAAAAATCAATTATCCATCAGCATTGATTTAAATCCAAATACACTAATGTAGGGTTTAGATGCTTCATATGCGTCTAAACTAATGAATAGAAAAGGGAAGCGCCCGCGTAGCTCAAGCATGACGAGTTTCTTGCCTAGGAGCTGGGCGATTTCGCTTGCCGTCAATGCAAAAAAATTTATACTTTTATCAAGACAAACCTGGAGGATGTTTCATTGGCTATTAAACCAATTGTATTGCACCCGGCAGAAGTGCTGGAGCAAGTTTGCGAACCTGTCACCATCTTTGACAGAAAGCTGTCAAAATTATTAAAAGACATGTATGATACAATGATTGAACTTGACGGAGTGGGTCTTGCAGCTCCTCAAGTGGGAATTCCCATTCAAGCTGCTGTTGTTGATATAGATGACCAACATGGAACAATCGAACTGATTAATCCCATTATTATAGAAAAGCGCGGTTCTCAGACAGGACCAGAAGGCTGCTTAAGCTTCCCGGGGTTATATGGAGAAGTAGAGCGCAGCGATTTTGTTAAAGTCAGAGCTCAAAATCGAAAAGGCAAACCATTTGTCATAGAAGCAAATGGTTTTTTAGCTAGAGCGATCCAGCATGAAATCGATCACCTGCATGGAATCCTGTTTACTGCCAAGGTGAAAAAATATCTTAAAGAAGAAGAGTTAGAAGAATTGGAAGGATGATTGGCATGACAAGAATTGTTTTTATGGGAACGCCTGATTTTTCTGTTCCTGTTTTAAAAAGACTGGTGGCAGAAGGCTATGAAGTTGTTGGGGTTGTAACTCAGCCTGACCGTCCTAAAGGCCGCAAAAAAACGTTAACACCTCCTCCTGTAAAAATAGAAGCGGAAAAACAGAATATTCCTGTGCTTCAGCCGGAAAAAATAAGAGAGAAAAAAGAGCTTGAGGAAGTGCTTGCTCTTAAACCTGACCTGGTCGTAACCGCTGCATTCGGTCAAATTCTGCCGAATGAATTATTAGAAGCGCCGCAGTTCGGCTGCATAAATGTTCATGCATCATTGCTTCCTGAGCTAAGAGGCGGAGCGCCTATTCATTATTCCATCCTTCAGGGCAAAAAGAAAACGGGCATCACGATCATGTACATGGTTGAAAAACTTGATGCCGGTGATATCCTGACTCAGGCAGAGGTGAGAATTGAAGAGCGTGATCATGTAGGCACTCTTCATGATAAATTGAGTGCTGCCGGAGCTGATCTTTTGGCAGAAACGCTGCCTGCACTGCTTGAAGGAAAACTGACTCCCCGAAAGCAGGATAATGAAAAAGCAACATTCGCATCAAATATTAAGCGAGAACAAGAGAAAATTGACTGGACGAAAAGCGGCCAGGAAATCTATGATCACATCCGCGGTCTCCACCCATGGCCGGTTGCCTATACTCACCTGAATGGCCAAGCAGTAAAGATCTGGTGGGGTGAAAAAATGCCAAATAAAAATACAGCAGCACCCGGTACAGTAATTGGAATCGATTCTGATGGTATAGTTGTGGCAACTGGAGACAGCACGGCAATCAAAATTACAGAGCTGCAGCCATCCGGGAAGAAAAAGATGAGCGGAGAAGATTTTTTGAGAGGCACGCAAATGCAAGCAGGAGAAAAGTTGGGAGAGCAAAATGAAGAAAACAAATAATGTCCGCGAGGTTGCTTTAGAAACACTGCTGACAATTGAAAAAAATCAGGCGTACAGTCATCTTCTTTTAAATTCCATGATAAAGAAGAACCATGTGAAGGAAATTGACATTCCGCTGCTGACTGAAATGGTGTATGGAACCCTGCAGCGCAAGGATACGATTGATTTTTACCTGGCGCCGTTTATGAAAAATGCCAAAAAAACTGAACAGTGGGTAATGAACCTGCTTCGCCTTTCGGTCTATCAAATGGTTTATTTGGACCGTGTGCCAGAGAGGGCCGTATTATTTGAAGCGGTGGAGATTGCCAAATCCCGGGGACATAAAGGAATTGCCTCTTTTGTAAATGGCATTTTAAGGTCGCTTCAGCGTGAAGGTGTTCCAGTCTTTGATTCTATAAAGGATGAAGCGGAACGGATTGCTGTGGAAACAAGCCACCCTGTCTGGCTTGTTCAGCGCTGGATCGCCCAGCTTGGAGCCGGCGAGACAAGAAAAATGTGCGAGGCAAACTTAACACCGCCAAGCGTGACCGCACGTGTGAATCAAATGAAGCAATCACCTGAGGAACTGATGGACAGGCTTGCGGAAAAAGGGATTCAAACCGAAAAAGGCGACCTTACAGATGAAGCAATTAAAAGCCTGAAGGGAAATCTTGCTAAAACAGAAGAATTTAAAAAGGGCTTCTTTACAATCCAGGATGAAAGCTCTATGCTCGTGGCAAGAACGCTTGGTTTGCAAAAAGGCGACAATGTGCTGGACGCTTGCGCTGCACCTGGAGGCAAATCAACTCATATTGCTGAGATTTTGGAGAACACTGGCTCCGTCCATTCGCTTGATCTGCATGAGCACAAGGTGAAATTGATTAAAGAACAGGCAGACCGTCTTCAGCTCACCAATATCGAGACAGAAGCACTGGACAGCAGAAATGCCCATACCCGCTTTGAAAACGGCCAGTTTGATAAAATCTTAGTGGACGCACCTTGTTCTGGGTTTGGCGTTATCCGCCGAAAACCTGACATAAAATATTCAAAAACGGAAGAGGATGTTTTGCGCCTGTCAGAAATTCAGCTGGCAATTCTTTCATCAGTCGCACCTTTATTGAAAAAAGATGGTACACTAATCTATAGCACATGTACAATTGATCATGAAGAAAATGGACAAGTCGTACAAGCATTTTTAGAAAAACACGAGGATTACGAGCTCGATCATTCATTAACAGACCGTTTGCCGAAGCCTGCAAAACCATATGCTGCTGATGGACAGCTTCAAATATTGCCGCACTATTTTGGCACGGACGGATTTTATATAGCAAGCTTAAGAAAGAAGGTGTAAAAATGGAAGAAGTAAAACGAACTAAAAAAACAGTCATCAAAGATCAAGTAAAACCTTCCATTTATTCTCTTGAACTCGGAGAATTGCAAGAGTGGTTAACAGAGAAAGGCGAAAAGCCGTTCAGGGCTGCACAAATTTTTGACTGGCTTTATATAAAAAGGGCAGCCTCTTTTGAAGAAATGTCAAATCTATCCAAAGCGCTGAGAACCAAGCTTGATGAACATTTTGTATTAACTACACTTAAGACTATTATTCAGCAAACTTCAAATGACGGCACAATGAAGTTTTTATTTGAACTTCAAGATGGTTATTCAATTGAAACAGTTCTGATGCGCCATGAATATGGAAATTCCGTTTGTGTCACAACACAAGTCGGCTGCCGGATTGGCTGTACGTTCTGTGCATCTACACTTGGCGGATTAAAACGCAACTTAGAAGCAGGAGAAATCGTTGCTCAGGTCGTAAAAGTACAGAAGGCACTTGATGAGCTGGGAGAACGTGTGAGTCATGTGGTCATCATGGGAATTGGCGAACCATTTGACAATTATGATGAAATGATGGGCTTCCTTAAAATCATTAATCATGATGATGGATTAAATATTGGAGCCCGCCATATTACTGTTTCAACGAGCGGAATCATTCCAAAAATCTATAAATTTGCAGATGAACATCTGCAAATTAACTTTGCCGTTTCTCTGCATGCACCAAACACGGAGCTGAGAAGCCGTTTAATGCCAATCAACAAGGCGTATAAGCTTCCTGAGCTTATGGAAGCCATTGAGTATTATGTGAATAAAACAGGCCGCCGTGTGAGCTTTGAATATGGTTTATTCGGCGGAGTAAATGATCAGGTAGAGCACGCTGAAGAGCTCGCGAAGCTTATTAAGCATCTCAAATGTCATGTGAACTTAATTCCGGTCAACTATGTGCCTGAACGAGACTATGTCAGAACTCCAAGAGAACAGATTGATCTGTTTGAAAAGACATTGAAAAAACGCGGCATAAATGTAACGACCAGACGAGAGCAGGGACACGACATTGATGCAGCATGCGGTCAGCTTAGAGCGAAGGAGCGCAAAGAAGAGACGAGGTGACTTCATGGAAACCGTTATTGTAACAGACAGGGGAAAAGTAAGGCAGCATAATGAAGACAGTGTTGGCGTCTTTAAAAATGAAGACGGAGATGTGCTGGCAGTTGTTGCAGATGGTATGGGAGGTCACTTAGCAGGGGATGTTGCAAGTCAAATGACGATTGCAATTCTGAAAGAAATGTGGGAATCAGCTTCCCGCATTTCTTCTCCTGACCTTGCTGTAAATTGGCTTAAAGAGCATATCGAAAAAGTTAACTCTATTTTACTTGAACATGCATTGACGCATCCCGATTGCAAAGGCATGGGTACAACGGTTGTTGCAGCTATATGTACCGGAAGCTTTGCTACAATCGGCCATATCGGCGACAGCCGGGGATATTTATGCAATACTGACGGTTTTAAACAAATTACAGAGGATCATTCCCTTGTAAATGAACTCGTGCGTTCAGGACAGATTTCAAAGGAAGATGCAGAACATCATCCGCGAAAAAATGTTCTTGTCAGGGCTTTAGGTACTGAAGAACACGTTGAACTTGATCTAACATCCATTTGTCTGGAGGAATCTGATATCCTGCTTTTATGTTCAGATGGACTATCCAACAAAGTTGGCGAGAGTGAAATGAAGCAGACATTAACTTCGCTCGGGTCACTTAACGAGATTGCATTGTCTTTGGTCAATCAGGCAAATGATAATGGGGGAGAGGATAATATTTCACTCGTCATCGTCAAACAGCCGTCTGAAATCAAAGAGGGTGATCAGACGTGTTAATTGGCAAGCGATTAAGCGGCAGATATAAAATTCTTCGGGTAATTGGCGGCGGAGGAATGGCGAACGTATATTTGGCGCGGGATATGATTTTAGATCGCGATGTTGCAATGAAAGTCTTAAGATTTGATTTTTCAAATGACGATGAGTTTATTAAGCGATTCAGACGTGAGGCGCAATCAGCAACAAGCCTTGCACATCCGAATATTGTCAGTATATTTGATGTTGGGGAAGAAGACGGCATCTACTATATCGTCATGGAATACGTTGAAGGCAATACGTTAAAACAATACATACAGCAATATGCACCGCTGCATCCCAGAGAAGCCTTAAATATAATGGAGCAAATTGTATCAGCGATCGCACACGCCCATGAAAATCATATCGTTCATCGTGATATAAAGCCGCATAACATTTTGATTGATCCGCATGGAAATGTGAAGGTAACCGATTTTGGCATCGCAATGGCATTAAGCTCCACTACGATTACCCAGACAAATTCTGTGCTCGGCTCTGTACATTATTTATCGCCTGAGCAGGCTCGCGGAGGAATGGCGAATAAAAAATCAGATATTTATTCCCTGGGGATTGTTCTTTTTGAGCTGCTGACTGGCAGACTCCCTTTTGACGGTGAATCTGCCATTTCAATTGCGCTAAAACATCTGCAGTCTGAAACACCTTCAGCTAAACGGTGGAATGCTACGATTCCGCAGAGTGTTGAGAATATTATTTTAAAAGCAATGGCAAAGGATACCTTTCACAGATATGAATCTGCAGAAGAAATGGAAGAAGATATTTCAACAGCGCTTAAACCAGAGCGTCTAAATGAAGTGAAATTCGTTATTCCGGAAGATAATGAAGCAACAAAAGCGATTCCGATCATCACGGATTCAAATATGTATGAAAAAACCGATGACACCCTTGTCCGCCCTCATGAGAATATTGGTGAAGAAGCATCAAAGAAGCCCTTAAAAGAAGCAAATAAAAAAGGCAAAAAAGAGAAAAAGAAAAAAAGCAAAGCCGGCATGATCATACTGACAATCTTTCTTCTGCTTTTGGTAGCTGGTGTTGCCGCGGTAACGATTATCCCTCCACTGCTTATGCCAAAGGATGTTGAGGTACCTGATTTAACGGGAATGAAGTATGAAGAAGCAGTTGAACAGCTGATTGCTGATAAGTTTGTTGTGGATGATCCAATTCTTATAGAAGATGAAGAAATTCAGGAAGGCTTTGTTGTTAAAACAAAACCGGAAGCAGGCAAAACGGTAAAAGAAGGAGATACAATCATCATTTATGAAAGCTCAGGCAAAGAGAAGGTCGAGCTGGATGATTATGTTAACCGTGATATTAACCGTGTCCGTGATCTTCTTGAAAGAAAAGGGTTTACCAATATTAAAGTGGAAGAAGAATTTAATGAAACAGCTGCGGGAACGATTTTAGAACAGGATCCCGAACCTGGAGTGGAGGTTATCCCAGGAGAAGATGAACTGGTCTTAACGGTGAGCAAGGGACCTGAGGAGTTTGAGCTTCAGGATTTAACAGGCTATTCAGAGGAAGCATTAAATGCTTATATTGAAGAAAATAATCTGGAATTGGTCAGGAAAGATGTTTATTCAGACACGGTCAGCAAAGGAGAAGTCATCTCTCAATCTCCTGCACCATCTGAAAAAGTACTCCCTGGAGATACGCTTGAAGCGACAATATCGCTTGGTCCGGAACCAATACCAATTCAAAAAGTGAAGAAAACGATTGAAATTCCTTATCCGCCAGAGCTTGCAGGACAGCCAGCTGATGTCAGTATTAACATAGATGATGCAGAGCATTCTATTTCAGATGTGTATGATAAGTTTACGACCACTGAAACGACTTCACGTGAAATAGAATTTTCGATTGCTCCTGATGAGAAAGCTTTTTATCAGGTTATCATCGACAATAGGGTAGTGAAATCTGAAATTATTCCATACCCTGAGTAATTGTCTGCAGCAATCAAGGAGGAAATGTATGCCTAAAGGCAAAATTATTAAAGCGTTAAGCGGATTCTATTATTGTCTTGACGGAGAGCGGACGATCCAGTGCCGCGGCCGCGGTGTTTTCCGTAAAAACAAAGTAACACCGCTGGTTGGAGACGAAGTCATTTACGATTATGAAAATGAACGTGAAGGCACTATACAGGAGGTACTGGACCGGAAAAACGAGCTTGTTCGTCCTCCGATTGCAAATGTTGATCAGGCGATCCTTGTTTTTTCTGCTGTTGAGCCTGATTTCAGCACAGTGCTTCTTGACCGCTTTTTAGTCCTTATTGAATCGAATGATATTGAGCCGATTATTTGCATCAGCAAAACGGATCTAATTGAAGACGAAAAACAGAAGAATGAGATTTTAGCCTATGCGGATGATTACCGCAAAATGGGATATGAAGTGAGACTGACTTCTACACTTGAGGCTGATGGCATCGCCGAACTGCTGCCATTGTTAAATGACCGCATCTCGGTATTTGCCGGCCAGTCCGGTGTTGGAAAATCATCTCTTTTAAACGTGCTTCGCCCTGAACTTGCCCTTAAAACCAGTGACATCTCCTCTCACTTGGGACGCGGAAAGCATACGACAAGGCATGTAGAGCTTATTCCAGTCGGATCCGGATTAGTAGCAGATACGCCTGGCTTTAGTTCACTTGAATTCATGAATATTGAAGCAGAAGATCTGTCTTATTGTTTTCCGGAAATGAGAGAAAGAAGCGATCAATGCAAATTCAGAGCCTGCACACATGTGTCAGAACCAAAATGCGCGGTTAAGACTTCAGTGGAAAATGGGGAAATCCCGAAATACCGGTATGAGCATTATTTGAGCTTTATTGAAGAAATTAAGGATAGAAAGCCGAGGTACTAACCATGATTAAAATTGCACCATCGATTCTTTCAGCTGATTTTTCCCGCCTTGGAGCAGAAATTGAAGATGTTGAAAGAGGGGGAGCGGATTATATTCATGTCGATGTGATGGATGGGCATTTTGTACCTAATATCACAATCGGTCCGCTGATTGTCGACGCAATCAGACCGGTGACAAAGCTCCCTTTAGATGTTCATTTAATGATTGAGAATCCTGACGCTTTCATCGGTACGTTTGCTAAAATGGGTGCGGATATCATTTCTGTTCATGCAGAAGCATGTCCGCATTTACACCGGACGATTCAGCTTATTAAGTCCGAAGGTGTAAAAGCAGGGGTTGTTCTTAATCCCCATACACCGGCAGATGTCATTAAACATGTTCTCGATGACCTTGATCTGGTTCTTCTTATGACAGTAAACCCTGGATTCGGCGGCCAATCTTTTATTCATTCTGTCCTGCCGAAAATTACGGAAGTAGCAGAAATGGTGAAGGAACGCGGGCTGCAGACGGAGATTGAAGTAGATGGCGGAGTAAATGCAGAAACAGCTAAGCTTTGCATAGAAGCAGGGGCAAATGTGCTGGTAGCAGGTTCAGCCATATACAATCAGCCGGACCGCATGAAAGCGATACGTGAAATAAGGAACGCTTAAGAACCGCTTTTGCGGTTCTTTTTTTAAGAATTCAATCGTTAAAAAGAAATCATAATAATATTATGTAAATTAGAAATAAGCAAGGATGAATGAAATGAAATCAATTTATATTGTTGCAGGCGGACCGAAAAAGTATATACCATCCTTAACCGGATATGATGCAGATCCTGTTATCTGGATTGGTGTCGACAGGGGAGTTATCTATCTTCAGGAAGCAGGAATTACACCTGCTAGAGCATTTGGCGACTTTGATTCTATTACAGATCAAGAACGTGAGGATTTAACAAAATCGTCTCTGAATATAGACTTATTTCCGCCTGAGAAGGATCAAACAGATACGGAGATTGCTTTAGAATGGGCAATTTTGCAGGAGCCTGATGAAATACTTCTCTTTGGTTCAACCGGGGGAAGACTCGATCATTTTCTTGCCAATACGCAGCTGCTTGCAAAGTATCCGAATGCACCGATTAAGATCATTGATCATACGAATGAAATTACAGTGCATCTGCCAGGCACTTATAAAGTCGGGAGACAAAGCAGTTATCCGTATATTTCGTTTCTTCCTGTAAGCGGGGAAGTAAAAGGCATAACCCTTGAGGGCTTCAAATATCCGCTGTCAAATTGTCATATTAAGCTTGGCTCTACATTATGTATTAGTAATGAACTTATTCTTTCGTTCGGTACTTTTTCATTTGAGCAAGGCATATTAATGATGGTAAGAAGTACTGATGAATAACTTCTGGAGCGTTTTTTAAACTATGATGTTTAAAAAAATAATCGGGGCTGCACTGCTTCGCATACGATGAAGAATGAAGAAAAACAGATCCGCTGAATCTTTCATCATCATTTTGAACGAATGGCTGAGGAGGGAAAGTATGAAATTTTATACGATCAAATTACCGAAGTTTTTAGGTGGCATCGTTCGGGCGATGCTGGGCTCGTTTAAAAAAGATTAAGAGCAGAAGCAAAGCGCCCTGGTCATTCAGGTAAAATAGAAAATGGCCAAAGAAGGCGCTTTTTGCCTTTTGGGGCCATTTTGGAATCTTTAAGAATATAAAAAAAGCACCGCCCTTTAGCGGTGCTTTTTTCATATGTTTTAAATCCCGTCCTGAATTCGTTCGAAAATCTATAGAAATGAACGGGTCAAAAGCTTAAAGCTTTTGATTAAACACGCTCAACTTTACCAGATTTTAAAGCTCGAGCAGATACATATACGCGTTTTGGTTTGCCGTCAACTAAGATACGTACTTTTTGAAGGTTAGCACCCCAAGTACGTTTTGAAGCGTTCATTGCGTGAGAACGTGCGTTTCCAGAACGTGTTTTTTTACCAGTGATTACGCATTTACGTGCCATCGTATTCCCTCCTAACTGCAAAAAACCTTTCCAATTCAAACATACTAATCTTGTTTGTCATGAGATACTTTAATAATTTATCACAACTCCTTTCGGAATGCAATAGTTCTTGCTTTTGCTTTCAAGAATTTTCCCTTGACATACATGAATATTTCATGCTGAATAATACTATAGGGAAAGATGTCCCGTGGCAGTACTGTAGATTAACTTTTAAAAATCTCTTGTATATAGTAAAATAGCTTTAGCCTATGCGAACAATACCAAAGGGGGAACAATCATGTCCATTGAGATGAAAACAAAGTACGGACAAATTGACATATCCAACGAAGTCGTTGCAACGGTTGCAGGCGGTGCAGCAATTGACTGTTATGGCATTGTAGGAATGGCATCAAAAAATCAAATCAAAGACGGCATCACTGAGATCTTAAGAAAAGAAAATTTCAGCCGCGGAGTTATTGTCCGCCAAGAAGAAGATCATATCAATATTGATATGTACATTATCGTCAGCTACGGAACTAAAATCTCTGAAGTGGCTCATAATGTTCAAACGAAAGTGAAGTACACACTGGATAAAACAGTTGGACTAGCTGTTGATTCAGTCAATATTTTTGTTCAGAGTGTTCGTGTAACGAACCCGTAGTAAGGAGGAAAAAGTCCGTGACAATTACAACTTTGGATGGAAAACGTTTTGCGGAAATGATTTTGCAGGGAGCAGGTCACCTGTCAAACAATGCAAAATACGTTGATGCATTAAACGTTTTTCCTGTTCCGGATGGAGATACTGGAACAAATATGAACCTTTCGATGACCTCAGGTGCGAAAGAGGTTAAAAATAATGTTTCTGAACACATTGGCAAGGTCGGTGCAGCACTCTCAAAAGGCCTATTAATGGGAGCACGCGGGAATTCAGGTGTTATTTTGTCCCAGCTGTTCAGAGGCTTTTCAAAAGCGATTGAATCAAAAAGCGCGATTACAAGCGCTGATTTTGCAAACGCGCTTCAGGCTGGTGTCAACACTGCTTATAAAGCGGTTATGAAACCTGTTGAAGGTACGATTTTAACCGTTGCCAAAGACTCTGCCAAAAAAGCGATTGATACAATTGAAGCTGATTCATCGATTTCAATTGATCAATTAATGGAAGCGATTTTAACAGAAGCTAAAGCATCTTTAGAGAGAACGCCGGATTTATTGCCTGTACTTAAAGAGGTCGGAGTAGTCGACAGCGGCGGACAGGGTCTTGTATTTGTATATGAAGGTTTCCTTGCTGAGCTGAGAGGCGAAAAAGTGTCAAATATTAAGGTTGCTGCTTCGATGACTGATCTTGTGAGCGCTGAACATCATAAAAGTGTAGCTTCCCACATCAATACAGAAGACATTGAATTTGGCTACTGTACAGAATTCATGGTGCGGTTTGAAGATGACAAAGACGCTTTTACTGAGGAAGCGTTCAGACAGGATCTCAGTGAGCACGGTGATTCTTTATTAGTTATTGCTGATGAAGAAATCGTTAAAGTACATATTCACGCAGAATATCCTGGACAGGTATTAACATATGCCCAGCGTTATGGAAGCCTGATCAACATGAAAATTGAAAACATGCGCCAGCAGCATACAAGCTTGCTTGATAACGTCCCGTCTATGCCTGCTGCTGAACCTGTTTCCAAAAAGAAAGAAAAACAAAAATTCGGCATCGTTGCCGTGACAATGGGGAAAGGCATTGCTGATCTTTTCAGAAGCATCGGCTCTCATTCTGTCATTGAAGGCGGACAAACGATGAACCCAAGCACAGAGGATATTGTTCAGGCCATTAAAGATGTTCATGCAGAGAATGTCATTATCCTGCCTAACAATTCAAACATTGTCATGGCTGCTCAGCAGGCGGCTTCTGTTGTTGATGATCACGTAATCGTTATTCCTTCAAAAACAGTGCCTCAAGGAATGGCAGCAATGCTTGCCTTCAATCCTTTAGCATCTGCAGAAGACAATGAAGAAATCATGAAGGACGCTCTGGGCTCTGTCAAGACAGGTCAAATTACGTACGCTGTCCGCGATACGAATATTGACGGCCTTGATATTGAAAAGGGCGATTTTATGGGAATTGCAAATGGCAAAATTGTAACAAAGGACACAAACCAATTAGCCTCTGCGAAAAAACTTCTCGAAGCCATGATTTCAGAAGATGATGAAATTCTTACAATTCTTCAAGGTGAAGATGCTGCTGATGATGAATTGCAGGAATTGGTTCAATTCATTGAAGAAAAATATACAGAAATAGACGTAGAAGCTCATAAGGGTGAACAGCCTTTATATTCTTACATCTTTTCAATTGAATAATACAATAAAAGTAGAAGGGGATCCCCCTTCTATTTCTTATGTAAGCTGAAATTTCATAAGCTTTCCTTATCTTTCTTTTTTCCAGTATGATTACGTTTTCGCAATGGATCATTTTCTGGTAAACTGAGATTTGCAGGGGAGAATTAGATTTTGTAAGTAACTTTTTTCTAAGCTTAGGGGGATATTATGAAATATAGAAGTGTATTTGATATCATTGGACCCATTATGATCGGCCCGTCAAGCTCGCATACAGCAGGGGCTGCAAGAATCGGGAGAGTGGCACGGAGCCTGTTTGGAAGAGAGCCGAAGTGGGCGGCTATTTCTTTTTACGGCTCGTTTGCCAAAACGTTTAAAGGACATGGCACAGATGTAGCCATTATCGGCGGATTGCTTGATTTTGACACATTTGATGAAAGAATAAAAACATCTTTAGAGATTGCAGATCAAAAAGGAATGAAAGTAACCTTCACTGAAGAGGAAGCCATAACCGATCATCCGAATACAGCACGTGTCATCATTGGCGACGATCAAGGCCAGCTTGAGCTGGTGGGAATCTCGATCGGCGGCGGAAAAATTGAGATTACTGAACTGAACGGATTTGAATTGAAATTATCAGGAAATCATCCTGCCATATTAGTTGTTCACAATGACCGTTTTGGCGCCATTGCAGCTGTAGCGAATGTTCTGGCGAAATATGCGATTAATATTGGCCATATGAATGTAGCTCGCAAGGAAAAAGGCAAGCTTGCACTAATGACAATTGAAGTAGATCAAAACATTGATACCGCTGTACTGGATGAACTTAAAACACTGCCGAATATTCTTCAAGTAACGAAAATAGCAGATTAAGCTGAAAGAAGCAGTGATGTGACTGGGGGAAAAAACATGTTTCGAAATGTAGCAGAACTAGTCGAACTTGCAGAAAGCAAGGGCGTTAAAATAGCAGAAATTATGATTCAGCAGGAAATGGAAATGACCGGAAGAACACGCGAGCAAATTTTGTCCATGATGGATCAGAATTTAACGGTAATGGAACAAGCCGTTGAAAAGGGACTTGCCGGGGTGAAATCTCATTCAGGGCTGACTGGAGGAGACGCTGTTCTCATGCAGGCCTATATTCAAAAGGGGAATTTCCTTTCTGGAGAAATTATTCTGGATGCCGTCAGTAAAGCGGTTGCCACAAACGAAGTTAATGCTGCAATGGGAACAATCTGCGCAACACCTACTGCAGGATCAGCGGGCGTTGTTCCAGGTACTCTTTTTGCTGTGAAAGCTAAATTAAATCCAAGCAGGGAACAAATGATTGATTTCTTATTTACGTCTGGTGCTTTTGGATTTGTCGTTGCAAATAATGCATCTATTTCCGGAGCTGCCGGAGGCTGTCAGGCTGAAGTCGGATCTGCTTCAGGCATGGCTGCAGCTGCCATAACGGAGATGGCAGGCGGCACACCTAGTCAGGCTGCAGAGGCAATGGCTATTACTCTGAAAAATATGCTCGGACTAGTTTGCGATCCGGTAGCCGGTTTAGTAGAAGTTCCGTGCGTAAAAAGAAATGCTATGGGTGCTGCAAATGCAATGATTGCTGCTGACATGGCTTTAGCAGGCATTACGAGCCGCATACCTTGTGATGAAGTGATCGATGCGATGTTCCGCATTGGGCAATCCATGCCGACTGCTCTTAAAGAAACAGCGCAGGGAGGACTGGCGGCAACTCCAACCGGCCGTGAACTCGAGGCGAAAATTTTTGGGATCTCGCTTGATGAACGCGGACAATAATCTCATGCAGCCTGTCAGTGCAGTAAAGGGAATAGGGGCGGAGTCTGAAGAGATCTTAAATGGAATGGGCATTTATACAGTAAAAGACTTAATTGAATATTTGCCATATCGTTATGAAGATTATCGCCTGAAAGACTTAGCGGAAGTACAGCATGATGAACGGGTGACAGTCGAGGGGAAGGTTCATAGTGAACCTTCTCTTGCCTTTTTCGGCAAAAAGAAATCAAGGCTGACTGTTCGGGTTCTCGTTGGAAGATATTTAATCAGCGCCGTGTTTTTTAACCGCCCATATTACAAAAAGAAGCTTGCTCTGCAGTCCATCATTACCATCTCAGGGAAATGGGACAAACACCGGCAGACGATTTCCGTCAGTGAAATCGTATTTGGTCCACAGGCAAAGCAGCATGAAATTGAACCGGTGTACTCTGTTAAAGAAAAGATAACAGTCAAAACGATGAGGAAATTCATCAATCAGGCATTGAGTCAATACGCTTCAGACATAACGGATATGATTCCTCTGCAGCTGATGGCGGCCTATCGTCTGCCGCCAAAAAAAGAGGCAATTTTTACGATGCATCATCCATTGAAGCATGAGGATTTAAAGCATGCAAGAAGATATTTTGTCTATGAGGAATTCCTTCTATTTCAACTGAAAATGCAGGCTTTGCGAAAATTTCAGCGGGAGCAGTCGCATGGAATTATCCATAAGATCGATCCATTGCAATTAGACGGATTTACGGAATCACTTCCGTTTCCGCTAACAAATGCTCAGCAAAGGGTTGTCAGTGAAATTTTAACCGACATGAAGTCAAATTACCGCATGAATCGCCTCCTTCAGGGAGATGTAGGTTCAGGTAAAACCGTAGTTGCGGCCATTGCCATGTATGCGGCTCATTTATCAGGCTATCAAGCTGCCTTGATGGTGCCGACGGAAATTTTGGCAGAACAGCATGCAGAATCACTTGCGCAAACCTTCAGCAGCTTCCCTGTCAATGTCTCCTTGCTGACTAGCTCAGTGAAAGGGAAAAAAAGAAGAGAACTGCTACAGAGAGTTGCAGATGGTGAAATCCAATTTATAGTCGGAACACACGCCCTGATTCAGCAGGATGTCCATTTTGCAAAACTTGGACTTGTTATAACAGATGAACAGCATCGCTTTGGTGTTGAGCAGAGAAAAGTGCTGCGCGCTAAAGGAGAAAATCCGGATGTCCTGTTTATGACAGCTACTCCAATTCCGAGAACGCTTGCCATCACGGCATTTGGAGAAATGGATGTCTCTGTGATCGACGAACTTCCGGCTGGCCGAAAACAAATTGAAACGTATTGGGTGAAGCACGAAATGCTAGACCGCATTCTTCGTTTTATTCATAAAGAGCTGCAGGAGGGAAGACAGGCTTATGTTATCTGTCCCCTTATTGAAGAGTCGGATAAGCTTGATGTTCAGAATGCAATCGATGTTCACGGCACCCTCGTTCATTTTTATAAAGACAAATGGAATGTAGGACTGATGCATGGCAGACTGACAAGTGCTGAAAAAGATGAAGTGATGAGAGAGTTCAGTGAAAACCGGGTTCAAATTTTGGTTTCGACAACCGTTGTTGAAGTAGGAGTCAATGTACCTAACGCGACTGTTATGATGATTTATGATGCAGAGCGCTTCGGCCTTTCACAGCTCCATCAATTAAGAGGACGAGTAGGAAGAGGAAGCTCACAGTCTTACTGTATTCTGCTTGCAGATCCAAAATCAGAAACCGGCAAAGAACGCATGCGGGTTATGACAGAAACAGCGGATGGCTTTGAACTGTCAGAGAAAGATCTGGAACTCAGAGGCCCGGGAGACTTTTTTGGCAGAAAGCAAAGCGGTATGCCTGAGTTTAAAGTGGCTGATATGGTTCATGATTACCGTGCGCTTGAAACTGCCCGGAGTGATGCGGCAAAGCTCGTTCAATCCGAAGCTTTCTGGCATTCGGATGATTACAGGGAGCTCAGAGACTATCTGGAAAAAACAGGTGTTGTTGATGGTGATAAATTAGATTAATAGAATACGAAAACATAGAAAGCAGATTGCATTTGGACCTTGCAATCTGCTTTATTTGATTATATACTACTATTAGTACCTAGTCTTAAGAGTGCGGACGGTGTCACTAAATGAGAAAATCAAAAAAAGAGCGGCAGTCGATGCTGCAGCAGACTATAAATGAAACACCTTTTATTACCGATGAAGAGCTCGCGGATAAATTCAGTGTCAGCATACAGACAATCAGGCTTGACCGGCTTGAGCTTTCTATTCCTGAGCTTCGCGAACGAATTAAGCATGTAGCTGTCAAGCAGCTTGACGATGAAGTGAAATCACTTCCTTTAGAAGAAGTAATCGGCGAAATTATCGATCTTGATCTTGATTCCTCTGCCATTTCTATTTTCGAAGTGAAAAAGGAGCATGTGTTTGTCCGGAATCAAATCGCACGCGGCCATCATTTATTTGCTCAGGCGAATTCACTGGCAGTTGCGGTAATAGATGATGAACTGGCTTTAACGGCTAAGGCGAATATTCGTTTTACAAGACAGGTTAAAGAGAAAGAAAGAGTGATCGCAAAAGCTAAAGTGATAAAAGTAGATGAAGATAAAGGAAGAACGACTGTTGATGTGAACAGTTATGTAGGAACCGAGCTGGTTTTCTCAGGCACATTTGACATGTATCGATCAAAAACAATGAAAAAGGCAGGTTTCAGCAATGAAGATCGCAATTGATGCAATGGGAGGAGACAATGCCCCTAAAGCAATCGTAGAAGGTGCAATGAAAGCTGTCACTTTATTTAACGATATTGAGATTATCTTATACGGTAAAGAAGCACTTATAAAAGAACATCTTTCAAATCCGGAAAGAATTACAATTGTACATACTGATACCGTTATTGAAGGAACAGATGAACCTGTCAGAGCGGTGAGAAGAAAAAAAGATGCATCAATGGTGCTGATGGCGAACGCTGTAAAAGAAGGACAGGCTGATGCCTGTATATCTGCCGGGAACACCGGTGCATTAATGACAGCAGGTTTGTTTATAGTAGGAAGAATTGATGGAATTGAAAGGCCGGCATTGTCGCCGACACTTCCAACCATTGAAGGACAAGGTTTCTTAATGCTTGATGTTGGGGCAAATGTTGACGCAAAGCCTGAGCATTTGCAGCAATACGCAATCATGGGCTCCATTTATGCCAAAAAGGTCCGCGGCCTTGCAAACCCAAGAATCGGTTTGCTGAATGTCGGCACAGAGGACAAAAAAGGAAATGAGCTGACAAAAGCAGCATTTCAATTATTGAAAGAATCCGATTTAAACTTTATTGGAAACGTTGAAGCAAGAGATCTTCTTGACGGAGCAGCTGATGTCGTTGTTACGGACGGATTTACCGGCAATGTTGCTTTAAAAACAATAGAGGGAACAGCGCTGTCCGTATTTAAAATGCTGAAGTCAGCACTGACCAGCAATATGAAATCTAAACTTGCAGCAGCAGTATTAAAGCCGCAATTAAAAGAGATCAAAGTGAAAATGGATTACTCTGAGTACGGCGGTGCCGGATTGTTCGGCCTGAAAGCGCCGGTTATTAAAGCGCACGGCTCTTCAGATCCTAACGCTGTCTACAATGCAATCCGCCAGGCGCGTGAGATGGTAAACAACGACGTCTGCAAAACCATTCAGAAAACAATTGAAAAAACGAACTCTGTTCGGGGCCTGAGAGGAGATAGAATATGAGTAAACTAGCCTTTATTTTCCCTGGTCAAGGGTCGCAGACCGTCGGCATGGGGAAAGATCTGTATGATGAAGTTGAAGCATCGCGCAGTGTGTTTGCAGCTGCAGATGACAAGCTTGGTTTTCAGCTTTCTGAGTTAATCTTTGAAGGTCCGCAAGAAAAGCTGACATTAACATACAACGCACAGCCGGCTCTGCTGACAGCAAGCATCGCTTTATTGGAAAAATTGAAAGAAAGCGGGATTCAGCCGGATTTTGTTGCTGGACACAGTCTTGGAGAATACACAGCACTTGTTGCAGGAGGAGTTCTTTCCTTTGAAGATGCTGTATATGCTGTCAGAAAACGCGGAGAATATATGAACGAAGCAGTTCCTGCAGGTGTCGGAGCTATGGCAGCCATTCTGGGAATGAATTCAGATGAGCTTCGCGAAGTAACAGAGCAAATCACAAACGATGGCTTCTCTGTACAGCTGGCGAACTTAAATTGCCCAGGTCAGATTGTCATTTCAGGAACAGCTGAAGGCGTGGAAAAGGCATCTGCATTAGCAAAAGAAAATGGCGCGAAAAGAGCAATCCCGCTTGATGTGAGCGGTCCGTTTCATTCAGAGCTGATGAAGCCTGCTGCAGAAAAGTTTAAAAGCATACTTGATGAAGTAAGCCTTAGTGATGCTTCTATACCAGTGGTGGCAAATGTAACGGCAGCGCCTGTAACAAGCAGCGCAGACATAAAAACCCTGCTTGTCGAACAATTGTTTTCACCAGTAAGATGGGAGCAATCAATCGGCGAAATGATTGAACAGGGTGTTACGACATTTGTTGAAATCGGTCCTGGAAAAGTTCTTTCAGGATTAGTGAAAAAAATCGATCGCAAGGTGAACACGATTGCTGTATCTGACTTAGCGTCAATCGAAGCTGCAATCGAAAAGCTCAGGGAGGTCAAATAATGGTTGAAGGTAAAGTGGCATTAGTTACTGGAGCATCAAGAGGAATCGGCCGCGCCATTGCACTTGAATTGGCTCAAAATGGTGCAAATGTAGCTGTAAATTACGCTGGGAGCGAAGCAAAAGCGAATGAAGTTGTTGATGAAATAAAGGCACTCGGCAGAGAAGCATTTGCCGTTCAGGCAGATGTCAGCGACAGTGATGCTGTAACTGCTATGGTCAAAGCCACAGTGGAGCAATTCGGCAGATTGGACATACTAGTTAACAATGCCGGCATTACAAAGGATAATCTGCTGATGAGAATGAAAGACTCTGAATGGGATGATGTCATTAACATCAATTTAAAAGGTGTTTTTCTCACAACAAAAGCAGTTACCCGCCAAATGATGAAGCAGCGTCAAGGACGAATCATCAATATTGCATCCATTGTAGGAGTTAGCGGAAATCCTGGTCAGGCGAATTATGTAGCGGCAAAAGCTGGTGTTATCGGTTTAACGAAAACAGCAGCTAAGGAGCTTTCATCGAGAAATATTACCGTCAATGCCATCGCACCCGGGTTTATTACAACCGATATGACGGATAAACTGACAGAAGAAGTGAAAAATGAAATGCTGAAGCAAATTCCGCTTGCCCGGTTTGGCGAGCCATCAGACATATCAAATGCGGTAACGTTTTTAGCTTCTGATAAAAGCAGCTATATCACAGGGCAAACGATCCATATCGACGGCGGAATGGTCATGTAAAAAAGATTTAGAGGTCTTCTTTTGGATTCTCTGATTTCGGCTAGTTTTTTAATTGGATATACACTATAATACTTTGAGGGGAGGTGAAATGTTATGGCAGATGTACTGGCTCGCGTAACGAAAATTATCGTTGACCGTCTTGGTGTTGATGAGGCTGAAGTAAAAATGGAAGCTTCTTTTAAAGACGATTTAGGTGCGGATTCCCTTGATGTAGTAGAACTTGTTATGGAACTTGAAGATGAGTTCGATATGGAGATTTCTGATGAAGATGCAGAAACAATTACAACAGTGGGAGACGCTGTGAACTACATACAAAGTCAACAGTAATGTTGCATTTAAAGTCCCGTTTTAAAGCGGGGCTTTATCCCTTTTAAAACATGGGAACAAAAAAGAAAAGATGCGTTTGTTTAAGTGATGGAGGTACCTATGCCGAAGATGAATTACAGAGAGAGAAGATCGTTTGTCAAAAAAGCAGAATTCAAACAATTTCAAGAACAAATTGGCCATACATTTCAAAATGAAAGACTTTTGTATCAAGCCTTCACACATTCATCCTATGTGAATGAGCATCGCAAAAAGCCTTACGAGGACAATGAAAGACTGGAATTTTTAGGAGATGCAGTTTTAGAATTAACGATTTCTCAGTTTTTATTTAAGAAATATCCAACAATGAGCGAAGGTGATTTAACAAAGGTCCGTGCAGCTATTGTATGTGAGCCGTCGCTTGTAGCATTCGCAAATGAATTATCATTTGGAAAGCTTGTACTGCTTGGTAAAGGTGAAGAAATGACTGGCGGAAGAGCTAGACCTGCTCTGCTAGCAGATGTTTTTGAAGCATTTATCGGAGCTTTATATTTGGATTCAGGGCTTGATCCTGTCGTTGCCTTTTTAGATAAATGTGTTTTTCCTAAAATTAATGATGGTGCTTTTTCTCATGTGATGGATTTCAAAAGTCAGCTGCAGGAGTTTGTTCAAAGAGACAGCAAAGGTTCTTTGGAATATAAAATTCTTCAGGAGAAAGGCCCTGCCCACAATCGTGAGTTTGTAGCCACTGTCTCTTTAAATGGAGAAATTCTCGGAACCGGAAACGGCAAATCAAAAAAAGCGGCTGAACAGCATGCCGCCCAGGAAGCATTAACAAAATTGAAACCTCATTAAGATGAATTAACCCCCGGAAATCAGGGGGTTCTCTTTATGTTCAGCAGTTTTCACAAGATGAGAAAATAATGGTTTCCTTCAAGATTTCTATTAAATTATCCGAGCATCTGAATGATAAGCGGGAAGGAGCTTTATCTTTTTAAACAAACTGGCCTGAATTATGATAGAATATGGTTGATTTTAAAGAATAGTAGGGAGGATCCTAAATGTTCCTCAAACGTTTGGATATAGTAGGATTTAAATCATTCGCAGAGCGGGTGAATGTAGATTTTGTAAAAGGGGTGACCGCAGTAGTCGGACCCAACGGCAGCGGGAAAAGCAATATAACAGACGCCATCAGATGGGTGCTCGGCGAGCAGTCGGCACGATCTCTCCGGGGAACGAAAATGGAGGATATTATCTTTGCCGGCAGTGACTCGAGAAAAGGCGTAAATATGGCGGAGGTTACTCTCACCCTTGATAACGAAGATCAGTTTCTGCCAATCGATTATCATGAAGTATCGGTTACGAGAAGAGTGTATAGATCCGGTGAAAGCGACTTTTATATAAACAATCAGTCTTGCCGGCTGAAAGATATTGTGGATCTTTTTATGGATTCCGGCCTTGGCAAAGAAGCTTTTTCAATCATCAGCCAAGGAAAAGTGGAAGAAATCCTCAGCAGCAAAGCGGAGGAAAGACGCAGCATCTTTGAAGAAGCGGCAGGTGTTTTAAAATATAAAACACGAAAGAAAAAAGCAGAGTTCAAGCTAGCGGAAACGCAGGAAAATCTCAATCGTGTTCAAGATATTCTTCATGAGCTTGAAGGCCAGGTTGAGCCTCTTAAAATTCAGGCATCGATTGCAAAGGATTTTCTTGAGAAAAAAGAAGAGCTGGAGCAATTTGAAGTAGCACTCACTGTCTATGAAATTGAAGAGCTGCATAAAAAATGGGAGTCTTTATCAGAGACTGTTGAGAATGGAAGACTGCAAGAAAGCAGTCTGTTCGCTTCTGTTCAAAAGAAAGAGGCTGAAATTGAACAAATCAGAGATCAGTCACAGGCTTTAGACGAATCAATTAATGATCTTCAGCAAGTGCTGCTCCTGGCAAGTGAGGACCTTGAAAAGCTCGAGGGCCGCAAAGAGGTACTTAAAGAGCGTAAAAAAAATGCACATCAGAATAAATCGCAGCTTCAAAAAATAATCGAAGAAGCATCTGAACGCACGTCAGCTCTTGAAAATGAAAAGAAAACTCAGTCAGCATTATTGGAAAAGCTTCAAAAAGAAGTCAGCGATCTTAAAATGCAGCTGCAGGAAAAACAAACACAGCTGTCCACGTACGATCAAAACATTGAAGAGAAAATCGAATCTCTCAAAAGTGAATATTTTGATTTGCTGAATGCGCAGGCCCAGGCAAGAAATGAAATGACTTACATAGATGATCAAATGGATCAGCAAACAAAGAAAACCGGCCGGTTAAAAGATGCGAATCAAAAATACATTAATGAGCGGATTGAGATTGAAGAGAAAAAGCGAAGACTTGAAGCAAAGCTCTCTTTACTTGAAGCTCAGCTGGATGAACAAATTAAAACCTTTCGTGCTGCACAGGCAAAATTAGAGAAGGATAAAGCAGCCTATCAAAAAAGAGAAACGTCTCTCTATCAAGCTTATCAATATTTGCAGCAGACGAAATCGCGCAAAGAAATGCTTGAGACCATGCAGGAGGATTACGCAGGCTTTTTCCAGGGTGTAAAGGAAGTGCTTAAGCAGCGTAATCAGCTCCAAGGCATTCATGGCGCTATTGCAGAGCTTATAACAACGGACAAGCAATTTGAAACTGCTGTAGAAATTGCCCTTGGAGGTGCTGCGCAGCATGTGGTTGTTGAAAACGAACAAGCTGCAAGAACAGCCATTTCATATCTGAAGAAAAATGCGTTTGGCCGGGCAACTTTTCTGCCTTTAACCGTAATGAAGGAACGCACCATATCAGCGCATGATCTTCAAACTCTTAGGACCCACAGTGCTTTTAAAGGAATTGCCTCAGACCTGGTTTCTTTTGACCCGCGCTACCAGAGGGCTGTATCTAATTTGCTCGGCACAGTCGTTGTCACAGAAGATTTGAAGGGTGCAAATGAACTTGCTAAACTGCTAAACTACCGTTTTCGCTTCGTTACAGTGGGCGGAGATGTTGTAAATCCTGGGGGATCGATGACAGGCGGAGCGGTCAAGCAAAAAAACAATTCACTCTTAAGCCGCAGCCGCGAATTAGAAACGATTGAAAAGCAATATAAAGAAATGAGCGATAAAACAAGTCAGCTCGAAGAAGATGTGAAATCACTGAAGCACTCGATTTTGGCTCAGGATCAGCAATTAGAGGTTCAAAGAGAAAAAGGAGAACAGCTGAGGATTGAAACACAGTCAGTGAGGTCCGAACTGAGAGAGATGGAAATGAACGAGAAGAATGTTAACAATCATCTTTCTCTTTATGATGCTGAAAAAGAATCATATCAGGATGAACAGGCCAGAATGATAAAGCGGAAAGAAGAGCTTGCTGTACAGCTGGATGCTTCTATGGAAAAAATGAAGCATCTGGATGAGCTTATCGCCGAATTATCGGCTCAAAAAACAACCCAGCAATCTTCTAAAGAAGAAGTTCAAAACGCAATAACAGATCTAAAAGTTGTTTTAGCAAGCAAAAAGCAATCACTCGAAAACCAGCTTGAAAAAGCAGAGCGGACGAAGCTTGAGCTTGATAATCAGCATAAGAAACTGACTGAAGCACGGGAAGATTTGAATTTCCTGCACGATGAAATGAATTCCAATTTCTCGGGCGAGGAAAAATTGGAGGAAACTGCCCGTCAAAAACGCGAAGACAAAAACAAGACCATTGAACTGATTTCCGTCAGACGAAATCAGCGCCTGAAACTCCAGGATCAGCTTGAAGTTTCTGAACGGGAAGTGAAAGAATTAAATAGGCAGCACAAGCAGCTTTCAGATCTTTTAAAAGATGAAGAGGTCAGATTAAACCGATTTGATGTAGAGCTTGATAATCGATTAAATCATTTGCGCGTGGAATACTTGCTTACATTTGAAGCGGCGAAGGAAAAATATGTACTGGATCTTGATGTCAATGAGGCACGCAAGCGCGTAAAACTTATTAAGCTTGCGATTGAAGAGCTTGGAACTGTCAACCTTGGAGCGATCGATGAATATGAGAGAGTTTCAGAACGGTTCCATTTCCTGACTGATCAGCGCAATGACCTTCAAGAAGCCAAAGACACTCTCTATCAGGTCATCGATGAAATGGATGAAGAAATGAAAAAGAGATTTCATCATACCTTTACCCAAATCAGATTTCATTTCGAATCTGTCTTTCAAGCGCTATTTGGCGGCGGCCGTGCAGAGCTCAGGCTTACAAACCCGGATGATTTACTGAACACAGGGGTAGATATTGTCGCTCAGCCTCCAGGAAAAAAACTTCAAAACCTGGGTCTTTTATCTGGCGGAGAGCGTGCATTAACGGCAATCGCATTGCTTTTCTCAATTTTAAAAGTCCGTCCTGTGCCATTTTGCGTACTTGATG
Source organism: Bacillus sp. V2I10 (assembly GCF_030817055.1). Lineage (NCBI taxonomy): Bacteria > Bacillati > Bacillota > Bacilli > Caryophanales > Bacillaceae > Bacillus > Bacillus sp. V2I10. Next base: position 3,599,349 of record NZ_JAUSYV010000001.1, on the reverse strand, counting down.
AGGTTGAAGCAGCGCTTGATGAAGCGAATGTCCACAGATTTTCTCAATACCTGAAGAAATTCAGCAAAGACACACAATTTATCGTCATTACCCACCGCAAAGGGACGATGGAAGATGCTGATGTTCTGTATGGCGTCACCATGCAGGAGTCAGGCGTGTCTAAAATGGTATCGGTCCGCTTGGAAGAAACAAAAGAATTTGTGCAATCAGGATGAAAGGAAGAAGCTGAATGAGTTTTTTAAAAAAATTAAAAGAGAAATTTACACAGCAGCAGCAGCCGGATTCTTCACCGGAAAAATTTAAAGACGGCCTGACAAAAACACGGGTCTCATTTTCAGAACGGGTAAATAACCTTGTAGCCCGCTACCGTAAAGTAGATGAAGAGTTTTTTGAAGAGCTTGAGGAGGTATTGATCGGTGCCGATGTTGGCGTATCAACGGTTATGGAACTGATTGACGAGCTGAAAACAGAAGTTAAACGACGCAACATTCAAGATTCAAAAGATGTGCGCTCTGTCATTTCAGAAAAACTCGTTGACATCTATCAAGGAGAAGATGCCGAATCGCCAAAACTTGATATTCAAGAAGGCCGATTAAACGTCGTATTGTTTGTTGGAGTTAACGGTGTTGGAAAAACAACGACGATCGGCAAACTCGCACACAAACTTAAAAGTGATGGCAAGTCCGTCCTGCTCGCTGCAGGTGACACATTCCGCGCCGGTGCGATTGAACAGCTTGAAGTATGGGGAGAGCGCGTAGGAGTTGATGTGATCAAGCAATCAGCCGGTTCAGATCCAGCTGCTGTCATGTTCGATGCTGTTCAGGCCGCTAAAGCCAGGAAAGTAGATGTCCTATTATGTGATACAGCAGGACGGCTGCAAAATAAGGTGAACCTTATGAAAGAACTCGAAAAAGTGAAGCGCGTCATTGAACGTGAAATCCCTGGTGCCCCGCATGAAGTCATGCTCGTCCTTGATGCAACAACAGGCCAAAATGCCATGGTCCAGGCGAAACAATTCTCTCAGGCGACAGATGTATCAGGTATTGTCCTGACGAAACTTGATGGAACTGCAAAAGGCGGCATCGTCCTTGCTATCCGCAATGAACTGAGCATACCGGTGAAATTTGTCGGCCTCGGTGAAAAAATGAATGACCTTCAGGAATTTGATGCAGAACAGTATGTATATGGACTATTTGCTGATTTAGTAGAAGAAGCATAAACAGATGAAACTGTCTCATGAAGTCGTGTTTACGGCTTAAGCTGAGACAGTTTTTTTCTTTTTCAGTTCCTTTAAATAAATAGCAGGAAATTCAATCCTATGCATGAAAAAACGGGTCTGACCAGTCGGTTCCGCTTTTCTAAGTGTTAAGAAAAAAACTTGACAAGGAATTCAATAGCTTGTAAACTAATGACTTGTAAAGGCAATTCCCTTAACAAAGGAGAGACGCTGAGTGATGCTTGAAAAAACAACGAGAGTAAATTATCTCTTTGACTTTTATCAATCGTTGTTAACACCAAAGCAAAAAAGCTATATGTCGCTTTATTATCTTGATGATTACTCCTTGGGTGAAATTGCTGAAGAGTACGACATTAGCCGGCAGGCCGTGTATGATAACATAAAACGAACTGAGGCAATGTTAGAGCAATATGAAACCAAACTATTGCTTTTTCAAAAATTTCAAGAGCGTCAACAATTGATTAAACAATTAAAAGCTGCAGCGTTCAAGATTGATCAGGAACGTTCACTTTTTTTGACGCTGATTGAGGCGCTGGAGAAATTAGATTAGGAGGCGGCATGTATGGCATTTGAAGGATTAGCCGACCGACTGCAGAATACAATCGCAAAAATCCGCGGCAAAGGCAAAGTGTCGGAGTCTGATGTAAAAGAAATGATGCGTGAAGTGCGTTTAGCGCTTCTAGAAGCAGACGTTAACTTTAAAGTCGTAAAAGATTTTGTAAAAAAAGTAAGCGAACGGTCAGTAGGGCAGGAAGTTATGACAAGCTTAACTCCTGGCCAGCAGGTCATTAAAGTTGTTAAAGAAGAGCTGACTGCTTTAATGGGCGGCGAACAGAGCAAAATTGCCGTCGCCAACAGACCGCCAACCGTTATTATGATGGTTGGACTGCAAGGTGCCGGTAAAACAACGACAACAGGAAAGCTTGCGAACCTGCTTCGAAAGAAACATAACCGCAATCCTCTTCTCGTCGCTGCAGATATTTACCGTCCAGCTGCCATCAAACAGCTTGAAACGCTTGGAAAACAGCTGAATATGCCTGTCTTTTCCTTGGGTGATCAAGTGAGTCCTGTTGAAATTGCCAAGCAGGCGATTGAACATGCAAAAAAAGAGCATCTTGATTACGTTCTGATTGATACAGCAGGCCGTCTTCATATTGATGAAACACTGATGGATGAGCTTCAGCAGGTAAAAGAATTATCAAAACCTGATGAAATTTTCCTCGTTGTTGATGCAATGACCGGACAGGATGCCGTAAATGTAGCGCAAAGCTTCAATGATCAGCTCGGCTTAACAGGCGTTGTCCTGACAAAGCTTGATGGTGACACTCGAGGCGGGGCTGCACTATCCATCAGATCTGTTACCCAAACACCGATTAAATTCGTTGGTCTTGGAGAAAAATTGGATGCGATTGAAGCATTTCATCCAGAACGCATGGCATCCCGTATTTTAGGCATGGGCGATGTTCTCACATTGATTGAGAAGGCACAGGCCAATGTGGATGAAGATAAGGCAAAAGAACTCGAACAAAAAATGAGGACTGCTTCGTTTACATTTGACGACTTCCTCGAACAGCTCGGACAAGTCCGCAGCATGGGACCGCTTGATGAGCTTCTTGGAATGCTCCCTGGCGCTAACAAAATTAAAGGTTTAAAAAATGCTCAAGTCGATGAGAAACAGATTGGTTCTGTTGAAGCTATCATCCGTTCGATGACAAAGGAAGAAAAACAGCATCCTGAAATCATCAACTCTGGCCGCAGAAAACGGATTGCAAAAGGAAGCGGAACGACCGTACCGGAAGTTAACCGTCTTTTAAAGCAATTTGAGGACATGAAAAAGATGATGAAGCAAATGACGAGCATGTCAAAAGGGAAGAAAAAAGGCGGAATGAAATTTCCGTTTATGTAACAATTTTTAGGTGTTAAGAAAAAACACTTTACAAAGTGCTTTTTCATTGATATCATACTATCTTGTTGAAATATTTTCGGAGGTGCTTTATAAAATGGCAGTAAAAATTCGTTTAAAACGCATGGGAGCTAACAAATCTCCTTTCTATCGTATCGTAGTTGCAGATTCTCGTTCACCACGTGATGGACGTTTCATCGAAACAGTTGGAACTTACAATCCTGTTGCTAACCCGGCAATCGTTGACATTAACGAAGAGCTTGCTCTTAAATGGATGCAAAATGGTGCAAAACCATCTGACACAGTTCGCAACTTGTTCTCAAACCAAGGCATTATGGAAAAATTCCATAACGCTAAACACAGCAAGTAAGGCTGAATGATGAAAGAGTTAATCGAGTCGATCGTGAAGCCGCTTGTTGACCATCCTGAAGATGTGTCTGTTGTAGAAAATGAACGTGAACATCAAATTGTCTACGAATTAACCTTACATCAAGATGATATCGGCAAGGTGATTGGAAAACACGGCCGGATAGCGAAGGCGATTCGGACTGTTGTATACGCAGCAGGATCTAACTCTAAAAAAAGAGTCCAGTTGGAAATTAATGATTAAGCAAAAAAGGGGAGGTATAACCTCCTCTTTTTTTGTACAATGAAAGTGTTGAATATCTCTGTTATTAGAATAGCTTACCGGAGGAATGGCGATGGAAATCTTCCAGACAGTTACCGTCAAACAAATATTGACAGAAACGAGCAGGGAACAGCTTTTAAATCATTTCATGCAAACCAAACAGCAGCTGGAACGGGAAATTGATCAGCTTGCCTTTCAGCTCAAGAAAAAAGAAAAAACGAATCAGACAGAAGAAATGCGCAAACAATATCAGCGGGAAATATCAAAGCGGATGGACAAAATAAAAATAGCCGACTTTCAAATACAGCAAATACATATCCTGCCGCTTGGAAGCGAAATAAAAGAAAAAGAGATGAACGCCATTCTGGAGGTTCATGTCGGGGACCGCTGGGATGATCTTATAAAGGAAAAGACGATTGTGATTAAAGATGGTTTTGTAGTCGAAATACGCTAGAGGTGAATGGTAATGACAGAAAAATGGTTTAATGTAGGTAAGATTGTAAATACTCACGGTGTAAAAGGAGAAGTCAGAGTTTTATCAACGACCGATTTTCCTGAAGAACGATATCAGACAGGCAACGTTCTTTATCTCTTTCAATCTGAACAAAAAGAGCCTGTGGAAGTAAAAATAAAGACACATCGTTTTCATAAAACATTTGATCTTCTTACCTTTGAAGGGCATGGTTCTATTAATGATGTCGAGAAATATAAAAATTATCTTATTAAAGTCCCTGAAAGCCAGTTAACAGATCTTGATGAAGGTGAGTACTATTTTCACGAAATTATTGGATGTACTGTTTTAACAGACGCTGGAGAAGAAATTGGAACGATTAAAGAAATTCTCGAAACAGGGGCCAATGACGTCTGGATTGTCAAAAGAAAAAACAAAAAGGATGCGTTAATTCCTTTCATTGACGACGTTGTTAAAGAAATTGATGTTGAAGAAAAGCGCATTATTATTTCATTAATGGAAGGACTAATTGACGAATGAGAATTGATTTCTTAACCCTCTTTCCCGAAATGTTTCATGGTGTAATCGGCAATTCCATTTTAAAAAAAGCGGAAGAAAAGGGTGCCGTCAGCTTTAAAGTAACCAATTTCAGAGATTACTCTGACCATAAGCACTCCATTGTTGATGACTATCCATATGGCGGAGGAGCGGGCATGGTTCTTAAGCCGCAGCCTATATTTGATGCTGTACAAGATATTCAAAAGGAAAGTGCATCTGCCCCTAAAATTATTCTCGTATGCCCCCAGGGTGAAACCTATTCTCAGAGAAAAGCAGAGGAACTGGCAAAGGAAGACCATCTTGTTTTTATCTGCGGACATTATGAAGGATATGACGAGAGAATCAGAGAGCATTTAGTAACGGATGAAATTTCGATTGGAGATTTTATTCTTACCGGCGGAGAACTGGCTTCAATGGTTATCGCTGACAGCGTCGTCAGGCTGCTTCCGGACGTTTTGGGCAATGAGGACTCTCCTGTGCTCGATTCCTTCAGCACAGGGCTCCTGGAGCATCCTCACTACACTCGTCCATCTGAATTCCGCGGAATGAAGGTTCCGGATGTCTTAATCTCCGGCAATCATGCTAAAATTGATGAATGGCGGGAAAAAGAATCGCTTCGCCGGACTTTTAACAGGAGACCGGATTTGCTGAACTCCTTCGATCTATCAGACAAGCAGAAAAAGTGGATAGAAGAATTTAAAAAAGGTTAAATGCAGTATTGCATGAGAAGATTCGATATGATATGATGTTTCTTGTGATTTGGTTGCCTATAAAGTGTTTTTCCTTGAAAGGCATTTGGCGCTCATCACACTAAAACGGTGTTCCGCTGCATGATTTATTTTGTAATGAACATCTGTTGGAAGGAGTTGAAAACGATGCAAAAACTAATTGAAGATATCACTAAAGAACAATTAAGATCTGATCTTCCTGCTTTCCGTCCTGGAGACACTGTACGTGTACACGTTAAAGTTGTTGAGGGAACTCGTGAGCGTGTTCAGATTTTTGAAGGTGTTGTCATTAAGCGTCGTGGTGGTGGAATCAGCGAAACTTTCACAGTTCGCAAAATTTCTTATGGGGTAGGCGTAGAACGTACATTCCCAGTTCACACACCTAAAATCGCACAGTTAGAAGTTATCCGTCGCGGTAAAGTACGCCGTGCGAAACTTTACTACTTGCGCGAATTACGCGGTAAAGCGGCTCGTATTAAAGAAATTCGATAATCGATCGTACCAAAAAGGGCTTGTTTGCTTTGAACAAGCCCTTTTTTCTTAATATAAACAATGAAAAGCTGACAATAAAAGATTCATGACAAAAACGTGTATGAGAAGGTGAGCTTAAAGATGACTCGAAAAAAGAGCGAGTTGTTTGAATGGATCAAAGCACTTGCTATTGCAGTAATACTCGCAGCCGTTATCCGATATTTCTTATTTGCACCAATTGTTGTGGATGGATTGTCCATGATGCCTACCCTGCACGATCAGGACCGCATGATAGTTAATAAGATAGGATATAAAATAGGTGAACCGGAGCGGTTTGATATTGTCGTTTTTCATGCAACTGAAGAAAAGGACTACATCAAAAGAGTCATTGGACTTCCGGGAGAGCGTGTAGAATACCGTGATGATATGCTCTACATTAACGGAAAAGCCTATGAAGAGCCTTATTTAGATGAATATAAAAACACGTTAATTGACGGACCTTTAACAGAACCGTTTACAGTTGAAGAAGTCCCTGAAGGCCAGTTGTTTGTAATGGGTGATAACCGCAGATACAGCAAAGACAGCCGCCATATCGGCCCGGTATCCAAAGATGAGGTAATGGGACAAACAAGCCTGATCTACTGGCCATTAAATGATATTCGATTTGTTGAGTAAAGAAATAAAGCAGGTGTAAAGTATGACTATCCAATGGTTTCCCGGCCACATGGCCAAAGCAAGACGTCAAGTAACCGAAAAATTAAAGTTAATAGATATCGTTTTTGAACTTGTAGATGCGAGAATTCCGGTATCATCAAGAAATCCGATGATCGATGAAATTATATCGAGCAAACCGAGAATTGTGCTGCTGAATAAAGCTGACATGGCTGATCCGAAGGCGACACAGCAATGGCTTGCCTATTTTAAAGAGCAGGGGATTCACGCATTGCCGATAGACGCTAAAACTGGTACCGGCATGAAACAGATTGTTTCGATGTCAAAAGAAGTCCTGAAAGAAAAGTTTGACAGACTGGCTGCAAAAGGGGTTAAACCAAGAGCGATTCGCGCATTGATTATCGGCATTCCAAATGTCGGAAAGTCGACGCTTATCAACCGTCTGGCAAAGAAAAATATGGCGAAAACCGGAGATCGTCCGGGAGTCACTACTGCCCAGCAGTGGGTTAAAGTAGGCAAGGAGCTTGAGCTGCTTGATACTCCAGGAATTCTATGGCCTAAATTTGAAGATGAGCTTGTCGGACTAAAACTGGCAACTACAGGTGCTATAAAAGATGCGATCTTAAACCTTCAGGAAGTTGCGTTATATGCATTGGAATTTTTAAGCGAAAAGTATCCAAATCGGCTTAAAGAAAGATATGCACTTGAAGAAATCCCTGAGGATCGTGTTGAGCTTTTTGATGCTGTAGCGAAAAAAAGAGGATGCATCATGTCTGGCGGCTGGGTGGACTATGATAAAACATCCGAGCTTCTCCTAAGAGAAATCCGCTCTGAAAAACTGGGACGCCTGAGCTTTGAAACGACAGAAAGCATTCAGCAATAAGAAAAGAAGACTCGCTATATGGCGCGTCTTTATTTTTTTTGTAAATGAAGAATGAAGAAAGTCCAGGGTAATTAACTCATTTTTCGCTTTTATACCTACATACCGATAAATAAAGGCTGTGATATCCATGAAAAAACAAACAACTGAGCAAATCAGGCAAAAATTGATTCAAATCGAACATACAGGCGACCCTTTTTTACTTGAATGCGGAAAAGATGAACGAAAAAGTGTACAAAAACTGGTCGAAAAATGGATGCGTGAATTTGAACAGAAGAAAAGAGATAAGCAGATGTTTGAAGACATGATGACATTTGAGCGTCAGGCAAGAGACAAGGGATATAAATACATATGCGGAATTGATGAAGTCGGACGCGGTCCTCTGGCAGGGCCTGTTGTGGCTGCTGCTGTTATCCTTCCTGAAGATTTTTTCCTGCCAGGGTTAACTGATTCCAAAAAACTGTCAGCAGAAAAAAGAGAGTTATTTTTTGAGATAATTGTCAGTGAGTCTGTCGCTTATGGAATCGGGGCTATTTCACCTGCGCAAATTGATGAGATGAACATCTATCAGGCTACTAAAGCTGCTATGCTGAAGGCTGTAGATGAGCTCGCTGTGCGGCCTGAGTATATGCTCATTGATGCGATGGAGATTGCCCTGCCAATCCCTCAAGAATCATTGATAAAAGGGGATGCAAGAAGCGTGAGCATCGCTGCGGCCTCCGTCGTGGCAAAAGTCACCAGAGATCGAATCATGAAAAAGCTTGCGCAGAAATTTCCCCAGTACGGGTTTGATCAAAATATGGGATATGGAACAAAGCTGCATCTTGAAGCTTTAAATAAGAATGGTGTAACAGACTATCACCGCAAGAGCTTTTCACCTGTGAAAGAAATGGCATTAAGTAAATAAGGGAGCAGTAATAATGAATAAAATCATTGCAGGTAAAAGGCAGATGCTCATTCAAAAAGAAGAAATGCCTGCATTCAGGAAGAACAGCATCATTTATGGAAAGATCCTTGAAAAAAGCGGTGACCTTGCCGTCATACAAATTGGAGATACTAAACTAAAGGCGATGATCGACAGCAGCCTTCCTTCTTCAGGGACCTATTGGTATGAAGTTAAATCCAGTAAAGAGGGCAATTCCGTTCTTCTGAAAATGCTGACCAAAGCTAATGGCCGCGATGAGCCTTCAGATGCACCGCAATTTATTCTGAAGCTCCTTAAAGAAGCAAATATTGCCAGAACAAAAGAGCATGTTGATTTCTTGCAGCGGGTGCTGCGGGAGCACCCTGGGATAACCCGAAAAGACCTTCAGCAAGTATTGCAGCATGCAGCAGATTCAGGAAGTGATCATCCAGCAAAGCTGATGTCGTCCCTATCATTCGCCCTGAAAAATAACCTTCCGCTGTCGGACGCGGTCATAAATTCCTTATGTGAGGTTCAGAGCAGGGTAACCCTGTATGATCAATTAAAACAGCTGAACAGCGTAATAGAGACAGAAAAGCTCCCGTTAAATGCTCTGAAGGCTCAAATAGGTTCAATGGTTGCTCAGGATTTCGCAAATAATGCAAACAATCTGGCCGGTGTATTATCTTTCTTTCAAAAGCAGCTTGGTTTAAAGGGGGAAATCTCCTTATTACAGCAGCTTGCAAAGGGCGCAGATCTTATACACCAAGAGGACAGCTTGAAGCTTCTTTTGCTGACAGCAAGTCAGAACCAGACAAATCAGGCTGTAAAAGAAAAAATCGATCAGCTTATTTCTAAGCTGAATGGACAGGCTTTGTTAGGTGCTGACCAAGGAATCACCCAGCACTGCTTCATGCAAATACCGCTGCATTATGGGCAATTTCAATCCGATCTGAACATCGAGTGGACGGGCAGAAAGAACGAAAGGGGCGAAATCGACCCGGATTACTGCAGAGTTCTTTTTTACTTAAACATGAATGTTCTTAAAGATATTATGATTGATCTACATATTCAAAACCGTATTATGACGGTCACGATCTATAATCAATTCAAGGATCCGTCATTAATTGAAATCCTTCATAAGATGGAAGTGAACGAGCAAATTCCGGAAGAACTTTATCAGGCAGTCGCTGAAATATTTTCATTTATTTATCATGTTGATAAAGAAGCAGAAACCATGTCAGAGAAGAGTAAAGGGCAAGATTGATAATATTTTATATTACTAGAAAAATAATTTTAGTGAAAAAGTTAGAAAAAAATAAAGGATTCGACGAATTTCTGCAGAATAGTAGACAAGGAATCAACTATTTTATAAAATGAAAGCGCAGTCTAATTTTTCGTACATAAGTTAGGAGGATGGGAAATGAATATCCATGAGTATCAAGGAAAAGAAATCCTTAGAAAATATGGAGTAGCAGTACCAAACGGCAAAGTTGCCTTCACAGTTGAAGAAGCAGTGTCAGCAGCAAAAGAATTAGGTACTGAAGTAGTTGTTGTAAAAGCTCAGATCCATGCGGGCGGCCGCGGAAAAGCTGGCGGGGTAAAAGTTGCAAAGAATATTGAAGAAGTAGAAACTTATGCGAAAGAAATTTTAGGGAAAACGCTAGTTACCCACCAGACAGGTCCGGAGGGCAAAGAAGTAAAACGCTTACTTATCGAAGAAGGCTGCGATATTAAGAAAGAATACTATATCGGACTTGTACTCGACCGCGCGACTTCACGTGTTGTTTTAATGGCATCTGAAGAAGGCGGAACGGAAATTGAAGAAGTTGCAGAAGCAACTCCTGAAAAGATTTTCAAAGAAGTAATCGATCCTGCTGTAGGTTTACAAGCTTACCAGGCTCGCAGAATTGCTTTTAATATTAATATTCAGAAAGAATTAGTCGGGCAGGCTGTTAAATTCATGATGAGCCTGTACAAAGCGTTCACTGAAAAAGACTGTTCAATTGCTGAAATCAATCCTCTTGTTGTAACAGGAGACGGAAAAGTAATGGCGCTGGATGCAAAATTAAACTTTGACTCAAATGCCCTTTACCGCAGAAAAGATATTCTTGAATACCGTGATCTTGATGAAGAAGATGCTAAAGAGATCGAAGCTTCTAAATATGACTTAAGCTATATTTCTTTAGATGGAAATATCGGCTGTATGGTAAATGGAGCAGGACTTGCAATGGCAACGATGGATATCATCAAGTACTACGGCGGGGACCCGGCAAACTTCCTGGACGTTGGGGGCGGTGCAACGGCTGAGAAGGTAACAGAAGCATTTAAGATTATCCTTTCAGATCAAAACGTAAAAGGGATTTTCGTCAACATTTTCGGCGGAATCATGAAATGTGACATTATCGCTCAGGGTGTTGTTGAGGCAACGAAACAAGTCGGCCTTGAAATTCCTTTAGTTGTCCGTTTAGAAGGCACTAACGTAGAGCTTGGCAAACAAATCTTAAATGAATCCGGTTTAAATATCACATCTGCAGAATCAATGGCTGATGGCGCACAAAAAATCGTATCTTTAGTAGGGTAAGAAAGGCAGGGGACTTAAGATGAGCGTATTTATTAACAAAGATACTAAAGTGATTGTACAGGGGATTACAGGATCTACTGCTCTATTTCATACAAAGCAAATGCTTGAGTATGGCACAAAAATAGTAGGCGGAGTTACCCCGGGAAAAGGAAACACGGAAGTAGAAGGAGTTCCTGTCTTTAATACAGTTGAAGATGCTGTTAAAGAAACAGGTGCAAATGCATCAGTCATTTATGTTCCGGCACCATTTGCAGCAGATGCAATCATGGAAGCTGTAGATGCTGAACTTGATCTCGTTATCTGTATCACTGAACACATTCCGGTTCTTGATATGGTTAATGTGAAGCGTTACATGGAAGGCAAGAAAACCCGCCTTGTCGGACCAAACTGCCCGGGTGTCATCACACCTGATGAATGTAAAATCGGCATCATGCCTGGATATATTCATACAAAAGGACATGTTGGCGTCGTATCACGTTCAGGAACATTAACATACGAAGCTGTTCATCAGCTCACTCAAGCAGGCATCGGTCAATCTACAGCTGTAGGTATTGGCGGAGATCCTGTAAACGGCACAAACTTTATCGATGTTCTTAAGGCATTCAATGAAGATGAGGACACATATGCAGTCATCATGATCGGCGAAATCGGGGGAACTGCTGAAGAAGAAGCAGCATTATGGATTAAAGAAAACATGACAAAGCCAGTTGTTGGCTTTATCGGCGGTCAAACAGCACCTCCTGGAAAGCGCATGGGCCATGCTGGTGCGATTATTTCAGGCGGCAAGGGTACTGCGGCCGAAAAGATCAAAACAATGAATGAGTGCGGCATCAAAGTTGCTGACACTCCATCTGTAATGGGTGAAACATTAATTGAAGCTTTAAAAGAAAATAATTTGCTGGAAAAATGTAAAACTCATTAAAAGATCTGGGAATAGCGTAATATGCTATTCCCTTCTTTCTATATGGCTCTTTTCCAATCCAAAATGAATACTCCGAAAATCATTCATGATATGACTTTTATAAAAACTATATATAATAGTAGAAAGGGACTTAAAATGCTCGAAATAGAAAAAAACCTTATCCATTTATCCCACTGCAGGGGCTTTCGCCATCTTAATTTTTTCAAACTGTTTAAAGCCGACCCAACTTTAAAATCTCTATACAGGTTCACAGATCAAGAGATTCAGCTGCTTTTCAAGCTTACAGATCAAACACTTCCGCAATTCCTTCAAGATTTCCACTCATTTAACCTCCAAGACATAAAGGCTCATTATGATGAACAAAACTTTCATATGCTCACTCTTTTTAATGAAACTTACCCAGAACTGCTGCGTGAGATTCCAGATCCCCCTCCAATTCTCTTTTATAAAGGTGACATAACTCGTCTAAAATCAAAAAAAATGATCAGTATAGTAGGAACACGGAATCCAACAACATACGGCACAAATGCGCTGAAAAAAATTGTGCCGCCCTTAGTCAGCGATGGATGGACCATTGTAAGCGGGCTGGCTAAAGGTATTGACGCTCTTGCCCATCGTGCCGCCTTAAATGAAAAGGGAGCAACAATCGGAGTTATTGCAGGTGGATTACAACACTTTTATCCTAAGGAAAATAAAGCACTGTTTGAAAAAATGTCCTCTGAACAGCTTGTCCTCTCGGAACATCCTCCAAATGTAAAACCTCAAAAATGGCACTTTCCCCAAAGAAACCGGATTATTAGCGGCTTGAGCCTTGGAACAGTTGTGATGCAGGCTAAAGAGAAAAGCGGATCGCTGATTACGGCTAACACTGCAATAGATCAGGGGAGACAGGTTTTTGCTGTTCCAGGGTCCATATTTGATGATTTCTCTGCTGGAGCAAATCAGCTGATCAAGCAGGGGGCATACCTCGCAGAAGACGGAAGCGATATCATAAATGATCTCATTTTGCAGGTATAATAAGCGTATTTTTCCTTCTTATGTTCATTTACTGTTTGACAAACTGCATCACTATATTTAATAATAGTGGAGATTTAACCTGTTTAAGCAAATCATGGAATGTATGCGTTATTCTTTGTATGCGGCAGGAATATCATTTCATTTAAAAGATAAACAAATAAATTGAAAAAAGTGAAAGTATGAAAATAAAGAGAGAGAACACCTCTTTAAGGAGGATCATGTATGTCGGATTTTTTAGTGATTGTTGAATCGCCGGCAAAAGCGAAAACAATCGAACGATATCTAGGGAAAAAATATAAGGTTAAAGCTTCTATGGGGCATGTCCGCGATCTTCCAAGAAGTCAGATCGGCGTAGACACTGAGGGGAATTACGAACCGAAATATATTACGATTCGGGGGAAAGGGCCAGTCCTTAAAGAATTAAAAACAGCAGCAAAAAAAGCAAAAAAAGTCTATCTCGCAGCTGACCCGGATCGCGAAGGGGAAGCTATTGCCTGGCACCTCGCTCATAGTCTTGACGTTGACGTTCTGTCAGACTGCCGTGTCGTTTTCAATGAGATAACAAAGGATGCCATCAAAGAATCATTTAAACATCCTCGTCCCATCAACATGGATTTAGTTGATGCTCAGCAGGCGAGACGTATTCTGGACAGATTAGTCGGGTACAAAATCAGCCCGATTCTCTGGAAAAAAGTAAAAAAAGGATTAAGCGCGGGACGCGTTCAGTCTGTTGCTGTCCGTTTAATCATTGACCGCGAAAAAGAAATAAAGGCATTTGTTCCGGAAGAATACTGGACAATAGAAAGTCAATTCTTAAAAGACCAAGATCTTTTCGATGGTGCATTCTTTGGGATAAACGGGAAAAAAGCGGAATTAAAAACCGAAGCTGATGTGAGCGAAGTGTTAAATAAAATAAAAGGCAACAATTTTACAGTCACAAACGTTTCAAAAAAAGAAAGAAAACGTAATCCGGCAGTACCATTTACAACATCTACACTTCAGCAGGAAGCGGCCCGTAAATTGAATTTCAGAGCGAAAAAGACAATGATGATTGCACAGCAGTTATACGAAGGAATGGACCTTGGTAAAGAGGGGACTGTCGGTCTGATTACGTACATGCGTACAGATTCTACAAGAATTTCTGAAACAGCTCAGCAAGAAGCATTTACTTTCATTGAACAGAAGTATGGCAAAGAATTTACGAATACAGAGAAGAAGACTGCGAAGAAAAATTCAAATACCCAAGATGCCCATGAGGCGATCCGCCCTACTTCAACTCTGAAGGATCCTGCATCTTTAAAAGAGTTCTTAAGCCGTGACCAGCTGCGTTTATACAAATTAATCTGGGAACGTTTTGTAGCAAGTCAAATGGCATCTGCCGTACTTGATACAATGAGTGTAGATTTAAACAATAACGATGTGATGTTCAGAGCAAATGGCTCCAAAATTAAATTTCCTGGATTTATGAAAGTATATGTCGAAGGAAATGATGATGGAGTGGAAGAGAAGGACCGCATGCTTCCTGATTTACAAAATGGAGATGTGGTTTATTCAAAGGATATAGAACCTGCTCAGCATTTCACTCAGCCTCCTCCTCGCTATACAGAGGCAAGACTTGTGAAAACGCTTGAGGAGCTTGGAATAGGCAGACCGTCAACTTATGCACCTACTCTTGATACGATTCAGAAAAGAGGCTATGTTGCCCTTGATAATAAACGATTTATTCCAACTGAGCTTGGTGAGATCGTTCTTGAATTGATCATGGAATTTTTCCCTGAAATCATTAATGTTGAATTTACGGCTAAAATGGAAAACAGTCTTGATGAAATTGAAGACGGAAATGTACAATGGGTCAATATCATTGACGATTTCTATAAAGATTTTGCAAAGCGCCTTGAAGTCGCTGAAAATGAAATGGAAGAAATCGAAATTAAAGATGAACCTGCAGGTGTTGACTGTGAAGAATGCGGCAACCCACTGGTGTTTAAGATGGGGCGTTACGGAAAATTCATGGCTTGCTCGAATTTCCCTGATTGCCGCAATACAAAACCGATTGTGAAAGAAATCGGGGTTCCTTGTCCGAAATGTGAAAAAGGAAATATCGTTGAAAGAAAATCAAAGAAACGCCGCATTTTCTATGGCTGTGATCAGTTTCCGGAATGTGATTTCCTATCATGGGATAAACCGATTGCAAGATCATGTCCAAAATGTGATAATATGCTAGTTGAGAAAAAACTTAAAAAGGGCATGCAGGTACAGTGCGTGAACTGTGATTATAAAGAAGAACAGCAAAAGTAAAGGTGAGCGAAGTCTTGCTCACCTTCTTTATGTGTTTTATGGAGGTTAAACAAATGAACAATAAAACAGTAAATGTAATTGGAGCCGGTCTTGCCGGAAGTGAAGCAGCATGGCAGCTTGCAAATCGCGGAGTCCAGGTAAACTTGTATGAAATGAGACCGGTAAAACAAACACCTGCTCATCATACAGATAAATTTGCAGAATTGGTGTGCAGTAATTCCCTGCGAGCAAATGGTTTAACAAATGCAGTAGGCGTTCTGAAAGAAGAAATGAGAATGTTTGATTCAGTCATTATTAGATCTGCTGACGATTGTGCAGTACCAGCAGGGGGCGCACTGGCAGTTGACCGTCACGAATTTGCAGCCCTTGTTACGGATCGTGTGAAAGGGCATCCTAATGTTGCGGTCATCACTGACGAAGTAACTGAAATCCCCGCTGGTCCTACAATTATTGCAACTGGACCGCTTACTTCTAAAGCGTTATCCGAGCAATTAAAGGCGCTTACGGGTGAAGAATATTTGTACTTTTATGATGCAGCTGCACCAATTCTTGAAAAAGACAGCATTGACATGGACAAGGTATATTTGAAATCCCGTTATGATAAAGGCGAAGCAGCATATCTAAACTGCCCGATGACAGAAGAAGAGTTTGAACGTTTCTATGATGCGCTCGTTGAAGCCGAAACCGTTCCTCTAAAAGAATTTGAAAAGGAAATTTTCTTTGAAGGCTGCATGCCGATTGAAGTAATGGCAAAACGCGGTAAAAAGACAATGCTTTTTGGCCCGCTTAAACCAGTTGGACTTGAAGATCCGAAGACTGGAAAAAGACCACATGCGGTTGTTCAGCTCAGACAGGATGATGCTGCCGGCACTCTTTATAACATTGTCGGTTTTCAGACACATTTAAAATGGGGGCCGCAAAAGGAAGTATTGAAGCTGATCCCGGGTTTAGAAAATGCAGAGATTGTCAGATACGGTGTCATGCACAGGAATACATTCATTAATTCTCCTAAAATGCTTAAGCCGACTTATCAGTATAAAGAGAGAGAGGATCTGTTCTTTGCAGGTCAAATGACAGGTGTTGAAGGCTATGTAGAATCTGCAGCTTCAGGCTTATTGGCAGGCATCAATGCTGCAAATTATGTTCTTGGGGAAGAATTGCTTGTGCTTCCGCATGAGACTGCAATGGGAAGCATGGCAAGATATATTACAACAGCAAATCCTGACAATTTCCAGCCTATGAATGCGAACTTTGGCATTTTTGCAGAGCTTCCTGAGCGCATCAAAAATAAAAAAGAACGCTATGAAAGATACGCTAACAGAGCGATAGAAACAATTCAAAAAATTTCGAAAAAATCATAGAAATCATTTGCAAGGGCTGCTGAATGTATGATAACATTTAGTAGCCCTTGTGAGGTGTTATGATGGAAAATGTTAAGAATTCTTTAAGTCTGTTCGTAGAATATTTACAAATTGAGAAAAACTATTCACAATATACAATTGTGAATTATGTTGCTGATATAGAAGATTTTTTTATATTTATGAAGGAACAATCCTTGATTGATCTTCAGCTCATTACATATTCTGATACAAGATTATACTTAACTCAGCTGCATCAAAAAAATTTTGCCAGAAAATCAATTTCAAGAAAAATTTCTTCGTTAAGAAGCTTTTACAGATTCCTTAATCGGGAAAAGCTATCAGCAGAAAATCCATTTGCGAGTGTCTCTCTTCCCAAAAAAGAGCAGAGGCTGCCTCAATACTTATATGAAAAAGAGCTCGAGCAGCTGTTTACTCTATCAGATCCTGCTACTGCAGCCGGCCAGAGAAATCAGGCATTGCTTGAAGTTTTATATGGTACAGGTATAAGGGTAAGCGAATTGTGTCAAATCAGGCTTTCCGATCTTGACTTGCATATAGGAACTGTCCTTGTGAACGGCAAAGGCGGTAAACAGCGCTATGTTCCCTTTGGAAGTTTTGCACAGGACACTTTGGAACTTTATCTATCTTCAGGAAGAAAGCAGCTGCTTCTTAAAGATAAACAAAATGGAGATCATGATCATCTTTTTGTCAATCAGCGGGGCGGACCTTTGTCTGTAAGGGGTGTCCGGCACATTTTAAATGAAATGATTAAAAAGACTTCTTCAACAATGAATATCAGCCCGCATATGTTCAGGCATACGTTTGCGACACACCTTTTGAATGAAGGGGCTGATATGAGAAGCGTTCAGGAGCTTTTAGGCCATTCCCATTTATCTTCTACACAAATCTATACTCATGTGACAAAAGATCATTTGCGGAACATTTATATGTCTCATCATCCGCGTGCTTAAAGAAAAAGATTACGGAGGTATTTGTATGTCTCAATTTCATGCGACGACCATTTTTGCGATCCAGCACAACGGCAAATGTGCAATGGCAGGCGACGGTCAAGTAACATTCGGCAATGCAGTTGTAATGAAACACACTGCAAAAAAAGTGCGAAAGCTATTTAACGGCAAGGTCATTGCTGGATTTGCCGGTTCAGTAGCAGATGCGTTCACTTTATTTGAAATGTTTGAAGGAAAGCTTGAAGAATACAATGGAAACCTCCAGCGTGCAGCGGTCGAGCTGGCAAAAGAGTGGCGCAGCGATAAAGTGCTGCGAAAGCTTGAGGCCATGCTCATCGTCATGAACGAAGAAGATATCCTTCTCATTTCTGGTACAGGCGAAGTGATCGAACCTGATGACGGGATTTTAGCGATTGGATCTGGCGGAAATTATGCTCTCTCAGCAGGAAGAGCGCTTAAAAGATATTCTGGTGATGCGCTCTCAGCAAAAGAAATAGCAGAAGCAGCACTTCAGATGGCCGGAGAAATTTGCGTTTATACAAATCTGAATATAACAGTAGAAGAGTTATAAAGAGAGGAGTAATGATCAAATGAAAGAAATGACGCCAAGACAAATTGTTGAACGTTTGGATCAGTATATTGTTGGTCAGAAAGACGCAAAAAAAGCGGTTGCTGTAGCTTTAAGAAACCGTTACCGCAGAAGTCTGCTGTCAGAAAACCTTCGCGATGAAGTTGTGCCGAAGAACATTTTAATGATTGGACCTACCGGTGTAGGAAAGACGGAAATTGCAAGAAGAATTGCAAAGCTTGTAGGAGCACCTTTCATAAAAGTTGAAGCAACCAAATTCACTGAGGTCGGCTATGTAGGACGTGATGTTGAATCAATGGTCCGTGATCTAGTTGAAACATCAGTCCGATTAGTAAAAGAAGAAAAAATGACAGAAGTAAAATCCTCAGCTGAAGAAAATGCGAATAGAAGACTTGTAGAATTATTAGTTCCTGGCAAGAAAAAGCAAACATCATATAAAAACCCATTAGAAATGCTTTTCGGCGGTGCTCAGGGTACCTCACAAGAACAAGATGATTATTCAGCTGAAGAGCAGTCTACGGAAGAAAAAAGACGCAAAATTGCTCATCAGCTTGCTTTAGGCGAACTTGAAGAACACCATGTCACGGTGGAAGTAGAAGAACAGCATGCTTCAATGTTTGATATGCTTCAAGGATCGGGTATGGAACAAATGGGCATGAACATGCAGGACGCATTAAGCAGTTTTATGCCTAAAAAGAAGAAAAAGCGCAAGCTCACAGTGCGCGAGGCGCGAAAAGTTCTGACAAGTGAAGAAGCGCAAAAACTGATTGATATGGATGATGTTACACAAGACGCAGTTTTGCGCGCAGAGCAAATGGGCATCATTTTCATAGATGAAATCGACAAAATCGCCAAGAAGAATCAAGCTGGTTCTTCAGCTGATGTATCCAGAGAAGGAGTTCAGCGCGATATCCTCCCAATCGTTGAAGGATCAACAGTGGTAACAAAATATGGATCTGTCAAAACAGATCACGTGCTGTTCATTGCTGCAGGTGCTTTCCATATTGCCAAACCGTCTGATTTAATTCCTGAGCTTCAGGGAAGATTCCCAATCCGTGTTGAACTGACTAAATTAAATGTTGAAGATTTCGTTCGGATTTTAACAGAGCCTGATAATGCTCTGCTGAAGCAATATACGGCTTTATTGGAAACAGAAGGTATACAACTTGAATTTTCTGACGATGCTATTCGTAAGATTGCAGAGGTTGCATTCCAGGTCAATCAGGACACGGATAATATCGGGGCAAGAAGACTTCATACGATCCTTGAAAGACTTCTCGAAGACCTTTCATTCGAAGCACCTGAGATCACATTAGATAAAATAGCGATCACACCTCAGTATGTCGAGGATAAATTAAGCAAAATTGCTAAAAACAAAGACTTAAGTCAATTTATTTTATAATTACATATTTCCAGGAGGAACTTACTAATGGCTTTATTGCAAAAAACAAGAAAAATTAATGCTATGCTTCAAAAGGCAGCAGGAAAACCAGTTAATTTCAAAGAAATGTCGGAAACTTTAAGTGATGTCATCGAAGCAAATATATTCGTCGTCAGCCGCCGCGGCAAACTTTTAGGATTTGCCATCAATCAGCAGATCGAGAATGAGCGTATGATTCAAATGCTTGAAGATCGTCAATTTCCTGAAGAATACACAAAGAATTTATTTAACGTCAATGAAACATCATCAAACCTTGATGTTTTCAGTGAGTATACAGCTTTCCCTGTTGAAAACCGCGAGCTGTTCAAAAGCGGCTTGACTACAATTGTACCTATCATTGGAGGCGGAGAGCGTCTCGGAACACTTATCTTAGCTCGTCTGCAGGCTCAATTCGAGGATGATGATTTAATTCTTGCTGAGTATGGAGCTACAGTTGTCGGAATGGAGATTCTTCGTGAAAAAGCAGAAGAAATTGAAGACGAAGCAAGAAGCAAAGCAGTCGTTCAAATGGCAATCAGCTCTTTATCTTACAGTGAATTAGAAGCAATTGAGCACATTTTTGAAGAATTAAATGGAAATGAAGGCTTGCTGGTTGCGAGTAAAATTGCTGACCGAGTAGGAATTACCCGTTCGGTAATCGTTAATGCATTGCGCAAACTTGAGAGTGCTGGAGTTATTGAATCACGTTCTCTTGGTATGAAAGGCACGTACATTAAAGTATTAAATGATAAATTTCTATTTGAACTTGAAAAATTAAAAACAAATTAACAATATCTTTTTACAAAAAAGCACTTCTTTTGAAGTGCTTTTTTGTTTTGCCTGGACAAAATGTTAATTCGAGTGTAAAAATCCCTATGACCATTAAATCACCGTGGAAAATAGTGTAAAAATACTAGGTAAAAAGAACTTAAATAAAAATAGATACAAATTCCGACCTTTTTTTACAAAACCTTCATAGACTTTAAGACTATTTTTTCTTACAATTACAGTATAGATTTAACATAATTCGACAATATACCATTCGAAAGGTATAAGGATTTTGTGAGGGGACTAAATGAAAATTTTTTCTGAAACCATTCATTCGCTTGAAAATGCTGTGAATCGATCTGCAGTTAAGCAAAAAGTAATTAGTCAAAATATTGCCAATGTAGATACTCCCAATTATAAATCGAAAGAAATTGACTTCAAACAGTCCTTAGATTCTGAAGTGAGCAGGCTTCTAGCTAAAAAGACTGATCAGCGTCATCTTTCTTTCGGATCAGGACAAGAATCCTACTCGATTAAATCCAAAGCAAACACATCCTACCAGGCAAACGGCAATAATGTAGACATAGATCGTGAAATGTCAGACTTGGCTGAAAATCAAATTTACTACAATGCACTTATTGACCGTTTAAGCAGTAAATATAACTCGCTTAAAACGGTGATTAGAGGAGGAAGCTGATTATGAATATTTTCAGTCAGTTAAATACAACCGCTTCTGCTCTAACAGCGCAGAGATTAAGAATGGATGTCATCTCATCCAATATGGCAAATGCGGATACAACAAGAGCTGTCTTTGAAAATGGCGAATGGCAGCCCTACCGGCGCAAAATGGTCGTAACTGAGCCAAATGGAAATACGTTTTTATCTCACTTACATAGAGCACAGGGTAAAGCGGCAAGTGACATGTCTGGTGTAAAGGTCACAGAAATCAAGGAGGATCAAACTCCATTTAAACTGGTATTTGATCCTGAACACCCGGATGCAAATGATCAAGGATATGTAGAGCTCCCCAACGTTGATCCTTTAAAAGAAATGGTTGATTTAATGAGCAGTACACGGTCATACGAGGCAAATGCAACAGTTTTTAACGCTTCTAAAGACATGCTGATGAAAACATTAGAATTAGGAAAGTAGGATTGAGGATCCATGATTCAAGCTATATCACCCTTTCAGATGCAGAGTGTTAAGGAAAGTCAAAATCAGGACGTTCAAAATAATAATCAAACTCAACAGACCTCATTTTCCGATTTCTTAACACAATCGATCAATGAAGTGAATTCCATGCAGGTGAAATCAGATCAAATGACCGCTGCATTAGCAAAAGGGAAAAATGTTCAATTGCAGGATGTTATGATTGCCACTGAAAAGGCGAGTGTAACCATGCTTGCAACAATTGAAATCAGAAATAAAGCCGTAGAAGCATATCAGGAAATGATGAGAATGCAAATGTAATCTTAATATGTATAAAACTAGCGATGGATGCCGACTTCTCTATGCAGCATTCATGTCGTCATTATCGGGGGATTTCCAGGAATGAATCAGAAGTTAATGGAATTTAGAAATAAAATAGTACAGGTTTGGACTGAACGCACGAAAGCACAAAATGCTTTTATCATTAGCGGAATTGCTGCTTTGCTTCTTTTTATTGGAATTGGATCTTATATGGCATCAAATCCCAATCTTGTAGCGCTTTATAAAGATCTATCACCCCAAGAGACAGGTCAAATAAAGGAAACGCTGGATGCTCAAGGGATTCAATCAAAAATCGCAGATAATGGTGCAACAATATTGGTGCCCTCTGAGATGGTTGACAATCTAAAAGTTGAGCTTGCAGCTGAAGGAATCCCGAACAGCGGTGTGATCGACTATTCGTTTTTTGGTCAAAATATTGGATTTGGGATGACAGATAACGAATTTGATGTTTTGAAGCTGAAAGCCACACAAACAGAACTTTCAAATTTAATAAAAGGTATTGAGGGAGTACATGACGCAAAGGTCATGATAAATCTTCCGAAAGAATCTGTTTTTGTTAATGAAGACAATGGCTCATCTACCGCCTCTATTGTCTTAAGTATGAAGCCCGGAATACAGCTTGATCAGACAAAGGTAAATGCCCTTTACCATCTCGTTTCAAAAAGTGTTCCTGGTCTATCTACAGATAATATCGTCATTATGGATCAAAATTTTGCGTATTTTGATTTAAAAAATGATAAAAATATTCCTTTTGTTGAAAATATTTCCACTCAGCATGATTTGAAAACGAAAATTGAGCGGGATATTCAGCGTCAAGTCCAAAAAATGCTCGGAACGATGATGGGTCAGGATAAAGTAATTGTATCTGTTACTGCTGATTTAGACTTTACCCAGGAAAACAGAGAAGAAAACATCGTTGAGCCTGTTGATAAGGAAAACATGGAAGGTCTTGCGGTAAGTGTAGAAAGAATTACTGAGACATATACAGGCGAAGGTGCACCTGAAGGCGGCGTTACCGGAGCTGGAGAAGATGATGTGCCTGGCTATGAAGCTGTCCAGGGTGAAGGTACAGGGGATTATGAAAAAATAGAAGAACGAATAAATAATGAAGTAAACCGTGTTAAGAAAGAAATCGTTGAAAGTCCATATAAGGTTCGTGATTTAGGAATTCAAGTCATGGTTGAACCACCTTCTTCAGATGATCCAAGTTCATTATCTGCTGAAAGTGTAAATGACATTGAAAAGCTCCTTGGGACGATCATCCGTACTTCGATTAATAAGGATGAAACGGCAGAGCCGCTTACAGATGAACAGATAGAGGAGAAAATATCCGTTTCCGTACAACCGTTTGCAGGGAAAATGGACCTGTTGGATGAGACGAAATCATTTCTTCCAGTCTGGCTTTATGCGGCGGGTGGAATTCTCTTGCTGATCATTATTATCCTTCTGTTTTTATTATTTAGAAAAAAACGCAAAGCAGAAGACGAATATGAAGAAGAAGACATTTTTGTACAAGAGAAATTGATCCTGCCCGATGTAAATGATGAGCATGAAAGTGAGACATCTGTAAGGAGAAAACAATTAGAAAAAATGGCCAGAGAAAAACCGGAAGATTTTGCAAAGCTGCTCAGATCTTGGCTGACGGAAGAATAGGAGGTTTTAAGTGATGGTAAGAAGAGCACACAATGGAAGACTTACTGGGAAGCAAAAAGCCGCCATCCTTCTGATTTCCCTTGGTCCGGATGTAGCTGCATCTGTTTATAAGCATCTATCAGAAGAGGAAATTGAACGTCTGACTCTTGAAATCTCAGGAGTCAGAAATGTAGATTCTCAAAATAAAGAAGAAATCATTGAAGAGTTTCATCAAATTGCGATGGCTCAGGAATTTATCTCTCAGGGAGGCATCTCTTACGCGAAACAGATTCTCGAAAAAGCTTTGGGAGAAGATCGGGCATCAAGCATCATTCACAGGCTGACATCTTCACTGCAGGTTAAACCTTTTGATTTTGCAAGAAAAGCTGATCCTGCACAGATCTTTAATTTTATACAGGGGGAGTATCCCCAAACAATTGCCCTTATTTTATCTTATTTGGACCCCGTACAATCGGGCCAGATCTTATCGGGCTTGCCGCATGAGCAGCAGGCTGATATTGCAAGGCGCATCGCTAAAATGGATCGTACTTCACCGGAGATTATCAATGAAGTGGAACAGATCCTTGAGCGGAAATTATCATCATCTGTCACTCAGGATTATACACAGACAGGCGGCGTCGAAGCTGTAGTTGAAGTTCTTAACGGTGTAGACCGCAGTACAGAAAAGACCATTCTTGATTCTCTCGAAATACAAGATCCGGAACTTGCAGAGGAAATAAAAAAGAGAATGTTTGTATTTGAAGATATTGTGACACTTGACAGCAGAGCGATTCAGCGTGTCATCCGCGACGTGGAGAACGAGGACTTAATGCTTTCTCTGAAAGTTGCAAGCGAGGAAGTAAAAGAAGTTGTCTTTAAAAATATGTCAAAGAGAATGGCAGAGACATTTAGAGAAGAAATGGAGTTTATGGGTCCAGTCAGACTTCGTGATGTTGAAGAAGCTCAGTCACGCATCGTTGCAGTTATACGCAGACTTGAAGACGCCGGTGAGATCGTAATCGCCCGCGGCGGAGGAGATGATATCATTGTCTAAATTGATTAAATCGGCCCATGCATTTCAGCAGGAAGACGCAAAAAAATCAATTTTATTACAGACAATCGACTTCAGTCCTCCTTCAAATGTAAGAGAAAATCCAGAACTGTCGGTGAAAGCAAAAGTATTTTTGCAGCAGGCAAGCGAGGAAGCTGAAATCCTTGTTCAAAAAGCTAAAGCTGAAGCGAAAAGCATCCGAAATATTATAGAGGCTGAGCGGCAGCAATGGAATTCTGAGCGGGAGATGCAAAAAGAAGAAGCGAGACAAGATGGATACCTTGCCGGTCTGAATGCCGGAAAAGAAGAAGGCTACATGCAATACATCTCCCATCTTGAAGATGCACGGGAAATTGTTCAGCAATCAAAGGAAGATTATATCGGCAAAATTGTTTCAGCTGAAGAAACGATCGTCAAGCTTGCTGTTAAATTGGCTGAGAAGCTGATTTTTATTGAAATGGAAGAACATCCGGAGTGGTTTTTGGAGCTTGTTAAAAAAGCATTAAATGAAGTTCGCGAGTATCCTGAAATTAAAATTTTTGTTCATCCGATACATTATGGTCATGTTTTAAAACAAAAAAATGAATTAGAGAATATGCTTATGTCTAAATCAGACTTGTTTATATTTCCTGATGATGCATTGCCGAAAGGAAGCTGTCAAATTGAATCACCTTTTGGAAAGGTGGATGCAGGAATCGATGTACAGCTTCAGCAGCTGAAGCAGCAAATGCTTGAATTGGTTGGAGAGGAATGAGCACTTTTTGAAAGCAGAGGAGTTAATCTCGAAAATAGATACCCTGGAATCTTATAAAAGATATGGAAAAGTAACCAAAGTGATTGGACTTATGATTGAGTCAAGAGGCCCGGAAAGTTCAATAGGAGATTTATGCTATATCCATACAGGTTCCAATAAGGAATCAGCCATTCCGGCTGAAGTGGTTGGATTCAAAGGGGAAAACGTCCTATTGATGCCATTTGAGCATCTTTCACAGATTTCACCAGGCAGTATCGTGGAAGCAACAAATGACTCTTTGAAAATAAAAGCAGGTTCTGGTTTGATCGGTCAAGTTGTAGATGCGTATGGCCATCCTCTAAATCTAGCCCCTTTGCCTAAAGGTTTAACGCCAATATCTACTGAACAAAGTCCTCCAAACCCTATGAGAAGACCTCCAATAAATGAGCCGATGGAAGTAGGCGTTCGCGTGATCGACAGCCTGCTGACTGTAGGAAAAGGTCAGCGTGTAGGGATTTTTGCGGGAAGCGGCGTAGGGAAAAGTACACTCATGGGAATGATTGCAAGAAATACAAAAGCGGATCTGAATGTGATCGCTCTAATAGGAGAGCGCGGCCGCGAAGTCAGGGAATTCATTGAAAAGGATCTGGGAGAAGAAGGGCTTAAGCGTTCTATTGTAGTAGTGGCAACCTCAGATCAGCCGGCTTTAATGAGAATGAAAGCTTCATATACTGCTACAGCCATCGCTGAATATTTCCGGGATAAAGGCTTGAATGTCATGTTTATGATGGATTCTGTTACAAGGGTTGCCATGGCACAAAGAGAGATAGGACTCGCAGTCGGCGAACCTCCAACAACCAAAGGCTATACACCAAGTGTTTTTGCCGTCCTGCCCAAGCTATTAGAGCGGACAGGCACAAACGAGAAAGGAACCATTACTGCTTTTTATACCGTGCTTGTAGATGGTGACGATATGAATGAGCCGATTGCGGATACAGTGCGCGGAATACTCGATGGACACATCGTGCTTGACCGCAGCTTGGCTAACAAAGGCCAGTTTCCGGCAGTCAACGTATTAAAAAGTATAAGCAGGGTAATGAATCAAATTGTTTCTGATCATCAGAAAAAGAATGCGGCAAAACTAAGAGAATTACTGGCCACTTATATGAATTCTGAAGACTTGATTAATATTGGAGCTTACAAAAGAGGTTCGAACAGGGAGATTGATGATGCCATCCGATTTTATCCGAAGATCATTTCATTTTTAAAACAGGATGTGCACGATAAAATCACTTTTGCAGAGAGCGCAGCCTCATTAGAACGATTGATTGAAAAAGGTGAGAATGGGTGAAATATACATACCGGTTTCAAAAAGTGCTTGAATTAAAAGAAAATGAAAAAGAAAAGTCTCTTGAAGACTATAACCGTTCTGTTTCTGAATTTGAAAAAGCCGCAGAAAAGCTGTATGACTGCCTGAAGAAAAAAGAGGTGCTCGAAGAGAGAACCGTAAGGCAGCTGAACACAGGCATGCCTGTACAGGAAATCCGCCATTTTCAGCAGTTTGTCACTAATTTAGAAAAAACGATTACCCATTATCAGCGGCTGGTCGTTATGACAAGAGAAAACATGAATGAAAAACAGCTTGAGCTTACTGAAAAAAATATTGAAGTAAAGAAATATGAAAAAATGAAAGAAAAGCATTATGAAGTACATCTCGAACATGTGAAAACGTCAGAATCAAAGTTCATGGATAATCTCTCGATTCAGGCCTTTGCACTTCGGGGAAATTAGGTGAAAATACTGTGAAAAACAATGAGAATGATTCAAGCAAGCTTCAATGGACATTTTTTGTAATTGTCATTCCATTCATATTTACTATTACGTTCATTACGGTCATCTTAACAGTCGCAGGCGTTGATGTGGCAGGGAAAATGAAAGAAGTGATCTTGCATCTGCCGGGAACTCCAGAACATACGAGCGTACATGAGGAAAAAAACAGCAAGAATGCAGATGCCTCCCTTACAGCAGAGCTTGAGGAAGAAAATAAGCTTCAAAAAACCACCATTGAAAAACAGCAGCAGGAAATATCTGCCCTGGAAAATGACGCTGACCTTAAAGTGAGAGAAATTCAGCAGCTCAGCCAAGAAGTAAAGTCCCTCAAAGAACAGCTGCTTGGAAGAGAAAACAAAGAAAAAGAAGGAAAAGATATCGCTAAACTCTATGAAAAGATGTCCAGCAAAAAAGCCGCTGAAATCATCCCGTTTTTATCAGATGAAGAGGCATTACTGATTTTAACTTCCATTAAAGATGATCAGCTCATTGCAGTGATGGAAAAAATGTCAGCTGAGGATGCTGCGAAATATACAAAAATGCTTGCAAAATCCTGACACCATAGATGACTTGTAGGGGAGGTGAAAAGGTGAAAATTTCTGCTGACTCACTAAATACCGGGACTGTATGGCAGAACGCGCATCAAAAAAGTGAACAATCTGCTTCTTTTCAAACCCTTTTTGATGGCTTGCAGCTTACTGAACAAGAAGATCATTCATCAGTTGCTGTATCCGAAAAGATTTATGAAGAGAATCATCCAGAATTTGATTTTAACGAATTTGAAGAGGAAATAAAGGGTTTTTTAACGACTATACCTTTGGAAGAAGGGTACTTCATTCAATCTCCATTGTTAAATCAGAAAATCACTCAATTAGCAGAGCTAGCAGATGAGGATGAAGGCCATATTATCCTTACAATCTTAACTCATTCTGAATCTATGGAGAATATTTTCGCTCAGCTGAACGAACAGCCGGCTGCAGTATCAGTGATACTGCTTACAGTGATGGCTGGAATTATGCAGTTGCCTGGATCAAAAGAAATAACGGAGCTTAAAAATGAACTGATTTCCTATTTTCATAGAGATCGGCCGGATCTTATAATGAAGGACTCTTCTCTTGCAGAGGCAATAAAGATTTTTAATGAATATGATCAGAGCGGAAATCAAATGAGCAGAACTGCAGAAAATAATCGTTCCGGTCTTGTGCATACTCCTGTAAATGAGAATTTAATACAAGCGGAATTAACCTCAAAAGTAAGAGATCCTGTTAAAAACATGATGGAAGAAATGCCTCTCTCAGCACAAAAATATGAACTTCCTAAAATGACTGGCCAATATAATAGCCAGAATCTGAATGGTGACAGCAATGAAGCAATTTTATTAGTAAATACAGAAGAACGTTATCGTATTTACTCATTAGGACAAAACATTGGTGCACCTCCAATTAAAATGTTTAATAAAATCAAAACAGCAGGCACTGAGGGCAATAAGAATTTACCTGTTTCAGGCATGACAGGTCAAGATGTGCAAAGAAATCTCTCTTTTTCAGAAAGTGGTTTACAAATAAATACAGGAAAAGCAGAAGGTTTCTCAACATCAGATAAAGAGATTCCAGCCCCTCAAAATAAGCAGTTATTTAATAATCAAGTTACAGAAGCTTTTAAACGGTCCAAACCGCTATTTAAAGCTATTGGTTCATCTCAGATGACCATCCGTTTAGCTCCAGAACATTTAGGGATGCTGACAATAAAACTTCAGCAGCAGGATGGAAAAACGATTGCGAAGATCATTACTTCCACACAATCCGCAAAGGAGCTGGTTGAACAAGGCATTCATCAACTGAAACAAGTACTTCCAGCTATCAGTATTCAGGTTGACAGGTTTGAAATATATAGCGAACAGCTGGAGCCTTCATTTAATCGCAGTCATGAAGAAGCTGATCAACATCGCCGTGAACAAGACAGATCAAGAAAAGAATCAAAAGAAGATGAAAGAGATACGTTTAAAGCACATTTAAATATGCTGACGTAAGCGGAGGATGAAAATGACTCAAAACACAATTGATGCAGGACTGCTCTTATCTTCTACTAATACAGCAGAAAGATTCGGGGGAAAATCCAGCTTAGGTAAAGACGACTTCTTGAAAATCTTGATTGCCCAGCTTCAAAATCAGGATCCGCTTAATCCAATGGAAGATAAAGAGTTCATTTCTCAGATGGCCAGTTTTTCTTCACTTGAACAAATGACAAATATGAGTACTCAGCTCAGTGATTTTATTCAGCTTCAAGTGAATGATGGTATTTTAAAGTACTCTGAAATGATAGGAAAACAAGTTGAGTGGGAGTCAAGTGAAGGCAAGTCTTCCGGAATCGTTAAATCCATTAAACAGTCAGGTGCAGATATTATTCTGGAAATGCAGGATGGACAAGAAGTGCCAAGCGCTTTGATTACAAAAGTGACAGTTCAGAATTCATAATTTTTAAAAATTGAAATTCAAATTGATTCAGCACCTAAATGCTGACCATTAAGGGAGAGAGAAAATCTATGTTGCGTTCAATGTACTCTGGTGTAAGCGGTATGAAAAATTTTCAGACAAAACTTGATGTGATTGGAAATAACATCGCAAACGTTAATACTTATGGTTTCAAAAAAGGCCGAGTTACCTATAAGGATTTAATAAACCAGCAAATTGCAGGCGCCAGTGCAGCAACAAATAATTCAAGCGGAATGAACGCGAAACAGGTAGGCCTTGGTTCAGCCCTGAGCTCTATTGATACCATTCACACTGCTGGTTCTAATCAAACGACCGGCCGTACACTGGATCTTGCGTTGGCGGGTGATGGATTTTTTGTAGTTGGAACGATTAAAGATTTAGATGCTGTAGGTTTAGATACAAAAGACGAAATGAAAGATAATAAAATTGCAGATGGGACTCCAATAGATGATGCAATTGATTTACACTACACGCGATCTGGGAATTTTTATTTAGATGATAAAGGTTATCTGGTTACTTCTGATGGGTTATATCTAATCGGAAAAGCGGGTGAAAAACCTGAGGATGAAAATGGGGAATGGGGAGAAGATGTTTCTGAGTCTGCGGGACTTATTCAAGTTCCATTGACTGCTAAAAGTTTCAATATTGGTCCTGATGGAAAGGTTAGCTTTGTAGATGCTGAAGGAAATTTAAAGGTGGCAGGACAAATTCTTGTAGCAAATTTTGCAAATGAAGGCGGTCTTGAGAAAGTTGGCGGTAATTTATATAAGCAATCCAGCAACTCAGGGACTCTTAATACTAACGAAGAGGATGGGGTACAGGTCGACGAACTTTCAATTCCTGGCCAAGACGGTGCAGCAGCAATTATGGCCGGAATGCTCGAAATGTCGAACGTAGACCTTGCGGATGAATTCACAGAAATGATTGTGGCTCAGCGCGGATTCCAGTCAAATACAAAAATTATTACGACTTCTGATGAAATTCTTCAGGAATTAATGAATTTAAAACGTTAAGTTAGGGGGCAGGGGGCTCATATCTATATATGACCCCCGCAGAATTTGATTTTATTAACTCGTTTGAACGGAAAGTCTTTTACACTAAACGCGATTTACATAGAGCAGGTAGAGTCTTTTCCGGACACAACCATAACACTTACCAACGGGAAAAAATTTGTTGTAAAAGAATCAGAAGCTGCCGTTTCAATATTAACTCGCAATTTTTATAGAGAAATTCAACTTTTACATGCATCAGGTTCTGCGGAGGTGACCGGACATGAATAAAAAATTATTAACCATCATGCTTGTCATCATTACATCCATTACGTTAATAGGCGTATCAGCATTAGTCATCGTAACAAATTTTATGGATACGGCAGAAGCAAAAGAAAAAGAGCCGTCCATCGATGAGGTCATCGAGTATTCCTTTGATCTTCCGGAAATTACGACTAATCTGGCAAGTGATAACATTGTCCGTTTGTCTTTTAAACTAGAAACGGACAGCAAGAAAGCGAAAGAAGAGCTCGAAAAAAGAGAATTTCAAGTCAGAGATATTATCATTTCAGAGCTTTCAAATATTCCTGCTGAAGAATTGGATGGAAAAGACGGTATGGACGCTTTTAAAGAGACTGTTAAGAAGCGGGCAAACGAATTGATGCAAAAAGGCAAAATTCAGAAGGTCTACACAACCTCCTATATCATTCAATAGTTTGGCATAAAACCTGTACAGGAGGTGTGAATGCATGACAAGTGAAATATTGTCTCAAAATGAAATTGATGCTTTGCTGTCAGCTATTTCGTCAGGTGAAATGGATGCAGATGAATTAAAAAAAGAAGAAACAGAACGAAAAGTAAAAGTTTACGATTTTAAGAGAGCTCTAAGGTTTTCTAAAGATCAAATTAGAAGCTTAACGAGAATTCATGAAAACTTTGCAAGGCTTTTAACAACGTATTTTTCAGCTCAGCTGAGAACATATGTCCAGATCAGTGTAGGATCTGTAGATCAGCTGCCATATGAAGAATTTATCCGGTCGATTCCAAAGATGACCATTCTTAATGTATTTGAAGTTAACCCTTTAAAGGGGCGCGTATTAATGGAAGTCAACCCGATTATCGCTTATGCCATGATGGACAGGCTTATGGGCGGACTTGGCACAGGCATAAATAAATCTGATCAATTGACGGAAATTGAAAGCAGAATTATGTCAAACCTGTTTGAAAAATCACTTGATAATTACAAAGAGGCATGGAGCTCAATCTATAACATAGAGCCGGTCATGAATGATCTTGAAGTCAACCCGCAGTTCCTTCAGATGGTTTCACCGAATGAAACGGTGGTTGTGATTTCGCTGAACACTCAGATTGGTGAAACGAGCGGCATGATAAATCTCTGTATTCCGCATGTCATCTTAGAACCGATTATTCCCCGTTTAAGTGTTCACTTTTGGATGCAGTCTGAAAGAAAAGAACCAAAGCAAAACGAAGTTGAAGCTCTAGAAAGAAAAATTCATTCAGCAGAACTTCAGATTATCGCGGAACTGGGAATATCAGAGATTACCATACAAGAATTTTTGGACATTCAAGCGGGAGATGTTATACAGCTGGAAAAAGCCATTGATCAGCCTTTAGTGGTCAAAATTGGAGATAAACCAAAATTTTATGGTCAGCCCGGTAAAGTAAAAAGAAAAGCAGCAGTGCAAGTAATCGGCCATTATCAGAGGGGGCACGAAGAAGGTGAGTAATGGGATGTTATCTCAGGATGAAATTGATGCTCTTTTAAAAGGAACAGATTCAATTGATGAAAAGAGTTTTTCGATAGAAACCGACGATTATTTAAATGATATGGAAAAAGATGCAATTGGGGAGATTGGCAATATTTCATTTGGCAGTTCAGCTACAGCACTATCTACATTGCTGCATCAAAAAGTGGAAATTACCACTCCAACTGTTTCTGTTGTGCAAAAACAAAGATTATCAGATGAGTTTCCACATCCATATGTAGCGATTAAGGTGAACTATACAGAAGGATTTATCGGCAGTAATCTGCTTGTGATTAAACAAAGTGATGCAGCGATAATCGCTGA
Organism: Bacillus sp. V2I10; assembly: GCF_030817055.1. Classification (NCBI taxonomy): domain Bacteria; kingdom Bacillati; phylum Bacillota; class Bacilli; order Caryophanales; family Bacillaceae; genus Bacillus; species Bacillus sp. V2I10. The sequence goes on along the minus strand of NZ_JAUSYV010000001.1, from coordinate 3,566,682 downwards.
TTTGATGATAGGAGGAAATGGTGAAACTTCTGATTCAACACTGGATGAAATTATGATCAGCGCGGTTCAAGAAGCGATGAATCAAATGATGGGGTCAGCTGCAACCTCAATGTCTACGATCTTCAACAAAAAAGTAGATATCTCTCCTCCGTCTATTGAGCTTCTTGATGTAAAAGAAGGAGAGGGAACAGAAGCCTTTCTAAAGGAAGATTTATTTATAAAAGTGGCATTCAGGCTGAAGATCGGTGTTTTAATAGATTCAGAGATTATGCAGCTGCTGCCTCTGCAATTTGCAAAAGGTCTTGTTGATGAGCTAATGAATCCAAATGAGCAGGCTGCGGCGATTGAAGCTGTTAAAGAAGAAAGACGGATTGAACCAGCACCTCAGAACCGGCCCAGTTATGCTTCACAGCCTGTTCAGCAAAGCGCAGAGAAACGGCAAGTCGATGTTAAACCGGCTGAATTTTCATCTTTCGAACCTGTTCCAGCCTATCAAAATGAAATGAAAAATCTTGATATGCTGCTTGATATCCCACTTCAGGTAACTGTTGAGCTTGGCCGCACAAAGCGTTCAGTTAAAGAAATTCTGGAACTTTCCTCCGGCTCAATTATTGAATTGGATAAACTTGCAGGCGAACCTGTTGATATTCTAATTAACAATAAAATCGTCGCACAAGGGGAAGTAGTTGTTATTGAAGAAAATTTCGGAGTGCGGGTGACTGATATTTTAAGTCAGTCTGAGCGTTTAAATAAACTAAAGTAATCAATCATGGGAGTGACTGAAATGGCACATAAAATTATGATCGTGGACGATGCAGCATTTATGAGAATGATGATCAAAGATATCTTTACAAAAAATGGATTTGAGGTTGTAGCTGAAGCTGCTGACGGTGCACAGGCTGTTGAGAAGTATAAAGAGCATTACCCGGACCTTGTAACAATGGATATTACTATGCCCGAAATGGATGGCATTACCGCCCTCAAAGAAATTAAAAAAATGAACGCTCATGCAAAAGTCATCATGTGTTCTGCCATGGGACAGCAGGCAATGGTCATCGATGCGATTCAAGCAGGCGCAAAAGACTTTATCGTGAAGCCTTTTCAGGCAGACAGAGTGCTTGAAGCCATTCATAAAACATTAAGTTAAAAGGAGTCTTTCCACTTGCAAGTGAAAATCAATTGGGCCGGAATAGCTATCATAGTTTTCCTCTTCCTTATACCATACGGTGAGACAGTTGTTCATGCGGAGCAGGGGACTGAATCCGTAGCAGATTGGGTCGGGTCAGATGAAAAAACGGCTGACAGCAAGAGTGAAAAAACCGGCGGGGATGAAATAAATCAGTCTGCTGATACGTCGGTTACAGCTTGGGATTTCATTAAGATGATCCTCTCAACTGCATTTATCTTATTTTTAATTTACATACTGCTTAAATTTGTGAGTAAAAGAAAAAATTTCACTTCTTCATCAAATTACATTGAAAATCTTGGCGGAACAAATATCGGTCAGAATCGTTCCATTCAGTTAATAAAAGTAGGGAAAAAAGTCCTTGTAGTAGGTGTTTCAGATTCGGTTCAGCTGTTAAAAGAAATTGAGGATGAGGATGAATGCAAAGAGATAGTAGAGGAACATCAGCAAAGATTCGCTCCTGCGATTGACCCGAAACATTGGCTAAACAAAGTATCTGGGCCGTTATTTAACACTAAAAATAACAGGAGCGCAAGCGGGCATTCATTTTCCTTTAAAGAACAGCTGGAGCAATTAAAAAAGGAAAGACGAAGCAGCTTAGAGGATTTGACAAGAAAGGATTACACAAAATGAATGAATTTGTGGAAATATTCAGCAATAGCGATGCGGAAAATGTAAGCACCTCTGTAAGATTGCTGCTGTTGCTGACTGTCCTCTCTCTCGCACCTAGCATTTTAATTTTAATGACATGTTTTACCCGTATCATCATCGTTCTGTCTTTTGTAAGGACGTCACTCGCAACGCAGCAGATGCCCCCGAACCAGGTGCTGATCGGCATTGCCCTGTTTTTAACATTTTTCATTATGGCCCCGACTTTTTCAGAAATCAATAAACAGGCATTGACGCCATTATTTAATGAAGAAATTAGACTCGAAGAGGCTTATGAAAAAGCAGCTCTCCCTTTAAAAGAATTTATGAGCAAGCATACGAGGCAAAAGGATTTAGCTCTGTTTCTTGAATATGCAAAGATGGAAAAGCCGGAATCGGTAGAAGACATTCCGCTTACAGCGCTTGTTCCTGCGTTTGCAATCAGTGAAATAAAAACCGCTTTTCAAATTGGGTTTATGATTTTTATACCATTTTTAGTCATCGACATGGTGGTAGCAAGTATTTTGATGTCAATGGGAATGATGATGCTTCCGCCTGTGATGATTTCACTTCCATTTAAAATTCTGCTATTTGTTCTTGTAGATGGGTGGTATTTGGTCGTGAAATCACTTCTTCAAAGTTTTTAAGTAGGAGATTAAACATATGAGTTCAGAATTTGTCATTTCGATTGCTGAAAAAGCCATTTATACAACCTTAATCATATGCGGTCCTCTTTTGGCGATCGCATTGGTTATTGGATTAGTTGTCAGTGTTTTTCAGGCTACAACACAAATTCAGGAGCAGACGCTTGCTTTTGTTCCTAAAATTGTGGGAGTGCTGATCGGGCTCGTCTTTTTCGGCCCGTGGATGCTGTCAACCATCATATCGTATGCCCAGGATATTTTCGGCAATCTTAATAGATTTGTAGGTTAAGACATGAATGTAATTGAAAGTTTTCCGGCTTTTTTGCTTATCTTTGCAAGAATGAGCGCATTTTTCGTTACACTGCCGCTGTTTTCGTATCGCACGATTCCATCATCACATAAAATCGGTTTTTCTTTTTTTCTTTCTCTTATCGTATTTACTGCAGTAAATCCAGAACCGATGGAACTGAACGGAGCATTTATTCTCCTTGCAGTAAAAGAAGTCATGATCGGTCTTTTCATTGGTTTTTCTGCCTATCTTATGATGGCTGCTGTGCAAATAGCCGGCAGTTTGATCGATTTTCAAATGGGATTTGCCATTGCCAATATTATCGATCCGCAAACCGGGGCGCAAAGTCCGTTAATTGGTCAATTCCTTAATATCCTGGCCTTGCTCTTTATGCTGAGTGTAAACGCCCATCATCTCTTGCTGGACGGCGTTTTTTACAGTTTTCAATACATTCCGCTTGAGAATGCTGCGTTTCCTCTCAAAGATGGGAATATCGCTAATATGATCACAAAATCGTTCAGTGCGATGTTTTTGATCGCCTTTCAAATGTCATTTCCTGTTGTGGCATCGCTGTTCCTGGTGGATCTGGCTCTTGGAATTGTAGCCCGCACTGTGCCTCAGCTGAATATTTTTGTAGTTGGACTTCCGCTGAAAATTGGTGTCAGCTTTATTATGCTCATATTAGTCATGGGAGCGATGTTCATTCTCATCCAGCATGTGTTTGAAACCATGCTATATACGATGGGGGGGTTAATGGAAATAATCGGAGGAGCAGGAAATGGAATTTCTTAAACTTGATCTGCAATTCTTTTCAGGTGAAAAAACAGAAAAAGCTACTCCGCGCAAGCGTGATGATGTCAGAAAAAAAGGACAGGTTGCCAAAAGTGCAGATGTAAATACGGCAATCAGCCTGCTGGCCATTTTTTTATCCCTTCTGTTTATAGGGCCATTCATGCTGCAGCGAATACTCGCAATGATGAATGCCTCTTTGCAAGAGACAATTTTACTGAATTTGACAGAAAAAAATGTCCATGAACTGATGGTTGAGATGGTGATCGAGTCAGCTTATATAAGTGCTCCTGTCATGGGGGTGGCATTAGTTGCAGGAGTCGCAGGAAACTATATGCAGGTAGGCTTTTTATTCTCAACAGAAGCCATTCAGATGAAGCTTGAGAAAATTAATCCGATTCAAGGCTTCAAGCGTATTTATTCCATGAGAGCGATTGTTGAACTGCTTAAATCGATATTGAAAATATCATTTGTGGGAGCTGTAACTTTTTCTGTCATCTGGTTTCAGATAGGAGAAATTTTGTCTCTTTCAAAATTAACAGTAGAAAAAGCGTTCATATTCATTGCAAAGCTCACCTTTCAAATGGGATTGTTTGCTTCCATTGCCCTGTTATTTCTCTCGCTGCTTGATTATTTTTATCAAAAATTCGATTTTGAAAAGAACATCCGCATGTCAAAGCAGGATTTAAAAGATGAGTACAAAAAGTCAGAGGGAGATCCGTTAATTAAGTCGCGAATTAAACAAAGACAAAGAGAAATGGCAGCCAGACGCATGATGCAGGATGTCCCGAGTGCAGATGTCGTCATTACAAACCCGACCCATTTTGCTATCGCCTTAAAATATGACGAAGACAAAATGGATGCACCGTTCGTTGTCGCTAAAGGAGTCGATTTTGTTGCTCAAAAAATCAAAGAGACGGCAAAAGCAAATGATGTGACAATGGTAGAAAATCGTCCTTTAGCTAGAGCGCTTTACGATCAAGTTGAAATCGGAAAAGCGGTGCCTGAAGAATTTTTTAAAGCTATTGCAGAAATATTGGCTTATGTCTATCAGCTGAAAAATAAGATTTAAAGTTTTATAGGATACAGGTTCTGTTTGAAAGAGAGGTAAACCATGCAAGCTCGAGATTTATCTGTTCTATTAAGTGTTATATTGATTGTTGCAATGCTGATTATCCCATTTCCAACATGGCTCTTAAGCCTGCTGATTATGATAAATATCACTCTTGCCCTGCTCGTTCTTTTAACGTCAATGAATATGAGGGAGCCGCTTGATTTTGCTATTTTTCCCTCTTTATTGCTGCTGCTGACTCTCTTTCGTTTGGGGTTGAATGTTTCTACTACCCGTGCGATTCTCTCACATGGAGAAGCAGGCGGTGTTGTTGAAACTTTTGGAACGTTTGTAGTTGGCGGAAATATATTAGTAGGATTTGTTGTATTCCTTATCCTGATTATCATTCAGTTTGTTGTGATCACGAAGGGATCGGAAAGGGTATCTGAAGTTGCAGCAAGATTTACCCTTGATGCAATGCCGGGAAAACAGATGAGCATAGATGCAGATTTAAATGCAGGCGTAATCTCTGAGCAGCAGGCCCGCACCCGCCGTGAAAAAGTATCCAGGGAAGCAGATTTCTACGGAGCTATGGACGGAGCGAGCAAATTTGTAAAAGGAGATGCGATTGCAGGAATTATCATCGTCATTATCAACATGATTTTCGGAATTATTATTGGAATGATGCAGCTTGGCATGGGCTTTGGAGATGCAGCAGCTCATTTTACAATGCTTACAGTTGGTGACGGTATTGTCAGTCAAATACCTGCCCTGCTTATTTCAACTGCAACCGGCATAGTTGTGACCAGAGCTGCTTCAGACGGCAATTTAGGAACAGACATTACTAGTCAATTGTTTGCCTATCCGAAAATGATGTATGTCGCAGCATCAACCATTCTCCTGCTCGGTATTTTTACTCCAATTGGTTTATTTGTTACAGTTCCAATAGCTTCAGCATTTGGTTTTGGAGGATATTTTATTTCTAAATCAAAACAAGATCAGCTGAAATTGGAAGAAGAGGTTGAAGAGGAAGTTGAGATTGATGAAATGAAAACACCTGAGAGTGTTGTTCAGCTGCTGAATGTCGATCCAATTGAATTTGAATTTGGATACGGTCTGATTCCGCTTGCTGACACGAACCAGGGCGGTGATCTGCTTGACCGGATCGTGATGATAAGGAGACAGCTGGCCATTGAACTCGGACTTGTGATTCCTGTTGTAAGAATACGCGACAATATCCAGCTTCAGCCCAACGAATACAGGCTAAAGCTGAAAGGAAATGAAGTAGCCAAAGGCGAGGTTCTTCTAGATCACTATTTGGCAATGGCCCCGGGAATTGAAGATGATTCCATTGAAGGGATTGATACGATCGAGCCTTCATTTGGGCTTCCTGCAAAATGGATCAATGAAGAAAACAAGGATGCAGCTGAAATGTACGGCTATACGGTCGTTGATCCACCGTCGGTTGTATCTACCCATATTACAGAAACGATCAAACAATATGCTCACGAACTGCTTGGCCGGCAGGAGACAAAACAGCTTATTGACCATTTGAAAGAATCATATCCGATTTTGGCAGAAGAGGTTACGCCATCTCCTCTTTTAATCGGCGATATTCAAAAAGTACTTGGAAAGCTATTAAAAGAAAAGGTGTCAATCCGAAATTTGCCGGTGATTTTTGAATCTTTAGCAGATTACGGAAAAATGACATCCGATACAGAATTATTAGGAGAATACGTTAGACAGGCACTTGCAAAACAAATAACGAGCCAGTATTCATCAGGTGAAATATTAAAAGTAGTGACCCTTTCTGGAAGAGTTGAAAAAGCTGTTGCAGAAGGAGTGCAGCAAACAGAGCATGGAAATTACCTGTCTATTGAACCGGATATCTCTCAAGCTATTATTGAATCAATTGCTAAAGAAATCGAACAATTAGCCCTGCAGGAGCAGCCACCGATTCTTCTTTGCTCGCCCGCAGTAAGAATGTATGTCAGACAGTTAATAGACCGCTATTTTCCTCAGCTGCCGGTGCTCTCCTATAACGAGCTTGAGGCCAATGTGGAAGTTCAAAGTGTCGGGGTGGTGAATATCGCATGAAAGTAAAGAAATATATTGCTCCAAATATGCAGGAAGCAATGAAAAGAATAAAAGACGAGCTTGGTCATGATGCCGTGATATTAAACTCAAAGGTTGTTCATACCGGCGGAGTCTTCGGTCTTTTTATGAAAAAAAAGATTGAAGTGATTGCCGGACGCGATCCGGACCCGAGGATAAGAAGAAGTCATTTGAAACCTGAATTGATGAAAGCTGAGCCAGAGGCAGCAAATAAGATTAATCATGAGCAATCCCTGATATCGGAGTTGCTTGAGCTGAAAAACCTCCTGAAATCTTTAAGTATAAATGAACAGCAAAAGGGATTTCCTCCACATTTGATAAAACTGAATCAAATTCTTCAAGATAAAGAAATAGGTTTAGCCAGCAGATCTGACATACTTTCGGAATTGCCAAATGACGTGTCTTGGCAATCTCCTCCTGAATTTCATTCAGAAGTGATCAAGGTGATGGAGAAGAAGATGGGTCATTTGACGTTCGGAGGGATTTCCTACCAAAAGAAATATATTAATGTTGTCGGGCCAACTGGTGTCGGCAAAACAACTACACTTGCTAAGCTTGCAGCCGAAAGCATGCTGAAAAATCATAAAAAAATTGCATTCATCACAACGGATACATACCGGATCGCGGCAATCGAACAAATTAAAACATATGCCAACATATTAAATGCACCGCTTGCAGTCTGTTATTCCATTGAAGATTTTCAGAGAGCAAAAGAAAAATTCGAGGATATGGATATGGTTTTTATTGATACGGCCGGCAGGAATTTCAGGAACAGGCAGCTTGTCAATGATTTAGAAAAGCTGATTGATTTCACGGAAGAAATGGAAACATTCTTGGTCCTGTCTGTTACATCCAAACTAAATGACATGCTTGAAATACATGATAATTTCTCATCCATTCATATCGATAAAATCATTTTTACAAAGCTTGATGAAACAAATACAAAAGGATCCATGTATGATTTTATCCTTTCTGCTGAAAAAGGTGTTGCCTACATGACGTACGGACAGAACGTTCCGGATGATATCCTGATTGCTACTGAAAAACTGACAGCTGAAGAGATTATGAGGTAAGAAAGATGGATCAGGCGGAGCAGTTAAGACTGCACTTACAGCAAATGAATAAACCTAATGCAAAATCCATTGCTGTCATCAGCGGAAAAGGCGGAGTCGGCAAATCGAACTTTTCAATCAATTTTGCTATCAGGTTAGTAAAAAATGAAAAACGCGTGCTTGTGCTTGATTTAGATATTGGATATGGAAATATAGACATCCTTATTGGCCAATCGAGCGATGCTTCTATCTTAGACTTTTTTAATCAAAAAAAAGAGCTGGATGAAATGATTTATTCAGGCCCCGGCGGATTTGATTTTATTTCTGGGGGTACCGGATTATCATATTTGTTCAAAATAGAGAAATGTCAGTTTGATTCGTTCTTCTCTAAACTCGAATCTTTGTTTAACAAATATGATTATATCATTTTTGATATGGGGGCGGGTATGACAGCCGAAAGCCTGAAATTTATTTTGTCAGCAGATGAACTGATGGTGGTCACAACATCTGAGCCAACCTCCATTACGGATGCCTATTCCGTCATTAAGCAAATAAGTATGCAAGATAAAAGCATCCCCATTTCAATTGTTGTAAACCGTTCTGATCATGCGAAAGCTGCACGTGAGACCTCAGTGAGAATGCAGGCTGCAATTGAACAGTTTCTTGCTATGAAAACGTCATATGCAGGATGGATGCCAGATGACCGGTTTGTTTCACAGGCTGTAATCAGACAGATACCATTTACTTTATTATTTCCTAAAAGCGCTGCCAGCAGGGCGCTTCATGAGATTGCTGACAATTACTTGGACCGGGGCAAAAAGGATTTGTCTCTCCATAAAAAACCTGTTTGGTTTCTACCCTAAAATGTCGCAATTGTTCAAAGGAGGCGGTTGTTGAATGAGCAAGATTACCGTTCTGGTGGTAGACGACTCTGCCTTTATGAGAAAGCTGATCACCGATTTTCTTGAAGAAAGCGGCTTTATAGAAGTTATGGCCACAGCGCGCAATGGTCAAGATGCCCTGTTAAAAATCGGTCAATTGAATCCTGATATCATTACGCTGGATATCGAGATGCCGGGGTTAAACGGTCTTGAGACACTGAAGAGGATTATGGAGGAATTTCCAAGACCTGTGATTATGTTGTCGAGCACTACTCAAGAAGGGGCAGATCATACCATTCAATCCCTGCAGCTTGGCGCAATTGATTTTATAGCAAAACCTTCGGGAGCGATCTCTCTTGATCTCCATAAAGTGAAACAGGAATTACTCCAAAAAGTGCAGGTGGCAAGTCATTCGCGTGTTAGAAAAATAATTAATGCGAATATTGATACCATTAAACATAAGAAGAAGCCTATCACGCAATCGAAAAGATACCGGCAGCATATCGTTTGCATGGGAACATCAACAGGCGGTCCAAGAGCTCTGCAGCAGGTTTTGCCCAAGCTGCCGGAAGACCTGGAAGCTCCGGTCTTTATCGTACAGCATATGCCGGAAGGATTTACAACTTCTTTGGCTGCAAGACTTCATTCTCTTTCAGCTGTCAATGTGAAAGAAGCGGAAGACGGAGAATTGGCTTTAAATGGAACAGCCTATATTGCGCCAGGCGGATTTCATATGAAAATTGAAAAGGCTAATAACGGGCTGATTATCAAGTTGAATAAAGAGTATCCGCGAAACGGCCACAGACCTTCTGTTGACACGATGTTTGAATCAATAAGCAGGCTTGAAAATATTCATAAAGTAGCTGTTATTATGACAGGCATGGGAGCAGATGGAACGGAAGGGTTAAAGAAATTAAAGCAGTCAGGAGATCTGCATGCCATCTCAGAGTCTGAAAAAACGTCGATCGTTTTTGGAATGCCGAAGATGGCCTATCAGACAAAAGCAATTGATGCAGTTGAAGATGTACAAGATATTGCAGCTTCTATTTTGAAATTTATTCGAGGCTAAGGGGAGTAACCTACATGGATATGAATCAATACTTAGAGGTCTTCATTGAAGAAAGTAAAGAACACTTGCAGTCTTGTAATGATAAGCTGCTCGAACTGGAGAAAAATCCTGGTGATTTATTCATCGTAAATGAAATTTTCCGTTCAGCTCACACATTAAAAGGCATGAGTGCAACGATGGGTTATGCTGATTTAGCCAATCTGACCCACCAAATGGAAAATGTGCTTGATGCCATCCGTCAAGAAAAACTGACTGTAACCGATGCCTTGCTTGATGTCGTATTTCAGGCTGTTGACGACCTTGAAGTAATGGTTTTATCCATTGCTGAAGGAGGTAGCGGGAAAAAAGATGTTGACAATGTTATTCGGCAGCTGAAAAAGATGGAAGTGGGCGAACCCGCAGGAATTGAACATAAAAGCGAAGAATCATCCCGCACTGCTATAAAAGAATTTGATGATTTTGAACGAACTGTGCTGCAGCAGTCAAGAGAGCAGGGTTTTCATACATACGAACTGACAATTCGATTAAGAGAAGATTGCCTCTTGAAGGCAGCGCGTGTTTTTATGGTTTTTGAAATAGCTGAAAAGCTTGGTGAAGTCATAAAATCCGTTCCTTCAGTCGATTTGCTGGAAGAAGAAAAATTTGATCACCAATTTCATCTCGCTCTTGTAACTAAGGAGTCAGCAAATGAAATAGAAAGACAAATCATGAAGGTTTCTGAAATACTATCTGTTGAAGTCTCGCATCTTTCGATTGTTGAGAGATTGATAGAAAAAGAAACTGTTCTACATAATGAAAGTGCAGCTGATACCGGACTTATTGCTGCAAAGGATGAAGCAGCTGTTTCTAAAGTAGCCGTGCAGGCAAGCTCAAAAACAATCCGCGTAAATATAGATAGACTTGACAGCCTCATGAACCTTTTTGAAGAGCTTGTGATTGACAGAGGGAGACTGGAGCAAATCTCCAAGCAGCTGAAAAATAGCGAGCTAAATGAAACAGTTGAACATATGACACGTATATCAGGTGATCTTCAAACGATTATTCTGAACATGAGAATGGTCCCTGTTGAGACAGTTTTCAACCGGTTCCCCCGTATGATCAGGCAGCTCGCCAAAGACTTAAATAAAAAAATTAATCTTGAGATTATTGGGGCTGAAACTGAGCTTGACCGGACAGTCATTGACGAAATCGGAGATCCGCTCGTTCACCTTTTAAGAAATGCCATTGATCATGGGATTGAATCACCTGAAACACGCCTTAAGCATGGAAAGCGAGAAGAGGGCAATGTTGTCCTTAGAGCATATCACAGCGGGAATTATGTCTTCATCGAGATCGAAGATGACGGAAACGGCATTAGCAGAGAAAGAGTTTTAAAGAAAGCAATTGACAGGGGAATTGTATCGGAAAAAATGGCAGGTACACTTTCTGATAAGCAGGTATATGAATTGATTTTCTCATCTGGGTTTTCTACAGCTGAAACAATATCAGATATATCCGGGAGAGGTGTAGGACTGGATGTGGTCAAAAATACAATTGAAGCTCTTGGAGGTTCGATTTCAATTGATTCAGCTGGAGGAGCAGGTTCGTTATTTTCTATTCAGCTTCCGCTTACGCTTTCAATCATATCTGTCATGCTTGTCAAGCTTGCGAATGAAACATTTGCTATTCCGATTTCCTCTATTATTGAAACGGCAGTGATCAGCAAAGATGAAGTCATGAGTGCACATAATCAGAAAGTCATCGATTTCAGAGGCAGAATTGTTCCGCTGATTTCCCTAGCAGAAGTTTTTGAAGTGCCGGATGAAAATGAAGAAGACTCACATCTTGCGATTGTCATTGTAAAAAAAGGGGATAAAACGGCTGCGCTTGTGGTGAACTCATTTATTGGCCAGCAGGAAATTGTCTTAAAGTCACTCGGTCATTACCTGAACTCTGTTTTTGCAGTATCAGGTGCAACGATTCTGGGCGATGGTCAAGTAGCTTTAATCATTGATTGTAATGCTCTTATCAAATAGTTTATTCAAGGAATAGGAGATATAGAAATGACAGATGCGATCAAAAAACAGATGAAAATGATTGTTTTTCAATTAAATCACGAAGAATACGGAATTTCAGTCGATAAAGTGCGCTCTATTGAAAAAATACTGGCCCATTACACGTGTTCCCGGAACAGAGCCTTTTGTTAAAGGTGTGATCAATTTAAGAGGCATTGTCACGCCAATCATTGATTTGCGCACGAGATTTGATATGCAGCAGGAGCCATTTTCAGATAGTTCCAGGATCATTGTTGCTGTTTTAGATCAATATGAAGTTGGATTAATTGTCGATGCCGCCAATGATGTTATCGATTTGGAAATGGATGAAATTGAACCTGCTCCTGAGGTTGTCGGTGCAGTAAAGGCCGATTATGTAGAAGGTGTTGCTAAAATTGACAGACGGCTGATTATCATCCTTGATTTGAATAAAGTATTGGCAGCAGACAATGCGCATGCCCTTCAATCATAAGGTTCTTATGTATGAATGATTTCAATCAGCTTACTGCTCTGCATTTAGATATTTTAAAAGAAGCTGGCAATATTGGAGCCGGTCATTCGGCTACAGCCCTTTCCGCTCTTTTAAACAAAAGAATTGAAATGATGATTCCTGATGTCAGCCTGCTGTCATTTAATGAACTTACAGAACGGTTAGGCGGGCCGGAAATGGTTGTGGCAAGTCTTTATTTAAGAATTGAAGGCGATTTGCCAGGCTCTATGTATTTTATTTTATCGGTTGAACAGGCAGAAAGATTTATTCGGAATTTGACGCAGGATCAAGCATTTAAAATAGAAAATATTGAACAGGAAGAAATAGGGACATCTGCCCTCAAGGAGCTTGGAAATATAGTGGCAGGATCATATTTGACTGCATTGTCAGACTTTACAGGCCTAAGTCTTTATCCGTCTGTTCCAGGCCTTTCAATTGATATGTTCGCAGCTGTCATTACACATGGGCTGATCGAGCTCTCCCATGTGAGTGATTATGCCATTGTCATTGATACAGCAATCGAAGAAAGCGGCAATGAGAGCAGAGAAGTGATTCAAGGTCATTTTTTCCTTTTGCCGGACCCGGACTCTTTTGACAAGCTCTTCAAATCAATAGGGGTATAAAGCATGACTCAAATAGTGGAGATTGTAAAAGTCGGAATAGCAGTAAAAGATGTAGTAGAGCCGCCAAAATGGATTCGAACCTCAGGCCTTGGTTCTTGTGTGGGGCTTGTACTTTATGATGAGTTCAGAAAAATAGCAGGGTTGGTGCATGTTATGCTTCCTGATTCAGCCCTCGCCAAGTCAGGTATACAAAATCCTTCTAAGTATGCGGATACCGCTGTCAAAGAACTTATCAGACAAATGATTGCCAGCGGAGGACGCCGCGGATTGTTAAAAGCGAAGCTTGCAGGAGGCGCGCAAATGTTTCAATTCCAGTCAGCAACCAGCTTGATGCGCATCGGTCCAAGAAATGTAGAAGCAATTCTCGAGCAGCTTCATCAAATGCGTATTCCCGTTGTCAGCATGGATGTGGGGGGAAGCAGCGGGAGAACAATTGAATTCGATCCCTTCACCTGCATGATGCATATAAGAACTGTCAATCAAGGATCGAAAACGATATAAAAAACACATCAGAAGTTAAAATCACAAATCAGAAGGGGAGAAAAATGATACAAGCAGCAAAAATCGAAGAACAAGAGTATTGGGACAAATGGATTCATTGCCGTGACAATGATGCGTGCGATGCACTGATCAAAAGATACATACCGCTTGTAAGCTATCATGTGCAGCGCATCTCAGTGAGTCTGCCAAAATCAGTGAATAAAGATGATTTAAAAAGCATCGGAATGATCGGGTTATATGACGCCCTTGAAAAATTTGATTACAAAAGGGATTTGAAATTTGAAACATATGCGTCATTTCGGATAAGAGGCGCCATTTTGGACGGACTCAGAAAAGAGGATTGGCTGCCGCGAAGCTCAAGAGAAAAAGCTAAAAAAGTTGATGCAAGTATAGAGCGTCTTGAGCAAAAATATTTGCGGAACGTGCTGCCCGGCGAAGTTGCAAAGGACCTGGAAATGTCTGAGGATGAAGTGACGCACATTATGAAAGAAGGATTCTTTGCAAATGTTCTTTCTATAGACGACCAAAACCACGATCACGATGAACAGGATCACCATTCGAAAATGGTCCTGAAAGATGAGAAATCTATATCACCCGTGGAAAAAATGGTAAAAGATGAGCTGATTCAGCAATTAAGTGAAGTCATCGTCGGCCTCTCTGAAAAAGAACAGCTTGTGGTCAGTTTATTTTATAAAGAAGAACTGACCCTTACAGAAATCGGACAGGTGATGGGGCTTTCGACCTCGCGTATTTCTCAAATTCATTCTAAAGCTTTATTTAAATTAAGAAATTTACTGGAAAAAATCATTCATTAATGAAAACGCACCATACGTCTTGAAAAAAGTGAGTGAACAAATTTTATGACAGCCGTTTTACTGGTTTTCAGCATGATTCTTCATGCAGCAGGTTTTTATTTAATTGCCCTTTTATATATAAGATATCAATCAGTTAAAAAGTCAGAGGAAAAACAAGCGGCTATGCTTGAAGAAGCAGAGCAGTCGCTTGCAGCTTATTTAATTGACTTAAAAGATGAGAACGAAAAACTGATAAACGAAATAAAGATGTCAAGACTGAAAGATATTAATATAGGTAGAAACACCTCTCATTCTAAAAAAGCAGAGACTGAACCGGAAGATTCTGATTTTCCTGTTCATGCGATAGATTATGAGGATCACCTGGAGCTTTCGAGCAGCAAGGAAACGGTTCATCCTCAATCTGATGAGGAAAAGGTTATTTCCCTTTATCAAAAAGGGTATTCTTCTGAGGAAATAGCGAAAGAATTAAAAAAAGGAATAACAGAAATTGAGCTTTTGCTTAAATTCCGTCATAACTAGTCGATTTTTGCTTGCTTATGATCAGTCCTTATGATATATTAATTTTTGGTGTTAATACACACGCCATAGATTTGGGCATTGGTGCTGTTTTAAACAGTTTTGCCTAAAGATGATATGTGCGGAGGAGCAAAAACCATTTAGGAGGAAATATCATGTCAGTCATTTCAATGAAGCAATTACTTGAAGCAGGTGTTCACTTCGGTCATCAAACACGCCGCTGGAACCCTAAAATGAAACGTTACATCTTCACAGAGCGTAACGGCATTTACATCATCGACCTTCAAAAAACAGTTAAAAAGGTTGAAGAAGCTTACCAATTCACGAAAGAACTTGCTGCAAACGGCGGTACAATTCTTTTCGTTGGTACAAAAAAACAAGCTCAAGATTCTGTTAAAGAAGAAGCTGAGCGTTCAGGCATGTACTTTGTTAACCAACGCTGGTTAGGCGGAACGTTAACAAACTTTGAAACAATTCAAAAGCGCATCAAACGTCTGAAAGACATTGAAAGAATGCAAGAAGACGGCACTTTCGAAGTACTTCCTAAGAAAGAAGTTGTTCAGCTTAACAAAGAGCTTGAGCGTCTTGAAAAATTCTTAGGCGGAATCAAAGACATGAAAGGTCTTCCTGATGCATTGTTCATCATTGACCCTCGCAAAGAGCGTATTGCAGTTGCTGAAGCACGTAAATTAAACATCCCGATCGTTGGTATCGTTGATACAAACTGTGATCCTGATGAAATTGATTACGTTATCCCTGCAAATGATGATGCAATCCGTGCAGTTAAGCTTTTAACTTCTAAAATTGCTGATGCAATTCTTGAAACAAAACAAGGTGAAGAAACAACTGCTTAATTAGGTAAAGCAAAGGTGATAAGAGGGGAATGCCTTTTATCACCTTTTTTAAAGAGGCTTTTTCCAAACGGGAAAAGCCGCCCTTTAAATATGCTAAAGTAAACTGCATTCATTCATGAATGAAAATAATACATATCGCCGAAGACGGCCACATAATAAGGAGGAAAACTCTCATGGCAATTACTGCTCAAATGGTAAAAGAACTACGCGAAAAAACAGGTGCAGGCATGATGGACTGCAAAAAAGCATTAACAGAAACAAATGGTGACATGGAAAAAGCAATTGACTTCCTTCGTGAAAAAGGAATCGCTTCTGCATCTAAGAAAGCAGACCGCGTTGCTGCAGAAGGCTTAGCACTTGTTAAGTCTGAAGGCAATGAAGCTGTTATCCTTGAAGTAAACTCAGAAACTGACTTCGTAGCTAAAAACGAAGGCTTCAAAGAACTTCTTGATGCACTTGCTTCACACTTGCTTGCTAAAAAACCTGCAAACCTTGACGAAGCTATGACTCAAACAATGGACAACGGATCAACAGTTGCTGATTTCATTAATTCTGCAATCGCTAAAATTGGTGAAAAAATCACGCTTCGCCGCTTTGAAATTGTTACAAAAACAGACAGTGACGCATTTGGTGCTTACCTGCACATGGGCGGACGCATTGCTGTATTAACTGTTCTTGAAGGTACAACTGAAGAAGAAATTGCGAAAGATGTTGCAATGCATGTTGCTGCAGTTAACCCTAAATACATCGGACGCGACGCTGTAAGTGAAGAAGAAGTTACTCGCGAGCGCGAAGTATTATCACAGCAAGCTCTAAATGAAGGCAAGCCTGCTAACATCGTAGAGAAAATGGTTGAAGGCCGTCTTGGCAAATTCTTCGAAGATATTTGCCTTCTTGAACAAAGCTTCGTTAAAAACCCTGATTTAAAAGTAAAACAATTCGTGGAATCTAAAGGCGCTTCAGTGAAGAGCTTTACTCGCTACGAAGTTGGCGAAGGCATTGAAAAACGCCAGGATAATTTCGCTGAAGAAGTTATGAACCAAGTCAAAAAATAATCAAGTCTGTTCCTCCGGCTAAAGCATGGCTTTAACCTGCGGCAGAAAATGAGTAAATGAAAGACAGGGAACACACATCTGTGTTCCCTCTTTTTAAAAATCATTTACACGGTACTTAGATCTATTGGAAAAGACTTGGAGGTCATTATGAGCACACCTAAATATAATCGTATTGTACTTAAATTAAGCGGTGAAGCTTTAGCTGGAAATGACAGCTTTGGCATAAAGCCTGCCGTTATTCAATCAATTGCTAAACAAGTAAAGGAAATTGCTGAACTGGATGTTGAAGTAGCTGTTGTTGTCGGCGGCGGAAACATTTGGCGCGGCAAGATCGGCAGTGAAATGGGCATGGACCGTGCAACAGCAGACTATATGGGAATGCTTGCAACTGTCATGAATTCACTAGCGCTTCAGGACAGCCTTGAAACATTCGGCATTCAGACCCGTGTTCAAACTTCAATTGAAATGCGTCAAGTAGCCGAACCCTACATAAGAAGAAAAGCAATCAGACATCTTGAGAAAAAACGGGTTGTCATCTTTGCTGCCGGTACAGGAAATCCGTATTTCTCAACTGATACAACAGCTGCATTGCGTGCTGCGGAAATTGAAGCAGATGTCATTCTAATGGCAAAAAACAACGTAGACGGAGTTTATACGGCTGATCCTAAAAAAGATTCAACGGCTGTTAAATATGAAACACTTTCCTATTTAGATGTTTTAAAAGAAGGTTTGGAAGTAATGGATTCAACTGCTTCATCACTTTGTATGGATAATGATATTCCGCTTATTGTCTTCTCAGTTATGGAAGAAGGAAACATTAAACGTGCGGTATTAGGCGAAAATATCGGAACTATTGTAAGGGGGAAATAATCATGGCAAAACAAGTGCTATCACAAGCGAAAGACAAAATGGAAAAAGCAGTATCTGCATTTAACAGAGAGCTTTCTACTGTTCGTGCAGGCCGTGCGAATGCATCATTGCTTGATAAAATCGTTGTAGATTATTACGGTGCTCCAACACCAGTAAACCAATTAGCTTCTATTAATATTCCTGAAGCAAGACTGCTTGTTATTCAGCCTTATGACAAAACGGTTCTGGGCGAAATCGAAAAAGCAATTTTAAAATCAGATCTTGGATTAAACCCGACAAATGACGGATCTTTAATTCGTCTTGCTATCCCTGCACTTACTGAGGAACGCCGCAAGGAGCTTGCAAAGCTTGTGAAAAAATATGCTGAAGAAGCTAAAGTTGCTGTCCGCAATGTTCGCCGGGATGCAAATGACGACTTGAAAAAGCTCGAAAAAAATGGTGAAATCACAGAAGATGAACTGCGCAGCAACAACGACAATGTTCAAAAAGCAACAGATGATTTCATCAGCAAAATTGATGCAATTGCTAAAGATAAAGAAAAAGAAATCATGGAAGTTTAAGAAAAAACTCTGTACAATGGAATTGTGCTTAAAAGACCCTCTAATGTTTACAGGGGGTTTTTTTGTTAATACTGTTAACATCGTTGCAGTATATGAGACCGCAGAATGGTGATGGAGGAATCACATGCTCAACATACTGAAAAAATGGAGAAATCCTGCCCGCGAGCAAACGGAATTCTCAAAAGAAGAAATTCTGAAAAGGGAAATCCCGGAACATATTGCAATCATTATGGATGGTAATGGACGCTGGGCCAAAAAAAGAGCTCTTCCCAGAATTGCCGGACATCATGAAGGCATGAAAGTTGTAAGAAAAGTAACAAAACTTTCGAATGAACTTGGAGTTAAGGCCTTAACTTTATATGCTTTTTCTACTGAGAACTGGAAAAGGCCTAAAACAGAAGTAGATTATCTGATGAAACTGCCGGAAGAATTTTTGGGCACCTTTCTTCCTGAACTTGTAGAAGAAAATGTTCAAGTGAGAATTATTGGAGAAGAGTCAAAAATTCCTGAACATACTCTTCGCGCTGTGCAAAAGGCAAAGGAAGATACTATAAATAATAATGGTCTTATCTTAAATTTCGCCCTGAATTATGGCAGCAGAGCGGAGATGATTCATGCTGTTAAAGGAATTGTGCAAGATGCAAAAAATGGCGACATTAGCTCTGAAGACATTAATGAGGCATTATTTTCTCAATATTTAATGACGAAAGACATGAGAGATCCGGATTTGCTCATTCGAACAAGCGGAGAAATCAGACTGAGCAATTTCATGCTTTGGCAGCTTGCTTATTCCGAATTTGTCTTTACAGACGTGCTTTGGCCGGACTTTAGCGAGGAGCATTTACTTGCGGCAATTAATGAATACCAGCATAGGGGTCGAAGATTTGGCGGCTTATAAGATGAAGGTGACAGCGTGAAACAAAGAATTGTAACTGCAATAATTGCTTTGGCCGTTTTTTTGCCGGCCGTTATTTATGGTCGTGCCCCTTTTACTATTTTTATATACTTATTAGCTTCCATCGCCCTGTATGAACTGCTGAAGATGAAGCGGATTTCCATATACAGTATACCGGGGCTGCTCAGTTTATTATTGCTATGGGTTCTATTAATCCCCAGTAACTACATAAACTTATTAGATGAATACAGCATAACCAAAATCGAGTTTGCGTTGCTTGTTGTTCTGTTTTTTTTATGCTATACCGTTGTGACAAAAAACAGATTTTCCTTCGATGATGTAGGATTCACCATAATAACAACAATGTATATCGGGATCGGATTTTTTTATTTTATTGAAATGAGAAACATTGGCCTTTATCCTATCATTTATGCTCTATTGATTATATGGGCTACAGATTCAGGAGCTTATTTTATCGGTAAATCAGCGGGCAAAAGGAAGCTGTGGCCGGAAATAAGTCCTAACAAAACGATAGAGGGATCAATTGGAGGAATCTTCTGCGCCGTAATAATCGCGTGGATTTTTCAATATTTCACTGCCTTTGCAGAGTCCTATTTAAGCATCACGCTAATCACAGTTTTGCTGTCTATTTTTGGACAAATAGGGGATTTGGCTGAATCAGCGTTAAAGCGCCATTATCAAGTAAAAGATTCAGGGCATATCCTGCCTGGGCACGGGGGAATATTGGATCGCTTTGACAGCATGATTTTTGTATTGCCGATCATGCATTTCTTGTTTTTGTTTTTTAACTAAGGCTGTTTTCGTAAACTTAGCTGCTTTCCCAGGTCGGTTAAAATCGGCTTTGGATTTTTTGCAGTTATTCATCGTATCTTAATGTACGCCGTATCTGCCTGCTTGGGAAAAGAGCATGATATGGACTTGTATATGTGAACCAAATAAGAATACGTAAAACAATCAATTCTAAAACGGCCTTTACTGAAGAGAATGTCTGTAACAAACGAATGGGAGTGACATGGTGAAGAAGATTAGCTTATTGGGTGCAACAGGCTCAATTGGTCAGCAAACCCTGGATGTAATTAGATCACATCCCGATCAATTTCAGCTTGTTGCTATGTCTTTTGGAAGTAATCTGGAGCTTGGAAGAAAGGCTATTTCCGATTTTTCTCCCAGCCTGGTAGCTGTAAATGAAATCCATGTATATTCACAGCTGAAAGAAGAATTTCCCAACATAACATTTACATATGGTGCTGAAGGTCTAATAGAAGCAGCTGTTATCTCAGAAGCTGAAATTGTAGTGAATGCAGTTGTCGGAAGTGTTGGTCTTTTGCCGACTTTAAAAGCAATTGAAAGCAGAAAGACAATTGCCCTTGCAAATAAAGAAACACTGGTAACTGCAGGTCATCTTGTAACAGAACACGCCAGAAAATATGGTGTAGCCCTTCTGCCTGTTGACAGTGAGCATTCTGCTATTTTCCAGTGTTTGCAGGGAGAAAATCCCAAATCGCTGGAAAGATTGATTGTGACAGCATCCGGCGGAAGCTTCCGCGACAGAAAGCGCGAAGAATTAGCAGATGTTACAGTTGACGCGGCACTCAATCATCCGAATTGGTCTATGGGTGCTAAAATTACAATCGATTCTGCTACTATGATGAACAAAGGTCTTGAAGTCATTGAGGCACACTGGCTCTTTGATCTTCCGTATGAAAAGATCGAGGTGCTGCTTCATAAAGAAAGCATTATTCACTCTATGGCAGAGTTTCATGATCGAAGTGTTATTGCACAGCTCGGATCACCGGATATGAGAGTTCCTATTCAATATGCATTATCCTATCCAGAAAGACTGCCGCTTTCTTCAACTAAGCAATTAAATCTATGGGAAGTCGGCAAGCTGCATTTTGAAAAAGCGGACTTTGAGAGATACCGCTGCTTACAATTCGCCTATGATTCAGGTAAAATAGGTGGTACAATGCCAACTGTGCTGAATGCCGCAAACGAAGAAGCAGTCGGAGCATTTTTAAAAGGACAAATTGCCTTTCTTCAAATTGAAGATCTCATCGAAAAAGCTTTGGCAAAACATAGTGTGATATCAAACCCGGATTTGCATATCATTCAGGAAGTGGACAAAGAGACTAGACAATTTGTTCAAACATTATATTCATAAAGGTGGTCATGAAACGTGAATACCGTTTTAGCGTTTGTTATTATTTTTGGAGCACTCGTATTCTTTCACGAGCTGGGACATTTAGTTTTAGCAAAACGGGCAGGTATTTTATGCCGTGAATTTGCAATCGGGTTTGGACCGAAAATCTTTTCATTCATGAAAGATGAAACCGTCTATACCATCAGACTTCTTCCCCTTGGCGGATTTGTCCGCATGGCTGGTGAAGATCCAGAAATGATAGAAGTGAAGCCTGGATATAATGTAGGTTTGCTGTTTAATAAAGAAAATAAAGTTGAAAAAATCATCCTTAATAATAAGGAAAAATATCCTCGTGCAAGAGTCATTGAAGTAGAACAGGCTGACCTTGAACACAAAATGTTCATTTCAGGCTATGAACAGGGCGAAGAGGATGAAATTCTGAAAAACTTTGAAGTAAGTGAAAAATCTTTCTTCATTGTAGATGGTTCAGAGGTTCAAATTGCCCCCTATAACCGCCAGTTTGGTTCAAAAACGCTCAGACAGCGGACAGCGGCGATTATTGCAGGCCCGCTTATGAATTTTATTTTAGCGTTTGTTTTATTATTTTCTCTTGGGTTTATTCAAGGGGCTCCAATTGATGAACCGATTTTAGGGAAGCTCACGCCGGATGGCTCTGCTGTAGAGTCGGGACTTAAAGAAGGCGATGAAATTACATCCATTGAAGGAAAAGTGATGTCTTCATGGAAACAAGTCGTTTCAGTAATTCAGGCAAATCCAGAGCAAGAATTGACTTTTGCTATTAACCGAGGCGGTCAAAACCTTGAAGTGGAAGTGGTTCCGGAAGCAAGTAAAGTTGGAGAAGAAACAATCGGCAGAATTGGTGCTTACAATCCTGTTGAAAAATCTTTCGTCGGCTCATTGGAATATGGAGTAACGGAAACGTTCAATTGGACAAAGGAAATAGTGCTCGGTCTTGGCAAATTGGTCACTGGGCAGTTTTCGATCGACATGCTTTCAGGTCCGGTAGGAATTTATGACATGACAGATCAAGTCGCAAAAACAGGCATCATCAACTTAATGAGCTGGGCTGCCATTTTGAGCATCAACTTAGGAATTGTCAATCTGCTTCCGATTCCGGCACTGGACGGGGGAAGGCTATTATTCTTCCTGGTCGAAGCGCTTAGAGGCAAACCGATAGACCGCCAAAAAGAAGGGGTCGTTCATTTTATCGGTTTTGCTTTATTGATGCTGTTAATGCTTGTTGTCACATGGAATGATATTCAAAGATTCTTTTTATAAGACTTTGCTATGAATGAGAGGGCGCTGTCATTCTTTTAGGACCGTCGTCTCGTTTGGTTAAACCCGACTTTTAGAATGTATAAATAGATAGAGGTGCTTGAAGATGAAACAGAGTATGACATTTATTCCTACTTTAAGAGAAGTGCCTGCAGATGCTGACATTAAAAGCCATCAGCTTTTATTGCGTGCGGGCTATATGCGGCAAAATGCAAGCGGGATATACAGTTACTTGCCGCTTGCTTCCATTGTGCTTAAGAAAATCGAGCAAATTGTGCGAGAAGAAATGAATCGTGCAGGATCATCCGAGCTGTTAATGCCAGCTCTGCAGCAGGCAGAGCTTTGGGAGGAGTCAGGCAGATGGTATACGTACGGTCCTGAGCTTATGCGAATGAAAGACCGTCACAGCCGTGAATTCGCCCTTGGCGCAACACATGAAGAAGTCATTACTTCTCTTGTGAGAGACGAAGTAAAATCGTATAAAAGACTGCCTTTGAATCTATTTCAAATTCAATCTAAATTCAGAGATGAGAAACGTCCGCGTTTCGGTCTGCTTCGCGGCCGTGAATTTATTATGAAAGACGCTTACTCTTTTCACGCTTCTTTTGAAAGTCTTGATGAAGTGTACGAAAAGATGTTCCAGGCATACAGCAATATTTTCTCACGCTGCGGATTAAATTACCGTGCAGTAATTGCGGATTCCGGTGCAATGGGCGGGAAAGATACACATGAATTCATGGTGCTTTCTGAAGTAGGAGAAGATACGATTGCTTACTCAGATACCTCTCACTATGCGGCAAATATTGAAATGGCACCTGTCATTAATCATTATGAAAAAAGCGGTGAAGAAGCTCAGAGTCTTGAAAAGGTAGAAACGCCTGATCAAAAAACAATTGAAGATGTTGCATCTTTCTTGAATACAGCTAAAGAGCAATTAATTAAGTCTCTTCTTTTCAAAGTGGATGAGAAATTCGTATTAGTTTTAGTGCGCGGTGATCATGAGGTTAATGACATTAAAATTAAAAACATATACGGTGCTTCAATTGTAGAGCTTGCCACAGCCGAAGAGACAAAGCAGGCAGTCGGCGTAATGCCGGGCTATGTAGGTCCAGTTGCCGTCAGCTCAGAAGTAGAGATTATTGCAGATATGGCCGTTCAGGCGATTGTAAACGGCGTGTGCGGCGCTAACGAAGAGAACTTTCATTACACAGGCGTGAATATTGAACGTGATGCTAAAGTCTCTCAATTTACGGATTTAAGATTTATTAAAGAAGGAGACTTATCTCCAGATGGACAAGGTGTCATTCAATTTGCAAAAGGTATTGAAGTCGGCCACGTATTTAAACTTGGCACACGCTACAGTGAAGCTATGAATGCAACATTCCTTGATGAAAATGGAAGAGCTCAGCCGATGATTATGGGCTGCTACGGTATCGGGGTATCAAGAACCCTTGCAGCAATCGTTGAACAATTCAACGATGAAAAAGGAATTATATGGCCTGCAGCTGTTGCTCCATTCCAGGTTCACCTAATTAGTGCAAATGCCAAAAATGATGTACAGGCTGAATTAAGTGATAAATTATATGCAGATCTTAAAGAAGCTGGATTTGAAGTCCTTTACGATGACCGCAATGAACGTGCAGGAGTGAAATTTGCAGATTCAGATCTTATCGGCATTCCGGTAAGAGTCGTTGTCGGGAAACAGGCGGCGGACGGAATTGTTGAGATAAAGGTCCGCAAAACAGGTGAAGGAATGGATGTTTCTTTGTCTGATCTAACTGGGACCATTTCCAATTTATTATCCAATTAAAAAAGCATGAAGCACTGTTTTATTCATGTTATGATAAGTAAGTAAATAACACATTTAAAGGTACCTCGCAAAGAGCGAGGTACCTTCAATTATGAGGATCGATATTGTAAGAGGGGACGGTTAGAATGGACGAACTTTCGAAGGCTCAAAAAGAGCGATTTCAGCTTCTGCTGCAGCAAATCGATTTAACAGACGACGCTATTTTTAATCATTTCATAAATGGCGCGATCACAAAATTAACGGTCCATAAGCAGTCAAAGAAGTGGGAATTTCAATTTTTATTTGACAGGATCCTTCCTTTTGAAGTGTACCGGATTTTTTATGCGAAATTAACAAAAGCGTTCTCCCATATAGCTGATGTATCATTTAAAATCTCCGTTAATGATCAAACATTTGATGAGAAATTAATTGCAGACTATTGGTCGGTTTGTGTGCAGGAAATGCAGGGGATCTCTCCTCCAATGCTCTCATTGTTAAACGAACAAATTCCTGAAGTACAGGGACTAAAGCTGATTGTAAAAACGAGAAATGAAACAGAAGCGATGGCCATCAAGAAAAAATACACATCGGTTCTTCAGGATAGCTTTGCACAATATGGCTTTCCGCTCATTCAGCTGGATACAACTGTGAATATTTCAAAAGAAGAAATTCAAAAGTTCCAAGAACAAAAGAAGCTAGAAGATCAAGAGAAAATGATGCTTGCCATTACAGAAATGGATAAGAAAGATCAAGATCAGCAGGAGGCGCCTCAAGGTCCGCTGATGATTGGCTATGCCATTAAGAATGACGAGGAAATTAAACAGATCAATACAATTGAAGATGAGGAACGCCGTATAACCATTCAAGGTTATGTATTCGATGCTGAAACAAGAGAGCTTCGCAGCGGAAGAACGCTAAGCACATTTAAAGTTACGGACTACACAAATTCCATATTAGTAAAAATGTTTGCACGTGATAAAGAAGATGCCGTTCTCTTGCAAACACTGAAAAAAGGAATGTGGGTCAAAGTCCGGGGAAGCATTCAAAATGACACATTTGTAAGAGACTTAGTCATGATTGCAAATGACATTAATGAAATCAAGCCTGAAATTCGCAAGGATACGTCTGATGAAAAAAGAATAGAGCTTCATTTGCATACTCCGATGAGCCAGATGGATGCTGTTTCATCTGTCAGTTCTTTAGTCGGACAAGCGAGTAAATGGGGACATCCGGCTGTTGCAATAACAGATCACGCTGTTGCCCAGTCGTTTCCCGAAGCGTATTCTGCCGGCAAGAAAAATGGCATCAAAGTATTATACGGGGTTGAAATTAACTTGGTTGATGACGGAGTCCCGATTGCTTATAACGAACAGGACCGCTTCTTGCCTGAAGCAACATATGTCGTATTTGATGTTGAGACAACCGGCTTATCAGCTGTATATGATACGATTATCGAGCTTGCGGCCGTAAAAATCAGAAACGGCGAAATCATTGACCGGTTTGAATCGTTTGCAAATCCTCATCATCGTTTATCAGCGACAACAATAGAATTAACCGGCATTACAGATGATATGGTAGCAACAGCCCCAAATGTAGACGAAGTGCTGCGCAGATTTAAAGAGTGGGCAGGCGACGACATTTTAGTAGCGCATAATGCAAGCTTTGATATGGGCTTCTTAAACGTTGGATATAAACAGCTGCTTGGTGCGGGTAAAGCAGCCAACCCTGTCATCGATACTCTTGAACTCGGAAGATTTTTATATCCTGAACTGAAAAGCCACAGGTTAAATACACTTGCTAAAAAGTTTGATATTGAGCTGACTCAGCATCACCGCGCTATTTTTGACGCAGAAGCAACAGGATATCTCCTGCTCAGAATGCTGAAGGATGCTGCTCAAAAAGGAATTGAGAACCATAACCAGCTTAACGATAATATGGGGCAGGGCAACGCTTATCAGAGGGCGCGTCCTTATCATGCCATCTTGCTTGCTCAAAATGAAATTGGCTTAAAAAACTTATTTAAACTTGTTTCACTTTCTCATATTGACTATTTCTATCGTGTTGCACGCGTCCCGAGGTCTCAGCTTATCAAGCATCGAGAAGGCATTCTCGTGGGGTCAGCATGTGACCGCGGGGAAGTGTTTGAAGGCATGATGCAAAAGTCTCCTGAGGAAGTTGAAGATCTTGCAGCTTTCTATGATTACATTGAAGTGCAGCCGCCTGAAGTATACCGCCATTTAATTCAAATGGAGTATATCAAGGACGAACTGGCACTGAAAGAAATCATCACGAACCTTGTGAATCTAGGAGAGAAGCTTGAAAAACCGGTAGTTGCAACTGGAAATGTTCACTATCTTCAGCCTGAGGATAAAATTTACCGCAAGATTCTAGTAAACTCTCAGGGCGGTGCGAATCCGCTGAACCGCCACGAGCTGCCAAACGTTCACTTCAGGCCCACGAATGAAATGCTAGATTGCTTTAGTTTCCTCGGGAAAGAGAAAGCCCGTGAAATTGTCATTGACAATACGCATCGTGTATCAGAATTAATAGATGAAATTAAGCCAATCAAAGACGACCTTTATACACCTAAGATCGACGGAGCAGACGATGAAATCCGTGAAATGAGCTACAGTATGGCGAGAAGCATTTATGGTGATCACCTTCCGGAAATTGTCGAAGCAAGACTTGAAAAGGAACTGAAAAGTATTATCGGGCACGGCTTTGCCGTTATCTATCTGATTTCTCACAAGCTTGTTAAAAAATCTCTGGACGATGGATATCTTGTTGGTTCAAGGGGTTCTGTCGGTTCATCCTTGGTTGCAACGATGACCGAGATAACAGAGGTTAATCCACTGCCGCCGCATTATGTTTGTCCTGACTGCAAGCATTCTGAATTCTTTAATGATGGATCAGTAGGTTCCGGGTTTGATTTGCCGAATAAAGATTGTCCGGAATGCGGGGCAAAATATCATAAAGATGGACATGATATCCCATTTGAAACGTTCCTTGGATTTAAAGGAGACAAAGTACCTGATATCGATTTGAACTTCTCGGGAGAATATCAGCCGAGAGCACATAATTACACAAAGGATCTTTTTGGTGAAGATAATGTGTTCCGTGCCGGAACCATCGGTACAGTCGCAGAGAAAACGGCATACGGATATGTGAAAGGCTACGCAGGCGACAATAACTTAATGCTCAGAAATGCAGAAGTCGACCGTCTTGTTCAAGGCTGTACAGGCGTAAAAAGAAATACCGGACAGCATCCGGGAGGAATCATCGTT
Organism: Bacillus sp. V2I10; assembly: GCF_030817055.1. Taxonomy (NCBI): domain Bacteria; kingdom Bacillati; phylum Bacillota; class Bacilli; order Caryophanales; family Bacillaceae; genus Bacillus; species Bacillus sp. V2I10. The sequence continues at coordinate 3,539,216 of NZ_JAUSYV010000001.1, read as the reverse complement.
GTACCCGATTATATGGATATTTATGATTTTTCGCCGATTCAATTTCCGGCCGATGCTACAGGTTCTGAATGGAAAACAACTCACTTTGACTTCCACTCTATTCATGATAATTTGCTGAAGCTTGATATTCTTGGCCACGACGATCCAACAGTAATCAGGATGCTTCAGGATTTAAGCGGAATTGATCCGAAAACGATTCCGACTGATGATAAAGAAGTCATGAAGATCTTCAGCGGAACAGAATCACTTGGCGTAACAGAAGAACAGATTATGTGTAAAACCGGAACACTTGGAATTCCTGAGTTCGGTACCCGCTTTGTCCGTCAAATGCTAGAAGACACAAAGCCTACTACTTTCTCTGAGCTCGTTCAAATCTCGGGACTTTCCCATGGAACGGACGTATGGCTTGGGAATGCCCAGGAATTAATTCATGATAATACTTGTACGCTGAGCGAAGTGATCGGCTGCCGTGATGATATTATGGTTTATTTAATTTATCAGGGACTTGAACCTTCATTTGCTTTTAAAATTATGGAGTCTGTTCGTAAGGGTAAGGGGCTTACACCTGAGATGGTGGAAGAAATGAAAAAGAACGAGGTTCCTGACTGGTACATCAGCTCGTGCCTCAAAATAAAGTACATGTTCCCGAAAGCACATGCTGCAGCATACGTATTGATGGCTGTCCGTATTGCTTATTTTAAAGTGCATCATGCCCTGCTTTATTATTCTGCCTACTTCACTGTACGCGCAGATGATTTTGACATCGAAACGATGGTAAAAGGGTCTGAACCAATCAAAGCTAAGATTGTAGAGATCAATCAAAAAGGACTTGAGGCTTCTCCAAAAGAAAAGAGCTTGCTGACTGTTCTTGAACTTGCCCTTGAAATGTGCGAACGCGGGTATTCTTTTCAAAAAGTAGATTTATACAGATCAAGCGCGACAGACTTCCTGATTGACGGGAACTCTTTAATTCCGCCTTTCAATTCCATTCCAGGGCTTGGAACCAATGCTGCAATCAATATCGTGAAGGCAAGACAGGACGGAGAATTCCTGTCCAAAGAAGACCTTCAGCAGCGCGGGAAGGTGTCAAAGACAATTATTGAATATCTGGATAAGCAAGGCTGTCTCGAGTCACTTCCTGATCAAAATCAGTTATCTCTGTTTTAATTTTTTTGACGGAACTGTGACTTGGGAAATATTCACTGGATCATTTCAAAAGAAAAATCTTGCATTATCGTCTGGAATACCTTACGCGGTTTGATTTTAATTTGCAATAAATGGCCGGTTATGTTATATTTTTTATGGAAATGCTAACGATAGTTAGAGGCAGAGAGTGGGGCAACCCACTCTTTCGTATTGAGTAGAGATTTTATTGTCTCTTCATTTGGATCGCGTGTTGTGTACATACATTCCCTGCTCAATATGAAGCAGGGTTTTTCAGCAACTAATAGTGTCATATTTGCTTCTATTTCACAAGGAGGAACGGGATGAGCAAAAAAGTTACTGAAATCGTAGCAGAATTAGCTATGCCGATTTTAGATGAATTAACATTGGAATTAGTGGATATTGAATTCGTAAAAGAAGGAAAAGAATGGTTTTTGCGCGTATTCATAGATTCAAGTGATGGAATCGACATAGAGCATTGCGCGATTGTAAGCGAAAAACTGAGTGAAAAATTAGATGAAACAGATCCAATCGAACAAAATTATTTTCTTGAAGTATCATCGCCTGGTGCGGAGCGCCCGCTGAAGAAGGATTCTGACTTCACAAAATCAATCGGCAAAAATGTTTACATTAAAACATATGAGCCTTTTGAAGGATCGAAAGTATTTGAAGGAGAGCTTACTGCTTTTGATGGTGAGCATGTAATTGTGACAATTTTAATTAAAACACGCAAAAAACAAATTCAAATACCTTACGAAAAAATCGCCAGTGCAAGACTCGCTGTCACGTTCAACTAAATAAACTGTTAGATGGATAAGGGGGAAACGGTAAAGATGAGTAATGAACTTTTAGATGCCTTAACGATTCTTGAAAAAGAAAAGGGCATCAGTAAAGAAGTGATCATTGAAGCAATTGAAGCTGCATTGATCTCTGCTTATAAGCGTAATTTTAACCAGGCTCAGAATGTTCGCGTTGATTTAAACCGCGAAACAGGAACAATGAGAGTCTTTGCAAGAAAAGATGTAGTTGATGAAGTATATGATCCAAGGCTTGAAGTTTCAGTAGAAGAAGCTCAAAGCGTGAATCCAAGCTATCAGGTAAATGATGTTCTTGAGATGGAAGTAACGCCTAAAGACTTCGGACGCATTGCAGCACAGACTGCCAAACAAGTCGTAACACAGCGTGTGCGCGAGGCAGAACGCGGTGTGATTTACTCTGAATTTGTAGATCGCGAAGAAGATATCATGACTGGTATTGTCCAAAGAATTGACTCTAAATTTATTTATGTCAGCCTTGGGAAAATTGAGGCGCTGCTTCCTGTAAGCGAACAAATGCCAAACGAAAAATACAAGCCGCATGACCGCATTAAAGTATTTATTACAAAGGTCGAAAAAACAACAAAAGGACCTCAAATTTTCGTTTCACGCACTCATCCTGGTTTATTAAAACGATTATTTGAAATTGAGGTTCCTGAAATTTATGACGGGACGGTAGAAATTAAATCGGTAGCGCGCGAAGCTGGCGACCGATCAAAAATTTCTGTGCACTCGGACAATTCTGAAGTCGATCCGGTCGGTTCGTGTGTTGGTCCAAAAGGCCAGCGTGTGCAGGCTATCGTAAATGAGCTGAAAGGCGAAAAGATTGATATCGTAAAATGGTCAAACGATCCTGTTGAGTTTGTTGCCAATGCTCTAAGTCCTTCAAAAGTTCTTGATGTCAATGTGAACGAGGATGACAAAGCGACAACAGTGGTTGTGCCTGATTATCAATTATCGCTTGCTATCGGCAAAAGAGGCCAAAATGCACGGTTAGCGGCAAAATTGACAAACTGGAAGATTGATATTAAAAGCGAGACAGACGCTCTGCAAATGGGCATTTACCCTCGTGCAGGAGCTAATGTGCCGCTTGATGAAAGCGAAGACGATGAGCCGCTTTTTTCTTTCAATCAAGATGAATTAGACAAGTAAGAGGTGAGGCAATGTGAACAATCAAAGAAAAATTCCGCTGCGCAAATGTGTTGCGACTGGAGAAATGAAACCGAAAAAAGAACTTGTTCGTATTGTCCGTTCAAAAGAAGGAGAAGTTTCCGTTGATCCAACCGGCAAGAAAAACGGACGCGGAGCTTACCTCTCACTTGATAAAGACTGTATTTTACAAGCTAAGAAGAAGAATGTACTGGCTAATCACCTGCAAGTAAAGATTGAAGATGCCATCTACGAAGAATTGCTTCAGCTAGCTGAGAAGGAGAAACATTAATGGTATGGTAAAGCATCAATGGATGTCCTTATTGGGCTTAGCAAATCGGGCAAGAAAGATTGTTTCAGGTGAAGAACTTGTCATCAAAGAAGTTAGACAATCCCGTGCAAAACTAGTTCTGCTCTCTAAAGATGCATCAGAAAATACTGCTAAAAAGGTTCATGATAAATGCAGTTTTTACAACATTCCTGTTGTCTCGGTCCCGGATCGGTACCTGTTAGGTCAGGCGATTGGAAAGGATGCTCGAGTCGTTGTGGCATTAGTTGATGCAGGCTTTGCTGCAAAAATGAAAACCTTGCTCGATTAAATTTCTTGGGGGTGACCATATGACGAAAATGAGAGTTTACGAATATGCAAAAAAACAAAATATATCAAGCAAGGATGTTATAACAGCCTTGCAGAGTATGAATGTTGAAGTCAGCAACCATATGTCAACAATTGATGATCATGTAATCGTCAAACTGGACGGAAAATACAAGGCAGATAAGAAAGAAACAACTAAATCCATTTCTGTCAAACAAAGGGAAGATCACAAAACGCCTATGCAAAAACAAGAGAATACTAACAACACAAAACCGGCTAATCCAACTAAACCAGCAGCAAAAGGCGGCAGCAAGCCGTTTAATCAGCAGGGAAAATCAAACAATAACAGCAATAACCGCAATAACAATAACAAGAAAAATTTCGGGAATAAGAAAAACAACAGCAGCAACAATCAGCGCAGACCGCAAGGCGGAGCTCCTGTACAGCCTAAAAAAGAAATGCCAAGCAAAATTACATTTACAGGCAGCCTTACAGTAGGAGAATTAGCAGGCAAGCTTCATAAAGAGCCTTCTGAAATCATTAAAAAGTTATTCATGCTTGGCGTAATGGCAACAATCAATCAGGATCTTGATAAAGATTCAATCGAATTGATTGCCGGCGAGTATGGTGTGGAAGTTGAAGAAGTGATTGTTTTTGATGTAACAGAATTTGAAGGCTATGCAACAGAGGATCAAGAAGATCAGCTTCAAATCCGTCCTCCGGTTGTTACGATCATGGGGCACGTTGACCATGGTAAAACAACTCTGCTCGACTCGATTCGAAATACAAAAGTTACAGCAGGCGAAGCTGGCGGTATCACTCAGCATATCGGTGCGTATCAGGTTGTTGTAAACAACAAAAAAATTACCTTCCTTGATACTCCGGGACATGCTGCATTTACAACGATGCGTGCCCGCGGTGCTCAAGTAACAGATATTACAATCCTGGTTGTAGCAGCAGATGATGGAGTTATGCCTCAAACAGTGGAAGCTATCAGCCATGCAAAAGCGGCTGAAGTTCCAATCATTGTTGCTGTAAACAAAATGGATAAAGAATCAGCAAACCCTGACCGCGTGATGCAGGAGCTGACTGAATACGGTTTAGTATCTGAAGCATGGGGCGGGGACACGATTTTTGTTCCGCTTTCAGCTTTATCGGGTGATGGAATTGAAGAATTACTTGAAATGATCCTGCTTGTAAGTGAAGTAGAAGAATGGAAAGCAAATCCTAACCGGGCAGCGACAGGAACTGTTATTGAAGCGCAGCTTGATAAAGGCCGCGGTTCAGTAGCTACACTTCTTGTACAAAATGGAACACTTCGTGTTGGCGACTCAATCGTAGTAGGAAATACATTCGGACGAGTACGTGCAATGGTGAATGATCTTGGCCGCCGTGTGAAAGAAGTAGGTCCTTCTACTCCTGTTGAGATCACTGGCCTGAATGATGTGCCGCTTGCAGGAGATCAATTCATGGTCTTCACTGATGAGAAAAAAGCACGTCAGGTTGGAGAAGCGCGTGCAAGCAAGCAGATTGATGAACAGCGTAAAGAAGGCGCGAAACTAAGCCTTGATGACCTGTTTGAACAAATTAAACAGGGCGATATCAAAGATATCAACCTTATCGTAAAAGCGGATGTTCAAGGATCTGCTGAAGCTTTGGCTGCATCTCTTCAAAAAATTGATGTAGAAGGCGTTAAAGTAAAAATCATCCTGACAGGTGTTGGGGCAATTACAGAATCTGACATTATTTTAGCATCTGCTTCAAATGCAATTGTTATCGGATTTAACGTTCGCCCTGATGGGAATGCTAAGAGAACGGCTGATGCAGAAAAAGTAGACATTCGTCTGCACCGCATCATCTACAAAGTAATTGAAGAAATTGAAGCGGCAATGAAGGGAATGCTTGACCCTGAATTTGAAGAAAAAGTCATTGGTCAAGTTGAAGTCCGTCAAACAATTAAAGTATCTAAGATCGGTACAATTGCCGGTTCATATGTGACTGACGGCAAAATCACCCGCGACAGCAGCATCCGCGTAATTCGTGACGGAGTAGTCGTATTTGAAGGTGAAGTAGACGTTCTAAAACGTTTTAAAGATGATGTAAAAGAAGTTGCGCAAAACTATGAGTGCGGTATTACAATTAAAAACTTCAATGATATCAAAGAAGGAGATATCATCGAAGCATACGTCATGCAGGAAATTGAGCGCAAGTGATCGGATATGCAGAGTGTGAGTGCATCATTTATGATGCACAATCATTGAAGGACAAACGGGCTGTTTTACAGCGCATTTTGATGAGACTGAAGCAGAGGCACAATGTCTCTGTTTCAGAAATTGATTTTCAGGATACCTGGCAGAGAACCAAGATTGGCATCGTCGCCATCACATCAAATAAAGTTCAAACGGAAAAGGAATTGAACAAAGCGCTTGCTATGATTGATTCTTTTCCTGAAATTGAACGCACTGTAACCTCGTTTGATTGGCTTTAACAGTGAGGTGATAGCATGAGTTTACGAGCGAACAGAGTCGGCGAACAAATGAAAAAGGAATTAGGCGAAATTATCAGCCGGAAAATTAAAGATCCCCGCATCGGATTTGTTACGGTGACAGATGTAAGAGTTTCCGGAGATCTGCAAATTGCAAAAGTCTACATTTCCGTTCTTGGAGATGAAGAAAAGAGAGAAAACACTTTAAAAGGCCTTGCAAAAGCAAAAGGCTTTATCCGTTCTGAAATCGGACAGCGCATAAGGCTGAGAAAAACACCTGAAATCCTTTTTGAATTTGATGAATCCGTTGATTATGGAAATCGGATCGAAACACTGATCCACGAAATTAATCAAGAAAACAAGCAGGAAGATTAAAAGGAGAGGATAGACATCAGTCTATCCTTTTCGTTTATGTATTCTTTCATATGCAGAAGGGCGGAAAACGAGTAATGGAAGGTGTTTTGTTAATAAATAAGCCTGCCGGAATGACCTCACATGATTGTGTGGCAAAAATGAGAAGAATTGCTAAGACGAAAAAAGTCGGACATACCGGAACCCTCGATCCAGATGTCACAGGAGTACTTCCTGTCTGCCTGGGACGTGCAACTAAGATTGTTGAATATTTAACTGCAGCATCGAAAACATATGAAGCTGAAGTTACTTTGGGCTTCTCGACAACCACAGAGGATGCCTCGGGCGAAGTTGTTGAAAAGAAAAAAGTGGATACTATTATCACTAAGAAAGATGCAGAAGAAGCACTGCAAGCTCTGACAGGTGAGATCGATCAGGTTCCTCCAATGTATTCGGCAGTGAAAATAGGCGGTAAAAAACTGTATGAATACGCCAGAGCAGGACAGACAATTGAGAGGCCAAAAAGAAAAATCACGATTCATGAGATGACAATCTTATCTGACATAGAAACTATAGGAGACACGGTTTCTTTTCGTTTTAAAGTTCAATGTTCCAAAGGTACATATGTAAGAACCCTTGCTGTGATGATCGGCGAACAATTGGGATATCCTGCTCATATGTCACATTTGATTAGAACAGCATCAGGCCCGTTTTTAATTGATCAATGCCACACCTTTGAAGAAATCGAAAATATGGCAGATGAAAGCAGACTGCAGGATATTCTCATCCCGATCAGCACAGCTTTAAATCATTTGCCCAAATTGTCCATAAATGATACATTAGCAAAGAAAGTGAAAAATGGTGCTGTGCTTGAGGTTCCAGCTGGTTTTGAACATGATGCGGCTGAAGATTCGATTGCCGTATATAACGAACAGGGAACTTGCCTCGCGATTTATAAGCAGCATCCTGAAAAACCTCACTTCCTTAAACCTTCCAAAGTCCTTGTCATCTGACCTGGAGGAAGAAAGCTGATACAGAAAAGGTGAAACACGAGTGAAAACGATCAAACTAACGCATCCGCACTCTTTAAAAGATATAGAATTGCCCCGGCTGGCAATGGCGCTTGGCTATTTTGACGGCGTTCATCGTGGGCATCAGGAAGTGATATTGACAGCTAAAAAAACAGCAGAAGAAAAAGGATTAAAAAGTGCAGTTATGACGTTTGATCCTCATCCTTCGGTGGTTTTAAGAAAAAATATTCAGCATGTCGAGGCAATTACAACACTGCAGGATAAAATTGATTTAATTAAAAAGCTTGAAATCGACTATCTTTTTATCGTTCAATTTTCCGAGGAGTTTGCAGCACTGCTGCCCCAGGAATTCGTTGACCAATACATTATCAGGCTGAATGTAAAGCACGTAATAGCAGGCTTTGATTATTCCTATGGCAGGCTTGGAAAAGGTACGATGGAAACCTTGCCTTTTCATTCAAGAAGCGCTTTTGATCAAACGACAATCAGCAAGCAGACAGATCATGACCGGAAAATCAGTTCAACTCTGATCAGGGAGGTGCTGAGAAGCGGGGATGTTGAGTATGCTTCCCGCCTTCTTAACAGGCCGCACAGAGTAAATGGAACAGTGATACATGGAGATAAGCGCGGCAGAACGATTGGCTTTCCAACGGCAAATATAGAGCTTGACGGGGCATACATAATCCCTCCGACAGGGGTGTACGCGGTCAGATTTCAACTAGACGATGAGATTTATAACGGAGTATGCAACATTGGCTACAAACCAACATTTTACGATGAAAAAAAAGTAAAACCAAGCATAGAAGTCCATATTTTTGAGTTTAATAAATCTATATATGGAAAGAATGTTTCTATATTCTGGTATAAACGGATAAGAAGCGAGCAAAAATTCAGTTCGATTGACGAACTGATCGAGCAAATTGGAAAAGATAAAGCTTCCGCTGAGCAATTTTTTCAGGATCTGCAAGATTAACACTTGCCTTCTGCCCGGAAAAATAGTATTCTAATAAATGTAACTTTTATAACCATTGCTTGGCAGAACGATTCACCAACGTTTGCTCGGTAATTGGGGTTTTTAAATGAAGGAGGTGAATAGGATGGCAATCACTCAAGAACGTAAGAATGAAATTATCACTGAGTACAGAACGCATGATACGGACACTGGTTCTCCAGAAGTTCAAATCGCTATCCTAACTGAGGATATTAACAATCTTAATGGACATTTACGTGTTCATAAGAAAGACCACCATTCACGTCGCGGTCTTTTGAAAATGGTAGGTAAACGCCGTAATCTTTTGACGTACCTGCGCAATAATGACGTAACTCGTTATCGTGACCTAATCAACAAGCTTGGTTTACGCCGATAATCTTTGAAAAGCGGGAGAATTCCCGCTTTTTTAGTGTATTAAAATAAGAAAAGCAAAAGTGCCTTGGACAGACCGTTCTTACCTGAGAATTTAGGCGCTGCAGCCAGACACGGATGCGGATGAAATTTAACTATTCTTATCCTTTAAAAAATAAGATTTACACGCGATCTATTTACATACCGGAATAACATTGATATGTTGAATTTAAATGGTTCATAATAATACATAAATGTATGTTGTGACTTATATGACGAGAGGAGTTCATTCTTATATGGGACAAGAAAAACAAGTGTTCTCCATTGATTGGGCTGGAAGAGAATTGACCGTTGAAGTTGGCCAGCTGGCAAAACAGGCAAACGGCGCTGCACTGATCCGCTATGGAGAAACAGCTGTATTAAGTACAGCAACAGCATCAAAAGAACCGAAAACAGTTGATTTTTTCCCGTTAACTGTCAATTATGAAGAGCGCCTTTATGCAGTAGGTAAAATTCCTGGTGGCTTTATTAAACGCGAAGGCCGCCCAAGTGAAAAAGCAATCCTTGCAAGCCGTCTGATTGACCGTCCATTGCGTCCATTGTTTGCTGATGGTTTCCGAAATGAAGTGCAGGTTGTCAGCATTGTGATGAGTGTCGATCAGAACTGTTCATCTGAAATGGCGGCAATGTTCGGTTCATCCCTTGCTTTAACTGTATCTGACATTCCGTTTGAAGGTCCGATTGCAGGTGTGGTTGTCGGCCGTGCTGAAGATCAATTTATCATCAATCCGACAGTTGAACAAATGGATAAAAGTGATATCAATTTAATTGTTGCAGGCACAAAAGATGCTATTAACATGGTAGAAGCAGGAGCAAATGAAGTTCCTGAAGAAACAATGCTTGAAGCGATCATGTTCGGTCATAATGAAATCAAACGTCTGATTGCATTTCAAGAAGAGATTGCAGCTCAAGTCGGGAAAGCAAAATCAGAAGTGAAACTATATGTTCTTGATGCTGATCTTGAGACAAGCATTCGTGAAATGGCTGAAAAAGACTTGCTGTCAGCGATTCAAGTGCAGGAAAAACATGCACGCGAAGAAGCGATAAATGAAGTGAAGAAAACAGTAGTGGCCCATTTTGAAGAGCAGGAAGCAGATGCTGACACTCTTAAACAAGTGAAAGAAATCCTCTCTAAATTAGTCAAACAAGAAGTACGCCGTCTGATCACTGAAGATAAGATCCGCCCGGATGGCCGTAAAATTGATGAGATCCGTCCTCTTTCTTCAGAAGTCGGCTTGTTATCCCGCACACATGGTTCAGGTCTGTTCACACGCGGGCAAACTCAGGCTCTCAGCATTTGTACGCTTGGAGCACTTGGAGATGTCCAGATTCTTGATGGTCTTGGCATTGAAGAAACAAAACGCTTTATGCATCATTACAATTTCCCGCTGTTCAGCGTAGGGGAAACTGGATTTATGCGCGGACCTGGACGCCGTGAAATCGGCCATGGAGCGCTCGGCGAAAGAGCCCTTGAGCCCGTTATTCCTTCAGAAAAGGATTTCCCGTACACAGTCCGTCTTGTATCAGAAGTTCTTGAATCAAACGGTTCAACATCACAAGCAAGTATTTGCGCAAGCACACTTGCCATGATGGATGCCGGTGTTCCGCTTAAAGCTCCTGTAGCAGGAATTGCAATGGGACTTGTGAAGTCAGGAGAACATTACTCAGTGCTGACTGATATTCAGGGAATGGAAGATCACCTTGGTGATATGGACTTTAAAGTTGCAGGTACAGCTAAAGGCGTTACTGCCCTTCAAATGGATATTAAAATTGAGGGATTATCCCGTGAAATTTTAGAAGAAGCTCTTCTGCAGGCTAAAAAAGGACGCATGGAAATCCTTGATTCAATGCTTGCAACAATTAAAGAGCCTCGTACAGAGCTTTCTCAGTATGCTCCTAAAATCTTAATGATGGCGATTAATCCTGATAAAATCCGTGATGTTATTGGGCCAAGCGGTAAACAAATCAATAAAATCATCGAAGAAACTGGCGTTAAAATTGACATTGAACAAGACGGAACGGTCTTTATTGCATCGACGAATGAGGAAATGAATCAAAAAGCGAAGCAAATTATTGAAGACATTGTCCGCGAAGTTGTTGTTGGACAAATGTATTTAGGAAAAGTGAAGCGCGTTGAAAAGTTCGGTGCTTTCGTTGAAATATTCAATGGCAAAGACGGTTTAGTACACATTTCTGAACTCGCAGAAGAGCGCGTTGGAAAAGTTGAGGATGTTGTTAAAATCGGTGATGAGTTGCTTGTGAAGGTAACTGAAATTGATAAACAAGGTCGCGTCAATCTTTCTAGAAAAGCAGTTCTTCGTGACGAGAAAGAAAAAGAAAAGCAAAATTCTTAAAGTGTAGAAGCCAGAGAAGCTAGGTCTGGCTTCTTTTTGCTTTTTTCTCCTCTCTTTGCACCTATTGCACATGTTCTACCTTGTCCCCTTCGTACATATTTTCTAGTAAAAAGGGGGAAGACAAACATGAAGAGGTTCCACTATTTAAGCATCGCGCTCATATTGATCATAACTGCTGCTGTCATTTTGAATCCATATACATCAGCCTATTTGTCTACAATGAAAGTTGCAGAAGTTTCAGCTGTAAAGCAGCCTGATGAACTCTACCAGACAATCGCTGCAAAGGTGAAGGATTATGAAAAACCGGCACAGGATGCTCAAATACATACGGTCTGGAAAGCGACTCCTGGCTACAACGGCATAACCATTGATATTGATGAGTCGTATAAAAAGATGAAGAAAATAGGGAAATTTGATGAAAAGCAGCTTGTCTTTAAGCAGATAAAGCCAAAAGTGCACTTATCTGACCTGCCTTCAGCCCCGATTTACAGAGGGCACCCTGATAAAACGATGGTTTCCTTTCTCATTAATGTTGCCTGGGGCAATGAATATCTTCCATCTATGCTTGACGTGCTTGATAAGCATGGAGTAAAAGCTACCTTTTTCTTAGAAGGAAGATGGGCAAAAGAAAATCCTGTACTTGTTAAAACAATAAAAGAGGCCGGTCATGAAATTGGGAATCATTCTTATTCCCATCCTGATATGGCAAGGATCACAACAGATCAAATCCGTAAACAGATTGGTTCAACAAATGACGTCATCAAAGAGATTACAGGTGCCGCTCCAGTCTGGTTCGCTCCTCCAAGCGGAAGCTTCAGGCAGGACGTGATTACCGTAGCAGATGAATTTAAGATGGAAACAGTGCTCTGGTCTGTTGATACAATTGACTGGCAAAAGCCTGAGCCCGGCGTTTTAGTTGAACGTGTTCTTAAAAAGGTTCATAATGGTGCTATGGTTCTCATGCATCCTACTGATTCCACGTCGAGAAGTTTAGAAACATTGATTCAGTCAATTAAACAGAAGGGATATTCTTTCGGTTCTGTATCAATGCTCTTGGATGAAGAACGGCTGCCGGCATCAAACTAACATATTTCACATATTCATCAGATCCTTGGAGCTTACAGATAGGAGGAACAAGATTGATTAAAAAGTATACATGCCAAAATGGTGTAAGAATAGTGCTCGAAAATATCCCTCATGTTAGATCGGTTGCAATTGGGGTATGGATTGGAACGGGCTCAAGAAATGAAAATGAAAAAAACAATGGGATTTCGCACTTTTTAGAGCATATGTTTTTCAAAGGAACTAAAACAAGATCAGCACGTGAAATAGCTGAATCTTTTGACAGCATCGGCGGGCAAGTAAACGCTTTTACTTCAAAAGAATATACTTGCTATTATGCGAAAGTGCTTGATGAACATTCAGATTATGCGCTCGAAGTCCTTGCAGATATGTTCTTCAACTCAACGTTTGATGATATTGAACTGAAAAAAGAAAAAAACGTTGTATATGAAGAAATTAAAATGTATGAAGATACTCCTGACGATATCGTACATGATTTACTCAGCAAAGCTACATACGGTGATCATCCGCTTGGGTATCCGATTTTAGGAACGGAAGAAACGCTTGCAAAATTCGAAAGCGACACATTGCGAGAGTATATGGATCAATATTATACTCCAGAGAATGTTGTGATTTCAGTAGCAGGCAATATTTCAGAGAGCTTTATTTCAGAAGTTGAAAAACAATTCGGTTCGTTTGAGACGTCTCAAAAGGGAACTGAAATAGGTGCACCGGCATTCATGGATCAGAAGCTTGCGCGCAAAAAAGATACTGAGCAGGCTCACCTTTGCATCGGTTTTGACGGACTTCAAGTTGGACATGAAAAAATCTATGATTTAATCGTACTAAACAACGTTCTTGGCGGCAGCATGAGCTCAAGACTGTTCCAGGATGTCCGCGAGCAAAAAGGACTTGCCTATTCAGTCTTTTCTTATCACTCCTCATATCAGGATAATGGCATGCTGACGATTTACGGAGGCACAGGCCGTGCACAGCTTGATGTTCTGTTTGAAACGATCCAGGAAACTCTTGCTACATTGAAAAAAGAAGGCATAACAGCCAAAGAGCTCACAAACAGCATAGAACAAATGAAAGGCAATTTGATGCTCAGCTTAGAAAGCACGAACAGCCGCATGAGCCGAAACGGTAAGAATGAACTCCTTCTTGGGCGCCATCGCAGCCTGGACGAAATGATCGAAATGATAAATGAAGTAACGGCAGATAATGTCAATGCCCTTGCAAAACAATTATTTACAGATGATTACTCCATTGCTCTGATCAGCCCGGACGGAAAGCTTCCTTCTGCCTTAAAACAATAATCAGTCAAGACCTGCAGGAATCTTCCTGCAGGTCTTTTTTGTGTCCAAATGGATATATATGATAAAAAGGATGGTGATTTCATGAGGCTGAGCGAGCTGAGCGGGAAAGAAATTGTAGATGTGAAAAGAGCAGAGAGATTAGGAATTTTAGGACAGACGGACCTGGAAATTAATGAGCAGACCGGTCAAATAACTGCACTTGTCATTCCATCAGTAAAATGGTTTGGATTCAGAAAACAGGGAAATGAAATCAGAGTGCCCTGGCTTCACATTAAAAAGATCGGCACCGATATGATCATTTTAGACATAGAAGATAATCAAATAAAACTTTTAGAGTAAAAGCGATTGGATGCCAATCGCTTTTTTTGATGGGATCAGCTTCAAAGTGCCAGCGAAAAAAATGATTTATTTTTTCTGGGCTGGAGTATAAGCCGCTGATTTCAATTCAATTTCAGGTCTCACAATTATATGCCTTAAAGTCTATCACCACGCCTGCTGATTTTACATAAGATGTTTAAGTAAGTTCACTCAGGATTCAATCAATATGAATATATACATCGCGAAAAAGTAGGTGAAAGGGCCGTATGTTAACAGGACTTAATATAGCAGTCATTGGAGGAGATGCCCGGCAGCTGGAGATCATCCGGAAATTGACGGAACTAGATGCAAAGCTTTTTTTAGTAGGCTTTGACCAGCTTGATCATGGATTTACCGGAGCCGCGAAATTAAAGCTTGCCGAAGTGCATTTTGAAGAAATAGATGTGATTATTTTGCCTGTTCCCGGAACGAATTTAGAGGGGCACGTCGATACAATCTTCTCCAATGAAGAAGTAGTGTTAACGGAGGAGATCATCCAAAGAACACCTCCTCATTGCATCATTTATTCTGGAATCAGCAATCCATACTTAGACGGAATAATTGATGGATCGAACCGAGAACTTGTTCAGCTTTTTGAAAGAGATGATGTAGCGATCTACAATTCCATTCCGACCGTAGAAGGAACAATTATGATGGCTATTCAGCACACTGATTTTACGATTCACGGTTCAAGAATTGCTGTACTTGGACTTGGACGTGTAGGAATGAGCGTTGCCCGTACATTCTCGGCACTTGGAGCAAAAGTCAAGGTCGGAGCAAGAAAGTCTTCGCATATCGCAAGAATTATTGAAATGGGGCTTGAGTCCTTTCAGCTTGAGGATCTAGAAAAACAAGTTTCGCAAATAGATATCTGCATTAATACGATTCCTTATCACATCGTGACGGCAAAAGTGATTTCTAAAATGCCTGCCCACACACTGATTATTGACCTTGCATCAAAGCCGGGGGGAACGGATTTTAAATATGCTGAAAAAAGGGGCATAAAAGCATTGCTTGCACCGGGTCTTCCGGGAATAGTCGCACCGAAAACGGCCGGTCAGATTGTGGCGAACGTATTGGCGGCGCTGCTTACAGAGGAATTCTCCAAAAGGAAGGGGTCATCATCATGAAGGTTAAAGGCAAAAGAATCGGATTTGGATTGACAGGGTCTCACTGCACATATGATGCAGTTTATCCGCAGATTAAACGATTGATTGACGAAGGAGCAGATGTGATGCCTGTCGTCACAAATACGGTTAAAGTCACAAATACAAGATTTGGCGAAGGTGAAGAGTGGATAAAAAAGATTGAAGAGCTGACAGGTCATAAAGTCATTGATTCCATTGTAGGAGCAGAACCGCTTGGGCCGAAAATTCCGCTTGACTGCATGGTTGTTGCTCCGATGACAGGAAATTCAATGAGCAAACTTGCAAATGCAATGACAGAATCTCCGGTGCTGATGGCTGCGAAGGCTACTTTAAGAAACCAGAAGCCGGTGGTACTTGGCATTTCTACGAATGACGGGCTTGGTTTAAATGGGGCGAATCTGATGAAGCTCATGGCTGCAAAGAATATTTATTTTATTCCATTTGGCCAGGATGCTCCATTTAAAAAGCCAAATTCTTTAGTGGCCAAAATGGACTTATTATTGGAAACAGTGGAAGCAGCATTAGAGCATTCGCAGTTTCAGCCGGTAATCATTGAAAAATTTCGTGATGACGAATAGCCTCCTTATTGGTAGAATAGAAGGCAAGAAAAATCATGGTTGAATAATGAATACACCTAGTCTATGATAAACTAATACGCAATATGATATGAAGTTAATCCGATAGTATACGGATAATCGCGGAAGGAGTTTTGATGTATGAATACAAATGGTTATCATGTTGCTGTCCTGGGCGCAACAGGCGCGGTCGGACAGCAAATGCTGCAGACTTTGGAAGAGCGGGACTTTCCTATTTCTAAATTGACTTTATTGTCTTCTGCAAGATCAGCCGGCAAAAAAGTGATGTTTAAAGGAGAGGAATATGAAGTTCAGGCTGCAAGCCCTGACAGCTTTAAAGGGGTACAGATTGCACTTTTCAGCGCAGGCGGCAGTGTTTCTAAAGAATTTGCTCCTGAAGCTGTCAAGCACGGGGCAATTGTTGTTGATAATACAAGTGCCTTCCGCATGGATGAGCATGTTCCGCTTGTAGTTCCGGAGGTAAACGAGGAAGATTTAACCAAACATAACGGCATTATTGCCAATCCAAACTGCTCTACCATACAAATGGTTGTCGCCCTTGAACCTTTGCGTCAGGCTCATGGCTTAAACAAAGTAATCGTTTCGACATACCAGGCAGTATCAGGATCTGGCGCCGCTGCAATTGAAGAACTGAAAACTCAGTCGGAAGCAATTTTGAAAGGCGAAGAGTTTACTCCAGAAATTCTGCCTGTAAAAGGGGACAAAAAGCATTTTCAGATCGCTTTTAATGCGATTCCTCAAATTGACAAATTTGAAGAAAATGGCTTCACTTTCGAAGAAATGAAAATGATGAATGAAACGAAAAAAATCATGCACATGTCAAACCTTGAAATAGCAGCTACATGCGTGCGAATTCCGATTGAGACTGGTCATTCTGAATCTGTTTACATTGAACTTGATTCGGATTCTGTCAGCGTGAGAGAGATTCATGAATTATTAAAAGGTGCACCGGGAGTTACTCTTCAGGATGATCCGCTTACCCAAACATATCCAATGCCTGCAGATTGTGTAGGGAAAAATGATGTCTTTGTCGGACGCATCCGCAAAGATCCTGATCGTGCAAATGGCTTCCATTTATGGATCGTGTCTGATAATCTTTTAAAAGGCGCAGCATGGAATTCCGTTCAAATTGCAGAAAGCCTTGTGAAATTGAAATTAGTATAAGCAGGATCGAAGAGAGCGAGGGTACATTTTACCTGCTCTCTTCTCTTACGTATAGAGTCGGGGTGTAAGGATGAAAATAATCGTTCAAAAGTTCGGCGGAACATCTGTTAAGGATGATCACGGCCGGAAGATGGCATTAAAACATATAAGAGATGCATTAAAAGAGCAGTATAAAGTGGTAGTAGTCGTCTCAGCAATGGGCAGAAACGGAGACCCGTACGCGACAGATTCCTTTTTAAATCTTCTATACGGCGGAACAGCTTCGATTTCAAAGCGGGAACAGGATATGCTGTTATCCTGCGGAGAAACCATCTCTTCCGTAGTTTTCACAAGCATGCTGAAGTCAGAAGGAATTGAAGCATCTTCACTGAGCGGAGCGCAGGCAGGGTTTTTAACAAATGAAGATTATACAAATGCAAAAATCCTTGATATGAGGTGCGAACGTCTCAGAAGAGAGCTTGATCACAATGACGTGGTTGTTGTAGCAGGCTTCCAGGGAGCAACAAAGAGCGGAGATATAACAACCATCGGCAGGGGGGGAAGCGATACGTCGGCAGCAGCGCTGGGAGCGGCCCTTGAAGCAGAATTTATTGATATTTTCACAGATGTAGAAGGTGTCATGACCGCAGATCCAAGAATTGTTGAAAAAGCAAAGCCTCTTACAACTGTAACGTATACTGAGATTTGCAACTTGGCTTATCAGGGTGCAAAAGTTATTCACCCGAGAGCTGTTGAAATTGCGATGCAGGCAAAAGTTCCAATCAGAATCCGCTCAACCTATTCCGAAGGTCTTGGTACACTTGTTACATCCCATCATTCGGAAAATTTGGGCAGTGATATAAATGATAGGCTGATCACCGGCATCGCCAATGTGTCGAATGTCACACAGATCCATGTATCTGCCAAAGAAGGTCAATACGAGGTGCAGACTGAGGTATTTAAATCAATGGCGCGTGCAGGAATCAGCGTGGATTTCTTCAATATTACGCCAAGTTCAGTTATTTATACAGTTGCTGAAGAAGTAACGGACTATGCTATTGAAATTTTAAGAGGCATGGATTATGAACCATCCGTCAAAAGACATTGTGCAAAAGTTTCTACAGTTGGAGCGGGAATAGCCGGAGTGCCCGGTGTAACTGCAAAAATTGTTACGGCATTGTCTGAACAGGGAATACAAATTCTTCAATCTGCAGATAGTCATACGACAATTTGGGTATTGGTAAAAGAAGAGGATATGATCAATGCAGTAAACGCTCTGCATGATGCGTTTGATCTCTCGAACTAGAAGAAAGTCTCAAGAGGATAAAAAAGGAGTGTCACAATGATTGACTTTGGTAAGATATCTACAGCCATGGTAACCCCATTTGATAAAAATGGAAACATTGATTTTGCTAAAACATCACAGCTTGTAAATTTTTTAATTAAGAATGGGTCTGATTCATTAGTTGTGGCAGGAACAACTGGAGAATCTCCTACACTTACATCAGAAGAAAAGATTGCATTATTCAAGCATGTTGTCTCTGAAGTGAACGGCAGAGTCCCTGTTATTGCCGGCACGGGAAGCAATAACACAAAAGCATCAATCGGCCTGACAAAAAAAGCAGAAGCTGCAGGAGTTGACGCAGTTATGCTTGTAGCACCTTACTACAATAAGCCGAATCAAGAAGGGCTTTACCTGCATTTTAAAACCATTGCAGAGGCAACTGAGCTTCCGGTAATGATTTACAATGTCCCGGGACGCACGGCAGTAAGCATTTCTCCTGATACCATCGCCCGCCTTGCAGAGCTTCCAAATGTGGTCGCTGTGAAAGAAGCGAGCGGTGATTTGGAAGCAATGTCTGAAATTATCTCAAAAACTCCAGAGGATTTTGCTTTATATTCTGGAGATGACGGCTTAACACTTCCTGTTCTTTCAATCGGGGGTGCGGGGATTGTTTCTGTAGCATCACATGTTATCGGCAATGAAATGCAGGAAATGATCACAGCTTTTAACGCGGGTGAAAATGTAAGAGCAGGCGCCATTCACCGTCAGCTTCTTCCCATTATGAAACAGCTTTTCAAAGCTCCTAATCCGGCACCGGTTAAAACGGCTCTTCAGCTTAAAGGGCTAGACGTCGGACCTGTAAGATTGCCGCTCGTCTCATTAACTGAAACGGAAAGAAATGAATTGACGAAAGTCATCTCTTCCATCTAAAACCAGAGGACCAATCACAGGATTGGTCCTTTTTACCACAATATATGAAAATGTCCTCACTTTCTTTTCATTTCCTGCTTAGATTTCAGCCCCAAGAGATTATTTCCTTGTATTCCATTTCTTTCATCAGTTATAATAAGCATTAGTTGTATTGGACGGGTTCAGGGAGGATTACCAATTGAATAAACAGACAGAAAACATCAAGATTATTGCCCTAGGCGGAGTTGGAGAAATTGGCAAGAATTTGTATGTCATTGAAATCGATCATAACATCTTTATCGTTGATGCTGGATTAATGTATCCAGAAGCCGGGATGTTAGGGATTGATATGGTCATTCCTGACATTACATACTTGCGGGAGAATGCAGATCGGGTGAAGGGCATCTTTTTAACACATGGTCACGACGAGAACATTGGCGGCGTTTTCTATGTGCTGAGACATCTGTCCATTCCGGTTTATGGAACAAAACTGACTCTTGCTTTAGTGTCCCAAAAAGTAAAAGAACTAAATCCGAAACAAAAAGCAGATTATCAGGAAGTTGATTCTACCACTGTTTTAGATTTTGATGGCGTGAATGTATCTTTCTTCAGAACGATTCACAGCATCCCTGATTCAGTCGGAGTATGCTTCCATACATCACTAGGAGCGATTGTGCACACAGGGGATTTTAAATTTGATACAACTCCTGTGCTCAATACGAGCTCTGATTTAGGCAAAATGGCCATGATCGGAGAGCGAGGTGTCCTTTGCCTTCTGTCTGACAGTACAAATGCCGAACGGCCAGGCTTTACAGCTTCTGAAACCGTTGTGGGGCATGAGATTTCAGATGCTATGTACAATGCAAATGGAAGAACGATTGTAGCGATTTATGCATCAAACATCAACCGCATCGTTCAGGTGATTGAAGCTGCATCTGATAATAAGAGAAAACTGGTCCTGCTTGGAAATTCAATAAAAAATGTTTATGAAATTGCAAAAAATTTAGGATACATCACTGAAAGTGAAAATTTAATCATACCCGTCCAAGATATCGATAAATATCCTAAAAATGAAGTAGCGATTCTGACAACAGGTCATCAGGGAGAACCACTCACTGTATTAACCCGTATGGCAAAAGGCGCACATAAACAAATCCGAATTGAAAAAGATGATACAGTTATTATCTCTGCGACACCTGTTCCAGGAAATGAGCTTCATTTTTCTAAGACAGTGGATTTACTCTACCGCGCTGGTGCCAATGTCATTTTCGGACAAAAGCAAATTCATGTATCAGGGCACGGCAGCCAGGAAGAATTAAAATTGATGCTGAATATGATGAAGCCAAAATACTTTATTCCGATTAACGGCGAGTACAAAATGCAAAAAGCACATGCTAAACTTGCTAAATCCGCCGGAATAGAAACCGAGAATATTTTCGTTGTTGAAAAAGGCGATGTGATTGAGCTCTCTCAGAATAAAGTTAAATCGATATCTAAAGTGCCTTCAGGGAATGTTCTGATAGACGGTTTGGGCGTTGGCGATATTGGAAACATTGTGCTGCGAGACCGGAGACTTCTTTCTCAAGACGGCATTCTCATTGTCGTAGTTACACTGGATCGCTCTAAAAAAATAATGATTTCCGGACCTGAGATCATTTCTAGAGGATTTGTCTATGTAAGGGAATCGGAAGAACTTATTTTAAAAGCTTCTGAAATGGTAACTGATATTGTTGAAAAAAGCATGCAGGGCCATGGAATTGAATGGTCTGCATTAAAATTAAATATCCGTGAGGCGCTGAATCGTTTCTTATTTGAACAAACGAAGCGCAGACCGATGATTTTACCGATCATCATGGAAATCTAAACAAAAGGAGCCTTTTTAAAGGCTCCTTTTTTAACTGGAAAAGGACCTAATTTTTACCCCTTTCGAATGTTTTCAGGCAGACCTGCGAATAATAAAAACATTGATGAAAGGAAGGGTGAAGCAACATGAGCAAAGATTCCCGCTACATACAGGAAAATTCAGAACAGAATGGGGATAAACAAGAGGGGAAGGAACCTTCTCTAGTTGAAAAAATTCAGCAGCTTGGACAGACAAATGTTCCGCAATTATCCCAGGATGCAAGTATTCATTGCCTGACAATCATCGGGCAAATAGAAGGACATATTCAGCTTCCTCCTCAAAATAAAACGACTAAATATGAGCATGTCATCCCGCAAATCGTAGCCATTGAGCAAAATCCAAAAATAGAAGGACTCCTTATAGTGCTGAATACTGTTGGCGGAGACGTTGAAGCAGGTCTTGCAATTGCTGAAATGCTTGCATCTTTATCAAAGCCTACTGTTTCAATTGTTTTAGGCGGAGGTCATTCCATTGGCGTGCCAATTGCGGTTTCTTGCGACTACTCTTTTATAGCAGAAACAGCAACTATGACGATACATCCAGTCAGATTAACTGGTTTAGTCATCGGAGTGCCGCAGACGTTTGAGTATATGGACAAAATGCAGGATCGAGTTGTTAATTTTGTAACAAAACACTCAAATATTACGGAAGAAAAGTTTAAAGAACTCATGTTTTCAAAAGGCAATTTAACTCGGGATATCGGAACGAATGTTGTCGGCAATGACGCAGTAGACTACGGGCTGATTGACGGAGTCGGCGGTGTAGGCCAGGCGATCATGAAGTTAAATGAAATGATTGGCAAGAAAGACGAATCCGGCGAGGAGCAAATGCTGCAATGATTTTATACACATCCATGCCTGAAGAGCTCATATTCCCTGTACAAACAGCTGATTTTGAGAGTGTTTCAACCATCGAAATGAATGGACTGCAAATGGTTGTCAGACAGACCGAACAGAATCAATATGAAATTGTCCGGCTTTTAAGTACAGATCCGCAGGATTTTTTAAACGAGCAGTACTCTCCGGGACAAAAAATTTCTATGACATTCTCGTTTTCCTCATAATATGCTATACTAATTTTACACAAACATGTCCGCAGCCTGCATTTGGCTGCTTTCTTTGTTTATAAAGGCTTTTTTCGTGAAATTTTGCTGTTTCAGTCTTATGTTAAAAACCGGCTTCTGGATTTTTTATAGTCAATAATTATATCTCTGCTTTTTATATGCAAAGAGCTCTCGACATTAACTGAAATGCTGGGACTGATTCACAGCAATTTATGCGAAATCAGCCATTAGCAAATTTAATACATAGGTGATAACTAATGGCAAAACAAAAACGGAGACAAAAGAAAAAAACGGATGATTGGCGGCATACTTTGAAGTTTGAATTAATAGGATTAGTTCTTCTGGCTATTTCCCTGATTGCGATTTCAAATTTAGGCTTTGTCGGAAAAGCGTTCGTTTACTTGTTCAGATTTTTTATTGGTGAATGGTATATGGCAGCCTTAATTGGCATGCTTGTTCTTTCTGGTTATGTAATGTGGAACAGAAGATGGCCGTCTTTATTTTCAAGACAGATAGTCGGTTTGTATTGCATCCTTTCTGCTATCTTGCTTCTCAGTCATGTCACTCTGTTTCAGATGCTTACAAAAAAAGGGGCGCTCTCTTCACCGAGCGTCATAACCAACACGTGGGAACTATTTTTTATGGAGGTTAACGGGCAGATAAGAACGCCTGATCTTGGGGGCGGGATGATTGGAGCCATTCTTTTTGCAGCATCTTATTACTTATTTGCTGCAGCGGGATCACGAATCGTTTCATTTATTCTGATCTTAATAGGAATTGTGCTTGTTACTGGGAGATCTCTCGGTTCAACACTCGGCAAAATCATTGCGCCATTTCTGCGTTTTATGAAAACGCAGGCCATTGCCTTTTACGAAGATATGAAAAACCTCCCTCAATCGATAAAGAATGCAAAAAAAGCAGAAACCTCCAAACCTAAAAAAGCTAAAAAAGAGCGAAGGCATAAAGAGGAACCTGATGAGGAAGAAGAAACTGAAATCGTTCATATTGAGCCGATTATTTCAAGTTTTGCAGACCGGGATGACCTTGAAATTAAAGCATTTGATCAGGAACAGGTACAGGATAAGCATGAGCCCCCTGTCAGAACTCCGAAAAAGAAGGCTGAAACTGCCGATGAGCCGGCAGTCCCTCCGATTACTTTCACTGAAGTAGAGAATAAATCGTATCTGCTGCCATCCCTTGATCTTTTATCACAGCCAAAGGTCAACAGTCAGCAAACGGATAAAAAGAACATTTATGAAAATGCACGCAAGCTTGAAAAAACGTTTCAGAGCTTTGGGGTAAAAGCGAAAGTGACACAAGTTCATCTAGGTCCCGCTGTAACGAAATATGAAGTTTATCCTGATGTGGGCGTAAAGGTAAGTAAAATTGTGAATCTTAGTGATGATTTAGCCCTTGCACTTGCTGCCAAAGACATTCGGATCGAAGCGCCTATACCAGGAAAGTCAGCAATAGGAATTGAAGTTCCTAATTCTGAGATTGCTATGGTATCTCTGCGCGAAGTGCTTGAATCGAAAGCAAATGACCGTCCGGAGGCTAAGCTTCTCATGGGACTCGGCAGAGATATATCGGGGGATGCAGTTCTTGCCGAAATGAACAAAATGCCTCATCTTCTTGTTGCCGGATCTACAGGCAGCGGGAAAAGTGTATGCATCAACGGCATCATTACGAGCATACTGATGAGAGCAAAGCCTCATGAAGTGAAAATGATGATGATTGATCCTAAGATGGTAGAGCTGAATGTATATAACGGAATCCCGCATTTATTAGCGCCAGTCGTTACAGATCCGAAAAAAGCATCTCAGGCTTTAAAAAAGGTAGTTAATGAAATGGAGAGAAGATATGAACTTTTCTCTCATACAGGGACAAGAAATATTGAAGGCTACAATGAGTATATTAGAAGATCAAATTTAGAAGAAGGAACGAAAAATCCGGAGTTTCCCTATATCGTTGTGATTGTGGATGAGCTCGCAGATTTGATGATGGTAGCCTCTTCAGATGTGGAAGATTCCATCACGCGCCTTTCACAAATGGCTCGGGCAGCGGGCATTCATTTAATTATTGCCACGCAGCGTCCTTCTGTCGATGTTATCACGGGTGTGATTAAAGCAAATATACCATCAAGAATTGCGTTCAGTGTTTCGTCCCAGACAGATTCAAGAACGATTCTAGACATGGGCGGGGCAGAGAAGCTGCTTGGACGCGGCGATATGCTGTTTCTTCCAGTAGGTGCATCAAAACCAGTTAGGGTACAGGGAGCATTTTTATCAGATGAAGAGGTCGAGCACGTTGTATCATATGTGATTTCTCAGCAAAGAGCTCAATATCAGGAGGAAATGATACCGAGCGAGACAGCAGAAGTAAAGGAAGAGGTCAATGATGATCTTTATGATGATGCTGTTCAGTTAGTTCTGGAGATGCAGACAGCTTCTGTATCGATGCTTCAAAGACGCTTCAGAGTAGGCTATACGAGAGCTGCGAGATTGATTGATGCAATGGAAGACCGGGGCGTAGTTGGTCCATACGAAGGAAGCAAGCCTAGAGAAGTGCTGCTTTCTAAAGATCATTATGATGAAGTAAGTTCGTAAAGAAAGGTGCTGCGTGCCTTTCTTTTTTTTGTCCAATAGAATGAAAACTGAAAATAGTAAATATTGAATAGAATAAACCAGGCTTTTTTGTGAAGAATTCTCTATAAAAAAATAAGCTCTAGTGAGAAAGGGCTATCAATTTTCGACAAATTTAATAATTTACTATTTATTTATTTCAGAATACATGGTATATTATTTTCGATTAGAGAAAGGGTATAACATCAGATGTCTGATCTCTGGATTGAATCGATTAGACGGAGGCATAATATGACTATAAAAACAGATAACCGTCATTTATATTTGCAAGTCATTGATAAAATTAAAGAAGATATAGAAAATGGCACGTATGTTGAAAAAGAAAAACTTCCCTCTGAGTATGAGCTTTCAAAGAAGCTCGGAGTCAGCCGCGCGACACTGAGAGAAGCGCTGCGCATTCTTGAAGAAGAAAACGTTATTATTCGCCGCCATGGCGTTGGCACGTTCATTAACTCCAAACCGCTGTTCACCTCTGGAATCGAACAATTAAATAGTGTGACAAAGATGATTGAACAGGCAAACATGGTTCCCGGAACGATCTTCCTATCTTCTCAAGTAAACAGTCCTACAGAGGAAGATGTTAAACGCTTTAAAAGCCGCACAAGTGATGATATCTTTCTCCTTGAACGCGTCAGAACGGCAAATGGAAAGCCTGTTGTATATTGCCTTGACAAAATTCCAAGACACATCCTTCCCCAATCATTCATTCACGAGCAGGAATCGCTGTTTGAATTGCTTCAGGAAGAGGCTGGGCGCTATATTTCTTATGCAGTAACTCACATAGAACCAATTGGATACCACGAAAAGATTTCCCCAATTCTTGAATGTGATCCTGAAACCGCACTTTTATGTTTAAAACAAATGCATTTTGATGAAAACGATCAACCCGTTTTATTTTCACTGAATTACTTCCGTGCTGATCAATTTAGCTTCCATGTGGTAAGAAAGCGCTTGTAATAATGTTTGCAACTATAAGGAGGTGGTTCCAAGGACGAAGGTGTTTTGGACATAGGCTCTTATAAACTATTATGTCAAATTAATATTTAGGGGGAAAATGAACTTGAAAAAACGATTAGGATTATCATTGTCACTTGTTCTTGCTGCGGGTACTTTGCTTAGCGCGTGCGGATCATCTGAAGATAAAGATAATGCAGGTGGAGACAAAAAAGAAGGCTTCTCTGTTGCAATGGTTACAGATACAGGCGGAGTTGACGACAAATCATTTAACCAATCTGCATGGGAAGGCATTCAGTCTTTCGGTGAGGACAATGGCCTTGAAAAAGGGACAGGCGGATTTGATTACCTTCAATCTCAAAGTGACGCAGATTATGAAACAAACTTAAACAAATTAGTTCGTCAAAAATTCGATTTAGTTTATGGAATCGGCTACTTAATGACAGATGCTGTTACAAAAATCGCTGATCAGCAAAAGGATGCTAACTTTGCAATCGTTGACAGCGTAGTAGACAAGCCTAACGTTGCAAGCATCACTTTTAAAGAGCATGAGGGCTCTTACCTTGTGGGTGTTGCTGCCGGACTTTCAACAAAATCAAACAAAGTAGGATTTGTTGGCGGAATGGAAGGCTCATTAATCAAAAAGTTTGAAGTTGGATTTGTAGAAGGCGTTAAAGCAGCTAATCCTGACGCAGAAGTAATCGTTCAGTATGCTGGTACGTTCAGTGATGCAGCTAAAGGGCAGCAAGTTGCTGAAATTATGTACGGACAAGGCGCAGACGTTATTTATCACGCAGCAGGCGGAGCTGGAAACGGCGTATTCACGGCAGCAGTTGATTTGAAAACGAAAAACCCTGACAAAGACGCATGGGTTATTGGAGTTGACCGCGATCAGCATGAGCTTGGAGAAGGCGACGGCTTCAACGTAACTCTTACTTCTATGGTTAAAGGCGTTGACGTAGCTGTTAAAGACTTAGCTGAGAAATCTAAGAACGGTGACTTCCCTGGAGGAGAGATCATTGAATATGGTCTTAAAGAAAACGGTGTAGGAATTGCTCCGACACAGGATAACCTATCCGAAGAAGTTATTGCTAAAGTTGATGAATACAAGCAAAAAATCATCGACGGTGAAATTAAAGTTCCTTTTGAATAAGCACTAAACAATATAACTGATAAAAAGGCTAGGAACAAACTAGCCTTTTTATTAGCCTGAAAAGTCGCCTGACTAAAAGTTTATAATGAAAAATAGTTCGATTTGCACAGCATTCATTGAGGGGATTATAGATTTTTAGTTGGTGATTTTAAATGGAAGTCAATGAAACTATTAATACAAGGGTAAACATAAATTTCCTAACATCTATCATCTTAATCATCAATGAGCTTCAGGAAAAAGGAGTGATCATGTTGGAATATGTAATTGAAATGCTTGGAATTCGCAAAGAATTTCCGGGAATCGTCGCAAACGATAATATCAATTTACAGGTAAAAAAGGGCGAAATCCACGCGCTTTTGGGAGAAAATGGCGCAGGAAAATCGACTTTAATGAACGTTCTATTCGGTCTATATCAGCCCGAAAAAGGCGAGATAAGAGTAAAAGGCAAGACTGTCAATATTACCAACCCTAACATTGCAAATGATCTGGGAATAGGTATGGTACACCAACATTTCATGCTTGTCAATAATTTTTCAGTTACTGAAAATATTATTCTCGGCAATGAGCCTACTAAAACAGGAAAAATCAATTTGAAGGATGCAGAAAAGCAGGTAAAAGATATCTCAGAGAAATATGGACTTGCTGTAAATCCTTCTGCAAAAATAAGTGATATTTCTGTTGGAACGCAGCAGCGTGTGGAGATTTTAAAAACGCTTTACCGCGGAGCTGAAATCTTAATTTTTGATGAGCCGACAGCTGTGCTTACTCCACAGGAAATCAAAGAATTGATCGGCATCATGAAAACACTTATCAAAGAAGGCAAATCAATCATATTGATTACTCATAAACTGAAAGAAATTATGGAAGTCTGTGACCGTGTTACCGTTATTCGAAAAGGTGAAGGAATCGGCACTGTGAATGTAGCCGAGACAAATCCGAACGAACTCGCAGCACTGATGGTAGGAAGAGAGGTTCTCTTTACTACGCAAAAAAAAGAAGCTGTTCCAGCAGAAGAAGTGCTGAAAATTGAAGACCTTGTCGTCAAAGACAGCCGGAATGTAACCGTTATTGATTCATTGAATCTATCTGTTAAAGCCGGTGAAATTGTCGGAATCGCAGGAGTGGACGGCAACGGTCAATCTGAATTGATAGAAGCCATCACCGGATTAATGACGTCAGAGTCAGGCTCCATTCTTTTAAATGGCAAAGATATCCGAAATCAGCGTCCACGTCAGATAACTGAAGCAGGTGTAGGACATATCCCGCAGGATCGCCACAAGCATGGATTGGTGCTGGATTTTCCGGTCGGTGAAAATATGGTCCTGCAAACCTATTATCAGAAGCCTTATTCAAAAAAAGGCGTGCTTAATTTTAAAGCGATTTATGACAAAGCCGAAAAGCTGATCAAAGAGTTTGATGTCAGAACTCCAAGCAGTTCTACACTTGCACGTGCACTTTCAGGAGGAAATCAGCAAAAAGCCATCATTGGCCGTGAAGTAGACAGAGATCCTGATTTGCTGATTGCAGCACAGCCGACAAGGGGACTTGATGTCGGTGCGATTGAATTTATTCATAGACGCTTAATTGAGCAGAGAGATAAAGGAAAAGCTGTTCTTCTCATCTCCTTTGAACTTGAGGAAATCATGAATGTAAGCGACCGGATCGCTGTTATATATGAAGGGAAAATCGTTGCGATTGTAAATCCAAAGGAGACAACTGAGCAGGAACTAGGTTTGCTCATGGCAGGAAGCAGCCGCAGGGAAGCAGGTGCATCATCATGAATATAGCACGCTATCTTAATATTATTGTACCCGTAATTGCTGTATTGCTTGGATTGATCTGCGGAGCGATTATCATGCTCGTTACAGGATATGACCCAGTAGCCGGCTACACTGCATTATGGAACGGAATCTTCGGAGATACCTACTATATCGGGGAAACCATTCGCCAGTTAACTCCATATATTTTTGCCGGACTTGCTGTAGCTTTTGCATTCCGCACAGGTTTATTCAATATCGGAGTTGAAGGACAGCTGATTGTAGGCTGGTTTGCAGCTGTATGGGTTGGGGTAGCATTTGAACTTCCAAAAATCATTCATTTGCCGCTCTCAATTATTGTTGCTGCCTTTGCTGGTGCGTTATGGGGATTCATACCAGGGCTATTGAAAGCGAAATTCAAAGTTCATGAAGTAATCGTGACGATCATGATGAACTATATTGCCTTATATTTAACTAACCATTTAATTCAGTATGTTTTATCTGATAAAGGGGATAAATCAGAAAATATTTTCCCTTCTGCTTCATTAAGCTCTGAATTCTTCCAGACAATGACAGACTATTCAAGAATGCACTATGGAATATTCCTTGCGTTAATTGGAGCTCTAGTCATGTGGTTCCTGCTTGAGAAGACAACTAAAGGATATGAACTCAGATCAGTAGGATTTAATCAGGATGCTGCACAATATGCAGGTATGAATGTAAGTCGCAACATTATCCTTTCAATGGTCATTTCAGGGGCATTTGCAGGAATTGCCGGTGCCATGGAAGGGCTTGGAACATTCCAGTATGTTTCAGTTAAAGGAGGATTTACAGGTGTCGGATTTGATGGAATCGCTGTAGCCCTTTTGGGAGGAAACACAGCCCTCGGCATCATCTTCGCAGCTGCTTTATTTGGCGGTTTAAAAGTAGGGGCACTTAACATGCCGTCTGAAGCCGGAGTGCCTTATGAGCTTGTTGAAATTGTTATAGCACTAATTATTCTTTTCGTTGCTTCAAGCTATTTCATACGTTGGATTTTACTGCGTTTCAAGAAGGAGGGGAAATAAGTGAGCATTCTGCAAATGCTAGAACTCATCATCCCTACAGCGTTATTCGTTGCCGCTCCGCTTATTTTCACTGCACTTGGAGGCATGTTCAGTGAACGGTCCGGAGTAGTTAATATAGGGCTTGAAGGATTAATGGTTATTGGAGCCTTCGTTGCCATCGTTTTTAACCTGACATACGCCGACGCATTCGGAGATGCAACCCCGTGGCTTTCCATTTTAGTTGCGATGGGTGCAGGAGCGCTGCTCTCCATTCTTCATGCGGTAGCATCGATCACATTCCGTGCCGATCAGGTTGTAAGCGGAGTAGCCATTAACTTTCTTGCCATCGGTTTATCGCTTTTTCTTGTAAAATTGTTTTACGGAAAAGGACAAACAGATCGCATTACAGAAAGTTTCAGCAAAATTGATATACCGCTGCTGAGCGATATACCTGTAATCGGACCGCTATTTTTCTCAAATGGATATATTACAACTTACATTGCGATTATTACAGCGTTTGCCGTTTGGTTTGTCATGTATAAAACACCTTTTGGTCTTCGTTTGCGTTCAGTCGGAGAACATCCGATGGCAGCAGATACGATGGGTATTAATGTTGTAAAAATGCGTTATATCGGCGTTATTTTAAGCGGAGCTTTCGCAGGTGTCGGCGGTGCTGTTTATGCGACAATCATTGCTCGTGATTTCAGCCATGCAACAATCAGCGGACAGGGATTCATGGCTCTTGCTGCTCTTATCTTCGGTAAATGGCATCCTCTTGGTGCTATGGGAGCTGCCATTTTCTTTGGACTGGCCCAGGGTCTGAGCGTAATCGGCGGTCAGCTGCCATTGCTTGAAGGCATACCGACAATGTACTTGTTAATTACTCCTTACGTTTTAACAATCCTCGCTTTAACTGGATTCATTGGACGTGCAGATGCACCAAAAGCGCTTGGAACTCCTTACGAAAAAGGAAAACGCTAAAAAGACAAAAGCGGCCTGGCCTCATTTATTGAGGCCAGGCCGCTTTTATATTTTCTAAAAATCGCTGAGGACAGTTATTTCGGTGCCTCCGAGTATAGTTTTTTCAATTAGAGGCAAAATCTAAACAATGCAATAACAAAGGTGAAAAGAATGGGAGCGAAAAAGAAGCTTGATCTTATTGCTTTGTCATCTGTTCCGCTTGTATGATCGTCTTATTTGGCGTGCTTTTTTATTTGTCTGATACTCTTGAAAGCAATATACATTAAAGGGATTTATAAAGGAGCCATGCTTGCTGTTCCTCTGCTGGCCCTATCCATCAGTTCTTTTATTGCCGGGAGAAGAATTGGCCAGAATAAACAGCTGATGAAAATCGTCATTACTTTTGGCATGGCCCTTCTGACTGTATCCTTTGTTGTCATTAGAATACAGCATAGTTTTACTTTTTTAATTCTCTTTTTAATTATAAGCGGAGTTAGAATCGGCGTCTCTTTGCCTGCACTCGACGCGCTAATAACTGAAGGAGTTCAAAAGGAAGAACGGGGAACCATTATTTCGATTTACAGTTCAATGAGGTTTATAGAAGCAGGACCTCCTGTTTATGCCTATATTATGTCTGTTGGAGATCATTGGGTTTATTACGTTTCTGCGGGTGTAAGCTTGTTTGCTGTTTTAATTGTCCTATTCTTTATCAAACATTCAAAACAATCAAAACCTGCTTTAAAGCATGCTTAGGGCGCAAATTGGCTGCATTGCGTCTTTTCTTTCTTTATTGATTCAGGGTTAACATTTCCTTAATTATCCTAAAGTTGATATAATTACTAGAATGAATCCATAGGCTAATTTATAAAACAGGAAAAAATAAAATGGAATCTGTCACGCAAGGAGGGTTACAATGGATTTTTTAAAAGAACAAATTGAAACAATTAATGGGTTAACACTTCACACCGTTCAAACGAATAAATTTAAAACAAATTCACTTGTATTTAAAATGCTGGCACCGCTGAACGAAGAGGATGTCACATTCAGAGCGCTGCTGCCTTATATGCTGCAGCGGGGCACGAAATCTTTTCCGACCAGCACGGAGCTTAGAAAGCACCTTGATGAGCTTTACGGTGCGACCTTATTTGTGGATTTATCAAAAAAAGGCGATCATCATATCATATCGATCCGGATTGAAGTTGCAAATGAACGCTTTTTATCAGATCAGACACCCCTGCTGGAAAAAGCGCTTCATCTGCTGTCTGAAATCATCCTGTCTCCAGTTGTAAAGGATGAGTCATTCCCTGATGAAATCATAAATCAGGAAAAACGGACCATGAAACAGCGCATTCAGGCTGTATTTGATGACAAAATGAGATATTCCAATTTACGACTTGTTCAAGAGATGTGCAAGGATGAACCATATCGCCTGCATGTAAACGGGGAAATTGATCATCTAGAACAAATTACATCTGCAAGTCTGTATGAGTATTATAAAAAAGCTTTAAAAGAAGATAAAATGGATTTGTATGTTGTTGGCGATGTTTCAGCAGAAGAGGTCAGCGAGTATACAAAAAGATTCTTTACATTCAGCGAAAATGCTCATCAATCTGTAGAAAAATCCATCACTGAAAAAGAGATTTCAGAGCCAAATGAAGTGATTGAAAATCAGGATGTTAAACAAGGAAAATTGAACATCGGCTACCGCACCAACTGCACATATGGAGATCAATCCTACTATGCTTTGCAAGTGTTCAATGGCATTTTCGGCGGATTTTCGCATTCTAAGCTTTTCATTAATGTCCGTGAAAAAGAAAGCCTTGCTTACTATGCGGCTTCAAGAGTTGAGAGTCACAAAGGACTCTTAATGGTTATGTCAGGAATTGAATTTGCCAATTATGAACGTGCGGTAACGATTATTAAAGAACAGCTCGAAGCAATGAAAAATGGAGATTTTGAAGAAAAAGATATTGAACAGACTAAAGCAGTCATTAAAAATCAGCTCCTTGAAACGATTGATACTTCATACGGGTCTGTTGAAGTTCTCTATCATAACGTGATTTCCAATATAAATGAACCTTTTGATAAATATCTGCAGGGCATTGAAAAGGTTACAAAAGAGGAAATCATCGCGGCAGCTAAAAAGATTCAGCTTGATACGATCTATTTCTTAAAAGGAATGGAGGGTGCACAATGACAAAATCCATAAAGTTTGATCAGCTTCAAGAAGAACTCTTTTATGAAAAAATGAAAAATGGACTTGATGTATATGTCCTTCCTAAAAAAGGTTTTAATAAGACATATGCAACATTTACAACAAAATACGGTTCAATCGATAATCAATTTGTGCCTCTTGACCAAAATGAAATGAAATTAGTTCCAGATGGGATCGCTCATTTTTTAGAGCATAAGCTGTTTGAAAAAGAAGACGGAGACGTTTTTCAAGATTTCAGCAAGCAGGGTGCGTCTTCTAATGCCTTTACATCGTTTACACGAACGGCTTACCTATTTTCAAGCACGTCAAATGTCGAGAAGAATTTAGAAACGCTCATCGATTTCGTTCAGGAGCCTTATTTTAGTGAAAAATCAGTTGAGAAAGAAAAAGGCATCATCGGACAGGAGATTAATATGTACGATGACAATCCTGATTGGAGACTCTATTTTGGATTAATTCAGAATATGTTTCATAAACATCCGGTAGGAATTGATATTGCAGGAACCGTTGAATCTATTTCAAAAATTACAAAAGACCTGCTCTACGAATGCTACAATACGTTTTACCATCCAAGCAATATGCTGCTTTTTGTCGTTGGTCCGATCGATCCAGAGCAAATTCTTTCCCAAATCCGTGAAAATCAGGATAAGAAAGAATTTAAACCTCAATCCGAAATCAAACGTGCTGAAGTGGATGAACCGGATACTGTAGCAAAACCATTAGAAAAACTAAAAATGAACGTTCAATCTTCGAAGTGTTTAGTTGGGTTGAAGGCAAAACAGGCTGATCGGTCCGGTGAGGAGCTTTTAAAACACGAACTGTCAATGAACCTGATTCTTGATATGGTTTTTGGCAAAAGCACTGATACCTATACCCAGCTCTATGAGAATGGCCTTATCGATGACACATTCAGTTTTGATTACACGGAAGAGAACGGTTTTGGCTTTGCAATGATAGGCGGAGATACAGATCAGCCCGATCAGCTTGCTGAGGAAATTAAGAATACTCTGCTTAAGGCAAAACAGGAAGGCATTCCTGCAGAACGTCTTGAGAATGCCAAGAAAAAGAAAATCGGTTCTTTTCTAAGAGCGATTAATTCACCGGAATATATTGCGAACCAATTCACCCGCTATTCCTTTAATGAAATGAATTTGTTTGATGTTGTCCCGATGCTGGAACAATTGACAAATGATGATATTCACCATACGCTGAATGAAGTGATTGATGAAAAATTGTTTTCAGTCTGTCAAGTAGTACCGAAGTAAAGCATCCTTTCTAAGGATGTTTTTTTATCTTGAATAGGTATAGCCTTAATCTTAAGGAGAAAAAAATGAAAAAAACAGCTTTAATTACAGGTGCGAGCGGCGGAATCGGAAAAGCAATTGCCAAAAAGCTTGCATTGGAAGGGTATAAATTATATCTCCATTATCACAAAAATGAAGAAAGCATACTAAATCTTATAAAAGATCTGCAGGCTGACTGCACGATGGTAAAAACAGATCTTTCAATGGCGGATGGGCCGGGTCAGCTTGTGAAGCAGCTTGCAGATCCTATTGATTTGCTCGTGTTAAATAGCGGCAGGAGTTTCTTTGGATTAATAACAGATATGAAAGATGAAGAAATTCAGCAAATGGTACAGCTGCAAATAACAAGTCCCTATATGATTTCAAAGGAATTGATTCCTTCCATGGTAAGTAGAAAAAGCGGTAACATTGTTGTGATATCCTCCATTTGGGGAGAAATAGGCGCTTCTTGTGAAGTCCTTTACAGCATGGTTAAAGGCGGACAGAATACATTTGTAAAGGCACTGGCAAAAGAATTGGCCCCATCAGGCATCAGAGTCAATGCGATAGCGCCGGGAGCGGTTGCTACTGACATGCTTCAATCTTTTTCTGAGGAGGATCTGGCTGATCTTAAGGATGAAATTCCATTAGGGCGGATTGGCAAGCCTGAAGAGATTGCGGACGCTGTTTTGTTTTTATCCTCAAATCATGCAAGCTATATAACAGGTCAAGTGCTTTCAGTAAACGGCGGCTGGCATACATAAATTTTTTGCAGCTATCCGTATAAATCAGATCATGCAAGACAAACTAACATTGTATTCCACTTAATTAGGAGGGGTTATAATGTCTGTTTTAGAAAACTGGGATTCATGGAAAAATTTCCTCGGCGACCGTCTACATCACGCTGAAGGAGATGGAATGAAAACAGAAGCTGTAACTGACTTAGCTTACGAAATCGGTGATTACTTAGCAAAACAAGTTGATCCAAAAAATGATCAGGAAAGAGTACTGGCTGATCTTTGGAGCGTGGCTTCTAAAGAAGAACAGCATGCCATTGCAAACATGATGGTTAAACTAGTGCAAAATAATGGTACAAGATAAAGAGGGGACGCAGGTCCTCTCTTTTTTATGGAAAAAACAGAAATCAGTGATTAAGGATCCCTCTGAAAGTTCAATTTTCTGAAGACCTGTTCCAATCTAATCGATGAGTCTCGCAAAAGAATGAAAAAAGAGCCGTGCATTCTAGGTCCACATACCCCCTTTTATATTGTCAAGGAATTATTCTTTCCTCTTTCATCAAAATGCTTTATGATAAGGATATAGGTGTTATAGACCTGGTTTTGAAGGGGGTCCTTTTTTGGAGATGCAGGAATGGTATTTAGAGTATGAAATTCAAAAAAACCGTCCCGGACTTCTTGGCGATATTTCTTCGCTGCTCGGGATGCTTTCTATAAATATAGTCACTATTAACGGCGTGGATGACAGCCGCAGGGGGCTGCTTCTTAAGTGCTCGAATAATGAGCAAATCCAGCGTCTTGAATCGATTTTAGATACAATGGATCATATAAAAGTAACAAAATTGCGCAAGCCTAAATTAAGAGATACACTTGCTGTCCGGCACGGAAGATACATACAGCGTGATGCAGATGATAAAAAAACATTCCGGTTTGTAAGAGATGAGCTTGGACTGCTTGTGGACTTTTTGGCTGAATTATATAAGCAGGAAGGCCACAAACTGATCGGCATAAGAGGCATGCCCCGCGTCGGCAAAACAGAATCAATTGTCGCTTCAAGTGTGTGTGCAAACAAAAGATGGCTTTTTGTGTCTTCAACTTTATTAAAACAGACAATCAGAAGCCAGCTGATTGCAGATGAGTACAGTGTTGAGAATGTATTTATTATTGATGGGATTGTTTCCACAAGAAGAGGCTCTGAAAAGCATTTGCAGCTTGTGAGAGAAATAATGAGGCTGTCTGCTACAAAAGTTGTCGAGCATCCGGACATGTTTGTGCAAAATACAGAGTATACACTCGATGATTTTGACTATATAATTGAACTTCGAAACGATCCGGATGAAAAGATTACATATGAGGAAGCATCTGAACCTCAAATGTTTGATGAATCGAGTTTTTCCGGGTTTGATTTTTAGATATGGAAGGTGTTACGGTTGAGTGAACTAGGAAATCGACTAAAACAGGCGAGAGAAGAGCGGAAATTAAGTCTTGACGATCTCCAGGCAATGACAAAAATTCAAAAGCGGTATCTTATCGGAATTGAAGAAGGCAATTACGGCATTATGCCGGGGAATTTTTATGTGCGGGCTTTTATTA
This sequence comes from Bacillus sp. V2I10, assembly GCF_030817055.1. NCBI lineage: Bacteria > Bacillati > Bacillota > Bacilli > Caryophanales > Bacillaceae > Bacillus > Bacillus sp. V2I10. The sequence continues at coordinate 3,502,745 of NZ_JAUSYV010000001.1, read as the reverse complement.
AACAGTATGCAGAAACAGTAGGGCTGGATCCAGATCGGATTTTCGAGGAGCATAAAAACGAAATACCGGTTGTTTATTCAGATGATACTCCTGAGCTTTCGAGGGTGAAAACACATAAAGAGCTTCCGAAGTCAGCATCAAAGGCTTTGGAAATATTGCCCAGGATCTTAATAATCGTATTGGTTTTACTAGTAGCGGTCGTTATCTGGATTTTTGTACAGAAGGACAAGCCGGACGGTGCAAAAAACACAGAAGACCAGACTAAGCAAATTTCAAGCGCCGAAAATGAATATGATTCCATTGAAAACGACGAAAAAAATGCATCAGATTCTAAAGAGCCTGAAGAGAAAGATGCAACGGATGAAAAAGTCAAAGAAGAAAAGCCGGAAGATGAAAAACCTGAAGAGCAGGCTTCAGTACTCACATTCAAAGAAAAAACAGCCAGAAAAGCGGTATATGAGCTGAAAAAAGCAAAAGAATTTAAGCTTGAGGTCAGTTCTAAGGGGCAGACTTGGATTGAGATCCGAAATGCATCAGGAAAAAAATTCTTCAGCGGCATGCTGAAGAAGGATCAAACCGAGGCGCATGATTTTACAAATGAAACAGAAGCCTTTATTGTCATTGGAAATGCTTCAGCTGCTGAAGTGAAGGTAAATGGACAGCCTGTAGAATATCAGATTGATCCTAAAAAAACAGTAAGACAAGATATGCAGATTGTATATACTAAGGAGTAAAGTCATCTTCAAGATGGCTTTTCTTTCTTTTATATTTTCTGATACATAATTTACACTCTGGAGGAAAAAACATGAATTTACCGAATCGCATTACCATCTCAAGAATCCTATTAATCCCAGTATTCATGGTGATTATGCTTGCTCCTTTTGACTGGGGCACCCTGTATATAGGGGACGCTTCCATTCCCGTCACGCATCTCGCCGGGGCAATATTATTCATTATTGCGTCTACTACTGACTGGATTGACGGCTATTATGCGCGAAAGCTGAATATGGTTACGAATTTAGGGAAATTTTTAGATCCGCTTGCAGATAAATTGCTTGTTTCTGCAGCCTTAATTATTTTAGTTGAGCTTGGACTTGCCCCATCTTGGATCGTGATTATCATTATCAGCCGTGAATTCGCTGTAACAGGTTTGCGTCTTGTGCTTGCCGGCGAAGGGGAAGTGGTTGCAGCAAACATGCTTGGGAAAATTAAAACATGGGCACAAATTATCGCCATTTCAGCCTTGCTTTTACACAACATTCCATTTGTTTTCATTTCATTCCCGTTTGCAGATATCGCATTATGGGTAGCATTATTCTTTACGGTTTATTCAGGATGGGACTATTTTGCAAAAAATAAAGCCGCATTACTGAATTCCAAGTAATTCTTCAATCAGAGGGGGAGTTCATATGACGTCAAAAACAGAAATTATTGCAGTAGGTTCCGAATTGCTTCTTGGGCAAATAGTTAACTCTAATGCCCAGTTTTTATCTCAGCAGCTGGCTGAGAATGGTCTTAATGTCTATTATCACACGGTTGTAGGTGATAATCCTGCAAGACTTGAGCAGGCAGTAAAGATTGCCAAAGAGCGTTCGAACATTATCATTTTCACAGGCGGTCTTGGACCTACTAAAGATGATTTAACTAAAGAAACAATCGCAAATATTCTGGGCAAGAAGCTTGTGACTGATGAAGAAGCCCTTCGCAGCATTGAAGACTATTTTGTCAAAGTTAAAAGAAGCATGTCTGAAAACAATAAAAAACAAGCTCTTGTCATTGAGGATTCTCACGTCTTAAAAAATGAGCACGGAATGGCGCCGGGAATGGCAATAGATGCGGATGAGCGGATTTATATGCTGCTGCCTGGCCCGCCCAGCGAAATGAAACCGATGTTTATGAAGTTCGGGCTCCCATACTTTAGAGAGAAGCTTGGCCAGAATGACAAAATTATTTCGAGGGTTCTTCGATACTTTGGCATAGGCGAATCGCAGCTTGAGACGGATATTCAGGATTTGATTGATGCCCAAACCAATCCGACGATTGCACCGCTTGCGGGTGACGGGGAAGTTACGCTCAGATTGACGGCGCGCCATCAAAATGAATCTGAAGCTGTCCGCCTGATTAATGAAATGGAGAAAACAATAAACAGCAGAGTTGGAGCCTTTTTCTACGGTTATGACCAGACAACCCTCGCTGATGAATTGCTCAGACATCTCAGACAAAGAGACATGACGATTTCAGCCGCAGAGAGTTTAACCGGCGGCCTTTTTTCAGATCAGCTGACAGCAGTTAAAGGAACATCTGATGTTTTTAAAGGTACAATTGTCTGCTACACAAATGAAGTAAAGCAATCCATCTTAAAAGTATCTGAAGAAACACTTGATCAGCATGGGGCTGTCAGCGAACAATGTGCCAAAGAAATGGCTGAACAAATCAGGAAGCTTGCAAATAGTGATATCGGAATCAGCTTTACCGGCATCGCAGGGGAAGATCCTGTTGAAGGGAAAAAACCTGGAACCGTCTATATCGGGCTGGCATTTAAAGATCAGCCGGTAAGAACCGTTCTCCTTCATCTTGCAGGAAGCCGCAACGGCATTCGCAGACGTACAGTGAAATACGGCTGTTACCTGATTATTAAAGCATTAATGGAAAATACAGCAGAATAAGCTGTATTTTTCTTTTTTACTAGATAATCCGCAAAATCAGGCAAAAAGGCAATTTAGTATTTTAGCTGATTAAGAGGCATAAATTTCTTATTTTCATTAAGAGAAAAGAGAATTTTCAGTCTGTTATCACGTTTAAAAAAACCGAATAAATGTTCGTTTTTTACTTGTCAAACGTTCGAATAAAAGGTATATTATTAATAGGTTGATAACTAAAGGAGGAAACTCAGTGAGCGATCGTCAAGCTGCCTTAGATATGGCACTGAAACAAATAGAAAAGCAATTTGGTAAAGGTTCAATTATGAAACTCGGTGAACAGACTGACCGGAAGATCTCTACATCTCCAAGCGGTTCACTTGCACTTGATACAGCACTTGGGGTTGGCGGATATCCACGTGGAAGAATTATAGAAATATATGGACCTGAGAGCTCAGGTAAAACGACAGTTGCCCTTCATGCGATAGCAGAAGTACAGCAAAAGGGAGGACAGGCTGCGTTTATAGATGCAGAACATGCCCTTGACCCTGTATATGCTCAAAAGCTTGGTGTAAATATAGATGAACTTCTTCTCTCACAGCCGGATACAGGAGAGCAGGCGCTTGAAATTGCTGAAGCGCTGGTTCGAAGCGGAGCGGTGGATATTCTAGTCATTGACTCTGTAGCAGCTTTAGTTCCAAAAGCTGAAATCGAAGGGGAAATGGGAGATGCTCACGTAGGCTTGCAGGCTCGTCTTATGTCACAGGCATTGCGTAAATTATCCGGAGCAATCAGCAAATCAAAAACAATTGCTATTTTCATTAACCAGATCCGTGAAAAAGTAGGAGTTATGTTCGGTAATCCTGAAACAACTCCAGGCGGACGCGCACTGAAGTTTTATTCTTCGGTACGTTTAGAGGTTCGCCGTGCTGAAACGCTGAAACAGGGCAATGAGATGGTCGGCAATAAAACCAAAATCAAAGTTGTCAAAAACAAAGTTGCACCTCCTTTCCGTGTTGCAGAGGTTGACATTATGTACGGGGAAGGCATCTCTAAAGAAGGCGAGATCATTGATCTTGGAACAGAAATTGATATTGTTCAAAAGAGCGGTTCATGGTATTCGTACAATGAGGAGCGTTTAGGACAGGGAAGAGAAAACGCAAAAATCTTCCTGAAGGAGAATCCTAGCATCCGCTTAGAGATTCAGGAAAAAATCCGCAGCCACTACGGCTTGGATGAAGTGGCGGTTGCTCCAGATGGACAAGAAGAATTAGATTTACTGGAAGATTAAAAAGAGGCGATCATCGCCTCTTTTTTGTATGTGAAAGTAAAAATACACCATACAATGAAGAGACAACCCTGACTTTTCCTGTTCAAGAAATGTAAGGCAATGCTTGAAAATTCTCAATTGCTTTAGAAACGCCAGAATGACAGGCTTGACAAGAAAATTTCACACATTTACAATTAGGGTGTATTATTATTTTGTTAGAACTTTTAGCGAGGCACTATGAAAGCAAATGTTAATCTGTGCAGCAGGATTGCTGCAGGTCTCCATGAAACCCTTAAGCTTTGTGCTGTATGTTGAAGAACGTTATGCAATATACATGCCGACACTTAAATCTAGCAAGAAACAAGTTCATAGCAAGAGGAGGTGAAATGATGGATCCCATTACAATGATCATCTCCATTTTGCTTGGCCTAATCGTCGGTGCAGTTGTTGGCTATTTTGTTCGTAAATCCATTGCAGAAGCGAAAATTGCCGGTGCGAAAGGAACTGCTGAGCAAATTCTTGAAGATGCGAAGCGTGATGCTGAAGCGACGAAGAAAGAAGCGTTGCTTGAGGCAAAGGATGACATTCACAAGCTTCGGACAGAAGCAGAGCAAGAAATTCGTGAACGACGAAATGAGCTGCAAAAACAAGAAAATCGCTTATTACAAAAAGAAGAGAATCTTGATCGTAAGGATGAATCTGTAGACAAGCGTGAGAACATGCTTGAGAAAAAAGAAGATTCTCTAAATGAAAGACAACAGCATATTGAAGAGATGGAAAGCAAAGTGGACGAGATGGTGCGTAAACAACAATCAGAGCTTGAGCGTATTTCCAGCTTAACTCGTGAAGAGGCAAAGCAGATCATTCTCGAAAAGGTTGAAAATGAGCTTTCGCATGATATCGCTGTAACTGTTAAAGAAAGCGAAAACCGTGCGAAAGAAGAAGCGGATAAACGAGCGAAAGAAATACTTTCCCTTGCAATCCAGCGTTGTGCAGCAGATCATGTAGCTGAAACAACGGTATCTGTCGTTAACCTTCCAAATGATGAAATGAAAGGCCGCATCATTGGACGTGAAGGGCGCAACATTAGAACACTTGAAACATTAACTGGTATTGACCTCATTATTGATGATACTCCAGAAGCAGTTATTTTATCTGGATTTGACCCAATTCGCAGGGAAACAGCCAGAATTGCCCTAGACAAGCTTGTTCAAGATGGACGCATCCATCCAGCACGTATTGAAGAAATGGTTGAAAAATCACGCCGTGAAGTTGATGAATACATCCGCGAGGTTGGTGAGCAAACAACATTTGAAGTTGGTGTTCACGGACTGCATCCAGATTTAATCAAGATTATGGGCCGTTTAAAGTTCAGAACGAGCTATGGTCAAAATGTATTAAAGCATTCCATGGAGGTCGCTTATTTATCAGGACTCATGGCTGCAGAACTGGGTGAAGATGTTACTCTTGCCAAACGCGCAGGATTACTGCACGATATCGGTAAGGCGATTGATCATGAAGTAGAAGGAAGCCATGTTGAAATTGGAGTCGAACTTGCTACGAAGTACAAGGAACACCCGGTTGTTATAAACAGTATTGCTTCGCATCATGGCGATCAGGAGCCGACTTCGGTTATCGCCGTTCTGGTCGCGGCAGCAGATGCTTTATCTGCAGCACGTCCCGGCGCAAGAAGCGAAACGCTTGAAAACTATATTCGCCGCTTAGAAAAGCTTGAAGAGATTTCCGAATCTTACGAAGGAGTTGAAAAATCCTTCGCTATTCAGGCAGGCCGTGAAGTGCGTATCATGGTTAAACCGGATACGATCGACGATCTTCAGGCACACCGTTTAGCACGGGATATCCGCAAGCGGATTGAAGAAGAATTAGATTACCCAGGTCATATTAAAGTAACAGTTATCCGTGAGACGAGAGCTGTGGAATATGCGAAATAAAGCGATGCCTTCTGCATCGCTTTATTTTTTTTGCAATCTGTGCAAAACTTAAGGGTAGGCACACACCATTTGAGAGAAGGTATAAGCGAAGCATGAAACTATTATTTGTAGGAGATGTAGTCGGATCTCCAGGTAGAGATATGATAAAAGAATATTTGCCAAAGCTAAAACGTAAATACAGACCGTCCCTGACGATTGTAAACGGAGAAAATGCAGCACACGGAAAAGGAATTACTGAAAAGATTTATCACGAGCTGAATCAGGCTGGCGCACAGGTTGTGACGATGGGAAACCATACATGGGATAAGCGGGAAATCTTTGAATTCATTGATAATTATCCAAATCTAATCCGTCCTGCGAATTTTCCTGAAGGCACTCCGGGTAATGGCATTGCATATATAACTTGCGACGGCAAAGAAATCGCTGTGATTAACTTACAGGGACGAACGTTCTTGGCGCCAATTGATTGTCCATTTAAAAAAGCGGATGAGCTGATTGAAGAAGCTAAAAAAAGAACGTCCATTATTTTTGTCGATTTTCATGCTGAAGCAACGAGTGAGAAGCAGGCCATGGGCTGGTATTTGGATGGAGAAGTGACGGCCGTTGTCGGAACACATACTCACGTACAAACGGCAGATGAGAGGATTCTTGATCAGGGGACTGCTTTCATCACAGATGTGGGCATGACAGGTCCATATGACGGCATCCTTGGAGTCGAGAGAGAGGCGGTCATAAAACGCTTCCTGACGAGCCTCCCTGTACGATTTGAGGTAACTGAAGGCAAGGCGCAGCTAAGCGCAGTAGTAATCGATGTTCAAGAAAAAACAGGAAAAGCCTTGAAAATTGACCGCATTTTAATTAATGATGATCATATGTTTTTTGAATAGAATATATATTTAGAAATTTTAGAAAAAATAGTGAAGCAAGCAGGAATACTAGTTCCCTCTAGTGAATATAGTATCAATGGAATGGCTGTGAAAGAGGTTCAGAAGGCTTCATAAAGGGGATGGGCCCTCCGAACAGATCTAATAAGGCATGATCCAATGTACATTCACGATCTATTGAAAAATAAGGGGGATACTAGAAATGGAAATATTAAAAGTTTCAGCAAAGTCCAATCCTAACTCTGTAGCGGGAGCACTAGCAGGTGTCCTGCGTGAAAGAGGCGCCGCCGAAATCCAGGCAATTGGAGCCGGAGCACTTAACCAGGCTGTAAAAGCAGTAGCTATTGCCAGAGGGTTTGTTGCCCCGAGCGGTGTTGATTTAATCTGTATTCCTGCCTTTACGGATATTCTCATTGATGGAGAAGAGCGTACGGCCATTAAATTAATTATTGAGCCTCGTTAAATAGACAAAATGATCAACCTGTTTGCGGGTCACGCAAACAGGTTTGTTTTTATTTCGCTCTTTTTATATCCTTTTTTTCCATCATAGATCGCTAAAAATTCTTTTGGATTTTTTTAAGCATAAACGGGGAATAAATTGATTCCGTATACGTGAACGAATTCCATGCGGAAAACATTCCTTTTTACAAACACAGCCCTTTTTTTATCTTTAGGAGAGATGATGACGTGCGTATTTTTGATGCTCATTGTGATTTGCTCTATCAATTATGGCGCAGGCCTGAAATTAGTGAATGGAATGACCTGAATCTGCATGTCACCATTGAAAAGCTATTTCAGTTTGGAGCAAAAGTCCAGTGCTTTGCCATCTTTATACCAGTTGATGTCACGAATAAATTAGAAGCCGCCTTTGCACAGGCTTCCATCTTTTATGATCGGATTATTAATGGATTTGAAAAGATCATACATATAAGGACAAAACAGGATCTTCTTGCGTTAAAGGATGATGAAATTGGAGCCATTTTGACACTTGAAGGCTGCGACCCGATCGGCCATGATTTAAGCCTTCTTTCCATTTTTCAGCAGCTTGGAGTTAGATCAGCGGGACTGACCTGGAATTTTGCTAATTTACTTGCTGATGGGGCGCTCGAAACAAGAAATGCAGGTCTATCATTTTATGGGAGACATGTAGTCGGGAAATTAAATCATTATCACATGTGGACAGACGTATCTCACCTTTCCGAACGAAGCTTTTGGGATGTCATTCAGCTTGCAGACCATCCGATTGCCAGTCATTCAAATTCGTATGCACTGTGTCCCCATCCAAGAAATTTAAAAGACGATCAAATTAAAGCCATCGTTGCAAAAAATGGTTTGATTGGCATAACGTTCGTGCCGCAATTTACCTCTTCCCGCTCAAGGGCTTCAATGAAGCATCTTCTTAATCACTTAGATTACGTATGTGGTCTTGCAGGAGAAAATGCTGTAGGATTTGGATCTGATTTTGACGGGATAGATGAAACGATTGAAGGGCTTGAAGGCTATGAACAGTACCCTTACTTACTGAATACACTCTCGAAGCATTATTCAGAAAGCCAGGTTGAAAAATTTATGTATAAAAATTTTGCTGATTCCATTCCTTTTTAGACAAAGGTTTCGGGTTGCATAATCACGTAATCGGAATGAATGAATATAAGATTTGCAAAAATCAAAAAAATAAACAGCAAAAGCATGTTTATTTCCCTGAAACGCTTGTTTTTTTCTCATGTTCGTTCTACAATTGTAAACGTTTAGTACAAATTCTAACAATATTTAATTACGTGTGTAAGAGCTCTTAAATAGGGCGAAAAATATATAAGTGTTTCTTAAGAAGGGGTGTAGGGCACATGATCAGTCAACTTTCATGGAAAGTTGGAGGACAGCAAGGTGAAGGTATCGAAAGTACCGGAGAAGTGTTTTCAATCGCATTAAACAGAATGGGCTATTATTTATATGGCTACCGTCATTTCTCATCTCGAATAAAAGGCGGTCATACAAATAATAAAATCCGCGTCAGCACAACTCAAGTTCGTGCTATTTCGGATGATCTTGATATATTAGTAGCTTTTGATCAGGAAACAATCGATGTGAACGTATATGAGCTTCGCAAGGGCGGCCTAGTTCTTGCAGATTCAAAGTTTAATCCAGTTATTCCTGATGACTGCAACGCTGTTTTGTATTCCGTGCCATTTACAGAGATTGCCGCAGAGTTAGGTACTTCATTAATGAAAAATATGGTTGCAATTGGTGCAACAAGTGCTGTGCTTGATCTTGGAACATCACAATTCCAAAATGTCGTTCAGGAGATTTACGGGAAAAAAGGGCAGCAGATTGTTGAAAAGAATCTTGAAGCCATTGAAAAAGGCTCAACATATATGAAACAAGAACTGAACTTTGACCGTGTTGATATGTATCTTGAAAAAGCGGATGGGCAAAAACGCATGTTCATGATCGGCAACGATGCGATAGCATTAGGCGCAGTTGCCGGCGGAGCACGTTTCATGGCTGCTTACCCAATTACACCTGCTTCTGAAATCATGGAATATCTCATTAAGAAGCTGCCTGATTTCGGCGGAACAGTTATTCAAACAGAAGATGAAATTGCCGCTTGTACGATGGCCATTGGTGCAAACTATGCCGGAACCCGCACATTGACGGCTTCTGCAGGACCGGGATTGTCATTGATGATGGAAGCAATTGGGCTCTCAGGCATTACAGAGCAGCCGCTGGTGATCATTGATACTCAGCGAGGCGGACCAAGTACAGGACTTCCGACGAAACAGGAGCAATCCGATTTAATGGCGATGATTTACGGAACACATGGAGAAATTCCGAAAATCGTTATGGCGCCAAGCACAGTACAAGAAGCATTTTACGATACAATTGAAGCTTTCAATTTAGCGGAAGAATATCAATGTCCTGTTATTTTGCTGACAGATCTTCAGCTTTCACTTGGTAAACAGTCTGTAGAACCGCTTCAATATGATAAAATCCAAATTCGAAGAGGCAAGCTAGTACAGGGCGAGGAGCTGCCTGAGATAGAAAATAAAGGATACTTTAAACGATTTGAAGTAACAGAAGATGGCGTATCGCCGCGTGTAGTGCCAGGAATGAAGAATGGCATTCACCATGTTACAGGTGTTGAACATGAAGAGACCGGCAAACCTTCCGAGGTGGCAACAAACCGTAAAGCCCAAATGGACAAACGTCTGCGTAAGCTGTCAGACATCAAGTTTGACACGCCTGTCCATCAAAATCTGACTCATCCTGAGCCGGATGTATTATTCGTTGGATTTAACTCTACAAGAGGCACAATTGAAGAAGCGATGATCCGCCTTGAAAATGACGGTGTAAAAGTGAATCATGCGCACGTCCGTCTGCTTCATCCATTCCCTGCTGATGAGTTGCTTCCGCTTGTTAAAGCAGCAAAAAAGGTTGTAGTGGTAGAAAATAATGCAACTGGACAGCTTGCTAGTCTTATAAAAATGAATGTTGGTCATGCAGAGAAAATTTCCAGTATTCTTAAATATGATGGAAATCCGCTCTTGCCGCATGAAGTTCATTCAAAATGCAAGGAGTTGTTCTAAATGGCGACGTTTAAAGAATTTAGAAACAATGTAAAGCCTAACTGGTGCCCCGGCTGCGGGGACTTCTCTGTACAAGCGGCCATTCAGCGTGCTGCTGCAAATGCAGGCCTCGAACCTGATCAGCTTGCTGTAGTTTCTGGAATCGGATGTTCAGGACGTATTTCGGGCTATATCAACGCTTACGGTTTCCATGGCATTCACGGCCGTTCCCTTCCAATCGCGCAAGGTGTAAAAATGGCAAATAAAGATTTAACCGTAATTGCATCAGGCGGCGACGGTGACGGATTTGCCATCGGAATGGGCCATACGATTCATGCCATCAGAAGAAATATTGATGTCACCTATATCGTTATGGATAATCAAATTTATGGTTTGACAAAAGGGCAGACATCTCCGCGAAGTGAAGTTGGCTTCAAAACAAAGAGCACGCCGAAAGGTTCAATTGAATCTTCTTTATCAGTCATGGAAATGGCACTTACGGCAGGAGCAACATTTGTAGCACAAAGCTTCTCAACTGATTTAAAAGATTTGACTTCAATCATTGAAGCAGGGATCAATCATAAAGGATTTTCTTTAATCAATGTCTTCAGTCCATGTGTCACTTACAATAAAATCAACACATATGACTGGTTTAAAGAAAATCTTACAAAACTAAGTGATATTGAAGGATATGACCCATCAAACCGCATGACTGCCATGCAGACTCTGATGGAGAAAAACGGACTTGTAACCGGTTTGATTTATCAAAACAAGAATCAGCCATCATATCAGGAGCTTGTCTATAATTACAGCGAAACTCCTTTGTCACAGGCCGATCTGCAAATCAGCGAAGAGAAATTCAACGAATTGCTCTCAGAATTTATGTAATGAGAAAAATGTCTATCCTCGGGATAGGCGTTTTTTTTATTGATTTTAAGTTTTATAAAAAAATAAGCGAGTTTTTTTTCTCATGTGTTCAAACGTCTACACGGAGTGGACAGTCTCCTTTACACCACTATTTATGGATGATAGAATTTCATATATACTCATAAAAATAGATGGTTTTTGGATCAAGGAGTGTTCATAGTGAATGGAAAAATGAAAGCAATCGTTAAGCGCCACAAAGGCTTTGGTGCTGAACTGCAGATGGTAGACATCCCTCAGATTAAAGAAAATGAAGTGCTGATCAAAGTAAAAGCTACTTCAATCTGCGGAACAGATGTTCATATATATACATGGGATGCATGGTCGGAAAGCAGAGTGAACCCGCCGTATGTATTTGGCCATGAATTTTCTGGAGAAGTTGTAGAAATAGGAAGTAAAGTAACAAGCGTTGAAATCGGAGATTTTGTTTCCGCTGAAACACATTTAGTATGCTATGAATGTCCGCAATGTTTAACAGGACAGTATCATATTTGTAAAAACACAAAAATTATTGGTGTCGATACAGATGGATGCTTTGCAGAGTATGTGGCTTTGCCGGCAGTGAACCTTTGGAAAAATCCAAAAGAAATGCCTTTTGATGTAGCATCTATTCAAGAACCGATGGGAAATGCGGTTCACACAGTTTTAGCAGGAGATGTTGCAGGAAAAAGTGTTGCTGTCATTGGATGCGGCCCTATTGGGATTATGGCTGTCGGAGTTGCAAAAGCAGCAGGAGCATCTCAGGTCATTGCCCTTGATTTGAACGACTACCGTTTAAATTTAGCAAAAGAAATGGGCGCAACAACGGTCGTCAATTCGAAAAATGAAGATCCTTTGGCGAAGATTAATGAATTAACAGACGGCAACGGTGTAGATGTTGTCTGTGAAATGTCAGGGCATCCAATTGCGATGGATCAAGGTTTTAAAATGGTAACAAATGGCGGACGTGTTTCGATCCTGAGTCTTCCTGTCCGTCCAGTTGAAATAGATATCACCAATGATGTCGTTTTTAAAGGAATCACGGTACAGGGAATTACAGGCAGAAAAATGTATGAAACGTGGCAGCAGGTTTCAAGACTTCTAAAATCAGGGCAAGTAGATGTAACGCCGCTGATTACTCATCACTTTTCTTTAGAAGAATTTAAAAAAGGCTTCGATTTAATGATCGAAGGTAAATGTGGTAAAGTCGTATTACACCCATAAAATGAAACTTCAATCAGCGGGGGATTCTCCCCCGTTGAATGTTAGTTAAGGCCCGCAGAATTGCAGGTACACAGACGCTGCCGCAGTGAGTGGAGCCATAAGTATGTGTTTTAAGTTCGGGCTATTACTGGCAGTAAATCCAACCCTAGTTTTCTAGAATACACCATACATACCTTAAGGCGGAGGAATTACTGTCCATTAATGCGTGATAAGAGAATGAAAATGGAGGGGCTATGATGAAAGGTTTTGAATATTTGCAGGCAGAACTTGATGAAATGAAACAGCAAGGAACATTCCGGACGCTGATTCCGCTCGAATCAGACCAGGCATCAAAAGTTGTCATCGATGGAAAAGAATTAATTCAATTATCATCTAATAACTATTTAGGATTAACAACTCATCCAAGACTGGTAGAAGCAGCAATCAAGGGTGCAGAGAAATTTGGAGCAGGAACCGGATCTGTAAGGACTATTGCCGGTACTTTTACAATGCATGAAGAACTTGAAACGAAGCTTGCTGAATTTAAGCATACAGAAGCAGCACTAGTGTTCCAGTCAGGTTTTACAACAAACCAGGGCGTTCTTTCTTCTATTCTGACAAAAGAAGACGTTGTGATCTCAGATTCTCTGAATCATGCTTCAATCATCGACGGAATCCGGTTAACAAAGGCTGCGCGCAAAGTGTATAACCATGTTGATATGGCAGATTTAGAAAGAGCACTAAAAGAATCAGCAGACTATAGAGTCCGTCTAATTGTTACGGATGGAGTCTTCTCTATGGATGGAAATATTGCTCCGCTTCCGGAAATTGTTGAGCTTGCTGAAAAATACGATGCACTAGTCATGGTTGATGATGCACATGCATCAGGTGTACTTGGCCAAAACGGCCGAGGAACAGTTAATCACTTTGGACTTGATGGACGTGTACATATCCAGGTTGGGACTTTAAGCAAAGCGGTTGGTGTATTAGGAGGATATGTAGCAAGCACACGTACTCTAATTGATTATCTTATTCAAAAAGGCCGTCCATTTTTGTTCAGTACGTCCCACCCTCCAGCTGTAACAGCAGCCTGTATAGAAGCGATCAACGTACTTATTGAAGAGCCTCAACTGATTGAAAAGCTTTGGGATAACGCAAAGTTCTTCAAAAAAGGCCTTGAAGATCTCGGTTTTGATACAGGTAAAAGCGAAACACCTGTAACACCTGTCATAGTAGGCGATGAAGCTTTGTCTCATCAATTCTCTGATAAACTTAGAGAATATGGCGTCTTTGCACAGGGAATTGCATTCCCGACAGTAGCAAAAGGACAGGCTCGCGTCCGTACTATCGTAACGGCTGAGCATTCAAAAGAAGAGCTTCAGAAAGCTTTGGATATCTTTGAAAAAGCTGCAAAAGAGTTAAATATTCTGAAGTAATGGAAAGGGGAGGCTGATGCCTCTCTTTTTTTGAAGATAAATGGAAGTAAGAAAGAAACTTTGTTTCCATTACTTTACGTGTGTAACAGGCTATTGGTTTCATTTATTGAAGTTCTAGCCAAATGCTAATGGGATTCTTTGAGAAAACCAATTTTTACGAAAGTTATAGGAAAACTCGACATTCGTATCATTCAACGAGTTTTTAATTTATATATTTTATAAATCAAACTTTACCTTTAACATAGCCTGAAAAATATAAAATTTGCTGAAGGAAGAAAACAGCTAGTAAAATTGCTGCATTTGCTAAAATCATTTTACAGAATGAACAGTAAATGTTTTGGGCAGATCTATATCTGTCCGACGGAGCTAAACGGGAGGCTCCGCTTTTCTTTTTTTACCGTTTCATTTACTATAGATATATGTCCTTTCTTGATTTCTATATTGTTTTGTCCACTAAGAACATATATACTATAAAATTGGTATACTCCCACTCGGGGAGTAGGGTTAGAAGGGATTGAAAGGAGACTGTTTTACATGAATGAAAAGCAGCGTTTGGAAAATACACAGGTAAATCCTGCGGACAAAAAATCCGAAAAGGATTACAGTAAGTATTTCCAAGCCGTTTATATGCCTCCTTCCTTAAAGGATGCAAAAAAGCGCGGCAAAGAGGAAGTGAAATACCAAAATGATTTCAGCATTTCAGAAGAGTTCAGAGGTCTTGGGAATGGAAAGAAATTTCTGATTCGCACATACGGATGCCAAATGAACGAACATGATACTGAAGTCATGGCTGGAATTTTCATGGCACTCGGCTATAAAGCTACGAACACAACAGAAGATGCAGATGTGATTCTCCTGAATACATGTGCCATCCGTGAAAATGCAGAAAACAAAGTATTCGGTGAAATCGGCCATCTGAAGTCCCTTAAAAGAGAAAAACCAGGTTTATTGATCGGTGTTTGCGGATGTATGTCTCAGGAAGAATCCGTTGTCACAAGAATCATGAAAAAACATCAGCATGTTGACATGATCTTTGGAACACATAACATTCACCGCTTGCCTAATATTCTTAAAGACGCCTACATGTCGAAGGAAATGGTCATCGAAGTTTGGTCTAAAGAAGGCGATGTCATTGAAAACCTTCCAAGAGAGCGTAAAGGAAATGTCAAAGCATGGGTTAATATCATGTTTGGCTGCGATAAATTCTGTACGTACTGCATCGTTCCTTATACCCGCGGAAAAGAAAGAAGCAGACGCCCTGAGGAAATCATTCAGGAAGTGCGTCAGCTTGCTGCAAGCGGATATAAGGAAATTACATTGCTTGGCCAGAATGTAAACGCATATGGGAAAGATTTTGAAGACATTTCATACGGCCTCGGCGATTTAATGGATGAAATCCGTAAAATTGATGTTGCCCGTGTCCGCTTTACAACAAGTCACCCTCGTGATTTTGATGATCATCTGATTGAGGTGCTTGCTAAAGGCGGTAACCTGCTTGATCATATTCATCTGCCTGTTCAATCAGGAAGCTCTGAGATCTTAAAGCTGATGGCACGCAAATACGACCGGGAAAAATATATGACATTAGTGAAAAAAATTAAGGAAGCGATTCCAACGGCTTCTTTGACGACTGATATTATTGTAGGTTTCCCAAATGAAACAGATGAGCAATTTGAAGAAACGCTGTCTATGTACCGTGAAGTTGAATTCGACAGTGCTTATACGTTCATTTACTCTCCTCGTGAAGGGACGCCTGCAGCAAAAATGCAGGATAACGTTCCAATGGAAGTAAAGAAAGCTCGTCTGCAAAAACTGAATGATCTTGTTAAAGAAATTTCAGCTAAAAAAATGATGGAATACGAAGGTCAGGTTGTAGAAGTGCTTGTTGAAGGGGAAAGCAAAAATAACCCTGAAGTACTTGCAGGTTATACAACGAAAAGCAAGCTTGTAAACTTTAAAGGTCCAAAGTCTGCTGTCGGCAAAATTGTAAAAGTGAAAATAAACAAAGCAAAAACTTGGTCTTTAGATGGGGAAATGGTAGAAGAAGCGATAGAGGTGAAATAGGGGATGTCATTATATACTAAAGAAGAAATCGTAGCAAAAGCCCGTGAATTAGCACAAATGGTTGCTGATACCAAAGAAGTTGAGTTTTTCAAAAAAGCGGAAGCTCAAATCAATGAAAATCAAAAAATCCGTGAAAAAGTAGCAAGTATTAAAAGTCTTCAAAAACAGGCTGTTAACTTCCAGCATTACAGCAAGCAGGAAGCATTAAAGCAGGTAGAAGATAAAATTGATAAAATTCAGGAAGAATTGGATGAACTTCCAATCATTCAGGAATTTAAAGAATCTCAAGTTGAAGTGAACGATTTGCTTCAATTGATTGCAGTCACGATCTCAAACCATGTGACAGACGAAATTATCCGCACAACCGGCGGAGATCTGTTAAGCGGTGAAACGGGTTCAAAACTAAATAATTCTCCAGGGTCAGCCTGTCACTAAAAGAGAAGCGCACTGTTCAGAGCAGTGCGCTTTTTTAATTTCTTAATAAAGCAGAGCCTTTCAACAAAAGATGTTCCTGATAAATTTCGCATAGAGTCCGATAAAAAAGTAATAGTGCCTGATAAAAGTATATGTTGCGGATAACTAATGGAAAAAGCCCGATAAATTTCTAATAGAGCCAGATAAAAAAGAATGCCTGATAAAAATGATATAGAGCCCGATAAAATTTATTGCTACTCCGCCCTAGCACCAATAACATTAAAAATTACTGCAGAAAACCCCGCCGCGTCACCAAATAAATATCTAATTAAACTATGTTCTAAATAATCATCATTACTTATACTGCCAGCAGGAAAGGCAAAAAGCGCCTTTCCTGCCAAAACCTTTGTGCTTAACTGACCCCACTTGGCAATTCCGCTTTCTTTTCAAAATTTAGGCACATATCTGGGCGTACACGCATACAATGAACTATACCGATTCATGTATTGGTGGAACATATTATTTATTCCTTTATTTTAGTAGCACAAACCATACTAGCCCAGCATAGGATTAAATGAAGATTGATTGAGGAGGGTATGTACGAATGGCTGAATACAGAGAAATAATCACCAAAGCGGTAGTTGCGAAAGGCAAGAAGTTTACTCAATCCACGCACAGCATTGCTCCTTCGCAAAAACCAACAAGCATTCTAGGCGGCTGGTTGATCAACCATAAATATGATGCAAAAAAGGTTGGGAAAACAGTCGAGGTTGAAGGTACTTACGACATCAACGTATGGTATTCGTATGCTGATAATACGAAAACAGAAGTTGTCACTGAAAAAGTTTCATATGTGGACGTCATTAAGTTGAAATATAAAGATAACAACTTTTTGGACGATGAGCATGAAGTCATTGCAAAGGT
Source organism: Bacillus sp. V2I10 (assembly GCF_030817055.1). Lineage (NCBI taxonomy): Bacteria > Bacillati > Bacillota > Bacilli > Caryophanales > Bacillaceae > Bacillus > Bacillus sp. V2I10. The sequence continues at coordinate 3,485,493 of NZ_JAUSYV010000001.1, read as the reverse complement.
GATGCAGCAGCCAAACTGCATGGAGGTCAATATTTCTCCAAATGGAAGCAAAGTTGTTGTTTCGGCTGAGCGTGAGTTTTTGGCGGAAGTTGTCGGGGAGACAAAGGTGGTTGTCGCAATTAACACAGAAGCCTTTGCTGAAGAGGATGAAGACTGGGAAGAAGATCTTGATGAAGAGTTTGAAGATCTGAATCCGGAATTTTTAGTCGGCGGAGATGAAGAATAAGAGGAAACTAGGGAGAATTTATCTTCCTGGTTTTTCTTTTTTATGGAATTCAAAAATTTTGCACCTTTCGCATCTTTAATATACTATTTCTGGGACAACATTCCGGGATTCGTCAAAGCAAAAAATCCCCCATGTATGTTATAATAAAGTTTGTTTTGATACGTACGCAAATGCAATGGGGGATTACAATGGCTACATATACGCCGATGATACAGCAATATTTAAAAATAAAGGCAGAGTATCAGGATGCCTTTTTATTTTTTCGTTTAGGCGACTTTTATGAAATGTTTTTTGAAGATGCAAAAAGAGCATCTGCTGAACTTGAAATTACACTAACGAGCAGAGATGGAGGAGGCACCGAACGAATTCCAATGTGCGGTGTACCGTATCATTCTGCTCCTGGATATATAGAATCTTTAATAGAAAAAGGCTACAAGGTAGCCATATGTGAACAAACTGAAGATCCAAAACAGGCAAAAGGTGTTGTCCGCCGCGAAGTTGTGCAGCTGATCACACCAGGAACGGTTATGAATGGAAAAGGTCTGCAGGAGCGGGAAAATAACTATTTAGCGTCTGTAACTGCCTTTCCTTCTAAGTTTGGTTTTGCAGTTACAGATTTATCGACTGGTGAAAATCAAGTGACCTTACTAAATCATATTGATGAAATCATAAATGAAATGTATTCTCTTGGTGCAAAGGAATTAGTTGTACATCCTGATTTTCCTGAATCATATATTAAAAAAATTGCTGAAAAATCAAGAGTGACCGTTTCGTTTGAAATGGATGCGGGCACAGAGAAATTTGAAGAGATTATCAATCATCTTGAAGATGTAAGATTAAAAGAAACCTTCGGCAGACTGCATAACTATTTGCAGAAAACGCAAAAGAGAAGCCTTGATCATCTGCAAAAAGTAAAAGTCTATCAGCTGCAGGATTTTATGAAAATTGATTTATACTCCAAGCGGAATTTGGAGCTGACGGAAACGATCCGTTCTAAAGGTAAAAAAGGCTCGCTCCTCTGGCTGCTTGACGAGACAAAAACAGCAATGGGCGCGAGAATGCTCAAGCAGTGGATCGACCGGCCATTGCTTTCTATAAATGAAATCAAAAGCCGGCTTCAAATGGTCCAATCCTTGCTTGATCACTATTTTGAACGCGAAGATCTCAGAGAACGGTTAAAGGAAGTTTATGATCTTGAAAGACTTGCGGGGAGAGTGGCATTCGGAAATGTCAATGCAAGAGACTTAATCCAGCTGAAGAAATCATTGCAGCAAGTGCCTGCGATCAAAGAAGTGTTAACATCTGTAAAGGATAATCAAATAAATGAAATGGCAGAACAAATTGACCCTTGTACAGAACTGACAGACTTACTTGATTCTGCTTTAGTAGAGAATCCGCCGCTGTCTATTAAAGACGGCAATATCATGAAAGACGGCTTTCATGAACAGCTCGATCAATTCAGAGATGCGAGCAGAAACGGCAAATCATGGATAGCAGAGCTTGAACAGCAGGAGCGGGTGCGTACAGGCATCAGATCACTGAAAATAGGGTTTAACAGGGTATTCGGCTACTATATTGAAGTGACAAGAGCAAATGTACACTTGCTTGAAGAAGGCAGGTACACACGGAAGCAAACACTGACAAACGCTGAAAGATTTATAACACCGGAGCTTAAAGAAAAAGAAACGCTCATTCTTGAAGCAGAAGAAAAAATGGTAGACATCGAATATGAATTGTTTGTCGAGCTTCGTGAACAAGTGAAGAAGTTTATTCCAAGACTTCAATCCTTATCTAAGTGCATCAGTGAATTAGATGTGCTTCAGTGTTTTGCTGTCATCAGTGAAAAAAGACATTATTCTAAACCCACTTTTTCAGATCAGGAGCTGTTCATTAAGGACGGCAGACATCCAGTTGTTGAAAAAGTAATGAATTCTCAAGAATATGTTCCAAACGATTGTTATTTCTCAAATGAACGCGGAATGCTGCTGATTACAGGACCTAACATGTCCGGAAAAAGCACATATATGAGACAAGTTGCTTTAACAGCCATCCTTGCTCAAATCGGCTGTTTTGTTCCTGCTTCGGAAGCTGTTCTTCCGATCTTTGATCAAATTTTTACCCGAATAGGAGCAGCGGATGACCTAATATCAGGGCAAAGTACCTTTATGGTTGAAATGCTGGAAGCGAGGAATGCGATTGTCAATGCTACGGAAAGAAGTTTAATTCTATTTGATGAAATCGGGCGGGGGACTTCTACGTATGATGGAATGGCACTTGCTCAGGCCATTATTGAACATATTCACCATCATATCGGAGCTAAAACTTTGTTCTCCACTCATTATCATGAGCTTACTAGTCTTGCTGACGGATTGCCGCAGCTTCAGAATGTCCATGTATCAGCCGTAGAAGAAAACGGCAAGGTTGTGTTCCTTCACAAAATCGAAGAAGGTCCGGCAGATAAAAGTTATGGAATCCATGTCGCCGAGCTTGCCGAGCTGCCAAATGAGCTGATCAGCAGAGCAAAAGAAATTTTAGAAAGTCTTGAAGCCGAACAGACGGTAAAAGTCCCTGCATCTATCATGGAGAAGACGGAAACATTTAAAAGCGATGAGGCTCAGCTCTCCTTTTTTAATGAACAGCCTGCAAAGAAGGAAAGCAGACAGGTTCCGAAAAAAGACATACTGGTACTAGAACAGATACGGGCAATTAATCTGCTTGAAATGACGCCGCTTGATGCAATGAATGAACTCTATCAAATTCAGAAAAAATTAAAATAATGAAGAGGTGAACAGCATGGGGAAAATTATTCGCCTTGACGATTCACTATCAAATAAGATAGCTGCAGGAGAAGTTGTCGAACGTCCGGCTTCTGTTGTAAAAGAGTTAACGGAAAATAGTATAGACGCCGGCAGCACTGTCATAGAAATTCATATAGAAGAAGCGGGTTTAAGCAAAATCCGCATCATTGACAATGGAGACGGCATTCTGCCTGATGATTGTCTGAATGCTTTTCACAGGCATGCCACAAGCAAAATCAAAGATGAAAACGATCTTTTCCGGATCCGGACTCTTGGCTTCAGGGGAGAGGCCCTGCCAAGTATCGCATCGGTTTCACATGTTGAATTAAAAACAAGCACAGGGTCTGGTGCAGGCACGAGAATGGTGCTTTCAGGTGGAAAGGTAGATATTCATGAAGCTGCTTCAAGCAGAAAAGGCAGCGACCTTACTGTTACGAATTTATTTTTCAACACACCAGCCCGTTTAAAATACGTCAAAACAGTTCATACCGAGCTTGGCAACATTACAGATGTTGTCAATCGCCTGGCATTGTCCAATCCATCTATTTCTTTCAAGCTGACTCATAACGGAAAGCAAATGCTGCATACGAGCGGGAACGGCGATGTGCGCCAAGTCATAGCGGGTATTTATGGACTTGGCATTGCAAAAAAAATGATCCCTATTAACTTACAGTCTCTTGATTTTGAAGTAAAAGGCTATATGTCTCTTCCTGAAATCACCAGAGCGTCCAGAAACTATATTTCAACAATTGTAAATGGCAGATTTATTAAAAACTATCCGCTTGTAAAAGCCATTCAGCAAGGCTATCATACCCTGCTTCCGATCGGCCGGTTTCCAATTGTCTTCCTGGAAATTAATATGGATCCTATTTTAGTCGACGTAAACGTTCACCCTGCCAAAATGGAAGTCCGGCTAAGCAAAGAGGCTGAATTAAATGAACTGATTACTTCAGGCATTAAAGACGCATTTTCGCATCAAAAGCTGATTCCTGAAGCCATTTTGCCAAAGCGGAAAGAAAAAAGCTATGATGAACAGCAGACATTTACGTTCAGTCATGCCGAGAAAAAACCATTATCAGCAACATCTCTTCCGCAAATAATGGAAAAGCCAGAGATTGAAGCGGCTGAAGCTCCAGAACCAGAAGAAAAAATCATCGAACAAAGTTCTTCAGTTATTGAGGAGGAACTTGAAATTTATGATGAACAGCCAGCAGATGATCATGAAGAACTGTTAGCGACAGAATCTGAACCGAGAGTGCCAGTTCTTTATCCAATAGGCCAAATGCACGGAACGTATATACTCGCTCAAAATGAGACCGGATTATACATTATCGATCAGCACGCTGCTCAGGAGAGAATCAATTATGAATACTTTAAAGAAAAAGTAGGACAAGTTGCTACGGAAGTTCAAGAGCTCCTAGTCCCGATTACCATCCACTATTCAGCAGATGAAGCTCTGATCATCAATGAGAAAATGCAGGCATTGGCTGAAGTCGGAATCTTCCTTGAGCCTTTTGGGGGAAATAGTTTTATCGTGCGGTCTCACCCTCAATGGTTTCCGCGCGGAGACGAACGGGAGTTAATTGAAGAAATTATCCAGGAAGTGCTCGATCATAAACAGGCAGATATTAAAAAGCTCCGTGAAGAAGCTGCGATTATGATGAGCTGCAAGGCTGCTATAAAAGCAAATCATCATCTTCGCAATGATGAAATGTTTGCTTTGCTTGAAACGCTGAGGAAAACAACAGATCCTTTTACATGTCCTCACGGAAGACCGATTATTATTCATTATTCGACGTATGAAATGGAAAAGATGTTTAAGCGCGTTATGTAGAGGGTTTTAACGAGGGAAGTAAGGCTTTGTCCACTATTTGCCCACCTAGTTAGTTAAATACTTTTCAAACTTATTAACGTTTTCTTCTATTTCTTTGTAATATGAACAAAAACATCGGCTGTCATATTTACTGTGCTGTGACCTAATCTGTCACTGACAAATTTAATATCTGCACCAAAAGCATTATGGCATGTGTATGTCTTAATCTATGAGAGGATATGTGGTGCAGATTTGTTTTTTCTAAAATGTTATCGATAACTTTTTTTATGCCAAATGGACCTAGCTCTTTTCCATTAGGTGAAGTAACTCTGCTCAATTCACAACAGGTGGTGAGAATCCACGCGCGTTATCTGGTTGGTTTAATTCCCGCGGAAGGCATTATGAAATAATCAAGAAGTAACCAAAAGCCCTTCTCTTAATTGAGAGGGGTATTATTTTATTTACAGCTCAAAATTTTTTCACTTTGAAATCCAATAACCCTGCTCTTCAATGTCTTTTTTAATCAAGCGTCTAATTAAGGTTCTATATCTCCAAGTTAGGAATATCGCACGTATGTGGATATCTAATGCGATGGCGATCCATATTCCTGCAATCCCCATGTGAAAATAGATTCCTAAAATACTATACATCGGGCTCTTTTTGTCTCACCAGCCCCCTGCAAGGCGCCCATACGAGCCCCCTTTAGCGATGGGCTTTATTTTAAAATTAATGTAGTGCGAGTTTTTATGAGGCATCGCTTTACCTTGTTCAACAATCGGGTCAGATTGTTGAGGAACGTTTCTGTATAATTGGAAATTTATGTTCAAATACATATCAGAAATTTTGAATTTGCTGCTAGAACCAGCCTGATAATATTAATAATTGTAATCTCCACTCTGCTGTTCACTTTCAGCAGGAACCGAAACTCCCATAGTTCGCAAAGATTCTTTTGCTTGATTTAAATAGGATTCTGCTTGTTCTTGCCACTTGATAATCACTTTAATAAACGTTTTAAACTCAGGACTTGCATTTTCCTCCATTGTTATTAATCCTTCACGTACATTTTTATCTTGATTTTCAGCATTTTTTATACAAGCCGCCAGTGTTTCTACAATGGATTGCTGTTGCTCACCATTTACCAGTCTCTGGGATGAACCTACTGCTGTAACGCGATGATAGGAAGCAGGCACTAGATGATTATGCATCTCGCGATTTCCTTTTAAATTTTTGGTTTTTGGTATATGGAAAAGTTCAGAGCTCATAGCACATACCATTTCTTCAGCATATAAACTTTGTTGTAACAAATTTAAAATATGTCCCCAGTTGTTAACTCGATAAAAATAGTAAGGCTGCAAAAAAACATCTCCTTTTTATAGAAAATTGGAACCCCTATCTCCATATTATGATTAAGTATCGAAATTAATGTAAATGTATTACCTGACAGTAAGAACTTCTTCTTAAGCAAACGGGTGCGTGAGTTGAATACCATTCGAGTTGCTATGGCAGCTCTTTTTTATTTAACTAACGAAGCAATTTACTTAAATAACATTTTAATTTACTGTGATAAAATGTTTAAAATGGTATAAAGAATTTTTTGTAAAAAACCACTTGTATTATTTAAAGGAAAGGAATGATGAAGAATGATGACTTATATTTTAGTAGTTCTAATGTTATTTTTAATCCCAGGTCCTGCTGTTATTGTAACAATATCTCAAACTATTAAAGGTGGAAAGAAAAATGGAATTGTAACAGGTTTAGGTATTGCCTTTGGTGATTTAATCCATACTTTTGCGGCGGTTCTTGGGCTTTCTGCTATTTTAATGACATCTGACTTTGCTTTTGAAGCAGTTAAATATATAGGTGCAGCATACTTAGTTTATTTAGGAATAAGTGCTTTGATTAATAAAACTAAAAAGGTTGCGAAACCTGCTGTAGAAAAGGTGAATCCTAACTTAACTTTTCGTCAGGCTCTGTTGATTGAATTACTAAACCCAAAGACTGCACTTTTTTTCTTAGCTTTCTTACCACAGTTCGTCCGAAGCGATGGCTATCCAGTAACAATTCAGCTTTTAATGCTTGGGTTAACATTTGTACTGATGAGCATAATTTATACCACTTTCATAGCATTCCTAACGAGTATAATAGGTGGAAAGTTCTTAGCTAAAACGAACCAGAGTTCAAATTGGATTGGGAAAGTTGCAGGTTTAGTCTATATAGGTTTAGGTTTAAAGTTAGCTTTTCAAACTCAAGAATAAATAAGTCGATAGTTTTCAAAAATAGTTATTCCAACGGGTGCAAGAGTTGAAGATCCAGGCTGTCGTGAAGGCAGCTTTTTTTTATTGAGCTAACGAGACAGTTTAGTTGAAGAAGGCAATGAAGTATCATTTCAGTCGTGGTAAAATATGTATAGTAGGACAAGCTTCTTTTTGCTTAGTTGTTAAACTAATGGGTAAGTTAAAATAATTCGACGTATGAGATGGAAAAGATGTTTAAGCGCATCATGTAAAAAAGGAAAGCCGGCTGCTTTCCTTTTTATCTATTTCTAATCAAGCTGACTGCAGCTTTTGCCATATCTAATCACATCATATATAGATCGCCCGTCAGATGAGTGAGTTTCTGAATATTTAAAAGGAAGCAAAGAAAAGAAAACAAAGTAAACGGAAAAATAAACAAACTGATAGAAAAAAATATGAGGTTCAAGAATATCGGTGTGGATCATTGTATTAACGATCAAAATGGCTGAAAGATTAAACAGAGAGCCGCCGGCATATACAAATGCGTGTGTGTAGCGATTATCCCACTTCAAATTTTCATATTGGCAAAATGAATCTAAGAAGTAGTATTGGTTTACTTCAAGTTTTCCTATTCTGAACAAGAGTTTTCCTCTGCCCAAAATAAATACTGCTTTGCCTCCAAACATCCACACGAAGAAAAAGTGTCCCAGCTGATGAATAAATGCTACAATCGGCAGCACGAAAAAGAAAGCCCAAAAAAATGTAATCATATCTTCTAACTGAAACATGAAAAAGGCCCCCCTAAAAATCATTTACTTATTGAATTCCCCCACACAGCTGAATAAAACTGAAAAATAAGAATTGACCTTTCTGTCCTAGACAGATGAAATTATTTTCCTGATTCATGCGCCTAATTCCTTATCTTTTCATAGTCTGAAGGAGAAAGAGAAAAGGAGTGTTTTCTAATGGACTGTTACCGGGAGCAGCTTCCAGTTCCGCATGCTCATTTTTTTCAGGGAGTCACTGAAGAGAAGGAAAATCACTATCATTATTTACTCGGGTTTTCTAAACCGCTGAACGGGAATTCATATGATGGTCATTTTCATTATGTTGAAGGGTTAACAACGTTTGAAAATCAGCATTATCACCGGTTTTACGTTCAAACAGGACCTGCTATACCAATGCTTGATGGGTCTCACTATCACTTATTCTTCGGGAAATCTTACCGGAACTATACAGAAGCAGAGCCTCCGGAGTTTGGAGGAGTGGTTTATTCTCCACAGCAAAAGCATGTTCATTACCATTTATTTAGCGGCCGAACGAGCGGACCTATCGGTTATTGATACTCTGCCGTTTGGCTGAACCGAAAACTGGAAATAATAAACTGGTATTCACTGATTTAAAGTGATAAGATGTTGAATAGCGGACTATTAGGAATGAAAGAGTGGTTGCAAGTTGAAGAAAGAGAAGCTGGTCGTAATTATAGGACCGACAGCTGTTGGCAAAACGAATTTGAGCATTCAGCTCGCAAAGAAGCTAAACGGAGAAATTATCAGCGGAGACAGTATGCAGGTCTACCGCGGGATGGATATAGGCACTGCAAAAGTAAAGCCTGATGAAATGGATGGAATTGTCCACCATCTCATTGATATAAAAAATCCTGAAGAAGATTTTTCTTCAGCTGAATTTCAGGAGATTGCACGTCCATTAATTACGGAAATTCATGCAAAGAAAAAACTCCCTATCATCGTTGGCGGCACAGGATTATATATACAATCTGTTATTTATGATTATCAATTCACAGATGCTGCTTCTGACCCGGATTTTAGGAAACAGCTTGAATCTGAGGCCTGTTCAGCGGGAAATGAAACGATTCATAGAAAGCTTGCTTTGATTGATCCTGTTTCTGCTGAGAGAATTCACCCTAATAATGTCAGGCGTGTCATTAGAGCACTTGAAATTTTTCATTGTACGGGAAAAACAATGACCGATTTTCTCGCAGAACAAGATAAGGTTCTGCTGTATGATGTTGTCATTATAGGACTTACAATGGAGAGAGAACAGCTCTATGAGAGAATTAATTTAAGAGTAGACCTGATGATGGATCAAGGCCTGTTTCAAGAAGTGAAAGGCCTTTATGAAATGGGGCTGAGAGATTGTCAATCCATACAGGCAATAGGCTATAAAGAATTATACGCTTATTTTGACGGCGCTGTTTCCCTTGAAGACGCAAAAGAGCAGCTTAAACAAAATTCCCGGAGATATGCTAAGCGCCAGCTTACTTGGTTCCGCAACAAAATGGATGTGGAATGGTTTGATATGAGCAAGCCATTTGATATGGATTTGAGGTTCAATGAAATTTTTACATATATAGCAGGAAAGCTTAATTTAAGCGCGAATACATAACACATAGAGAAAAGAGGAGGACGAAACATGAAAACAACAGTAAATATTCAAGACCAAGTTTTAAATTCCATCCGTAGAGACGGTACCTTTGTAACAGTATTCTTACTAAATGGCTTTCAATTAAGAGGGCTTGTCAAAGGGTTTGATAACTTTACGGTTCTTTTAGAAACAGAAGGAAAGCAGCAGCTTATCTATAAGCATGCGATTTCAACTTTTGCACCGCAGAAAAATGTAACACTTGAATTAGAATAGAAATATGAAAGCAGTCTTCAGCATAATGGAGGCTGCTTTTATTTTGATTTTGATAGTTATTCCCCCTTAGTGCATAAGGAAATAAGAGAAAATATTTCTCGGGAAAGCGCACAATACTACAAAACATCACATTTATCAACAATTTTTTTAACAGTTAAAATAATTTTCATAATTTTATATAGGCATTTGTCACGATTTTGCCCGCTGCAACGTATAGTAGTAAAAGAATGTGAGGTGAACATCTTTGGATCAAGCAGTCACATTTAAAAACAATGGTCAAATTAATGTGATTTTGAATGGACAAAAAAAGACGTATCATGAGAAAATCAGCGAATCAACATCCTATGAAATTAAAATTCCGAAAACACAGCCTCAGCATGTCATTCTTGATGAAATGGAAGCTGAATTAAACACTCTTGTAGGCATGGAAGAAATGAAACGGATGCTAAAAGAAATTTATGCATGGATTTATATCAATAAAAAGCGTGAGGAACAAGGTCTTAAAGCTGGAAAGCAATCTCTTCATATGATGTTCAAAGGAAATCCGGGAACAGGAAAAACGACAGTTGCCAGGCTGATCGGCAAATTGTTTTTTCAAATGAATGTGCTCTCAAAAGGACACTTGATTGAAGCTGAAAGGGCAGATTTAGTCGGAGAATACATTGGGCATACAGCACAAAAAACAAGAGATCTGATTAAAAAATCACTTGGCGGGATACTTTTTATAGATGAAGCATATTCACTTGCACGCGGTGGAGAAAAGGATTTCGGCAAAGAAGCGATTGATACGCTTGTTAAGCATATGGAGGATAAGCAGCATGAATTTGTTTTAATCTTAGCGGGCTATTCAAAAGAAATGGATCATTTCCTCACCCTTAACCCTGGTCTTCATTCAAGATTTCCGCTAGTCGTGGATTTTCCTGACTATTCCGTAGAACAGCTGATGGAGATATCGAAAAGAATGATGATTGAACGGGAATACACATTCAGCAAAGAAGCGGAGTGGAAGCTTCGTGATCATTTAAATATGATTAAAACAAACATGGCTCCTGCAAAATTTTCAAATGGAAGATATGTTCGAAATGTCATTGAAAAATCGATCAGATCTCAAGCTATGAGACTTCTTACATCAGATCAATATCAGCGTAATGACTTGATGACAATTAAAAGCCAGGATCTCATCATAAAAGAATAAAGCCGCTGTGTGCGGCTTTATTAATGATGAATAGATTTGTTCGGCAATCGCCATTTATTCGAATATGAGAGCACCCTGCATGCTACCAGCAATACAAAGAGTGTATAAAGATGAATGGAAGACTCTGCAAGGTCAAAACCAATGACGAGACCCGCAAGGACAGCCCATACTGCATAAATTTCAGATTTTAAGACAAGCGGTTTGCGTCCTGCTAAAAGATCACGGATGATTCCCCCGCCGCTTCCAGTTAAGACAGCTGCTACGACAACTGCACTTATAGGATGATTCATTTCTGTTGCATATAAGGCCCCTTGTATGGCAAATGCGGATAACCCGATTGCATCCGTCAGGTTTCCCCATCTTTGCCAGTGTTTAAGTAAGTTATTCGGAAATAAGAAAACGGTCGTCATTGCAATCAAAGCTATTTGAAAAAGCATACCCTGTTCCCAGAGGGCGGAAATTGGCACGCCGATCAGCAGATTTCTGATCACACCGCCCCCAAAAGCGGTAACGATCCCTAATATATATACGCCTAAAATATCATATTCTTCTTCCATCGCAACAATTGCTCCGCTGACAGCAAACGCAATTGTTCCAATGATGCTTAATACTTCCCAAGTCATACCTGTATCCCCTTTGCTAATGCGCTTTCTAGTTGTAACCGTTTTTGATTTTATATGGCGTCATGGAGAAATGCAACCATTTTCTTTCATATAACGCTGTATATAGGAAACAATTAGTGAATTCCTGTTTTTTTTGTTATGATGATAGTGCAAAATTATTGCTGAAAAGGATGATACACGTTTGAAAGAGAACATATATTCTGAAATCGAAAAAGTCATTCTGGTTGGCTGTCAGCTGCCTAAATTAGATGACGAGGCCTTTCAATATACAATGAGTGAGCTCGCTTCATTAACGAAAACGGCAAATGGTGAAGTTCTGATACAGCTGTCTCAAAAAAGAGAAAGAATACATCCGGCTACATACATAGGAAAAGGCAAAGTGGAGGAGCTGATTGCTCTTTCAGAAGAACTTGAACCGAACCTAATTATATTTAACGATGAGCTTTCCCCAAGCCAGCAGCGTAATCTGACGGCTGCACTTGATATAAAGATAATAGACCGGACGCAATTGATACTTGATATTTTTGCGACTCGTGCAAAGTCAAGAGAAGGTAAACTTCAAGTTGAGCTTGCACAGCTTCAATACTTATTGCCGAGACTAAGCGGACAAGGCATAAACCTTTCCCGTCAAGGCGGCGGTATTGGAACAAGAGGGCCGGGTGAAACTCAGCTGGAAACCGACAGAAGGCACATCCGAAGCAGAATACATGAAATTAAACTTCAGCTTTCTGCCATTGTCAGCCACCGTAATCGGTACCGCGAGAGACGGAAGAAAAATCAGGCATTCCAAATTGCCCTCGTTGGCTATACCAATGCAGGCAAATCCACACTTTTTAACAGAATTACAGATGCAGGCACATTTGAAGAGGATTTGCTTTTTGCTACATTAGATCCTATGACCAGAAAAATGACGCTGCCTTCGGGGTATCAAGCCCTGCTTACAGATACGGTTGGATTTATTCAGGATTTGCCGACTACATTAGTTGCAGCATTCCGATCTACTTTGGAAGAAGTAAAAGAAGCAGACCTCATTCTTCATGTTGTTGACAGTTCAAATGATGACTATCAAAATCATGAAAAAACAGTATACAAGCTTCTTGATGAATTGAAGGTTACTGCCATCCCCGTCCTGACTGTATACAACAAAAAAGATAAGAAGTCAATAGAGTTCGTTCCATCGCCAAAAGCTGACCATGTTTTGATCAGTGCATTCAGCGAGAGTGACATCGGTCTTCTTAAACAGAAGATCCAATCTGTTTCAGTCGAGCAAATGGAGCTATTCAGCATTGAAGTCCCGTCGAGTGAAGGCAGACTCCTATCCCTTATTAAGACTGAAACGATGGTCGGACATTTTGCATTTAATGAAGAAACAAATCAATACGAAATACAAGGACACTATTTGCCCGCACACTCAGTTGCCGGGCATATACAGATGTACAACAGAAAGGGCAGCAGCAATGTTTAAACAACTAAAATTTGGAGAGAAAATATCACAGCTATCTAATCAGGCAGAAGAAAAAATAGGACAGATTCATAAAAAGATCGACGAAAGAATGGAACTAAATCAGTACCGTGTGCTGAAAAGCTACAGAGATCACAAAGTAAGCGATTCACATTTTATTCCTTCAACAGGTTACGGGTATGATGACCATGGGCGGGATACGCTGGAGAAAATATACGCAGATGTCTTTGGAGGCGAGGCGGGGCTTGTACGTCCTCAGATCATTTCAGGCACGCATGCAATCTCCATTGCTTTGTTTGGAGTCCTCCGCCCTTTTGACGAGCTCCTTTACATAACCGGAAAGCCATACGATACGCTTGAAGAGATTGTTGGAATTCGGGGGAGCGGAGTCGGTTCGCTTAGTGAATTTAAAATCGGTTATAAGGCAGTGGATTTAAAAGAAGATGGAAAAGTAGATTTTGAAGCTGTCAGAGCGGCAATCACGGATAAGACAAAAATGATCGGCATTCAGCGTTCTAAAGGTTATGCAACAAGGCCATCCTACACAATTGCTGAAATAAAAGAAATGATCGATTTTGTAAAATCAATTAAGAATGAAATGATCGTTTTTGTTGATAATTGCTACGGGGAATTTGTTGAGGAGCTGGAACCCTGCCATGCAGGTGCGGACCTAATGGCGGGTTCTCTCATTAAAAATCCCGGAGGAGGACTTGCCAAGACAGGCGGTTATTTAGTGGGAAGAACGGATTTAATAGAGGCATGCTCATACAGAATGACATCACCGGGCATCGGAGCAGAAGCAGGTGCTTCATTATATAGTCTTCAGGAAATGTACCAGGGCTTTTTCCTTGCTCCGCATGTAGTCGCACAAGCTCTTAAAGGAGCAGTATTTACTTCGGCGATACTTGAAATGGCAGGACTCAATACAAATCCTTCGTGGGATGCTGTCCGGACTGATCTTATACAATCAGTGCAATTTAATCAGGCGGATTTAATGGTTGCTTTTTGTCAGGCTATTCAATACGCATCCCCGATTAACTCTCACGTGACACCATATCCAAGTTATATGCCGGGGTATGAAAATGATGTCATAATGGCAGCAGGTACTTTCATACAGGGTGCAAGTATTGAACTGTCAGCTGACGGACCGCTGCGTGCGCCATTTACGGCCTATGTACAAGGGGGATTAACCTATTCTCACGTAAAAATTGCCATATGCTCAGCTATAGATCATCTTCTTCAAAAAGAACTCATTCATTTATAATGTTAATGTATGTTATTTTTCCTAACATGTTGTTGACACATTATATGACATGGAATATAATAAGAATAAGTTAAGAAAAGGAGGGAATACAATGGGTGATACAATTCGACGCACGATGCCCTTATTCCCGATCGGAATTGTCATGCAGCTGACAGAACTCTCTGCCAGACAAATTCGATATTATGAAGAAAATGGCCTGATTTTTCCTGCTAGAACTGAAGGAAACAGACGATTATTTTCATTTAATGATGTAGACAAACTGCTTGAAATCAGAAGCCTTATTGAACAAGGCGTCAATATGGCAGGCATTAAGCAAATTTTTTCTAAGAAAGAAGAACGATTTGATTTGCCTAATGATGAACAGCCTAAAAAAGTGGAAAAACCGGATCTTTCTGATGCTGAATTGCGAAAATTGCTGAAAGCTGAACTTATGCAGGCAGGGCGTTTTCAAAGGTCATCACTCAGACAGGGGGATATGTCCAGATTTTTTCACTAATGAACTAAGCTTCACTTAAATTAAACATAAATATATCTTTGTATTGTTAGGAGAGGATTTTTCAAAATGGCTAAGTATACGAAAGAAGATATTGTACGATTGGTACAAGAAGAAAACGTAAAATATATCCGTCTGCAGTTTACGGATATCCTGGGAACAATTAAAAACGTTGAGATTCCAGTAAGTCAGCTTGAAAAAGCTTTGGACAACAAATGTATGTTTGATGGATCTTCAATTGAAGGCTTCGTCCGCATTGAGGAGTCTGACATGTATCTTTTCCCTGATATCGATACATTCGTTATCTTCCCATGGACTTCTGAAAAAGGAAAAGTAGCACGTTTTATTTGTGATATTTACAGCCCAGATGGAACTCCATTTGATGGGGACCCTCGTAACAATTTAAGACGTATGCTGAAAGAAATGGAAGACTTAGGATTCACAGATTTCAATCTTGGACCTGAGCCGGAATTTTTCTTATTCAAACTTGATGAAAAAGGCGAACCTACTCTTGAACTAAACGACCATGGCGGCTACTTTGATTTAGCACCAACGGATCTTGGCGAAAACTGCCGCCGCGACATCGTGCTTGAGCTTGAAGAAATGGGCTTTGAAATTGAAGCTTCCCACCATGAGGTAGCACCTGGACAGCATGAAATTGACTTCAAATATGCTGGTGCAGTAAAAGCTTGTGACGATATCCAAACGTTTAAACTTGTTGTTAAAACAATTGCCCGCAAACATGGTCTGCATGCTACATTCATGCCAAAACCATTATTTGGTGTAAACGGATCTGGAATGCACATGAACTTATCACTATTCACAAACGGCGTAAATGCTTTTTATGACAAAAACAGCGACCTTGAATTAAGCGAAACAGCTAAACATTTCATCGCTGGCATCATTAAGCATGCACCAAACTTTACGGCTGTTACGAACCCGACAGTTAACTCATACAAACGTTTAGTTCCTGGCTACGAAGCACCTTGCTATGTTGCTTGGTCAGCACAAAACAGAAGTCCGTTAATTCGTATTCCAGCTTCACGCGGTCTAAGCACTCGTGTAGAAGTACGCAGCGTTGACCCTTCTGCTAACCCATACTTAGCAATGTCTGTATTGCTTGCAGCAGGCCTTGACGGAATCAAAAACAATCTTGGAGCTCCAAAACCGATTGACCGCAACATCTATGTAATGACAAAAGAAGAGCGTGTAGAGAACGGAATCGTTGATCTTCCTGCTACACTTGCTCAAGCATTAGATCTATTAAAAACGGATGAAGTTATCATCAATGCCCTTGGCGAGCATTTGTTCGAGCACTTCATGGAAGCGAAAGAAATTGAATGGGATATGTTCCGTACTCAAGTTCACCCTTGGGAAAGAGAACAGTATATGTCTCAATATTAATACCTTCAAACCCCTGATGCCATTGGTGTCAGGGGTCTTTTGTTTTTTGGTCAAATTGGTTAATTTCATTTCCAATTGATGTGCGACCAAAATTTGACCAAAAAATAATTACTTTAAGACATTTTTCATATACTCTTCATATTTACCCATAGTATCTTTTTCAATCTTTTTGGAGATATGGGCATAAACATCTGATGTAATTTGAATGCTGCCATGACCTAACCGCTCCTGAATATATTTCATATCAGCACCTGATTCCAAAAGTAAAACAGTATGTGTAATGAATGGATTGGTATCTTGGGAAGATCGGCGCGTTTCAAAATACGTTCAAAGGCATTGAATAAAGTTGAATTTGGCATAATATCCCCATCATTCCGACACAATACTAAATTAAGATCATGATGGTACACTTCATTCAGGGCAATTCTATTTTGATTTTGATATTTCATGTGATAGTAAAAGTCATTTACTAAGCTATTACTGATTGTGATGGTTCGTCTAGAACTTAAAGTTTTAGGATCACCAAATAATTCAAAATGGTTTTCCGCCTTAAAATCAAGCGTTTTATTGATTGAGATTAATCCTTCTTTTAAGTCTACATCCGACCACTTTAATGCAGCGGCTTCCCCTTTTCGCATTCCAGTCTCAATAAGCACTTTAAAAAAAATCCAATAAATATAGTCATATTTATAAGCTTCTTGCAGAAAGCGAGAGATGTCTTGCGACTCAATAAAGCGCAAAGAGGATTCTTTTTTCTTACCTTTAATCGTTACACCTACGCATGGGTTTTTTTCAAGCTTTCCTAATATTACAGCTTTTTTAAGCGCATTATTCATGGTTGTGTGGATTATTTCAACGGTCCGTTTACTGTAACCTTGAGCTGTCAGATGGTTTAAAAATTTTTGATACATAATCGGTTTTACATCAGAAAGACGGATGTTTTTAAAATATGGAAGAATGTGTTTTGCAATATTACGTTCATGTAGAATGTAAGTGTTTTTTCTCACTTCTCCCTTTTTATATTCAGTTAACCAGTCCTGCAAAAATGTTTTAAGAGCTGCAGGAGCTTGTTCGAATCCCTCCGCAAGTTTCAATTCTTCTTTCGCAGCAGCTAATTTTGCCTCAGGTTTTGTTTTGAAGCCACCTTTTGATTTCAGTTTATATTTCTGAGTGAGCGGGTCCTTATTTTGTTTTGAGAATTAAAAATATGGGATGGGTAGGAAATAACCATGAAGATAAACCATATCCACAAGGATATTTTGATGAAGAGGTATTTATTAAAACCTATATCAAATTGCATCATTCATTAGATACATCCTACAGTAAGTCTATTAAATATACCCGTCCTCGTCTTAGAATCCACGGAACAGCAGATGTACTAAGTCATATAAGTCATTTTCTTTTTGAACAATTGAACGTAGGTGAAAAGAAAGTTCAAAATCATAAACAAACTACCCGAACAAAAACGCTTCAATATACGTCAAAACTAGAAATTCCTCAGATATTAAATTATATAGAAGCTGAAGAATCCAATAAGAAATTTTCATCTTTAAAAATAGGATATTAATTTTAGCTGATGTCTAGCTTTTCAGCAAACCTATGCTAGTAAAATCCGCCGTGCAACCGTGCAGTTTTAAATGATAACAAGCTCTTGCATGTGAATTTTAAATAACATAGGAGAAATAAGGTGGTGCTTAACTCTTTGGCTTATGTACAAACCCTAAACGTAGTCTTTCATGAAAAGAAAAGGGGCTTATCTGTGAGAACTTCTACATCATGAACATTATGTATTGAGTTTGTAAAAAAGAGGTAAAATCCACCTTTTGTTGAATTATAGGGCAAAGGTGGTGTGGAAAAATGAGTAACGAAGAGTGTTTTCAATTTGCAATCAATCACAAAGATACTAATTCTTCCTGGAATTTTGACGAAATATCAGCAAGAAACGATTTTTACAACACGTTTATTAATGAGTTTTCAGAAAAAGAATACTTGAATAAAAGCGAAGCTCTTTCTATTCCAGATATTGTGCATGTCTCATTATATAATTACTCGAGCGATATAAGCAGAATTGCTGATGTATATCCGCAACATTTCTATGACGAGTCCTTGTATCAAGAAATACTGGATTTTGTTAATAGTGAATACAGAAGGAGGCCGATGATGAACAAAGAAAAGTTGAGATACGCGATCCTCAAGGAAATATCTAATGGCAATACTCCATTAACAGATGACGACTTCCCAGTTACTCCGACTGAATTTGATGAAGCAGTAAGATTCTTAACCAGAGAGAATTATTTACAAGGTATTGAATACTCGGATAATCGACCGCACATTTATATGATAGGACCAATGCTGACGGAAAAAGGCGAAAAGTATCTTGAAGAAAATAGTGTATGGTCAAAGGCTTACAGAGGATTGAAAGAAGTCAAAGAATTCATAGGGATTTAAAATGAAACAATTGTTTCGCTAAGTTTTCATTTTCCTGATACCTAACAATACTCAACTATTGTATTGAGTTTTAAAAAAACTCCTATTGATTCTACTATCCTGTATTTTCACTCTTTATTTCTTATGAAATTGAAGGGTGTTTTTTTATTTCCCCAGTAGGATGTGATACTTTGAAGAAACCAAGTCAGCAAGCAGTAAACAATTTCTGGAAGGCATTAAGTCCAGCGTTAGAAAGATTGATCCAAAAAGAGATGTTATTGAAAAGGAAGGCAAGGGAGTTTAAATGCAAATATTAATTACACTTCATTACTTTGTGGCTGATGGGAAATTCCGACAAAGTGGAGATTTTAAAGTGGATGTAAGGAGTTACAAAGAAGATCCGGATAAGGAAGCTGCACGAGTGGCTTATGAGTGGTTTAGAGAAATAAGACGTGAATTCATTTATAATGTGGAACTTTATAAGGCGTTATACAATGAGATTGATATTACAGAAATAGTGAAGAAGGGAACCTAAAGAACTATAATCTTGTATGGGAATAACGATTTATTGTAAAATAAAACCCTTATAATATTGGCTAATTTGCATGGAGAGCACAAAGATACAAAAAGAAAATGACCTACTTTGCCATAGGTCGTTTTTTTGTTATGTATTGAGTTTGCGAAAAAGAGGAAAATACTTCCTTCTGTTGAAATATAGGACAGAAGGAGGTGTTGATATGGCTGCGTTAACAATAGAAACATACCGCGAGTACATCAAAAAGGAAGCATTTAAAGACTACGACAAAGAATATGCGCTTGAAGCAATAGGTAAAGTGGTTAATGAATATGAAGTACAGGTCTTCTATCCTAAAAAACTTTTTATTGAAAATTCTAGTGAAGAAGAATTGTACTTCTTTGAAAACAACCAAGTTAAAGTTTTAAAGATAAAGGATAATCTGGTGAAGGTTAATCTCTTTAAATATAAAGAAATCGTCAAAACCGAATATTCATTTGAAACCAAAAACGTAAGGTCATCTGAAATAAAACTTTATTTCGCAAATGACGAAAGTATATCCTTGAATAGTAATGAGGATACGAACGATCATTGGAGCCCGGAATTCTCCAACAAAATATTGGATATTTACAATTTGCTATCTAAATAAAAAATAAGACATCCTTTCGAGGGTGTTTTTTAAGCCGTTCATTCTGGGTTATCTTTATTTGGAAGATTGCTAGTCAAGTTATTCCATTAAAGGGGGCTTTTCTGGAATATCAATGCAGCGTGGATGTTCCAGGACGATCTTCAACAATCAGGTGCTTATCTGTAATAAGGTAAGTGCCCTTTTTAATGGAATAAAAGATTGAGTTAATCACCCAATTTTGAAATAATTGGTATTAAGCAATCGGGCCAGTTTAATTGAACAAGGAATTGGCATGACACCTTAATTAGTGACCTCTCTACAACAAGCCGCAAATGAATTTTGACCAACGGGATTATCTAGTAAAGGGATTAAATTGGAGGGAATAGAAAATGGATGTAAAAACACTTTTGTTACAGCAATGGGCAAGCTGCTTAGATGAAGAAGACTGGTTTCCACCACTTGAAAAAGTGCTAGAGGATATCACTTTTGAACAGGCAATTTGGAAACCAGCTGATGGGGCAATGAATTCCATTTGGGAATTAGTTTGTCATTTACTTTTCTATGAAAAGAGATTTCTGATGAGATTTCTTGGTGAAACAGCGAATGAACCACAGGCAGAAAATAATGAATCTACATTTCGATTACCAACTGAGGCGTTAGAAAATTGGAAGGAAACAAAACAAGAATACTTTTATGTTCATCGTGAACTTGGAAAAATACTAGCAAAATCAGAACATGAAGATTTGTATAGACAGATCCCAGGAGAAGATAATTCATTAGTGCTTGAACTGAAGAGTTTAGCAATGCACGACGCATATCATATTGGGCAAATTGTATTCCTTAGTAAAATGCAAGGAGCTTGGGCAGGGAAACGCAGCTTTTAAAAAAGCTTCATTAGCTTTACAGTTATTCCATTATAGGGGGCGATTGCTTAACAAAGTGTCGCCTCTTCTTATTGAAGTAAAGGGCAGCATTCCTGTAATGAAGAAAAATGGGGTTTGAACAAAAAATAAACCTCTTGGTAAGATATGAGTGTCCAGTGCTTGCCGGCAAAAAGGACGAACTCAAATAACCAGGAGGCTGTTCAAATGAATTATAACCAAAATAAAAAGATTGCTCAAATAACTTCTCAAACACTAATTGTAGGTGTAGATATTGCGAAGTACAAGCATGTAGCTCGTGCTCAAGACTTTAGAGGCCTAGAGTTTGGTGCACCTTGTCATTTTGAAAATACCAAATCACATTTTAATCTTTTTTTAGGCTGGATAAAACATTTGATGGAACAACACGGCATGGATAAGGTGATTATTGGAATGGAGCCGACAGGTCATTATTGGCTCAACCTCGCTCATTTTCTTAAAGAAGAGGAGATAAAGTTTGTCGTGGTAAATCCTATGCATGTGAAGAAATCTAAAGAATTAGATGATAATTCTCCAACCAAAAATGATGTGAAGGACGCTAAAGTCATTGCACAGCTAGTCAAAGATGGGAGATATGCCGAACCTAATATTCCACAAGGAGTTTATGCAGAACTTCGTGTGGCAAGGAAAATACGCGATCTCTTATTTGTTGACTTACAAGCTGTGCAGGGGCAAATTCATAACTGGTTAGATCGATATTTCCCTGAATTCCTTACAGTGTTTAAGGATTGGGAAGGAAAAGCAGCACTACAATTATTAAAGTTAAACGTATTACCACATGAGTTAGAGATAGTCTCGGAACAAGAGATCCTCATTCACCTCAGAAAAGCTGTAAAACGTGCGGTTGGACTCAGTAAAATTCAAGAACTTAAACGAGTAGCCAAAGACTCTATCGGTATTCGTGAAGGTTCAAGGATGGCTAAATTAGAGCTTCGCACTTTACTAGACAAGTATGAGTTAATAAATGAAAAGTTCGAAGAACTAGAATCTGATATTGATGGACTCCTTGAACGGATACCAGGTGTTCAACAAATGTTGGCCATCACAGGAATCGGCAAGGACACTGTAGCTGGCTTCTTTTCTGAAGTAGGGAATTTAAGTTACTATTCTCACCCTCGACAAATCATCAAGTTAGCTGGGTTGAGTTTAAAGGAGAACACCTCTGGAAAGCACAAAGGGCATACGAAGATTACAAAGAGAGGCAGGAAGACACTAAGGGCTCTCCTCTTCCGAGTAGCGATGCCTTTGGTAGCTAAGAACACTGCTTTTAAAGCTTTACATGAGTATTTTACAACACGTAAAAATAATCCTCTAAAGAAAATGCAATCGCTGATAGCGATATGTAATAAGCTGATACGAATTCTTTTTACGATTGGTACAAAACAATGTGAATTTAGTGAAGATAGAATGTTGAAGGATATTCCTCATATGGCTCCTTTACTGGCAGCTTAGGGTTCATTAGTTAATATTCAAAAGGTTTTATTTAGGATTATTATTTAGACATTTGAAGCACGGATTAGTCAGTAAAACAATTAAAGTAAGGACTTTGATCCTGTCGGGCAGCATCACTGACATCCACCTCATGGAAAGGTTGGACGAAGGAATTTTGGAGCGTAGACTCTGTGAGACATGGGAGGGTTGACCTCCATGAGACATGTGGACATCCACCAGTGCAACCATACTTTAACTAGATAACCACTTTTTGGATAGGAGTGGTTAGGCAGTTAAGGACTTTTTTTCTCTAACGCACCAAAAATATCCTTATTTTCAACTTACATCCATAACTTTGATGTCTAATTAAAATAAATCTAGATGAAATCTTAAGAAAAAGCTAGAAATCCAGAGTTATTCCTTTCTTTATAGAGGGAGTTTAATGGAGCAAGCGGATTCTGAAGTTCTTCTACATAAGGGCCAGATTGTTTAGGATCGTTTTCAAGGTAATTTAGATATATGTTAAAATATAGAATGGAAATTGTGTAGGTTTTCTCTTAAACTCCGGTGCGGGATAATGGAATAACTAACCAATCAAATACTTAGGAATTTGTGTGAAAATGTGATTACTTTAGTAATTATTTGGGGTGGATATAGTGATTGAAAAGTTAGATATTTTTATATCTATTGGAATGTCTCTATTTTTGATTCCTTTTTGATTTTGTTCATTATGACTAAAGACAAAAGTCTTTTGGGACTACCAACAAAAATGTTATATCCAAAATAATAAATGGCTATTCTTAAAAAGAAGAAATATAGAGCAAGGGAGTTTTCAAATTTGCTAACTAACCACTTGGATTTTCGATTAGAAGCTAAAATTAAAGAAATATATGAGGAACACAAAGTTCGCTCTGCAAAAATAGATTGGGGTTATTATGAGTTCTTGCCATGGGATAAAGCTCAAGATTTTAGAAGATTACCCTGGGATAAGAGCCAAGTCACTCTCCCTAGTGGCGTAATTATTGCTGTTGAAACAGCCTTACTTACTGAAGTTAATTTACCTTGGTTTACTTCTCACTTGGAACAAACATTTAAGGGTAGTTTATCTGTTATCACTGACTTTGTTCGTACTTGGACAGCAGAAGAAGATCAACATTCTAATCTTCTTGAAAATTATTTAATTATTACTCGAAACGTAGACCCTAAGCGATTACACGAACTTCACAAACAAACCGTTGAGGGTGGTTGGTCGCCTGATTTTCATACCCCATTTGAAACAATGGTATATACAACACTTCAAGAACTTGCGACTATGGTCTTTTACAACAACGTAGCCAAAGTTGCCGGTTCACACGATAAAGATTTATCTACTCTTTTAAGAAGATTGGCTAAAGATGAAATTTTACACTATGCATTCTATCGAGACGTAGTAAAGTTCCATTTGCAAATAGAGCCAAATTATTGCTATTACCTGGGTCATGTTATTAAAAACTTCCAAATGCCAGGAACAGTAATGCCTGACTTTGAAGACAGAATGAGCATTATCGCAAAAGAAGCGAATTATGGTCCTCTTGAGTATTTTGACCAAGTATTAGATGTTATTGTTGAGTATTGGGAGTTGGAAAAGTTAAGACCAATTGCTCCTGAAGCTGAGAAGGCTCGCGTAGATATTATTTCTTATCGTGATAGATTAAAAAAAATAAGAGACCGCTTAGCTAAAAATAAAAAATAATTAAAAAAGTTAATACCGAATCTTCATAGTATAAAAAACCGAAATGTTCGGTATTAACCTCATATTTTTATTCATATTTTGACAATTCGATTTTTGCATCGGAACCATAAAAATCGCGTCCCATTTTTGTATGCAAGCTTTTTTAATTGGATTATCAAAGTGATTTTAACTCGTTTAGGTGATAATTCTGAAAGTTTATTTACTAGCATCGGAAAAGTGTTATGTTTTTTTATTTTCCTGAAAATCGGTTAAAAATGATTAAAGCCTGTTTATCATACATCATGAAAAACCTCTTTTTAAGTTAGTAATCCATTGAATGATTTTTTTCTAACTCTTTGATCCTGTTCATAACATATTGTGAAAGAGCTGAGTAATCTGATATGTCTAAATGACAAACATTTACTTGTGGTCCAATCACAATCTTTATAGGTGTTCGAATCCCTTTTTTTACTCCAATAATGGCAATTGGAAGAATAGGGGCATTCGTTTTACATGCGATAAAAGCTACTCCTTTTTTAGGCTGAACCAGTTCTTCATTTTTACACCTTTTTCCCTCTGGAAAAATACCAAAAACTTCCTTATTGTTAATGATTCTTAAAGTTTGGCGTACAGGACGAATGACGATCTCACTTTGACGATCAACTGAAATCGCATAAACAGCGGTAAAAAACCATTTTAAAAAACGATTACGAAATAATTCGGCTTTTGCCATAAAATGAATGTTCCGTTTCAACACACAAGATAGAAGTATGGGGTCATAATTGCTGACATGGTTAGCAGCTACAATCAGTGCGTTTTGAGTGGAAACGTGTTCCAAGCCGATGATTTCAATTCGGAATTTTAACTGGATGAATAGTTTTGCGACAGGTTTTAGTAAAGAATGAAGCATTTAGTTTGCACATCCAAGTATTTTTATCTTTGTAATCACGAATAGTATAGCCTTGCTAAGGATAAAGTATAATTTATAACAATTTGCAATATTTACACGAAAATAGAAGATGTTCAAAACAGTTTCTTCGGGTCTATAATAATTATTGATCTTCAAGAATAGGGCGCTTATCTGTAATAAGGTAAG
This sequence comes from Bacillus sp. V2I10, assembly GCF_030817055.1. Lineage (NCBI taxonomy): Bacteria > Bacillati > Bacillota > Bacilli > Caryophanales > Bacillaceae > Bacillus > Bacillus sp. V2I10. The sequence continues at coordinate 3,460,596 of NZ_JAUSYV010000001.1, read as the reverse complement.
TGTCCTTTTTAATGGAATAAAAGATTGAGTTAATCACCTAATTTTGAAATAATTGGTATTAAGCAATCGGGCCAGATAGTGGAGGAACTGAAACCCAACTTCTTTCGAATTTTTTCAAAAGATAGGGAGCGATGAGATGGCTATCCAACCGACTAATTCAATCATGCAAATTTTTATTAATGGTTTAATTTTAAAACTATTAAACCCATTCTCATCATGGGAATGGGTTTATATAGGTCATCTGTTTGTACACCTTATTTAAATAGAATAGATATCGATCACATGAAATCGAACTCTCGTTATGGTGTATTTTGACATGTTGAATTTTATAAGCCGTATAATCTCGTGGCAGCATCGAAATTTTCGCTAAATGTTTAAAAGACGGCCTTGTGACTAAATTTGTCAGATAGGCTGATTGATTACTCCCCGGCTTTCTCCGTTTATTCAGAGCGTGAATCATTTGTTCAGCGTTACTTATTCCTAATCCATTCCATATCTAATGGGACATATACCTTATCCCCATTTATCTCCCTATGTACGATGGGATTTTTAAAGCTGTTCTCTAAATAATACATTTGATTTTTACGCCTTGCTTTACGATGTACTCCTAATATATTTTCTAAGCTTTCTCCTGACGTTTTCATTGTACCTTTCTCCTTTTATCTATGTTGTTTATTGATTTTCAGGATATGGTGTCCATTTTATTAGATTTTTATTAAATAAATGTCAAACCATTTTTTCATTAAACAATCGTCTTAACAGCTTGTTATGTAGTTTTGATAAGGTAAGCATTACAATGATAGAGCCTACTAATGTTAATGTCATATCCCATTGTGCATCCCAAAAATCACCTTGTGTTCCCAAAAAGTCTTTTGAAGCTTTTCCACCTTTTGAAATAATAGAAGCTAACCATTCTATAATTTCATATAAGGCTCCAATTGCAAGCGCAAAACTTAATGTGACAGCAAATAACCAAGGACCTTTTTTTAAAGGGGTTTTACGTATTAATACTTCTCTAATAACAATCGAAAATAGACCCTTTAGAAAGTGTCCAAACCGATCATAGTGGTTCCGGTTTAAATCAAAATAATCTTGTATCCAATTAAATAGAGGAACTTTTGAGTAGGTATAGTGAGCACCGATGAACATAGTAATCGAAAGTATAGCCATAATGAAATATGATAAAGTGGTGAAACGAAACTTATTGTAAGCTGCAATTAAAATGATCAGTACCACAACGGCTGGAAGTACTTCCATAGTCCATATCAAGTATCCTTCTGGCTGAATAACTGACCAAATAAATACTGCAGTAACTAGCGATAGTAATAATATATGAATCGTTATGCTTTTATCTTTTCCCATTTTTTTCACTCCAATAGACTTATGATATTTTTCTTTTGTAAAAAACAGAAATTTCTAAAGGGTGGTTTATTGTACAACTGATTCATTTCTTCTTTTGATGAAATGTATGACAATGGTTTGATCATCGGATTGCTCATTTGCTTAATCAAGCGATATAGCTTGTTGTTTTTTCCACATAAAACTGTATAGTGAATATTGCCAGCCGGCTCAAGTTTTTGAACGAATGTTTTGATTGAACCAGCACCAAGGTTTCCACCTGATATCAATATCGAGTATGTTCTTCGTTTTTTCGGCTCACTTGTTCCTGTCTTTAACAACGGATGAATCGGAATACCAGTTACAAGAATACGCTCTGATTCAATACCCCGACTTATTAAATATTCCTTTAACTCTCTGCTTGGAACGAAATGATAATCTATCGCTTCAATCCTCCATATTTGATTAATGAAGTAATCAGTATAGACATTGATAACAGGAATGGCATGTTTTTTTCTGCTTTTTAACTGGTTCAACAAATAAGAAGGTAATGCATGTGTACATATAATTAGGTCCGGTTTTTTTCTCTAATTAACTTTTCCATCCAAAATAAAAACAACAGTTCATATAAACGGAAACGTTTTTTCTCCTGCTCGTTTTCAAACAATGATTTCCGATAAATCCAACTGTACATACCAGGCAAGAGATGAATCCACTTCATATAGAACGCTGACACAAATGTTTCCATCTTCCCATAGCTATAAGACAAAATATCAATCTTTTCACAGCATAAAGATTCATCTATTTCATGCATGTATTCCATCATTGCATCTGCTGCATGATGATGACCAGATGATATCTGCAAAAAAGGCATAAATAATACCCGTTTCATGAACGCACCCACTTTTTTTATTTAGTTTGTGTTATTGACTGTGAATCATTCCCCTACAAACGTATGCCGTATTTGGGAATCATGATTATGTGTTGAGTCATCCAAACTTTCTTAAACTAAAGCAAATAAACGAAAATGATGTACTCATGATTAACGGCAAGCCATTGAACATTATTGGGATCGATGACTTTAATACAAAACGAAGTGATATTCACAAATCATTTAAAGGACTTGCAAACGGATATAATCTTGTAGTGTTTTTAGGAAATCGACGGGTTTTATAATATCTATAAAAAAGGAAGAAATAAACATACCATGTGTGGAAACGCCGGCCGTTAGTGAATTTCATTTGTACTACTATGCTTAATTAGTTATTATGGACAAGGAAAATATGTACAACTGGGGTGGAAACTGGTGCTAAGCTTTTTATCTAAATTATTAAAAAAGAAAGATGCATTGGTAAAAGTCCTGGAATCTTCTCAAAGTAAAATGGAAAATGATCTAATCAATAAACATAGCAAGTTAACAGAGCAAGAATATCGTAAAAAAGAAATTCTTTATTACCAAAAGGATTTAAAGGAGTTTGGATTATCGTTTAGTAAGTTGATTGAACAATCTCCAAAATATAATGATACGAGACAAGATGTAATAAAAGTTGCAAAGATATTAATAGAGAACGATGATTTTAAAAAAACTTTATATAAAAAGAAAAAAATACCTGTTAAGCTATTAGAACAGGAGATTTCGATAAGCCGAAAAACGATTGAACGAAATCATAATTATATTATTGCTATTGTTATAATTTTAGTAGGCGATTATTCATATCTGAAAAAGTATCTAAATGTGCTCACCATTGAAGAAAATAAACAGTAATTACACTCCCATTCTTATATCAATTTTTAAACGCCATATGGTCACATATAAGGCATCTTTTATGTCTTCAAGAGGTAAAAGCATTACCTTCCTCAATACCTGTTCACGCAGTAATGGATATTTTCTTACATCCGTTATTTCATAAGACTATTCTTGATTTACAAAGCACAGGACACAGGGCAGAGGTACTCCAACGCTTTAACCAGTATTCTTCTTCCATAATTGGGCTTCACGTTCATTTGCATGTAATTTCTTTTGATTAGTTCGTTTTATTTACCAATTAAGGTAATTATATACAACAGGTGTTATTTCCTAAAATAGGATTGATAACCTGACAAAATACATTCTTAAAGTAATATAAGGGGATTAGTTGTCGAGATCCCAATAGGATTTTATGCACGCAACAATAGCAACAATAAAATTCATGAATTGAAAATTGTGAAAATTAATGAATGGGAGCGATAAATATGAAAGTTCATGAATTAATTAAGCATTTAGAGACGTTGAAGCAAGACTCAGAGGTTTTTGTCGCAGTTAGGAAGGGTGATAAACCGATTGCTAATTTAAAGCCAGTTAATGAGCTTCAGGAAGCACTTGAGCAAGACACGAATCAATTGCATTACTGGTTTGATGTTGATATTGAGCCTATGTATCGCATTCCAGAAGATAAAATCATTAAAAATAACCTATAAAAATCAGCCAAATTATGATTCTAATATATGCCTATTCTGAAATTCCTTAAAGATTGCATAACATCTTACTTTATTATGCTGCCATACGGCTTGATAAGACATAAACATTGAGACATCAGCGATTTATAAAATTCTACATAGACATGGAAATCCATATGAAATACTTCGTAAAAATGAAAGGCTAAGGCGAACAATACAAACATCTGGCAAAAGGGAAATATTTCTCGGTCTACACAAACGATAAAAAGGCTATGAAATTCTGGGAGGAATAATTCAATCAAAAAAGAAAAGGAATGTTTTTTCCTTCTCTTTTTAAAGTATTTTTGCCCTTTTCTTTTTTTCTGCTTCAAACTTAAATCTGTCCCTGATCATTGTATTGATTTGTTTAGTACTATTAATAAAATCATCGTTGGAGTAACATTTCTCTACATGTCTATAATATTCTTTCATATCAATCCCTCATTTCTATCACGCCACGCCATTATCTAAATAGCGGATATCTGCATATCCATTTTTTCGGCGGTACCAGATTATCAGGATCGACACAAAAATTAATACGACGGAAATGACTTGTGCCATCCGCAAATATTCCGTAAGCATTAAGCTATCCGTTCTCATTCCTTCAATAAAGAAACGCCCGAACGAGTAGTAGATGATGTATGTTAAAAATAACTCACCACGTCTTAAATTTGCACGTCGGAGGGACATCAATACGATAAATCCTCCAAAATTCCAAAGAGACTCGTATAAAAACGTAGGATGATAATACGTTCGCTCAATGTACATCTGGTTAATAATAAAATCGGGCAAATACAGATTTTCGAGAAATTCACGGGGTACGGGTCCCCCGTAGGCTTCCTGATTGATAAAATTTCCCCAGCGTCCAATTGCCTGAGCCAGAATCAGGCTTGGTGCAAAAATGTCAGTAAGTTTCCAGAATGAAATTTTTCGTACCTTCGCAAACACTATTATCGTCAATACTGCACCGATTAGTACACCGTGCATGGCTAGTCCGCCTTCCCAGATAGCAATAATTTTATTGGGATGTGCGAAATAATATTCCCATTTAAAAATCACGTAATAAGCGCGTGCAAATATGATAGAAATCGGAAGCGCAAAAATGACGAGATCACTAAAGGTATCTTTTGGCAGTAAACGTCGCTCGCTTTCACGCGTGGCGAGCCAGAGACCAATTAAGGCCCCTGACATGATAATTACACCGTACCAGTAAATTTGGAACGGACCGAGAGTGATCGCAACCCTGTCGATAGGTTCAATCGAAGTTTCCATATTCTCACTCCTTTTTCACACCATAAAAGTCTCTAAGCATAAGATTACCTTCAATATTTATGTGTTAACTCTAAATCACACCTTTTTATGCACCTGGCACCTGGGACATGACTTGTCCTTCAATACGTTCAAAGATGTCACCTAAATCACGACCTGTAATTGTTAGCCCGTGATTCTTAAGTCCGATGATTGCCCTAGATGGATCATTGGCATTTCGTACTAGTGCTGCTACAGTTTCCGCCAATTGAATCGTACCGCAAGGGTAGTTAATTTCCGTTGCTTTTACACCATCTATCCATGCATGAATATGAACAATTGCCCCCACGTTTGGATGTTCTTTATAAATCATCCAATGTTCAATCGCATCAACCGACGCTCTTTTCGGAGAAATACGAGGAGGAACACTTATTTCCATCGCATTTTTTTTCGGATCAAACCCATTGATATATAAAATATCTTGGCCAATTACTCGCATATTAGCTTTGTTGACACCGCTAGCGCTCATCCAAAAGCTTTTATCATCGTGTCGGCTGCTTAGATTCCCATAGCTAAGACCGCCTACCCCGTATAACTTTTTTAACTGACGCATATCACGAGATGATAAATATTTTTCAAGTGGAAAGGGTGCAGGTAGTAAATTCATTTCATCTAACTTTTTTCCTGATAAATACATTTTGTGTGTGATTTCGTTTCCATTCCATAAATTTTGATCCAAATCATCCACAAAATGATTGTCAATGACTAATTGAGCAGATGCGACCGGTTCCAATCTTTCATAAATCTTTTGAAAAAAGTCTTCTTTTTCTTCACTTTGATAACTTAGTTTGTAAAATCCTTGTTCAGGAGTAATAAAATAAACATCTGTTTTTTCCTTATTGTGTACGATGAAAATTAAATGGTTCGCTAAAGATCTAATTAGATACGGATAAGCAACTTCAAATATATTCTCCGGTTCTTCAATCTTCTCTAGTACAGATACAACAAAAGTCGCCTGTGCTTTTCTACGATACGGACGTGGTTTTTCATGGTCAATCACATTAAATACAATCCTAATATCATTAACTGGTTCTTCACAAAACTCGTATCCTTCAGTTGAAAATTTTTCCTTTAATCCTTCCAAATACCATGTTAAAAAAGGAGTTTTTTCGGCACCTGTTATTGTAAAGTTCTTCATTTTTGTCTTCCTCCTAATTTCTATATTGTTACGGTTCAAAAACCACTTTGATTGCTGTACGATTTTTCTTATTTGAAGCAGTACCAAGAGCATTTCGGTAATCTTCTATTGGAAATCTGTGCGTAACCAATGGTGATAGATCGACTTTTCCAGCACGCATTAATTCAATCGCTATGTCAAACGTTCGTGTTCTTTTTCCTTGAAACACCTCCGTACTATAAGCAAAGCTTCCTTTGACATCTAACTCATTAAGCCAAACTGTCGTCCAATCAATTCCGTCCATTATACCGGCTAGACCTAGCAGAACAACTTTTCCACCGTTTTTAGAGAATCGAAGTGCATCATTGATACTCTGTTTTTTTTCCAACACATTCAAAGACAATATCTGCACCTCCTTGAATTACTTCAGGACCAAAAAGGGGTTTTAATACCTGCCCTTTAAGAATTTTTGTTAGGTCATCGACATAAGTTTGTTTTCTAAGCTGGATAATATTGTTCGCCCCATAATTGGATGCCAACTCAGCTTGAAAATGATGTTTCACCAATGCAACAATTCTGCACGGGATTTCCAGTGCTCGAATAGCTGCAATGACACATATTCCAATCACTCCTCCTCCTATGACCAATACGGTGTCGTTTTTACTTGGTGGATTCCTTAAAACACTATGTAAAGCGCAGCTAAAAGGCTCTATCATCACGCCGTTCAAATCATTAACAGCTGCAGGGAGTTTAAATACTTGGCTTTTGTGAGCCACTATATACGAACTCCATCCGCCACCTGTGTCACGACAAGCTCCTATTAACAAACCTGGTGACAGGTCTCCTTTAGTTTTATATACACACAAACTTAAATTACCCTTAAGGCATGCGGGACAAGGATGTTCTATACCTCTCGATTCACATGACAAAATCGGGTCTATAACAACTCGATCTCCCCTATTTAATTCAGTAGCTTGTGAACCTACTTCTGCAATTTCCCCTACAATTTCATGGCCGATTGTGAATGGAAATGAAACAAATGGCGAAGTAGCAGGACTATCATTTAAAAATAGAAGATTAAGATCACTGCCACAAATACCACCATATTTCACCTTTACTTTAACCCAATTTTCATTCGGAAGCTCCGGCTCTGATTGTTCGTGAAATCGTAAACAGGATAGCCGAGAATTCCAATAAACAGAAGGAATAAAACTTCCGATTATTTTGCTTAAGACATATTGGGGCATTTTATAATCGAACTGCAAAGCTTTCAACTCGTATCACCTAGTTTCTCATCGATATTATATTATAATTTTTCCAACGATTACCTTTCTATTCGCTTTTTTGATAAATATGGAAAAAATTTATCTGAAAAAGAAACGTACTTTGATGTGAAAAATAGAAAAATAATATTGTGGTTATAATGTTTAAGAAGGTCATTTGAATCGGAGGATTTGACTTGAATACAATAAACAAACAGGCATTAATGGTTTATAACCCAAATTCCGGAAAAAAGAAATCTCATAAAGCCTTTCCAATGATAGTAAAAAAACTTTCAGAAATAGGTTACCAGTTAACGATTCATCATCCAACGGAGTTTAAAAACTGCGATAATCCCATTAAAAAAGCATGCCAAAACAGATGGGACGCGATCTTTATTGCCGGAGGAGACGGCACTGTAAACCAATCAATTCAATTTTTAGCAGAAGAAGAATACAGACCCACTGTAGGGGTATTCCCATTTGGAACGAGTAATGAATTTGCAAAATACATAGGTATGTCTTGCAATTTACAAGCTCTTTCAATTATTGAAAGAGGTAATACAAACCCAATTGACATCGGAAAATTTGGAAACAGATACTTTGCTAACATTGCAGCAGCGGGTTGGTTGGTGGATATTACCCATAGAACTTCTCCTTTGCTAAAATCCTTTTTTGGTGAATGGGCCTATTGCCTTTATTTTCTTAAAACATTTTTTTTGACAAAACAATCTGATTCTATTTCAGTTGATGTTCCCAATAAAGAAATAATTTCTAATCTCTCATTATTTTTAATCATGAATGGACACTCTGTTGGCCCTTTCGAACATCTTATTAAGAATTCCACACATAATGATGGTTATTTTCATCTTCTCACCTGTATAAAAACCAATCGATTACATTTGTTGTTTTCATTACTTGCAAAAATGCTCAACATAACTGACAATCCATCAATGATACAGCATACTAAAATAAAATCGGGTTGCTTTACGATTCCAGAGGCCATCACTCTCAATCTTGATGGCGAAAAGGCTGATGTAAAAAGCCTTCATTTTAACGTATTGCCCCAGCATCTTCATGTTTTTAGTTCAACTTTAAACTAAGAACGCCTTATGATGCTTGTATATTTACAAGTAAAATTGGCTATATTGTTAAAAATTTATGAATAGGTGAGATGTTTGTATTGTTTTATTGTTAATAAAGTTTCGGGTAATGGCAGAGCTCTTAAAATTTGGTATCAAATTGAAAAAAAGCTTCAAGAAAAAAACGTTTATTACTGTGTTCATTTTACACAAAAACCAAAACACGCCACTTTATTAGTTCAAGAACTTATCAGCAAGGAAAAAGTGACTGTAATTGTTGCGGTAGGTGGCGATGGGACTATCCATGAAGTGATTAATGGATTAGTCGGTACGAATACACCTTTAGGGGTTATTCCTGCTGGCTCAGGAAATGATTTTTCAAGAGGACTAGGTATTCCATTAAAACATGATAAAGCGTTAGAACGTATATTAAGTGGGAAACCAAAAATCATCGATATCGGATTTTTAAATTCCACATACTTTTGTACAGTAGCAGGAATAGGATTTGACGGTGAAGTAGCTCATGTGACGAATGCTTCAATATATAAGAAATTACTTAATTTAATCCGGCTGGGTCATATTTCATACATCATTAGTGCAATTAAGGTGTTATTCCAATACAAACCAATGGATATTTCTATAATGATTGATAAAAAGCTATACAAATTTCAAAAGGTGTGGTTAATCGCTGTAGCCAATCTACCTTTTTACGGTGGAGGATTTGTTATTTGCCCAAAGGCTGTAAGCGATGATGGTTTATTTGATATATGTATTGTTCAAGGAATGTCTAAGTGGGAATTTTTAAGTATATTTCCATTAGTTTTTAAGGGAAATCATACATCCTCTCCTTCTATTAAGATAATTAAAGGAAAAGAGCTTGAAATATATTCCCCAACTCCACTGATGATTCATGGGGATGGGGAAGTGATTGGCCAAACTCCTGCACGAATTAGCATTGAACCATGTGCATTATATGTTATTTGAGTAACAATTAACCAAAAAGGCGAACCCCCTTATTTCATAGTTTCGGTTGAAATAAGGGGGATTTCATGTTTAAACGCTTAATTATTTTTTTTCATTTCTTCTAAAGCCTCTTCATAATCAAATTCAACTAATGCCACGATCATTTGGTTTATTGTTCCAATAATACCTTTTATAATTTCAATCATGATGTGTATGAAAAACTCCTTTCTGATCATACTGAACATCACAAATTTTGTTGTTTTCGTTACCGTTACGTGCTTCGTTTGTATCATTAACTTTTCAGCCAAATAATAAAGGGAAAATCAATAATTCCAATGTAAGATAAAATCCCCTAATCATTCTTATCACTCCTAAAGTAAAAATTTTTAAAAATATAATCAGTACACTTACAGTTTATACATTTAATTAGGTTGCAACTGTAAGGGAGTGATCCTTTTGATTATTTTACAAATCCTAATATAAAATAGGACGACATAACAAAGGGTCTTATTCCTGGTTATATGCATTTGAATTACTATGATTGATCTTTTTAATAATTTACTACTCGTTTTCTTGGTTTTGTTCTTCAGAATGTTCTTCAGTTGGATCTGGTTCATCTTCATCAACGCCATTACATCCAAATAGAAATCCTAGGGATAAAACAGAAGACATTAGTAAAAGTAAGTATTTTTTTCTTTTCAAAGTTTATTTCTCCCTTCAAGTAATATATTCTTTTTTCAGTATCTACCTGATCAAAAAAATTATTCCCTTTTTAAGGTGATAACAACAATGATGTTAAGAATTTGTGGGTCATTCCCGAAAGTTTAGAAAGGGAAGGATTTAAGTTTAAATTTGACAAAACTGAAAAAGCTCTTCAGTAAATTCTAGTAAACTAAAATTCATTTCATGCGGTGGAACATCATAATTCCATAATCGGGGGGCGTTTCTCCAATATCTGCTCATCACAGATATTGGAGAACGATCTTCCATTATCGGGCGCAATACACAAATAGTGGATCGTGTCCTTTATTCAACAATCGGGGGCTTTAGCTGAAGATTGGAGCTGCCTTTAAGGCAGCATTTTCTTTATGTAACTAGCTGGCAAGTTAATTGAATAAAGATGAGTTATAATTAGGGTACGATACTTAGAGGAGATAACGGTGAACTATGTTTAGTATTATATTTGAATTAATTGCAGGATTATTCGGCAGCATTGGATATAGTGACACTTTAAACACGAAAAAAATTGATCAAAATATTGAACGGTTAAATCAACACGATTGGTTTAATAAGATATTCGAAGATGAAAAATATCATCGTTTGTTTTTTGTAAATAAACGCATAAGACGTTATTTGCAAAGTACAATTCGAGTTAGAAAAATTATTCGTAGTAAAGAAGCACAAAGAAAGTTACTGCTCCTTATTGAGAAACAAATAAAATCGTAATTTCGATTTTGAACGAACGCAATTTTAGGACAGAGGCCATATTGTAGTAGTTATTCTATTAAAGGGGGCTTTAATGGAATAAGAAAAGGAGCCTTACAGTATAAACCGCAGATCCCATGCGAAATCCAACCTTGCTTGAAGGTAACAATTTATTATAAAATAAAAATCTTCATTATCTGCTAGTTTGCATGGAGAGCATAAAGTAGTTAATGAATCTTGACTGACCTACTTGCCATGGGTCAGTTTTTTTGTCAATATTGCTTACCTCAAGAATAGGGTAGGAAATTTACATTGGTATAACTTGGAGAAAATAAAGAGCTCGAAAGTAAAATGAAGAACCTACTACATAGTTATTGAAAATCTGTACTTACCATTATGACACACTATCTTCAACTATCAGGGGCTTATCAGGAATAACTGGTAAGCCTCTTAAGTATTAATTGATCTTCCGCAATCGGGCCAGTTAATTGAATAAGGCTTATTGAGATAAAAGGCAGGTTAATGGTGGAAGAAGGAATGAAATTTTTATTCATTTTTCCTAAGTCCTATAAAACGCCAAAATCACAGGGGGTAAAATTATTAGGATCAATATGAACTTTCCAAAGTATCATACTACATTGCCATTGAGTAAAACCTTTATTCTCTTATAGAGGGGTCTCGCCAGCAAATCGGAAAGCGTACTACGAAACGGTGTGCTTGTTTCGGAAGTGTTTTGGAGTAACTCCTGTAAACTTTTTAAAAATCTTGGTGAAATAACTTTGGTCATTAAAATTTAACCATGAACAAATATCTGATAAGGAATAGTTCGTTAAGGTTAATAAATTCTTGGCCTCTTCAATTTTTGCCCGTTGGATATATTCACTTAAAGAGGTGCCAACTTCCTTTTTAAATAATACAGACAAATAACTTGGATTCATATCTACAAGGTTAGAGAGTTGCGATAGAGTAATTTCTTCGTAAAGATGTTTAAAAATATAGTTTTGACAGGTCGTGATAGACTTTGAGTATTTTTGTTCCCTGACTTTGTACACCCGGTCTGCAAAAGAACAAAAAACCTCGTCTCTTAAACTTTCAATAGCTTTTATGTCATTTAATTTTTCAAGGTTTTGAATGTATAGATCACTGAGGGTATAAGCAACTTCTGGATGAAGGCCACCTTCCACAGCGAATCTGGTAGCAAGGGTAATACCCGCAATTAATAAATTTTTTTGGCTTCTTATATGACTGGTTTTTGATAAGACACCAAACTTTTCTTGGGGAAGGGCATCCAAATACTTGATTACCTCCTCTTTGCGACCTTCTTTTACACCTTGAAGTAACTTATTTACCATTATAGGATCCTGACGAGAAGTGATATTTTGGAGTCGCTTTGAAATATTTAAATCGACATTCTCAACTTGGAGGGTAGTATATCTTAACTGGTTGTTCTTTTTGCGTACAGCATCTATGTCCAACTTCTTATTATAGAGTGTATAGTAAAGCAGTATACCTATATTCATTAACTTAACTTTATTAATGATTGGCATCGACTGGTAGTAGTAGGTAATCTCCTCTTTCTTATTCCTGAACAAATGAAAATCGTTCATAACCCCATTGATCATTTCTTCAGATAGTTCTGAGTAAATAGAAGGCCCGACGATAATTGTTCCTTGAAGGTTATTTTCCTCCCTAAAACAAATAGAAATATAGTTTTCCTGATAGTCAGATGATCTGAAAATTGGAAAATTATGAGGGTCATCCTTATGATATAGCTCGCCAAATTGTTCCTTCCGGGAAGAATAAAAAGGATTAGGGACATAGACAGATGTATATTCAAGCACGATATCTCCATTTCTGTCTAAGAAAAATACAGACATGTTGGATATCTGGAATAACAGATTACAGATGTATTCAATATCAACAAATTTGGAAGATATATTCATATAATTGACCTCTCAACTTTGAAATGGATTTTGTTGTCCTATATAGGGTGAACTTTTTACCTGCTCGAATACTGTTTTTTGAACTGTTTTTCATGAACCCGATAACAAAAAATGAATGCGATTACATTTTTTTAATAGAACAATAAAAAATACTAAATTTCAATAAATAATAACATAATTACAGTCTGAAAATAAATACTATTTAGATAACAAATGATAGTAATTTCTTTGGACTTATATAATAAGGGTGCGAAGCATGAAACAACCTAATATCTTTTAATTACAACAGATTCCTAAAGATGGGATACATTAGCATGCATGAGGAGTTCTTTTGCAATTTCAGCAAATATAGACAGATTGGCTCAAGAAAGTATCTTATTTGAACAAGGTTACTTCCAGAAACAACCATTTATTAGAAATATAGAATTTAGGGGTTCTAGGCAAGAATTGATCATCATTGCTTGGACAAACTGATCTTTTGATTATGTTTGGTATGAAACCGACATTATATTATCTGAATTTTACAAATACATTAAAGATAATTAGCAATTTTCAGTATTTAGTTATATTTAAGAATAATGTAATAGAAGAAATAAAGACATTAGTTACAGAATAGGGGATGTATTATGGAGTACGATGTAATCGTAGTTGGGGCGGGGCTTGCCGGTCTAGTAGCAACAGCGGAAATTGCAGATGCTGGTAAAAAAGTATTGCTTCTTGATCAAGAACCAGAATCCTCTTTAGGGGGACAAGCGTGGTGGTCTTTCGGCGGTTTATTTCTAGTCAATTCACCCGAGCAGCGAAGGCTGGGAATTAAGGATTCTAAAGAATTGGCTTGGCAAGATTGGCTGGGAGCAGCTGGTTTTGACAGGGATGAAGATGAAGATTATTGGGGGCGCAAATGGGCAGAAGCATATGTAGACTTTGCTGCTGGTGAGAAACGAAAGTGGTTATACGACATGGGGGTTCGCTTTTTTCCAGTAGTAGGGTGGGCAGAAAGAGGTGGGTATCTAGCTGAAGGACATGGCAACTCAGTTCCACGATTTCATGTTGTTTGGGGAACAGGTCCCGGTATTGTTGCTCCATTTGAACGAAGAGTCCGGGAGCATATACGAAATGGATTGGTCGAGTACCGTCCTCGTCACCGTGTAGACAATCTTATTACTAGTAATGGTGCCATTGTTGGTGTAAGAGGCTCTGTTCTTGCGCCAAGTTCTGCTCTACGTGGGGAAGATAGCAATAGAGAGGTGATAGGGGACTTTGAAATTCGGGGACAAGCTGTATTAGTATCCAGCGGAGGTATAGGGGCCAACCATGATATGATCCGCAAAAATTGGCCCAGCAGGCTTGGGCAGCCTCCGAAACAAATGATTTCAGGCGTACCTGCACACGTGGATGGAAGGATGCTCGCTATTACTGAAGAAGCAGGAGGGCGAATTGTGAATCGGGATCGGATGTGGCACTACACCGAAGGAATAAAAAATTGGAACCCTGTATGGAAAAACCATGGCATTAGGATATTGCCAGGACCTTCATCTGTTTGGCTGGATGCAAAAGGAAAGCGTTTTCCTATCCCCAATTTTCCCGGTTTTGACACATTGGGTACACTAGAGGCGATCCAAAAGTCAGGATACGATTATTCTTGGTTTATCTTGACTCAAAAAATCATTGAAAAAGAATTCGCATTGTCTGGTTCTGAACAAAATCCCGATCTTACGGGTAAAAGTATTCGGAAAGTTTTGGGAAGAGCTTTACCTGGGGCCCCTGGCCCTGTACAGGCATTTATGGACAAAGGGGAAGACTTCATCATTGCGGATAATTTGCCTGACCTTGTAGCGGGAATGAACAACTTGACAGGGGAAAACTTATTAAACCTAGCAGATATAGAACGTCAAATACAAGCACGGGATCGTGAAATAAATAATAAATTCACGAAGGATCTTCAAATAACTGCGATCCGCGGGGCCCGTAACTACATTGGCGATAAATTAATCAGGGTCGCTCCTCCGCATAAAATCCTTGATCCCCAAAATGGCCCGCTTATTGCGGTTCGTTTAAATATTGTTAGCCGAAAAACGTTGGGCGGATTACAAACCGATATGTCTGGACGGGTACTTAATTCTGCAGGGGATGTGGTTCCTGGTCTCTATTCGGCTGGAGAAGCCTCTGGATTTGGCGGGGGTGGGGTACATGGATATCGAGCGCTTGAAGGTACATTTGTTGGCGGATGTCTTTTTACTGGACGTGTAGCAGGACGCGCTATAGCTTTAGAGCTAAGTTAAGTAAAGGTTCTTATTTAAGTACGTTAAGAAAATAATTAAAGGAGGGTAATAATGTCCTATCAAGTTCAGGCAAATGAAACTTCTTCTGCTACACAATCATCTTCTTTAGTTCAAGATATCAAGTTAGGAGAAAAAATTGGGTATGGTTTTGGAGATTTAGCGAGTAACCTTGTCTGGAGTTCCATGTCAATGTTTATTGTTTTCTTTTATACGGATGTAATTGGTATCGGTGCGAGTATCATTGGAACCATTATGCTATTTTCACGCTTCTTTGATGGTATTACAGATCTCGTGATGGGGGCGGTGATTGATAAAACAAAATCAAAGCACGGGAAAGCTCGACCTTGGATTCTATGGACAGCGGTTCCATTTGCGATTACTACAGCGCTTTTGTATGCAGTTCCAGATATAGGAGAAGTGGGGCAAATTGTTTATATTGTTTTGACGTATAATTTACTGACTTTATTGTATACAGCTATAAACATTCCATATGGGGTGTTAAATTCTTTAATTACACAGGATCAATATCAGCGTTCCTTATTAAACGTTTTTAGAACGATATTTGCGATGATTGGCGTAATCATTGTCAGTACGGTGACGATGCCGCTTGTTAATTTACTCGGAGGGGGACAATCCGGGTGGGTGTATACGTTTGTCATCTACGGTGCGTTAGGAGCCCTTTTATTTCTAATTACATTTAATAAAACAAAAGAAAGGGTAAAACCGGCAGTAACAAGTGGCCCCAATAGTAAAGTACCCTTGAAAAAGGGACTTAAGGCCTTATTGAAAAATAAATATTGGTTTGTTGCTTTGGTTTTCTTCCTTACAACTTATCTAGGAACGGCTCTATTTCAGGGCAGTACGATATATTTTGCGCAATATATACTTGGATCTCCAGAATTAGTGGGATTACTAACAGTGGCTAGTATAGTACCTACATTGGTTGGACTGTTAATGGTTGCTCCATTAATTAAGAAGTTTGGAAAACGAAATTCGATGGTAGGCGGATTAATTTTAACAGTAGTTGGGTCGCTGATTATAGTACTTGACCCTAATAGCCTGTTGATGGTAGTGATCGGTTCTATTATGAGAGGGATTGGAACAGCGCCAGTTTTAGGAAGTAAATTTGCAATGTTAGCGGATACGATTGAATATGGAGAATGGAAATCTGGTATAAGAACAGAAGGATTAGTTTATAGCGCCGGGAGTATGGGTTCGAAAGTAGGTACAGGGTTAGGTGTAGCGTTAATTGGGTGGACATTAGCTTGGGGAGGATATATGGGAGGGGAAGCGGTGCAAACTGACTCCGCCTTATTCTCTATTTACGTGTTATTTATTTACCTCCCGATCCTTATTAGTGTTATCCAAATTATGTTGCTAGGTTTGTATAAACTAGATAAGCAATATCCACAAATCGTAAAAGAACTTCATGAGCGAGCAAATGAGTGAAATTTTCAGACTGACTAAGAGGGTACTATTACATAAAAAAACGGTAAAAAACGCAGTCATCATAGTATTTTATAGCATGAATGCATCGGCCTTTATGAGAGAATTAAAATGGTTAAAGCTTAATAACTTTAATTCTAGGAGAGTTAGATATGAACAGAGATATTAAAACAATTGTTTCTCAGATGACTTTAGAAGAAAAAGCAGGAATGTGTTCAGGATTTGACTATTGGCATACCAAAGCTGTCGAGAGGCTTGGAATACCGTCTATTATGTTGTCGGACGGACCGCATGGACTCAGAAAACAGGAAAATGCAGCAGACCATTTGGGATTGAACAGAAGTATTCCGGCCACTTGTTTCCCACCAGCTGTCAATACAGCTTCCTCCTGGGACCGTAAACTGATTGAGAGAGTAGGAAATGCATTGGGTGTGGAGTGTCAGGCAGAGGGCATAGCCATTCTTCTTGGTCCTGGAACAAATCTGAAGCGTTCACCATTGGGTGGACGGAATTTTGAGTACTTTTCTGAGGATCCATATTTCTCTACCGAGATGGCTGCCAATTATATTAAAGGGATACAAAGCCAGGGAGTAGGAGCATCCCTGAAGCATTTTGCTGCCAATAACCAGGAGCATAACCGTTTCCTTATAGATGTTGAAGTTGATGAAAGGACACTCAGGGAACTCTACCTGGCAAGTTTTGAAGGGGCAGTAAAGCAGTCACAGCCATGGACGGTAATGTGTGCCTACAATAAGCTAAATGGTTACTATTGCTCGGAAAATAAATACCTACTGAGTGATATTTTAAAAGAGGAATGGGGATATGACGGTATTGTGGTCTCAGATTGGGGTGCTGTAAATGAAAGGGCAGAAGGGCTAGCTGCAGGAATGGAGTTGGAAATGCCTCCTGGCATCTTGGAAGGGGACAAAAAGATCATAGCTGCTGTAAATAATGGAACACTTTCCGAAGATTTACTTGATAAAGCAGTAGAAAGATTGTTGAAGGTCATATTCAAGGCAGCAGACAGTAAAAAGGAAAAGGTCGTCCGTGACATGGAGGCTCATCATAATCTGGCAAGGGACATTGCGAGAGAAAGTATGGTCCTGCTGAAAAATGAAAACAATATACTGCCGTTGAGGAAGGAAGGAACACTTGCAGTCATAGGTGCATTTGCAGAAAATCCCAGGTATCAAGGTGGAGGAAGCTCTTATATAATTCCAACAAGAATAGATATTCCATTAAAAGAGATTGAAAAGCTTGCCGGTCCGGAAATGAAGGTTGTTTATGCAGAAGGCTACAGGAAAGACAATTTGACAGGCAGGTACTCCAAACATCCGTTAAAATCTTCCAGTGATCAACCGGATATGGAACTGATAGAAGAAGCCAGGAAAGCTGCTGAGAAGGCTGATGTAGCAATTGTATTTGCAGGACTGCCTGAAACTTATGAATCTGAAGGGACTGACAGGAAACATATTGGAATTCCCGAAGGGCAGAGAAAATTAATCGAAGCAGTGGCAGAAGTGCAGAAAAATACCGTGGTGGTACTTAGTAACGGATCACCCATTGAGATGCCGTGGCTAGACAGTGTAAAGGGTGTCCTTGAGGCTTATTTGGGTGGACAGGCCACCGGCGGGGCCATTGCAGATATCCTGTTCGGAATAGCCAACCCATGTGGAAAGCTTGCAGAAACCTTCCCTAAGAAGCTCAGTGACAATCCGTCTTTTCTAAACTTTCCAGGGGACGAAGGAAGGGTTGAGTACAGGGAAGGATTATTCATCGGTTACAGGTATTATGATGCCATGGAAATTGAGCCTTTGTTCCCGTTTGGTTTTGGACTGAGCTATACAAGCTTTGAATATACCTGGATTTCTGTAGATAAAAAGGAAATGTACGATAATGATCTTGTGACTGTAAGGGTTAAAGTGAAGAATACCGGTACGATAACCGGAAAGGAAATTGTCCAGTTGTATGTAAAAGATGTTGAAAGCAGTGTAATCAGACCATACAAAGAGTTAAAGGGCTTTGAAAAGGTGGAGCTTTCTCCGGGAGAAGAAAAGACCATAGAATTCACACTGGAAAAAAGGGCTTTTGCATATTACAATACCGATATTAAGGACTGGTATGTGGAAAGTGGAGAATTTGAAATTCTGGTTGGGAAATCTTCTAAAGAAATTTCCCTTAAGGAAACCATCCGTGTCAAATCAACTACTGTAATTAAAAAGAGATTTACAAGGAATTCCACCCTTCTTGATTGTATGTCCGACCCGATACAGGCAGAAATCATAAAACCACTGTTGGAAAGTATTGTAGAAAAGTTCGGTCTTCAGGGAAATTCCGAAAGGCAGACAAATTTTTTGAAAGGCATGCCGCTTAGGCTGCTTATTTCATTTCAGCCAATACCGTTTACGGAGGCTGATTTGGACTATTTACTGCAAAAATTGAATGAGTAATTGTAATCAGGAAGAATAACAAAAAATTTTCTGCGTTGGGTTTGTAGTGAAGGCATGTTTTAATTTTGCTGTAATTGCTTTTGGGTTAGGGAGTGGTACAGACTTTATCGATGGTAGACTTGCGCTTGACCCTAGCATTGAATAGATGGGAAGGTTAAAATCTTTAGAATAAAACATACGATCAATGGATGCATTCGTGGAACAATTAACAAAGAAAGTTAAGCATTAAACAAATGATTGAGGACATTTAAGGGGTCTTTAATTCGTTACTCAAAGGTTAGAGTTAACTAGACATACGATGTATATTATTCAATTAAAGGGCGCTTTAATGGAACAACTTTTTCTTATTTTATCGTAGTAAACCTTAATGTTGTTGTAGTAAATGAGGTTATATGTAGAACAAAGAAGGATAGATAAAGCAAGTTTTATCTATCCTTCTTTGTTGTCTTATATAATGTGCAACATTATATAATTCTTCTCTTTTATCAACTCATTAATAAAATATATTGACTTTTAATAAAAAACCACGGTCTGTACGGCTAGCGCCTACAGGCCGTAGGTTCCTGTTCCATTTACGGCAAGCCGCCATACCGAACGAGCCGAAAATCTAAAGGTCAAAAGTGTTCGATAAAAATAAAGTATTAGACTGAGAAATAAAGTGTTAGACAGAGAAAATAAAGTATTAGACTCATGCGGCGGTATTGAACGGGCAGTTTTGTGTAACGAAACCAGACCGTTCGATAGCATATTTTTTGACTATCTGGGTAATTCTCACAAAAATTAGTTGCAATAACATTCTATTCGGTGTATCATGAAATTAGTTGCAATAACATCCTATTAAAGGAGGGATAATGTGAGCGAGCATTGGAGGCAGAATGACAAGGGCGCAGCGGAATCGCACGGTCAATACATCTCAGCCATCTACCGACACATGCAGGTATTGATCTCAGCCGAGTTGGCACCATATCGAATCGGAAGCGGACAGTATATTTTTCTGATGGCGATTGCGTTTCAGCAACCAATCACTCAGAAGGAGCTAAGTAAGAAACTGCTCATTGACAAAACGACTACCGCCAAAGCAATTACCAAGCTGGAAGCAGAAGGTTACGTACGGAGGGAAGCCGATCCCGCCGACAACCGCTATCATCTGCTCTATTTGACGGACTCGGGACGTGAGGTGGTACCTAAGGTGCAGGAAGCGCTGGCCCGCGTTAAGAACAAAACACGGAAAGGTATTACCGATGAAGAGTATGACTTGTTAGTAAGCTTGCTGAAAATCGTGCTTCGCAATCTGACCGAGCAGGAGGAGACGTAAGATGAGCAGGTACGGGAGAACAGACTTGACGGAAGAGCTGTTAGCTTGGGCTGACGTTACAAAGCAACCTCATCGGTTCGGAGGGGTGGAATTTCAGCTAAACGAAACGGAAATCGGGCATCTTCACGGCAACCGCTCGTTCGACTTGCTTTTGTCGAAATCCGAACGCGATCGGTGGATTGAAGAAGGGAAGGCAAGTCCTCATCATATGTATCCCGATTCAGGCTGGGTATCCGTTTATTTGAATACCGAGCAAGATATTGCTTGTGCCATTGAAATCGCGCGTTCTAAATATGATCAAATAAAATTGAAAGGTGAGATGATAAATGATTAACGAGGCATTCCCCTATGAGAAAAAGCGAAATCAAGTATTCGGGTTAGAGATGGCATATGTAGAGAAAGGAAGCGGTGACCCGATCGTCTTCCTACACGGCAATCCAACATCCTCCTATCTCTGGCGTAACATTATTCCTTATGCCCAGAAGTTTGGCCGCTGCATTGCGCCTGATCTCATTGGAATGGGTGATTCCGCAAAGCTTCCGGACAGTGGGCCTCGCGCGTACACCTTTGCCCAACACAGCCGCTATCTTGACGAGCTGCTCGATCAGCTTGGCGTTGGCGAGCGTGTAACTTTCGTGGTGCACGACTGGGGATCGGCACTGGGTTTCGACTGGAGTAGGCGCCATCCCGACGCGGTCAAAGGCATCGTTTATACGGAAGCGATCATCAAACCGAGTAGCTGGAGCGAGATTTCAGAACAAGGGCGTAAGATCTTTCAGGCATTGCAATCTCCAGAAGGAGAAAAGATGGTACTGGAACAAAACTCCTTTCTCAATGTCAATCTTCCCGTTAATATTTTACGTGAGTTGACGGAGGAAGAGGTGGTGCAGTATCACCGTCCCTTTATCGAACCAGGCGAGGGGCGTCGTCCGATGTTATCTTGGGCGCGACAACTTCCTTTTGATAGCGATTCAGCGGTGACTGAAATTATCACAGCTTATGGAAATTGGTTAGCACAAAGTCCCATTCCAAAACTATTCATCCATACAGAACATGGAAGAACTCCACAATCCCACATCGATTTCTGCCGTACATGGCCATCGCAGACCGAAGTTACTGTGCCAGGCCGCCACTATCCCCAAGAAGACGCACCCGATGAAGTTGGCGAAGCGCTTGCCTTATGGCTGAAAGATTTGGCTTAACGGTTACGTTTAACGAATTTATAGGGTGGACAAACGCCGCCCCTCTAAGCTATCTCATTAGAAGTTCTATTATCACACCCAATAAATATCGAGGCACAAACTTCAAAAGGCGTTGTTCCGCTAACGGATAACGATAGTTGAATAATCAGCGGCAGTCTAGAACTTTATTTTCGTGTGGATTTAAAATTAAGTTTGATAATTTGTAAAAAAGTTCGATAATTTAAAATTTAGTTTGATAAAAACCCTGTATAGGGTTTTTCTTTTGACCCTTAAACTCAAGATGTATTGTTCAATTAAAGGGCCATTTTCTTGAGTATCAGTTTTAAAGGAAATTGAATATCTTTGTTAAAGTTTAGAAGAGATTGTGAAGAATTGTACTTAAATGTAGTGTAGTTCTTTAATAAATACATAAATCATGAAAATGGAATAAAAAACCATTATATACGTTTTTTGGTGTATAATGACAAAGGTAATATCAATTTAAAAAAGTGGAGGAATGCGAAATGAAAAGAATGAGTTTTTTTTTCTTTATCCTGTTAGGAGTGGTTATCGCTCCCTTATCGTCAGCTTTTGCAAATGAATCAAAAGAAGAAGTCACAGTAGATATCGTTCCGATAAATGAATTAAAAGCTAGTGGAGAAATAACAGCAATGGCAGGCAATGGAGGTTGGGACGATGTAGGATATTCGGCGATATTACAATATTCTTCCAATACTGGTTTTGATAACATCACTGATTACAAATATTCCACTGGTGGAGACTTTATGTTTTGTATTAACAACTCAGCATGGGATAAAAATCAAAGGATTGGATATCAATTGTTTGAGTATGACCCAAACAGTCTAACTTCTGTTGGAGGTGTAATAGATGTAAAAGAAGGATATTGCGCCATATATAGAGATATTAATTCTCGTGTTGATGGTAGTAATAAAAAAGCAGAATTTGCTGTAGGTCGAGAAAATCGTAAAAGTGAGAATTATAATCATGTTTATGTAAATATTGATTTTTATGATTAATCTCATCTAATCACGCCGAATAGTAGATATAATCTACTATCGAGTAGGGATCTAGGTTTCAGGTTGACCGATTGAGTTCTATGACGTTTTTTTCTTTGTTTAAATAACAAGTTCATAAGGTTTTTCACCCTGATTCCCCTTGCATAAGTGACACAGAATAATAGATCTACGCCACTTTATTACTTTGCGGTCTACAACATTTACCCAGCGAGAAATGAATGAGAGCAACAAGGATGCTCTTATTGAATCACTGAAACGGAAGGTCAAGAAATTAGAAGATGATAACAAACAACTTAGAGAGCAATTGAAAGTGGCTTACGCAGAGGTGTATAAAAAGTTTTAGTATTGATTGGAGAAAGGTGCACTTCCTGTTCGTCTTTTTATTCAACAAACGGGCCATATTCTTGAATAACGGATAACCCCAAGATATCTGTAATCTCTACATTTAAACCTTAGCGGAAATAATAAAATCCTTTTTTGTTAGAGGACATTAGAACCTTTAATTCCTGGTGTTAATGTCCTCTATCCTTTTTTATCGAACATCAGAAAACCGTTGCTAAAAAATATTTTCAATATTCCTTGACGGGAATATTCCTTTTAAGGTATATTGAATTCATGAAAACAACTTTGAATGCTCTTGCTGAGCCTAACCGACTACACATTGTCGAACTCTTACGTAACGGCCCTCTCACGGTAGGGGAGATTGCCGATCGACTTGAGCTCAGTCAGCCACAAACTTCCAAACATCTTCGTGTACTTAGTAATGCAGGGCTCGTCGAGGTGAATGCAATCGCCAATCGACGGATCTACAAGCTGAGGGCCGAGCCGTTCAAAGAGCTTGATTCCTGGCTAGAGTCCTACCGCCACATTTGGAACGAGAGATTCGACCGCTTGGACGATTACCTGCAGGACCTACAAAGAAAGGATGTGAACCATGACGACAAGTAGGAGTCCTGCCAAAGATTATTAAAAAAACGATATTGGAGGAATGAGGTCATGGCAAACCTTTTGACGTCTGTAGAAGATCGGAAACTTATTAGGAATGACCAAACCAAAGAAGGAAATAAGGTATCTCTGAAGAAAATAACAATCGGATACTGGTTTTTTACGGGGCTGTTTATAGCATTAATGCTTTTAGGTTCTATTGGTGATATAATGTCCGCCCCTGAAGCAGTTGCTTTATTCAAACATTTAGGGTACCCCGCATACCTTCTTCCCTTTATTGGCGTTGCCAAATTGTTAGGTGTAATAGCGATACTGATGCCCGGCTTTCCGCGAATTAAGGAATGGGCGTATGCCGGATTTGTCATCGATTTGACGGGTGCCATGTATTCAACTATAGCAGTAGGCGATCCTTGGGTATTTTTCATTATTGGGTACATTTTGATTGCTGGATCCTATGTTTTCTACCATAGAAAACGAAAAGCCGTTTCATTAAGTCATGCGAAATAATTTAACAAAAATTGATTAGGAGGAATGGAAATGTCAAAGGAAACTGCAACAAACAGCATTACAATGAACACCGAGAAATGTGAATTGGTTATCACGCGTACCTTCAATGCACCACGTGAGCTTGTGTTCAAGGCGTGGACCGAGGCTGAGCATCTAAAGCACTGGTGGGGGCCGAAAGGCTTTACAATTACGGTTCAAGAAATAAATGTAAAGCCAGGCGGTGTATGGACTTACGTCATGCATGGACCCGATGGTGTCGATTATAACAATAAAATTGACTTCATAGAGGTCGTGAGTCCTGAGCGACTCGTTTACTCCCATGGCGACGGAAAGGAGGAACATTTTCGAGTAACGGTAACATTTTCCGATCAAGGAGATAAGACCGAACTCACTATGTGGATGCTCTTTAAGTCAGCAGAGGAACTTGACAAAGCGGTTAAGGAGTATGGAGCCATTGAGGGTGCAAAATCAACGCTTGATCGACTTGAGGAAGAATTAGCTAAGATTTGAGGGGCACAACATATACAAAAAGGAAATGGGAATGGACGGATGCAACTGCCGCGTCTGGGAAGAAAGATTCGACAACCTGATCGAATACTTGTAGGAACTGCAAAACAAAGAAAAATCTTAAGATCTATCATTTATCTGAGGAGGAATTAGAAATGTCCAACAACGCAATGATTTCGAGGGTAGAGAACGATCGGATACTCGTGCTGGAGCGTATTTTCGACGCGCCGCGCGACCTCGTGTTCAAGATGTTTAAAGAGCCCGAGCATCTCAAACACTGGTGGGGTCCCAAAGGGTGGGAGCTTCCAGTCTGCAACGTCGATTTCCGGCCGGGCGGCGTTTGGCACTACTGCATGAAGTGCGTCGACCAAAACCAAGGTGACTTTTACGGTATGGAATCTTGGGGCAAAGGGGTTTATAAGGAGATCATCGAGCCGGAGAAGATAGTATACGTCGATTTCTTCTCGGATGCTGAAGGAAATACGAATGACGCCATGCCATCGACTGATGTTACATTGGAATTCATTGATCTCGGCGGCAAGACGAAGCTGATTAACCGTGGTGAATATGCGTCAGCGGAGGGCCTCAAGACTGTCATGGATATGGGCATGCTGCAAGGAATCACCGAAACTTGGGACCGCCTAGAAGAAATTCTCAAGCAGCTGAACGTCAGTCAACATAAAAAAAGAGAATTCATAATGTCTTCCGAGGTTACGACAAATAATAATTCTGAAGCGATCTCAGACCGCGAGATCGTCAATACGCGCATCTTTAATGCGTCGCGTGAACACATGTTCAAAGCGTTCAGCGATCCGGATCACCTGGTGCATTGGTGGGGGCCTAAGGGCTTTACGAACACGTTTCATGAGTTCGATATGCGGCCGGAGGGTATCTGGCGCTACGTCATGCACGGACCCAATGGCGTCGACTACGAGAATAAGAGCGTATTTGTCGAGGTGGTGAAACCTGAACGGATCGTCCTCCGTCATCTGGAGCCGATCCACGAATTTTTGCTGACCGTCACCTTTACCGAGCTAGGAGGCAAGACCGAGCTTACTTGGCGCATGCTTCACGAGTCGGCCGCTGAATGCGACAAGGTGAGGAGATTCGCCGTCGAGGCAAACGAACAGAACTTCGATCGTCTTGAGGCGCAACTGGCAAAAATGGTCTGATACCTGAATTCTATCAATCATAAAATAAGATGAACATATGGAGGGGAAATAGTTATGACAAACGATAAACTACAACAACAAGTAAATTCATTACCGATTCCGAATTCTGATCTTAAAGCCCTAAATCGATTAGTTGGAACTTGGGAAATCAGTGGAGGAGCAGAAGGTACGGTCAAGGAATGAGATGGATTGAAATGGCTCCAACAAAGGACGCAGAAACAAGCATCATTCTGCACAATAAGGAATTCGTTGCTAAAATGTCACCTGGATTAAATCTTGGTACACCTTCGTTAATGTTTTTCTCGGAAAACTTTGATGAATTATATACCGATTTATCCAATAAAAATATCAAAGTCGGTGAAATTGTAAATATGCCTTCTGGTAGGGTATTTAACTTTGCCGATAATGAAGAAAATTACTTTGCAGTCATGGAAAAAAAGTAAACCACAATGAAAAAATAATAAAGTAATTCATACACCGTTCATTGTTGGACGGTGTTTTGGATTTATAGTAATAAAGTTAAACTAATCCTATATATTATTTTTCTATCCTCCTAAATTAATATTAAGCCTCTTATTTTTTATTGAACAAGCGGGGGCTTTTCAGGAATAAAAGTACAGTCAACATACAGTAAAACGATCTTCCGCAATCGGGCGCATTTCTATAGGAAAGTTACTTTTTACTTTTGGGTTATATTGAAATAAAGACCCTTCATTATTGATTAATTGTAAACCTCGTTGAATCTCAACGAGGTTTTTGACACTTTAGCTGTATTTGTTAATAAGCAATAATTTATGAGTTTACCGAATTTGTTTTTCCCTTCCGTTTGGCTTCAAAACAGAAATAACAATGACAAAAACCAATAATGAGGTCTGAATGGCGGCACTGATTATTAGCATATTTCGGTCATGAAGATATATTGGATCATCCAGCGCATTTAATCCTTTTTCAGTAGTAATTTTAATTGAACCTTGAACCCAGATATTTAAAATACTACCTATCCCTATAGTAATTAAAGTTATGATTTCTTTAGTAATAATCCAGTAATGTTTAAAAAATCCCCAGTGTGTCTTGAGAGACAGGAATATACCAGTAATAATGACTCCTAAAAGACCAGGTATTATCAATGATAGGTCCACAATATGCATTAGATGATGAGAAACCTTTAAAACATCAGGCGTATTTGTTGTTAAAGCTGAAATCAAAAGAATCCATTGAGTAAAGCTGCCTCCAACAAATAGAACGGTTGAAATTAAATGAAAAATTAGTAACCAATTTCTTTGATTTAATTTGTTTTTCTTATTATTCCCTTTCAATATTTAATCACCCCATTAATTTAACACTGTTAATTTTTTGTTTAACAGTGTTAAGTTTAAGGCATAAATGTTAATATTGTCAATGGGTATAGGAGGTATACAAATGGCTAGAAAAAAACAAAATTCAGAATATGAATCGCTGGATCAAAGTAAAATTATTCAAACAGCGATCGACTTGATTAATAAAGATGGCTTAAAAAAACTGTCTATGAGAAATGTGGCGAACGCCCTTAATACAAGTGCTGCATCTCTATATTGGCACATCGAAAATAAATATGAATTATTACAGTTATTATCTGAGCAGATCTCTAAAAATATCTCATTTCCTGATTCGTCTAAAGAATGGTATGAGCAGCTCATTGAACTTGGGAATGAGTTTCGACAAGCATTGTTGTCTATTCGGGATTCAGTAGAAATAATGACCGAAACAGTACCAATGACTCCTGATCGACTTCAATTAATTGAGAATATATACCGAATTCTTATTAATGCTGGTTTTAGGTCAGAGGATGTTCCAGCTACGGCTAGTTTATTTAATAATTATGTTCTTTCATTTGTAAGAGATGAAATGATACAGGTTCAAATAGCTAAAATCCAAGGATTAGAGGTTAATGAAGCTTTTGAACAGGCAAGAAATATGTTTCAGTCTTTACCTGTTAGTAAATATCCGTCTTTAGTTGAACTTGCTGATTATTCAGTATCCATAAATAGTGACAAACAATTTGAATTTGGTCTTCAAGTTTTATTAGATGGACTTAATAAACGATTACAGCAATAGCTAATTGAAGCTCTTCTGTTATTCCAGAATCGGGCGCGATTGTTGAACAACATAGGTAGAAAATGATCAAACTGTTTGGGGTGTGGTAAACCTGTCAACTCCTTAAATTCCTTCCACTCTGTTCCAGTCAGACATTTACCGTTGACAGGGGCGTTTATTTGGCTCTCTAATGTATTTTTAAGTTTCAAGTATCACATGAATACTATATACAAAACTAGTTAACATAATGTAAATTATCGGCAACAAAAAGGGTTGGGTATCCAAAAGGGTCCCAACCCTTTTTGTTGTTACTATAACAACCGTTCTAGGAAGCATTCTAATGGCCAATTATCCTAATCCTCTTTGACTAGTATAAATCAATCCCAGGCTGTTACAGTGGAATTTCCGCCAGAATATTTCGCAAGATAAAATTCGGCTTGATCACCATCGACATATCCACCGATATTTCTGAAGATATGACAGCCATTTGAATCGAAATCATTACTACCTGCTGTTTTAAAGTGGAGACCTACAATACCATTAGATAATACTTTATCATCTTCATTATACGGATCTTCTTCAAATAACTGATAATAACCTGATTGACTATCAGAACTGAGACAAATTTTAAAATCGCCCCCACCTGATAGAAAGATTTCACTTTGGTTGGTAAATTCATCGCTCCCTTGATTATCCCAATCTCCTTCTCCTGCTGTTACTGCTGCTAAAGCAGAAAAGGGGGAACTGACAATCATAATTAATGTTAAAATCCATGCTCCAATCTTTATTTTCCTCATATTTTAACCTCCTTTTTTTAACTAACATTCAAAATTTTAACATATTATTCTTGTTTTTTAATGAAGGATTATACCTGTTTATTCTTCCGTTGTTGTTGTAATAAAGTTTTGTTATTTTTGGATTTTGGTTACCCTGGCATTTAGGTCCAGTGACAGGGTTCCTCCGATAGACCGCAAAGTGGATTTCTGAATTATATAAACAATTTCCCTAATTCTAATTGCCTTCTTTGTAAGAAATCATTAGAATCAAAATAATTACCAAAAAAAGGGGGAAAGTTTATGAAACGAAATTGGAATCCAGATGAGTTACTGGAGCATTTTGGATTAGTTCCGATTGAAAAAGAACTGATTGGCAATAGTTATGGTAGAAGATCCTCCTGACTTCTTATTAGTACAGACGAGAAGCCCACTTGTAAGTAGAGATATTGATTTACTACAGCACTTAAAAGGAAGAGTCAGGGTAACATGACAATTGAGACAGATTCGGAAACAATACGGAAACATTTTACTCCAGAAGCACCTCCTATTCTGGCACGCTTTAAAACATTACAAAAATTAGCAGATGCAGGAATATCGACTCTTTTCCACTTATCATTTATGACGGAGT
Source organism: Bacillus sp. V2I10 (assembly GCF_030817055.1). Taxonomy (NCBI): domain Bacteria; kingdom Bacillati; phylum Bacillota; class Bacilli; order Caryophanales; family Bacillaceae; genus Bacillus; species Bacillus sp. V2I10. Next base: position 3,431,367 of record NZ_JAUSYV010000001.1, on the reverse strand, counting down.
TTCAAGCAAATAATTTAACTGGTACGAAAACCAAGTAACTTTTCTTAAATCCCTTTTTAAGAAAGAATAGATCCACCGTTCTCACAAACAACATTTATCTTCATATCTTCATATCTTCATATTTTCATATTCAACCATTCCATTGAATAACTTGAGCTGTAATAAGGAAAACAATAGCAAGCACAAGCCATACAAGAAACAACGGCAAGTAGAAGCGAACCCATTTTTGCCAAGGAACACCAGCTAGTGCAAGTGTTGCCAAGAAGTATCCCGATGTTGGAAATAATATATTTCCAAGACCATCGCCAAATTGATAGGCTAATACGGCAGTTTGTCTTGTTACTCCAATCAAATCTGAAAGTGGTGCCAAAATTGGCATGGTAACCAACGCTTGTCCACTTCCTGACGGAACTAAGAAGCTAAACAACATTTGCACCAAAAACATTCCAATAGCGCTAAATACTGCAGGAAATTCACCAACAACAGTACTTAAGCTATTGACAATCGTGTCCATCACTTGACCGTCCTCCATGACAACAGCAACCGCTCTGGCTATACCAATTATGATTGCACCAACCAATACCTCACGAAACCCTTCATTAAACCCTTCACAAATATCTGTTAGCTTTAAATCTGCAATCATTCCAACCACAATTCCCATGGTGATGAACAGCCCTGCCATCTCTAACATAAACCAACCTTTAGCTAATACCCCATAAACAAGTAAAGCAAAAAAGACTAAAAGTACAACAGAAGCTATCTTTTGACGCGTTGTTGCAAGACGTTTGTCCACTGCCGTTTTATTTAAATAGGCCGTTCTTTTATTCAAATCTTCTTCATAAACCAGGCTAGCCTCTGGATTTCTTTTTACCTTTTGAGCGTAGCGAATGATATAAATAATTCCCGCTAAAACAAACACAACAAAAGCTATCATTCTTAACTCGATCCCCGAGAACACCGGAAGCCCCGAAATCTTTTGACCTAACCCCGTATTAATTGGATTAAGAAATCCTGTCATAAATCCTGCTGTCGTTGCAACTAAAGCTACTGCAGCAGCCACCACTGAATCATATCCTAAAGCAATCATTAATGGCAGAATAACCGGAACATATACTAAACTTAATTCCTGAGTGCCAATCAAACTACAAACAGTAGCAAACACAACCATTAATACTGGTATTAATGCAACACTTTTTGTCGCATATTTCCTCGTCAACCTATCTACCCCTATTTCAATAAGACCAGTTTTTCGAATCACCGCAAAAATACCACCGATAATAAATGTAAAAAACACAACTTCACCAGCTGCTACCAACCCCCTCGGTATAGCTGTGATAAATTCCGTTAAACTAACAGGTGTCTGCTCAACTCGTTGATATGAATTCGGCTCAATCGTTGTTCTCCCTTCCGGACCCGGGATTCTTTCGTATACACCAGCCGGAACGAGATAAGTAGCAACCCCAGCAAGTACAATAAATAAAAATAAAATGACGTAAATATGCGGCATCGCGAACCTCTTTTTAACTAATTGAGGTTCTTCATGAATATCATAAGAAACCTTCTCGATTTTTTTTAATGCCAAATTTATTCCTCCCTCTAAGTAGACAGTTTCTGTTCTTAACTTTCGTTGTCATGTAAAACAACACCTCATGTTAAAAAACCTAACATTCTAATTTATTAATAGTTTAAACTATCTATTTTTAAGATTCATTAGAAGATATGTGAATTTTCCGATATTTCTTTGTGCTTTTTAACCAAAAGGAAAGAGAACTCAAGGATAAGGAATAATTATTTTATATTTTATGAATACAAAAATACCAATGGTAAGTATCGTGAACGATCCTAAATTTTATTTGGGTAAGAACTGAAAATCTACAAAGTCAAGCGCTTGTCAAAAAATGCTTGACTTGTCTCTATTATGTCATTTCCCCCCGAGCAGAACTTAGGGGGAGAAAGAGGGGAATCAATATGAAAAACATAACAACAGCATCCCGACACCAATTGTATTTGGTCCTGAGCTATGCAATGCACTTCAAAGATAATGAAACAGTCAAACTGATCTTAGTTGAGGTTAAACAAAGAAACGCCTTAGGGAGGAAATAGGATGTTCTTTAAACAAAAAACGGAGACGATTGACTTTAAAACGTTCCTGGCCGGGAATTTTTGTCTATTAAAAGATATAGTGGTTTATTGCTCGCTTTTTGTAGCAAGCTCAAGTAAAGGAACGGTGAAGCTAAATCTGACATACTAGATCTTTATCACTAATTTGATTGAAATGATTTTTTCATTTCGAAACAAATAATTGAAAATTAACTACGAAACGAATGAAAAATAGCCAAGAGGATTTCGAAATGTCAAAAAAACCATGTAAGAATATGTGACAATAACTCCCTTCTCTGAAAAAATAGTTGCTATAATGATCCCAATATTCCAGATAATAGAAGGGAGTTTTATTAATGAGAAAAACACATCCTGCTTTTGTCATTTTTCTGTTCTTTTTAGGTTGGGTCTTTATGTATGCAGATCGAAATATACTTTCTCCAGTTATGGGGAGTATTGGTGAAGAGTGGGGGTTAGACAATGCTCAGCTAGGTTTAATGTCAACAGTGTTTTTCGCTGCTTATGCTTTCATGCAGATACCAACCGGGTTTTTAGCAGATAAGTTTGGAAGAGTAAAAGTTTTAGTAGTTGGATATCTTTTATTTGGAATTGCAACATACATGAGTGGATTAGCTGCAAGCTTTGGTCTTTTCTTATTGATGCGAGCTATGACTGGTCTTGGTGAAGGTACATATTATGGTTCACAATATGGAATATCTTCGAGCATCACTCCTAAAAAATATAGAGGGCTAGTCTCGGCTCTTATTAATAGTGGAATGGCGTTCGGTATTTCTCTTGGTTTTATCTCATCTAGTTATTTTACTTACACATTAAATAAAGGATGGCAATTTCCATTTTACGTTTTTGCAGTACCAACTATCATTGTCGCCATTTTAATTGGAATATTTGTCCAAGACAATCGGCATAAAGAGCCGAAACAAGGAAAGGAAATACAGGAAAAAGGAAGCATCAAACAGCTATTTACCAAGAATCATATTTTAGTTTATATATTAATCTTTTGTTCATTATATGGATTTTTTGGAATGCTGACATGGCTTCCTTACTACTTGCAAACGGCGCGTGGAGTTGAAGCTTCGCAAACTGGAGTCATTGCATCATTAGTACCATGGGCATCTATACCAGGTGCAATTATCTTTGGGTTCTTGTCAGACAAAATAAAAAGCAAAAAGCCACTAATTATTGTATTAGCATTTGCTGGAGCGTTGTGTCAATTTGCCATTCCATATATAGAAAACTATTCTTTACTTCTTGTAGGATTATCCCTTTATGGATTACTGGGGAAATTAGCACTTGATCCAGTATTAATATCATATATGGCTGATATTACACCATCTTCAATGTATTCAAGAGTATATGGATTTTTTAACTTTAGTGGTATGCTTTCTTCCATTTTTGCACCATATATTACAGGATATTTTGCTGATCAAACTGGAAGTCTAGAATTCGGTTTTTACCTTTCAGGAGGACTATTGATCATTGGGGCAATTATGTTTATCTTTACTGACAATAAAGTAAAGGCAACAACCAATTTTAAAACAAAAGTAATAAAAAGTAACTTAGTTACGGAGGAGAAAATAGGATGAATAAAGCAATTGTAGGGAGTAAGACAATGGTGGTGAGTCCCCATTATTTAGCATCACAAGCTGGAAATACAATTCTTCAAAAAGGTGGGAATGCCTTTGATGCTGCAGTAGCCGTTAGTGCATGTCTTGCTGTGGTTTATCCACATATGACAGGTCTTGGAGGTGACTCGTTTTGGCTTACTTATAGTGTAAACGATCAAAAGGTCCGTGCTTATAATGGAAGTGGTCGTTCGGGTTCTAAAGTAACACGTAACGTATATAAAGGGAAAAGTTCTATTCCAAATCGGGGGATAGAAAGTATCATAACCGTACCAGGAATGGTAGATAGTTGGGATGCTGTCCTGAAAGAGTATGGAAGATTATCATTAGGGGAAGTATTAGAACCAGCTATAGAGTATGCATTGTCAGGGTTTCCTTTTTCAATAGATCAGCATGAAAATACAGTGAAAAATATAGATATACTGAAAAAAGATATAGATTCAGCTGCAATTTTCTTACCAAATGAAACAGTTCCTAATATAAATGGGAAATTTGTCCAAAAAGATTTAGGCAACTCTTTGAAAGATCTTGCAGTAAGTGGAAGAGATGGTTTTTATAAAGGAAAGTTGGGAAATCGAATTATTTCAAGTTTAAAAGAAAAAGGTGGATTACTCACTGAAGAGGATTTTGCTGAACATCAGGGTATATGGATTGAACCGATTTCAACGACATATCGAGGTTATCATATGTATCAGGTTCCGCCTAATTCTCAAGGCTTCGTGGGATTAATGGCTCTTAATATAATAGAAAACTTTGATCTTGCATCTATACAGGAAGGTTCTTACGAATATTATCATTTATTAGTAGAATCATTAAAAAGAAGCTTTCAAGATCGAAATCAATTTTTAACTGATCCTGAGTTTCACTCTATCCCATTAGATAGATTACTAAGCAAATCCTATGCCCAAGAAATGGCCAACTCAATTCAATTTGATAAGGCAAAGGATATTCAAACTCAATCTGTAGGAAGTGATACTGCGCATGCAGCTGTAATTGATGATGAAGGCAACTCTGTTTCCTTTATTCAAAGTTTATACTTTGAATTTGGATCAGGGGTTGTAGCAGGTGATACAGGGATCATTATGCAAAATAGAGGATCATACTTTTCTCTTGATTCATCACGTGCTAATTGTCTTGAACCTAAAAAGAGAACCTTCCATACACTAATGCCAGCGATGGCTTTTAAAGATGGACGACCTCGGATACTTTATGGTACACAGGGTGGTGAAGGCCAACCGCAAACACAAACAGTAATGATTACAAGGATGATCGACTATGGTATGAATCCTCAGCAGGCGATCAGTGAGCCTAGATTTGTCTGGGGAAGAACCTGGGGTGAAGAAACACAAGAACTTAAAATTGAAGGGCGAGTTAGCCTAGAGGTAATCGAGCAACTAATGAAATCTGGACATATTGTAAAAAGAGTAAATGAACTAGATGGTATTATGGGACATGCAAATGCAATCTTAATAGATGATCAAGGCTTTGTACACGGTGGTGTTGATCCCAGAAGTGATGGTGCAGCTGTTGGAAGGTAAAACTAAACGATATTTTTAAACATGATATTTTTGGAAGGCTTTCATCATTTACCTGTTAATATTATACTCATACTATATATTCTTAAAGGATGGGTCTAATTTGAAAATAGATAATATTGACAGGAAAATACTTGAGCTACTTACTGCTAATGGAAGAATGTCTTACTCAGATATAGGGAAAGTGCTAGATTTATCCAGAGTATCTGTTCGTGAACGTGTTAATCAATTAATAAAAAATGATGTCATTGAGAAGTTTAGTGTTGTTATTAATTCAGAGAAAATGGGAAAGAATGTTTCAGCCTTCTTTGAAGTTGATTGTGAACCTTCATTCTTAGTGGAAGTTGCCCAAAAGCTTGCTGATAATCCTTGTGTATCAAGTTGTTATCAAATGACAGGTCCGAGTACATTGCATATGCACGTTTTAGTTGATGACTTTGTTGCATTAGAAAAGTTTATAAATAATGAGTTGTATTCACTTGAAGGAATCACTAGGGTAGAAAGTCATATATTGCTTCGTCGCTTCAAAAGTAGAAGTGGAATGAAATTATAAAAAAATGCTTCTTTAATCATGTAAAGATTGACTTAAAGCTGGGTGCTAGATCCCTCTAATTTTCCTGTTTTGTATAGGAGATAAGTTGGAAAGGGATTATGTGCTATGTGCCTATGAGTCAATCTTATTTTTTTCTTCTGAAAATGCTATATAGATCATTACTCTCGACTTGAAACTTTTAATTTTCTAGTTGAGCTTAAAAATAATAAATAATTATTCAGTAATTCTATAGAAAATCACTTATATTTACTATATAATCAAAAATAATTAGTTTTACCTTACTTTGTTAGTGTATTTGGGTAATATAATTAACAAACGGAAATATAATGATCGTAGATGTGAATTCATACCATGTGTAGCAGATTGTTAAACATTTTATCCAAAGAATTAAGAGGTGAAAAAGAATTGGGTGAATAATAATGATGTTTAAATCTTGGTAAAGCAATGATGAATTTAGTTACTTATGATAAATAACTGCCTTCGTTTTTTTAAAAATGATTATACCACTAGCACTGAGTAAGTAATTGTCTTTGTTGATGCAACATAATGTTACTAAGGTTGGATACTTTTTTGCTGCAAAACCAGTCAAGGTTTTTCCATTAATGTTGGGGACGCCCCCCATTTTCAGATAAAGTGGATGTCCCTTTTTGGTTTAAGGAAAACCCTACTAATCTGCCTTTGGATGGGCGCGCCAAGGAACAAGCTTCTTCTGTCGAAGACTGTTATTGAAGAAATCAAACTCATTTGTTGGTATTTGCATTTTAAGCACCATTTCAAGAACAATGTTAGTCGCACTTTTTACGAACGTATGTTCATAAAAAGTTATTCTGAGTTGAAAGGATACTCATATTTAAAATAAAAATACAAAAATATTAAAGGGGGATATTATGAAGCATCTACAATTATTTTTAGCCTTTTTTCGTGTGGGAATTTTAGGGTACGGTGGAGGACCATCATCTATACCTCTTGTTCATAAAGAAGTAGTGGATAAATATAGATGGATGAATGACGATGAGTTCGCAGACGTACTAGCATTAGGTAATACGCTACCAGGTCCAATTGCAACAAAGATGGCTGGTTATATCGGCTACAGAGTAGCAGGGATATTGGGACTAATTAATGCGACCCTTTCAACTATCGTACCTACAATTATTTTAATGATTGTCTTGTTGACAACAATCTCTTCAGTAAAAGACTATCCTTGGGTGCAGGGAATGACAGCAGCAGTAGTACCGGTAGTAGGTGTCATGTTGGCTACATTAACATGGGACTTTTTAAAAAAATCCCAGAAATCCTTAGGATGGTTAAAGTCATCGATACTCATAGTTATTAGTTTCTTCTTAATGGAGATCTTTGGATTACATCCTGCTATTTTAATTGGTGGGCTTTTACTCGCAGCTATCATAAAGAAGGATAAAGATCCTAAAACAGAACGTAAGATAGAAAGGGGAAATGCTTCGTGATTTATTGGGAAATCTTTCTCGCCTTTTTTATCCCTGGAATTATTGGATATGGTGGTGGACCAGCTTCAATTCCTTTAGTTGAAAATGAAGTTGTCGATCGCTATGGATGGATGAATGTTAATGAATTTAGTGAAGTGCTTGCATTAGGGAATGCTCTTCCAGGCCCAATTGCAACAAAGATGGCGGCGTATATTGGGTATCAACAAGGTGGTATTCTTGGTGGAGTAGTAGGGATTTTTGCAACTGTAGCTCCGTCACTAATCTTAATGATTTTGCTATTAGGCTTTTTATATAAATTTAAAGATTCTCCAAAGGTTAAAAGAATGACCACTTTTATTAGGCCGACCATTGCTGTTCTACTTGGGGTCATGGCCTTTAGTTTCTTTTCTACTTCTTACATGGATTCAGGTTTATGGCAATCTCTCTTTTTAATTATTATCAGTTTTTTATTATTAGAGAAGTGGAAGGTGCACCCAGCTCTAGTTATTGTTGGGGCGATGGGATATGGAGCATTTTTTATTACGTAAGATGAATCCACGACATTTCAAATATAAATAGCAAAAAAATCTAACAAACTCTTTTTAGTAGACTTTGTTAGATTTTTTTAGTCAGACCTTTCCTAATCCAACAGATATTAATGAGCATTCTTCACTTGAAACTTGAATTGAATTTGTGAAAGCTTTTCAAGAGCTAAACAACGCCTACGAAGCTTTAGTTACGTATGATGATTACAACGATGAGATGGAGAAATCAAAAGTACTTCAAGAACAGGTGAAGACCTTAGAAGAATATATTGGTGTGTACAACACAGTTAAGGGATCGCTAGTCGATGAAGGGGGTGACGGACCAGGACCAGATTTCTCAGGCATTGAATTCTATGGAGAAAATGCGATTAAGATCTATGATATTGATTCAACATATATAGACCAATTATTAGGAACGTATTCTGCAAACAATCAGAATATCCGATCAGAAATTGAAAAAGCACTTCAAAAGTTGAAAAAATCAGAGATTGTTAAAGAGGTCTACCGATCCATCTTAAACGCTATTGATAACAAAGAAATAGAAGCAGAGGAAGATATTCTTGTCGTCAAACGGCGTTATTTTACGCAATCCTATAATAAAGCGATAGAAGATTTCGCGAGTACGTGGTTTGTGGAAGAAAGAGAGCTCTATGCATCTGCTGTTCAATATGAGATAGGAACAGACCCTATTCCGAATATTGGGGGAGTCATCAACAGCAAGCAAATTGATAAGTATAAAGCCGTACATTCAGATGCAAAACCATTGAAATACGGACCAGAAATGAAGCGTCAGTGGAGAAAGACATTAGATGAAGTTATTGTACCTTTGGATGACGAGTTGAGATAAAATCATTTTGAAATAAATAAACAAAATCTATCTAGTTATAGGCCAACTGCGAAGCTGTAGTTTGCCTATACTGTTTATCGGAAGGAAAGAGCCGTGAAGATAGAAGAAGTTTCTTCTACCTTCACGGCTCTTTTTATTGAAAATAATGATCGCTAGACAGAGTTCGTATTTTCAAACTATTATACCGACATATTTATGATAAAAAAACCATGTAATAAAACCTCACATGAATGTAGGCTTATAGATAATCTAGTAGTAATATAAAATTACTTAAAGCGATAAGAAAAAGGTGAAACTCAATGGCTACTATCTCTAAGAAGCAAATAGCCCAACTTTACAATCAAATTTTTCAAGAAATTTTCAGTATAGGTTCCCATGATCAAAGAAATGTCCTCATCCCGTTAGAGCTCCGAGGGGGCGATAAACGGAACCATAAAGAAAGGGCTAAGAGAGTTTTAGAAATGGTTGGATTAATAGATTATATGAAATCTTACCCAAGACAATTATCGGGCGGTATGAAAATGAGAGTTTCAATCGCCCGCGCTTTAGCAGCAAGACCGAAAATCCTCCTTTAACGATCTATAAATTATTAGTACGAATAAACTTTTATTACACAAAAAAATACTATGTTAGAAAATATTGCAAATAAATAGATGTGTTTATTTTTAAAGATTACTATAATAATAACTTATTTTTTGGTGAAAGGTGAATACATATGGGGTATATTTCAAAAAAACAATTAGCTGCCCTTTATAATGAGATTAGCAAAGAAATCTTTAGTATAGGTGTACATGATCAAAAGATTGATATTATTGATAATAAAGCATTTATCTTTGCAAGCTCAAAGCGTATACCTGCATTGGATGCACTAAAAGATGAATATAGCGAGCTCGTCTTTTCGCTAGATTCCGCTTTATCATCAAGGTATAAAAAGCTGTTAAAAGAGAGATTAGAAAAATCATTAAATGTAAATATAAGTTCTGTTTTTAGAGATTACGATCCAGTTCAGAGAACAGCGTGTACGGTTATTTGTTTTGAGAATTCGATAATTAGATAAATAAAAGAATTGATGAAAACACATTAAAATGTTTTTTCTTCAATCATTAAAATAAAGTTACGGATGCTTAACCTCTGTTTACGGAAGGAAAGAGCCGTGAAAACAAAAGATGAATCTTCATCCTTTGTTTTCACGGCTCATTTCTTTAAATCATGCTTTAAAGAGGGGGATATTCTGAAAAATAACTAAATAAATAATTTCTAAAGGAAGGATGAAATGATATGAAAGAAAATACAACAATACAAAAAAATAAAAAAAACTCTGAGTATCCTCGAGACTGCACCTTTACATTGGAAGATTGGAATGTTTTAAGTAAATATTGGTTCCCTATTGCCAGATCAGAGGAAGTTACCGATAAACCATTAGCTGTTAAGCTCCTTGATGTAAACTTGGTGACTTATCGTACCAAAAATAAAATTGTTGTTGCACGTGACCTTTGTGTACATCGTGGTGTTCCTCTTAGTATGGGTTGGGTAGAAGGAGAAGAAATTGTTTGTCCTTATCATGGATTTCGGTATACAACAGATGGGAAATGTACAGCTATTCCAGCTCATCCAGATGCAAAGATATCCCCACGTTTATGCATGAAAGTTTATCCAGTAGTAGAAAACTTCGGATTAGTCTGGACCTCAATTACAGGAGAGATTAATAATCTTCCATCATTCTCTGCGTGGGATGATTCAAACTTTCAACAGATTGTCTGCCCATCTTTTGATATTAATGGTTCATCTGGAAGGCAAGTGGAAGGATTTTTAGATGTCGCTCACTTTGCATGGGTGCATACAGAATCATTTGCAGATCGTAATAATGCTATCGTTCCAAAATACCAAGTAGACACTAAGGAGTATGGCTTGCATGTGGAATATTTAAGCTCGGTAAGTAATTATCCAAAGGCGTTTCAGCATCGCAATCCAGAAGGTTTTGAATGGCTGCGTGTCTTTGATGTATATCCTCCTTTTACAGCTACCTTAAAGGTTTACTTTCCGAACGGTGGAGAATTATGGATTATGAATGCAGCAAGTCCAATCTCTGCTAGTGAAACTAGATTATTTGCACCAATTGCACGTAATTTTGATAAGGAGTCTCCAATTGAAGATGTGTATACATTTAATCTTCAAATTTTTATGGAAGATAGAGAAATGGTTGAAAATCAAAAGCCCGAAGATTTACCATTGGACCTTCAAATGGAGGCTCATATTAATGCAGATAAAACATCTATTGCTTATAGGAAACTTCTAAAACAAATAGGTCTTGGAGATCTATATACAAGTTAAGGTGTATCTTTTTATAAACTAAATTTTTAATAATAAAAAAATCAATAAGAATTGGAATATAGGAGGATTTAGATTGAAAAAAGATTCGAAGATATATGACATTACAATTATTGGCGGAGGTCCAACAGGGCTCTTTGCATCCTTCTACGGAGGAATGCGAAATTCATCTGTGAAAATTATCGAAAGTTTACCTCAGCTTGGGGGCCCGCTTTCAACTCTTTATCCTGAAAAATATATTTATGATGTAGCTGGTTTTCCAAAAATAAGAGCACTAGAGTTAGTTAATAGACTTATAGAACAAATGAACCAATTCAATCCAACGATTTGTTTAGAACAAGTCGCGAAAGATCTTGAAATTCAGGAAAATGGTCTAATTAAACTTACTACCGATATTGAAGAACATATAACAAAAACCATAATTATTACTGCTGGAAATGGTGCATTTCAACCAAGAAAGATGGAGCTTGAAGGAGCCGAAGAATATGAAGGAACAAACCTTCATTATTTTATTAATGATTTGGAAAGATTTAGAAACAAAAAAGTTATGGTTTGTGGGGGAGGAGATTCTGCTGTTGATTGGGCACTGATGCTTGAATCAATCGCGGAAAAAGTAACTCTCGTTCATCGAAGGGAAAAATTTCGAGCACATGAACATAGTGTTGAGCAACTACAGGATTCAAACGTTACAATAAAAACTCCCTATGTACCACTAGAAATAATAGGAAATAACAATCGAATTAACGCTGTAGTCCTTGAAAAGGTCAATGGGCGCACGACAGAAAAAATTGAAGTGGATGATGTGATTGTTAATTATGGTTTTGTATCTTCACTTGGCTCTATAAAAGACTGGGGATTAGAGATTGATAGGAATTCCATTTTGGTCAATTCAAGAATGGAAACGAATATTCCAGGAGTTTATGCTGCTGGTGATGTCTGTACATTTAATGGAAAAGTAAAATTGATTGCAACAGGTTTTGGAGAAGCACCAACGGCTGTAAATAATGCAAAATCCTATTTGGATCCAAAAGCAAAAGTACAGCCGCTACATAGTACGTCTGTTTTTGCTTAATGTAGAAAGGGGATAAGATATATTAAATGGCTAAATTTACGATTGTTGATAAAGAAACTTGTATCGCTTGTGGAGCATGTGGCGCAGCTGCTCCTGATGTTTTTGATTATGATGATGAAGGATTGGCTGAAGTTATACTTGATAACAATACAGGGATAGTAGCTGTAGATGAAGATTTATATGAGGATTTATTAGACGCTTGTGATGGTTGTCCAACAGAGTCAATTAAGGTGGCAGACACTCCTTTTCGCACAAATATACAATTGATTAAATGATAACATTTGATAACTTTTAAATAATAATATTATGACTGGAGGGAACAACATAATGATAAAAGAACATGTATTAGTAAAATAATGGCAAGCAGCTGCTTATTCTCATGAGTTGAAAGATAAGCAATGTAAGTATTTATCCTTGAAAAAAGAGTTGTGCTGTTCAGAACAAGAAAAGGAATCAATGCTTTCAGAACAGTGTATGGAGTGGTATAAACATTTCGGGAAAGAATTCCAATAGGAAAGGTTGATAGATATGCTAAACGAAAGATACAAGGGTATTGCATTTGAAAAAAGATTTCTACCTCGTCTGACGACAGAAGAGGTGAAAGAATTAAGAAAGGATGATGCATTAATTATTCTCCCCATTGGAGCGATTGAACAGCATGGTCCTCATTTACCTATTTATACTGATACTTTAATTGGAGAAGGGTTGTTAAATCAGGCATTTGAATTGCTAGATGAAAATGAGAATATTTGGATTTTACCACCTTTACCTTATGGAAAAAGCACCGAACACGCTGGCATGCCGGGTACAATGACCCTATCAGCCTCAACGTTACAATCAGTTGTTATGGATATTGCAAAAAGTGTTCATGTAAGTGGATTTAAAAGACTTCTCTTGTTTAATACGCATGGGGGCAACCATGATTTATTAAATATGATTTCAAGAGAAATTAGAATCGAAACAGGAATGATGGTATTTCGATTAAATCCTGGCTCATCAAAAACAAATTCACTGATCACTGAACAAGAGCAAAAGTATGGAATACATGGGGGAGACGTAGAAACCTCTATGGTACTTCATTATAAAAACAACTGGGTTCATCCTGAAAAATGTCCAACTGAATTTATAAGTTTACCAGAGAATACTAAGCATCTTTATTTAAAAGGAACTAGCTATTTTGCATGGGTAATCAATGATATTTCTACTTCAGGTGTAGCTGGAGATGCTAAAAAAGCAACATTAGAGAAAGGAATAGAAATTAATAGATTTGTTTCTGAATCACTTGCAGAAGCATTAAAAGAAATGTGTAATTTTGATATTGATGAAATTAGTAACAAAATGGTGAAACAGTAAGGGGGACTTAGATTGAGTCAAAATATATCAACATTATCTGAGGAGAATCAACAAGTTTTAGAACATCCAGTTGTTTATATGGATAATGTGAGCAAAGTATATCCAAATGGAAAAATAGCTGTTCAGAATGTCAGCTTAGACATTCATCAAGGAGAGTTTATTTCCTTTGTTGGTCCTTCTGGATGTGGAAAGTCAACCATCTTTAATATGATATCTGGAATTATTGATCATTCTGCAGGAAACCTAGAAATCTTAGGTACAACACCCAGGCTTGCTCAACAACAAAGCACCGATGTGTCATTTGTTTTCCAAGAACCAACTCTACTACCATGGCGTTCTGTTTTAGATAATGTCATGCTTCCTTTAGAATTCCGCAACTTTACGAAACAGGAAAAAAATGAAAAAGCACGTCACGTCCTTGACATGGTTGGATTATCAGACTATACAAAAGCATTACCTCGTGAGCTTTCAGGCGGGATGAAAATGCGTGTATCAATTGCACGGGCCCTTGTTGCAAAGCCTAAATTATTATTAATGGATGAACCATTTGGAGCTTTAGATGAGATTACGAGACAAAATTTACAATCAGAGCTCCTAAGAATTTGGGAAGCTGAAAAAATGACTGTTTTATTTATTACTCATAATGTATTTGAAGCAGTATATTTGTCAACCAAAATAGCCGTTATGACACCTAGTCCAGGGAAAATTGAATCGATAGTAGAGGTACCCCTACCATTTCCTCGGAAAGAAGATTTTAGAACAACACATGATTTTAGTGATATAGCGGCAAAAGTATCTCGAGATTTAAAGTTTTAATAGGAGGGAATCATATGTGGGTTAAACAATTAATTGATTTATTAGGTGAAGATAAAGTATTAATCTCAGAATCTGTTAAAGAGCGCTTATCTAAAGATTATTACTGGTATTCCCCGGTAATATATAAACAGCTGAAAGATAAGGTAGCTGACTGTGCTGTTCAACCAGACACAATTGATGAAGTAAAAATGGTTGTGGCCTTTGCTGTAAAAAATCGTGTTCCAATAACAGTTAGGGGAGCTGGAACAGGTAATTATGGGCAAGCGATACCTTTAGAAGGTGGGATTATTTTAGATGTGACGAAGCTAGACAGCATCATGAAAATAAACTCAACAACAGCGCATGTTCAAGCGGGTGTTAAACTTGGAGTACTAGAAAAAAATCTTAGACAACAAGGGAAGGAATTAAGAATCTTCCCGAGCACCTATATGAAAGCGACAGTAGGAGGCTTTTTATGTGGTGGATCAGGAGGAATTGGTTCTATTAGATGGGGAGATTTGTGGGATGGTAATATTCAATCGATTACGGTTATGACGATAGAAGAGGAGCCTCAAATACTAACTATAAGTGGTGAAAACATGGAGGCATATATTCATAACTACGGAACAACTGGCATTGTTATTGAAGCAACATTATTCGTAGAACCAAAAGTAAATTGGGTCCAACATATTGTCTCATTTCCTACATTTCAGTCAGCCGTAGAATTTAGTGATGCTCTTGCTCACAATGAAGGGATTATTAAGCGCCTAGTTTCAGTTTGTGAATGGCCAATTCCATCACATTTTCAAGGATTAAAAAAATTCCTTCAGGATGATAAATCAATTGTGATGCTAGAAATAGAAGAAGAGGCCGAAGAAAAACTAGAGCAACTTTCCAAAGAATATGAAGGAGAGCTAACGTTTAAAATTCCTGCAGAAAAGTATCAAAAAGGCTTAAAGCTATCTGATTTTACTTGGAATCATGCCACGCTATGGGCTCATAAGCATGGAGAGAATATGACGTATTTGCAAGCTAGGTTTGACAAACATAGGATATTCGAGCAGATGAATGCCATTCGTGCGAAATACGGTTATGAAGTACAGTTTCATTTTGAATTTATAAAAATCAAAGGTGAGATTACACCAGCATCACTTCCAGTTCTAATCTATCAATCAGAGGAACGCTTAAATGAGATTATCGACTTTTTTGAAAGTGTAGGCGTGCAAATAAATAATCCCCACACCTATTTACTAGGTTTTGGAGGATATAACTTAAGAATGCGTGAAATTGAAAATTTGAAGAAAAAAAACGATCCTTACGGTTTATTGAACCCTGGAAAAATCCCTAGTAATAAAGAGATATTTCAATAGAATAGGAGGTAGGTTTAGATGGAGCATACTCATCTAGAGGTTGCTAAGGTTCCGATAAAAGAGAGTAAGAGGAAAAGTCTGAAGATTTCGAATAATATTATACCACCAATTGCAGTATTCGTTTTCTTTCTTTCTTTTTGGCAGTTTGGTGCACAACTATTTCAAATCCCTAACTATTTATTACCAAAGCCGACTGATATTTTTCAAGCGGCGGTTAGTAATTGGGAAAACCTTAGTACAGCTGTTTTTACTACAATTACAGAAGCGGTTATAGGATTTGTTTTTAGTGTAATTGGAGGGGTTTTAGGCGCGATCTTAATGGCGAGTTCTAAGTTATTGGAAAAAAGCTTATATCCTTATGCGATCCTTTTACAAACCATTCCTATCGTTGCAATTGCTCCAATTATTGTCATTTGGTTTGGTTCAGGTATGAATGCTATTGTTATTATTGCTTTTACGATTGGATTTTTCCCTATGCTATCCAATACATTAATCGGCCTAAATTCAACTAGTAGTGGAATGATTCACTTATTAAAACTGTATCAAGCTTCAAAATGGCAAATCATGTGGAAGGTTAGAATTCCAGCAGCACTACCATACATTATGGCAGGGTTAAAGATATCTTGTACATTGGCTGTTATTGGTGCAATTGTAGGTGAATATATCGCTGGAATTGGAGGCGGTGCAGGCGGAATTGGATATGCAATCACAGTTGCTTCATCAAGGTTGGAGACAGCTTATCTCTTTGCCTGTGGAATTTCAGCAGCCATTCTAGGCATCGTATTTTTCCTTATTGTTAACTTGATTTCCAAGCTGTTATTAGGGTCTTGGCATGAATCAGAAATGAAAAAACAAAATTAAATGATGCAGGGTAGGGGGTTAAAAGATGAAACGTAAATTCATAACTAAGTTTGGTGTGTTAATTAGTATTCTGTCTTTAATAATTCTAGCAGCTTGTGGAAGTTCAGAATCGTCTAGTTCTAGTAGTGGAGAAAAGGAAACTGAAAGCAAAGAACTAACCAAAGCAAAACTCGTAACAAACTGGTTTGCTCAACCAGAGCATGGAGGAAATTACGCAGCTTTACAACAAGAATTTTATAAAGAAGAAGGGTTGGATATGACCGTTGAGCCTGGTGGACCTCAAGTTTCTGCTACCCAAATTGTTGCATCGGGAGAAGCTCAATTTGGTTATACACAAGCGGAGGATTTATTAATCGCTCGAGATAAAGGGATTCCATTAGTAGCTATCGGTGCAATATTTCAAAAAAGCCCTCAAGTTTTAATTACTCATGAAGGAACCGTAACAGAGTTTGAAGATCTAAATGGAAAAACAGTTTATACTGCTCCAGGTAGTGGATATTGGGAATATATTAAATCTACTTATAATCTCACAGAAGTAAAGGAAATGTCTTACACAGGTTCGCTTGCCACATTCATTGAAGATAAAAATGCAGTTACTCAAGGTTATGTTACATCTGAGCCATATTCATTAGATGAGCAAGGTGTAAAAAATGATTACCTCTTTATCCATGATTCGGGGTTTGAAACATATGGTAACATTATTTTTACAACGGAGAAGGTAATTAAAGAAAATCCAGAGCTTGTTCATTCTTTTATGGACGCAACTGTAAAAGGATGGAATTATTATCGAGAAAACTGGGAAGAGGTCAATCCAATTATTCGAGAGTCTAACCCAGAATTAACTTTAGAGAAAATGGAATATGCAGCTAAAACAGAGGAAGAGCTTATTTTTGGTGGGGATGCAGAAGAGTATGGCTTCGGTTATATGTCAGAAGAACGTTGGTCAATGCTTCAAGACGAACTTTTAAAATTAGAAATAATTAAAAATAAAGAAGATATTACAAATGCCTTTACTGTCGAATTTTTGGAGAATTAGTATGATGGAAAATAAAATAATACAGCTTTATAATGTTCGTCTTCCAGAGGCAGTACCTGAACAATTGTTTCAAATAACCATTAAAAATGGTGTATATGAAACAATTAAAAAACAGAATAAATCTACTAAGTCTGAAGGATCAGCTCTATCAGAAATCATGATGAACCAACTATCTGAACATACTGTTTTTGATGTAGAAGGAAGATATCTTCTTCCTTCTTTTGTTGATATCCACACACATCTTGATAAGGCATTTTCATTAGCTTCTGTACCTAATAAGTCTGGAACATTGCAAGAAGCGATTATAAATTATAGCAGGAAAGCATCCTCTTTCTCTACTAATGAAATAAAAGAAAGGGTTAGACGAGCTGCGCTTCAGTCTCTAAGCTATGGAACCACTCATGTTAGAACACATGTTAACTTTGAAATGGATGTTGATGAGAACCTTGCACTTAGTCAGTTACAAGCTGTCCTTGAAGTAAGGGAAGAGTTGAGTTCACTTATGTCATTACAAATTGTCCCTATGTTTTCTTATTTATCATCTCGTCCTAAAAAACAGTTGGAGATTATAGAAGAAGCTATTTCATATGGTATTGATGGAATTGGCGGGGCTCCGCATTTATCCTTAAATTCAAAGGAAGACATTGATTTTTTATTTCAACTCGCTGTAAAAAATGGAAAGTTTGTCGATCTACATGTTGATGAACAAGACGATCCAAATGTATGTACAATTGAACAAATTATAAAAAAAACACAGGAGTACAATTATCAAGGAAAAGTGATAGCAGGCCACCTTTGTTCTCTTTCTGCAATAGAGGAAAGAAAGGCTGCATCGATTATAGAAGGGATGGCAACTGCAAAAATAGGTGCCGTTACATTGCCGGGAGCAAATTTGTACCTGCAAGGGAGAGGGGACAAAGGGATTGTCCGAAGAGGGATTACTAGAGTAAAAGAGTTAATAAATCAAGGAGTTGACATTGCAACAGCATCAGATAATGTGAATGATCCATTTCATCCATTCGGTAGATGTGATTTACTACAAATTGGGCTATTAACAGCCTATTCAGCACATTTAGGAAGTGAAAATGATCTACATCATCTTCTAAAAATGATAACAGAGATTCCTGCTGCTTTTTATGGATTGGAGAACCATTGTGTCCAGGAAAAAGCAAAGGCAAGCTTTGTTCTTGTTGAAGGATTAGATATTTACCAGTTATTTGCAAACCTTTCACCATCAAGATTTGTCTATCATAACAATCAATGGATGTGTGCGATAAAATCAGAGACACAACTGCTTTTTCCTCAAAAAGCAGTAGGTGTAGAGTAAATAATGTATTGGAGGGGAATGGGTGTATCAAGCAGTTGTTAAACATGTAAAACTTATAGAAGAAGATTCCTTGTTTCATATAGGAATGAATAATGGGAGAATCTCAGCCATTACAACAGAAGACATCCATGGTGAAACAGAATGGGAAGCAAATGGAGGAATTGCTCTCCCGCCTTTTGTTGAAATGCATACACATTTAGATACTGTATTAACAGCTGGTAAATCTCTGAAGAATCTTTCTGGAACCTTGTTGGAAGGAATTGAACGTTGGCAAGCGCGAAAAGCAAGGCTAACATGTGAAGATGTTATGGAACGCGCGGAAAACGCCATTTATCTCCTTATCCAGCATGGAGTGCTTTATGTTCGTGCAGCAGTAGATATATCTGACCCTGAATTAACAGCATTAAAAGCGATAGTTAAACTGCGCGATAAGTTACAGCACCTTATTGATATTCAAATTATTGCTTTTCCACAAGATGGAATTATCTCGTGCATAGAAAACAAAGAACGTTTAATAAGGGCAATTGAATTAGGGGCAGATGCAGTCAGTGCTGTTCCACATCTTGAGCATACTCGCGAAAACGGAATTCAGTCATTAAAAGAGTGTTTTTTTATAGCGAAAGAATACAATTCATTCGTCCACATTTTTTCAGATGAAATAGACGATGAGCAATCACGCTATTTGGAAGTGATTGCAGATTTAACGATAAGCCAAAGGATGGATGGAAAGGTCACAGTCAGCCATGCAAATGCATTGGCGTATTATGCTGATAGCTATGCAGCAAAGGTGATTGCCCTTGTAAAACAAGCGAAATTATCTGTTGTGTCATGTCCATTAATAAATTGTACAATGCAAGGACGTTATGATCACTATCCAAAAGGAAGAGGGATAACGAGAATAAAAGAGCTGAATGCTTCAAAGGTGAATGTATGTATTGCTCATGATGATATTCAAACACCTTTTTATCCATTCGGTAATGGAAATATTCTACAGGCAGCTCATATGGGGGCACATTTATCTCATATGAATGGAGAAAATGAAATAGCTCAAATCATTCAAATGATAACCTATAATGGAGCAAAAGCTTTTGGGATACGAGAAGAATATGGTATTGAAGTTGGAAATAAAGCTAATTTTATTGTATTACCGGTAGATAAAATCGTTGACATGGTAACCAAGCAGCCTGCTTGTCGCTTTGTTTTTAGGGAAGGAAAATTAGTTGTGGAAACGAAGCCAACTGAACCAATATGGTATTCCGATTTATTAAACCAGTCAAGGTGAAGAGTAGTGTGGATTTAAAATAAAGTCGCGACGTTTATAAAAATGTTGCGATGCTCTACCCCTTTAGATGGTTATCTAAAGGGGTGTTTTTATAGTGAAAAGGAAAAGAACATCTGAATTGAAAGATCGATTAAGGGACTGTTGAGTAACAATAAGTTGTTCCGTCAAAGGCCATTTAATGGAATAAGACTTTCTAACAAAATTGGATATTTATGTTATATGTTAGTATGAGATTTGTAAAGAAATGTACTTAAACTAAAGTGGAGTTGAAGAAGATAAATAATATTTGCCAATAAAACCAATTAAACGTTTGTTATTTAGAGATGAAGTATATCAAACTTTAAAAAAGTCGATTGTCACCTTGGAATTACAACCAGAAGAACGCTTAAATGACAAAGAACTAGCAGAGAAGTTTGGAATTAGTCGTACCCCTGTTAGGGAAGCACTTAAACGACTTGAAGACGAAGGACTTGTTGAGTCACTTCCAGGGTCATCTACTCGTGTAGCACCATTAAAATTAGAGGAGGCGAAACATGCTTTTACTGTTGTAGCAGTTTTACATGCTTTAGCTGCTCGACTTGCATGTCCTTTATTAAAGGAAACTGATATTGAAGAATTAGAGTTTAGTAATAAGAATTTGCGACTTTCAATTGAAAAAGGTGATGTTATTAAGGCGATTGAGGCAGATGGAACTTTTCACAAGGTTTTCTTAGACGTGTCTGGGAACCCTGAAATAGTATTCGCATTAGAACGTAGTCTACCTAAAATTCAACGATTAGAGATTTCACAATTTACTACGCTAAAAGGGTTAAATTCGATTGAGCAGCATAATCAAATTATATCAGCTTGTAAAAATCGGGAATACGAAACAGTTGTCCGTCTTGTGGAGGAAAACTGGCTAAGTCTTGGCGAACTACTCACACAACAAACGGAGCCGAGGTGAGTTCAGTTGCAACCAATTTTAATAGGTATTTATGCAGCCTTCTTTTTTGCTTTTACATTTGTTCTCAATGCATCTATGGAGTTGTCTGGTGGTAGTTGGATTTGGAGTGCTTCGCTCCGATATATCTTTATGGTTCCATTTCTCTTGTGTATTGTAATAATTAGAAAAAATTTACGACCACTCTTAAACGAAATGAGAAAACAACCAGGAACATGGGTTATATGGAGTTTTGTTGGTTTTGGATTATTCTATGCTCCCTTATGTTTTGCATCTGCTTATTCACCTGGTTGGCTTATCGCTGGAACATGGCAAATTACTATTATTTCAGGTGCTTTACTTGCACCGTTATTTTTTGAAACGATATACACAAAGAATGGGCCATTACAGTTAAGACAGAAAATTCCCTTTAAAGGTCTTACAATGTCACTTATCATTCTGTTAGGTATTGTTCTAATGCAAATTGAACATGCTAAACACCTTTCTTTAGAAAGTCTATTACTGGGAGTTGTCCCCGTTCTAATAGCATCATTTGCATATCCTTTTGGGAATCGTAAAATGATGGATGTGTGTGAAGGGCGTTTAGATGCGTATCAACGAGTATTAGGAATGACACTGGCAAGTCTTCCATTCTGGTTTTTACTTTCCTTGTATAGCTTTTATACCGTAGGATTACCAAGTAATGGTCAGAGTCTTCAATCTTTATTGGTGGCACTTTGTTCTGGAGTCATTGCTACTGTCTTATTTTTTAAAGCAACAGATATGGTGAGAGGAAATATGCAAAAGTTAGCTTCTGTTGAAGCAACACAATCAATGGAAGTGCTTTTTGCATTAGCTGGGGAACTAATATTTTTGTCGATACCAATTCCTTCTCCATTATCTTGGTGCGGTATTTTTATCGTCATTCTTGGCATGATTTTGCATAGTTATGTTTCAAATAGAAAAAAGGAAAGTCATTTTAAACAATCAGTGAACTTAAACTAAACGAAAGGGTGCGATTGGAAGAAGGCATCGCTTTTTTACTAATGGGTGCTAAAGTTCAATAAGCGTGAGCCAGCTTCAATAGCTTATAATACGATAGGGCGCTTTTCTGTAATAAGAATTGTGCTCTTTTTGTATTATAGGGCCATTTAATTGAGTAAGAGTACCATAAAATTCAACTTTTTTATACAGCCACCTGGTGCTTGGTCGTACGTACAACGATGTATAAAAACCTGTATTAACGATAAAAAATAAACAAAAGCCTATCCCTTGAACTGCATGGGATTGGCTTTTTTGCTAACTTCATATAATAAATTTTTATGTTAACTAAAAATGCATATTAGATAATTTCAATCAAATTCCCGTCTCTCTGACACAGTCTGCAAATGCAGCGAACGTTTTGCTATGAAACTGTTCTTTTCGGGAAACCAGTCGCGTTGTTGCGAATCGGTACTGTTCCGGAACCGGATGAGCCCGTACGCGATCATCGCTCACAGCAACGGCCGATTTGGTTAGAAGCGTGTACCCGATTCCTGCTCGTACGCAGTTCAGCATCGTCTCCAGCGTGCTGATCTCAACGATGTTCGTGGGGGTTGCACCGACGCCGTGAAGCCAATCTTCGATGGTTGCACGTAAAGGACAGCCCTTCGAAAACACAACCCATGCTGCATTCTCAACGTCCGGAAAAATTGAAGGTTCATTTCCATCAGCGGCAGTCAGAAGGACGACTTCTTCTCGAATCTCATAGGCGACTTGCAACTGGGAAAAGTCAAATTCGCCCGTAAAGAAAGCGCCATCCAACTGGCCGTTCAACACTTTCTCGTAATTAAGCGGCGACGTCCCAGTGATCAGTGATAACGCAACTTCGGGGTATTTGCTTTGAAACTTGGATAACGCGCGAATAAATGGTCCAGAGGAAGCGACCGTCTCCACAACACCGATCACAAGCGGTCCGCATGGGTAATCTGGTTCTTTTACAGCCCTCATGGCCTCCTCCATCTTAAGCAAAATATTCGAGGCATAATTGCTGAAGACGAGCCCCTTCTCAGTTGGTATTACGCCTTTCGGATTTCTCTGAAAAAGCTGGGTGCCAAGCTCCGACTCCATCTTGCGAACCCGCATTGTAATGTTCGACTGAACGTAGCCCAGTTTCTCTGCCGCGCGGGTTATGCTGCCCTCTTCTATGATCGCCATAAACACTTTTAAATCGGTTAACTCCATAGAAAACCCTCCAATTACACATCAATAATTTTGATGGATATATCATTATTAATCATTTTATTATATGGAGTTGATAGAATACAATAATATTAATAAAACAAATCGCGTCGGTGGCAAAAAATTGCGCTGCCACGGTAAACTATAGGAGGAATTCAATATGAGTAAATATTCCAATCTTTTTTCTACATTCCAATTAGAGTCCCTGAAATTGCCGAATCGGGTGGTATTATCGCCAATGACCCGAACAAGTGCAGAACCGTCCGGGCTCGCAAATGAACGTATGGTCCGTTATTATACCCGTTTTGCGAAAGGTGGTTTCGGTCTCATTATCACGGAAGGCATCTATCCCGATACAGTGAACAGCCAAAGTTATGAGAACCAACCCGGCATAGCCAATGATGCACAAGCTGAGTCGTGGAGACCTGTCGTTCAGGCGGTTCAACGCGAAGGAGGAAAAATTGTCGCACAGTTAATGCATGCGGGTGCACTTGTTCAGCATGACAGATTTACGCCAATCGCTCCGTCAGCAGTAAAACCTGTGGGTAAGATGCTCGAAGATCATGGAGGGAGCGGAGAGTTCGCTGTTCCGAAAGAGATGACCCAAGAGGAAATCCACAAAGCAATCGACAGCTTCGCACAAGCTGCTCTCCGTGCTAAGCAGATTGGCTTCGATGGGGTGGAAGTCCATGCAGCGAATGGCTACCTGCTCGATCAATTCATCACCGATTATACGAACCATCGAACAGATGAATATGGCGGTTCAACGGAGAGACGAATCCGCATCGTCGTGGAAGTGCTGGAAGCCATTCGTGCTGTCGTCGGCCCAGATTACATGGTAGGTGTTCGTATCTCACAAGGGAAAGTAAACGATTTTCATCACAAATGGGCAAACGGAGAGACGGATGCGAAGATTATTTTTGAACAATTAGCGGCTGCATCCCCAAGTTACATCCATACGACCGAATATAAGGCGTTTGTCCCGGCTTTCGTGGAGAACGGACCGACGCTTGCCAAGCTAGCTAAGCGATACAGTGGCCTTCCCGTCATCGCCAATGGCAAATTAGGAGAACCGGAGGCAGCAAAGCTCCTCATTGAGTCGGGAGATGCTGACCTAATCGCAATCGGAACGAGTGCATTGGTCAATCCGGACTGGGTGAACAAAGTACAAGAAGGTAAAAAGTTAATCCCTTTCGACCATTATTTCTTGCACCCTATAGCGACACTGAAAGAAGAAGAAGTTATAGTCTGAGAACTTCCAGTCAATAAAGTCTGATCGTTTATAAAAAAGTTTAATCAAAATCCTGTATAAATTAATACAGGATTTTTCTTTTTTACTCTTGTTGATGTTGTAAACCTCCAGTCATGTTACTCCATTAAAGGGCCATATTCTTGAATAAGAGAAGAAGATATTAGAATGTGAATCGAAGCTCTAAGTTATTTAAGTAACGGGCATTAAAAGGAGGAAATATAATCCATTAATAGAATTATACAAGTTTGAGATTATTGATTTGTTCTTCAATATTTAATAACGGAGGTGAGGAAATGATCGAAACGATAACAAAACAGATTCCTTTAATAAGTAATTGTAGGGATGTCGTTCAAATTAAAAAGGGGTTTTCTTCAGATGAAAAATATCTAATACATATGTATGATGATAGCAACAAGTTACTTCTTCGGTTGTTTAACCTAGGCGAGTTTGAATCAAAAAAGACAGAATATTCTATTTTAGAAAGGATGCAGGATTATAATGTTACTTGCTCACAACCGATTTCTATTGGTGAGGTAGGAAATCGAGGGTATATAATCACATCCTACATAGAGGGTAAAGATGCAGAAGATGAAATCCCAAAATACTCAGATCAAGAACAATTTAATATTGGTATTGAGGCTGGGAAGGAATTAAGGAAAATGCATCAATATGCTGCTCCAAACCATGTCCCTTCGTGGTATTCAAGGAAAGTGGAAAAACATAAGAAATATATAGATGCTTACCTAGCATGTGATGTTAAAGTGAAAGATGATCAAAAAATAATGAATTTTATTGAAGAGAACATTCAGCTTATGAAGCAACGCCCAAACTTATTCCAACATGATGATTTCCATGTTGGAAATATCATTGTTAATAACAAAAAATTCTCTGGAGTAATTGACTTTAACAGGTATGATTGGGGCGATCCAATTCATGAATTTCTTAAAATTGGAATTTTTAGCCGAGAAGTAAGTATTCCTTTTTCAATAGGGCAAATCAGAGGGTATTTTAATAATACTGACCCCGATCAATATTTTTGGAAGTTGTATTCACTTTACTTAGCTATGTGCGTTTTCTCTACTGTAATATGGACTTTAAAAACTATTCCAGACAACATGAATGACATGTTAGATAAAGTGTACATGTTTTTAGAAGATCATGATTACTTCAGTAAATTAAAGCCTAAGTGGTATATATAGAAAATAATAGTGAGAAGCTTAGGTGTTATTCCATAAAAGGGAGCTTATATGGAGTATGAATATTGAACGTATTCATCGTAAATAACGAAACATAAACAGCCTATTTTCTAACTTTGATTACTTATTATATTTAGTAAGTAATTATAGTTTTCAATGTAAACAACGATAGGACTTTACTTGGAGAGGTGGGTATGATAGGCTTGCCTGATGAAACCTTAGCTTCAGCCTTTCAAGACAAATCGTACCAACAGAGGCTCCAAGTCAAGTCCTTAAACGCCTATTCTATGAATACATGTAAACAATGATAAAGGGTGCACCATATCAATGTTTTGTTACTGATACTATATATAACTGCTCTTTAATTGAATAAGGATTACAAAAATGATGAAACTTTTTTATAAAAAACTGATCCAATTGAATATATTAAGGGCTTGTTTTGAACTATCTTTTTTTCAAAACAAGCTCTTTCCTTTTGTTCGTTTATCAAGGTTATTAGTATCAATTTGATCAAACTTTGTTTTAAAGCCACATCCAGGGAGGGAACCTATAAGAAGGGAAAGGGCTAATTTTAAATTAGGCCTTTTAGTTTTTTATATTTGTTCATTTTGGGTATACCCTAGATAAACATTTAGAAATGTTGTAACTATGACTGATAATTTGCGTTGGTTTTAAGCGTTATTTTGCACATGGTATAGCGTCTACCTTCATCGAAAATAAAAGGCGGCTAGAAATAGTTCTTAGCTGCCTTTTATCTATTTAGAAATTCCGTTCAAATTATCATTATCCTTAAGAAAACAATAAAATATCTTTTTTAAATAGTTTATGTTTATATACTCTGTAAAAATTGGCAATACATATTTCTCTTTATAAACTTCTGGTTACCGAGTTTGTCCGTTTCCGTAAATAATGTATTTCGTAGTTGTTAATTCTTTTAACCCCATTGGGCCCCTAGCATGTATTTTTTGAGTACTAATACCAATCTCAGCTCCAAACCCGAACTCTTCTCCGTCAGTAAAACGAGTCGATGCATTAACATACACAGCTGAGGAATTCACAAATTTTAGAAAGTGTTGAGCATGATTATAATCGTTTGTGATAATCGCTTCTGAATGGCTTGAGCTATAGTTATTAATATGTGAAATAGCTTCATCAATATCTTCTACTACTTTAATAGCTAAGATGTAATCTAAGTATTCTTGTTTCCAGTCCTCTTCCGTTGCCAATCTTATATTTGGACAGATTTCAGCAACTCTTTTATCTCCACGTATCTCAACATTTTCTTCAATTAATGCTTGAGAGATGATTGGTAAGAATTTCTCAGCTATATTTTTATTTATAAGTACTTTTTCAACTGCATTGCATGCAGAAGGACGAGATGTTTTTGCATTAATAATAATTGATTTCGCCATTTCAATATTACAAGATTCATCTACATAAATGTGACAGTTACCAGTACCAGTTTCGATTACTGGTACTGTTGCATTCTTAACGACGTTCTGAATTAACCCTGAACCTCCACGAGGAATAAGCACATCTACATATTCATTAAGTTGCATTAATGATATTGCAGTTTCACGTCGAGTATCTTCAATTAATTGAAGAGCGCCTGAAGGTAAATTTGCATCAGAAATTGCTTTTGATAATATATTTACAATAGCTATATTAGAGTATATTGCTTCACTGCCACCTCGTAATATAGCTGCATTACCAGATTTTAAACATAATCCGGCTGCATCACAAGTTACATTTGGACGAGCTTCATAAATGATTCCTATAACTCCTAATGGCACACTTTGCTGTCCAATTTGTAAACCATTTGGACGTACAGACATATTCTTTATTTCACCAATAGGATCTGGTAAAGTAGCGATTTGTCGTAAACCGTTTGCCATTTCTTCAATACGATTTTCATTTAACAATAGACGATCTAACATTGTTTTTGATGTTCCATTTTCCAAAGCATTGTTTAAATCTATTTGATTTGCCTTTAAGATATCTTGCTTATATTTAAGTAAATAATCAGCCATTTTAAATAGAGCATCTTGTTTGCATTTGCTACTTATATTTGCTAGGACGTAGGATGCCTGTTTTGCTTGTCTTCCTTTTATCTGTAATTCAGTCAATGTGATGTAATCCCCCTATAATCAAAAATTTTTCCTATTATTTTTTGCACTTTACAAAGATACTACCTAATTGTACAATAAAAAAAGACCGAATGGTCTTATAAATTTTTCAAACGGAGGCAAATAGATTCATGGTTAATCGCAAGGGAGAACAGACTAAAGCCCTGATCTTAGAAAAAGCATCGAAACTTTTTAATAGCCAAGGATATAGGGCATCTTCTATATCCGACATCATGCACGAGACTGGTCTTCAAAAAGGAGGGATTTATAACCATTTCGAAAATAAAGAGGAAATAATGTTGAGAGCTTTTTCCTTTTCCATTGACACGATGAGTCATTTTTTCTCTGAAGCAATGGCAGGTAAACAAGGATGCATGGAACGTCTTCTTTCCATTATTTCCGTATTCGAGGGGATTGCTGAAAGAGAATTGTTCCCGGGAGGTTGCCCAATTATGAATGCTGCCATTGAGGCAGATGACGCAGACCCATTGCTTCAAGAAAAAGTCCGTGAAGCAATGGATGCCTTGCTCGGAATGGTTCGTAATCTTGTTCAGGAGGGCATAAAGAAGGGTGAGGTTAAACAAGGAGTGGATCCCGAGTTTGTGGCGACCGTGTTTATCTCCACGCTGGAGGGGGCGCTAGCACTTAGCAAACTTTACAAGAACCAAGAGTACATGAAAAGAGCTGTGCATCATCTTAGATCGTTTCTTGCTCAGAACTGTGACTAGCAGTCAGGTTCTGGTGCAAAAACCTATTCCTAGAAACATAGAGGAACAGTTTCCTTTAAATTGCTAACTTATGAAGCTAATCCAAACAGTTGATGGATGAATTTATCGATATATTCATTCCATAGAGAATCCCCTTAAAAAGTTACCTCCCCTGCAAACGGAGGTAAGTGTCCAAAATTAACAAACATCCCACAGTTGTGCGGAATGAATGTTCTCAAAAACATGCTTATGCTCTTTGAGAATCTTGTTGCTCAATAAAGCAAGTAAAGCCACTATATAAATCATTTATAGAGAAAGGATTGATTTTTATGAAAATGGATTCCAACACAATTCTCATAACGGGGGGAACATCCGGGATTGGATTCGAGCTTGCTACTCAGCTCCTTCAGCTTGGGAACACCGTAATTATTACCGGGCGGGATCAGTCCAAACTGGACTTAGCCAAAAAGAAACTGCCAAACGTTCACACATTTCAGTGTGATGTAAGCGATCCAAAGGCCATTTCTGACCTTTTTGAAAAAGTAATCAGTCAATTTCCAGAACTGAATGTTCTGATCAATAACGCTGGGGTTATGCGTAAATTGAACTTTCATACCAAAGAGGTTGATTTAGAGGATTTCAGTAGCGAGATTGAAATTAACCTCAGCGGTTCGATCCGCATGGTGAACCAATTCTTATCGCATTTAAAGGCGAAGAAATCCGCTGCGATTATGAATGTCTCATCTGCACTTGCATTTGTTCCTTATCCGGCATTGCCGGTATATTGTGCGACGAAAGCCGGTATTCATTCATTTACACAATCACTGCGAATACAGCTGAAAAATACTAATATTAAAGTGTTTGAATTGGCGCCTCCAGCTATTCAGACCCCTTTAGTTGAAGTTTTTGATGCCGACGAGATCAAAGTCGTAAAACCTATGGATGCCGGTAAGATGGTTAGGTACGCAATCGAGGGTTTGAAAAAGGATCGCTTTGAGATCCTGCCGGGCCAGAGCAGTGCGCTGAAGTTCATGAGTCGTGTTGCACCTCAGTTTATGTTAAATCAGATAAGTAAAACTGTTGACAATATGCTGACTCAAACCAAGAGTTAACTATACGGAACAGTGGTACATTAAACTCTTTGCGTTTAAAAAATATCCAATTCTATCTCTAAAATAATGGAGGTAACAGGATTAAAAAAAGGAAGAATATATAGACATTTAGATAGTAAGGACGAATTGGCCAAAGCTTCGTTTTCATACTTTTTAATCACTCTAAAAGAAAATTATTTACAAGCTATCAAATCCAAGGAAACAGCAAACGAACAATTTCAGGCTTTTGCTTCTATTTTTATGACTTTGAACAACAATGATATCTTAGTGGGTGGCTGTCCCTTAATGAATGCAACCATTGAAGTAGATGATTCAGAAATTTTGATTGAATTTGGTCAGGGTCAAAATGAAATTAACATGAATGTTGATTCTGAACAGATGACTGTATTCATTCTCTCTTCCATGGAGGGTGCATTGGCCCTCAGCAGATTGTATAAGGATAAGCGATATTTAGACATGGTCATCATGCAGATAAATGCTATTCTTTTCTAATTCTATTTTTTATTCTTTTTTTTTGAACAAAAAGAGACCGATTGGTTTTTTATTCGGGGGGGGGATTTATATTCAAGCACATAAAAAATGGTCTATGTGGTCACAACTTATTGCGGGTTTCTTGTTGGTTATTTCGACTACTGGCTTTGCAAGATTGGCTTATGGTGTGTTAATGCCTTTTATGCAAGCCGACTTAAATATGAACTACACACAGGCAGGATTATTAGCAACAACGATCTCGCTTGGCTTTCTTGCAATATCCCCCTTAGCTGGGTTATTAGCACTCAAGTTTGGAATGAAACAAGTCATTATGGCAGGTGGCTTTCTCGTCACAGTTAGCTTCCTTTTTCTTTCATTCTCGAACTCCTTTTATCTATACATGCTTATTATGTTTTTTTGCGGGGCAGGAAG
The DNA here is from genome assembly GCF_030817055.1 of Bacillus sp. V2I10. Lineage (NCBI taxonomy): Bacteria > Bacillati > Bacillota > Bacilli > Caryophanales > Bacillaceae > Bacillus > Bacillus sp. V2I10. The sequence continues at coordinate 3,400,843 of NZ_JAUSYV010000001.1, read as the reverse complement.
TGCTTTAGCCTTTTCCCCCATAATGTCTTTACTAGTCATCCAATTCCAAAAGAAAAAGGGATTAGTACTCGGTGTCTTATTAAGTGGGGTGGGTTCAGGAATGCTTCTTAGTGGTCTCATAACCACCTATTTGATTAGGTATTTTCCGGTATGGGAATGGAGGGCTATTTGGCTAATTTTTTCCATTACCTCTATTTTATTCACACTACTCTCATGGATCGTATTGAAAGAACCAGGAAAGAGTGTGACTAACAAAGATGATAGGAATCAAGGAGTCGCTCATGCTTACAAAAACCGAAAAATCCTTAGGGTAGGTATTATTTACTTTTTAATTGGATCGGCTTATCTTATCCCAATCCTTTTCCAAACATCATTTATGATACACTCTGGGATCAGCGAAAGAGTGGCCGGTAGTTTATTTTCAATTTCTGGCTTATTTACAATTCTTGGAGGTCCGATTTGGGGAATCGTTTCAGATAAAGTAGGGAGAAAAAAATCTTTACTCGTTGCTTTGGCTTTGTGTGTCATGGGAGGTATTATTCCAGTCGTCAATGATCACATAATAAGTTTTATGACTTCGGCAATTTTATTTGGTTTTTCCATTGGAGGTCTCATGGTTCTTGTCCAAGCGATGGCAGTAGAACGCTCTCTTCCTTATCTAGTACCAGCCGTTTTGGGCTTCATAACCATTTTCTTTGCAACTGGTCAATTAGTAGGACCCTTTCTTGCAGGATCAATTATTGAGCATTTAGGGGGAGTTCGAGAGGCATATGTCTTTGCCATATTCATATTTTTTACTGCCCTTATACTCACTTGTTTTGTAAGTGAAAAGGAGAAAGTTGTATTGGAAACATAAAACACAAACAACGTAAAGGGGAATGGATGATGGAGAATACGATTAAACTAAATGCGAACAAGGAAATTTCAGTCCCACCTGTGGCAAAGTTAATTGGGTTTGATTTAGTAGAAGTTAAGAATGGAAAGTCCGTATTCACATTAAAGACAAAGGAAACGCATTTTAATCCGATGGGGACCGTACATGGTGGTATTCTATGTGATTTGGCAGATGCAGCAATGGGAGTGGCTTACGCTACATTGTTAGATGAAAGAGAAACGTTTACAACGATCGAGTTGAAAATTAACTATTTGAAACCCGTATGGAAAACGACCTTAAAAGCTAATGCCATTGTAGTGAAAAAGGGAAGTTCCATTGGCCTTATCGAATGCACTATTTTTGATGAGAATGAGTCATTGGTAGCGAAAGCTAGTTCAACTTGTATGACACTAAACGGAGAAAAGGCAATAAATAGATAGTTAAACTATCGTTAATTTTAATCACGGAGGGGTTTGCTATTCAACGCAGAGTCGTAATAACAGGCTATGGTGCCGTATCCTAATTAGGTAATAATGTGAAAATATTATTGAATAATATTAAGTGGAAAAATCCGGCATTAAAAAAGTCTACTTTAACTACCATGCCGTAGTTGGAAGATGAGCAGGCGGCCATGCAAAATGGGCAATCGACTTTGCCCGTGGCGTGAGGACATCGGAACTTTAGATAATCGCCGTTAGCGCAAATCACATCGAGCAGAAAGGCGTTTCGTACAACGACTAAGTCAAATGGAAATAGATTTTCTAACAGAACTGCTTAATGACGCCAAAAGGAAGGAGGTATTCAAAATACTGACGATCTGGCGGCATTAGCAGTTTTTCTCATCTCAAGCACCAAAGGCGGATTACAATATAAACGTGTATTAAGAGATGATTTTTTTTCTAAAATATTGGAACAACTTAAAGATCTTTTGAAGTAGTTATGTGAAAAAAGAATGACAGGGGAGTGTTGTTGATGGCACGAAGAGTTGTAGTGACAGGATATGGAGTCGTTTCACCGTTAGGAAATACAATTGAAGCGTTCTGGAAGAACATTAAAGAAGGTAACTCAGGCATTAAAAAAATTAAATCTGATGATTATAACAATATTAGCACCAAAATTGCAGGTTATATTACCGACTTTGAAGCAGAGCAATTTATTGATAAAAAAGAAAAGGAGAAATATGACTTATTCGTACAGTATGCTGTTGCTGCTGCTCAACAAGCTTTGGAACAGGCGAATCTAGATTTGCAAAATGTTAATAAGGAGCGATTAGGGGTTTATATTGGTTCCGGTATTGGAGGAATTAATACTACATTAGATAATCATAAAGCTTTGCTTGAAAGAGGACCAAGAAAAGTTTCTCCATTTATGGTTCCAATGATGATCAGTAATATGGCGTCAGGAATAATATCTATAAAAACGGGTTTTAAGGGGCCTAGCTTTTCACCTGTTTCTGCTTGTGCAACAGGGAATCAAGCTATTGGGGAGGCTTTTTTAAATATTCGACAAGGTTATTCTGATGGTATATTAGCTGGAGGGGCTGAAGCTCCTATTAATCCACTAGCTTTTGCTGGATTCTCAAGAATGAGAGCAATGTCTACTTTTAATGATTTTCCAGAAAAGGCAAGTCGCCCATTTGACAGAGGGCGTGATGGCTTTGTCATGTCTGAAGGAGCGGGTGTTTTATTCCTGGAAGAATATGAACATGCGAGAGAAAGAGGAGCGACAATTTTAGGAGAAATCATAGGTTATGGTTCCACAACAGATGCCTATCATATTACTTCCCCTGATTACAATGGGGCCGCAAATGCAATGAAATTGGCTTTAGATATGGGAAAGATTCGAATGACTGATGTGGATTATATAAATGCACATGGTACAAGTACCCCTGAAGGAGATAAATCAGAGACCAAAGCGATTAAAAGTGTTTTTGGTGCTCATGCTTATAACTTAAAGGTAAGTTCCACTAAATCGATGACTGGGCACCTTTTTGGAGCAGCAGGTGGGATTGAGGCTGTTATAACCCTTAAAAGTATCATGGAAGATATAGCTCCTCCAACTATTAATTATGATATACCGGATGAAGAGTGTGATTTAGATTATGTTCCAAACCATGCAGTTAACATGAAAATAAACTATGCTATTTCTAATGGTTTTGGTTTTGGAGGACATAATGCAGTATTGGCATTTAAGAAATTTTCGATATAGATAGGACTGAAGAAAAGGAATAATCGATAGGTTATATATTATTCTATTGATTAAATGCTCACGGACCCACGTCAAATTCAACTAAAGGTGCTTTAATAAAATACCTGAGGTTCCATTTTTGTAGCTTTTTCACATTTTCCATATTCAACAATCGGGCGCTTTAATTGAATAAGGATCACAGAAATTATCAAACTTTTTTATAAAAGACTGATTCAATTAAATATAGAAAGAGCATGTTTTTCAATCTTTTTTTCAAAACATGCTCTTTCTATTTGCTCTTTTATCAAGGTTTATAGAGTTAATTTAATTAAACTTTATTTCAAAGCTACATTATCTGATTTTAAAAGATTTAAATATGCATATTTTTATTCATTTTTTATAATTGAATATTTATATTAAAAAGTTAAAAACGTTGATTTATCAAGCATGTATAAAATATTGCATAATGATAAAAAACAGAATTTTTATAAAATGTTGATTTAAAAGGATTTATGAAGGGTTTTAAGTTTACATAATGTAGTATTTAGGAAGTTGACATGTATATGATATGCATGTAAAACGCTCTCTATTGAAATGAGTTAAGGAATAGGCATACCCTTAAAATCACTTTCTCAAACAGATTCACTTTTTTATATTACATATTATTGTTACATATTACGTAATAAGTTGACTTATTCATATTAAAATTGTTCCAGAAAAGGGCCATTTAATTGAATAAGACTTCCAAACGAAACTGGATATTTATGTTAATATTGGTATGAGATTGTGAAGAAATGTACATAAACTAAAGGGTGCTTGAGTTGGAGAGTGAGGGTTGCTACGGCAGCTCTTTTTATTATACGACTAACGGGCAGTTTAATAAGGAGTTATGTAATTTTAAGACTTATTTATATATTTTTATTGAAAGAAAATATCTCTATAACTTTATTGAATGATATTGTTAATTAGGGTAATTATCTAACCTCGTCCTCTTTAGACGAGGTTTTTTAAATCTTCTTATAATCGTGAAACCAAAATAGAACACTGTTAAGTCTAATATATAGTCGGAACAGGAGGGTATATGGAACAAAAAAATAAAGTTAAGAGAGCAAAAAATGGTGATGACCTGGCTTTTCAAGAACTAATAGAGCTACATAAGGATAAGCTTTACCGTATTGCTTATATGTATGTGAAGAATGAGAGTGATACATTAGATATTGTTCACGAGACAATTTACAAAGCGTTTATATCAATAAAAAAATTAAAAAGCGATGACTACTTCACTACTTGGATTACTCGTATCCTTATTAACTGTGCTTTAGATTACATTCGAAAGCAGAAAAAGTTAGTTTTTTTTGATGGAAGGAAAGAAACTGAATCAGAGGATAACCATTTTCCAGTAGAGGATAGAATAGTTTTATTTGATGCTATCGATCAGTTAGAGCAGAAATATAAGACTATTATCATTTTGAAATATTATAAAGATTTAACCTTACAGCAAATCGCCGAGGTTTTAGATTGTCCCATCGGCACAGCAAAAGTTAACTTACATCGAGCATTAAAAAAATTGCGAATCCATTTAAAGGAGGTACAAGCAAAATGAAAAACATTAAAGGAGAAATTGATAAAATTGAGGTACCAACAGAAAAGTTAGATTTTGTTATTGCTTCAGCGATTCAAAAAGGAAAAGAAAAAAAGCGTAGACAACATTGGGTTAAGAAACCAAAGTATATAATGAGTGCTGCTGTCGTTGTAGTTGGATTTTTGGTTAGTTCATCATTCGTTTCACCAGCTATGGCCAATGTAATAAGTAATATTCCTCTTATAAGTAATGTAATTGATAAAATGACAGAGGCTATCTTCAATTACGATACACTTGAAGCAACCTATGTTGAACGAGAGAATGGAAAAATAACAAAAACATATATGGCAATTGATTATAAAAATAATCAAGCATTCGGAAAGATTATGGATGAACAAGGCATTGCTCAATTAAAATATCTCATTAAAGATCAAAAATCTTTGGAATTTAAACCTAATGAAAATACTTACTATGAAGCCTCTGTCCTTGTTGAAACACGTGAAAAACCAGAAAAGCGTCGTTATGAGCTAGATAATAAGATGTATGTTCATTTATCAAATAATCCCTTACCAATGCCATTAGGACGAGTAAGTATTGCCATTGAACCGGAGCAGTACGCTCTAAGTTTGATGAGGTATAGCAAGGTTACATTAGAGGGAGAAACCACTTTTATAGATAGGGATGTGGAAGTTGTAAACATTGAATTACCTAGCGATTTACAACAGGAAACTAAATCAGATCGTATTGAATTTTTTATTGATAAACAAACAGGAGTGATTTTGAAATTTATTCAATACCAAGGAACCGAAGTTATTTATGAATTATATGCGACAGAATTTAAGGTTAATGACCAATTGAACGATGAACTTTTCAAGATAAACATTCCAGAGAGTGCAAAAAAGATTGAGGAATTCTAAATTGCTTTATATTGCTTATATTCCTATTAACTGATTTATTCTTAACATATTCACTATGTCTGTATAGCTTTACTGAACTAACTAACTGGGGTATTTCGTGGAACAAGAAAATAAAGGTATTTAAATTTATTGTCGAGAAATAAATTTAAAATATTGTTTATAAGGAGTAATTTGTAATGATAATCAGGCAAATAAAAACAAATGATGCAGAGGTTTTGTAAAGTTAATTAAGCAAGTTAAGTAAGTTCTAATCTACTTCAGCAGTTTTTTTGTTATTGCACTAAACCAGCTAATAGAAATTTTAGAGATCTTCCACAATCGGGCGCATTTCCGGATTAGCGTCCTTTTTGCATGAAAGGGCCATATTCTTGAATAAGAGAAGGAATTATTAGAAAGTGAATCGAAGCTCTAAGTTATTCAATTAACGGGCAGTATAACAAAAAAATAAAAAACCTTTAAAACTTACGTAAAGTCCTTTTTATGCCCCCTAGTTAATATACATGTAAAAATAATTTTATATGGGAGGTGTTTGGAGTTGCAAGGGAGGGTAAGTTTAAGCGTTGGTTGGATAACTTTGTTTCTAATGGGTACTGACTTGTTTGTGGTATCTCCGTTATTACCGTTCATTTCTAAAGCATATAAGGTTAGTCCAACGACGACTGGATGGATGGTAACTGTTTTTGCGGTTACATATGCTTTTTCGGCTCCTTTATTTGGGTGGCTTTCAGATAAAAAGGGACGAAGAACATTTATTACGTTTGGTTTATTGCTGTTTGCTATTTCTAACGCACTAACTGCTTTTGCTCCTTCATTTTTATGGCTAATTGTTAGCCGTATTTTAGCTGGTTTGTCCGTTGCTTCAATCACTCCTTTGATATACGCAATCATTGGAGATATTGCGCCACCAAATCGAAGAGGAGCGTGGCTTTCGATTGTTGTCTCAGGACACTTAACAGCTCTTTGGGCAGGAGCGCCATTCGGTACATTATTAGAGCATTTTCTTGGTTGGCGTTCAGTATTTGTTGTAATGGCGATCATAGGAGCCATATTGGTGGTAGTGAATTTTAAAATATGGGAATCTATTCCTAAAAGTGATTTAACAAGAAATCTATTAGAAGGAAATCTACTAAGAATACTTGGTTCCGTAAGTGTTACCACCATTTGGGCGATTTCAATGTATGCCCTTTATGTTTATTTAGGTGCAGCTCTTTACTCCGAAAATAGATTCTCATCATCAGAAATCGCCTTAGCTGTTACTTTTTATGGTGTCGGTGCTGTTTTAGGAAGCCTTACAAGTGGGCAATTAACAGATAAATTCGGAGAAAGGAAAATTTCGAAGGTTACGCTAATTTTCTTAACTCTAATACTCATTTGTTTAGGGATATTCTTCTCATCTGGCGATTGGGTTTATTTCTTTCTGTTTATATGGGCTTTGGTTGGGTATGCAGGATTTACATCATACCAAGCACGATTAGCGATGGAATATCCAAAAGAACGAGGAATTGTTATGGCATGGAATAATACGGCTCTGTATATTGGTATCACCATTGGTTCAATGATTGGAGGTTATGTCATATCTAATTGGGGATATTCTTTACTCCCATATGTTTGTAGCGTTGCAGCAATCGTAAGTCTTGTGCTTAGTACCCAAAAGGTACAAGAAGCCAAAAAAGAATCAGATTTTTCAACAGATACATGACCTCAGAACAAGGTCTATTTGTTTTGCTATCGGGTGCTTTTATTCAAGGAGAAGTCAGTAATTTATAACATATTGATGTAGATATGATCTTCCGCAATCGGGCGCAAGAATTGAACAACATGAATTATTTTTCTAAATGTTAATTAATGGAAATTTGTAGAAACCGTAAAAAGGTTTCTCATTTCTTGTGATCATCATCTTGCATTCTTTTAGGTAATTTAATAATCATTGAAAGGAGGATACTATGCTTTCCAAAGATTCATCCGAAAAAAAGGAACATTACAAATGGATAATTCTTTTAATTGCGACCTTTTCACAAATGTCCGCGACATTTGTAACGTATGGAATGGGTCCATTAGCCACTTTTTATCAAAAAGAGTATGGGTTAACACAACTTGAAACAGGGTTAATTGTGTCAACAGTCAATATCGGACCGATCTTTTCTATGATTATTTTCGGAAATCTGATGGATAAATATGGGGAAAAATGGGTTGTTGGGTTGGGCTCTATCCTTCTTGGATTAAACATCCTTGCCGCATACAAAACAGATAACTATATTCTGCTGCTGGTTATTCTTGCATTTGTTGGCATATGGTATGGAACGGCGCAGCCGGGAGGAAGTAGCGCGATTATAAAATGGTTTCCTAAAAAGAATAGAGGCCTGGCGATGGGAATACGTCAAACAGGTATCCCGATTGGCGGCGCTTTGGCTTCAGCAGCATTGCCCTTCTTTTTTATTCAATATGGTTTATCTTCAGCTATATTTGTACAGGCAATCGTTGCAGTTGTGGGTGGGATCATATTTCTACTTTTTTATAGAGATCGTAACTGCAATAAACAGTATGAAGAAAAGCATAGTTTTATGGAAAAGATAACAAAGATCAAAAACAACTTTGAGCTTTATCCTTTATTTTTTATTGGGTTTACGATGATTTCCTTACAAATGATCATCGTAGCGCATTTAATGAGTTATTTTACAAATACCTTGCAAGTATCGCTAAGTGCAGCAGGGGCATTTTTAAGTTTCGCTTTGGTAGGAGGTATGATAGGGAGGATTATTTTAGCTTGGATCAGTGATACGATTTTTAAAGGGAACCGTAGTAAACCTTTACAGTTAACCATATTGCTGACGGTATTTACTATAGTCTTCTTGATCTTCTTACCATCATACTTGCCAATGTGGGGTATCAGTCTTTTATCCTTTTTTATCGGTTTTCTAGGAGTAGGATGGTTTAGTTTATTCATTGTGCTTGTTTCTGAAAAATCTAACCCGAATTTCATTGGGTTAACGGTGAGCTTTGCCTTAACCGTAAATCAAATCGCAATCGTCATTTCACCTTCTTTATTTGGTTTACTAGTTGACTATTTTAAAAGTTATAACATCCCTCTTTTTTTACTGGCTTTATTTATATTTATCGGAGGAATATGGTTTACAATTACAGAGCGTAATAGCCACTATAAAGAGAGCAGAATGACAAATATTTCTCATAAACAATAAAAAGATCAAAAACTATTATTTTTGATTTCTAAATGTGGTAGAACCCAAATAATGAATCTTGGTTGTTCAACAATCGGGCGCGATTGTGGAGCAACACAGATAGAAAATGAACAAAATTTTTATAATAGAATAATTCAATTGAATATATTAAGAGCATGTTTTGATCAATCTTTTTTTCAAAACACGCTCTTTCTTTTTGTTCGTTTATAAAGTTTTTTAGAATTGATTTGATCAATCATTATTCCAAAGCTACAAAAGTTGGATGTGCAAAGTAGCACTTAAAATAAGCGCAAATTACCTCCTAAAGTGACAGGACTGGTAAGCAAATGTAAAATACTATGTTAGATTTCCTTACATTAGTAGTGACAAAGGGCAATAATATTTATATGATCAATTCAAGAACTAGAAGCAGCAGGTGAGTATGGGTGAATTCTTCTTTTAAAAAGCAGCTGTCGCAGTTATATAATGACGTCAACCAAGAAATTTATAGTGCGGGAGTTAGTAAGCAAAAAATTGACATCCAGGATAATCGCATTGTCATTTTTGCGCAGACGAAGCGCTCGCCTTTAATCTCAGTATTAAGTGAAAGGTATTCTGAGCTGACCTTATCCGTCGATGGGGCTTTAGCCATGGAATATAAACTTCGATTAAAAGAAAACTTTGAGAAGCGATTTGGAATGAAGGTCAACACCATATTTAAGGATTACGATTCTACAAGTGAGCATGCTTGTACGGTGATTTACCTAGAACAATCGCTTGGTATCTAACCAACCTTATTATTGGAGAAATTTTGATTTATCATTTTTTCTTCACGGACTTGTTTCAAGGATTCAGGAGCTTAAATTTCGTTATACGTGGTTTAGGAGCCGTAGATATAGGAGGAGACCCCTTCTATTTCTGCGGCTTTTTTTTATAAAGCAAATTAAGGGGGATTAAAGATGAATTCAAAAGTATTCTCGTTAGGATTCCAGCACGTCATGGCCATGTATGCTGGGTCGATTCTTGTTCCATTGCTTGTTGGGAGGGCATTAAACCTTACTCCGGAGCAATTGGCTTACTTGGTCGCCATTGATTTATTAACCTGCGGTATCGCTACCTTACTACAAGCGTGGAAAAACAAATATTTTGGTATTGGTCTACCCGTTGTATTGGGTGCTTCGTTTGTTGCCCTGTCGCCGATGATCGCTATCGGATCACAATATGGTATTCCTGCCATTTACGGATCCATTATAGTAGCAGGACTCTTCATTTTTTTATTTGCTCGCTATCTTGGAAAACTCGTAAAGTTCTTTCCACCTGTTGTCACGGGAACTGTCGTCGTGATCATTGGACTATCGTTAATTCCATCGGGAGTTAGAAATATGGCAGGCGGAGCAGGGAAGCCGGACTTCGGTAGCTTAGCTAACTTGATGTTGTCCATGGGTGTCATCGCTATTATTCTTATTATCAATCGTTTCTTTAAAGGGTATGTCCGCTCTCTTTCCGTGCTCTTAGGGATTGTCGCAGGTACAGCACTAGCAGCGATGATGGGGAAAGTAGATTTCCATGAGGTTTTAGAAGCTTCATGGTTCCGTATTCCTCAACCGTTCTATTTCGGTGCCCCATCCTTCGAGATCGGTCCAATACTGACGATGTTAATTGTAGGATTAGTCATTGTAGTTGAATCAACAGGTGTGTTTTTTGCCTTAGGGAAAATTTGTGATCGTCCTGTTACACAAGATGATCTCACTCGAGGATATCGAGCAGAAGGCTTGGCTATCACCTTAGGAGGGATCTTTAATGCCTTTCCCTACAACACCTTTGCGCAAAATGTAGGGTTGGTTCAACTATCTCAAAACAAATCAACGAACGTTGTGGTTGCAGCAGGTAGTATCCTAGTATTTCTTGGTTTAGTTCCTAAAATTGCGGCCCTTGCTACCATTATTCCTGCCCCCGTACTTGGCGGTGCTACGGTTGTGTTGTTTGGTATGGTCGTGTCTTCAGGAATTAAAATGCTAGGTTCAGTAGATTACAACAATCAACATAATGCACTTATTATTGCTTGCTCAATTTCGTTAGGACTAGGATCAACCGTCGTACCTGAGTTATTTAGTCAATTGCCTCCAGCCCTGCGAATCATCGTTAGCGATGGAGTGATTACCGGAAGCCTAACTGCTATCTTTATGAACCTATTTTTTAACTTCCGTACGGTTCTAGCTCCAGCATCCCTCCAGCATGAGGAAGCTAACGAAGCACATGTTTAATGAAAAAAAGATAAAGGGGTTATGATACATGATTACTTTGAATGCTTTAAATGAAATTCCATTGTCTGAGTTTGTGGAAAAGTTAAAGGACATATTTGAACACTCTCCTTGGGTAGCCCAAAGGGTAGGGGAGTTTCGTCCTTTTAGTTCCCGTGAGTCGCTTTATGAGAGGATGGTCAGCGTTGTCCAAACAGCGAGTGAGGGAGAAAAGCTGAACTTAATTCAGGCCCACCCCCATTTAGGAACACGAAAAACGATGAGTTCATTTTCCCAGAGTGAACAAAAAACTGCTGGATTGAGTCAACTATCAGAAGCAGAATATGAGCTTTTGCTGGATATGAATAAAGAGTATGTCCATCGATTTGGTTTTCCATTTATTTTAGCTGTTCGTGGAATAAACAAAGAAAAAATTCTTCAAGCGATGGAGGATAGATTGAAAAATTCAAAGGAACAAGAGTTTAACCAAGCCTTATCAGAAATCTATCAAATTGTTCGATTTAGAATAGAAGATCAAATTATTTAAATGAGGAAGTTGATTAGATGAAGGGACTTACTACACATATATTGGATCTAACACATGGCCAGCCTGCTTCAGAGGTAGACATCGAGCTCTATCGTTGGGAAGAATCTACAAGACGTTTGTTAAACACCGCAGCAACTAATTTGGATGGTCGATTAGATTATCCCCTTCTCGCTTTGAATAACATGCAATCAGGGGAATATGAACTACTGTTTTATATTGGGGACTATTTCAGGAAAAAGGGGCTGCAACTATCCGATCCTGCCTTTCTCGATAAGGTATCAGTGCGAATCGGCATCAATAACTCGTCGTCACACTATCATGTCCCGTTACTCGTTTCACCATGGGGTTATCAGGTCTATCGGGGAAGTTAAAATTCTAATGATTGGTTCGGCTGACAACAAGTAATATGTTGAGAGGAATGAAAAATCATGAGCTTAGAAGCTTTAAATGAACAAGTAAAAATTGATCTTTCTTATCTTGCGTTCGGTGGAGAGGACTGGGTACGTCCGACCCACCATCCTGAGGGTCATGTCTATGATGCAGTGATCATAGGCGGTGGCCAATGTGGCTTAGGTGCAGCCTTTGGCCTTTTGCGTGAACGAATATCTAATATCCTTATCATCGACGAAAACCGCGAAGGCTATGAAGGGCCGTGGGTAACCTATGCCCGTATGGTTACGTTGCGTACGCCCAAGCATTTGACCTCAATTGACCTTGGGGTTCCTTCTCTGACTTTCCGCTCCTGGTGGGAAGCGCAATTCGGACCAAAAGGTTGGGAGGCTGTGAATAAGATTTCACGGGACGATTGGATGAACTATCTGCGATGGTATCGGAAGGTTCTCAACTTGCCCGTGGTTAACGAGGTGAAGCTGAAGCTCGTCGAGCCTATAGAAGAAGGGATTCACCGGCTGCATATTGAAGGAGCGGGAGCACCTTCCAACGCATTACTGGCTCGCAAGGTTATTCTGGCCACTGGTATTCAGGGCGGCGGTGAATGGCATGTTCCACCTATGATTTCTAAAAAATTGCCTCGTAATCTCTATGCCCACACCTCTGAAGCTATCGATTTTGAGGCACTTAAGGGCAAGAAGGTTGCTATTTTGGGCGGCGGGGCCTCGGCTTTTGATAATGCCAATTTCGCATTATCGGAAGGTGTGGCCGAGGCTCATGTGTTTGTCCGCCGCAAGGAGATGCCGCGAATTAACCCAATCCGCCAAATGGAGGGTTCAGGCCTAATTGAGCGTTTCCATGTCCTATCTGACGCTGATAAATATGCAGTTATCGCCCATTTCTATAAGCATAATCAGCCGCCTACGAATGATACCTTTGAACGCGCAGCTTCATGGCTCGGTTTTAATCTGCACTTAGGAGCGCCATGGCTTGATGTGGAGGCCAAAGGTGAGGGAGCGGCGGTGGTGACCACCCCTCAGGGTAAATTTGCTTTTGATTTCCTAATCATCAGCACCGGTCTTATCACCGATCCGGCCTTGCGTCCGGAGCTGAAGCTTTTCGAAAGCCATATTGCTCGCTGGGGCGACCATTATAAGGCACCAGCTGAGGTATCTAATCATGTGCTCGATGCGCACCCTTACCTCAGCCCTGGCTTTGCTTTCACAAGCCGCGATGAAAAGGCTAAAAAGCGCCTGCATGGACTTTTTGCTTTTAACTATTCCGCTTTAATTAGCTGTGGTATCTCGGCCTCCGCGCTTTCAGGCATGAGATATGGAATACCAAAGCTCGTGTCAGCGGTGGCGGATCAGCTTTTCCTTGATGATCACGAAGAGATTCTGAAAAACTTCTTTTCATATAGTGAGGCTGAATTTGTTGGTGAATGGACGGAAAAGAGTACGGTAAAAGCTTAGGGACTTATATGCTCAATAACACATACGGGTGCCAGGGCAGAGGGTTCACCGCGAATTTTACACGGAAATGAGGTGCTGTTTGAAGGTACAATTATATAAAGGGAATTGGGTTTGAAAATAAATTCGCTGTTAGACCCGTTAAGGTGAACCGTATCACAAGTTAAGCATATGTATTACCTTGTTTTCAACAATCGGGCGCTTTGATGGAGTAACGAAAAAAGCCCAATTTCTCAATTTTCTTGCTGAGAGATTGGGTTTTTTATATAGGAATTTCCATAACGTTGTAAATCCGGATTTTCCTGAAGTAAGATAATCTTACAATAATATACAAATAATATCATAATTGCGTTAATGTTACTAAATTCCATAAATAATATTTTTAATAATAAAAATTCATATAAATTTCGATTGATTAATTCTAAACTCATTTTTTAAAAATTGAGAGGCGAAGAGTTTCTAAAGGACTATGTTTCTTTATTTATTCGCCCCTCCTGTTTTCTGAATTAGAAGACAGGAGGGGCTTTTGTTTTTTCTTATTAGTTATTTTTCTTTAAACATTTAATGTAGGTATTCCAATGAATACAACACGTTTACCAAGCTACATTACACTTAGCTTTTACCTATTTAATTTTTGGTCATATAGGTATTTTAGGAAGTCAAGATCATGCTGGAAATGTCGTACTTTAACGTTTTTAAAGAAGTTTCATTTATCAACTAGGTCCTACTTGAGGAAATGAAAGCGAAGAATCTAGGCATTATAGTTATGTAAGAGAAGTATTTATTCCTCCTTAAGAATTTTCCTGGATTTACAAGAAGAATTACATCATAAGTCGGATGTGTGTTCGATAGCTTATCATCGTTGGTTAAAAGAACTTGGAGTTAAGGTTTGATTAGCTTAAATCGTGATACCAGTTCTTATACTTTTTATCTAGTTATTCAAAAAATTGATGTTATTTATTAGAAAGGGTTGGTGTATTTGAAAAGCGAGAAATTAAGTATTGGGCAATTAATTATTCTAGGATTTCAGCATATGTGTGTCATGTATGGTGGTGCTATTGCAGTTCCATTAATTATTGCACCAGCTATCGGACTAACACAAGAACAACTTATTTATTTAGTTTCCTTTGATTTATTTGCTTGTGGAATTGCAACTCTCTAGCTGTATAGAAGACGTTTGATTACCCTGTTTCGACAGATATTTGAAGATTCGAAAGGAACTGTCTTTTCTTTGAGAAATGAGTCATGTAACTCATTAATCGTCTATTCAAGAGCTGCTACTGATTTTTCTAAACTTAGACTATCTTGACAGGCACTTGATTCTAAAATACTATATATTGGTTAATAGGAATAATTACGATTTGAGGTAGATAGAATCATAGGTAGCTCTAATCTAACTCATATTGATTCTATATTTCTAATAACAAATAATTGAGTAAGGGGAGGAATATTTGTATGAAACATATATGGAGTATTTTTATGGTCAGTTTGTTTTTAGTGTTGTCTGCTTGCAGCTCTGCTACTGAAACAAGTTTGAAGGGAGAGGTAGAATCTGGAAAAGGAAGATCGGTGACTGTTCTTGATGATACAGGAACTGAAATTAAATTTGAAAAAACACCTGAAAGAATCGGGTGTTTGACTGAAATTTGTGTAGATACCTTATATCAGCTAGGTCTAGAACCGATTGCCGTTTCACCAGGTGGTATTACGACAGAACCAGAATTTTTTGGTGATAAAGGAAAAGATTTTGCTTCTATTGGCGGTTCTTTCTTTGAGCCAAATATAGAGGATATTTATAGTAATGAACTTGACTTAGTAGTAGGTCTTGAGGGAGTGCATGATAGCCTCAGAGAGAGTTTAAAAGGATCAGTACCATTATATATTACATCTCCTACCACGTATGAAGAATCACTCAAATTCGTGCTGGAATTTGGAAAGATACTTGGAAAAGAAGATGAAGCAAAAAAAGTAACAAATGATTTTAGAGAAAAGCTAGAGAGCTATAAAGAACGTTCTCCAAAAGATAAGACTGCTTTAATTATGTATGGATCAGACACGAGTTTTGGAATAGATACTAGTAAATCTGTTATGGGATCATTATTAGGAGAATTGACTAAATATCCTTGGGAAGCACGTAAAGGATCCAATGAAGAGGGAGCTCAATTTTCGTTAGAAGAAGTTTTAAAACAAGATCCTAACGTTATTTTTGTGGAAACGTTTTCCTTTGGAGCAGAAAAGGGTCCCGCATTGTCTGAGCAGCTTGCAAAAAATCCGATTTGGAGGGAACTTAAAGCGGTAAAGAACGGAGAAGTTCATGAGGTTCGCACGAATATATGGGCTAGTGGAAGAGGCGTTGGATCACTTAACATTGTATTAGAGGATGCTATGTCTATACTGTATCCTGAAACAGTGAAGGAATAAGTAAATGGCACAGCCTTCTAAAAGAATGATGGATTTACCAAGAAAGGTTTTATGGATACTGTTATCTCTTTTTTTAGTGAGTTCTTCTTTATTTGTTGTTTCGTTAAGTATCGGAGAGCCTTTCATTTCGTTACACGACATATATATGAATCTTGTCCATCATCATCCTATGGACAAGATTCAACATTTAGTTAGCTACGAGATTCGAATGCCAAGGGCTGTTATTGCCGTAATGGCTGGAATTATGCTTGCTTTAACAGGAAGCCTTCTACAGGATGCCTTTCAAAATGACTTAGCAGGACCAGAATTAATCGGGGTGTCTGGTGGTGTGTCCTTTATGATTGCCATTTTAACGGTGTTTCATCTTTCCGTTCCATTCTCAATGTACCCACTCGTGGGAATGGTGGGAGGCGTTATTAGCGGGACGGTTGTCATTATAAGTGCTAAAGGAAGAATGGATAAAGGAAGTTTTATCCTAATTGGTACTGCAATAAGTGCATTTCTGAATTCCTTGGTTATCATTGTCATTACACTTGGAAGACAGAATGATATCTCCCTGTTGTTTTTTTATTTAACTGGGAGTTTGGCAGGAAGGAATTGGAGCCATGTCCAAAACCTCTTACCGTGGTTTCTCATTTTTGTTCCTATCGCTTTATTGTGTTCACGGATATTGAATGTTATGAAGTTGGGTGATGATGCTGCCAAAGGACGGGGTGTTCCTGTCGTCAATATGAGAGTGTTTTTGTTACTGATTGGTGTGGGATTAATTGCATCTGTAGTAGCTAACTGTGGACCAATTGGCTTCATTTCTTTACTGGCACCGCACATCACTAAAAAACTACTCAATTCTGAAAATGCTTATTTTGTATTACCTGTATCTGCTTTGATAGGTGGAGTTCTCTTGTTGAGTGCGGACTTTTTACTAAGAGTCATCTTCTATCCATACGAAATGCCCGTGGGGCTCTTGACGACCATAATTGGTGGAATTACTTTATTATTTTTCTTACGACAAAGGAGGAGAACAGTTTGATAACGACTGCTAAAGAGAAAAAATTTTATCTCCTGCTCTTCTCATTGTTCCTATTTACTATGGTCATTCTATTGATAAATATTATGACAGGAAAGGTAACTTTTTCTCCAGTGGAGTTATATCAAGCCCTTATAGGAGAGCCTATCTATCCTTATCATGAACAAGTTCTATGGGAATTAAGAATCCCTAGAGTTTTAATTGCTATATTAGCAGGAGCCATGTTGGGATTAGCTGGAGCGATTCTTCAGAGTGTCACAAGAAACCCTTTAGCAGAGCCTGGGATCATGGGTGTAACAGCAGGGAGTGTCTTTTTTGCTGTCTTGGGAATAACGTTAATCCCTCAAATTTATAAACTTTCCTATTTTTTGCCACTACTTGCATCGCTTGGAGGTATTTTAGTTACTCTTTGTGTATTATTCATCAGCGCTAGAACGAAACAAAATCATGTGCAAATTGCTCTTATTGGAGTGTTACTTTCTTCGATTACTCAAGCTTGTACGTCATTCATTCTTTTAAGTAACCAAGAAGCGATGGGAAGTATTCTTTTGTGGATTATCGGTTCTTTAAACGGCCGTGGATGGATTCATTTTGAAGCTCTTCTTCCAGTTGCCATTTTCACCCTCACCCTTGGATTACTGAGTGCAGGATTAGCAAATGGATTAAGGCTAGGTGACGCACAAGCAAGGTCATTAGGTATTGATGTTAAGAATGCTAGGTTCAGTCTCTTGCTTCTTGCTGCTTTACTTACTGCAGGGGCCGTTTCAACCATCGGTGCCATTAGCTTTATTGGCTTAATCGGACCTCATTTGGCTAAACAAATGATTGGAGAAGATGCTAGAAGGTTCTTTCCTGTCAGCATGTTGGTATCATCATTCCTTCTTCTTTTATCTGATACTGTTGCTCAGAATTTAATTATTTATCTTCCATTTGATTTCTTTAGTAGTGAATCCCAGGTTCCGGCAGGTGCAATTACAGCTTTATTGGGTGCCCCATTCTTTATCTATTTATTGAGAGCGACAACAAGGAAGGGGATACGATCGTGAAAGATGAAAAAATTAGCATAGATCAGCTAATGGTCTCTTTAAGTGGGAAGGTTATTCTAGAAGATATCACCTCACACATTAAAGAGGGGAAAATTACGGTTTTACTAGGAGTAAACGGGAGTGGTAAATCCACTCTTCTCAAAGCCATTTCGAATTTGATTCCTTCAAAATCCGGACATGTTTACTTAGACGGAAAAGCTATTTCCACTATGCCAACAAGAATGGTAGCCAAGAAAATGGCCATGCTCCCACAAACACATGATGCAAACTTGAACATGACTGTTTATGAATTGCTGGAACAAGGGAGGTTTCCCCATGTAGGTGCGTTAAAGATGTTGAGGAAACAAGATCACATGGCTATAGAACATGCACTGAAATTGACGAATTTATTCCTTTTTAAGGACCGTCCAATGGATGAACTATCTGGAGGCGAGAGACAAAGGGCCTGGCTTTCCCTGGCATTAGCCCAGTCGACTGATGTGTTATTACTTGATGAACCAACAACATTTTTAGATGTGCACCATCAAATTGTCTTATTAGATTTGATTAGACAATTGAACCGAGATGAGGGAAAGACAATTATTATGGTGTTACACGACATCAATCATGCTTTAAAGTATGCTGATGATGTACTCATTATTAAAGACAAACAAATATATGATAAGGGAGATCCTAAGGTTGTACTTAATGAAAGAACACTACAAGAGGTTTATGGGATAAAAGCTAGTCTTTTTGAAGATCGAGTGAGCAAAGAATGGGTTTGTGTTCCTTATGGTATAACTGATCACTAGACAAAGCATTATTGTCTAGGCTAGATCAAAATTGAAAATCTTTGTTAGGACCCAGTCCGGCACACTTCACAAAATGATAAGGAAAAGTACTTGAAAGCAGCTTAAATAAATAGACAATTTAACGAATCAGTTAGTCGCCTTTAGGCGGCTTTTATTTTTCTTAAAGATTCTTCCTTCAGAGGATTAATAACAAGACCAATATACATACAACATTTATAAAAAGTTACCTAAATCTTAGTTGCTTTGCTCTTTATAATAAATATATAGTATAATTTAAATCGAAACGATTACGTTTTGAATTAAGGAACGTGATTCAGGAGGTGCTAATGTTGTTGAACGAAAAATTAATGAATATCTTTACGCGTGATATTATTGCAAATCTTCCACATAAGAAAAAGAGTGTTTATCAATACATTGAAAGCATGGAGGATAAGTTGGCATCACAATGTGAAACAAAAGAGCAGTTTTTAACCCTCCTTGTAGAGAAGTCACCCTATCAGCAAGCAGCCACTCATTTTCATATGTCAGTGGATGAGATGTACAAACTTATGAAAGATATTGAAAATGAGATAAACACTAGACTCGACATGAAGATTGAGAAATACAGGTGGATTGACTATACAGAAAAAGTACAGGATGGTTTAAAACAGAACATGAAATTGTTCCTATTTGTCTCTTGAATTTGTGCTTAATCAAGACTTGTATACCCTGAAAAGAAACTTTGTAATAAATAAGGGGATTTTATAGTTAATACTTCTAAGAGTTAGAAGTTATTTTTATTTAACATTAGAGTATGAAACAAGAAAGTTTATTGGGAAGTGTCTATTTGTGTAAAACGATATTTTATGTTTAAATAGTAATCATTACGATTTGATGTAAATTTTTAAATACTTCAAATGAAAGGATGAGGATTGTGGCAAAAAAATCAAAAGTTGCAAAAGAAAAAAAGCGCCAAGAGATGGTTGGAAAATATAGAGAACTACGAATTGAGCTAAAAGAAAAAGGTGATTATGAAGCATTAAGAAGGCTCCCAAGAGACTCTTCTCCAACTCGATTAAAGAACAGATGCGCAATAACTGGTAGGCCAAGAGGCTATTTAAGAAAGTTTAAACTTTCGAGAATTGCTTTCCGTGAATATGCTCACAAGGGGCAGATTCCCGGCGTTAAGAAAGCTAGTTGGTAACGAATATCTGTCATGTGGATGAACCATAAAATAAAAATGCTTCATCCCTTTTTAGGAGGATTCTGTTCATAAGAGCTAGAGGATCGGTCCAGTTCCTGAAAAAAAGGTAATAAAAAGGAAAGAAATAAATAAGATGTATGTTAGGAGTGAACTCTATGTATGAATGGACCATTATTGGAGGGGGAGTGCAAGGAGTTACAATGGCTACCTTCCTCCTTCAGAGCAATAAAACGTCATCTGATAAGCTACGCATCATTGACCCCCATTCTGGCCCTCTTGAAAACTGGGAAAGGTGTACTCAAGCGATATCAATGCCATTTTTGAGATCTCCATCTGTTCATCATATTGAAATAAATCCGTTCGGTCTCGAGCGGTTTGCCAAACAGATTCAAGGTGAATCGTTTTATGGACGGTTTAAAAGACCATCATTGGCTGTATTTAAGCAACATTGTGATCTCTTATACAACGATCTAAATATGAAAGAATGTTGGATTCAAGGACGTGTTAAAGAGGTTCAAAAAATAGGTCAAGGTTGGGAAGTCGATTATGGAAACGGAAACATGATCACAACCAAAAATATTGTCATTGCTATTGGGGTTGGAGAGCAGCCTCATTGGCCTGATTGGGCTATAACGCTAAAAGACGATTCCTTTGACATTTATCATGTATTTGAGGATGATTTTAATATTGAAGCACTATCTGGCCCAATTGTAATCATTGGGGGAGGGATGACAGCAGCTCATCTCGTCAATAAAATGGCAAACATATTTCCTGGTGAAGTAACCATGGTAAAAAGGCACCCTTTCAGAGTCAAACTGTTTGATAGTGATCCAGGTTGGCTTGGACCGAAGAAGCAACGTTCATTTAGGGATGATCCAGATTATTCAAGCCGACGCTTGAAGATTATGAATGCCAGACATCGAGGATCAATTACTCAAGATCTTCACATGAAACTTCATCATTTAAAAAGACGCGGGCATATTGACTGGGTAGAGGAAGAAATTACAGCTTATAAGCAAATTGAAGATGGAACATTATTAATTACTAAAGACGGTAAAGAGATTTATGCTCAATCAGTTGTGCTGGCAACTGGTTTTCAGCCTACAACGCCAGGACAAGAATGGATTGCCCCCCTAATGAAAAGAGAACGACTGAGATGTGCCGATTGCGGTTATCCGATTGTAACAGACGGTCTTAAATGGGCTGAAGGTTTGTACGTAACCGGTGCTTTAGCTGAGCTTCAAATTGGCCCAATTGCCAGGAATATTTCTGGGGCGAGACAGGCTGCAGCACAAATCTTATCAGGCATTTAAAAGGTGAAAAAATATCAAATGTGATATTTGGTGTGAAACAATTGGGAGGTAGCTTGACTGTACTGTAATTAGAACTAGATGTTCAGCCTTTGTTAATAAAAAAATAAAAAAGCCAGGGGAACCCTGGCTACCAAGGATATAATCTCAAAACACCAAATTTTTGGGGTGCCTTTATGAAATTACTATACCATTTTGGAAAGTGAATTATTCATAATATGCTCTTTGATTTCTTATAATCCTTTGATGTGTGAAAGTTGATAATCATAGAATTTCAAAGCTAGGAACCAATATCAGGAAGAGTACATGCGTTCTTATCACCAAGGGCAATTAAGTATGCATTTTTAATTCACTGCTTGCTGCACTGTGTCGGTGTTGATGAATTTTTATATAGTTGGTTTAAAAATGTTCATCATACACTCGTTCAATTAAATGCACTCTCCTAATCCTTCTATCTTAAATCCTTCCGTATCTCCCTTACTACATGAGACATCTCAGGAATTATGATCTTTTCCATGGCTAGTTTTACTGCGCCACTCGATCCTGGCATCGAAAAAACAGCTGTATCATTAGCCACACCTGCAGTTGCTCTGCTTAAAATGGATGCAGATCCAATATCTTCTAAATAACTCAACATACGGAAGATTTCACCAAATCCTGGCAGCTGTTTTTCTACTAAACTCTGGATAACCTCAACTGTAACGTCACGTTTTGCTATACCTGTCCCTCCATTCAACAAAATAACATCAATTTCGTTGTTTAAACATCCTGTCATGATTGCTTTATAGATTTCTGCAAAGTCATCTATCACAATTTGATAATCAAGAATAGAATGTGAGGATTCTTGCAACATCTCGATAATTAAGCTGCCACTTTTATCTGTCTCTTTTGAGCGAGTGTCACTAACTGTGATAACCTTACAGTTCACGTTTTTAGGTGCTTCTTCTTTATGTTGCTTCACACTCATTTTAGTTCCTCTTTTCTTTAGAGATATAAATTTGCCAAACAATGTTTAACACAGTAGAAGTGGAATTATTAGCTATTCAATTAATCGAATTCTTTAAATTTCTTGTTCCTCTTTTGACTCAATTCTTCTGCGTCCTCATCAAGATAAATTTTGCTTTCCGTTGCTTTATTTTGCCCATTGTATTTGCCATTATAGGGGGTACTTTCTTGATCCAAGGAAGCTAATATTAATTGGCACAAGCGCCTTCCTGCCTTTAACTCAATGGGCACACAGTTCGCGTTGTAAAGTTCTAAAGTGATGTGTCCTTCAAAACCAGGATCAACCCATCCAGCGTTTTGAATAAACAACCCTAACCTTCCAATCGAACTTCTTCCTTCTACAAAGGCTGTCATAGTAGCAGGTAAGCGAATATATTCAATGGTTGTTCCTAACACGAAGGCTTTAGGCGGTATAATAATCTGCTCTTTGCAAATTTCTTTATACATAGGTGGTTTGTCCAGCGAAATGAGAGGGGTAGAATGCTCATCGATGGCCAAAAAGTGACCTCCTATACGTAAATCAATAGAAGCTGGTTGAAGCTGGGATGATAGAAGTGGTTCAATCATAATCTCTTTTTCTTTTATTTTCTTTAAGATCGTTTTACTAGACAGGATCATAACCGTGTACCTCCGGATCGCTATTTTCTACAATTATCTGTAACGGATACTTACAAGCTTTGCTGGCGCATTCTGCGCTTCATTTTTCTATTGAAAGTTAGTATTACCTTCTGACTGACAAACCCAATAAATAAGATGATGACCAATAATAAAGTAATGGTAGCGCCTGGGGGAGTGCCTAAGGTATAGGAAGAGGCTAACCCCGAAAAGATGCTAAACATGGCAATTAGAATAGCGGTCAAAATAACTACTAGAAACCCTTTTGCGAATCTGATTGCAAAAGCAGCCGGCAAAACCAATAGAGCTGAAACCAAAAGTACGCCAATCGTTGGTATAATGACTGAAATAGCTAAACCAACTAAAATACTAAAGGATAGGGACAATAGATTTGTATTGATGCCACTTGTAAAAGCTGTATCTTCATCGAATGTCATTAAGTATAATGGCCTCTTTAACATAAAGAAGTAAAGGAGTGTTAGTGCGGTGACTCCACCCATTACATAAAGTTGTTCCCAACTGATCGTGACAATTGATCCAAATAAATACTGCTCAATGCTGGGTGTCATTCCACCTTCACTTATACTAAGTAAGAATAAGGCGAAGGATAGACCTGCTGCCATTAAAATCGCAATTGAAACCTCTGAATAGCTTTGATAGGCACGCCTCATGTATTCAATACCTATTGCTCCTGCTATTACAACAAGAATGCTTGATAGGGTAATATCTGTATGAATAAAAAAACCAATGGCTACGCCAGCCAGAGATATATGGGACAACGTATCCGCCATTAAGGCTTGTCTTCTTAATACGAGGTATACGCCTAATATAGGCGCAAGAATGGCGATTAATCCGCCTGCCCAAAATGCTCGCTGCATGAATTCCAAGTTAAACATTTCCATCCACCTTTTTCACCCCTCTCTAAGCGAATCATTTTATCTAAATATTTCTGTGCTTCATTCTGTTCATGTGTGACCATCACAACGGTCCTACTATGTGTTTTCACCTGGTGGGACATAAAGTCATAAAACCCTTTTCTGCTCTCTGAATCCATTCCAGTTGTCGGTTCATCTAACACCAATAAATCCGGATCGGCAGCAAGGACTCTGGCAATAATTATTTTTTGCTTTTGGCCTCCAGATAAAGCACCAATTTTATGATGACGAAATTCCCACATCCCCACCATTTTCAAGGCATTTTCTATCTTTTCTTCATCTTCACGGTTTAATCTTTTAAACCATTTATACTTAGTAAATCTTCCTGAACGCACAAGTTCCAAAACTGTACTTGGAAAACCCGTGTTAAAAGAGGCAATTTGTTGGGGGACGTACCCAATAGAAAGGCGTTTTCCTTCGGCATTATTTTTACTTAGTGTTACCGTTCCTTCCCAAGGTTTTAGTAAACCTAGCATGACTCGTAGCAATGTTGATTTGGACGCTCCATTAGGACCGGTAACGCCAACAAATTCACCACTTTGAATTTCAAAGGACACTCCGTTTAATGATGGAGTATGGGAATATCCAAAAACGACATTAGACAAAGAAACAAGTTTCACTTTTTTATTCCTCTCTGAAATGATTAAAAAGTGTGGACCTTAAATAAAATTGGACGCACACTTTTTAAAGTTCATTAATTCTACTTCAATTTATTTAAACGACTTTTCAAGGGACTTTAAGTTATTCTTCATCACTTCAATATAACTGAGCCCTTTCTCCTGATCTTCTTTGCTTAAACCCTCTAATGTATTTAACACTTCGGTTTCAGCTCCTAATTCCCCAGCTAATGTTTGAGCTACTTTAGGAGAAGTTGTTTCTTCAAAGTAAATCACGTTTATCTGATGCTCCTTAGCAAATTCCTTGAGTTCAGCAAGTTTAGATGGACTTGGCTCTTCTGATGGAGATAACCCAGCGATTGGTACCTGTGTTAGGCCATACTCTTTTGCTAAATACCCGAAGGCAGCATGTTGGGTAATCATTTCCTTGCTAGAAGCATTTTGCAGTGTTGTTCGGAAAAGTTCATTTAGTTCTTTCAATTGTTGAATATACTCTTTACTATTTCTTTCATAAAATTCCTTGTTTTTTGGGTCTTGTTTTACTATAGATTCTGTAATCGTTTGTACCTCTTTTTGAGCAAGGACAGGGCTTAACCAGACGTGTGGATCCATTTGTTCACTGTCTTCTTCATGATTTTCATCCTCGTCATGATGGTCAGCCTCCTGATCATCGTGCTCTGACTCCTCGTCATGATGATGGCCATCTTCATCATGGTGATCGTGTTCGGTACCTTTCATTAAATTGATTCCCTCACTCGCTTCGACAAACAGGGGTTGTTCTTCATCCAAACTTTCTTGGATAGAGGAAATCCAGGTTTCCATAAAAGGACTGTTATAAACCAGTAGATCGGCCTTTTGAATGGCAGCCATATCTTTCGGAGTAGGTTCCCAATCATGTGGTTCAATATTGGAAGGGATTAAGAGGTCCACTTGAGCCTTATCTTTAGTAATGTTTTTAGTAAACTCATACATAGGATAAAAGGTCGTGACGACATGTAGTTTCTCCTCTGATTTTGTGGCTTCTTCATTTTGGCCTGACGTAACATCCTCTTTATTGCTACATCCCACCATGACTGTAAAACAAGCCATGGCTACTAACATTGCTTTTACGTTTAATCGATTCATATTTTCTCCTCATTTCTATCCATTTAAATATGTGTACTCCCTGATATTTTACAAATCGTAATAATTACGATTTAAGGATAACCATTGATAATTTACCACTTAATTTTAAAAAGAACAAGGGGAATCTTGGCATAGGGTAATAAAAAAATCTATCGTTTAGAACGATAGATCGGCTAAAATGGTAACATTCTTTTTATAAAATCTTTTTATAAAACTAGATTGTTACTCTTCACGTTAGAAATCATTGGGGAATGAAAGAAACAGATCTTTGGTCAAATCTTTTCCAATCAATACTAAAATAGGTTGTCTCTGATCACTTTTCTCTGTTGATGTATAACGTACCAGCTTATCTGCATACTGGATGTGTGTAAGATGTGAATCCCCCTTGAATTGTACGAGGCCTTTGACACGAATTACGTCTTTCGGTAGATTGTTTAGCCACTTGGTTAATAGCTGCTTGTCCATCACGGGCACTTTTTCCATTTTTATTGTCTTTATGGTACTGTGATGCGACTCAGGCTCATGGTGATGATCATTGGCTGTTGTTGGGGGCCTTGAATTTTTAGGTTCAAAGCGATTTTTCAAGATCTCCCTAAAATCGGTGTCACCATAGGAAGTCATCAATACGGGAACCTCATTCTTTTTTAACGAATCAACTTTCTTGTGAATTTTAGGGAGGAGCACGTCATCCACACAGTCTATTTTATTTAGTAGAACAATAGATGAATGTAGTACTTGCTCCTTCATTAGAGTTCGAATCTCTTTTGAACTTGAAAAAATACTTAGGTAATTTAAAAAATGACTGGCATCCACTATGCCGATGATTGATTTCAAATCAAACACTTCTTTCATGGAAGCAGGTGCAAATGCCTCTGCTATTTCAAGAGGATGGGCGACTCCCGTTCCTTCTATCAACAAAACATCAATGGGCTCGCTTTCATGCTGAATTATTAAAGATTGGAGTGTTTGGTGTAGATCATTTTGAATGGTGCAGCAAATGCATCCATTTAAAAGCTCAATTAATTGCTGGCCCTTAAACAAATGACCTTCAACATTAACTGCCCCTAATTCATTTAAGATAATAGCCACTTTCTTGTTTTCTTTTTTATATTGTTCTACCAACTTTAGCAACATGGTTGTTTTCCCACTGCCTAAAAAACCATTTATCACGTAAACGGATACCTTTTTCAATTCCATTCCTCCTCATAAATAATTCGTAATGAATACGATTTAATCCAATGATTTATGTCTATGTTTAAAAAAGATGACTATTCTTCAATTTTTCGCGTGAACCATACATTTATCGTTATTTGACCTAACATAACCTTATAGATTGGATAGCTTTTTATTCCATGAGAATGTTTTTGCATTTGCTAATAAAGAAAAGAAGAGATAAAATAACATTATAAATCGTAATTATTACGATTTGTAGTAATGATACATGTTAATCTGAACTTTAACAAGATGAATTTATTAAAGGTCTTCATTTCGAAAATAAAAGAGGCCTATTAATGGAGGGAAGTCATATATGGCGACATGGGATTTAAGCAATACAAAGCATCATATCCTTATTTGCAATGGCAGCAGTTGTAATCAGGTCGGAGCAGAAGAACTAACACAAGCTATTCGAAAGGAAATCTCAGAACGAGAGATGGACGATACCATCCACACAACGCGGACCCGTTGCAATGGAAGATGCCATGATAAATGCGTTGTCATCGATTATCCAAAAGGAACATGGTATAAGGGTTTGAAACCTGAAGATGCCTCTCCATTTGTTGATTCTCTTCTTGCCAATGAAGATTATCTAGAGAGAGTAAGCCATACATTTCATGGACATGGTTTTAATCGCGAAGAGGAAGTTGTCACTGGGATTCCAAAAGACACAGAAAAAGTTAAAAAAGTATCGAAAATATTGTAGATAAAGGAAGTGATGACGTTGATCAAATCAAATAAAATACCTGTTACTATATTAACGGGATATTTAGGTGCAGGGAAAACAACTCTTTTAAATCGGATCCTTACTGAAAAGCATAATCAAAAAATTGCCGTTATTGTTAATGAGTATGGAGAAGTAGGGATAGACAATCAACTAGTCGTTGATGCCGATGAAGAAATCTTAGAAATGAACAATGGCTGCATCTGTTGTACAGTACGAGGAGATTTAATTCGAATCTTACGGACTCTAGTTTTTTCAATGGACCAAGGAAACGTAAAATTTAATCGAGTTTTAATCGAAACAACGGGTTTAGCTGATCCAGCACCTGTTGCTCAAACCTTTTTTATGGATGAATTACTATCTGAAAAATTTGAAGTAGACAGTATAATCACCGTAGTTGACAGTAAGCACATCACCAAGCACTTAGATGGTCATGATGAAGCACAAGAGCAGATTGCATTTGCCGATGTGATTATTTTAAATAAAACAGACTTAGTAACAGAAGATAATCTAAACTTTTTAGAGCGAAGAATTTCCAAGATGAATCCAGCAGCTAAGAGAATGCATGCTCAAAATTGCAATATAGATCTAAAAGATATCCTAGGGATTCATACATTCGATCTCAACCGTAAACTTGAAATTGATCCTCATTTTTTGGAAGATCATCACCATCACCATCATGATGATAAGGTGTCATCGATTGCCTTTAGGGAAGAGAAACCACTAGACTTTGAAAAAGTAAATCGATGGATTAGCTACCTTGTTCGAGAGAAAGGAGAAGATCTCTTGCGTTATAAGGGGATTTTATATATCCAGGACAGTGAAGAGCGATTGGTTTTCCAAGGTCTGCATATGTTGTTTTCAGGGAGTCCGGATCGTAAGTGGAAAGATAATGAAACGAGGATCAGTGAACTTGTCTTTATCGGGAAAAATTTAGACAAAGAGGCGCTTGAGCAGCAATTTAAACATTGCATAGCAACCTAAACTAACCTAACCTCTATATCCTGGAAGAACGAAAACGATACTATCCAAACAGAAGAGCCATTTAATTTCGTTAAAGGAGATTTATGATTATGCTAGATAACCTGTACCGCCAAGTTATCATGGATCATTATCGATATAAAAGAAACTTCGAAGAGTTAACAGGAAAAAATGTGCGGAGTATCCATTATAAGAATCCTACGTGTGGGGATGTCATGACGTTATATTTAGATCTTGATTGCGATCTGGTCAAAAAAGCAACGTTCTTGGGTGAGGGGTGCAGCATAAGTATGGCATCTGCATCTATGATGACTGAGCTTATACAAAACAGGACTCTTAAAGAGATTTATATCTTTAGAAAAGCATTTGAGCAGTTAATAGTCCATGGAGAAGTAGTGGACGGAGTAGATCTAGGTGATAGTCTATCGCTTGAAGGTGTCCATCAATTAAAAGCAAGACACAATTGCGCGTTAATGACTTGGCAAGCACTAGACAAAATTTTAAACGATCAGGAGGCATACGATACCGTATAGTTCATAAAAAACATTTTAATATGGACTATAAATGGTTTCAAAGAATATAACATGAGCTCTACAATATTCCCTTTTCAACTAGGAACATTTAGGTTAATGGTACTATCAGATGGAGCCTTCCCAGTTACCAAGGACTTCTTTTTCGCGAATACGCCGGAGGACATCATTCATCACATTCCGACTGATTTTCATGTTCCACTAAATTTCATGCTTATAGATACGGGTGACAAAAACATTTTAATTGATGCAGGGTTTGGAAAGGATCATCTACCAACAGCAGGGAAGTTACTTGGCCAGTTAGAAACACAAGGGATCTATCCAGAGGATATCGACATTGTTATTATTACTCATGGGCATATGGACCATGTTGGAGGCCTCTCGTATGACGGATCACCGACTTTTCCAAATGCAGAATATATCATACGAAAAGATGAGTGGGACCTATGGGAAAGCAATCCTCAATCAAAGGAATTCAAAAAATTAGAGCCTTTAAGGAACCAGATGACCGTAATTACATCAGATATCGAGATAGTTCCTGGTGTTCATCTTCTTCTTGCACCTGGGCATACAACAGGTCATCTTTCCTTAACTCTCTATTCGGACGGGAACTATTTATTGGTGGCTTCGGATATTTTAAATGATCCGTTATCGTTGCAGCATCTTCCTTCTCATATTCGTGCAGAAATGTCACCTGATTTAGGGTTAAAAACACGAAAACGTTTTTTGCAGGATGCAATAGAGAAGGAAGCTTTATTGTTTGTGTGTCACTATCCTTTTCCAGGAGTGGGACGTGTTAAAAGGGAAGGTTCAACATGGGTGTGGGTGCCAGTAATGGAGAATACAAAATAACACACGAGATAGTGAAAGTCGTTCCTTGCCACCATCTGTAATAGTTGGCTTTAGTAGTAGAGATTAATCAATTGAATGAACATTCAGATTGAGATAATCGATTGGAGCTGAACAACTTGAATCTAGACGTATATCTAAAACATATAAAAGAAAATGGTTATAAATGTACTCCGCAGCGCTTGAAGATCCTTTCTTATTTTATTGAGCAGAAAAACCGACTAGTTTCAGCAAAGTCTGTAACAGAACATCTCCGTACTTTTATTGGAAATATTAGTGTTGATACTGTGTACCGAAACCTCTATTTATTTAAAGACATTGGTCTCATAGAGATTACGTTTAGGAATGGAGAACATCTATTTCATTTGAAAAATAATCTTTATAACCATCAGCATTTATTTATTTGTACGGAATGCCTAACGACAACCGAAATAGATGTATGCCCAATGAAAATGTTGGACGCTACTCTTACTAATTACAGAATAAATCATCATAAATTCGAAATATACGGTTTATGCCCAACATGTGTGTAGGAGACTCGTGTTTTTTGAACAGTCTACTTTATACAGCTTTTAATACCTTAAACTAGCAAATAAATGATAACAGAGAGAATTATGTTGAGTTTATCGAGGAGAGACCAACTTCCTACTAAAAAGAAACTCATATAAATGGCATAAAATTGCTATTAGTGTTCATAAAAAAACTGACCTGATAACAACAAAAAGGGTCAGCTTTTTTATGTAATATCTAAAAAAATGGAAACGTCCTAAGCACCGATCACTAGGGCAAGAATAATGGGTACTAGAAATAACGAGTATTGAAAAATCATTTTAAGTGAACTAGAAGAAGTATCACATACATCACAATCGCAATCCGCCCCACTCATATCACTATTTATTATCCTGAAACATCCAAAGATAAAAAGCGAGCCCATTGTAATTGAAAGTAAAGGTGATGTGAAGGAATCCAATAATATAGATAGATGAGATTTTATTTGCAGTTTCATAAGAACCAGACTTAATCCTATAAGCAAGATTCCTTGCAGTTCATTCTTCGTTTGCCAGAACGGTGTCTTGTTTTTTATAGGTCACCCCTCCATAAAAAATATTGCGAATGAAATAGACAAAACAAATATAGAGACTGTTACAGTTATGATGTAAAAAAAGATAAATCGTAGTCTGAAACAGGCGAACATAGCAAGGAAGTTTTTTAAATCCATAATGGGACCAAACACTAAAAACCCTAAAATAGCTTCTGGCCGGACCAGGTTGGAAAAAGAAGCTGCAATAAATGCATCTGCCTCGGAACAAATGGACATAAGGAAAGCGAGGCCCATCATAAACCCTGTCTCTGCAAGAGGATTCGCTACACCATTAAACACTTTAGAATCTGCCAGATAATACTGAGCGAGACTTGCCAAAAAAGCGCCGATAATAAAATATTTTCCCACCTGGAAAAATTCATGTGAAGTATGATGAATAATTGCCTTCCACTTCGATTGACCTTTCTTATTTTCATTGATCTTTTTTGTCGATATGAAGTCGTCTTTTTTCACTCTTAGAACGTTAGAGCGAAAGAAAATTAGATACATGACCCAGCCAGTAATGAGGGCTGTTATCAAACACAAAAATAATCTTCCTAGATAGATTTCAGGCTGATTGGGAAAAGCATAATAAGTGGAAGTGAATACAGTGATGTTCAAAATGGGTGCTCCTGTAAGGAGAACAGCCCCTGCATGAACAGGAACTCCTTTATGAATTAATCTTCGTACAACTGGAATAATGGCACATTCACAAATTGGAGTAAGAGCAGCTATGCATACAGATGCAATAATGGAAGCTAAGGGGTTTTTTGGAATAGATCTTAAAATCATTTGCTCACTAACAAATAACTGGATGACGGATGAAAAAAAAGCTCCAAGAATAATAAAAGGAAGCGCCTCTACTAAAATAGTAAGGAATGCAATAAAGATGGATTTTGCCTCTTCATCGAAAGAAAATGGTAAGGAGGTAAGCATATTCTCGTTTCCAAGGAAAAACAAATAAATGAGGAAGAGGAATAAAGTATATAAGAACAGGTCTTTCATTCGTGAAGAAACGGACATAAGAAGTACTCCTTTTAATGCGAAATGATTACGGTTTATTCCTAGGAGTGTATGCCTGTCTACAAAAATTCATTCTTATATTTCAATGAAAATAGAAATATTATTGGTAAAACGAATTTTCTGTGCGGTGTTTTTCAGAACATGACTTTATTTTTAGGCTTTGACGAGGAATGATTTTGTTTAGCTTTACATTTTGGTGTATCTATCATATATTTAAATCGTAACCATTACGATTTAAGGAGATGTTTTCTTTGACTAAAAAAATTCCTGTAACCGTGTTAAGCGGGTATCTAGGGGCCGGAAAAACTACGATACTAAACCATATTCTTCAAAATCGGGAGGGGTTAAGGGTTGCAGTCATAGTTAATGACATGAGCGAAATAAATATAGATGCCGAAACGATTAAGCAAGGAGGAGGCCTGAAGAGAACAGAAGAAAAATTAGTGGAGATGTCGAACGGGTGCATTTGCTGCACGCTACGTGAAGACCTGCTTGTTGAGGTTGAAAAGCTTGCTCTTGACGGCAATATAGATTACATCATCATTGAATCAACCGGGATAAGTGAACCAGTGCCGGTGGCTCAAACCTTTTCTTACATAGACGAGGAGCTGGGCATAGATCTTACTCGTTTTTGCAAGTTAGATACCATGGTCACAGTCGTAGACGCCAATCGCTTTTGGCATGATTTTAGATCAGGAGATAGTCTGATTGATCGAAAAGAAGCATTAAGTGATGAGGATGATCGTGAAATTGCTGACTTATTATTGGATCAGATTGAGTTTTGCGATGTGCTTATCTTAAACAAATGTGACCTTGTTAGTGAGGAAGCAATAAGTAAGCTTGAACAGGTTTTAAGAAAGCTTCAGCCAGAAGCACAAATCATTCGAACAATGAAAGGGCAAATCCATCCAAGTGAAATTCTTCAAACGGGTTTATTTGACTTTGAAAAGGCCAATGAATCTGCTGGATGGATAAAAGAGTTGAATGCTGGGCACCAAGAGCATCAGCCGGAAACCGAAGAGTATGGCATTACATCGTTTGTGTATAAGAGAAGACTTCCTTTTCACAGTAATCGATTCAACCAACTCATGCATTCTCTTTCAGAAAATGTTGTTCGGGTGAAAGGTATCGCTTGGTGTGCTACAAGAAATGAGTTCGCACTTTCTGTGTCTCAAGCAGGTCCTTCTATTTTAATCGAACCGGTTTCTTACTGGGTAGCAACATTGCCACACTTAGAGCGTGAAGCTATATTAAATGAAAACCCTCAAATTGAAGGAAATTGGGACCCTGAGTTTGGAGATCGAATGACCCAAATGGTGTTTATTGGCGTTGATATGAATGAGGGCGACGTAACGAAACAGCTAGATGCTTGTTTACTAACGAGTGAAGAATTTAATTTAGACTGGGAGAAGCTTGAGGATCCGTTTGAATGGGATATTCCTTCCATACATTAACAAAAGCCCTTTACAGGGTTTTTGTGTTATTACGGCTTATTGTAGGGCAATTTCTATTCTCAATATTCTAACCATCCACTGTGTTTACCATAAAAGCTAGTTGGACTTTACTTATATGAATATTGATTTTTCAACCAGAGAAACGAGAAAGAAGGAGTTATTATGCAGAAAAATGTTGAAGTCTATATCTTAGCTGGATTTTTAGGGAGTGGCAAATCTACTTTATTAAAGAACTTATTAATAGAAGAGAAAGAAAAAGGACGTAAAGTGGCTGTATTGATGAATGAACTAGGAGAGTACTCCGTTGATACAGGGATTATTGGCACAGATGTAACCCTTAGGGAACTTTTAAATGGTTGTATTTGCTGTACGATGAAGGATGAAGTGGAGATTCAACTTTTGATGTTGTATCAGCAAGAAGAGCCTGATGTTATTTATATTGAAGCTACAGGAGTGGCTCATCCTATAGAAATTTTAGATGCGTGTTTATCACCAGTTATTGCACCTCACGTAAATGTGAAATCCATTATTAGTGTTGTAGACTCGAAAAGATGGATGGATCGTAAACGATTAAGCAATCAGCTTCAAAAATTATTAGAAGAGCAAGTAAAGTATGGTGACCACATCTTAATAAATAAAGCAGACTTTGTGTCAGAGGAGGAACAAACCGATATTCGGGCGGAAATAGCAGATCTAAATCCAAGGGCTAAGCTTTTCACGACCACCTTTGCAGATATACCTTTAACTGAAATCAGGACAAGCCGAGAAGAGAAAAATGACCAAGACCAAGAAAAGCTGCATGTTCACAATCACCTACATATTCAATCGATGACCTATCAATTTCAAGGGGTGATACGCAGAGAGTCATTCGAGCGATGGCTTGAAACGATTACACCTACCATTTATCGGATAAAAGGATTTGTTCGTTTTGAAGGCGATGCTCGTACACATTTGATTCAATATTCATATGGAGTTCCGTATATGTTTGCTCAGTCAATCAAGTTCCCATCTAACATAGTGTTAATTGGAGATAGCTTGGATAAAGGCAAACTAAAACAGGGGCTACTGGCACTCGAACAATCATGAGCAAAGCAGTTGGCTTTTCCTTAGATTAGATCATTTAGCAAAGGGGTAATTCTCATGAGTGAAATGCTACGTAGGGCTGTGGAAAGGAGAAAGAAGTTACTTATCCATCATCTGTTGCAACATGAAACCTACAAAAAAGATGATAAGCAGCATATAAAGCTTTAGGGAAGCAAGCAAGTCAACCAATTGTAAAGAATAAGTCCAATATCGTGACTACTGCAAAAAAATATTTAAATGTACCCTATGTTTGGGGCGGAATGTCTCCAAAAGGGTTTGATTGTAGTGGATACTTAAATTATGTTTTTAATGAAAGTGAAGATAAAAAGCTTCCTAGAACAGTAGCAGATATTTATAAGCAGGGGGTTAAGGTTTCTTACCTCAGGTAGGAGATTTAGTATTCTTTGAGACATATAAGCCAGGGGCTTCTCACGCAGGTATATATTTAGGGAATAATCAATTCATTCATAGTTCTTCTTCTAAAGGTGTAAGTATTACTTCAATGAACAATTCCTATTGGTCTGAGAGATACTTAGGGGCTAAAAAATATTAAAATAGGCGAGATTTAGCTTTATCGAAATTGAATTATATATTAGGAAGTAATTTCTAATTCCCTTTAAATGCTAACTATCAATTGATGGTTAGCATTTTTGTATCTAATCTTAAACTGTGTGTTGCTTTTTTTTATCTTGAAAAAGGAAAAAGCATCTCCCTTGTATTTAATAAATATTACTAGTTAAATTCAAAGTTTACTTACTAACAAAGGACCGATTATCTTTCTAACTAAGAATACCTCCTTCTATTAATATTTTCTAAAACTCTATCATATAGTTTAGTGAAGGAGGTTGTCCATGAAAGAACTTAAAAATCAGGGTATATCTTTCGTTATTGGCGGAGTAATTACTATAATACTTATTTTCTTTTTTATAGGGTTTTTAGTTAACTCAGAGGTGAAATATAAAACTGGATTTATACAAAGTGTAATGGAAGGATTGGAATCCGAAGATATTTATACTCATTTTTTAAGAGCTGAAAATCATTACTTTTATCAGCCTCAGGAAAATGAAAAGGACTTGTTCTCAATGAGCCATATCTCTAAGGTTCTTTTTAAATTAGGAACAAATGTAGTACCAGAAGATGCTAGAACATTCCTAGGAAGAGAATTACCTGGACTTACTCTCTATGACACAAAAATTGTAATTGCTGGTGAAGGTACGAATTTGGCTACTCTACCATTTGAGTCTTCTCCTCCCACTGAAGTTTTATTAAAGGAAAGAGAGATAGTGGAGGAAAAAATAAAAGGGAGAGAAGAAGATACAACTTCATCTGAAGAACACAAAAAAGTAAATGACAAGAATAATCCCGTATATATTTATCAAACTCACAGCTGGGAATCATTCCTTCCCTTATTAAAAAACGCAAAGGTTCCAAATGATGCAATTAGTAATGATCAAAGGGTGAATGTTATTGCTCTGGGAAGCCGGCTATCGAATAAACTGATGGAAGAAGGTATTGCTGTAAAACACGATCAAACAAATATGACCCAAGAACTGCTTAAAAGAAAATGGAGCACGACAAAATCTTATAAGTTGTCTGGGGACATTATTCAGGCAAGTGTGAATGAGACTCAGGAATTAGAATACTACATTGACATACACCGTGATTCGGCTAGAAAGAAAATGACTACTAAAACGATTAATGGAAAAGAATATGCAAAGTTATATTTTGTTGTTGGGGAAGCAAATAAAAATTATGAACAAAACTTAAAGTTTGTAGAGAAGATTCATAATGAAATTGAAAAAAGGTATCCTGGATTAAGTCGGGGTGTTTTTCTAAAACCAAAAAGTATGGGCAACGGTGAATACAACCAAGGTATTTCTGATAAAGCGATTCTTATTGAAATAGGCGGAGTAGATAATGATTTCGATGAATTGGATCGAAGTGTTGATATTTTCTCAGAAGTCTTTTCAGATATCTATTGGGGGGAAAGTCAAGCTAAAGAGGTAAACGGAGATGGTTAAAAAGCTTTCTTCATCAATTAAATGGCTTATATTGACCTTTCTTACCACAACAATTAGTGTAGTAAGTATAGGAGTTTCTGCAATAACCATTTCATTTTTCGTTACTGGCCTTTTCTTTTCAGTAGCTTATTTATACAAAGAAGAGTTATCTAGAAAAATTTAAAGAGGCCAGATGCGGTTATCTAACGAATAACTAACTAAAAAAGACCAGTTTAGGTCTTTTTTAGTTGTGATTTATCCGTTGAGCATTAGTCACAAAACGTACTAGAATATATGGATTAGCAAGAAAAAAACGGATAGAATTAGTAACAAATACAACTCTACTAATAGTTTAACACATATTGAGGTGACATCTTATCCAAGAAGAATTAATTCAGATTTTTGAAAACCACTCCTCTATAGCAATTATAATAAGTATCCTTATAAATATTATGGTTTCAATTGCAGGTGTAGTGCCGAGCGTGTTTGTTACAGCTGCTAACCTTATTTTTTTTGGTTTTTGGCAAGGAACAATCATATCTTTTATTGGTGAAACAATAGGTGCTTTAATTGCCTTTTATTTATATCGTAAAGGATTTAAACGTATATATCATGAAAAGCTAAAAGGGCATCCCCGTGTTAACTCACTCATGCATCTTAACGGCAAAGATGCATTTTTACTGATCCTATCATTACGAATTATGCCTTTTATTCCATCGGGAATTGTTACCTTTTTTTCTGCGATTGGTAGTGTTTCTATAATTGTTTTTTTCCTTGGGAGCACAATAGGTAAATTACCAGCGATGCTTATGGAGTCCTATGCTGTTTATCAAGTCACAACTGTAAGTGTGCAAGGAAAAATAATCCTGAGTTTAGCTGCTTGTTATGGGATTTTTATTTGCTATAAAAAGATAAAGAAAATGAAGTGAGGACCTATAAAAAGAAGAGAACCCTCTGTTAAAAAGGTCCCACATTAAGAAAGTTGATCGATACATCTAATTAAACGTGCCATAAAAACAAGCACCTGAATGAATAAACAGGTGCTTTTGAAGTTGCAAGTATTTATTACGCTGCCATTTTCCGGCATTCTTCGGCACATTTATAACAAGCTTCGGCACATTTTTGACAATGATCATGGTCGTGTTTCTTACACTCATTCCCACATGCTTCACAAATCTCTGCACACAATTGGCATATTTGTTGAGCAAATTCGCTGTTTCTCATCATAGCTTAAGCTGCAAATGAACAAATATCAGCACATTCTCGATCAAGGCGAATGCATTCTTTCATCATGTTTACATCTTCTTCTGATAAGCATTTGTCGAAACAAACATTACAAGCCTCAACACATTCCAAACAGGCTTTAATACATTCATAATGGTTCTGCATGTTAACATCTCCTTTTAATTCGCTTACGCCTACTATATTTCCCATTCAAAGAGATATAAAACTTAAAATTGGTCCTAATGAAAAACTCCATTAATTCTGCACAATTACAATTCATAATAAGCTAATGAATGAATTGAAGGGAAGGGAGATTCTTTGAATTCAATTCTATTAATTGGAGAAGAAACATATAATCAAAACACTTATTACCGATTCTTGTAAAGAAAGGGTTTCGTGTTAAACAAACACTGGATTTACTTGAAACAACCGAGCTTCTTCATGAAGATGCCATAGACCTTATTTTATTAGATGTAAAAGAGGAAACTCAATATGGAACAGAATTTAGCCATAAAACAAGATCGATTTCAAATGTCCCTATCTTTTTAATATCTCCTAATAAGAATAAAAATGATATCTTGAATGCATATCACTCAGGAGTAGATGATTTTATTAGCAAACCATATGATATTGAATTACTATTGGCTAAAATAAACACAGTTTTAAGAAGAACATATAGAAATTCCGCTTTAAAATTTAAAGGCCTTGAATTAGACGATAAATCGTATGAAATTAAATATCAGGGTGAATTAATCTATACCACTAAAAAGGAATATTTCATTATAGTAAATTTTCTGCAGAATATTAACTAAGTTTTTTCTAGAGAGGAATTAATCATGCAATTCTGGGAATACAAGTAT
Source organism: Bacillus sp. V2I10 (assembly GCF_030817055.1). Lineage (NCBI taxonomy): Bacteria > Bacillati > Bacillota > Bacilli > Caryophanales > Bacillaceae > Bacillus > Bacillus sp. V2I10. The sequence continues at coordinate 3,362,362 of NZ_JAUSYV010000001.1, read as the reverse complement.
ACCGATACTCGGACGGTTGATTCACATATGAGGAATATAAGAGAAAAGTTGCGAAGCGTTCAGTTTCCTGTAGACGAGCACTTGAAGACTGCAAGGGGAATCGGATATAAATGGATTGAATAATCCTAATATAAAAAATAGTATGAGGTCGATTGGGAGCTTTTAAAATTAATTTGTTATAAAGAATGCTGTTTGATCCTATTAATAGTTGTTCATGGTTATTTGAATAGCCAGTGAATATATGAATAATTATTGGGTTATAGCATCAGGAAGTAATTAGTACTTTCCTAATTTGGAGAGGATTTATGTTATCAAATGGGGAAACAGAGTATAGTGCTCTTTTTTGTATTGACCTGAGCGCACTCCACACTTTCTGCAAATCTTATTGTTATGATATTTATTAAACTATAAAGGAGGACATTTTAACATGCTGAAAAAAAGAATGAATAAATCCATGAGCTTATCATTATTTGCAGCCCTTTTCTTAATTTTGGGTGCCTGCTCAAATGATGATGAAAACACTGAAAAAAAAGAAAACACAGAAGAAAAAGAGAACATGGAAGGCATGGATCATAGTAATATGGACATGGACAGTTCCGGAGAGGTACCAGAAGGTTTGAAAGAAGCAGAAAATCCAACTTTTGAAGTTGGAAGTAAAGCGATTATTGAATCAGATCACATGGAAGGCATGAAGGGTGCTGAAGCAACAATTGTTGGTGCATATGATACCACTGTTTATACGATTTCATATACTCCAACAACTGGTGGAGAAAGAGTGGAAGATCATAAGTGGGTCATTCATGAAGAGATTAAAGATGCAGATGAGGAGCCTTTCGAACCAGGAGCAGAATCTACAATAGAGGCAAGCCATATGGAAGGTATGGATGGGGCTACAGCTGAAATTGATTCAGCCGAGAAAACGACAGTGTATATGGTTGATTTCACACCGACAACCGGTAAAGAAGAAGTTAAGAACCATAAATGGGTAACTGAGAGCGAATTATCTCCGGCTGACTAAAATTAAGTCAATGTATTTTTAAAAGAGCTTATTCCTAATATAGGATAAGCTCTTTTTATGTAAAGTATATTAGCAAATAGAAAAAAGAAAAATTGAAGAATATATTTAGAAAGTCCATAATTTCTTTAAATATACATTTTATATTAAGATTATTCAGGGGAGAAAATTCTTAATCTTAATCCTTTTTTTATCGGAGGAAGTCAATATTATTAGATAATCAATAAAATTCAGCAGATAAGTAAATTTCAATAGAGGAGACATTGATGAAAAAACTATTAATTGTAGATGATGAATGGAATATGAGAAATCTATTAAAGATATATCTCTCAGCTGATTTTTCAATCTTTGAAGCAAGTGATGGAGAGGAAGCTATAGACTTAATAAGGACTTCACAATTTGATCTTATCATTTTAGATATTATGCTGCCTGGTATGGATGGGTGGAAAGTTTGCAGTGAAATTAGGAAGATCAAATCAACGCCAATTCTTATGCTTACTGCAAGAAATGAGCTAAAAGATAAGGTTTATGGTCTGGAAATTGGTACGGATGATTACTTGATAAAGCCATTTGAGCCTGAAGAACTTTCTGCCAGGGTCAAAGCATTGATAAGAAGAACGGAAATGAATATTGAGGAGTCTCAAGCTGCTCTTTCCTTTGGGAATGGTTTTTTTACCCTTAATACAGACGGCCGTATAGTCACAGTAGCTGGAGATACATTAGATCTTACGCCAAAAGAATTTGAATTGCTGCATACAATTGCAGCAAATCCTAAACGAGTTTTTACAAGAGAAGTGTTATTAGATGTTCTTTGGGGTTATAACGACTACAGAGATACAAGAACGGTGGATTCTCATACCAAAAATATTCGTGTTAAGATTAGGGAAAAAGGCCAGGATTATAATCCGATTCAAACCATTTGGGATGTGGGATACAAATTTCAAGAGCCGGATGAATCTCTATGAAATTAAATAGTATTACCGTTAAGCTTGGCGGGATCATTATGATTCTTTTCTTGGCAGTTTTATTTCCGATGGTTTATACAATCGATCAGTTATTTAGAGGTTTTTACTATAATCAGAAACAAGAGGAAATTAATTATTTCGCCAGTAAATATACAGAAACAATTAAAGATGTTGAAGATGAAAGTTCCTATCATATGTTTGAAATGTTGTCTAATATCAGTAACTCGGATTTATTTGTTTTTAATAGAGAAGGTAAAATACTAAAAAGTACAGGAATTATGGATTTTAGAGAAGGAAATGAGGTAAAAGAAGAAATTTTGTCTCCTATATTAGATAAAAAGGATTTAAAAATGGAGTATAGCGATAGAAAGACGGACAATCGTTATTTAATAGCTGCTAAACCAATCATAATAAACAATGAGATAAATGGCGGATTAGTAGTTGTTTCGAATATGGAGAGCATTAATTCTTCTGTAGAGCAAGTACGTTCTTGGCTTTCAGTTTCGGTAATAGGGTCACTGCTAATAGCAGTAGGTTTTATATTTTTTCTATCGCGTAAATTATCAGCTCCTCTTTTACAAATGGAGCTTGCTACGCGAGAAATAGCAAAAGGAAAGTTAACGACTAAACTTATTCATTCTTCTCAAGATGAAATTGGTTCACTTGCTAAAGCCATTACAGAACTTGGGAATGAGTTAGAAGAGTATCGTACAAACAGAAGAGAATTTTTTGCGAATATCTCACATGAGCTGCGAACACCAATCCAATCTCTTATATAAAGGGATACGCACAAGTTATAAATAAAGGTTTATATAACGATGAGAAAGAAAAACAGCTTTATTTAGAAATTATTAGTGATGAAGCCACTCGTTTAACATCACTGATAAATGATTTATTTGAATTAGCAAAAATGGAAGAGGGTAAGCTGGATTTACATTTTGAATGGCTTGATTTATCCGATATTATCTCCAGTTCAGTTAACAAAGTACATTTAAAAGCAAAAGAAAAAGGGATAAAATTAGAAATGGATATTCCGCGTAATTGTCCACTGGTTTTTACGGATGGCAGGCGGTTAGAGCAGGCATCAACTGCATCTTCTAATTGATCAATTGTTATCGTGACATGTTTTAAATTCCCTTCAAGATCTACAAATTGCAAGTGCAGTAATTCTACATGTGTTTCTGCTATTTCTCTATGGATTTCTTCTAAAAGTTCAATCGCTGCTAACATAAGATCACCTCGATTTTTTTTATGAAACTAAATACATTTGTTTTAGAAATCGAAGTTTAGTATCGCTAGTATCATAGGGCTGCTGTCTTATCAGCAAACTCTATAATGATCGCACCTTCCTCTCTCCAACAACGCATACGGGGTTAGCTGACGGATTAGGACGGTTAGAGTCGCCCTGCCAGATATTACTTGGCTTCCCCCATGCAGCAAAAGCTATGCTGCTGATTGGTTTCCCCGCTCCAAAATAGGATTCTGCGATTTAGGAATAAAATTGTTCCTATCATATACTTGGAAATCTAAGCTTGTAAAGAGAGGGATTTAGCTTGTTTTTCTCCAAAATTCTTGTTTTTTCCATATTCTCTCTCTTTATCTCGCAATCTCTCTCTTTCTTGCAAAATAAGAAAATGAAAATAAAACTGTGTTTACATAAACTTTATAATTTGAAATTCTATGTATATTTAGAGAGATTAATTTATAATACATACGTATTCAGCAGTAAAATGATGAATTAGTTAGTGTGAGTCCTATTTACTCTGATTTTTGAATTTATTTGAGGATATTTACATATTTTTTGCGATTTTTCAAACTTTTTACGTTCTTTACAACCAGCATACACAGGAGTAATATTACTCTCATGAAATGCAAATCGCTTAATCCTGAATGGAGCGGGGGACCCAATGAAGTGTGATTTCATGCACGCGGGGTGAATCGATCGCAAACAGCGAAAGACGGGCAACTCTTATGCCCGAACCCGACAGCTAACCTCGTAAGCGTCATAAGAGAAGGGACGGTGTAAGAACCAACGATTTTATAAATTAAATTCTATAATCGCTTAATCCTATTAGTAGGAGCGGGGGACCCAAGTTTTTGTGACACATCGTCACTAGGGGTGAGTCCATTTGAATCTTCAAATGGTAGGGCTACTCTCAATGGCCCGAATCCGACAGCTAACTTCGTAAGCGTTCGAGAGAGGATACCTTTGTGAAGAACACTGCGTGTAAGCCTCAGTGTTCTTTTGTGCGCTTTGTTAATGTTAAAAAATTGAATAATTTCAAAAAATACCTAATCGCTTAATTTCTTTTGAAATCGGGGGACCCAATTTTGTGTGACGAATTGTCACTAGGGGTGAGTCCATTTTAAAAATGGTAGGGCTACTCTCATAGCCCGAATCCGACAGCTAACTCCGAAAGCGTTGTGAGGGAAAATCAAAATCGCAGTGGTAAAGCACGTTTATTTAGTGAAGCCTAAAGCCACGGAAGAGATCCCTCTTCCGTGGCTTTTTTGATGTTTCCGAAAGGGAAGGGAATGTGAATGTCGACAATGCTCATATGTATTCCAAGTTATTCAAGGATTGGGTGCTTGGAGGGAATTGATCCGGAAGTATCATCCCTGGCATTTATTACGGGTGATTATAGTGTACAAAGTCATTTGAAGAAGCGGGGATTTAAAGACATTTACTTTATTAAACAAAATGCTCAGTATCTTTTGATTCACTTACCGGTAACACGAGTTTTATTACTAGAGGATAAGATTGCTGATACGTGCAATCTAATTCAAATTCTTCAAGCGAGTATACGCGCTCCAATCACGGTGATTACTAGAAATTCTCACTATCCGACTAAGCTGTATGAGCTGATTGGAGCAAAACAAGTTCTATATTCAAAACAAGATCACTTGGGTTATTTTCTGAATCAATGAGAAATGGGGGAACCACTATGCTTGATGGAATCATGATCATCATATTTGCAACTCTTACACTGACAATGGCCGGGTTCGTTACATGGTCTAGTCATGTTGTTAAAGAAGGAAGTGAAGAGAAATGATGATCGTTTTAGCAGGCTGCATTGTAGCAGTAACCATTTATTTATTATATGCATTAGTAAATCCAGAAAAATTTTAACTTGCGGAGGGAAAGACGTTGAGCGTACTATCCATCATTTCTATCATTCTTACATTAACGGCAGCCGTGCTGCTGGCAAAACCAATGGGCCTCTATATTGCTCAGGCTTTTAACTACAATTCTACTAAACTGGATGCCGTATTTCATCCATTTGAAAAGGTAATTTATAAAATCAGCGGCATAAAAGAGAAAAATCAAACCTTTAAACAATATGCAATTGCACTCCTATTAACCAACATATTTATGATATTTATCGTTTATCTCGTATTTAGGTTTCAAGGAAGCTTGCCGCTTAATCCTAGTAAAATAGCAGGAATGGATCCAACTCTTGCTTTTAATACAGCCATCAGCTTTATGACTAACACAAATCTGCAGCATTACAGCGGAGAAAGCGGATTGTCTTATTTATCCCAAATGCTTGCGATCACCTTCATGATGTTTGTGGCACCGGCTACAGCATTTGCAGCTGCAATTGCTTTAATAAGAGGTCTTTCAGGAAATAGCCTTGGTAACTTTTTTGTTGATCTAATTCGATCGATCACTCGTGTTTTCTTGCCGATTGCTTTTGTGACAGCTCTTATATTCGTTTTCTTAGGGGTTCCGCAAACGCTTGATTCAAGTGTTACTGCAACAACAGTAGAGGGCGCTGAACAAACGATAGCACGGGGACCTGTTGCCTCCCTTTTGTCCATTAAAGAGGTTGGCAATAATGGCGGAGGATTTTTCGGAGTAAACTCAGCACATCCATTTGAAAATCCAAATGGGGTGAGTAACCTGCTGCAAATTCTATTGATGCTATTAATTCCAACATCCCTTCCGTTTACCTATGGAAAAATGGTTGGCAACGCTAAACAAGGGAAAATTCTTTTTGCGGCAATGGCGATGATTTTTGTGGTATTTCTTGGAACAGCGCTCCTTTCGGAATTCCAAGGCAATCCAAGATTATCAGAATTAGGTCTCGAGCAAACGGACGGAAGCATGGAAGGAAAAGAAGTTCGCTTCGGTACCGTACAGTCAACACTTTACGCGATTGTCACAACAGCATCAGAAACAGGGGCAGTCAATACGATGCATGATACCTTGTCGCCAATTACAGGGATGCTTACATTATCAAACATGCTGCTGAATACGATATTTGGCGGAGTTGGTGCAGGCTTTATGAACATCATCATGTATGCGATGATTGCAGTTTTCCTATCAGGATTGATGGTGGGGCGCACGCCAGAGTTTCTGGGCAAAAAAATAGAAGGAAGAGAAATGAAACTAATTGCAGTTACGCTGCTTATTCACCCATTTTTAATTCTGGCTTCTACTGCACTGGCTTTATATACACCTCTAGGATCAGGCGGGATTTCAAATCCGGGATTTCACGGCTTGTCTCAAGTGCTTTACGAGTATACATCTTCTGCAGCCAACAATGGTTCAGGATTTGAGGGACTCGGTGATGCGACTCCTTTTTGGAACATTTCAACCGGCATTGTCATGTTCATAGGCAGATATTTTGGAATCATTGCCATGCTTGCGGTTGGAGCATCATTGGCATCTAAAAAACTTGTACCAGAGACAACAGGCACATTCCGTACAGACACTAGTTTATTTGGAACGATCTTTGTCGGAGCCATTTTTATAGTATGCGCTTTGACATTCTTTCCAGTTTTAGTTCTTGGGCCTGTTGCTGAATTATTAACATTATAAAAATTTATTGGAGGATCCAAAATGAGCAAGCCATCCGTTTTGACTGAAGAAAAACTTGAACGTGTCATCCCTATAAAACCTGATCTGAATCATGATAAAAAGCCTGATAAAGAAAAATCTATGGATAAAGCGCTCATCACAAAAGCGATAAAAGATTCATTTTTTAAACTGGATCCGCGAATCATGGTAAAGAATCCGATTATGTTTATTGTTGAAATTGGGTTTGTGCTGACGCTGTTTCTGACTTTTTTACCGTCTGCCTTTGGGAATAGCGAAATAGATGTCTGGTTTAACCTGACCGTTTCAATGATTTTGCTTTTCACTGTGCTGTTTGCCAATTTTGCTGAAGCTCTTGCAGAAGGCAGGGGAATGGCTCAGGCGAATTCCCTTAAGAATTCGAAAAAAGAAATGAGAGCCAACAAAGTAAAACCAAATGGAGAAATTGAACAAACAGATTCAACCGAGTTGAGAAAAGGGGATGTAGTGATTGTTTCACAAGGGGAGTTTATACCAGGTGATGGAGAAGTCATCTCAGGGCTTGCGTCTGTCGACGAGTCAGCAATTACTGGAGAATCTGCACCAGTCATAAAAGAAGCTGGAGGAGATTTCAACTCAGTAACAGGCGGAACAAGAGTGGTGAGCGACCAGATCAAAGTAAGGATTACGAGTGATCCTGGTGAATCATTCCTTGATAAAATGATCTCCCTTGTTGAGGGAGCACAGCGTCAAAAAACACCGAACGAAATTGCGTTGAATACCGTTTTAACGAGCCTGACGCTTATTTTTATGATTGTCGTTGTAACATTGCCTTTTTTCACGAATTATTTAGGATTTCAGCTCGAAATTCCTGTTTTGATTGCCTTGCTCGTTTGTTTAATTCCAACAACAATAGGGGGCTTGCTTTCTGCAATTGGTATTGCCGGCATGGACAGGGTTACCCAGTTTAATGTGATTGCGATGTCAGGGAAAGCGGTAGAAGCAGCAGGAGACATTAATACCATTATCTTAGATAAAACAGGCACGATCACGTTTGGGAACCGGATGGCAAGTGAGTTTACTCCGGTCGGAAATCAAGCTATGCAGGATCTCGCCCAGTGGACGGCCATCAGCTCGTTAGAAGATGAAACGCCTGAAGGGCGTTCTGTTCTTGAACTGCTGAAAAAGAAACAGCTTTCCTATAAGACGGATATCGCGATAGGCGGAACATTTATCGAATTTAAGGCAGAAACGCGGATGAGCGGAATGGACCTGACTGATGGAAGAGTGGTCAGAAAGGGAGCAGTAGATGCCGTTAAGAAATGGGTGTCTTCTATAGGGGGTACGATCCCATCTGATTTAGATAATAAAACAGAGGAGATTTCAAAGGCAGGAGGCACACCGCTTGCGGTTGCAATGAACGATCAAATCTTTGGTTTAATTTATTTAAAAGATACTGTTAAACCTGGAATGAAAGAGCGTTTTGACCAGCTGCGGAGCATGGGGATTAAAACAGTCATGTGTACAGGAGACAATCCGCTGACAGCTGCGACCATTGCAAAGGAAGCGGGTGTTGATGAATTTATTGCGGAATGCAAGCCTGAAGACAAAATTGAAGTGATTAAATATGAACAGTCACAAGGAAAGCTTGTTGCCATGACTGGTGATGGAACAAATGATGCACCAGCTCTTGCACAAGCGGATGTAGGACTTGCGATGAATAGCGGAACAGCGGCAGCAAAGGAAGCTGCCAATATGGTTGATCTTGATTCCAATCCTACTAAAATTATTGAAGTCGTCTCAATCGGCAAGCAATTATTAATGACGCGCGGTGCGTTGACAACGTTCAGTATTGCAAATGACATTGCAAAGTATTTTGCGATCATCCCTGCCATGTTTATGCTTGCGATACCGGAAATGAATGTGCTTAATATTATGAGACTTGATTCCCCAATCTCAGCGATTCTTTCAGCTCTGATCTTTAATGCTGTTATTATTCCGATTCTGATTCCGCTCGCGATGAAAGGGGTAAGCTACAAGCCGATGAGCTCGAATGCATTATTAAGCAGAAACTTGCTGATATACGGGTTGGGTGGAGTGCTTGTGCCGTTTATTGGAATCAAAGTGATTGATTTAGCTCTTGCGCTTATTTTATAGACTGATATTTAAATAGGAAGAAAAGAGGTATTTTAAGATGGAAGAAAGACAATCAATTGTTGGTCCGATCATCCGTATGACCGTGTTTTTAATAGCGATATGCGGCATTCTTTACCCGCTCGCCGTAACAGGCATTGCTCAGGCTGTTGCACAGGCAAAAGCTGATGGAAGTTTGATTTATGATGAAAGTGATAAAGTAATAGGTTCAGAGCTTATAGGGCAATCATTTACTGGGAATGCCTATTTTCATGGCAGAGTTTCAAGCATTGAATATAACGGTGCAGGTTCGGGATCGAATAACTATGCGCCTTCAAATGAAGATATGATGAAACGGACGCAAGAATCAATTGATGAATGGAAGAAAAACAACTCTGAAACACCAATCAGCGATGTACCAAATGACCTTTTGACGAATTCAGGTTCTGGGCTGGATCCTCATATTAGCCCGGATGCTGCCTATGTTCAAATAAAGCGGATTTCTAAAGAAACAGGTATTGAGTCATCGAAACTAGAAGAATTAGTGAAGAAACATAGTCAGGGCAGAGAGCTTGGTCTTTTTGGAGAAGAGAAAGTGAATGTTCTTCAATTAAATTTAGATTTAAAAAACATGATAAATGAATGATGAGTGCACCTCAGCTAGATTCAGCTGAGGTTATTCATCTTCCTGAGGTGAGAGGGATGAGTAAAAAACATCCATACTTTAGAAGGAAAACTCCGCAAGAACTTTTAGATGAAATTGCTGAATCAAAACGGGGAAAGTTAAAGCTGTATGTAGGTGCGGCGCCTGGGGTTGGAAAATCATATAAAATGCTTCAGGATGCCCATGATTTAAAGATGGAGGGAAACGATGTTGTAATTGGTCTGATCGAATGCCACGGAAGAAAAGAAACAGAAGAACTGATTAAAGATATTAAAATGGTTCCTCTGAAAGAGATGAAGTATAAAGGAAGTATTTTTAGAGAGTTGAATGTAGAGGCCATTATACAAAGAAAACCAAAGGTTATTGTAATTGATGAGCTGGCCCATACCAACATTCCGGGCTCAAAAAATAAAAAGAGATACATGGATGTAGAAGAAATCTTAAATGCTGGCATTAATGTGATGTCTGCGGTAAATATTCAGCATTTAGAAAGCGTTCACGATATTGTACAGCAAATAACGGGAGTGGCAGTAAGAGAGAGGATACCGGATTTATTTGTTCAGGATGCCCATGAAGTTCAGCTCATTGATGTTACTCCTGAAACCCTTCGGAAGCGGCTGGAAGAAGGGAAAATCTATGCTTCAGAAAAAATTGAGCAGAGCCTTACTCATTTTTTTACAGTTACCAATTTATCATCTCTAAGAGAACTTGCCTTGAGAGAAGTAGCAGATGATGTAGACGAAAAAATGGAGCAGATCAGCGGGAATTTGATGAACGGCCCAATAGGTGTTCATGAAAAAATCCTGGTATGTGTAGGGTATGGACCAACTGCTGAGAAATTAATCAGAAGAGGATGGCGGATGGCGAACCGGCTAAAAGCACAGTTGTTTATTCTGAATGTAACGAAGAATTCCCCTGAGGCGTTTACACAGGAAAAACGGGAAAGAACGGAGCAATGGAAAATACTTGCCTCTCAATTTAATGCTGTATTTTTGCTGGAGCAGGAAGGCAGCCGCAAGCCTGCTCAGGTCATTATTGATATTGCAAAACAGTATCACATTACACAAATTCTTCTCGGGCAGTCAGCGAGAACAAGATGGGAAGAGATTAGAAAGGGTTCCATTGTGAATACCATTATGAGAAAGACTGAGAATATTGATATTCACATCGTGTCAGATGGACAATCTTAAAGGAGTTAAAATAAATTGAATATTGCTTTTTTCCTAATACCAAAAAAGGAAGTTGTTTATTTAAATATACATGCCACCATGAGACAGGCGCTTGAACGAATGGAATATCATCGCTATTCAGCCGTACCATTGCTTGATAATAAGGGGAAGTATATAACAACACTCACAGAAGGAGATTTATTATGGAAGCTTAAGAACACACCTGATTTAAATTTTCATAATACAGAAAAAATCCGGTTAACAGACATCCCGTTTCATCGTAAAAATGAACCTATTTTCATTGATGCTGAAATGGAAAATATCATTTCGAGAGTGATGGAACAGAATTTCGTACCTGTTGTGGATGATCAGGGAATCTTTATAGGGATCATTAGAAGAAGGGAAATCATAGAGTATTGCGCAGATAAGTTTTTTGCAGTGAAAAGGAAATAAAAAAGGCTGCATTAAACTAACAGGTTCGGTTGAAATAACAAGTAAAATAACTTAAGAATTAGCCTACCAATTAGCTTTATAATTGGTAGGCTTTTTTTGATTTATAAGGGATTTCAGACAATATTAGGTCATTTTTAACATTTAAATTAGCATAGTAATTAGCAAACATCTGCTGAATAGCAGATTCGGGCTATTTGCCTCGCTATTTATATCTAAGCGGTGTCACAGCCGGGTAACAAAAAAAGGGAACTCCGACTTGAAAATCCAGCTCGTGCATTAAGTGTATTAGATACAGGCGTCGAGCCTGTTATTATTTTTATTTTTATCCAATTAATATTTTTTCTTCAGCATATCGAATTTTTGCTTGATTATTTGACCGAATTGCAAGTGCAAATGCCATTGTTAATGGGCCGACTCTTCCGATGAACATCATGACAGTGATGAGTATTCGACCCATTGGACTTAACTCCGGTGTAAACCCTGCACTTAATCCAACAGTTCCAAAGGCAGAGACTGTTTCAAATGCCAGCTTAGACATATCAGCTCCTTCTTCTGTAATGGTGAGTAAGAAGAAAATAATAAAAATAAAGATAATGCCTGAAACAGCAATGGAAAAAGCTCTAAAAACAAGAGACTTTGGAATCCTGCGGTTATAGACATTTATATCATCCTTATTTCTTAATACTGACCAAAGTACAAAGAGCAATAAAGCAAAAGTTGTTACTTTAATTCCTCCTCCTGTAGAACCAGAAGAGGCTCCTATAAACATTAATCCAGTCATATAAACTTGTGAGCTTAGGCTTAATTGACTTATATCAACAGTATTAAAGCCAGCTGTACGCGGTACAACCCCCTGAAAATAAGCAGCCCACCATTTATCAGCCAATCCTAAATTTCCTAAAGTCGCTGGATTATTAAATTCTAATGCAAATATTATCAGTGTGCTTATTACATTAAGCAGGATGGTAAATATAAGAGTAATTTTCGTGTGGAGCGATAACTTCTTAAAATTCTTCTTTTCATAAATATCTGCTACTACAAAGAATCCGATACCGCCAAGAATAAATAATAAAGTAATGAAGATATTTACAGTTGGATCGCCTACCCATTTACTCAAACTGTCTGGTTCTAATCCAAATCCTGCATTATTAAAGGCAGAGATGGAATGGAATATTCCATAGTATATGGCTTTTTCCAAACTCATTTCCTGTGACCAGCGAATGGCAAGCGCTATTGCTCCAATTGCTTCTACGATTAAGGTAATAATAATGATGCGCTGAACTAATTTGATAATTCCTTGTATAGAAAAGGAATTTAGTGATTCCTGCAGTAATAGTCTTTGTTTCAGCCCAATTTTTTTCCCAAGAATAATAAACATAAGAATTCCACTGGTCATAAACCCCCAACCGCCTAATTGGATCAGCACCAGTAAAACTATTTCCCCGAAGATAGTAAACGTGGTGCCCGTATCAACAACAGCTAGCCCGGTGACACAAACAGCAGAGGTTGCTTCAAAAAGAGCATCAATGAAACTAAGATGATGCCGGTCACTCGTAGCAAAAGGAATCATTAACAAACAGGTTCCAAGTATTATTAATCCCATAAATCCAAGCAGCAATATATGTGCAGGATGCAATCGTATTGTTCTTCTTTGGTTTTGATTGGCTTTTAACATGATATCTCCTTTACTACATTTATTAGGTAAATATCTTATAATGGTTTATCTTTCACTTGCTTTAGGAGGTTTTAGAATTATCCCCAACTTCTTGGCTGCATATGGTGTTGTACTTGCTTGAATAAGAATAGTCACCAGTATAGCATAAATGTGACAGAAGAGATTTCGTTTGCATAATTTATGCCTGCAGCAACAATCATTGCCGAAAGCGCAGCCGGAATTACGCCTGTTTCACGAACCCAAAACATAAAAATGATCTCATTCCAACTCCAATTTGCCTTTTTATCTGGCAGGGTACAAATTAGTACGGAAAGTGGCCGTGCAATAAACATAAAAACAAATACGATAAGAACTCCCTGCATCCAGAATTTGCTTAATATATGGAAATTCACTTGGGTACCAAGCAACATAAAGATAAGTGTCCGTAATAGTAACGTTAAAGTTTCAGAAAATTGATATGTAGATAAATTAACTTCTTCTGAAGTACGAATTTGAAACAGATGAGAGTTACCAGTGACAAGTCCAGCAGTAAATGTTGCCATTAACCCACTAGCTTCTATTGTTCCTGCAAGTAAATAAGAACTAATCGCCACAACAATACTTACAACTGTACCGTGCTGCTGTAACAAACCCCATTTATGGTCTGCAGTTAAAAAGGATCCAATTAGGCCAATAAAAATTCCTATTAACCTGATACTCCTAGGTTGTACATCTTCAGTTAAAAAATTAATAAGTAAGCAAAAGAATATTTAGTGATTTAGGAAGAGAAATTAAAAAAGGATTCATTTCAACTTAAGCAATCTATGTTTATTGAAAGGTAAGGAGGAAAATAAAATTGAAGAAACAATTTGCAGTTCTAGGATTAGGCAGTTTCGGTGGTACCCTCATTGAAGAGCTCTCTCTTCTTGATGTTGAGATTATCGCTTTAGACAAGGATATGGAAGTTGTTAACAAATATGCTGACAAAGCCACTATTGTTGTGCAGGCAAATGGTATTAACGAAAGAGAGTTAGAATCTTTAGGGATAAGAAACGTCGATCAAGCCATTGTTTCTTTTGGAGATGAAGTAGAAAACAGCATTCTTGCTACGCTGGTATTAAAGGAAATGGGAATTAAACAAGTATGGGTTAAGGCATCTAATCTCTATCACAAGAAAGTGCTTAAGAAGATAGGTGCGGATCGTGTTATATTACCTGAACATGATATGGCAAGGCGAATTGCTCATTACATCGAATCAGAAAAGATTATTGATTATATTGAACTTTCCTCCGATTATAGTCTTGTTGAAATCAAAGCTACAAAAAAATTGAGTAATAGGAGCCTTCTTGATTTAGATGCTAGAGCGCGGTATGGTTGTACCATTATTGGAATTAAAAGAAATAATACAATGATTATTTCACCTTCGGCTAAGGAAATAATTTTAGAAAATGATATATTGTTTGTTATTGGTGATAATGAGGGTTTGACGCGTTTTGAGGAAAATGAGGTATAAACGTTAAATACCTAATTAGTATAGCGTACTAGGATAGATACATGCTTTAGTTACTACTGAGCACTATCTATTCTACTGTTTCCAATGGATAAGATCTAAGAATCAATTTATAAAAACAAATGCTTTTTTCTCTTTATCCCATTAATCAGTCACTTTATATACATAACCTATTTTTTTTGTTTTTTTCTTATACTAGAGCTTATCATTTCTATAAGAACATCATTTTTAAAAATCACTTCATCAGCACCTGCACATTTAGCTTTTTGTATATTTTCCCTTAGTAATATTTGAGCAAGGCAATGTGCCTTTTTATTCAAAATTCTTATTGATAAAAGATTAATAAGAGTTTGATTGTCTACTTCACGTTCAACTTTTTCAAATCCTGAAGTTACGACAATAAATTCTGCAGTATCTGCATTAGCATATCTGTCGGATCCCCTTGTATTAATTTCACAAAAGTCAGGGGATAATGATCAATTTCTGTATTTTTTAGTGTGATCTCGGCATTTTTATTTACAGTATGACCGAATTATACTCATTGAAACAGGAGACGGCTTTTTACTTAAAAAAGTTAATGAGCAAGTAGTGAATAAGATAATCGAAAAATAATGGAGGGGATAGAATTGCCATATTCACATGTACAGCTGCTGGATGGGAATGATCCGCGGTGTAATCATTGTGAAATAATCATAGGAGGAAGTAAAAGCTCCATAAAGAAAATCGGCTGTATCCAATGGGGATAGCTGGTTTTAAAAATATTTAGAAAATCCAGTTGACAGTCAATCTACTACGTGTTACGATATACCTGTAGTAGGTCACACTGGATACCGACACCACTGAATAGCGTGATTTCCCAAAATCTATTCAGTGAAAATTTTCCTTTAGTACTAAGTTATACTGAATATAAGTCAGACAAAATAGAGGAGGCTCTGAACATGGAAAATTTAACTGAAATGTTGAAGGGTTCGCTGGAAGGCTGCGTGCTGGAAATCATCAGCCGCCATGAAACCTATGGCTACGAGATTACCCGCCGCCTGAACGAGCTTGGGTTTACCGAAGTTGTGGAAGGAACGGTCTACACCATCCTCGTGCGATTAGAAAAGAAAAAACTGGTGAACATGGAAAAGAAACCGTCAGATATAGGGCCGCCCCGCAAGTTTTACTCACTTAATGAGGCTGGCCGCCAGGAACTTGAATTGTTTTGGAAAAAATGGGATTTTGTATCATCAAAAATCAACGTCTTGAAGTCAATCTAGCTTCATAAGATATTCCGTCAGATATTTTTGGAGTGTCTTGTTCAGCTTTATAAAAAAGGAGGAAAAATAACATGATGGAAATGTTCAAAAAAATGATTGGTGATAAAAAAGAGTACAAGATGATGATGGCACGGGTTGAAGCCCTGCCAGAGGACTACCAGTTTGTATTTAAGAAAATTCAAAACTACATGTGGAATTTCTCAGCAGGCAACGGGATGGATATGCTGCACATACAGTATGAATTAATCGAGTTGTTCGAAGCCGGTGCGGCGGAAGGCAGACAAGTGCTGGAAATCACTGGGAACGACGTGGCGTCCTTCGCCGACGAACTAGTGGCAAACGCTAAAACCTATGTCGCCAAGTATCGTGAAGATTTGAATCAGAGTATTATGAAGCGATTGGGAAAAAAGTAAATTCAATAGATAATACCGACTGAATAGCTGGTTACAAATGTGAATTGCCACCTTCGTTATTCAGTTATATTTTCAACCCGGTAATAAGTTATACAGATTATCAGTCAGACTAAATAGAAGGGTATAGGCAATCTAGCTCCGCAAGGCGCTTTTTATAAGGAGGAAAAAAGTATGAGCAATGCAGCGATTTCTGTAAAAGGGTTAAAAAAATCCTTTAAAGACAAGGAAGTCTTAAAGGGGGTGGATTTTGAGGTGCGGCGTGGCGAAATTTTCGCACTGCTGGGCTCAAATGGAGCGGGCAAGACGACGACGGTCAACATCCTCTCGACGCTGATGAAGCCCGATGGCGGCGAAGTAGGTATTTGCGGCTTTGACGTCCAGCGTCAACCGGATCATGTTCGCCAGAGCATCAGCCTGACAGGGCAGTTCGCAGCTTTAGACGGCATGCTCACCGGGCGGGAAAACCTGATGATGATCGCCAAGTTGCGGGGAGTTTCCAATCCCGCTCAAGTCGCCGACAATCTGCTTGCAAGATTCAGCCTGACCGATGCGGCCAACCGCCGGGCGGACAAATATTCCGGCGGGATGAAGCGCCGGCTTGACATCGCCATGAGCCTGATCGGAACGCCAGCAGTCATTTTTCTCGACGAACCGACGACAGGGCTTGACCCCGAAGCGCGGATTGAAGTCTGGGATACCGTCAAGGAGCTTGCCGGCGGCGGCACGACCATCTTGCTGACGACTCAGTACCTGGAGGAAGCCGAACAACTGGCGGACCGTATCGCCATCCTGCATGGCGGAAAAATCATCACGACCGGTACCCTTACCGAACTCAAAGAGATGTTCCCGCCAGCGAAAGTGGAGTACATCGAGAAGCAGCCGACATTGGAGGAAATTTTCCTCGCGATCATCGGCAAAAAGGAGAAGATGTAAATGAAAAGCAAAACAGGGGTATTACTAGGGCGTTTAATGCGCAACATCATGCGCAGCCCGGATACGATTATCACGGTGGCGATTACGCCGATTATGCTGCTGCTGCTGTTTGTCTACGTATTTGGCGGCGCCATAGAGACAGGCACGGACAACTACGTTAATTATTTATTGCCGGGAATCTTGCTGATGGCTATCGCATCCGGCGTCGCTTACACTTCCGTGCGGCTGTTTACGGATGTAAAGAGCGGGCTGATGGCGCGTTTCATTACCATGCCCATCAAGCGCTCGTCGGTATTGTGGGCTCACGTGTTGACCTCGCTTGTTTCCAATGCGCTTACTGTCGTGGTGGTTATCCTCGTCGCGCTCTTGATGGGCTTCCGTTCCAGCGCTGATATCCTGGATTGGCTCGCGGTAGCTGGGATACTCGGGCTGTTTACGCTGGCGCTGACATGGCTGGCGGTCATTCCCGGATTGACAGCGGGGTCTATGGAAGGGGCGACAGCCTACTCGTACCCGCTGATTTTCCTGCCGTTTATTAGTTCGGCCTTTGTCCCCACCGAAACCATGCCTAAAATTGTCCGTGCGTTCGCTGAGAACCAGCCCGTGACTTCAATCGTGAATGCGATTCGTGCCCTCTTGTATGAAGGGTCTGTTGGCAACGGTATCTGGATCGCGCTTGCCTGGTGCGTCGGCATCATGGTCATCGCTTACTTCTTCGCCAGTAAAGCATTTAAACGCCAGTTAGGGTAAGTACACCATCGGTTCGGTGTCTTGTGGCAACTAAATCTTCCGAAATAAAATATATGTTTGGAAAAGCACGGAAAAATTTTCCGTGCTTTAATTATTTGTCGTGTTCTCAGGGTGACTATTGTCGATATAACTCCTTCATGTTATTCAACAATCGGGCGCTTATCTGTAATAAGGTAAGTGTCCATTTTAATGGAATAAAAGATTGAGTTAATCACCTAATTTTGAAATAATTGGTATTAAGCAATCGGGCAGCATTCCTGTAATGAAGAAAAATGGGGTTTGAACAAAAAATAAACCTCTTGGTAAGATATGAGTGTCCAGTGCTTGCCGGCAAAAAGGACGAACTCAAATAACCAGGAGGCTGTTCAAATGAATTATAACCAAAATAAAAAGATTGCTCAAATAACTTCTCAAACACTAATTGTAGGTGTAGATATTGCGAAGTACAAGCATGTAGCTCGTGCTCAAGACTTTAGAGGCCTAGAGTTTGGTGCACCTTGTCATTTTGAAAATACCAAATCACATTTTAATCTTTTTTTAGGCTGGATAAAACATTTGATGGAACAACACGGCATGGATAAGGTGATTATTGGAATGGAGCCGACAGGTCATTATTGGCTCAACCTCGCTCATTTTCTTAAAGAAGAGGAGATAAAGTTTGTCGTGGTAAATCCTATGCATGTGAAGAAATCTAAAGAATTAGATGATAATTCTCCAACCAAAAATGATGTGAAGGACGCTAAAGTCATTGCACAGCTAGTCAAAGATGGGAGATATGCCGAACCTAATATTCCACAAGGAGTTTATGCAGAACTTCGTGTGGCAAGGAAAATACGCGATCTCTTATTTGTTGACTTACAAGCTGTGCAGGGGCAAATTCATAACTGGTTAGATCGATATTTTCCTGAATTCCTTACAGTGTTTAAGGATTGGGAAGGAAAAGCAGCATTACAATTATTAAAGTTAAACGTATTACCACATGAGTTAGAGATAGTCTCGGAACAAGAGATCCTCATTCACCTCAGAAAAGCTGTAAAACGTGCGGTTGGACTCAGTAAAATTCAAGAACTTAAACGAGTAGCCAAAGACTCTATCGGTATTCGTGAAGGTTCAAGGATGGCTAAATTAGAGCTTCGCACTTTACTAGACAAGTATGAGTTAATAAATGAAAAGTTCGAAGAACTAGAATCTGATATTGATGGACTCCTTGAACGGATACCAGGTGTTCAACAAATGTTGGCCATCACAGGAATCGGCAAGGACACTGTAGCTGGCTTCTTTTCTGAAGTAGGGAATTTAAGTTACTATTCTCACCCTCGACAAATCATCAAGTTAGCTGGGTTGAGTTTAAAGGAGAACACCTCTGGAAAGCACAAAGGGCATACGAAGATTACAAAGAGAGGCAGGAAGACACTAAGGGCTCTCCTCTTCCGAGTAGCGATGCCTTTAGTAGCTAAGAACACTGCTTTTAAAGCTTTACATGAGTATTTTACAACACGTAAAAATAATCCTCTAAAGAAAATGCAGTCTCTTATAGCGATATGTAATAAGCTTATACGTATTCTTTTTACGATTGGTACAAAACAATGTGAATTTAGTGAAGATAGAATGTTGAAGGATATTCCTCATATGGCTCCTTTACTGAAAGCAGCTTAGGGTTCATTAGTTAATATTCAAAAGGTTTTATTTAGATTATTATTTAGACATTTGAAGCACGGATTAGTCAGTAAAACAATTAAAGTAAGGACTTTGATCCTGTCGGGCAGCATCACTGACATCCACCTCATGGAAAGGTTGGACGAAGGAATTTTGGAGCGTAGACTCTGTGAGACATGGGAGGGTTGACCTCCATGAGACATGTGGACATCCACCAGTGCAACCATACTTTAACTAGATAACCACTTTTTGGATAGGAGTGGTTAGGCAGTTAAGGACTTTTTTTCTCTAACGCACCAAAAATATCCTTATTTTCAACTTACATCCATAACTTTGATGTCTAATTAAAATAAATCATAATGAAATCTTAAGAAAAAGCTAGAAATCCAGAGTTATTCCTTTCTTTATAGAGGGAGTTTAATGGAGGATCCGAAATTATTTTTTCTTCAGCAAACGGGCCATTTTCTTGAATAAGAGAAAGATCGGTGATTTTGGAAAATGTGGACTTATCGATTCCAAGGAAGTTTAGTTGAACAAAAGATAAAGTTGTTATGGGGTCTAATAAAACTTTATCCATAATACTTTTTTCAAAATGGATTCTTTTTATTTATTTTAAATATGGGCTTGCGAGGTATTTTTGATCAGACTTTATTTCAAAGCAACATTTACTGATTAAAAATAAAACAACATTATTGTTACTATACACAAAGTTTGTAAGCGTGCGGCAAACTCTCCATATAAGAAAATTGGGTATATACGAAAAAATGGCGGTTTGCTTCCTCATTTCACTGAAGAATTTGGAAGTATCCGCTCATTTCATTCGCACATGGACACTTTTCCTTATTTCGATTGCAGGAATTCGAGCACGGCGCTCAGGAATTCGGCTTGATACTCCACATTCGACAGGTGAACTGCGGGCAGCATGACGAGCTTCGCGTTCGGCACCGTCTCGGCGATCAATTCTCCGTGGCTGGGAAGCGTCACTATATCATACTGGCCAGCAATGACTAGTGTCGGGCTGCTGATAAGGGCGACAGTCCGGCGCATATCCATGTCACGGATCGCAGTCCAGCTTCCTGCAATTCCCTGAGCACGAGTAGCGAGCACCATCTTGCGAAACGACGTGACGAGCGCGTTCTTCGACTCCAGCATATGCGAAGGGAACCAGTTCTTCATGAACATATCGGCGAATTCGGTCAGGTTCTCTGGTTGCAGCACAGAGGCGATTAGGCCCTCCCATTGCTCGGCCGGCCCCAGGTAGGAGGAGGTATTGCTCAGAATCAGCCGATCGATCCGCTCGGGAGCGTAGATGCCGAGCCATTGTCCGATGGCACCGCCTAGCGACAGCCCGAGGAAATGCACACGGTCGATGTGAAGCGCGTCGATCAGTTCGATTACATCCCGTCCCAGTCTGTCGAACGAATACGGACCGGCGGGCGTATCCGAGTCGCCATGCCCCCGATAGTCGTAGCGAAGCACTCGGAAATGCCGAGAAAATTCAGCTAGCTGGCCATCCCACATGTTCATCGAGGTGGCGATGGAGTTCGCAAGCATCAATACCGGCTTACTGGCTGATCCATCGATTCGATAAGCAATCCGAACTCCATCACCGGTCGTTAAAAGTTTAACCCATCAGTCGCTCTGGTTTCGTTTAATGTCATTGTCATATTTCTCAATCTCCTTTAAGGTTTGTTATTGTCATTTTATTAGGGATAACGTACATTTTAAATAAGATTATTAAGGAGTATTGGACTTCAAAACTTAATTTTTTATTTCAGGCCAATAACTTTTAAAAATGAGGTGTCGTGTTTATGGATCAAATCGATTATAAAATCTTGGCCACGCTGCAGGATAACGCCCGGATTCCCATTTCCGAGATGAGCAGAATGATCGATGTCGCAGCCAGCTGTAACGGAAAGACTTCGGAAGCTGGAGGAGCGAGGGGTCATAACGGGCTATCGGGCAGAGCTTTCTCCACATAAGCTTGGCAAGCATACAATCGCATTCGTTTTGTTTAAAACGAATAACTGCAAGGATTTCGAAACTTTCGGTGAAGCGTCCCCTGAGATTATCGATCTTTACA
This sequence comes from Bacillus sp. V2I10, assembly GCF_030817055.1. Taxonomy (NCBI): domain Bacteria; kingdom Bacillati; phylum Bacillota; class Bacilli; order Caryophanales; family Bacillaceae; genus Bacillus; species Bacillus sp. V2I10. The sequence continues at coordinate 3,340,904 of NZ_JAUSYV010000001.1, read as the reverse complement.
GAACCAGCGGAGAGTATAATTATCTAATGAAGGTGTTAACAGAAACGAGTGAATCATTGGCAAGATTTCATGATGCTTGCAACGCATTTGGATTTTCAACGACCCTAATTGTTCTCTCAACGAGATTTGAGGATAAAAGTCTTGTAGGATGCGATGTTTTGAAAAAAGTTTAACCGTTTATATGTGGATTTTTGATAATGTAGGATTTTTTCTTATTAAGCAAAACCAGCTAATAGTTTGTCAACATTTTTCATTAAAAAACTATATTTCTTCGTGCTATACTAAAAATGTCATGACAAATAACCTTCCTTAATTTATACATTTGGAAGGTTTTTCATTTTATGTTTGGATGTAGTACTTAAACTATATCTTGGAAGGTTGATTTACTTTTTAATAGGGCATAGATCCAGTGTAAAAGCTTATTTACACAGGCAATGACGGCGACTCGAAAGGGTTTACCTTCATCGCGCTTTTTATCATAAAACTCTCGTAGTTTCTTATTTCTTGCGATAATGTCATCGGTCGTCTTTTGCTTTCTGGCATCACGAATTCCACACCGTACAGCCATATATAACGCTCGTCTTAATCGACTAGACCCTCGTTTGGTGATTTTGTTTTGAGTGGCGGTAAATCTGCCAGAAGAATAAACACTAGGATCTATTCCTGCAAATGCAACTAACTTTTTTGGGTGATTAAACTATCTCCCCAATTTCTGAGATGATTGTTGCTGCAATCTTCTCTCCGATACCAGGGATAGATTGGATAATCTCATTTTCTTTAATTTCTTTTGCGAGGGCATCTATTTCTGCTGCTAACTTTGATAGATGCTCTTCGTATTGAAGAACCATGTTAATTAATATTTTCAGATTAAAGATGTGACTATCATACATATGTTGTTGAAATGGGTTTCTTCTAGCCGCCTCAATAAGTTTATCAGTTTTTTCTTTTGCCCACTGATCCGATCGACTCTTACATAGTGACGAAATAATGTCGATTAAATCCAACTTGGGTACCTTTAAAACAGACTCTGAAGTAGGAAATTTTTCAAGCATTTTTAAAGAGACTTTGGAATATAAATTCCCAAAAACACCTCGATATTCAGGGAACACTTGATCCAATAGAGACTGCAATTGTAGTTTGGTTTGAGAAGAAACACTTGCAATAGCTTCCTGTTGCCTTGTTAGATTTCTCAGATTTAAAAGTTGTATTCCTCTTTTTCTATGTGGTGCTAACTCTTCCTTATAAAATAGTTCACAAAGTTGGTACGCATCTACTGGGTCTGTCTTTACTTTCCTCAAGTTGGTACTTCGTGAACGATGAGAAATAAGAGGGTTCACAATAATATACACATAGTCATGGTCATCTAAGAACTGCACGGCAGGTGAATGATAAGGACCAGTTGATTCTAAGATAACCGAAGGTTTAATTCCATCAGCTACTTTCGTAACCTTCCAAGTAATCTAGTAAGCTATCTAGCCCATCCAATGTATGCCTAATACTAAAGCTTTTCCGATAAGGTTTTCCTTTATCTAAAAAAGCTTGTACCTGACTTTCTCCTTTTGAAACATCCAGACCGATCACTGGATTCATCTATCAATCTCCTCCTAAAATGAAATTAGTCGGTAACCCCTAAGCTCCTTGTAATGTCATAGGTTCGCTTGTTTAAACGGGATCAGTGTCCCAACCAGCCAGAAACATGCTTTAAGCGAATAAATTTCCATGTCAAATACCTATTTTAAAACTTTTTATAAAAAACCCTTCACATACCATAGAGGGGTATGGTAATATGTATTTAAGGAGGTGAGGCAATGTCGATGAATTCAGAAAGTCTTGATAAAATTGTTGAAATCGATCAATGCTGCTCATCAGATGGTGAAAGAAAAAGCCACCACTCAGATAAAGTGAAAAATAATTTAACAACAAGATTAAATCGAATTGAAGGACAAATTCGAGGAATAAAAGGGTTAATTGAAAAAGATACGTACTGTGATGATGTTATTACTCAAATATCTGCTACTCAATCTGCTTTAAATAGTGTTGCCCGAATTTTGCTTGAAGGGCATATGAAGACATGTGTTCTAGAGAAAATTCAAGAAGGAGATACGGAGATTTTAGATGAGGTAATGGTAACAATTCAAAAACTAATGAAAAAATAAAAGGAGAATATGTGATATGGAAAAAATGACTCTAAACGTAAAAGGAATGTCATGTGGGCATTGTATTCATTCAATTGAAGGCAGTGTAGGGGAATTAACCGGAGTTACTAATGTTAAAGTAAACTTGGATTCAGGAACTGTTAGTGTCGAATTTAACCCAAATGAAGTTACCCTTGATAAGATCAAAGAAACAATTGATGATCAAGGTTATGATGTTCAATAAATTCGAATAAAGAACGTGCAAATAAGCACGATTTCTTTTTTAAATGAAATATACTATACCTAGGTATAGTAATATGAATATAAAAAGAGTAAGGGGAGTAAAGAATGGATAATGAAAAATTAGTAGTTAAAGGAATGTCATGTGGGCATTGTGTGAATTCAATTGAAGGAAACGTAGGAAAATTAAATGGTGTTCATTTTGTAAAGGTTCACTTAAATGAAGAAAAAGTAGATGTATCATTTGATTCAAAAGAAATTTCCTTAAAGGAAATTACTGACGTTATAGAAGATCAGGGTTATGATGTAGTGCTTAGTAAATCGCCTAAAGATCAAAGCTGTCATTAAGGAGAATAAAACGTGCTGTATAGGCGGCACGTTTTATTCTCCAAAAAATATACCCTACTATAGTATGTGGGGATAGGAGTGTAAGGTTATGAGCGATAAAAAAGAAACAACACTTCAAATAGCTGGCATGACATGTGCAGCTTGTGCAGTGAGAATAGAAAAAGGTCTCAAAAAAATAGATGGAGTAGAGGATGCGAGCGTAAATTTCGCATTAGAAAAATCAAAAGTAACATTTGATCCGTCTAAATCAAACGTAAATCAGCTTAAAGAAAAAGTGGAATCTTTAGGATACAAAGTAGTAAGTGAAAAAGCAGAATTTGATATAAGCGGAATGACATGTGCAGCGTGTGCTAATAAAATTGAAAAACGTTTAAATAAGTTAAATGGAGTACAAAATGCAACGGTAAATTTCGCCTTAGAATCTGCGTTAGTAGAATATAATCCGGATGAAATTTCTATCGTTGATATGAAAGAGGCCATTAAGAAATTGGGCTATAGCTTAGAACAAAAGCAAGAAACTACAGGCGAAAAGGTTGATCATAGACTGAAGGAAATTGAGAAACAAACAGGAAAATTCATTTTCTCTTCTATTTTGTCTATCCCTTTACTTTGGGCGATGGTCAGTCATTTTGAATTTACATCTTTTATTTGGCTGCCAGAGATGTTTATGAATCCATGGGTACAGCTCGCGCTTGCGACACCCGTTCAATTTTTAGTCGGCGGCCAATTTTACGTAGGCGCCTATAAAGCTTTAAGAAATAAAAGTGCAAACATGGATGTTTTGGTGGCGCTTGGCACCTCTGCAGCTTATTTCTACAGTATCTACCTAAGCATTCAAACAATAGGTTCTGATGCACATATGGCGGAATTATATTTTGAAACAAGTGCTGTGTTAATTACCCTTATTATATTAGGTAAACTGTTTGAGGCAAAAGCAAAGGGACGTTCATCTGAAGCCATTAAGAAGCTTATGGGCATGCAGGCGAAAACGGCCACAGTGTTTAGAGACGGCCAAGAATTGAATGTGCCAATTGAAGAGGTAATCGCTGGTGATATCGTATACGTGAAACCAGGTGAAAAGGTACCTGTTGATGGTGAGATTTTTGAAGGAAGATCTGCTCTTGATGAGTCAATGATTACAGGTGAAAGTATACCTGTCGATAAAACAGCTGGAGATGTAGTAATAGGATCAACGATTAACAAGAACGGATTTTTAAAGGTAAAAGCAACAAAGGTAGGAAAGGATACCGCCTTAGCTCAAATCATTAAAGTAGTCGAAGAAGCTCAAGGATCAAAAGCACCAATCCAACGTTTAGCTGATGTTATCTCAGGAATATTCGTCCCAATAGTAGTTGGGATAGCCATTGTAACATTTCTAGTTTGGTACTTTGTTGTAAGTCCTGGAGAGTTTGCAGTAGCTCTTGAAAAGTTAATTGCTGTATTAGTTATCGCTTGTCCATGTGCTCTAGGTCTAGCTACGCCTACGTCTATTATGGCAGGGTCGGGCCGTGCTGCTGAATATGGAATTTTGTTTAAAGGCGGAGAGCATCTTGAAACGACTCATCGATTGGATACAGTGATCCTAGATAAAACAGGAACTGTAACAAATGGAAAACCAACACTTACAGATGTTATTCTTTCAAATGGATTTGAGGAAAAGGAATTTTTAAAGGTAGTCGGTGCTGCAGAAAGAAATTCTGAACATCCGTTAGCTGAGGCAATTGTCCAAGGCATTAAAGAAAAAGGGATTGAACTAGGCAGCTCTGAACATTTCGAAGCAATTCCTGGTTTCGGAATCGAATCTAAAGTTGAAAGCAAATCCTTGCTTATCGGAACGCGCCGACTTATGGAGAAACATAACATTGATGTTGGGAACATATTACCTAAGATGGAAAACTTAGAAAAGCAAGGTAAGACCGCAATGCTAGTCGCAATTGATCATCAATTTGCCGGAGTGATTGCTGTTGCAGATACAATTAAAGAAACCTCTCAAAAAGCGATTGAAAGGTTAAAAAAGATGGGTCTAGAGGTTGTTATGATTACAGGAGATAACAAGCAGACAGCACAAGCCATTGCAAATGAAGTCGGAATTGACCATGTTATTGCAGAAGTTCTGCCAGAAGGAAAGGCAGAAGAAGTTAAAAAGCTTCAAAAAGCTGGAAAGAAAGTGGCGATGGTCGGTGACGGTATTAACGATGCACCAGCGTTAGCTACTGCAGATATAGGCATGGCAATCGGTACTGGTACTGATGTAGCAATGGAGGCTGCTGATATCACCTTAATCAGAGGAGACTTAAATAGTATTGCCGATGCCATCTATATGAGTAAAATGACGATTCGGAATATCAAGCAAAATCTATTTTGGGCCTTTGCTTATAATGCTTTAGGAGTTCCAATTGCAGCACTGGGCTTTCTGGCACCATGGCTTGCAGGAGTAGCAATGGCATTTAGTTCAGTTTCCGTTGTTTTAAACGCACTCAGATTACAAAGGATTAAGCTAAAAGGATAATTTATCTATTAAAAAGAGAGGAGTGTTTTTATGAAACAAAAAAATATTTTGACTTGGGCGATTTCAGCCATTGTTTATCTCGGGTTAGTAATTGGCGGATATACCGTATATGCAAGCATGAATCATAATAATGATCACACTGATACCCATTCGGCTGCATCAAATAGTAACGAGAAAAAAGAAACGAGTACTGAGGAAGAGCATAACGATGATCATACTAGTCAAAAAAGTGAGGGTACGGATTCAGAACATTCAGATCATGCGGCTCGTTCAGAAAGTGAAGTGGTCACAAACGTAAAATATGAGGAAGGCTTAATTACCATTGATTTAAAAGATAAAGATCAAAACTCACCTGAATTAGAAATTTCACACGAAAAAATAATGCATTTCATTATTGTAAGTGCCGACTTAGAAGATTATTATCATTTACATCCTGAGGAAAAAGGAAATGGCATGTATACTCTAAAATTCGACCTACCAGAAAACTCTTATAAAGCATTTGTTGATATTAAACCAAAAAACCTTGCCTATCAGGTTAGTCCGATAGAACTGAATGTGGGGAATGGTCATGGTGAACATGAGGATAATACACTAAAGGCTGATACAAACTTAACAAAAACAATCAATGAAAAGACAGTTGAATTAACAACTACAGAGCTAGTATCAAACAAAGATGTTACGTTAAGTTTTGATACGAAAGGGATTACTCCAGAGCCCTATCTAGGGGCTTTAGGCCATGTTGTTATTTTGGATGATAAGGGTGAGAAATTTGTACATGTGCACCCTGCATCAGAAGAAAAGACAGTATTTAAAACAAAATTTGATAAACCTGGGATCTACAAAGTGTGGGGAGAATTTAAATTTGATGGTAAAGTCAATATCTATCCATTTGTTATAAAGGTCAAATAAAAAGGAAGAACAAAGGGGAATTTTTATGAACTTAGATGGGGTTAGCAAACATCTATTAATCTGCAACGGGAAAACATGCACGAAAAATGGAGCTGAAGAAGTAACAGAGACCATTAGGGGAGAATTGAAAAACTTAGAGCTGCAAAAGGAGATTCACACAACAAAGACATTATGTAACGGCCAATGCAAACATGGTCCGATCGCTGTTTTATATCCACAAGGAACCTGGTATAAAGAAATGAATAAAACAAAAAGTGAAGAACTTGTTCGTCAATTGAAAGAAGAAGGAGATGTTCATTTAGGTTCTGAACTTTACTACCATAATGGGAAAACATTTAAGAATCATGAGGGTGAACGTTAACATCTTATATCTTTATCGAAAATGGCATTTCTGTACTAACAGGGCACTTTTCTATGTAATAAGTGTTGAATGACAATAAAGTCGATAACACATTCCTCATGTATCTATAAATCGTTCTTCTCAGGGAGAAGAAAAATCGTAATTATAATGGCCATGGAAACCCAATCGGGCTACCAAAATGGTCGAGACGTTTGATATAACAGTGGATCCAATAGAGAAGATAATTGACAGAATCCATTGTGAATAACTGGAATGGTTGAATAAGGGAACTCTCTAACTAATAAAATCTATTTTAGTCAAACTCCTTCAGGCGATAGAGGTATTTCTTGTACTTAAATCAGAAGGAAAGCTTGCAATTTGATTTAGCGAAATAGCTAGTCTGTCTCAGGTGGATTTAAAGAAGTACGGTTTTACCGATACATCCTCGAAAAAGTTAAAAGTTTACTAATAGGAACAGGGTACTATAGTACCCTTTTTGAATTATCTCTCATATACCATAGAGGGGTATCCTATAATATTTTAAGGAAGGAGGAAATGAGATAAAAGCTTATGCTGAAAATTAAACGATCTTACTAAAATTAACGGAGGGATGGATATGTCAAAAACAAAGTGGCATTTACAAGGAGAATGGTTTGATGTCTGCAGCTGTAAACTTCCTTGTCCTTGCACATTTGCACAAGAGCCTACACATGGTGATTGTCTCTTTACTTTGGTATGGAAAGTTCATAAGGGGTATTACAATAACATAAATTTGGATGGTTTTGGAGTGGTTGCTCTTGGTGAATTTGCAGGAAATATGTGGGTAGGCGATCCAAATGCGATGATGAAGTTGATGTTCTATATCGATGAGCGTGCTGATCAAGAACAGCGTTGGGCCCTTGAACAAATTTTCACTGGTAAGGTAGGCGGATGGGCCGGAGAATTTGGCAGTCTCATTGGAGAACTACGTGGAATAGAGTATGTACCAATCAAGTTTGAGGCTGCAGATGATTTAGCCTATTGGCGAGCGGAGATTCCAGGTAAGGTGTCTGTTGGTGCTGAAGCTCTAACAGGCCCAACAGCAGATCCGAATCGCCGAGTTCAGCTGCATAACCCACCTGGTTCTGAAACAGGTCCAGGACAAATTGCCACTTGGGGAGTCGTAATAGATGATAAAGCCATTGGATTTGATTTTTCTCATGAATATAAAGGGAAATCCAGTAAGCATATCCCTTTTGACTGGAAAGTTGAATTTTGATGAATACAGAGGTAAAACAATCTTTGATTGTTCGTTTGCTAAGTACACGGACGATCGGTAACATTCCACTAGCTGCGATTCTTTTGGGAATAACAATCATAGCGTGGATTATTACACTAGATCACTTTGGAAAAATGGATAGTGGTCCTGGAATGGAGCTTGGTACATTAGGTTGGTATGTAGGGATGTGGGTAACGATGACGGCAGCGATGATGCTGCCGTCTGTCACACCAATGGTATTGACATTTGCCAAAGTGTCGGCAAATCGTGCCCGAAGTCAGCAGATACCGATTGTACCAACATGGATCTTTCTGATGGGATATTTGATTGCCTGGATTGTATATGGTCTAATCGCCTATGGACTTTATTGGTTCATCGCCTCATTAGATCTTTCCTTTCTAGCATGGGATCAACAAGGACCGATCGTTGCCGGTCTCACTGTTGCTTTAGGAGGTCTTTACCAAATTACTCCTCTTAAACAAGCATGTTTACGTCATTGCCGTAATCCTCTTCACTATGTGTTAAATGGGTGGCGTGGGGGCCGGATGGGTGCGATTCGTATGGGAGTCGAACATGGATTTCATTGTGTGGGTTGCTGCTGGGGGCTGATGGTAATTTTGTTTGCAGTCGGTATGATGAATCTGTTCTGGATGGGAATTGTCACGCTGCTTACCTTCCTTGAGAAAACTCTACCTACAGGTGAACGTTTTTCAAAGGTGATCGGGATAGGTCTAGTTTTATTGGGAATATGGATAATGATAGATCCAGGTAGTGTACCATTCTTCGTAGAACCAGATACGAGTACTAATGTTCCATCACATAGTAAGCATAGTGAATAGTTTGAATTACTCCAGTCATTCGTATTTTTAACGGGGGTGTTAGTTGAATAAGAAATTGGTATACAACGCATAAATCCACGGATTTATCCGACATGTCCTGATTTATCACCCAGAAAAACACTGAGGGATAAATCGAACATGTCTTTCTTAGGCGTAATTCCGACTGGCGATACTCGGGATTAAATGGATTCAAAAACAATAGGATGTTCGAATATACTTCACGCATTGGGTTCAACCTTTCTATTTAAATTTAAGACTTGTTCAATTCATTGGATATGAATGGTAGTTGAGTAAATAACAATGAATCTAACATAATAGATATTTTGTTAAATTTATATGATCGCTCTAAAATCATTGGAATCCTTGTTGTTTAAGGGTTCTTTTCTTTTTGTTGAGAACCCTAAGAAAATGAATATAACGTTTTGTTCTAATAAGTTTTTTAAATAAAACGTAATGATGAATGAGGGGGTTATAAGAGCAAAAAGAACCGATAGCAATGCAATTCAACTAATTGGGGACAAAGAGTAATTCAGCACGTGAAAGAGGAAATCTTGCATAGTAACTAACGCATAGATTGCTAAAGATAACTTTTAATTTTATTCAGCAATCGGGCCAATTAATTTATGTTAACTAGCTTAGTATAGAATATTCATTTTTTTATACTATTTTCGGTACTGTTTTTTATTTTATTTTATTTTCAGTTTCGTTTTTAGTATTATTTGAAGTTTCATTTTCGATTTGTATAAGGAAAAGCCTAAATTCAATGTCACATAAATATATATACTATGGTGGTTATTTTATGGAGGTGAGTGTATGCACCAATGCCGTTGTTGTCACGGTGCAGGATGTTGTCGTTATTGTGGTGGGGCTGGTATGTGTTGTTGTTGTAGTGGACGTGGATGTCACCACTGTCAGGGAAGTGGATGTTGCCCTTGTTGTCACGGTGGCAGAAGATGTGGTTGTTGTGGTGGATCGGGTGTTCAACCAATGTAAAGCTTATATTTCTATTAAGACGGGAGCTTATCTAAGCTCTCGTTTCTTATGTTTGTTGTGTTAGAAACTATAAATTAACTTGATAATAAAACGATTAACGAAATACTAACCGTCAAAAACATTCTGTTTCCACTTTTCTTCGTGGTTCACCCACTAAACTATAAATATTATAGATTTTAAGTGTTAGTGAAAACAATGAACAATTTGTGACAGCCAATTTTATACGAAAGGGTAGAGTTATGTAGACTTTATATAAATAGAGTATACATTCACATATTTCTTTATTTCTTTTATACTTAAGTGGAATCATATAAGCTATTCCGAAAGTAGGATGAGTAAAATTGAATAACCCTGAAAATAAAGCATTATTAAAAATTCTAGGACCGCTGGAGCTTGAAGTAATGAAAGTAATCTGGTCTAGAAAAGAAGGAACGGTTCAACATGTGTTAATTGAATTAAATAAGCAAAATAGCTATGCCTATACTACTATTATGACAATCATGAATCGATTAGATAAAAAAGGAATTCTCACACGTAGTAAGTTGGGAAAAGGATATGAATATAAGCCTTGTTACAGTCCAAATGAACTCATTCAACAAAATTCCTCTGAACAAGTGGAACATCTCCTTCATCATTACGGAGATATTGCTATTACACAGTTTGTCGATGCTGTTGGTCATAACCCCGATCAACTTAATAAGCTGAAGGAACTAATCCAAAAATTAGAGCAGGATGAAAAATAATGTCTCGATTATTTCAACTTTCAAATGTATACGTTTTATGGATGGTTGGTGTAATTACTTTAGTTATCGGATTTTGCCTATTTTTACATTATCAAACGATGCCGGGGTATATGTATTGGATGTTGGAATGTTGTAACATTCAGCGTTATCAATTGCTTACATTTACCTTGATTACTTTTGGGATCCTCTTTGTATGTTCCGCTATGTACTTTTTATTTCTGTCTAAAAAGACGAAAAAATTTATTACTAAATTAAATTTATATAGAACAGATTGTTATGAATCAAATGAAATTGAGGTCTTTCAACAAAAATATTCTGTACAGGTTCAGGTTGTTGATTATACTCAACCTTTTGCTTTTACGTACGGATTTATTCATCCTAAAATTCTAGTTAGTACTACCTTAATCGACTTATTACAGCCATTTGAATTAGAGGCTGTATTGGAACATGAGTATTATCATTGTCAAAACAGAGATCCATTTAAATTATCAATTTGGTTTAGCTTAGCACGTGTATTTTCATTCTTACCCATCTCTCGAAAGTTGTATGAACGCTATATGATGGAAAAAGAAATAAAAGCAGATACTTTTGCGATTCATAAGGTAGGAATTAAAGCTGTTGCATCAGCATTATACAAATTAATGACAAATGTACCGTCTTCTTCATTTGCAACGGCACACTTTCAAAACCACTCTTTTCAAGATGCGAATACGAGGATTGAGGTTCTTATAACAGGAAAATATAAACGTCCACCTATTTCTCTGTTAGTGTGGATGAGGTCCATCATTCATATACTTTTCATTGCCTTCCTAATAGGATGTGTGTCACTTTTGTGAAAACGGACTCTCCTATGTATTTTTTAAATACTACAATCATGTAGTATGTTATTGACTGAATACAGACCATCTACTACAATTGTGTAGTAGATGGTCTGGTTACTATCTGTATGACAAGATGATGGAGGAGAGAAATCATGAAAAAGTTTATTTTCGGTGCATCATTTATTGCTTTAATGGCATTTGGCGCAACAGCTTTTGCTGCTAGTCCAACGGAACACAAAACGACAAGTCATGAAGATTGTATGACAATGAGTGAAGAAGATTGTGCGACAATGAGTATGAAGGACTGTATGAAGATGATGAAAGATTCTAAAGGTATAAGTATGAAAGACTGCATGAAAATGATGAAGAACATGCAAAAATAAATCAGAAAACAAGGGCTGGTTAATTGTTAACCAGCTTTTGTTTATATTTGTTTGTTTTATATCGCAAAGTTACGACAATCTTTTGCTCATTCTAAACATATATTTGATTTGTGATCCATATGTTTTAAACATTCGTTTCCACAAACTTCACATACATATGAACAAAGATGGCAGAGAGATTTTGCATCCATGCTATGACGGACCATATATTTCATACATAGGTCATAGATACATGGACTAATAATAATCCCGGTTATGACTAATAGAAGATACTCATTTATTCCAGGGCGCTTTTTTTAAATAAGAAAACATAAATTATCTTCCAAAATACCAGCTAATAAGGGCTTCTTGCTTATTCAAGAAAAGGGCGCGATTCTTAAGTAGTGCATCGGGTTTTGTGAAGTTTATTAAGGTAAAAAGATGGTTATGACATTCAAAACGTGCAACAACTATTCTAGGTTGTTTGCACGTTTCTTTCTAATTTCCACATATAATGTTGCTTTAGGCACACTAGTGAGTTTCACAATGTCTTTTACACTTAACCCATTCGTGTTTCTACTATTATATAGTCGTAAGGCTTCTTCTATATTCTTTCTCGGTTGTGAAGGACGACCCATGTGTTTTCCTCTCGATTTTGCTCTTTCTCTACCTTCAGATGTTCGTTCAACGATTATATCTCTTTCAAACTGCGCAAAAGAACCTAAAACATTGAATAATAAAGATTGTAGTGGGTTTGCTGTTTCAGTGACCTTAAATGATAAATTATCTTTGATAAAATAAATATCAACTTTTTTTTCTTGCAGTGTTTCTATAATTTTATTTAAATCAATAATCGATCTGGCCAAACGATCTATTTTTGTCACCATCACTGTATCTCCCGGTCTCACGTTTTCTAATAACTTTTTTAGCTCTTCTCTATTTTTAGTGGTCGTGCCAGTAATTTTTTCTACATAGATACGTTCGCAACCATTTTCTTTTAAGGTCTCTTCTTGTGATGCTAAATCTTGGCCAACAGTTCTGACTCTCGCATAACCAATTTTCATAATTAAGCTCCTTTTGTCTATAAATTAATAATCTTTTATACTTTAAATTATAGACTATCTTTTAGACTGATTTCTACTAAAAAATACATAAAAAATACCTTCTAAACATAAGTGTCTAGAAGTTACAACTTTTAGACAAACTATTTTGGTTTTAAATGGAAAATAAAAATTGATTTAAATTATTAATTTTAAAATAAATATTTCCAATGATATATCTAATGGAATTTACAAAGGGTAAATTTTACAAAAATTTTAAAAGAGGAATAGGAAAGAAAGTACAAAAGGAAAATAAACTGAAGGTTCGTAATTTATTTTGTTTTCATACGAGTAAGTAGCTCAGATCAAAATGAGGGAAGTCAACATCAAGCCATGCTGGAAAATGGTCTCAACGAACGAGATATCTTTTTGGATAAACAAAGTGGGAAAAATTTCAATCGAGAGCATATCAGCTGCTAAAACGGATGATCCGAAAAGGAGATATTCTTTACATTCATTCCCTGGATTGTTTTGGCCGGAACAAAGAAGAGATACTTCATGAATGGAATGACATTACTAAGAATATTCAAGCAGATATTGTAGTGATGGATATGCCGTTATTTGACACTACTCAATATAAAGATAACCTTGGTACATTTATCGCAGCTTGGTTTTACAAATACTTTCCTGGATAGTTCAGGAAGCGAGATCGTATTCGAAAACGTCAGCGTGAGGGAATAATGTTGCTTTAATGAATGGTGTAACGTTTGGGCGACCAAAAATACAGACTACAGATGACTTTAATTAAATCTATACCAGATGGAAGGCCGGAGAGATGACAGCTGTAAAAGCTATGAAAGAATTAGGTGAAAAAGACGACCATTTATTATTGGTTAATGAACATGAAAAAGGCTATAAAAAGTTTACTTTATAATAGTAGAAACTCGGCAAAAAACATAACCAATTTCCATTATGAGATGTTAAAAAGTCTACATTTTATAGGTTGGTTATGGAATACGAAAAGTCTTTTAGAAGTTCAAATATATAATAGGAGAAACTCGACATTAGAAGTTTAAAAGTACTCTTCTAACAACTTTTTATTTGTAGAAATAAAAATGTAGTCTATAGATGGTTATGGTACTATTTGCTAGAATAGGAATTAGTATACTTTATTTTATTAAATTTTGGGATTTCTTCAGAAAAAGGAGATTGAATGGATGGTAACATACAGAATTATGAGATGCTTATAACTGGAACAGTAGCTCCATTTATTGGCACTGGGCTATCAGAAGAATTTAAAGAAATATTATACTCGTTGGAAAGTAGGGGAGATGACAGTTGTTAAAGCCAAGCGAGAACTCAACGTAAAAAAGGAAACTTTGTATTAGTTAGTTAAGGAATGTGAACAAGTCGTAAATATTAGCGTTATATAATAGAAGAAACTCGGGTAACAAAAGACTTAATTTATTAAGAAATAGAAAATAAAAATATAAAATCAATACATATTATTGGTAATTAAATATGGTAAAAAAAACAATACATAAATTGCAATATAATCAACACAAATTAATATATGTTGAATTCTACCAAAAAAGTATATCATTATGAAACTAATTAATAACTAGGGGATAATAGTAATGAAAATAAAAGTAAATTTATTTGATAAAGGCTTATTAAAAAGTTTTTTTTCAATTTTATCAGTAATAAGTGTTTTAATTTCTTTTGTTTTAATTGTAATTGATATTCCTAGCAAATATAAACTTATTACAGGAATAGTGTTTTTTCTGTTGTTAATTATTACTTATCTCGTAATGTGGGTTCTGGCTAACCTCTCGAATAACGTTAAATTAAATATCAATAATTCAACAGTACGCGTTATGGTAGGAGATATTTTCGAAGAAAATGAATTAAAAGTGATTCCTTTCAATGAGTATTTTGATACATGTGTAGATAATAGAATTATTTCAGAAAGAACTATTAATGGCATGTATATAAATAATTTAGTAAATAACGTTGAAGAGCTGGATCTACTAATTGATTCTGATCAAAAATTAAATGAAAAAATCATTACCGTATCAAATGATAGACAGGCAGGGAAAAAGAAACAATATAGGCTTGGTACAATTTTTCAGCACGGAGATTACCTGCTAACTTCTTTTGCTAGATTTGACGAAAATAACAGAGCTTATTTATATATGAATGACTATATTAATTTCCTTATAAATTTATGGAATGAAATTGATATTGTTTATGGAGGGCGTACAGTGACAATACCTCTGATAGGTTCAGGAATAACAAGATTTAAAGAATATAATATGGTATCTGAACAAGAATTGCTCGAATTATTAATCTGGTCATTTAAAGTAAGTAGGATTAAGTTTACCCATCCTTCTCACGTTTCAATAGTAATACATGAATCCAAAAAGGATAAAATAAATTTTTATAGATTAAGGAGTGTAGAGAATGGCTTATAGAAATGGTGTTTATGCTGCATTTGATGGTCAGGGTACGGTGGGATCTTATTCGTATGAGAAAAGAAATTATTCAACAAGTCATGTTCATGCGATGCTCTCTGCAGCTTTAAGCTCAATGATAGATAAGTCTGAATGCTTGATTTTCCTAAATACCCCCAATTCAATCAATTATAAAGATGTAATACAACAGCAAACTAAGTCTCCTTGGATTTATTTGGAGATAGCTATGTCTCAAATAGTAAGAAAAAAGACACCGAATAGAAAAGTCTTTTCCAAATCATATTTTGAAGCTGCTGGGAAAGAACTAGCTATCAACTATAACCTGGATATGAGACATCTTCAGCCTCTAACATTACAAGACCTTACTAGATGGAAAGACGCCTACAATAATGCTACGAATATAATTCATCCATTAGATGTATTATACAAGCAACATAAGCTCACTGACGATTTTTCTTTAATTCCCGGTTAAAACCTGAATTTGAAGATTCAAATTATTTCACTAGTTGCTAAGAAAGAAATATTTCAGTCAAGGTATTGCCAAATTAAATATGTAGATGAATGATCTTTGAGGGATGAACTAATTTTAAATTTTAAGGAATTTGTGAACAGTGAAAAGTAGTAAAGGCGGACGAACTATATAAATTCTTGGATTAAAGTAACTGGCTACAGGGTAGGGAATCGTTTAACAAACGGATGTGCTATAACTTATCTTGGGAGGTTACATCAAAAATCCGGAACCCATTTTAATAATTATCGCTAGGACTTCCCCTAATGATTGGAAATTCGATACCTTTGTTTTCTACAGTAATCAAAAACATACATCGTTAAAGTGTATTGATGATAAATCTGGTGTTTCTTTATATACTGCAGTAAACCACTACGATATGATTTGCACTATTATGAGGCCTTGCCGGATTCGGTTTGTTCGTCAAAAAGGGTATTTTAACCATTTACCAGGGATAGTCTGTTCACGGGATAGAAAAAGAATGAAAAAATCAAAGAAGTCAATAAAACGTTCCAGCATGTGGTATAATTTATGTATTGAAAACCCTTTTTGGAGGCCGTATGAGTCAAACTAAGTCAAAAATATTTATAGGATCTGCTAGTGAATCACTTGAGTATGTAGATGCAATTCACGAAGGATTAGGTCGTATTGCAGAAGTTACACCTTGGTCCACAGGGGTATTCAGAGCACTTGAATATAGCATGGAAAGCCTAGAACGACAATTAGACCAAAATGATTTTGCTGTATTTGTATTTTCACCAGATGATATTGTAAATATTCGGGGGAATGTAACATATATCACCAGGGACAATACATTGTTTGAAATGGGATTGTTCTGGGGAAGACTAAGAAGAGGTAGAGTTTTTTATATAATTCCTAATCAGATCCCGTCAAGTGATGAGGCAAAAGGGGTTCGTTTACCAACTGATTTAGATGGAATCACTGTTTTGTCATATGAAATTCGAACAGATGATAATTATGATGCAGCTGTAAATTTAGCTTGCAGGGCTATTAAACGTACGATTGTAGAAAAAGGACCGTTCCAAGATCCAGCAAAACTTTTAGCTGAATCACAATCCGAAAGAGAACAAGACTACACACTAATTCGAGTTCTTCGAACCTTATCAAAGCGTTTGTTATCTGATCAGTCACAGAAATTTGAATTTCTTCAGGAAGCTGTTAGAAATGGTTATCAAGCACCTAATAACTACTTCGTTGAAGGAATTGGTGTCTGGAAACCAGAAGGTACAGATGGACTGAGGCAAATTGCCGGAAATGAAGGGCAAGGAAAATTTTATCCATTTAATATAAATGATGATATTGAATGGACGGACCGAATTGTTGTTATAGATTGTTTTCTGCAAAATGAAGAACTGGTTTTCGAAAAGAACACATCACCTTATGATAATACTTATGTGTTATGCTATCCGATAGAGGAAAAACTAGTATTGACTGTTGCAATAACAGGCAGACAGGGTTTAAATAAAGAAGAGATAGATCTAATCTTCTTAGATAATTACAATCTTTTGAATACTATTAATAATATTTACGGAGGTGCTTCTTTATGAAAAGAATAACAATTGGTCCTAGTCGTGATTCTTATAAGATTGGAGAAGTAGTAACAGGAAATAAAGCAGTTATTACCTCCAAAAATGGAAAAGAAGAGACTGGACGAGTAATATATAAGCGGAAAGCTGAATATAGAGATGATCCTTTCAGGAAAAGAGCATAAGATTTACAAGAGTGGAATTGGCCTCCACTCTTTTTTATTTCTTAAGATATATAAGTGATAATGGAAGGTGTCTTAAAAAAAACTTTTACCATGAAGGTTATTTTACCTTCACTTACATGAAACAGAAATGGCAATAGACTCTGTAATGCAGCTTGATGAATATATTACATGAAGATAAAAGAAAAATATTTAATGCTACCAGTATATTTACTTAAGAATTTCTGATGAAAAATGATTTTATAAATTTATAATGTTCTTGTTTACATAATACAGATTATAAACAGCAAATTAATTTTAAAAGAGCAGTGAGTACTGCTCTTTTTGTGGTGTTGAAAAGTCTGATGTCAGCTGTTGAACGACAATAAGATGTTTCATTACAAATAAGATTAAACTCCAGTTATTCAACAATCGGGCCATTTTATTGAATAAGAGAAGGTAAAAATAGAGTTGTGTATAAATATCCTGCAATTCGAATTTTAAACAAGTAGATAAGTTGGGTTAAAGAAAAGTTGAGAAGAGGAACTTCAAAATGATAAATATTATAAATTAACACCCCATAAATGGTTGAGTTTCAAATGTACCAGGCTCCAAAAAAATTTGAACCTATCTTTGAATCAATCTTGCATTGGTAAATCAAGGGTTAAAGAATATGGACCAAATTAATTCAATCTTCTAGAGGTTTTTCTAGTAGTTTTCCTTCAATTAAAACAACTTTATTGTTATACATTAGTCTTTAAATGCTCCCAAAGTTAATCATTCTCTCCCGATTTACAAGATACACCTCTTTAATGATGGACCTAACCTTCTCATACTCTCTACTTTCTATTGCTTCAAAAATCAGTTGATGTATTTCATTGGCAGAATAATGTTTTTGTGTTGGAGTTAGCTTCCAATTGACAATCCCCATTTGAATAATTTTGTCTTTTATTGAGTCATACATCTTTATCATTAAGTTATTTTTCGATGAAGAAACCATACTTTGAGTAAAAAGTATAGAATACTTCACATATTCATGATACTCGTCACGTACTTCTGCTTCTATTTGCTTTTCTAAATGACTGCTTAACTCTTCTAAATCAAAAACACATCTTTTTTCAATTACTGCATCTATGGAATAGGACTGCAAGAAAAAAAGCACCTCAACTGAATCTATTAACTCTTTCAAGGAAATTTCCTTAACTAATATTCCCCTTTTGGATAAAGAAGAAACAAATCCTTCAGATTCTAACCGTGAAATTGCTCCTCTAATGGGTGTACGGCTCATGTTGAGTTTTGCAGCGAGTTCATTCTCTGACAAGAGGGTGCCAGGCATATATTGAGCATTTATAATATCTTTACGGATCGTTTTATAAGCAATTTCTACAAGTGAAGTAGAGGACATGTTTTTCCAATTCCTTTCAAACTTTATATGTAACCATATTACAAGAACGATTATGCCCCTGCAAGGTTAATAGAGTGTGTAAAGAAAATTCTATGAACTCTATAATTTCTTATTATTAAATAAACTAATTCTTAATATTGTGTTTACATTCCTCAATTAAAATGAATTTTGTATTCATCTTGTATACAAGATTTAATTTACTCAACCTTAGGAGGAAAATCATGAAAAAGCTAATTTCTACTCTATTTATTGGTTTGTTAGTATTAGGAGTTTTATCAGCATGTTCTAACACAAGTTCATCAAAAGAAATGGACAAATTTGTTATTGCTTATTTACCTCAAGAAACAGATGAACAAATGCAAAAAACTTATGGTGATTTTGAAAAGAAATTATCAGAAAAACTAGGAATGGAAGTAGAAGCTTACCAAGCAAATAGTTACAATGCTGCGATTGAGGCGATGAAAAACAATAAAGCAGATTTAGCCATGTACGGTCCATTTTCTTATATTGTAGCTGAAGAAAGAGCGAATGCAGAAGTGATTGCAAGTCTTAGCTTACAAGCTTTAGAAGGTAAACCAGCTTCCGTTATTGTTGTACCAAAGGATTCAGATATCCAAACGATTGCTGATTTGGAAGGAAAAACGATGGGGTTTGCCGATCCGGTTTCTACAACTGGCCACTTATTACCGAAAGCTACGATTGTAAAAGAGTTAGGAATTGAGGCTGAGAAGCTTGAAAAAGATGGTGCATTTTTTAAGAGTGTTCAATTTGCGGGAGGTCATGATAAAGCACTTCTTGGCGTAGTTCGTGGACAATATGATGCAGCAGGTGTCTCGGCAATGATGCCTTCTATGTTAGAACAGAAAGGGATTATTGAAAAAGGATCATACAAAGTTATTGCTGAATCAGAATCGATTTCAGCAGGAGGTGCTTTTAGTATTAGAGGGAATATCGATAAAGAAGTAAAAGATATTGTAAAGGAGTTTTTATTAAGTTACAACGATCCTAACTATTTTAAAAGCATTGTAGGAACTGAGGATGCTAAATTTATTGAGTCTACTGATGCTGATTTTGATCAAATTCGAGATATTGCAAAATTAATGAATTTAAGTCCTGAACAATTACTTGAAAACTAGGGGAGTATTATCACATGAATACTACTAAAAATGCTTCAACAAAAGTTGAAATGAAAAAGATGAAACGTACATTCTCTTTCATATTATTCATTGTGTTATTTGCTTTTTCGATTTGGTTTGTGAAAATGAATCCTATTGAATTAGTACAAAGCTTACCAACATTTATACAGTTTTTATTTACTGATTTCTTTCCACCAAACATTTCGGACATTAAAACCTATATTGGGCCAGTAGTAGATACGATTATCTTTGCTGTCATTGCAACATGCTTTTCTTCCTTGTTTGGAATTGTTATTGGTTTCTTAATGGCACATAATACAACCCCTCACCCAGTCTTTCGCATCGTTTTTAGAGGTGGGATTTCCTTCCTAAGGAATATCCCTTTCCTTGTTTGGGCTTCTATATTGGTTGTGATTTTTGGTGTAGGAACTATGCCGGGTCTGTTTGCATTAGTGTTGTTCGGAACAAGCTTTTTATCCCGTGTATATGCTGAAGCTATTGAAGAGTTAGATAAAGAGGTCGGGGAAGCCTTGGATGCTTGTGGTGCGAGTTATCTTCAAAAATTAAAACATGCCATCATTCCACAGTTTCTCCCAAGCTTCTATTCTTGGTCACTATTCATGTTTGAAATCAATATCCGTGCATCTGCTATCCTTGGATTAGTAGGAGCAGGTGGTTTAGGCAGTATTATAAAACAGACGATGGACCTATTCCAATACAGTAAAACCTCTACGGCTATTGCGATCATGGTAGTCCTTATCTTAATGGTGGAATATGTTACACATCGGGTAAGGGAGAGATTAATCTAAATGTCAAAAAATCAAATTCCAATTTCCAATTCAATCGCTATTGATAAAAATCCTATGTATCAAAAGAAAAGAATTCCAATTGCTCATAAACAAACCCAGCGTCAGCAACGAATCTTTTTTTCTACAGTAATAGTTCTGTTCTTATTTTGTTTAACGCAACTGGATATAAGTATTATTCAATTTCAAGATGGTTTAAGTAGAATTCCAACAGTATTATCCCAAATGGCCCAAATCTCGTTTGTTAATTTTGCAGAATTATCAAGAGAAATGATTGTATCCCTTGTTGTGGCCTTTTTGAGTCTAGTATTTGGTGTAGTGATTTCAGTCGTACTAGCTTTTATAGCGGCACGAAATATGACACCGAACCGTTATATTGGAATGGTTTTGCGCTTTACTTTTATGATTATTCGGGCTATACCCTCTACAATTTGGGTATTAATCGCTGTAGCAAGTCTAGGATTTGGTTCAATGGCAGGTGTTTTAGGGCTTATTTTCCCTACTACCTCTTTCCTCGTTAAATCATTTTCTGCTCAAATCGAAGAAGTAGGAGAAGAAACGATTGAAGCTATGCAATCCGTTGGTGCTACATGGTGGCATATTGTTTTTAGAGGCTTAGTTCCAACATTGTTTACGAACTTTTTAGCAATAACAGCATTTCGTTTTGAAATGAATGTGGCCGAATCTGTCATCCTTGGAATGGTTGGCGCTGGGGGTATTGGTTTATTAATACAAGGATATATCTCATTTTATGATTTTAATCATTTAAGCTTAGGGATTCTGATTGTTTTTTCGACGATGATTTTAATGGAATTTACATCTAATCAAATCAGAAAACGTATATCTGTTTAATACGAATTTTATGGGAGGAAAAAAGATTGAAAACCATTCTGAAAGTTAATAATTTAGTAAAACAATATAATGGAGAAACGATTGCTTTGAACGGGATAAACTTAGAAGTGAAACAGGGAGAATTTATTGCTGTTATTGGTCCAAGTGGTGCAGGGAAATCAACACTTCTACGCTGCATCAATCGCCTTATCACTCCTTCAAAAGGAAGTATAGAATTTTTAGGACAAAGAGTAGACTCAGCTTCAAAAAAAGATCTTCGTAAAATCAGGGCAAATATGGGTATGATTTTTCAACATTATAATCTTGTATATAGATTAAGTGTATTAGAGAATGTTTTACATGGCAGATTAGGGTATATGGGTTCACTTGCAGGAGTTTTTAATAAATATAGTGAAGAGAATAAAATTGAAGCTATTGGTCTACTTAAGAAGGTAGGTCTAGAAAAAGAAATATATAAACGTGCTGATGAACTATCTGGTGGTCAAAAACAAAGAGTAGGAGTTTGTCGAGCTTTAGCCCAGAAGCCTGAACTAATTCTTGCTGATGAACCGATTGCTTCATTAGATCCGAAATCTTCTTCGATTGTAATGGATGCTATCTATCAAAACTGTACTCAACAAGGAATTGCTTGTTTAGTGAATCTTCACCAGGTGGATGTTGCAAAAAAATACGCGACAAGAATTGTTGCAATTAAAGCTGGAAAAGTAGTTTTCGATGGAAAAACGAGTGAGTTAACAGATGAGATGATTCAATATTTATATGAAGGTAAAGAGCACGAAATGTATCAAGTGGCAAGTAAGGCCAATTAAGAAGGATTATAAATTTTTTTAGATTAACTTGTACTCATCTTGTATACAAGATGAGTGAATTTATCAGTGGAGGGATAATAATGATAGTTGAAAATAGAAGTGCGAATAGTGAATCATCAAACCGAGTCATACCTTTTGAGGGTATCCGAAATTTCCGTGACATGGGAGGCTATAAGACAACTGATGGTAGAAGAGTAAAGCGTGGATTGTTTTATCGCTCCGCTGAGCTAACTGGCATAACTGAGAAAGATTTAGAGCTTTTTAAAACACTTGGGATTAAATACATTTTTGATTATCGTGATGAAAATGAGGCTAAATTAAATCCAGATCCTATTATTGCAAATGTACTAAATGAAAGAATTCCAGCAATCGAGGCAGAACAACTTGCGCCTGTCCTCTCAATAGAAGAACTAGTAAAAAGTGAATTTTTTAAGCAAATGAATGGGAATATGCTTACTGATTTCTATTCTAAGATGGCGATTAATAATGCTTCATATAAAAGACTAATGGACATTATACAAAATGCAGATCATTTAGGATTAGTGCACCATTGTGCAGCTGGAAAAGATCGTACAGGAGTTGGAGCAGCTTTAATTTTACTAACATTAGGTGTACCGAAAGAAACGGTTTTGGAAGATTATTTAATAACTAACGAAACATTAAAAGATTTCAATGAAGGAATCAAGATGAAGGTTTCAAATTTTTTATCAGCTGAAGATAATAAAAAATTTGAAGGAATGATGACAGCGAAAGAAGAATATTTAGAAGCTGTTTTTAAAAAAATTGAACAGATTTATGGGGGTTTGGACCGTTATTTACTTGAAGAATATAATCTTACATTTGATAAAAGAGAACAGCTTAAAAGTAATTGTCTAGAATAGTAACTTAAGTGGGGACGATTGTCCAGATAATAAAAAAGCCGAACTTTCCTTAGAGTAGGAAAATCGGCTTTTTTTATGTCGAATTTTGCTTAGCGTATGTTTTCCGTGTTTTGCTACCGGGACCCCAATAAGAAGGATCGCTTTTTTTGTTTTTGTAGCTAACTAGGTAGTTAGTTGAAGAAGGGAATTTTATCTTAAAGGTAATAAACAGTTCTTTTGTTCATATACATTCAAAGGAGTACAAGTCCAGGTATGTTGAAAGAGGTGGTTTTCCTTTGTCAAAGTGGTATGATCCTTATTACCAACAGCCCAGTGGTCAGTATTATCGTCAATATTATTTCAACGTGCCTCAACCCCAACCATTAAGGCAACCTTACGGAACATATTTCTCACAGTTTCGTCCAATCCGTCCTTCAACTAAGGACGAGTTGATTCTTCCAAAAGGGTACAAATACGATATTGTAGCCACTTGGGGTGAAGATTTAGGGAATGGAGAAAAGTTTGGGTATAACAATGATTTCACATGTTATTTTGGCAATAATCCGAATGAAGGTTTGTTATGGGTCAATCATGAATATATCGGTCATATGAGTATTTTCGTCACTGGTTATAAGGAAGAACCGGGAACTAAACGGACAGCAAAACAAATAGCCATTGAAAAATATAACCTAGGTGGATCTGTAATCCATATCCGAAAAGGTGCTGCGGGTAATTGGAGTATTGTCAAAGGTTCTAAATATAATAGACGAATTACAGGCAATACACCTATCAATTTAACAGGACCAGCCAAAGGGGATGCTGCAGTAGGTGGAGTTACCAAAGTAATCGGGACTTTTGCGAATTGTTCAGGTGGAAAGACACTTTGGAATACAGTTTTTTCAGGTGAAGAGAATTATGAGGGGATAGTAGAAGATTGGTCGGAAAGTCCTGAAGTTCCACCTTTAAACCCTACTCATTATGGATGGGTGGTTGAAGTTGATCCTAATGATCCAACCTCTATACCAAAAAAACATACAATGCTTGGTCGATTTGCACATGAGAATGCGGTTATGACACTTGGAAAAACAGGACGTTTGGTCGTTTACACTGGCGATGATGCGAACGATCAGTGTGTTTACAAATTTGTAAGTGATGGGGTGTATAAGCCCGAATTAGGAAAACAAAATGGTCATCTTCTTGAAAACGGAACTCTATATGTTGCAGATATGGGTTCAAATAAGTGGATTCCACTTGATCTTAATAAAACTCCTAAATTAAAGGACAACTATAAAACACAAGGGGAACTGTTAGTAAATACTCGTGAAGCAGCAAAACTAGCAGGCGGTACTCCTCTAGATAGGCCAGAGGATATAGAGATTCATCCACGGGACGGATCAGTATTTATTGCTTTTACAAACAATTTAAAGCACGGAAATTATTATGGTCAGATTTATCGCCTCGTAGAAGGAGACAATAATCATGAAAGTACCTCTTTCGTTTATGAAATTTTTGTATCAGGGGGACCGCAAAGTGGCTTTGCCTGTCCAGATAACTTGATGTTTGATCAGTCAGGAAATTTATGGGTATGCACGGATATCTCTTCTGATAAGACGAATCAAGGGGCTTACAGCCCATTCAAAAACAACGGGTTGTTCATGATTCCGACAGAAGGACCTAATCGAGGTAAAGCGATACAATTTGCTTCTGCACCCGTACAGGCGGAGCTAACAGGAACATGGCTGGCTCCAGGGGGGGAAACATTATTCATGTCAGTTCAGCATCCTGGAGAAGAGAGTAAAGATGTCAATAACCCGACAAGTCGATGGCCATACGGAGATATTCCAAGACCATCTGTTGTTGCGATTTCAAAGCAGTAAAAAACGAAAATAATAAACAGATGTAGGGTATATAGAGTAAGTCTCTGAAAAAGAAAAAACCTCAGAACAAACAAAGAAATGCTGAAGACTAACTTCAGCTTTTTATTATTCAGTCCAATGTTTGAATTATATTTAGGTTGAATAAGGTAAATGTATGAAAATAAAGGGACGTACATATTAGACATATCTAATATGTACGTCCCTTACTTTATTTCTTGCTGCACTAACGAGTTGAAGAAGATGGTTGAACGAATTACTATTAAACATTTTTGAATTGTTATAGAAAACGTATTGTAAAGTGACAGTAAAGTCATTTATTTTTAAAACCTCAAACACGCATAACCCCGTTCTAGTTTTAAAACGGGGTTAAAATAAAGTTTGGTTAATTTTTAATGTAAAATCTTCACGAGGAGAATTGTATTGAATGTGTTGATTACAGGTGGAAATCGAGGTTTAGGTTTAGAATTAGTGCGAGGTATTTCATGAAAAGGGTCATACAGTGTTTCCTGTTGTAAAAAGGAGAGAATCCCTAGTTTTCCTAAATGAAATGTTCACTGACAGATGTCACCCCATATTCTCAGATATAAGTAAAGATGAGAGTATTGCAGAACTAACTTCTCAAATTAGCTCTCACACAAATTATATTGACACTGTTATTAACAATGCCGGTATACCAGGAAAAACATACGAAATAGAGAAAGTAAGTACACAAGAGTTAATGGATTTATTTAATGTCCATTGTTTAGGAGTAGTTAGGACTGTACAAGGAACTTTAACGTATTTACGTAAATCTTCAAATCCTCGTATTATTAATCTATCATCTCGACTAGGTTCATTATCTAAGATGACCAGTGGTGAATTTGCAAAAGGAAAGTTTTCATATTCTTATCGGATTGCAAAAGCAGCACAAAATATGCTAACGCTGTGTTTAGATCAAGAATTGGAGGATATTCCTATTTCAGTTACAGCTATTCATCCAGGAAAGTTACAAACATCCATGGGAGCTTACGATGCAGATATGAGTCCGGGAGATGCAGCTACTGGCATATATTCTTGGCTTATAAATTCTAAACAAGATATATCCGGTAAGTTCTTTGAACCCTTAGTGACAGAAATAAGCTGAAAGGTGTATATATTATTTTCATTCCATATCCAGATTTTATAATAAAGGGATAACTCCGATAACTGTACTTATGTTAAAAAGGCAGAAAAAAATGCTTTTCTTATTCCACAATCTGACGCGCTTCTTAAGCAAGAAGGCGTTCTTTTTATTTTTTACAAAAAATTTATAAAAAATTAAAACCTTTTTTACATAGGAATGATAGATTAGTTGATGTCAAAAAACGTATGGAGGGGAAATAATGGCTAATCTTCGTAAAAAGATAATGGGATTAACATTAGCAGGAACGGTAACACTAGGTTCATTAGGTGTAGGAAGCATGATGAACAGCAAAGAGGCAAAAGCCGAACCGAAAACAGCAGGACAACAACCTAAAAATGTGATCATGATGGTCATGGATGGGACAAGCTCTACATCTACAACATTAGCTCGATGGTATAAAGGTGCACCTCTTGCCCTAGATCAAATTGTATCAGGCGGAGTTCGCACTTATTCGGCAGAATCAGCTATTACCGATTCAGCGCCGGCAGGAACAGCTTTAGCGACAGGAAATAAATCTAACTCCGGTTACGTTGGCGTATTACCTTCTGTTGTGAATTCACCTGGCGTAGAACCAATCAAAGAAGAAGACAAGTTTCGTCCGGTTGCCAACGTCTTAGAAGGTGCGGAACGTTCAGGACGCGCGACAGGAATAATTGCTACATCTGAAATTCAGCATGCAACACCGGCTGGTTTCTCGGCCCACCACGCTAACCGTAATAATTTTGAAGTGCTTGGTGAACAACAAGTCTATCAAAATATGGAAGTTGTATTGGGTGGAGGAAAGGGAGCGCTTCAGCCTGCGGCAAGCAACGGAATCCGTAAAGACAACGAAGATTTAGTGAAAGTTATTCAAGACAAAGGGTACGATTTTGTTGAAACAAAGGATACTTTATTAAACTCTAAATCCGATAAAATCTGGGGCTCTTTTTCCAATGCTGCTCTTGCATATGATATGGATCGTGAAGTAACCAATCCTGAACAGCCGACGCTCGCTCAGATGACAGACAAATCGATTCAAACTCTATCAAAAGATAAAGACGGTTTCTTCTTATTTGTAGAGGGAAGTAAGCCGGACTGGGCGGCACATTCAAACGACCCAATCGGGATAATCAGTGATGTATTAGCTTTTGATGCCGCGGTTGCAGAAGCACTAGAGTTTGCTAAAAAAGATGGGAACACTATGGTAATTGCTGTAGCTGACCATGGCAACAGCGGTATTTCCATCGGTAACAGTAATACCACAAAAGGATATGATACAACACCGGTATCAGCTTACATTGATCCTTTGAAAAAAGCAAAAATGACACTTGAAGGTGCTACAAGCAAACTAAATAATGATTTATCTAATTTAGAAGAGGTAGCGGCACTTTACGGCTTAGACAACTTAACAGCTGATGAAAAAGAAAAGTTAAAAGCCGCACAGAAGAAAACGGATGTAGGTCCAATCTTGGTTAAATTATTAGCCAATCGTGCAAACCTCGGCTTTACAACAGGTGGTCATACCGGTGAAGATGTATTCTTATACTCTTACGGTCCGCAAAAACCGTACGGTTTAGTCCAAAATACGGACATTGCGAAGACAATGGGCCAAGCAATGGGCTTTGATTTAAAGGCGTTAACTAATGAATTATTTGCAGACGCTGGACCTGCCTTCAAGAAAATTGGGGCAGACGTTACAATAGACAAGACAGATGCAGCAAACCCGGTGCTTGTAGTAAAACGCAATAAAGCGACAGCTCAATTGTTTGTTAATAAAAATATTATTCGTATCGACGGAAAAGATTATGAATTAGGAAGCGTCGTCGTAGAAAGTAACGGCAAATTCTATGTACCTGAAAAAGCAGTTCGTCTATTCACGAAGCATTCTCGCTAAAACTAAAGGAAACAAAGAGCTGATCCAAAAGATCAGCTCTTTTTATAGCTATGGCTACCCTTTTATAAGGAGGACTACACAGAGATACCATGGAGTAATTGATCATAATATAACAAAGCACTAATGCGTTAAAATGTAAATTTGATCTATTCCTTTCAATGATATATACACTTTTATTAACACAAAAAGAGTCCTTTTTCATCAAGGGCTCTTTAGCATTTTTTAAGTTCCTGTAAGAATGATTATGTAAAATAAGACAAAGAATTGTGTTTTTCTTATTCAACATATCAGCTAATAGAAGTATTGTTGATTATTCAAGTATCGGGCGCAATTCACAAATAGTGGATCGTGTCCTTTACTCAACAATCGAGGCCGATTGCTTAACAAAGTGTCGTCTCTTCTTATTAAAGTTAAGGGCAGGATTATGGAGGTTTTGAAATTATTCCTTCTTCCGCTATCGGGCCAGATTATGGAATAAGGGGTTGTTCCTAGAAAGAATGTTTGAAATAATTGTAAGTGAATTATTATATAAATATTTTCATATTTAAATTCAAGGGCTTGTAATCATAGTGATATAGGTTTCAACAAGTCAAAGTCAAAGTCATTTTGGAGGGATGGACATGAACCAAAACAACGCAACAAACAAAATCGCAACGCAAGTAAGTGAACGCGAGATTGTGATCACCCGCGTATTTGATGCTCCACGCGATCTTGTGTTTGATGCTTGGACGAAAGAGGAGCACCTGTCGAAGTGGTGGGGACCTCGAGGTTTTACGACGACTTTTCAGAAGTTTGATATGAAACCGGGCGGTACATGGCAGTTTATCATGCACGGTCCTGATGGCTTTGATTATCCCAACACCAACGTCTTTGTCGAGGTCGTTAAACCCGAGCGATCATTTTTACCCCATATTCCGGTTAAGCTAAGGAATGTCATAAGAAAAGCTTTATCAATTAGTCCTCAAGATAGATATGAAACTCTGCTTGACATGATTAATGACATTAGTTTAATTGACGAAAATTTAGATTGATCTTATAATAATATTACGAACGAACATTCGGAATTAGTTAAAATTGATGAGGATTCGTCTTTTACATTAAAAATTGTTCTTTCTAAGCATCATGATAAAAATAATTGGACTACAGAAGGAATAAAAATTAGAAATGCAGATGGTAAACAAACAAGAGTAACTAAATGGAACTCTGGAGAATATACTACTAAAGAAGTTGCATTCAAAGCCATAGAAAAGCTCATTATGATGTAAAATCTAAATGGAAAGGAGATATTGATTTATGGCTGCTAAATTTAAATTTAAAAAGTCAAAGAATAATCATTATCCATTTCCTCTAGAAACGCTAAATGAGAGGTATTTAAAAGAAAAAGCTACAAACCCTAAAACCCAGTATACTGTTGAAAAAAGTGAAGACGAATACTTTATATTTAAAACAGTTGATTCATTTAAAAAATAAGACCCTCACACTAACCAGTGGGGTCTTTTTCGTATGCAATAAAATAAAAATACCCATAATTTTACATAATAATAATTTTCTAATAGGGTTTCTTGCTTACTTGTTGAATATTAATTGATAAGGGAAGGAGGAATTGATATTAAAGAGTTTAATAGTATTAAAATGAATGGAACTCATTATAATGGATACGGATATATTGAGAAAGTTGACAAAGCAATTGTAATTGAATCAGCAGAGTTATTAAGCCTATTTGAAAATTTTGAAAGAAATGGGTATTTAATTAAAGAAGTAGACTTTATTAAGTCAGAGGAAATGGTGGATTCATTTAAAGGTGATTTTATAGTATACAGAATCAATAAATTCGAAATTATTATTTATCCATTTCCTTATTAATTTCACCTTAATTTAATTGTTGATGTTATCTTGAACTATTAAAGACACTCTAACTTATTACTCCGAGTAAGTCATATGGAATATATGGGTGAAGGGAGGGATGCATTATGGATAGGATCATAATTACATTTAATTTTGTAGATGGAAGTATTAAAAAATATGATTTAAGCATTGATGAATTTAAAAAGTTTGAAGAAGAAAATAACGAAATTCATTCAAATTGGTTAAAGTTAGAAGATGTCAGAATTAACTTAAATAATGTTTTATATTACAACTCAATTCTTTCTGAAGAAATTTAAAGTATTAACGCAACTGCATTTGATCGTATTTAATGCATCCTTTCGAGGGTGCTTTTATATTTAGAGGAGCGACAATTTGATCATTCTGTATTGGTGAAAGAAATAATGAAATTGAATGGCTTAGAAATGTGATTGTTTGGAAAATGACTAAATTATAGAAAATAAAGGAAATAAGTCACTTGATGTCGTAATGTATTGACAAAAGGTGGAGATGGATAAATGAGAAAAACGGAACTGATAATAAAAGAATTTCATGAGTGTATCGAAAATTTAGGTAGCATGCCATTTGATAAGGCTTTACCTCTAATGACTGAAGAAATGCAGAGGATTGGAGTCAAGTATAACACTACTGGAGAGGAAGTGTTCGCAAAATACATGTATTGGAAGTCTAGACAAAAAGTAACAAGCTAAAGCACCCTCAGTTGGTTCTTTTTTTTTGTCTAAAACAGGCTTTTAGAATTAACAAAGAACAACCATTACCGCATACAGTATACTAAAACTTATTGGTGGTGGATGTGATGAGCATGAAGGCAAGGGCTGGTCTGAGTTAGACATTTTTATTCGTATTGGCTTTTTAGCAGAAGAAACGGGCGAAGTTGCACGAGCTATAAGAGCCCTTGAAATTGGTAGGGATAGGCCTGATGAAGTTAAGGGATCTTATGAGGAAAATATACAAGAGTTAACTGAAGAATTAGGAGATGTATTAGGTAATTTAATTGTGATTGCAAACAAGTACAATATCCCTTTAGAAGAAGTGTTTCACTCACATAAAAAGAAACTGTCAGAACGTTATTCTAATGATTAGGCTAAAAAGCCTTTATTCAACAATCGGGCCATTTAATTGAATAAATCTAACCGTTTCTAGAGGAAACGATCAGATTGACGAGAGTAAGATTATTCACTCGTATTTCTTTAAAACAATAGCTGCATTGTGACCTCCGAAACCAAATGAGTTAGATAGACCCGTATTTATTTTCACTTGGCGAGCAACAGATGGTACATAATCTAGATCACATAATGGATCAGGATTTTCTAAGTTAATTGTTGGAGGAACTATCCCTTCCTTTAAGCTCATTGCTAAAGCAATTGCTTCAACTCCACCAGCTGCCCCTAACATATGACCAAGCATAGATTTATTAGCTGTTACTGGAATCTGATAAGCTTGTTTTCCAAACAGCTGCTTAATTGCCATCGTTTCAGAGATGTCACCCACTTTTGTACTTGTTGCATGGGCACTAATAACATCAATTTCTTCAGGCGATATATTGGAATTTTTTAAAGCTGATCTCATTGCAAGATAGGCACCTTTACCTTCCGGATGTGTAGCTACGATATGGTGTGCGTCTGAACTTGCACCATATCCAATGACTTCTGCATAAATCTTTGCCTCTCTACGTAAAGCATGAGATAAAGATTCTAAGATTAGAATTCCAGCTCCTTCTGACATGACAAATCCATCTCGATTTTCATCAAATGGACGACTAGCTTTAGTGGGATCATCGTTTCTTGTTGATAATGCTGTAGCATTACCAAAGCTTGCTATTGATAAGTCTGTTATAGCTGCCTCTGTTCCACCCGCAAACAAAACGTCAACTTCTCCAGAACGAATTAGTCTAAAGGCTTCTCCGATAGCTGTATTTCCAATTGCACAAGCAGAAACAGGCGACATAGAAGGTCCCATCGCGTTCCACTTGATACTAATTTGTGCTGCAGCAGCATTAGAAATCATGGCAGGGACTAGGGTCGGGCTGACTCTTCTTGGCCCCTTCTGCCTAAGCGCATCAATATTTTCAATCAAAGTTTCAATTCCTCCTATACCTGAACCTACGTATACGCCTAACCTTTCTACATCTATACGATCGAGGTCTAACTTAGAATCTGCCCATGCTTGTTCAGCTGCAGCCAAAGCAAATTGAGAAAAACGATCTAAACGTCCTGCTTCTTTCTTTCCTAAAACTTCATCTGCATCAAAATCTTGGACGATACCTGCAATTTTTGTCTTATGATTAGTAACATCAAATGTATCAATAGTGGATATACCAGATTCCCCGTTAATCAGATTGTTCCAAAATGTTTTGATGTTGTTTCCTATAGGAGAAACTACTCCCATACCGGTAATCACAACTCTTTCCACTTTTCATTCCTCCAAATCAATAATATACTTGTATTTTACAGACCTTTTATCCTATTACAAGGGATTGTTTATCCTGGTATAATTACTACTAGGTTAAATTGATATGATGAGGAGTTTTAAAAATGAATGATAAAACTAGGCTTGAAGCTTTGTCGACATTCTTAAAAGCTAAGCGTGCCCAAATTAAGCCAGAGTCTATTGGTTTGCCTGCCGGAACCCGGAGAAGGACACCTGGGTTACGAAGAGAAGAGGTTGCACAATTAGCAGGTGTAAGTACCACTTGGTATACATGGCTAGAGCAAGGAAGAGATATAAAAGTTTCTTCAATCGTACTTGATTGTATTTCTGCAGCTTTGCAATTAAATAATGATGAAACAGACTACTTATATGACCTGGCATTAGAAGCAAAATCGGAAATTACAAATCTAAATAAGGATCAATCAGAGATTAGCCCTTCTTTAAAGCGAATACTAGCTGAATTAACATATTGTCCGACTATCATTACGGATCGACATTGCCATATTGTGGGCTGGAATCCTGCAGCTGCTCATGTTTTTTTAGATTTTGAACAAATACCGAATGATCAAAGAAATTTGATTCGTTTAGTGTTCACTAGAAAAGAATTAAAAGCATTAGCCGTCAATTGGGAACATTTTGCGAAGGGTTTTCTTTCTATTTTCCGTGCTTATTATGGACACTATTTAGGCGATGAATGGTACAGCCAATTTATTAAAGAAATGAGTCATGCACATTCAGAATTCCAGGAATTATGGCAAGAAAGTCAAGTGAGTAAGGCTCCAGAAATGATAATTGAATTCAGACATGCTAAAGCAGGCAAAATGTTGTTTAATTTAACTTCTCTTCAAGTTCAAGGTGATATGGATTTACGGTGCAGTATCTATACACCAGTAGAGGAAACAGATACAGAAAATAAATTAAAGCGATTAATGAAGAGGGTTTCCATTGAAAATTAATAAAGTAATTTCATTACACTAGCGAAATGAAACTGATTACTGAACGAAGTCATTATTCCTTATAGGGGGTACCACCACATGCCCATCAAGCTAAGGCAAATCATTACCGCAAAAACGAAAAAAACGCTATTCTTTCTGTAATATCATGGAAAGGCTGGTGTTTTTTTATGTGTCGAGAGATTTCAGACGAAATCGCACCAGAAACGACTCAAATCTATTATTCACGTTCATCCTAATATTAAAAAACTTCCTAACTATTAGGAAAATGTATATGCTTGGTAAAGGTGAAGCGCTTACATTAAAATAAATGTGAGGAGGAAATCCTAATGAAAAAACGTTACATTAAGATATTAGAGCATTTAGAACAATCTGAGAATGACTTTGTAAGTGGAAGCGAACTTGCTAATCTATTTAATGTAACGACAAGAACAATTAGAAATGACATTAGGGAAATAAATGAAAATTATTTAGATAAAGTAATAATTACTGGTAATACTCAAAAAGGATATAAATTAGTTGGGGATTTATCAAATATTCATCAAAATGAAGATGATTACGAAGAACGAGCTTTTCACATAATAAAAACACTTTTATCTGAAACTGATTTTATAACTTATGATGAATTGGCAAAAAAACTTTATTTTTCTACTCAAACAATTAGGAAAGACGTACAAAAATTATTTCAAATAATCCAAGCCGAAAAACGGAACATTGAGGTTGAAGCAATTATTTTCCAAGGGATAAGGCTTAATGGAAGTGAAGTAGAAAAACGTCTATTACTAAAAAAATTAGTAACAACAAATTGTTTAAAGAGAATGTCGCTTGATGAAGCGCTGCAATACTATTTTGGTGATTGGTTTAGTCAGTCCTCAATTCAATTAGTATATTCTTGTATTGAAGAAGAAGTTACTAAGTATAATTTATTACTAAGCTCTCAAGAACTATTCTCAATATGTGTGAACATAATTATTAGTTTAAAACGAGTAGGCCTTGATCAAAAAATTGCTGAAAAAGACATGAGGTTAGATAATACTTGCTTTGAAGAATTAAAAATAGCAAAGTTAATCCTTACTCGTTTAGCTAAGGAAATGAATGTACAGTTTGACGAATATGAATATCAGTATTTATGCTACTTGTTAATCGTTTTACAAATATTACCGAAGAAAAATGAAGTAATTGAACATGAACACTCAGATGAAATAGAGGAAAAAGTAAAATCGGTTATAAAAAAAGTTGGGGCTCGATATGGTTTTTCAAGTCGAAAGAATGAAAAGTTATTTAATCTCCTATTGGAACATATTACAAAGTCATTATATCCATTAAAATATTACTTTCCTGTAGAGAATCCATTTATTTCTCAAATAAAGTCGGAATATATGAATGCTTATAATATTGCAGTGGTTTTAGCGAAAGAATTACAATTTTGCTTAAATATAAAGATACCAGAAAATGAAATCGGTTACTTGACACTTCATATTATGAATATTATCGAAAATTCCCAAGAAACAAGGAAAAGAATTGCAATTATTTATGGGAAAAATCCGTTAGTAGGTAAGCTATTAGAAAGAAAAATAAATTTATACTTCCCAAATATTAAAATTGATGGTTTATTTGCAAATCATGAAATCCATTCACTTCCTGAAGGGATAGAAACTATAGTAACTACTAGTGAAATCCTTGAGGAGCAGCACCTAAATGTGAAAAATTGTATTCGTGTTAGTGAAATGATCACAAATGAAGATATGAAGACTATTTATATTCAAATAAATCGTGGCTTACTGAAATACTATTTATCTCCGAATGATCTTTGTTTCTTAGATGAAGAGAATCAAAAAGATTTATTGAAAACCCTTACGAAGTTTGGCGATATTCAACATCTGTATACAAGCATTAATGAAAGAGAAAAGATGTCGAGTACTAATATTGGAAATTTAGTGGCGATGCCGCATCCATTTGATTGTGGAAATAACAAAAAATTACGAGTGTTAGTGGCAATAAATAAACAAAAAATTTTGTGGGGAGATAAAATGGCTCAGATTATCTTTCTATTTATCCCTCCAAAAAATCAAAAGGTGAATAATACAAAGTTTTTTGAAGAGATTCATGATGTGTTTAAGCAAACAAATATGACAGAAAAATTATTAAATGTAACCAATTATGATGAGTTTTTGGAAGTTTGGTCTTCCAAATAATATTAGGAGGAATAGAAATGTTAGTTAATATGAAAGATTTACTTCAAGTAGCTTATGAGAATAAATTTGCAGTCGGGTCATTTAATGTAGCCAATAGCGAATTTGTCAAAGTTGTAGTAAGTGCTGCAGAGGAGCAAAAATCTCCAGCTATACTTCAAATTCACCCGAATGAAATTAATTTAGTGACAGATGAATTTGTGGCATATGTACGAGAGGCGGCGTCAAAGTCTAAAGTTCCTTTTGTGATTCATTTAGATCACGGGGCAACAATCGAAGATATTACTCGATCTATTAGAAATGGCTATACGTCTGTGATGATGGATGCGTCACATTTACCATTTGAAGAAAATATGGCATTAACAAAAAAAGCAGTAGAACTTGCTCATATGGTAGGTGTGTCTGTAGAAGGTGAACTGGGTACTATTGGAAGTAATGAGGGTAGTTCAGAAGGCGGAGCAGATGAGATTTTATATACGAATCCTGATGAAGCAGCTATTTTCGTTGAAAAAACAGGAATTGATACCCTTGCTGTTGCTGTTGGAACTTCACATGGCTTATATCCAAAAACGAAAGATCACTCTATTAAAATTGATCGATTAATGAAGATTCATGAAAAAGTAAACATTCCTTTAGTTCTTCACGGTGGATCAGACAACCCAGATGAAGAAATAAGAGAAGCTGTGAAACATGGTATTGCCAAAATTAATTTATCAACAGATATGAAGAGAGCGTTTTATAACCAATTAAGAGCTACGCTGGATGAAAATCCAAATGCATATGAACCAGATCTATTAATGCCTGAAGCAACGAAGGCAGCTATTGAATTAGTAAAGAAAAAAATGGATCTATTTGGTTCAACTGGAAAAGCATCACTCTATAAATTAGGAGAAATTTAAGAGGAGGGATCATATATGAAGACTTCTAGTGTCTTAAGGCCAGAAAACATAATATTAGATCTAGTTGCTGAAACGAAAGAGGACTTAATTAATGAGCTTGCAGAAAAATTAAATAAAAACGGCTATTTACATGATCTTAAACAATTTAAACAGGATATTTGGGCTCGTGAAGATCAGGTTCCAACAGAAGTAGGGTTTGGTATTGCTATTCCACATGCAAAATCTGATGGAGTTAAATCGCCTGCTATTATTATGGGAAGATCTTTAAGTGGAATTAAGTATAGTTCAGAAAAATGTAATTTATTTTTCATGATAGCAGCCGGCAAAGATTCTTCAACTGAGCACTTAAAGACTTTATCTAAAATCTCCACTTTTCTAATGGATGAAACCTTTAGAGCTAAGCTTATTCTTGCCAAAGATAGTCATGAAGTTGTCCAGCTATTTGCAAATGCTGAAGAAAAAATGGGACAGGTAGATACGAATGATAAGAAGTATTTTGGTAAGAAATTGGTCGGAGTTACTGGATGCCCTACTGGAATAGCACATACATTTATGGCTGCAGAAGCATTAAAAAATGCTGCTGAGGAGCTTGGCGTTCAAATAAAAGTTCAAACCAATGGATCGACGGGTATACAGAACAGATTAACTCAAGAAGATATTGATGAAGCAGATGGCATAATTGTTGCTGCAGATGTTAAAGTGGACATGGATGTCTTTGGTGATCGTAAGGTTATTAAAACGTCTGTTAAAAATGGGATACATCATGCAAAGGATTTAATTGAAGATGCTATTTCTGGAAAAGGTACGGTTTTAAATCAGGGGAACAACAAGTTAAAGGAAGCAAAAGAAAAAACACGATTAAAACAACCTAAAATATACAGCCATATAATGAATGGGGTATCTTTTATGATTCCATTTGTTGTCGCTGGCGGTATATTAATCGCAATCTCCTTTATGTTTGGTATTCATGCTTCTGACCCGACTAGCTCAGAATATAATGCATTCGCTGCTTTTCTAGGTACAGCAGGTGGTAGCGCAGCCTTCGCACTAATGGTTCCAGTACTAGCAGGATATATTGCGTATAGTATTGCGGATCGTCCAGGTTTAGCACCAGGTATGATTGGTGGTATGATGGCAACCCTTGGTGGTTCAGGATTTTTAGGAGGTATGATTGCAGGTTTTATTGCTGGTTATACAATCTTAGGATTGAAAAAATTATTAAAAGGCATTCCAGATTCATTACAAAGTCTTTCACCGGTACTTATACTTCCTTTAATAGGTACGTTTGTAACAGCCTTTATTATGCACTTTGTAATTAATAGTCCGATGGCGTGGATTAATGAGTCGTTACAAGGTTGGTTAAATGGTTTAACTGGTTCGAATGCAATTTTATTAGGAGCGCTTTTGGCAGGAATGATGGCATCTGATATGGGCGGCCCTATCAATAAAACAGCATCAGCATTTGGCTTAGCGATGTTTGCAAATCATATTTACGAACCATCTGCTGCACTAATGGTTGGAGGGATGGTCCCTCCATTAGGGATTGCATTAGCAACAACACTATTTAAAAATAAATTCTCACTTGAAGAACGAAACGCAGGAAAAGCAGCTTATATTATGGGGGCATCTTTTATTACTGAAGCAGCAATTCCGTTTGCTGCAAGTGATCCATTAAGAATAATTCCAGCAAATATTGTTGGTTCAGCAATTGGTGGAGGGATTTGTATGGCATTAGGAATTTCTTTACAGGCTCCTCATGGTGGAATCTTTGTAATTCCTATTGCTGCAAGCAGTCCATTGCTATACATTGCATGTATTTTAATTGGTTCAATTATTACAGCTTGTATAATTGGAGTATTAAAAAAACCTGTTTACAGAACACAAGGTAATACTAGTGAGAAGTCAGGAAATATAACAGTAGCAATTAAAGCAGTATAATTTATACGAGTGAAAAATGACATCGGTA
Source organism: Bacillus sp. V2I10 (assembly GCF_030817055.1). Lineage (NCBI taxonomy): Bacteria > Bacillati > Bacillota > Bacilli > Caryophanales > Bacillaceae > Bacillus > Bacillus sp. V2I10. The sequence continues at coordinate 3,302,573 of NZ_JAUSYV010000001.1, read as the reverse complement.
CAGTACGGGGCTACTGAAAAGTCCCTGCACAAAACTAAAGGTAGATCCCTTGAAAATTCCCAAGGGATTCTACCTTATTTTGTTATACAATGAGGGATAATAGTCTGACTAGAGAGTATTATCACAGCCGCAACTACTCCCTCGATGTGATACGCATCTGATTTATTTCCAGCATCAATCAAAATATTTTCTCCCTTAGGTGTCTTGATATAGATAGCATCAGCACCACCTTGGCCAATATTAATGTTATGGACGGTTAGTTTGTTTGTTGCTGCATGAGTCCGCATTCCATATGGGTTCATACTTACAGTTGGCGGTACCCCGGTATCAAAACAAAAAGTCTCAATAGGGTAAACCCTATTGATACAAGAGTTTTTACCTTAACGTTGTAAAATGTCAAAATCCTGACGCTACCCCATACCCATCAAGCGAAGTTAAAATCATACCCTCAAAATGAAAAAACGCTATGCTTATCGTAAGAAGTTTACGAGAAAGGATGGCGTTTTTAATGAATCCTATCATTTCAAATGAACTGAATCTTTTCGCACAAGAACTACAATACTTTTTATCTCCAGTAGTCCTACAAGATATCGCCAAACAAGTTGGCTTTGTACAGCGATCTAGTAAGTATCAAGCAAACGAACTCATTGCCCTTTGCGTATGGCTTAGTCAAGAAATCGCTAGCACATCACTTACACAATTGTGCAGTCAGTTAGAAGCTTCCACTGGGGTACTGATGAGCTCAGAAGGACTGAATCAACGCTTTAATCCAGCAGCTGTCGCATTTCTTCGAGAAGTCTTTACTTCTCTTCTCACACAAAAACTCTGTTCAAATCAATCGCTTTCTGCACACATGATCTCTACTTTCAATCGTATCCGTATTTTAGATGCGACAGTGTTTCAACTGCCTGATCATTTCGCCACTGACTATCAAGGTTCAGGTGGGAGTAGTAATACGGCAGGCGTGAAAATCCAATTGGAATATGATTTACTTAGTGGTCAATTTCTTAACGTGCAGCTTGGACCAGGAAAGAATAATGATAAAACATACGGTACCATCTGCCTTGAAACCGTAGAGGCGGGCGATTTGTGTTTGCGTGATCTTGGTTACTTCGATTTAGGAGACTTACAAGCGATTCATGATAAAGAGGCTTACTATATCTCGCGGTTGAAGCTGAATACACGCATTTATATCAAGAACCCTGAGCCAGAATACTTCAACAATGGCACGTTAAAAAAGCAAACAGAATACATCCAGCTTGATATGACACAAATGATGTCTGGTCTAACCCCTGGTGAAACGATCGAAATCCCCGAGGCATACATTGGCCAAAATCAGAAGCTTCCAGCACGTGTCATTATCCATCGTTTAACAGATGATCAAACGCAAACACGCCTGAAAAACCAAGCGATACGTGAAAAGAAGAAAGGCATTGTCATGAAGGATAAAAGTAAACGTTTAATGGGCATGAATGTATATATCACGAACACGTCGCTAGAAGAAGTACTGACGAATTACGTCCATTCATTGTATTCACTTCGTTGGCAGATTGAGATTTTGTTTAAAACGTGGAAGTCATTCTTTGAAATTGATGAATGTAAAAATATTAAAAGAGAACGCCTAGAGTGCCATTTATATGGACAACTCATTGGCATTCTCCTCTGTTCTTCTACGATGTTTCAAATGCGACAGCTTCTGCTTGAAAAGAAAAAGCAGGAGCTGAGTGAATACAAAGCGATTTATATGATTAAAGATTACTTTCCGTTACTGTTTCAAGCGATAGCAGTTGGCACAGAAGAACTTTTGAAAATTCTGCATCGCCTTTATCAGCTGCTAAAAAAGAACGGTCGTAAATGTCATCGGTATAAGAAGATGACCGTCTTTGATATTCTAGGGGTTGTGTATGAAACGACGGTGAAGCATAGACAAGCTGCCTAGCGAAAAAATCGCGTTTTAATGGGCTTCTTTGGCATGCCTACTTTTCCATCACTCGCTAGTTTTGAAACAAGGATCATTTCGTATCTAGTAATTTACTTTGTTAGCTTGATGGGCATGGGGTACCACCAGCAAAACGCGAATTTACAACGCTAAGGAAAACTGAGTAAAAAAATAACCGGTTTTCACCACGATAAGGTGTAACCGGTCAAAAAGTGTCTCATTTTCTAGTACTACAATATCTGCGTTGTATTTTTCAAAATGGACCTTTCGAGGGATTGAGCAAAAACACCCAATTTACAAATAGTAGGGATAAATTTAGTTAAAATTGGTTAAAATTGGTTAAAATTGGTTAAAATTGGTTAAATTAATAAGAAGATTAATAAAGGATGATAAAATGATCGAAAACGATAAAATATCTGCACTTCAATTGATGATGTTAGTAGTTTTATTTAATATTGGTACAACGATTTTGATTGTACCATCTAGCCTTGCTCAAGAAGCGAAACAAGACGCTTGGATAGCAAGCATTGTTGGGTTAGGAATAGGCTTATTGTTTATTCCTTTATATAACGCCTTGGCGAAACTCTCCCCAAATTTGACGTTGTTTCAACTTAGTGAAAAAATTCTTGGAAAATGGTTAGGAAAAACGATTTCCGTATTGTATTTTACGTTTTTCTTTATTATATGTGCATTTTTGGTTAGGGTAATCGGGGATTTTATCACAACACAAATTATGCCTCAAACCCCCATACAAGCCATTATCATAATATTTCTCTCCATTGTCATCATGGGTATTCGCCATGGACTTGAAGTATTTTCACGATCCTCCGAGATTTTGATGCCTTTGGTTATCTTTCTTTTATTTATTGTTGTTCTAACTACTGCTCCTCAAATCGACTTTAAAAAAATACAGCCTATATTTGAAGCGGATATCAAAACTTTACTAAGAGCAAATGTTGTCCATATCGGAGTGCTGTTCTTAGAATTAATTGTGTTTTTAACCATTTTTCCTTATGTAAATGATCCGAAAAAAACAGGAAATGTCCTCTTGATAGGAACTCTAATCGGAGGAATCGTTACCATTTTGATTACATTTCTTTCAATTAGTATTATTGGAGCTTATCATACGGCAGGAATTCAGTATCCAACCTATATGTTAGCTAAAAAAATCAATATAGGTGAATTTCTGCAAAGGATAGAGGCAGTGATAGCTGTAATTTGGTTTATTTCTATCTTTTTTAAAATGACTATTTGTTTTTATGCTTCCGTTTTAGGACTTGCCCAAACATTAAATTTGAAGGAATATCGCTCGCTAACTTATCCTCTAGGGATGATAACCGTTGTATTATCCCTTGTCATAAGCCCTAACATTGTTTATTACGAATTCTTTACCGCCAAAATATGGACACCCTATGCTTTAACCTTTGGGTTTTTCTTTCCCTTGCTACTACTTGTAGTAGGAATATTACGAAAAAAGGTGTGCTAAATTCGTATTCAACTATCGGGAATCGAGAGTTGAAAAGACGATACTACTACACAATAAACGGGTCATAACTGGAAGTAAAATCCAGCTTATGACCCATTTTTACACGTATCTCGGCTTAACCCCGTTATGGTGCAAATTTCGAAAAAAAGCGAATCTTATGATGTTGAAATTACTGGGAATGCAGTCATGTTAAAGATTTCGATGTTTATTTAGAAGATGAATAAAGTTACTCAACGAACGGGTACTAATGCTATATAAGTACGTACCAATTCTAACAGATTTTGATCTTCCCAATACCAGCTTCTAAAAGCATATTAGTTATTCAAGAAAAGGGCGCGATTGTTGAATAATTAAATCCCAATGTCTCATTTATATCACTGAGACATTGGGATTTTTAATACTGGAATATCCTAAACGTTGTAAATCCGCGTTTTGCTGGTGAAACCCCTATAGGAAAAAGAGTTAACTTTACTGTTGCCCTCTTGTTCCACGGTCGGATGGCGTTAGTTGAAGAAAAATAAGCTAATTTGCATTCGTGTTTCTATTTTCGTTATTCCATTATAGGGCGCTATTCTTCGATAAGACAACATAAATGATCTTCAACAATCGGGGGCTTTAATTGAATAAGGATCATAGAAATGATCAAACTTTATTCTAAAGTAACATGCATAAACACCCTTTTTTTTATGCAGCCAACCGGCTTCTTCCGCAGTTGAAAACGTTGATCTATCAGCCTTGTATAAAAACGTGCATAAATGATAAATCCGGACAGTGAAAAACCCCTTGGTAATCAAGGGGTTTTCTTTTTTGCAACTTCCTCTAGGATTGATTATGTTAACTAGATTTGTATAGAGTATTCATTCGATCCTTTGGATCTTCTTCAACAACGGGTGCAGTTATGCCAAGACGTGACTTAAATATCACAATCTTTTCCGACGAACAATTCATAATGGTTTATCAGATACGCAGGTAATACCTTTATCACCAAATGGTATTTTAATATCTAAAAAAACTTGACTTTAACACTAGTGTCATACTTTATGATGAAATTAGTAATTTTAAAATAAGGGAGGTGGAGCTTTGAAAATAAGTCAAATAGCTAAAATGACCGGGATCAGTTCTCGATCCTTACGGCATTATGAGAAAAAAGGGTTGTTAACTGTTTCTCGTCTTAACAATAATTATCGTGAATTCGATTATCGAAGCTATTAATACGATCAAACTATATCTTAATTTAGGTCTAACAACCGACCAGATTAAAGATATTCTGCATTGCCCTGAAGATCAAGAGTACGACAAAAAAGACGAGTATTGTGAAGAATTGCTGCAAATATATGAAACCAAGTTGAATGAAGTGATACGGCAAAAAAAGGCATTGGATGAGGCGCAAGTCCGTTTGGAAAAGCAAATCAACCTAATGAAGGAAAACCGGGATAAGTGGGTACCCGTAGAGGAGGATGAACAATGACAATTTTAGTAACGGGAGCAACGGGGACAGTAGGCCGGCACGTCGTGGACCAACTGATTCGAAGGGGGCAAAAGGTACGAGCATTGACACGTAATCCACTGCAAGCCAATCTTCCTGCTGATGTGGAGGTTGTCGCCGGAGATTTAAGTGATCCGAGTACGCTAGTTTCTGCGTTGGTTGGCGTAAGCAGCATGCATTTGATTACAACAGGTGCAGAATATACCCCGTTGGAAACGGGACCGGAAATCGTAGAACTTGCTGTGAAGGCTGGAGTACGCAGAGTTACTGTTTTATGGAACGGCGAGAAGGGTTCTTTCGAGAGGGCAGTTGAAGCAAGCGATCTAGAGTGGACCCAACTTCAAGCCTTTGAGTTTATGGCAAATGCGCGGAAATGGGCAGACTCCATACGCTCTGAGGGGGTAGTTCGAGATCTGTTTGGGGGATCACGAATTGCTCCTGTTCATGAAGCCGATATTGGAAGAGTCGCAGCAGTCGGACTGACTGAGGACGGTCATGCAGGTAAAGTATATACATTAACAGGGCCTGAGAGTTTGTCCGTTCAAGATAAAGTTCGGATTATTCGTGAGGTCATCGGACGTGACATTCAATTTGTTGAGAGTTCTGAAGAAGAAGAACGTGAGCAGATGAGGAGGATGGGGGTTCAGGAGGACGCTATTGATTACGTAATTCGTTGGCACCTTAATCCGCCTAAATCGGCTTATACGGTGACTCCAACTGTCGAAGAGATTACTGGTCGGCCCGCACAAACCTTCACTCAGTGGGTCTCTGAACATGTGCAATATTTTTAAAAACCATAATTGAGGTGTTCCAAAGTAGCAACTAAAGATTGAGCTAACGAGTGCGATTGTTTAATAAGCAGCAAAAAGGATCTTCCAGTGAAGATCCTTTTTATGTACCGATAATTGCAATTATGTAAACTGAAATTGTATAGAGTATGCATGTTTAATATCTCGTTCAATAACCTATATTTCTGATGTTTTTCGTATTAACCTTAAATGCCAGGGTAACCAAAATCCAAAAATAACAAAACTTTATTACAACAACAACGAATAAACAGGTATAATCCTTCATTAAAAAACAAGAATAATATGTTAAAATTTTGAATGTTAGTTAAAAAAAGGAGGTTAAAGTATGAGGAAAATAAAGATTGGAGCATGGATTTTAACATTAATTATGATTGTCAGTTCCCCCTTTTCTGCTTTAGCAGCAGTAACAGCAGGAGAAGGAGATTGGGATAATCAAGGGAGCGATGAATTTACCAACCAAAGTGAAATCTTTCTATCAGGTGGAGGCGATTTTAAAATTTGTCTCAGTTCTGATAGTCAACCAGGTGATTATCAGTTATATGAAGAAGATCCGTATAATCCAGATGATAAAGTATATTCTAATGATGGTACTATAGGTCTCAACTTTAAAACACCAGGTAGTAATGATTTTCCAAATGGTTGTCATGTCTTTAAAAATATCAGTGGATATGTCGATGGTGATCAAGCCGAATTTTATCTTGCTAAATATTCTGGCGGAAATTCCACTGTAACAGCCTGGGATTGATTTATACTAGTCAAAGAGGATTAGGATAATTGGCCATTAGAATGCTTCCTAGAACGGTTGTTATAGTAACAACAAAAAGGATTGGGACCCTTTTGGATACCCAACCCTTTTTGTTGCCGATAATTTTGATTATGTTAACTAGATTTGTATAAAGTATTCATGTGATACTTTGACGTTTTGTTGAACTAAAGGGCATTGTTTCTATTCAACAATCGGGCCATATTCTTGAATAACGGATAACCCCAAGATATCTGTAATTTCTACATTTAAACCTTAGCGGAAATAATAAAATCCTTTTTTGTTAGAGGACATTAGAACCTTTAATTCCTGGTGTTAATGTCCTCTATCCTTTTTTATCGAGCATCAGAAAACCGTTGCTAAAAAATATTTTCAATATTCCTTGACAGGAATATTCCTTTTAAGGTATATTGAATTCATGAAAACAACTTTGAATGCTCTTGCTGAGCCTAACCGACTACACATTGTCGAACTCTTACGTAACGGCCCTCTCACGGTAGGGGAGATTGCCGATCGACTTGAGCTCAGTCAGCCACAAACTTCCAAACATCTTCGTGTACTTAGTAATGCAGGGCTCGTCGAGGTGAATGCAATCGCCAATCGACGGATCTACAAGCTGAGGGCCGAGCCGTTCAAAGAGCTTGATTCCTGGCTAGAGTCCTACCGCCACATTTGGAACGAGAGATTCGACCGCTTGGACGATTACCTGCAGGACCTACAAAGAAAGGATGTGAACCATGACGACAAGTAGGAGTCCTGCCAAAGATTATTAAAAAAACGATATTGGAGGAATGAGGTCATGGCAAACCTTTTGACGTCTGTAGAAGATCGGAAACTTATTAGGAATGACCAAACCAAAGAAGGAAATAAGGTATCTCTGAAGAAAATAACAATCGGATACTGGTTTTTTACGGGGCTGTTGATAGCATTAATGCTTTTAGGTTCTATTGGTGATATAATGTCCGCCCCTGAAGCAGTTGCTTTATTCAAACATTTAGGGTACCCCGCATACCTTCTTCCCTTTATTGGCGTTGCCAAATTGTTAGGTGTAATAGCGATACTGATGCCCGGCTTTCCGCGAATTAAGGAATGGGCGTATGCCGGATTTGTCATCGATTTGACGGGTGCCATGTATTCAACTATAGCAGTAGGCGATCCTTGGGTATTTTTCATTATTGGGTACATTTTGATTGCTGGATCCTATGTTTTCTACCATAGAAAACGAAAAGCCGTTTCATTAAGTCATGCGAAATAACTTAACAAAAATTGATTAGGAGGAATGGAAATGTCAAAGGAAACTGCAACAAACAGCATTACAATGAACACCGAGAAATGTGAATTGGTTATCACGCGTACCTTCAATGCACCACGCGAGCTTGTGTTCAAGGCGTGGACCGAGGCTGAGCATCTAAAGCACTGGTGGGGGCCGAAAGGCTTTACAATTACGGTTCAAGAAATAAATGTAAAGCCAGGCGGTGTATGGACTTACGTCATGCATGGACCCGATGGTGTCGATTATAACAATAAAATTGACTTCATAGAGGTCGTGAGTCCTGAGCGACTCGTTTACTCCCATGGCGACGGAAAGGAGGAACATTTTCGAGTAACGGTAACATTTTCCGATCAAGGAGATAAGACCGAACTCACTATGTGGATGCTCTTTAAGTCAGCAGAGGAACTTGACAAAGCGGTTAAGGAGTATGGAGCCATTGAGGGTGCAAAATCAACGCTTGATCGACTTGAGGAAGAATTAGCTAAGATTTGAGGGGCACAACATATACAAAAAGGAAATGGGAATGGACGGATGCAACTGCCGCGTCTGGGAAGAAAGATTCGACAACCTGATCGAATACTTGTAGGAACTGCAAAACAAAGAAAAATCTTAAGATCTATCATTTATCTGAGGAGGAATTAGAAATGTCCAACAACGCAATGATTTCGAGGGTAGAGAACGATCGGATACTCGTGCTGGAGCGTATTTTCGACGCGCCGCGCGACCTCGTGTTCAAGATGTTTAAAGAGCCCGAGCATCTCAAACACTGGTGGGGTCCCAAAGGGTGGGAGCTTCCAGTCTGCAACGTCGATTTCCGGCCGGGCGGCGTTTGGCACTACTGCATGAAGTGCGTCGACCAAAACCAAGGTGACTTTTACGGTATGGAATCTTGGGGCAAAGGGGTTTATAAGGAGATCATCGAGCCGGAGAAGATAGTATACGTCGATTTCTTCTCGGATGCTGAAGGAAATACGAATGACGCCATGCCATCGACTGATGTTACATTGGAATTCATTGATCTCGGCGGCAAGACGAAGCTGATTAACCGTGGTGAATATGCGTCAGCGGAGGGCCTCAAGACTGTCATGGATATGGGCATGCTGCAAGGAATCACCGAAACTTGGGACCGCCTAGAAGAAATTCTCAAGCAGCTGAACGTCAGTCAACATAAAAAAAGAGAATTCATAATGTCTTCCGAGGTTACGACAAATAATAATTCTGAAGCGATCTCAGACCGCGAGATCGTCAATACGCGCATCTTTAATGCGTCGCGTGAACACATGTTCAAAGCGTTCAGCGATCCGGATCACCTGGTGCATTGGTGGGGGCCTAAGGGCTTTACGAACACGTTTCATGAGTTCGATATGCGGCCGGAGGGTATCTGGCGCTACGTCATGCACGGACCCAATGGCGTCGACTACGAGAATAAGAGCGTATTTGTCGAGGTGGTGAAACCTGAACGGATCGTCCTCCGTCATCTGGAGCCGATCCACGAATTTTTGCTGACCGTCACCTTTACCGAGCTAGGAGGCAAGACCGAGCTTACTTGGCGCATGCTTCACGAGTCGGCCGCTGAATGCGACAAGGTGAGGAGATTCGCCGTCGAGGCAAACGAACAGAACTTCGATCGTCTTGAGGCGCAACTGGCAAAAATGGTCTGATACCTGAATTCTATCAATCATAAAATAAGATGAACATATGGGGGCTTTTCAGGAATAAAAGTACAGCCAACATACAGTAAAACGATCTTCCGCAATCGGGCGCATTTCTATAGGAAAGTTACTTTATACTTTTGGGTTATATTAAAATAAAGACCCTTCATTATTGATTAATTGTAAACCTCGTTGAATCTCAACGAGGTTTTTGACACTTTAGCTGTATTTGTTAATAAGCAATAATTTATGAGTTTACCGAATTTATTTTTCCCTTCCGTTTACCCCATGGCTTCAAAACAGAAATAACAATGACAAAAACCAATAATGAGGTCTGAATGGCGGCACTGATTATTAGCATATTTCGGTCATGAAGATATATTGGATCATCCAGCGCATTTAATCCTTTTTCAGTAGTAATTTTAATTGAACCTTGAACCCAGATATTTAAAATACTACCTATCCCTATAGTAATTAAAGTTATGATTTCTTTAGTAATAATCCAGTAATGTTTAAAAAATCCCCAGTGTGTCTTGAGGGACAGGAATATACCAGTAATAATAACTCCTAAAAGACCAGGTATTATCAATGATAGGTCCACAATATGCATTAGATGATGAGAAACCTTTAAAACATCAGGCGTAATTGTTGTTAAAGCTGAAATCAAAAGAAGCCATTGAGTAAAGCTGCCTCCAACAAATAGAACGGTTGAAATTAAATGAAAAATTAGTAACCAATTTCTTTGATTTAATTTGTTTTTCTTATTATTCCCTTTCAATATTTAATCACCCCATTAATTTAACACTGTTAAATTTTTGTTTAACAGTGTTAAGTTTAAGGCATAAATGTTAATATTGTCAATGGGTATAGGAGGTATACAAATGGCTAGAAAAAAACAAAATTCAGAATATGAATCGCTGGATCAAAGTAAAATTATTCAAACAGCGATCGACTTGATTAATAAAGATGGCTTAAAAAAACTGTCTATGAGAAATGTGGCGAATGCCCTTAATACAAGTGCTGCATCTCTATATTGGCACATCGAAAATAAATATGAATTATTACAGTTATTATCTGAGCAGATCTCTAAAAATATCTCATTTCCTGATTCGTCTAAAGAATGGTATGAGCAGCTCATTGAACTTGGGAATGAGTTTCGACAAGCATTGTTGTCTATTCGGGATTCAGTAGAAATAATGACCGAAACAGTACCAATGACTCCTGATCGACTTCAATTAATTGAGAATATATACCGAATTCTTATTAATGCTGGTTTTAGGTCAGAGGATGTTCCAGCTACGGCTAGTTTATTTAATAATTATGTTCTTTCATTTGTAAGAGATGAAATGATACAGGTTCAAATAGCTAAAATCCAAGGATTAGAGGTTAATGAAGCTTTTGAACAGGCAAGAAATATGTTTCAGTCTTTACCTGTTAGTAAATATCCGTCTTTAGTTGAACTTGCTGATTATTCAGTATCCATAAATAGTGACAAACAATTTGAATTTGGTCTTCAAGTTTTATTAGATGGACTTAATAAACGATTACAGCAATAGCTAATTGAAGCTCTTCTGTTATTCCAGAATAGGGCGCAATTCTGCAACTGGTATGCTCCCCTTATAGTAGACACATTTAAAAAAGCGCATTAATCTGTCTACTAGGAGGGGGTATTTTTTATGGAGAAAAAAGCAGAGACTTATGATATATCGTTTAAGAAAAAAGCGGTGGATTTATATCATCAAAAGAAGAATTATTCAGCTGTTTCCAGAGAATTAAACATTCATCGAAAAAACATACAACGGTGGGTTAAACAGTTTAGTGAAGATGGAATTGTTGGTCTTAGAGAGAAACGCGGAAGAAAAAGTGGGTCTGGTAAAGTCTCTCCATCTACTATTGAAAATCCTCAAAAGAAAATAAAGCGATTAGAAGCTGAGAACGAACTGTTAAAAAAGCTTTTAAAGATGTGAAAGGGGGAATTGATTTAGAACCTAGTAATCTATTTCAAATCATTGATGATTTATCTAATCATTCTATACAGCTACTTTGCCATCTGGCTAAAGTATCAAGAAGTGGATACTACAAGTGGGTAAAGCGTAAAGCATTACCTTCGGAAAAGCTGCGGACAACATCGGCCATCTCACCCACCTCCATGCACGAAACACGTCACTGGCTCTGATATCTCCATTTCCCAAGCTCCAACGCTACAAGGAACGTATGGGATGGAACATTCCTTGGTACTCCCCCTTCGATAGCGACTTTAACTATGACTTTCATGCTACGCTGGACGAATCCGTCGCTCCGATTCATACCTCCTTCTTTATATAGCTTTACTGCATAATTCATTCCTGCGTGATTTTTGTGATATTTCTTTAACCGACCTTTAAACTTTCCTTCCTTCTTGGCCAGCTCAATCCCTTCATGCTGTCGCATGCGGATAAGATCCCGTTCTAGCTGATTCACACCCGCCATAACTGTAATCGATGCAGCAATAGAATCAAATGACTTACCTAAAGAAGTAATGATTACTGGTGTGTTGGTCGGCACTTGCTCGAACAACCATTCTACTTTATTATCGAACATTCGAACACAACCACTACTAACGTATCCGCCAATTGAGTTCGGATTGTTATTGCCATGAATGGCATACGTTGTACAAGTATGTTCCCCTCGCATTTAATCCAAGCCAGCGGTTGCCAAGAGGATTTCGCGGATCACCACCTGGAATGTTGTCCTTGTAGTAAGGTCTGTTCACAATTTTATTCACAATCTTAAATTTCCCTTCAGGTGTAAGTGATTGACTTCTGCCTGTGCCCACCCTAAACACTTTTTTCAGCTGACTGTTTTCATAATATTCAAGCTGATTATTGCTCTTGTTGATGATTCCTGCTGCAGATGCAGAACTCAAATCTAAACTGAAAATCATAAGAAAAGATAACATAAAAAGAATAAACATTTTTTTAATCACAGTTACCATCCCCCTAATTCTAATTCACTCTGTATTCAACCTATATAACGAAGTTAATTTCAATATTATTCCATAAATTAACAATATTTTGAAAATAAAAAAGCACTAAGATTCTATTTCCTAGCGTTGATACTCATACCATCTATACTCTTTCCAAAAGTTCAGCAAAATCGATTAACGATTTATTGAACTAAAGGATCAAGTTACTTAAAAAAGGAAATATGATTCTTTTGAAGAATTATTTTGTTGATAAATTATTTGAAATTTGTAAATGGTTTAGTAATGAAAGGGGAATTAGGATATGAAAATGTTGCAAGCCATTCCAGCTTTACCAGTGAGAGATATTAAACGAAGCTTAGATTTTTATTGTGAAAAGCTTGGTTTTTCCCTGGGCTACCATGAGGGTGGTTTCGCGGTGCTTCTTTATAATGATGTTCGCCTAATCCATCTTTGGGAAGCCAGTGATGAAAGCTGGCGTACTCGCAGCAACTCAACACCGGTCGTTTCAGGTGCAGAATCGTTTATTGCAGGAACTGCCAGTTGTCGAATAGAAGTAGAGGGTGTTGATGAACTGTATCAACACATACAGCCGTTGGGTATTTTGCATTCAAATGCGAAACTAAGTGACCAGTGGTGGGGAGTACGTGATTTCGGTGTATCTGACCCCGACAATAATCTAATAGAATTTTTCGAAAATTTAAAAATTGATAAGTAACTCCACTTGTCATTGAATTAACAGGTGCATTTGTTGAATAAATTAATCCTAATTTCTCATTTATGAAACAGAGAGATTGGGATTTTTCTTGCTGTAATATCCTTAACGTTGTAAATTCACGGCATTCTACAACCAGCAGTTAGCGATAAAGATCCTTCTTTAATCATTGTTATTAATTGGCTATTGATTCAAGAGAAAAAGCGTCGTATATGATATAATAGAAGAAAGAATATTTTCAAAGAAAGAGCCTTAAACTATGATCTATAATATAAAAACTGGACATTTAGAAAATATTTGTTTTAAGATCCTTAATAAAACTGATGTTAGAAAGTACAGATTAAATCAAAGAAACGGCTGGTTTGATTGGGATACCATTATTAAACATGAAATAAATAAAGTGTTTGGATTGTTTGTTGAAGGGAAAGATGAAATACAAGGGGTTATCGCAATACAAGAGCAGACAGAGAACCAAATTATCCATATAGTACTAATGGAATCTGCACCTCACAATAAATTTCAATCTTCAAAACAAGTTTATAGCAGTGTTGGAAAGAATTTATTAGCATTTGCGATGTGTGTCAGTTTTTCTTATAAGGAATTTGAAGGATATGTAGGACTCTATGCGAAATTAAACTACAATGAACTTTACTATAGTAAGTTAAAAGCCAATTTAGCAAATTATCATCAAGGTAGGCCATATATGTATTTCGATACTGAAGCCTCACAAGAATTAGTTTCTAAGTACATGCCGGGAGGTTATAGACTATGCCAAAAGTAAAGGATTTTGTCTTTGTTAAAAGTCCAAGAGGTATAACGGCATTGAGGGAGGAACGAAAGATATTGAGAAATAAAAATCGTGTTGTAGATGATATGGATCAAGCCTTTCCAGATGGGATTTTTACCGATCCAACAGTAAAATTACCTAATATTCGTTTTAGAGATATGGACAAATACTGCAAGGCAACTGGAAAAAAGCCTGATGAACTATCAGAAGAAGAACTCGATAACTTTAGAATAAAATAAATAAAAAGAGCATGATCATAAGCGATTATGTTCTTTTTTGTTGTATCAGAATCTAAACTTATTTTAAAATCTTCCGCCCATATCTAACGTTCATAAAACCTCCCACTTCTTGAAAAGAACTTAATGGGATACCACCAGCAAAACGCGGAAAACGTACGTTAAGCAAATACGACACAAATCTACTATTTATAGGTAATTAATTAAAATTTTGTAAATATGTGTAGAAATATTAGTAAAAATGTTATATATTAGGAGGGTGCTAAATACATAGAAAGTTGGCGATGAGAATTGAAAAGAATTTATGGATTACTTGGCGTTGCTTTATTGGCTTCGACTATTGCAGGTGGTAATACCTATGCAGCTAGTAAAAGCTCAAGTGATGAGCTTAAATTTAATTGGGAAGAGGCTTGGGAAAATATAGAGAACGATCCTAATTATTATCCACAAACTGTTGATTTTGTAGAAGAAGACACTAGTGATTCTTCTGAAATGAGAACTGCAAGCTTTAGTAATTATGCTACTGGTACTACAAATTTAAGATTTAGTAATTACTATGTATATAGCAAGGGTGTAACAAACGGACAGCATCTTTGGACAACTACATCAGCACAAACAAATCTAAGAAATGTTGATGCTGGATATATTACTATTAAGGGTCCGAGAGATACAGCAGTTGCTTTCGGAGATGCAGTCTCTGAAGCTAAAAAGAAATATATTCCACTTGATGGAAATTTCTTTACTGGTATGACACTCCATACTGCAACAATGAATGGAGCAATATATGAAAAAGCTACTTCCGATAGCGATATATTTTAATAGGGGAATTTAAAAATTGTAGCGCTGTTATTTACAGCGCTACAATTTTTAATGAAAGGAATATATAATATATGAAAAAAGTTCATATGGTTATAACACTATTCTTATTATTAGTGTTAACATCTTGTAAAACTGATGAAGAGGCAGTTGATAGAAAAATGAATAATAAAGAAGACCTACTCTATCTTAATAAAGATAATGAGAGTGTTATCGTATCAAAAAAAATGGAAATGTTAAATGAATCTCATAAAGTTGCATCAACATCATCAGGTGATTTCACAAAAGTCTTAAGTTTTGTTCCAAATGATGAGTATATAAAAAAACAATCAGTACGTGGAGATGAAATTTCTTATTTAAAATTACCTATATCAAAGTCTACTATGTCAGGTAAATTAATTTATGAAAATAATACAAAAGACAATATCACTGTTCAGCCTATATTTCTACAAGGAAATGATAATATTTTAATAAAACCTTCAAGTTCTTCAAAATGGGTTCCTTCCATTTTATATGATGTTCCTCCTCATACATCAATTACTATTAATATTGATTTAAAATGGGGCAAAAATGGAATGCAAGAACTAACTTTTTTTCCTTTAGAAAAAACCAGTGACGTATATCGTTATAATGGCAGTATTCTTTCTAGCTATCGTTTCTTTGCACAAAGCGAAGATATTAATTTAACTAAAGAAATGCTACAAGATCAATCTTTTAGCTTAGAACAGAATAAAATGACTTCTGAACAAAATTACTTCCCAGAACCTGATTGGATTGGAGAAAATAATAACGCATTAGATTATTTAATTAAGAAAGATTCTCCCCTAACAAGTGATAAAATCAATGGTTTAAAATTTGATGCTGTTCCATATAATACGACTTTTGATTTATTGCTTGTTGACGAATTTGGGAACAGTAGTTTACTTAAAGAAGATGTTAAGATTAAGAAAAATAAGACAACGTATGTAGCTTTAGATCAAACCGATTTAAATAAAATGTATAAAAAATCTATAAGACAATTTATATTCATAATGAATAATCGGGAAGAAAAAATTATGGCTGATATAAAAGCTGTGGAATTAAACATAAAACCATTCCCTACCACCTATCAAAGAGTTATTGAATTTTACAAAAGTGATAAATGAAAATTTGAATTATTTATTAAAAATAAATACTCTTCAACACTTGAAACTTCCGTTCGAAAAAATTGACGGAGTTTTAAGTGTTTTTTGAAGTGGTGATTTTTTGTTAGTTATCTTCTTCAGTATGTAAAATAAATTTTATTGTAAGCTAATACAACACAATATTAATTGTGTTGTATTAGCTATATCTAAAGGTTATAGTTAAGTTGGTTAATGCAACACAATTGGTATCAAATATGTCTAATTCTAATGCAACACAATTATTCTTAGCGAGGTCAATGACTATGAACTTAATAGAGGGTTTCATTTTTTATCTGCAGCAAGAAAGAAAAAGTATAAATACGATTAAAGGCTACCTCTTAGATGTTCAACAATATCGTAAATGGTTTGAGGAATCGTATGGATTAGAATGCAGCGCATTATATCGACAAAATATCTTAGAATACATAAGTTTTTTAAAAAATGTTAAAGTCCAAAATGCTAGAACCATAAATCATAAGATTAGTAGCCTTTCAAAATTCAATACGTTTCTTATTGATCAAAATGTACAAGAGGAAAAAGTGATTTATAAAACGGATATGCTTAAAGTTCAAAAAGCTTATGCTTCTCCTACAAAAGTTACCGAGATA
This sequence comes from Bacillus sp. V2I10, assembly GCF_030817055.1. Classification (NCBI taxonomy): domain Bacteria; kingdom Bacillati; phylum Bacillota; class Bacilli; order Caryophanales; family Bacillaceae; genus Bacillus; species Bacillus sp. V2I10. The sequence goes on along the minus strand of NZ_JAUSYV010000001.1, from coordinate 3,285,878 downwards.
GAAGTAAAGCAGTTCCTGCAAACCATCTTGGAAAGCAAAAATAAACGAAACTACGCAATTGTTGTTCTGCTAGCATACAGCGGACTAAGGATCTCTGAAGCCTTATCCATAAAATTAAGAGACATGAACCTACAGACTGGGGAATGTATTATCAGAAATGGAAAGGGAGAAAAACAGCGTATCATCCTTTTAAATAGTAGGATTACTCATGCAGTAAGGGAGTATCTCAAAGAAAGGGATTGCTCCGTTGTTGCTCAGGAATCGCCTTACCTCTTTATTAGTAAAAAAAGAGCAATACTAGATCGCACGGTTGTTAACCGCCTTTTTAAAACGTATAGCTCAACTATTACACCCCACCAACTCCGTCACTTCTTTTGTACGAATGCAATTGAAAAGGGGTTTAGTATCCATGAGGTTGCCAATCAAGCAGGTCATTCGAATGTAAATACGACTCTTTTATATACAAATCCCGACCAAAAAAAATTAAAAGGTAAAATGGAATTGTTATAAGAGATAGGAGGATACGTATGAGGGGAAAAGAATTACTTACGCCGGAACAACGGGAAGAATTTTTGCGTCCATCCGATATTACAGAATGGGATCTAGCCACCTTTTACACCTTTTCCAACCATGATCTAGAAATAATCAACCGCCATCGAAGGAATCACAATCGTTTGGGGTTTGCTGTTCAATTATGTCTGCTTAGGTATCCCGGGTGGTCCTTAACCGATGTAAAAGAAGTAAATCCATTGATTTTATCTTATTTAGCAAAACAGCTAGATGTAAACCCTGATTCATTTTCATTGTACGCTCAAAGGGAGCCTACTAGGCGTGAACATCTTGAAGAAATTAGACAAGAATACGGATATCAAAACTTCTCATTAAGTGAGTATCGGTATCTCTCCCGTTATTTATTTCAACAGGCCATTGAAAATGGAAATACGTTGCATCTGATTCGTCAAGCTATTGAGAAGTTGCGTAAGAGAAAAGTTATTTTACCTGGTATGACTACCATTGAAAGGATTATTTGGGAGGCTCGAGATCGTGCAGAAAAATGGATTTTCAAAAAAATCAACAATGCACTTTCAACGAAACAAAAACAACAATTAGATTCTCTATTAGAACCTACAATGAAAAATGGAAAAACTCCATTAGCGTGGTTAAAAGAATATCCAGGCACTTCCTCACCTGATACATTCTTAAAGGTAATTAAACGATTAGAGCTTATTCGAGAACTCGAGTTAAAGATCAATACCCATGCTATTCATCCCAATCGCTTCCGCCAATTATCTCGATTAGGTGCTAGATATGAACCGTATGCTTTTCGTCGCTTTAAACCGGACAAGAAATACAGTGTATTAGTAACTTACATATTGGATTTGAGCCAAGACTTAATTGATCAGGCGATTGATATACATGATAAACAGATTGTTTCTCTTCAAAGCAAAGGTCGAAAAGCACAGGATGAAATGCAGAAGCAGAATGGAAAAACTGTAAATGAAAAATTAATTCATTTTACAAATTTAGGATTAGCTCTTATAAAGGCAAAAGACGAAGGTCTTGATCCTTTTGAAACGATTGAAACAGTTATGCCTTGGGAAGAAATGATTCAATCAGTTGAAGAAGCTAAGGAGCTTTCACGTCCGTCTAATTATGATTATCTTGACTTGTTAGAACAAAGGTTTTTTTATCTGAGAAAATATACACCAACTTTACTTAAATCTATAGAATTTCGTTCTACTGCGGCAGCTCAACCTTTGCTGAAGGCTCTGGATACAATACATGAAATGAATGAATCAGGAAAACGCAGGATACCAGAAGGCTCACCCTTAGGATTTGTTCCATGATGGGAGAAACATGTTTATGATGAAAACGGTACTATTAATCGACATTATTATGAAATGGCAGCATTAACAGAATTGAAAAATCACATTCGTTCCGGAGATATTTCAGTAGTTGGCAGTAGGCAACACAAGGACATTGAAGATTATTTTGTTACAAAAAAACAATGGCAAGATGATTACTCCAAAGGTATTAAACTGGCTGTACCGATCTCTGCCGAAAACTACTTAGCTGAGAGAGAAAAATCGTTGAATCAACGTCTTCATTGGCTATCAAAAAACAGTAATGACTTGGAAGGTATTAGTTTGGATAAGGGAAAACTACATATCCAACGACTAGAGAAAGATGTTCCTGAGGAAGCTAGAGATTTTAGTTTATCCCTCTACGCTATGCTTCCTAGAATTAAACTTCCTGATCTATTAACGGAAGTAACCAATTGGACTGACTTTGATGAGCAATTTATCCATGCTTCAACGGGACGAATTCCTGACAAAGATGAGAAGAGAATACTCCTGGCCACCTTAATGGCTATGGGCACCAATATTGGGTTAACTAAAATGGCTGAAGCCACTCCGGATGTATCTTATCGCCAAATGGCTAATACCTCTCAATGGAGAATGTACGAGGATGCGATGAATCGGGCTCAAGCGCACCTTGTCAATTTTCATCACAAACGGGCACTGTCATCCTATTGGGGTACTGGAACGACGTCATCTTCTGATGGTATGCGTGTCCAGGTAGGCGTTTCATCTTTACATGCTGAGGCTAATCCTCATTACGGAACAGGAAAAGGCGCTACAATCTATCGCTTTACAAGTGATCAATTCTCTTCCTTCTATAATAAGGTTATTAATACCAACGCTAGGGACGCTGTTCATGTAATAGATGGATTACTTCATCACGAATCAGATTTAAGCATTGAAGACCATTATACGGACACAGCAGGATACACCGACCAAATTTTTGGTTTAACCCATCTATTAGGTTTTCGGTTCGCTCCTCGACTTCGAGATATATCAGACTCAAAGCTATTTACAATGGATCCACCTAGTGCTTTCCCTGAACTTCAATCCCTTTTAAAAGGGAAGATTGACCGTAAAGTAATTCGTGAGAATTACGACGATGTATTACGCGTTGCCCATTCCATTCAAGTTGGAAAAGTATCAGGCGCTCTTATAATGGGAAAGTTGGGTTCCTATGCTCGGCAAAATAAGGTTGCAAAGGCTTTACGAGAAATGGGAAGAATAGAAAAAACCATATTTATTATGGATTATATTGCGGATGCCTCGATGCGACGGAGGATACAAAAGGGACTAAATAAGGGAGAAGCCATGAACGCATTAGCCCGAGCAATTTTCTTTGGCAAGCATGGAGAGCTTAGGGAACGTGCCTTACAAGATCAGCTTCAACGGGCTAGTGCATTAAACATCATCATTAATGCCATTTGTGTATGGAACACTGTCTATTTGGAAAAAGCTGTTGCCGTTTTAAGAGAAAAAGGAGAATTAAAAGAAGAACTATTGAATCATATTTCACCATTGGGGTGGGAGCATATTAACTTCCTTGGAGAGTATCGATTTGAATCTAAAGCTCGGACAACCGTCGATTTACTTCGCCCTTTAAATATGAAATAAAAAATAGCCGGTTTTCTTCTTAACGTACTGAAGATCGGCTATTTTCATGTCGAATTTTGCTTAGCGTACGTTTTCCGCGTTTTGCTGGTGGTACCCCGTATAGAGTCTGTTGTTTTAGTTGATCGAGTTGTTGTAGTATTTTCTATTTTCGGTACTGTTTTTATTTTATTTTCAGTTTCGTTTTCGGCTTGTAACGCCTAAATTCAATGTCACATAAATATATATACTATGTGTGGTATTTTATGGAGGTGAGTGTATGCACCAATGCAGTTGTTGTCACGGTGCAGGATGTTGTCGTTATTGTGGTGGGGCTGGTATGTGCTGTTGTTGTAGTGGACGTGGATGTCACCACTGTCAGGGAAGTGGATGTTGCCCTTGTTGTCACGGTGGCAGAAGATGTGGTTGTTGTGGTGGATCAGGTGTTCAACCAATGTAAAGAGAGATAAAAAATCAGCCAAGCGCTTTTTAAGAAAAGCCTTGGCTTTTTCTCATGTTTTCACTCATCGTATGAAAAGAACGTTTAATGTCACTTTGTAGGGATTTAAATAACTGTAGCATCAATACAAGAACATCCTACAGACAAGAAAAAGGCACTTGAGGAATATGAGTTCATCTATACTCTAAGCTTAGCTTGATAGGCATGTGGTGGTACCCCTTAAAGCGCTAAAATTGCAGTTGGAACGGATCGGTTCAACAAGTCGAGAGGATTATGATTTATTCAAGAATCCCAGCCAGCTATCAAGCAGTGCCATTTGTCGCCGGTTAGATATGAGCTGGCGCGATATAGTCGCACATATCGGCTTGAAACCGGCACGAGTGCTTTTGCCTAAAGAAGAATTATTAAAGGTATTGGAAGACGAATTTGAGCGTTTAGGAAGCTTTAAAAAGGAAGTATACCGAGAAAAACGCAATAAGAAGCAGTTTCCGGCTCAAGAGTTTTAACCAATCATTTGAAAATGTCGTGGGCAGAAATCATAAACCCGTGTGGTGCTTCAGAAATTAGGGAATATGTGGCTGATGATGTGAGTGATCAGGAATTAATAGATGAGTATAAAAAAATTAGCGCGGAAATCGGACAACCGGCTACCATCGAGGAATTGAAAAAAAGTACGGCGTATACAAATGAGATTTACAGACAGCATTTCGGAAGCCAATTACGAAAAGCTTGTGGATTTAAGGTGAAAACAAAGCGTGCAACCCCTGTTATTACGAAAGATGATTGTAAAAGAGAATTGTTAGGAATTTACCGTAAGTATGGCCGTGTTTCCTATAGTCAGGTAAAAGAGAAATCGACTATATCTATGTCAACAATCATCCGGAAATTTCATACGACCAAAATTAATGAAATATGGGAAAAAGTCTTAACAGATGAAAATAAGGAATAGACTTTTGCAAGTTGTGTTTTCACTTTCGCCGTGGTTTACGCGCATCTTGAAAGCTATGTTTCTTCCTATGTTTTCAATCAATAAAAGAGCGCTGAAGATGCCCTTCAGCGCTTTTATTGTGCTGTCCATTTCTCGAATGATGGGATCCGTAGATAGCCCTTTTTGGTGAGGTTGCGATATTTCACAACCCCTTTTAATTTTGAATCCAAATAAATAAAATCATCCGTTTCTGTCCGGATATGTTTTTTATATTCCGCATATAGTTTTTTTCGGTCTGCTGGTTTCATAAATTCCATTAAGCCAGCAGGTGATCCATCTTCAAAAGAGAGCAGCACACCAAATTCTTTTTTGCGCAAGCCAGTGATCAATATGTTTTCATACTGATAGTTGATTACTTTCAGCCATTGATCAGAGCGAGTACCAGGACGATACTTTGAATCAGCTTTCTTTAAAACGATCCCTTCAAGACCTTGTTCCTTGATCAAATCAAAGTATTGACTGCCGTGGCCTTCTATATGCTGCACATAAGCAATTCTATTGTCTGTAGGAAGAATGCTTTCCAGAAGCGTTTTTCGTTCAATTAAAGGCTTATTCATCATGTTTTCGTGCTTATAATATAAAATATCAAACACGCAATATTGAATGGCATGCAATGATTTTGAAGACTGAAATCGTTCCATCATTAGTTCCCAATTGGGCTTGCCTTCGTGATCCGTTACAATAATTTCACCATCGAGAATAGTACCGGAAGGAATATCGATCGTATGCAGCTCTTTGAATTTCGAGCTTACATCGTTTTTGTGCCGTGTATATAATTTCACCTTTCCATCGAATTTAGAAAGGGTTAATCTGATGCCATCAAGCTTTAGTTCCGTTAAAAACTTTAAATCAGAAAAAGCTTCATTCGATTTATGAAGCAACATAGGAGAAATATACAAATAAACCACCCCATTTTATTATAAAGGTTTAAAAGAACATAGTAATTAGTGGAGTTTTGGAATTGCAGGGGGAAGTTGATAAAAATACAGCTGTATCTAACCAACAATTTTGACCTTCAGGTCAATAGGGATAGTCTTTAGGCTTCGATCTTCGATCGAATTAAAAGCTGTCGGTGGTCCTGTTTGTCTGCCTTTCGTCGTCTAATCGTAGCATGGCAACGGGGCGAGTCAAGGCACGTAAAAAAATTTGATAACAATTTTTTCCTTTTCGCCTTGACTAGCCCCTTTCTGCCATGCTGTTATTCGTCTCTGACGAAAGGAGGTGACATGGAGATCATCTTCCAAGCAATCGCAACGATTGCCAGCTGTATCAGCGCGGCTTACGCGGTTCGGAACTTCCACCGGACGCACCCCAAGAAGAAGGGGAAGCACCGCAAGTAAAACAGGAGCCGGGGCGAGAGAAACCTTGCCCCGGCTTCAGTACGTTCTGTAAGCCATAGGTACAGGTATCCTACAAAACAATTAGTCAAAGATAATCGCAATTGTAAATTATATATTTTTACATTCATCTAATATGCACCTTTATTAATACTAATAAAGGGATTATCTGAAATGAAAATATTAAAATACATAGCATTACTGGTGCGGTTTCTATATCAACTAATGCGTCAGCAATTTCTTCAAGTTCTTCAGGTTCTAGTTCATAAATTTTTCTTTTGGGATATTTTTCCACTTATATCCTTTTCTTGAATTGTAAATAATTGGATGATGAGAAAAGACATAATAATGACTTTAATAATCAAAAGGAGTAATGCGCATGTCTAAAAAATTCTTAGATTTGCAGTGTGACATATTAGTTTTAATTGGAATATTCTTTGCTATTCGCTTTATCTACACAAAGGAAATATTTATACAGATAAACGGCTATACGATTAATACACTTGTTATGCTCATACATACAATTGTAGTTGTTGGACTATATAGAGTAAATAGAGTGCAAATAGAGCAAATGATAAGGAAACAAGCAAAGAAATAAATCAATAAAAAGAAGAGTATCTTGAACCTGTAACAGGGTAAGTGTCAGCATAGAACGTTTAAATGAGGGTTATCATTGCATATCTTAATTTCGTTATGGATTTTATTAGCTTCGTGGCGTTGGGGGGATTGGAAGAATTTTAATTTATACTATCCAACCATGTTATACATAGCATTATCGAATTTTTTATATCACTTTTTTGCAGATGAATATTTCCACCTATGGTCATTTGAACCGGATATGTTAATAAAGCATCCAGTTACATTTATTGTCCATTCGTTTATCATTAATCCTTTTTCGGCATTTCTTTTCTTATCAAATTACCCAAATAAAATTAAAAGCCAAATTCTTCATACATTAAAGTGGATTTTTCTATTTTTAATCGTCGAGTGGATAGGCTACAAATTAGGAAAAATAGTTTATTTTAACGATTGGAATTTTTGGTGGTCAGTATTATTTATAATTGTTATGTTTCCTATGCTACGGCTTCATTATGTTAAACCTTTATTGGCAATATTTTTGTCGGCATTATGTACACTTATTCATTTATGGATATTTGATTACATTTAAGTTTTAAGGTATTTAATCTAAAACAAAGACCTCTTAAAATAAGGGGATTTTGCAGTGTAGATAGACGTAATTTAGATGGTTTGCTCACTGATTTTAACCACCTAACTTTAATATATGATAAATAAATTCACGTGTAGCTTATTTAATACGGAAAATTGGCTTTATGTAAGCTGCTGGATCTTTTGTAAATTTATAGGTTATTATACTTTGGAAGGAGGTTAATAATTTGAAAGCAAATATAGGTGATGAAATAATATCTAAAGCAGGAATCAAAGGAATTGTAGAAAAAGTAAATGAAAACTCGGTGATTATCAATATTACAGAAAACCACTCGCAGCAAGAATTTGAAGGGAATAAAACGGTGGTTGCTCATAAAAATTACAAAATCCTAAATATCCATTAATAAAAAAACTAAAACGCCATTGGGGCGTTTTTTACTTGTTTACTGATCATAAAGGGAAAGGAAATTTCCTGACTGATTAACAATTTTTTTCGAGAAAAATAGTGAAAGCAATCCAACAATGAGAACACAAATACCGATATAAAATGAGTTTGCTTCAATAAAAGTCCAAAAGAATAAATAAATGCTAAAGACTAAGAAAAGCCATCCTATAATTAATAGGATGTTCGAATATACTTCACGCATTAGATTCAACCCTTCTATTTAATTGCTTTTTATTTCATCTTAACTATTATTCTATGAATTGGGAAGTATTTCTGTAAAACTTTTTGTTCATTTTGGGTATACCCTAGACGAACATTGGGAAATGGAGGTGATAAATAGATGTGAAAACATGTATATAGAAATGGCCATCTTATCCAAATCGATAAAAAGTTTTCTGCTTTAACCAAAAAGCAAAAAGAGTGGATTACAAAAGAATTGAAAGAAAGATACATCCAAGCGATGAAATATTCAGATGTAAAACTTCGTCCTAACAAAAGAGATCAAATCTTATATGATGTGTATGACATGATTGAAGAAAAAGACATATGGATACCCTTTGGTGAGGTACAAAGATACTACTACAGTAAAATTTCTTCCTTTATTCGTAGTCACCGAAAGCAACAAAATGAAGAAGAATAAAATGTATAGATGAAGATGAATTTATTTATACTCCCACCTATTTTTCCATTCTAATTGTTTTTTACTAACCAGCTAGCTTTATGCTAGCTTTTATTCTTCAGAAACAAAGACTTCAGGAATTTTAAGCTAGGGGAAAACCTGATTGAAAGTAAAAACATACGTTTACAAACCTTGATGTAAACCTTATTTAATTCCATGCAATATAGTACAGATGACCTCAAATGACTAAGTTCACAAATGAAAATTATAAATACCATTTCTCGTATAGGAGACGATGTTAAGTAACAATAAAGTCGTTTAAAAAACGCCAGTCATGCTATTCAACAATCGGGCCATATTGTTGAAGAAGAAATTAAGAGGATTCTGTTTTATGTTACAATTTGATATTGAGAATACATATCTATTGGAGGAAGAGCAATGAAAAAAGTTTTAGTTACTTTAACTTTGCTGGTGGGTTTAATTATTGCTGGGTGCAGTAATGATACAAAGGAGCAAACATCCGGTGAAACAGCTGACGTAAAAACAGAAAAGCCTAAGCAAGTTGAACCAATTGATGAAAAGGAATATGAGGAATTTTTAAAAACTTTTCAAAATGGGAATTTTACGGGATTCGCATTTATACTATACAGTTATGACATTAATGAACAAGGAATAGTCCCAGACGTCTTTAAAGAACCCTTTAAAAAAGCAAATGCAACGTTAACTTTTGTTGATTTGTATAAGGAACCAGATGAAGTGCGGCACAAATATGGTTCTGATGATTCTCATGACCCGATTCTTAATGATGTTTCTGATAATATTGTTTATATGAAGAATGGTGAACCTATTGCAAAGATTGAAGTAGAAGAACGTCTTGAGGGCATCATTGAGGAGAATGAATATAAAGCTGAAGTTCAGGAAGAATTAGAAATCTTTCAAAAGGAACTAAGAGCATTTATAGATAAATATAAGAACTACGAGTAACCAATACAAGTTGATATCAGTCCAAGTCTATTCCATTAACGGGCGCAATTGTTGAATAATTAAATCCCAATTTCTCATTTATATCACTGAGAGATTGGGATTTTTAATGCTGGAATATCCTTAACGTTGTAAATCCGCGTTTTGCTGGCGGTACCCCATGCCCATCAAGCTAACACATATGAATTCTTAGATAGAGCCGTTTCCACAGATCAACATTCTAAGCTACTGAATAATGACATGCAAAATAGGCCTAGTCACAGGGTTGCTGCTGTATTCCGTCAGATGTTTTACATAAAATGTATATCTTACTCTCGATCTTTGTTATCTGCTCCCTACATGTAGTACCAAAAACGATGTTCGATAGTAAAAATGTTACCTTGTTTTAGGGAATGAGTTTTGGTACTGCAAATTAGCATTAATAAACTATTTGTTGATTAAGTGATGGTAATGCCCATAAACGGTCATTTATGGTACCAAATCACTTGTTTCTTAACAGGAAAACAGCCATTTCATAGGTTTAAGACTCATGTGACGGATTAGAGCAGCAACCCTGTGATCAAGCCAGATACATGTAAAAATAGGACATAGCCTAGGAATTTTTACCAATAGGCTTAAAGGCAGCAGTGACATTGCTATACAATCCCAAAATTTTCGAGGAAACGATTTCCTATATTTAACAAAATATTACATATTATCTACGTTTTTTTGTGTATAATGACAAAGTTAATATCAATTTAAAAAAAGTGGAGGAATGCGAAATGAAAAGAATGAGTTTTTTGTTCTTTATCCTGTTAGGAGTGGTTATCGCTCCCTTATCGTCAGCTTTTGCAAATGAATCAAAAGAAGAAGTCACAGTAGATATCGTTCCGATAAATGAATTAAAAGCTAGTGGAGAAATAACAGCAATGGCAGGCAATGGAGGTTGGGACGATGTAGGATATTCGGCAATATTACAATATTCTTCCAATACTGGTTTTGATAACATCACTGATTACAAATATTCCACTGGTGGAGACTTTATGTTTTGTATTAACAACTCAGCATGGGATAAAAATCAAAGGATTGGATATCAATTGTTTGAGTATGACCCAAACAGTCTAACTTCTGTTGGAGGTGTAATAGATGTAAAAGAAGGATATTGCGCCATATATAGAGATATTAATTCTCGTGTTGATGGTAGTAATAAAAAAGCAGAATTTGCTGTAGGTCGAGAAAATCGTAAAAGTGAGAATTATAATCATGTTTATGTAAATATTGATTTTTATGATTAATCTCATCTAATCACGCCGAATAGTAGATATAATCTACTATCGAGTAGGGATCTAGGTTTCAGGTTGACCGATTGAGTTCTATGACGTTTTTTTCTTTGTTTAAATAACAAGTTCATAAGGTTTTTCACCCTGATTCCCCTTGCATAAGTGACACAGAATAATAGATCTACGCCACTTTATTACTTTGCGGTCTACAACATTTACCCAGCGAGAAATGAATGAGAGCAACAAGGATGCTCTTATTGAATCACTGAAACGGAAGGTCAAGAAATTAGAAGATGATAACAAACAACTTAGAGAGCAATTGAAAGTGGCTTACGCAGAGGTGTAAAAAAAGTTTTAGTATTGATTGGAGAAACAGTAAAATGCTATTAATCGAATAATAGGTTCCATAAACGGACGTTTATGGAACTTACAATTACTTTATCAGAAAACAACCTATTTGTATTAATTTATAGAACCAAAACTCATTCCCAAAAACAAAGTAACATTTTTAATATCTAGCACCGTTTTTGGTGCTAAAATAAGTTCACAAACAACTTTTAGCAGGTGATGTATGATGATTTTTGGTTATGCACGAGTGAGTACGGAGGAACAAAACTTAGATATGCAAGTTGATGCACTAACACAATTTGGAGTACAAAAGATTTATAAAGAAAAATTGACCGGAACAAGAAAAGATAGACCCCAACTAGAAGAACTTCTGAAAGTTTTACGAAGTGGCGACAAAATCAAAAAACATTGACGATTTAAACACGCAGATAACATCAAAAGATTAAAGAAAGACAGGTTTCAAAGAGAAACCTTGATATGATTTTTCGGGCAATGTATGCAGCGATTGATTCATCTACAAATGTATTAAATAAGGATGAGATACTAAGAGTTTTTAAGTACCTAGAACCTCTTGTGATTGTGTATAACCGAGATAAATTAGTTGAAGCTTATAGTGGAAAGTAGATAAAATAACCCTAATAATAGGTAGGGTATTCATTAATTTGTTATATGCAACAACACTGTTCTTTAATTTATTGCCACTGTATCTCTGCCCTAATAATTCTGTAAATCTACTTTTCAAATCAGGGGAGATTGGATCAGACAAAAATCCGTTGTCACTATGCCATTGACAGATTTTAAAGTGGTGAGTGCTATTCTTTTTTTGATTACAAAAAAACCTTCAGAAGTTAGTAAATGAATTTTATCCTTATCAATTTGTTGAAGCTGCCTCAATAACACAGTTAAATCTCATGAAGCATAAGTATAGTTATTCTCAATTTTGTTAACCATTCTTAAACCAGTAAGTAAGTTAGAATAATTGACCAAAATCTCGACCAAAAAATGACCAAAATAATTTAAAAAGATTAGATATATTTTGAAAACCTAAAAAAGTAATCTGCTGTTATTACAGCATTTTTGCCATATTTTAAAAAGAAATAAAAGGGAGAGATATGTTCCGTACTCAAGTTCACCCTTGGGAAAGAGAACAGTATATGTCTCAATATTAAAACCAGCAAACCCCTGATGCCATTGGTGTCAGGGGTTTTTTATAATTCTTAAAATTTATTTAAAATAGCGTTGACCACAAATCTGCCCACTTTTTGATCACCAAATTTTTATGAATGACTTTTTTAACAAAGACTATTCTTAAAGAAAATATTCAATTAGTAAAAGTTTAAAGTTTAAGTAGGAAGGAGCATGTAAAGCGAGTGAATATAGAGTAACATGATTGATTCCTCATTCATCTCGAAAAAAGCTAGGTATAATAACCTTCAGGTAGAAAAGTCTTTAAAGCAACTAGCCTGCGTTTTAATTCAAATAGAATCGTTTTTTAATGGCGTCCCATGATAGTATTGCTACGCTCACGTTTCATATTATTCGTAAAGTTTATTCATATATAATTCATATTTTTCCATAGATGATTGATCTATCTTCTTACTTACATGAGCATAAACATCTGATGTAATTTGAATGCTCCCGTGTCCAAGGCGATCTTGTACAAATTTCATGTCTGCACCTGATTCTGATTTTCCGTTTAACATAAAGGAAATAAGAGAAATTGAAAAAGTAAAGGCTTTCTTAGTAGAAGCATGTAAAAAAATCAATGGACTTTCAAGTTCCATTCTAAATATCAAGGATGGAATGAGGAAAATTTCAAGGATGAACATTTTCGGGATGCTTTTGTCTCAATATTAGTATCAATCGCTTATAAGAGGTGGAAAATCAAAAGATAAATCGGGAAGGGATGATTTCTTGAAAGTCGTTCTAGATCATGCTGGTCTATATTGGCTTCTTGATCATGAATCCCTCAATCAAAAACAAGGTATTAATATGGAAAAGCCACTTTCGGATGAAAGAGGCTAATCACGCATCATTGATTTCTTAGTTTAAAGTCAAGATATGAATTTCTATTATGATTTGAACTCCGGATCTTCATAAGAATGAGCAATCCAGCCCGAAGCATCAATAAACAAGCGAACGGCTACAACTTTACGATTTTCCATTAAAGTAAAGAAATGGGGGATATTTACCGGAACAGAAATCACATCTCCAGCAGATAATTCTACATCGAAATACCCGGAATCCCCCTTGATAGTAAAGATCCCATTTCCTGCTGTGATGGCACGAACTTCATCTTCGGTATGAACATGTACCTGTTCAAACTTCTTTAGGAGTTCGTCTAGATTAGGAGTTGCTTCGGACAATGCAACAATATCCCATTCTTTATAGCCACGTCGATTTGCAAGGGACCTAATTTCAGAATCAAAGATGTTAAGAATCTCTTCTTTATTCTCATCAGACAGTATAAATGTGTCACGTAAATTTTTGGATATTTTTTCCGTATTCCAATGTTCGTAAAGAACGCCCTGTTCATTCAAGAATCTTTTTACCTCTTGTTCTTCTGTTAGTCTTTCATTAGTATTTCGCATTCGAATGTTTGCCATAGTAAAATACCCCTTTTAAAAAGTTTATTAAGTTTGTTTATATTTTTTTAGAAAATACAAATTAGTTTGATATTCAAATAGAAATTCAAATGCCTCTAAATGTCGTTTGGCAGTAAAGTCACTATCTCCCCAAACATAGATTCCATGGTTGCGGATTAATACTCCCGGTACCTCGGGTTGGATTACACGAAGGATTTCTTCTGCTAATTTAGGGATACTGGAGTAATTTTCTATAATCGGAATGGTTATGGAAGCGTCTTCTTCCCAAATATCAAATGCTTTAATCAGTTCATGTTTTGTAAAGGTAATCTTTCTTTGATCACCGTAAAGATCCGAAATGAGATTATTAAAAATAGTATGGACATGAAAAACCGCTTTACAATTAGGAATCAATTGATAAATGGAGCTGTGAATTAAAGTTTCAGCAGAAGGTTTTAAATTGGTAGGAAATACAGGATTTCCATCTGAATTAACTACAAGAAAATCCTCAGGAGTATGAATCGATTTGTCTTTTCCACTAGAGCTTATGGCGATAATTGGCTGGTTATGCTCGAATGAAGAACCTTTTACAAGAACGGATATGTTCCCACTCGTTGCTGGAAACCACCCTCTTTCCGATAGGGTTCCTTTAACTTTTTGTAATGTTTTAAAAGCTTGTTGGATTGCTTCAAGGTTGATTTTTTCAAAATCATTTTTGGTTATAGGTCTTCACCACACTTATTGGAATTGGTTTAAAATGTTCATTACATCGAAAAATGAATTAAACTCTTTGTAAGGAAGAGATTGTTCTTTGCATTTTTGTAAAAGAAAATCTCTTGCAATGACAAGTTCAGCCATTTTAGCAATGGCCAAATCTGTGATGCTGTCTCCGATGACAATATTCATAGAATCGTTAGTCGATAGGGAACGGAGAATACTTGGTTTGCACATTCCACAATCATTGCTACATTGTGTATCACAAGAAAAAGGCCATAGAATTCTGATTTGTTTGCCGCTAAAATCACTGGCATTGCAAAAGATGTCATTTTTGGAGATATGGTATTGCGATAAAATAGGGTAAACGAAAAAGTCAATTCCTCCACTAGTAATAAGTAGACGGATATTGTGATTCTGACAATATTGAATAAATTTATCAAAACCCGCTCGAATCTTGGCTTGTTTTATAGCGCAATGAACGATTTCTTCTCGGTATGCTGTAGGTAATAATAAAAACATGTGCCCTACTCCTTCTCGGACGCTCATTTTTCCCGCTAATGTATCATTCTTAATCGTTTCCCATCCAGGCGGATTAAAATATTTCATAATATTGATAATGTTATCATTTATTGTAATTGTTCCATCAAAATCGCAAAATATAATCATTTTTTTGAATGTTTCCATGGTTTTAATGCACCCCATTTTTGAATCGCTGAACGAAGCTCAGGTGCGTTTTCTACGGCTTTCTCCAGAGAAAGGCCTGAAACGGCTGCTTTAATCGCATCAATAAAGGCTTTTCCTCCAGCTGAGGTGCCTTGAGGATGCCCATGAATTCCTCCCCCTGCATTAATAATGAAATTTTCACCTAAATCTTGATATAGTGCTGGAACGAGACCAGGATGAATTCCTGCAGAAGGTGTTGGAAAAGCGGGACGATGAATATTGTTAGGGCAATTTAATTGTTTTGCTATATTCAAAGCTTCATCCTTTGGTATTGCTACAGAACCGTAAGGAGATGGGTAGAGAACAATGTCGGCACCTGACAAACGCATTAATTTACCTAGAAGCAACGGAGCAGATAGACCATAGTATGGTGATGGATAAAACGAACCGGTAAAAGCAGGATGGGCGATAATCGGAATATTTACATCAGGATCTGCGGCTATTCGGTGGAGAACATCAAAACCATACGGAGCCACATTCAGTAACAAGCAAGATGCACCCACCTGACAAAAATGTTTGGCTTGTTCAACTAATTGAGTAACTGGTCCGGTTAGGTTAACTGCATAAAGTACTTTTTTACCAGTTTTATCCATTTGATGTTGGTTACGTTTTTCAAATGAATCTATTCGTTTCAAAGCGGGTGCATAATCATCCCGAAAGAAAATCTCGTCATCTTTTACAAGGTCCACTTTTCCATCGATCTGGTTTTGATATTCGTTTTCCAGTTCATGAAGAGGAAGCCCGATACATTGTTTGAAGATGCTCATTAGTAATGGACGATCGTTAACTCCTATCAGCCTTCTTATTCCATCGATACCAAAACGAGGACCTGGAAATTGCTTGAGAAGAGAATCTGGTATGTGCAAATCCATTAATTTAATCTGGCCGTCCATTGATAATTTGCCAAAGACTGTTGTGAGGATAGATGGAATATCCGGATTCATATTAACAAGCGGGTAACCGATCATTAATAGAGCCTTAGGTATTTCATCTGAATTGTCATTTAACACTTTTACTTCGATTACTTTCCCCAAATGCGGTCTCATTTGTTCTTTTTTTGCCTTTGGGAGCTGTGTCCAACTTCCGACAGTAAGTCCTACAGCGATTTCTTCTGCTTTTTTGTGAAAATCAAAATGACCATGAATTAAATAAGTAGCTATAACATAATCTTGGTCGGTTGTCACAAACATTTCACCTCCTGAATATAAAGGATGTAAAAAGATAAAAAAGATGGGGCTGTTATTAAGTATTGAAGATCAACTATGTTTTTTACTCATTCGTGTGAAACATCGTTGTACACTTAAAAATCAACACTTTAACAGAGCCTAAAAGATAGATAATTTAGAAATTCGCTGTACAGCTTCCCGAATTCGTTCCTCTTCTGTAAGAAGTCCTATTCGAACATAACCCTCTCCACATTTGCCAAAACCGATTCCTGGAGCCACAACAACTTTCGCTTTTTCTAATAACGTGTCAGCAAAATGGCTTGATGTGTATCCCTTTGGAATAGGCAGCCAGGCAAAGAAGGATCCGTTAGGAAGCGGCGCATTCCAGCCAAGTTTTTTTAGTTCTTCAAATAATACATTGCGCCGTATTTCGTAAGTGTCAACTAGTTCTCGGACACATTCTTGAGAGGAGGTTAAGGCTGTGATAGCAGCGTCTTGGATCCCTCCGAACAAGCTGACAAAATAGTGGTCTTGAATTTCATTGATTAAGCGAATCAGCTCTTGGTTACCAAGAGCGAATCCAACCCGCCATCCTGCCATATTATAGGTTTTTGACAACGTGTAAAATTCGATGCCAACATCCTTGGCACCCGGTCGGGACAAAAAACTAATTGGTTTTTGCCCGTCAAAGCCGATTGCTCCATAGGCAAAATCATGGGCTATGACAATATTGTTTTTCTCTGCGAAGCAAATGGCTTCATCAAAGAAGGAACTAGTCGCACAAGCGCCTGTCGGGTTTGATGGATAATTAAGAAACATTAATTTTGTGTGTTTGCATTGGTACGGTGAAAGTGTTGAAAAATCAGGGAAAAATCCTTTGGTAGAATGAAGCGGCATAGGGACCATTTCAGCACCGGCAATTGCGATTCCTGACCAATAATCAGGATAGCCTGGGTCAGGAACGAGAGCCATATCACCTGGATTCATCAAAATTTGTGATAGTTGTATGAGTCCGGTTTTTGTTCCAAACATTATAGCTACTTCCTTCTCAGGATCCAATGTAACCCCATGCTCGGTTTGATACCAAGTACATATAGCTTTCTTCAGTTCAATTTTTCCTGAAAACGGCGGATATTTATGATTGATTGGATTTTCCACAGCCTTTTGTAACGAGTGAACAATATGTGACGGTGTAGGAAGGTCTGGATTGCCTTGTCCGAGATTAATAACATCATATCCTGCACTGATAAACCCATTCACTTTCCAAACTAATGTGGAGAAAAATTGATTAGGTAGGCGATTCATTTGATTGGATGCTTTGATTATAAAGTTGTTATTTTCGATAATTAATCACCTCTCTTTTAAAAACAACATATGATGACATGACCTTTTTAGTGAGTAAACTTAAAAAAACAATTGTTTATCTATCTTTTAATAGCGTATGGTGCTATGACAAAGTTGTTTTTACTCGGGAAAAGGAACTTAAAAAGAGAAGAGAAGATTAATGTCAAATTCAAGTTACCGTCTGCTAAGTGAGTTAGAAACAATACAATATGTTAGAAAGTTTCCTGATTTATTTTCTGAAAATGCTCAACTAATTTGCAAGGAATTGGGGGATGGGAATCTAAATCTAGTATTCCATATTACTGAACAGGGTTCGTCAGGTAAAAGTATTATTATAAAACAAGCACTGCCTTATGCTCGCGTCGTTGGAGAGTCTTGGCCGTTAACATTGGACAGGGCACGTATTGAGAGTGAGGCGTTAATAATACAAAATAGTATTTGTCCAGGATCAGTTCCAAAAGTTTATCATTATGATAAAGAATTGGCATTAACTGTCATGGAAGACTTATCTACACATATCATAATGCGCAAAGGACTAATTACTCGTAATCGTTATCCTTATTTTGCAAAACACATTGGTACGTTTCTAGCTAGAACTCTGTTTTTAACTTCAGATTTAGCGTTAGATCCTCAAGATAAAAAACAGAAAGTAGTGCAATTTATAAATCCTGAAATGTGCAAAATTACTGAAGATCTTGTATTTACCGATCCATATTACGATGCAAAAACGAATCAATTTAACCCGCTAATTAAGGTAGTGATTGAAGAGATTTGGGGTCATGGAGATCTTAAACTTGAAATCACTAAGTTAAAGGAGAAATTCCTCACCCATGCTCAGGCACTTATTCATGGAGATCTTCATACAGGAAGTATTATGGTCTCAGAGAAGGATACAAAGGTATTTGATCCAGAGTTTGCCTTTTATGGGCCAATGGGTTTTGACATTGGAGCAGTGATTGCCAATCTATTACTCAATTTTTGCTCTCACGTGGGACATACTCTAGATCGAGAAGAACGGCATCAATACCAAGATTATCTGTTAAATACAGTAGAGGAAATTTGGACAGTCTTTGAAGAGGAATTTAGAATTTTGTGGCAGGGAAAAGCTAGTGAGCCTTATGCATCCATACAGGGATATGAAGATGATTATATGCTACGTTTGCTTCAAGATTCATTAGGATATGCGGGTTGTAAAATGATGCGTCGAGTGATCGGTTTAGCCCATGTTCCTGATTTGGAAAGCATTAAAGATCCCAAATTAAGAGCAAAAGGAGAAAGGTTAGCCCTCGCTATTGGACAACAATTGGTATTAAAAAGGGAAACAGCAAGGAAGATCGGTGATATCACATCTTTAGTCAGGTTTCTTAATAATCAGGAGGTAGATGAAGATTAGTAAGTTTATTCAATCCATTCAATGGAAAAAAGATCAATTAATTTTACTCGATCAGACCCTCCTTCCTGAAGAAACGGTGTTTCTGTCACTGTCTACTATAGGAGAGGTATGGGAAGCAATTCGATATCTGAAAGTACGTGGTGCACCTGCTATTGGGATGACAGCTGCCTATGGTCTCTATTTGGGAGTTCGATACGGCCAAGAAGAAAATGTGAGTGCCTTCATTGAAGATTTAGAAAAAAAATCGGATTATTTAGCAACAGCACGGCCGACAGCTGTGAACCTGTTCTGGGCATTAAAACGTTTAAAAGAGAGAGCTTATCAAGAACAAAAACAAGGATCAAATGTAGAGTTTATTAAGAAAATTCTTCTTAAAGAAGCTTTACAGATTCAAGAAGAAGATGAAAAAGTCTGTCGTAAGATTGGTGAACATGCTCTTAGTTTATTTCAAGACGGTATGGGAATTCTCACACATTGCAATGCGGGAAGTTTAGCGACTGCCAAGTATGGAACGGCAACATCTCCATTTTACATCGCTAAAGAACGAGGGTGGAATTTAAAGATATTTGCAGATGAAACTCGTCCTGTTCTTCAGGGTGCACGTCTTACTACTTGGGAATTGCAGCAGGCAGGAATTGATGTCACACTTATTTGTGATAATATGGCAGCAGTTGTTATGGCAAATCAATCAGTACAGGCTGTTATTGTTGGAACGGATCGGGTTGCTGCAAATGGTGATGTTGCTAACAAAATTGGAACTTATACAGTAGCTATCTTAGCAAAAGCGCATAGACTACCATTTTATGTGGCAGCTCCACTATCTTCTATTGATTTAAGTACACCAACCGGAGAAGAAATTCAAATAGAAGAACGTTCGGAAGATGAAATTATTGTTGGATTAGGAAAACGGATTGCACCGCATGGAATAAGAGTGTATAACCCTGCATTTGATATTACCCCTTCTTCACTTGTAACAGCCTTTGTGACCGAAAAAGGTATTGTTTATCCTGATAAAGCAGGACAGTATGCGAGTAAACTTCAAAATTTAAAATGAAAATTGATTATGGAAATTACAAACACGGATGATAGAATTATTAAAAAAGAGGCAGAAAAAATAATTACAGAGAATTGAAGGTTTTTAGACCACTTAGAAAGATATAAATATTGATACAAGGGTTCAACGTCCTGCAAAGAAGAACATTCAAGAGACTAATTAATTGAGCTGATGTTCCTGAAATCCGCTCTTACGATTTAAGACATACACACGCAATATTGCTTCTTACAAAGGGAATATATATAAAGGTCATATCTGAAAGATTAGGACACAGCAATATAAAAGTTACGCTTGATAAGTTTGCACACGTTCTTCCAACCATTTAAGAAGAAGTGGCTCGTAAATTAGATGAAATCATTAAATAATGAAGTTTATGACCAAAGTATTACCAGCGAGATGATTTTCACTTAAGTCAATCACGAACAAAAAGAAAAACCCTTGCTACACAAGGGTTTTCGGATATGGAGCATAACGGGATCGAACCGATGACCTCTACGCTGCCAGCGTGGGAAGTGAGATTTCCTGTAGTTTCTTTATATATCCGTAAATGGCTTTATATCAAGGTTTTTAGGGATATTAATATACTTAAAATGAACTATGATTTCCGGTGGTTTTCAGCTGTGTGTGACCACCATGTGACCAGAGCGTGACTAATATTTAATAAACTTGTATTAATGCAAATTAGTAAAAATTTTGAGATGTGATAGTATGCCGAATACTTATAGAAGAATAAAAACCGATTATATAAAGTATATCAAGAAGTAGTATTTTACGTTAATGACGTTAAGTATTGCTTCTTTTTTGTATCTTTAAGGGACAGGATAGTTTAATAAGTTTTTTCTTAAAAAGTTTATTTTTTATAGGTTATAAGACTTTCAATTTTTTGTTTAGGTTCACTCTAATCTACCTATGAAAATGACAAATTATGATAATTTTGCTACAATATATCTAGAACATAATAGAAAATTTATGCAGTATTGGGAACATACAAGTTCCATTACACAAAAAGAAAGAATTGGAAATTGTTGCATTTTGAAATTTGAATATGAGAACAAATTAAATTAGTAGAAATTATTAATCATGATTTTAGCAATCTAAGCGAAGTAATTCCAGTTTAATAGTTTTGTGAAGTAAGGTACTTAAACAAACAGGGCGTTCCTTTAAGAAGGGATTGTTTATTAAACAAACGGGGCAGTAAACACAATCCTTCACAAGAAAAAAGCCGACCTCCACATATGGAAAATCGACATTTCTTTCTAAATATTAACTTTTAATCGAGACTTTCGGCTAAGCATTTAACCTCTGTTCATGTTTCTCTCTAAGACGCTTCATATCTTCTATTGGCGGAAAACCGAACATGCGTGAATATTCACGGCTGAATTGCGATGGACTTTCATAGCCTACAAGATACGCCACAGCAGCGGCATCCGAATTATCGGAGTAAAGGAGTTAATACGAAAATTTAGAGGGGGCTCTGCCCCTTATTAAATAACTTTTATGAATTTTATCAAAAATCGTCTTGAATATTTGAATTTGTATAAATTTGGAATCAATTGTTAGACAGACTCACGTACGGTGGTGTGAGAGGGATAAATGGAGGTTAGTTGCCTCCTCCCATCTCAATTATCAAAGAACTAGGTGAATCTACTTAGAAACCTGAAATTCCAAAGACACAGATTCAGGCCGCTCACAGGTACTTTCCATCATATAGTGTTTACCATTTTCCGAGGAATCATGGAACCCATGCATAGCTTCTAACACATGATAAGCCAATTCACCATTTGCCCGGTATTTACTGCCCTCGAGGATTGCTTTTGCCATATCTGCAACACCAAGGCCTCTGCTGTTTTGGGAACTGTAAGATAGCGGAACCTCAGTAAATTCATTTTCGTCACGTTTTCTGAACCGTACAGGACTTCCAAACGTATTTGGATCAGGAACAAGCAAAGTACCTTCACTGCCATAGATTTCAATGGGAGGAAGGGAAGTGCCGCCAAAGGCATCGAAGCTTGTTGTAATGGTTCCAATTACCCCCGATGCAAAATCAATGACACCGGATATATGAGTTGGGGTAGAAACCTCAATTTTAGTGCCTGCTTTTGGTTTACTTAGCACGGTTCTTTCCGGATAACTTATACGAGTGGAGCCGGAAATTCGTTTAATCGGTCCAAGAAGTGCCACCAATGCCGTTAAATAATAAGGTCCCATATCAAACATTGGTCCGCCGCCAATATCATAATAGAAGGCAGGGTCTGGATGCCAATGTTCATGCCCCCGGCAAATCATGAAGGCAGACGCACCAATAGGTACTCCAATTGCACCTTGATCAATTAAATGGATAGCTGTTTGAATACCGGCCCCTAAGAAGGTATCTGGCGCACTGCCAACGAGGAGATTACATTTCGTGGCTGTTTCTAAAATTTGTTTTCCTTCCTCGCGTGTAACAGCTAGTGGTTTTTCCGTATAGATATGCTTTCCTGCTTCCAGTACCTGGATGCAGACAGAGGCATGAGCTTTTGGAATCGTTAAATTGATGACTAGTTCAATCTCAGGCTCTGATAACAGCTCTTCCACGGAACAAGCTTTAGGAACACCGAATTTTTCGGCCTGAGATTGTGCACGCTGTTCATCCAAGTCCGCACAGGCAACTAGTTCGAGGTGGTGGAACTTCTGACAATTTTCCATATAAATGGAACTAATGTTCCCGCAGCCAATGATACCGATTTTTAACTTTTTCACGATTAGGTCCTCCATTTTAATATACTTGTCACAGATCAGCTATCTTTATTGACTGTCACCCATACCTGTATAAACACGGCCATTTCCATAAAGAGCGGCTACATCCACTCCTGCAGCACGTTTCTTTCCTTCAGCAGCCCACAAAAATCCGCGGCGCATGATAAGAGAGACTTCTGGCATGGCGATAATGTTGGCATGATGTCCCAGTGAACTATAAAATATATTTCCGAGACCCCAGCGTTTTGTCCAAATAACAGGCATATCAACGGCTTTATTGGCTGCATGAGGACCATGTACCACCGGAAAGCGAGTAGTAGCTAACACTTCGACTGCTGGATCATAATGAAGGTAATACTGCTCACTGACAACTTTAAAATCATCGATGCCCTCTAATAGCGGACTAGTCGAATGCTTTATGTTAACCATGTACTCCACACCATCATTTCCAGGATGTGCAACCCAATTTCCACCCGTCATAAATTGCCAGTCCACATTGTTACGGAAGGAGTCACACATTCCGCCGTGGCAGCCAGCTAAACCGACACCTGACATAACCGCTTTGGAAATATTCAGGGCATATTTATTTTCAATTATTCCCATTGTCCAGTGGGGAACGATTAAGTCCAAAGATTTCAACTTTTCTATGTCTGCATAAGAATCTAGCGTACCGGAAACCTCTACATGGAAGTTTTCTTCCTCAAGGATGCCTTTAAAGATTTCAGCTACCAGGTCTGGCTGATGGCCGTCCCATCCGCCCCAAACGATCAATGCCTTTTTTTTCATCATTTATGCACTCCATTTCTTTTTTTATATTTTATACTTCAGAAATTTGGATCCATTGTCGTTTGTATATCGATAAAACAACCGCTTCCAAAACTTCTTGACACTTTACGCCATCGCGGAAGTTTGAAACAGGCTGACGATTCTCCCGGAAAGACTCCATAAGCTCCACTACTTCATGAATAAACGTATGTTCATAACCAATCGTATGTCCTGGCGGCCACCATGCTTCTGCAAATGCGTGGGCAGGGTCTATGGCTAATACGAGGCGGAAGCCTTGTACGTCGTCTCTGTCATCAGTGAAATAGACCTGCAGCTCATTCATGCGTTCAAAGTCGAAGATGACGCTGCCTTTACTGCCGTTGATTTCAAAGGAATTCTTACAGCGGTGCCCTGTGGCAAAACGTGAGGCTTCAAAGCTTAAAGCGCCGTTAGCGAAACGAGCTAAGAATAGGGTTGCATCATCAACCGTAACTTCGCCTTTTTCATCACTATCGCTGCCTTTCGCAGATAAACCAGTCATCTGCGTACGAAGTGGTCTATCCTTAATAAACGTATCGTTCATTCCAGTAACCTCTGTAATATCACCAATGAGATAGTGAGCCAAATCGATAAGATGGGCCCCAAGATCTCAATGAGAACCTGAACCAGTATTATCCTTCTGAAGTCTCCAGACATGGGGGAAGTTTGGATCGACGAGCCAGTCCTGTAAAAACCAAGCGCGGAAATGATAGACATGACCTAACTTACCTTCTTCAAGAAGCTTTTTAGCCAGCATCACAGCTGGTGCAAAGCGATAATTAAATCAACCATATGCTTAACCCCAGCAGTCTCAACCACTTCAAGCATTTCTCTGGAGTCCTTCAACGTAAGCGCTAACGGTTTTTCGCAAAAAACATGTTTTCTGCCTGTGCAGCAGCAATTGTAATTTCTTTATGTACATCACTCGGTGCATTGATATCGATTAAATCAATATCATCTCTTACTAAAAGACTTTTCCAGTCGGTCGTAATTCCTCCCAGCCGAATTGCTTGGCAGCAGCAGCCACACCATTTTGGTCACGGCCGCAAATAACCTTTATTTCAGGATGAAACGTATTTGAAAAAAAAGGAAATATCCCGGTAAGCATGACTTTGTGCTTTTCCCATAAATTTGTAGCCAATCATTCCAATTCTAACTGTTTCCATCGCTTATTTCCTTTGTCTATTTAAAAATGAAAAGAATTAGGCAGTACTAGTTTTAGATAGAAATCAATTGCCCGATATTCCAGGCATGGGAGTGTGTCTTATGCTAAAGTTTTGGGTGCTTGTACATAAGTTGTGAAGAGACTCGTTCAATAAAAGTAACGGACAATTGTACATTCGTTTGTTCTATGGCATCTTGAGAGATTAATTGGAGTACCTTTTCAGCCGCCAATTGGCCCATTTGAAAGAGGGGTACTCTCACTGTGCTAAGTGGAGGTGTTGTCATTCTAGCAATTTCAGAGTCATCATAACCAACGAGAGCGTAGTCGCGGCCAGCAAGATAGCCATGTTCACTTAATCCCTGCATAAGACCGATGGCCATTCGATCATTCGCGGCGAAAATAGCATTTATGTCTGACAGTAGGGGAGCAATCGATTCAGCTGCTTGAAAACCACTTTTCCGACTGTAATTCCCTTGAAACACTAATTTCGGGTTATAGGGAATTCCTGCCTTCATAAGGGCTTTTTCATATCCTCTAAAACGTTCAATACTATTGGAAAACTCCATCGGCCCATTTAAAAAGATCACCTGTTCATACCCCTTCATTAGAAGGGAGGAGACAGCTTGAAAACTCCCATTTACATGATCTGCACCAATGGAATGAAAGGAGGTGCCCGTAAAGGTTTGGTTCACAAGACAGTATGGAAGTTTTAACTGATGCATTTTTTCGAGAGCTTCCACTTCCCCTGAAACATCTTTTGATCCAAGGATGATGCATCCATCTACTTTCTGAGTACGAAAAAGCTGTACATAATCTTTTGGCTCATCAGGCGATTGAAATAAAAGGAGCAAACCGAATCCAAATTCACCAAGCTTTGAACCAATCCCACTTAATAGTTCAGAGAAATAATGCGTGCTCATCAAGTTAACCTTTTGCAAATAAGGAACAATGACGCCAATGTTGTTACTTTTACCCCGTGCAAAGCTTTGAGCAATGGCATTTGGGTGGTAGTTAAGTTGTTCGGCTGCTTGTAAAACCTTCTGTTTTGTTTCTTCACGCAAGGGAACAATATTATTAAAAACCCGTGAAACGGTGGCTTCAGATACACCGGCTAATTTTGCAACATCCTTCCTGTTAGCCATGATATTCACCTCCATGATTAAAAATGTACACGCGTTCATATTATTTACTTTTCTGATAATTGTCAATAATAAAAATTAAAAAAATATTCAAAAATGGATGTTGATATTCAAATATTTACAAAAGTCCTACATGATAATGATACAAGTGCCCCTGCTTCATCAGAAGCTTGTATTACCGATTTAACAATACCGCCATTTTCAGATAAATTAACAATGTTTCTTATGTCATTGTTAAGTTCAATTGGAATAGGTAACTATGCAACGGCAGCTTCTGTAAGTCAGCGAAGTGATTTAGCTTTGAATTACGAACGTTTCTCGCTTGAAATCGGTCAATATGCGAAAGATGGTGCTGATATTATGATTCAAATTGAATGGTTAGAACAGCCGCCTGGGACTATGGATAAAGAGCGACTTACAAAAAGTTAGAATCAAAATAGTTGAAATTCATCATAAGTTCTGGAAGGAGATCAGTTTGTCAACAGGAAATGAATGAATGTCAAGGAAAGGACGAATTTAGAAAGTCCTATGGAGTAAGAGCTTTATCTAGTAAGCCTCTTCAACTAACAGGCGAGATTGTGCAATAACACTAGATTTAATATACTTTATTGTTATATTTTTTAAGTGCATTGTTATACAACTTTATTTTAGACCTGCTCTAAAATCAGAAATGGTTATTGCATGTTAGAGGTTTTAATATTAAAAAATTTTATTGCAGCACATGGAAGAGCGGATTATGACCAAAGTAATTGCTTTTTATTGCAATTAGAAACATTTAGTCAGAACCTTGAACGATTGGAAGATATCTATAGCACTATTAAACAAGGTAATATTATCTTTGGACGATTAGAACGGAAAATCTCTGCATTTCAACGATTAACAGGATTTATGTTGATAACTCTAGGAATGAAATTAGCTTTTGAAAAGAGATAATTTAAGGTTATTTCTTCAACTAACAGGGGCTTTTCTTTAATAAGATATTAATAGAAGATCTTCAACAATCGGGCGCTTTAATGGAGGAAGCATCACAGAAATGATCAAACTTTTTTATAAAAGAATGATTCAATTGAATATATTAAGAGCGTGTTTTGATCAAACTTTTTTCTCAAAACACGCTTTTTTTGTTCGGTTATTAAGGTTATTATTACCAATTTGATCAAACTTTATTCTAAAGCTACAATGGAATGACCTGTTTCTATATGAATTTCACATTCATAAATCAAAATCCGATAAAAAAACCTTATATATATAAGTATTAACTAACGGTCGGACTTACATCCTTCTAAACTTATAAGGAAGCAATTGGAAGGTCTGCGCCATTCTTAAGAAACAATGGAATTCGCTCCAAGGGTGCCTCTATTGTTAACCGTTTCCCCCCTTCATGTATCTGGCCAGAATAAGGATTCGTCCATACTGCTCCCTTCGGTAAATATACACTACGGCTTCTCTCTCCTTCATTTAATACAGGTGCTACCAAAATATCTGGGCCAAACATGAATTGATCATCCACATCCCAAGCAGCCTTGTCCTCTGAAAAGTCATAGAATAGCGGCCTCATAGGAGGAGTCCCTTTTTCATGGGCTTCCTTCATCAGTTCCTTAATATAAGGGCGGAGTCGTTCCCGTAAATGTAAGTAATCCTTAAATATGTCATAAGCCTCCTCTCCATAACTCCATACCTCATTCGCAGCTCCACTATGACATTGCCCTCCACCAGTGGTTCCTATAGGTTTTTGCGTAGGCAATCTGTCACCATGGAGTCGGAATACTGGACAAAATACACCATACTGGAACCATCGAATAATACATTCCCGGAACAATGGATCATCTGGATTACCACCGTGGAAGCCTCCTATATCGGTTGTCCACCAAGGAATTCCTGCTATGGCCATATTTAATCCAGCTCGTACTTGTAGGCCTAATACCTCAAAGCTAGAATGAATATCGCCAGACCAAGCTAGAGCACCATAACGCTGACTACCAGCCCATGCGGCTCGGACTAGGTTGATAATATTGGTTTGACCTTCCGCAGCCATACCTTCGTAGAACGTCTGACTATATTTACTTGGATAAATATTTCCTACCTGTAAACTGGAGCCAAGGTAATAGCGATAAATGTCATGATCGTAAACAGTAAATTCCGGTTCTGCTTCATCTAGCCAGAACACTTTAATACCTTTGTCATAATAATTTTTCTTGATTTTTTTCCATAAGTATTCTCGTGCTTCAGGGTTAGTGGCATCGAATATGGCATTTTGCCCTAAGAACTGAAATTGGGTTCGAACCCCTCTATCTGATCTGACTAGATAACCTTTTTCAATCATTTCCTGATAATTTTCACTCTCTGTCTGAACAGTAGGCCATACTGAAATCATAAGTTCGATGCCCATTTCTTTTAATTCTTTAACCATACCTTCAGGATCAGGCCAATACTCCGGATCAAATTTCCAATCGCCTTGGTTTGTCCAGTGGAAGAAATCAATGACTATAACAGAAATCGGAAGGTCTCTTCTTTTGTACTCCCTTGCAACCTCTAACAACTCTTCTTGAGTTTGATATCTTAGTTTACATTGCCAAAAACCCATGCCATAGTCTGGCATCATAGGGACAGTACCGGTAACAGATGCATAAGATTCTTCAATCTCTGCAGGAGTATCTCCTGCTGTAATCCAATAATCTAGTTGCTTGGTGGAAGGTGCTGTCCATTCGGTTATATTAAGATTAAAGTTCACTCGACCAATTGCAGGGTTATGCCATAGAAATCCATAGCCTAAGCTAGACATAACGAAAGGAACACTGGACTGACTATTTCGGTGTGTAAGTACCAACATACATCCCTTCAGGTTAAGAAAAGGATGCTGGTACTGACCCATCCCAAAAAGTTTTTCTTTTGGATCTGACTCTAAGCGCAGTGACAAGCGATAGTCACTTCTTCCAGGATGAGGGATTAACTCTCTACCACCATACTTAAGCTGATAGGTGTTTTCTGTTTCTTTTAATAAAACTTCACCTTTCTGATTATAAATAGTCACTTGACCATTTCTCTTAACTTCTGCTTTTATTTTTCCATTAACAATAGTTGCTGCTCCCTCTTTAACAGTAATATCTGGTTTTATTTCCCGAACAGGCAAGAGTGCCCAATCGGTATCTTCTATTGTGGTGTACGATGCACGGACCCGTAGGGCATTCTCTCCCCAAGGTTCAATCCATAGTTTCTCCGAATCAAACTCCCTAATAAGTCGATTTCCTTCGATTTTAAACATAGTACTATTCTCCTCCTTTTAGATACTATCTTCATTTATCTTTATAGCCTTGTTGTAAGATGAAACTTATATTAATATCAAATATACTAAGTATATATGTTCCTTACCATATCGAGGATTAAGAAAATATCATACAATATTACGTTTTTTTAGGAGATTTAAAGATGGAAGAGCCACTTGAGCATACGTTTTTGAAAAAGGAACACACAGAAATCCCTGATCGTACTTTTCCAATAAATATCTTTTATATTCATTACCCTGAACCTAAAATAATTCCATTACATTGGCATGACCATCTAGAGTGGATTATTATCACAAGAGGATCCTATCGAGTTCAAGTAGGATCTGAGTTCCACGACTTATATGATGGAGACATGGTATTTGTAAATGCCAAACAAATACATTCCGCCTTTCCAGAATCAAAAGAAAGTGAGCTGTATGCCATAGTCTTTAATGAAGCTCTTCTTCGAAATAGCGGATTGGATAACACCGAAAAGAAATATATATTACCGTTACTTACCAATGACTTGCGAATTCCCACATATTACATAGCTAATCAACCTGTATCACTTATGATTCAAGAAAGTCTAAAAAAAATAATAACAAACTACGTAAATAAGCCATTAGGTTTCGAACTACTTGTAAAGTCACATCTGTTCGAATCTCTCGGCCATGCTTTTAAGCTAGCGGAGGTCACTTCCAATCAAAGGAATAAAAAGAATAAAGGAGTCATTGACCCTGTTCTTCTCCACTTGAGCAATCATTTTCATGAGCCACTTTCTATCGAACAAGCTGCAAAAATTTGTTGTATCAGTCCTAACTATTTTTGTAATGTTTTTAAAAAATCTACAGGAAAAACTTTAACCGAATACATCAATATGCTAAGGATTCATGAAGCTGAGCGTCTGCTACACACCAATAATTACAGTATCCAACAGATCGCTCATATGGTTGGGTACACAAACCTAACATATTTCGGACGAGTATTTAAAAAATTCAAAAATGCAACACCAAGCGAATTCATAAAGTAAATATAATATTAGCAGCGAAACAACTATTTCCCTTGAAGACTTAAATTAGGGAAGTATGTTCAAACGAGCAGGATTATCGAATAGGGAGTTGTTTTCTGAGGAAAATTCCGTAGATGTTCATTTTGTTTAGTATTGTTTTTGCTATGACAGTTTGTAAATCAGAAAAAACTATTAAAGAAGGATGGAAAGATAATAGTCCATACTTTATTACTGAGTATGGTGAAATTAAAATTCACGCAAATTATCGGTCAAAGTGAC
Organism: Bacillus sp. V2I10; assembly: GCF_030817055.1. Lineage (NCBI taxonomy): Bacteria > Bacillati > Bacillota > Bacilli > Caryophanales > Bacillaceae > Bacillus > Bacillus sp. V2I10. The sequence goes on along the minus strand of NZ_JAUSYV010000001.1, from coordinate 3,255,445 downwards.
AATAAAAATCATCTCTTTTTTAGTTTTCTTAAAAACTATGGTTTTTGAGATGCAGCCTATTCCGTTCCGGGCGCTTTTATGGAATAACGAAATTCTTATTTTATCGTAGTAAGTCTTAATATTGTTGTAGTAAATGAGGTCAAAAGTAGTACAAAAAAGGAGAGATAAAGCTGATAAAGTTCTGCTTTTATCTATCCTTCTATTTTACCTTAAATACACAAACGTTTGTTCGTTTTTAGCGAGGTATGTGTTTCAGCCGATTGATAGTCTTTTTTTCATTTTAGTTGTGTTTTGACCAGCCAAAACATGTAGACTGTCTTTTTCTTTAGATAGAAAGGCTTTAATCGATTTTAGAACAACAGCATTCAGAGCATACTTTTGGCGGCAGCACTACGGCTTGATCAGAAAGGGAAGAGCATTTTTCTGTCAGTCCGTACATGTCGCTTCGGTATTAAATGGTCAGATACCCTACGAGTGTACGGCTAGCGCCAACATTCATTACGTTCCTGTTCCATTTGCTGCAAGCCGCCATACCGAACGAGCCGAAAACAAGAAGATGAAAAGAATTAAAAAAATAAGAGATCAAAAGGAGAGCAGCCATGAACTGCACCCCAAATGTTAGACACGACCTAACATTTGGAGGTGCAGTTTTTTTATGGCTAAATTTACAGAACAGGAAAAGGTAAATGCCGTTAAGCGATATCTTAATGGCATTGAAGGACACAAAGCGATCGCAAAATCCATAGGAGTAGCTCATGGGGTTTTTCACAGGTGGATCCAGCAGTATCAATATAACGGAGAAAATGCGTTTAAAAAACGATATACAACCTATTCTTTGGACGATAAACTAAAGGTACTTACCTATATGAACGAACACGGGACGTCCCTCAGTGAGACAGCTGCGATCTTTAAAATTCAATCTCCCTCTACGATTAATCGATGGAAGAGGTTATTCGACACACAAGGAGTGGACGGCCTTATTCCAAGGGAAAAGGGGCGGTCATCGATGAAAAAAGAAAACCCTAAAGTAAGCGAGATAAAAGAACCAGTGACAGGTTCTATTGAAGCTCTTCAGGCTGAAAATGAACGTTTACGTATGGAGCTTGCTTATGTAAAAAAGTTGAATGCCTTAGTTCAGAACAAAGAAAAATCACCAAACAAGACAAAGCGAAAGTAGTCTATGAATTGAGGCAGGAATTCCCGGTGAAATCACTCTTAAAGCTTGCGGGTATTCCTCGCAGTACCTATTACCATTTGACGAAGCAGCTTGAACGCCCAGATAAAGATGCTGAATTAAAAACGGCGATTAAAGACATTTTTCATGAACATAAAGGCCGATACGGGTACCGGCGTATTCGTGCTGAGCTAGCCAACCGAGGACTGCATGTTAATCATAAGAAAGTTTATCGACTTATGAGAGAACTAGGATTGAAGTGCCTAGTCCGCATAAAGAAATATCGGTCGTACAAAGGTGAAGCAGGCAAGGTTGCCGAAAATGTGCTAAATCGGAACTTCAAGGCGTCCAAGCCGAATGAGAAATGGGTAACCGATATTACCGAGTTCAAATTATTTGGAGAAAAACTGTATCTTTCACCTATGCTAGATTTATACAATGGCGAAATTCTCACCTATACGATTGGCTCTAGACCGACCTATTCCCTTGTATCGAGTATGTTAAATAAAGCCCTAAGAAAAATGCGCAAAGAAGATACGTTACTCATTCACTCGGATCAAGGATGGCACTATCAAATGAAGAAATACCGTCTGGCTTTGAAGAAAAAGGACATCACTCAAAGCATGTCTCGTAAAGGGAACTGTTACGACAATGCGGTCATTGAAAATTTCTTTGGCATTCTAAAATCAGAATTCCTTTTTTACCAAGACTTTAAAAATGTGGAACATTTTAAAGAAGAACTAAGGAAGTACATCCATTACTATAACCACAAACGAATTAAGACAAAATTAAAAGGCAAGAGCCCGGTACAATACCGGACTCTTGCCCAACAAGTAGCTTAACGAAATTATGTGTCTAACTTTTAGGGGTCACTTCACCACAGGGGCTGCTTTTTATTGTGCTTTTTTCCCTTTTGCAAGGTGGGTCAGAAGGACCCTATTAGCCCTAGATGGATATATAAGAAGAAGGTTAAGGGTAGCTTTTATTCATAAACATTTTCACAAAGAAAAGAGAAAAAGATGCGTAGTCTTTGGAATAATTGAATTAATCTGATTCCTGCATATTGGCTTTATTTAAACAAGGTATATGGTTACACAAAGGAACAGTATCTAAATGAGATAACCAGTAAAGCGAAAAGTGACTTATAGAATAGAATCAAACGTGCTAAAGCAAAAGGTGAGGAATATTATACTCCTCACCGACTCCAAAAGATGCAAAATGCCTAAAATGCATCCTCTTGATAAATATTGTAACATATGGAAAAATCGTATGACTTAATAGGGCATGTACGGTTTGATAAGGGGGTACCCTTGAGAAAAGTTACCCGATTATATTAAGATTAACTTTTATAAATCTGAGCATCCGAATGGCTGCTCTCCTTTCAATCTTTTATTCTAGAAAGACCCCTTCACAAAGGAGTTTCCAATCAATCATTTCATTTTTCTATGGTTACAATACTCTCTGCCATCTCTGGAAAATCAATAAATGGGTTCCGATTGCCTTGAAGTTCATGGATAGCTAGGTTACGATGCTTTTCATAGATGGATACCGGAAATGTTTGATGCCATTTTAGCAATAATGAGACATTCTCTAGTTCTTTTTTTATTGTGTTTGGATAGCGAATTAGGAAATAGAGTGTTGCTCTGGCAACGATTCCTTTGCCGTATTCTGGTTCGAATTTACTTTCTTCAGCCTTGCCGCAGCCATCTTTGATTCCTAGAATCCATCCTTCAGGGACATAATCGTGGAAATCATAGTAAGGATGGTTGCTGCGACTGCTATTGCAGGTGGGTTCGCAGGCAAATAGATGATGCAAGTCTCCTCTCATCGGTTCTTTTTTATCGAACCATGATTGAGGAACTACATGTTCACAGTTTAATAGGTCTTCCGAGAAGCTGCCAATTATCCCTTTTGCCTGCATTTCATGGAGCCGAACGTCCTCCTCTATGACAGAAAGTGGATTCATCCCTTTTCCAGAATAAAGGCTTTTTAATGAACCGTTTTCCTGCAAATCAACCCAAGGGTACACATATCGGTGCGGGCTGTAGTTTAACTGATCTGTATGTGTTTTTTCAAGCAATGTATGAAGGCTGTCTGACAGATTATCATCCGTGAATGAAATGCTTTGGTAATATTGGTCCTTGACTTCCTTATCTTTCTTTTCGTCATAATAGGGTCGATTTTCTTTATATTTTAAAAAGTCTGACTTGGCCGTTTCCCATTCACTGTATAGCAATTCTAGCTTTTCCATTATATTTTCAACTCCTGAGCAGATCTTTTTTGGTTGAACACATCCGATAAGTAGTCCTCTGCTGTTAAGTACAGCAATCCGTTGCCTTCGAGTTTTGGCGAGTTTCCTAGAGGAACCGTTCTCTTTATTAATTGTGCATACAGCTCAGGCTCTGTCAGATTTCGCTCAAAGTTTTTGTTGGCAATCTCTTTAATGAGCGCAAGTGAACCGGATATATGCGGTGCTGCCATCGAAGTTCCGCTTAGTTTTGCATACTTTCCGTTTAAATATGTTGAAAGGATTTCTTCACCAGGAGCTACTAAGTCGACTTCATTATTCGAATTTGAAAATTCAGAAGAACGGCGCTGCAGATTAATGGCTCCAACGCTGATGACTTCGTTGTAGCAGGCAGGATAGGCCAATTCATCTGAAGAATCCTGTCCATCTCCCTCATTTCCAGCAGCGCAAACTACTAGAATTTGCTTAGCGATTGCGTTTTGAATAGCTTGATGCAACTCAGATACATCCTCAGAACCACCGAGGCTCATGGAAATGATATCCGCCTTTTGTTCAACTGCATAGTTAATTCCATTTATGATCCAGTCGTATTGACCTGATCCATTTTTATCAAGCACCTTTAAAATCAGCAAACTTGTTTCAGGTGCAACCCCAACTACACCTGTATCGTTATGGACAGCAGCAATTGTGCCAGCCACATGGGTTCCATGGCCATTATAGTCAGTGTATACATCAGGATTTCCATTATCATCACCAGTGAAATTCCGTCCCCCGATAATCCGCTCACTCAAATCAGGATGGGTGACATCGCAGCCTGTGTCCAATATCGCAACCGTGATTCCCTTCCCTTTCGATTTCTCCCAGATTTTTGGAGCCGCAATAAGCTCAATACCTTTTGGCACCTCAGACACCGTTTCGACCACTGCATTCACTTGATACGGAATTAAATGTAATTTTCGCTCCATTTATATACCTCCTGACAGAATTAATTTTCTGTGTATTCTTGGTAGTTACTAATAGTTTAACAATTCAAAATCCATATAAACAGTTACAATAGATGTGTTTTTATCGAACTAATGTTCTTGTTTTCCGTTTGTCCCAGGTTATGAAAATCATGACTGACTTCTTAGATAAACACGTCATCTAGCTGGTTTAGATACAAGTTGGTTTAACCATGAAATAAAAACCAATAACACTGATATTTTTCCAACCTATGAGATTTAAAAACTTGAGGGGCTTTATCGAATTTTAACAGAAAAAGAAAATAGTATTAGTATCTATTAGTCAATCACGCATGACTAATTCTTCAACAATCGGGCGCATTAATTTAATAAAAGGAGAGCACATATTATACATGACTAATATGTGCTCTCTTTTATTTTTTAGGTTTTTTATAATTTAGGTCTTGATAACTTTTAGAGATAAGGTAGTAAATGGAAAGTATTTTTCTTTTATTAATGGAAGTTAACAGTTCATTTACAAATAGGTGAATATTGGATTAATCGACAAATTTTTAAGAATAACTTGATTATAATGACTTTACCTTTGAAGGAAGGGAGTTGGACCCCCATAATCAAATATCTGGGAGGATGACTTATTAAAAAAAAGAGGAAAAGCTTACCTAATCATCAATCTCTTATTAACTGCTCATCATCTAACAGTATGTTACTTACCAATCCTTCGTGAGCAGTTCATATCGATGATCATGCTGTGATCATCTGAATTGAGAGATAAGTTCTTTGGTCAACAAGTTCTAACAAATAGTGAAGCAAGGGATTGTATCAACCCTTGATTAACAAGATGAGAAGGGATCCGTGATCATGATGGAGGTTTTACCCTATCTAGGTATTTATCTCTCGGGTACCCTTGCTATTGTATGGCTGATTGCCATCGCTTTTGATCAATTATTTAAATAAGGAGCAAGGGAATCAAACATTTTTTGTAGAAGATGTTCAGGACCGATAATCAGAAACGGTTGGTCGGAAGGAGGAAAGGAAATGCATGATAATAGTAACATTCTGGAAGAAAAGGAGAGAAGATTAGCCCGATATTTTGAAGCATATACAACAGAGGAAGTGTTGAAAGATGCTCAGGAATACATTCCATCCCTTTGTTCTCATTTAGGTATTATCCGTAAGTTGAACGAAATGAAGTTATCACAACCAGTCATAAACACTCTCATTTATTACGTTCTTGCCACAAACAAACAAAAATTCGTAACTGATAAATTATTGAATTTAGCTAATTTATGCAGAAAATTCAACATAAAGAATGCTCAGGCAGCTATTACATTCTTTAAACAGTACTATTCATATCATACTCTTATAGGTCAAAAGGATAAACTCGTTTCCCTTAAACCGACTCTGTTCGGTGACTGAAGGATGGTGACTTTCCATGAAAAATCATGATATTAGAAGAAAAAAGAAACGTTACTTTTTATAGAATTATTTAAAAATTGGAAGCCTAATAAATCTGGTAAAGGACCTGCCTCCAACCATAAAGCGTCGGCATATCAGAAGGGCCACAAAACATGTCCACTTTCCTTTTCGTTAAATGTTTTTATGCTATTCCAATTAATTGTTTTCTTTTTTATGTACAGCTGCAACTGCCGATTCTATGTGTTGTTCGATGCAAAAAGGAACAGACAGCTAACCTACCTAGATCTTCATGGTATTGAAACTGAAACGTTCGGAATTCCCCTATAGTAGAGCTTCCTCCTTAGATGAGTTTTATTTGTGTGTGTAAACTTATCATACTGAGGGGTTCTTCTTTTTTCAAAGCTGAAAATTAACGCTCTACAGGAATGCTAAACCAGCTAATAGAAGATTCTTGATCTTCAACAATCGGGCGCACTTCTTAAAAAAGAATTGCGTATAATTTATAATCACCTAGTATTAATATTGAGGTGAATTTATCCAATCGTTTCTGGTGAGTATTATGAATAGAAAGACACGTGTTATTTCAATAACAGCTGTTTTCGGTGGAGGAAAGACAACGATAATAAACCAATTGATTAGTAAATTTAATTAATTCTAAAGCTATATATTTTGATGACTTTGTATTTGAGGAGTGTCCAGACGACATCTGTAAATGGGTTGATGAAAATTTCCTTTAATCTGAGTGGAAATGCTTTAACAAACAAAAGGGATTGTGAAGATAAAAAATGGAGTACCGATAAAGAAGGTATTGCGGATAAATCTTCATTAACAATCGGTTGCTTTTCTGGAATATCCGTGCAGCGCGGATGTTCAAGGACAATCTTCAACAATCGGGCGCACTTCTGGAACAATAAGGCGCCCATATTAATTTAATTGAATCTATTAAAAGAGGAAATATCTTATCTTAATTGAATTGTTTAAACGTTAATCGAGGATGAAGGCTAACGACTCTGAGGTTTTTTAAAAGTTTAATCAAAATGTATCCCTAATAAAACATTGGATATAAAATACCAAATGGCTAGCCTTTTTAGAAACAAGCACCAAAATTCAAGCGCATATTTTCACTCACACAGGTAACATTACTATTTGTACGATCCAAACACATCCCTTAGGAGGTTTTCATCATGGGCTTTTTTGATTTATTTAACGAAGAAGGAACTCAAAAGGAAACTCGAAAAAAGGTACGTGAAGTAGATCGCACTGCCGATACAGAATTTGCAGCAGAAGACGTACATCTTGATCTTCGTGCTGAAGAATTGGACATCGACAAACATCGTGTGGAGACTGGTGATGTGACGCTTCATAAGGACATTGTTGAGGAAGAACAATCAGTGAATGTCCCTGTTTTACATGATCAAGTCGTTATTGAACAAAGAGCCGTTGATCACAAACCAACAGATGAACCAATTACAGAAGAAGAAACGGTTCACATTCCAGTAACTGCTGAAAAAATTGATGTAGAAAAGCATACGGTCGTCACTGGTGAAGTCTCTGCTCATAAACGTTCGGTTCAGGAAACAGAACAAGTACGCGACGTACTTCGTAAAGAAGTTGCAGATGTTGAATCGCATGGTAATACAGATATTATCAAAGAGGACTAATTGTGCCTACCTACTTAACTTCTAGTTAAGTAGGTTTCTTTTTTCCATCCTCATATATAAAAAAGAACTTCAGGAGGTCCTATGGGAAAGTATATTACTATTGGTGCGATAATCGGTAGCATAATCGGTTGGGTAACAGGTTTTACAATCGTAACAGGACTCGTTATAGGAGCAATCGTAGGCGGCATTAGAACTTCGAATTCCTCTGAAAGAAGAAGAAATTGAAATAAACAAACACCCTGTGCAAGTAAATAAAGTATTGGATACAAAACGTCAAATAGAAGAAATAAAACAAATAAAGGAAAAGCTAAAAAAAGAAACAGCACAAGTTTACGTTACAGGTGATGATGCGGATGTCATAAAAAAGCAGCCTTCTGTAACAAAGGACTAAACCATTTCCCGCCTTATTCGGGTAGGACAGGTGAAGGCGCTAACCAACTCCTGCTCCTTTTACGTAACCTTCGAGACCACCTTCGCCTCCAGCAATCAACAGCGCTGCATTGATAACACTATTGCAGTCAACTGCATCACAATCGAATGAGGAAGGTCACTCATCAAACACAATCGAATGAACATTCTCATGTTCCAGAGCCTCATCAGCCTACATAAGACCTCAAGATCTTCTGGTTTTTCTCTTTCAAAGAAGTGGTACCGTCTCCCCGATAGGAAGACAAAGATAATTTGTGGTGAAAATTCACTAATATGGATTGATATGGATTGGGTTTTTTCATGACATCTTTATGCATTCGCTGGTGAGATAAACTAGATTGAATTTCCTGTCAGTTACAATTTTATATATATTAATCAGTTTGTACATTTTATTGATAATGAAATTAGTCCATATCAAAACATTGCCAGCATCATCAAATCCATGATAGCAAATATTAGATGATGGAAGGGGAGTTTTTTTGCTTTCCAAATTTAAAAAGAGGAAGTGCTTGAAAATGAATAACTGGATAACCGCGCTTTTGAATACAGGGAGAAGACAAAATATTTTAAAGATGTTTGGCAGGAAAAGAAACAATAGAGGCATGATGTGGGCATCTTTAATAGGTCTTGGAGTTAGTGCAACCGCTTTTGGATTAGGGAGGAATCGAAACAGAAATATGCTGCGTCCTGTTCAAAATGTAATGAATAATATTCGAACTCGAACAGCTGGCCAAATGCCAAACGCTGCTGCTATAACAGAGTTTTCAAAGGAATTAGTACCTTACAAAAATCCTTTAAAAAACAAATGAATTTCAGTTCACATAAAAATGCCTACTTCAATGTAGGCATTTTTATGTGTGGAAATTGGAATCAGTAAAAAACCAATCAAGATTTTCTCTGCAAAAAAACAGATTACTGTTACAACAAATAATAATCATACATGTTTTCGACAAAAATATAGCTACTATTAGAATCCTCTTCACTTTTAAGCTGTTGTTTTACAAACTGCTCATACATGTATTTTTTAATTTCAATCGGGCATGCTGTTATCAGGAATTAAACTGATTAAATTTTGAATAGGTGAACGGCCGAATTTTAAAACAAAACTGCTTTCTGCACTATCATATGATAAATCAAAATCTGTATAGAAAAGGGGGAGAATTATATGTCTGAGCATCCAATTCAAGGGCTAATGACAACTGCTATGGAAAATCTGAAAGAAATGATTGATGTCAACACTATTATAGGAGACCCTGTTGAAACCCCTGATGGCAGTGTGATATTAACTGTTTCTAAGGTTGGTTTTGGATTTGCAGCAGGTGGAAGCGAATTTATGCTTGATGGAGATTCGAGTGGCAGTGGTCAAGGGCAATCAAGGGAACAACCTTTCGGTGGAGGAAGCGGAGGAGGTGTTTCCATTACCCCAATTGCCTTCTTAATTGTGAATTCCAATGAGGTGAAAATGGTTCATCTTGATGGAAGCACGCATTTATATGAAAAGATACTCGATCTTTCTTCTCAAGCAGGAGATAAGATTCAGCAGATGTTCAATAAGAACGGCAACGCCAATAGTAGTCAGAACCAAAAGAATCAAAGCTCCAATCCGCAAGACTATAATGGACCAAAGCAGGATTTAGATCTGTAAACGAAAGAAGTTAACTTTTACTCTGAGAAGGTTTAACATTTTTTATCCTATCAGAAATTATAACTTTCTGAAGTTAGACAGTTCTCTAGGGTCCTGTGATAGGGCAGGGAGATCATTAGCTAATCCGTCAAGAAGTTAATGAACACAACCTCCTGCTTGGCTCCCTTATGCTTGTCGCACCTAACCACGGCGCTATATATACTTATTTAGAAATGACTGTTTTTAATTTTTGCTATTTCCAAAAGGTGTTCAATACCCTTTTCGACACTACTCTGATCGTTCGGAAATATTTATATGTAATTTACATAACAAATTATGCCTTAAGTTGATAGCTATAGGCTTTCTGTTCTTTATAAATAGTTTTTATATTGTGTTAAAAAGATTGAAAATCGCGTTTATTTTCGGTTTTAAAGCGAATATTAACCAAAACACCTTAATTTTCTAAAAAAAATTGAGGTGTTTTAGTGCTGAAAATGCAACTTTTAGATTTACCCAATGTACTCATTTTTTATTTAAGAAAATCAATGATGTTAAAATTCGCTTAAAGAAAAATACAAGAGATTCGTAATGAGTGGAAACAATTAATTAGATATCGTAGTCCTCAATAGGACATTTTGGTCATGAGAATATAAGGAACTAGAAGGGGTTGGTCAACTAGTATCGGACCTTGTTTTAAACTTTTTTCGTGGATGGTAGATGAAGAACGAAATCGAATCAAGACAGCTTAACGTGAAGGCATCGAGATTGTGAAACAAAAGGAATATATAAAGGCGGCAAGAAGAAATATCGCGCAGCTGCAAAGGGCAAGAAGAAAATCGTTTATGATGGAGTAGTTCATATATCTAATAAAACAGGAATAATTCCAGTTGCAATTTCTTTGGACAATGTTACGTTTCATCTTCAAGACCATTAGATTTTTCAGGGAATCCCCAAGGTGCGGTAACACGATTACAGAGGGCAATACCATTATACAGTACTTTAAGACATCCACATCTTATACATTTGGTTGATCACTGCCATAAGGAATGTGGGTATGCAGCTGTATTTGAATGGTTTGAAGGGGAGTGTCTACATTCACATTGGTCTTTTCCACCTCCAGCAAAATACCATCACCCTGAATCACCATTCTATCGGTTTAGACATTTGCCCATTAAAAAACGGTTGGAGTCCTTGGATGCCATTTTCTCGTTTCATGATTTCGTCGTTCTATAGTGAATATTGAAAAGATAATAAGTTTGCGGTTCTAGTCAATCTGGCGATTTAGCCGGGGTTATAAATTGTATCTCTATACACATAGCAAGTGATTATTTGCAAATGGGAAAGCTATATTGGCTTGATTATAGCATCAAGCAAACGCAATGAAGTTGGTATAAAAAACCTAAAAAAGTCCTCATTGAGGACTCTTTCCTATTTAAGTGATTTGTGTTAGTCGTCTTGCCTATCTTTATCGTTCATATCTTCTGGGTCTTCTATTGGATCCTCTGGATCTGATTCGGCATCTTCTTCATCATCCTTGTTGATAGTGTCATTTTCATCAACACCCGGAACACCTTCTGTATCATTATTTTGTTCTTCCTCTGGAGGTGCAGGATCCTGATCCTGATTATCTCCAACATTACATCCCGCTAATATTAAAGCAGAGAAAAAAACACTTGTAAGCAAGTGGAACCATTTTTTATTCATGGTAATACACCTTCCTTAATTTATTTTTAATTGTAAATCTTTACTTAAACTTCCCAATGTGAAAGATAATATGTGTTATATCTTTTGGAGATAAAGTGAATTTTTGTAATCCGTGTTAGAGCCAATACTTCAAGCGTATAGTAGTTGAGCATTCTTCTTCAACTCTCTCAGTTAGATAAGTATTTCTCACGAATACTCACGTATTCGCATGATTTCATTTCACTTGATAGAATGTGATTGAATGATTAACGTTTTTACAATGTAAAGGCAGGTGGAAATAGAGGATCAGATTAAAATCCTATAATATTCACAAGCTTTTAATAGCGATGTTTATCAAGCAGCTGCTTCTATATGGCATTACAAGCGAAAAGTGTTAGGTTTAACATTACGCTGCGAAATTCGTTCTAATAATTTCCCGTTATTTGTTGATCACATTAGCAGAGAAGCAGCTTACTTTGCTAATCGATTAAAAGACATCAATGAAGGTAAACTAACCCCAAAACCAGAAGCAATTATAGAAGAAAATGTTTTCTTTCTTAAAATCATGGCAGATCATGCTAAGTTTATCGGGCATCTTTTAGATCCTTCTGAACGAAAATTAGTAGATCAGGCGAGAGAGTTTAGTCATGATTTTGATCAATTGGTTTTTCAAGCAGTTGATTTGGATTCTATGCGGCCACAATCAGAAACTAGGCCTATCCTAAGCCAATTCTTAAATCAAAATAGAGTATCAGTAGCCTCGTTAAGGGATTTTAAGAAAACAGCAAGAGAGTTAATAGAAGCATGCCGTATTAAAAGCAATATTCATCCCCTTTTAGCTGATCATACTTTTAGAGAAGCTGAGAGGTTTCTTGAGATCATTGATTTATTTGAAGCGAGTCTAGAATAGACCCAAAATTATACGTTTTTAAAATGGCATTTACTTATTCAATTCAAGGGAATGATGACAGAATAGATCTATGCTTTATTTAACTAAATGGGGGGCTTTAGTGAACTTACAAAAGGACAGTAATTGGTCCTTTTTTTGTTTGTTTTTATAAAAAATATCCCCCTGCTATATTGAAAAAACTCAAAATCTGGGGACCGATGGGGGGAGGTTCGTAGGACTCTCGACGTGCGCGCATGGAGGGGGTGTAGCTAATTTTCGAAAATAGGAGGAAGTTTTATGGATGATTTGGTGAAAAAGCGTGCTACCAAAGTAAAAAAGGAAGTCAGCAGATTAAAAAAGATTTTTGCAAGTTTAGCAATAGATAAAATGAATACTGCACAATCCATGATTCAGAATGCATCATTTATGACTGTGGTGCTGCAGGAATTACAAGATAAAATGGAAACCTTCGTCCAATCAAGGGTGTTAGCCAGAGGGCACGTATAGATGGAGCCATTGCTTTAATAGTGGCTTATACAGTCCTCTAACAATATGGAAGATTACATGAACATGTTCTAATGCTCTTAATTTCAAGGATGACATTAATTTTATTCTACATCTAACGTAGAAGGTTAGTTGTAGATGAGACATTTAAAATCATAAAGAATAAAGGAGTTGGAGAGAGAATCTCCAACTCCTTTCATTAACTTAAACCTAGTAGTTGCTATCATAATCATATGGGTAAAAGTCATCTCTTGGGCGACAACGGCGAACCCACCTACATTCACGAACCCAACGACAACGAGGAGGTCGAGGGGGGTAATAAGGCTGTCCATAAGGCTGTCCATAGGGCTGTTGTTGTCTATTAAAAGTATCAAGGTAAAAAAATTGTTGTAGATCGTTTGGGTTCATTTCAGGTTGGTATTGGTAATTCAATGAAATCTCTCCTTTTAATCGATTCCTAAAATTTTCATTGTTACTTTGTTCTACACAATAACTATATGTTTAAAGAATGAATCGATATGGACTTATACCTAAAAAACGAGCCTGATTTTAGGTATTTAAACTAAAGAAGTTTTAAAACACTGATTTTTCTTCAATTATTTTTCTCAAAGTCAGCATTTAAAGGAGGTGAGAAATTGAGAAAAGAAAAGCGGTCAATTTGGGATAGGTTGTTTGGTTAGCCTCCTTCAAGTCCGATTCCGGGTGAGACAACCTTTCAAATGATGTCCGGATATACTCCGGTATTCTCGAGATTGGGAGACGATCCTTATACTTCTGTTGTAGTAAGAAGTGCAATTCATGCTATTGCAACAAATGCGGCCAAGCTCCAACCGAAACATATTAGGAAAACAAGCGCAGGTATTGTCCCAGTGAATGGAAATATTTCTAAGCTACTTAGCTTACGGCCGAATGAATTTATAGCAGCCTTTGATTTTTACTACAAGATTGTCACTCAGCTGATGATTCACAATAATGCTTTTGTCTTCTTGAAGTATGATGACCGCAGCCAGCTTGAAGCTCTTTATCCTGTTGAGTGCAGTCATTTGGAATTGGTTGAATTACAACGTCAGCTATTTGTTAAATTCCAGTTTCCTAATGGCCGAAAAATCACGGCACCGTATGAAGATTACATAAATCTCCGCAGATTTTTTGCTCATTCTGATTTATTCGGAGAGTCAAATGCAGATGCTTTAATGCCAACATTGCAGCTGGTGAAGACTGCAGATGAAGGGATAATCAATACTGTTAAATCATCGGCCTTTTTACGGGGCCTTTTAAAGTTCACAGGTATGTTAAAAGAATCCGATATTCGGTTAAATCGCGATAAATTTGTTGCGGATTATATGGACGTTACGAACAATGGTGGGATTGCTGCCCTTGACAGCAAAGCTGAATATCAAGAATCGAAAAACGATCCTAAAATGGTGGACAGCAAGCAATTAAAAGTCATCCAAGATAAAGTTTATCGCTATTTCAATATAAACAAGGCTATTGTGACAAGTGATTATAACGAAAATCAGTGGAACGCTTTCTATGAATCTGTATTAGAGCCGATTTCAATTCAAATGTCTCAAGAGTTTACAGAGAAAATATTCACCCGTGAAGAACAAGGGACAGGAAATGAGATCATCTTTGAGGCCAATCGCTTTGCCTATGCTTTTAATACAACAAAGATATCGCTCCTTTACCTCATTTGATTCTGAGATTGAAGACCTAATTGCAGCCGCCCGGCACGACCCTAGCTCTGTCGGGTGTTTCGCGTGAAATAGCAAATGCAGAAACCAATGTTGACCCACTGATTAAAAGGGCAATTGTCACTTATTGCAAAGCTAATTTTGGCTATGACAATCCAGACGCGGACCGATTTACAGCTTCTTTTAATATGTTCAAGTCGCATTTAAGTCTGGCAGGTGATTATACAAATGTCCCGGTGGAGTGCTTCCATTGGGCGTGTCACTCATATTTGAGCCTTTATCATCTGTCGCATACTTTACCTATGTATATAAAGAACTTCCGTCTTCTCCGGGAATACCAGGAACACCTTAATTACAGAATTAAAAACTGAAGTGAAAAATCTTGAAAGTCGAGTGCATATTTTAGAGAGAACCACTGACAAGCATGTAGTTTTACAACGATAAGGAGGAAAAGAAGATGATAAAAGATACATTCACTTAACTAGGAGGGTTCCTAACGGCAGTCCTTTTCTTTTTTGGTACAGTGGGAATTCATTTGAGTGGTTTACTGAAGCAAGTATCAATGCCTTTGTGTTTGTTGCAGCTGCATTTGTAGCACTTGTCGTAAACCTATATGCTGTTTGGAAAAACACATTTGTCAGCAAGAAAGCACGAATACAGAAAAAAGGACTCCAAGCACAAAATTTAATGAAAAAATAAGCTGCCTCCGGGCGGCTATTTTATTTGGGGAGGAAAACCATGTCCATTTCTAAAAATGTATCTTATTGAACGCAGGTTTATCAAGAAAGGGAAAGAACGTTCAGGTCAAAAATTAGTAATTTTTTGAGAAAATCTGAGCGTTTGTCCAAACAATCGCAACTTTTCCACATAATGTATTAGTAGCTTATTTAGGGAGGAGGAATTTTAAATGGGTGATTTTCAAGGTGGTAGTTTCAAAAAAGACAAAAATTTTGAGTTAATCGTTGTCCTATTTATTTTGTTAATTATTGTAGGCGCTTCTTTCATGAAAGATTGCTACTAAAAACTGTTAAGCCGACACAATACAGTTTTAGTTTAATTACAAAGAATTCTTTCTATTCATCTGTGTTTTGGCGTTTGCACTACACAAATGGGGTATACCGCCAGATATCTCATTTTTTAGGCTGCTGATAAAATATCGGCAGCTATTTTCTATACCTTATGCAATATAGGACGTTTAAGTTAAAAGGCGTTGTAAAATACCGTAATTTGACCCAATAAGGAATTGGAGAAGGGCTTTATGATTAAAATCTAATAGTACTAGCATGGTCAATAAGAATCTTTTGTTGTTTAAAATTAAATTTCTTTTGTAGTTTAGGTAACATCCCAATATAAGCATCTTCAACAATTTTAATATAATTATCTTTCCTTGAATAAAATCCCCATTGTATAAACATCCAATGAATTCCTAGTGTTGTATCTACCCTTATAAAAAGGGCATCCAACTCAATGTTTGTTTTTTAATCGTGATACAAAACTTTAAATACCCTATCATTCACTTCATTTCATCATTCATTTCGAATACATAGGTCATGTTCATTTTCACAGTATCAGCTCCTTTCCTAAATATAAAATATAGGAAAGAGGAGAATCTGCAAAAACGACAAAATCGTATTTTGTAGATAAAAATTAGTTGGAAAAGGTCATTTTCCTAGGGGGTATATCTGATTTCTACTCCCAATTAAAGATTATTTCCTGTAAAAGTACATTTTCAACCTTTTGTTAACATGATGTGCAAGTGCATATATTCGACAGTGAAGACTTTGCCGTTAAAGAGATAAGTGAATCGGTATGGAAGAAAGGTGAAAAGATAAAATTGGAACTAAAAAATCGTTCCTTCTATTTACCGAAAGAAAAAGGTATGTACGTGATTGAGGTAGAACTTCTTACGGATAGAGGAAGTGCTCAATATGTAGGGAATGTCGCTATTAAGTGATAGGAAAACATACAAGAGATATACTTTTCTCTTTCGACAAACGGGGGCGATTGTAGCGCATTGGCATTTACATAAAAAAACAAGCCTACGATCCTTTTTATGCAAGGGAGTAGGCTTTCTTTATCTTTATTTTTGCATGAATAACAGATATAAAGGATTGGAGACGACAGTTACCTGGGAAAAAGAAATGATTTTTGATCTATCGTTTTTAACATGGAACATCATTCAAGGTGCAAACTATTTTTGTCTTCTCATCCATTGTGTTGCAACCCATTTTTCTCCAGTAATAACTGGTGCTCCACCATGTAAAGTTAGTTCGTTTACGTTTTTATCGTTATAGAAATATTCGAAATACACCGCCATCCCTTTTTGAGGGGATACTGAAAAATTTAGTTTTGGAAAAAAAGTTTCTCCTCCATGCTCCACATCATTTAAGTACATGATGATTGTGCTAATTCTATTATTTTTTGTTACTTTACTTGTAGGTGTAAAAAAATCAAAATGAGCTTTATACTCTTGACCAGGAGTATATTTAAGAATTTGAATACCATCCCCATGTTCAATGGGTATATTCATAATAGATGATATTCTTTTTTCAATTTTGGTAATGATGTCATTTTCATTTTCTTGAAAAAACATACTGCTACTTGTTCTTATCTCATTTACTTCGTGTGTAACTCCAATTTTAGAACGATGCATTTTATCTTTTGACAATCTAATTAGTTCGTCACATTCTTCGTCACTCAAAACATTTCCTAAAATTACTATTAGTGGTTCTTCTAATCTAGCAATTATATTAATTTCTCTATCTTCTGTTTTGATTTTATTTCCAATGTGATTAAAAATAGTTCGTTCTTTACTAATTGTTTTTTTACTATCCATTGTCAACTTTCATCGACCCCTTAAAAGATTTAATTTTCTGAATTATTAATTCGTTTTGTTTCTGTAAGCGGTTATCTATGATAATTATATCATGAACCTCCCGAAATATAACTGTTCCTTATTCAGCTAACAATTGCGTTAGTTAAAGGAACATGTATCAAGATATGATGTTTCAGGTCGACAGCCATATGGAGATCAGTGGCTCGCTTCAAACGAAGTGCTACATCAAGGGTTATGATCATTTTATGGAACTAGCAACGGATACTGGCAGCACGTTTTGGGCAACAAAACAGCTGGGTGATGGTGAAGGGTTCTTTATTGGAAGTACAGTAATTTTTAGTTGGTCAAACCGATAAAGAAGCATGTTGTAACTTATTTCTAAAATAAGTTACAACATGCTTTTATTTATAGGAATTTCATATTAATATAGTTGGAAATTTTGGTTTTGAATCAGTATTATACGTTCGTTTTTCTCTCTTCCAAAAAGCACTCTGAGTGCTTTTTGGAAGAGGTTAAACTAAGCCTGCATAGCTTTGCGGGAAACTCATAATGAGAACTTTTAGCTAGATGTATGCCCCATCTTTAGCCACCGCAATCATCAATAATCAGTCTTCTTTCTCTGAATCTTTGTGAAAATAGTGGACTTTTTGGATAGCCCTTTCTATTTATATTCTTATAAAGAGTGACTATTCGATTGGATAAAGAACTGGGATTGTTCATAGTTATAAGTGACTTTTGAAAAGTCGAAAGGCTGACCATTGGTTAAATGAAAAATGGTTTCATTGTATAATGCAGGTGCTCCTTTTTCTAAGCATAAATGCTTTGCTTCTTCCACCTTCAGCTTTCCTACTTGAAGGTACACATCCGAAAAGCCGATCTTTAATCCTAAGCCTTCCCGAATATAATCAAAGATGGATTCAGAGACAATCTCTTTATTCAAATAGGTAATGATGGATTTATTATAATAGGATTCTTCTAGACACAAAGTTTGCCCGTTAATATACCGAACTCTTTTTACATAATAGACATCGTCATCGAGTTCAATATTTAAATTATTTGCCGCTTCTTTTGTTGGTTTCTTCACTTCTAATTCAATGACTTTTGAAGTTATATTAAAATCCTCAAGATCCTTTTTAAATCCTTGATTAGAAAGCAGACTAATATATCCTTTTCTCTTATGCCTTCTCACAAAAATTCCGCTGCCTCTGACTTGAAAGACAACGCCTTTTTTCTCCAACAGATCTAACGATTTCGTAATCGTACTCTTACTTACTTCAAAACGGGTCATTAATGCTTCTAATACAGGCAGTTTATCGCCTTGTTGAAGCGCATTCGCTTCAATATCCTTTTCAATTTCCGCTGCTATTTGCTGGTACTTTAACATATACAATCCTCATTCATTCGCTTATTTCAATCTTTATGAGCATTATAGCATAAATTAAATCAAAGCTTATCCAATTAAATTAACACCGTATAAATATTTTATTTATTTATTGATTAATTATACCGGTACAATTATAATGTGAATATTCAAAGTTATTAGGGGGTTTTAAATTGTCGGGAAAAGTGAGGGATTATTCTAAGCTTGCAGCAGGTATTTTAGAAGCAGTTGGCGGAGAAGAGAATGTGATTGGAGCTACACGTTGTGCTACAAGACTTCGATTGGTGCTAAAACGCTCTAATCCAAAAGCGAAGGAACAAGTATCGTCAATGCCTGGTGTTATTACCGTAGTAGAAAACAGCGGTCAGTTTCAGGTTGTCATTGGGCAGCATGTAGGGGAAGTGTATGAAGAGTTTTCAAATTTGGTCAATATTGAAACCTCTGATGTAGAAAGTGAAAACAAAGGAACGATCGTAAACCGCGTTATTGCAACGATGTCGGCAGTGTTTGCACCTTTTATTTACATTTTAGCTGCCGCAGGTATTTTGCAAGGGGTGTTAATCTTAATTAATTTACTGTTTGACAGCTTTGCCGAAACAGGGACTTATCAGGTTTTAAGTTTTATCTCTTGGTCGCCATTTACATTTTTGCCGATTTTCATTGCGATTACTGCATCAAAGCACTTTAAAACAAATACATATATCGCAGTCGCATGTTGTGCTGCGTTAGTGAGTCCGACATGGGCAGAAATGGCAGCACAAATTGCAGAAGGAAACAATATTTCGTTTTTAGGGCTTGCTTTAACTAAAACGACATATACGTCTTCTGTTCTGCCTCCGCTATTTTTAGTGTGGATTTTGTCTTATCTTGAAAGATTATTAAACAAGAGAATGAACGAAGTCATTAGGCCGTTATTTGTTCCATTATTATGTATGGTCATCATGGTGCCTTTAACGATTGCCTTAATCGGTCCTATTACAACAATGGGTGCAAATGGAATTGCAAACGGATACAACTTCTTGGCAGAAAACGCACCTGCTTTGGCTGGAGCGATCATCGGCGCATTCTGGCAAGTCATTGTTATTTTTGGTGTGCATTGGGGAATCACACCTATGGTATTAGCGAATTATGATTTATATGGCCGGGATTCATTCCAGGCGTATCAAACGATCGCCGTTATCGCACAAGTTGGAGCGGTACTAGGTGTTGTTTTAAAAACAAAAAGCCAGGAAACACGAAAAGTCGGCGTTTCTGCAGGTATTACCGGATTATTCGGCATTACAGAGCCAGCCATTTATGGGGTGACGCTGCGATTTAAGAAGCCGTTTATTTTCGGCTGCGTCTCCGGTGCGATTGGCGCCATCGCAGCAAGTTTCTTTAATCCCTATTATTTTGCATACGCTGGGCTGCCAGGGCCGCTCACCATTGTAAACGGCATAAATGCAGATTATCCAATGTCGATTTGGGGCATTTTGCTGGGATCTGCCATTGCCATTGTTCTTCCAGTTGTTTTAATCCAGCTTTTCGGATATGGAGAAGATAAAGCGAAAGAAGCAGGCGGAGACAATATAGAAGAAGCGCAAGGAAAAAGCGGCATTCCTGTTTCTCAAATGAATGAAGAAGCAGTACACGCGCCATTAAGCGGCAAGGTCGTTCCTCTTTCAGAAGTCCCGGATGAAGTATTTAGCTCTGGCGCAATGGGAGAAGGCTTTGCCATTCTGCCATCAGACAACAAAGTGTATGGACCTTTTGACGGAACTGTCGTCATGGTCGCGCCGACAAAGCATGCAATCGGCTTGCGTTCAAAAACAGGTGTAGAACTGCTCGTGCACATTGGATTGGATACGGTTAAATTGGATGGAATACCTTTTGGTTTGAATGTAAAAGAAGGGGATGAATTCAAAAAAGGAGATTTTCTAATCGAATTTGACCAAGAATTCATTCAAAATCAAGGATTACAAACAATCACACCAGTCATCATGACTAATTCAGCAGCTTATGAAGAAGTGATCATGGAAGATATTGATGAAAGTGTATTGCATCAGAAAATGATGACAGTTGTAAAATAAGGAGGACGAAATAATGGCGAAAATAGCGAAATTACCAGATGATTTTTTATGGGGCGGTGCTTTGGCTGCTCATCAATTTGAAGGCGGATGGAATCAAGGCGGTAAAGGACCAAGCGTCGTGGACGTGATGACAGCAGGTGCGCATGGCGTGCCAAGAAAAATCACCGAAACAATTGGAGAAAACGAATTTTATCCGAACCACGAAGCAATTGATTTCTATCATAAATATAAAGAAGATATCGCTTTGTTTGCTGAAATGGGCTTAAAGTGCTTGAGAACATCGATCGGCTGGAGCAGAATTTTTCCTAAAGGAGATGAAGCTGAACCGAACGAAGAAGGGCTTCAGTTTTATGACAACGTCTTTGATGAATTGCTGAAGCATGGCATTGAGCCGGTAATTACGCTGTCCCACTTTGAAATGCCTCTCCATTTAGCGCGAGAATACGGCGGTTTCAGAAACAGAAAGGTAGTCGACTTTTTCGCTCGGTTCGCTGAAGTTTGCTTTAAACGCTATAAAGATAAAGTAAAGTACTGGATGACCTTTAACGAAATCAACAACAAAATGGATGTAAACAATCCGCTGTTTTTATGGACGAACTCGGGCGTTGTTGTCCGCGAAAACGAGAATGCGAAAGAAGTGATGTACCAGGCGGGGCACCACGAATTGCTGGCAAGTGCATTGGCGGTATCAAAAGGAAAAGAAATCAACCCGGATTTCCAGATCGGGGCCATGGTGTCGCATGTGCCGATTTATCCGTATTCATCAAACCCTGAAGATGTGATGCTGGCGGAAGAAATGATGAGACAGCGCTACTTTTTCCCTGATGTACATGTTCGCGGCTACTACCCAAGCTACGCTTTGAAAGAATTTGAACGAGAAGGCTACTCGATTCCATTTGAAGACGGCGATGAAGACATCTTGCGAAATGGAACAGTTGATTATTTAGGCTTCAGCTATTACATGTCAACAACGGTTAAAAGTGATGTGCAAAACGAAAACCTGGGTAATATTGTGAACGGCGGATTGCCAAATGGTGTAGAAAATCCATATATCAAATCGAGTGACTGGGGCTGGGCAATTGACCCGACCGGCTTACGCTACACATTAAATCGCTTTTATGATCGCTATCAAATTCCAT
Organism: Bacillus sp. V2I10; assembly: GCF_030817055.1. Lineage (NCBI taxonomy): Bacteria > Bacillati > Bacillota > Bacilli > Caryophanales > Bacillaceae > Bacillus > Bacillus sp. V2I10. The sequence goes on along the minus strand of NZ_JAUSYV010000001.1, from coordinate 3,233,736 downwards.
TGTTTATTGTAGAAAATGGATTCGGTGCTGTAGATAAACTGGAAGAAAACGGCTCGATTCATGACGCTACAAGAATCAACTATTTAAAGTCTCACATTGAAGCAATGGAAAAAGCCGTAACGTATGACGGCGTTGATTTAATGGGCTACACGCCATGGGGAATTATCGATATCGTATCCTTTACAACAGGCGAGATGAAAAAGCGGTACGGCATGATTTACGTGGACCGTGACAATGAAGGAAACGGATCAATGAAGCGATTTAAGAAAGATTCATTTGACTGGTACAAAGAAGTGATTGCATCGAATGGAGAAAAACTGGAAATGGAAGAGTATGTTAAATAAGGAAGCTGTTTTGAACATTTGCTGAAGGAATTAATACACAAAGATGAATTAAAAAGAGACGCTACTAAAGAAGAGATTGATAAAGGCGATTACACGGAAATAACAACTTTATCTCTTGATGAGAACGATCCAGGTTAAATAAAAACACCGTACTTCACGGTGTTTTTATTATGCTTTTGGCAAGTGATAACATGACATTCAATTGGAAAAAGTTAAATCAAAGCATCGTAAAAGCCATTTTTTATGTTGGGTTTAGGATCAATAATGCCCTATATATACACACCGGATGTTATTTTAATCATTGCCGGAGTATTTACAACTAAGTGAAGCGATTAGAGCATGAGAATTAGGATTTACGTGAGCAATTAAAGGCAGCGTATGCCAAAAGTTTACAATAAAATATCAGCTAAGGCACTTTTCTTTTCTTGTTCAATTAAAGGGCCATATTCTTGAATAAGAGAAGGAATTATTCGTAAGTAAAATCGAACTAAAAGTATTCAATTAACGGGGAGTTTAGTATAAGAAGCTAGTTAATGAGAAGAGGCTTTAATGGACATCAATCCAAAAATTGGTTATGCTAACAGCAAATCTGTTATCAAACAGAGTAAATAGAAATCCGGTGATTGTCCGAAAAATCTGTTTACAAAAAAACAGAAAGGAAGGTTGATTCCACATGATAGGAACGGAGAGTAAAAAACAAGAAATTTTAAAAGCTTACCAGTTCAGACATGCTTGCAAGGCATTTGATACCAACAAAAAGGTTTCGGATGAAGATTTTCACTTTATTTTGGAGACAGGAAGATTGTCTCCAAGTTCATTTGGGTTCGAGCCGTGGAAGTTTGTCGTGATCCAGGATGCAGCGCTTCGCGAAAAATTAAAACCTGTATCCGGCGGTGCCCAGGGACAACTGCCCACTGCCAGCCATTTTGTAGTTATATTGGCCAGAAGAAAAGAAGGCTTAAGGCATGATTCGGTTCACGTGATCAAAATGATGAAAGACATTCATCATATGCCTGAAGAAGTTGTGCAAGGTCTTTCCGGTTTCTACAAATTCTTCGTAGAAAGAGAACTCGAAGATAATGACCGTCTCATTTTTGAATGGGCAAGCAAACAAACATATATAGCATTGGGAAACATGATGACAGCCGCGGCTCAAATCGGTATTGATTCCTGTCCGATCGAAGGTTTTGATAAAAAGCAGGTGACCGCTATTTTACAAAATGAGGGTATCATTAATGCCAACGATTTCGGTGTAGCCTGTATGGTCGCCTTCGGATATCGGCAAGAGGATCCCAAACGTCCGAAAACAAGACAAAATCTTAATGAGATTGTTGAGTGGCGATAAACTTAAGATGATATTTCTCAGCATCAGGGGACATGTTTCGCTAACGGATGGCTTGAGTCTAAAGAATGAGGGTTGCTGCGGCAACTCCTTTTTTTATGGTGCTAACGACGGGGTAGGTTCAATAAGAAACAATTTAAAGATGAAATGTAACCCCGCGAGATAAAGAAATTCAAGGACATGCTCGTTCACAAGTATTGATGAGGTTAAGAACTAATCATTTCTTTAGCTAAAACGGGGGCGTTAGTTCAAGAAGAAATAGTACTAAATATTGATTCTTTAATATTAAGATCTTCAACAATCGGGCGCTTTTCTTCGATAAGACAACATAAATGATATTCAACAATCGGGGGCGATTGCTGCACAAGGTAATCGTTTTTCCTTATTAAAGACTTGGGCAGGATTAGGGGGCTATAATTAATCAACTGGGTTAACGCATTGTTTTGTTATAAAACAACAAAAAAATAACAATAAACCATTTTAAATTAATAAAAAAAGCATACCAATTAATAAAAACGACAAAGGGCTTGAAAACGAAAATGTATGAAGCGGTTTAGGCCAAAGACAATACGCTACTGCTCATATAGAAGCTGCACAAGAAGGGTATAAAATTGATAAATGGGTTCTTGCAATTGAAAACGATAAAGGGGGTTTGGAATTTATTGAAACAATGAAAACCTTAGTTAATGAGGACAGGTTGGAATCGGATTCCAGAACTGAAAGATTGGAACGATCAATTAAAAAAGCAAGAAGCTGAGAAAATAGAAAATAAAGCTGAATATGAGTCTTTTCCTAGCAAGGTTCAACATAGCGCAGCGTTAGAAAGATAATATAGGGTCTAGACAGTAAAAAGGAAAAATAAGAGATGAAATAGGATGGACTTGGCTTTCCCCGACTTTAGAATACAGAATGTGAAAAAATCACTGTGTATGTTTCAGATATAAATTGGAAAAATGCAGAAGGCTAATACACAATTCGATTATTTAACGAAAAAAAATGAAAGTTCAATATTCAAGTAATTTAAAGACACCCTCGTAATACATGTAAATACCAAGTAGTATCCACCAAAGAAGAATAGAAAGTATGAATAATGAGTATTTTAGTATGGTTTTCATGATTATAAGTTGCCTAATAATCCAAAAAATATTCTTAATATCAGAACAAAATGATAGGTCAGACATTTTGAATCACGAGTTAGGAGGAGTTGTCTTGGAAACAAAAAATGCTCCTAAAGTATATAATCTATTTTATAACAATTATTAAGGTAGTATATACAGTTGGTGATTATGTCGTAGTTCGTAATCAATATGCAATATAAGAATAGCTTGTTCAACAATAAGGCGCTTATCCAGATGGAGGGAATTAATAATGAAAAGTACTGGGATTGTTCGTAAGGTTGATGAATTAGGAAGGCTTGTAATTCCAATTGAACTACGAAGAGTATTAGATATTGATGTGAAAGATGCCGTTGAAATATTGGTTGACGAGGATTTAATTATTCTCAAGAAGTATAGTGCGAATATGGCTTGTTCAATAACAGGTGAAGTTACGAATGAAAACAAGGTTTATGCAAATGGAAAACTGGTTTTAAGTCCAGATGGTGCAGATCAATTATTAAAAGAAATATCTTTAACCAATGTGCATTCATAAGTGTTGAGGAAACTAATAAAAATATTTAAGAGACAGGAGTGTGTTCTGTCTCTTTCCTTTTGTTAATGTGTATTTTGAAAAAAGGTTGATTATTTATAATAAAGTCTGATGATTTATAAAAAAGATTGATAATTTGTAATAAGGTTGGATCAAAAATCCTGTATTGACATGCAGGGTTATTTTCTTGTTCAGCAATCGGGCCATATTCTTGAATAACGGATAACCCCAAGATATCTGTAACCTCTACATTTAAACCTTAGCGGAAATAATAAAATCCTTTTTTGTTAGAGGACATTAGAACCTTTAATTCCTGGTGTTAATGTCCTCTATCCTTTTTTATCGAACATCAGAAAACCGTTGCTAAAAAATATTTTAAATATTCCTTGACAGGAATATTCCTTTTGGGTTATATTCAATTCATGAAAACAACTTTGAATGCTCTTGCTGAGCCCAACCGGCTACACATTGTCGAACTCTTGCGTGACGGCCCTCTCACTGTAGGGGAAATTGCTGACCGGCTTGGGCTAAACCAGCCTCAAGCTTCCAAACATCTTCGTGTACTTAGTAATGCAGGAATCGTCGAGGTAAATGCAATCGCCAATCGACGGATCTACAAGCTGAGGGCCGAGCCGTTCAAAGAGCTTGATTCTTGGTTAGAGTCCTACCGCAACATTTGGAACGAGAGATTTGACCGCCTTGACGATTACCTGCAGGACCTACAAAGAAAGGATTGAACCATGACGATAAGTAGGAGTCCTGCCAAAGATTAAAAAAACGATATTGGAGGAATGAGATCATGGAAAACCTTTTGACGTCTGTAGAAGATCGGAAACTCATTAGGAATGACCAAACCAATGAAGGAAATAAGGTATCTCTGAAGAAAATTACAATAGGATACTGGTTTTTTACGGGGCTGTTGATAGCATTAATGCTTTTAGGTTCTATTCCTGATATAATGTCTGCCCCTGAAGCAGTTGCTTTATTCAAACATTTAGGGTACCCTGCATACCTTCTTCCCTTTATTGGCGTTGCCAAACTGTTAGGTGTAATAGCGATTCTGATGCCTGGCTTTCCGCGAATTAAGGAATGGGCTTATGCCGGATTTGTCATCGATTTGACGGGTGCCATGTACTCAATTATAGCAGTGGGTGATCCTTGGGTATTTTTCATTATTGGGTACATTTTGATTACAGGGTCCTATGTTTTTTACCATAAAAAACGAAATGCCGTTTTATTAAGTCATTCGAAATAACTTAACAAAAATTATTGGGAGGAATGGAAATGTCCAACAACACTATGATTTCAAGGGTGGAGAACGATCGGGTACTTGTGCTGGAGCGGATTTTCGATGCGCCGCGCGACCTCGTGTTCAATATGTTTAAAGACCCCGAGCATCTCAAACGCTGGTGGGGGCCCAGAGGCTGGGAGCTTCCTGTATGCAACGTGGATTTCCGGTCGGGCGGCGTTTGGCACTACTGCATGAAGTGCGTCGATCAAAACCAAGGTGAATTTTTCGGTATGGAATCTTGGGGAAAAGGGGTTTATAAGGAGATTATCGAGCCTGAGAAGATCATCTACGTCGATTTCTTCTCGGATGCCGAAGGCAATACGAATGATGCCATGCCATCGTCTGATGTTACATTGGAATTCATCGATTTGGGCGGCGGCAAGACGAAGCTGATGAACCGTGCTGAATATGCGTCGGCGGAGACCCTCAAGACCGTCATTGACATGGGCATGATGCAAGGAATCACCGAAACTTGGGACCGCCTGGAAGAAGTTCTTCAGCACCTGAAGTAAGGAAATACCACGCGCACGGCAGGCCGGTTCAGTAAAGAAACCAGTATCTATAGTAATGATTAGGAGCATGGAGTTTGGTAATTACTTATACAAGGGAGTGGGAAAATCAATGATTAGTAAAGTCGGTCAAATTATGTTGTATGTAAATAACCAAGATGAGGCAGTGAATTTTTGGACAAAAAAAGTAGGGTTTAGCGTAATTTCTGATGAAGATAACGGTCAAGGAATGAGATGGATTGAAATGGCTCCAACAAAGGACACAGAAACAAGCATCATTCTGCACAATAAGGAATTCGTTGCTAAAATGTCACCTGGATTAAATCTTGGTACACCTTCGTTAATGTTTTTCTCGGAAAACTTTGATGAATTATATACCGATTTATCCAATAAAAATATCAAAGTCGGTGAAATTGTAAATATGCCTTCTGGTAGGGTATTTAACTTTGCCGATAATGAAGAAAATTACTTTGCAGTCATGGAAAAAAAGTAAACCACAATGAAAAAATAATAAAGTAATTCATACACCGTTCATTGTTGGACGGTGTTTTGGATTTATAGTAATAAAGTTAAACTAATCCTATATATTATTTTTCTATCCTCCTAAATTAATATTAAGCCTCTTATTTCTTATTGAACAAACGGGGGCTTTTCAGGAATAAAAGTACAGCCAACATACAGTAAAACGATCTTCCGCAATCGGGCGCATTTCTATAGGAAAGTTACTTTTTACTTTTGGGTTATATTGAAATAAAGACCCTTCATTATTGATTAATTGTAAACCTCGTTGAATCTCAACGAGGTTTTTGACACTTTAGCTGTATTTGTTAATAAGCAATAATTTATGAGTTTACCGAATTTGTTTTTCCCTTCCGTTTACCCCATGGCTTCAAAACAGAAATAACAATGACAAAAACCAATAATGAGGTCTGAATGGCGGCACTGATTATTAGCATATTTCGGTCATGAAGATATATTGGATCATCCAGCGCATTTAATCCTTTTTCAGTAGTAATTTTAATTGAACCTTGAACCCAGATATTTAAAATACTACCTATCCCTATAGTAATTAAAGTTATGATTTCTTTAGTAATAATCCAGTAATGTTTAAAAAATCCCCAGTGTGTCTTGAGAGACAGGAATATACCAGTAATAATGACTCCTAAAAGACCAGGTATTATCAATGATAGGTCCACAATATGCATTAGATGATGAGAAACCTTTAAAACATCAGGCGTATTTGTTGTTAAAGCTGAAATCAAAAGAATCCATTGAGTAAAGCTGCCTCCAACAAATAGAACGGTTGAAATTAAATGAAAAATTAGTAACCAATTTCTTTGATTTAATTTGTTTTTCTTATTATTCCCTTTCAATATTTAATCACCCCATTAATTTAACACTGTTAAATTTTTGTTTAACAGTGTTAAGTTTAAGGCATAAATGTTAATATTGTCAATGGGTATAGGAGGTATACAAATGGCTAGAAAAAAACAAAATTCAGAATATGGATCGCTGGATCAAAGTAAAATTATTCAAACAGCGATCGACTTGATTAATAAAGATGGCTTAAAAAAACTGTCTATGAGAAATGTGGCGAACGCCCTTAATACAAGTGCTGCATCTCTATATTGGCACATCGAAAATAAATATGAATTATTACAGTTATTATCTGAGCAGATCTCTAAAAATATCTCATTTCCTGATTCGTCTAAAGAATGGTATGAGCAGCTCATTGAACTTGGGAATGAGTTTCGACAAGCATTGTTGTCTATTCGGGATTCAGTAGAAATAATGACCGAAACAGTACCAATGACTCCTGATCGACTTCAATTAATTGAGAATATATACCGAATTCTTATTAATGCTGGTTTTAGGTCAGAGGATGTTCCAGCTACGGCTAGTTTATTTAATAATTATGTTCTTTCATTTGTAAGAGATGAAATGATACAGGTTCAAATAGCTAAAATCCAAGGATTAGAGGTTAATGAAGCTTTTGAACAGGCAAGAAATATGTTTCAGTCTTTACCTGTTAATAAATATCCGTCTTTAGTTGAACTTGCTGATTATTCAGTATCCATAAATAGTGACAAACAATTTGAATTTGGTCTTCAAGTTTTATTAGATGGACTTAATAAACGATTACAGCAATAGCTAATTGAAGCTCTTCTGTTATTCCAGAATAGGGCAGTTTAACGGAGTAAGCGGATTCAGAAGTTATTCCACATAAGGGCCATATTGTGGAGGAAGGAAGGAAAGGGAACACCTTGAAATTGTCATTTATTCAAGAAAAGGACAGCTAGAAATCCCGAGTTATTCCTTTCTTTAAATAGGGAGGATGGTTGAGTAACTTTAAAGGTATATGTGGAAGGCAAAATGGCTGTATGATGTTTTTCTATAAACAAAGATGTATCAATTCATTTTCTTGAATCTAGACTATTCTCCTGATCTGACATCTTTGGTTTATGTCCTTGGAGCATTAGGATTTAATACAATTTTTTCAAGAATACACAGTGAAAAATGGTGTAATTTTCATATGGGCTTTTCTTTACAGATTTAAGAAAATATCTTCGACCAAAATACATTGGATGTTTATTTGTTAGATTTGCTTAGGAGCAATAGAAATTTTTTGTACTTATTTCTCGGAAGAATTATTACAAATGTTGGAGACAGCTTTTATTATATTGCTGCTATGTGGTTTGTGTATGAAAAAACAGTAAATATTAAAAGGCTGCAGCAATAGCAGCCCGTCTCACTAATTAACTTATGTGACACTATTATAACTTTAGATAATACCTGAAGTTTTACTAAACAGGCTATTGAACATTTTTACTATTTGGCTGCTGAATAGATACATGTTGTGGTTTTTCTGGATAGGGTCGCTTACCTGGATCGTCAGGACCGGTAAGGTTATTTCTTTGATCCAAAACTTTCCCTGTATACTCAATAGGATTTATGTCTGCCATTGTTTTCACCTCCATTATTAGGATGGTTGAAAATTAAATTCCCATGACAGGTAATTTTTCCTTATCAATAAATGAGTTTTTATCTAAAGCATAATAATTGGTAAGCAGGTTGTGCTAAAGGGGAAGTACCCAAAACTTCTTTTATCTCGGTTTATTTTTGAACGATCTTCCATTAAAGGGAGCTTTTCCTCGATAAGACTACATAAATGATATTCAACAATCGGGGGCGATTGCAGAATAGTGTGATCGCTTTTCATATTGAGGATTTGGGCAGTTTAAGTGGGTAACAACTTTCTTATTGAGTTAAAATGAGGTGATTTATTGGCCAAAATTATCTTAACGACAAATGGTTTTTCCTCTGAGAACATAAAAAAGAAATTTCTTGAACAGATTGATATCGATAAAAAAGAAATAAGAATAGCTATTATTACTACTGCTTCTCATCATAAGGAAAATAACAAATATGCAAAGAAAGCCAAAGTTGATCTGACTAACTTGGGTTTTCAGAAAATAGAATTTTGTGATGTAGAGCACGATAATTTAGATTATCTTAGTAGTTCAAATATTATCTATCTCTCAGGTGGCAATCCTTTTTATTTGTTGCATCACCTACGAAAAAGTGGAGCTGATAATAAATTAAAGGACTTATCAAAACGAAACACGGTGTTTGTTGGAGTTAGTGCAGGAGCAATGGTACTAGGTCCGGATATCGGAGTGGCAAATTTTTTCACTCCAGAAATGAATTCCATAAAATTAAACAATTTCAATGCATTAAAGATAACTAAAACAGCAATATTTCCACACTATGATAGGGAAGAGTTATTTATTGAGAAAAACGGAAAATCAATAGAAGAAAGATTGTTCAAATATGAAAATGATAATAAAAGTACCGTAGTTAGATTACGAGATGCAGATTTTATAGTTGAAAATAGTTAATGTTATTTAATTAAAGGGGGCGATTGCTTAACAAAGTGTCGCCTTTTCTTATTAAAGAAAAGGGCAGCATTCCTGTAATGAAGAAAAATGGGATTTGAACAAAAAATAAACCTCTTGGTAAGATATGAGTGTCCTGAAGCTGGCCAGCGAAAAGGACAAAACATATATACCAGGAGGCCTTCAATATGAATTATAACCAAAATGAAAAGATTGCTCAAATAACTTCTCAAACACTAATTGTAGGTGTAGATATTGCGAAGTACAAGCATGTAGCTCGTGCTCAAGATTTTAGAGGACTAGAGTTTGGAACACCTTGTCACTTTGAGAACACCAAAGATCATTTTGAACTCTTTTTAGGCTGGATAAAACATTTGATGGAACAGAACGGCATGGAACAGGCGATAATAGGAATGGAGCCGACAGGTCATTATTGGCTCAACCTCGCTCATTTTCTGAAAGAAGAGGAGATAAAGTTTGTAGTTGTAAATCCTATGCATGTGAAGAAATCTAAAGAATTAGATGATAATTCTCCAACCAAAAATGATGTGAAGGACGCTAAAGTCATTGCACAACTAGTCAAAGATGGGAGATATGCCGAACCTAATATTCCACAAGGAGTTTATGCAGAACTTCGTGTGGCAAGGAAAATACGCGATCTCTTATTTGTTGACTTACAAGCTGTGCAGGGGCAAATTCATAACTGGTTAGATCGATATTTTCCTGAATTCCTTACAGTGTTTAAGGATTGGGAAGGAAAAGCAGCATTACAATTATTAAAGTTAAACGTATTACCACATGAGTTAGAGATAGTCTCGGAACAAGAGATCCTAATTCACCTCAGAAAGGCTGTAAAACGTGCGGTTGGACTCAGTAAAATTCAAGAACTTAAACGGGTAGCCAAAGACTCTATCGGTATTCGTGAAGGTTCAAGGATGGCTAAATTAGAGCTTCGCACTTTACTAGACAAGTATGAGTTAATAAATGAAAAGTTCGAAGAACTAGAATCTGATATTGATGGACTCCTTGAACGGATACCAGGTGTTCAACAAATGTTGGCCATCACAGGAATCGGCAAGGACACTGTAGCTGGCTTCTTTTCTGAAGTAGGGAATTTAAGTTACTATTCTCACCCTCGACAAATCATCAAGTTAGCTGGGTTGAGTTTAAAGGAGAACACCTCTGGAAAGCACAAAGGGCATACGAAGATTACAAAGAGAGGTAGGAAGACACTAAGGGCTCTCCTCTTCCGAGTAGCGATGCCTTTGGTAGCTAAGAACACTGCTTTTAAAGCTTTACATGAGTATTTTACAACACGTAAAAATAATCCTCTAAAGAAAATGCAGTCTCTTATAGCGATATGTAATAAGCTGATACGTATTCTTTTTACGATTGGTACAAAACAATGTGAATTTAGTGAAGATAGAATGTTGAAGGATATTCCTCATATGGCTCCTTTACTGAAAGCAGCTTAGGGTTCATTAGTTAATATTCAAAAGGTTTTATTTAGGATTATTATTTAGACATTTGAAGCACGGATTAGTCAGTAAAACAATTAAAGTACGGACTTTGATCCTGTCGGGCAGCATCACTGACATCCACCTCATGGAAAGGTTGGACGAAGGAATTTTGGAGCGTAGACTCTGTGAGATATGGGAGGGTTGACCTCCATGAGACATGTGGACATCCACCAGTGCAACCATACTTTAACTAGGTAACCACTTTTTGGATAGGAGTGGTTAGGTAGTTAAGGACTTTTTTTCTCTAACGCACCAAAAATAACCATACTTTCAACTTACTTCCATGACTTTGATGTCTAATTAAAATAAATCCTAATGAAATCTTAAGAAAAAGCTAGAAATCCAGAGTTATTCCTTTCTTTATAGAGGGAGTTTAATTGAAGAGTGGTTTCAATTGTTCTGATCAACAATCGGGCCTAAATGTAAAGAAATATCAGTTTACTACTCCTTACGTTTATGAAGTATCAAGTCATTGGGGAATTGAGATTACGGAATATATGAACCCAAAAACGTGTGTCCAATCGAAGAAGAAGCTAATAGAACTATGTAAAATTAAGGACAATTACCTCAAGAAAGGCGATTTTTTTGAACTGTATAGTTGTTGGGTAGGAGAAGAAGCTGAAAAGCGAGAGGGTGAAATAACCCTCCAAATCAATAATTTTGATATTAACCAAATTGAAATACCCGAAAAAACGTTAGTTAGATTTGAAAAATGAATTTTTCTTCTTCCCCTAACGGGTGCTTTTGTTCAATAAGGCTATATAATGATCTTCAACAATCGGGCGCTTTTCTTCGATAAGACAACATAAATGATATTCCACAATCGGGGGCTTATCTTGAATAAGATAAGCTTCTTTTTCTGTGAAAATAATCATTGTGATTACAGCCTTGTTTTGAAATGATTGGTATTAAGCAATCTGGCAGGATTGTTAAGAATTGCTTAAAGTGAAGGGAGAATTATAACTTGTCTAAAGGATTACTTCATCACATTGAAATCTATGTATCTAATCTCAAAAGGTCAATTGATTTTTGGAGCTGGTTTCTTGAAGAATTAGGATACACTCCTTACCAGGTATGGGAAAGTGGTCAAAGTGCTGATTCACGTCAACAAGTTGATGAGATTACGGAAAAATTAAAAGATACAGGTGTTAATATTCTTTATCCAAATGCTCACCCATTTGCTGGTGGAAATGAGCATTATGCAGTTTATTTTGAAGACCCAGACAGAATAAAAGTTGAGTTTGTAGCACCTTAGTTTATTCAGTAATCGGGGGCGGTTGTGTAGTAAGATGCACTGCTGAGAGAACGGGGGATAAATATGAAAAGAATATTTCTTACAGCTTTATTATTGTTGATTTTGACTGGATGCAGCAATAAATTTATAAACCTTACCGGAGAAAGTAAGAATTGGACTGGAAAATACTCAGCGAATATCGATGGTAATGATGAGGACGGTAGTTACGAGTTTCATTTTAAGAATGGAGATGGCAACACTCAATTTCAGTTGCTTGAAGTAATAATAAACGATGGAAGTACAACAAAGTCAGAAGAAAATTTCAAAGGTGCTACAATTAATATTACATCTAATTGCAAAGGATGTTATGTAACGAAAAAAGATGAAAAACAGAAGGTTACTATTATATGGGACGATAAAAATGAGGAAACATTCTATTTAAAAGACAGTAAAGCTGAGTAGGGAATTGAAAATTTAATTACTCAACAATCGGGCGCGTTTTTAGAGTAACGAAAAAAGCCCAATTTCTTAATTTTAATACTGAGAAACTGGTCCGTTATCAAAAAATTTACGATATATTAACGGGAATTTATAATGGAACTGAGGCAGATCCCTTTGGCTGACTCTTAAGTTGTAGACTTAGAGGTTGAAGCAGGAATTAATTATTTGGTTCCTATTTCTGTACTTAATATCGTGGGGAAGAAGGTAGTACTGTGAAAACAACAGGAAATTTTACCGACAAGGCCGATATATATGCGAAATATCGCCCCAGTTACCCTAATGAATATATTGATTATTTGTTTTCAGAGAACCAACTGAAAGAGGATCGGATTGTGGCCGATATTGGTTCAGGTACGGGGATATTTAGCCGCCAGCTGCTTGAAAGAGGTCTAAATGTTTTTGGAGTAGAGCCAAATGATGACATGAGAAAGATGGCTGAGCAATCGTTAAAACTATATTCTCGTTTTAAATCAATAAAGGCAACTGCTGAAAATACCACTTTAAAAGGGAAAAGTGTAGATTTAGTAACCGTTGCCCAGGCATTTCATTGGTTTGATAAAGAAGCATTCAAAATCGAATGTCAACGGATTTTGAAACAAAAGGCAAATGTCGCTCTTATTTGGAATAGCAGAGATTTAACTAGCCCGCTTATTAAAGAGAACGAAGAAATTTGCCAAAAGACCTGTCCAAAATTTAAGGGATTTAGCGGTGGAATGGAGGAAACTCCAGAAGTATTTAACAGCTTTTTTAAGGATGGAAAGTATGAGTTTAAAAAGTATCAAAATGATTTGCTATTTGATTATGAAGGATTTTTAGGAAGGAACTTATCAGCGTCCTATGCTCCTAAAAAAAATGACGAAGAGTATGAACGTTTTGTTTTTCTCCTGTCAGAGTTATTCGAAAAATACAGTAAGAATGGAAAAATTGTTCTCCAAAACATAACGCGAAGCTATCTAGGCAATGTCTAAACAGCCGAACATAAGGGGGCTTTAATCGAAGTTCCCTTTTGAAATTTAGATTATCATTTACTAATTACGATCTTCAACAATCGGGCGCGATTCTGCAGCAAGAGTTGTGCTCTTTCTTTATGTAAAGGGGCATATTGTTGAGTAACTCATTTTCAAATAAGATATTTTAGAAGAGATTGTGAAGAAATGTACTTAAACTAAAGTAAGCAGTTTAGTTAAATAAACTTTCATGCACATTCAACATAAAAAACCATCCTCTAAAATATTAAAAGTGATGGTTTTTAAGATATTTTATTTAAGATTTTTCCAACAATAAATCCGAATATTAATCCAGGAAAAACAAACAACATTGGGAGCCATACAGGACCCAATAACACTCCAAATATCGTTAAGTCTGAGGAGAAAATTAATCCAACAGTTACAAAAAACGCAGTGAACACATACGAAAGGAAAGAATAAGGGGCTTTGTCTCCTCCTGCGTCTTTAACTGCATCCCACATAGAAAAAAAGTACAAACAAGGATAAAACATCAACCACTGATAGTTCGCATATTTTATTGCATTGGCAATTTCTCCGTGAAAACTCATAAGTATAATCTGATTGAAATTGGATTGTATATTAATCAGAAATTCAAGTATTAATAAAACTGTGCCTTTAAAATACTTTCCGTTTAAATACTGTCCAAATCCAGGAAGTGCAATGCTCCATATTAATTTTTCAAATATGCTCTTATTCACTCAATAACCCCCAGCAATTGTGCTTACTAGACTTCATTTGCAATTTCTTTTCTGTTAGGAGCAAGTGGGGGTTGTTCTAACCATTTATTTTGTGCCATAATATTAAACCATTTCTTTGTTACCATAAGATTTTTGAGAATAGTACCCTCATAAGCGGTCACAAGGTCTGAACGCATGGCTGATGCTAGTCCTGCCCCATGATAGTTTTGTGCAGCTTGAAACAAAAAACCGATATGATACATCATTAACTTATCGGAAAAAGGAGAGTCCGTTGAAGTTGTAACTTCTGTTTCCCAAGATTTCGGAACTGGTAAGTTATCTGTTTGCATTATTTTTGAAAAAATTTTTATTTGACCATCAGTCGTGTTCTGGGAATCAGTTAAGAACTTTCTTTCTTCTTTTATTTGAGCGACTTGACTGAATGCGATAGAAAGGGTTTTAGCCATAATGCTTTTTTTAAGGTTGAAAGAAATACAAATGATATCTGTCGCTGATAATTTTCTACTTTTTCCGAAAAATCCATCTGTGAAATCTTGGCTGGACGTCTGCTCACTTGGGGAGCATGACGCGGTGGGTGTCGCTTATGGAATTCGTGTAACTGGCCGGATGGAAAGTGTATTAAAAAAGATTATTTAACAAAGCCCTGTATAGAATAGGCGGAATGCCTCTGGTGTTCGAAAAGGTAAATTTAATCTCTTTTGTTTTTTTGCTATGGTAAATTTCTTACGATCATCATACTAAAGTAAGGAATTAAGCATAAAAAATTATGTTCAAGAAAAACAATCTCAAACTCAGTACTCTGTTCATATCTTATTGAAAATCCACAGTAAAGAGAATTTCTGTTTAGGCCGCAGAAAAGAAGTTTTAACAAGTAATATCCTTTCGCGGAAAAAATAATTTTTTTCTGAGATATCAAGATGTTTCTTACCATCTTAGAATTCTCTTGTTCACTAAAAGTAGCTGCCTTTAATCATTTGTTGTATTTCTTATACAATACCATTTTTCTGATTGTTACCATCCCTAAAGTATGTGCCGAGAAGTTACCATTTCTTGATTAGCACCTGCCACCGTTTCTATTTATGTGACCAATTAGACACAGGTGGTTCATTAAACCAATTTTTCCTTATTAATAACTTCAGCCCTTTCTCTGAGTAGTCTTCAACCATTTTGATTAGTTCCTTTAAAGAATCTATATGATCCTTTTTATAACTGGATACCACTGCATTTTGTAGATTGCTTATACTTACTGGATTTAGGAACATTATTAAGTTTGCCATTAATTTATCTGAAAAAGGTGATTCCTTTACTTTATTAACGTGAGCCTCTAGTCCAGTTGTAGTTGGAATTCCATTTTCTCTATAGATATCGGATAAAGAGGCTGATTGATAAAATGCTAACTTTTTCCCTTCTAGTATAAATTTCTTTGTGTCCATATCCTCTACGACTTCAGAAAAACCGATACAAAGAGCAACTCCAACATTGTTACATTGAAGGGAACTGAACATATTTGCCAATTCTACCGCATTAAGTGGCCGTTGCTGAGTTGATGCAACTTTGAATAGTTTCCCATCCCTTTCATCTGCTTTTTTATAAGAGAAGGAATTATTTTGTAATAAATCTTTATCATTAAGCAATTTTAATAAAGAAAAATCTAATTGAATTACATCATTGAGTAGTTTTTTATAAAAATTTTTTACTTTATAATCTGTTAATTCAACATATTGAACAGCAAGCGCTCGCAATCCATTACTCGTTATATGCTTTAAGATTTCTATAATTAATTGGTCTGAAAATAGCTTTGTTGTTGAACTATATATATCATCTTCCATGAAGAACGGTGTATCTTTATAACCTTCCTCAGACAATAATTGAGTAGCCTCTTGTTCTTGATATGTAGAGATTTCATATATTTCATTTAAAATATTCCTTAAATCAGTATCCTCAGAAGTTTCACTAAGATATTTTAATAATAAATTGATCATGTTTGAACTTGATTGTAAGTACCAAAGGAATCCTAATTCATTTACGTTCATTTTATACCCCCTAAAGACTCAATTTCTTTTTTTAGTTTGTCAATAAAATTCTTTATTATTCATGAATCAGTAATTCTTCCTAAACACACATAGAGTTTCCGTGTATAGGATTGAACCTTTCGAAAAGGAACAACATTTTAAAGATTTGTTAAATGATAGGAAAGTGTGAGAGCTGTTTGAAAGTTTCTTTAATGGTAGCAATGGACAAAAATCGAGTAATAGGTAAAGACAATGATATACCCTGGAGGTTTCCGAAAGATTGGGAATATGTAAAGAACACAACTTTGGGACATCCAATTATATTAGGAAGAAGAAACTTCGAATCAATTGGGAAGGCTCTATGTAAAAGAAGAAATATTGTTTTGACAAGAGATAAATTTCATATGAAGGTTGTGAAATGACTAATTCAGTAAAAGAGGTTTTTGAATTATGTAAAGGTGAAGAAGATATTTTTATTTTTGGTGGAGAAGAAATATATAAGTTATTCTTACCTATGGTAGAAAAGATGTATATAACAAAAATCCACGAAGAATTTGAAGGTGATACGTTTTTTCCAGAAGTTAACTTAAGTGAATGGAATGAAGTGTCTGTAAAAAGAGGAATAACAGACGAGAAGAACCCATATAAATATGAATTCTACGTTTATGAGAGGGCAATTTAATTATTCGGCAATCGGGGGCTTCGTATTATAAGGTCAATCAGAAGTTATATCTGGTTGGTCTATTTTTTATAGGTTATATTTTATCTGGAGCCGGGGTAGAACGTACGGGGGCATGGGACATTTGATCCCTTCCGATAAACTGTTCACCCCCTACTTGTTGAAACATGTTTGAGGCTGGTTAGGACACTATTGTGATCTCGAATAACAAGCGAAGATATGAAACTAACCTTAAGCTTGAATTCTACAGAATAGTATTGTTTGGCCACATAAAAAACTCCCCAGGTAAACAGATTTTATATTTGATCTGTCTACCTTTAGGGGAGCATATCACTATCAATGGGTATGCCATTTATTCAATAGCAACAATCTTTTAGAGACAGCTTTTAATATAATATTCATGAAATAGCCAAGTTTGAACCCACTGTACAACCCATAGTTCCGGCAGTGTTCAGTTTTTTTACCAGACAGTCGAAAAGTAAACATAGAAAAAACTTTTAAATTACTTAAACACCAGATTCTTCAAAGTAGCTATTTTCTAGGTTTTCATTGAACTTAATACTCAGAGCTTTTAAATTTGCTTTTACGTAGGGAATAAATGATAAATAAAAGTGGAATGTAGCTATATATAAAATAGAAACCTACCTCTGAGGTGAATTTCCCTAGTGCATCTACTTTCAGACGGTCATCAATAAAGATGCTACAAAGTAATATGAATAGCATAATCGTATATAATGATTTCCTTGGTTTAATTTTCGTTATTTTCTTTAATATCCTCGTACAACACCAGATTGGAATACAGACGGTTGGAAGTATAACCAAAAGCCAAGTAAAGATAAAAATAAATTCAATTCGCATGATAAAAGGAATTTCAACAATCTTAATCATGGCTAATGTCGGCCATAATGTATGCTTAAGTCGACCTTGGCTAAAATAAACGAAGGTTATTAATGTAACTAATAGATATATGAAAGTTGTAAATGCTAATGCTCCATGTGCCCATTTTGCAGATTTAGAAGGGTGCTTAATAAATGGGAAGTAAATCAACAAGGACTCAAACCCAATAAATATAAGGGAAGATGCTTTAGAGGATTGAGCTATTTCCAGAATTGAATGGTTAAAAACCGGCATTAGGTTTCTAAAATTAGCATATTGTAAAGGAAAATATAACGTTAACAGAAGAATAGAAGGTAGAACCACTCCTAGGAAGCTTATTCCCGTCAATGTTCGGAATCCTCCGGTAATGATATAAATGATTAGACATGCTAACCCTAGGCTAAGCTCCCAAGTTTTGATCATTGGGAATACCCATACCTGTATAGCTTCTATATAAGTACGAAAAACGGTAAGAGCCAAAAGTAAAAAGTATCCAATTACAATAACCGATAAAAAATTCCCGATTTTTTCACCAAACGAAATTTGATGGATTTTTAACAAGTCTTTGGTAGGGTTACTAACCATTTTTAGTATCATCCATAATATAATATGAAGGCTTAGACCAGCGATAATAACTGAGATCCATGAATCATGTCCAGCATTTTCAATAATCGTATTCTGAAAGCTCAGAAGACCAATTCCTGTTTGAGAGGAGTGAATCAAAAAGAAAACAAAAAAAGTAGAAACTAAATAGTTTTCTTTATTATTTTGCTCCACTATCCTTCCACTCCCGTCTGTAGAAAGTTCACCTTCGTTTCAATTTCAAATTCTAAATTTGGGTATTGATCATTAAAGCTATCTTGCGTCCAATCCCGTTTTTCACTTCTAACTAAATCTCCAAATCCCACAGGATCTACTTGTTCCTCTTTAAACTCTTCCAATAACCTTTCAATTTTTGTGCGTAATTCTTTTTCAATCTTTGTGGATAATTTATCTACATCTTTCTTTTTAGAAAGATCAAGAGATCTTGGGTAATCTTCAATATGAGCAAACAAATCAAGTTTAATTTTCACCTGTGGCTTTTGATGAGTATTTTTAATGGAGACTTTTCGTTTTCCATACATAATTTTTAGAAAGATTTTCTCTTTCTGTTGGCTGATGAATTCATAAGTACCACTAATATTTTTGTCTTTAATGATCTTAAAGAGGAACGCTTCCCTATCCTGAAGGAGCATCATCAATTTGTCACCCTTAAAAATTCCTAAACCATCAACCATTATCTTCTCAGATTCATAAATGGTTAAGACCGGCAAGTAAACATCTTGCCCAGCACCATAGTATTGATTTAATACTGTATCAATGTTCGTTTGTGGCGTATTCCCGTATGTTATATTTTGTTCAATTACATCAGAGAGATAAAAGGGTGGAAATCTCATAGAAAGATTAAGGACTTCAGCAGCATCCACCTTTGATATTGCCATTTTTGCATTGTTTTCCATGATTGGATTTCTGACAAGAGTACCAATTAAATCTTTAATGCCTTTTTTTGCAAAAGGTTCACCCATTAATATTGTTCTTGTTTTTCCAATTGCAATAGGGTGTGGTACTTGTTGCGTAAACGTCGTAAATATTCCATTTGCAGTTTCGGATTCTGCTGTAAGAAGCTTTACTGGTGCCCCTGCTGGTACATCATAATGAACATGGAAAGAGGCGCTCCCTTTTATTTTATCATCTTCAAGATCATAGCCTAATGATTCAATTATTTTTAAATCCTCGACTATTTTATTCCTAGAGCATCCTACTATTAACAACAGGACATATAGGATTTTTAAAAATTTCATCATGGCCCACAACCTCTTGAAAAAGAAATAAGTTATTCGTTATTATAGTCATCCTCGATGTCTTTATGCTTTTTGACATTGTACCTATGCAACTTTAGAGGTCTAAAGAAGGTATACCGTTTAGTCGTGACGCTTAAAGAAGACCGAATAAAACTATCGTTTAAATCTCTGTACCTGAATGGGTATAGAGGTGCCAAATAGGGTGTGCCAAGAGATTTTAACCTTATTAGATGGCACAGGATAAAAGTAAGACCCAGGGTTACCCCAAAACCTCCCCAAATTGCAGCTAAGAGAATAAGTGGGAATCTTAATATCCGAATGGTATTAGACATCTTGAAAATAGGAGTAGTAAAAGAAGCAAGTGCTGAAAGAGCTACGATGATTAATAAAATGTTACTTGTAAGTGCAGCTTCAACAGCAGCTTGCCCAATTACAATACCTCCAACAATTCCCAGAGTTTGGCCTACTTTTGTCGGAAGTCTGGCTCCTGCTTCTCTCAAGAGTTCTATTGTAAGTTCTAAAAATAAAGCTTCCAGTAAAGGAGGAAACGGGACATTTGCCCTTGACATGATTAACGGAGTTAACAGATCTTCCGGAATGATTGCATAATGGTGTGTTAATACTGCGACATATATTGGTGTTGCAAAAATTGAAAAAAGGACACCTATAAATCGTATTAATCGAAAGAAAGTCCCTATTGACCACGGTGAGTAATAATCCTCTGCTGATATAAAAAAGTTAAATATACTAGTAGGTCCTGCGATAACATAAGGTGAACCGTCACTAATAACGATTACTTGTCCACTTAAAAGCATATAGATTGTACGATCCAAACGTTCTGTAGACATGAATAGCGGAAAAGGTGTATTTGCGTTATCAGAAATAATCTGATCTAGAATTGAACTATCGAATATAACATCCATATCTAAATCCTCAAGACGTTGTTTCATGGTTTGAATGTGCTGTGGATTTGCAATTCCATCAATATATCCAATCATAACCCGAGTGTTTGAAAGAGATCCTTTAGTAATTTCTTTAAAAACAAGATCTTCGGATGTAATTTGCCTTCTCATTAGGCTGAGGTTTGTATCAAGATCTTCGACAAAGCCCACCTTTGGTCCGATGACACTATATTCATTTTCAGCATCATTAAAAACTCTATAACCTTTCGTTCCATTCGAAAGATTAACCAAAATACCTTTCTCAGGAGTTTTCGTTAAATGAATGAATATGTAGCCTTTTGTAAGTTTGTTTATGAATACTTTAGCATCGGAAGTGATTTCTCGATCTTCTATAGGTATGGCATTCATTACATCCGTAAGTTCTGTAAATACCTCCTCTGCAGATTGAATATATGGAAGGAGATGATGATGAATTTTTTTTTCATCAATAAGGCTCTTATAATAGGAAAAATATATGGGTGACTCATTGACGCTTTTAGTGGAAAATTGGTAAAAATCATCAGATTTAGAAACCTCTTTAAACAAATCATGTATTGAATTGTTTTTTTGTTTTATGAAATTCCGCAAGGAACCATCACCTCCCCATATGAAAACAATCAAGTATTATTCTTGGCTAGTTTAGGCAATTTCTGGTGTTTTCATGTATTTGTGTTCGATGAATACTCATGCTGATAGGGCAGTTTAACGGAGTAAATGGATTCTACAGATCCTAAACAACCAGCTCGAAAAATGGGCGAAACTGAACAAAGAATTTATTGTTTAAATGCTTTCCACAATCGGGCGTAATTCAATAATTTTGGATTACATCCTTTGTTCCGTTAAAGGGGGCTTTTCTTCAATAAGACAACATAAATTGATCTTCAACAATCGGGCCATTTTCTTGAATAAAAGAGAAGGGATTATTCGTAAGTAAATCGAAGTTAATAAAAAAGATGTTATTTAGTTTAGCATTGGGACGTACTACTCAATATTAAGGAGGAAATCGATTATGAGCGACATACAGACATTACGAGGACTCACCACAGTCAGTTTTTGGACGGATGATCTAGCAGCGGCAAAGAAGTGGTACGCTGAGCTATTAGGCATCGAACCATACTTCGACCGGCCGGGATATGCTGAGTTTCGCCTCGGCGACTACCAGCACGAGCTGGGCCTGATCGATAGACGCTACGCGCCCGATGGTTCAGCGACCGGCCCGGCCGGTGCTGTAGTGTACTGGCACGTCGACGATGTAACAGCAACTTTCAAGAAGCTGCTCTCTATGGGAGCGAAAGAGTACGAGGCACCCACAGAGCGCGGAGAGGGGTTCTTCACTGCTTCCGTGGTCGATCCTTTTGGGAATATCCTAGGCATTATGTACAATCAGCACTATTTGGAGGTTCTGGGTTCGACCAGAAAAGCGTGACCCTCCCCGTCGGCATTCACAGTTCACCTAGGCTTGGCGTTGCACTGTGGGGCGTAACAATTATCTGCGCAGTGGCAGCTGACTCGATTTATGTTATGCTTATTACCACAACTGTTCGGTATTCGAATGCCGTTGGCAGAATATTCGAGTATTTAAGCGGCGGATAAGATTGACTCATGCTTCGTAAAGTCCTATATAAACGAACTAAATAGAAACTGCAGCTTCCTTTTTATGTTCAAATTTCCGATAAACAAGCGCAACCATCATCGACGGAATGGTACAAATAATCATCCCGATAAAGGCGTATCTTGGCTCGATTTCGTATAAATAACCGCCGAAAATCGTGAACACCGCAGTGCTCCAGCTAAGTGCCAGAGCTGAATACATGCCTTGTGCTTTCGGTATCTGCGCATGTGGAATATTTTTGATTAAGTATTTCATAAAGGCATAATGCCCCATTGCAAATGAACATGCATGCAATGTTTGCGCGATACAGAAAACAATAACATTTGGAAAGGCAAATACTAATATCCAACGTACGGATGAACCAAGTGCCGCTAGTGTCAGTAAGGAGCCTACTGAAAATTTATGAAAGCTCTTATCAGCGATTGAGAAGAAAATGATTTCTGCGATCACGGCAATGTTAATAATCACGCCAATTAAATATTTCGGTGCATGGGTTTCTTGTAAAAAAATATAGCCATAGTTGTAATAAGAAGCGTGTGCCGATTGCAGTAAAATTACAATGATGAGCACCAAACCAAAGTGTTTGATGCGAAATAATTTCAGCATGTCGCCTTTTTTTGTTTGATCCGCTTGCGGTTTTTCAGATAAAACAACGGGTGCACGCATAAAACCAAGACACATGAATACCAATGTGCCGAGAAACAGCGCCCATAAAATCACTTCATCCCCAAGCGCCCCTGTAAAGACGGTTAAGATCATGCCGGCCACGACAAACCCGATGGATCCCCACGAACGGCTCTTCCCGTAGTGTCTTAATTGTTTACTTTGCACAAGGAAGCCAGCCGCACTGTCTAAAGCAGGCATCAAAGTTGGGTAAAAAAAATGCAAAAGTATCGTTACCACAAGTAAGCTAGCAAAGGAACTTGCTGGAATACAACACAGAATGGCAATTAGCGTGCCGATTGCCATCCCATTTATTAAAGTTTTACTACTAAATTTCCCCGATAAATAAGGAAACGCAACTAATGTAGAAAGGCCTCTTGCAACCAAACCTAAGCTCATAATCAAACTAGCTTGTGAAACCGTAATCCCTTTTGTATGAATCATCCATCCTGTCCAATAGGGTAGAAAAACGCCCCATGTCATATAAAAACTAAAAAACTGTCTACTCATCCAGCGTTGTGTGTTCATTCTGTATTCCCCCATTGTTTGCATGATATCATGGAGACACGTACAATAATATGAGATATCTCATTTTTTTGAGGTGGGTTATGGAAATTTATAAAAATGAGAAAAGGCAACGCTATTTGGATGAGTACTCCATTACTCATTTATTTTCTTTTCCGATTGAAGAGTTTATACAAGTGCATGAATATAAACGCGATGAATGGATTATTCAAGAAGGCATGCGACCGGATTTTTTATTTTATGTCATTGAAGGAAAAGCAAAAATTTATGTAACGCATCAAAATGGGAAAGTTTCCTTAATTAATTTTATCAACACGAATGATTATATTGGGGAAATGGAATTATTAAATGAGGTGTACTATACAAAAGGGATTCAAACCTCCACTAAGACCGTTTGCTTTGCGCTTCCTTTTCATCACTGTCGCGCACAAATGCTAGAAGATGCGAGATTTCTACGTGAACTAACTAAGTTTTTAAGTGTAAAAGCAACACAAATGGCTGCAAAGTATTCGCAAAGTCTCGCCTTCCCGCTTGAAAACCGGCTTGCGGATTTTATTTTGCAAACCGCTGCTGAAGAGGTCTATAAGGAGAAACACGTAACTGTTTGTGATTTTTTAGGCGTCTCCTATCGACACTTATTGCATGTGCTTGTACAATTTTGCGATAAAGGGTATTTGCAAAAGGAAGGACGTCACTATCGCATTCAGCAGCACAACCCACTATATGAACTTGCTGAGAAGTTGAGGAATAAATAACGGGCGCTATCCATGAAAAAGGGTAGTGCTCTTTTACATTTAAAGGGCCAGATTATTGAAGATTGGCAGTTCTTTTTACAAAGGAATCGAAGTTGAACTCATAAAACGCAGACTCTCAGCCAAAAGAAAAAACACCAATTATCGGTGCTTTTTCTTTGATACACAAGGCAGCTATTATCCAATTCGTCACACTCTAGTCAAGTAATTGTCGAGCTGATCAAAGGTTCCACCAAAACCTTGCTTCATTGATTCAAACTCTTCCACAAATCTCTTACGTTCTGTCTCAGATGCATTTATAGGACCACCTCGAAGGGTGATTGTGGTTTTGCCTTCATTTTCTGAAAGCGTCAGTGTATTTAATACTTCTAGCGGCCAGATCGGGCTAAATGGTGCACGGATCGTATTGCCCTCTTCATCAGAAAATGAATTAATGAAGACGATTTTCTCTGGTGCAATGATTTCGCGATAAACAAACTTGCCCCACATTTCGTGGCCATCAGAGGATCGCATGCAGTAGTGAAAGACGCCATCTGGGCGGAGATCGAACTTAGTTATATCTATCGTGAAGCCTTTCGGTCCCCACCAGTGCTTCAGATGCTCAGGCTCGGTCCACGCCTTGAACACAAGCTCGCGTGGTGCATCGAAAGTACGCGTGATAACCAATTCGCATTCAGCAGTGTTCATTGTAATGCTGTTTGTTACATTTTCCTTTGACATTCCAATTCCTCCTTAAATGTGTAGGTTGATACTATTTTAGTTACATTGTTAAGCTATTCTTACTAATCAATGAAGCGGATTTTATTTTTTTGTGATGGAAAATATAAGAGCCGGCTATCAAAATGAAGCCGATAATAAAAAGCAGCCATCCACTGGCAGGGTCGCCAACAGATATGCTTGAATACATAGCACCCGTTAAATCAAATACAAAACCTGCATAAGCCCATTCCTTAATTCTCGGAAAGCCAGGAATAAGTATCGCCACAACACCTAATAGTTTGGCAATTCCGAGAAAGGGTAGGAGGTAGGTTGGATAGCCTAAATGATTAAATAAAGCAACTGCATCGGGAACAGACATTATATCCGGAATAGAACCAAAAATCATTAATGCCACCAACGGCCCTGTAAAAATCCAGTATATAATTTTTATTTTTTTCATTTACTCATTTCCTCCCTTAGTTTTGTATATTAACCGCATATTGCAAATTTCCTGTTTTGGTGTGTTTTTGTTCCTTAAATCTTCGCCAATTGTTCCTCAAGACGATCAAGCGTGGATTTTGCTCCCTCAATGGCGCCGTACTCCTTGACCACCTTATCCAATTCGGCAGCAGACTTGAAGAGCATCCGCATGGTGAGCTCGGTCCTATTTCCTTGCTCTGCAAACGTTACAGTCACTTGAAATTGTTCGTCCTCTTCTCCCCCGCCATGGGAATAAACAAGTAGTTCGGGGCTTTCAACTTCGATGTAGACGATCTTATTGTCATAATCGACACCATCGGGACCGTGCATGACGTAATGCCATACACCGCCTGGCTTTACGTCTATTTCTTGAACCGTAATCGTAAAGCCTTTTGGTCCCCACCAATGCGGTAAATGTTTAGGGTCAGTCCAAGCCTTATATACCAGCTCACGTGGAGAATTAAAGACACGATTGATAATGAGTTCCCGATCTTCTACAGACGTAAAAGTGTTATTCGTTGTTTGGCCTTCTGCCATGATTTCATTCCTCCAATTTCGTTTTTTTAATGCACTTTTGCAGGACTACTGCTTGTCGTCATGGTTCACTTCCTTACTTTGCAGGTTCTGCAGGTAATCGTCTAAGCGGTCGAATCTCTCGTTCCAGATGTGGCGGTAAGACTCCAACCATGCATCAAGCTCTTTGAACGGCTCGGCCCTCAGTTTGTAGATCCGTCGATTGGCCATCGCCTGCACCTCTACCAGCCCGGCATTATTAAGTACACGAAGATGTTTGGAAGCTTGCGGCTGGTTAAGCCCAAGTCGATCGGCAATTTCCCCTACTGTGAGAGGCCCGTCACGCAAGAGTTCTACGATGTGTAGTCGGTTGGGCTCAGCAAGAGCATTCAATGTTGTTTTCATGAATTAAACATACACAAATAGGAATATTCCTGTCAAGGTATATTGTGAAATTTTTTTCCGAATTTACGTTCCTTGTTGCCTCTGTAACCGAAAGGGGGTTTTTCAACATCTATTTTAATGGGTGCAGTTCAGCGATGAGCATGTGGCTTATATTTTAGAAAGAAGTTGTGGTGCAACAACAGGATTTTCACCTCAATTACCCATTTTAAATAAAGATGATGATTTTCAAAATGAATCGGGAAATACATTTAGGTCAGATAAAGATTTTTCGGTTGAATGGCTGAAAAGAATCTTAAAGTCATTTATGATAAATCTGCTAAGACTTACGAAATGGATAAAAATGTGAGTGGGATTAAGATTGAATATGTAGTACTCCATTAAAGGGCGCTTTCCTGTAAGAGAGGGTACTGCAAAGTCCATTTTTTAAAAATGAAAAATGGTAAAAGAAAAACGAGCCTCCAGAATCGTTTTTAAGGCTCGTTTGGCATTGAAAGGGAGACATTTTTGCCCCCCCTAAAATCGCTCTTTTTCGAAAACTACCACTTTTGCAGGACCCTCGTAAGAAGGATCACGCCCATTTTTAAGGGCCAGATTGTTAAGGACACTTTAAAAAGCTAAAAAGGTTCGTTAATTTAGAAACTTTGTTATTTTATTCTATAAAAAATGGTTAAACTATTTTATTAAAAGCAAAATTGAGGTGATAGCATTGAAAAAACTCATTTTCACACTAATCTTTATTCTCTTTATTTCTGCTTGTTCATCTGAAGATAATTATCAATCCGAAAAGAATGAAAGGGAGGCAATTGAAGTATTTTCAAGACAAACTGAGGTAATTGCAAGAGATTTAAATATTCCTTGGAATATTAACAAACATGACAATACCTTTTATTTGAGTCAACGGGCAGGTAATATTATTAAAGTTGATGGTGTTAGCGGTTCAAAAACAGTTCAAAATGTAGAAGTTACAAAGGAAGTCCTACATGAAGGTGAAGGAGGATTTTTAGGGTTCATTCTTGCACT
Organism: Bacillus sp. V2I10; assembly: GCF_030817055.1. Lineage (NCBI taxonomy): Bacteria > Bacillati > Bacillota > Bacilli > Caryophanales > Bacillaceae > Bacillus > Bacillus sp. V2I10. Next base: position 3,206,729 of record NZ_JAUSYV010000001.1, on the reverse strand, counting down.
CGATTTTGACATTTCCCGAGAAGCTTTTGCCTACCATACATATAAACAAGATGGAGAAGTTTATAACCGAATAATCGTCCTTAAGCTTAATCAAAATACGTGGAAGGAAGAAACGATATTACTAGAGGGAATTCCGGGTGGAAGAATTCATAACGGTGGTCGAATCAAAATTGGTCCAGATGGGAAATTGTATGCTACCGCTGGTGATGCCGGGAACTCAGAAAATGCTCAAAATGTAGAAATTTTAGCAGGGAAAATTTTACGTATGGAATTGGATGGTACTGTTCCTAAAGATAATCCATTTAAAAAATCATATGTTTATTCCTATGGGCATCGAAATCCACAAGGATTAGACTGGGATGATGACGGAAAACTATATAGCTCTGAACATGGTCAAACGGCTCATGATGAAATTAATCTGATTGAACCCGGAAAAAATTACGGATGGCCGATAATTGAAGGTGATCAGCAAGCTCCTAATATGGTCTCTCCATTATATCAAACAGGAGATGACACGTGGGCTCCATCAGGAATTGCAATTAAAAGAAAAAAAATCTATGTGGCCAATTTACGAGGTGAAAACATTAAAGTATTTAATCTAACTGACCGTACCGTGGATACTTTATTTGAAAATGCGGGGAGAATGCGGGATGTGCTGATTGAAAATGATACATTATTTATGATTACGAACAATCGTGACGGGCGAGGAAATCCCCGAGAAGGTGATGATAAATTATTCAAGATTTCTTTACTCGAGTAGGTGAGTGTTAACTTTTCCATTTTATTTTAGATTAAACTACTTTTTTGTTATCAACAATAACTGACTAAGTTGTTGGTGACATCCTGAGCATTATATTATAGTTTCTCCCTTCTTCCACAAACGAGCGCTTTCGTTGAATAGCGCTGAGCTGTTTATGCAGCTCTTTTTTATTTAATAAATGGGCAGGATAACGGAATTAAGTTCAAGAATTTATGAAGATGGAAATGTTGAAAAGAGGTAGTGAAAATATGGGATGACCGTTCTGTTTTCCTGGATCAGATACAGAACAAAGAGTCGTTCTCAGTAATGAATATTATTTATTCGTTCAAAAACCTCAAAAAGTATTATTAGGTTCAGGTTTAATTGAACCAAAAGTACACAGGGAAAATGTATTTGATCTAATTTCTCTGGAATGGCAAGCTACTTTTGATCTTTTACATCAAGTTAAAGCATTGCTTGATAAAGAATATAAGCTAGATGGTTACAATGAAGTGGGTATGATTATAAAGGAGGGAAGTGCAAAACGATGGATTTCGAAATAGTTATGCAGGAACTGGAAGCGCTCGGTAAGGAACGAATCAAAAAGACTTACATAAGCAATGGTGCACACGAGCCGCTTTTTGGTGTGGCTACAGGCGAAATGAAGCCGCTCGCAAAGAAAATCAAGGAAAATCAGCCTTTGGCCGAGCAGCTTTACGCCACCGGGAACTACGATGCCATGTATTTTGCCGGCATCATTGCGGACCCAATGACAATGACTGAGGCGGATTTTGAGCGTTGGATGGATGCGGCGTATTTTTATATGCTGTCCGATTATGTGGTTGCAGTAACTTTGGCAGAAACCGATTTTGCGCAAGTTGTTGCCGATAAATGGATCGCAAGCGGTGAAGAACTTAGAATGTCGGCAGGCTGGAGCTGTTACTGCTGGCTTTTGGGTAATCGCCCGGACGGTGAATTTAGCGCAAGCAAGATTGCCAGTATGCTTGATCAGGTGGAAAATACGATTCACGATTCTCCAGATAGAACGAAATCCGCTATGAATAATTTTATCTACACAGTCGGGATTTCATATTTGCCGCTCCATGATAAGGCGGTTGAAACCGCAAAGGCAGTAGGCCCAGTCGAAGTCAGGCGAGGCAAGAAAAAAAGCAGTATCCTGCTTGCTTCCGAAAATATTCAAAAGGATATAGATAGAGGGAAGCTTGGTTTCAAACGCAAAAATGTAAGGTGTTAGCATAGTTTAATAGTGTAACTACGCTAACTGGAACGAGAGCTCAATACATCATTCAGTATCGTTAGTTATTCCAAAGTTGCGCATTTTTGAAGAAAGGGGAACTTTAAAAACTGGAAGTTCCCTTCGCTCTATTAATGATAGAAAGATTCTAACTGGTCCACTTTATTGTTTTAAACTCACCATGTATCAAAAATATAAATGTTGTTTTTTATAACTAGTTCGGTCATTAATTTATTGCATGAATTCAGTTATCTTTCTATAGGAAATAACGCCATCTGTCATTTGATGAAAGGTCTGATGGTTTACAATCTCTTCGCTGATTGTCCGTAACAACGTTAAGGTGGCTCTGAATGGGCCGGATCCGCAGCTGAGCCTTTCGATTCCGATATTCGATAACTCCGTTAAAGAAGGCATCTCAGGGTCAACCAGTAAGTTGATAGGACAAGAAATTTCCTCTCTAATGTTTTTAATAGTCTTCCTATCATTTAAGCCTGGAATAAAAATGCAATCTGCACCTGCATCTTGATAGGCTTTTGCTCGCTTTAAAGCTTCCCGAAAACGTAATGAGGCATCCCCGACATTTAACCAATATATGTCTGTTCGTGCATTGATAAATAATGACGTATTGTTGGATTCCGAAAGTTCTTTGATAGCTGCTATTTTTTCCTTTTGTGATGAAATATCAAATACAGGTCGGTTAGAATCACCTGTACCGTCCTCGAGATTTATGCCGATAGCTCCAGTAGTAAACACTGTTTTTACCGTTTCTAAAACCTCTTCAACCGTCTGTCCATAACCTGCTTCAATGTCTGCGCTAACTGGAACATTTACTGATTTGGCTATGTTTTCAATAGTTTCAACCATTTTGTTAAGAGGTAAACTTTGCCCATCCGGGTACCCTAAAGAAGCAGCAATGCCAGCACTTGTCGTTCCAATAGCTTTAAAACCACTTTCTTCAAACATTTTTGCACTGATGACATCCCATGCATTTGGCAGAACAAATGTAGACGATTGCTGATGTAAGTGATGAAAGTTTTTTGCCTTTAATGATTGATCTTTGTTATTCATAAAGTTAAACTCCTTTCATGATTTAGATTATAAATCCTTTTTGCTTTATATCTATTGTAAGAGCTAAATTATTCGACTATCATCGAAATATGGAATTCATATTAAGGGGGAGTTGAGATGAGTTCGAGTCCAGACGCTTCAACGATTGCTTCGTTAATAAGCGACCCATCACGTGCAGCCATCTTAACAGTACTCATGGATGGAAGAAGCCATCCAGCAGGAGATTTGGCTTATGTAGCAAACATAAAGCCACAAACTGCAAGCTTTCATTTAGCGAAGATGCTTGAAGTGAATGTGGTGTCTCTAGAAAAACAAGGAAGGCATCGATATTATCGAATTGAAAATATTGAAATAGCAAAAGCCCTCGAAACGTTGCTAGCCATTTCACCTCAACCAAAGGTTAAATCATTCAAACAAGTAACGGAAAATGAAAACTTGCGTTTTGCACGTACTTGTTATGATCATCTCGCCGGAAAACTCGGAGTAAAACTTATGGATGCTCTAGTAGATAAGGGGTACGTCATTGAGAAAAGCAATGATATTTTGATTACGAAGGATGGCGAGATATTTTTCGAGTCATTTGATATCCGCTTAGATATCGTGAGAAAAAAGCGTCGATCATTCCTCCATAAATGCTTAGATTGGAGTGAAAGGCGCCATCACCTTGCCGGTGCATTAGGTCATGAACTTTTTGAACGCTTTTTCGAATTAAAATGGATCGAACGAATGGAAAAAACAAGAGCGATAAGAATAACTTCTGCAGGTAGAAAAGGGCTTAATGAACTTTTATCAATTACATTATAATAAGTGTTAATTTAATACCTATGAAGAAAACTGTCTTCAGCAATCTGGCGCTTATCTGTAATAAGGTAAGTGTCCTTTTTAATGGAATAAAAGATTGAGTTAACCACCTAATTTTGAGGGAGGATTCTTGAATAAGGGTTATGCAATTTTTAATCTCCTTATTTTGTTTTAAGAGTAGCAATTTACCAAAATAAAAATGGTTTACATCCCATAAATACCCTATAATTGGAGCAATACGAAAAATAAAAAAAATAGATGGGAAGAAATCCAAAATGAATACTATTAATGACATGATTATGAAGATTTCGTCTGTTTTCTCTCAGTTAGAAGAAGTGGAAGGTGTTGTACTCTCTGGCTCTCTTTCAACAAATACCCAAGATGAACATTCTGATATAGATTTGTATATTTATAGTGATCAAGAAATCCCTACCAGCACTCGCAAAAAATTGTTAGAACCGTTTTCGGATTATATGGAGATTAATAACCAGTATTGGGAAACAGAAGATGATGGAACGCTAAATGAACCAAATATTGGCATAGAAATTATATATAGAAATTATGCTTGGATTGAAAACGAACTTATGAAAACGGTAGTGAATTTCCAGGCTCAGGTCGGTTACACTACATGCTTTTGGAGCAATTATTTAAATTCCAAAATATTATATGATCAAAATGGTCAATTAAAGAAGCTACAGGATAAAATTAACGTAGCCTTTCCAAAAGAATTAAAAAAAAATATCCTTAACAAAAATTACCCTTTATTACGAGACAGTGTTACATCCTACTATTTCCAAATCGAAAAAGCACTAAAAAGAAAAGACTACATAAGTGTCAATCATAGGGTTGCTGCGTTACTTGCAAGTTACTTCGATATTATATTTGCGATTAACGAGTTGCCACATCCTGGAGAAAAGAAGTTAATTAAGATCGCACAAAAAACATGCAAATATCTCCCAGACAAGATGGAAGAAAACATAATCATGATTCTTAGCAACAATACCATAACACTATTAAGTGACATAAATGATCTGGTTGACAATTTAGATGATTTGGTAAAAAGTAATAACTTATAACCTTTTCCTGCTGAAGTTCCAGTCCATAAATAATCAATACAAAGATAACATCCTGGCTGTTAAAACCGAGAATCGGTTGAGTTAATAGCCATCTATTAGAAGCTTCATAGTTTATTCCATTTTCGGGTGCTTATCTGTTATAAGGTAAGTGCCCTTTTTACTGGAATAAAAGATTGTGTTAATCATCTGAAATAATTGGTATTAAGCAATCGGGCAGCATTCCTGTAATGAAGAAAAATGGTGTTTGAACAAAAAAATAACCTCTTGGTATGATATGAGTGACCTGAAGCTGGCCAGCGAAAAGGACAAAACATAAATACCAGGAGGCCTTTAATATGAATTATAACCAACATGAAAAGATTGCTCAAATTACTTCTGAAACACTGATTATAGGTGTAGAAATTGCGAAATACAAGCATGTAGCTCGTGCTCAAGACTTAGAGGCCAAGAGTTTGGTGCACCTTGTCATTTTGAAAATACTAAATCACATTTTGATTTTTTTTTAGGCTGGATAAAACATTTGGATGAAATCTTAAGAAAAGCTAATAATCCAGAGTTATTCCTTTCTTTATAGAGGGAGTTTAGTTGAAGAGTGGTTTCAAGAGTTCTGATCAACAATCGGGCCATATTCTTGAATAAGAGAATGAAATATTAGTAAGTGAATCGAAGCTCAAGCAGAAAACTTTGATGTATCAACGATGTAAAGAATCCTGTATAAACGGCTAAAACGGTTAAATTATTAACTAGGTACTAATATTCTGGACAGCCAGGGGTGCCTTAATTATATTCTTCGCTCTTTATTAATGGTATAATATGGGTGATTGTATCAGTGAAAGGGGAGAAAGAGATGAACAAACTTGTTTTTAAACAATTTGAAATGACAAGTGAGTACTTCATCAAGATCGTAGGGTCTGTTTCCAAGGATCAAACTGATGTGCAGCCAGAAGGTTTCAATAACACAATTCATTGGCATACTGGTCATGTTTTGACAGTTACTGAACAAACTATGTTTGGTTTTCCTCATGCAACAACCCATCTTCCTGCAAACTATATGGAATTGTTCGGGAACGGTACGAAACCAGCTGATTGGACGGGGAATGTACCTACTATGGATGAACTTATGGTACAGCTAAAAGATCAATTGGTTCGCCTTCAGGAAATTTCAGCTGAACAGCTAAACCACACCCTGGAGACGCCATTCATGGGATGTCAAACCTTTGGAGAGCTGGCGGGTTTAACACTAATGCATGAAGCAGCTCATATGGGACAGATTCAAGCAATGAAGCGAATAATTGAATATACGAGTGTAAAAAACTGAATTTGACAAGATGGCATAACAATAAGAAAGCTATCAATAGGTATGGTCATTTTCCTCCCTTCTCTTCACGATAGAAGAGGTGTTTCACGTTATTAGAGTGTATTAGATAGGCTTTATAAGCTGTCTTGTTAAACAACGGTAGCTATAAGTGCCAAGCAGGCACTAAAGCTTTCTTCCACAATCGGGCGCCATTCTTTAATAAGAAGTCGCCTTGCATTTGGGCCAGTTTGTTGAAGAATATTGTCTTGTTTTTTCTTAACTTATAATGAAATAAATGGTATATTACTTAAAATATCACCAAAATAAATAGGGAGTCACTTATGGGGAAAATTAGCTATTCTATTGTTGATGTTTTTTCGCAAGGGAAATATACAGGAAATCAACTTGCTGTTTTTAAAAATGCTGGAAATATTTCTGATAGTGAGATGCAACAAATAGCCAAAGAAATTAATTTTTCTGAGACTACTTTTATATTATCTGATGCAAAGAATGACAATGGTTATGACGTTCGTATCTTTACACCTAATGAAGAGGTTCCTTTTGCTGGACATCCTACTTTAGGAACTGCATATATCATTCAAAACGAAGTATTAGAGGGACCCTTGGATAAACTTATTTTAAAATTTAAAGCTGGAAAAATTCCAGTTTCGTTCGATAATCAAGAAGAAATTCTATGGATGAAACAAAATGAACCCACATTTGGTAGTATCTTAGATTCGAATAAGGTTTCAAATGTTTTAAATATAGATAAGGAATACATAGATGAAAGGTTTCCTATCCAAGAGGTTTCAACTGGACTTTCAGTGATTGTTGTACCATTAAAATCTTTAGAAGCCATTAAAAAAGTAAAGATAAATAAAGAAAAATACTTTGAGTTAATTGAATATACTGATGCAAAAGCAATTATGGTTTTTTCTCCAGAAGCGTATAATTCGGCAAATGATTTAAATGTTCGAGACTTTGCAGATTATTATGGTATTCCCGAAGATGCAGCTACTGGAAGTTCTAATGGTTGTTTAGCTTCTTACTTGGTTAAATACCGATATTTCGAAAAAAGTGAAATAAACATTCGTGTAGAACAAGGATATGAAATCAAAAGACCTTCTTTGTTGTTTTTAAAGGCAAGTGATGATAATGGAAAAATCAACGTTTATGTAGGAGGCAGAGTAGTGAAAATTGCCCAAGGTGAATGGTTTCTATAATCTTCAAACGAAGTGACAATGTGACTCATCAAAGTGCTTTGGTGAAACTAGATCACTACGATGCTTTAAGACTTTTTCCAATTGATTATCATGACTTAAAAGCTTAATAAAAACACCGTGAGATACTTACGGTGTTTTTATTTAACTAGGATCGTTCTCATCTATAGATAAAGTTGTTACTTCCGTGTAACAGGTATTTGGTTATCTGAGTTTGCTGAAGCATATATTGAATTCACCAAGAAAGGATACAATATTATAGTAGCAAGTCCTCTTGGTGGAAGAAGTATAGTTGATCCCGGCAGTGTAGATGAAAATACCCCGAAAGAGATCTTAGATACAAAAATATTTGCAAGCCACGCTGAAACTTGATGAAGTATCAGACGAAGATTTCGACGCTATTTTCTTGCCTGGTGGTCATGGAACGATGTTTGATCTCCCAGATAACCAAAAACTTCAGGAATTATTACGTGATTTCTATGAAGGGGATAAGATTGTTGCTGCTGTTTGTCATGGTCCTGCTGGCTGGGTGGGTGCAACATTATCGAATGGTCAGCCACTTGTAGCTGGTAAACGTGTTAATACGTTTACAGATAGAGAAGAGGCAGATACAGGTTTAGGTGAGCATTTACCATTTTTATTGGAAAGCAAAATTCGTGATTTAGGAGCCATTTTTGTGGCTGCTCCAAACTGGTCAACCTATTATGAAGTCGACGGTAACCTGATTACAGGACAAAACCCTCAGTCCACGTTATCTGTAACCGAAGCAGTGATTGAAAAATTAAGTTAAGAGTTAAGGAGGCTGATAAAGAAAATATCAGTCTCCTTCTTTCTTCGAAGATTTAGCTTTTATTAAAGCTAAGTAATGAAAATTTAAAAGGGAGGGTTCTAGATGAGCTCAATTGAAATAATCATGATTTAACAAATAATGCAACGCAGAAAGGGTCTACGGTTGCTTTAAACTCCCTCACACTAGGATCATTTGCTATTGGGTCTTTCATTCAATTTCTTTTTGACTCTTCTGTGACCAAAGTAGTGGTAGAGCAGTAAGTATACCAGTACCATTTATAAATTATTTCTTTAATGCCTGGATAGTATGGTGTATACCTATTTCAAAGGGTGTTTGAATAATAGGGCCAATATGCTGTTCATATTTACTTCCGTCAAGAAAAACAGGTGTTTCAGTTAAATAAGACATTTCTACCATTTCACGCATGACAGGACTAAACCATCCAATTATTTTGATGGTTGTCTTTTTGAGAGGAATCACTGGTTTTTTTTGTGCAGCGGAAGTTTGTGCAAGTTGGACAAGCTTTCTACCTGTTATTTTATTTCCAGGTATGTTCCAATTTTGTCCATATGCCTTTTGGTTTTCAGCAAGTTCAATAATCATTTTTGCTGCATCGGGCAAATAAATATATTCTCTATGCATATTTAAAGAGCCTATATATGAGGATAATTTTCCTTTTGAAATATTTAAGATGGTCATGCCTAAATAAGAGTTAATATTAGCAGAGGGGCCATAATAATCTGGCAATCTTACAATTACTGGATTTGCCCCGTTCCACTGATCGCTAAAAATAAGCTTTTCTAATTCAAGTTTTATTTTCCCTTTTTTTGTATGAGGTTTTTTTGAATGCTCTTCATCTACAAACTTTTTTGTTGCTTTACCATAAGGATAAATCCCATCTACAAACACAATTTTTTTTCCTAATTTATTTGCTGCAGTCATTACAGCTCTACCTAAAGTTAGTTGTGACGTTTCCATTTCATGATAAGGAACAGATACACATTGAAAAATAACATCAACTTCTTTTGATGCTTCATAAATACTCATATAGTCAAATGCATTTCCTTCTTGCAGGGATAATAACTCAGAATTACCGAGTTTTTGTTTTAACTGATTAAGTTTAGTTATGGAACGTCCAAAGGCTATTGTTTGAATCTCTCTTTTTATTAATTCTTCTACAATAGCCATCCCAGTTCCACCAGTTGCACCTAGGACTATGACTTTCTTCATGTAAATTCCTCCCTTATTTTAGTTAGTGATTAATCAATAACAAATAATTTTTTAAAATAGACGATTCTTAATCGTCTATTTTCATTAGTTCTGGAAGTTGCAGAGATAAAGAAATATTGCATAACATGCCTCTTGCTAAAAATAATAATGTTTTTTCAGAGGGATTCTCCATGCCAGAAGTTTTAAAAGCATTCAGTACAGTAGATTGAATCTTCATAAACTCTTCTTGCATAACCTTTATAATGTTTTCTTCCCTTATTGTTTGTGCCTGCATTTGTAATAAAATTTCATTTTCATTATGGTTCATAATCTCTGTATAAGCTGCAATAAGTTCCTTTTCAAGATTTTCGACTTTAGCTGATCGAATAACTTGTAAAAAGGAATCATTAATTCTTGACCAAGAAACCTTTAATGCCTCCTCAAGTATAAGCTCTTTTGAGGAAAAAAAACGAAAAATATATGGTTGAGAAATTTTAGCCTTTTCTGCAATTTTCATTGTAGTTGCCCGATAATAACCTTCTTGTGCAAAAACTTCAATAGCTGCTGAAATAATTTCTTCTCGCCTGTTAACTGTATTTTGCCTTTTTTTTGACAATGAATTTACATCCTTTATTATTTAGTGATTGATCAATTACTAATATAATATAGATAAAAAGAAATAGCAAGTGTATATATATGCAAAGTTCAATACTACTTTTCCTTTTCTCAACTATCGAGTGCTCAAGTCAACAAGCATAGCATAAGGATCTTTAAGGTTATACTGGCGTTTGAAAAAGTGTACTTTTACATCAGTATCACTGATTAATTGGGTTTAAATGGAAATATATTATGGGATTTATGGAAGATGTTGAGTTATACTGAATTCAAGACTAAGGGAGTTTTGAAGTAGAAAGGGGCATATTTAGGACCGAAATAAAAATTTTCATTGGATAGATATTATTGAATATATTACTATGAATTCCAGATTATAAACAATTAAAAAGGAGGGAATTTATTATGAGCAAGCTGTTAAGCTTCGGAAATTTTTCTTTTGCTATCCTTTATGCTCATTTTCTTAACAATTAGAAAGACGAAAAAAAATATTCTCCTAATACCCTTGCCCATTATTGGAGGCGTTACCTGGATATATAGTGTAATTGCTTTTGTCATTGCCATCATTATCATAGTAAATAGGAAAAGAACTAATAATATTTCAAAAGATCAGTAATTAGGTTCTGGTGCAAAAATCTATTCCTAGAAACATAGAGAACCAGTTTCCTTTAAGTTGCTAGCGAACGTTTTTTTGCGCCAGAACCCAAAGAGACGCTCTTTTTAAAGAAAAAGCGCCCGATTGATTGTATTTAATGATTAAAAGAGATCCCAACATTCGTAGATTAGCTTTTATAGGATGTCGACTTCTTAACATTTGTTTGTTTCTTACTCTTTTTCTTCTGATTGGTTAATATAGCAAACCCTACTTTAGGGTGGAAAAGGTGCAAGGGAGGCCGCATCAAATTCATTACTCTAACTAATCTAAGATAAACTTCCGGATCAAAAGCCGAAAGCTGATATACTTTTTTACTATACCATTGTTTAATCGGCTGTATGAGAGGTTTGTCTCCATTAATATCGGGGTGGCGAAATGCCTCTGTAATTGCCATCTCCCATGGAGTTGCAATCAAATTAGAAAATCTCTTGTGAAGTGTTTTGGTGAACTTTTTATCAGGATACGCAAAATTTTTAAAATAACTTTTTAACTCTAAGGCTTCCATAGCAGCGACAGATATCCCTTGTCCAAATACCGGGTCAAAGCGACAGTGAGCGTCTCCAACAACTAGGAAACCCTCCGGGACTCTGCAAGGTCAAAACGTCGACGCACCTGATAAGGAATCGTATGTATTTTTATTTCTGAAATTGGCTCCACTTGTTCTAGAAATTGAACCACATTAGGGACGGGTAACTTTTGTGCATAAGAGAAAAATTCCTCATTTGTTCTTGGCGCACTTTCATTGGCATAACCACTAAAGGTAACAGAAAAACGATTCTCTTCAATCGTTTGAATAAATGCACCGTAAGGGTTTTCAGGGAAACTGGGAGAAATCAGAAGATTACACCAGTCTGGACGGTCCTGATTTTTCAGACGAAAGAGTTTGGTGGCATAAAAAAGTTGAATCCACACCTTTTCTTCCTTAACCTCTATACCAAATGATTTTAGCCAATCTACACTCTTTGAACCAAATCCGCTAGCATCAACAACCATATTTGCAAGAAGTTCTTTTTCTCTTCCTGTCTTAAGGGAGCGCACCCGTACTCCAGATATTTTATTATGTTGATGATCTAATAATAGTTGCTCGGCCTTTGTTTCGTACTCGGTTGCAATATTGGGAATTTGATCAATACGGTGTTGTAAATGCCACTCTAACATAGGGCGGCTTTGTTGAACCATTTCTAATTCTCCTAGAAATCGTTTTTTCCAGAAACCAAAATGATGCCACTTCAAATCTCTTGTAAAGTTATTTACAATACTCCCGTCCTCTATTAATTGATCAAAGAAGTGTGGAAACAATTTCACAATTGCTTCTTCTCCTCCTTTTAATAAAACATGAGGATGATAGCTTTGTGGCACTCTCTTGCAAGGGGCTTTTTCCCTCCATCTTTCACCTGCTTCCAAGATGATTACTTGTCGAAAAGTATGTGATAGGGCTTTAGCAGCTAGTTTCCCAGCGATGCTTCCTCCGATAACTATTACTTTCTCCAATATGATTCTTCCCCCAATCTCCCTGCAAGTATTCTCCTTCACTCGATATAATGAAATTTTATCTTCCTTCTGTAGATTTCTTAAACCATACATTCCACAACCTCTAATTAGCATAAAATACCGACTGTGATTTATTACCATTATGCTTCATAGAATGTAATTTTGAAACTAATTAGTATTAATTAAACAATCTTTTTTCATTCAATAGCAGAATTCATTAAGTAATTTTAGGATTAGGCCCTATAACACATAAAACTCTTTTTTTCAGTGTTTTGGCATGGGGTACCCCATCGATTGAAAAAGACCAATCCGGATAAAGAGAAATTCAATATTAAAAGAGAAGATCTTGCATTAACTAAAGGGCGCGTTTATTTAGGAACGCGTCTCTTTCGTGTATTGGACCAGGATTCTGGAGTAAGAAAGGAAATTAGATGGTTCATCTTGAATTTTTGAGTTATGCCAAAAAAGGTGCATGATAGTTGAAGAATGAATGTATGGGTTGTCCGAAACTTTTAGCTAAATAATTCGTATAACTATTAACTCTAATAAAGGCAGGGTGTTATCTTGGAAACCAATATTCAAACTTCTAAAAGTGTTGAACCTGTAATTAAAAAAGAAGTTAGTTTGAGAACAATACTAAATGTATTAGGTATTTTTATCATTGGTGGATTAATATTCACTATTGTAACTGGTCCAGTTTCTTTGAATGAAAAAATGGAGTTTTATATAAATGAAGAATTGAAAATGGATGGGAAGGAACTCAAAGAATTTATGCCATTTACTTTTGGGAGTGCTGTAATCTATTACTTTTTAGTGAATATATATTTCATAGGACGTTTATGGAGAAAGGTATTTTTTACAACGCTTATCCTTCTAACTGGTTTAAGTTTATATATGGTTTTTTATCTTATAACCAATTCAACACCACATTAATTTTTATATTCTTATTCAAGTAAGGGGCGCTTTTCTGTAGCGAGGGAAGTGCTTCTTTTACATTTTTAGACAGAATGTAGAATTATAAAAGGATTATTCAAAAATGAATCCAATTTAAATAGGAGAGATTTTGATGGAATTTTGGGATATATATGATAAAAATAGAAATAAAACTAAAAGAAAACACGAACGTGGAATCCCCTTATCTGATGGTGATTATCACTTAGTTGTTCATGTTTGGATAATGAATGACAAAGGTGAAGTTTTGTTAACGAAACGACATCAGAACAAACCTCACCCTAATTTGTGGGAATGTCCGGGTGGATCTGTTTTAGCAGGTGAAGATAGTCTTGAAGGCGCTATAAGAGAAATAAAAGAAGAAATAGGGATTGACCTTTCTTGGCGTGATGGTAAATTGGTTAAAAGCGAACGTCGTGACGCTTTTAATGATTTTTATGATGTGTGGTTGTTTAATCAGAGTTTTGAAATTACAAATACCACACTTCAACAAGAAGAAGTGAGCGATGCTAAATGGGTATCAAAATCAGAACTTGAAAACATATATAAAAGTAATAATTTAGTTCCTACCCTTAGTTATTTTTCAAATACTCTACCATGAAATCACTCTGTAGATTTATCTAATAATTAATACACAATCGGGCGCAATTCTGCAGCAAGAATTGTGCTCATTCCTTTTGGATAAGGGTGCGATTACTGCAAATGTTAATTAGTTTTTTTAACTACTTTGGAAGGGATTCAGTCAAAAAAGGGCAATGCTGAAATAATCAGTTCGCCCTTTTTTGCATAATTATATACTATTACATCCTAATACCTTTACGAAAAAAATCATTCAAGAATAATTTATATTGGAAAAACTCTATTTAAAAGCATAATTAAATAATCCAAAGTATAAAGGTCCAATTAAGATAAGTAGTAAGCATACAATAATTACTGTCCTAATAGCAGGCGGTATATCTTCATTCACTGTCTCTTCATTGAATTTCTTTATACCAAAAACTACATCCCATATTAAACCTCCTACAAATACAAATTTCCAAATAAGAGGAGTAAAGATTTGATTATTTGTCACATAGCCAAATAAACCTATCCATGTGACTATTGAGAACACAAAATCTAATTTAGCAACAGTTGTATTATAGCTACCTTTTACTAATAAGCCAATCGCTGTTATACCCAAAAATGCTAGGTATATTGACCACAATATATTAAGCATAAACTACCTACCTTCTCTCTAATATCCTTAATATAATAATATAAGTTTAGAATTTATAAAAGATATTATTGTTAATGAGAAGTTCATTGTGTAAACGATAATTTAATTAAGAAAGATGGATATTTGAAAGGAAGCTAATCGCCAGCATTGGTGCTTTGGGGAAATCTTCATAATAGTAGCTCATTTCTTATTCCAATTAAAGGGTGCTTTAATGGAATAAGAAACCCAAAAATGATCAAACCTTTTTATAAAAGAAAAATCCAATAGAATCTTCAAAAAAGCGTGTTTTAATCAATCTTTTTTAAAAACACGCTCTTTCTTTTTGTTCGTTTATCAAGGTTTTTCGTATCATTTTGATCAAATTTTATTTTAAAGTAACAATATGCCGCAAAGAAGAAGGGCAAGCGTACACCATATTCTGCAATAAAGCCACCGATACCAGGTCCTATAATAAAGCCAGTGCTATGGCGGCAGAAATATAGCCCATCGCTTTTGCCCGTTCCTGAACTTATGTAATATCTGCAACATATGCAGTAACACCTGGCATAATAAAGGCGGCACTAATTCCCCCTAAAAAAATCTTCCACAATCGAACGCCATTCTCTAATAAGAGATGCGTTTATTTTTTATTAGGGCTAGATTGATGAAAAAACCTAAAATATTTAAAAATTTCTTAGAGTTAATTTTTTAAAAGATAGGAAAATGTTTAAACACTATATTTACCCTTTTATTGCAATTGATGAAATTTACTCTTGAAAAGCCCTATTTATTAGGTTACCCTTATAGTGGTAACCTAAATGGAAGGGAGTTTTAGTATGGATAAACGAGTTTATTTATTAACGATTGTCTCGTTTGTTGTAGGTATGGTTGAGTTGATTATAGGTGGCATATTAGACTTGATCTCGACGGATCTGAGAGTCAGCCTCGGGCAAACAGGATTCCTCATAACTGTATTTTCGCTTGTGTTTGCTATTGCAGCACCCATTTTATTGACTATCACGTCAGGAATGGAGCGGAAGAGTTTAACATTGTTTGCCTTATTCGTATTCTTCATAGGGAACGGTGTAGCTGTAATAAGCTCATCCTATAGTATGTTATTAATCGCACGCATTATTTCTGCTGTGAGTGGCTCTTTGCTAGTAGTTTTATGTGTAACTATAGCTTCAAATATTGTTTCCGAAAAATATCGCGCACGTGCAATCGGAGTGGTATTTATGGGGATCAGCGCCTCTCTTGTACTTGGAGTACCAATTGGGTTGATGTTGGGAAATGCCTATGGTTGGCGAGCTCCTTTTATCATGATCTCAATATTAACCGTGCTTTCAATGGCTGGTGTACATTTCTATATGGGGAGAATTGATCCTAAAGCTTCAATACCAATATGGAAACAGTTACGTACGTTAAAAAATAGGAAAATATTATTTGCCCAATTGACCTCTTTTCTTTTTTTGGCTGGCCATCTAACGTTATATGGATATTTAACTCCATTCTTAAAAATGACGTTAGGGCTCGACGGAACATGGGTTAGTATTGTGTATTTAATCTTCGGTGTTGCAGCAGTAGTTGGTGGAGGTTTTGGAGGTATGCTAGCGGATCGATTCGGCACCAAACCTGTAATTCTATCTGTGATTGTTTTCTTTGGATTATCTATCTTTGCGATTCCCTATACTACATTCGCTTTACCGCTATTTTTAGTAGTTATGATCATATGGAGTATGCTAAGTTGGGCGATTACACCAGCCATACAAAGCTACCTCATTGAGTCGTCTCCTGAAACTTCTGATATTCAGCAAAGCTTAAACAACTCTGCACTTCACTTTGGGATTGCTTTTGGCTCTTTAATAGGTGGAATTGTTATTGAGTATGCTTCTGTCGAACTAAACGCTACAGTGGGTGGTTTATTTATCATTTTAGCTCTAGCGACAGCAACTTTTTCAATGTCTAAAGAAAGAAGAGGATCCTTGTCCTTCTCTGGAAATAGCGAAGTGAATTAGAGGGTAAATACAAAGATAAGATTAAAACATAAATTACTTTTAAGACACTGCCAAAATTATGTTGTTTTAAATGATAATAAGTATAAACTTAGTTTTCGTGTCTAGCTTTAGTGCCTAAGCCTTGAAGTCATAAGCTACTTAATAGTTGAAGGTAATGACCATCTACACTATTGATTATCTAATTTGTTCCAAGTCTGATCAAGGTCTTTGAGCTTTCCTAATAAAGGTTTTTGTAAAAGAAATAGATCGAAGCCATTCAAATTTCAGGGAGGTGAACACCGTTACAATTGGATCTATCGTTTTCCAGTTTGTAATGGTAGATAATGAGTACTCATATTAACGCTAAACAAGGTGAAATCGCAGAAAATATCCTATTACCAGGTGACCCGCTTCGGGCAAAATATATTGCAGAGACGTTTTTGGAGAATGTAAATTGCTATAACAATGTAAGAGGAATGCTAGGTTTTACTGGCACATTTAATGGAAAACGTGTTTCGGTACAAGGAACGGGTATGGGAGTTCCATCCATTTCTATCTATGTAAATGAGCTAATTCGTGACTATGGTGTTAAAAACTTAGTTCGAGTAGGTACATGTGGTGCCATTCAAAAGGAAGTATGTGTCCGTGATGTTATTTTAGCGATGGCAGCTTGCACTGACTCTAACATGAACCGTCTTACATTTCCGGGTGTTGATTTTGCACCTTGTGCAAACTTCGATTTATTAAGGAAAGCATATGACACCGGAGTCGAAAAAGGTTTGTTTGTACGAGTTGGAAATGTATTTACAGCTGACGTTTTTTATCGTGATAGCATGGAAATAGTAGAGAAATTAGGGGATTACGGGGTCCTTGCTGTTGAAATGGAAACAACAGCACTATATACCCTTGCCGCAAAATATGGTGTAAACGCGTTGTCAATTTTAACTGTAAGTGATCATATCATTACTGGTGAAGAAACAACAGCAGATGAACGCCAAACTACATTTAATGACATGATTATTATGGCTTTACAAGCTGCAATTTCATAATTTAAATAAATGAAAATATGAAGTCCTATTGAAAGGGAGGCTGACTCACAGTCATTATCTAACGACATTTTGAGTTAGCCCTTTTTTCGTATTCTATCGTCGCTTTTAATGAAATTATCAATTAAATTAAACAAATTTAGTAATTTTAATATTCACACGACTTTGAGGAAATGATAATAAAATGTATTAATAGCGCAATTTCATTAGGATGTTTCTTATCTCTTCATCATTCATTAACAAGTCGTAATGCTTTTCATTAATTTTCGCTAGTGCAACATCATGATAGAAGAACTCAGTAAAAATCTTTATAAATGGTTTCGACATTGTCTTCAAAGCTTGCCAAGAGTGATCTTCCATACCAGCAAAAATAACTTCTCTATCATCGACTATAATTAAACGAAATCGTTCTAATTTCTGATGCTCATTTGCAGGAATTAGTGTATGGATGTTTGATAAATTTGTCTCCAAGTTACCTACCACAAGTACCTCAACATCTACCCCATGTTCCTCTTTGTCAATTAATAATGGCAAATATTCATTAAGGTCATCTTTCCAAGCGGATATCCGGATAGATTTTTTTCCTTCTTGAACAAGTTGTTTACTTTGTGCCCGAATAGATGAATCAACTTTTAAACTCCATACATGTTCATCATAATAGGACTTTTTTTTAAGGCTGTTGTTTTTTAATTGATTAACGTTATCCTGAAATTCAGTTGTTAATTTTTCAATAGCAAGTGGTAACGGCAGCCCAGTATAAAGCTTTTTATTTTCAGAAACAGAATCCAATATCATACCTTTTTCAATCATGCGTGATATTACTTCATATACTTTTGATTTTGGAACGCCTGAATATTTAACAATGTTAGTAGCATCCATCGGTTCCTCATTCGATGCAAGGACTTCATAAATTCTACTTTCATATTGTGAAAAACCGAATTTTTGTAACATATTTCCTCCTATATATTTTCTTTTATGTATAGAAAATCCTTCTAATTGTAATGGATTCTACAAGTGCCATTCAGCTTAAAAATGAGAAGGGAAAACGATTCTATTAATCATAATAATGTAAAGCTGAAACCCATTTATTATCTGTATTCATTATCATAAATTAATTGATGTTAAATTCATACTACAATTTATCCCTTCTCATTTCTACATCTTTACATTCAACTAACGTTATTTTATTTCCGTTTTATGATATTTTCGCAAGGTGGGAAAAGGGGACTCCAAGTTATGTGTTTTTCATTGAAGTGCAATTGGGTTCCATCTAATTCAACAATTGGAGGAATATCTGGAAGATCAGTGCAGCAGGATGAACATCGAGCGGTCATCAATTATCAGGCGCATTTCCTTAATAAAGAATGCGTCTAGATTCATTTAAGTCCAGATTATTGAATAGACGTTCGAACAAACATTTGATATTTATGTTAATACCAGTATGAGAATTGTGAATAAGAAAATCAATCACCTGGTTATTACTTTGATACTGATTTATCGATTTTAAACAATATAAAAGCTGAAATAGAGATTTTTCTTAATCAGTGTTTAGTTTATATGTACATTAATAAATTAGTTTTATGAAATTAAACTTTTTCTAATATCTCTCTTCTTGTAAGAGAGATATTTTTTATTGCTAGACATTTTTTGAATGTTGCTTATTAATAAATCCAATACAATTTTCAATAGTAGGAACATAAACAAAAGTTTGATGCATGATGTTAAAGATGAATAAATGGGATAGGGTAAAAATCAAGCCGGTTACACCTTAGCGTGGTAAAAACCGGCTATTTTTGTATTTGGATCCCCTTAACGTTGTAAATCCGCGTTTTGATGGCGGTACCCCATGCCCATCAAGCTAAGAAACTCTAACACTTTAAAACATAAAAATAAGGCCGGGCTTTTGTGAATTATTACATAAGGAATAGCTTTTTTCTGTTTGGTGGTATCAGAAAATTTGCACTTACTGCTAAAGAATTTACGTTAAATCTTCCTACTCGATAAAAAGAGTCCTCTGTAAGTCATTAACTTCATCAGCAACCCGTATACCTGATTCAATTGCACCTTGGATCCAACCGTGAACGGTTGAAGCGTGTTCACCAGCAAAGTGAACCCGTCCTTCAGGAGATGCGATATAGGGAGAAAGTTCTGTTACCTGTTCCGGTTTAAACATAGCAAAAGCTCCACCAGAATACGGATATCGGATCCAACTGTGGCTCGTTCCTGTTACAAACTCACGATATACCTGTTCACCGTGGATGGTGGCCAAATTTTTCAATGCATATTCCAGTCGATTTTCATTGGTCAAGCTATCCCAAGGTAACGCATCATCTTCCCATGTGTAACTAGCCAAAATGACACCCGGCCCCGATGTACCCACCCCATGGCACGGATATTGACTATATGTGATAGGCAGGTCAGAAGCTGTGTTTCCCCCAAACATACCTTCTCTTTCCCAGAACCTGCTTTTAAACTGAATGCCGGTTTTAGTGGAGCCAACATAATGAAGGTCACGAATCGCCTGCCATTTGTTTTCGGAAAAAGAATTCCGTGGTTCAACTTCGATAAATTGCAAAATCGAAAAGGGAATAGTCACGATGGCAAGATCACCGGTGATTTGAAATGGTCTCAAGATTTTGGTATGGATGGAGTCAATCGTTACTTGGTTGTTATGCTGCACTATTTTCGTCACTTTTTGTCCAAACATAATGTTATCCTTTAATTGTGGGAGAAATGCTTTAGGAAGTTGGTCGTTTCCCCCCGGGATCTCATAGAATCGAACATCAGGGGTAAATAAAATCATCACCTCACGCAATAGTTCCAGGAAAGAAAGCTCCGGAAATCCTCCTAGAGAAAGAAGTACTTTAATCATTTCGATGGCAGCCGGAGATAAAGTGACACCAAGCGGGTTATATCTTAAATAAGCATCCATCGAGTATTTATCAAATTCTTTTATGACTATAGGCCAATTTCTCTGCGGGTTTTGGTTGATAAAATCTGTAACCGGTTTTGTTGCTAATGTAAGCAACTCTGCAGCCGTTTTACCTCTTTCATGTGGCGCAACCGGATAGCCAAGAATGTCAGGGTTCTGTTTATAAAACTTCAATCGGGTCTTAATTCCTCTAGCATAGATGATATCGTTAGGAGTACTGCTAATAAACCGATTAACCGATAGGTGAAATTTGTTTATGTATTCCAATGTTAAATAATGAGTATGAGGAATACGCATTGCGCCTGCTTCAAGATATAATCCATCAGTAAAATCAGATTTCAACGTGTAGACACGGCCTCCCACTCTTTCGTCTGCTTCAAGGATTGTAACATTGTGTCCGGCGTCCTTTAATAAAG
This sequence comes from Bacillus sp. V2I10, assembly GCF_030817055.1. Lineage (NCBI taxonomy): Bacteria > Bacillati > Bacillota > Bacilli > Caryophanales > Bacillaceae > Bacillus > Bacillus sp. V2I10. Next base: position 3,185,982 of record NZ_JAUSYV010000001.1, on the reverse strand, counting down.
AAGCAGCGACAAGTCCTGCCATCCCTGCCCCGATAATGATAATCTTTTTGGGGTTTTGTGTTTTGTTAAGTCCATTTCTGATGAACGAAACCATTTGATCGGGTGGTAATTGAGGAAATACGTATTTTAACATACTTTGTCTCCTTTGCAATTACTCAACACACCCTGTGGATGATAGGTGTAAACCATCCTTTAAGGATGCTTACTGTCATCCTATTCAAATAATGCATGTCCCTATGTGAGGTAGAGCCAACGTTTTGAAGGTGGGGGAAAAACGAAGAAAAAGATGAGAATATAATGAGAAATTATTTTTTTGTTATAGAACCTAGCAATCTAGTTTACATAATTGACCTTTTGGGAACCAACGAAAACAACAAAACCCTGGATTCGGCCAAAATGGGTCAAATTCAGGTGTTTTGTGTGGGGAATAACATGAAAAAAGCACCCATAAACGAAGATCACGTTCTTCTGTTTCGCCGGTTCTCTCTGAATTACTGTCTACTTTCAAATTTGCCTGAAGCTCCCTATGCCCATTAGGCTCATTTCATATCTAGTAATTTACGTTGTTAGCTTGATGGGCATGTGGCGGTACCCCTATATACTTAAGGAAATAAATTACAGTAAAATAATATTATTACCATTTTGAAATAAAGAAAATTTTCAACTAAAATATAAGATCTAATAAAATCAGCTTATAGAAAATTATAAATAATTTAAATTGACTGAAAAATATAATTATATTATTATTTTACTTATAAAATTTTTTTCGTATATCGAAATATTTGTAAATCAAACAAAGAAAAGGAAGAGATTCTTATGTCCCAGATGTTAGCTTTAGTTATTCTTATGCTTATTTTATTTATAGGAGATTTTGTTTCTGTTCGAACAAAAGCGTGGGTACCGTCCATTTTCGTATGCGCAGTCCTGTTCCTTCTAGGATATTGGACGTTCTTTCCGCAAGACATCGTAGCATTGGCAGGTGTGCCGCCAGTTGTTGCAATAATGATGATGTACTTATTAATTACCAATATGGGGACGTTGTTATCGATTCAGGAATTGAAAAGTCAGTGGAAGACAATTGTCATTGCCCTCTCTGGTATTTTAGGAATTATCGCGATTTTATTTAGTATTGGAACACTAATCTTCGGTTATCAGACAGTAGTCGTGGCCATTCCCCCTTTAGTGGGTGGTGTAGTATCTGCCTTAATCATGTCAGAGGGTGCAAAAGAAGCCGGTCTCGCATCATTATCCGTGTTTGCCATCGTCATTTATGTCATGCAAGGATTTGCAGGATATCCGATCACGTCTATCATGTTAAAAAAAGAAGGGAAGAGACTTCTTGCACAATATCGCCGTGGACAATTAGCGTTAAGAGAACAGGAAATAGCTACTGAAGAAGTAGCTGCTACAGCAGCAACAGCAAAGATGGAACTTAAGTTATTTAAAAACATTCCAGAGAAATATAATACCGATTTCTTTAAATTTTTAAGACTGGTAATTGTCGCTTACCTTGCTTATCTTGTTTCTACTCTATTGGCGCCAGTTGTGGCCGTCAGCCCGTTTGTTCTTTGCTTATTGTTTGGGGTAATCGCAAAAAGTATTGGTTTTCTCGAAAAGCAGGTTTTACAAAAGGCAAATGGTTTTGGGTTTGCCATCATGGCTCTAATGCTCTTTATTTTTGACGGATTAAAACAAGCAACACCAAGTATGATGCTTGAGATAATATATCCGCTTGTAGGAACGATTTTATTGGGTGTCATTGGTATGTATATATTCTCATTGATCGCAGGGAAAATTTTAAAAGTGAGCAAAGAAATGGCGTTCGCTGTTTCACTGACTGCGTTATATGGATTCCCTGCCGACTACATCATCACGAATGAAGTAATTAAGTCATTAACAGAAGATGAAAAAGAAAGAGAAATGCTGACCAGCTACATGTTGCCACCTATGCTTGTAGGAGGTTTTATAACAGTCACAATTGTATCAGTCGTATTAGCAGGTATTTTTGTAGGTTTATTGTAGGAAGGATGGAATGACATTATGAACGATGTTCAAGACCGAATTGAAAGACATATAGATACATTGAGTACATTTACCGCAACACCTGATAAAGGTACAACCAGGCTTACTTATAGTAATGAGGACTTGCAGACACGAAACTATCTAAAAAATAAAATGAATGAGTACGGTTTACATGTCAAGGAAGATGGTTTTGGCAATATTTTTGGCAAGCTTGAAGGCACATTAAAAGATGGGCCTAGCGTTCTCATCGGTTCTCATTTTGACTCAGTCCCAAACGGCGGTGCCTACGACGGTCCTGCAGGCGTAGTGGCGGGGCTTGAAGTGGCTGCTCTCTTTGCGAAGAATAAAGTAACACCGAAATATCCTTTGGAAATTATTGCACTTGTGGAAGAAGAGGGAGCAAGATTTGGCGGCGGACTAATGGGTTCGAGAGGAATCGTTGGATTGCTAAGTGAGGAAGATTTTAAAAATCTAACCGATAAAGATGGTATCTCTACAGAAGAAGCGATGGAGAGTATCGGACTGGATTCGTCTTTTCCTAAAAAAAGAGATCCAAAAACTATTAGAGCATATCTTGAATTGCATATTGAACAAGGACCAATACTTGAAGAAAAAAACGTTCCGATTGGCGTGGTGGAAGCAATCGTCGGTTTGACACAATTGGAAGTGACAATAAAAGGACAGGCAGGGCATGCAGGGACAACTCCGATGAACCGCCGATCGGACGCATTAGTCGCTGCAGCAAGGATCATTGCTCAATTGCCTGAGCTTGCGAGTGGTGAAGGGGAAGGAACGGTTATAACAAGCGGACGACTCAATGTATTTCCAAACGGAGCCAATGTCATCCCCGATAAAACAGTATTCTCAGTGGACATCCGATCAGCTAGGGAAAAAAATGTACGCAATGTTATCGAGAAAGTGAAAGAAATAGTAGATTCATATAGTGAAAATGGTATTGATACATCCGTTGAGGAGCTTTTATATATGAAGCCAAAAGCAATGAATCATGAGGTTCTTTCTCTTTTGAAGCAAAAGAGCAGTGAATTAGAAATCCCGTACTGTTCAATTAACAGTGGTGCAGGTCACGACGCTATGGTCTTTTCCGATTTTACCGATGTAGGGATGCTTTTCATTCCAAGTAAAAATGGACTAAGCCACTGTCCGGAAGAATGGTCAGATTCACGCCATTTAGCAAATGCTGTCCATATTCTATATGAAACAGCCAAAAAGTTAACGGAGGCAGAGTAGAATGATTCATCCAATAATAAAAGATCGAATTCATATGAATAGCGAAGAACTAATCGAATTACGGAGAAAGCTCCATAGCGAGCCTGAATTACCGTGGGAGGAAGAAAAGACAACTGCCTTTATTTGCGAGTATCTCGAAAATCTGGGGATTCCTTTTCGAAAAATGCAACCGACCGGGGTAATTGCTGCTATCGAAGGCGGAAAGCCGGGGAAAACGGTAGCTTTAAGAGGTGACATGGACGCATTACCAGTACAAGAGCAAAATAAAGATTTACCTTTTGCATCAAATGTAGACGGAAAAATGCACGCCTGCGGCCACGATGCCCATACTGCGATGTTGCTGATTGCCGCCAAAGCCTTAATTGAAATAAAAGACGAATTGCCTGGAAAAGTCCGCTTACTGTTTCAGCCTGCCGAAGAAATTGCAGAAGGTGCAAAAGCAATGGTGAAGCAGGGTGCGATGGACGGTGTAGATAACGTCTTCGGCATTCACATATGGTCACAGATGCCTACTCACAAAGTTTCCTGCACACCAGGACCTTCTTTTGCTTCAGCGGATTTATTCAAGGTGACTTTTAAAGGCAAAGGTGGTCACGGTGCCATGCCGCAGAATTGTATTGATGCGGCAATCGTTGCATCTTCCTTTGTCATTAATGTGCAGACGGTCGTCTCTAGAACTATTGACGCCAAAAGCCCTGCTGTTCTCACTATAGGAAAAATGGTGGTGGGCACAAGGTTCAATGTCATTGCCGAAAATGCGGTAATTGAAGGAACTGTCCGTTGTTTCCATCCTGTAACAAGAGAACATATTGAAAAACAGATCCAGCATTATGCTGAACAAGTTGCAGCCGTATATGGTGCAACGGCGAAAGTAGAATATACCCGCGGCACTCAGGCAGTAATCAATGATGAATACAGTGCTAAGCTAGTCCAAAAGGTTGCTTCAGAAGCATTTGGCGAAGATGTGATATATAATGAAGAGCCGACAATGGGCGGAGAAGATTTCAGCTTCTACTTGGACCATGCACCTGGCAGCTTTGCTCTCGTTGGAAGCGGCAATCCTGAAAAAGATACCGAATGGGCCCATCATCACGGAAAATTCAACATCGACGAAGACGCTCTGGTAACCGGAGCCGAATTATACGCTCAATATGCTTGGACATATTTAAACGCATAAAGGATGAAAAAAGGTGTGTCTCATACTACGTTTCCGGAGAAAAGATTAACATAGAGGTTATTGGCTCAGATCATCTTTATCCCTGCTGCGTATTATGTTGTTTGGTTTGCAAAATGGATATAACAATCTTATTTCCCAATCTGGGGCGATTGCAGCAGACAGTGATGGCCTCTTTAAGTAGCATGCAACGTGTTTGAATAAAAACAGAAGCTTGGTATCATTAAGAATACAGCCGTTTTCCTTTGGAAAACGGCTGTACCTTATTGTACAAGGTTTTTTTAAGAAAGTTTAGTAACTCTCACGTTTAAGAACAAGCAACCTTTCTGCTTTCATTCTGTGCCGGGGATACCTTCATCATTTCGACTAAATCACGAAAACTATAGTAGAAACTCGTCAAAAAAAACAAATCAATGAAGTTGTACTTTAATATTCAAAATGGGGTACCGTCACATGCCCATCAAGCTAACGAAACGAATTCCCCCCCTTTTTTACTACAAAATCATGGAGGAGAATAAAATGACTAGATTAGATAATTATGACATTTTAAATCAACTGAAATACATTGATGGTATTACAATTTTAGATACCAAAGGGACAATCTTGTTTACAATCAAATTTAATCCGCAATTCCACTCAGAAATTCGTGAACGTGAGGAAATATTAGGAGAAAGCTTATTTTCTGTATTTCCTACTTTGAATAAGAAATCGAGTACTTTATTAAATGCAATGAAAACAGGTCGTCCTATTTTTAGAGATAAGCAAGAAATTGTTGATTTTATGGGACGGAAAATTGAAACTACAAATATTTCTTTACCAATCAGGGCCCATGGGAAAATTATAGGAGCAATTGAATTATCGAAAGAAATAAAAAAAGAAAATACAAATAATGCAATCGAAATAAATTCAGAAATGTTTAAAGCTGATAAACGATTACTAGAAAATATTCAGCCAGAACGAGCAAGATATACATTGAAGGAAATTATTACAAATAATGAACAAATGAGGAATCTAAAGCGCTTAACCGAAAAAATTGCAAAAGGAAGCTCCCCCGTATTTATATATGGTGAAACAGGAACAGGAAAAGAATTATTTGCTCAATCACTGCATAATGCCAGTAATCGTGCAGAAAAGCCTTTCATTGCGCAAAACTGTGCAGCCATTCCAGAAGCCTTAATTGAAAGTATTTTGTTCGGTACAATAAAAGGAAGTTTTACCGGAGCAGAGAATAATCCAGGTTTATTTGAAATAGCGGAAGGAGGAACCATTTTTCTAGATGAGATTAACTCAATGCCCATTCATCTACAGTCCAAGCTATTAAGAATATTACAGGACGGATATATTCGAAGGTTAGGAGATAAAATTATTAGAAAAGTTGATGTACGAGTCATCACCGCGTCTAATAAACGCCCTGAAGATTGTGTAAAAGATGGAGATATGAGGCTTGATTTATATTACAGATTGTGCGTAATGACGCTCAATATTCCGCCATTACGTGAACGGAAAGATGATATTAAGATTTTATTGGAATTTTTTATCTCTAAATATAATGTGCTGCTGAACAAAAATGTAAACAATGTATCGAAGGAGACATATGACTTTCTCTTGAGGTACAACTGGCCGGGGAATGTACGGGAGTTGGAACATATTGTTGAATTTGCGATCAATCAAATAGATGAATGGGAAGATACACTTAAAATGAAAGATATTGAAGAACGTGTGAAAAATTTCATTCGACATAGTGAAGAAGAGATTCAGATTGAACCATTAAAAGAAGCAGTTGCTAGATTAGAAAGGAAAATGATCGAAAAGACAATTCAACAAACAAAAGGCAATGTATCACAAGCAGCTAAATTACTCGAAATCCCAAGACAGACTCTGCAAAATAAGATCAGATTGTACGAAATTGTGCCCAAAAGCTAACAATAGAGAAATAAACTTATGTTCAAAGTGCCCAAAACATAACATCTACTGCTCAAATATTAACAATTTAATCATTTTTATATCTCCAATCGACATTTTTATCAAGAGAAACTCTCATTTTTTCCGATTTTCCTGCTTAAATCAGCGGAAAATGATACGTTCTATTGGCATGCTTCTTGCTTTAATAAAGACGATACGAAATAGAATTGCGTCCTTATAAAAAAGTAGAAAGAAGGGGTATAGTTATGAAAATTGGTATGCCAAGGAAAATAAAATCTTGATGTTAAGAAAATGGATTGTAAATAATTAGGGTTTATATTCAGAAAAAGAACTTTGTAATGAAATTTAATCGTCACCAGGAAAACACAGCCGGTATTAACTAGGCAATATGTTGCTGTACATATTGAAACTGGGGAGGAAGGAAAATGATATTTGGTGTATTGAAAGACATAAAAGTGGGAGAGTCCCGAGTAATTGCAACTCCATTAGAAGTCGAAACTATTATAAGCGATGGTCATACTGTTCTTGTTCAAAAAGATGCTGGAATCCAGGCGGGATTCAGTAATGAAGATTATGAGGAGCAAGGTGCTAAAATAGTAGAAGAATTAGAAGAAATGTATGAAAGGTCTGACTTTTTAGCAAAAGTGAAAGAAATTGAAGAAATCGAGTACAAACTACTTAGAGAAAATCAAATTATCTACACATGTATCCATCCAGCTGCTAATGAAGAAGAAGTCCAAGCCATTCTCGACAGCAAATGTATTGCATTTACGGCAGAAGATTCACATAGATTCGGTTCAGTGAATTGTGAAGCAGCAGGTAAACAAGGAGCTTTAATGGGCTTACAATCGATGCTAACAATTAATGGGGGCAAAGGGAAATTTGTAAGCGGATTAGCAGGAGCACCTGGCATTAAGGTCCTCATCCTCGGAGGGGGTATAGTCGGAAAATCCGCATTACAAGTTCTACAATCGTTAGGAGCTTGGTGTACTGTAATGGATGTAAACTTCGGTACATTAAGAGAAATTGGAAAGATATACAACGAAAAAGTAAACACTCAATTATCAACTAAAGAAAATATCAAAAAATCACTTCCGGAAATTGATATGGTCATTAATTGCGTGAAATGGCCAAAAGGAAGTAAGGATTATTTGATAGATAGAGACATGCTCAACCTAATGGAAAAAGGATCAGTCATTGTTGATATTAGCAATGATGCTGAAGGGGCAATCGAGTCTTTCCGTGAAACCACTCATGATAATCCCACGTATATTGAAAACGGTGTCGTTCACTATTGTGTAGGCAATATTCCAGGGGCTATTGCAAATTCCACATCCGTAGCATATGCTGCTTCTGTATTAGGCCACCTTAGATCCATTCTCAACTCAGGTGTCACAGAAGCCTGTATCAAAGATGGTTTTTTAAGACGGAGCTTGACGGCATATAAAGGGTATCTCACTCATGAAGAAACCAGTGCTATTCAAAACAGACCATGGATAAAACCGGAAGACATCCTTGATATTACAAACAAGAAATTGGACATCGCACCGCCCGCTACAGTTACAAGATCAAATAACTTTCTAAAATTATAATCGGGAAAGGTGGATACATCTATGACGTTAAATACGCTATTAGTAGACTTCACTCTCGCCAGCATACTTATATTAATAAGTATGCTAATGCGTTCAAAAATCAAGTTATTGCAAAGGAACTTTATTCCTGCAAGCTTATTGGCAGGTTTTTTAGGTTTGGCGTTAGGTCCTGGATTCCTGAATATCCTGCCTTTTTCAGAGGACATCGGTTCTTATGCAGGAGTCATCATAATTTTTGTGTTTGCTTCGGTAGGGATCAATGGATTTTCATTTTCCCCAGGTAATATGAAGAAAGACCTGAATAGAATGGGTGCATATGCTTCATATAAAATATTGATCATGTGCGTCATCATTTTTATTCCCATTGTATTTTCAATATTAGTTATTTCTAAATGGGTTCCGGATATTAATTATGGTTTTGGATTACTATTAGCAACGGGATTCTATGGTGGTCATGGAACAGCAGCTGCAGTAGGATCAACCTTTGAAAGTTTAGGTTTTGCAGACGCAACAGATTTAGCTATGACATCCGCCACCGTTGGTATTTTAGCAGGTATTTTTGGTGGACTAATATTTATAAAAATGGCTACAAAAAAAGGATATACCCACTATGTTAAAGACTTCTCCCAAATCTCAGAGGACATGAGGACAGGTTTAGTAAAGCCTGAGAATCGAGTTTCCATAGGAAAGGGGACGATTTCACCCATAGCACTTGACCCACTAGCATTTCATTTGGCGCTCTTACTTATTCCATCCGGTTTAGGTTACTTGCTAAATACATATATTGCTGATACTTGGGGGCTCGACTTTCCAACATTTACAATAGCATTCATTGTTGCATTGGTCATGTATGCGCTCATGGGTAAGGGGCAAAAAGGTGTATATAAATATGTAGACGAAGAAGTGGTAAATAGGTTAGGTAGCTCAGCTACCGATTACCTTGTATTCTTTGGAGTAGCCTCAATTAAGCTACCTGTTGTTCTTGAATATGCACTCCCACTTGGATTATTAATGCTTTCAGGTTTGATCATTGTTATTTTACTATTATGGGTAGCTGGGCCTGCCATGAACTATGAAAGTTGGTTTGAACGTTCAATATTTGTTTATGGATATGCAACAGGCGTCTTTGCGATCGGCCTGACTCTATTAAGGGTAATTGATCCAGAGAATAAATCTAAGACAATTACAGATACGGCTATTGTTGGTCCACTTAATACGCCTATAGAGTTATTTGCATGGTCAGCTGGACCAGCCATGCTACTAGGAGGACAACACTGGTTATTTGTTGGCATTTACGCTGCCATTTCTATCTTATGTATTGTAATATCTATCAAGTTTAAATGGTGGTACTGGAAAATACCTTTAGGGGATAGACCGGATGTATCTGCATCTAATCGCGATGGATGACGCAGATGAGTATCAACGCCATTGAAATTCACACTATAATTGCATGGAATAATCGGTAATGATCCCCTAGCATTGCACAGAAGTAATTTTATAGTATAAAAGGACTTTTTCCTTGCAGGGAAAAAAAAACACCACAGAATCAAGATCTGTGGTAGGCAAAATTATATACGCTTATCTTTTCAAAAAGACGACTTTCATTCAAGCTTCGAATGTAAAAGTCGTCTTTTTTTAGAAAGTCATAAAAAATAAGTTCTTCAGTGCCTTCCTTTAATGTAGTGTGGGACTGGCCCTTACATTCATGAAATCGCGCCAAGTAATCTTAAGAAAATGGCTTTACAACACCCGTCCTGTCATAGCCCATACGGATATAGCAGTTTCGTTTGAACGATTAACAAACCTATGGGGAGTTGTACTTTTAAAACGAATAGAGTCCCCTTCACATAAAATATATTCTTTATCTCCTAGAATTACAGTCATTTTGCCTTTTAAAAAATGAGGCCACATCCTTCACCAGAATGCTCTACGAGTTGTTGATCTTCCTGTCCTGGTTCTAAGTGAATCATAATCATTTCAATGGTTCCCTCTGTAATTGGTGTTAATAATTGATATTTAGAATGGGATTGGGGAAATATAAGTGTTTTTCGCTCATTTTTTCGAATAATATGAGTAGATTGCTCATCGTTTTCTATAAGTCGGGCCCTACCAACGAAACGCTGAAAACATACGCTAAGGTATTGTTCAGAAAACCTTATGAATATAGACGCAGGTATATCAGAAAAAACAGCAAATCAAGTATTGGAAAATCTTAAATTATTTCACGAAGGAAAAAAATATATAGCAGATTGCCATCTAGACGAAAGCAATAACTTTATTGAAGACGGTATCGAAGAATTTAAAAAAGGGAACCTTGCTGACGGAGCTTTACAAATATTTGGTGCAGGGTTAAATTTTGCTGGTTTTTCAGCTAAGGCTATTTCATTTAAAAATATTAATCCTCATGAAATGATCAATGAGCGATTCAAATTAATTAAAAAACCATTAGGATAAAAATGGTAATCCAGTTCGGAATAAACAAACCAATTCAATCTTAAACAATCTGGCGCTTTCCTATAGGAAGGTGTTTTTATAAAATGAAATAACAAAGCAGTTCTAAATGATCTACGATTTAGACTGCTTTGTTAGTATAAGATATCCTTTAATTTAAATTAATGTGCGGTATAGCCCCCTTCAGCAAGAAGGGTTGTACCATTAACAAAACTAGCATCATCACTTGCTAAAAATAAGACAGCCTTTGCTATTTCTTCTGTTTTCCAAGTCTGCCTTGTGGATGAAGAGAAACTAAATATTCTTTCGTTTGAAGATCAACACTTGCAAGTAAAGGAGTGTCAATATAACCAGGGCAGACCGCATTAATACTACCATCTTTTGCATAAGTAGTACATAAGTTTTGAGTTAATAGCTTCACGCCACCTTTTGCAGAGGAATAGGCTGTTGGATTTGGTAATGAAACAAAACTATGAATAGAACCAGCGTTAACAATGACACCGCCTGTACCTTGTTTAAGAAACTGTTCAATCGAATATTTATCAAAAAGGAATACCCCTGATAAATTAATATCGATAGTTCGTTTCCATTTTTCATAGGTGTTGGTGCATCATCAGCAACTCCAGCATTTGCATACATAATATCTAGCTTACCGTATTGATTCACGGTTTCATTGATCATCTGTTTAATATCTTCTTCTTTTGTTACATCTGTTTTAACAAATAACGTATCATATCCATTCGTATTCAATTCTTCTAATATGTCTTTACCTCGTTTTGAAATGTCAGCAATGACCACTTTTGCGCCTTCTTCAGCAAAAAGGCGAACAGTTGCTTCACCAATTCCGCTTGCTCCACCTGTTACGATTGCTACTTTGTCTTTTAATTTCATATCAATCTCTCCATTCATCAATGAATTCAAGTCAATATCCATTTTTAACATTGCTCAACTGTTGCTCCACCATCAATCACAAATTCTGCACCTGTCGAGTAAGCTGATTCATCAGAAGCAAGAAATAACACTGTATTTGCTAAATCTTTTACAGATCCTAGATGTCCTAAAGGAAATAAATTTGCAACTAATTGTTCTTTTGAATTTCCAGTTACCTCAGAAGCATAGTCTGCCATTCCATTATTTCCAGAGAAGAGTAGCGAGAGCTACTCTTCTTTTCTTGAAATTGGCTTGAAGCTTTGATAATCAATAGTGACCTGATCTGTATTGAGTGTTCAAGGAAGATTTTGTCGAAAAATTTCAGACTCTTTAATGTTAAATTTTGTAATAAATCCATTACATTTTATCTGGTATAAAAGTATAATATAGAAGTTTGCTAGATTATATACAGGGGGATCTTTTATGAAAAAAACAATCGTATTATCAGCTCTATTCGCTTTGAGCCTTCCTTTTGCTCAGGTAAGCGCAGCTGAAACAGCGCCTACTTACCGTTATGCAGGAGAGGACCGCTTTAAAACATCAGTAGCACTTGCTGATGAATGGGTAGAATCAGATGTTGCTGTACTTGCAACTGGAAGAAACTATCCGGATGCCTTGAGTGCAACTCCGCTTGCAGCTAAGCATGGAGCACCGCTGCTGTTAACAGATAAGAATTCTGTTCCAAGCAGCGTAATTACGAAGTTAAAAGAACTTGGTGTGACGAAGGTTTACCTGATTGGCGGAACTGGCGTTATCTCAACTGCTGTTGATACACAGCTGAAAAATGCAGGAGTGAAAACTGTTACACGTATCGCTGGAACGGACAGATATGATACATCTGTAAAAGTGGCGAAAGAGGTAGGATTGGAAACAGGGACTCTTGTGGTAGCTTCAGGTGAGAATTACCCGGATGCCCTATCCATTGCTCCATTCGCGGGAATCATCCAATCCCCAATTCTATTAACTAGAAGCACAGATCTTCCGGGTGTCGTTAAGAATTATGTCAAAGCTGCAGATGCAGATTTTGCCATAATTGCGGGAGGTTCAGCAGTCGTATCAGAGAAGGCTACAGAAACGTTACCAGAAACAATCAGATTGGGCGGAAGCAACCGTTATGCTACGAATACCCAGATTGTAGACTTTGCAGTTGAATCGGGTATCTATGATATGGATTCTCCATTCATTGCTACAGGAACAAACTTCCCGGATGCTCTTTCTGCCTCTGCACTTGCTGCTGATTGGTTTAACGGTGTGATTCTGACTGATCCAAATGAGCCTAAAGCGACAACAAAACAGACTATACAGAAATATGCTGACTTAGCAGTAGAATATGAAATCGTCGGGGGAGTAAAAGCATTGCCTGACAGCACGATTGCAAAACTTTTTCAAAAATAATGGATTGAAAAGCTCTGATGAATGATCAGGGCTTTTTTCTATTTGTCAGGAGCTTTGGAACTTTTTTAAAATTTTTCAAGACTAAAAAAAATATTAAAGAGCTGTGATAAAATGGAAATATCAGTTATTCAATTAAAGGGCAGGATTGTTGAAGAGTGGTTTCAAGAGTTTGATCAACAATCGGGCCAGATTGTTGAGTAACTCATTTTCAAAATAAATGGATATTTTAGAAGAGATTGTGAAGAAATATACTTAAATGTAGTGTAGTGCTTTATTAAGTACATAGATCATATTTAGATTATTTTTATATATTGTTATCTCTTTTAAAAGTTTTAGAAACCTTGCGATGCAACACCCTTTTTTGCATGCATAAATGCTTAAAATAGTGTATGAATGCACTACTCGTCTGTAATCCATATGTTCCAATGCTTGTTGTACTATATATGTAAAATCTTATACACGTAAAGCTTTACTTTAGTCGTAAACAAATTCAATATTGATAGACACCTCATACACTAATTTTATCTTGTTAAACAAAAAGAGTCCCCAGGATAATTATGAGACTCTTCAAAATATTAAAAAAGAGGGATACGCGTTCTAAGAATATTTAATAAGGATTACCCTCCAAAAGCATATGTTGGAAGGCCTCTTACTTTGGTATTGACAACAAATAATCCACCAGCATAAGGTTCCTTCGCCAATATTTTTTCTTCTAAACCGATTCGAGCGGAAGTAATATAGAGTTCGTGCAAATCGTCACCGCCAAATACGCAAGAAGTCGTGCGTGTTGCAGGAACATTCACTATTTCAAGAAGCTTCCCTGTTTTCGGATTCCACCTTGTTACAGCACTACCGTTCCACATCGCGACCCAAATCATTCCTTCTTCATCCGATGTCATGCCGTCAGGGAAGACGAAGTTGTTGGGAATTGAGACGGCAACCCGCGGATTACTGATTGTTGCGGTTGCTAAATCATAGTCGTAAGCCATCACTTTATTTGTCAGCGAATCGATATAGTACATCGTCGAATTGTCTGGACTCCAGGCGATACCATTCGAAATACTGACATTCTCCAACACCTTTTTGATGCTCCAATCAGTATCCAGGCAGTAAAAAGCCCCGACATTCGGCGTCGAGTCATGGCTCATAGTACCCGCCCAGAAACGTCCAGCCGCATCGCATTTTCCATCATTGAATCGGTTATTCGGCTTATCTAACTCGACAGCACCAATAAATGTCATATTCCCCGTTTCGAATTCGTAGGCATAAAACCCATGTTTTAGTGTCATCACAATACCACCTGATTTTCTAGGAACAACTGAGCCGATATACTGCCCGGTATCAAAGATCGTATGTGTCTTCTTCGTTGGATTATACAAATGCAGCTTTTGCCTTGTAATATCTACCCAATACAGCACTTTTCTTCGTGAATCCCAACTCGGCCCCTCACCGAGTTCAGCTTTTGCATCCAGAACCAATTGAATTGAATGCATTTTTTTCCTCCTTTTTAATCATCATGTGACATGGGTAATCCTCCTAATAAAACGTCTTTGGGATTACTCTATGTTACAACGGCCCATCTAGTGCAAGGTTCTTATTTTTATTGAAAGCATACAAAAGAAAGTGGTTTTGGTACGGGCTCAATACTGTAAAAATTGAATATTGTAAGAGAAAGTAATAAAGCGTAACTAGGCGGGAGCATTTTGACACTTACCTAATTTTATACTTTCGTTCTTCCGTAAAAGGGCGCTTATCTGTAAAAAGGTAAGTGTCCTTTTTACTTGAATAAAAGATTGAGTTAATCACCTAATTTTGAAATAATTGGTATTAAGCAATCGGGCAGGATTGTTGAAGAGTGGTTTCAATTTGATCAACAATCGGGCCAGATAATTGAATAAGCTTCCCCTTACTTTTACAATATGATAGAGGGAAATAAAATAAGTCTCTGGAGGTATTATGGATAGAAACAGATATTCAGCAATAGCCCATCAAAGCCATACTTTTTATAATCCGATTAATCCATCAAAGATAGACAAAGTTATTGAGTTACTTGCTTTAAAAGATAATGACAAAGTAATAGATATAGGTGCTGGGAAAGGTGAAATTCTTCTTCGGATTATTGAAAGGTATAGATCTAAATGTATTGCTATCGAGAAATATGGTGATTTCACGGAACAACTTCAAGTAAATGCTAAAAATAGAGGGGTTTTAAATAATATTGAAATCATTACAGAAGATGCTAAAGTAGCAATTAAGACAATAAATGAGCAGTTTGATGTAGCGATTTGTATTGGTTCAACTCACGCATTAGGCGGATTGCATGAAACGTTGGATACGCTGAGGAAGTGTGTAAAAAAGGGTGGATATGTGCTCATCGGTGAAGGCTACTGGAAGCAGCAGCCAAGTAAGGAATATTTGGAGGCGCTCGGAGGAGCGGAAGAATCCGAATTACGAAGCCACTTCGAGAATGTGAAGGTTGGCGAAAAACTAGGCCTAATTCCACTCTGGTCTTACACTACTAACGACGATGAATGGGATGAATATGAGTGGCTTTATGCTATGTCCATTGAGAATTATTGCTACAAACATCCTGATGATCCAGATTGCGATGCGATGTTACAAAAGATCCGGACTTGGAGAAGTACATATCTGAAATGGGGCAGAGATACCCTTGGATTTGGGATATATCTTTTTAGGAATATGTAAAATTCAATTAAAGGGCGCTATTCTTCGATAAGACAACATAAATGATCTTCAACAATCGGGGGCGATTGCTTAACAAAGTGTCGCCTCTTTTTATTGAAGTAAAGGCACGATAATTGAACAAGATGTTTAGAGGCATATTAATTATTAAATAATTTCCACTGTTTGGAGATGGTTTAATGATTACAATTGCAAATGCTGAAAATAACCTCAAAAAAAGATTTGGTGAAAACACAAATGATGTAATAAATATTTGGAAAGAGTTTAAGTCATTTGCATTAGAAGACGTTGATGGTGAAGAAGAAAAAGCCCTACTATTTCAGTGTGGGATCTATAACTTTACTGGAGAAAAACTATTTTATTTCGATTTTGTTAGACAATTTACTGATAAAGAAGATGGGAACATTCAACAACTTCACTGTGAATTCGTTTTTGAACATATAAAGGAGTTTAAGAAGTTGGAAACGTCAGAATGGTATTTTGAAACCGATGGTGATATAGAAGATTTTTTTAATGAAATAGAAAATCTTGAGGAATTTAAAATTCCGCTTAAACATACGCCTAAACAATTTAACTTATATCAAGAAAAGGCTTAACATCTTTTTAACTAAAGTGTGCTTTTCTAGAACCTTAAACCAAATTACAATATAATATGATCTTCAACAATCGGGGGTGATTGCTGCACATAGTGACTATACCCCAAAGTTAAGAATTGGGCAGGATTGTGGAATAAGGATCTATTGTTAATTACGATTCGGAGGAAAGAGAAATGGACTTACATCAATTCCGATATACCTTTTAAATCATCTTTTATCAATTTTGTTCTGTTTATGAAACTAAACATACAATGAATCTCCTTTATCAATTATCTTCAAAATGTAATGTTTGTAAATAAACCTTCTTTTTCATTTGATGGAGAGCTCATTGTTCCTGGAGAAAAAGGAAAGCCTGACTTTGAAGCCATGATGGAAAGGTTCCAATCAAAGAAATCTAATCATCACATACAGTTTTGTGTTTTCGATATTGTTTACTTTAAAGGTGAAAGAGTTAATCTAACGCTATACGAAAGAAAAACCCTTTTAGATGAAGTGCTGAACGACTCCCCTTCTATCTGCAAGTCTCAATGGTTATATGGAAATGCTGCAGCATATTTTGATCTGGTGCAGCAGAATGGCTTGGAAGGTATCGTTCAAAAACGAGCTGATTCCAAATATCAAATTAATAAACGCTCTGCAGACTGGCTCTTCTGCTTCGCAAGGGCTTCTGCTTCCTCAGCACCGCGTCCAAATACAAACGGATCTCCACCTTTTAAACGGGTTACGATCTTACCGCTTTTCGCATAACGGATTAAGAAGTGATGAATCGTTTCCTGCTTCATTAAATGATAGTCAGGAAGCTTGCCGCAATATATGAGATCTGCTTCCTTTTTGGCATAGGAAAGCAATTCTTTATTGACCAGGCGATCATACAAAATAACATCTGCCTTCTGGATGCATTTGATGGCTTTTAACGTGATCAGCTCAGGATCACCTGGGCCTGCTCCAACTAAATAGACCTTTCCCATGTTCTGACTCTCCTAACTAACATGCAATTGACCGCGTGTTCATTTGAGGACAATTACCTTAAATGATGTATTGCTATTCTTATAGAATAATATATCAATAAATTCAAACTTTTCGAGAGTTTTTTTCTTTAATCTTCAGTCCATAAAAGGAAACCTTTAGATTAAACCCTTTTCAATCAAGGCTTTCGTCAATTGTTTAACACATTCTTCTATTGAATATTTTTCTGTATCCAGGACAATTTCCGGATTCGCAGGCTCTTCGTATGGTGCGCTGATGCCTGTAAAATGTTTGATTTCTTCATTTCTCGCTTTTTTATAAAGTCCTTTGGGATCGCGTTTTTCGCATTCTTCAATCGAACATTTAATATAGACTTCGAGGAATTCATCCTTTTCAACCAATTCTCTGACAAGGTCACGATCAGCACGGTAAGGGGATATAAAAGCTGTTAAGACGATTTGTCCGCTCTCAACAAACAGTTTCGAAACCTCTCCTATCCGTCTGATATTTTCCTTGCGGCCGGTCTCATTAAAGCCAAGATCCTGATTGAGGCCATGCCTCACATTATCACCATCCAGGACAAACGCCTGAGCGCCGCGGTCAAATAAAGTCCGGGCAAAAGCGTTCGCAACAGAAGATTTACCGGATGCTGATAAACCTGTAAACCAGAGAATAAAGCTCTGGTGTTTATTTTTATCTCGTCTTTCTTGTTTTGAAATAGAGGATTCGTGCCATACAATATTGCTGCTCATCGATGTTTCTCCCTTCTTATGAAACGACTTCTTTTTTAAGTCCGTTTATTAAAACTTCAATGACTTCCGGGCGGCTGAAAGTGCTTGGAGGAACCTCGCCGTTCCTGAGCATTTGTCTAACCTTTGTTCCTGATAGAATAATATGTGCCGAGCTGTCGTGAGGACATGTTTTCGTTGTCGCCATTCCTTCGCATTTGCTGCAGTAGAAGCTGTGATCGAATTTCAGCGGCTTGATTCCAAGCTCCTGCTCCTCAAATTGATCAAAGATTTTCTGAGCATCATAGGTGCCGTAGTAATCACCTACACCTGCATGATCTCTGCCAACAATAAAATGGGTGCATCCGTAATTCTTCCGGACGATAGCATGGAAGATCGCTTCTCTTGGGCCTGCATATCTCATTGCTGCCGGAAAGACACCGAGCTCAACCCGTTCTTCCGGATAGTAGTTTCTTAGAAGAACCTCATAGCTCTCCATTCTGATGGATGCTGAAATGTCATCAGATTTTGTTTCACCTACAAGCGGATTTAAGAATAATCCATCCACTGTTTCAAGGGCTGATTTCTGAATATATTCATGTGCTCTATGCACGGGGTTTCTTGTCTGGAATCCAACGACCGTTTTCCAGCCTTTGCTTTTGAAAATTTCACGCGTTTCAATTGGATCAAACGTGTATTGTTTAAATGGCTTTTCAGGTCTCTTTAAAAGAGTAATTTTGCCGCCTACATAGACGTCTTCCCGTTCGTGCATTTTTTTCACGCCCGGGTGAGCAATGTCTGCCGTTCCATAAACATTTATGGCTTCAAGTGTTTTGTCAGGCTCATAAACATCTTCAACCTGTATCAGGCCATATACCTCGCCTTTGTAAAGCAGTCTCGCTTTTGCGCCGACTAGTAATCTCTCAGCCGTTACCTTTGAAACAGGCAGTGTGATCGGTATACTCCAGACAGTCCCTGAAGCAAGCCTCATATCATTTACGACCTGCTCATAATCTTTCTGTGAAAGAAATCCTTCAAGCGGGCTATATGCTCCAATTCCGATTAATTCCAAATCACTTAATGCCATTGCATCGATTTCAATTTCTGCAGAAATCTCCTGATATTTTTCCTCTGGGTTATACGCTTGTATTAATAATCCTCCGTGCGGCTGTAAACTCATTTTCTTTTTTCCTCCTAAACATACCCTTTTAATTAGTTTTAAAGCTAAATGCCTCCGCCTTCTTGATGAATTCGGCTTGCTGCTCGGCATTCAAGAAGAATCTAGGATCCGGCCTGTGGGTCCTTGGTGGAGGAAAATCTTTGGCTAAAAAGAGTAGCTACCTTAATAAGCTACTTTTTTTATTTTTCAAGTAAGTAAAAACGCCAAACTCTTATGTATCAAGGGATTGGCGTTTGTCCGTTTTTTATCGTTTATGCTTTTCTGAAGCCATCCAATCTATTTTTCCGCAAACAGAAATTCAACTGTGCGTGATTCACCAAATCTGCAACTCTATGAAATATGTCTCATACAAAGAAATGAATATATAATTTAAATATTTTGTATTTTATCTTTTAATATATTTTTTGCATATTTATATAATTCCAAATCTAGTGTGTTATTTTGTATTATTTTATCAATTGTTTTTGTTGGAAAATCACTTTTTAATTTTCGATTTTTAGTTACATTTCTTTTTTGATATTGAACACTTTTCCAACCTAATTCATGTTTCATAAGAGAGAGAGAATCGTCGAATAGTTCAGTAATTCCTACAATAGAGAAATGGTTATAAAGATTTTTCTTCGCTTGCTCCAAGTTAGGAGTTTGCCCGTCACAGAAATAACGTGTTTGCAAATTAACATTCTCGTGTTCAAACTCTTTGTTAGTAATGAATTGATCCAAACTAAGCTCTTTTACTTTGCTGTGCCAACGATGATTCTCATTTCTGCGAATATAATAGTACAAAGAAATAATACGCTCAACTGGATCACGCATCATTGTAATATAGATACACGGTTTTGAAAAATGACGATGTAATCCAAAACCAGTCTTTCTTTGATAACATTGTACATTTTCATTGTATTGGTTTTTAAGGAAATAATGTAAAGTAGTCCCTCCAGTTTTAGGGATATGCATAAAAATTAATAATTTATCTTTATGATTCATTATTTCACCTCCGATCAAGGGTATTTTTATATTCTTTTTTATCTAGCACCACGGGTTACTTTAGGTTGATAGTAACCTTTTATCTAAAATTTTAATAGAATACTCTTTCGTTAATAGTTTATGTAGTATAGAGGACAAGTGCTCACGGTATTTGCGGAAATATTCAATTTTTTTGAAAATATGGTGACGATGTCTATAGTCGTTGTTGCTGTTGTTATTGTGGTTTCTTTTTCAACTTCAATATTTTTTGCAACCATGCGGGATAAACCGTCCTCGATATCCGTTGCGGTTAGGTTGCGTTTAAATCCTTCCGCAATGAACCGCAACAATTCCACAGTTACTTTTTTACCTGCAAGCAGTATCTATTGAATCCATTTCACTATTACTAGTAGCATCAATTTTAGTTTTGCTTTTAGTTTCACTCGTACGAGTCCTAGTAATTTCACTTTTACTTTTATTGATTTCACCCATAGAAATGTTGTTGTTTTTTCCGAACAACGTACTAAAATCAACATCGGATGGCTCAGGTGATTCCCCTACGTAGTTATAAATACTTTGCTTGCTATCCCATTCATAACCTAATTTTTTAATCTTCATTTGAATCGTTCGATCACTTACATTATATAATTCGGCTAGTTCTTTGATGGTCATTTCTTTTGCCGTAATTTTATGAATGATTTCACTTACTAGCATACGTAAAAGCCACCTACTTTCATCTTACTTTTACGTTTATATATTCATGCTAGCTTATTAAATGTCCTGTCTGAAAGTTTCTTAATTTACATAATTAGGTATTTTAGGAAGTGAGCAAAAGAGCCAATCCCTTGTACGTTTCAAGGAATTGGCTCTTTTGCTTTTTAGTATCAATATCAATTAATAATACTTTACGATTTGTTGGTACTAGTCTTCTGGGTTCGGATCGTTTTTGTCCACTTCATCACCGTCTGGATCTTCGAACGGCTCTTCTATGTCTTCTTCAAGCTCTTCTGCAGGAGTTTCTCCTGGATCTGGATCCTGCTCTTCTTCAACGAAATTGAACTTTAATTTATCATAACTAGGTTATATTAGAAAAAATAATTACAATTAATTCTAAAGCCTAGATACATTTTTTCTTGTACAGCTCTATTTTGATTTGATTATTCACATTTATATCCATGCATTTTACAGAAATTAATAAACTCATCAACTAAATTTTGGTTGCAATTATCCTTTATGAACGATAAATTCATTGGAGGATGACTTCTTGCATTCACTTTATTATTTATTTTTTCAGTTGGAGCTACTTGATGCCTATTTTCTATTTTTTTAAAAAAATCAGACAAAACTTTTTCGGGTGCTTTATCTACATAAACCTTTAAATTTGGTTTTTGCAATTCTATAATTTTATACCATTCTAAAACACTTTTTACAGTCATCTCTAATTTGTTAATACCTTCTAAATTTATATGTTTTTTTCGAAATATTAAACTTAGGTCCGATGTAGTGTAATAAGTACTACATACAATATCAATTGGATTTCTCATACACATAATTACATAATCAAAAGTGAAGTCTTTTTTATTAAGACCCTTAACACCACAGACCTGATTATCTTCAACTGCAAACATCCAGCTACTAATTCCATCTTTACCCATCCTTTCATGTTTAACATCAAATCCAAATTCCTGAAATAATTTAGCCATAAATCCTGTGCCACTTCTCGGATGTCCCAAAATTAAAAAATTTCTTTTTTTCATTAAAAATAAACTCCTTGTTATTCTAAGTTCATTTATTATATGTGTCGTTAATTTATAATTGACGGCATTTACCACATTCTAAAGAAATATCATGTTAAAAGTTTTAACAGACTAATCGAGCTTTCCTTTGAAGATAAAATGATAGTCTAATAAAATCTAAAAACTAAAATAAGGATAATAAGAAAGTGTAATCCTATCGTAAGAATATAAGAGAGTTGTAATAGCCATAATACTAGACGATAAAACACAAAAACAAAGCATTAAAGGATATGAGATGAAAAGCAGCATGTCTAGGGAAGGAATTTGTTAGATAACACAGTTATTGAAAACTTCTTTGGCTTATTAAAATAGGAGTTACTATATCTCCAAGAATTTGAGAGTATAGAGCAGTTTAAACAGGAATTAGAATACATTCTTTATTACAATTACAAGCAAATAAAAGAAATTGCAATGATTTCTCTTCTTTTGGCATCTTTGAAAAAGGTAAAATTGAATTAGAAGAAATTAGTGAATGGAAGATTGTCTACATCTGCTTAGAAAGAGAATTAAAAAGAATAGAAGAGAAAATTAAATTTTATTCAAGACTTAAATACGAAGATAGGGAAAAAGATTTAATTCGTTTTAATGAAAACAAACAACAGCTGCAGGAAATGATTCATGTCTTGGAATATGGGAATGAATTAAAGTGGCTCATTAAGAAAGATTCAAAACAAGACAATACATCAGTTTGGAAATAACTCTGAACACACGAATACATAAGTAGCAATAGAAAAAGCCTTCCGTTAGGAGGGCTTTTATGCTGTACAATGCTCAAAATGTAAATTTAAAATAAAGTTTAACCGTTTGTAATAAAGTTGCACCGTTTATAAAAAAGATTGATCAAAAGTCCTGTATTGATTTTTTTTGTTCCGCAATCGGGCCAGATTGTTGAATAAGGAAGGAATTTTGAAAGTCATTCTTGAAATGATAGTTATTCTTAAGTTGGGAGGAATGGAAATGACACAAAATCAAGGTACAAAAACCGAAGTAACGACCGCCACTGAAAATCAAATTGTGCAAGGAGAATCGCCTATGAGCGGAACTAATTTCAGCGTTGTGGAAGCAGGTTCTTTTAGTAGCCTATTAAGTATGTCAAAGGATCCCATCCCGGGTAAGAATTTTCTTAAAGAAAAGCTTGGACTGACAGGCATGGAGGTTTCACTGAACCAACTACCGGAGGGGGGTACTGTCCCGTTCTATCACAAACATCGCGAGAACGAGGAGTTATACCTTTTCATTGGCGGACGAGGTCAGTTTCAGGTTGATGGACAAATTTTTGAAGTCAAGGAAGGAACTGCAGTTCGCGTAGGGCCAGAGGGAGTACGCACGCTACGCAATAACGGTAATAAGGATTTGTATTTCATCGTTATTCAAGTCCAGGCGGGCAGTCTCCAGCAATGGGTGGAGACTGATGGCGTTATTCTGGAAAAACCGGTGACTTGGTCGGAATAGCGACCATAAGGTTGCATTGATCTTCAACAAACGGGTA
Organism: Bacillus sp. V2I10; assembly: GCF_030817055.1. NCBI lineage: Bacteria > Bacillati > Bacillota > Bacilli > Caryophanales > Bacillaceae > Bacillus > Bacillus sp. V2I10. The sequence continues at coordinate 3,162,826 of NZ_JAUSYV010000001.1, read as the reverse complement.
GCGTTAGTTTAACAAAAATGACCTTATAACAAGCAAAAAGAGAGCAAACTGTAAATTAACAGTCTGCTCTCTTTTCTACCCAAAGAATTAGAGGTCACCCCTAGTATACACAATTTTATGCAAAACTATTGATGATTTCCAAAACCTAAAACCGGCAAAACCCTTGAGAATACTAGAGTGTATAAAATCCTGTATAACCGATAAAAAACGAATAGGAGCCAAACCCTTGGTAGATAAGGGTTTGGCTCTTTTGCTAACTTCTTAAAAGTTTCATTATGTCAACTAAAAATGTATAGAATATTCATTCGATCCTTTGGATCTTCTTCAACAACGGGTGCAGTTATGCGCAAGACGTGACTTAAATATCACAATCTTTTCCGACGAACAATTCATAATGGTTTACCAGATTACGCAGGTAATACCTTTATCACCAAATGTTATTTTAATATCTAAAAAACTTGACTTTAACACTAGTGTCATACTTTATGATGAAATTAGTAATTTTAAAAGAAGGGAGGTGGAGCTTTGAAAATAAGTCAAATAGCTAAAATAACCGGGATCAGTTCTCGATCCTTACGGCATTATGAGAAAAAAGGGTTAATAACTATTTCTCGTCTTGACAATAATTATCGCGAATTCGATGATTCGATTATCGAAGCTATTAATACGATCAAACTATATCTTAATTTAGGTCTAACAACCGACCAGATTAAAGATATTCTACATTGCCCTGAAGATCAAGAGTACGACAAAAAAGACGAGTATTGTGAAGAATTGCTGCAGATATATGAAACCAAGCTGAATGAAGTGATACGGCAAAAAAAGGCATTGGATGAGGCGCAAGTCCGTTTGGAAAAGCAAATCAACCTAATGAAGGAAAACCGGGATAAGTGGGTACCTGTACAGGAGGAGGATAACGAATGACCATATTAGTGACAGGAGCAACGGGGACAGTAGGGCGGCACGTCGTGGACCAACTGATTCGAAGGGGGCAAAAAGTACGAGCATTGACACGTAATCCACTGCAAGCCAATCTTCCTGCTGATGTGGAGGTTGTCGCCGGAGATTTAAGTGATCCGAGTACGCTAGTTTCTGCGTTGGTTGGCGTAAGCAGCATGCATTTGATTACAACAGGTGCAGAATATACCCCGTTGGAAACGGGACCGGAAATCGTAGAACTTGCTGTGAAGGCTGGAGTACGCAGCGTTACTGTTTTATGGAACGGCGAGAAGGGTCCTTTCGAGAGGGCAGTTGAAGCAAGCGATCTAGAGTGGACCCAACTTCAAGCCTTTGAGTTTATGGCAAATGCGCGGAAATGGGCAGACTCCATACGCTCTGAGGGGGTAGTTCGAGATCTGTTTGGGGGATCACGAATTGCTCCTGTTCATGAAGCCGATATTGGAAGAGTCGCAGCAGTCGCACTGACTGAGGACGGTCATGCAGGTAAAGTATATACATTAACAGGGCCTGAGAGTTTGTCCGTTCAAGATAAAGTTCGGATTATTCGTGAGGTCATCGGACGTGACATTCGATTTGTTGAGAGTTCTGAAGAAGAAGAACGTGAGCAGATGAGGAGGATGGGGGTTCAGGAGGATGCTATTGATTACGTAATTCGTTGGCACCTTAATCCGCCTAAATCGGCTTATACGGTGATTCCAACTGTCAAAGAGATTACTGGTCGGCCTGCACGAACCTTCGCCCAGTGGGTCTCTGAACACGTGCAATATTTTAAAAAACCATAATTGAGGCGTTCCAAGGTAGCAACTAAAGATCGAACGGGCGATTGTTTAATAAGCAGCAAAAAGGATCTTCCAGTGAAGATCCTTTTTTAGTACCGATAATTACGATTATGTTAACTAGATTTGTATATAGTATTCATTTGATTTCTTTTTTAATTTATTTTCAGAAAATTAATACTTTAGTACCTTTTTTGCTTAGTTGCTGTCTAAAAAATGGTCGTTTTATATAAATGTAAATAGTTCCTTAGTTCATCGTAATACAAATTTTTACATGGTAAAGTTTAGAAAAAAGGAGAGTTGTTATAATGAAAAAATTATTGAATATTGGGATGATAGTTACTCTTGTCGTTGGTCTGTTTTTTGCAATTACACCAACTACCTTAGCTGGAGGCTGGGATAATCAAGGGAGCGATGAATTTACCAACCAAAGTGAAATCTTTCTATCAGGTGGGGGCGATTTTAAAATTTGTCTCAGTTCTGATAGTCAACCAGGTTATTATGAGCTATATGAAGAAGATCCATATAATACAGATGATGTAGTATATTCTAATGGTGTTAGAGGTCTCTACTTTAAAACAGCAGGTAGTAATGATTTTGATTCAAATGGCTGTCATGTCTTTAGAAATATCGGTAAACATGTCGATGGTGATCAAGCCGAATTTTATCTTGCGAAATATTCTGGCGGAAATTCCACTGTAACAGCCTGGGATTGATTTATACTAGTCAAAGAGGATTAGGATAATTGGCCATTAGAATGCTTCCTAGAACGGTTGTTATAGTAACAACAAAAAGGGTTGGGTATCCAAAAGGATCCCAACCCTTTTTGTTGCCGATAATTGACATTATGTTAACTAAAAATGTATAGAGTATACATATACGATCCCTTAGATTCTATCGAACTGGTAGTCTCAAAAGTGTTACACATAGGAAAAAGAAATTATATAAAGGTACTTGAAGAAATTGAGCAAGAAAATTGGGAGGGATAATTCCCATTTAAATGGTACTTTAAGGCACTCAAATGAGTGTCTTTTTATTTTCGCAATATTTTGGAAATGGAGATTTATACCCTTATGGACACAACCTATCTCATGATATTATTTTACTTGTTTGTATTAATTTTGAAATTGGAAAGGAGGTTAAAATGATGAAATTTAAAAAGATCTTTATGTCCCTGGTTTTAGCATTCGTAGTAGTGATTTCTGTATATGGGGAAGCATCTGCGGCAAATCAAACTGTATATTTGTCTCCTTCTACGGGTTCTGGTCCGAGGTATTCAAATTGGATAGACGGTAAGGGAGATTCTTTGTTTTTAATTGTAGAGAATTATACTAACAAAAATGTTGGATACGATGTCTATGACAGTAAGGGCAGAGTTGTTGCTAATGGTACAATTACAGATAAGGGAACCGTTAAAAAATATGTGACGAATAACGGATACAAATATAAAGTTCGACTACGTTGTCAGGAACCTTGGTGGAATGATACTAAATGTGAGGCTTATTCAATTCTTGACGATTAAAACAAAAAAGGCGGTCCTTAATGGACCGCTTTTTTTTGATACATTAACGGATCATCAAAAATCCAAAAATATATATTTATAATCTATCTAGCAAGTTACAAATTGACTCTAATAGGGGTGGCGTCAACATTAGTTAAATAAGCAGCTAAAAGGATCTTCGATTGGAAGATCCTTTTTTAGTGCCGATAACTGTGATTATGTAAATTAGATTTGTATGGAGTATTCATGCCATACTTTGGGATCTTTCTTTAAGCGGACTTCATCCTTAGAGTACGAAATCCGCGTTTTGCTGACGGTACACCGAGTAAGAAAGGAAATTAGATGGTTCATCTTGAATTTGTAAGTTATTCCAGAAAAGGGCAGGATTGTTGAATAAGCCATTCAAGGTAAGTTTAATTGAAATGGAAGGCGTTTCTGCCGAAGAGGCTTCACTAGCAGCACAATAAAAAAGCACCCGATAATTCGGATGCGTACTTAAATATTCCATGAAAATAAACTTTCTTTTGTAGACTTAGGAAACTCTACTGAAACAAATTACCTTGACTGGTATTGTGTAAATTTTTTTATAAACCAACTTTATTCATTGGGTCATCCCCACATATTCAAATATTATTTTTCTTTTGCAATTTCTTTTCTATTAGGAGCAAGTGGAGGCTGTTCTAACCATTTATTTTGTACCATAATATTAAACCATTTTTTTGTTACCATTAGATTTTTTAAAATGATGCTTTCATAAGCCGTGATAAGGTCTGCTCGCATGGCTGATGCTAAACCTAATCCGTGATACGCCTGTGCAGCTTGGTACAAGAAACCAATATGATACATTATTAGCTTATCGGAAAAAGGAGAGTCCGTTGAAGTTGTCACTTCTGTTTCCCACGATTTAGGAGCTGGTAAATTATCCGTCTGCATGATTTTTGAAAAGGCTTTTATTTGTTGATCAGCCGTTTTCTCGGAATCCTCTAAAAATTTTCTTACTTCTTTTGATTGAGCGACTTGACTAAATGCGATAGAAAGAGTTTTAGCCATAATACTTTTTTTAAGGTTGAAAGAAATACTTATGATTTCTGTTGCAGCTAATTTTCTACCCTTTCCGAAAAATCCATCGGTGAAATCTTGGCTAGAAATAAATTCAGGATTTTTGGTAGGGTAAAAAAGCGGATCTCTCTGAAAACTCCCTTTCTCAAGCAATAAATCAATTGTTTGATGATACATCCTTTTCCCATCATTATCACAAGAGTCGTAAAAATACCGTAAGTCCTCTCTTACAGAAACGCCCAATGAAGTTGAGTGTCCTAGCAAACCATGTAATGTCATGATATGTAAATAATTTAGGCAAAATATATCCGTGAACAACCTTTGTTTACCTTTAAAGAGGTCAGATTCAGTAAATCCAATTGGAACTGGAAATTTCTCGTTCTCCAAAAAAGTAACGATTTGTTTCTTTTGCTTTTCGAAAGTCTTGATAGCATCCTCGAAAATCGCTTTTATTGACTCGTCCTCAATAATAGAAATCATATATCTATTTACAATATCAACAGCTGTTCCATTTACATACTCTCCCCACAAAGTTCCTATTTCGGAAGATGTGAGTTTTAATTTATCCTTTTCCATCCTGTCACCTCTTGGCTATTATTTACCAATTCACAAAGAGATATGAATTTCTGATTTATAAAAAGATGACCAGTTTTAAGATTAGATGTAAAGTTTAATTTAGAATAATTAGCCGATTTTTCACTTGCGATTTTTCCAAGAATAATTTTACTTTACTTAAAATTAATTTAAAGATTGTGAAGAATTACACTTAAACAAACGGGTGCTTTTCTTCAATAAGACAACATAAATGATATTCCACAATCGGGGGCGATTGTTGAACAATAAGCAGTTGCTTTTTTACTAAACAGATCAGAATAATTCTATAAATGATTTACATGAAAAGCTTGACCTCTTATTAGCTGGTATTGTTGAACATAGTTTGCGGGTTTTAAGGATTGGGATAGAAAATAATCTTCATTTAATAAGAGCATGTTTTGATAAAATTTATCAAAACATGCTCTTTCTATTTATATCTTATATATATATGGATTGACGATAATTTAATCAAACATTTCATTGAGGTACTTAATAATCAGATTTTTTCTTTTTCATACCTTCACTCTAATCGGTCAATCCTATCTGTCATTTCCGCCATGACATACATTCTTATTTTGATTTCCATTTTTCCGCTCTCCTTCTTGAATAAATAACAAATTTGTGTTTTTCTCTACTCTAAATGAGAAAGAGCATAAGGAAAAACTGACCCCAACTATGTTGTGGTACTAGGCAAAGCCTAGTGTTTTAATGGGTACACAAAATATATCTTAATGTCCCCTTTGTGTCCCCAATTTTCTTGGTTATGTCACTTCTACGTCCCCCACTATAATTACCAATGTCCTCTTTACGTCCCTATAATTGATAAAAAAAGAGAAGGATAATACCGAAATCCCCTTCACTTTTCCGCTTGTTTTTTATTTTTCTTCTCGATTTTCCCTACTGAATTTAGCGATATTTCTTATGACACTTTCACCTGTATTTTGTCCAATTTGGTAGGTACGTTTAACCGTACTTACTGATGGATTGTTAAGGGTTTTATCAGAAGCAATTTGTCCAATATGAGGAGTTTCCCTGTCTGTTCTTTTTTCTTGTAGTGGAATTACATTTTTTGATTGTTCTTGCATTTCAGATGAAACCGAAGGGAAATTTGATTGTGAAAATGAAAGTGATGAACTGATTGAACCGTCAGATTCACCAGACATTTTCTCATTTTTTTGTATATCGCGATTGTTCATTTGGGTTGGCAATCCAGAAGAAATGGAGTGTGGACTGCTTACAGCTGCACTCTGTTTTCCGTTGCTGGAAAAACCTTTTGAAGCCATTTCTTGATGAAGCCCTGGCACATAGTTTCTCTCATTATCTTGTTCCTGTTGCTCCATGTCTTGTTCAAGAGAAGAAGCGACTTCCAAGGGCTATTTCCTAAAAGTGAAGATAGCCTTTTTGCTTTTGAATTTTTAATTGGATCACAGGCTATTATCGAGCTGTAAAAAAAGAACGAAACAGTATGAAGAAGAGCTTCTGTTCGCGAGCCATTATAGTATAGGTAATTCTCTAACTCTAACTCTAACTTCAAATCAACCTCTCTTTTTATTTAAAACTTACGTAGATTTCTTACGTGATGAAGAAAATGTACAAATAGTCTAAATTGATACTGTAAATTTCACGTTTTCTCCAATGACTTTTAAAAAGAATTTTTATAAAATAAATCCATGTTATATTTAATAACATGAGAATGGTATTTTATCTAACATTTTCAATTGATCATGAATATAAAACCTTTTATTTTGATGAATTGTGTTTTGCGATGATTCGAAAATAGATTTAATCAATGAGGGGAGGTAGATGAGAGATTGAAAAATTTTGATGGAGACCATGAAGATGCTAGCAAGGAATGTAACCACATGCATTTCTATTTAAAATTCACTGGATACTCACGTACTAAATTTTCATAACATTCGAAATTACTTGAAAATGTATCCCTGTATGCCAGCTTCCTGCTTTGAATAATGAAAAAAAGATACAAGGATTTTCGTTTTCCAAAAAATAATAAGAAGGAGTGGAAGAGATAATGTCGAAAAATTTGGCAAGTCATCCAATAGAAGAAGTACAGCTTCCCTATGCCAAGGGATTGGACGAATCACTAAAGCCGAAAACTGAAGAAGGCAGAACAGTAGGTTCCATATCGTATATGTTTATGTGGATTGGAGACGGTGTCAATTTAGGGAATATGACACTTGGTGCTAGCTTGATTGTAGCGGGAACGGCAACGCTGAACCTTTTTCAAACATTTATCGCAGCCGCCATCGCAATTGGCATTATTTCTATGTTTTTTGCTTTAAATGATCGTCTCGGATACAGAACAGGTATACCATACGTATTGCAGCTTAGAATGTCTTTCGGAATAAAAGGTTCTGTCATTTCGGCACTTTTGAGAGGTATTCCGGCCATCGTTTGGTATGGCTTTCAAAGCTGGATTGGCGGTACGGCATTAAATGAAATTGCAAAGATTGTAACAGGCGGCTCCTTTGATAGTATTGTCATTTGTTTTGTTGTCATTCAACTGGTGCAAATTGTGCTTTCTTTGTACGGATTTCATGCTATCAAATGGGTGGAAATTCTTGCGTCGATTGTGATTATGCTGGGGCTTGTTTATGTATTTGGCGTTCTTTTGGCATCCCACAGTGAGGTTATTGCAGAAAAATGGATCCGTGCAGAAGGTTCATGGGGCTTACCATTCTTTGCATTCATTATGATATTTTTAGGAAACTATGCAGCTATCTTTTTAAGCGCAGCGGATTATTCGCGTGAGCTTAAAACTGGAATAAGCGACACAAAGCGTGGATTTTTATACTTCTCTTCTATTTTAATAGCATACGGATTTGTCCTTACAATCGGTGCCATGCTTGCTTCTGCCACTGGCATCTCTAACCCGGTTAAGGCTTTTGCTGTCGTGGTCGACAATCCTTATATAACAGTTGCTGTATCGGCATTTATTGTCATTGGTGCTGTTGCCGTAAACATGGTGGCCAATATTATTCCACCGACTTACGTTATTACATTGCTAACAAAAATAAAGTACAAGCCGGCTGTTGTAATAACTGGGTTGCTTGCGTTTTGCTCATTCCCTTGGGTACTTGTCCAGGATGATTCAGCAAAAGGTCTTGGCACGTTCATTCTTATTTATTCCGCCTTCTTAGGCCCGATTGTTTCAATTTTACTTGTTGAATATTACCTATTAAGAAAGCAAAAAGTAAACGTTGCTTATTTATATGAAGAAAACGGTCCATTTGCCGGATTTAATCCATGTGCGATACTTGCCATGCTAATTGGTGCTGCAGCAGCCTTTATAGAAGTAGAATTGGGATGGATAGTAGGCGTTTTTGTGGGAGGTACTACTTACTTTTTGTTGATGAAGTATACCTTCAAAGGCTCAATGTTTAAAAAAGGCACGATTTTCGAGCAGTAATTGTCATTTCACTGATGCAATTAATGCAAAATTGGCTAAAAGAAACACCCCTCGTATTGAATTAGTGGCTAATTCGATAAGGGGGGTGTTTTTTTATTTCTTGCTAGCGTCTGATCAATTATTTTGAAGCAATGCTTTAATCTGGAATCCAATCCGGAGGCAAAGTGTTTGTTCGGGGTCTTTTAAGCTTCGTCCTAGCAGTTCCTCGCACTTTTCCAAACGGTAAATGACCGTGTTTCGATGAACAAAAAGGCGCTTTGCTGTTTCAGAAAGCTGGCAGTGTGACTCCAAGTAAACCGATAGCGTTTGAAGAAGGAGATCGTTGTCTTTTTTCGGCTCTTTCACCAGTCCCTTGAATGTATTTTGATAAAATTGCTTCATTTGTTCGTAAGGAAGCATACGCAAAATTTCTGGTACTTCTTTCGGTTGGTATGCTTCGATGAATTGTGTGTTGCCAAGCATGGTGCCGTAATAAAGAGCGTTCATTGCTTCTTTGTAAGCTTCTGGAAGGCGAAGGGGTTGTTCGGCATAACTGCTGATACCAAAAGAAATCGTTTTGTTAAGAAGAAGGAAAACTGCCGACTGAATAGTTGTTAAAAAAGTGAAAAAGTCATTTTCATTTTCTTTCCAATTTCCCTTTGCTTCCATAAGAATAATGTATTTATTGTCTGCAGCAAATAACTGCATCGCTCCGGCGGTTGCTTGTACTGCTTCTTCAATCGCGTCGTAAATGTGCTCTATTTCTGATTGGTGTTCTGAAAGTGAAAAACTTTTTTCGATAATGTCTATTTTGCCAACAGCGCAGAAATAGCGATATTCGCCAAACAGGCCAAATTCCCTCCCGCGATTAAGTACTTCCTCGGAGGAGGAAAAAGCGCCATTCATGAAGTTTGTGAAAAATTCGTTTCGAAGCCGTTGCGTTTTTTGTTTTAATGCATTTTCTTTCATTAATTCAAAAGCTATCACATTTGCTGCCTGTTCCACAGTTAAAACAGAAGCGCGGTCTGCCGGTGGGATAAACCGGTGAACAAAAAGATAACTTGGTTGTTTTTTGTGAGTATAAACCGGAAATATCGTAAAGGTTCTGTGATTCTCTCCTAAGGGTGAAAAAGCGGTAAAACCGGCTTTTGGCAGGAAAGAATAAATACCTGTGAGCAAAGAATGAAAGTCGTTCGACATTCCGCCAGTACAGTGAAGCTGACGCAATTGATGATTTAACAGTGTCACCGGACTGCCAATCAAAACAGATAGGCTTTCAAGAATTTTATCAAGTCCCTGGCCGTTGATGATTAAGTTCGTGAACTGCTGGTGAGTCTTCATCGCCTGGTGAAGTTCGTTTGTTCGCATATCCAAAATACAACTGAGGGATTGATGTACAATATCCCCTAAGGTTGTCTCAACCGGTATATCGATAATGGGAATGTTCCGTTCATTAGCAAGTTTGATCGCTTCTATTGGAAGGTCATGCAAAAATCGTTTGGTTTTAATGCCAAGGCCTGCGCATCCTTGTTTTTGCATTTCCTTTATTTAGTTCTAATAGAGAAGGAAGATTGTCTTTTAAATGAAAAGCAGTGGTAACGAGCAGCTCATCTTTTTTCAAGTATGGAATAATATCCGGCGCATCCATCATATTTACCGTATTAACTTCACGATCTAATCCGTTGTTACCGGCAACAACGACTGCGCCTGAAAAGACTGGAAGACGTAATAAGTTTTGCAGCAACATCGTTATTCACTCCCTGTATGTTTCTTTTGAATAGTTAAACCTTTTAGTTAAATTAAACAACAAAATCAGTAAAGTTTCTACATTTTTGTGAATGTTTTTTGAGTTCCTTTCTATTAAAATGAATATAGACAAGAAAAGAGTGGGGGATAGTTATGATGAAGACAGATCCGTCTGTATTATCGAAACCAGCAAACCAAATGATTGAATGGCTGTCTTCCTACGGACAGACGGAAAGAAATGGCGTTACCCGCCTTTTATACGATGAAAAGTGGCAAGAAGCCCAGCAGGCGTTAAAGAAAGAGATAGAAGCTGTCGGACTCGCTTCTTACTTTGATGACGCGGGGAATTTATACGGACGGCTGGAAGGGTCTGAAAAAGCATCGCCTGTTATTTTAACAGGTTCTCATATCGACACAGTAAAGGATGGCGGGAAATACGATGGCGCTTATGGTGTTGTTGCCGGTGTTGTCGCGCTTGATTATTTATCCCAGAAGTATGGACAACCAAAACAAACAATCGAAGTTGTGTCACTTTGCGAAGAAGAAGGAAGCCGGTTTCCATTAACATATTGGGGTTCCGGGACCATTACGGGGCTTCGGACACAGGAGCAGGTAGGAAAGGTAGAGGATAATCTCGGCATTCCATTTATCCGGGCAATGAACGAAGCTGGTTTTGGGCTCGGCCGCTTCCGTGAAGCAAAGCGAAACGACATTAATTGTTTTATCGAACTTCATATCGAACAAGGAGAAATACTCGAGCGGGAAAACAAATCGATTGGCGTTGTCAGCCACATTGTCGGTCAGCGCCGGTACAATGTAACGGTATCAGGGGAAAGCAATCATGCGGGTACCACGCCGATGCCATACCGAAAAGACGCTGTCCACACGGCGGCCGTACTTATCCAAGCTTTAATGGAACAGGCAAAAGAAACAGATCCTACGCTCGTTGCGACTGTCGGCAGAATGGAGATCAAACCAAACATACCGAACGTCATTGCGCGCCAGGCCGTGTTTTCAATTGACATCCGCCATAGTGAAGAAGCTTTACTTGAAGGATTTAGCGTCAAGGTTTTTGAGGCATTCAAGCAAATTTGCCAGAAACATCAAACAGAGCTTCATATTGAAAACTGGATGAATGAACAGCCAGTGAAGATGTGTGAAAAGCTAAGTGCTTTATCAACAGCGATTTTAGAAAAGGAAGAAGTACCCTATAAAGTTATGACAAGCGGTGCAGGGCATGATTCCCAAGTATTCGGCCAATACATGCCTGCATGCTTGTTATTTGTGCCAAGTCATCGGGGCATTAGCCATTCACCTGATGAATATACAAAAGCGGAGGATTTGGAAAAAGGCATTCAGCTTTTAATCAAAATCCTTTATGAATTAGCCTATTAAGGAGGACACCAATGTGACAGTATTTCGTGAATTAAATACACCTTTACGTACGATTATGACACCAGGGCCGGTGGAAGCTGATCCCCGGGTATTACGTGCAATGAGTACACCGATTTTAGGACAATTCGACCCGGCTTTTACCCTTATTATGAATGAGACAATGGAAATGCTTCGCCAAGTGTTCCAGACAAAAAACCAATGGACATTTCCAATTGACGGCACTTCACGTTCTGGGATTGAAGCGGTTTTAACCAGCATTTTGGCACCAGGAGATAAAGTGTTGATTCCTATTTTTGGGCGGTTTGGCCATTTACTGACTGAGATTGCTGAAAGGAACGGCGCAGAAATTCATACAATCGAAACAGAGTGGGGCCATGTGTTTGATCAGGATGAAATCATTAAAGCCATGGAGCGTGTAAAGCCGAACGTGCTTGCGATTGTACACGGCGAAACATCGACCGGATGCATGCAGCCGCTTGATAAAATCGGAAAAGCCTGCCGGGAAATGGATATTCTTTGTGTCGTTGATGCGGTAGCTACCATTGCTGGAACAGAAGTGAAAGTAGATGAGTGGCAACTTGATGCTGTTATTGGCGGAACGCAAAAATGTTTTTCAGTTCCTTCCGGCATGGCACCAATCACCTACAATGAGCGGGTAGAGAAAATTCTCGATTCCCGGAAAAAAGTAGAAAGAGGTGTGCGGACAACTGGAGATGCAGTGTACGTACGGAATCCTATTCAAAGTAATTATTTTGATCTAAGCCAACTGCAGGATTATTGGGGGCCGCGCCGTCTCAATCACCATACGGAAGCGACTTCCATGCTGTATGCTTTGCGGGAAGGTGCTCGAATTGTGCTTGAAGAAGGGCTGGAAGCGCGTTTTGCCCGGCATCGCCTTCATGAAAAAGCAATTATTGAAGGGATTAAAGCGATGGGGCTGACACTCTTTAATGATGTACCGTGGAAATTGCCGATGGTTACATGCGTCACTATTCCAGAAGGAATTGACGGTGAAGCAGTCCGGTCTATGTTACTGGCACAATTCGGTATTGAAATTGCCAGTTCGTTTGGTCCGCTTCATGGGAAGATTTGGCGCATTGGCGCTATGGGATACAGCTGCAGGAAAGAAAATGTCTTCGCTGTATTGGCTGGTCTTGAAGCTGCACTTATCCGGAACGGGGCATCTATTCAAAGAGGCGAAGCGCTCCAGGCAGCTCTTGATGTGTATGAGTCTCCCCGCTGGACAGTTATGATTTAATAGCATGCCGGATCTTATCCAAGTTTGTTCTATGGTTAAGCCGGCTTTTTTCCTTCTGTAAAGAAAAAAAGCTGGTATAGTGATATGCATTTTTGAAAAGAAGGTGGACATATGTGGGAATGGATGAAGGTGAAAAATTGGACAGCGGGGCTGCAATGGCTGTTTTTCCTTTTTACCAATACGGTTGTGATTCCGATTACCATCGGGAGTGCGTTTCAATTGGAACAAGGAAAAATAATAGCGCTTCTTCAGCTTTCTTTTCTTTTTACCGGGATAGCTTGTATTATTCAAGCGCTATTTGGTCACCGCCGTTCTATTATGGAAGGGCAGTCGGGCCTTTGGTGGGGTGTTATTTTAAGTATGTGCTATATAGCGCCGGCACAAGGTTTGCCGCTGGCAGTACTGGGCGGCAGCATTTCAGCCGGCATCATTATTTCAGGCATGATTACCATGTTGGTCGGACTAACAGGTTTATCAAAATTCATTGCAAGATGGTTTAATGCGGGGGTCATGGCTGTATTTACGTTTTTGTTGGCCATCCGGCTGAATACAATTTTTTTAAAAGGAATGCTTGGCATTCCTTTTAGTGCAGAAAAAGCACCTGCGCAGATTGACATTCCGATCTTTCTATTGTCATGCATGGTGGTGCTGCTCACCATTTTCCTTAGTGTAAAAGGACGTAACAGCATTAGCCAGTATTCGCTCCTCATCGGCATTATTGCTGGTTGGATCGCTTACGAAGGAATTTTTAAATCGGTGGGGGAAGCGGTCAATATGAGCGGTGAACCAGCCGTTGGAATGTTTCTTCTTGGAGAACTTTCTTTTGATATCGGCATTATTATAACGGCTGTGGTCGCGGGCATGTTAAACCTTTCGAATACATTTGGTGCATTAAAAGGAACAGATGAATTATACAAAAGCGAAACAACCAATTGGCAATACCGTCGCTCGTTTACGATTTCGGGCGTATTTACAATCATTTCTGGCTTGTTCGGCATGGTTCCATATGCACCGTATGTGTCGTCTATCGGGTTTTTAAATCAAACACGCATTTTAGAACGGCTGCCTTTTATTCTAGGAGGCGTTATGTTTATTGTGATGGGTGTGATTCCTGATATCGGCAACCTGATGGTAAAAATGCCACTTAGTGTCGGAAGTGCTGCGCTGCTTGTCGCTTATATGCGCTTGCTGCAATCAGCGCTTGGCTACTTTGCACAAATTGAAATGACGGAAGCCAACTTGTACCGAGTGGCCGCACCTCTATTTATTGGTATTATTTTCATGGCTTTTCCGGCTGAATACTTTGTTTCTGTTCCAGCCTCTATTCGCCCTTTGGTCAGCAATGGCCTGCTGATTGGCATTTTATTGGCACTCGTTTTAGAAAATACTCATTTTGGAAATTACCAGGGTAAATAGAGATATTAAGCTTATTAAGAGGGAGGCATTATAAAATGAATGATCAGTGGAATGCTTTTATGAACAAAGAACTAACGCTTGCACCAACAGGGACTGGAGTACTGGATCGGCGAACATTTGCTGTAAAAGATGTTTTTTCTATTAAAGGACACACATGCACTGCAGGTAATCCAGACTGGCACGGGACACATGAGCCGGCTGATGAGACAGCGAGCACCATTCAAAAGCTGCTCTCTGAAGGAGCAAAGCTGACAGGCACCTTGCAGACCGATGAACTGATGTACAGTTTAAACGGTGAAAATGCCCATTATGGTACCCCGGTAAATCCGAAAGCCCCAGGCAGGATACCAGGAGGCTCATCGAGCGGGTCCGCTTCTGCGGTATCCGCCGGCCTTGTTGATTTTTCGATTGGAACCGATACAGGCGGTTCGGTGAGAATTCCGTCATCTTACTGCGGATTGTACGGGATTCGTCCGACACACAATGTGGTAAATAGTGATGGTGTAATTCCCTTGGCGAAGAGTTTTGATACCGTTGGATGGATGGCGCAGGATGCCCGGCTGCTTGCCCAAGTTGGGGAAGTGTTGCTGCCCTCTTCGGAAGGCGGGTTCTTTCGACGCATTCTTCTAGAAGAAGATGCATGGACGTTGCCGGATGCTGAATCCGCTGAAGAGCTTAAGAGTCTGTTGCCATCTGTAAAAAGTAGAACAAACCACTTTGAACCGGTCCGGGTAGCGGAAGAAGGATTGACAGCCTGGACCAATATATTCAGGACTATTCAAGCGCTGGAAATTTGGGAAGAACACGGTCCATGGATCACGAAGGAGCAGCCGACATTTGGGCCAGGAATTGCGCAAAGATTTCAGATGGCCGGCATGTTGAAGAAAGAAGAGTGCCAAAGCCAGTTTGAACAATGGAAGAGTATCCGGCATCGGATGGATAAATTATTGGCGGATGATGCACTTCTCGTTATTCCGACTGCGCCAGGTCCCGCACCGCTTTTGAATTTACAAGGCAAAACAGCCGAGCAGTACAGGGCAAGAACGATGCAGTTAACATGTATTGCTGGACTCGCTGGTCTGCCCCAAGTAACACTTCCGCTGGCAGAGGTCGGCGGTCTGCCGGTTGGCCTGTCAATTATAGCGGGACGAAACCAAGACAAGCGGCTATTGCAGTGGACTGTTTCTTTTGCTGAAAATTACAAGAACGAGGAGGCAAAACGATGAAATTAGCAACGATCCGTCATAATGGAGAAGAAATCGCTGCCCTTATTGAAGGGGACAGAGTTTTTTTAATGAATCAGGTCAACGAGCTGTCTGGAAACCAGTGGAGTGAAAAATCACTTCCACTCTTGCAGAATGGAGAGCTTAACGAATTGACTGCATGGTATAACAGTGAGGGCAAGCCGCAATTGCAAAAACAAAATGGTCTTGCAGTAAAAGAAGTTTTATTTGCGCCGCTGTTCCGCGCTCCGGAAAAAGTACTGGGTGTAGGCATGAACTATCTGGAAAAAGCGCTGGAGTTATCGGGAAAGCCTCCGGAAGCAGAGCCGGTTGTATTCATGAAGCCAAACTCAAGCTTGATTGGCCAAGGGGAAACAATTGAAATTCCGTCTCAATCACCGAATGTGGCAGGGGAAGCGGAACTGGCAATTATCATCGGACAAACATGTGAAAATGTGGAGGAAGCAGATTTCCACAATGTAATCGCCGGTTTTACGACCAGCCTTGATATGACGGCAAAAGATATTCAAAATCAAAATCCTGTTTTTCTGCAGCGGGCTAAAAGCTTTAATACGTTTTGCAGCTTTGGACCGTATTTGATCACGGCAGATGAATTTTCCGATTTAACATCCGTAAAAGTGGAAACGGTATTAAACGGAGCTGTATGTCATGGGAATATCATTGCCAACATGATGTACCAGCCGGCATTCATTGTGTCTTTCTTTTCCAAAATCATGACTCTTCAGCCTGGAGATGTGATATTAACAGGAACACCGGGATCGGTTTTAATCCGAGAAGGAGATACCTTGGAATGCCGTGTAACGGGATTTTCAAGTTTAACCAATACGGTGAAAAAGCGTGCTTAAGAAAAAGTGAAAAAGCTGTGTTTTTCGGACATTACATGCTTTTTGGGGAAGGTTCCGTTAAGTATCAAGGCCAATAACAGAAAACTATGGAAGGATTTTAAAGTAGATTCGGCACTACAAAGATCACAAGAAATGCGTTGGAAAAATTATTGCATTGACCATTTTAAGAGAAAAAGATTTATATATAAAACCAAAAATACATAAAATCCGAAAACAGGGGGAAGAAAAATGGAACAATTTGATATGATTATTAAAAATGGGACAGTTGTTTTTCCGGATAAAGTTAAAAAAACAAATATCGCCATTAAAGATGGGGTAGTCGAGGCTATTAGCGACGATCTTACATTTGGGGCGGAACGTATCATTGACGCATCAGGCCAGTATGTATTTCCCGGCATGATTGATGTACATGTTCATTTTAGCGATCCGGGTCGTGAGTACTGGGAAGGGATCAGCACCGGCTCTCAGATGATGGCGTCGGGAGGCTGTACAACTTTTTTTGATATGCCATTGAACGGCATTCCTTCCACAATCGATAAAGAAGCCCTTTATGCTAAAAGCGACAAGGGCAATGAAGAGTCTTATACTGATTTCGCTCTCTGGGGAGGACTTGTACCAGGGAATGAAGCCCATTTGGCGGAGTTGGCCGAAGAGGGCGTTATTGGATTTAAAGCATTCCTGTCAACGACCGGCAACAAGGAATTTGAAAATGTGGATGACTTAACATTATTAAACGGGATGAAGATCATTGCCGGGTTAAACAAAGTGCTGGCGCTTCACTCAGAAAGCGGCCCGATTACTGACTGGCTTACAGCAGAAAAAGTAAAAGCAGGGCAAGTATCAGCGGACGATTATTTGGCGACCCGTCCGGTTGCTGCTGAGGCAGAAGCGGTTCAGCGTGCATTATATTATGCGGAAGTGACGGGCTGTCCGCTGCATTTTGTCCACATCAGCTCGGCGGAAGCGATTGAAAAAATTGAGAAAGCGAAGCGAAAAGGTATGAATGTTACAGTAGAAACATGTCCTCATTATTTACTTTTTAACCATAATGCCTTGCGTGAACACGGAGCGGTCGCTAAATGTGCTCCGCCGCTTCGTATGCCGGAAGAGCAAGAGAAACTTATTCAACTGCTCATTGACCAGAAATTTGACATGATTTCTTCTGACCATTCACCATGCACGAGCAATTTAAAAGATCCGGCTATTTATAACCTTTTCCAAGCATGGGGCGGCATCAGCGGCGGCCAGTTTTCGTTTCTTTCCATGATGGAATTGGCTTTGAAATACAACATACCATTCGAACATATTGCACAGTGGACAGCCTTGAACCCTGCTAAACGATTTGGACTTTCATCTAAAGGGAAGATTACAGAAGGGTATGACGCGGACATTGTCCTAGTTTCTGTTGACGAATCTTTTACCGTTACAGAAGATAACTTTTTCGCTAAAAACAAAATCAGCTTGTACATAGGCCATACGTTTCCATGTAAAGTGATGAGCACGATTAACCGTGGACAGGTTGTCTACGAGGATGGTGTCATTTGTGCGGAGCAGCCTAGTGGACAATGGATAAAACCAAACTAAAACCAATAGTGAAAGCTGCCGGCTCATTCTTAAACTAGAATAAGCTGGCAGCTTTTTTAGCCCTCCTTGAGCTCTTTAATATATCTTATAATATTATATTGATTATGAAATGCTTAAATTTCTCAAAAGATGGGTTGAAAGTTGAGGGACTTTACTTAATATGTGAAACTTGGAAATACTGGCTTAGATGTATCACGGGTTTGCCTTGGATGTATGAGCTTTTGGTGATGCAAAGGGGTGGGTTCGTCAGGGGTACTTGATGAGGAGCGCAGTCGCCCTATTATTAGTACTTTGTGCTTGGTGTATATAAGCGATTAATTATTTGATAAAAGTATATTTACCAGTGAATTAGTAAGAATTGCTTTTCTTATTCAACTAACGAGTGCTTTTCTTCAATAAAGACTTTAAAAGGATCTTCAACAATCGGGCGCAAGAGTTGAAGATCAATTAATAGATCTGCAGCTCTTTTTTCTTATTGTGCTAACGAAGCATTAGTGTGCTAGAAGAAAATTTAGCAAAACATATTTATTTTTCAGATATTTACAGTAAACTTAGGGTGGAATAATCATCTTATTGCGCTAACGAAGCAAATATGAGTATATTTACGGTATTTAACGTGTATAGTGATGATTGAAAAGGGGAGCGATTTAATGATTGAATTAGGAACATTAGGAGCCTTTGCTCTAGTATCTTTAGGGATGGTCTGTTCACCTGGTCCTAATATGATTTATTTAATATCTAGGACAATTACACAAGGTAAAAGGGACGGGGTTATTTCTCTTTTAGGAGTAATCACGGGTTTTTTGATTTATATCATCGCTACAATGTTGGGCTTATCCTTCTTGTTCGAATTAGTCCCAGTAATGTATGACATCATTAAATGGTTAGGTGTTATCTACTTGTTGTGGTTAGCATGGAATGCAATAAAACCAGGAGCAAGTTCAATCCTGGAGCCACAGCATTTAGCTGTAGAGTCACCAAAAAAACTATATGTTATGGGCCTTATGACAAATTTGTTAAATCCAAAAATTGCGGTCTTGTACGTTTCACTTTTACCTCAATTTATGGATCCTAATAGTGGTTCACTGTTTGTTCAAACTGCTCAATTAGGAGCGGTGCAAATTTTTGTTAGCTTTGCTGTAAATCTACTCATTGTTTTATTTGCTGGGCAGGTCGCGGTTTGGGTTGGAAGAAGACCCTTTTTGGTTAAAATTCAACGCTGGTTCATGGCATCTGTTTTAGGTGCCTTAGCTGTAAACTTAGCTTTTCATGAAAAAAAATAAAACTTTGAAGAGTTTTGGTAAGAGAAGAGTAATCCATTTTTTCTTCAAAAAGGTGACGTTTGTTGAGGGGCGAGAGCTGTTTACATAGCTCTTTCTTTGAACTAAAGAGTGCTATCGTTCCGTAAGCACGAGTTGCTTTAACAACCTTTATAAATATTATTGATCTTCCACAATCGGGCGCAATTCTGCAGCAAGAATTGTGCTCTTTCTTTATTCTAAATGGCCAGATTCTGGATTAAAGAAGGAATTTAAAGGATGTCTCTTGAAAATTGTAAGTTATTCCAGAAAAGGGCAGGATAGTTGAAGAGTGGTTTCAAGAGTTTGATCAACAATCGGGCCAGATCGTGGAATAACTTATAGTAAGAAAAATTAAAATATGTAAATTTTAGATAAAAATGAGTACAGCCTCCCAATCATAGGGAAGATTGGGAGGTAAGTCTGTTATTAACCGAAATATTATTTTTTTACAGCATGGATATAATGAATCGTTTCAAATGCAGACAAATAGTCTGTACGACTATGAAAGAATTGTTTATTAATAGTAACAGGTGATAAATGTTCATAAATGAGTAAACCTGAGTTTTCTAACATTTTCTCCATTTCATCATAAGTAAAACATGATTTCATGGGCTCACCACTAGCTGAAGCCATTTGAACCATATTTTGAACTCTATCAGACATTCCTTTTTCTTCAAAAAGTTTGTCGTCTGCATAATCAAAAACGATAGAACTTACTGATGGAACTTTGGTAAATAATTTATTAATCAAGTTGGCATTTTCCTCTTTTGTTAAATAATAAGAAACACCTAAAAGACTAAAGAAAGTTTTTTTGTTAGGCATAAAACCTTCTTCAACAAGATTTTGAACAGTAAATTCTTTGGTGAAATCCATTGAAACAAAATGAAGATTATCTAGAATTTGATAATTAGCATTTGCTAACCTTATCTTTTTAAAGTCTTGTGTGGCTGGATAATCAACTTCAAATATTTCTAAGATGTCGTTTAATTCTGGGTGTCGGAAACAAAAGGTATCTAATCCAGCTCCTAGAATGACATACTGTTTAACGCCTAGCAACATTTCATGAAATAATACATTTTCGCAATAGGCAGCACGTGCTAAAGGAGTTGGAGAAAGTTGAACTTGTGTAATCTATTTTAAAATTTCATCTGGATGATCTTGAAACTTCTTTGCAATTTCATTATTAAAGAATTGAATTCCTTTAATCAAGTTCTCACGAATATCTGCAAATTCTTTTTGGGTAATTAAATCTTTTGCAATAAAATCATCAAAAATTTTGGGTGTGTCATATTTACTGTGGTATGCTCGACCAAAGGATGATATTAAGGAAGTTAAACTTGATTCATTTTTCTTCATACATAAATCCTCCCATATAACAAAAATAAGATTCCCCTGGCCAGGAGAATCTTATTATACACAAGAATATTTTAACTGTAAATTATAGCATAAATAAAATTTTTTGTCAATAAAAAACGTTTTGTTTTATAATAACTAATAAATTCCCTTGTAGTAAATTAAGATATTTTTCTATATTATGGTATTAAATTTTAAATAATAAATGATATTGCTCAACAATCGGGCGCAATAATTGAATATTAATGGACAGCAATTCATCTTTATATTCTTTTGAAGATAAAGTTGCAGGGGATGAAAAAAGACCTTATTTGGTTTAAACCAGATAAGGTCTTAAAATTACTTTTCTAGTAGTACCTTTTTAATACTCACTAGTTTTATACATAAACATAATACTTCTATAGCTGTTTTTAGTTCTTTTAGAGTTGGGAAAGTAGGAGCAATACGAATATTTCGATCTCTAGGATCTATACCGTATGGGAAGGTAGCTCCTGCTTTTGTAAATGTAACACCTAGTTCAGATGCAAGATTAACTACTTCCGTAGCACATCCATCCAATGTATTTAAACTAATAAAATATCCACCGTTTGGTTTGCTCCACGATCCAATTTTATAATCACCTAATTGAGCATCTAGTACGTTTAATACCATATCAAACTTAGGTTTAATTAATTGAGCATGCCTTTTCATATGTAGTGTTATATTTTCAAAGTCCTTAAAAAACCGGACATGACGCAGTTGATTAATTTTATCGGGACCGATTGTTTGAATTGCAAGTTGTTCTTTAATAAAAGTAATGTTTTCTTCACTAGCAGCCATCACAGCAACACCAGAACCTGGAAATGTTATTTTGGATGTAGAAGCAAATATAAACACACGGTTTGGATTTCCAACATGCTTACAAGCAGTTAATATATCTTTCAAAATGTCGGGTTCATCCGTTAAATGATGGACAGTATAGGCATCATCCCAAAAGATTTTAAAATCTTTTGCTTTTGTAGGCATGCTTACAAGTCGATTTACAACATTATCACTGTAAGTAATCCCCTCTGGATTACTATATTTTGGTACACACCAAATCCCTTTTATCGATTCATCCTTACTAACCAATTCTTCAATTTGATCCATATCAGGCCCATCACTTAACATATCAATTCTTATCATTTCTATGTTGAATAATTCACAAATAGCAAAGTGTCTATCGTACCCGGGACTTGGACATAAAAACTTAATTTTATTCTCTTTCCCCCATGGGATTTTACTATCTACAACACCTTTAAGTAATGCTCTAGAAATTGTATCATGCATCATACTAAGACTTGAATTTACTGGTACTTACTTGAAGTACTTGTGCAAAAAGTTCTTTTGCTTCTTTTAAACCATCTATTGATCCGTAGTTTCGAATATCTATATGTTCTTCAACTTTAAGTGACTCTTTAGAATTCAATGTATCAAGTATATCCATGGACAAGGCAAGTTGTTCAGGTCCTGGTTTCCCCCTAGACATATCTAAAGAAAGATTTCTAGTCTTATAACTTTCATAATCTTTCTGTAACTTAGGATAAGACTCAATTAATTTTGAATTAATCAATGCGTTTAAGCCAGTCATGTGTATACCTCCAATATTTTAAAACGATTGTTTAATATTCAATATTGTGTAAATAAATACCTTCCAAAGTTTTTTGAAAATTTACGGATTTGTAATATACATATGCTAATGATAATGCAATCCTTTTTTACAGTCTTTGATCTTCAACAATCGGGCAGGATAGTTGAAGAGTGGTTTCAAGAGTTTGATCAACAATCGGGCCAGATTGTGGAAGAACGTCCCTCTGATAATTGGGTATTTATGTCAAAATATAGAATGGAAATTGTGAAGGTTTTCACTAAAACGAACGAGGCAGGTTAGCTTTATAACAAAAGCCGAAATTTTGTCAGATATAAAAAACAAAGTAAAGAGTTCTTTCAAATCCAATTGATTTAATGTAGGGAGGAGAAGTTACAAAACATTAACAAAACAATGCTCTTAATTTAACAAATTAAAGATATTATTTTTAGGACATACAACAAGAGAGGATATGATTTAGGAATGAAATTACGAAGGAAGCATTTATCAGTTGCTTTATTATCCCTGCCATTACTACTAAGTTCCCTGGGAGGGAGTTATGCGAGTGCTGAAACAATACCAACAACAGTAACTCCGCCATCACCCCCATCTTCGGGGTATTTCGTAGATAATTACAAAAATAATAGTTCTGCTAATAAGACGGAAAATTCCAATCCGACACTCGGGCTGCTTTCCGGATATAATCAGCTTTGGACTCCTGGAGCTACCTGGGATACAGGTACCAAACTGAACAGTAGCGTGTTGGATGCCAACATTCAAAAAGTTGTTGACATTGCTGATAGCCGTACTTCCAGTGAGGAAGATGCCGCATATTTCGATGATCGTAGAAAACAGAGCTACAGCGTCATCGATGGCCTTGGTTCGCTTACTGATGTATATCGAATGAACGCGGGAGCGACTACAACGATCAACAGTATCCCAGCAGATGCCACTACTATAAAATATGATGATCAAGGAACCAATGCAGGTAGCACGAGTTCTAGTCTTGGTAATATAGTGAGTTTGGTAAATACTTTACGCGGTAGCAATTCTTCATCGAACCCGGCTAAGGAGTACTTTAATTATCCTCGCCCGTTTCGCTGGAGTAGCAATTCAATCGTTGTTCCAACCCTTATTCCCGCTATAAATCCTGATCCGAGCAAGGATGGAGGCTTTCCTAGTGGCCATACCAATGCCTCATACCTCGCCGCTATTGCTATGGCCTATGCCGTACCAGAGCGTTACCAGGAATTGCTTACACGAGCTTCGGAACTCGGTAACAACCGTATTGTTGCCGGTATGCATTCGCCGCTTGATGTAATGGGAGGACGTGTCATGGCAACTGCGTTGGCAGCTGCTATCCTGTCTGATCCAGCCAATGAAAGTTTGAAGAAGGCTGCTTATGATGATGCTCAAAGTAAATTGTTAACGCAAACCGGTACAGCAGCAGATAGGTTCAGCAATTATTCCAAGAACAAAAAAGAATATACCCAACGATTGACATATGGATTTAGTCAGATTAATTCAACTACTAACCCAATGGTGGTTCCTAAGGGAGCTGAAGTCCTACTTGAAACACGTTTGCCTTACCTTGACAGCACGCAACGTCGCTGGGTTTTGGCCACTACTGGACTTCCATCCGGCTATCCCGTGCTTGATGATGCTGAGGGATGGGGAAGACTTAATCTCTTTGCCGCCGCAGATGGTTATGGAGCTTTTGCCAATGACGTTAAAGTGACAATGGATTCTTCCAAAGGTGGTTTCCATGCATTGGATCGCTGGCGCAACGATATCTCCGGCACCGGAAAGCTGACCAAAAAGGGGACAGGTACTTTAAAGCTGGAGGGTAACAATACATACTCCGGCAGTACACAGATTGACCAAGGCACACTTGAGGGTAATTCGGAGACAGCTTTCGGGAGAGGCGATGTTACGAACAACGGGGGCACCCTTAGTGAAGATGTTTCAGGAAAGCTGATCATCGGAGGAGATTACATACAATCTGCCAAGGGCACACTCGAGCTCAACCTTAGCAGTAAAAATGATCTGCTCAAAATTAAGGGCGAGGCAATGCCTAAAGGGAAATTACGTCTCAATTTTTCGGACAATTATGTACCAGCTGACGGCTCCACTATCATAACCTATGATAAGCGTCATGGAGTATTTTCTTCTATTGAGACCGTGGGTTTACCAAGCAAGTACAAAGTGAAGGTTATCTATAAGTCCAACAGTATCCAGTTAAAAGTCACAAGAAAATAAACTCGGTACACATCACCCAATCATCTCCTGCCTTTAGCAGAAGAAGTTAATCCGCAACAATCCTTCCCATTAGTGGTTATGTTGCGAGCAGTTCACGCCATAAAGAATATTAAAACAAGCTGGTGCTAACTGCCGCTAGCTAAGACAACATAAATGATAAACAATCGGGGGCTTATCTTGAACAAGATAAGCTTCTTTTTCTGTGAAAATAATCATTGTGATTACAGCCTTGTTTTGAAATAATTGGTATTAAGCAATCGGGCAGGATTGTGGAGGATCCGAAATTATTTTTCTTCCGCAAACGGCCCATTTAATGGAATAAGACTTTCAAACGAAACTGGATATTTATGTTAATGCTGGTATGAGATTGTTAAGAAATGTACTTACACTAAAGTGCAGTTTAGCGACAGAGTAACGACTAATACGTAGGAGGAAGATTGAAATGGGGAGTCTACAAGCTGGATATGGGCTAGACTCGGATGGGTACATTATCAGTGACGTTGCTTTGGAGAAGATTGATAATGCCTACTTTCCATGTATTCGAGAGTGTGTCGAAAAGTTAAAAGCATTGTTTCCACATCTAGTGCATAGTGTCTATGTATATGGCAGTGTTGCAAGAGGTGAAGCTGTGGCGGTTAAGTCAGATCTGGACCTTTTAGTTATGTTCAATGGTACGCTGAGTGCTGAAGAGTTGGCGGAGTTAAAGACGCTTACTAAAGCATTGTCTCGAAATTATCACTCTTTGGTTCGCGATGTTGGAATAGCAGTTGCAAATTACGACTATGCGGTTGATCCGGCGAATTACTTCGAACAGGCATTTCTTAAGGAACTCTGTGTTTGTGTCCACGGAGAGGATCTTCGAGAACGATTCGGTCCTTACAAACTCACATCGGAGATAGCGATAAGTTTTAATGGAGATATTCGCGAAGTTCTTTCTCGGACAATAAGCCGGTTACAAGCAGCCTCCGAAGAGGAGTTTAAAACACTGTTACAAGGCTTTGTTCGTAAGATTATTCGAACTTACTATTCAATGGTGATGGTGCGATCTCAGATTTGGTCCACACGACTTCACGAGCAGTCTGAGGTTTTTATCCATTACTTTCAACATAAGGAACCTATCATCCGCACCTTACTGAAATGGATAGAGAAGCCACCAAGCAACCGAGAACAAGTACTAGAGCTCTTTCGGAGCGAGGGTAAGTGGGTTTCTGCGAACTTTGAACGTGAAGCCTGTATCTCTTCTTGAACTACCATGAAAATAAACTTCAATGATTATGGAAAAAAGGCAACACTTAATAAAAAGCAGCGATGGAACTCCATCCTCTAAAAAAGGAGAAGCATTAGAAATTCATCAAGTCGTCTTTGTAGGTGAATTCAATAATGAAAAAGTATATTTAATTATTTTAAATATCGTACCGGAAAAAGTGACTGATTGATTTCGAAGTAACAAAAGGAGCTTATTCAACAATCGGGGGCGTTAACTGAAGAAGGGTTAACGCTCCTTCTTGTTGAATTGTATTAATTTATTGGTCAACACGAAAAAATGATGGAGGAAATATATATATATGACACCACCAAAACATATCGTTTCAGCAGCTACTATAGTATTAAATGAACAAGGACATATTCTATTAATTAAAGGACCACGGAGGGGATGGGAAATTCCTGGCGGTCAAGTTGAAGAAGGAGAGTCTCTTAAGGAAGCTGCCATTAGAGAAGCCAAGGAAGAATCAGGTATAGACATCCAAGTTCTTAAATTTTGTGGAGTTTTTCAAAATGTAGACCGTTCAATTTGTAATACACTATTTTTGGGTAAAGCTATTGGAGGAGAACCCACTACTAGCTCTGAGAGTTTAGAAGTTGGTTTTTTTCCAATAAGTGTAGCTTTAGAAATGGTCACTTGGAAAAATTTCAGACAAAGAATTGAGTATTGTTTAAACGATGATGTTCAGCCTTTTTACGTAGAATTCCGTGGTAATGAAGTTGAGGAGCTTATTTTGGAGTTATAACTATTTCAAAGAAACCTTATTCCGCTATCGGGGGCTTATCTGGAACAAGATAGGCTTTTTTTATGCAAATAGATATTGTTATTCTGACTTCAATTTGAAGGTGAAAAAATCTAATCTAAAGAGAGGTAATGACTTAGTGAAAATACGTTGGTTCATCTATATAGTTATTGGAATAGTATTTGGTGTATTTGATTTT
This sequence comes from Bacillus sp. V2I10, assembly GCF_030817055.1. Classification (NCBI taxonomy): domain Bacteria; kingdom Bacillati; phylum Bacillota; class Bacilli; order Caryophanales; family Bacillaceae; genus Bacillus; species Bacillus sp. V2I10. The sequence goes on along the minus strand of NZ_JAUSYV010000001.1, from coordinate 3,136,318 downwards.
TATTTCCATAGTTTTGTTTCCCGTTTGCTAATTCAAGGGGAGAATTTATGGACAATACTAACATATGGTATCTGGTTAGTACCTCTATTCCCAATTGCTCTCTATGAAGCACGAATTTCCAAATCAAAAGTAAGGTCCGCTCTTGCGAGTTCGATAACGTGGCTTGTATCAATAATTTTTTATTATTTATACAATGCCATTCAGTTAGGGATCATAGGGATTTCAACTAGGCCAGAACTACATATATCTAATAGTAATGATCCATTCTTTTGGGGAAATTGGAAAAGCGTATTCTGGAATGATATTGTAGTACGAGGTATTTTTGAATGGAGTGGCTTTGCCTTATTAGGTGGATTCATTGTAGGCTTTTCAATGAGTTTTATTTATCTTAGTATTGAGAACCCTAGGAGTTTTGGAAGCAAGACAAATAAAAATACTTGAAAACAATTTCATCTTTTTTTATTGCTCCAATCTAAGTTTCCCTGAGTATGGTTATTTATTGATGGTTGCACTCCTCAACAATCGGGGGCTTATCTGTAATAAGGTAAGTGTCCTTTTTAATGGAATAAAAGATTGAGTTAATCACCTAATTTTGAAATAATTGGTATTAAGCAATCGGGCAGGATAGACAGGCCAAATTATTCAATTAAGAAAAATGCAGGGGGCGTGGCCATCAAATCGTTGACCGAAGGAAGAATTATTTTTTGGTGAAATAAATTTAAAGATAGGACTTCATAGTTATTTTATTAAAGGGCGCTATCCTGGAACTGGTATGCTCCCCTTATAGTAGACACATTTAAAAAAGCGCATTAATCTGTCTACTAGGAGGGGGTATTTTTTATGGAGAAAAAAGCAGAGACTTATGATATATCGTTTAAGAAAAAAGCGGTGGATTTATATCATCAAAAGAAGAATTATTCAGCTGTTTCCAGAGAATTAAACATTCATCGAAAAAACATACAACGGTGGGTTAAACAGTTTAGTGAAGATGGAATTGTTGGTCTTAGGGAGAAACGCGGAAGAAAAAGTGGGTCTGGTAAAGTCTCTTCATCTACTATTGAAAATCCTCAAAAGAAAATAAAGCGATTAGAAGCTGAGAACGAACTGTTAAAAAAGCTTTTAAAGATGTGAAAGGGGGAATTGATTTAGAACCTAGTAATCTATTTCAAATCATTGATGATTTATCTAATCATTCTATACAGCTACTTTGCCATCTGGCTAAAGTATCAAGAAGTGGATACTACAAGTGGGTAAAGCGTAAAGCATTACCTTCGGAAAAGCAGATAGAGGATGAGAAGCTAAAGCAGAAAATAATAGAATGTCATCAGAAATATAAGGGCATCTATGGCTATAGAAGAATACAAATTTGGTTAAAGAGGACCTATGATATTCACATTAATCACAAAAAAGTTCAACGGTTACTAAGTGAGCTAGGTATTAAAGCAATTATCAGGAAGAAACGAATTTATTACGGTAAGAAAGAACCTTATCTTATCTCGAATAATTATTTAAATAGAGCCTTTTACGCTTCTCGCCCTAATGAAAAGTGGGTAACTGATATTACGTACCTCATTTTCAATGGACAGAAACTATATTTGTCTGCCATCAAAGACCTATATAATAACGAAGTTGTTGCGTACCAAATTAGTAGACGCAATGATTATAAGCTAGTCTTGGATACTCTTAAAAAAGCCATAAAAGGAAGGAATGTAAAAGGAATCCTTCTCCATAGTGATCAAGGATACCAATACACGTCCCATAACTATAATCAGCTACTCACAAGAAATAAAATGAAAGCTAGTATGTCTAGAAAGGGCAACTGTTGGGATAACGCTAGTATGGAAAATTTCTTTAGTCATTTAAAAACAGAATGTTTTAACCTTCATACTTTTAAAACTTCACAAGAGGTTAGAAGGGCTATTAAAGACTACATTCTCTTTTATAACCACGAAAGGTTTCAAAACAAGCTAAACAACCTGACTCCTATCGAATATAGAAGTCAGGCTTCTTAACTGCGCTTATTTTTTGTGTCTACTTGACAGGGGTCAGATCAGAACAAGGATAAGCGCTCATTTTCCTTTTTAGGGCCATTTTCTTGAATATGAGAAAGATCGGTTATTAAAAAACATTTTGGAAAATGTGGACTTATCGATTCCAAGGAAGTTTAGTTGAATAAAAGATAAAGTTGTTATGGGGTCTAATAAAACTTTATCTTATCCATAATACTTTTTTCAAAATGGATTCCCGCCCATTTCATTCGCACGTGGACCCTTTTCCTTATTTCGATTGCAGGAATTCGAGCACGGCGCTCAGGAATTCGGCTTGATACTCCACATTCGACAGGTGAACTGCTGGCAGCATGACGAGCTTCGCGTTCGGCACCGTCTCAGCGATCAATTCGCCGTGGCTGGGAAGCGTCACTGTATCATACTGGCCAGCAATGACTAGTGTCGGGCTGTTGATAAGGGCGACAGTCCGGCGCATATCCATGTCACGGATCGCAGCCCAGCTTCCTGCAATTCCCTGAGCACGAGTAGCGAGCACCATCTTGCGAAACGACGTGACGAGCGCGTTCTCCGACTCCAGCATATGCGAAGGGAACCAGTTCTTCATGAACATATCGGCGAATTCGGTCAGGTTCTCTGGTTGCAGCACAGAGGCGATTAGGCCCTCCCATTGCTCGGCCGGCCCCAGGTAGGAGGAGGTATTGCTCAGAATCAGCCGATCGATCCGATCGGGAGCGTAGATGCCTAGCCATTGTCCGATGACACCGCCTAACGACAGCCCGAGGAAATGCACACGGTCGATGTGAAGCGCGTTGAGCAGTTCGATAACATCCCGTCCAAGTCTGTCGAACGAATACGGACCGGCGGGCGTATCCGAGTCGCCATGCCCACGATAGTCGTATCGAAGCACACGGAAATGCCGAGAAAATTCAGCTAGCTGGCCATCCCACATGTTCATCGAGGTGGCGATGGAGTTCGCAAGCATCAATACAGGCTTACTGGCTGATCCTTCGATTCGATAAGCAATCCGAACTCCATCACTGGTCGTGAAAAAGTTTAACCCATCAGTCGCTCTGGTTTCGTTTAATGTCATTGTCATATTTCTCAATCTCCTTTAAGGTTTGTTATTGTCATTTTATTAGAGATAACGTACATTTTAAATAAGATTATTAAGGAGTATTGGACTTCAAAACTTAATTTTTTATTCGTTTCAGGCCAATAACTTTTAAAAATGAGGTGTCGTGTTTATGGATCAAATCGATTATAAAATCTTGGCCACGCTGCAGGATAACGCCCGGATTCCCATTTCCGAGATGAGCAGAATGATCGCGATGTCGCAGCCAGCTGTAACGGAAAGACTTCGGAAGCTGGAGGAGCGAGGGGTCATAACGGGCTATCGGGCAGAGCTTTCTCCACATAAGCTTGGTAAGCATACAATCGCATTCGTTTTGTTTAAAACGAATAACTGCAAGGATTTCGAAACTTTCGGTGAAGCGTCCCCTGAGATTATCGATCTTTACAGAACCAGCGGAGAGTATAATTATCTAATGAAGGTGTTAACAGAAACGAGTGAATCATTGGCAAGATTTCTTGATGTTTGCAACGCATTTGGATTTTCAACGACCCTAATTGTTCTCTCAACGAGATTTGAGGATAAAAGTCTTGTAGGATCCGATGTTTTGAAAAAACTTTAACCGTTTATATGTGGATTTTTGATAATGTAGGATTTTTTCTTATTAAGCAAACGGGCGCTTTTCTTCGATAAGACAACATAAATGATATTCAACAATCGGGGGCGATTACTTAACAAAGTGTCGCCTCTTAGTATTGAAGTAAAGGGCCAGATTCTGGAGGAAGAAAGGAAATTAGATAGTTCATCTTGAATTTGTAAGTTATTCCAGAAAAGGGCAGGATTGTTGAAGAAGAATTAAATGTCGTTACATAGATGGAGGGATTTATTATGGAGAAAATTTTTGTTAAAACTGCTATATATTCATTTATTACTTCTTTTTCATTGTTGTTAGTATTCTTAGATAGAACAAAGATCACAGAAGATGTAAACGGTATGGGTTCATATGAAGAAACTTCTTATCCAGATTTTTTCTTTATGATACTAGAATACTCAATAATAATTTCGATAATTGCAATCCTACTTGTATATGTTAATTTGCGATTCAAAAAGAAAAAATTGTAAAAATACTATTCCGTTAAAGGGGGCGTTTGTGTAGTAAGAGCACTGCTGAGAAATTGGAGGCTAATATGAAAAGAATATTTTATACTGCTTTATTGTTGTTGATTTTGACTGGATGCAGCAATGAATTTATAAACCTTACCGGAGAAAGTAAGAGTTGGACTGGAAAATACTCAGCGAATATTGATGGTAACGATGAGGACGGTAGTTACGAATTTCATTTTAAGAATGGAGATGGCATACTCAATTTCAGTTGCTCGAAGTAATCATATACGATGGAAGTACAACAAAGTCAGAAGAAAATTTCAAAGGTGCTACAATTAATATTCCATCTGCTTGCAAAGGATGTTCGTTAACTTTACATAAATATCAAACAGACTTTTATAACTTAAACTTCTTTCAGATTAAAGGCTTGGTCTTACCTGAGTGAGATTGAATCTTCGAAACTGAACTCCTGGTTATTTAGAGTAGGGGTACCGCCAACATTTCGGAAATTTTGTACGCTAAGCGAATTTTAACCTGAAAAAGTCGAATTCCCGTACGTGAACTGACCCCATAAAGTTAGACAGGTTATTTCATTAGGCAGCCCGTTGGGCATGAGCTCGGTATTGTACCGGGCTCATGCCTTTTAATTTTGCCTTGATTCGTTTGTGATTATAGTATTCTATATATTTTTCTAGTTCTTGTTTAAAGTGTTCCACACTTTCAAATTCTTTTAGATAAAGAAGTTCCGATTTCATGATACCAAAGAAATTTTCCATAACAGCGTTATCGTAACAATTCCCTTTGCGAGACATACTTTGCGTAATGCCACGTTCCCTAAGGGCATTACTGTATTGTTTCATTTGATAATGCCAGCCTTGATCGGAATGAATAAGGAGAGTAGCGTCGTCTGTTAAACTTTCAAAAGCTTGATCTAACATCGTTGAAATGAGTGAGTAGGTTGGTCTTGAACCGATTGTATACGTAATGATTTCTCCATTAAATAAGTCCAATATCGGCGATAAATATAGCTTTTCTCCAAATAATTTAAACTCTGTAATATCCGTAACCCATTTCTCATTTGGTTTTTCAGCTTTGAAATTACGATCTAAAATATTTAGAGCAATCTTGCCCACAGTTCCTTTGTAAGAGCGGTATTTTTTCATACGGACAAGACATTTTAGCCCTAGTTCTTTCATGATACGCTGTACCTTTTTGTGGTTTACTTGGTGTCCGCGATTTCTAAGTTCATCACGAATACGACGGTAACCAAACCGACCTTCATGTTCATCGAAAACAGATTTAATCAATACTTTCAGTTCTGCATCTGGATCAGGACGACCGAAGTTTTTCACCCAATAGTAATACGTGCTACGCGGAATGTCTGCTAGCTGTATAAGTGCTTTCACCGGGAATGCATTCCTTAATTCATAGACTACTTGTGCTTTGTCTTGTTTGGTGATTTTTCCTTGTTTTGAACTAAGGCATTCAACTTTTTTAAATAGGCATTCTCTATACGTAAACGTTCATTCTCTGCCTGTAAAGCCTCTATTGACCCTTCATCGGGTACATGAGTATTTGATGTCTTATTATTTTTATTTTTCATGGATGGACGCCCCTTTTTCTTTGATTGTAGGGCATCAAATCCTTCTGTTTCATAAGCAACTTTCCATTTTCGAAGCGTTTCATAAGATGGAATATTAAAAATCGCCGCAGTTTCCCTGATAGACGTCCCGTGTTCGTTCATATAATTGAGTACATCTAGTTTAAACTGTGCGGGGTAGGGTGTATAGCGTTTTTCAAAAGCATCATCACCAAAAAGTGCAAATTGTTTAATCCACTGATGGAGTAAACTCGGATGAACACCAATAGATTTAGCAATTGTTTGTCCTCCCTCATTACCATCTATATATTGTCTTACTGCCTGTATTTTTTCTTCTGAAGTAAATCTCGCCATAAAAAACTGCACCTCCAATTGTTAGTTGTGTCTAACAATTGGGGTGCAGTTCAACGCTAAGGATTCGACTTTTTTAGATTGGCTTGTTCCACTAAAGCACCCGCTTAAGTAAAATGATTCACAATGTGATTTTAATGAATACTAAGAGACAGGTATCCTAGTAAAAGCCTCGTCCAAAGAAATTATCCTTTTCTTTTTCACTAATTTAAGGGAGGTTTTTCATAGTAGGTAACTATACAATTCTCTCTAACAAATCCCCCACTTTTTCTGCCATGACACGAGGTGGATAAGGCATTCCATTCTTTAACCACCATTCCACTACCCCTACGTAAGCATTTGCAACAAATTGAACAATTACATCTTCATTTTGACCGTCATTTTTTCCTTTTGTTATGTCCACATCTTTCTTGAACTCTTCGATATTAAACTTAAGGAACTGACTACGAAAATATGGAGCTCCTTCACTCGCTAACATCGTCGAAAAGAATAAATAATTACTCTCAAAGTATTCCATACAGTGTACAGTCGATTCTATAAAATCCATTTCAGTTGCCGACTCGCAAAAATTACTCATGTTGTTTATATGTTCTTCCATGATTTTATCTAATAGATCAAATTTATCTAAGTAATGAAGATAGATGGTTCCTCGGTTCACGTTTGCCCTGTCAGAAATGTCCTGAATAGTTATGTTATCAAAATTTTTTTCAGACATCAGTTCGATAAGAGCCTTTTTAATGGCTTCTTGGCTTTTGGTTATTCTTCTATCTACTTTCGGCATTGTTTGGTCACCAGACTTTCCTAAGATAATCAACAATTTTTATTGATTTGTTGAGTAATCAACGAATTGCGTTCATTTAACCATTGTGAGCATCGTGTTTCTATTTATAATTATAAACAGATGTTGATTAATCAATCAATGATGCTTTTCTTTTTTGAACGAAGTCAATGTACACCATGATAGTTACAAAAGAATTATTTTCAAAACAAAAATAAGAAAGGGTGTTATTTTAAAATGAAAAAAAAATCTATTATCACGCGTGTACTCACAGTGATAGCACTGGGCTTGCTTTTATCCGCGACCATCGTTGCATCCAAGACCAGCGTTGGCGCTGCATACACGCCGGACATGTCCAATGGAGCAGACAATTTTTACAAGAGCAACAAGGTAACCATGAAGAAGGTTGAGTTTAAAAATCAATACAACATGAATGTTGTTGGGAATCTTTTTATTCCCAAAGGTTTGAAGAAGAACACCAAAAATCCCGCGATCATTGTCGGGCATCCTATGGGCGCAGTAAAAGAACAAAGTGCGAATCTGTATGCCCAGAAAATGGCTGAACGGGGATTCGTTACTTTGTCCTTTGATTTGTCTTCCTGGGGAGAGAGCGAGGGTCAGCCTCGCAATGCTGTTTCGCCGGATATCTATGCCGAGGATTTCAGTGCTGCGGTGGATTTCCTGGGCACCCGGCAGTTTGTTGACAGGGATCGGATTGGTGTTATCGGGATTTGTGGCAGCGGAAGCTTTGCCATCAGCGCAGCCAAGATCGACTCGCGCATGAAAGCCATTGCGACAGTCAGTATGTACGACATGGGCGCTGCCAACCGTAATGGGCTTAAGCATTCCCTGACACTTGAGCAAAGAAAGAAGATCATTGCAGAGGCAGCCGAGCAACGCTATGTAGAGTTCACGGGCGGTGAAACCAAATACACCAGTGGGACAGTACATGAGCTAAATGAAAACTCTACTGCCATTGAGCGTGAGTTTTATGACTTCTACCGCACTCCAAGGGGCGAATTCACTCCTAAGGGCTCGTCACCTGAACTCACGACACACCCGACACTGACCAGTAACGTCAAGTTCATGAATTTCTACCCGTTCGAAGACATAGAGACGATTTCTCCTCGTCCGATGCTTTTCATCGCGGGTGAAAACGCTCATTCCAGAGAGTTCAGCGAAGACGCCTACAAGCTAGCAGGCGAACAGAAGGAACTCTACATTGTTCCGGGCGCAGGTCATGTGGATCTGTACGACCGGGTGAATTTAATCCCTTTTGACAAGCTTGAGTCCTTCTTCAAAGAAAATCTGAAGAAAAAATAATGCTTGTGTTGAAGATCGTAGAGAGCTTTGTGTGCCAATGGTACTTTGAGTGAAATCGCTGTGTGAATCCCGCATATCTTGTCGGGATTCACACTTTTTTGTCTGAATAGAATTCCATACGTTATGTAGATTAGAAGGGTGTTGTTAATCATTACCATATAATGGAGTTTTTTATGCTTGGCGGATATAACGAATAGAGAAGAAATCAGTATGAAAGTAATTCCCTTACCATCTAAAGACAACGATATTCAACTTGGATTAATAGTCAGGTAGAAGCCAAGTCACGATGAATTTACGAGACAATAAAACGAAACTTGGAGGAGGAAAACGGGATGAAAAAACGATTATTTCATTCATTTGCGTTGCTGCTAGCCCTCACCCTTACTGCTTGCAACAACAATGATACTGGTACAAAGGACATTTCTCAACAAGAAGAGAATTCCTCTGGGGCTAAATCTGGGGAATACGCTGAGATTGGATCTGGGGCTAACCTTGTTAAATTCCCTGAAGACCTTGAAAAGGGGATCGTGTTTGCCACTTACGATCGAGGAGATATTCATGAAGACATCTATATAAATAGTAAGGAAGCGATTGAAGCAGTACAGAACGGAGAGGAGCTTCCGAGCGGCACCGTTATTACTCTTGTAGGATATAAGGACGGAGAGCTTGATCAATATTTAGTGATGGAAAAACGTACCGGATGGGGTTCCCAATATTCGCCGGAAGAACGTAATGGGGAATGGGAATACCAAGCATTTACTCCTGATAAAAAAGTGAGAGAAGATAATATTGGTCGCTGCTTTGCCTGCCATGCCAATCAGTTAAGAGATGACTATTTGAATTCGATGGATCAGATGAAAGAGTTTGATTTAGGAGAGATTTCACAATCAAAAAACGGCAGTTCAGAAACCACAATCGCAGCTATTCCTTCTGAGCATTGGAAGATATCCGCCAATATGAAAGATGATAAGGAGGATGTTAATAAAGAAGAAATTAGTTTAATAGATGATGAGGAAAAAACGAATAAAATTCAGGAGGTACTTTTGAGGTTGTATTTACAGCAATATAAAAGCTAATGGATATGTTGCCATTAAAGGTATTTACGGGTCTACTATGGACACATCCAATCCAGCGTTAATATTTAATAGAAAGAGGTACACGCTTTGAATTTAAAGATGTTATTCAAGCTAGGAAATGACCTTGTTATGACATTTCTCATGTTGATAGCCATTGCTTACCATATTACCGGAAATACAATTCATGAAATAGTAGGAGTTGTGGTACTGATATTATTTTTCGTCCATAACTTATTAAATCGACGTTGGTATAAAGCAATTTTTAAGGGAACGCATAATTTACGGCGCATTCTACAAATAGGGATCAATATCCTTTTTCTTGTAACTATGGCTTTGATGATGATAAGCGCTGTGCTGATTTCAAGTGATTTATTTCCCAATATTCCTATAAAAAACGACATGACGCTACGGCAATTACATGTTCAAACTGCCTATTGGGGATTCATCATCATGGCAGTTCATATAGGTTTTTCCTGGGCTATAGTTGTCAATTCAGTGCGGAGGATGACGGGAATTACCGGCACTAGCCGTATTCTCACCGTAGGGTTGCGTATTTTGGCGGTGTTAATTGTTGCTTATGGGATGCATACTTCCTTTGAGAGAGAGATTGGTTCTAAGCTAATCATTTATAACCCATTTGGTAGTTGGTTCAATGATGATTCCACTATAAAATTCTTAATTGACTACCTATCTATCATGGGAATCTATGTTTGTGGGACACATTATGCTTTGAAATTTATACAGAGGCAAGAGAAAAAAGCAGTTCAAAAAAACTGAAATAACTTTAAAAGTGAAGGACATCAAATGAATTATTGAATCGGATTTTCAGAAATCAGTTCAATAAAATCCTTATTAATGGCTTCTTGGCTTTTGGTTATTCTTCTATCTATTTTCGACATTTTAGGTCACCAAACTTTCCTAAAGATGGCGATTTTACAGTGAAACTTGAAAAAATGGATTAAATGTAGTTGCTAATCATCCAAGGCTTTAATTCAATTTTTTTCAAAGGAAACTGTATTCCTTAGTCCTGAATTGATTTATGAAGGATAGAGATAAGTGAAGTTAAAAAGCAGTATTTTGCTGACTTTCATTGTGTGCTGTTCTGAGAATGAAGAAAAAGCTAGCTAGGTATGTTCTGTATGATTTACGTTCCTCTTAATAACTTCTAGACTTATCATTAAAGGAGGTATAAATATTGGCTAAAGGAAATAATTTGCTTATATATATTTTGACCCTCGGAGTTTTCGGTATCATAAATACTGAAATGGGTGTTATTGGGATCTTACCTTCTCTTGCTGACCACTATAATATCAGTGTATCTACAGCAGGGCTGCTGGTGAGTCTTTTTGCCCTTACTGTTGCAGTAGCAGGTCCAACGATGCCGTTATTGTTTTCGGGTATAAATCGGAAGAAGGTCATGTTACTCGTACTTGGTGTTTTCGTTCTGGGGAACATTGTCTCCATCTTTACATCTAACTTTACCATTGCATTACTTGCTCGTGTAGTTCCAGCCTTTTTTCATCCCATTTATTGTTCGTTGGCTTTTACAGTAGCTGCTGCCTCAGTAAGCAAAGAAGAAGCTCCAAAAGCTGTTTCTAAAGTTTTTATTGGTGTATCTGCGGGTATGGTAGTCGGTGTACCAATCGCAAGTTTTATTGCTAGTGCAACTTCTTTACAAATGGCGATGGTATTCTTTGCTGTTATTAATACTATAGCATTTATTGCTACAGTATTATTTGTACCATCGATGCCTGTTAAGGAAAAACTTTCTTACGGAGCTCAATTAAGCGTATTAAAAAAATCAATTACATGGCTTTCCATTGCGGCTGTCATTTTATTAAACTCAGCCGTATTTGGAGTTTATAGTTATCTTGCTGAATATCTGAAAACTGTTACGAATATGTCTTCAAATGCAATTAGTTTAATGTTATTCATCTACGGTGGGGCCAATATTATTGGAAACATTGTGGCAGGGAAGTTACTTACTCATAGTGCCATCAAATCTGTAATATCTTTTCCTTTTGTATTGGGGGCTGTTTACATCATATTATTCTTCACAGGACAGTTTACCGTACCTATGGCAATCATTACTTTAATTTGGGGAATATTAGCTGGTATAGGGGCGAATATTAATCAATATTGGATTATGTCTTCGGCTCCCGAAGCTCCTGATTTCGCTAATGGTTTATTTCTAACATCAGCTAACTTAGGAGTAACATTTGGTGTAGCTGCAGGCGGTTTATTTATATCAGAAATGGGTACACAATATGTCGTATTGGTGGGAATCCTATCATTGATACTAAGTTTGGTAACTATTTTTCTAAGAACCTACATGTTTACTCCTACACAACAACTTTCTAGATAAGGACTTGATTCAACATTCAATAACATTATTTTATTGATTTATACCATATAACCAAAGAGCAAAAAAAAGAAAAAAGCGGCTTTAAGTACGACTCAATGGATCAAAAAAGGCTAGGCATGAGATTTACCTAGCCTTTTAATTATCGGAGCAAATTTAATTTTCTTAATGATACTTCGAATTCCTTCTTGAAATATCTATACGAGCCTCTCTAACAAATCTCCCACTTCATCTGCCATGATACGAGGTGGATAAGGCATTCCATTCTTTAACCACCATTCCGCTATCCCTACGTAAGCATTTGCGATAAATTGCACAATCACATCTGCATTATGCCCATAATTTTTTCTTTTTGTAATGTCCAGATCTTTCTTGAACTCTTCGATATTAAACTTAAGGAACCGACTACGAAAATATGGGGCTCCTTCACTCGGCAACATCGTCGAAAAGAATAAATAATTACTCTCAAGGTATTCCATACAGTGTACAGTTGACTCTATAAAATCCATTTCAGTTGCCGACTCACAAAAATTACCCATATTGTTTATATGTTCTTCCATGACCTTATTTAATAGATCAAATTTATCCAAGTAGTGAAGATAGACGGTACTTTGGTTAACATCTGCTCTGTCAGAAATGTCCTGAATGGTAATGTCATCGAAATTTTTTTCATTCAAAAGTCCAAGCAGTGCTTTTTTTTATCGCTTCCTGAGTTTTGACAACTCTTCTATCTACTTTCGGCATTGTTTCATCACCAGACTTTCCTAAAGATTATCAACAATATCGATTACTTTGTTGGATACACAACAAATTGCGTTAAATTGGATACTAACGAAGAAAGGAACATGGATTTTAAAAAAGAAAAAATTTATCGGTATTAGGAATTAAAGGTCGTAGATAAAACGCCTTAAAAATAATCAACAATTTTTATTGATTTGTTGAGTAAACAACGAATTGCGTTCATTTAACCATTGAAGGCATCTTGTTTCTGTTTATAATTATAGACATATGTTGATTAATCAATCAAAATTGATTTATAACAGGAATCAAATATATCTAAATGATTAATTAACCAAATTTTTCAGTCTTTTTAAGAAAGGATAGTGTTATAGCATATGTGTAATAATCATAAAAACATGACAATGACTCGTGTTCTAAGTGTCCCAAGTGCAAAAGCACCATTTGAAAAGACTATTATTGAGCGTAGAGAATTACGTCCACATGACATCTTAATAGATATTAAGTTTAGCGGTATTTGCCACTCTGATATTCATAGTGCATACGGCGAATGGTCTGGAGGAATCTTCCCAATGGTCCCTGGTCACGAAATCGCCGGAGTCGTGGCAGCGGTAGGATCAGAAGTTACAAAATTTGCTGTTGGTGACCGCGTTGGTGTTGGATGCTTTGTGGACTCCTGCGGAGAATGCGAATACTGTCTCAGTGGAGAGGAGCAATTTTGTACGAAAGGCGTTATCGACACATATAATAAATTAGACTACGATGGTAATCCAACATACGGTGGATATAGCCGAAAAATAGTTGTAAAGGAAGGTTATGCTGTCCGTATTCCTGATGCTTTTAATTTGGATGTAGCGGCACCTCTATTATGTGCAGGTATCACCACGTATTCTCCATTGAAACATTGGAACGCAGGACCAGGTAAGAAGGTTGCCATTGTTGGGATGGGAGGTCTCGGACATGTAGCGATCCAATTTGCCCATGCAATGGGTGCTGAAGTAACTGTCTTGAGTCGGTCTAACAATAAGGAAAGTGAAGCCTTAAGTTTTGGAGCAGATCATTACTTTGCTACAAGTGAGCCAGCTACATTCACTGAGTTAGCTGGTCGTTTTGACCTCATCTTAAACACCGTGTCTGCAAATATTGACGTTAATGCATATTTATCCTTGCTTCGCGTAGATGGAACACTTGTAAATGTCGGTGCACCAGCCGAGCCAGATCAATACCATGTATTTTCTTTAATCATGAAACGTCGTAGCCTTGCCGGTTCACTTATTGGTGGAATTCGGGAAACACAAGAGATGCTCGACTTCGCCGCAGAACATGGCATTTCACCTAAAATTGAGGTAATTAGTGCTGCCCAAGTAGACGAAGCGTATGAGCGTGTTCTGCGTAGTGATGTGCGTTATCGATTCGTTATTGACATATCTACCTTGTAAGTCGTAAAGATGCTATCTACCACCTTGAATCGACTCTGATAAAAGATGGGTTACCCAATTTTTCGAGCAGTAGGCGAGAAATGGAGGAGTTAAATGTCACACGATAAACAAGTTGCGCTTGTAACCGGCGGGAATCGAGGAATTGGATATGAGCTGACCAAACAATTGGCTTTGAATGGTTTTAAGGTCATTTTGACAAGTCGGGATTCAGAGAATGGTCATGAAGCTGCGCAGAAACTTAAGCAGTCAGATCTGGACGTTTCCTTTGTGGTGATGGACGTAGATAACCAAGAAAGCATCCATCAAGCTGCGATTACAGTAAATGATCGGTATGGAAGATTAGACGTATTGATTAATAATGCTGGCGTGTATTTGAATGAAAATGAAAAGTTATTGAATATGGGACCTTCAATTCTAGAGGGAACGATGGCAACTAATTTCTTCGGCGCTTACCATGTGATCCGTTCCTTTATTCCCCTCATGGAAAAACAAGGCTATGGGAGAATTATTAATGTTTCCTCAGAATATGGGGCGATGAGCGAAATGTCTTATCAAGGAGTAGGAGCTTATAAGTTGTCTAAATTTGCCCTAAATGGATTGACACAATTGGTAGCTGCAGAAATCAATGGTGATATCAAAATAAACGCGGTCGATCCGGGATGGGTAAGTACAGATATGGGTGGACCATCTGCTCCAAGAACTCCCAAACAAGCAGCTGAGTCTATCCTTTGGTTAGCGACTATTGGACCTGAAGGACCTAGTGGGGGATTCTTTAGAGATGGAAAACGAATCGATTGGTAACATTCCAGTATGAACAAATGAAATGATATTTAAGTGTGGTTCGATGAAATCATCTTTTGCAATTGTTATTGTTTAAAATTAATTAAAGAAAAAAAGCCGATTTCCTTTACCTAAGTAGGATGATCGGCTTTTTCTATAACTTTGTGAAGGAATGTACTTAAACTTAACGTACCTGTTAATTTAAGTATAATTCTTTACAATATTTAAGAAACTTTACCAGTTCTTTTTAAATGTGTTGTTCCATAATCTGGCCCATTAATTGGTCTCTTAAATCCTTGTTCTCATAATTATATGCTGAATACAAAAAGCACATTGTTAACGAAAACAATGATTTTATCTACCTTGAGCCTGAGATAAAAGGCGTTGTTAAATACCGTAATCTAACCAAAAAAGGATTTTGAGAATTCCTTCATTTGAACATTGGACAGCATAAAAAAAGCCCTTCTCTTAATAGAGAGGAGCTTTTTGCTATACTTTTACTTATGGCTTATCTCGATTAAAAATAAAAAGGGGGAATTTCGAATAGAAGTTGCTAAGAATTCATATGAATATATTAAGAGCATGTTTTGATCAATCTTTTTTTCAAAACACGCTCTTTCTTTTTGTTCGTTTATCAAGGTTATTATCATTAATTTGATCAATCATTATTCCAAAGCCATAAAAGTTGGATGCGCAAAATAGCACTTAAAATCCGTGCAAATTACCTCCTAAAGTGACACCTTATACATTACACCATACTTATGTATGACAATTAGGGTGGCAAAAAAACACGCCATTTTCCAAATCAAAATACATACATCTACTTATTTTTAGAGCTCGTTATAAATAAAACGGGTTATTTTTGTTGACACAAAATATATCCTAATGTTAGGATAAAAATGTACTAATTTTAGGATAAATAATATTAGGATAAAGGGAGAGAAAATAAATGACTATTTTATCAATTATTCTTCAAGGCATATTAGGGTTAGGATTCCTAATGTTTGGGTTTATGAAATTTAGTTCAAAGCAAATGGTGGATGAATTTAAGCGTTATGGGCATCCAGCAGGTTTTAGGGTATTTACAGGTCTGGTAGAAGTGATTTCGGCGGTATTAGTGATTTCAGGTATTTGGAATGATACATTAGCTGCGTGGGGTGCTTTGTTAATTGTAGGAACAATGTTGGGAGCAATTTTTACACACATGAAAGTTAAGGATCCTGCAAACAAAATGATGATGCCGATAATTCTGTTGATTTTAGGATTGATTGTATTACTTATCAATGTTGGATCTTTGCTTGGATAAATGCCTATTCACATCACGTATAGGAGAGATGAAAATGAAAATTCAAATTATCAAACCACAGGATCAAGCGTATGGGCAGTTCGATGGCGGTAAAATAGAAGAACAAAAACCGATTGGCTTTTCTGGAGAAGGATCATTAATAAATAGGCTAGGACCACTATTTTACTGGGCTTGGGGGCATACTCATGGACCCGCAGAGATTGGACTACATCCACATCAAGGTTTTGAAATCATCACTTATGTAATCAAGGGTAAAACGTATCATCGTGATACGCTTGGTACAGAAAGTGTTGTAGGTGAAGGAGAAGCCCAACTCATGCAAACTGGCTCCGGTGTGTATCATGCAGAAGCAGTAAAAGAACCTTCGGAAGCTTTTCAAATCTGGTTTGAACCACATTTAAGCCAGGCAATAAAACGTACACCAACTTATTTACAATACAGCTCTCAGGATTTTCCCGTAATAGATAAAGAAGGTGTGACGATTAAGACAATACTAGGAAACGATTCACACATGAAAATTGTGACAGATGCGGACATGTGGGATATCCGTATTCCAAATGGAACGGTATATACTCATAGACTTTCGCAAAACCGGACATTAGCTGGTCTAGCGATTAGAGGCGATGGAGCTTTTTCATTAGAAACGAATGAACCCACTCGTTTTGCACATAAAGATTTTGTTATCGTTCAATCAAGTCAGGAGGGAGAAGTAGCAATTCAAGCTTTAGATAAAGACCTTAGAATCTTCCTAATTGAAGTTCCGACTGAAGTTGACTATCCTTTATACAGAAAACCAAGATAACTTAAATTGAATTTTTAAAATTATTGTAATAGGAGGTTCGGTGAATGTATCAAGGAGATGAACAAAGTCAGTTGGATTTGAGATTGTTTCGTGTTTGGATGAAAGCTTCCAAAGCTGTTGCTGAAAACATACTGAAAGATATTGAAAGTCATAATATTAGTAAGGAAAATTTTATGATTCTTGAATTGCTTTACAGTAAAGGTCCGCATCCTGTCCAAAAGATCAGTGAGGCGTTCTCTATTCCAAGTGGAAGTATCACCTATGTCGTAGATAAGTTAGAAAAGAAAGGGCTTGTAGAAAGACAAGCAAACCCTAAGGATAGAAGGGCTTCTAATGTCGTCCTAACGGAAGAAGGAAGAGCACTTTTTGACGAGATTTTCCCAAAACACGTTGCAACAATCTCAGAAAATGTTTCATTCATTACTAACGAAGAGAAAGAGCAGCTAATTCATTTATTAAAGAAAATAGGAATAGGTGCACAGAATTTGGAAATATAAATTTAAAAAGCTATACAGGAGGAAGAAACAATGACAAATGAGAAATTAAATATTGGAATTATTTTAGGTAGTACAAGGCAAGGGCGAGTTAGCCCGCAAGTGGGAGAATGGGTTAAAGGAATTGCTGACAAACGTGGAGATGCAAACTATGAAATCGTAGATATTGCTGATTATCAATTACCTTTTTTAGGAACAACTGATGGGACTGAACCAGGAATTGCAGCTTGGAACGAAAAACTTAACAGCTTGGATGGATTCGTATTTATCGTTCAGGAATATAATCACAGTATAACAGGAGCCTTAAAAAATGCACTTGATTTCGCTCGTGAAGCCTGGAATAACAAAGCAGCAGGTATCGTTAGTTATGGTTCAACTGGTGGTGCTCGTGCAGCTGAACATTTACGAGGAATCTTGGGTGAATTAATGATTGCAGATGTCCGTGTACATCCTACATTGTCCTTATTTACCGACTTTGAAAACTATACTATATTTAAACCAGCTGACTTGCACCTTAATAATGTAAATGAAATGCTTGACCAAGTTGTTGCTTGGAGCGGTGCATTAAAAACCTTAAGAAAATAATCAAATATCATATTGAACTGTAATTCGAATATCAGATACTACCTAAAAGTAGTGTTTGATATTCGTTTTTTTATTTACATTGTCAGTTTACTCGATAAAAAGATTGAATGATTGTACTTAAACTACTGCTAGAAAGGAACTAGAGACAAATAACTCAAAAAGAGTTTTAGGGAAGACTGTTTCTAAAAGACTAGAGTTTATTCTAACAAAACAAAGTCAACAATAAGGATTATAAACATTGATGGGAAGTTGGACTATGGTAAATAATTTTAAAATTAGTACAAGGCAATTTGCAATATTTGTTATTTTATTTTCTATAGGTACGACCATCTTATTGGTTCCTGGAAGTCTGGCTAAAGAAGTAAAACAAGATGCTTGGATCGCAGCTTTAGTCAGTACTGGCGTAGGTTTATTATTGGTGGTTTTATACAATGCCGTAGGCAGGATGTTCCCGACGATGACAATCGTCGAAATGAATGAAATACTTCTTGGCAGATGGATAGGTAGGGCGGTTTCTCTTACTTTTGTTTTCTTTTCACTTTTGTCCGCGGCAGAACTATTGCTTTATGTGGGAACTTTCATGACTACACAGATCATGCCGGATACGCCAATCGAAGCTATCCATGTTATTTTCTCATGCATTTTAATTATGGGAATTCGTCTTGGTCTTGAAACGTTGGCACGTTCTGCAGAAATTTTATTTCCTGTCTTTGTTTTTTTATTCATAATTCTAGTGGTTACAGTCTTATTACCTCCTGTACAATGGAATTTTGAAAACATACAACCCGTATTGGAAACAGGAATAAACCCGATGATCCGTGCTGTTTTTCTTTTTACAAGTTTTTTTTCTTTACCTTTGATTGTTTTATTAATGATTTTTCCTGTTTCAGTGAATCAACCAAAAGCAGCTGAAAAAACCTTTTTTATCGGAATACTAATCGGCGGATTCTGTTTATGCATCATTATCTTTTTAACTATTATCGTTTTGGGCGCGGATAACTCAGCAAGGCAGATGTATCCGAGTTATGCTTTGGCCAGGAAGATAAACGTAGGGGATTTTTTGCAACGGATAGAAGCCATAATGGCCTGCATGTGGTTTATCACGATTTATTTTAAAATGACGTTTTATTTTTACGCGTCCGTTATCGGTCTTGCACAAACGTTGAAATTAAACAATTATCGCCCACTTACTATACCTTTAGGGATGATCGTCGTTTCACTTTCCTTAATTGTACATCCCAATGTGATCCACCAAGCAACATATGATAAAGAAATATGGCCACTATATGCCACAACATACGGACTTGTTCTTCCTTTACTCTTATTAGCAGTCAATGCTTTAAGGAAAAAAATACATCAAAATAAAAAAAAATAATGTTTTTTATAATTATTTTTCACCGTGATAAGAACCTCCATTTAGATCATCTACTCATGAACCCTTGTTAGCCATATATTTAAACAATATAAGTTGGTATATAGGTGAGGATGAACTGATCATGCTAACAAAAGAAATACGCTTATTGCGAATCCAACATCTCATGTTGATGAACTAATTTCAACATTAAATAAAGAATATAGATATACATATATGTAAGGGTCAACACGGATTTAGTGATCCATACACACCTAAATACAATGTAGAATCAGCACAAAGTACATTTAGAGATACATTAAACTAAAACTAGCTGATTTTTATTTCACAATCGGGCGCTTATCTGTAATAAGGTAAGTGCCCTTTTTACTGGAATAAAAGATTGAGTTAATCACCTAATTTTGAAATAATTGGTATTAAGCAATCGGGCGGTTTAGTTGAAGAGTGGTTTCAAGACTTCTGCTCAACAATCGGGCCAGTTTAACTGAGTAAGCGGATACTGAAGTTCTTCTACATAAGGGCCATTATATTAAATAAGAATTAGTTTCTGTACAAATTTAAATTCAAATGTTATTCAGCTTCATATCTGAAGCAAAATAAAGCCGTTTTCCTAAAATGACTAGGAAAACGGCTTTATTCTTAATGATACCAAGCTTCTGTTTTATAAAAACATGTTGGATGCTACTTTCTTATTTCTTAAAGATTCTTGCCAAAGAAATCTGTTAACTTAGGTACAGATTGACCTATATATTCTGGGATATCATACATAGCAACATGCGTTGCTCCCTCAACCCAGAACAATTCCTTTGGTCCATTCGACAATTCGTAGAATTGTTCGCTGTAAACGCGTGTGTCAGCCTCGGTTCCTACAATCAATAACATCGGTTGAGTCAGGTAGGTTCTGATTTGGTCTGTTGCTGAGAATGCCATGAGTTTGTCAACGCTTGTAAATAGGAATCGATTTGGAGAATTAGGGTGCTGTGCTCTAGGCGTTCTATAGTAGTCATAAGCTTCACGCATAAGCACAGGTGTATTTTCATCAATTTCTTCAAGCGTATCAGGTGCATAAGTAAGGAAATGCGCTTCTGTTCCATTTGCTTCTGCAGTACGCTGCTTCGCAACCGCCTCAAGTGTTTGCAATTGTGTTTCAATGCTACCTTCTCCTCGGAACATAGCACCGATATCCACTGCACTCACAGTCGCTACTGCTTTGATGCGGCGTTCAGTTGGAGCTGCTGAACTACCGAAGAAGAAAATCTCTTATTAGGCAGATTAAGACTCAAAACTTAAATAAATTCTTTCTCTTTGGAATTTCACGAATTTTT
Organism: Bacillus sp. V2I10; assembly: GCF_030817055.1. Classification (NCBI taxonomy): domain Bacteria; kingdom Bacillati; phylum Bacillota; class Bacilli; order Caryophanales; family Bacillaceae; genus Bacillus; species Bacillus sp. V2I10. The sequence continues at coordinate 3,115,805 of NZ_JAUSYV010000001.1, read as the reverse complement.
GTTATAATATAATAAGAATAACATTTTCACCGTACCATATGGTCTGAGCTTGGGTTTATTTTCCATATAAAATAAAAGCTCATGGCCCTCTATACAATTATATTTTTAAAGCCTCGCGTTTTTGCGAGGCTTTTTTATTCGTTTCATATTCAATAAATTATTGAGAGGTGTACATATGGAGACATTACCTTGTCAAGGTTGTAAAGGTTTGTGTTGTGGCCCTGTTCCTATTAGTGAAAGAGAAGTTAAGAAAATAAAAAAGAAAATAAAATCAATGCCTATAAAATTACGATCAGAGCTTGAGAATCAAAAAAGATATTATGGAACATGTATTTTCTATGATTTAAATAAAGATAGATGCGGTATACATTCTGTTAGACCAGATATTTGTCGAAAGTTTGGGTATTACAAAGAACTAGTTTGTTTTCGAAAGCCAGAGTTAGCAACAAAAAGCATAAATCAACTTGGTAAAGAAAAACAGGCTGGAATATTAACACTCGATTTAACTTGGGATGACTTTAGATAACAAAGAATCACTCTTCGTTTAGAAGAAAAATTATTTGAATCCTATTAATTGAAATACACTCTTCAATTAAACTCCCTCTATAAAGAAAGGAATAACTCTGGATTATTAGCTTTTTCTTAAGATTTCATCATGTTTTATTTTAATTAGACATCAAAGTTATGGATGTAAGTTGAAAGTAAGGATATTTTTGGTGTGTTAGAGAAAAAAAGTTCTTAACTGCCTAACCACTCCTATCCAAAAAGTGGTTAGGTAGTAAAAGTATGGTTGCACTGGTGGATGTCCACATGTCTCATGGAGGTCAACCCTCCCATGTCTCACAGAGTCTTAGCTCCAAAATTCCCTCGTCAACCTTTCCATGAGGTGGATGTCAGTGATGCTGCCCGACACGATCAATGTCCGCACTTTAATTGTTTTACTGACTAATCCGTGCTGCAAATGTCTAAATAATAAACCATATAAAACTTAATAAATAACAAACTAAATGAACCCTAAGCTGCTTTCAGTAAAGGAGTCATATGGCCCGATTGTTGAAAGCGCCCGATTCTTGAATAAAAACAACAACTTAAATTAGAGGTAAGACCTACCGAAACCTTACCCTTCAACAATCGCCATCCGTTTGCAAAAAAAGGAAATGGGTGACGTTAAAAGGTAAATAAGATACCTTTTGGCCACTATTTGATAGGAAATGATTAGTTGAATTTTGACCTTAATCTATTAATACATTTTTCGCATGATACATCCCCTTTTTTATTTATTGTTGTAGTGCTTTTAAAATTGTACATGTTCATAAAGATACCAGCACATATTAGAAGTGCACCAATAATAATACCAATTGTTATGATCTCCCCAAGTTGTAGCCATCCAAATATAATACCTAGAATAGGAACAAACATTAATGCCATAGATGCTTTCGAAGCATCTATTTTTTTAAGTACCCAGAACCAAACTACAAATGTAAAGGCAGTTGAGAACAAACCATTAAATAATAGTGATAAAACTGCCTCATTAGACCACTCGATTGAATGGTTTGGTTCTAATATTAAAGAGAAAATGAATAAAAATATTGTTCCCATAATAAGTTGCCAAGCATTCATATGAATAATATCGATATTTTTGAACTTTAGTTTGCTAAAAACATTTGCTGATGCCCAACTAAGGGCTGAAATTAATACTAATAACTCTCCAAATACTGCTTTTGGATCAAAATTAATAATTTCTGTTCCTAAAATAAATAAAAGACCAACTAGACAAAATATCAATCCCACCATTTTATAAATAGTAACTTTCTCATTTAATTTAAAATGACTAATAATTGTAACAAATATAGGCATTGTGTACACTAAAACAGAAGTTTTTCCTGAATCAACAAATTGCATACCATAAGTCAATATTCCCATATAACCTAAAGCCATGAACAAGCTCATGATGAGATAGTTTTTATAATTCTCCTTACCTGCTTTAAGCCTTTTCCTTTGTATTATGAGAAGGATAAACAAAGGAATCGCTCCAATTAATAAACGTAAAGATGAAAATAAAATCGGGGGGATGTCACTAATTGCTATTTTCATCGTAACCCATGTATACCCCCAAACAAGAGTAACAGAGATGATTCCCAAGAAAACTTTAAACATAATTTAATCCCCTTTCTTCTAAAGTGATTTCATATTATGTTATATTTATTCATAACTCAAATACATTTATATTATAGGAGGTATAACCAATTGGTTATGAACATGAATAACCTAAAAATATTTATGAAAGTCGCCGAAAAAATGAATATTACAGAGGCTTCTAAAGATTTATTTATATCACAACCAGCAGTAAGTAAGGCGGTAAAAAATTTAGAAAAGTCCCTCAATATTAAATTATTCATTAGAGATAAACAAAAAGGATTAATGCTTACTGAAGTGGGAAAAGAAATTCTGATTTTGGGGAGACAAATGAAAGTTATTGAGAACAAAATATATCAAGTTGCTGATCGAGAAAATAAACTTCAAAGCGGCAAGATTAAAGTGGGTTCTTTTCCTGCTGTATCAACAAATATTTTACCAAACACCATCGCATTATTTAGGTCAAAATATCCACTTGTTACTATAGAATTAGTAGAAGGGACATCAAATCAAATAAAAGGATGGGTGGAGGATCGAACTGTTGATATAGGTATCGTTGCCTCTCCCTTTGATCCGTATGAATTTGAAATAATAAGCAATGATTATATGGTTGCAATAATTCCTGAAAATCATAGATTAAGTCAAGAAAAAAAGATTGATCTAAAAAAATATCAGAATGAAATTATTTTTTGTAAAGGTGGACATGAAATTGCAATATCAAAAATATTTCAAAAAAATAATATTGAGTTTAAAGAGAACCTAACAGTCCAAAATGCTCAAACTTTAATTAATATGGTCAAAAATAACTTAGGTATAGGCATTATTTCGAAATTTACACTTTCTTCTGTGTCTCATAATTTAATCATAAAAAACATTAATCCGAGGATAACCCGTGATATCGGTATAATAACACATTCATTTAATGAGGTAACACCTGCAACAAAAGAATTCATCAACACTATGATTCAATCTCATAATTCTGAGTCTTTTAAGGATCAAGAAGTTTCAGATATTGACAAATAAAGAGCTTAACCAGAAAATAAATTTATCTCACAATAGCCAAACTCCTATAAACGTTTGATTCTTTCTCGGGTACAAAGAAGAGAACCTAACCGTTAAAAGGTGTCGTTTTTTTATTATGAAGGCTTATTCAATAATGGCCCGATTTTTCCACAATCAGGGCCAGATTGTGGAAGATCGAATTAAAAGACTATATAAGTATATATGAAGAATGTTAATTATTACATTTAAATAAAACAGCAGTTAGTTAAATTAATTTTTAAATTTTGGGTTGACTATTCACTAAACAAATTATAAAATTACAAAAATCAGATAATTCAAAACACATTGATCGGGATTATTAAGGAATATTCGTCGTTTAGAGAGCTGTCGGTTGGTGAAAGACAGTCGATGACCTCCCCAACTCGCCCAGGAGTGGTAAGACTGATATGTAGGTCTTAACGGTTGACTGCCGTAATAAAGTCTTTAAGTGGGTTCGTTTAATTTTTAAAAAATGAATCAAAAAGAGTGGTACCACGTAGGCAAAGCCTGTCGTCTCTTATGAGATGATAGGCTTTTTTTATTTTAATTTAAAATAAATTAAGGAAAAGGTGGAAGTCAGAATGAAAAATATTGAAAATTATTCTAGAGGTTACTTTATGCCTCCAGTAAAAAGCTTGAAATGGACTGAGAAGGAGTATATTAAAGACGCTCCTACTTGGTGTAGTGTGGATCTTCGAGATGGAAATCAGGCTTTGGTCGTCCCTATGAGTCTGGAAGAAAAGTTAGAATATTTTCAATTGCTTTTGCAAGTGGGTTTTAAGGAAATAGAAGTGGGTTTTCCCGCTGCATCGGAAACAGAATATGCTTTTTTACGAACATTGATTGAACAAGATTTGATTCCGGATGATGTGACAATTCAAGTGTTAACACAGTCAAGAGAACACATTATAAGTAAAACATTTGAAGCGCTACAGGGTGTGAATAAAGCGGTGGTGCACCTTTACAATTCCACATCTGTGGCACAGCGTGAGCAAGTATTCAGGAAATCTAAAGAACAAATTATTGACATTGCTGTAACTGGTGCAAAAATGTTTAAGAAATATGCTGCTGAAACCGAAGGGAACTTCCAGTTTCAGTATTCCCCAGAAAGCTTCACAGGTACTGAAATGGAGTTCGCACTTGATATTTGCAATTCGGTACTTGACATATGGCAGCCTACAGCCGCTAACAAGGTTATTATCAACCTCCCAGCTACGGTATCAATGTCCATGCCTCACATTTACGCAAGTCAAATTGAGTATTTGAGTGAGCATCTTAACTTTCGGAACAATGTGATCCTTTCAATCCATCCACACAATGACAGAGGAACTGGGGTTGCAGACGCAGAGCTGGGAATGCTTGCAGGGGCGCAGAGAGTTGAAGGAACATTGTTTGGAAATGGAGAAAGGACAGGTAACGTAGACATTGTAACACTTGCATTAAACATGTTTTCACATGGGGTAGATGCAAAGCTAAATTTTGATAATATCCCTAAAATTATTTCCATGTATGAAAGATTGACAAAAATGACGGTTCACGAAAGACACCCATATGGAGGTGAACTCGTTTTTACTGCATTTTCAGGCTCCCATCAAGATGCCATTGCCAAAGGAATGAAATGGCGCAAAGAAAAAGAATGCCAGCATTGGGCCGTACCTTATCTATTGATTGATCCGCTGGATATTGGCAGAGAATATGAAGGAGATATTATTCGAATTAACAGCCAATCCGGTAAAGGCGGAATCAGTTATGTACTTCAGCAAAAATATGGACTTGACTTGCCTACCGAAATGTGTGAAAGATTTGGATATAGTGTTAAAAATGTTTCGGATCGTCAGCACATGGAGCTTATGCCGAATGAAATCTATGACATTTTCATCAATGAATATGTAAATATTAATACACCTGTTGAGTTTATCAATTACAATTTTACTCCAAATGAACATTACGAAACGATTGTATCGATCCGGATGAATAATGAAGAACATGAGTTTATCGGTATGGGAAATGGTAGACTAGATGCTATTAGCAACGTTCTTCAAAACCAATTGGGTATCCATTATACAGATTTAGTCTATAAGGAGCATGCGCTAGAAATAGGCTCAGGATCAAAAGCTGTATCTTATATAGGGATCACCACTTTAGATGGTACAGTATATTGGGGCTGTGGGATTGACGTAGATATTATGACCTCATCTGTAAAAGCTCTGTTTAGTGCTATTAACAACATGGTATCCAACTTACTTCCTGTTGAAAAAGAGTTTATCCCCTCAAAAAATTAACGAGAAATTGTTTGTATCTTTTAAGGCAACAATGTAGTTTAAAGCCTGATCCTCATTGTATCAACACAACTTGAACCATAAAAAAGCCGATAATACTAATTAAGTAGTATTATCGGCATTATAAAGGGATATTAGTGATTGTTTCTAGAGTAGAGTCGACATTTTAGTCATCGATGAATTAGGTAATTTTATTGCTTTGTTATACTTTCAATATATAAGTGGCCCGCGATTAATAAACTTGATGATATCTTGCTCTATCCCGAATTTCTAAAAAACCACTTAAAAAATTGCCATAAACAACTGAACATTTTATTTATCGGAGTTATATTGGGGTACTTTTCCTTAATAGTGATCTTCTACAATCGGGCGCTTTTCTTCGATAAGACAACATAAATGATCTTCAACAAACGGGGGCGATTGTTGAAGATCCTCACCCCAAATTATATCAGTGCTCTCTTACTGAGTTAGCAATTTCAGCTAATACTTCCTTTGAGACTGTTGTCACATCTTTACTAATGCTCAGAATGTATTGAAAGCCAAACTTTTCAAACACCAGAAGATTAAACTCATCTGTTCTTGTGGAATAAATAGCATTGCTACCATCCTTGTGTTTATCCTCAAATTTTATGCCGTAACTCGTCTAACTGTAATCATGTAATGATGATGCGGTTTATCCTCATTTATATATTCAATTTCAAACTGATCATTAATCAACAAATCTGCCAAAACTTAGGGGATACCTGAAGGCTTACTCGAACTAGGAGAAACTTTTGAAGAAGCTGTTTTAAGAGAAGTTCTTGAAAAATTAGGTCTGTCCCTGAATAAATTTGAGCTTTTTGGCATTTATTCAGGAGTAAAGGGATTTTCTAAATACTCTAATGGTGATCAAGTTTTCAGTGTTCAAATCATTTTTTATACAACAGATTATACTGGCATTTTAAAAACTACAATGAAAGTAAAGAATTAAGTTTTTTGCATCCCAAAAAGTATAAACCCTCACCAATCTCCATTTATTTTAGATTGGGAGAATGGCGTTCAAGCACCAATAATTAAGTAAAATCTTCTTTTTCTAACACCGCAGCCCTTGTATTTAATATTTTATTCCACAAACGGGGGCGTTTGTTTAAAAAAGGAGTTGTTTTTTAAACAGCTCCTCATTCCTATGGAGCTATTACGCAGTTTATACACCCTTATCCAATTTCTTTTTTTATTATTCGGGTTTTATTGACCCCTTAGACTTTGTAGTACCTATACGATAATTAAGAGGTAGATTTCTTGTTGAAACTAATGGGGTATTTAATAAGCCAAGTCCGGATTCAAGAACTTTTAATAATATTATTTATCTTCAACAATCGGGCGCCTTTTATTAATAAGAAGGCGTCTTAATGTATTCGGCCATTATGTGGAATAACAACTCAATAAGGAATTTGGATATTTATCTTAAATTAGAGAGGATTGGGAACAAATGTACTTAAGCTAACGTAAGCAAGTTAAATGAAGAAGGTATCAAAAGGTGACTGCATTTTAAAAAGATAATCAGCAGTTTGAAAATGGTATTTATAAAAGCATATTTTTTCTCTGAGCTTTTATTTTGTTAGTTTTTCAATACCTACATGAAAAAGTGCAATACCGAATAAAGGAAGAGAAAAAGCTATCAAAATTACTTAAGATATTTTATAGGATTACCTATGGCTTAATGGGAAATTCTAATGTTAGTGGAACTTTTAAATTGCATTTTAATTTTAGAAAGGGGAGAAGTTGATGGAGTCTCTATGGCTAGAGTATTCTTGGACATTGTTAATTCTAATCGGATTAGAAGGATTGTTATCGGCTGACAATGCTCTTGTACTAGCAGTTATAGCCAAGCATTTACCCGAAAATGAGAAAAGAAAAGCTATAAATTATGGTATCATTATGGCCTTCGTTTTTCGATTTATTGCTCTTTTTGCCATTTCTTTTATCGCAAACGTCTGGCAGATACAGGCGATAGGAGCAGCTTATCTTCTTTACTTAGGCATAAAGCATGTTATTCAGGCGCGTTTCGGGAAAAAGAATGAGGATATTCATAAGGACGATGAAAAGGAAGCCGCCGGAAAAGGTTTCTTGCCGACAGTAGGGAAGATTGCGCTGGCTGACCTCGCTTTTGCAGTTGATTCGATACTAGCTGCGGTTGCTCTTGCCCTTGGTCTTCCCGATTCACCGCTCGGCGATTTCGGCGGTATGGATGGAGGGCAGTTTATCGTTGTTCTTCTCGGCGGTATCGCTGGCCTTATCTTGATTAAGTTTGCAGCAACCTGGTTTGTTCAACTTCTTACAAAACGTCCAGCATTGGAAACAACAGCATATGCCATTGTTGCTTGGGTCGGTGTCAAACTTGCTGTCATTACCCTTGCCCATGAGGATATTGGGGTTTTAGATCATGATTTTCCCCACAGTCCAGCTTGGACTCTGATTTTCTATGGAATATTAGTCGGTATTGCCCTAGTTGGTTGGTTTGCACCGGAAAAAAAGGCATTTCAGATAAATCCTAAAGGGAATAAAAAAAGAGGACAGTGAGTGTAAGATTATCTAACCTTCCTCTCTCAGCAGGAGAATCAGTTTGGAATTTTATTTAATGAAACTGTACCAAATTTATTCAATAAGTTGTTTCTTCTGCAACTAAAGGTAGTCGTTAGTACAATAAGAAATACTAGTGAAATATTGATTTTTTTATATTAGGATCTTCCACAATCTGGCGCTATTGCGAAATAAGAGTAGGTTAGTTGAAGAAGAGTATCCTAATAAGAATCTTCATCAAATATCAGGACATCCTATTGGTAGGAGGGATGTTCTTGGGATATCGTATTTTATTACTGCTAATTTTCTTTGAGTTTTCACTTATCAATAATGGTAAGTGCAGAATCCCCACTCACTGCTGCATTTATCCGTGACCATCAGCTATGGATTAAAAAGGGAGAACAAGAAATGCAAATTACAAAGAATCGATATGTGTATTCTCCGAAATGGTCATATGACGGTCGTTTTATTGCTTATATTGATGGTGATGAACAAGGAGAAAAATCGGATTTATTCATATATGATACAAAGGAAAAAGAAAGCTACCAGCCTTATATAAGGGTAGTAACATCTGACTTTAAATGGTCACCGATCAAAAATCAATTAGCTTACACTGATCAAGGTTTATTAAACGTTACGAAAGTAATGAATGGTCGCCCACAGGGTTTTGAGAATGTCTCATTAGGGGTTAGTGGGTTTGAATGGTTTCCGAATGGGAAAGAATTTATCGTTTCCTCACAATCCAGTCTGCGTCCTACTGGATGGGGACCAATCCCACTTTATAAAATTCCAGTCAATGCTAATCTTGCAAAAGATAAAATGAAGCCATTTTATACGATTCAAACAAATGAAACTGATTTGTTTGCGATTTATGCTGACTATTTTAAGTGGAGTTACGATGGAAAATGGGTTAGTTTTATAGCTGTTCCTACAGCTTCCTGGTCTATGGATAGTAATACATTATCTGTTCTTTCAAATCAAGGAGAACAATTTCATGCAGTAGGAAAAATGCTAGGGTACGAAGACTGGATGAAGTGGGCTCCATCAGATAATCAGCTAGCATATATTTCAGGGGAAGGAAGATTTTTCGTTGAAAACAAGAAGACCACGATTGCCGACATGCCAACATCTATTCAACAAAAAGAATATACACCTAAAGGTTATGTAGACCTTGATTTAGAATGGTTCTCTTCAGACAAGGTTATTGTGGCGCGTGCAATAGAGAACAAGGAGTGGAAGGAAGGACCTGTTCCAACTATGTTAACAGCTCTATACGCTATTAATATAAGAACAGAAGACCAAAAACAAATATCCTTTCCTAAGAATAATGAAATTGATGAAGATCCTCAAGTTATTGGATCTTTTCTTACTTGGTTTCGCAAAAAGGCAAATGATTTTTACGGTGACGTATTGGTGAGGGATGGTTTAAGTGGTCAAGAGCATATATGGATTAAGAACGTTGATTCAGCTCCAATCTTTTTTACTTTGAATGGAAAGCCTTAAGAATGCAAATCCCTTCCCAAATTACGTTGAATAAACGAGATTTTGAAACAATACATTTAAACAAAAGAGGTTTTAGTTTAACAAGCTAAAGGCAGCAATCATAATCATATCTTAATCTTCCATAATCGGGCGCTATTATTGAAGATCATAGGTAGAAAATGATCAAACTTTTTTATAAAATTCAAACTTAAATCTACTGAAAAAGAATCCATTTTGATCAATCTTTTTTCAAAATGGATTCTTTAAAATATGGTTTGCGAGGTATTTTTAATCAAACTTTATTCAAGGCAACAACTGAATTTCTATTACGCAGTATGATTTTTTTAGCCATGGACATACTTATTGATGTTAGTTTTTAAGGCCTCATCTTAACTTTTAAAAAACGGAGGAATCAAATATATGCCTACTGAAATTGATCTTATAATGGAAAATGTTTGGCAAAATACTTGTGGATCATGGCAAAACTGTACGGAAACAACAATTAAGTCGTTCTTAGCACAATGCCAAGAAAATAATATAGACCCGCAATATTGTATGAGTTGGATCGAAGAACATAGATCACAAATTCCTGACTGGACTGCCGTTTCAAAAGTTTCGCTTGACTGGGTTAATCAGCATACTTCAACTGGTTCACCCATTTCATTTACTGAAAAGGATCTTCATTAATGAAAGGTCCTTTTTTAACTTTGATAATTTATAAAAAGTCTGCTCGTTTATAAAAAAGATTGATAATTTGTATTAAAGTTTGATCAAAATCCTGTATTGATTTATACAGGGTTTTTCTTTTTTGCTTTTGTTGATGTTGTAAAACTCATTCGTGTTACTCCAACTAAAGGGCCAGATTATGGAGCAAGGAATAAAGCTATTTTCTTGTAATAGAAGGTTAATTTTGAAAGGGGATAATGGTAAAATTAGTAAGAATATTTTTAGGAAGTTAATTAATTTATTGAAAGGGTTACTATATCTTGGAGGATGACATTTTAATTTTATTATGAAAAGCCTTAGGGGAGGGTGAAATGGAACCGAAAATAAATACTGATAATTTAGCATATTATTCCTGGCTGTCGCGTTGGCCGCAGTGGACTCGGTATGCAGCTGCTTTATGGTCATTGCTATACGGGTTACTCGTGCTGTACTGGTTATTAGGTGGCTACGGATTTCCTTTCGGTAAAAACGATACACGGGCAGAAATGATGGGATCATTTTTATCAAATTTTAATGTTGATGTCGGCTAATATCAAGATAACGGGGCTAAAGCTCAGTCCACAAATCATATTTATGCTGGTAAATGGCTCAATTACTCATGAAAATTGGGGGCAATTTGTTCCCTTTTTGTTCTGGTTGCCATGGGGAATATCTTTATGGATAGCAATTCTATCCTATTATTTAAAAAGGACCATATAATAGGATAGGGCGCATTTCTGTAGCAGGAAATGCGCTCTTCTTAATGAATTGGGCCAGATTGTTTAGTAAAGGAATCTTCAAAAATATATATATTTTGAACGATCTTAGAATTAGTTATGGTAATCTGATAGTAACTTTGTTAAAAAAGGGGAAATTATCCAATGAAAAAATTATATTTGATTTTAGGGCTAATTGGTACTGTATTTCCGTATTATTTTTTTATTCAGTTCCTCAGGGATAATGGACTTGATTTAGGTTTATTAATGGAATTATTATTTACTAACACGATATCGGCCTTTTTTGCAGTTGATTTTTTAATCTCATGTGTTGTTTTCTTGGTATTTATGTTCAATGAATCACGAAAGTATAACATTAAAGAAAAATGGATTTGTCTTTTATCTCTGTTTACAGTTGGATTATCTTTAGCTCTACCTTTATTTTTGTTTTTTAGACATTCTTATATTAATAGTAAAGATGAAGTATAAATTAGAAAATAAGCATGTTCCAGCTAAAATAAGTAAAATGTTTATTCAAGTATCGGGCGCTTTAATGGAGTAATGAAAAAGAACCCAATTTCTCTATTTTTTACAGAGAAATTGGGCTTTTTAGTATGAAATTTCCTTAATGTTGTATATCCGCATTTTCCTGACGCTGTCCCTTATCGAAGAAAAGCGCCTGATTGTTGAACAAAAAAGCTTATTTTTTTCTCCTTTCAATAAAATTCGTTATCGTAACTGCCATTACTTACTTAGTTGTCTATAGACATGGATTTATTAACTTCCTCACTCTGTACACGAGATCTTCTTTGATACTGCAGGACGGTAAGACCTAGCGAGATACCCCAAACTAAGAACAATGAATACCAAATGTAACCCCAAATTATAGGGTGTATCTCTGAATCTTGATAAGTAAACTGTGGGGAAGATGTCACGCGACCAATTTCTATAAAAAACCTTAAGTAAAAAAAACCGAGACCCCAAAACGTTAACCCGACTGATGTAATCCAACCGAGTATGAGTAGCATTAAACGAGGAAATCTTCGACCCCATGGTTGTATAAAAGAAAGTGCAAAGAGTGCTGCAAGAACCGCTAAGAAACCCATTATCCAAAATCCAATAGCTATTGACCAAACGTTATCAGGGAATGATTTATAATCGCCTGGGAAAGCTACAGATATTCCCATCCCCCACCAAAGATGGGGTGCGGCGTATAAGAGAGCCGAAATGCATGCCACATAACCCCAAGTTGTTGATTTCATTTTTACTAGTTGGGTCATCTTCTGTTGAAACATCAATAGATCCACTCCTTATATACCTTTTTATTCCATTTTATCATAGGCTGAGAAAGAAAATGAGTGATGTATATTATAATCATGTAAAGATTACATAATGATTCCCAACCGACCTATCACACGAACACCATTTGGCGCCAAGGAATTTCAAATTGTCACAATTTATAGTTATGCAGGATTTAATTTCATTGATAAATCAACGTTCACACGCTTAACTGCGCCTGATAGCTGAATAAAAAGTGAGGTTTTATGCAACGATTAAATGTTCTTGAAACCACTTTTCAAGTTTCTGGAATAACTTACAATTTCAAGAGGTACCCTTTAAATTACTTCCTTACTCCAGTATCAGGCCCTTTGACTGGAATAACATGATTGGGTTGTTTTAAAATGCAAAAAAAGTTTTTTGGAAATTACAATAAAAGGAAAAAGGAAAAATTTTGTAAATTTTAAGGGAATTTTGTCTGTATTCATTTATAATTATGAGGTATTACATAATAAAGAAGGTTGTGAAAACGTGGGGAAAACAAAAGTATTATCAGCAACAATCCTTTCTGCAGCAATACTATTATTAGCAGCTTGCGGAAATGAAGAAGAAGCTTCAGGATCAACAGAAAAAAAAGATTCTAAGCCAAAAACAGAGGAAACAACGAAAGCTGAAGAAACAACGAAAGCTGAAGGAACAGAAAATCCACCTTCTGAAAGCGCCGGAGAAGAATTGAACCCGAATATTGCAGAAGAATCTGAAGGTAATGTTGAAGTTATTTACACAAATAAAGAACCAAAATACACACATGATATGAATGGTTTTAAGGTTTCTGTTGATGAATACCAGATTGTTAAAGTAACAGATATGAACGAGTATTCTAAGATCCTATTTGACGATCAAATCGATGGATATGTGGTATCAACTAAAGTTACCATTGAAAATGGAACCGACAAACCTATGTATTATAATAATTATCACAGAATTCAACTAAGTAATGATTTAGATTTTATTCAGTCTGATTGGAAAAACTTTGTACCGGAAGATCAGCAAATTAACATAATCAAGAAGAATAAAGATGACTTCACTTTATTTGAAGCTGGTGAAAAGGTAACAGGTTTACAGACCTTCACTTTAACCAATGCTGAATTTGATAAACTAAAAACTGTTAAACCGAAATACATAATTGAAGGCGGGTTGGCAGATAACGACCAATATAAAAATAGTTTCCAACAGCAATCACCAGCTTATGATTTTATTTACAACGATGAACAAGCGAAGGAAACAGCAGGTCAACCTCAATTTTATCAGGATCGCTTGTCTACAGATAACTGGGCCGACAAGAAAATGATTTTTGAAAAATCCGGGATCAATGAAGTACAGCAGATTGGCGATGTGAAGGTAACCCTTGAAGGTGTGCAATACACTGATGTTATACCAACAGAAGCTAACAAAGAGATGTTCAATGATTTTGGGGATAGTGGAGTTGCGTCTTTGACGGTCAAATTAAAGATTGATAATCAATCGAGCTCACCTGTGAGCATTTCGAATCTTGGTACTATTCTTAATGTGGATGATAATCGGGCGAGAGTTTTAAGTCAGGGGATGGCTGAACCGAGTGATCCTCTAGAAATTGCAACTGGTCAACAAGGCGAGAAATTACACGTGTTCTTGTTCAGGAAAGATGAATTTCAGCTGTATAAGAAGTTTACTATGGAATTTGGACCGTTTATTGGTGAAGATGGGGAACCAGCGTTCAAAGGTAGAACAGCACCTTTTATTTTACCTAGATAAATAGAAAAAAGAGAAACCAGTGTCGGTTAAGACACTGGTTTTTTTAACTTAATTTATGAGGTCATAGTTTATAATGGTATGCGAGAGGTGAAGGTTGATTGCTGCATTTATATGATATTCCGGGTTTTATCATTCATCGGAAAAATGCAAAAATAACAAATTATTTTCAAAAAGAGTTAAAAAACTATGGTATTACTACAGAGCAATGTAATGTAATTTGTGCATTGGATAGTAAAAATAAAGGAATGACCCAAAAAGAGCTAGCAGAGTTCATTGATAAGGATTAAACTACGCTGGCTAGAATCATTAATGGTTGAAAAAAAGGGGAACCGTAAAAAGAAAAGAAAATGAAAGAGATAAACGATCTCATTTGCTTTTTCTAACACATAAGGGGCTCCCTCTACCCCTATAAAGCGTTCTTTTTTCATTGATAATTCCATTAAATCGACTCTTAAGTGTTGATTGACAATAAAGTAGTTTAAAAACGTGATATATTGTTAAAGATCTTATGGTATTAATTGGTAATATAGTCTAGGTTAAATATATGTATTTCGAACCTTTAAGAAAAAAATGAGTTCGGCTATATTTAAATGGTATGTAATTTATGAATAGGGAGTTGTTGAAGTGAAAACGATTTACAGTCTCATGATTGCTGTTTCTTTTAGCTTATTGGCGATTTTCTCCTTTTCTAATGTATCTTTTGCGGCTGAAAAAAAGATAAGTCAGTATGATTTAATTAATGGGAAACAGGTAAATGATTATACGATTGAATCTTTCCACTATTTAACTGTGGATGGAAAAGATGTGGATTCCCAGGTCAAAGTAAATAACACATCCAACAAAGACATAAAAGTAACCATGGTTTTGCCCAAACAGAATAAAAATGGCGATTGGTTAGCGTATGGATTTACGAGCAGGGAAACTTTGCAGGCATTTATCGAAAAAGATAAACAGAGACTTCAAAACAAAGTCGAGATCATGGGCAGCGGTCCTTGTTGTACCGATTTCTATGAGTATAAAAATAAAGGTGGGCAGTATATTTATTGGAGAGACGGGTTTACAAACTTGTCTTCCAGATGGAATGACAGAATTTCCTCCTTAAGTACGGCGTCACCTTCTTCAAGCTATTCGACGACGCTGTGGGAGCATACTTCATATCAAGGGTATGGCAGAGGAGTATTGTTTAGACATTCCGATTGGTATGGTAAAACTGCTAATATGGCTTCGGATTGGGACAACAAGGCCTCGGCGATCGAAATCAAATAATGGGAGATTGCCAATAACCAGGTGAAGGAGTTTCAAAATCACTATTCTCTCATCGATTTAGAAGGAATGGGAGAATAGTGATGTGATTTTGCTGATCAACATTGAACTCGGGTGGCATATGGTTAGCGGGTGTCATCTATATTGAGTAGATCCGCAGCCACATACCGGACACGGCCGACAGATTCTCCGCCTCGCCGCGATACGCCGATCACGTCCCAATCAGGGAGAGTAATTAGGTGATCAATGAGGTTGCGACCGATGACACCATTTGCGCCTACGACCAAGGCGACTTTGCGTGTTGATTGAGATTCATTTTTCATAGTGTTGCAGCTCCTTCTGTACTGTGCTTTGTTCACTGTTATTTTGCATCATGGAACCACACTTGAGAAGTACGCACTTTGAAGTGCCATAAGCACTTTTTTGTAATCCAGCAGTGCTCTTAAGACAAATATTTGGTGTTAATAACATCAAAAAATCCATCATTTAGAAATAATGCTAGTTTACTAAATTGTATATAATCCTATCTCTTCTCTTTTTCGTTCTTGCGCTAATGGGCACGTTAGTCAAATAACTTAGAAGTCATTTTTGCAGCTCTTTCGCATTTTTTTTCAATCTTCCGCAATCGGGCGCATTTCTGGAATAGGAAAAGCGTCTTTATTACTTTTCCCATGGGTTTTAAGACTATCAAACGAGGAGCATTTAAATTAACATCTTTGTTAGTAAATCCTTGTAGTGCAGGACACTTTTCTGCTTCTAAAAAAATTGGAGTTGCATTTTAAGTAGAAAAGGATAGTAAGTATCCCTTGTAGAATGGAATGTAGGATAAATGAAAACAATAAGGAGAAATTTATGTGCCGAAACATTAGAACATTATTTAATTTCGACCCACCAGCTACCGATGAAGAGATTCATGCAGCAGCTATTCAGTACGTCAGAAAGATAACGGGCTATAACAAGCCCTCAAAGGCGAACGAGGAGGCGTTTAATCGCGCAGTCAATGAAGTAGCAATGGTTTCTAGGAATCTATTGGACACTCTGGAAACCAGTGCAGAGCCTCGCAATCGTGAGGTCGAAGCTGAGCGTGCTCGTGCCAGAGCAGCTAAAAGGTTTGGTACAAGTTAGCGAGGAATAAAGAATAGAAAAGAGTTAAAGCAATTGTGTTAATCCTTTCCAATCATTGACATGAAAATTAGGAACTCTAAGTTTAAATGATGAAGTCATAAAAATGATTAAAACCCAAAATCACCAAGACGAAATCATCTCTTTTCCAACAGTTAATAATGAGTAATTTTAATTAAGCGTATGTGATAAGTTTTGCTACCATTCAGTGATGGATGAAAAAACCCCCGCTGAGTGAAGTCACACTTTATACAATGAGAATTAGAGGGGTAGAAAAATAAGCAATCTAATTAAACTTCGTGTATACCAACATCATCTTTTGTAATTTGAACATCAGTTACAACTAAATCAATTTCTTCTTCAACTAACATATATTCAATTGCAACATTAGTGGCCATTAAAAAATACCCTGATGCGAATATTTCTTTGACTGGCCATTCATTAGGCGATGCACTTG
The DNA here is from genome assembly GCF_030817055.1 of Bacillus sp. V2I10. Taxonomy (NCBI): domain Bacteria; kingdom Bacillati; phylum Bacillota; class Bacilli; order Caryophanales; family Bacillaceae; genus Bacillus; species Bacillus sp. V2I10. The sequence goes on along the minus strand of NZ_JAUSYV010000001.1, from coordinate 3,098,973 downwards.
TTTCTTACTCCGCTGCAATGGGTAACGTGGAGGCAGTCACATTTAATTCGCCTAGTGTAGTGGGATTGTAAAAAAGTTCGATAATTTAAAATAAAGTTTGATAAAAACCCTGTATTAATTATAGGGTTTTTCTTTTGATCCATAAACTCCAGCTGTATTGTTCAATTAAAGGGCCATTATGTGGAATAAAAAGCTAAGTAAAGAAAATCCCTCGTATCCATTCTGAATACAAGGGATTTTATGTTGGCAAAATTACTTTTCTGTTGCAGGCTTGTAGTGTCCGGGTATGCTATTGGATGAAATGGCCAATCGGTTCCAGCCGTTGATCGTGATAATTATGGTAACGAGATCGATATATTGTTTTTCATCAAAATGAAGGCGGACCCGCTCATACAGATCATCTGGTACACCGTTTGCCGAAATAGTTGTGACTGCTTCCGTTAATTCTAGCGCTGCCCTTTCCGCCTCATGATAGAATGGTGACTCACGCCAAGCATTCAAACAGTAAATTCTTTGTTCGGTTTCACCATTTGCCCGGGCATCCTTTGTGTGCATATCCAAGCAGTACGCACAGCCATTGATTTGAGACGCACGAATTTTAATCAATTCGATTAATTTGTAATCAATTCCCGTTGTTTTCTTGTACTCCTCCAATTGACTCATTAATTTGACAACTTCCCAATTTGTCCGCATGTAGTTAATACGTTGCTCCATGTCTATCTCCTCCATTAAATCGTTTTAGGTTTCACTAATAAGACAAAACAGAGGATTGATTTGTGACATAAAAATAGAGAGCCCGCATTGAGCTCTCAGTATCTCCTTATTAAGGAACAGGAATATGATTTAATTTATCCGGATTTGAAACAATAAAGATTCTCCGGATATTTTTTTGTTTTGAATCTAATTCAAAGCAGATGACTTTGATAGGATACCCCTCTTTTACTTGCAAGATTCCTTTCTGACCATTGACTATCACAGGAAGAAGTTCTCCTATGAAACTTCCTTTAGCGGAAATTCCTTTAAGAAAGGCAGATACGCGCTGTTTGTTTACAATTGGATTTAATGCAGCAATCACTTTTCCTCCGCCGTCGGTAACAAGTACAACATCTTCTGTAAGAATATCAATAAATTCCTCAAAATTTCCGGTCATCGATGCTTTTATGAATGTTTTTGCCAGGAGATCAACACGTTCAGTATTCTCCAGATGGACAGGCATATCATTCTTTAATTTCCGCTTAGCACGGCTGTAGATTTTTCTGCAATTCACTTCAGTCTTTTCCAGTATCCCGGCAATGTCCCCATAGTCATAAGCAAATGCTTCTCTAAGAACGAACACTGCTCTTTCGACAGGTGACAGTTGATCCAGCAAAACGAGAAAGGCATAAGAAACTGTTTCGTCTGTTACAACCTTATCTAAAGGCTGCTCTGTTTGGTGTACCCGAGGTTCAGGCAACCAGGGCCCTGTGTAAATTTCTCTTCTCTTACGGGCTGATTTTAAAAAGTTTAGACAGCGATTTGTCGTTACTTTCACAAGATATGCCTTCAAGTCCTTAATTTGATCGGTGTCAAGCTTAAGCTGCAGGAATAAATCATGAACGATATCTTCTGCGTCGGTAACTGATCCGAGCATCCGGTACGCAATGGAAAAAAGAAACGGTTGATATGTCTTATATAATGTATCCAACTCCATCACTTGCTTCACCTATTTTCTATTACATTTATCCTCTAGTTTATACGATTCATAGATTGAGGACCATGTCTAAATATTAAAAAATAGCATGGATAAAAATTCATTTCCCTTATCAAAGGGTGTTTGCGTCGTCCCCATTAGCATTCTTCATAAATTCGATATGCTTAAATCCCCACCCGCACATGTCGGTCAAAACCGAACTTAACGTTCTTCCATGATCGGACAAAAAATATTCAACTTTGGGCGGAATCTCTTGATACACTCGGCGTACGATGAGTCCGTCCCGTTCCATCTCACGAAGCTGATTGGTAAGCATTCCTTGCGTAACATTCGGAAGTAGACGTCTCAATTCCCCGAACCGCTTTGTGCCTTGATGCAGTAAAATAAACAAAATGAGTGGCTTCCATTTTCCTCCGATCACATGCAGAGTGGCCAATATCCCCTGTGTCTTATTAGAATCGCGAATTTCCTCTCGCATGTTACCATCTCCCAATCACATGATCTTTACCTTCTTAGTTGTAATTTTATCAAAGTATTCAGAATGAAAACAGTACGATGATTTTTCATACTGAGTACGGTTTACCGTACTAACGTCTATGGTACGTTTCACAGGACCTAGTCTGAAAAAAAAGCGTACTTTGCAAAAGTGAAATTTCGTACAATAATGGGGGTGTAGATCGCGATACTATAAAAAATAAGAAAGGATGTTCGTTATGAAAATTATGGTTATCACTGCACATCCCAATCTAAATAATTCCCGGGCCAATCAGGCGTTGGCACGAAAGCTGAAAGATCACACTGACATCTATTTTCGTGACCTCTATCAGGAATACCCCCATTGGAATATCGATGTGGAGAGGGAACAACAATTACTGCTTCAATATGACCGGATTGTGTTTCAGTTCCCCTTTTATTGGTATAGTTGCCCACCTCTTTTAAAAAAGTGGTTTGATGATGTATTGACGTTTGGCTGGGCTTTTGGATCCGGAGGCGATAATTTGAAAGGCAAAGAGTTCATGGTAGCAACCACGACAGGCGGTACGGAAAGGCAATACCGTTCGGGGGGTTACAACTGGTTCACAATCAGCGAATTATTAAGACCGATACAAAGTACCCTCACCAGATGCAACGGCATCTATCTTCCCGCATTCGTCACCTATAATGCGAACGAAGGCACGGATGAATATCTCGAGCAAGAGGCTAAAAAGTATGCGGAACATATCCAAACTTCCATGCGTGTGCTTGTCCATTAAATTTCCATGCGCCGAATAACGCGGATGATTAGTTGTCGCCTAAAAGAGAATGAGCGTTCTGTATAAAAAGTTCTTTTCTTTGCAAAAAAGTTCTTTACTGGAACAGGCTATTGTTCTTCAACAAACAGGCGCTTTTCTGGAGTAAGATAATTATTTATGGGCTGAACGGTAAAAAACGATCAGTCTATTTTTATCAATAGGGTACACTCTATTGATATATAATTAGATTAATAGACTGTATACTTGATTAGAAATAAGATGAACCGAGATGACAATTGCGAGAGGAAGAGAATTGCTTACAACAGAACAAAGAGAGGTTCTGATGCAGCTACCTCTTCCTTTTGTTAACCTTAATGTTAATATTAGTATTATTTAATTATTAAAGAATGGGATTGCCTCAACACTAATTTTCATCAAAAATACATGTACATAAAATATCTAATCTGACAAAGATAATAAATATTCCCCCTTTTAAAAAGTATCTGCTTTCACCAAAGAGTGAAGGGAATTTATCAACACGTAACTAATTTCCCTTCCAACAAAGATTTAACCCGCATGGAGGGATAGCCACTAGACTAATGAAGAACATTCAACCATGTTCGACAGTTGAAGAATGTAGGAGGATTAGTTGAAAAGGATTATTAGTCTTAATTATAAAAAAACCTGCGAAAATTATATCTATGACAACTAAACATAGTGATATCAATAGTGATATTATTTTAATTGGACATTTGAATACTCAAATAGGGGAAGTTGTGGTAGGAAAATAAGTATAGCTTGATTGTACTTTTTAGCCTTGAGTATTATTCTAGATTGGCAATTCAAAAAGCACAGAATGATATAACGAGGTAATTAACAATTTCCTAATTTTATTTCTTAGGTGATGACAGCTTTGTTGTTGTACCTTTCATCGTTACAACAGTTCTGGTACAAAAATTCTATCAAACTAGGGAATTTTTATACTATTCATATTTATTAATGAATAAGACGCAGGTAATGGAGAGTACGAATCATCTGAGTTATTTATTAGTAACAAAACCCAACCGTCTTATTCGGAATTTTAAAAGGAGAAGGTATGAGCAAAGTACTTAATACAGGAGTAATTTGGCTAGGGATAGCTTTAATGTCTTTAAGTATCTCTATGTCACAATGGTTTAATTCGGAAAAGATAGGTTTAGGTACATTAATCAAGAATATGGAACAGAACCCGAGTGGGGACTCGCTACTAATCATTGCTTTTTTACTAGTTACGCTTAATACAATCCGTGCCCTTCCCTTTTATTTAGGCGCCTTTTTGGTAGGGGATCAGATAGGAGAGCGATTGCAGCAAAATTGGCCCAAAATAGCTATTCCTCTCATCCTCATTCCGCTTAGGTACATTATCATCAATGTATCGTATGAAACAAAATTTCATTTTGGCTCTCCAGCCCTCATTTTGCTCTTTTCCATTTTCTTACTGCAAAGGTTGGGAAAAGGAAGGTTGAATCTACTTATGAAATCGATTATTCTGGCTCAAGTTCTTTTTGGGTTGCAATGGTTAGATGAGGTGCCTTTTCTTACGGCCTATGGATTTGGTCATGGAGCCATTTCAACGCAAGTTAAGCAATGGGCGGTTCAAATTGGATTTGTCCAATCCCTTTCGTTATATGGTTTGGTTTTATGTTCCATATTTCTAATTAACTCCGTCATCCTGACTAACTATCTGGTTAAGTGGAGAATTAGTCAAGACCTTCATCTTGTAAAATTAAAAGCACTTGAAGCTCGTTCAGACAGAGAAGTGTTGAATCTGGTTCATGATCTAAAAACTCCACTAACCTCCATTGAGGGACTAATATCCCTAATTGAGATCCGTATTCAAGATGGAAAAACTAAGGAATATTGCCAGAAAATTTCGATATCCATTCGCGCCATGAATGAAATGATTTCCGAAATTTTGTATGAATCTCGAAAAAGGTGGTGTTCTTTAAAAGAGTTGATTGATTATGTTCATGCCAGTCGTTTGAGCAGTACTAACACTAAGGTGAATTTTGAATTGCCTGATAAATATGAAAACATCCAACTTAGAATTAATAAAATACGGATGACACGTGCAATGGTCAATTTGATTAATAATGCTTTTGATGCTATTGAAGGGCAAGCTGAAGGAAAAGTGACCATACAGGCCAAGGTTTATGACAAGCAGGTTTGGTTTGGCGTATCGGATAACGGGATAGGAATGACGGAAGAGGAAAAAGAGAAGGTTTGGAAAGCAGGGTACAGTACAAAACAGCATCCCGGTATTGGGTTATCTTTTGTTCAACAAGTAGCAGAAGGACATGAGGGAACTGTTTTTATTGAGAGTAAAATTGGGAAAGGAACCACTGTTTGGATTCGTTTAGTAGGAGGGAATAATAATGAAAGTGTTAATTATTGATGATGATGAATCCGTTCGCTATATGCTGAATGAGATTTGTGATTTTGCAGGATGGAAGGCAATAGTCTGTAGCAATGGAAAAGAAGGTGTATCCCAATTATTAGAAAACGAAGTGGACGTCGTTCTCGTAGATTTTCATATGCCTGAGATGGATGGTCTGAAAACGGTGGATGAGATCCGCAAGTTCAATGAAGAAGTTCCTATTCTCGTTTTAACAGTGGATGAACGACAGGAGATTGCTGATTGCTTTCTAAATAAAGGAGCAACGGATTTTGCACTAAAACCGATAAAAGCGCCTGACCTAATTTCTCGGATTCAATTACATAGACGTCTTTTTGAAGCAACAATGAAGAAAAAAGATGATGTTTTTGTAACAAAAGGAATTAGTCAAACGACCCTAACCCATGTTTCAGTTTTTTTACAATCGTCTAGTTACCCATGCGCAATAGCTGAAATTACGAAGGAAGTAGGTTTAGCTTATCCCACCGTTTACCGATGCTTAGTTCATCTAATACAACAAGAAAAAATTCGTTCAATTGTGAGTTATCAAAAGATAGGTAGACCTAAAAATCTCTATCAGTGGATATAACCTACTGTTTAAAGCATAAGTTTTGGCTCTGAAACCGTATTTGAGGTGAAAGAGCCAAAACTTAAGCTTTTTCTTTTTTTCTTTTTTTTCTATTTTTTACAAAAAAAAGAGTTGATATAATTTTTTTAGTTAGAAAATTCAATTATTAAAAAAGGTACAGACAACTAATCAAATTTTCCAAAAATAAAAATGAAAGGGGTTTCACGGATAGATTCGGACTAAACAAATTTTTATTGGGTTTATTTATGGTAGGAGCCGTTTTTAAAAAAGTCTTTTAATTCAATAATTCAATTATATGAAAGAGGGATTACTCCTAATGTTGATACAATTATTCTCTTAATGAACTTAGCTACTTTTAAGGCGACTTTTTTTCTTTTTTTTCTTGGTTGTGTGTGTAAGAAAGTCAGACACAATTATTTAATGAAAATAAATTAATGATTATGATAGTAAACAAGTTTTATAAAAAACTTGTTTAAAGAAGGGAGCATATATGAAAAGAATCGGACTTGCATGGCAAATTTGTATTGGTCTAATTTTAGGGATTATCGTAGGAGCAATTTTCTTTGAAAATCCAAAAGTAACAGAGTTTCTTCAACCAATTGGTGACATTTTCATTCACTTAATTAAAATGATAGTTGTTCCAATAGTTGTATCGAGTATTGTTGTAGGTGTAGCTGGTGTTGGTGATATTAAAAAACTTGGAAAGTTAGGCGGTAAAACGATTCTATATTTTGAAATTGTGACAACAATTGCTATTGTTGTCGGATTATTAGCTGCAAATTTATTTCAGCCAGGTGCTGGTGTAGATAAATCTGCTCTTGAAAAGTCTGATATCAGTAGTTATGTCAGCACGACAGAGGCAACGCAACATAGTGGTTTTGCTGAAACATTTGTACACATTGTTCCAACTAACGTTTTTCAGTCAATGGTACAAGGTGATATGTTAGCAATCATTTTCTTCTCCGTTTTATTTGGATTAGGTGTTGCAGCAATTGGTGAAAAAGGAAAACCAGTGTTAGTGTTTTTCCAAGGTACAGCAGAAGCGATGTTTGCAGTTACAAACATGATTATGAAGTTTGCACCATTTGGCGTATTTGCATTAATTGGTATTACCGTATCAAAATTCGGTGTTCAGTCATTAATTCCGTTAAGTAAACTTATTCTTGTAGCATATGGAACGATGACTTTCTTTGTCATTGTAATACTTGGATTAATAGCAAAATGGGCAGGTATTAATATTTTTCATTTCCTCAAAGTATTGAAAGATGAATTACTTCTAGCATTTTCAACAGCAAGCTCTGAGACAGTATTACCTAGAATTATGGATAAGGTGGAAAAAATGGGATGTCCAAAAGCAGTTACATCATTTGTAATTCCTACGGGTTATTCATTTAACTTAGATGGTTCAACATTATATCAAGCATTGGCTGCGATTTTTATTGCTCAAATGTATGGAATTGAAATGTCAATTGTACAGCAATTATCATTAATGCTTATTTTAATGGTCACGTCAAAAGGAATTGCTGGTGTTCCAGGTGTATCATTCGTTGTATTATTAGCTACGCTCGGATCAGTAGGTCTACCAGTTGAGGGATTAGCGTTTATTGCAGGAATTGATCGTTTATTAGACATGGGTCGTACAGCCGTTAACGTAGTTGGTAACTCACTTGCAGCAGTTGTCATATCAAAATGGGAAGGTCAGTTTAATGTAAAAGGGAAAGTAGACTACATAAACAAAATAACTAATAAAATATCATGATATATTGACTTTTTATAATTAGCTGAAACCAAATAGACGACTCGAAAAAAAGGTTCATAATTTCTTTCTCTAGGATCATAAGAGGGAAAAACAACGAAAATCTTAAAATCGTATAGTTTACTAGTGAAGCTATATAATTTAACAAAATTTTTCAAAAGGAGAACTATCTATGAAATATCTAAAGAGATTTATTTTAGTTACTTTTAGTTTTTTTTGTATGATTACACCCGCTCTTGCAAGTGTTCCTGGAGTGGATGATTCAATGAAAAAAGGAGAAACAAAAGGAATAGTATCAGCTTCCCACCCATTAGCTGCTGAGGCGGGGAAAAAAATATTAGAACAAGGTGGAAATGCAGTCGATGCAGCAGCAGCTATTCAATTGTCGTTAAACGTTGTTGAACCAATGATGTCCGGAATTGGTGGCGGTGGTTTTATGATGATTTACCTCAAAGATGAAAATAAAATAACAATGATTGATAGTCGTGAAATAGCTCCGAAGAACGTAACATCCGGACTTTTTTTAGATGAAAAAGGAAAACCAGTTCCTTTTAATGAACGTCATACTACTGGAAAAGCAGTGGCTGTTCCAGGAACGATAAAGGGAGTTGAAACAGCTCTTGATAAATATGGAACAATGAAATTATCTCAAGTTATTGATCCAGCCGTTGAGCAAGCTGAAAAAGGAGTTAAAGTCAACTGGTCGATGGCTCAATATATCGATGAAAATGAAAAAAAACTTCAAAAATACCAAACAGCAGCGAACGTATTTGTTCCAAATGGTAAACCCTTAAAAGAGGGAGATACCATCGTTCAACCGAATCTAGCAAAGACGCTTAAGTTAATTCAACAACAAGGGTCTAAAATATTTTATACAGGTGAAATTGGTGAAGCACTTGTAAAGGAAGTGCAAAAACGTGGTGGAACGATGACAACGGAAGATCTAAAAAACTATGCGGTGAAAGAAAGAGAACCTGTTAAATCGAATTATCGAGGCTTTGAAGTTGTAAGTGCAGCTCCACCAAGTTCAGGTGGTTTGACTGTTCAAGAAATTTTAAAATTAATAGAAGGTTACGATGTACAAAAGATGGGAGTGAACTCACCAGAGTATCTTCATCATCTAACAGAAGCAATGCATTTGGCTTATGCCGATCGAGCAGCTTATATGGCAGATGAAGACTTTTATGATGTACCGACAAAGGGACTTTTAGATGAAGAATATATAAAAGAAAGAAGAAAGCTTATTAATCCATATAAGGCTACTGCCGATGTTAAAGAAGGCGACCCATGGAAGTATGAAGGCAAGGAATCTTCTGCTCAAGTGACAGTAAAAGAAGATAATCCTATTGGACAAACAACTCACTTCTCTGTCATGGATAAGTGGGGAAATATGGTTTCTTATACAACAACGATTGAACAGGTGTTTGGATCTGGTATTATGGTTCCAGACTACGGGTTTATGTTAAACAATGAAATGACAGACTTTGACGCGACTCCAGGTGGCGTTAACCAAGTAGAGCCAGGAAAACGACCAAGAAGCAGTATGTCACCCACCCTTCTATTAAAGGACGGACAGCCGTTTATGGCTCTTGGTTCCCCAGGGGGACCAACGATTATCGCATCAGTCGCAGAAACAATTATAAACGTTATTGATCATCAAATGCCAATTCAAGAAGCTATTTTGACCCCTCGTATTTATTCCGGAGGCTATCCGACTGTTAGGTGGGAACCAGGAATTAGTCAAAATACAAGATTAGAATTAATGGCAAAAGGACATGTATTTGAAGAAAAGCCACAACATATTGGAAACGTTCAGGCAGTTGTCTTTGATTATGAAAATGGCAAAATGTACGGAGGAGCCGATAACACAAGAGAGGGAACGGTTCTTGGTGTAGATGCAATATCATATATGTCCAAAGAGCCAGAAGAAATAAAAGAAGAGAAAAAGGGACCGTTTACCTTAAAAGTAAATGGTGCAGTTTATCCATATACATCTGGCCAAATGAAGATAATAGACGGAAAACCTTATATTCAATCGGATAAATTGCTACTCGGTTTAGGTGTTATCGAATCAACGGATTTAATGATATACCAATCGGATAAAAAATCGTATTTACCTGTTATAAAAGTCGCAAAGTCATTAGGATATAAAGTGAACTGGAATGAAAAAGAGAAAGTGGTACTGCTAGAAAGAGATTTATCTAATTCTGACAGTCCGCATGATGATGAAGATGGCGATATTATTACAAACTAACTTTGTATAATAAATTTAAAGGTTGTCCTATATCTACCAAGCTAAAATAGATTCAAAGCATGGGTTTTGAATGAAAAGCCTGTCAAACTTAGACATAATATAAAAAAGAGTTCTGGTGCCAAAAAATAGCTACCTTTAAATTAATCTCTAAATCTTGGACACACTGATGCTCGAATCTAGAGGACGGTATTCAGTATGGAAAAGCAACATTTATAGGTTCTATTTTTTTATCAAATTATTTTCTCGCCAGAACCATTTTTCTCTTTTCTGTTTGTAAGACAGTCTGCCAAATTAATAAGCAAGAATTAATTGATATGATAATACACATGTTTTACCAAAATGTTTGGCGAAAAGCCATGCAGAATCGTCGAGTTGAAACTGTTTGAAAAAAACAGTTTCTTTTTTTATGCTCAAACCTTTAAAAATTGCCTTTTTCAATTTTTAGAAAGTAATTGTTGTAATTTTTAGAATATTATATATAATAAAGTTGAGAGGTGATTCAGGTGTCAATTAAAAATTTGGATGAGGAAAAAGTACTAACACAAAGAGGAATGGAAACACGTGAAAAGCTATTAAGGGCAGCTGAGGTGGTTTTTGGCCAGAAAGGATATTTTGAAACTTCCATCGTCAACATTTCACAAGAAGCGAAGGTTGCCCAAGGAACGTTTTATAATTATTTTCCATCAAAGAAAGATATTTTCGATGAGTTAATCCGAAATTACAGCAGGGATTTACGCATCGCGATTAAAGAAGGAATGGCAGGCAGTTCTTCCTTTGAGGAAGCACAGAGGAATGGCTTTTTTGCATTTTTCAGCTGGGTCAAAAATCATCCTAATTTATACAGTATCGTCCAGCAGGCTATTGTGGTAGATCAAGAGCTTTTCAGGTGGTATTACGGAAAGCTTGCAAATGGATTTTTAAAAAGCTTGTCTCAAGGTGTTGAGGCTGGTGAATTTAAAGCCCTGGATCAAGAGACAGTTGCTTATTGTTTAATGTCGATTGGACAGTTCTTGGGAATGAGATGGGTGTATTGGGAAAAAAAGGATGTTCCTGCAGAGGCGTTTGATTCTGCGATGACGCTCATATTTCAGGGGCTAAATAAGTAAAGGGGAAGTTCTATGAAAGGAATTGCCTATTGGATTCAGAAATGGGGAAACACACATCCAGATCGAATAGCGGTCATAACAGAAAAAGAAAAGGTGTCCTATAGGCAGCTGAATAGAATGATTGATTCAGCTGCTACAAAGATCCAGGAAAAACTTAAAGGAAAAAAAGGGGAACGAATTGCCATTTTATCACACAACCGGATTGAGTACATAGTTCTTCTTTTTGCGATAGCTAAAACAGAATGTATAGCGGTCCCTTTAAATATTCGATTAAGCGCGAAGGAACTTATTTTTCAGCTGAATGATAGCGGCTCCAAAATGATTTTTGCAGAAAAAGAAAATGAAGAGTTTGCAGCATCCCTAATCACGCATACTGCTCTGGAAAACTTGGAGTTTTTAGAAGAATTATTTCAAGAAGAGGGTTCTCCTGTCAGCAGTTCTTATTTTGAAGAAAAGATAGACGAAGAGACTCCATTCATAATTTGCTACACCTCAGGTACAACCGGTAAGCCAAAAGGAGCGGTTTTAACACAAGGCAATATGTTCTGGAATGCCATCAATAACAAGCTTGCTATCGATCTAACGTCGGAGGACCGTTGCATCGTTTTGCTTCCTCTGTTTCATATTGGAGGAATCGGGCTATTTGCGTTTCCGTCATTATTTTCAGGCGGAACGATTGTCATTCCAGGGAAGTTTGAACCTGAAAAAGCGATATCTATGATAGAAAAACAAAAGGTAACCATTGTGATGGGTGTTCCGACGATTCACCAGGCATTGCTCACTAGTCCGGCTTTTCAAAGTGCAGATTTGAGCGCAGTCCGCTGGTTCTATAATGGAGGAGCACCATGTCCGCATGAATTAATAGAAGCTTATTTTGATAAAGGATTTTTATTCGGCCAGGGCTTTGGAATGACAGAAACGTCTCCTACTCTTTTTATGCTTACAAAAGAGGATGCGCCACGTAAAAAGGGCTCTATAGGAAAGCCAGTTTTATTTTCCGAATACAAGCTGATAGATTCGGAGGGCAGTGAAGTTGAAAAAGGAGAAGTTGGTGAGCTGGCAGTTAAAGGGCCAAATATAATGAAAGAATATTGGAATCGGCCTGATGCAACAAATGATGCAATGAAAGATGGGTGGCTGCTGACAGGAGATTTAGCGAAGGCGGATGATGAAGGATTCCTATTTATAGTGGGCAGAAAGAAAGAAATGATTATTTCTGGAGGGGAAAACATCTATCCGCTTGAAGTGGAACAAGTTATCAGCCAAATAAAAGATGTTGCCGAAGTAGCAGTAGTTGGGCAGGCTGATCCTCATTGGGGTGAGGTCCCCGAGGCTTTTATTGTAAAGAAAAATGGAAGCGCTTTAACAGAGCGTGATGTCCTCATATATTGCAGAGAATATCTAGCAAAATATAAAAATCCAAAGAAAATTACTTTCTTAAATGAGCTTCCGAAGAATGCAACTGGAAAAATTCAAAAAACACAACTCATAGGAAGTAGGTGAAGTGGTGAATAGTTATAGAATTGGCCAGCAAGCCTCCTGCTGCAAAACGATTACAGAAACAGACTTTGTTCTGTTTGCAGGAATAAGCGGTGATTTCAATCCGATCCACATTGATGGGGAATACGCCAAAAAAACGAGGTTCAAACAGCGTATTGCACATGGTTTATTGACCTCAAGCCTATTATCACAGCTTTTAGGTGTTCATCTCCCAGGAAAAGGTTCCATTTATGTAGAGCAGAGCATCCGATTTAAAGCACCAGTATTTATAGGCGATACGATTACTGCAAAAGCAACTGTTCAAGAAATTGAACAGGAGAAAAGAATTATGACGCTGCTGACAGAGTGCTTTAATCAGGATGAGACACTAGTATTGACGGGTACTGCCAAGATGATGGTACCTGAGGATGGAGGTGGAATTTGATGGGAATCGGCATTGAAACGACAGGAGCCTTTTTTCCTCCTGGAATCGAAACAGCGAGCGACTTGGCTTTAAAGACGGGAATACCCGAACAGGTGATTATAGAAAAATTCGGTTTATTTCAAAAGTATGTTGCGGATGAGAGCATCCATGCTTCAGACCTTGCAATTGCTGCGGGCAGGCAGGCAATAGAACAGTTTGACCCGCTATCCATAGATGTGGTGATCTACTTTGGCAGCCCGCATAAGGATTATTACGTCTGGTCAAGTGCACCGAAAATACAGCATGAATTGGGTGCTAAAAATGCATATGCTTTTGAAATCATGAATGTCAGCTCTTGTTTTCCTATTGCCTTAAAGGTGGCAAAGGACATGATTGCTTCAGACCAATCGATACAAAACATCCTGCTAGTGGGAGGATGTAAAGAGTCTCAAATCGTAGATTATTCTAACCCGCGGTCTCGTTTCATGTTCAACTTTGCGGATGGAGGCGCTGCTGCACTGGTAACAAGAACTTCCTCTCAGAGTGAAATACTAGAAAGCGCCATACTGACAGACGGCTCTTTTCATGACGATGTACGGACGCCTGCTGGGGGATCCAAACATTTTGCCAGCGCTGAAACCGTCGAAAAACGCCTTCATTATATTGATGTTAAAGACCCATTATCGATGAAAGAAAGATTGGATCCTGTTTCTATTTCAAATTTTGACCATGTTATTAGAAAAGCACTTCATAAAAGCGGATATACTTCTCAAGATATTAAACTCCTATTGCCACTGCATACAAAACGTTCAATGTTCAAGGAACTTTTACACTCTCTAGAACTTCCAGAAGAAAAAGCAATATATCTCGATCACCATGGCCACATGTCTTCACTTGACCCCTGCATCGGACTGCATTTTGCCCAAGAACGAGGACTCTTATTACCTGGGGACATTGCTGTAACAGTTAGTGCAGGAACTGGATACACCTGGGCTGCTACGGTTGTTAGGTGGAAGGGAGAGAAAAAATGAAGAGAATAAAGCGAATAGTACTTCTCCTCATTCTATTTTCCTTTTTAGGAGGCAACAGCAGTTATACAGAAGCGTCCTATTACTTCCAGAATGCATGGGGAAATGAGACTGATCCTGCCAATCTGTTCCGGACACCTGTAGCTCTTGCTAAAGATAGCTTCGGTAATATTTACATGGCTGATATGGGAAATCATCGGATCGTAAAAATGGATTCTTCCGGGAAAATACTTAAGACATATGGATCGCTCGGAAATTCCCCGGGTCAATTTAATATGCCTTTTGGCATTGCAATTGATAGAGACGGCAATATTCTGGTTGCTGATACGGGAAACTATAGGATCCAAAAGTTCGATCCTGAATTCAATTACTTAAAAAGCTGGGGGGCAAAAGGGGTAGAGAATAGCCAATTCGGCTTTCCTAGAGAAGTTGCGGTAGATCAGCAGAATAATTATTACATCACAGATGAATTTAATCATCGAATTCAAAAATTTAATTCTGAAGGCCAATATCTTCTTACTATAGGTTCCTATGGTAAAGGCAATGGACAGATGGCGTTGCCTCAAGGCATTGCGATTAACAATAAAGGTGAAGTCTATGTAGCCGATACTTACAACAATCGGATTCAAGTGTTTGACCAGAACGGCAGCTTTAAACGGAAAATTGGCGGTCTTGGACCAGGAACAGGCTCTTATCAGTTTTACCACCCAAGAGGAATTAATTTTGAACCTAAATCTGGAGCTTTGTATGTAGCGGACACCTATAATAATCGAATAATGAAATTTGATGAATCAGATCGGTTTGTTTATACAACAGGGATTTTTCCAAATTTAGTTTATCCTAATCAGATACTGCCGGATGAGGATGGAGATTTATATATTACCGATACAGGCAATAACCGAATTGAGGTGTATAAGGAAATCGGTCTGAGTGTCTCTTATAAAATGTCTATTGGCATTGGAAGATACGGAGACAAACAATATGCAGGACCTTTTGATATTCAAAGTGATTCAAAGGGGAATGTGTTTGTATCTGATTCATTTAATCACAGAATCATGAAATATAACTCAAGCGGAAGTCTGATCAGTAAATGGGGGAGTATGTACGGTACTGGAGGGCCTTTTGGCTATGGCAGTTATGCAGGTCAATTTTTCGTACCAAGACAGATAGCTGTTGACCGCTATGACAATGTGTATGTTGCAGACTCGGTCAATCACCGTATACAAAAGTTCTCTAATTCAGGGACATTCCTTACTGCTTACGGCTCTTTAGGAACATTAAGCGGATATTTCCGTTTTCCTAGTGGGGTGGCTGTTGACAGTACAGGAAATATCTTTGTATCTGATTCTGAAAATAATCGGATCCAAAAGTTTAATCCCTTTTTCGTTTATATGAAAGAATGGGGAAGAAAAGGGACAGGAAATGGTGAATTCTCTCAGCCTATGCAGCTCGCAGTTGACTCTAAAGACAACGTTTATGTGGTTGACCGAATAAATAATCGGATTCAAAAATTTGATAATAACGGCCAGTTTATTGCTAAGTGGGGAACAAACAACGGAAACGGCAACCTGGATCCGCTGGAGAATTGGGGTGAAGGACCGGGAGATTTGTTTTTACCTACTGGGATAGCTATTGATGAACAAGACCGTGTATATGTTACCGACACTTCAAACAACCGGATGAATGTCTATGATGAGATTGGAAGATTTTTAGAGCATTTTGGTTCTTTCAGCGGAGACGACGGTCAGTTCTTCTCTCCTCAAGGTCTTGATATAGATAGCAACGGGAATATCATTATCGCAGATGGGCTGTTCCATAAAATTCAGTTTTTTAGAAAAGAAAATTAAAAAATAGGGGGATGCTTGGTGAAGTGTAATGTGCAAGGCTATAAATCCGTATTAACACTCTTTATTGCTCTCACTCTTTCATTCATCACAGGCTGTTCAGGAGACACTACAAGTTCAGAAGAAGAAACCATTAAAATTGGCGTTCTAGCTTCTTTAACTGGTCCGCTTGAGACGTACGGAAAGCAAACAGTAGCGGGATTTAAACTTGGATTAGAATATGCAACAGAGGGGTCAAATGAAGTAGCAGGCAAGAAGATCGAGTTTTTTGTGGAAGATACGGAAACGAAGCCTGATGTTGCTGTAAGAAAAGCAACCAAGCTCCTGGAAGAGGACGAAGTAGATTTCTTAGTCGGTTCTTCGAGTTCAGGAGACACGCTGGCCGTATTGCCGCTCGCTGAAGAATACGAAAAGATAATGGTAGTTGAGCCTGCGGTCGCGGATAGTATTACCGGGAAAAACTGGAACAAGTATATCTTCAGAACAGGGAGAAATTCTTCACAGGATGCAATCGCAGGGGCAGCAGCGATTGCTGAAAAAGATGTGCGAATTGCCACCTTCGCACAAGATAATGCATATGGAAGAGAAGGAATCGCTGCTTTTAAAGAAGGGGCAGAAAAGCTGGGAGCCACGATTGTGAATGAACAATATGCAGATCCAAATTCCACTGATTTCACAGCAAATATTCAAAGCATCATCAATGAAAAGCCTGATTACCTCTATATTGTTTGGGCAGGATCCAATGCGCCTTGGAAGCAGCTAAAAGACATGCAGCTGGAGGAACAGGGAATCAAAATATCGACTGCAGCACAGGACATTGCTTCTCTTAAAACAATGGATTCACTAATAGGCATGAGCGGATTTTCCATTTACTATCATACGCTTCCGGATAATGAAGTAAATGACTGGCTGGTTGAAGAGCATAAGAAAAAATTGGATGGAGAAATACCGGACTTGTTTACTGCTGGCGGAATGACGGCTGCCATATCAATTGTTGAAGCTCTCAAGAAGACTGATGGGGACAAAGATGTCGATGGCTTGATCAGTACAATGGAAAATATAGAGTTTGAGACACCGAAAGGAACGATGAAATTCCGGGCAGAGGACCACCAGGCCTTGCAGTCTCTGTATGCGGTAATCCTTGAAGAGCGGGAAGGCGTTGATCATCCAGTTCCGGTCCTTATCAGAGAATTGAACATGGAGGAAACAGAACCGCCGATAAGAAATGGCGAATAAATATTCAGAATAATTAGAATAAAGGAGTGAAATGCTGGTTCTTATAACTAACAAGGAGGTGTCGCCAAGATGGAAAAAATTTTGGAAACCAAAAACTTATCAGTTTCGTTTGGCGAACATGATGTCATAAAAGATGTGAATCTAGAAATACAGCGTGGAAAACTTATTTCCATTATTGGACCAAATGGTGCCGGCAAAACGACTCTTTTCAATTTATTAAGCGGCCAGATTACACCGACGAAAGGAGAGATCTATTTTAAGAACGAAAATGTAACAAGGCTATCGGTTCCATTAAAGGCTAGAAGGGGCATTGGCCGCTCCTTCCAGCTCACAAATATTTTTCCCGAGTTAACGGTTCTTGAAAATATCCGGCTCGCCATACAATCATCCAATAAAGATTTCTACTCGATCTTTCCACGGTTTTCGTTTATGGCTCGACAGCAGCATGAAGCAAAAGCTGTCATGAAAAAGTGTATGCTGAAAGGGAAGGGAAATGTACTGGCGCAAGATTTGGCACATGGCGAAAAAAGAAAACTGGAGCTGGCCATGCTGCTGGCTCTTAAAACGGAATTGCTTCTTCTCGATGAACCTACAGCAGGAATTTCAATCGAAGAAATTCCTGCCATCCTGGAAGTGATCGAGAATATAAAAAGGGAAGGAACTCACACGATCATTTTAATCGAGCACAAAATGGAGATGGTCATGCTTTTATCTGATCAGCTGGTGGTTTTATTTAATGGAGAGCTGCTAGCCAGCGGCAATCCTGAGGAAATCATTAAGGATCAAAGAGTTCAAACGGCATACCTGGGAGGCTTGCACAGTGAGTCTATTAAAAGTGGATAATCTAGAAACCTATTTGGGGCAATATCACATTTTACAAGGAGTGTCCTTTTCAGTAGAAGAGGGGAGCATTACCGTCCTTTTTGGGCGGAATGGAGCAGGTAAAACGACAACACTTCGCTCCATCATGTGCTTTAATGCATCAACTACTGGTTCTGTACACTATAACAGCCAGCTGATTAGCGGAATCTCCACACACCTGATATCCAGAAAAGGAATAGGATATGTACCTGAAAACCAGGGGATATTCAGCACATTAACAGTGGAAGAAACTCTTAGTTTAGCGCGCATTAAAAGCAAAGGAGAGACAGATGAAAAACTGGAGTGGATGCTGGAGCTTTTTCCGGATTTAAAGAAATTTTGGCGCAAAAAAAGCGGATTGCTTTCCGGCGGACAAAAACAGATGCTGGCAATCGCAAGGGCCTATATAAATGGAGATGGATTGCTGCTGATCGATGAACCAAGCAAAGGCCTGTCACCCATTATGGTCGAGAAGCTAATGGAATCAATCCTTAAAATGAAAGAAAAAACGACAATTTTGCTAGTTGAACAAAACTTTTTGTTGGCGAGCGAAATAGGCGATTACTTTTATATTATGGATGATGGGAAAATTGTACATGAAGGATGGATGGAGGACTTAAAAGAAGATAAAGAAACTTGCCAGAAATACTTGGGTATAGCGTAAGGAGCGAAGGGGGGCTGAAAATGGAAGTTTTTATTAATTTATTGGTAAATGGTGTTTCAACAGGGCTGCTTATATTCCTTCTGGCTGCTGGACTTACTTTAATCTTTGGGCTGATGAGTGTATTGAATTTTGCCCATGGAGGTTTATTTGTGTGGGGTGCCTTTTCCGGTACTTGGATCTTTAAGGAGACAAACAGCTTCCTTTTGTCGATTGCTGGTGCCATTGTGATCGGAATGGTATTGGGGTGGGTAATGGAAAAATTCCTAATCCGTCCTGTTTACGGAAACCATGTACGGCAGCTTCTAATTACATTAGGCGGTATGCTTGTATTATCTGAAAGCATCAAAATTTTCTGGGGTCCAAATCCGATACGTGTAAATCTCCCGCAATGGCTGGAAGGTAGCTATCAGTTTGATGGGATCATCATTATAAAATACCGCCTGTTTGTGATCGTGGTTGGACTCCTTCTTTACTTTGGATTATGGCTTTTGCTCAGCCGCACTCAAATTGGCCTTATGATCAGGGCAGGTGTTCTGGATAAGGAAATGGTTCAGGTACTTGGAATCAATGTGAAGGGACTTTTTACCTTTGTCTTCCTGCTGGGAGCGGCATTGGCTGCTTTAGGGGGAGCCCTTTTGGCGCCTTATTCAGGAGTTGTTTTTGCAGAAATGGGCATGAAGTATGCAATATTGGCTTTCATTGTTGTTATTATTGGAGGAATGGGCAGCTTGCAAGGATCAGCACTTGCTTCCTTGATCGTAGGAATAGCTGGAGCCTTAATGGCTTATTATATGCCTGATTTATCACTCGCTTTAAATATGATGCTGCTGGCAATCGTTCTATTAGTGAAACCAACTGGATTATTGGGAGAAAAGGGGAGTGCAGTATGAGAGGGCTAATTCATAAAGTGCCGCTATATTGGGGGTTCTCCATTCTGTTGTTAATGCTGCTTTTCCCCTTTGTCAACGACTCTCGAAGCATGCTGATTTTGTTTACGCAAATCTTCATCTTTGCTATTTTTTCCATAAGCTTTGATATTCTATTGGGGTATACTGGAATCGTTTCTTTTGGGCATTGTATGTTTTTTGGAATAGGTGCTTATAGTACAGCCCTTATTTTTAATCATCTGGAACCAACTCTAGTCAATTTCTTTCTAGGTTTATGTCTAGGCATCCTCCTGTCAGCTTTGGTGAGTTACATCATTGGCTTGCTGTCCTTAAGGCTCAAAAGCCATTTTTATGCGATGCTGACACTCGCTGTCTCACAGCTGTTCCTTGTTCTGGCAGAAAAGTGGCGGGGGCTGACACATGGCGGGGACGGATTTACATTCAGTGTTCCGGAAGTGTTCAGGGACCGCACTTCCTTCTATTATATAACCCTGCTAAGTGTAGCTATCATTTTTATACTGCTTAAGCTTTTTACCGAATCATCGACAGGGAAGGTGTTAAAAGCCATTTCGCAAAATGAGAATCGTGCAGAGGCGTTAGGGTATAAATCTCTTCATTATAAACTGATTGCCAGCGTAACTGCCGGAATAGCTGCCTCCTTCAGCGGGGCACTATATGCTGTATCACTGCGTTTTATCAATACAAATGTGTTCTCTATAGAAGTAACCCTGGATGCTCTCTTAATGACGATGATTGGAGGCCTGGGAACACTGGCTGGTGCCATTGTAGGAGCGGGGATTATTGAATTTTTAAGGCACTATCTGTCAGAGCTTGCAGCAACTTATCCTATTTTTGAACGATGGCCAATTATCCTTGGCTTCTTATATATTATTGTCTTGCTTGGCTTCCCTTCTGGTTTAGCAGGAGCAATTAGGAAATTACCTCTAAAAATGGGAAAGGAGGATAAAAAAGAGGAGAAGATGGAGAAGATTGCTTAGTATACGGTGTAATGTATATTGTTCTAGGAAAATAGAACTGAGTGAATCATTTAGCGATTTAGGCGTACATTTTGTATCAATTACTGACAGTATTGACACTTCAACTGCAATGGGAAATTTTTTCTTTCGTACAATGGCAAGCATTGCTGAATTAGAAAGAGATATTATTAGTGAACGAACAAAGTCTGGTCTGCAAGCAGCAAGATCAAGAGGAAAGAAAGGCGGTAGACCTACAAAGAAAGAATATAAAGTAGAAATGGCCGTTAAAATGTATAAGAGTAAGGACTATACCATTAAGGAAATTACTGCAGCGACTGGAATCAGTAAAACCTCACTGTATAGGTATTTGGACAAAGTTCAGTAGGGGCTGCCAAGTTAAGTTATTATGATAAATTACATTTTATGTAATCAATCCTTAAGGACCAAGAAGAATGGAACGTCTTATATCTTATGGAAGTCCTGAAACAGGTGTGTTTCTCAATGTTAAAAGAGGCCACTCACAAAAGAGTGGCCTTTCCTTTTAAGGTGTGAGTTCATCAATACGGACTAATTCTCTATGAACCAGACGATGAGCAGCTACAAGATTTTTGTTACTATCTTTACCAAATACACTAATTAATACAGCATCCGTTTCACTTCTTAGTTGAATTTGCATTTCGTATTGAACTTCAAGAGAAACATCAAATGTCCTAACAGTAGAAGATAATGGAGGTACAATGAATATAAACTGATTGATCAGCGTTTTTGCTCCATTTAGTGAGAAACCTTTGATATGAACTTCTGTAACTTCGTCTTGGTCATTATTCAGAACATTAATGAAAACACTTTCACTTTGCATCGGAAAGTTTTCCATTGGACCTGTAGAAAATATTTTTCTTCCCAATTTATCCTTCCTTATTTTCGAATATTAGTAATAGAAATCTATTACTTGTAGATATTATATGTTTGATTTATGTAATCTGAGAAAGGCATGTCCCCCACTCGATTAACACATTTCATAATAAAAATAGGCTTAATATAGGTTGTTGTAGTAGGACAACTATATAAGCTAAACTCCTACACAAACATAAAATGTATCATTCTTTAACTATAGGAGTGAAATATTGGGTAAATCTAAATGCAATTGTAAAAAATCACGTTGTGTTTTTGTATGTGTTTGAATTGCTAATTTATTAGAGTTTTCTATTTTCCGATCTCAAACTAAAGAGGGTTTGGTACTTGAAATTCAAAATGGTGTTGGTCAAGTATTAGCAACCTATCTTATAAACTCTGTTGACCTTGAGAATTGCACCATTAATGCTACGATTTTACCTTCTGGACAAAACGAAACAATCACATGTAATTATCTTGCAACCAAACAGTTTAGACTGATACTTGCAGGCTTATAATTAAACTTTTAATTTCAGCAATTGCATCCTCATTGGATGTCTTTTTTTATATTTATACTGCTTCTTTATTTTCACTACTTGTAGAAGCCGAATCTAAGTTCGGATCTGTCCTAAATGTATGCGGTGATTTAAAATAACAGCAAAGAAGATCGGAGGATGAACGCTATGGAAAGAACGGAAAGACCTCTAACATCCAAAGAGGTAACGAATCGTTTAAACATCAGTGACAGCACTTTAAGGAAATGGTGCCTGTAAAGGAAGGACTGCTTCAAATCATTGAGAATATGCGGGAGATAGAAAGAAAGCTCTCTGACATTCCGGCCAGCCCGAAAGTTCAGCACCGTGCAATGGGATATTTAAATGCAGAGGAATATTTTCAGCTAATCGAAATGCATTTCCGGCACCACTTACGGCAAAAAGAGCGTATCGATCAGTTTCTTTTAAAAGTAAGTAAGTAATTTATCTATATTGTTGAAGCAGCTTATTGACCGTCGTAATATCAGCAGGGGCCCAGTTGAGGGAGTCTAAAGAGCTGAGAGGGTGCCATTCAAGTTTTACGTGTTCTTTGGCGACTGATGTTCCTTCGAGCAACTTTGCTTCATAGGTAAGTAAATGTACAACAATGTTTAGATATTGGTGATAGACTTCTTCTTGGGTATGTTTGCATATCTCCAATAAGGTTCAAATAAATCTATATCTTGAATTTTTATAATGGGTTCATTAATGAAGATCTTCCACAATCGGGCGCGTTTATGGAGTAACAAAAAAAGCACAATTTCTCTATTTTAATGCAGAGAAATTGTGCTTTTTATTATTGGAAATCCGGATTTCCAAAGATACCCCTTCTTTGCTGTAATTATCAAAAACGATACTATGTGTGGTTATCTTATGGAGGTGAGGATATGCACAAATGTCGTTGTTGCCATGGTGCAGGCTGTTGTCGTTATTGTGGGCGTGGATGTCACCACTGTCAAGGAAGTGGATGTTGCCCTTGTTGTCACGGGGCAGAAGATGTGGTTGTTGTGGTGGATCAGGTGTTCAACCAATGTAAAGCTTACTAATTGTATTAAAACTAAAACATTATCTTAGGATTCACTTTTGACAAGCAGATATCGTTATTTTTATTAATTCGTCTAAGTGATTGATGACTTGTTGTTGTTTTACCGGAGCTAATCCTGAAATGTTAGCAATGATTTCTTTTCTTTTATCTTTCATACGTTGCATATATTCATCATCGATTCCGTGTAGTGAACACATGTTTTTATCAGACATTTTTTTCAATCCTTTCTTACTTACTAAGTACTTTATTATAATATATTAAATTGGTTTTTGTTCGTGATCAAGAACCCTACAGTATTTTGGTACACATTTAGTAGCTCCGACTAAAACCAGAGTAAAAGTTGAAGGAGAAGCCATAAACCTAATAGTTACAATAAATTGTTGCTCCTAGAGACAAAATTTTGGTTGCCTTAATGGCAACCTTTTAGCCTTTAAGGTAAATTAAAGTGTAGTGTTGCCAAACAAGAGCCAAATATTTGCAACTTCAACAAAAAAGGGCTCTGATAAAGATCCCTTTTTTCAACGAAGTTTGTTAATAATTTTTTTTAGAGGCTGCCAATATTTTAATTTTTTAATACTCTAAATGCATCTCTTACTTTTCTTGCAAATACAAGGGGGCTGTCATCTGTTGATTGGAAGTGCATATACATTGCACGAGGTTCCTCAAATAACCAATGGTTGTGAACGGCAGTAACGGTGATGTTTCGTCTTCGTAACTCTGTTAATAATGGATTTACTTCTTCCTGTAAAAGCACTGTTTCTCCTAAATTTAATACTTTTCCACCCCTGATTTCAAAGGTGAAGAATTGAGGATTCACTAGAGGTGATCTTGTTGGAACACCTTCTATAGTAAAATCAATGTCACGGAACTTTTGAACGAGACAAACATCTTGATCAGTTAACATACCTTCTCCACCAAGAATTTGGGCAAATTCTTGACATAATTTTTCTAGACTTCTTCGACTTAGTTTTTTAATAATGCCATTGTTGAAGAATTCTGGGTGGGGGTTCTTGATATAAATGCGTGTATTCAGCTTTAACCGAGAGATAAAATAAGCCTCTTTAACATGAATGGCTTGTAAGTCTCCTAAATCAAAGTAACCAAGATCACGTAAACATAAATCGCCTTTCTCAACAGTTCCAAGGCAGATCGTCCCGTAGGTTTTATCATTGTTCTTTCCTGGTCCTAGCTGTACGTTTAAAAATTGGCCACTTAATAAATCGTATTCCAATTGGATTTTCACCCCTGCAGTATTACTACTTCCTCCACAGCCTTGATAAAACAGCCTTTTAAGGGGTAGCGTCACATACCCATCAAGTTAAAGTTTTGTAGTACCACCAGAACGAAATTTTGGACTTTCTTGTAACTTATAAGCTCAATTTATCGTTTTGGTGGTGACCTATTTTCTTGGCTTGATGGGCATGGGGTATCGTCAGGAAAATGCACATTTACAACGATAAGCAATTTGATATAAGTCTTATGAGACATTATAAAGCTTAATTTAGACGCATTATGAATGTGTCTCAATAGGTTTATTCTATTGAGATTGTGAAGGTTTCTCCTTAAACTAACGGTAGCAGTTGAACAAGTTATAAATTGAATAGTTTAAAGTTATAGAGCATTTCTTGTAATGAGGAGTGCTTTTTATTAATTGAAGGAATATGATAATCGATAATAATATATTAAAAAGGAGCAAAAATTTATTGAAATTCAATAAATCATGTATTAAAATCAAATTGCAAACAATTTTTAGTGAGGTGCTTTTTATGAAACTAGGGTCAACACTATTTTTAAGGATGGCTGTTTTGCTAATTGGAACTCCAGTTCTTGCTTTATGTATATTTGGGTTACCTTGGATAGCTAATAATCCAGTAAATCCAGATTATGCCCATATACTATATCCCATTTTAATAGGTATGTATGTATCAGTGATACCGTTTTTCGTTGCATTGTATCAGGCTTTTAAACTTTTAAGCTATATTGACAAGAACCAAGCTTTCTCTGAATTGTCTGTAAAAGCTCTAAAGAATATCAAATTCTGTGCAATAACAATCAGTGGTTTGTATGTGGTAATTATGCCATTTGTTTATCTCGTAGCAGAGCTAGACGATGCACCAGGTCTCATCGTAATCGGAATTGTTCCTGCTTTTGCTTCAATGGTGATCGCAGTCTTTGCTGCTGTTCTTCAAAGACTTTTACAAGAAGCGATTAATATAAAATCAGAAAATGATTTAACGGTCTGAGGTGAAAACAATGGCGATTATAATCAATATTGATGTGATGTTAGCTAAAAGGAAAATGAGCGTAACAGAACTTTCGGAGAGAGTTGGAATAACAATGGCTAACCTTTCTATATTGAAAAATGGAAAGGCAAAAGCAATTAGACTTTCAACTTTAGAGGCAATTTGCAAAGCATTAGAATGCCAACCGGGGGATATTTTAGAATACCGAAGTGATGAAGACGCCCAAGATTAAATAAATAGGAATATTTAATCTTGAAAGGAAAAGAAAGATTTCTTTTTCAATTATTTAAATGAATCAAATTCATAAAAGGGAAGTTACTCATGAATTTAACCATTAAAAAAATTCTCAGAAAAAACCTTTGGAGGCCAAAAATCGTGAGAGCACTAAAACAACTCGTTCGTTTTGGTTGGGAGCAGGCCCTATCATGTTTGTTTCCTGTCGTTATTTTTGCCTCTTTGGCTTTTACACAAATTATGCCACTTCCCTTCCTATCACGGTATGACTGGCTGCTTATCATCTGCCTTCTGATGCAGTGGTGGATGGTGCGTTCTGGGCTTGAAACACAAGATGAACTAAAGGTTATCACATTGTTCCATCTTATTGGACTTGCTCTTGAACTTTTCAAGGTACATATGGGCTCCTGGTCTTATCCAGAGGAAGGGTATTTCAAAATTTTTGGAGTGCCTTTGTATAGTGGATTCATGTACGCAAGTGTAGCGAGTTATCTTTGCCAGGCGTGGAGGAGGCTTAAGGTTGAACTGGTTAAGTGGCCACCGTTTTTGGTAGTTGTACCTCTTGCAGCTGCGATTTATTTGAATTTTTTCACCCACCATTATTGGATTGACGTCCGCTTTTGGTTATCTGGACTTGTAATTATCGTCTTTTGGCAATCATGGGTCACATTCGAGGTTGATAGAACTCGTTACCGTATGCCACTCGCACTTTCTTTTGTGCTCATCGGATTTTTTATATGGATTGCCGAAAATATCGCAACGTTCTTTGGAGCTTGGGAATATCCAAACCAAACCGATGCATGGAGTCTCGTTCATCTAGGAAAGGTAAGTTCATGGCTCTTATTAGTGATTGTTAGCTTTCTTATAGTAGCGACGTTAAAGCAGGTTAAGGGGAAAAATTCCACTAAGATGGAAACTAATCAATTTTTATAACTGTTTAGAACCCTCTTTTAAAAAAGTCGGATCCTTAGTATAGTAAGGAATTCGACTTTTTTTTAGGTTGAAGTTTCCTAGCGTACAAAATTCCGAATAAGCTAAATTAGAAAAAGCAACGTTCGAATTGTTGCTTTTTTCTTTATAAATAAGCTTTTGATAATACTTTTTTGGGGGCTTATGTTAAATAATTTATTAATTAGTTGAGATGCTGTGTTAATATTTTTAATCCTATTTTTAACTCGTCTAATGAGTTTGTAGAAGAAAGTGCAATACGTAAATACTTTTCAGGGGTGGTCTGCCCGCTTAGAAAACGATCAGAATGAAAAACTCGAATACCGTGCCTTTTCAAATCCTTTTCCAACTGTAACGCATCGTTATGCCCTTGGATTGGAAGCCATCGATAAAAACTAAGAGGATGTCCAACATTCTTTCTTAAAGGAAAATATTCCGAATAAATATTATTTGCAGACTGTGCAAGCTGTTTCTTTTGGGAAACAATTTCATGAGCCTTCCCTGATAAGATGAGCTCTGTGATAACCTCTGCATCAAAAGAAGAGGTTTTTACATTGATGTTAAAAATAGCCTGCAAAATTTTTTCACGTAATACATCCCCATATACCATATAGGCAACTCTTAATCCAGAACATATTGACTTAGAGGTGCCGCAAATATAAACGCTCTGTTCTGGAAGTAAATTGAACATTGGCTGCTGGTAATCGGAGATAATACCTGCCGTCAGAAATGCATGAATATCATCCTCAATCAAAATTAAACGATGCTTACGAATAACCGCAGCTAATTCTTGCTTTCGACTATCTGAAATCATAACTGTGGTAGGATTACAGCAAGAAGGCATTAGGAAAATGCCGTGAATATTTATTTGGGAACACTGCTTTTCGAGTTCGTCTGGCAACATTCCAAACTTGTCTCCGAGAATGGGGACTAATTGAATATGGAACATTTTTGCCAACTCGATAAAATTTGCATACGTATATAAATCGGTTGCAATTCTATTACCAGGCTCAAACAAAGCAGCCAAGGCAATAGCCAACGCATTTTGGGCACCAGAAACAATTGCTATATGCTCTTGGTCCGTGTGAATACCGAAAGATTCCATCCAGTTTAGAGCTGCCGTTTTTTGATGTGGAATACCAGTCGGATCGTTGTAATTTAGTAGGTGCTCCAAATAACTTTTGTCCACAACCTTTGGAATAATGTCTGTTACAATACCATTGGTTTGCTCAAAAGATGCCACAAAACCAAGATCAATGCTGTTTGCCATTTTATCTGTGGAAATGGTTATAGAACGGGCGGCATTAGGAGCTACAAAGGTTCCGCTTCCCGTAACAGCATAAATTAACCCCTTTACCTCGCATATTTTGTAGGCACGGGTAATAGTGGTGAAGTTTAAGTCAAGAAAATCCGCTAATTCTCGTTGCGGAGGTAACTTGGTCCCAGGTGCTAAAAAGCCATTTATTATATCCTGTTCAAGTACTGATGCAAGAGATTTATAAAAAGGACGCTTTAATGCTTTCTTATCAGGTTTCCAAGACATTGGATAATTTTCAAAAGAGTTTACTGGCATACTACACCTCTATTATCTTATTCCATACAATCATATCAT
The DNA here is from genome assembly GCF_030817055.1 of Bacillus sp. V2I10. NCBI lineage: Bacteria > Bacillati > Bacillota > Bacilli > Caryophanales > Bacillaceae > Bacillus > Bacillus sp. V2I10. The sequence goes on along the minus strand of NZ_JAUSYV010000001.1, from coordinate 3,071,006 downwards.
TTTTGTATGGAATTCTTAATGAAATGGTAGGATTTGAAAAGGTAAATTTATACGAGTTTGTTTATATATTTGGAGAAAAACATCTATCAGTACCCTCATTTTGATAAAATGGGGGAATTTTATTCTATGTAAAGATAATTGTAATCCATACAATTATCTTGTTTTTTGTATGGATTTTGTATGTTAAATTAAAATAAATTTAGCCTTTCAGGATGTGAATCATATGAAAAAAAATTATCAAATATGGATTGCATTTCGTTCGGCTTTTCCATATACAGTGCCGATTTTGGCAGGATTTATCTTCTTGGGAATTGCTTATGGGATCTTTATGAATTCGTTAGGTTTTAGCGCAATTTACCCGATTCTGATGAGTCTATTAATATTTGCAGGATCAATGGAGTTTGTGGCAGCCAATTTATTGCTTGTCGCTTTCAATCCGATTAACGCCCTTTTTCTTACTTTAATGGTGAATGCACGACATTTGTTTTACGGCATTTCCATGCTGGATAAGTATAGGGGAACCGGTAAGAAAAAATTGTATCTGATATATGGGCTTTGCGATGAGTCTTTTTCAATCAATGGTACCGTGGATGTTCCAAAGAATGTTGACAAGGGCTGGTTTATGTTCTTTGTGACACTTCTCAATCATTCATATTGGGTCATAGGATCAGCGATTGGCGGGATTTTTGGATCAACTGTTAAGTTCAATACGGAAGGGCTCGATTTTGTTATGACTGCTCTCTTTGTTGTAATCTTCATTGAACAGTGGATGAAAGAGGAAAGGCACCATAGTGCTCTCGCAGGGCTTGGACTTTCAATTGTCAGTCTTATTATTTTTGGCGGAAACAACTTCATTATCCCTGCTATGCTTGCGATTCTTGGGATACTTACCGTTCTTAGAAAACCATTGGAGAAAGTTGAGGTTAACACCATATGACAATGAATTTAACGCAGCAGTTTATCACAATTGCTATGGTTGTTTTAGGCACAATGCTCACAAGGTTTCTTCCATTTATCGTTTTCCCATCGGGTAAACCCACACCGAAGTATGTACAGTATCTCGGTAAAGTGCTGCCACCAGCGGTAATTGGGCTTTTGGTCATTTATTGTTTTAAGGATGTGAGTTTACTTTCTGGAAGTCAAGGCATCCCTGAATTTATTGCGGTAGCGGTAGTTGCACTACTTCACTTTTGGAAGAAAAAAATGCTCCTCTCTATAGCAGGGGGGACGATTGTCTACATGATTTTGGTGCAATTGGTTTTTTAATGACATTGGTAATGACTAATGCTCCATCTTCTATTACGTTTCCTTATATCAATGGTGGTGGAGTAAAATATTCAATAAATCAAAGGGGTAGATAAATAGTAAAGAAGAAAATTGATGAGTATCAAATTTATGAAAAACACTTCGAACAAATTTATAAACAAGTAATAAACGATCCGTATGCTCGGTCACTGGGCATTCAGTTAACAAAATTTGAGGCTGGTTTTGCAGAAGCAATACTAGAAGTGCAAAGCCATATGGTAAACGCATATGGAACTGTTCACGGGGCAGTCATTTATGCTTTAGCAGACCATGCTTTTTCGGTGGCCTGTAATGCATATGGAAAAACATCCTTAGGATACCTTTACCAGCAAAAGAATTAATCAATCGACTACGTAATAACTTCGAGTAATTTTTTAAAAATCATTATTAAAGAAAGAAACTATTCAGGAACAAACTCCAGTCTGCTATAGATAATGTAGCTAATAAGGAGAAGAATTATTCACTATAGTTAATCTATATATTCCGATATAAACCGAAGTTCCAGACAAGCCCAAGCAAAACAAGTGCGAATTGTGTTGAAATTTGCTTAGCGCACAAAATTGCGTGCTGCCCCGTGTTTAAAGAATAGTTCCTTCATTTACCGAAAATAGGTGAGAATTTAAGAAACAAAAGTGGGTAAGAAGGGTGAAAAGCGTAAAGGATCAAAGGACATCAGTAAGGTTTTAGAAAAATCGATATTTTCATTGACAATGAGGTTGTCAGCTTGTATAGTATAGCAATATATTATTTGTGCACATACATTACATGATAAAAATAACGAACACTATGATTAGGAGTAGTAGAAGAATGTTCATGATGAGCAGAGAGCTGCGGGGTGGTGGAACGCAGTCACATGGCACTTTGAACTCGCCTAGGAGTGGTAGAGCCGATTACGATATGTTTATTTTTGGTTCTAACGATTAATCTACGTTACAAGGTTTAGCATTTTATACTGTGCGCTAAGCTGGACTCTGTAAGAAAAGGAGTCAATAAGAGTGGTACCGCGGTTGGCCTAAAGCCCATCGTCTCTTTTAAGAGACGATGGGCTTTTTTGTATACTTACAACAAAGATTAGGAGATTAAAAGTATGAGTAACAAACAAGAGAGCTTAAAACGAACTATGACATCACGCCATATTATGATGATGGCGCTGGGAGGAGCTATAGGTGCAGGGTTATTTAAAGGAAGCAGCACAGCCATCGATATGGCAGGCCCGGCAGTAATTATTGCGTATATGGTTGGAGGAATTATATTGCTTTTAATTATGCAGGGCCTTGCTGAAATGGCAGTAAGAAACAAAGAGGCTAGAACATTTCGTGATTTAATTCAGCCGCTTTTAGGTGGTTATGCTGCGCACTTTCTTGACTGGATATATTGGAAAATGTGGGTGTTAAATATAGCAGCAGAATCAGTGGTAGCCGCTATTTTTTTGCAGTACTGGCTTCCGGACATTCCGGTTTGGATACTGGCTTTAATTGTTTCTGCCATTGTTACCCTTGTAAACTTATTTTCAGTAAAGCTATTTGCAGAAACAGAGTATTGGCTTGCCCTGTTAAAAATCAGTGCAATTGTATTATTTATCATATTTGGCTTAATCATTTTATTAGTACCGTTTCAAGACCATGCTGCAACAGGATTTTCTCATCTTACAAAGCATGGCGGATTTTTCCCTAATGGTATACATGGATTGATTATGGCTATGCTGGTGGTTATTTATTCATACGGCGGTACTGAAATGATAGGCGTTACTTTGGCAGAGGTAAAAAATCCAGAAAAGGTTATACCGAAAGCTGTAAGAGGCACATTGACACGGATTATTTCTTTTTATATTTTACCGTTTTTCGTTATTGTGAGCCTGATCCCCTGGAATCAAGTGAATGGCGTTCCGGAGAGCCCGTTTGTGACGGTGTTTAAAATGATAGGAATTCCATATGCGGATCACATTATGAACGCCATTATATTGTTAGCTATTATTTCTTCTATGAATTCCGGACTATATGCATCGTCGCGTGTACTATATACACAAGCGGTGGATGGACGTATTCCAAAACTATTCGCAAAATTGTCTAAAAGGCAGGTGCCTGTTTATTCGATACTGGCTTGTTCATCTTCGCTGTATGTAGGGGTGCTTATTTCTCTATTTGCTGGGAGCAAGACTTTTAATTATTTAATGGGTTCTCTTGGATATACAGTTTTATGTATTTGGATTATTATTGCGATGGCGCATTTGAAATCTCGCACAAATCAGACACAGCAAGTCAGCTATAATGTTCGCTTTTTTCCTTACACGACTTGGATAGCTCTATTGGCGCTGCTTGCTATATTGATTGGTGTAATTGCGACTACTTCTATTATTGTAACGACTATCACAATCTTAATTTATTTATTCATTACAGCGGCTTACTTTGGAGTCCGTTCACGTTTTGCCAGAAGACAAGCTGCATGATTTTCCTTTTATTAAAGAGAGACACTGCTTATTAAAGAAGCGGTGTCTTTTATTTATATTTTTTGCACTATGAAATAATTTTTAAGTGCATCTATAATTAACGACGTTAAATATCTTTTAAGTAGGAAACTATGAAATCTTTAGAACGAATCATTTGATTTGTGGAAACACTGTTGAGTAAAAAAAGTTGTTTATAAAATAAAAAAGCGTTTAAAAATTGCGTGCCATGAAGTACTGTTGACTGACAATAAAGATGTTTAATTACAAATAAAGTCGTTACATTTTGTTCGGGCCAGTGTGTAAATCAACAAGATGCTTGTTTTAATAGAAGGTTAGAAGTTTAAAGATGAGTAAGTTCATACAGGTAAAAAGAAGGTTTAGACATTCAAACCGTGCAATAACTATTCTATGTGTTTGAACGGTTTTTTCTAATTTCTACATATAAAGTTGCTTTAGGAACACTAGTGAGTTTAACAATGTCTTTCATACTTAATCCATTCGTGTTTCTACTATTATATAATCGTTATATCTCTCTCAAACTGCGCAAAAAGAACTTAAAACATTAATACTCCCCAGTTTTAATTTACTGACGGTATGAAATTCCAATTCATACCGTCTTTTTTTAACAAATATTTTGCTGTTCTATCCATTTAACGTAGTAGAAAAGCTAAAAAATTTATTTTCAATCGATCAATTAATACTAGAAGGTGAAGGAGGGGGCTTTTATTAAGTAATATAGAAAAAAAGCCTCGGCATTACTCAGTCGAGGTTTTCAGATTTTCCCTTATCAAAGTAGTCTTTAAGCAGTCTCATAATTGCTATCCCCGCAAGCACACTTCCCACAGCAATACCTGATAAAGCGACAACGAGCGATATATATTCAAAAACAGAATAACCGGCAAGCTTGCTCCACTCAATTTTCCCCCGCCAGTCTTCAATCACCAGATTCATTCCGTAAATACCGGAGATAACGGTATAAGTCGTTAAGATCAGCAAAAGAGAATTATGACGTTTGCTTGCAAGTTTTTCCTGATTTTGATAAAGACTGTCCATCGTGTTTATTACCTCTTTGTAAAGAGTTTCAATTTTAAAGCGATCTTTCATCATAACAGAAAGCTCTTGTCCTTCAGTCCGGCTGCTGATTTCAGAAAAAATATATTTGGCGGTAAAATTGGCGATCGATCGAATCAGTTTGTCCATTTTTTCTTGTTTTTGGTCAATATAGAGCTGTGAATAGCTGTATGAAAGCTTTAAAAGGACAATTTTATAAAATAAGTGCAGAATCAAGTTGTAATAAAGCTGGCCATACATTTCTTCAGCAATGAGTTTTTCATTTTTGGTGTCTCTGCTGATGCAAGTAAATGTATGGTCGCTGATAATATGAAAACTATCCGGGGACCATCTGTCATAAACATGATCATTTACGTATTTTTCGATATACTTTTGATTGCTTGCAGAGGTGTATGGCTGTTTTTTTTCTTTATATCCATTCATATGTCCGATTCTGAATAAATCGTTATTTGTTATTTGATCATCTGGAGCAGCCGTTAAAAAACTGGATACGAACATCCTTTCATCAATAAAATAAGGGAGGCTGCCCAGATAAGCTGATTGATCATTCTCGCTTTTTTCTATGAAGGGGACGATGAAAGGGCAAAGGTCCTGGAAGATAAAATCCTGTGTCTTGTCAAAACGCTTTTCTCCATTATAGAGAACAGTACCTTTTTCTTCTGTAATTGAGGGCTCTAGAACGCGAAAATGATCCATAAAATCCAGTGCATCACTTAAAGAGATATCTCCATTGGTATTAAAAGGGTCTGTTCGAATCGTTACCATGCCGATAGAGAAAGGACAAAGGTAGATATCAATTGAATGAACTTTCATAGAAAATGAATTGTGCACAGTCTCAAGTCTGCAAGTCAAATTTAAAGGCTTTGAATAACGGTTTATGGCTTTTTCTTTATATTTGTCAGGGAATAAGATTTGTTCTATGTAGGGCATAAAATAATGATTTAAACATTTATGCGGGATATCAATGCTCTCCCCGTAATATATATTTTGCTGATTAACATTTTCAATTGAAAAAAATTCAAACCCGTTGGCTAAGAGCTTCTCAGTTAACTCCTTAATGCCGTCATGAGCCCAAGAAAAGGGAAATATGAATTGGCAATTGGTTCGCAGAATGGTTATTTCATCATAGTTAATTTTGGGATTCATAGGTTACCTCTTCTAAGTTTTATCAACTATTATATTCCCTTTGCTGGAGCGTATAAAACCAAAAAATAAAGATCTTTGCTTAGCAGCAAAGATCTTTAATGAATATTCCGGTAAACCCCAATGACTTTCCCTAAAATCGTAACATTTCGCAGAATAATAGGATCCATAGTTGAATTTTCAGGCTGAAGGCGAATGAAGTCTTTTTCTTTAAAGAAACGTTTTACTGTTGCTTCATCATCTTCTGTCATGGCTACTACGATATCTCCATTATTTGCCGTCTTCTGCTGTTTAACGATAACCATATCCCCGTCCAGAATTCCTGCTTCTATCATACTGTCTCCCATAATTTCGAGCATGAATACTTGATCATCTGCTGCTGCAAACGTATCAGGAAGCGGAAAATATTCCTCAACATTTTCGATGGCTGTTATGGGAGATCCCGCTGTAACCTTACCGATAATCGGAACATTAATAACATTTGATCTTGGAATATGTGAAGTCTCTTCTTCTAAAATTTCAATGGCTCTGGGCTTAGTTGGATCGCGTCTGATTAGTCCCTTGCTCTCTAGTCTGGCCAGATGGCCGTGTACAGTTGAACTAGAAGCAAGGCCGACAGCTTCGCCAATTTCGCGAACAGAAGGCGGATAACCTTTTTTTTGAACTTCTAATTTGATGAAGTTTAAGATATCCTGCTGTCTTTTTGATAATTTTGTCATCTTTTGCACCTCGCGTCCTGTAATTTATGTTGATTATAGCATGTTTTTCTTGTGCATACAAACATAAGTTCGAGAAATCCGTTGACAGAAACGTTTGTTCTCATTATACTGAAAATATCAAAAGTACGAACAAACATTCTATTTCGAGGTGGGGATTATGTTGAAAGAATCATTTTCTTATTTACTCTCATTTTTTATCGTCGTTATTGTCGCTGTCTTTGCTTTGTCTTATACTGGTGAAAAAGACAGAATGGATCACTACGTAAATATAGAAGTTACTGAAGGGGACAGCATCTGGAGCATTGCTGACCAATTTAAAGATCATCACAATCTTTCTAAGACAGATTTTGTCGAGTGGGTACAGGAAAAAAACGGCATGGAGACAGCAGTCATTAAACCTGGTGAACAAGTCTTTATACCAATAGAGAAAACAGCCTATTATGAGGTCAATCAAATAGCCAGCAAGAAATAGGGAAGTGAGAACACTGAACGCCATCATCTATTGCAGAGTCAGCACAGTGAAAGAAGAACAGGAAACATCTCTTTTAAGACAGAAGGAAGAGCTTATAAATCTTTCTGAGCAGCACAGCATGAATATTGTAAAAGTGATTGAAGAGCAGGCCAGCGGCTACGATATAGAGAGAGACGGAATATTTGAACTGTTTGACTGCATCAAAAATCAGCAGGTGGATGCAATCCTGATCCAGGATGAAACAAGGCTTGGGAGGGGAAACGCCAGAATTGCAGTCATTCATTTTCTGCTTAAAGAGGGATTAACACTTTATTCCGTCACGCATAACGGCAGGCTTCTGCTCTCAGAAGCTGATTCCATGGTACTTGAAATCGTCAGCATTGTTGAAGAATATCAGAGAAAAATTCACAATCTGAAAATCAAAAGAGGCATGCAGCGTGCGGTCAAAAATGGGTTTAAGCCTCAAAATAACCTGTCTAATATTCATGGGAGCCCCGGAAAGGACAAGAAAGAGCTTCCTGTATCAGAAATTGTCCGCTTAAAACAAAACAAACTGACCTTTGCAGAAATTGCTGCTACTTTAAGAGGTTTTGGACATGATGTTTCAAAGGCAACGGTACATAGAAGATATCAGGAATATATAAAACAATCAGGAGACCAATAAGTTGTCTTTTACAGTCATTTTTAGTACGATAGCATAGTGAAATCTACAAAAAGGAGTTACCATCATGCTTTCAAAAGAAAAAATGGCTAGAATCAATGAGCTTTCAAAAAAGGCTAAATCAAGCGCTTTGTCACCTGAAGAACTAGCAGAACAGCAGAGCCTGAGACAGGAATACCTGCATGTGTTTCGCGGTTCTATGAAAAATACATTAAAAGGCGTTACGATCCTCGACCCAAACGGTACGGATGTAACACCTCAAAAACTAAAAGATGAGAAGAAGCGAAACCTTCATTAATAAGAGGAATACGTCAATTTGTGATGTATTCCTTTTCAATTTGCACATAATACATTAGAATAGTTTCTTACACATCTTAATGGACTATTACATTTCATGATTAATGGTTGTATCATAAAGTGTGTACCGCTATGATAAGAAAGTAGAATGTTATTTCTGAAAGGATGATCAAATTATGTCACATTCAATTCAAGACTTATCTATTGCTACGATTCGAACATTATCGATCGATGCAATCGAGAAAGCAAATTCAGGACATCCTGGAATGCCTATGGGGGCAGCTCCAATGGCCTACGCGCTTTGGACACAATATATGAATCATAATCCTAAAAACCCGGAATGGTTTAACCGTGACCGTTTTGTTTTATCAGCTGGTCATGGATCTATGCTGCTGTATAGTCTGCTTCATTTGTCAGGCTATGATCTATCTATGGAAGATCTTAAATCTTTCAGACAGTGGGGAAGTAAAACTCCAGGCCACCCTGAATTCCATCACACAGCTGGTGTTGATGCAACGACAGGTCCATTAGGCCAGGGAATCGGCATGGCTGTAGGAATGGCCATGGCAGAGCGCCATCTTGCACATACATACAATAAAGAATCATATCCTGTAGTAGACCATTACACATACGCTATTTGCGGAGATGGAGACTTAATGGAGGGTATCTCTTCTGAAGCAGCTTCTCTTGCAGGTCACCTGAAGCTTGGCAAATTAGTCGTATTATATGATTCAAATGATATTTCTCTTGATGGCGACTTAGATCGATCATTCTCTGAAAATGTTGAAGATCGTTTCAAATCTATCGGATGGCAGGTCATCCGTGTTGAAGACGGCAATAATTTAGAAGAGATTTCTAAAGCAATCGAAGCCGCTAAACAAGATGAAACTCATCCAACGTTAATTGAAGTGAAAACAACAATCGGCTACGGATCTCCAAATATGTCCGGAAAGTCTGACGTACATGGCAAGCCGCTTGGGATTGACGAAATTAAATTGACAAAAGAAGCTTATGCTTGGACATTTGAAGAAGACTTTTATGTTCCAGAAGAAGTTTATGCTCATTTCAAGGAATCTGCTGAACAATTCGGATCTAAGAAAGAGCAGGAATGGAATGATCTTTTCGAAAGCTATAAAAAAGAATATCCAGAGCTTGCAAAACAGCTGAACGCCGGAATCAATGGCGAATTGCTTGAAAACTGGGACGAGGCAGTACCGGTGTATGAAGAGGGAAAAGCTCTTGCATCACGTGCATCCTCAGGTGAGGTATTAAATGTACTGGCAAAAAATATTCCTTATATCTTTGGAGGATCAGCTGATTTAGCGGGTTCTAACAATACATCCATTAAAGGAGCTGCTGATTTCACAGCAGAAGATTACAGCGGCCGTAATATTTGGTTTGGTGTACGTGAATTTGCAATGGGTGCTGCATTAAATGGGATGGCTTTGCATGGCGGCCTGCGAGTATATGGAGGAACATTCTTTGTATTCTCAGATTACCTTCGTCCGGCAATCCGTTTAGCTGCACTTATGGGACTTCCTGTAACGTATGTATTTACACATGACAGCATTGCTGTTGGGGAAGATGGACCAACCCATGAGCCGATTGAACAGCTTCCATCTCTGCGTGCAATGCCTAATTTATCAGTAATCCGCCCGGCAGATGGTAATGAGACTGCTGCAGCATGGCGCATTGCATTAGAGTCAGAAACGTCACCAACTGCACTTGTACTGACAAGACAAAACTTAAAAACAATTAAAGGTACTTCTGAAACAGCTTATGATGGCGTTTCTAAGGGAGCTTACACGATTTCAGCAAGCAAAAAAGAAACAGCAGATGCCTTGTTATTAGCTACAGGTTCTGAAGTTGGCCTTGCGGTTGAAGCTCAGGATGCCCTGCTTAAAGAAGGTATAGATGTTGCTGTTGTCAGCATGCCATCATGGAACCGATTTGAAAGTCAATCAAAAGAGTACCGTGAATCCGTTCTTCCTAAGGCTGTTAAAAAACGTCTTGCGATTGAAATGGCAGCTCCACTGGGCTGGGAACGCTATACTGGAGATGAGGGCGATGTTCTTGCGATTAACCAGTTCGGCGCATCTGCACCTGGAAATAAAATTATGAAAGAGTATGGCTTTACTGTTGAAAACGTAATGGCAAGAGTAAAAGCGCTGCTTGAACAATAATCACCTCTGAGAGAGAACGATTTTGATCGTTCTCTCTTTTTCGACAAAAAAAGTGATGCATTTCTCTGTTATTTAGACAAATTTCTAATACTCTATTCTATTATAATTAACGATAACAGTTATTTCGGAGGGGTGGAAGAATGAGGCACTATTATGTCTATTTAATAGAAGAGGAATTTGCGAACCACTTTTTTGGCCGAGAAGCGAAACTGTTCCATCTTTTTCAGGAATATCTCCGGACAAGCCCTGAGCAGAAGGAATTTCATCACTTATACAAACAAATCAGATATGTAACTAAATCAATTTCAGCTGATTCAATGGATAATATGATTGAATCAAGTTTAATGAACCAATACAATTATGTTCATACTGAAGGTTATCACCGAATCGTCAGCGAATCGAAGCAGGGGAGTGCTATGCTGCAAGTAAGGGATCAATATATAGAAGTCACTTCTATTGGAAGTTTTGATATGGAAGCGATCTTTTTTGAAATACTGAGAAAAATTGACTCCTGTTTTTTAGCTATGGATTTTGAAGCAAAACGATACGGCTGGCTAAAACCGATAAAAGAAAGAAAATTTGTCTAAAAAGGCAGAAATTACGGAGTATTTGTTGTATAATATCCTATGGTTTAGTACACTGTAAAATAGACAACATGAAGGAGGAAATACGATGGATCTGTGGGTAGTCATTCTAGTAGGCGTTCTGGCATTACTTGCTGGAGTAGCACTAGGATTTTTCATTGCTCGCCAGTATATGATGAGTTACTTGAAGAAAAATCCGCCAATTAACGAGCAAATGTTAAAAATGATGATGATGCAAATGGGAATGAAACCATCTCAAAAGAAAATCAATCAAATGATGAAAATGATGAACAATCAAGCAAAATAAAAAAAGCTTATACATCAAGGGTTCCAACGGGTTTTAGGCAAGTTTTCCACGGAAATCACTTCATACATAAACCCTTTGAGTTAATCCTTCATCATATTTTCTTCAAAAAATGCTTAATCTTTCATTTTACCAATTCAAAACCGCTTTTTCTGTTGAGAAATTAACAGGAAGGCGGTTTTTTTAATGGAAATTGAAGATCTAGTTAATGAATATTTGTACCATTGTTTAGCGAGAGGTTATACAAAGAAGACAATGATTAATAAGCGCCAGGAGTATAGACATTTGGTGATGTATCTTAAGGAGAAGAGAGGGATTACAGAAATTTTTGGGAAGTAGAAGGTATCCGCGGGGGAAAATGATGACAGATCTACCAATCAGATTTGCTTACTATCCTAGCCATCTAATTGGTTCAACAGGATCGGGGATTATATTGGCAAGTTATACATGAGAAGATGATACACTCCCATGGGATAATTTGCCTGAAGGGGATCGCATACGAAATGCATTAGATAACATGGCCACAGTACATGGTAAACAAATATACGATCTTTTTTTAACTGGGGCTTCCCATAGTTGGTCTCAATACCAATTTTCAGGTGGCGCTTTCTCCATGTTTAAACCGGGACAGGAAACCGACTTATCCCATTTATCCCAACTCCTGAAGGCAGAGTACATTTTGCAGGTGAACATACATCGACTGCACCTTCTTGGGTTGAGGGAGCGATTCAATCTGGTATAAGAGTTGCTCATGAGGTAACAAACCTCTCGAGAACATTTAATCCAAGGTGAATGAGTCATGGTGTATGTGTCACTTCGATAACCGAAATAAAGTAGCAGACTGAACAAATTGTAGAAGCGATAAAATTCATCTATAGAGAGTATTTAGAACAAGAAGTCCAAGTCAACAATTGAATAATACCCTTACATGTTCAGCAATAGGAATTCTAGAGTTTAACTATCAATTTGTAAGGAAGTTGATAAATTTGTGAATACTCTTTAATAATTAAATGTTGGTTGTCATTCTGAAGATAGAAATATTTATTTATCAACGGTTGTAAAAATTGGGATTTTTTTCATAGTAGCGTGCATAATAAAATTACTTGATGAACAAGTAGTAATTCGTTATGCAGAGGTGAGAGTATGAAGATTTATCTTCCAGAAGATCAAAGTAATCGACTTAATGATTTAAAGGAGACTCAAGAAAAAGTATCAAATCAATGGATTGATTATTGGGTTGATTACTCATCATTTGATACATGGCAATTTTGGATAAATGTTAGTTTTATCATTATTCCATTAATTGTCCTTTATTTTTTTATTGATCGAAAGAAGATATTTTTATTGGGTTTCTTTGGATTCAATATTCATGTTTGGATGGCATATATTGATGCAATAGTGACAAGATATAATTTTTTTGAATATCCATATAAAACTATTCCATTTTTGCCTATTCATGTTGGGATAGACACCTCATTGGTTCCCGTCTTATTTATATTGTTATATCAATGGACATTAAATAAGAATAAGAATTTTTATTTATATTCTTTATTGTTAATTGCTTTTTTATCATTTATGTTTAAGCCATTGCTTGGCGCATACCATCTTATGCATTTGAAAAATGGTGCAAATTATCTCTACTTATTTCTAGGTTATATAATAATATTATTAATTTCAAAAGGGATAACGAATTTATTTATATACCTCCACAAGACAGAAAGAAAATAAATGGAAGTGCACAAAATAATTTCTACATTAAAGATTGGTGTGGGATTGATGGGATTAGAAGTAGGAGTAGGGCCGATAATGTTGTTTATTCTCATATTAATTGGAGTGGTAATCTTCATAATCAATTTTGTTAAAAGAACTAGGAATAAAAAGAAGAATAAAGAAATAGATCCAAATGAAATTGTGGTTAAGAATCAGGATGAATTATAAAATTACTTCACCCAAAGGGAATTCACAATAGGAAGGAGCCAATTGGCTCCTATGACAATGGATTGTGATTTCGAACCTTCAAACTGGATAATTCTCTCTAGGAAAGTGATTACATCGATCCTTGTAATTTCCAATAAAGTTGAACAAGTTGCATTTCATACTTTACATGTTGTTTGTAAAAATAAATGTGCTTTTCTGGATCAGAATGTTCCATACAAACTTGTCATTTGAAGAAGTTGAGCTAGAGAGCCTGTAAAAGGGCTCTTTTTCTATGCTCAAATGTAAATGAGCACCAAATTATAATATATCGGAGGAATATACATAATGATCACATTAAAACAAGGTATTAAATTATCAGCAATTATCGATAAGTTGGATCTGAAAATTAAAACGAAGATCAAAAACGAACAAGGTGAATTTGAGCATCTTTCACAAGAAGAAGTTGGAGCTGACCTAATTATGCAATTTGTTAGAAAAGCATATAAAGCTGAACAAGAAGTTTATAACTTTGTAGCTGAGTATCAGAAATGTAGCACACAAGAAGCAGAAAACGTAGATTTAGTTGATTTCGTAAAAGGTTTGTTCTCAGATGAGGCAACCGTCAGTTTTTTCAAATCTGCTGTTACGTCAAGTGTCCAAGATTAGTTGAATTACTATCAAAGACATACGACTTGACAGCAATTATGGATTTGCCTCTTTCTGTCACCATGGACTTTTTGAGTCATGGTTTTGATCAGGAAAAAGATAGCTCTGCTTGGGAACTATGGAAAGCTCTGTATCATTTGGGTCAATCTTTGTTGACAATGACAAGGACGAAACGATCATAAATGCGAAGCGATTAGGTGGAAGATTGAGTGCGTTGGGTGGGTTAGTCACTACCCTTGGAGGAATCATGGGTGGAGCTTTAGTTGCCGGGCTAGGTGCAGCTGTAACTGATGTAGGAGCTTTGGTTTATTTATCAGATGATTTACAGAAATCATTAAATACTTTGCAAGCGCAAACTGAAGCAACAGACAAAGATATATGCACCTAATGAAAATACAGCAAGAGAGAAAGCATTATTTAATCTACATGAGTTAGCAATTGCTCAAGGTTATCTTACAGTAATGCTTAATGAAGGTACAGTTGCATCATTGAAATTACATAATTGGGAATTATTAGATGGGGTAGAGGCAGTTTATGAAAATGAAGAGTAATTTTATAATAGATTAAGCGATAATATACCTCATTTCATTAAAAAAGTAGACATTTCCTTAGAAATGGGGTATATTTTTCTTAACAGAATAAGCGGTCGGTAAAGAAGGAAAAACCCTTGATATATAAGGGTTTGATGCAAATGGGAATGAAACCATCCCAAAAGAAAATCAATCAAATGATGAAAATGATGAACAATCAAGCAAAATAAGAATTCTGCGGGATTTTTATATGATAAAAAGCACGCTCAGAAGCGTGCTTTTTTGTATGGTATTTAAGAATAAGTCATTCGTTTCATTGAACTGTAGCTATAACGATTGTATTCATTCAGCAAGTGATCGAGTTCCTGACTGTATTGAATGGACACGTTTGAGTTAATTCCATTTTTCGTTGCAATATCGATCATTTCCGCTCGTTTTTTTTCAATAAGTTTCAATAATTCTTGTTTAGACACGAAAACTTGTCCTTTCTGTTTGTAAGTTCTATCCGATCCTCTTGCTAATAATTTCTATTATATCCTAATTTGGAAAATAATTCGAAGGGAAAATAAGGATATTTTCAATTAATATATGACTATTATAAAGGTAACGGCTCTATGAAGAAATCCCTTTGCATAGTTTTTAAGGAATTGACATAAAAATGTCACATAGTGAAACATATAATTCTCTGGATGTATTTGCTAAAATGTAATGTGACTCAACTAAGAGAGGAGGACAGCACAAATGACAGATTTGAATCTATTTATAGCCTTTGGAGCTGGTTTTTTATCTTTTGTCTCCCCTTGCTGCCTGCCTTTATATCCAGCCTTTTTATCATACATAACTGGTGTATCGGTCGGAGAGATTAAAACGGAAAATGCTATGCTTCAAAAGAGGAGTCTTCTTCACACACTGTTCTTTTTACTTGGATTCTCGATTATTTTTATCGCGCTCGGTTTTGGGAGTTCTTTTATTGGTGAGTTCTTTTTTGGATATTCTGAATTGATCAGGCAAGTGGGAGCTATTCTTATTATCTTCTTTGGACTTGTGATCGTGGGTGTTTTCAAGCCGAAGTTCTTAATGAAGGAACACCGCTTTGAATTAAAAAACAGACCGTCTGGGTATCTAGGTTCTGTTTTAATAGGACTTGCATTTGCCGCTGGCTGGACGCCGTGTACAGGACCAATCTTAACAGCTGTTTTCGCTTTGACGCTCAGCAACCCTGGTTCTGCAATGATCTATATGATAGCCTACATACTTGGTTTTGCTATTCCATTTCTTGTAATGGCTTTCTTTATTGGCAGGCTGGGATGGATCCGAAAACATAATTTGAAAATCATGAAGATTGGCGGCTGGCTGATGATTCTTATTGGAATCATGCTCTTTTTCGACTGGATGACACAGATCATTATCTTATTCAGCAGATTGTTTGGAGGGTTTACAGGATTTTAGACCTAATAAATTTTATTTTTAGGTCGATTTTACTACCTCTTGCTCCTTTTTTTGTTATAATAACTCATAGAATAGTAGAATTTGCTTTCGGTAAGACTGTGAGGAGGAGCTTGCATGGCTAAAGTACTGATCGTGGATGATGCCAAGTTTATGAGGGTAACATTATCTAAAATACTTACAAGCAATGGACATGAAATTGCAGGAGAAGCTGAAAATGGAGCAGAAGCCATTCGCCTTTATCAAACATTGCAGCCAGACCTGGTTACAATGGATTTCACAATGCCGGAGATGAACGGCATCGAGGTATTAAAAGAAATTAAAAAAGAATTTCCTCAATCAAAGATTATTATGTGTTCAGCGATGGGGCAGCAGAAAATGGTCGTTGAAGCTATTGAAGCCGGAGCGAAGGACTTTATCATAAAGCCTTTTGATGAAACAAGAGTGTACGACGCCATAAATCGTGTTTTGGGATAAACTCTCCATCTCCGTTAATATCAAAGAACCATCGGATATTTGACAAGATGGTTTTTTATTTATGACTAAAGTATATTATAATATAAGTAACTCCGTGAAAAGGATTGATCATATTGGTCATTTTCTCAACAATTATTGCAATCGTGATGGCATTAGGTGTCATGATGATACGCATGAGAGCTTCTAAAAAGCCTGCTAGTGCCAGAAAGATTATCTTGCCGCCAATCTTTATGAGCACTGGTGCATTGATGTTTTTGCATCCTATGTTCCGGGTGACTCCGTTTGAATTTATGGAAGCGATCACGATTGGATGTATTTTCTCTATCTTTTTAATTAAAACTTCAACATTTGAAGTGAAAGAAGACAAGATTTACTTGAAAAGGTCAAAGGCTTTTGCGTTTATATTAATCGGACTGCTGATTATCCGAATCGTTTTAAAATTTTACTTGAGCAATACGATAGACGTAGGTGAACTAAGCGGAATGTTCTGGATCCTTGCGTTTGGAATGATTGTCCCATGGCGAATTGCCATGTATCTTTCCTATCGGAAACTCGAAAATCAGCTCAATCCGCCAAATATTCAGGCTACATGAAAAACCCACCAGGAGATCTGGTGGGTTTTTAAATGATAGAGAAGGATAAAATTTTGCGCATTGTGGTCTAGTTTCAGCGCTTAACTCATCGGTCAGAACGGCACTGTCATGCCTGCGCTTAACAAGGCGCATGTGCTTTCCTTAGAATAAAGCTCTGTATGGTGTATGATCGATATCTTTTTCCTTAAGTCTTTTTAATAGGAATTTATGATCTCGTTTAGGAGTAGCTGTAATATAACCGCGAATCACCAAGTCCTGAGTGATTCGGTCTGCATTTTCTTTTAATGCAATTTCCCCGATTTTGCCTGCAATTTTAGCTCTTGCGACATCTCTGAATAATTCAGGCACAGGTTCTACAAGGTCTTCTAAAAGCTCTTTCTGCCTTGAATCCCATAGGTGCCTTGTTTGCTGTATGTAATAATCTTCCCAATCCAGGTCCGATTTTCCATCCTCTTTTGGTAAACGCTTTAAAAATTTGCGGAACATAAAAAATCCGCCTATTCCTAGCATTCCTGCCAAAAAAACGACCCAGAAAAGAATAAACCATAGGAACCAGCCGTCTAACATCTTTCAAACCCCCGATCCAGCCTGCAATCTGCCTCTATTATACACCACGAAATAGGGGTTGAAAAGTTGTCTTATCCGGACTGGACCTGTTTTGAGAGCTCCAGCAAGGATTTTTTTATCGCTTTGCGCTTATTTCGGTCTTTGCCTGATGAGAGGTGTCCCAGCAGCTCTGCATGTGCAATATAAAAAGAGCGTTTGTAAGAGAGGTCAATACGGATTGTTCCGGAATTTGTGGGAAGATACAGAATTTCATACAGTAACGTCATAAACGCACCTCCTCATTCAGCAGTTTCATATTCATTATATGATTAAAAACGACTATAAAAAAGAATTATTTTCCTTATTAATGTAATTTTTTTTAAAAGTTATTCGTTTTATAGTTCTATATACTCACAAAAAAACTTCCCTATCTCAGGAAGTTTCATCCATTTCTTGAGTTAATCGGAAATACAGGTTGCGGATAACAAAGGTTTTGTATAATTTCAAATTCCGTCTTTCAATTGGGTGTTTAGTGATCCCCATTTCTCTCAGTTTTTTAACATACCATCCTTTTGAACCGTAATAAGCCATAAGAAAACCCCTTTTTATATAGTTAGGAGAAAATATGATTAAAAGGGGTTTTTCAGAACAAGTACAGTCATTAATAAGAAACTTTCAAGTCTCCCCATCATATATTGATTTACAGGAGGCTAAGACATGGATAAGTATTATTGTACAAATTGTATGCTGCTTTTAAACCAAGACCAATTATGCAAACGCTGCGGCAACAAGGTGATTAATAAAATTGAAATAAATGTTCAAACCCACCATCCGAAAAAAACTGGCTTAAAAAAAGAATCGGACTCTTAATGGCGGCATCTTTTCAGGTGCCGTTTCGCTCGTTTCCTGCTCTGAATCCTGAACCGTCTTACTTGTTTCATTTGACCCTGTATGAATGGAATTCCCAAAATTCACTACGCCGCCTGTAATTTCATGAATGACGAGATTTTTAATAAATACACCCAATCCTTCCACGCTCCTTCTCAATACTTATATGCCAGATGGTAAGGACTTGTCTAAACCATTACCTAAACAGACAGAAAAAGGCTTGCTCCTGATTTTGGTCAACATAGCTATAAAGAAATTTAGCCAAAACAAAAAGCAAGACAAAATCTTGCTTTCAGAGTGTAGACAAACCCCTTTTCCAGAGAAATTATTGAATAAAAAGGGGTTTTTGTTTCTTGAATTTTGCATATATTGATATCTATTCAAAAAAATCATACTATATCTTGAACCTCATCTAGATAAGGAAAATAGCTGCCGACTTTGTCGACAGCCTGAAAGCAAGACAAAATCTTGCTTTAATTTGTAAATTGGACAGGAATGTGACATCCGTTGCGGGCACAGCTGCCTTCTTTGCATATTTTCACTTCCAGAATATCATTTGAAAAAAAGGCTTCTATCATTTTTTTCTCAAGCGAAAAAGGAAGAAGAATGGATCTTTCCAGCTGATCTTTATCTTCATTTGCAGATAGAGAAGGATGGGCCGAGATGATTAACGTTTCTTGATTGGTTACTATTTTTATATCTTCTGGATTTATATTTGTGAATTCTGCTTCTACAATATATTCATCACTTGTTTCAAATAAATCCACACGGAAAGAATGGTAATCAAGCAGAGCTGAGAATGGATCTGTGAAAAATTGATTCATCCAGTCTTCAATACAGCTTAGATCAGATGGCTTTGAACGTTTTTTTTTATCCATCTAAAATTGACCTCCAAAAACCATACTACTTAAATCATATTCAGTTCATAGACATTACGTGAATGAAAGTAAATGAAATATAGAAGAGTAATAATAATGAAAGGGTCATACTTTTTCTGGCGGATGATTATGCACAAGATAATTGAGCTTTGAGGGGATGTAATCTGTATATAATATTTTATTAACTATCAGGAACGATAATGCTTAGCCAAAAAAATAAAAAATAGATGAACGGATGCCTGAAGCAGAGCCGTTCATATTATTGATTACATGTCGTGGTGAGAGTTATGTTTTTGGCGGGTATGATTGCGGTTCTTCACTTTTTTAGATCCGCTTAAAGGTTCAGGCTGACCCGGATTATTGCCTTTAGGTGCATTCTTTCGCATATCTTTACTGTCATTTTTATTGGTCATGTTTTTTCACCATCCTTTCTAATTAGGATGAAACTTTTAAGATGCAATCATACAAATTAAAGCCTGTATAATATGACCATTTATATCCCACAATAAGCTACATATCAGCACCACTACTGGAGGGAATTATATGCCATACCATAAGGACAAACAACAGGCTTTTCAGGCTGCCCAGCAAGGAACCGCACAGGCGGAAAATATGTACCAGCAGCTTTCCGCTGACAGCTCAGATTACGGCATTCAGCTAAGCCACTTAAAAGAAGAAGTGAATGAAGCATATGAACAAATTAACAATGCACTTGAAGTGGCCTCAGAAACACAGCGTGCAACATTAGAGCAATACAGAAAAGATCTCTCAAGAATTGTTGCAGAGGTTAATATTGAGGATCAATAAGTTAAAAAACGACGGGAATTCCGTCGTTTTTCGATTACTGATTTTTTTTGCGTTTTTTATTATTCTGCTTTTGGGCTGCAGTTAGAGGCTCATTCGAAAATTCCTCATTATATCCTGTCCCTTTTCCTTGTGCTGATGCAGCGTTCATGCCTTCTATGACATGGTTTGCTTTGCGTTTTGCCATTCTCTTTCACCCCCGTGGATATAGTGTGTGTTTCTAAAAGAAAATGATGTGCGCGTTTACAATTCTATATATTAAAAAAGTACTGAAGTTTACAACTATAAGAACTACTTATGTAGTTTGATAACAGCATTGTTATTTACTTATGTTAAAACATGTATTAAGATGAAATTGTGCGAATAATTTGGTGGGAGAGACCGAGGTTTCGACACACTTCGATTTTGATTTAAAAGGGGAGAAAACATATGACGAAACAACAGCAATTATCACATCACGATGTTTTCCAAGCGCGTAAAAGTTTTACAGTAGGCGGAAAAACATACAACTATTATTCATTAAAAGCATTAGAAGATGCAGGAGTCGGCAATGTTTCAAAATTGCCTTACTCAATTAAAGTTCTGCTTGAATCAGTTCTGAGACAAGTAGATGGAAGAGTCATCACAAAAGAGCATGTCGAAAATTTAGCAAAATGGGGAACGGCAGAGCAAAAAGAACTTGATGTGCCATTTAAGCCATCACGTGTTATTTTGCAGGATTTCACAGGCGTTCCGGCTGTAGTAGACCTTGCTTCACTCCGTAAAGCAATGGCAGACATCGGCGGTAATCCTGATGTCATTAATCCTGAAATTACAGTGGACTTGGTAATCGACCACTCTGTACAGGTTGATAAAGCAGGAACAATGGATTCCCTTCAATTCAATATGGAACTTGAGTTCGAACGTAACGCTGAGCGCTATAAATTTTTGAGCTGGGCAAAGAAAGCGTTTAATAATTATCGCGCAGTACCTCCTGCAACTGGAATCGTTCACCAGGTAAACCTAGAGTACTTAGCAAACGTTGTTCATGCAGTAGAAGGCGCGGACGGAACATTTGAAACATACCCAGATTCACTTGTAGGAACGGATTCACATCACATACAACGATGATCAATGGCATCGGCGTATTAGGATGGGGTGTGGGCGGTATTGAGGCTGAAGCTGGAATGCTTGGACAGCCATCATATTTCCCGGTTCCTGAAGTAATCGGAGTGAAATTGACAGGCCAAATGCCAAACGGCACAACGGCAACAGACCTTGCCCTTAAAGTAACACAAGTTCTTCGTCAAAAAGGCGTTGTAGGCAAGTTTGTTGAATTCTTCGGACCTGGTGTACCGCAGCTGCCGCTTGCAGACCGTGCAACAATTGCCAACATGGCACCAGAATACGGCGCAACTTGCGGATTCTTTCCGGTAGACGATGAGGCATTGGAGTACATGAAGTTAACTGGCCGTGACCAGAAGCTTGTAGATGTTGTTGAAGCATACTGCAAAGCCAACGAACTATTCTTCTCACCAGATGATGAGCCGGTATACACATCTGTTGTTGAAATTGATCTTGCTGAGATTGAAGCAAATCTTTCAGGGCCTAAGCGTCCTCAGGACTTAATTCCTCTATCAGCTATGCAGAAATCTTTCCAGACAGCTCTTGCTGCTCCAAGCGGCAACCAGGGCTTTGGTTTAGAAGCAGCAGAAGCAAATAAAGAAATCAGCGTTATTCTTGCAAACGGTGAAGAAACAAAAATGAAAACAGGAGCTATTGCCATTGCCGCGATTACAAGCTGCACAAACACTTCTAACCCGTATGTATTGGTTGGAGCGGGTTTAGTAGCTAAAAAAGCAATCGAAAAAGGCATGAAAGTTCCTGCATATGTTAAAACTTCTTTAGCTCCAGGTTCAAAAGTTGTAACAGGCTACCTTGAGAACTCAGGATTGCTTCCTTATATGAACCAACTAGGCTTCAATGTAGTCGGTTATGGGTGTACAACTTGCATCGGGAACTCCGGTCCCCTAGCTGAAGAGATTGAAAAAGCAGTTGCTGAAAACGACTTGCTTGTTACATCTGTTCTTTCAGGTAACCGCAACTTTGAAGGAAGAATTCATCCGCTAGTAAAAGGAAACTATCTGGCTTCACCGCCGCTGGTTGTAGCCTATGCTTTAGCTGGTACAGTGAATATTGATCTTAAAAATGACTCATTAGGTAAAGATAAGGATGGCAATGATGTATTCTTTAACGATATCTGGCCATCAATGGACGAAATCAATGAGATCGTAAAACAAACAGTAACACCTGAGCTCTTCCGCCAGGAATATGGCAGAGTATTTGATGATAACGAGCGCTGGAATGCAATACAGACAACAGATGAGGCATTGTATCAGTGGGATCAGGATTCCACTTATATTCAAAACCCTCCATTCTTTGAAAACTTAAATCCAGAGCCAGGTCTTGTTGAGCCGCTTACGAATTTGCGCGTCGTTGCAAAATTCGGAGATTCTGTTACAACAGACCATATTTCGCCAGCCGGTTCAATTGGTAAAGATACTCCTGCAGGACGTTACCTTCAGGAAAAAGGCGTCAGTCCGAGAGAATTTAACTCATATGGTTCACGCCGCGGAAATCATGAAGTTATGATGCGCGGAACATTTGCAAATATCCGTATTAAAAACCAAGTAGCACCTGGAACAGAAGGCGGCTATACAACATATTGGCCAACAGGAGAAGTGACTTCCATCTATGACGCTTGCATGAAGTATAAACAAGACGGAACTGGTCTTGTCGTTCTTGCTGGCAAAGACTATGGTATGGGAAGCTCACGTGACTGGGCTGCAAAAGGCACAAACCTTTTGGGCATTAAAACAGTTATTGCTGAGAGCTTTGAGCGTATTCACAGAAGCAACCTTGTGTTCATGGGCGTTCTTCCTTTGCAGTTCAAGCAAGGTGAAAGTGCTGAGGTTCTTGGATTAACAGGTAAAGAAACAATTGAGGTCCTGATTGATGAAACGGTTAAACCTCGCGACCATGTGAAAGTAAGAGCAACTGATGAAGAAGGCAATGTAAAAGAATTTGAAGTGCTTGTACGCTTTGACAGTGATGTTGAAGTCGACTACTACCGCCATGGCGGCATCCTTCAAATGGTCTTACGCGAAAAAATAAAAGGCTAAATTGTGAAAAGGACGGAGTTTCCGTCCTTTTTTTGCGGGGTTTTATTGTCCTTTTTAATAAGAGATGATTTAATAAAATAGAACGTAAATAGGTGGTTGTCCTAATACCATCTTCCTTACATATAAATGAGATATAAGGGATATGCAGCAAGGGGGAAATGAAATTGAAACGAATACTTGCCATTTGTCTGCTTGTGTTTTTGGCGGGCTATGCAGTCTGGTTTGCGATCCTGCCTAAGGAACCAAAAGAAGGCCTTGAGATAGGAAATAAGCCACCAGAATTTGAACTTGAGATGCTAAACGGAGAAAAAGTTAATTTAGAAGACGTAAAAGGCAAAAAAGTGATGATCAATTTCTGGGCTACTTGGTGTCCGCCGTGCGAAGCGGAAATGCCGGAAATGCAGAAGCTGCAAAATGAGCACCCTGATGAATTGGTTGTTCTTGCTGTTAACATGACAAATGCTGAAAAAAGCAGGGAAGATGTTGAAACATTTCTTTCAAAACGGAAACTGACCTTTCCTGTAGCTTTGGATAAGGATGGAAGAGTAAGTGTTCAATACGAAGTTTATTCGTATCCGACAACTTATTTTCTCGATGAAGAAGGAAAAATCTTAAATATTTCCCGCGGTGCGATGACACAGGAAACGATGGAGAAACTGCTTGAAATCTAATTTTTAAAGACTGTTTAGGTAATCTAAGCAGTCTTTTTTTGTTTTTTCTAAAAACTTGTACTATTTTTCTTGTTTATGGCAAAACTGAATTTAATACTATGGAGGTGTCCAGCTTGAGAAAAATAAAAAAGATGACGTTTGAAGAGTTAGTACTTGAAAATAAGAAGGAACTGCTTAAGGATCAGGAGGCTTTAAACCGGCTTGAAGAGAGAGTGGAGCAGCGTCTGTTCGATAAGCTCAGCTAAATCCAACACTTGGTTGTCATGTTTGCTCCTTTACTGGAGAAGATAATGGTGAGGAGGCGAGAGAACATGACAAATTCAAATGATAAACAAAGCCATTTCACTCCAAATCACATTGGAACAAAATCCAGAGGGTTTGGCGGAAATAAAGGGAAAAAAATGCAAAATAAATCGAATGAACATCCACAGGTAATGCAAACAAAAGGTGAGTAGTGCAAATAAGTTTCCATAATATTATTATGTAAACTTATTGACTGTTTGCATTTATTCTTATTTTAATCAAACTTAATAAAGGATGTGTTCACATGGGTTATAAATCAAATCCAGATGATCGTTCAGATAATGTTGAAAAGCTGCAGGATATGGTTCAAAACACGATCGAAAATATAGAAAAAGCACAGGAAACGGCAGAGTTTTCAAGTGGCGAAGAAAGAGACCGCATTGAAGCTAAAAACCACCGCCGTGAAGAAAGTCTTGAAGCTTTCCGTTCTGAAATCAGAGATGAAGCATCTGCACGTGAGAATGGCTATAAATAATTAAAAAAATTATAAAGGATGACCCTCTAGTATAGGGCCATCCTTTATTTTTTGTTGCAAATGACAGCATATGGTATGATAATATTTATTCGTTGTCCTAAATTTGGATGCTTCATAAGGAGAGGGAACACATATGCATGTTTCAAAAAAAGAGATAGAAGTAAGGTACGCAGAAACGGATCAAATGGGTGTTGTGTATCATGCTAATTATTTAGTATGGATGGAAGTGGGCAGAACACAGCTGATTCAGGATCTGGGCTTTTCCTATGCAGATATGGAGAAAGAAGGAATTATATCTCCAGTCATTGATCTCCAGGTTCAGTACAAAAAACCGATGAAATACGGTGAAACCGTTAAAGTACATACTTGGATAGAAGAATATAATGGATTTAAAGTGGCATACGGCTACGAAATGTACACACCTGACGGAGAGCTTGCACTTCAGGCAGTTTCAAACCATGTGTGTGTCAAAAAAGAAAATTTCAAACCGATACAAATCCGCAAAAAATATCCGAAATGGCATGAAGCATATGAAAAAGCGAAAAAGTAGGGATGTCTGTGGCATTTGGAATTAAGCGCAAGGAACTGGCGGATTGGAAAGCACGAGTAGGAAAAGGAGAGCTTGCATTTCTGACCCATTTTTGGACTGACCCAAGATTTCCTGCTTCACATGCTGTTACAAAAGCCGGGTGCTCTGATTTGTCCAAGCTCATCGAGTGGGGAGAAACGTTTGGATTAAAGAAAGAGTGGATTCATCACAACAAGGATTATCCGCATTTTGACTTGATGGGAGCGGTACAGCTCAAAGTCTTAGAGGCACATAACCTGACTGACCACATTGAACGTTTCAAATTACGTTAAAAAACCGCAGATTAGTTATCTGCGGCTTTTTTATAATCAAAAACGGGTTCCTTTTTTTCTTCGTCAAAGTCAATCACCAAGTCGTTTTGATCAAAATACCAAATGTCACTTTCTTCAATAAAAAAGGTAATGCCGTTTTTTTCTGTTTTTGCACCAGCTTCCTTTGGCTGATCTTTTATTACACCTAATGAAAAACCTTTTTGAATGGTGCTGCTGCCTCCGTATCGGACAAAAAATCGAAACGAATCCCCGCTTGCAACATTCATTTCATTCTGATACCACTCTGCCGCTTTGTCACTAATATGTATGTTCATCCTGAGTATCACTCCTTCTCTCATACGATACCACGAAAAGGCAAATCAAAAACAAAACACGGCAAAATTCTTTTAATTTTCTTCATTTAAATTTTGGAACATATGCTCTTGTATCGCTTTATTTTGAGCCTGATCAACATTTTTCAGTTCTTTTACGCGGTATGCACGGTTGTTTTGATTGACGACAATTGTCGGAACAAAGCCCGGCTCAGTCAGCTCCATTTTTTTTGTTCCTTTTGAAAGTTCTTTCGTTATTTTTATGGAGAAAATTCCGCCAATTTCTTTGTATTCACCAACTTGACCTGATAAGAAGTTTCCTAAAGAGTAGATGACAAAGGTTTTTTTGCCATTTTGACCTTCTACCCATTCCATTGGCTGAAGGACGTGGGGATGATGTCCAATCACTAAATCAACACCCTGATCCGCCAAAAACTTTGCCAACTCCTGCTGTTCCTCGTTTGGAAGACGGATATATTCTACCCCCCAGTGCATGCTTACGATGACGGCGTCTGAAAGCTTCTTCATTTCTTCAATATCTTTTATCATTTTGGGTTTATCAATTAAATTAACGAGATGAGGTTTTCCCTCTGGAACAGGAATGCCGTTTGTTCCGTATGTATAAGCCAGAAACCCTAATTTCACGCCATTTTTATTGATTACCCGTGGTGTATCTGCATCTTGGCTGTTCCGGTAGCTTCCAACATAAGGCATCCCGATTTCATCATAGCGGTCAGTCGCGTTTAATATGGCCTTCTCGCCGCGGTCAAGCGTGTGGTTGTTGGCAATTCCCGCTATGTCAACACCGGCATCCTGAAATGCATCCACAACCTCAAACGGGCTGTTAAAAGAAGGATAAGTGGACAAACCAATTTCAGTGCCGCCAATCATTGTTTCCTGATTGGCGAATGTGATGTCGCTCTTGCCGATCAAAGGTTTTACATCTTTTATCATTGGTTTGAAATCATAAGTGCCGCTGCCTGTTTTTGCATCGTTATATACGCGCCCGTGGATCAATATATCTCCAAACGCTGAGAGTGTAACAGCGGATCTGAATGATTTGGGCTGCTGAGTCATATTCATTCCGGAATGCGCTTTCACAGGGTATTCTGTATCTTCCTGCGGCTCTGCCAAAAGAAAGAATGCTGCACCGATCGAGGCTAGCAGAACGGCAGCTGAGAGGATCCATTTCTTCATCATGTCATATTCTCCTATTAATGATCTTTTTTATTATCATAAACGATAGGATAAAAAAAGGAAATCTTATTTAGATCGGACCGAACATCAGAAAAAAGCAAGAGCCCTGGTCAGAACCAGCCGGACAGGTTAGGGGAGTATTATGGGCTGCCGTTCTGGCAGGGGATAAAGGGTCTTCTGCATGCTATTAATGCCCGTCTTAATACATGAAAAAAGCTGCCCTCGGGCAGCTTTAAATCCATTTTACTTTAGGTTCTGTTTTATCTCTGATACGTTTAATATTTGCGCGATGACGGTATATAACAAACAGGGACAGAACGCTGACGACTGCAATTAAAACCGGGTCACCGATGAAAATGCTGAAAATGATTGCATAGATGCCTGTGAGCATGGATGACAGTGATACATACTTTGATAAGTATAGGAACAGGAAGAAGACAGCAAGCATCGTTATGAACATCAGCGGTGCTGAGAACAAGAGAATACCGCCTGAGGTAGCAACTGCCTTTCCGCCTTTGAAATTGGCAAACAGCGGGTACGTATGGCCAATGACAGCGAAGATTCCGATCAGCAGCGGATGCACGTTCTCTATACCAAAAAAGAATGGGAGGGATGCTGCAAGCGTTCCTTTTAGAATATCCGCACTGGTTACAAGCAGTCCTGCTTTTACACCAAGAGTGCGGAATGTATTCGTTCCTCCCAGATTCCCGCTCCCATGTTCACGAATGTCAATTCCGTAACCGACTTTCCCGACGATCAGGCCAGAAGGAATGGAACCGAGTAAATAAGCTAAAATAATAATGGCTGCAATAATCAATGGATCCGCTCTCCTTAATTTATTTTTGAATAAAACTATTTTATCATGTAACTAGCACTTAAGACTACGTCATAAAAAAGAAACAAAAAAAATCATACAGAAGGAGTTTTAAACTATGAGTATATCCATCCCATCGAGAGAAGAAATTGGAAAAATATTAAAAAAGAGCAAACGAATCGCTGTCGTGGGCCTGTCAGATCAGCCTGAGCGCACTTCTTACATGGTCAGTAAAGCAATGCAGGATGCAGGATATGAAATTATTCCGGTGAATCCGACAATCAAAGAAGCGCTGGGAGTGAAAGCAGTGGGCTCTTTAAAAGATATTGACGGTCATATTGACATTGTGAATGTATTTCGCAGGTCAGAGCATTTGCTCCCTGTTGCAGAGGAATTTTTAGAGATTGATGCAGACGTTTTCTGGGCTCAATTAGGTCTCGTAAATGAGGATGCCTATCATTTATTGAAGGATAAAGGCTCCACGGTAATCATGGACCGCTGCATTAAAGTAGAACATGCTTTAACAAAATGAAATCACAGGGGATGACCCTGTGATTTTCTTATGCCAGAATGCTTTGGAGAAAGTGATGGTTTGTAAAATGCAGCAATTGCCCCTAAAACATCGTGCAGAACCTGCAACACCAGCACGCTTGCAGGGCAAATCCAATTAGAAATTATGGATCCCGCAGCTGGAGCAAAAAGCATAGCGAGTTTTTGCAGAGCCATGGCTGCAGCGGATACTCTGCCTGTGAGTTCTTTAGGGGTTTCAGACTGCAGCAAATTACTAAAAGGATTGGCAGAACTGAACCAAACAGACCTAACATGAACGCACCTGTCAAATCCAATGATCCAATACAAATATTTTTAATCCTCCGAGCCCTGTAAGCACAATTATGATGATGCGAAAGAAAGCAGCCATTGCCATAAAGCGAAGTGAATGGAGTCTATCGTCCCATTAAGAAAGAGCGACCACGCTGCCAATACCTGCAGCACTTATGTCAACCCCCTAGCTTCCATCATAAATATACAAAACAACATTACCTTCTTTTTCGGCAGCCAATCAACAAAGACGCTTGAAAAAGGTCCAATAAAAGCCCAGGGAAGTGCCATAATTGTTATAAATGCTGCAATTGCTCCAACCCCCTGTAAATTCATGAATTCAACTTGCTCTTGCGCCGTTTAAGAAGCTTTTGCTCTATGCCGCGGGGGTCTTGTGATGACGGCAGAGCACCATTTTTTAATTGTTCAACAGATTCAATTATCCAGCGGATTTCAGTTTCCAATTTCATTTCTGCATAGCGGATGCCGATCATTCCGATACTTGAAATAAATGAAGTGCCGTTTTGCTGCCAATGGCGGACGTATTGAAGCAGCTCTGTACTCTCTTCTTTTCTTTTCTCTAGATGGGATACTAGAAGATCTTCGTCCATTTCTGAATGCCATGCTGCCAATTTCATAAATAATTCATCTTTCACAGATGGATAGGACGGGGCTTCAGACAGCCAGTTTTCAAGTTCAATCCAGCCTTTTTTCGTCAGTTCATATTGCTTTTTCTGCCGGCCGCCATGTTCTTTTGAAACAGAGTAAATGTAGCCGTTCTCCTCCAGGTTTTTAAGCTTGGGATAGATGCTCCCATAGCTCATTCCCCAAAAAAGACTTGAAGCTTTGGTCTCAAATTCACTTTTTATATCGTACCCTGTAGCGGGAGTAAAACTGATGACGGCTAAAATAGAGTGTTCAATCGACAATGTGAGGCCTCCTTATGGATTGATGTATCAATCTGATATATCATTATGTTATGTCTAAAAAGGGAGCAAATTCAACATTTTTCCAAAATATTTTCAATTTTAGCGTGCATCTGCTAAGATTTAGTTTGCGAAATTTTCAGCAACAGATAAAATATAGCTTGGGTATTTATTTTTATACGCTACTTTTTCTAAACAATGGTAAACTTGAAAAAGAGTAAAGGTGCAGGTCTTGTCACGTTGCCTGATGGTAAGATATGATTATAGAAACATACGTTCTTAATATGCAGCAATCTCTTACGTGACATTTGTTTTTTTTGAAAGGAGCTTAAATCGTTTGGATAAGCAGCAGCAGCAGTTTGATTACAATGATGATGCGATTCAAGTATTAGAAGGATTAGAAGCAGTGCGGAAAAGACCGGGTATGTATATCGGCAGCACTGATGCGAGAGGCTTGCATCACCTCGTCTATGAAATCGTTGATAATTCCGTTGATGAAGCATTAGGCGGATTTGGTGATCACATAATTGTTAAAATACATAAAGATAATAGTGTGTCTGTTCAGGACAAAGGGCGCGGGATGCCAACAGGGATGCACAAGCTCGGTAAACCAACTGCAGAAGTTATTATGACAGTTCTGCATGCCGGAGGGAAATTCGGACAAGGCGGATATAAAACAAGCGGCGGGCTCCATGGCGTTGGTGCCTCTGTAGTTAACGCACTGTCAGAATGGGTTGTTGTCACCATCCATCGCGATGGATATGTCTATGAACAGCGATTTGAAAATGGCGGTAAACCTGCAACAACTCTAGAGAAAATCGGGA
This sequence comes from Bacillus sp. V2I10, assembly GCF_030817055.1. NCBI lineage: Bacteria > Bacillati > Bacillota > Bacilli > Caryophanales > Bacillaceae > Bacillus > Bacillus sp. V2I10. The sequence continues at coordinate 3,040,714 of NZ_JAUSYV010000001.1, read as the reverse complement.
AGTCGGGAAAAACAGGCACAATCATTCATTTCAAGCCTGATCCAGCCATATTCAGCACTACAACATATAACGCTGAGACATTAAGCGAACGCTTACGGGAATCCGCTTTTCTTTTAAAAGACCTGAAAATTGAGCTGATTGATGAACGGAATCAGACAAAAGACGTTTACCACTACGATACAGGGATCGAAGCGTTTGTCTCCTATTTGAATGAAGAAAAGGATTCCCTGCACAATGTTGTCTCCTTTGAAGGAATACAAAACAGCATTGAAGTTGAATTCGCTTTTCAATTTAACGACGGATACTCAGAGAATATCCTATCGTTTGTAAATAACGTCCGGACAAAAGACGGCGGAACACATGAAGCGGGTTCGAAAACGGCCATGACCCGTGCATTTAATGAATACGCCAGAAAAGTCGGCATTTTGAAAGAAAAAGATAAAAACCTTGACGGATCAGATATACGAGAAGGACTTTCCGCGATCATTTCCGTCCGGATCCCTGAAGAGCTGCTGCAATTTGAAGGGCAGACCAAGGGAAAGCTCGGCACAAGTGAGGCAAGATCTGCTGTTGATTCTGTCGTATCGGAAAATCTTGCTTACTTTTTAGAGGAAAACCCGGAGACAAGCACGCTGCTTGTCAGAAAAGCGATAAAAGCTTTCCAGGCACGGGAAGCAGCCCGGAAAGCCCGCGAGGAAGCAAGAAGCGGAAAGAAAAGAAAACGTTCTGAGGCCACGCTCAGCGGAAAACTTACCCCTGCACAATCCAGAAATCCTCAAAGAAATGAAATTTATCTGGTTGAGGGTGATTCTGCCGGCGGTTCAGCGAAACAGGGACGGGACAGACGCTTTCAGGCCGTTCTTCCATTGCGCGGAAAAGTCATTAACACAGAAAAAGCAAAGCTTGCAGACATTTTCAAAAATGAAGAGATTAATACAATCATCCATGCCATCGGAGCAGGTGTCGGAGCCGATTTTAATGTGGAAGATTGCAATTACGATAAAGTCATTATCATGACAGATGCTGATACAGACGGAGCGCATATTCAAGTGCTGATTTTGACTTTCTTTTACCGCTATATGAAGCCGCTCATTGAAGCAGGCAAAGTTTTTATCGCTCTGCCGCCTTTATACAAAGTCAGCAAAGGAACAGGAAAAAAAGCGGTCGTGGAATATGCCTGGTCAGATGAAGAGCTTCAGGATGTTCTAAAGAAAGTTGGAAAAGGCTACATGATTCAGCGCTACAAAGGTCTTGGAGAAATGAACGCAGATCAGCTGTGGGAAACGACAATGGATCCCGAGACTAGAACATTAATCCGTGTCCGCATTGACGATGCCGCACGTGCTGAGAGACGCGTCACAACATTGATGGGTGACAAAGTTGAGCCTAGACGGAAATGGATAGAAAGCAATGTAGCTTTTGGCTTAGATGAAGAAACCAACATCTTAGAAAACGAGAACTTATCCGTCGCAGAGGAGGAATAACTAAATGACACAGCCAGAAAAATTTCGCGATCTCCCTCTTGAAGATGTGATAGGTGACCGTTTTGGGCGTTACAGTAAATACATCATTCAAGACAGAGCATTGCCTGATGCACGCGATGGGCTTAAGCCTGTTCAGCGCAGAATCCTTTATGCAATGCATGTGGATGGAAATACGAATGACAAAAACTTCCGCAAATCCGCAAAAACAGTCGGTAACGTAATCGGCAACTACCATCCTCATGGAGATACATCCGTATATGACGCCATGGTGAGGATGAGCCAGGATTGGAAGGTCCGCAATCTGCTGATTGAAATGCACGGAAACAACGGAAGCAACGACGGAGATCCTCCAGCTGCGATGCGTTACACAGAAGCAAGGCTTTCTCCGATTGCATCGGAACTTCTCCGTGATATTGATAAACGTACGGTTGAATTTGTGCCAAACTTTGATGATACCAGCCAGGAACCTCTCGTCCTGCCTGCCATGTACCCGAATTTGCTCGTAAACGGCTCAACTGGGATTTCAGCAGGCTATGCGACGGATATTCCTCCTCATCACTTAGGTGAAGTGATCGACGCTGTCATGAAAAGGATTGATCAGCCGAACTGTTCGGTTGATGAGCTAATGACGGTGATTAATGGTCCTGATTTTCCGACTGGAGGAATCATTCAGGGAATCGAAGGCATTAAGAAAGCCTATGAAACAGGAAAAGGCAAGATCATCATTAGAGGAAAAGCAGAAATTGAAAGCATCAGAGGCGGAAAGCAGCAAATCGTCATTACGGAAATCCCTTTTGAAGTGAATAAAGCCAATCTTGTCAAACGGATGGATGAGTTCAGAATTGAACGGAAGCTGGATGGCATTGCAGAAGTCCGTGACGAAACAGACCGCACAGGCATGCGAATCGTGGTTGAGCTGAAGAAGGAAGCAGATGCACAAGGCATCCTGAACTATCTTTATAAAAACAGTGATTTGCAGGTGCCTTACAATTTCAATATGGTTGCCATTCATAACAGAAGGCCAACGTTAATGACGCTTCCGACAATCTTAGATGCGTATATTGCACACCAAAAAGAAGTCATTACTAACCGCTCCAACTATGACTTGCAAAAAGCACGCGAAAGACAGCATATTGTTGAAGGTTTAATCAAGGCACTCTCGATTCTTGATGAAGTAATTGCGACAATTCGTGCTTCAAAAGACAAGCGGGATGCTAAAGATAACCTAATTTCTAAATTTCAGTTTACAGAGCTTCAGGCAGAAGCCATTGTCTCCTTGCAGCTATACCGATTAACCAATACGGATATAACGGCGCTTCAAAATGAAGCAAAAGAGCTTGATGAAAAAATCACAGCCCTTCTTGAAATCCTGAATAATGAAAAAAGATTATATCAAGTTATCAAAGCAGATCTGAAAAAAATCAAAAAGACGTATGCTGATGAAAGAAGATCTGTCATTGAAAATGAAATTCAGGAGATTAAAATCAATCTTGAAGTCATGATCGCTTCAGAAGATGTAATCGTCACGGTGACGAAAGACGGCTACATTAAACGCACAAGCGGACGGTCATATGCAGCATCAAACGGCCAGGACTTTGGAATGAAGGAAACAGACCGTTTACTCGCTAAATATGACGTAAATACAACTGATGTCGTCCTTCTCTTTACAAATAAAGGAAATTACATCTATTGCCCTGTGCATGAATTGCCTGATATCCGCTGGAAGGACCTTGGGCAGCATATCGCCAATATCGTAAATCTCGAGCGGGATGAACAGCTGATAAAAGCGATTCCGGTCAAAGACTTTACCACTGAACAATACTTGCTGTTTGTCACAAAAAACGGCATGGTCAAAAAAACGGAGTTAAAGCTGTACAAAGCACAACGATATTCTAAGGCATTGATGGCAGTAAACTTAAAAAATGATGATGTCCTGATTGATGTGCATGTTACATCTGGCAGAGATGATCTTTTTATCGCTACACAGTTCGGGTACGGCTTATGGTTCTCAGAGGAAGAAGTGAACATTGTAGGAGCAAGAGCAGCGGGTGTGAAAGGCATTAACTTAAAAGAGGGAGATTCCGTAGTCGGAGGCTCAGCATTTACAGCCGGTGAAATTCCTCAAGTTGTCATCGTTACACAAAGAGGAGCGGCGAAAAAAATGTCACTCAAGGAATTTGAAAAAACCTCACGTGCAAAACGCGGATTGATCATGCTGCGCGAGCTTAAAAATAACCCTCACCGGTTAGTCGGCATGCAGATCATTCAGCCGGAGGATACGATTATAATCAAAACGGAAAAAGGACAGATTGAAGAAATTGCACCTAAAACCTTAAGAGCAAATGATCGTTACAGCAACGGTTCATTTTTCATAGATGAAGGAGATTCAGGATCTGTAAAAGAAGTTTGGCGCATAACGAAATAATTAATGATAAAAAAGACATCCTCAGAAAATAGAGGATGTCTTTTCGTTTTATTTGTTCTTAGTAAAGTAATCAGTGAATGCATGCATAATCTCAATTCCCTGATATAAAAATAGACTGACAGCTGTTAATGAAAAACCTGTCACCATAATAAGTCTCAGCCAAAACATCGCGTCGCCCTCCTTTACATATAGTCTCTAGGATGGAAGCGATGCTTTATCGAAATAAGATGATTGGTAAAAAACAGCCAGTAAAAATTTTTTTCTGAAATTCCATCCTGACAGCATGGCAATGAAATAGACTGCAGCTAAAAGATAAGATTCAGTTTCTGCCAGACTGTGTTCAATGAAGAAAGGGAACTTCAGATCGTCTTTTTCATCAGCAGAGGATGGTTGCACATGTTCTTCAAGATCAAAAGCAGGTGCAGCAAATGATTGATGATGGATTTGCGGAACGGTTCCTGCAAGGAGTAAGGCAATGAGAATAAGTAAGATAGGCTGTCTCATAACTTTCCTCCTTTTTTTATAATAGAACTATCATAACGCACAATTTCAAATTAGAATAGTAGAAATTTTTTTGTTTTTTCTCGCTATATCGACAAAAAGTGATATAATATTATTTTATTATGTAAGATAAACTGACATAAAAAATGAATATTCATTATTTTCAGGAGGTTTTAAATGGATTTTATTAACGGAATTATATCAGGCGGAAATACAATTTTATGGTCTTACTTATTAATTTATATGCTGGTAGGTCTGGGATTATATTTCACTATTCGATCAAAGTTTGTGCAGTTTCGCTATTTTGGAGAAATGTTCAGGCTTTTAAAAGAGCCGGGCATGACCTCAAAGGAAGGAAAAAGAGGCATTTCATCCCTTCAGGCATTCTTTATTAGCGCAGCTTCGCGTGTGGGCACAGGAAATCTTGCCGGGGTGGCTATTGCGATTGCAGTCGGCGGACCGGGAGCAGTCTTCTGGATGTGGCTGATCGCACTTGTCGGAATGGCATCAAGCTTCGTCGAAAGCACTCTTGCTCAAGTCTACAAAGTGAAAGACGGAGATCAATTCCGAGGCGGACCTGCCTATTATATGGAAAAAGCACTTAATGCAAAGTGGATGGGAATTCTTTTTGCCGTATTAATAACTCTATGTTTCGGATTAATTTTTAACGCGGTTCAGGCTAATACGATCGCTCTTGCTTTTGAAAGCGCGTTTAACGTGGACAAAACCGTTATGGGGATTATCTTGGCAATCTTTACAGGAATCATCATTTTCGGAGGGCTGAAACGGATCGCTGCAGCTTCTCAAATTATAGTGCCAGTAATGGCTTTAATCTACATAGGTGTAGCACTAGTAGTTGTTATCACCAATATCGCTGAGATCCCATCTGTTATAGCCGTTATCTTCTCAAATGCATTTGGTTTTGAGCAGGCTGTCGGCGGCGGAATCGGAGCAGCCATTGAAAACGGAATTAAACGAGGCTTGTTTTCAAACGAAGCGGGTATGGGAAGTGCGCCGAATGCAGCTGCAACGGCAAGCGTAACTCATCCGGCTAAACAAGGCTTTATCCAGACACTTGGTGTATTCTTTGACACCATCATAATCTGCAGTACTACTGCATTCCTAATACTGTTGTTTGATACGACCCCTGACTCGGCATTAGACGGAATTCAGATTACACAGGCTGCATTGCAATCGCATATCGGAGATTGGGGAGGAACATTCCTGGCAGTCGCGATCCTCCTGTTCGCATTCAGTTCGGTTATCGGAAATTACTACTATGGTGAGACCAATATTGAATTTTTGAACGGGAACAAATCAGCACTTTTCATTTATCGATTAGCTGTCATCGGTATGGTGATTTTTGGGTCTGTATCAGGTTTCCAGCTGATATGGGACATGGCAGATCTATTCATGGGTCTTATGGCCGTTACAAATCTGATCGCCATAACACTTCTTTCAAAGCTTGCATTTGAAGTTTTAAAAGATTATGGACGCCAGCGTAAAGAAGGAAAGAACCCTGTATTCAGAGCAAGCTCCATTAAAGGTCTTAAAAACACGGAATCCTGGGGAGACAATGAGATAGAAGAATCTAAATAGTCGTTAAAACACCGATTTTTTATCGGTGTTTTTTTGTCTTTAAATGAAGGAGTTCAGCCAGTTTATCCGATAAATATTTTTATGATTTAGTAAATATTATCTAATTTGTATTATAGAATAGACAGGACTGAAATACGGAATTCACTATTATCTTTAGACTTAGTCGATATTAAGAGGCTATTTTTTAGAAAGCATCAAATTACGATCAATCTTCAGATGATATTTTTCAGTTTCAAAGCCTCTGGAAGTATTTAAATCCAGGACATCAATTGAAAGAGAAACATCTGAATAAGCTGTGCCTCTTAAATAATCCTCTAAAGGTACTTTTAATTCGCCAGTTTTATCAGAAGAAATCTTCAAAAGCTCTTTTGATTCCTTTTTGACACCATCTGCATAAAAAATAAGATTGAATTTATAGGCTATTTGATCTTTATTGGCTATTCCAAACCGCAGCTCCTGATCCTTGATGCCAAGGAGGTCAGGAGTTTTTATATAGCGGGAATCATCTATCTTCAAACCGCTTGCTTCTTCCAAGTACCGAAACATCTTTTTATTATCCAGCACATTTGGAATTCGTTCATTCTCATGCTGCGTTCTTAAATAAAAAGGTTCATTGCTGCTCTTGACCTCTTGTATATCAGTTTCTTCGGCAGTTCCGTATAAGAGGACATAATCCTCGGCAATTATCTCCTGCGGGTACCATTGGTGAGCATCATCTGCATAATTCCAAAACGCATCCCATCGAATAGGGGAATCATCAATTTTTCTGATTTTACTCCACTCAGAAAAAGGCAAATGATGAGACAACACGTAATGATAAGCAAAATGATGGCCATATTCATGGGAAAGAGTGTCCCTGTACGAAGATACTTCCGTATATTTATCCCCTTGATATAATGTAATGCTGTCTGTCAAGGCATGAAAGCTTCCTTTAGTTGAAGATTCTCCAAAAGAACCCCCTCTGATCCGCACTTCCTGAAGCAGGGAAAGCTCATCTCCATGCTTATTTTGAATCAGCTCTTTGTATAACTGCTGAAGCTTCGTTTCATCCCAGCCATCTGTATAGCTTAGAAACATGATTCCTTCCGGAGATTGATAACTTGCATGATAGTCAGAATCATAGACCAAAGGATCCAGACTGAGCAAAAACGGGAAAGAAAGGAGAAGAATTAGGACCATTTTCATCTTATAATCACTTCCTCAAATGTCATTCTATCACGCATTCCAGCACAAATAGGCTGCATGATTTTTCCAATAAATGTTTGTAAAGGAAAGCATGCTAAAACTCCTAAACTTATTCACAGTAAAGAAAATATTATGATATATCCTCTTCACATTACATATACAATGATCTATTAAACTAAAGCTGTTGGAAAAAATAGCGAATGGGAGACGATGAAATGAATAAAAAGTGGGCAGCGGGAGCGGGTATTGCACTCGCATTGTTAGTTGGTCCAATCACACAGCCAACTTCAGCAGAAGCAGCGGGAACCAAGATTGATAATGTAGCACATCGGGGAGCTTCAGGATATGCACCTGAGAACACGATTGCAGCGTTTGACAAAGCTGTCGAAATGAAGGCTGATTACATTGAAATTGACGTTCAAAGAAGTAAAGACGGGGAATTAGTCGTCATTCATGATACTACAGTAGACCGTACCACAGATGGCAGCGGACCCGTTCAAAGTTTAACGTACGAAGAAATAAGAAATCTTGATGCAGGCAGCTGGAAAGGCACAGAATTTGCAGGTGAAAAAATTCCATCATTTGATGAAATTCTTGATCGCTATCACGGGAAAGTAGGAATACTGATTGAACTTAAAGCACCAGAGCTATATCCAGGAATTGAAGAGAGCGTTGCTCTTGAGCTAAAAGAGAGAAACTTAGATAAACCTCAAAATGAAAAAACAATTATCCAATCATTTAATTTTGAATCAATGAAGAAAATGAATGATCTTCTTCCAAAAGTACCGATTGGTGTCCTGACATCATCTCGATTACATACAACACAGCAAGCATTAAAAGAATTCAGTGCATACGCTGACTATTTCAACCCAAGCTATACAATCGTCACAAAAGAGCTTGTTAATCAAGTACATGAAGAAGGAATGAAAATTCAATCATGGACGGTTCGAAGTCAAGAAACGGCTGATTTTCTTTTAGAGATGCAAGTGGATGGAATTATAACGGATTATCCGGATTATGTAGATCCGAGATAAGGAATAAAAAAAGATTGGTCCTTTTTTGAAGGATCGATTTTTTTTTATTGAAATAGAAAAATCCATATTTTTTAATTAATCTATGTTCTAAATAATCATAAATAAAATCGCCGCTCAGACACCATCAGCTAGATAACCATGTTTAGAAATACTTCATTGTCATCAGCAGAACCAGAATGAAATCTCTATTTATTACTTATTTTGCAAGAATAAATACAGGGATTTACTTGATATATAGAATCTCAAAGTAAATATTCTTAATATTGACAATAATTTGAACATAACCTATTATTGGAACTGAAGTTTTACATAGTGAAACTAGTTCTTGGAAAAAGGGAGGTTTTTATCTTCAGCGTGGTTATTAAAACAGTAGAAAAATCCTTCGGAATTTTAGAAGTGATCGCACAGAAGCCAATGACATTTATTGAATTGGTCGAAAAGCTGGACAGCAATAAAGCAACTGTACACCGATTTTTATCTTCGCTTGAGCAGCTTGGATATATTACAAAAAATAACCAAGAAAAATTCATCTTATCACAAAAATGGTTTCAACTGGCATTTCAGGCACAAGATCAGCTTGATATTGTGGAAACAGCAAGGCCCTTCTTAGAAAGCATAGCCAACAAGGTGCAGGAAAGCGTTCTTTTAGCGCAGTATCTTGGAGATCAAGTGCTCTATGTAGAAAAAGTTGAAACAAATCTGGCTGTCCGCATTGTCCTTGATGTAGGAAAACAAGCACCTCTCCATTGTGTAGCTTCAGGAAAATTATATTTGGCTCATTTGTCGCCGCAGCTCCTCGAGCGTTATTTATCAAAAAACCAGCTAAAGTCTTTTACAGAAAACACAATAACTGATAAAGAATCCTTGGTTCCTGAATTAAAAAAGATTTATGAAATGGGATATGCAACTGATCAAGAAGAATGGGAGAAGGGATTAAAAGGTATTGCATTTCCCATATTTAACGGAAGAAAAGAATTGGCTGGGGCACTTTGTATTGCTGGTCTGGCTTTTCGTTTTACAGATGAACAGATTGAGCAAATCATCGAACCAGCATTGTGCGCCACTCAAGAAATTTCAAAGAGATTGGGTTATGTGAGTAAAGGAGGAATTGTAATCAGATGAAAAAGATCATGTACATTTTTGTAAGCGCTATCTTTCTTGTGGTTACAGCTGGCTGCAGCAGCGTAATCACAAGTGTCCCAAATGAGAAGAAAAGCTACAATTTAAAAATGTCGGTAACAGTAAATGATTCTTCCACCTGGTACCTGGCAGCTGAAAGATTTGCTAAAGAAGTTGAAGAAAAGACAAATGGCCGAATTAAAACAAAAGTATATGCAAATGAACAGCTATCTGCAGGAGATTCAGCAAAAGGGGTAGAGATGCTCTTAAAAGGCTCAACAGATTTTAGTTATCATTCACCGATTATATATTCCGTATTTGAAAAGCGTCTAGGTGTAGTTAGCGCTCCTTTTCTTTTTAAAGATTTAAATGAAGTGGATGAAAAAATGAACGGTGAAGGAGGGAGGGCATTAAATGAAATTCTTGTTGAAAACGGGATTGAACCGTTAGGCTTTGGTCAAAATGGGTTTCGTCAAGTAACAAATGGTGTCAGACCGATTCAAACTCCTGAAGATATAGAAAATATGAAAATACGAATTCCAGGAATAAAGATGTATTCAGATCTTTGGAGAGGCTTAGGAGCAGATCCTACAACAATGGCTTTTTCAGAAGTATTTTCAGCCTTGCAGCAAGGCACAATTGATGGTCAGGAAAATCCAATTGATGTCATCCGTTCATCAAAATTGGAAGAGGTTCAACAATATATTACAATGTGGAACTATTCATATGACCCCCTCATTTTTGGAATGAACAAAGAAAAATTTGACAGCATGCACGTTGATGACCAAAAAATTATTAAAGAAGCAGCTAAACATGCAAATGAATTTCAAATAGAACTTGCAAGAGAAAAAGAGAAAGAGCAAATTGAGGAATTAAAAGCAGCCGGGATGGAATTTGTGTATCCAACAGAGGAAGAACTAGAAGCCTTCCGAAAAGCTTCTGAAAACATTTATGAAGTGTATGAAGATGTTTGGGGAAAAGAACTGCTTGATGCGTTTAAAAATTAAAAAAGGAGATGATCGGTTATGTCAAAAGTGATCAGCTGCATCGAAAATTTTATTCTTGCCGCAACCATGTTAACGATGTCTGTCATTACGTTTGCAAATGTAATAACCAGGTACTTTTTTCACTACTCTCTATCCTTTACAGAAGAGATCACAATAAACCTCTTTGTCTTACTCACTTTTCTAGGTGCTGCTGCAGGACTTAGGAAGAATGCTCATCTTGGTTTTTCCTTGCTGTTTGAGAAATCAAACGTATTAGGCCAAAAAATACTGATCATTTTTGGAACCGCTCTCATTTCAGCTGTTTTTATCCTTTTTGCTTACTACGGTTATGAGATGGTCCGTTTTCAAATGGAAAGAAATTTAATAACTCCTTCCCTTGGAATCAAGCAATGGATGTTTTCACTTGTTTTCCCTATAGGCTGCCTGTTCTGTCTCTATCGGACCATTGAGGCAGGTGCCATTGAATGGGCAACTATAAATAAACATTCAGAAAGAGGGATGAAAGCATGAATGCTCTTTTATTATTCGGACTCTTCGCTTTATTGGTCCTTATTAGAATCCCAATCGCAATTGCACTTGCGGCATCATCTATTTCAGTTCTCTTATTAAATTGGGGTCCTTCAAGCTTAACCTTGCTTCCTGATGTTTTATATCCCAGCATAGCAAAATTTACTTTACTCGCGATTCCATTTTTTATTCTTGCAGGAGTCATTATGGAGTATGCAGGAATATCCCGAAGGTTAATCCATTTTGCAAATGTGTGTGTTGGGCATTATAAAAGCGGAATTATTTTGGTTACTGTCATAACAGCTATCTTTTTTGCGGCTATCTCCGGTTCAGGTCCCGCTACTGTTGCCGCAATTGGAGGGATCCTGATTCCAGCTTTAGTGAAGAATGGCATGAAAAAAGAATCTGCCAGTGCGCTGTTAGCCAGTTCAGGCGCGATTGGAATCGTTATTCCGCCAAGTATAGCCATGATCGTTTTTGCTGTTGTAGCCGGTGATCAATTAAATGTTTCAATAGGCAGATTATTTATTGCAGGTGTCATACCGGGTCTTTTACTAGGTGCAGGTTTTATAGTTGCTGCAATATATGTGAAAAAACGCGATTTATTAAAACAAAATATCGAAGTAAATGAAGTTGCTGCAGCCCTTGAGGCTAGAGTTAAAGCAACACCAAAAGAAACATTTCAGGCATTCAAGGATGCAATTTGGGGTCTGTTAATGCCGGTCATTATTCTTGGCGGGATTTATGGAGGTATTTTTACTCCAACTGAAGCAGCAGTCGTAGCTGTATTTTACGGATTTTTTGTAGGAATCTTTATTTATCGAGATTTGAAATTATCGAATATTTACCGGATTCTTTATGAATCAGCTGCTCAAACAGCAGTTATCATGTTGATCGTAAGTTCTGCCTCCTTGTTTGCCTACATCATTACTACAGAACAAATAGCTGACAATATGGCTAATTCCCTGTTATCCATCAGTTCAAATCCAATTGTCATCTTATTGATTTTAAACTTGATTCTGCTGATTGCGGGCGCCTTTATAGATGCTATTTCAGCATTTTACATTTTTGTGCCTATCTTAATTCCAGTCATTATTCATTTCAATATTGATCCTACCGTTTTTGGCATCTTTATGACTGTTAATCTGGCAATCGGTTTATTTACACCTCCTGTCGGAATAAACCTTTATGTTGCCTGCGGTATAGGGAATGTAAAGCTTCATAGTATTTCAAAAGCTATTCTGCCATTTTTAATAGCGGCTGTCATCGTGCTGTTATTAATAACATATATCCCAGCTATTTCAACATTTTTACCGGATTTATTTGGAGTTTAAAAATTAAGATTTTTATAAATTGGAGGTTATCATATGGGAAAGCTGAAAGGTCAAGTTGCTATTGTAACAGGAGGTTCAAGAGGAATAGGCGCGGGAATAGCGTATCGTCTTGCAGGAGAAGGTGCTCACATCGTGATTGTAGATGTACTTGAGGCTAGCGAAATGATTGAAAAAGTCACTAATCATTTTCCAGACATTCAAGTTAGATCTCATCAAGCGGATATTCGAGATATTGCCGCAATTGAAACTCTAGTAAAAAAGACCATTCATGAATTTGGCCGGATAGATATATTAGTTAATAATGCAGGAACATGCAGCAGGTTCGACTTGGAAGAAATGACAGAAGACATGTGGAATCAGGATATAAATACAAACCTAAAAGCAACGTTTTTCTTCATGCAAAAAGTCGTTTATCCCCATATGATTTCACGCAATTATGGAAGAATCATAAATATAAGTTCGATTTCTGGGATGAATGGGGGGCATGTTTCTAGCTTTGATCCAAATAGTTTAAAAGGAAGATCCGGGCCAGCCTATGCAGCAAGTAAAGGCGGAGTCATTGCGCTCACGAAATGGGCTGCAAAGGAGCTTGGCTCTACTGGGATTACATGTAATAGTGTTGCTCCTGGAGCAGTGGAGTCAGAAATCACAAAAGGAATTGCATATAATCTCGACAATCAGGTTGTGAAAAGAATGGGAATTCCTGAAGATATTGCTGAAGCCGTCTGTTATTTCAGCTTGCCGGAAGCAAGCTACACAACAGGTCAAATCCTGCGGGTATGCGGAGGGGCTGTATTTGCATAGTAAAGAGAAAAGAAAAGAAAAGGAGGAAAAGGATGCGGAAATCTCATTCAGTTTTTGATGCTGATAGCGGCGTTCTTATAGGATCTCTCTCAAAAGATGATGATTTGCTTTTAGGAATCTTAAAGCAGTGTGAAATACATGGCATAAGAGCTGGCAGTTTTTCCTGTATAGGTTCTTTGAAAACAGTCAGCTATATGAAACTCAAGAATGAGAACGGCGTACTTTCTTATACAGATCCAATAATAGAAGAAAAGCCTATTGAACTGCTAAATGGGACTGGCTTTATTGGTACCAAAGAAGATGGAAGTTTGGATATACATTTTCATGGAGTCTTTATAGATGAGGCAGGGATTATATCTGGAGGACATTTTATTGAAAGTGGAAATAAGGTTGCGATTACAATCGAATTTTCAGTGGCTGTTCTATCAAATGCAGTTGTCAGAAGAGAGAAAGATCCTGAAATGGGCTTCCGGATTTTTAATTTTTACAGAAAAGAGGGGCTTCCTGAATGGAAACAATAGCTGGCTATGTGCAGAAGGCCTTTGTTCAGTTTGGTCATAAGGTGGCAGTAAAAGATCGTTATCGTTCATTAACCTATTCCCAATTGGGAGAACGTGCTAACAAGCTTGTAAATATGCTGAGACAAAAAGGAATGGAAAAAGGTGATCGCTTAGCTACGTTAATGTCAAACCGCCTTGAACATATCGAACTTGATCTGGCGTGTGCATTTGGCGGTTTCATCAAAGTTCCGCTGAATTATCGGCTGCATCCAAAAGAACATGAGTATATGTTGAAGCAATCTGGAACAAAAATTGTCATTGGTGAAGATATTCTCCTGAATAAAATAGAAAATGATCTAATTAAAATCACTGCCGGGAGCCATTATGAGGGATTGCTTGCAGAAACAGAAAAGTGTGTTATTCATGAACGAGTAAATGAAGATGATGTGTTCGCCATTATGTACACCTCTGGTACAACAGGAAAACCGAAAGGCGTTATGCTTACTCATCGCAATATCATCTCAAGTGCCTTATCACTATCAATGGCTTGTGAAATAACATGGGGTGATGTCATTGGCCATGTTGCACCATTAACGCACGGATCCAACTTTCTTTCTCATGCTTCATGGATATTTGGTTTAACCCAAATTGTTTATGATAAATTTGATCCTGAAGATTTTTTGGAGGATATATACAAGGATAAAGTAAGCGTCATATTCTTAGTTCCAACTATTGTAAATTTATTATTTCAAAGTTCAACATTTGATCCTAGGAAACTTCAACATGTAAAGACCATTAATATGGCAGGCTCTCCAATCGCGTCAACCAAACTGAGTGCAGCCTTATCCCAAGCGGGAGACATTTTTGTTGAGACATATGGTCAAGTTGAGGCTCCGATGACCATTACGGTTATGCCGAGAAAAGAGCTGAAAAATCACTTAGAATCATGTGGTTTAACTGGTTCATTTGTGGACATGAAAATTGTTGATGACGCTGGGAATGCCGTTCCGCAGGGGGGAATCGGCGAAATCATATGCAAGGGATCACTCGTTATGAAAGGCTATTGGAATAATCCAGAGGCCACTTCAAAAACACTTCAAAAAGGGTGGCTTTATACAGGTGACTTAGGATGGGCAGATGAAAATGGATTCTTGCACCTTGTTGACAGAAAAAAAGAAGTCATTATTTCAGGAGGAATGAATATTTATCCCCGTGAAATAGAAGAAGTGTTAAATAAACATTCTTCTGTAAAAGAAACCTGTGTCATCGGCTTGCCTTGTGAACAGTGGGGTGAAAAAATCGCAGCATTTGTAGTTCTTAAAGAGGGTGAAACTGCAGATGAAGAAGAGCTGATCAATCTGTGCATGCAGCATTTGGCAAGCTTTAAAAAGCCAAAAGTCATTCGAATTTTAGATCACCTTCCAAAAAGCTCATACGGAAAAATTTTAAAACGTGAAGTAAAACAGCTGTATGGAGGTGTTAATGCATGAAACAGGTATTAGTATCAGGGATAGGTATGACGAAATTCGGGACACATAGAGACCGTTCTGTAAAAAACCTGCTTTTAGAAGCCAGTTTAACCGCACTGAAAGATGCAGAATTTCCTCGCATAGACGCAGTTTTCGCCGGGAATTTCATGTCAGGTGTTCTCGCAGAACAAGAAATTTTGGGCTCCGTCATTGCTCATGATTTAGGCTTAGGACCCATTCCGACAGCAAAGATGGAAGGTGCTTGTGCAAGCGGGGGAATCGCATTCAGGCATGCTTATGAAATGATAAGGGCAGGAGTCTATGACACGGTATTAGTGGCAGGAGTCGAAAAAATGAAGCATGCTTCAACTGAAAGGGTTATGCAGGCAATAAACGGTGCTATGGACACAGAATCCAATGAGAAAAAAGCGGGTCTTACATTTCCCGGATTCTTTGGTATTTTAGCAAATCGGTATTTTTATGAAACAGATGCTTCAAAAAAACATTTAGCCATGGTGGCTAAGAAAAACCGGGACTATGCCATTCAGAATCCTAAAGCACAATATCGGGAACCTGTATCGATTGAGGAAATTATGAATGCAAGGATGATTACGGATCCTCTCGGCCTCTTTGATTGTTCACCAATAACTGATGGAGCCGCAGCTATTATTTTAAGCAGAGGGGAAAAAGGTATTATTGTTCGTTCATCGTCCCAAGCCTCTGGTCCTACTCAAGCACAGGAAATTGAAGATCTTCTATCCATTACAGCGATAAAAGAATCAGCGGGACATGCCTATGAACTGGCAGGTCTCGGACCGGATGATATTCATGTCGTCGAGCTTCATGACTGTTTTTCAATGACAGAAATATTAGCAATTGAGGCCTTGGGATTAGCGAAAAAAGGTGAGGGCTGGAAAGCCATCGAACAAGGTTTAACAAAACATGGGGGCAAGGTGCCGGTTAATACTAGCGGAGGATTGCTCTCCCGAGGACATCCAATCGGTGCAACCGGGATTGCGCAAATTTATCAGATTGTTAGACAATTAAGAGGAAACGCATGTAATCAAGTAGAGAATGCTAAAATCGGACTGGCACAAAATTTAGGCGGAACAGGCTCTTATTCAACCGTCCATATCTTCGAGAATAGAGGGTGAGCATTTTGAACTTCGAAAAATTTGTTTGCGCAGGATGCGGGAAATCATCGGTGCGATCTCGAATTGTATGTCCAGCATGCAAGTCTACTGAATTTATTAAAAAACAAACAGTAGGAATTGGCAAGGTTTATTCTTTTACAAAGATTAATATTTCGTCTGAAGAATTTAAACATTTAACTCCTTATTCTATAGTAGTAGTCGATTTAACATCTGGAGATCGAGTTACTGGAAGGATTAAGGAAAACGTAAGTATAAATGACAATGTTAATTTATCTTCAATAGAAGATGGAGCCTATATTTTTAGTCTGAGAAATGACTAGTAATGCAGGTACCCATAAATCACTGGGATTAAAGTGTTTTATGGGTTTTTTATTAGTCAAAAACTGTAATTCTAATAAAATTATGATCTAAATAATCATAAATAGATTTCATATACACAGAACGATGAGTATGCCTATTAATTTCTATTTCCGTTTCACAATTACTATTGAAGTGAAAATAATACATTCAAATCAAGTCAAGTAACTTTCTAAATTAAACACGTAGTTTTGCAGCGCTAAAAGAAACAAATTAATTTTTAAATTAACTGGAAATTAAACATTGACAATATTCAGAATATAAGATAAATTTTAGTTAATCGATTAAATAACAGTGAAGGTTGATCTAATTTGGATAAGAAAATAAAAGCAACACTTAAAGATGTAGCAAATTTAGCAGGAGTATCTACAGCAACAGTATCTAATGTAACAAATAATACAAAGTTCGTAAGTGAAGATGTAAAAAGAAAAGTTCTCGATGCAATGAAAACACTTAATTACCGTCCAAATACATTAGCGAAAAGCTTAAGAGTTCAAGAGACGAAATTAATTGGTGTGTTGATATCAGATATTACGAATCCATTTTTTTCAAAAGTAGTAAGAGGGATAGAATATGAAGCAAATAAAAATGGATACAATATCCTCTTATGCAACACAGAGTCAAATGCAGAGAAAGAACAGGAGTATTTAGACATTCTGATAGGCAAAAGAATCGACGGATTAATCATTTCATCTTCAGGAAATAAAGAAGAATATATTAAACACCTAGAGAGTGCTAATATCCCTATTGTGTTTTTAAACCGATCTCCTGAAAGCGCTTTAATGAAAACTGTCATGACAAATAATATCCGAGGGTCTTATCTTGCAGCTGAACATCTGATTAATCATGGATATGAAAAGATTTCTATCATATCAGGCCCGCAAACATACAGTACTGGCAGAGACAGACTGATTGGATATAAACGAGCTATGGAAGATTATGGCCTCCAAATAGATGAGAAGTTAATAAAAATTGGCAATTTTGATATCGAGAGCGGCTATCAATTGATGAAAGAACTTATTAATAGCGGCGAAAAGGTAGATGCCTGTTTCATTGCAAACAACTCTATGACTTTAGGTGCTTATAAATATCTGAAAGAAACAAACTTGAAAATAGGAACGAATCTTGCAATTGTTGGATATGACGAATCTGATTGGGCAGATATAGTTGAACCGCCATTATCGACAATAAGTCAGCCTGCATATGAGCAGGGTACGCAAGCTGCTGAACTTGTTATCGCTAATATAAATGGAAAAGAGCTTACAAACCAAAAGGTCATCTATTTAGAACCAAAAATGATCATTAGAGAGTCTTGCGGTTGTAAGAATGAATGAAAAATATAAGTTTTTCGCCATTTTAGTTAATCGATTAACCGATTTAAGGCTTTTATTGCTCAAATCAGTTAATTGTTTACTGATAATTTGTTAAGGAGGATAAAAAGATGAAAATTATTGTAGGAGGAGACCATGCAGGTTTTCCTTTAAAACAGGAAGTTGTAAACGCTATCAGTAAATTAGGGCATGAAGTTGAAGATTTTGGCTGTTATAACAGTGAGCCGATTGATTTCCCGGATATTACAAAAAAAGTATGTGAGGCGGTTCTGAACGGGGAAGCAGAAAGAGCCATATTAGTTTGCGGAACAGGAGTAGGCGCCTGTATTGCCGCAAATAAAATTCCAGGAATTCGTGCATCTGTTTGTCACGATATTTATTCTTCCCATCAATGCGTCGAACATGACGATGTAAATGTTATGTGCATTGGTGCTCAAATCATCGGGTCAGTCATTATGGCAGAACTTGTTGAGTCTTTTTTAAACGCTGCATTCAGTACTGAAGAAGAATTTAGAAGAAGAGTTCGGAAGCTGCATTTGATGGAGAATGAATATGCTCAAAAAATTGTAAATCTGAAAACTAATTAAAGGAGGAATCCGAATGAATATTCCTATGAAAAGGTATAGAAGCTATTTCATTGTATCACTGTTTCTTGGATTGCTTTTAGCTGGGTGCGGTGCTAATTCTGCAGGATCAGTTAATTCTGGGAAAGATTCATCTAATACAGTTAAGGATTCTGAAAAGGTGGTTATTAAATTAGGACATGTAACGAATGACCAATCCGCCATTCATAAGGGATCTATAAAATTCAAAGAAATTATTGAAGAAGAATCAGGCGGTAAAATGGAAGTCCAGGTCATACCAGGAGGGCAGCTTGGAAATGAAAAAGATCTCGTTGAAAGCACTCAAATCGGTACAATTCATATGACAATTCCCTCTGCAGCTGTTCTCTCAAATTTTGTACCTAAGGCTTCAGTATTAACACTTCCTTATATTATCGAAGGGGAAAATGAAAGAGAAAAATATGAAAACTTTCAAAAACTCGCAAAAACTGATGTTTATAAAGAAATTGCATTACAAAGCAATGAAGCAGGATTAGAAATATTTCCTGAAGCAGTTTGGTGGGTTGGAGATCGCCATGTGACCACAAAAGATAAAACAATTGAAATACCAGAAAAAATAAAAGGATTAAAAATTAGAACTCCAGATGCAACAGCACACACAGAACCATTTAGATTATTAAAAGCCAATGTTACTCCAATGAATATTACAGAAGTATACATGTCACTTAAAACAGGGACTATTGAAGCTCAAGAAAACTCCATAAATCAAATATATACAAATAAGTTTCAGGAAGTACAGAATGTTGTCAATCTAACTGGCCATATGACACAAAATGAATTGCCGGCGGTTAATCTTAACTGGTGGAAGGGATTAACTGAAGATCAGAAAAAAATGATCACTGATGCTATGGCTGTATCTGGGGAATATATGTCGGAATTGCAATTAAAAGCAAATGAAGATGAATTAAATCTTTTAAAAGAAAGCGGCATGAAAGTTGTCGAAGTTGATCTTGATGCATATAAAGCAGCTACAAAAGAAACTTACAAAGCATTTGAGGATAAATTAGGAAATGGATATTACGAAAAGATTAAAGATGCTCAAAAGTAAACATCATATTAAGCTGGATCTATTTTCTTTAGAAGATTCAGCTTAATAAAAAGGAGATAAAAAGATGACACGAGGAAAATGGATGTTAAAAAACATTGAAGAAATAACGGCCTGTCTTTTTTTTCTCATCATGTGCATAGCTGTAGCACTTGGAGTTTTTGCCCGTTTTTTTGAAGTGCAGATTGTATGGACAGATGAACTGGCCAGATATTGCTTTATTTGGACTGTTCTTTTGGGATCTGTAGCTGCATTAAAAAGTAAAAAACATATAGCGATTGATTTTTTATTAACGATTATGCCAAAGAAAATACAAAAAAGCATCTATTTTTCGATTCAAATTGGCTTGCTCACTTTATTTGGATTTATGATTGTATACGGTTGGACCATAACACAACAAACCTGGATGGTACCGACTACAAGTTTAGGCATTCCAACCGGAATCATCTATTTATCAGTACCAGTATCTTGCAGCCTAATGTTTATTTATACCTTCATTGATGCATGCAGTGTTTGGAGAAGCGACTGGACTCTGAATAACAATATAAACAAAGGTGTTGAAATCTAAATGCTGATCTTATTGATATGCGGACTGCTGCTATTGCTGATACTTGGAGTACCCGTTGGATTTGCTTTATTAGGTTCTTCCTTTATAGCCGTAATTTTTGGAGGATCAATTACATTAGAGACACTGCCTCAACGGCTTGCGCTTGGATTGGATTCTTTTCCGATATTAGCCATACCTTTGTTTATTCTGGCAGGAGGGCTTATGGAAGCAGGTGGAATTACAAAACGGTTAATTAACTTTTCAGAAACACTTGTAGGGCACATAAGAGGAAGCTTGGCACATGTCACAGTTGTATCCAATGTTTTTATGTCAGGAGTTTCAGGCTCAGGAGTAGCCGATGCTGCTGCAACTGGCACAGCTTTAATTCCTTCGATGATAAAAAGAGGATACGGCAAAGGCTTTGCATCAGCAATACTTGGTGCCAGTGCTACAGTAGGCCCTATTATTCCTCCAAGCATTCCAATGATTTTATATGGGAGTATAGCAGGAGTTTCAATCGGAAAGCTGTTTTTAGGAGGGGCAGTTCCAGGCCTTATGATGAGTTTATCTTTAATGGTGATCGCCTACATTATTGCCAAAAAGAGAAACCTTGAAAAAAGAAATAAGGCTGGCTTTAAGAAAATAATGTTCGCTTTTAAAGAGGCCATTTGGGCACTTTTAATGCCCATAATCATTATCTATGGCATTTTCTCAGGATTATTTACAGCAACTGAATCTGCAGTAATCGCAGTTATCTATTCTTTATTTGTCGGAATCTTTGTCTATCGGGATCTGAAATGGCGGGAAATACCGAAAAAATTATTAGAATCTGTTAAAATGACAGCTAGTGTTGGAATCATTATAGCTGCTTCAGCACCTTTTGCATGGATCATGGCATTTGAACAAGGTCCGCAAAAACTGCTTGAATTATTTCAATCCATATCGGATTCCTCTATCATTATCTTGCTTTTGTTGATGATTATATTACTAGTTCTAGGATGTTTTTTAGATGGTACGGCAATTATTATTATAACTACACCAGTTGTTCTTCCTTTGCTGGCTCAATTTCAAATTGATCCACTGCATTATGGAGTTATACTTGCCATAAACGTTATGATTGGGACGATCACGCCGCCTGTAGGCGTAATTATGTATGTTGCAACCGGCATATCAAACAGCAGCATCATTGAATTCACTAAAGAAATAATACCTTTTTTACTGACTTTGTTAGGATTGCTGCTATTGTTTGTGTTTGTTCCGGAAATCATTACTTTTTTACCTGATTTATTGTTAAATGAATGATCGTTTTACTTGTGTATTAATGGAGGTGGAAGATTGATTACGCCGAAAATAACCGTTGTAGGAAGTATAAACATGGATTTAGTAACAACAGCTTCATCATTTCCTATGCAGGGAGAAACAATCAAGGGGTCAAAATTTAGAACATGTCCAGGAGGGAAAGGAGCAAATCAGGCTGTTGCCGCCTCCAGACTTGGTGCTGATGTAACTTTAATAGGCTGTGTCGGGTCTGATGATTTCGGAAAAGAGTTAAAGGGCCGTTTGCTTAAAGAAAATATACAGGTAGATCATTTGAATGTTATTCAAGGAAGTTCAACCGGAATTGCTTCCATTACAGTAAGCAATCATGATAACAGCATTATTATTGTTCCAGGAGCAAACGATTTTCTTTCTCCAGAAATAATAAGTGAGAAAGAAGAGTTAATAGCTGAAAGTGACCTTTTATTACTTCAATTGGAAATACCGATCCCCACAGTCATTAAAGCTGCAGAAATAGCAAAAAAACATAGTGTGAAAATCCTTATTAATCCTGCTCCTATCGAGCAGCTTCCAAACTCACTGCTCGAGATGGCTGATTATTTAACACCAAACGAACATGAAATGACCTATTTTAAAAATAATAAACCAATTCAAGAAAAAATGATTGTAACTCACGGATCTAAAGGTGTTATATTTACTGAAAATAGTGAAGAAAAACGTATTGAGGCACACCGAGTAAAAGTTGTTGATACTACAGGAGCAGGGGATACCTTTAACGGAGCATTAGCAGTTTCTTTGAGTAAGGGAGATTCATTAGAACAGGCGTGCCGTTTTGGAAATGCTGCAGCTGCCCTAAGTGTGATGAAATTTGGAGCCCAAGGCGGAATGCCAGTCATAGAAGAAGTAAAAAAGATTTTATTGAATGATAAACCTGGTTAAGAACATTGCAGAAAGCAGTGTTTTTTTCTTTTCAAAATGGATTATTAGGAAAAAGAAATACTTGAAATTTGCTGCTTTCATGAAAAGAGTCAGAAAAAGAGAGCAAACTAAGTAGAGGATCACAGTAAAACTAAATTGAGCTATAAATATCAAATTAAACTATGTTCTAAATAATCACTTAAAAATTGTTCTCAGACTAAATTAAGAGGAATCAGATTATTTCACTTAACTTAAAGTTGCTAAATAAAAAAAGATTCAGCTAAGAATTTAAAAAGGTTTCGTGTATTATGTAAACTAAAAAGGAGGGTTACGTTAATGTATAAATTGAGACTCAGCGTGAAAAAGAAATATTATATAAAATAAACATGCGATCAAAATTTAAAGTAATGAAACCAGTGCAAACCAAACCGAAATTTAAAATGTATTTGAATTAAAGAAAGATTTTTTTAATCACTTAATAAGCAATTAATATTAAAAGATGAAGCTAATTTAGATTTTGGCTTTTTCATTTTGTCTCACTATCTTAAGTTTACTTGGGTTATGAGACGATTTATACAGCTTATTGTGCAACTGCCTATAATATATATTATGTAAACAATAAAAAAGGCCACCTGGTATATATGGTTTGTCCTTTTCGCTGGCCAGCTTCAGGACACTCATATCATACCAGGAGGTTATTTTTTTGTTTAATCCTCATTTTTCTCCATTACAGGAATGCTCCCCGTTTGTTTAAGTACAAATTTTCACAATCTCTTTTAAACTTTAACATAAATATCCAATTTCATTTAAAGATGTTATTCCATAAACTGGCCCTTTTGCGGAAGAATTAAAAAATCTTAAAAAGACTTCATACCCCTATTTTAACGACATATTTACAGCTTCAAAAGCATGTATGTAGGTTGTGTCAAATAGAGGAACATCAGAATCCTCCGGCTTTACCAATAATCCAATTTCTGTACAGCCTAATATAATCCCTTTAGCTCCAGATTCGATTAAACCTTGTATAACTTTTTTATAATAATCCCTTGATTCTTGATGAATCTTACCCAAACATAACTCTTCGTAAATAACCTTATTTATAATCTCCCTTTCATTGTCATTTGGCACAATAACTTGTATACCGTTAATCTCCAAGCGTGATTTATAAAAATCTTGCTCCATTGTGTACCTTGTACCAAGTAACCCAACAGAATTAATTCCTTTCTCTTTAATTTGGGTTGCTGTTGTATCTGCGATATGCAAAAGGGGGACATTAATTTTCGACTGGATGTCACCTATAACTTTGTGCATCGTATTAGTACAAATGACAATAAAGTCAGCTCCCCCCTTTTCCAAAGAATGCGCAGCATTACCTAACACTTCACCTGCCTTTTCCCAGGCGCCTTCTGATTGGTAACGTTCTATTTCATGAAAATCGACACTATATAAAAGACATTTCGCTGAATGTAATCCCCCTAATCTTCTTTTAACTTCTTCATTGATAATTCGATAATATTCAACAGAAGATTCCCAACTCATTCCACCAATAAGACCGATAACCTTCATTTTATCCTCTCCATTATTCTTTTTTTATCTTCAGGATTAGCTTCGATTAACCTACAAACAATTCCTTTTTTTATTCAACAAAATTGCCCTTTTGGAAGAACGTCTTCTTATTCAAGAAATAAGGTAGGTTTAAAATTTTTGCCCAACGGTGAACCATAGTTGTAAATTTTCCGTAGCGCCAGTGGGGTCTATTTCAGTTTGGATATGTAGTTTTTGTTCTTTGATTTTATAAATTGGAGAGAGCAATTCTAAAATCTCCTTTTCTGTAAAGAAGTGTAAATAATTCCCGTGATTAGCAAAAGTATTTTTCTCTACTACTTCACCTTTCCCGTAATTCTTTGAATCTGATGTTTTTTTTTACAATTTACTTGGTTTGCTTGTTTTATTGCGTGATTAACGGCGACATCAGATATATCAGATCCTCTTTATAGTACAGTTCACATAGATGGGAAGCATCAATTGCGTCTGTTTTCACCTTTCTCATACTCGACTTTTTTGCACCATGAGAAACAATAGGATTCACCATGATATAGACGATTTCTTCCCTTTTTAAAAATTGCACTACTGGTTCATGATAATGACCAAAGATTACAATTGGAGGTTTGTCTGCCTCGTCTTCTACTTCTTTATAAAACGTGTAAAATACATTCAGTCCATCTAAATGATGTTCAAATTTGAAACTCTTTTTGTAAGGATGTTTCCTTTGTAAAAAGGCTTAAACCTGACTCTCTTCTTTTGCAATGTCCAGACCTATAACTGGATCCATGCTCTAAACACTCCCTCTCTACTTCATCATTGCCGGTACCTCTAAACACCCTTGTAGTATCATTTCTTCGCTTGTTATACGAGATCTATGTCCCAACCAGCCTCACACATGTTTCTACAAGTAGAGGGTGAACAGTTTTGTGGACGGGATCTAGTCCCACTGGCCCGAACGTTCTACCCCGGCCACTTCAAGAATAGTACCTAAAAAAAATAGGTCAACCAGAAATATAACTGGCTAACCTCATAATACGATCTGGCCCGATTGCTGAACAAGAAAAAATCCTGCATTTTAACACAGGATTTTTGATCAATCTTAAGCTACACCTCCTAGCCGGATAATGCTTTCTTTTCTAGGTAACGATATAAAGTTGTAGCTCCAATCCCTGTGGCTGCTTTAATTTGAGATAAGGAGTAATCTTTACTCTCATACATCTTTATGGCAAGATCTATCTTTTTCGATTCAACTTTGGGTCTTCCCCCTTTTCTCCCTCTAGCTCGTGCTGCCGTCAATCCATCTTTTGTTCTTTCACTAATAATGTCTCGTTCTAGCTCGGCTATGCTCGCCAACATTCTGAAGAAAAACCGTCCCATAGCAGTAGTCGTGTCAATTTTGTCTTGAATTGATACAAAATGAATACCTTTTATTCAAAATGTTCTATAAGCTCAATTAAATGTTTGGTACTTTGACTGATGCGATCTAATTTATAGACAACCACCGTGTCGCCTTTACGTAAAACCTTAAGAAGCTCGTCTAGCTGAGGGCGATTTTTTCTCTTGCCTGATTTCTTTTCTTCAAAAGTCTGGTCCACTCCAAAATGATCCAAAGCATCGTGTTGTAATGATAACGACTGATCTTGTGTACTAACACGTGCATATCCAAATTTCATCACGAATCCCCTCTTTCCTAATACCCAAAAAGGGGGTTGAAATAGATATCTTGGTCTTTTGATTTTGGTTATATTTTTGGTTATAAGTTTAAGTAGTTTTTGAGGTTTTTAGAGAAGTTCTTTAATGATAACCATAAACGGTCGTTTATAGAACTATCATTATTTACCGACGGGACAAAATAGTCTATAACTACTTAATGCAAGGATATAATACATATCCTCTTTTTATATGCACATAATAATTATAGCCAATTAACTTAAAGCAAGGAATTATATTGCAATGGAACGGTTGACCCTTTTTATTACCTTATGTAGATATCAGTTAAGGCCTATAGGGGGTAGCTCCAAACCTTTTATCACATTTTCCACGCTAAGGATAAAACCATTGATGAATAAGGGCTTTCCCTAAATCCCTTATTTAAAATCCCTATATAAAAACAGAGAAACGTTACAGGAACTTCTTTAGCGTGGGTTTTAGGTCAAATTGTTGGCGGGACCCCTATAGGGACCTAGATGATGTTTGTTTGTCCCTGGTATATTAGTGGGAATTTTCAGCAAAAAAATTGGATTAAAGAGTTTACCAAAGTGATTCATAAATAAGTGAGGAATGTCTGTGCCATTTTTAAGAGAACTTCTGAATAAAAAGAAGCTTAAGAACCAATCTGAACCAAAACCAATTAGTGTTATCTTTCAACAAGCTAGTAAGTCAAGCGATTTTCATCAATTCTCTCCTATTGAAAATCAGGATAAAATTCTAATCAGTTATTATAAATCCATGGTAGATGCAGAGAAAATCAATCGACTCCTCCTCCCGGCCATTCAAAAGAACGTTGAAATAATAAAACAGTTAAATGATATAAAAAATCTAATACCATTTGATGATATAAATGTTACAAGTAATACTTCAGATGTTGAAAAAAGGCTTATTAAGGGATATGTCATTATCCAGTTAAAGGAATTAGACAATAACTATCTTACTGTAAATGTTGAAAACGGTAATCTTGGCTACCGCCAGAACAATGACACAGAAAATGAATTTAGTGTTGTCGGGCCAAAAATCGGATTTGTAGAAAACATTGATATCAACATACATTTATTGAGAAAGCAAATTGCTATCCCTGATTTAGTTTTTGAAGAGATTACGATGGGGTCTATGTCTAAAACAAAGGTAGTAATCGCCTATTTAGATGGAATTACCAATCCACAACACATCCAAACCGTAAGCCAGCGGCTAAAGAATATAGATTTCGATGTGATATTTGATAGCTCTCAAATTGATCAAATGATTTCGGATAACTCTAATACACCTTTTCCCATTTTTTTATCTACAGAGCGAATTGACCGTGTTACTTATGCCGTTATAAACGGACAAGTTGCTATTTTGACGAATGGTTCCCCCTATGTCATTACTGGACCGTCAACGTTAATGGATTTTTTTATTTCACCAGAAGATTATTATCTGCCCTGGGTAGTGGGATCTTTCTTTCGAATTATACGCTTTATTGGTGTGATTTTCTCGATCTTTGCCACTCCGTTATATGTTGCCGTATTAACATATCATTATGAAATTATACCAGGAGATTTACTCGGACCTCTTATCAGTTCCAGAGCAAATGTTCCGTTTCCACCCGTATTGGAGGTCATTTTTTTAGAAATTACGATTGAATTGCTGCGTGAAGCCGGGGCACGTTTACCAACCAAGATTGGACAGACGTTAGGTATTGTAGGAGGTATTGTTATTGGGCAGGCAGCTGTAGAAGCAGCACTAACAAGTAATGTATTACTTATCATTGTTGCGTTATCTGCACTTGCCTCTTTTACAACACCAATCTTTAAGATGTCTAATACCGTCCGTCTTTTACGTTTTCCATTTATCCTAGTTGGAGCTTTTTGGGGTGGTTTTGGAATTGTTATCGGATTTATTTTTCTTTTAGGTCATTTATTAAGATTAAAATCTTTAGGAACTCCCTACTTGGTTCCTCTTTATCCATTCAGAATAAAGAATTTTCGAGATAGTTTTATTCGTTCGTCATATCAATATACAACAACTCGAAGCAAGTTTTTAAAACCTCTTTCACTAAGACGATATACACCGCATCAGGACAAGGAGGATCTTAATAATGAGTAACCAAAAATGTAAAATCATTGGTATATTTTACAGCCTTAGTTTACTCATATTTATTTTGACAGGTTGTGATCGTGCGAAAATTGTTGATGATATACAAATGCTTTCAATAATAGGTTTCGATAAAGAAGATCACGATTATATTGGAACAGCTCTTTATTCCGACTATACAGAAGAACAAAAACAAGGGAAAATTTATTCTTTGCAAGGACATGAAAAAAATACGAAATTGATTCTAAAAGAGATGAACAATCAATCATCAAAGCCTATTGAAATCGGTAAGTTAAAACTATTAATGTTTAGTGAAAATTTAGCGAAAGATGGTATCTCGCATTTTATCAAAACGATTTGTAGAGACCCTTTGATTGGTAGCAACATGATCATTGTTGTTTCAGAAGAACCAACAGAAAAAATTTTAAACAATCTTACAAAAGAAGGAAATGACTACCTTCCTAAATTGATCGAACAAAACTTTAAATCAGGAAATGTACCCATTTCTAATCTGCAATTATTCTTGTTTGATTACTATGGAGAAGGAAGAGATGTATCTGTTCCTTTTATAAATCTAAATGAACATGGGAAAGTTGGAGTTGACGGATATGCTGTTTTTAAAAAAGACCATTTGTCACTCGTCTTAAATCAAAAAGAGATGCTTCTCTATAAAATATTACACAGGGAGATCAATGAATGGGGATATGGCTTTTAAGGTAAGTAAAGGACAACAAGAGGGTCAAGCCGTATTAACAAGTATTTATGGAGAGAAGATTGAATCTGTATCAAAACATGAATCCGAGACAAAGGTAACATATAACATTACATTACATGGAATGGTTAAAGATTATCCAGGTTGGTTAGATTTGAGAAGAATGAAAAACTATAAATTATTAACAAGGCAGTTGGAAAAGCAAATAAATAACGACCTTTTAAAACTTTTGTTAAAATTCCAAGATCATGAGGTTGATCCCTTAGGTGTTGGGGATTTGGTCAGGGCACACAGCAAAAAATGGAATGAAGAAGAATTTTATGAAACCGTATATCCAAAGGTAACATTCGATATTAATCTTAGCATTAAACTACATAAATCAGGGATTGGAGAGTAGTCATTTTGGTGGTTTATTATGAGTAAACAAGTAAAGGAAAGTCTAACTGTCTCTCCCTTTTTTTTATTTTTTCTTATCCATGGCGCACAGACAGGCGTAGGCATGCTGAGTTTTCAAAGTAAAATAGTAAAAGATGCAGAACAAGATGCATGGGTTTCCGTATTATTAGTTGGTTTCAGTTTTCATCTCATTATTTGGTTGCTTTATTTTCTGTTAAAGAAATCAAACAATGGAGATATTTTATCCTTACATCACCAGCTGTTTGGAAAATGGATTGGCAACATTTTCAACCTTTGTTTTTATGGATATATCATTGTAACGGTTTCAACAATAGTACGTTCGTACGTAGAAATTTTACAAGTTTGGGTTTTTCCATATGTCCATCTATGGGAGTTGTCACTAATTATTGTGTTGGCTTCAACATATATTGTTTCAGGTGGATTCAGAGTTGTTACGGGCATATGTTTTTGGGGTGTAGTGTTGCCCAGTGTTTTACTTGTGACCCTTTATTTCCCATTAAAATATGCAAACTGGAATAATTTACTTCCCCTTTTGAACCATAACATAGGTGATTATATCGTTTCAGCAAATCAAACAATCACCAATTACTTGGGACCCGAATTATTGTTAATCTATTTTCCCTTTATTAAAAATAATCATGATTCCCAGAAATGGGCTCATATTTCAATCGCCTATACAACCATTTTATATCTTATTATTACAATTGTGTCGTTTGTATATTTTAATATTCGACAGTTGGAACATACAGTATGGCCTACCCTGATTTTATCAAAAATAATCCGGTTGCCCTTCATTGAAAGATTTGAATATATTTATATATTTGCATGGCTTTTAGTCATCTTACCTCCATGTTGTGTCTTTTTATGGGGTGGAACAAGAATTTTAAGGACAACAATCAACCTTAAACCTAAAACATCTTTATGGATATCAAGTGCCATAGTCTTTGTTAGTGTTATTAATTTAAAAAGTGAAATTAGTATTGAGAAAATTGGTTCATTCCTTTCAACTGCAGGCTTATTTTTTTTATACTGTTACATTCCAACATTGTTTATTTGGTTGAACATCATCAACTTTTTTAAGAGGAGAAAAAGCTTAGAAAATTAAGCTTTTGTACCGTATTTTATTTATAGTTATCAATTAGAAGAGGATTATTTCTAAAAAGAGCTAATCGAATATTTTCGATTAGCTCTTTTTTATTTATTGATTCCCTTTCTTTACCCATTCTGCAACAGTCACTGTACGTTTAGCTTGATGTTTAACTGCTGCTTGTACGTCTTCAATCATTTTTCCATCTTGACCAACTGTTACACTAGTTCCATATGGGTTACCACCTGCTCCAAAGGTGACAGGATCTGTATAACCAGGAGCTGCTACAATGGCTCCCCAATGATACATTGTTGTATAAAGTGATAAAATTGTTGCCTCCTGTCCCCCATGTGGATTTTGTGCAGAAGACATTGCACTTACTACTTTATTGGCTAACTTTCCGTTAAACCATAGACCGCCTGTCGTATCTAAGAACGATTTCATTTGTGAAGGCATGTTTCCAAATCTTGTTGGTACACTAAAAATCATTGCATCTGCCCATTCTAAATCAGCAAGAGACACTTCAGGAATACATGCTGCTTCTATTGAATGTTCTTTCCAAACTGGATTTGACTCGATTGCTGCTTGTGGAGCTGTTTCAGGAACTTTTAGAACCTTCACTTCAGCACCAACTTCTTTTGCCCCTTGCTCTGCCCATTGAGCTAACTGATAATTTGTACCAGAAGAACTATAATAAATAACAGCTAATTTTACATTTGGCATTATTTTTGTCTCCTTTATTGAAGAATCCTTGAATAATTTGGATAAAAAACCCATTCATAAAATATTATTTGTATCTATTTCAATTTTTATTCCTACTACAAATACTATTTGGTTTTTAAATTTCTTACAAAACCTTTAAAGATATTTTTATTTATATTACTAAAGATTAAAAGATCATACGATACCAGTGGGCCGCAGCTTCAACTTCTTCAGCGGTCAATTGATGCCCCCTATTTTCCCAATGAAGTTCAACTTTTGAATTTGCCTTTTCCAATAAAGATTGGAGTTCAGTAGATTCCATCGGTGAACATATCGGATCATTTGTTCCAGCAGCAATAAAAACTGACTTCCCTGACAAATCGGGAAGTTCAATTCCTTTTCTCGGTACCATCGGGTGATGAAGAATCGCGGCCTTTAATGCATTTTGATAGTGAAATAATAAACTGGCAGCTATATTGGCCCCATTTGAGTAGCCAATTGCAATTATATTATCTCGGTCAAAATCATACTTTTCAGCTGATTCATCAAGAAACTGATTCAATTCTTTTGTGCGGAATATAAGATCTTCTTCATCAAATACTCCTTCAGCTAATCTCCGAAAGAAACGAGGCATTCCATTTTCTAATACATTTCCTCGTACGCTTAATATGGAAGCCTCACCGTCAATTCTTCCTCCAAGAGGCAACAAGTCTAATTCATTTCCTCCAGTTCCATGAAGCAATAGTAAAGTTGGTTTTGATTGATCTTTCCCTTTTTGAAAAATGTGTTTCATCCTTTATCTCCTTTCAAAACACGAACCTCTACAGGAGGTAAGGTCTCTTCTAATTCTTTTCGTTTAGACTCTAACCATGAAGGTAACATGAGTTTCTGTCCCAGCTTATTATTTGGTTCATCAACAGTAAAACCTGGTGGGTCGGTCGCTATTTCAAAAAGAATACCACCTTCTTCATGGAAATAAACAGCTTTAAAGTAATTTCTATCACGAATCTCTGTTGGGAAATACTCCTTACTTTGAAGGAGTTTTCTCCATCTTAGAAGATCTTCTTCATCCTTGGCTCTCCAAGCAATATGATGAACAGTTCCAGCTCCCATCAGACCACGTACTGAAGGAGTTAGCTTAATATCAATTGTATTTCCAAGCTGTGCTTCCGATTTAAACCTAAGAAAGCCATCTTCTTGCCCAAGGCATTCGAGTCCCAATAAATTTTCAAGTACATCCGCAGTTTTATTAGGCTGTGCTGAATTTAAGGTAGCTCCACCGAAACCTTTAATGGCAATCTCTGATTGGATTTCTCCAAAGCTCCAATTATTTATTGGTCCTTCATTTCGTTCTACCAGTTCAATTTCGAGACCGTCTGGATCTTGGAATTTCAAATACTTTTCTCCAAAGCGTACTGATGGAATAAACTCAACTTCAAATTTTTTTAAACGATTTTCCCAAAATGTAATGGAATTATTCGGAATGATGAAATTGGTAACTCCAACCTGTCCTGTACCAATGCGTCCTTTTAACTGTTTAGCCCATGGAAAGAATGTAATGACAGTTCCGGGTTCACCAGATTTATTTCCAAAATAAAGATGATACACTTCTGGACGATCGAAATTAATGGTTTTTTTGACCAGCCTTAATCCAAGTACCCCTGCATAAAAATCAATATTTCTTTGTGTATCGTTAACCATCGCTGTAATATGATGAATACCTGCTGTTTTTTGCATTCTACACTCTCCATTTTACCAATGGGATTTAGTAATAATTATTTTGGCCTTTCTATAGTGAAGATTTCACCAATTTTCGCATAATTTTGACCAGCCATTCTGCTTACGGCGGCTAATCCAATTGGATCAATTCTTCCATTTTCATAAATGTTATTTTCAATATGAAATTGAACAACTTTTCCTATAATAAGATCACAGCCAGGAGAATCCAATCCTCCTAATTCTAAGTAATGTTCTAATGAACACTCCATTCGAATTTTCGCTTCCCGCACCCCTGGTACAGAAATTTTTACACTTTCAATTGGAGACAATTTCCCTAACTCTATTTCACTTTGATCAGGAGGGAGATTTGCAGCCGTTTTATTCACTTTTTCAACATTTTGTTCGTCCACTATATGAATAACAAATTCTTTTAAATCGATGATATTTCTTGCTGTATCCTTTTGACTCCCCTCTGACCGTTGAATTGCTAATGAAATCATTGGGGGATTGGATGAAACAATATTAAAGTAACTGAAGGGTGCACCGTTCAAAATACCATCCTTTGACATCGTTGTGATGAAAGCAATGGGTCTTGGAATAATACTGCCTATTAGAAATTTATAATTTTCTCTTTCAGTATTTTTGGATGGATCTATCGAAAGCAAGGAAATCACTCCTTTCGCAAAATTAGTCTAATTCTCTTACTTCAAACGGTAACAATACTCGTTCAATCTGCTCTCTATGAGGCTCATACTGTTTAGGCAACATCAATTTTTCTCCCATAGTGGCTTGTGATTCATCATGACCAAATCCTGGAGGGTCAGTTGCAATTTCAAATAGAATTTCCCCATGTTCTCTAAAGTAAATAGCATTAAAATAGTTTCTGTCCTGAACTGGAGTGACAACATATCCATTCGCTGAAACATGTTTTTGCCAATCCAATTGATCTTTGTCATCAATAGCTCGCCATGCAATGTGATGGACTGTGCCGACACCCATTTGTCCACGTCCAATAGGAGTTAGTTTTAGGTCAATGATATTTCCAATTTCAGCTGAAGAACGAAAACGAACAAAATCTCCTTCTTCCCCAATTCGTTCAAGCCCCATTACGGTTTCTAACAATTCAGCAGTTTTGTTAGGTTGAGCGGATAAAAGGGTTGCCCCACCGAATCCTTTAATGGCAACTTCAGATGTTACTCTGCCAAAGTTCCATGTGTTAGCTTCGCCTTCTTCTCTTTCAACGATTTCCAAATGAAGTCCATGTGGGTCATCAAATTCCAAATATTGCTCTCCAAATCGTTCCATTTTTACAAACGAAATATTGAACTGTTCTAATCTGTTTTCCCAAAATCCCATAGCCCCTTTTGGAACAACGTAAGAAGTTACCCCTACTTGACCATTTCCGATTATCCCTTGGCGAGCATCTGCCCATGGGAAAAATGTGATGATGGTTCCTGGTTTTCCTCCTTCGTTACCAAAATAAATATGATACGTACCTGGATCATCAAAATTTACAGTTTGTTTGACTAAACGTAAACCTAAAACTCCAGAGTAGAAATTAATTTCAAAACGGGAATCGGCATGGGTCCTCGAATGGATTGAAGAATCTAAAAATAGCCATGCCACGATCACAGCGGGCGGAAAGCTGCTAAGCGGGATCCTGGAGCCTACTATTATTATAGACGCCGACCGTTCATTAAAAATATCCTGTCAGGAAGCATTCGCTCCGATTGTCATTGTCAATAAAGTGAGGTCCATTGAAGAAGCAGCAGAGCTGGTCAATGATTCTCGCTTCGGCTTGCAGGCAGGAATATACACGAACAATGTGAAACATGCTTTATACGCGGCAAAGCAATTGCACGTAGGCGGGGTCATAATCAATGATGTGCCGACTTTCCGAGTTGATCAAATGCCGTACGGCGGCGTTAAAGATAGCGGTACAGGACGAGAAGGTATTAAATACGCAGTCGAAGAAATGACGGAATTGAAATTGGTCGTATGGAACCAACAATGAAAAGGATGGTACGAGAGTGAAAGTATATAAGATAGCGGTTATTGCCGGTGATGGCATCGGACCTGAGGTTATACAGGAGGGAATCAAAGTGCTGGAGAAAGCGGCAGAGTGGGATGGGGGTTTTCGCTTTCAATTTACCTATTTCCCATGGGGTTGCGAGTTCTATACGGAAAAAGGGAGAATGATGGATGAGGACGGAATTGAGCAGCTAAAGGCATTTGACGCAATCTATTTAGGGGCAGTCGGGTTTCCCGGCGTCCCTGACCATATCTCCCTTTGGGATCTGCTGCTGAAAATCCGCAAAAGCTTTGAACAGTATGTCAACATCCGTCCGGTCAAACTCCTAAAAGGAGCGCATTTACCACTAGTTGATGTAAGGTGCGAAGACATCGACATGCTTTTCATCCGGGAAAACAGCGAAGGAGAATATTCAGGTGCCGGGGACTGGCTTTTTAAAGACAAGGAGCATGAAGTCGTCCTGCAAACCGGCGTCTTTTCCAGAAAAGGCACAGAGCGCATCATACGGTATGCCTTTGAAACGGCGAAAAAAGAAGGCCGGTCGCTGACAAGTATTTCAAAAGCGAATGCCCTTAACTACTCCATGGTATTTTGGGATCAGGTATTTGAAGAAGTGAGCGCCGATTACCCTGAGGTCAAAACAGCTTCTTACCTTGTCGATGCTGCTGCGATGCTCATGATTAAGGACCCAAAACGGTTTGAAGTCGTGGTGACCTCAAATTTATTCGGAGATATCTTAACCGATTTGGGTGCAGCCCTCGCAGGCGGAATAGGTCTTGCTGCCGGTGCGAACCTGAATCCTGAACGAGACTTCCCGTCGATGTTTGAACCGATTCATGGCTCAGCGCCAGATATTGCCGGCAAAGGACTTGCCAATCCACTCGCGGCGATTTGGTCCGCCAGCCAGATGTTGGACTTTTTCGGATACGAGGAGCAGGGTAAAGTTATTTTGAAAGCGATCGAGCAGCTTCTTGAGGAAAAGGAAGTGCTGACACCGGATATGAAGGGCTCCGCTTCTACTTCTGAAGTAGGGGACAGGCTGGCGTCTATAATTGAGTCTCTTTTTTCCACTAAAAACATCTCGGTTAATTAATAGGCAGTCTCCGAGCTTCATTGGGGGCTTCATCTGAAATTAAATGAGGGAAAGCGTTTCCATTAAAAAGGAGTGATTAGATGAATAGCAAGAAATCAGTTTTTTATACGTCACTGGCGTTTAGCCTAGCATTAATCAGCATCGGTGTTTTTATGCCAAAACAGCTGGAGGCCTTTTCGAATTTCTCTCTTTCTTTTATATATAATAATTTAGGCTGGTTTATTCTTGGCAGCGTCTTCGTCTTTTTTGCATTCTGCATGTATATCGGACTATCAAAATTTGGCCATATCCGATTGGGAGACGATCACGATCGCCCTGAATACAAAACAGCGACATGGATCGGCATGCTTTTCAGCGCTTCTATCGGAATCAGCCTGGTCTTCTGGGGTGTCGCAGAGCCCGTTTCCTACTATATCGATCCTCCTTTTGGAGAAGCATCGTCTGATCAATCGGCAAAGCTCGCGATGCAGTTTGTTTACCTGCACTGGGGCGTTTCTGCTTGGGCGTGTTATGCGCTTGTCGGCGTATCGTTAGCCTTTTTCCAGTTCAGAAAAAAGCTTCCATCTTCCCTGAGCTCAGTCTTTTATCCTTTACTAGGAGACAAGATTAGAGGCCCAATCGGCAAGGCAGTTGATGTTATGGTCATTCTCTCAATTGTTATAGGGATTGCCACTTCACTCGGCTTTGGGACGCTGCAGGTTAATACGGGCATCAATGTTCTATGGGGTCTTCCGATCAATATTAATACGCAGGCCATAATCATTGTGGCCGTAACTTGTATTTATGTCGCATCAACTGTTTCAGGTTTGCAGGGTGCCATGAAGCACCTGTCAAACCTGAACATGATTCTTGCATTTGCCCTGCTTGGATTTGTACTATTTCTCGGACCAACCCAAACAATCTTTAAAATCTTTTTCCAGGGAGTTGGCGATTACGTTCAAAACTTCATCAGCATGTCCTTTAGGACGGAGCCTTACAGCGATGGTTCCTGGATCGCCAGCTGGACACTCTTTTATTTTGGCTGGTGGATCGCTTGGGCGCCTCTCGTTGGCAGCTTTGTAGCCAGAATTTCTAAGGGAAGAACAATTAAAGAATTTATGATGGGTGCTATATTTATCCCCGTGCTCGGCTCTTTCTTCTGGTTTGCAGTAATGGGCGGTTCGGGCATTCATCTCATTAAGAACATGGGGGAAACAGCGCTTGCTACTGCTGTATCAACCGATGTAACATCTGCGTTGTTCACGTTTTTTGAATATTTCCCGTTCACGACATTCCTAAGTATCCTGGCCATGGTTCTCGTCCTAGTTTTCTTTATCACATCCGCCAACTCGGCTGTATTTGTACTGGGCATGATTAGTGAAAACGGCAACCCGCACCCATCTCACCCCCGAAATAAACTAAAAGGTTGCCGCTTTAGCATTTGTCACATGTTTCTTCTTGTACGGCTTTGGGAATAGGATGACGTGATTCGAGCGGATGATACAAGCAAGAGCGATTTGTGAGGGCTGGACATTATATTTGGCTGTAATATCTTGAATTGTTGATCTTTTTCATCTTCTTTATTAACTCACAAAGCACACATATTGCACTTCTTTTAGGAAATAATTAAATAAGAGGTGATAACAATAGAATGCTCTCAATTAATTAGTCGTATTAATAATATATTTCATGCACTTCATAATCCTCCTGATCTAAAAGTAAGATACATACATGAAGAAGAAATTTGTTTAGTCTATTTTGAAGGAATTGTTGACATAAACCTTTGTCAAGAATCCGTAATTAAACCTTTGTTTATTCTTGGTAAAGAAAAATTGACGTTACATAGAATTGCCAACTCATTAACTGCTTTAAATATTTCGATTCATGATAATGAAAATGATATTCCGAAATTACTCTTAAATGGTTCCCTAATTCTATTTGAATGCACTTCAAAACAGTTTCTTGAAATTAATCTTGGAAAGTTCGACAAGCGAGCTATAGAAAGCCCAGATGCGGAAGTAACTTTACGTGGTCCTAAAGATGGGTTTGTAGAAGATATTTCAACCAATAGATCTATGATTAGGAGGAGATTAAAGTCAGAAAAATTAAAGATAACTTCTTTAAATTTAGGCTCCCTTTCAAATATTTCAGCAGAGATATATTATGTGGATGGCATAGCTGATCCCAAACTAGTGTCTGAAATAACAAGTAATATTCAAAAAATGAAAATTAGCTCTATTACAGACTCCAGTTTGATTGAGAAATATTTAGATAATAGAAAATTTAAAGTCGTTCCGATCATTCAGAATAGTCAACGACCAGATACTGTTATAAGTAATCTTGTCGAAGGAAGAATTGCGATAGTGGTTGATGGGTCACCAGATGTATTAATACTTCCAGCAGTTTTTTGGCAGTTTATTGAAAGTCCAGAGGATTATTACTCACCGCCATTTTTCTCTTTTTTTGTAAAGATATTGCGCATATTTGCTTTGTTTTTTTCTTTAACACTTCCTTCAATTTACGTTGCTGTTACAACTTTTCATTGGGGGTTAATCCCAACAAAACTTCTAATTAGTTTTGCTTCAGCAAGATCCGGAGTTCCTTATCCGATAATAATTGAGATTATTCTATTAGAGATTATGTTTGAAGTTCTTAGAGAAGCAGGATTGCGTTTTCCAAAGAATGTAGGACAAATAGTAAGTATTGTTGGGGCATTGGTTATTGGTGATGCTGCTGTACAGGCAGGACTAGTTTCAGCTCCTACTGTTATTATCGTTGCTTTTACAGGAATTTCCTCATTTATTATTCCAAAGACTAACTTTGCGTCTACTGTAAGGCTATTGAGATTTCCCCTATTAGCTACTGCTTCTTTTGCGGGCTTACCTGGTTTGATATTAAGCATTACAGTTATACTCACTTATTTTATTAATATTAATTCATTTGGAATAAGCTATATGACTCCAGTTAGTAACGTTCACTTACATTCAACAAAAAGATGGTGGTTTAGTAATAGTTTTACAGAGAAAAAGTAGCGAGGGATCCAAACTTGAGGAAACTAATTGTATATTTTACGCTTCTTTTATTACTATTATCAGGTTGCAGTACTGGCACACAAATTGAAGAATTGGCTATTACACTTTCTACGGGTATTGATGAAGGTACTAATGGAGTAACCATAACGTCAGAAATATTAAATACTGAATCAAAAGGCGGGGAAGAAAAAGGTGGCAAATCAGCAATGTCCTATTATATAGAATCTGTATCAGGGGAGAATGCTAACGATGCCTTTTCTAAACAAAAATTTCTTCATCCTAAAGAAATAACAGCCTTGCATAATAAGGTTTTAGTTTTTGGTGAAAAAACTCTTCAAAATGGAATTACGGAAATCGTGTCTGGTTTTCCACGTACAGATTACCTACGCGGAAGTAACTATATAGTAGCAGCAAGAGGGGAAGCCCGCGATATAATAAATTCAAGTTCTATCGAAAATCAATCTATATCTGAATCAATTGTTCAGCTTATTAACCGTCAGGGTATTAAAACCAAGGCAGTTGAATTTTTCAAAAAATCATCCAGCAGAAATAAGAGAGGATCAATTCTGCCTTTGCTTGATAACGTAGAAACAGATGGAAAGAAGAGATTGATTATTTCGGGTGTAGCTTTATTAAATAATGGCAAGTTAACAGGTTATCTCAATGAAAAAGAGATGTCGCTTGTAGCTGTACTGCTAAATCAAGGAAAGAATTTACGTGTTAAGGTTAAGTATAAAAACAAACCTGTTGAGGTAATTTTAAGTAGTGGCAATATTAAAAGAGATTGTATATTTTCTTATAGTAAACCTAAATTTATATTTAAAGGAGATTTATTTTTTAAGGTTGATATTGCATCATTTGGTGAAGTTACTAAGACAAAAGACATATCTAATTTAGAATTATTGGTAAGAAAAGAACTGAAAAAAAGATATACATTATTAATGAAAAAAATCTTAGTTGAATATCAATGTGATGCTTTAGGGTTTGATGATTACCTTTATCGCTACCGTCCTTCTTATTGGAAGGTAAATCACTACAAGTGGAATAGTATTTTACCAGAGGTTGAAACTGACTTTAAAATGAACGTCACCATAAAACATGTAGGAATTCATTCTTAGAAAGGAGAAATATCACATGGTAAAAACGATATTTCTTACCCTTTTGATGCTTTTATGTTTGGTTTACAACAGAAAAATAAAACATGAAAAACATAATCAAATATCTTACTGGGCCGTGTCTTTAATTGGGATTGTAGTATATATACTAGCATTAGTAAGGATAGATACCTCAATAAGCTTCTACTTGACCAAATTTGTAGAGCCTATTGTTTTGTGGATTTTTGGAGGAAGTTTTGAATGAACAATAAGGCATTTGCTCAATCATCCTTTCTTGTTTATGGAATCGTTGTGGGTACAAGCACGTTAATTCCTTTTAGCTACCTTTCTCAGCCTCAAGATCAATGGATAGCAATATTAATTGGAGGAGTGTGGACGTTAATATTGTTTTTTCTTTATCGATCTTTATTAAGTTCTGGAAACAAGGGGGGGGATTTCATTGATCTTATCAGAAGCAGTTTCGGCAGGATAACTTCCATAGTATTTTTAAGTGTTTATTGGCTTTTTATCGCATTCGTCACAGCAAAAGATTTAGCAATTGTTTGGGATACAATTGTAAATTTAACTTTACCAAAACATACTACTACGTTTATTGCAACCCTTGTAATAATACATATTTATTTGATATGTGTTCAGGGTGGGATAAAGAGCATCCTTCAATTGAGTGTGTTTTTATCTACCATTTGTTTTTTCCTCAATGTTGTTGTGATTTTATTGAGTTTTAGCGAAATAAAGATCGCTCATTTTTTTCCTATCCTTTATGATGGTTTTCAACCTTTAGTTAGAGAAGCTTATTTGATTTCCACTAAGTCTTCAGGTGAAATTCTGTTACTTTTGTTTCTTCCGCAAATATGTGATGAGATAAGATCGAATATAAAACCATTATTAATACCAATTATTTTTATAACATTAACAAATTTATTTAAGTTCATCGTTTCAGTTGGATTATTAGGAGAATATATAAAGTATATTCCTCTAACGACTTCTGGCACTGCTACAGGTGTGTTAACGTTTGGAAACGCTCAATTAAGAATCGAACCACTCGTTATCCTAGCTTGGTTTGTTACTGCAGTCATCAAACTGTCTGTTGAATACTACATATTAACAAAACTCTCTACAAAGTTTCTAAAAAATTTTAATGTTAATACTTATCTCTTTCCTGTCGGGTTGATTGTTTGGTCTTTATCATTACTTGCATTCAAAAATCAACTGGAGATTATACATTTCCCTAAAACATATGCGATATATGCCACTATATTTCAATTAATTATTCCATTATCAGTATGGCTATGTCTTAAAATAAGAAGAATGAAGGGTCCTTACAGAATTTAGTAAATATGCCTATCGAAATCAGTTCGCATTATGAATAATTAGTTGTGTTACTTGTTAAAATGTAAGATAGTTCTTGGTATTTTAGTTTTAGTAAAGAGATGATTCCTTTTTGATTTTGGTTTTCAAAATATAGATTAAACAGAAGATTGATAATTGCGAAAAGAATTTTAGGAGGTAAAATTATGAATTTAATTGTTACGGATGAAGCCAAGAGAGCACTCAAAATGGATGATCATGATAAAATGATTCAATTGTCTTTTGACCAGGGCAGCTGTGATATAGTCAACACAATTTATGAGATAAAAGTTATTCCTAAAAGGGGTACCGTCAGGAAAATGCGGATTTACAACGTTAAGGAATTTTCAATACTAAAAAGCCCAACTTCACCGTTAATTAATAGAGAAATTGGGCTTTTTCATTACTCCATAAGCATTTTTAAGTTATATTCAAAAACCATGCTTTGACATTGTCTAAAGCATGGTAATTATTTAAACTAATATAAATCTGCTAAGTTGATTTTTTTAGCTCATCTATTTATTGAATTCATTAACTGGAAGAAGTATTCAGGTTTGTGAGTCTTATTTAGGTTATACCATGAATGTAATGTATCTGGTGCAAATACATCTAATTTTTTCAGTACTTCCATCGCAAATTCCAGAGGAGCTACTCCTGATGCAGTAACCAAATTCTCACCAGATACCGCAGGTCCCATCTCATAAAATTTTTCTCCTTTATAATTAGGACAAACCATTTTAATATACTCTAAGTTATTGCTTGTATGCTTTCTAGAATCTAGGTATCCCATATTCGCAAGGGCCTCATATTAACCCGTTTTTTAATCTGATCGGCTTCTATCATGATCACCTCAAAAGTAATTTGTTTCTAAAAACAGTTTAGTATGAATATCTTGCATGTTGAGAAAAACTGAACTATTTTAAATGGGAAAAACCCTTCGTGTGTCTTATTTTCTTCAATTAGGTAACGAATAGCGGCAAATAAAAAAGACACCTATAAAGGCGTCTTCAGTATAGAGAATATCTATCTTTAGAATTTCTGTTCTATATGAGATATCTTACAAGTCCTTTTCTATTCATGAATGATCTCGTTATCGATGAAACCGATAAGTCACGCAGATATTTAATACAGTTTTATCCTATTAGGGCCTATAATCCGCAGTAATATGCTCTTCACACTTCTTCTCCCATCAATACAACCTCTAACAAATTTAATTCTCCACTTTCCAGCGCTTCCGTCAGTACTTGAGAAAATTCTTCAGCATTTTTTGCACATCTATAGGCAATCCCAAAGCTTTGAGCAAAGAGATTAAAATCCGGGTTGGTGAAAGCGATCTGAGTAACTGCCAAATTGGCGGCACGCTGGTGTTTTTCAATTAAACCGTAACTCTGATTATTAAAGATAATAATGGTAAAGGCTAGGCCAAGACGCTTTGCAGTCTCAAGTTCTTGAGAATTCATCAGAAACCCTCCATCACCCGATACGACGATGACTGGAGAATTTGGTTTGGCCAAGCGACTTGCTAGAGCGCCCGGTAGCGATGCTCCCATTGAGGCCAACCCATTGTAGATAATCGTTTGACCTGGCGCTTTTGGTTGATACCAACGAGATACCCAGACCTTGTGCAGGCCAACATCAGAAATTACGATACTATCCTTTGATAATTTCTCACTTAAAGTCCACATCACCTTACGCGGCAATTCCTGTTCTGAAGAAGGGATAGTCTGTAGTTCTTCCACCCTACTTGCACGTATTTGATTATATCCTATAGGTTCAGGCCGTTGATCCACTAATTCTAATAATGCCTTGAGTGTATCTTGTAAATCCCCTACAAGATCTAACTCAACCGGAAAATGGGCATCAGTTTCCGCTTGAATTGTGTGAATGTTTAGCACTTTACGGGACTGCTCCTTATTCCACAACACCGGATCATATTCAACCAAATCAAATCCAATAGCAATCACTAAATCAGCTTCAATTAAAGGGCGGAGAGTATCAGTATTAGGCTTCCCACCGATAGTAAACAAATTTCGAGGATGGTCGAATGGCAGGATGCCTTTGGCCATAAAGGAGTTGACCATAGGTAGATTTGCTTTTTCCACCAGCTTCCGAACTTCTTCCCACGCACGATTACGAATTACACCGTTTCCTGCTAGAACGATTGGTCTCTTTGCCTCCATTATGAGCTTTGCCGCTGCTTGTAGTGACGAGCTATCCGGCTTGATTTTAGCTTGCTTGCCAATTAGAAGCGGAGAGCTAATTACCTCATGCCGAGCAACGTCTACAGGCAACTGTATATGAACAGCACCAGGGCTTTCATTCGTAGCGAGATCAAACGCCTTACGTATGATTTCTGGAATCGTATACGCGGACAAAATCTGTTGATTATATTTTGTAATACCTTTAAATAATTGAATCGTATCTATATGCTGATGAGATTCTTTGTGTAGTCGTGTGAGATCAGCCTGACCGGTAATAGCAATCAACGGAGATCGATCAAGATGTGCATTAGCCACACCGGTGATCAAATTTGTTGCACCTGGCCCTAAGGTTGCCAGACACACCCCTGGCTTGCCTGTTAACCGTCCGTACATATCTGCCATGAAGGCTGCACCTTGTTCGTGCCGTGCGAGCACAAATTGAATTGATGATCGCGTTAATGAGTCCATAAAATCAATATTTTCTTCACCAGGGATACCAAAAATGTACTCGACTCCCTCGGCTTCCAGGCAACGTACCATAAGATCACTTGCTTTCATGTGGCTCCTCCATTTCTTGTGTTTTGTAAAAATTTTCCATTTATAATCAACCTAAGACTATCGCGATATCACTTATCTTTCTAAATGGTGTTTCTATAATTTTGAATCGCTCTTGTTTAAAGAACTATTCTCCTTAAGCCCATACTTAGCGATTAGATAGTTGCCCTATCTTCTTATAAGATCATCTCAGCAAGCTTTGCTTGCTCTCGCTAACGCTGATTTACATGCAAAAGGGTGACTAAATATCTTTACTCATATTAGTTCTTCTTTTTGTTTGTAATAAACATATTCTCTATTTTGACAAACAAATTTATACCACAGTCTCTTCTATGAGAAAGTATGAACTATGTGCTACCTCACTATGCTTTTGTATACGTAAAAACCGCATTGCCTTTAGAGAGAAGCGCTTATATAATGCAATCTTTTCTACGCGAATCTTTTCCATTATCTGATCATCACTTTTGTTTTATCAATGTTAACAAAAGAAAATCCCCTCTAAGTATAGAGTAATACCACATATGAAAAATGGGATCTTTACACTACTAGAAAGGATATATGATTCATGAGAATGTACTTCATATCTTGTTAAGATTAGGCAAAAATTACTGATGTTTCACTTGAAATGGGTGAGAGAGACAAATATATCGATTAACTATTACTTCTTCATATTGTTCAATTAAGGAGTATGGAGCGCGCGTATTGAAACCCTTGAGCTATTTTCTCCTTAATTTAGCATAGCATTTGCTCCTTAGGAAATTATGACTTTCGGTTCGGAGATAAACC
Source organism: Bacillus sp. V2I10 (assembly GCF_030817055.1). Lineage (NCBI taxonomy): Bacteria > Bacillati > Bacillota > Bacilli > Caryophanales > Bacillaceae > Bacillus > Bacillus sp. V2I10. The sequence continues at coordinate 2,996,382 of NZ_JAUSYV010000001.1, read as the reverse complement.
TTAGGACCTGAACTCTAACTTTAGACGTACATTTTAGTTCAGGGGATAATTTTTTCTAATTCGCTTTTAATAGCTTTGTACGTCTGAAGTCGTCAACTTCTAATCAAATTATTTTATAAATAGATTCTTGCATTTCGGATAAACGCTTCAAAAATGCTCAGGAAAATCAATAGCTAATTGCTTATGGGTGAACAGTGCATCCCTTACTCCTTGTGTTTTTATTATTTTACTGTCTTATAATAGACAGACGGGTCTGTTTAATTATAGGCTGCTAAAGGACATCGTTATTGCCGATGAATTAAATCAACAATTGTTTTACAGACACGTAACTGCCTCATCCTTGTTTTAAGATTATTCATCACGCAAAAATCATTACCATTTTCTATAAGGTAAGAATTTTCCATTAAATGTGATTACTACACGATCACCTTTTGAATCTGCTTTCTTCTGAATATCTAGTTCGAAATCAATTGCACTCATGATCCCTTCACCAAATTTTTCGTGAATAAGTTCTTTAAGTGTAGGTCCATAAACTAATAGTGCTTCATAAAAGCGATATAATAAAGGATCTGTAGGAGGCATTTGCATCACTGTTCCTCTATGAGGGATTTGAGTTAGTGCCTCAACAACTTCTTGATCAAGTTCCAAAAGCTTTCCTACCTTTTCTGCTTCTGTACGAGACATAGTAGCTTGTCCTAATAATGCTGTAACAACCCAGCTTTCAGAGTTCTCTGTAACAGCTGCAATGTCAAACCAAGTTAATCCTTTTGCTACTTTTGCCTCAATAATTTTTTGAGTTGCTTCTTGTCTGTTCATGTATAATCTTCCTTTCATCTATTTAACATAAATTTATTTATTTTCAGTTGTAGATATTTCTTTATAACCATCTATAATTAGGTCTAATTTACCTGTGTCTGGTGCGATAGCTAGACCATGTACAGGAACATCTTTAGGAATTAACGGGTGGTTGCGTACCAACTCAATATTGTTTTTAATCGAATCAACGACATTGTCAAAACCGAACAACCATTTTTCTAAATCAATTCCAGCATATTCAAGGGTATTGAGAACGTCTTGTGTTGCTACGCCCCGTTCTTTAGCTTTTTGCAGTGTCCCTTTTGGATTAGTTTGGCTCATCCCACATCCATGATGGCCAATAATAAAGATTTCATCAGCATTCAATTCGTATACAGCAGTAACAATACTGCGCATAATACTTCCAAACGGATGAGAGATAATTCCGCCTGCATTTTTGATAATTTTGGCATCACCATTGTGTAAATCTAACGCTTTGGGTAAAAGCTCAACCAATCGCGCGTCCATACATGACACGACAACCATTCGTTTTTTCGGATATTTTGTCGCCTCATATTGCTCGTACTCTGCATCGTTTACAAATTGATCATTGTGTTCAAGAATATCATGTAATAGCACTTATAAAACCTCCTTTTATACACTAGTTTAGTAAAATGTTTTACCTTCCCCTCTTCCTCTGTGCTATAACTAAGAATAAGATCTAGACAAGTTGTTTAGCGAGGATAATTTAAGTCTAATCCTCCACTTGTTTCATACTTTGGGTATGTGAATCAAAGGGGTATTTTTTCATGTCCCATCTCTGTGGTTAACTCCACATCGGAACGGTGTTTTGTTTATAACAATAATATAGTTTGTTTTATAATTACTTGCCGGTTATAGTTCTTCTTTTTATTTCACATTCTAATCAAAAACAAATTAATCTTTACTGTTAATTATTCTCTTAATATTTTTAATCGTCGCAAAGTGCAATGCTTCATGGTAAATAGAAAAGCTCAGTAATTGTTCTACTGTTGTAAAGGTAATTCCTGTAGAAGCCGACTTATAGTGAGGATTGATTTCTTCTTTCAATTTGTTTGAAAGTGCTGATTCAATCCTTTCAATTTGTTCCGTTAACAAATCATTCAATTGAGACATCGTTGGAGGCTTCATATCCCAATCAGAAGGTTTCGTTCCTGGATCAAATAACTTGTTAATATTAGCAGGGAATTTAGTTTCTTTTCCAGTAAGTTGGAAAGCAAATCTCTCTTGAACAACATATAAATGGCCTAAATTCCATTTGATATTGTTTCTTAATCCTGCTGGAATGATTTCTGCAGCAGAATCACTTATGTCTTTTACATAATTAATTGTCTGACGGCGAATAACTCCTAATTGATCTAAGATAAAATCACTCATTAATTTCGGACCTCCTTACAAGTTACTGATAACGTTAAAATACATATGCAAGACAAAACAACATACTCTATCTACATACTTGGCACTTCTTTTATTTGGCATAGTGTTACTGATAATAAAATTTATATTTGAGTTTTGATAATAACTCTTTCATTGTTCATTCAAATCATGTCCGAAATTTCTTTTGTGATGTTGCTCTAAACTTAAGCTTACTTGTTGAATAAACCTGGAACACCTCAACTAAGTAACAGTTTATTTGTAACGACGATCAATTTCATTAATTGGGTAATCGTTTCCACTCATATCACGTCTCTTCATCAAACCGTCTTCACCGAATTCCCAAAGTTCATTCCCGTGACATCTCATCCATTGACCCGTTTCAGCATCGCGGTATTCATATTCAAAACGAACCGCAATTCGGTTGCCAGTAAAGCACCATAGCTCTTTCTTCAATTTGTAATCGAGCTCTCTCTCCCACTTCTTAGTCAAAAATGTTTTAATTGCTTCACGACCTGTGAAGAATTCAGTACGGTTGCGCCAGTTAGAATCAACGGAATATCCTAAAGATACACGTTCTGGATCACGTGAGTTCCAAGCGTCTTCTGCGAATTTTACTTTCGCCAATGCAGTTTCAAGTGTGAATGGTGGGCGAATATCTTTACTCATGTTTCATCATCCTTTTCGATTTTAATATTGAATACTAAGCGAATCTTAGAAGTATCGGTGTTTTCAAAAATTATTTGAATTTCCGGTCTGCTTCATCAATTGGATAGTCGTTTCCGGCCATATCACGTCTCTTCATCAGACCATCTTCCCCAAACTCCCAATATTCATTTCCGTGGCATCTCATCCACTGACCGGTATTTGCATCACGGTATTCATACTCAAAGCGCACTGCAATTCGGTTATCAGTATAGCACCATAGTTCTTTCTTCAATTTATAGTCAAGTTCTCGTTTCCACTTGTTCGTTAAGAATGTTTTGATTGCTTCTCGACCTGTGAAGAATTCACTACGGTTGCGCCAGTTGGAATCAACGGAGTATCCCATGGATACACGTTCTGGATCACGTGAGTTCCAAGCGTCTTCTGCGAATTTCACTTTTGCCAATGCAGTTTCAAGTGTGAATGGTGGGCGAATGTCTTTACTCATGTTTCATTCTTCCTTTCATTTGTTGTTATTTATAAGATTTTGGAGCAACTTTTCGTGCTCCTTGACTTTTATTATACAGACAAGTCTGTATAATTTCAAGGATATTATTTTTTCCTTTTCCTTCTTTGATTGACTTTTTCTGCAGGTATGCAGTTATTGGTAAATGATGAGGAATAAAGGAAGTTCTTTATTACTTACACATTTTATTTGCCATACATAAAGTTGATTATCTATAGAACATATAAGTAATGCATGTACTTTATCTCTTAAATACTTACTAATCTTTTCAGTAGTAACAATTTTTGATACTTGAATATTAGTACATCAAGCTCCTGACTTTTCTCTACAATTTGGAAATCCGTAAGTGCCCTGATTACTCATAATTAGTAACTTTTCTCTTATCGAATTAATTTCCTTTAAAAGAATGTCGCAGTTATCTATCTTAAGCACCCTTTCTTTGTATCAATTTTAATTACATAACTTCTTAATTATACAGAAATTTTCGTGCAACCATGACATTATGATCCTCACAAAGAACATAAATCACTCTTCAATTTCTATAGGTAAATTATGACTATATGTTTGGTTGGAACTTTTAATTTGGAATCCATCAGAATAATCAATTGTTAAGTTGTCATCAAGGAAGTCTAAAGAAGATTTATTTAAATAAATTAGTTTCCAATTCGTTTGAACTTGTTCAAAGCCTACATTTAACTTAATAAGTTGTAACCTTAAAACTCCATCCAAAGGAAGCCCACATCCACCCATTTCATAATGAAGAAATCTAAAATGGTTAGGAAATTTATTTTCCAGCTTTTCAAGCTCATCTACCGCAGCTTCTGTAATAATAATATTTATAACTATTCCCACCTTATCTATTTTGGATTAAATGGCGAATACTTCATAAATTCCCATTGATAAGATTTAGAAGTATTGGTTTGTAGAACTTCAGCCACTTGAATTTGTATTAAACGTTGTGCACCAGGGAATTTGGATACAATATTTTCATTAATTTTCCAGATAATTTGCGCCTCACCGGTAAGCTGTAGCGTATCTCCAGTATCGAAATCAAAAAATAGCAGTCCAACATTAGGATTTTGCACGATATTTCCTAAAGTATTAAATAACATATTGCCCGGATAATCTGGAAACAACAGTAAGTCTTCACTAATAGTATGGACAAAACCTGGCATTCCACCTTTGTGAGAAATATCCATTTTTCCTTCTGAGCTTGAACTTGCAATAATGAAGGTATCTGAATTGCGAATCCAATCTTGTTGATTCTTATTTAAAACATCTCGATGATAAGATACCTTATTTACATTTTCTTTAGCAGGATTATATGTGAACTTCCTAGCTTGGATAAATTTTGGACAATTCCCGTATACTTGCTCAGTTTTTACTTCGAACTGCCTATCTAGGGAATAACGCAAAATAACACCGTTAATTCGAATTCTAATCCTGGAGACAAAATCGATTATAAGAATTCCAACCTCTTTGTTATGTTGAATATTAGAAAACAAAGGATCAAACTCGTTTATCCGACCATTAATTCTGACTATATCCGGCCCAATTACTTGTATGATACCAGGATCACCAGCCAAAAATGAACTCCACACTCGCCCTGTGCTATCCATGGACCCAATCATTAATACAGTTTGTTGATTTAAAAAAGATTCAAATTGTTTTGATATGGTTGGCTGAATCATTGTACCTACAGAATCCGCGAACTTCTGTACACTAAGTAGGTCATGTACAGCACGTTCTCCTGAATGGAAGACCTCCATCATTCACACCACCAATCTTTTTGCAGATACTGCGAGTTAACCAAATATTTATTTTATAAGAAATTCGAATAGAACTTTCACAGCACAGCGTCATTTTTTTGTAAAATTTGATCTAGTTTAGTTTTTCTAATGTCCTAATAGTTCATTTATTGTCTTTTCATAAATCCGACCTCCTTTCTCCCCATTTCATATACTTTGTACAACGTCGGAAATGGGGAGAGTATGTCCTAAAACAAACTACAGAGGCTGGAGCAACTCAAATTTATATTACAATCAGGAACAATTATGCTTTACATTCTTACCTTAAAAGGTCAGCAAAATTATTTTGATACTCCTTTTAAATAAACATCTACAAGGACCTGAGCGGTTATACGGCTATAATGAGCAGCTTTATGATTTCCCTCCATCATTGCAGTAACAATCGCTCCCTCAGTTAAAAGAAATAAACCGTTGGTTAATTCTTCTATTTCTTGTATCTCAGTTTCTTCTACAAGTCTTTTGATAAAGCTTTTTAAAAACGATTTATGCTCAAGGGACACCTGGTGAAATGAGTGATCAAGTTCTGTGAATTCTGCAGCAGTATTTATAAAAGAGCATCCGCGAAAATCTGATTGCAAAAACCACTCTTCTAATACATCAAACAAAGCAATTAAGCGCTCTTTCGGCGTACTTCCTTTTTCAAGAACTGTAGATTCAAACCAATTTCTCCAAATTGAATCTCTTCTTTGAAGATAAGCTATAACTAGATCATCTTTGGACGGGAAGTGATTATATAGGGTCATTTTGGCCACCCCCGACTCCGCTACAATTTGATCCACCCCTGTAGCCTGAATTCCTTGTTTGTAAAATAACTCCGAGGCAACATCGAGAATATCCTCTTTTTTACTTCTTTTCATATTTTCTCACCTATTTCAATCGTTCTCCTAAAAATTGTTTTATTAATGCAGCACTAATTTCCAAATCCTCTTCAAAAGGAAAATGGTCCGTATTTAATAAATGTACTTCACAATCTTTAAGGTCTTTTTGTAATGCTAGGGCTCTTTTTTTCTCCAAAGAATAAATCGTTTTCCCCCATGCTACTAATGTAGGAGGCTGATATGTTCTAAAGAATTCCTGCCAGCTAGGGTATAGTTTAAGGTTATTTCGATAATCATAAAATAGTGCAAGTTGGATTATTTTATTACCAGGACGATCTAAAACAAATTGATCCATGTTCCATACGTCAGGACTAAGTTGATCAGGATTACGAGTTCCGTTTGTAAATTGGAACTTCGTAAAGTCTGCTCCCAAAAGTAAAAGTTCATTCAAGTTATTTTTATTTTCTTCAGTTGGATTTTCCCAATATGTGTGCAGAGGATCCCAGGCTGATAATAACCCTTATTCATAGGCATTACCATTTTGAGATATAATAGCCTGAATGCGTTCTGGGTTCTTCATTGCTAATCTGAATCCTACTGGAGCACCGTAGTCATGAACATAGATACTAAATTTCCCTATTTTAATTCATGCACAAATTCATTCATCAAATGTACTAAATTATCAAACGTATATTCAAATTCCTCCATTCCGGGTTGATCACTATTTCCGAACCCTGGATAGTCCGGTGCGATAATGTGATATTCATCCATAAGTTTATTGATTTAGATTTCGGTACATATGAGAATAGGATGGAAATACATGAAGTAATAAAATTGTAGGATTACTTCTATCGCCTGCTTCTCTATAAAAAACCTTAATGTTATTAATATATACCGTTTTATATTGTACTAACATATTTTTAATCTCAGATTGGTTTATTTTTTCTTAACCTGAAAGCAAGAAGAAAGGCTAACGTTTTAAGTTATTGCTTATTACCTCCTCCCTAAAATGATTATACATACAGGTCTGTATAATTTCAAGCTTTTTAATTATCTCCAATTCAATCCAATGCCAATCAGTATTTGTTATTTATGACTCAGTCGAGAACACACGTGATTTCAATCATGAGATGACCGGCTTCTAAGTGTTTAGAAGCGTCAGCACGCTTTGTGAAACGTCCAGTTGATTCAACAACCACTTCAACACCCAGGTCACCCCAGCCAAGTTGAGCTGGATCACGTTCAGCTAAAACTTTAATTTCTTTGCCATCTACAACAAGAGCATTTTCCTTCACTTCTACAGTGCCAGGGAACTTGCCATGAACCGTGTCATGCTTTAAAAGAAAAGCAAGTGTGTCTGTATCTGTTAAGTCGTTTACAGCTACAACTTCCACCTCAGGGTTGTTGAATGCTGCGCGGAAAACATTACGGCCGATACGACCGAAACCGTTAATACCGATCTTTATACTCATAGTTATTCCCCCTATAAGTTATTTAATTAATCGAATATAACCTTTCTTCCAATCACATCTCTATACCTCAACTGCCATCTGTGATTTCGATTTTAAAGAAAAAAAGAGCATTTACACTCGTTTTCCTCTAAATTTTATCCTCTTTTGAATTACCAACTACTTAACAAGGAAACAAGAGAGAGCTATCCAGATTTAACAAAACTGATAAAATCACTATAGATTAACCCCTCTTGCTCCCGTTACGCAGACAGGTCTGTATAATTAAAAGGAGACAAGAACATGCTTAATATGTTTCAAGAAATGAAATTAATCCCTTAGCATGATTTTCAAGTACCCATAAACTACTCTAATTTAGTATTAAGTGATAAAAAACTATCCTTATAGGCTTTTTAGGAATTCCCTCACTGCTATAGGGTGTCTTGGTATTTGCTTTATCCCCCCAAAATATCACTTAAATCTACGGTCTTTTTCTTCAATTGGATACTCATTTCCGCTCATATCTCTACGTTTCATAAGACCATCCTGACCAAATTCCCAATATTCATTTCCGTGGCATCTCATCCATTGACCTGTCCCTGCGATACGGTACTCATACTCAAAACGAACAGCAATACGGTTATCCGTAAAACACCACAGTTCTTTCATAAGTTTGTAGTCTTGCTCTCTTTTCCACTTATTAGTTAAGAAAGTTTTAATTGCTTCTCTTCCAGTAAAAAACTCTGTTCGATTGCGCCAATTAGAATCAACTGAATATCCTAGTGACACTCGCTCCGGGTCTTGTGAATTCCATGCGTCTTCCGCAAACTTCACCTTTGCTAATGCTGATTCGTAAGTAAATGGTGGTTTGATATCTTTACTCATTCTAAACTCCATCCTTTCTTTACAATGGTTAATATTTATTTTGATCTATACCGACGATCCTTCTCATTAATTGGATACTCATTTCCACTCATATCTCTTCTTTTCATAAGTCCATCTTCCTCAAATTCCCATAGTTCATTGCCGTGACATCTCCTCCATTGTCCAGTTTGCGCATCACGATACTCATATTCAAAACGTACTGCAATACGATTATCTGTGTAACACCAAAGTTCCTTCATAAGCCTGTAGTCTAGTTCTCTCTCCCACTTTCCTGTTAAGAAAGTTTTAATCGCATCTCTTCCTGTTAAGAATTCAGTTCGGTTCCTCCAGTTTGAATCTTTTGTATATCCAAGTGAAACACGTTCAGGATCACGAGAATTCCAAGCGTCCTCTGCAAATTTCACCTTTGCTAATGCTGTTTCAAGTGTAAAAGGAGGTTTAATATCTTTACTCATTTTTTCTTCATCCCTTCTTATTATTCAATTTCCCTAAAAAGTAGTTTGTATTCTTTAGGTTCGTATTATTCAAACTGTTTTTTAAGGGGTTTAAACTAAGATCTTGGATAAAATAAATAGACGTATTTGATGAAGTTAAATCACCTCCTCTAAATTTTATTATACAGACAGGTCTGTATAATTTCAAGTTTTATTTGGTTTTTCCAATCTAAATATCTTTTTCTTCTAATACAACTTCAAGTAAGTTCAGTTCACTACTGTCTATCGCTTCCCTAACTGCTAATTGAAAACTGTCAACATTTGAAGCACGCCGGTAACCAATACCAAAGCTTCGTGCGTATAGTTCAAAATCAGGATTTGAAAAAGTAACTTGAGTTACCTCGAAATTTGCATTACGTTGATGTTTTTCAATTAAACTGTAACGTTTATCATTAAAAATAGTGACTATAAATACCAAACCAATTCGGTTTGCTGTTTCAAGCTCCTGTGAATTCATAAAAAACCCCCATTGCGTGAAACTACAACAATTGAGAATTAGGTTTAGCCAATCGACCTGTACTTTAGACACTCCTTTAGCATCTCTTAATACAGCTTTTCTTATCTTCATAGCTCACCTCTAGATAAATTGCTAACTTGTACTTCAATAAAAAAAGCACTTCTCCTCCTAGAAGAAGTGCATCCTTTAGTTGAATAACATTGGGGTAATAAAATAAAAACCTCCCCTTATGATGTTTTTTATTATTAAATTTCATTAGGGAACCAAGCTTTTTGAAGTAACTTGATCCCTTTATCTATTCTTTCTTCTGAAACCCCTCCAAAACCAATCATAATTAACGAAGGTTTAATTTCCCTTTCATTAAGGCAATAAAAAGTTGGGTCATAAACTTTTACACCAACTTTCTTCGCCTGCTTCACTAATTCTTTTGTAGACCTATTTTTAACTCTTATTAACAGATGAAGCCCTGCTTTTTGTCCAATTATTTCTATACGTTTTCCCATATATTCATTTAATGCATTCACAAGCGTTTGATGTTTGTTATCGTATATCTTTCTCATTCTTCGAATGTGACTTGTAAAATGTCCTTCATTCATAAGTATATATAATCCTTTTTGAATTATAGACGGAACGGATTGATAGTAATTACCATACATATGATTGTATGCATCCATTAGGCTTTGTGGCAAAACAATGTAGCTTACTCTCACAGCCGGGGAAAAAGATTTAGAGAATGTACCTAAATAAATTACATTATCTTTTGAATCTAAGGCTTTTAAAGAAGGGATTGGTTGACCTTGATATCGGAATTCACTGTCATAATCATCTTCAATAATAAAGCTACTGTTTTGATTTGCCCACTCTAATAATAACAATCGCTTTTGGATCGGAAGCACCATTCCATATGGGAATTGGTGAGAAGGGGTAATATAGGCTACCTTTGCCTCGACCTTTTTTAGCTGTTCTATATCAATGCCATCTTTTTTAAGTCGGATAGGTTTTATTGACCATCCATGGTTGTTGAAAACGGATTGCGCCCCATCATAGCTCGGATTCTCCATAGCAACTGAACGGTCTCCGTTAGAAAGTAATTGGAGAATAAGGCTTATTGCGTGTTGAGTGCCCGAACAAATAACTATTTGGTCCACTGAACAGACAACTCCCCGAGACTGAAATAAATAATTCATTAATTCCTTTCGTAGGCCCACATCTCCCTGTCTTTCTCCTGGACTTGTTAATTGTTCAGGTTCATCTGTCAACGCTTGAGTTAAACAGCGCTTCCAAATGCGGATTGGAAAAGAGTTTACATCTATATCACCGTACTTAAAATCATATTCAAATGTTTCTTCCTTATTATCCATAGGAACTTTTGATTTATATTTAATTCTCTGTAAAGAAGGAGATAGGGCGGGCTGCTCTAATGGGAGTACAATTAGCCCTACCCTAGACTTACTTGCTACATACCCTTCTGCTAACAATTGTTGATACGCACCTTCTACCGTGTTTTTGCTAATTTTTAAATGGCCTGATAAATTACGAATAGAAGGTAAAAGAGCTCCCTCGGGAATGTCACCATCTTCTATTTTTTGTTTTATGTATTGATACAACTGAACATAAATAGGAACACTACTGTGCTTATCTAGTAAAGGAATAAACTCTAACATATTACCTCCTGCTGACTATATGTAGTTCTCCATGCTAACCTTTTCAAGGACAATATTCCAATACAATTATTATAACCTCTTGGCTGAGAAACCTAGGTATTATAAGGGGTAAGCATTTGTTAAAACTGTATAGTGATTTGAACAAATAAGTACAGATGAGGACCAAAAAAACACTTTTTTATAAAAGGGATAGACTTGTTATCTAGAGTTGTTTAATTAAGATTTATCTTAGGATTATTGATTGGAATTTTATACAAAACAAAGGCAATACATATACAAGCAAAATCCTTTTTGTGCTTGCTTTGTTATACCTAAAAGTTTCTATACCCAACAAAAAATAAAGAAACAAACTTCTATGTCTTCACAGAGTAGTTTGAAGTAATAAACTAAACTATATCATATCCCTTCCCTTTGACCCCATCACATGTTTATAAATTGTACCTTTTCTTAGGGACAATATTTTAATAAGCTCTGTGTATCCGCCTGTAGACTTTCACAGCTAATCAGTTAAAGAGACATGCTTTATATTGGATCAGTTGAGAAATACGATAAGGAAAAATTTGTTATTGCCCTTGTTAATTTGTGCTAATCTAAGGTGAGTATTTATTAGTTATAGGAGTTGTATGATATGTTTGGCATTCATGATTTTACTTTATTCTTAATATCTTCACTAATTTTTATAGCGACACCTGGTATAGATGCTATGTTCGTTTTAAGTAGAAGTATTTCAAATGGGAGAGCAAGTGGCATAGCAGCATCTGCAGGTATTGCAACAGGTGCATTTGTGCATACTATACTTTCTACTATCGGCTTATCCATTATCTTATCTCAATCAGTTGTTTTATTTACTACAATTAAAATTATTGGTGGTATTTATTTGATATACATTGGAATTAAATCTCTCCTCACGAAAGGTAAGGGAATAAGTTTAAATAATACGTCTAATGTATCTTCTATTAAAAAAAATTACCTACAAGGTGTAATAACAAATGTTGCTAATCCAAAAAACATTCTGTTCTATTTATCATTTTTACCACAATTTGCATCAACAACTAGTGGAAATAAATCGTTATCATTCTTACTACTGGGTACAACATTCGCTGTAATAGCGCTGCTGTGGTATGTATTGGTAACATATTTTTCAACTATAGCGACTAAAACAATTAAAGATAACAAAACCTTCAATAATATTCTTAATAAAGTTTCAGGGATAGTTTTTATAGCGCTTGGGATGAAATTAATGATAGCTAATGATAGATAATCGTTTTCCCTATTGGGAAAAACGTTGGATTTGTGCCAGTGTTAAACGAAATGGAACTACATTATCGCGTATAGGATTAGAAATCACTCAAGTTTACAGCACTGGTGCCTGCGTATGCAGTTGGGGCCTCCGTCAAACATATCAGTAACCGTACATTTAGCTCGGGGTAATTTGAGATTACTTGGACAGAACAAAGAGATGTTATGATGGCTGGTTGCGCTAATAGTTTGTCATGGAATTTATTATTAACTAACCTAAATTGTTTACTAATTAAGGCAAACTCCCCTATTTAGGTATTCGATTAACGATAAAACACAAGATATTTAATTTTAGAATCTATTTATAAAGTTGAAATATAGATACATACATTATTTGATTATTAAAATTATATGAGAGCGAGGTAAATTCACATTGGATCGAAAAGTTATTACTTTGGCTATTGGAAAACCGAAGGAATATGATTGGAATAATAAAAAAGAGGTTTCAGCAATAGGAAAATCTTTTGTACAAGTTGTTGAATTGAAAAAATCCGGTTTTGTCGGTGATGATGTTGCAAACCACAAGTTTCACGGTGGTATTGATCGTGCGGTATGTTTATATCCTTTTGAGCATTACTCTTATTGGGAAAAGATATTTCAAAAAAAACTGGCTCCACCTGCTTTCGGGGAGAATATTACAGCAACAGGGATGTTGGAAGAACAGGTTTGTATAGGTGATATATTTAAAATAGGGGATACTATTCTTCAAGTAACCCAAGGAAGGGTACCTTGTGCAACTATCTCTAAGTATAATCAGGAAAAACAATTTTTAAAGAAAGTGGTTGAAACGACTTTAACTGGTTACTTTTTTCGAGTATTAGAAGAGGGGACCATGGAGTGCGATTCGGAAATAAATCTTGTGGAAAAAGACTCAAAAGAAATATCCGTTTCTTTTGCTACCCAAATTCTTTTTCATCAACAACAAGATAAAACATCAATTGAAAAAATATTGACGGTTGATGCTCTTGCAGAGGACTGGAGAAAAAGATTTTTAAAATTGTTATGATTCTTTTCAAAAATTGTAGGTACACAAAAAAACTAGCCTAAAAAGCTAGTTTTTTTGTGTATCCTTGTTCAACTTTCCTGCTTCGTTAGTTTAAGTGAGAAACTTTACAATCTTACTCCATATTTCAACAGAAATATCCAATTTTATTGAAAACGTTCCTCAATAATTTGGCTCTTTTCTTGAAGAAAGAAGCTTTCCTTATTTTAGAAAAGTGCCTTTTCGTTGAAGAACAATGAGTAAGTAAAATAAATACCTACCCTAATAAAATAGGGCTTCTTTGTAGTAATCTCAGATCCTATATTCCTGGGATTACATGTATTTTATCTATTTAGATAACCACAAATTAGCTAAATCAATCGCACTACGTGCAGCATTTGTATTTGCTAATGCGTTTAACATCACAAAGTCATGAATTATCCCTTGGAACCGAACAGTTGTTACCCCAACACCTGCCTCACGAAGTTTATTACCGTATGCTTCTCCTTCGTCACGTAGTACATCCGCTTCAGCTGTAATAATTAATGCCTTCGGTAAGCCTTTTAATTGTTCAGTTGTTGCACGGAGTGGAGACGCTGTTATTTCATTTCGTTCGTTCGGGTCAGTTGTATACTGATCCCAAAACCATTTCATGGCATCCCGACGAAGAAAATAGCCTGTTTCGAATTGATTGTAGGATTCAGTTTCAAAAGATGCATCTGTTACTGGATAGAATAGTAGTTGTTTTTCGATTTTTGGACCTTTTCTATTTTTAGTCATATGTGTTATAGCCGCAGACATATTTCCTCCAACACTATCTCCAGCTACAGAAATTTTCTCTGTATTCATACCATACTCTTTTCCATGTTTTTCAATCCATAATAATACAGCATATACCTCTTCAATCGCTGTTGGATATTTTGCTTCCGGAGAAAAATATATCATATACAATTAATATCTATAATGTGTATTATTTTGATAATTACATAATTTGAACTGAATGACTTATGGCAACTAACATTTATCCTGAATAGTATAATACTAGCCACCTTTATTATAGTTCAGTAAAAAAAACACACTGGAATTTATCCAATGTGTTTTTTTTACTACTCATAAGAGACTTTATGTTAACTAGTTTTGCATAGTGTATACCCTATTGATACAAGGTTTTCTGCCTTAACGTTGTAAATCCGCATAATCCTGATGCTACCCCTTGTAGACTGTGGAAGCCCACACCACGTTCATTTAAGCTATTCACAATTTGAATTAAATCTTGCATATTGCGTCCTAATCGATCCAATCGCCAAACAACAATCGTATCGCCTTCACGTGCATACTGAAGCGCTTCCTCTAAACCAGGACGCTGTCTTTTTGCCCCACTCATTTTATCGTGAAAAATTTTGGAACAGCCATATTGCGTAAGAGCGTCCATCTGTAAATTTAAATTTTGTAATCCCGTCGACACACGTGCATATCCAATTAACACTCAAATCACTCTTTCTTATTTTTCCTTAATATTTATTGTAACATAAGATAAAAATAGATAGGTTATTGAACATAGAATAATGAACAGAGTTTTGTTACGAGAAAGGCAATAAAAAACGTCCTTTTCAAATCGAACAGTGGTGTGTTCAGAAAAGGACGAGTTTTGGAACAAATAATAAATTGTGTGCTTTTTTAATTTTGTTCAGCAATCGGGCCATTTAATTGAATAAATCTAACCGTTTCTAGAAGAAACGGTCAGATTGACGAGAGAAAGTTTATTCACTCGTATTTCTTTAAAACAATAGCTGCATTATGACCTCCGAAACCAAATGAGTTAGATAGACCTGTATTTAATTTCACTTGGCGAGCAACAGATGGTACATAATCTAGATCACATAATGGATCAGGATTTTCTAAGTTAATTGTTGGAGGAACTATCCCTTCCTTTATGCTCATTGCTAAAGCAATTGCTTCAACTCCACCAGCTGCCCCTAACATATGACCAAGCATAGATTTATTAGCTGTTACTGGAATCTGATAAGCTTGTTTTCCAAACAGCTGCTTAATAGCCATCGTTTCAGAGATGTCCCCCACTTTTGTACTTGTTGCATGGGCACTAATAACATCAATTTCTTCAGGTGATAAATTGGCATTTTTTAAAGCTGATCTCATTGCAAGATAGGCACCTTTACCTTCCGGATGTGTAGCTACGATATGGTGTGCATCTGAACTTGCACCATATCCAATAACTTCTGCATAAATCTTTGCGTCTCTACGTAAAGCATGAGATAAAGATTCTAAGATTAGAATTCCAGCTCCTTCTGACATGACAAATCCATCTCGATTTTCATCAAATGGACGACTAGCTTTAGTAGGCTCATCGTTTCTTGTTGAAAGTGCTGTAGCATTACCAAAACTTGCTATTGATAAATCTGTTATAGCTGCCTCTGTTCCACCCGCAAACACAACGTCAACTTCTCCATAACGAATTAATCTAAAGGCTTCTCCAATAGCTGTATTTCCAATTGCACAAGCAGAAACAGGCGACATAGAAGGACCCATCGCGTTCCACTTGATACTAATTTGTGCTGCTGCAGCATTAGAAATCATGGCAGGTACTAGGGTCGGGCTGACTCTTCTTGGCCCCTTCTGCCTAAGCGCATCAATATTTTCAATGAAGGTTTCAATTCCGCCTATACCTGAACCTACGTATACGCCAAACCTTTCTGCATCTATACTATCGAGGTCTAACTCAGAATCTGCCCAAGCTTGTTCAGCTGCAGCCAAAGCAAATTGAGAAAAGCGATCTAAACGTCTTGCTTCGTTCTTTCCTAAAACTTCATCTGCATCAAAATCTTGGACGATACCTGCAATTTTTGTTTTATGATTAGTAACATCAAATGTATCAATAGTGGATATACCAGATTCCCCGTTAATCAGATTGTTCCAAAATGTTTGGATGTTGTTTCCTATAGGAGACACTACCCCCATACCGGTAATCACAACTCTTTCCACTTTTCATCCCTCCAAATCAATGATTTAATAGTATTTTACATCTCTTTTATCCTATTACAAGGGATAGTTTATCCTGGTATAATTACTACTAGGTTAAATTCATAATATGAGGAGTTTTAAAAATGAATGATAAAACTAGGCTTGAAGCTTTGTCGACATTCTTAAAAGCTAAGCGTGCCCAAATTAAACCAGAGTCTATTGGTTTGTCTGCCCGAACCCGAAGAAGGACACCTGGGTTACGAAGAGAAGAGGTTGCACAATTAGCAGGTGTAAGTACCACTTGGTATACATGGCTAGAGCAAGGAAGAGATATAAAAGTTTCTTCAATCGTACTTGATTGTATTTCTGCAGCTCTACAATTAAATAATGATGAAAGAGACTACTTATATGACCTGGCATTAGAGGCAAAATCAGAAATTCCCCATCAAAAAAAGGATCAATCAGAGCTTAGCCCTTCTTTAAAGCGAATACTAGCTGAATTAACATATTGTCCGACTATCATTACGGATCGACATTGCCATATTGTCGGCTGGAATCCTGCAGCTGCTTATGTTTTTTTAGATTTTGAACAAATACCGAATGATCAAAGAAATTTGATTCGTTTAGTGTTCACTAGAAAAGAATTAAAAGCATTAGCCGTTAATTGGGAACATTTTGCGAAAGGTTTTCTTGCTATTTTCCGTACCTATTATGGGCACTATTTAGGCGATGAATGGTACAATCAATTTATTAAAGAAATGAGTCATTCACACTCAGAATTCCAGGATTTATGGCAAGAAAGTCAAGTAAGTAAGGCTCCAGAAATGATAATTGAATTCAGACATGCTAAAGCAGGCAAAATGTTATTTAATTTAACTTCTCTTCAGGTTCAAGGTGATATGGATTTACGGTGCAGTATCTATACACCAGTAGAGGAAACAGATACAGAAAATAAATTAAAGCGATTAATGAAGAGGGTTTCCGTTGAAAATTAATAAAGTAATTTCATTACACTAGCGAAATGATACTGATTACTGAACGAAGTCATTATTCCTTATGGGAAAAAGAGTTAACTTTACTGTTGCCCTCTTGTTCCACGGTCGGATGGCGTTAGTTGAAGAAAAATAAGCTAATTTGCATTCGTGTTTCTATTTTCGTTATTCCATTATAGGGCGCAATACTGGAACTGGTATGCTCCCCTTATAGTAGACACATTTAAAAAAGCGCATTAATCTGTCTACTAGGAGGGGGTATTTTTTATGGAGAAAAAAGCAGAGACTTATGATATATCGTTTAAGAAAAAAGCGGTGGATTTATATCATCAAAAGAAGAATTATTCAGCTGTTTCCAGAGAATTAAACATTCATCGAAAAAACATACAACGGTGGGTTAAACAGTTTAGTGAAGATGGAATTGTTGGTCTTAGAGAGAAACGCGGAAGAAAAAGTGGGTCTGGTAAAGTCTCTTCATCTACTATTGAAAATCCTCAAAAGAAAATAAAGCGATTAGAAGCTGAGAACGAACTGTTAAAAAAGCTTTTAAAGATGTGAAAGGGGGAATTGATTTAGAACCTAGTAATCTATTTCAAATCATTGATGATTTATCTAATCATTCTATACAGCTACTTTGCCATCTGGCTAAAGTATCAAGAAGTGGATACTACAAGTGGGTAAAGCGTAAAGCATTACCTTCGGAAAAGCAGATAGAGGATGAGAAGCTAAAGCAGAAAATAATAGAATGTCATCAGAAATATAAGGGCATCTATGGCTATAGAAGAATACAAATTTGGTTAAAGAGGACCTATGATATTCACATTAATCACAAAAAAGTTCAACGGTTACTAAGTGAGCTAGGTATTAAAGCAATTATCAGGAAGAAACGAATTTATTACGGTAAGAAAGAACCTTATCTTATCTCGAATAATTATTTAAATAGAGCCTTTTACGCTTCTCGCCCTAATGAAAAGTGGGTAACTGATATTACGTACCTCATTTTCAATGGACAGAAACTATATTTGTCTGCCATCAAAGACCTATATAATAACGAAGTTGTTGCGTACCAAATTAGTAGACGCAATGATTATAAGCTAGTCTTGGATACTCTTAAAAAAGCCATAAAAGGAAGGAATGTAAAAGGAATCCTTCTCCATAGTGATCAAGGATACCAATACACGTCCCATAACTATAATCAGCTACTCACAAGAAATAAAATGAAAGCTAGTATGTCTAGAAAGGGCAACTGTTGGGATAACGCTAGTATGGAAAATTTCTTTAGTCATTTAAAAACAGAATGTTTTAACCTTCATACTTTTAAAACTTCACAAGAGGTTAGAAGGGCTATTAAAGACTACATTCTCTTTTATAACCACGAAAGGTTTCAAAACAAGCTAAACAACCTGACTCCTATCGAATATAGAAGTCAGGCTTCTTAACTGCGCTTATTTTTTGTGTCTACTTGACAGGGGTCAGATCACAGGTGAACTGCACCCCAATTGTTAGACACAACTAACAATTGGAGGTGCAGTTTTTTATGGCGAGATTTACTTCAGAAGAAAAAATACAGGCAGTAAGACAATATATAGATGGTAATGAGGGAGGACAAACAATTGCTAAATCTATTGGTGTTCATCCGAGTTTACTCCATCAGTGGATTAAACAATTTGCACTTTTTGGTGATGATGCTTTTGAAAAACGCTATACACCCTACCCCGCACAGTTTAAACTAGATGTACTCAATTATATGAACGAACACGGGACGTCTATCAGGGAAACTGCGGCGATTTTTAATATTCCATCTTATGAAACGCTTCGAAAATGGAAAGTTGCTTATGAAACAGAAGGATTTGATGCCCTACAATCAAAGAAAAAGGGGCGTCCATCCATGAAAAATAAAAATAATAAGACATCAAATATTCATGTACCCGATGAAGGGTCAATAGAGGCTTTACAGGCAGAGAATGAACGTTTACGTATGGAGAATGCCTATTTAAAAAAGTTGAATGCCTTAGTTCAAAACAAGGAAAAATCACCAAACAAGACAAAGCACAAGTAGTCTATGAATTAAGGAATGCATTCCCGGTGAAAGCACTTATACAGCTAGCAGACATTCCGCGTAGCACGTATTACTATTGGGTGAAAAACTTCGGTCGTCCTGATCCAGATGCAGAACTGAAAGTATTGATTAAATCTGTTTTCGATGAACATGAAGGTCGGTTTGGTTACCGTCGTATTCGTGATGAACTTAGAAATCGCGGACACCAAGTAAACCACAAAAAGGTACAGCGTATCATGAAAGAACTAGGGCTAAAATGTCTTGTCCGTATGAAAAAATATCGCTCTTACAAAGGAACTGTGGGCAAGATTGCTCTAAATATTTTAGATCGCAATTTCAAAGCTGAAAAACCAAATGAGAAATGGGTTACGGATATTACAGAGTTTAAATTATTTGGAGAAAAGCTATATTTATCGCCGATATTGGACTTATTTAATGGAGAAATCATTACGTATACAATCGGTTCAAGACCAACCTACTCACTCATTTCAACGATGTTAGATCAAGCTTTTGAAAGTTTAACAGACGACGATACTCTCCTTATTCATTCCGATCAAGGCTGGCATTATCAAATGAAACAATACAGTAATGCCCTTAGGGAACGTGGCATTACGCAAAGTATGTCTCGCAAAGGGAATTGTTACGATAACGCTGTTATGGAAAATTTCTTTGGTATCATGAAATCGGAACTTCTTTATCTAAAAGAATTTGAAAGTGTGGAACACTTTAAACAAGAACTAGAAAAATATATAGAATACTATAATCACAAACGAATCAAGGCAAAATTAAAAGGCATGAGCCCGGTACAATACCGAGCTCATGCCCAACGGGCTGCCTAATGAAATAACCTGTCTAACTTTATGGGGTCAGTTCAAGGAAATCGGCTTTTTTTAGGTGGAGTATTTGCATAGCGTATAAAATTCGCATTTTTGCTCTGGACTCCAACTTGGAAATAAAAGTAAGACTATGACCCATTTTCACACGTATCTCGGCTGAATCCCTCAATTACTCCGTCTCTATTTTGTTTTCCCATCCAAGAACTAGCATCACGCCACTTTAGACTCTTGGAAGAAATCCAGCTATTAGTGCCAAGTGTATAATCTTTGGGTTCCCAATCATAGTCATCAGCC
Organism: Bacillus sp. V2I10; assembly: GCF_030817055.1. NCBI lineage: Bacteria > Bacillati > Bacillota > Bacilli > Caryophanales > Bacillaceae > Bacillus > Bacillus sp. V2I10. Next base: position 2,975,988 of record NZ_JAUSYV010000001.1, on the reverse strand, counting down.
CAATAAAATAAACCTTTTTGTAAAATCAGTTTTGCATCATAAATGATTGAATCGTAATTAATTGGACTTGGAACGATGTGAAATTGGGTTACACCTTCAAATAATAACTCAATTGCAGAAGGGTCACGAAACTGCCTTTGGAAATGTATTCGTACATTAATATCGAGTTGGGTGACATACCCATCGATAAATTTTCATCAACATAACTCTCAGTCCACATATATAATTCCTTTAAACAACTATCATGAAATCTACTAAATTTGTCCAAAAGTTTTTCAATATCTTTACTATCTTTAACTTCTATCCAATCCATCGGATACCACCCACTTATTAGGTATTCTTTTCACATTAAATAATAGGACTCCATCAGTTAGATAAATATGGAAAATCAACATTTCAATTTACAGGAATTTTAGATGATGTAATAAGTGGGTTTTTCCATTCCATTCGATGATACATTGCTCTACACCTAAAACGGCTGTTCTGGTTTCGTGATTTGCTTATGAATCCATTCCTTAATTGAAGGCAATATCTCATTATTAAAAGGGCAGCCATGATAATGGTCGTTTCTTCTTTATCTGGCTTTCGATTATTGGAAGCATGAGTGAATTGCTCATGAAATCCTGTTAAATAAGCAATATCCATGAGTAAATCGGTTAATTTTATTCTTGGGAGCATCTGATAAAGACTTGCACTAAATTTCTTTGCTTCTTCTGGAACATCTTTTTCTAAGCGTGAAATTGATAACTTTCCTTTTTCAAGAGAAACTCCATCTAACTTGTTGGAATTTGCAGATAACCACTTTAATCTTTCATTAAGGCTGCTGTTTCTCTCTGTCATATAGTCTTCGAATGATAAACTAACTGATAACCTCGTATTTCCCTTCGTTTGATTCCATGTATCCTCTGAAAACAAATATTCCTCAAAATCTCTATATTGTCTACTGCCCACAATGGATACATCACCAGCCCGAACATGTTCCCTTAGTTCTGTTAAGACGGCCATTTCATAATAATGACGATTGATTGTACCGTCATCCTCATATAAGTGTTTTTTCCAACGCTTTGAGATAAAGTCCACAGGTGAGTCGTCAGGTACTTTTCGCTTTCCAGATTCGTTCATTCCTCGGATAATCTCTACAGCTTGTATAAGTGATTCATTTGCCTTTGTAGAATGAAATTCCAATACCCTTAATAGCGTTGGCGTATATTTTCTAAGTGAATAAAATCGTTTTTGCAGTAAGTCTAAATAATCATAGTCGGCAGGACGTGCAAGCTCCTGAGCTTCTTCCACCGAAGAGACAAAAGAATTCCATTCAATAACGGATTCTAAAACCTCAAATATGTCTAATTTTTCCTCTTTTGCTTTGATTAAAGCTTGTCCGATGTTCGTAAAGTGTATAACCTTTTCATTCAGCTTTTTACCGTTTTGTTTCTGAATTTCTTCTTGAGCCTTACGGCCTTTTGATAACAGACTGAGTATTTGTCTGTCATGAATTTCAAAAGCTTTATCCGTTAACTCCTGAGTAAGATGTAATAAATAGACGGTTAATATCGAATATCGTTTATTTTCTTGAAAGTCACGAAATGCATAAGGCTCATATCTTGAACCTAAGCGAGATAGCTGTAACAGACGATTGCGATGCAAATGACTAATTTGTACTGTTTCTAATTCCATATCTCGTATGTATTCGAGTCGTTCTATTACTTTTAGAAATGTTTCGGGTGAAGGATGACCCGGTGGTTCTTTTAACCAACCTAATATCGTTTTATTAGATTCGGATGGATGCTGCGAAGTAATGATTTCTTCAAGCTTTTCTTTTTGCTCATTTGTCAGAGATTGACTAACCGTATTAAATAGCTTCTTTTCAGCCATTGCCCTTGCCTCCCACACCATTCTCTCAAGTGTAGTGATAGCAGGCAGTATGATTTTGTTTATTCTTAGAAAATTTATGCATTCATGTAGTAGATGAATGGCATCACCATTTTCCAAAGCTAATTGATGAAGATGCTTAAATATCATTCGATATTCTTTTAGAGTAAAAGTTACAAAGTCGTATTCACTTCGAATTTCTTTCAAATGATCCCAAAGTGTATTTTCTCTTTGAGGATAAAGACTAAGCGAAGATGGACTGGAACCGATTTGTTTCGATATATAATGTATGAATGAATCCGGGATGCTTTTGATATGAGTGTATGGCCAACCGGGATACCGAAGAACGGCTAATTGAACGGCGAACCCTAAACGGTTTTCTTCTCTCCTTCGTTTATTTATAATTTCTAAATCTCGTTTGGAAAAAGTGTAGTAGGTTCCTAGCACCCACTCATCTTCAGGAATTTGCATAAGGGCCTGCCGCTGTTCTGGTGTAAGCAATTCTCTACCTCTCGCAATTTTCATACAGTATCATCTCATTTCTGTAATTATTCAGTTAATTAGTTCAATTATATATCAATAGAGTGTACTCTATTGATACAAGTGTAGGAGACTGATAAAATCATAGTTAAGAGCGTCTCATAAGACTTGTCTCAAAAACGAGGTGATATTTTGCGAAAAATCGGTTATATACGTGTCAGTTCAACTAGCCAGAATCCTTCAAGGCAATTTCAGCAACTGAACGTAATCGGAATGGATATTATTTTTGAAGAAAAAGTTTCCGGAGCAACAAAAGATCGTGAGCAACTTCAAAAAATGTTAGAGGATATACAAGAAGGTGACATCATTTATGTAACGGACTTAACTCGGATTACTCGTAGTACACAAGATTTATTTGAATTAATCGATAACATACGGAGTAAAAAGGCAAATTTAAAATCCTTAAAAGATACATGGCTAGATTTATCAGAAGATAATCCCTACAGCCAATTCTTAATTACTGTTATGGCGGGTGTAAACCAATTAGAACGTGATCTTATCCGTATGCGGCAGCGTGAAGGGATTGAACTGGCTAAGAAAGAAGGAAAGTTTAAAGGTCGGTTAAAGAAGTACCATAAAAATCATGCAGGAATGAATTATGCAGTAAAGCTTTATAAAGAGGGAGAAATGACTGTAAATCAAATTTGTGAAATCACAAATGTGTCTAGGGCCTCATTATATAGAAAGCTATCGGAAAGGAACATTTGATGAGATATACCAAAAATCGGAAATATATAATAGAAAATAAATTCCATATAGAGGTGGAATTATATGCCTAAAATTGACAATATGTTAGCAATTCTATGGATGCTTCGTTCAGGTGAAAAAATTACTGCAAAACAAATTTCAGAAAAGTTAGAGATGAATATAAGGACTGTGTATCGTTATATTGATACAATTTCAACAAGTGGCGTACCTATAATTTCAGAACCAGGACATAACGGTGGATACACTTTATTGAACAATTTTATTGAGGCTCCTCTTTTTTTTGATTTTGAAGAGCAAACTTCACTATTTCACGCTGCTGTTTTTGCAGAAGAAGCCGGATATTATGGAGGTGAAGCAATAAATAGGGCCATTTCAAAACTAAGTAAATACTCAAATCAAGAGCAGGAAACAAAGATAAACCAACATTTAACTAGTCTTGAAGTAATAAGTCGATTAAGTTCACTCTCTATGGAACCTTTTTTGAAGGAGTTGGAGCAGGCTGTAGCTGACGGGTACTCAGTAAAAATTCTTTACCATAAAAGTGGCGAAAAGCAATTAAATTATAGATTGGTCGATCCGTACAGAATTATCTATTGGAATAATAAGTGGTATGTGATTGGATTTTGTCATCTTAGGAATGATATCCGTAGTTTTAGAGTAGATCGAATTGAAAGTCTAATGCTAACCGAAAATAAGTTTAACCGGCCAGAAAATTTTTCAGCACGTGACTTTTTTATGAAAAACCTCCTTCCAACTATAGAAGATAAGGAAGGGATTACTTCTTTAGTTATTAATGGAAATGAAAGTACGCTGAATGATGTTTGCCAACATTGGTTTTTAGGACATTATTTACATGAACGAAATTCAAATCAAGCAGTTTTCCTTCTTGAAAAAGATATAGTACATACATATATACCTTATTTACTTTTACCGTACGGTAAATCTATTCAAATTATCGAGCCAATAAGTCTAAAGAAAAGACTTATTGAAGTTCTGTCGGAATTAATAAAATTTCATCAAGTATGATAACTTCCCTGACGTTAGCTGTCAGGGAAGTTATATTATAATTGCTATATAAATTGTGATTGGGAGTGTTATTGGATGCAAACAAAAAAAGTTTATCTATATGTATTTAACACAATGTCAGACTGGGAATATGGATATTTAATTGCCGAACTAAACACAGGAAGATATTTCAAAAAAGATATAGTACCTTTAAAAGTAGTTACAGTAGGAGCTAATAAAGAAATGATTACTACGATGGGGGGACTGAGCATAAAACCAGATATTTCCCTTGATGAGTGTACTCTTGAGAGTAAAGATCTTTTAGTTTTGCCTGGAGGGACTACTTGGGGAGAAGTTATTCATCAACCAATCATGAAAAAAATTGGCGAAGCCTTAAAGCTCGGCACTATTGTTGCTGCAATTTGTGGTGCAACTGAGGCTCTTGCGAATATGGGATACTTAGACTCTAGAAAACACACAAGCAATGACTTAGAGTATATTAAAATGGTCTGCCCTAATTATAAAGGAGAAAAATATTATGAGATGAGACCTGCGGTATCTGGTGAGAATTTGGTTACTGCATCAGGGGTTGCGCCTCTGGAATTTACGATGGAAGTATTTAAAAAATTAGATGTATTTGCACCAGATACATTACATTCATGGTATAACCTAAATAAGACTCATAAACCTGAATACTTCTTCCAGTTAATGAATTCAATAAATAGATGAGCTAAAAAAATCAACTTAGCAGATTTATATTAGTTTAAATAAAAACCATGCTTTAGACAATGTCAAAGCGTGGTTTTTAATGAAAAAGCCCAATTTCTCTATTAATTAAAGGTGAAGTTGGGCTTTTTAGTATTGAAAATTCCTTAACGTTGTAAATCCGCATTTTCCTGACGGTACCCCATCTATAATAAAAACGCTCAGGAAAGATTATCCTAAGCGTTTCTTCACCAAACCTCTTTAAGCGTTCCCCTGAAAATTGCGTTTAATTTAGAAGTAGGATCTTCCTTCTTTAAGTTCAACTGTTTTGCGTACTCTTTGAGTCTAATGATTTCAGAATCTAAAAACCCGTTAATAACTTCAATTTTAGGTTCTCTATCTAATTCATCTCCCATCATCTTCCGTTCAAGCAAAGTTAATATTTCATTCTTCAATAATCCATCCGGCAGCATTTCTTCTAATAGGATTTGAAATTCTATTGGTGGAAACTCTCCTTTTAACTCAATCCATCGTGCTGCAAGTAAAGGCCGGAGCACATAGAAATATTTTTTAATTTTCACGGTATCCCCTTGCAGGTAATCCCGGTAGTTCTTGCTCGCCATGTTCAAGTAGTGATAAATAGCTGAATGCGGGGTGAATACCTCTGATTGCAAATCAGCGATTTTATCAATTGCTGAATAAGCTTGATAATAAACAATCGGTGATTTCATCCACTCCATTAAAGGCGGATTTGATTTTCGGAAAAGCTTAAGTGCCTTAGTCAGGTCCCAGCCTGAAACATCCAGGAGGTCATTTATTGGACGTTCTATGAAATCACGATTGGAGCCGACTCCAATTGGATCAATGCTCAGGTAGTGCTCTGCTTTATGTATATAGATAAACCTTACGTCATAGTCACTGTCTTTTGAAGGAAACCCCCAGGCTCTGCTGCCGGATTCACATGCATAAAGAATTTTCACTTGATATGTTTCTTCAATTTCTTTAAGGACTTCCAGAATTTGTTCCCTCATTGTTGAATTCTCCCTTATCTTTTTTCTTTTAAGTATACATGAGTTTTTTCATACTCTAAATGGTATTCAATTTTATTTTCATATAACTAAAAAGAAGCTGCCGGAACAGCTTCTCCTTAACCTTCTTATTTCAATTCCTCAAGAACTTCATCCAAACAGTCAAACTGAGAAGACATACCCTGTACGGCTCCCATTTCAACGATTTTCTTCAATTCTTCTTCTGAAGAGAATTGGGAGCGGATCGTGAGGTTTGTTTTTTCGCCCTGATCGTCAAACAGCATGGTAATAATCATTTCAGGCATTTGATCTGATGTGCTGCCGTCTTTGTCGGAGAATACATCGATATAGACAATTTTTTCAGGGACAACAATTTCTTTGTAGGTAGCTTTGCCCCATGATTCCATACCATAAAAGTCTCCCTGGTTTTTATCCTCGCAGCGCATGCAATAGTGCCAAACACCCTCTGGTTTAAATTCAAACGTTTTGTTTTCTGTTTTCCATCCTTGCGGCCCCCACCAGCTGGCCAGATGTTTCGAATCAGAGAATGCTTTAAAAACAAGCTCTCTTGGTGCATTGAACGTTCTTTCCATTATAAGTTCTTTTCCCTCAACACGTGAAGTCATGTTTACAATCCCTTTATTTGCTGACATCCTAATTCCTCCCAAATTTTTATTTTACCCTTTGTCATTCTACTCGCTATCCTTTAATTCCTGCAAATAGTCATCAAGCCGGTCAAATCTGTCATGCCAGAGACGCTGAAATGAATTTAGCCATCCTTCGAGATCCTGAAATGGCTGCGGCCGCAGCTTATAAATTCGCCTGTTGGCAGCCGCCTCTGCCTCTACAAGACCTGACTGACTGAGAATACGGAGATGTTTGGACGTCTGCGGCTGAAGCAGCTGAAGCCGTTCAGCAATTTCTCCCACCGTAAGCGGACCATCACGCAATAATTCTACAATTCGCTGTCGATTGGGCTCTGCAAGTGCTTGCAAAGTTGCTGTAATGTTGATGCCCATCATTCATTCTCCTTTCTGTTTTTAATATACCCTAAAAGGAATATTCTTGTAAAGGGATATTTGAATTTAAATGAGTTTTTTTTCAGCACATAAAAAATACCCCCGAATTTTCAGGAGCATTTTCTTTTTAAAACGTTATCTTTCTTCTCCAACTTTCACAACTTGCTGAGAAACAATTGTATTTTCTTTTAATTTAAATAGCGGGAGAATCAGTATTGTTCCTAATAAGAACAACACTCCTGAAACCGTGTAAACGCCAGATAGAGTAAGCGGAGCCTTGAGAAGGCCTGAGAGTGACATACCGGCAACCATCATTCCCATAAACAATGGATTAAGAACACCATTCACACGGCCGACAAAGGATTCATCTGTATTTTTAAGAATCAGAGTATTGATTCCAATGTGTATGCATGGGAAAAAGAATCCGTTCAGCAGCTGAAGGGCAATAGTAATCGGGAAGCTTGTTGACCAGCCGATGCTGATGGTAAAGATCATGCTGGCAAAAATACCTATTGCGAGCAGCTTTTGAGGCGAGATTTTTTTAGAAAAGGCAATGACAATACCGCCGCCGGCAAGCATTCCAATTCCGTTCGCCATGATCAGCCACTGAAGATAATCCTTGGACAATCCAAGATTTTCGATTGTAATAAAAATCATCAGCGGAGAAATTAACCCGACTGCCAGACCGCAGGCAGCAAAAACACCGCCCATTGTAGTCAAAACTTTTTTCCCGATAACATAACGGAAGCCGTCTGCGAGTTCTTTCTTGAAACTTGTTTCTTCCTCTGTTTTGGCTTTTTCAAGATCACGCGGAAGGAAGGTTAAAACGGCAGCTGATAGAAGGAACATAATGCCCATTACAATGATTGATGTGTAGATGCCGTATGATTGGTATACAAGTGTCCCGATGACTGGTCCGATGACCATAAAAACAGCCATTAGGGATTGAAAAATAGCCATTGCGGATTGCAATTGCTCTTCTGGTACGTGCTGCTTTAACAGTCTCATAGCAGAAGGCATCGAGAATTGCGACAAGATCGCTGAAACCAATGTGGCAAAGAAAATAGCATGCCAAGAACCGTATATTAAAGTTAAAAGAACAACAAAGATGGATACCGCTGAAAGGACGTCACACCATACCATGGTGAGTTTGGGCTTCCACCTGTCGGCAAATGTTCCTCCGATAATAGAGAAAATAAAAATCGGTGCGAACTCTGCAATTGATATAAGGGATACATACACTGGATCATTGTTGGTAAGATCAGTTACGTATAATAATATGGCAAAGTTTCTGATCCAGATGCCGAGCTGCAGCAAAAAGTTAGAGCCCATGATCGCAAGCACGATCCTGTTTTTAATTAAGTTTCCTGAAGACTTACTCTGCGCGGGCAAAGCTTCAGATATGTTTTTTTCCATTTTTATCAGCCTTTCCAGCTATTAAAATTAGTACTTTAGTGATGCGATAAATTTAAAATCGTTTATCTTACATGTTCCCCTTTCATATATCAATTCAGACCTAGAAAAAAACAGACACTTTCTAATTATAATGTCATTTCCCAGAATCATTCGTCATTTATATTCTGTTCCTTTACCTGAAACCCCTCTTTCTTTTTTCTTAAAAAAAGAGATCCTGAGAAGTTACAGAGTAAATTATATACGATTCTATTAACAAATAGATATTTCTTTTTTTAAAACAAAAAAAGGGCTCAGCCCTTTCTTTAAATGATTATTTGATTTTTCTCGCCATTCCATGCCAAACATGATAAACGTCATTGCACAATGCTGCAGAATCCTGCTGAATCCAGCCTAAAAGGTCTCTCATTCGCCGTTCCTCTTCGGAAATGGGAACGATGCCTTTTCCTGTTTCCAGCATAATCAAAATGACTTCCTTCTCAAGCTCCAGTACTTCTTTCAAAAAAATCCGGTAGACTTCTCTCAATTTGGAAGCATCCCGGTTGTCTTCCATTATCCATTGTTCAAATCCTTCGAAAACAAGCGGTGCTTTCAAAGAATTTTCTTCCTTCCATTGCAGCAAATGCTGCCCCTCATATGCTGAAATCCACGAGGCATCTTGCCACTTCCTTTTCACAAAGGCTCTTTTTCCGCAGTAGGCTCCACCGATAATGAGATGCATTTCCAATTCCTCCTTTCTTCTTCTTTTAACTCAAGGACGAGCGCTTTTCCAAAAGGCGCAGAAGTGTCCCAGAATGAGGCTCCATGAACAAGGTCAGAAACGATTTTTCTAATAACCCCTCCATGAGTCATAATAGCTGCGCTTCTAAGGTTCGATTTGAGGATTTCCGATAAGAAAGATGAAACACGTTCTTGAAATGCCATGCCGCTTTCTCCGCCAGGCGCGCTGGTTATCTCCCAATTATCGAGCCAGCAGGAATAATGCGGGTCGTTTTTCAGATCTTCATATGTTAGGCCTTCCCATACCCCAAAGCTGATTTCCCGCAAGCGCGGGTCATTGATAATGGACACTTCTGGGAACAAAAATGCTGCCGTCTGCTGACACCGGAGTAAATCGCTCGAATAAACGGCTTCAGGATGATTATGTATTATGTATTTTTTAAGAGGTTCGTACTCTATTAACGAATCTTCTAGTACAGGAAGGTCCGTGTGGCCTAAATATCGTTTTGCTTTATTCCATTCTGTCATACTATGCCGAATAAAAATAAGCTGTAAAGAACGGCAAGATTCCATAACTCAGCCCCCTCAATTGAAGCACCGACTGTGTCTCCGTTTACTCCCTGAAACTGTCTGACAGCCCATTTTCCGAAGATAAAGGAAAAGCAGATTTGCAGGCTGAACAAAATAATTAGCGTTACTTGTGTGATTGCAAATGGCAGAAGCCAGCAGGCAGCGATTATCACGTCCCGCATGGATAAATGCTGTTTCCAGTAATGCGCCATTCCCTTGTTTTGGAAAGGGTGAAAAATGAAAAGCTGCAATAAAGCCTGAAATCTGGCCATCATGGGGATGGCTATTATAAACAGTTCGTTCTCACTGGAATCTAAAACTGCATACAACAGCACACTTTTCCAAAGCAGCAAAAAGATAACGCTCAGCACTGCAAAGCTCCCTACGCGCGAATCTTTTAAAATCTCAATCTTTTTTTCTGTGCTCCCATTTGAACCAACGGCATCTGCCACGTCCATGACACCGTCTAAATGGAGGCCTCCTGACAGGAAAACCCACAGAGTGAGTAGAATCAGTGTGAGTATATAAAGGGGCAGGAGTCCATTCAATAAATAATAAATGAGATACAGTGTTCCTCCTATTGCCAAACCCGCAAATGGATAAAACCGCAAGGCCCACTTAAGGGTTTTGTGATCCATAGAGCAGTTCACCGGGAGAGGAAACCTTGTAAGAAACTGCAGAGCAAGAATCGCTCCATACACCATACTTTTCATACTTGTCCTCCAGATGAAATCATTGAAACATTTTTGCTCAGGACGCCATTGATCTTCCAGGGGACTGGTATTCCGCAGATTACTTCAAGTACTGTGTCTGCTTCTCTGACAGCGATTTTATGTAACTCTTCAAGACAGCTTATGTAGTTTGCAACATGTCTGTCTTGAATGGGAATTCCTTCATTTACATCGTTAGAGACGATGAAAAGGGAGAGTTCTTTTCTCCGGGCAGTGGATAATGTCCAATCGAAACGCTTCAAAATCTTTTTTAGAGACAGGTTTTCACTGAACATTAAGCTGCTGGTCCAGACGGTCAAGCAATCAATCATGACGACGGCTTTATTTGGAAGGAGATGAAGTGCCTGATCAATATAATAGGGTTCTTCAATGGTTTCCCATGTTTCTCCCCTGTCCTTTCTATGCATCTCAATCCGCTCAGCCATTTCCTCTCCAGTATCTTTAGCTGCAGTTGCAATATAGTATGGCTTCTTATCTCTAACTGCGTCCAATGCCATTCTTTCTGCTAAACTGCTTTTCCCGGACCGTGCTCCGCCTGAGATAAAGGTAATCATGATTGATCTCTCCATTTCCTTAATGCAGAAAGCAATTTTTTATTTTCTTCACTTGTCCGAATAGCGAGTCGGACAGATGACCCTTCTATACCATGAAAATTCATCGTATGCCGTGCAAGGATTCCTTCATTTGCAAGAAATAACAGCAGAGGCTCATGGTTTTCAAGAAGCGGATCGTTTAATAAATAAAAGTTGACCACTGATTCTGAAACGCTGAAGTTTAAAGTTTGAAGCGCAGTTCTCAGCTGCTCCCATTCTGCTTGCAGCCATTTTTTTGTTTCTGACAAATGATCGTATGTATGTGGCAAAGCATGAATCATGGCTAGAGCAGCGCAATTGACGCTCCATGGAACGGACATGGCTTCAAGTTTCTGGATGAGAGAATCATTGGCCAATATGTAACCTGACCTTATTCCCGGCACTGCATAAATTTTGGTAAGTGAACGGATGATGATGAGATTGGAATAGAGCTGCAGCAGGTTTTCAAGACTCTCGTCACTCTCCGTAAAATGGATGAAAGCTTCATCAATGATGACTGTTTGTTCATTCATGGAAGCTGAATCCAGGAGGTTTAGAACGTTTTCCTTAGAAATCATTTCTCCAGTAGGATTGTTAGGTCTGCACAAAAACAGGACATCACCATCTTCTTTTTGAATCCTTCCGGAACCCGTCTTTAATTCCTCATGGCTCAGATCTGTCACTTGTAAGTCGTGGCTGCGGCAGGCACGCTCATATTCGCTGAATGCCGGCTGAAAGATGCCTGCTTTCCCGTTTTTAAAAAGAATCGTGACAAGGAAAATAGCTTCTGCTCCACCATTTGTCAAAAGAATGTTTTCAGGTTTTACCCCTTCAAATGCTGCCAGTATAGCTCTTTCTTCCGAATACTCAGGGTCAGGATATACATTGCTGGAATGAGCGATGCTTTCTTGCATGGCTTTAAGAATTAATGAAGGTGTTCCAAGCGGATTTAAATTTGCACTAAAATCGATGAACTCTTTTTCGTTAATTCCCTTACTTCTTAGAACTGCTTTAATGCTTGCTGTTTTCCCGCCGTGCTGTGGCCACATTTTTTTACCTCCCTAATCCAAAAAGGATTAAATAACCTGTCAAAAAAAGAATCCAGGCACCGTTCATAATAAGAATCGTTTTTTTTATATGGATAAAAGACAAAGGTTCGAGCGGATCACCAAGCCTTGCACGTTCTGAGACAATTTTGCCATATATATTGACTCCTCCCAGCTGAACGCCGAGCAGCCCGGCTGTCATGGCTTCCGGCCAGCCGCTATTTGGGCTGGGGTGCTTTGATGCATCTCTTCTCGTGATGGAAATTGCGTACTTTCCTCTCATTTCTTTCATAAAATAACTGCCCAACCACATGCACACAGTGCAAATACGAGCCGGCAGCAAATTCATCAAATCATCAAGCCTTGCCGATCCGAATCCGAAGTCTTTAAATCTTTCATTCTTATACCCGACCATTGAGTCCAGCGTATTGACTGCTCTGTATGCAAGAGCAAGCGGCGCACCGCCAATGATGGCAAAAAAGAGCGGGGATATTATGGCGTCCACGGTGTTTTCTGCAACGGTTTCTACCGTTCCCCTGACAACTTCAGGGGAACGAAGCCCGTCAGTATCTCTTCCTACAATAAACCCCAGTTTTTTCCTGGCTTCGGAAAGATCTCCTGACTTTAGAGGATGATAGACTTCCATTGCTGCATCTCTCAGCCCCTTAATGGCGATGGTCGTTGAAATCAGATAGATTTCAATCGCAGTTCCCAGGAGATACGAAATCGCATAAAGCAGTTTTAGTAGAAACAAAGAAATAATGAAAACAGAAAAAGGCAGGAACGCAGCAAGAATGATGCCTTTAAGCTTTTTCCTGCTCCCTTTATTCCATGCTTTTTCAATGGTGCTGATGATTTTTCCAAACAAAATGACCGGATGCGGCAGCCATTTCGGATCGCCGATTATAAGATCAAGCATCACACTCATCAAAATGAGCAGGACAGTTTGCTCAGCGAAAGGCTGCATGAGGAGTTTCCATCCTTTTTAAAGCCGTCTGCAGAAGATCTTCGGCTGCTTCAAAGATACGTTCTTGATCAGCTTGATTTTGCTGTTTTTTCTGCATGCCAACCACGATTTTTCCAAAGTTCTTCTCAGAACGGCTTTTGATTGCATTTATTTTTAAAGCCAAATTAATTAAATCGGAGTCATCCAGAGGTGCATCCGTCAAGATAGCAGCGTGCACTTTCCCGTCATAAGGAGAATGGGATACTATGGCACAAAATGTGAACCCGCTTTGATTTACGATAAACGAATTCTGACGCAGCTCTTTTTTAGGCAATTTCGCATCGATAGACCACAGAATATAAGGCTGTTTGCTTGAGAAAAAGATGGATTCTCCATTCTCTGCCTGTTCTGCTTGAGAAAAAATCCACTGCCTGCTCCAATGAAGACCTTTGCCGTCTGCTCCTGCAGAAAGTGTTCTGAAAGGTTTATCCATTTTTATGTACGCTGTCTCCTCTGTTTGCTGAATTTGGACGGCAGACAGGAGATTTACAGGTTTTTCTTCCATATATTCAGGAGAGAGTGAAATTTGAGTTTTTGAAACAGATGGATGAGAGGTAAACTTGAGCTTAACTTCATACACATTCGAAAAGGAATTCTCGTTTTGCTGATGAAGTCCCTCATACTCCCCTTCCAGTTCTCCATTTTTAAGCAATCCGATCGAATCAGCATAGAGGGATGCCAGATTCAGGTCGTGCAAAATGGCGAGGATGGTCAAATTCATATCTTTCTGCAATTTTTTCAGTAATTCCAAAAGCTCCTTCGTATGCTTCACATCTAAATGATTCGTTGGTTCATCGAGCAAAAGCAGTTCTGGTTCCTGAGCGAGCGCTTTAGCAAGCAGCACTCTTTGTTTTTCCCCGCCGCTTAAGGAATGATAAGGGCGTTTGCGGTACTCCCAGACGGAAGTCTGCTTCATGGCAGTTTCTGCTGCTATCATGTCAGCCTGAGTGTTTTCTCTAAAAAACAGCGCTTTTTGATAAGGATACCTGCCGAGCATGACAATCTCTTCTACTGAAAAATCCAGCCCTGCTTCATTTTCCTGGGTCATAACTGCCGCTTTTTTTGCAAGTTCCCTTTGTGAATAAGATGCAAGCGGCTTTGCACCCAGCGCGATTTCTCCATTGTGAACGGGCAATGCGCCCATGATCAGCCGGATAATCGTTGTTTTTCCGCTGCCGTTTGGTCCGATTAAAGCAAAAAAACGTCCTTTTTCAATAGAAAAAGAGAGATCCTTGATGACCGCTTTTTTATCATCGTAACCTCCCGTCAGATTTTTGACTTGCAGCATATGCATTCTCCTTTCCTTTAAAGATGTGCCTTCTTCTGTTTTCGGTTTTTGACAAGCAATAAAGTGAATATAGGCGAACCGATTAGCGCAGTTACGACTCCTATCGGAAGTTCTTTAGGTGATATAATGGACCGCGCGAGCAGATCGGCGAGAACAAGATACCCTCCTCCTATCAGCATGGAAAGCGGAAGAACATGCCGGTGATTCGCTCCGGCCATCAAACGGACGAGATGAGGAATAACAAGCCCGACAAATCCAATCGCACCTGAAACAGCTACAGCGCTTCCTGTTAAAATGGATGCCGCAATCAAGACAATGGTTTTCTTCTTTTTTACATTCATTCCCGAAAATTGGGCTGCCTGCTCACCTAATGCCATGTTGTTCAGTTCACGGTAATGGAAAAGAATGATCGCAGCTCCCAGAACAAAAAATGGAACGATTAATTGAACATGCCCCCATCCTCTCATCGCAACGCTTCCCATAATCCAATAGAGAATTTGACTGATATCCTTACGGGGAATCAGGGCAATCAGCAGGGAAATGAACGCACTGATGAACGAAGAGATGATAATGCCTGCGAGGATAATGGTTTCATTTGTAAGCTTTCCGCTTGCCAAATGAGTCAGAGCAAAGACGATGAGCAGCGTGATCATACCAAAGAGAACTGCGATGATCGGCAGTGTGAAACTGCCCAGAAGCGTAACTTGAATTTGAAAAAAGATAATGATAACTGCTCCCAGAGAGGCTCCCGATGAAACACCGATTGTATACGGGTCAGCAAGCGGATTTTGAAGCAGTCCCTGAAAGGCAGCTCCGGCTAGCGACAATGAGGCTCCAACAAAAAAAGCGAGCAAAACTCGTGAGAACCGGATCTCCCAAATAATCATTTCTGTACTTTTTTCTCCCTGATACAGTTGAAGATGAAACATTTTGCCAGTAATGATGTTTAAAATATCAGGGACGGTAACATTTACCGCCCCCACAAAGACTCCTGATATTATGCTGATAATAGCAAAGACTGCTGCAAATAAAATGAGAAACTGATGTTTATTTTTTGAAAACATCTGGATAAATGAGTTTTCCAAGCTCTTCAACTCCATCCGCTAAACGGGGTCCAGGACGGGTTACCATGTCGCTGTTTACGTCAAACACCTGTTTTGACTGAACAGCTTTTACTTCTTTCCAGCCGCTTCTGTTTAGAACTTGCTCAGCTGGATTGTCGACGTAGTAGCCATATGTAGTGATGATCACATCCGGATTGCTGCTGACGATTTTCTCTTCGTCCATTTTTACCCAGCCTTCTTCAGATGCAGCTACATTGAACGCTCCAATCATTTCAAGCATTTCATTCATAAACGTTCCTTTGCCTGTTGTGTAAATATCAGGCTGTGGAGAGACTTCAATCCAAACTCTTTTTTTGTCTTTGACAGCTTTTGCCTTTTCCTTGATGGCCTTAACTTTTGAATCCATATCTGCGATGATGCTGTCTGCTTTATCTAACGTGCCTGTTGCCTTCCCTGCAGTACGGATGGCCGTGTAAACCTGTTCAAACGAATTTTGGGAGCCGACAATAAACACCTTGATGCCTGCCGCTTCAAACTGTTTGATGATTTCCCCGTGATTTTTTGCATGGTACTCCTGAAGAAAAGCTATATCCGGCTGCAGAGCAATGATTTTCTCTGCATTAAGATCCTGTGCTCCTACTTTTTCCTTTTTTGAAGCTGCTTCAGGATAGTTGTCATAATCAGAGACACCAACGATTTCCTTGTCCAATCCAAGAGCAAAAAGCATTTCAGTCGTGCTCGGAAGCAGCGAAACAATTTTCTCAGGTTTTTTCTCAAGCGTTATTTCGTTTCCGGCATCATCTGTGACTGTTATCGGGTAAGCTTCTTCCTTTTTTTCAGCCTGCTGTGTTTGTTCCTTGCTCTTGCTCGCTTGCTGCGTCTGATCTCCCTGTGTACATCCCGAAAGGATTCCTGCCAGCAAAAGCAGCATAAGGGCAATACGATGAAAATAGGTGCCGAAAGATGTTTTCATTTGTTTTCTCCGCCTTTTATGTAATTGTCTTTTTTATTTTAATGCACGTTCCTTTGATACACCTGCCGTATCAAAGGTTGCCATTCCTTTTACCATTTCAGCGGCTGCTTCAACCAGCGGATAGACAAGGACAGCTCCGGTTCCTTCTCCAAGCCTCATCCCCAGTGACACCAGCGGCTTTTTTCCGAGCAAATTCAATACATGAAGATGTCCCGGTTCAACCGATAAATGCCCGGCAATCATGTAATTACGCACATGCCGATTTAATTTAGAAGCAACGAGCGCAGCCGTTGTGCATATAAATCCATCTAAAATAACCGGAATTTTTTTAGATGCTGCGTAAAGCATGGCACCTGTCATCGCTCCGATTTCAAAACCGCCTACCTTAGAAAGAACATCGATCGGATCATTGGCGTCAGGCTTCAGCTTATTCAGAGCTTTTTTAATAACATCGGCTTTATAAGCAACCTGCTTCGACTCAATTCCTGTTCCTCTGCCCGTGATATCCTCAGGCTTTAATCCGCTCAGGGCGGCTGCAATGGCACTGCTTGATGTTGTATTGCCAATGCCCATTTCTCCGAGGATCAGGAGCCTTGCGCCATTATTAATCATAGCTTCAGCCCTTTCCATTCCCAATTCCAGTGAACGGAGTGCTTCTTTTCTTGTCATGGCAGGTTCAACCGCGAAGTTTTTTGTTCCATAGCTGACCTTTTCAGAACGGACTCCTGGAATATCTGTTTTCACTCCTGCATCCACGATTTCCAGTAACCCATTTATCCGTTTAGTAAAAACGTTTATGGCTGCCCCTCCGCTCAGAAAATTGTTTACCATCTGAGAAGTCACCTCTTGAGGATAAGCAGAGACTCCTTCCTCTGCTACTCCGTGGTCTGCAGCAAAGACGATTACACCCGGGGGAAATACTTCAGGTTTTACATCAGTTGTGATTTCTGAAAGCTGCACAGCAATTTTTTCTATTTCTCCAAGACTGTTCATTGGCTTTGTTAAGGAATGTATGTAGGCTAAAGCTTCAATCCCTTTTTGTTTACTGACAGGCTCTATTGCATCTATCTGCTGATAAATATCAATCATTTCTAATTCTCCTCCTTTTTAAAAAACGTTTTCATTGCTGAATATATCTTTTTCATTTCAATAGAGCCTTTAACGTGGGCAGCAAGTCTGTCGTATTCGCTTTCTTTAAAAGAACGAAAGCGGAGCGAGCGCTCAATCGGCTTCAGGCCTTTTTTCTGGCGCAGCTTATTCAAATAAAGCCATCTGAATTCATCGTTATGAAAAACATCATGCAAGTACGTGCCGAACACCTGGCCATCTCGAGCGGTACAGCCTTCCTCTGTTCCGGAGAGGACTGAAAAAGGATCTACTTTTCTTGTTTTTGCTGTTTGTCCCATATGGATCTCATACCCTGATAAAGAAATTCTGCCAAAATCTTTTAGTGAGCAATAGCCCTCTGAGCGGATGGTTTTCTTTTCGGAATAGATGGTTGTACGGACAGGAAAAATACCAAGTCCACCGAGTTCCTGATGATTTGATTCAACACCGTTTGGATCCATCAGCTTTTCGCCGAGCATTTGAAAGCCTCCGCAAATGCCTGCTAGTTGAGTTCCTTTTTCATAAGCAGATCTTATTTTGTCAAAGAGTCCTGTCTCCTTAAGAAACAGCAGGTCTTCAGCTGTGTTTTTCGTTCCAGGCAAAATGATGAGATCTGGACTTCCAAAATGCGCAGCTTTTTTAACAAAACGGATATTCACATCAGGCTCCAGTCTTAACGGATCAATATCTGTAAAGTTGGATAATCTCGGATAAGAAAGGACAGCGACGTCAAGTTCTGCATCGTGATTGGTACCGTTTGAATACTGGCTTAAAACAAGGGAATCTTCCCCATCTATTTCAAGGTCAGGCAAAAAGGGAACAACTCCAAGTACCGGAAGCCCCGTATATTCTTCAAACCAGTCCAATCCCGGCTGAAGCAGTGAAAGGTCCCCTCTGAATTTATTTATAATGACACCAATAATCCGCTTGCGGTCACACTCGCTAATGAGCTGAAGGGTCCCGACCAGACTGGCGAAAACGCCTCCTTTGTCAATATCTCCGATTAAAATCACTGGAGCTTCTGCAATTGCTGCTACTCTCATATTGACAAGCTCACGGTCATTTAAATTAACTTCTGCAGGTGAACCTGCGCCTTCTATCACAATGACCTCGTATTTGTTCGACAGCTTCCTCAGCGATTCTTTGATCGCCGCAAGGCCTAACTTGAAAAAGTCCTCTCTGTACTCGGATGCCTTCATATTTGCATAGGGCTTCCCGTGAAACACGACCTGAGATTCCGTCTCTTTTGAAGGTTTAATTAGGATAGGATTCATATCAGTTGTGGCTTCAATTCCGGCAGCTTCCGCCTGAATTCCCTGAGCTCTGCCTATTTCCTTGCCATCACTCGTAATGTAAGAATTCAGAGCCATATTTTGTGATTTAAAGGGCGCTGTTTGATAGCCATCCTCTCGAAATATCCGGCATAGTGCCGTGACGAGCATGCTTTTTCCAGCGTCAGAGTGTGTACCCTGAATCATCAGTTTTAATGTTTTTTGCTCATTAGTATTCAATCCCATATATGGCATCTACACCTTCTTCATAGTAGTGCTTTTCAACATTGATAACAGACACAAGGTCAGCGATTTCTTTTATTTCATCCTTTGCATCTCTTCCAGTCAAAACAATGTGAACATGATTTGGCCGGTTTTGAATTGTCTGTATGACGTCCTCAATAGGCAGGACGTCATCGATCGGAAACGTATGAATAGCAAGCGCATTATTGATTTCATCAAGAATAACGACATCATAATCACCGCTCAAAATCTTTTCCTTAGCGATTTGCCAGGCTGATTTTAACGCTTTCCGGTGCACATCAGGTGTTTTAGTCCAAGTGAATCCTGCTCCAAGCTGATGGATTTCAGCACCGCTGAGTTTTTCAAGCACGTTTTTTTCTCCATAGGTTCTCTCAGGTGATTTTATAAACTGCAGGATGGATACTTTCATATCTCTTCCAATCGCCCGGACAGCAAGACCGATGGATGCCGTTGTTTTTCCTTTGCCATTACCCGTATAAACAAGCAATCTTCCTTTTTGATCATTTCCTGTCATTCACGCATCTCCTCTTTTTGTCTATAAACATAAAAAAGACCTTGAACTGAATGGAAGTCAGTCAAGGCCTTTAATAAGCAAAGTCACACACACTAAGGGTACCTGACTTATTCTTCCCACCGAAAAACAAGCAATCAATCATTAAAAGCAGGTCTCCTGGCTTGCGCTTCATTTTTCATTGAACCTTCCCAACTTGAAAAGTCAGTGGCGTCTCAATGAATCTGCGCTTACAGTAGCGGGGGCTGCACCGGATTCTAACCGGTTTCCCTATTATCCTGATCACATCAGGCACTTTTAAAGAATCATATTTTTTGTTCATTGTAATCTATAAATCTGGAAATGTCATCAACTTCTTTTTCCTGAATCTGAAATAGAACTTATTTATTCAGGCTATTTCTCGATTAAGCTAAAATCCTCAAGCTCCAGGCGTGTCGTTGTTTCCATTTGAATTCTCTCGCCAAATTGCAGTTGGATCAGCTTCTTAAATAACGGGCCATCATACACAAAGGTATGATATTCTCCTGCCTCACCCATTGGACATATCTGTGTGGACTTCATTCTTTCTATAAGCTGCTGATCAATTTCCTGGCCGAGCCATGTCCCATCAAGCACATCATCCTGAGTTCTGATGATGACTGCTTTGTATCCGCTATCTGCAAAAGCATGAAGGGCTTGAGGTGCTTCATCCTTCTTCATCCATAAAGGGTACAGTGCTTCTAAGCCAGCTGATTCTGCCGCATTTTCTCCCCAGCTGCGGTGTTCATCAAGATATAAATCTCCGAAAGCTGCACTTGTAAGATGGTACTTCTTCTTCAAATCTTTAAGTGAATCTATAAAACTTTGAGTATATCCTTTAAATGTGCATCTAATAAAATGTACAGGAATACCTAAGGCTTCGCTTTGTTTTAGTATTGCTTCCATTTTCTCACCATGTCCGAACGTTCTTTCAAGCTCAACAGGTACAGTGGTTATAAGACAGGCAATTTCATGACCTTGGCCAATGAGCTTATGCAGTGCCATACAGCCATCTTTGCCGCCGCTCCATGATAGAGCAATTTTTTTCTTCATTTTTATTTCACCCCTTATGTAAGATGGTTGACCATTTATTAATCATTATGATTTATCGGAAACCTTGTGTCAAAATGAATATTAGATCACAAAAATGGCCATTCGATAAAAATCAATTCGTTTTAAAATTGAATTAATATACACCGGCTTGATTGACTTTACCGATAATTTTATAAAAAAAAACGCCGGAATGAATATTTATCCATTTAAGCGCCAAAAAGAATTGATGTTGTTTTGTTCTTTCATCTCTGGAAATTAATCAAGTGCCATTTTCATAGCCGTTCTGTATAATAGCTCCGTTCCAAGTGAGATATCCTCCATTGTTGAAAATTCTTTAGGATTATGGCTGATACCGTCTTTACAGCGGACAAAGATCATCCCATACTCACATTCGTACGACATCGCTAATGAATCATGAAAAGGGCCGCTCATCAATTCAATCGGATTCAGTCCGATATGTGCACTCTCCTTTCTCATTACCTTCATAATTCTTTCAGAGCAATACCGCGGTTCACTATTTGTATCTTCTGAAATGGTATAAGTTAAACCATGCCGTTCAGAAATGGTGTGGATTTTTTTTCTCAGCAGATTTTCAATAAAATCGCGTCTTTCAATCTCAATATCTCTTAAATCGATTGTAAAGCTGACTTTTTCCGGAATGATGTTTCGGGAGTCAGGGAAGATCTTCATGCTTCCGACTGTACCGACTGTAGGCGCAGTGACATCCTCACTTGTTAATTCATTAAGGGCAACAACAATTTTTGCAGCTCCTACCAGCGCATCCTGCCTCATATGCATGGGAACGGATCCTGCGTGACCTGCAAAGCCCTCGAGTTCTACCGTCAGCCATAATGGTCCTGATATGCCTGTAACGATTCCCACTGGTGTATCTTTTGCTTCAAGAATCGGCCCTTGTTCAATGTGGAGCTCTATAAATGCGGAAATGCTTCCAGCAGGATATTCTGAGTCCTTAAATTTTTCGGGATCACATCCAAATTCAATCAATGACTCTTTTCGCGTGATTCCATTTTTATCTGTCCGGTCTAACTCCCCTGCTTCCAGTTTGCCAAGGATTCCCCTCACTCCGAACAATCCTTTATTAAAGCGGCAGCCCTCTTCGTCACAAAATGCGACGATTTCAATTGGCATATTGGGAGTAATATTCAGCTCTTTCAATGTTTGAGCGGCCTCTAGTGCACCTAAAACACCGATTACTCCGTCAAATCTGCCCGCATACGGCTGTGAATCAATATGTGAACCAATCATTAATACGGGAGCTTCAGGATTCCTTCCTTCAAGCCGTCCGATCAGATTTCCAAAGTGATCAATTCTTGCGGTTAATCCTGCTTCTTCCATCCAGCCTTTTACTGTTTCGACTGCTTCTTTGTCTTCAGGTGACAGGGCAAGCCTGCAAACTCCGGTCTCACTGATTTTTCCTATCTGTGCAAGGGCATTTATTCTTTCTTCAAGACGTACTTTGTTTATTGTCAGAGTTTTATCAACCAAAAATATTCCTCCTTTATAATTAATAGAATATTCTGTATTAATAGTATAGGAAAAATCCTCTTATTACATGTTTCGTTATGTAAAAAGAATAATGATGAAATGTTACATTTTGTCCAGAAGAATCTTTCGCTTGTTCTCTTTCAATAATTCATCAGCTTCGTTGTGCTTTTCTTTCCATACCTATAAAATAGTAGATATAATCTAAATGACCACTGGAGGTTCCTTTCAGCTATGAAAGCAAGATATGAACTGAACAATATGAATTTGACACTCAGCAATGTCACATTACGTGATTCTGTAGATAGCTATGTTCTTTTGAAAGCTGCAGATGAAAATAACAATGAAGTAACGATTAAGCTCTCACACCATCAGGCAGAATTTCTTGAAGCAGAATTTAAAGACTTAAACCGCAGAAGAAAAAACAGCTGCTCGGGTTCCTCCCTGCATGAAAAGGATAAAACTGAGGATGAAGCTTATGATCTTTTTAATAACGAGTTTTTTAGTGAGGAAAAGTGATCCATTTTATAATTAGTTTCATACGCAAAGAAAAAAAGGTAAGTCATAGTTGACATACCTTTAGTCTTTTTTTTCGATCATTACAGATACCCCATTAAGGACAGCGTTCCCGGAAATCTCATCTATTACTTGTTCATCCGTTAAAAGATTAACATTTACAACAGCATGTTTGCTTGCTGTCTGCAGACGAGTTCCAGTTAGGCTGTGGCCCCATCCATGCGGCAGGCTCACCGTTCCAGGCATAATGTCTTCAGTAACTTGTACGATCACTTCTACTTTTCCTGTACGGGATTTCACAATAGCCTTATCCCCTTTTAGCAACTCCAATCGTCCCGCATCTACAGAATGAACCCAAAGCGTGCAGCGGTTTTCTCTTTTTACGAGTACAGGAAGATTATGCATCCAGTACTCGATAACACCTTTTAATCCCAATTACCTTCTGTATAATTAATTCCTTCGTCAGCGCCTAAGGATGCAGCAAGTTTCAATTTTTCAGAGCTGCTTGCCGTGGCAATAACCGCACCTGCACCCATCAGCTTTGCCAGTTGGACGGCTAATGTACCGACACCACCTGCTGCAGCATGAACTAAAACGGTTTCGCCTTTTTTTATTTGTCCTGATGTTTTGAGGATATGATATGCGGATAATCCTTGCCCCAATATGGATGCTGCCTGGTTAAAATCTACCTGATCCGGTATCTTTACAAGCTGAGATTGATCAAGGGAAGCAATCTCTGCATAACCGCCATCCTCTGTTAATGCAACAACACGGTCTCCCGGTTTAAAATTTGTTACTTCCGGCGAAACTTCGGCAACAATACCTGCAACCTCTGCTCCGGGTATATATGGAAGAGGTGTTTTTGCTAAATATTGACCATAACGGCGAGCTGTGTCTGCAAAATTCACTCCAGCTGCCTGCACCTTTATCAGTACTCCGCCCGCTTTTAGCGGGGGAACGGGTACATCCACTACTTGAAGGACATCTGGCTTGCCATATTCATTAAACTGAATCGCTTTCATACAGATTCATCTCCTTTTAGATCCGCTCAAAAAGATTTAATTGATTTTAAAAAACGTTTTAGCTAACGAAAAATAGCCAACATACCGACTGATTAGTATTGTATTGTTATATAAATATTTATCAGATTATTCAATTATTATTTTAATTAACAGAAAAAGAGCTGCCTTGAAGACAGCTCTTTAGACAATTGCTATTTTATTAACAAAAAACAAACTTTCACAAATTTTCATTCTGCTGCTTTATTTCATCTCCGCTTAACATAATATTCGCTTCTTCCAGATTTCTGAGTTTATCAACAGAATCTCCTTCAATATCCATTTGATTTGGAGGAGCATCATCTATTTTAGTGGAATTCTGTTTTCTGGCTGATGAGGCAGCAGAGAAATGTTGATCATTTTTTCTTTCCATGATATCCAACTCCTTTTTTAAAAGGATTTGATAATATAAAGCAGTTTATTCAAAAAAGCGTTCTGCTTCGTTTATCAATTGTCTGTAATAAATAGGTTTCCTTATTTATCCTTTTAGCATTTTTAAAATTTAAAAGCTTATAGACAAGTTTTCCTGAGCATCAACATATAGATTAGAAAACATAGATTTGATTTGGAGGAGAAATTATGCGTTTTGTCTTAATAAAAAAGAAATGGATTTTATTTGGAGCAGCTCTCTTCGCATTGGCAGGCATTGGCGGCTGGTATTACTTCAATCCTTTAGCCAACCCTGCTTTAAAAATGGAAAACAGCAGTATGAACTTAGAGATTCATATGGTGACTGGAGAATTTAAATCAAAAACGGCGGATGGCAAAGAAATTGAGGCTTATAGATGGGACCCAGGCACGATCTATATTCCTCAAGGAAAACAAGTTACATTAAATATTCATGGTGTGAATGGCAATGAACATCCATTTCGTATTGAAGGAACAGAAATTAAAGGCATTGTAAAGAAAGGCTCTAAAACGGCAATTCCTTTAAAATTTAAAGAAGAAGGCATCTATCGTCTCATTTGCGATACACATTCGCATCACGGACAAGGCGTCCCGATGGTTGCATATATAGTTGTTGATTAATAGGAATAAAAAAAGAGCTGACATGAAGTGACCCCAAAATGTTAGACACGTATCGTAAGCTGCTTTGGGCAAGAGTCCTGTAATGTACCGGGCTCTTGCCTTTAATTTTGCCTTAATCGTTTGTAATTATAGTAATCAATATACACGAGCTCTATTGTTTAACACTTTCAAATTCAAGGTGATAAAAAAACTCAGAGTTTATCGTCACCGAATAGGTTGTATAGCGTTTGATAAAAGCTCTTTCCCTGTGAAAGTGATACTGCTGGATCCAAGCGTGTAACACCCCATCTGATGCTCCAATGGATTTAGCGATCGTTTTATGTCCTTCTGTTCCTTCTGAATATCGCTTAACGGCTATAATTTTTTCTTGCGCTGTAAATTCAGCAAAAAAAACTGCATCTCCAAATGGTAGATTGTGTCCATCATTTGGGATGCCGTTCAACATCAAACTCTTTTTTTATTCTTTATCCTCTCCAAAAATCGCGATGCTTTGCCGATCTGTCACAAATTCACGTCCGTCCCACTTCAAAACATTCATCATGTATCCCAGCCCATCTGCACTATACCTGCCTGCAATATTCTGATACGCATCCAGTTCATATATACCGTCACGTTCAAAATCAACAGGGTACAGCCCTGACAGCGGAGCTACCCACCCCTCTATAGGTTCCTTTAAAGTGCCGTCTTTCTTGTAAATTTCGTTTAGGTACTCTTCCCCTTTATACCGAAGATCAAGTATATATCGTTTAGCAGGCTTTAAGCTATCCACTTGTGCTTTGAATTGATCTAGATATAAAACTTCATATTTTTTTGAATCATTAAAAGCTTCAGAGTCGAAAATCTGCTTGAAGCTCCTGTCCGTGTACGAAAATACATAGGTGTATATATAGCCGCCGCTGCCGCCGGAATTAATGACTACTAAAATATCTTTCACTTTATCGCCAGTAAAATCACCCAAAAATAAAGATGGATCATATCCTGCATTTTCTTTTAAGGGAATTTGCTGTACCTGGCCATTTCTTCCCTTGATATTAAGCGTAATATTGTTCAGATAAGAACTGTCAGGGGCAGTTTGATTGGCCGTCAAAAAAACAGTATCAGGAATGCCATCTCCTGTGACGTCTCCTATTTCTTCTGTCACAATAAATCTGTCATACTCTGCAGCAGAATAGAATTCTGCGAAAAAAGCGCTGTTTCCTTTCATATTCGCTGCCTGGTGCCATGTGTTATGATTATTTTTTAAGATCATAACATAATGCTCGCTATGCAAACGGTATGCAGCAGCTATTTCAAAAATCTGATCGCCATCTAAGTCCGCTGTAAAGATAGCGATACGATTATCTGGCTCGGTCAGCTCAAAGACCTCTGCCTCAGGAGGCAAAAATTGTTTTACAAGCGGCAAATAATGATAATTCTCACTCATTGTGCACCTCACATAAGAACATTTGTTAAACTATGATATGCACAGGCATGGTCAGTTAGGCAGAAATTAAAAGAAGTAATATAAAACTTCATGTATCGTACTAAATATAGTCAAAGGATGAATGGTATGAAAAAAATCATTATTGTAGGTGCAGGCATATTAGGTGCATCTGCTGCTTATCACTTAACAAAGCTCGGGGCTGATGTCACAGTCATTGACCGTAAAGATGCAGGACAAGCAACTGATGCTGCGGCAGGAATAGTTTGTCCCTGGGTGTCACAGCGCAGGAATCAAGCCTGGTATAAGCTTGCCAAGGGAGGAGCGAGGTACTATCCCGAACTGATTAAAGAACTTCAAAAAGATGGAGAAACAGACACGGGTTATAAACAGGTTGGCGCGATTATCCTTCATCGTGAAGAAGATAAAATCAAGAAGATCCAAGAACGGGCCTTGAAAAGAAAAGAAGATGCACCAGAAATCGGCAGCATTACTCCTTTATCCAAAGAAGAGACAAAAAATAGCTTTCCTCCACTCTCAGAAGACTTTTTCTCTGTTCATATTGAAGGAGCTGCACGTGTAGATGGACGTGCCCTAAGAGACTCCCTTTTGAGAGCTGCCGTGAAAAAGGGAGCCGTTTATATTCATGGGAATGCTAAGCTCCTATTTGAATGTGAACACGTTAAGGGAGTGTATGCTGATGGTAAAAGTCTTTATGCAGATGAGGTCATAATCTGTGCAGGAGCTTGGGCAAATGAACTATTAAAGCCACTTGGCTTGACCTTTAAAGTCACCTACCAAAAAGCTCAGATCGCCCATTTGAAAATGGAAGATGCAAATACGTCCGCCTGGCCGGTAGTCATGCCTCCCAGTGATCAATATCTGCTTGCATTCGATGAGCAGCGGATCGTGGCCGGAGCCACTCATGAAAATAATATTGAGGGGTTTGATACGAGAATCACAGCCGGCGGACTTCAGGAGGTATTTAATAAAGCTTTAGAAACAGCACCCGGCTTAGAAGAATGTACCTTTCTTGAAGCTAGAACCGGCTTTAGGCCATTCACTCCGGGCTTTTTGCCTGTTGTTGGATTCGTTCCTGGCTGGAGAGGCTTAGCAGCCGCAAATGGACTCGGAGCATCCGGGCTGACGATGGGGCCTTATATTGGTCGTGAGCTTGCAAAGCTTGCACTAGGCATGGAGCTTGAAATTGATCTTAAGCAATATGAAATAAATGGTGCATTGGGGGACTGAATCTCCCCCTCCCTATAAGAATTCTTTCAGTACTAATCCCTGATTATTCCGTGACTTGTTCCAATTAATACTTCTTTCCCTATTTGATTCCGATAAACAATTTCATATCCTGCACTCCCTTATTAAATAATAACTAAAATATACCATGTCAAGCTCATGTAAATGAATACTCATTCATTTATTGCTAAAAAAAAAGATATACGGTTACCGTATATCCTTTAAATTAGCCCGATTAACTTTAATCCGATGAAAACAAAGATCCAGCTGTCCAGCCTGTCCAAAATTCCACCATGTCCAGGAAGCAGCTTGCCCGAATCTTTTACTTTGAAGTGGCGTTTTAAAGCTGATTCTACCAGGTCCCCAACTTGACCGGCAATAGAAACGACGAAAATGAGCAGAACCGTTTCACCGTAATTGTCAAATGGCTGAAAACTCATTTGCATAATAAGGCCAATAATAAGAGCAATGATGATTCCCCCGATTGAACCTTCAATCGTCTTATTCGGGCTCACCTTTTCAGCAAGCTTCGATTTACCAAACTTTCTGCCGACAAAATAGGCTCCTGAATCAGTTGCCCAAATTGAGATTAAAACAGCTAACGTCCAGCTAAGTCCTTCATCAATTCTTGCTTCGGCCAAAAACACAAAGCCAAATCCGATATACAGAACACCGATCAGCAGCGTTCCAGCCTTTTCAATCGAATATTCAGTATTAAAGACAGTGGATGTCAAGAAAAACAAAACGAGTGCCAGCAGCACTTTAATTTGGATAATCTCAAACGTTACATTCAAAAACGGAAGCAGCGGGAGAAATAACAGGACGATTCCTGCAAGACCTACGAAATATTTCGTCCCATATTTCCGTATTTTTATGATGGTAGTTAATTCATGAAAGGCAATTATGGCCAGTACCATTGCTAAATAAGTAAACCAGAATGCCCCAATGTAAAATGGAATCATGAATAAAATCAAGATAATAATGCCGGTGATGACGCGTTCTTTCATTTGTTACACTTCCTTATCTTTTTTTCCATTAGAATTGATTGTACTATAAAGATAAGAAAAACGAAAAACAAATCTGTATTTTTATATAGATGTTTCCTGAATTCCTATTAATATCCATTAAAAAAGACCAAATGCACAAATGCACTTGGTCTGTCTTGGTATATGTAAATCAATCTTCTTCTTCTTCCATCAATTCGTCAAATGCAGCAGATACTTTATCGAACTCATCGTCGCTCTCGATTGCAGTGAAATCTCCTTCTTCGTCTACTCGAAGAAAATAAATATCAATGTCTTCTTCAGTTTCCTGCTGTATTTCTTCTACAAACCCGACTGCAACATATTCTGTGCCTTCTACTGTTAATACCCCAAGAACTTCTACTTCCTGCTCCTGATCGTTCTCATCGCTGATTGTGAAAATCTCGCCTACTTCAATTTTATCCATCGTAAAATCTCCTTCCATTAGTTGAAATTCATATGAATTCTTTGCTTTAGTTTATTTTCCCTAACTCAAGTAATAAAATCCTCTTTTAGAACCAATTTATTATAACACTTTGAAAGGAAATTACCTATTAAACGTTAAACAGCCGCAGATTCACTAATGAAGCTGTTTTTCTTTTCTTTAAACACAAATAAAAAGTAGAGAGCCCCAATAAAATAGATCATGCCGGTTATCAAAAAAACATAGGAGTAGCCCCAATAAGATCCATACTTTGCAACAATGAAAGTTGAAAGCGGCCCCATCGTTGCCCAGCCGAATGAAAACATGGATACTTGAATAAAAGACATAAAAGCTCCGCTGGCAAAAGCGAGGATGAGGAGCATCATCTCCCATTCAAAAATAGATCGGCCAAGCAGGGTCATGGAGGCAAATAATGCACCGATCAGCATCACGTTTTTTCTGCCGGTCCTATCACTCAGAAAACCAGCCGGTACCAAAAAAATCGTTTGGGCAAGTGCTGTCAGTGCAATCACATTTCCATTCGTTAATTCACTGTATCCAAGATCACGCAAATATAGATTATAAAGGGTCATGAAAATGCCCATGCCGATTTGAGTCATGATATTTGCGGCTATGGCAAGCTTGATGTTCCTGTTATACGACTGATAATTATTGATTAATTCATGCAGATACATGCTCATAAAAGTATTTCGCCTCACTAAATTTTCGTCTTCTTAAATAATAAGGCATTTATTAAAATTAACATACAATTTTTTCATTGACTGTAAAAAAAGAGCATACGGAAGCGCAGATGAGGTTCTTTGTGAATTTGCTGTCAGAGTACATCAGAATAATGAGCAAAATTACTCAAAAGCAATCACTGTCTGTCAGCATTATATTTTCAAACGCCAAGGAAATATAAAGATACAAATTAAAAAGCGGTGACATCATAGTCACCGCTTCTTGCTTATTATTATTTATAGAAAACTTTATCTACATTATATTTAGCCTGAAGCTCATTAATAATGTAAGTCTCGTAAATTTCACGATCCACTGCATTGTCTACGATGCAAACAGCAATTTCATGTACTTCATCACGGTTATTTTTGATTGGAGATACGGTATCTTCAAAATGTTTTTTGATTCTTTGTCTAAGTTTGCGAGCTTTTCCTACAAACAATAGCTCATCATTGATATTGTAAAACATAAAAATTCCGCCTTTATCGCGGGGAATTCTGTTGTAATCAGTAAAACCGTATTCACTGCTTAATGGAGCCTCAACAGGCTGGCCTTTAACCGGATTTCTAGTCAAAACAACATCTGCTCTAGGTATTTCAATTTTGATCATTAAGATTCACTTCCTATAATATGTGACTTGTTCTTATCGATTTCGTGCGAAAAATGAACTTTTGTATTATCTCATACGTATAGCGGAAAATGCCACCAAATCTAATAAAAAGACTATTCAATATATTAATTTGTTTTCGGCTATAAGGTACACATGATTTTGTTTTTCTGCGAATACGGCTGATTGCCCGGTATTGAGAGAGTCATAAACAAATGCTGAAACTGACAAAAGCGTTCCTGATGAAAGCTTAATGTGATAAACCTGCTGAGATATGACATTTATTCCTGATTCTGCAATGTCTGTTGTCTGATATTTTTCCACAACATATCCTTTATGAGTTGTGACTGTCAGTTCACTTTTAACAAAGCCTGCCCAGGCAAAGTAGAGTAAAAACGCTGATATGAATATGATGATTGTTCCAATTGGCCGCTTCATTGAAATCACCTCTGTTTAGTTATATCCAATTTCATAAACGGCATAATAAAAAGCTGCGATTTATTCCGCAGCTTTTTTCAATTTTATATCTTTTACTTTTTGATGTATTTCATCAGGCCACCATGCCCCGCAATCATCAGAAACTACGCATGCTGCACACTTTTCGAGATCATACACCTTCATTCCGGTGATTGGCGGAGAATAGAGGTGAAGCGTCACCAGGTTTGTGCCCTTAGACTCCCCCATTTTATGCACCCCTCCTTTTGGTGCAAAAAAGCTCCTTCCTTTCTCCTTTATTTCTGTAAATAATTCAGAAGGCAGCTGATTTTCTATCACTTCATAAACCGTGTTTTCAGAAACCCCGTTTATGACTTGAATCCAACCATGCGACTTCCCGTGATCATGGGGTACACATTCCAGTTCAGACCAGTTCATCACAAGTAATTCAAGTCTTTCATTTTTATATAGAAGCTTTCGGTAGTATGGTTTATTCCGTTCGTTTTTTAAGAAGGGCTTCAATTCTTCTATCTGTATGTTCAGACTTTTTAAAGCTTCCAATAATTCCATTTTCGATGCTGAATGAACACTTCCAAGAATGGTTTGCATCCTTTCAGAGAGATTCAATTCTTAAAACCTCCTCGCAAGTTCAAGTATCACTTTAAACAATATGATCAGATATCTCATCCATATGTAAAAAATTTTTTCTTTCTTCTTTATTCACTCTGTCACAACATTCGTTCTAGGTGAATAACCTAAATCGCAGAGGAGGGATTATGATGAACAATTATCAATATGGGTATTACCCTAATAATTGGCCGCAGGAAGAACCATTCGAAAATAGAGAAGATGCAATGAGCACATGCAGAAGGCATATGAATTTTTACGTCATTGCAAAAATGTCGGATGGTTCTCAAGTTGAAGGAATTATCGAGGATATGGATAATGAGGGTGTCACAATGATGATTCCTGAAGAAGTGGAAGAAAGTGAAATGAATGCAAACAGACAATATGGATATAGAAGAAGATTCAGACGGTACCGCAGACGCCGCTTTCCCTTTTACGTATTTATCTATCCATTTTTCTTCCCGTATCCATTCTATTATTAACAGCTAAAACTAAGGCAGTGAAGAGGCTTCGTATAGAAGCCTCTTTCTTCTTCTATTCATTACAAAGCAAAAATCCTGTGCTATGATAGGTATGAAATCGATACATAGTAAGGAGTTTTAAAAATGAATTCAAAAGAAACACAAGAACAAATTATCCGCAATTATCAGCGGGACGAGCAAATGATGATTCTTGTCTTTGCGCAGTGGTGCATTAATTATGATCTTGATCCTGCAGAACTTTATTTACGCGCATATCCTAACCAGGCTGAAAATCACGAATTAAGGCAAGCAATTGAGTTAACTGTGTCCAAAGAGGAAGCTGGTGAAATTTCAAACGATACCCTTCTTGGCGTACTATCCTTGTTTGGAAATGACGATCTTGCGTTTGTAGTAACGGAGGAGATTGCTAAATTGAAAAATAAATCATAATAAAAACCAACAATTAAGTTGGTTTTTTAGAATCAAAGGTTTGAAAGGTCTTTTTTCTTAGGTGGTTTTGTAATGGTATATTCTTTAATAGATCCACTCTTTGAGAAAAGATTGAATATATACTCTTTTGTCACCTTGAAATTCTCTTCAACTTTTTCAGCGATATAAGAAACTCTCTCATAAATAACCGATTTTAAGTGATCTATATCTCTTGAAATTTTCTCGGTCAAAGCTTCTTGATGACTGATTCTCTCGATTACACTCTGATGAAACACTTCTTGCAGTTCCAGCCTGTCTTTAATCTGTTCTTTAAGTTCAGCATGCGAATCCAACTGGTCTATTATTTTTTCCTGCAAACTCTCGTACGTTTTAAATCTCCCTGAAAGTTCTCTTATGGACTGATCCTGGAAAGTGAGCTGATCAATAATTGCCTGGCTTATATGACCTTCACTTAATAACTTATTCATCAATTCTTTGTTTGATTTTTCTAGACTTTCCAAACGTTCACTCATTATTCTTGATGCAGACTGCTGTGTTTCTATATTTGACAGCAGCGGTGAAGTCGCAGCTTCCTGTTTTTCTAATTGTCTGTATACAGCATGAAAGTGTTGGGTTTGCTCTGATCTAGATTCATGCAGCAAGCTGTTTAAGGTATCTGCAGCATGTGAAAGCTCAGTATTAATATGCTGCTGGTGTTTCATAAACTCTTGCATATAATTTACACGGAAACATTCCTGGTTTGAAGTACTCGCTTTTTCAGGAATCGTTATATAAGCCTTTGATTGACCTTTATTGCTGTCATTTTTGGACACGTTTTTCCTCCTTTCTTCCCTATTCATTCTTTATAGTCTATGTAGGTGTCTTTGACCATGTGACCCGCATCTATTTGTGCTCCGTTTAAAAAAATGGGAATGTGAAATAATGGGAAACAGAAAAATATACGAAATCGAGGAATACAGGAGACTTCTTAGTTCGGATAGATACCAAGAAATGATTTTTCATGTTGAACCAATTTTCAGGTTGGGGATAAATCTTTGCCGGCATCTTTTTTCATTTGAACGTGATCAAGATGCCATTCCTTAAAGTCATATGATTTGATGCGGTGTAAGGGCTTTCAATTATGAAAGCATCGATTGTTTTTGTTATGTGATTACATGATTAATCTATAAATTAAATGGCACTGATTTTACAGGAGCTCTAATTTAAAAGAATCTGGGACATATGTCAGTTTGAAAAGCCTAAAACTGCCAAACTATTTAAGTAAGGACTTAAATTTATTATTTACGCAGACCTTTATTTCTCTTTCAAGTTTTTTTGATTGAACGAACACTTTGAAATCTTCTTTTGAGACATCAGATTTTATTGCTGTTTCGACCAAGAATGCCAATTCTTTATTTGATATTATCGTTTTCATTATAGTCCTCCTGTATCTGAATTAGTATAATATTCGTTTTTAAGAACGCTTTTCCGAGGGTTCATTAAAATTTGCTATTTAAATCCATGATTAAGGGCATAATAGGTGTGGAGGTGAATGAAAATGAGCAGTAAATTTACAGGATCAAACCGCGGTAAAGCAGCACCAAGCGTGAATCCACAAGGCCAAGGAAAAGATACTGAGTTTTCAACTGAACCTAAAAGCGAGCTTGAGAATCGAGCTAAAAAATCCAATACGAAAATTTAGAAACCAGGAGGCACTGCTGCCTCCCTTCCCTTCACTCTATATCAGTCTTTTATGACCTGATAATTGGTTTAAATTACCTCATTGTTAAATCTTTCTTCCTATTTTATAATTTTCTAGGTTTATAAAAATTATATAAAATGAGGAGAACAGTATGAAAAGACAACTGGGGGCATTTTTACTATCTATTATTATGGTTATAAGTTTATTTCCGCATTTAACATTTGCTGCTCAAAACTCAAAATTCGAGCTTGAACTTTCGGAATATTTAAACGAAGTAAGTAAGACAAGAGGATTTAAAGTGACGAAAGCAGACATCGAAGCCTCGCTCTCATATTACGGTGATAGTCTTCTGAATTATCAATCTGCAGCAGATCTTAAGGGTTTCTTAGGAGAGGTTATTGAA
The DNA here is from genome assembly GCF_030817055.1 of Bacillus sp. V2I10. NCBI lineage: Bacteria > Bacillati > Bacillota > Bacilli > Caryophanales > Bacillaceae > Bacillus > Bacillus sp. V2I10. Next base: position 2,941,882 of record NZ_JAUSYV010000001.1, on the reverse strand, counting down.
TCAGATTATAGCAATCTTGCAGATTTATATGATGAATTTCATTTAGATCATGAAGAAATGGTATCCCTATTAGAAGAAAATGGAGAAAGTTTAGAAGATTATATATTCATTGATGATCTTTCTCAAACTATCCATTTTTATACGGAAGATTTTGAGTTTGAAAGAGATCCAGACTTTGACATGGACTTCGCTGCTTATCTTGCGGAAGCGAGTGCTGAGAGAGGATTTGAAATAACTAAAGAGGATGTTGAAACTGCTCTTAAAATTTATGATGAAAGCATTGCAAATTTTGAATCTGTTAAGCAGCTTGAAGATTTTCTTGGAGAAGTTATAAAAGCTGATTTGAGCAACTTGGTTTACTTTAAAGAAAATTATGATCTTGACCTGCAGTCATTGCTTCAATTGCTTGCTGAGAATGATAAGGATCTTCATGATTACATCTATATTTTCGAATTGGAAGAAACAGTATGGACTTTAATGGGAATGGAAGAAGAAATAGCTGAGGATCTTTTGCCTATTTTTGAAGATGAGCTGGGATTAACGGAAAAAGAACTTCAAAATATTGAAGAACACTTGATTTCGCTAGAGGATCACCTTTCAGACCAGGCAACCATTGAACGACTTGATAATTTAGGAAACCGGATGTTGGCTATCGGAGAATTTGAAGTTACAAAAGATTTATCAGCAGGTCAAATAGCTGAGCTTGCTTCTATCTATGATGAGATTCTTTCTATTTTTAAATTAAAGGCATCGTACAGTCTTGTTAAGGATGGATCAGAAACCTCATTGTCACTTGCAGACTTAATCAGATTAGATGAATTAAAAGGAGCAAATTTAAAAGTAACCCTCTTTTCAGTAGATGGAACGTTTCTTGCTGACCTTATCATTTCCGGTGAAATGGTAAGTTCTGAAGTTCTTGAAGTAACGGGAGAGCAAGTTGAGGAATCTGCAAAGCAAGCTGCTAAAACAATTGAAACTGCCGAACAGCCTGTAAAAAAACACATCTCCAAACAAATGGATCATGCAGAACAGAAAACCGTAAAAGGCGCTAAATTGCCAAAAACAGCAGGTAATTACCTCACCTATGCGGTAGTTGGGATAATCCTATTGGCAGCTGGAAGCTTCTTATATCGAAAGGTTCGCTATGTTTAAATTGGAAAGAAGAATCAGCAAAAAGCGGTTGATTCTCCTTTTCTTTCCTGTGTTTTTAATCCTGATCGGTTTGCTGTTTACTGCAACTAATCTCTATAAATTTGCTGCGGGATCCTTTCCTGCTTCCCCTGATTTCAATTCAGGAGAAGTAAAACAAAAAAGCATACCCGAAGAAAAAGATCCGGAAATAAAAAAAGTGCTGTACCCCAGCCGGCCTGAACTTGGAGAAGAAATGGGAGAACTTTATATCCCAAAATTAAAGGCGGTCCTCCCAATTTTTCATGGCACTGATGAAAATGAGCTCGAAAAAGGTGTTGGCCATTTTGCTGAAAGTGTACTCCCTGGCGAAAATGACAACTCTGTGCTCTCAGGTCATAGAGATACAGTATTTAAAAGGCTTGGCGAAGTTGGCGAGGGTGATTTGCTGATTGTCAGAACTGCTGCCGGTGAATTCATATTCAAAGTACAAAAAGTAAGAATTGTTGATGAGGATGACCGCACAGTAATTGTTCCAAAGCCGCGGGCAACACTTACAGTGAGCACATGCTACCCATTTGAATTTATTGGTTCCGCTCCTGAACGATATGTTCTTGTAGCTTACTTGACATCTAAAACAATTTATAAATAGTCTGCAGGAAAGCCTCTCTTGGTAAAAAGAGAGGCTTTTTAATATGGCATTATGTATTTTTCCTCTTTCAAAAAATGCTTAGTCAGGAAGGATTTGTTAGCTTTAAATTTATGAAAAATACAGAACCTATAATTGCAATGAAAAGTAATTATGAAACGGGTGATTTAAAATGAATAAAAACAATATCCAAATTCTTCCCATCATTGCTTCCATCGGCATTGGTGCAGCTGCTTATAGTTTGATGACAGGCCGCGGAGGACAGCTACAGAATATGATGCCTCAATTAACAGGAATGAGCAGCCAAGGGGCAAATAATCAATTTTCTGCTCAGCCGGATCAAAATCAGTAAAATTTGCATGATCAGGAGAACAATTCATGGATGAACTCTCCTGATCACATAAAGGAGAAGCGATATGGATATTCATATATCTAACATGATAAATAAAACGAAAATGAATCTGATTCAGGCGGCTGCATATGTTAAACAGCGAATTGATTCTCTTACAGGAACTCAGGCAGTTACAGTTGAACAATTAGCTGCTTTTATCAAATACCATCCCGATACTAAAAAAGAGACCAAGAATCTTTTAGGTCTGACCTTTTCGTTTTATACATTGGACCAAGTTGATGTTCATTACAAACTGGAAACCAAGGGATCTGACATCTTACAGCTTGACGTCCGGACTTTAGAGCATCATGTTGTGTCATATCGTTCTTATCGTGATCAGAATAAATTGAATGTACCGATACGCTTTTTTAAATTAACCATATAGAAAAATAGAGCTAAATGTTAGTTTAGCTCTATCTTCCCTTTCATGTTTGTTTCAAATATAGTTTTATCTCATCTGCAATTAATTCGTTTAGATCAATAAAACGAAAAGAGGTTTTTTCACCTTTGATTTCCTCCAGCTGATCTACCAGTTCTTTTGCTTCTGACAGGTAAGTGATTGCTTCTTTCATTTTGTCCTTATAAGCTTTCGTTGTTCGATTGATTTCGGCTGCGAATTTTTCATCTGTCCCGGGCGTTATGCAAGTTTGATACATATCAATAATCTCATCTGTTTCTCGTTCAGGTTCATATTCATGAGGTGCCGTGCTGTCAAATATTGCAATGCCTTTTTCGCGAAGAATGACCATGTCCAAGCTGTTTGGATCAAATCCGCAATGATAAATTTCAACGTCATATCCCTTTTCTTCTCCAGCAGCTGCAATCTTTTTCAGCATAGTAGATTTTCCTGAACCTGCTCTGCCTTTTATAAAATACCGTTTTCCGATATCTTCTGTTAAGTTTTGGATAAAATCTACTGCTCCATTGGGTGTAGCAGCGCCTAAGAAGCGGTGTTTTACATTCGAAGGTTTGTCAGCCTTTTCCTCTCCAAAGAAAAGTTCAATCAAATCATTCGACAATTGATTGGCTTTAGTAAAATCCATATTTGCGATGTAAATATCTTCAATATCATCATGTGCTTTCAGTGATGCGGCAAACGTTCTGTACGCCTCTTGAAATTTAGAAGAGATATCGGCGGTTAGCTGTCCTATTACATCCCTATTTGCAGAATGAAGTTTCATTTCATTTTCAAGAACAATTACTTGCATGTTTTCAACCGAAATATGTTTGCGAATCTCAGGCACCTCATCATCGATTATCCCGATACCGGCATCAGCAACAATAAATCCTTCAATCCAGTCATTATTAGAAGGGCAGTGTAAATATTCAATCGAATGACCTGCTGAAAGCAATGATTCACTTATTGTTTTCATGTATTCAGATCTGCAGGCTCTTGACCCTCCTTGGAGCAAAAATACCCGATTTAATTCTTTAACTGCAAATTTATACAGACTGAAATACCCTTTAGCCGTATTGCCGCTAGCATAATAATGGATAGCTTTTCCTTTCATCCAATTCATCCTCTCCCTCTTTTCTACTAACATATGTTAAGAGTGAATAAGGGTGAACGCCTAATTTATCAAAAAATGAAAAACCTGCATTTCTGCAGGCATAGAGTACTCTTTTATTGTCCTTTCCTATCTAATTCCTTCACAAGCTGAAAGAGGAAATCATAGATTAATTCAAAAGCTGCATTAAGCGATAAGGTTTCGTGAAAACCATCTATCAGATCACAGTCGAAATTAACATCCCATAAACCGTCTTTGTCATTAAAAAGCAGCTGGAATTTTGTTGATTCACCATTTGCCTTTTCATTAAACCATTCGCGGATGCTGCTGCCTGCAGCTTTTTTTTGTTTTAAACCAAGAAGGCCTTTATAGGACCCAAAAACGTCATCATGCTCAAGGGTTAATCCATCAATTTTAATGATATCAAACCATTCAGATTCTAAATAAACAAACTCTTTTTGATTGGTTTTTAAGAAACTTACTTTTTTGTGAAGAAAATCAGATGGCTTCTCAGCAGCAATCAATTCCTCTGTTTCTTTATCCACTCGTTCAATATAGGAATGCATAAAACGGGAAAGATCTTTCTGCTCTTCTAACGTAACATGTTCAGGAACCAGACTGTGTGCCTCTGCATATTCCTTTTCTGCTTTGTAAATGCCAATTGATTGATTTTCAGGATGATTGGCCATTTCTTTTTCAATATATGCTTTTATTGTTTTTTTCAGCAATTTTTAGTCCTCCAGTTTTTTTGCGGGAATTCTATTACTTATCATAACCTAACATAATCATACTTCAAACAAAAAAAGAACCCGTTTCATGGATTCTGAAGAACTGTATAATTTTACGAGAAATTATCCTGAATAGCCTTATCGAGAAGTTTTTGACACCGATCCAATTCTGTTTTCAGCTGTTTTTTGTATAGCTTTGCCTTCTCATAATCTTCAAACTTGTAATAAACGACTTCCTGCAGCTTCATGCCTTCTTTCTTACGCTTCACTTGCTTTAATACACCATCTTCAATTAATTCGTGTAATGATTTATAAACTTCAGAATGATTAGGCCTGTATCCATACCTTCTGAATTCATCCCGCAGCACATCCAGAAGCTTTAATCCATAAAGCCGATCCTGTTCTGTCATGCGAATCATGTAGAGCTTTAAAAAAGCTCTCTGTTTTAACAAAAATCCGCTCGCACTTCTCTTTTCACCCAATTTAACCATCTCCTTTTTGAAGATCGATTACATGCACTATGTTCTAATAATTCAATGTTTTTAGAAATTTCCCTGCGTGAAGACGAAAATTGAGTCTTTTGACCCTTTATATACTTTTTTAGTTAGAAAGTGAAATGGAGGTGTGATGGGAAATATAGTCTGAGCAATTTTTATTAGTATAATGATTATTTAGAACATAGTTTAATTTGAAATAGCTTCTTTCAAAACAGGAATGAATCTACTAATTTTTATATTAGATTTGTTACTTTTGAATTATAATTTAAGAATGATTTTATAAAAATAATCGAGAGGAAGGATTTTAGAATGTCAATTGTACTAGTTAAAGGTCAAAAAGCTGACCTGACAAGACTTGATCCAAAATTAAGGTGTGTAAATATTGAGTTAAGCTGGCATACAGCTATTGATCAGGAAATAGATGCTTCTGCATTTTTAGTAGGTTCCAATGGAAAAGTTTTTAAAGATTCAGATTTTGTCTTTTACGGACAGACTTCCTCTGGCTGTGGATCTGTTATTAAAAGGAACTCCTTTTCGAGCAGCCAGCCTTTTCAGATTTTTTTAAATAAAGTTCCTTCCGAAATTAGTAAAATCGTATTTTCACTTACTATCTATCAAAAAAATGGAGCTAAGGGTTCATTTAGACAAGTTTCGGATATCACTTTATCTATTGTTGATGAACAGTCTGGAAAGGAATATTACTGCTTCCCTCTTCCAAATACATTTTCAGAAGAAACGGCAATAGTTGCCGGGGATCTATATAGACATTCCGTACAATGGAAGTTTAATAGTGTTGGAGCAGGTTATTTTGGAGGACTTGCTTCATTATGCCAGGATTTCGGAGTTGAAATAGAAGAAGAAACTCCTGCTCAGCTGGCTCCCAAAGAGGTAAAATCAGTTAATCATATACCTGAACCTATTTCGAAAAAGCCAGCTTCAAAAATAAACTTTTCTAAAATCGAATTAAAGAAAAAACAATCGGTCAATATTCAGAAATCTCAAAGAATTACCGCAGTTCTTGAATGGGAATCAAATAAGGATCTTGATCTATATTGTTTTTATGTTACTAAAACAGGTTTTCAAGGGAAGATCTATTACAAGGATTTAGGAAGCAGCAGTCAATTTCCTTTTATTCGTCTTGATGGAGACTCTCAGAAATTTGGAACAGAAACAATTGAAATTTATCGGACTGATGAATTGTCATATGTTATGTTTGCTGCATATAGTGCTGTTGGAAATGGTATAGGAAGCTTTAAGTCAATGAAAGCCAAAGCTGTGGTTGATAATCATATGGGTAATGTCGTCGTCGCTCCGCTGCTGGAACGTAATAATTTAGCTTATTGGGTTGCCATAGCTCATATTGATTTCACAGACTCAAAGGCGATGAAAGTATCACATGTTGAACGTTATTCACGTGATCATTCAGAGGCTTCACCACTTCTGTACTCAGATGGCAGCTTTAGAATGGATGTAGGACCGATAGAATTTAAAAATGACCAGGACTATAACAATTATTTTGGGAATTAACCTGATTATTTAGAACATAGTTTAGATAGATGAAAAAAGCAGCAGTAATATATACTTCTGCTTTTTTCGTATGTTTGCTGATATCAGCTAATAATCAGTATTTGAAAACAAAATACTTCTGTCCCAAAAAATTTAAGATCGTATAAAAACCTGTCCCTGCTAGTACAGCAAGCATATCTTGAGTCAGAATAAAGGCTTGGGGGAATCCAGTATAAATGAATTCAGCTGCCGCTTTGGCGAAGGAAAATGACACAAAATAACAAAAAACAATCACTATTATAAACCGCGGGAGACTCCTTTTGATGCTGGCCTGGCTTGAAAAGGTGAATGAACGATTTAAATAATAGCTGACGGCTGCACCTATGATATTACCCAAAAAAGTTGACAGCCAGTAAGAAACGTTTATAACGTTCAGCAAAAGAAAGATTGCTGATAAGCCTGCGGCTGTATTCATAATTCCGACGAGAATGAATCTTAATAAAAGCGGATCAAGTCGTATGAAATTACTTTCTGAGCTCATAGCGATAGTCTTCTTCTTGAATCAGATTGTTTTTTTGGATGGGAAGATTGAATAAATCAATCTCTACAATATATTTGGGACGCTTTTTTGTTTCTTTGTACACTTTTCCGATATACTCCCCAACTAATCCTGTAGCAATCATCTGCAAACCGCCTATTAACCATATAGAGGCAATTAAAGACGTCCATCCTGTGTGAGTCCATCCTAGATATTTCATCGTCAGACAGTAAACGCCAAATAGAAGACTAATAATAAAAGTAATCAAACCCATTGATAAAACTAAACGGATAGGTGTAACAGAAAAGGAAGTGATGCCATCGAAAGCAAAGGAAAGCATTTTTCTAAAAGGATACTTGGTCTGGCCTGCAAGCCTTTCTTTCCGGTCATAATAGACCTTAGCTGATTTAAACCCTATGAGCGGAACGATGCCCCGCAAGAACAAATTTGCCTCCTCAAATCCTTTCAATTCCTGTACAGCCCGATTGCTCATCAGCCGAAAATCCGCATGATTGTATATGAGCTCTACTCCAAGCTTTTTCATTAACTTATAAAACCATTCAGCCGATTTGCGTTTGAAAAGAGTATCTGTTTCTCTTTTCTTTCTGACTCCATATACGATTTCATACCCTTTTTGATAGTTGTCAATAAATTCATGAATGACTGTGATATCGTCCTGAAGATCTGCATCAATAGAGATAATGCAGTCGGATTCATCATTTGCGGTGAACATGCCTGCAAGCAATGCATGTTGATGTCCTGCATTTCGTGATAATTTTAACCCTGCCACCCTCTCCATATGAAGGCATGCTTTATTAATAATTGACCAAGTAGAGTCTTTGCTGCCATCATCAATGAACAGGACTTTGCTTTTTGATGATATTTTCTTTTCTATAAACATACTGTCCAGCAATTGACTGAGTTTATGAATGGTTTGAGGAAGAATTTCTTCTTCGTTATAGCATGGAACTACAATAGTTAGCGTTGGTGCATTCATTATGTGAAGTCCCCCATGGTGTTTATTTGACCTTATAAAGATAAATTCTCCACACAGATTCGTGAGAATGAAATACTTTATCCAAAATTAAATGGTTCTTTTCAGGATGTTCGATCGGCAAGCTTGAAAAAATATACCTTCCCCCCATTTTTTTAAATGGTTCCATATTCAAATCAAGATCTTTCAATTTAATTGTTGAATTTTTAGTAAACATATACCTTTTCCCGAGCTCGCTGCTGAAAAGATAGCATCTACCTCCCCACTCATCAAAGTAAATCCGCAGTCCCTTATTTTTACTAAGTTCTTTTTCAATGATTTGCCGAAATTGATATTTATACGAGAGCGGGTAAAAGTTGTTATACGTATCGAGAGTATAAAATCCGTTGTATTGAGCGATAGCAGGATGAAGCCCTAGGCTTGCAACTCTGTAACCCTCAACAGGTATGCCGATATGTTTTTTAATTTCGGCGAATTGTTCCACTGCGTAGAATTCTTTTACAGATGGTTTTTTTTGATAGATAATTTCATCGTTAAAGGTGCCAAGCAAAAATACTTGAGCTAGAATACACGCCCCGATTACCCATTTTCTCCGGAATTCACTGTATAAAATTTTGAGTCCGAGAGCAAATCCAATATAAATAATGATAGGACGCAAAAAGTGAAATCTAGCAAAGTTGAAGGTATCCAAGAAATGAAAACGTTCCGTTAAAGGAAGCCAGCCTTTATAAAACCAGAAAGCATACCATGCTGATAAACAGAAATTCAAGCTTAATAAAAAGACAAAAGGCTTTTCTAGTTTCCATTTTCTTTTACGAATAATTATGTATAAAGCAATCAGCGTAACCGGCAGGATAATCAAGCTATGGACTGTCATGACATGTGTATGGCCTAATACAAAGTTCTTAAATGTGAGCCTTATGACTCGCCATAAAGGAAGTCTCGCATGAAAGTATTCATCACGGCTATTTGGTTCAGATGAAAATAAAAAGGAATACATTAATCGGTATTCAACTATAAAAAAGACAAGTGTCATGTATCCGATGGAGACAATAAAAGGAAAATTCCATTTCTTTTCTTTCATCACATCCATTATCCATAGAATACCCATAGCCGCTAAAAAAAAGAAAAAACCTAAGACGAAGCTTGAATAAAAAGGAAGCAAGGTTAAAACTGTAATGTTGCGCCAAGAACGATTTCCCTTTCTGATATTTAAAAAGGCCCATAATGCAAGAGGCATTCCAAGCGTACTGAGCATCCCCTGGGGCCAGAAAGGTGTCAGGGCAAATGTTAAGGCCGTCCCTGCGACAATAAATAAATATTTCCTTTCTATCATAAAATGGTCCTTCAAGAGAAGAAACATTCCCAAAAAGGCAAAAACTCTTGTTATAGTTTGTGAAAATGCATAAGCTGTCATAGTCGGAAACCAGTTATACAGCCAGATTTGAAGATTCCATTCTGAACCAAGAGCATTTCTTGGAAGTCCGTTTATGATTTTCGGCAAAGTTCCATTCAGTCCGCTGAAAAGATAACCATTTTCGGTCAGCACTTTATACCAGGCAAGGTTAGAATCCAGGTTATCATGAACGCGGATGTGCGCATTTTCATTTAGGATATAAAGTGGTGACACATATAAAGCAATGGCCAACATGCATAAATAGATCAAAATGCGTTCAATTTTTTTATTCCTTTTTTGTTCCATAAATTCACCTCGGGGATAAAGCAGGTGTGTTTCCTTTAATTTTTACAACTTCAGATAAAATATTCCGTTTTTATTGCCGTATAAAAAAAAGGGCTTGTTTTCACAAGTCCATCTCGATTTTATTCATTGCTGTCAGAAAAATAAGGATTAAATCCAAGGTTTTTTCTAATTTTATCTGTTATTATGAGTTGGTTCGTTCAAACGGATCTCCTCATCAGATACAGCATGTTTTTATTAAGTATGATGGCTTACTGCATTAGATGCAGATGTGCGATTTATATCACGAACTTTTTTTATATTGATCCTTATTAGAAGAGAAATAGCTAAAGCAGCAACAAACGCACTTCCAAAAATATAGAGGGTCAAAGAATAGCTGTTAGTCGTTTCTCTGATCCATGAAACAACAAGCGGACCTGCAAGCCCTGCTGCCGCCCATGCGGTCAGAATGTACCCATGAATAGCCCCAAGCTGTTTTGTGCCAAAAAGATCGCCAATGTAAGCTGGAATGGAAGCAAATCCTCCTCCATAGCAGGTTAATATTAAAAAGATAAGGGCCTGAAATACGCTGGCGTTTGTGACATTAGGAAGTAAAAGGAATGCAGCTGTTTGTATGGCAAAGAATGCAGTATATACGTTAGGACGGCCAATATAGTCTGATACAGTTGCCCACCCTATTCGTCCAAAGCCATTAAATAACCCCATAATACCTACCATAGCTGCGGCTGCAGCTGTGCTTAAACCTGCAATATCCTGAGCCATCGGGGATGCTACGGATATTATTGCAATTCCACATGCAACATTGATAAAAAGCATTGCCCACAAAGCCCAAAAGCGCAGCGTTTTGACTGCTTCATTAGCTGTCAGCTGTGACAGATCACTCTTTACATTTTCTGCGGCAGGCTGATTTTCTTTCTTATTTACAGGCATCCATCCCTCAGGAGGAGGAGCAAGATAAAACGATGATGAGATCATGATGATAAAATAGACGGTTCCAAGTATATAAAAAGTCCGGTCTATTCCAACATTTGATATGAGGGATGCTATAACAGGACTGGCAATTAGAGATGCAAACCCAAAGCCCATTATGGCAAGTCCTGTCGCAAGTCCTCTTCTATCGGGAAACCATTTAACTAATGAGGAAACCGGGGTAATATATCCGATGCCAAGCCCGATGCCTCCAAGAACTCCGTAAAAAAAATACAAAAGATACAAAGACCCTATACTTTCAGCGAAACCTGCTCCTATTAATCCCGCCGCAAAACATAGCGTAGAAAGAAGACCAGAAGCTCTGGGTCCATATTTTTCAACAAAGTGTCCCATAAATGCTGCAGATAATCCTAAAAACAGAATCGCAATGCTGAATGTAAGCGAGATTTCGCTTAACCGCCAATTATGTTCATCTCTAAGGGGGTTGGTAAATACGCTCCATGAATAAACAGAGCCAATTGAAATATGGATCCCTACCGCAGCAGCTGCAATCAGCCAGCGATTTTTCGTTTTCGTCATTTTTTCTCCTCTTTTCTAAGCATTAGGGTGAAGGCAGACACATTGATTGCCTGCCTCCATTTCCTTATTCCAGAGTTTCATTTTTATGACGCGCTTGATCTTCTTTACTTTGATTGGTTTTTTCAATGTGCTCCGTCTCCTGTCCCATTCCCTTCAAGAAACTGATCAGCATTGTGACTGCCCGGTTTACTTCAGGATCCTTCAGCGAGCGGGCAAGGTCAAAATAGCTTGTTTTTTCTGCCGGATCTTTATTTTCAGCCACTCTTGCAATTCCTGCATTCACTTTTAATAAAAAAGGCTCCAGCTGCTTGACATTGATCATGCCAAGCACCCCTGTCATTAAAAGCAGATTTTTTAAACTGTTGGTCGTTTCTTTTTTATCCACTGTCTTGACCAGAATGTCCATCACTTTGTCACCCTGTCCGAATAAGCCCTTCAATAACGGCAAAATCCCTCTATCCTGCATGTACTGAAGAATCTCAAGCGTATCAATAATGGCGTCTTTATGATCAATTAAAGCATCTTCAACTTCTCTTAAGTCTTCTTTTCGCTTTTCTTCTTCTGTTTTTTCAATTCGGGTAATGGTTTTAGTTGCCTTTGCCAACCTTCTTTCCCTCCTTTTTAACAAGGTCGCCTGGGAACGCATAGTCTTTGCGCTTCCATTTTCTTTCTACTTCCACACCTCTTTGCGGATTAGGGTTTCCATACCTGAAATTATTTTTTGGCAATGGATTGACTCCCTCGATTTCCAGCACCTCAAGCTTTGCTTTTACTTCTTTATAAGCAGGTGTATCTGTGTCTTTATCCGCATAGCTGCTCGTAATGAGATTAATGGCTGATTCACCTGAATCATTCATCGGCAGGTACACTTCTTTTCCTTTCACGCGATCTGTTATTACACATTTAACCTTTACTTGTCCATATGGGGATATCAGCCTGACAAGCGATCCGTCTTTTAAACCGCGCTCTAAAGCAAGTTCAGGGGATACCTCAAGGAAAGTAGCAGGTGTTTTTGAAGTAATACCTTTTGATTTATAGGTCATATTGCCTTCATGAAAATGTTCGAGTAGCCTGCCGTTATTCACGTGAATATCATATTCATCTCCAAATTGGAGCGGCTTCGTCCAATCGACTGGAAAGAGGCGGGCCTTGCCATCCGGAAAAGGAAACTCATCCAAGAAAAGAACAGGCGTATCCGTTCCATCAGCTGCTACAGGCCATAGAAGACTTTTGTACCCTTCAAGACGCTCATAGTTTACTCCTGCAAAAAGAGGGGCAAGCATCGCTGCTTCTTCCATGATGTCGCCTGGGTGTTTATAATCCCATCCAGCTCCTAGCTTATTCGCAACTTCCATGATTATTTTCCAGTCCGGCTTGGAGTCTCCCAAAGGTTCAAGGACCTGATATAAACGCTGAATTCTGCGTTCAGTATTCGTAAACGTTCCTTCTTTTTCAAGACTTGGACTTGCCGGAAGCACAACATCTGCATATTCCGCTGTTTTCGATAAAAAGAGGTCCTGAACGACGAAGAAATCCAATTTTTCATATGCAGCATGGACGTAGTTCAAATTAGAATCCACAATCCCCATTTCCTCTCCTTTTAAATACATGGCTCTCACGCTGCCGGCGTGAATCCCGGCCACCATTTCGTGGTTGTTTAAACCCGGCTGCTCCGGCAATTTGACTCCCCATCCTTTTTCATATTTAGCCCTTACAGCAGGATCGGTGATTTTTTCATAGGACGGAAGCCTGTCTGGCATACTTCCAAAATCACTTGCTCCCTGCACATTGTTGTGGCCTCTCAAAGGATAGGAACCTGTGCCGGGACGGCCATAATTTCCTGTAATCAGCAGCAGGTTCGAGATGGCTGTACTAGTGTCGCTTCCGCCCGAATGCTGAGTGACGCCCATTGCCCAAAGGACGACTGTGCTTTTCGCTTCATGGATCATCTCAGCTAATTTTATCAGTTCACTTTTCGAAATGCCTGTTGTTTTTTCTGCATATTCCAGTGTGAATTTCTCTAAGCTTTCCTTATAGTCATCAAATCCATTTACTCTGTTCTTCAAAAAATGCATGTCCGCCCAGCCCCGGTCGATTATATAGTTGGTTACCGCAGATAGCCACACAATGTCTGTACCAGATTCAGGCTGAATAAATAAGTCGGAGCGGTCAGCCATTTCATGTTTTCTGAGGTCTGCGACAATCAGCTTCTGTTCATGCAGCTTATGAGCCCGCTTCACTCTGGTGGACAGAACAGGATGTGATTCTGAAGTGTTTGAGCCGATGATCAGGACAAGCTCTGACATCTCAATATCTTTTATCGTGCCGGAATCACCTCCGTAGCCGACTGTTCGGAACAATCCCATTGTGGCCGGTGTCTGACAGTACCTTGAACAATTATCAATATTATTCGTACCAATTACTGACCGGGCAAGCTTTTGCATTAAATATGATTCTTCATTTGTGCATTTCGAGGAACTGATAAAGCTCAGTGCGTCAGGCCCATGTTCATTTTTTATTTGAGAAAACTTTCGCTCAATCAGCGTCAGCGCCTCATCCCATTCAGCTTCTCGGAAGGAATCTCCTTCTCTGATCAGCGGCTTCGTAAGACGTTCTTCGCTATTGACATAATCCCAGCCGAATTTGCCTTTCACACAGGTTGAGATCCCGTTGGCTGGTGCCTCAGCTTGAGGTTCAACCTTTAAAATTTCTCTTTCTTTCGTCCAAATGTCAAAGCTGCAGCCGACTCCGCAATATGTACAGACGGTTTTTGTCTTCTTAATTCTCTCATCACGCATAGCTGATTCCATGTCAGATATAGCAAGGATTGAACCGTAGCCCGTTTCAACATTTTTCGTGATCTCAATCATGGGGCGCAAAGTTTGTTTGGAGATCCCTGTTAAATAACCCGCTTCACCTTCCATCCCTTTTTCCATCATTGCGTTGCATGGGCAAACAGTTGAACAATGACCGCAGGAAACACAGGATGACTCATTGATCGCCACGTCGTTGTCCCAAATCACACGGGGCCGGTCTCGTTCCCAGTCGATTGAAAGGGTCTCTGTAACCTGTACATTCTGACATGCTTCTACACATCTGCCGCAAAGAATACATTGATCGGGATCATAGCGGTAAAAAGGATTCGTCTGGTCTATTTCATAAGGCTTCGGGGCAAATGGTATGCTTTGATGATTGATTTTCATTTCTTTCACCGTATTGTGTATTTCACAGCCTCCATTATTGTAATCACAGACTGTACAATAGAGCTCATGATTGTGTAAAATCCGGTCCATGCCTATGAGCTGGGCCTCTTTTACTTCAGGTGATAGTGAATCAATCTCATCCCCGTTCTTGATCTCAGTTGAACAGGCCCTCACAAATTCGCCGTTTACTTTAATGATGCATGTATCACATGTTTCAATTGCACCAAGGCTCGGATGAAAGCAAACGCTGGGTACCTCTAGTTTATGACCTGAAAGAATTTGTAGAGCTGTCTGATTTGCATATCCTTTAGCTTCAGCTCCGTTTATTTTCACGTTAAAACTATCTGACAAAAAGACCTCCCCTTTCAAGAATAATTAAAATGTTCAATCAATTTATATTACAGCATTTTATCTACCCTATACAGCCTGGAACAAAACAAAGCGAAAATAAATGGAAGCGCTCTCTAAATTGTAGCAAGATTCTGTCTTTTCAACAATCGTTAAACCTAAAACTGTTCATGTCTTGAAGAAATGGAACAAAAAAAGAGTTTCAGCTAAACTGAAACCCTTCTTATCCTACCCTCCGCTTACAGGCGGAATGAACGCAACAGTATCTCCATCTCTAATTACATCACCTTCATTTGCAAAACTTTCATTAATTGCGGTCATGACACTGCTTAATCCTCGCAGCCCGTGGTTATCCTGCAGCCACTGTTTTAATTCGTGCACGGTAAGGCCCCTTTTGTCAATTTCTATTGCAGCGGTTCCGGCCTCTTCCTGTAAATGGGCAAACAGCAAGATTTTAATCATTTTTTCCGCCCTCTTTCTTGGGTTTTCCCTCAGGGTATGGTGTTTGCCCAAGCTGATCTCCAATCCACATCGTCCCATCTTCCCAATGTTCTTTTTTCCAGATGGGAACAATCTGTTTGATCCGCTCTATCGCATATTCATTTGCTAGATATGCTGTTTTCCTGTGCGGAGAAGAAACGGCAATCACAACAGCTATATCTGAAATCTCGAGCTTGCCTATTCGGTGGGTAATAGCTGTTATGGCATCCGGAAAGCGTCCTTTTATTTCATCGCCGATTTGCTCAAGCATTTTTACAGCCATCGGTTCATAGGCCTGATACTCTAAATAAAGCGTTCTTTTGCCTTGTGTAAATTCTCTTACTGTCCCAATAAAAGTTGTAATGGCTCCAGCTTCTCTTCTTGCAACTTTATTCGTCACTAGATCAGCTGAAATTGAATCCTTCGTAATCTCAAAATATTCCTGACTCATGCTGACCCCTCACAATTCCCATTATGTAGTCGATGTAATTCTGTTCATCTTCGATATGAAAGATTGGAACATGTATGTTTAAGCTGTGGATTTCAGGCCATGTAATGACGCATATGATGCTGCTTAATTTTAATAGAGAGAGATCGCTTTCCTCTTTTAATAAAACTACTTTTGG
The DNA here is from genome assembly GCF_030817055.1 of Bacillus sp. V2I10. Taxonomy (NCBI): domain Bacteria; kingdom Bacillati; phylum Bacillota; class Bacilli; order Caryophanales; family Bacillaceae; genus Bacillus; species Bacillus sp. V2I10. The sequence goes on along the minus strand of NZ_JAUSYV010000001.1, from coordinate 2,926,078 downwards.
AAAATGTTCTTTCTTATATCCCTCTATGAAAATTGTATCAATGGACAGAGATTGGTAGATTTCCACCAGCTTTGCAAGCGGCCAATGCTGACCCGCCAAATTAAGCAAAAGGACACCATCCCCTTCAACCCCTGCTAAAACAGCTCCTGCTTTTGAATGGCGATCACTGTCTTTTACCTGAAATCCATGATCTGGAATGCCTCCATGTCCGTGATGCTTGATTGTTCCAACTTGATGACTGTTCTCTTTTGCTCTTTTTATGAGCTTTTCCAATAAAGTTGTCTTTCCTGCGTTTTGATGTCCGATTATTTGTATGACGGCACAATGTTTTCCCACGGCCAATCACTTCCCTTTTGATCATCCAATAATAGGACATCCACCATCATGCCAGCCTGATAGCCTCTCGTTCCGCCTGGAAGAATAATAAGTGCGTTTGCTTCTGCTAAAGATGAAACGGCACTTGATTTATCAAAGCCAGAAGGAAGAACAGAAAGCCTGCCCTCATTAAAATGAAGCTCAGCCCTTACAAACCTGGTGAATGGATTTGCCTTAGAAAAATCCTCGCCCAAATAAGCTTTTTCTTTTCTTACATGCGGTGATTGATGAAAATTGTGATACCGGACTGCCGGCCTGACAAACAATTCAAATCCGACAAAACAAGCAGACGGATTTCCGGAAAGGCCAACAAGTAATTTTTGATCTAAAGCAGCAACGGTTGTGACACTTCCCGGCCTCATCGCAATCTTGTTAAATAGAACATCTGCACCGAGCTTTTCATAAATGGCGGGCAAATAATCATAATCACCGACAGACACTCCGCCTGTTGTAATCAACAAATCGACTTGACTTAGTGCATCTCTCACGGCATTGATGCATTGTTCAAGATCATCACTGAACTTCCCGAAATATTTCGCCTCTCCCCCTGCCCGTTCAATTTGAGCGAGAATCATATAAGAGTTGCTGTTGCGGATTTTTCCGGGCTGCAGCGGTTCGTTGACATCAAGCAGTTCACTGCCCGTTGCAAGCACTCCGATTACTGGCTTTTTCGCAGCTGGAACCTCACGATATCCGAACGTCGCAAGCAAAGCAGCAATGCCTGGGGTAATGACACTTCCTTTTGCCGCAAGTATAGTTCCCTTTTTTGTATCTTCCCCTTGAAAAGAGATGTTTTCTCCGCTTTTCAAGGAACGCTTTAATTCAAATCTTTTTCCTTCAGCAGCAATCTCTTTCGTTAGTTCTAGCATGACAACCGCATCTGCTCCTGCAGGTATTTGAGCTCCGGTCATAATTCTTACAGCCTGATTCCGTCCAACGCTGTTATGAAAGACAGAACCTGCTCCAATTTCTCCGATAACTTCAAAAACACCTGGGTTCGTCCTCGTGATTTGAGCAGTATCTTCAGAACGGACAGCAAATCCATCATAAGGGGACCGGTCAAAAGACGGCACATCATGGTCCGCGATTAAATCTTCTGCTAAAAAGCGTCCATATGAGTTTTCAAGCGCCACAAGTTCAACTTTACCTCTAATCGCAAAGTCCATGACTTTTTGAACAGCGTCAGAAACTGCAATAGGTGTCCTTTTTTCTACCAAACTGGCATCTCCTCTCTATTGATTATCCCCCGATATGAGACATCTCTACTTTATTCCTCTGGCGTGTCTCACTAGTCCGTTCATCAGAGTACCGGTCTCTGCGGTGATTCCATATTTCCCGAATAATCGCTTTTAGCTCCATATTGCTTTTTCCAGAACGAAGCAGTTGCCTAAGGTCTGTCCCTTTTGATGCAAAGAGGCAGGTGTATAGCTTGCCTTCAGCAGATATGCGGGCCCTTGAACAAGTGGAACAAAAAGAATCTGTCACAGACGAGATGATGCCGATCTCAGCAGATTGATCTTGATATTCATATCTTTCAGCAACTTCTCCGGTATAGTTAGGAGGAATCTTATTTAAGGGATAACGCTCTCCTATCACACTTAAAATTTCACTTTTTGCAACAACATGGTCCAGCTGCCAGCCATTAGAGTTTCCCACATCCATATATTCAATAAATCTGAGGGTATGACCTTGCGCTTTGAAATAATCGGCCATCGGAAGAATGTCTTCATCGTTTACCCCTTTTTGTACAACCATATTAATCTTGACCTGTAAACCGGCTAAAGCAGCTGCCTCTATTCCGGCCAGGATGTTTTTCACCTTGCTTCGGCGGCCATTCATCTCGGCAAAACGCTCTTCATTTAAAGAATCCAAACTTACCGTGACGCGTCTTAAACCTGCCTCATACAGTTCAGCAGCAAAACCTTTTAAAAGCGATCCATTGGTCGTTAACCCGATGTCTTCAATACCATCAATCTTTTTGAGCATCTTTATTAAGACAGGAAGCTCTTTTCTGAGAAGAGGCTCCCCTCCAGTAAGGCGGAGTTTTTTTACACCTAAAGATGAAAAGATGACAGCTAATCTCTCGATCTCCTCAAAAGATAAGATTTTCTCAGATGACAAGAAAGAATAATCGGGGCCGAATATCTCCTCCGGCATGCAGTAGCGGCAGCGGAAATTACACCGGTCAGTGACTGAGATTCTTAAATCACGGAGCGGACGGTCCCATGAATCAAGTGCAGAATTTTTCATATCCCTCGCCTCTCTTCTGTTATGTATTTTACATGTAAGCTTCAGAATATGCTAACTAAATGAAACAATCAGATATTTCTTTCCAGAATGATTCTTTGAGGATGTGTATAGACATTCAAGGATGATTCTCTAATAAATCCGACTACTGTAATTCCAAGTTCTTCAGCCATCTCCAGCGCTAATTCAGTTGGAGCAGATTTAGACAATACAATCTCACATCCGATTTTAGCCGTTTTCATGAGAATTTCAGAAGAGATTCTCCCGCTGAAAACAAGGATTTTATTATGAACGGAGATATTTTTTTTAAGACAGTGCCCATAAATCTTATCCAGCGCATTATGTCTCCCAATATCCATTCTGCAGAGGAGAACTCCATTTTCATCACATAGGGCCGCATTATGCACACCTCCTGTTAGATGAAAAACACCAGCCAGACTCTGCATATCATTCATAAGGGAAAAACATTTATCTGAGGTTATTTGAACATGTATACCGTCGATTTTTTTTGCTGTCCTTGCATCACTCGCAAATACAAAGCCCTGCCGGCTCATCCCGCAGCATGAAGTGAGATAGCGTTTATTTTGAAAATGATGAAAGTAAGGATAGTCTTTCAATGTATTCACGTGAACAAACCCTGCTTTTTCCTGAATCCAGATTTCTTTTATATCCTCGCAGGTCTGAATGATTCCTTCTGACGCCAGATACCCGATCACCATGTCTTCAATAAATTCAGGCGAGCAGATCATCGTTACAAATTCTTCCCCGTTAACCTTTATGGTTAACGGATATTCTGTAACGATTGAATCCTCTTCCCCCTTAGCGTTGCCGTCTGAAATGCGGAGTATTTTGCGTTTTATTTCTACTGGTTTCAAAATGGCTGCTCCTTTACCCCTTTTTTCTCACATATTTACATTATGATAATCCAACTTTTGTTTTTTTGAAAGCAGCAAATATAAAGGCTCTCCCACTTTGTGAGAAAGCCCCCATTTTTCATCCTGAAAATGGCTTCATATTCTTTCCGTAAAAAATTTCATCCATTTCAATTTTTAATCGGTCTGTAATTTCGTTTCTCTCATTTTTACTGAGCTTGTCCTTCGTATAACCGAATAAATAATTATTTAAATCAAATTCCTTCAGTTTGCATTTAGTATGGAAGATATTCTGAGGGTACACATTTACATCGATCATGTCGTATGCGTCCTTCACCTTTTCCGGAATGTAATTTTGAATAGAATTGATGTCGTGGTCAATAAACAGCTTCTCGCCGTTAATATCCCTCGTGAAACCTCGCACCCGGTAATCCATTGTCATTATATCTGTATCAAAGGAATGGATTAAATAATTGAGTGCTTTAAGGGGTGAGATTTCCCCGCAAGTTGACACATCAATATCCGCTCTGAAGGTGCTGATTCCTTCATTCGGGTGGTATTCTGGATATGTATGAACGGTAATATGGCTTTTATCAAGCTGCATAACGACCGAATCAGGAAGCGGACCTGGTGATTCTTCGTACGATTCATTAGGAACTTCTACAACTGGACCCTCGGATACGAGAATTGTCACGCTTGCCCCCTGCGGCACATAGTTTTGCTGTGCCACATTCAGTACATGCGCACCGATTATATCCGTAACATTTTTTAAGATTTTGGTTAATCGCTCAGCATTGTACTGCTCATCAATATACTGTATATAAGCTTCTCGTTCTTCTTTTGTTTTCGTGTAACAAACATCGTACATATTGAAGCTCAGCGATTTTGTAAGGTTATTGAATTCATGCAGCTGAATCCTCTGTTCAGAAGTTAGTTTCAAGATTTTGTTCTCCCTTCGATTTAGAAAAAATCTCTCTTAAGATGCTAAGTTTTTAACAGGTCATTTTGTTAATATATTACCCACTTTGGAAAGGAAGAAACGGATCGTGCTGATTTCAGAAAAACATTTTTTTAATAATAAAGCTTATTTTTTCACAATGGCATGGGATTTTAGCCAATTCAAATATCTATTCTCATTCATATAAATAGAGTATACGAGCTAAAAAGGAGATCTTTTTATGTCAGGAAGGAAGAATATCAAGAGAAGGCCACGCTGTATTTTCCCTGATTATAGATGGTGCGGTCCCGGCTGCAGCGGCCCCGGACTTCCGATCAACGATGTGGATGCCTGCTGCCAAAGACATGACCGCTGCTTAGACCGGGGAATTTCGTCTTGCGAATGCGATTATGCATTTATAGAGTGTCTTCGCACGAAAATCAACAACCATACTCAAAAAGGCCGAAACGCTGCGCTTATGTACAAAGTAATGAAATTAAAAACATTATTTACTTGCGGCGGCTGATTCAATTTTAGATATCTTCACAAATCAACAATCATAAAATATCCCATATGCTGTAATATTAACTTTTTTTATTTGGCCGCGAGGTGTCTGCATGAAAGAAACGGAAAATGAATTAGATATCATCGGCGCATGGCTTATTGTGGCGGGCACATTCATTAATGCATCTGGAGAAAGCATAAATCTAATTGGGAAAGAAGAACTTTCTTATAAATTGACTGGCCCGGGCAATGCAATTGAAGCAGCAGGAAATTCGCTTCAGGCAATCGGAAAAACAGGTTATCCCGAAAAAAAAGTGAGTGTATTCGGCAGCTGGCTGCAGGCAGCAGGAAATTCAGCAAACGCTGCATCAAGAGTAGTTCTTCTTGATGGTCAAAAGAAAGATGGTCATTATCTGGATGTGATTGGAAATGTGATTCAGTCACTGGGGGCGTCTGCAGAAGCAATCGGAACTGCTGCACAGATGGATCTGACATATCGTGAACAGCTTACTGCAGGTAATCTTTTAATTGCAAGCGGTTCTGCTGTCGATGGTCTCAGCGGCATTTATTTTTTAAAGGAACATCCTGCAGAAGGGAGAGCGCTTGCATGGTTTGTCGCATATCTTCAGGCAGTAGGTGCGCTGCTGGCAGCTGATGCCATAACGTCAGAAGGTACAAGATAACGATTATCGCATTTTCCATGCAAAGATAGGGAGCCTTCATTAGAGGCTTCTCTTTTCGTTTCCTCTCTTGAAATTTAATCATGTAGGTGAAATCATAAAGAAAAAGAAAAGAGCAATCGCATTATGCTGCAATCGCGCCCCTTTAAATGGAATAACACCTGAGTCTCTTATCGTAGGTATTGTTGAAATAACTATAAAAAATTTCATAGGTGTTTTGTCAAAAAACCGATAGAATTTTACACAAACTCTTAAGATATGACCCGATCTTAGTTTTGTATATCACTTTCTCTTAACTTTGGCGATTATTAATAATAACAAAGGAAGCAGAAACCCGAATGTCGAAGCATAAAACGGCCAGATGTCTGAAATAAAAGTATTATAATAGACGGTATTGGGTGCCATAATTATTGTAAAAACAATCAAAATCATGCCAAACGGAAAAACCAGAGGACGATAATCCTGCAATTTTAATGTTTGTGCCAGACCTAAAACGCCCACATAAAAAAACAAACTAAATCTAACAAAAATTGTGATGAACCATATGATTGCTAGTATTGCTTCCAGTCTCGTCAAGAAATCAGCGATATTGATTTTCTTAGCCAATATATAGCTTGGATAAATTTGTCTTGCTGTTAAATCTGCACCAAGAACGAGAATGGCTAGCATTGTTATAATAATCAAAACACTTCCACCCAACTAACCATTCTAATTATTGTTCTTTCTCCATTTTCCTTTTCCCTTTGATTTGCTTGAAATATTTTATATAAATATCTCATTTGTTTCTTCAACTTATCCTATTCAAGAATCCTGCCCAATTTAAAGCTAAAGGGGCGACTCTTTGTCCTGCAATCGTTCCCTTTAATTTAGTGTCTCAAATGCTAATGCAATTAGATAAAGCGGAACTCCGACAATCAACATTCCTGCTAGGATATAACTGATACTTGTGAAAATAAACTTAAAGAAATCAAAGGCTGCACCAGTTAAGTCTTCAATAAACCTTGCCACTTCTATCCCTCCAAATCATACTTGTTACTTGAATAACAACTACGTTGTCCTCCTAAAATAATACGGTAATTTATGTAAAAGGTTTCATCAATACTGAATAATCTAGTTATTAAAAGTATTTATTTAGCAATCCTGCCTGGTAGTGCAATACCGACCGACGTATATGGCAACCGAAATCATAAAGTGAATATTTTAGTTGTTATACCATCTTACTTTTATAGTTCTAAGAAAAAAGTTTCTTCATTTTGAACATCCCATTTAATATTAACTTTTATAATTTCATCTTCAGAAGTAACCGAACACCCTGAACAAGAAGAGGATATTTTAACAGTTGCCCCTTTAAAAATATCTTCTAGCAGCCGAGTTTCGTCGTCATTAATAACAATCTGAAGATTCTCAAGTGTTGTATAACTCAGTACAAAGTTGATACATCCTTTTTTCCAAGATTGGGGGCGTTAACCCTTCTTGGATTAACGCCCTTTTGATGGAGTATTGCGTTGCAGCTAGAGTTCCTTTTAGATGAAGGAATTTTTCAAAAGAATTATCAAACCGCAAATTACCGTTACTCCCACAAAAGATACTAAATAAAAACCAGGTGAGATTGTGCTGCCAAAAGACACTTTGTTTTGAAGTGTGCCTGCATTATCCCAAGCACTCTCTATATCTGTAACATATCTTTTAGTCTTTATATAGCCTATTATCATCGTACTAATAAAATAAACCATATGTATAATAAGTGAACCAATAATTGCTTGTACTATTATCTTCAACTCTAACCACCACCACTTTTGGTATATTGTTGTTTAGAGGTTCTTCCTTCCGTTACATACATCACAAACTAATACTATCACTAGTTCCATTAAACTCCCTCTATAAAGAAAGGAATAACTCTGGATTTCTAGCTTTTTCTTAAGATTTCATCTAGATTTATTTTAATTAGACATCAAAGTTATGGATGTAAGTTGAAAATAAGGATATTTTTGGTGCGTTAGAGAAAAAAAGTCCTTAACTGCCTAACCACTCCTATCCAAAAAGTGGTTATCTAGTTAAAGTATGGTTGCACTGGTGGATGTCCACATGTCTCATGGAGGTCAACCCTCCCATGTCTCACAGAGTCTACGCTCCAAAATTCCTTCGTCCAACCTTTCCATGAGGTGGATGTCAGTGATGCTGCCCGACAGGATCAAAGTCCTTACTTTAATTGTTTTACTGACTAATCCGTGCTTCAAATGTCTAAATAATAATCCTAAATAAAACCTTTTGAATATTAACTAATGAACCCTAAGCTGCCAGTAAAGGAGCCATATGAGGAATATCCTTCAACATTCTATCTTCACTAAATTCACATTGTTTTGTACCAATCGTAAAAAGAATTCGTATCAGCTTATTACATATCGCTATCAGCGATTGCATTTTCTTTAGAGGATTATTTTTACGTGTTGTAAAATACTCATGTAAAGCTTTAAAAGCAGTGTTCTTAGCTACCAAAGGCATCGCTACTCGGAAGAGGAGAGCCCTTAGTGTCTTCCTGCCTCTCTTTGTAATCTTCGTATGCCCTTTGTGCTTTCCAGAGGTGTTCTCCTTTAAACTCAACCCAGCTAACTTGATGATTTGTCGAGGGTGAGAATAGTAACTTAAATTCCCTACTTCAGAAAAGAAGCCAGCTACAGTGTCCTTGCCGATTCCTGTGATGGCCAACATTTGTTGAACACCTGGTATCCGTTCAAGGAGTCCATCAATATCAGATTCTAGTTCTTCGAACTTTTCATTTATTAACTCATACTTGTCTAGTAAAGTGCGAAGCTCTAATTTAGCCATCCTTGAACCTTCACGAATACCGATAGAGTCTTTGGCTACTCGTTTAAGTTCTTGAATTTTACTGAGTCCAACCGCACGTTTTACAGCTTTTCTGAGGTGAATGAGGATCTCTTGTTCCGAGACTATCTCTAACTCATGTGGTAATACGTTTAACTTTAATAATTGTAGTGCTGCTTTTCCTTCCCAATCCTTAAACACTGTAAGGAATTCAGGGAAATATCGATCTAACCAGTTATGAATTTGCCCCTGCACAGCTTGTAAGTCAACAAATAAGAGATCGCGTATTTTCCTTGCCACACGAAGTTCTGCATAAACTCCTTGTGGAATATTAGGTTCGGCATATCTCCCATCTTTGACTAGCTGTGCAATGACTTTAGCGTCCTTCACATCATTTTTGGTTGGAGAATTATCATCTAATTCTTTAGATTTCTTCACATGCATAGGATTTACCACGACAAACTTTATCTCCTCTTCTTTAAGAAAATGAGCGAGGTTGAGCCAATAATGACCTGTCGGCTCCATTCCAATAATCACCTTATCCATGCCGTGTTGTTCCATCAAATGTTTTATCCAGCCTAAAAAAAGATTAAAATGTGATTTGGTATTTTCAAAATGACAAGGTGCACCAAACTCTAGGCCTCTAAAGTCTTGAGCACGAGCTACATGCTTGTACTTCGCAATATCTACACCTACAATTAGTGTTTGAGAAGTTATTTGAGCAATCTTTTTATTTTGGTTATAATTCATTTGAACAGCCTCCTGGTTATTTGAGTTCGTCCTTTTTGCCGGCAAGCACTGGACACTCATATCTTACCAAGAGGTTTATTTTTTGTTCAAACCCCATTTTTCTTCATTACAGGAATGCTGCCCCTTTATCTAATTTTTACATTTACATTACCACATATAACCATTTAATTGTTCGGTAACTCTGATTAGACCTTCTACAAGAAAAAGAAAAGAAATCACATTGCTGCAATCGCCCCCGATTGCGGAATAGTCAGCTATGAACTCATTCCCTATGAGATACCACTATTGATGGAACTTTTTAGGTGGTATACTGGAAGTAGATTACTCATCTAATAATGAAGGGAGATTTACGCGTATGGAGGTAGCATTTACAGTAAGCAAATGGGATGAAAAGCCAGTCGATGACACTAGAAAAGATTTCCCTATTAATATTGCCCATGTCGAATATGATATTGACGGTGAATTAAAAGGAAAAGCTTTTGTTGAATATTTATTATATTATTTAGATTCAAATATAGATGATGGTCACATGGCTACTTCTAAAATTTCCGGATTTCTGCATTTCGAAGGCACATATAAGGGAAAACGGGGGACTTTTACAGCTATAGAGCAAGGAATATTTGATAAAGGAAATCTAGATTCTCCGGCAACAATCATCAAAGCTACCGGTGACTTAGAAAGTCTGAAAGGGTCCTATAATTATAAGTTTACAGGACAAACCAGTAAAATGATTCTAGACTTTGAATTCCAGCAAAATACATTATAGTTTAGTACTAAGGACATCCCTTGTAATACCAGGAATGTCCTTTCGTTGTTTAAGTGAAAGTATTCACAATCTCGATGATATATTCAAACTCGAATAATCTAATTGCCAGAAAACGTTCCTCAACAATCTGGCCTAAAAAGAAAATAGACGCATTCCTGAAGAAACGCGCCCTTTAATTGAAGATCGAAAATCAATATTTTAGCTGAATAATTGCATATGAAATTGCGCAAAAAGCCACCAATCGTACAAGAAAATTTATTTAACACAGAACCTCAACTGTAAATCCTCCCGGAGCTTCTACGTAGAAGGTATAGCCATGTGCATGGTGCGGAAGTTCAACCTCAAACCCATCATTTTTCAGACGTTGGTTGATAATATCGACTTGTTCTTCATTTTCCTGAGGGAAACCAATATGGAACGTTTTAGGGTATTTGACATTGCTCCCTTTCATTAAAGTCAACACGAAACCATCCTCATCAAACATTGCAGCAAATCCGTTCCCACGGCTTCCTGCACATGTCATACCAAAGTATTTTTCTAAAAACTCCCGTGAAGCTGCAACATCATTGACTGTTAGATTTAAATGATTCATTTTCATATATACACCTCTTTTATAAAGATATTCTTCAATTACAATTCCTTCATGCAAGTGCTAATGTTTTTTAATTAGGAAGTAAATATAACAATAATTCTCTATAGCTTTACCGTTAAACAACTTTAATCTATTTTAAAACCTTATTCAACAAAAAGAGACGTTATCCTTCCCATAATTAACGCCCTCGATTGCCTCCGTCATAAATGAATTTTTTTGCTTTTACAATATTAAAAAACACCTATAAGAAAAAGCTTATAACCCACGCATTTCGCGTGGGCTTTAAGCTTTTGATTTAAAGGAGTTTTTCTGTTTCATCTTTTATCAAAAAAACAGGTGAAGAATTTTTATTTGATTCATAGGCAGCAAGAGCAGCTTCAAGCGCTTTTAGTCCATCGTAGCCTGTAATGCTTGGCTGCCTTTTGAATTCAATGCATTCTACAAACTCTCTTATTAAGTCTAAATCGATATTATTGCCTGTGTGATCATATTTAAGTCTGCCGTTATTTTCATTAAAAACAAGAAGCTTTTCTCCAAAAGCATCTGCCTTTGCACTTTTCTTTGTTCCAAAAACCTCAATCGCTGCATCACCCCAAGCAGGAAAGGACGGAAACCTAGACCAACTGCAGTCATGGGAAGCGATAATGCCATTTTCAAAGGTAAGCGTCAAAAGACCAGCATCATCTATGTCTTTTTCATGAAAGCAGCGATAAACAGTGGCATAGATTTCTTTTATTTCTTTACTGAGGTACCACCTCATAATATCGATCATGTGTACTGTATGATCTAGAACCGCTCCGCCGCCAGAAAGCTCCGGTACTGTAAACCAGCCGCGAGGGCATTGACCTCGATTCACAGAGCGTATGGCAAGAATTTCTCCTAGCTCTCCCCTGTCAATCATTGCTTTTAATGCTGCAATGGAAGTACTGAATCGGACAGGGAACGCAATCTGAAGAATGACACATTCCTGTTCACAGACATGAATCATCTCTTGTGCATCTTCAAGCGTAGTTGCAATTGGTTTTTCGCAAAGGATGTGTTTTTTTGCTCTAGCAGCTTTGATTGTCATATCCTTATGAAGGCTATTTTCACTGCAGATGATGACAGCATCTAAATCAAGCTGCAAAAACTCATCCATTTCATGATAATAGTTGACTCCGAATTTTTCTGCGGCCTTCTTTCCCCTTGTTTCGTCATTATCATATACTGCCGTCAATGCTGCATTGTCAATAAAGGCGATGCAATCTGCATAGGTAAAAGCATGCATATGGGCAAAACTAATGATTCCTATCTTCATCCGCCAGCCTCCTTTATGCGAGAAAATTGGCGCTTCAGTTTGAGTGATGCCTCTAACAATTCATTCGTAATAGGAAAGCTTTTTTTTAGTACGTCATTCACCTCAGCTGGTCCTTTTGTTTGCATAATTGGCGCTTTTTCTGTGAAGTATTCCACTATACTATTCTGGCCCGACCACTCTGCTTCCAGAAGAACAGGCTCATCCGGCAAAAAACTGTATTCCAAATGGGCCATGACTCGCTTTTCGAAAGTTGCGCTAATTATGATGTAGCTTCTATGATTTGGTTTTGATCTTTTAATGTAAAGACTTTTGCATGTTCCAAAACTTTGGATTAAAAAAGCAATCTCAGCAGCCATTTCAAGGTCCATAACTGGGGTTTTAAGGTTTCTCCGCAAACGAAAAACACCGTTTGAGGTTTGATTTTTATTGGATAAAATTTCAAACATTTTTTCTAATACAGGGTCAAATTGCTGCTTGAAATAAACGTTAAGACTACATGTAATTTTTCCTAATGTACCTGAATGCTCCAATAATGTTTCGGCATCTATATAAGCCGCAGATGCATCCACAAGCAAATCAAGGCTTGTTCCAGGTCTTTATCTTTTATTACTGTTATATTTTCATCTGTATTTCTCAAGCTAAAATCATCTCTGCAACAGACAACTTTCACTTTAACTCGCCTTTCCATCCAATCACCCTTTTAGTGAATATGCTCTTTCAGATTTATTTCTGTCCCCTTTTCAGCAGATTCATAGACTGCACTCAGCATTTTCATGACGTCAACTCCATCTTTTACTGGAGCGATTGTTTCTTTTCTGCCAAAACAGCAGTCAACAAAGTGATGAATTTCTTCGTAAAACGCTTTTTCGAAATGGAATTCTTTATGGTCAACTTGTGGATCAATGTTCAGAATAGTATTGTGTTTTTCTGTCACAAGCTTAAATACCGGCTCTATTTCTGCTCCTCCTTTGTCACCGAATACCTTTACTGATACTTCGTTTGTCTGCGCATGAAGGGTAAAACTGACATCAACGAAAAGAGAGGCGCCATTCTCAAAGCGAATTAAAGCGTTTGCCAAGTCTTCCACATCATTTTTGGAAGGATTAAAATCAGCAGCTTTATAGAAGTCAAGATTCTCAATGTGTGCTCTGTTCCCCAATTTATTATACGTATTTCCAGACACAGATACCGGCGCAGGCTTCCCCATTAAATACCAGCAAAGGTCAATAACGTGAACGCCAAGGTCGATAAGAGGGCCGCCGCCTGATCTCTTTTTATCAGAAAACCAACCGCCCGGGTTACCAAGGCGCCTTAAAATAGAGGCTTTTGCATAGTAGAGATCTCCAAGCTCCCCATGATCGATAAACTGCTTCAGTGTTTTCGTATTGCTGCCAAAACGGCGGACAAATCCTACCTGCGCAACTTTTCCAGATTGTTCTGCTGCTTTCTGCACCTTTTGTGCTTCTTTCACGCTGATGCTTAGCGGCTTTTCTACTAAAATATGCTTGCCTGCTTCCAGTGCCGCAACAGCAATTTCGGCATGCGACTCATTCCAAGTGCAAATGCTCACAGCTTCAATATCTTTGTTTAAAAGCAGTTCTTTATAGTCTTGATAAAGACGGCTGACTCGATATTTCCTGCCATTTTCCCTCAGCCGTTCTTCATTCAGGTCACACAGTGCGTAAAGTTCGGCCTCTGGGTGATCGAGATAGGGCTGAATGTGAAAGTGAGCTTGAGCTTCATTTTTAGAACGGTGGTTAAAATTAAGTTGTTTAATTATTGACTCACCAGTTTATGTTCTTGCAGCATTAGAAAAGGCGTTCCCTCATAATGAAGAAACGCGCACGATAATTGAAGAACAAATATGTAACTGAATCCACCCTTAATTCATTAAGATTTTAACTTTTTACCTTTAACCCTAACAACGTTGCAAATCCAATTGCTTGTTCAGGAGAAACTACACAACCTTCCAAATTTCCTATATCCACATTGATACGATCAAAAGTACATGTACTAATATCTATTCCTTTAAGTGTAGTTTGGGTAAAATCAACGCTGTCAATGTCGCATCGATTAAACTTAACCTTGTTAAATTTACATTCATAATAGTTAGCACTCTGCAAAGATGAATTATCAAATATCACCTGTTTTAAACGAGCATCTACAAAGTCACTCATATTTACAATACAATTTTCAAAAGAAACGTTTCCTATATTGGCTTCTGTAAGATTTAAGCCCATTAATTTACAGTCTTTAAAAGTGACTCTATGTATAATTCCTTCACTAAAGCTAGCATTAGATAGGTCACAGTTTTCAAAAAGCACATCTGTCATATCAATCCTCCTAAAAGAAGCATTTATGAGTCTTACATTTTTAAAAGTGACTTTGGACAGAACTAATTTATCAATCTCCGCATTATCAATGGCAGTGTCTGTAATAATGCTGTTTGCTAAATATGGATCTTCTTCGTAATAAATGTCTTGGAAATTTGCTTTTTTTAGGTTTGGCGGAATTTTTGGAAGTTCAATTTTAAAACTTTTTGTCATAATACAATAACACCCTTCAATAAGTTATTCGGATAATTAGTAAAGGAATTCAAATGAACTCTAACATAAAGATGATAGAATTTATAAGTCTTTAATTTTTTATGGAATTATGTCTTCGAAACTATTTCTTCTTCCACTTATCTGCTTCAACTAGTTGTTTGACCCTCATTTCCACCTTATCGCCCGATAGCTGCAAAAAAAAGCGATTCTTCTTATTGAAGAGTCGCGATTCTATAAAAAGCACCTTCTTTAATGAAATCTTGTTACTTATAATCTTTAATATAAAGAATAAGAATAGCTAACATTATTAAACCTTAATTTAAAACATAAAATTCAACTAAGTCATCTCCTGCCTGCAATTTACAAAGCCGATCATTCTATTAGGTCATTTTACAATGTCATTGTTACAAAAAAAAGACTGTCCGAATTTTAGAACAGTCAGTCGTTGTCGTGTATAATTCCCCTACTTAAAAAGAGAATTAATTGTCTCTTCAATTTGGTTTAGGATATCCTTCCGCACTGCTTCTTCAAGGGTTTCAGAGACATTTCCGAATAATAAATGCTCTAATGGCTCAATCCCTGTAAAATCAAATATCCCAATATCTGATGTGATTTTCAAACCTGCGGTCATCCCAATTTGGTCATATATCTCTTTGGGAGTACCGTGAGTATTAATAATCAGGCCTTTCTTCCCTTTGAGTAATTGAATAATTCCTTCTTCTCCATATGCATAGGCATAGCCATAGGAAAATACTCGATCTACATAACCCTTAATAATAGCTGGAAGTCCAGTCCACCAAATTGGATATATAAATGTGATAATATCTGCTTGCGAAATGAATTTTTGTTCTGTTCTAATATCATCAGGGATATCACCAGATTTCATAGCAGCCGTATCTTGCGGTTTCAGCACAGGCTGAAAATCCAAGGCATACAAATCTCTCACAACAACCTGATGACCATTGCCTTCTAAAGCTTTTACAGTTGTTTCTAATATTGCATGATTAAAACTGCCAGGATGTGGATGTGCATAAACAACAAGATGTTTCATTATACATTCCTCCATTTAAATTTGATTGAATTCCTTGAGTAAGATGCAGAAAATATCTAATTACCCGCAGCCTTGCAACAAGTTTGATGTATAAGGCACCTAGTCATAAATAATATTGTAAGTTGGTTTAATGACCCCGTTAGAATACTGTTTCATATCCACTAACTCTAATTTCAAATCCGATTTAACGCTTCCGAATAGAGGTATTCCATCACCTACTATAATTGGGTTAACCTTGAGCACTAATTGATCAATAAGTTTATTTTTCAGCAATGAACCAGCTAATTCCCCACCTCCGCACAGCCAAATCTTACCACAGCCTTGCTGTTTGAGATTCTCGATAAACCCTAAAGCATCTCCTTTCACAAGTTCGACTTCATCATTTGATTCAAAGTGCATGGAGTTTGAAAATATGTAATGTTTTAAGCCCTTATACCCAGGTTCACCAGGTTTAGCACCAAATTGAAATCCAAACTCATATGTTTTTCCACCCATCAACACCGAATCATATTGCTGAATATCAGTTAAAAAGTCCGGAACATGATCGCCTTCAAATAAAAAGAGAGATTTATTAATATTCCCATCTATCATACCTTGATCCGCAATAAAGTTGTCTAATGAAACTGCGACATGATAAATTAATTTAACCATCCAGCTGCCTTCCTCCTTTCAATGAATTCAGTAAATTACTTCTATAATATTCTTTAATTTCCTTTAATTGTTATAATTTTATTCTCATTTCGCTAATCTATCCGGTAATCTCAATAAACGTTCTTCCATTAAATGGCCCTTTAATTCAAGTAAGAAGAGGCGTCACTTTGTTAAGCAATCGCCCCCCGATTGTTGAATAATATCTACTATTTTAAATTAGTCAATTTATCACCAGTTAAAATCTCAAACAAGAGTTTCGAATTTTCTTCAGCTAATTAAGTATATTGATTTTCCGCTTTTACAATCTCCAATTTATCTTTATTGGGACTTATCCAAACCTCGTAACCTACCGCTTTTGCTTCTATTCCACCTAAGCAACCAGTAGTAATAAATAAAAACCATTTCATAAACAGTGTAAAAAACTATTTAGATAAATCAGCGAATTGTGCTTTTATTGCCTTTGCTAAACCCTCTGCCTTAATTTCAATCTGTACACCGATATTTCCCCCACTGACAATGATTGTACCAACTGATAGAGCTTTGTCATCGATAAAAGTAGGAAACAAACTTTTCATTCCTATTGGTGAACAGCCACCCCGCACATATCCAGACACTTTCGTTATATCCTTAACTGGAATCATTTCGACTTTCTTCTCTCCAACAACCTTAGCAGCCTTTTTCAAATCGAGCTCGGCTTCAACCGGAGTAACAAAAACATAATATCCCTTGCTAGAACCTTGGGAAATAAGGGTTTTATACACTAATCCTTCTTCTTTTCCAATTTTTTTGGCCACAGATAATCCATCAATTTTTCCGTCATCTGCCCTATACGTCATTATTTTATATTCTATTTTTTCTTTGTCTAATATCCGCATTGCATTGGTTTTAACTTTTTTCATCGTTTACACCTTCTTTGAACACTTAATATTAGCCCTTAGCGAATGCAGCCAAAGTCTAATACCAATCCGTCTTATTCCTCTACAATTTTGTTTCGAGGTCTTACTACCCATATATTAACAGACAATAATAATCCTTGTTAAACATTCCTGCTTCCTTAGCTCAAATCATTATTCATTTATCTGGCCCGATGGTTGAGCAGAACTCTTGAAACCACTCTTCAACTAAAGTGCCTAATTGCTTAATAACAATTATTTCAAACTTTGTAAATGTTAACAAGGTTTCTTTAAGAATAAAAGAAAAAAACACTCTCTAGAATGTGTTTTAGACACCTATAAACTCTAAAAGTATTTACTATACAAATCCTGTCTAAGCTTTCCGCTTAGTTGAGCATAAATTTTAGTTGTTTCACTCTTTTCGTGACCAAGTAAACTTTGTATGACTTCAATAGGGGCTCCATTATTGATCATATGTGTTGCATAACTATGCCCTATATGAATGAATAAGTTGAAGAAGCGCCTGCTTTACATCGCCTTGAAATAATCCTCCATGATAACAAATGATATGCTCAATGTTATAGTCAAGCAATAGTTGAACAGATCGGACAGCCTCATCCAAATCTAATGTAAATTTGGGATTCGCAATTTCGAGCTTACCTTGTTCGATGACGACGACATCCCCTGCAATCAGCGTTTTGCTGGCAGGTAAATACAATGATATATGGCCAGGTAAATGACCGGGGGTGTGAACTATATTGATGCCACCGCACCAAGGCAACTGTTCATTATTGGAGACCGTCCGATCCACAGGAACCGGCTCAATCGACTGTAAGAAGTGAATAAACTGCTCCGCATGTGGCTTTTCTTCATCTGGCAATGAATCAAATGTTGATTCAGCCTGTTCAAGTCGCAATGATTTTTTTTCACCTTCAATGTACGGCGCTTCCAGCTCGTACGCAACGATTTCCATGTGTGGATACGTCCGCTTCAATTCAGCGAGCGAACCTATATGATCCATATCATGATGGGTCACAATCAATTTTGTGATCGAGTCTAGTTTGACGTTGTGCTGGATACATGCTTCTTCAAGGAGATTCTTAAAGTCTGGATACCCACAGTCGATGAGAATTATATCTCGCTCATCTTGAAGAAGAATTGGCGTGACTATCTGTTTTTGTCCATTATAATCAAATTCAATCTCGAGAAGATGATAGTTATTCATACGTACCTCCTAATTTGCTGGTTTTACATTAAGCTTAATACTATGTTTGAGAAGTGGAAAGGAAAAGAATAACATATCGTACTATTAAAGCCCCCGATTGTTGAGTAACGGATTAGTACAAGACGAAAAAATAAAATGCAATGGCACCTATGCATTATTGTGAGTTTTGGGGAAAATACTTTGAAAAAGGATATAAGGTGTGAGGAAATGAGGCTGTTAAAAATATTTTTAGTTGCATTTGCCAATTACACTAGTGCTGAATTCCAAAAGTCTTTTTTCGATATTGGCTGCAAATCAGTCTATGAGGCATTAAAAGAAAGTGACTGCCATTTTAAAAAGGGCCTTAAGTTACTAATACAACTACCCAATTTCTTTTACACATAGCTTTGGGAGTCTGACTAATTCAGATGGAGAAATAAATGATTTCATTCGAAATTGAGTACATAAATAAGGATTCTACAAAAAATCATTATATGATTAGGGTCAAACCATTAATGTATCGATAAGAATTCAAAGACGAGCAAATTAAAAATTTCAAACTAAAAGATGGTACTAAAGCAATTTATAGCACCAAAACGACAGAAGGGTTCAATCTTTTAGCATTTGAAAAAGATAATTGGCAATATATTTTAAATATCGACAAGAGTGTTTCAGATAAAGTGACTGCAAAAATTCTAGTGGAAATTGAAGATTCAATAAGATAAATAAACCGTCTAGGAATTTGAACAGGTCTTTTCCGCAATTAAAGGAGGGGTTAGTTCAACAAAAAAAATAAAAAAAGATAAGGTGTTCGGTAGTCAGTACAACTGCAATTTGGGGAAGGATACCCAAAGTGAATTCTTCACTGAATGAAAAAAAACTCCTTTAAAACGATTCTCGTGCGTCGATGATGAGATTCCCTGCATTGTATTAAATTTCTGGCCTGACTGAAGATTTTTTCTTAATAACCTCAAAAAAGGCGTTCTTCAGAGAAACTTATAAACACAAATGTGTGTAAAGAATGTCCCAAAGAACGCCATACAATTAATAAATTACCTTTAATACATAAAGGATTCTTTAATCATAGAGTTATTGATTTCCGGACTGTTGTTGATTCTGTTCTTGCATCCCAGTCCCCATTCCCATCATGTTTGAGGCAAGTGGAATCATATTTTTCATTTTTCCACCATTTCTACTCATCATTTGAAAAGCTGCAATACCTACTCCAACTGAAGCGACAACCGGTAAAATTTTATCCATGTTTGTCTTCATCTACATCACCTTATTTTTATATTTTTGTTCATTACCTGAACCTTAATATCTTGGCTAAAAAAAAATTAATAATTTTAGGAGTTTGTTACCAAAATCATTAATAAAAAAATGCATTAAAGCAAATATAAGGGACAATTTATTTAAATAGAACATGTTTTTCTTTGGGGAAGATAATAATGTGGAAGGTTTTCCAAACGCCCGCTAGTGATGTACTCTCTTTTTTATCATGGTACTGTCCTTGTGAAAATTCGTAACAAAAGGATGCAGTCTTTGCATCCTTTTTGATTTTTTTCTGTATTTAATTTTATATCTGTTCTAGCCACCGTTGGAATAGCAGCCATGATTTATGTAAGACCAGCGCAACGTAATAAATTGGAGATCCTTACACCTTAGAAAATTTGTTTGTAACAAACGAAAGCACACCTCCTAAACCAGGAACCTGTGCTTATTGTAATCTATTTCGCTGTAAATGTGACGTTGTATGCTTTTGCCCAGTCGGTGAGAGGAACAATCGAATACGTTTCACCTGACATTAATGTACCCTTCACATCAAAGATTCCAACTGCTCCTTTTCGTGAAGAAAAACGGTATTGAGCATCAACTGTGCTGCCATCCTCCGCTTTTAACTGTATGCTTCTTCCTGAAAACAGCTCCATGCCTGGATCAGCATTTAGAGTAATCTCTAGAGACTTATTATCAATGGCATAAGCCGATTGAATGTTTAGCGGCTCAAAGTCAGCTGCTTTAAATGTAGCGTTCTTAACATCAGCCCATTCAGAAGTTACCGTGTAAGTTACATCGGGAATAAACGTTTCTCCAGCCGGCAGACGGAATTTAGGAGCTTGTCTCATGTCAGCTGCTTGTGTGAAAGGTACATAGTTTGCCGTGAATGTGTCGCCGTTGTTACCTGTTACGGTTACGACACGGTCACGAAGAGATGAAATGATTTCATACTGCATGCCGTTTTCGTCACGGTTCTGACGGTCTAACTCAAACGATTGATCTCCTCGGTTTGCGCTGTAAGCTTCAATGATGTTTGCATAGTCTGTCACGCCATCTTCTCGGAACGACTCGATCTCAAACGTGTCATCTGTTACTTGACGAGTGTCACGGATATTGATTTTTTCATCGGTTCCTTTAAACATCATTGTACGTTCCCCTTTGTAGCTCAACGTATAAGGGATTTCTTCTTTTTGCATCTTCACGGGAACAATATACGTGCTTTTTGCACCTATCTTCAATTGTGGTACGTTTACGATGCTCAAGTCATGGTTAAATGAAAAATGCTTCTTGATGTTTTCTAAGTTGCTTGGGTTCACATCTTCAGCTGCAAGCGGCTTGTTGAACGTCACTTGTAGGGTCATCGTGTTAAGTACATCAATGTTTGTAATGCGTACTTTTTGCTTTTGTTGCTGCTGTTGTTCTGACTTTTCCGCATTCACATAGTCCGATTGATTATATGTTACAACACCTGCTGATATAACTGAAAAAGCAAGTGCTGCTGTAAAGATTTTTTTACGGTGATTCATGTTTTCTTCTCTCCCTTTGTTAAAGATTATTTGGCTCCTGCCTCAATTAGAAAGGTCTCGATTTCTTTAAATCCTTTTTGTTTCGCATGTTCTAGCGGTGTTATCCCTTCACCATCCGCCAAGTTGACATTTGCCCCATATTGAACCAATAGCTCTACTGTTTTCTGCTGCTTTTCATCTCCGTTATTTAAGATAATCGCTTCTAACAGCGCCGTCCAACCAAGGTTGTTCACATGGTTCACATTGACATCTGTTTTCGTTAAAAGCATGTCCACAACATCCACATAACCGTGTTCCGATGCAGGAATTAAACCTGTTCCGCCGTATCGGTTTGTGATTTTCGCATCAGCTCCTGCTTCAATGGTTAAGCGAAGGATATCGGTGTAGCCTTCCGCACTCGCATACAGATACGGGTTGTTCTTCATGCTATCTTGGATGTTCACATCAGCACCTGCTTCAATCAAAACCTTTGCAGTGTCATAGTCTTCATTATACGTAGCAATCATTAGAGGCGTTCGTCCTTGAGAGTCTTGTACGTTTAGATCCATGCCGTCCTTGATTAGTTTTTTCACCTGCTCGGTATCTTGCTGTTCAGTTGCTTGGTGAAGTTCGTCTGTCACGGTTGATGTCTCCTTTCCTGGCGTATTGGTGCTTTCGCTTTTGTCGGTACACCCTTGCAGAAGTAACATAATGCTAAGTACTGCTGCTAACCATTTCATCTATTCACTCCCCTTTTCACATCTCTCCTTACTTGTTTTGTCTTACACAGATAAGGATAGATGGAATTCCTAAATTCCATCTAAACAAATTCTTAAGAAAAGCTTAAAAAAATATCCCGGCTCATATTCCGGGATAATAACTTACACGTTAAAGCGATAGCCAGCTCCCCAAACGGTTTCTAAGTGCTCAGGTTTTGCTGGATTTTGTTCAATCTTCTCCCGAAGTTTTCGAACGTGAACCGTAACCGTTGATACATCAGCCGCAGAATCCATTCCCCAGATCCGCTCATACAACTGATCCTTCGATAGCACTTGATTCGGGTGCATCACGAAAAACACGAGCAGGTCAAATTCTTTTGTCGTAAACGGCACGTCTTTTCCGTTTACCTGTACTTTACGTGAGGATTGGTCAATCGAAATCCCTTGTACAAAAAGCACTTGGTTTCTTGGCTGTTGCCCTGCAAGTCGTTCATAACGTGATAGATGTGCCTTTACTCTCGCGACTAATTCACTTGGTGAAAAAGGTTTTGTAATATAGTCATCAGCTCCAAGACCGAGTCCTCTAATCTTATCGATTTCTTCTTTTTTAGCGGACACGAGCAGAATCGGGATATTTTGCTCAGCCCGAATCTCTTTACAAATATCAAATCCGCTTATCCCAGGCAGCATGATGTCGAGGATAATGAGGTCATAATTGCCTTCCAAGGCAGCTGTGACACCTGATTTTCCATCATGCTTCATATCTACCTGAAAGCCCTCAATCTCTAAATAATCTCTTTGCAATTCAGCAATGCTCACTTCATCTTCAATCAGCAAAATGCGTTTCACGTTGATCCCCCTTTTTTAACGTAAAGAATACAGATGTACCTTCTCCAAGCTTGCTGTCTGCTTCAATTATTCCCCCGTGTGCCTGTATGATTTGTTTCGCGATTGCAAGTCCAAGTCCGCTTCCACCTGTTGCCGTGTTCCGTGAAGGTTCAGACCGGTAAAAGCGATCAAACACAAACGGAAGTGCTTCGGGGTCAATGCCTTGTCCGTTATCTGTGATGATAATCATAACATCTTCATCGTTTTCTTCTAGAGTAATAGCAATTTTCTTCTCATCCTTATCTAAAAACTTTACACTGTTCTGAATTACGTTCATCATAACCCGTTTTAATTTTTCACGATCGGCCGTCACAATAAGTGATGGAGCTATAATTGCAACGTCCAGTTGGAAGCCATGTGGCTGCAAATCGAATTGAACTTCTTCCGATATATCTCTAATAAACGGAACAATATCCACTTTTTCAAAAGAGAACGGCTCCCTCTTCAGGTCAAGCTTTGAGAACAGGAAGAGCTCATCGATTAGAGCGTCCAAATCTCGCGCTTTTAAAGATATAGTTGATAAATACTTTGCCGTTTTCTCTGGAGTGTTGGCAACACCGTCTCGTATCCCTTCTACATACCCGATGATGGATGTGATAGGTGTCTTTAAATCGTGCGAGATGTTAGACAGCAGCTCTTTTCGGTTTTCTTCGTATTTAATCTGAAGTTCTGTAGATTCCTTCAGCCGAATCCTCATCTCTTCAAAAGCCCGGTGTAGCTGACCCACTTCGTCGTTAGAAGCTGATGTGACTTTAAAGTCGAGATCTCCTGATTTGATTCGGTCCGCTGCTTGTTTTAAAAAGGTGACCGGCTTAATGATGCTTCTGGAAACCAAATAATTCAGAAGGCCAATGATCACTACAAACAAAATTACCAATAAAATTAATAAAAATGGAAATAGCTCACGTGTCAGTTCCGCAACCGAACTGGCTTTTCGTAAGACGAAGATGCTACCCTGCTCACCATCTTCAAAATAAAAATCAAACTTCACATACGTGAAGAACCTATCATCAATCCGTATTGTATCGCGAGTGTTTATATTGATTTCTTCAAATTCAGGCAGAAAACGCTGTAGTTTTTCCCGATTCTGTTCGTCAGTTGAATAGACGATTTCTCCGCCTTTTCTTACGACAATACCAATCCCGACTTGTTTAATGTTTTGAAGTTCATTTGTATATAAAAGTGAATTGGGATCTTTCTTCGCAAGTAATTTAAGATCTAAAAAGGTGCTTTCCTCCACTGTTGTTAGAGGCTTTTGGATATACGTTTTCTTAAATAAGTGCTCAACCGACTTTGTGTCTCCTGTGACTGTAAAAAGAATCAAAAAACCGGCCGCAAGACACAAGATGATTGAGACAACGGTAACGCCTATATAAGACAGCAGAAATCTCATTTTAATCGACATGCTTTTAATCTCCTCATTACCGCAAGTTATTCTGGATATAGGTTTTCTTCCTTATCTGTTTTAACCATGCTGGCGGTTTATCTGTACTACTTTACCACGTAAATCTTAAAATTTTCTTAAATGATCCTTTTAAAAATTATCTACTTCGCTCTTGCTTTCTTCCTAAAGAGATAAAAAAATGACGTGCTGCTCAGCACGTCTTTAGACCGTAGACAAATCCCTATTCAAACTTGAAGCTTTTTTATCTCTTCAACCCTTTTCTTGAATAACTGTAACTGATTTCGATTCATTATTCGTAAGTGTCTCTTCAAAAGTCAGCCCAAGCTGGGCTAATCTCCGAAGACTGGACACTAAACTCAAACCAAAACTTTAATATTTAATAATCTTGTTTTAGAGACCATACCAGCACTTTCTAATGTCCGTTTTGAGAGAGCGTTATAATACCAACAACCACAAATCGGATTTAGATTATTGTCATAACACCATTCCTTTAAGTGATGTATTATCGTTCTACCTATTCCATTTTTTCTGTACTGTTCATTCGTAAACATGCCAATATTTCCAAATCTGTCGAGTAACATACTTCGTTCTATAATCCCTATTCCAAGTAATATATTTCCTTTGGTGAAGGTGAATATTTCCCTATTTTCAATACGTTCCTCCACTTTATCTATGAAGTCCTGACAAACCTCAGTTATTTGCGGAGTATCATTAGGAACGGCAGCCCTGAATTTCCCACCTTTAAATAATTTTTCTTTTGCAATTTTTACTTTGTTATCTTGGAAAAAGTAAGCTTGTTTTTCAATCTTATAATCATGGTCTAATACCAAACTTAAAAAAAGTTCATCGCATGTTGGAACCAGTATTGACTGAATTGAATGATTCCTAAGAACATTTTTAAAAATTTCTTGGGATTCTTTGTAATATGATAACTTTAAATAAAATTGGGTAAGGTACTGATTATTATGAATGGCATAATACCCTGCATCCTCATCGTTGTAACTGACTGTATAAAATGCGGAATTGAGAATATGCTCCTCTAAGAAAGAATCAATAGGAGAACTTAATGTCCTTACATATTCCTGGATTAAATTTTCAACATCATTTTGTTTACATTCTTTAAAATAAATATTCATGTCGGACACCCCATATTTTTGTTCATCTGATTAGCACACTCATGTAATATATGTCCTACCATAAAATAAAAAGGATCTATACAATAGATTGCTCCTACTTCAAGTCATCTAAAAGAAGCTGGTTGTAATGTGAGCAATTCTCCTTAAGTTTCGTGAAATCCTTCTTTAAACCTGTCAGTTTTTTAACAGCCCTTACTCAGGCAATCGTGGCCCAATTCAAAAAGACCCTTATATATAGTAAGGCGCCCTTTAGCTTAAGAAAATATTGATTTGACTCCTATAACTTGTTATTGTAAGGAAATGAGTGCTTACTATTAATTAACGATTTCAAATCCCACCTGTAAAGAGTATCTTTTAATTCTTCGTATCTAAAAGGGCTTAATGGTGAAAGAAATGAACCCCTGCAGACTTTAGATTTGTCATATATAAAATAAGTAGTGTTGTACCAGCAATTCAACCAGTGAATTCTGTAAAATTTGCGGCTAGTAAAAAAGTATAAATAATGTTTCCATTGCATCTGCTAATCCTCTATAGAAATTATAAAATCAGTTATAAAAATAATTCCTCCTGTAATTAGGCTTGCAGGACAGCTGTCTGGGACCCCTACCTGGGGATCTCAAACATCAGCTGCAAACGTTCATTTTTACAAGCAGGCTTAAGCCTGCTATTTTCGTTTTTAAAGGTATTTATGTTAGAATCGGTACCCCTATTTGCATAAACACCCTCATTTTCATTCAGCCCACCAGGCTTCTGCAAAGGCTGACAACGTGGATAGATCAACCCTGTATAAAAACGTGCATAACCGATAAATACGAATATTAAAAAACCTCTTGAGACTCAAGGGGTTTTGGTTTGTACAGCTTCCTCTACTATTTAACAATGTTTTTAGAGATTGGTGGTTCTGTTGCGAAATTCAAGATAGTATAAGCTCTCTCAAATATTGAAGTAAATCCCACTTTAATGGAATACTATGAAATTCCCACAACTGTCAAAAATTAATTAAATGTAGAAGTATTTGTAGTGACGTTATTTTTTGAAACTACCTTTTTATAAATAATAAATACTATAATTCCTACTAAACCTCCTACAGTATTTAATATAACATCATCAATATCAATTGCACGGTGTCCTCCTTCTGAGTACAAATAACCTGAAACGGAAAAATTTAAGAAAAGCTGAAATGTCTCAATTAAAAGAGAAATAACAAGTATTGTTTGAGCTACTTTATATTTGCTGGCTACAATTTTCAATGCTAATAAAGCAAACGATAAAGGTAGTAACAATAGGAAATTACCTGCGGTTTGAATTATTGTTACAGGTGCTACTACTGTTCCCAATAAATTATTAAAAATAGTTTTAAAAGGTATTAAGTTTATTTGTTGCATACTTATATATGAATCACCCACATACTCTTGAGTAAAATAATACGAAACGTTAACAAGAGATACGTAAGAATGTAACACGAAAAGATAAAGTATAAATCCCGATAAAATAACCAAGTCAAGAACATTTTCAACTCTTGATTTACTAATCAACCATACACATAATATTAATACCACTGAAAAGTTCACAACTAAATTCAGGTACTCTAAAAGCTTTGCTCCTTCAAAAATACTATTATTATAATTATAAAGAAAATAAATCAGAGCAACTAACAAACTTAACCACTTATTTAATTTTAAAGTCGACATTAAATTCTCCTTCTTGATCTTAAAGTTAATAATTTCACTAACAAAAACGATACTATCCAATAAATGTAAAATGTTCTTCGGTCACCCTCTTCGTTTTTAAACAAAAGTAGCGATCCCTATAATGCAATCGCCCCCGATTGTTGACTATCATATATGTTGTCTTATCGAAGAAAAGCGCCCGTTTGTTGAATAAGAAAAGCATTATTTGCTATGAAGTAATGCTTTTCTTATTACGTTGTATAAAACAGACAAGAATAGTACAAATCTATTTTACATAATGTTTTTTAAAATCTGGGTGGATAGAAAATTTGCGACGTAAATTGATGAGGTTTTCTCCAAAACTTTCCTCTAAAAGTTCTCTATGTTTCTCCATAATTTCCATGAGATACAAATCATGAATCATGACTTCTGTAATTGGCATTACTAAACCTACATGCATTGTCCATGCTGCACGGCTATCTTTACCCAGCGAGACAATACCTGCTACTACTTCTGAATCATCTCCACTAATAACAAGCCATCGTCCACCATACTCTTCTGTAATTTCATGACCCATATAATGGAGGTAAACATTAGCAAAATCAGAGACGATTTCCCCATAAGCAATAATCGTTACATTGACCCCTCTATTTGCTGCCTGTCTTAGTTCAGACTCCAATTCTTCGAATTCCTCTTTCCAAATCTCTAAGAGAATTCTTTTTTCAGCAGACAATATACAAGCTTTTACCTTATCGAGTATTTCATTGCGTCCCGTGATATTCCAGATATTTTCACGGTCATTTGCAGAACGTTCAAACTCCGCTAATGATTTTTCTGCCAGTTCAAAATTCTCTTCTGCTTTCATTCGACGGTTTTTAATTAGCTCCTTTGCAGGAACAGGAGTATACTGTGGTGTGTTTCCAGGACTAACCAGAATATCTCCGCGCATGACGAGACTGTCCAGAACTTCATATATTCTTGAACGTGGTACACCGGAATTTTTTGCTACTGCATAACCGGTTAATGGCGATTCTTCCAATAGGGTAAGATATGCTTTCGCCTCATATTCGGTAAAATTTAGATTTTTTAATGTTTCTAAAATGTTTTCTTTCATAAATCCTCCAATACAACCTTAGTCGCTACCTTTGTAACTAATATTTTAGCAAAATCTGTTGATTTTTTCCAAGGGTATCTGATATACTTACATGAGTAGTTACTTAAGTAGTCACTATAAAGAGAGGAAGGGAGAAATAGTATGGATAACTTACTAACATACATCTCAATAGCTGCAATGATGGTTATCATACCTGGAGCAGATACTATGCTACTTATAAAAAACACACTTAGCTATGGTTCAAAAGCCGGACGTTATACGGTTTTTGGAATGGCGATGGGACTTTCGTTTTGGACACTGATTGCGATCCTTGGCTTATCTGTTGTCATTGCAAAGTCCGTCATTCTTTTCAGCACCATCAAATATTTGGGAGCCGCCTACTTAATTTATTTAGGGATAAAAAGTTTTTTTGCTAAAAGCGTGTTTTCTTTAAAAGAAATTCAAGCTCAAGCAAATACACCTACAAAGTATTCAAATCGGCATAATAAAGATTCCTTTATGCAAGCGTTACTTAATAATATTCTTAATCCAAAGACTGTTTTAGTTTATATAACAATCATGCCACAATTTATCAATTTAAACGGAAATGTAAACCAGCAATTGATTGTATTAGCCTTCATCCTAACCTTACTCGCTGTATTGTGGTTTCTATTTCTTGTTTATCTAATTGATTACGCAAAAAAATGGTTGAACAACTCAAAATTCCAGAAGGCATTCCAAAAATCAACTGGCTTAATTTTAATAGGTTTTGGCATAAAAACAGGAATTTAAATTCATTTACTAACACACCTAATTTGATTCTCTCCGTTCAAAAAATTGAGCGGTTTTTTCTGTTTAACGTCGTTTGTTTTTAACGTGCAACTAACATCCTTGTTCAATTAACTGGCCCGGTTGTTGATCAAACTCTTGAAACCACTCTTCAACAATCCTGCCCAATAGCTTAATACCAATTATTTCAAAACAAGGCCGGAATCAATTGCATCAACATTCGATGAAATAAATTATAATTGCAAAACACAACGTTTAAAATTGATAAATTGGTATAGGGGTATAACTTAGAGTTATACCCCGAATAATTTACTTATGTGACTTACCTGCATTTAAGTTTAAGTACATTTCTTCATAATCTCACACCCGTTATTAACATAAATATCCAGTTTCGTTTTAGAATCTTACTCCATTAAATGGCCCGATTGTTTAAGAAAGCAAATGAAAAAGAGTAACCGAGATAGCTCTTTGTTAATGTACTTTCTCCATAGTCTAATAAGGATTCCATAGTAGATTCTACTGGATGTTTGCTTTAACGACGAAAAAACGTCTTATTAAATTGTTTGAAAAAATATTATTTTAAATCGTTGAAGAAACTAGGAAGGCATATAAATAAAGCCGTTAAATAATAAAAGCTCTTTCTTCAATGGGCTTGATCCAAAACATCTACAAAATGATTTTCAATGACTAATTGGCCGATGCAACCGGTTCATGTTTTCTTGTCAATTTGGATACCTCTATCTTATTCGTTATTCTAATTATAATAACACCCCAATTCTCCCTGAAACTTAAAAAATCTGAGAATTCCAATTTGATGCAGCGTTTGTTCCATCAGTAGCTGAAAAGTAAGCATCAGGCTCAGTGATTAAAGGTGATGCAAATGTATTTGTATTCCCAAGCTTTGAAGCAGGAAACTTTGGCTACAAAATTGCCCAACGTTTAGGTGATTTTGTAGCAGTTGGTCCAATCCTACAAGGTTTAAATAAACCAGTTAATGATCTATGACGTGGTTGCAATGCTGAAGATGTTAATAAAATAGCGTTGATTACAGCTGCACAGTCATAATGGTAAGTGAGTACAAGCTATCGGAATTTCGCTAAACAAGGATCGGGCGGTTTTTGCCCAGTTTTACTTATTGAATACTCGTGAATAGTCATAAACAATATTTAAGATGGATTTTCTCCTGATTTTAGAAATAGTCATCAAAACTGTATAAGCAATTTGAACACGAGGATTCAATTGCTGTCTGAAGCCCCATATTCAGTGATAGTTAATTTTACGTTGTACTTGATCGGAACCTCACTAAATGTTTGATCCCAATCTTTTTTGACCTTTTCCCATACTTTAGGATGTTTAATTCTCAATTGGTTTCCAAAGCCGGCAACGTCGACTTGGTAATCCCCTTGCATGATTTCTAATACATTATTCACTAATCGATTTACTTCTTCTTCAGCAGCTTTTTCAGCGCTTTTTAAAAATTTATTTTCAGAAGTTTTCTTCGAAACCACCCAATTTTCAGAAAGACGCCCTTCTGATTCTATTTTTACATCAAAAGAGATGTTGTTCCCATTAATATGAGGTGTGATTTTGCTTTTCATAGACTTTACCTCGTAAATGATTGGCTGATTTGTCTCTTTATCAAAGTTTTTCACCAAACCGCCTTTTCCCTTTCCAGTTATCCACGTTAAACCATCCAATTCCTCTTCATTCAAAAACCCAAGCAGCTTTTTTGTCTTACCTGTAATCACGGCAGTTCCTGATAATTTAACTTCTCCATTCGTCGAAATTACATTTTGCAAAAGAAAACTGGATCCTGATTGCATCTTGCCCTCTAATTTAGCGAGTGACATAGGGGGCAAAATCCTTGTTGTTCGATCTTCATTATCTGAAATTCCAATTAAACGAATCGCTGGAATTTCTCCTAATTCCTTTGATTCTAGCGTCTCGTTTGCTCGCCCCTTGCTAATGAACACAAGACAGCTTGGTCTAACCTCATTATCACGGAGGAATTGATCAAGTAATTGTTCCAAACTATACTTACGTACAAGATCCGAATTGATAACAATAAGTTTTAGATGTGGGCTGAACATAGGACGATCCTTTCTCAATGAAAATTCACGAGTCATTTGATGGATGGAATCACCAGTTTCAGAAATATTTATATAAGGTTTTTGCTGCATTCCTCCCCCATTACTCCCTGACCCTTTTCCTTGTGCGTTAACAAATTGATAGGTCAACGTTAAGATATCGCTTTTGGTATACCCCCCTCCCTGTTCCTTTAGCTCTTGCTCAATTGTTGACTCCTTTCCTTCATCTAATGCTAAACCTACACTTAAACCAATCTCTTCAATTTCATGACTGCTCCAGCACCCTGTAAGAAACAGGAGTAATAGAACAGAGAGCATACCCTTGAGGGACCGCACATTGTTATGGCTTTGCTTCATGCTTTCCCACCTTCCATCTTGAAACAATGAGAAGTAGCAACGGTAGTAAACCAAATAAATACAACGCGACATTGCCAATCATATCACCGAGTTTAAATTGGTCATTGATATTTTTCGGCACCATAGAGATGATATAAATAACTGGAAGTAATCCGCACATAAATGGATGAATGTTCTTTTTGAAGAGTTGAGCCAGCCCCAAAGCAGCCGCATAGTAGGAGATGGTAAATGAAGCAAATAATTGCATGATCCATATCACGAGCAATATAGACTCAAACCTTTCAAAGATCAGGCCGTGGATTTCAAAACTTCTCATGAGATCAAGGGTCGGCCATGTTCTTGTGACCACTCCATCGACGGAAAACGCTCCAATTACCATAATGACGATTATTATATAAAAGACCAAGGGTATAGCTGTTCCGACTACAACAGCTTTTACTGCTTTATGCGGATGTTTCATAAATGCCGTAAGGAACAACATGATTTCAATACCAGTATACGAGAGAGCCGTTGTCTTTACCCCTTTTAGCACTGGTATGACTCCCAATCCTAATACCGGACGGAGATTATCTATCTCAAATATTCCGAAACTCATAAAGACAACCAGCAAAAAAAGGATGACCGTAATAGGGAATATTATTTCAAACAGACGGGCGATCGGATTGATTCCTCCAATGATCAAATAGAGACCTACCCAAATAAATGACATGGTGATTGCCCAAGCAGGAGTACCTTCCAGTAAATAAAAGCCTGTTACTTCCACCATTGAACGGACTTGAAACCCGGCAGTCATTAATAAATAACATACAATAAGGAGACTGAGCAGCCCGCCTACCCATTTTCCTACGATTTCTCGACTATATTGATAAAAGGTTTTTTCGGGAAACTGTTGGCTTAATTTCACAAGGATCACCCCTGCCATCATCGCGATTAGTCCGCCTAAAATAACGGTAATCCAAACATCCGGTGTTTTTACCTTTTCTACAGATGTCCTGGGCAGAGTGAGGATCCCTGATCCGAGGATAAAATTGATGACGACAACAGCTGCTTGCGGAGTGGTTATTCGGTCTTTTGGACTAAGAATCATCTAGGGTTCACTTCCTTTCTAAGTAAGCTATCCTTTACGAATTTGATCTTTCGTATGCATCATCTTCGGACGACGTTTCATCATCTGAAGTGGCATGCGAACCATAAAATCTTTCCAGCCACTTAATCGATAAGGCACAGCAGGACTGGCATAAGGTACGCCAAAACTCTTCAGTTTCACCAAATGACTGCAAAGAAAGAGGAAAAACAGAATGACTCCGTACAATCCAAACAATGCAGCGCTAAACATGGCTACAAAGCGAAGAATGCGCAATGGAATCCCCGCGCTATAACTCGGAATGGCAAAGGAGGAAATGGCGGTTATTGCTACTACGATAACCATGATATTGCTGACTATCCCTGCTTGTACCGCCGCTTCACCAATGATCAGTCCGCCAACAATCCCCATCGCAGGGCCAATAGGCTTGGGCAAGCGCAGCCCAGCTTCCCGCAAAATTTCGATTGCTACTTCCATAAGCAGTGCCTCTATTAAAGAAGGAAACGGAACACCTTCCCTTGTCCCTGTGATAGAAATGGCTAACTCACTAGGAATCATTCCCGGATGAAATGAGATAAAAGATATATACAAAGCAGGTGCAAACAACGTAACAATAGCTGCTCCAAAACGCAGCAGACGAAAGAGCGTGCCGGGAATCCAGCGTTCATAATAATCTTCTGGCGATTGCAGCAGCATGCTAAATGTAACTGGGGCGATCAAAGCAAAAGGCGTTCCATCTAATAAAATTGCTACTCTTCCTTCCATCAATGCACTAATGACGCGATCAGGGCGCTCCGTACTCTGTACTTGGGGAAAGGGACTGAGGTAATTATCTTCGATCAGTTGCTCTACATAGCCTGATTCCGGTACATGATCAATTTCGATTTTCTGAACTCTTTTCTTGACCTCTTCTACTAATTCAGGGTCAGCAATCTCTTTCATATAGGCGATGACCAGTTCTTTTTTTGCACGCTTTCCTACTTGGAATTTTGTTAATGATAAGTTCTCATTTTCACCATGGCGTCGCAAAAGGGCGGTATTATCGCTTAAAATTTCAGTGAAACCTACCACCTCTGACCAATGCCTCTGATACTGGCTCTTCAATATTCCGTTTGTTTGCTTTGGTTGTACCAAGAATGAAAACATCTGATGATCCATCAATCAAAAGGGCTGTTAAACCTGTTAATACTTTTGTCATCAATGCTTTTATGTGATGGACTTCTTCTACTTCACTAATAGAAAGAACTTGATTTTTAATAAATTCTTTTGAAAAGGTACCTCTCACATAAGGAGTTTCCTGTTTATATTCTTCACAAAAATTAAGCATCAATGATTTCATAATATGTTTGTCGATGAGATCTTTATCTGACAGTCCATCGACAAAAATGATCGCCGCCCGAATGCCTGTGCGCCCTATGTTAAACTCCCGAAAGTGCACATCTGAGTTATGACCGATTTCTTGCTTGACATGCTCCAGATCCACATCGAAATCGCCTGTAATTTGACCGATTGAATCTTGATAAAACTTAGATTTAAGCTCTGTATCACTTTGAATGGAAGGTTGCGTTTGTTTGATCTTTGATTTCCACCATTTCATAATCATCACTCTTCCTCTAAAGTACGGAACCAATTAAAAAATCTTGAGATTAAAAACGGAATGAAAAATGTGATAAAACCCTGAATAAAGACTTTCCAGTCTGGAAGATAGGAAACCACCATTTTCCACATATCAAATCACCCTTTAATTACCTGATTCCTGCAACTGACATTAGGAATAAACATTTTTAATATGTTGTTATTAATGAATAAAAAACTTCTAAATCATTATGTAATTGGAACATTAACGATAATCTTATTCGAGTTTGTACCTAATAAAATGAATTAGCAACACAGTTCCGAGGAAGAGAAATTCCGGCTTCATTTTAAAAATCGAAGAATATTCAATTATTATCTGCCTAATTTGCGTATATATGCAGAAAAGTATCCCTCCCGTTTTTTTAGTTTCCTTACCTCCCTAGGTAGCTTAATAATCCTTACTCAAATAAATGGCCCTAACATAAAGAAAGAACACAATTCTTGTTGTGGTATGCTCCCCTTATAGTAGACACATTTAAAAAAGCGCATTAATCTGTCTACTAGGAGGGGGTATTTTTTATGGAGAAAAAAGCAGAGACTTATGATATATCGTTTAAGAAAAAAGCGGTGGATTTATATCATCAAAAGAAGAATTATTCAGCTGTTTCCAGAGAATTAAACATTCATCGAAAAAACATACAACGGTGGGTTAAACAGTTTAGTGAAGATGGAATTGTTGGTCTTAGGGAGAAACGCGGAAGAAAAAGTGGGTCTGGTAAAGTCTCTTCATCTACTATTGAAAATCCTCAAAAGAAAATAAAGCGATTAGAAGCTGAGAACGAACTGTTAAAAAAGCTTTTAAAGATGTGAAAGGGGGAATTGATTTAGAACCTAGTAATCTATTTCAAATCATTGATGATTTATCTAATCATTCTATACAGCTACTTTGCCATCTGGCTAAAGTATCAAGAAGTGGATACTACAAGTGGGTAAAGCGTAAAGCATTACCTTCGGAAAAGCAGATAGAGGATGAGAAGCTAAAGCAGAAAATAATAGAATGTCATCAGAAATATAAGGGCATCTATGGCTATAGAAGAATACAAATTTGGTTAAAGAGGACCTATGATATTCACATTAATCACAAAAAAGTTCAACGGTTACTAAGTGAGCTAGGTATTAAAGCAATTATCAGGAAGAAACGAATTTATTACGGTAAGAAAGAACCTTATCTTATCTCGAATAATTATTTAAATAGAGCCTTTTACGCTTCTCGCCCTAATGAAAAGTGGGTAACTGATATTACGTACCTCATTTTCAATGGACAGAAACTATATTTGTCTGCCATCAAAGACCTATATAATAACGAAGTTGTTGCGTACCAAATTAGTAGACGCAATGATTATAAGCTAGTCTTGGATACTCTTAAAAAAGCCATAAAAGGAAGGAATGTAAAAGGAATCCTTCTCCATAGTGATCAAGGATACCAATACACGTCCCATAACTATAATCAGCTACTCACAAGAAATAAAATGAAAGCTAGTATGTCTAGAAAGGGCAACTGTTGGGATAACGCTAGTATGGAAAATTTCTTTAGTCATTTAAAAACAGAATGTTTTAACCTTCATACTTTTAAAACTTCACAAGAGGTTAGAAGGGCTATTAAAGACTACATTCTCTTTTATAACCACGAAAGGTTTCAAAACAAGCTAAACAACCTGACTCCTATCGAATATAGAAGTCAGGCTTCTTAACTGCGCTTATTTTTTGTGTCTACTTGACAGGGGTCAGATCAGTTGCAGAATTGCGCCCTTTTGTTGAACAACTATTAAAGTTGTGAGGTTTTTTATGATTAACTATTTTAATATATCCCAGTTAATTTAATCTTAACTTTTTACATAATCGAAACAAAAGATATTACCCATGTAACTGTTCATGATTACCTTTGTTTACCTTGCAACTAGATTGATTTGAATCATTGAAAATTTAATGTTGTGTGACAATAAGTTTGTTTTTAAAAAAAGACTTTAAACTAATACTTTTATTGCTCTCTAAATACTTCACTCTTTCTCCCACTTTGAATAATTCGTTTGATTGATTTAATCGCATCAAAGTGCATGCCTTCATGGTATAAGCAAAAGCTAAGAAATTCTTCTACTGTTGATAATGTAAGACCTGTGGATGTTGTATAAGGTTGTTCTACAGCTTCTTTGATCCTAAATTTCATTACTTGCTCAATCCTACGGACTTGATTTTCGAGTAATAAGATTAATTCATGAATTGGTGGCACCTCTTCTCCCCAATCGCTTGGTTTAGTGCCTGGACTGAATAATTCTGTAAATTGATCAGGTATCTTCATTTCTTCTCCAGTGAAATGAAAGGCGAACTTTTCTTGCACGACATATATATGCCCGAGATTCCATTTAATATTGTTATTGAATCCTTCCGGAATGGAAAGTGATGCCTCATCATTCATTTCTGCCACATGACCAATCGTATTATCCCGAACAAATCTTAATTGTTTAAAGATATAGTTTTCCACTTTATTCCCTCCTGAACATTCTTAATCATATCCAAAATGTAGGATATTCCCGGTTACTGCGCAAATTATTAATAATCAACGCAAAGAAAACAATTATCACCGAGCCGATTAATACCGGTGTAATTAAGTAACTCCAACTGTACGCGCCCAGCATAACAACAAGTGGGTCTGCCCCTGCTGGAGGGTGAGTCGTTTTTGTAATCATCATAAAAGCAATCGCTAAACCGACAGCTAAACCAATCGTCCAAGGTTCATTACCCAATAACTGAAATATGGCTAATCCAACGAATGTTGAAACAAAATGTCCCCCAATAATATTTCTCGGCTGTGATAAATATTTTCATTGAACACCATTTGCGTCTTCCACTTTCATCAATAAATAAAAGTACACAATCCGGATTGGAGCATCGTTTGAGGGAAGACAGCTTTTTTGTTTCAATTAAAGTTAATACATCAAAGGCAACCAACGATAAAAGGGAATCCTCTACCTCACCAACAGGAATGGGAATCTATTTTTTATGCATTAATTTATAAGTGAATGGTGCTTTTTCGACAGTTTTTTCTAAAAAAGCAATAAATTGATCTGGAAATGGCTGTCCATCTGTTATTAATTCAAAATAGTCTCTTAAAACAGTCCGCATTTCTAGAATACATAATAATACTTGTCCAATCCTCTCTTGGACCTTTAAGAATAGCGGATCATCCCAATAAGAGTTTTCCTCTTTTATTACATGAAGCCATTCCATCAAATCCTCTTCCGAGAGCAATAAATCCTGACGTTGACCACGTCTTACTATTTCCGTGTTCACTAAATCAAGAGAAAGATAACCTGATATAAGTGGAAATTTGTTTGCCTCAGTCATTAAGTTTACCTCCCAATTTCCATATTATATTCTAACCATTAAAATAATCATTGAAAGGTTATATAATCATTATATCTTATTTTAGCCAGCTACTTATCGAGTAATGTTTTTATCAATTTCTTTAGCAAATAACGCGTGCTTTTTAATCAACTTTATTGTAAAATAGACGACTTTATTTTGATTTAAACTACTTTTAAATTACTGTTTATTTAACTCCTTCTATACTTGGTACATTACACTATTCAACGGGCCCTTATGTAGAAGAACTTTAGTATCCGCTTACTCCGTTAAACTGCCCTTTAATGGAATAACTGATTTTTCCATTTTATCATAAACATCCAAACATCTTAACATTAAAAAACACACCAATTATATTACTAATTGGTGTGCATAAATAATGTGCAATTTACTGTGCGATATTACTATTTTGCACCGCTGAACCGAACCCGTTAGACAATAATGTCCCTCTCTTTTTTCAAGATCTTAAAAAGTCCAAAATTTAGCGCATTGTTGTCTACCTCCATCGACCAGATCTAGGCCAAAACAAATCCGTAAAAAAGTCAAAACCCGACTTTTCTGCAGAATTCTAATCTGCCATGACTCTAGCTAATTGGGCGCTTGCGCTTTTTTCTATATATCTCGGTCAATGATTAAATCAGAATGTCTCTTATTCATTTGTGCTGCTTTTTTTCGATTTTCGGCTGATTCGAAAATGATGTCAAAATCGTAATCCTCAGGATAAAGGTCTTTAGCTGAAATATGAAGCTGGATTCGTTTATGATTGACGGATCGTTTTGTCCCTTTCACAAAGACCGTGTAATTTCCGCCATTATCTGGACCAGTATAAACGATAGCATGCTCGTTTGTTGCTTTTATAAGCACGTTATCTCCTTTTATAAAAGTCTGAACCTCCGCCTCTTTTGCTTTTGCCTGTTTCGTCTTGTAACGATTAATCGAGATTTGTTTATCCAGTTCCTTTTTTTCATATAAATCATATTGATCTTTTCCATACTTTCTTGTCTCTTTATAAGTGATAGCATGGGCTTTTTCAATTAATTCGGGATGCATGCCTAAGCGCAGTGCGATTGAAAATGCCTGACTCTCTCCGCCTTCGCCTATCTTCAGCTTATATGTGGGCTGAAGGGTCTCTAAGTCAAAATCCATCGATCCATTTATGAATCCTTCTTCACTTTCAGTAAAATCCTTTATTTCGCTGTAATGTGTGGTGGCAAGCAAGGTGGCGCCTTTTTGATGAATTTTTTCAAGGATGACACTTGCAAGCCCCATTCCTTCACCCGGATCTGTGCCTGAACCTAATTCGTCAAGCAAAACGAGGCTATATTCATTTGTTTTCTTTAAGATTGAAATAATATTCGTCATGTGAGAACTAAACGTGCTCAAGTTTTGTTCAATACTTTGACCATCGCCAATATCCAGCAGAATCTGCTGATAGATGCCGATATAACTTTCCTTATCAGCAGGTATATGAAAACCTGATTGCGCCATCAGAACAAGTAGACCTACCGTTTTTAAAACCACCGTTTTTCCGCCCGTATTTGGACCGGTAATGACGAGTGCCTGAAAATCCTTGCCGATTTCGAATGTCAAAGGAACGGCTTTGCTGCCTAAGAGCGGATGCTTGGCATTTTTAAGATAGATCATTTTTTGATCATGAACAGCTGGTGCGGTTCCTCCAACAGCGCGGCTGTATTTTGCTTTTGCAAATAAGACATCGTAGTGCACCATCACTTCTATTGATTGAAGAAGCTGTTTTTCATGGGACTCTGCCAAGCCTGTTAAATAGCTTAAAATCTTTTCCGACTCCAGCTCTTCCTGTGACAATAAAAGATTGATCTGATCCTGAAGGGCGGCTGCATCTTCAGGTTCAACATAAAGTGTTGAACCTGAGGCTGATGCATCAAGAACGGCTCCTCTGATTTTTCCTTTATATTCTTTTTTAACAGAAACACAAAAGCGGTCGCCGCGTTCACTTATAATTGCATCCTGCAGATAGCTCTTATATTTTGAAGACTTAATGATGGAATTCAGTTTTTCTTTCAAACGTTCATTTGCAATCGCCAGTTGCTTTCTAACTTTTGACAGTTCTTTGTTCGCCATGTCGTCAACTCTTCCGTTGCGTATGCATCTGATGATTTCAGCAGCGATCTCCGGGAGCTCTTCAATCCCATATACATACGAAGAAACACGCGGTGCCAGCATTTCTTTATCTTTCATGAAACGTTTCATTTTTAAGCCATCTTCAATAAATGACAGGAGCTGGGAAAAGTGATGCGGTCTTAAGGCAACACCTTTATTGAACTGCTTTACGATGGCTTCAATGCCCTCAAGTCCTGAAATAGGAACACTGGAACTTTTCTCTAAAATCGCTGCTGCTTCGTCTGTCTCGGATAAAAGTGCCTGTATTTGCTTTACATGATTAAGCGGCATAATGGCTAAAACACGCTGCCTGCCTGAATCTGTCATTGCATAAGTGCTGATTGTTTCTTTAATAGTAAAGTAATCTAAAATGTTAAAAGTATTGTCGTTCATGTGAATATCCTCCTTAGTAACGAAAAAAAGCCGCAGTGAACAAATGTTCATTGCGGCTGAAATGGTATATAGAGCGCTTTTTCTCCATACTGCTCTCATCCTTTTTTGGACAAATAAAAAACTGTGCATAAAAACACAGCTGAGCAGGCACCTCTCATATGCTATGATTTGTTCTTAACTCATCTATCTGTGCATAGTTAAATAAGCGAAGCAAAAATCATTTTTTGCACGCTGGCACA
The DNA here is from genome assembly GCF_030817055.1 of Bacillus sp. V2I10. Lineage (NCBI taxonomy): Bacteria > Bacillati > Bacillota > Bacilli > Caryophanales > Bacillaceae > Bacillus > Bacillus sp. V2I10. The sequence goes on along the minus strand of NZ_JAUSYV010000001.1, from coordinate 2,886,116 downwards.
GAGATGACCGTATGAAATTACGGATTAGTTAAGAACGACACCTAACATAGAACAAAACCCCTTTTTAAGGATGATTGTATGGAGAATAATAAAAAGCTTACCTCAAATTTACTTCACTTTCCTTTTCTTGTCAAACCCAAATTCTAAATAGTGTCATTTGAATTCTATATACTCTTATTATAAGATGAACTACATCTAATATGAATTGCTTATACATGTTTATACATCAATTTTAGGAGGTGCTGAAATGGAATTCACCTTAAGTCCTTTAGGTGATGCAGCAATAATTATTGAACTTGGAAAGACGATTGAAAAGAATATTCATGAAAACGTTCAGCATGTTTTCTCCTATTTTGATCATCATTCACCAGATTGGGTGATCGAATGCATTCCTGCTTTCACGACAGTCACGCTCATTTATGATCCCTTAAAAGCAGGCAAGACCAACCTTCATTCCCTTCCCTATCAGATTGTTTCAGAATACATAACAGAAACATTGAAAACCTTGGATAAAACACAATTTGAGATTGGAAGAACCGTTGAAATTCCAGTGTGCTATGACGGAGAGCTTGGTCCGGATCTGGAATTTGTAGCAGAACATAACAAGTTATCATCTGAAGAAGTGATCCGCATTCATTCAGCAAACGAATATTTAGTGTATATGATTGGATTCGCTCCCGGTTTCCCTTATATTGGCGGAATGTCTGAAAAAATCGCAGCACCGCGAAGAAGTTCTCCAAGATTTAAGATACCCGCTGGCTCAGTAGGAATTGCAGGAAGCCAGACAGGGATTTATCCGATTGAGACACCAGGCGGCTGGCAATTAATTGGTCAAACGCCTTTAAAACTGTTTCAGCCTGAAAGTAAATCTCCAAGTCTATTAAAAGCCGGGGATGTTATTCAATTCAAACCGATTTCTTATGATCAATTTCTTGAAGAAAAGGGGAAAATGACATGACGATTAACGTCAAAAAATCAGGACTTCTGACCTCTATTCAAGATCTTGGAAGATATGGTTTTCAAAAGTATGGTGTAATCGCAAGCGGTGCGATGGATACCCTCTCCTACAGAATCGCCAACATGCTTGTAGGAAATTCTGAGACCGAGGCAGTACTTGAAATGACGATGCTCGGAGCCCATTTTGAATTTCAGTCAGATTCTCTGATCTCTATTTGCGGAGGAGATTTATCACCCATTCTTAATGACCGTCCGGCAAAAATGTGGCGGCCGTTATTTGTGAAAAAAGGCAGTCTTCTTACATTTGGAGGAGCTAAGAAAGGCTGCAGGGCATATCTTGCCGTCGCTGGCGGATTTGATGTCCCTGAGGTGATGGGAAGCAGATCAACCTATTTAAGAGCAGGGATTGGCGGATATGATGGCAGAGCCATCGCAAGTGGGGACAGACTATCATTTGGAAAGATGTCTGAGCTGTCCATCAGACTATTTGAACGTTTTTTTGACTCCGGAACTTATTCAGAAATTAAATGGTCCGCATCTCCGGAATTTATTCCTTTCTTAAGAGAGGATGAAAGCGTACGTGTCATTAAAGGAAGGCAATATGATGACTTTACAGAGAAAAGCAAATCCATGATTTTCTCCGAACCTTTTAAAATAACACCTAATTCTGACCGTATGGGCTACCGGATGGAAGGCCCCAAACTTACATTAATAAACAAAGAAGAAATGATTTCGGAAGCTGTCAGCTTTGGAACCATTCAAGTGCCTGCAGATGGCAGCCCGATTATTCTGCTTGCTGACAGGCAGACAACCGGTGGATATCCGAAGATCGCTCAGGTGGCTTCTGTCGATTTGCCTTATCTCTCCCAATTCAAACCTGGAGAAATTGTTCAATTTAAGGAAATATCGCTCGACGAAGCTCAGGAGCTGCTGATTGATAGAGAAAAAAGATTGCAGCACTTTAAACAGGGGCTGCTCCTAAAAATGAGATAGGGAGATGATTAAGATGCATAAAGTTGATTTAAACTGCGATATGGGAGAAGGCTTTGGCGCTTATAAAATGGGAAATGACGAAGAAATATTGAATTACGTTTCATCGGCTAATATTGCCTGCGGCTTTCATGCAGGTGACCCCTCAACTATGAGAAAAACAGTTAAACTTGCAATAGATAAAAACGTCGGAATCGGGGTCCATCCGGGTTTTAATGATTTATCCGGGTTTGGAAGAAGAAATATTGACCTCACACCAAGAGAAGTATATGACCTGGTCGTCTATCAAATTGGAGCATTATCTGGCTTTGCCGCAGCTGAAGGAGGATCTCTCCAGCATGTGAAACCGCACGGTGCCCTTTATAATATGGCTTCAGTAAGCAGCCAAATTTCAGAAGCCATTGCTGAGGCCGTCTATAAAGTTGATTCCAATCTGATTCTCTTTGGACTTGCCGGCAGCGAGTTAATTTTAGCTGGTGAGAAATTAGGTTTAAAAACCGCAAGTGAGGTCTTTTCTGATAGAACCTATCAGGATAATGGTACGTTAACCTCAAGACGAGAGCCCCGTGCCTTGATTGAGGATCACGAAACAGCAGTAGCTCAAGTGATTCGAATGGTGAAAGATGGGAAAGTCACATCGCTATCAGGAAAGGACCTGTCTATTAAAGCAGATACTATTTGCATTCATGGAGATGGCGCACATGCCCTTCAATTTGCAAAATACATATCGGATGCCCTTCAGCATACAGGAATCAGCATTAAAAAAGCGAGCAAAGTTCTTACTTAAAAACCTTCAGGAGGAATCACCATGAAAAAACAATCAAACTTCAGCCTGCTGCTTGGAGCCGCATTTTTGATGGCAACTTCAGCCATCGGCCCTGGATTTTTAACACAAACCACTCATTTCACACAGGTTCTGGCTGCAAGTTTCGGGTTTGTAATTTTAATGTCTGTCATTATTGATATTGGTGCACAGCTGAATATATGGCGCATCATTGCAGTGGCTGAGAAACCAGCACAGGATATAGCGAATGCTGTCCTCCCTGGTCTTGGGTATTTTATCTCTATCCTAATTGTGCTTGGGGGACTTGCATTTAATATTGGGAATATCGGAGGAGCTGGCCTAGGCACAAATGTGATGTTCGGGATGTCTTCTCAAACAGGAGCCATCCTGAGCGGCATCGTCGCTATTGGGATATTTCTTGTAAAAGAAGCCGGTAAAGTGATGGACCGTTTTGCACAAGTTATGGGTTTTGTCATGATCGCTCTAACTGTTTTCGTCATGGTTTCAGCCCAGCCGCCTATTGCTGAAGCAGCTATTAAAACGGTTATGCCTGACACGATTGATTATCTTGCGATTGTCACTCTTGTAGGGGGAACTGTTGGAGGATATATTACATTTGCAGGAGGACACCGATTGCTTGAAGCTGGCATTAAAGGACAAGCAGCCCTGCCTCAAGTAACGAAAAGCTCCATCTCTGCAATTGGCATTGCATCCATCATGCGTATATTCTTATTCTTGGCTGCTTTAGGTATAGTCGCTCAAGGATTGGCTTTAGATCCTGCTAATCCTCCTGCTTCCGTTTTTAAACATGCCGCTGGAAATGCAGGCTACAAAATGTTTGGAGTCATAATGTGGGCAGCTGCTGTAACGTCTGTAGTCGGTGCTGCTTATACATCTGTTTCATTCATACGAACCTTCAATCCAATGATTGAGAAATATCATAAATGGTTTATTGTCGGATTTATTGCAGTCTCCACCTTTGTATTTGCTTTAATTGGGGAACCTGTTAAAATCCTTATTCTGGTAGGTTCGCTCAACGGATTAATTTTACCTATCGCCCTTGGAGTTATGCTGATTGCTGCGCATAAAAAGAAAATTGTCGGTGATTATAAGCATCCACTTTGGTTAACTGTTTTCGGCGGATTGATTGTAATCGCGATGGCCGCCATGGGCGGATATTCACTAATAAATGGATTGCCTCATTTATTTGATTAAATAGATAGTACCTGTTACTTTGCTGAGAGAGAAATAGCCAGTGTGTCTTTAATTCTTACTGGCTGTTTCTTCATTCTAATTTTTTTAAAGAAAGGTGAGAAATTTGATTATAGTCAATAATCTTATATTGATTATCGCAATAGGATATATTGCTAATGCAAGCATTTATCAAATTAGTCTTTCCTGAACCTATTTCTCCATTTGACAAATTTGATAAAATCTCATTTATTACAGCTCCATGTGAAACAATTAACACTTTCCCCCCTGAAAATCGATCATTAATTTGATCTATTCCGGCCATTACACGTTTTGTGAAAATTCCTTTATCTTCTTGATTTGAATAGTCACCGTTAGGAAATGACGATAATCTCTCCTCAAGATTCATTCCTTCTGCATCACCAAAACCTCTTTCCATAAGATCGGATATTTCAATAAGAGGCACATTTAAATCTCTATTAATAATTTCCGCTGTTTGTCTTGCCCTTTTAAGCGGACTTGTAATGATTACATCCCAGGTTGTTTTTTTTAATAGCTCCCTGCACTCATGAGCTTGCTGAATTCCATTAATATTTAGTGGAATATCCGTTTGTCCTTGAAGTTTCCCCAGTGCATTCCAATCTGTTTCACCATGTCTAACGATACATATTATTGTAATATTAATCAATCCTTTCGAATTATATAAAACACGCGTTATTAGAAAACCTGCGTCATTCTTATACCCTTCAATTTCTCATTTTTTATATGTTATCGTAAATGGCTACAACGATAATTGTTTGTTGCCAAATCCCAAAATTGTACTTTTAAGAACATAGTCTCCTCGAGGTATGAATTCAAAAGAGTAATTTCCTTGCAGATCAATCTTTGCAGTTTGGAGCACTACTCCCGATAGATCAAATAAATGAACATAGTGTTGTTTTTCTGCCAGCTTTCCTTTGAGGTTTTCTGGAACTTCATCTTTATACGTCATGCCAGATTCAACCGATTTATTCTGGGATTTTATTTGATTTAGGAGTTTTTTGTCCGGGTGCCACTTAACCGTCTTTGGGGAGGAATTATTGATACTGTTTGTTTTTTGAATTTTATTATAAAGGTTAAGAATACATTTAAAGTGCTCTTTTATTGTCCAGTGCTGTAATGCGAATTTCTGTGCACGTTCACTCAATTGCTGGCGAAGATTATGATCATTTAGAAGCAGTCGCAGCTTTTCCTCAAGTGCTTTGCTATTAGCTGGTGGAACAAGCAAACCGTTTTCTCCATTCTTAATGATTTCAGGTATCCCCCCGACATTAGTAGAGATTATTGGTTTTTTTGACATTTGTCCTTCTAAGAGAACAATAGGGAAAGTATCATGCAGTGAAGGTAATACAATAATATCGCTTGATGACATCAGATAAGGGATATCCTCTCGTCTGCCAAGAAAGGTAACAAAAGATTGAATTCCCAGTTTAATTGTTAAATCATTCAATTCCTCATGATGTGTGCCATCCCCTGCCAATAAACAATGAAAGTCATCCCTTTCATTAGTGAGTTTTTGGAGAGCCTCAAAAAGAAAACGATGCCCTTTAATGGGGACAAGGCGTGCAGGACAAAGAATTATCTTTTTATCTGAAGGATTTCTATTTGCTATTTCTTTTCCAATGAATTTTTCGGATAAAATACCATATGGAAGTACCTGAATATTTTCTGATGGTACTCCTATATCTGTTAATTTCTCTTTAAGCCATAAGCTTGGAACAATTGTGGTATCTCCTGATATTGAACCTAAGAATTCTTCGGCCTTGATAAATTGCTTTTCTTGACTTGTTTTACTGTGGTATTCCCCTGTAATTATAGCTTCATGGTGCTTACAATTATGCAGAGAAATAATAAGCGGGATGTGGGAAGGCTTCGTACGGGAAAGTGCCCGTGCCATCATAAAATCCTGACAGTGTATTAGGTCGTATTCATTAAGATCCAGTTTCATGGCAGCCCGTTCCAAACAATATCGTTCCATCTCACGCCAAAAAATCCAAGGATGATACTTCTTGGAATAAGAAAATATATACTGATCAACGAGGCTTTTTTTGATACTAATCTTATCAGCCTTTTGTTTTTCCCCAATTTGGATATTTACCCATTGTTCATCATGTGATAATAAATCAACATGATGACCATTTTTCTTAAGCTCTTCTCGTAATATGTCAATATAAGTTGATGGACCATTAATATTAGGTGAATAACGATAATAGGCTAATAGAATTTTCATATTTTTACCTCCTTCATGAGCACACTTCTCATTCATATACAATATTCTTTGCCCCCTTTTCAATATATGGCTATAAATAAGAATATATATTTCCTTCAAAAATTTATTCAGCATTCATCAAGCTTATTATTCAATCAAGCTCTGCTTGTGCTGTGTTCTACATTTCCCAAATTTGATTATCATTTCAGCTATAAATAAATGTAGAATTTGCATTTTGTTTGAATACAAATATGTTGCTGAATCTGCGTAGAGACTTCTACTGTTCTATTCTTTTAAAAAGGTAATCTCATTAACAATAAGATTTGCATCTGCAATAACAATCTTATTGTTAATGAGATTACTGAAAAAACATTCACAGCATTTGCTGCATGACAAAATCGTACGTTTCCTTTAATCCTTGATCAATGCTGTAAATTGGAGACCAATGCAGGATCTTGTCAGCCTTGCTGTTATCAAGGCAACTATGTTCAATATCACCAGGTCGTGCTTTAGAATTTGTTATAACAATTTGTTTACCGTGAATTTTTGATAGAATATGTGCCAATTGATTAACAGTTGTTGGATTAGCCGTACCTATATTTATAATTTCATTTTCACCTTTTTGAATTGCTGCAAGATTTGCTTTAACCACATCTTTTACATAAACAAAATCACGTGTTTGTTCTCCATTACCGTGTATGATTATTGGCAGACCTTTTTTAATACGGTCTAAGAAAATGGCAACAACTCCCCCTTCTCCCTTAGGAGTCTGGTTAGGTCCATATACATTTGCATACCGTAACACTGTATAAGAAAGTCCGTAGAGTTGTTGGTAAATGCGTAAATAGCTTTCAGGAGTAAGTTTAGAAACACCATAATATGAAATTGGCTGAGTATCAAAGGTTTCAGAGAGGCGATCGGCATTATAATCACCATAAACTGCACTAGATGAAGAATAAATGATTTTTTTTTACAGAAGAAGACTCGCTGCAAGCCTGAAGTAAATTAACAGTTCCCATAATATTCACTTGTGAGTCATACCCTGGATCTTGAATCGATTTAAGAACATCAACTTGTGCAGCAAGATGAAAAACGACATCAGGTTTTTCATTAATTATCACATCTCTAATGTCAGGACTGCGTAAATCAAGAACATGTAAAATTGCTTTAGGATGAACATGCTCCATTTTACCGGTTGATATGTTATCGATGATGTGCACATCAAAACCTTCAGAAATTAATTCCCCGACGAGGTGAGAACCAATAAATCCTGCTCCCCCAGTAACTATAGCTTTCATTTTAGAATCTCCCATCTTTGCCAAAGACAAAATTGCGATACCACTCAATTCTTTTTCGATATCCATTTTCAAATTTTGTCCTTGGTTCATTATCTACTGTAAAATACGCTTTTCCATATCTTTGTAGTCCAGATACAGGGCTTATAGTTGTCTGGAATAATAAATTCATTTTTTCCTATAAATCATTTAACAAGTATTACTGCTGCTTATTTTTTTACTTACATTAAATAAGTACAATATTTCTATATCCCTTTAAATTTTGAGTTGAATTTCTAGTATCAATTACCAAAGAGGATTCTTGTACGATTGATTCATAGGGCAGACAGCTATGATCGGTCAGTATCAGGGTGCAATCAGCCTGTGTTAGCTCACTGCTTGCCAAACTTTTGCTTTTCATTATGGAAGTTCCCAATTTAATTTCGCTGATAAATGGATCATGGAATACTACATTTGCGCCTGCATTTATCAGCTTCTCAATCACTCTAAGTGCCATTGATTCCCTCAGATCGTTAACGTCTTTTTTATATGTGACTCCAATCGCAAAAATATGACTTTCATTTATCGGCTTCTTCAGTTCTTTTTCAATTTTGCGAAGAATGAATTCCGGCATTTGCTCGTTTACTTTATGTGCAAAAGTTATAAAATCGAGATCTATGTTGTATTCCTTGGCTTTCCATAGGAGGTATAAAGGGTCTACTGGAATACAATGCCCTCCAATTCCCGGACCAGGATAATACGGGGTAAATCCATAAGGTTTAGTGCTGGCTGCAGATATTACTTCCCACAAATTTATGTCCATCTCATCGCATAGCATTAACAGCTGATTCATTACTGAGATATTTACAAAACGCTGATAATTCTCTAATATCTTCGTCAGTTCTGCTACCTTTGGAGACGATACAACTACAACTTCGTCAAATATAGACTCATATACTGTTTTAGCTAAATCCGTACAAGCTTTGGTCACCCCTCCCACGACTTTGGGAATAGTGCTGATTTTTTGTTTTTCACCAGGATTAATCCGTTCAGGTGAATAAGCTACGAAAAGATTCTTGCCTACATTAAAACCAGTTGACTGTAAATATGGAACAATTTCTTCTTCTGTCGTTCCAGGATAGGTTGAACTCTCCAAGACGATTATCTGGCCAGATTTAATAAATGGGCTGGAATTTCTTAAAGCCGCACGCACGAATGTTAAGTCAGGTTTTGCATGTTTATCAAGAGGAGTAGGCACACAAATAATTACGGCATCAGCCTTATTGATTGCTTCAAAAGAACTTCCTGGATGAAAATCCCCCATTAAAAACATTTTTTTTATATCTTCATTTGAAAAGTCGGACAAGTAACTTTGGTGTTTTAAAAGACAGTTTATCTTTTTGGCATCTATATCGATTCCATATACTGTGTGTCCTTTTTCCAGAAACATATTGGAAAGGGGGAGTCCAACGTATCCCAATCCTATAACAGCAATTTTCAATAAAGAATTGTCGTTCAACGGCTTTTCCTCCTAGTACAAATATATTTCATACTATGACCCCTCCGTTTTTATGCACCGTATAAACGCCCTTATTTCCTTAATATAGGTTAGGAATCTTGCTGTTTTAGGCCATCATCTTTAAAACTAATTAAAAAGCCCACTCCTATTTGTAAAGATGAACATAGGATATCCAGATATTTATTCATGAAAGGAAGAAGTAAATGAAAATTCTTTTAGCAACCTATTGGTATCTTCCTCACGTTGGCGGGGTTTCCACACATGTTTATGGGTTGAAACGCGAGCTTGAACAGTTAGGTCACGAGGTTGACGTACTGGCACATCACCCAGATATGCAAAAGTATTACATGCCCAACAATGGACGCTTTCTTGAAAAACCTAAAGTGAAGGATTTAATTTATGAAAAGGTACTAGGATTTTACAAAGAAAATATTTCACAGGTGGATCCGTGGATCAGATGGCGAGAAATTGAACGCTACAGCTACGAAGCAGCAGCAGCAGTTTTTGGCCTGACAAAATACGATTTAATCCATTCGCATGATATCGTTTCAACTAGAGCATTGTGGCGCGTTAAACCAAAAGAGGTTCCGTTAATTTCAACAATCCATGGATGCCTGGCAACTGAACATATTATTTCTGGAGAAATAAAGTCAAGAGATAGTCTTCAGTGGAAATATGCATCTACCGAGGAATACTATGGTTCCACGTCAAGCAACATTACAATTGTCCCAACAAAATGGCTTAAAGAACTATTGGTAAATGATTTTAATGTCCCTGCAGACCATGTAACAGTCATTCCTTATGGAATGGATATCGACAAGTTCATAGAACAAACTGAAAAATTCCCGAAGCTTGAGCGCCCTACTGATAAGAAAATAATTATCTGTCCTGCGCGTCTTGTTCCTGTTAAAGGGCACGAATACCTGTTAGATGCATTAGCAAAACTAAAAAAGACTAGAACAGACTGGCTCTGCTGGATCATTGGAGACGGAGAAATACGAAAACAATTGGAACAACAGACTGCACAATTAAATTTAGCAGATGAAGTTACCTTTTTTGGAAAGAGAGAAGATGTTCCGAGCCTGCTCAAGCAAGCTGATATTTTCGTTCTTCCAAGTCTGCAGGATAATCAGCCATTTTCCGTTATGGAAGCACAAACGGCAGGTAAAGCAGTTGTTGTGACTGATGCAGGAGGAATTCCTGAAATGGTGGAAAACGGAAAAACCGGTTTTATGGTTGCTTCTGGTGAAAGTGAGCCATTATTTGAAAAATTAGAGAAATTATTAGAAGATGATGACCTTAGAAATGAGTTAGCTGAGAATGCTCAAAAAAAGGCAGAGGAAAAATGGTCACTGCAAACAATGATGGACAGTATTTGTGAGGTATATCAAAACATTGTCAGGAGGGATTTTCGTTGAGTAACAAACGCAAGGTGATAATGACATATGGAGAGAAAAGCGAAAAGGAGCTATCAAAGAAAAAAAGATCTCAGAGTTCCGATTTAGGTAATTTTATAGAAGATCATGAAGAAAAGAAAAAAATAATCAGAAACCTAATAGAAGATAATCAAAATTTGCTCGCGGAATCTGATCAACTGATTGCGGAAAACAAAAAAATGAAAAAAATGACTGAGAAATTAGCTGATGATATCAAGACCATTCAGGCCATAAAAGCTGAAAATGATGCAGTGAAGAAAAAAAACAAAATGCTGACTGCTGATTTCAATAGCCTCTTAGAAGAAACTGATATTATAAAATCAGAAAACAAAAAAATAAAAAAAATGATAGCCGGACTTAAAGAAGATCACGATACTCAGTTTACTGAAACCGAAAATCTGAGATCTGAAAACAAAAAGATGAAAAAAATGATAGCCAGACTTAACGAAGATTATAATACTTTGCTGTCTGAAACTGAGAACAATCAGAACTTAACTGCAGAATTTGAAGCTCTGAAAAACAAAAACATAGCACTACTAGGAGAAATTGAAGAACTGAAACGCACAGTTTCAGAACTGGAAAAACAAAATGAAACGCTAAATTCAAATAGCGAATTAATAAAAACGGAGGCAACTAAAGTAAAAACGAATGCATTGGGAATAAAGATTGAGTATGACAAACTAATCAAGGAAAATAAAAAAATTAGAACAGAGAATGAAAAACTCCTCTTAGAGAACTCAAAATTGAAATCTGAAATAGCGGACGAAAATGCAGATTCTGAGGACGAAGCAATCGAAGGTGCTGTTCCATTAAATAAGAACTGGAATTCCTTAAGTCTTGGAACAGAAATGTATGAATCGCTGTTCTCATGTAAAGTAGATACTCCTCAAGTCTGGATTGATCCGCTTGTATGGAATATCGTATACGCAGCTGTACCATCTGATTATACAATACCCGATTCTAAATTTGTAAATAGTCTCAGCACCCATGTTGCCCGTGAGCTGTTAAAGCCTACTTTCTCATCAGATCAATCCCTTAAATTGGATTCGTTTCTTGATAATCTGACTCAGCAATTTTCAGAGTTTAATAATACTCCTTATTTAAACGAATAAAGGAATCCTAAAAAGAAGTCAGAAATTATTGTCTGGCTTCTTCTTTTTGAAGTAAAAAGGAAAAAAATAGATTTTCATTCTCTGTATCAGGGGGAATTTTGCAAGTGACATAATGGTTGCAGTATCGGGTTATCCGTAGAAAGGTGTTGGATTTGATCAAAAATTACTTAATACAAGATCTAACTTTTAGCTCAGAAGCATAGCGATCCTATATAATCAACTTTCTCGATACATATGAATATCAAATTGTGTTTTGTCCTTTTGATGAATATGGCAGCACATTATCCAAATAACGCATTTTAGCATGTAAATAACATAATCAAATACAATCGTTTCATAATAAAATGTGATCATTTTACATTTAAAATAGTCTATCAACCTATCTCTTCTCAATAGTAGATTGCATAAATTATAGAAGCAGCACTTTGTACATCACTTTACACTAAAAGAAAAAAATATTACGAATCTTGTCGCCCATTCTTGTTGGAAAGATTCGTTAGGAGGATTCAAATAGTGAAGCACAAGCCATTTTATCTGATTGATATTTGGTATGGAGATCAAAGCATTGATTTATTTGGAAATCATATAGAAGTCGGGGATATTGATGGAGACGGAATTGATGAGATAATTATTTCATCCCCAACAGCTTCTGTTATTACTGGTAAAAATAGCGTTAACCCTAAAGAACGCATCAGCTCAGGAAAGGTAACTGTGATGAAGGGTGATCATAACAATGTTCTATTTGAATGGAGCGGGCAGGATAATTATGTCCATTTTGGTTATGCAGTCACACTTGGAGATATAAATGGTGATGGAGTTCAAGAAATAATGATCTCTTCCCCATATGAAGGAAATGAAGATTTAATAGAATGTGGGGCAGTTCGTGTTTTCTCAGGTGTTACAGGAAAACTAATAAACACGATCTATGGAAGTCAAAGTTACCAAAGATTAGGCTACACCCTGGCTGCTGGAGATATTAATCGAGATGGTATTGATGAAATTATCATAACGTCGTCTCTCTATGACGAAGAAGGAAAGAAAGATTCTGGTATAGTGGAGGTATATTCTGGCTTAGATTCTTCTTGCCTTTATTCATTTTCAATCAAAGAAAAAGAACAATTCGGGTATTCTCTTGCAGTTGCAGATATTAATATGGATGGTTATAAAGAGATTATTATCGGGGCACCTGAAGCATCAACAGAAGAAAAGATATGCTGTGGTAAAGTATATGTATATTCTGTAACGAATAGAGAATTATTGTTTCATCTCGAAGGAGTAAAATCAAGAGATCGCCTAGGGACATCTTTGGGAGCTTCTGACATGACCTTTTACAATAAAAGCCAAGCAGCTATTGTGATTGGAAGCGGTTTTGCAAGCTCTTATGGGTATATTCAAAATGGTCAAATTTCAGCCTATTCAGCTCAGGGTAAATTTTTATTTGGAATACATGGCGAATATCATCACGAATCATTAGGGAAAAAAATTGTCCTTTATGATATTGATGGTGATGGCATCAATGAAATTATCGGCGGAACCAATGGCAGTTATGTTATCATCCTAGATGGATCAACAGGTAAAGCAGTAAAGAAAATATTCGGAGAAGAGAATGTTTTTTTCAGTGCTTCATTAGCTGCAGGAGATATAAATGGTGATAATCAAGCAGAAATAATGATTAGCTCGTTAGCCACTAAATATAAAGGAGAATTGAGAGGAGCCATTTATTTATTTTCTGCAGACTCACATAATAAAGGTACTTTTAAAAATCAAAATTAAAAATTAGAATTTAAACAGCGCAAGGGTTTGGTTTTTAGACCAATTCCCTTGCGCTGTTTTATTGAAGTTTTATCTTTCTTCATTCTCTGCGATAATGTCATTTTCTACTGCTGCATCAATGTTTTCAAAGTCTGATTCATTATCTACTGCTGCATCAGTATTTTCAAAGTCAGATTCATTATCTACTGCTGCATCAGTATTTTCAAAGTCTGATTCATTTCCTCTTAACTTCTTGCCTTCAAATATTAACACTTCATTAAGAAGGGATAATTCACTATAGAATTGTTCCTCAACTTCTTCTAAACTTTCATCATCATCTTCATCAATTGCTTCTTTAACGTTAATAGGTGTTTCAGACGGCATATTCTTATACATATCTGTATTTTGATTTTCTAACCATGGTGCAGTCCCAGGACCTGTACCTGGAGCTGTTCCTGGTCCAGTAAAAGGGCCTGTTCCTAATCCTTTATTTTGAGGCATGATTGGAGCTTTATACATACTATTTTGTATGACTCCATTATCCTTTACCTTGCGGATCCAAGCTAGTTTTTCTTCGACAGTTAAACTAATGGGAATCAATTCTTGAATATGATTAGGAAGGTTTTGAAGCTCAGTATCTAGAATATAATCTACGAGTTTTTGAAGTTTTACTTCTCTTGAATCAAATGATTTTGAAAGTAGGGACAATACTTTCTCCACATTATTTCCAGCTTGATTTGTATAATATTGATTCATTCCTCCAGTAAATAAGCCCGCTTTTTTCGCTTTTAATATCCAGCCTAATTTATCCTCTGGCAATAACTGAGCTGGAATCAGCTCGTGGAAATGATCAGAAATTGCATCAAGTTCACCTTTTAAAATTTGGAGTACTTGCTGCTCAAGTTCTTTTGTGTTATCTTTCATACTTCCTGTCATTAAGCTTTATCCTCCTTTCTTATTATTTTTTATAAAGCAGCGTCAATATCCATAGTACAGGGATATTATATTATTAAGATATGATGCAAACTTATCTTTGCATGGACGAACGGCATGCGTTTTTCCTTTTTATTTGCAGTAATAACTTTTAAAAAATAGTCTGCTTGGTTGCAGACTATCTTTTTGCCAATTTATACGGCTTTACTTTATAAAAATGTTTTTCAGCCTTATAACATCAGGGATTAAATAATCCTCTGGCAGCAGGTGCTTTATTCTTTTTAATAGATCTTCATCTTCTTGCGAGATAATATCAGTATCACTTTTAAACCATTCTTGAACTGATATAGGTGATGGCGAAATCTTTGCTCGATGTAAATTTAAGAGCATCTCTGTATCAGGCAGAGAATAGGAAGAAGATAATTTGTTCTTTAATGCATTCCATTGCTTAGGGTCAGGCTTCGTATCAAAAGAATATCCAAAAATACTATTTCTCATATTATCACAATCCGTTCTTCTTATCAGGAGAAGAATATATAGTATGATGTTCCTTTAGAACCTTTATATATTCTTTTATTGTATTTACAGCCAATGCTTTAGAGGACCACTTTTTTCGGCCCACACGTTTTTCAATATCTTTTAAATGCAGATATAGCTGATTATCTCCCATAAGTCTTACTATTTGTTCCTTCAAAGCCAAGCTATTTTCTTTTTCGAATAATAAACCGGTTTCACCATCAATGATCATTTCTGGTATTCCACCTGCGGTAGATGCAATAACAGGAAGTCCAACAATCTGCGACTCCATGATGGTAAAAGGAAGATTATCCTGTAAGGAAGGCAATATCATAATATTTGCAATTCTCATTAATGATGGAATATCGTCACGGTCTCCTAAAAATTTAACATGTTCTAGCAGCCCTAACTCCTCTGTCATTGCAACAAGCCTTTCTTTTAAGTCCCCATCTCCAGCTAACCAGCATATAAAATCAGATCTTTCATTTTTCAGAGCATGCAAGGCATGCAACAATGTTTTATGCCCTTTTACCGGAACTAAACGTGCAGGGCACAATAAGATCCAGCGTTTATCATTTTTCATGTTTTCAAATTCATTAGGCCGACGATATCGTTTCAAAAATGATTCGATATCCATACCATAAGGAATAACTGATAAATGTTTTGAGGGTACGTTAAAGTTATTTGCTAATTCATTATGAAGCCATGTTGTAGGGACGATTGTCCTATTTGAGGATGTGGCACCATAAAATTCTTCATCACTCACATAAACCCACTGAACGCTGTCTTTTCCTGGAATATCCTCAGCTATCACATGTTCATTTGCCAGCAACCCATGAATCGTAGATATTAATGGAACATGCTTAGGTTTTACTCTCCACAATGCTCTTGTCGAAATAATATCTTGAGTATGAATCAAGTCATACTGTTCTAAATCAAATAAAACAGAGCATAACTCCATTGTATACCGCTCAATATCACGCCACCTGACCCAAGGTTCTACATGGGGCAAAAACCTTTGGTAAAACTGGTTGACTTTTTCATATACAATAGCTTTTATTTTCATTTTATTCTCTTTTTTATCGCCGTTTACTAGATAATAATCAACCATATCAGGATGTTGTGCGAGAACATCCACTTCATGACCTAAAAGTTCAAGTTCCTTTTTCAATAAGTTAACATACTCATTAACACCGCCAACATGTGGTAAGTACCAATATGTGGCTAATAAAATTTTCAAAACTTTGTCCCTCCTTTTTCAATACGTATTTGGTTCAGTGAACTATTACATATTATTCTATTGAATTTCAAGAGTAACGGCAGATTACCTGATATAAACATCATTTATTAAATTCCATCACAGCAAAAAAATCACAAGCCTATTTACATACTTCTAGTTAATTGTCTATGTCCATACTTGTTAGCTCGCATAAAATAAGTTGAGTAAACGACGAAAAATGCGAGGCGATTCTTAAATGATTGAAATAAGAAAAGCTAAATTAGCGGTAATTGGTTTAGGTTTTGTAGGCCTCCCACTATCTGTTACATTGGCTGAAAAAGGATTTCATGTGTATGGAATTGATGTTGACAAAAACAAGGTATCTGCTCTTAACAACATGACAAGTTATATAGATGATATTAGCCATTCCAGAGTTAGAAATGTAATTAAAGAAAACTTATTTTATCCTACAGTTGACTTTGATGTGATAAAAGATGCAGATGCAATTATTGTTTGTGTCCCCACTCCCCTTACTTCCTACAAAACTCCTGATTTAACATATGTAATAAATGCTGGAATGGAAATTTCCAAGAGGTTAAAAAGAAACCAGCTAGTTGTGCTGGAAAGTTCAACTTTTCCAGGTACTACCAAAGAAATCCTCCTCCCTATTCTTGAGAAAAAATCATTGAAGGCAGGAGAAGATTTTTTTCTGGCTTATTCACCTGAGCGTATCGATCCAGGAAACAAAGCTTATGATATGTCAAAAATCCCTAAAGTTATTGGAGGTGTTACCGAGAATTGCAAAGATGCAGCATACCATTTGTATTCTGAAATTTATGACCATGTTGTTCCTGTTTCTTCAACAGAAGCTGCTGAATTAACGAAATTACTCGAGAATATCTACCGATTCATCAACATTTCATTTATAAATGAAATGGCAGTGCTATCAGATCAGTTGAAAGTTAATATATGGGAGGTTATAGATGCTGCTGCTACCAAACCCTATGGATTTTCACCTTTTTATCCAGGTCCAGGAATAGGCGGACATTGTATTCCAGTTGATCCTTTGTACTTACAATGGAAGCTGCAACAGTATGAGGAAAGCAGTGACTTTATTAAACTATCTGATTCAATGAATGAAAGAATGGTTCAATATATTGTGAATCGTACAAAGGATTTATTACTTCACTCGAAAAATTTCACAAGTTCAAATATCCTTCTTTACGGAGTCACTTACAAAAAGGATGTTGCTGATACAAGGGATTCCACTGCTGTTGAAATATTAGAGAAATTCAAAAAAGAAGGAGCCTCAATTTCTTATCACGATCCTTTTGTGCCTGAATTGAAGGTGGGTGATCAACTTTTTAAAAGTGTTGAATTGGATGAAATGCTTAAACATAGAATAGATTGCGTAGTTATTTTAACTGACCACTCACAAATACCATTGAATCTTCTAATAGAACATGCTGACATCGTTTTTGATACAAGGAATGTCACCAAAGATATAATTGATCGATCGAAAATCGTACGATTAGGAGGAGGGGAAAATTTATGAGGATTCTTGTGACTGGCGGGGCCGGTTTTATTGGATCACACCTAGTAGAACAACTCTTAAAAAAAGGACACAAAGTTGTTGTAATTGATGATTTATCCAATGGGAAAATGAATAATCTAGAAACGATTATGTCGAGTTATGAAAATATATCTCTATTAAAAGGCAGTATTCTTAATCGAGAATTAGTTGATAAATTAATAAAGGATTGCGATGCTGTTTATCATCTTGCCGCTGTCCTGGGAGTTAAAAATACTGTTGAAAACCCATTAAAGGTAATTGACGGATGTATATTGGGGACTAGAAATATCCTTGAATCAGCTTATCTTAATAAAGTAAAAGTTATTTTTTCATCCACTTCAGAAATATATGGGAAAAATGATGTTTTACCATTTAAAGAGGATTCCAATCGGGTACTAGGCCCTCCTCAGACAAACAGGTGGTGTTATGCAACAGCAAAAGCCCTTGATGAGCATTTATGTTTTGCATACAGTGATATGGGATTACCCGTCACAATTGTAAGATTCTTTAATACGTATGGACCACGTCAAACCTCATCTCAATATGGGGGTGTTATTCCAAAGTTTATAGTTGCAGCCCTAAATAATGAAGTTATTACCGTTTATGGAGATGGTACACAAACAAGATGCTTTACTTTTATAAATGATACTATTGATGCCATTTTACCGTGTTTAGATGACTCTGCAAACGGTCATGTCTTCAATGTTGGATCAAATGAAAGAATATCTGTTTACGAGCTGGCTTGTTTAATAAAAAAACTTACAAATTCATCATCTGAAATAGTTAAAATTCCTTATGATGAAGCATACGGGAAAGGATATGAGGATATGCAAGATCGAGAACCTGATATTTCAAAAGCAAGGAATATGCTTAACTATTCACCTTCCGTAAATTTAACAGCAGGATTAACAGAAACTATTAATTGGTATCGGAATATCTAACCTTGCCCTTTTTATAATAATTGCTCAGACTATGTTTAAAATAAGGATTCAAATAAAAATGATCTTGTAATAAACGGAGATAAACCTATTGGTATTTTCTCCGTTTATTAATTTAAACAAGTATAGTGTTTACTTATTTATCTAATACAACGATATACGCTGCTTTAACTGGTCCATGAACACCTACAATAAGATTGAGTTCAATATCGGCACTGTTGCTAGGTCCAGTAATAAAATCAACACATGACGAAATATGATTCCCCTTTTGGAATTGGGCGCTTATGCGCTCTGCAGCTTGAGTCAATCTTGGTACAATCGTACTTTTTGAAATGATGCAGAGATAAGTTTTAGGAAGCAGATTAATGGACCTCCCTTTGTTTTCATCATTGAACACCACAACGGTTCCTGATTCAGCAAGGGTCAAATCACTGAAGGTGATCCCAATGTCTGCTTTCTCAGAAGCTTCGATATTTTTCTCTTTTAAAGCCGGATCCCATTCGTGAACATGTATGCCTGCCATCGGCCAAGCTTTCAAGATATCATTGGTCAAACGAAATTCTTGAAAGCGTTCGTCTTTAGCGATTACTGCTGTTTTAACATCATACTCGTTAAAAACATGCATGATTTTATCAGACAGCTGAGAAGAAGTCGTTTCAATAAATTGTGTATGAATTAACTGGCACTGTTTTTTTAAAAACTTCTACAAGTTCATCCGCATCCGCATTTATTAATACATCCCATTGAGGAGAAAGGGACCAATGGGGTTTAGTAACTGACTTTCTTCTTTCACGTGCTAGTTGTGCTGCAACTGTTTCAAGAAAAGGTTCCCGATTCTGTATCTTACCCTTTATCATTTCCGCTCTCCTCCCTTCCCTTCATCCAATCTCTGAATCTCTCTTTACTTGGAGCAGGAAAGTCTCGTACATCTGTCCACGGCTTGATAGGACCAGGTCCTTTTTTGATGCTGCCTGCGCTTGTAAATGGTGACATAACCGCTGATGCTGATTTGGTTCCTGCGCCGTATAAATTTGGAGAGCTTGCAGCCAATTGATAGCCTTTCATCGCAAGCTTTTCCCCAAATGTGGATTTCCCTTCATCTTCGACAATTTTTCGGCGATGCTTTATTAATAATTCGTGCAAAGGAATTTTCACAGGACAGGCATCAGTGCATGCTGCACATAATGATGATGCAAATGGAAGCTCTTTGTAATCATCATAGCCTCCAAGCAGAGGCGAAAGGACGGCGCCAATTGGACCCGCATAGATCGATCCGTAGGAATGACCTCCAATATGACGATAAACAGGACACACATTTACACATGCTGCACAGCGGATGCAATGAAGCGCGCTTTGAAACTCAGTGCCTAAAATTTTTGAACGGCCGTTATCTACTATTACAAGATGAAATTCTTCAGGGCCGTCAGCGTCCCCATCATTTTTCGGACCTGTTAATCCCGTGATGTAGCTTGTTAACTTTTGTCCTACTGCGCTTCTGCACAGCAAACTGACTAACACATCAAGCTCTTCCCATGCAGGAACGATGCGCTCCATCCCCATCACCGTTATTTGCGTTTTTGGCAATGCTGTTACAAGGCCAGCATTTCCTTCATTTGTAACCAAACAGATCGAGCCGGATTCTGCTACTGCAAAGTTGCACCCTGTAATACCCAGATCTGCACTCAGGAAATCCTTGCGAAGCTGTTCTCTGGCGAATAGAGCGAGCTCTTCAGGCATTTCTGATTTTTCGTAGCCCCGTTTTTCTTTAAATGTATCACGAATTTGTTCTTTGTTTTTATGAAGAGCAGGAACAACAATATGCGAAGGAGGATCGTGATCATCAAGCTGAAGAATATATTCCCCAAGATCTGTCTCGATCACTTCACAGCCTGCTTTTTCTAAAGCATTATTTAAGTGGATTTCTTCTGTTACCATTGACTTTGATTTGACAACCTTTTTCGCCTGTTTTTGAACAGCAATGTCTGTTATGTATTTGTTAGCTTCTTCTTTTGTTGCGGCAAAAAAAACATGTCCGCCGCGTTTTGCCACATTTTCGCTTAACTGCTCCAAATAATAATCCAGATTTTCCATCGTATGTGTGCGGATTTCTTCCCCAAGTTTCCGCCACTCTTCCCAGTTTCCAAGCTCTTCCGTTGCCTGCAGACGCCTTCCCTGCATGCGTTCTTGTGCAGAAGCAACTGCATTTCTCATGAACGGATTATTTACCCCTTTTTCAACCCGGTCGAAAAAAGCTTCGTTTCCTATTTTCATTGGCATGTTATTTCACCCCGCTATTCAGCACTTCTGCAATATGCATTACTTTAATAGGTATCCCTTTGCGATTGATTCTCCCGCCGATATTCATCAAACAGCCGCAGTCTGCACCAATTAATAATTCTGCATCTGTATCTTGAATATGCTTGATCTTCTCGTCTACCATCTGCTCTGAAATGGAAACCATTTTAACGGAAAACGTTCCGCCAAATCCGCAGCAATCATGACTGTTAGGAAGAGGTGTTACATTTAAACCGCTTACATTCTTAAGTAATGTTTCAGGAGCATCGGTCACACCGAGGAGCCTGGTCATGTGACACGATTTATGATAAGTAGCATGTGCATGAAGAGACGCATTTACATTTTCAACCTTCAGAACTTCAATTAAAAATTGCGTTAGCTCATATGATTTTTCAGCAAGCTGATGCGCCTTTTCCCTCCAGTCACGATCATTTGCAAACAGTTCCTTATATTCATGCAGCATGGCCACACATGAACCGGATGGCCCTACAACATAATCAGATTGCTCAAAAGCTGTGATCATATGCTTTGCCACTTCTCTCGTTTCCTTATGATAGCCGCTATTATAGGCAGGCTGGCCGCAGCAGGTCTGACTTTTTGGGAAATCAACTTCACAGCCAAGCTTTTCAAGTAATTCAACCGTGCTTTTGCCGACATTTGAATAGAATACATCTGCTAAACATGTAATGAACAAAGATACTTTCAAAAAAACTCCTCCTATTCTTTAGTGTCTATTCCTTTATTATACACTATTTGAATATTTGAATATTTCAAAAAGGTCCAATATAGAACCTTTATCTTCATTATTCAGTTTCCATCGATTCAATCAGCAAATCGGCCAGGTGAATGGCACGAGTATTTTCTTCAAGTCCTTCTCTAAAAATTCCGAGTTTCATTTGCAGGAGTCACATTCAGAGAAATGAAAGAAACCGTTTTAAAAAAAATATATAAAAAACCAAAGATAAAAAAACATGTGCAGTCTAATCAAGCACATGTTTTTTCTTGTTTTTTTCCTTCATTAAAACTGTTTTTTTATTTGCATCTAAAGTAATGATGACATCAGCCATTTTTGTAAACAAACCATTTTCGACTACACCAGGGATCATATTAAGAACGGTTTCCAATTTATTTGGCTGTGAATTTTTAGGAATCTCACAGTCGAAGATATAATTGTGATTATCTGTTATATAAGGATTCCCATTCGAGAGCCGCATTTCAGGGACACAGCCAATTGAGCTGATTTGTTTTGCAGTCCGCTCATATCCAAATGGAATCACTTCAACCGGAAGCCGAAATGAACCCAGTTTTGCTGACAATTTAGATGAATCTGCTACAACTATAAAGGTATTAGCTGCAGCAGCAATGATTTTTTCCCTTAATAATGCTCCACCGCCTCCTTTTATCAGATTCAGGTCTGGATCCACTTCATCCGCTCCATCGATGGCTACATCAAGATAAGTGACTTCTTTAAAACTTGTAAGAGGTATTCCGAATTCATGTGCCAGTTTTTCTGTGGCCTTTGAAGTAGGGATCCCTTTAATTTGGAGTCCTTCTTTGACAAACTGACCAAGCTTCTCAAGCGTATAGTAGACAGTTGAGCCAGTACCAAGACCCACGATCATGCCGTCTTTAACGAATTCAGCAGCTTTTTCACCGACTAGTTTTTTTTCATTCATTGGTTTCTCCTTAAACATTTGAAATAATAATATCTCATTTCTTTTAAATCCCTGTTTTCTAAAATGGTTCTTTACAATTAATTTTGTTTAATTGAAGGGTAAGTGGTGTTGACTGAATGTTATTGGATCTGAGCAAGTTGGTTCTTTTAAAATATATAATGCTATATTAATCGCACATCAAGCAAAGCAAGCCGCAGGCAGATTGATTATCAGTACAATCTTTAAACGATTCAATTGGGCGAAAACCCTTTTTGACTCAAGAATATCTGCTCTTCAGGAAATACTTTTTTAAATCTGTCATATACGATTTGATAAGATGAAGGACTAAACCATTCTTCTAAACCCAGTTCTTTATACTTTAAATCCACACCTAGATTTTTGGTTCTTTTTCCACCGCTGCCGTCCCCCATAAAGTAATCGTCAACACAAATACGATTTACTATATTGTCT
Source organism: Bacillus sp. V2I10 (assembly GCF_030817055.1). NCBI lineage: Bacteria > Bacillati > Bacillota > Bacilli > Caryophanales > Bacillaceae > Bacillus > Bacillus sp. V2I10. Next base: position 2,863,253 of record NZ_JAUSYV010000001.1, on the reverse strand, counting down.
AATTTTACCGGAAATTCTTCACTGCTTGGCAAGACTGGTGCTATTGTTGCTTGTACAGGTACACCTGCATCTGACAAAAGCTGAAGGGTCTTTAACCTGCCTTCAATCGGAGGAGCACTTGGTGTAAAATATTTTCGAATGTCTTCTCTATCCGTTTCAATGGTCATGCTAACCCGAACCTTATCCTTAAGTTTTGTAAATAAATGAATGTCTCTTTTAACTAGCGGACTTCGCGTCTGCACAAACAAAAAGTCAGGTTGATTGAGTACCATGACTTCCAGTAAAGAACGTGTAATTTTTTCTAAATACTCTGCTGGCTGGTAAGGGTCAGTGCTTGAAGACATAAAAATGGTCACTTTTCCTTTAGTTTTTGCCCGTGAAAGCTCTTTGTCCAATAAATCAGCAGCCCCTTTTTTCACATCAACCCAGGTCCCCCATTCTTCTTTCCTGAAGATTGAAACGGGCATTTTCCTTACATAACAGTATGAACAGCCGAATGAACACCCGGTATAAGGATTTAATGAGTGGCTGTAGTCAGATAAAAAACCTGTGGCTTTGTTAAGAATTGTTTTAGGGTTTTTATATAATAATTGAGTTCTCATCTTACATCGCCTTTACTTTGCATCGTGAAAAATAATTCCCATTCCATATCGCGTTCCAGATAACAAAGTGCTGACCCCGTGTCGTACCGTATTTTTGTAATAGCCCCGCTTTCCTTCTACCGGCCGGTGGTTTGCAGGAAAAATAAGTGCTTCCCCTTGTTCTAATGTAATCACATGCCCCCTGCTCTGTGCGCGGGGACGCTGTTCCACAAGAATTGATTCGCCTCCAGTGTAATCCTCTCCACGCTTGCTTAACGTAATCAGAACTTGAAACGGAAAAAATACATCCCCATATAAATCTTGATGCAGACAGTTATAACCGCCTTCTTCATATTTCAGGATTAAAGGAGTTGGGCGGTTCTGTCCTTTTTTATGGCAAACTTCTAGAAATGCAGCCAGTGTATCTGGGTAAACAGCTTCCTTGCCTAATAGTTCTAACCATCGATTGGATGCTTTTGCCAGTTCCGGGTAGAATGAAGTACGCAGCACCTGCAATAATGAAGGTAATGGAGAATCAAAATATTTATATTCCCCTTCGCCGAAGCGATAACGACTCATATTTATTGTGCTGCGATACAGGTCTTCTTGTTCATACAGCCTCATAAACTCTTGACATTGTTCAGGATTAAGGAGAGGGGGCAATTTTACAAACCCCACCTTGTCTAATTCCTGATGAATTTTGTACCAGCTGAGTGAATTAATTTTAGAACTCACTTCATCATGCATTTGGCATCCCCCCATTTTGAGATTCTAATTGGAGCAGATATTGTTTCATCTCCGTGCCTCCCCGGTAACCTGTTATAGCTCCATTCTTTCCAATTACACGGTGGCACGGCACAGTGATCAAAACTGGATTGGCACCAATCGCTGTTCCAACAGCACGAACCGCTGAAGGTCTTTGAACGAGCACAGCTATATCTGAATAGGAACATGTTTTCCCATAAGGAATTTGCTTTAAGGCTTCCCAAATCACTTCTTGAAATGGTGTGCCTTTTACATCTACTCTTAATGAAAAAGATTGCCGAACTCCTTCAAAATATTCTCTCAGTTCATTTATATATGGCATTAAAGCTTCTTCATTAACGGTCAGGCTCGCATTAGGAAAGCGTTTTTGAATCCAGGCTTTAAGCTCTTCAAACGATTGACCTGGTGAACCTATATAACAAAGTCCTTTTTCCGTCTTTGCTACATATAATTGCCACTGGCCGTATTCCAGTATAGCCCAATTAATGATTTGTTTTTCAGTGTTCATCTCTATTCACAAGCTCCTTCTTCAAGTTTTGGCGGAAAGCTATTCGATAGCCTGAGGGTGTATATCCCAACTTCTTTTTAAATAGCGTAATAAAATATGGTATGCTTGAGAATCCCACAGCAAGGCCGATGTCAGATATCGATAACCCGGATGTCTCAAGCAGATAGATTGCTTTTTCCAGACGAATTTGCTGAACATATTCAGATGGTGTTATGCCTTTAACACGTTTAAACAATCGCTGCAGGTGATAAGGACTGCCATGGGATACCTCCGCCAATATTTGCAATGTGAGAGACTCAAAATAATGCTGATCAATCCATTGAACAATTTGTTCAATCCATTCCTCAGCAGGCAAATGCAAGCCGTCAGGTTTACATCGTTTACATGGTCTGAATTTTTCTTCTAAAGCCATGTATGCATTCTTGAAGATGCGAACATTTTCTTTATTAGGCTTCCTTGATTTACAGGAAGGACGGCAAAAGATGCCAGTCGTTTCTACTCCATAATAAAACTTGTCATCATACGCTGAGTCACATTCCGTAATAGCCTTCCAGTAAACATCAGAAATGTTCGGTTTATTCATTTTCAACACGTTCACCTCCGTTTTCAGTATATACTTATAACGTTGGGAACCAAACACTTACTCAATATAATAGCAAGATAAAGTAATTTAATAATAAGAAGATTAAAAGCATATTTTATATGATTCTTTCGCTTTTCTTAGCATCCGTTCAAACGTGAATCGACTTTCGCCAAATCCCTTCAATTTTTCATTGATGACTTTTACTAGCGTTCCAATCTTGGCGTTGGCCACACCTGCATATTTTGCAGAGAACCGGACTAGGCGTTTGAACGCGACTAATTCCCCTTTGGTGAAATCCTTTTTATGTTCGGCTAGGAACATTACAATGGTATTGTTAAACTCTTTTATACTGCTAAACTTGCTGTACTCTTTGAAGTTTTCAATTCTTCCTGCTACCAACATTGCTTTTCTTCCTTTCTGGAAGATAAAAGAAAAAGGCGAACTTTACCCCTTATTACAGACAGATAAGGAAAAAAAGGAGAAATCGAAAGAAATGACTTTGCATAAGCCTTTGAACGAAGTGGCGCTAATGTAATGTTTATGCAAATCGGTAATAAATCCAACATATGCAGCAGGAAGTAAATCGCTTATCTCAATTAGCAGAAAAACAAAATGAACCAAGATTACTTGAAGATGGCAAAATAAATAAGCTACAGGAGGATAACGAGGTTCTAAATTTGGTAAAAGATTTAATTAGTTCGGATCAATATTTAAAAGATACCTTTAATGTGTACATAAAGAGCAAAAGAAGGAGGAAATAAATAAACAGGCTGAATTAGAGGATAAGAGTTAATTGAGACTCAACTGATCAGTAAAAAGAAAGAGAAAAAAGGATTGTTATCCAAAATTTTTGGATGAAGCAAAACGACGCACATTAATCTCATATCTTTAACAATTTTATAGAATGTGTCTTTTTTAGATACTAAACCTTGGAATATTTAAAATCCCAAGGGCTTACACCTTAAACGCTATTTATTCTTAAATAAGGTTATTTTTTCACTTCATTTGAATGTATGACTTTGTAAATGATCGTACATTTCATAAAGCCGCCGATGGGCGGCCTTCTTATGACGCTAATTCACCCGTTAGTTCAAGAAAAGCGTACCTTTCAGCAAAAAGCCAAAGGGTACACTTTTGTGTGCAGTATTTTTCTTTTCTTATCTGGTAATGCGTATAGCCTGTTACACGTTAGTTTGCTTATACTCTACGAATCACTTTTTTATTTTTTCCATTTTAAATTATTTGATTGAGTGTTACCTGCGATCTAAAAAGGACTTCGAATGAACGCAAAGTCAGGTAATATCTTAAAGTTTGATTCATTTATTTTCTTATCGAATATACTAATCATTTAATCCCTTTCCATTGAGAATTTTCTGCATACATTTTTCAACCCTTGACTCTCGAGTTTTGGATTGTTTGGGTTGAGAAAAATAAAGAATGTATGCTCTTTGCCGTCCCGGGGTCAATGCTTCAAAAGCAGTTTTCAAAGCAGGGATTTCACCGAATTTATTTTGAAGTTCTTCAGGAATTATGAATTCTGTATTCTTTTTAAAATTCACTTCCAAACCGGCTTTTTCAACTTCAATGGCTTCATAAATATAGGCTTTCAAGATGGTTTCCATTTCAATTATTTCTTGAACATTGGTGAACCGAATCTGGCGCGCCGCCTGTACATTCTCCGTTTGTTGGATTAGAATCCCATGGGGATCCTGTAACAAGGCACCTTTGTGAAACAGAAGCGCGCAATATTCTTTAAATCCATGTATTAAAACGATGTTTTTGTTCTCAAACATGTAACAAGGATGCATCCACTTAATATCTTCGGTCAGCTCACAGTCAAGAACGATATTTCTCAACGTCTCAAATTCTTCCTTCCACTTTTTTGTTTTTCTTAAAAATCCATCAACCTTACGATTCTTTCTACTATTTGTCATCAAGGAACACCCCTATTTCCGAGCAGTTTGCTTTTTCCTATACGTTAGCTAAATACTAAAAAACAGGTTCAGAGGTTTGGTATTACATTTCCTCTAACAATTTTTTAAGTTCTTCGCCCATTCTCGCCCAACCATATTTCGCACCATTGAACGCTTGATCTTCTTTTTCGAATCCTGTTTGTTCAAGATGTAAGTAGGTTGTTCCATCCTCGTGCTTTAATGTCCATGTGACTGTAGTGTTTATCCCACCACCTACCCAAGTGTAAGATAACTTATAAGGCTCTTCCACTTCAAGAACTACGGAATCAATAATTAAATTCCACTGTTCATTCCGAAACTGAAATTTATGTCCGACGACAGGTTTAAAATCATTAGCCATTATCCATTTCGCAAGAGTATTTGCATCCGTTAAGGCGAGCCATGCCTTCTCGATCGGGCTCTTAAAATTAAAATCTTGTGATACTGTCCAGAATTTCCTGTAAAACGATACCCAATCCTCAATTTCTCTCAATGGGGCAGCATTCAGCCGATAACGCGTTTCCCTGCCGACCTTTCTGCTGATTACGAGACCAGCCTCTTTAAGGATTGCCAAATGCTTTGAAACCGCAGTACGACCCATTTCAAAATGAACGGTCAACTCATTGAGTGGCAATTCTTCCACGTCCGCCAACAAACGTAGCAATTTACGTCTTGTTGGGTCAGCGATGGCTACATAAATATCACGCTCTTGATTTTTCTCGTTCAAAATCACCCCCCCCCTTTAATTGGACACTAATTGGTGTCTTAATTATATGACACTAATTGGTGTCCTGTCAATTTTATTTTTGACATCATGGTATTTGTTTTATTCTCCTATCATCAAGTTTATAGGTTCCTTCTTTATTATTTGTTCAATAGATTAAGCTTCAAACTTATTAAATCCTTTTTACAACTAAACTCACCCTTTACTTTAAAAAAGTGAGCATTTCACTTCTTAAAGGAACATCCTTTTGTGGAGGAATGTTAGGGGGTTTTAATAATAAGCAAGTTACCGTTGCCTATTAAAAAAGCAAGGCCCGATTGGCCCTGCTTGTTATTTGACTATTACTGTTCCAACCATTCCTTCCTTGAAATGGTACCGACATATCAGTTCATATGTACCGGACTTTTTCGGTTTTACAGTAATGGTTTTTTCTTTTCCTGGCTGGACTTCGGCGTCAATTCCGAGCTTTTTCACTGTGAAGGTGTGTTCTTTCTTACCTTCGTTTTTCAATATCAACGGTGTCGTTTTTCCATTGAGAAGAGTGATGACTTTCGGATTAAAGTAATCATCGTTCAACTTGACCTCAATTGCTTTCACCGTCTCCAATGAGTTACGACACCGGATTCGGCAAATACGCCGAGTGAGCCTAAACCTTCGTCATTAGCCCATCGTATTCGTTCAATGAAATCCCTTCTTCGGAGTTCTATCATAAGTATTTTTAATAAACTAACATAGGAGCAACGATTTAGATAATAAATGTTGCTCCATTCAATTATTGCACCCGTTAGCTCAACAAGACAAAGTTAAATACTTTTCATTTTTGTAGATTTTTCTTCATAAGAGATGCCACTTGTAGATTATCTTGATTAGAAGTGTTTTCTAGATGCTTAATAATTAATTCTTGACGTTCCACAGGGTGATTTTGACTTAATTTAGCTTTTGCTTCTATTTTTGTGATTTTTATTTTAAAAGCTACAATTCCTTTACTCATTCCCTCGATAAAACTAGGTTCTACATTTTTTAAATTGTATGGACTATCTTGGCTTTCATATTTATTTACCATATCATTTAAAGAATCGAATATTATTTTTTGATCTTCGACAATCTCCATCGTTCCATATAAATGGATAGACACATAATTCCAAGTAGGTACTGCCTTCATTGTTTCGTACCAAGAAGGTGAAATATAACAGTGGGGACCCTGGAAAACCACAAGAACTTGTTGGTTTTCTATATCCTCCCATTGTTTGTTCGGGAGAGCAAAATGACCATATACAGCACTTTCACCTTTATTTAATGTGAGTGGAAGATGTGTAGCGTATGGTTCTCCGTTGTGCTGAGAAAATAAAGTGGCAAAGCTGTATTTTTCGATAAAATCATAAATCATTTCTTCATCTTCGAGTTTAAAATGTTTAGGTATATACATGATTTAGTCCTCCTTAATTAAGCCTTTGAAATTGGTGGTTATGTGAAACTTTAAAAATAAAGATTCGATATGAGATATTGTATAATGCAAACTGACATCTAAAAAGGTACAATTATTAATAAAAGAGCATGTCAAAGGTGATTGTAAATGAAAAATACCATTTTTGCCTTTAAGGATGACTCTTCCAAATACAAACAAATCTACGAGCAGTTTAAATTATTTATTGAGCGTGAAGACATACCGGCTGGTGATCGATTGCCCTCCATTCGTCAACTCGCAGGCTCCCTTCAAGTTAGCCGCAATACGACATTAATGGCATATGAGCAGCTTGTAGCTGAAGGCTATATCCGAGGAGAGGGTCGAAAGGGGTATTTTGTAAATGAATTAGAGCCGCTTTTATTTCAAGATGCCTTAGTTCTTCCTAATAAAAAGCAAACAAAGTCGGGGACACCAGTCCTAATAGATTTCCGAGCAGGAGCTGTAGATCAAGCCAATTTCCCCCTGAAAATTTGGAGGAGAATAGCAAATCAAGTTTTAACATTACAGGAGAGTTTTCGATACGGAGAAACCTTTGGTGAAGTGTTCTTGCGTGAACAAATCGCCACATATTTACTCCAATCTCGTGGGGTGAAAACAGATCCAAATGCGATTATAATCGGCAGTAGTACCCAACAAATGCTGATCAATCTTGGACAAATTCTGAAGGATGATTTCTCTGGCATTATCGTAGAGGACCCAGGGTATGATGGAGCTAGGGAAGCTTTTCGATTCCATCGTTTAACGCTTGAAACTTTACCAGTTTATGAAACAGGTACTGAATTTTCAAAATTAGAACAAATGAGGTCACGGTTAATCTATGTAACACCCTCCCATCAAAGTCCACTTGGAGTAAGCATGTCCATTCAACAAAGGCAAATGCTTATTCATTGGGCTAACAAGATGCACGGATATATTATTGAAGACGATTATGATAGTGAATTTCGGTATACGCAACAACCATTTCCTGCACTTGCATCGATTGATTCAACAAGAGTTATTTATCTAGGGAATTTCTCAAAGTCCTTTCTTCCAGGAATCCGTCTAAGTTATATGGTGCTGCCACAGCGACTTTTAAACCGTTATAAAAACCAATTTCTGAATTTCGAATGTACCACTTCCCTTCTTAGCCAGCTCACAATGGCTAAATTTATGGAAGAGGGAGAATGGATTCGCCATATTAAACGTATGCGTCTTGTTTATAAGAGAAAAATGCAGTGCATAGTTTCAGAATTAAAAAATCAATTCAAACAAAATATATCCATTATTGGGGAGCAATCTGGTTTGTACTTACTAGTTAAGATACATCTAAAACGTTCAGAGGAATGGCTAATCGAGCGTGCTTCCTATTCTGGTGTAAAAGTGTATCCTACCTCCATTTATTTCATAAAAAATCATTCTGATGATCCAATTATTAAACTTGGGTTCAGTAATCTTTCTTGTGAGGAAATCCAGTTAGGCGTGAAGCTTTTAAAAAAGGCTTGGTCATAAAAAACACCCTTTATAGTCCTACACTTACAAGAAACGGTGAAGTAAAGCTTGAGGATGCAGTTTTATGCTGCATCCTCAATTATTCCTCTTATTAAGCTAACCTCCCATTTCCTAATCAACTCATCACCTAAAAGCAACGCTATAGCACAAAGAACCAAAAACCACCAACCGTAACCTTTCCAGTATGTTGTGGCTAAAACTGACATTGTAAAATACCACGTAAATTTTACTAACCAATATAAATACCTCATTTTAACGCCCTTCCTAAAGAAGATTTCGCGCACATGTAGTTAAAAATTTAAAATTACTGAGTAAATTAATAATAACCCAAATAAGATTGTAACGGGTTTTAAAAACATACAAAGGAAGGATTACTATTATAAAGAAAAAAATAAAGGCGAAAACATCACCAATAAAAGAACCAGATGAAGAAAAGGAATTATCAATAAACTTTTCATTATGATATTTTTTGTTATACCAAATACCCACACAAACAATAAAAATACCAATTATAAGAACAAGTATTTTTCCAATCATATTCCACTCTCCTTCGTATTGAAAAATCGTACCCGTCACATGAATTATTTTTTGGTCTTTACAAATTTAAAATGGATTTTCAGGAAAAGCATCAAATAAATCCTTTTGCTCTATAAGATAACTTGTATAGCCTTATGTATTCTTCTACCAACCGGATTTTTATTCTAAAAGAAACAAAAAATGCTCAGTGTGACTGAGCATTTTTGTAACTATTGCATAGTTGCCAAAATTTCATGCATTTTTTTATCGACTAGAGGATAAAAATTATTTTTTGCATCGTCCGTGGAGTTTCCACCAAAAAATCCAGTACCAGGGCAAGTTTTGATAGCATGTCCGTGACCTGCATCCAGCACTCTTTCCCCTGTATTTATATCCCACCAGTGATGATAAGTGATAGTGTCGACCGTTGGCTGCAAGCCGTATTTCAACATGAGCAAGGCGGTAACGGTAATAATGGTTTCCCTTTGCTCGGCTGTCATGTGTTCAGCATCGAAGTTTCCGACATTTTCAATCGCTAGCGCATCTTTTTCGATTTCGTGCATGACAACTTCATTTAGCAGCCCAAATGAACCTTCGGGAGGTGTGTTGAACGGTCTACCGAGTGCCACTGTACCGTCTGGGAATGTGGTCAATTGCTGACTGATATTGCTCCAATTCATGCCTGTTACATGATAATCCTTCATCCCCTGCATTAACGTAAAATGATTGGATCCGTTGAATGACTGATAAGATGGCTGGTACGTGTGATGCTGTTGGACCTTCCCCACTCTTCTCGTGAATTTTTGGTTAAAAATCCAGTCTTTGAATTCCTCTCTTGTCATCAGGAAAAATTGTCCTTGCATTTTAAGCTTTTTCGGAGGAATCTTTAACTTTTGACCGACATAAATCATATTCGAAGTAAGACCATTTGCTGATTTGATTAATGGAACTGTAGAGGAAAAGGTCTGGGAAAGCTTCCAGAGCGTATCCCCGGGAACAACTTCGTAATCAATGGGAACCCTTAATTTTTGCCCGACTAATAGTAAATCTGTTTGTAAGCCGTTGATTTGCTTCAGGTCCTGCACAGTCGTCTCATAGGTCTGAGCGATCTTCCATAAATAATCTCCTGGTTTTACCTCATAAATGTTTCTCGGGTTATTTTGGGCGTGGACAGGAGATAAATATATGAACATGAATGAGATAGTGAAAATGAGGAGCACAAGATATTTTTTCATACTCTCTGTCCTTTCTGGATGTTCATTGATATTTTTTCATTATCTTTTTATTAGTGTGTAAAACCAGCGAGAAATATTCTTACTCTTTGTACTCCGGATGATGATCAAAAGTACAGCCAAACTAGATAACATCCAGGCTGAAAGGGTTTTTCAAAGATCATCCTTGGAATATAGCCTGATTAGAGTTATTCGAACATTTGCATACTTTTTCTTATCATCATTTCATTCTTTTATGTATGATTGTTTATATTCTTCAGACCAATCCTCTTCCTCTTATTTATGATGATATAGGAGATGGTAAAGCAACTGTTAGAATTGCAGTTGATGAAATGTTTCTACATGTAAGTAGGTGTATATTCACGCCACCTCATATTAGTTTCCGTTAACAAAAATGACTTATTCCATTATTTTCCTCGTGTGTTGAGGAGGCATCATTCGCTAAATTAATTAATTCGAGGAACTTAAAGACGACCTTTACCTTCCCTTGAATCGGAAGTTACCGAAGAAATTAGAAAAGTTGGATAACTCAAAGCCTTTTTGATATTTAACAATATTTTCTCTGTCTTCACAATGGTTTCTTCCATATTCTTTTTTCTGCCTCCCGTAATGGAATCGTACCGTAACCTTACAACTTGATTCCCTTTTCCATTTAATTCGTTATTCTTTTTAACTGAGAGAGTCAATTAACAAAAATCTTTTCAGGTATTCCAAAAAAGCAACATTTCATCTTATCGCTTCCCATCGAATATATATAAAGGATGTTATACAGGGGAGGGTTTTGTAATGCCAACTTATGTCGTGCAGCCAGGGGAAAGCTTATGGCAAATTGCACAAAACTACAATACATCTGTACTAGAAATCATTAGGGTGAATAACATCCAAAACCCAAATACGATTTATCCCGGAACTGCACTAAATATTCCTGAAAGAACCGTCGCCGTTCAGAATTACTACCTTCCATTGCAAAACTCAAAGCCTAGAACAGAGAATATAACGCATGTGGTTATTCACTTCATATCCAATGCAGCTAATAATCCACGTAATCCTTACAATGTCCAGGATATTTATCGTATTTTTTTAAATGGCGGGGTTTCTTCACATTACTTGATTGGAAGAAATGGAGAGATTTATCGACTGGTCGATGAAAATCGAGTTGCGTATCATGCAGGGAAAGGGAACCTTCCAGGATTTCCAGGATACGAAAACCGGTTAAATGAATATTCAATCGGGATAGAATTAATGGCAATTGGAACCCGCAATGAGATGCTTCCCTTTTTTTCATCCAAGACATACGATTTGATTTCTCCCTCAAATATAGGATACACGGATGCTCAGTACCGCTCTTTAAATTTGCTTCTTGATGAAATCATTAAGCGCCATCCCTCGATAGTAAGAGACAGGCAGCATGTTGTAGGACATGATGAGTACGCCCCGGGCAGGAGGACCGATCCGGGAGGGTTGTTTGATTGGTCACGATTAAGGGTTATAGGGCAGTTCGTTCACATTGTCAGAAGGGGTGAAACATTGTGGTTAATCGCCCAAAGATACGGTACTACAATCAATGCCATTTCCCAGTGGAACAAAATTAATCCAAATGCTTATTTATATATCGGTCAAAGAATATTGATCCCAGTTAGATATTAAAAAAAGCAACGCATTTTTCGTGTAAGTAGTTCCGATAACGTGGAGAAGTAAAAAAAACTTTAAAAACATATTAAATAGCACCGAAAATCGCATATAAAATAACATTATAATTAGCAATAAAAAACGCTTGGAGGTTTGAACTGCACCCCAATTGTTAGACACCATCTAACAATTGGAGGTGCAGTTTTTCTATGGCTAAATTTAATACAGAGGATAAATTAGCGGCGGTTCAATGCTATTTAGAAGGCAAAGAGAGTTATCGTTCGATTGGCTCATCTATTGGGACATCTGAAAGTGTGGTAATGAACTGGGTAGCGCAATACAAGCATCATGGTATAGAAGGGTTATTTAAAATATCCTATACAAGTTATTCGGGACAGTTTAAACTAGACGTACTTAATTATATGAATGACCATGGGACGTCTCCGATTCATTTCGGTTCTGACTTAATTTATATGCAGCCTGAATTTCTCCCACCTTAATCTTAAATCAAACTATACCTTTCAGTTCACTTTCTAAGAGATGAGGAGAAAGTTTATCCCATAAAACAGGATTTTCACGATTTTCTTCATATTTTTCCAGCATTATTGTTAATTCTTCTATTAATTCATCTTTCTCTAAAATGCTTACTTTACCATATACATGGACGGCTTGATAATTTCCATGTTGGAACTTCTTCATGCCCATACCAAGAAAAAGAAATGTAAGCGTTCGGTCCCTGAAACATAACAAGCACATATTCACAGGTTTCAAATGTTCTCCACTGAGGATTTCCATAAGCCATATGCTCAGTATATAGTAATCATCACCTTTTTTATTTAACCCCAAAGGCTAATGAGTGGCAATTGGTTTCCCTTGTTCTGTTGTGACAATCGTGCCAAAAGAGTTTTTTTGAACAAAACCCCAAATTTCATCAACATTTGTGACCTTAAAATATTATGGAATATACATAATAATCCACCTTTCAAAAAAAGTTATATGAGTGTTTTGGTCATTATAAAGTCCATTTGTTCTTCATCACCCATATAAAAAGAGTGGGCTCCAGTTTGAACAAACCCCATTTTCTTATAAAAAGCAATAGCATTTTCATTTTTTCCCCATACGCCTAGCCAGATTTTCTTTTTATTACGTTCCATAGCAATTTCCATAGCTTTATTTAGCAGATATTTACCAATCCCATGTTTTTGAAATTTGTTCTTTATATAAATCCTCTCGATTTCAAGTGATTCATCACCCATTTCTTCAGACTGAGCATCATTGGTATTGACCTTTAAATATCCAGCGACTTCATTATTAAAATAAACAAAAAAGAATTGCGAAGAAATATTGGATAATTCTTTTTCTAATTGTTTTAAGTTAAATGCCCTTTCCAAATAGGCATTCATATTTTCGGGTGAATTCTGATGCTTAAATGTCTCATTAAATGTTTCATAACTAATTTCTTGAAGTTTGCGTGAATCTTCAAGGGTACACTTTTTTATATTTATAGTCATTTAAATATGTCGCTCCTTTATATAATCAATAATTTCTCTTGTTTCCCTTTTTTACAAATTCCCAGTCTTTTTCTATATTTTTTCTTACTCTTTGAAGAAGATTGAAAATGGTTTCTACTTCTCTTTCGGAAAATCCCTCTAAGGCAACGATATTGGAATAATCATTTTCTCTTTTTATAAAAGGATAAACATTTTCCCCTTTCTCTGTTGGAAAGAGTTTTTTAATTTTTTTGTTATGTTTATCCTCTTTCTTTTCAATAAAGCCATTAATTTCAAGTTTTTTTATAGCACGAGCTGCTGTTGTTCGATCTACTTTTATCATCTCAGCTAACTTTTCTTGAATGATTCCTAGGTTTTCACATATTCGTACAAGGTACAAATACTGCCCTTTTTTAAGGTCATATTCTATAAATTCTATATTACTTATAGAATCTAATGCCCTTGCTATCATTCCAATTTCTCGAAGAATTTCCTTCATAATTAACTCCTTAGTACATATTTTTGTTGGCAAATGCAATAAAAATGGTATATGTTAAATTTAACCTAACTTTGTTGCATTTGCAACAAAAAAATAATGATAAAGAGGTCGAGTAAAGTGAAATATGTTTTTTATGTATTAGGAATTTTAATATTACCCCTTGGTATTTCTTTCACTATACAATCAGACCTTGGAACTTCACCTTTTGATGCACTTTTGGTAGGACTGTCCATAAATGTGGGGCTTACTGTGGGAAGTTGGGAAATAATAATAGCTTTAATATTGATATGTTGTAATTCATTTTTAAAAAGACAAAGACCAGAAGAATAGAAAGTTCTTCGATTGTACGTGTAATCGAAAAGAATTCGCCTTTGCCACCCCAAGATGGTATCTCCTCTGTTGGTGGAAATTTCACAACCGAGAATATCGTGTCCAATATGACTAAATTCATGTTTATCACCCCTTGGTTAGAGTTGAATATTACACAATAACAAAATTTCATTTATTGCACAATCCTGCCTGGATACTTGAATAAGAAAAAGCGATCCTTAGTTATTTAAGAATCGCACCCATTAGTTTAAGTGCATTTTTTCACAAACTTGTTAATTTAAGTGTTAATGCTATCTTGTTTCAATCGCCATACGCAAGTTCGAGATGACTCCAAGAAGCAATATTAACGAACAAACTATTTTTTCAAAAGCTGTTCCAAATAATTGCAGTATAAACCCAAATGACCAAAGCACAACAAAAAACCAACATATCACGGTTATTCCTCTTTTGTATTTATATAGTATATTTCTGCCAACTATCAGCGTAAAAAATCCTCCAATAATAGAAATAATGGTATTGATAATAGAAATTGGTAGCTGAGTAGCCAGAGATTCAGACCGTCCACCATTAACCCATGTCAATGGAATAATGCCGTTAATAATAAGAACATGGATTAAGATAGTCAAAGAGTAAAAACTAATCCCCATAAATACAGCTGTTTTCATATCAATTTTTCTAAGTTTTTCTAACATGCAATCACCTCATTTCTCCCCGTTATCATTTTATTTAATTTAGTAATGTTCTATTCCTATATCTACTTCCGTATGACACGTTACCCTTTTGTGCTCAAAACCCCTCCGAATATTTATTCTTACTTAAGAAAAGAGAGTAATGTGTCACAACTGCTGGATCGAGGTGAAAGAGGGGCTTCTGACTGCCAAAGATGTAAAAGAAGCTGAAAAAATGCTGACTAAAATTCGCGGAATTGGTCCTTGGACAGCGAATTATGTATGAATGCGCTGCTTACGTTTCCCTGCAGCCTTTCCAATAGATGATGCAGGTTTGCATAATTCGATGAAATTAATCATGGAGACAGAAAAAAAACCTACGAAAGATGAGATTCTTAAATTATTTGCAGCTTGGGCAAATTGGGAGTCTTATGCGACTTTCTATTTGTAGAGACTTCTTTATTAATTATTGCCCGTTTTTTAATTCAAGGCAGATTTTAGTTTTTAGATATATCTTTGTATTTTCTACAATGATGTAAGTTCATACGATAAATGATTTTCTAGTATGATTCCAAAATAGCCTCGTTAAGGCTTTGCGTATTCTTTCGTCACCTTCTCACTTTCTAAAAAATGATACTCATTTAACATAAAGAAGCTGCCATCAAAATGGCAGCTTCTGCAAAGATAAATCCTATGATTTCATATTTCGATCGGTTTCCACAATCAATGCTGCCCGTTTCTGATTCGTTGCCACTATGTAAATGGCCGCCATTGCAATCGCTGCAGCAACATAGGAGCCAAGATTGAAGATTCCTTTTTGTGAATACCATACAATCGAATAGCCGACTGCACCAGATAAAAGAGCATAATAACAGAATGGAAATAACGTTTTCCGAATCACAATCCCTTCTTTTCCTATTAACCCTACTACCGCTGATGCGGCAACGACATTATGAACACAAATCATGTTTCCTGCAGCTCCGCCTACGGCTTGAAGCGCTACAATCCAAGTGGGATCTACACCAATTTGTGAGCCAACATCATATTGAAATAAACTGAACATCATATTGCTGACCGTGTTGCTTCCTGCGATAAAGGCTCCGATTCCGCCGATAAAAGTAGCGAAGAACGGCCAGAATTCTCCTGCAATTGCAGCTGCACCGTTAGCAAGTTCTATCGGCATCTTGTCAAATCCTGCAGCTCCGCCTCCTGAATTAATAAAAACCTGTACCATTGGAACTGTAAATACAAGAGCGGTAGACGCAGCAACCGTCGTTTTTGCTGACTGAGACCACGCATTTTTGTATGCGCTTCCATTCATTCCGTGCAAAAAGAATGTAATTAGTGAAACTAAGATAAATATCGTTCCCGGCAAATAGAGAGGCTGAAAGCTTGCACTGACTTCAGAACCAAACATGTTAGGGAAAGATACAACCCATGATTGAAGCCATCCT
This sequence comes from Bacillus sp. V2I10, assembly GCF_030817055.1. Lineage (NCBI taxonomy): Bacteria > Bacillati > Bacillota > Bacilli > Caryophanales > Bacillaceae > Bacillus > Bacillus sp. V2I10. The sequence goes on along the minus strand of NZ_JAUSYV010000001.1, from coordinate 2,847,369 downwards.
AATACTGGAAGCGTTTTCAATCTTGAAATGACCAGGAATACTCCCACCAGAATATATGGGGCCCAAGCTTTAAGCATGCTCATATTTCCGCTCTTGTGAGTAATATCTTTTATTTCAAGTGAACCCGTCCATTCCGGATCCCATTTAGACTTTTCTTCAAAATCCCACGCTTCTTCTTTCGGCGGCATTAAGAAACCCTTTTTTGCGGCGAAAACTACAATTGCAAGTCCTGTCAATCCGCCGACCATTGATGGAAACTCAGGTCCTAAAGTATTGGCAACGATGACATAGGGAATCGTCATAGCAAAGGCAGAGAATAATGCAAATTTCCAAACCTTCAATCCCTCAGAAAATGATTTGTTTTTTCCGAAATATCTGGTCATCAATGCGACTACAAACAACGGAATCAGCGTTCCGGCAATCATATGTAAAATCGCGACCTGACCTCCAATTTCTGTAACAAGTGCAAGAAAATTATCTGTAATGCCTGCATCTGCCGATAAGCCCGTTTGCACGCCTACAAGCATCGGTGTTCCAACTGCACCAAATGAAACAGGTGTACTTTGAATGACCATTCCAGCGATAACAGCGGCCATTGCTGGAAACCCAAGCCCGACCATCAGCGGTACTGCAACTGCTGCCGGTGTTCCAAAGCCTGATGCACCTTCAATAAATGAACCGAACAGCCACGCAATGATGATGACCTGAATGCGTCTGTCCACTGAAATATCCGTAAAGCCCTGACGAATGGTTTTTATTCCGCCGCTCTCCTGCAGAGTGTTTAACAGAAGGATCGCCCCGAAAATAATATACAGCAGTGTAGCTGCTACAACCAGTCCATTGACAGAAGCGGCTGCAACTGTTGCTCCAGGTACTTTCCATACAAAAAGCGCAAGTCCTATCGCGGTTAAATACGATATTGGCATGGCTTTACTTGCGGGCCATCTAAGTCCTACCAAGAAAATTCCAACAACTAAAATCGGCAGAAGTGACAAAAATCCTAACATCCCAGTACTCACAAAACATTTCCCCCTTTTCGTTTCGTAATGCGCAATACCATTTCTGTTTGTTTCCAGTGAAGAAACATGTTATACAACAATATTAAACATTGTTGTATAACACCAATTGCCACAAATTAATTATACTAACTCTCACTTTAATTTCAATAATATTTAGAAAATTTAATCTCTTGTTTTCTCCAAAAAAAATTTGTCCGGTATACCTTTAAAAAAGTGAACGCGAACAAATCTTACAATTATAGCTTATTCTATTTTTTCATAGCCAAGTCTTGAGGATATTTGCCTGCCGATATTCTGCATCCGGGACTGGAGCTGTTCCAGTCTTTCGTTTGTCATCCGAATAGTTGGTCCAGAAATACTGACAGCTGCAATGGCATTGCCCATATGATCAAAAATCGGCACGGCGATGCACGTAATCCCGTTTTCATTCTCCTCCAGGTCAAGAGCATATCCCTTTTGTCTGACAGTATTAAGTTCCAATAGGAAATCATCTTTATTAGTAATGGTTTTGTCAGTATGCATTGGCAGGCCTTTCCGCTCTAAAATATCCAAAACCACACTCGATGGAAGATGAGCAAGAATCGCTTTTCCAACGGATGTACAGTGCATTGGTGCACGCTTGCCCACTTTTGAATGCATTCGCAGAGTTTCACTGCCGTCAAGCTTTTCTATATACACAACTTCACCCTGATCATACACGACTAAATGGATGACCTCGTTTGTTTCATTTTCAAGCTCCTGTAAATACATTCTGGCCTCAGCTCTAAGATCAATTGATTCAAGCAGCTTTGAACTGATTTCCAAGAATTTATAGCCAAGCTTGTACTTTCCTGTCTCAACATCCTGTTCTACATAGCCGTATTGGACTAAAGTAGACAAAATCCTGTAAACGGAGCTTTTATTTATGTCGATTTGATTTGCTATTTCGGTAACGCCAAGTCCGCCCTTTTTTAAACTTACGAGCGTGATGATATCCAGTGCCCTGCTGACGGACTTTACCATATTTTCTCGATCCAACCCTCTCACCTCTGGTGCAAATTGTCTTTAACTCTAGTATATCATGACTGATTCCGGGTAAAGAAAAGGATCCTCTAGCTTTTAACGCTTTCTCGTGCTTCGGCAAAAGAATTCCTTAGATTGCCGATTTCCTTAATTTCACATTCAATGACATCACCTGTATTGACTAATTCTGCCCCAACAGGACTCCCTGTTAATATTACGTCCCCTGCATTTAGGGTCATAACGCTGGTCAAATAGGAAATCATTTTTCGAATCGGAATGATCATGAGTTCGGTCGGGCTATCCTGTTTCAAAGTCCCGTTTAATCTCGCTTCCACCTTCACATTGAATGGATCCAGCTCTGTTTCAATCAATGGTCCTAAAGGCGTGAATGTGTCAAATGATTTTCCGATTGTCCAATGTCCGTCTCCGTGGAAAAAGGCAGGAGCTGTCACGTCATTTCCAACTGTGTAGCCAAACACATAGTCCAGAACATCTGATTCAGGAACGTTTTTAGCTTCTTTTCCAATGATAATTGCAAGCTCTGACTCGAATTTTACCTGTTTAGCACCGGCAGGAATGACAATTTTTTCTTCCGGTCCAATAACGGATGATGTCGGCTTGAAAAAAAACACCGGAATTTCAGGCAGCACCTCAGGTATTTCCTTCTTATCTGAAACGTAGTTTGCACCTATTCCGATAATCTGATTTGGCTGTAAGGGTGCAAGAAGCCGAACCTGCTCTTTTTGAAAAGAACGGCCGGTATACTCCCAGTCTTTAAACATATCACCTTGTATTTCTTTGATTTCAGACTCTTGTAAAACTCCATGATAGATAGCTGACTGATCTGTAAATCGGACAAATTTCATATGGCTGTACTCCTTTCAAACAGTTGATTTGCGGGCAGCTCCTGATCTGAGGGCTGCTTTTGCAACAGCTTCTGATACTGCGGCGGCAACTCTTTTATCAAAAGCATGCGGAATGACATACTCATACTCAAGCTCTGATGGTGTAATTAAATCAGCAATGGCATAGACAGCAGCCAATTTCATTTCCTCATTGATTTCAGTGGCATGAACCTGCAGGGCGCCTTTAAAAATCCCCGGAAATGCAAGAACATTATTGACTTGATTAGGCAAATCTGATCTTCCTGTTCCAACGATCACCGCTCCAGCCGCTTTTGCAGCTTCAGGCATGATCTCCGGATCTGGATTTGCCATGGCAAAAATAATCGCATCCTCATTCATCCCTTGAACCATTTCAGATGAAACAGCTCCCGCCGCAGAAACGCCAATAAAAACGTCCGCATTCTCTAAAGCCTCGCCAAGCGATCCTTGGAATAAGCTTTTATTTGTCAGCTCTGAAATCAATTCTTTCATCGGATTCATGCCGGCTGATCGTCCTTTGAAAATAGCGCCTTTCGTATCACACATAATGACATTTTCTGCTCCCATTTCAAGGAGCAGCTTAGTAATCGCAATTCCGGCAGCACCGGCGCCATTTACAACGATTTTCACTTTTTCAAGGCGTTTATTAACCATCTTTAGAGCATTAATCAGTCCCGCCGCTGTTACAATTGCTGTTCCGTGCTGATCGTCGTGGAAAACCGGGATATTCATTTCCTGTTTTAAACGTTCCTCAATGATAAAACAATTTGGAGCTGAGATATCCTCTAAATTAACTCCGCCAAAAGTAGGTTCCAGCGCTTTTACAATCGCAATGATCTCATCAGGATCATTCGTATTCAAACAAAGCGGAAAAGCATCAATATCGGCAAATGCTTTAAATAAAGCGGCTTTACCCTCCATTACAGGCATTGAAGCGGCTGCTCCGATATTCCCTAAGCCTAATACAGCTGATCCATCTGAAACGACAGCTACCAAATTGCCCTTCATCGTATAGTCGTATATTTTTTCCGGATTTTGATGAATTTCTCTGCAAGGCTCTGCCACCCCTGGGGAATAAACAAGACTTAAATCATGTGAATCTTCTACGGAAACTTTAACAGTAACACTTAATTTCCCATGTGAGCGCTTGTGAAGTTCCAGCGATTTTTCCCGAAGGTGCTGCATTGCCTCATCTCCTTAAAATTAATGAATAGGTTATTGCTTTACTGCAAATTTAGCTTTAGCTTCTAAACGGCGTCGATGAAGGATTGGTTCTGTGTATCCATTAGGCTGATCATAGCCTTCAAAAACAAGGTCGCATGCAGCCTGGAAAGCAACCGAATTTTCGTAATTAGGCGCCATTGGCATATAAAGTGGATCTCCTTCATTCTGTTTGTCTACAACTTTTGCCATGCGTTCAAGAGTTTCTTTCACTTGTTCTTTCGTGCAGATGCCATGGTGCAGCCAGTTTGCAAGATGCTGACTAGAAATCCTGAGCGTTGCACGGTCTTCCATCAGTCCGACATTATAGTAATCTGGCACTTTTGAGCAGCCGACGCCCTGTTCGACCCAGCGAACAACATATCCAAGTATTCCTTGTGCGTTGTTATCAAGTTCCTGCTGAATTTCCTCCTTGCTCCAGTTTGCTTTTTCTGCAACAGGAATAGTGAGGATGTCATTTCTTAGATCTTTCACATCCTCCTTAAGCTGATTCTGGACTTCTGTAACATCTACCTGGTGATAGTGCAGGGCATGAAGTGTAGCTGCTGTAGGTGAGGGAACCCACGCGGTGTTTGCTCCTGCTTTTAAATGGCCGGACTTTTGCTTAAGCATCTCTGCCATCAAATCCGGCATCGCCCACATGCCTTTGCCGATTTGGGCACGGCCCTGGAAGCCGCTTTCAAGGCCAGCATAAACATTTGATTTTTCATAGCCCTGAAGCCAGGCTGAAGATTTCATATTATTTTTAGAAATCATTGGGCCAGCTTCCATAGAAGTATGAATTTCATCGCCGGTGCGGTCCAAGAATCCTGTATTAATGAATGCGATTCGGTCTTTTACTTCACCTATTGCTGCTTTCAAGTTTAGAGACGTTCGTCTTTCTTCATCCATGACCCCGATTTTAATGGTATTGCGTTCAAGCCCGAGTAAATCCTCGACTTTATTAAAAAGAGTGTTGGCAAAAGCAACTTCTTTTGATCCATGCATCTTCGGTTTAACAATATAGACAGATCCTTTTGAAGAGTTCTGATATTGTCCGGTTCCGAGTAATGAGTGTTTTGCAAGCATTGCAGTCATCACGCAATCGAGGATGCCTTCTTGAATTTCATCACCGTTTTCATCAAGAATGGCATTGTTCGTCATAAGATGACCTACATTTCTTACAAACATGAGCGATCTCCCTGAAAGAGTAAATTCTTCGCCATTTACTGAGGTATACGACCGGTCAGGATTTAAGGTGCGAGTTATTGTTTGATTGCCTTTTTTAAAAGATGACGCCAGGTTCCCTGTCATTAAGCCCAGCCAGTTGCGGTACACAATCACTTTGTCTTCTGCATCAACAGCTGTAACGGAGTCTTCACAATCCATGATGGTAGTCAGGGCTGCTTCAAGCAGGATATCTTTTACGCCGGCTAAATCTATTTTGCCGATTGGATGGCTTCGGTCAATTTGAATTTCAAAATGCAGTCCGTTGTTTTTCAGAAGAATGGCAGCTGGTGAATCTGCCTCTCCCTGGTATCCAGCCAATTTTTCTTTGTCTTTAAGACCTGTTTTTTCACCGCTGCTTAACGTAACCGATAATGCTCCATCAATAATCGCGTATTCCGCAGCATCTTTATGGGATGCATCTTTTAGAGGCACTGTTTCATCAAGGAAATTGCGTGCAAATTCAATGACTTTTTCTCCGCGCACAGGGTTATATGATCCTTCGCGGTGTGCACCGTCCTCTTCACTGATGGCATCTGTCCCGTATAGGGCGTCATACAGGCTGCCCCAGCGTGCATTTGCTGCATTGATGGCGTAGCGCGCATTATTGACCGGCACGACTAATTGAGGTCCTGCCTGAACAGCAATCTCATCATCAACATTTTGAGTTGTAATCTTAAACTCATCTGCCTCAGGCTCCAAATATCCAATTTCATACAAGAATGCTTTATACGATTCAAAATCAAATGTTTTATTGTTTTCCCTGTGCCATGAATGAATTTTGTTCTGAATCTCATCGCGGATTTTCAATAGTTCTTTGTTTTGGGGAGTCAGCTCCTTAACAATGGCCTCAAAACCTGACCAGAATGCATCCTGCTCTAAACCTGTCTGCGGGAGTGCTTCTGAATTAATAAATTCATAGAGAGTGTCTGCTACCTGGAGATTGCCTTTTTGAATATAGCCTTTCATCATTCGTTCCTCCTTGTGTTTGTTATTACGAAACATCGTTTTTCTTTTTGTTAAAAAAATAATAGCATGAAAATCAAAGCGTTTACAATCATTTTCAGAACATTTTACCAATTTATTTTACAGCGCTGCAGCTTTCATTTCTTTTTTCACTTCAGCACACCGTCCCGGACTTGGAAATAATTTACCTGCATTTAATAGATTATCAGGGTTAAAGACTTCGCGGACTTTTGTTTGGGCTAAAATCTCTTCATCCGTAAAGACAAACCGCATTTCTTCTCTCTTTTCAATACCCACCCCATGTTCGCCTGTAATGGTTCCGCCAACTTCAGCACAAACCTTTAGACATTCGCTGCCGGCTTTTAAGGCTGCTTCTGTTTGACCGGGAATCCTTGAATCGAACAAGACAAGCGGATGCAGATTGCCGTCTCCGGCATGAAAGATATTGGCGATCCGAAGACCCGATTCTTTGCTGATCTGATTGATTTTTTCAAGGACTTCTGGAAGTCTGCTTCGCGGAATGACTCCATCCTGTACAAGATAATCCGGTGAAATAGCCCCCATCGCTCCAAATCCTGTCTTTCGGTTTGCCCACCATCTTGCACGCTCTGCTTCACTTTCAGCAGCCTTTACTTTACGGACATTCCATTTTGTGCACACCTCAAGAATCTGCGATATCTGTTCATCGATACCGGCGGAAATGCCATCTACTTCTATTAATAAGACAGCTTCAATGTCTTTTGGATGTCCTACTGGAAAAGCTGCCGCCTCAACGCCTTCAATTGCCGTTTTATCCATCATTTCAAGAGCTGCAGGAACAATTCCTGCTGAAATAATGTCCGAAACAGCGCCGCTGCCGTCTGACACACTATCAAAGTAAGCAAGAACCGTTTGCTTTGACTCCGGGTTTTTTAAGATTCTTACAGTGATCTTTGTGACGATTCCGAGCGTTCCTTCTGATCCGGTTATTAATCCCAGCAGGTCGTAGCCGGGAGAATCTGGAATTCCATTTTTTCCAATTTCAATAATCTCTCCATTAGGCAGGACAACCTCCAGACCAAGAATATGATTTGTTGTTACGCCATATTTGAGGCAATGGGCGCCGCCTGCATTTTCAGCAACGTTGCCTCCGATGGTACAGCAATATTGACTGGAAGGGTCCGGTGCATAGTAATAACCTTTATCTGCAATTGAGTTGGTTAATTTAAGATTAACAAAGCCGGGTTCAACGACTGCCCGTCTATTTTCGAGATCTACGCTGATCAGCTTTTTCATTTTTACGAGACTGATAATGACTTCACCGTTAATGGGAATGGCGCCGCCGCTTAAACCTGTTCCTGCACCTCTCGCAAGGAATGGCAGCTGATTTTCTGAACAGTATTTGACGATCGCCGCAACTTCCTCTGTATTTTTCGGAAAGACAACCGCTTTTGGCAAATGCTTGTGAATGGTAAAACCATCGCAATCATAGGCAATTAAATCTTCCTTATGATAGAGAATGTTTGATGGGCCGCCGGTCAGCTTTGCAAGGCTATGAATATGTTTATCTTTCGTTTTAAGTCTTTTAACAGCCATTACAGTTCCTCCATTCCTTTTTCTTCCATTTGATAGGCCCAATCCAGCAGCTGCACAGTATGAACAACCTTCTGATTTCTTCCGTACTTTTGAACCCCCATGGCCATTTGCAGCATGCAGCCGGGGTTGCCCATTGAAATCATCTCAACGTCATCCGGAACATTTTCCATTTTACTTTCAAGCACTGCCTCTGCCATTTCAGGGTTGGTTATGTTGTATATGCCCGCACTTCCACAACATCTGTCAGCGTTAGGCATATGGACCATTTCCACGCCTGGAATATCCAATAAGATATCGCGCGGCTCCTGGCGCACTCCCTGTCCATGTGCCAAGTGACATGCATCGTGATACGTGATTCTAGTGTTTAATTCAGCTTTAGGTTTTTCATAGCCGTTGTCATGAAGATATTTGGAAACATCGACAACTTTAGCCGCAAATTCTTCTGCTTTCTCATGCCATTCTGTATCTACTTCTCTGAACAGTTCACCGTACTCCTTAAGCATGCATCCGCATCCTGCTGCATTCACAATGACTTTATCCGAATCTTTAAAAGCCTCAATGTTCTGCTTTGCAAGCTTGCGGCCCGTATCTCTGTCTCCGGCATGAACGTGAAGAGCTCCGCAGCATGTCTGAGTTTGCGGAATCGTGACTTCATTTCCGTTCTTTGTTAACACATTTATTGTGGATTCATTGATATCACTGAACATAACGTCCATTACGCATCCTGTCAGGAAGGATACTGCAGTCTTTGTTTCCCCCTGTGCCGGAATGACAGTCTGATTTTTGTACTTTTTGCGGACCGGCTGCTTGATCTCCGGCATAATAGCTTCCATTTCAGCCAGATGCTTTGGCATGACCTTCAGCATCCCCGTTTTGCGCACAGCTTTTTGCATTCCGCTTTTTTGATAAAATTTAAGCAGACTTCCCACAGTGTTCAAACGGTTTTGATAAGGGAACAGCCCTTTTAAGAAAAGTTTGCTTACGGTTCCTTTTACACCTGTTAATGGCATAGCCTGACGGATTTGGCCCCTTGCTTCTTCAATGAGACCGCCGACATCAACATCTGCCGGACATGCCGTCGTACAGGCTCTGCAATCAAGACAGGCGAAGACAGGATCCATGAATTGTTCGTTTACCTGAAGCTTTCCATCTGCGACTGATTTGATCAAATGCACCCGGCCTCGCGGAGAATGCTGCTCCTGACCGGTAATCTCGTATGTAGGACAGGACTCCAGACACATGCCGCAATGGACGCAATCTGCCCACTTGCTCTCATCCGGATGATCCTTCCATAAATAATTGCTGAGACTTGTTTCCTTGCATGCCGGGGATGCTTGCTTTAAGTCGCTTTCTCTTATGCTCACTTAAATCCCTCCCAAGTAACGTTTGTAATTCAGGACTGAATGTGGATCAATTGCGGTTTTAATTCCTTGAATCAGAAAGAAGCAAGATGGCTTTTCTCCCCATACTTCCGTTTTGTGACGCAATGCGTAAGGCAGATGCTTAATGATTGTATAGCCTCCCAATTGAGATGCAGCTTGCTGTATACGCTCAATTGCATTCATGACGTCATTGCTGCTTCCCTTCAGGATGACTTGGCATAATCCGTGTCCTAATCCGCCATGAGCTTCAATAGACGCCGTCTTGTGCAAATCGGCACATTCCTTCAAAATTTGGAAAATATCCATGTTTTTTACGCCTATTTTTAAGCAAGCTTCCGTAATAGAACCAGGCTTTGAGGTAACACCATTAGGCGCTGTCTTGTAAAACGCATCCCAAAACAATTCAGCTTCCGCTTGGGGCAAGAGAGAAAACAGTGAATCCGCAGGCACAATGCTTTTAATAAATTCTTCCTGATAGCGGACTGATGGCTCGAAATCCTCAAAACTGATTGCAAGCGTATACATATCGTGATTTGTTAAACGTTTAGATAAGGCAGGGCTCAGCAATTCTAAAGCAATGGGCTCCATCATGGAATCCAGCAGTTTAATCACAAACAGCCTTATTTCTTCCTGAAGTTCAATGGGAAAAGATAAAAGAATAAGACTTTCGTATTTTGGGATCGGCCTAAGCTTTAAAGTTATCTCCGTCACAACTCCAAGCGTGCCCATTGATCCTATAAAAAGCTTATTCATATCGTAGCCAGCAACGTTTTTTACCACTTTTCCGCCAGAGCGAATAACGCGTCCATCAGGATAAACGATTCTAAGACCAATAACTGAATCTCGTGCTGATCCATATCCAAGCCGTTTGGGACCGCTTTCATTTGAAGCGATAATTCCTCCAATAGTTGAATACTCCGGCCAAGCTGGATCGAGTGAAACTTTCTGCTGATGCTTTGCTAAATAATCCTGCAATTCTTTAAATGTTGTCCCTGCTTTTACGGTTACTGTCATATCACCGGGAGTATGCTCTGTAATACCGCTGTAATGAGCCATGGATAATTGGATATCAGCATATTCTGTCAATCCTCCAAAACCGCGCTTTGTCCCGCCGCCGATTATGGAAACTTTTTTGCCATTCTGATCTGCAAATTTAAGGACTTGTATGATTTCCTCTTCTGTAGTCGGAAAAACAGTCATTTTGCCATTATTCCCAAGCAAGTGATTTGCCTGTCCCTCTGTTTTTACTTTTTCTTCAGGTAAAAGAGAGATTAATTCTGTCAGTATCAAAACCCCACCTCCATTTGTTTTGTAATACCAAACAACGTTTCGTTTAATTTTCAAAAAAATTCAGGCTGTTCTGCTGAAGACTCTTGTGAAGGATAGATTCTACGAACGTTAAATGCTGCAGCATGTATTCGTTTGATAGATTGGGCGTTCCGGAAGAAATGCTTTCGAAGATGCGCTCATGGTGTTCTGCAATGGTTTCTATCGCCTCAGAATCACTTTTGATAAATTGGTGAAAATCAATCATTGCATGTTTAATCGTGGTGGAAATAACTTGTACAAACTGAATCAGCAGCGAGTTTCCGGTTGCTTTTGCAATCGATAAGTGAAACTGATAATCATCTTCCCAGGGGGCATCTGTCTGAGTTGTTAAGATCTTTTTCATTAGCGTAAGATCTTTTTCAGAGCGATTACATGCAGCCATTTCAGCCATGCCAGTTTCGACGATTTTTCTTACTTGAAAAAGCTCAGTAATATCATTCGCATTTGGAAGCATGACAGCTTTGTTGAAAATCTTTGAGGAGTCAAACTTGCTGACGTACGTTCCCTCGCCCTGTTTCACTTTTACAAGGCCTTTTCCTTTTAAAACAGTGATGGCATCGCGTACGGCTGATCGTCCTACTCCAAACTTCTCGCAAAGCTCTCTTACTGATGGAAGCTTCTCGCCTGCAGGTATCGAGCCGTCTAAAATCATTTTCTCGATTTGCTCGCTGACCGTATCTGAAACTTTCTTTGTTGAAATTTTTTCAATTAGCACCTATTCACAGCCTTTCTTTTCAGACATCACATATCTGACAAGTGATCTGTTATAGTTACATTTAAACATTATGAATTACATTTTTCAATTAATTTTTAGAATTTACTGAATAAATATAAAAATCAGCATAAAAAAGCAGCCTGCTGTTATGCAGACCGCCAGAAATAATTTTTTATAAACCCAATGCCTGTTTGGCCATAATATAATGCTCCTCTGCCCCAGTGGTTAAAGCAAACTCAGCAATATCGATGCCATAGGCAGCCTTATATTCCATAATATGCTCTCTCATTTTTGGCCATACTTTACCGCCGGATTTTTCATACTCTCCCAGTAAATTGCCGAGTTCTTTTTCTCCAAAGATAGTAGCAAACAAGACAAAATCCTTCCAAGGTTTTCGGTGTTTATATTAAAGACATAGTTACGAATGTTCATATCAATCGAACCAGTCTGGATTCCCGGAACCGTCGGATAGGCAATTAATTCAGGGGTATTTAATTTCCACTCTGGCACACTCACAGGGAGGTGTTTTTGAACTAAATTCAAAACTTTCCCTTCATTACCACCTCTTTGAATAACATCAGGACGTCTCGGCTTTCTGAGAACCCACGAAACGCCTCTCTCATCTTCTGCAAATAAGACCTGAAAATCCATTCCTGACTCATTCAATACGGCCGTTTCTTCAATAAGGTTTAAACCATTCTTACGTGCAAGCTTTAATATATCAACAGTCATTCGTTATCTCTCCTCTTTAAGATCGAAAGAGGACCCGCCTTTGACCGAAACTTTTTTGCACAGCAAAAAGAGGCAGAAAGCCTCCCTCTTCTTTAAACTACTATATTAATAGCTTCGGAAATTGTAAGTCAATATATTTTTCAGAATTTTTAAAAATAAATAAAAAAGGCCTGATTATTCAGACCTATTTCATAGAAAAAGCTTTCGTTGTTTCTCCTTCAATAATCGTGTGAGGAATAAATATCTGCTGCACAGCAAAGTCTGAATCCAGCATTTTTTCTTTCAGAAGATTTACCGCTTTAATAGCAATACTTTGTTCATCCTGTTTAATATGAGTAAATTGAATTCTCGAATTCTTCGGCGAATCAAAACAAACTACAGACACCTCATCCGGCATTCGCCTTCCAAGCCTCGATAACCCAGCTGCAACTTGTTCTCCAATAGAATGTTCGCAGGCTACTATGGCTGTTATATTGTGATGTTTTTCCAGGAAATTGTCTAAAATCATGCTGTCCTCTTTAAAAACGTGTGAATCTGTTATTTCGTTTATTGGCATACTATTTTTAATTTCAGTCAAGATATAGTCTCTATTTAGCTTCACGCCTTGTTCAGAATGGGCAATATGAAAACCCATCACTCTCTCCTCAATAGCTGTCGTTCCCTCTGAAGGAGGAGTAATGAACCCGATTTCTCTGTGTCCCATTTTAATTAAATGATTCGTTAACTCTACCGTTGCTTTTCTGTGATCAGTACATACAAACGATGCAGGAATTCCTTTTATGAATCGATCAATCAAAACGACGGGAAAATTCTTTGAAACCAGCTCAAGAAGTTTATTATTTACATGCTCTCCGTGTACCGGAAAGACAATCAAACCTTCAGCTCCCATATCCAGGAAATCATTCACTGCCTGTTCCTCAATTTCCTTCCTTCCATAGCTGAGTTTCAAAAGAATCGTAAAACCAAGTTCACTGCATCTCTTTTCAATCCCCTTTACAAGTTCTATTCCATAGCTCTCATCAAAACCCGGCAGAATAAATCCGATTAAATGGCATTTTGAACTATCCTGCTTTGCAGAATTAGCAGCATCAATAGTAGTGTCAGGATGAATAACAAATGAACCCTTCCCTTGAATTCTTTCTATATAGTTTTCTTCTGAGAGAAGATCCAATGCTTTTTTGGAGGTAATACGGCTTACTTCAAATTGATCTGCAAGCTCTTTTTCAGAAGGAACCTTATCTCCCTGCTTTAATTTTCCGCTCTTAATTTGGTTTAACAGTAAATTATACACTTTTAGGTAAAGAGGATTAAAAGTTGTCATAGCGTCACCTTTCAACGGTTGATATATTCAATATAACAACTATTTCTTCTACAGAAAAGTGTTTTGTATGATAAATAAGTATATTCATGCATTATTTAAAGAAAAACCTCAAAAAAACATAAAAAAAGCAGGATTCCTCCCGCTTTAGCTCAATAGTTCAATTTTCTTTGGAATGGAAATCCATTTCTTTTCATTAGATGAACGCTCAATAGCATCAAGAATGAGCTGATTCTGCAAGCCATCATAAAAATTAGGCTGTTTATGTTCATCGTTTGAAATCGCTTTCATCAATTCAGATATTAAGTTCACAAATGTATGTTCATATCCTATAATATGACCTGCGGGCCAGTATGCATGGGCATAAGGGTGCTCTTCTTCCGTACAGTTAATGACCCTAAAGCCCTGCAGGCCTTTGTCATCTTCACTTAAGTACACATGCAAATTGTTCATGTTCTCAAGATCCCATTTGATGGATCCAAACTCAGCATTGATCTCAAAACAATTACGATTTCTATTTCCTGCTGCAAAACGAGTTGCTTCAAATACTCCCATTGCTCCATTTTCAAATTTTGCGATGAAAGAAGCAGCATCGTCTACATCAACCTTCCCTTTTTTCCCTGCTTCCCCTTCAATCGACCGCTCTTTTATAAATGTCTCCATTGCACCAACTACCTCTGAAATCTCACCAACTAGAAATCTTGACAGATCAATGATATGTGCCCCGATATCACCCAAAGCCCCAGACCCAGTGACCTCTTTTTTTAATCTCCATGCAATCGGGAAATCAGGATCCATAATCCAGTCCTGAAGATACGTTGCACGAACATGATAGATACGCCCAAGCCTGCCCTGCTGAATCAACTTCTTCGCATATTGAACAGCTGGAGCAAACCGGTAATTATGCGAGATCATATGAATGACCTTATTTCGGGTCGCTGCTTCAAGCATCCTTTCAGCCTGATCAACATTTAATGCTAAAGGCTTTTCACATATTATATGTTTTCCGGCTTCGGCTGCTGCAATTGCTATTTCTGCATGAGAATTATTTGGAGTGACAATATCAATTAAATCAATATCATCTCTTTCTATTATTTTTCGCCAATCTGTTTCATAGCTTTCAAAGCCGAGCTCATCAGCTGCCTTCTTAACACTCTCTTCACTGCGCCCGGCAATTGCCTTGAGTACAGGCCTTGCTGCTCCCGGAAAAAAGAATGGAACATTCCGATAAGCGAGACTGTGAGCTTTTCCCATAAACTTATACCCAATCATTCCAACTCGAATCTCTTTCATCACAGATCACCAGCTTTCATATATTAGTTGTTATAAAAATGCTGTCATTATAATCACTAATTAGTCTTAAAAAGGAAAAGTCCTCTTTTTCTCGCCACAATTTTTTGATTTGAATCAATAAGACTAGATTTCATAAGAAAAGCGCAAGTGCAGTTTAGCCCTGACAGAAAGAGAAGAATCCGGCAGAAAGGTCCGGCTTGACTTTTTTGACGGATTTGTACTGGCCAAGGAGTTGAACGATGGAGCTAGACAACAATGACAAACTATTATATTTCTTATTTCTTAAAAATCTTATCAGACGCAACAGCGGCCGCTGGCATACTTTTAGCTGATTATTAAAGTTTCACTGAAAAAAGTGGATTTTGAGGATTTGTTGATATTCTATGATGTACTTTTTTCAGGGAGGAGATCGACTTTTTTGCACCATTCATCCTTTTTATGCACCTTTATATTCACTGATGCACTCTTTCTGCTCCATTCACCCGCTTTGACGCAGTTTTATATTCACTGATGCACTCTTTCTGCTCCATTAACCGCTTTGATGCACTTTTTTCTTCCAAGAAACCCTTTTTCTTCTCCATTCACGTTTTGATGCACTTTTTCCGGAGCATAGCGACTTAATTACGGCCAAAAAGAACCTGGGTTCTCCGACACAACATAAACGCTCTATTTAGCATGGCCCAAGCCACTTGTTCCACAACAAGTGGCTTTTTGAACAGTTTCTAGTATTTTAGCACGATAAGAAGAGGGGTAAGGTTCAGATTTCATATCCCAATACCCAGAAAAAAGTCTTTAAGAATTAGACTTCATACACTATCATTCCCCCTATTTTAATCCCAACATATTATTGAACAATTATCTAGGAATAGATTATTTTATTATTTCCTACCAATAAAAAAAGCCTTGCTTAAAAAGCAAGACTTGTCCTTTATTTATCGGCCAATATATCTTCAATTCTATCAAGCTCAGCCGCAGTAAACTCAAGATGATTCAGCGCAGCAACATTCTCTTCGATCTGGCTTACTCTGCTTGCCCCAATAAGTGCTGAGGTCACGCGTCCTTTTCTCAAAACCCATGACAATGCCATTTGGGCAAGGTTCTGGCCGCGGTCTGCTGCAATCTCATTCAGCTTTTTGATTTTATGTACCATTTCTTCAGTCACACGGTCTTCATTAAGGGCGCCAGTTGTTTTGGCAGCTCTTGAATCAGCAGGAACTCCAGATAAATATTTGCTTGTTAATAAGCCCTGTTCCAGAGGACAAAAGGCAATTGAGCCTATCCGATTTTCCTGAAGAACATCCTGGAGGCCATTTTCAATCCACCGGTTCAGCATCGAATAACTTGGCTGATGGATGAGCAGCGGTGTGCCGAGACGGTTTAAAATTTTTACTGCTTCTTCCGTTTGCTCAGCCGTGTAGCTTGAAATTCCAACGTATAAAGCTTTTCCCTGACGCACGATTTGATCTAACGCCCCCATTGTTTCTTCAAGAGGTGTATTTGGATCAGGACGGTGGGAATAGAAAATATCTACATAGTCCAGACCCATTCGTTTTAAGCTTTGATCTAAGCTAGCAATCAAATATTTTTTTGAACCCCATTCACCATATGGGCCTTCCCACATGTGATATCCTGCTTTTGAGGAAATGATTAATTCATCCCGGTATGGTGCAAAATCCGTTTTCAGAACTTGTCCAAACATTTCTTCTGCAGATCCAGGCGGAGGTCCGTAATTGTTTGCAAGATCAAAATGAGTAATCCCGAGATCAAATGCGCGGCGAAGCATAGCGCGGCCATTTTCAAACGAATCTACTCCGCCGAAATTGTGCCATAACCCAAGGGAAATAGCCGGAAGCAGCAAACCTGAATTTCCGCACCGATTGTACTTCATAGATTGATATCTTTCTGAACTTGCTCTGTATGTCATTTCGATTCCTCCCTTAATGTTACTTTCATTTGTATAGTAGTTGAAGAAAGCGGTTTCGTAAATGAATCTGTCTTATTTTTTCAACATTTAGTCCTTTTGAACTAATAAAAAAAACCCTCATAAGAGGGTTCTCAGCAAATTGAGTCTGTAGATTTAGGATTTTTCAGACCAAACAGCGGACGAATAAATAGAGCAAGAAAAGTACCAAGCATCGCCATGATCATCCAAACCCAGCCATGGAGACTGAATGAGGCAATCCCGCCAAAATAAGCACCGATGTTGCAGCCAAATGCAAGACGGGCACCATACCCCATTAAAAGTCCTCCAATAATAGAGGCTCCTGCTACGCCCGGTTTAATTTTTCCCGGTTTGAAGGTTCCTTGTGCTGCAGCTGAAATAAAGGCTCCAAGAATAATGCCAAAGTTCATGACACTTGTCGAATCAGCCAATACCGTTTTAGTAAGTGCCTCACCGTTTGCACCTGTAAAATAACCCCAAGTTGAAACGTCAATGCCGGTTGCCATTAACGTCTTCCCTCCCCAAAGAGCAAAAGCTGATGTAATTCCCCATGGATTGCCTCTAATTGTAAGAGTTAAAGCATTTAAAAGTGCCAGAATAATAGCTGCTGCGAACAACGGCCATGAACCTCTTATGATTTTTTTAAAGCCTTTCGCAGTTGGCAGTGGCTTCATCATTGGAGGGTTTTTCTTTCTAGCAAACTGCACTGTAATCCAATAGATAAGCGCGAATGCTGCTAATTGAACAAGCAGTGCTCCGAAATAACCAAGACCTGTTGAAGTCGCCAGTGAAATAGGTGGTAATGAAGGCATATCTTCCATCCAAAATGTAAAGTGATAAGCGCCAATAACAGACCCCGCAATGAATGAGATCAGAGTTAGAATCATTGAAGAGGAACCGCCGCCAACAGAATAAAGTGTTCCAGAAGCACACCCATTCCCAAGCTGCATCCCAATTCCAAAGATAAAAGATCCGAAAATAACACTTACACCAACTGGCGAAACATATCCTGCCGGAGTTGTTCCCGTAAAGCTAAAGCCGGTGCTTAGTATAACAGCAAATAATGTTGAAGCAATGGCAAGCATAAGCATGTGAGCCTGGAGACCTTGAACGTTTCCTACGGACATCAGACGCCTGAAGGCAGATGTGAAACCAAAGCGAGCGTGCAGCAAGGTAGCGCCAAGCATAATTCCAATAATATATAACACAGCTTGAGTCACGTTAGTTGTACTTAAAATCGCAATGAATAAAATGATAGCTGCAAGTAATCCTGCCGCAACAAGCGGCTTTTGTATCGGATTTAGTTCCGAGATAACAGTTGTTCGCGGTTTATATACAGAATTCCTATTTAAAGTCGTTTCAGACATCATATAATCTCCTTTTCTTATGTGATTAGTCGGATTAAATCCATCTCTATACAATACCCTTTTTAATTAAATCTGTAAACGAATTTGCTTCTTTAAAAAAAATGGAATAGCACGAGAGGTCAGAATGTAAGCCATTTTCCGATATCTCATTCATCAGTACTTTTAATTTTCCATTATTTAAAAAATGAAATTGAAGCGTCATTCAGCGAGCCTTCTAGAATATGATAAGAATATGCACGACAATGGAGGCGAAATCATGGCAGTTGTAAAATCATCAAACTCAGATATTGATTTAATGGCCAGATTGCTTCGGGCTGAAGCGGAAGGCGAAGGAGTAAGGGGCATGCAGCTTGTAGGAAATGTAGGGATTAATCGGGTTAGAGCGGATTGCTCAGACTTTAAAAACATTCGTACCATCCCGCAAATGGTCTATCAAGCGCACGCTTTTGAGGCTGTTCAGCACGGTTATTTTTATCAAAGAGCAAGAGAAAAGGAAAAGAGGCTGGCGAGGCGGAGTATTGCCGGAGAAAGGTATTGGCCCGCAAAATTCAGCTTATGGTATTTCAGACCGCCAGGAGACTGCCCTCCTACTTGGTATAATCAGCCGCACGTCGCACGCTACAAACTGCATTGTTTTTATCAACCTAGAGCTGGTGAATGCGATAATATTTATAACACGTTTTAGAACGAAAAAATCCTCGTCATCAAACGAGGATTTTTTCGTTCATCATAATATCAGTAAGCCTGCTTTTCTTTTGTCTCCAAATTTCCGATCATTTCTGCCCACGCTTGAGGTTTATTTGTGAGCACGGAATAATATCGTATTAAAAAGCTTGCCTATTCTGTCATTGGATGCAAGATCAAGTCCTGTCACTGCTTCACCATCATTGTTCCAAGATAGATGAACTAAGCAAAGTCCAGACGTTTGTATCCCAGGTGGCCTAATACCTCACGGCGCACATAAGGATCCATTGGCTTAACGCCGCCAAACTCGTAGTTTTCCACCTGATATGGATCATAGATTTCGGCAAACATTCAAGCTACTTTCATTCCGTTTTCAGCTGCTAATGTGCCAAAAATGGTCTAATTCCATGGCATGGCTGGCCGATAATTGTAAAATCAGTCATTGCTACATTAAAATCCTCATAGTAACGGTATTTTGTTGCACCCACAACCTCTCCATTTTTAACGGCAACAAAACGCGAATACCCGGATCTTCAAGCCTTTCCAAAGATCAAATTCAAGTACTTCCTCAGGAGGGAAGACCTTTTGCATTCATTCATGCATGGATTTGAACAACGGGTCGGCAATGCTATTTATTTTTTTATATTCCATACTTCTTATTTTTTAAAAGGATTTTTCCATTCCATTAACGTGCCGTAATTGCACGATTCCTCGTCCTCTAAATAATTGGGTACAATTTGGACAGGCGTTCTTCCGCAGCGCAGCAAGAATGAGATAACTGGATCTTTTAAATTTCCCTCTACCACACGATCAATATATTGCTCTGGCGTCCATTTATCTGAATGCTGCTGATAACCAGGCATTCTTCCCCCGCCAAGCAGCCTATCCAATCCCATGTGTACAACCACATCATACATGGAAAACATCAGCCATTTTCCAAGTCCTGCCTTTCTGTAGGCGGGACGAACACCAATATCAACTACATAAAGAGTATTTCCGTTTGGATCATGATTGCGAATATACCCATTGTCTGTGATCTCTTCCCATGTATGCACAGGGTGATTTGGATCAAACTGAACAAGCAGTCCCGTCATGGAACCCGAGACTTCTCCATTTATTTCAATGCAAAGTGCGCCCTCTGGAAAGAGCGTGATATGATTTGTCAGCTGTTCTTCATTCCACCACAGCTCAGACGGAAACGGAGGAGGAAAGCTCTCCTGCTGAATGCCTATTAATGCATCAAAATCCTTTTCAGTGTAGTTTCGAACGACTGCTTTAACAGGCTTGTCACCATCAAAAACAAAAAATTCTTTTACATACAAGAGAACTCCTCCTTATAGCAGAGTCCGATCCCCCTGCTTTGCTTCCCAATCAGGATATAAATCTGTACGGCGATCACGCCATGTTGTAACTGAACCGCTCGCACGGACTTTATAAAGAAGCTCAAGATCAAGATCTGCCGTTACAATCATAGGCTGATTGATTTCACCTTCAGCCGCTATCCCTTTCGGAGGAAATGGTACATCATTTGGTGTAATAACAGCTGCTTGACCAAAGTTCCCTCTCATAAAGTCAACAGTTGGAAGGGATCCTACAGTACCAGTGGTTACTACATACACTTGATTTTCGATTGCCCGGGCATGACTGGTATAACGAACTCTGTAGAAACCGTGACGATCATCGGTACAGGATGGACAAAAAATAACATCTGCACCTTTTGCTTTTGCAATACGGACTACTTCGGGGAACTCGATGTCATAACACGTCAGCATGGCGATTGTTCCTTTTTCTGTTTCAAATACTTCAAGATTGTCTCCAGGCGTCATATTCCACTCATGAACCTCTGTCGGTGTAATGTGAAGCTTTGCCTGTTCAGCCACTCTTCCATCCGGATAAAATAAGTGAGCAACATTATAAAGGCGATTTTCTCTTTTAGTAACATGCGTCCCTCCAATAATATGCATACCAGTTTTTTGCGCAAGGTTTATAAATAATTCCCGATATTGATCTGTAAAATCAGGCAATTCGTTTATGGTTAAAGCATTTCCCTCTGCATCTCCTATGGACATAAGCTGAGTTGTAAAAAACTCCGGAAATAAAACGAAATCAGAACCGAATTCCTCTGCTGTTTTCATATAATGCTCCACCTGATCTGCAAATTCTTTAAAGGAACGGATGCTGTGAAGATCATATTGTACTGCGGATACTCTAAGTTGCATGAAAACCCCTCTCTTTCTCTTTCTCTTTTTCTTAATAAAAACATTATTAGATAAATAAGCAAATTTAACAAGTACGCACTTTTGTGTTAGTTAGTAATAAAAGTATACTGTATGAGATTTTTTTGAAAGGAGAAAATAGTAGAAATCCATTATAACGAGGGAACTATGCTGGCAAAACATGAATTTAATAAAAAAAAACTGTATATATACCTTGCTCTAAACGTATTCATGATCACCCTGCTTTTGGCAGAAACATTTTTAACACTAAATATTCCTCATTACATACTTTTTATAGCTTTATTATTTATGCTCCTCATTTGTTTGTATTTTCTTTTTGAATTTATTATCACTATCCCGAAAACAGAGGAAAGCCTTCAAAACATCTTTACAGGCTCTGGCTTTCTTCTCTCATTAATTATTACAACTTATGCAAATCTTTTTATGCAAATATACCGGATTAAAGGAGAAAAATCCTTTAAGTTCTCGGGAAAAGAGCTTTCAGGTGATGACTTTTTGTACTACAGTATTACGACGTTTACAACAACTGGATTTGGAGATATTACTTCGATTGGTGTAATCTCTAACATGATTGCTGCTTCTGAAATGCTGATTGGATTCATTATCAGTACTTTATTTATGGCGATTATCACTTCAAAATTAATAAAGAATTTAAAATAGACCTGGATTCTATTCCAGGTCCTCTTTTATGCGGTAATATGCGGAAGTGATAAGGAGAACCGGGTCGATTGCTCATCAGAAGAACATTGAATCGCCCCTTGATGACTTTCAATTATTTTTCTGCAGATATAAAGGCCGATTCCCGTTCCTAATTCTTTTGTAGTGAAAAACGGTTCAAAAATCGATTGAATTTGCTTCGGCGGAATCATTGGACCATTGTTTCCAATATGTATATATGTCATGTTATCAATCATTTCAAATTCAATCGTAATCGTACGGTCAGACTCTATTTTCTGAAGCGCATCAATGGAATTAAGCAAAAGATTTAAAAAAACTTGCCTTAATTCATCTTTGCTCGCCATAACCCTGGTTTCTCTTTTGGAGATTTCCTGTACTTTAACGCTGCCGTCAAGAAGACTGGGATACATAAATGATAGAACTTCATCTAATAATTCACTGAGGTCAAGCAGTTCACGTTTACTCTCTATCGTCTCTTTTTTGGATGCATGGAGAAATTGTGACACCCTAAAATTCAGCTGATCAACCTCATGACTGATGATGTCCAAATACTTCAAATCAGGATGATCATTTTGCATCAGTTTAATGAAGCCTTTTACTGCTGTCAGCGGATTTCTGAATTCATGGACAAAGCTTGATGACATTTGACCCAATATGGTCAGCCTCTCTTTATGGCTTTGATCAATGAATGAAATTTTTTCCTGCAGTATTTCTTCTTTCACCTCAGTGTATTTTTTCACAGCAAAATAAGAAAACTGATCAAAAAGAACATTGATTTCTTCAATATAAGGCTGCAGGTCATTTCGCGGAATTCCAGAACTGACAATATACCCGATCACTGCACGTCTTCCAAGATTCACATTATTTATGAAATCACCAATGTTTACATTTGCTTCTACTCTTTCTAGAGCTACTTTACTAGCCAAAATATCAATTTCATCTGAGCTTAACGGCCGCTGAATGGTTTTTTTTACCAAGTCATACATCCTCATCCCGTTTTTCTCTACTTCTTCCTGATGAAGATCGTCATCTGAAATCGTAATATTTTGCCGCCATACAGCGATAAAAGTAGAAATATTATCATCTAAAAACCGAATTAACTCGTCTGAAGCTGTCATAAGTAAAAGCACCCCTAAATTCTTGCAGAAGAATCATATGTATTTCTATTTTTGTTTAGAAGAGGAATAATAAATAGGGCTAAAGTTTGGAATATTCCTGCTAAACAATACAATTTACATTCTATCATAATATGAATTAATACGGTATTTCCCTTTTCACTTTTGGTACAATCGAATGTGCTGATGGAAGTGAATACCATATACGATAAAAATCTCAAGCTTCACTTTTTGTAATCGCTTTACAAATTTACTTTTCTTATTATAAGTCTGACTATATAAGTTAGTCTAATGTTGAAACCCCGTTTTCTGAGCCGACTTAACACTATGCAATACTGAAGTCCTCAGAAAATGTCAGTCCCCACATCATTCGAAACGTTCACTGAATGTCCATTCATTCTTTATCTACTCACCTATCTATAAATATCCCCTGCAAGCTTTCGCAATTCACTTTCATTCATCACTTCATAAGCATTCTCTTTTTTTCGGATTGTTCCTCTTTTACAAAGCATATCCAGCGTCCGCAGCAGATGACGATAGCTTGTGCCGAGCATTTCAGAGAGGTACGTCAGGTTTTCTTTAAACAGGATGCTCTCCTTTTTCACACCAGTAGCTAAAATATAGCTTGAAAGTCTATGTTCAAGCGGATAATACAGATTGATGGAGCTATTTTTTGAAAGCCTGTTCAGCTTGTCGGATAGAGAATATCCCATAAAGGTTAAAAAAACAGGATCCCGCAGCAATTTTTCTCTTACTTGCGGCAAATAAATGCCAATACAATATGTATCGTCAATAGCCTGAACACTTGATGCTGCTCCCCGCACTTGGAATAGTTCTACATCTCCCAGCACTTTAAATCCCTCATAAAATGAGAGCAGCAGGGATTTCCCGTTGCTTAATGTCGTGTAAACCTTCGCACGTCCATCTACAAAAAAATAGAGATAATCCATTTCTGCTCCTTCCCGGCATAAATATTCATTTTTTGAAAAGACGTACAGTTCCATCCATTCTTTCATATCCTCGGAAAAATACCCGGCAATTTTGTTCACCGCTATGTACTCTTCAAACAATTTCTGATTTTGTAATTTTTTCATAAAAAACCTCAACTATGTGACATATGTCATCATTATATCACTTTTATATATGGATAATGAAACAAGACATCTAGAGAAGGAGTGAATATTTTGTACAACCTGATCTCTGCTGCAGTTGGCGCTTTTATTGCCATCATGATTGTATTGAACGGAGAACTCTCAAATGGCATAGGAAATTACACCTCTAGTGTTGCCATTCATTTCGTCGGGCTTCTTGCCATTTCCGCAGTTTTTTTCTTTATAAAAAAACCTATTCATTTTCAAAAAGGACTGCCGCTTTATTTGTACAGCGCTGGTGCCATTGGAGTGCTTACCGTCCTTTTTTCAAATATCAGCTTCATGTCACTTGGGGTATCTGTCACGATAGCCCTTGGATTGTTAGGGCAGTCCCTGGCTGCCATTATCATCGATCACTACGGGCTTTTAGGAATGAAAACCGTAAAATTCAACAAAACAAAATGCATTGGTCTGGCATTTATTCTGCTGGGCAGTGCCGTTATGACGTTTTATTAAGGAGGTATTTACAATGGTCTACTTGATTATTTCTATTTTAGCGGGAGTTTCAATTGTTATCGCAAGAATCATCAATTCCAACCTTGCAGACAAAATTGGCTTACTTGAAGGCACGCTCATCAATTTTGTGACAGGTCTGATATTATCCCTGGTTTTTCTTTTATTCAGCAGCGAGGCTGTTTCCTTTTCGGCTTTAGACTTATCTGAAGTTCCAAGCTGGGCTTACTTAGGCGGTGCAGCAGGAGTCATAGTCATTTTTCTTTCAAGCTACCTCACGCCAAAAGTATCTGCTTTTTATTTAACCCTCTTTATTTTCATTGGGCAGTTATTTACGGGTATTGTGATTGACTACTTTGCACTTGGTGAATTGTCTCAAGGGAAAATACTTGGAGGATTGCTTGTATTATTTGGTCTTGTCTTTAATTTGAGAATTGACCGGAAAGAAGAAATGGGATCTGCATAAGATCCCATTTCTAATTAATCTTCCTGATATGTATATTCATTTTTATCTGTTCTTTTCACACCTGCTGCAAGTGCTCTTATCGTAAGAAGCGTAAAGCTGATACTTGCAAAGGTATGAAAGACAGACCACTTCTTCCATTTAAATAAACGGGTCGTTTTTTCCATATACCACTGAGCAATGGACATCGGCACACTCCAGGTTAAGCTTTTCAACAGGATCCCCGGTAATTTATCTTTGTAAGATTGACGGACCCAAATGACACTTAATAACGGAAAAAACACCAAATCAAACAGAATATTTGTATTGAAAATCTTTGAAAATGGCCTTACAGGGTACTTGACTCTTTTAGTATTGACAACATAAGCATCAATAATGGTAGACAATATACCTTTGGCAAAAAAGACAATAAGCATTTCCTTTACATTTGGCTTTCGTATTACAAAAGGGAACAATACGGCACAAAGTGCAAACAGTCCTTTGATCATCGTTTTTTCCATCTTCAACATCCTTATCATTTTTTTGATAGTATCTGCTTTTATCAAAAAAAATAATACGGATTATGCAGGAACTTAGCCGTTTATCCTGCATATGCTAATGATGATCATAATGAGGAGGTTTTACATTGTATCATTACATGCCATATCCATACGCACGATATCCTAAGCCAGTCATGCAAAAACTAAAATCATCCACATTAAGTGCTGTTCACCCATTTGTACAGCATGGTTTAAAAGAAGCACATTTCACTTCGTACCAGCATGCTCTAATGGAGGTAGCCGCCATGTCCTATCTGCTCGGAAAAGGATATGATTACAATGCTGCCTATCAATTAGTAGAAGCCTGGGAAGTGAATGAATCTTTTTAAAAGGCTGGATATCTAGCCTTTTTTTTCTGGAATGAACCCTCTGCCTATAAAACTTGCTCCAACAGGCTCCCTCCCCATGTCTCTTGCCCAGACAGACAGCTGTCCCGCGTGATGAATTTCATGGGCAATGACATGGCGGATGATTTCCCCTTTTTTATAGGTGCCGTCCAACCAAGGCGGAGATACATTTTCATTTTCCCATGCGATGTTCCAATTCTGGAGATACGAGATCATTTCTGGCTGCAGTTCTCTGGATAATCGGATAATCTTTTCTAGTGAGTCGTATTCCCTGATCGTATAATCGATGACCGCATCACCCTTAAGTACATTGATCCAGCTGTATTCTACATCAATGATATGAATCAGTGTTTCGATAATACTCCCCACCCCTCCTGACCGTTTTTGCTGCAATTCTTCGCCAGTCAGGTCTTTGCACCATTCAAACCACTCTTCTCTGACGCGCCAATTGTATTTAAAAAATAGCTGCATTACTGAATACCCAGATATAAGGGAATTTTTTCTTCTTCGTATATTGAATCTTCTGATTTATTGACAAAATATGCTTTAGCTTCCTGTCTGGAGCTGACGATTTTATAAATTTTTTCATCTGTAAAGTGAACCGCAGCACCATCATCAAGCCCGTATCCTGGTTTCATTTTTCCGGATAAAATATGTACCTGATAAGCAGGTCTCCGTTTCTCCTCCCCATCATAATGAGGGCAGCAGCTGCCATGCAGGAAGCCAAGTCCGTTTAATTTATACAGCGGAGCGTTCATGGGGTCTGTCAGCCCCTCTTCAAACCAGCAAATAGCTCCCGCACTCAAGCCTGCAAGAATGGTCCCGTTCTCATAAGCCTTTCTAATAATCGAATCCAAACCCCACTCTTTCCATAAAACAAGCAAGTTTCTCGTACTGCCGCCTCCAACATAAAGAATATCCTGCGACATGACAAAATCCTCCAGATCATGAAAATGAGGATCAAACAAAGCTAGATGATCAGGTATACATGGATGAGAATGAAAGGCATCATAAAACCGTTCGATATATTGATTCTGATCTCCGCTCGCAGTCGGCACAAAACAAATTTTCGGAAGATCCTTCATACTTTGCTTTAATATGTATTGATCAAGCAGCGGATTTTCAGGCTCCATCGAAAACCCTCCGCCCCCCATCGCAATAATCTGCCTCACTGACAACATCTCCTCCTGTTAAATTAAAACTTCCCTCAGCAGCAAGCCAAAGAAAATGCCAAGAAACATAGATGTTAATGTCCCAAGAAGAAAATACTCAGCCCAATTCCGGTCGTCCATCTGCTTAAATCGCGCGATCGACTTAGCCGTTACAATAAATGCAATCGCAGGATAAGCACTATAAAAAGTTAAAATTATGACAAGCAGCCTCTCGATGTACCCAATCAGCTTTCCCCGCGATAGATCATGCTTATTAAAAGTATAATAATTGTACTCCTCTACAAGTCCCCCGGCTGAATTCATCTGCTCCTCTTTCCGCTCATTCTTAAAAGCATACCTGCCCTCAAACGAAAGCAGCTGAGCCGGCAGCGTTCCGAGCAAGATCCGTATTATATGCCCGCTCACACTTGTCACCAAAATCAAAATAATGATTATAAAAAGGACGGAATTCAGTATACTTAAAGAAGAATTCTCTATTAAGAGCTCAATTCCTTTTTCCAGCAGTTCAGAAAAAGTTACCTTAAAAAATAAATGACAAGCAATGATAATCATTGCCAGATGGATAATCTGATCTGCAATAAAATAGAAAAGCTTTTTCATATTTTGCTGGCCGGTTGTTTTGTCCAGCAGGTTTATTTTTAGAAAATCGATCAGAAAATGAGTGCCTAATAAAAATAAGATCGGCAAAACGACATATTCCAGAGGCTTTGCAAAATCAAAGGACAATGCCCAGAACACAAGCGTTACCGGTAAAAGGACTATAAAATGATGCAGCATATGCTTTTTCAAATTTTTCAGCTTTTCCCTCACCATCTCATCCGATTGGAGAAAAAAATC
Source organism: Bacillus sp. V2I10 (assembly GCF_030817055.1). Classification (NCBI taxonomy): domain Bacteria; kingdom Bacillati; phylum Bacillota; class Bacilli; order Caryophanales; family Bacillaceae; genus Bacillus; species Bacillus sp. V2I10. Next base: position 2,819,742 of record NZ_JAUSYV010000001.1, on the reverse strand, counting down.
AGCAATTAAATGAGCCAGAATGAGACATAATAAAATCATGTGTTCCCCTTTCCTTCCTCTTTTGAATACCATTCGCTGATGTGCAGCTGTAAATGGGTGCGGATGGACTGCTGCAATTTTGGCAGAGCTGGATGTGAATCAGGGAATTCTTTTTGCTGAAGCGAGTTCAAAACAATGATCAAATTATTGAAAATCATTTTCAAATCATCTCCGCTCCCTTTCTTAAAGTGACTTGATATCGTGGATGGGGATTTGCCTAAAATTCTTGCCACTTTTCTCTGCTGATTGAAAATCTCAAATAAGGAAAACACGCGCTTCTGCAGATCTGTTTGTTCATTCACCAGCTTTTGATGCATCATCAGCAGGGAATTCATCAAAAGTTGAACCTCAGCCCTGTTTTCTTTTATATAAAACTTGAATTGAGATCTGTCATCTCCCTCTTTTTTCAGAGATTCATTGGCTTCCCTCGCAAGCTTGATCATGGGATGAATCCACGTTTCAATATCAATCTCTTTTAGTTCTCTATTGATGTCTCCAAAGGAAACTCCGAAATATGGAGGATTGTCTGGCAGGTTCCATATGACGCTGATGAAATGGGCAATTTCATATGCAGTTGAATACCCATTTGCAATCAAGATGATTTCATCTCCTCTGCGATGTTTCACAATCACTTCTTCATTTGTCCAAGTCTTAATCCATTTTACCATTTTTTCTAAATAGGCTGATAATTCTTCACCCCTCCCCTCTGCTGAGGAATTTTGGATGTCCATGATGAAAATTGAGGCTGGGTGTTGGGGCATTTAATGAAACCTCCTAGAAATTCGATTATATAAGCAAATATATCAATAATTCGATTATATAGTCAAACTTTTATAATGTGCTGCTATTTAGACGAATAATCATAATTTCTTTAAAAAATGTGAAAATAGTACTGTTTGTCGAAAAATAAAACTACCAACGTACGTTAATAAGAACTATAATTTATTTTATAAAGAACAAAAATCTTCTATGTGATTCTGAAAAAAATAACTACAAGTATTTTGTTCTTTATAAAGAATTACATTGAGAAATGAGGCCTACTATGAAGAATGAACATGAAGGAAATGTATCACGTCCTATGGTTTTAAGTCACCAGCCGGTTCGGTTTGAGACAGCTCAGAGCTGGAATAAAGGCCATGGCAATGTGGATCACCCTGGAAATGGAAATGGCGGGATTCATTATCCTAATCCGCCATATACCGGTCCCCGCCATGATAATGGGGGAGGGAAAGGAAAGGGAAAAGGAAATTAAAATCCACAATAAAGAAGGTCCATATGTCTTATGGCCTTCTTTATATGATGATTGAGGAGAACTATATGACCTTTATAAATACTAAAATTGGTGAGCATAACATAAGACTGCATTGTGAAAATAAGAAACTAGTTAAATTTTTAACTCACCAATTCCTATTAATAGATAATGGCAGAAAAATAGATTTGTCGATATTTATTGCGGAAGGATACGGTCAGCCCTTTAAAAATTATGATGTAGAGATTTCTGAAACCCAAAATTCCATCACTTTTAAAAGAGCAGACTACAAAATTACAGTTGACCCAAATTACACGCAGGCGGAAGTGCACGTTCACAATGAACTCGCACTAAAACACGCTTTAATGAACCTATACAGTTCTTTTATTGTTCACAAAAACTGGGGCATTCTTCTTCATTCGTCTTGTGTCCTTGAGCAAAAAGGAGCACACATTTTTACAGGACATTCTGGAGCAGGAAAATCCACAGCAGCAAAACTGTCTTCTCCCCGCCCGCTTTTGTCGGACGAAGCAACAATCATAAAAATCGATAAAGACGGTATTCTTGCCTATGACTCACCATTTAGAAGTGAATTGCATGGACATGCACCTGTTTCTAATATAAAACTGCTGAGCATTGACCTTCTCCATCAATCTCTTTCAATAGAAAGAAAACGGGTTGATAAATCATCTGCCCTTTTAGCGTTATTGGATAAAGTATTCTATTGGCCCAGTAATAAAAAAGAAACAAAAAGAATTCTCCCCATGCTGAGATTTCTCGTAGAACAAGTTGACATTTATGATCTTTATTTTCAAAAAAATAATCGATTTTGGGAGATGATTTCATGACAACTTATTATAAACAAGCACCAGATTGCGAAACAATAGAAATCGATGGAGAATGGATGATTCTCCACTCCGGGCAATTCACCATTACGAAGTTAAATGAACCTGGCGGATTCTGCTGGTCATTGCTAAAAGATGCACACACTGTAGACGAACTGGTTCTGTCTTATCAAACACAGTTTAATAACGACAATCAGGAAACAAAAAATGAGCTTCAATGCTTTCTAAAAGAACTGGAACATTACGGATTGATTGAACATGCGGTTTGATCAGAATACAATCAATCTATTGAAAGCGACTATTGATAAACACGGATGGATTGACTTGCCTGCTGAAGGCTTCAGCATGTATCCCTTTATTCAAAAAGGTGAAATTTGCCGATTTACAAAATTCGATAAAAGAAACCTTAAAAAAGGGCAGATCCTTCTCTTCTATTCAAAATCAGGGAAGATGATTGCCCACAGATTTTACCGCTATGAAAAGGGCCATTACTTCCTAAAAGGCGATACAAACGAATGCCTTGATGAGCCAGTATCACCTGCTCAAGTGATTGGCTGCCTGGAATCTGTTCAAAAAAAGAAAGGCATGATCAGTATGTATAAGCCATTTGCATTTCTTTATAGTCAGGCAGTCGTATCATCTCCCTTCTCAGCACGGCTGTTCCGCTTCTATTTAAAAAGAAGACTCGGTAAAGCGCTATGATCACAAAGAAATGGATCACATTCAAAAACATGTTTTTAATAGAAGATATCCGCAGGACATTCACTTTGCTGGGTCCCTATCTATTAAAGTACAAAAGTTCCTACATATCTCTTTTTTTGATTATGCTCTCTCAAATTTTATTAACGATCGGTTTTGCCTGGTTCTTTGGAACGATCACAGATGCTGCCGTTCAAAATGAAACGGATAAACTAAAATGGCTGCTGCCGCTTGGCCTTGGTTTACTAAGTATAAGTTTGGCAACGACGTACTTTTACACTTATTTAGAGTCCGTAACGATCAATAAAGTAAAACTTGAACTCAAAGAGCAAGTTTTAAAGCATCTTCTTCTGCTGCCAGTGAAAAAAACATCAAACATGCGAACTGGAGATTTAATGACTCATTTCACAAACGATGTCAACTGCATCGAAGGAGTCATCGGCAGCAACCTGCTTTATCTCATTCAGCTCCCTTTAACATTTGCTGCTGTTTCTGTTTACATGTTTATCATCAACTGGCAGATGGCATTAATAGGTTTTACTGTGATCCCTCTTGCCATTGTAATTGGGACTGTTTTTGGCATCCTGCTCAGAAACAACAGCAGAAAAATGTTTACTCAAATCAGCGATATAAACAGTACACTTAATGAAATTTTCCAGGGTTTATCCGTTATTCGATCTTTTCTTTTAGAGAAAAAAATGGCTCAAAAGCAAAACAGTCAAAACCAGGAACTCTTTACATTAGAAATGAAAAATACAAAGCTCCGTGGCTTTTTTTATATTGGCGGAGAAGCCATTACTTCCATCACTTATATAACGGGACTTTGCCTAGGAGCTTATTTTGTTTCTAAATCAATGATTACAGTTGGTTCGCTGCTCACCTTTGTTACTCTGATGCAGCATCTGATCTCCCCGCTTACCGGTTTAGCAGGAATTTGGGGCAGCTTCCAAAGTTCAGCATCAGCAGTTGAAAGACTATCAAACGTATTAAATGAAGAAGTTGAACTAAACCATCTTCCTGAATACGTTCCATCAAAAATCAAAGGCTCTATTCAACTGAAGAACATTACCTTCAGTTACGATCAGCAAAAAAAATCGATAGATAACCTTACTTTAGATATATCAGCGGGCCAAACAGTTGCGATTGTCGGGCCAAGCGGTGCAGGAAAATCAACACTCTTTCACCTCATCCAAGGCTTCTATCAGTCAGATAGCGGAACGATCATGCTGGATCACAATCCAGAAGAACACCTTCCGCCCTCTGTGGTAAGAAATTCTTTTGCATATGTTGCGCAAGAGACCTTTCTTTTCTCTGGAACAATCAAAGATAACCTCTTGCTCGCACGGCCAAACATCTCAAATTCAGAGCTGATCACTGCAGCAAAACAAGCAAACATTCATGATTTTATCATGACATTGCCAAATCAGTATGACACAGAAGTCGGCGAAAGAGGCGTTCGCCTTTCAGGAGGACAAAAACAAAGGCTTTCTATTGCAAGAGCCATCCTAAAAAAGGCACCTATTCTGTTACTAGATGAAGCAACATCAGCACTAGACAGTGAGAGTGAGCACTTTGTCAAAGAAGCATTAGCCGCAATCAAAAACAAAACAACACTCATTATCGCCCATCGATTATCAACGATTCAGCATGCAGATCTTATTATAGTTATGGATGAGGGGAAAATTGTTCAGTTGGGAAGACATGAGGAGCTGATTACTCAAGAAGGTCTATATAGAAAATTATTACACCTGCAATTTAAAGCAAAAGAAAAGCTGCCTTCATTACAAGCAATCTCTCAATAAGGGATGGATGAAAGATGATCATACACTTTTTACAATCAATATATAATCAAACTAAATTACCAGAAAAGGAAAGTGATTATCAATATTTAATAGAAGACATCCATCACTTTTCAATTGAATCTCAAGTTTATTACCTATTAAAACAACATGACCGTCTTAATGAAACACCTGCTTTTTTCACTGACTACTTAAAGAAAGCAACAGATCAAATCTTGCTTCAAAACCTTTTTATTAAAGTACAAATGGAAAAGATATTAAAATTATTTGAAACTCAAAAAATAGACACCATCCCTTTAAAAGGTGTCTATTTTGCGGAAAAATACTTTGGCCATATCGCAGCAAGATCTACTTCTGATATTGACTTACTGATCCATCAAAAGGACAAACAAACGGTTGATGAATTACTAAGAAATCGAGGATTCATCTATGAAGATGAGGGTCCTAAAGATCACTTTCACTGCTGCTACAGATTGGATTTGCCTGGTTCTTCCATTCCATTAAGAGTCGAAATACATTGGAACCTATTAAAAGAAAATACCTCAGATCTGGACATTATTGAGTTTTGGAATGATGCGGTTCCTATAATGGCTTATCAACATATTAAAGAACTCTCCCACCAGCATGCTTTTTATATGATTGTGCTTCATGCATGGCGTCATAATTTAGATTCCCTGAGGCATTTTATTGATGTGATTCAAACGGTGTATATTTTGGATAATAAGATTTGCTTTGAATCTCTGTTTAACCAGGCAAAGAAAGATAAAACTTTGAAAAGAGTTCAGAGAACGTTGAAAATCGTTTATAGGGTGTTTGATGAAATAATATATCCTGAACAACTCTCGGTACCAGAGAATTACGGTAAGTGGTGGGAATATGAGAAGATTAGGGATCGGGAGTATCGGAGTTTGAGGGTTTATTTGGATCTTGTGGATTACTTATTGTTTAGTGTTGATAACAGAATATAAATAAAAGCCACTATAAAAGATTTATAGTGGCTTTTAACGTTATCTTTCATCTATTTGACGTTAAAGACTTGCATCTTTTTGATTGTTTAATAATTTCCCAAAAAGATTTTTCTTATCTTTCGCCAGCTGACCAAACTCACCTTTTTGAATGACATTCCCTTGATCTAAGACAATTACCTGATCTGCGTTTCTTATTGTTGACAGTCGATGAGCAATGACAATGATTGTCATACTTCCTTTAAGCCTTTCTAATGCTCTTTGAATATTTGCTTCGTTTTCATTATCTAAAGCACTTGTAGCTTCATCTAAAACAAGTATAGAAGGCTTCCGTAATATTGCTCTGGATAGGACAATTCGCTGTCTCTCCCCACCTGATAAACGAATACCCCTATCTCCAATTAATGTTTCTAATCCATTGGGCAGTTTTCTAACAAATTCAGCAGCTGATGAGAATTCTAATGCTCTCCATATTTCTTCATCTGTAGCATCAGATACAACCATTAGAAGATTTTCTTTAATACTCGCATTGAATAGAAATGGATCTTGCGGCACGTAACTAACAGCTTTACGCATTGAAAGCAGGTTTTCACTCGTCAGAGGTTTACCGTCTATTAATACTTGACCTTTTTCTGGAAGATTTAATCCCATCAAAATATCTATTAATGTACTCTTTCCTGCGCCAGATCTTCCGACGAATGCTGTCATTTTATTCGAAGGTATAACAAGATTGATATCTTCTAATGCATAGGAATCTAAGGGTTTTTGAGAATAACGGAAATATACACTTTTACATTCAATTTCTTTCTTGATTTGAATAGGACTAATTGAAAGGTTCTCAGATTCTTTGAATTCAACAGCTATTCTGGATTCATTTTGTAGATTCTTCACAGCATGAAATGAGGGAAGCATAGTAGCAATCTGCTCTAAAGAACTTTGAATACCTGCAACTCTTGGCCATAATCTTGAAAAGATCACAATAATCAGCATTAATTCCCCCGCCTGTGCATGAAACATGTTTGCTGCAATGAAAATAAACACAGCTATAAGTACAGAAGAAGCCACTTTGTAATAGAGTTGGGACATAGTCCTTAATGTGGTGTATTCAATCTGTTCATCTTGCATTCCTTTAGTAACATTTAGAAACCAATTCATTTTGGATTTTTCAAGAGTATTGCTTTTAATATCCTTAATACCATTAATTTGGTCGGTAATTCCAGCAAGGTATTCTTTCCCTAGAGAATAATTTTTTTTCCCTAAAGCTAGTGACATCTTTAAAAATTCCCTGTTTAGAAAGACAATAAAAGCCCCGCAAAGCAATAAGAAAAACGTAATACTGGGAGAAAGAAAGAAGGCTAGACCGATTTGAATAACAGTAAAAATTAGAGATGCCAAAAACAGCAGCAGCGAATGAGTTCCGGCGCTAGAACGGGCAACTTCAGTTGTTAATAAATTGATTAAGTCGGATTTTCTATTTTTTATAAAAAAAGCCCAGTTTGCGTGGAGCAAAGAATGATACGTGTTTACTCGCAAGTGGCGAAAAAAACCATGCTGGATTTTTATGTTCTGAATCGTTATGTAACGATGTAAAATATTTTGTAAGATCACGATAAGAACAAAAATTAATAGAATGAAAGGCAGACCGACACTGCTTGGAATACGGTCAAAAAAAGAGAAAATCTCGTTAAAAGGGGTATTCCCCACATTAAAATCGATAATGCCAGTAATGCTTATCATGGGAATAAGCAATAAAATACCTACACCATCTAATAAACTTATAAACACAGTAGCTAATAAGTTTATATATAGTCTTTTCCCAGCATAAGATTGTATTTGCTTCAGAAAATACAAGATTAGATTCAAGATTTTTGCCCCCTAAGGTATCTTGTTTCTCTTTTCGTTTTCCTCCATGCCCATAAAAAGGGGCGTAAAGGAAAATACAAAAAATGAAGTCGATTTGGCAACCGGAGTGTTTCAGCGTCCTCTGGCAAAGGATGAATGCAACTAAATAAAAAGAGTAATTTTTGTTTTGGCGACATTAAACTAAATAAATGTTTTGCATGATATTTCCAGATCTCATCAGGCACAGGATCAGTATGTAAGTTAACCATTCTTTCAAAATAAAAAATTGCCTCCTGAGCGAGTCCTCTTGATTTTTTATTTTCCACCATATGTGTCATATTGGTTTTAACGTCTGCATTTAACAATTCCGATGCTAAAACCAAAGCTTGTGAACCTTGATTAATGAAATGGTGCTTTTTTAGCAATACCTGTATTTTATTCCAGTCTATATCCTGCCCCATCATATGCTGAATATCTGACAGCCACCTTAATCTTGACCATCCATGCCTTGCTCCGTGCGACACCAGAAACAAAAATAAGTCTTCTTTTCCTAAAAAGTAAATTGGTGAAGATGTCAGTTCACTTTTACGCCTTTCCTTCCATAGATCTTCAAAATGAGGTTCAAGGCCAGGTCCAGGATTCAATCGCCAATGAACTTCAGCTTTAGTTTTTTTGACAGGATGAAAATAAGTAAAATGATGATGTCTCCACTTCCAATCGCCCAGCACAGAATGTATATATTCATCTTTTTCATACCCAAGGGTTTTCAAAAGTTCTTCTGTTCTTTCAAGTTTTTCAAAAGGAACGAGAAAATCCAGATCACTAGAAGTCCGGAGAGATATATCTCCGTATAAATCGTGGGCAATTACTGGCCCTTTTAAAAAAAGAACACGTATCTGGTGTTCTGAAAGTTTCTTGCTCAGCTGCTCCATTTCTGCACTTAAGAAAAGCATTTTGAATGTATTATTCCTGTATTTGTCAGCCAGATATTGAATAACGTTTGATGGGATTATGTCTTCAGGAAGCTGTTTTAAGCGGGGATAAATCATTGTATAAACACGATGATGTATACTTAATTTTAAAAATAGAGTCCAATCAATCTTAGTAAACAAATACCTGCTTTTTTCAACTAAGTTTTCAATACTTTCGTCTTTTAAAAGTTCGAAAATGATCTTTAATTCTCTAGGCACCTTTGCTAAATTAAGTCTCATTCTCTAATCCTCCAATTTTCTTAGCAAATTTGCCAACAACCGTATAATTCTCCTTACCTTCTGAACCCGTGACAAAATATGGTCCACTTCGCAGCCAAGCATGAGCTACAAGTTCCCCTGACTCATCTCTTGCTGTTCCCAAATATAAAGTGCTTTCGATGTTACGCTTCTCCAGCATTTTCATTGCTGCAATAGCTTTTACAAGACATTGGCTTTCCCAAAATGTATATTTGCTCATTATATTAATTGCTTGAGAGACACTGGCTATAGTTTTTTTGTTAAAATTAATAGTTTCATACGCTGTCTCTTCCATATGCTGCCCCAACGAAGGAGCTACTTTTGAAAAAGGTATGCTTTTAAGATATCGACCAAGTCCTAAGTAAAAAAAAGATTCTGCCAAAAGTAATTTAGTCTTCAAATCCATTGAATGAAGCAGTACTAATTTATTCAAGATCTCACTATCCCTTACATAAAATAGATCCCACTACACTAGATATCTTTTTCTAATTTAATTAATTTTTCTTTATTTAAGGACTCTAAAAAAGAAAGTACCTGTTTCTGACACTCATCTCTTTCAACTTGATATTGTGAAAGCAAACTTTCGATTAATTGATTAAAGTTTATAGGGCTTTCTATAAGATCCCAAATCACACTACCCATTTCACCTAGATTATAGTATTTTCCATTACTTATACTGAGCATCACTTTTTCCCCGTTCATATCACTTACGATGTTTCCTTCTCCTTGGCTTACAATAGAATTTGTTAAAGAGATTACTGCGTTATCCATACAAAATTTCCTCCTCTTTGATAGCATTTATTATTTCTTCAGCCAGTTCATGTGAAGTGAAACGGTTAGTTGGCCTGCTAAGCTGGTATAAATTGATTTTCTCAGCCATTGCTACAGTTGTATTAAAATGCCATTCCATCAAACCCATTTGAGCGATAAAGAAATTACGATATGTATGTTTGAACAAAGTTTGAAGACTGTTTAGTTTATGGATTGGGTTTACTATTATCTCTGTATTGTCCGATTTAACTAACTCAAAAACCCCCGAAAGCTGAAGCTTCTGAGAAACGAATTGATTTTTTACTGGAACTGCGTATTTAGTTTCTCTATTAAAAATCTGTTTATAACCATTTGCATTCATTCCAAACTCATTGAGACTTTCTAACCAAAGTTTTTGCTGAGGATAAGCCGGAGTTATTAAGGGAAGTTTTTCTTCATTTAGAGTTACGGGAATGACATCATCACTGATAAGTTGATACCCCATATTTATTAAAGAAGAAGCCAGAGTTGATTTGCCTGCTCCTGAGTCACCAATAATTGCGTATGCTTTACCGTCGATTGCGATAGCACTGCCGTGCAATGGTAAAACTCTTCTTTGCATTAATATTGCACCCATGCATGTTCCAAGCAGGTAAAGACGAATTAGATCATCTTCGGCATCCGCCAAGGGCGAATAGAGAATTTCTCTTCCTTTTTGCACCAAAAAAATACCAACTGATTGTATTTTGAACAAGATAAATTCCTTTTTAATAACAAAAGATTTGTTTTCATCTGATAGTTCTTTCCAAATCAAAGTCAAATCTGATATTTCTATTATTATTTGAGGTTCATTCTCTTCTATTTTAATTAGAGGCAGTTCCAGCAAATCTATATCCGACTGTATATTAAATCCAAAAGCATGGTACAGCTGTGTCTTCAATCGAATTTTATTCAAGAAAACATCCCCCGAATTTGTATTAAAAGCATGTAGAAAAGATTATCTGTAAGTACCCCTATACTAGAAATGTATAAGGGTACGTTTTAATTTCATTAAAATAATTAACTATAATGGATCGTCTCATCAACGTCGGGCTGAACAGCATCAGGTGTTTTTATCCCTGGTCCAGCCATTGTCAAACTAACATCTAATACCTCAAGTTCTGGAGTTTGCCAAGATTTCATATAATCACCTCCCTTCAATTTTATTTAAAAATCTATATAATATTAAACTTCGCATTAAAATTCTAAATTCAAATTCAAAGATAAGCCTAGGTGTGTAGTCCATTTCAATTCTCTTAATGTATTTCGCCAATAGTTCGTTATTTACAAAAGATGAAACATTAGGATCTTTAAGTAGGTTGTAGAGTTCATCTATAAATACTTTCCATGAGCTTATCATTCTATGAACTCCATCAGCCCCTTGTACTCCACGGGATCTTTGATTAAGTCTTATATCTTCTGGCAATAGTCCGTTAGTAGCTCTGCGGACAAGTGCCCGATCAAGTCCCCTCTGAACGAATTGTTCATCTGGAACAGATAGACAAAATTGAACTACCCTTATATCGTTTGTAGGATCGCGCTCCCATAATGAATGTCTTAATGATAATTTGGTGCCAATGGTCCCGTTTAATCCCCAAAAATGTAATTGATTAAACTGATTATTTTTTATATGATAAGCATCAGTCGTATTTGTCCCACTAATATCGATTTCCTGCTCTTCCAGTTTTTCGAAAATTTTAGTACGAGATGCAAATTCAGGATTTATCCAAATAGGAAAACATTCTTGATTTTTCGAGTTAGAGAGTCTTGCAATTTCAGGAAACGCTTTCCTACATACAAATTTCATAATTCTTGATTTTTTCACACCTATATTTTTACTGTATAAGTTTACTTCTTTGTATAAGCTCGGAAATTTGAATTGCCTTAACAAGCGGGCATAGTAATCTAGAGCTGGACCAAAAGAAATCGTCCAATTGCCTCTTTGGCCATTTAGCAGTAATCCAACTCCCTGACTACTTGCTTGCTCATAAATTCCTTTTAGCCAAAAAGAGTTTTCAAAAAACTTATAAGGCATCTCCATAGTTTGCAGCCAATCATCGATTTCAGAATATGGATTAGTATCCGGAAAGCTTAAATACTTGTCATTAATGTTACCTACAAAGTTAACCGTCGATTCAATTAACGGTCTCTCATTAGCCACTCTATATCTATGTGTCCAATCAACAAAGTCATCCACTGGAACGTAACTAAATGTATGTAATCTCTTCTTTTTCTCCTTCAAAGCTTTAGCTGCAAAGCTAACCACTGAGCCAGAATCTAACCCTCCGCTAAGATGAGCCCCAACACTTCGATGAGTCCGCAGTCTATCAACAACTGCTGTATTAAATACTTCTTTAAAAGCTTCCTCATATTCTCCATTAGATTTTAATTTCAATTTAACTGAATAATCAAATTTTGAATATTGTCTTAGGTATAAACGTCCATTTTCTAATTTAATTGTATGTGAAGGCGGTAGTTGCTTAATATTGTTATAAACAGTCGTGTCGGTGGAAATGGAATCCGTTGTAACAGGTATTGCAATAAATTCAGCAAGCCACTGGTCATTCAGTTTTTTACTAATATTAGAGATGGAGAAAAGAGGTTCAATAATTGTACTAAACGCAAATTTTGAACCATCATTGTAGAAATAAAGTGTTCTAGTACCCGAAAAGTCTCTAGCCCCAAAGAGCAATTGACGCTTTTCATCCCAGATCATAAAGGCAAAATCACCAACTAAATACTTTGGGGCTTCTTCTCCCCATTTTTCATATGCAAGCAATATTAATTTGCTGTCGGTAATATCTTTTCTCAAAAATTTAGCGACTTGTAATCTATCAAATAGTTCCATACGGTTGTCAATAATGACATCCGCAGTAATTGCCATTTTTAACTCATAATCATAGTAAGGCAATACTTCGCCAACTGATTCAGGTGTGATCCATTGTGCGTGGCAGCCAAGAAATAAATTCTTATTAGTCCATGTCTGAACATCATCTGCGGGAAACTTTTGCATAGTTTTCATTACATTCTTACATTCTTCAATTCTTATTGGTTCACCGTCAAAATGATAAATTCCAACTATTGCACTCATTTTCCCACTCCTACAAATCCTTTCAATAGCAAAAAATTCTTATTAAAGAACGAAAAAACTATGCGGATTTGAATATATTCTATATTAAGAACATTACATTACTTTTATACTAAAATCAACAAATTTTTACCTTTTTTACTGGATTAATTAATATATTTTCAACTTTAAATTCTAGCTATACTGTGGTTTTTATTATCTGCTTATCTGAAACAGGAATTGATGAAAAAGAGCTTATTCGTTTTTCATTGTCAACCTCATATCCATTTGGATTATTCAGCTGCCAACGCCAAGAATCACAACACATTTCTTCAATTCCTTTTTTTGCAACCCAATCTAACTCCTTTTGAGCTTTTGTAGAATCCGCATAACTAATTCCAATATCCCCTGATCTCCGGTCAATTATTTTGTATGGTATATTCTTACCTATTACTTTTTCAAATGCGTGGATCATTTCCAATACACTATACCCTTTACCAGTCCCAAGATTATAGGCACTAACACCTACAGAGGATATTACCTTTTCAAGTGCTTTTATATGACCAGCTGCAAGATCAACAACGTGAATAAAATCTCTTATTCCCGTTCCATCATGGGTATCATAATCATTACCAAAGACGTTTATCTCTTTCCTCTTTCCTATTGCAACTTGTGTAATGTAAGGAACTAAATTATTTGGAATACCATTTGGATCTTCACCTATTAGGCCACTAGGATGAGCCCCAACAGGATTAAAATACCGCAGGAGTGCTATGCTCCATTTATTGTTTGACACATATATATCTCTCAAAATCTCCTCGATCATCAATTTGGTTCTGCCATATGGATTGGTTGCTTCAAGAGGTAATTCCTCTGTAAGTGGAACCTGTTCTTGCGTACCGTAAACGGTTGCTGATGAACTGAATACAAGGTTTCTTACTCCGAACTTTTCCATCAATTCAAATAGAATAACAGAACCTGTAATATTGTTGTGATAATAATGCAGCGGCATTTCTACTGATTCTCCTACAGCTTTAAGCCCTGCGAAATGAATTACAGCTTCAATTTTATTTTCTATAAATACAAATTCTAAAGCATGTTTGTCTAATAAATCTAAGTTGTAAAATTTGAAATCTTTATCAGTAATTTCTTTAATTCGGTCTAGAGAAGTTTTTTTTGAATTAGATAAATTATCAATAATAATTATGTCATGTCCAGCATTTAACAATTCAACACATGTATGTGAGCCTATGTATCCTGCACCGCCTGTAACTAAGATTGCCATATGTTTCTACCTCCTAGTAAATGTTTTTATTATATTAACAAGATTAATTCTTAATAAAGAACGAATTGGGTTTATACTATTTTAATGTCAAGCAAATTTCTTTTAGTCCAATCAAAATACCTCTACTTAGAATTTAATATAATGAAAACTAAATATAAGTGAGAGGGAAATAATTTATTATGACGAACTATTCTGGATCCTATCTTGTAGAACTTGACCGTTGGGGAATTAAAAATGATGGATCAGATGCTCCAAATACAACTATTGGAATCAACAATGCAATCATTTGGGCAGCAAAAAATAACTTTAAAGAAATCATTTTACCAAAAGGAATTTACTTAATAGATGAAACTAAAACTCTAGAGCCAGAAAGCTATATGACACTAAATTTAAATGGGTCAACATTAAGAATAAGAGATAACAACTTACCTAATTATGCGATAATTAGCTTTAAAAGAAATCAAAAGTTTTCAAGAATTACCAATGGGAAGATTGAAGGTGATAAAAATTCCCATGATTATTCATCTGGAGGAACACATGAAGGTGGTTACGGCATTCAAATTGGCAGCTTTACTCCATCAGCAGATGGTGGAAATAATACAAGGTTCATAACCGTTGACAACCTTGAAATTTTTAATTGTACGGGAGATGCTATAACTGTAAATAGCACATTTGGGCAAATATTTCCTACACCTACCAATCTAGCCGCTTCCTGGGAGCAAGGCGGTATCAGTACAACTAATGGAACTCTAACGTCTGATCTTAATAAAATCAGATCTAAATTAACGATTGATTTGTCTCAGACACTTATAAAAAGATATGGTTATTTTGGATTGTATGGAAATGGATATGGAGCTTTAGGTTCAGGTATTCTATGTGATTACTTCGATGTAATATTTTATAGAACAGATAACACCTTTCTTTCTTCAAGAAAACAAGTACAATTCTTCGATGAAATAGAAGTACCTTTAGGAGCCAGCTATGCAAAAATTATGTTACATCAGAATCAAATCCCTAATAGCAGTAACTGTTTAATTAATGTAAGAGTACCCTCTTTTCCTCAACACTCTTATATAGAAAAATGTAATCTGCATCATTGTAGAAGACAAGGCATTAGTCTTTGTGGTACTAAACATATATATATAAGAGATAATCAAATTCATCATATTGGAGGAACACCTCCTCAAGCAGGGATTGATGTCGAGGATGGATATGATTTAAATCAATATATATATATAGAAAGAAATAATTTTCATGATAATCACTTTTATGATGTTGTCGTGGTAAACGGAAAATCAATCTTTATAAAAGAAAACAAAATCTCATATACAATTGGTGGCGGAGCTTCATTAGCAATCAATGGTGGTGCGGATAAAGTAATTATTACGAACAATAATTTGCATAACGCCAAAGTAATTCTATCTGGAGATCTTACCTTTGAGAATAATAACCTTTTTGCTACTCAGATAAACGTTTTAGGAACTTACAGTACAAGACCTATAAGTTTATACAATAATCTCTTTCATAACTGTAAATTAGTGATTGATAACCCTTTTCCTTATTTAGTTAAAATTGATGCTTGTAGGTTTTTCAATGATAATGAGAAATTAAATGCTTTTTCAAGTCTTCAATGGACGATAGAGTTTAAAAATGAGCCTCAAATCATATCAAATTGTTTATTTGAAGGACTTGATGTATTTTATTTGACATATGCTGCAGCAACTACCTTTAAAGGAGGATGGATATTTGAAAATAATACATTTAAAAATGTTAAAAACCCATCACTTTTAGCAGGAACCTATACCAACTGTTCATTTATTGGCATTGATTTTTTAGGGACGTTTGCAAATATTAATGATGATCTAGTACTAATTAACTGTGAAATTCACAGTAATGATGTCAATAATACACTGATTAACCTAAATAATCTAAAGTCATTTGTTATGAAAGGGTGCACTATACACAAAAAAAATGGTCATATTTTAAGAATAGTAAATATTACAGATTATATATATCTTAAAAATAATATTTTTAAAGTAATAGATGATACTCTACCAAGATCAATACTACAAATACAACCTTCCACAAGTGGCAACTTAATAATAGAGAATAATATCATTTCTGCTAAAAATCTTAATCAAATAGGTATGGAAATAATGGAATCTAATAATATTGAGTCAATAATTAGGAATAATATTTTAAAAAAGGCAATAATCAAGTTTAGCGGTAAAGAGATACTTGACCATAATATAATAAATAGTGTAATTGACCCTTATTACAAAATGTCAGCAGAACCAACATCTAAATACTTTAGATATGGTCAAAAATTAGAGAACACTAATTTAATGGGATCAACATTTGAAGGTTGGGTATGTGTTAAGGCTGGTTTAGCCAACAATTCATCCTGGAAAGCTAACACAGTTTTCTCATTATATGAAATAGTTAACGCAAATAATAAAGTATACAGATGTATAGTTGCTGGAAAGAGTGGCCTAACTGCTCCATCTCATACATTTGGAACAGCTGCTGATGGTACTGTTACTTGGCAGTATGTTGATGAGAAAGCAATATTTAAAACTTATGGTTTTATTAATAACTAAAAAGAGAAAATGAGGTTTGTTTAACCCCTTTTCTCTTTTTTAAATACAGGTACCATTTAATACTTTATAATTTTTTTAGACCAAATTTGCCTCTCATCATCAGCATTTACAAACATCAAATAGACATGAATGCTTTGAGTAAACCTATATTATTAATTAATATAAATTAATTACTTTTTCCTCCTAGACATCTCTAGCTAATTGCCAGTATTTAAACCTTAGAATAAGTGTTCTTAAAATATTGAATAAATATTTAAACTCATCTGTCTTTTTAAACAACATTAAAAATAAGATATTAGGAATTATTAAAGAACACAATCCCCTAATAATAATGATATTAATTGGTTCAGGATAAATCAAAATGGTAAGACCCTCAATTAATGCTATACAAATGACAACTAGCAAAGAATAACATGTGTATCTTATAAAATATGTTTTAACTGATTTTTTAAATACGAATTTAAAAATAATATAAGGATCATACCAAAAATATGTACAAATCCTACTAAAAACTGTTCCTAAAAAAACTCCTGCTATACCTATTACTTTTGCTAATATTATAGAAGCGACAATATTTATTACGGCAGCAATAATAGGTCTATATTTTCCTTTTTTAAATAAACCCGATGCATCCCTAAATGCAGTAGCAGCATCTTGCATACCAGCAGTATAAAAATTTACTATTATTGCAAATACTATAAATTTATCAAACAGGTAATTTTCTCCTAGCCATAACGTTATAAAAGGATTAATTATATTCCAAAGACAAACAGCGCAAAAACCATAAATCCAAAAATTCGCAAAATTCAAGACGCGGAATATAAAATATTTTTTCTCATCATCTTCCTGCACAATTAAATTTCCAATACTAGCTGTAATAGAATAAAATAAATAACTCAAAAAAGTAGTTAACGTTGCAATAATTAAAAAATAATTAGAATAAATTCCAACTGCTGCAATTCCAACAAACATTGAAATAATTAGGTTATCAGTTCCATTTATAACTACACCACTTATTTTATATAGTAGTAGTGCATATAAATTTTCAAAAAACATTTTTTTTTCATTACAAGTTAATGTAGCATTGTTTTTTCCTTTTAAATATGGATATAGTAAATTTGCTTTATGAGCAATATATCCATTTTCCACTATTCTACATATGATTTGAGTTGAGAGAATTAAGATATAGTTTAATCCAATTAATAATAATGTTATTTGAATCAAGTTAGAAATAAAAATAAACATACTGTGGATTTTAGAAATGATATGATTTCGCTGATCTGCAATAATAATAGAATGTTTATATACAAAATAATAAGATGAAACGGAGTTAAGTAAAAACAAAATATAAATAATGTTGATATTACTAATAGTTGTAGCACCATCAGTAATATATGGAAGAAATGGTATTAAAGATAATCCAATTATTAATACGACGATTGCAATAATCCTATATGCTTTTTTATATAAATTCATCAAAGCTTGTATTTTGTATTTATCTTCTTCAGCAATTGGTTTATAAAGGCTATAGATCATAGCTGTATCGAAACCTAAATTAGCTAGAGATAACATGATTAATATACTCGTAAAAAGTCCCTCAATACCTAAGTATTCAATACCTAATGTATAAATGAATACAGTTCTTACAATAAAACCCATAATCATACTAATGAATTGTCCTGATAAACCGAAAAATATATTTTTTAACGAATTTTGTACTCTCATAAAATTACCTTCAATTTAGACATATTTTTATGCAAATAATCTATTTACTTTTTGGGAAATTTTCCGTTTCAAAATTGGAAAAAAGTTTTCTGTTCTATATTTCAACAATGTTTTTTTACGCTCAGTTACAAAGTCATAATCTAAAAACCATTCCAGCAAATCCCTATATAGTACATTATCGTAATTTTCTTTCATTCTATTTTGAATGTTTACCCAATAAATATTAATAAATGTATTTGTAAAAAATTTAACCTCATAATTCAAGCTTGTTTTAATACTTTCAGATGTGTTATTTTGGATACTAAATCCGAAATCATTAGGATTTTTCCCTTCCGCAATAATGCCCAAAATAGTTCTAAGACATTTCTCGCATTTACAGCAGTTTTCTTCATTTTTAAAACAAACTCTAATATTAGCAATCTCTTTTTTATCTGAATAATAATCAACTACCACTTTTACCTTATCTTGCCTAGTCAGCTCATATCCATCATGAAATACCATTCCAGATGCATACCGAATTTCATTGTCTACAGTAGGATCAGATGCACATGTTACTTTATATTGTGGAGAGTTAGAACTTGCAATATATATACATTTAATCTTTAGCATAAATGCAATAGGGATTGCTGCTGAAATGATAGCTAAACCATGATGCAGTCCATGCCACCAAGAATCTCCCAACTTTTTGCTGAAATCCCTATTAATTTCTTGCCCCATAATAAATGTCCCATAATTTGATTGAACTAGTATATTATCTAATCCATAATTTTCTCCAAATTGGATTGCGTTATTCTTATCAGCTTCCCAAACTTTACTAAATTGTACGTTATTCTCATGCCATCCATACTCCGTAATTAATATGGGGTTTTTATCTTTAATTCTGATAAAAGTAGTAAGTGCATCAAGCCCTCCACTAAACAAAGATGCTGATTCTCTTTCAGGTATATACGTATTAGTAACAACTTCATTTACTACTAACGAGCCTTTAAACTCAATATTAGGAAACATATTTTGATATGCATGCTTAATATTCTTAAGACACTCAAAAAAGTTTCTATCTAATTCATCAATTAATATTCTTGCATCTGAAATCCATACTAGAGGAATTACATTTGAAATAAAAGGAATAGTTAAAACGCTTTTGGGAATATCTTTAATATCATAATTATATTCAAGAAACATATGATTTTCTTTTTTAAAATACTTTTGCATTCTTCCATTAACACTAAAAAAATAATCTACTCTGTTATTTTTGATTTCTATTTTATCGAGAATTATTTCGTTCATTTTATCCTCCATTTTAGTGTTATTTTTAGATTTAAAATTGATTTAGCCATTCATTTACTACATCAAAATTAACATTTACATTTGTTTTTATTTCAGAATTAATCATTGTTTCAAGGTTAGTAAGGTCTTTTCTATCTAATATATTTAGATTATAGCTTTCACTCATTCCACTAGCTCTTTCATCGATTGAAATTATTATCGATCTTTTTTTATGCCGCATTGCAAATATACCACCATGTAATCGAGTACCAATATAATCGACATCTTTGCTAAGAACATTCTCATAATCTTCAATAGTAGGAGGCACTATTTTTACTTTTTTAATATTTTTTAAAGAATTTAAATAATCAAGATCTTTTATATCTTGAATCCAAAAATAAATATCTTTGTAATTTCGATTCAGAGTATCTATTAATAATTGATCATTTATAGTGTCTTGAGAATGATGCGTAAGAGTAAAAATTACTGAATCTGATTTTGTTTTTGGAATTTCATTACATAGCTCTGGAGTCAGTGACCATAAAGTAGCACATCCTGTATTTAAGGCTTTAAAACCAATATCCTCCAAAATTTTCTTAGTTCTTTCATCTCTTACACTATGAACATACTCATGTGACAATATTTTTCTATATAACATTTTTGTATATCCGCTTATCTTCGTACCTTTACCTGCACCTACACCTACCAATATACTTCCTTTCAATGGTTTAGAATTAAAGATATTTATATTCCACTGAGGAAAATGAGTAAGCATATCCATCGTTAACAAATTGGAACCACCCACAAATTTATATTTTGAATTACTATATACCTGAACTCTGTAAGAATTTCTTGCAACTTGATACCAATGAAAAGGAGAAGTGTGAGTAGGTAAAGTTAAAACATATGAATTTTTTGTTTTAACTGCTAATTGCTTTTTTACACACTTCATAATGATGTCATCACCTTTGTTTAATGATCCAACTGAAGTATCTAACAAAAGAATATTATCCATTAAATCTAAACCTCTTTTCTATTTTTCTATTTCAAATATTATTATCTATTTTAAAAAAATTTATATAATTTGTTTAATTCAAACTGATTATAATAATTCGTATTTTGACAGTTCCTCATCAAACTTTCTCTGAGATTTTCATCTTTGTATAATTTTTCTATTCCATCTACAATGCCGTTGATAGATAAATCGGTAATGTACCCATCAATTCCATCTTTTACTTGACTTGGTGCAGTTGAATAATTTGTAATTACAACAGGTTTATTAAGTATTTGAGCTTCTCCTACTGTTACGGCTTTTCCTTCATATCTAGATGGTTGAACATATAAGTCAGCCACCCTAATATATGGATAAGGATTGGATTTTTTTCCAAGCAAGATAAAACTATCTTCAAGTTTAAATTCTTTAATCAAATCCTCAATTAAAGATTCATCTCCTCCGTACCCTACAACATACCAAGAAATATCATTGTAACCCTTTTCTTTCATGATCTTTAATGCTTTTACAGCATAATCAATTCCTTTTGCGTGAGAAAATCTTGCTACAGTTACAATTTTAAACCTATTGTCTTTCAACATGGGGTTGTTAACTGGTTCGATTGCCATTTTTCTTATGAAATCTGGAGATGTAATATTTTCTATGACAACTACTTTATCTTTCAAACTACTATATTTAGTAAGAAATGCATGTTTACAAGCCTCAGAAACTGCAATAATGTGATCAAATTTCCTCCACAACTTTAAATCAACAGAAATATTTGTTTCTACTGTAGAATAATCCGTATGAATCCAAGCTATTTTCTTTTTTGCCTTCACCTTTTCTGATACATAATAATGAGGCCACAAATAACTGATTGCAACATCATATTCTTTTTCTTCTTTTGGTAAAAAAGGTAAAGCATATAACCACATTAGCTGCATTTGATAATAGCCTGGCTCTTTAATTTTTTTGAGTTTTCCTAAGAAATTTGAATTTACCTTAGATAATAGTCTTGATATTGCTATTCCAAACTGTTTATCTTTTATAGTTTGACCGATTGATTTTCTGAATGAAGAGTATTGCTTAACTTCATCTAATAAATTAACTTTATTATGAACTAAATTTAAAAAGTCTCCTTGGTGCCTATATAACATTAAATCAACTGAATATTTTTCGTAATTGAAATTATTTAGCAAAGCTACAAGACTTCTTTCTACACCCCCTACTTCCATATCGTATGAGGCTACTAATATCTTTTTCATTTCTGCCACCTATACCTGAGAAATTATTTTTCTGATTTTCGCAATATTTTTTCCGCCTATCACATTCGCTGCTACTTTTTTTATGTTGCTTTTCATTCTTGAAGTGGGCGATAACCAGCTTTTATGAAAATGATGTATTGCATAAGTGTTTTCAGTAACAAACCTTCTATAATTTATATAATCAAATGGAGAAAAATAAGTTTGAGGGTAAAACACACCTAAATTTTCTATCTCTTGATATTCTCCATTCAATTTTAAGGACCTTTCTTCTAGTATCCTAGAAACAATAGCAACGTTTGTGAGTTCATCGAAAGTTCCATCATTATTTTTAAAATTTTTATCTCTATATGCATCCAAGAAAATTTTAATTAACTGATTACCCTTTGCAGCACCTATTGTACTAGTAGCGATAAAATTCTCTTGTTCAAATCCCCAAAATGAATCATGATGTAGTAGGTCATCAAATGATTTAAAAACCTCTACATCAGTGTCTAAGTAGATCCCTCCGTAATGATACAAAGCATATACTCTTACAAAATCACTAACAAAGGCAAACTTTTTTGCTTCATATGCCTGTTGAACAAAAGGATTACTATTCATATCAAAATTTTCTTCATTCCATTCTTTAAACTCATAGTCAGAGAGATTTTCGTTCCAGCTTTTTAAACACTTCTTTATAATTTCTGGCTTCTCATTTCCACCAAACCAACAGAAGTGAATAACTTTGGGAATCCTATGTTTTTTTTTCATACTGAAATCTCCATCATTGCTGTTTTCACACAGGAAATAACTCTCTCTTTTTCTTCTTCAGACATATTCGATCCTGATGGCAAACAAACGCCATTCTTAAACAAAAGATCAGAAATGCTTACATCTTCATCATGAGGAAAGTATTTATTTTCATTAAAAAGAGGCTGTAGATGAAGTGGTTTCCACACATTACGAGCCTCAATATTCTCTTCTGCAAGTAAATTTAAAATAGATTGAACTGAATCAGACGTTTTATTTCCTTTAATAGTAAAAGCGGTGAGCCATCGGTTCGATTTCGTGTGTTTTAATTCTGGCATAAATTCAATTCCTGGTATTGAACCCAATTCTTTTTGGTACCTGTCATACAAAGTCCTTCTTGCATGAACTCTTTCTTCCAAAACCTCTAATTGTCCTCTACCGATCCCAGCAAGGATATTGCTCATACGATAGTTGTATCCAATTGAGCTATGTTCGTAATGTGGGGCAGGATCTTTAGCTTGTGTTGCCAAAAATCTTGCTTTTCTTATTGCATCCACATCATCAGAAACAAGCATTCCACCACCTGAAGTCGTAATAATTTTGTTTCCGTTGAACGAAAAAATGCCGAATTTCCCAAATGATCCGCTGGCTTTCCCTTTATAAAAAGACCCAAGAGATTCTGCTGCATCTTCAATTATTGGTACATCATATTGGTTACATAATGCAATAATTTCTTCCATTTTTGCACATTGTCCATAAAGATTTACCAATACCAGTGCTTTGGGCAGCTTTCCATTTAATGAAGCTGATATTAATGCCCTTTCAAGTGCTTGAGGAGACATGTTCCAAGTTTCAGGTTCAGAATCTATGAAAACCGGTATTCCCCCCTGGTAAAGAATTGGATTAGCACTTGCAACAAAGGTTAATGTGGAGCAAAATACCTCATCCCCTTTTTGCACATCTAATAAAGAAAGAGCCAAATGAATTGCTGCAGTACCTGAACTTACGGCAACAGCTTCACTGACTCCTACATAACTTGCTATTTCTTTTTCAAAAGCATCAATATTGGGACCTAATGGCGCAATCCAATTTGTTTCAAATGCTTCATTAATATATTTTATTTCTTTACCGCTCATATGTGGAGCAGATAAATATATTTTTTTCTTAATCTTATTCCCCTCCTTAAGAGTAAGTAGCTTCTTTATCATAAGTAATAAAAAGATGTTGGAATTCCGGTATGACTGATATTTTTTTCAAGTTATTAATTTTGTAATGTGCCATGTACTCCTGTTTTTCAGTTATATTTGAATAGACTCCATTTTCTCTTTCGACATGAACAGTTTTCCAACCCAGTTTATTTGCTGTAACAAAATCCTTTTTTACATTGTCTCCTATATACATACATTCATCATGCGAAACTTGTAAATTTATACATATTTGTTCATATGGTCTTTGACTTGGTTTCCAATGGTTCCTACCGAATTGATCAGTAAGTATAATAGAATGGAATTTTTGAGTTAATCCCAATGATTGAACTTTGTTTATTTGCGCCTCAAGAAATCCGTCAGATATAAGTCCCACTTTTACTTTTTTTTCTATATGGTTTAAGACCCATTTGGCATCATCCAATAAAAGAATTGAAGGTTTATGAGATCGATAAACATTTATCATTTTTTGTATTATTTTCTCATCGTAAGGAATTTTTAATAAATCTAGGGTTTTATTAAATATGTATTTGTTCTCTCCAGTTTCAAAAAAATTCATTGCAATACCGTAAAATCCATTAACACTATAGTTCTTCATAACCCATTTTTCCAATTCATGCATGCCGCTTCTCACATAATCACTTTCATAATAAAGAGTATCATCCATATCAAAAACAACAGCCTTAATTGGCATAATTAATTCTCTCCGTGTAAACTGCTTCATCAAATCTAAGCATTGTTAGATTTTCTTTCCAAGAATAATCTTGAACCGTGAAATTTTCTCCTTTACAAGCTTGAATCGTCCATAATGGAAAATTTGCACCAGCTTGAATAGATAATGGAATTCCACCACCAAACCTCGGATTTATTTCAATAAATGTTATATCTCCATTAGTCTTCTTAAAGAGCTGCAAAGTTAAGCAACCGACTGGTTGTGGTAATAAATTTACTACTTCCTCAACAGCATTAATTATAATTCCATTCTTTTCTGTTACTCCTTTACTCACTTCACCTGCTCTTGTTTCTATGCGCATCCTAGGCACAATCGTCTTAATATTTCCTTTAAAATCAACCATAACATCAACTGTATACTCAGTACCCTCAACAAATTCCTGTACCATAGCATTTGGAATATACTCACAAAAAAAATCAAGCTCTTTTTCATTTAAAATTTTTGTAACACCTTTACTTGAACTTCCATCAAGAGGTTTAATAAGTAAAGGGAACCTAAATGCTTTTTTATCAAGTTCTTCATTAGTATAGACTTTAGGAGTTTGTAATCCTTTTTCAACAAAGAAATCATAAGTTTTCGTTTTGTCAGATGCGATCTCGTTTAATTCAACACTAGAAACTAATACCTTAACTCCTATTTCTTCAAAAAGGGTACGACTTTTAGCTAAGAGTGTTAATTCAGTATCAATTAAAGGAATAATTAAATGTATCGATTCTTGCTTACAGATATTAATTAGTTCCTCCAAGTACTTAGGGCTGCTTATTTTGGGTACTATCATATGCTTGTCGCTAAAATAAGCTGATGGGACATTATTTTTTAAATCAGCAGTTATAATTTTCCCTCTTATATTATACTGATTATAAACCTCTTTAAAATTATTTATTAACGCAACTCTTCTTCCAGAACTTGTAAATAATATATTTATCTCATTTTCCTTTTTCATTTTTTAAACTCCCTCTAAAAACTGGCATAGTTGCATGTTCACCATGCTTTATTCCTTCTGAAATTATTACCTTTTTAATTGTTAAAAACAAAATTTTTAAATCTAGGAAAAAACTTTGATTTTCAACATACCACACATCTAATTCGAACTTTTCTTCCCACGAAATACTGTTTCGACCGTTTATTTGAGCCCATCCAGTAATACCGGGTTTGACTAAGTGACGCTTTTTCTGTTCTCCAATATAAAGCGGTAAATATTCCATTAATAAGGGTCTAGGTCCAACTAAACTAATATCGCCCTTTATAACATTAATCAATTGAGGAAACTCATCAATACTTGTTTTTCTTAAAAACTTTCCAAAAGATGTTAACCTATACTGGTCATGTAAGAGTTCACCAAATTCATTTTTTTCATCAGTCATTGTTCTAAATTTATAAAAGTAAAATGGTTTACCAAACAAGCCAGGTCGCTGCTGTTTAAAAAAGATAGGTGATCCTAACTTATTTTTCACTAGAATAGTTACTGTAATCAAAATAGGAGAAAAAAGTATAAGTATTATTATAGATGCAGCTAAATCAAAAATACGTTTCATCTTCTTCCCCTTTCATGCTATTGGAATTTGCCATAATTTCAAGTTCTATTTCATTAACGAATTCGAAAACACTTATATTTTCAGACTGCTGTCCTTTTTCATAAACATTCTGGAGAAGTTTTCGTAAGTTCTCTTTGCTTATTATTTTATCTACTAATTCCATAACATTACCTCTTAAAATTTAATATAATCACTTCTGTAAATAATCCCTAATGAAATTACATGTTCATACACAAAATATATTAGGTAACAAACTAGTAACGAATAATATATGAACTTCTTATTACTTTCTTTAAATAAATGTATTAACCAGGAAATCAGAATTAAATTGTATAAACTAAAATAAATGTTAAATCTTGCAAATATCCAATTTTGTGTTGCAATAATCATGAAAATGACACTTATCATGGCTAAATTTACAATAATATCACTCTTTGGCCAAAGTTTTCGAAGCTTTTCACGACCCAAAAAAGCTATTACTAAAGGAACTGCTTCAACAAGTACCCTTAATTTATTGGCACCTCCTTCAGAAAAGCTTTCATAGTCCCCATATTGTGAATCTTCTATTGCCGAGAATATTAATTGAGAAAATTCATTAAATCCCATAACAATTAAGACAGTAGCTGTTAGCAAAATTACTGTAACCTTAGTCCAAGCTTCTCTTCTGACTATGAAATAAATTGGCAATAAAATAAGTGCGCTTTGATGAAAGGTACTTGCGAAGATCACAAGTAAAAAATACTTTTTAACTTCGCCTGCTAGCAAAAATTTTGTCCCCCAGAAAATTATCGATGCTGCTAAAAATTGACGTATACCATTCATAGAAACAGTAAACATACCAGAAGTAATATATACATATAAACTCAGTTCGAACAATCCGGTGTATTTATAAAGTGTTACTACGATTAGTAAATTGGTCGCTAATGCAGTAATGAAAATTAAGACTTGAGGATCGGAAGTTAAACTTTTTAACATCATCTGAAGAACTCCAAAAGCTGGGTCCTTATTCTCTAATATGTAATCCCATGTAAAATCAGTTTCTTGATAAGCATGCATATAAAAATAGGTATCACCAATTGTATTTCTTAGTCCTGAAACTAAAGCTAAGACTGAGAAAGTCAAAAAAACTAAAAATTTATTTGGAGAGACAAAAGTTGAGTAGGTAAAAGTACCATTCATTTTCGCCGAATACCTCGAAAAAAAAGCAAGCACAAAAACCAATAATAATGTAATCCAAAGAACTGTCACTTAAAATGACCTCTTCTCAATGCTTTTTTAATAATCTGATGCAACTGTTTTAAATAAAATATGAAAATAAAGTGCTATTCCGAATGGTAATGCTAAAATAGTAAGAAGTTTATTTGGTGACTCGTATATAAACTTACTATTTTTATAAAATAGACAGCTAGATACATAATGAATACACTGTCTATACTTAAATCCTAGATTTGCTGATTTTAATTTCATTAATTCTTTTCTATAGAAAGCAAACCCCTTTGGATTCTTTCTATATTGCTTTAACATGTTTCTTGAAGAGCCATCTTCCAAGTATTCTACGCAGCATAATACCTCATTAAAGAGAAGCATTTCATATTCTTCATCCAGTTTGAAGTACTTGTAAGCAAGGCCTACATATTTTTCCCCTTTAAAAATTGGATAGGGATAGTTTTTTGATACTTCAGTTCTGTATACGAGTTTTTTGTCACCTGTGACTCCATATTTATTATAGAGGTCAAATAATGTTGATTTTTTTAGATGTTCCGGCAGTTTTGATCCAATGATTTGTCCATTTGTATTTGAGTCAATTCCAATCATTCCGCTTACTTTATTGGATCCATTAATTGACCAAAATTTTATTATCTTTTCTACGGCATCATCAGGCATATAGTCATCAGAATCGATACAGACATTAAGCTCAGTTTCGATATGGTTGTATGCCGTGTTATGGGCTCCATGCATTCCTTGATTAGGTTGCTGGATATATTTTATATCAATAGTTCCTTCATCTATCCAGCTTTTAACTAAACTTGGAGTATAATCTGTAGAACCATCATCAATAATTAGCCATACAAAGTCCTTGCTGGTTTGACGCTTTAAACTTTCATAACAATGGTGCAAGCAATAAGCGCGATTAAAAGTTGGTGTAAAGATTGTTAACATTTTCATATGCTTCACCTCGAGATTGCTAAATAATATTCTTTAGTCCATGCAGAACTGTGTTGGATATCGTAGCCTTTATCAGAAAGATTATTAAAGTTTATATTCCTATTGATTTTGAGCTTTTGTACCTCATGTATATTTTCAATCCATTCTGACATATTTGTGTTAGAAGTATATTTAATTAAATTAACATCCATATCAACTTCATTTGAAATATTATCAGAGATGATACAAGGTAAACCTGATGCCTGTGCTTCAACCAGCGTAACCGGCAACCCTTCATGCAAAGAAGGGAAAACAAATAGGTCGAATGCTTGTAATAAAAGTTCTACATCACTTCTAATGCCTAGAAATTGAACTTTATTTTCGATATTTAAATCTTTAACCTTATCTTCAATTGTTGACCTTAATGGCCCATCACCAACTAATATTAATACTGCATTTGGAACAGCTTTTAATAATTCGTTAAAAATATCAATCAAAAATATATGGTTTTTTTGATGATTAAATCTGCCTATATGACCAATTGCTACGCTGTTTTTTTCAATTCTAAGGTCTGCTCTTACCTGATCTCTAATAGCCTGTGAGAAAGCAAACTTGTTAATCTCTATCCCATTTTTTAGGATTGTTGAGGAGCTTGCTTTACTTTTGAAAAGCCAATTTGCTGCTACTCTCGAACATGCCAGATAATGTGTCGATGCTTTAGAGATTTGACTACCCGCGTAACTTTTATAAATCTTAGCAGGAATTCCGCCTTCACTTTGAGTATTATGACTATGTGCAATTCGTGTGGGGATACAAGCCTTTTTCGCAGCACGCAAAATAAACCCGCTCATTTTATCCATATGGGCGTGAACGATTTTGTACTGGCTATTCTCTTTAAAAAATTGATCAAGATGTTTAATGTAATTTCTATGACCGCACTCAGTGATATAGGGAATCCTATGAATTCTACCTCCCAATTCAGTGATCTCATCATCAAATACTCCTGGTTTACTTGTTAAGAAATCAAATTGAACTTTTGAACGATCTATATTTCGATACAAGTTCATAATTAATGTTTCTGCACCACCGCGGTTCATGTTTACTACGGCATGCAAAACTCTTATAGGACCGCCCACTTCAAGGCCTCCGTTTCTCTCATGTATTTCTTGTAGATTTTACTTTTTTCATCAAGCACTTGTTTAATGCTGTACTGGTTTTCGATTAATATCCTGCCATTGCTACCATAGATTTTCCTTTTAAGGTGATCAGTTGCAAACGAATAAATTTGATCTTTCATTGTCTGAACATCATTGTTTCGAACAATATATCCATTCACCCCATCCACCACAAGCTCCCCATGCCCACGATTCTCAGTGGCAACAACAGGCAGCCCGCAAGCCATAGCCTCCATAATATTGACTGGGAGTCCCTCACGTAGACTTGATCCTACTGCTAAATCGCACATTGGTAAAATGGTATCGATATCTTTTCTGAATCCCAGAAAATGAACCATTTTCTCGATTCCCAGCGTCTTAGTAAGCTGTTTACATTCTTCTAAAAGAGCTCCTTCCCCAGCCAATAGAAGTTTAGCATTTTGGAGGTTATCTTTTAATCGTGACATAGCATGCAGCAAAAATTGCTGGTTCTTATTCTTGTTAAACTCTGCTGCGTAGAACAGAATGAAGTCATCTTGCTCCATTCCGAATGTTTTTCTTCTTTTCATTTTTTCATTTTCCGAAATCGGTTTGAACTTTTCAGTGTCTACCCCTACTCCATGAACGTGTTCAACTTTTCCTGCTGCAAATCGCCGTTCCATTGCCAGAAGATAATCTTCTTCATTAATCGTAATCAGACAATCCGTATAAGCTGAAAGCCATTTTTCGATTGGGTAAAAAGTCAGCCAATTTTGAATCGGCGCTCCTTTGCAAAAGTGAAAGCCATGTGCCGTATAGATGACTTTTGTGCCTTTTTTTCTTGCTTCTCTTGCAGCTAGCCGGGTAAGAACGCCACCAACAGGTGTATGGCAATGGATGATGCTGTAGTGATTTTGATTAATGATGTTCTTTAGCTGGCCAAATGCAATCGAGTTTCTACTATTAAATGGTGACCGTTGAATGGGCAGGTTGTATTTCTGGTCAACGTATGG
This sequence comes from Bacillus sp. V2I10, assembly GCF_030817055.1. Lineage (NCBI taxonomy): Bacteria > Bacillati > Bacillota > Bacilli > Caryophanales > Bacillaceae > Bacillus > Bacillus sp. V2I10. Next base: position 2,789,594 of record NZ_JAUSYV010000001.1, on the reverse strand, counting down.
AAGCTCAATATTCCCAAGTGCAGCTACATGAACTTCCCAGCCTTGTTCTTTAAACCATTTTAGTATTGGTAGATGAAAGCTTTTAAAGTGGTAATCAACTGTTGCCGTAAAAAGCACTTTGTCAGGCATTTTTATCACCCTGCTCAAACAAAAAACACTCAATTGCACGAGTGTTTTAGTTCATTATTTTTTGGAGAATTCTTTTTCCATTAGATTTGATAAGTAATGAAGCAAATCGTATTTCAGTTCGCTATGTTTAAGAGCAAATTCAATGGTTGTTTTGATGAAGCCGAGTTTTTCACCTACATCATAGCGGATGCCTTCAAAGTCATAGGCATAAACGGCTTCTATCTGATTAAGAGCGGCGATGGCATCTGTAAGCTGGATTTCTCCGCCGGCTCCTGGCTTTTGATTGTTTAATAGATCAAAGATTCTTGGACTTAAAATATATCTGCCCAGGATGGCTAAATTAGATGGCGCTTCTTCCATTTTTGGTTTTTCAACTAAATGGTTTACATTGTATAAACGATCGCTGATTTTGGAGCCATCAACAATCCCATACCTGGAAACCTCTTCATCCGAAACATGCTGCACGCCAATAATAGAGGCATTATAGCGTTCATATTGTTCGATCATTTGTTTTAGACAAGGTTTTTCAGCTGCTACAATATCATCACCAAGTAAGACAGCGAATGGTTCATTTCCAATGAATTTGCGTGCGCACCAGATCGCGTGTCCAAGTCCTTTTGGTTCTTTTTGACGTATATAATGAATATCCACGAGTTTAGATGACTTTTGGACTTCATTTAATAGCTCCAGTTTCCCCTTCTCCAGAAGGTTTTGTTCGAGTTCAAATGAGTTGTCGAAATGATCTTCAATCGCTCTTTTTCCTTTACCGGTAACAATGATAATGTCTTCAATCCCTGATTCTACTGCTTCTTCGACAATGTATTGGATGGTCGGTTTATCTACGATTGGAAGCATTTCTTTCGGCATCGCTTTAGTGGCTGGCAGAAATCTTGTGCCAAGTCCTGCTGCCGGAATAATGGCTTTTTTGACTTTCATAAGTAATCTCCTTTTAACTAGGTATCGACAATAGCGCCTTAATAGAAACACGATGATTAGCAAGATCTAACAGCTGTTCACGCAATTCGTTTTTCTCCATTTCAGAAAATGTATCGATGATATGTTGGATTTCCTCTATATAAAGAGTAGCTGTTTTCCCAACGTAAATCTTCGGATACACTTGCTGTTCATGCACTTCATCATCTTTAAGCAATTCTTCAAACAGCTTTTCGCCAGGCCTCATGCCGGTGACTTCAATATCAATGTCATCAAGTGAATGTCCTGACATTTTTATCAGGTTTTTAGCGAGATCAATAATTTTGACAGGTTCCCCCATATCAAGAACAAAGATCTCTCCGCCCCGTGCGAGTGCTCCTGCTTGCAAGACAAGCCTTGAAGCTTCTGGAATGGTCATAAAATAACGGACCATATCCGGATGCGTGATTGTTACGGGACCGCCTTTTTCAATTTGCTTCTTAAAAAGCGGTATCACGCTGCCTCTGCTTCCCAAAACATTTCCAAAGCGGACGGCTACAAATTTTGTCTTGCTGATCTGGTCAAAGTGCTGGATCAGCATTTCAGCGAGTTTTTTAGTTGCACCCATGACGCTAGTGGGATTTACTGCTTTATCCGTTGAAACCATGACAAAGATCTCAACATTTGCCCATCTCGCAGCACTTGCAGCATTACGTGTGCCTATAACGTTGTTTTTGACAGCTTCTTCTGGATTTCGTTCCATTAACGGTACATGTTTATGGGCGGCTGCATGGTACACAATATAGGGCTGATGCCTGCCCATGACATCAAACATTTTTTTCTCATCCTGAAGATCCGCAATTTCGGTGACAAGTTCAATCTGATGTTTTTCTGCTTCTGCTCTCAGCTCCATTTCGATGGAGTAAATGCTATTTTCTCCGTGACCCAAAAGGATCAGCTTCTTTGGTTTAAACTTTGCAATCTGTCTGCATATTTCTGAGCCGATTGATCCTCCAGCCCCAGTAACGAGAACGACTTTTCCTGAAATGTTGTCAGAAATGCTTTCTATATCAAGTTCAACAGGCTTGCGTCCTAAAAGATCTTCTACACGGACTTCTCGGATTTGATTGACAGATACTTTTCCGGTTATTAAATCTTCAAGCATGGGAATGATTTGTGTTTTTGCTTTTGTTTTTAGGCATTCGTTGAAAATATTCTGCAGTCCTCTTTTGTTTAAAGAAGGTATGGCTATAATAATATTATCAATTTCAAACTCACGGACTTGTTCTTCAATTGTGCATACCCCGCCTATAACGGGAATGCCAAGAATATCAAGCTTTTGTTTATGAACATTATCATCAATAAAAGCAACTGGATACATATCTGTATCAGCACTCTTTTTCAGCTGTCTTGCGACCATAGTTCCAGCTGAGCCTGCACCAATTATTAAGGTTCTTTTCTTGCTGCTTGATTTGCTTATGTATGTATCACGGACCATTCTCCAGCAAAAACGAGAGCCTCCTATCAAAAGCATATGAATCATCCAAGTTACTGCCAGCAGTCTGAAATGAATTTCAGTTTCAACCAGCTGCTGCATGACAGCAGTTGCAGCGATTGAGTAAGTTATGGCTTTAAAGATAATAAGCAGTTCCCCGATGCTCGCGTATTCCCAGGCCTTGTTATATAGCTTATATATGAAAGAAAAAATATGATGACTGATTAATAAGGTCAGTGAGCTGATGACTAATGGGATTGTAAGGACATGCAGGTCTGCCTCTAGAAGAAATCGGCTGAAGAAGATGGCAGAAAGAACGATAAATGAATCAACTAAAATTAATAATGAAAGCCTTCGATGGTAGGTCATCAGCTCATCCTCCTGCGCATTCTTTTTTTTCTTTCGGTCCCTTTTGAAAGAAGCAGCGATCTTTTATAAATGGAAACATTGATGAGTTTTTTTATTTCATTCAGCTGCTCTAAGCTTGCATCCTGCTTAATATAGCGGACCATTTTTTTCAATGATTTCGGGTACTGATCAAATGGATTCAAGATAAACACTCCCTTCTCTTTAATATAAATCTTAACTTTATGCTCTTTTAAAGAACATAAAGTTAAGATTTATATGAATTGGGGCATTTAACCCCTCCTCACACCACACTACCGACGACTCGCGTCTAAGGCTTTTTGGCCCACAGCATGATCGAGTGCCTCCATTGATATTGGATAGGAGACATCACCAGATATTCTTAATTAAGAACGAATTTTGCAAATTTTTTTATTTGTATTCGTTGAGCACAATTCCGAGCAGTGTTGCTCTTACAGCTGACAGGATTTTGTTTGCTTCTAACGCTTCTTCTTTATCTGTTTTGCCGTTGTTAACGACCAGTACTACTCCATCACATTCATTGGCTAAGATTTTCGTATCAACCACATCAAGAACCGGCGGACAGTCAAACAAAATCAAATCGTATTGATCAAGCAGTTTGGCCATTAAGTCTTTCATTGCCTGAGATGCTATGATTTCGGAAGGATTATGCGGAATCGATCCGCTTGTTAAAATAGCCAGCCTTCCAATCTCTGTTTGGTGAATCGCTTCACCTAAAACGGCATTTCCTATTAAAACATTTGTTAGTCCAACGTTATTTTCAAGTTTAAAAGCATTATGTATGGCAGGCTTTCTTAAATCACCGTCAATGAGCAGTACTTTTTCTCCCTGAAGGGCAAATGAAACCGCAAGATTTGTGACAGTGGTTGACTTCCCTTCTCCATACCCTGGAGAAGTAATGAGAAGAGAACGATACTTTTGATCAATAGAAGCAAATTGCAGATTTGTTAAAATCGTCCGATACTGATCTGAAATCAGGCTGTTTGGATTGAAGTAAGAAATTAAGCTTTTTTTTCTTGGCGGAACGGTGTTAAATGGATTTTGAACCAAAGGTTTCACTCCTTAAAGGCTGTTTCTTTTTTACATTTCCTTTTGTTGTATTCCGCTTTGACATTTTTGAAACAGCACCCAGAATTGGTGCATCAAAAATCTCTTCTACCTCTCTTTTGCTGCGGATGCTGTCATCCAGTGAATCCAGCAAGAAGACGAGGCCAACTCCGATGATGATTCCTGCAATAATCCCCATCATAATGTATCTGGAATGATTTTCATTGATAGGGTAATAGTTTGGCTTGGCTTTAGCCAATATCTCCATGCCATCAATGACGATAAACTCCGGAATTTCATCTTTAAATATTTTAGCTGTGGTATTAGCGATTTTAGCTGCAAGTACTGGATCTGAATCTATCACAGAAATATTGATAACTTGTGAGCTTCCTATTGTTTCAACATTTATTTGACCGCTTAGAGCTTCACCCGAACGGTCCAAATCCAGTTTTGCTGCTACTTTCTCAAGAACAGCTGGATCCTTGATAATGACGTTAAGTGTGTTAATTGTTTCTGCAGTTGTATTAATCATGATACGAGTCGATGTTGCATATAAAGGATTTGTATAAAAATAACTGTAAAAACCTGCAAACATAGTGGTCAGCAGCGTAATCACCGCAATCATCCAAAAACGCCTTTTAATAACTGTAAAAATTTCTTTAAGATCGATTTCCTTTTCTTTGCCAGAGATCAGAGGTTCATCATGAAAATTAGGATTTTTCATAGGTTCCACCTTTCAAAGTGAGAGTTCTTCATAAAGAACATTGATAGTAAATAAACAGAGATTCGATTTCCTAATATGTTCTTTATTTTAGTTCTTTATAAAGAACGTGTCAAGCAGATAGTTCTATATATTATTATGAATTTTTCAAATATATTCTATCATTCTATTTTTGTTTTCTTCTTATAGTGACAATTATCTTGTTTTCGATAATATGAGCTGTTCTTAATGTATGCTATTTTACCTAGTTGTAAAAACTGTCAAAATTCTTTGTTTTTTCGTTAAAAAGAACAATTAACTCCCGATTACTCAGTAATACTCGCTTAATCGTACAATTTTAATATTTTATAAAGAACAATATGTTCCTTATAATGAAAGAGCAAGTTACTATTTTATCAGAATTGGCTGATTAAGGAGACAAGAAATGGTTGGTGATCGCTTACGGGAGTTAAGACAGGAAAAGGGGTATTCAATTAGCGAGCTTTCAGAGCTTGCCGGAGTTTCAAAATCTTATTTAAGTTATATAGAACGCAATATTCAAAAAAATCCTTCCCTGCAGTTTCTTCGTAAAATTGCTATGACACTCGAGGTAGATTTAGAATATCTCCTAGGGCATGAAAGGAATCAGTTTAGTGAAAACATTGATGATGAGTGGCGGGAGTTATTGAACAAAGCAATTGAAGATGGACTAAGTAAAGAGGAATTTAAAGACTTTCAGGAATATGCCAAATTCAAAAAGTGGAAGCATGGAAAAAAACAGATATCTGAATTTATTATTGATGATAAGACTCATGGTTCCAAATAAAACATGTTTCCAGTTTTAATAAAGAAGACCTCTCATCCTATAGGATAAGAGGCTTATTTATTATATCCTTCTAAACACGACATCCCCCTTAACAACCTCTCCCCCATCCTGATTCACAGCCCTTACATGAAACTTTGCCAATTCGTCATTCATCTCAAAAAGATCCGCCTGCATAGTAATCACATCACCCAGGAACACCATTCCTTTAAAACGGATGGAATAGTCTTCTATATAGCCTTCTTCATAGAACGGAGAGAAGAGTTTGGACATGCTGCCCATTGTCCACATGCCGTGTGCAATGATGCCCGGAAGACCTGCTTTTTCTGCTTCTTCGTCAATGGTGTGAATTGGGTTGTAGTCGCCTGAAGCTCCGGAGTATTTAATGAGATCCATCCGTGTGACAGGCGGAAGTGTGATGTCCTCTAAGGGCTCTCCCAGCCGAAAGTCAGCGATCGTCATACGCTCATCACCTTCCTGACTGCTTCTGTAAGAATAACAACTTGTTTCATTGAAAAAATCAAATCTCCTTCTTCTGTCTCTCCCAATCTCTCAATTGTAAGCATGCCCATACTTCCTCCTCTCCCCGTCCGCTCCTTATAGTTAACAAGTCTTGAAGAACAAAAGACTGTATCGCCGACTAACAGGGGTTTTTCATAATGAAAAGACTGTTCACCATGTATCAGGCCTTTAGCCGGCAGCTTCAATCCCTCAATTGTGCCGTAATTTAAGGTAACGGGAAAGGTGGGCGGTGCCAGAATCCGCTTGTATTTTGAACGTGCGCCGGCTGCCTCATCTATAAAAAGAGGGTTCTCATCTCCGATCGCTTCAGCAAATTTTCTGACTGTTCCCTGCTCAATTGAGTTCTTCACTTTTTCGGAAGCGCTTCCAATTAAGTGTTTGAACATGGGTTTCGCCTCCTTTTTTAGATGAATTGTCCGATTTTGACATTTCCTTTTAAAAGATTGCGGGAAAGAATTAAGCGCTGAATTTCATCCGTTCCGTCATAAATTCTCCAGAGGCGGGCCTCACGATACCAGCGTTCAATCGGGAGTTCTCTTGTATAGCCCATTCCGCCATGGATTTGGAGAACACGGTCGACAACTCGATTCCCCATATTAGAGCCGTATAATTTGGCCATAGATGCCAAGTGACGGTTGTCTTCGCCTTGGTCAAGCGTGAAAGCAGCATTTAGAACCAGCCATTTGGCAGCCTCAATTTCAGTTGCTGAGTCTGCAATTTGCCATTGAATGGCTTGACGGTCAGCGATTGGCCTTCCGAATGTTTCACGTTCTTTTGAATAATCAATGGCCATCTGCAGCAGGCGTTCGGCTGCTCCGACAGCTGTTGCCCCTACGATCCATCTTGCAAAACCGATCCATTCGAGCCCAAGTTTATACCCGCCGTGCAATTCCCTGAGTATGTTTTCTTCAGGAACACGGACACCATCGAAAAATAAGCTGGCCGGTCCCCACTCGCCCATTGTATGAATATATTCAGACGTCCAGCCCATATCCCGGTCAACGATGAAACATGTTACGCCGTCACGGCCTGTTGCCCTGTGCTTTTCTTTATCTGTTATCGCAATAACCATAACGAAATCTGCTTCATTTCCGCCTGTAATAAACGTTTTTTCACCATTTAGCACCCATTCATTGCCGTCTTTTACTGCTGTCATCTGAATATTTCTTGTATCAGATCCTGCTGCTGGTTCTGTCATCGCAAAACAGGATTTTTTGTCGCCATTAATTGTTGGAATTAAATACTTTTCCTTTTGTTCTTCATTCGCATAATAGAGAATGTTGTCTGCTGAGCCGCCAAAGCGGAACGGAACGAATGTTTTGGATACTTCCATTTGTACAATGGCAAGCATCATCTGGCCAATATCTGCACCGCCGTATTCTTCAGGCGTATTAATGCCCCAGAAGCCGGACTGCTTCGCCTTTTGCTGAAGCTCGTGCATTTTTTCTTTAGAGAGACTTGGCTTTCCTTCTAATTCATTTCTAAGTACGGTATTTTCAAGAGGCATTAATTCATTTTCAACAAATTTACGGATTGTTTTTTGAACCATTCTCTGTTCATCTGTTAAACGCAAATGCATAACATTCACTCCATCCATTTAAAATACTAACCAGTTGGTATGTTACTAGTGTATTTTGAAATTTCAGAAAAAACAAGCTTTAATTTAGAAAACTTACATGTTTGTATAGAGATGATTCTGTAATTCCAGTCTAATAGCGTCTGGAATTCGTTCTGATTGTTTTTCATGAACATTATAATGCACATAGATAACTGTCCCTTTTGCGCATAATTCCCCGTCCTGATGAATTTCCTCATAAAGCTCTAAGCTTGAGTTTCCGATTCTTTTCACCCAGGAATAGACTTCGACTTTTTTTCCGTAATAAATTTGACTGATAAAATCGACATTCATGTTTAAAATAATCATTTTCCAGTCTTTAAAAGACCGTTCAGGGTTGAATAAAGCAAAGAGCTGATTTCTTCCTGCTTCAAACCAGACTGGCACTGTTGTATTGTTGATATGGCCGACGCCATCTGTTTCGGAAACTCGCGGTTCAATTGTTGTATGGAACATGCTTCATCACTCCTTCTGCCTTTAACGTTCCATATAGGGCTGCATAGTAGACTTGTTTCACATCCTGGAGCTGAAAGGCTCTTGGACTTCTTGCAAGCAGTCTTGTTTGCTTGATGCCGCCCGCCGCTAATTTTTCAATATCCTCTTCAGTAATGCCATATGCTTGAAGAGTATGGGGCAGGCCAACATCTTCCATCAGATTTCTAATTTCTAAAACGGCTGACTGCGCGAACTCACGATCGTTTTTACCTTTTCTCTCAATACCCAGCGAAGTAGCAAGAATCGTCATTTTATGTAAGCAGGACGGCAAAATATAGTCAAGAACATATGGAAGCAGCACAGCGTTTGACTCTCCATGTGATACTTTAAACAAGCCGCCGAGAGGATAAGCTAAAGCATGTACACCGGCGACACCCGCATTAAAAAAACTGAGTCCCGCAAGCATGCTTCCCCATGACATGCTGCTCCGGGCTTCGCGGTTTTCGCCCTGCCAGACTGCAGTGCCGATACTCGAAGCAATTTTTTTTACTGCTTCTAAAGCAAGAGTATCTGTAATAACCGTTGCATTGATGGATAAAAAGGATTCAATCGCATGTGTCAGCGCATCAATCCCGCTTGCAGCAGTTACTCGCGGCGGCAGAGAATAGGTTAATTCCGGATCTATGATGACGGCATCTGCGAGCAAATAGTCATGAGTAATGACATCCTTTGTTTCTTCTAATGAAAAAACGGCTATATCCGTCATTTCTGCACCGGTGCCTGATGTTGTCGGGATCATGATTTTAGGCAATCCCCGCTCTGACAGTTTTTTTGATCCTGATAAATTCAAAAAATCCGCAATTGTGCCTTCATTTTTTGCAAGAACGGATGCAGCTTTAGCTATATCAAGACAGCTTCCTCCGCCTATTCCAATGACAAGATCAGCTCCTGAGTTCCTGAGAGCTTTGACTGCACCATCACCAATAGAAACTTGCGGTTCAGGCTGAATTTCTGTATAGCATTCGAATTGGATTTTATTTTCTTCAAGCGTCTGTTCTATTGGAGAAAGAACTCCAAATTTGATTAAAATTGGATCGGCAAAAATAAAAACTTTAGAAGCGTGATATTCTTGAATAAGGTGAAGAAGATTTTGAATTGATCCTTCACCAGTTACAATTTTATTAGGTGATCTGAATGTTTTCATAATGCTCCCTCCTGTTCTTTGGAACAAAAAGTTTGAATAACACGGCCATTTACCATACGCTCTGTATAATCCCCTGCTGTAAACTCTCCAATAACCTTTCTCCAAAAGCTCTGAGCCGGTTTATTCTTTTCCACTTGCAAGACTTCCCATTTTCCGCTATGCAGCTGAAAAACATTGTGGGCAATTTTTTTACCGAGCCCCGATTGCCGAAATTTTTTCATGATGAAAAACTCCGCCATCGAAAAATAATTTCCAGATGCATCGTACCTTACCATGACAAAACCTGCATACTCTTCCCTAACTTTGATCAGATAAGGATACCGGCCTATTTCAGTCCAGTAGTTTTCGAAATAAGGATAATCATTGAATCTGCCTTGATCATTTACTCTATTGTGATTAAATTCAGTAAAATCATAAGAGTAATATTGCAGCAGGTTCTCTACAATGGTCCTTTCAGAAAAATCCGCAATCTTTAAGCTGAATTCCATTCTCCTTCCACCCTTTTCATTTGTTTATAAAGGGTACTTATTCGAGAAAAATAATCATGTTCCTCTTTTTATGAAAAGGAGACCTGTGTCAGAAAATGCTTAATGGTTTTTTCAGAATGCAGCCTCGCTGCTACATAGGGAGGCTGCACTCTGTTTGCTCCCGCAAATGGCTGTCCGAGCCATAATATTTGGTCATCAATGATAACAAATGGAAAAGGCAGATTTTCTTGAATCCAAGTACATTTAAGCACTGGCTTACTGTCAGAAATGACCGAAAGAGTGATTGCATGTCCAGCTTTTTTCAGTACATTGGTCAAATCCTTTTCGAGACTCATAGATTTCGGCAGTGAAAGAATGATCCGGTGCTTGGCAGAACGGATGTCTTCAAATAGAGGTTCCTGTTTTGGAGCGTGCATCCATTTCAATTTTGGATGATGGTGCAAAATCCATTTTCCAATATGCTGATGAGTGACGGACTGATGATTTTTCTCCTGATGATCCACTAGCTGTCTGAGCGCTTTGCTTCGGTAAACGTTTTTACGGATAAAGTCTGTATTGCTGACATGTATGAACTTTCCCTTCGTCCTTGTAATGGCAACATTGATAAGTCTTGCACTGTCCTTACCGGTAGTCAGCATTCCGGCACGATTCTCCGGAAAACTGTCAACACTGTCAAAAATCATCACATCCCGCTCGCTGCCCTGAAATTTATGGACGGTTGCTGCAAGAATATCTGCATTCAATAGTTCTTCTTCATATAAATCCCCTAAAAGCTCTTGCATCAGGGAAGCCTGTGCCCGATATGGTGTCACATATCCGATTGATCTTACACCAGAGAGATAGGATTCGTGGATGCTTTGAAATGAAAGCAGCAGATGCCACAAATTAAGCTTGGAATGCGACGTCCTTTCTTTTATACAATGCTCGCCAGTATAACTTGCATCAAGCAAAATAGATGCTCTGTTGGGAAAAGGAGCGTTTATTACTAGCTGATTTCTGCTTTTTTTGACACTCTCATGGTCGCCTACTTGATTTTGATAAACATATTGATTGGTGAATGCAGAGATTTCCGGATGCATTCTTCGCTGTTCTTTCAATAGAAGCATTTGCGGGTGCAAGTCTTGTTTGATGTCTGAAACTCCTGAGCGGATGAAAATATCTTCTTTCAGCCATTTTTCAACAAGTTCATGACGTGAAGAGGCAATAGGCGGCAGCTGTTTAAAGTCACCGCACAGAATCACCCGCTGGCCAAGCGATGCAGCAAACGCTGCCTGCGGTACGTAAGCCATACTTGTCTCATCGACAACAACAACGTCAAATTCGTCTTCATATATGTTTGAATCACTTGCTGCTTTAGCAAGGGTTGTTCCAACTATAAATGCTTCTTTTACAAATTCAGATTCCTGCTTGCGGATTTTCTCAAGGACTCTGCTTATTCTGGTTTCAAGATCAAGCAGCTGATTGGAATCCCGCTTGCTGAATGTATCCGATAAATCCTTTTTTAAGAGCTTTCTTTCATCAAGAAGCTGATGTCTGTCCTTTGATAATGCAGGGTCTTTCTGCAGAAGGAGTTCACTTGTTGTAAGGGGTACAGGAAAGGCTGTGACTGCGCTCCCAGTACCATAGCGAAGCAGCTCCCCCTCTTTAAATTTCTCCTTTTTGTGAATAAAAGCTGCGATTTCCTTCATTAATACATCCACAGCACTGTTGCTGTGTGACAGAATCAGCACCCGTTTTCCTTTAAAATAGTGATTGGCTGCTGTTCTTGCAAGCGTATAGGTTTTCCCCGTGCCGGGAGGTCCCCAAACGAAAGTGACCGGATTGTATTTGGACCTTATAAACAATTCATGGACTGAGCTTTTCCCTTTCTCTGCCGGATGTTTTGGGGGCATCGAGGGATCCATCAGCTTTTTGATTCTGGCCCGCTTAATCTTGCTTTTTTTCATGTCCTCAAGCCTTGCAATCAGTTCCTCAAGCAGTTCCCACGGGTCATGGAAAAGAAAAGCCTCATGGATGAGATCTCCAAACGATCTTTCAAAGGATAGAATGATGCTTTGTCCTTCTGAAGAGAGAACTCTTCCCTTGTGCTTCACGCCGTCCCATTCTAATTTGATTGAGGATCCAACAGGAATTTTCAGGTAACCGCTGCTTTCAAAATAGTAAGTAAAGGCATCTCCAGTTGATAATAGATGTCCATTTGCAACACGGTATTTCGTGCTCCCATATTTCTTTAAATAGCCGATTTCAATTTGAAGGGCCTGCTGCCATTCTTTTATATAGGTCTTCGTTGTAATCAAGGTAATCTGCTCCGTTCAATGAAAGAGGCAAGCCCGTTTAGCTGAGCCTGCCTGTCTGAGCTTTTAACTATACAACATTTTCACTTTGCCGTCATGTTAATTGAACCAGCGCTGTGTAACCACTTTTTTCCTCGTGTAAAATTCAACGCCATCTTTGCCGTTTGCATGAAGGTCTCCATAAAAAGAATTTTTCCAGCCTGAAAATGGAAAAAAGGCCATTGGTGCAGGGACATTCACGTTGACTCCGAGCATGCCTGCTTCAATTTTTTCACGAAATTCCCGTACTGCTTTCCCGCTTGATGTATAAAGAACGGCGCCATTGGCAAAATCAGATTCATTTGTCAGCTCAATGGCTTCCTGCAGGTTTTTCACACGGACAATACTTAATACCGGTGCGAATATTTCATCCTTCGAGATGGTCATCTCTTTTGTTACGTTATCAAAAATGGCAGCCCCGATATAGTATCCTTTATCATGTTTTTTTGCATCGATTCTGCCGTCTTTAATAAGATTTGCTTTTTCCTTTTCTCCTCCCTTTTTATAAAACGCTTACATTTTAAGCAGGTGAATCAGCTGTTTATCCCGGATGTCTAAGCTCCCGTCTTCTGTGCCGCTATATTCATAAATACCTTTGCCGGTTTTTGAACCCAGGTTCCCCTGCTTGACGCTTTCCACAATAAACCGCGGAGCTACCGTGCTGCAGTCAAGTTCGGGAAACAAATTTCCAGTTACTTTTTCCCAAATATCAAGCCCTCCCATGTCCGCAATCCGGAGAGGTCCGTTCAAGGCCCATCTCATGCCGGGTCCTTCTGACATGACCTTATCAATGTCATCTGCATTTGCGATCCTTTCTTCAAGCAGATAAAAAGCTTCCCTGACTACTGCAGCCTGCAGACGGTTCGCAATAAAACCCGGAATGTCCTTATTGAGCAGGACAACTTTTTTGCCGGCAGCTTTTAAGAGATGGATAACCTCTTCTGCAGCCCAGGGAACAGTGTGCTCATGTTTAACTACTTCAACCAGTTTGACTAAATGAGCAGGGTTGAAGAAATGTGTGATGAGCAAGCGCTCAGAAAAAGCGCACTCTTCAGCAAGCTTTGAAATCGGAAATGTGGAAGTGTTGGATGCGACGATTGCAGTTGAACGTATCCTCGTTTCAAGCAATTTGAATAACTGCAGCTTAAAATCAAGCACCTCAGGAATCGCTTCAATAATCAGATCAGCGTCATAAACAGCTTCGCCAAGGTCCGTTGAATATGAGAGCCTTTCAAGGGTTTTGTTTTGTTCCTCGCTGTTTATGTAAGATTCCTTTTTCATCACCTCTAGATTCTGATTGATCATTTGCCGAGCTTTTGTTAATAGGTCTTCTCTTAAATCATAAATGGTCACTGGACATTGAGCAGCAGCAAATACTTGGGCAATGCCGTGTCCCATTGTTCCAGATCCAATGACAGCAACCTTCTTAATCAAACTTAGCTCCCTCCTTATTTCTGAATTATCGGTATATTCTATCATTATATCTCAGTTCGAAAAAAATTGTCAGTTAAGAAGTGATGTTACCATTTGACGGGTTAGCTCGAATATTCTTTAAATGGGAGTTTTCGATAATAAATACAGGATTTTCGATATGAAAAGTTCTAGTAATAAATAGCCCGCAGAGACATTCAGCTCCAAGTCTATAAAAAAAGCACTGCTTCTAATTCAGCAGTGCTCCCTTTTCAATATTAAGCATAGACTCCGACAAAAAATTCCTCATAAAGGGCCTGAACAGCTTTTTTCTCCTGAGCTTCTTTTACACCGAACATCATGCTGACTTCTGATGATCCCTGGTTAATCATTTCGATATTGACGCCTGCTTCTGCAAGAGCTTTTGAAGCACGGGCTGCTGTGCCGATATTATGGCGCATGCCTTCCCCCACCATCATAATGAGAGACAGATTGTGTTCCACTGTCACCTCATCCGGCTTTAGGTCTGTGCGGATCCTCTCTAGAATAAGCTCTTCAGTCTCTGCATTCATTTGTTTTTGTCTCAAAATAATACTTAGATCATCAATTCCAGATGGACTGTGCTCATAGGTTAACCCGAAATCCTCTAAAATAGAGAGCAATTTCCTTCCGAATCCAATTTCTTTATTCATTAAATATTTATTTACATATATACTGCAGAAATCATCATCGCTGGCGATGCCGATAACGGGTCCATTCGTATTTTTTCGTTCGTTCACAATTCTGGTGCCTGCAGCTTCCGGATTATTCGTATTCTTAATATGAACAGGAATACCGGCCTCAAAAGCAGGAATCAGCGCTTCATCGTGAAAAACCGAAAATCCTGCATAAGAAAGCTCCCGCATTTCCCGGTAAGTAAGCTCGCGGATTTCTTTTGGATTTGGAACCACATTAGGATTAACAGAATAAACCGCATTCACATCAGTGAAATTTTCGTAAAGGTCTGCTTCTGTTCCATTTGCAAGAATGGATCCGGTAATATCTGATCCGCTTCGCGAAAACGTCACAACTTCGCCTGCTTCGTTGTATCCAAAGAATCCTGGAAAAATAAGAATGCCGGGAAGTTCCCTTAAAGCTTTCAGATTTTCGTACGATTTTTTCAGAACTTGTGCTGTTCCGCAAGTTTCTTCTACAAGCAGCCCTGCATCTTTTGGATTTATATAAGAAGCTTGAATGCCTCTGCTTTTAAAATATTCAGCAATCAGCTTTGCATTGCTGTCTTCTCCGCTTGCTTTTATAGCGTCTATGTATCTGGCTTGCCGAGTCTTATCTGCATCAAGCAGTTTAATAAGATCATTTTCTATTTTGGAAACGATTTCAGTCGGCAATTTCAGCTCTTCTGCCACTTTTGAATACCGGGCAATAACAGCAGTCAAATATTCGGGTGCTGCATCCCCTCGCAAAGACCTTTCGCCAAGTTCAATTAAAAGATCCGTCACCTTGCGATCTTCTGCATACCGTTTGCCAGGCGCTGACACAACGACCACTTTTCGATCAGGGTCAGATGTAACGATATCAAATACCTTTTTAACCTGATTTCCCGATGCTAATGAACTTCCTCCAAACTTCACCACTTTCATGCGAACATCCCCTAATGTTTAATTTTTTAGGTAAATTTTAAAATCTATTTTACTCTTTTTACATGAACATTCAAGGGTTTCTTCTCCAAAAGCATTTTTTATTTGATTTTTTTGATTTCTCACCTCTCATTTTGTGGTAAAATATTTTTCGTAAATCGAAATATTCAGTTGAGAAAGGACTTATAAAATGGAAAACGCAGCTTCATTAAAAAAACCGGTTTCAAAACCGTCTCCGACTATTTACAACATCCTTTTCATTATTGGTTTATGTCATTTATTAAACGATTCGATTCAATCCGTTATCCCTGCGATGTTTCCGATTCTTGAAAATTCGATGGGGCTCACGTTTACACAGCTTGGCCTGATTGCTTTTACGCTCAATATGGTTTCCTCTGTCCTTCAGCCGGTTGTCGGCTGGTATACAGATAAAAAACCAATGCCATATGCCCTGCCTATCGGGCTTACGAGCAGCTTAATCGGAATTGTCGGCCTCTCTTTTGCTCCTTCTTTTTCAATGATCTTATTAAGTGTCTTTTTCATTGGACTAGGTTCTGCGGTCTTTCACCCTGAAGGGTCAAGAGTGGCATATTTAGCAGCTGGAGAAAGGCGGGGCCTCGCGCAGTCAATCTATCAAGTTGGAGGAAATACCGGATCCTCTTCTGCTCCGCTGATTACAGCGCTTATTCTCGTTCCATTCGGGCAGTTTGGCGCGATTTGGTTTACTATTGCAGCAGCTCTTGCAGTTATTTTTCTTATTTATATAGCAAACTGGTACACATTGAAACTTTCAGACATTAGAAGAGAAGAAAAGAAAAATGGCACTAAGAAAAAAGAAGTAAAACTGACGAGAGCCATTTATTCTGCCTTAGCAGTTATCGTATTTCTCGTTTTTGCACGTTCATGGTATGGAAGTGCCATTTCAAATTTTTACACGTTCTATGTTATTGAAAAGTATGATCTAAGTATTGCCCAGTCACAGGTTTATATCTTTATCTTTCTTGTCATGGGTGCACTTGGAACCTTTGCAGGGGGACCTTTGGCAGACCGGTTCGGCAAACGTACCATTATCCTTTATTCTCTGCTGGCTACAGCGCCTTTTGCCCTCATTTTGCCGTTTGCAGGTCCAATTGCGGCATATCCGCTGATCGCTGCAATTGGTTTTATATTAAGTTCAAGCTTTTCTGTAACAGTTGTTTATGCACAAGAGCTCATTCCGGGAAAGATTGGCACAATGTCCGGTTTGACAGTTGGGCTCGCTTTTGGAATGGGGGCAATTGGTTCCGTTGCTTTAGGCTCATTGATTGACGCTTTTGGATTAACATCTGTTATGACTGGCATCGCTTGTCTGCCGGTTTTAGGAGCTCTTGCTTACCTGCTCCCCACAGATCAAACCTTAAAAGAGTGGCAGCAATAACCGACAGCCTTTGACGATTTGCCATGGATTATTTTCATTAATTTGTCGTATATTGAATGATTTAACAGATTTGTAATCTAAAAGGCCCCTTTTTTGTGGTATAACTAAAATACAAGAAAGGGGTTGTTTTATGAGATTTTCAATGCGTATGATTGCCGCGCTTTCTGTCGGTTTTGTTACTCTATCAAGCTATAACACTGCCCTAGCGCAAACGAATCAGGACACCTTGCATAAAGCTGAGAAGCAGCTTGACCAAAATCAGGAAGTGCTGAATCAAAAAGAAAAACAAAAGCAAGCAGTACATACCGCTGTTCAGAAAATGGAAAACGAACTTCAGAACATGGAAGCTCTTGTTGTAAAAAATGAAAAAGAATACGCCTCCATTCAAGAAAAGATTAAAAAAACAAATCAATTAATCGATGAAAAGAAAATAGAAATTGTGGCACTTCAGGACAAGGTATTAAGCCGTGAGGAAATCATGCATGCAAGGCTTGTTGCCCTTCAGGAGAATGATCACGCTGATATTGTCATTCATACATTAGTTAATGCAGAAAGTGTTTCGAACTTTTTTGAGAGAATTGGAGCTGTTGCCACTCTCCTAAATGCTGATAATGACATTCTAGAGCAGCAGCAGGCTGATTTAAAGAAAATCGAAGAAGATAAAAAAGAGATCGACAGACAAGAGGTTCTGCTGACTGAACAGAAGCAAACATTAGCATCAAGCGGTGTCAAGCTTGAAGAAGCGATGCAAAACAGACAAAAGAAAATGACTGCCCTTCAAGCTGAATATCAAAAGATTTCAACAGAAGTGACGCTTGCTGAACAGGAAAAATCAGCCCTTCAGACTCAAATGAAATCAATTGAAGCAAGCATTAAAAAAGAACAGGAAGCGGCAATTGCACGGGCCGCAAGTATTGCCGCTGCGAAAAAGAAAGAGCAGGCCGCTTTTCTTGCTGAAGCTAACGCCCGTGCAGAAGCTGCAAAAGCAAAGGAAGCAGCAAAGGCCAAAGCTGCAGCAGCGAAAAAGAAAGAAGCTGCAGCTGTAGCAGCACCGGCCAAGCCTGTATCTGCTGATAAACCTGCTGCCAATGAGCCTCCAAAAGAAGAAAATGATGAAAGCAAAATCTTCTATGTAACCGCTACTGCTTACAGCCACGAAGATACGGCCAGCGACTATACGGCTATTGGCATAAATATTAAAGAAAATCCAAATATGAAACTCATTGCTGTTGATCCAAAAATCATTCCTCTGGGCAAGAAAGTCTGGGTTGAAGGTTATGGAGTTGCTATTGCAGGTGATACAGGCGGTGCAATCGTCAATCATAAAATTGATGTTTTGATGCCTAATAGTGCAGAAGCAAGAAAATGGGGCCGTAAAACGGTAAAAGTCGAAGTATTAGATTAATAGAATCCAAAAAAAAGAGAACATCATGTTCTCTTTTTTTGATTCTATAAGATTAGATGGACGAACCATTCCTTATAATCCAAAAGCGTAAAATAATTTCAATATAAAGACTATTTCAAAAGAACAGGGTCTTTCCTGAACAAATTCTTCATCATAGCTGTAAACTGACAGGTTTGAAACTCATAATCTGATCCGCTGTGGACGTTTCTCATTCTAAATCCTGAAGACATCAGGACAAAAAGTTCAGCAGTCTGATTTGCATCAATCTGCTCGCTGATCACTCCATTTTTTTGACCGGATACAATCCAGAGCTTTGAAAACTCAAACATCCATTGATCAAATTCACGGAGAGCTTCCTTTGCATTTTTTTGTTCATTCCTGCCGATAAAGTATAACAGGATATGATTCACTACATCTTTTGGATGATTAATTGCTTCGAAACTTTCCGATAAAACATCGATAGGGTCCGTCATATCCTCTTTGCTCTTCCCCATTTTTTCAAAGAATTTTTCATTTGTTTCATGAATCCTCGCTTCAAGCACTTTAGCGAATAGCTCATCTTTGCTTTTAATATAATGATAGATGGCTCCCTTTGACAGGCCTGTCCTCTCCATGATTTCTGAGAGGGTGGTTTTTGCGCATCCCACTTCTTTAATCAATGCAGATGCAGCTTCAAGCAATGCCTTCTCTGAACGCACTCTTCTTTCAAATTGCTTCATGATTCGACGCCTCCTTTCTACATTTTAAAAACAGACCGCCGGTTTGTAAAGTAGATTTATGTCGCCTATTGTTGATTGAAGACTGACTAACGCAATTGATGTTCAGAAGCCGGTTCTGATTATACGAAACTCACAGACCCAAAGTATGTTGTTTCCTTAATTATAGAATTTAAAGAAATAGACTTAAAAAACAGGGCTGAACGCATTATAGTAAATTATATTAAAAAAATAATTCATATAGCATTTTTACAGTTTTTTTTTGACAATTCAATTTTAATAGTAGTATTATTATACATGGTAAAAAGGAGGCTTCTTGCATCATGTCATCGATTGACAAAGACAAAATTGTACAAAGTGTACCGCAAAAAGGTTTTTTCGGTCATCCTAAAGGATTGTTCACGCTATTCTTCACAGAATTTTGGGAGCGTTTTTCTTATTATGGGATGAGAGCTATTCTTCTGTATTATATGTATTATTCCATGAAAGATGGCGGACTTGGTCTTGATCAGACTACTGCTCTTTCCATTATGTCCATCTATGGTTCCCTCGTTTATATGTCCGGAATCATCGGAGGCTGGATATCCGACAGATTGCTAGGAAATACACGAACTGTTTTTTATGGCGGAGTTCTTATTATGCTTGGTCATATTATTCTTGCTTTCCCTGGAAGCATTGCAGCATTTTTCGTGTCAATGTTCTTCATTGTAATCGGTACCGGGTTGCTTAAGCCGAATATTTCGAATATTGTGGGTGATCTATACAGCAAAGATGATAATCGCCGCGATTCAGGATTCAGCATTTTCTACATGGGAATCAACTTAGGCGGTCTGCTAGCCCCAATTATTGTTGGTACTGTAGGTCAAAAATACAATTTTCATTTAGGTTTTGGACTTGCTGCAATTGGTATGGCCTTAGGATTAATCGTCTTCTTGCTGACAAAAAAGAAAAATCTTGGATTGGCCGGAAATGCAGTTCCAAACCCGCTTACTCCTTCTGAAAGAAAAAAAGTTTTCGGAAGATTGGCTATTGGTATAGCTGTTATCGGAATTTTAGGAGCAATTTCTATTTCAACCGGCTATCTGACGATAGAAAGATTTACTTTCTTAATCAGTATTTTAGGTATTTTAATTCCTACGGTTTACTTCATTGTGATGTACCGCAGTCCTAAGTCAACAGATGTTGAACGCTCTCGCCTTATTGCTTATATTCCACTGTTCATTGCGGCAATGGTTTTCTGGGCGATACAGGAACAAGGAGCTACGATTCTTGGAGCATACGCTGATACTCGAACTCAATTAAAATTTGGCGGTTTTGAAATTCCATCATCATTATTTCAATCGTTAAATCCATTATTCGTTGTCTTCTTGGCGCCGGTGTTTGCATGGCTCTGGATTAAACTAGGCAATCGTCAGCCATCTACATCGAAAAAATTTGCATTTGGTTTGTTTTTTGCAGGTTTATCATTTTTGATTATGATTATTCCTGCTTACGTGAACGGAACAGATTCACTTGCTAACCCGATTTGGCTAATACTTAGCTTCTTCCTGGTTGTACTCGGAGAGCTTTGTCTGTCACCTGTTGGTTTATCTACAACGACAAAGCTTGCTCCAGCTGCATTCTCAGCACAGACAATGAGTCTATGGTTCCTGACAAGTGCATCTGCACAAGCTATTAACGCTCAAATTGTAAAATTCTACAAACCCGAAACTGAAATTCTCTATTTTGGTATCATCGGCGGTATAGCGGTACTTTTAGGAGTTCTGATGCTTCTTCTTTCTCCTAAAATTCAAAGTTACATGAAAGGTGTCCGCTAAGATGCCGAACAAGCCTGTTCCGTTTTTAGGAACAGGCTTGTTTTTTGATTACACTGGAGAGACTTATACTGATGCAGCCTCGCTTGCTTTTTCTCTGCAGCTTTTCGCGGCTGTCACCATCACTTTTAATGCTTCAATCGTTTCCGTGACTCCTCTTGTCTTCAGCCCGCAGTCAGGATTGACCCAAAAAAGATCCGGATCTAAAACCTGCAGG
This sequence comes from Bacillus sp. V2I10, assembly GCF_030817055.1. Classification (NCBI taxonomy): domain Bacteria; kingdom Bacillati; phylum Bacillota; class Bacilli; order Caryophanales; family Bacillaceae; genus Bacillus; species Bacillus sp. V2I10. Next base: position 2,768,888 of record NZ_JAUSYV010000001.1, on the reverse strand, counting down.
GCACGTTCAATATTCATGACGAGTTCGTTTTCAGTCGGGACTCTTGGGCTGTGAATATCGTATACGCCTAACCCAATCCCTTTCCCATATGAATTTTTCTCAAATGAATGGATGAGTTCACCGTGGCTTCTTGAAGTTTCAATTGAAATGACATCTGCATCTAATGCATCAATCGCTTCGATAATATCTTCAAAATTCGAATAGCACATATGTGTATGAATTTGTGTGTCCGGCTGGACGGAAGCTGTTGACCGCTTAAATGCCGTCACCGCATCTTTTAAATACTCATTCCATTTCTCCGATTTCAGCGGGAGGCCTTCCCTGAGTGCCGGCTCATCTACTTGTATCATCGCAATACCAGCTTGTTCAAGTGCCTCAACTTCTTTTCGGATGCAGAGTGATAATTGATTAAGGACACTTGATTTAGGGAGATCATTTCGAACAAATGACCAGTTTAAAATCGTGACAGGACCTGTCAGCATCCCTTTTACAGGTTTTTCAGTAAGACTTTGAGCAAAAACGGTTTCTTTTACTGTCATTGGCTTCTCAAGTACTACATCTCCATATATAACTGGCGGTCTGACGCAGCGCGAGCCATAGGATTGCACCCAGCCAAAAGTCGTAATCGCTATACCGGATAATTTTTCACCAAAGAACTCCACCATGTCCGTCCTTTCAAATTCTCCATGCACCAGAACGTCCAGCTCAAGATTTTCCTGAATTTCAACCCATTTTTTTATTTCTTCTTCTATATAAATACTGTATTGCTGTTCACTCAATTCGCCTTTTTTCCATTTAAGGCGCTGAGCCCGAACCTCTTTTGTTTGCGGAAAGCTCCCGATCGTTGTTGTAGGAAGCAAAGGAAGGCTGAACCGGTTGTTTTGCAGTTTTCTCCGCAGGCAAGCTTCCATTCTCTCTGTTGAAAAGGAATCCAGCTGATTCATCGCATCCTGAACAGCACTTTGGTTTCTCAGCTTTGATGATGATAAATGATCAGTAGCTGAATCATATTCTTTAAGTACCTCTGCTTCAGTTTCAAAGTTGAAAAACTTCGTTAAGACACTCAGCTCGTAAAGCTTCTCATCCGCAAAAGATAATGCACCTTTTACAAGAGGATCTAACTGCTGTTCATGTTCTGCAGTCACTGGCACATGAATTAAACTGCATGAAGGCTGAAGAATAAGCCGGTCCCGATCAACAGCTTCAAGGATGGTGTTGACAAGATTTACGGTCTTTTGCAGACTTGCCTTCCAAACATTACGTCCATCAATGATCCCTGCAGCAAGAACTTTGTCCTTTGGAAATCCTGCCGTTATCAACTTTTTAAGCGATACACCACTGTCATGAACAAAATCGAGTCCAATGCCATCAACGGGGAGGCTGACCAGATCCTCGTATTGCTCAACACTTTCAAAATAAGTTTGGATCAGCAGCTTTGTATTTTCTGACTCTCTTCTGATCGTTCCGTAAATTTCTTTAGCCTTTGAAAATAATGCACCATTTACATTCGATGTCACAAACACCGGTTCATCAATCTGTATCCACTCAGCGCCCGCATCTGCAAGCTCCTGAAGCACCTGAACGTATAAAGGAATTAATTTCTGAAGTACTTGGTCTTTATTTTCACCTTTTGATAAAGCAACTAAGGTAAGCGGACCGACAATAACAGGCTTACCGTTTATGCCGAGCTCTTCTTTTGCTTCAAGGTAAAGATGCAAAAGCCGGTTTTCGGTCAGCCTTGGCTCTGCCTGACCCAGTTCCGGTACAATATAATGATAATTCGTGTTAAACCATTTTGTCATTTCAGCCGCCACTTGCTCACTGCTGCCTCTTGCAATATCAAAGTAGGTCTGAAGGGAATTTGCATCCTGATTCTGGAACCTCTCCGGAAGAAGACCAAACATAACAGCTGTATCCAGTATATGATCATAATAGGTGAAGTCACCAATAGGAATTAGGTCAATTCCTTTATCCATCTGCTTCTGCAAATGAGACAGCCTGATCTCTTTCATCTTCTGTTCAAATTGCTGCTCAGTTAAATCGCCTTTCCAGAATGATTCTAACGTCTTTTTCCACTCTCTTTTTTCTCCGATTCTCGGATAACCTAAGTTTGAATTTTTAATGCTCATTGCTGCTCCCCCGTTTCTAATCTTCTCAACTTTCGGCGCATGAAAAAAACTCTCTTGCAAGAAGAGAGTTTGATGGACATAGCTAACTTGAGTTGAGACACAAGACAGGTTTCAACATATCGCATCACCCTCCCTATTCCGCGTAGGCATGAAGTGCATACGATAGGCAGGTCTCCTGACTCAGGTTCATTGTATTCTATTCCCTTCCCATTTTTCATTAGAAAAACAGTGGGCTTTTATAGAATTCTCCCCATTACAGTGGCGCGACCGTGTCGGATTTTCAACCGAGCTTCCCTTTTAAGCTAATACAGACATGCACTCTTGCAATTAGCACCTATCGCTTGAAAAAAATATTAAATTTTTAAAATTCATTAACAATTGTTTCTAAGCATAGCTGAAGTTTCGCTTTCGTGCAAGCATAATATTAAGAGTGTGCTGAGATTCCAAGGACTTTCCATTTTGCAGCCTCATAAAATCCAAGCTGTTTATAAAGTTTTCCTGCTTCTGGATTATTATAAAACAAATAAATGGCCTTTTCTTCATTTGCAATCTCCTGGCAAATGGCACGAATCACTTCAGAAGCATAACCTTTCCTCCGATGAAACGGTGGTGTAGCTACACCGGCTATAATGGCAGTATGGCAGCTTTCAATAAACACGCCGGCCGTTGAAACCATTGTTCCTCCTACTGCTTTGTAGAATACTTTCAACTTGCCTGATTCTATGTTTTGATAGTGATCATTTGCAAAGAAGTCTTCATTTGGGCCAATCATTTTATATTCATCGACATCCATGAACAAATCGTATAGTTTTCGGCATTCCTCAAGACTAGTAATCATTTTAACATTCTTGCTTGCCTGAAAATCTCTGCTTCCTACATATCTGAGCATGAACGAATCACTCTCAAGATCTATTTGAAAGTGACATTTAAACTCTTCGATCAATTCTTTTTTCCCGACAATTTTCCTGATGCCGGTTTCCCGGATGATTAATGCAAATTCTGCTAATGGGAGATTGATAACGGGGCTGTAGTAATAAATTTTTTCAGGATAGATCATTAAAATGGCGTTTAAATGCGCATTCAAATAACCTCCATAAACCATCATATGTTCTTCTGTTAAGTCTTCTATGATTAAGGCATTCAATTCCATATCGGTCCGCAAAAATTCTGCTGCCAGATCGTATTCTTTTTTAGCCATTAATTTAATTTGCATTTGCTTTTTGCTCCATTACATTTCTCCTGACAAAAAAATTTAAAGTCTTTTAGAATATTCTAACATTCTCTAGTAAATTTGATATATATTTTAATAGATAAGTTTTTTAATACTTTTGCGGATAAGGTGAGAACTACATGGGAATGAAGGATGTATTACTGAATTTTTTACTTGTTTTTTCCCCGCTGTTGATTATACAGCTGTTATATATGAGAAAAGAAACGAATAAAAAAAGAAATAAATGGCTCTTTGCTATTTTGCCTGCACTTGCGATTATTTTAAGCATGCTGTATCCGTTTATGATTGAGGATGATTTTTTCTTTGACTTCAGGCGAATTCCCTATGTAATGGGACTGTTGTACGGAGGATATCCTCTTGGATTCTTTTTATTTGCCGTTACCACTGTGACCCGGCTGCTTCTTGGGGGAAACGGCATCTATCCGACTATTGTGATGGCTGGCATTCTTGTTCTTTTCGTACCAATGCTTTCATCCTATTATTTAAAAAGCAGACTCAGAAAGAAATTAATTCTTGTTGTAGCCATCGTGCTGACATCTCTGCTTTTTTCAATCCTGCATATTGAATTGATTTATGGTTCTTTTTTTCTTCTGGAATCTTATATTAAACTTTTTATCCTCCATATATTTGCAGCTGTCATAGGAACGATTCTTTTTGAAACGATTGTCCAAAACTCTAATTTGCTGAAAAGGGTGATTAAAGCAGAAAAACTTGAAGTGGTCAGTCACTTAGCAGCAAGCATATCTCATGAAGTCCGCAATCCTCTGACGACGACAAAGGGGTTCCTGCAGCTGCTCCGAGAAGAAGATATCAGCCAGGAAAAAAAGGAAGAATACATAGAAATTTCATTAAACGAGTTAGACCGAGCGACTAACATTATCAAAGATTATCTGACATTCGCAAGACCTGAAGCTGAAAATAATGATCCGATTGAGATCCATACTGAACTTAGGAACTGCATCAACGTCATGAAGCCTCTTGCACAAATGGAAAATGTGCAGTTTAATGAAAACTTCAGTTCTGATGACATTTTAGTTCTTGGAGATCCTTTAAAACTTAAGCAATCACTGATTAATATTCTCAAAAATGGCATAGAGTCCTATTCTGCAGGCGGTTTAATAGAAGTGTCAACTTTAAAAGAAGACTCTCAAATCAAAATCGTGATATCTGACTATGGTAAAGGAATGACGGTTGATCAGGTGCTGAGGCTTGGGGAGCCCTATTTCTCTACTAAATCGAACGGAACCGGTCTTGGTATGATGGTATCTTTCAGCATTATTAAAGCAATGAACGGCCATATTTATGTGAAAAGTCAGCCTGGTACCGGTACGTCATTTACAATTTTTCTGCCAATCTATTTGAAAATGAGTGTTAACCCGCCTTACTGACTTCCTGCATAAGAAATTTGCTTTTCCTTTCTCTTTGCAGACTGTGCAGATTCAAATGTGCTTTGAGAACATTTCAGAGGATTATGCCATATATCTCTAAAAGTTTTATTCAAAACATTCTCTGCAAAAATAGAGTCGCTGCCGGCCGAATCAATAACTCTCAGGCAGCAGGACTTCGGATTGATAAGTACAATAAACCCGGGGCTGCGGTTTCTTTCTGCAGTATTCGGATTAAAGCTCATTTTCTCGATTCACACCATTCTCCTCAGACGGTTAATAGCACTTAATCATCTAAAGAAAGAAAAATAATCAGGCTGAATCAATTTTTCGATCATGAAAAAGAGAGAGGGGTATTCGTTGGCTAACTATTATACAAAATCAGTCCGCCTGATCATCCGCCCTTATCAGGCATCTGATTATCAAACATGGCTTTCAGCATATAGAAACAGGCGGCCTAAACAGCACAAATACGACGAAGGCAGGCTGGATATGACTGTTTGTACGGAAGAGTGGTTTGCTGCGTTCACCGACAAACATCAACAGCTCATCAACGAAGATAAAGCATATGTTTTCGGTGTATTCAGGTTAGCAGATGGAATGCATGTCGGATATGTCGATTTCTCAACTTTGCTCCGTGATGATTTTCAATGGGCCCGCATGGGATATACAATTCATAATCAATTCTGGAGAATGGGTTATGGCAAGGAAGCTGTTAAAGCAGCCATCGGACTTGCATTTGATCAATTGAACTATCACCGTCTTGAGGCGCACATCAATCTTGATAACCACCCATCTGTAAAGCTGGCCAAGAGTGTGGGGATGGAGTTCGAGTGCCTGCGCAAAGGGTTTCTTTATGAAAATAACGAATGGGCAGATCATCTTGTTTATTATATAAATAATGATCATTTCATGGCATAGAAAAGGCCGGTCTCAAATATGAGACCGGCCTTTTCTCACACTTGCTGCTTCGCATCCATCATCCGTTTTATCGCAAGCTCTACCCCGTCTTGATCATTTGTAAGAGTAATATCCTTGCAGATGGCTTTAATTTCTGGGCGGGCATTCCCCATTGCAATGCTTTTTCCCGCTATTTCAAGCATCGATTTGTCATTCATGCTGTCGCCGATGGCTGCAGTGTCTATCAGTTCAACCCCAAGATGGGCAGACAGTTTCTGTAGAGCAATCCCTTTAGATGCAAGCTTATGCTCAATTTCAAAGTTGTGTGCAGCTGATGTAACCAAAGTGATATTATCTGTGTCTTTAAATTTCTCCCAGCCTGCATCAAGCTTTTCCTGATGAAAAGAAAAAGCGAGAATATTATAGATCTCCAAAGTTTGATTTAGAATGTCCTTATACGATTCAACGAACTTAAAGCCTGTCTGGCTGTATTGTTTTGCAGCTGCCTGCAGAAGCTGAGCGCGGTCCGCATCCGGATTTGCACTTTCGACCCGGTCAATTTCGATATTTATTAGCTCTCTTCCGCTTTGAGGCGTATAGATGGCATCGCAGCCGAACACCTCATAGTAGTAATGGTTCTGTTCCAAAAATTGAAGCGCAGCAGCTACTGTTTCATTTTCCATAGGCTGTGAATGAAATAATACCCCCTCTGGATTATGAATCGTAGCTCCATTTGCAGCTATAATCCATGTTTTTACACCTGTATCCTTAAAAATTTCTACTACATCAAAATGTGCTCTGCCAGTAGCGACGACCACTTCTATGCCCTCTTTTTGAGCAGATTTTATTGCTTTCAAATTTTCTGCGCTGATTTTATTTGCACTGTTTAATAACGTTCCATCAAGATCTATTGCAATTAATTTGGTCATTCCATTTCCTCCTCTGCCACAAGTAATTCCACATTGTGTTTATCAAGCAAGTCTCTGAATGCTTTATCCGGTTCTTTATCTGTTATAAGCAAATCGATTTCGTGAAGATCTGCATAAAGGAAAAAATCAGTAACTCCGAGCTTTGAATGATCAGCAAGTGCGATAACTTGATTTGCCTGGCTGATCATTTTCCGTTTAACCATTCCATCTTCTTCATGAGCGATGGAAAGCCCTCTCTCAGAAATGCCAACAACCCCAATAAACACTTTATCAACCTGATATTTTGATAGTTTTTCCACCACTGAGGATCCATATAAAAAACGATGCTCTTTTTGAAGCTCTCCCCCAAGAAGATGAATATGAATGCCTGGCTTTGTTGATAAAATATCGGCCTGATTAATGGAATTCGTAATAATGGCGGCATTTTTAATATCAATAAATTCTGCACAAGCCTGAACAGTAGTGGAAGCGTCTAAAATGATTCTGTCTCCTTCCCGGATCAGACTGGCCGCTTTTTTGCCGATTAATTCTTTTTCATAAGACACCGTTTGCAGGCGGTTTTGATAGTCTTTGATTTCGGTGTGCGAGCTCGGCAAAATGGCCCCGCCTCTTGTTCTAATAATCAGTTTCTGTTCTTCAAGCTTTACAAGATCACGCCTGGCAGTATCTTTGGATACATCATAAAGCGAACATATTTGATCAGCCGTGATTCGCTTGTTTTCTTTTAAATAGTCAAGAATGGAGATTAAGCGTTCTTCTTGGTACAAAATACCCACCTAACTTTCAGAAATGTTTCTACAATAACATAGAAATTAAGTTGTTATAAGTGATTGTAATTGATATCTGAGCATTATTCAAGTTTTTATAATGATATGTAAGTATTATATGCAGGTTTATAAGGATTATGCACAAAAAAAAGAAGAGGCCGATATGGCCACTCCTAAACAGTAACGCGTTCTTCTATTGCTAACGGGTTTCTCACTTGTCCAAACTCTGAAGCATGCGGCCGGTCATCTCCGTCTCCATACCCATACTCAATCATCCGATTGCGGTTGAGACAGAGCTTTTTAAACGTTGGCCGCAGCAGGTCAAAGAGCAGAAAGCGTTCTTTCAGCTCCGGAAATTGAGCTTGATACGAGAGGATCGATTCCCTTAGCTTATTCCAAAATTTCGTTTCATCAAAGTCTGCTTTTCTATGCAGGATATCAGCTAAATACCTGAAATGGCAGACAAATAATCCAGTGAAAATAAATTGGCACAATCCTTCAGGCGCTTCACTCCTAAGCACGTTTTTAAGCTCAGCCGAAATGGCATTCAGCTCAGGAAGCGGCTGGTCGCTGATATTTACATCATCCACAAAATCTTTAACAGCCAGTCTGTGAGGTTTGGAGTCTTTTAAAATGACAACCGTATTTTGTCCATGGGGTGAAAAAACGGTTCCGTATTGATAAAGATAATGAAGCAGCGGCGGCAAGAGGACATCAAACAGCTGCTTCGTCCATTCTTCCACGCTGAGCCCGGACTTTTCTATCAATTCCAGTGTATACGATTTCCCGTCCTCCCCTTCATATAATAGGGCGGCAAGAGTAATGGCCTGTTCGCCTTCGTCTAAGAATGAGTATATACTTTCGCGCCAAATGACTCCAAGCATCTCCAAAAATTGATAAGGTGCTCCTTCTAGTTTAACGTAATCAGGATGATGGTAATTCATGCTCGCCACTTCTCCAGGAAGAATAACCCGGCATCTATCTCTCAGAAATGAATCGTTATCCCGGATTCCTTGAATATGTGCTGTAATTTCCGGAGCCAGCACCACCCGCTCAGCCGGCAGTCCCCTGTAGACAAGTGTATTCAAAATACTCATTGGCAGCTTTACATGATGCTTCTTCTTATGATTCATGTTGACAAATGTCCTGATAGACTGCTGCGGCAGGTATTGATCTTCTCCTCTGCCAAGGCAGATGATGCGCTGCTCAAATAGTTCTTCAGAAAACAGCGGAACAATTACGTGATTCCATTGCCAGTCGTGGACTGGCATAAAGAAAAAGTTTTGAGGCTGCAGTCCTTCATTTATTAATTTCACATTAAAATCTCTTTTTGCTGATTCCCCGATCTCACTTTCTATTAAACGTTCATACTCTACATCTTTGGTTGAATGGAACGTCCCCCACTCCTTTGAGACGGCAATCCAGACAAGCGTTGTCTGCTGCTTTTGTTCGGGGGCATATTGCAAATAGTCCGAATAGGAGAATCCAATACGCCCTTTGTTGTAGGTAATCCAGGGATGACCTGTCATCTCCCCTTCAAGCTCTGCATAGTCCATATCCGTTAAGTCTGCTGTTGACCTGTGTTGCTGATTTGCGATTATATGGGTATCAGCAAGTAACGTGCGTTTATATTCTTCTATTAAATAGGCAGCTGTAAAAGGTTTTATTTTAATTTCCTTTTGCAGTTCTAATAAAAACTCAATGGGGTTCACAGCTTCTGCCCATGAGCCATGTTTATTTGTTTCGATCGAATGCTCATCAACCCAATAACTGTCCATCAGCCTTTCTTCAGCAAGAAAGCGGTAGGATATTCCGCTGTCAAAGCTCAGAATATGTTTGCCATCCTTTTTTTCCGCCTGAATCATTTCTTCGTATAAAAACTCAGATATCATTTTAGCAAGCAGCCGTCTGCTCGCTTTCTTCCAATGGTCTGCATTCCACTTTTGTTCAACCGTCATCTCACTCACTCTCCTAAACTGTTTGTTTGCTGCGGACAAGATGGCCTGCACCAAAATGCTGAAAGACATTTTTTTCGGGAAGGTCAAACACTTTTCTGCAAGCAAGCTGATTGATAATCTTTGCATTCCGGTAAGCACCTAGTCCAAGATCCGGTGCTCCTACCCCATGAGTATGCATTTCTCCGTTTTGAATAAAGATTTTGTTTTCCCTTTTTTCCTCCAGCTCTATTTCATAGTCTTTTGAAATAACAGGACGATTATTGCTGTCCCATTTCATAAGATTTGATAAGTTTGCAAAAGCGCTTGGCCAAACTGTCTTATAGCCGGTTGCTGCGATGACGATATCCGAATGCAGGTTAAATGCTTCTCCCTGCTCCCATTGATGGCATTGCAGGTTTAAATCTGAACAAGTAATCTCTATATCAATAACTGCCGTTTTGGCCAGTAGCTGAACATCAGGCCTTTGTCCCGCAATCGTTCTTTCATATAAAAGATCATAGATTTCAGCAATTGTATCAGCACTTATTCCTTTATATAAGGAGTCCTGTTTTGGCACGATCGTATCCTTTAATGCCTGTGGAAGTCTGTAAAAGTACTCCGTATAGTCAGGCGAAAAATGCTCAAGTCCAAGCTTTGAATACTCCATCGGGAAAAATCCGTCCGTTCGTGTGAGCCAATTAAGTTGATAGCCTTGTTCATTTTGTTCCTTCAGCAGCTCAAGAAAAATCTCGGCCGCACTTTGACCAGAACCAATGACGGTGACAGCATCAGCATTTAAACTTTCTTTTTTCTTATGCAAAAATTGAGCAGAGTGAAAAAGACTTTCAGATTTTCCTTTCGCTGACCATTCTGGAATATTCGGAGCACTTCCCATGCCAAGGACCACATGCCGGGCAGTAAAGCGTTCCATTTCCCCAGTGCGAACATCTTCTACAAGAACTTCATAACCTTCAGCATGCTGCAAAACATCGGCAACTCTTTTTCCGAACCTGCAGCTTTCAAGTTCTTCAGCCACCCATTGCAGATAGTGATTATACTCTCTGCGCGGAATATGGAACGATTCAAGAAAGTAGAAATGGTAAAGTCTTTTTTGATGATGAAGATAATTCAGAAAGCTGTATTTGCTTATTGGATTGACCATTGAAACTGCGTCAGCCAAAAATGGCACCTGCAAGGTGGTCCCTTCCATTAAAAGTCCCTCATGCCAATTAAACTGGGGCTTTTGATCAAAAAAGAGCGCGTCCACATCTTTTACATCCTCAAGCAATGCTGCCATTCCAAGATTAAATGGTCCAAGTCCTACTCCTATTACGTCATAAATCATTCTTTAGCCCCCATTCGAAATCTTCTCTTTCACATATCATGAAGAGTGCTTTTTTATCAGGCAGCTGAATTTCCTTTTGCGGAAAGAATCCGCATTTTTTGAAAACATGAATCATTTTCTTATTTCGGCTGTCAGGCTCGGCGACTATCCTCTGTGTCCGCTCGTCAGTAAACATCTGTTTCATGATTTCACGGAGCATTGGCAGTGAAAGACCTTTACCAAGGTAAAAAGGATCACCAATCAGCAAATGAACACCCTGATCATAAGGCTCTGATGCATAATAATCTCCAATGATGTCAGCACTTGCCCAATACGTTTCCCAATAGCTCATTGCCTCTCCGTTCAGATGCCCGATCCACAGCGTTTGATGATCATCCGCCAAAAGTTTTTTCAGATGCTTCGTATATTGGCTGAACGGATAATCTTGATTCCAATAAGGAATAACGTGCGGTTCGTGATGCCACTTATGAAGCATGGCAGCATCTTTTTCAAAGTCGGCCTTTCGAAATGTTATAGATAAACCGGTCTCTAGCTGATTCATTTTGATGCAAAGACCTCCTTCTTTGTAAATAAAGGATTACGCACTTGAACATAAACAGACTGTGTTTCAAGCGGCCCAACCAGTTCATCTAAATCATGAAATCTAGTTAATAGATTCGCTTTGCAGGGCAAGGTCTTGTCTTCCAGCAGGGTTTTAAGCAAAAGCGATGGATGAGTTGCAGGAATGGACTGCTTTTCCAATTCCTCCCGAATAAGGTGAAGAAGATTTTTCTCATCTGCCAGGTTTGCCGTTCCAAAGGCATTCACAAGTCCGAATAAATGATTGAAAAAGAAATAATAGCGCAGCCGTTCATCTGCAACCGCATCTGAACATACCGTTTCACTTTTTAAACCGATTCCCGGAAGATACGAATTTAATTCATTCTTTTTGGATTCGCAAAAGTAAAATCCCTGATTATCTCTATAAAAAAATCGCGATGGATATCCATTTTCCAGCTGAACGACGCTGTTTTGCTGATGTGCTTCAAGCGCAATGCCTTTTTCAAAATAAAGCCACAGAATCGGCTTTAATGAAATCGCCAAATAGCGTTTCAGCCAGTCTTCGCTTATTTCTTCTGTTGACCGTTTTTCCTTTTTTGAAAGGTCACGAACGATGCTTGCAAGTCTTGACGATTGTGGCAGCATTCCGTCCTGACAAAGGGCAACAAGAGCTGTTGCTTGTTCCGCACTCCTTTTATAAAAAGGATTTTCCCTGAGAATGACTTCAAAACCTGACTCTTTCTGATCGTGCAGCTTTAATGTAATAAATGCAGGATCGTGAATGATATTAAAATCAGGAAATTGTTCAGATAACTCACTTCCAAGCTGTGTGTCCATCAATTCTTTCACTTCAGCTCCGCGTTCAAGTTCTTTTAATAGGTTCACCCGGACAGAATTTGTGATTTTGATGTTAAGTGAAAACTTCATCATAAAGGCAACATCTGGATGATAGACCGTTCGCAAGGATGAAGTTGCATAAAAAGCCTGTCCCTGCTGCCCTAGATTTTCAAGCATGCCTTCTTGAATGAATTCTTGAACAGCTGAGTCTTTCAGCAAATACTCTGCCTGCCACGGATGAATTGGAAGAAGTGCGTATTCATCCTTTCCTGCGTACTTCTCTTTAAACTCATCACTGATCTCCGGGTCATCCTTGACAAGCTGCTTTATAAGTTCAATTGCCGACTGTGGCATTGTTGACTTTGAATAGATAGACGCAGCATGAGCTCTAAAATAATGCAGCGGAAATGCTCCTTTTAATTCTGGTGAATACACCTTTATATCTGATTCTGTCATTCCCTGTCTGCTTTTTGGTGTCGGATGAAGCAAATGCCCAAATAAAAGGGACTGCTCTGCTGCAATAAAATCAAATGAGGTTTGATAAAGTTCTTCCTCATCATCTGAACGCTCTTCAAGAAATTGAGCCATGGATTCGCAGCTTTGTTTGACACGCAAAAGCAATTCTTCATCTTTTTCAGATGATGAATCATTTGCACCCAGTTCTTTCAGCGTTTTTTCAATGCATGTTATGTAATCGATTTCCTCACTATCACAGTACACTGGGCAGTCTAACAAGTGACGTCCTGTCTCAGATAGATAGCCTGCAGGGATATAAAGACTGGAATTTTGATGTTGTAAAATAACATGAATCCATTTGCCACTGTGCTTCTTTCTTAATTCTTCAGGTGCATCTGCACTTAGATTCCCGCTGTTTGTCTCCCGCAGAAAGCAATTTAAATAGCTTTGAAGAGTTGCTTTTTCAGCAAGAGCCATTGCTTCAAGTTTGTTCATACTGCAGCCTCCTTGTTTCATCTTCGCCAATTTCTTTCATTCTTCTTATGATTTTTTTAACATCAGCCATTTTTGTTAATGGATTCAAAAAGGTAAATTTCAGGCAGGCATCGCCGTCCACCTTTGTCCGGGCCATGATCACTTCTCCATTTTCCAGTAGAATTTCCCGAATTTGATAGTTTAGCTGATTGAGCTTCTCATGCGTGAGAAAGCCTGTCCCGATGTATCTGAAAACAACCGTGCTCAGTTCGGGCTGATGATAGACGCTGAACTCACGCTCTTTTTTCAGGAGCTCATACGTTTTCTGTGCTACAAGCAACGTGTGATCAATCATTTCTGCCCATTCCTCTTTTCGGACTAATTGAAATGAGAGAAAAGGCTTCAGTGCATCAAAGCGTCTGGTTGTCTGAATGGATTTGAAGACTAAATTCGGGATATCATCTTCCTCGTCTTCAATTGGATTCAAATAATCAGCATGATGCCTGATAAACGAAAATGACTCCCGATTTTTTACAAGAAAAGCTCCGCAGCTGATTGGCTGATAAAACATTTTATGAAAATCTACTGTAATGGAATCTGCTTTCTCTAAACCTCCGAGTTTATGCTTATGGGTATCTGTTAAGACAAGCCCGCCTCCATAAGCAGCATCTGCATGGAACCACAGGTCATGATCTTTAGCCAGGCTGCTCATTTCCTCCAGCGGATCGATGCTGCCAAAGTCTGTTGTACCTGCAGTGCCGATCAGCGCAAAAGGCAATTCCCCATTTTTTTTCAGATTGTGCAGGCATGCAGCCAAGTCTTCCATACACATGCGGTACTTTTCATCCGCTTTTACTAAAACAACAGAATCTTCACCTAAGCCTAATATCGAGGCTGCCTGCTGGACAGAAAAATGAGCGGCTTCTGAGCATAGAATTTTCAGACGATGCAGTTCTTTCGGAAGACCCTGCTTTTTAATATTCCATCCCCAAAACTTTAAGGCAGCGCGTTCCCTTGCAAGCAAGAGGCCCATTAAATTAGACTGCGTTCCGCCGCTTGTCATCACACCGTCTCCGTCTGGCAGATGGAACATCCCGCACAGCCCATTCATTACATACTGCTCAACCATTGTAGCTGCACCGCTTTGATCCCATGAATCCATCGATTGATTTAATCCGGAAATAACGGCTTCTGCCGCTAAACCCGTAATCATTGGCGGGCAGTGAAGATGTGCGGCAGTTGATGGATGGCTGACATGAATGGTATTTGAAGTGATGGTATCCGTAAGTTTTTCAAATACAGTTTGCTGATTTTGATTCATTTTTGGATGAAAGACCGGAAAATGTTGATCTAATTCTTTCTTCACATCAAAAGGAGTCATCCCGCTGTAGGGGTTTTGTGACATCATTATCCTTTTAACGGAGTTCATCGCATGAGTCATTTGGGTTTCATAATTTTTTAAACTTGATTCATAATTTGATAAAAACAAATGTTCAAAGGCTGTTTTTTCCTGAATGGCTGTCAAATGATCCACATCCTAAACTAAACTTGGGCTGAGTGTTCTTTCTGCAGCTTTAACAGAATCGAAGAATATATCACATACTGTGTCAAGCTGTTCTCTTGTAATTATCAGCGGCGGCAAGAAACGAACCACGCTGCCGAAGCGCCCTCCAAGCTCTAGGATAAGGCCCCGTTTGAAGCATTCCTGCTGAATAAGCTTCGCGAGCTTTGGATGAGCAGGATAACTTCCGATGGCATCTGCAGCCGCTGTTTTATCTACAATTTCAGCGCCAACCATCAGTCCTAATCCCCGAACATCTCCTATAGATGATACTTCTTGCTTCATCTGTTTCAAACGGAGCATTAAAAACTCTCCAAGCAGAGCTGTCTGTTCTTCAAGCTTTTCCTGCTTTATAAATTTCATTGTTGCTGTTCCGGCAGCAATCGCAATCTGATTTCCGCGGAATGTGCCTGAATGCGCTCCCGGTTCCCATTGATCAAGATCTTTATGATAGACAACAACCGCTAAAGGAAGGGTTCCGCCGATTGCTTTTGAAAGAACAACAACATCAGGATTGATGTCAGCATGTTCAAAGGCAAACATTTTTCCGGTGCGTCCAAATCCAGTCTGCACTTCATCGATAATGAGAGGAATTTGCTGTTCTTTAGTAATATTCCGTACTTGTCTCACCCATTCATCAGGAGCTGGAATGGCGCCTCCCTCCCCTTGCACGATTTCCATGACCATGCCTGCGGGCTTCACAATACCGGATTCAGGATCGTTTAGAGTGCGCTCAATAAATGTAGAGCCGATTGCCGCCCCGTCGTCTCCCCCAATGCCAAATGGGCAGCGGTATGAATATGGATAAGGAAGAAAGTGTACGTCTGACATTAAATTGGGTATTTTGCTTTTAGGACCAAGGTTTCCCATTAGACTAAGAGAGCCATTTGTCATGCCGTGATATCCGCCTTGGAAAGAAAGCATGCCGCCTCTGCCGGTTGCTGTTTTCACGAGCTTCATAGCGGCCTCAACAGCATCTGATCCTGATGGTCCGCAAAATTGGATTTTTGCATGTTCAGCAAATTTTTTCGGAAGAGCGTCAAACAGTTCCTCCACAAACTCCTCTTTCATTGGTGTAGTAATATCCAGCGTATGAAGCGGACGCTTGCCTTTTATCACATTTTCCATCGCTTCTATAACAACAGGATGATTATGTCCAAGTGCAAGAGTACCTGCTCCTGCCAAGCAATCTATGTAGGTTTTATTCTCAACATCCTTCACATAAATCCCTTCTGCCTCACTGATCGCGATTGGAATTCTGCGCGGATAAGATCTTGCATTTGATTCTCTCTTACGCTGGCTGCTTAAATAAAATTCATTTGTTAGCATGAACAATCACCTTTCTTTTTTGAAAATAATTATCATTCTCATTTAAAAAAATTAAAAATTTTTTCTCAGCAAAATTTTAAGCTGGTTTGAAATTCATATACGTTTTCTATATGATTCAGCTCCTTACTGTCTTGTCAGTGAATATACATGAATATTAATTGAAAATGATTATCAATGTCAATGACTTCTGAAAAATCAGTCATTCCTTCCTATGCATTTTCTAAAAACAAGAATGAATTCTAGCACATCATACCTATTCTTCCTTTCCATTTATTCACAAAAAAAAAGAACAGAATTTAATCTGTTCTCCATTTTTCAAGTACAGTGATACTTACTCCAGGCGCAACTTCAATCTCTCCTGTTTTCATAAATTTAAATGATTGATAAAGTGTTATGGCCGGGATATTTTTTGTGCCAGTAGATACTTTTACTCTATTATTTGTATTCTGTTTTAAAAAATAATCAAGCAAAGTTGAAGCGATCCCTAATCGAAAATAATTTGGATGTATGACTAGTCTGCAAATATTCAGAGTCTCTGCATCCCTTTCATAAGATAGAACTCCGCGTATTTCATTATCGATTATGCAGCCTATAAAGGTTTCTTCTGAATCAGCTATGTCTTTTGCTGTTTCTTTAAGCTGGGGGATATCTCTGAACCCTATCAAATCAGCTTCAATTTGGTAGGCTGGGATTTGAATTCTCAGAATTTTTTCTGCTGTGCTGTATTCTTTGTGGTTTAAGTGCTTAATCATTTAACCCGCTCCAATTTACATAATATTATTATAAAAAATTTAGGGAACTTCTTCATTTTATATTCTATGTCTTTTCCCAGGATCCTTCTGAACCGTCTTAATATTCCAGTACTCTAGTATTCATGAGAAATTTACAGAAGATCCATACTAGATTTAATGTTTCGGAATCGGAAAAGAAATCGAGCTGGATCGCCGTTAAAAAATCCAAACAATAAGAAAACGTGCAAATGATCATCATGATTTGCACGTTTTCTATTACTCTCCTATTCAAGATACAGATTTCTTCAAAGCAGTCGCGCTTTTATAGACATCTTCAGCAAGACTTATCGATGTAATCACCGAGACCCCGTCAGCACCTGCTTCAATAACTGCACGCGCATTTTCAGCTGTAATGCCTCCAATTCCTACAATCGGAATCAAAATGCCGCAGTTTCTTACTTCTTCAAGAAGAGAAGTCCCCTTAACAGGTTCTGCATCTGTTTTTGTAAGCGTAGGGTAAATTGGCCCTGCTCCGATATAATCGGCTCCATCATCGATAGCCTTCTCTACTTCTGCAAGGGTATGGGCTGAGACACCAACTATTTTTCCCTCGCCTAAAATCTTTCTTACAGTTCGGGCATCTTCATCATCCTGCCCGATATGAACTCCATCTGCATTTAGTGCAAGAGCAAGTTCTATGTCATCATTTATGATAAATGGTATTCCATGGTTCTTACAAAGTTTCTGCAGTTTTCTTGCCAGGTCCTTTTTTTCGCTTCCTGTTAAAGCATCTGTTCCTTTTTCCCGGAACTGAAACATGGATATGCCTCCATTTATTGCTTGGAACAGGACTTTTTCAGGGTCTTCCGTACAGTTTGTGCTGCCCATAATAAAATAAAGCTGAAGTTTCGCACGAACTTCCTCATTCCACATGCAAAGGTCCCCTTTTTTTCTTTTGATAAGCCCAATGATTTGTAGGTCCATGGCCCTGTCCTAATTTAAGATCTTCTTTTATCGCTTCCCGGATGAATGCAACGGCGGTTTCTGCCGAATTATAAATTGACTTTCCTTTTGCGATCTCGGCTGTGATGGCAGCTGCGAAGGTACAGCCTGTTCCGTGCGTATTTTTTGTATGAATACGTTCACTTGTAAAATAGCTGAACTCTGTTCCATCAAATAACAAATCTACTAACTGTTCCTCGTTTTCAGCATGTCCCCCCTTAACCACAACATTTTTCACGCCGAAAGAGTGCAGGATTTTGGCTGCAGTCTGACGATCATCGAGATTGTGAATGGTTAAACCCGTCAGCACTTCAGCTTCTGGAATGTTAGGAGTAACGACCAAAGCAAGCGGCAGCAAATGATTTTTCAATGCTTCCACTGCTTCATCCTGCAATAATGAAGCACCGCCTTTGGCTATCATGACGGGATCTACAATCACTTTGCTCCAATTGAACCTCTTTATTTGTTCAGAGACTGCTTCAATAATTTCACTATTAAATAGCATACCGGTTTTAATGGCATCAGCTCCAAAGTCTGAGCCAATCGCTTCAATCTGCTGCATAACCGCGTCTGAAGTTAATGGAAATACACCATGCACCCCTAGTGTGTTTTGAGCGGTTACCGCTGTAATGGCAGACATTCCATATACATTCAATTCCTGAAACGTTTTTAAATCCGCTTGAATTCCTGCTCCCCCGCCGCTGTCAGAGCCTGCAATCGTCAGTGCTTTAGAGATTGACATGGTAAACCTCCTCAAGTGCAGAAAGTTTTTGAATATCATCTGCTGAAATGTTATAAAGCTTGTTTAAAAACTCGATTTGAAAGCTTCCGGGGCCTTCAATTCCTTCAGCTGCAAGTTCGGCAGCACTCCCGTAAACCGCTAATGCTGCAGCAGAAGCACGAACATAGTCTTTTTCAACCGCGCAAAATGCGCCGATAACAGAGGTGAGCAAGCAGCCTGCACCTGTTACTTTTGTTAGAAGAGAATGACCATTTTTGCATATATATGTTGTTTCTCCATCTGAAACAATATCTTGTTTTCCTGTAATGACCGCAATCGTGTTTAACTGCTTTGCAGCTTTTACAGCAAGTGCGATTAAGTCTCCTTTGCCGTCACCGGAGTCGACTCCTTTTATCGACCAGCTCTCACCAACGACATTTGCCACTTCAGCCGCATTCCCTCTAACTGCAGCGATGTCCAGTTCCCTTACGATTATTTGCGCCGTTTCTGTACGGTATTTTGTTGCGCCTGCACCAACTGGATCAAAAATGACTGGCACGCCATGCTTATTGGCAGATTTCCCTGCAAGCAGCATCGCTTCTACATTTTCTTCGTTTAAGGTACCAATATTTAATACAAGTGCCCCTGCAATTTTCGCCATATCCGCTACTTCTTCCTTGGCGTAAGCCATTACCGGCGATGCTCCGATTGCTAACAGGCCATTTGCTGTAAAATTCGTTACCACAACATTTGTAATATTGTGCACCAATGGTTTTTCTTTTCTTAATTTTTCTAGAATCGCATCAATCGTTTTAGGTTCCAGCATTTTTTTCCCTCCCAAAAAATAAAGAGCACTCTGCCGCGGCAAAGTGCTCATATGTATCCCTGAATCACATCCCTGCGCTGGCATTATCCAACAGGTTCATTCGGTCTACGGCAGATAGCCGTACTCTCAGCCTGATTCCACAAGCTCCCGCTTTCATTATTTTATTTTTTATTTTATGATTCAAAGTCTACTCTTCTGGCACTTAATTTGCAACCTTTAAGCAGATGTTTTCGCATTCATCACTTTTGTTTTTATCAATAAAATTAAAATAAGCAGGATTGGAATGCCAAACTGAAATGGCAAATGAATGTACAAAGGCAAGTCCATTTTTTAAATGCTCTTTAATATTCTGAGCAATGAAAAAAGTCGTGAGAAAGGCAATAGACATGACACAATATATAATCTTATCTGATTTGACAGAAGAAGGAAATTCCTTTAGTTGATACATAAAAAAACACGACGACTTTTATAAATCCTACAATGAAGAAATAATCAAAGATAAATCTCCAGATGCTGAAAAAAATCCATTAAATTAATTATTTCAATTGATTTAATGAGCGGAAATGTAAAAAATGCATTGGTTCTTTGGTACCTATTGTGCTAAAAGTATTTTTCAGCAAGCCAGATGTGCAGCCAAACATAAAAAAGACACCGTAAATGATGTCTTTACTTTCTTTCTATTGCTAATTTAATGCCAAATCCAATGAGTACTGCTCCGGTTATGCCTTCCATCCACTTTTGTACAGCAGGCTTTTTCATGAAAGCACTCAATTGATGAATCAAGTATATATAAATAATAAACCAAATAAATGTAAGAATTGTGTACGTTAATCCCATAATCATAAACTGTGTAAAAGTATTCGATCCCGGCTCCAAAAATTGCGGCAAAAAGGTTAAAAAGAAAACAGCTACCTTAGGGTTTAGGAGATTTGTCAAAAATCCCTGCCTGTAACAGTTGACTTGCTTTGCTTCAGGCTTTTGTTCTTCTCTATCTTGTATTCTGCCCGGTTTTTTTAAAGTCCATAAAGATTTAAGTCCTAAATAAATGAGGTAGCAAGCTCCCGCGTACTTTAGGATTGAAAAAAGAAAAGCTGATTTGACAATAAGTGCTGATAAACCTAATACAGCTGCAAAAGTATGAATTAAAAGTGCTGTCAAAGTCCCGAACACTGTTTTCATTCCTCCTGCCCTCCCGCCAGTAATAGTATTCTTAGTAGCGATGGCTGTATCAGGTCCAGGCAATAAAATTAATAAAATAGACATGATGATAAATAATGATAAGTGCTCCAAGGTTATTCCCTCCATAGGCTGAATTTTACCAATTTTAACATATGGAGGGCCAGCTGAATAGAACTGATTTATCGGAAAAGCAGTTTCCAGATTCCCAAAACATCCAGCAAAACGAGGAAAATAGCGATTGGAGCTACATATCTCATTAAAATGAACCAAATGTTAAAGAGTCCTTTAGATAAAGACGAACCGTTAGCAAGTTCTGAGTAAAGCATGGATTTTTTCATTTTCAAAGGAACAAAGATGGAGATCAGCAAAGCGCCAATCGGCATCAGAATATTGCTGACCAAATAATCGGCTGCATCAAAAATTGATTTTCCGAAAATGCTTACTTCACTCCAGATTCCAAAGGATAAAGCAGATGGCACTCCAACTGCGAATATAAGCATTCCAATGATCCACGACCATTTAATCCGTTTGTCAGCATCACCTTTAGAAATCACAGATACAATAATTTCAAGCATCGAAAAGGCTGATGTTAGTGAAGCAAATAAGAAAAGCAGCAGGAAGGCAACGAAGAATGCCATTCCAAATGTCATTTGATTAAAAACGGTCGGAAGTACATTAAATAATAAGACAGGACCTGCATCAGGCTTCAGTCCAAATGAAAAGACTCCCGGGAAAATAGCTAATCCTGCCATAACAACGATAAATATATTCATACCTACAATCGAGAACGCTGATTGCGGCAAATTCGAATCCTTTGGCAAGTATGAACTATAGGTAAGCATAACTGAAACACCCACACTTAGTGTGAAAAAGGATTGTCCAAGTGCTGCAAGAATGACTTCAGAAGTTAATTTTGAAAAGTCAGGATAAAATAAAAATTGTACACCTTCCATTGCACCTTCTAGTGTAATCGAACGGAATATCAGCACTATAAATAATAGAAATAAGGCCGGCATCATAAATTTGCTTGTACGTTCAATCCCATTTTGTACACCCTTTGCAACAACGGCAATGGTTATGATCATAAATACAAGATGAGCTCCAACGCTAAGCAGCGGATTTGAAATCGTAGCACCAAATAACTCCCCAAACTGCTGCTGATTAAGTCCATTCAGTTCTCCTGATATCGCTTTAACTAAATATAAAATGATCCATCCGCCAATGACACTATAAAAAGAGAGCAAAATAAAGCATGTTATCATGCCCAGGTATCCAATAGAATACCATTTTGAATCCGGTGCAATTTTTTTATAAGATTCAATCGCATCACTTTGTGTGCTTCGCCCGATTGCAAACTCTGCAAGCAGTAAAGGCAATCCAAGCAGGATCGTGAACAACAGGAAAATGAAAAAGAACGCACCCCCGCCGCTTACCCCTGCGATATACGGGAATTTCCAAATCGCTCCAAGTCCGATTGCAGATCCTGCTGCAGATAAAATAAATCCTAGTTTTGAAGACCACTGCTGATTTTCTTTCATGTTGCACCTCTTTAATATTTCTGTATTATTAATGAAAACGCAAAAAAGCCGCCCCTATAAAAATATAGGGGCGACTATTCATCGCGGTACCACCCTAGTTGAGAATAAAATCATTCTCCGGCTCTGAAGTCTATATCGGGACAACCCGTTAATCCCTTCCAATAGGTCGAAATTAAAACTCAGGGACCGAAATTCATCTTTTTTGTATGTACTGATTCCCACCAACCATCAGCTCTCTAAAACAGTGACAATAAGATTACTTTGCTTCCCATCAACGTTACGTTCCATTAATTTATAGATAATTTAAACATCTTAGACATGAGCTTGTCAACATAAATTGTATTTTTAAAAATGGAAAATAGATTTTTCAGCTGCTGTTTCGCGAAAAAGAATCCAATCAATGAAGGAATACTACTCATCAAAAACTTCCGGTTCATTAAAAACAGTAATCACTTTTGTAGCGCTATTTATTTTACAGTCCAAATTCCAAATGGTTTTCTTAAAGCAAACGACATCCTCATTTTCAAGGTAAAACTTTAAGAGCACATCATCTTCGGCATCAATAATCGCATATTTATCCTTGCTTCTGAAAAGCTCGTGTTCTTTATGCATCACGACTTTCCAGCCATGTTCCAATGAGAATTCTTTAAAATCTTTGGTGAATTTTTTTAAATTCATAAAGCTTTACCTCCAATCAGCATTTATTTTCATAAAAAAAACTTGTGTACAGATGGATTAAATGGTATATTACTAGAGCGATGAGCTGATTTGTGTAAGTCGAAAGACATGCGGTTTTCCGCACACATGAATGTGGTCATGTGGTTTTTCGCCTCAAAACGCAAGGAGACGACTGTTTTTACAGCGTCTCCTTTTTTATTTACTTTGCTTCAGAAGCCATGAAAAAAACTCAGGATTATTGTAGGCAGCCGTCCAAGAGTCATGACCTGCTTCAGGATAAGAAGTAAACGTTACATTCCCTCCCGCAGTTTTAATAGCATTCACCATATCCAAGCTTTCCCTGATTGGGATAACATCGTCTCTTTCCCCATGAAAGATCCATGTTGGAATTTCTTTTAACCGCTCTGCTTTTTCAGGGCATCCTCCCCCGCAAATAGGCGCTAATGCAGCAAATAGATCAGGCATCCTTGATGCAAGCTCAAAAGCCCCATAAGCTCCCATGCTCATCCCTGTTAAATATATTCGCTTGAGGTCGACGCGATGCGTTTTAATAACCTCTTTTAGAAGTGCAGACACACCATCTAATTCCATGATCCAATTTGCTCTCCTTGCAGTGGAAATTGGACATTGAGGTGCAAGGAGAATAAACGGATAGTCTCCTTTATCAACGACTTCCGGCAGACCTATTTTTTTTACATGCTCTGGATCTGTTCCCCGTTCCCCGGCTCCGTGAAGAAACAAAACAAGCGGTACCTCTCCAGTTCCTTCTTCATATCCTGCTGGAAGTTTTAAAAGGTAGGACAGATTAACATCAATTACTTTTGTGATTGTTTTTTGAAACACATCTGATCTCATCTGGTTACTCCTTTAGTAGTTTTCATATATGTCATCTATTACATTCTGCCTGATAAGCAGCAAACCCTTTTTTTAAGCAGCAAAAAAGGCCAATTCACTTGGAATTGGCCCTGGGTGTTATGATTTAGCCACTGATAATGAGCTTGGTTCTGCTTGAAATAGCTTCTTTGTAAGCAATGTTTGAAGGATGACAAAGATTCCGCCGATCGTCCAGTATAGAGGCAATGCAGCAGGTGCTGTCAGAGAGAATACACCAATCATGATTGGTGACAGATAGCTGAACATCGCCATTTGCTTTCTCTGCGCCTCATCAAGACCTATTAATGTAACTCTTGACTGTAAAAAATAGATCCCGGCAGCTAAAAGAGTCAATGTTAAATCAGGACTGCCCAAATTGAACCATAAAAACGAATGCTCTGCGATTTCAGGAGTTCTTTGAATGGCATAATAAAAGCCTGTCAGAAACGGCAGCTGTATAAGAAGAGGCAAGCACCCTCCCAAAGTAGCCAGCGGATTAATATTATGCTTTTGATAAATCTTCATCGTTTCCTGCTGAAGCTTCGTCTTTGTTTCAGCATCTTTTGCTTTTTTCATTTTTTCCTGCAGTGCTTTTAATTCAGGCTGTGCTTTTTCCATTTTGCCTTTCATATGCATCTGATCTTTTGATTGCTTTAAAGCAAATGGCAGAAGCACGAATCTGATCAGCAGCGTGACCAGGATAATTGAAAATCCGTAGCTTCCTTGAAACCAGTCCGCAAATGTTGTAAGCAATACAGAGAAGGGATACACAAAATAGTGATTAAAAAAACCAGGTGTCTGGCCTGTAATATCCTGAATGTTTCCATTTGCCTGCTGGCAGCCGCTCAGTAAAATCAGCAGTGTAATTCCTAACAGTATGAGTAATGTTTTCCGTGAAATGAATGCAGCTTTCTTTTCCATTTAAATCCTCCTTGGTGTTTTCCATTTTGAGCTAAACTTCCAAGAAGGATATTAGATGGTACATCATCACCTGAATCATACCGTCTCATTTGTCTGGTAATCCATAAAGATATGGCATTCGTTTCATTTTGCATCCGCTGCGAGGAAAATTGATTCTCCTGCTCTTTTTTCATGACCGGCTTTAAAGACGGATGCTTCTTTAATGATTGATTCAGCAAGTAGCCGAAAGCAAACATGGCTGCTACAGTAAAGAATAAGCTTAACAGCGATAAATATGGCGCCAAATCATGTGTAAATTCTAAGATCATCTGCTGCATTCACCTCCTTTTCATACCCTCAGTATATACTTATAAATAGGAAAAAGAAAGAGGATGACAATACCATGGCATGCCACCTTGTTTATTTATCCAATACATCATTTACTCCCTTGTTCACTCGAATTTTTCAGGATAAAATGCCATTGCTAATGTATTAAGTGCTTTGAGAGCCGCGAATTCCCTCTGCACCTGCTGTTAGTGGAAGAACCACAAAACGCTTGTTTTCGATAGCTGATACATCTTGAAGTCCATAATGACGATTACTTCTGGATTTCGTTTCACAACCTCTTCTATAACAATGCTTATATGTTTGTAAACCCCAATGGCTTCCTGCTTATGTCTTTTAATTGAAATCAACTCTATTCTTCAAAAAAAAAGCTCCTCTGATTCGAAATGCAGAAATTAAGACAAATAAAAACGCCCACCTAAACCATGAGCGAAAATAAAACTAAAACGAGAAAAAAGGATACACTCAAAAGCACTTCTCGTCCTGCCCTCTCAATTCCCGAAGTAATAAAGGCAGAACTCCTGATTTATGCCTGCTTTAAGGCGTTCGCATTTACAGCTGCGGGGAAAGTTCTGGATTCACACCACATTTTCCCTATTAAGTCCACCTTAGGCCACCTTCACTACTAAATAATTATGTGTTTCAATCACCTTGATGTTTGTTTTTCCCCCATTTATTCTCATAGATAAGCTGTTCTAGAGGATGCCTTTTTTCCCAATTAGCTAATTCTAAAATAGGTTTCTCCGGATATTCATCCGTATAACCAATAGTTAGAAGAGCGATAGGATCAATATGCAGCGGGATATCTAATATGTCACGAATATCATTCTTTTTATAAAAACTTACCCACCCTAAGGCAAGCCCTTCAGCACAAGCTGCCAGCCACATATTTTGAATGGCACAGGCTGTTGAAAGAATATCTGTTTCAGGAATTGAATTTCGCCCTAATACATGTGAACCTCCTCTTGCAGGGTCGCAAGTTACACATATTGTGATTGGAGCTTCTTTTAAACCTTCTACTTTTAAACCAAGAAATCTTGTTTCTCTTTCCCCATCATAATGAATAGCTAATGCTCGTCTTTCCTTGTCTGCTGCCCAAGCTAATTTTTCTTTTATTTCATCAGATGAAATGATTATGAAATTCCAAGGCTGCATAAATCCAACTGAAGGTGCATGGTGAGCAGCGTTTAGTATTCTATGTATAATATCTTTAGAAATAGGGGCAGACAGAAAGCTTCTAATATCTCTCCTCTTGTAAATCACTTTATAAATAGAATCTTTTTCTTCTTTAGAAAACATAAAATTTCTCTCTCCTATTTTCTAAAAAATTTTCCCCATCTTAAATTTTCTAGAATCTAACAAAACTTATTGAACAATTATTATGTTTCGTCTACTCTAGTCTGATCTATGAAAATAATAGAAAGGTTTCATGTTAGGCTGATTGCTCAACTGGATAATACGTTTAGAAATTGTTTCTGCAATTTCGCCAATATTCTCAAAAGACGGATTCAATAAAACCCCTAGAACAGTGCCGCTATGAGCGATAATAAGTCCTCCATCGTACTTTGAAGCAAAGCTTTTAAATTCACTAAAATAACGTTTAGGCAATATTTTTTGGTTTATGCCGGCGCTTAGTGTCGCTGCTTGACAAACAAAAGACAAATCCTGAAATTCTATTCCTAATTTAACCAAATGATATGCCTTTAAGAAAACGGCTTGATCCTCCTTGCTATATCGTTTGGGCTGTCTGTTAAATTCAAGCGTATTAATTGTTCCTCCTAAATCCATTCCGATCAAAACGAAGGATGGTAAAGGACCAAGCGTCTCTATTAATTGTCCATGAATGTAGTCGTATGCAACCAGATCTTTATACATAACACCGTCAGTAGGCTCAATCTCACTGGAAATCCGTGAGATGATCTCTTCTGACAAGGGTATGGAGTAACTATCCGCAACAGCCTTCATTGCAGCAACAACATCAGCTGAACTACTGGCCAATCCTTTACCCCTCGGAATATTCGAGTTAACCTCCAAATGCCCCCCGCCTTTTAAATCAAACCATTGAAACACCTTTTTGCATGCTACTACCGCTTTTGTATTTGAGAGTGGCCCAGTAATATCACCCTTCTTGTTATGAGG
The DNA here is from genome assembly GCF_030817055.1 of Bacillus sp. V2I10. Taxonomy (NCBI): domain Bacteria; kingdom Bacillati; phylum Bacillota; class Bacilli; order Caryophanales; family Bacillaceae; genus Bacillus; species Bacillus sp. V2I10. The sequence continues at coordinate 2,742,136 of NZ_JAUSYV010000001.1, read as the reverse complement.
AATAAAAACAGCGTTACTCCTTAGAATTGGTATAGGCAGCGATATTAAAAACGGGCGTTCACATAAAACGCCTTGAACAAGTTCGCCAAACGTGCCATTGCACCTTCCTCTTCCCACCTGCATGCCAAAAACCCCTTTTTCCCAACAGCCAAACCATTAGAGAGTACAAAAATACATAATCAATTAATATAATCTACATCGCTTAAATAGATTGGAGGTTTTCCTGAATTTTTCCCCAACAAGAGTCAGCCGCATTGTAGAATTGGGTTCAGCCTGTAGTTCTTCCTTCATCTTGTCTCTTCTTTCTATAACCAAACCGTTTTTTCTTCAAAGGATGTTCTTGCGGAAGTCTTCATCTTCTTTAACGCCTCTTCATCTGGATACCCAATAAAAATATTCCCTATTATCGTCTTATTCTCAGGCGCACCAATGAACTGATACATGCGTTTATCATGAACAAGCCCCACGCCTCTTGTCCGCCATACAAATCCTAATCCTAGATCCTTCGCGGCCAGCCACATTGAATGAATCGCACAGCATACTGCATATTCATTATCTCGAGACGCTTCTTCATCCTCAGGAACGATATCAGAAGTAACAACGATATGTACCGGTGTGTTCTTTAATACTTTCAGGGAACTTTGTACTAAATTCGGTTTTGTTGGAAAACGTTCTTGCAAAAACTCTTCTGCCAGCTTCTCATACCTTTTTTTAGCTTCACCTCTTATTACATAAAAACCCCATGGCTCTCTCATCCGATCGTTTGGCGCCCAAGTTGCTATTTCCAGTAATTTCTTAATCTTTTCATCTTCTACGGCATGATCACGATAGTCACGTATTGCCCTGCGACTTTTTAATTCCGTTATGATTGACACGCTGCCCCCACCTTTTTTTTATCATTTTCTTTTAATAATTCCAGCTCTTCAAACCACTTTATTTTCTCCCTTAACTTAACCACATCACCGACAAGGATAATTGCAGGATGCTTTATTTGTGCAAGCTCCGCCTCTTTTTCAATCGTATTCAGGCTCCCTGTGACTGTTTTCTGTTTTTCCGTTGTCCCCCATTGGATAACGGCTACTGGGGTTTCCTGACTTTTTCCATGCTCGATTAACTTTTTGCAAATATAAGGTAAGTTTCCTACTCCCATGTAAAAAGCAATTGTATCTATTCCCTGAGCAAGGGCTGACCAATTCAGATGATCCTCTTCCTTTTCAGCGCGGCCATGACCTGTAACGATTGCAAAGGAAGAGGCGTGGTCCCGGTGTGTAACCGGAATTCCCGCGTAGGCAGGGGCAGCGATACCTGAGGTAATGCCAGGCACAATTTCATATTTTATACCATTTGCAGCCAGCACCTCAGCTTCTTCCCCAACACGTCCAAATACACATGGGTCTCCTCCTTTTAAACGTGTCACCGTTTTCCCTTCCAGTGCGTACTGAACTAAAAGCTCATGAATTTGTTCTTGAATAAGTTCATGTTTTCCGGGAAGCTTTCCGCAAAAAATAAATTCCGCATCGTTTTTGGCATGGTTTAATAGCTCTTTATTTACTAATCGATCATATAAAATCACGTCAGACTTTTGGATGCACTCCAAACCATAAACTGTAATTAATTTCGGATCTCCCGGTCCCGCCCCGACAAGATAAACGTATCCTTTTGTCATGATCATTTCTCACTTCTTTCTTTTTTCTCTATAGTCATATTCCTTTATTAGTACTCTTCCTTTTCGACATTCTAATAGGAGTGGAGCAAGATTGTCATAAAGCTTCAATACCCCATATGAATTTAGTAACCTTTTACATGGAATGGGTGACGTTTAAACTGGTGCTTCCCTTTCTCTGTAAATTTCGATATTTTTAGGTACAGGATAACTGCGATCCATATCCTTCTGATGGTTGGGTATTGCCGTAACGTATTTTAAAATGATTGAACAGCTTTACCCATTTGCTTTAATTTCCTTGCACCTCTCTATCCAATTCATTACCATTTCAGAACTAGAAGCAAAATGAAAATGAGTATACCCTGCTACCAGGTTATGTTTCAAATAACCTTCTTTCTTCGTACCGCGCATGCCTTTAGTTTCATATGCATACTCTATTTTATTTTCAGAATGGAAGGTTGAATAATGAAATTCATGACCTTTTGCTTTTTCATTCTCACCGATTAGAAAATTATTTTTTCGTCCGCTAATTTCTCTGTAACCTAATGCAGCCCGTTTTGATTGCATTTTTACATCGCCGGAAATGACTCCTGCCATTTGGTAGCTGATTTTATTGGTTGTTTCGATTGAATCTGTCAGGTACATAAAGCCTCCACATTCAGCAAGTGTTGGTAATCCTTGCTCAATCGCCTGTTTTATGGAGTCTTTTGCTATATGATTATTTGAGAGAGCAAGAGCGAATTCTTCAGGAAAACCTCCGCCCAGATAAAGTCCATTGACACCAGCTGGTAATGCTTCGTCTGCCAATGGCGAGAAAAAAACAATTTCAGCACCGTAAGACTCCAGGATTTCTAAGTTCTCAGGATAATAAAAATTAAAAGCCGCATCTTTTGCTACCGCAATTTTAACCGTTTTTTCTGCTTTTTTTTCAAAAAGCGAAGATGTTTCGGTTTTATTCAGCGGCGAAGCTAAAGATATTTCAAGTAATTTATCAATGTCGACAGTTTCAAGAACAAGCTCTCCTAATCTATCAAAAAAAGGGTCAAGATCTCCTCTTTCAATAGATGGAATAAGTCCAAGATGCCTCTCTGGTATTTCAATATCAAGCTCACGTCCTAAATAGCCGATAACAGGAATCTGACATTCTTGTTCTATTGCCGTCTTTACCAGTTTAAAGTGTCCTTCGCTTCCAACTTTGTTTGCTATAACTCCTTCAATCCTAGGGCCATCTGCGAACATTTGGAATCCTTTGACAATGGCAGCTGCACTTCGAGCCATACTGGCACAATTTACAACTAGCAAAACAGGCGTTCTCGTTATCATGCTAATCTCTGCAGTACTTCCTTGATTCGTTTTCGGGTTTTTTCCGTCAAAAAAGCCCATAACCCCTTCTATAATTGAAATGTCCGCTCCACGGCTTCCATGTGTAAAAATATCAACAACTGTATCTTTTGATAACATCCAACTATCCAAATTACGGGCAATCCGTTTTGTCACAGCGGTATGATAGGATGGATCAATATAATCTGGTCCGCATTTAAATCCTTGTACAGTTAAACCTCTTTTAATTAATGCGGACATTAACCCAATTGTTAAAGTTGTTTTGCCGACACCGCTTCCGGTACCAGCGATCACGATTCTTCGTTCTGCCACCTAACATTCCACCTCTCTAAAAGGAAATGACTGCAACGGATATTGTTACATTGCCTGATTTCTTCTTGCAAATCGACAGAGATTCTGCACCGCTGTACAAACGGGCAGCTGGCTCACTAACTCCATAGGCGCCAGTAAATTTAAACACCGTCTCAGAAGGTTCTGCAATTTGAACACGATTTAATTCTTCTGATGAATAACATTTAAATTCCCAGTTATTTTTTTGAGATACAGCAATTATCCCTTCTTCATCTTTTTTAAGATCAATAGAGCAAATAGCTTTAACACTTTTAATCGAAAAATGCAGCTCATTTAGTGTTTCATGAATGACTTGATCGATTTCTTCCATTGAAGTACCTCTATTACAACCAATACCAAGAACAATGACTTTAGGACGGTAAAGAACACCGTTATGTAAAATTGCTTCTTCACTCTTGTTTAAAATTCTATGAGTAACAACGAGTGCTGCATTCGGTTTAGCATGAATTGCTTCTTCAATCGATTGATAGACTTTAATTGTTTCCGGAAGGGGGCTATTGTAATTCCACCATTCTTTTTCTCCAGATTCCTGAATAATTGCAACATGTTCTTCATTTACGACTGATGCACTGACAGGAGTTAATTTTTCTGCACTTTCCCAAACCCAGCCAAACTTACTCCCAAATAGATCGACAGGTATCGTTTTTTGAACGTCAGATGCGGTTGTAATTACAGGTGCTGCACCTAGTAAATCAGCAACTTCCTTAGTTAACTCATTTGCCCCTCCTAGATGCCCGGATAACACACTAATAGCATGCTTCCCTTTGTCATCAATAACGACAACAGCCGGATCTGTTTTTTTATCTTTTAAAAGAGGTGCAATCATACGTACGACAGCACCTAATGAGATGATCATGATGATTCCTTTATATGATTGAAAGAGTGATGGAAGAAGAAGCCGCACATTCCCTTCAAAAAGAGAAATATTTCTTCGTTCTTCATCACCTCTCTCAAATTTACTCATATAAAATAAATCGGTCTGATGAAATTTCGCATGCAAGGTACGAGCAAGTTCAACACCGTGCTTTGTAATCGCTACAATGGCATATGTTCCATTTTGTTCAAGCGATACGTTTTTTCCCTCTTCCAGGACGAGTGTCATTCTTTCACTCCTTTTCGAAATCCGTGTGTGAACGCTTTGTCATAAAGCTTTGACCTAAAATCTTTTTGATGAATATCCTTATCTAGTGCCCACCCTGCTAAAATCATCGCTTGTTTTCTTATTCCGTTGGCACGCATATCTTCATCAAGGTGTTCGAGGGTTGATCTTACTATTTTTTGATCAGGCCATGATGCTTTATAGACCACCCCGACTGGTGTATCCTTACTCCAGCCTGCATCGAGAAATTCTTTGACAATCTTCTTTGTAAGCGTAGCACTTAAAAACAAAGCAACTGTACAATGGTGTTTTGCTAAATCTCTCAGCTTCTCAGCATCAGGTACAGGTGTACGTCCTTCAGCACGAGTTAGAATCACTGTTTGTGTCAACTCAGGAATCGTCAGCTCTGCACCTAGGGCTGCTGCTGAGGCAAAGACTGAGCTAACTCCCGGAATAATTTCAACACTTACGTCTTTCTTGTTTAAAATAGAAATTTGCTCCATGATTGCTCCGTAAACAGCTGGATCTCCTGTATGGACGCGCACTACCTTTTTTCCTTCATGAACTCGATCAACCATGATCTCAACCATTTCATCAAGATGCATTCCTGCAGTCTTGATAATCTCAGCTTCAGGTTTTGCTCGTTCTATTAGTTCCGTGCTTACCAATGAATCAGCATACAGTACAACATCGGCTTCTTGAAGTAACTTTAATCCCTTTACAGTAATTAAATCCGGGTCGCCCGGTCCTGCACCTATGATTGTTATTTGCATTATTTTCTCACCACCATTAATGTTAAATATTCCAATTCTGCTCGATCCAGCTCCTGAATGTCCCATATAATCTCCTCATCTGAAGTTACCTTTGTCACAACTGAAGCTTTGTCGAGTAAATTCAGTTCACGAAGAATTTTCAGCATTAAATCCATTACTTTGGCGACCTTTATAAAAATGATGCAGTCATTTTCAATGATTACTTTTTTCATAGCTTCATAGTCGTCTCTTGCAGGAATGATCGCGACATGGTCATCCCCTTCTGCAAGCGCAATACCAAGTCTTGAAGCTGCACCGTTAATTGATGATATCCCAGGCACCGTTTTAATTTTCACTTCGGGATAGCGGACCTTGACAAGGTTCATCATATGAATAAATGTACTGTATAAAAGGGGATCACCCTCGGTAACAAACGCGACATCCTTGCCTGCCTTTAGCTTTTCCCAAACAAGCTCCACTGTTTTTGACCATTCACGTTCAAGAATTTCAGGGTCCTTTGTCATTGGGAAAACAAGACCTAACATCTCTTTTTCTCCCGGCGTTATGTACACATCAATAATTCGCTGGGCATAGCTTTTGCTGCCTTTTCTTTTTTTAGGGTATGCGATCACTGGAGATTCCTTAAGCTTTCGAAAAGCTTTTACTGTCAGAAGCTCCGGATCACCAGGACCTACGCCTAAACCGTATAATGTTCCTATCATGGCTGTTCCCCTTCCGTATGCTGTGCGGTAATAATATAAATCGGATTCAATGCATCAAATCGTGTGAGGTTTAAAATCGGTTTACTCCTGGAAATCTGAGCAAGTGTAATTTTTGTTTCAAACCCTTTGCTTTTGAATCCATCAACAGCTTGCATTAAATTTTCAATTGTTACTGCATTTAACACAATTCGTCCGCCTTTTTTTAAACGCGAACAACAAACAGTCAGAATATCCTCCATACTCCCAGCAGTACCGCCAATAAAAATCGCATCAGGATCTGGAAATTCCTCTAAATGATTTGGTGCTTTTCCTTGAATCAGAGTAAAGTCCGTTTTGAATTTCACCATATTCAGCCGGCAATTTTCAAGGTCATGTTCATTTTTTTCAATCGCAAAAACCTGTCCTTCTTTTGCAATTAAACAAGCTTCAATTGCAACAGAACCAGTACATGTTCCAATATCCCAAACAATGCTGCTTTCTGTTAGCTTTAATTCACTTAGGCTGATCGTTCGGATTTCTTTTTTTGTCAGTAATCCCTTTTCTGGCTTTCTTTGATAAAACTCATCATCATCAATCCCAAACTGCCACGTTTTACTCTCAGATATCTTTTGCAGAACGACCACGTTAAGCGGCGAGAATTCGAGGTTCTCCATTTCTTCAAGTTCGTAAAAAGCACAGCGTTCATTTTCACCACCGAGATTTTCAGCCACAAATGCCCTGTACTCATTCATATTAAATGAACGTAAATATCGGGCAATTTCGGAAGGGGTATTTTTAGCATCAGTAAGCAGCGCTACTTTTTTACGCCCATTTATTCGTTGGGCCAGTCCTTTCATGCTTCTCCCATGAACACTTAGTACAAAGGCATCCTGCCAGCTCTCATTCATTCTTGCAAATGCCAGCTGGACCGAGCTTATATAAGGATAAATTTCGACATCAAGCTTCTTGGCTAAATAACTGCCAATTCCATAAAATAAAGGATCACCAGATGCTAAAACGACAATTCTCTTAGTTTCTTTGCTCAAATATGTAACTAGCGAAGGTAAACTACCTTTGATGGTAACTTTTTCACCTTGATAATCTTTGAAAAAAGATAATTGCCTTTCCCCTCCTACTAGTATTTCACTCTCATAAATCCACTTTTCATAGATAGGAAGAAGACTCTGTTTTCCATCATCACCTATTCCAATTAGCTTAACCTTCTTTGTCATTTTTCCCAGCCTTTCCAAGTAACGTACCCTTCATAGAGTACAAACTTGTTTCAATCGAAATCCCGCCGCCAGCTTCTTTTAACCCAGCTGTACAGCAATAGTCACAAAGAATTGTAAAAAAGTCGTTATAACCAAGCTCAAGCATGAGATCACCTACTTGTGACGCAGTATTAGCTTGTCGAATTGTTTGGATCAGTTGTTGATCTTTAACACCTGCTTCAAAAGCCACATTTGCTAAAAAGTTAAAATCAACGGGTGCACTTTTGGAATGAACCATCATGACTCCTTGTGCTACTTTTGAGAATTTTCCCATCATTCCAACCAAAGATACTTTCTTAATCCCCTGACGTTTACATTGTTTTAATGTAAAACCGACGAAATCCCCCATTTCAACAAATGCCTCTTCTGCAAGATCAGGATATTGTTTGATCCCGAATTTTTCACTTCGTCCGCCTGTAGTAATTACAACATGGTCACAATTACTAGCTCGTGCCACACTTATGGCTTGCACAATACTTGCCATGTATGCAGAACTAGAAAATGGTATAACAGTTCCTCTAGTCCCTAAAATTGAAATCCCGCCGATTATTCCAAGTCGCTTATTGAGCGTTTTTTCTGCCATTTTTTCACCATCAGGAACAGAAATAATAATTTTGATCCCTCTTATTAGTCCATGGGAGGATAGTACTTCTTCAGCAGTTTCATAAATCATTTTCCGCGGTACCGGGTTTATTGCAGCTTCACCGACCGGTACTGGGAGTCCTTCTTTTGTAACTCGGCCAACACCAACACCGCCATCAAGGGTGATACCAGGTTTTTCACACCAAGAAACAGTAGCTTTAATTAAAGCACCATGTGTCGCATCTGGATCATCACCAGCATCTTTAATTGTTCCGGCTTCAGCTAGACCAGGCTCAACGATGCAGCTTTCCATTTCAAAGGTGACAAATTTCCCGACTGGCAAAAAAATCGTTGCTTCAGCCTGGGGCATACCTGTTATTAATGCAATTAATGCCGCTTTCGTTGTAGCCGTTGCACATGCGCCCGTTGTATATCCAGAGCGCATCTCCTTTTTATCTTTCTTTTTTGCTTTTCCATCCATTGTTTAATCCTTTTCAGCTAGAAGAGAGATTGCATTTAGAGCCGCAACTGTAATCGTACTACCGCCTTTTCTACCTATATTTGTAATAAAAGGTACATCTAATTTTGCTAACTCTTCTTTTGATTCAGGAGCTGAAACAAATCCTACTGGAAGCCCGATGACTAAACTTGGCTTTGCTTCTCCTTCTTTAATAAGTCGAATTAATTCCAATAATGCAGTTGGAGCATTCCCGATTGCGAAAATCCCGCCATCAAATTGCTTAATTGCTTTCCGCACTGAAATGATTGCACGAGTTGTATTTAATCGTTTTGCTTCTTCCATTACATCTTGATCGGAAATATAAACATTCACGCTTCCGCCATGTTTTTCAATTCTCCCTTTACTGACTCCACTTAGGATCATTTGAACATCCGCATAAACCTGTTCACCATTTCGGATGGCATTTATCCCTGCTTTGATGGCGTCGTCATGAAAAAGCATACTATGTCCTAATTCGAAATCAGCAGAAGCATGAACAACCCGCTGAACAATCTTGTACTGCTGTTCTGTAAAAGCATGTTCACCAAACTCTGAATCTATCATGTTAAAACTCAATCCCTCAATTTCTTGAGGCTGTACAGTTAAAGGCTTAAATTCCGTACGAAAATCCATCTTAATTTCCTCCAATGTATCCATTTATTTTTGGGTTATTTAGAATTTCATTTATATGTGCCAGGATATCCGAAAAATCCGAATAAGCATTTCCATAGTTAATCTTTGGTCTCTTTATCATGATCGTTTCAATGCCAAGTTCGATTGCAGCTTCTAATTTTTCATCAACAGACCCTGCTTTTCCGCTTTCCTTTGTAATCATTGTTGTAACTCCATATTGCTTGTAAAGCGCAAGATTAAACTCCTTTGTAAACGGACCTTGTATAGCAACGATGTCCTTTTGCGGCAGGCCTAACTGCTCACATTTCTCCATATTATCTTTTCTTGGCAGCATCCGGGCAATCACACGAGTGTCAGGCTGATTTAGAAGTTTCTGAGTAAATGTCTGCAAGGTCTTGCTTCCTGTAGTGAGCATAATAACTCCCTTTTTTTCAGCTGCTTTTTCTGCAGCTTCCTCATAGCTGTCGACCATTGTTATTCCGTTATTTTCATATGATTGTGATTCACGTTCATAGCGGATGTATGGAATATCAGCTTCTTTCGCTGCTAAAAGAGCATTTTTACTTGCTTCTTCCGCAAATGGGTGACTAGCATCGACAACCGCATAAAATCCTTGTTCTCTTATAACTCTCACAAAATCCTCACTTGTCAGCCGGCCAACATACACATCTAATCCAGCCTTCCTCATTTCCTTTCCGGCATTTTCAGTAACTACAGTCGTCAGCAGTTTATATCCGGCCTCTTTTATCATGATGGCTAACGATCTTGCATCACTCGTTCCAGCTAAAAATAGAATCATAGTTTTTGTGCCTCATGATGGTGGTGGTGATGGTGATGATCATGGTCATGATCGTGATGATGGTGATGATCAATATGCTCCATTGCTTCAATACGGTAAAGGCATGTATCACAATTCATTTTCACGTCACCTTGCAACGTTTCCTCAATTCGGTCTTTGATAATTGTTTTTAATCTTGAGTGAAACCCGAAATAACCGGCCAGCTTGAACTCAACACTCCGATGTTCGTTTCCGAATTCTTCCATCATATTTTCAAGACGTTTAATTAAAATACCAGTGAATAAAAAGAATGGTAATATAATGATCTTTTTCGCACCTAATTTAATGCAGCGCTCTACCCCTTCTTTAATTAATGGATCCGTTACACCCATAAATGCAGGTTCTACTAACCTATAATTTAATTTTTCCCATAATAAGCGAGCAATTTTATATAAATCACTATTCGCATCTGGATCGCTGCCGCCTCGACCCAGCAAAATTACAGCCGTGTTTTGTTCAGGTTCTGTTATGGTACCGTCAACTTCTTCTAAACGATCTTTACAAATTTCTACCGTTTCCTCGTGAATTCCGAAAGGTCTTCCGTATGTAAAGTGAACCTCTGGATACTTTACTTTTGCTTCATCAATGGCTGCTGGAATATGAATCTTTGAATGTCCAGCTGCTAATAACATCATTGGAATAATAAAAACACTTGTTGCCCCTTTTTCAACACACGTTTGAATGCCTTGTTCAATTGTAGGTGTTTCAAACTCTAAGAAGCACGTTTCGATTAAAAGCTCCCGGTCGAGTTGCGGTTTTAAATCTTCTATTGTTTTTCTTACCTGCTCATTTCCTTCTGAATCCCGGCTTCCGTGTCCAACTAGTAAAACAGCTTTCATATATTTCTCCCCTACCCTTTAAATTAGTCTCCACATGGAGCTGGTTCGATTTCTATCTTCGGTGTCATGTCCTTATAGGTATAGCCTTGAATATTTCCAACACGCTTAAAGTACTTAAAAAATCTTTCATTTGGATGACCATTCTCTTTATACTCGTATATAATATTTTCAATTACCTTCACTATTTTATCTGGCTCAATTCCTTCCGCCACAGGCTGTCCGGCATGAGCTGTTCTCCCTACCGTTTTCGCTCCCAAAAACAAATCAAACTTTCCTTTTCTAAAAACAATTCCAATGTCTTCGTTTACTGCACCAAAGCACGCCATACCGCAACCATTGAAGCCAAGCTTCAGCTCTTTAGGCAATTCGAGTCCACTTAGCTTTTGGTGTAACTCTTCAGCATGAGGAATCGAATCCTTTTTCTCACCTTCGCAGAAATCACAAGCTTTCAGCTGAAAAACATCACCAATAGGTTCTAATAGGAAACCTACACCTCTTAATTTTTGAGTAATGACCTCAGGACTCGCAGTTGGAATCTTTAAATATATTTGATGGTGCGGCGTATATTCCATTGTCCCCTCATCACCGACTACCTCAGCGAGAGTTATCATTTGGTCTGGTGTAAACTTCTTATTTGCGATTCCTGGACTTACAGCTAATTCAAAGATCGATACTACTGGATTATTAACAGTCTTGTTTTCTTGAATACTTTTAGGTACATCTTCTACTTTACTAAGAGCTTCTAGAGCTAATTGTAAGGAGGAATGAATATCACGTTTAGTATTTACTTCAATACTATGATCAGCTTCATTCTTTCCTTTATGGAGTGCCCATGGTTCATTTTCATGTCTCAAGCGTTCATGCGGCTTTAATCTTTGTTCATTTGTATTTAATGTATACTTCCTTTGATACCCCCTTGGAGTAATCATTTTATTATCGTAAAAAAACGTAGACGAATTCCCAATGACTACAGTCGTCAGCATTCCGATATCGTAATCAAGCATATGGGCAAGATCAGTTATCACAATCTTTTCGCTCTCACGATATGCACTCTTCACTAGCCCAACAGGTGTATCGGGTGATCGATAGTGTAATAATATCCTTTGTGCCTCTTGAATTTGTCTTGTGCGGCGTCCACTCTTTGGGTTATACAGAGCTACAACAAAATCAGCTTGTGCTGCCGCTTCAATTCTTTTTTCAATTAGATCCCATGGTGTTAAATGATCACTTAAACTAATCGTACATGCATCATGCATGATTGGTGCCCCTAGGAGAGAAGCACAGGAATTAATGGCTGATATACCAGGGATAACCTCAACACTTACACCTGTTTCTTCTTTCCAGCCTTTTTCAATCAATACCTCATAGACCAGGCCTGCCATCCCATAAACACCTGCATCACCACTGGAAATGACAGCAACTATGTTTCCTTCTTCAGCAAGACGAACAGCTGCTTGAGCACGACTTACTTCCTCAGACATTCCTGTACTAATAATTTCTTGATCGGTTAAGAGATTTTCTATTAACTCAACATATGTTTTATATCCAATGATATAGTCGCTCTCTTGTATGGCTTCCTGAGCTCTATTTGTCATATGTTCAAAACTTCCAGGTCCAAACCCAATTACAAGTAACTTCCCTCGCATGTATACTCCTCCTTTCAAACTATCAGCCAACATTAAAATAACGAACCCTAACCTAAACGTTTCCGAGATTATATGCAGAAAAAAATGGCATTCCAACCGTCTGCAACACCAGTGAGATCTGTAATAAATGGAATTAGAGTTTTCATCCTGCTCTAATTCCATATTCATAAACTCTCTTGTTGACGAAAAATCAAAAATAAGTGTGAAACTAACCGTAAGTTTCAGTGTATGTAAAGTTGTTTGAGGAATCCGTCATTTAACATAAGTGGAAACAGTCCATTAATCCGCATAAGGGTGTGATCTCCCAAGGCATACTTGATCTCCTTTTTATTCCAAATCTCAAATCAAATTCATGCTGCTAAATTAGGAAACTTAAAGATGACAAGTTAACCGCCTCATTTTATTGGTTTGGATATTCCGATTACACACTCTGTTTTTTCAGGAGCAGCAAAACCTTGTTGATTATATTTGTAAATAACGGCTTCTTCTAAAATTTCTTCCCCTGCCAAATGTTTCTGTACGATTTTACTGCCTAGTTCCGGAGTAATCGCCTTGTACCATGTTCCTTCAGGATACACAATGACAACACAAGCATCCTTGCATCTTCCGTTACAGCGTGTTCTTGTCGTATGTATGGCGGCATCAAGATTCATATTTGCGACTTCCTCCCTAATCGCCTGCGTTACCTCCTCGCCTCCTTTCCTCATACAGCTGCTGCCATTGCAAATCAATACATGATGTTTCGTTTCCCTCAAATTCCAAGTTGTCATTTTAGCACTTCCAGTCTATTATTTTTAAAAAAATAAAAATGCACCCCTATATAGATAGAGGTGCACAAAAAATACATAGCAAAAGAACATAGCATTTTCTACTACACATCTACCTATAAGCCCGTAGGTATGCGTAAAAGATAGGCAGGTCTCCTGACTAAGGTTCATTGCTTTATTGCGTCTTCCCGAATACTATCAGTGACATTTGCAATATAGCTCCCCATTACAGTGGCGGGTACCGCGACGGCTTTTCACCGTACTTCCCTTTTGATCAAAATCTTGGTAAGATTTTTGAACCTATCTTTAACTTATTTAATTATTATTCTTAATGTTATTATTATTTCATAAATTTGTCTATTTCGATATTCATATTAAACAAGAATTCAGAAATTAGCAAACTACTTTTTAACAAATCGGACAACAAAAAAATCCGTCCAATTATTTTGGCGGATAAAACGGAAGCGCCAAATCACATTAAAATAAGCCATTTCCCCTGCTATTCATTTCACCGTTCCCCCGAAGAAAAAGAAACTTTAATACTAAATTTAAAAAGGACACAAAACCTATATTGTTCACGCTAAATTATATAAAAATAAATAGACAACTGCTAAACCTTATAGTAAGGTATAGACAAATTAACCAATCTTAACAGGTGCCATGCATGTGAAAGAATGTGTATAGCTTAAAAGGGAAGCTCGGTGTAAGTCCGACATGGTTCCCGCCACTGTAAATCTGAGCGACCTGCATAATGTCACTGCTTTTTAAAAAGCGGGAAGACGCAGGAAGCAGTGAAGATGAGTCAGGAGACCTGCCTGTATAAAGAACATAATGTGACCTACGGGAAATAGGGAGGTGTGTGCGAAGGGATATTGATGTGTCTGTATGCGGGCGGACCATTGTCTTGTAAGCATTTAAACTTCTAGTGGGTTTAAATGCTTTTTTATTTTGGCAACAACTATTTTAAGGGAGATTAAGGATGAAAACAAAATCATGGCGGGTTTCACTTATCATGCTGCTTGGATTATCAAGTTATTTTTGGCTGAATTCGTACGAAGAAGTTTATGCTATGCATATCATGGAAGGTTTTTTGCCTTTTGGCTGGGCGGTTTTTTGGTGGGCTGCAACACTTCCCTTCATACTTGTCGGCTTGCGTTCTATACGTAAGAAGCTTAAAGAAAACCCTGAATTGAAAACAATGCTTGGCCTGTCTGCTGCTTTTGCGTTTGTATTATCTGCCTTAAAGATTCCCTCGGTAACAGGCAGCTGCTCTCACCCAACTGGAGCAGGTTTAGGAGCCATATTGTTTGGACCTACAGCAATGAGTGTATTGGGTACGATCGTTCTATTATTTCAGTCATTGTTATTAGCGCACGGCGGTTTGACAACATTAGGGGCAAATGCTTTTTCCATGGCAGTCGCAGGTCCGTTGTTAGCATATGCGATCTTTAAGATCAGCAGAAAAATGAAGATATCGTTTGCAGTTTCTGTTTTTTTGGCAGCTATGCTAGGAGATTTAGGTACATACTTAGTTACTTCAGTCCAATTAGCGCTAGCATTTCCAGCTGAAGTGGGCGGATTTGCAGCATCTTTTTCAAAATTTGCCGCCATCTTCGCCTTTACTCAAATTCCGTTAGCAATTAGTGAAGGATTATTAACGGTTATTGTTATGAATTTACTTCAAAAATATAATATGCCTGAATTAAATCAACTTCCTGCTGTTAAGGAGGTTAGGTAAATGAAAAATTTTATTTTGTTTTTATTCGTTATTGTGTTGGCGATTATTCCCTTATATCTTCAAAAAGATGCTGAATTTGGCGGGGCTGACGGTCAAGCAGAAGAGGTTATTGAGGAAATTGCGCCTGCTTATGAGCCTTGGTTCAGTTCCATTTGGGAGCCGCCAAGCGGTGAAATCGAAAGTTTACTATTTTCTTTACAGGCTGCGACTGGGGCGATTGTCATTGGTTATGTAATCGGATTTGGTCGTGCCAGGAAGAAATATTCCTCTAAATAATGAGCAGAAACAAGGGATCCTATGTTGAAAATCGATGATTATGCTTATACTAGTGCATTAAAAGATGTTCATCCAATTGAGAAGGTCGGGTTTGCTTTTTCTTATTTACTATTTACGATCATTACAAAGAATATATGTATTGCTTATCTAACATTTATTTTGATGAGTGCAGGCATTGTTTTAGGGGCGAAAATACCATTTTATTCCTATGTAAAGCTTCTTCTGTTACCTTCTTTTTTTCTGTTTTCCAGCGTAGTTGCCATTCTCGTTTCAATTGCTCCTGCGAATAGCAAAATCTTAAATGCAATATGGAGTATTCAAATGGGATCATGGCAACTATATGTTAGCCCATATAGTATAAATCAGGCCTACCATCTCGCTGCAACTGTCTTAGCATGCGTGAGCTGTTTGTACTTCCTGATTCTGACTACAACTCTGCACCAGTTGATTTGGGTATTACAAAAAGGAAACCTTCCGGCACTTTTTATTGAATTAGTGGGACTGACTTATCGCTTTATCTTTGTACTTTTGGATAATATGCATGAAATCTATCTTGCACAATCCAGCAGACTGGGTTATCAGAATTATAGAGTTTGGATATCTTCTATCGCACAACTTATCGTTGGTCTTTTTATTAAATCGATACGTTCTGCCAGAGAATTGCAAATAGCAATAGACAGCCGCGGCGGAGATGAGGGTTTGTATGAAGTGGAATTGAATTTGAAGTATAATCGCTTCCATTGCGCAGGAATTATTCTTTCCATGGCAGCACTTTTTGCAATAGCCATTTTAACAAAGAAGATTTAATGAAAATTTAAAAGGGGCATCAGCAGTGAGATCACCAATCCTTTCGTTTGAAAATGTTACTTATAAATATGCAGATGGTACTATTGCGTTAAAAGATATTTCATTATCCATTGAGCATGGGAAGAAGATTGCCTTAATAGGCAATAATGGAGCTGGAAAATCAACATTGTTCTTGCTTCTAAATGGTATTTTAAAACCAACGGACGGTAACATTAAATTCAAATGGAAAAAACTAACGTATACACGTAATGAGATCCGGCAAATTCGCAAACAGGTAGGAATTGTCTTTCAAAATCCTGAGACTCAGCTTTTTTCATCAAGTGTTTATGAAGATATCAAATTTGGCCCTAAGAATTTAGAAATGTCTCCTGAAGAGTTAGAAAAAACAGTTCACGAGGCGATGATTTTAACAGAAACGGAATCTTTGAAAGATAAACCACCCCATTTTTTAAGTATCGGCCAAAAGAAAAGAGTTGCAATTGCAGGAATTATTGCAATGAATCCAGAGTTAATGATATTGGATGAGCCAACTGCAGGGCTTGATCCCTATTATTCTATGAAAATTATGGAGTTACTGAAAAACTTGAATAATGAAAACCGTACGATTTTACTATCTACCCATAATGTTGATCTTGCTTATGAATGGGCTGATGAAGTCATTATTTTAAATAACGGAAAGATTATTGCGCAGGGTTCTCCTGAAGAAGTATTTCAAAATGCAGAAGCTATCCAACAAAGTCATTTAGAAAAGCCTTGGGTGATGGAGATTTTTGAAAACCTTGCTGAAACAAAACTTCTTTCACAAAAAAATTATCCTAAATCCAAAAAAGAGTTATTTGAAATAATGAGTACATTAAATAAATGCTAATTTGATAGGGTCCGTTAATAGGTATGATTTACATTTAATTATTTCATTAAAAAGCATTCGATGTTCAGGGACATCGAATGCTTTTCTAATTAATTTTTCTTAACATACATCGGCAGTTCTTTATGTCCAAGCATGCGAGCATATACAAATAGATTTCCTTTATGATTTACTTCATGCTCAATTCCCATTTTAATTAGTGCGGACCCGGGAACTTTGAAACCGAATACATCTGTTAAATCAATGACTTGATTTAAATCTTCATCTGTTAAAGATTCAAGGATCTGCACCGTTTTTTCCGTATAGAGCTCTGCAAGTTTCAGCAGGTTCGTTTCCGTTATTTCTGCTTCCTGCATGAGCGGCTGTGCATTTCCTGCTTTCACTACAGCTGTAAATTTGTACATCGAAGTCAGCATATGAGTAATCAGTTTTTCCGTCGTCATGGATGTTTCAGCAGGTTTAAATTCAGGGTTATCATGCTGCATTTTTGATATTAATTCCAGTGTTACAGCTCGGTGTGATAGAAAATGGTTAATCAATTTTGAATTCATTAAATGGCCTCCGGCAAGTTATTTAGCAAATCCCATGAACTGCTTCAGCATAGAAAGGCCATATTTACGTTCATCTCTCGATTTTTGATGCTGCTGAACAAACGCAAGAAACTTTTGCTCGCGAATTTCAATATGTTTTTTGGCGAGCTCCCGTTCGTATCTGATTTCTTCTTGATACATATCCCTTTCATTGCTTGACGTTTCATGGATCACATCAAGCTTATCATGAAGCGCGGAAAATTGTCCTTCAGAAGCACTCAGCTGAACTTTAGATTGTTCATTAAGCTTTTTATGAAGGGCTGAGAATTGACCCTTTGCAGCACTCAGCTGAACTTTAGATTGTTCATTTATCTTATTATGAAGCGCCGAGAATTGACCTTTTGCAGCACTCAGCTGAGTTTTGGAATGCACATCAAGCTCCTGCTTGACCGTTCTCTTCATTTCATCAATCAGCGTCAGCTCCAGCTGATCCATTTTCAGCTCCAAAATAGAAATATCCTGTTTCCCTTTTTCTTCGATTAAATTAAAGATTTCCTCAAGCGCAACCTTTATATTTTTCTTTGCTGAAAGTTCAATATCTGTATCAGCCTTTGCTGCAGCAGTCTCAGATTTCCCGTTCATGTTCAGCATTTGAATAATCGTTTCATGGTCAAGCTGACTGTCTTTTAAGTGCTTAATTTTACGAAGCACCTCAATATTTTCTGGCGAATACACACGTGCATTTTTATGATCCCTCTCGATATCCAGATATGCTGAGAATTCCAGTTCCCACATTTTTAAAATATAAGAAGATTCCCCAAGCAATGAAGCAACCTTTGAAATATTTAATGTTTTCCCCATTTAAAACCCCGCCTTTTCTAATTTTTTGTTGCTATATCATTCGAGGCGGGTATAAGAGGATTCCTGCAAGTCGACAAAGGTTCTAAAATAAAGTCATCATCCTATGTATTCATGTGTTTTTCGGCATTTTCTGCTTACTGTGATTTTTATAATTACTCTTTTTCCAGGGAGTATTCTTTCTCGATTTTACAAATTTCCGCTTTATAATCAGAGTACTATTTTTCTTTTCCAGCTTTCTGCGCTCTCATATGCTCGGTGTACTGCTTCCATTCTTTTATGGCATCAAGAGAATGCCAATAGGAAATGGTGATTCCGAATCCTGCGGGTTCTCTCATACTCTCCATGTGAAGAAAGCCAGGCTGTTTTTTAGCGGCTTCTTCCAAGGCTGCAGCCATTTTTTCATAACCGGCACAGCCTTATCTGTTCGCTGTGAAGTGAAAATAACTGCATATGTATCCAATGTTTCTAACTCCTTCTAAAACCCTTGTATAGTCATGCCGCCATCAACAAATAATGTTTGGCCAGTAATGTAGCTTGCAGCATCTGATCCCAAAAATACAGCTGGTCCGACAAGCTCTGGCAGCTGGCCAATTCTTTTTAACGGGGTGACAGCTAAAATGTCAGATACGTATTTTTCGTCGCTCAATATTTTTTCGGTAAGAGGTGTTTCAAAATACCAGGGACCAATAGAGTTAACGGCAATATTATGCTGCCCCCATTCAAAGGCCAGTACTTTTGTCATTTGAATCATCGCCGCTTTTGTCTGGGCATAGACGACGCCTGTACGCAAAGCGGTATGTCCTGCAACGGAAGAAATATTAATGATTCTGCCGCCATTTCCCTGCTGTTTCATCAGCTCTCCCGCTTTCTGTGACATAAAAAAAGCAGATTTCAAGTTTGTATTCATAATCGTTTCCCATTCTTCCTCTGTTACATCAAACGCTTTAGACCGGATATTCATTCCGGCATTATTGATTAAAATATCTATAGCTGGATTGATCTCTTTTATTTGCTCAAATGCCTGATTTATACTGTTTTTATCTGTAACATCGGTGACAATCGGAAAAGCTTTTTGCCCCATTGCTTTAATTTCGTCTGCAGCCTCAAGAAGATCACCTTCTGTTCTGGAAAGCAATACAACATCTGCTCCTGCTTCTGCATATCCAATGGCTAATGCTCTTCCAATTCCCCGTCCTGCTCCTGTAATAACGGCAAGTTTGTTTTTCAGATGAAATGATGGTAAATACATGCTAATCCCTGCTTTCAATGAAATATCTCTTATTTTATCATAAAGTTCCGATTTTTCTGTTTTATAAAGTAACTCTTTAAATGGCAGATTGCTAGTTTTAAAACACAAAAAAAGAGCAGACATTTGTCCGCTCTTCCTGCTATTAAAATTTTCCAACATTGCTTCCTGGAATGGAAGTATGTGTTTCTGGTGTTTCTGGTGCTTTTTTAGATCCAGAACGATTTGTTTCAGATCCTCCTGTTAACTCACTGCCAGCTTCTTTTACCTTTGAACCGATTGATGCCAGATCTTTTTGTGCGTCTTTAGCTGTAGAAAGTGTATCATTTGAAATTTGAACGACGTCATTCACGTTATCCATAACATCTGCATTTAAACGGTCATAGAGTTTTTTTGCCTCATTGATTGCATCTTTTAAAGAATCCGCTGCACTTTTAAATTGTGATACCATTTGATTTTTGACTTCACCTGGATTTTCTTTTACTTGTGTAAAAACATCAACAGATGAATCCTTCAAATTAACAGCTGAGTCTTTCACTTGATTTCGGGTTTTACGGTCAAATAAGGTGACTAGTCCTCCTACAACTGCGCCTGCTAATATTCCCTTTACCAGCTTGCTGTTATTTTTATCTTTGCCTTTTTTTGCAATGCTTATCTCAGTCTTCGAAATTTCAGTTGGTGCTGGTTCTGATCCCAGTGTATTGTTTTGGTTTGTATTATAGATTGTCATTGTATTAATCCTCCTGTTTAGTTAATGTCCTACTCCCTACATACCCACCTTCTTAATTAAATGAAACCTATTAATTTAACATCTTATAAAATTTTTAATAATTTAGAATAATCTGTTCATATTTTCTTAGAAGATGTATAATTACTTAGGAACACGAAAGATCAATATTCGTTTGGAGGGAATGTCCATTGGAAAAAACGATTGAAAAACGTTTATATCGCTATGAAGTGCCAGCAGAACTGACATGGAATTTAAAAGATTTGTTTGAAACACATCAGGATTGGGAGTCAGAATTAGCGACCATAGAACGGGACGCCGCACAAATCAGAACATATAAAGGGAAGCTCGGTGACGGTGCAAACTCTCTATTGGAATGCCTTCAAGCTGAAGAAAATTTATCAAAAAGAATAGTCAGAGCCGGAACCTACATCAGCCTGCAGCAATCTGCAGATGGAACAAATCCCGAGCATCAAGGAAATTACTCAAGGTTTGCTGCCGTTCATTCAAAAGCAAATGCAGATTTATCTTTTATAGAATCTGAACTATTGTCTCTTCCTGAGGGAACCATTGATGCATACATAAAGGAACAAAGCGGATTAGCGGCATTCAGCAAAAAATTAAAAGAATTGCTTCAGTCGAGAGTTCATCAGCTGTCAGAAGAAACAGAAGAAGTATTGGCAGCATTGGGAGAAGTCCACGGTTCACCTTACCGAATCTATCAAACAAGTAAATCTGCTGATATGGATTTTGACACAATTGAGGACGAAAATGGAAATGTGCTGCCGAATTCATTTGCTCTTTATGAAGATCGCTATGAATTTACACCGAATACATTTGTAAGAAGAAAAGCATACGATTCTTTTGTCATAACACTGAAAAAATATAAAAACACTTTTGCAGCCACTTACGCTACTGAGGTGAAAAAACAGATCACGGTTTCACGCTTAAGAAAGTATGATTCAGTAACAGACATGCTGCTGAAGCCCCAGCATGTGACAAAGGAGATGTATCATAATCAGCTTGATATTATTCAAAAGGAACTAGCGCCCCATATGCGAAGGTTTGCCTCCTTGAAAAAAAGGGTCCTGCAGCTTGAAGAATTGCATTTTTGTGATTTAAAAGCACCGCTTGATACAGAGTTTAATCCTAAAACGACCTATAATGAAGCTTGCCGTGTGATCTTAGAAGCACTTGAAGTAATGGGCCCTGAATATACACAAATTATGAAAAAAGCATTAACGGACCGCTGGGTTGATCTGTCGGATAATGTAGGGAAATCAACTGGTGCATTCTGTTCAAGCCCTTACGGTGTGCATCCATATATTCTTATCACTTGGCAGGATACGATGAGAGGTGCTTTTGTACTTGCACATGAACTTGGCCATGCCGGACATTTCTATTTGGCAAACAAAAATCAGCGCATTATGAATACAAGACCTTCTACATATTTCATAGAGGCCCCTTCAACATTAAACGAAATGCTGCTTGGCAGGCATTTACTTAAGAATACGCAGGATAAACAAATGAGACGCTGGGTCATTCTTCAGCTCCTCGGAACGTATTATCATAACTTTGTTACACATTTACTTGAAGGAGAATTCCAGCGCCGCGTCTATGAAGCAGCCGAAAAAGGCATCCCGATTACAGCAAAGATGCTTTGTGATCTTAAAGGGAATGTGCTCTCCACTTTTTGGGGTGACGCGGTAACATTTGATGAGGGAGCCTCATTAACTTGGATGAGACAGCCCCATTATTATATGGGTCTCTACCCTTACACGTACTCAGCTGGACTGACAGCTTCAACCTTGGTTTCACAATTGATAGATGAAGAAGGAAAACCTGCAGTAGACCGATGGATCGGGGTGTTAAAAGCTGGAGGAACAAAAAAACCAGTAGATCTATTGAAAGATGCAGGCGTGGATATGACAAATCCTGAAGCCATCAGAAAAGCCGTCGCATATGTCGGCACACTTGTTGATGAGCTGGAGAAAAGTTATGAATAACAAGAAAAGCGGAACCGCCCGGTTAGCTCCGACAGACAGATAAGGATCCGCCAGAAAAGGCGCTTTTTGCCTTTACTGGGGGATCCGTTCTGGCCGAGGAGTTGGGCGGTGGAGCTGGACAACGGGAAAAGCGGAACCGACTGCTCAGACCCGACAGACAGATAAGAATTCACCCGAAAAGTCCGGGTTTGACTTTTTGGGTGAATTTGTTCTGGCCGAGGGGCTAAGAGGTGGAGCTGGACAATGAAAAGCGGAACCGCCCGGTTAGCTCCGACAGACTGATAAGGATCCGGCAATTAAGGAGTTCGTAATATAGTTTTGCCCTATAAATAAAGACCAGCTGGAATTCCAGCTGGTCTTCTTATTTCTCTATATCGTTCTTCCCTGTTAGTGAACCAGCTCTCTTTTTACAATGGCCGCTTTAATCATAAAATAGGTCACCTCATCAGGAAGGCATTCTTTAAGCGGCTTCAGCAGGCCATAGCCGTGTGTCCGGATCGCCTCTTCGATTTGTCTTTCATACTTGGCCGGGATCCAGGCATCAAAATCTATGTCAAGTCCCTCTTTGGCACAGCGCAGCAAATGATTTTCAATTGTTATCACCGACAAATCTCTTTTTTCAGCAATATCTTCTACACTCAGACCTTCTTTGTATAAGTGCAGGGAGTCCAGATAAGATGATTCTTTCCGCTCTTTTTTAACAGGAATCAACGTTTGAGCTGGCTGCTCTATATTAGGGTTCTCGTTTACATATGCGGTTATTTTCTCAATGAAGATTTCACCATACTTTTGCTGTTTCGTTTCTCCAACCCCCTGAACTGCAAGAAATTCTTCCAGCGACTTCGGCATTTTGGCACTCATATCCATTAAAGATTTATCTGAGAAAATTACGAATGGCGGAACATTTTCCTCTGTTGCAAACTGTTTTCTCAGCTCTTTAAGCTGCATGAACAGCCCGTCATTCGCTGCAGCTTCAACAATACGCATTTTTTCCTTTCTGTGCACTTCTAAATTGCCCTTTAGAACCTCTAGTCCCTTCTCTTCGACTACTAGAACGGGAAATTGCCCGCCAGTAATCGAAATATATTGTTCTGAAGTCAGGTAATCAATAAATTCGCTGACTTCTTTTGCTGTACGATGCTTTAAAATGCCGTATGTTGAAAGCTCATTAAATTTAAATTCCATCACTTTTTTGCTGGATGAACCCGTCAGTACCTGACTGATCATGGTTTTACCAAATCTTTGTCCCATTCTGATCATGCAGGAAAGAACCATTTGCGCTTCTTTTGTTACAACCTCATGCGTGCGCTCGTCCCGGCAATTGCTGCATTTTCCGCACGGTTCAGCTTCACTGTCCCCAAAGTAATTCAAAATAAATGATTGGAGACACCCTTCCGTATGGCAATAATCGCGCATTTGATGCAGCTTAACAAGCTCTGCCTGCTGTCTTTCTTTATGAAATGTTGACTGTTCAATTAAATAACGCTGTATTTGAATATCCTGCGGGGAATACAGCAAAAAACATTCACTGTCTAATCCATCTCTTCCAGCTCTCCCCGCTTCCTGGTAATAGCTTTCCATATTTTTAGGAAGCTGATAGTGTATGACATACCTGACATTGGATTTATCGATTCCCATGCCGAATGCGTTGGTCGCTACCATTACAAGAATATCATCCCTTAAGAAAAGGTCCTGCTGCAGCCCGCGCTGCACATCACTCATTCCCCCGTGGTATCTGCCTGCTTGAATTCCTTTTTTAATAAGACGTTCATATATATGATCTGCTTCTTTCCTCGTAGCAGCGTAAATAATTCCTGATTCGGTGCCGTTTTTTGCTATGTATCTTTCAATAAAGTCGTATCTGTTTTCACCTTTGTTTACATTGAATGATAAATTTTCCCTTTCAAATCCTGTTACTGTGGTATGTTGCTCTTGTATTCCAAGAGATGTGCATATATCTTCTTTAACAATTGGAGTCGCTGTAGCTGTCAATGCTAGAAAAACGGGATTTGATTTAAGCTCCGTTTTTAATTCTTTTATTCTTAAATAGCTCGGCCGAAAATCATGACCCCATTGTGAAATACAGTGGGCCTCATCGACAGCAACCATAGAAACATTCATTCTTTGCAGCTGCTCTAAAAACAAAGATGATTCTAATCTTTCAGGCGCAACATATAAAATTCGATAATTTCCTGCTTCTAAATCTAATAGCCTGGCACTTGTTTCTGTGTGAGAGAGTGTGCTATTGAGGAAGGTAGCAGGGATTCCTGCCTGATCAAGAGAGTCCACCTGATCTTTCATGAGTGAAATAAGGGGAGAAATGACGAGGGTAATGCCAGAAAATAAGAGTGCGGGGATTTGATAACATATGGACTTTCCGCCTCCAGTCGGCATAATGCCTGCTGAATGATTTCCATTCAAAACGCTGCTGATAATTTCTTCCTGTCCCGGACGGAATGATGAATAACCAAAATAGTGCTGCAAATGCTCTTTCGCTTGTTCTAACAAAATAATATCCCTCCTGAAAAATAACTGTACTCCAATTTTACATCCGCGGACTTAAATTAGCTATACCTCTAGCTGAAATCGAATTTTGTATAAATAAAAAAAACTCTAAAATAGAGTTTTTTTAATACTTTTTATGATTATTTATAACCTCAAGCACTTTTGTGCTTGCTTTCATTTCGCTTTTGCAGAGCGGACATACAGGTGTTTCGCTTTCACTGCTTTTAAAGTTATCGCGAACCCATCCTTTGCAGTCCTCAGACGTGCAAATCCATACCTTCGTTTCCTCTGTTACTATATCTTCTGGTTTTTTTCTATACATTCATGACTCTCCTCTCAGGTTCTGATTAATGAATAGCTTGAAACAGTTTTAGAAAAATCATAAACGTTAACTGGAAGAAAAAAATTCACCAATTATAAAAAGTACCCATTGCGTGATGACTCTTTATAAGTAGTGAATTAAAAATGCAATACTGCTAGATTATTTTATATGTTTTTACTGCATTTGTCAATAGATAATCCTATTTAAGGATAACCGCCCCCATGAATTAAGCTCGTTTCAGGAGGTGCCAATCATGGACTTAATTTTATATCTGATCTTTATACTCGCATACTTTATATTATTTGGCTTTGGATTCTTTTTAATAAGGAGAAAGGCAACAATCCCGGGAATTATTTTGGTTCTCGTTACTCTCGGGTTAATCATAGATAATGCGATTCTTGCATCAGGAGCATTAATTGGAGACTAGTATTTGGAGAAAAACGAAATGGCTGATTAAGCTGATTGGCAGTACCGTATCTTTACCAATACCAAGCTCCGCTGCTGCTAATGCGTTTGAACTAATCTTCATCCTTTCTTTATGGATTACATCCAGAAAAAGTCTGAAGGCTGCCCGGTTAAATCGGCAGCCTTTGTTCTATTTACTGAAAGGATTATAGTCCATTTTTATCTGTGGCAGCTCACGCACTTCTTCTGTCATCTGACTTCCGCACATCGGGCAGGACAGATCTTCCGTTGAAAAATCTTTTCTCATCCAGCCATTACAAGCTTCCGATTCACAAGCGTATACTGTTGTGTCTTCAATAATTGTAACGGGTTCTTCAGCACCCTTTTTAGCAAAGTACATGAGCATAACTCCTTTTTTTATATAGTATACGCTTATTAAACAAAAAATATTTATGTCATTTTTCTTTTTTCAATTGGAATCGAAACTTCTTAAAATATGTCTTTGAAATCGTATTTTCATACGTGTATTAAAGCAGTTTGATTCATGATCTACTATTCAATAGTTTGATGTGTTTCGGGAAACTTATCATTTTCAGCTTCTTTTTTAGGAGTATTTATGCAATAATTAACACTAATATAGTTGTACAAAAAAGCCGGATTGAATGATTCAATCCAGCTTTAGCACTATATATGAATAGGCAATGAAATGCTGAAGGCAGACCCTAGACCTTCTTCACTTGCAACTTCAATCCTGCCATTATTCGACATAACGATTTCAAAACAAACAGCAAGACCTATCCCTGTTCCTTGTTCCTTGGTTGTGAAGAATGGTTTAAAGAGAGAATCTACCGTCTCCTTTCCCATTCCTATTCCATTGTCTGTAATCTGAATAACAACATGTCCGTCTTCTATTCTGGTTGTAATTGCAATCATTCCATTATCTTTTTGATGACTGATTTGAATGGCTTCCATAGCGTTTTTAACAATATTCAGCAGCACTTGTTTCATTTGCTTGACATCAACCGTAACCATAAGATCAGGGTCATTCACAGTATAAGTCAGCTCACAATTTGATAGTATAGCTTCACTTTTACAAATCAGAATAATATCATTTATCAGTTTTCGAAGCAAAATGGGCTGTCTGTCTTTATTCTGCTCTTTAGAGTTATTTAAAAACTCATAGATGATATCGTTTGCACGATTTAATTCTTCTAAAGCAACATCAGCATAATGGCCTTTTCCGATTTCGATTAAATGAGGCTTTAGCTGCTGCAGAAAACCCTTTACGCTTGTAAGCGGATTGCTGATTTCATGGGCAATGCTTGCGGCAATTTGTCCAACAGTTGCCAGGCTGTCCTGCTTTATGGCAATCTCCTTCATCTGCTGAAGCGATTTCTCGAGCTGCTCCTGCTTTTCAAGCAAATTAAGGTTAGCATAAAGCAAATCATCTTCAAGCGTTTTTACGGCCTGGTAGATTTGATCAGCACTTTCTTCTTTATCAATGCAAAAGATATGAATAAAGTTTTTGCCCTCATATTGAATATAGACATCAAATAATGTCATCGGATTTGATTTCGTTTTTAAATTCAGTTCAATTTTTGTAATGGACGGCGTGTCCAAAATGAACTTAGCTGCTTTTTTCTTGCTTCCAATTCCTACTATATCGAGGAAATGGCTTTCCTCATCAAAGATATTAAACGTGCATTTTGAAACTGATACGATCCTAAGCTTTCGATCGACCAGAAAATAAGGAAATGGTATTTTGTCATATTTACTTGCGATTAATTGCATTTCCATGGCGATCATTCCTTGAGTTAGATTTTTCAATCCAGCTGCCGAGCTGATCAATGTTTTGAATCACCACGGTGTTGGGCGGGCAGTAATAATCGAGATCAAAATCGCTTGTCAAATTACCCCCGAGTATAATCGTCGGTGAGTAATTCAGTTTTTGCAGTTCATCCATATATTGAATAACAGTCGGGATGTTGCAGATTACACTAGTCGAAAAAGCAATCACATCCGGCTTCCATTTCTCCGCATACTGACAAATATTATCCATTGATACATTTGACTCAATACAGCTTGTTTCCCAGCCATATTCTTTAAATAAGAAAGAAGTCATCATCATTCCTATCGTATGCTCTTCATTTCTCATAGAAAGCAGCATAACGCGCGGTTTCATTGTTGCAGGCGACAGTATATTAGGTTCTTTATGTAATTGTTCCACTTTTAAATGGTAATAACTGGAGATCATAGATTTGCAGACAGCCGCTGCTACATATTCATCCGCCACAGTCGCCCGATTCAGTTCCCACAATTCTAAGACATTGTCCATGGTATCTGATAGAAATCCATACACTTGAGTACTGGTGGTATCTTCTTCAATCATACTCTTTAAGTAGTTCCATGAAAGAATGTGTTCGCCATCGATAAACAATTGACTCAACTCTTTAACGGGATTCATAGAAATCACCAACCCATCGTTTTCATCTTCTTATCTACCTAAAAACAGCTGTCAAGAGAGATTGTGCGGTAAATGGCATTATAGTTTAAGGGTAACACATAACTAGACTACTAGATACAAATATTCGTTCGCAGGGCGAATATTTCAAAAAATTTTACAAAACTGCCTCTCTTATGAGAAAAGCCAGAGTTTGATACAATAAATAAGAGAAGATTTGGAAAGGATGCTTTAAATGAATGAGAAACTATTTTATACCTCCCCTAAAACATTTGAGTGGAAAACAAAGGTTACGAGCAAAGAAGAACGCAACGGCTTAAAGCTGTTAAAATTAAAGGAAACCGCTTTTTATCCCGAAGGCGGCGGACAGCCTTCAGATCATGGCTGGATTGAATCTATTTCAATTGAAGGCCTGATAGAAGACGGAGAAGAAATCTATCATATCGTCTCTCGCTTTCCATCTGAAAAAGAAGTCACTTGTAAAGTAAACAGCAAACGGAGAATCGATCATATGCAGCATCATTCAGGTCAGCACCTCTTATCTGCTGTCTGCCTTGAATTATTTGATTATCAAACAGAAAGCTTCCACTTAGGAGCTGACACTGTAACAATTGATTTAAAGACGCCTCAATTAACCTCTGAGCAAATGAAGCTCATAGAGAGGAAAAGCAATCAATATATCTTTGAAAATAGAAAAATACATACGTTTTTCGCTGAAGAAAATAAATTGCGCGAATTGCCGCTGAGAAAACTGCCTGATGTTAAAGAAAAGATCCGGATTGTTCAAATAGAAGGAATTGATACGTCTGCCTGCTGCGGCACCCATGTTGGGCGCACGGGTGAAATCGGAATGCTTAAGCTTATTAAGACCGAAAAACAGAAAGGTATGATCCGTCTTCATTTTAAATGCGGTTTCCGTGCTCTATCGGACTATCAGAACATGCAAGAAACCGTTCAATTTGCAGGACAGTTTTTTCAAACGTCCGCGAATGAGATTTCTGCAAGATTAAAGGCAATGGATCAGGAAACAAAGCTGATTCAAAAAGAAGCAGAGCAGCTGAGAGCAGAAAATGCAGCTTTTACTGCAGAAAAAATGGAACTTGAACAAGATGGTTTGTTGGGTCATGGGCTGTTTGAAAAGAAAACTATTAAAGAGCTGCAATTGATTGCCTCCCGTTTATTAGAAAACGGAAAAGAATATGCTCTTCTGGCATCAGTCAGCGAAAATTGTGTTCTTTTCTCACAGAAAGGCACTGTTCATGCTGGCACCTTATTTAAAACCAATCTTGCTGACTTCGATGGAAAAGGCGGAGGCAGCGAAAAGCAGGCCCAGGCAAAATTTATTACTAACTCCGAAACAGAGCACTTCTTTTTACAAATAAAAGAAAAAATAGACCAGCTTATATAAGCGGTCTATTTTTTAAATCCAAATGTATTTCCGCCCTTTACTGGAATAGATTGGCCTGTTATGTAATCAGAATCTTCAAAAGTAAGGTAAGCGACTGTCCTCGCAATGTTTTCGGGAGTCCCCATGTGCTGCAGCAGAATGCTTGATTGATAAGCTTTTTGCCTTCTTTTAAAGATTTTTTTATTGTTGCCATATAATGTTTCTAAACAGTTAAAGGATGATATTCTTCCCTAGTATAATCACACTTGGTAAATGATACAAATTTAACCTCCGAGGCTTCACTTCTTCTTAACGAAAGTACAAAAATACCAGCCTCCTTCACGAATGATGGGTTTTAAGTCTTTCATTTTCATATTGGATTGGTCAGCTATCGAAGAAAGCTCCTGTTTTGTAGGTAAAGCATATAGATTATCAAATGCAGTAAAGAAACTATTAAATACACTTGAAAACTGCTTACCGTGCTTAGGTTTCCTTATCGGGGTAATGATGGATATCACCCCGCATCCGGAAAGGCAGCTGCTTAAATTCCGAATCACATTGACTCTTTTTTCAGGAGATATATAATGCAGTAAATTATTCATCATGATTAAATCCACTGGTGCCGCTGCTCTCCACTCTTCAACATCCATACATGTGATTGAAATGTTAGGAATTGATCTGCATCTGCTGTCCGCCTCAATTGCTACTTCTTCATTGATTTCGATCCCGGTTAGTTTTATATCAGGCAGTGCATGCGACAGTTTTTGAAGGTAGCCCCCATGTCCGCAGCCAACGTCGACAATCGACTGTACTTTATTCTTTTTCACGAGCTGTATCAGCTTAGGATAAGCCAGCTGCTCAAGCAAAGTAGATGTCTGGGCCACTGTCGTTCCGTGCTGCTCATGGTCAAATGTTTGCCTTTCATCTGTTTTCATGATCGCAGGGTAGGTTAATAGAGCCGGGATATGAAGCTCCATCATTTCCTTCAGGAGGATTCCGACTGATTTAGGATCCCTTTTGCTGTCAGGAAGCATGAAGCTTTTTGAAGTCTTAAAACGATTTTTGGAAACTTCTTTTAAATATTTGATTGATACTCCTGTCTCAACCCATCGTTCGAGCAGCTCCAGTTCTAATGAATGTATAGCCGCCACTTCATCGATGGTTTTCGGTGATTTAAAGATTTCAAACAAGTCCAGTTCATACCCTACATATGCGTGCCAGCTGTATAAAAAAGGCATATTGCGCTTCATCCAGCTTCTTGCTTTAAATAAGCGGACGTATTCAGCAATGATCATAAGCCATACCTCCCTTTCACTTCCCATGGATAATCATTTTCATACGTAAACATATACCTTGTATGCAGCAGTTCAATATTCTGCAGGGTTCTCGGAGGCAGCATGCCGATTTGGACGAGACGATCGTAAAATGACTCTTTCCAAATGCCTAGTCCTGAAATATTCAGCATTTGTTTCGTGTGAAGCTTTTCATCCTCTGTCATCTGTTTAAGGCTTCTATTTCTAAGCGAACCGAAATAACGAAACGGCTTGGAGTAAGCAAGTGCTGATAAATGGCTTAAATTTAAAATGAAATCCACTCTGGATTTGCGGACCTTTTCGTACCATTTCAAGTTGACAGGACTGTGTTCATCATGTTTGTACATCCAGCAAAGCAGTTCACCGAGTACATCTCCGTCCTGTATGGCAAGGTTCATTCCCTCACCTGCCATTGGATGAACACTGTGTGCAGAATCCCCAATAATGGCCATGTTGCCTTTTACATAGGTCTCAGCATGAAAATGAACGGGAATCATCAGCTGAATTTTTTTCCATTCCTTAAGATTCGTTACGTATCCGTCAAGTTCCGGGCACAAATCAATATACTTCATATGAAAGTATTCAATGCCGCGTTCTTTTAACGATTGATATTCTCCTGACTGGATGAGATAAACCGTTCTTACTTCATTGTTCGGAAGAGGAAAAAGTCCGAGAAAAGCATGCGGTGTAGATATGATTTTCCCCTCTGTCATAGACACAGGCCTTTCAAACGTAACTGTTAAGAAATGATGATCATATTCGTGTTCATTTAATTTCACATTCATGGCTTTTCTGACGTTTGATCTCCGTCCCTCAGCCCCAATATAATAATCTGCCTTAATGATAAACTCTTCTTTATTACCGGTAACGACCGCTGCCTGATTTTTGAATTCTTTAAATTTTGCAGGCTGTATATAATGAAAAGCGGGATATTCCTTCGCTTTTTCAAGCAGGACTTCTTTAAGCCTTTCATGGGGAATCATAAGGGCATAATTGTATTCGCTCTCAATGATGCTATAACGCATTGTGGCCGTTCCAAGCTTTACATACGTGCCTTTTTTCCGTTTCATTTCATTCATTTCAATTTCGTTTATTTGATGCCCGGCTTTCAAAATCGGCTTATTAATTCCAAGCTGATGAAAAATTTCAAGGCTTTTCGGCTGCAGCAATTCACCCTTGTACATGTGCGCCGAACCTTTTGTCTGCTCCACAACACATACATCTATTCCGCATTTAGCAAGCTTCAAAGCTGCCGTTAAACCGCCTACTCCGCCGCCGATAACCAAAACTTGTGTTTCCATCCACTCACCGCCTTTGCCCTTTCATTTCCACTTCTGTTAAAGAACGAAACCGCAGAACTCTCTAATTATTTGAAAGTTAATCGTCTTGCAGCAATAATTGAATCCCAAATTTGCATGGCAGGCTTTCTCATAAAAAGGCAAATAAAAAACGCTTTCCTAAAGAAAGCGCCTGTTTTACGAAGAAAAATTTATCATGATCGAATCTTGAATCGGCTGATACCCTATTTTTTGATAAATGCTGTTTGATGTTGGATTAGAGAGGTCAGTATAGAGCGTGCAAAAGGAAAAATCTTTTAACAAGTGCTCGCTAAGCACAGCAACGCAGCTGCTTGCGTACCCATTGCCCCTGAATTCATCTGGAGTATAGACGAGCGAAACGCAAATTCCATTTTTCGTGGTCCTTGATTTCTTTGCCATTGATACAGGTTTACCTTCGGCCATCCAAATGAAGACTGATTTCTCTGCAATAAACTGCTTCATTCTTCCTGCCGCCTGCAGCGCTGTAATTGGAGGCTCGTTTGTATAATTCATAAAATCCACCATCCATTCTGTCAGGAGGGGAATATGGGCTAGTTCTGCCAAAACAAATTTACCGTCACTGCGTTTCAGCTGAGTCACTTCATGAAGACGATAAATCTTTTGTTCCATTACAATTTCAGCTCTGTCCTCTGTTTCGATCGACCATATTTTCGCGAATGCCTCTGTCCATTTCCGTTCTCCTACCACACCAGGTATATGTAAACCTTTCTTAACTAGTGCGCGGACTATTTCAAGGAGAATTGTCTCAGTCATTCCATCCTCATTAAAAGACAGGATCAAATTATGCGGAGGTGTCATCAGCATCGTTAGTGCTAGCTCTCCGTCTTTAACCACCGCAGCGGTATATACATCTGCAGCAGGAATCGTCCGTTTAAAAGCTCCTATAAGTCCCAGCATAAGGTTATTTTCTGCTTCTTTTTTCAATAGAAAAGGTTCCGCTATTTCAATAAATCGACTTCTATCTGTGTATTCTGTCAGTTTCATCTGATTTCACCTCTGCTATATAATTAGCTTTCAGCTTTTGAAATTCCTCTGCAAAAATATAAAAAACTCCGGCGTTTTTGCCGGAGTTAAAAGGTTGTAAATCTGAAAAATTTCTGAACGGCATAGATCGCACGCTTAATAAATGGCATGTCATCTCTGTACTTTTCGAAATCCAAGGTGTAATCAGCACCGTCATTTGTCCATAGTTTGATAAAATAACCTTCTACTTCCTTCATGACTGGTTCATCAGCTGGCGCTGCAATCTTAAGATCATTTTCAAGATTCAGGTCCTCTAGGTTCCGTTTCGTAAAGTTGGCAGATCCGCTGATAATGGTCGCTTCTTCTTTGCTTTTTATAAAAAGCATTTTGGGATGATACTGTTCTTTTGTCGTATTGTACCATCTCACCTTAATTTTTTGGTTTGTATCTTCTAAGAGTTCTTCTGCGACCGGCCGATTCGGAAGACCGATTTTCTCCTGACCGAAAGCATTTTGATTCGGATCGAGAATCATTTTGATTTCTGCTCCGCGATTAGATGCGGCAACGAGAGAATCAATGACTTTTCGGTCTGCGAGGTAAAACATACCAATCCAGATTTCATCGTCTTTCTCTGTATTTCTTATTGACTCGAGCAAGTGTTTATAAATTTTTCCTTCTGTTAACACCTGCACTTTAATATCGCCCTTCTCATCGTTCTTTTTCTCATACTCCGGCAGTTTGGGTCCTCCGGAATAATCAGAGACAGCCTGTTCTGATTCAAGCACATCCGCAATGACATTTCCGTTCACCTGAAAAGCCACATTGGAATGATAACCGCTCGCATCATGAGGGTTTGCTGATGAAACAATGGCTGTTTTTTCGGTTGCGACTGCTTTCCTGTGATTGGCCTTTACATTGAAAAGGTTTAAATAAGATCTGATATGGATGTCTGGTGCCGTATCGCCAAAAGGATTTGAAAGCCAGCCTGGACCAGACTGGCCAAACCATTGGAAAAAAGTTCGCCAAACACTGGAATAGAGCGGATTTGAGTCACGCAGGGCATTATGTCAGATATGACAACATCAATGCCGGCATCTTTAAAAGCATCTAATTCTTTGGAGGCATGCGATCCATATGATGTATTAATATCATCTGTGATAAAAACGATTTCCATTTCAGGATTCGCTTTTTTCTTTTTCAGCAGTCTATCAGACAGCTCTTTACTGAGTTTAGGGTAGGTCTCTCCCCGATCATAGTATCCGTTAAATAAGAACAAATCGATGACGATAAATTCTTCCGCTTCATCAATGGCTTTAAAAACGGCATCAAAGATCATTTGATCCGCTTCAACCCGCCCTTCTATTTTGTAAGTTAAATCATACAAAAAATTTACATCTTCTACTTTGTGAATATCTCCTTCGTAGGAGATATTTTCCGGAAGAGGTTTATAGCTCTGGTAAATAACCGTGCCCGTTAAAATAATAATAATAAGCAATATAAGCAGCGGCCGTTTGTTTTTCAGCCTTAAAACACGAAAACCTGACAAAAAGACTCCTCCTAAAATTAGATCATAGCTCTCATTATATGCCCTAATTCAGATGAGGAAAAACCTATTAGACCGAAAAAAACAGACCAGATTAAACTTCCTCAGGTCTGTTTGCTTCTGACTATTTCGCTTGCGGAAAAACACGGTTAATCATTTCGTTAAATTCATCTGCAAGTCCGGTAACCGGCTCTCCGCTGCGGATTTTATCCCCATAATCTTTCGTACGATCAAAAAAGTCCGGGTTTTCAGAGACGTATACGTTGTTAATATCCCGGTCTGTTGATCTGATTTGATCAGCTGCCTTATCCTTCACTTCATTTGAAAGCTTCCCTTTAGGATCTCCTTCCAGCACCACGGCTGCATACGCATTATTGTTTGTTACGATGACGTTGGCATATTTTATTTCCTCTAAATCAGCCACTTTTTTTGCGGCATCGTCCGCTATATCCATTCGGTTCCGCTCATTTGTTTGTTCATCATAGGTGACATTTTTCAGCTCATTGTTCATGATATTATCATTTTCACGGGCATTGTTATCCATTCCGCATCCTGCACTTATCATGAGGGAAAGGGCAATGCCCGCTCCAGTTAACAGCTTTCTTTTTTGCATAACTTTATTCCTCCATTCATTTCATTTCTATTATCTTTTGCTGAAATGAAGGATTTATGCAAAAAAAGACTAGCCGTTTTCTGTTAATCGCTGATTTTTTGCAGTTGATATCCTTTTTCTTTCCATATAAAATGGATGCCCTGTTTAAATGATTGAAACGTGCGGACTTTAAGGGCAAAGCTGTATAATGTAATATGCTGCACTAGCTTTGGATTCAGTCCGACAAAAATAGATTCTGCACCCATCAAACGGTGAGCTTCAACAATTTGATTTATCCCATAAATTCTTCAGGATCTTCCATTCCGACGTACGGTCCGACTTTTTCTAATATCTGTCTTGCCGTATCATTAAACCAGATTATATGGAAATCATTATCTGTAAATATAAGCCCCTCTCCGATGCTGTTCAGCAACGCGTAAACGTTCATATTTTGAAAGAATAAAATACCTGGAATGAAAAAAGCAAGAAAACCCGCAGATCTATTGCTGCTGCGGGTTTTCGCTTTTAGCCTTTACCAGCCTGAAAGCTTGGATATTTCGTCATTCCGCCATCTGCATACAGGGTAATTCCCGTTACGTAGCTTGCCTCTGATGATGCAAGCCATGCTACGCAGGCAGCAATCTCTTCAGGCTTTCCGATATACCCCATCGGGATAAGATCAATGACATCTTTTTTTGCTTCAGGATCTGCAAACTTCTCTGCATTGATTGGAGTATCAATGGCTCCAGGTGCAATATTATTTACGCGAATCCCGGAAGAAGCGTACTCGAGTGCCAGCGTTTCAGTCAGCAGCTTGATTCCGCCTTTGCTTGCAGCATAATGGGCGAAGTGAGGCCAGGGAATCTGCTGATGGACAGATGACATGTTAATCACACACCCTTTAATATTGTGGTCCAGCATATGCTTGATCGCTTCCCTGCTGCCCAGAAAAGCACCGGTTAAATTGGTCTGAATGACTTTATTCCAGTTATCCAGTGAAAGCTCCTCAGTCGGGATTTCCGCTTGAATACCTGCGTTGTTCACCATCACATCAAGCGTCCCGTAGGTTTCAACGGCAAACTGAACGATCCTCTTTACATCGTGCTCTTGTGAAACATCTCCCTGTATTTTAGAAGCCTCTCCGCCTTTTGTTTTTATTTCATCAATGACCAGTTCCGGTTTGTCATCCTCTGTTAAATAATTGACCACTACCTTTGCACCTTCTTCAGCAAAGCGCTGTGCAATGGCTTTTCCAAGACCTGAAGAAGCCCCTGTAACAGCCACTACTTTCCCTTTTAAACTTGGATACATGTTTAATTCCTCCTAACGTTTTGTATAACCGAGTAAGACTCCGCCTGCGATAATCAACACACAGCCGATTATGACAAAAATAATTTGTTTTTTCGTTTTCTTTTCCCCAAGCAGAAAAATTCCGCCAAGTGTCGAAATGATGATTCCGGTTTGTGAAAGAGAGAAGCTTGTCGCAACTCCTATTTTCTGAAGAGAGAGAAGCAGTCCCAAATTTCCGGCTGCCCACAATAACCCTGTTAAGATATTGCGAAGTGCAAATTTATTAAAAGGCTTTTGTCTCGCTGTTAAAGCTGCAGCAGCTGCAACCATCCCGATTGCCTGAGGCAAAATGGCTGCCCAGCCGTCAATTTCAAAATATCTGATGATAATGACATATCCTATGTACCCTAATGAAGAAATAAATAAAATCAGTAATCCTTTTTTGAGGCTTTTGCCTGCATCTTTATCGTCTTTTTGCCCGATTGAAGTAAAAACAACACCGCCAATAATGAATAGAATGGCGATGATTCCAAGCATGACCGTCATTTTCGTATCCCATTCTTTAAATAGAAGAACACCGAATAAAGTTGTGCCCATCAGCTGCATACCCGTTGAAATAGGCACTGTTTTAGAAACGCCGATATGCTTGACGCTTGCAAGCTGATTTAATTGTCCAACGGTCCAGAAGATACCTGATACAATCCCGATTGACCAGACGAGAGGGGTTAAATCAGGGTTTGAAAAAAAGAACATGACAAGGGAGAATAAAAATGCTCCAATGGTTATGCCGAGTGTCTGACTGTAAGCATTTCCTCCAAGCTTTACACTGACAAGCACAAGGCTTCCCCAGGCAACAGCAGGAATTAATGCAAGAAGTATACCGATCATGATGATTTCCTTTCGTGAATGTAGTATGAGTATCCATTTACAGCATGCATTAATAATAAGAGCAGGTGAATGAAGCAGGTCAGTGTTAAAAAAAGAGTCTGCTGCACTTCTTAAATTTATGGTTTCCTACTAATTGAAAAATTAACACGATTCTTCATGAATCTCTTACACCTTTCCACTAAAAACACAAGCATAAACTTTAATGTTTAGAAAATGAGTATTTTCTTCATACTGGTAGCTGGAAAGGATGATCATAATGGAAGAAATTTTTAAGGAATCCGGAGCTGGAGATTTTTTTCAGAGGCATCGTTATCCGCTTGAGATGTCAGGAATACTTGATTCGATCAGTGAGGGACAGCTGCAAAGCTTCTTAGAGAGGTTTGAATGTGATACATTTGAAAATTTCGTTTATTTTCTCACCTTGTTTCTATCTATCCAAGAAAAAAACAGGCACCTTGTCTAATTCAGGGATGCCTGACCCATTTATCGCTCTTTCCATAAACGCAGCAAACATGATCATATCCTGATTGGACGGTTTCAGCAATGGATCTGACTGCTTCTTAGTATACGATTTCAAATAAAAATCAACTGCGGCGCGATGCGGTTCAGGAAGATTCTCTAGACCCCATTCTTCTCCCTCTTTTTTTGACATGATTTTCTTTTCTTTTAAATATGCAAGAACACGGCAAAGATTTAGCCGGCCACTCGGATTTCAATGACTTGAGCCGATTTAATAGCATCCGTTTCTCCTCTATTTTCGATTGAACTCTTCACTACAGTCAGAATATCCACATCGCTTGCCTCTTTATTGAATCCATTCATCGCAAGAGATCCATGAAGATAGATTCCAGATAAGGTCTTTTTGCACATTTTTTTAAAAAGCTTAATAAGCCCGTTCAACAATGATTTCATTTCTATCACTTCAGAAAATCCCAATCTGCCATATTCATATTTTAAAAGATATCAAAGACTTATATATTGTAAATTGTGAATTTTTAGTATATTATTTTTAGTGTAATCGCTTACAATATAGCGTCGTAACTGGCAGGCCGTTCTGCCCGTCTTCAGCATGATTTCTACATATTTTTTCACCACTACCATTTAGGAGGCTGATTTTATGAGTCAAGCTACGTTAAAAGTTGGAGAAAAGCTGGAGAAATTTCTGCAGGGAAAGAAAAAGCTATTTATCAATGGTGAATTTGTAGAGAGTGTTTCTAAAAAGACGTTTAACACTCCAAACCCTGCCACAGGCGAAACACTTGCATCCGTTTATGAAGGCGACAAGGCTGATATCGATCTTGCTGTAAAGGCTGCAAGAAGAGCATTTGATGCAGGTCCATGGTCTAAAATGAGCGCTGCTGAACGAAGCAGACTGATGTACAAGCTTGCTGATTTAATGGAAGCGAATAAAGAAGAGCTTGCTCAGCTTGAAACGCTTGATAATGGAAAACCGATTAATGAAACAACAAATGCTGATGTACCATTGGCAATTGAACATATGAGATATTATGCAGGCTGGTCAACCAAAATTGTCGGACAAACCATTCCGGTGAGCGGGCAATTTTTCAATTACACAAGACATGAAGCCCTTGGTGTAGTTGGACAGATTATTCCTTGGAACTTCCCTCTTCTAATGGCGATGTGGAAATTGGGAGCTGCACTTGCGACTGGATGTACTGTTGTGCTAAAACCGGCTGAGCAAACGCCTCTTTCCGCTTTATACTTAGCTGAGCTGATTGCAGAAGCAGGGTTCCCTGAAGGAGTAGTCAACATCGTTCCGGGCTTCGGCGAAACAGCCGGAGATGCACTTGTTATGCATCCTGATGTGGACAAAATTGCATTCACAGGTTCTACACCTGTAGGTAAAGTGATCATGGAGAAAGCATCAAAAACATTGAAGCGCGTAACACTTGAGCTTGGCGGCAAGTCGCCTAACATCATTCTTCCTGACGCAGATCTCTCTGCTGCAGTTCCGGGTGCTCTAACTGGAGTTATGTTTAACCAAGGTCAAGTATGCTGTGCAGGATCACGCGTTTTCATCCAAAAGAAGCATTATGATAACGTTGTGGCCGACATGGTTTCCCATGCAAAAAATATCCGCCAGGGTGCTGGTATTGAGCCGGAAACTCAAATCGGGCCTCTCGTATCGGATGAACAGCAAAACCGCGTTCTGAATTATATCCAAAAAGGTGTAGAAGAAGGCGCTGAAATCTTAACTGGCGGCGGATCTCCATCTGAAAACGGCTACTTCGTTTCACCTACCATTTTCTCGGCAGTTAAAGATGAAATGACCATTGCAAGAGAAGAAATTTTCGGCCCGGTTATTGCTGCCATGCCATATGATGATCTGGATGAAGTCATTAACCGTGCAAATCAAAGTGAATTTGGTCTTGCTGCAGGATTATGGACACGGGATATTGCCAATGCCCATTATGTAGCAAGCAAATTAAAAGCTGGAACCGTCTGGGTCAACTGCTACAACGCATTTGATGCTGCTTCGCCGTTCGGCGGATACAAGCAATCCGGACTTGGACGCGAAATGGGATCCTATGCATTGTCTAACTATACAGAAGTTAAGAGTGTTTGGATTAACCTTCAGCGTTAAAAGAAAAGCGGAACCGCCTGGTTAACGCGTGTAGACAAAAAGCCATCTGATCAAAATCAGATGGCTTTTTTATCGTTTACTTCTCTTCAAAATAATCCTTGTAGAACCCGCTCACTTTTCCATTGTTATCAATGACAAAATAAAACTCTTCTGTTTCGTTTTTCACTTCATATGTATTTCCGGCTGTTAAAACTCGGTTTACCATGTATTTTTCTGCATTAGTATGTTTGCATGTTACCACTTTAATTGTCTCTTTGTTCAGCCATTCTTGATGAATCATTTCAGCATTCTCCTTTGTGCATTTTGACCTTATTATACTATATAAACCCTGTGCGGAACACCGTTACTGTGATAACACCCCCTTTTCGTGAATAGATTGAAAAAGATGAGGTGAATACAGTGATTTCAATGAACATTTTAAACGAACAAATCCAAAAGATGACAGATGAGCTCAGACAGCTGCAAAAAAGTGATGGTTCATGGCGCTTTTGCTTTGAAGGCGGGCCAATGACGGATGCATTTATGATTATTCTTCTTCGTTCCTTGAAATATAATGATGAGGATTTAATTAAAAATCTGTCAAATCGGCTGATAAATCTGCAGACAGATGAAGGCACATGGAAACTTTACGAAGATGAAAAAGAAGGCAATTTAACAGCAACAGTTCAGGCTTATACAGCCCTGCTTTTCTCAGGATTATATAAAAAATCAGACTCCGCGCTGATACGGGCAGAATCTTATATTATCTCTCAAGGCGGACTCGCTAATGTTCATTTCATGACAAAATGGTTCCTGGCAGTAAACGGCCTTTATCCATGGCCTAAGTATTTTCGCTTTCCGCTTGCCTATTTGCTGCTGCCCCCCGGTTCCCCGGTCAGCATGTATCAATTGAGTTCCTATGCAAGAATCCATTTTATGCCGATGATTCTTGCGATGAATAAACGATATATTCACAGTACTCCCCATTCTATAAACCTTTCGCATTTACATGTTTCAAAACCAAGATCCATTGATTGGCTGTCGTTTTCAGACAGCCATCGCACAAAGCACAGTTTTTTCATTGAAACTCTTCGGTCATTTTTTTCTTTTCCATCTTATGTTCAAAGAACCGGTGAGAACGCTGCTGAAAAATATATGCTCCAGAGGATCGAATCAGATGGAACGCTTTTCAGCTATGCCAGCGCCACATTTTTTATGATTTACGCCCTCCTCGCGCTCGGGTATAAAGAAAACTCAGCTCAAATCATGCAGGCAGTTTCAGGATTGAAATCGATCATCTATCAAGATGACAAGATAATCACACTGGAAAATTCCACTTCAACTGTTTGGGATACTGCCCTTCTAAGCTATAGCCTGCAAAAAGCTGGTGTACCTTATAAAGATTCACTAATTATGAATGCTACTTCCTATTTGCTATTACGGCAGCATACAAAAATGGCGGACTGGAGCATTCATAATTCAGCTTCATCTCCCGGTGGCTGGGGTTTTTCAAACATCAATACCAATCATCCTGACAACGATGACACAGCTGCTGTTCTGCGTGCTATAACTCAGCCATCCGCTAGAGATTCCTTATATTTTGAAGCGTGGAATAAAGGGTCATCTTGGCTTTTGACTATGCAAAATCGTGACGGGGGTTTTGGTGCATTCGAGAAAAATGTCAATAATCCTATATTTGCTTCCATCCCTCTTGAAAATGCCAAAGATGCAGCGACAGATCCATCTACTGCTGATCTGACAGGACGTGTCCTTGAATTCTTCGGGAATTTTGCAGGGTTAACGAAAAACCATCCTTCTATTCATGCAGCAGTTTCCTGGCTTGGTCATCATCAAGAACTAAACGGTTCCTGGTATGGAAGATGGGGAGTTTGTTATATATACGGAACTTGGGCTGCGATTACCGGTCTTAAAGCAGCTGGTCTATCAAACTCTCACCCTGCTATTGTAAAAGCGGTTAAATGGCTAGTGAGCATCCAAAATAAAGATGGCGGATTTGGAGAATCGTGCAGAAGCTCTGAAGTGAAAACCTACATTCCGCTCGGTTTCAGTACTCCCTCCCAAACAGCCTGGGCTCTTGATGCCCTATTATGTGTGCTGGATAAGAAGGACGCAGTGATACAAAAAGGCATAAAGCGCCTAATGCAGCCTTTCGATGAAAAAAGCTCTGTATATCCTACAGGAATCGGGCTTCCGAAGCAATTTTATATTCATTATCACAGCTACAATAGGATTTTTCCGCTCCTAGCTTTGAGTCATTATAGGAATCTGCGATAACAATTTCATGCAAAAAAGAGCTGCAAACGCAGCTCTTTCCTTATTAAAAGAAGTCATAAAAGAAAGCTTTTCTTGAGGGAATAAGCGTTTCCATTCCTTTTATTGCTTCTTCACCGCCTTCAATATGACCGATTTCATATAAATCAGCAGGCCGTTTGTAACCAAACAGCATCGCAGACAGAGTATTAATATCGAGCGACAGTCCCTCAGATTCTGATCCGTTCAATTTAGTGACTTCTTTGTTCTTAATCTTATACGTACCAGTATTCCAAGGAGCATGCTGATCTTTTAAATGAATGACAAGTTCAGAAACCTCTTCTGACCACTTGAAATCATAATTCTTTAATAAGCTTTCGGCATCAACGATCCGCACCATAAAATAAGGTGTCACTTCCGCTTTAATTCTCGGTTCATTGAGCGAAAAAAATAACGGGTCGCTATCGTATGTAGCGATCTCAAGTTCTTTAATCATTGAGTCATGCTGGCAGATGAAATTCCATAGCCCGTTTCTTGAGTCAGTTGTTAGCGGAACAAACTCCTCAACTGTCATTTTAGCTTTTTTCACTTCATAGAGCATATAACCCTTAGCTTCTCCAGCTTCATTATAATAGACAGCTGCAGTAAGATCATCATAAATGGACGCCTGCCACCAAGATGTTTCACGGACGAGCATGCCTGAGAATTGCTTGGCAAATTGATTATATATTTCTTCGATTTGAGAAGAATGCTCCTCCTTTTGAAAGCGTCTGATTTTCCCTTGCACTTGCTTTTTCATGACAAGGTCTTCTGATTTTAATGAAGCTTTTAATTGGCTGCAAAACAGCTCCCAGCCGTATTTTCTGTAAAATGGCACGGAAAATGGGTGCAGCATGGAAACACTGAAGCCCTCTTTTCTCATGTATTCTAGAAGAAATGTAATCATTTCTTTCACATACCCGCTTCGGCGGTACTCCGGATAAGTGGCAACACCGGCAATGCCGCCCATTTTCCATTTCGTTTCACCAAGGTATACCTCAAGAGGCAGCAAGTGAAGCTTAGCAGCAAGCTCTTCCCCTTCCAGAATACCGAATAATTCGTGATGCTTCTCCATTGTCTTCAATCTTTTTTCAATGCTTTCCTCAGGAACTTTATATTGAAACGCATATTCGGATAATTTCAATGCTTCGAGGTATCGGTCTTTCGTTAGTTTGATTACGGTCATATGTATCCCTTCCTTTTTAACATTTACGCTTTATATGAATTTTTTTTCATTTCGGTAATTATTTTACATTCAGGTCCTTAAAAATCCGCCCTCAGAGTGAATCGTCTGCCCTGTAATCCATTCACCGGCATCACTTGCAAGAAACGCAACAAGACGGGCTGCATCTTCAGGCTGCCCAATTCGATTCATTGGAAATTTCTCAATAAGCACGGTTTTTAAATCAGCTGTCATCCACCCTGTATCTGTAGGACCGGGATTCACTGCATTCACGGTAATGCCCTTGTTGCCAACTTCAGATGCAAGTGTTTTGGTCATATCCGGAATACATGCTTTTGTCGCCGCATATGAAAGCTCCCCAGGCATGGGTCCTTGCGATTGTCCGGAAGTCATGTAAATGATTCTTCCACCTTTTCCATGTTGAAATCT
This sequence comes from Bacillus sp. V2I10, assembly GCF_030817055.1. Lineage (NCBI taxonomy): Bacteria > Bacillati > Bacillota > Bacilli > Caryophanales > Bacillaceae > Bacillus > Bacillus sp. V2I10. The sequence continues at coordinate 2,698,583 of NZ_JAUSYV010000001.1, read as the reverse complement.
TTTTGCAAATTCGGCACTTAACATAAGCGGCGCCCGCACATTTACAAAATAGTGAAGATCGAGGTTTTCAGCTGTTATCGTCTCAAAATCATTTTCAGTAGAGTATGCTGCATTATTAATAAGGATGGATGGTTCTCCAAGCGTTTTCTCTACTTGGTCAAATAAGACGGGGATCGATTCTGTTTTTGATAAATCCAATTCTATATTTGCAGAACGCACTCCAGTTTCTCTAATGAGTGACTCAAGAATTTCAGTCTCTTGATTTTCAGATTCATAAGGCTGCTCAGCATCATACGGCCGGTAGTAAGTAAAGAAGATATCCGTTCCCGCTTTAGCAAGCTCAAGGCAGATTGCTGCCCCAATTCCTTTAAGCCTGCTCGCTCCTGTCACAATGGCAATTTTCCTGTTTTTCATCTGTTCACCTTCTCTTATAAATACTGATTGAAAAAATCAGCGATCCTTTCAGTTCAAGTACTTTTGAAAACTCCCGCTTTTGCAAATCAAATTTCGCTAAATAGGAAAAATCAGATTCATAGTTTGTAATAAAATAGATTTCCTGCTCAGAAATATAAACAGGATCGCTTTGAGTAAATTGCTGATCACTTTCAGGGGTAGCCAAGACATCTTCGCCGTCTATTTTCACTAGCAGCAAGGAGGAAGTATTTCCATAATTTTTTGAATAGACAAAGCTTTTTTCTTCAGGGGAAACAGCCATTAAATAGACAGCCGTATCCGTCCCCTCAATAAGCTTTTCTTCTGTTTCAGCTGAAAGGTCATACCGATATGCTGCAAGATAGGTATCGTGGCCATTTTTAGTAGATGTATAATACAGGCCTCTCCATTTTTCGAAAAAAACGGGAACATGTGACGCTCTCCTTTTTCATACCGCACCGGAAACTGAGAACCGCCTTTTGGAGAAAGCGCAAAGCTGAGATTTTTCATCTCCGTCCTGATCAAAGCCTGCCAGAATAAACTTCGATTTCTTGTTATAGAGAAGACTGTCGCATGCTTGATTAATATTTGTTAACTGGTAAGGATACTGGTTTGGCAAATCCATTGCCCATAAGTTATAATGTCCGCCGATGTTTGTGCTGAACACCAATTGTTTTTTATCTGGAGAAACCGTAAAATCCTGAATCGTAAGCACCTTTAAAACTGCTCGACATCCGGCTTTTGAAACGTAATCATGTATAACACCCCTTTTTTACTGATTCTATTACCCTATTCTACAGAAATAGGAAATTCCCTGTTCTTGCAGTTAAAAAAGATAAGTATCCCCCAATGATACAGTTAGTGTCTAAGAGTTTTTACCTGAATATAAGACATAATAATATTATGTTAACTTACTTCACAAAAAAACAGCGTCATGAACGCTGTTCTTTCTGATCCTTCATCGTTACAAACTGAATACCTGTATGAAGGTTAGAGAAGGTTTGAATATTATCTATCGATATGCCGAGATTTATCAGGGTTTGGGCAATTTCCGGGCGAATGCCGACTATGATGCAGCTGGCGCCCGGCAATTGGACGGCTTCCGCTGCCTGTATCAGATGGTTTGCATCGAATGTATCGACAACCGGGACGCCGGTAATATCTATAAATGTATGATTGCATTTGTAGGGTTCGACGCTGTTCTCCCATTTCTCATAAAGCAGGCGTTCATTCTGGTTCATCATGTCTATTACTTGCTGCATATACACTACCCCAACTTTCTTTCCTCTCTACCCTATGGAAACCCGGAGTCAACCGTTTTCTTCAAAAAGGAAGTTCAATATTTGTTTCAAGAGTTCCTCGAATTTTTTTCAAATAGCTGTCTTTTCCTTTTAGCCATTCTTTAAATGAGAAGACAAGCGGCTGACTGTCTCCCCCAACTCCGATCAGAACCTGAAGGGATTTTGGAATATAGACAGCAGTATGAAGGGTTCCGGCCCAATTATGATATTCTTTTTTGAAAATCGCACTGCTTCTGCTGTTAAAAAAAGTAAAAGCTTCCGATGCTGTAAAATCTTTTCGGAAGGCTTCTGAAAGCTGTTCCTTCCTGGTATGTGTTTCCACTAAATGATGACGGTTTTCCACCAGTTTAGAAGGACTCTCAAAATGATTTGTGCAAGCCAATTGATGACTCGACGTGATAGATACTCCCTTGCTGGATGCTTCTGCTATGGCTGCATTTCCAGCTGCATCATAAATAGAATAATTAAATGCATGGCGATGTGGAATCTCTCTTAATTTCGCTACGGCTTCTTCTGTCGTTTTGCAAGTATCAAGGATAAATCTTGCAATGCTGCAGCAAATAAACCCGTCTCCGGCTTTTAGCCTATTAACGAAATGATAGCCTATGACAAGGCCTTTTTCATTCATGCCGTCAATCCGACCAATCATCCTTGCTGCAAACCCAATGCTCGCGTACCCATTTTCAGGCTGCCAAATCAAAAATCGTCCTTCGTATGTTTTAGGATGGTAGTCGTAGTTTCTTGCATAATAGCCGTTTTGCATAAGGGCACTGCACCCTGATTTTTTCCAATCTGCCTGATACCCGCTATATTCATGAACAACATCCTCAAGCGGCCAGTTAAGTCCTGCAGACAAGCCCTCCAGCTCCTGCCATAGTCCTGGAGCGAATCGTTCATAAAGTCTATGAGCCGTTTTCAGTACTGATTGATAAGATTTGTTGGATTTTATTCTTCTTTTTCGGTGATTTTGAAAGAGTTTAGTATCTTTATGTATTTTTCCCTGTTTTACACCAAGGTCATAGTAGCTGCCTCGTCCCTGTATGACTTCTGCTTCAATTTTCATCATCTTTTTTCACGCTCCATACCTTCAATGATGAATGATTTGCAGTGATTAAACAAATTCTAATGAGCATATTTAATGCAACTTTGAAATCAAGAAAGTATTATGTAGATGAATACATGAATACGGAGGTCGAGAATTATGAATTCAAAGTATCAGCCGTTATTACAGCCATTTGATTTTAAAAACGGTATTCAATTAAAAAACCGGATTGTAATGGCTCCAATGACGAACTTTTCATCAAATGAAGACGGAACAGTAACAGAAGCAGAAACTGCTTATTATAGCCGCCGTTCAGGCGGAGTTGGAATGGTGATTACAGCATGTGCTTATGTGACGCCAAGCGGTAAAGGATTCCCTGGCGAATTTGGAAGTGATTCTGATGATATGATTCCATCATTGAGAAAGCTTGCTTCATCTATAAAGGATAAAGGGGCAAAAGCGATTCTTCAGATTTTTCACGGAGGAAGAATGGTTCCTGCAGAACTCGTGCCGGATGGAGATGTAGTCAGTGCAAGTGCAGTGGCAGCGGAGCAGGGTCATCCTTCAGGAGAAGCACCTGTTCCGCGTGCGCTTACACATGAAGAGATAATCAGCATTATCAAAGACTTTGGAGAATCCGCCCGCCGTGCCATTGAAGCAGGCTTTGATGGTGTTGAAATACATGGTGCTAATGGGTATTTAATTCAGCAATTCGTCTCTCCTCATTCAAATCGCCGCGAAGACGAGTTTGGAGGAAGCATTGAAAACAGGCTTGCTTTCCCTCTTGCAATCGTTGACGAAGTGAAAAAAGCAGCAGCTCAGTATGGTTCAGAAGAATTTCTTGTGGGTTACCGTTTCTCTCCTGAGGAGCCGGAAACACCAGGAATTACGATGGAAGATACGTTAGCCCTGGTTGATGCGCTTACTGAAAAAGACTTGAATTATCTGCATATCTCACTGATGGAATATTGGTCAGCTCCAAGACGGGGTATTGATGACACCCGCTCTCGCCTCGAAATTATTCAAGAACGTGTTGCCGGCAAGGTACCGCTGATTGGCGTTGGATCTATTTATACACCAGATGATGCCATGAAAGCAATGAGTACCGGAGTGCCGCTGATTGCCCTCGGACGGGAATTAATCATCGATCCTGATTGGGTGCAGAAAATTTCCGAAGGCCGGGAAGATAAAATTGAGACTGAACTTGATAAAAATGCCCAGTCCCGACTGGTCGTTCCTGATCCTTTATGGCAGGCAATTATTCATACACCTGGCTGGTTCCCTGTTAAAGTCTGAAGATAAAAAGAGCCTCGCTTATTAACGGGTTTCTGTTGAAAAATAACACACCATATAAGATATTAATTAGCATAGGTGAATAGCAGGATAAAAAAGATTGGCGTTACGGCAGGTATTAGGCAGCAATATTGAAGTGGAGCTTAAAAAATTTAGGATCACGGTTCATCACATAAGAACAAATTAAATATTCATTTAACTAATTATAATGTTTCTGTTGGAGAACAAAAACGAATTTGGATTACTTTAGACAGACATGAGGTTTTTAATACGACCTCGGCACATTATCCGATGGAAAATGATAAGCTTTGGTTAGAGATAAAGAAAAGTACTGATAAACTTTTTCCTGATTGCTTATATGATGGTTGTTTGTTGGTAAAGTAGATGCTTTGGACTATTCTACTGCAATTCTGGAACGTACAGGTATTTTAAATGCTGATCTTGTTTACGATGCTTTCATTGTGTATCCTCAACTGTCAATTGATGAAGCATTGATTCATGATTGACAACTCCTTTTCTTTGATCTGCATATAATTTATACTATAACCAATTACAATCTACATAGATAGAATCAGGTCTTTTAGCCGTTTAACTTGATTTTTGAAAGGATATGAATACATGTTAGATCATACAGATATGCAGATTCTAGATGAACTATCCAAGAACAGTCGGATTACAATGAAAAAATTAGGTGAGAAAGTCCATTTGACGGGACAATCTACCGCTGCTAGAGTGGCTAAATTAGAAGAAAAGGGAGTGATTGAGGGATACACCATTAAAGAGAATCAAGTGAAATTAGGGTGTTTGATACATGCTTGGATTACTATCCATACCAAAAGTACGCATCATCAGCCGTATCTCTCCTACACCAAAACACAAGAGAAGTATGTAATAAACAACTTTAAAATTAGTGGAGCCGGTTGTTATCTTCTTGAATGTAAATTTCCATCTAATGAAGTATTAGAACAATTTCTTACAGACTTAAACAAGCATGTCACCTATGAATTATCGACTGTTATTAATAAGCTGTAATGAAATAGTATCTTTAATATAAGGCTTTTTTAATACCGAGAATATGCTTTATGTGAACTAGCTTTGTACATGAATAAAGGCAGGTTTCAATTTCTTGCTGAAAGCTGCCTTATTCATTAGAATCTAATCGTAACTCGCTAGATAAGGATAAACATTGACACTAGCGTAACTAATCAAAAGATTATGCATGACAAAAACCTTCTCTATATTAGCTCTTTGCTTTGAGTCTTACGAGACCAAACTACTACAGGAATAAGCAATAGTGACAGAATAGCTCCAGAAAGTGATAATACTGCATAACTAGAATGAGCGACTACCATTCCTGATAACGCACCGCCAGAGGCTCCTGACAATGCAACCAAGACATCAGCTGATCCCTGTGTTTTTGCACGAATAGATGGATGTGTTGAGTCTACAATAAGAGCAGTTCCGCTTATTAAACCAAAGTTCCAGCCGACACCTAATAGTACTAGAGCCAAGATAAGCAATACCATTGAGCCTCCCGGTGCAAAAGCTGCCACCAAACCAGAGGCTAAAAGCGTGGCACCAGAAGCAACAGCCATTGCAATACGACCAACTTTATCTACCAATAGGCCTGTCAAAGGTGAAGGAAAGTACATGGCGCCTATATGAAAACCTATGACTAACCCCACTTCTCTTAAACTATGGCCATGGTGTCCCATATGAACAGGTGTCATTGTCATTATGGCTACCATGACAAATTGAGTTAAAACCATAATTGTAGCGCCTACTACAACCCCTCTTTTGTTTATTGTAGAACTTTCCAAATTTGTCTCTGTCTGTACTGTATCGCCTTTCTCCCGGGCATTCGCAATGGCTGTAGATACCATCAAAGGGTCTGGACGAAGAAAAATTAAAAGAACAAGTCCGGCAAGGATAAAAGCAGCTGCTGCTAAGATAAAGGGGCCAGCCAAAGCTGGAATACCGATAGAATGTGCAAATTCTCCCATCACATCGACCAAGTTAGGACCTGCTACAGCTCCAAAGGTAGTAAAAACCATGGCCATGCTAACAGCAGTTGCTCGCTGTTTAGCTGTTGCTAAATCTGTACCGGCGTATCGTGCCTGCAGATTTGAGGCGGTACCAGCTCCATAAATAAGCAGGGAAACAAATAAAAGTGCGACACTGTTAATTAAGGCAGCAATTATAACGCCAATCGCACCCAATCCACCAGCAAGAAAGCCGGTCGCAAGTCCTGCTCCACGGCCAAAACGTTGTGAAAGCCGTCCTACAAGCAGTGCTGCTCCTGCAGATCCTAAAGTGAATAAGGCAGTTGGAATCCCTGCTGCATTTTCCGTCCCTAGCATATCTTGTGCGAGCAGTGCACCTACTGTTATACCAGCTGCAAGTCCTGCTCCTCCAAAGATTTGTGAAAGGATAACAATGCTTAAGGTTTTTTTATAAAGTTGTTTTTGTTTTTCTGGTGAATCAATATAATCTTGCAACCAAATAGGCTGCTGTTTTGACCTGCTTATATCTTCTTTTTCAACCATCATAAACTTCACTTCCTAACAATATAATTTTCAGCTTTTATTCATAGTGAATCAGGGCAAGAATGCTTTCTGTTAGCTTTCCATTCCATTTCGCACATGGATGTCATTCGGCATATTCGGAATTTCCGATATATCTTCCTGAAAGTTATACAATTCATTTAAAGAACAGTTCCTGTACCTATTTATCAACTAATTAAACAAGAAAGAAGAAGCCCATGATTATCAATGACTTAATCATGAGCCTCCTTGTATTTCTGCAGCGCAAATTTCATACTTAAAAATTACGAAATCTATCCGTTTTTTATCTTAAAATGTGTAAGATTCGCCATCTTCTGGCACTAGAACGTGAGAAGAGATTCCTTTTTCCTCAGTAAAGCTTTTTAATTCTTCTCTTGATAATGTCCAATGGTTAACAGCTTCCATATGGACAGAAATGATTTTGGCGTTAGGAGCCGCCTTATGCACTTCATAAATGTCCTCTTTCCCCATGATGAGAGAACCGAAATCTAGGAATTGATTGTCTCCACCATTCACCACAATAATGTCGGGTTTATGTGTATCAATTTCTTCTTGGACCTCATCATACCATACTGTATCTCCAGCTACATATAACGTTTTTTCACTTGGGTGTTTGAAGACAACTCCACACACTAAACCAGCAATTTTTAAGAGTTCTTCTCCTCTACCGTGTTCACCTTTGGTTTTCATTAATTGGATGCCTTCAAATACTGTATCTTCTTGTAACACTTCTGCATTTTGAAAACCAGCGTTTCTTACTTCTTTTGCATCTTCTTCATTTTGTACAAACATTTTGATGTCCTTTGGCAATACATTTTTCGCCACATCATCAAAGTGGTCTAAATGCAGATGAGTGACAATAACTGCATCTACTTCCTTAATGATCTCGTCAAGAGACATTGGTAAGCTCACTAAAGGATTAGTTTGATCTTGTCTTACCGAATTTGGGAAAGGTGCGTACGTACCTTTCTCTGCTAAAAATGGGTCAATTAAAAACTTTTTACCTGTATATTCAACAACGATTGTTGCATTTCGAATTTGAGTAATCTTCATGTTTACAGCTCCTTTTCTTTGATCTACGTATAGTTTATACTATGACCAATGAACGTTTACATAGAAACAATCAAGTCTTTTGGCCATTTGACCTGATTTTTGAAAGGATTTGAATATATGTTAGATCATACGGATATGCGTATATTAGAGGAACTGTCTAAAGATAGTCGAATGAAGATGAAAGAATTAGGTGCGAAAGTCCATTTGACGGGACAAGCAGCCGCGGCTAGATTGGCTAAATTAGAAGATAACGGAGTGATTGAGGGATATACCATTAAAGTTAACCAAATTAAATTAGGGTGCTTTATACATGCTTTCATTAATATTTATACAAAAAATACCTATCATCAGCCTTATCTTTCTTTTATAGAAACGCAAGAGGATTACATACGAAATAATTATAAAATTAGTGGCGATGGTTGTTACCTTCTTGAATGTAGATTTCCATCTAATGAAGTATTAGATCAATTTTTGGTAGACTTAAACGAGTATGTAAATTATAAATTATCGATTGTGATTAATAAGCTTTAATGAACAATACTATATTTATGGTTCTGGTGTAAAAAATTTAAAACACTTGCAAGTAATCTCTTAATGCGTTAGGTTGCCAGGTTTTGCCTAGCCCCACACCTATGGTAGGGGCAAAAGTAGAAACTATATGGCTAAGCTTAAGTAGTTTAATTGCTTATGGTATTTTTTATATTTATAAATGGATATTCCTAAACTATTATGGCAAAGATAAACAGTTTATAGATTTTAGAAAGAAGGTATAGCTAGTATTATTTTCCTTGTTGTATTAGTAACAACTTTACTTTCTCTTTTAATTAGTTTATCAGTTTAGCCTATGTTCCTTAAATACAAAGAATGCCCTAAAACAATTATTAAAATCATCTATATACCACTACTGGATAGTAATGGTGTTCACCTTATATAGATATGGATGGGAAGTTTTTAGCGAAAGATAAATATATTAGGTTTTTTTGTAATACCTTTTGCAGTCTGGATAGCGCTTGATAACATTTAAAAAAATGAAACCTTTGCTTTAATATTCCTAATTGCAGGCTTTACAATAGAGGCATCTTCTACATTTGGAGAGTACCGTGCTAGTACTAAAACAAACTATTAACGCTCCCTCAGTTGAAGAACCTTCCTAATCTCTTTTACTGTTAGTTCATTTATTTTCTTATTCTCTTACCATTCAACTAACAGGAAACTTAAGGTCTAGATGAACAATCACTATGTCCTGCACTCTTCACCTATTATGGAATTTGAACAAGTACTACTAATTTTCTATTATTTTCTGTTCTTCCTTAAATTTACTTAGACATTTTTTACATATACAATGTCTTCTTTTACTTTCGGCAGGGACTAATTCAAAGATTTCATTAGGAAACTTTTCCGTGCCGCACCAGCAGTTATCGTTTTCTCCAGAACCTGTCATACACTCGTTCTCTTCGCCACATATTGGACAAAATTTATTAATTAATGACAACCCTTCCTCAGTCCTTCAAATTATTTTTTTTATATCAACCTACATTGTAGTAGATCATACAGCTGCAATTGAGCAGGAATGCAGAAATGCCCTCTTTCATCCAAAATGCTAACCAAGTTTCGGGTTTAGGTACTCATACAGCGCGTATGACACCCTGAAATAGACATACTCCCCGGGTTTGGGTACTTATACAGCGCGTATGATACCCTGAATCAAGCATACTCCGACTTTTGGGTACTCATACAAGGCGTATGATACCCTGAATCAAGCATACTACGGCTTTTGGGTACTCATACAGCGCGTATGATACCCTAAAATAGACATACTCCCCAGGTTTGGGTACTCATACAGCGCGTATGATACCCTGAATCAGGCAAACTACGGCTTTTGGGTACTTATACAGCGCGTATGATACCCTAAAATAGACATACTCCCCGGGTTTAGGTACTCATACAGCGCGTATGATACCCTGAATCAGGCATACTCCGGCTTTTGGGTACTCATACAGCGCGTATGATCACCTGAATCAAGCATACTCCGACTTTTGGGTACTCATTCAGCGCGGATGTTACCCTGAAAAGAAATACTCCCCGGGTTTAGGCTCTCATACAGCGCGTATGACCCCCTGAATCAGGCATACTTCACTCAAAGCGTGCCTTTGTTACCCCAAAACAGGCATACTCCACAGGTTTGGCTACTTTAAAGCGAGCTTTTAACACCCACAAAACAGTCTTACTCCAACATAATAAAACGAAAAAAACGGATACAAATTGTTGTGCAATTTAGTACCCGTTTTCTTCAGTATTTTTGTTTTTCTCCCTCAATACATAACAGTTAGATTAATGTCATGAGGTTTTCAAGTTCTATTATCCTTCAATCAGCAATGATTCTGGATCTTCAAGCAAATCTTTGATAGTTGCAAGGAAGCTTACTGCTTCTTTGCCATCTACGATGCGATGATCGTATGAAAGCGCGATGTACATCATTGGACGGTTTTCCATTGTATCTTTGTCAATCGCAATTGGACGAAGCTGAATTTTATGCATGCCCAGAATTCCCACTTGCGGTCCGTTTAAGATTGGCGTTGACATAAGAGAACCGAACACACCGCCATTTGTAATCGTAAATGTACCGCCAGATAGATCACCAATCGTTAATTTGTTGTTTTTCGCTTTTCCGGCAAGCTCGCCAATTGCTCCTTCGATTTGGGCAAATGATTTGCGGTCTGCATCACGTACAACTGGTACAACTAATCCTTCTGGAGCTGAAACGGCAATGCCGATATCATAGAACTTTTTAATAACAAGCTCATCACCCTGAATTTCAGCATTCAATAATGGGTATTTCTTAAGTGCAGCAATAACTGCTTTTGTAAAGAATGACATAAAGCCTAGGCGCACATCATGCTGCTCAAAGAATTTATCTTTTCTGCGTTTACGGACATCCATAACCGCGGTCATGTCAACTTCATTAAATGTCGTAAGCATCGCAGCTGTTTGCTGTACCTCGACAAGGCGTTTAGCAATCGTTTGTCTGCGGCGTGACATGCGCTCGCGCTCAACTGGTTTGTCGAAAGAGTCAGAAGCTGGTTTTGCAGGCTTAGCTTCAGGCGCTTTTTGAGGCGCAGCTGGCTTTGAAGCCGACGCGTTTGGAGAATAAGCTTCAACGTCATGCTTGCGCAATCTTCCAAGCGGATCTCCTGAAGGAACTTGAGTCAAATCAATTCCTTTTTCTCTTGCAAGCTTTCGTGCTGCCGGAGAAGCAATTGGACGCTGTGATTTGCTCTCAGTTTTTTCATGCTTTTCCTCTTTAGGAGCAGAAGCTTTTGGCTGTTCTTCTTTAACCGGTTCTTCTTTAACTTCCTCTGCTGGAGTGGCTGCAGTCTCGCCGTTTTCATCAATCACAGCAATCACTTCGCCAACTTGAACAGTGTCACCTGAATCTTTGACAACATCCTTCAGCACACCAGAATAATCAGCTGTCAGTTCAACATTTACTTTATCTGTTTCGAGCTCAACCAGATATTCCCCTTTTTCAACGTAGTCCCCTGGTTGTTTCAGCCATTGTGCGATAGTTCCTTCTGAGATGGATTCAGCTAATTCTGGTACGATTACTTGTGCCATGATCAAATTCTCCCTTCGTTTTTCCACGTCAATGCTTCTGTTACGATACGCTCTTGATCTTTTTTATGAACGTTTGGATCTCCCTCTGCTGTTGAAGATCTTCTTTTTCTTCCAATGTAATTCACTTTCACATGAGCCGGTGCTACTTCTCGGAGTTCTGGATCCATGAATGTCCATGCTCCCATATTCATTGGCTCTTCTTGTACCCAGACGATTTCTTCCAGCGCCTTGTAGCGTCCAAGAATTGCATTAATTTCCTTTTTAGGGAACGGATATAATTCTTCCACTCTTACAACGTGGATTTGATTTACATCTTCTTCTATTGATTTTAATTTATCTGTTAAATCAGTGGCGATTTTGCCGCTGCATAAGACAATGCGCTTTACATCTCCATGGTTCATGCCAAGTCCAGGCTGTTCCACAACCGGGCGGAATTCCCCTTCACTCAGTTCTTCTATCGAAGAAATGGTTTGTGCGTTTCGAAGCAGACTCTTAGGTGTCATAATAACAAGCGGACGTACTTCTTCACGTTTCAAAAGCGCAGCCTGTCTTCTTAAAATATGGAAATACTGTGCAGCACTTGTTAAGTTTGCGACTGTCCAGTTGTTTTCTGCTGCAAGCTGCAGATATCTCTCAAGTCTTGCACTTGAATGCTCAGGTCCTTGTCCTTCATAACCGTGAGGAAGAAGCATCACAAGCCCTGATTTTTGACCCCATTTCGCGCGTCCTGCTGCGATGAATTGATCAAAGAATACTTGTGCAGCGTTAGCAAAGTCACCGTATTGAGCTTCCCACAGCACGAGTGTTTCAGGAGCAAATACGTTGTAGCCATATTCAAAGCCAAGTACTGATCCTTCTGATAATGGACTGTTATGAACGGCAAACGATACATTTGATTTAGATAGTGTATGCAGCGGTGAGTAAACATTGCCTGTTTCACTATCGTGAAGCATTAAGTGTCTTTGAGAGAATGTGCCGCGTTCAGAATCCTGCCCCGACAGGCGAATTGGCGTGCCGTCTTCAAGGATAGTTGCGAATGCAAGGGTTTCTGCTAATGCCCAGTCAGCTTTTTCTTCCCCGACAAAGATATTTGCGCGTCTTTCTAGAATTCTCTTCAATTTATCAAAAACATTGAAGCCTTCAGGCCATTTCACAAGCTCATCATTAATTCTTAAGAGAGATTCTTTATCAATGGACGTTTTGATTTTCGGCAGTCCGTTGATAACGATTTCAGGAAGCTCTATGTCATGAACATGCGTTACTTTTTTCGATGGCACTTTTTGATAAGCTGCATCAAATTTGTCCAATGTCTGCTGATCAATTTCAGCAATCTTTTCTTTGCTTAAATATCCTGCTTCTTCAAGCTGTGCAGCATAGAGTGCACGGACTGTCGGATGCTTGCGGATTTTTTCATATAGTTTCGGCTGTGTTGTTGATGGCTCATCCATTTCATTGTGGCCAAAGCGGCGGTAGCCGATTAAATCAATCAAGAAGTCACGGTTAAAGAGCTTGCGGTACTCAATCGCAATCATGACTGCTGCAAGACACGCCTCTGGGTCGTCTGCATTTACATGAACGATCGGGATTTCGTATCCTTTAGCAAGGTCACTTGCATATTTTGTTGAACGTGAGTCTCTGCTTTCAGTTGTAAAACCTATCATATTGTTGGCGATAATATGAATGGAACCGCCGGTCTGATAGCCTGTAAGAGAATTTAAGTTCAGTGTTTCTGCAACGATCCCCTCACCCGGAAATGCAGCGTCACCATGAATAATAATTGCCATTGATTCTTTTTCGTCTTGTTTCGGATAGCCGGTTGTTTGGCGATTATCCTGTGCTGCACGTGTGTAGCCCATGACAATAGGGTCCACATATTCAAGGTGACTTGGGTTGTTTGCAAGTGTCAGCCTTGCACGTTTTGTGCTTTCGTCTGTAATTTGACGATCTGCCCCGAGATGATATTTTACGTCTCCGCTCCAGCCATAGTTAATGCCGACAGACCCTTCAGAAGGAACAAGCTCCTTGTTTGGCGAATGCTGGAATTCGGAGAAAATAATTTCATAAGGCTTGCCGAGAACATGTGCCAGCACGTTTAGGCGTCCTCTGTGAGCCATACCAATGTTTACATTATTTGTTCCTGCGTGAACAGCGTTAGAAATCAGTTCATCAAGCATTGGAACAAGCATGTCCAGTCCTTCAATTGAGAAACGTTTTTGCCCAACAAACGTGCGGTGCAAAAATTTCTCAAAGCCTTCAACTTCTGAGAGGCGGCGCAGAATAGCCGTGCGTTTTTCATTTGAATGACTTTTGAAGATTTCTCCGGATTCAACCATTTTCTTAAGCCAGTACTTTTCTTCAAAACGGTGTACGTGGGAGAATTCAAAAGCAATCGTTTTCGTATAAGCTTCTTTTAAATATTGAATGGCCTGTAATCCATTCGTTACTTCCTGAGGTGCATCCGCACATAAAATGGATGCCGGAATTTCTTCTAGGTCAGATTCTGTCAGCCCGTAATCCTTAAGCTGAAGAAACTCTTTTTGTTTGACACTTTCAAATGAATAAATTGAAGCGTTTAAATGACCATAAGTGCGGATATCATCTGCAAGCTTGACTGCATAAGCAATCTTCTTCATTTTGTCCGCGCTTGTTACGTTTTGAACAGACGTTGCTGTGCCCGCTGATGTTTCATTGCTAACTTGTTCCTGCGGTACTGTGTCCCATCCATCAAACATTTCTCTTAATTCTTCATCAACCGATTCTGGATCCTGCTGATATTGATCAAACAGCTCCAGTACATAGCCAAGGTTCGGTCCATGAAAATCCTCAAGTCGAATCTTGCGCTTTGTTGTAGTTCCTGACATCTTACATAACCCCCAGCAATGGTAGTGAATCTGATTGAATTTTTTAAAAAACAGATTCAAATGGATATTATTGTAATATACTATCCTACCTTTCTTAGAAAGATAGGTTTGGATTAAAACGCTTCCATTTCCATTTTAACATTCCTTGCCCGTTTAATCAAAGGCGTATCACAAGAAAATTTAAAATAATACTGAAAAACAAAAATTAAAAGTGAATCTAAAGAACAAAAGATGCATTATATTCATTTTTCAAGAGAAAAATCAGCCTCTTCATCTACTGAGTTCGACATATTTTCTTCTTTTTCTTCTAAATTCTATGTATTTTGATAAAAAATGATCCGGTTAGCAAAGGGATCTTGAACTGTTAATTCAAATGTGTTCCATGGAGTCTTTTCAATTCCTGGATTTGAGAAAGGGAATACTTTAGATTTGAGTATACTATGATAATTTTGGAGATCTTCGCACTGAATTCTGACGGCTGCCCCCGGCGAGCAATCTCCGTGATGCTCGGAAAGATGAATCTGAACGGCTTCGTTTGAGATTTGAAAATAAAGTGGATATTCCGGCTCAAACCGGTGCTCCCAGTCAAGCTTAAAGCCTAAGTAGTCCAGGTAAAACTCCTTTGCTTTCCGTTCATCAAACATACGCAGAATTGGAATAACGGATATCATTTTTATCTCCCCCTATTTGTATAGTAGCAAATGGAAGAAAGCGTTACAAAAAGAGTGCCTCTAAGGCACTCTTATGCATGGATGCTTTTCTGCAGCAGTTTTTTCAGGATTGGAAACAGCACTTCAGGCAGCTTCTCAATGTCAGGAACAACGATGCTGAATTTGCCGTAAATGTTTTGTATCGTTTTTTGCTGTCCTTCGTCAATTTCTCCATTTGCGAGAAAAATATTGATCACTTCAATTCCCCGTTTTCTTGCTTCAAGCACGGCTTCGTGTGTGTCGATTATCCCATTTTGCTCGTAGCCTGTTGCCGCAGGCTCCCCATCTGAGAAGACCAGCATAAACTTCTGATTTTCACTGCGGTTTAAAAGCTGCTTTGTCATATGACGAATAGCATAGCCGTCGCGATTATCTTCTTCCGGTTCAAGCTGCAGAATTTCAGGTCCTCGTTTTTTTTGCAGAGAGGACCCAAAATCAATGACCGTTTTAAAATGGTTTGGCTGTTTCGTTTCAGTGGCTTCATTCGTGTCTTCCCAAAAACCGACAACCTGGTGGACAACGGAAACAGATTTCAGCGCCTCGTGAAACAAGGTGATGCCAAGCTTCGTCTGCTCCATCTTATCGAACATTGATGCTGAGCAATCGACAAGCAGGCAAAAAGCGGCATCAATTTTAGCAGACGGCTGATTTTTCTTATAAAATAAACGCGGATTCTCATCAGTAAGGAGCTTCAGCAGTTTTTTGCTTAAGCGTCCGGTATGAAGATCGCTTCTTGGTGAAATTTTTTTATGCTCAAGCGTTTTTTCAATCATTTGCTTCAGCTTTTTTTGAAACGGAACGATGATTTCTTTTTTTTCTACGTAAGCAACTTGTTCAGCTGCATTTGGCTTTTCGGGGGACATAAATACAGGATATGCATATTTGTTTTCTTTTCCGAAAGCCTCACTTTCCCCGCGTTCTTGTTTGTTTTCAGCGTTTTCCATAGCTTCAAGCTTAGAATAATCATTCCTTGCTGTTTTTTTGGAAGATCCCTGTACCATTCCTAGCGCCTGATCTCCATCATCGCCTTCTCTGACACCTTCGCCAAGCAGGTCTGTTTTGCTTCCCTGCTCAAGATCAAATTGCAGAAAACTCTTTGTCGCTTCACTGGTTTCCCTGTGCCAGGTCGGAAGTTTATCCTCATGAATGTCCTCATCCTCTTCCTTTTCCTGCTCAAGAATATCGTCATTTTTAAGCTTTGATTTTCGTTTAAGATCATCAAACGTTAAGCCTGATTCTGCTTCTGAGTAGTTTAATAAAGGAAGATGAAAATACATATTCAGCATGTCTTTTTCAAGAATGTCGTCAAGTACATCGGCTATGTTTAGAACAATCTTACCTATGCCAGCAGTGTTACGGGCTTCATAGAGCTTCAGCAGTTCGCCCTGCATAAAGGGCATGGCCAGATCAATCGAATTTGTCAGCGACGGAAACTCCTCAAGCGGAGATTCTGATGTAGCTTTTAAATAGAAGGCATTAAAGAGCGCATCTGTATAAATGCTTCTCTCTTGGTTTATCGTTAATTGACTTTTAAAAAAACGTCTGTACATAGATCTTCTTGCAGCAAACACGTTTGTTGTGCCTGGACGTTCATGCTTGCAGTGTTCCTCGAGCCGCAAGTCCTCAAGCATCACAAACAGCTGTTTGGCAAAGCTTGAAACAGCAAGTTTCTGAACTTGTGATAAAAAGAAATTAACTGCATGAAAATCTGTGTATTTATAGCTGCCGATGCTTCTTAAAAATACATCGCTTTTCAAACCGTTTACCATATCAAGGCGCGGCCGGTTATCCCAGAAGTGGCTGATGTACACTTTCTGTATGAACGGATCGTAGTAAGACTGAACAGCAAATTCAACTTCTGTCTCATCTTTTTTTGTAAGAGTTTTTGCCAAGTCGGAGAGCTCCATAAATAAAAAGGAGTCGACACGCTTGTCATTAAATTTAATATATTTCATGACGGCCCCTTTACACAAAAAGAGTTTCTGCAATATTTTGAATCGCTGCCTTTTCTCTGTCGTCTTCAAGTTTTTCAGTAATGCCGCGTGAAATAGCACGAAGCGGCGGCATATAAACGGCTAGATCACAGGTGTCAATAAGCGCTCTTACAGATGCTGCCTCTTCTGAAATTTGTCCATTTTGCACCTGAGTGATCAGATCAGAAGAAAGAGTGACAAACTGACTGATCAGCTTTTCATTTTTCAGCATAGATTGAGAGCGCAGTACGGCTTTTAGCTGTTCACCTTGAATATATGGCACTTCAATTACAACGAAACGATTTTTTAAGGCTTCGTTCAAAGGAACGGTACCAACATAACCTTCGTTAATAGCTGCAATCACGCCAAAGTCCTTGCTCGCTTTGATCACTTCTCCTGTAAATGGGTTCGTAATCATTTTACGGTAATCAAGGACTCCATTTAGGATTGGAAGCGTCTCAGGCTTTGCCATATTAATTTCATCAATATATAAGATATGGCCTTTTTTCATCGCATGAATAACAGGCCCTTCAATAAACTCAATGCTCGTTTTTGAACCATTCTGCGAAATGGTTTTATAGCCAAGCAGTGCTTCAGCATCAAGATCCACGCTGCAGTTGATACTGTGCATTGGCTGGCCGAAAAGATTTGAAAGCGTTTCGGCAAGCTTAGTTTTACCAGAGCCTGTAGGTCCTTTTAAAAGAACATTTTTACCTAATGATAAAGCAATCATGGCATCATATAAAATTGCATCCTCTGATGGCATATATCCGCCTTTGCCGATGAGCATCGCATCAACGCTGTTTTTGAATATTTCCGATCTATTTTTTATATCAGACAGTATATGACCCGGGAGGTTTAAAGCTTCTAATTGTGTTGTCATAGTTTGATTTTTCCCTTTCCTAGTACAATTTCTCTGACCAAGTATACTAGAAATCCTCTGCTTACTCAAAGGGATTGATTGCTGAAAACGCCTTCAATATGTTAAAGCATATTGGAAGCATTATATCCTCTGAAGCCAGTGCTGCATTTCCGATACGAATATGCTTCCTGACTGGCCATTCCTTAGTGGATCATTTGTGCTTCCGAGTTTTGCCCTTCTGCTTTATTTTTTTAAAAAGATCATAGGAATTGCAATGAACAATCTATTCTCTAAAAGCTCTAACAGGCCAAAAGAGTAGATTATTTTTCAAATTACTTAGCAAATTAAGGTAAACTATCTTTTTTTCAAAAAATTCATTCGTTTAGATTGGACAGCAGTATAATTGGGGGCTAAGCTATTCTCTTATTTTATTAGTATGTATTATGTAAAAAATTTGAAGGTTCACAAAACTGAGCTATTTACCTGCTAAGTAAATTCCAAGATTAAAGAAAGAGCACAATTTTGGTTCAAAATTGTGCTCTTTCTTTAATCCAATAGTTACTATTATTTATAGCACTTACGATATATCCTTGTTTGGAATCACTTAAAAGCTAGGCCTATAGTTATCGTGTTAAGAAAGAAGAATAGTTAAAAGAAGCAGCAATGTAGTCTGCTGCTCCTTATCAATGGTTATTGGAATGTCTGTGGATTAATGGCAGCATATCCATTAATAACTTGATTCATATCATCTGCTACTAGTTGAGGGACTTGATAGTAATGATGCTTGTTCTGGTAGTGAGACAGCTCATAAGCCATTTCAATGCAGTTAGGCACACTATCGGATAATACCCGACGTACCACTGGGTTGGTCACTTCCAATGCTGCCGTAGCCTTTGTAGTAGCACAGGCTTTCATATTTCCCAGCAGCATCCTTGAAATAGCTTCATCATCTAACTGCCCCCCTCCTTGTAGAGGCATCTTTGGTGCCGAAGGGGTCAAACCGTATACAAAATCATTTCCTTGATTCATTGAATAGCTTTGTGTGGGTACCTTGGGATCTGCACCTGATTGAAAGCAATCCAATGTTGTATTGTACTCCTGGATGATAAACTGCTCCTGACGATTTACGATTTCCATTAATTCTGGATCTTTAACCTGGTTCTTACAAATTGCATACGTATTTAATGTGTTGAGAGTCCCAGCAAGTATTTCTGTCACATCAAAAACTTCATGTCCTCCATGATTCTGAGTCTGCGGAACATTGCCTGTATGCATATTCAGATGCATGTTGTTGTTTTCATTTAAGTTCAATTTTTTTATTCTCCTTTTCACTTTAGTACATGAGTAGTATAAAGAGAAAGTTAAAAATTATTCACTCGTACAAAAGATTATAATATATACAATAAAGACACTATCCAACCCTTGTTACTTTGTAGAAGTAAACTCGGGACCAAAAGGGCACCATAAAAACATCAATTTACTGAATAATAATCTTAAATTAAAGCTTGAAAGAGAGGGGAACATAGATGGATACAAAACACAATATTCGACTTTCATCATCTGAGATTGCCCCCATTTGGGGAGTGGCAGACAGGATGGCAAATTGTGTACTGCGATACTTTCTTAATAAGGTCGAGGATACTGAAATTAGTCCTATAATTGAATATACATTTGGTTTAACTGAAGAAAATATTCAATTCAAAAAACAAACTGTTTCAAAATGAAAAATTCCCTATCCCTCATGGTTTTACAGATGAAGATGTAGATATTAATGCACCAAGGCTATTTTCAGATGTCTTCATGTTACTATACTTGAGACAAATGGGTATTTCAGGAGTAGGATCTTATTGATTGATGATTGCGCTGAAATAATGATTAAAAAACAATGGCTAGAAAAGATGATGGGTGCATTAGAAAGAGATGCTCTAACTAAAGGAGAGTAATGAATTTAAACATTAGGAGAATGGGAAAAAAGGAATAAGGAATAGTAAACGCCAAACGTTAACCCTTGGCGTTTCAATCTTAACTTACCAATTCAGAAAAATAATTATAGAAATTCTTCAACTATCCACTTTTTAAACTCAATAAGAAAAGCTACTCCAAAACGCCATTTAATAAACCGCCTAGTGAGAAAGAATGGCTGCGGGAATGGGAAAATATAAAAGTCAAAGTAAGCTTTCAACTTGAAACTAAACCTTTAACGAACACGAAATAATAAAAAAGAGTGAAACCATTTAAGTTTCACTCTTTTTTATTATTTAATGCCTATGGCTGCCTTTACTTGAATTTGTAATGACAAACCCTGCCTGCGGCACATAAAAATACTGAATCCAGACGCCGTCTAAAAAGTCTTCGCGCTGATCCAGCAGCACGTCAATTTCTTTGTCTGTTTTCACAATTTCATCATGCTCATTCGGTGTATCAAGCGTGATATCATAATGTGCGTGATCGCCGTGCATTTCTGTCACAACAACACGTATCATTTTGCCTTCAGCTTCTTCTGCGGCAAGGAGCTCTTTTAATTCTTTAGCTGCATTGCGGTTGATTTTGCATTTCATGATCTTGCCTCCGTTATCTTTTACTTAAAAAGCTGTGAAACAATTTCAAAGGAACGCAATCGTTCTTGATGATCAAAGATTGAGGCGTTGACCATAATTTCGTTTGCACCTGTCTCTTCTATGAATTTTTCAAGTTTCTCATTAACAGTACTTTTACTTCCGACAATTGATGATCCAAGCTGCTGATGAATGGCTGATTTTTCATACGGTGTCCATAGTTCTTCCATATTTTCTACCGGCGGCTGCATTTTCCCTGGGCGATTGCGGACAAGATTCAAAAATTGCTGCTGCATGGTAGTAGCCAAATATGCTGCTTTTTCATCGCTGTCTGCGGCTATTACGTTTGCGCCTACCATGGCATAAGGTTCTTGAAGCACATTAGACGCTTTGAAGCTGCTTCTGTACAGGCGCATGGCAGGAATAGTGTGCTCTGGGGAAAAATGACTTGCAAATGCAAATGGCAATCCTAATCTTCCCGCAAGCTGAGCACTGAATCCGCTTGAGCCGAGCAGCCAGATTGGCACGTTCAGGCCTTTTCCTGGAACAGCTCTGACATGTGCTGCTTCAGCAGGCTGAAAATACTCCATAAGTTCATTAAGCTGTTCTGGGAAATCCTCTCCATTGCTCATGTTTTCCCTGCGGAGCGCACGGGCTGTGAGCTGATCGGTTCCCGGAGCGCGTCCAAGCCCAAGATCAATTCTGCCTGGATAAAGGGATTCAAGTGTTCCAAACTGTTCTGCAATAACTAAAGGAGCATGATTAGGCAGCATGATACCGCCTGATCCTACGCGGATATTAGTCGTACCCCCTGCTACATGTCCAATCAAAACAGCTGTGGCTGAACTCGCAATTCCCTCCATATTATGATGCTCTGCAAGCCAAAAACGGTTATAGCCCCATTTATCAGCATGCTGAGCTAGATCAAGAGTGTTTTTAAAAGCTTCGCTCGGTGTGCTCCCTTCAACTACAGGCGCAAGATCCAATACGGACAGCTTTACATCTTTTATAGTTTCACTGGACATTTTTTGTCCTCCTTCATCTAAACCTTGCTTATTAAAAATAAACAACGTCATTGTATCAAGTTTTATTGATGAATGAAAACAAAACGACTTGTATTTGCTGATGATTTTACCTTGCCTTAAAGATCAAACACTTCTGCAAGAAGCTTATAAGACTCCAGTTTTGCTTTAAAATCAAAGATATTTGTAATGACCATAATCTCATCAGTCTGATAATCTGAAGCGATACTTAGCAATTCTTCTTTTACCTTATAAGGAGTGCCAACTACCATGCGTTTTCGATTTCTTTTTATTTTCTCTAATTCCGCCTCAGAAAAACCCAGCTTATTCACTTCTTCAGAAGAGGGAATCGTTGTATTTTCTCCTTTTTCTACATTTAACAGCCATGCATCCTGACTTAGTGCAAGGAATTCAGCCTCTTCCTCGGATCTGGCACACACGACAAAAATACAGAAATTGGTTTTCGGCTCAGGCTGATGACTTGAAGGCTTAAATTGCTCCATGTAATCCTTCATTGCCTTTTTTCCGCTTGATGGATTAATAAAATGACCATAAGTAAATGCCATCCCATGCTCAGCAGCTGTCCTGGCACCGCGATGTGAAACCCCGAGCAGCCACATTTCCGGAAATGCAGCTGAATCAGGCATGGCTTGTACATTTGAATAAACATGCTTCTCAGGCAAAGCTTTTCTCAAGAATCCCTGTAAATCCTTCAGCTGTCTTGGGAATTCGTTTAAACTTTTTCGCAGCCCATCTGTTAGAGCCAGACGTGTTTCAGCAGATCCTCCAGGTGAACGGCCAATACCCAAGTCAATTCGATTTGGAAAGAGTGTTTCAAGAGTGTTGAATGTTTCAGCCACTTTTAATGGACTGTATTGCGGCAGCAGGACCCCTCCAGAACCGACTTTAATTCTGCTTGTAAGCGATGCAATATGTGATATTAATATTTCAGGAGCTGTGCTTGCGAGTCCGTTTGTATTATGATGCTCTGCAAGCCAAAAGCGAGTATAGCCAAGTTCTTCAGCTGCTTTTGCTAACTGAAGTGTGTGCTTCAGGGCATCACTTGCTTTGGTACCTTCAGAAATCGGTGACTGATCTAGAATACTTAGCTTCATTGCTTCATCTCCTCATATGCGTAATTCTTATTTTTGCTCAAACAGCGCATCTGAAAATGCAGCAATGGCTATGTCGATTGATTGCTTAGCAGCTCGTCCAAATGTAAACCTGACACATCCTTTTTTCGAACCAAGAGCAATTCCAGGCGTATAGATTACCCCTTTATCCACTGCACGATTAAATAGTTTTTCATCATGATGTTTTTGTCTAATCCGGCACCATAAGTGAATACCGCCTTTTGGCACTGTATATTCCACTTGACCAGGAAGATGCTTTTCAATAGCTAAAACCAGCAAATCTCTTCTATTTTTCAATTCAATTTTCAACTGCCTGAGATGGGGTTCAAAAAAGTCTGAATTCAAAAACTCTCTTGCCAGCCAATCCGAAAAAATGCTAGATCCAAAATCGATTTGCTGTCTGGCATCTGACAATCGTTCAATAATTTGCTTAGGAGCCAATATCCAGCCGATTCTTATGCCTGAGGATACCATTTTTGAAAGTGAGCTGATGTAGATAACAACGCCATGTGAATCTTCTGATTTTAAGGTTGCTGCACTTTTCTCAAAAGACAGTAAAGAGTAAGGATCATCTTCAACGATTGGAATTCCAAACTCATAAGCAGTTTTAAGGATTTTTTTTCTCCGCTCAGGATGTAAAACGGCACCAGTTGGATTTTGATAAGCTGGACTAAGAAAAATCATCCGAATCCGGTGGTTTATATATGCATTATGAATATCATTTGGATTGACTCCATTATCATCCACTTCGAGTAAAATTGTCTTAATGCCAAGCGATCTGAAAATAGGCAAGGAATATGTATATGAAGGATCTTCTATTGCAACAGCATCGCCTGGTTTCAATAAACACTGAATGATAAGGTGAAGAGCCTGCTGAGCTCCTGATGTAATTAGAATGGATGATGGTGTGCATTCTATTTTTTTATCTATTTTCAGATGTCTGGCAATGGTTTCCCTTAACTTCAAATTGCCGTGCGGATGATCATAGCTTAATGGATGATCGAAGGTCTGATTCTTTAATATGTGCTGAAATTGCTCATTTGGGAACAATTCAGGTGATAACTGCCCTGTAGCTATATCAATCAGATGTTTATGATTGGTTTCTTCCGCAATCCGCTGAATGATCGGTACATTTGGCAGCAGTGTTCCAGCTATCAGCATGCGGTTCCAGTTCGGCATCCGTCCGCCTGGATAGGCACGATTTGACCCGCGGACAACTGTACCGCTTCCTTTTTTGCTGATAATTAAATCTGACGCATTAAGTTCAGCATATGCTGTTGCTACCGTGCTTCTGTTTACCCCTAAGTCCTTTGACAGCTTTCGTTCAGAAGGCAATTTGCTTGATGGAGGCAGTTCCCCGTTTCGAATCTGCTTTTCAAAATAATGTACGATTTGTTTATAAATCGGCTGCTCACTTGACCGGTCGGGCTTCCATTCAATTACCATAATCCATTCAACTCCTGACTATTTATAAATTATGTAAAAGTAGGTGGCCCCATCTCTTAAATCACATGTAAAATGATTCATACGTGCTGGGATTTTATTTTAAAGGAGTCAATTAAGTGTCAATTTGGATCAGCGTCATTATTATTAGTATCATTAGTCTAGTCGGATTAATAGTAACCATATTAATTGGGCAGAATCAAGCACTTGAGACTTACCGCGGCTAAAGCGAAGGTAAGAATGAAGAATATATCCTCCATATATATCGTCAGTCTTGCTCTCGCTTTGATTTTACTTTTTGTATTTATTGTGAATGTATAGAAATGAATACTGAGCTTACGTCAAAATGGCTTTAAACGGAATTATAGAGAGACGTTCGACCATTCATTCAGGTTTGCTTCTCTTATAGGGCAAAAGCAAAAGAAATGGGATTTTGTCTTAAAGTACAGCATCTATTCTTAAAGGGAGCACTTCAACAGGATATTGAAAAATTGTTGTAGTTGATGTCGAAGAATTTACTGAATAATCAGACCTGATAATAATGTTTCAGTACCAGCACCTTTTTGAATCAAAAAAAGACCAAGATCCATCATATACGATCCTGGACTTTCTTATTAAGGGGAAATCACTTATTTCCGGTTTTTCTTCAGCGACATTTTCCATATAGTTCTTGCCCCATTCATACATGGTGTCAAGAATCGGCATTAACGTTCTGCCTTGGTAAGTCAGCGAATATTCCAGGAGAAACAACAGGATAATCTTGCGTTCAACGATTAAGTCTTCTTCAAGCTCCTCAGCAGATTGACTAGCATTCGCTGGGTAATCCCCGGCATAAGTGACTTTCGTTCCTGGTGCTTTTTCAGTGTTCAGAAGGTTTCATTATAATGTGCGTTATTAAACCAATTATTCCAATAGTGACACATGAAAAGAAAAAGCTTCTCAATCCCAATGTTTTATACCCTGCCGCTGCTACAAGCCCGTCTATAATTAAAATCGAAATGCCAATATTTAATTTTGTGCTGTCTGAAATAAGCCGTGCCAATAAATCCGTTCCCCCTGTGCTTGTATCATTTCGGAGCATGACTCCGATGCCAATTCCTATTAAGCACCCTCCTATCAGGGAACTTAAAAAAATCGGCAAAGAAAATTGTGTTCTCAATGGATCCAGCAAATCAATAAAAAATGCAGATATCAATAAACCGTGGATACTGCTGAAGAAATAGACCGGTTTGAAAAACCAAGAAAAAAAAACAAAGAGGCAAGCTTAATAATAGAATGCATAAACCCGTTTTATATTCAAAATAGTAATGTAATATCAAGGCTATTCCGTCAACCCCGCCATCAATCAAATGATGCGGAACTAAAAAGCCATTGATGCCAATACTGATCAATAAGCTTCCTATTAAAATCGCTGCTAATTTTTGAGTGATAATGATCACCTTGCCTAAGTAAAGATTCTTCTAAATATATGTCCAAGCATTAAGATTCAGAAGTATCTTTTTTTCCTCAGGCGATTCAGCCAAAACGCGATTTTTATGTATCCAGAGAATCAAAACAAAGCTCTTTCATAATATCCAAAGGCTTATTTTCGAAGCTCTATCCGCTTTTCATAAGCAACTTCATTCGTTGAATAAATGGTGACCATTACACTTGCCCCATAAACAGCCGCCCTGATCAATACAGGCTCGCTGTATTTGTTCGAGAACCGAAAATCAGGTCCATACCAGCTGACGGTAGCATCTCTTCCGGCGGGAACATAAGGGACTCGCCTGCTGTGGGAATACCTCTCGATCACTTTTAATCCGGCATTATCGATGGCATTAAACAATGTCGAGGATACTTGACAAATGCCCCCTCCAATTCCTTCAGACAGTTCTCCTCTAATAATGATCGGAGCCCGCAAATAGCCCTTCGCTGCTGTCCTGTTGCCGACCACCCCGTTGAAAGAAAACGTCTCGCCAGGAAAAACGACTGTGTTATTGATCGCTTCTGCAGCAAGATATATGTTCTTTGTACGCTGTTTATTATTCTTGTTAAAAAAAGTTACATAGGTCCCAATCCTTGCAGAGCGAATACTGGCAAGCAGTTCTTTATCTACTCTGGGATACAATTTTATTCTTGGTGCTTCCACACTTGCTGCACCGCTCCCAAAAAAGTAAGCGTGGAATTTTCCGCTGAAGATCTCACGATTCAATCTGTAGCCGGTTTTTTCGGGCATTATTTTTCCGCTCTTGTCGATTTCAGCATTCACTGGAGCTTTATACATTTGATGATCCAAATGATTCATGAGATTATCTAATTTTATTTGGTCAATTAGTAATGTCTCTGGCATCAGCAATGCCGCATCATTCCGGTCCAATTTTTCTATAACATGATTATTATGGGTAATCTTCAAACTGTCATCTGTTTGTATTTGCTGGGCAAGCAGGAGAATAGCTCCAATTAAAAAGAATTTCATTCATAATCACCCCCAATTTTACTATGTATAAGGAAGAGACTTTTTATGTAACCCGTCTGATGAATTGTTATGGAAAATAAGTCTAATCTCTTAATGATAATTTAATAGATGCAAGATTAATTGAATAGTTAAAAAGTTGACTTTTAGTCTCTCTTTGCGTTATGATTTTTCTTATCTTTTGCTGAACAAATTCTTGCTTATAATCTTTGAACAGGGTACTGAACATGATCGCTAAAATACGAATTTAATTGATTACTAGAGGTGTTAAAAAATGAAAAATGTATTTGCTAAGAGTTTTTTGAATAAGCACCTTGGCTTTTTTCTGTTAGCAGTTGTTATGCTATGGATAAAAACCTATACTGCTTATCGCGTAGAACTTAATTTAGGAATTGATAATTCCATTCAGCAGTTCCTGCTGTTCATTAACCCGATCAGCTCTGCTGTGCTGTTTTTAGGTTTAGCCTTATTCGCTAAAGGAAGAAAGGCATTTATTTGGATGATCGTCATCGATTTCCTGCTTTCTTTCCTATTATATGCCAACCTTGTGTATTACCGATTCTTCAACGATTTTATTACAGTGCCAACATTGACACAGACTAAGAATGCCGGTGACCTGGGACAAAGTCTCGGTGCTTTGGTTAAACCATACGATGTCCTTTACTTCCTGGATGTCATCATTTTAATGGTTCTTGTTTTTGGCAAGTTCGTTAAGCCTGAAAATGTAAAAATGAAAGGCAAAAGAGTTTCTGCAGTCCTGATTTCAGCTGTGATTCTGTTCGGAACAAACCTTGCTTTAGCTGAAATGGACCGTCCGCAATTATTAACGCGCACGTTTGACCGCAATTACCTTGTTAAATATTTAGGCATGTATAATTACACGATTTATGACGCTATTCAAAGCTCTAAATCATCAGCCCAGCGTGCACTTGCTGACGGCAATGATGTAACAGAAGTAGTAAACTACACAAAAGCAACACATGCTGAACCTAATCCGGAATACTTTGGAAAAGCAAAAGGCATGAACGTTATTTATATTTCACTTGAATCATTGCAGACATTCGCAATTGATTACAAAATAAACGGTGAAGAAGTAACACCGTTCTTAAATTCTTTAACAAAAAACAAAAATACCCTGTATTTTGATAATCTCTTCCATCAGACAGGCCAGGGTAAAACGTCTGATGCTGAGTTCATGGTTGAAAATTCACTATTCCCTCTTCCGCAGGGAGCCGTTTTTACAACAAAAGCAGAGAACACATATCAGGCAGCACCAGCTATCCTTGATCAAAAAGGGTACTCAACAGCGGTTTTCCACGGCAACTATAAATCTTTCTGGAACCGTGATGTGATGTACAAATCACTTGGCTATGAGCAATTCTTTGATGCAGCATATTATTCAATGAAAGATGAAGATGTCGTGAATTATGGACTAAAGGATAAACCGTTCTTTACCGAATCCATTCCGCTGCTTGAATCAATGGAGCAGCCATTTTATTCAAAATTCATCTCATTAACAAATCATTTCCCTTACCCAATTGATGAGGACGAAGCTACTATCGATCCTCATACAACAGGTGATGGTTCTGTAGACCGTTATTTCCAGACAGCACGTTACATGGATGAATCCTTAAAACAGTTTTTTGAAGACCTGAAAAAGTCAGGTTTATATGACAACACAATGGTCGTGATGTATGGTGATCACTACGGAATCTCTGAAAACCACAACAAAGCGATGTCTCAGGTAATGGGCAAAGAGATTAATGGGTTTGAACATGCTCAGCTGCAGCGGGTTCCTCTTTTCATTCACGCTCCAGGCCTTGAAGGCGGAAAACAGCACCAGTTCGGCGGACAAGTTGATATTCGCCCTACTCTCCTTCATCTGCTTGGAATAGATACAAAAGATTACGTTCAAATGGGTACAGATTTATTATCGAAAGACCATCAGCAAGTGGTTCCTTTCAGAAACGGCGACTTTGTAACGCCTAAGTTTACTTCAGTTGACGGAAAGTTCTATGATACTGCTACTGGAGAAACAGTGGAGGAAAACGAAGAAATTAGTCAAACAGAAGAAATGGTCGATAAAAAATTGACCCTTTCAGACCAGATTGTATACGGAGATCTATTGCGATTCTATACGCCTAAGGGATTTGAACCTGTAGATCCAACTAAATACCGTTATATGGGTCCTGAAGAAACAGAAGAATAAAAATGCAAAAAGCTGATGAGACAACAAGTCTCATCAGCTTTTTTATTTCCGATCCAATTTGTCAAAGCGGCTTTGTTTTTCTAGTTCACGAGGGCCCCGCAAGTAATCCGGTTCCCTGAGTTTCCTGCAGGATCAGTCATGTAGTCATCCACTCTTTCATGGATAATGATCGCACTGCCGTCCTCATCTAGCAGCGAATTTTTCTTAGCCTGCTTCAATGTCACGTCAGCTGCATGCAGCTCGACATCCAAAGTTCCATTCTCGTTAATTTCGATATTAGGCAGGTCTCCGGCATGAAAGCCTTTAGGATTTTCAAACCCATGCTGCTTTCTGGCAGGATTAAAATGCGCTCCGGCAGATGTGAAATCAGGCTTTTCGCATTTCCCAGTCTCATGAAGATGAATGGCTTTCTTTCCAGGCTCTAAACCCTCCGCTTTTAATCGGATTGTTACTCCTTTAAGCGCTTGAGTCAGAGTTGCTGTTCCAATTTCAACTCCCTCGCTGTTGATTATATCAACGTTTACCGGTGCAACTGCTTTTTCACTGACCGGCAGTGATTCTTCTTTCGGCTCAAATTCTGTTGAAGCCTGACAGGCGCTCAAGCCTAAAGAAGCTGCGATTGCTGTGAAAATTATTTTTCTGTTCATGAGCAATCCCTCCATCTTAAAATTCTTTAGCATAATAGCCATAAAAACAGAATTTTAAAACGGAGGAAATAAACAACTACATTTTTTCAGGAGCCTTGATTCCAAGGATACTCAGTCCATCCTTAAGAACATCTCTTGCGGATTGAACAAGCAGAAGTCTGGACGTGAGGGTTTGATTTCCTTCCAGAATCTTCACTTTAGCATAATAAGAATTAAACGCTCTGCATACCTGCAGTAAATATTTAGCAAGTATAGATGGGTCATACTTCTCAAATGAAGATTGAATGACTTGCCCGTACTGAACAAGCAATTTTTGCACTTCCCAGCTGTGTTCATCTGTTAATGCTCTTATTTTCTCTGGCTTGATCCCGCTGCCTTTTCTTAATAAAGAGCAGGCTCTTGCATGTGTATACTGCACATATGGACCTGTCTCCCCTTCAAATTTAAGCATTTCATCCAATGAAAATTCAATATTGTTCTTTCGGTTATTTTTGAGATCATGAAAAATAATTGCTCCAACTCCAACTGCACTGGCTACTTCTTCTTTGTTTTCAAGCTGAGGATTTTTCATTTCAATATTTGCTTTTGCAGCAGATATAGTTTCTTTTATAACTTCATCTAGAAGAACGATTTTGCCTTTCCTTGTAGACATTTTCTTTCCATCCTTCAAAATGAATCCAAATGGAATATGATGAATATCTTTATGCCAGCTGAAGCCCATTTTCTCTACAACAGCAAAAACCTGTTTAAAATGAATCGATTGTTCCATCCCCACTACATATAGAGATTGATCAAACTTGTATGTTTCCTTCCTGTAGAGGGCGCAAGCCAAATCTCTTGTTGCATAAAGGGTCGCTCCATCACTTTTTCGAATCAGGCATGGCGGCAGATTCACGTTAACCAAAGGAACTACCCTTGCACCATCAGAATATTTAAGCAGCCCTCTTTTCTCAAGCAAATCAGAGATATGCGATAACTGATCATTGTAGAATGCTTCTCCATTATACGTATCAAATTGAACGCCCAATAGCTTATAAATCCTCTGAAAGTCCTCCAGTGATTCTTCTCTGAACCATTTCCACAGTTTTAATGCTTCTGTGTCTCCATCCTCCAGACGTTTAAACCAGCTTCTTCCCTCTTCAAGTAAGTCAGAGTGAACGGCAGCTTCTTCATGAAACTTTACATAAAGCCTAAATAGCTCCTGTATCGGATGCTCCTTGACAGATTCTTCATTCCCCCATCTTTTATAAGCTGCGATCAGCTTGCCGAATTGTGTGCCCCAGTCTCCAATATGATTGATTCTGATTACGTTATAGCCGCATTTCTCTCCAAGATTTGCAATTGCCTGACCGATGACCGTTGAGCGAAGGTGTCCCATCGAGAATGGCTTCGCAATATTTGGAGATGAAAAGTCAATGGTCATTACTTTTGTTTTTTCTGGGCACTGATATGGTCCATTTGTCTGCAGCCATTCCCTGCTTACAATCTCCCGGTTAAGGTGGAAGTTAATGTAGGGTCCAGCAGCTGCTGCTTGTGTAATAAATTCATCATTAAACTTCCCAACAAGCTCCAAAGCAATTTGATGAGGATTCTTATTATAGACAGAAGCAAGAACGAAACAAGGAAAGCTGTAATCCCCTAATTGTTTTGCTTTAGGAATCTCAATGACCTCCACTATCTCATCAAGGGTAAGATCGTTTTTTAATGTCCCATAAATAATCGCCCCAAGTCTCTTTTTCATAAGTCGTCCTCCTCTAAATAAAATAAAAACGCCCGTCTCTTTTCAATAAAAGAGACGGGCGTTTTCCCGCGGTACCACTCTGATTGTTCATTTCTGAACCACTCGAAGCGTTTTAACGGCCAGCCGACCGGCATGCCCTACTATCCAAGTTCAGGCATGCTCCTAGAAAGTGCGTTTCATCATTCCGTTCATTTTAGGCTTTCACCTTCCCTAAATCGCTGATTCAAGAACTGGATATGATTACTCTCTTCCTCATGGGATTTTTTTCTATTAAGAGTTATTATATGCGAATCTTTGAGTAATGCAAGGTTTTTTTTATCTATCCATATAATCTGGGAAGAGGACCATCTGGATTGATGATATCCTGCAGATCATAAATGGAGAGGGGGAAGTACAGAAACCCATAAGCATAAGCTGCGATTTCATAGAGCTGAAAATAGATTACAAGCGATTTATCAGCTAAATAAAAATCCTGATCAGGGCGAATCGATTTAAAGGGAGGATCGAGTAAGGTAATCCCTCTTTCTTTAAGCTGCTCACCAATAATGGAAGATAATCGTTCTGTATAGTTGCTGTCTTTTTTAAAAAGGTTCTGAAGCTTATACTTCCTGCCTGTCTGGGTATTGTATGTCAGCCCTTTTAAAAAAGACATGCCATGAGCGCCTCCGCTATATACATAATTCAGCAGTGTTAAGCTTAACAAGTTTCGCTCATTCGTCTTGAGTTCATAGGTACCCTGCATCTCCGTTTGCACTCCCCCGTCATACTCTCCAAAACGAATCTGATTCTGAACGTTTTTAAGGATGTCCGCATTGATTTTCTGCTGACTGAATGCCTGTGGACCAGTTATTGATGGATAAAATATTGTAAGCTTTTTCCCCGCTATCTTATGAGTTATGACACTGACCGGCAATGCCGTCATCCAACCCGCCTCCTGAATGCTTTTATTTCAATCATATGAATGGATTTGTTCATTCATCCTTTTGGAAGGCAGATTGTTTTTCGCCAAAAAAAGAAGCCCTTATGGCTTCTTACTTTAAATATCGTTTTGCTCCAAGGTATCTTGCTTTCCAGTAGGAATTATCCAATTTAGAGATCGTAACACCTGATGAACTTGCATGAATAAATTCTCCATTGCCAAGATAAATTCCCATATGAGACGGGCCTGCCTTGTATGTAGTGAAATAAACGAAGTCACCTTTTTGCGGAGAGCTGACCGGCGTCATGATGTCCCAATATCCAGCAGTGCTGAGACGGGAAACAGACGTCACTTTGTTCAGTACATAATACATGAATCCGCTGCAGTCAAATCCAGAAGGAGTATTTCCAGCCCATCTGTAAGACACTCCAACATGTTTCTTGGCTTCAGCAATCATCGTATCAATTTTACTGTTTGCAGATGGCTTTGTTTCTTCCACCTTACTAGGCGGTACTGTGCTTGAACCTTTCACTTTAAGTGCCTGGCCAGCGTAAATCACATCGGATTTGAGATTGTTCACCGCTTTTAACTCTGCGACGGTAAGATCGAATTGATTAGCAATCTTTCCAAGGTAATCACCAAGCTTTACTTTATAGGTTGTTGCCGCGTGCTGATTAGCAGCTGGTTTAGGAGCTGCAGCAGCCGGAGCTTTTCCAGTCGTCTTGCTTACTTTTAAGGTTTGTCCGGGACGAATTAAATCGGACTTCAGCCCGTTTAAACTTTTCAGCTCAATCACAGATACATTATGTTTTCGTGCAATGACCCAGAGGGAATCGCCTGATTTCACTTTGTATGTAGAGACAGAGGTTTTAGCGGGTGCAGGAGGTTTTTGAACACTAGATGCAGGTTTTTCAGCAGTTCCTGATATCTGCAGAACTTGTCCTGGAAAAATCATATCTTTAGAAAGCTTGTTTCTCAGTTTAATCGTTTCAACTGTTGTTTTATACTCGCGGGACAACTTCCATAACGAATCGCCTTTTTTAACGGTTATGCTGTCTGCAGAAGCTGCGGAGCCAATTAAAGTGGATCCGATGACTGCTGAAGCAGCTAACCCAATAACTTTCTGTTTCATTGTTCGCTAAGTACCTCCTTTTTTCTTACATGATTATTTTAATAGATTAGGGCATTAATTACTACAAATTTCTAAAAATAGCACTATATTCTTACTAAAATAGCTAAAATTCTCTATTTTCTTCCCGTTTTTCTTGCAAATTATGACATTATTAGTCTTTTTTGGCCGACTTGTGAGATAGCATATCCAACTTGAAATTCATATAGTATTAAAAAAGAAACAGGGTGTTTAAAGATGGCGAAAAGATATCGGGGTAAGACATTATTAAAAATGGCCTCAAGAGGCCGCGGAACTTGTCCAATATGCGGGACAAAACGAATTAAACTGCTCTACCCAAATCTTCAGGCAGATGGACAAAAGCTTACAGTATGCAAGAAATGCAGAGAATAAGAAAAGCGGAACCGACTGTTCTGCTCGAGGGCCTAGGAGGTGGCCAATAAGAAAAGCAGAAACACCCGTTAGCTCCAATTCATAGTGCCATTCAGGATCGAATCCCATTAAAGACTCAAGTACGGTGGATCTTAGAATATTCATTTAGCCGAAATCGTGAATTTATTTGCCGAAATTCGATTTTTTCTAGCCAAATTCCCGTTTTTAATAGCGGTTTTTAGATTTATTCTAGCCTTTCAATTTTTTCGATCCAGCCGTTTTCTCGTTATATTGGTCATAATCATTTGAATTAAGCGGAAAGGATAATAGTTTAGCTGAACCCAGGCTATTGTTAGATATTAAAGAACAGCGAAATGCCGCACAAAAAAAGAGAGGGCTCTCCCCTCTCTTTTACTTGCTTTCACTTAAACTGCTTACTTCTGTTTTCTGAAAATACTTCATTCCATATAATACGACCATTATGAGTGATAATGTTCCAAAGATAAGCACCATGAACTGCAGGCCGATTGTATCAAGGAAAAGGCCCGTACCGAGGAGAACAACCTGGAACATAACACGATCAAGCATATTTCTAAACGAAAAGAAACGGCCGTGATATTCTTTTGGAATCTTCGTTTGAAAGATGGTCGAGACAATCGGAAAGAAGCAGCCAACCCCAAGACCGAATACGCCAAATGAGATTAGCGACATCCACATGATATCACTAAAGAATAAGCTTAAATGTGCAATTGAAATTAATAGAGCAAAAGCAAAGAGCATATGAACGGATGAAAATCGATGAGTAATTTTTTTTACAAAAAATGCGCCGATCATAAATGCAATTCCTTCTACTGTGTAAAGGAGCCCTTTAATGGACGTGCTGTCCTGAAGCTCGCTTATGTTGATCACCATCAGATTAAATCCGCCGATAAACAAAACAGGAATGATTGTCAGGACTAGAGCTGTAATGGCAATGGGAGTCGCTTTTAATACAGGAAGTACTTCTTTAAAGCTGCCGGACTTCCCTGATTTTGACTGCTCCCTCTTCTCTTCTTTAAAATCAAGCAGAAATGTTGCTCCAAAAAGTACGGCATATGCAGCCATGGACAATGCATAAATCGATGTCAGACTCATAAAGACAAGCAGCGCACCTGCAAGTGCTGTGCCAATCACCCTCGCCATGGTCGCAACATTCATATGGACCCCATTCATTTGTATCAAATCATTGTCCTTTACAATAATAGGTATTACAGCCTGAAGTGCAGGAAAATAAAAGGCTGCAGATAATTGAATACTGATCATAAACAGAATCATAAAGAAGAGAGAATCAAATTGTATCGCCATAAACATAAAGACAACGCTGAGCATTCTTCCAAGGCCCGAATAAATAAGCACGGTCTTTTTGGAGCAGCTGTCAATCATTCTGCCGGCAAGAGGACCGACAAGCACCCCTGCAAGCAGTCCAATAAATAGAATAAGAGATTTCATGAAATCAGATGGTACATTTTTTTGCATAAATTCCAGGTTTCCGATAATGCCAAACCATAAACCAAGCCCTGCAATAAACTCACCGCTGAGCACAATCCAGACATTTTTATTTTTCCACATGGCGATGTCCCCATTTTCTATTTTTTCACTATTTCTACTATAGCACCGCTGCTATTATTTCGCCTAGCGAAATTTTTTCATTCAAAAAAAGCCCCCTTAAGGGAGCCGCTAAATCATTGTATAGAAATTTATTAAAAAGGCTGCAGTAATGATATACATCATCCAGTGAAGTTCTTTTGTTCTGCCGGTAAAAACCTTTAATAATGTGTATGAAATAAAACCGAATGCTACACCTTCTGCAATACTGAACGTTAATGGCATCATAATGAGGGTTAAAAATGCCGGGATCAATTCGGTCAAATCATCAAAAAGAATTTCCTTCAGTTCTGTCATCATAAATGCTCCAATAATAATTAAAACTGGAGCTGTCGCAGCGTTTGGGATGAATTGAATCAGAGGTGTAAATAAAAGAGTCAGCAAAAACAGCAGGGCAGCAAATACTGCTTTTAAACCAGTTCTTCCTCCTTCTGCAATTCCGGTTGCATTTTCAATATAGGTATTTATAGCTGTGCTTCCAAACACCGCACTGATCATTGTGCCGAGCGCACCGGTCGTCAATGCGCGTTTCATATTAGGTGTTTCGCCATTTTCATCATTCAGATTCGCTTTTTTTGTTAATCCGATCAAGGTAGCCAATGTATCGAATAATTCTACGATCGTAAATGAAAAGATGACTGAGAAAATACCATATCCGATCGCAGCCATAATATCAAGCTTCATAAACGTTAATTCAACCGATGGCCAGCCAAAGGAAAGGATATCCCCTGCAGATTTTGGTACAGGCGAGTGACCGATCAGCATGGACAATGCCGTAATGACAAAGATGCTTAAAATTAATCCGCCTCTAATATTTCTGGATACAAGCACCGCTGCAAGGATCAATCCTGAAAGCGCAAGCCATGTTCCCTGATCTGCAATGTTTCCGAGTGCAACATAGGTTGCTTCATCGGGAACAATAATGCCTCCGTTTTTAAGGCCGATAAATGCTACAAATAATCCGATTCCTGCAGTAATGGAGGCTTTCAATGTTTTAGGAATTGCAGAGACAACTTTTGAACTGACTCCTGAAACAGATAATAGAAAGAAAACAAAACCTGAGATAAATACAGCCCCAAGAGCCGTTTCCCAAGATAATCCCTGGCCAAGGACGACGGTATATGTAAAAAAGGCATTTAACCCCATTCCGGGTCCGATGACAATCGGCAGGTTTGCCCATAACCCCATTAATAGAGTCGTAATGACAATAGCTAAGATTGTACCGGCGAGTGCTGCTTCCTTTGGCATACCGGCTTCAGATAAGATAATCGGGTTAACAAGAATGATGTAGCTGACCGTCATAAATGTTGTCAGGGCCGCAATAAATTCCGTTTTCACTGTTGTCTGTCGTTCATCTAAACGGAAAAACGAGTTTAAAAACGAAAGCAGGTTTTTCTTGTCTTGCATTTGTTCTTCCTCCTCATAAATAGAAGAGCGCTGTCTTATCATGCTGATGGCTGAAGCAAATAATGAAGGCATAGCTCATAAAGTAAAAATTACATTATAAATGATTATTTTTAATATGAAAAGCATTTATTCAGAGCTGAACGGGTACAGCCCGCCATTTATGGCAAATGACATCTTCCCCGTTTCTTCTGATACGACAAGCGCTATGGCATCTGTTGATTCTGTTATGCCAAGGGCAGCCCGGTGCCTCGTACCAATCTTGGCATCTGCGGTTTTAGTAGAAAGCGGAAGTACGTTTGCTGCAGAAATGATTTTTGTACCAGAAACAAGCACTGCTCCATCATGGAGAGGATTCCCCGGATAAAAAATACTTTCAAGCAACGACGCAGATAAATAAGCATCAATCGGCACACCGTTTTGAAGAAAAGAGGCAACTCGGTCTTTTCTCTCTATCACAATCAAACCTCCATGTTTATGAGCAGAAAGATGCTGAATGACTTTTGAGAGTAATGCATAATGCGGAGTGTACTCTGATAAATAAGACTCCAAGTAAAAGGACGATGCCTGCGACTGCAGCTGCTGAAAAATCGTATGCAAATCTTCAAGCTCACAAAGCAGACAATGGTCTTTCTCATAAAGAGTATTCATAAGCTGCTGAGATTCATTAATGATGTTTCCCAGCTGGTCATAAATGTGTTTTTTAATGGGATCAATTATTTCTTTTTTCACAACGTTCAGCTCCTCTCCCCGTTTAACATCGCTTTTCTTATTGTTTGAAAAATCTCCGCATTCCATGCAATAATTTTCCATTTGAGGTTCATACTACTAGAAAAGCGGAAGCTCCTTGGTCAGCACGAAAAGGTAAATAAGGTTCTGATGGAAAACTTTTTTGTCGGAGCCGTTCTGACTGAGGTGTTATGCGCTGGAGCTGAACATCAAAGCGCAGCATTTTCATTCTTTCGCTAAGTCTTAAAATAGCAGCTTAAATCCAGCTGCGTTACGGAGGTTTGATTTATGACGGCAGTTAAAATTTTTCAATACCTTTTTTCTGGATTAGGTGTGATGATTTTAAGTTATTTTTATTATCAAATGTTTAAGCCCGAGAAAAAAGAGCTTGAGGAGAAGTCGAAATAGTCACGAGATCCATTTTTCATGTTATAATTCTTTCGTTACTCTACGAAAACGAGGATATTTAACATGAAACAAACCTTTACTCTTTGGGAGAAAGGCAAGCAATTTTCTCTCATCCTTTTGCCGATTTTGATTACGCAGCTCTCTCTTTATTCAATGAATTTCTTTGATACGACCATGTCAGGGAAAGTAAGCCCCGGAGATCTTGCAGGTGTTGCAATTGGATCAAGCATCTGGGTGCCTGTCTATACCGGACTAAGCGGTATCCTGCTCGCAGTAACTCCGATTGTTTCACAGTATGTTGGTGCAAAGCAGAAGGAGAAAATCCCTTTTACAGTTATTCAAGGCTTGTACCTGTCTGTATTGCTGTCTATTATAGTGGGAGTTATCGGTATTTTTGTCATTGATCCAATATTAAATTCAATGACACTGGAGGATCATGTCAGAGAGACGGCTAAATATTATCTGGCTGCTTTGGCTTTTGGAATTTTGCCTCTCTTTGCATATAATGTTTTGCGCTGCTTTATTGATGCTCTTGGGTTTACGAGAATAACAATGTTCATCACATTATTATCTCTGCCCATCAATGTTGTATTTAATTATTTTTTTATTTTTGGGAAGTTCGGTTTTCCTGCTCTCGGCGGAGTGGGATCAGGTGTTGCTTCAACCATTACATACTGGTGTATTTTTCTGATTTCCGTTTTTGTCATTGTGAAAAAGCAGCCTTTTGTGGACTACGGTATTTTCAAGAAACTGTACAGCGCTTCTGCAAAAGCCTGGCTAAGTCTATTAAAAATCGGAATCCCTATAGGAATCGCAATATTCTTTGAAACTAGTATTTTTGCAGCCGTTACCTTATTAATGAGCAATTACGACACGGTCACGATTGCCTCCCATCAAATCGCCATCAACTTTGCCTCCCTTCTGTATATGCTTCCACTAAGCATTTCAATGGCGCTTACAATTGTCGTCGGATTTGAAGTTGGCGCGAAACGATACAGGGATGCAAAGCAGTACAGTTATTTAGGAATTGTCATGGCTATTATCCTGTCGCTTATTACCGCAGCGGTCATCTATTTCTTAAGAAGTGAAATTTCAGCGATCTATACAAATGAAGGCATTGTCATAAAGCTCTCAGCTCAGTTTTTGATCTATGCGATTTTCTTTCAGCTCTCAGATGCCATTGCCGCCCCTATTCAGGGAGCGCTGCGCGGCTATAAAGATGTTAATGTCACCTTGGTGATGGCGCTTGTTTCTTACTGGATCATAGGACTTCCAACGGGATATTTGCTCGCAAACAATACATCTTTCATGGCTTTCGGGTACTGGATTGGCTTGATAGCAGGCCTTGCCGCTGCCGCACTGGCTTTGTCTACAAGGCTGTGGTTTATTCAAAATAAGGTATATACGCTTAGTGAAAAACAAAAAGGATAAACCTATAAAATTAAGAAAGATGATCTCTAATATATAGAGATCATCTTTTTTATAGCGTATTTCCGGCACAAAAAAACGAGTGATTTCCCACTCGTTTATTATGATCGAACGACTTCTCTTTATCAGTCATCCCATTTATAAGTCCAGAAAATCTCCTGCTCCACCCAATGCATGACTTCTGGCTCTTTGTTTTTGAACTTTTCTTCCATTTGCTTAAGCATACCTTCTGTCTGGCTGCGATGAGCGCGCAATGCATTTAATTTCATTTCGGCTACGCTTGAGATATCAATTGTGACATCATGCTCACCAAGCACCTCTGCCCGGTTTTTTGTGATGGCAACACAGTATGTCTCAGGGCGGTCTTCAGATGGCATTCTGCTTATTGCGCGAATGGTTGCAGCACCTGTAGCGTCATGATCAGGATGTACGCCATGTCCAGGGTAAAACGTGACAACAAGGGTTGGCTTCACTTCTTGAATGATTTCTTCAATAATATCTGCAAAACGGTCGATGTCTTCAAATTCAAGTGTTTTGTCACGCAGACCAAGCATTCTTAAATCCTGAACATCAAGTGCATCACATGCATCTCTTAGTTCTTTTTTACGGATTTCAGGCAGGATCTCCCGGTTTGCAAACAAAGGATTTCCCATGTTTCTTCCCATCTGGCCAAGTGTTGCGCAGGCGTAAGTAACAGGAATTCCTTCTTTACGTTTTAATGACATTAAACCCCCAACTCCAAATGATTCGTCATCCGGGTGAGGCAGAACAACTAATACATGCTCTCTCATTTTCATTCTCCCTTTCTACTCTGCAAACGGGGTCTCGCTGATTTGAAGCGCAATGGCAAGCTTTCCTTCGCGGTCATGCCCTGCCATCAGCAGCTGATTCTTTTCATTGTACACCCAGTCTGTAAGGCCTTCTGCATAAATCCACCCGTGATCAATTTTGAGTCCGACACGGAATGGACCCTGTCCGGTAATCTTTGCCTGGTCAAAGGAAACTTTTGCATTTCTGATAAAAGCCACAACTGTCATATTATTTTCATTCATGTGGGCAGAATAAGCGCCTGTCGTCGTTTCCAGGTGAACATAAACTTCCTTATTCACGAGAACGTCTAAATGTTTCTGAATTTCATCTTTCGTAATGGGGACCATCTTTCTGCTCCTTTTTATGTAGATTGTTTGATTTCTTCATACACTTTTATATGCAGGTCAATCAAGGTCATCTTTTCCTGATTGCCGAGCCTTGCCATTGAAATCCGTTTGACTGCTGAAAAAAACTTCTGCTCTGTATTTTTCCGCAGGCGCGGATGCGTCATTTCATCCTGCAGTTCAATTTTAATGGCGCCGAGAAGTGTCTGCATGTCATCACCACTGACCTCAAGCTGCCGATTTGACCAAAGCTTCCGGTATACCTCTAAAAGCTTGCGGTTCTCCGTCATCTTCTGTCATCATCCCTTTCCTGACTCTCTTATTGTATACTGAAAAATCATTTCAATGAAAGAAAAAAGCCTTGCACAAGGCAGGCTGTTTTACATTTCCATCGTTTTCTTTTTTTTCAGCTTCCATGCATTTTCCTTCATTCCTCTTACGTGTGAAAAGGAAAAGAGCACAAGTGCACACCAAATTAAGGAAAATGTAATGATTTCTGTACTCGTAAACGATTCTTTATAAATTAAAACACCAAGTAAGAGGGTGATGGTTGGTGCGATATATTGCAGAATTCCAACCATAAATAAAGGAATATGCTGTGCTCCTTTTGCAAACAGCAGCAATGGAACCGCCGTTACAATTCCCGCTCCGATTAAGAATGCATTCGTTCCTAAACTCCATTCATAAAAAGCGGACTCTCCTTTATTTGCAATCGTTGCTAAATAAATCAGGGCAACAGGCATGACCATCATTGTCTCAAGTGTAAGTCCAATTGAAGCATTTAATTTGGTCACTTTTTTGGTTAAACCGTAAAAACCAAAGCTCAATGCAAGAATGATCGCTACAAATGGAAACTTGCCATATTGCATCGTCATGAAAAGAACACCCGCCGCAGCAAGGATGAATGAAGCATATTGCCATCTATTGAGCCGTTCTTTTAAAAACATCATACCAAGGAGAACGCTGATTAAAGGATTAATATAATACCCTAAGCTCGTTTCCAGGATATGATCATTATTAACGGCCCATATGTAGAGGAACCAGTTAATGCTGATCAGAAACGATGACAGGATGAGTGAAACCAGGAGCAGAGGTTTTTTCAGCATTCTTTTGCAAACTTCCAGCAGCTGAGCCCACTGTTTATTAATCTGTATCAGGCTCATCATAAAAAGAAATGACCAAAACACTCGGTGTGCCAGGATTTCTTCAGCCCCGACATGATCGATCAGCTTCCAATAAACCGGAAGGATACCCCATAAAAAATAGGCTAATGCTGTGTGCATCAGGCCTGTGCGATATGTATCTGAATTTCTTTGCTCCATTTTACAGCACCTTCCTTTTCAAAACTCCATGCTCATTATAATCCCGATACAAGGTCTTCTACAAGAAAAAAAACTTAACCAAGACCCATCCTTATACATATAGTGAATTATAACTGCAAAAGAGGGCGTGAACATCATGTTTCCCTGGAAAAAAAACTTTCCATTTAATCAATCCGGGCAAATGCCTGATACTTTTAAAAATATGAACCCTAAAAATGTTGAAGACTATATTCAAAATGTCATGGGAAATGTTTTCGGCGAGGGCTTTCCCCAGCAGTTCCCTTTTCAGGGCAATATGGCAGGAAATATGGCGGATAACAACAAACATACTCCTGCAAATCAGGGCAGTACAGAGCTATTTGAAACGAACGACCACATCTTCGTCAAAGTGCAGGCTTCAGAAGAACAGCTTGAAAATCTTCGAATACAGCACAGCAGCAATCAGCTTTTCATTTTGAACTTCCCTTCAATGGGTGAACAGAAAAAACTCGTCCTTCCTTCCCTAGTTAAGCGTAAAGGTACAAAAGCATCTTACCGGAATGGAATTCTTGAAATAAAGCTTCATAAGAATGAGGACCTGCAAATATCCGAGATTGAAATAACTCAAAATTAACAGACTGTGTGGAATTTTGGCTGCGTATGTGCTGAATTCTGTAATTTATAAACCGATTTTGGGATTTTATCTACCTGTTTCCATCATTCATCTATTTTTAAATTTATCTATCCAAATAAAAGATTTATTAAAAAACAATGGACCAGAGAGCCTGCTCTGGTCCATTTCTATTATGCTTTT
Source organism: Bacillus sp. V2I10 (assembly GCF_030817055.1). Taxonomy (NCBI): domain Bacteria; kingdom Bacillati; phylum Bacillota; class Bacilli; order Caryophanales; family Bacillaceae; genus Bacillus; species Bacillus sp. V2I10. The sequence goes on along the minus strand of NZ_JAUSYV010000001.1, from coordinate 2,656,370 downwards.
TATATTGTTCTTTTTAATACGGACCACTTTGATATGGTCCTCCTTGATATGGTCCTCCTTGATATGTTCCTCCTTGATATGGTCCTCCCGGATAACCAGGATATCCGCCTGCTCCATGTCCTGAATAGCCTCCATAAAATGGAGCCGGCGGTGGCGGCGGATAATAATAAGGTCTTGGATAGTTAAAAAGGGCACTTCCAAGAAATCCTCCCAATAAGCCTCCTACAAACGGAGCTCCAAATCCGAAAAAGAAAGGTCCTCTATTTCCTGCGCTGCGGTAGCCTCGTGCTGCATAGTACGGGTACATGCATTCCCCTCCTCCATAAATCACTTACCTTATAAGGGTATTCACCTAAAAGGTTTTGGAGTGGGCGAATATCTTGAGGAAAATGGATTTAGTGAAAAAGCATTCCTCTATTCATTTATTTTGCTTTCAACTGAGCCGTCTTTCAGATGGACAACCAGCGTGCAATTATTTTTCTTCACAAGCTCTCTTCCCTTTGCAAGAGCCTCCTGTTTTGTCTCAAATCGATAACTTGCACGTTTATTTCCCTCTTTTCTTAGCATCCATCCATCTTCATCTGACAACAAGAGATATTCATCTTTATACGTGTCATTGTCTGCCCATTTTTCTGCCTGTGAAACGGCAATCGGAATGGCCCGCCCCTCTTCATATCCATCATCAAGCAAGGCATTTCCGATCTCAATTGCTTTTTCACGGGTTTCATCAGGAAGGTTTTTCATTGAATTTGGGTAATCTTGTTTTGTCCAAGGCATTTCAACTCATTCCTTTCAAGCTTATTTATTCGTTCTTTACCCCGGTTATATGAATTCAAACGAAATTATGAAGATTTCAGATACAGAAGATACCAAATATTCATAAACAAAATCGGTTAGAGATTTTCCTTCACCATCGAAAATATTCTTTTTCCAATCATTTTCTCCTGATTAACAAAGTCCGGCAAACTGTTTGACATACCCGAGTATAATGGTAAAGTTACAAAAAAAGACTGCCTATGGCCAGGCAGTCTTTAATGTTCATATATCATTTTTCTTGTCATCCCGCCATCTACGACAATATTAGAGCCTGTTACAAAGTCGTTTTCAGGATCTGTTAAATAAAAACAGGCTTTGGCAATATCAGCAGGCGTGCCTACCCGTTTTGAAAGATGCTGATCATGATCGATCTGTCTCAGGTTCTCGTAATCCTTTGTTTCAATCCAACCAGGTGAAATGCTGTTCACTTTGATCCGCTCTTCACTAAAGGAAGCGGCAAGCGCATGGGTCAGCGCAACAATTCCGCCTTTTGTAGCAGCATAAGCTTCTGATCCCGGTTCTGACATCGATGCCCGTGTAGAAGCGATATTTACAATAAAACCGCCGGCAGAATTCTTTCTCATCACCTTCGCTGCCTCTTTTGAACAGAAGAACGTGCTTCTTAAATTCGTGTTAATAACATCGTCCCAATCCTCCAAAGTCAGCTCAAAGGGGGATTTAAATCTGGAGACTCCCGCGTTATTAATTAAGATATCAATTCTGCCGGCTGTACGTTCTGCTTCTTGAATTAACTGTTTAATGTCCTGAACATTTCTTACATCCGTTTGAACGAAATAAGTGTTTTCATAATTACTTTCAATGCTTTTACCCTTTCTTGCATCAATATCAGCAAAAATAACCTTGTCCCCTTTAGCAGCATACTGTTTAACTAGTTCTTCCCCTATCCCGTTGGAACCGCCTGTAATGATGACTGTTCGGTTCATTCCTTTTTCCCCTCCTCAAAGCAATAGCGATCAGCCCATTCTTTCACTTCTTTCATTACTTTTTCTAGAGAGTGCCCCATTTCTGTGAGCTGATATGTGACCTTTACTGGTGTATCAGGAATGACAACCCGCTGTACAATGCCCGCCGATTCCAATTCTTTCAATCGTTCCACAAGCATTTTTTGGCTAATACTAGGAATGGTATCTGTTAAATCCTTAAATCGTTTAGGTCCGTCTAACAAGACATGGATGATTAAACCTGTCCATCTTTTCCCTAAAAATCCGAATGCTTTTTCCATTTTGGGACATAAATTAGATTCCATCCTGAATCTCCTTTACCGTCTTTTTTCTTGACATATATTCTTAATCATTTTATGATAACAAAAGTCAAACACTTAACTTACGAAAAGTTAGCCTGTAACTTTTTGTATATTATAACGTATTTATAAACGATATTCAACAATGGAGGTTTTTCACATGTCAACATCTACAACAGAAAGTATCTTGTCTATTATGTCTGAACGCAGCTCTGTGCGCAAATATGATCCATCTGCAAAAATCAGCAAAGATCAACTCAGAGAAATTCTTGAGATTACTGGAAAGGCTCCATCTGCATGGAATCTTCAGCACTGGAACTTCATGGTTTTCCATAGTAATGAGTCTAAAGAAAGACTTCTTCCTATTGCTTATAACCAAAGCCAAATTACTGAAGCCTCTGCAGTAGTTGCCATTTTGGGCGATCTTGAAGCAAATAAGAACACAAATCAAGTTTATAATCCGCTTGTAGAAGCAGGTTTTATGAAAGAAGAAATTAAAGAAACACTTGCAGGCCAAATCAATGGCGCTTATCAAAATCCGATTTACGCACGTGATGCTGCTTTCAGCAATGCCTCACTTGCAGCTATGCAGCTTATGCTTGCTGCAAAAGCTAAAGGTTTTGATACATGTGCAATCGGCGGCTTTAATGCTCAGCAGCTGTCTGAAACATTTAAAATTGAAGACCGCTATGCACCAGTTATGCTCATCTCTATCGGTAAAGCAGCTAAACCTGCACACCAAAGCTCACGCATCAGCATCGATGAATTGAGCACATTTTTATAATTAGCAGACCGGCAAAGGAAAATCTTTGCCGGTTTTTGTTTTATTTATATCCTTTGGAGGGAATTTAATGTTAGGTAAATCTGCCAAAGGAGCTTAAGCAGCATGCTAAAACAAGAAATGTAGAGCTTGAAATTGTGCTGGGGAGAGGTCATCTATCCTCTTGTACCGCAAAAACGGCTGTTATCAGTTGATGAAATCGCTGCCTTTGATGTTTTCTTAGTAAGTGACAAAGCAAAAGGCGTGACTGGCCAAGCTGTATTGCTTGATGGCGCGTATAAAGCTCAATAACTAGAATAGCGGAACCCACCGTTTAGCCCCGAAAGACTTAGATGTCCGGGTTTGAATCTTATGGCGGATCTGTTCTGGCGGTGAGCCAGAAACCACGAAACGGAACTGCATAATTAAGTACATCAAAAAGGAGTGCCAAGCTGAACTGCACCCCAAATGTTAGACACGACCTAACATTTGGAGGTGCAGTTTTTTTATGGCTAAATTTACAGAACAGGAAAAGGTAAATGCCGTTAAGCGATATCTTAATGGCATTGAAGGACACAAAGCGATCGCAAAATCCATAGGAGTAGCTCATGGGGTTTTTCACAGGTGGATCCAGCAGTATCAATATAACGGAGAAAATGCGTTTAAAAAACGATATACAACCTATTCTTTGGACGATAAACTAAAGGTACTTACCTATATGAACGAACACGGGACGTCCCTCAGTGAGACAGCTGCGATCTTTAAAATTCAATCTCCCTCTACGATTAATCGATGGAAGAGGTTATTCGACACACAAGGAGTGGACGGCCTTATTCCAAGGGAAAAGGGGCGGTCATCGATGAAAAAAGAAAACCCTAAAGTAAGCGAGATAAAAGAACCAGTGACAGGTTCTATTGAAGCTCTTCAGGCTGAAAATGAACGTTTACGTATGGAGCTTGCTTATGTAAAAAAGTTGAATGCCTTAGTTCAGAACAAAGAAAAATCACCAAACAAGACAAAGCGAAAGTAGTCTATGAATTGAGGCAGGAATTCCCGGTGAAATCACTCTTAAAGCTTGCGGGTATTCCTCGCAGTACCTATTACCATTTGACGAAGCAGCTTGAACGCCCAGATAAAGATGCTGAATTAAAAACGGCGATTAAAGACATTTTTCATGAACATAAAGGCCGATACGGGTACCGGCGTATTCGTGCTGAGCTAGCCAACCGAGGACTGCATGTTAATCATAAGAAAGTTTATCGACTTATGAGAGAACTAGGATTGAAGTGCCTAGTCCGCATAAAGAAATATCGGTCGTACAAAGGTGAAGCAGGCAAGGTTGCCGAAAATGTGCTAAATCGGAACTTCAAGGCGTCCAAGCCGAATGAGAAATGGGTAACCGATATTACCGAGTTCAAATTATTTGGAGAAAAACTGTATCTTTCACCTATGCTAGATTTATACAATGGCGAAATTCTCACCTATACGATTGGCTCTAGACCGACCTATTCCCTTGTATCGAGTATGTTAAATAAAGCCCTAAGAAAAATGCGCAAAGAAGATACGTTACTCATTCACTCGGATCAAGGATGGCACTATCAAATGAAGAAATACCGTCTGGCTTTGAAGAAAAAGGACATCACTCAAAGCATGTCTCGTAAAGGGAACTGTTACGACAATGCGGTCATTGAAAATTTCTTTGGCATTCTAAAATCAGAATTCCTTTTTTACCAAGACTTTAAAAATGTGGAACATTTTAAAGAAGAACTAAGGAAGTACATCCATTACTATAACCACAAACGAATTAAGACAAAATTAAAAGGCAAGAGCCCGGTACAATACCGGACTCTTGCCCAACAAGTAGCTTAACGAAATTATGTGTCTAACTTTTAGGGGTCACTTCAAGCCGGCACTCCTTTTTGATGCATAACTTATCTTAAATTTAAATCATACCAAGCAGCTGCAGCCTCTACCTCAGATGACGTCAGCTGATGACCATGGTTTTCCCAATGTATAACTACTTCCCCATTGGCTGCTTTCAGGATGTCTGCGAGATCACGTGTTTCCTGAGGCAGGCAGATCGGATCATTCATGCCTGCACCAATGAAAATCGGTGTTCCGCTTAATGATGGGATTTCAATATTTCTCCTTGGTACCATTGGATGATGAAGAATAGCCGCCTTCAAAGAGTTTTCATAATGGAATAGCAAGCTTCCTGCAATATTGGCGCCATTCGAATAGCCGACTGCAACAAGTTCTGAACGGTCAAATGAATACTTTTCAGCTGCTTCTTTTAAAAAGTCATGTAATTCACCTGTTCGGAAAATCAGGTCCTCTTCATCAAATACGCCCTCTGCCAATCTTCTGAAGAAGCGGGGCATTCCATGTTCGAGAACGTTTCCTCTTACACTTAAAATATTAGCATCTGCATCGATATGTTTAGCGAGCGGAATAAGATCATTTTCATCCCCTCCTGTTCCATGCAGCAGCAGTAATGTTCGATTGCGGTTTTTGCCTTTTTCAAAAATGTGTTTCATGGTTAATCGCTCCTGCAAAAGGTTTGGCATGTAAGCCAAACCCTTTTTTTATTTTCATTAACGTTTTTTTCGTGTTATTGCATGCCTTTTTTAATGGATTCTGCAACTGTAACAGTTCGTTTAGCCTGATGCTTCACGGCTGCTTCAACATTTTCTTTTAAATTTCCGTCCTGATCGGCTGTTACAGAGGTACCGTACGGATTCCCGCCTGCTTCAAATAGAGACTGATCCGTATAGCCCGGTGCGGCTACAATAGCTCCCCAGTGATACATCGTTGTGTATAAGCTTAAGATTGTTGCTTCCTGACCGCCGTGGGGATTGCTTGCAGAAGCCATGGCACTGACTACTTTATTGGCAAGCTTTCCTTGAAACCAGAGTCCGCCGGTTGTATCAAAAAATTGCTTCATTTGAGCAGGAACATTACCAAATCGAGTCGGGACACTGAAAATGATGGCATCTGCCCATTCCAGGTCATTTAATGTAACTTCAGGAACATCTTTTGTCGCTTCAAGGTGCGCTTTCCATGCAGGATTAGAATCAATCGCTGATTGCGGTGCAAGCTCAGGAACTTTAAGCACTTTTACCTCGGCGCCAGCTTCTTTTGCTCCAGCTTCAGCCCAAGCAGCAAGCTTGTGGTTCGTACCTGTAGAACTGTAGTAAATGACAGCTAATTTCACATTTGACATTCCGATCTCTCCTCGTGTAATGTTCGTTATTTTCGAGAACAACTATCTTCAATCCATATATCTCGAATTCAAAATTAATTATAGGTTGTTTCAATTTGAAAGTCAACTCATATCCGGTTGTTTTTCCATTATTCCTATACCCTTCCTATTAAAGAAAAAACTCCTTATTATGGAAAAAAGCGCAGACAATGAAGTCTGCGCTTTTAAGTCCTTTTTTCTCTACATTTGTTCCTTTAATACCTTGATAGCTTCTTCCATCTGAGTATCATTTTCTTTCAGCTGTGCCTGCAGCGTTTCAAGCATTTTAATCGTTGTTTCTCCACTAATAGTTCCAGTAGATTTCAGGCTGTTCTTTGCTTGAAATTCTGTGACAGCATTTTTTGTTGTTTCTTCATAAAATCCGTCTGTTTTTACATTTTTGTAGCCTAATGCCTCAAGCATTTGCTGAGCTACTTTCACTTCAGCAGATGAATCTCCCTGCTTTAATTCTTTATCTGGATTTAAATATGGAAGATTTGCATATGCCGGAAGAGTTGCTTTATGCTGCGGTTCGATTCCTTTTTTATGAATCCATGATCCGTCAGGCGTCAGCCATTTCGCGATCGTGTATTTAATCGAGGATCCGTCTTCAAAGCTTTTGGCTGTTTGGATCGTCCCTTTCCCAAACGTTTTTTCTCCGACAATTGGAATACCGGCAGATTGATTCAAAGCACCGGCCATAATTTCTGCAGCACTTGCGGTTCCATTATCTACAACAACGACAACTGGAACATTCACGGCAGAATCATTTTGGGATTTTTGAACTTCTTTTGAACCATCTTTGTTTTCGATTTGCATGATGGTTTTTCCTTTAGGGACGAAAATATCACTCATTGCAATCGCCTGATCAAGCAGACCGCCTGGATTTTGTCTTAAATCAAGCACAAGTCCCTTCACTTCCTGATCATTCAGCTCGTTTAAAGCATCAGCCAGTTCTTTTCCGGTCGTTTCTGAAAACTTTGTAATCTGAACCTTGCCAATTCCGCTTTCAACCTCTGTATAAACTGTTTCTAAAGGGATAGTATCTCTTGTCAGATTAAAATCGAGCTCTCCGACACCGTCACGTTCTATAACGAGCTGAACCTTTGAGCCTTTTTCCCCGCGGATCAGCATAACAGCTTCGTTGACTGTCATTCCTTCAACGCTTTTGTCATCGACTTTCAGAATTTTGTCTTTTGGCTTAAGGCCGGCTTTATCAGCGGGTGAACCTTTAATAGGAGAAACAATCATAATTTTCCCGTCAGATTCTTGAACCTCGGCACCAATTCCTTCAAAAGATGATGAAATATTCTCATTGAAGCCCTTTGCTTCCTCCTGATCCATATAAGTTGAATACGGATCATCCAAAGATTGAAGCATTCCTTTAATTGCACCGTCTACAAGTTTTTCCTGATTTGTATCCTGATAAAATTCGCCTTTAAGCGTGTCGTATGTAGAATAAAGCTTTTCAAAGGGGTCATCGCTTTTCCCCTGCGCCTGACTCAGGCCGCTGTCTTTCTGAACGACCGCAAACGTAATACCTGCGCTAATGATGGCAGTTAAAAGGATTGCAAACAGAAATTTCACATTGTTATTTTTAAACAAATTAACACCACCCTCATTATGTAATCATTATGAGTAACGAAAACAAAAACGTCAACTAAAAACACAGCGAATCCTAGGTCCTTCAAACAGTATTTACTATAAAGCTGAAACCATTCTCAGTGTTTTAAAATTCAATTTTATTTAATGATTTTCGGACAAATTTGGAGAATCAACTTCATAGGAAGATGGAAAACCGCATAATTTAGTTTGAAAGGAGTTCATGCAAATGCCTGGCTATCTTGATTTACTTGCACAACTTGGAGTTGGGGGTGCCCATCCAGGCGGTTTCATGCTGACAAAGGAGATCATCGAACTTGAAATGATTCCTGTATCAGCATCCATTCTTGACGCTGGCTGCGGAACCGGCCAAACCTTGCAGTTTCTAAAATCGCTTAATTATAATGTGACCGGTTTAGATATTGACCCCATTATGCTTTTAAAAGCAAAAAACAGATTAAAAGAAGATAAATGCCTTGTACAAGGATCAGTCGAGAACCTTCCATTCAAAGAAAAACAATTTGACTTCATTTTTTGCGAGTCTGTTTTGAGCTTCACAGATTCTGTTCAGTCATTGAGAGAACTGAACCGGGTAATGAAAGATAACGGTGTTCTTCTCGCGATTGAAGTGACAGCTGCAGATCAGACTGACCGCAAACTAAAGGAAAAAATTCAGTCATTTTACGAGTTTCACCATCTATTTAATGAAGAGGAGTGGAAGTCCGCAATAAAATCAGCAGGCTTTCAAAAAATTGAAGTCCGCACAAAAGATGACTTTATAATAGAAGAAGATGAACCGACAACAGAGTTTGATATGTCAGAAAATCTTGATCCCGTTTATTTTGACATGCTTGCTGAGCACGAAAAACTCCGTGAAGCCTATTATCTCGCCGTTCAATTTCGCATTTTCAGATGTATGAAATAAAGCATATCGGGGGTATACGTACAAACCCTTCTCCCTTATTTTTCATAGATTATGAGGAAGCAGGTTGAAGGGAGGAAAAAAATTTGTCTCAAAATTATTATAACCTTTGCTGTCAGTACCATGGTAAAGTTGTCCGCATCAGTGATCGATTTGGAAATCAGCATGTTGGCAGAATTACAAATGTTACTCGGCAAAAGGTTTATATTCAGCCCTTTGGAGGACGCGGGCGCGGCGGTTTCGGCATGGGATTTTACGGCGGCTACGGCGGCTATGGCTATGGTTATCCTTATGGAATCGGCTTAGCGTTTGTAACAGGCGTGGTTTTAGGCGGTTTGCTGTTCTGGTAAGTAAATGAATGAACAAAAAAAGCAGTCTTTTCACTATTAAATGAATGACTGCTTTTCTTTGATCAAATTAGCTAAACCTTTATAGATATCAACAATCTCATCCTGCTTCATTCTCACCAGTCCGCTTGAAGAAGGGGCAGTGAATTCCATAACGCCTTTAGCTGCTGAATCGGGCTGCAGACCCCAATCTGCTTTCTGTTTTCCGCTATAGGATAAATAAACACCTTTACCGACGAAGCAGGCTATTTTCGGCTGATAGAACATCAGCTTATTCAATAGCACTTTTTTGCCTTCACGATACTCTTCGGCTGTTATTTCCGCAGCAGACTTCGTTGGTCTGTGGACGATATTAGTAAAACCAAATCCTTTTTCAAGAAGCTTGAAATCTTCACTAGGCGAATAAAGCCTGTCCGTTATTCCTGCATGAGAAAGAATTCTCCAAAAAACGATTGCTTTTACTTGCATAATGATGCATGACTTCAGCTGAATACAAACTCGGGTTAAACCCAATGAAGATGACATCCAGGTCATAATTCAACAGATCAAGATCAGGATGACTCATTACATTTTCTTCACTTCAGCAAAAAATTCTTCAAGCGTCAGATCGTTTTTATAGATTTCCGCTGCTTCATTTACTCCTACATAGCGCAAATGCCATGGCTCATATGCAAACTGTGTAATATCTTCTTTTCCTTTTTGATAGCGGATAATAAAGCCGAATTTATGGGCATTCTCCTTAACCCATTTTCCTTCTGGCGTATCTCCGAATTTCTCGGTTATATCCATACCGGCGCTTCTGCTTGTAATATCCATTGCAAGGCCGGTCTGATGCTCGCTTTGACCTGGAAGAGCAACTGTTTCAAGTGCCACTTCATCGCCTTTAAGTGCTTTCTCAACATTTAAAATGCCGGTTTGACGTTCATACGACCTGTATCCGGATACTGCAAATAGCTCAATACCTTCTTTTGTTGCCTGTGCAAACATTTTTTCAAGGGCAATGGCTGCTTCTTTACGAATGTAACGCTGCGGTACATCTGTATCTCCAAATGAGAACGCCACCTTAGGAGCAACAAGGTCAGCGGGCTCATATGCAGAAGGAAGAGAATATTCCTTATTCACGAGCACCATTCGATTCTCGGGATTTGTAATCGTCGGCTTTCCATTGACTTCTTGAATCTTGTTGAAAAATTGCTCTTCTAATTGGAACTGAGCGGTTTCTTCTTTTGGCTTTTCTTCCGCAGAACTCTGCTTTTCCTGCTGGGTTTCAGATTGGCCTTCTTTAAATGGATTAAGATCCTTTGACAGTTGAATTCCAGTGCATGCCGAAAGTAAAAGCGTCATGGGAATAATAGTCATTACTGTAGCTTTTTTTATGTTCAAAATTTGTTCACCCTACCTGCCTGTATGTCTTTCATGCTTTCATTTTATCACTATTGCCTAAAATGAGAAAAACTATATCTGTCAATTGTGGCAGATCTTGTCGAAAAAAAGAGGAAACACACGAAAAAATTTTCGTGCGTTTCCTTTTTTATTTAATTGCTGCCTCTAATGCAATTTCCATCATTTCATTAAACGTCGTTTGACGCTCTTCAGATGTTGTTTCTTCGCCTGTTAAGATGTGGTCGCTTACTGTCAGCACGGATAATGCCTTACGGCCGAATTTAGCTGCAAGCGTATAGAGTGCTGCTGATTCCATTTCAATTGCCAGAACACCGTATTTCGCCCATTTCTCAAGCTCGGAGTTGTCATTGTAGAACATATCTGCAGTAAAGACGTTTCCGACTTTCAGTTTTAATCCTTTTTCAGTTCCAGCATCATATGCGTACTTCAGTAATTCAAAATCAGCAGTTGGCGCGTAATCGACACCGCCGAAAGTCATTCTGTTCATTTGTGAATCGGTTGACGCACTCATCGCCAGAATTACGTCTCTTACTTTAACGTCCTGCTGAATGGCACCGCACGTTCCAACACGGATTAATTTTTGAACATTATAGCTTTGCATAAGCTCATTTACATAAATCGCAATTGATGGAACACCCATGCCTGTACCCTGTACAGAGATGCGATGGCCTTTATACGTTCCAGTAAATCCAAGCATCCCGCGTACTTCGTTATAGCATACTGCATCTTCTAAAAACGTTTCTGCTATATATTTAGCTCTAAGCGGATCTCCAGGCAAAAGAATAGATTCTGCAATTTCGTTTTGTTTTGCTCCAATGTGAACACTCATCGTTCATACCTCCAGTTATATGTATAAAAAGGTGCTTTTTCAATATACCATAATCAGCACTCAAAATCTTTTCTCCTTCTACATTTTCCGATTTAACCAGCATCTTATACATGAAAATTATTTACTGTAGTGAAAACCGATTAGTTTGTAAAAAATATAGAGGACAAGGAGGGGTTACTTTTGGGCAAAAAACACCGTAATCGCATCAATGGGCAAAAAAAGAATAACCATATACCGCCTGAAGCAATTGAAGCAGAAGAAAATGCTCACGGCAAAGAAGAAACTTCAGCCAAACGAAAAAATGGGCCTGGTCATAACTTATAAAATTAGTAAGGCAGCGATGTCAGATCGCTGCCTTTCTTTATCTTACATGAACCCTGTTAATCTTTGTCCAGCCGCCGGATAACAGCTTGTAGTATGTTTGTCCGCGTTTTACTTCGTCAATTAAAAGAATATCTCCAGTTGATATAAACCTTGCCTCATAATCATTCGGCACTCGGTCAGAAACGTTAAACATACAAAAAACATGTTGAAGAGCTTCACTATGTCCTGAAGCCTTTATATTCAGACGGTATACTTGTTCATAGCCTTTTTCTTCACCAAATTTAGGTGTTTGGAAGATGGTGATGTCGTAATTCTGGCACCTCTTTTTTACCGTAAAAAGACTTAACCCCATTTTACGATTCCCCCTTCAAGTCGATACATTATGTATTAGAGGGCAAAAGGCAAATTTCCTTCATTTAAGATAGTCTAGTTTTGTCGATTTTATCATTTCGTATACTTTTATAATGACGAGCAGCCAGACCATACCAGCTGAAAATCCGGCCAGAACATCTACTAAGTAATGCACGCCCAGATAGATTCTGCTCATGCCGATTAAGCCTATCAAAATAACCGTGATTCCGATCCACCATTTTCTGCTTCTTTGCTTTGATGATGTGAACGAAAGCACCAAATAACAAAGAAATCCATAAAAAGCAGTTGAATTCATTGCATGTCCGCTTGGAAAACTGTAATGCGCTGCATGGATAACTGCATCAAAGGACGGTCTTTCCCTATGAAATAAATCCTTTAGCTCATCATTGATAAAGCGAATGGAATAGAAAGTTCCCCACAAAAATATGACAGGCAAAAACTTTCTAAAAAACAAAAGAACAATAGATGCGAAGATCATAATGGGAAATTCCACTTTGATTGACCCAATATCACTGACTGTGAGAAAAAAGAAATTAAAAGGCTCAGTCCGAAAATCCTCTGCACCTTTTACAACTGCATTATCCATCTGCTGAATACCTTCCATTTGATAAAGTACAGCCAGAAAGATAAAAAGAAAAAGAAAAAGAGCTATTTTTTTCATTGAAACTCCTCCCCCGCTGCCATCTTTATATTTTTTTATGTTTTTTTTGCTCTTTGTGCCCAGGAGCCGGCTTTGCTTTATGAGCGATCTCGCTTGAAAACTCTTCCTGATGCTTTGCAGGCTGTTTTTTCGCTTTCTGCTCTGCACTATTTTGATGTTTATGTGCCATACTTGTTCCTCCTTCTCTAAAATTTGTCACCCTTTTATTTTTTCAAAACTAAAGGAGAAACATTCACATAAACGCTTTGTCCATCATTGGCATATTATAGGACATAAGACTCTGATTCAGTCAGAAAGGATGATTTAACTGAAATATCTGGTGGTCATTGTATTTTTGCTTTCCTTCCTTGCGCATTATGTGCTGGCGGCAGATTCGCCATCCTATGATGAAGAGCTTTTTATTGCACACCGCGGACTATCCTCTCTCGCTCATGAAAATACGTGATGGATTCAATATGATTGAGCTTGATGTTCAAATGAGCAAGGATAAACATTTGGTTGTCATTCATGACATTACCCTGAAAAGAACCGCAGGCCTTGATAAAAAAGTTTCAGATCTGACATTAAAGGAGCTGAAAAATCTCGATGTCGGTGAATGGTATGAAGAATCATTCGCAGGCGAAAAAATTCCTACGTTAGATGAAGTTTTTATGAAATATAATGATCGCTATCATCTGCTCATTGATTTAAAATGCCCCTCTATTTATCCAGGCATCGAAAAAGTCCTTTAAGATAAAATATTGGACGATTACTCTCCTAATGAGTTTTCTATGCTCTCCATCCAATCAACTGAGCTTAAGAGCATTATGCTTCTGAATGCATTCCTGCCTCAAATTAAAAAAGGACTTGTTATCTCTTCTCATATCCCCTATCATCAGCTAAATGAGCTGGGAGCAAAAATTGATTTTATCACCCTGCACAAACGGTGCCTGAATTATTATTTTTATCAGCAGGCCAAACGGGCGAAGCTGACTCTCTATATTTGGGGCATACACAATAAATATGATTATAAAAATGTAAAAAGACTAGCTGTTGATGGGGTTGTGGTGGGGAAAAGGTTTGATTAGAAAACAGAGAATGTCCGTATTTCGCAGTTCAGGCGAAATACGGACGTTCTCGGTTTGGCTTTTATATAAAACAAGCCGCTCAATAGGAACGGATTTTATTTCGGCGGGTTATAAAGGACGCTGCCATTTTCATGTAAAGTAAACCTAAAAATAAAAACAGAATAATCATGCCCAAAACTTCAAAGCCAATCAATTTCATGCCTACGCTCATTGCTGTGAAACAATACAGCATGCCAAGAAGCAATTTCATCTCTGCATGTTCGTATTTGGCTGTCATATAAGCTCCGGCCTGAGCACCTGCAAGGCCTCCCGCTATCAAAAAAGCGCCTATCGATAAATCTATGGGAGATTTTATAAAATAAGTGATAAAGCCACTGCTGACAATAAATAAAACACTGAGAAGACTTGTCCCGATTGCGTCTTTAGGATAAAAACCGGATAACGAAATTAAGAGCGGCACGATGATAAACCCTCCGCCGACACCAAGCATAGTTGAGATAAATCCACCAATTCCTCCCGTAAGCACTAAAAAGACTATCGCCCATTTTTTAATAGGTTTTACCCCATTGCTCTTCTTTTTCTTTCTGAACAGCAAGCTCCAGGCAAAATAACTCAAAAGGAGAATATAAGTGACGGGAATGATGGTTTCATCATATCCATTATTATTTAAGTAATAGACAAAAGGATTGGCTGCCTGAGTTGCTGCCACTCCGCTTAGACCTATAATTATAGCTTCTTTCCATCTCAGGTTTTTCAATTTCAGATGAGCAACCATCCCCGAAACCGATGTTCCGATTGTATATAATAAACTGATCGTTATTGCAGTAATTGGCTCTGTATTCATCAGCAGCAAGACAGGGGTTAATATAAAACCGCCGCCAACACCGAAAAATCCGGATAAAATGCCAATCAGAAGACCTATTGCGGCAAAAAGAAAGAAAATAAGAATCACACCTTAAGGCAGATTTACAACTCATCTCTTATTTTATAGATGGGTGCTGCAAAAGAAAAGGTCACGCCTTATTTTCAGAATAAATACATTTCTGAGATGTTGCTTTAAAATGGGCACTAAAAAAAGGCTGATGTCACAGCCTTTTCAAAGTATTCCACTTATTTTTCAATCAGTCACCCGGTTTTTTACTGAAACAAGAATAACACCTGCAATTATACAAGCTCCTCCCAGAAAAAAAGACGGACTCAGTCCTTCGTTCAAAAGCAGCCATCCTAAAAATGCCCCCGTCAATGGCTGGAAAAAGAAGAATAGGGAACCTGCTCCAGCTTCCATTAATTCCATCCCTTTGTTCCATAGAAAAAAAGCACCTGCTGTTGATATAATTCCTAAATAAAGAATCCCTGTAATTACCAAAGGACTAATGTCAGTAATAGCATTCACATTCCATTCCCAAACAGCAAATGGACTTGTAAATATAACGGCAAAAGAAATCGCATAAGTTGTGATTGTTAAAGATGAAAATCTTTTAGATGCGATTTTGACAAATACAGAAAGCAAGGCCCACGTTACTGCAGCCAGTACTAAAAAAAGGCTCCCGCTGTATTCCATGTTTTGCTTGTACCCAATGACGATGATGACCCCAATTGTCGCCAAAAGAACAGAGATCAGTTTTCTTGGCGTAATCTTTTCCTTAAGAATAACACCTGCAAACAGAACGACAAAGGCAGGAGTGGCTGATGTGAGCAGTGCTCCAGTATGAGCATCAGACAATTTTGTGCCGATGAACTGACATAGTATGGAAACGAAATAGCCAATGAATCCGATCCATGCAAAGAGAATATAATCCTGTTTTGAATATTTAGGCTTCATGCCTTTTTGAGAAATTTTCAGCAGAGTGAATAAAACGGCAAACGCAATAATGAAACGCAGCCAGACTAATGTAAAAGGGGGAATGTACTCAAGCACGTATTTGCTGACCACATACATTCCGCCCCATATGCCTGCGGCAAGTGATAAACAGACCGCTCCTGCCCATGATTTTTTCATTGATGACGCCTCCATCCAGTTAGGATTTTACTTTCCATATCCTAAAGACAGGGCTGGAATTCATCCTTTTCCTTCTTTAGGAAAGAATGGTTGGCTGGTCATTTTCAAATAGCGAAAAGAATAGCATTTTATATTCCTCCTTTTTTTAACGAGGTCTGGCAATAATTCCGTTATGAACTTTAATAAAACCGTGCCTTAAAATATCGAAACCGTTTTCATAAATGTACATTCCCATTTGCTGAATGGTCATTAATTCCCTGTAAGTATGATTCATGACATCAGCCATGATCTGATAATATAATTTAGATTTCAACTGAGCCCTCGGGGTAGTTAAGATCGCATATCCCCCATCTTTTAAAAACTTTCTGTGCCAATCAATGGACTCAGGTTTTTGGTCATCAGGAAAATGTTCAATCATGCCAACGCTTATGACGATGTCAAACTCTTTTCCAAATGGAAGATTTCGAATATCTTCGACAAGGTAAGTGATGTTAAAATCGTTCTTATACCACACTTTGGGTGCGCCAGTCACAGGGTTTTCACCTAAAAAAGGATAATGCTCAGGAAATTCGGCAAAACGGCCGTCTCGGCAAAACGGATCATAGTCCACCATGACAATTTCACCGCCTGGATACATGGCAGCAAGCTGCATCGCTTCATAGCCTTCGGCAGCCCCTAAAAATAGAATTCTAGGCTTTGAAACATGCAGCCCTTCAAACAGTGCTCTTTTCCCCCGCGGATCCCAGATGCCATCTTCAATTCGGTGAATATAATTCCAAAGCCTGAGCTTCATTGATCTGCCTAGAACATCTTTAACCTCAGCCGGACGGAATGCAGCAAAATATTTCTTCAGTTCATCATTAAATGCATTCATTTCTTCCGGTACATCTCCATTCATGGAAGGATTTATTAAAATACTGCCATGATGTATGAACAGGCATGGACTTTTGATTTTCTTTTTCCCAGTCCTTTCGATCTTTTGCAAATGTTTTGACTTCGTAAGGTTTTCTAACATCCTTCCACGTCAGCATCGACCAGTCCCGAACCAGATTTGTTGCAAAAAGCTCGCCTTTTTCTTCCTCTGTATAGGTGCGAAGATCAATTTTAAAGCTTTCAGATAAAGCTGTTTTTCCAATATCACTTTCTGTAAAAGGACGTACTTCAGCTTCTGTCGGCATGGAAAACCTCCGTTTTTTCTGAATTTTAAATTAATTTTATCAACCCTTGTACGTATTAGCAATGAATATTTAAGCACCGCTGAAAAATAAAAAAACGAAATTCAATGAGAAACTAAGAAAAACAGAGAATTTGAGAGATTTACAAGTTGTAAACGCTTTATTTGCCTATATACAGATTATTCTGAATGTTTAATTATTGTTAAGATTTTGTTAAGATGAATTTACTCACTCATAGGAAGGCGTGATTCCAATGACGACGGTAAGCGAAGCATATCAGAATCACATCCAGTAAAAAATCAGCCCGTGAAAACTGATTTTGAGATGTGTGGATATGCGGGGAAACGTGAATCTGACTAAGGGGATGATTCCAATGACGACGGTGAGCGAAGCATGCTAAGATCATGATGCAGATGAAAATAGCCCGTGAAAACTATTTTCGCAGCATGTGGGCATGCGGGAAATCAAAGCAAAAGAATAAACTGATCGAATCCGTGCAAGACATTAATTGAAAGCAATCAATTGATTCAAAGCAACGAATGGTTATTAGTAAGAAAGGAAAGAACAAAAAAGTGAATATGTTTGATTCAAGATAAGACGCTGTTTATGTTCTGTATACATAGACAGCGTTTTGTTTTGAGCTTTTTTTCGTAAAAAGACGTTTCTTTATAGAAACGCCTTCAGCTTGAATATTTAGTTGGCTTCATTTTCTATAGACTTACATTCTTCCTCTAAATATTGAAGGAAGAGGTCTGCTGCATCATGCACCGGTCCATATTTTCCGGTATCTTGAATACGCTGTTTTGCAGCATCTATATAAGGATAATAAGCTGCTTGAATTTCCAGGTCCTTGATTAATTGTTCCCGCGTTTTATCCAGTACTGTATACTTTCTAGTCCAAAGATTCTCACTCATATCCACTTTCAACCCTTCCCTTTTCACAAGAAGCGCGGAGCTCGCTTCGATTCTCTTTATGTATATAGTCCATCCGAAATTTATCTGCGGTATTCAGTATACGTTTAAACAGTTTCTAATAATGCAGTAGACAAAAAAGGAAACTTTTCAGCTGTTTCCCCGCCGAATTCCTCTGTAAGAGCTGCTGCAAGCATGCTTGAGACCGTTTCTCTTTTTTGAATATCAAATGACACGATTTCATTTGCATTTAATCCGAATGTAAGGCCTGTGTGCGTGTAGCCTATAAAAAAGCGGTCTGTCTGCAGACTGTTAATGACGTCTTCTTTCTCTAATCCGAGAGTGATTAAAGATAATTTTCCTTTTTCTGTGCCGATTTCAATTTCGTAGATCATGGCTGCATCCTCCTTAAATTGTAGTGCGTTAAAACTATGTAATGTTCATGACAAATCGTTTCCATTAAGTCAGAAATAAACTGTCTTTCTATACTATACGTTCCCTGACGCACTTTTTTTGTCTGTTCTCTTAAAATGGAGGATTTTTTTACTGCTGTAACTCTTGTTGATACAGTATTAAAATAGGCTCTTTACTCGTGCCACGCCTTAATGGGCCGGTCATCAGGATACCCGAATGTTTCACGGTATTTCTTGCGCTCCTCGGTAAAATCCCACCAGTTTTTATCGCTGCCTGGATGATTTGCATGATAGACGACACATCTCATGACATCTTCTACACAAGGATCCATCCATACACCGTATTTTTTCTCAAGTTCATGAACGAGCTCTTCTCCTTTCCTGTTCTTTATATCCGCTAAAGCAGAAAAGCCAAAATCCACAGCGAAATTATGGGCAAGCTTTGGGCCCACTGACGGAATAGACTGAAAGACAGCAAGTCCAATTAATACCCGGGCACGTTCGTTTGGAACTTCAATTAAAGCAGCTAATTCGTTTGCCTTCATCTCTTTTATCTCTAAGAGTTTGATTTTGCCCTTTCTCAGCTGTTCCCTCTCCTTGTCAGTTAGGGGAAGCTTTGGTGATTTTTGCTTCATTTTGTTTCTCCTCTCCTATTAAATTGGTTATCTCCCATCAAAAAACAGCAGTGATAAACTCTTCACTGCTGTCACCTTGATTAACTATACCGCTGTATGACATTTTCAAGTGTTCTTCTGATAGATGCCTGATCTTGCTGAGTGATCATAACTTTTACCAGGGATTCATCCATTTCGAGGGCCTCAGATAAAAAGCCTCCGAGTCCCCTTGCCCGGCGATCTACTTCAAGCAGCAGCTCTACTCCGTGATGGCTTACATTTGAAATGACGACTTCCAGTTCATCGAGCTTGCCGCGGAATGGACCTGCGGTTGGATAGAACTCAAATTCCTGAATGAAAGGAAGCCTTTTCCTCAAATGATACGGAGCTGCCTCATTTTCTACTTTTCTCAGGTTAAAGCCAAGGTCCCTTAGTGCGGAGAAAATTGTTTGCACGAGCGGCGGTGCTGCTACATCTAAAAAGTCTTTGTCACTCGGGTCAACTGCTCCTTTAATATCAAGCCCGGTTTCTAGCCAAACCTTTGATGAGCCAAGGGTGATTGGTGTGTCAGCAGGCAATGGAAAAGCAAATGGAATTTCTTTTATTTCATTTGCCTTGATTACAAATGGTTCATTAATTTTCACCTTTGTAATGGTAGCAGTCTGATGATATTTCTTATCATCTGATTCTTTTAAATAAGTTGTTTGCAGAGAAAGGTAGATTTCATCGATCTGCTGCTCGATGTTTCCGCCTTCGACGTGAATGATCCCTTTCAGCTCTTCTCCCAAAACAATTTTATCAGAAGCTAATCGCGCATCCACTTTAGCTGCACCAATCCCTACACTTGAAAGAATCTTATTAAAAAATGACATTCTGTTCTCTCCCATCCGCACACTTCAACACTTCCCCTATAAGCTCATCAATAGAATCATATGGCTTTAGAAGCTTGAGCATCCGTTTTATAATTTCTTTAGCAAACGATGATAATTCAAGTTCATCTTCCCAGCTTCTGCTCTTTCTCGAAGAAGGAACATAGCCTGAATACAATAAAAAAAGCACGAAATGTCCCAAAGCAAAAAAATCGCTCTGATAGGAAACCTCTCTGAAAAGAATCTTTTCTTCGGAGTATTTTGTTTCAGATTTGCATACTTCATAAGATTCATTCAGTCTTCTGGCTAATCCAAAATCAATAATATGAATGGACTGATTTTTCATAAGAATGTTCGGTATTCTTAAATCCCTGTGAACAATTCCATTTTCATGAAGAATCTTTACAGCCCTTAATACTTTCAACAATATATGAAAGGATTCCTTCTCTCCATAAGCTTCTTTTTTAATAAATATTAAATCCTCGAATGTCTCGCCTTCTACATACTCCATTGAAATAAAATGTTTCTTTTCCCATTGAAAAGATTCGTAAAAATCGGGAAAGGCAGAATTGCGCATGCTTGACTGAATGTCAGCCTCCCGCATGAACGAAAGCAGCCCTTTACTGGAACGCGCTTTATAAGCTCTAAGCTGCTTTACGACAGCAAACTTCCTGCAATGAATATCTTCGGTAAGATATGTAATGCCATAGCTGCCCATACCCAGCACTTTTTTTATGATGTATTTGCTGTTAATCGTTTTACCTGATTTTAACGGCCTTTCCCCATATTTTAATAACAGGTTAACCATTAACTGCTGTAGGATCTTGAGAAACGGCTTGATCTAGATTTCCGCTTATAATGCTTGTGGCCATACTTAGCGGGATTTCCGTAATGTCTATTTCTGCGGTCGCTGCTGCTGTATCTGTGATGTGATTTTTTCCCTAAAAATGAATTGATCAGTTTTTTTAACATATAGATCCCTCTTTCTTTCTTTATTTACTACGTTTCATAAGAACAAAAGTTTCAGCTTTTTCATATGTAAGTAGGAGGCACGGATATAGGAGCTGGCTATTATGAATATCCTCCCGCTTTTTAAGAAAAAAGCATTACCTGTCCTTTTACCTAATACGGAAAAATTAAACCTGGAAAAAACTTTGTCAAACTCTTTGGATTTGAAAAATCCCCTAGTACTTTATGGAGAAGAAAGACTTGCTGTTTTGGACATAAGAGCTCAGACTGCCGAGTTGAACAGGAACAACCTGACAAGAACGGAAGCCTATTTAGCTTTTTATTTAAAGCACCCTGAAATTCATTGGTCTTTTCTTGCCCATATGGTGTCAAGAAACGGGGGCTACAGCATGACTGATTTGAAAAATGGCATTGTCGGTCAGTTTCTGCCAGAAAAAGAGATTATCGCTCTTTTTCAATTTCTTGAAACAGCAAACGCTCTTATTTTCCATGATGCCTATCCGCAGCTGATGCTATACGAAAAAAGCCTTTTATTCGGCAGACCACTTTTTCATTTATTGCCCGCTTTAAATGTTTCGCGATTTATGATGCCAATCTGGGAGATGTTTTTTAAAAAGAGACACTCTGACGTGCTTACGCTTGCCTTAATTACAAACGAGCAGCATTATGTGGAGAATCAGCTGCTGTCAAAATCGTCCGGCATCTTAAAAACATTCCCTTATGCCCTGCAGGAAAAATGCGGACTGACGAATGTTGTCTTTCCATACAAAAAGCACTTTTATGATAAAAAATATTCGCTTGCAGGAATGGAAGTAGATAACTTTATTAAGCCTGAAGCAAGAATCAAAATAGGAAAGATCCTTTATCAAACTCTTTTTCATCCAGCCGTCTTCAATGAGGCATTGTTATTTTCAACGCATACCCCGCATACTGGCTCAAGAAGTGACTATTGGCCACACCTCTTCTCAGCTGCTAAAGAGAAGCAAAAATTCCAGAGCCCGAAGCTGCTGGATGCATGGGAAGATGTTCATCATACTTTTCACAGATACAGCGATTGGCTTTTGAATATAGATCTAATTTCAGATTTTGATGTTTTTCCGCACACAGGCACCTATAAAGACATAACAAAGAATGTAAAAATGAATTTGCTGAAAATGAGCTCCCTCCATTTGATTGCAAAGAAAATATTTTGACATGACGCCAATAAAAAACGACGAGAACCCTCGTCGTTTATTCTATGTCTTCCAAATCTTCATCAATTATGCATTTTTCGAGTAAATAATCGAATGCGATATCTGCTATTGTATCCAGTTCGAGTTCTGAGGGAATGTATCCCCTTTTCGTCAGCTCATTGTAAAAGAATTCTGCCATTTCTTCTGTATCAATAATAACTTCAATTTCTTTCACAACACCGCCCCCTTAGTAATTGTTTATATGTCCCAATTTTCAAAACTATGTCTGGAATGAATAAGCTTTCGATAAATTTTAATGTTCATAATCTGTCCTTGCCTGCATACCATTTAAGTAAATGGACAAGCCAAAGAGGAGATGACCTGAAATGAAGAACTTACAAGCGATTTCAAAAAAAGAAGAAGAAAATATCGTGCTGCAATTTATAGACGGAGCAGGCTTTGATCAACTGCTTGAACAAACGATTAAGATCCTTCAGGGGGCTATGCTCTTCGGGTGTGTGCCGTTTTTTATTTACTTGCTGATTTCACTGTTTTCTTAATGATCCTTTGTATACTTGTTTAAACTATCGATTATAAAATCCATCATTTCTTTATACTCAGGATCACCAAACATATCGTACAATGACAAATAATCATTGTATATATCAAGAAGTTCATCAACAATATCCCTTTTGCTTCGTTTTACTTTGCGAGCAGCGGGTTCTTGCTTTGTCAGCTTTTCTTTGGCAAGGAGCTGTTCCATCGCTTTACTTTCTGGAGAAACGATATGCATCAGGCTCAGCTGCTGAACGAATGTTCCTGCCTGTTTTTTTCCCAAAATGAATACAAGCTCTTCCTCGGATGCTTCAAGCCATTCCCCGTCGTTGATGCGCATGAGCTCATAGATAATATCTTCCCAGCCATCCTCTGTATATCTCCAGATTTCTGTACGAAAACCGACTACCTTGAACAACTCTTCTTCGTAGCCCTTTACTTGTACAATATCTCCAATATGGTACTGAAATTCAATTTCTATTTTTTCGGAATCAATGACTTTTCCGGTGTATTCTGAGTAAAGCTGGATCGCGTTTTCAAAGTATAAAATCTCGCTGTGATTCACTTCATATAGATAATGCTGATCGATTTGATGAACGTTTGTAACCGTTCCAACTGTACTGTACATAACAATCACGACAGTATCACCGACTTTATACTTTGGAATTTTTTTGTTCACTAAAAGATCCTCCTCTGCCGCGATTCATAAAAGTTAGAATAGTATATGCTGTAAAACCTGAATGCGTAATAGGCAAATCAGCAAAGGATTTTCTAAAATAATAGACAATTTGGGTTCATTTAAATGATTGACTCATTTTTTTAGGACACCTGGAGATAGTAAGAATATGAAGTCATTTTAGGAGGTCATTTTTTATGGAAAACACATCTAATTACGTCGAAGATTTACATGAAAAACAGCAAAAGGACGAGCAGAACAGACAGCACCAAGGCAAAGGAAACCCGGGCAAGAAAAAGCCGAATAAAACACATAAATAATAGGAAATGCAAAATCGCCTGGTTAGCGCAGGCAGACAGAAAAGGCTCCGCCATAAAAGTCTGGGTTTGACATGTATGGTGTAGCCGATCTTACCGAGGGTTAGGCGATGGAGCGGACTATAACGAGTTGCGGAGCCGACTGATTAGCCCAAACATGGCTTACAACAATTCCCCCAAAAAGTCAGCGTTTGACTTTTTGGGGGATTTCTTTTGACTGAGGAAACAGGAGGTCCAGTTGGACAATGGCGCAGGCTCCTTAATGATAATGGTGAACTTTCGCACCGTCTGCTGGGAGGTATCTGGAAAAAAGAAAGTATTTCCTATAAATAGGCCAGTATTTTACCAAGTCCGGCCAGTAAAAGAGGCAATCTGGAAAGTATTTTACTCGTTTCAGCATGTAAATCGCCAATCGCGTTAAACCCACGTGCCAAATGTATACTGATCCTCAGTTTTCCCACGATATGATTGATAAAATATAATTTTCCATTTATATTGGCACTATCCAAATCATTTTCAGTAACCAGATGCCCAGTATTCCTCCAACAAACTTTCATCTAATCAGAACGTAATTGCTTCAATTTAATACACCCGTATAAAAAGAGAAAACTCGCAATCATAAAGACCTCCATCCAAAGCAAATACCACGGCCAAGCCCCAAGAAAATCTAAAAGTGAAGCATTTTCAGGTTTTTTCATGATGTATAGATAATTTGAGCCAATCCCTTTATTTAAAAGATAAATACATCCGGCATAAACATTGACAATCAGCACTGAAGCCCATAATGAGCCCCAGGTTGGAAAAAAGTGATAGGCCAATATCATAAACAAGCATGCAATGATCACTCCTCCATGTGACAGAAAGAAAACGATATACTGGAAATGCGGAAAAGAATACTCTCCAAGGTCGGGTGTGAGAATGGCCTGGATGGAACTAGCAATTCCTGCGTAATACATAAACTGAAACAGCCTGTTGCTTTTTGCAATGAGCATGATAATGGCCAGAATGACAGTAAAATCACTAAGGTGAAGAGGCAGTGAAGATTGAGGTGCCCATGCCCCTTCTGCTATTAGCCACAGCTGGTGCACAAACATGGAAAGAAAAAGAATAACTGCCAGTGCAATACGCACGGGGTGTCTCGTTAATTTAACTTTTTTCTTAAAAATAAATAAAAGGAAAGTCAAAAACAGGATTAAAACCAATGTCCATATGTGATCTGCTGAAAATAGACGGAAATTTTCAATCTTGGGGTCGTGCTGAAAGTATTCGTTCATTCATTCCACTCCGTTTTTCTATTTAGTTTGCGGCAATTTCACATAATCTATGCTGATAACAGCTGCAAAAAAGAACTAACCTCAAAGTCAGCTCTTACTTCCCATTAAGTTCCCGTACTAGCATATAACAGGTAAGATTACGAGATAAATACTTGTTAGCCTTTATTTCTCCAACCAATAACACCTATGTAAAATCCTACTATAGAAGAATGTGAAAGAGGTTTAATAATGGTAAAATTCACTATATGAATTTCAATTATGATTTTGGGGAGTGATAGGTATGAAACGCCGGATTTGTATTGTTGGGACCGGGACAGCTGGTCTCCATTTGGCATATGCTCTTAAAAATGAGTTTGATGTGACGGTGATCTCCCATCGCACAGCAGAACAGATTAGAAATGGAAGAGTTCAGTCTACACAAGTACATTTCGGCTCGACAATTGAAAGAGAAAGACGCTTTTCTATGCCAAAATGGAGTGAGCATACACAAATTGAAAGCATCCATATGACCATTGGTCAGCAAAAACTGTTTGCTGGAATGCTGGCTGAACCAGCACTTTCTGTTGATCAGCGCTTCTATTTTTCACATTGTTTAGAGGAACTAAAAGAGAGAAAGGTCCCTGTTCTTTTTAAAAAAATAAATAATGAGAATCTCAATGAATTAATAGAAGAATTTGACTTGGTTATTGACTGTACTGGGAAAAAAGGTCCGCTTTTTCCCTTTCCTATAGAAAAAGATTTTTCACCATTCCACACACCTCAAAGAAAATGCATCGTTGGATACTTTAGAGGCATAAAGCCGCTTACACCTCTAGGAATTAATGTCACCATTCTCCCGGGGGAAGGAGAAATGTTTGAAATACCTGCATTAACAGACAAGGGTCCAGTGACAATCTTGTTTATTATGGCAATTCAGGAAAAGAGTCTAGATGTTTTTAATGCGATTCGCTCATCAGACGAATTCACGTTAAAAATACGGACAGTTTTACAAACCTTTTTCCCGGAAATCGCAAGCCGTATAGTAGAGGAAAGCTTTGCTCTAAATGACGAAAAGGGCTTTCTGCAAACAGCGATCACACCCGTTATTCGAAAACCGTATACAATTATACAAAATAAATTAGCAGTCGGATGCGGAGACAGCGTGTTTTTGAATGATCCGATTACAGGACAAGGCTGCAATCTTTCTTCCTATTGCGCAGAAAAACTGTATGAGACGTTGATTGAGTTTAAAGATGAACCTTGGAATTCACAGCTCGGCGAGTCATATTGGAATAGAACCAAACCATTAGTAAAGCAAGTGACAGAATGGACAAATGCGATGACAATGCCGATGCCTGAGCATGTTATCGAACAAATCCTTCAAGGTTCCGGGGAACAGGCAAAAGCCGATCGAATTGCCGGCTGGTTTGCTGATCCAAGCACAGCCTATCAGGATATTTTTCAGGGCTGCAAAATCCAGTAGTTAATAAGGAGAAGGGTGAACTTGATTCACCCTTCTTTTATTCTTGCGGCATTTCGAAAACGAATAATTGAAAAATTCAAGGATGATGAAAGTACACGATTCCGGATTGGATATAGGTCTGGAGTAAACCTAAGTTCAGCGTTTGCCTTCACAATCTTCTCCAATAAATCGCCTGCAGGCTCAACGTTCAGCGGCACAACTTCTTCAAAAGATATATAGTATCCTGCCGTTTTCGCTTCTTTAAACAACTCAAATGATTCCGGCTTAAATGTATAAACGTATAAATTTGTGCTGCGGATCCGTTCAAGCCATGAGCTTTCAATCACAATAATCTTATCTGTACTTGTCTCACCAAAGAATCTGGCTGAATCCTCTTCCTTCGATTGCTCACCCTTCCAATATATAACTCTCGGACAATCCCGCGGAAAATAATAATGAAGCGCATGCTCCTGATCAATGGCCCAGACAACTGGACGAAGGTTTGGAAAAGAGGCAGATTGCCGCGGTTTAAATAGATCAATAGAAGGATCTTCACTAAAATGGTATAGCATTCACTTTGGCCCCCTTATTCTATCCTTTTTAAAAATGAGTGCATTCTTCAACCTTAGTATGGTCTAATAAAAACCACCTTTGCTATACTTTACAATAAAATAGTTAGTTTTTGGAGGAAACAAAATTGAGAAGCGAAAGCGAAATGATGAAATTAATTCTTGATGTTGCCAAAAATGATAAGAGAATTCGGTTAGTAACTCTAGAGGGTTCAAGAGCCAATAAAAATGTACCAAGAGACAAATTTCAAGACTTTGATATTTCCTATTTTGTAACGGATATTGATTCTTTTAAATCCAGCGATGAATGGTTAAATCAATTTGGCAAAAGAATCATGATGCAAAAGCCGGAAGATATGGAACTTTTCCCACCGGAACTTGGCAATTGGTTTTCCTATTTGATGTTATTTGCAGATGAACATAAAATCGATTTAACTCTTATCCCAATTGATGAGCTGGAAAAGTATTTATCAGAAAGTGACAGCTTGGTAAAATTATTGTTGGATAAGGATTCAGAGATAAATAAAAAAATGGATCCTAATGATGAAAAATATCACATAAAAAACCTTCAGCTAGAGAATTTGATGATTGCTGCAATGAATTTTGGATGGTGTCAACGTATGTTGTTAAAGGTTTAGCACGAAAGGAAATCCTTTTTGCAATTGATCATTTAAATGAAATAGCGAGACCTAATCTCTTACGAATGATGGCATGGAATATTGGGATCGAAACTGATTTCTCTTTAAGCGCTGGAAAAAACTATAAGTATATTCAAAAATATTTAGACAGAAACGACTGGGAAAAATTTCTAAATACGTATGCAGTGAATAGTTACGAAAATATGTGGCAATCTTTATTTGATTGCTATGATCTTTTTAGAAAATACTCCAAATTAGTTGCACATCATTTAAGTTACGACTATCCAGATTATGATGAACAGATTACTGGATTTACTGAAAAAATTTTTCATTCCTTTCGTATAAAACCTTAAAAGCGGGATTGGAGAAGTTCTGTTAGGGAGGCCAAGAACTTCGATCGAATCGCCAGCTAGCCTGTTTATTTTCATTCCAGCTAATAAGATTAATAACAAGATCTTTTAGTGCACAACCGTATTCCATCTTGTGTCCATTTCAAAATGAAAAAACCTGATCAGCAGCTGCTGATCAGGTTTTTTCATACCTTTAAATATGTGATTGAATCTTTTTGTCAGCTGAAAGATGTTTCCTAAACGGAAATAGACTGCGCACGGTTTCATCCCGCAGCCATAAACCTCCCCATGCTAAAACAGCTAAATATACAGGAAACAATGTATGAGAAAAGAGCGGGGCATCCAATCGCAAATGTGTGACGATGACGCCTCCATAATAGCCGGTCAGGAGCACTGCCCCCAAGAGAGAAGTCCGCGGTACAAGATACAGAATCGTAGATAGCAGCCCAAGCAAGCCAATGATAAAAATGTGATGCTCTTCAAAACCAAGCGAAAGGGTCCCTTCAACAACTTGAGCAGGCTTAACAAATTTCATAATACTGTCAAGTAACATAAACAGGATAACCAGTCCGCTCATCACCCAAGCAGTCAACAGGCGGCCTTTTGAAACACTGTTTGCCATGATTGTTTGTACCTCCCTGATTTTTGTATGATACTCTGTAAACTTTAGTTCCTCATGTGTAATCCTACTTTATTTCAAGATACTGGATGGGTTTTAAAATTATGACTTCCAATTCTGTTCTTACATCCGAGGCTAATGAAATCCTTCACTTTCTTTTTTCTATAAACATCTTTGAAATCCAGGATAATTATAATGCCCAATGCAAATGGACTACTTGGAGTTTTCTGCTTTCCTTTCCAAATCTTACAACTCCATGGAAACGGTCCTCTTAACTTTCCGAATTACTGTGAAATAAATATAACTCCTTTTTTCATTCATTTTTGCAGACAACATTATATTTCAAATTGCCGCTGAACAGCTCTTTTTAGTCAAACAAACACAAGTTTTGTTGCTTCATTTTCACTCTTCAGTCAGCTTAAAAAACAATCAGTCTCCTATTCAAACATCATAACCCCGGGATCTTTTTTATAACAATGCACAAGCATCGCATGCAGCTGGCCTCGATGATGATACAAATGAACTGCCATTTCTAAAAGCCATTCAAACCGGGTATAAACGGTTCCCCAATAAGAGGTCATTTCCTGATGAAGTTCTTTTTCATTAAATTGACTGAACTGTTCTGATAAAATAACGTGATTCTTAATCAATGCTTCTTTTATGTCGTGAAGGTTATTTAATGCTGCAGAAGAATAAAAGCCGGCCATCTCTTCCCCGCTTGCTCCTTCAGAAATCAGCAGATCTGCATGACAAATCATTGCAATATGTTTGAGCAGCTCTCCGATGGAATGCTTGTCAGCTGTCGGTCTTTTCATCAAATCACTTTCTTCTAACGTTTCTATGATTTTAATAATAGTGTCAATTGCCACTTCAATTTGATGCAATGCATTTTTAACATATGGATTCAAAAGATAAACCCCGCCCTC
The DNA here is from genome assembly GCF_030817055.1 of Bacillus sp. V2I10. Lineage (NCBI taxonomy): Bacteria > Bacillati > Bacillota > Bacilli > Caryophanales > Bacillaceae > Bacillus > Bacillus sp. V2I10. Next base: position 2,627,276 of record NZ_JAUSYV010000001.1, on the reverse strand, counting down.
TATTTCCTCTTTATAATAATTATCGGATATTTGCCTTTCCTCTACAAGAAAAAAAAGCCGCTCTATTCGTTAGAATAAAGCAGCTCATTCAAAAGATTAATATAATTTGCTGATTAAATCATTTTCTAAAAACATCGTTGATAACTCTATATCTTTATATAACTTGTTATAGTTTTCTCTGCAAGCTTCAATGTCTGTCTGCTTTTGTGTTTTATTATCAATACATTTACCAGATGAAAAAACGCCATCATGGGAAGCGATGTAGTCATAGTTATCAGAGTAAAACGAATAACGTGTTGTTTCGTAAGCAAATCCTGCAAAGCCCTCATGATCTGCATCAAGAGGTTTCCCAAACTGAATCAGCTTCTGATCGATTCCAAGCAAAGACGTGATTGTTGGAAAGATGTCCATCTGGCTGGCAGTTACTTCATTGACTGCACCCTCTGTTTGCCCGGGATGATGAATGATAAGCGGGATATTGAATTGTTCTTTTTCATTAAAATCCACACCAAGCAGTTTATTGATTTCATCTTTATCCATTGGCAGCGGTCCATAGTGATCGCCATATACAACAAAGATTGTATCGTCCCACAGGTTTTTCTTTTTCAGATCTTCGATAAACAGACCAATTGTCTCGTCAAAATATTTGGTAGACTGCAAATAATGACCTGTATTCGTACCTTCAAACCTTTTTGGAAGATTTAAATATTGATAGTCATTCGGCATAACAAAAGGACGATGGTTTGTGAGCGAGACAATGAAGTTATAGAAAGGCTTAGTATCTTCCGTGTATATCTCAGCCATTTGATTAAATATACTTTCATCCGAAATACCAAGTCCAACAATTTCATCCGCTTTAATTTTCGGGTGATTTTTATGATAAAACGTTTGATACCCTTGTTCTGGATAGGCTTGATGGCGATTCCAGAAATCGGGATTATTGCCATGGGTTGCGCTTGTTGAATATCCTTCCCGTTTTAGAACTTTCGCAAGCGACATGTATTCATTAAAAGGATATGCATTATAAACACCTTTAGGCGCCATCGGATATAAAGAATTATTTGAAACAAATTCTGCATCAGACGTGTTACCGCGTCCAATTTGCAGATAGGCGTTCGGATAATAATGACTTTCTCCAATCAAATCATTTAAATTCGGAGTGACCTCTTCCCCATTCACTTTAAGGCCGATTGGGAACGTGTTTAAAGATTCTGCTTGAATGACAACGACGTTTTTCCCTTTAAATTTGCCGTAATAAGGTGATTCTTTCTGCAATTCCTGATTTTCAATAAAATACGACTGCAGCTCTTTTATTTGTTTTTTGTCATTAAGGAAGGTTTCCTTAGCAAAAGCCTGTTTAAGCATATTTTGTTTCACATCGTAAATATGGGCAGGAAGAACTCCTGTTAATGAGACTTTATATTGATCAGAAAAAGTATCTTTCAAAGGGTAAAAAGACGTAAATAATAGAGCTGCTGCTCCAAGTCCGAAGGCGATTCTGCTGAACGCTTTACGCTGTTCATCCTGTTTCATTAAATAATAGACAAGCAACAAAACAGCAAACAGCAATACATCAATCCAGTATAAATAATCGGCCGGATAGATAAGGGATATAATTGAATCTTTCACATGCCCTAACTGATCAGCCTGCCCAAGCAGTTTTATATTTAAAATAGCATCATAATACCGTTCATAAACAGCATCTGCATATAGGATAAAAGATAGAATGAAATAGATGATGAATGCGGTGATGAATTTGAATTTTGATCTTCCTGTTACTAAGAGGCTTGTTAAACAAAAAGCAAAACCGGCAGAGGCAAGCAGGATATATTTCTTATGAGGTGATAATTCCATTTCTTGTACAAAATACAGGGTTTTAAACATCCAGAAAACCGTGATCAACCCTACGGTCAGCAAAAACAGGACCATGTTCTTTCTATTTTTTGATGACAACCTATATTCACACCTTTAAATAATTTAATCGAACAAAAATAGATCTTTATATTCAGTTAATCATAGCAAAACGAGTAAGCTTTATAAAGACAATTTTAACAAAAACTTAACACTTCTTTACAAAGAGTTAAAAAACGCGTAATCAATCGTTTACATTTACGCGAACTCCTCCTTAGTCGTTAAAGATGCTTATACAAAAATTTCACAAATCTTAACACATTCAGGAATGAAAAAAGATTATTTATATTATAAGTTTTATTAGTCAAATTTGACCAAAGTCTAAGGAGGATTCAGCCTCTGTTCGAACGTTTTCTCAAACGGGAAAAATTAATTATTATTTTATTTTTTGTGATTATTTTATTGTATCCCGAGTCCTGTTCTCAACAATTCTGACGCTGCTGATCGTTCCTGCTTTATTTATAGTCGTAGATAAACTTCGTGCAAAAAGAAGAAAAGCATGATTGACATGGCTGCCTATTATTGGCAGCCTTTTTGTTTCATAGTATAGTAATAAAAATAGAGAATGAGATTGGGGGATCTAGTGTGTTTGCACATATAATAGATAATGAAGTTTCACTAAAATTAATGGACATAAGAGATGGAGATGGGCTGTTCAAACTCACAGATCAATCAAGAAACCATCTGCGTGAATGGCTTCCCTGGCTTGACTTCACAACAAAAGCTGAGGATACAATAACGTTTATTGAAGGCTGTTTGCGGGCTTATGCAGAAAATAAAAGTATGAATGCGGTTATTTTATATAAAGGCGAACTCGCCGGAACAGCAGGCTTTAACCAAATCAACTGGTCAAACAAGACAGCTTATATCGGATATTGGCTCGGAGCAGAGTTTCAGGGCAACGGCATTATGACAAAAGTTGCCGGGCCCTTGACGGATATAGCCTTTCAGGAGTATAACCTGAATAAAGTTGAAATCCGGGCTGCTGTTCTGAACACTAAAAGCAGAAGCATCCCAGAGCGGCTTGGATTTATTCATGAAGGAAACATAAGACAAGCTGAATGGCTCTATGATCATTTTGTCGATCATGCCGTGTATGGCATGCTTGCTGAAGAGTGGAAGCAGAATAAATTCAAAAAGCACCTGACTTAGTCAGATGCTCAGAGTGTAGACAAACCCCTTTTCCAGAGAAATTATTGAAGAAAAAGGGGTTTTTGTGTCTTGAATTTTGCATATATTGATATCTATTCAAAAAAATCATACTATATCTTGAACCTCATCTAGATAAAGAAAATAGCTGCCGACTTTGTCGACAGCCTGAGCACCTGACTTAGTCAGATGCTTTCTTTCATTTTAATAAGTAGACGCAGCTGTCTGTTCTTTTGTAACCCTTCTGCCCTTTCCTTCTAAAAGAGTCAGGACCATAGGTACGATAAGAAAAATGCTCGAAATTTGGAAGAGAACCGCCGTTTCAAGGTATTGGGCCAGCAAGCCAAAAACGATTCCGCTTAGACCTATCCCAAAATCAATCGCAGAGAAAAACATTCCATTTGCCACACCCCTGCGGCTGTCCGGCGTTTTTGAAAGCGTCCATGACTGCAGAGTCGGAAGCAGCGAACCGAATCCGATTCCAAATAAAATCCCGGCAATTGCAATTCCTATATTGGTGTGAGAGAAAGAAAGGACCCACATTCCAGCAAAAGTCAGTGCCGTACAGACGACGATCAGCCCCTTAGGTCCTTTTTCGTCAAACCACTTCCCGGCAATTGGTCTTGAAATCGAAGCCATGACTGCATTAAACAGATAGAATAGGAAAATCTGATCGATACCTCGTTCTTCACCGAAAATTACAATAAAAGTCACAACAGATCCATAGCCGAATGTCGCAATCATCGTAATAAAAGCCGGATACCAGCTTGTTTTTTCCACGAGCGAGCCAAGATATGAGAATTTCAGATCTTCTTTTTTGGCCAGTCTGACCGATTCCGGCGTGTAGTAACGTACAGCTGATAAAAGAATAATCGCAATGATCCCAAGTGCACAGGATATATAGATTAAATTGTTAAACGTTGTAACCCCGAATAAAAAGATACCAAGGCTTGGCGCTATAATCATACCAAGCGTAACGGAAAGACCAAAATACCCCATCCCTTCTCCAAGACGGGAATTCGGAATCACATCCACGGCGGCCGTCCCATTCACTGTGGTGGAAAAACCCCAGGCAAGACCATGGATAAACCTGAACATCAGGAAAATAAAAATCACATTTGAAATAGGGTAAAAAATGGTAATCGCAAGAAGCGCGGCTGCCCCAATCAAAACGAGCGGCTTGCGGGCTTTATATTCAAGCATGTACCCGATAAACGGACGGCTCAAAACCGCTCCTATCGAAAATAAAGCCGTAACTAACCCAATCTCAAGTCCCGAAGCCCCCAAAGATTTAATATAAGGCGGAAGTGTGGGAATCAGCATTTGAAACGACATAAAAATAAACAGGTTGCCAAGCATTAGCATAATAAACGATTTGGTCCAAAGAGGTGCTTTCGTTAATTGATTCACTGTATCTCTCCTAATTTAACTGAATACCATAAATTTATTTCGGATTACTAAATAATATCACAATCAATGAAGGGATTAAATAAAAATAGCTCACACTCCTCCTATTTTAAAGCACTTTAATTTTCCTGTTAATTAGATAAATCCCCGCACAAAAAAACACAAACAGCTCCAGTCTGCTCGTGTTGTAGAATTAACAATATCCCATTTCCTTCATTTATTATGAAAGGGATAAATTATTAGCATCTTCAGCTTGCCATTCATCTTTTATTTCGTCCTTCGGATCCCAAATGGACCAGGCTGCTTCCAGCAAATTGCCTTCATTATCCCTGAAATAAAAATATTTTGCTTCGCCATTGCCCAAAGTTATTATTTCACCAATGTTCAATCCTTTTTCTTTTAGCTGGTGATGGGTATATTCGATATCATCACAATTCAATGCAGCAATTGGGAAAGCTTCCCCGTTTCTCATGATTTCCAAGGGGTTTTGATCGCTTGTTTCGATTAATAGAGATGCGATCGCGTTCTTATGAGGATAATGCAGAACAGCAACATTTGAACCGCGATCTGTGAATTTAGAAATCAGCTTTAGTCCTAAATGATCGGTGTACCATCTTATCGATTTATCAATATCCGAGACAGGAATGTAATGATAACCTACTCTTGAAAACAAGTTCTTCATTTTTTTGCAGCCTCCATTTTATTATTTATTAAGAAATTCTCCTTAAATTACATAAACCCTTCTATTTCCTAATCTTTGGGATAATCACTTAAAAATAAAAAGCTGCATAGAGCAGCTCTAAAAAAATACAAGATTAGGATGATGTCCACTCCCCGCCATTCACATGAAGCGTTTGACCCGTCACATAACGTGAATCATCAGATGCCAGATAGACAAAAGTAGGGGCAAGTTCAAATGGCTGTCCCTGCCGCTCCATTGGATTATCCACGAGGGGTACTTGATCAGCGGAAAAGCTCGAAGGAATAAGCGGAGTCCACACACGGCCCGGTGCAACAGCATTAACTCTGATGCCTTTGTCGATAAGATTATTTGCCAATGCGCGGGTAAAGCCAATATTTGCGCCTTTTGTGGCTGTATAATCGATCAATTGCTTATTGCCTGCAAATGTTACAACAGATGATGTATTTATGATGGAGCTGCCGGCTTTTAAGTATGGGAGGGCTGCACGGCTCGTGTAAAAATGAGAATATATATTTACTTTAAATGTATCATCAAATTGCTCATCTGAAATATCAAGTAAGCTTACTTGCTGAAACTGAATCCCGACATGATTGCACAGGATATGGAGATTACCGAAGGTTTGGATTGTTTTTTCAACGATATTGATGCATTGCTCTTTTTTCCTCAGATCTCCGGGCATTGCCAAACAGCGCCGACCAAGTTCTTCTATTCGGCTTTTCGTCCGGTTTGCATCCTCATGTTCATCTAAGTAGGCTATTGCAATATCTGCTCCTTCCTTTGCAAAAGCAATGGCTGCAGTCGCACCAATCCCGCTGTCTCCTCCAGTGATAAGGGCAACCTTATCTTTTAGTTTGCCGCTCCCTTTATATCCCGGGTTTTCAATGATTGGTCTTGGAATCATCCATTTTTCCAGACCTGGCTGCCTAAGCTGCCGTTGTTCCGGAACAGTAACAGGAACATCCTGATATCGTGTTATTTTCCCGTAATTAGGATACATTGGATATTCTTCTGGGGATGGTCTTTTTTCTGCATATTTGTCAAATGACATTTATAAGCCCTCCTCGGGAAACCATTAATTAGGTTACTTTATGTTAGTTGGGCTCAATCAGTGAGAGTGATTTTATCATTTTTAGGACGGACTCATTAGTGGGGAATCATGAATAAAGTGGTTATTAAAACGTGTTAGGAGGCTTCTGCTGTGCACTACTATGAATATAATCCTGAAGTAAAACTGATGCTGCTCAATCATGCATCATCTAAAAAAAATACAATCGTTTACAATGCTAATCAATTGCTCTTTCATATACCTAAAATCGTACCACGACCTCCATATTATACAAATATGAGGTATGAGCAGTACTATCCTGTTATCTAATGAAAAGAATCAATGCAAAAACTCCAGTCTGATTGACTGAAGTTTCAGACCGTCGACAAATGCTTTCCTATGGAGAACTTGATGGTGTATTTGTAAATGGTGCATATAATTATTGAAATTTCGCAACTGTTTATAGTTATTTTGAGAAATTCTTACTCCTTCCACCTAAAAATAGTCAATTTGAAAATCAACATGAACAAACGTTAATTGTTAATAGCGATCTAAATTGCATATATAGAAACAAAACGTTAGATTTTTCCAAGGAGAATCAAACTCATGATCCGGCTATCATGAGTTTGATTCACTTGAATCTATTTTGAAGCAGTTCATTATGGACTTGGTATCAGTATAATCCCGGCAGACGTTGCAAAAAGTCGAAAAAAAATACAATCAATTCAATATAAAGAACTGTCTGAAACAATCAAGTCAAGAGATAAACTAGCAGCCATCACTTTTTCAAGAAGGCCTTGGCTGCTTCTTATATTTGTAAACCTCGTGTTATAACAGTAGATAAGATCCCAGTCTATTCCTTAGCGATTCAGTACTTAGAATCCTACAGCAAGGCCCCTGTCATCTATCCAAGTAGAAATAAATAGATAGAAGAATCTTGTCTAAAACCAGCCGGAAAGTAGATGATTTTTTGAAAATTTGAATACATAAAATTTTAGTTTGATTAGAACAATAATACTAGATTTGCACCTTTATTATTTGGTATCATTATCCTATATTTAATGTTTTGAAGATTTAAGTGGTAGTTTTCAACTTGAAAATCAAGGGAAAGATAACGAAGGAGAAAATGTTTCAAGAAATATATGTATAATTTAAAATGTTAATGATTGATACCCTAACTTCTCAAACTTTTATAGGGTATGGAATCGTCAGTTTTCCTGCGAAAGCCTTTACAAGATATAATTTGATTTTTCATTTTATAAAAAGATAAAATGAAATAATTGAAAAATGAACCCTTAAATAATTAATAAAAATCATTATTGTTAATGTTTTAAAATACACCTAGATTAAATCTTTAAAGGAGTTAATATGAGTATCACAAAACGCAGAAAACAATTTTTAGAGGAAATCGTTAAAATATATCAAGATACTCTATTGCCTGTACATTACGAAACAATTGCGAATGCAATTGGTGTCAGTAAATGGACTGCATATGATGTCATGCAAGTATTGGAAAAGGAAGGTTATTTAGAACGCACCTATAAAAAAAATTCAAATGACACGGGTCGTTCTATAGTTGTATTCAGTCCTACTCAAGAGGTAATAAAATTATTTACAGACGTCAATAAACAAATATCAACAACCGAAGAAGTGAGAGAAATAAAGGGCAGAGTAATAGATTTCATAGTGGCTTTAGAAAACAAATCTTATACTGAATCTGTTAACCAAATGTTATTAAAAATGGAGAAAGTTGAATTTTGCTACTATTTTTTAGGTATTTTAGTTTTTCACCTTAACCAGCTAGGTAAGGAAACTAGATCGCTCATAAAATTTGTCATTACCATCTCTAATAAACCATACGTTCAGCTATCGGTATTTGTCGGTCTGGTTGTCGGGATGACTACTCTAAATTCAAGGGATGAACTCGGCTTAAACATTTTTGAGATTAGTCATCAATTCTTTGATTATTTGGATGAACTCAATTCTAATGACTTGAATAGGTTGATCGATTTCTTAAAAGAAATATAACAGTTTGTAAAAAACAATATTGTTGCAATTAATACTTGAAAACAGAAAATAAAAAAGGACTTGAATGCATTATACTTTTGTTATTCCAGGAATAAAAAATGATTTATGGGATTGCCAAAAATCCCTTCTTTTTTAACTAAAAGGAGGGATTTTTCCTTAGGCACTAATCACAATTTCCTTTAAGCATCAATAAGGATTTAGACTACCCTTTTTGATCTAATCGCTTTAACCAACATTTAAAGATTACGTATATTCAAGTCTAAGCTCTCCAACAACCCAAAATACTGGGGACAAGTTTTAGAAACGCATCCTGGATCATTTATTTGAATTCCCTCAACTTTTGAACCAATAAGTGCTAATGACATAGCAACTCTATGATCATCATGAGTATTTAGCAAAGTTGGTTTCGGATTACCTGGATACACTATAAAAGGCCGCTTTCATATAAACAGAGCGGCCTTTTATATCGATGCTTAGCACTGTCTCCTGATAAGGCGCCAGAGCTTTTCTATGATGTTAAGCTTCGCTTTTCTTATTTCAATCTCTCTAATAACTCTTCGTCATCCATTTCAAGGATTCTCTCCAACAGTTCGGGCTGTCTTTTTAAAAGAGTATTCTCGTATGTTTCGCGTTCTTTTTCATTTAAGAAATAACGCTTCATTTGTAATAGTGTCATGAAAGCTCACCTCTTATATCAAAACCTCAAAATCTCCTATCTTTATCGTATTTTCCATTATAGGCTTCATAGGTAGCAAGCACATAACAGGACCTTATTTAATCAATCTGGTAAATATGGTCAAACTTGTCTTCCAGCCTGCCTTTTTACCTTTTATTTTCCTGTAAATTTTATAATTTTATTTTTACGAATTTTTAGAATTAACTTTTTACTTAACTTGATTATTTTTTTATTGTATATTTTTTCATGTTGTGGAAAAAAGGAGGTGGAGAATATGAAAAATTTAGCTGATGAAATATTGTTAGATGTTTACCGTAAAGCAGTTGAATTAAATTTAGACAAAGATTTTATTTGTATTATTAAAAAAGAAGTAAAAAGAAGAGGCTTACCTCTAGTTACTTGGACAGACCATACTAATTATTCAACAGACTCTTGAAACTTAACTTCAATCCTGTTTTTTCTTCTTCTGTATTCCACATCAAGAATTTTTTCTCGCTCGTTTAATTTCTATCTAAAACTTTATTCCCTACATACTCTTAATTTTACTTGTTTACTTAACCAAAGTTAGTTCTTGAAGTCTTATATTTGTTTCTATCATTTTTTCTAAAAGAACCGGAATAAAAATATACCCTCAACTATTAGAAAATAGGAAATTAATCAAAAAGCCTTCATATGATTACAACTATATGGCGTTCGTATAATAAGGCTTATAAATTTTTTGTGATTGGTAAATAGGACTATAGAATTTTTATATCAGTAGCTTTGGGAGGGTTTTTTGGTCTTTTAGGTATTTTACTAACAATTCTCGACAAAAATATGATATATATATCTTAGGTTAAAAATTCAGGACGGATAGATCCATGGTTAATAGTATGGGGGATGAATTGTACAACATTAAAGTTGCAGCATCCTTGGTTAATGATGTGAACTGATTAGCGTTATTTTGGCTGTATTAATTTTATTGATTTACGAAAATAGGAAAGGTGGTGGTTAAATACAATAACTTCAAAATTCAAACGATTTTCTACTTTGATCATAGTTTTTATCTTTATGTTTAGCAGATTGTTAAGCCTTAAAAAACAGACAGAGGAGGAAGAAGATACATAGATTTTATCGTTTTAAGAGGTGAGTATCGCAATGTATTTAAATAAAATTCATTTCACTGCTGTAGATATATGGAGTCAAAAATTCAGCAAAGCTCTTAAGGGATATCATTGTAATGAGGTGGATGAGTATCTTGATTTGATAATTAAAGATTATCAATCTATTGAAAAACATATGGAAGATTTAATGGAGGAAAATATTAAATTACGCAGACATATCACTGAAATAAACAAACAAAATGTTGATAAATCAAACAAAATCGATATTTTACAGCGTTTATCAAAACTTGAAAAACATGTTTTTTTTGAGAAATTAACAAGTTCATAATTATGAAGAAATCTAGAATTCTAAAAGTGAAGAAGGGAAATATGGATAGTCCTTCTATGTTTTAATTTCTTTGTTCTCATGCCTTATCATTTGAGATTGACAGTGTTCAGCAATTCTGATTGAGAGATATTGATGTTTTTGCACCGATAAGATTATAATTTTTTTGATATAAGTATATGAGACATTTAAAGTCCTTGTAAAATCTTAAACCTCAGTAATCAAAAATTCTTGGCTGTTCAGAGGATAGTGCAGTTGTTACTGTTTTAGGAAATCAAGGTTGGGCAAAGATTCATTTTCTATGGCGGAATATTAATCGAAGGAAGTGGGATTAATTGAGGTTAAATATTAAAATTTCATTTGCTATTATTATTTGCTTAATGTTTGTTGTACCAAATTCAACCTTTGCTCAAGAAGTTTTATACAAGGGAAGTCAAGGACAAGCAGTTTATAACTTACAAGAAAGTTTAAAGAAAATGGGGTATTTCACCAGTAAACCAACAGGGTTTTATGGTTCTATTACAGATAATGCCGTTAGACAATTTCAACTTGATACTCGGTTATCACCAGATGGAGTCATTGGACTTCAAACTAGAAGAAAATTAAATAATATAGAAATGATGGCAAAGGTTGTTCATGGAGAAGCTCGCGGTGAGTCTTATGAAGGAAAAGTAGCTGTAGCTGCTGTTATTTTGAACCGGATGTCAACGCCGGGTTTTCCTAAAAATACTTACGATGTTATTTTCCAGACAAATGCTTTTACAGCTGTACATGATGGTCAATATTATTTGACTCCCAATAGCTATTCTTATCGAGCAGTAATTGATGCCCTAAAGGGTTGGGATCCTTCTTATGGATCAGTTTATTATTATAATCCAACCCTAGCAACCGATGATTGGATTTTCACTAGAGACACAGTAATTAGTATAGGAAACCACTTATTTGCAAAGTGAAAACTCACTTACGAAATACTAAAAAGGGTTTGAATAAATACGACCAAACCTTTCTAATATTACCATGGCTGTTTGTTACTCTAATTAATTTACTTCCAAATTAATCTATTATATTTTTTGTAAACCAGCTTCTTAATAATTAGGAGGAAATTTAAATGATAAAAGAATTTAGGGAATTTGCCTTAAAGGGCAATGTGTTTGATTTAGCTGTAGGTGTAATAATAGGTGCAGCTTTTGGTAAGATTGTCACATCGTTAGTGAATGATATGATCATGCCACTCATTGGACTAATAATGGGTGGTATCGATTTCAAAAATTTACAAATTATAGTTGGAAGTGCTGAAGTAAAGTATGGAGCGTTTATTCAAACAATTATAGACTTTTTAATTGTTGCATTTTCTATTTTCTTGTTTATCAAATTATTTAACAGGCTTAAGAAAAAAGAAGAAAAACAAGAGGAAGTAACAGAACCTGCATTAACCAAAGAAGAAGAGTTATTAACGGATATTCGTGATTTGCTAAAAACTGCATCAGCAAGAGAACATTCATAATCAAAAAACTTTCTATTTGGGTACCGCCACATCCCCCTCAAGCAACAGGCTCAACGCCTGTTTGATTCATGAAAAAACGGATGTTTTTTCCTCCATTCGTTTATGTTCATAGAATTTAAGCTTCAAAAGGTTTATTAGTTAGATAAACAAAGGGGCATGGCCCTTGCTCTTTTCTTATAGATAGCCTTTAATGGTCCCCTATGGGTCACGATAATATGGTCAAGAAGCGCCATTGCCTTGATAAGCCAGGTTATCTTTCCTGGCTTTTTATATTGATTAAAGTAACTAAAATTCGCTTTTTATTGTCGATAGCAACTCCCTCCTATAAACTATTAAACTAGTCAAAAAATATATCAACCCTCGTTGGCCCGATAACTCTGTAACCAGGTCGAATGGCGTAAATAATTTAAGACTCCACTTTTTTCCGTGCGATTTCTTTGTTATACCTTTCCCCCCAATCTCTCATAAGCATAATAATTGGTTCTAATGTATGACCGAACTCAGTTAACGAATATTCTACCTTTGGCGGAACTTCTTTATAGATTTCCCTGTGCACTACTCCATCTTTTTCTAATTCACGAAGCTGAAGAGTCAACATCCGCTGTGTGATGTCAGGCATTAATCTGCGGAATTCATTAAAACGCTTTATTCCTGAAAGTAAATGATATAAAATAACTCAATGAAAATGATAAACATCCCAAATATCTGGAGTTTCAGAGCCTATATACCATGCTGCAGCTCCGCCTAAATGATTCTCTTTCACCATCTTCATTCTTAGCTCAATTGATTTTTTATCCTCTATCCACAATTGATGTTTTTCACCGTTTTCAGTGAATTCAGCATAATACTGTGATGCTTTCTGATCCCATACCTTCTTAAGCCCTTTTGATGATATCATTTGATTCACTTCCGCCATTGAGCGGTCGATGCTTCTCAGCTTGCCATCAGATAAGTCTGTCACCCATTCTCTCGTATAAAAAGGCACAGCAAGAATGATTTTATGTGTGGGCACATCTTTCATTAGCAGCTTAATACCTTCTTCAACCCAAGGCAGGGAAGCAACAGAACCCGCTTCCGGTCCCCCTCCCCAATGCTCATCGTATCCCATCATAATCACATAATCGGCTATTTTACCGAGTTCTTTGCGGTCTAAGCTTCCAGACCAGAATGGGTCATCACTTGATCTGGTCACATCGACAGACACGATGATTCCATGAGGTTTCAGAGCTGTTTTTAGTTCCCTGATAAACGTTACATAATCCTGTTTATTTTTTATATCAATGTTTTCAAAATCCACATTAATTCCATCACTCTTGTTATTAATTAATGCACTCTGAAGAGCAGAAACAAGTTTTTGTCTTTTTTCTGAATTGCCTATGACCGAATCTGTCAGAACAGGGTCAAAGCTGTTGCCAAGAAGCGGCCAAACCTTTTTCCCTGCAGCATGTGCTGCCTCTGTATATGCAGGTTCCGTTTTAACTGTAACACCTGATTCCGATTGAGATAGCGTAAACCAGCGCGGTGAGACTACATTTAAATTTGGTTTGTTTTTCATCTGCTGAATGTAAGTATTTGATGTTCCATTAAAACTCCAGCCCATGACAACACGTTTGCTTGTTTTCACTTGCAGGTGCGATTTTTTGATCCACCCTTTTTTCCCGCCAAGCAGCTGAACTTCATAATAATACACAGGAATTTTTAATTTTTGGCCTATTTTAAGCTGAGTTGTCTTCAAAGTATTCAGCTTGGTAATATCATTGATTGTTACTCCATATTTGTTCGTGATTTTCCAAAGTGTATCACCAGAAATTACTTGATGAACTTGAACGGACTGAGGAATCTTTATATTTTGACCAAGCGAAATCTTATCATTTTTTAAGCCATTGAACATTTTCAGTTCTTGAACGGATGTTCCATATTGATTGGCTAGTTTCCATAGAGTATTTCCGCTGGTAACTTTATGTGTAATAGCATCGGCAGAATCTCCCGCTGCTGATTGAATAAGAGGATATTCATCACCTTTTTGAAGAACAGCTGCCACAGCCGAGCTTAATTTTGGAGAAGAGTATACATTGACGCTGTTCCCTTTTACAGACCCGATTTGCTGAGTATTCGACTCGGCTTTGCCTATTAGAGGCATTTGATTTAGCATCAGGAATAAAACTAGTAAACTGCTGAAAACCTTTTTCACTGCCTTCATCTTCTTTCTCAAATCTTTTAACATATGAATGAATCATACTCCCGGAAGTTATGAATTGAAAAGTGGGATTTAGTGGGGATTTTGTATTAGGGGATAGGCATTATAGAATTCATGCTGAAATTGCATTTTCAATAAAAAAACAAGACCCAATGTTCTTTAGATCTTGTTTCCTTGTTTCATTTTTTCTTATTTACTAATTATTTTTAACTGTTTCAATACCTCTATCGTGATATTCTTTGCCTCGGTTCCGCTTCCGTCTATATTTGCCGCAAAAACCCATTCAGCTTTTTCTGTTTCGGCGTATCCAACAAACCAGCCGAGCCCAAGATCTGAAAGGCGTGTACCCGTTTTGCCATGCTGCACATATGAATCCGCTTCTTCATTAATCATGATTCTTTTAACTGTTCTCATTTGCTGCTTATCAAAAGGAAGTGTCTCTTCAACAAGATTTTCAAAAAAACGGATTTGTTCTTGTGCAGATATTTTTAAACTGCTGTCAAGCCAGAAACGATCGATTCCTCCGCCTATGTCGCGATTTCCATAGTTCAGCAAATCAACATTTTCCTGCATCGCAGCAGAACCAATATCTCTTGCCATCGATTGGTAGTACCAAATGACAGAATACCTCATACCAGAAGCTAAGGTATGATCCCTGTTCCAATCTTCAATTTCCCTGAGTGTTCCGTCCCATCTCCTCACTTCATATTCATCTTTGACCGCACCTGTTTCTAACCCAATTAACGCATTTGGCACTTTGAAAGTCGATTCAGGTGTCAGGCGCTTCTTGCTTCTCTTTTTGTTATAAACATAAATTTTATCTGTTTTCAGATTTTTAACCACAATGGTTCCTTGTTTTCCTTTAAACAGCTCGGCCACCTGCAGGTTTTCTTGATTTGGAGCTTCAGCACTTACGGGGGATCCCGTCATGCACACTAATAAGATACTGAGTAAAAACATCATCATTCTCTTCATTTTTTGCATTCTCCTTTTTAAAGTATTTCATTTTAAACGAAGCTTGCCAAACGGCATTTCCACCTTCTTTCTCTGCTTTTCTATACTGATGAAAAGCACCAGGATTTATTGATTTCAAGTATACTTATCCTTATCAGGAACCGAAATCCCATTTTTCTTGCTCTGTACCCGTACAGATTTAGGAGGAGAAGCTGATGACAAAGAAAAAATACGAAGAGGTTATGATGGAAATTGCACATCGTGCAGCAGCTGGAGTATTAAAGCCAGGGAGCAGACTTCCTTCAATAAGAGCTTTATCGGAAGAACTATCCTGCAGTAAGAATACAATTATCAAAGCTTATCAGGAACTGGAACTGAATCATCAAATCTACTCAGTCAAAAAGAGCGGTTATTACCTTGTAGAAGACTATCAATTTCAGAAAAAAGAGTCTTCACAAAACAGAAAGATTGATTTTTTATCAGCTGGACCTGACAAGGAAGCCATGCCTTACCTGGACTTTAAGCATTGCATAAATCAGGCAATCGATCGCTATAAAGAAGACATGTTCTCCTATTCAGAGCTTCAGGGCCTGTACTCCCTCCGCAAACAGCTTGCCAGGCATTTGCAGGATCTTCAGGTATTTACTGTGCCTGAACGGATTGCTGCCGTAACTGGCTCACAGCAAGCCCTTCATCTTCTTGTCTCTCTTCCATTTCCTAATGGAAAGAGCAAAATATGTGCAGAACAGCCGACGCATCCAGGATTTATTGAATCGCTTAAGACACAAAAAGCGGATGCTGTTGGCATTGAAATTCAAAAAAACGGCATTGATCTGGATCGTTTAGAGGAAATCTTCAAATATGAAAACATTAAATTCTTTTATACCGTCTCACGCTTTCATAATCCAACCGGATACAGCTACACAAACGCAGAAAAGAAAAAAATCGTTGAACTTGCCCAAAAATACGACGTATACATAGTGGAAGATGATTATATGGGTGACCTTGATCCGAATATGAAGCAGGATCCAATGTTTGCATATGACCCCTCAGGAAGAGTCATATACACGAAAAGCTTTTCAAAAACACTGCTGCCAGGGCTCAGACTTGGTTTAATTGTCATGCCTGAAGCGCTTAAAGCAGATTTTTTGCAGGTAAAGTTCGCTTCTGATGTTCACACCCCTGTTCTCACACAGGGTGCACTTGAAATTTACTTAAAAAACGGAATGTTTGATGCGCACATCTCAAAAATTAGACAGACTTACCATAAAAAAGGAAAGCTACTGCAGAAGGCCTACTCGGAATACTTGCCTCCTGATGCAGTTTATACAGGTTCATTATCAGGATTTTACTCAACTATTCACTTGCCTCCTCCTTTAATAGCACAGCAGCTTATTAGCTTATTAGAGAAAGAAAATGTCTTTTTAGATAATGCCGAAAGAATGTATCTTCCTGCATATAAAAAGGAAAATGTCCTGAGACTCAGTGTTTCACAAGTGGAAGATGAGTTAATTGCTAAAGGAATTCAAAAAATTGCCGCCGGTATTCAGACGATAATTCTAGAAAAGAAAAAGGTCCCGACATGGTCATTTAAATAAGAAGGGAGCCGGTGATCCGGCTCCCAAAAGTTCATGATTTTCGTCAAATTTTATTTTGAAAGGAAAGCATAATCTTTTTTATATCTGATTCAAATGGCCCGTTATTTTCAGGTATAATACAAGCGTTGTTTGATCATTCATCTTTTTTCTTATACCAGTCACGGAGTAACCCATTTTTTCATAGAGATAACAATTGCGTTCTTCCTCCAATATTGTGGCTAATTCCCAACTGGCAGCTTGAGGGAACATCTTTTCAACCATTTTTATTGCTCTCTGAGCGATCCCCTTACCTTGAAAATCAGGCAGAATAAACATTGGACTTATCCAAAATTGTGATGTTTCCACTTTCCAGCATATACATATTGCCCCCACAAGAATGTTATCAACCAGGATTTTATAAAATTCACCTGAAGGATTATTTATTCTAGTAATAACTCGATTTATGGTTTCATTTGCAGGACTAGTATCGTAGTCTTTATATTTCTCCAATAATGGCGTAAATGACTTTACTTGCATATCAAAAATAGAATCTGCATCAGAGTCTATTGCCTTTTCTAAAACTATTTCCAAAATAACCACTCCAAGATTGTTTATTAGAAGCAATATCTGCCACTATGAATAACCTGAATATGGTTATGTTCAACCGATCATCATAAAACTCCTTCTTTAAACCCTCCATTTGTGATAAAAAAACTGCCTATTAAGATTGTAATTTATTTTTTTTGTTTCCTTCGGACAAAACTCAATTCTATTCGATCCCTTTAGTGTTGAAACCCTCTTAGACTTCATTCTATCCCCTAAAAAAACTTAAAAATGCAGGAAAATGTAAAATTTAATCGAAATAATCTAAAAATATAAGAAAAATGGAATAATTCTTATAAAATACAAGATGAGGTTTTAAAGATTACAGTTCATCAATACAATAGGGGGAAATAACATGAAAATCCTGATCTCTTTTTCGAACAGATTGATGCAAAGGTATATGCCTGATCCTTTTTTATTAGTTATTTTGCTTACCTTTTTTGTTTGTGGCCTTGCACTTATCTTTACGAATAGTACACCTGTTCAAATTATTGAATATTGGGGTGGCGGGTTTTGGAGTTTATTAGCTTTTTCGATGCAAATGGTGTTAATTATCGTAACAGGTCATGTAATGGCAAGCAGTCCCTTTTTTAAAAAACTATTAGGAAACTTAGCCAAATTGCCAAAAACTCCGGGACAAGCCATTATCCTAGTTACGGTTGTAGCGCTTGCAGCGTGCTGGATAAATTGGGGATTCGGATTAATCATCGGAGCTTTGTTTGCAAAAGAGATTGCTGCAAAAGTAGAGGGTGTCGACTATCGTTTATTGATAGCAAGTGCTTATAGCGGCTTTATCATTTGGAGCGGCGGGCTTTCTGGATCTGTCGCCTTGACCATTGCAACTCCTGGACATTTTACTGAACACCTCATTGGAGTTGTTCCTACAAGCGAAACGATTTTTTCTGTTTTTAATTTAGTTATTCTGGCGGGCCTTTTTATTTTAGTGCCGATTATTAACAGATTGATGGTGCCGCCAAAAGATAAAGCGTTTGTCATTGATCCAGCTTTGTTAGAGAACAAAGAATTTTTCGAAGCAGCCAGTGAGGAACAAGCTGTTCTGACGCCAGCTGATCGATTAGAAACTAGCCAAATCCTTTCATTACTTATTGGATTGTTGGGTATCGCCTTTTTAGTCTATTACTTTGTCAAAAATGGTTTTGCTCTTAACCTTGATATCGTGAATTTTTTATTTCTCTTCATCGGCATCATCTTGCATAAAACACCAAGACAATTTTTGAAAGCGGTAACAGACTCAGTGAAAAGTGCAAGCGGCATTATTATTCAATTTCCATTTTACGCTGGGTTAATGGGGATTGTCTCTGCATCAGGCTTAGCTGGAGTATTATCTAATGCGTTCATAGCGATATCAAATGAACACACATTTCACTTATTCACCTTATGGAGTGCAGGATTAGTTAACTTCTTCGTACCATCAGGCGGCGGACAATGGGCTGTTCAAGCTCCAGTCATGCTGGAAGCCGCTCAGAATTTGGATGTTTCTTTACCGAAAACGGCAATGGCGGTAGCATGGGGAGATGCCTGGACGAATATGATCCAGCCGTTCTATGCCCTTCCTGCTCTGGCAATCGCAGGGTTAAAAGCAAAAGACATCATGGGCTATGGTCTTGTTATCATGTTAATTACAGGAGTGTTTATTTCTGCCGTGTTTCTATTTTTGTAGAATTAAATGGGATTTGATTGCTGTAAATGATATGAAATGCTGTTACTCATGAAGGTACAGGAGAGGGATATTGCTCCCTCTCCTCTTCTAATGGGAAAGAAGCCAGCAAGAAGCTTTACGATAAAGTGACACTTCACTCAGTGGGATTTTTCTTTTTACCTATGGGGGATTAGTAAGGCCAAAGGGTTTTAATAAGGTAAAGATAAAGTCAAAACAAAAATCCCATATTAAAAGTTTAATACAGGATTTGTTACCTATAAATTTAATCTCCATGTATACCTAAGTTACTGGTTCAGAATCATTTCTTACCTTGGCTCAACCTCTTCTCCAGTTTTAAGGTCGATGACCTTCGTTGTATCATCAGGGACAGGAATTGTCTTGCTTCGAGGTGCCTTCTCCCCATTCTCTACCCAATCTACCAATAAATCAAAAGACTGATGGGCATAAGGGAGCAGCGGCTGCAGTTTTTTGTCTGAGTCCGTAGCAGAATTCCATACTAGACTGTCAACATGATTCCCATTTTCAATCGAATACATGCGGTGAAGCTTTTCCCTGCCAGCTTTTTTCACAAGTTTTTCATAGCCCCTGGCATGAATATCAGGGAAAATCAATGCATCCAATGTTCCTGTAAAACTGATAAGCGGAACATCTATGTCACCCGTATTAGCAATTTCTTTTATGTTCTCTTTAACACTTTTCGGACGGCTTTGATACTTGTAATCTTCAAAAATATAATCGTAGCTTCTGTCTCTGACTCCATTTATAAAGTTTAAGTAGTTTCTCCACGGAATGCTGTCCGGTGCATTTGGATCAAAATGGTCACGATAGATGTTCGCTGTAATAAACCAATAAACCTGATCATGGTATGACCACAATTTTTCCGATCCTTTTGGGATGCCCGCTTTATACATTTCTTTCATAGCTATTTCTTTTTCTTTTCCAGTGCCGTAGAGCGCAGCCTCAGCATGATTAACAACTGCTGTGAGAGAAGAAATTAAGTTTGGCTGCTTTTCCGTCCAAAGAACACCTTCCCAATCTACACCTCCATCAAACAAGCGGTTTTCTTTTTTCTGGCGGCCGTCATGCTCCAGAGCAAACCTGACGACATATCCCCCATTTGAGATCCCCATTGCATAAGTAGGAACACTGTGATTCTTTCTCACCAAATGATGTGCTGGATTTGATTTATCTTTTGAAGAAATCAGCTGCTCTTGATAATGTTCCGCTAAATACGATTGAGCGGCTTTCGTGATCTGTCTGAAGCGCTTATTCCACTCTGCGACGCTATCACCTTCGGCAGCCAGAGCGTTCTTCGCTTTTGCAAATGGGTCACTAGGATCCATCTCTCCTTGTGTTCCCTTGTCAATAGCTGCAAACGCATACCCTTTTTCAAGTACAAAATCACTGAACAGTAAGTCTGTTGACGTTTCATTTCGAGTAGCAGGAATACCAGCCACCACAAGTTTCCCATTCCACTTATCAGGGACACGTATTACAAACTGAGCGTCTTCAAAAGCTCCGTTCACCTGAGTTCCACTGATGGCTGCGGGTTTATTCATCTTAAACCAGCCTGTCCCTTCATTTGCATTTCCCCAATTGACAGGAGCAAGACCAATGTTTCCAAACACAGTGGCATTTTGGAATTGAAGAGGATTTTTCGTTGTTAAGTAATTTCCGTTCACTCCATCAAAATAAGTTTCAACTACATTCTGTGCTCCTGGTATAGGCAGACTCTGCAGCTGGGAGGTTTCTGCATTTACAGCATGGTGAGGGATCGGCAGCACTGATGCAAGCATAGCCGCCGATAAAGTAAACGCTATCATTTCTTTTTTCAAAAAAAACACTTCCTTTATTAGAATTTTCTGTAAACTAGGCAATTCTAGTTTACTCTTTTAAGAAATGATAGACATGGTGCAAAAGATAGAGCTGGATAAATGGTCTATAGACCTATCAATGATAGTTACTTTAGTAGCAACATACGATTTTATTAAAAATTTTCTATTATTAATATAATTAGTAATTAGAGGAATTTCTCCATTTATGTCGAAAATGAATAGGATAAAGGGGATGACCCAATGAATAAGGATAAATTATTTAAAAAAATGCATCACGCCAGCCGTGGTAATTTGTTTTCCATTGAGGTTCAAAAGACTACGAAGGAAGAGGCACGGCAGATTGATCAATTTGTATCAGAATTAGAAAGAGAAGGAAAAATCAAATTAAGAGAAGTTGTGCAGCGCGAATATTCCGTTTATTTACATGGGATTGTTAAGTATGCATCCGAATAATCGGATGCTTTTTTTCATTGCTTATCTGCGAATACAGGAGCAGGATGATGCATATCCACTTTCAATATCCTGCTCTTTTTGGCGCTTATCCAGTCATTTTTGAAGCAACTCCCATCCTCCCCCCAACCAGGTGTAATGATATCACTGCAGATAAAAAGGGGAGCAGGATGAAACTTGAAAAAGCATAAAAAAATAACCTTTTCGCAAAGGTCATTTGTACATTTCTTTTTCTTATAAATTTGCTTTTTTTAGTCTCGCATCCAGAATCATGTTGCCAAATGGAATAAACGCTACAGCGACTGCACTGAATACCCAGGCGAATGACCATCTGATTTTATACGTAGTATAGGCAATGATCAGCAAATACGTGATAAAGAAAAAGCCATGAAGTGATCCCACAATTGTTACGGCCATAGGGATTCCTGCCATATGTTTTAAAGGCATGGCAATAAAAAGAAGAATCAGCAAAGACGCTCCTTCGATGAATCCCATGAGCCTAAAGCGGCCAATTGGTGTTTGAAGCATAGGTGAACCTCCAGTACACTTTTTTCTTTTATTATAAGATATGAAGGGCCTAAAAACTACTTTTGCTGTGCAGACGTCATAGAATGTTCATTTCTATATGTATGTCCACTAAGAGGTTTTATTCTTTTGATTTATCCGGATTGAGATTGACATGTAAAGGACTGCAATAAATCCAATGACTCCAAAGATGATTGCCATAACATAGGGCAAAGTAAATTCGAAATAATAAATGCCGGGAATAAAGCTGAACCCTACCAAAATAACGAGCAGCCAATGTCCGTATTTATTCAATGCTGCTGTCCTTTTTCTTTTCATAAAGATAAAACACATAATCCAAAGATACACCTGGCACACCCTGCTGCCTAAGCATTGCTGTGATGTTTCCGCGGTGATAGGTTCCGTGGTTTGCTACATGCTGGATCAATTCAAAAACATTTGTCTCTAATTTTCCATACTTAGGGTGTTCAATTGTGAATGCTCTTTCTGTATCTTTATTGTCTTTTAAAAATAATTCGTATTCATTCGCAAGTTTTGCAAACATATTCTCTAATTCTTCCATACTCCTATTCTCTGTTTCTTTTTGAGCCTCTGCAAGATAAGCCATTATACTTTCAAAAGAATCCTGCTTGATCACTTTCAGCCAAAGGGCATCCGTAAGATAAATGTGAACCATGACATGGGACAGAGACGGAAATACACTTTCTATTTCGTTTGTATACAATTCCTTCGGCAGTTCCTTCAATCGGCTAAACACTCTGGTATTAGACCACTTGTGATAATCGTACAGCTGAATAGCATTTGTCATAAAGCTCATCCCTTTCCTATATATGAATTCTCCCCTTTCAATTATAGCTTTTTTTGGAAAAAATTTCATTTTATAATCAAAAAAACCAAGGCACGAAATGCACCTTGGTTTACCATTAATTTTCGTTGCTCTGTAATTTTCCTGTTTTAATGATATTTTCTTTTTTTACAGATGGCTGATCCTTCGCACTTCTAAGCGGAACTTCTTTAATAAAGAATGTTAAGAGAATTGCGACGGCCATCGTAATGGTTACAAAGATGAAAACACCAGATAATGCATAGCTCAAAGAATCCTGAAGCTTGAGAATAACATTATCAAAGAAAGGAATCGCCTCTTGCGGCAATGTATTTTTAAGGCCCTCAAGTTTTTCATGGTCAAGCAGTAGCTGAGGATTTTGAAGGGATTCCAATTTGCCGGCAAGTTCCGGTGATGCGGCCATTTGATTGGTGTCTCCCGTTTGACTCATGGACGCCATTTTATCCTGCATCCGTGAGTTGAGCAAGGTTCCCATGATGGCAACCCCAACCGTTCCGCCTACAGATCTGAAAAGCTGTGACGAAGCAGTTGCGACACCAAGCAGCTTTTGATCTACCGCATTTTGTACTGTTAAGGTAAAGACCGTCATGCCAATTCCTATACCGAATCCTACTAAAGTTAAATAAAACACCAATAGGTATTGAGACGTTTCTACAGTCATTGTAGAAAGCAAGTAAAGACCTATTGCAGAAATAAAAAGACCGATGATGGCCTGCAGCTTATATTTTCCTGTTTTCGAAATAATCTGGCCGCCAAGAGCACTGGCAAAAACTAATCCAAGAGTCATCGACATCGTCAGAAAGCTGGAATGTGTAGCTGAATAGCCAAGTACTCCCTGAATAAAGTAAGGCACGTACATGACGCCTCCGAACATGGAAACTCCGATGACAAAACCGATAATATTTGAAATCGTAAAAATGCTGTTTTTAAATAAGTCCAATGGCAAGATCGGACTCACCGCTTTTCTTTCAACAAAGATAAAAATGATCAGAGACAGCGCTAAAGCTCCAAATAAAGATAATATCTGAACAGAATCCCAGTCATATTTTGTTCCTGCCCATGAAAAAGCCAGTAATGCCGTTGTGATCGCTGATGATAAAAAGACGGATCCAAGATAGTCGACTTTCTCACCTGCTTTTTTAACAGTTGAAGGGAAAAGCTTCCAAATTAGAACGAGAGCTACTATACCAAGCGGCAAGAACACCCAGAAGACCCATTTCCACTCAAGGTTATCAACGATATAGCCGCCAAGTGTTGGACCAAACACACTTGAAATCCCGAAGACTGCACTCATGGCACCCTGCCATTTTCCCCGTTCACGCGGCGCGAAAAGATCTCCTACAGCAGTAAAAGCTGTAGACATAATCATCCCTGCACCAAATCCCTGAATTCCGCGGTAGATAATCAGCTGAAAGATGTCCGTTGATGTTCCGGCTAAAAATGCACCGATTGAAAAAATAATGATACCAATAATGATAAACGGCTTTCTTCCATAAATATCTGACAGCTTACCGACAAGGATCGTTGTGATCGCACTTGTCAGCATGTAAATCGTAAATACCCAGCTGTAATAGTCCAGTCCTCCAAGATCTGAAATAATCTTCGGCAAAGCATTCCCGACAATTGTTTGATTGACAGCAGCGAAAAACATCGCGGCAATAATCGCAATCATAATCGTAATTTTTTCTTTATGACTTAAATGTTCCATTTTTCCACCTCTATTGTTCATCTATTAATTTCGTTAATAATTGATTAAACACAATGATTTCTTCATCGGTTACGTTTTCCAGTTTGTGATGAAAGTATTCTGTAATGGTCGATTCCACTTCAGTTGTCACTTTTTCTCCCGTTTCAGTCATCTCCAAATAGACCACTCTTCTGTCATCCTCAGCGCGCATCCGGTTCAAATAGCCCTTTTTGATCAGTTTTTCACTTACAGAAGTGATATGGCTGCTTGAAACACTTAATCGTTCAGCTATTTGGCTGACATTTTGGCGGCTCTGCTCGCGAATCAGACGAAGGACCATAAATTCATTGAACGGGAGATAAGTTTCCAGCAATTCATTCAAATTTGTCCTGGTCATTTTATTTAACTTCCGGTAATTAGAGAGAAATTCATACGTAAGTTCCTGTCTTGTATCCATTTTCCCCTCCTGTACACTTAATGAAATTAATATTTAACCTACTTAACTATTAACTTTATTAACTATATGATTATTCGAAGGTGATGTCAAGGATAAAAATTGCGGAATTTCAGATGACTGAGGAGTGGATTTTTCGTGTCAAAAATGATGATTATAGATAAGTTAGGAGGTATACAAAATTAATACACTTTCTTTTGATGCTCTGCAAGCAGAACTCTAAAAGGCGTCCTCTAAAGAAACGCCATCCCGTCGTATTATAAAAGTCATTTAGAATTTTCTGGTTGACTGTTTTTTAGTATAATAAGTATGTATCCTGCAGCATTGTTAGAATGTCCGCCACTGTATGATAAAATCTCGTGGCTATAACCCTTCAACTTCTCCTAATTATTTGCCCAGTCCAAATTTATATTTTGTCTTTGAGGAATATTCCTTGTCATTATCAAGGATCCAGGATGGTAGATGCGGATGATGAATTGCGTCAGGCAATCCTTGTGTTTCTAAACAAATTCCCAAATATTTTCTGGATGGAACACCGTAAATTTCGCCATGGGATGTAAGCTGAGTCCCTGAATAAAAAACGACAGCAACTTCATCCGTTTCGATAGTCAACGTTCTCCCGCTTTCAGGGTCTTCTAAAAAAATTTCCTGATCATGATTAGCACCTAATAAGAAAGGATGATCATACCCTTTACCCGCTAAAATACATTGTTGATGGTCTGATTCAGCACCGCTTTGAATCAATCTCCCTATACGAAAATCGAAGTCCGTTCCTTCAACATCTTGTATTATTCCAGTCGGCAGCAATTCCTGATCCAATTCCAGGAAGGAATTGCTCTTTAATGTCAAAGAATGCTTTAATGTATCCCTTTTTAAGTTGCCGCTCAAATTAAAATAGGAGTGATTCGTCATAGTAAGGAGCGTTTTTTGATCTGTTTGGCCATGATAATTAATCGTCAATTCATCGAAATTATCAAGAGTATAAGTAACGACCAACGAAACATTACCCGGATATCCCGCTTCCCCATTGGGACTTGTATATGTAAATTTCACTCCAGCCTTTTTGTCAGTCTCAAAAGATTCTGCTGCCCATAAAACTTTATGAAAACCTTCTAAACCACCGTGAAGATGATTTCTGTTATTGTTTTGCTGCAGTTGATAAGGAATGCCATCTAGATCGAATGCTGCTCCCTTAATTCGTCCGGCTACCCTGCCGATGACAGCACCAAAATAGGCGGTTCCTTTTTCATATTCCTCAAAAGTTTCGTAACCGAGCACAATGTTTTCATAGTTTCCATGCCGGTCAGGGACATTTATTTTTGTAATGGTGCACCCATAATTAATACAAGAGATTTCAATGCCGTTTCTATTAATCATCGTAAAAGAGTTTATGATTTTACCATCTTTTTCTGCAAACTTCTCCTTAATTATTTTCATTTTCATCATCCTTCCAATTACCTTGTTATTACTATTCTGTTAAAAATGACAAATCCATATCTTTTCCAAATATTAACCTGGAAAAGATATGGGCATTGTAAAGTTACTTTTTCGCTAAACGTATCACATTCCAAGAAAGCTTTGACAATAAAGCTGTTACAATCCCATTATCAAATGCAGCATTGCCATTCGCATGAGGGGCGACAGGTGTTGCCTGGGCTGAATTTGTTTGTTTCACATCGTCATTTTCAAGAACAATATGTTCAACAACCTTATACCCTTCAAAATTACGAATATCGCATTCTAACAGCAATCCTTCTTTTAAATCGCGGTTAACCGCAAAAATAGTGAGCTCATCATTTTCTTCGTTAAAGACAGCTGCAGACTCAAGTTTCGGCACATCAGTGAAGTCTTTACTATCATATTTCGGGCTTGAAATGATTGGATTCAAGGCAACCCCACGGCCAAATACTGATGTATGCATAAAAGGATAAAAAATGGTTTGTTTCCAGGCTTTTCCGTTTTCTTCTGTCATAATCGGTGCAATAACATTCACCAATTGGGCCAGGCATGCAATCTTCAAACGATCAGCATGCTTCAGCATGGTAATCAACATACATCCTACTAACAAAGCATCCTCAAAGTTATAATTATCCTCAAGCTGTGCGGGAGCAATACTCCAAGGTTCAATTAACTTGTCTGCCTCATTAGAATGATACCAGACATTCCATTCGTCAAATGCAAGGTTAATCTTCTTTTTACTATGTTTCTTCGCCTTAATATAATCTGCAATTGAAATTACTGAACGAATAAAGTCATCCATTTCCAAGGATAATGCTAGATAGTTCGCTACATCATTATCACGATTTCCGTAGTATTGATGCAGGGAGATATACTCGACTTGGTCATAGGTGTGATCCAATACAGTTGCTTCCCATTCTGCAAAGGTAGGCATATTGCGGTGCGAGCTTCCGCATGCAACAAGCTCAATGGATGGATCGACCCACTTCATAACTTTTGCAGCCTCTGACGCAATTCTTCCATACTCCTCTGCTGTCTTGTGGCCGATCTGCCAAGGACCATCCATCTCATTACCTAGGCACCATGTTTTAATCTTATGGGGTTCTTTGTAACCATGGGAAATTCTTAGATCACTATAATAGGAGCCGGATGGATGATTACAATATTCTACTAAGTTTCTAGCAGCATCAATTCCTCGGGTTCCTAGGTTTACAGCCATATTTACTTCTGAATTGACAATCTTTGCCCATTGCATAAATTCATTTGTTCCAACCTCGTTTGTTTCGGTTGTTCTCCAAGCAAGATCCAGACGGCGCGGCCTTTGTGTCATAGGACCAACTCCATCTTCCCAATTATATCCAGAAACAAAATTACCGCCAGGATATCGGACAAGCGGAACCTGCAGTTCTTTCACTATTTCAATAACATCCTGCCTGAAACCGTTCTCATTTGCATCTGGATGATTAGGTTCATAGATCCCCCCGTAAACAGCACGACCAAGGTGTTCAACGAAAGACCCATATATTCGCTTATCAATCTCAGCTACCCTAAAATCTTTTTCCAGTATCATTTTTGCTTTATTATTATTCATGCTCTTTTCATCCTTTCATTCTGATGTTTTCCAGGATTTCAGAAAATAATAGTTATAGCTTACATTTTTTAGGTGCTAAACAGAAGCAAGATCCTTTTACCATTTCGGACCACATGGAAAAGGGCAGCTGTTGTTTTTGAACTTAGCCCGGTACCGGACGATCGATCCGCTATGGATACAAGTTGTACCATAATACAAGGATGGGCATGACTGGCAAACAGTCAGCCGTTTAACATAAACATGATCGTTAACGACTTTCGTCATATCTTCCATTGCCTCTAGCAAAAGCTCCTGGATAACCTCTTCTGTCACGATCACATTTTCTAAACAACCCTTGCAAAGACTTTTTTTGCTCATGCCCTCATGTCCCCTGTTCGATCGCAATAACGACGACAGACATTGGCGGAAGCTGAACAGATATTTTATTTTCTGCGACTGAAACATGATTGAAGTCCGCTGGTGTTACCTTTTCAGGTTCTTCAAAGTTGTTGTGGTCATTCATGCTTCCGGCTGTCAAAATTCTTCCGGACACCTTAGTTTTATTAATAATCAACCCTCGAATATCCATTTCTAGCCCAGCTTCATTTTTATGATCAAGATTACATAAACTAATATGGACCTTTCCTTCTTTATTTTTTGATGCTGACACACTGACCTGCGGTAATTTCTCGCCATTGTATTCATAATCGGCAATGTTACAATCAACTGCCAAAAGCTGCGCATCCTGGTGGACCTTAAACATTTCAAACAGATGATAGGTTGGAGTCAGGATCATCTTATCGCCTTCAGTCAGAATCATTGCTTGCAGAACATTGACTGTCTGGGCAATATTAGTCATCTGGACTCGGTCGCTGTGCTTATGGAAAATATTGAAGTGCACTCCGGCAACCAATGCATCACGAATTGTATTTTGCTGATACAAAAATCCTGGATTTGTACCTGGTTCAACATCAAACCACGTTCCCCACTCATCAATGATCATCCCCACTCGTTTTTCAGGATCATATTTATCCATGATGGTACCGTGCTTTGTGATTAATTCCTCCATATGGAGTGATTTTTTCATGGTGATAAACCATTCATCCTCTTGGAAATCAAGTGCCGAACCCTTTCCTAACCAAAAGTCTCCTGGGATTGTATAATAATGAAGGCTCAGACCATCTATTAAGCCTCCAGCATTCTTCATTAACACTTCAGTCCAGTTGTAGTCATCAACATTTGCACCGCCGGCAACTTTATAAATTTTGTTACCGCCATAATTACGTACATACGTCTGGTACCGGCGGTATAAATCAGCATAATATTCAGGGCGCATGTTTCCGCCACAACCCCAGTTCTCATTGCCGACCCCGAAATATTTTAATTTCCAGGGCTCCTCCCTGCCATTTTCCCTTCGCCAGTTGGCCATTGGTGACTCACCTTCAAAGGTCATGTATTCTACCCATTCAGACATTTCTTGTACAGTACCGCTACCAACATTCCCACAAATATAAGGTTCACAATCGAGCATTTCGCAAAGCATCAAGAACTCATGTGTACCAAAGTGGTTATTCTCAACAACTCCGCCCCAATGCGTGTTAACCATCCTCTTGCGATTTTCCAATGGCCCAATTCCGTCCTTCCAGTGGTACTCGTCGGCGAAGCAGCCACCAGGCCAGCGAAGTACCGGCACTTGAAGCTTTTTTAATGCCTCTATAACATCACTGCGTAATCCGTTCGTGTTCTGTATATGAGATTCTTCCCCCACCCAAATTCCTTCGTAAATACATCTTCCAAGATGTTCAGCGAAGTGGCCGTATATATTTTTATTAATGGTTCCTTTTTCTAAATCTGCGTTAATAACGATTGAGTTGTTCATTGAAATCCTCCTTTTTTGGAGAGCTGATTTTTATTTTCTAACTCTACTCCTGTAATATTGAAAAACCTGTAAAAGTTATTTAGCTAAAAGCTGTTCCCAGCACCTCCATTAACCCTTGGGCCTCTGTAAAAATCAGCGTGACATTCGTCTTTACTCCTCTATTCGACATTATGTAGGTTGTTTCTGCCCAAGTCGTAATTTCAGAGACTTCATTAACCAATGACATCCGAACTGACAGAACCGTTTAAAACCGAACTAATTTCCTAGATCCTTGTCTAAAATCCATCCCTTCTTTAGCAATAAGAGTTGGATTGATGGTAATTCCATCAACCAGGCTTAAATTAGCAATTCGTTTGATTTCCTCAACATTCGTGTATCTAAAAAGAATCTAACCCATGATACGTACAAGCTGAAATCGAAATAGTTTAAGCATAAGGCATTCGTACATATAAGTTCATAATAATTAGCAATCTATTTAACTTGTACGTATAACATTGATTAAATTTTAACATTATCTAACTTTTTTTCAATGATTATTTTTATATATTATAAATTTTAAAAAGTTTATTTTAGCTTGTCATTAATGACCCTTACTCCGTATACACCACCAGCTATTTTTCCTTTGTCGGATACAAATTTGACTTCAATCTTTTCTTTTCCTGCGGTCAACCTGAATGGAATCGTATAAACAACATCAAAAAGGTTATCAGATATATCCTCATTATGTGTCTGCTTAGCAATTTCTGTGCCATCCACGAGAATATTGAACTCTCGTATATATGCTTTTCCATCTAGATGTAATACACGATCACCCCCAAAATAGGTTACGTGTAAATACATTTCCTTTTCAGGCTCCACAGCCATTTCGTAACTGAAGAAGCCGTCGCCACGACTATCCCTCCATCCTTTATGGACAAGATTCAAATATCCCGATTGTGAATTTTGCGTTTTAATCAAATGGTCAACCTCTGGTTGTTGTTCGTGAGGCTGAACACTATCAATAGTGACTGACTGTAATTTCTCCATTTCCGTTTGTTCTTTCGTTAAATACTTCTCATACACTTCCTGCGTCATTACATTCCAATATAATGTATAACGCTGGTGATGCAGGGAATAAAACGGAACAAGGGTTAATTTGACATTGCCAGGTTGTCCAACA
The DNA here is from genome assembly GCF_030817055.1 of Bacillus sp. V2I10. Taxonomy (NCBI): domain Bacteria; kingdom Bacillati; phylum Bacillota; class Bacilli; order Caryophanales; family Bacillaceae; genus Bacillus; species Bacillus sp. V2I10. The sequence goes on along the minus strand of NZ_JAUSYV010000001.1, from coordinate 2,596,552 downwards.
GGCTCCGTTTCAAAAGTTAAAGAGGCACCGGCAATAGGTTTTATCCATTTATTTAAATCAGATTCATCCGAAACGAGAGTTGGTACACTTATTAATGGATGGTTGTTCAACTTTAAATGATCATCCACAATATCACTTTCTGGAAACTTTTCTGTTCCTAATGCACCGGCAAGTACAACTGGTCCATACATAAATGAAACTTTATCAGACCCATCTTTCGGTCTATACATATGAAGTTCCATCGGAGTCATAATATCGATTACATCACCATCATTCCAATTATTGCTAATTGTTAAATACCCTCGATCACAGCAGGTATAGGTCTTTCTTCCATTAACAATGGCAGTAACTTCTCCTGAAACCCAATACGGCACACGAATATGAACCGTTAATAACTCATCAATTGCATTTTCAATTGTTAACTTTGTATTGAATGATTCAGGAAATGTGGTTTCTTGCTTGATTTTTATTTTTTTATTTTCCAAGACTATTTCGGATCCAATAAATAGGTTTACAAACAAGTCATTTTCATCTTCATGATAAATGTTTCTTGTATACCGTGCTGGATTTTCCATACCAGTTCCAGTACAACACCAGAAAGAATGATCTGGTGAATTATATACTTTAAAATGACCTGGTTGTGTTGACACAAAATACGTCTTCATGCCTGTATCTGGATCCTGTGATGCGAGGATATGGTTATATAATGCTCTCTCATAGTAATCCATATATTTTGATTTATGGGTCCAACTATACAAATGCTCTGTCAGCTTCATCATATTATACGTATTACATGTTTCTGTTGTCGTAATTCCGAGATCTTCTGAATTTTCTACCCCGAAATGTTCATTTTTTGAGTTTCCGCCAATAACATATGATCTGTTTTGAGTTACTCGTTCCCAAAAGAATTCAGCAGCATCTCGATAGTAGGTTTCACCAGTTATTTCATAAAGCTTAGCAGCGCCAACTACTTTCGGAATTTGAGTATTGGCGTGTTTTCCCTCAAGATCATCAATTGCTTTAGATAATGGATCAAGGACAGCTTTATGGCAGAACCTGACCGCAAGGTCCAGATAATCACGATTGCCATTAATCAAATAAAGGTCAGCCATTGATTCATTCATTCCGCCATGTTCGCAAACCAGCATTCTTTGAAATTGCTCATCCGAAAGATTATCTGACCCTTTCTTAGCCCACTCTGCAAGCCTATTCAATATTTCAAGAGCCTTTTCGCTATGACAAAGTTGATGGGCATCAATAAGTCCCGCAAAAATTTTGTGAATGCTATACCATGGCACCCATGAATTGCCCAGACTGAAATTTGACACTTCAAAGTCCCCGCCTTCAAAAACTTTATCGAAGCAGTCACGGGGAAACCCGCTGACATATCCATCAGGATCAAATGATTGCACATAAGCAAGTTCTGCTATTGCATAATCCAGTTTTTGTTTTAATTTTTTATCACCTGTAACCGCATACATTGTTGAAGCTGCAGAAAGCCAATGACCTATTGAATGTCCACTGATTCCCTTTGTTTCCCATCCTCCGTAACGAGGTTTTTTCGGTATCTGGGAGGCCGCTTCATAACAGGGGGCTACAAGCCGATCGACATCTAGATAAAGCAAATACTCTTTTCCTATTTGCTGTGAGTCTTTAAAAATACCAGCTAAAAGTTTAACATTCTTCATCAAATCATCCTCCTACTTATAAATGACTTATTAACATTGACATACTTCTATTGTGAATCTCATTCATGCCTTATGGAATTCACAATACTATAGAATAAATATCTTTTTTTAGATTTTTGTATTAATCTAGAAAACATAGATAAAGATGTAATGGGGTAAGCATAAAACTTTCTATAAAGCTATTTTTAGTAGTATTGACGAATGTGGCGATAACTCATAGCTGATCTTATTACTTACCGAACCAAGCTGTTCTCGCTTCCACAAATCTCTGAGTTGTAATGGCATTGATGAAGGCAAATCTAGTTGACTGAAATCAACTGAAACTTTTTGCGTTATGTCACCAATATTAAATAATGCAACATAATAGCTCTCATCACCTTGTGAAGCCCATACCACCTTTTCATCTTCCCTATATACTTGACGCGCGCTATGGCTATATTTGTGCATTTCAAGCACTTCTTCATTTGTTAGTAAAGATAATGTCCAATCATCATTATCCCTTAGCTCACCGCCAAACATCAGTGGAGAACGAAAAATTGACCATAATGTCATCATAGTTACCTGCTCAGCCTTGGTAAATCTTGTGTAACGGTCACTTGCTCCACCATCAACTGAACGTATACCAATATGGCCTAAAGGCAGCATGTCTGCATCTGGCCAATGACCAGGTCCGACATTTTTGCTCCATTTATAACAACGATCAAACATGTTATACAACGACTCCCAAAGATCCCAAAAATCATCGGTCATCCGCCACATATTTGCATTTTCTTCTAATAAGCTTGCTTGTTCTAGTTGTGCAGGTCCTGGAGATAGGCTTAAAACCATGGGACGGCCACAAAGATCTATAGCTTTCCTGATCATTTTTATTTCTTCTGTGTGAGTACTGTAAAGCTTTGAGGCTGCAATATCATCTACTTTAACGAAATCCACTTCCCACTCAGCATATAGCTTAAACAATGAGTCATAGTATGCTTGTGCTCCTTCTTTTGCAGCATCCACACCATACATATCTGTATTCCATGGACAAATGGAATTAGGTTTAGCGATGTCCCTCGCCTTAACATCTGCACCAAGTATTTTTGTATTTTGATGAACCGCTTGACAAGGAATCCCTCTCATAATGTGGATGCCAAATTTTAACCCGAGATTATGGATATAATCAGCTAATGGCTTAAAACCTTTTCCTTCCTTTGCTGAAGGAAAGCGATTAACAGCTGGAATTAATCTTGAATATTCATCCATTTCCAAGGGTACAAAATGTCGATATGCTGAAGAAACAGCCCCGGGCTCTGACCATTGAATGTCAACGACTATATATTCCCAGCCGTATTGCTTTAAATGTGCTGCCATGTATTCAGCGTTTCCTTTTACTTCTTCTTCCCTAACTGCAGCACCATAACAATCCCAACTATTCCAACCCATCGGAGGAGTTAAAGCATATTTATGATGATTCAATTTTTCCCACTCCTTTTATAACTAATCTTTACTTGGGCAAAGTGAAACTCATAGTATTTTTTCGTTTTATAGCGCTTTCAAAATTATAAATAAGATTAACAAAGCGAACGAACTTAATAGTTGAGCGGATGTATTTGCATAGTGTGAAAATACCGATAATTTGTACGTACATTCAGATTAATGATATTCTATTTGTTTGTCAAGAAGTTCTGTATTAATTCTAACGCAACATTTTTCAAAAAAAATGACAGCTAAAAAAAATATATTTAGAGAAATTAATATTTAAATACACTGATAAACTAAGCCACTCTAAGGTTCAAGAATTACCCACACAATATTCAGAGTTTTTAAAAATTTATTTACGTGTACACCTAAGTTGTGTATTCTTAACTTATACGAACAACTTATATTTTATTGAACTTGGAACGTTTTGATAACAGCATTTAATAAACCATTTGACAAACACGATTATAAAAGCGATTACAAAATACTAATGGGAGGGACAGTAGGTATGAAAGGTGTAACAAGTTGGTATATTCGTATTGGTGAATGGGCATTTCATTTGTTTGTACTGAATATTTTATGGTTCTTGTTTTCTTTATCGGGACTTTTTATACTAGGTATATTTCCAGCTACTGCAGCTATACATGCTGTAATAAGAAAATTAATAATGTCAGCAGAGAACGTTTCTATCATTAAATTGTTTTGGAATACTTTCAAAGTAGAGTTTCTAAAATCAAATCTTCTAGGTTATATATTTTTAGTTGCAGGATTTATTTTATATATCAATTTAAGAGTGCTGCAGCAATTAGATGCCAATATTTTTAATCAATTCATGATTGTCATTACTTATATTGCAGGACTACTCTATCTATTAACTTTGCTTCATGTATTTCCAGTCTTTGTTCATTATAATTTTAAAACAATCGATTATATTAAATATGCTTTTGTCCTATCAATAGGCAGACCGTTACAATCTACCTTAATGATCGCTGTATTAGTAATTACGATATTATTATTCTTTCAAGTTCCTGGTTTAATTCCAGTGTTTGGGATCGGTTTAATAAGTTATATAATAATGAAAATATCTTCCAGATCGTTTCCAGGTTTAGAGCATTCTTATGATAGAAAAAATAATCATTCAACGCAATAATAAACGAACTGTTTTTTCGAATAAGAATTTATAAAGAAAAAAGCACTTGAGAATTTGCGTAATCATTCTCAAATGCTTTTTTTATTTTGTTTTCATTTACAAAATCTTAAAATGTACTAATCCTTATCTGAAACACAGCGATCAGTTATCCTTTTACAGATCCAATCATAACACCTTTTTCAAAATATTTTTGTAAAAATGGATACACAACTAAAATCGGCAAGGTAGAAACTATGATAACACCATATTTAATTTGATCGGCGTATCTTTGTGCATACCCTCCTCCAGCTCCTCCACTGCCAGCACCTTCAGCGAAAACCTGGTTGGAAATGAGGATATCTCTCAATACAATTTGCAGCGGCTGCAAACTATAATCTCTAATATAAATTAAACCCGTAAAGAAGTCATTCCAATGCCAGACTAAGTAATATAGTCCAATAACGGATATTACCGCTTTTGACAAAGGCAATACTATTTTTGAGAAAAATTTAACGTGATTACATCCATCCATAATGGCAGCTTCATACATTTCATTTGGAATCGTACTTTCAAAAAAAGTTCTTGTAATAATAAGGTTAAATACATTTACTGTAACTGGGTTAAAGATAAAGACCCACATTGTATCTATCATAGATAAATCTTTCATTAATAGGTATGTTGGGATTAACCCGCCATTAAAAAACATGGTGAAGACGAAGAAAAACATTAAAGGACGTCTTGCTCTAAACTCTTGTCTTGATAGTGCATAAGCTGCTGGTAATGTGAATAACAAATTAATTAAGGTACCACCTAACGCGTAGATCATTGTATTTCTGTATCCAATCCAAATTCTTGAATCTTGAAAGATCTCCTGATACCCAAAAAGACTAAATCCCTTTGGGAAGAATAGAACTTTTCCAGTAGAAACAAGTGTTGAATCACTGACTGACGCAATAATGACAAAATACAAAGGATAGGCAATGACTAAGAATACTAAAGCACATGTAGTGTAGATAAAAATATCAAATAGTAATTCTGAGTAATTTTTAGTTTTTAGAAAGCCCATGACCTTCCCTCCTTGCTAATAGTAAATGTTTCTCTATTACCACAAACTTATTCTTGAAGTTCTTTTTGCAATATAATTCATGACTAACAATAAAGTGAAATTAATTAAGGTGTTAAACAAACCAATCGCTGCAGCATAACTGAATTGGTTAGAAATAATACCAATCTTATATACATATGTTTCTATAACCTCTGAAACTGGGAGATTTAATGAATTTTGCATTAAAAATATCTTTTCGAATCCTGTACTAATGATATGCCCCATATTTAGGATAAGGAGGATAATGATTGTAGGAATAATGGCTGGAATCTCTACATTCCGGATAATTTGCCACCTATTAGCCCCGTCAATCTTAGCAGCATCGTATAATTGCGGATCAACGCTAGAAAGTGCTGCCAAATAGATAATACTATTCCAGCCTACATGCTGCCACACGTCAGAAAGCACGTACACTGGCACAAAGGTTTCTGTAGAAGCTAATAAATTCAATTCCTCAAAACCCATCTTATTTACTAAGAGCCCTAAAATACCAGTGTTTGGTGATAAGAGTACATTTAACAACCCAACCAACACCACCAAAGAAATAAAGTGTGGTAAATAGACTGTAGTTTGAAGAATTTTTTTTCCCCGCTTCCATCTGATTTGGTTAATTAACAATGCCAAAATAATGGGAGCCGGAAAACCTATTAAAATTGTTGTTAAACTAATAACTACTGTGTTCTTCAAAAGGTCGGTAAACAAATGGCTATTTATAAATTGTTCGAAGTATTTTAGCCCTACCCATTCTCCCCCGGTGAGTTTAGCAGTAAAGTCATATTCACGGAAGGCTAATTGAATTCCGTACATCGGAATGTAGTTAAATATGATGACACAAACAATTGCAGGAAGGATCAACAGCCATAATTGATAATCACGTTTAAATGTATTAAAGATTGTTTTCTTTTTTTGCAAAGGTATAGAAGTGATGCTATTAATTTTTTTTGATTCCAAGTTTATAAAGGGCATGAACAAAATTCTCCTTTATTTATAGAAGATGCTATACCACAACATAAAATGGTATAGCATCTCCCAAATTATTTATTAAGAATGATTGATTGCATCAGCCTTTCACAGTGATTTATTCCATTTTGGACTTGTAATCATCATAGTACTCTTGGACGATTTCAATATTTCCCGGGAGTCCCATTTGATTCATTTTTTCGACGTAAGAATCCCATTCCGAATCAATTCCGCCTTTTGTAACCCATTTGGAGAAATTCGCCATTGCCAGGTTCATCAGTTCTGTATTGACCAGGCTCATCACATTGTTATCTTCTTCAGAATATTTTAAGAACGTATCAGGTAAAACGTCGTTTTCAGTGTCAATAGCATCCAATGCACTCTGTAGTGCTTCTGTTTGCTCTCCAACTGACTGCATATCTGTACCTAAAGTCAGTTTTAAAGAATCAGAAATATACAATGGTCCATTATCTGCCCATGAAGATGTCCATTTCCAAGTTCCTGGATCCATTTTTTCATCTTCTGGAGGAAGAATACTGTAAGTTTCGTCACCATTATCTTTGATGTTAGGTCCTAGAGAACCAAATAATACCTGCATACTAACTTTTGGATCATACAATTCATTAATAAATCTCATGGCGGCTTCTTTATTTTTTGTTTGTGAGGACATTTGAATCATGTTAACGCCATAGTTTAATACATTATAATCATACGTCCATGATGGCTTTACAGTCGAGCTTTCATCTATCTTAAGCGGGGCAATAGAGGAATATTGCGGAGCTAATTCATTACCGAATCTGTCTGTTAGTTCCCAGCCATACGTATATCCAACAGTTGCAGTTTCTCCCTCTCCGCGTGCAACTGATTGATATTTTGTATAATCCTGAGTAAATGCTTCCCCACTAATTAATTTCTCCTTATAGAGTTTGTTCAAAAATTCAACGAGTTGTTTATAACGTTCATCTACAAAGAAGTTGCTCACTTTACCATCTTCAGCAAAATAGCCTTGTCCACCGCCGCCAACTATAGTCATACCAGTACTTCCCAGCAGAACAGTAGGGTGAAAGAAACCAAAACCTCCAGTTCCTATAGGAGCAAAGTCCATTGGAATTTCATCATTTGGATCACCATTGCCATTTGCATCTTCTTCTTTAAATGCTTTCAAAACGGTATATAATTCATCCCAATTCGTTGGTTGTTCTAAACCTAAATTGTCCAGCCATTTTTGATTGATAAATTGTCTTGTTCCAGTATCAGGCCAATATCTCTGATATTTAGGTAAACCGTATATTTCGCCATTAAGCTGCGTTGAAATAACTTTTAATTCAGACTTTTCTTCAAACATTTTTTGTATATTTGGTCCGTGATCCTCGATTAATGGTGTTAAATCTTCAAAAAGTCCTTTGAATTTGGAAAAGTCTGCGTCCGTTATTGCATTTGGTCCTACGATTATATCTGGAATATCACCGCCAGCAAGCATAGCACCTTTTTTCTGCTCCCAGTCTGCTGTCACCTCTTCCCATTTAATCTCCACGCCTGCTCGTTTCTCAGCTTCTTCTAACCATTCCATTTTGTTAACATTTTTTGTCAGTGGATGTTTCGTTATAAGTCCAGTTAAAACAACTCTTCCATCTTTAGTTACCTCTTGCTCCTTACTTGTTTTATCACTGCATGCTGCCAGAGTCGTTGTTGCTAAACAGGTGGTTAATAACAATGATAATACCTTTTTCATGGTAATTCCCCCCTTTTGTTTTATCGAAAAATAACCTTAGCTAAAAAAGATTACCTGTAAAAATTGCTTATTATTAGTTGTTATGGTTAGGCGATGGTGTGTTTTGATAGATTCAGGTGCAGAAATAAGAAGTAAAGAATGATTAGAAACAGTTTCCAGTTGAGAAAAGCCTTAAGTTTCTCCGCTGTCGGCTTGACATCTCATCATCCGTCATTTGAAACCATAGGAGCTGTAGTTGTTATAATTTTTTAGGAGAGTTTTAGTGTATATTAATAAATTTCAAAAGACTGATGTAAAGCATGATCATCTTGGGTATATAACCTAACTTACTATGTCCCCCCCTTCAATAATCTTTTATAAAAGACTAAAATGTTCTAAAAATGTAATAATCTAGCGCCATTAATGTTCTGTGCATTTTGATAACGCTTACAAACTGTTTATTATTAAAAAGTGTTTAGCTTGGATGACACATAATTGATTAATTCTGTATGATTTGCATAATGTTGTACGAATGTGTGTTGAGGTGAAAATGTTATTCACCAATTCATCCGTATAAGTTTATTGTAAGTAAATTTATTGCTTTTTTCAATCATTAATTTTTTTATTTTTTTGATAATTCAAACAAAACTTATCCGTATGTGTTTTAGCGATTTAAATTTGTCAGTTCCTGCTTTTGAGAAAAACAGAGAATATTAGGTTAATGAATGAAAATATTATAGTTATTCAAGCTTCATTGCTAATTTTTAATATTCAAGATCTTACTGCTGAGGGGATATCAACTTCCAATCTAATCCTAATAAATGGTAGGATGTTCATTGAAAATGTAACTATGCTGCGCATTCATGAAGCAGATAATTATTAATGGAAGGAAACACGACTGTAAGTGAGGCAGCCTCTCATGCTGGCTTTGTAATTATTACTTTTTTGAAAAAGTGATTAAGAGCCTCCATTTTCATGGAAGCTCAGCAATTTCTCATATTACAAGGTTTCATTTAGGATGCTATCTATTCTTCAACATCCACTTATACAAAATGTAAAGCAATATTCATCATTCTTTTATTTATCAAGAAGAGAGTTAGCAAGATTAATCAAAACTTTCGCCTGTTCTGCTGTAAATTCACTGCCGATCTTTGTCTTCACTTGATTGATATAAGATCTTATTTGTCCATTTCTTGCATGAATTTTCCCCTTCTCTTCAGATGATTTAGCTGCTTCAAGCTTGCTAATAAATGGTTTAGGATTATAATTCTTATTATCACTTTGTTCCAGAAACTGTTCTGTTAAACTACCTAAGCTTTTATAGTTTACAGTAACTATTATGTTTAGAGTTGCACTTGAGCTATTACCTGCTTTATCAATTGCATGTCCTATAATAGAGTGAGATCCTAACCCTAGCTTATAAGCAGGTATCGTCAAACCCTTGCATGATGAGGAGGCTATTCCTGATAGAGCATCTTCTGCTATGCATGTAATATTCATTTCCTGATTCACACCAAACTCAGTTCCATCTGCTTCTGAAAAAGTAATCATTGGAGCTGTCTGATCAAGATTGATTTCTACTGATTTTTTCTCTTCACGATTGCCTGCCTTATCGATACTCCAGTACTGTAAAAGATATTTGCCATCCTTAGATATCTTTACTGAATCTCCTATTTGTTCAGCCCCTTCATTTAAACTGTAATGAGTTGATTCAATACCAGCCTCATTATCTTCAGCAGTAAAGTTAACTGTAACAGGCTTACGATACCATCCGTTTTTTTCACTTTCTTCAATTTTATGATTCGTTTCTGGAGCGATTTTATCTGGATCTTCCACTTCTGGAATTTCTCCTGATTTATAGTAACCAATAATTTTCTCTTCTGAAAGAGCTTTTGAATCATATATGAGTACCTCATCCATTAAACCTTTATATGGAAGATCCCAGTAGTTTACACCTAAGCTAAATACACCATCAGTAGTAGTAAATATATTTGAAAATCCAGTACCTGTGAACGTTTTAACGCCGTTTATATAAATAGCTATTTTACCATTATCAACAGTAAATGCGACATGTGACCATTCATTTACTTGAAGTTTTATCTTGGTGTCAGCATCATACCATCCATTATTTGATGACCAAATCATCGAATTATTGTTGACCCAGTCGCCACCTCTAGGTACTAAGCTTATCCAACTGTCAGTATTGCGCGCTCCAAAGAAAGCCGTTGTGAAGTCTGTTAATTGGTCTGGTTTAAGCCACAATGAAACCGTATATTTATTACTAGAAATAAGGCCGTCTGGTAAGCGAATACCTGATGCGCCATCAAACATAACAGCTTTTCCAACTTTGCCGCCCGCGTAAGTATTAGCTCCGCCTGTATTATTGATCCTATTACCTGTAACCGTTCCTGAATAAGCATTATTCGTACTATCAACTAAACTATCCTCAAAAGCATAGTGAGCAACTAATTTACCCTCTTTTTGGGGTAAAACAGTAATTGAAAAGGTTTTAGTTGCCGAACTATCACCTTTTGTTATTGTCGCTGTCAGCGTAACAGTAACATTCTCTTCTTCAGTTGGACGCGTCACAATTCCTTGCCCAGACACAACTTCAGGATTAGAAGACTGCCAAGTAATTTCAGAATGGCGTAACCCCTTTGTAGGTAAGGTTAGGTTACTAATAACATTGCTTGTATCACCAAGATCCAAATCATTTTTTACAGCTTTTACAATTTCTTCATCTGATTTAATTTCGGTTTTACTGCCCCAAATTGATACACCTTCATTTGATAATGCAGTGAAAGTCATCACGAAACTTTCTGAAGTTGGATCCCACTGACGTACAAATACACCGTCATAGGTACTTCCATCCACCTTCAATACCACTTTATTATCACCAGTTAATTCCCACGTGCCATTACCTTCTCCAGAGATTGTTCCATCATTATTTAAGCTTACAATAACTGATTCTTTAATACCTGAAGAAATATCTTTACCATGATTAATAAACTTGTAATCTCCACTTATATCTGATTCTGAAATATTTTCTAATGATTCACCTGCGTATCGATGCGGCGAAACGACAGGCCATCCTTCGGCGTTCATATACATTTTATGAACACGAATTTCATGCTGCTCACCTTTTTCAGGGAAGCGTGTATGAAAGATTAAATATTGCTCATCTGTCTCTTCATCATAGTAGACTGAATTGTGCCCTGGAGAAACATACCCAGTACCAATCCCTGTTCCAGGCTCCCCAATTTCTCTAGTAAACAAGAAATTCCCCATCAATTTTACGCCATAAGGTTCGATTGATGCATCATCAAAAAGTGGTAGAGCAGGGTCAGCTTTTACGTTTATCATATCATTGCCTTCTGCATCATAGTATGGTCCATCTGGTTTTTCAGACCGTACTACACGCATGTTGTAACCGCCAAATGAATCTAATCCCCCAAATGATAGATACATATAATAATAATCTGTTACAGGGTTATACTGGATATAGGGAGCCTCAATTCTACTATGATTTCCTCCAAGCAGTTTTTTCCCATATCCTTGGTCTGGTAAGGGTTTTCCCGTTTCACCATCTAATTCAAGAATAAAAATACCTCCTGAATATGAACCATACATCATCCAAAGTTTTCCTTCAGCATCAAAGAACACATCTGGATCTACAGTATTCGGATGAATGCCAGCATCATAAATCGTTCCATCTTCACTAATTTCGTCCCACATTCCTGATTTTAAAATAATTCCGGTATCCTCATAAGGACCTTCAACATGATCTGAGACTGCTATACCAAGTGCGGAGCGTGGAGAATCACCTTTACAAGCATTGTAATACATATAGTACTTACCATCTTCAAGCTGAATAACATCAGAAGCCCATAAAGTATCTGATTGAGACCAATCAAACGTTTCTTTTAGTTCCTCCACCACATTTTCAAACAAGGGGTTTTCTGGATTAACTTCTGATGCAAAGCGTTCCCATTGCATAAAATCCTCTGTTTTAGCTGCTGCCAAATGAGATCCGAACACATAAAAGGAGTTATCTACTTTTATGACAGATGGGTCGTGTACAGATGCATTTTTAAAAACTGGCACCTTATCCGCTTGAACTTCAGGATCATAATAAAAATTTGATCCTGAAATAATAAAAACAATTGCAAAGAAAAAAATCAATATTCTCCTAAAAACTTTCCCATTCATCTTCCCATTCTCCTCTTCAGAAACATAATGAATTTCATTCCTTTGATTTTGCATAGAATATTAAAATATATCGCAATAAAACTAAAGCAACAGCTAGTTTACCACTTCTAACGAAATCAACATTATTCAAGTTGACTATCTTGATAGTACCAATTAGCATTTTGGCTCGAAAAGGTAAACCGAATCATATGATAATACTTACAAAGGCACTAATATTGATATAGGAAGCTTTTCAGATTTATACCCTTAATCTAAAAAGGTGGAATGCGTGAAGAATACTGATACGAGTGAATTTTTTACATTGCATGAAATTCAAATATAAGAAAAAACGAGGAGCGGCTGTAACAATCAGATGTCTTCAATATCAACTATTTTCATTTCCCGATAGGTGATTTCATTAGTCTGACTGTTATCAACCACGTTTTATTCCAGTCCAAATTATCTAAAAACAACATCATTCCAGCGTAATTCATTTTTGAAAGCATGTTTATTTGTGTCATTATTAATTAATGTACATTCAATTCCTACTAATTCAGACCAGTCTCTTAATTGTTCAGCTGTTACTTTGTAAGAGAATACTGTATGGTGGGCACCACCAGCAATAATCCAGTTTTCAGCACCTTCACTTAGAGATGGCTGTGGAGTCCAAAGTACTCTTGCAACGGGTAGGTTTGGCAAGTTAATTTCAGGTTGTTTCGCATCTACTTCGTTAACAACTAAACGGAATCGTTGTCCAAGGTCGATAATTGATGCATTAATTGCTGCACCGCTTTTGCCATCAAAGATTAGACGAGCAGGATCTTCTTTTCCGCCAATTCCCAGAGAATATACTGCAACTTTCGGTTTCGTTGCTGAAATCGTAGGGCAAATTTCAAGCATATGTGATCCTAGAACAAGCTCATTTCCTGGCTCAAAGTGATAAGTGTAATCTTCCATGAAAGAAGTATCTTCATTGTTAGCAATAATTTTCAAGGTACGAAGTAGTGCTGCAGTTTTCCAGTCACCTTCACCAGCAAATCCATAGCCTTGCGACATTAAGCGTTGAACAGCAAGTCCTGGTAATTGCTTCATGCCGTGTAAGTCTTCGAAGGTTGTTGTAAATGCTGTGTAATTTCCTTCTTCTAAGAAGGCTTTCATGCCTAACTCAATTCTTGCTTGGTAACGAATTGATTCGCGAACAGCAGATCCTTCTTCCAACCCTTCAGGTACAATATCGTACTCTCTCGCATACTCTTCCATTAGCTGATTAACTTCTTGTTCAGTTACATCATTCATTCGTTGTACTAAATCACCGACTCCATAACCATTAACTGTCCAGCCAAGTTTAATTTGTGCTTCAACTTTATCTCCTTCAGTAACTGCCACTCTGCGCATGTTATCACCGAAGCGCGCAACCTTTAAGTTTTGCCCTTCTGAAAAAGCAACTGATGTACGCATCCAGCTGCCGATTCTGTTTCTTACTTCATTGTTTTCCCAATGACCTACAACAACTTTTCTTTTTACATTCAATCTGCAGCCAATAAATCCAAATTCACGGTCACCATGTGCGGATTGGTTTGTGTTCATGAAGTCCATATCAATGCTATCCCAAGGGATGTCACGGTTGAATTGAGTATGAAGATGCAGCATCGGTTTTTGTAATGCTGAAAGACCAGCGATCCACATTTTAGCAGGTGAAAATGTATGCATCCATGTGATAATACCAGCACAGTTTTCATCCGCATTTGCCTCTAAACATAATCTGCGAATGGAATCTGCCTCTTTTAATACCGATTTAAAGACAAGTTTATATGTAACCGCGGTGTCACGATCAAGAGCTTCTGTAATGAATCTAGAATTCGCTTCTACTTCTCTAAGTGTTTCTTCTCCGTATAAGTCTTGACTACCTGTTACGAACCAAAATTCATATGATTTAACTGTTAACATTTGTTTTCCCCCTTAGTGACTGAATGATTGATTATTGGTGGTTTACCTTTGCATCTTTTTGACCATAGTACGCATTAGCTCCATGCTTGCGAAGATAGTGTTTATCTAATAGCAATTGATCAATTGGATTGATATCTGGATTAAGTTGGTATGTGTGTAACGCCATTTTCGCTACTTCTTCTAACACGACAGCATTGTGTACGGCTTGGAAAGGATCTTTCCCCCAACAAAATGGCGCATGTCCTGATACTAAAACACCTGGGGTAGCTAGTGGGTCGATTCCGCCTGTTTCAAAGGTTTCAATAATGACATTGCCAGTTTCAAGTTCATACGATTTTGTAATTTCTTCTTTAGTTAGCGTTCTTGTACAAGGAATTTCTCCATAATAGTAATCTGCATGTGTCGTTCCTAATGCTGGTATTGAACGGCCTGCCTGTGCCCAGCTTGTCGCCCACGGTGAATGAGTGTGAACAACACCCCCAATTGCTGGAAAAGCTTTATAAAGAGCTAAATGTGTTGCTGTGTCTGATGAAGGACGCATTTCTCCTTCAACGATATCGCCTTCTAAATTCACAACAACTAAATCTATTATTTTTAACTCCTCGTAAGCGACACCGCTTGGCTTGATTACCACAAGTCCATTTTCACGATCAATCCCGCTTACATTTCCCCACGTAAACGTCACCATTTTATACTTTGGTAAATGGAGATTTGCATCTAATACTAGCTTTTTTAAAACTTCAAGCATAATTTTTCTCCCTTCTTTGTGAAGTGTGAAACAAACCTATGTTTAGTCTCCACTCCCCCATAATCAGTTTTATTCAAAAATGATTATTGTGTAATAACAGTTTTTTTATAGAAACACTAGCTTTCTTAATTTTCTTCAAGTTTTTCATTACATCATTCTCACCGCGTCCAAAATATTCATACAGTCGTGAGTATTCTGCAAATAACTGGTCATATACCTCCGCATTCCGCTGAACAGGCTGGTAGATATCTTCTTTTAATCTAGCCATCTCTTTTGCAGCTTCTTTTATAGAATTGTATCCGCCTCGTTCTTTCCCAGCTGCTACAGCCCCAAACATTGCAGATCCCAGTGCCGGAGTTTGTGAAGAGGCTGAAATACGGATATCCATATTTAATACATCAGAGTATATTTGCATCATAAGTGTGTTTTTCTCAGCAATTCCACCACATGCATATACTTCATAAATTGGAACTCCGCTATTTCTGAAAGCTTCTACAATTGTGCGTGTTCCAAATGCAGTAGCTTCAATAAGTGCTCGATAGATTTCTTCAGGCTTTGTAAGTAAATTAGCACCTAATAAAACACCTGTTAAATCCGCATCGACTAATGTTGAACGGTTACCGTTCCACCAGTCCAACGCAATTAAACCGCTTTCACCAACCTGCAGCTGAGCTGCCTTTTCAGTTAAAAGCTGGTGGATGTTAACGCCTTTAGTTATGGCTTCCTCATAGTAGGCTGCAGGAACACAATTTTCAATGAACCATTCAAAGTGATCTCCCACACAGGACTGGCCAGCTTCATAGCCCATTAACCCAGGGATAACACCACCTTCAACAACTCCGCACATACCAGGGACAACCTTTTCCTCATTCCCTAATAAAATATGGCATGTAGACGTTCCCATAATCATTAATAGTTTACCAGGCTCAGTAATTCCTACAGCAGGTACAGCAACATGCGCATCTACGTTTGCGATTGCAACTGCAGTTCCTGGATTTAGGCCAATTAATTTTGAAGATTGTTCCGTTAGTTCCCCTGCTTTTGAACCGATGGGAACAATGTCACGCGATAATTTTTCTTCAACAACATTTTCTAAACGTTCATCTAGAGCTTTAAAAAACTCTTTAGCTGGGTAGCCATCTTGCTTATGCCACATTGCTTTATATCCAGCAGTACAGCTATTTCTTTTTAAATCACCTGTTAATTGATAGATAACCCAATCTGCTGCTTCAACGAATTGATCAGTTGCCGTATAAATTTCTGGTGCTTCGTTTAAAATCTGCCAAAGTTTAGGTACTAACCACTCTGAAGAAATTTTCCCCCCGTATCGTTGAAGAAAATTTTCGCCTCTTGCTTCTGCAATTTCATTTAAACGATTTGCTTCATCCTGTGCTGCATGGTGCTTCCAAAGCTTAACAAAGCTATGTGGATGATTTTTGAATTCATCTGTCATGCATAAAGGTGTTCCATTCTTATTGATTGGTAAAACTGTACATGCTGTAAAATCAATTCCAATGCCAATAACATCATCAGCAGAAATGTTAGCTTGCTTTAAAACTTCTGGAATTGTCGTTTCCAACACTTCTATATAATCTGTTGGATGCTGTAAGGCCCAATCGTTTTCAAGTTTTGTATTGCCATTCGGCAAAAATTCATCCATTACTCCATGAGTATATGGTTTAACTGCTGTAGCAACTTCTTTTCCTGTACCAATTTCCACAAGTACGGCTCTTCCAGATTGCGTTCCATAGTCTACACCTATTGAATATTTAGTCATATTTTCACCCCGGCTTCATTCTTTAAAACATATATCCTCACAATTAAAAAGATAAGGAGGTTCATTTATTATTTTTATACGTACAAGTTTGATGAGAGCTATAACTTTTCACCAAAAGTTAAGGTTTTTTTAAAAAAAATCCTGTTGAATTCCAACTCGTACGTATAACCTTAAGTAAATCTTAGCACTTTTAAAATTTTTTTCAATACAAATTTAGTAATCTCTTTGTACTTTTTACTTTGTTTATCTGTTACTTATACTTACAAGTTGTGAGGATCATTTATTTTTACTCTTTCATCCGCTTATTTACCTTTTTAGCGATTATGACATATCCATTTTCATTTTTACCTGTAAAGACAAGAGTAGATTTCCAGCTGCTCCAATTCCATGCAGGTAGGACAATGATGTTTTGTTTACCAAATGTACCGCTTATAAATAGTTCAAATAAGTTGTAATTTACATATTTCCAATATCCATTTTCTTCACTGGCTATTTTTCCATCTGGCAGCAGTTCAAATAAAGATGAACGGATCTGGTTATTTTCATGCTTATCAAATAAGATGCATTCCCAGGTCCCTGCAATAGCAACGGGATCTATAGACTGCTCTATTTCACCTGCATATCGTTCTGGTGATACTAGAGGCCAACCGTCTTCTGTCCATAAAATTCTGCGGATGTGCAAAGCATGATGTTTTTTTGTCCTTTCACCTCTAGCGTGATGGCAAATGAAATATTGATCTCCATCTTTCAATACAGAGTTATGTCCTGGTCCGATCCATCCCTCTGCCTGACCAAACTTATAACCGCCAAGAACTTTCATACCAGTTTCGTTTGGTTCAATTTCAATATTTGTCATGACATTTCCATCAAAATCGAGATAAGGTCCCTCTATATGATCTGCTTTTGCGACACGTATATTATAGGTGTTGAACAGTGAATCATATGAAACAAACAAATAGTACTTTTTCAGTTCTGGATGATACAAAATGTAGGGTCCCTCAACTGCGGCTTCAACACTATGATGTCTTCTAGCGATTAATTTCCCCTCGTTTTGTTCCGCTAACTTACCGGTAGCAGGATCAATTTTAGAAAGATAAATCCCCCCAAAAAAGGAACCATAGACCATCCAAGGAGTTCCGTCCTGGTCAAACGTTATATTCGGGTCTATTGCATTTGGTTTGTCTTTTCCATGTTCTGTTTTGAAAACCTCACCTTGATCTGTCCATGGACCTTCGATATGCTTGCTAGTTGCAACTCCAATAAAAGATTGATTTTTTCCAAATTGCGATGCTGCATAATATAAATAGTAAGTATCACCATATTTTGTTACATCCGGTGCCCACAGCCCTTTCGCACCTGTCCATGCAAATGCTTCCTCAGGAATATGTTCAAATGCATGACCTACCCATTGCCATTCAATTAAATCCTTCGATTTTCGCACTTGAATGCCGCCTGACAGTTCTCCTCCAACCATTGCATCAGTCGAGAAAACATAGTAAGTATCTCCGTCTTTTATTAGAGCTGGATCATGAACATTATGAATAGTCCATAATTCTTCTTGCGCAGCAATTAACTGATCATACAAGTCATATTTAATTGGTTCTTTCGGAAAAATCATCTTCGTCTTCATCCTCTTTCATTTAGTCTTCCACTTGATTTAAGGCACGGCCAACAAATGTTCAATTGATCATAATTTGTATACCTGGCAGAGGTGTGCCTGCTACTTTATAATCGAAAATGTGTAATACCAATCAACAACAAGTATGATTTCAGCATCATGAGTATTATTGGTTGACCATTTTGCCTCATCATGAAGAATACAAGCGTTAATTTGTTCAATTGGTGTTTTTGCAGGTGAAGAATGGCAGTGAGATGCAAGAAGTGTTTTCAACTTTTGATCGTAGTTCATAATGGCAAAAGCTGTGATGAGTAAAAGCGGGATAGCAGACATACCTATAATTGATTTTTTATTTTAATAAAATCTCAACCTTCTGCCTGTTTTTGATGTTAAAAAAAGGCTGACTATAACGAATCAGCCTCAAAATTAATATTTATTATTAAGAACAGGTTTCGTATCTGGTGCTGGGACGCCAAAATTAGGTGTTCCATCTTCATTCCATTCAATAGCCTGAACGCGTGTATGCCGGTTTGGATCATACAAAGGATCACCTTCAATTTCTTTATAATTTCTCGCGTGGTAAACGAGAATATCTTTTGATCCATCTTCAGAAACAGTGAAGCAATTATGACCTGGTCCATATTGTGCAGTTTCTTCATTCGTTGTAAAAACAGGAATAGAGGATTTTTTCCATGATGCCGGATCTAGTAAATCACTGTTTTCATCAGCCGTTAATAATCCCATACAATAGTTGAAGTCAGTTGCACTTGCTGAATATGAAATGAAAATTCGACCATTTCGTTTAAGAACTGCTGCACCTTCATTCACTAAGAAGCCAATCTTTTCCCAATCGTATTCAGGGGCTGTAATACAAACCTGTTCACCTTTGAGTGTCCATGGGTTCTCCATTTCAGCGATATACAAGTTAGAATTACCGGTAATTTCTGGATCTTTTTGCGCCCAAACATAGTATCTAATCCCTTTATGTTCAAATGTTGTTGCATCTAAAGCAAAGGATTCCCATTTCGTTTTTACTTGGCCTTTTTCCACCCAGTCCCCTTCTAACGGATTAGCAGAAGAATTTTCGAGTACAAACATGCGGTGATCAAATAATCCGTCCTTTGTTTCAGTTGATCTTGCAGCAGCGAAATATACATACCAGTTTTCATTGACATAATGAATCTCCGGAGCCCAAATATTAGCACTCATAATCCCAGTCTCATGTTTTATCCATATCGTTTTTGCTTCTGCGTCAGTTAAGCCTTGAATAGTTTCAGAGCGGCGAAGCTCAATTCGGTCATATTCTGGTACTGAAGCAGTGAAGTAGTAGTATCCATCTGAATGTTTATAAATAAATGGATCTGCTCGTTGTTCAATTAGCGGATTTTTCACATTGTATTCATTCATTATGACAACTCCTCAAATTTATTTGTTTTAATATTTTGAATAATTATACTATTCGCGTGCTTATTCCATGTCTTCGATCATTATCCTTTTACTCCTGATATTGCAACTGATTCGATAATCTGTTTTTGGAAAACGATAAACACTATTAACATTGGAAGTAAGGATACAACTGATGCAGCCATGATTAATGGATAATCACTTTGTATGGCATAAGTAGAGTTAAAGTTTGCAATAACAAGTTGTAATGTTTGTTTCTCAGGAGAATTCAAGTACAAAATCGGTCCGAGATAATCATTCCATATAGCCATAAACCACAGGATTAGCTGTGCTGCGACTGCTGGTTTCACTAATGGAAAAATAATTTTGTAAAAGATCTTAAAGTATGAACATCCGTCGATTTTGGCAGCCTCGATAATTGAGTTTGGGATACTTGTTAAATATTGTCGCAGGAAGAAAACCATAATAATATTTCCAAACAATCCTGGGACAATTAACGGTAAGAGCGTATCAACCCATCCAATTTGCGAAAAAATCATAAATTGAGGTATCATTACCACTGGATAAGGAATCATCATAGCTGTTAATAACAACAGAAATAATTGATTCTTGAATGGGAAATTCATTTTTCCAAATGCAAATGCAGCTAAACTAGAAGTAAATGTTCCAATAACAGTAACTGAAACCGCCACTATTAAACTATTAGTAATCCCGCTAAATAATGGACCCTTTTCCCAAATTTCTATATACTTAATAGCATTAAATGACTCTGGAATCCATACTGGAGGCAGTGCATAAACTTCTTGAATATCTTTAAAGGATGTTGAAAACATCCATAAGAGTGGCGCCACCATAAAAACAGCCCCAACACTCAACAAAATGAAAATAATAATATCAGTCATTCTCCGACTTTGTTTTTCTGATCTATACTTTACCTTAGTCTCTGTTTTTTTCTTTAAAACCAATTCCATTACCTTCACTCCTTTCTATTTACTTATACCAACAGTTAATCAAGCTCAAATGATGATTTTTCATTTATTTTAAATTGAATGTAAGTAACGATAAAGATAAAGAGACCAAGTACAACTGCCATTGCAGATCCATAACCCATTTCAAAATTCCCGAAAGCCTTCTGCCAAATATAAAATACCACAGTTGCAGAGGCAAACTCTGGTCCACCCGTTGGTGTCATAACATTAATTTCCGTGAAAATTTGTGCTCCTCCAATAATTGAGGTTACAACGATAAAAAATGTAACTGGCTTAACCATCGGTAATGTAATATGTCTGAATACTTGAAAACTATTAGCGCCATCTAATATTGCTGCTTCATAATACGTTTTTGGAACACTTTGCAGAGCAGCCAAATATAATAGCATGCTATATCCAAGCCCTTTCCAAACCGTCATAAGGATTAAAGCAGGTTTTACAGTGTCTTTATTCATTAACCAGCTTGGACCATCAATTCCAAAAATATTTAAAAATTGGTTCACCAATCCATAATCACCGTTATAGGCCCATTGCCAAAGAATTGAAATTGCAGCAATTGATGAGATAACAGGTACATAATAAATCACTCTAAAAACTTCAGTCCCAAATATAGCTCTATTTAATCCCATCGCAAGTAATAAAGCTAAAATAAGTCCTAATGGAATACCAAGCATCATAAATAAAGTATTAATCATTGTTTTATGAAAAGATTCATCACTTAGAAGGTCTAAATAATTTGTAAATCCGATAAAGTTCATTTGTCCTAAACCATTCCAATTTGTAAATGACCCGTAAAAAGAATATAGTGTAGGCAATAAAATAAATAAAATGTATCCTAGAACAGGTGCGGCTATAAATAAATAAGCATTTCTGCGCTCACTTTGATAAAGCTTAGACGTTTTTTGCATTTTTTCTCCCCGTTTCTCTTAAAAGGGTAAATGATAACCCATGCCATTAAAACGTTTAATAAGATAAGATGGTGCTAGCCAATAACTCTAGCACCTAAGATTTAGATTTCAGATTAATTCTTGGACTGTTCTTCTTGTTTAATGGACTTTTCCAAAAGTTCCTGCATTTTCGGCTGTGCTTCTTTTACATATTTTTTCGCAGTCTTTTTACCATCTATAACAGGTTGGATGTTTTTAAAGAATTCATCATACCATTCACCGGTATAAGTAAAGTTAGTTGGCAAGTCACGGCCGTAGTCCCCAATTATATCCAAGAATTCTTGTTTATTAGCTGGTTTGATTGAAGTGTCTGCGGCCCACGCTGCCGCAACATCTGTGTTATTCGGCAACTGTACTTGTTGATCTACTAATGCTTGTTGTCCTTCTTCATCAGCTGATAAATATAAGGCAAGTTCAGCAGCCAGCTCGGCATTTTCTGTTTTACTTGATACACCAATTCCCAGTGAACCAATCCATGCTTTCGTCTGTCCTGTAGAACCCACTGGCCATGGCAATAAATCATATTCAAATTTCAAGTCTTTATAAGCTCCCATGTCCCAAGGACCAACCGGGAAGAAACCTATTTGCCCCTGCATCCATCTTTGGTATGTATCAAGAGTTTGACCTTCTGCAATAGATGGTGTTACTTTATGAACGTTTTGTAAGTCAGCAAAGTATTGTAAAGCTTCTATGAATTTTGGATCGTCAATCGTTACTTTTGTATGTGTCTCATCTAACCAATCCGCACCATTACTCCATACAAATGGCTGCAATGACCAGTTAACATTAAGCCCAGTACCCCATTGGTCTAGTTTTCCATCACCATCTTTATCCTTCGTTAACTGCTTATTCACTTCTAGGAATTCTTCCATTGTATACGGTTTGTCTGGATCCGGTAATGGAATTCCAGCTTCTTCAAACATTGTTTTGTTATAACCAAATGCGAAAGGCCCTAAATCTTTTGGCAGTCCATACAGAGCGCCTTGGCCGGCTACTTCCCCATCATAGCGGTATTTATCCAAACCAATTTCCCATATTTTAGATAAGTCTACACCATCAGCATTTTCAACTAATTCTGTAATATCCATTAAAACACCTGAGTTTACATAAGCTTTTAAATTACCAGGATTATAATAAAATACATCCGGAACGCTTTTACCAGCAATTGCAGCTTGTAATTTCGTATCGTATTGATCACCTGCTGTTACAACAGTTTTTACTTTAACTTTAGGATGTGATTCTTCAAACTTTTTCACAACATTTTTATATGCTGTCTGTTCTTGAGGTTGTCCACTAAACATAAATGAAAGGGTAACTTCACCTTCATCAGTACTGGCACTATCTTTGTTACATGCACCTAGAACCCCAGTTACCACAACAACTAAAATAGCCAATAACATCATTCTGCCAAGCTTCTTTTTTGATCCCTTAAACAAATTAATCCCCCCAAAAAAATTGTTTGCAGATAAAGGAAACTTACTTAACAATAATGTTAGTTCCTATAAAACTATTTATAGAATATTTTGTTTTGTAAGCGCTTCTTTAAGTAAATATTATTACACCTGTTCGTACATGTCAACGATTTTTCACAAAAAAAATACATGTAGGAGAGATATTATCTCGCTACATGTACGTACATATAATATAGAATGAATGATAATCTGCTATCGATTCAAGTTTAACTATTAAGTTACTTAAAGGCTCGCTATTTCTTGATGAAGATCAAAATCCTTTTCTTTCGTTTATTCTTCCTTCAATTGTTCTACTCTTATATATTTTCTGTAATAGCTCTGAAAAGCAAAATAGGAAACACCTGATCCCATTACAAACGGTATTAAGACAGTAAACTTCATTAGACATAAATAGAGAATGGCAAGGTTGAGCAAACCAATAAAGATGCTGTTAAATGGATTTATTATCATAAAAAGAAATGAATGTTTGAAAGCTTTTAGAAGTTTTAAATCAGTATGAACGATTACAGCAAAAAAATAAGTAGTTAAAATAAACAAAAACAGTAAAATAATGATTAGAATAATACTGAAAAATAAACTCTTTTTAAAGAGAAAAAACACATCAGAAATTCCAATGACCCAAATAGGAACAAGTATAGCGCCGCCAACAAGACTTTTCTTATAATTTTCTCGGTATAACACCCAATAACTACGTATGATAGAAAAGTCATGGTCATCCGCCACCCATTTACTAATAACACCGTACATTGCTGCAGTTGCTGGAAAAAAAACAAACGGAGCTAATGCAGCAATGATAAACAGGGTAGATACAATTAGTGACTTGTCATTAGAAAACGATATTGTAGCAACTAAAAAGCTTATAGGTAAATTAAAAAATATCCAAAGAAGATTTGTTAATGAGAACCGTGTAAACCATTCTAGAAGTTTAAATATCCCCTCAAAAATAGAAGTTGTTTGCATATTAATCCTTTCTCCACTATATGATTTTCCGGCCGATCAAAATAATTGTCTCTGGCTCATCTAAGCTAGATGTATTTATGAATCTCTCTTTGTTCATTCCAAAATTTAAGCATTGTACAGCGGTTTCTTAAAAGGTGTGCATGATTTAAACTGTCTCGGACAAGTTCAGAGCTTATACCGAGTTCAGCTGGATGAACAGCTCCTCCTAATTTTTGCAGTAAGGATGTTAAAACAGCAGCGTCGGGCAGGGAATTTAACATCTTAATGATCTCTGTATTTTTTGCAATAACATTATTTTGTTTATCCTTAGAGTTTGGAACTTGTACTTCTAAACTCCCAATTTTATATACTAGCTTTAAAACGTCACTTTTATATAATTTTAAAATGAGTTGTGATGAAACTCCAACCTTTGCACCGTGCAATACCTGTGCTTTCCCTTGCTTCAAAAATTCCATTTCCCAATAATGAGATAGATGGTGTTCACCTCCAGAAGCTGGTGAAGAATGTCCAATTAAAAGCATCGCTAGTCCTGACTGTACTAAGGATTCAATTAAAATCTTTATCCCTGCTTCATCTGCTTCTGCAATCTGATTAATTGATTCAACACAGTCTTCAAGAGCTTCTTTTGTTAACTGAGCAGAAAGCGGACAATAAGCTTCACCTGCATTAAGGTGTGAAAAACTCCAATCTGCTAGAGAAGTATATTTTCCGATCATATCTCCAAAACCTGCAGCTATCATGTCTTTTGGAGCTTGTTTTAGAATGGTGATGTCTGCAAATAATGCAATAGGTGCTTGCATTTGATAGGTAGTTTTTATCCCTTTTATCACAACAGGTGCCCCCATTGAATTAAAACCATCAACAGATGGGGCTGTTGGAACGGATATAAAAGGCTTTCCCATCTTATAACTAGTGAATCTGGCAATATCATGAATCGTTCCTGAACCAACTGCGATAACAATATCTGTATCCGGTGAAATACCTAACACGGCCTCAATGAGCGAGATTTCATTTGCTATCACGTCACCAAGTTCATTAGGTTTAATAATAACTATTTCATGGTTAAAATTTGATTCTTTAAACATATTGGAAAGTTTCTTGCCCGCTACATGAAAGGTCATTTGATCAGCTATAATAGCAGCTTTATGAAACTGCTTATTTTTTATGTAAGAGACAGTTTGTTGTAACGCATCATGACTGATTACAATTTCTTCGATTGTAATATCAAAATGTCGATTTCCGCACGTACAGGATTTAGTTAATTTCGAAAGTTCTTTTAACGTGATCATTTTAAGACCTCCTAATTATTTGAACAAATTGCAGATTTCTCACATCTGTTCTCTAACCTCATGCGAGCTTTCTATTAAATGTTAAAGTTATGGTTTAAGAGGAACTGGCTCATAAGAAAAGCACTGGTTTAGATTAAATGTTTATTGCTATTGTGCATTTTAGAAACGGCACTCGTTGAGTTTCTAATGACTAACTCAGGCTCATAGACTTTCTGCCTTTTTTCGCCCGTATCTTTCGCACTGTTTTCAACAGCTGCAACAATCCATTTAGCAGCCTCGATCCCCATTTCCATTTTCGGATGTGTGACAGAGGTAATCTTAATTTCAGACGCTTCCGTTAGATAAGAATCATCATATCCAACTATTGATATGTCATCTGGCACTTTGATTTCAAGCTCTCTTAATAGGTTAAGTACATTAATCGCAATTTCATCGTTATAACATACAATTCCTGTTGGTCTTTTTTGTTCAGAAATAAGAACATCTTTAAGTCTCTGCAGCAAAGTGACTTCTTTCTCTTCCGTTGTATATGTAATAATCATTTCCGGAAAAAAAGGAGTATCATATTCTCTAAAAGCTCTAATAAAACCCTGCATCCGATTTAACCCTTGTAAATCATCACTTTTAAATAAACCTACCACTTTTTTATGACCTAGTTTAATCAGATGTTCTGTAGCAATAAATCCCCCTTTTTCATCATTTACAATAATATTGGGAGGGTTTAATTGCGGGTAGAATTGGTTAATCATTAAATATTGAGTATTATTTTGCTCCATCTCTAAGTAATAGTGAAGATTTGGGTTGTAATTGCTACTTCTAGTAGGTTCTACGATCAAACCATCAATATCGCGGTTTATCATAGCTTCCAGGCATTGTTTTTCTTTTTCTGGATCATTATCCGTACAAGCTAATGTTAATGAGTAACCATGTGCTGACAGATATGATTCAATCCCCTTAATGATGGAAGGGAAGATATAGTCTGATATATATGTTGTAATTACTCCAATGTTTTTTCCTTTAGAACTAACAGGCTGGACTTGAGTCTGAGATGATTTAGTTGAGACAAAAGTTCCCGCCCCTTGCTCTCTATACAGCCAGCCTTCATGAACGAGGTCTCCAACAGCTTGGCGTACTGTATGTCTGCTTACTTCAAACATTTTAACTAATTCATTTTCTGAATATATTTTCTCACCTGGTAAAACCTTTCCTTCGGTAATCCATGCTTTTACTTTTTGTTTTACCATGCCAACTTTTGTTTGTTGAGCCATTATGCCACCACTTTCAGCTTGTATGTTTCTAAACCAACTTATTCGTACAACTAAATTAATTATACACATAAACATAAAATATTAAAATAATCTTCCCTATAATTTCAATAAAAAAATGAGTACATATTAATTAGAATTATTTTGAGAGCTTTCGTTTTCATTTTATTACATCAGAATTTTGGTGAGGAAAAAACACTTTGAAATAGTAGATGGATGAAAAGCGCCGCATTTGATTAACATTATAAATTCCAGAATGATAATGTGTTTAATTCATAAAGACAAAAAATTTGTTAAAATACTCAACACTATCCAGGAAAACAAAAAACAACCTACAAAGTAAGTTGTTTTCAAATCGATGCTTTTTTCAGAATTTCGGTTTCATACAATTCCCAGGCATCATCGAATACGACGAGGCTGTGGAGGTAAGATCCATTCATTTCAAGGTAGGAACTGATTTCATGGTAGTCATCGGATGACTTTGGGAAACTATGGTCGTCATAGGCATCATTTGCAAATTGACTGATGTCATCGGCCGGTTTTGGATGGCGGTATTTCATTAAATAGTGGTAAAAAGATTTCACGGTAAATCCCCCTATCGCAATTACGTTTGGAAAGTGCCCCTATTATAACGTTTATTGTACAAGAAGAAAACCTCAGAAATCAAAATAGTTTCGCTTCAGGTGACGCTTCCATTTCATCAGTTCTACGTAATCTATGCGGTTTGGCAGTTCTTTAACGGCAATTAAAAGCAGCTGATCTTCGATTTCGTTAATGGTTTGTTCGCTTTGATAGCTGATACCGCAGTCCGGACAAGTAATACATGGTGTGTCTGAAATTTCGATGGCACGCGAACCGTCAGGCAGCTCCCAGTGAACTAGATTGCTTGAGCTCTTTGCATTTTGCGATTCACACCATGCGCAGCGCTCATTCATTTTCTGCCGCCTTCTTTTCTTCGGATTTTAATAGCTGAGCACGGTACTTTTTATCCTTTAACTCATCACGTTTTTCCCGTTTATCCTTTAATGTGGAATGAGCAGGGTTTGTTTCAAACGTTTTTCGCCTATTTATTCTTCCGATGCCTTCTGGGATTAAGTTAAATTGAGCGTCTTCGTACAAACCAGCAATTCCTGATAGAGATTTTTTTAATGCAGACTCTGGATAGACTTCATTAAAGTAATCATCTGCAAGCCCAGGCGTATAGTTTTCCGGCTCCGGATAGGTTGTGATGACTCCTTCAAAGTTACGGAGCACAACTTTATCCGGACTCTGAGAAATTAAATAGTTAGGCTGCAGGGCAATTTTTCCGCCGCCTCCCGGAGCGTCGACGACAAAAGTTGGAACCGAATAGCCGCTTGTATGTCCGCGGAGTCCCTCAATTATCTCAAGTCCTTTTGAAACAGGCGCACGGAAATGCCCGATTCCTTCTGACAAGTCACATTGATAAATGTAATAAGGCCGCACTCTTATTTTGACAAGATCATGCATCAGTTTTTTCATAATTTGCACACTGTCATTAATTCCCGCAAGGATAACGGCCTGATTTCCGACTGGCACGCCGGAGTTCACAAGCATTTCACATGCCTTCTTAGATTCTTCAGTTATTTCAATGGAAGTATTAAAATGTGTATTCAGCCAGACCGGATGATATTTTTTCAAGATGCTGCAGAGATTTTCTGTGATGCGCTGCGGAAAAACTACAGGCGCACGTGTACCGATTCTGATGATTTCAACATGATCAATTGCTCGGAGATTTTTCAAAATATATTCAAGAATTGTGTCATTAATCAGCAATCCGTCTCCCCCTGAAATCAGCACATCCCTGACTTCTGGCGTTTGAGCGATGTAGTTAATCGCATCATCAAGCTGCTTTTTAGGCACACCCATGCCAATTTGGCCTGAGAAACGTCTTCTCGTGCAATACCTGCAGTACATCGAGCATTGGTTTGTCACTAGAAATAAGACGCGATCGGGATAGCGGTGTGTCAGGCCAGGTACAGGTGAATCTTCATCTTCGTGAAGCGGATCTTCAAGGTCATATTTTGTTTTATAAAGCTCCTGTGATATCGGAACCGACTGCATGCGGATCGGACATCTCGGATCATCTTCGTTCATTAGCCATGCATAGTAGGGAGTAATATTTAAGGGGATGGTTTTCGTTGATATTTTAACCCCTTCTTCTTCATCAGGAGTCAGATTAATTACTTTTTTAAGGTCATCCAGTGTTCGGATGGTATTTGTCAGCTGCCAGAGCCAGTCATTCCACTGTTCATCTGTGACATCTTTCCAGAGTTCGGTGTCTTTCCAGTCACGCTTCGGCTTGTATAGATCGTATTTCATGGAAGTTCCCCCAATTCGGTCTTTACCATTATTACATGCAAAAACCATGCCAACGTGACTGTTAAGCTGTTAAAATCACATCCGCTATTTATGCTTTCAATTTTGGTGCCGAAAATTGGTCAGGAAAATATTTTTTCACTTTGTATTGAAGGGTTTGTCTCGGAATTTGGAGCAGCTTTGCTGTTTTTAAAATATTGCCTTCGCTTTGAACAAGTGCTTGTTGGATGATCTCTTTTTCCATCATTGACATTTTTTCATGAAGAGAATGCGCTTCCTTTGCCGTCTCTTCCTCTTTCAGTAAATATGGCGGCAAATGACCGGTTATCATTCTATTCCCCTCACACATATTCATGGCAAACTCAATGCAATGCTTTAACTCTCTTACATTCCCAGGCCAGTGATGGTGCTTTAATAGGGCTTGTGCTTCATCTGATAATCCGGCAACACGCTTTTGAAATTCATGATTGTACTTTTTTATGAAAAAAGAAATTAGTAAGGGGAGGTCCAATGGCCGTTCTCTGAGCGGGGGAAGATTGATTCCGAAGACGTTTAAGCGAAAATAAAGATCTTCCCGCATTTTCCCCTCTGAAAGACATTGTTCAGGGCTGATGTTCATTGCGGCAATCACTCTGACATCGACGGTGATTGAATGACTGCTTCCGATTCTCCTGATCGTGCCATCGTCAATGACTCTCAGCAGCTTTGCCTGCAGGTTCAGAGGCATCGATTGCAGCTCATCCAGAAAAAGCGTGCCGCCGTGCGACAGTTCAAATAAACCTGGCCTGTCTACTGCCCCTGTGTAGCTCCCTTTTGCTGTCCCAAATAATAAACTTTCAAGCAAGGCTTCAGGAAGCGCCGCACAGTTTTGTGCTATAAAAGGAGAATCTCTGCGCTGTGATTCGTTATGAATGGCCTGTACAATTAATTCTTTTCCAGTTCCTGTTTCCCCATAAACGAGAACATTTGATGAGGTTTTTGCCGCTTTTTTGACAAGCGTTTTAATCATAAGAAGATTCTTGCTTGCAGTAATGATGTCATCAAGAACATACTTTGTGCCGTTGGATCCCTCTGCTTTAGGTGGAGAATGCACTTGTTTTTGCAGGTCAGCAAGCCGCTCAGTCAACCGCTTGATCGCTGAATAATCCTTTGCAATTTCAACAGCGCCGATCACTTTATCCTCAGATAAAATCGGCAGGCTCGTGTTCACTGTCTCAATTTTTTCCCCCTTAACATTTATGTACGTTTGGGAATGGTGATAAATCGGTTTTTTCGTTTTAATGGCTTTTAAGAGTGTGCTCGTTTCTTCAGAAAGGGACGGAAAAACATCAAATAAATGCTTTCCCACAACCTCATCGACTTTCAAACCATCATGATAGGCTGCAATTTCGTTGTAAAAAACTGTGATTCCTTTCTCGTCAACCGCATGAATCCCCTCATCGATCGTTTCTAAAATATGATGAATGATTCGCTCCCGATTAGGATTTGTCAAAGGTCCACCCCCTTTTTACATAAGCTGCCGGATTTTCGGCATACTTTGCTCAATTTCCGGCAGACAGATCTTTGCACCATACATTCATGTTTTCAAGATCTGTGCTAATGACACAATTATTGGTAAGTCTGCCGGTATATTCATAATCAAGCTGATGCAAAACCGCGTTCATGCCGAAAGAATCGGCCCTTGCAATCGAATAAGCACAAAAAATACCGTTTTCACAAAGCTTTTGCTCAAGTAATAAAATCAGGCTTCTCATTAATTTATGCTTTCTGACTTCTGACAGCGTTGCACAGTCTGTTATTTCAGCATTGTGGTATGCTGAATTGATTTCAGCAGAAGCAGCGCTTACGATGTTGTCTCCTTTTTCAGCAAGATAATAGATGGTGCCATCCCTCATCGTTTTTTGTATATAATCACTTGAATGGAGGGGTGTTGGATACACTTCGAATACTGCTCTGTATAACTCTGCAAGCTTCTTTGCATCATGTTCTTCAGCTGCACGAAATATAAATGCTGCTGACTGCACGTGAACTGTCTTCTTATTTTCATATATGGATGTGATAATGCTGTCCTGCTTTGTCCAACTGTCAGTTTTTCTTCTTTCTTCACTTAAATATTTCGTGAAAAAATACGCATCATCACTGTGAAAATAATTTTTAATGATGGCTTCAAGCTGAAATTGCTGCATCAGTAAAAAAGGAATGTCACAGGCTTTTGCTTTGACAATCACTTTTGTGAAGCTATAATCTAAAGCTAATTTGAATGCATCTGTTAGCAAGGACTCTCTATTTCCGCGATAGTCATCGATTCGGAGTCTTTTGTTAAAATAATCAAGTACTGCTTCAGCGCGATAATCCTTTTTAGCTAACGTTTTTGTTTCGGAGTACGTTTTTTTCAAGACCTGATCCCCCTAATAAAAAATTTACCCTAAAAAAATAGAGTGCGGCAAAGCACACTCTATTTTTTTCAGCTTAGAACTTGTCATGATTAAACGAGATCAGCTTCAATTCGGTCAATTCTTCAATGGCATATTTAATGCCTTCTCTTCCGAATCCGCTGTCCTTCACACCGCCATATGGCATGTGATCGACACGGAAGGTTGGAATGTCATTGATCATGACACCGCCGACATGAAGGGCTTTTGCTGCTTGAAAGGCCAGGTCGACTTTATTTGTAAATACGCCCGCTTGAAGACCATATCTCGAGTTGTTCACTTCTTCAATTGCTTCATCAAATGTTTTGAATGAGTTGATGATGACAATTGGAGCAAATGCTTCCTGACAAGAGAGATTGACTTCAGACGAGACATTCAGCAAGATAGTCGGCTGAACAATCTGATGATCCTCTGATTTGCCGCCGCATTCGATTTGAGCTCCTGCATTCTCAGCTTCTTCAATCCAGGAGATGGCGCGATCCACGTCTTCGCTTGAGATTAATGAGGAGACATCTGTCTCTTCAGCAAGGGGATTGCCGAGTTTAAGTTTTTTCGTCTCTTCAACAGCCTTCGCAACGAACTCATCAAATACGTTTTCGTGTACATAAATTCGCTGCACGGATATGCAAACCTGGCCCGCATACGCGAAAGCTCCTGTTATACATCTTGGAGCTACCTTTGAAACATCAGCATCTTCCGCGACAATGACAGCTGAATTTGATCCTAATTCAAGCAGCGTCTTTCTCATGCCGGCTTCTTTTTTCAGCTTTTTCCCGACGTCTGGACTTCCTGTAAACGTAAGGGCCTTTATGCGTTCATCTGATGTAAAATGCTGGCCGATTTCACTGCCTTTTCCCGTAACAATGTTCAGTGCGCCTTCAGGCAGACCCGCTTCATGAAAAAGCTCTCCGATGAAGTAGGAGCTTAAAGGTGTTTGCGTCGCAGGTTTTAATACAACTGTATTGCCTGCGGCAAAAGCAGGGCCAAGCTTATGCGCAACGAGATTCATCGGGAAATTAAAAGGCGTGATCGCTCCAATAACGCCGATTGGCTCGCGCACTGTGTAGGCTGTCCGGTTTTCACCGCCTGGCGCTGCATCCATTGAAATCGTCTCACCGTTCAGCCTTCTCGCTTCCTCAGCGGCAAATGTGTATGTCATAACCGTGCGGTCCACTTCTGCTCTCGCAGTTTTAATTGGTTTAGCGGCTTCTTTAGCAATAATCACTGCCGCTTCTTCTTTTCGTTCAGCAAGAAGCTGGGCTGTTTTCAATAAAATATCTGCACGCTTATGTGCAGGCAAAGCATTCATCTTACTGATCGCTTCACTTGCTGCATCAACTGCTGCTTTTACTTGATTCTGACCCGCAATGGCTACCTCTGCCAGCAATTCATCCGTGTAAGGAGACTTTAATTCCTGATACTTGCTTGCTTCCATATTCTGTCCATTGATCCATAAATGCTGCTTCATTTGCTAACCCCTCAATTATATAGTCGTTATCTTCAATTATTTACCCTTTCCATCAATCTGTAAAAACATCTGCTCTGACACACCGCACCAGTGCATTAAGAAAACAGCCAGAATTTTTGTACAGTCGATGATTTTATCAATCTCAATAAATTCATTCGGAAAGTGAGCCACCTCTGTTTCGCCGGGGCCAAATACAATGGAAGGAATATCGCCTGCATGAGATATAAGGCCTGCATCTGTTCCCCAAGGAGATGCTTCAATGATCGGTTCTTTATCCATGATCTCTTTATAAGAATTTATCAAAGTCGCGGTTAGAGGATGTTCGCTACCGATTTCATTTGGAAGCCACCTTGCCCCAAACCACTCCAGTTCAACAGGATGTTCATTGAACCATTTATCCTTTGAAGCAAGGTCAGAAATCCAATTTTGAAATTCTGTCTGCACCTCTTCTATCGTTTCATTCGGTGCGATCCCGCACCTTCCTTCTAAGGTGACAAGATCTGCCACAGAAGATGGCCACGTGCCTCCCTCTATTTTTCCAATATTAATAGGAACTGGAATCGGAATCTTTTTGTAAAGAGCATCGGTTATTCTTTCGTTTCGCTTTTTTTCAAGCTCCAGGATATGCTTGACAACCAGCGTGCTTTTTTCAATGGCGCTGATTCCCTCATATCTCGTTCCCCCATGTGCAGAACGCCCCTTTATTTTCAGCCTGAACCACATAGATCCCTGCTGTTTTTGAAAAATTTTCATTTTAGTAGGCTCCGGAATGATGGCTGCATCTGCCTTGTACCCGCGTAAAATGGCAGCAAGGGTTCCCGCACCGCCGCTTTCTTCTTCAATGACACTTTGAAAAATGACGTCTCCCTTTAAGGAAATACCTGATGCTTTAATAGCTTCCATTGCCATTAAAAGACAGACATTCCCGCCTTTCATATCCGTCGATCCGCGTCCATATAGTCGGTTTTCGGTTACCACTGCCTGATAAGGGTCCACATCCCATTGCTCTAAGTCGCCTTCTGGCACGACATCGATGTGTCCATTTAAAATGACGGATTTCCCGTCTCCTTTTCCTTTTAAAACGCCGACAATATTCGGGCTGTCTTTAAAAGATGTTCTCGTTGCTACAAAATGCGGGTGCTGTTTAAGGAGTTTGCCGCCAGGCTCCCACAGATCTATATCCAGGCTAAGCTGACGGCATTTTTCCAGCACGACCGCTTGAGCTGACGCCTCATTTCCCTGAACACTTCTCTGTTCAACCATCTTTTTAAGTAATTTAATTGACCGGTTTCGATTTTCTTCTATCCATGTGCAAACTTGCTCCTGCAAGTTTTTCATCGAATCACTCCTTCAAAGATTCATGCCGATTTCAAGCTTTGCTCCTGTGCTTTTCATCACATCCTGGACTGTGAATGGAACCATGATCTCTTTTAATATAAGTCTCGTCTCATGCACTTCAATTACCGCCATATCCGTAATAATTAAATCGACACATTGTTTGGACGTAAGCGGCAGGGTGCAGCTTGTGAGAATTTTCGGATCGCCGTTTTTATTGACATGATTCATGACGACAATGACTTTTTTTGCTTTTCCGGCAAGTTCCATTGCTCCGCCCATTCCAGGTACACGCTTACCAGGTACGATCCAATTGGCGAGATCTCCTTTTTCGCTTACCTGGAGAGAACCTAGAATCGTCAAATCAATGCATCCCCTTCGAATCATGCCAAACGCTGTGGTTGTGTCAAAATAAGAGGCTCCTTTTTCTAGGGTTACAGGATAGCCTGCAGCATTGCACAGTGTCTCCTCTTCTTCACCTTGCAAAGGTGTTGGTCCAATGCCGAGGATGCCGTTTTCAGCCTGAATCATCACTTGAGGTTTGTTTTTCAGATAATTCGGCACGAGAGAGGGAATCCCTATGCCAAGATTGACGATCATGCCGTTATCAATTTCCTGTGCTGCACGTTTCGCAATATTTTCTCTTACTTCGATTCCCATACCCACTTCCAGTTCACCCCTTCACTTTGTACGATGGCTTGAACAAATACACCCGGGGTGATGATGGCTTCGGGATCAAGCTCGCCTAAAGGTACGATTTCATCGACTTCCGCAATGGTATAATCTCCAGCCATGGCCATAAGCGGGTTCATATTCCGTGCACTTTTTTTGTAGATGATGTTTCCGAATTCGTCCGCTGTCATTCCGCAAATGATGGCCACATCAGCAGTTAGGGCTGTTTCAATAAAATAGGTGCGCCCTTCCACTTGCACAAGCTCTTTTCCTTTTTCTGCAATCTCACTTCCCATACCTACATCTGACAAAATGCCTCCAAGACCCATTCCGCCGGCACGGATTCGCTCGCCAAGAGTTCCCTGCGGCGAAAATTCCACTTCGAGCTTGCCTTCTGACATCAAGTTTCCGGCGATTGGATTTGAGCCAATATGCGAGGCAATTACTTTTCGGACACGCCCTGCAGAGATCAGTTTTCCAATTCCGATATGCGGAAAACCAGTGTCATTGCAGATAATTTCGAGTTCCCGGACCTCTTTTTCCAAAATCGCGTCAATCAAAGACGGAGGGGTGCCAACACCGCCAAATCCACCTGCCATCAGCGTGCATCCGTCATTGATTTTGCCTATAACCTCATCAATTTGTCTGATTTTCTTAAAAGAGTTAGCAATCATACAGATTCTCCTTTTTATGACATTGGCAGCACTTCGGCTTCTATTTCTGCTGTCGTTTTTGAAAATAGCTGGACAAGTTCGTTTAGCTCTTCATCATTGATGGTCAGCGGCGGGGCAATTAATATGGCGTCGCCGTCGCCGCCTTCAATTCCAGCAGCAGACGGATAGACAAGCAGCCCGTTCTGATTTGCTTTCTTAATGATGCGGCTCGTAAGATTATAAGATTTCGGAAAAGGCTGTTTGGTCGTCTGGTTCATAACAAATTCAATTCCTATTAATAATCCTTTCCCCCTGACATCTCCGATGATTTCTGTTTTTTTCTGCAATTTTTGCAGGTGTTTGATCAGTATCTTTCCTTTTTCAGAAGCTGCATCGTTCAATTGATTTTTTTCAATATAATGCAAGACTGCGAGACTGACAGCTGCGGATTGAGGATTCGCGCTGTACGTATGCCCGCTCATGATTAATTTTGATCCTTGCTGAATTGGCCGCATCACCTTGTCACTGATTAAAGTAGCCGCAACTGTAGCATAACCGGCACTTAATCCTTTCCCTAGTGCCACGATGTCAGGCAATGCTCCCCAATGCTCCATCGCAAGTGTTTTTCCTGTTCTTCCAATGCCTGTCATGACTTCATCTGCTATGAACAGAATGTCGTTTCGATCACAAATATCCCGGATTTTTTCGTAATATCCTTCTGGAGGTGTAATTGCTGCTCCCGCTGCACCGACAACCGGCTCTGCAACAAAAGCAGCAACGTGATCAGCACCGACTCTTCTTATTGCCGTTTCCAATTCTCCTGTACATTTCGCCTTGCAAGAGGAGGGTTTTAATCCATATGGACAACGATAACAGTACGCAGGAGATACCACCGGATTTGCTTCAAGCAGCGGCTGAAACCGGAAACGGCGCTCTGGATAGCCTGATAAAGAAAGTGCGCCAATTGTAATCCCGTGGTAGCTCATCCACCTGGAAATAATTTTTGTTTTTTTAGGCATGTTTTTTTCCTGAAAATACTGTATTGCTGTCTTCATGGCCGTTTCAATGGCTTCAGATCCGCTGTTGACCAGAAAGGTCCAGTTAAGATCACCCGGCGTCATCTCTGCAAGCTTCTTTGCCAGGCCCTCTGCTGCGTAGCTAGAGAATTGAGACCGATAGACAAACGATACCTCTCGCGCCTGCTCCACCATAGCCTCCACTATTTCACTGACTCCATGTCCGATTGAACAAGTTACAGCTCCAGATGATCCATCCAAATATTTCTTGCCAGAAGTATCGTATAAATAAACACCTTGTCCATGGCTGACTTTTTTATAGCTTTCATCAAGCATCGGTTTGATTAAGTACTCCCTCTCCATCCGGAAACCCACCTCACTTGCATTCTGAATATCATGCTTCTTACATTCTATGTGAAGGATAAACAGGTTATTTCTATAGATGAAGGATGCATTGAAATAGATAATCATTTTAGTTTGAAAGCGCTGTCATTTTTAAGAACTATTGTATCTCCGACTCAAAATGAAACATAGGATATATGAAAAAGGCAAAGGTGGTATTCTTTGAAGTGGATTGTGAATGTAGTGTTCCTTCTTTTATTCATGCTGCTGGCTTTCTTTGGAATCGGCCCTGTGCTGTTTTCAGACGGAGCTTTGGATGAAAGAATTGTAACAGGATTTTTTGTCATCATGACAGCGAGTTTTCTTTGTGTTTTGTATCATTCTTTCTTAAAAAATTTCTTTAAATAAACGCTTGGAAGTCTTCCAAGCGCTTACTTTTCCCCTCAAATGGAGTATGTCAGAAAGTCTCCTTTTCTGCCTCCCATTTTTTCATAAAAGCGCTGTGCTCTTGCATTATCCCGCGCTGTTTCCCAGGTCATGGCAGCATATTGATGCTGCTTGCTGTATGTCCGGCAGCTTTTGAAAAGTTTTTCTGCAGTTCCAGATCCCCTGTATGCTTCGAGAACATAAAGGTCATTCATAATCGTAATGGGTTCAGCTCTGGTTGTGCTGTAAGTGAAATAAAGTGTCGCGAATCCGACAGCCTTGCCGTTTTCCTCCGCCAAAAATTGAATACCCTTCTCTTCTTGCTGAAGTGTCTTAATCAACTGATGAATTTTATGCTCTGGAGGTTTTGGACATTGATAAAAATCGACGATATATTCATACATAAGGGCTGTCAGAGCATCAAAATCCATTTCATTTGGATGACGTATGATTAGTGACATGATCATCTCTCCTATTCTATTCTTTTTTTCCCAGTGAAAACCCTTCAAAAAATCTGCCGCCGTGGGGCTCCAAAATCGAATCCGTCAAGGCAATAACATTGTCTTTGCGTCCTGTTCGGTAATACTCGTCAAAAACGGAGGTGAATTCAGCGGCAAATACAGGATCATACTGCATGAGAGCCCTTGGAATCCATTTTGATTTCCCTATATATCTTCCATTTGTCAGCAGGACAAATTCATGGATCAGCTCTGCGAGTACCCCAGCAATAAAAATTTCTTCCGAGCGTTTGCCGCTCCCCGTAAAATCATCAAGTGCATCTGTTATAAAATAGCGTCTCATTTCTATATCTTCTTTCGAAAGAGGATCCGGACCTTTTTCTAAAAGTTCCTGAGCTTCCCTTTTAATTGGCTCAAGCAAATCTACTCCTTTTAAGACAAGTCCTTCATATACCATTCTCGGCATGGATGGCGTGCCGCTTTTGCAGTCACTCTGAAAAAACTGCCGGTATGACTCGAAATTATGGACGAATGCTTCTACTGGCCATTCAAACATAACATATGATTCCCGGTAGGAAGACTCTAATGCTTGATCAAAAATAACGAGATCAAGATCTGACGTTTTAGTGCTTTCCCCTCTTACCACACTGCCTGATAATACAGCTGCTTTGCATGATGGGTATCGTTTTTCAATGATTCTTTTTGCAGCTACTACTGGATCCAGTCTAATATTTATCACTCTCCCCTTTAGGACTATTCAGCAGATTGATAAAATCTGTGTGATATTTTCGTTTTGCTATTTCTGCAGTACTTTTTTGTTTGCCGCTTAGGGTGTCTGCTCCGTTATGTATTAATAGACTTCCAATCTCTGTATTCCCTTCAAAAGCTGCGTTCCTTAATCGGAGCATCTCCGTCGCTGTCGATTGCGTTAATATCTGCACCGTTAGATTCTTTTTTTCAAGTGCGTCAAAAATTTTGGTTTTCTTTCACTCAATCATGCTAATCACCTGCTGTTTGAATTTATTATCGTATCCCAATCTCAAATCTTCCAATTCAATTCCAAAAAAGGTATAGTAGAAATTGCGGCTCTTGCCGCAAGTTGATTATACCAATTTTTTCAATAATTGTAAGATTTCCAGATTCCTATCACTAATTGTCAGACTTTTTAAAGAGATGATTAAGGTTGTCCAGATGGGGTATATATACAACAGAATTTTGACAGCAGCATCATAGATAAAAAACCAGCAAAAGAGGCGTTTTACATGTCAAAGGCAGCTTTAATAAAAATAAGAGATTTAACGGGACTATTAATCTTCCCAATTCTTGGTTTGATGTATGAATACCTGAATGAAAAATCAGCAAACGCTGTGAATATTTCTGCACCATTGGATTCATACATTCCATTTGCTCCTATTTTCATCATTCCATATGTGATCTGGTATGTTTATATGTTTGGTATTCTGCTGTATTTTTGGTGGAAAAACCCGAGTGTTTACTGGAAGTCTATCCTGGCTATAACCGCTGGTGAAATCGTATGTTTCATTATTTACTTTTACTTTCAGACTACCGTGCCGCGTCCTCAGCTTACGGGAGACAGCTTGCTAGTTCAGATCGTTTCCATAATCTACAGTTCAGACCAGCCATATAATTGTTTTCCAAGCATTCATGTTCTGACTACGATGATTATTATGCTCTCAGTTAATCGGATAGAGGATTCAGGGAAAATGATGAATTATGTCACGCAATTAACAGGAATTTTGATTATCCTTTCAACTTTATTTGTGAAGCAGCATGTCATTTATGATGTAATGTCTTCTGTCATTCTCTCATCCGGTCTTTGGATGATCTTATTTGAACGAAAAGCAGTTGCTGCAAAAGTGGAAAACATAAAAAATACAAGAAAAAAAAGCGGCCTATCAAAGGGTCTTCCCTTCTGATTAGCCGTTTTTTTATGAGTTCTTCTTTTCCTGGTACCTTCTGAAGATTTCGCTTCCTTTTACTCCAGCGAAGTTTACGCATCCTCATGCACGATAATTTTTTAGTTTGACGATGAAATCCTGATTAAGGTCTATTGCAAGCGGCTTAAAATGGGTTATATAAGAATATAATGCTGGATAACAAAAACATCAAAAAAGAAGGGCTGCTAACAAGCCTTTCTTCTCCTGAGTCTCTGTCTTATTTTCTTTTCAAGCAAGATACTAGTACAAGATTAATTTCTTTTTCGACATATGATGTAAGAAATATGTCGGAAAGGACTGTTGTAAGGTTGAACATAGAAGGAAAACATATAATTATTGATGCTTTTGAGTGTGATGCAGATTTGCTGAACAATAAAGAATATCTGAAATTGCTGCTTTTGCAAGCAGCAAAGGATAACGGAATTCACGTTTTATCCACTTATTTCCACCCTTTTCATCCCCAGGGTGTAACTGGGGTCATTGTTTTATCCACCTCCCATATGTCGATTCACACATGGCCAGAAGAAAGATATGCATCACTTGATTTTTATACATGCGGGGAACATGATCCTGAATTTCAGGCAGAATCTCTTTTATCTGGCCTTTCATCTAAAAAAGCTCTGATTTACTCCATTTCCAGGGGAGTAAGCGGTCCTCAGCTTGTTTTTCCGAAAGAAATCAAAGCACTGGATTCTTCACAAGGAGGGAATCAATTTGAGTCTTCATAATAAAAGCACATCTAAACCGTGGCTTTCTTCCGGCAATATAAATCAAGAAAGGGCTTCATCCTCAAACTCAAGACCAAAACGAACCGATAAAGAAAATGTTCAGGGAGATAACTGGGATAAAATTGGACTGAATGAAATATTAAAAGGAAATCATCGCAGCTTATTCAATAAAAAGAGCAGGTTCCAAAAGATACAAATTTTAGAAGCAAATGATCTGCGTATGTATTTAAACAGCCAGCTCCAATTTAGTTCCCTCGATGAAAGAATTTATCATGAAGCGATTGTACACCCCTTATTCACAGCTGCTTCCAGTCATGAACGAGTTCTTATTTTAGGCGGAGGGGACGGTCTGGCATTAAGGGAAGTACTTAAATATAAAGGCGTGAAGCACGTAGATTTAGTTGATTTGGACTCAATGGTATTAGATGCTGCAAAGCATGTTCAAAATCTTGCAGCGCTAAATCAATATTCCCTTCATGATTTGCGTGTCAATGTACATCCGCAGGATGCCGTCCTTTTTCTTCGGTCACAGAGGGCGCCTTATGATGTCATAATTGTGGACTTTCCAGATCCAA
The DNA here is from genome assembly GCF_030817055.1 of Bacillus sp. V2I10. Lineage (NCBI taxonomy): Bacteria > Bacillati > Bacillota > Bacilli > Caryophanales > Bacillaceae > Bacillus > Bacillus sp. V2I10. The sequence continues at coordinate 2,555,494 of NZ_JAUSYV010000001.1, read as the reverse complement.
CAGGCAGAATCATCAGTGATCTGTATACAACAGAATTTTACAGCCTTCTAAAAAGCTCTCTTAAAACGGATGGCGTATTCGTTTGTCAATCAAACTCTCCTGAAGAAACGCCTATCGTTTTCTGGAGCATCGGAAAAACAATCGAAAGTGCAGGATTTCAAACGCTAAGCTATCACATAACAGTACCTTCATTTGGGGACTGGGGATTTCATATTGGGTCAAAAGCGCCAAAATCACTAGCAGGAAAAAAGGTGCCAGTATCCAATAGTACACTGCCGGCAAATCTTAAAGAATTAACTGAATTTCCGCGTAGCGTTACAGCACAGAAGCATCGATCAATTGTAAATACGAAAAGAAATTCAAAGCTTCATCAGATCTATCAAAAAGAAAGTTTATATTTAGAATGAAAAAAGACGGCATGTTACAGAGAAATGTAAGATGCCGTCTCTTTTATTTTAAATATTATGCTGTATTTTATTTAAAAAACGATTATCGGATTCATCCTTTTTCACGAAATAAAAGGAAATGTTTCCTTTTATTTCTATAGGGGTATATCTAGAATCATAATCATACATATATAAATGACAGCTTCTTATGGATGAGAACCTATTGCCGATAAAGGGAGGCTACGCATGTGAAAGACATTGAAGAAAAAGAAGATCTATGCGACGAATGCTCATTTCATAAAAAATTGACATTCTCCGAAGCGGAAAATTTATGGCTGTGCGATACTTGCTTAAATGAAGAAAGCTAAACAAAAGAAAGCCAGATCACTGGCTTTCTCAGGCTGTCGACAAAGTCGGCAGCTATTTTCTTTATCTAGATGAGGTTCAAGATATAGTATGATTTTTTTGAATAGATATCAATATATGCAAAATTCAAGAAACAAAAACCCCTTTTTCTTCAATACTTTCTCTGGAAAAGGGGTTTGTCTATACTCTGAGAAAGCCAGATCACTGGCTTTCTTTTTAATGTAAACCTTAAAACTCTCCTGTCAGCATAAAGCTTATTTTTTTTGCCCCATTAAGCATTTGTAAAAGATATCCCGTAATTTCTGAATTTCTTCATCTGAAAGCATTCCGAACATTTTTTGGATCTGCTGATTGATTTGGCTCCTGGCCGAATGCAGAAGATTTTTTCCAGAATCCGTGATTTCAAGGTTGTATGCTCTGCGGTCACGTTCATTTTGGCATTTCTGGACAAACCCGTCTTTGATTAGCTTGCTTGTGAGGACGGTCACACCTCCCGTAGTAATCTGTAATTGCTCTGCAAGTATTGACGGACGCTTCAGCCCTTCCGTTTCAAGAATTTGCAGAATCAGAATATGAGTTTTCGAAAGGCCGACCTCATTCAGATGATTCCAGTCATTCATCCATTTACGTTCAAGTGAAACGAAAATCTCAAATAAGGAAACGATATTTTCACTTCTTTTTTTATTCATACACTTTCATCTCCACAAACAGTTCCTTATTTTAATGAGTTAATTAAATCAATGGGAAGCTTAAATTGTTCCTTGCTGAGCAGCAGCTGGGACAGTTCCCCTGCCGGTTCCTCTGCTTCTTTTAAATCTGTCATTTCATTATGAAGCTTCTCCATTTTTCGGTCTAGTTCCGCAGCAGAGACTGCGGCTTCTTTTAATTCTTTTGTAAGCCGCTCAGGAATTTCTTTATTATATTTATAATAAATCTTGTGTTCAAGGCTTGCCCAAAAATCCATCGCAATCGTTCTAATTTGTATTTCTACAAGGATGTCTTCCTGGCGGTCTGACATAAACACTGGAATTTTCACTATTAAATGCAGACTTTGATAGCCGTTTGGCTTAGGATTTTTTATGTAATCCTTGCATTCAACGACATTGATATCCTTTTGGTTTTGAATCATCTCGCTGATTTGATAAATGTCAGACAAAAAAGAACAGGTGATGCGAATACCTGCTATGTCTTTTATATTTTTTTTAATATCGGTCAAGGTAAGGTCGTAATTCTTCCTGTATATTTTGTTTACGATGCTCTCAGGAGACTTCAAACGCGAGCTGACATGTTCAATCGGATTATACTCATGAATATATTGAAATTCCTGTTCAAGGATATTTATTTTCGTGTTCATTTCTTCTAACGCAAATTTATAGGACATCATAAACCGCGTTAATTCATTTTTTATTTTCTTAAGCTGATCATAATTCATGTTGGGTATTGGCAATTCTTCCACTTGTAATTCTCCTTTATCAGTCGAACCGTTAATTAGGCAGCATTGTTTTCGCTTCAAGCAGCTTTAAAAGGTAGGCCCGTATATTACGGGGAAGGAATTTCCGGATCTCATCTTCGTTAAATCCCACTAAAAAACGTTTTTCATCCAGTATGATCGGGCAGCGCATAATTCCCGGCTTCTCTTGGATAAGTGCAAGTAATTCCTTCAAGTGCAAAGCATCTAAATTCATATCCAATTCCTGAAATTGTTTTGAGCGGGTTGATAGAATTTCATCTGTACCTTCTTCTGTCATGTGAAGAATCTGTTTTAGTTCTTTCATTGTTAAAGGCTGTGTAAGAATATTTCTTTCTGTATAGGAAAGACCATGCTCTTCCATCCACATTTTTGACTTTCTGCAAGATGTGCAGCTGCAAGACGTAAACATAGTAATGGCCATTAATGAATTCCTCTCCTTTAATGAATGATTTTACATTCACTGGTTCGTGAAATGAATTTAATTAATTATTATATATATATCTTACAAGTAAGATATATATAAATCAAATAAAAACCCTTAGGAAGGAACCCTCTTTTTTTTAGGTTTCCTGTTTTGTCTGCCTTTTATTACATACGAAAAAAACCATCATTAAAATTGATGGTTTCTTTTTCTTTAGCAAAGTCCGTGTTCGTTACTTCTTTTTTGCCAAGCGTTTTCCGGCGCTTTTTGAAGGATATAAGGCCAAAATGGAATCCATGACTGTATGTCCGCACACCTGGCACTTACTGTCTGTATGCTTTTGAAACATTCTGCATTTAGGACAATTCTTTACTTCTTCTTCCATCAGTCATCCTCCAGCCTGATTAAATGCTTTCCTTCTATATCGGCCAATTTTTCGAAACTTTAACACGGACACTAAATTACTCGCTTAAAATGATAATGATTTTTAGAAAAATGGATTTCCTTCCATGCCAATCCACAGATCAGATTGTTCAAGCTGAAATGCTAGTGCAAGAAGCATGTCTTCTTTCCCTTTAGGTGCCACAAATTGAACACCCAGAGGCAATCCTTCAGCTGTGATATGAATAGGCACACTCATCGCAGGCTGTCCTGTCAGGTTTGCAAGCTGTGTAAAAGGTGTAACCGTTAAACTCTTTAAGAACATGTCATAAACGAATGATAAATGTTCTTCTTTTTTCAGCTCACTGACCTTCAGCAGCGACTGGATTTCTTCTTCAGTCTGGGTGAGCTCTCCGGCTTTAGGAGCTGGAAATGCAGTTGCCGGAGTTAAATACAAATCGAACGTTTCATGAAAAGCAGCCATTTGAGCAGCTGCAGTATCCCATTCAGCCAGACTCTGTGTAAATTCGGCAGCTGTTACGGAATGTCCTGCAACACTTAACACCCAAGTGACAATTTCTACGTCATTTGCTGCAATTGGTCTGCCGAGCATTTTTTCAAGGCCGAGAATAGTTGCAGCCATTTCACCATTATTCATAATATAGTAGTTTTCCATCAGTCTGACTCCGTCGATGCCGTTTCCGCGCTCTTCTACTTCATGCCCCTGATCTTCAAGCCACTTCACCATACGATTAACGGCTGTAATTGCTTCGTCACTGACTGGTGTTCCGACAGGAGACTGGGTTTGAAACGCTACCCGTAAAGGGCGTTTTGTCCCTTTTTTAGAAACATCCGTATATTTGCCTGCAAACAACGGGGTATGGAAAGCAGCTTCCGGCTGAATGATTTGGAGAATATCAAGCATAGCGGCACTGTCGCGGACTGTTTTTGTCAGAACAAAGTCAATTGAAGCTCCCTGCCATTGCCTGCCGACACTTGGTCCTACTGGCGTTCTTCCTCTAGTAGGTTTTAGTCCAAACAGGCTCGTAAAAGAGGCCGGAATTCGGATTGAGCCTCCCCCGTCACTTGCTCCGGCAATCGGAACTATGCCTGCTGCCACGCTCGCTGCTGATCCGCCGCTCGACCCGCCTGCTGAGTACTTTGTATTCCATGGATTCTTCGTCTGTCCGTGAACTTCAGGCTCTGTAATATTTTTTAAACCAAATTCAGGAGTGTTCGTATGGCCCAAAAATAAAAATCCCGCGTGTCTTAACCGGGCAACAAAATTAGAATCTTTGCCTGAAATGTTATCTTTAAGGAGCCTTGATCCTGCCGTTAAAGGTTCCCCTTCAACCGCCTGAGAAATATCCTTCAGCAGCATGGGAACCCCCGCAAACGGCTGCTTCTGAAGATCAAGCTGCAAAAGCTCTTTTAAAACCTTTTCCTGCCTTGTGCGGACCACACCATTTAAGAGAGGATTGACATGCTCAATTTGTTTAAAAGCGGCTTCTGTCAATTCTTTCGGTGTTACTTCTTTCTTTTTCACCAATTCGGCAAGTCCAGTGCCATCGTATTTTGCATATGTATATAAATCCACAATTTAACCTCGCTCTATGATATTGTACTGCTTTGCTCTATGTTTATAAATTATCTGACAAGGATTTCCGGCCGCAAGACAATTATCCGAAATCGATTTAGGGGACAGCACTACCTGATTCGCTTATAGGCTGCCTCCTATTATTCTGTATGATTTATCTTTACCGAATATCCAGGAAGAAGAGCCAGATTTTAAAGCTCTCCATATAAAAAATACAGCGTTTATCTATTTTCCAGGATGTTCTTCAGTTTTTTTAAATCTTTGATATTCGCTCTTTTCATCATGATAGACATAAACGGAGCTATCCATTTTGAAAAGCCTGTCGGATTCCCTATATTTTGAAGTGTCATTCGGGTTGTATGCTGATCAGCTGCCTGCCAAGTGTAGATGGTCTCCATTGGAAAAGGTCCGTCAGCCGTTCTCATGACCATTCTTTCACCTGGAATGAATTCTGCAATTTCATAAACATACGAGAGCTCCCTCATGAGGAATTTTGCTTTAAATGCAATTTGAGAGCCAATTGTTAACGATTTTGCGGTCATCCATTCTGCCGAATGAATATTTACATACCATTCAGGTGCATTGTCAGGATCTGAAGCAAACGCTGACACCTTTTCAGCAGTGCACATGATTTCTATCTCAGTGAATACATCAACCATTCTCTTTAATCCTCCAAAAGGCAACTATCAATTATTTTGTTCTGCATATTTTTTTAATAATGTTCCCAGCAGATGTTTCCATCCTTCAGTATGATCCTGCTCCCAGTTTTCTTCAATCACTCCTGAAGCGGTATGGGAAAGCTGAAGGATTGTAGCATCATTTTTTTCAATTAAACGGTACGTATAAGAACTATTGACTGCTCCCTGCATTCCTAAATGTCCATGAAGGCGTATTTCTTCCGGAGCATTAACATAATAAACATTCCCCCACACTGCCCCTTCTGTTTCACCCCATCTTTCGATAAACTGGCCGCCTGGCACAGGATCAAACGTAAACTTCGATGTCACTCCTTTTGGAGCTAACCGAAACTCCCACCAATCTTCTGCCTTTTCTGTCAATGCCTTGAATACCTGTTCTCTTGGTGCGTCTATGAAAACCTCTTGTTCAATTCGAAACACTTTTGCTTGTTCTGCCAAGTTCATTTCTTCTTCTCCTTTTTGTTCAGCAGCCAATTTTAATTGAAGTAAAGAACCGGCCGCTGTCTCAATGTATTTTCCCACCCACCGGTTATGCATTTCCTGCAGAGGAACGGCGTTTAAGTAATTAAGTCTGTATTTTCCTTCCCGTCTTACAACAACCAAGTTCCCTTCCTCAAGGGCGGTCAGATGTTTCATGATTGCATACCTGGATACTTCAGGAAAATAGTCATTTAATTCGCCAGTTGTTTTAGCTGATTCTTTAAGAATATCAAGAATGCGTCTCCTAATTGGGTGGCCAAGCGCTTTAAACAATGTGGAAAGCTTGTCTTCCATATCCACGATCCTTTCGTTCATTTCAGCATGGAATGATCACGTGACCAGATAGTCACATATTACGTGTGACTTCATAGTAACATGTTAATTCAAGTAGCTCAATCATTCAAATAACGGGAATTGTTTCCATTAAAGATTCTTGCCTGTCTCTTATTTTTGAAACTCCTTATTAGAGGGTCCCTTTAGACCATGGTGAAATACTTTTAAAGAAAGGCGGTCTAAGCATTCTCAAAGAATAAGAAAAGATAGGAGCAGGTTTCATATCTTGCTTCCATCTTTTTTCTTCTGCTCCCTGCTCTATACTTCTCATTCGTTATACCGATTCCCAGCATATTGGCGAATAGATTTTAGCACTCCCATTTTCTGATGAAGCTTTCTGAAAAAGTCAACTTATCCCATACCCCTTGCATTTATCATAAAAACTTGTCTTCCCAATTCCAAGCAGTTTGGCTGCCTGTAGTTTGTTCCCTTTCGCTTCCGTAAGAGCATGGAATATTGCTTCTTTCTCAGCTTCAGCCACGATGTCTTTAAGCGGTTTGACAGGTACATAAAGTTTTCTGCTGTGCGTTGGACTAAGCGGCGATTGACCTGAGTAGGTTTGGCTATGACCTTTTCCTTCCTGCTGAAGATACAGAGGCAGATGTTCAGGGTAAATCATTTGGCCGTCCAGTACGTTAACCGCACGTTCAAGTACGTTCTCAAGCTCACGAATGTTCCCGGGCCAAGAGTGTCTTTCCAGGTCAAGCTTCACCTCTTCAGAGAGATCAAGACCATACCTGTGAAATTTAGTCTCCAGCTTTTTTAAAAGAATTCTTGAAATTGGGACTATGTCTTCCTTACGATCCTTAAGTGAGGGAATATCGATTTTGATGACATTCAGACGATAATAAAGATCCTCCCTGAACTCACCGTCCAAAACCATTTTTTCCAGGTTGCGATGTGTAGCGGAAATCACCCGTACATCGATTTGAATAGGAGCGCGTCCGCCGATTCGCTCAATTTCTTTTTCCTGAAGCACACGAAGCAATTTGCTTTGCATCTGAAGAGGGAGGTCGCCAATCTCATCAAGGAAAATGGTCCCTCCGTGAGCAAGCTCAAACTTTCCCTTTTTCCCGCCCTTTTTTGCACCGGTAAAGGAACCTTCTTCATACCCGAAAATTTCCGATTCAAATAAATGCTCGGGGATCGAAGCGCAATTGACCCTCATGAAAGGAGCAAAACGTCTTCCGCTAGTCTGATGAATGGCGTGGGCAAACAGCTCTTTTCCAGTTCCAGATGCCCCAAGCAGGAGAACGGCCGACTGACTGTCCGAAACCCGCTCTGCCAGCTTCTTGGCTTCCATGAATTTGGGACTGCTTCCAACCAGATCCCCAAAATGATATTTGCTGAAAAGTTCTTTCTCAAATTTTGTTTTATAATAGTTTAATTCTTCCATAATCGGCTGGATTTTCTTAGAATAGTCCAGCCATTCCTGAGCATTTCGGAACATCACTGTTCCTACAGCGCCCACCAGCTGTCCTTTCACATAGAGGGGATACCGGTTTGCAATCATTTCGCTTCCGTTAATGGGATGAATGGACGCCACTTCCGCCTGACCGGTTTTGGCTACAATCTGCATTCTTGTATTTTCAATAACATCCTGAACCGGTTTCCCAATCGATTCTTCTGCGGTTACATTCAGGAATTCACAATAGGCCGAATTGAGATAAACAACAATTCCTTCATGATCCACAATGACCATGCATTCTGCCGCTAAATTGACTACTTCTTCAATCCAATCATAGGGAAGCTTTTCCATTAGTCCTTTCATTTTCTCCACCTCTTTCCTTGTTGTCTGAAATAAACCGTTTACATTTGTATGTTCATCTTACACAGACCTATTAATAAAAATCAATAGACTGGGAGATTCAGATCAATAAATCACTCTGGTAAAGACAGCCATTTACTTGATCATTGCAAAAATAAAGGACAGCATGGGCTGTCCCTTTTCTGAATATAAGTATTATTGAACCGTATACCCGCCATCAAGAATAGCTGCCTGACCGGTAATTCCTTTTGCTTTATCACTTGCCAGAAAGACTGCATAATCGGCAATTTCCTGAACTGAGAGCAATCTTTTCTGCGGAACGAGAGGATAAATCACTTGTTCTAGAACGCGTTCAAGCTCTACGTTTCGCGTTTTCGCAAGGTCAGCAAGCTGGTTGCGAACCAAAGGGGTATCAACGTAGCCCGGACAAAGTGCGTTAACGGTGATTCCATGTTCCGCCCCTTCAAGCGCAGCAACCTTAGTCAGTCCGATGACACCGTGTTTGGCGCTGTTGTAAGCTGCTTTTCCTGCAAAACCGATAACTCCATTAATAGATGCCATATTAATAATCCGGCCAAAATTTTGCTTTTTCATGATTGGAAAAACGTGTTTTGTAGCTACAAACGGCGCTGTCAGCATGACTTTGATCAGGAATTCAAACCGGTCAGTCGGGAATTCTTCGATTGGAGAAACATGCTGCAGTCCAGCATTGTTAACAAGAATGTCCAAGCGGCCGTACTGTTTTTGAACGGTTTCAATCGTTTGAATGATCTGATCTTCCTTTGTTACATCGCAAGCAGCAGCAATGGATTCAAAACCTTCTTCCTTCAATTTTGCAGCAGCTGCTTCGGCTGCTTCCAGATTCACATCGGAAATGACTACTGCCGCTCCTTCTTTAGCAAATTCCTTAGCAACTTCAAATCCGATGCCGCTCGCGGCACCTGTCACAAGCGCTGCCTTTTCCTTAAGTAATCGATTCATCGCCATTTTCCTTTCTATTGCTCGCCTTAATGGGCGGTCATCAGTGATTGACTTATTGTAAATGAGGCTTCTGTTTTCTCTTTTACTTCCTCAATGGTCACCCCGTCCTGAAGTTCAACGAGCTCCATCGTGCCATCTGCAAAATCAAATACAGCAAGCTCTGTAATTAGGCGGTTGACAACCTGTTTCCCTGTCAAAGGAAGAGTGCATTCTTTTTTAACCTTGGATTCACCATATTTATTGACATGTTCCATAATAACAATAATCCGTTTGGCGCCATTAACAAGATCCATGGCACCGCCCATCCCCTTAACCATTTTTCCTGGGATCATCCAGTTCGCAAGGTCTCCCTGTTCGGAAACCTCCATGCCTCCTAGAATGGCAAGATCAATATGTCCTCCGCGTATCATGGCGAAAGATTCTGCACTGTCAAAATAAGATGCGCCAGGTACACTTGTTACCGTTTCTTTTCCTGCATTGATCAGGTCTGGATCTTCGGTTCCTGCAATCGGATACGGTCCGATTCCAAGCAGGCCATTCTCCGATTGCAAAAGCACATTATAATCATCTGGAATTTCATTTGCTACAAGAGTAGGCATCCCGATTCCAAGATTTACGTTCATGCCGTCTTTTATTTCATTCACTGCTCGCTTCACCATTTTATGTCTGCTGTCACTCATGTTTTTGCCTCCTTTTTATGCCTGACGAACGGTAAGGCGTTCGATTCGTTTTTCATAGTTCGCACCAAGCAATACATGCTGAACATAAATGCCAGGTGTATGAATTTCGTCTGGATTCAGCTCTCCGGTTTCAACAATTTCTTCGACCTCTGCTATCGTAATTTTCCCGGCCATCGCAGCCACTGGATTAAAATTTCGGGAAGTTTTCCTGAAAACCAAGTTACCAAGCGGGTCTGCTTTCCATGCTTTAACTAGGGCAAAGTCTCCAACGATTCCTCTTTCAAGGATATACGTCCGGCCATCGAAATCTTTGTGCTCCTTGCCTTCAGCCACCTTCGTTCCAACTCCGGTTGCAGTATAAAAGCCAGGAATTCCAGCTCCGCCAGCCCGCATTCTCTCAGCTAAAGTTCCTTGAGGGATCAGCTCAACTTCCAATTCACCGCTTAAATACTGACGTTCAAAAATTTTGTTTTCTCCTACATAAGAAGACATCATTTTTTTGATCTGTTTGTTTGCAAGCAGCAAGCCAAGGCCCCAATCGTCAACTCCGCAGTTATTGCTTACAACAGTAAGATCTTTGACACCTTTATCTCTTAAAGCAAGAATCGTTTTTTCAGGTATGCCGCAGAGGCCGAAGCCTCCAACGACCAATGTTGCACCGTCTTCTACCATATCAATTGCTTGTTTAAATGAGTCTAGAACTTTTCCCTTTGCCATTTAAGTTTCCTCTCTTTCTGTGATGATTGTTTAAACTAGGCCGAATAGGCTGTATATAGCGATAATGACAAATACGGCAACTGTCTTAATAATCGTAATGGCAAAAATATCACGGTAAGATTGACGGTGAGTAAGACCTGTAACCGCAAGAAGCGTAATAACCGCTCCATTGTGAGGCAGAGTATCCATACCGCCTGATGCCATAGAGATAACCCTATGCATAACCTCCGGAGGAATATTGAACTTTTCAATTGCCTCCAAATACTTATCAGACATTGCGCTTAGCGCAATTCCCATCCCTCCGGATGCGGAGCCTGTGATACCTGCAAGTGTGGTTGTTGTCACAGCACCGTTTACAAGCGGATCCGTAAATGTTGAGGAAATCCCATTGCTCACCGTTTTAAATCCAGGAAGTGCAGCGATGACTCCGCCAAATCCATACTCAGCTCCAGTATTCATAGCGGCAAGCAGTGCACCGCCAATTCCAGCATTCAAACCATCTTTAATGTTAGCGGTTACAGCTTTCCAGTCAAAAGCAATTGTCGCGATGATTCCTATTAATAGCGCAAGTTCAACAGACCATATCGCAACAACAGATGGAAGCTCGATTTTACCAAACGCTTCAAGTCCGATCGCTGAGAAATCAAATCCGTTTGGATACCATTTCGGAAAAGAAACGGTGAAGAATTTGTTCATGACACCAACCAAAATAAGTGGCACGAAGGCTAGAATCTGACGGGCAACACTAAGTTCCGTTCCTGCTGAAACAGCTGCCTCTTCTTTTTCACGAGCAAGCTCCGGATCTAGTCCTGCAGCAGTCTCTGAATGAAATCCTGCATACCCTTCACCTGCTTTTTCCGCTTTTTTGCGTCGTGATTCCAAATACCACATTCCAAGTGACAAGACAAAAATCGCACCTATAATCCCGAGAACAGGAGCTGCATAAATGTCAGTTTTGAAGAAAGTTGTCGGGATAACGTTTTGGATTTGCGGCGTACCCGGAAGTGCATCCATCGTAAAAGTAAAAGCTCCAAGAGCAATTGTTCCGGGAATCAGACGTTTTGGAATGTCTGCCTCAATGAACAGATTTTTAGCAAATGGATAGACAGCGAACACCACAACGAACAAACTGACACCGCTGTATGTCAGGATGGCACCCATCAGAACAATGGCTAGAATCGCTCTCTTTGCTCCTACAAGCTTAACAATCGTTTTGGCAATGGATTCAGCAAGACCGGACATTTCCACGACCTTCCCAAAAATAGCTCCAAGCAAGAATACCGGAAAATAAAGTTTAATGAATCCGACCATCTTCTCCATAAACACGTTGGAGAAAAACGGCAGTACATAACTCGGATCTGTCAGCAATACTGCAAACAGAGCGCAGATCGGAGCAAACAAAATAACTGAAAATCCCCGATAAGCAACAAACATCAGTAAACTTAGTGATAGTAAAATAATAATGATTTCCACAAACATCCCCCTTTTTGGCCTCTTTGATTCTTGCAATTGAGCAGACCTTATCTAGTAAGCGCTTACAACATGTGCAATCAGACCTGTTTTCGCTCTCCTTCTAAATGACCAGCTCGTTGTTATACTTGCAAGAATCGTGCCAACTATTTATTTTTTATGAAAATTCGTACAATAGCCACAATTCCGCTTCATTGTTGGCTTTGCGTTTCAGATAGACTGAATCTTTAATAAAAAGAGTCACTAAAAATTCCGGATTTCAGGAATAAATTTCGAACGAGTTCCGTTATTGCGGAAAATTCCGCAATAACGGAACTCATCTAATAAAACTTAATTAGGCCGGCTAATTGGCTTTCGGCATTTAAATACCTCATAAGTTTTATTTATTTCCATCCAATGACTAATTACTTCCTATATATAGATAATCCACCAAACATCTAAAATCAGACGCAGGCAGTTTTAATGTTATACTTTCAAACTCAAAATCAATTGTTCTCCTATTCTCCCTATCTTTCTTCTTTCCGTATCTGTAAATCCAACTTTTTGATAAAGCTTCTGAGCTGGAATATTTCTTTTATTGACTGCGAGTACAACTTCATTGCATTTTGGAAAGTGCTGATTTAGGAACGGCTTTAATTGATTCATTCCCTGGAATGCATATCCTTTCCCCTGCTGAACATGATTCATTGAAAATGCAGTCAGCAGCATGGCATCCGGACTGTCAGTATACTCTTTCACTCTGTCACTTGAATGCAGAACAAAAAAACCGACTGGTTCCATACCGCTTAAAATAACGACAGGATGTTTTTCATGTGTTATTTCCGCCATCTGATTTGGTAAAGCAGTGAACTGAAGCTGATTCTCCGGGAGGCTGAATCTATTGATAGAATCGAAATATTCAGTTTTATATAATTGTATCTCTATATGTTTCATAAGTATCCGCCTTCCTGAAAAGGGATGAATAGTTTCACCTATGGTAAACATCCCCAGATAAACTTGTATTCAAGTTTATTTACTGATGCTTATCCGATTAACAAATTCTCTAAATTCATTTATATTTTTCATTACTTGATTCGGCTGTGTGACAAAATCAATCGTTTGATATTCCGTCAGCCATTGCACCCCCATTGTATAAACATTTGCTCGAACTCCTGCTAGAATTTCAGCCTCACTGTCTGGCTTCATTATTTTCCGCCCCAAGAATAAATAATGCCTTCTTTACTCCCTCAGGATGAGTTTTTGGTTTTTCAACATCGTCTCCTGTAATGATTACGTCAAACAAGGCAACCATGCATGCATAAATAAAAGAGGGTGTACCAAAACACCTTGCGGGCACCCTCCTTTATAACTTATGAAAAGTTTTAAAGGCCTGACTTACTCCGTACATTTTTCCAAACCGACATATACTTCTTTTGATGCTTACTCTCTTCTTCCATTTCAATCAATTCCAATGCTTTTTCTTTTATTTCTTCTTCGTATAATTGCTCATATAAGTTTTTAAGATCTTAGATAATATCAAACCGAATCAACGTGTAATTCTTCTCATTGGAACAGGTTTGAAACCGTTCTATTAGATGATCCAATACTAACTTCTTTTGCCGAGAACCAGCAAGGCCAATTTTCCAAATGGACTGCAGGCTGTGCCGGGCGGTAACGAATTTAGGATCTTTTGTCACTTCCCAGACGGCCGGAAAATCATTCAGCATCCGATTATCGGGATCACTGATTGCCAGACTGGATAGGAATTGAGCTGAACGAGATCTTTGATGATTGTCTTTTGAGCTTAAACCTATTACTAGTTGATCCCAAACATCATAAGCCCAGGCCACTTTTTCCTGTGCTGCTGAGAGAATGCCTTGATAAGCTTCGTATTGAACGTCCCTGTCTTTTGAATTCAGCTGCTCAAAGTATGTTTGGATTACCTTGTCCATTTTCACCATCTCCTGTAAAAACCATCAATTAAAGCATAGCACATTTCATGATAAACCTCGATAAACCTGAATGATGTGTGAAATCAACAATCAATGCTGAGACCATCTTGTTATTTCTTCTTTTCTCTCTTAAAAAATCCTTTCATTCACAATAAAAATAGACGGCCTTTTTAGAAGAGCCGCCTTTGTAAACTAATGGTATTCTTATGTGTAAAATTCACTCGATTGAGTACAAATCCTGTAACAATTTCATTGAATATGTTCCATTTCTTCGTAGGAAGCTGATGATTTTGGTTTGTAAATAGGAAAAACTCTGCGTGTTTGCATTTATTTCGATAAAGTTTTAAATAATGGTTCGACCAGTCGCCTGCTTCACCGTACATAAACAGAATAGGCATCTTGATAAGATGAAGTTTGTCGAGACAGCTGTATTGCAAAGAGTGAATATAATACTGCTTCCAAACTTCTTTGTCCGCTTTTTTCATATGGCCACTTAGCATTTTTCTCATCTTTTTATCTTTTGTATGACTCCTTGAAATAATTTCTATTAATAAATTCAAATGATTATCTGCCATATATATGCCGGAATGATGCAATATTTGTCCTGATACATCATCAACGCATGGATAAGCACCTGATAAAATGAGCAATTCGATTCTTTCTGAATGATAAATGGCAAGATGCTGGGCGATCAGGCACCCCGCTGAGTATCCGCATATAACGGCTTTTTCCAGATTTAAAGCATCCATAAAACATAATATTTCACTTGCATAATATGGAATCGAAATTTCATGCGAAGCAGTCTCACTATCTCCGTGGCCGCTTAAGTCCGGAAAAATAACTCTCATATGCTTTGACAAATTGTGCTGATAAAAGAACACTTTATTTCCCATACCGGGAGGATGAATAAATATTACCGGTATCCCTTGACCGAATTCCTCGTAATGGAAAGAATTGCAGCTGTCTAACTTGATTGAGGGCATAATTTTTTCACTCCAAATGATTCTTGAGCCGACTAATTGATTTCCTTTCGCTACCTTACCTTCCCCTTATAAAAAATTCTTTATACACTTTTTGATTACGTTTTTTAACATGAATGCGGAGATATTGTAAATAATAAGGAGAACTTGTAAACCGAAGGTGGAGTCTGAATGAAGAATTGTGCGCTAGCTCTAGTAACCCTTTTAATCATCCTGATTACCGGCTGCTCAGCCAATAATGATCAAGTCTCTCCAAACATTATTCAAACAAAGGACTCCTCTTCACCAAAAGTGATTCTTCTTGTTGTGGATTCATTAATGGACAAACCATTAAAAAAAGCGATTCATGAAAATAAAGCCCCTGCTCTCGAATTTTTCCTGAACAATGGTCAGTACAGTAAAGAGCTGGTAAGTTCTTATCCAACTATGTCCGTTACCATTGACAGCACTTTGCTTACAGGAACAAACCCGGATAAGCATAAAATACCCGGTCTTGTTTGGTATAACGAAGATGAACAGCGGGTAATCAGCTATGGGAATGGACTCTTAGAAACCTTGAAGTATGGAGTTACGGATATGGCAGACAACAGCCTCTATCAATTTAATAACAAAGATCTAAGTAAAAATGTAAAAACAATCCACGAAGAACTGGATGATAGAGGAAAACAAACTGCCTCTATCAATGCTGTAATATACAGGGGAAATTATCAGCATACCTTGAGGGTTCCAAAAATTATAGCAAAAACGACTTCCCTGCCAGACAAATACAATACAACTGGACCGAAGATATTAACTTTAGGAGATTTTCTTAATCAGGATCCGGAAAACAATCATGTGATTAATCGATTAGGTATTAATGATGCTTTTGCTGTTCAAGAGTTAACCTATCTTCTAAAAAACAAGCTTCTTCCTGAATTTACAATTTTATACTTCCCCGAAAATGATCATACAGTCCATAGAAAAGGACCTAAAACAACGGATGGGATTGAAAAGCTTGATAAACATCTTCAAGAAATATTGAATACTTATCCAAAGTGGAATGACGCTCTCGAAAACACAGTATGGATTATTATGGGAGATGGTAATCAATCAGCTGTAGAAAAGAACAAAAAGAAAGCCTTGATCGACTTAAGAGATGCCCTATCGGATTACCAGCATTTAAAGCTTGGTGATCAAGTTCAAAAAAACACTGAAATTGCTATTACTGCAAATGAACGAATGGCATATATTTACAAACTGAAAAAGGATCCCTCTATAAAAAAAATAGCCAGTAATTTGCAGACAGATCCTCGAATTGCCTGGATTGCCTGGAAAGAAAACGATATGGTGCAAGTTATTTCAAATGAAAGCAAAGGAACTCTCCAATTTAAACCTGGAGGCCCTTATCAAGATCGTTATCATCAAAACTGGGAGATAAAAGGGAACATGGACATTTTAGATGTGAAAGCAAATAGCCGCAAACAGCTTAGCTATGGGGATTACCCTGATGGTTTATCAAGATTGTATGGAGCCATTCATTCACAAGAAGGAGAATTTCTAATAGCGGATGCAAAACCCGGCTATGAATTCATAGGAGAAAGCTCTCCAGAACATACTGGCGGAGGAGCCCACGGTTCTATGCACAAAGTCGATTCTTATGCTCCTATAATCGTTACAGGAACCGACCGTCACATTGATCAATTACGGATTGTTGATTTAAAAAACTGGATTATTCATATCTTAGAAGAAAAATAATTACATGGGATATGACATCTAATTCAAAAAGCAACCTGGTTCATGTCTCAGGTTGCTTTTTCTAATTGAATGTTTATGTATGAACAAAATAAAGACAGGATTACTGCCTTTATACAGTCCTAATATTTCTGTAATTCATTCACCGTAACGAATTCATACCCGTCTTCAGCTAATGATTTGATGATTTCTTCCAGAACTTTTAGTTCTTTTCCTGTCTTATCGTACATTGGATGAAGCAAAATGATGGACCCTGGTTCAGTCTTTTCGTTTACATACCTTACTTTGTCAGATATGGAACTGTAGTAAGTGTCTGGTTCAATGTTCCATGTGATTGTATCCATTTGACGTTTGTTTAAAAAATAGGGCAGCAAGGCTAATTTTTTCCCGTTAGGAGGCCGAAAATCAATTTCTCCTTTAAAGCCTGTAAGGCGTATTAAGTTGTTTGTTTTTTCGATTTCCTCCTTGATGAAGGATGGTGACTTAAAAATCATTCTGCTGTGAGAATATGTATGATTTCCAATCTGATGTCCGGCTTCCGCTATCATCTGTCCTTCTTTCGGATGATTTTCCAGCTCATTCCCGATTAAAAAGAAGGTAGCCTTCGCATGATATTTATCCAGTATAGCCAATATATCATCCGTATTTCCAGCCGGCCCATCATCAAACGTCAAAGCGACTGCTTTTTGTGCCGTTTCAACATTGCTGGTTAACCCGCCAAATAATTGAAAGGTTCTTGAATTCATTAAATGATACATAGAGAATAATAGAATAGTGAATGAAACTAATCCTATAAATGGTATGACGTATCTTTTTTTCAGCATAAACCACTACCTCTTACTTCTTTTCTTTATTTTGTATTATTTTTCAACTAATGAATACCCAATATAATCAAGAGCGTCACTTTATTTCTCCTAAAAAATGCATGGTACCTAATTATATCATTTGTGAAGAAGTAAGTATTTCCCCGTTTGAAATTAGAAAAATTCCATATGTTTTTTCTCCTGTCGATAGTAAGTTAATCTGTCTTCCAGTGTACCCGTATGAAACTCAAACTTATGACCGTCCGGGTCTGTAAAATAAATCGATTTTTTATCTTTCTCATCTCTTGAACGTCCAGAAAGAATGTTTACATTTAACTTTTCCAACCGATCACACATTTTATCAAAATCCGCTTCATCTATTGAAAAAGCTATATGTGTATATGATTGATTATGTTCACTGCGGGAAATATTTTTTTCCTCATTGAGAGCGAGCCACATGCCATTTAAATCAAAATAGGCAGTGCTTCTTCCTTTTACTAATAACTTTGCATCAAATACATGCTGGTAAAATTCGATTGAGTGCTCCAAATTAGTAACGGAAAATAAAAAATGATTCAAACCTTTAATAGTCATGCCTTCACCTCATTTTATGTTTATTAATATACATCCGATGCGTCATTTAGCGTTTCTATTTGATCCTGTTTCACTAGTGTGTAATGGATTCTGCCATCTCTTCTTCATGCACGAACCCTGCATAAAACGATTTATTCTTCATTAAATTCAGAAGTCCTTCCCCAGCACTTTTTTATTCGCGAACAAGTACAATCCTTTTATAAAAAAGATAAAAACAAAGAAGCCGGATTTTCTCATAAATGAAAATCCGGCTCCAATGCTGTGACCTGAATTTATACTAGGTATTCATATCTTTTCTCGAGGTGATTTTGGACAATTGTCAAAAGAGAACAAATTCCCCAATAAATGAGGGCAACGAGAATATACATTGTCATGTAATCAAGCTCCCTGCCTCCGACAATTTTAGCCTGCTGAAAAAGCTCCGGCACAGTTATCATCGCGGCCAGTGAGGATGCTTTCGTCAAGTCAAGCAGCACGTTAGAAAGAGGAGGCAGCGCAATTCTGAAAGCCTGCGGCAAAATAATTCCTCTCATCGTCTGCCAGTAGGAAAGACCAAGCGACTTGGAAGCCTCCCACTGTCCTCGGTCAACAGAGGCTAAAGCTGAACGGTTAATTTCCGCCATATAGGCAGCACTGTTTAAGCTGAAGCCGATTAAAGCAGCCGTTATGGCTGTGAACTCGATGCCGATAATCGGAAAACCAAAATATAAAATAAACAGAATAACCAGTATCGGAACCCCTCGCATAAACGAAATATAGATTCTAGCCGGCCACGTGAAAAACGAATACTTAGAAGTACGCCCCAGTGCGAGAAAAAAACCGAGCACCAAACCGATTGCCATGCTGACTAAGGAAATGAGCAGGGTATTCCAGATCCCTTGTATCACATATGGAAAAGATTCTATAGCAAGTTTATAATTAAAGATGTATTCCCACTGAATATCTCCCATCGCACTCACCTTCTTCAGTTACCAGTTACTCAAAATCAACATTCGGTTTTTTTGAAACATCAGCACCATCAAAGAATTTCTTCGAGATTTCGGAAATGGTTCCATCTTCATGCATTTCTTTTAATGCTGCATCAATATTCTTTTTCAATTCAGCGCTGCCCTTTTTCATAATGATGCCCTGGCTGTTAGGGTTGAACTTGATGTCAGGATGAATGGCAATATTTAAGTCAGGAAACGCTGCAACCGCAAGGCGCTGCAGGTAATAATCATTTAAAATAACGTCGGTTCGTCCAGTTGATACATCTCTTAAGTATTGATCATTTGTTGCATTGTCATAAATGACTTCCTCCGCACCGTATTCACGGGCAACAGCCATGTATGTAGTCGTTGCTTCTCCCGCTGCTTTCTTCCCTTTTAAATCCTCCAATGATTTTATTCCAGAAAGATCATCTTTCCGGACCATCGCTGTACCGTATGAGAATTTATATGGATTGGCGAATTCGAATTTTTCTTTTCGTTCATTATTAATCATAATATCGTTTGCAGCGATATCCACTTTTCCGCTTTGGATGGATGTCAGCATTCCGTCAAATGCCATCTCAGAAAATTCTGCTTCCATATCCATGCGCTTCGCCATTTCACGAACTACCTCTACTTCATATCCAGTCAGCTCATTTGTTTCAGAATCGTGGTAAGACGTTGGATAAAGCGTGCCAGAAGTAGCAACTGTCAGCTTGCCTTCTTCTTTTATTGTATCCCATGCCGTTTTTTCTTCTTTTTTCTCTGTAGAACTGCTGCATCCGGCAATCACTAATGCAAATGCCAT
Organism: Bacillus sp. V2I10; assembly: GCF_030817055.1. Taxonomy (NCBI): domain Bacteria; kingdom Bacillati; phylum Bacillota; class Bacilli; order Caryophanales; family Bacillaceae; genus Bacillus; species Bacillus sp. V2I10. The sequence goes on along the minus strand of NZ_JAUSYV010000001.1, from coordinate 2,535,930 downwards.
CATAATCATCACGGCATTCAGCTTATTTGAAGTAAATAATCTTGTCATACGAATCCACCTTTTTTCTATAATCCTATAAAAGATAGCATTACATCAGGGATTTCGCAATTTTTTTGTTCAAAAAAAGCTTACAGAAGCTGTAAGCTTAAGACCACTTTATCTTTTAATAGATCTTTCAAGTGCATAAAGATCTTCTTCCATCGTCTGCATTCTTTGTTCAACTAAATTTTTGGCGTCTTTAATCGCCTGATTATAAAAGTGAGGTCCGATGGATTCTTTAATGAACTCCAATAGATTTTCAGCTGCAAGCTCGCCAATTTCATCTCCATTTTCCTGGTAGTAATAGCGCTGAATATCTTCAATCATCATCATTTTTTCTTCTTTGGTAAATTTAATAAACATTTTCATCAGCCTTTCTTTCTTGTTTTCTTCCCTTTTTTGATAATAACAAGAAAGAAAAAAGAAAGGCAGACTGGTAGTTTAAAAAATTCTGTGTACAAAGTGAGAAGAATCGTCTAATTATCTTCCTTAACAATTTCCTCTATAATAGATTCTCCCTCTGTCTGATCCCGGTCAAACCACTGCCATTTTTCATGAAGTCTGATTCTGCCGTCAGATAATATCTCTGGCTTGGAAAAGCAGTGCCCTCCCCTGATTTCATTATTTACATTGACGTGATTATACTTAAATTCCAATGTGCCATCTTCTTTGACAAGCCCAATTAATGTCCCTTTGACAATCTCTCCGCCTTCATAAGCTGCTGAGAGTATTTGGCCATCTTGCTTATACGTGAAAACAGTTTTAGAGGAGACCTCTCCATTTGCAGTATTTTCTACAGACAAAAAGCGGCGATTATGGTAATTAATCATTTGGATTCTCCTTTATTAAAATTTATGCCATCTTATCATATTTAATAAATGTATCCAATTATTTATTTCAATTTTATAAAAATTACGTATAATAAACAGTACCGCATGTACAATATATTGCACACATGCTGTCTAAGGGAGGATTATTTATGAGAGAAATCTTGATCGGTATTATTGCTTCCATGTTTTTTGCAGTCACTTTTATCTTAAACCGGTCAATGGAACTTTCAGGGGGAAGCTGGTTATGGAGCTCATCTCTCAGATTCTTTTTTATGGTTCCATTTTTACTGATAATCGTGATTTTCCGCAAAAACATGAAACAGCTTCTTGCAGAAATGAAAGCAAGTCCGTTTCAATGGCTTATTTGGAGCTTTTCAGGATTTGTCTTGTTCTACGGACCGATTACATACGCTGCTGCATATGGTCCGGGCTGGCTTGTTGCTGGCACCTGGCAGCTGACGATCGTAGCCGGAATCCTATTGACACCCTTTTTCTATGAGAATAGTCATTCTTTTAAAACGCGAAAGAGGATTCCGATTCAGGCTCTCTGTTTTTCGATGATTATTTTAGCAGGTGTCGTTTTGATTCAAGTAAGAAATGGGACGGATATCAGTTTTAATCAGCTGCTTGCAGGGATCCTCCCAGTCGTCATCGCGGCTTTTGCTTACCCTTTAGGGAACCGCAAAATGATGGAAGTCTGCGGAGGCAGACTCGATACATTTCAGCGTGTGCTAGGTATGACGCTTGCAAGCCTCCCTTTTTGGTTTATTCTTGCAGTTTATGGGTTAATTAAAGTTGGTCCACCATCTGCTGAACAAACCACCCAGTCGTTTATCGTTGCCGTTTCCTCGGGTGTCATTGCTACAACATTATTTTTTATTGCGACAGATCGCGTAAGAAATGATGAGGAAAAATTAGCTTCAGTTGAAGCCACACAATCCACTCAAGTCCTGTTTGTTCTTTTTGGTGAAGTGCTTCTGCTCCAAGCCCCGCTGCCGGACGGATTGACGCTGATTGGTATTTTCCTTATCATGCTTGGCATGCTTCTGCACAGCTTTTTTTCCGCTCCCCAACGGATAAAAATAAAAGGGCAGCACCCATAAAACTAAAAGGTTCCGTTTTGAGGAGTTGTTCTCAATTTGAAAACCTAATTGATGCTCAGACTGACTTAAGCAATGGCAAAAAACACAAAAAACTCGCCGTAAAATTGGCGAGTTTTTTCTTAACCCAAGTTTCACAGGAGACTTGGGACCTTACTCAACTAAAGCGCACCTCTTAGTTTATCAGTATTCTCTCTTGTTTCCCTTTTTTACGAAGTCCCAATCGACCTCTATATTTTTTCTAACCTTTTGAAGAAGATTATAAATGATATCTATTTCTTCATCGGAAAATCCAGATAATGCAACCATATTAGAGTATTCTCCTTCTCTCTTTAAAAAGGGATATACTTTTTCACCTTTCCCAGTTGGAAAAAGTTTTTTTATTTTTTTGTTGTTATCATCATCTTTCTTTTCAATAAAACCTTGCATCGCAAGTTTTTTTATTGCACGGGCTGCTGTTGTTCGGTCTACCTTTATCATTTCTTGCTAACTTTTCTTGAATAATTCCTGGATTTTCACAGATTCGAATAAGATACAAATACTGCCCTTTTGTAAGATCATATTCTTTAAATTCTATATTACTTATAGAGTCTAATGCCCTTGCTATCATTCCAATTTCACGAAGAATTTCCTTCATTCAAAAAACCCCCAACTTTTTTGTTGCATTTACAACAATATAAATTTCCTATATACTGTTCAAAGATATTTAAATTAATTATGACTTGTCTGATTAAATAAATCCAGAAAGGGCTGAAGATAAGTGGAATCTAAAAGAATAACTGTGGAAGATGATTTAATAAAAGCATTTCATATCAGAAAAGAAGTATTTGTTAGGGAACAAGGCGTATCAATTGAAGATGAATTTGACGAATTTGACACACTTAATGGCCTATGTGAACACATTTTAGTCTATTACAATCAACAACCAGCCGGAACGGGAAGATTAAGAGTTGTTGATGGCTTAGGTAAATTGGAGAGAATCTGTATCATGGAGCCTTACCGCAAATTTGGACTTGGAAAAGGAATTATTAAAGCGTTAGAAGAAATAGCTGAAGAAAAAGGAGTATACAGGGTTAAATTACACGGTCAAACTCAAGCTGAAGGTTTTTACAAAAAACTTGGCTATCAGACTTCATCAAGTATATTTATGGAAGATGGAATTCCACACATTTTAATGACTAAAGAATTATCTATTAAATAATTATGAAAAGGTTAAGTAGAACGAAATATATTTTTTATGGATTAGGAATCTTGATCTTAACGCTTGGTATTTCACTGACTATACAATCAGACCTTGGGACATCACCTTTTGATGCACTTTTGGTAGGACTATCTATAAAAGTTGGTCTTACTGTAGGCAGTTGGGAAATCATAATAGCCTTCATACTAATATTTTGTAATTCCTTTTTAAAAAGACAAAGACCTGAGTTTTTAGGTTTGCTAACAGCCTTTATTACTGGTGTTGGGATTGATATATGGCTTTTTTTATTGCATCAATTGATAACACCAGAACTATGGTTCAGTAAACTTGTTTGTTTTGGGATAGGCATAATCGTCATAGGGGCAGGAACTGCCATCTATTTACACACACATTTTGCTCCAATTCCTGTTGACCGTTTAATGTTAATAATTCGAGAATTGACTAAAATGAATATACTGTTTTCAAGAACATTAATTTATCTTTTATTCTTGACAATGGCAATCATATTCAATGGACCAATCGGCATTGGGACTCTATTAACTGTATGTTTGGGAGGTCCGATTCTTAATTACTTTATGTCATATATTGATATACTACTTGAAAAAACTCAACCTGATAAACACTAGTATATCAATTAAAAGTGATACCGATAAAAACCATTCTATGTAGAATGGTTTTTGATTTCCTTCTTCTGCCCTGCCCCGTTAATTAGTGCAATAAGAAAAAGCTGCCGAAAAATTCAGGAAAGACGAAGATACACTGCGCGATTTCAGCTGCTCCATATAATAAACCGGTTAAGAACAGGAGTCTTAACCGGTTTAAATTTTATTTTATTTAAAATTGATTCGATTTAAGATTTTTGCTTTTTGATAATGAAAAAATGAATTAGATAATTCAAAGATGGTTCCGTTAGTTAAGAATACTGTATTTTCAATGATCAATGCTGGATCAAGCGGATTAACATGGAGCAATCTCGCACTTGCTTCATCGATTTTTTCGCAGTTGATTATTTTGTCAGCAAAACCAATGTTTAATTTTAAGTCCTCTATAAGGTACCTATAAATAGAACGCGATGCAATATCTTCATTTAAATATGGCACAATATCTTTTTTAAAGTAACTTATTTCAATTGAGAAGGGTTCTTTATCTACAATTCGGAGCCGCTTAATATAATAAAGTTTTGTTCCCGCTTCACAACGCATTTGTTTTGCTTTTACTTCATCAGCTTCTAGCACATGTAAATCCAAAATCTTCGTCTCAATTTTTTTTGAAGTCAAATCTTTTGTTAATCCTCTAAGACTGCCTAAGTTTATATAATCGGTTACAGATTTTTCCCGTAAAAACATTCCACTGCCTTGCACCTGATAGATATAACCTCGATTGACCAGCTGATTAATTGCTTTTCGGATCGTATTTCGGCTCACTTCAAAATTTTTTATCAGTTCTTCTTCTGTCGGCAGCTTTTTCGTATTATCAAATTTCCCATCCCTAATTTCAAGTTCTAAACAATCAGCTATTTCTTTATATTTTACAGCCATATAATCTCCCTATCATTCGTTCAATCATTTATTCTTTATTATACACAAAACCTCTTGATTAAAATCAAGAGGTTTTCCTTCTACTTACAGCTCTTCTCCTCTCGTCTCAATAATATGCTTATACCAATGAAACGACAGCTTTTTCTTTCGGTTTAAATGATCATGATGATCCACGTAAATAAATCCGTATTGCTTTTTATAGCCGTTTAACCAGCTTAATAGATCAATGACAGACCATGCGTAATACCCTTTTAAATGTATGCCTTCTTTGATTGCACACTTAATCACTTTTAAATGTTCCTCAATATATTTAATACGGGGAACATCCACTATTTCACCATCAATAATCGGATCCTCATCACCAAGCCCGTTTTCTGTTACATACATTTTAATATCACCATAACGATCTTTTAACATATGCAGCCCGTCTAAAAATCCTTGAGGCGAGATTTCCCATCCCCATTTTGTATATGTTTTATCCTCCATTTTTACGGTCCGATAAAAACCATCAAAAGACGGGTTGCCTGGAGCTAGAGTGGATGTTTCTCTTGAATGTTCCTTGGATGAATCTGCCTCGTGATTTTTTTCTACTCGAATGGGCTGGTAATAATTAAGTCCTATAAAATCATTTTTTCCCGCATTTCTTTTTATCGTATCCAGTTCTTCTTCTGTCCAGCTTGGCGTCCAGCCTTTCTCCTTTAATTGATCAACCACATAAGACGGATATTCACCTTTTAAAATTGGGTCATAATACCAAAAAGTTTCATATTCATTGGCATGCCTGGCAGCTAATACATTCTCATGTTTATCATCTATACTGTAAGCTGGCAAGAAAACATGGGTAATACCAATCTCGCCGTAAGACTTTAGTTCCTTATAGACTTCTGCGGTTTTTGCATGTGCATAAAACACGTAATGTGTCGCTTGAAAGTACTTCTTCTCATCGTTTTGGATACCAGGCGGATGCGCTCCTTTTAAATAGCCTAATCCACAAAACATAACTGTTTCATTGAATGTAATCCAATGTTTGACGCGGTCACCGAATGACCGAAAACAAATATCTGCATACTTGACAAAGGCTTCAGCTGTTCGCTTATTTGTCCATCCTCCGTCTTCTTCAAGGGTCAGAGGCAAATCCCAATGATACAGCGTAACGAAAGGAACAATACCATATTTTAAACATTTATTAATCACATTATTATAAAATTCCAAGCCCTTTTTATTGACTTCTCCGTCTCCTGTCGGCAAAATACGGGCCCATGAAATGGAAAACCGGTACGATTCAAGGCCCATCTCTGCCATTAACTTAATATCTTCTTTGTAGCGATGATAATGGTCTATGGCTACATCTCCGTTTGTACCTTTATACGTGTTTCCCGGAATCTTTGAAAAGACATCCCAGTTCGTCTTTCCTTTACCATCTTCATTCCAGGCGCCTTCTATTTGATAAGAAGCAGAAGCTGCTCCGAATAAAAAATCATATGGAAACTTCATTTAAAACCCTCCGTTTTTAAATCAATTCATTAAATTCATTACTATATTTTATATTTATAGGTACAAATATTAATGTGATTATATACTTTCTTTCAATATTTGACTACATAAATTTCGTAATACATTAAAAAATAAGTGTAAAAGATAGTAACAGCGGTATTGAAATAATGAAATCCAAGTGCCATTAATACACAAAAAAAGGACGTTAATCCTTCTTAATTAACGCCCCCTCTTTTAGTTGAAGATGAAAGTAACCTTACTTACCTTTTTGAATTTGAAATAGTAGTAATAATAAAGACATTAGAGTTTTTAACTGAAAGGGAAATTCAGCATATACGGGAGCCTGTACAACTCCTTTGGAGAAGGCGTCCTTTGAATTCATTTTCTCGACTTGGAGAAATTGTTTCCCTAGAGAAAAATAACATTAATTGGTCAATCGTTCTCCAATTGTAAAGGAGAAAGGAGAATTGGTGTTTCCCCTTCTTGGATCTTGATTTCCTCCTTTCATTCCTATAAATCAGTAACTTAATTACCAAATGAATAATCCAACTACCATAGCACTTAACAAGGATACAGCCATTCCGCTAAGCAGCATCTTCCAGACATTCCTTCCGATAATGTGCGATTTTTCTTCATCAAGGATAGAATTAAACGTTCCATAAATCATACCTACTGTACTGAAGTTGGCAAATGAGGTGAGGAACGTCACTGCAACGGCAACAGTATGCGGAGCAAGGCCGCCAACCTTATCTTTTAAATCGAGCAAGGCAACAAACTCATTTGTAGCAAGTTTGATCCCCATTAATTGAGCAACATACATCGCATCACTCCCAGTTAATCCAAGCAAGAAAGCGAATGGACTAAAAAGAACTGAGAAGATTTTTTGAATCGTCAAACCGTTGACAAAGAAACTTAATATACCATTTAAACTGGCCGTCAATGCTACATAACCGATAACCATTGCCGTAATGACAATGACCATCTTTATCCCCACAAGCATACTGTTTGAAATAGTGGAAAAGAAATCTTTACGTTCCTCTTTAGTAGGAACATATACTACATCCTCCTCTCTGCTGACAGCGACAGGATTTAGCATGTTTGCAATCAGCAGTGCGTTTAAACAGTTTAATGGAATAGCAACAAACACATATGTTGCAGGAACCATGGATAAATAAGCCCCGATAATGGATCCGCTTATACTGCTCATGCCCATTATTCCAAATGTCAGCAATCTCTGAGTTTTTATAGCACCAAGTTGAAGACGCAAAACAGCAAGAGCTTCGGTATTTCCAAGAAACATCATCTGGATGGAAAAAAAACTCTCAAGTTTTGGCAAACCTGACACTTTTGAGATAAGCCAGCCTACTTTATCGATAATCCAGGTCAGAATACCGAAATACGATAATATGTCAAAAAACGTAATAATGAAAATAATCGGCATTAATGCACTGAAAAAGAAATCAACCTGCTCATTTGCCATTGCAGATGGGAAAACAAAAGATATCCCTTCATTTGCGCATGAAATCAGCCAGGTAAAGAAAGCTGCAATTTGATTAATGACCCATGTCCCGATTTTAGTCGATAACATGAACCAAGTAATTATGAATTCAACAACGATCAAGGCTAGAATAGCTTTCCATTTAACATTCCTTTTATTAGGTGAACAAATATAAACAATTCCAATTACAACTAGTACACCTAGTATATTTAACAAGAAATACATACTATCACCCTCCTTGATTTATCATTGCCAATATCTTTTTTTATATTATGTGAAAGATTACCGCTCTTCCATTCCATCCTGTCAGCATTGGAACAACAGGATGAAGGGACATAGACAGCGTTCCATTTAAAAATGAATGATTTATTTACAATAAGAAAAAACCTTGATGCATCAAGGTTTTTGTCCGTACAGTTGTATTATGTAATGTAAGAATTCTGTGCAGTAAAATTCGCCTATTTTAAAGAAAATAAGAACTATAAGATAATCTTATATACCCAAGATATTTTAAGTTCTATTTATCTGATTATTCCATTCTTATCTAGTCTATTTGGCCGTAATGATAAAAAAACAGTTTTATTGCTAAGCTGACGGGTATAAAAAAAGTGTAGTTAAAAATCCAAATTTATTAGGAGGAATTTTTAATGACTAATCAAAACAATGGCAAAATGAGCCGCGAAGAAGCAGGACGGATGGGCGGACAGGCTACAGCTGATTCTCACGACAAGGAATTTTACCAGGAAATCGGAAAAAAAGGCGGCGAAGCAACTGCCTCTCAGCAAAACCAATCGAATACTAACAACAGCAGTTCAGACAATAATGGTAAAATGAGCCGTGAGGAAGCAGGACGCAAAGGCGGACAAGCAAGCTCCTCTAACCAAAATCAATCGAACGCTAACAACAGCAGCTCAGACGATAACGGTAAAATGAGCCGCGAAGAAGCGGGACGCAAAGGCGGACAAGCAAGCTCTTCTAACCAAAATCAATCGAACGCTAACAACAGCAGCTCAGACGATAACGGTAAAATGAGCCGCGAAGAAGCGGGACGCAAAGGCGGACAAGCTACAGCTGATTCTCATGATAAGGAGTTTTACCAGGAGATCGGGCAAAAAGGAGGCGAAAAAAGCAGACGATAAAAAAATAGACGATAATCACACCTTCCGGTAATGGAAGGTGTTTTTTGTTAGTTGAATAGTATATGCCATACAGATAAATTGCTGAAAACCCTCTTCAAATCACAAATAACCTTTATTAAAGATATGATCAATCACACCTTCTTTTATTCATATCGAATGTACCCCATTTCCTCCACAATCTCCTGCTCCCTCTTTAACAGAACTGTTTTTAAGAATCGGTTTACTTTTTTAGTTTTCATGGTAATCTTATAACCGCAGCACTAATCCTGAACATTATGTTTACAACTTATAAACACAGTATTAAATCTTTTTAATAGCGTTTCAAACTTTTTTAAAAAATTATTGATAAAAAAATTCATGTTTTTTTTTATTAAGGGAAATATAAAACAGAATTAACTTAATGGAAGGAGTAACACAATGAATAAAAGATGGTTATCTGTACTATTTAGTGTATGTTTCTCTGCTTTAATTTTAGCTGGATGCGCTACAAATGGTGATCAAGATCCGGCACCACCAGAAGAAGAGCAAAATGATGAAGCTCCTCAAGAAGAACAAAATGGAGATGCACCTGGTTTAGATGAAGATGACGCAATGAACAAAGATGCCGAAGAAGATGCAGAGAAAGACTCAGAAGATCCAATTGAAGACCCTGAAGATATGAATGATCAAGATAGACAAGATGACTAATGAAAAAAGTCCTCCTAGGAGGACTTTTTTTCGTAGTATCAGCAGTCTGTTATTGAATGATAAAATCTTTCTCTGCTTTTACTGCACCATTAATAACAATGGATAAAGTGTGTATTCCTTTATAATGCTTTCTTGTTGTTAAATCTTTAAAAGGATGAGTTTTTGTGATGATGTTTTTTTCCCCCTGCTTCATATTGCGTGTTTTCAGCATAAATACCTTTCGATTTCGCTGTCCCCGTGATTTCACATAATCAATTGCATATTCCACCCTGACTGGAATTGTGCTTTCTGCTGAAATATGAAATGTAAATTGAATACTGTCTCCAATCTGGATAGTATCGGGATGAAGGGTCAGGTGCTCAATTTTTATTGGACTGTCATTTCCATATCCAAATAGCGCAAGTGCTTCTCTGTTTCCTTTTTTAAGTAATGAACGACAGGCATGCTTGATTATCCAATCCGTATATTTGTTCTTTCCGCTCCATTCATTCGCTATGCTTAAAACAAACTCAGAGTGTGTGTAGGAAATATCATTTAGATGATTGGCAACACTCTTGCGAACATATAAAGAATGATCATTTTTCAGGTTTTCTAAAATCGGCAATGTTTGCCGGGGGTCTTCTTTTAATGAAGGAACCGCTGCTCCCCAAGGAAGTCTTGGTCTGCTCCCCTCGCTCGCCAGTCTTCTTACATTCTCATTTGAATGGGTGGACCACTTCAGCATTTGTTCAAGCATACGCTTCCCATCTTTAATTAAAAAAGGTCGGACTGCAAATTCTGAAGTTGAGAATACTGTAAAGTAAGCTAACGCATGCATTGATTCGTCCCATTCCTGCAAACCATATTGCTCCACGTAATCGGGGAAAATGATGCCGCCAAGACCATTAAATTGCGGTGCAATTTTATATAAAATCTGGAGAGCATCCTGATAGTCCTCAGGCAGTGAATTTTTTAAACACACTGTAATCTTTCTCATCCGCTGCTTTAACGCTAAATTCTCCCAGCCTTCTTCAAAAAAACGAGTGCGGAATTGTTCGGAATCAAATAAAGTGTATTCCTGATCTATTGCATAAAGCAACGTCTCAATAAAAGCTTCATTATAAATATTTTTTAGTGCCTCAGCCATCATTTCTACCTTCTTTAATAGGAAGTATTATCTTAATTAACTATACACGAACGTATATTCGTTTACAATCCTTCTCTATTATTTCCTGTTTGCTTCCAAAATAAAAAGACAGGAAGGACCTGTCTTTCATCAATCATGAAAATTTGTACCGTCTGTTACTTCTTTTATGACTCCTGCCCGAACGGCAAAGTCTCCAAAGTGTTCTTTCTCTGTCCTCTCTTTTGCGTAGCGTGAAAGAAGGACGCGAAGTTCGCTTAAAATCTCTTCTTCCCCGATGTTTTCACGGTACATCTTGCTCAGGCGGCTGCCGTCAAAAGCTGCACCCAAATACATATTGTACTTGCCGGGCGCTTTGCCTATAAAGGCAATCTCACCCAAAGCATGGCGTGCACAGCCGTTCGGACAGCCGGTCATTCGAATGGTAATCTCTTCGTTTCGCAGCCCGTTTTCATCAACGATGGCTTCAATTTTATCGATCAGCACCGGTAAGTAACGCTCTGCCTCAGCCATTGCAAGGCCGCATGTCGGCAGGGCAACACACGCGAGTGAGCTGCGGCGCAGTGCAGAGTAATGCTTGCCGTCAGTCAGCCCGAATTGGTCAATCAGATCGTTGATTTTTTTCCTTTGATGGCTTGGGACATTAGATATAATTAAGTTTTGATTGGCAGTCAGACGGATTTCACCTTTATGGACTTTTGCAATCTCACGCAGACCTGTCATCAGCTTGTAGCCATCAAAATCTGCTACGCGTCCGCCTTCTACAAAAAGAGTAAAGTGCCACTTGCCATCCATTCCTTTTACCCAGCCATATCGGTCCCCGTTATTGTCAAAGTGATAGCTCTTTGCTTCTTCAAGATTCCATCCCAGGCGGTTTTCAAGTTCTTCTTTTACCGCATCCAGCCCTAAGCGGTCAACTGTGTACTTGAAACGGGCATTTTTGCGGACAGAACGATTTCCATAATCCCGCTGAATGGTAATGATCTTTTCAGCAACATCGACAATTTGATGAGGAGCGCAGAATCCAATTACTTTTGCAAGCTGAGGATACGTCGCTTTGTCACCGTGGGACATTCCCATTCCCCCGCCGATTGCAATATTGAACCCTGTGAGCTTACCTCCTTCAACGATCGCGATGAAGCCCAGATCCTGTGAAAAGACATCGATGTCATTTGAAGGCGGGACTGCAATACCGATTTTAAATTTACGCGGCAAGTACAGCGGCCCATACATCGGCTCAATTTCTTCCGTGTCAGGCGTTCCCGCTACTTTTTCTTCATCAAGCCAAATTTCATGATACGCTCTCGTGCGCGGAAGTAAATCATCACTCAATCTTCTTGACCATTCATACACTTCAGAATGGATATCAGATTGATAAGGGTTCGAAATGCACATCACGTTCCGGTTTACATCTCCGCAGGCGGCAATGGTATCGAGCATCGACGCATGAATTTCCTTAATGGTCTGCTTCATATTCCATTTTAAAATGCCGTGCATTTGAAAGGTCTGGCGCGTAGTCAGCTTTAACGTGCCATTTCCGTACTTTTGGGCAAGATCGTCCATGACAAGCCATTGTTCTGGCTTTGCCACCCCGCCCGCCATGCGGACGCGGAGCATAAACTGATAAGCAGGTTCAAGCTTTTGCTTTTGACGCTCATTTCGAAGATCACGGTCATCCTGCAAATAACTGCCGTGATGCTTCATGAGACGGTTGTCATCATCAGGAATTCCGCCACTGATCCGGTCCTGCATGACCTCCTTCAGTGTACCGCGCAAATAATTGCTTCTTTCCTTAATATCTTCTACATCACTTGGCGGGCCATCCGGCGCTGTTAATAGTTTGTTCACCATGCTGAAATACCCCTTTCAATCTAGATCTCAGTATACATCACGCTGATAGCGTTTTTGCTGCTGCATATCTGCAAGATACTCTTCTGCTTTTTCACGGCTCATGCCGCCTTCATTTTCAAAAATCTCAATTAAAGTGTTATGGACATCATGGGCCATGTTTTTCTCATCGCCGCAGATGTAAACAACCGCTCCCTCTTGGATCCATTTAAACAATTCTTTGCTCTGCTCAAGCATCCGGTGCTGCACATAAACTTTTTCATTCGTGTCGCGGGAAAACGCAACATCTATTCTTGTCAGCACTCCGTTTTCGAGCCATTTTTGCCATTCTGTCTGGTATAGGAAGTCTGTCACGAAATGCTGATCACCGAAGAACAGCCAAGATTTTCCTTCTGCACCTGTTTCTTCTCTTTCCTGAATGAAAGAACGGAAAGGCGCTATCCCAGTTCCAGGTCCAACCATGATGATCGGTGTATCCGGATTTTGAGGGAGCTTAAAATTTTGGTTCCGCTGTATGTAAACCGGAAGGGTATCTCCTGGCTGAAGGCGCTCTGCACATAAAATCGAGCAGACGCCGTTTCGCTCACGTCCATGTGTTTCATAGCGAACAGCCCCGATTGTCAAATGGACTTCATCAGGATTTGCTGATAAACTGCTTGCAATTGAATAAAGACGGGCCGGCATTTTTCTTAGAATCGAAACGAATTCTTCTGCTGATGCATTCCATGGTCCGAAATCGCGGACCAAATCAAGCAAATCGCGGCCTTCAAGGTATGCTTTACATTTTTCTTTCTGTTCAGACTTTGTCAGCTCCTGCAATTCCGTGCTGGACGAAAGCTTGACTGCATGTTCTAAAAGAGGTTTTGTTAAAACCGTGATTTCAAAATGGGATGTAAGTGCTGCTTTAAGCGGGAGGTCCCCTTGTTTAGTGACTGATATTTTTTCATCAGGATTCCAGTTCATCTCCTGAATAAGCAAGTCTACTAGTGCAGGATCATTTTCCGGATATACTCCCAGACTGTCACCTGGCTCAAACGAGAGACCAGATCCTTCAAGGGATAGCTCAAGGTGGTGCGTTTCTTTATTTGAGCCGCGGCCGTTTAAATTAAGATTCTCAAGCACTTCTGCACGAAACGGATTTGTTCTGGAATAGACGGATTCTGTTGCCTGTGCGGATGCTGTCTGTTCAGATGCTTCCTGACTTCTCCCCTGCACCTGTTTAAAGCTGTCAAGGACTCCCTGAAGCCATTCAGCAGCTTGATCATCATAATCAAGGTCACAGTCAGTCCGCGGGTATATCCGTGTGCCTCCAAGTTCTTCAAGTTTTTGATCAAAATCCTTTCCTGTCTGGCAGAAAAACTCATATGAGCTGTCACCAAGAGACAGAACTGAAAAGCTAAGATCATCGAGCTTTGGCGCGCGTCTTCCATGTAGGAATTCATGAAACGAGAGCGCATTATCCGGAGGTGTGCCTTCTCCATGTGTACTTGCAACGATAAGAAGGTTTTTGACCTTCTTTAATTGATTCGGCTTAAAATCATTCATCGAAGATATTGTCACCTGCAAACCCTGCTCAGCAAGTATTTTACCTGCATTCTCAGCAAGACCCTGGGCATTTCCTGTTTGTGACCCGTATAAAATGGTCACTTCTTTAGAGACGGCTGCCTCACTGCTTTGTACTGACAGCTCTGATGCATGAGTCTCCTCTTCTGTCTGAAGGATCTGAGACTGGGATGCTGTCAAATACCCTGTCAGCCAGATTTTCTGTGTTTCTGACAGCGTTGGCAGAAGCCGATTAAGGAGTTCTGCCTGCTCTTGATTGAACGGACTGTTAGTTACCTGAAGTTGCAACTTTTCCCACCTCACAAAGAAATTAAAAACGTTTAATACATCATTTTTCAGTGAAAAACCTGTTTTTTTATAGAAAGAAAGAATCATTTTGATTATCCCTATAAACTAAGTTGGTTTTTAGGGTAAAATCATACATATCGATTTACCTTTTTCTCCAATTAAAAAATACTATTTCTACTTTACCCGAAAACAGAAAATTAGTAAAATACATTTAATTTATTGTTATAATTAAGATTACTAATCATAAGGTGGGCTTCTTTTGTATTATGACGCATTAAAAACATTTGTAACCCTTGCGGAAATTAAGAACTTTACGAAAACAGCCGAAAATCTCCGCATGTCACAGCCGAGTGTAAGCTTGCATATAAAAAATCTCGAAAAAGAATTTCAGACGACATTATTTTTGCGTTCGCCAAAATTCCTGCAAATTACTCCGACAGGCGAGATTTTATATGATCGCGCAAAACGGATGATTACCCTCTATGAACAAACTAGACAGGATATCCTGGAGCATCAAAATTCAGTAAAAGGAGAACTGAAGATTGGCGCCAGTTTTACAATCGGCGAGTATATATTGCCTTCTTTACTCCTTGACCTTCAAAGTGAATACCCGGAACTTGAGCTGCAAGTTCTCATTGGAAATACAGAAGAAATCGTTCAATCTGTCCGGATGCATCAAGTAGATATAGGATTAATAGAAGGGCAGACAAATGACAAGGAACTTGCTGTACACCCATTTATGCAGGACGAACTATTTATTGTATCTTCAAGAAATCATAACCTCGCTTCAAAAGATGAGGTTACATTTGCCGATCTTCACAATCAGCCTTGGGTCACAAGAGAAGTTGGTTCTGGTACACGCGAATTTCTAAATCATGTGATTCGAACTAACGGATTAAAAGTAAAATCCCTTCTAACCATAAGCAGCAATCAGGGAATTAAAGAAACACTCATAAACGGCATGGGTCTCTCCTTTTTATCAAAAAGTGTTATAGAACGAGACGTGCAAAATAAAAATCTCTCAATCATCAAAATGAAAAACCAGACTTTTAATCGGACACTTTCTTATATCTATTCACCGGTAATAGAAGATAAAAAGATTGTCAAAACGTTTATTAATGCCCTGAACAAAAAGTGGCCAAGTGTTCAGGAGAATGGAATTAAAAAGTAACAAAGATGTTAAGTAAATGAAGAAGCGGGCCTGAGACCTCTTATGAAATCGGCAAAATGCTTCTCTTTTCGTTCATAAAACAAAAGAGAAGCATTTTTTCGATTATTTATTTATTAACTTAATTAAGCAAGACAATCTCCCTGGCCTCTACTTTTCTGCTTTCCTTGCTCTTGCTGATTTTTTTCCGATCGGCTAAAACAACTCGAATATCTAATCCAGTCGTAAAATGTCGAATCTTCAGCTTCTCACCTTGATTGTCCCGGAAAACCGTTTTAGCTGACAGCTTAACTGAACATGGGTAGGCGGCGGATTCCCTGTTTTTCTCATCTTTCAGCACCTCTTTAGAACAATCCACTTCAAAATGACCTTTTTTAATATCGCTGATCCTTCCTTCAAAAGACTTCGTTTGTGAACAACTAACTAAGAAGATGCTGACAAAGGTCATAAGAAGAATCATTTTTCTCAATATGACGCACTCCCTTATTCATTCTATGTAGTTATATAGTTCTCGTTTGAGCAGGTGATCTCCTCTTCCTTTCCTTTGGGATTTTTTAACTATAAAGAATTTTATTCCTATTAAATCACATAAAAAGACACTCCTCCCCCTCTGAAAGAAATGTCTTTTCTATTTCTAAATTTATTTATTCTCTTTTTTCTTTAAAAATAAAGCAATGATCAAACTCAATACAGAACTGAGCATCAAAGTAAGCGTTAAATAAATCGTTATCAGGATTGATTCTAAATTCCGCTCACTGACGTTCGCCCAATCAAGAAAATATGGTGCAACAAATACAGCAGCAGCAAGCAGTGCGAGCGTAACTGGAGGCAAAAACCTTTTTGTAAAAGGCATTTTCATTGTCCAGAAAAGGGATGCTGCGATGATGATCAGCGGAAGTCCAATGCGCATTAAATTAGTAATCAGTACAGAATCCAAAGGTTCTCCCTCCTCTTATTATATACAAAACCAGGTTCAATTCGGTTCAACATGAACATGTACATTGTACACGTCATGCTCATTCATTAAAATGTTTTCAACTTTTGTTGAGATATCATGTGCATCCCGAATATCCAAATTAGAATTGACGAGAATGACAATGTCGACGACAGTATTGTTTCCATAATTTCTTGCTTTAATTTCCTTAACGCCTTTTACCCCGTACAGAGAAAGAGTCGTTTCTTTAAAAGCCTGTATTTCCTGTTCATCAAAACCATCCGTTAAATGATGTGAGGCATCTCTGAAAATATCCCACGCCGTTTTGCAAATCAGAAATCCTACAACAACAGCAGCGAGAGGATCCAGCCAAGGAAGAGAGAATTGGGATCCGATAATTCCGACTACTATCCCAATGCTGACCCATGCGTCAGAAAGGTTATCTTTTGCGGCTGCAATGACTGCCTGACTATTAATTTTTTCACCAAGTTTTTTATTATAGCGGTATACGAAATACATAAGGACTGCACAAAAAATCCCTGTCCAAGCTGAAACAAGATCTGGTGATTCCCGTTTTCCTTCAAAAACTGACATGACTGCACCGTACAGAACTTGAAGCCCTACTGCCATCATAATGAATGATGCAACTAGTGAAGCCACCGTTTCCGCTTTCCAATGCCCATACGGATGATCCTGGTCCGCTGGCTTTTGAGATAGTCTTAACCCTATTAATACTGCAATTGACGCAACGATATCGGTCGCATTATTTAATCCATCAGCCTTTAAGGCTTCTGAATTTGCTGTATATCCGATCATTAGTTTTAAAGCAGATAAACACAGGTATGCAATGATGCTTATGATGGCGCCGCGCTCACCCAGTTTTAAATCCGCATATTTTTGTTGTTCCATCCAAAAGTCCTCCACTTTTTATTCCTTGACCATCTTACCAAGTAAGGACTGAGTGGGTCTACAGCAACCTTTTTTCATAATTCAACAATAGTAATGGCAGTCAAAAAAAGTTTGCTTCAACTAAAACTTCTTCCTTTAGAAAACCTTTTATTTCGTGAGGCGAAAGAACTTTTGTCTGTTAGGAAAATAGATTGAAAGAAATAGCAAACTGAAAGTTCTTGTAGAACCTTTGCGTCATTTTTGTCAATTTACAAAGGATTGGTGAATTTTTTGCAGAAAATTCTGATTGTAGTTCAACTATTAAGGATGAGGTGACTGGATTGAAAAAGAATTCATTGACAAAGATTTTAGGTACAGCTGTTTTAGCTTCTGTTCTTGTCTTTCCGCAGGCAGGAAACATGGAAGCCGCTAAACCATCTGCAGGAGAAACACTATCAACACAAGGTTTTATTGATTATGCGGAGCTTAAGCAAAGGCTTATTCAAATTGAGCAGAGCAGCAGCGGAAGAGTCTCTGTGGGTGTGGCAGGTTATACGAATCAGGGGCGTGAAATTTACACGGCCAGAGTCGGTGAAGGAGACAAAGTTCTGCTCGTTCAAAGTGAAATTCATGGAAATGAAAAAACAGGAACCGTTGCATTATTGAATACGCTTCAAAACATTGGCTCAAGCAATTCGGCTGAAGCCCGTAAAATCAGAGAAGAAATGACGATTGTGGCCATTCCAATGATGAATGTGGATGCTTCTAAATTAGATCGCAGAGGAAATGATTTAAGCTGGTCGGAGGTTGTGGAAAGATACCCTCAATTAAGTTCAGCCACGCCTTCATGGAACTATTATACGAGAGTCCTGCAAGGTGATGATTATGCAGCAAACCCAGGATTTGATGTAAACCGTGATTTTCATCCTGACTTAAACTATGTGCCAAATGCAGCTGATTTCCCTGGTGCTTCCAACAAACCAGGCTGGTACATAACACCTGAAGCTCAAACAGTAAGAGATGTGTATAAAGATCTTCAGGCAGAGTTCGGTAAAGTCGATGTATTCATGGATCTTCATCATCAAGGATTTCCATATGTAGGTGATACTGAAGAAATTGCGACCATGTCAATATCCGCACAGTTTGTTCCAGATCCAAGCACGGCTGATGGAGCAAAATATGCACAGTATGCAAGTAATTATGATTATGATTTTTCAAGACAGCTGAATGTTGCTGCATATGAAGCCCTTCAGGCAAAAGGAGACTCTGTCTTCACGAATATCTCCCTGTACCAGCAAGGTCTTGATTTGCCGGGCACTGCTCTAGGTTCATTTGCTTTAAATGGAAGCGGAACTGTTCTTTTTGAAGTAAAAGGACAAACTCAGAATTTTGGACAAAAACAAAAAGGAATGCTCGTAAACACAGTGGAAACTGGTTTAATGGGCATTATCACCGGAGTAGCAGATGAATCTGTTCATTCGCTAGATCCTGAAAAGTATGAAGAGATTCCTGAATCAACTTATTAATCTATTTAATAGATGGATCAGCATACTTTCACAATTAATTCACGGCCATTCAAAAATAATTCGCCATAATTGTGAACAAAAAATGGTCCCTTCTCTAATAAGAAGGGACCATTTTTTTATAAAGTCAACGCCTCATTTTCTTCAAAATCAAACTCTACTTCGAATCCTAAATCCTTCAGCATTTCATGGTCACTTGTGCTTTCCTGGCCTTTAGTCGTTAAATAATCGCCCACGAAAATAGAGTTCGCCGCATAAAGTCCAAGCGGCTGAAGGGATCGAAGGTTCACTTCACGTCCTCCTGAGATGCGGATTTCTTTTGTCGGATTAATAAAACGGAATAGCGCAAGGACCTTCAGGCAATAGCGCGGATCAAGGTCGTCCGTCCCCTCAAGCGGTGTGCCGTCAATCGCATGAAGAAAGTTAACAGGTATCGAGTCTGCATCAAGTGCTCTTAAGCTGTATGCCATATTGACGACATCTTTTTTCGTTTCTCTCATGCCGATGATGACACCTGAACATGGTGAGATCCCTGATGCCTTGACAGCTTCTATCGTATCAACACGGTTATCATATGTATGGGATGTTGTAATCGATTCGTGGTGTTCCTTTGATGTATTAATATTGTGATTGTAGCGGTCGACTCCTGCTTCTTTT
Source organism: Bacillus sp. V2I10 (assembly GCF_030817055.1). Lineage (NCBI taxonomy): Bacteria > Bacillati > Bacillota > Bacilli > Caryophanales > Bacillaceae > Bacillus > Bacillus sp. V2I10. The sequence continues at coordinate 2,516,412 of NZ_JAUSYV010000001.1, read as the reverse complement.
AAGCGTGAGGCCTGATTTGGCTTTAAAAGACCAAGACACGCACATACTTTAAGTCCATATTGCTCTTTTATGTCTTTCACAGCAGATACAACCGTGTCCAATTCTTTTTCAGATGGCCCCCTTCCGCTTGCCACGATGCAGTACGTGCCAACCTTCAGATTATAAGCCCTTTCTGCTCCTGCAAGAATGCTTTCCCGGTCCATCATGCGGTACTTTTCAATCGGCGCCGTTGAAATACTGGATTGTGAACAGTACCCGCAATTCTCAGGGCAAAGACCTGACTTCGTATTGATGATCATGTTCAGCTTTACTTTTTTTCCGTAGTAGTGCTTGCGAATCGTAAATGCACCCTGCAGCAAACTTAATAGTTCATCATCATCAGAGTTTAAGATACTCAGTGCTTCTTCTTCATTTAATTCTTTTCCATCTACTACTTCGTTTGCAAGTGTTAACCAGTCCATGTTTATCCCTCCATCGTTTCCTTCTCTCTAATGGTAAAGAATGGAGTCGTTTTATGTCAACTTATTTTTATTTTAGTTTACTTAAAAACTATATTCAATGTGATTGAAAGTTTACTTTCCAAAATGAGACTTTTACTATCCGAAATGATCTGTTTACTAGCAAAAATAAGGTAAATACTTTCCGATTTTAGAGAAATACTTCCTTTTTTCCAGGCGCTTCCTAATTTCAGAAAGAAAAGAGTTTTTTGCATAAACAGAGGTACAAGTGATACCGTAAAAAACCTACCTATCGAGTCCGTTTCCTTTGACCATCACTGCTCATATATCCGGTACAATAACTGCTGGAAAATAGAAAAAGAAGAGGGATCCTCTCCTCCTCTTTCTCAGCTCTCAAGCGTATTTTTAATATCATATTCATCTTTTTTCTCTTCAAGCCATGTTGTGTAGACCGTTTGCATCTTTTGATCAAACAGTGTTTCTTTTATTTCCTCTTTTTTGTCATCAAAGGCTGCTTCTGCAGCTGCTTTTTTATCTTCAAATTTAATAACGTGATAGCCAAACTCGGTTTTGACCGGCTCGCTGATTTCTCCTTCTTTCATAGCGAATGCCACATCTTCAAATTCAGTAACCATATCGCCTTTTGCAAAGTAACCTAGGTCACCGCCTTTTTCACTGTTAGAAGTGTCTGTTGAATATTCTTTCGCAAGCTCTGAAAAATCCTCGCCTGCGTTCAGTTTTTCTTTTACTTCTTTTGCTGTTGCCTCATCTTCTACTAAAATATGACTTGCCTTCACTTGTTCAGGCTCTGCAAAGCTCTCTTTATTTTCTTCAAAATAGGTTTTCATTTCATCCTCTGAAATGGATATTTCAGGTTCAAGAAGTTTTTCGATTTTTAAATTTGTTTTTAAATCTTTTTTCACATCTTCTATAGTTCCGCCGCTAGTTTCTAACTGTTGTTTAAAGGCTTCCTCGCCTCCATATGAGTCCACAACGGATTGATATTCTTCTTCGACTGCATCATTGGATATTTTTATGTTCTTCTTATCGGATTCCTGTTCAATGATCTTTTCAGTAATCAAGTAATCGACAATCTGAGTTCCCCCTTGATCCATCAGTAATCCGTACAGCTCGTCCTTGCTGATTTTTTCTCCATTAACACTTGCAACTGCCTCATCGTTAAAAGAAGCAATTCCCCATCCGACAGCAATGCCAATGATCGCTGTCAGCAGAAAATAATAGGTCATCTTATTTTTTAAACCGTTCTTCATTACGTAATCTCCTTTGTTTCTGGTTTTCTTTCGTATTCATTTTGATACATATCTTTTGCTGAACTTGTCTCTTATCTTATCGTTTAAATATGAATAAACTATGAACAATTCGAGAAGAACTTATTAAATAAAAGAAGGGAAAGGCGAGTCCTCTTCCTTCTTATTTTATCCAATTTGTTTTGCTAAACTTGGCTGAACCATCATGGAATGTTCTTTTAATAATAGGTTTGATCTCAATATGTCACCCTCTCCCTAAATTCCCGTCATTCTGTTATACATCTCTAAAAAGGATTGGGCAGCAAAAAAAAACGCACCTCTTGAAAAAAGAGGTACGTTTGCTGATCATAAAAAGTGATTTCCTAACTCACCCTATGTATAAAATATCTAAATATTTTTCTGATGAGCAGCAAGAGAAATAGGATGGCAAGGATATTAATGAATAATCCCAGAACCCCTCCAAAAAACCCTAAATTACTAAGTAGTCCGCCAAGAAGAAGTCCAGCAATTCCTCCATAGAGCAACCCCCTCATGATGCCTCCCCTGGCAAAATTGTTCCTTCTGTTAAAATTGGAACGAGGTTGATTTTGTCTTGTATCAGGCTGTTTATAATTGCTGTTGGGATTGTAGCGGCGTTTTCCTGACTTGAAGGATTTTGCGCTTACAAATGAAGTTTTATTATCAATCAAGCTGTCTCCTATAGGTGTGAAAATAATCGATGCCATTAATACAAGTGAAACTATAAATTTTACCATCATCTGATTCTCCTTAATTTAAGATCAGGTATATTATTTCCCTGGTCGGTTCAGCCATTCAGAATCTTAACAGATGTTTTATGTGAGGACCTATCAATTTTAATATATGTGATGATGATGTCAGGAGGTATACTTTTGAAGGTTGAATGTAGAGAACTATCTGCTTTAGGTGGAATCAATATCCATGAAATGATGAAAGAAATAAGACTAGGTTACGGCAATATATTGCTCGTGAGGTTTTAATGACGGCAAGAGAAATAGGGATAAACCATTTACCTCTTATAAGTATGGAGAAAATACGGTTTCTAGGAGAAATTATTGAAAACAACAATGAAATATGCGGAGGTACATGCAAATATCGGTTTAAGCTAGAATGAATGCAGAGTTTTTTTGAAGGCATTTCTTGACAAATAAATGCCTTCAAATACATCTTCCCTTGGGGATGTAAGAATAGGCTCCAATAAATGATAGAAATATGTTACTTCCTCTGTTTCCTGCTTCGCTTTTTAGTACATCTCGTGATTCGGCGAACAAGGCAGCAATATGAGAGGTATTTGGATGACAATACCCATGATATTTTCCCGTTTGATTTTTATAATCAGTTGTAAAAGCTGTTGGAAGAATTTTTTCTTACTCGCTTTTTCGGCTGTTTCTCATTGCGTTTAACACTTTCATTTTCCCATCCTTGTTCTCTAAGAATTGATGGTACTCAGGAGATTCGACACCATAGAGGGCAATTTTCCCATCTTCATCAAAATGAAGTCCCCAGCCATATTTTTTTGGAAGCATAGAAGCCCTCAGACATGCCTGCGACTTTTGGAATAACTCGTTCCTGATTTGATCAGCTCTATTCTCGATTTCCTCCTCTGATATCGCCTTATGTCTGATATGTACTTCGTAAATAAGATCTGTCTGGGTATAGATATAGGGATTGGCAGCCAGCAATTCATATTCTATGCTGGGTTTGGTTACTTTTCCTTTCCTGACAGGCGGAACGAGTCCTTCAGATGCTGGGCTATCTAATGAAACGGCAATAAATGTTTGATAATAATTCAAATCAACATTCTTCATTTGCTTCCCCCTTTCTAAACTTAATCTTTTTCAATTGTTCTAAACTTCTTTTTATCCCTCAATCCGTATTTCTTTCCAATATGTACCTCCTTATCTTATTTATTCACTATTGAATAACAACTTGAATTTTTCATCTGAAATTCTCTTGGCAACGCTTCTTTGAGAACATTCATAGATTTTTTAATACCTGTAAGGGGTTCCATAGTCAAATCTTCCATTTCAAGAACGAATGGACCATCATAGCCAGCCATTTTAACGACCGTAAAGAATTCCTTCCACCAACTAACGTCATGTCCATGTCCAAGTGCTGCATAATTCCATGAACGAGCAGCAAAACTCTCCATTGGTTTCACATCAATAAGGCCATTTGCATCATTTATCCCTCTTTCAATCCGCACATCTTTAGCATGAACATGATACATCACACTGCCTAATGCTCTTGCTGCTGCGATAGGATCGCCACCCATCCAAAATAAATGACTAGGGTCTAAATTCATGCCAACCATGTCTCAAACTTCATTTCTTAATTTAAAAAGTGTTTCTGGATTATAAACTAAATTATACCCAAGATTTTCGATGGTAATTTTTTTGACGCCAAGTTCTTTCGCAACTTTCACAGCTTTTTCCCAGTACGGGAAGGCAACTTCATTCCATTGTCATTCTAGCGTTTCAAAATGAGAAGGCAAAATAGGATGTGTCAGCCAGTTAGGTGTCACATCGTTTTGGCCCCCACTAGGACAACCAGACATCATGACAATCGTTTCTACTCCTAAATGCCCTGCATGTTGAAATGATTTTTCAACAACTGTTTTATGAGCTTCTCCCTCTTCCGTCAGTTCGAGTTGATTTACTGAACAATTTAAAGCTGCGATTTCAAGTCCTCTGCTTTTAATAGCATCTATAAATTTTTCACGTTTAACGGTACTCTCAAGCAATCCATCTAAATCAACATGCGGCGCTTTAGACCAGTTACCTCACCCTAACTCAAGCGCTTCAAATCCCAAATCAACACATGTATCAAGCATTTCTTCGGAATGGCAAGTATCCTAAAATATCAGTTACTAGACCCACCTTCACCATCTTAATTCCCTCCTATTCAAAATATTTTTTCCCCGCTTCACTTTCATTTTCACTTCTATTCCAAACGATCATAAAAAGAGCAGCGATTACACCTAATATACCTGCAAAATAAAACCCTGCTGCAATCCCCAAATATGAATTCAAGATACCTGAAAAAAAGGGTCCAGCAAACATACCGATTGCGTACAGCGCCTGATATGCTCCCATCGCTGTGGCTCTTTTTTGATGGGGAATAGATTCTATCGCCATTCCCAACAAAAGTGGGAAAAGAAGTCCAAGCGACATTCCATTAAACCCCTGTATGGTACAAAGCCAGCCTTTTGAGTCAATAAATGGGGTAATAAGCGTAAAAAATGCAGTTAACCCAAATGCTATTTTCAAAGATTTCCACTGACCAAACAACGGAACAAATAATTTTCCGCCAAATAGAGTGGCGATGGCATGAGGGATCATAAATGAAAATACGATCAGGCTAATGTCACTGGCCTGCAGCCCAATTTTCAGTGCATAGGCAGGGATGAACCCAAACATGGTAGTAAAAATAATACTGTGTGCCAAAATAGACAGTAAAGAAATTTTCAGCAGCAGCGGTTCTCGCATTACGGAAGCCAGATCATTCAATTTTACAGGTTCTCTTTGAATTCCTTCTTTGGGTTCAAAAATAAAAAGAGAAAGCACTGCGCCCATTGTACCGAAAATTCCTCCAATCCAAAATGGAGCATGCCACCCCCATTCATCTACTATATATCCACTTACACTCATGCCTAAGAGTTGTGCTAAAACCACAACAAATGAAATGCTGCCCATGGCACGATGAATTTCCCGATCAGCAAAATAACTAGCGTATAATACTGTAAATGCAACCCAAGTTGCTGCAGCCAGTCCGGCTAGGGAGCGAGATAAAAGGACCCATCCTAAACTATCGGTTAATGAAAATGCCAAACAACTAAACGCACTTACTAACATTCCAAATATAATAAACGGTCTCCTTAATTTCATAAGATCTGAATAGATTCCAAGAGGAAACCGAAATAGAAACTGCATAAGTCCGTAGCTGCTCAGCACAAGACCAATAAAGGTATACTTCCCCCCCATTGATTCAATATAAGGAGACAAAATGGGAATATAGATAAAATGCGAAAACCAAAAAATAAAGGAAACAACTAAAAAAAGGTATCTGTCTCGAGTAGCATGTAAGGTATTCAATGTATCACTTCCCAATTACTTGCCGTCCAATATAATTTTTAATTTCTATAGTCCCGTGAATAGTAATTCGGGGAATTCTATATTTCACTCAATCAAGCTTTCTTATGGTATTTATGCCAAAAAGGGCGTCCACAGGTTTCTTTTAGGACACCCTCTTCCCTTATGCTTTATGGCTTGTTTTAAACTCTTTCATTTTGCTTTTGACCGTGGCTATGATTGCCTTTTTACCTGGTGTGATAATAGCCCGCGGCTCATATACTCTCTCGTCAGCGGCTAAAACTTCACGAATAGCTTGTCCCCAGGCTTGTATACATTCAGTATTGACATTAATCTTGGCGTGCCCGAGTTTAATCGCCTTCTGAATTTGATAACCAGGTATTCCGGAACCTCCATGAAGGACAAGTGGTACATCCGTCGCTTCAGAAATATGTTTCATCTCATCAAAGCCCAGTTTAGGTTCACTCTGATATGGTCCATGAACCGAACCCAGGGCGGCTGCCAAAGCATCTATCTCCGCTTCTTTTACAATTCGTAAACATTCATCAGGATCAGCATATTTGATTCCGCCAATCAGCCCGTCTTCCATGCCGCCGACTGTGCCAACTTCCGCTTCCACAGATACTTGTCTTGGACGTGCATAAAGAACAACTTGTTTCGTCATGGAAATATTCTCATCAATCGGATAATGGGAGCCGTCGAACATAACCGATGTAAACCCGGCATCAATCGCCTTTTTGCAGCGTTCAACACTCATACCATGATCCAAATGCAGCACAACCGGAACGGTTATCGACATTTCTTCTACAAGGCCTTTAACCATTGCAGCAATGGTCTTAAAGCCCCCCAAATAGTCAACAAGTCTGTCAGAAGCTGCCAATATAACAGGTGCGCGTTCTTCTTCAGCAGCCTCTAAAAAGGCTTGTGCGGATTCCAGGCTGTTGATATTGTATTGGCCGACAGCATAATTACCTTCCTTAGCTTTAAGCAGTATATCTTTCATTGATACTAAAGCCAACAGGACCGCCACCCTTTCATAAAGATATTAATCTTCCAAATTATACTGGCTGTAAGTCGTAATACTTGGATACCACTTTGAGTGTTGTTTCTTTTGCAGTCTTGATGGCTTCTTCAGCATCCATTTTATAGTATTCCGGCCGGAATAATTCAACAGAGACAACCTCTGAGAACCCGATTTCCTTCAATGTCGATAAAATACTGTCTAAATCGATAGCACCAAGCCCAGGCCATACCCGATCTTCATCAGTCAGAAAGCCAATCGGAAAATCTTCCGTATCATCGATATGCAGAATAAAGATCTTTGACCCATCAGCTTTTTTAAGATGTTCCAAATTTGATCCCATTGCATGGAAGTGGAAACAATCCAGTACTAATCCAACATTCTCACGATTAACGGTTTCGACAATATCGTAAGCCTGGCCGAAGGTGTTGACTGTGCATTGTGGATGTCCGACAAATTCGACTGCAATTTTCACTCCATACGGCTCTGCGATATTTGACAGCTCTTTCAGCACCTCTACACAACTGTTTTTGATATCTTGTTTCAATATCTTCTGATCCGTTACTAGCGGCACTGCTACCACATATTTCACACCTAATTTCTTGGCTGTTTCCATCATCTCTTTGAATTCATTGATAATTTCCTTATACCCGGCTTCGTCGCGATTATTGAAAAACACTAAAGCATTGAATGCCAGAGGCTTAATATGGTGTGTATTGAAGAACTCAGCCAGATCATCAATGGACTTCTCCTTTAAATACTCTGGTAATTTGTCCATTGTGCGGATTTCGATATAGTCGTAGCCGTGTTTATTGCAATACTCCAAATCTATGGCTAGATTGGAGTTTTCAAGTGTCGTAGCTTGGTTAAAACAAAGTTTCATTATTGATGATCCCCCATTATTTTTTATAAAGATCCGCAAATATTTCTTTTTGCCTTGATTCTATATCTAATCCTTTTTTTACTTCTTGCAGCATAAATCTGCTGGAGTCATCTGCTCTATCTTCTTCCCCGAACACTGCAACAGTAGCGATACCATCGAATTTTATCTCACGTAATTTTGAGAAAAGTACGTCCCAGTTAATATCCCCTTTGCCGATATCCATATGTTGATGAACGGTCGCATGAACACCAGGCGGGTTAACGACATATCGAAGGCACGAGGATGCTTTATGGTTATAAGTATCCGCAATATTAATATGCTTCAGCTTATCCCCTGCGTACTCTAACATGGAAGCGATGTCACCTTTACCATTATCATAGAAAAAGGTATGCGGTACCGCATAGAAGTAGCCAACAAAGTCTTTATCAAGTCCACGGATCAGGTCTACAGCATCATTGTTGCGTTCAATAAAATCAAATGGGTGGGCTTGAATATGAAGATTAATACCTTCTTTCTCGATAATAGGAAGCAGCTCTTCCATGGAACGCATGAACATCTGTTCACATTTATATGGTTTGTCTGAATGACCAGTAAATTCTGTATTCAAAACGTCAACGTCCATCTCAACAGCGATTTCAATACAGCGCATCCAGTTTCTAACTGCTGCTTCTCTGTCTTCTTCTTCTGGACCAGCCCAATGCTGCATAGGCAACAAGGATGAAAGTTTCACACCTGTATCACGTAATGCGTTTTTAAATTCTCTAATTCTAGCTTTGTCTACACGAGGGTATTTATAAAAAGGCAAGAAATCTTCTCGCGGTGATAATTCAATATACTCATAGCCCAAGTCAGCAACTTTTTCAACCATTTTTGGGATTGACAGGTGTCTATACATATATGGATCAAGTGCAATTTTCATTTTCATTCCTCCATTATCCATTAGTTAATTTATATCAGACCTCAAGCGAAAGGTTTTGATTATTTTGATATTTCAGACCGCTATAGCACTTGCTTTTTTATAAAATTCTGGCTTTTCTACTAATGTGACAGGCTCTTTCTCCCCTGTTTGCTGTGCTTTCAAACAAGCATCTGCTGTAACAGCTGCAATATAGCCATCCCATGAAGTCGGACCATTAGGCTCACCTGTCATTTTGATCGAATCCATGAAGTCCTGTAATTCTTTGTCATAAGCATTAATAAAACGCTGTTTCCAATCCATCAGGATGTTTGTACCCAGCTTGGCTTCCTTACGGGTGATAATGCTTGAGACTTCCGGCAGACTCACAACTCCTTCTTCACCAATAACCTCACATTGGATGTCATAGCCGTACTGGCAGTTTACAAATACTTCCGCATTTATAGTAATGCCGCTGTTTGTTTCAAGCATGATAATTTGCGGATCCTGCAAGTGAGCTGATGCATGTTTTGTTTTCTTTGGAAATACTACTTGTACAGATTTATAATCATCGTTAATCAGCCAGTGCAGGACATCAATCTCGTGAACCAAAGTATCACTAATGGCCATATCTGTAGTATAATTATCGCCAACTTCCGGGTTTCTGTGTACGGACCTGATCATTAATGGTTCACCAATATAATTACTGTCAATCGCTTCCTTTAATTGTACATACCCATTATCATAACGGCGCATAAATCCCACTTGGACTAAACGCTTGCCATGTTTCATTTCTGCTGCAACAATTCTCATGCACCCTTCTGCTGTTGTGGCTAAAGGTTTTTCGCAGAATACATACTTTCCAGCCTCAATTGCTGCCAGTACGCTTAGTTCATGGGCAGGACCCCAGCTTGCTATGAGTACAGCATCAACGTTTTCAGCAGCCACAAGCGCTTTATCATTCGGATATACAACGGCATCCAAGCCGAATTGTTCAACAACGCTATTTGCAGCATCCTGATTGACATCTGTAACAGCGACAATTTTTCCTCCAGATAAGTTATTTGTAATTCTTTTAATATGCTCTCTGCCAATCGCACCTGTTCCTATCACACCAATATTCAAAGTCATAATCATGTTCCTCCTGGTTTGTTTATTTTGCTGCTGTATGATCCTTACATTTTTTTAAGCATCGACCTTCTCTAAATAGTCCTGGGCGCCTCGATCATCATAGGTTCGGAAGTTATGTTCCAGCTGCTCAAGTGTGAGTCCCTTGGTTTCCGGCAAGTATTTCTTCACGAATGTGATTGCAGCAAGACCCAAAGCTACGAAGATGAAGAATGTTGTGGACAAACCGACCTTATCGAGCAGTACCGGGAACGTCAAGCCTATGAGGAAGTTCACTATCCATAGGCAAAACACGGTGACGCCCATTCCGAGACCTCTCAACCGCAGCGGAAATATTTCCGAGAGCATTAACCATGTTACCGGTGAAATGGCTCCCTGCTGGAAAGCAAGAAACGTGACTGTCAGAGCAAGCACAACATATGGAAGTGCAGCAGTCCCTTCAAGCATGATTGAGAATATCCCAATGAGCAGAAGTGCCGTGGTAGTTCCTATCAGGCCAGTCAGCAGCATAGGTCTACGGCCGACCTTTCCAAGGAGCCAGATGCCGACGAAAGTTGCTAAAACCGAGATTACACCATTGGCAATGTTACCGATAAGTGCGGCCTTCGTTTGGAAGCCAGCATCTTTGAGGATTTCAGTACCATAATACATAATCGAGTTGACACCCGTAATTTGCTGCACAATGGCAATTCCAATCCCGAGAAATACGATGCGGCGTACCCATGGTACAGCCAGATCCTTATAAGTTGCTTTCTTAATCCCAGACTCTTCCGTGAAAGCTTTCTCAATTTCGCTTAGTTCTAATTTAGCCCGCTTCTCATTTCGAATCTGACAGAGGACACGCAGCGCATCCCCATTTTTCCCTTTTGATACAAGCCAGCGCGGGCTCTCCGGTACTCTAATCATGCCAAAGAACAGGAAAACTGCCGGAAGTGCCGCGATACTCAGCATGTATCGCCAAACATGCGAGCTGTCACCCATTGTATTACCAATGATGGCGTTGAAGATGAAGGCCAATAGTTGTCCAGTAACAATCATCAGTTCGTTTTGGGTAACCATTCTGCCCCTGCTCTCCGCAGGTGACATTTCCGCTAAATAGGTTGGAACCGTTACAGACGCACCTCCTACAGCAAGTCCCAGCAGGAAACGGCAGATTACCATAACAGTAACGTTCGGAGCAAGGGTACATCCAAGTGTGGCTAAGAAGAACAGCACTGCAAGATAAAGAATGTTTTTGCGGCGGCCATTGTAATCGGATAGGCGGCCGCCGAGCACTGCACCGAATGCGGCTCCAAAAAGAAGCGAACTCGTAACGAAACCTTGAGTGAATGAATTGAGGTTGAGCTGATCTCCTTCAGACATATAAGGCAAAGCACCGTTGATGACGCCAGTGTCGTATCCAAATAGAAGTCCACCAAATGTAGAGACTAAAATAATGGTACGCATAAACGAATTTTGGTTTACCTGTTTATTCATGATAATTTCTCCTCGCTTCCTTTTAGGAACGAATAAGTAATTTTTCATCTATATATTTCCGAGTCAATAAAGCATATTCCAATGGATGAGCTACAGATGGATCCTGTTCAGCTTCAATTACAATCCATCCCTTGTAATTTTGATCCAGCAGCGTCTTATAAGATTCTGTAAAATCAATGCACCCATCACCTGGCACTGTAAACATGCCACATAAGAAGGATTGCAGGAACGACCTGCCTTCTTTCTTGCATTCCTCCAGCACTTTTTTTCTGGCATCTTTAAAATGGACATGTTTAATTCGATCAATATGCTTGTTTAATAGTGTCATATAATCACCGTCGGAAATGTAGATGTGGCCTGTGTCATAAAGTAAATGCACATAGCTTGAATCGGTACTTCCCATTAGCCGGTCGATTTCGGCCAGTGTTTGGACACCCGTCCCCATATGATGGTGATAAACTAATTTCAAATCGTATCGCTGGGCGATTTTCCCCAGTTCGTTTAGTCCCTCGCATAATTTATCCCATTCGGTATCCATAAAGTATGGCTTTTCAGAAAAGACATTTTTCTCTGTACACTGCACACTATAAGTCTGCTCCGACACCACCGCCACATCTGCATTGACCTCGTGTAGATATTGGCAGTGTTTGTGGAAGGCCTGAGCTACCTCTCGAATACCGTCACGAATGATAAAACTACTAAACCACTGACCTGCTACTTTTAAGTTTCGAAGTTTAAGTTCTTTGTTTAATTCTTCTGGTTCAGGAAAAAAACCGCCAACTTCAGTCCCTTGAAAACCTGCTACGACAATATCACTTAATAGGTGCTGCAATGTATTCTCTGCACCGATTTCCGGTATATCATCATTTCGCCAGCCGATAGGGGCAATTCCCCATAAGATACCTTGATCTTTCATCATCGGTCCCCTTCTATTAATATTGTTTTGCATTTTTAAGTTTTTGCTGTTTTAATTCATATGCTTTTTGAATGCCTTCTTGATTAGACACTTCAGGCACTCCAAGATTCCACCAACTGCCTTCATAGCCATCTGTCATTGTTTTTGGAAGCACTTTCATTTCTATCAAAGTAGATTTATCTTGTTTTTTTGCATCTTCCAGGGCCGCTTTTAATTCTTCTACAGTATTCGCCCGATATGCCTTTGCACCATATCCCTCAGCTACTTTTGCATAATCAATATTTAAAATTTGGTTGTCATTTGTTCTGAATTCACAAAAGTAACTGCCATTGCCAAAATCTATTTGTAAATTATTAATACAGCCATATCCAGAATTGTCGAAAAGGAGCACATTAATCTTTTTATTGTACTGAATTGCTGTAATCAATTCAGAGTGAAGCATAAGGAAGCTGCCGTCGCCAACTATTGTGTATACTTCTTTTACTGGTTCAGCCAACTTCAATCCTAATGTGCCTGACACTTCATATCCCATACACGAATAACCGTATTCAAGATGGTATGTGTTTGGTACATCTGAATGCCATAAACGCTGCAGGTCTCCTGGGAGTGAACCGGCTGCACAAATAATGATACTGTCAGGATCGATGGTGTCATTTATCGCAATCAATGCTGTGGTTTGTGCTAATTCTGTGTTTAAAACATCAGCATATTCGTTTAAAACTTCTTGCGAAAAATGATTTTTAATTTCAGGATCAAAAAACTCTCTGTTAAATATTACTTTACTTAAACGATTACGCTCGGCTAACCACTCTTCTTTTAATTCAGTAATGCTATCGCCAAACTCACTCATATAACCTTCTAGCATAGGGGTTAATGACTCAAAAGTTGTTCTGGCATCAGCTACAACTGGAAACGCATCCAATTTATAAGCTTGCATGCGACTAACATTGATGTTTAAGAACTTTGTAGTCTCAAAATCAAAAATAGTTTTAGAGGAGGTTGCGAAATCTGTAAATCTCGTACCAACACCAATAATTAAATCTGATTGACGTGCTGCTTTATTTGCCGCTAACGTACCAGTAATTCCTAGTCCCCCTAGATTGTTTTTGAACGAGGACTCAATAGTTGATTTACCAGCTTGAGTTTCTACTAATGGGATGTTGTATTTTTCCGAAAATTCAATCAAACATTCGCGCGCTTCTGAATATTTAGCTCCACCACCGACAACAACTAATGGGTTTTTGCTCTCTTTAATTAATTCAGCTGCCCCTTTTAATTCACGTTCAGTAGGTAATTTACGATCGATATAATGAACACGCTTTTCGAAGAACCTCTCATCATAGTTGAATGCTTCCCCTTCAACATCTTGTGAAATACAAATCGTAGCAGGGCCTGCTTTTGCTGGATCTGTCATCACTTCAAATGCTCGAATTAAACTGGACATCAGTTGCTCAGGGCGAGTAATACGATCCCAATATCTTGACACTGGCTGAAGTGCATCATTTGTGGTAACAGCAATACTGTATTCTTGTTCTACCTGTTGTAAAACTGGATCAGGCTGACGTGTAGCATATGTATCAGCCGGTAGCAACAATATAGGAATATTATTAGCAAGTGCTGTACCTGCTGCAGTTACCAAATTTGCTGAACCCGGTCCACTCGAAGTTGTAACAGCATATATTTTTTTACGGAGCATTTGTTTGCTGTAAGCAATGGCTGCATGCGCCATTCCTTGTTCATTTTTTCCTTGAATTACTTTTAAATGACCTGAACCTTGTTCAAGCGCCTGACCAATCCCTAAAACATTACCATGTCCGAATATATTGAAGACACCTTCAACAAAAGGGGACTCCTGTCCATCAACATGAATATATTGCTGATTGAGAAATTTAATCAAAGCTTGCGCTGCTGTCAATCTGATTGTTCCCATCAGTAACTCACCTCTACCTGGATTGCTTCACTTTCCCTAATTAATTGCTCGATTTCCTCTACTGTTGGCATCGCTTCTGAAGAACTGTGTTTGCTAACAACAATAGAAGCTGATGCACTGCCGTATTTTAAAGCGGTTACAATCTCTTTGCCGCTGATTAAAGCATATAAGAATGCTGAAGCGTATGAATCACCTGCCCCAAATGTTTTTAATACATTTGTCGGATAAACTCGGCCTTTGAATGTTTCTCCTGATTTTGTGTAGGCATATGAACCTTCTACTCCGTGTTTAATAACAATTAATTCTGGTGAATAATTAAACAGATAATTAATGGTATCCTCGTTTTTACCTTCTGTTTTGTTTTCCATCACATTGTATTCATCACGAGTACCGATCACAACATCCGCTTGTTCTGCAACTAATGAACAATAAACAGCTGTTTCTCCCAAGGAATTCCATGAATACGGGCGGTAATCCAATTCAAAAATAACTTTGACATCATTTTTTTTAGCCAGGCTGACTGCTTTCAGCACTGCTTCACGGGATGGGCTTTTTGACAAGGCTGTCCCTGAAACTAGCAGGATTTTTGATCTTTTTATGTAATCCTCATGAACCTCAGAAGGCGTCAGGTAAAGGTCTGCCACGTCTTGGCGGTACATTAAGATACTGCACTCTTCAGGGCTCTTAATCTCTGTAAATGCCAATCCTGTTTTATGTCCTTCTTTATCAACTACAATATTTGATGTGTCAATTCCAACGCCGCGCATATACTGCTCGATATATCGTCCATGCTGGTCATCTGAAATTTTACCGATAAATCCGACTTTTAATCCTAATTTGGATCCGCCAATTACAATATTTGCAGGCGAACCTCCCACATATTTTGTAAATGTCATTGTGTTTTCCATTGGCCGGTTGTACTCTGTAGCATTTAAATCGATGCATGCACGGCCAATCGCAATAATGTCATATACTTTATCAGCACCAAATTCATATTTCATCCCAGATAACATCTCCTTGCTTTTTTTGTTAACGTTTTAATATCCATTCGTGATCCGGATCGTTGTAAAACTTCCAAATACGTGTCGGTCCTGCCATTACATTTAGATAATAAGACGTATAACCATCTGGCACACCAACTGGATGATATCCTGCTGGCACGATAACCAGGTCACCGTTTTCAACAGACATAGTTTCATCAAGGGAACGATCATCAGTATAGACTCGCTGGAATACAAAACCTTGCTGTGGATTCATTTCATGATAGTAGGATTCTTCTAAAAATGACTCGTCCGGCAAGTTATCACGATCATGTTTATGCGGAGGATAGCTTGACCAGTTTCCGCTTTCTGTGTACACTTCAACGACCAGCAGACTGTTAGCAGATGGATCAGAATCAGGCAAAATATTATGCACCAAACGCTTATTGTTAAGTTTTCCTCTTTTTTCGGTACCAATATCTGAAGCTTTAATTAGTTTTGTAGGCAATTGTTTTTCAGAAGGCGAATAACATAATGCCACACGAGCCTGGCTGACTCCCTCTATTTCAAAAAGGCGATTATTTGATAGATACACACTGTCTGTTGGCACCTTATTGAATACGCTTTCACGAGTGCCCAGATTTTCAAAAGTTTTTTCATGATCAGTGACATTAATTTTTCCAGTTAGGGCCACAATGCAGCATTCTTGTTTTCCCAGTGATTCTGAATATTTGGCACCTGGAGATAAATCAACTATTTTAAATCCAACATACTCTAATGGCGAATTTTCTGTCGTTACTTCATGAACAATAGTAACTCCTTGAGAAATTTCGTTTTTTTCTGGTTTCCGGAGCAATTTACTCATAGGTACCTCCTTATTATTACGCTAAAATAACCCGTCTCAGCATCCCGTAACCATTGCGCTTTCTTTGGATTCGGTCTGTCTTAAATGGTCTTTATTATAAACCGGCCCCATCATATGATTTAGCAAATATAAGAGGCCGGATGCTCGAACTTCCAAATACGGACATCATGGTTTAGTCTATTCATGTATCAGAAATCTTGAAGAAGAAAGACCAAAACATTTCTTATTCAAATGCAGGTTCTGTATAGCGTGCTGTTACAACTTTTTTACGAGTATAGAACTCAACACTATCTTTTCCGTTGGCATGTAATGTTCCAAAGAATGACGATTTCCACCCGGAGAATGGGAAGAACGCCATAGGCGCCGGCACACCCAGGTTAACGCCTAACATACCGGCATCAATATTTTCACGGAAGTAACGGATAGATGCAGCGTTTGTTGTAAAGATACATGCGCCATTGGCAAATTCTGATTTATTGGCAACTTCAATAGCTTCTTTTAAATTCTTCACACGCATGATTGATAGTACCGGAGCAAAGATTTCATCTTTCCAGATAGTCATGTCTGTTGTTACATCATCTAGAATGGTAGGACCAATGAAAAATCCTTCATCTAATGAACGTTCGCGCCCGTCACAAACAACGGTTGCTCCTTCTTCAATTCCTTTTTCGATATAATTGATAGTGCGTTTTCGATTTTCTTCCCTGATGACTGGCCCCAACAATACACCATCATCCAGGCCATTGCCCATTTTTATAGAAGCCGTTCTCTCTTTCAACTTTGCTAAAAATTCTTCGGCAATTCCCTCTTCTACTGTGACAACTGAGCATGCCATGCAGCGTTCACCTGCTGAACCAAATGCTGAAGAAATAATATTTGTGATTGTTTCTTCAAGATCAGCGTCATTTAAGACGATGGTATGGTTTTTAGCACCTGTTAATGACTGAACGCGTTTCAAATTCTCGCTGCCTCGTTTAAACACGTATTCACCTACAGGCTTGGAGCCAACAAAAGAAATCGCTTTAATTTCAGGGTGATCTAATATTCCGTTAACGACGTCATGTGCTCCGTGTACTAAGTTGAATACACCTTTTGGAAGTCCTGCTTCAGAAAATAGCTCAACTAATTTTTCTGTTAAAAGCGGTGCTCTTTCGGAGGGCTTTAAAATAAACGTATTTCCCATCGCTATTGCCATTGGAAACATCCAGCACGGTACCATCATTGGAAAGTTAAATGGTGCAATTCCACCGACAACTCCAATTGGATAGCGGTAATTTGTCGCTTCGACATCTGTAGCAATTGAAGATAGTGAATCCCCCATCATTAAAGTAGGCGCCCCTGCTGCAAATTCAACATTCTCTATACCGCGTTGGACTTCACCTAATGCTTCCGAAAGGCTTTTTCCATTTTCTATTGTGATAAGGTGAGCCAACTCTTCTTTATGCCTCGTCAGCAATTGCTGATAGTTGAATAAGATTCTTGCACGCCTTGGCACTGCGACTTTTTGCCATTTTTCAAACGCTTTTGCAGCAACTTCTATCGCAAAGTCAACATCCTCTTTTGTTGATAGCGGAACTTGAGCAATAACCTCTTTTGTGGCTGGATTGAAAACATCTTCATATTTTGTTGTATTGCTTTCAATCCACTCACCATTTATGTAATTTTTCAGTTTTACTGCTTTCGTTACTACTTCCGTCATGCTTCCTGCCTCCTTGAATAATATGTTTTCATCTCTATCATTTAATTACAAAACATAATCCGCTTTTTGGAATAAATTTTTCACTACATAATTTCACTGTCACAATCTATTTCTTTACTCTTTTCACCTCTTTTCATATTAAAACGTTCAAGAAAGGACATAATAAGCTATCAGTCCTAACACTTTCTTGCATTTTTCTTATAAATTAGAGGGAGAGCGCTTACAAATCTTTCAATGTGATAGATTTATACATTGTTCACTCAAACGAGGATATAACTCTTCCATTTTTTCATTGCTAAAACCTTAAAGATTCCTTTGTTGATAAAATGAAACTTCATTTTTAAGCGAATCTTGATGTCAGCTAATACAGAATAACATCAGGTTTATCGATTACCCTAAAAGCAAAAAAATAATATGAAATTCTATCAATACATTCTATTCATTTTCTATATATCTTCTTATTTCCATGTAAAGATCTGTCTTTATGTCTTTTGCAATTTAGGATTATCGATTACCCTAAGATTTGTTTTTATTTTATCCTATACTCTATGATATTTCAATCGATTTTTTAAAAAAAATTTTATATTCAGATTATTTTCTATATAACCTGTTTGTATAGTAATCTTTATCTTCTCTTTTCTTTAGGTAAGATCGCAGAATTTCGTATATGCGGAAACATGAGAATACGTTGTAAGGCTCTTTGAAAAAAGGGCATTTGCTGAATGAGCCAAACATTAATAAAGCGGCAAGAAAATCCTGGTTTTACTGGATTCTCTATGCCGCTTTAGTTTATGAAATTACCACATGAGCTAAAAAATGCTTTAATGCTTATTTAATTTTCATTAAGTATTGCTGTTGACTGACGAATAACAAGCTCCGGCAGCAGAGAAATACGTTGTTTCAAGTTATCCTTTTGTTCAATTTGCTGGATCAATAGTTCCATCGCCTGTCTTCCTATTTCATGTGCCTGTATAGCTACAGAAGTTAGCTGAGGTTCTACAATCTTGCACATAACCGTGTTGTCAAATCCTATAACAGACAGTTCGTCTGGAATGATAATTCTGAGTTCCTTTGCTGCCAGCATCGAGCCAATAGCTAATATATCATTACAGCCAAAAATCGCCGTCGGCCTCTGTTCAGTATTAAGCAGCTTTCTCGCATGCATCTCCGTTCCTTCAATTGTTGGTTCATTGATTGTCATGACTAAACTTTCATCAACCTCTATCCCTGCATTCATCAGAGCCTTTTGATATCCCTTAATACGTTCCATCCCGCTTAATGTTGCTACTTCTGCAATAACTCCAATTCTGCGGTGTCCTAGAGACAACAAGTGTTCAGTCGCAATATAGCCTCCTAAATAATCATCGCCGGTTACACTGCCTACGGGAAGTTCTGGCCGTTGAAGTGCAATAAGTACTATCGGGACTTGTTCCTCAATTAATTGTTTTAAAACCTCTTCATTTTTAAATATAGAAGCTATGATAAATCCGTCAACATGTTTCTGCCTTAATAATGCAATATGCTTAGCTTCCTTTTCAGGATCACTTCGAGTGCTGCACATCACAATACTAAACCCCAGCTCTTGACCGTATTCCTCTATATATTTTAAATATTGAGCATATATAGGGTTAGTCATGTCTGGAATTAATAATGCAATTGTGTAGGTGGATTTTCCTTTCATCGCAGAAGCCAATAGATTGGGCTGATAACGAAGATCTTCTATAATTTTCATAATTTTTTCCCTGGTTTTCTCACTTATCCGTCCCTTATTATTAATTACTTTAGAAACCGTAGTTGCAGATACCCCTGCTTCTCTTGCAATATCATAAATGGTTGGTTTCATTTCTCCACACTCTTTCACCTGATCTATGTTTTTTCTTATTATAAAGTGATATAGTTTTCTAACATCTTTCTCGATTGTATATAATATGGTAAGTATATCATATGTTATTAAGGTTAGATCAGATCATACATACCCGTACAGCTTCAATAGAGCTTTTATTTCCTTTTCCTTCATTGAATCGTTGAATAGCTATAGTAAGCGGAAAGAAAGCTTGGGAACCTTGTGTTTTCTTGTGAGGCAATGAATCAATCATTTGCTTATAGCTGTCTTCGTTCGCCCGCGCTTTTTTCACATAATATCGTACCCTATCATATTGCCATCCAACCAACCAAGCAATAAGCGTAAAAATAAAGAAATCTATCGTAAAAAAAGGCTTATATGCCAAAATCTTTTGATAGGCGGTAAATAATACCGATATAAGTACCAGAATAATTTGTCCCGATTTATTCATTAGGTTGCCCCTTAAATATTTAATGCATTTACCATAACATATAGTTCATCAGAAATATTACTGATTAAAGCAAACACAAATATTATAGGTATAGCTGCATCCTGTTAGTAGCTATTCAACTTATAAAAACTGCTAAATAACAAATAAAATAAGCAGATGCATCACATCATATTAATCCTGCTTTCCCGCTTCGCCGTGATTTTCTATTTTCACATTGTCTCTCCTAATCTCCAAATAATGATCTGAAATTTAAATGATTTAAAGGAAACAAGCTGCAAAAAAAAGGTTTGACACTTATTGTAATGTTTCATATAGTGACTATAGCTAAATAAGTCTTCTGTTAGGTGAGGCTCCTGTATAGAGATAAGCTGCTGCCCAAAAATGTCGAGAGACGCCAATGGGTCAACAGGAAAAATCGGATTAAGGTTTTTCTTAATGCAGCTGGTATAATCCTATGCTATACAGTGCTAAAACTCAAAACAAGGGGAGACATTTAAAGCTTGCTATTTATGCTGTTTTATGACCCCTTTCTTATGAAAGGGGTCTTTTTAACAAATAAGAAAGTTTAAAATTTTGAGCATTGATAGCAAGCGGATCGCCCAACTCCTCGGGCAGAACAAACTATTGGCGCTTGCGTTTTTCTTTATAATGGGGGTGAGGAAATAATGGGCACAGATGACCCTAATCCGGCAGATGAAAACAGAGACAGCATAAGCATGAGGCAACCAGTGTGCACCAGTTCCTCTTTTCCTGCCAAAGAAGATCTAAGCTAGCACGTTTGCCTCGTAGAATAAACTTTTACGGGGTGTATACAGATGATTAAAACGTATCTCTATAAAAACGATACACAGGAAATGATCGCAGATATCAAAATGAATGAAATCAACAATTATTTAAGCCATTCAGACAGCTTACTATGGATTGATATGTATGATGTACAAAACCGCGAATTATATGAAGTCGCAAAAATATTTGATTTTCACCATCTGGCCATTGAAGATTGTCTCCATGACAGCCCCCGGGCTAAGATGGATAACTACGAGGATTATAAATTCTTTGTCTTTCACGCTCTCCGGTACAATGAGGAAAGCGATAATGAAATCACGACCCTTGAATTAAACGTTTTTGTCGGCCCTAATTATGTGGTAACGATTCATAAGCACAAATTAAAATGGCTTGGACAAATGGACGCGATTTGCTCTAAACACATTAAATATATGAATAAAGGCGCTGACTTTCTTTTATACACGCTCATTGACGGTATAACAGATGAATATTTCCCAATCCTTGACCGCATAGGAATCCGGATTGATGAATTAGAAGATGAGATTTATGATGAAGAAGTCCGTGGTGTAACCGAAGAATTTCTCGCCTTAAAACGAACCATCATCTTAATCCGAAGAGTCATACTCCCGCAGCGGAGAATCTTTATCAATGTTGATGGTAAATGGAAATTTGATATAAGAGAAGAAAATGTCCCTTTCTATACAGACTTAATAGATCATTTAGAACGGATTGTCGACTCTACTGAAACGTTCAGAGACTTAGTAAATAGTGCTCTCGATACCTACTACTCTATTATTAATGCGAAGTCCTCAGAAAAACTGAATGTCCTGACACTGATTTCAACCATTATGCTTCCATTAACGTTTGTAACAGGATTTTTCGGAATGAATGTTCCGCTTCCCTACCAGGACTCGCCTTTTGCGACAATCATTATCTTTTCTTTTCTTATTCTATTAACATTTGGAATGTGGAAATATTTTAAAAATAAACAGCTTTTATAACATTGGCGACAGCTCATTTGCTGTCGTCTTTTTTTATTCAAGTATATGATTTCAATTAGAACCCTGATATAATTATTCAAAAATGAATAATTATTCAAATATGAATAATATTTCTTATATTCATTCAATGGAAGGGTGAATTTCAGATGACGGCATCGACTAACTGGAATGAAAATGAACAAATTCTTCACTCCCTGAAGGATGATATTCTTGTTACCAATTTAGATGGAATTATTTTAAAAGTCAGTGAGTTTACAGGGAAAATCTACGGGGTAGAATCTGATAGTTTAATTGGAAAATCAGTCTATGATCTTGAGGCGCAGGGGCTGTTCACCCCCATTTTGACTCCAATTGTAGTGAAAGAGAAGAAAAAAATTACGTTTGTTCAAACGACGAATAAAGGAAAAAAGCTATTGGTCACAGGCATACCTGTCTACAATGAAAATGGCGAACTCTACAGGGTTGTCAGCTATTCACACGATATCACGGAACTCGCAGACTATAAGAATTTCCTCATTACAATGGAAGAAGAAATGGAACGGGTAAAAAGCGAGCTTGATCTTTTGCGGAGCAAACAGCTTTATGATGCCGGAATTATTGCAAAAAGTGACGAAATGCAGAAAGTAATCAGCACGTCCCTCCAAGTATCAGAAGTAGATGTAAACGTATTAATACTGGGTGAGTCAGGCGTTGGCAAATCCCTGCTTGCAAAATTTATACATAATAAAAGCGATCGAAAAAGCGGACCATTTATTGAAGTAAACTGCGGTGCGATACCGGATTCCCTAGTAGAAGCAGAGCTGTTTGGATATGAAGCCGGAGCCTTTACCGGAGCCAATCGGAAAGGCAAAATCGGCCTGATTGAACTTTCTGATGGAGGAACCCTTTTCTTAGATGAAATTGGCGAACTGCCTCTTGCCCATCAGGTAAAAGTATTGAAAGTCATTCAGGAAAAACAGTTTTACAGGGTTGGCGGAACAAAGCCGATTCACGTTGATTTCAGACTCATTTCTGCTACAAATAAAGATTTGCAACAGGCCATCAAAGAAAAATTATTCAGGGAGGATCTGTACTTCAGATTAAACGTAGTGCCGATAACCATTCCCCCGCTCAGACAGCGGACAGAAGACATTGTGCCGCTCATTCATCTTCTTTTAAAACAATTCGAAGAAAAATACAACAAGGAAAAGACGCTGGATGAAGCTGTTGCACATCACCTTTTGCATTACGATTGGAAGGGCAATGTCCGTGAATTGATAAATATTCTGGAACGGCTGGTTGTAATTTCTCCTTCCGCTCTAATTACGGTAGATCAGCTGCCTGAATATA
Source organism: Bacillus sp. V2I10 (assembly GCF_030817055.1). Lineage (NCBI taxonomy): Bacteria > Bacillati > Bacillota > Bacilli > Caryophanales > Bacillaceae > Bacillus > Bacillus sp. V2I10. The sequence continues at coordinate 2,493,374 of NZ_JAUSYV010000001.1, read as the reverse complement.
TAAAAGATGCTGATGCACCTGCTCTCTTTCCGATTGATGAAAATCAGACCTTATCAGAAATGATGGATGCAATGGAAAAGCAAATTCTATTAAAAGCAAGGAAAAAGTATAAAACGACTGTACGTATGGCAGAGGCACTCGGCATCAGTCAGCCTTCAATTGTTAGAAAAATGAAAAAACATCAGATTCTATAACTTACTTGGCACGGTTCTTGCAAGTGTTTAAGTATAAGCAGATTACTTTTTAAACATGATGCAGGATTGATCAAGGAGGATGAAGATGGAGAATAATTGGAGTCATTTAGTTGCAGAAATGCCGGATTTATTAGCGCCGAGCATGGCGAAGGATCACCCGAATCTGCCCGTTGTAAAGGCTGAAGGCTGTTATTACTACGGGCTTGACGGCCGAAAATATTTGGATTTCACATCTGGCATTGCGACAGCCAACACAGGGCACAGACATCCTAAAGTAGTACAAGCCATCAAGGATGCAGCTGACCAGCTGATGCATGGTCCATCAGGCGTCATTATGTATGAATCGATTTTGAAGCTTGCTAAAGAATTAAAGCTGGTTCTTCCTGAAAATCTCGATTGCTTTTTCTTCGCCAACAGCGGAACGGAAGCGATAGAAGGCGCGATAAAACTAGCAAAACATGTAACGAGAAGACCATATGCTGTCTCGTTTATCGGCTGCTTTCATGGCCGATCGCTTGGAGCATTAAGTGTAACGACCTCGAAAAGCAAATACCGTAAATTTCTTCAGCCGAATGGACTCGCCTACCAAGTACCCTATGCTGATGTTTCAGGATGCCCAAAAGGGGCTGATCCAGAGGTTTATTGCACGGAGAAATTAGAAAAAGATTTTGAAACACTGTTTAATCATCAAGTAACACCAGAAGAAGTCGCCTGTATAATCGTTGAGCCGGTCCTTGGAGAAGGCGGATATATCGTTCCACCGAAAAGCTGGCTGAAAAAAATAAGGGAGATCTGCAGCAGGCATGGGATTCTCCTTATCTTTGATGAGGTTCAAACAGGCTTCGGACGGACGGGAGAATGGTTTGCTGCTCAAGCATTTGATGTTGTGCCCGATATTATGGCCATCGCAAAAGGCATAGCTTCAGGTCTTCCATTGAGTGCCACCGTTGCTTCGAAAGAATTAATGCAGCAATGGCCGCTTGGCAGTCACGGCACAACGTTCGGAGGCAACCCGATCGCATGTGCGGCAGCACTTGCAACCATTGAAGTGCTGAAAGAAGAGAAGCTCATTGAGAACTCTAAAAAAATGGGCAAATATGCAGTAGAGAAGCTGAGATTTTTGCAAAGAACCTCCCCTGTGATCGGAAGCGTACGCGCAATCGGTCTGATGATCGGGATTGAAATTGTTGACCCTGTAACAGGAAAACCAGACGGAGAAGCGCTCATGTCCATTTTGGACCGCTGTCTGGAAAAAGGTGTGCTCTTCTATTTATGCGGTAATCATGGCGAAGTCATTCGGATGATCCCTCCGCTTACTATCAGCAAGGATGAAATTGATCATGGCCTCAAAGTATTAGAAGAAGCCGTTTATGAGTACCAAAGCTCTCATTTATCTAAAGCATTACTAAATTCGTAACCATTTAAACTAAAAAGGAGGCTTTTCACATGCAGCTGCTCGATACGCTCGTGGTTTTAGTGTATTTTGGGGTTTTAATAGGTGTTGGGGTTATCGGTTCCAAAAAAGCAAAGACATCGGAAGATTTTAACCTGGCCGGACGGAATCTTGGAATGTTCATGTATCTCGGCTGTCTCTCTGCTGTCATTCTCGGAGGCGCCGCAACAATTGGAACGGCAAAACTTGGATATATATATGGAATCTCAGGGATCTGGTTTGTCACCATGATTGGTCTTGGCATTATTATTCTTGGCACTATTTTTATTAAGAAAATTGATTCTTTGAAAATCACAACCATCAGTGAGCTGCTCGGCAAAAGATATACTTCTGAAACCCGCCTGCTAAGTGCAATTGTAGCTGCCATCTATACTTTAATGGTCGCTGTAACACAGGTTATAGGAATGGGAGCAATCATCAACGTCCTTTTAGGCTGGAATATTACGACTTCAATGCTTGTCGGGGGCGGAATCGTTCTTTTTTACACCATCCTAGGCGGCATGTGGAGTGTAACGGTTACAGACATTATTCAATTTGTTGTCATGACCATCGGAATCTTTTTCATTATGCTGCCAATGAGCATTTCAAAAGCGGATGGCTGGGGAAATCTATTGACCCAGCTCCCTCAGACTCACTTCAGCTTTTCATCTATCGGTTATCAGCAAATCTTTCAATACTTCCTGCTTTATGCCTTGGGCATGGTCGTATCACAGGATATTTGGCAGCGGGTATTTACTGCAAAATCGAATAAAATAGCCAGAAACGGCTCTATTTTTGCAGGTTTCTACAGCATTGCCTATGCCCTTGCAGGAAGCATCATCGGGATGTGTGCATTTATCGTCATCCCATCCATCAGCAATCCTCAAAACACCTTTGCAGAAATGGCCTTTGCCATTCTTCCATCGGGAATTTTAGGGCTTGTTCTTGCAAGTGTCTGCTCTGCTCTCATGTCAACAGCATCAGGAACTCTGCTGGCGTCAGCCACCCTTATTACAAATGATATTTTAAAGCAATATTTCATGAAAAATATGACGGATAGACAGCTTTTAAGAGCTTCAAGAATCACAACGCTTATTGTTGGATTAATCGCGATTACATTCTCGATTTGGATCCAGGATGTTTTAGTTGCTTTAGATGTGGCATACGCCATTTTATCCGGTGCGATCTTTATCCCGCTTGTCATGACATTCTTCTGGAAAAAAGCGACGCCGAATGCAGGCTTTTATTCTATTTTGGTCAGCACGGTCGTTGTCCTTGCCGGGTTGTTTTTTGAAGGACTTACATCAACAAACCCGATCATTTATGGAATGTCATCTGGATTTATCGTTTTAGTGGGGATTTCATACCTTACTAACTACAGAAAGAAAACAAGCAATGTGGAGTATTTAAAAGAGACAAAACAATTATAGAGAAATGTGGAACCGCCCGCCCCGACAGACAGATAAAGATTCGACAGAAAAGTCCGGGCTTGACTTTTTTGTCGAATCTTTCTGGCCGAGGGGTTGGGTGATGGAGCTGGACAATAAAAATCCAACATCGCTTTAAACACTTATTTAAAAGAAGATCAGCCCTAAAAGGAGCTGATCTTCTTTTCTTCTTATTTCGCTGTTCTCACACTCATCCTCTTTTCCATCCGCCCTAAAACAATATCTGCAAGGATGGCCAGAATGGAAGCCGGAATGGCGCCGACATAGATCCGAATGTCATTTCTGGAGTTGATTCCAGAGAAAATTTCACGCCCGAGTCCGTCACCGCCTACAAAGGGCGCAAGTGTTGCAACGCCGATAGCGATCACTGCCGCAATTCTTAATCCAGCCATGATGAATGGCATAGCAAGCGGCAGCTGTACTTTTGTTAGAAGCTGAATGTAGGTCATCCCAATCCCGTGTCCTGCTTCCGTCAGAGATGAATCGACCTGCTCGAGCCCCACATAGGTATGCCGGATGATGGGCAGCAATGAGTAAAGGAACAATCCAATGACCACTGTATAGAATCCAAGTCCAAAATATAACATCAGCAAGGCCAGCAAGGCAAGACTCGGAACGATTTGTATGATGTTAGCTACTGATAAGATAATAGGTGCCAGTTTCTTGTACCTGCTGCACACAATGCCAAGGAGCGTTCCCACAATCAATGCCAAGGAAACCCCGATGATGACCATAAGCAGGTGCTGTCCAGTGTAAAGAAGCAGCAAATCTATATTTTCGCCCATATAAGCAAATAGTTCTTTAAGAAATGTCATTTCGTTCCCTCCGATTCGTTATTCAGGAGGCCTTTTTCCGTCAGGAATTCTCTTGCCACTTCCCGTTCGTTGCGGTTTTTAATATCAACTTCGTAATTGAGATTCGTGATGGTTTCCTCATCCATCTCACCGACCAGTTCATTCATAATCGGTTTAAGCTCCGGATGCTTCTCAAGCACCTCATTTCGTGCAACCATAGAAGCATCATAAGGAGGAAAAAATCGTTTGTCATCCTCTAATGTTTTCAAATTATATTGAATCAGTCTCGGGTCAGTTGAATAGGCAAGAACCACATCGACCCGTTCATTCGCAACTGCCTCATAAACTAAATTGATATCCATGGAATAAGATTGTTCGAAGTCAAACCCGTAATGCTTGATAAAGGCAGGATATCCATCCTGTTTGCGCTCCATCCAGGATGAATCAACACCGAATTTCATATTCTCCTGATCTTTTTTCAAATCTGATACTTTCTTAAGCCCTTTTTCTTCTGCAGTCTGCTCCTGAACGGTCAGGGCATAGGTATTTTCCCAGCCGAGAGGGTCAAACCATGTAAAGTCATAGTGCTTATCAAATCCTTCCTGTGCCTGCTTTAGAACCTCTTTTCGGTCTGTCGTCTGCTTTACAGGGAAAAAGTTGCTGAAAATAACTCCTGAATACATGAGCGCCATATCCAGGTCATCTCTGCTCATCGATTTTAGAATCATCGGATTTGAGAGCAGATCAGGTGTAATATCAACGGTTAAATCTGTCCGATCTTCAATCAGTTCTTTATAAATCGCAGCCATAATCTTTGTTTCTGTATAGGTGGCGGCGCCGATTTTAATGGTTTCTTTTGAGCTGCATCCTGATAAAACCGAGGTGCATGCTATAAAAACTGCCAGTGCAGATATAATGATTGCTTTCCTCATTAAATTTCTCCTTGTGATTCTTATTTCTAAGCTGTTAAACCGTTTCTATTTTTACTGAAAAAGCCTAAAACAACATCAACGATAACGGCCAGAATAATGGCACTGACCGTTCCAGTAAAGATAAGAAAATTATCATTGTTTGACATTCCGGCAATAATCAAATCGCCAAGTCCCCCGGCTCCAATCAATGCAGCAAGAGTTGTCCAGCTGATTATATAAACGGTCGTTAATCGAATTCCTGAAAGAATGTATGGAAATGCAAGCGGAAGCTCTATTTTAAATAAACGCTGAAACGTGCCGAACCCCATTCCTCTTGCTGCTTCCACAATGCTCCCATCCACTTCTCTAATACCTGAATAGGTATTGCGGAGAAGCGGCAGCAATGAATACAAAAAGAGAGCAAAAATGGCCGGCTTCATGCCGATGCCCATCAACGGAATAAGCATCGCAAGCAAGGCAATGGTCGGAACCGTCTGGAATACATTCACAAGACCAAATACGAAGCTGTTTAAAGGGCCTTCTTTCACTCTTGTCAGTAAAATACCCGTTGTAATGGCTACTAAGCAGCCGAATAAAACAGCAAGGCCAACAATCGTTAAATGTTCTCCTGACCTTGCCAGAATATCTGGGTACCGTTCCTGCAGAAAGGAAAAATAATCCTGAATGAGTATCATTTAAACCACCTCATCTGCATAAGGAAATACCTCTGCCATTAAGCGGACCATGCTTCCTCTAGTAATCACGCCGACAAACTTGCCGTTCCTTCTAACAACCGGTACATAAGGCAGGTTATACTGGCTCATTAAATCAAGGGCAATTGTAAAAGGACTGTCAGATTGGACAGTATGCGCGAAAGGCAGCATGACATCTTTCAGCGTTTTGGTTTCATCACGGTATTGCCCCAGAAGATTCAAAATTGGGGCATATCCTAGCAAGTTGCGTTCCTGGTCAATAATAATCAGCGAATCCACTCGTCTTTGCTCCATGATTTTCAGTGCGGCAGCAAGACCTCTTTCTGGATAAGCTGTTGCAGGATTATCAACCATGACTTCATTAACTGTTGGAATTTCATCGGGATCCATCGGAAAACTTGTATCTTTATGCTCTTTTAATCGCTTCTTACCGATAAACTCTTTCACAAAATCATTTGCCGGATGCCGCAAGATCGAGTCTGGCGATCCAACCTGGATCACTTCTCCACCCTTCATTAAAATGATGTTATCCGCAATTTTGATTGCTTCGTCCATATCATGAGTGACAAACACGATGGTCTTTTTCAGATCATCCTGTAAATTCACGAGCTCTGCCTGAAGCTGATCACGGCTGATCGGATCAAGTGCGCTGAACGGCTCGTCCATCAAAATAACATCAGGTTCTGCCGCTAGTGCACGAATCACGCCAACGCGCTGCTGCTGTCCCCCGCTCAGCTCGCTTGGATAACGGCTGCGGTAGGTCTCTGGGTCTAAATTGACCATCGAAAGCAGTTCATTCACTTTCCGGGTTATCCGTTCTTCCTCCCATTTCAATAAACGCGGTACGACTGCGACATTGTCGGCTATGGTCATATGCGGAAAAAGACCGATGCTTTGAATGACATAGCCGATCTTCCTCCGCAGCTCGACTGGATTTATCTTCGAGATATCCTCATTATTTATGTATACCGTGCCTTCAGTCGGAGTAATCAAACGGTTGATGAGCTTCATGGTTGTTGATTTCCCGCATCCGCTTGGTCCGATTACTACATGAATTTTTCCTGCCTCAAGTTCAAGATTGATATCCTTTAATGCCTTAAAACCATCAGGATATTTTTTTGTAATATTTCTAAGCTGAATCATTAAATGTCTCCTTCTCTATTAGAATCCAATTGTTTTTTCCCTTTATGTTTATTCCCTTGTGAAAAAAGCTCAAACATTTTTTTTGCTTTTTGACAGTTCCCTTCATTCCATACATTTCCTTCTCTAAAATTCACTTGTGAGCCTAACCCTATTTTATCGATAATGCGGGCTTATGATCTGTTTCTTTCTGTTTTGCAACGCGACAATAAAAATGGAAATGAAGAATATACAAAAGTGCAAAAAATACTTTTATATTCGGAAGATCCTGTCATCATGAGGTTTTTAGAGCTGATGAAAACGCTGCAGAGGTCCTGCTTCGCCGGAAAGGATATTTACGAGTACCATACTATCAATTATAGAAATCATCGGAAGTTTTTCGTCATTTATGGAAAGGTATACTCGAGCGGTTTTAATATATGCGAGGGATACCTAGCTCAAGTCGGCCGGTTTGGATAATGTTGGGACTATCATTTGCGGATTACAGGTGAAGGTATACAAGAAATCAAGAAACGATTTTTTAAAGGACTGGGTAGAAGATACTGGTTAAAAGCTGTCAGAAAAAGACAAAGCTTTAAGAAACGAAGGGCACAGACTATCAGCTGGTTTTTTCAACTGGAGAACCTTTAACAAAAGAGGTCTCCTTAATAAAACAGACTTAAAACCATTCGTCATAAAAACCCCCTGCTTCATTCCTGGCAATCAGCTGATAAAGGCACTGATTGAGGTTAAAAAGCAGGGGGTTGCAATTGACATATTATCCCTGATAAAACGGATGCATGGTTTACGAAGCCACCGAGCTATCCGAAACAGATGAAAATACCTGAATGGATCTATTATTATTTATAGGCAGGAACACTTGATGTTTTTCTTTTACCAAGAAGATATCCAAATGCAATCCCGATGACTGCCGGAATGAGCCAGCCGATTCCCTCTTGATACAGCGGCATTGCATTCAGAACCGGACTCAATGCTTCTGTCAATAATGTTTTATTTACTGTATCCAGGATGCTGAACAGTCCGACAACCGCGACAGTTGTAACATATATATAAGGACTGTTTTCAATATACTGATGGATTAGTGCAAGGAAGATCAGCACAATCGCAATTGGGTAAATCATGCCCAGAATCGGCACGGACACTGTAAGAATCTGAGTTAAACCTAAATTCGCAACAGCTGTGCTAGTCAGACAAAGAATCAGAACCCAGGCTTTATATGGAACTTTTGGCACTGCACTAGCGAAAAACTGACTGCATGAAATCACAAGACCAATGGAGACGCAGAAGCATGCAAGTGTAAAAACAATTCCTAAGATAAGAGTACCGCTTTGACCGAAGAGATACCCCATAATATTTGTCAGAATCTGCGCACCGTTTTCTGATTGGCCAAGAGATGCGCTAGTAGCACCTAGATATCCAAGGATAATGTAGATGACAGTCAGCAGGATTCCAGCTCCGATTCCTGCGGAAATCATATAGTGCGACAGCTTCTTATCATTCCCTACTCCCTGTGCCCGAATCGTATTGGCAATCACAATGCCAAATGCAAGGGCAGCAAGGGCGTCCATCGTTAAATAGCCATCCAAAAATCCCTGAAAAACAGGACTATTTCCATAATTGCCTGTTGGAAGTTCAAAAGAACCAATTGGAGTGATCAGGCTTTTCACCAAAATAATCACAATAAGTGCAAGCACAATCGGCGTAAGCAGTTTTCCAAACAAATCCACAAGCTTAGATGGTGACATGCTCAGCCAGTAAACTAGACCAAAAAAGACAAGTGTGTAAATGAATAGTGCTGCAGGATTAACGGCTAATCCTTCAGGAAGAAATGGTGCTGCTCCCATTTCGTAGGCAAGACTTCCTGCTCTAGGGATGGCAAGCCCCGGTCCGATTGAAATATAAATGATAAATGGAAAGATAAGAGCAAATAGCGGGTGTACACGGGAATTCAGTGTATGAAAGCTCCCTGCTTTCGCAACAGCCACAACCCCGAGGATCGGCAGTCCTACTGCAGAAACAATAAATCCTGCAAGTGATGGCCACATATTATCCCCGGCAGCCTGTCCAAGAAAGACTGGGAAAATTAAATTTCCTGCCCCAAAAAACATTGAAAATAGCATTAAACTAATAAGTACAAGTTGTTTCCCAGTAAATTCCTTCGTCATGTAAAAAGCTCCTTTGATGTAGTAGTTCCTATAAGAAAATAGTCATAAAAATAATAGTTCAAAGTATATCAGCTATTAAATTGATTGACTAGTTCATTTTTTCAGTACTCTTTTGCAAAAAAGGAACAAACCTTTATGTATCAGGATTGAATGCGTTTACTTTATTCCGATAAAATTTCTTCCAATTAAAAAGACAATGCCTTATTGGCATTGTCTTTTTTTACCTATTAAAACTCAATGTTTATTTCCTGTGCTTTCTCCTCTATCTGTTGATCTTCATTTAATAGATCACTCGTCAAAATCTTAATACTCTTAACCTCTTTATCAGAATGATCTAAGATAAATCCGATGTTCCCCTGTTTAGATCCATTTGCCGCAAGTTCGCCATTTAACTCCTCGAGGTAAATATCAGACTCCCAATCTTTATGCTCGCCTGTATTCGTTTCAAGGACAGCTAACGGTGAGAAGAAAACAGGCTGATCTGACGTATTCTTAACTTCAATCTTTACTTTCACAATATTAAACGTTTCTTCATGTGTAAAAGAGTGAAAGAAATCGATCATGCTGTAGGCCGGTGTATGCTCGATAATTTTGACATCATGGATCATTAGTTCAACATCGCCGACTTGGTACGTTTCATTGACTTTCTTTATAGCTTTTAACTCTGCTGCTCCTTTGTCGTCCTTAAAAGTCTGGCCGACTTCAAGCAGCTCGCGGTCATCTGTAATTTGAGGGTTTGGAACGTAGACATCATTTGCAGATTGTTTATTTGCTGAGGGTTCAGATACTTTTTCTTTCTCTTCTTTAGCAGCATCTTTTGGTGCTGAAGCTTGAGCTGAACATGCTGTAAGAATGAACGTTAATGATAGGAGTGTCCATAATTTTTTCATTTGTAATCCCCTTTTCTCTAGGAGTGGATATAGATTATAAGTTGTTCTGCTTTTGGCAGATATGGGTCCGGCGATGAAGATCTTTTTAGGCTTCATCGCCGGGGCAGTTCGTAAGAGTCACCGACGAACAGCGGATTCCTGCTTATTTCTTTTTGTTTTTCTCTAAAATCTTAAAGATTATTTCTGCATGATCCGTGTTGTCTTTTTGGCCTGCAAACATTTCTGATCCAGGTCCATAAGCAAATACAGGTACATCTTCTCCTGTGTGTCCGCCAGTTGTCCAGCCTGTGTTTGTACGCTTGTTAAAAATAGCTTCAATTGCATTATCTACTCTTAAAATGCCTTTATCTTTATCTGCTTTTCCTTCCTCAGCAGACTTTTTAACAGAATTAATCTCTTCTGCCGTCAGATCTAAATCGATGTTTTGCTTTAATGTTTTTTCTGCATCTGCACCTTTTGTGACAATTTCATTAGCCATGAAATCAGGTGTGCGCTTAGCAGCTTTAATCGGTTCACCGAACCAGTTGTAGACACCGTTAGCGCCAATTGAATATCCGCCAGTTGAATGATCAGCTGTAGCAACCACTAGTGTATGTTTGTCCTTTTTAGCAAACTCGATCGCTGCTTTGTATGCTTTTTCAAAATCCTGCATTTCACTCATGGCTGCGACGATATCATTGTCATGACCTGCCCAGTCAACCTGGCTTCCTTCAACCATAAGGAAAAATCCGTCTTTGTCCTTATTTAATCTTGTCAATGCAGAGTTTGTCATGTCTTGAAGTGAAGGTGTTTCATTGTTGCGGTCGATCATTTTTGGCATACCGCCTTCAGCAAACAATCCAAGTACTTGCTCATTTTTATCCTTCAATAAATCTTCCTTGTTAGTTACATAGCTGTATCCGTCTTTTTTGAATTCTTCTGTAAGGTTGCGGTCACCGCGGATGAAATTGCTTATACCGCCTCCAAGCATCACGTCTACTTTGTGCTTGCCGTTAATCATTTCATCATAGTAATCATCTGCTAATGAGTTCATGTTTTTTCGGTTCATATCATGTGCTCCGAACGATGCCGGAGTGGCATGCGTGATTTCAGAAGTTGCAACAAGTCCAGTTGCCTTTCCTTTTTCTTTTGCAGATTCTAAAACCGTTTTAAGTTCCGTTCCATCGTTGTCTACAGCAATCGCTGCATTGAACGTTTTGTAGCCAGTTGACATTGCCGTTGCCGCTGACGCTGAATCCGTTACATTTTCTGCCGGATCTTCAGGATATGTCATCTGATTGCCGACAAGATGTTTATCAAATTCCGTGCGTTCAGCCACTGGTGTATTTGGATTATCCTGCAGATAGCGGTAAGCCGAAGTATAAGATACTCCCATTCCGTCACCGATTAGAAAAATAACGTTTTTGATTTCACCTGTTTTATTAGAGGCTGCTTCTGGATGATTCGCTTTCGCTTCAGGAAAGCTTCCAATTAAACTCCCAGCAACCACTGCTGAAAGTACAGCAACCGGAATGACTTTTTTTCCAAACTTTCTATTAAACAATGAAACGACCTCCCAATAGTATAGATTAGTAATCTCGATTTACATTCTATTGGTTTTTCTTTAAGTAAGTTTGTTGACTTTGTAAATTCTCGTTGTCCGTCCTTTACGATACATTTACAAAAAAGACAAAGAAAACGCATGTTTTTTTACATTAAATTGAGGAAAAGCTGTCTCTTGCTTAACCCCTGCTTAATCAGCCGGCTGAACTGAAAGTCTCCTTCTTAGTACCTTCAGGAATACAGCGCCTGCGCCTGATACTATACATATCAGGATCCCAACGGATAAAAACAAAGCAGAAATCCCAATTTGCGAAGCGCAAAAAGTTCCATACAAGATCCCCAAAGGAGCGGCCGCTTTTGTTAACAAGAACCTAACCGACAGAATTTGTCCAAGAATCGAATCAGGTATCAGCCGCTGATAGAGCGTCGTGCTGTAGATGTTCCAAAAAGGCATGACGGCGCCAGCAATGACTTCTATTAAAATAGCAGCCCATAAAACTTTAGTGACTCCTAACGCTAAATACGTGCAGCCTCCAATAAATAGTGCAGAAGTCATGACAATATAAAGTGATTGTTTTGGTTCTCTTATTTTAGCGGCAGCATAGCTCCCAAGAATATAGCCAAATGGAAAAGAAGCCGCAAACAGACCATATTCAAATGCAGAGCCGCCCGATTATCTCAGCTATGTAAGGAATGTACATCGTTTGCGAGGCGTACACTCCAAAACTAGTAACGAAAATAAATCCTCCTAAAACAAGGAAAATCCGATGTTTTCGATAAAGTGTGAAACCCTCTTTAAATTGAGCTTTCCAAGTATTCTTTTTCGTTTTTCTGATAAATGGCTCATTGATCTTCAGTATCATTGTAAAAGAAATGAAAAACATAATAGAAATGGATAATAGAGCCTCCTCATAATCAACAGCGGTTACTATCAAACCTGCAGCTGGAAGAGAAATAAACCTCATTAGCTGGACCCCGCCTGAGATTTTCGCATTCACTTTTACTAATTCCTCATCTTTAACGAGTTTAGGTATAAGCGCTGCAGAAGCAGAGTCATAAACAACAATTGAAGTTATAAAAGCAGCAAAGTAAAGAAATTCAACCTCTGCATTTCCGGAAAAAATGATCATCCACAATAGAAAATAAGCTGAACATCTTATCCATTCTGAAGCTTTCATCATACTCGTTCTTTGAAAACGATCGATATAGGGACCCGCTAAAAATTGGATCAGCAGCTGGCCGGCAATGCTCACCAGCCAAAGTCCTCCCATCGCAAACTTAGAGCCTGTTTCCCCGTAGACAATCCAGGAAATGCAAAAGGTGCCAAACGTACTTGCGAATGTTGAAATCAGCTGATTGTAAAAAAGCATGGAAACACTTTTCATCCATTCAGCTCCGTTCTAAATAAGTCTCAATCTGGGTTTCAATACCTTGGAAAGCCTGTTCTGTTACTGAATAATAAGCACCAGTCACTTTTACAATTCCTGCAGAACGCAATAATGATAAATGGTGATGGACCGTTGTTTTGCCCATTCCAAGTAAAGCTGTAAGCTCCTTCAGCGTTTTCTCTTTTTCAGTAAGTAGCTTAACGATCCGCAGACGTTTTTCATCGCCAATTGCTTTAAGGCGCCCGACAAGCTGTGCAGACGGCTCGTAAGGATCTTCTGATTCATTCAGACTGTTATCACTGACAGGATAATAGAAGACCTTTGTTTCTTCTAAATTAGCCTGAATGGTCCATGGCCGGTAAATGTGATGCGGGATCAGCAACACCTTTGTAATACCTGGTTCCGGTTTGTAATCTACACCTGTTGCATGAAGAACAATCTCTTTAGGACTCTGATTTTTGAGCCATTGTTCCTTTTCCTTTTGATCACGCTCGAGAATGGTGCTCATTTCCAATTCCTGTATTTGAATAAATTCTTTATACCAGCCGTTTGTTATTTCTTTTAAATGGTTTCTAAGTTCTTTTAAGTCACATCTGCAGATAAAATGAATCATTTGCGGAAAAAAAGCGTGCCCTTTACAAGCAAGGATCATCTCATTTTCAGATTCAGCATCTCCCCCGGAAGCCTTCAGACGGTTCTCTTCCTGAGTTTGATCCAAGTAAGGAAGTATCAAGTATTTCAGGTGCTGATCAGGAAGATCATCAATAAAACCATGTAGATCTTTTAAAGAAGAAAAATTCTTCTCGTGCAAAAGCTGCAGCAGCATTTTCCACGTATTGTGTTCCTGACAATATTGCAGCTCGGCAGTCAGACTTTCAGAAAGATTATTTCGGATGTGATCCAAGTCCTGCTTTGGCTTCACCAGCTGGTTATGCAGTTTTGGATATGTAATCATGGCAATTCCAAGCACACATTCAAATAATATCGAATGCTTTAGTTCTACTTCGTATGATTTTCTTTCAAAGGATGTATTTAATAAATTCATTTTTATCACCTCCTTATTTTTATTCTAAATAAATAGAACAATTAATTCAATGTATTTAGAATTTATTTAGAGATTTTTATCGAATCATCTAAAAGGGCAATTTGATAAAAATCTGAATGTCACTTTTCTTGAAAAAAGAAAACGCAAAAATGCTCAGAATTTTCCACTCTGAACATTAACTATTTCAGATTCAATTGATGTTCTTATTGCTGATCTCTTTATTAAGGGATATTAATTTCACTCTGCCCTTTCTTACCTAATGTTGACGAACACTAAGTGCTTCTGAGGCCCGCTATTCTGGAAAAAGGATATTTACAGCTTAGTAACTATTATCTTCCTATACATTCCGTCGAACATGATCCCTGTATCCTCTTTAATACGCAGTTTTACTTTTTGTTTTGCAAATAATTCTTCAAAATTCAACCCCATATCAGTTCCTAAAACCTTGATAAATGGCCTAATGATTTTATTTATTAAGGAGAGCCTCTTTGCTTTAGAGGAAAACTTATCAAACAGTATGATTTCACCCTCTTTTTTCAAAACCCGCGACATTTCTCCAAAACATTTATCTGCGTCTGGTACTACGGAGAGTATTAAACTCCCTACTACTATGTCAAATTGTTCATCAGGAAAATTCATTTCTTGAGCATCCATTTCTATGAAATGGATAGAAGAGCTGGGAAATTTCTCTTTTGCTTTGTTAAGCATTTCAGGTGAAAAATCTATAGCGGTAATATCTAGTCCATTGTGATGAATCTGTTCTAAATCTGCTCCTGTTCCTACACCGACAAAAAGGATTTTTTGTGTACGATTAAATGTCCTTTCTTGAAATATTTCCTTTCGGGCATTGAGAAAGCGACCTGAATTGAAAAAATTATCGTAAACTGGAGACCAAACCCTATAGATCACTTTGTTCCAAGCATGATTCATTTTTCCACCCTCTTTAAAAATCTTAAATTGTATTTCACTATAAAGACCGTAATCCCAAGAAAAATAGGAAGATATCCTGCAATTCATTCATTAATGGCTGAATTTACACCATTTCCAGCTCCTGAATGCTTTATAAATTTTTTTATTTTGTGATTCTTTTACAACAATTAGTATTGAAGAGCCCGTTCTGACAGCTTTTATAAACGTAACCCTTCTCGCTCCGGCAAAACGGTCCCACCTATGTTTATACTTAAGGTATGTTACACTTAAGACAGGTCAAAAATTGATCGGAGGAAATCATCTTGCAAATCAGTGTCTTCTTAGATGATTACCGAACGTGCCCGAGCGGATATGTCTTGGCAGAAAATATAGATCAGTGCATCTGTCTTTTGCGCAATAACTGTGTTGACCATCTTTCACTTGACCATGATCTCGTAAACAAAACGAGAAACGGTCTTATGCTTGTTGAATACATGGTTAAATATCAACTTTATGCCAACCGCATCACGATTCATTCAGCGAATGCTGTCGGAAGCAAGGCGATGTATAAGTATTTTAAAAAAGCACAGGATGAATTTAAAATGCCGAAATCTATTAAAGTTATTCTAAAACCCATGCCCCTTCATTCAATTGCTGCCACCCGCTAATTCCCGTCTGCAAAAATTCCATATAGCGTTTTTTATGAGGTATTACTTAAAAACTGATGCCTCTTTTTAATGGGTTTAAAATCTTTTTTCAACTATCAGTTCTCCTTCTTTTGCATGAATAAAAGAAACTTTCCCTTTAAGCTCAGAATAAATAGGTTTATTAAACAAGCTGATAATACCTTTCAGAGTTGTCTTTATACGCTTTAGCCCATTGCTTTTCAATCTGGAAGACTGATCCAAATATCTCTATAGCTTTATCTTTAGAAATTTCCGGATGAGGATCAATGGACAAAAGCAGCCGAGGCAGAACTTCGGGCCCGAGATAGTGAGTGATCTTACCAGTTGTTCGGTTAACGTTGATTCTGGCTGCTCCATACCTTACAGATATACCATGGTGTATGAGATCAAATTGAAAAAGGGCTCTTCCCTCATCACTTTCTATCTGCATCAGATCCATCTGGAAATAAAGATGAGCATCAGGATATATGGCATTTAAAAATTGAACAGCAGCCATTTCACATTCTTTTATGCTCAGCCATTGATTCCCCACAGTTTCAATAAAAGAAATGAATCCTATTAATTTGCCGGTTTCTTTATCACGCTTTACTTTTATTGTATTTTCATTTCTTTTGTTAAAAAAAGTCATGATGCTATGATCTGCTGCAGCTGGCTCGTCTCCATGTTTTCTATATACCTCTCCAATCGCATCCCCGAAGTCCTGCTCTCGAATTTTCGCAAAGCCTGCACCCAGTTCTGTTAACGCTTCTGGAGAGACTCCAGATTCTAACTTTGGTAATCTTTTATAAATTTGTTCTTTATCTTCTTCATTTTCAATAAATACTTTTTGTTTCCCATCTACCGGGATCTCATAAAAAAGCAATTCTGGTTCATACACTAAGTGAGGAAGATTGTCCCCATTTTCATATAGTTCTCTATTAAGATGGACAATTATCAGATTCATTTTCATGTCTTTCAGAAATTCACATTTAACTTTTTCTTCAGGGAGCAGGAACTCGGGAAAAACAATGTGTTCTGCCGGACCATCATAATGAAACTGCATAATTTCCCCGTGTTCATTAATATCTATGTAAAAACCGGTAAATGGCAAAGGCAAATCCAATTCCATCTGGATATAAGATATACGGAGATTCTCATCTATTTTGTGTACATGCTCTTCCATAAACATATTAACAGCACCAGGATAATGAATCTCTGCAAATTGCAATGCTTTCTTTTTTAATTCATCTTGATCAAAGATATCGTGATGAACCTCTTCAGTTGATTTGTCTTTTGTTAAATCAATCAGATGACCGTTTCCATCCAGCTCAATCCAGATCCCCATCTCTTCCTCATCTGGATGTTTCCATGCGAAAATCGCCCGGCTTCCATCCTCTGAATAATCTTCAATTTCAAGCTGATATTCACTAGGAATCACACAAATCTGCCTTGCTTTATCTAAACAATCCTTATGTTTCCTATAAAACCATTAAAAAGAGACTGCCTGCGCAGCCTCTTTTTTACTTGCTTCTAAAATTTTTTAGTCCTTCTTCTTCTGCCCGCTTTTAGCACGATTGCTGTCTAACTCTGCAGCATATTCTTCTTGTGATTTGCCCTGCTTTTGACTTTCGGATTGGATTTTTCTGAATTTGTTATCATTTAAGTTTGGCATGTTTGCACCTCCTCATAACAGAAATATTTTGTGCAATAAGCCATACGTTCATTCCTGTCATGAGAAAAACAAACATGATCTCCACAATCAGTAAAAAAATTTGAATCTACTGGTTAATCCGCAAAATAAATAACTCTGCAAATTTAACGATGTAATAAAGACCCGTAAATAGAATAACAGCTGAAGAAGCACCTTTAATAAACGGATGAAGTTTTTTTAAAAGGAAGTTATGATTTCCATTTATTTATCGAGCGCTGGTTCGTTACTTCTTTATACGATTCCTCTTTTTTCACATCATCAAGCGGCTGCAAGTACACAGCTGCACCGACAAAGAGAAAAGTTGGAATTAAAAAAGAAAGCCAAATCATTCGCATCACTTCTTTGGGAAAGATTATTATTTGTTGAATTCAATCAAAACAAGGTAGATCCTATTTTCATTCCTCAGCAAGTTTTATAATAAAGAATAGTTGTATCAAGCTTTCCCCCCGCTGATTCAGCAAAGAACGGGATGCGGCCGCATTCAGTAAAACCCATTGAGTTGTAAAGTTGATTCGAGACATCGCCTTCTCTTGTATCGAGAACTAAAAGGGATCTCTTTTCCTGTATTGCCCGCTCTTCGGCTTTTTGCATTAATAACCGGGCGATGCCTTTTCTGCGATAGTCCGGATGTGTGATCAGTTTTGCGATTTCTGCTCTATGGCCTCCGTTTTGTTTCATGCATAAATGAAGCTGAACGCTCCCTGCAATTTCATCATTCACCTTCGCGATTAGGAGAATCACACTGGGTTCTAAAACGGATTCCCAATATTCTGTTGCCTGAGAAAGGCTCATTGGGGGCAAAAACCCTATTGAAGCACCTCCCTCTACTATCTTGATCAAAAGATCAGCAAGCTGCTCAATATGTTCATCTAACGTTTTCAATTCTGAGATTTCCACTTCGTATGACAGCTTTATTACCTCCCTCTCCTTTTATTTTATATGTTTTCTAAAAAGAATGGAGCATGCCTTGGCAAATAACCTCTCCCGTAAATGATTCATTTTGCGGCCATACAGTAAGCATTGATCAAAACCGCGATCCCGCTTGTAGTCCAGTTAGAGGACTCAATCGCTTTCTATGAGTACCCAAAAACCGGGAGGAGTCCAGTTTGAGGACTCAATCGCGCTCTTTGAGTATCCAGAAACCGGGAGGAATCCAGTTTGAGGACTCAATCGGTTTCTATGAATACCCAAAAACCGGGAGGAGTCCAGTTTGAGGACTCAAACACGCTCTATGAGTACTCAAAACCCGGGAGGAATCCAGTTTGAGGACTCAACCGCGCTCTATGAGTCCCCAAAACCCGAGAGGAATCCAATTTGAGTACTCAATCAAACTACTATATGAGTTCTCAAATCCCGAATTCGTTCAGTTAGAGTTGCATGCGCCTGATAAGCAAGCAGTATCCATTGTAAATCTGCTCCAAATGCTTTTGAACTTGTTCATCCAATTTTAAATGAAAAGGACTAAAAACGACAAGATATTTCCTTAAAATTCTGTAAATATGGGAGGAACTAAAGAATTGCTGGAGAAATAAAAAGATCTAGATGAGTTTACGTATGAAGGATCCCGTGACTAAGTTTCATACTGCTAAAGAAATGGCAGCTTTTATGCTGGACCTTTACGACAGTGAAAAAACGGTCGGCATTATGGACGGGAATACATATGAGTTTAAACTCTCTGACCCCATCTTTAATTATGCCGAACGATCCACCCGCACCGATTTATAAAAGAAAAAAGCTAGAGCGGACTTTCCAGCTCTAGCTTTTTCTATCGATTGTATGCGTTCTCTTTTCCAACAAGCCTAACAAGCATATGTGCCAAATGATGCCGCTGTTCCTTCCCGCCTGATTTCCAAAGTTCCTGAAGCAATTTTTCTTCTCTATTTCTCGGTTCCTCATTTTCAGCAAGGTAAGCTGCTACCTTTTCAGCTGTTTTGGCTAATTGCTCTTCATTTAGTCCAAGTTTTTCGCCTAGTGCCACCCTTTTCCCCAAATACTGTTTAAAGCTTTCAAAACTCCCCAGAATATCTTCCATCTTTTCATCAGGAATCGTCGCTATGCGGCTTTCAACTTTTTCTGTTTCAAGACTTTCATTTTTATTAATAATATGATTTTGTTCTGACATTTGAATCCATCCCTTCTTTATATAAGCGTCGTTCTATTAGTTTAATTACCCTCTTTTTTCTTATCGAAACTCGTTAACTCTTTACTGCCTGACTAATGAAAAACAGGGATACAACACCAAATTTTCGTATAAAACCCATTTTTTTACTAAATACTAACTTTTATTAATAACAATGGGGGAAAACATGCGAATTCAGCCAGGAATTGCTCCTATCCATATATATTTCATGATTATCATGTCTTCCGGATTAGTCAATCACGTTCTTATCTTACCGCTTATTCTTTCGGCTGCTGGACGAGACTCATGGCTCAGTGTTGTTGTTTCAATCGTTCCCTTATATCATTTGGATTCTATTAATAGGTGCAGTTGCTAAAAAGATTGGAAATCAAAACCTTTTAGACTATTTGAAATCTCGTCTTGGAAGTGTACCTGTTTTCCTGTTATCAGTGATTTTGTTCCTATATTTTTATTTAAATGCTGCAGTGACCTTCAGAGATACAGTTACTTGGACAAAAACGAATTATTTGATGAATACTCCACTGCTTGTTCTTTGCATTTTGTTAGGCTTGCTGTGTTTTTTCGGAACATATAAAGGTATTCAGGAATTAGGCATTGTTGCTATGATTGCTCTTCCGCTGGTTGTTGCCTTTGGTTTTTTCATCGCATTTGGAAATATTCAGCATAAGGATTACTCCATGCTTCTGCCCATCGCTGAACATGGACCAGGACCAATAATAAAAGGCACAACTTTCGTTTTTTCTGGACTTACAGAACTAAGTACGCTTTTATTTCTGGTCCATTATACAAATAAGCCTTTGAAATGGAAGCATATTTTTCTGGTGGCTTTTATCTTAATGGGACTCATGCTTGGTCCCTTAATGGCAGCAATCGCCGAGTTTGGGCCATATGAAGCCAGCAAGCTCCGCTATCCTGCATTTGAGCAATGGAAGCTTCTTACCATCAGCAAAGAAATTACCAGAATGGATTTTCTGTCGATCTATCAATGGATTTCAGGAGCGTTTATCCGTATCAGTTTACTGATTTATATAGGATCACATTTGATTAAAGCAAGGAAATATAGAATTTGGATAATAAGTCTTTTATACATATTGGCAATTGGCTATACACTTGCACCAATATCTAACCTTGTCATTTTCAGGTATCTCTACCATTACTTTTTCCCCTTCCAGATGTACGTTATGATTCCACTGATCAGCATCATCTGTATTTACGTCCTACTTAAGAAATGAGGAAACTGTATGACACATAATGCTGCCACTAATGTCAAAGCTATTGAACTAAATGAATTTTTGTCCTATTTTCAAAACAATATGGATGTGGTCATTAAGAAACGCTTATTTACTGAAGAATTTCCTTGCGGTTATACGCTTTTGTTTTGCAAGGGGTTAACAGATGTTCAGATTATGGAAGAAACGCTGCTTCCATTTTTGACATCAATAATCGAAAAAGGTGAAACTTTAGATTGTCAATCGATAGGAAACCGTTTTACAGTAAATAAGCTTTCCCTTACTGATCAAGAGCTTCAGATGATTGAACGCAGCCTGTTTTCAGGCAATGTTCTAATAACAAATGATCATGGAAGCTATGTTTTTTCAATTGATTTATCAAACACACCTAAAAGAAGCCCTGAAGAATCCAATACAGAAATTTCGATTAGAGGAGCGAGAGATGGTTTTATTGAGGATTTAGATACGAATTTCGCACTAATTAGAAAACGATTTAAATCTTCTTCGCTTTATAGTAAATCCTATACGATCGGAAGGAGAAGCCAGACTTCTGTATCTCTGCTGTATGTAAATGATATTATCGATCAGGATTTAGCAGGACGGGTCCATCATCGTCTCACACAATTAGATCTTGATGTTTTGGTGAGCAGCAGTGATTTAGAAGAAGCTTTATCGGATCATTCCTTTTCTATTTTCCCTTTACTCGATAATACAGGACGTCCTGATTATGCCGTTCAATCCTTGGTTCAGGGTCATTTCATCATTATTGTCGATGGATCCCCGACGGTCCTGATAGGGCCATCGACACTCGGGGTTACATTAAAATCACCTGAGGATACAAACGCAAGTTTTTATATGGTTTCATTTGAACGGCTGCTCCGTTTTACGGGCTTGTTTACTACGATTTCTCTGCCAGGTCTGTGGGTTGCATTAACAACCTTCCACCAGGATCAGCTCCCTTATCCGCTGCTTGCGACTCTTACTCTTTCTCGAACCGGATTGCCTTTATCCTTGCCGCTTGAGATGATGATTATGGTCGTATTGTTCGAATTGTTTAAAGAAGCTGGCGCAAGGCTGCCGAGGGCTGTCGGTCAGACTGTAGCTGTATTGGGAGGGTTAATCGTCGGAGATGCAGCCATTCGTGCAGGTCTTACTTCCCCTACTACACTTGTTGTCGTAGCAATCTCCATGATCGCAAGCTATACATTCGTGAACCAATCGTTAAGCGGGAATTTGCTTTTTTTACGTGTTTATACCCTCTTGATGTGCGGTTTGTTTGGATTATTCGGCTTTTTTATATCAATGCTCAGCTTATTTTTGCTTCTGGGGTCCTTGCGTTCATTTGACTATCCTTACTTGGCAACATTGGCTACACCTAATGTTTCAGATCTTCTAAAAACATTTCTCAAACTGCCTTTTCCGCTTATGAAACAAAGAGATAAATCGATGTTTCCTCAGGACTCATCCCGTCAAGGTGACAACAATGATCACTAAACATATAAAACTTTTTCTGCTGCTTTCTTCGATCAGTTTAGTTCTGAGCGGATGCTGGGGAAGCCGTGGAATTAGCGATCAGCTATATATTGAGGCATTAGGAGTGGACTATAAAGATGGAAAGTATATTGTATACACAGAATCTGCCGTTTTTTCTTCCATAGCAAAGCAAGAAGGTGGAGGATCCCAGCCTTCGGAATCCCCAGTACTGGTAGGAAAAGAAGAAGCAGATAGTTTAACGATGGCGTTCAGGAAATTGGAGAAGGCATCCCAATATCCCCTGTACTATGGCCACATACAGGTAATCTTGCTAAGTGAGAGGGTTATTAAGCAAAAATTAGAAGAAGTTATCTCTCACATAGGTCATGATCCGTTAATCAGGTATACCTCTTGGGTGTTCGGCACATCTGAGGATTTGTCAGAAGTATTGAAAACAAAGTCTCTCTTTAATCAGGCACCAACATATAAAGTCATGTTTCATCCTGACATTATGCTTAGCCGGAATCATGCTGTAAATCCTTTAAATATGCAGATGCTGATGAGAGGCGGAAATGAGCCTTATGGATCGATCCTCATTCCCAATGTTATTATCTCTGAGGGAAAATGGCAGGAAGATGAAAAAAACCCCCCCACTCCTCAAGTAAATGGAGGTTTTATTGTATCCAAGATGAAAGCCAAGGGATTCATGACTTACGAAGACCTTCTTGGATTACAATGGTTAACAGAGGAGCAAAAAGAAAATAAGCTAGAAATCCCTCATGAAAAAACGGTCGTTGAACTCTTGGTGAAGGGCTATAAAGTCACTCTTCATCAACCTGTAAAGGATGGATTACACTATACTGTCCAACTGAAAACCAAGGCTTTCATTGATGAAAGTGTAGATGAACCTTCACTGAGCAGTTTAAAGAAAAAAATCAAACAAGAAATTAAAAATGATATGCAGCGTACTTATGAAAATGGAATAAAACTGGATGCAGATTTGTATAATTTGACTGCATCCACATACCGCTCATCACCTGAACTCACAAAAAAATATAAGCTGCAGGAAGATTCTCTGTCTGACATCCAAATAGAAGTTGTAATTGTGAATGCCGGCAGTCAGAAATACAAAGAGTAATATGCTGTTAGTTAAAAGTCTCACTTTAACCCAATAAGAATAAGATTAAGCGTCGTTTCCCTGAACCATGTACCGCGGGAGGATCCAAGCGGATTTCATTGCATGAACCGGATCTTTCACAGCCGATTCCATCAGTCTATATGTATACCTGCCCACCATAAAAGAACAGGTATTTCTAGCCGTTTTCAAAGTAAAAAAGGGTGTGCCAAAAGTTAGCCTCATGGCACACCTCTTTTATTCAATTTACCTCAATTATTTCATTACAAAGGTTGATGTTATTTTTACTTTGTGAAGTGCTACTTTAAAAAGTTAAGAGCAGAAAGAGTGTAGATTTGCACAGTTTCAACGAGCTCATCAATATCTACATATTCATCGGCATGATGGGGGATATGGCGGTCACCTGCTCCTGTTGTAATGATCGGCACACCTGCAAGATGAAGGAACGTCCCGTCTGTCGCCCCAGGGACCCCATTGTATACGGGTTCTTTGCCTGTAACTTCCTTATAAGCCTGCGCTACCGCCTGTACCACCTCATGATCTTTCGGTGTCTCTGTCCAAGGTCTGTCTTCAATCAGTTCAAGTGTCGCTTTGAAATGTGGATCTTCTTTCCCCAGCCGTTCAATAATGACTTCTATTTCTTTCCTCAATTCATGATGCTCCTGCCCGGGAACCGTCCGAATATCTAGTGTAGTCATACATTGTGCAGGAACTACATTGATTTGCGCTTCTCCCTTAACTGGCGCTTGTAAGATAGTTGGCGTAATACTAGGCCACCCAAGATAGGGATGTTCACCCATACGTTCTTTTTCCCGATGTTCCAATTGATCCAATTCTACGATTAATTTGGCCATTCGTGTATTTGGATTAATTCCGGTGAGCGGCATCGCACCATGAGCCATTTTTCCGTAAGTTTTTAATACAATGCGCATCGCCCCTTTTTGTGTAATACAGAGCTGATTCTCCTCAGGTTCACAGATAATGGCTCCATCAACTCCATCTGCCCAGCCTTTTTTAATAAAATCTTTAATTCCGATCATCATTCCCTCTTCGTCGCAGGGGATACAAAGGATCATTTTCCCTTTAAATGCAGCGTCTGATTTTTTTATAGAATGAACAGCAGAAATGGCAGCAGCAAGGTTTCCTTTCGTATCACAAGAACCTCTGCCATAAATTCTGCCATTACTGACTTCTCCGCCAAAAGGATCATAGGTCCATGAATCAATATCTCCTTCAGTCACTACATCCGTATGTCCTTCAAATAAGAGGGTTTTGCCTGGAATGCCAGAGTCATAAACCGCAATAACATTTGGCCGTCCCGGCACCACTTCTTCATAATGAACATCTAATCCGATGTTCTTAAGGTATTCAACTATGAAACGGGCAGCCTTTTCTTCGTTTCCACCCTCGACATTTGGCCGATAGACACTTTGTATACGAATAAGACTCCTTGTCAGTTCAATCACTTCTTTTTTATCAATAAAAGGAAGAATAGATTCTATCGCTGCTGTCATTGCAATCGTCCTTTCTTAATGAGATTCATTGACTTCTTTACTTGATGGAAAGCCTTCAATTCCTTCAGCATTCTGAACAGCCAGGATGACTGCTTCTGCCAAAATGTCAGCAGCAATTGTCCCAATCAGGTCAACTGATGCACTCATATCCCCTGTACTCAAAGAAAAGATCGTGTCTCCATCAAACATCGTATGCACAGGATAAATGGTTCTGGCTAATCCATTATGTGCCATGGACGCTACCTTAGAGGCCTGTGATTTAGTTAACTTCGCATTGCAAGCGACAACCCCTATTGTTGTATTGGTACCAGGCTTTAGGGGAATGGCAGGCTGTTCTAGCATCCATTCTAAACTGCTCTTTATTTTCCCCTGATCATCTCTGGCACCGGCAATCACTTCTCCATTTTCGGGATTTCGAATTTCCCCCATTGCATTTACTGCAACAATGGCTCCTACAACTAAACCATTTGGAAAAACTTTAGACGCGGAACCAAGCCCGCCTTTCATAGCCCGATGGTGGCCAGCCACTTTTCCAACCGTGGCCCCGCAGCCCGCTCCTGAATTACCTAACGGGAAATATCCTCTTTTTGCGTTTGATGCAGCCTTATAACCCATTTTCTGATCTGGACGAACTGAAGGGTCCCCTGCGGGTAAATCAAACAGGACAGCTGACGGTACAATCGGAACAACTCCTGCACCCACATCCAGTCCAATACCTTTCTTTTCCAAAAACTGCATAACACCACTTGCTGCATCAAGACCATAGGCACTTCCTCCCGCCAGGCAGATACTGTGAACCCGGTCTATAAGGTTCACTGGATTTAATAAATCGGTTTCCCTTGTTCCAGGAGCTGAACCTCTTACATCTACACCGCATACAGCACCTTTCTCCAACAATAAAACGGTACAGCCCGTATAACCTAAATTGTCCTCTTCATTCCCGACTTTAACGCCAGGAACGTCTGTTATGTTATGAAATCGTTCCACTACATTTCTCCAGAAATCTTTGATTTCTTGTTTCCGCTATGGTCCAGCTTTTTCCATGCGACAACCACTGCCAGCGTAATGATCACGGAAACAATTGCTTCCGGTATTCCGTTTGTTACAGCAATCGTAACCGCGACACCTGGAGCAATATATCCTCTAATGACCGCCATTGTCAAAACAAGCAGCGTATTGGTAAACGCTCCTACAAATCCCGCCACCCCAATAGCGGCATACTCGTTGACTCTCTTCAAGGAAATGTAAGATAAATAGGCTGTTACTCCAATAAATAATCGCGGCAGTATAGCAACCAGCGGGTCTTTAAATAACGGAATGGTTGCATCAAGGAACGAAGACACACCGAAGATCAGTCCAATGACCAGTCCAACAAACGGGCCTTGCATGACTCCTCCGATGATTGCCGGGACATGCATGATGGTAGCGTTTCCTGCTGCAGTTGGAACAGGAATAAAACCTAATCGGGTGACACCAAGCAAAATAGCTACTGCTCCTAATACTCCAGCAATGACAATCTTTCTAGTGGTTAGACCTTTTTCCATTCAATTACCCTCCTTATTTTTTTCAGATAGCTAGAATGGTATTCCATTTTTTAATAATAGATATGGATTAAAATCTAATAGGGAAATGGAAATGCCAATAATAGAATAGTAAACAGAATACAGAAAAGAAGTGCACTATAATCCCTGCTTTGAGCTTTATACTTTGTATAAATTGACCGTTCACTCCCCGGGGTATAGCATCTGGATTCCATCGCAAGCACTAAATCTTCAGCTCTCGCCATCGCAACATTGAATAGTGGAATGATAATCGGAAATACATCCTTGGTTCGCTGGATAATTCTCCACCATGCTCCTGTGCCAAATTCTGCACCTCTAGAGGCTTGAGCTTTCATCATTTTTTCCATTTCCATTGCAAATGTAGGAACAAAGCGAATCGCAATCGTAATGATTAAAGCAAATTCATGAACCGGAAACTTAACATGCTTTAAAGGTCTTAACAGACTTTCGATCCCATGTGTAATTTGAGTGGTTGAAGTGCTTAAGGTTAAAACACTGCTTAAAAAAATGATTTCTATAAAACGAAGGGCTGAAACGATTACCAGACGAACGCTGTCACTAGTAATTAGAATAAATCCATAATCGACAAAAACCGTTCCGCCTGAAGCAATTTCGCTATAGAATAACAGCTGCAATACCGCTAATATTAAAATGAAAGGTACAGCCGGTTTGACTCCTGACAAACCATAGCTAATTGGAATACGTGATATATAAAATAAATAACATGCAAAAGCAAGCGCGATTATGTTTCCCCCATATGTGTCACAAATAGCCATTGCAATGACAAGGATGGTAAATGCTAAGAGCTTCATCCGGGGATCCATACGATGAATGAGTGAACCTGTCGGCAAATACTGCCCTATGGTAATATTCCGGGTCAACTCGAATTCAAAACCAGCCATTTTCCTCACCTCCTATTTGACTGGATGACAGAAACCAGTTCTTTTGCTGCAGCCTCTATTTCATATGCATTAAGATTGACAGTATATCCCCGATCTTTTAGCTGCGCCAGAATCTCCACAGTTTGCGGTGCTCCAATATGATGTTTTGCCAGGATTTCAGAATTACCGAAAATGTTTCCCGGTGTTCCTTCAATCAGATTTCTTCCTTCTGCTAAAACGTAAATTCTATTTGCTAAATACGCCACTTCTTCCATGTTGTGAGAGACAAAAATGACTGTCATATTTTCCTTTTTGTTCAACTGAACGATTTGCTCCAAAAGTTCCTGTCTTGACCTCGGATCAAGGCCTGCTGTCGGCTCGTCCAATACCAAAATTTCCGGCTTTAAAGCCAGCACTCCGGCCAGAGCGACTTTTCTTTTTTGGCCGCCGCTTAAGGCATAGGCAGCACGGTCTTTCAAATCTTCAAATGAAAGCCCAACCAATTCCATTGCCCATTTCACACGGTCTCTTACTTCTTTTAAAGGAAGTCCCATCTTTAATGGGCCATAAGCAATATCATCACCGATCAATTTTTCAAAAATCTGATCCTCTGGATTCTGAAACACAAGGCCGACCTTTCTCCGCAGCGCTTTTACATCTAGCTTTGGATTAGATAAATGCTGGCCATTCACTATCACATTACCCTGCTGGGGCCGCATCAGCCCATTAAAGTGCTGAATTAAAGTCGATTTACCTGACCCTGTATGTCCAATAATGGCTATACATTCTCCCTTATCAACACGTAAACTTACTCCAGAGAGGGCCTTGTGTTCAAGAGGTGTCTTTTCCATATAGATATGGTGTAAGTCCTTCACTTCAAGAATGGGAAATTCGCTCAACCTGCATACACCCCTCTTTTAGCTGATAAACGGATGACCTCTTGAATGATCTCGTCATTATGAATCAAATCAGCCTCATATTCATTGTCATGTTTATGAATCAGCCTTGCTAATTGGCTGGCTACAGGGACATCCAGCTGCAATCGATGCAGCAGTTCATGCTGCTGAAAAATTTCTCTTGGTGCACCATCCATTACGATTTGACCTTTTTCAATGACAATAACCCGGCTTGCTTCAGCTACCTCTGACATATGGTGGGTTACAGTAATGATCGTCATTCCGTCGTTATTAAGCTTGCGGACGACATCCAGAATATCTCTTCTTCCAAACGTGTCAAGCATACTGGTTGCTTCATCCAGCACAATGCAATCAGGCTTCATCGCAAGGATCCCTGCAATAGCAACCCGCTGCTTTTGGCCTCCTGAGAGATGATGAGGAGGGCGTTTCCGAAATTCACTCATCCCAACCGCTTCTAATGCGAAATCAATTCTTGCCTTCATTTCTGAAGCAGGTACTCCGATATTCTCCAGCCCAAAAGCTACATCATCTTCAACAATAGTCGAGACAATCTGGTTATCGGGATGCTGAAAGACCATCCCTACTTTTTGACGAATCTCACGGAGCAGTCCGCTATCTCTGGTATTTAAACCATCCACATAAATATCGCCCAGCTGCGGTTTTAGAATTCCGTTAAGATGTTTGGACAGCGTTGATTTTCCAGAGCCATTATGTCCGATTATCGCCACATATTCACCCGGATGTACATCAAAGGAAACGTTCTGCAGAACAGGAACTGTCTTTTGGTTGTTAATTGTATATTCAAATGAAATTCCATCTATTTGGATGAATGGTTTACTCATTACACTCCCCTTCCCCCATCAACATTCATGATTTCCCCAGTAACAGCCCTGGCGAGATCAGAAGCAAGATATAGTGCCGCTTGGGCAATATCCTCCGGCTGAATTAACGTACCTAAAGGAACACTTTCAAGAAAAATTTTCTTTTTATCCTCTTCTACTTTTTGGGAATTTCCCGGTAAAAATCTCTCAAGCATTGGTGTTTCAGCAGGGCCTGGATTAATGGCATTGACCCGTATTTTAAAAGGAGCCAATTCTAGCGCCAATGCCCTGGTTAACATAATCGCTGCTCCTTTAGATGCACAATAGGCATTTAATCCAGGCCTTGCTCTTATTCCTGCAATCGATGCAATGTTTATAATCGATCCTTTTTCCTTTCTTTTCATAATTGGAACAAGATGACGTGTGGTTAGAAAAATCGATTTCAAGTTAACCGACATAATTTTATCCCATTCACCTAAGCTCATTTCTTCTATCGGGGTAAAGAATTGCGGAACGCCAGCACAATTAATCAGAACATCTATATCTTCAAATTCATTAAATGCCTCTTTGACAAGATTTTGGACGCTTTCGTCATCTCCTACATCCGTGTGAACCGTTTTAACGTGTCCTGTGCGTTCTATTTCTTTCGCCGTCTGGTCTGCTGCATCTTTATTTATGTCAGATAGAACCACGTTTGCCCCTTGTGCTGCAAACAATTTGGCTGCAGCTTTTCCCATACCTGAGCCCGCACCTGTAATAATGGCTGTTTTTCCTTCTAACAATCGTGCAGTCACAGGTTCATCACCACCATTCGTTCATCTGTCATTTCTTGAATCGCATAGTGCGGCCCTTCCTTCCCAAGGCCACTGTTTTTCACTCCCCCATAAGGCATAACGTCATTACGATAAGTGGATACATCATTAATAATGACTCCACCGTATTCCAGCACTTTTGCCGCCCTCATAGCCAGCTGCAAATCACGTGTGAAAATTCCTGCCTGTAAACCATATTCTGATTGATTAGCCGAATGAAATGCCTCTTCAATATCTTGATAAGGGATGATACAAACGATCGGGGCAAAGACTTCTTTACACACCACCTTCATGGCAGGATTTGTGTCAACAAGTACCACTGGATATAAGACCGCCCCTTCCCTCTTTAATGGAAGCAAAGATTTGGCTCCTTGTTCTATGGCTTCTCTCACCCATTCCTCTGATCGAATAGCATCTTTCTCACTGATCATCGGGCCCACATCTGTTTCTGTTTTTTCAGGATCGCCGACTATCAGCTGCTGAACATGCGATAAGTAGTTTTCCGTAAACTCTTTTAATACCGATTGATGGACATATAAGCGCTGTACAGCTATACAGGCCTGTCCAGCATTATGAAAACTCCGGCTGGCTGTCAGTTTTGCAGCAAGATTGAGATCTGCATCATGATGAACAATATTTGGAGAATTGTTTCCCAGTTCAAGCGCTACAGGCCTCAGTCCGCTTCGTTCTTTAATATGCTTGCCTACTTCACCAGAACCCGTGAACGTATACATGGCAATTCGTTCATCTTCCAATAGCCATTCACCCACTTCACTTCCTGCTCCGGTTATGATGTTCACATATCCCTTAGGAAGACCTGCCTCTTCTAAGAGTTCTACTAACTGAAAGGTTGCAAGAGGAGTTGAAGTTGCAGGCTTAATTACAATGGTGTTTCCAGCCGCAAGAGCGGGCGCTATTTTATGGATGCCCAATAATAAAGGATAATTGAATGGGGTAATCACTCCTATGACCCCTTTAGGAACACGAATGGTAAATCCCAGACGTTTATCTGAACCTTCCGTCGCCTGAAGAGGAATCATTTCTCCTGCTATTCGTTTAGCTTCTTCAGCAGACAAACGAATCGTGTTAATCGTGCGATCCAGTTCCCCTGATGCATCTTTGCGTGTTTTTCCAACCTCTCTTACTAATGAAATCTCAAAATCCTCCCGTCTTTGTTCCATTAAGTCTGCTGCTTTTGATAGAATATTAGATCGTTGATAGGCAGTTAATTTGTCTGATTTAAAGATTTTTTCAGCTGCACTCACAGCTTGATTCACATGTTGTTTTTCCGATTTAGAGATTGATGCAATCACTTCACCTGTGTACTTATGGTAGACAGGAATATGATCGACAGTGTGAATTTGTTCTCCATTAATGTATAAATGGAAGTTTTTTTGATTCAGCAGGGAAGTTTGTGTCTCAGTCATCATTTTCATCTCCTTATATAGAATTCATGCTCATTTTGGTCATTTTCTGGTGAATGGCTTCTCCAAATTCACTTGTCGTATTTTTACCGCCGAGATCAGGGGTAGACACTTTTTGTTCAAGAAGAACCTCTTCAATAGAAGAAACGATCAAGTCGCCTATATCAGAAAAGCCAAGATGCTCCATCATTAAGCTAATACTCCAGATTTGTGCAATAGGATTGGCAATTCCTTTTCCGGCGATGTCAGGTGCAGAACCATGAATCGGTTCGAACATCGACGGATAGTTTTTTTCCGGATTAATGTTTCCAGAAGGCGCAAGACCAAGGCCACCGACAATGGCTGCGCCCAGATCAGTTAAAATATCGCCAAACAGGTTGCTGCCAACAACTACATCCAATTCTTCCGGTCTTGTAATAAAGTAAGCAGCCAGTGCATCAATATGATAAATATCAGTCTTGATGTTCGGATGATGCATGCCGACTTCTCTGACGATTTCATCCCAGAAAGGCATCGAGTGATTTATACCATTCGATTTTGTTGCTGCCGTCAGCCTTCTCTTAGGTCTTTTTTCAGCAAGCGAATAGGCATATTTGATGACTCTTTCGCTTCCATATCTCGTAAAAACATTATTTTGTACCGCCAGCTCAAAAGGAGTATTCTCGTGAAGGCGCCCTCCCATGTTGGAGTATTCCCCTTCAGTATTTTCACGGACAACAACAAAATTCAAATCATCATGAGCTTTATACCGGAGGGGACTGTTCAAACCTCTTAATAGTTTAATAGGCCTCAAATTGATATACTGCTGAAAGGCCCTGCGAATGGGCAAGATCAGTTGCCATACTGAAATGTGATCAGGCACAGTTGGAGCACCAATTGCTCCAAGCAGAATGACATCGTAATCCCGCAGAATGTCCAAGCCATTTTCCGGCATCATCTTTCCATGTTTTAAGTAGTAATCACAATTCCAATCAAATGTGTCTATGGAGAAATGAATTCCTCCGTGGAGTTCCTCAATTCTCTTTAATGTTTTTAATCCTTCTGCCATGACTTCAGGTCCAATTCCATCTCCAGGTATGGCGGCTATTGAGAAATGTTGCAAGCTATCACCTCTTTTTGTTCTGTTAATAAATTATTAATGCAAGTTCCATGCCAATTCTGTTAATTTAAAATATTCTGAATTATAAAGGCGTTTTAAAGTATAAAAATTCTGAGCATCTATTATTAATGTTTCATTTTACATCATGTGTTTCAGATTAAAACACTAAAGCTTATATTCTTTGATTTTCCGCCAAAGGGTCGATCGATCAATTCCAAGTGATTTTGCTGCTTCTGACTTACTTTCATATTGCTGGAGCGCAACTTGAATTAAATCTCTTTCTTTTCCTTTAATGGTTGCATTGCCAGCAGTTGTGTGGGATCTGTTTATTCTAAGTTTTGGATAAAAAAACGAGGCATCTTTTGCAGATATGACTGAATCTTGTTGAAGCAAGACAATTCGTTCCAGGACATTTCTTAACTCACGGATATTTCCCGGCCAGTGATACTCTTGTAATACTGAAAAAAAGTCTTCATCAATCTTTTCTATTTGTTTGCGATGCTGTTCATTGAATTGCTGGATAAAATGGCGGGTAAGGAGGGGAATATCCGCAAGCCTTGTGCGTAATGGCGGCAAATCAAGTGAAAGCACATTTAAACGATAGTATAAATCATTTCTAAACCGCTTATTTCCAATTTCGGATTCAATATTTGAATTGGTTGCTGCGATAATACGGACATTCACGGGTATAGTACGCTTGCCCCCAATCCTTCGAATTGACCTCTCCTGTAAAACTCTTAATAAGTGCGCCTGAATTTGCAATGGCATTTCACCTATTTCATCTAAAAATAAAGTTCCGCCATGCGCCAATTCAAATAGTCCTTGTTTTCCTCCTTTTCTTGCTCCAGTAAAACTACCTTCCTCGTAGCCAAATAGTTCACTCTCCAGTAAACTTTCAGGAAATGCGGCACAATTAACTGCAACAAAAGGTCCAATTGCTCTGGTGCTTTGTAAATGAATTCCCTGGGCAAATAATTCTTTTCCTGTTCCAGACTCCCCTGTAATTAATACCGTAGCGTCTGTTTTCGCAAAAATCTTTGCCTGTTCCTTTGCTTCACAGATTTTTTTTGCTTCTCCAACAATGTCATTAAGCGTATATTTAGCCTCCAGACCATTCTCATGCAGCTTTTTCCTTAACTTCATTTCCAGCCTTTGCAGGTCTGTAATCTCTTTAAAATTGGATACTGCTCCTACAACAGTGTTATTAAGAATAACCGGATACCGATTAATCATGAATTGCCGGTCCTGAATTTTGGCTACATCCCCTATTTCCTTCTTACCTGTTTGCAGAACTCTCAGCATATCTGAATTTGGGATATAATCTGCAATATTTCGCCCTATAACTTCTGCTTCCAAACCCAGAAATACTTTCGCATTATTATTGGTCAGCGTGATTTTCCCTTGCCGATCAACTGCTATTAATCCATCATGTGCAGAATCTACAATAGCCTGCACTTGATATTTTTCTTTAAACATCTCTTTTGTAACATCGATTAATTGGATTGCCTGACGAATAGCGGAAATAATCGTATCCATTGAAGGCTGAACAAAAAAGAGATGTTTCTTCAATTGTTGTGCAAATGAAAGGTTATTTTCCCAAGAAGGAACAAGAATGGTTGTGTTTTTCTTTGCGTAACCGAAGTGAACCTGTTCCCTGCTGCAAATTTCATAACGATTTTGATGCCTAAGATGATTTTCAGTGTCTAACCACTTTTTTTCTTCTTCTGAGACTATAATAAGGGGATTTTTCTCATTAAGATCATGGTCTTCTATTGTTTTTTCGAAATCATTTAAGTGAATGGAAAGTGAAACAATTGGAATGGAAAGTGAGTGAACCTCGTTTACATAAGTTAAGGGCGTAATTAGAACAAATGGGTTCATCATATGATCTATAACTGTTTTTTTTGAATGGAAGCAGGAAGGCTTATGACCGTGTTCACTTAATATCTGAGTGACGGTTGCTTCTAGTGATTTATTCAATTTATACAATGCGATCAATTTCTCCACTCTCCTTTCTTTTTTATAATTTATCATATTAATACATAAAAAAAGAGCCCAATTCTCTTGAACTCGTAAACAAACCCTATCATTCAAGATAAAGAGCAGACCATTCTATCCTGCATGAATGCAATGGTGGAGCATGATAACTTTCACGTCCAGCAAATTCTTGGCTTTTCAAATGAAAAGAGGCATAATAGGGAGCATCTATTGCTCCCTTTTTAGAAGTTTCTTATCTGGCGTTTATCTCCCTTACCAATACTCCAATAGCGTCCTTCTTCTCAAGTGATGTCATTTTCTCCTTCATAGCATCTCTTCTTTTCTTTAAATCAGCAAGATGTATAACCAATGTATCCACTGATAAATTTTCTTCCTCAAGCATCATGGCATATCCTTTTTCCTGAAACGATCTCCCGTTTAATATCTGATCTCCCCTGCTTTGATTTTTCGTAAGAGGAATGATGAGCATAGGGATTTTTAATGCAAGGAATTCGAAAATGGAATTCGAGCCTCCTCTAGTAATGACAAATTCCGTTGCTGCTAAATAATGAGGCAGCTCGTCATGAACGTATTCGAATTGTTTGTAGTCCTTCAAATTTGCATAGTTTTCATCAACATTGCCTTTTCCGCATAAATGAATAATCTGATAATCTTTCAGCAGCGGCAATGCAGCTCTAATAGTCTCGTTGATTTTTTTTGCCCCGAGGCTGCCCCCCATCACTGTTAAGACCGGACGTTTGCGGTCAAAGCCGAGCAGCTCCGTTCCTTTGTATGGAGATCCTTTTAAAATCCCTCTGCGAATCGGTGATCCGATGGCAGCCGTTTTATCTTTTGGAAAATAGTTCAGCGTTTCATCAAATGAAGTAAATATTTTTGTAGCGAAGCGCTGTGCAATTTTATTGGCAAGTCCCGGAGTCATATCGCTTTCATGAATCAGAACAGGAATTTTCAATGATCTTGCTGCAATAATGACCGGTACGGAAACAAAACCGCCTTTTGAGAAAACTACAGCAGGCTTCAGTTTTCTTAGTACTCTCCTTGCATCCATACAGCCTTTTAACACACGAAAACTGTCAACCACGTTTTCAAAATCGAGATATCTTCTCAGCTTTCCGCTGGAAATTCCATGATAGGGAATAGAGATTTTCTCAATCAGTTCCTTTTCAATCCCTTTTTTAGAACCTATATATTGGACGTCCCAGACGCTTTTATCGAGCTCATCCATAATCGCGATATTTGGCGTGACATGCCCTGCTGAACCGCCTCCTGTAAAAACGATCGTTTTTTTCATATAAAATGCCCTCCTTTTAAATTCTGAACTGCGAAAGAAATGCTAAAAATTCTTTTTGCTTTTTATGTGTGTATTTCATGATGGCATATGTATGAGCTTCAGGCAATGGAATAGAGGGACAATCGACCTCCAGCAGTCTTCCTTCAAGCATTTCTCTCCTTACAGTTGAAGCTGGAAGAAACGAAACGCCAAGTCCTTCGACAATAAACCGTTTCGTAATGTGAATTTGGGAGACCTCCATCATTCGAATGCCGGGATAGTTTGTTTTTACAGCTCTGCACAGGGAATCCCAGTATACAGGATGATTATGAGTGAGAAGGTAATTTGATGTTAAAACCTCTTCCTCATTAAGAGGGAGTGCACTTTCAGAATCCATTCCATCGTGTGGGGCGACAAGTAATACCTTATCTTTGTACAGAAGCTGACAGTTTATATCTGGATGCGTGCTTTCTGAACAGGACAAACCCAGATCCACCTTTTCATTTTGCACCGCCTTTTCAATCTCGCTTGATTCAATAATTTTAACGGAAATTTCTACCTCAGGAAACTGGTTGCAGTATTTTTTAAGTACATAAGGAAGAATCGTGTCCGCAATCAGCGGGGAAATAGCCAGGGTAAACTGCGATGTAAACCCCTGCTGAAAGGATTGAAGCTTTACTAGCCCATTCTGATAAACTGAAAGAAGCTCCTTTGCATGCTTCAAATAAAGCCTTCCCTCTTCTGTCAGCTTAATTCTCCTGCCATCTCGCTCAAATAAGGAAACCCCGAGCTCTTTTTCAAGTAGTTTGATATGAACGGAAACAGTTGGCTGGGAAATGTAGAGAAGCTCAGCTGTTCTTCTGAAATTTTCGCATTCTGCAGCCGTGACAAATGTTTGGAGCCAAGTGAATTCCATATGCATTCTCCTAATTAAGATTCTTAATCAAACGATTTATATATATTTAATTTTCTTAATACTTATTATTTTATAAAATAAACAGTACAAAGGAAAGGAGAGATTTTCATGGTTATCAAAGGATTAAAAGGCGTTGCAGCTGCTGAAACAGCAATCAGCCATATTGACGGGGTAAATGGCCGATTGATTTACAGAGGATTTGATATTGGGGAATTGACGAAAATTCATTCGTTCGAAGAAGTATCGTATTTACTTTGGCATGGAGAATGGCCAGACCCCAGCCAGCTCCTTCAGCTGAAAAAAGAACTGAAAAAACATCGTGAGCTTCCTGAGTATTTAGAAAATCTGCTAATCAGTCTCCCGGCTGAGATGGATTTTATGAGCGTTTTGAGAACAGCGGTTTCAGCAGCTGGTCCTTCAAATAAAGATAAGCCCTCTTATTCAGACAGCATCCGGTTAACGGCTATGATGCCGACAATCATCGCATGCAGAAAAAGCCATTTAGAAGGCAGACCCTTTGTCCGCCCTTCAGCAGAGCTTGATCATGTTGAAAATTATCTTTATATGCTTAATGGAGAAAAGCCTGCGGAATCCAAACGCAAGGCTCTGGAAACCTATATGATTTTAACTCTAGAGCATGGAATGAATGCTTCTACATTCTCGGCCAGAGTTACTGTCTCTACCGAGTCTGACATCTATTCAGCGGTGACCTCCGCTATTGGCACGATGAAAGGTCCGCTTCATGGAGGAGCCCCTTCTGAAGTCATTGCCTTTTTAGATGAAGCGGCTAAAAGCGGTAATATTGAAAAACTGATTCGGGAGAAAATAAATCGCGGGGAACGATTAATGGGGTTTGGCCATCGCGTATATAAAACGCATGACCCAAGAGCTTCGGCACTGAAATCAGTTTTACTTGAGATTGCAGGCAAGGATGAATGGCTTAGTCTTTCCCTAGATGTGGAAACAGCTGCTGTCAGCCTGCTTCAAGAGCTGAAACCGGGAAGAGCATTATACACAAATGTTGAATTTTATGCTGCAGCCATTATGAAATCTATTCAAATGGAAACTGAGCTTTTCACCCCGACTTTTACAGCAAGCAGAGTTGTCGGCTGGACGGCTCATGTCCTGGAGCAGTCTGAAAATAATACGATTTTCAGACCGGAATCTCACTATATTGGGAGAATGCCTGTGGTTTAATCTCAGATATTTAAAGAGAAACGCAGATTGCGTTGATTTTGTATACTACAGATAACCGGAAGCGGTCCGAAGAGTGCATAAAAAATGTGGCTTTTCGCACAGAAAATGCGGATTTGGCACAGCTCGATTAGGTACCAATTCCAAGGTATGCCGATTAAATCCGTTTACTGTTTTTAAAGAATCATCCTTTAATCAAAAAAGAC
This sequence comes from Bacillus sp. V2I10, assembly GCF_030817055.1. Taxonomy (NCBI): domain Bacteria; kingdom Bacillati; phylum Bacillota; class Bacilli; order Caryophanales; family Bacillaceae; genus Bacillus; species Bacillus sp. V2I10. The sequence continues at coordinate 2,455,836 of NZ_JAUSYV010000001.1, read as the reverse complement.
ACAATAAGCATCGCTCATTGTGTCTTCTCTTTACATTTTTACTTCAGCTGGCTGCTCAGACCACTTTTTATTATCTTCGGCTACCGGCTTTTTTGACCAATAGGTTGCAAGAATTGGACCGGAAATGTTATGCCATACTGCTCCAAGTACACTTGGCAGCGCAGCTAGCGGACCGAGATGGGCAGTTGCGAGCGCAACCCCCAGGCCAGAATTTTGCATGCCAATCTCAATTGAAATCGCTCTCCTCGTACCTTCATCAAGTCCAAGAACTTTGGCAGTCAAATACCCAAGCAAGAGTCCGAAAGTATTATGCAGGATGACGGCTGAGAATATAAGCAGACCAGACGAAACAATACTCTCAACATTGGCAGAAACGACAGCAGATACAATAATGATAATGGCTAAAACTGAGATGAGCGGAATAACCGTGATGCTCTTATCAACTGCTCCAGGAAAAAATTTTCTGATTGTAATTCCTAAAATAATAGGAACGATAATGACCTGAGTGATTGACATAAACATCGATACTGGATCAATTGGCATCCACTGACCTGCAAGCATTAATAAGATTAACGGTGTTGCAATCGGTGCAATGATGGTCGATAGTGACGTCATGGCGATGGACAAAGGAAGATTACCTTTTGCAAGATAAACCATTACATTTGAAGCTGTACCGCCTGGAACAGCCCCGAGGAGGACTAGCCCGGCTGCCAATTCCGGCGGCAATTTCATACCGTATGCAAGCAGGAATGCTACTGATGGCATAATGACAAATTGGGCACAAACCCCGATGATGACCGGCAGCGGTTTTGTTGCGACAATTTTAAAATCAACCGCTTTAAGCGTCAAACCCATACCAAACATAACGATGCCGAGCAGTATCGTTATATAACCATTAAACCAAAGGAAAGGCGCTGGGATCATGAAGGCGATAAATGCAACTAAAATGACCCAAAGAGCAAAATATTTTCCTGCTAGATTGCTGATCGCTTCCAATACCTTCATAGACTCATCCCTCTCTTTTCACTCTAACAATTTTATTCGGGTTCAGAACATTTTGAGGATCGAGCGCCTGCTTGATTTTTTCCATGACACGCAGCGCTTCGCCATGCTCTTTTTCCTGATACTTCATTTTCCCCACTCCGACTCCATGCTCCCCCGTACATGTTCCTCCGCGTTCGAGTGCATAAAGCACGATGGTTTCATTTAATTGATCCGCTTTGCTTACTTCCAGAGGATCCGCCGTATCAAGCATTAATAAAACGTGAAAATTCCCGTCCCCAACGTGACCTACAATCCCGCCGTCAAGGCCAAGCTCATCGATGGTTTTCCTAGCCTTCCGTATCGCACCAGCAAGCTCTGAAATAGGCAGGCACACATCCGTCACCATCAGCTTTTTCCCGGGAAATCCGTGAACATAGGCATAAGCCAGATGGTGTCTTGCTTCCCAAAGCTTATTTCTCGCAGCATTATCTGTTTCAAATTCAATTCTTTCACAATGCAGATCAGCAACAATCTCTTTCGTAAACTCAACGTCCTGTCTAAGTCCTGCTTCATTTCCATGGAATTCAAGGAAGAGAGTCGGTTTTTCAAGGTAGTCTGTTTCACTGTAAAGATTGGCCTGCTTCATGGAAGGCTCATCAACAAGCTCTACTCTTGCAATGGGAATTCCCGCCTGCAGAATGGAAACCACTGCCTGAACAGCATCATTGACCGTTGGAAAAGATGCTCTTGCTGCCATTACGTGCTCAGGAATACCGTATACCTTCAATGTAAGCTCCGTAAAGCAGCCGAGCGTTCCCTCTGAGCCTACGAAAATCCCATTCAAATGATAGCCGGAAGAAGATTTTTCAGCCGAATTTCCTGTGTGAATAATCGTTCCATCTGCAAGGACCGTTTCAAGGTCTCTTACTTGATCCCGCATGACACCATAGCGGACTGAAGTTGTGCCGCTTGCATTTGTCGCCGCCATCCCCCCAAGAGTTGCATCTGCTCCTGGATCAACTGAAAAGAACAGGCCGTATTTCTTAAGTTCTTTATTTAATTGAGAGCGCGTGACGCCAGGCTGGACTCTTACAAGAAAATCCTGCTCCCTTACTTCAAGAATTTTATTCATAAGGGAAAAATCAATCGTAATCCCCAAATCATAAGGAATCACATGTCCTTCTAAGCTCGAGCCAAGTCCAAATGGCACAACAGGCACTTGATATGTATTTGCGAATTTGATAATTTCGCTTACTTGTGCAGTCGTCTCAGGAAACACAACCAAATCCGGGAGACTTGGTGCGTGATACGATTCATCCCTGCTGTGCTGTTCTCTCACTGTCGCATTAATAGAGACCTGACTTTCAGGAAGGATTTTTTTTAAAGCTTCTGCCAAATTAGCAATTTCCAGATTCATTCCACTCTCTCCCCTAAATTAATATGTAATCGTTTGCAATTCGTTTATAATGATGATAGCGGTACTACCAATTCCAAATTGGTCTAACCACTTTCCATTATACTTAATTATCTGAAAAATACAACAACTCTTTGAGGAGTGAAGGTTCATTGAAGCAAAATAAACGAACGTATGAAATCATTGTGGAACAGCTCAGAGAATTTTTTCTGAACGGTGACTTAAAACCAGGAGATAAACTCCCTTCTGAGCGTGAACTCGCAAGCAAGTTTAACGTTAGTCGCACATCAATCAGAGAAGCTCTGCGGATGCTTGAGCTGCACGGAGCGATCGACATTCGCAGAGGCGGCGGAAGCTATATCAAATCAACAGAATTTCCCCTTTCAACAGAGGAATTATCTTCTGTCATCACTAAAGCTGAAAGCCATCTGGTCTATGAAATGCTCGAGCTACGCCGTGCCCTCGAAGCAGAATCTGCCTATTTGGCAGCTCAAAGAGCGAATTCTGCGGACTTAGAAAAAATTCGAAAAGCGCTAGAAAAAATGGCAGCTTCAAAAACTGACGTGGAATCGGGACTTGAAGCAGATCTCAACTTTCATTTATCGATTGTAAGAGCAACACACAACTCCTTATTTATTGAACTGATTCAAACCATGAGTGAGCACATGGAAGATACCATCCGCACAACCCGCAGACACCGCCTGGCTGACCCAGCCCGTGCTCAAGACACACTGGATGAACACAAAAGAATCTATTTGGCTATTGCTTCCGGAAATGCCGTTCAGGCCAGAAATCTTGTTGAAGAGCACATTGCCCGGATTAGAAGTGAATTGAGTGAGACATTATTATCGGAATTAGGTGAATCGATATGAGGAAACTGCTTTTAACATCATGCAGAGTTTATAATGGAAGCATTAAAAAAAGAGAACTGCACAGAGATATTAAATCATGATTGACCCTTTACAATTTGAAAAATGTATTTTCTTTAGATACAAAGGAAACTTTAATAGTGTAAGTTCAAGATACTTGAAAGGAGTAAATCACCGTGAAAAAAGAAGGAAACCAAGTTAAAAGAAATACTGAAGAAACGCAAGAGGAACTGCAAACAATTAATGATATTACTGCCAGCGATAACGGTCAGCCGGTACCGCAGCCTAAAGATTACGATGAAATAGAATATTAAATTAAAAGATAAACAAATGTTCAGCTAAAGATAAGTCTATAATAAAAAAAGGGCTGACTGAAAGTGATATACTTTACAGTCCAGTCCCCTTTGTTAAAATCTTTGCAAACTCAATCAATACTACTGAGAAATCATACTCATCATTCCCCTTGCATTATTCTTTTTCCGGCAGCGGAATGTTTCTTATGAAAATTCTCGTTTGTCTAACTAAACTTCAGATCTTCTTTTATGATTGAATACATATATAAATCATCAAATTTACCGCAAGTATACTCATAATGTCTCAGCAAGCCCTCTCTTTTAAACCTTTGCTTTTCTACTAATTTTTGTGATGGGAGATTAGCAGGTTCAATTAAAGCCTCAATTCTTTCTAGCTGAAAGTGATGATAACCATACTTCACAACAGCTTCCAAAGCTTCACCGGCTATCCCTTTTCCCCAGAATGTTTTGCTTAATTCAAAACCTACTTCAGCCCGATAATGTTTGGAAGCCATATTAAGAAAACCACAGCTTCCGATAACCTTACCCGAATTTTTAAGTGTGATTCCCCATCTAATTCCTGTGCCTTCTTCATATATAGATTGATACCAATTAATTTCATCCAAAACGTCTTTAACTGTTTGGCAAGGTGCTAGTCCCATATGTTTGACAACATCATTATCAGATAGATAGTGAAAGATATCATCAGCATCCTCTGATGTTGCTGCTCTTAGGATTAATCTTGCTGTTTCTATTATCGGAAATTCCTTTTCCATTGATTTCCCTCCTCAATCCATGTTCTTAATATCCCATTTAGATATTTCAATGCGATAAAGTTTCTAAATAAGAGTGGATCTCTTTCTTATTCTTCAGCATGATTATGTTTTTTTGAGAACCCGTTCCTTTGAAAGCTTGAAGCCTTGTTTCCATCTTTTTCTTACGGGGATAGTAAGTGGTACAGATGAACTTAAGAAATTGGAAGTCTAATTTTTCCTTACACCCCTCCCCCATGTCAGGTCTCGTTTTCCCAATGTTTTGAATCCAGCGCTTGAAAACTCGATACAAACATACAATTAAGGGAAGCTCCAGATAGATAATCGTATCTGCATTCTGCACTCTAATATCATATGTATTACTATAATTGCCCTCTATAATCCATTGATCTAGAGAGACAATTTTTTGCTGATCATCTGCAAACTCTTCTAATGAAGCTTCTTCCCATTCTGGTTTCCAGTATAAAGCATCAAGATGGTAGACAGAGATTTCTAATAATTCTCCTAACTTGCGTGCAAATGTAGACTTTCCTACCCCTGCTGATACTCCCATAACCATAATGCGGTTCATTTTACAAATCAGCTCCCCTCTTTTCCTGCTTCAAGGAATGTGCCCGTTAGTTTTATGAGGATCATTGTGTTTTAGTTTGATAGTCTCTTCAGAACTGTTCACTTTTTAATTCTGCTGATTTCCAATATTATAACTTTTATAAAAAGATTATATATCAAAATTTACAAATATAAGTAGATGAAGAGTGGCATCTCTCTGATTTCAATCGCTCTTATTATCTATTTTTAATCTCAAAACAGAGCTTTGTATTAAGATCAGTCAACATTAGCTGGCTAACCTTACAATGTAATCTGCTATTAAATGCAAAAAGAGCACAATCCTTATTATTGGAAAGCGCCGAAAGTATCATATCAATATAAAATTGTATTTCCGAAAGTAACTTTCTTGTTACTAAAAGCTCCCGGTACAAGAAGATTAAAATCCCCAATTTATCAAAAAAAGCTTTATTCCATTTACTGTTCTTCAAGAATAATCTCCTTATAATATGAGCCTTTGTAATAGATTGTTTAATAAATATAATATGTTTATTACTATTTAAAGTATCCTTCTTCTGGATTAGGTCCTTGCTGGTTTTGTGGTTTCATAAATACTGCTCATGCCGATCTCATTCACTTAAATTCAGTTTACCAATTTTGTTGCATTCTAACGCAACCCATACGGAACCATCTTCCCCAAATGCAATACCATGCGGCTCTGCATTTTCTGTTTGAATTTGATATTCATGAATCGTTTGGTCACTTGTAATCCTGCCAATTTTATTTGCACCCCATTCAGTGAACCATATTTCGCAATCTTTTCCCTTGGTAATTGCGTGTGGGCGTGCGTTAGGAGTTGGGATATCATATTCGCTAATCACCCCAGAAGTAGTGATTCGACCTATTTTGTTGCCCATAATTTCGACAAACCAGAGTGCACCATCGTTACCACTAGTAATACCCACTGGCCCTGCTTCTTGTGTAGGCAGAGGGTATTCAGTTAACTCTCCAGTTTCAGTTATTCTTCCAATAGCATTATTTTGGTTTTCTGTGAACCATAGTGCGTTATCTGAACCTAAAGTAATATACGAAGGAAAGGAACCCTTATTTGGAAGATCATATTCATGGATATCACCTTCAGTGGTCAATTTGCCTATACGATTCCCACTCAATTGGGTAAACCAAATATCACCATTTGAGCCTTCAGTTATTCCATAAGGAGCTGAATCCGGCTGTGGCAGCGGGTATTCAATAAAAATACCTGATGTTGTAAGCCTTCCTATTTTATTGGCTCCATTCTCTGTAAACCATATGTCGCCCATGGATGATACAGTTAAACACATAACTTTAGCATCAGGTGTAGGAACTTTATACTCTTTTACCTCACCACTTTGATCTAGACAGCTGATTTTGTTTGCTTTATGTTGTGTAAACCATATCTTTCCGTCTTGTGCTGAATCTATACCGTACGGACCTGAGTCGGGAATTGATAAATTAAATTCTCTAAAATCAAATTTCATTTAAATCCCTCCATCAATAATTTTCGAACAAAAAAAACTCCTATGCCCATTTTCTGAGATAGGAGGTAGTGTAGTTCATAGTACAGACTTAAAATAGGCTGTTTATCCAATGCCTGATTAGACTGTCTAAAAGTACATTACAATAAACCTATCCCAGAAAAAAAACCGATAAAATTGATATTTTGAATTCAGATTGAAATAAAAGTGCATCCTGAATATAAATATAGAAAATAATATCGATTCTTCTTAAAAGTTAGGATTATTGAATCATGTCCTTTTTTCACCCTTCCGTCTTTTATTAGGTTCACTTTAAACAATCCGTTCGGTACAGTCAACTATTTTTACATCTTATTTTAGTTTCCGGAGTTTCCTTCCGGGTTAAATAATCTGTATTTTATGATAAAGACCTTATTCAAATACTTGCCAGATTGCTGAACAAGAAAATATCCTGCATAACACAGGATCTTTGATCAAAAATTATTATATTAACTGTACTATGATTTTAGAGGATAATTAGTTCAGGATTTTGAAAAATTGTACTTAAATTAACGAGGCAGCATTCCTGTAATAACTGAAAATGAGGTTTGAATGAAAAAAGACCTCTTGATAAGATGAATATGTCCTGAGCTGGCCAGCTAAAAAGGACAAAAACATCTATTTGGAGGCCTCATAATGAATTATAACCAAAATCATAAAATCTCTCAAATTACTTCCGAAACCTTAATTGTCGGAGTTGACATCGCCAAGCACAATCATGTCGCGAGAGCACAAGATTTTAGAGGATTGGAACTAGGTAAAACGTGTTTCTTTGAAAATACGAAAGCAGGATTTCATTCGTTTCTAGATTGGATTGACCAACTAGTTAAAGGATGTAAGCTAGATCAAGTGATTGTAGGCATGGAGCCAACCGGTCACTACTGGTTAAATCTAGCTTATCTACTAAAAGAGAATAATATTAAGTTCGTATCTGTTAATCCACTACATGTTAAACGAAGTAAAGAATTAGACGATAATTCACCTACAAAGAATGACGTGAAAGATGCAAAAGTCATTGCACAGTTAGTCAAAGATGGAAGATACGCCGAACCAACAATTCCACAAGGAATTTATGCAGAACTCCGAGTGGCAAAAAAACTTCGCGATCTTCTCAATGTTGACTTACAGGTCGTTCAGGGACAAGTTCATAACTGGATTGATCGTTATTTTCCCGAATTTTTGACTGTGTTCAAAAGTTGGGAAGGCAAGGCAGCTATTCATTTTCTAAAGCTAGAATCCTTGCCATATGAACTTGTAAAGTATACGGATGAAGAGCTTTTACTTTCCTTAAGAAAAGTGGTAAAACGCAGTATAGGTTTGAAGAAGATACGAGCACTTAAAGAAGCAGCCAATCGTTCGATTGGTATTCGCCAAGGGTCAGCTATGGCGAAATTAGAGTTGAGTGCTTTACTAGAGAAGTATGAATTTATTCAATTAAAATTCGAAGAATTAGATCATCAATTAGATCAGTTATTAGACCATATCCCAGGTGTCACACAGATGTTAGAGGTGTCAGGGATCGGTCGAGATACAGTAGCAGGGTTTTTCGCAGAGGTCGGCGACCTCAGAGACTATCAACATCCTCGCCAAATCGTAAAATTAGCAGGTTTAAGTTTAAAAGAAAACACATCCGGAAAGCACAAGGGCCAGACCAAGATTACCAAACGGGGACGAAAGAAATTGAGGGCTCTCTTATTCCGAGCAGCCATGATACTGGTGGCAAAGAACAAGGCTTTTAAAGCTCTTCATATCTATTACACAACACGTTCTCACAACCCTTTAAAGAAAATGCAATCTCTAATCGCCTTGTGTAACAAGCTTATTCGAATTCTGTTTTCAATCGGTAAAAACAATTTACGTTTCAAGAAGACAAGATGTTAAAGGATATCCCTCATATGGCAACATTTGTGGTACATCAAACAGTCGCATAGTTCATTGAATTTTAAGGTTACACAATCATTTAATTAATACTCATTTACAAGTGAAGCACGGATTAGTCGGCAAAGCAACTAACGTGAGGGCTTAGATCCTGTGGGGCAGCATGACCGACATCCACCTCATGGAAAGGTTGAACGAAGGAATGTAGGAGCATCGACTCTGTGAGGCATGGGAGGGTTGACCTCCATGAGACAAGTGGACATCCAAAAGTGCGATCATAACGATACTTAACCAATTTCTTCCTGTAATTGGCTAGCTTAGTATACACTTTTTTCGGTAAATCCCTATCCATGAGGAGTAATGCTGATCTTACTTAGATACTGGTTAATGATATGGCTATGAAATCCTAAGAATTCTAGAGCAATCGTGAGATTGTGGTTAGTTTATTGAGGGAGTTTAGTTCAAGAAGGTACTAACGCAGCTGTTTTCAATACTTCGGAGGCAAGTTAACTAAAGAACCCTCCAAGTTTTGAGAGGGTTTTATTTTTATTTAATAGTTTGTAGATTTTGGGAGTAAGTATGTCTCATATGATTGCTCAAATTCTAAGTCACATAAACAACCGTTTTGATATATTTTCTTAGGGTTGAAAATCCGCTAATACTGTGATGCTACCTAAATGAGTAAAAAGTTATTTGGAGTAATATGATTTTTTCTACTGTCAATTAAAGCAATACAGTGAGCCAATCGCTCTACCCCTAGTTTAATTTGACTCTCGTTCACTTGAGAGATGCTTAATCGAACGAGATTTTCCTTTTTATATTCTGCTAAAAACATTCTAGAGGCATCATCAACATATATATGCTGCTCGTTTAGCATATGAACTACCTGTTTCGCTTTCACATTCTCTGGCAAACTGATGGATAGATAGAATCCTGAAGTTGGTTTAGAAAAATAAGTATTAGCCGGCAGCAATAATTCACATGCTTCTTGAAGGATTTGCATTTTAGTACGGTATACCTCTTTTACTTTTTTGAGATGGCTATTAAACATACCACTTTTTAAATAGATTTCTAGCGCACCTTGAGAAAGTGCTGAACTATTAAAATCCGAACTAAATTTATATCGTAAAAAATTGTTAATCATTAATGCAGGAAGAACGACAGTACCAATCCTTAACCCTGGGAGAAAAATTTTCGAAAAGCTTTTAATATAAATCACTCTCCCAGAAGGATCAAAAGAAAATAAAGGATCTGATTTTGGACTTGGATCAAGGTCTCCTAAAATATCATCCTCCACTATATATACATCGTATTTTTCAGCTAACTCAACGATTTTTTTCTTTTCGCTATTCGTGTAACAATGTCCAAGTGGATTGTGAAATCTAGGGATAATATAGAAAAATTTTATATCATTATTTCGAAAAATGTATTCCAGACGATCAAGATCAATCCCTTCCATTGATAATTCAATTCCAAAAGCAGTAGCTTGATGCAGATTGATGGACTCAATGAATCCGAAATAAGTAGGCTGTTCAATTAGAATATTGTTTTTTCCATTTGGAAATGGCATAGAAACTAATAAATTAAGGGCTTGCTGCGAGCCAGATACAACGACTAATCTTTCAGGTTGAGTGAACACCTGTAAATTTTGCAAATATTTCACTAACTGTACTCGTAGTGAGTAAAGTCCTTGTTGATCGGAGTATGTAAAAAGCTCTTCTTTATATTGGTCAATTGCTTGATTCATACAATGTTGAAATTCCACATAAGGCATAACATTTTTATCTGGACCGGCAGACAAGAAATCAATCACCTCATTTTCTTCCGTCGCTTTTTGAAATTCATTCACAACATAGTAGCCGCTTTTAGGAACAGAATAAATTAAATGCTCTTTTTCAAGTTCGGCGTATGCTTTAATGACCGTATTTTTGCTACATGAAAAATTCTCAGATAACTGACGAACAGATGGGAGCTTACTGCCTGCAATTAGCGAACCATCTCCTAACTGAATCTTAATTTCTTCCATTATCTTAATATATTTTGAGTTCATGTATTGATCCTCCTTTAACTGTACCAGGACAGATGGGTAAAAAAATGGTTTATTTTTATTGTATGTACTCATAGTATGTTAATTATATCAGAACTGTTTTTAAGATAAGAAAAAAATGGTACAGATGTGATACAAAATATAAAGATTGGGGTTGGATAAGATGCAGGGAGTAACCAGAGAGAAATTAGGACTATTTTTGGGATTAGTAGGCGTCATTTGTTTTAGCTTAACGCTCCCTTCTACAAGTATTGCAGTAGAGTATTTTGGGACTACGGTCGTCGGTTTAGGAAGAACAATTGCAGCCGCTATTTTAGTAGCCGTGGTATTGATTGTTCGAAAAGAAAAACTACCTTCTCCTCGCCAATTCAAAAGTCTACTTATTGTTGCTTTTGGTGCAGTTTTAGGATTTCCTCTCCTCACGTCTAGGGCAATGGAATCCTTGCCTGTTTCTCATGGAGCTGTGGAATTAGCTCTATTACCATTAGCCACAGCCGGATTTGCAATGTTTAGAGCTGGTGAAGTCCCTTCTCTCAAATTCTGGATTTCAAGTATAATCGGCTCTTTAGCTGTTATTGTGTATGCACTTTATCTAGGGTTCGGTCAATTACAATTTGCCGATTTAGCTTTACTAGCAGCAGTGATTATACTTGGACTTAGTTACGCAGAAGGTGGGAAATTAGCGAAAGAATTAGGTAGCTGGCAAGTAATCGCTTGGGCGATAATGATCGGTGCCCCATTTTTCATTATTCCAGTTGGGCTAAACCTTACAACTGAAATGCTCCATGCTCCAATACATGCTTGGGTCAGTTTTATTTATCTCGCAGTTGTTAGTCAATTTCTAGCATATGTTGCTTGGTATAGCGGAATGGCTATGGGCGGAATAGCAAGAGTTAGTCAGATTCAATACTTACAACCATTTTTAATGATTCTATTTGCAACAGTATTTCTAGATGAATCCATCACATTTTTCACTCTTGTAATAGCAGTGATTGTTGTCTTTTCTGTTATATTAGGCAAAAATGCTCCCGTATCAAAAAAAGGATCTGTATCAGAGAAAAACTAGCTGCATGTTGAATAGCTAAGTAATTAAATAAAAAGGAATGAGGCTTATCAATATTATATTCATAGAGGGTTTTGTAGGAAAAGCCACGGGTTTTTATATTAAATTAATAATAGTTACTGACTAACAGGTGCGATTATTGAGCAAGAAGTAAAAGGGCGATTCATATTATACATGACTAATATGTATCACCTTTTATTTTTTATGGCTTTCTACGATTTAGGTGAAATCAGGTTTTATACTTCAAAAAAGCGCTATCCATACTTTGGATAAGCGCCTAATTGTTAAAATAAAACTAAACTTGATTATCAGCAAAAATGTTTCATCTTGAAAAAATCATAAAGAACCAATTACAATTCTTCCATGCTTATTCTTGATGTCACGTACCGCAAAAAGTTTTGTAAGGACTTGATGAATCCGGCGGCAGTGTGCAGTATTCAGCCTGTTCAGGAGAATGCGCGTACGGGCTGGAAATTACACCCAGAAGCCTCTCCATAACGCTGTAGTCTCCTTGTTTTACAGCAGCATCTAAGGCCTCTTCTACTCGATGGTTGCGGGGGATTACTGCAGGATTGCTGCTGCGCATTAATTGCTGCGAGATGGTTTTCGGTTCCTCCTGCCTTCCAAGTCTATCCTGCCACTGCTTATGCCACTCAGCAAATTCTTCAGAGCCAAACAGCATCGTATCCTCCATTTTATCAAAAGTTAATGCAACGAATGTATTAGTATAGTCAGCGCGATGCTTCTGCATCAGATTCAGGAGTTCGTTAATTAGGGCTTCATCCTGAATCTCTTCATTAAATAATCCCAGTTTTCCTCTCATTCCAACAATCCAATTTCGTCGGTACAGCTCAATAAAATTTGAAATTTCGTCCTGTGCAAGTTGGACAGCCTGCTCCTGATCGGCATGCAGCAGCGGCAATAAGGTTTCCGCAAATCTAGCAAGATTCCACCCGGCAATAAACGGCTGATTTCCATAGGCATACCTGCCTTGAATGTCAATGGAACTGAAAACTGTTTCCGGGTCATAGGCATCCATGAATGCGCAAGGACCATAATCAATTGTTTCCCCGCTAATGGTCATGTTGTCTGTGTTCATCACTCCGTGAATAAAGCCAACCAGCTGCCATTTGGCAATCAGTTTGGCATGACGCTTAATTACTTCCCGAAGCAGAGAAAGATGTCGGCTCTCATCCTCATCCACGTCTGGAAAATGACGCTTAAGTGCATAGTCAGCAAGGACCCGAAGTTCCTCGACTGATCCCCATTTTGCAATATATTGAAAAGTTCCAAAGCGCAGGTGACTTGCAGCCACACGGGTCAAAATCGCACCCGGCAACTCAGTTTCGCGAATTACCGGCTCACCGGTTGTCACCACAGCCAGGCTTCGAGTGGTAGGAATACCAAGCGCATGCATGGCTTCGCTTATGATGTATTCGCGCAGCATAGGTCCAAGTGAAGCCCGTCCATCGCCCCCGCGGGAATATGGCGTTCTGCCTGAACCCTTTAACTGAATATCAATCCGCTCACCTTGGGGAGTGATTTGCTCACCAAGCAGCATGGCCCGTCCGTCCCCTAACATGGTAAAGTGGCCGAATTGATGCCCTGCATAAGCTTGAGCTAGAGGCAAAGCACCTTCAGGACTCTCGTTGCCGGCAAGCGCCGCAACTCCATCTTCGCTTTTTAGCGCCTGTATGTTTAATCCAAGGGATGCTGCCAAAGGGTCATTAAGAGTAATCAATTTCGGTGAACTTACAGGGTTAAGATTTACGCTGGTAAAAAAAGATTTCGGCAGATTGGCGTAACTGTTGTCGAAGTTCCATCCTGTTTTTATTTCTTTTTTATTTGTCATCGTATCTCCTTCTCTTCTTTTTGTCGTTTATGTATTAGTAAGAGTTTTTACTCACGAATAACAATCGAAAATTTATAGTTAACATGTTCGTCAACCGGATCAGGAACTATTATGCGTCTCATTTGAAGGGAAAAGACATTCCAATAAATAACATTCCAAAATTATTTTTTACATATACTTGTTCCAGTTCTTTTATCATTTGTTTATCAGCACCATTAAATTCATAGGAAGTTTATGTGGAAAACGCTCTATTCCTCTCCATAGTATCCTATAAATAATGGATAATAAAGTAAGGTCTTGTTTTGCCGCATTCATCCATCAAGGTTCACTGTAAGGAATTGAATAATAAATGCTCAGAGAATTTCCTCTCTGAGCATTTAGATTTAGTGAAAACTTCTCTTTTCGTTAGTCCGTCCGATATTTTTTCAAACCCTTCATGCCAATTTTGGTAAATATAAATCAAAACAGAAACAGCTGCCATTAAAATTGACATTGTAAAAACCGACATCTTTCCCTTGATAATACCAGCTATTTTAATCCAGTTTGCACTTTAAAAAAACATGAGTATTCATTTTAAGATTTTGATGAGAATTGGTTACTAATGATTTTTTATCCTATTTTTCACTTCTGATATTTTCCCATTCACTTAAATACATGACATCTCGTTCCACATTCTTCTTTTCGGGAAGTAAACAAAGAAATTCTAAAGAATTCCCGTCTGGATCATAAAAATAGAGATTAGCAGAAGGTGTCCAAGTATGAACCATTGGTTCAGAGGGTTTAAGCCCAAAAGCAGGCCTTGGACTTATACCTTTTGCAAGAAGCCATTCTCTTGCATGAATGATATCCTCATAGCTAATCTTAAATGCAAAGTGGCTTTTATGAAATTTTTCTTCTGAAACCTCCCAAACGCCCAGCATTTGTTCTCTCTTTTTCTTTTTATCAAACCAAAAGAATGCTGCACGGCGTTCTTCAATATAATGAGCTAGATCTAATCCTAGTTTTTTATAGAATTCTATTGCTGTTTCTAAATTTTTTGTTTGAACATGTGTTTCATATAGAGTTCCTGGAAACATTATTAAGTCCCTCCTCCTTTTTAAAAAAGGATTATTTTTCCATATTATAACAAATAAGAAATGAGAGAGACATCGTATATTTGACTGAGCATGTGTCCGTTTTTAGTCGTACGACTATGGACTTTACTCGCAAATTGTTCAAATGAAACTGATCCATTTTATTTCAAATCACAACAATTCACAGACACTATCCCAATTTCGTGCCCAATTATAGAATAGAGGAATTGTCACTTTAATAAATGCCCATTAAGCTTTATCAAACTTATTTCTAATTAAAAACAATTTAATGAAAAATATTCTTGAATCGTTTTCTTTTATTAACCTCCTTATTTAAGAAGAGTACCCGATTGTTGACTATAAACTATTCACAAATGAGATTAGATTCTAAATACGCAAGCATTTCTTTCTTATTCATCATCTCAATAAATATTAATTAACACTTACAAATCATCAGAAGATTTCCATCAGGGTCTTTAAAATTAAAATAATGATTATGTTGAATTTCAGTCATTACATCAATCTTCTTATTCTTCATAAACGTATATGCTTCTTCAATATTTTCTGTATTGAAATGGAATAAGGGGGTTTTTATTAGGTTTTGTTCTGAATAAATCTTGCTGTCTAATACAACTCCCGTACCATTCATAGGTAAGACGTAAATATGACCAAATTGAATTTCTCCATCTGCTTGTAAACCTAAAATGTCACAATACCAATCTCGTGCTTGTTCTATGTTGCTCACTGGAATAAAGACTGCTCCGATTTGATTTAAAATAGGGTTAATCAAATAATCACCTCCCTAATTATTTACATAGTTTCCTTATCTATTACATTCGCTTTTTTGTTGAACTAACCTGCTTCAAAAGTTCAACAATTAAAAGGAGCTATTAAATGATTTTATTACCGTTACGATGCAGTATGCTGTTTGAGAATAGGATAGAGGTTTAATAGTAAAGAGTGTTGCCGAAAGATTGGAGTTAATTGCTTCTACTAACACATTTTAAAGGCGTATCCTTGACAAGTCTCGAAAAATAACAACGCAGTAAAAAATTCTTTTTAAAAAAATAAATTATTTCAAACCGTTTTGTGTTTTTTCTCGTTACCTATAGTGATACTTGTAAAAAAAGGGGGATGGAAATGAACAAAACCGTTTTTATTGCTGGATTATTATTAATAATGCTAGTATTACTCGGGCTTTCGGAAGCAGCGGATTCGAAACAGGCTCAGACCACCCGAAATTATGATGAAGTTGTAAACGTTTACGGACCAGGAGGACCTCTCGGGCCAATGAAAGAGCAGGCGGAACGGTTTACAGAGGAAACGGGAATAAAAGTGAATGTAACTGCTGGTCCAGAAGCAAAATGGATCGATAAAGCCAAACAGGATGCCGACATTATTTATGGAGGCTCCGAATATATGCTTCGTGACTTGATGCTCAAATATCCCGGAATGATTGATGAAAAAACACGTATAGAGCTGTATCCGAGAGCGGCAGGCATTTTAGTCAGAAAGGGAAACCCAAAGAACATTCGATCGTTGGAGGATTTAACGAAAAATGGCGTTAAAATCATTGATGTCAATGGTGCAGGCCAGCTTGGACTGTGGGAGGATTTGGCGGGAAGAAAAGGGCTTATTCCTGGAATTGACCGCAATATTGCCATTTCAGTAAAATCAAGCGCGGAAGCCATTGAGCATTGGAAAGCTAATTCCAAATATGATGCTTGGATTACATACGAGTCTTGGCATTATCGGTTAAAAGACGAGACAGATTTGGTTCTGTTCCCTGAAGAAGACAAACTGTATAGGGGAACACCTATTAGTATAACGAATGATTCGAACAATAAGAAAAAAGCAAAAATGTTTATCGACTACTTAAAAACAGAAGCTTCACACCAAGTTTTTCAAAAATGGGGATGGAAATGATAACTAGTATAAGGAGTGGTTGGAGATGAAAAAATGGATGTTTGTTTTATCAATTTTTGCTGCTATATTTGTTTTAGGCGCCTGTGGAAATGAAGCTAAAGAAACGGCAAAGGGAACTCAAAGCGAAACTGATGCAGCATCGGAAACCGTTGCTAAAGAAGATGACGCGGCAAGTTTGCAATTGCTTAAGAATGAAGCGGTAGGTGAGTATCTTACTAATTCAGAGGGGAAGGCGCTATATTATTTTAAGAATGACGTCTCCGGAAAAAGCAACTGCACTGGTGATTGCTTAGCAAAATGGCCGCCATTTACAGAAAAGGAATTTGAAGTGCCGGATGGGTTCAATAAAAAAGACTTCGGTACGATTACAAGAGAGGATACTGGGGCGGAGCAGGTAACGTATAAAGGATACCCTCTGTACTACTTTGTGAATGACAAAAAAGAGGGTGACGTAAACGGCCAGGGTGTGAAAGATGTATGGTTTATTGTAAACAGTGAAACAGTCTTTCAATAAATATAAAAAGGATCAGGAACTTTCACAAGAGTGATGGTTCCTTTTCATCATTCTATTGTATGGTTTTAACCAATAATAAAGATATCAATAGTGAGGAGTGCAGGTACGATTGAAGAACAAACGTGATGACGAATTAATGAGATTAGTGAAAAAAAAGCATCGTCCTGCTCTAGAAGAACTTTATGATCGCTACATTAAATTAGTCTATAGCTTTGGATTTAAGTTTACAAACGGCAATGGAGATAAAACGAAAGAAATTGTCCAGTTAGTATTTTTAAAGCTTTGGACGACAAAAAGCAGTTATGACCCATTAAAAGGAAGTTTTATGAATTGGCTTCTGACTGTTACCCGTAATGTTTGCGTTGATTTTATCCGGAAAGACAATATTCATGCCCAAAACAACCGACAAATGGATCCAAGTTGGTCAATTGAAATAGCAGATCCGAACAATGAAATTGAGAAAAGGCTGATTTTCAGTGAAGTGGCCAAGGCAAAAAGCAAATTAAATATGTCGCAAAAAAGATTAATCGATTTACTATACTGGAAAGGCTATTCTCTAACAGAAATTGCTAAGATCGAAAACGAACCGGTAGGAACCGTTAAGAGCAGGCTTCATCAATCTCTCAAACAATTAAAGAAGCATTTGGAAATGGGGGATTTGTAAATGGGCAGAGAATGTGAAAACCTGCTTTCGTTTATAGCGGGTGAGTTGGATGCAAAAGAAAAAAGAAAATTTACAGAGCATTTACAGCATTGTCTTGAATGCTCAAGGGAGTATGAACAAATGACAGAAGCCTGGAATTCATTACATTGGGACTTTGAAGAAAAAGAAGTACCTGCATCCTTAAAGGCGGAAGTAATGGATTTTGTGTTCGAGAGTGAGAAAAAGAATGTTAATAAGTCAATCCAAGCAAAGCTGGAAGAATGGGGCAGCTTTCTTCAAAAGCAGTTTACCCCCATAACTGCTGTTATCATGATAGTCTTTATGTGCCTGTCAATCGGTCTATCAATTTCAAATGTCAAATTGAGAAATGAACTTGTGAATGAAGAAAACTTAAAATCCGCTCCAATTGAAGTTTTGTCAACACTTTCATTACAGAGCGCCAATCAAGCGAACAGCGA
Organism: Bacillus sp. V2I10; assembly: GCF_030817055.1. Taxonomy (NCBI): domain Bacteria; kingdom Bacillati; phylum Bacillota; class Bacilli; order Caryophanales; family Bacillaceae; genus Bacillus; species Bacillus sp. V2I10. Next base: position 2,437,926 of record NZ_JAUSYV010000001.1, on the reverse strand, counting down.
CGTGAGGGGCCATGCTTCTATTTTGCAGCAGGGCGAAGACAAGAAGCTGGTTGTACAAGTCAATAATTTGCCTAGGTTAGAAGGATCGGAAGTGTACCAGGTGTGGCTATTAAAAAATGGCAAGCGGGAGAATGCCGGGATTTTCAAGCCGGATGAAAAAGGGGCAGGAGTGTTAACCTACCAGCTTGCACAAAACCCCGATTTTGATCAGATCGGTATTACCGTCGAACCGGACCAATACAGCACCCAGCCAAGAGGCAAAAAGATTGTGGGATCGTCGTGATATTTCATTTCTGGAAGCAACACGGACTTTCCTATTGTGGTGAGTCCGTGTTGTGTCCTGATTTTTGGGCGATCGCCGAAATCTTTCGATTTTCGCCGAAAAATTGATATTTCACCGATATATTCAGAAAATCAAAGACAACCAGCATCTCCTCCTGCAAATCAGCAGGAACCCCTTCTGTATCTCCTCTAATCAAAAATACAACTATTTCCCTTATAAAAAATATCTTAATTTTAATATTTATTCACCATGTTTAGCTTGTTAATCATATTGTAGCATGCACCATATAAACCAGCATCATTGCCCAGCATAGATGGAAGAACTAACGAATCATGTTCGTAGTACTCCATTACTTCCTTTTTTAAATCTTTGTTAATATCTATAATTAAACGGTCAGCTTTTTCTGTTATTCCGCCGCCTATAATAATGGCTTCTGGATTAAGCAGGTGAGTGATGTTTGCAAGGCCTATGCTAATAAAGTGAACAAATCGGCTGTAAACGGAAAAAGCTGCAGGATCATCATTCATAGCCAGCCGAATAATTTCTTCCCCTGATATGTTCTTTTTTACATCTTTACTCTTATTTTCTTCTAGATAGTCTTGGACGAAAGCTGAGGTAGATGCATATCTTTCATAACATCCTTTTCTTCCGCAGCTGCATGATCTTCCATTATAGACAATTACAGTGTGACCTAACTCTCCGGCTAATTTGGTTGAACCGTTAACCATTTTTCCATTTATTACAATTGCACTGCCTATTCCTGTTCCTAATGTTAGAAAAACGACATTTTCCCTTCCTCGGATTGCACCCTTCCACATTTCACCAAGACATGCACTTTTTACATCATTTTCGACTCTTACTGGCAAAGTGGTTATATTGGATAAAAGCTCAGCAAGTTTCATCCCTGTATAACTTTTAAGGTTATTAGAAAATAAGATTTCACCCTTCTCGCTGTCAATTAGCCCACAAGAAGAAATACCTATACCGGATATAGGAAAATTTTTTTTTAGTTCATTGATCTTTTCGCATAATATTTCAAGTAAGTGTTTTTGAACATTTCCTTTTGGTGTTTCTATCTTGTTCTTTTGCAGCAAATGGCCAGTACTATCTATTAGTCCATATTTAATATATGTTCCTCCGATATCAAAACATGCAATATAGTTCAACTTAATCCCCTACCCTTAATTCAATGACTTTTATATCTTCTGCAAATCGATTAACTTGAGATATATTTATAGATCCGGTTTTCTCTGATACAGCATTAGATATCCCACATGCACAAGCCCATTTAAGTGCTCTTTCAATGAGAAAGTCCTTAGAATGAGCATAAGTAAAGCCAGCGAGCATACTATCACCTGATCCTACCGGATTAATTACTTTTACTTTAGGAATGGAAGCCTGCAGGATTATAGCATTGCTTACTAATATGGCTCCTTCCTGACCAAGTGACAGCAAGACATATTGGACTCCGTTCCGGCAAATTGACTTTGCATGCCTGATCATTTGATCAATGGTCAAGTGTTCCAGTCCAACAAGCTGTTTAAATTCTTCCATATTTGGTTTTATCAAAAATGGCTTTCCGGTTATACCTTTCTCAAGTACAATTCCACTTGCATCCATAAGTAAATATTTCCTTTTCTGGTTTGCCTTCTCAGCAAGTATCTGATAAAAATCAGCTTCTATCCCTCTCGGCAAGCTGCCAGAAACAATAACATATTCTGCTTTTTCAAGGATAGATTCATAGATTTCAAGAAAGGCAGCGATTTCATTTTCTAAAAGATAAGGTCCTTTTTCAAGAATTTCAGTTTGTTCATTTTTGGATAAGATGGCAAGACACGATCTCGTTTCACCCTCTATGGCCACAAATCGGTCTATTAACTTCCCATGAGACAATTGATCAGCTATCCATTCCCCGCTCTTCCCTCCTAAGAAACCTGTGCAAATGACCTCAGTTCCTAATTGAGATAAAACCCGGGACACATTTAACCCCTTTCCCCCAATCGTCTTATCAACGGAGGAGACACGATTTACCTGACCTTTCTGAAAGCCAGAGAGATTATATCTTATATCAATGGCAGGGTTTAAAGTAACCGTAGCAATCATATGCTTATCCTCGGTTCATACTGCCGCACATCTTAATTTTAGCCTTAATTACCTTTTTCATTTCATCTACTCCATCTTGGAAATAGTCTCTAGGATCATTTGCATCCGGGTGGGATAACAGATAGCTTCTTAAGCCTTTAGCAAAAGCAATCTTTAATTCAGTCGCAACATTTACTTTGCAGATTCCGCGTTTGATCGTTTCCTGAACTAAATGGCTCGGCAATCCGGATGCGCCATGAAGAACAAGCGGGATAGCCACTGTATCTTTAATTGCCTCTAAACGCTTTATATCGATTCTTGGTTCGCCTTTATACAAGCCATGAGCTGTGCCAATTGCCACGGCTAGAGAATCAATTCCAGTTCGAACGACAAATTCATGTGCTTGCTTTGGATCGGTAAAAATTTGATCTTTCTCGTCTATAGTAAGTTCATCTTCTATACCGCTTAACCGGCCCAGTTCCGCTTCTACTGAAACACCAAATTCAGCTGCATACCCGACAACTTCCTTAACGATTCGTATGTTTTCCTCAAAGTCATGTTTAGATGCATCTATCATAACCGATGGAATGCCCATATCTATCAGTGTTTTTATTTCTTCTATTCTTTCATGGTGATCAAGGTGAAAACAAATAGGAATATCGTATTTTTTCTTTGCTGCCTTCATCATTCCAATTAGAAATTCTTGACCTATATATCTTACAGTACTTGGTGTGGCTGCAATTAGCACCGGTGAACGCAGTTCCTGTGATGTATCCAGCACGGTTTTCATCGTTTCTAAGTTATGAATATTAAAGGCAGGAACTGCATACCCGCTTGCAAGTGCGTTCAGTAAAATAGAACTTTTAGAAATGATCACAGCCAATCTCCCCCTGCTTTTGGTTCATTTGTGGGATAAGCATGTATGGTAACACCTTTTACAACCCTATTAACTACTCCTGTAGGTGAAGGGTTATCTGGAGAGAAACCAAGCTGAAGGGATTTATGCATAGCTAAAAGCTGACCGAACAAAATATACGGGAAAGCAAGCAGGATGTCTTCCTTGATATCATCCAGTTTGACATTTATAAAATAATCACAATGTCGCTTTGCTTCTTCATCCGCAATGGAAGAAAGAACTATGATCTGCCCTCGGTCCGTTTCCCGGCTGATTTCACGCAATATATCAAGGTCATATTGTCTTGTGTAAGAGTGACTGGATAAGAAAAGAATAACGATTGTCCCGCTGTCTAAAATCGACTTTGGACCGTGCCTAAACCCCAATGAAGTATCATAGGTTGGCGGGATTTTTCCTCGAGTCAGTTCTAAGAGTTTCAAAGAAGACTCTCTGGCTAAACCTTCGAATACCCCTGAACCCAAGTAAACAATTTTAGAAAAAGATGTCTCAGCAAGCTGACGAATGGCCGCATCATGGTCACGAATCATTTTTCCGCCAGCTTCAGCCATTTTCTCAATATCTTTTTTCAATGTATCCAGATCCATATTGTGAAATAATAGGAAAGCTGACAGCAGCATGGTTGTAAAGCTGCTTGTCATGGCAAATCCCTTATCATTAGCCTCTTTTGGCATACAGATTACTAAGTGATTCTTGTCGTGCTTCTTTTTCATGGCCAAAAATCCGTCTTCGTTGCATGTTAGAATAATACCGTAAAAATCTTCTATGATTTGTTCTCCAAGGTTTACCGCAGCGAGGCTTTCAGGACTATTTCCTGAGCGGGCAAACGATATCATAATAGTAGGAAAGCTTGAATCCAGATAGTTGTAAGGATTGGACACGATATTAGTAGTTGGAATACATTCCAGGCTTTTCACTTTATTGTTGCTGATTTTTTTTAGATAAGGCAGAATTGTTTCACCAACAAAAGCAGATGTCCCTGCGCCTGTCAAAATGATTCTAAACTGATCGTGTTTTCTTTCTACTTCATCAAAAAAATGCATGATTTTGCTGCTGTATCCTGAAATAAGCTCTAATGTCTCTTTCCAGAGTCTAGGCTGTTGAGCTATTTCTCTCACTGTGTGGATGGCACTGGGATGAATTGGTGGCAGGTTATTCGACTCTAACAATTCCATTTTTCTCCTCCTCATTAAGATGCTGTTCATGTCATCACTACCAGTTGAATTGAAATAGAAACATAAACGTTTCTATTTCAATTCAACTGTATAAGTAAATTTATCTCCTCTGGCTATAGAGATTGTATATTCAATAATCTCTTCTTGTTCAAAAGTTATCCGTTTTAGCATTAGACAAGGTGACGAATTTTCAATGTTTAACATTTCACTTTCAACATTGCGCGCGCTCACTGCTTTAAAACTCTCAAGCGCACTTGTAATGTTTACGTGATATTCTGATCTAAAGATCTCATACATTGGAGTTTGTTCTAGTTCATCACTAGAAAGTTTCTTAAACCTCTTTACTGGAACATATGAAGTTTCATAAATCATCGGCTCCTGATCAGACAGCCTTAATCTTATTATTTTAAATACTTCATCTTGGGTGGTAAGATTCATGGCTTTGGCTATCTTATTATCACAGGTCATTTTCTCGAATAAAATGACTTTTGTTGAAGGGTGTTTTCCTGCCTTTTTCATTTCCTCTGTAAAACTATAAAACTTTACAAGACTTTGATTGTAGGCTTTTGGTGAAACAAAAGTCCCCTTACCGTGAACTTTATAAATGTATCCTTCTTTTTCAAGTTCCTGCATTGTTTGCCTTACTGTTGTACGGCTGACCTTGTAGGTATCGCATAATTCCCGCTCTGATGGCAATTGGTCATTTTCTGCAAGATCACCGTTCTCAATTTTTTCTATGATGATATCCATTAATTGATAATACAAGGATAGCCTTTTATCTTTATCTATCATGACAAAACTCCTTCTAGTGGTATCTATGTCGTAACCAGTTAAATCTATTATACATTAAATGGCATTCAATACCACTAATCTTGTCATAGGAGATTAAATTAGATTGCCTCTTCCTTCATTCTTTTTATATTTTCAATATAATTCTTAATAGAGACAGTCTTCCCCGTAATTCTTGATTCCTCCGCTGCATATGCAATAATATGACTCTGTGCAGATGTTTTGGCAGAAGTTAAACTGCCTTTATCCTTATTGTTCACTCGATTGATAAAATCCTGCATAATACTGGTGTCAGCACCCATATGCCCGCCATTTACTGTTTCTGGATGGATGATTTCCTTTTTGCCGGAGAAATAATTAAGCTTTAAGACGTTTTCTGCATCATTTCCAATAATCTCGCCCTTAGTCCCCATGATTTTAAAGTTCCTGAATGTTTTATCTGTAAAAGCAGTCATAGTAAAGGAAACGGTTACTTCATTATCAAATAATAGATTTACAACCTGATGATCGACTACATCATTATCACAATGATAGACACAGCGTCCGTATTGCCCTTCTTGGAGTGCTTTTAATCTGCTTTTGAGACTTGGATCCGGTGAAACCACATTAGCTGGCCACTCATCCCTCTCATGTAAATACCATTTAGCCGCCGAATATGGACAAGATTTTTCAACCTTACACCCATCCAGGCAACGATATGCAGAACCTTCAGGAGCATTTTCCTCTTTAAAATAACTTAATGATCCGTAGGAAGAGACACTCTTACACTCAGTACCTATCAGCCATGCAAGCATATCCATGTCATGACAGCTCTTTTGCAAAATCATCGGACTAGATTCCGCTGAATTTCGCCAATTGCCCCGAACAAAACTATGGGCATGATGATAATATCCAACATTCTCATTCCATTGAATTGACATGATGTCCCCTATGACCTTCCGGGTAATTAACTCCTTTAGGGATTGATAAAAAGGAGCATACCTCATGACATGACAAACACTCAGCAAGGTATTGTGAGATTCAGCAGCCTCAGCAATTTCCAATGTTTCAAGTGGTACTGGCGACATTGGCTTTTCAAGCAAAATGCTGTATCCTTTTTCAATTGCCTTCATGACAGTTTTATAGTGATCCCGATCAGGGCTGCAGATTAGTATTCCTTCACAAAGTTTTTCTTTTGCCAGCAGCTCTGTCCAATCTTCGAATCTCATGTGTTCTGGAATATGATGAAGATCTGCAAATTTTTCTCTCTTTTTTTTATTTGGTTCTGCAATTGCCACAAACTGAATCTCGTACGGATATTGAAGAGCATAAGAACCATAAGCATAAAAACCTCTGCTTCCAGCTCCGATTAATGCGGCTTTCATCGTTTTCCCTCCTCAAGCGGTAGGTTTATTTGCCTCCTGATAACGCAACGCCTTCTATAAACTGTTTTTGTAAGAACATAAATAAAACTAACATAGGAAGCACGGCAAGAAATGAGCCCGCCATCATAATTGGATAATTGGTTGAATATTGTCCTTGAAGAGATGCCAGCCCAACAGAAAGTGTCATTGCATCTTGTGAACCATTTACGATCATAGGCCACATGAGTTCATTCCAGGACCAGAGTATTGTAAAGATTCCGAGGGCAATAAGACCAGGTTTTGCAAGAGGCAGCATGATGCGCCAATAGATTTGAAAATGGTTGCATCCGTCAAGTCTGGCTGCTTCCTCTAACTCCTTTGGGATTCCCATAAAAAACTGACGCAGCAGAAAGGTGCCAAATGCACTGAATAATCCTGGAACCACTACAGCCTGCAAGGTATTTAACCAGTTTAATTTTACAATGATTAAATATTGAGGCAATAAGAAAACTTGACCTGGCACCATTAATACTGATAAAGCAAGCACAAACAAAATATTCTTTCCCGGAAATGCAATTCTGGCAAATGCATAAGCAGCCAGAGAGCATAAAAACAACTGGCCTGCAGTCCGAAGGATCGTTACAATAAACGTGTTTAACATAAACTTAAAGAAAGGCAGAAGAGTAAAGATTTCCATATAATTTCCCCATTGCAATTCTTCTGGAAAAATAACAGGAGGTACTTGAATAGATTCAGCATACGTTTTTAATGAAGTAAGAATCATCCATAAAAACGGTACGACCATTGCCACTGCACCCAAAATTAGAATAAAGTGAATGTGAAGAGACTTCTTCTTAGCAAACTGTATGGCTTTGCCCAATGGGTTTTCCTCCTTCATTCATAATGCACCCATTTCTTCTGCAGTACCATTTGCAAGACGGTAATAATTAAAATGACAGCCAATAGTAAAACAGCAATTGCTGCTGCATACCCTTTATCATTTAAAATAAAGGCATGCTGGTAAAATAAATAAACAATGGACTGTGTGCTTTCAATAGCTGTACTGCTCTTTCCTATCATCATAAAAATCAAATCAAATACTTGAAACGCTCCTATGAAAGATATAATGGTAACAAAGAATATCACCGGTGAAAGTAAAGGCAGAGTTATTTTGAAAAACATCGTGACCGGCCCGGCTCCGTCGATACGAGCTGCTTCATAATACGTTTTTGATATATTTTGCAATCCTGAAAGAAAAATGACCATGTTATATCCTATACCGCTCCAGATAGCCACAACAATGATAGAATATAAGGCTATTTTCGGATCCGTTACCCATTGCGGGCCTTTAATCCCAATAGAGGCTAACATATAATTCAATAGTCCATAGTCAGAATTATACAGCCATTTCCATACTACCGCTATGGCCGCCGGCATTGTTATGACAGGCAAAAAGTATAGCGTCCGATAGATGGATTTCCCTTTAATATTTTGATTTAAAAGCACAGCGACCAAGATTGATAAAAAAATACCAATAGGTACTGTGAAGAGGATATAGATACCAGTGTTTTTAAATGACTGCAATAAGTTCGCGTCCTCAAGCAGCCTCTTATAATTATCAAGTCCAGTCCACACGTACGTTCCAAATGCTCCCCATTCGGTAAAACTAAAATATATGGTTTGAACGATTGGCCACAGATAAAAAATAAACAATCCCAACATTGTAGGAGCGATCATTAGGTACGCCCAGAAAAAGTCCGTTCGCTTTTTTGTTTTTGCAGAACTACTGATGTTCACGAATTTTTTTATGTTTTTATTAACTTGTAACGGAAGTTCTTTCAACGCATATCTCCTCCTTTGTAAAAAAAGGGAGAAGAGAAGAAAAGATCCTTCTCTTCATCGTGATTCTAATCCTTGGATAATGCCTCGTTTGCCTTTTTCGTTAGTTCTGTAACGGACTCTTCTACGCTTTCTTCACCGCTCCATGCCTTTTTCAGAATGTCTGTTTCATATTGCCAGATTTCACCTGTATTTTTAACGCTCGGAAGAGGCCTGCCATATTCAGCTCCATCAATATAAGCTTTTAAATTCAGACTAGGTACGGATTTTAACCAAGCTTCTTGTGTACCGTTATAGGCAGGAATAACAGTTCCTGAGTCAGCAAAAACTTCTGCAGCTTCTTTAGATCCCAAAAACTTCACGAAGTCCCATGCCGCTTCCTTATGTTTTGTATTTGCTGCAATAACATTTGAAAGGCCATGAATAGAAACCGCTCGCTGCTTTCCTTTAGGAACAGCAGCAACATTTAAGTCAGGATTTTTTTTATATTCTGAAACCATCCATGGCCCATCAAACATCATGGCTATTTTTCCTGATGAGAATAAATCCGCTGCAGATGTTTCGGTCATTTGAGCCTGAGTCGGGGAAATCCCCTCTTTTATAAAGCTGATGTTATACGTAAGAGCTTCTATCGCTTCAGGCTTGTCAAAACCTGCCTGCTTGCCATCCTCTGAAACAATATAACCGTTATTTTGCCAAATCAAATCATAGTATCCGCCTTGGTTGCCCATTACAGCCGCAAAACCCCAAATCCCTTTGTCTTTGTTCGTAAGCTGTTTAGAAACTTCTTTCAGTTTATTCCAGTCCCAAGTTTCATCCGGATAAGGGATACCCGCTTCATCAAACAATTTTTTGTTATACCATAAACCAGTTGTGTCATAGTCTTTAGGGATTCCAAATACTTTATCATTGACAGTATAAAGATCAACCAATGATTTTGGGTAATTCTCCAGACTGAAATTGTCTTTTTTTGCAAGATCACTTAACGGCAAAATGACTTTTCCTTCAGCATATTGAACAACGTGAGCTCCATTCATCCAAAGAACATCCGGCAAAGCCCCGCCTGTAGCTGCTGTTTCAAGCTTCTGAAAGTATTGTCCATAAGGGATAAGTTCCGTTTTTACTTTAATGTTTGGATGCTTTTCGTTAAACAATTTTATGATCTCTTCAATAGCTGGCACCTGTTTCTTATCCCAAAAGCCATAACTTATCTCAACTTTTCCATCAGATGATGCTCCTTGCCCGCTGCAGCCGGCTGCCCCGAACAACCCCAATACTAAACATAAAAGAATTATCATTTTCTTTTTCACTAATATCCCCATCCTTTTATTGAAAGTTTAGTACATTTACAAGCTGAATTTTTTCTCTGAATTCTCTTTTTGAATTGTCATGACGTTATTACCAGTTAAAATGTAAGTGGTTACAAAAGTTTCTATATGATCATATTTTTTTCCTCCTAAAAAAGATTCAACTCTTTTGATTATCATGATGTCATTACCAGTTGTACTGAGTATAGCATGCATTTTTTATTAACGGAATATATTTTTTAAATTTTTTAAAAATTTAAGGTTCGTTCTAAATATTTAGAAGGAAGAGTTTCAAGCTCTTTAGAAAGATTATAGACAATGTGCCCATCCATTGTTGTCAGACTAACACGAATGAATAAAGGAGAGTGATTATTTTTGTTGAAGTTTTAACTGTGAAAATTTGAGAAAAAGGAGAGCTATTATGAAACAAAAAGAACTTTCCGGCAGTGAAATGAATCTAACGATGCTAACAAAAGACCTTGCGAACTACAACCTATGGGCAAATACGAAAATGACCGAGTGGCTCAAAACAAAACCGTCTGAAAAAATGGTACAGGAAGTCCCATCGAGTTTTCCAACTATCAAGCTGACGCTCAAGCATATTGCGGATGTTCAAAATTTTTGGCTGCAAGTGATTAAGCAGGAATCACCGCCAGATATGGGTCAGTTTGGAGAGAAATCCAATCAGTCAATGGATGAAGTGTTTAGTATGGTGGAGAAAAGTTCCAAAGAGTTATCTCAATATGTTCATTCACTTACCGAAAATTCCATAACAGGAGCTTGTCAAGTTGAAACTCCATGGTTTAATGAAACTCGACCCAGATTTGAATTTATCCTCCAAGTCATGAATCACAGTACTTATCACCGAGGTCAGATTACAACGATTGGCCGTAATGCGGGATTAACAGATGCACCTATGACAGATTTTAATGTCTATAGTTTTTCAGGAAAGCCATAATGTAACTAATGGGTTTCGCTGAAATCTGTTAGACATTGCTATCAATCAAAACTTTAAAACCCTTCCAAGCTATTCTGTTTGAATAAATGGAAGGGTTTTTGCTTCCTGTTCTAACGGCATTTCCAGTTGTAAGCTATGACCCTTATCGGATTAACGCTTCTTTTGTTGCAGATAAATCAAGAATGATGATTGTCTTTCTTTTCTGATTGCAGTAATTTCATGTAAGTAATCCAGGCTGTTAAAAGACCTGCACCAAGGAGGATGACATCAGATTCAAACCTGCGGATGAAAGAATAAACAATTTATTAGTATTTTCATTTAACAAGTTCAACCCCCTAGTGTCAGAAAAAATTCTATAAAACTTTTCACCTTAAAAGCTATTGGTCATATTTCTATTATTTGAGATTACAAACTTCTATTAAAAAGCAATCCCTATCTTTTCTTCTAATTCCTGCTTCTGACGTAAATGATGACGAAAATGCATGTCGACAAGATCGAACCATTCCCTTGCGTTGAGCCAGCCGAAGCCCCCATGTTTTACTTTGAAGTTTGGATTGATGGCATTTACCTTCTCTTCCCACACTCTCATTCTCTTCTCTACTTGAATGAGCCCCTGCATAAGTTCCTCTTTCCTTTTGGTATTGCTTGGTGTGTTTTCTGGATTGTCCGGCAGCTTGATTTTAATAGGAGGAAATCCTCCGCGTTTGTACAAATTCTCTCCGGCTTCCGTCTTTCCCAGTTTTTGTTCTTCAGATGCTGTTGAACAAGCTTCAACATTATCAAGATACTCAAACGCAACCTCAATCAAGTGGAGATACATTTGGCCGAGAGACCAGGTCCCTTCATCAGAAATATGTCTTAACTGATCCTTCGAATAGTGTTGCAGGTGGTTTTTGTAGATTTCAATTGTGTGATAATTATTCAAATTAAACACCTCTTTTATATTCATTGATTTCAGTTTTACAGTTACTAAATTGTTTACTGCCAATCATTTATAGAACTATACTAATCCGCCTGGTAAAAAAGCGAATGCTCATTGTTCAGCAATCGCGCCCGATTGTTGAATATCATACTAACTTCTATTAGCTAGTTTAGCTTAAATTTTCTTTTTAAAGGAAGTTAGAGATAAACGTTCATTTACTCTTGTTTCACCTTTTTTTGAGAATCCGTTTTTTTCATAGAAATTTACTGCTGGTGTATTTTTGGAACCCGTTGACACTATTATTGTTTCAATGCCTTCTAAATTGCTTTCAATGAAATCCAATAACAAAAGGAGAGAATCAGGTGTTCTCTCCTTTTTATCTATACTAATTGCGGTAACTCCACGCTAACTTCTCTTCCTTGCTCTGATGATCGTAAAATACCATCTATAATCGCTTGATTAATGACAATTTGATCACCTGGGATAGGCGCAGAAGTACCATCTTTAATAGAACCGACGAAATCTCGAACCTTCTCATTAAATATATTTAGTTGATGATTTTTAACTGGAATGGTTGACTCAACATGATGGCCCTTTATGTCATGGAATAAGCTGATCGATCCGATTCCACCATCCCACACACCGCTCCATGGACCACTTCCAGCTGGTGTTAACTTTAAGCCAGCATTTGTTCCAAGGAATAAAGTTGGTCCAAGGGAATCCATATGCATCGCCCATGATATTTTAAAGTTTAAAACGATTCCTCCCTCCAAACGAATCATTGCCACACCAAAATCTTCAACTTCAAACTTTTCTGATTCACTATGATAAGCAGAATTCGTTCCAAAATGATTGGACGTGTATGCGGAAACCGTTAATGGCTTAGGATAACCAAGAGCATTCAGAGCCAAATCTAAGGAATAACAGCCAATGTCTGCCATAGCACCTGCACCAGCTAATTGTTTATTAATAAAGGTACCCCCGGGCATTCCACGTCGTCTTCCTCCACCAACTTCAACATAATAGACATTTCCTAACTGGCCAGACTGTACGATTTCCTTTACCGCTTGCATATTCGGATCATACCTTGGCTGGAAACCAACTGATAGCATTTTACTAGTCTTTCGGGATGCTTCAACCATTTCAATCGCTTGTTCAAGCGTAACAGCCATTGGCTTCTCAACTAACACATGTTTTCCGGCATATAATGCATCAATACTCGTGTAATGGTGAGCAACATTTGGTGTACATACACTGACACCGTCTATATCCATATTTAGCAGCTCAAGATGATCATCAAACCCTTTGGCATCTTTTAGTTCCAACTGTTCAATGAATAGATTGGCCTTACCCGGAATCACATCAGCAACAGCTACAATTTTGACATTAGGTATTTCCTTATATGCTCTAGCGTGTGCAGATGCAATTCCCCCGCTGCCAATAATTCCAATGTTAATTGTATTGGACATCACATTTCCTCCAACTCATTTTTCTTAACATCCTAAAATTTAAGGAGTACATTTAATTTATTTCAATGTCAATTATTTAATGGATGTAATAGACTTATATCCTGCTGATTGATAAATTCTCTCCGTGAGCTTTACCACTTCTTTTGCGAAGTCTCCAGGTACCATAACATTGTGATGACCAAGGATCGCATCGATAAAACTTTTATCCGAATTAGTCGTTTGCTGAGGAAGCTCAGGTATGACGGGTTCTTTACCATTCAGACGAAGAACAATCTTACCGTTGTCAAAAAAAATCGCTCCATTTTCCCCACAAAAAACATATGTTTCATGCCAGCATGGGGCATTCCCAACAATATTTAGGCCTGCAACTACATTATTTTCAAAACGAATCGATGTAAATGAATCCTGTTCTACTGGAGTATGATGCTGTTCGATTTTTGATTCAACTTCGATCGGTTTTAATCCTGTCGTCCATAAAAGTACGTCTACAATATGACTGCCAGAATCCATTAGCATTCCTCCACCAGATAACGATGGATATTGCCGCCAGGTACCAGTGGTTAGATGTTTCCAATCCTGATATAGAGAAGCTGTTACCGATGTGAGATTTCCGATTGTGCCGCTTGAGATTACTTCACGAATATAAAGAAATGCTGGTTCAAAATGTCTTTGGTATGAAACTTGTAGAACTCTGTTTGCCTTTTTTGCTATTTCAATAAGATGTTCTGCTTCCTCTAGCGAACAAGCCATTGGTTTTTCAATCAGAACATGACAATTATGGTTAATTGCATCCATCGCTTGTTTATAATGAAGGGTGTGTGGTGAACAAATAAGAACTGCATCCATTGGAATGTTCTCCAACATGTCAAGATGATCATCAAACTGTGCAATACTATCAAGGTTAAAACTCTTAATCAACGTATCTCTGTTACCGATATTTGGGTCGGCAATCGCTACAATCCTAGCGTTCTTTAATTCTCCCAACTGTTTACCATGTAAATGTGATATACCCCCTGTACCAACAATACCGATTTTAACACTTTCCATTTAAATCCCTTCCCTCATAAAAGGATGCCTGACATTTGAAAAAATTAATCTAAACTGACCACATGTTGGTAAAAATGGGAGTTTATTTTATTTATTAGATACAAGACTTGATTGTTCTTCAAAATAAACAGCTTTCCTAGTTTTTGCAGATTCATAGATTGCTTCTAAGATTTGCGTAACGACAAATGCTTGTTCTGGTTTTACTACAGGTTCTGTATCATTGATGATATTATCAATCCATAGGCGAGCTTCTAGGTCAGCATCTGTTTCTGATTTTCCATCGTAAAATGCCACTCCATCTGAACCTAGTTCAACATTTGTCGTGTAAAGTTCACCGAAGTCTTCCCGGTTTATTCTAAGGCCATCCTTCATATCTGCTCCACCTTCTGTTCCACTAAGTGAACATTTCGCTTCATCGACATCTAAAGAGTTCAATGCCCAACTCGATTCTAAAACAATTGTTGCACCATTTTCCATTGTGATAAAACCAAACGCAGAATCTTCAACTGTGAACTTTTCAGGATCCCACTGTCCCCAAGCATTAGCCGCATCTTTCTTCTGACTTAATTTATGATAAGTCGTACCCATAACCGATTTTGGCTTATAGTTGTTCATCATCCATAATGTTAAATCAAGAGCATGTGTACCAATATCAATTAATGGACCGCCACCTTGCTTTTCTTCATCAAGAAAAACTCCCCAAGTAGGTACGGCGCGACGGCGAATGGCATGTGCTTTAGCATAATAAACCTCCCCAAGATCTCCCCGTTCACATACCTTATGTAAATGCTGGCTGTCCGGACGGAAACGATTGTTGTATCCAATTGTTAGTTTTTTACCAGAGCGTTCAGCTGCCTCCAACATTAGACGGGCTTCAGCTGCCGTTTTCGCCATTGGTTTTTCACACATAACATGTTTCCCTGAATCAAGGGCAGCAACAGTGATCTCAGCATGGGAATCATTCGGCGTAAGTACGTGAACCACCTCGATCGACTCATCCTGAAGTAACTCTTGATAATCGTCATAAACCTTTGCATTTTCAAATCCGTACTCAGCTGCTGCTTTTTCAGCTCGATCAACCAGTACATCACAAAATGCGACCAATTCAACATTTTTTAGTTTTGATAAGCTTGGCATATGTTTCCCATTTGCAATACCACCACAACCGATAATCGCTACTTTTACACTTCTAGACATATTTTTTCCTCCCATTACCATTGTATTATTTAAAATAAATTGCAAGATGTTCTTTTGCTTTTATGATTCCTTGACGCTCTGCCTCTAGAGAACCCCAATAACGATGATCTTCAAGTTCAATACTGATTGGTCCGGTGTATCCAATTTTTTCTAAACGCACAGCAACTTTTCCCCAGTTTACATCACCTTGTCCAGGAATTGTGTAACGCCAAGAACCCTCTGAAAAATCATACTTCGAACCAAAAGTAGCCTGAATGACACCGCATTCATATAACTCATCATGTAAAATTTCAGTATCTTTCCCATGACAGTAATTGACTCTTTCTCCAAATTCACTCAAAGCTCTTAAATGATCGATACCCAGTCTAACTAGATGGGATGGATCATAGTTAATCCCAAAATGTTTTGAAGGAATTACATTGAACATGGCTCTGAGCATTTCAGGTGTACAGCCTAAAGTTGGATAATATGGTGCAGGTCCTGGCCATCCTTCTAATGCTATGTAAATATTCTGTTGCTCAGCATGCTTTACAATACTAGGAAACGTTTCTTTCCAAATCTCAAAAGCTTTCTGACGCGGCATTGTAATATCATCTGGAACAAGACACATAAACATCACTTTGCCGCCAAGCCCCGAGACTTCAGTCATTTGATTTTTAAGTGCTTCTACTGCCTCTAATCGACTATTTTCATTCTCGCTTAATAACTTTGTTTGACCAACTGCACCCACGCCATCAATCGAGCCGACTTCAAGTCCTTTTGCTTCCAAAACAGCTTTAACTTCTTCGTTATAATATGGTACATCTATCACATCGATCCCATTACTAGAGGCCCAACTTGCAATAGACTCCATTCCACCTGCACCCATTTTTGACGGGATTCTCATACCTATTTTTTTGATCATAACCACAACCTCCTGCTAGAATAATAATTTTTTAAAACTATTTAATTCCACTAAATGTAATACCTTGAATAAATGTTTTTTGTAAGAAGAAGAACAATATGATCATTGGTACTGTCATCATTGTGGATACCGCCATCATTAAGCCCCACTCAGTACCCATTTGAGTTTGGAATTGCTGGAGTCCTAATGACAAGGTATATTGAGTTTCGTCTGTTAAGTAGAGTAATGGGCCAATAAAATCTGTCCAGCTAGCCATAAACTGGAATAATCCAACTGCAAGAACTGCCGGTTTTGCTAACGGAAGCATAATTTGCCAATAAATCCGAAACTCGCTTGCTCCATCTATTTTGGCCGCATCCCGTAACATATCTGGTAATCCTAAGAAGAACTGACGTAATAAGAAGATGTAAAATGGTACACCAAAGAACGCAGGTACAATTAAAGGTAAAGGTGATCCTACCCATCCAATCTTGTTAAATATTAAAAATAATGGAATCATTGTTACCTGACCTGGAATCATCATGACTGCAATGGTTATGAAAAATAAAACGTTACGCCCTTTCCATTCCAATTTCGCAAAGCTGTATGCTACAAGAGGACAAGTAAGGACAACACCAAGTGTACTGAAAAGAGTAATAACAACTGTATTATTTAGATAGGTAAAAAACGGTATATAATTAATTGCATCTAGATAATTCGACCACTGAAATGGGTTTGGAAGCCATTCCGGCGGAAAGGACATTACTTGTTTTAAAGGTTTTAATGATGTTGATACCATCCATATAAATGGAACAATGAAGAGGACTGATGCGATAATTAAAACAATGTGTGTGAAGACTTTCTGTAATTTAATTTTAACTTTTGGATCCATTTACTATTACTCCTTTCTACTTTCCTTGATAGTGAACCCAACGATTTGAAGTCATAAAGATTACTGTAGTTAGGGCCATAATAATGACAAAAAGAATCCAAGCCATCGCTGAAGCGTACCCCATTTGGAAAAACTTAAACGCATTATCGTATAAGTGCATTACGTAAAAAGTTAAGGAGTTTGCTGGAGTCCCCTGACCTTGGGTCATAGTGTACGGTAATGTAAACTGTTGAAATGCTCCAATAGCTCCCATTACCAGGTTAAAGAAAATAACAGGAGTAAGTAACGGCAATGTTACATGGCGTGTTTTTTGCCACCAACTGGCACCATCGACTTCAGCTGCTTCATAAAGTTCCTCTGGAATATCACCAAGTCCAGCTAGATAAATGATTACTGCTTGACCAATCCCCCAAAGAGACATCAAAACAAGTGACGGTTTAGACCATATTTCACTTCCGAGCCAGTTCGGCCCCTGTAATCCAATCATATCAAGCATCCCATTTACGAGACCAAAACCAGGATTTAATAGCCACATCCATAGAACTGCTAAAGCAACGTGTGGTACAAGCGTTGGTAAAAAGAAAATCGTACGATAAATTGCCATTCCTTTTATCTTCATATTCAACATCATCGCTAGACCAACCCCGAATATAATGCTTAAGGGGACAAAAAAGATTGTAAAATAAATTGTATTGTAAATAGATTTCCAGAATAAGTCATCTTTAAAAAGATCTTGGTAATTTTGAAAACCAACGAATTCCCCTGGTTTTAGAATACTATATGTTGTGAAACTAAAATAAATCGAAGCTATAAGCGGAAAAGCAAAAAACACTAACAAACCTATAATCCATGGTGAGGCAAAAAGCCATCCTTGAAGATTTGATTTTGTAGATAACTTCTTTCGCTTCACAACTACTGATTGTTGAACACGAGTACTTTTAGTTACTTCCGCCATATAGAATCCCCCTTTCAATTTTTAAAGTATAGGCAAGAAGAAGAAGTCTCCTTGCCCTAAGAATTATTTATACTTCTCTAGTGCCTTGTTAACAGCTTCTGTTGCTTTATCTAAGTTTTCTTGCGCTGTACCTTTACCTCTGACGGTGTTTTCTGTTGCATCTACTAATTCATTCCACATCAATTGACCTTCAGGTATAACTGGTCTGCTATGAGAGTTTGGTAAGATATCGGTAAATTGCTTTAACATTTTATTATCTCCACGACCTAACTTCTCGTTAACACTAGGTATTACAGAAAGATCGCCAGGAAGCTCTGCGAAGTATACCTCTTGTCCTTCTTCAGAACCGAAATACTTTGCGAATTCCCAAGCTGCTTCTACATTTTTTGCACCTTTTGGCAGGACAATAGCGTGACCACCAGACCAAGTAGTGAAGTCAGTTCCAGTGGGAGTAGGAATAGGTGTTACTCCATAATTCAAGTCTGGTTTGTATTTTTCAATAGAAGATATTGTCCAGTTTCCATCCACTTTCATACTGATTTGTCCTGAAATAAACGGGTCCATTGCCCCAGTACCTGCAGAACTTTCAAATCCAGCAATGTCCTCTACACCGAATTTTTGAGCGACACCTGCCATCCACGTTAGCGCTTCAGCAATTTTAGGATCATTTGCTGTTACTTCACCGGTTTCTTTATTGTAGAATTCTCCACCATAGCTCCATCCCCAGCCATAAAGCCAACCTTGACCGTACCATGGGATAAAACCAATTTGTTTAAAACGTTTTCCTTCTTTTTTCGTTAACTTTTCTGCAGCTTCTTCCAATTCTTTAGTAGTTTTAGGTGGATTTTCTGGATCTAATCCAGCTGCCTTAAAATGGTCCTTATTATAATAAAGCATGCGTGCATCTGTTGTATAAGGAAGTCCATATAATTTCCCTTGATAGTTCGCTTCCTCCCAAGCATATGGATAATAAGTATCCCCTTTTATGCCGTCTTCAGCAGCCATATCAGTTAAATCTGTAAGTGCATCTTGAGTTGCCCATGAACCAACCTTAAATCGGTCAAAAAGAGCTACGTCAGGTGGATTACCGCCAGCTACAGCAGTTAAAAGTTTTTGGTCTGCTCCTTCACTAGCTTCGGTATACACCATTTTCACTTTAATATTAGGATTTTTTTCTTCGAAAGCTGCTACCATTTTTTTCAATGCCTGTAAACCAATATCAGTATAACCATGCCAGAGAGTTATTTCTGTCGTGCCTTTTGCATCTCCACCGTCATCTGAAGCACCTGATTCCTCTGACGAACACGCAGCTAAAACTAAACTGAAAATAAGAAAAATAGACATGCTCAAAATTCCCAATTTTTTACCCCGAATTTTCACAAAAACTTACCTCCCCTTTGTTTGTTAATTTTCTTTTTTGATTCCCCTAAAAATAGTAAACGTTTGCAATCCCCCTTATTTAAAATCTTTATATATGATAAATCAAACCTATAATAAGTTTGACTTTACCCAATAACAAGAAGTGATCACCACCAAATGAATACGCTTACATATAGGTGTAAAAATTTTTCCCTTTTAATATATTGCTTAACCTTCATGCTTGGACATAATAACGCAATTTAAATTTCAGGTTTGAAAAATATAGATAAGATGACTATTATTTTGCAGTTTCAAGAGAATGAAACAATCTATGTAAATATGGATATCATATCAAGCTACTAATATATCAATTGTTATGATAACCATATTCTCCTCTATGTTAGTATATCAATTTAAAAATACACATGTCAACGCTTTTTTAACAACATTCTGAAAATTCAAACATAATATGCCAGAGCTCCTGGCTGAGTGAATAAGAGTATTTTTAATTAAAATAATTATGACAAATAACTTACCTCCCGTCCGTTCTTTTGATTTTAGTTGATTTTCCATTTTTAAGAGCAAAGGCAAAAAATAAAAAGCTATATTTAATAAATGAACATAGATTCTATACTTGAACTGCTTTCATTGATCTAGATTGTGTAGATCTACCTTTTATTACCTTAAATCCAACCTCGGAGTGAATTGGAGGCGTATCGTTTTCTTGTAAGTGTTTAATTAACATATCCACTGCATTACAACCCATTTTTTCTTCGTCTTGCAATATATGTGTGAAAAGCGGTTCGATTATCATATCTGTGGGCGAATCAAAGCATGCAATAGAATAATCTTCTGGTACCTTTTTACCTAATGAGGCTAATACTTCATAGAGAGTAACAGAAACCAAATACTCACTTGTTATGAAAGCTGTGATTTCAGGATTATTCTCAATTATTTTTTTTATTTCGTTTCTATCATTTTCATCAATTGTTAGCTCTCTAAGATTAATACTTGAACATTCTTGTAGTGAACTCCTCATATTCTGTAAGATCGTATCAGGTATAATTCTTACACCTTTTTCCGCCATTGCGACATGAAATCCCATTAGTCTATCTTCAAGAGAAGAAGTTCCCCCAGCTGGAGGTGAAAGATATGCGATATGCTCATGTCCAAGTTCTAACATATAGTTTGTTAACTCAATTGCTGCCATTTTATTATTAATACAAACTGAACTAGAAGGTATTCCTGTTAAGTACCTATCTACTAAAACAAGTGGGTAATTCTCTATAATTAACCTTAGTAATGCATTACTATAATGCTTTCCTGGAGAAGGCCATAAGATTAACCCCCTAACTCCAAGGTTTACTAATGAATTTATTGCTTTTTCTTCTAATTCAGGTTTACCTAATGTTTGTTTAATGACTACAGCTAGATTATGTTTAGAACATTTTTTCTCAATCGAATCGAGAAGCTTTATGCCATAATCATTACCAATCCCCGGAAAGATAAACCCAACTAATTCTTGTTTGGAATTTGAATCAGTTAAAAAAGTATTATTCTCTTCCTCTACCGTTGAATTAATTGTAGTCGTGTTAATATCCGAAACATAAGATCCTTTTCCCTGAAAACGTTCTATTATATTTCTTTGAGCTAACATATCTAACGCTTTTTTTGTTGTGATACGGCTTACATTGAACTTTTCGGCAAGCTCATTTTCCGAAAGAATTCTATCTCCAGTTTTCAATGTTCCATTTTTTATTTCTTCTAAAATATCAAGGTAAATTTTCTTATATAATTTGCTCATCTTAAACTCCTCGCAATACTTTAATTGATATACCAAGTATAACAAGCAAAATATACTTTGACAACTATTCTATCTTAATATAAATACTTATTTGAATTTATTGAATAAATTATTAAAAAAATCCTGGAACATAAAAGTCCAATTGAATGTAGAAGAAGTAGTAATTTTAAAAAATCTGAGGAGGTATGTTTATGTGTAGGACTTCTACCGCCTCTGAACATAAGGAGAATCTCAGTCTTGCAAAAGACTACCACGTTAATAGCTTCATAGTGGTAAAATATTACACAAAAGGGTGAGCACGCATGAGGGGTTTGCTCGATGCAGCATTATGGGTAATAGAATAGTCTGGAGGAACAGGTTCACAAACAAGAGGTAGAACATCACCTGATTTAGCTTCGTTCAACCAGTATGACATTCCAAGTCAACACTTTATGGGGTACAGTCAGGAAAACGCAGATTTACAATAGCAGTTACGAAATAAAAATATCGGTGTTTTAAAAACGTTAAGGTTTTTGAAACAAGTCTAATGAGACCTATGAAGTCTAATTCAGTAGTATTCCTACAGTATATCAATAGACTGTAGGTAGAATAAGAGAAGGAAAAGTGGTAAATGGATGTTCGTAAGATGGGATCAAACTAAAGGTCGGTATTAAACTAAAGGTCGGTATTAAACGTTCTAAAAAGTGTATGAAAAACGAAGAAAGTTCATAAAGTGTTTTTACATTTTTACAAACGCATTATAAGGGATTTCACAGAAAAAAAACCCGTTCGAAAAGTGTACTTTTTCGAACGGAGCATCACTTTGAATCATATCTATATCAAAGTCACCAAACCCAAATATGTTGTTCATTTTTAATTAAAATCGTATACAATAATAGTAATAACTTACAAGGAGGCCATTTACATGAAAAACATGACGTATCAAACAGCTCCAACATATAAGGGTGAAACACTTTCTTAAAGTAATCGGTGTACTCTCCCCTTATATGTGTACTTAAATAACACTAAAAGGGGTAAATCATGCGTTTTCCAGTAAAAAAATTTTTCTCCTATTATAAACCGTATTTAACGGTGTTTTTTTCAGTATTGGCGTCCGCCTTTATCGTATCAGCTGTGACTTTGACGTTTCCTTTACTAGTCAGGTATATCACGAAGGATGTTCTGGAAGGAGATTTGTCCATTGCGCTAAGTAAAGTGTATTGGATTGGCGGGCTGATGCTAGTGTTAGTCGCAGTTCAGAATATCGGGAACTATTTTGTGGACTACAAAGGACATGAAATAGGTGCGCGTATGGAAAGAGATTTGCGAAGCGAGCTGTTCACGCACATGCAGAAGCTTTCTTTTAGCTTTTACGATAAGGAAAAGACAGGTCAGCTCATGTCGCGAATAACAAACGACCTGCTGCTTCTTTCCGAGCTGTACCATCATGGTCCAGAGGACTACGTCAAATACCTTGTCCGTTTTATTGGGGCATTTGTTATATTGTTCTTTATAAATGCCCCATTAACGATTGCCGTCTTCTGTTTTCTGCCATTCTTAGGTGTCTTTGCCCTATACTTTAATAAAATGCTGAACAGGGCATTACGAAGCAATAAAGAAAGAATTGGGGACGTAAACGCACAGGTAGAGGATAGTTTATCTGGAATTCGCACAGTAAAGTCATTTGCCAATGAGCAAATAGAGATCGAGAAGTTCGACCGGGAAAATAATCGTTTTCTTCATAGCCGAAAAAGAACGTACCAGGCTGAAGCACTCTTATACAATAGTTTTGAAACGATTATACAGCTGATTACGATCACAGTGATTATCTTTGGCAGTGCCAGTATTGTCAACAACACATTAGATTTAGCGGATTTGATCACTTTTTTACTGTATATCAGCTTTATGATCGAGCCAATTCAGCGATTGACTCATATGAGCACGCAGCTTCAGGAAGGAATCACTGGATTTCAGCGTTTTATGGAAATCATGAATCTGAGGCCGGCAATTGAAAATAAACCGAATCCTGTGACCTTGTCAGAAGTATCTGGTGAAATTGAGTTCAATCAAGTTTCCTTCAGGTACGAAGAACATTTGAACAATGTCATACAAAACCTGTCGCTTCGAATCCTTCCTGGAGAGTATGTTGCGCTAGTTGGTCCGTCTGGCGCTGGAAAAACTACTTTATGCTCACTCATCCCCCGCTTTTATGATGTGACAGATGGAGGCGTTTTCCTTGACGGAGTCAATGTCCGCGATATTGATCTGGAATCATTAAGAAATAGTATCGGTATTGTACAACAGGATGTTTACCTATTTGCGGGAACAGTAATGGAAAATATCCGATACGGAGATCCGGCAGCCAGTGATAACGAAATTATTGAGGCAGCTAAGCTTGCCAATGCACATGACTTTATCATGAACTTGCCAAAAGGCTACAGTTCCGAAATCGGACAACGAGGTGTCAAACTGTCTGGGGGCCAAAAGCAGCGGCTTTGTATTGCTCGTGTATTTTTAAAGAATCCGCCAATTCTCATTTTGGATGAGGCAACGAGCGCACTAGATAACGAAAGTGAAAGCATCATCAAGGAATCACTGGAATTATTAGCAAAAGGCCGTACAACTATTGTCATTGCCCATCGCCTTTCAACTATCCGTAATGCGAAGCGGATTATCGTCCTAACGGAGAACGGCATAGCGGAACAGGGGAACCACAATTCGCTGCTTGCATGTGATGGGTCGTATGCAAGACTTTATTCTAAGCAGTTTGAGTTACTATAATAAGCTATCTAACCAAAAAAGCTGCTCTTCTTAACCAAAGGAGAGTAGCTTTTTTTGCTTTTCTCTCATTGTTCATTCCAACAAAATCAGCTTTGCTGGTATTACTAATGGTTAGCCCATTCAGGATATTTTTTTCGTTTCACTACATAAAGCTGCCATGGCAAGATTATGCTATTCTTTCTGTAAAATGGCACCCGGTTGTTAAGGCACAATATATAAACAATCTTAAATATTATCTGTTATTCAGCCAAGGTATAAGGTCTTCGTGTTTATATGCATTCTCCGTTTCTAAAATAAGCTGAGTAAGGAGAATATCAAGGGAATCTGTTAATGAGTTTAGCGTCTGTTGAACAAATCCTTTCTCAAATTGATCTAATGGCTCTGGTAACTCATTCTCGTCTAAAATAAAGAAGTCTCCATTAGGAAGAACAATTATATCAATAATCAAATCCTCAAAGGATACCACCTTATCCGTTATGTATGTATTTTTTACAATATTAAAATAGGAACCTAGGTAATCCCCTTTATGATCTCTCCAAATGTATAAATTATATGGACGATCGCTCCAGTAATACGCTATTGTATAACTGCCTCTAGGAATGGTTAATTTAGTATGGTTTGCTGTCATCGTAAAGGATTCAAGTATTTTATGGAAAAGCACGACATTTTGATTTTTTGCTTTAAGCAGTATACAGCTATGTTCTACAATTTCTGAGTCGTACTTTATTTTTCTTTCTATTATTTTTACCAAGCGTTTGGCCATCGCTTTCTTTTCTCCTTTCAAATTAGTTTTCTTCTCCAGAACAAATCTTAATTAAAATTATATCATTAGGAATTTGGCCTTCCATTGTTTTAGCCGTTTAGGCAAATCACTGATTTTGGCGTCTGATAAAGCCTGCTCATTTCATATAAACGAGAATTAGCCAACCACTTCTCTATGTAAATGATCGAATACAAAAAAGACGCATTCATATAAAAGAATGCCCCGATTGTAGAAGTAGATTCACAATAATATTAGACTATTGAAGCAGGTTTAAAATATTAACAAACTTCCGATTGTTTAATAGAAAGGCAGAAGCCCTTGTTGCCAGCAGTCATTCAATAAAATACATCTTTCCATTCACTTCAAGAGACAGCTCCAACATTGCCACTCCTTTTTATTTAATAGTTTTGTAAGCAAAACAATTGTGAATTTCTATCTATGATTATAATTACAATGAATAAATTTTTCATGGTAAATTTTTACTGGATTTCAGTCTAGAAGATTCAAGGAAAGAAGCTGCCAGAAAATAATCTTCGGACTAAGTTGTTTTAAATGAATTGAGACCACTTCTTTTTACATAATAGATTTAATGTTGAACTTTATTAAAAAGGGACCTTCTTAATAAGAAGGTCCGAACTTTGAATGTGAATTATTTTTTTCTCTTGCTGTATTCATTCCAAAAATCTCATATATTTCTTCGTCATAATCATCAAAAATTCTTTTATCTTTGGAGTTATCAAAGAATTTTTTTGCTTGCATGGCAAATGAAACTACTTGGTTTATATATTCAGTTCACCATGTTTCTAAATCCGCTTAAAATCCACTTAATTCCTTCTATACCATCAATATCTCCCGTATGTCCTCTTCAGTAAGAGAGGAAGACCCTTTTTCCTCAGAATCGATGATTTCTTCAATCAGATGTTTCTTTTTCTCTTGAAGTTGATTCATTTTTTCTTCGATTGTGCCTTTGGCAACAAGCTTGATTACCTGTACACGATTTGATTGACCGATGCGATGGGCTCGGTCAGCTGCTTGTTCCTCGAC
This sequence comes from Bacillus sp. V2I10, assembly GCF_030817055.1. NCBI lineage: Bacteria > Bacillati > Bacillota > Bacilli > Caryophanales > Bacillaceae > Bacillus > Bacillus sp. V2I10. The sequence goes on along the minus strand of NZ_JAUSYV010000001.1, from coordinate 2,412,142 downwards.
TGCAGGATTCCACCAGATATCATATAAAATAACAGTATCAGCACCTGTCAGATTGAGGCCTGTACCCCCTGCTTTCAATGAAATGAGAAATAAATCATGTTCTCCTGCATTAAACCGGCGGCAAATTTCCACTCGTTCTTCAGAAGGAGTTTGTCCATCGAGATAGAAATAAGAATGCCCCTGAATCGCTAATTCTCTGCCTATAAGCTCAAGCATTTTCGTAAACTGGGAGAAAATCAGCACCCTTCTGCCAGAAAGCTTTGATTCTTCTACAATCTGCATCAGCTGTTCAAATTTCGCAGACTTCCCTTTGTAGCCTTCCACAAACAAGGCGGGGTGACAGCAAATCTGCCGTAACCTCGTTAAACCAGCGAGGATTTTGATACGATTCTTACGGAATGTATCCTTATCCAGATGCTTTAATGTATCGTGTCGCAGTTTGGCCAGATAGGCAGCATACAGCTTCTTCTGATCAGGAAGCAATTCTGCAGATTCCATCGACTCAATTTTTTCAGGCAGCTCTGGAAGGACATCCTCTTTCAGCCTTCGAAGCAAAAATGGCCTGATTCTTCGGGCTATCGTTTTTCTGGAGAGGTTACTGTATTCCTTTAATCCCATAAATAGTTCGGGAAAAACAACGTGAAAAATGGACCATAATTCCTGTAATGAATTCTCCACCGGTGTACCAGTAAGAGCGAACCGATAAGCTGCCTGGATCCTCTTCACCGATCGTGCTGTTTGTGTCATAGGATTTTTAAAGACCTGAGCTTCATCAAAAAACACAGTATGAAAGGCATGTTTTTCAAGCCGCTTTATGTCCCTGCGCAACAATGGATATGAGATAATGACTACATCCTTATCCATTAAATCCTTCTGTATCTTGAATCTTTCTGTTTTAGTGCCATCAACGACAATGGCCTGTACTTCCGGTGCAAATTTGCTGATTTCACTAAGCCAGTTATACGTCAATGATGAAGGTGAAACAATCAGGACCGGGAGCTTTTTTTTACGGATGGCAGGAAGCTCTGATAGAATAAACGCAATGCTCTGCAGCGTTTTACCCAATCCCATATCATCTGCAAGAATCCCTCCAAAACTATAGCGGGCAAGTGTTTTCATCCATTTAAAACCACGTTTTTGATAGTCCCGCAATATCGCTTCTAAACTCTTTGGCACCTCGAATTCCAGACTGTCCGGATTGCGGATGTTTTCCAAGAACTGACGGAACGATTCCTCTAACTTTAATAAAGAACGATCATTAATAGAATCAAGAAGCTGAATCCCCCGGACAATTGGTACATTCAAGCCGCTCTCCAGTTCTTCATTTTGGACCGGAAGTTCACTTAGAAAACGATTAATTTCTTCAAATTCCCTGGTCTCCAATGAAAGAAGCGAACCGTTCTGCAAACGAAAATACTTCCGTTTTTCCTCTAGAGCCCATAGAACCTCTCGTATTTGTTTTTCAGGAATGTTATCCATTTCAAATTTGAATTCCAGCCAATTAGTCCGTTCTTTATTAATCTTTACCCTAAATTGCGGACGAGAATTACCTTTGAAAAGCCGATTTCTCACTGCGGTGGTTGCATATATCTGTGCAAGCTTTTGAAGTTTGGGAACCATATGGTACAAAAACTCATATTCCAGCTCTTCATTATGCAAAAAATAGCCTCCGTCCGTCTTTGCAAACAAGCTATCCTCCATCAGCTTCAGGATGGCATCTTCCTTTTCCACATCCCTAATAAGCTTGGAGCCTGCGTGGAGATCCTTATTTTCCAATGGATTAATTATTATATTTTCATAATGAAACTCAAGTCCAGCGAGCAAGCGATTTTTCACGCGATCCAAGTAGAGCTTGGTCACTAAAGGTGTCTTCATAAACTGTTTGGATATAGCTCCGGATAACTGGACTTCGCCAAGTCTTTTCAAGCCTGGAACCACTTTTTCCATAAAAAAATCAATTTGCTCCTGAGGAATCGGAATTTGATTCGCTGCTGTAGCATCCAGCATCTGTTTTAGTTCTGAAAGACGATTACAATCTTCCATTTTCATCTGTTTTAGTTTTCCTTCAAAGAGGACTGACCTATATGAATTCATTATCACCATTCGATTAAGCCCTCTGATTTTAAGTAGATAGCCTTTACCCTCACCTGCAGCAAATTGGAAGTGTAAAGGCAATGGTTCATTTGATAAGCGAAGACCCTCATAATTATTAGAGTCATACATCACCTTTACCATTGCTGTTTTCTCAAGTAAAGGAAAAAGCCTGTCCCAAGAGGATGGAGGAATCAGGAGTATATGTTTACCGCATACATCTTCTGATTTCTCTGACATCTCGTCAATGTACGCTTTTTCATCATGGATTACTTGTATGAGCTGTTGAATCACAGCATCAGTTTCATTTTGAAAGCAATGAAGACTTGGGACGTAAATGAATGAAATGGAAAGCGAGCTTGAAAGACCTTCTTTCACATGCTTAAGAAAATCTCGTATATTTCGTACAATTGTCTGGCCAATCTTAACCTCAATTCCGAACATGTATCGTCCCTTCCCTAGATTTACAGGTTTACAAATAAACTCTGCATCAAGTACTTGTCTTTTTTCAAAGTGCAGCTGATGGCCCGTTGATCGTTTAGGCTGATCATTAAAAAGGGTCAGCAATCCTTCTGTCAGTGCTTGACTTGTTGAAGAGTCAGAGTTTTCAACTCCTAAACCAATAGGAAGTGTTCCTTGTCGCTGGTGTTCGTAAATCGACAGTAAAACGGCTGCTATATGCTGGCAATCATTTTTATATGAAGCTAGCGTAGGGCAGCTGCATTTCGTGAGCAAGCCTCCGCTCTCATCCTTCTCAATCAAGACATGAAAATCTTCCTTACCTATAACCGTGGCTTTACAGCCATCAGGACAGTAATTTTCAAATGTCACGTTATTACTTCGATTAAAAGAGTCTCCTTTCTTGAAGGAGACAGTACCGCACATTTCTTTTATGATTTTTTCATTTAATTTTATATTCAATTGCTTAGCTCCTTCTCTAGGATACATCTCTTATGGCATTAAGATGATGAAAAATATGATCATGTATGAGATTTTGCGTTCTTTCCCCTGATAAAATATGTATCACCATTGTATCATTAGGGTGAAATAATATCCTGCACCCGATTGTTTAGGATCCATGAAAGGCTGCCGCTTCTTAAAAGAAACACCCATAAAAAACGTTCCTTACAATATTGTAAAGGAACATCATTATTAATATCAAAATTTGATTTCTTCAACTAAAAATTATTTATGTAAAGAAGTTCTGTCCTTTTCTGCAGAAATGATTAAAAACATAGGCCTCCGAGTTGCGCAAGTTCTGCTGTGACAAAAGATAAAGTGTGGATTGATTCCGTTTCTTATGTAGAATTAAAATATAGTACCACTTGTAAAACTGCCTGGGCAAAAGTTACGGTTACTAGGCCGGCGGTATACAACCATGAAGCAGACGCAAGAATTATTCGAAGCACAGACGGCAAAGCTTATACGTGTAATAGCTCAGAAGGGAATGGGGTTGTAAATAAAGGTCAAACCTCTTGTTATACGCCAATGGTATATGACTTAGACCCGCGAAAAGCTCAAGCTCAGGGAATTCACGCCATTCCCAATAGTGATGCCTATAAAAAAGCAGTAACGATTTGGTATTAGGAAAATAAAGCTTATTTACCTCAAACAAGAAAAACCTCCGTTCACTTACAGAACGGAGGTTTGCGTGTTTAACAACAAAAAGAAAATAACATTTCATTAGCATGCATTTTTCATTAATATTATTGGTTGGTTCTAAACGTAATGGATTTTCGGAAATCATCCATTTTCTTTTAAAGTATGAAAATGCGTGCGAAACACTGCAGCTTCGCACGCCTTGGACCAAAAATCTGATAGATAAAATTAATTTCTTTCATTTAATCAAACAAAGTGAATTATCGGTTAGTCACTCCATCATCTGTTTGAGTATCTACTGGGACACGCTTGCTTATTCCCAAAGCGTAATAACTAATCACAACGATGCCTAGGAAAACAATCCCTACTATAAGCGATATACGCGTTTCATCATTAAACCACATACCGATTAATACCATCATTAAGAAGGCAATTGTCAAATAGTTTGTAACAGGAGCAAAAGGCATTTTAAATGGATGTTTGGCCATTTCAGCCCCTTTTTCTCTTCTGAATCGAATTTGACTAATAAGGATGACAAACCACGGGATCATACCCGGCAGAACACTTGCACTGTATACGTACACAAATATCTTTGGCGGTGCAATATAGTTTAAAACAACACCAATGGCTAATCCGATCATTACTGCAATCGTTCCATATAAAGGTACACCATTACGAGAGATTTTCGTAAAGAATTTTGGCGCTTGACCATTCACTCCCAATGTATAAAGCATGCGGCCGGCACTGAATATACCACTATTACAGCCAGACATTGCTGCTGTAATTACGACAAAGTTAATAATACCTGCTGCTGCTGTAATCCCAATTTTCGCAAAAGTTGAGACAAACGGGCTTCCAAGAGTATCAAGCTGATCCCAAGGAAAAACAGTTACAATAACAAAAATAGCACCAATATAGAAGATTAAAATACGCCAAATAATACTTTGAATCGCGCTTGTGACCGTTTTTTGCGGATTTTTTTGCTTCTCCAGCTGTAATCCCGATGAGTTCGACCCCTTGATAAGCTGCAATAACAAGAGATAGTGCAAAGAAAAATCCTGACCAGCCACCTGTAAAGAAGCCGCCATGTGCCCAAAGGTTAGATAATCCGATTGCGTCTCCTCCGTTGCCAAACCCGAAGAAAATAAGACCAATTCCTGCAATAATCATCAAGATTATTGTAACGATTTTAATCATCGCAAACCAAAATTCAAATTCACCGAATGATTTAACGGAAATTAAGTTCGCTGCACCAAGAATGACCATTGCGATGATACCTGGTATCCAAGCGGGCAGATCCGGGAACCAGTACTTCATGTATGCCCCAACCGCTATAATTTCTGACATCCCTACGACAATCCACTGGAACCAGTTACTCCATGCAGTCATATAACCTGCTAATGGATGTATGTACTTATGGCCGAATGTCGCAAATGAACCTGTACTTGGCTCTAAATAAAGCATTTCTCCCATTGCACGCATAATAAAAAATATAAATATTCCGCAGATTGCATAAGCAAGCAGTACTGACGGACCCGTCCATTGGATCGTGCTTGCCGACCCCATAAATAAACCAACACCAATAGTACCGCCCAAAGCAATCATCTGAATATGACGTGATTCCAAACCTCTCTTCAGTTCTTTGTTTGCCATTCCATTTCCTCCCCTAACATCTATTAATAACGCAAATTTTAAGCAAGATACGATCAAACTCTCACTATTCGGGATCAAATGAAGAAGCAGGCGTCACTTTTTTTTAATCTATTTTAGAAGCTTGCCCTAAAAATCATTCTTTACTTCTCGTAAATCTCCATTCCTTATAGTTTGAAAGATTCATTATCTTAATGACGATTTTTAATCACCTGATTATTTATTTTATAATAATAAATTTACTTAAAAAAAACAAATGTTTTTTTCAGGAAAACACTTTTCTACCAATAGTAAAAATCCATTATTTACAAAACAGTAAATGGAATAAAAAATATTTTAATACAATTATAATTTAATGAAATCTCTTTAAGAATATACTTTTCATTGGACTTAGTTAAGCAAGATCCATTATCTTTTTATGAAATATGACTACGCGTTCATAGAATTTCCAAATAAACAATACCGCAATTTAAACCCCAATTCAATTTCAAATAATTAGCAAATGAATAGATCTATTTACACTTTTTCCACACTTAATTTTAAATAGATAAGATTCCGCTAGAAAAATATGGGTCAAAAATCCTCTAAAATTACCCCAATTGTTATTAAATTCATCTCACTATAAAATTCTATTAAATTAAGTGCCTCTTAAAAATCATCTGATCTTCAGCTAGAATTACACACTCCCTTTCAGAATTGCTGATTAATTGGCCTAGGAGGTGTTTCTGCTCTATTTGCTGATACTAATTTCCCTTTTTTATGAACGATTTAGAAATTAATTCCCTGCACCAGAGACATTCCACATTCTAATTAACCGATTAAAGCTATTAGGAGGAAGTATATTGAAAAAATTGAATATGAAAACGGTTTTAGCTGCCTCTCTTTCCACAGCTTTACTTGCTTCACCCTTTTATAATGTAAAAGCATCCGATAAAACGAGTCTTGATAAGGCTTTAGAAAGTGCTGCCATTGTAAACAGTATAAACGGTCCTGATGTTCAAACCATCACCCTTATCACTGGGGATGTCGTTGAAATACGGACAATTGAAGGCGGAAAGAGCGTCATCAATGTAAAACCTGTTGACCGCAATGGGGCAGGCGCACAAGTCCTGACTGTTGGTGATGATACCTATGTTATTCCAAGTTCAGCCATGCCTTATCTAGCTGCTGACAAATTAGACAAGGATTTGTTTAATGTTACAGAGTTGATTAAAAATCGCTATGATGACAAAAACCTCGCTTCTTTACCAGTTATCGTAGAATATAATGAGTCAAAAACCCGATCTGATCAAGAAAAGAAATCCGCCCCTAAAGGAACACAAATAGTACGAGTATTAGAAAGCATAAATGGTGCTGCCCTTACAGCTTCCAAAAAAGAAACGGATACGTTCTGGGAAGAAATTACTCCTGAAGATTCATCAACAAAAAAAGCAAAAACAGATTCATTACAATTTGAGCAAGGTATCGAAAAGATTTGGCTCGATGGCCGTGTAGAAGCAACATTAGATAAGAGTGTGCCCCAAATAGGTGCACCGACCGTATGGGAATCAGGTTTTACAGGTAAAGGGATTAAGGTAGCGGTACTAGATTCAGGCATTGACAGGAATCACCCTGACGTTGCAGGACAGTTAGACGAGGCAGTAAGTTTTGTACCAGGAGAAACCGTGGATGATGGGAATGGTCACGGGACACATGTCGCCTCGACTGTATTAGGAAACGGAGCAGCTTCAGATGGAAAAAACAAAGGTGTTGCGCCTGAAGCTCGTCTAGTTGTAGGTAAAGTGTTAAATGATCAAGGAAGCGGCTTAGATTCTTGGATTATTGACGGGATGGAATGGGCTTCTGAGCATGCAAAAGTAGTGAATATGAGTCTTGGAACCTCAGAACCTTCTGACGGAACGGACCCTATGTCACAAGCGGTAAACAGAATCAGCAAGGAAAAGGGCACACTATTTGTTATTGCTGCAGGTAATAGAGGTGCTGACGGCAGTATCGGGTCACCTGGTGCGGCAGATTCCGCTTTAACGATTGGAGCAGTTGATAAGTCAGACAAGCTTGCTTATTTCTCATCAAAAGGACCTCGATTCGGTGATATGGGGCTTAAACCTGACTTGTCAGCACCTGGTGTTGGTATTGTCGCAGCTCGTTCCAATTTTGCACCGGGAAGCGGTTTTTATTCTAGTAAGGATGGAACATCTATGGCAACTCCACATGTAGCTGGTGCCGCTGCTATCCTTCTGCAGAAAAATCCTGACTGGACGGGTTCTCAACTAAAAGAAGCATTAATGAGCACCTCCAAGAAACTAAATTACTCTGCTTATCAAATTGGAGCTGGAAGACTGGATGTACCGGCAGCGTTAAGCGAAATAAGAGCAACAGGTTCATTGTCTTTCGGATTCTTTAAATGGCCTCATGATCAAGCTGAGCCAGTACAAAAAACAGTTACCTATACAAACGATAGCTATGAGGCAGTAACATTAGATCTCCAAGCTGATTTTACAAATACAAATGGTCAAGAAGTACCAGCTGGAATGTTAAGTGTATCTGAGAGTCAAATCACTGTTCCTGCAAACGGAAAGAAACAGATAACAGTAACCCTGAATTCAGCGCTAGGTGAATTAGGCACTCGTTATCAAGGGCATCTAACAGCAAAAGATCTTTCCGGCAAGCAAGTCGCACATACTTCAATGGGCATGGTGAAGGAAGAGGAAAAATACTCTCTTACATTCAAAGCCACTGATCGAAAAGGTGCCCCTGCCCTAACGTATGTCGGACTAGTTAACAAAGATATGGATGTTGAATTCGTTGCTGTTAACGGAATAACAGAAGTTCGTTTACGACCTGGAACGTATTCTGCTATGTCCATGATGGAAGTGGATACAGATACAGACCAACATGGCATAGCTTTGGTGGGTACTCCTGAAATCAACTTAGACGGCCCTAAAACGGTAGAACTCGATGCACGAAAAGCAAAAGAAATTACTACAGAAGTGCCGAAGAAAACAGAACCAGCCTATCAGCGTATGGAGTATTATCGTTCCATTGAGGGGAAAACTTTAAATCATATCTATTTAATGCCTGTTTGGATTGATAAAATGTACGCTGTTCCAACAAAGGAAGTAGCGACCGGAGAGTTTGAATATTTAACTAGATGGCGATTAACGAAACCAATCCTTGAAATTAATTTTAAAGGAAAAGTACTGGATGATATTCCACTCTCAGGAAGTACACCTCTGGATGGGAAATCTAACTTATCAACGGTTTATGCAGGAAAAGGTAGTTCTTCTGATTATGAGCGCCTGAAAGCGAAAGGAAAAGCAGTTGTCGTGGATCGCAACAGCGAGGTTTCAGCATCTGAACAAGCCATCGCAGCAAATGCAGCAGGTGCTAAGCTTCTTATTATCGCAAACTATGAAAATAAGGAATTTAGTACGTATGCAGGAAATTCAGATTTTACGGACTTGCCTTTGGCTGTTGCCTCAATAAGTAAAAGAGAAGGTGACAAGCTCATTACTGCTGCACGTTCAGGTAATCTTAAACTTCAAGTTGAAGGTGAAGTAAATACACCTTATGTATATGATTTAATGGATGTTCATGAAGGCAGCATTCCAAAAGATTTAACTTATGCACCTTCTAACAATGAATTAGTCAAAATTGATACTCGTTATAAATCAGACCGCGAAGCTCCTGGCGGAGAGTTCCGCTATGATTTGCGTCCGCATACAAGAGGAGCGGTAGGATTTTTATACAAATTAGCCTTGCCTTCCGTTCGGACAGAATGGGTGTCAGCAACAGAAGATACAAGATGGTATCACCAGGCAAATGTCATCGACAGCCACTGGGAAATCCGTCAGCCTGCCGTTACTTATAAAAAAGGACAAAAACTAGAGGAAGACTGGTTTTCTCCAGTAGCTAGACCTAGATTAGGTGTAGGATATTGGACTCCTTTCCGACAAGGGAATTCTTTCCAATTCAATATTCCGGCCTGGGCAGATTCAGGAAAAGGACATACTGGCGGTGCCACTTATGATATTTCCGTTAAAAATCAAACGCTCAAGCTATATAAAGGAGACACTCTTGTAAAAGAAGGAAAAGGTCAAGCTCTAAATTTATTCAGCGGAGTTTCTGAAGAACGCACACAATATCGTCTAGTAAGTGATGCAATGCGTGATGCAGAGCGCTGGTCAACATCCGTAAGCACACATACGGAATGGACGTTCTGGTCACAGGAACAGGATGAAATGCGCAACAGCCTCCCATTTTATTCACTTGATTATAACGTAGAGACAGATATGAATGGGAACGCACTGGCAGCTCCTTCCACTGTGCTGGATTTATCAGTGTCTAAACTGGATGGTGCAGAAGGCTATGGCAACATAGCAGGTGCCACTTTAGAAGTTTCGTTTAATGAAGGAAAGTCATGGAAAACAGTGAAACTTGAACAAAAAGCAAATGATCAGTGGACAGCCAAAATCAACAATCCAAAATCCAGTAAATATGTTTCCTTAAGAGCAGCAGCATGGGATGATCAAGGCAATAAAATTTCTCAAGAAGTCATCAAGGCATACGGTTTAAGATAACATATTAAATAAAGTAAGAGTTCTGAAGCATATCCACATTAGATGGGTATGCTTTTTTTAACTAGTTTTAACGCTGGTACAGCAAAAAAGAGCAAAATCACTAAAGATCCTGCTCTTACTATCACTGCTATCTTTTTAAGAAAGCCCTATCGCCCTCTGCCGGAGCCTTTTATGTATCGTAAAATCTTCTTAATTGCGTTCATGCGAATTCTCCTCACATTCGTTATTTAACATTTTATATAAATAAAATCCTTTTATTTCCTCCTAAACCATATCATATGACTCAAGAAAAATGGTTAATTATCTTTTATTTTTCTATATCCAAATAAAAAATGCAATCCCGGTCCATGGACTGCATTTTTATATTCATGAATTATTCCTTCTTGAGAACAGACTCCTATTAGTTATTTATAGTTAGGTAATTACTTTTTGGCGCTTTATATCTTTTAGGCATCTTAAAACCATGCTGAGACATGACTTCACGAAGACGGTCAGGATAATCAGTGATAATACCGTCGACCCCATCCTCTACTAGCTTGTTCATTGTTGGGGTATCATTTACTGTCCAGGGAATCACTTTCATTCCGGCTTCGTGAGCTTCTTCCACCATTTGGTTTGTTACGTATGGTTCGTAGTTTTCATCGGTGATTTTTCCATTCTGTGGAAAACCGTGTACTGGCGAGATTGCATCTGCTCCAAATGATTTGACGGCTGCCACTAAGTCTCCGTCAAAAGCGTCGATATCGATTCCACCAAGCCATGGTGATGCTCCCGGCTGTCCTGGCTGCAAAAATTGCGGACCGTTTGTCAGCGCTATGATAGGCAGACTTGGCTCAACTTCACGCATGCGCATAAGTGAACCCCAGTCAAAGCTTTGAATGGATACTCTGTCAAGCATTCCTGCCTCTCGGACCTCTCGGGCAACGATTTGAACAAATTCTTCACGCGGGGCGGTTTCATGAGGAGCACCCGCTTCTACCTTTGTTTCAATATTCATTCGGACCTTTTTTGCGTTGTAGCGTTTGACCAGATCGAAAACTTCAGTCAGCAAGGGCATCTTAGCTCCTGGACTTGTCTCCTGTCCAGGATACTGCGGCTTTGTTTTTGAACCGCAATCAAGAGTGCGGATTTGTTCAAGCGTTAGATTTTTTATGTATTTTCCGACATATGGGTACTCGGGATCACCTGAGAATACCGGAGCTGTATCCTGACAGTTTCCGCCTGAAATCTTGCGGTCATGTGTCACAACAGCTTGATGATCCTCAGTGATCTGCACATCAAGCTCAAGGGTGTTCACTCCGAGTTCAAGAGCTTTAGAGAATGATGCAATAGTAGATTCAACTGTAAGCCCCATTCCGCCGCGGTGTGCCTGGAGATCAAATTCAGTTGATCCATAGCCAGTTCTCTTTGCCGCTGAAACAGTCTGTCCATTTCCAGTTGAAACCATAGTACTCATTATCAGTGCTGCAATTGCTGCGTATAAAAACTTTTTCCTTTTCATCTGACATCTCCTTTATACTCTTAAAAGTATTGTACGAATAAAGTATAAAGAGATTTTGTTAATTCAAGTTCATACAAATAATAAGAAAATATAAAGAAAAACAGGTAGAATGACATAGTCGTATAGACCCGGCCACTCCCCCATTACATTGATCAAACTCTTTATTTTAATGAACAAATCCTCTTAAAATCAAACGAACCCTCTGTTCATTCGAAAATGTCTTTAGTGTTTTCTTCTCAACATAACGATGATTAATCGGCATGAAAATCTCCATCTTATCTTTTAAATCTTTCGATGGATGACTGACGATTCTCTCACCTTTTGCTAACCCTTGCAACACCTCATTGCGATTGTTTACCTCGAGCCCAAGATTTATTTCCCTTTTTTCCAGTCTTCCATTTTTAATAACGTAAACATTGTTTTTCCCTGCCTTTTTTTGAATAACGGAATCAGGTATGACGACAACTCCATTCCGCTCTTCGAGGACGATGTCAAGACTGATGTGATATCCGTGATGCCATGTTTCGTCAGCTTCAATCATTTCAGCTCGAAATGGATAAAAGCTTTCTTTTTCTTCAACGGATGGCACTCCGATTGGATCCATTTTCAATTCTTTTACCGTACCCTCTTTTTTCAGATCAGGCAAAACGTTTGCGGAAGCGATTACTTTTTGTCCCTCTTTCACTGTGGCTGCTTGTTTTTCTGAAAGCTTTCCTTCAATGAGAAAAGGCTGAATTGAATTAATTGAGACTACTGCTTCCTTCTCACTTTGTGGATATGGATTGATTTCAGTAACTGTCCCATCCATTTTGCTGGTAATCGTATATTTTGCTTTCTCTCCTTGCAATTGGGTGATTTTTAGATTAATCCCGTCAATCTGCAAGTTGAGATCCTCAATTTGATCCTGTTTGTCGCCTATTTGATTGCTTATCACTTCTTCACTATTATCATTATTATCATTATTATTATTATTATTATTTTCTGTATCAAATAGATCAGGTGTGGAGTCCAATTTCGCATCACTCAGCTGCTGTTCTAAAGAGGACAAATCAGATTCGGCTGAACTCAGCCTGGCAGTCAATCTGCTGATCTGCTGTTCTAGTCCCTCAATTTCAGCATCTATGTGGCCAGTTTGATATTCAATGAGAATGTCCCCTGCCAAAACCGCATCTCCCTCGGACACCTTTACTTCATTAATCGTTCCTAACGATTTATCATAATGAATGGAATAATTCGAAGAAGGAATCACGACTCCTTTAGTAGAAAGCAGGTTCTTTAAGTCCCCATTTTCAGTATTGGAATACGAGTTTAATGCTTTAGACCTCTCTATGTGATCTGTGCTCAATATGATACTTATATTTATTATGATGAATGCTAGACTTATAGTGATGATAATCCCGATCAACGTTTGCTTTTTCATATATCCCCCTACAACGAAATTCCCAGGTTTTGCGTTAATAAAACGAATGCAGCAGTAACCAAAATGAAAATGAAATAAGCAAAGAGCACGATGCCTATGATTGATTTCATTGTTTTATCAGACATCTTCTGCAAAGCTATCATTTGGATCCAAGCACTCCATACCAAAAAGATTGTGACATGACTTAGTGCATTCACAAGGAATGACTGGTTTGAAATTAACTGGATAAGGACACCTAAACCGAATGGAGAGGATTCAGAATTAATTCCTAAATAATAGAAGAGCGGGAAGTTAAGCACTTTTTCTATGAATAACAGAAATGCGGGAAACAATCCGATTGTAAAAAGCTTGGCCCACCCTATTTCATAAAAAAACACTCTAAATACTAATGTAAAAAATAGAAGAGTGAATATAGGAGTAAGTAATCCCGATAAAAGTCCGCCAATCCCAAATAGAAGCTTAGCGAATTCCAGCTTCTCCCTTCCAATCGTATCCATCAATTTCATAATTTCTTCCGTATGTATGCCTAAATAAGCGCTGCCTGCAGCAAGCAGGAGACTTAATCCAATGAGTAAAGCAATTCTTAACGAGAGACCCTTCACTTTTTCTGATTGATGAAGCTTTTCAAAATGTGTAATTGGATCTAGTAAGCCTTCAAGTATTCGAACTTGGTGCATGGTAGTCCTCCTGTCAAAAATAAAAACGGTTACTAGAAATTTATAGCATATTTTCACACTTAATAACAGTTACTTCCGGAATATAACATGAGAAAATTGAAATTAATTTTATTTAGATATATATAAAATTAAAACTATATTTAAACATTATTTTTAATGGAGAAGAAATCGGATGGATAATACCATTGGCTCAATAATAGGATATATAATATTAATCAGTTAAATAAAACCTATAAATTTAATCAATAATTTCTTAATTTAGATTTTTGGCCCCACTAATTTCACTATATGTAAAAAAAATGCGACTCTTCTTTTTTTGAAGGATCGCATTTTTTTTATGATTAAAAGATCTGACGACCGATTTGCCCTAAAGCATAAAGAATTCCGTGCTGCAGAGTTTGGAAACAATCAAATTTAGAAAAATCAATTTCCGATAGAGTGATTTGCATACTTAGCTCAGGAGAAATTCCCACAAGAACTGTTTTCGTGCCTGTAAGATTTGCTGCAGATCCGATTCTTGAGATAAAACTTGTTGTGTGCTCGCTAAGATCGTTATCTAAACCTGTCAGATCAAGGATAAGGTAATTTGCTTGATGTGATGGAAGATTCGTTAACGTTTTTTCACAAAGTTCTTCTGATCGTTCTTCATCATATTTTCCAATTAACGGAACAACCACAATACCTTCAAGTACGGGAATGATTGGAGAAGAAAGTTGTTTAACAAGTGCTTTCAATTCTCTTGTTTTATCTTCAACTAAAGCTTCTAACTGTATAATTTGTTCGGTTTCCTTTTTTCTGGCTAATTGGTGAATGTTATTTGTTATAGTAATGTCTGATGGAAAGTATTCAATCTCACTGTATGTGTATCCTTCTAGTTGATGCTGCACGACTTTGTACCATATATTTGCACCAAAAAGTCCAGTAAATATTCCTGCATAGTGTGCAGGAAGAAAATTGCCTCCCTTGGTCTTTCCTTGCTCAATATTAATCTTATGTTCCCAACTGTCTTTAAGTTCAACTGTCAGTGTTTTTAAGTCTAAATGAAAATGTTTAATTTCAGCACGGCCCCAGCCAGCTGAAGCATATGTATTAGTAATTAACTCTGTCGCTTCTAAAATACTGACATTTTTCATTTTTGCAAAGTATTCTCCAACCACTAGCCCCTGCCTGAATCCAGTAGTCTCAAAAACTAAATTAGATGCTTCCTCACCAGAAATTTCTTCAATGGTATCAAAGAACGTTTTCATTGCACTAGAGATCCAGAAGAGAACGGCATCTTGTTCCTCAAATAAAAATCGACCTTTTTCCAAGTCCCATTTAAAATCAAGACCGCCTATATTAATAGAAGAGTTCATTATTTTCCCCTTTTCGAAAAAGTACCATGTATTTATATGTAAACTATATATATAATAGCATACAACCTTTGAACAGGAGCAGAGAGTGAGTTACTTCCTTAAATTGTGAATTATCATTATCTTAGTCCCATATTTCACATCTGTGGAAAAATGCTTTTTGCTTCGTGTATTAAAAAGTTCCTTCTCTTAATTACAATACCCGACTTATCCCCGAAGCTATCTTTCTTTTTTTTTCATATTTTTTTATAGAATGTAATAATTGCAAAAAATAAAGGAAGACTCATGAATATAATGAGCCTTCTCTAATCGTTTAGTAATAATCAATTCCTTCTGAGTATATAAGGAATTTCATTACTCCATTCCAGCTGTCCTGCTGAAAGATGAAGATATTGTGCTGCCGACTCAGCATCCATCCAAGTGATTTCTTCAATTTCTTCCGGCAGTAGAATTTCTTGTTTTCCACCGGTTATTCGGCCAATAAAAGTAAAGAAAATGACATGATGCCCTCTTTCTTCAAGAAATGCTTCGCTTACACTATTGATTCCATTAACAGAAACCTCTAACCCCGTTTCTTCTTTAACCTCTCGAATTGCAGCTTGCTCAAGGGTTTCACTATTCTCAACTGCTCCACCCGGTAATGTATAATAGGAGGAAGAAGATTTCCCTTTATTTTTGACCATCAGTATACGGCTGTTCTTGTCATCGTATAAAAGAACGTACGCCACATCTACTCTTTTCATTTATTCACATCACCTTTTAATCTAGTTAATATTTATACCGGAAAAAAGCAAATATAGTAAGCATTACACTATTTTAACATGAAAATTCTTAAAATTAGAACAATATAAATGCGGATACTATGCATTTTTATACGATTCATGGTAAACTTATCATTATTTTAATTTTCAAAAAACAAATGGTAAAAAGATGGAATCCATTCCAGTAAAAGAGGTGCATAGAATGACGGTAAAATCAGAAACCATACAAGATCGCAATCATAACGCGGCACTGCGCCGCGATGTAAAGTTCCTTGGAAACATGCTGGGAGATGTGCTCGTTCACCAGGGCGGACAGCAGCTGTTAGATAAGGTCGAAAAAATCCGGGAGATGACAAAATCTCTTCGCAGTCATGCGGATGATTCTATATATGCCGATTTAAAAAGGGAAATAAGGACGCTTGAACCTCCGCTTAGAAAACAGGTTATCAGAGCCTTTGCGGTCTATTTTCATTTAGTCAATATCGCAGAGCAGAACCACCGAATCAGACGAAGACGCGATTATCAATTTCAGGAAGAGTCTGTCAAACAGCCAGGTTCATTGGAAAATGCCGTTGCTTCATTAAAAGAGAATGGCATCTCTGCGGACGTTATTCAGAATCTGCTCAAGACCCTTTCGCTGGAGCTGATTATCACAGCACATCCAACAGAAGCGACAAGACGAAGTGTCCTCGAAATTCATAAACGGATCGCTGCGCTGCTTAATAGTCTGGATCAGCCGATTCATACAAAGCGTGAACGGGCAGAGCTTGAGGACCGACTATTTAATGAAGTCGTAATTTTGTGGCAGACGGATGAGCTGCGAGACCGTAAGCCTACAGTAATGGATGAAGTCGCAAATGGGCTGTATTATTTTGATGAAACATTATTTGAAGTGCTGCCTCAAATTCATCAGGAATTGGAGGATTGTCTGCAGACTCACTATCAGGAAAGTGAGTGGCAGGTCCCTAACTTTCTCCGCTTCGGATCGTGGATCGGCGGAGACCGAGACGGAAATCCAAATGTAACGGCGGATATCACTTGGAAAACGCTGAATAAACACAGAACACTTGCTGTCCGCAAATACAAAGAATCACTGAAGCAATTGAGAAAGCGACTGAGCCAATCGACAAAGCGTGTGACTGTCAGTGATGAGCTGCTTAATTCAGTGCGCAATGAAGTTTCTCTTTTAAGCAAAAAAGAAAGATGGCAAATTGAGCATGAAGTGTATCGCTGTAAATTAACGATTATGCTAAAAAAATTAGATCCGCAGAGTGATTTTGGCTATAAAGCTTCTGATCAATTTTTAGATGATCTGAAGCTGATTCAGAAAAGTGTTAAGCTTCATCATCCTAAAGGCTATGAGCTGAAAAGTCTGCAGAAGCTGATCCGTCAGGTCGAACTGTTCGGCTTTCATCTTGCAACCCTTGATATCCGCAATCACAGCGGCGAGCATGAGGCTGCAATTAAAGAACTTTTCCATTACGTAAAGCTTGCTGAGGATTATTCGAGCCTGTCAGAAGAAGAAAAAATGAAGCTACTCGGAGATGTTCTGCAGGATCCAAGACCTCTTGTTTCCTTTAAAGAGGATTACTCAAAAGAAACTCAGGATGTTTTGGAAGTATTCCATATGATCCGCAACGCACACAAGGAATTTGGCGAGAGGTCAATTGAAGTGTACTTAGTGAGCATGACGCAATCAGCGAGTGATTTGCTTGAAGTGATGGTTCTTGCCAAGGAAGCAGGCCTTTATCGTCTGCACCCTGATGGACGGATTGAAAGCAAGCTAAATGTCGCTCCCCTGCTTGAGACGATTGATGATTTGATTGCAGGTCCTAAAATTATGGAGAAGCTTTTCCAATTGGATTTTTACCGCAAGCATCTGCAGGAGCAAAACAACCTGCAGGAAATCATGCTTGGCTACTCTGATGGAAGCAAAGATGGCGGGACACTTACAGCCAACTGGAAGCTCTACAAAGCTCAGCAGGAAATTCATGATATGGCTAAACAGTACAGCATTCGTCTGAAGTTTTTCCATGGACGCGGCGGTTCGCTTGGACGCGGCGGCGGTCCTCTTAACAGAAGTCTTCTTTCTCAGCCGGCTGAGACCCTTGGAGACGGAGTCAAAATTACCGAGCAGGGAGAGGTTCTCTCATCGCGCTATGGTTTATTTGACATAGCTTACCGCAGCCTTGAGCAGGCAGCTTCAACACTCCTTACAGCTGCAGCGCATGTTTCAAGTGAAGCGGAACAGTCAGATATCCGCACGAACGACTGGGAAGAAGCCATGGATCAGATATCTTCTGTGTCACTGAGTAAATATCAGGAGCTTGTATTTAAAGATCCAGACTTCTTAACTTATTTTAAACAAGCGACTCCGCTGCCTGAACTCGGGGCGCTCAATATCGGGTCCCGCCCGATGAGCCGTAAAGGAAGCGAGCGGTTTGAAGATTTGCGGGCCATTCCATGGGTGTTCGCATGGACACAGAGCCGTCAGCTCCTCCCTGCCTGGTATGCAGCCGGAACTGGATTACAAAGAGGGATAAAGGATGCAGCAAACCTGGACCGCCTTCAGCAAATGTACAAAAGCTGGCCGTTCTTCCGTTCAACCATCGACAATCTGCAAATGGCTTTATTAAAAGCCGATTTAATGGCAGCAAAAGAATATCTCGGCATGGTTGACGATCAGCAGGCAGCTGAACGGATCTTTAACGATATCAAGGCAGAATACAACAGAACAAAAGAAATCCTCCTCCACATTACAGAGCAGACAGAGTTAATGGATCACATTCCAAACATCCAGGAATCTGTAAGGCTCCGAAATCCTTATGTGGATCCATTAAGCTTTTTTCAGGTTGAAGTGATTTCGAAACTGCGCGAAACCGGAGATGATCGCCCTCATGAAGAACTGTTAAGCGAAGTGCTGCTGACGATAAACGGAATCGCTGCAGGACTCCGGAATACAGGCTGATGTAAGAAATCGGACATGTTATGTGTCCGATTTTTTCTGCTTTTTATATAAAGAAGATCATGATGATCAATAATCCCCCCCGCGAGTAAAGCCATTTTGAAAAGCTCCCAATTCTGTTCATTTTCATCTCCCCAGTTATTTGTTTTTCATTTAATGTACCATTTATCTGCTATTCAGCTGAACTTTAAATGTTTTTAGATTTCCAACTAAAAAAATGAGGACAAACCGTGAAAACAGTTGCTTTTCTCCCAATGAACTGTCAAGCTTATATAGGTAAAAAAACTTAACAGGAAAGATCATACAGGTGACGAAATGATTGAAATCAAAACATCTTCCCTTAGCGACGGGGAATTTAATAGAGGCGTTTTCGCTACGCGAGACATCGCAAAAGGGGAAATTATCCACGAGGCTCCGGTTATTCCATATCCAAATGCCGAGCATGTTCATATCGAAAAAACAACCCTTGCTGATTACGCATTTGAATATGGCCAGAACCACACAGCCATCCTTTTAGGCTACGGCATGCTTTTTAACCATTCCTACACTCCCAATGCCACATACGAAATCAGCTTTGAAAACCATACTTTTATCTTCAGCGCATATAAAGACATAAAAGCAGGAGAAGAAATTCTCATTAACTACAATGGCGACGAAGAAGACCAAGAGCTGCTTTGGTTTGACCGGGAAGATGAAAAAAAAGACAGCAAATAATGAAAAAACTGACTCGGGTTGAGTCAGTTTTTTTGTTGGCTGCTTAAGTATGATCCCTTTTATGGTGCGTATGAATCCCCTTTTTAGGCTCATTGCTGAATTTAGGTACTTATTGCTTGCGTATGATTCCTCTCTTTTGGCTCCATCCTGAATTTGAATACTCATTGCTTGCGTATGATTCCTCTCTTTTGGCTCAATCATAAATTTGGGTACTCATAAAGTACGATGATCCCCTTTTCTGGCTCAATGCTGAATTTTTGAGTACTCATAGAGTGCGTATGATTTCCAATTCCAGCTCACACCTGGATTTTGCGTAATTATAGTGATTATGAATATCTCGACCCCAATACTGGCTCACTCTCTGAAATCGGAAAAGTATATAAGCCAAAAGAATCGCAAAATAGTGAAATCTGAAATTACGGTATTCAAAGATTTTCAACATAATTAGCTGATTTCCCATGTCCTTCTTTTTTAAAGTTCTTAGAAAGAATTTTCCAAATGAATTTTTTATTTTTTATGATACTGCACCAATCATGTATTTGGTTTGTAGTAATTTTGGATTTTGGAAAAAGCATTCTAAATTCTTCCGTGCTCCGTAAGACAGCGCTTTGGTGCCTCTCTATCCCCTTGCAACAATCGCATATTAGTGCCGTTTTGTTTAACGACCTATAGAATGTATAGCACACTGGACAGAGAATTCCTTTTTCAAGTTGATCATAGCAATAGTTAGGTAGGCGGTAGTATGGAGACTCGGTTAGATGAAGAGATAACAATTTATGAGCTAAGGTAGTATGAACTCCTTTTAGTTTGTTCGATTTTTTCGTTATTTTTTCAGCAAAACGATTTAGCTGTGAAGGTAATATGATTGGGAGATTTAGAGGTGTTTGATAGAGTTGAAATTCGGGGTTGATAAAAATTAGATAAGCTTCAACCTGAAATATAAATTTATGCTCCTGGAGTAATCGCCGTAATAAGGATTCATTTCTTTTTAATTGATGCATGGGATTTTTAATTTCTAATTTTGAAGATAAATACCATTTATCCTCTTCGATAAAAAAATCACCCTCATAATTTTTAACTTCAAAAAGATAAATCGTGTTTGATGAAACATATAAAGAATCGATTTGAAATAAGGAATGGTTCGTTTCGAATAATAAATCATTTAAAATCACCCCCTCACCTGCAAGGTCCTTCATCCATTCGTCAAACTTCTGCTCCCCTTCAAATCCTTTTTTGAGATTGGTATAATGATTTTTATCCTTTGCAGGCAAATCTAAACGGGCATTTAAATACCTCAAAATTCTTAATTCTAATGATTCACAGCGAGGTTTCATGATCAAAGCATTTCTCCTTTCACCTGTCCCTAATGATAAAGCGCCTTAAAAATAACAGCAAATCTCAAAAAATTAATTTTATGTTGCTCTATCTTTGTTGATGAGCGCCACTTTGCCCATAATCAGGAAAATTATTAGACTTGGGTACTTATAGAGGCTGATTTATTCCTCAAAACTTGCCCTATTCCTAGACTTAGATACTCATTGAGCTGGTTAGACTCCTAAAACCGGATTATTCCTAGACTTGGATACTCATTGAGCCGGTTTGATTCCCCAAATCAGGATTATTCCTAGACTTAGATACTTATTGAGCCGGTTTGATTCCTCAATACAGGATTATTCTTAGAATTCGCTACTCATTGAGCCAGTTTGATTCCCCAAAACAGTTTTATGCATAGACTAGGATACTCATTAAGCCGGTTTGATTCCCCAAAACAGGATTATTCCTAGACTTAGCTACTCATTGAGCCGGTTTGATTCCACAAAACAGTTTAACTCCATATCATGTGTACTCATAGAGTGATCCCGCCCATCTAATCAAGACAAATCGGTTTAATGCCCGTTTCCTCTGATTTAATAATCCGCAACTTATGAAGACCTTTGATGAGCGCAGTGCCATGCTTTCATTTTAATGAGAAAAGAGCTTGGGCCAGATTGGACACAAGCTCTTAATTTTATCTTCCTACTCCATATTGCTGTGTTTCTGAAATGCCTGTTCATTGCTGATTTTTTTCTTCTCTGCATATTGCAGGCAAATGCCGTCAAATAGAAGATGGACACATTGATCAAATAAGGATCCCAATGGCTGAATCGTTGGCTGTTCACCTTCTTTTCGATATTTAGTTGCTGCTGGTACATGAAGAATATGGGTGGCAAGTGCAGCGAGCTGCGCTTCTGGATCAGCAGTTACAGCAATAACCATACAGCCGATTGATTTTGCTTTTTCTGCCGTCCAGACAACATTTTTTGTCGTACCGGACCCTGATACAGCTACTAAAATATCATTCTTAGATATACTCGGTGTGATTGTTTCGCCTACAACATAGACTTCTGCTCCCAAATGCATCAGACGCATTGCGAAGGATTTTGCCATCAATCCTGAACGGCCTTCACCGATGACGAAAATACGCTGATCATTTAAAAGCTCGCTGACAATCGGTTCAATCTGCTGGGAGCTGCTTCTTTTAATGACTGTCTTTATTTCAGATAGAATGGTTTCAAGCTGTTCCATGTGATTCCGCCTTCTTTCTCTCAATAATTTCACGTAATGCTTCAGCAGTTTTTTCAGGCTGTGGGGCTTTTGTGATTGCTGATCCAATAATGACGATTTCAGGAAGCGGTCCTGCCATATTTTGAATAGATTCTCCTGTTATACCTCCTGCAATTGCCCAATGCAAAGACGAATCAAAAGTAGCTGAAGCTGTGTTATTCAATCCTGACTTTTCTTGTACATCTTTACTGACATGATCACAAAAAATAGCCTCAGTATAAGGAAAAATAGCTGTTTTTTGTTCTTCTGTTGTGTTTAATAAATCAATCATTGTTTTTTTCTGATGCTTTGCAGCTGTTTTGAGGGACGTTTCAATTGTCTGAAGCGGGCTTACTCCCATGACAGTCGCCATGTCAGCACCAGCTTCAAAGCATAACTGGAATTCATATATAGCATTATCCATGGTTTTCATATCTGCCAATATAAGTTTATCTGGAAAGGCTTCTTTCAATCTGGAGATGCTGACGATTCCGTATTCCTTAATCAGAGAAGTTCCTACTTCTAAGATGTCTATAAATTTTTCAGCCTGACCGGCTATCTTAATGGCCTCATCAATCGATAAACGGTCCAATGCCAGTTGAATTTTCATTCCATCTCCTCCTAAACCGGTTTAGTAATGGCTTAAAAAAAAGAGAATCGCTTACGATGATTCTCTAATTATGAGTTCACAAGGGAAAACATGCTCGTGAACCTCGTTCCATTCTTTGTTAATTTGCTTCAGCAGGATTTCAGCTGCTTTTTGTCCCATTTCATAGCCTGGCTGGTCTATGGTGGTCACTTGTGTTTCAGCTAAATGAGCAAGCGGGATATTATCAAACACAATTAACGCTGCATCTTTCCCAATTTTCATCTGCTTGTCTTTAAAAAATTCAAGGATCTCAATAAAAACTAAATCGTTTCCGGCAAAAAGGGCTGTTGGCGGCTCTTTTAATGCAAAGAGCTTTTCCAATTCATGTTTCATCTGCTCCCGATCTGCATGTATCATATACTCATTGATGAGCGGAATACCCTCTTCACTCAGCGCCTGCTTGTAACCTTTCAGCCTGTCAATCCTTGGACTGATTATCAGCGGCTGCGTAGCGATTGCTATTTTAGTATGGCCGCGGGAAAGTAAATGCCTAATGGATTCTTCCGTTGCATCACGGTTCGCTGCCACTACATAATTGGCTTTTAATCCTTCAACTTTACGGTCCATAAAAACGACAGGATATTCTTCATCTATCAGCTTCTGATACAGGTCCAGGTTTTGCCCTGTCGGAAAAATAATCAGTCCGTCTACTTGCTTCGCATGAAGAACTTCAATATATTTGCGCTCTTTTTCAGGGTTGTCATCGGCATTGCATAATATGGCGTGAATATCATGCTTATGACAATAGTCCTCAATCGAACGGCTGACCTCTGTTGAGAGCCTGTGCATGATGTTTCCGACGATAATGCCGATCATCGATGTTCGTTTCTGCTTTAAGCTTCTTGCCAGGTAGTTGGGCTGATAACCAAGGAATTTGATCGCTTCATCAATTTTTTTCTTGGTATCTTCACCCATATATTCATAGCGTTTATTTATAAATTGAGAGACCGTGCTTTTAGAAACTCCGGCTTCTTTGGCTACATCAGCCATCGTCACTCTTGCCATCTTATCAACTCTTTCCAATCTGTCCGTACCAATCATTTTATCGGATAAACAGACATTAATCCACTCTCCTCTTCATTAACTAAAAACGCAGCCGCTCAAAACCGAGCGGCCATTTGGATTTCTTCTCTTGCCTTCTTTACTTCATTGATAAAATCTGCAGCTTTTTCTTTTATATTAAGAAGAGCTTCTTCCGTTAATGGTTTTTTCGTATTCACAAGGGTACTTCCTACCCCAACCGCAACAGCTCCTGCTTTCATATAATCAGCAGTGTTATGAAGATCAACCCCGCCTGTCGGCATCAGCGGGATATGCGGCAGCGGTCCTGCAATATTTTTTAAATAGGAAGGTCCAAAAGCATCAGCAGGGAAAACTTTAATTAAATCTGCTCCATATTCATAGGCAGTAAGAATTTCCGTCGGTGTAAATGCCCCTGGTACACTAATGACGCCATAGCGTTTAGCCATAGTAATTGTTTCTTTACGTACAGTTGGTGAAAAAATAAATTCTGCTCCTGAAAGTATGGCCATCCGTGCAGTTTCCGGATCGAGGACGGTCCCTGCTCCAACAAGCACTTCGTCTCCAAAGTATGCCGCTGCAGCCTCAATAACAGACGCTGCTCTTGGCGTTTCCATTGTAATTTCAAGGGCAGTGACACCGCCGTCTTTTAAAGCATTGCCAATCGAAATAATGGATTCAGGCGTTGCTCCTCTTATGACAGCTACAACCCCGCGGTTTCTGATTTCAGTTACTCCCATTTTCTCCACTCCCCAGTCTATTATGAAATATTCGTATTAATGTTGGACTGTCTTATATGCTTTACTTTTGCCTGTTTCGTTGCAATAATTGTTAAAATGGCGGA
The DNA here is from genome assembly GCF_030817055.1 of Bacillus sp. V2I10. Classification (NCBI taxonomy): domain Bacteria; kingdom Bacillati; phylum Bacillota; class Bacilli; order Caryophanales; family Bacillaceae; genus Bacillus; species Bacillus sp. V2I10. Next base: position 2,387,736 of record NZ_JAUSYV010000001.1, on the reverse strand, counting down.
CAGCAGCAACGACCCGGCCATAAAGATGTAAGAAGCCGCGAAACCCCCGGTAGAACCGTTCAAATATCCAACGACATAAGATCCGACAAATGATCCGAGCGCACCCATTGAATTGATTAAGGCCATCGCACCGCCAGCCACATTTCGCGGAAGAATCTCTGGAATGATCGCGAAAAACGGTCCATATGGAGCGTACATTGCGCCTCCAGCTATAATAAGCAAGACGAAGCTGACCCAGAAGTGATCCGGTCCAATCAAGTACGATGCATAAAAGGCAATTGCACCGATAAACAGGAACGGCCAGACAAATTCTTTCCGTTTTTGCAGCTTATCTGAAAAATGCGAAGCTGTAAGCATAAGGATGACGGCCAAAACATAAGGGACTGCTGATAGCCAACCCGTTTGAACAATGCTCATATTCGGGGCTGCTTTTATAATAGAAGGAAGCCACATGACGAATCCGTAAAGTCCAACACTCCATAGAGCGTATTGAGCAGCCAGTAAAATAACAACTTTCGATTTGAACGCTTCTCGGTAGTTTTTAACGGGTTTGATCCCTTCCTGTTCTTTTTCAAGGGCAGCCTGAAGGTCGGCTTTTTCTTTTGCGCTCAGCCATTTAGCATCTTTAGGATGATCAAACACAAGCTTCCACCATAAAAAGGCCCAAATAACCGCTGGAAGTCCCTCAATAATAAACATCCATCTCCAGCCATACGCTTCCAATAAATAACCTGAAACGATCGACATCCATAAAACAGTTACCGGATTTCCAAGGATAAGGAATGTATTGGCACGTGAACGTTCTGCTTTAGTGAACCAGTGACTTAAAAAGACAAGCATAGCCGGCATTACAGCACTTTCTACAACTCCTAGCATAAATCTGATGATAAATAAGAAATTAACATTTGAAACCATTCCTGTTGCGGTTGCAAGTGCCCCCCAAGCAATTAACGACCAGAAAATCAGGACTTTGGCACTTTTCTTTTCGGCATAATGAGCTCCGGGAACTTGGAAAAAGAAATAGCCTAAAAAGAAAAGAGATCCAAGCAATGAGGAGATGGCAGGAGTAATCTGGAGATCCTGCGCCATTCCGCCTGCAGCGCCGAACGCATAGTTCGCCCGGTCTAAGTAGGCAAGGCTGTATGTGATAAAAACAACTGGTATTAACCGGATCCATCTTTGTTTTGCCAATGTTTGCTTCATCGTAAGCCCTCCTTAAATAGGTAAATTCATATAATCGATTAGTGTCTGACGATCAGGGTATCCGTCATTGTCTCCAGGGGATTGAACGGCCAAAGAACCAATGGCATTCCCCCTGAGTACAGCTTCTTTGAGCGATAGCTCCTCAATCAGACCGCTGATCAGGCCGACCGCAAATCCATCTCCCGCTCCAACTGTATCAACCACTTTTTCAACTTCAAATGGCTTCACTGTGCCTTCTTCTGAATGGTTTTTATAAAATGCACCTTGTTCGCCAAGCTTGATCACAACAAGACTGACTCCTTTTTCTAAATAAAAGGAGGCTATATCACGCGTGCTGCTGTATCCTGTAAGTAGTTCACCTTCTGATATGCCGGGAAGGACATAGTCAGCTTTAAAAGCAAACTCGTTCACTACTTCAATCATTTCCTGCTGCGAGGCCCATAATGTCGGTCTCAGGTTAGGATCAAAACTGACAGTGCGCCCCGCTTCTTTCATATGAGTTAAAGTTTTTTGGGCAAACGAGCGAGTATGTTTTGAAATAGCGAGAGGGATTCCAGTCATATGAAGATGCCTGGCGCTGCTAAAATAGTCCTTCTGAAAATCATCAGCACTCATAAAGCTTGCAGCTGAGCCTTTGCGGAAATATTGAACCGCAGGATCTCCCTTCAATGCTTTTTCTTTGAGCTGAAATCCCGTTGGATAGCGGTCATCTTTAAAAACATGATCAACATTCACATTCTCTTCTGCAAGCCTTTTCATAATAAAAGTTCCAAAGGCATCAGCTCCAACCTTGCTTGCCCAGCCTGATTTCAGTCCGAGTCTTGCGAGCCCAATCGCAACATTGGTTTCAGCACCAGCGAGCTCCCTTGTAAAGTGCCGGACTTCATCTAACGGTCCTGGATTTTCTGCCATAAACAGTGCCATCGCTTCACCGAACGTGACTACATCTAACTTTTGCATACAGCCTCACCTTTCCTTTTTGATATTTTGGTATTGACCATTTCTATAAACTCTTTCAGACGGCTGACAGGATGAATCGGAAATTCCAGTGCTCTAGGAAGATTTTCCGGCAGCTGTTCTGCCACCTTTCGCCAATCAGCAGTTTCACTGTTTGATAGTTCAGTAGTAACTAATCCCCTGCCGGTTTGAACCACATCCTTTAAATGCAAATAGGATACATAATCTTTCAGCATTTCGAATGCTTCAATCGGTTTTTCATTCGTAAAAAACCAGTTTCCTGTATCGAATGTCATCTTAACTGGAACGCATGCAATAGAAGCGCTTTCAAAAAAGGACCTCAAGGTTTCCACATTCCCCCCATGCAGCGTCTGATCATTTTCAATCAGCAGTTCCAACGAATTAAACTGATCTAAAAATTGATTCATTTTTTCTAAGTCAGATACGCCTTTTATGTAGTGGCCGAGCGATACTTTCACCCATCTCGCACCAAGCAGCAGGGCCTCCTCTTTGATTATCTGAATCTTCTCATCATTAAGAGATCCATCCATTTTCCAGAGTTCAACAGGAGCGGAATAGACAGTAAACAAAGAACCTGCAATCTTTTCCCTCAGCTGTTTCAAGGGTATATCTTGTTCAGAAAATAATTCTCTTCTGATCTCAACGCCGTAAGCTCCCGATGCTTGGATGATGCTAATATACGAAAGCTGCCCATTCTCTAAAACTTCTTTTCTATCAAAAGCATTAAGCGGAATGATTACATGATTCAAAGAAATGCTCCTTTCTTTTTAATAAATCGGTTTAGTAAATCGGTTTATTTGAATTATAATGTTTATGAAAGCGTTTTACAACCCTTTTCAAAAAAAAGAATGAACCTCCGAAGCGGTCCATTCTTTTTTCTTATTTTGTATCTTATCAGTTATTTATTTTTCTAGCGGTTTACCATCAAACATTTTCACTTGAAGCGGAGCTGCCATAAATTGTGGAGCTTTGCTTACAAAATCAGTGAAGTGTGCGGTTGTATTATGAGCTTCCACTGCTTCACTATTTTCCCATACTTCCACCATTGTGTAGGCACAATCTTGTTCTGTATCTTTTAATAAATTATATGTTATATTGCCGCTTTCAGCTCTTGAAGCTTCAATTAAAGTGCGAGTTTCTTGCAGAAAATCATTTTCTTTCTCAGCTTGTACTTGAAGACCTGCATGTATAATAATCATCTTTTTTATTTCCCCATTTCGTTTTTATTAGTCATTCATACGCTTCTAATATAATTACTTCCATTCAGTAATGACATCAATAGGCAGGCGTACAGATTTGTAGCCCTCTTCAGCAGCTTTTCCGATTGACAGCAGCATTACAGGATAGTAACGGCTCTTATCTAAGTCAAAAGCTTCAGCAATTTTATCTTTTTCAAAACCGCCGATTGGGTTCGTGTCATAACCATGTGCACGAGCGACCAGCATCAGCTGCATCGATACTAAACCTGCATCAATCAAATTCATTTCTTTCGTTTGTTCAAATGTCATCGCTTCAATGGAAGCTTTTATTGCAGGCACTTGCTGATCTCTTACTTCTGAAGGCATGTGCCCTTCTTCCACTGCTTTATTATAAATTTCATCCAAGAATAAATCACTTTGCATATCTGCAAAAACAGCGATTACAGCTGAAGAAGTCTTAACTTGTCTTTGATTAAATTTAGCCAGTGGAGCAAGTGTTTCTTTTCCTTCATTCGTGTCAATGACAACAAAACGCCATGGCTGCAAGTTAACAGATGACGGTGCAAGCGCAGCTTCTGTCAACATTCCTGCCATTTCCTCTTTGCTGATTCTCACGCTTGGATCATAGCTGCGAATGGATCGGCGTCCAGTTACAATTTCCTTAAAATCGTTTACTAATGTTTTATTCATGGTTCATTCTCCTTTTATGTCATGTCTTGATGAGTATAGTTTTTTTCTACTGAATCTTCTCTACATTTCCTTGAATACGAGTAAGCATTTTTAAAAGAGAAGAACGTTCTTCTTCTGAAAAGTCCTTTAAAACATTTGAAATAAATCGCTGTTTTTCTTCTTTATAAGCAATCATTTTCATTCGGCCATCTTCAGTCAGCTTCACAAAAGTAACTCGGTTATCAGCAGGATTTTTTCGGCGTGTAACCATTCCTTTTTCTTCGAGCTGCTTTAAATGCCTTGTTACAGCCGCATTATCAATGTTTACTTTCTTTTGCAGGTCAGTCTGGCTGATTTCATCTGCTTCATAAAGCTCATTCAAAAGTTCCAGCCTTGATTGGCTGATCCCTGTACACCGCTCAAACTTAGGCATTGTAAGCTTATTTATTTCAAATAATCGATAGACTATTTTTTCATTCTCATTGCATGAGTAGGACAAATGCACCCTCCTCCTTTTTAAAATTAGTTGATGGGTCAATATTTGACCTATCAACTAATTTACTGGACTTTCTTTTTAAAGTCAAATAAATGAATTTTAGAGCTTGCATATTAAGTGAAAAGTAGAATAAATCAGCAAGTTAAATCCAATTTTCTTTATAAATCTTCTATGTATTTTTGAATTCTAATTGGCTTTTTTCTATAAGTTTTTTACCCCTAATTCCTTTTCAAGGCTATCGGCAAATTCCGCCTATCAATATATACGGATATACATATTGGTGATTTATAATTTTTTTCTTAAAATTATATTTAAGAGATAGATATTTCTTTTATATGGTTTTTGCATAAAAAAAAGAGGTGAAAATCACCTATTTGTGTGTATCTTTCTTTTTTTCTTTATATTTTTTTTAGCAAGGGTTTGGCATTTTTTATTCCAGACTCCTTAATCCTAGACAGGTAACCACATACCATTCTAGATAGATTAATGTTGTCATTACCTGTGATAATTTCCAAAATCAAAGGTTAGTTAGGTAAACCAGAGTTTCATGAAAGCATCTTCACAGTAAGGCTATTCTTCATAATTAAATAGAATGTCCCAGGTTTCCGGCCCAACAATTCCATCTACTTTTAGTCCGAATTTTTTTTGAAACTCCTTCACCTTTTGTTGAGTGTTTGGACCGAAAATACCATCCACTTTAATCGAACCCCCAGCGTCATTAAGACGCGCTTGGATTTTCGTTACATTTATGCCGCGATCCCCAATTTTAACGACATAACCAGGATATGGGAATTCTGTATGATAAAGCGCGGTCCAAGTTGAGGGACCTACTACCCCATCTGCTTTCAAATGTCTGCGCATTTGAAATTCTTTTACCTTTTTAAGCGTTGTTTGACCAAATATGCCATCTACATAAATTGGGACGTTGTTTTTGTTTAGCCGATCTTGTACTTTACGCACATTAGGTCCTCGATCCCCATATTTAATGACATGGCCAGGATATGGGTCGCTTACTGCTTTTATTTCATGGGTCGATTGAGTGGACTTAGATGCCTCAGCAATTGTTAATGGCAGAGTTTGAAATGCAATGATTCCAGCTGCTGACAAACAGAAAAAGGATTTTTTAAAATTCATAATAAATTTCCTCCCTTAAATTAAAAAAATAAATTTAAACAATTTAATTTCTTTATAATTATTCTTGATGCTGTTATCCTTTGCTAACGCTTAAGGACATCTCAATATCTCACTTTTTTAGGGAAATATGACCGATGTCCATCGTTTCCCCCCCCTCTATTACTTGGCGGATAATCTTATTATTTATTTTCAATTGTTTAACGCAGTGAAAAAGGAAAAAGTTTCATAATAATACTAACAATCATTATCCTTTTTGAAAGCTTCCCAATACGCAAATACGGAATTCAACAAAGCAGCGAACATCAAATTTATTAAAATTTATAAAAAATAAGTTTAATAATAGTGGTAATTTAATTTTTTGACTGATGTTAATCGCTCTTAGTATCTATTCTAAATGAACAGAGCGTTGAATTAAGATCACTCCAACATTAACTGTCTATGCGCGCCCTGCATCTTATCGAGTATTTAGCTGAGATGGCTGACTATTGACTCGTAAAATGGCTCCAGGATAGGAAAAAAAATCGTTCCTTTCGGTTAATCAGTCATGGTAATTTAATTTATTGTATAAAAAAAGAGGCCTCCAAAAAGTCATACTTTAGGGACAGCCTCAATGATAACTACTTAGTTATTAGTCTTAGAAATGAAAAGTAACATTTTCAATTTCAGTGTTTTCAACTACTAATCCTTCAATCTTAATCTCTTCTAATTTTATTTCCCTATTGAAACTAACCTTGTCCAGAATAAATAGAAAGTCATTCGCGAATTTTTTAATCGTTTCAATTTTAAACAAATTACTTGCAAATTCAAGTTCGAAAGAAATGTCTTCTTTCCCGTTTTCCACAAATAGCGATAGATCAAATTTAGAAATTTTATTTCTATATTTAATAGGAGTCAATTTTATGTTTCCAATGGTATTCTCATTGACTTGAACATCTTGAAGAGCAAGCATTGTAGAAAATATAGGGTTTCTTCCTGGCTCTCTCTTTATTTTCAATTTATCTAAGAGCATATCAAACTGATAATCCTGATTATCATACGCTTTAAGCAACTGCTCTTTAACCTCCGTTAAGAACGTTGCGAAAGATTTATTCCCATTAGGGAAACTTCTTATTGCAATAGTATTGGCAAACATGCCGATGGTATTTTTTAAATCAGAATGTGTTCGTCCTAAAATAGGCAAACCTACAATAATATCTTGCTGTGAGGAATATTTGGCTAAAAGAATACTAAAAGTTGCCGATAAAACCATAAAAAGTGTCGTATCTGTTTCCAAACACAGCTTATCTAAGCGTTGCTTTAAGTCCTTTCCTCCTTCAAAAATAAAACGATCTCCTTCAAAGCTTTGCATGAGTGGTCTAGGGAAATTCGTTGGCATATTCAATACTGGAAGATCTCCTGAAAGTATATCTAACCAATACTCTTCCTGCTTTTTTGCAGCACTAGTTTTCAAAAACTCGTTCTGCCACCCAGCAAAATCTTTATATTGGATACGATTCTTCTGTAACTGCTGTCCTTGATACAACTTTGATAACTCGTTTAACATAATACTGACTGAATACCCATCTGAAATCAAATGATGCATATCCGTCAGCAGTACATGTTTATCACTACGTAAACGAATGACCATAATTCTGGCCAAAGGTGCTTTGCTTAAGTCAAAAGGCGTTATAAATTTATCAATTAAATTAATAAATTCAGCAGCAGGTTCTCCCTTTGAATTAGGAAATAAGTCTCCGTCTAGAACAGAATATTTGATTTCAACTTCCGCATTCTCTTGAATTCGTTGTTTGGGTTCACCTTCGACTACTTCAAAAGAAGTACGCAATGCCTCATGCATCTTTACAATTTTACAAAAAGCTTTTTCTAGTTTATCCAGATCGATTTCGCCCTCTAATAAAGTTGCTCTCGGCATATTGTAACTTGTACCAATCCCCTCCATCTGATGCAGTGTATACAACCTTTTCTGCGCTGATGAAAGTTCATAGTATTCATTGTTTTCTAACGGTTGAAGCGATGAATATATATTTTCTGATGCTTTCTTTACATACATGCTCATCTCTCTAACTGTTGGTGCTTTGAATGATTCTCGCAACGGGATATTTACATTAAATTGCTTATGAATCTCCGCCGTTAATAGCATTACTTTCAATGAGTTTCCGCCCAGTTCAAAAAATGAGTCATTCATGCCAATTTTTTCAACATCAAGGACTTGTTCCCATATTTCTGAAATCTTTTGTTCAACTGAATCTCCAGGAGTTTCGTATTCAACTCTCATTAATGACTCATCCGCAATTTCTGGAAGGGCTTTAACATTTAGTTTTCCGTTAGGGGCCAATGGAATTTTATCCAATTTGATAAAGCTGGACGGCATCATGTAGTAAGGGATTTTACTAGAAAGATACTCTCTTATTCCCGATCCATTCTCACCCACTTTTAACACAATATAGGCACAAAGAACATTGTTACCCTCTTTATCTTCTTTGGCTGCTACAACTGCATCCACTACCGAATCATGCTGTAGGAGTACCGTTGTCACTTCTTCCAGCTCCACTCGATAGCCTCGAATTTTCAACTGATTATCCATTCTTCCGAGGAAAATAACTTCTCCATCACATGTGAATCTGCCTAAGTCCCCAGTTTTATACAGTTTGATTTTTTCATGGTCAAGAAATGAACCTTCAATAAACTTGTTGGTATTCAGTTCAGTTTGATTCAGATATCCTTCTGTCAATCCTACTCCGGCAATACATATTTCTCCGGTTACTCCGATTGGCACAGGTTTCTGATGCTTATCAAGGATGAATATTTTTACGTTATCGATCGGTTTTCCAATGACCGTTCCCTGAGATAATGGATTAAGTTTGGCAAAATCGACCTTTTGGGCTATAGAGCCGATAGTAGTTTCCGTTGGCCCATAATGATTCATTACTTCAGTATTAGGGTACAAACTGTTAAATTTCTCGATATCAACAGCTTTCATTTCTTCTCCACCCAAGACCACCAGCCTTAATACCATACGGTTTTGGTCTTTCTCAATCATACTGTTGTTCACTAGGTGGGTGAATAGTGAAGGAGTCAGTTTTATAAAACTTATCTTCTGATCTTTTAAATACATTAGAAGAGATTCTGGAACTGTAAAACATTTCTTTGGAGCTAAGTGCAGTTCACACCCATTCAATAATGCCGTATACAAACTAGTGTATCCTAAATCAAATGCGAAGGAAGATAACAGCATTGTTTTATCGCTATAAGTTATATTCGCTTCTCGTGTAAACCATGAAATGTAATTGACCAAGCTTTGATTTTTGATTGGTACTCCTTTCGGAGTGCCAGTAGTGCCAGAAGTATAGATGATGTATATTGGGTCATCAAATGTACTAATTTCTAATGGGTTTGAAGTATCTTCAGAAAGTAATTCTTTATTTTCCAATTCCATAACCTCACAAGCATAATCATTGGAGGTTAACAAATGAGACTGAATCAAAAGAGCAATGGAACCACTGGATTCAAGCATAAAATTTATACGTTTATCTGGAAACTCGGGATCAATGGGCAGATAAGTTGCTCCACTTTTAATAATCCCCCATAGTCCAACAACCATTTCAATAGAAGGCTCCGCCAAAAGACCAATCACAGTATTCGGTCTTGCGCCCTTCTTGATCAAGTACTTAGCCAGTTGATTCGCTTTCTCGTTTAATTCCTTATAAGTTAGCTTCCTGTGACCAAACACTACTGCAGTACGATAAGGGTGTTTTACAACCTGTTCTTCAAATATACTTTTGATGGTTTTTTCTTTTGGGAACAGGGTACCGGCTTCATTAAAATCCATTATTATCTTTTTTTCTTCTGTTGTTACTAGGTCAATCTCCCCGATTGAAATAGTGATGTCATCTGCGATAATCTCGATAATTTTAACAAAGTGTTTAGCCATTCGTTCAATTGTATCTCTGCGAAACAATCCAGTACTGTATTCAAAAACAAAGTGAAGTTTACCATTCTGTTCGGTTACTTTTAGCTCCAAGTCAAATTTAGTCGTTCGATTGGTATATTCATATGGTGTGATCTCAAAATCATCAATATGGGCCTTTGCCCCATCAACGTTTTCAAATGCAAACATGACATCAAACAAGGGATGACGGTTTAAACTCTTTCGTAATTGCAGCTTATCAACTAGCATCTCAAATGAGTATTCTTGATGTTCAAGAGCTTGAATTGTTTGATTGGCTACTTCTTTCACAAAGTTTTCAAGCGTCATTTCGGAATCGGGATAATTTCTAAGAGCAAGTGTATTTACAAACATACCCACCATATTTTCAAGTTCAGAATGCAGTCTTCCAGCTACTGGAGTTCCAACTACTATATCTTCCTGTCCGCTATATTTAGACAGCAAAACGTTGAATGCAGAGAGTAATAGCGAGTACAGAGTAACCCCTTTTTCGATTGAGATTTGGTTTAATTTAGATGTTAAACTACCCTCTAAATTAAATTGCATACCATCACCTTCAAACAGCGGTTCATCCAATCTGCGATAATCGGTTGGTAGATTTAACAGTGGGATTTCCTCTGAAAATATTTTAAGCCAGTATTCCTCCTGAGACTTTAATAAACCAGATTCTATCGCGCGGTTCTGCCAGCCTGAAAAATCTTTATATTGGATTCTTACATTCGGCAAGGTATTTCCTTGATATAGACAAACAAACTCTCTGATCAAAACCCCTATCGATAAACCATCGGATATAATATGATGCATATCATAAACAAGTAAGTATTTTGATGGTGACATTTCTACAATTGCCGCTCTGAACAAGGGACCTCGCTCTAAATCAAATGGTTGAATAAAACCTTCGACAACACTGTCCAGATTGTATTCATTCGCATACAGATGTTCCATGTTCCACTCCAAGTTCTCATGGACTTTTTGAATAATGTGCCCATTCGCCTGTGCAAATGATGTTCGTAAACTTTCATGCCGAATGATTAAAGCTTGAAATGCCCTTTCCAGCTGTAACACATTGACTTTGCCATCAAGAAATACAGCTCCAGAAATATTATAGTTGGTACTAGCACCGCTCAAGTAGCTGACGATATACATTCTCTTCTGTGCAGCGGAAACCTTATAGAAATCCTGCTGCTCTACTGGAGAAATAGTTTGATAGGTTTCTTTCTTCTCCATCGTTTCTTCAATAAGTAAAGCCAACTCTTTGATGGTAGGAGACTCAAACACTTTCCCAAGTGGAATCTCTACTTCAAATACCCTGTGAATTTCTGAAACAAGCGTAATCGCTTTTAATGATTGACCTCCGATTTCAAAGAAATGATGATTGATACCCACACCATCAGTTCCCAGTACTTTTTCCCATATACGTACGAGTTTTTGTTGTATTTCATTGTAAGGTCTTTCATATCCGCCATCTATATCCACTTTGATTATCGTATTAGTAAGCGACTTTCTATCAATTTTCCCATTTGGACTCATTGGCAGTTTTTCCAGCTGTATGAAAAAGGAAGGGATCATATACTCTGGGATATTATTTCGTAAAAACTTCCTAATACTTGATAAATCATTTGTCATATGTGTGGCTGGGACGTAGAATGCAACAAGGTACTTCTCATTCGTCTCACCATTCTTCACTACAACTACAGAATCTTTTATGTTATCGCAATGGTTTAAAACAACTTCAATTTCACCAATGTCAATTCGATGACCTCGAATTTTTGTTTGGTCGTCCTTTCGTCCTAACACCTCTATGTTTCCATCACGAAGAAATCTGCCCAGATCCCCGGTCTTATAAAGCCTGTTTCCGTAATCTTGGTAATAAGGATCTTGAATAAACTTGTCCTTTGTCATCTCAGGATTTTTCAGATAACCTCTTGCCAAAGGCAGACCACCAATAAATATTTCTCCTTTTACACCAATGGGCAGTGGCTGCATGCTTTCATCAAGGATATAAACACGTCTATTTGCAAGTGGCCTTCCAACCGGGATATACCTCAAATTGGCACTCTTAGTTCCATTACCAGATACTCTATACAAAGTGCTTGTCATTGCTGTTTCAGCAGGTCCATAAGCATTTAATAGAATTACGTGGTCTAAAGATAAGCTTTCCCATATTCCCACTTTTTCCGCTGACATTTGTTCCCCACCGACTATAACAAGTCTGAGCTTACTATCTGGGATCATTTCAGGACTTATATGCCATTCTTGTATAACTTCGCCCCAATAAGAAGTAGGAAGATTCACAACCGATAGCCCGAGTTCCACACACTTTCGAGAAAACTCGTGAGGAGTCCATATATTCTTATCACGCAGAACGAGAGAACTTCCCGCAGCAAGCGTCGTAAAAATCTGCTCAAGCGAAATATCAAAACTTATTGAAGAAAACTGAAGAACCCGATCCTCTGGTGTAAGCTCATAGCGTTTAACAATATCAATGGAGTGGCTTACAACGGCTTCATGCGGCATCATTACACCTTTTGGTCTGCCAGATGAACCCGAAGTGTAGATGATATATGCCAAATTATTAGGTTCAACCCGAGAATTTGGGTGGTCTTCAGGCTCTTTAAGCAATGAATCCCATTCCGCATCAAGGCAAATAGTGTGATATTCATAGCTTCGTATCTTTGGTCCGAGATTGGTTTGGGTAAGCAGCACAGGTACTTGAGCATCATTCAACATCATATTTACCCTATCGCCAGGATAGTCAGCGTCAATGGGCAGGAAAGCTCCTCCAGCTTTTAGAATACCTAGAATCCCTACAACCATTTTGATTGAACGTTCGACGTACAACCCAACAGGCACCTCAGGCCCAACCCCCAGCTTTATGAGTCTATGAGCTAATTTGTTTGAGAGTATATCCAACTCTTTGTAGGATAAACTTTCATCATTCTGTATAATTGCAGGCTGGTTTAACCGTGATTTCACTTGGGCTGTAAATAAATCTTGAAAACACTTTTCTTTAGGATAATCCATCGATGCAGGATGGCTGTCAATTAAAATATGTTTAAGCTCTTTCTCCGATAACATCGAAATTTCACCTAGTTGACTATCTTCACTTACGATCATATCCCATAGGATGTTAATTAAATGTGCAAGTATCTGATTTGCTTCCGTTTCATCTAAAAAGTGACTATCAAACAGAAGCTTGAAATGGAGTTCGGGTTGTAAGTTACAATAGACAACCAAAGGGTAATCCAATTGTTCCTCTACACGTATTGATTTTACGTGCAGAGAACCAATTCCATCTTTTAGAGCAGCGTCAAAAGGATAGTTTTCAACTATTACAATACTTTCATACAGATCATATAAGGCAGAATTCCTTGGTACATCACTCCAACTTCGTATATCGGCTAAAGAAGTATACTCATATTGACGCATTTCAGCTTGTTTCAATTGCAAATCCTTAAGCCATGGTATCAAATCTATGTTCGATTTTACTTTTACTCTGAAAGGGAGGGTATTCATAAAGCATCCGATCATAGCATCAGAATTTTTCAAATCAGCTGGGCGACCAGATGAGGTAACACCAAAAGTAATATCTTTTTCTTCAGAGTAGCGATTTAAAAGAATAGCCCATGCTCCCTGAACCAAGGTGTTTAGTGTGATCCGGTGCTTCCTAGCAAAGTTTTGGATCTGCTGCTTTTTCTCTTGTGTCACTTCATATACAACATCTCCAAAAGCGGATAACTCATCTGAATCTGCTTTAACAGGGAAAATGTTATCAAATCGTATGGGCGTTTTGAATCCTTTTAACGCTTTTCTCCAAAATTGTTCCGCTTTCTTCCTATCTTGTCTACGTAACCATTTGATATAATCCTTAAATGGAAGTGCATTTCCCATTTCTATTTTTTCACCAGCACAATAGGCTTTATAAAACTCTCCGATCTCCTTAAGGAGTATACTATTACACCAACCATCCAGCTGAAGATGATGATGTGTCCATATCACGTCATAGACAGAATCGCCCCTTTTAACTACCATAATTCTCATTAGCGGCGGTTTAGTAAGATCAAATCCCCTCTTACGATCATCCTTTATCAATCGTTCTAATTTCTGAAGTCCCTCAAATTCCGAAAGATTCGTCCAATCCAAGACTTGAAAAGGAACTTTTATATTTTTATGAACAATCTGAACAGGATCTTTCAGTCCCTCCTCCCAGTGGTATGAAGCCCTCAAGCTTTCATGCCGATCTAGGATCGTTTGCCATACCCTTTCAAATACCTCGATATCTAAGTTTGATTCTATCGAGAATACGGTTTGCTCTACCGTTACTGATGAATCAGGTGAGTAGATATGATGGAAAATCATGCTTTGTTGTACAGGTGAAAGTGTATAAATATCTTCTACGGTTTTATATTTCTTACCCCATTCGTCAAGCTTCTTTTGATCGATAGAAGCAAGCGGGAAATCAGATGGAGTAAAATATATATTTTCATTCGTCTGGCAATACTGGATTATATGTTTCAGATTATGAACAAAGTCGTTTGCCAATTGTTCAATTGTTTCAGGCAAATGTTTATTAGAACTATATTTCCATTCAATATATAACTTTTTATCAACAATCATACAATCGATTTCAAGTAAATGGCTCCTTATTCCACTCAAGTCGCGGCCAGGTCCCGTATTCACCTCAGAGATCTTAAATAACTGATGTTTCTTAAGTACTTGTTCAAACTGGCCTAAGTAGTTAAAGCTTACTTGTGCCCTTGTCTTAGATGCAATTTGTTCTCGTATACTCTCTTCTGCCAAGTAGTATAAAATCTCATACCCAATTCCACCTTTAGGTATACCACGATACCGTTCTTTCACTTGTTTCAATACATCTTCCACATGTTTCACAGGTTCAATATCTCCTAAGATCATCGGATATACGCAGGTAAACCAACCTACGGTTCGAGAAATATCATGCTCTTTTAATAATGGGTGTCTCCCATGTCCTTCTAGATCGACTAGGGTTGTCCCGCTCCATTTTGCTAAAGAACTAGAAAGCGCGGAAAGTAGAATGTCATCGATTCTTGTCTTGAATGATTGGTGAATATCACGCAATAAAAAATCTGTCTCATCCTTCGTCAACATAAGAGAGAATGTACGAGCCGACTCTTCCGTATTTAACCCACCTTCTATATCAACAGGTATAGGTTTGGAGGCAGGTGGCGTATTCATCTGCCAATAGGCGAGTTCACTTTTTAGCTGATCCGAATCTGCATACTCGTAAAGATACTCAGACCACTTCTTAAATGAAAGGCTTTTCAATGGGAGTTGAACAGTGTCGCTATTTTCAAGCTGTTCATAAATAGCTTGTAGATCATCTATTATGACCCGCCATGAATATCCATCTACTACAAGATGATGTGCTGTTACAAACATCCTTCCTTTTTCCTGATCTCCAAAGTCAAAATATGCTGCTCGGATTAACGGTCCATCCGTGATATTCAACCCATACTGCAGTTTTGAGAAGATTTCTTGCATTTGATCATCTCGATGGTCAAAACTATATACATCAAATAATACATGCTCGTTAGCTTCTGAATATACTTGCACCCACTCTCCGTCTCTTTGGTAATACCGGAGTCTGAAGCTATCGTGATAGCTTGTCAGGATGTGAAAACTTTGACTTAACAGTGCAGGATTTATACCGGGCTGCGTTTCCAGCAGGATTGATTGGTTCCACTGATGATAGTTTTCCAAGTCTTGTTCAAAGAACCACTTTTGAATCGGTGTAAGGAGCACTTCTCCTGTCTCTGGCGTTTTAGTCCCTTCTTCACGCTTATTCTCTTTGCCGTCCACAACACCTGCTGCGAGCTCCGCTATGGTCTGATGCTGAAACATCTGACTTACAGTAATCTCTATATCCTTTTGCAGCGCTTTACCTACTATTTGGATACTTAGAATTGAATCTCCGCCGAGCTCGAAGAAGTTATCTTCAATACTGATTGTTTCTTGTTCAATGCCCAATACAGAAGACCAAACATCTAGCAGATCTTCCTCAATCTTATTAGTAGGAGCAACATACTTTTTGTTTGTTTGGATTTTCGGTGCCGGCAGCTTCTTTCGATCAAGCTTGCCTATCGATGTTAATGGTAGTTTTTCTAGTTGGATGTAATAGGAGGGAACCATATAATCTGGCAATTCTTCAGATAAATATTCTCTTAGACTTTTCGAATCGATCTGGGCATTTGAAACAATATATGCACAAAGCACTTTTTTGCCCTTATCATTTTCCCAATCAATTACTGCTGCATCTTGAATGTGAAAATGTTTTAATAACAGATTATGAATTTCTGCAACTTCAATCCGGTATCCTCTGATTTTGATCTGGTGATCCGATCTCCCAAGAAACTCAATTTCTCCATTTTGATTCCATCTCCCTAAGTCACCTGTTTTATACATCCGCTCATTGGGTATAAAAGGATCATTCATGAATTTGTCATTTGTAGATTCGGGCAGATTCAAATATCCTCTGGCCACTCCGGCTCCCGCGATATACAGCTCGCCAGGAATACCAATTGGGCTAAGGTTTTGGTCTTTATCCAAGATGTAGCATCTCACATTTGAAATTGGTTTCCCTAAAGATACATTTTCTTCAGAACACTTTATGCTTAAGGCATCGACTGTTGTTTCTGCCGGTCCATAATTGTTATACAGTTCATAACCTCTATAAATCAGTTCATCTTTCAATGATTCTTCCAGTCTTTCACCACCGGAGATGACTGTGCGTAAACTCTTCAAGTTTCGATTTGTACATAATAATTCTTTTAAAACAGTTGGTATAAAATTAATAATATCGATTTGATGTTGGTCAACATAATCACAGAAGCTCTCACTGTTTAATATTAAATTCTTTTCGGCTATATGTAATGTCGCTCCGTATAGAAGTGTCCCAAAAAAATCTTCAATGCTCGGATCAAATACATAATTTGTTAATAGTAATAGCTTCCTATTTTCCGTCATATTAAAAGTATTTCCAAACCACTGAATAAGATTAACCACACTTTGATTCTCTATCATTACACCTTTAGGTTTTCCTGATGTGCCTGAAGTGTAAAAAACGGCAAATAAGTCAGCAGGACTGGGATTCACTCTTGGACTTAGCGTCTCACCTGAAAATAGACTGGTATCATCCAACAAAAGAATACAATCTTTATGAAATTCCTCGATCAGGTAGTTGTTTTTGTTCATTAAATTTTCATCAGTCAGTATGAACCTGGTTCCACTATCCTGTACCATAAATCTTTTCCGCGGTTCAGGATATTCCGGATCAACAGGTAAATATGCGGCTCCCGCTTTTAAAACAGCAATGATTCCCACAATCATTTCAATGGACGGTTCTGTCATTATGCCAACAATTTCACCTTTTTGTACTCCTTTCCTAAAGAGCACATTTGCCAGGCTGCTGGACATCTCTTCTAGCTCTTTATAAGTAACAGCTCTCTCTTTATATATCACTGCAATATTTTCCTGTGTTTTCATCACTTGATGTTCAAATAATTGGCTAATCGTGTACTCATTTGAATATGTTGTCCGGGTATTATTGAAATCCGAGAGGATTTGCTTTTTCTCTTCGGCAGGTATAATTTCGATTTGTTCTATCTTTTTATCAGGGTTTTTTATTACGTCATCTGTGATTAAAGTAAAGTGTTGTGCCAACCGCTTAATTGTAGATGAGTCATATAATTGTTCATTGTAGCTGAAACATACTTCAACATCATTTAACACACTTATGCTGATAGATAAGCCATAATTCGTCATTTCAGTTGCGGAGTAGGAGTTGAAAGCAATATCACTTTTTTTGTTTAAAACTGATTGATCTAGAGGATAGTTTTCAAAAACGACGATTGTGTCAAAGAGATCCGTTTTCTCATCCAACTCACCATGTCTTTTAATATCCGGTAAAGAAGTAGTTCCATACAATTCCCAGTTCTGTAATGCGCTGTTTACCGCTTTGATAAGTTCTATAGATGTTTCCCCAGAAGATCTTCTTATTCTTAATGGAATTGTATTGATAAATAATCCAACCATTTCTTCAATTCCATTAAAGACTCCTGCTCTGCCGGAAACAGTTGAGCCAAAAACAATATCATTACTATTAGTGTTCTTTTGTAGTACTATCCCCCACAAGCTATAGATAAGTGCGGCAAGGGTAATTTCATTTTTTGTTGTGAATCCTTGCAGTTCATTCTTAGAGAATCGAATCCGATAATGACGATCGTTTCGAATCGATTGATCTTTTCTCTTTTTCGACTCCAGCCTTGGTTGTGGGTCAAACCCCTTTAAATAACCTTGCCAGAATATTTTTTGCTGCTCTTTATCCTGATTTTGGATATGTTTAATAAAATCCTTATATTTCTTCTTGATAGGAAGATTGTATTTTTCTGAATTACTGAAGCATTGGTAAGCTTTTAAAAACTCTTTCAAAATGATCCCATTACTCCAGCCATCATATAAAATGTGATGATTACTGATAATCATTTCATATTTTTCTTCCGCTAATTTGCACAAGGTGATCCTGAATGGTACATCTCGAAGATCGATTTTTTTTTCTCGATCCTTGATTATTATTTCCTCAAGAAGGGCACTTTTTTCTGTGTCATCCTTATGGTGTAGATCGATTATTTCTATATAGGGCTTATGCTCTTTCAACACGATCTGAACGGGAGCTTTTAATTTTTCCCACCGAAACAATGTACGCAGCTGCTCATTTGTTTGGATAACGGATTCCCATGCTTTCATAAAGAATGACTCGTTTACGGCTCCTGAAATCTCTAGGCATATCTGTTCGAAGTACACATCGCTATGCGGATCTTTTAAATAATGGAACAAAATCCCCTCCTGTATTGGTGTCAGGCTAAGAATGTCTTCCACATTTTGTTTATCCAATTTTGCCATCAGTAAGCTCCTCCTTTAGATGATCATGTTGCGCTTCATCCACAACCTTTCCACTTTCCATCTTGATTACCTTATCTGCAAGATGGAAGTACCTGTCGTCATGAGTAATAGCAATGACACATTTTCCTTTGGCCTTTAAATCAGGCAATAGCTCCATATAGAAAAAATATCTAAATTCGGGATCCTGATCAGCTGCCCATTCATCAAATAGATAAATAGGTTTGTCTTCCAAATAAGAGATTAACAAGGCTAACCTTTTCCGCTGACCCGTAGAAAGTTTCGTTGTACTAAATTCCCCATTCTGAATTTGTATTTTTTCATCGATACGCAGTATTCTTAAATACTTTTTTATTTCTTCTTGTTTCGAGCTACAATCAATTCCATAGACTTTTGTAAACAAGTAGTAATCACTAAATATCGCCGAATATAGTTCCTTTAACTCTTTTTGGCTTATTTTTTGATTGTTGACGAATATGTCCCCGCTCTTGTTGGTATACAGACCAGTAATCAGTTTTGCAAGAGTTGATTTGCCGCTTCCATTCCCGCCTGTTATGAAAACAATCTCGCCTGATTTGAATTGGAGGTCAATTGGTCCTACCCGGAAAGATTCTCCATTCTCACTATCATATTGATATTCTAAATTTTCGAACTCTATTTTCAGTCTTCCAGGAGTTTTCAAAATACTGGTTGCTTCTTTTTTATCAGCTTCATCCGCATTTAGATTCTCAGAAAGACCTTTTATCCGCTTCCAGCTGATTTTCATCTGAATAGCGTTTGGAATTGCATTAAGTATGCTATGAATAGGACCAGTCATATAAAGAAAAACAAATACATAACTCCTTAAGAACTCGCTTTGTACCTCTTTAAACAGAATGGGAAAAAGGAATGTGACGGCCCCGATCACCATAACAAACAGCAATTCACCAATAATAAAGACATTTGCAAATTTAAGGCCGCCCTTAATCCGTTTGTCCTTATACTCACCACAGCTTTCTTTCATGTCCTCTCTAAACTCTTCTCTTTTTGACTTTCCGATACTCAATTCTTTATAACCACCAATGAGGTCGTTGATATATCTAAAAAAGGTGTTTTGAATATTCCGTGTTTGTTCCCAAAGATTATTGGCTGATCTTCCGGCTACATAATACATGCCTGCTGCAACAAGAATGACCGCAATTGAAATAAGAAGTCCAAACACATTAATTACTCCCAGATAAACCAAGCAACACAAGAGTGTGATTGAATCGGTCAGACCAGTGATAATTGTAGGAGCATGGTTACTGATTGCTTCTGTGTCATTATTTAATATGGTCTGAATTTTTTCTGACTCCATCCGTTCGATTTTCTCATATGGGTTATTTAAGATTTTGTCTAATAGAATAAGCCTTTGTTCATAAATCAGATTATTTGTAAGAGTGATTAACTGTGTTCGAACCAGCTTTTGTGCAAGTACATAAATAATGATTCCCAGCACAAAATATAAAAAGAGACTATTGTTTGAATCGTTGCTACTATTTAAAGCTTCATTGATGATAAATATGATCATCGCATTTCCAAAACCACTAGTTACGCTCAACACAAAGAGCGGGAATAAATTCTTATTTTTATATAACGGAAAGATGGTTATAAGCGACAAGTAAATTGAAAACAATACAATTCCAATTAGAGTAGCCCAAGCCGCCAAACTCATGCTGTTAGGTGCCCATACGTTTACAAAATCCCAAGTAAGCCCTGTAAAAAATACAGATGGAACTTTAAAAAGAGAATACCCGGCAAACAAAGAAAACACGACCATAATAAATGGAACTCCAATGCGTTTAACTCTATTTTCTTCCAGATTCCTCTTTTTCTGATACACCTGAATGATTATTTGAAAAATAAAATATAGGGTAAGGCACGAAAAAGGAATCATAAACAAAAGTAAGGTAAAAGAAAAAGCATCAATGCTCTTATACATATCTTTTGTATTATTTACTAATTCCTTCTCTGTGAGAATATCGATGATTCCTTGGCCAATGTTTTGAGTATAAGAGGAGTTCATGTTGGCCATGACTGCAACACCTATCTTTTCCTGAGGACGAAATACAATAAAAGACGAAAAATTAGGATTGCTTCCAGCATGGGAGATCTCGCCGGAACCGTTTTGGTATACTTCCCAACCTCCTGCATAGGATGAGCCATCCGCAGAAGGTGGAACCGAGCGGTTAGGTATATGCGTCTTTTGAATCGCCTTTTGCTGGCCATCGCTTAACATATGCGTCCCAAACTGTATACGAAGCCACTTTTCCATGTCTTCTGCATTTGAAATAAAATAACCTGCTGGTGTATTCCCGCGATAAATAGGTGCATTGAACTCTTTAGGCCTTAAAAAATTAATTTTGTAACCCTTAGACATTTCATATTTGGCAGCCTTTTCTCTGAACAAATAGGTATTATCCATTTCAAATGGGAGTAATATGTTATTTTCAATGTATTTCTCAAATGATTGGTTCGTTACTTTTTGTATAACCAAACCTAGAATGTCATAGTTAATGCTTGCGTAAGTAAATTGCTCTCCTGGGTAAGTCTCCAATTTTTTATTTATCAGATCTCTAACGGTGTTTTCCAGGGCATCACCGTCATTTGCGACTGGTATGTCTCCAATCGTTTGAAACGGAATTCCACTCGTATGATATAAAAGCTGTTCAAGTGTTATTTCAACATTCTTATTGAGCTGCTGACCTTTATACTCACCCACAAATTTCATTTGAAACCAAGGCAAATACTTTTTGACTGGTTCTTTCAAATCTATTAAGTTTTTTTCGACAAGCGTATA
Source organism: Bacillus sp. V2I10 (assembly GCF_030817055.1). Taxonomy (NCBI): domain Bacteria; kingdom Bacillati; phylum Bacillota; class Bacilli; order Caryophanales; family Bacillaceae; genus Bacillus; species Bacillus sp. V2I10. The sequence continues at coordinate 2,366,359 of NZ_JAUSYV010000001.1, read as the reverse complement.
GATCGCTAAAGCTGTAAATGACTTACTATTCGAGCCAATTTCATATAAAGTTTGATCGGTTGCTGGTTGTTTTGTTTTTATGTCGGAATACCCAAAACCTTTTTTATATACAGCTTGGTCACCTTTAACTACTACCACTGACATCCCTGGAATTTTGCCTTCCTTCATTTGCTTTTTAATGAATGAGTCAAGCTTTTTTCCATAGTCATCGGATAAACCGGCAGATACTCTATCATTCTCTGCATTTCCTATCTGTATTCCAGCAGTCATTTGCAATTGCAATAAGACTACAAGGGCAATCAAAACGATTTTTATTCTAATCATGACTGAATCATTCCTCCCCTGCCTCATAGGTTAAATATATTTTCCAGCTCTTCACTTGAGAGGTTTGCAGTTTCGAAATCAGATGGAGTAAATTCAGTATGATTCCTTTTGCAGCAATGTTGAATCAAATCTCTTAATTGACTCGTGTAAGCTCTAACAAACTCCGATATGGTTTCACGTTTAAATTTGTTTCGGCTATACGTGATTGATATATTTAACTTTTTATCCACTGTGTATGCAACGATATCCACCAAACAATCCATGACATTTGCATTACAGTTATCTCGGCCAGAGTATTCCTCTGCAAATTCAAATATTCCATTTGAAAATGAAGCATTAAAATCACCAAGATAGTTAAATCGGACGTATTTTTGATTGTCAAACCTTAATTCATCCGAAATGTATTTCAAAACTCCATGGCTCAAACCTTTACTGGGAATACTGCGCAATTGATCCTTTAATTGCTTGATCTGCTGCGATATATCTGTATTTTCTACCTTCATCAGAATCGGATATAAGCTCGTAAACCATCCAACAGTTCTTGATACATCTATTTCATCAGATAAGTCTTCACGCCCATGCCCTTCAACTTCAATGATCACTTCATTCTTTTTGATATAGTCAGACATCACCATTGACAGTGCTATAATCATCAATTCGTCAGCTTTTGTTCGATAGGCTTCATTTGCTTTTTGAAAAAGTTGTGCCGTTTCTTCTGCTGTTAATTTTTGATCCAATGTCTCGCAAAACTCCATGCGATCAGGTCCTAAGTCAAAGTCTAAAAATGTTTCCTCCCGAGATTGATAAACATGATTCCAATATCGTTTTTCCTTGTCGGGGATTTTTTCGCTTAATTTTTCCAATTCAATTCCCCAATCTTGCACCGAATTGTCTTTTGGCGGCAATAAAGCAATCTCCTTATTCTCCATCTGACTATATAATCTGTTCATATCTTCAAAGATAATACGCCAAGATATCCCGTCTACAGCCAAATGGTGTGCTGCCATCAAAAACCTTTTACCCTGATTCCCCAGATCGAATATACACGCTTTAAGCAGAATATCGTTTTCAATATTAAAGCTCGATTTTAACATTTCTCCAATTTTTGCAATATGATCGATCTGATCTTGCACCGAATAGCATGATAAATCAAAGAATTTCAATTCAAACTTATGATCGAGATGTTTCTCGTTATAATATAACTTCTCCGTTTGGATCATATAATTCAATCGGAAAGAGTCATGATGGCAAACCAATATTTGTAGAGCAAATTCAAGCATTTGCATGTTAATATCATCTTTCACCTTCAATAATACAGACTGCGTATAATGATGGATGTTATCTAAGTTTTGTGAAAAAAACCAAGAAGCAGATGGAAGTGACTGAATACTGCCAACGCATGGTTGATTACTCCCATGCCATTTTTTACCGGTTGTTTCTAAGTGTAAAGCCATGTCTTCAATTACAGGATTAGACAAAATATCTTTTGTTTTTATTTTTAGTCCTTTCTCACTTAGCCTGGAGGCTATCTGAATTGCTTTGATTGAATCTCCACCTAGATGATAGAAGTTGTCTCGCATACGCACTTTATCTACATGTAACACCTGACGGATGATACATACTAGATCTTCTTCTATTGCAGCTTCAGCTGCTTGGCGTTTCGCAATTACAGGTTTAGGTAAAGCATCCCTATCAACTTTTGCGTTAATTGTAAGTGGAATTTCTTTCAATGGAATAAAATGCGAAGGAATCATAAATGCCGGCAAAAATTTTTTTAAAAATCTGAATAATTCAGAATCTGTAACCTCTTTTTTCTCTATGTAATAAGCACAAAGATAATTTCCATCATGGTCTTCCCGATCGACCACTACTGCATCCCTGATACTCGGATGGTTTAATAAATTTCTTTCAATTTCGCCTAGTTCTATGCGAAAACCGCGGACTTTAATTTGATTATCCGCTCTTCCCAGGAATTCAATCTTGCTCTCATCGATAAACCTGGCTAAGTCACCTGATCTATACATCCGCTCTCCTGAAGAAAATGGATTCGGTATAAATCTATCACGTGTCAAATCTAGTTTGTTTAGATAACCCCTCGTAACGCCGTCTCCAGAAATATAGATTTCCCCAACAGCACCCATTGGAACATGACGGAGATCAGAGTCTAACAAGTATATCTTCGTATTTTGTGCAGGCATGCCAATTGGTACCGATGTTCCTATATCCTTTTCGATATCGAATTGATGAATCATACACCCGACAACTGTTTCTGTAGGTCCGTATTCATTGAATATTTTGATATCTTTACCGAAGCGATTCTGAATGCTTTTAGCAAGGCTTACCGTTAAATCTTCTCCTCCAACAATAAACTTTTTGATAGAACTTACCCCTGACTCCACATCTTGTAAGAGGGATAAATGGGATGGAGTTAATTTTATAATACTTACTTTGGCTTCCCTAAATATTTTATATAGAACATGTTCGTTTTCGTCAGCGGGATAAATGACAATCCGATTCCCGCTAATTAGCGGGGTAAATATAGACGTAACCGTGAGATCAAAAGCAAGTGAAGAATAGAAAGGAAACACTTCGTCTTGACTAGATCCCACATATACGTTCTTCGCCCAACAAGTATAGTTAACCAATCCTTGATGCTCGATCATCGTACCTTTAGGAGTTCCAGTTGAGCCCGATGTGTATATGATGTATGCGAGGTCAGAGGGGTCACTCAGAGCCTTAAGATTATATGACTTACCCATATATAGATTTGCTGAATGAAGCTGAACAACTTCCACTTTGTGTGGGGAAATGTTCCATCGATTTGAAGTGTCAAAGTTAGTCAGCAGCATAGAAATACCCGAATCTTCCAGCATATAATTGATTCGTTCAGATGGATAGTCAGGATCGAGAGGTAAGTATGCTGCTCCCGCTTTCACTACCCCTAGAATTCCAATGATTGTTTCCAGTGAGTGCTTGGTTGATATTCCGACAATTGTACCTTTTTTCACATTTTTCTTTAATAGATACCTCGCCAATTGATTCGATTTTTCATTTAATTCACGATAGGTAAGTTCCTCGTTTTCCAAGCTGAGAGCAACTTTGTCAGGGGTCCTTGCTACCTGCTCTTCAAATAGCTGGTAAATAGTCTTATCCTTGGGGTAATCCGTATCCGTTGCATTGAATTCGTATATTAATTTATTCCTTACCTTTTCTGATAAAAGTTCCAGTTCCCCAAGCTTTCTATCAGGAAATTGAAGCATTTGATCTGCTAAATGGGTGAAGTAAAGATACATTTGGTCTATTTGTTTTTCTTCATATTTTTGGATCTTATAGTCGATATCTAAATTGAATCCTCCTGATTTAGACCACTCTCGAATAATCAGCTGGAGCGAATAAATCTGATTCCTGTTGTAGAATTCTTCATTTTCTACTGGAATACCATCAAGTTCATTCGGAAGGTTTGTGTTGTAATAATTAATACATGTATCAAACAAATCACCATAGCCTTTTTTCTTCAATTCCAAATCTTGTACAAGTAAATCGTAAGGATATTTTTGATGGTAATAACAGCGAATTAATTCACGGTTAATATCCTTGATAAATTCTCGAACCGTCATTTCCACATCGACATAGTGTCGGAAGGGCATAGTACTCGTTAACATCCCTACGATATTTTTTTCTATTTTCCCGGATCGATTAAGTACTGGCATTCCAACAATCAAATCCTCCTGCTTCGTTAATTTTTGAAGGTAGATATAATACAAACCAACAAAAAAAGCATAGACAGAAACATTGTGGTCAGCAGCAAATTGTTTGATTCCATTAGATTGTCTATTCGGAAAACAATATGTCTTTCTATTCCCCTCTGCACATTCTAACTCCCTCTTCTGGATTGGAATTGGAAGTGTGTTGAATTTCTCATTCCAAAATTGTTTATTCTTCACAAATCGCTCAGATGCTAAGTATGTTTGTTCTTTTTTGAGACAGAGAGTATAAGAGTCTCTGTATTGATCGGTTATTTTTTCACCTTTCAAAAGCCTCATATACGTATCGAAAATCTGTTCCGTTAAAAGATTCATAGACCATCCATCAGAAATTATATGATGAACCTTAACAAAGTAACCGCCATCGTTGGTATCTCGCACTTTAAACATTGCAAAATCGAATAGGTCGCAATCATGAATAGAGAAAGGTTTCCCCGCCTCTTGTTGAACCCAGGCGTCCAAATCCTCCCGACAATTAAAAACAACATTAAGCACGTCTTTCTTATGGTATTTCTCCACATATTGGCGTACTTCCCCATTTGTTTCTATAAAACGATGTCTGATTCCGTCGTTATTTTTCACAAAACAATGAATTGCTTTCTCCAGGAAGATAAAATCCAGCTCCCCTTTTATCGTTACTACTCCACCAATATTATGCAATGGCTGATGAGGGTTGATTTTCTCCATATACCAAATTCTTTTTTGGGGATGAGTTAGCGAAAAATACTCTGGACGATTCATATAATCACCACTTTATTTTTTTTGATTTAGAGAAGAAGTTCACCTGCTGACCATACTCTATCATTTTTCTTACCAATTGATCATTTATATCATTCCATATAAAACCAGTTCTGCTTAGCAGCATATTTGTTTTATCAGCAGTGATATGGAAAACTGTTTGCTCAGCATCTTCAACTATTTCCAATTCTTCTCCTATGGTATGTAGCTGTAAGTTATAAATAGCTGATGCATGTCGATCGACTTGCTTTTCATCAAAGATAAAATCTATAAATTTGTCAATTGACGTTTCTTTCACATCAATATTCAATTCAGGAGTAGTTAGAAGATCCGATAAACTCATATGATTGGGATTAAAGATATGGTGAGTTTCATTCATTAATTCTTCTTTATCAAACAGTCTGATAATTGCTCGACTAACATCATCAACGCAAGAAAAATCTGTATCTCTTTCCATTTCTGGAACCAGACCAATTTCTATATATGATTTCATCATAGAATATAAAGCGTTCTGCTCTATGTTCTCTTGAAACCTGCCAGATTCAGAATCAAAAACGATATTTCCTACTCGAAAAATGTTTACGTTTACTCCTTTTTCCCTTGCCTCAATAACAATCTTTTCAGCTTCTAGCTTTGTTTTTGGGTAAGGATTTTCAATAATTTGTCCCAAATCATTATCGTATTCCGTATACAATATATCTTTTTTATTTTTCACTGTACCGGAAGCTACAGCCAATGTAGAAATATGGTTAACATCTTTCTTTACTCCCGTGAGTGAAAAATCGATTAAATTTCTCGTAGCCAATACGTTCGCTTCGAAGGATTTATCGTAGTTTCCATAATGACTAACATTACCAGCTGAATGGATAACACATTGGATCGTTTCACTAAGATATTGATAATTACTCATATCCAATCCCAAATCATTTCTTGCCAGGTCACCACTGTAAACAAAAATTCTTTGTTTAAACTTGTCATAAAAGTATGGATCAAAATAAGAACAAATTTTTTCTTTCATGCGATTTTCTGCTTCTATCTGATTCTTGCTTCTTACAATGAGGTGAACATTGCTATCTGATTTCGTTAATAAATCACGCAGCAAGTAAACTCCCAAATAACCTGTAGCTCCTGTTAATAGAATCTCTTTATAGTTCAGTTGATAAAAAAGATTTGCTTCCTCATATCTTCTGTTTTTGTCATCATATAAAAAGCGTGTTTCTTCAATGTCCCTAATTTTATCCTCAACTAGGCGGTGCCTTTCCCTCCTCGCAACAAGGTAACTTGTTAACACATGTTTATCGACCTTATTCTTCTCTCCCTTAAATGTAATATGCTGTGCTAGATCAGACGCACTGGGATATTCAAATAAATGATTAATAGAAATATCAAAATCCTTCTGTAATCTGGCGACAACATTGACTGCGGTAAGTGAGCTGCCTCCTATTTCAAAAAAATCAGCATGAGGACTTATATTTTTCAAACCAGTAACTTCCTTATATGATTCTATAATTTTTTGCTCTTTATCATCTTTATGGGCAAAAGGTTGCTTCGAATCTCCTACAAGTTCACTTTGAGGTAAGGACGCACTCTCTCGGCTTTTTAAATCCTTAGAAATACTAAAGAACTGCCGATCAAAAGGATATGTAGGTAAAGGAACCCGATGTCTTCTTTCTTGTGAATAGTATTTCGGCCAATCTATCTTTACACCATAAATGTACAGCTTACCAATATTTTGAAGCAAAAACTTATCATCGGAGACTCTTTCTTTGGAATGCCGTACAGTGTTTACAATCGCAAGTTCTGATTCTTCCTGCTCTTGTTGTCTAACCAATGCACTTAAAGCTCTTCCAGGTCCGACCTCGACAAAAATGTTTTCCGAACCTGTTACTAGATGCTTGATACCGTCAGAAAACCTAACTGTTTGTCGCAGATGATTTACCCAATAATCGGAGCTGGTTGCTTGGCTTGCGGTAATCCACTCTCCTGTGATGTTAGAAATAAATGGGATATTTGGATGATGAAGATCAATTTCTTTAATCTTCTCTTTATAAGCAGCTAAGATCGGATCCATCATGGATGAGTGAAAAGCATGAGAAGTTAACAGTTTAATATATTTAAAACCTTCACGATTCAATTTGGTCTCCAAAATGTTAATTTCTTCATCAGAACCCGAAACAACACATGATAATGGACCATTCACCGCGGCAAAGGATAAATCACGACTCATTAATGGTAAAATGTCATTTTGCGAAGCCTTTACGCTTACCATACTTCCCTTAGGTAATTGCTGCATTAAGATCCCACGACCATAAACCAACTTAAGTGCGTACTTTAGGGATAATACACCGGACAAGCAGGCAGCTACATATTCTCCTATACTGTGCCCGATCATCCCATCAGGACGAATACCCCATCCTATTAACATTTTTGCCAATGAGTATTCAAAAATAAATATTGCAGGTTGAGTATTGGCTGTCTGATTGATCGCGTCACTTGCTTTAGCTTCTGGATCCGAGGGATATAATAATTCCATCCAATTGACGCCACTAATTTCCTCTAAAATTTGACAGCAGCGATTAAGTTCTTCCCGAAATATCTTTTCTTCTCTGTACAAATCCAACCCCATATTTACATACTGTGCTCCTTGTCCAGGAAACATGAATATTATTTGCTTACTGGCGCCATCATAAATTTTGGTCTGAACTTTAACAGGGTTCATACTGAAAAGTTCACGCTTAGCTTCCTCTATATCAGAAACTACCAACATTCTGCGATGTTTTAAACTTTTTCTGCCGTTTAAAAGAGTATAGGCCACATCGGCCAAATTCACATTAGGGTCTTGATTCAAGTAATCTGCCAACTTTTTTGTCTGTTCCTCAAGTGACTTTTCCGTTTGTGCAGACAAGGAAAGTAATTGATATCTTCTTCCTCTATCTGAAGCCTCTATATCCGGTGCTTCCTCAAGAACTACATGGGCATTTGTGCCTCCCATACCAAACGAACTTATTCCAGCTCTTAAAGGAAACTCGGAGTTCTTCCATTCCGTCAATTTATTGTTTACGTAAAACGGGCTATTATCAAAGTCAATTTTCTCATTTGGTTTCTCGTAGTTAATATTTGGTGGAATCATTCGGTGTTTTAAAGAAACGACCGTTTTAATCAAACCTGCCACACCTGCGGCGTTATCGAGATGACCAATATTCGCTTTGACAGATCCGATGCCGCAAAACCCTTTTTTTCTTGTGTTAAACGCCAGTTTTAAAGCTTCAATCTCAATTGGATCGCCTAACATGGTTCCAGTACCATGGGCCTCTACGTAAGATATGCTTTCGGGTTCCACTTCTGCCATGAGATGGGCTGCCTTGATAACGTCAGCTTGTCCTTCTACACTGGGTGCGGTAAAGCTGACCTTATTTGAACCGTCATTATTTATTGCAGATCCTATCACGATAGCATGGATAAAATCTCCGTCAGCAACAGCATCTTCTAGACGTTTCAATACAACGATTCCAGCGCCATTACCGTTAACCGTTCCCTTAGCATTTGAATCAAAAGGTCTACAATGCCCATCTGGTGAAAGAATCATACCATCTTGATAGAAATGGCCTCTTTTCTCAGGTAATGTGAGGGAGACGCCACCAGCCAAAGCCATGTCACAATCACCACTTAAAAGAGCTTGACTTGCCAAGTGGACGGCAACCAAGGATGATGAACACGCAGTTTGAACGGTGTAGCTTGGGCCTTTCAAGTTCAATTGATGAGACAATCTTGTACTGAAAAATTGTGAACCATTCAACAATTCTGCTTCTTTTATAAAATCACGTGCTTGATGGTAAACCGTGTCAATCCAATACAAGTTTGTTGAGCTTCCAATATAAGTACCCACCAGTCCTTTAAAGGTATCGGAACAGTAGCCGCTGTTCTCCAACGCTTCCCAAGCACATTCGTGTAAAATTTTTAACTGTGGATCCATTACTTCTGCTTCCCGGGGAGAGTACTTAAACAAATGAGTATCAAACCATTCTGTGCCAGTGATGGACCCTCCAGCCTTAACGTAATTGGGACTCTGGATTGTTTCTTGGTCAATTCCTGCTTCCCGCAGCTCCTCATCTGAGAAAATGGATACCGATTCTTTGCCGTTTTTCAAATTTTCCCAGAACGCATTTATATTATTTCCCCCGGGAAATCTGCATGACATCCCGACAATAGCAATTTCCATACCGTTTCTAACCGATAGTTGCGGACTATGATTCATTCCAATCCCTCTTTCTTCGCCTTCTGTCCTTTAGCCTGTTTCTCGATTCCTCCATCACTTGTACTCGATCTAGATTCGTTTTCTCTGGTTCCGCATTAATCAATTTTAATTGTTGGGCCAAAGAATAAATGGTGGTGTGTCTGAATAACGCCACTACAGGTAAGTCGATGTTTAATTCTTCTTTCAACCGCTCATTTACTTGAACAATATTAAGGGAATTTCCACCAAGCTCGAAAAAATGATCATGGATACCTACTTTGTTCACACCAAGTACCTGTTTCCATATATCCGCTATAGTTATTTCTATATGTGTTCCAGGTGCCTTATAAGAGGGTCCTGACAACATATAGTCCTCGTCTTTTCTTTTTTGCAGCGCTCTAACGTCAATTTTGTCACTGTTCGTTAGGGGCATACTTTCCAACTTTACAAAATGTGATGGGATCATGTAATCTGGCAGCTTATTTTTCAAGTATTCTCTTAATTCTGCGGTTTTTACATCTTGAATTGTAATCAAATACGCACACAAGTAACTTTCATCACTCTGATTCTGTTTTGCAATGACAACTGCGTCCTTAACGGAGCTATGGTTTAAAATATGCTCTTTTATTTCATCCGGCTCTACTCGGACTCCTTTAATCTTTACCTGGTGGTCAATTCTTCCGATATACTCAATGTTCCCATTTGGAAGCCATCTAGTAAGATCCCCAGTTTTATACATTCTTTTACCTGGAACAAATGGATCGGAGACGAAACGTTCATTTGTCAAATCTGGTTTATTGATATATCCTCTACCTACGCCCGCACCAGCAATACATAACTCCCCAGTTGCACCTATGGGTACGGGACTATGATCTTGGTCTAAAATATACGCTCGATAGTTGTTTAAAGGTTTACCTATAGGCAAGCACGAACCTTCTTCATTTTCGTTGCAAATATAAAGTGTTGAAAAGATCGTTGTCTCGGTTGGACCATAAAGATTTATAATTTGATCGGCATTAACAGTACTTCGTAATTCATCGTAAAGATTCTTTGTGAAGACCTCACCTGCTACAAAGACGTAGCGAAGACGCTGATTTGTAGAGGTACTATTTATCAAAACCTTCAAATGGGCGGGTACAGCACCCAGCATATTGATTTTGTTTTGCTCAATAAAACTCCAAAGTTTACTCGGTTCAGCAACCAACTCTTCCTCAGGAATATACAATTTTCCTCCTGACAGGATCGGGAGAAAAATCTGCTGTACGGAAACATCGAAAGAAACTTTTGCAAGCAGCAAATGATGAAACTCTTGGTCAAACTGCAAGTTTTCGATCAACCCAACCAGCTGATTGACAAGATTTCTGTGCTCGATCATAACTCCTTTTGGATTCCCAGTTGTTCCGGACGTATAAATCACATATGCCAAGTCGTCGGTTTGATTTATGTTTTCAAGGGTGGAATCATCTTCTTTACAGATCGTTTCATCATCCAGTCCAACAACTTCCTGTTCAAAAGTAAACTTTCCCTTCAAATGATGCTGCGTCAGGATTAACTGACAATTACTGTCTTTCAATAGATATTCTATCCTGCTTATCGGAAAGCCGGGATCGATTGGCAAAAATGCGCCTCCTGCCTTTAACACCCCGAGAACTCCTATGACCATTTCCAAGGAAGGCTCAGCAATAATTCCGACGATGTTATTTCTTTGCACTCCTTTTGTTCTAAAAATGCGGGCCAGTTGATTGGCTTTCGAATCAAGCTCAGAGTAAGATAGTGTAATCTCCTTACATACGACAGCAGTTTCCGATATTGTCTCTTTCACTTGATTCTCAAATATCTCATGCACCGTCATTTGATGATATGAGAATTCTGCATCCGTATTGTTGAATCCTGAGAGAATGGTTTGCTTTTCTAGTTCGGACATTATCTGAATATCCTGCAACGGCATATTCACAGTTTGGGTAACTTCATCAAGCAAACGCATAAAATGGTCGGCCATTCTTTGTATTGTTTCTTTCATAAATACATTCGTACGAAACTTGAAATTAAAATCAATGCTATTGTTCGTTTCTATTGCATGAATGAACATATCAAATTGAGTCATGCTGCTTTCTATCGGTAATTTATGGAAGGATAATTTTCCAGTATCCTTGAAGAAATTCTCATTGCTGTCTAGCGAAAACATAATGTCAAACATCGGATTTCTACCAAGATTTCGCTGAACGCCTAATTGATCTATCAACACTTCAAATGGATATTCTTCATGATCTAGAGCTTTCAGTGTAGTATTCTTCACTTCATTCAAAAACTTCCGAAATGTTTTTTCACGACATGGAAAGTTTCTCATTACCACAGTATTAACAAACATGCCGATAACACCTTCCAAACCAGGACGGGATCTGCCTGCAGTCGGTGAACCAATTGTAATATCTTCTTGACCGGTATATTTGAAAAACAACACATTTAAAGCAGAAAGTAACACCATATATAGGGTTGTCCCATTCTCAGCTGCTACTCTTCTTAAGCGTGATGTCAAATCGTGTCTTGCAGTAACTAATACATGATCCCCATCATAATTTTGCAGCGGAAGGCGCGGGTAATCTGTATTTAACTCTAGTATGGGAATACCGTCTTTAAACAGGTCTAACCAATACTCCTCTTTGCTCTTAAAATCATCAGTCTGAAAAAATTCCTCCTGCCATACTGCGTAATCTCTATACTGTATCTTAGCCTTGGGCAAGACTTTATCTGAATAGTAATCAGAAAATTCCTCCATAATAATATCCATGGATATACCATCAAAAACGATATGATGAGCATCAGTCAACAGCAAATGCTTATTTTCTCCGATTTTCATAACCGTTACTCTAAAAAGAGGAGGTTTTTCCAGATTAAAAGGCTTGACTAAACTCTTTACAAATTCCATTAGTCTATCTTTAGGGGCTTCCACAAAATCTACAATAACATCTAATCTAGGATGAACAGACTGTACCAGCTGACCATCGACAAAAGAAAATGATGTGCGCAAAGATTCATGACGATCAACGAGGTTCTGGAAAACTATCACCAACTTATCAGGATTAAGATTACCTTCTATAATTATTGAAGATGGCAAATTATAGGCCACTGAGTCTCGATTAAGCTGCCACATGATAAATAATCTTTTCTGCTGTGATGAGACGGGATAGTATTCTCTTTCTTTCACTGGTAAAACGGCTGAGCTCTTATGTTGTTGCATCTTAGTAATTTGACTGACAACTTCTTTTATGGTTGGTTGTTTAAACATTTCGCTTAATTGCAGATTTGTTTCAAATACTTGGTTTATCTTCAGTATAATTGAAGCAGCCTTTAACGAATGGCCGCCTAATTCAAAGAAGTTATCATAAACTCCTATTCTTTCAATTTTAAGAACTTCTTCCCAGATACCCGCGATAATTCTTTCCAGTTCACCTTCAGGTGCGATATAACTTGAGCTTGACGCGTTATCCATTTCAGGCACTGGCAGTGCTTTTCGATCAATTTTTCCATTTTGATTGAGAGGCATTTTATTCAGTTGAGTGAAATAAGCTGGGACCATGAAATCTGGCACCCTTTTAATTAAGAAATTTCTTAATTCCGCATTCGCTATATCCCCCTTGGCAACAAAATAAGCACTTAACTCTTTTGTACCAAGAGTATCTTCCATCGCAACAACAACTGCTTCCTCCACATCATGATGTTTCAAAAGGCAAGTCTCAATTTCACCTACTTCTACCCGAAAGCCTCTTATCTTTGTAAGATTGTCTTTTCTTCCAATAAATTCAATATTCCCATCAGGCATCCACCTCGCCATATCCCCAGTTTTATAAACTTTTTTCCCGGGAATATGCGGAAACTCCACAAACTTTTCTTTAGTTAAAACTGGTGCATTGTAGTAACCCTGTGACAATCCGATTCCAGCAATACATAATTCTCCTGTTACACCAATAGGCAGGAGGTCCATTTCTTGATTAACAATGTATAGTTCCACATTATTGAGTGGCTTTCCGATAGGAATTGTCTTCTGTTGTTTTAATTCTTGATTGCTGACTCGGTAGAAGGAGGCAATATCCGTGCACTCAGTAGGTCCATAAGTATTTACTATTTCACTATTGAAGTTAGATGACTCCGCCAATGGTTTCAACTTTTTACAATTAATAGATTCACCGCCTAAGAAGACATGCTTCAGTGATGTTAACCTGCTGTAATTCGATTCTTCATTATAATCAACCAATGGATAAAAACCACTTGGTGTACAATTTATAGTTGTAATTTTATAAAGGTCAATATAATCTGACATTTTATTATAATCGTACATACCCGGCTCAAAGAGGTGTAATCGTCCTCCTCTTATTAATGGAGCAAATAAATTCTTATGCGCAGTGTCGAAACTTATTGGGGCAATTAATAATAAATTGCTGGCTTCATTTATATCAAATTCATTAGTATACCAGTAGAGCAGGTTTACAAATGAATTTCTTTTTACCATAACCCCTTTAGGCTCACCAGTACTTCCCGAGGTGTAAAGAACATACATTAAACTTTCAGATGAGATTTCCAACTCTGGATTTTTTTCCATTGCTACTGGTGTACCCTTGCCTAAAGTTGTATCGATATCAATAAATAGAGTAGTCTGATTAATATACTCATGGTGATCATGACTGCATTTCAAAATTATATCTACGTTGGAATTTCCTATAATCTTTTTTATACGTTCATTTGGATAGTTTGGATCAATGGGTAAATAAGCTGCTCCTGCCTTTAAAATTCCTAATATACCGATTGGAAGCTCGAGCGATCTATCCAACATACTTCCTACTACACAATTTTCTTTAATCCCCAGCTTAACCAATTCATTTGCTATATGATTCGCTTTTATATTTAATTCCTGATAAGTTAACTTTTGACCTTGATAAACGACAGCTGTCTCATGAGGAGTTTTTGACACTTGTCGTTCAAACAATTCAACAACCGACTTGTCTCTAGGAAAATCTGTAGTAGTGTTGTTAAACTCATTTAAAATTTGATTCTTATCTTTGGATAAAATATCGATTTCAGAAAGGCGTATATTAGGGTTGTCCACCACTGCTCTAAAGAAATGAGTCAGTTGATCGGTAATTTTTCCGATCAATTCTTCTATCGTTTCTTTATAAGTTATAAAGCATTCAATCGTGCTTCCATGCCAGGTGAAATTGAAGACCGTGTCGGCATAGGAATAGTAATTTGAACTGTTGGGTTGAATATTTTCAAGCTGGACAACTGTAAGGGGGTTCAGTCTATTAGAGGTTGCAGAATCAAAACCTAATAATTTTACTAATTTATCATGTGATACTTTCTGGTTTTTATTGGCATCTGAAATGTTTTGCTGCACTTTAAATAGAAGCTCTTTAAATGACATTCCGCTATGTATGTCACTTCGTATGATCAGTTGATGATCTTGATAAGCTGCCCCAGACTTTGATTTTATTACTGGGGTTCCGATTGAGACATCTCCATTACCCGTATATATCGAAAGTAAGTATTTTACCCCGCTCATCAGAATGATGAATAACCCATATTCAGATTGATCGCTCATTTTGAGGATTTCACGGGATATTTCACCTGGTAATTTATATGTAAATAACTTACGTTTACGATCTTCTAAATCAACTTTATTATTATAATTAGTAAAGCTACTCATGCTTAAATTCGCGGATAGTTGACTCAACCAAAATTTTTCTTCATCAGTTAACAAATCTTTATTATAAGTATGATGGATCATAAAAACCGCCTCTCCCAACCAATGTCAAATTGATCAGATCTATGATATCAATATAATTTTCATTAATAAAAAAGTGTCCTCCTGGATAGCCACGGACTTGACTATCTTTTGAAGTAAAGTCAGTCCATTTTTTCATATCTTCCTCAGTAACGTCATCCTGCTTACCGTACATGGCAGTAATACTAGTGTTTAATTTGTACCCTTCTTTACTAAATTCATATTCTTCTATCAATTTAAAGTCAGACCTTAAAATCGGTAAAAATATATCCATTAACTCCTGATTATTAAGAATCTCTTTTGGAGTACCATTTAGTTTAAATATTTTTTCTTTGAATTCTTTTTCAGGTAAATTATGAACTTTCTTGTCTCTTATATAGTTGGGAGGTTTTATGCCAGACAGAAAAATATGAACAGGTGAATGAAAGCCTTCGCTCACCATTTTTTTACAAAGTTCATAGGCGATAAGTCCTCCCATGCTATGTCCAAAAAAGGAATATTTACTTTTGTTTATATACGGATTTATGTTTTCGAATATATCATTTGTGATATCCTTCATATCATGATAGCAACATTCTTGAAATCTACTTCCTCTCCCTGCATAGTGAATAGGATGCAGCTCAATGCTAGGATGTAAATAATTGCGCCAATTATTATATATTGACCCAGATCCTCCAGCGTAGGGAAAACAAAAAAGAACCAAATTACTCATTCATTATCCCCTTCCCGAATAAATTGATTTGAATACTAAACTAAAAGGCTTAATAGAGATTAATAAGTTACCCGACACCTCCCAAGGTTTTGTTAAACTTGCCCCCTACTTATATTTATAGAGTGCAATCAGGAAAAACATCTTTGGCAAACCATTAAATTTCTATAAAGCCTATATAAAACGCGTATGAAACTATTTGTTCTTTAATTTATTCCAAAATGGTATACGACCTTGAATATCATCAATTACCGATGAAAACCCTGGTGCAGAAGACAAAAAGAAGCCCGTACAATGGTGTGCTTTTTGATATTCTGAATCTTCTAATAATATTAGATGAGCCTTCTTTATATTGTAATGCGGAACAGCAGGGAAAAGGTGATGAACTAAATGGTATGAATTTCGGTGAGGGTGGATTAGACTGCGCTCAAACCAATTCCCAAAAGAATTTCTTGATGCAAATATCTCCTGTTCAGACTCTAGCCCAGCGTGTTCGGCCATTTCTGCCCAATACTTTAACACTTGGAATGTTGTTAAAAATGGTACAAACCAGAAAAGGATTAACTCTTGCCAAAAACCAAAAATAATTGAATTAATTATGATAACACCCCAATACACAGTTCGGATTACCTGATCCAAACGAGGTTCATCTTTTGCATATGCGGTTACTTTAATCATTCCGATTAAATAGTTGGGCACATGCACCAATAACAATGGTTTTAAGCAATGATGAATAAAAAACTTCATCCTATTTTCAGGAGGTTTATCCAAACCAACTATTTGATACCTTTGTTTATCAGGATCTACCTCACTCCACAAGTATTTGTGGTGACTCATATGACTCTTACAGTAAGCTTTATGAGAAATCATAATCGGATAGGCTGCAAAAAAACATGCAACCCACTTATTTAATTTACGGTTTTTAAACAGCATACGATGACTTGACTCATGCATCATGATATCCAAACCACGCATACGGCTGCCGATGATAACGAGACTAATTAAATACATCCAAACAGTTGGTATAAAATAATTGAGAACAATTGCCAAGGAGATGATAAACCAATCCAGTCCTATAGCAAAAAAATTATACCAATTATTACGTTGTTGTAAGTCGCGGATTTTTAACATAATTTCTTTCGAAAAACGGTGCTTTTCTAACTCTTGTGGGGGGTTCGTCGCTTCTAATTGGTTAATTTCACTATTCATGTTATTAACTCCTTTTAATAGAAATCAATGATCTTGATTTACGACCTGAATCATTTATTTATAGTTTCTTTATAAATACCAATAAACTTCCGAATTTCATCAAAACCCAGAACTGTCTATTACAGATCCAATTTTCTAACCATACCCCCATTATTGTTATATACATAAAAGATACCAATAGATAAATAGTCATATATTTCCTTATTCTTTAGGCATCAGAAGAAAGAACATATTTTTTCCAAAATGAATCCTAAATCTATTTTTCAGAAATCAGTTTATCAATCCCAGTTACAATAGGAACTACACTTTGATCAATATTCGACATAATATGAGATTGTATCTTCGATTTTGCATTTACAGAGGAATGAATTCTAACACCTGGATCAAATCCAAATATAAAATATTTGAGCACATCATCATTGTTCATTGAAATCCAAACCCCATATCCATAATAGATATCATTGTTGCTCTTAACATAGGGAGTTAATAACCTATCCGTATACTCTTTACCTAATAGTTTCGCATTTAATAATCCATTCCAAAACTTTGCTAAGTCTAACACGGTTGTAAATGCTCCCCCATCTGGACCTCCTACTATAGGAACGGAATAAATATTTGTTCTCCAATCGTTACCTTCTTCGCTATCAATATATCCTAGTGCCGTCCGTTCAGGCAGTTTATCCATCCGGAAATACCCAGAGTCTGACATATCACAAACTCGAAATATATTTTCCGTAACATACTCTGGAAATGTCATCCCTGTCATTCGTTCTACAATCAACCCAAGTAAAATATATCCTGCATTACTATAAGAAAACTTACTCCCACTATTAAACTTCATAGGATGATCCTGGAACATAGGTAAAAAATCTTTTGGTGATTTAATAGAATACATAGGGACAGCTTTCCATAACTCTTCAAAATCACTCATCACTTCTTCATCGAAATAATCTGGTACTCCTGAGGTATGTGTTAATAGGTGGTGAATTGTAACATTTGGATGGAAATGTGGAAATGAGATATCCAGACAATCTTTGAGACAGGTATCGAAAGTTAAAATCTCCTTCTCAACTAGTTGACATATCGCTACTGAGGTGAAAACTTTACAACCAGATGCCATTCCAAATCTGGTCCGTGACGTAATGGGGATATGTTCGCTTCGATTGGCGTAGCCAAATCCACCCTCAAATATCTTTTTTTCATTTTGAATTAAGATTGCGCCAGAGAATCGTAATCTATCATCATAGTTCATTACAAATTCTTTAATTCTTTCAGAAAGCTCCATTAAATCCGACCTTCCTCATTTTAATATTTACAAATATTTCTAATGGTAATTTTAACCTTATCCCCTCTTGCTAGCAAGAGTTCTAAAGACCCTAATTTGTCCAGCTTCAACATTACGATTTGAAAAGTCCTGGGACTTTGTTCTGCTGTCTCCAAATTAAATCAGAGGATATACAGTCACCTCAATGGTTTTAGACTTGACCTTGAGATTGGAGAACCTGCATGTTGGATTTAATCTAATTTTTTCATAATGATCATCCCTCGATCTCCTAATCAGTCATATGTTACTTTAAATAGATCTCATGATAATTGAAATATTAGACAACTAATTATAAATTAAGAACATATTAAAACCATTTATACTGATATTAGTGAGGTAGTCATGAAGAAAATTGATAATAATTTAGAAGTTATTGCATTTAAGCTGGGCGATCCACTCCCACACAAATGTATTGAACAGAAACTTAAAGAATTGCCAAACGATGAGAGACAAAGAATTTTAAGATTTCACAAATTGGCAGATCAGCAAAGAACATTATTGGCCAGTTTATTTATCAGAAAACGTTTACAAAAATTGTTGGCTTTACCATTGCCTAATCTTCTTATTAGGAGAGATCAAAAAGGGCGTCCATTTCTGGCAGATTTTCACGAATGGGAAGGAGATTTTAATATATCCCATTCCGGCGAATGGATTATTTCTGGAGTTACAACAACTGGGAGAATTGGCGTAGATGTTGAAGAAATTCAACCCATAGATCTGTCCATAATCAAATTATGCTTAACTCAAGAAGAAATCAATTATTTACAAAACATCCCTCCCGAAAAACGGTTATTATTTTTCTTTGAAATTTGGACATTAAAAGAGGCATTTGTTAAGGCAACTGGACGAGGGCTCCAATGTTCTATGGATAGTTTTGGGTTTGATATGGACGCTTGGTCTCAAAATAAAATAACACTAAGAAAAAATGATCTTTCTAGTCAATATTATTTCCGAATATATCAATTAGAGCCAAATTATAATGTTGCTGTTTGTTGTACGGAATTAGAACAAATTAATAATTTAAGAATAAAAATAATGGATCGTTCTGACTTTCTGTAATGTTTAAAAAAAGAATTAAATAACCAACCACACCAAACGATTAATTAATAATTTCGATTAACAAAAAAGTTCCAATAATAATCAATTATTGGAACTTTTTTAAACCTGTGCAGTCTATGACGGTTAAGCCGTTGACAGGTATTATCATGTATTTATTCTACTATTGAACCTGCCGTTTGGGTCCCAAGCTTCTTTGATTGCTTTAACTGAAGTTGTGTGTCCTAACTCTTTTTTCATATAGGGTGCTTTTAATATTCCAATGCCATGCTCTCCTGAAAGAGTTTCACCTAACTCGGATAGCCGCATCAAATATTTCTATTATTTGATACTGGCTTTACGCTTTTTCCTAATCAGCACAACAATAAACAACAGCAATGGAAGGCCTGTTTGTAATGGAAGATGCAGATAGACAGGAACGATTTTTAGTCCGATATAGATGTGTTCCTGGAAGTTTTCTGCATTAAAATAAGATGCTGCCAGAGTTAATAGACATATAACAGAAACAATGCCGGGATGCTTTCGCTTTTTGAACATATCAGCTGTTCCAATAACCGCTGCATAAATAAAAATGGAGATTTTAACGAAACAGCCAATAACTAATATCGAAATGACGAGCGCATCTAATCGCTGAAGAAAATCACCAATGTTTACCTTGCTGACGGTTTCAAGCAAAGGAAAAATGGATGTTTGCATCATTTGCGGTCCAAGAACCGCAATATCAATGGCAGATATATAACTAAGAATGACTCCGCATACCAGTATTGAAAACAGGCCGGTCTTTAAATTTGAATCTGGCCGATTTAAATAAGGCAACAACATGGTAAACACGATCACCTCTCCGAATGGGAAAGTAAACGTCAACGGAAAAGCCGTTTTCAAAACAGGCTTCCATCCATCTTCCAGTATAGGTAATAGATTTTTTGGCTCTATTAAATCTGATGCGAAAATGAAAAAATTGCCCGATATAAGAAAGAAAATAAAAATGTAAAAGAAGATCTCTCCTGCTCTAGCTAATGGTTCTATTCCAAGATAATTTGCATAAGCGATAATTAAGATAACCAATAAATTAATTACCAATAAAGGTGTTTGGGTCAATGTAGAAATGACTAAAAGGCTGCCTAAATCCCTCAATACTCTTGAAGCGATATATATAAAATAAAGAATGTATAAGACGGCCACTGGATATCCAATTATTTTCCCGAAAACTTTAGGGATATAACCAGTCAAAGGAAGATCAGGGTATTGACGAAAGAGGTAGTGGTATATACAAAAAAGAACCATGCCGCCAAGCATCCCAATTAGGATGGCAATCCAGGCATCTTGTTTAGCATTTACCCCCAACCCTACTACCACAGCACTGCCAAGTTCAAATAAAATAATGAGGGAAAACAATTGAAAAGGACTTATTTTTACTTTTTCCATTTTAAGGACCATTCCCCTTGTTCTTTGGTTTTCAGAATGAACACATCCCCTCATTCCTTTTATAATAAATCCTGCCATTATTTTAATTCTTCCATAAATGAATTACCAACCGTTCCTATACGCCGTATTTTTGCTTCAACCTTGATATTCACAGGTAATTCTTCAAATTCCTTATTCCAATTTTTTTTTAGTTTTTTCCAAGCTTTCGGGTCTGCTCGATGAACGGCTTCACCAAAACCAAAAATATCTACTTCAAACTCTTCCTGAACTTGTTTGATAGACTGTTCGAACATTTTTTTTGCTGTTTGTTCCTCTATCTTCTCTAATTTGTCAATAGTTTCCGGTTTCGTTAGATCAATATTACACGCTACTTCCCCGACGTTATATTCTCTGTGAAATTCAATATCTATTTCAGGTTTGCCATTCTTTACTTTGCCTTTTACTTTCGCTTTTGACTGAAGGAGCTGTAAAACGGCATTCCCCTCTTTAGGACATGATATTTTCACAACTGTACTTTTGACTTTATTTGTAACGGCGTTATAAGTTCTGCTCTGTTTATCCTCAAGCCAGCCTATTAATTTATCCTTATCAAATACCGCTAAACCGTCAAAAAGCAATCGTCCCGGGGAATCGATCATTTCTTCATTCCTTTTGCTTAAAGCGGCCTCTTCATTTCCTTTTATACGTGCCTCTATTCCAGTTAACACAGGTTGCTTACCGTCGCTTACCAAATCTGCAATCAGGTCGTCTAATGTAACAGAACTTGTCACTGACCATGCCTTTTCTGATACTTTAAGAGTATCAAACAAACTATTGGCAGGTATTTTTTCTATAGTTGTTGGCACCTTTAGGATATCTTCTGCATTCATTCCCTTTGCTACGGAAATATAAAAATCTGAACGCAGTTCCCAGTCCCTAAAAAGCAAATCTAACGGCTTACCAATTCCTTCTTTTGCTAATGACTCTCCAATCACCAGAATTCGAAGGTGTGAAGGATAAATTCTTCTTGGTGATTCCCTTGTCATTTTTCGGAAAGCCTCAAATACGGTTTCACCTGTAGCCTGATAGATGACAACTGATGAACTACCGGTGCCTCCTTCTGCGGCTACTTCTCCTGGGTTGACTACTTGAGCGGTTAAAAGATATTGACCATCCATAGTCTTATCTAATCCAATGGCCAGAGTAATGGCAAGTTCGTTTATCTCACGACGGTTCCAGCAGCCTGTTGTGAATAAAAGAACGATTATCAGTATGATAAATATTTTAAAACTCCATTTCATAGATTAATCTCCTATCGAACTTTTTCATCATAAGTGTGCCTAAAGGGTATCCGCCATTTATTCTTACTTAAAATTTAAATCCTTACATTTTTTCCTCTTCAATGCCTTTAAATCTTTTTTGTATACTCTCATCACTTTAATAAAGTTTCAATCAAATCGGAAAGCGGCTGATAAATAACTGTAATCCAATCTACCGGATTGGGAATCTTGATTTGTAAAGCTTGAGCTATGCTTAATGATGTTCCGATTAGCAGAAGGATGAAAAATACCCATAGCTCCTTCTTTTCTTTTTTTCTTAACAGAGAAGGAACATCGATCGCGATGATCACACCGACAATAACAAGGATTCCTGCAACAGCCACCACTTTCGTTGCTCCTTTCTTCATTTGCTATATTTAAGTTCCCGATAGTGTATTTTAATATGCTGCTTTAAAAACTTAACAATTAATCAGCGTTCCTCTGCCGATTCTGTTTCAAAGTTTGTTCACGTCTAATGTTTTTCTGATTGATTAAACGGGGGCGAAAAAACATCCGTCCTCTTGGAACGCGAATAATTGTATCGTTAATGTCGTCCTTAATAAATGGACCAAATGGACTCATATAAGGAACCCCGAAGGAACGCAAGCTGCACAAATGAAGAATTAGGGCAATAAACCCGATAAGTATCCCGAACAAGCCAAACGAAGCGGCAAGAGCCATCATCGGGAACCTGAGCATTCTAATTGACATGGACATGGCAAATGCAGGAAGGACAAAGCTTGAAATTGCCGTGATCGCGACAACGATTACCATGGCAGCCGAAACGATTCCAGCCTCTACTGCAGCTGTACCAATCACAAGTGTTCCTACAATAGAAATAGCTTGTGCAATAGCCTTAGGCATTCGTAAACTGGCTTCACGCAAAATTTCAAATGCGGTCTCCATCATAAGTGCTTCAATAAATGCCGGAAAGGGAACCCCTTCACGTTGGGCAGCTAAACTTATTAGAAGACCCGTTGGCAGCATTTCCTGATGAAAGGTGGTGATGGCGATATATAGAGAGGGGCCCAGTAAAGCAATAAAAAGACTAAAAAAACGAAGCAAACGAATCAGGGTGCTGATATCTGCCCGCTGATAATAATCTTCGGCGGCTTGTATAAAAGATACGAAAAGAGCAGGAACTACCAGAACAATTGGCGTTCCATCCACTAAAATGGCCACTTTTCCTTCCAAAAGCTCGGCAGCAATCTTATCAGGCCGTTCCGAATAAAAGACAGTCGGAAAAGGACTTAAAGCTTCATCCTGAATCAATTCCTCAATATAGCCGCTTTCGAGAATTCCATCGATTTCGATTCGATCCAAACGCCTATGCACTTCTTTAATAACCTTATCATTCGCAATTCCATCGATATACATGATCGCTACATCTGTGATTGTCTCTCTGCCGATTTTTTTCGATTCCAGCCAAAGATGAGGGGTTTTTATTTTCCGGCGAATTAAAGCCGTATTAGTGCGCAAATTCTCCGTAAACCCCTCCTTCGGTCCGCGAACAACCGTTTCCGTAGTGGATTCCATTACACCGCGGTCCTTCCCGCCACGCATACAGATTCCGAAACCTTGTGAATACCCATCCACTAAGAGGATAACATCCCCTGATAACAGGGAATTCATTAAAGAACTGAATTCAGTTACATCTTGTATATCTCCAACTGTCAGGATTCTATCTTTCAATACTTGTACAATATTCTGTTCTGATGACAGCAATAGATCTTGATCGTCTAACATGAGCGATTTCATGATATAGTTCTGAATGGAATTGGTATCCACCAATCCATCTGTATAGAAAAGACATGCTTTAAAAAGTCTCCCCTTGCCAATTTGTATTTCACGAATCACAAGGTCGCTGCTGTTCCCAAGCAGTTGCTTAACATGCTGAATGTTTACATTCAGGTTTGTACTTAACATGTCTTCATTTATCTCATTTCGTTCGTCTTTATGATCTATTGAAGATTGGTTTATACTTTTTTTTATTTTTTTCTTGAAAAAACTCACACATATAATCCCCTCTCATTAATGGTTTGCTTTTTTTGGGGAATCGGTCCTTAACATCATTCATTTGAGCAAATAATAAACGTATCTGACTCTTCTATATCGCTCCATTTAATGATCATTTTTTACCAATTTACAATGATTTAAACATAAATAGGTTCTGGCGAAGGAATTTTATGTAAAGAAAATAGAAAGATTGGTTAATAAGCATCTGATATACTCAACGCATTTAATATTGTCCGGAGTTTATTCCAACAAAACAAGGTCAAGAATAGAGATTATAACCATCGATAGGAAGTTGGATTATGGAGAAAAATCATAAAATTAGTGCGCGGCAATTTGCAATACTAGTTATTTTATTTACTATTGGCACTACCATCTTGGTGATTCCTGGCGACCTTGCTCAAGAGGTTGAACAAGATGCATGGCTTGCAGCTGTAATCGGTACAGCTTTAAGTTTCATCCTGGTGGTATTATTCATAGCAGTTGGCAGGATGTTCCCCAATATGACAATTGTTGAAATCAATGAAAAACTTCTTGGAAAATGGTTAGGAAAGGCTGTCTCTCTTTCATTTGTTTTTTTTTCACTTTATTCCACCTCTTCATTATTTCAAATAGTAGGCAGCTTCTTAACGACACATATCATGCCTGATACACCAATCGAAGCAATACATATTCTTTTCGCATGCATCTTATTTATGGGAATCCGCCTCGGTCTTGAAACATTAGCCCGTGCTGGAGAAATTTTATTTCCATTTTTTATTTTTCTTTTCATTATTTTAGCAGTTTCTATTTCTCCCCAGATTGATTTTCAGAACATGCAGCCCGTTCTTGAAACAGGGATTAAACCGATGATCAGAGCTGTTTTTCTATTTATTAGTATTTTTTCATTACCTTTGGTTGTCGTACTAATGATTTTCCCTGTTTCAGTGAATCGGCCAAAAGAAGCTGAAAAAACTCTTTTAATCGGCATACTCATAGGAGGACTCTGTTTAATCATCATTACCCTTTTAGCTATTTTAGTTTTTGGCCCTGAAAATAGCGCAAGACATATGTATACAAGTTATGCATTAGCCAAAAAAATAAACATAGGAAACTTTCTGCAGCGGATAGAAGCCATTTTGGCGATTATGTGGATGATAACAATCTATTTTAAGGCTTCGATTTATTTTTACGCATCTGTGGTAGGACTTGCAAAAACATTGAATATGAAAGATTACAGGTCCCTTACGCTCCCATTTGGAATGATTGCCGTTTCCCTTTCTTTAATCATCCATCCAGATGTGATCCACTCATCCACATTTGATAGAGAAATTTGGCCATTATTTGTTTCAACTTTCGGACTTGTTCTTCCGATACTCTTATTAGTAATAAATGCAGTCCGGACAAAAATACTCAGAAAAAAAGGAACGTGAACGTTCCTTTTTTTCTGAGTTCCCGTTCCCGCTGTCAGGAAGCTATTTTCTGCTCAATAAAACTGCTTTAATAGAAAACTACATCTTATTTTTGCTCATAACATGATGCTTTTTTATAGAGTCGTTTCTTATTTCCAGACAATTAAGCTGCCCTCCATATGCACATGATCCATCAATCCCTATTTTATTATTGCCAATATAGATATCATTGCTTTTATGTATAAGAGTATTAGGTGTATGTCCATGTACAATAGTATGATTATGGGTATGATCATTAAATAAAAATTGATCTCTTATCCACATAAAATCTTTTTCATCCGTCATTTTCCAATTTTTCAGATTGGGATTAATTCCTGCATGTACAAAGATATAATCTTCGTTTTCATAAAAGTAAGGAAGTTTTTCGATGAATTCCAAATGAGTTTGATAGTGATCTTGAATGTGCCGCTTTGCTTTTTTTACTAATTTATTATCATAGCCAATTTCTTTAAACCACCCGTGGCCAACATAACTTGTAATCGTTGCATAACCGCCGTTTATGAAAAAATGAAGATCATTTCGTTCATTGTCCATTTGAATCCAATCATAAAACATTTGATCGTGATTTCCCCGGAGAGCAATTGCTCCTTCATCAACCAGGCTTATGACTTTGCATAGTGTTTCCTTGCTCATTGGTCCCCTATCTAAGTAATCACCCAGCAAGATTAATTGGTCGCTTGCAGGATTGTATTTAATCAATTCCAGCAACTTAAGGAATTCATCGTAACACCCGTGTACATCACTTATCGCCAATATTCTTTTGATGTGAATCGACTCCTTGTATAACTTTATTTATAATCTTTTTCCACTTTTGGCCAATCAATCCCTTCTTTTTCTTTTCTTATTCCAACTTATCGTTTTATGTAAAAAAGCGCTTCTTCCTTTATGAAGAAACGCCTCTTATAAACGAAGATAACTTTTAGGAATCTTGCTCCTTAATTCAGGTTGTAAAGTATGACATCACTAAATAAACAATGAAACACAAAATGGATCCGATTAGAAATGGACTGATTTTTATTCATGTTTAGGTTCATATTGGCCACCCATGGATGTATAAGCAGCAAACTCTGCATTTTTAGAAAGTAAATCCCAAGAAGAGCCTATTAAAAAAGCAAAAAAGATAAAGAAAGCAGCTCCAAAAAACATCGTAGTTAATAAATCTGCATCAAAGTATTTAGTTAGTCCAAACAATTATTCCTAGTTCAACCACAAGAACAAGCAAAACAAAAAGCAGGTACCTTATCATGTAACCCCCATCGGCTATTTCAGTATGGATATATATACGAATAAAAAATGGATAAGTTTCAGAACATTCATATTCTTACGCGAAATTCCAATTCCAGAATAGATTATTGAATCATCTAATCGGGTTGCTCATTATGCTGCTGCCGTTATTGTGAAGTTAGGCTCACTCTATTACATTAAAAAAAGATTAAAGAGGATTAAATGGGCTAAATTTAAATCTCTTTTTCTTTTTATTCCTGAAAACCCAAGAAAATCTTCATTCAATGAAAATCTGAATGAATAGGACTGCAATTTGGAGCCTTAGTATTAGATGATTCAGCCAGTTTTATCAGGTAGTAGCACTCTTCTCTCATCATATGGTCTGCCATAAGTGCCGAGAATGAGCTCAGCATCTGATTTGAAATTTCTAATTCTTCAATTTCGCTCAGGAATAATTGAAACAACTCTATCTCAAGCTTCACCTCCTTGTTCATTCTGGCCAATGCAGGAAAAGAATTGAGGTTAGTCCTTAAATAACCTGTTAATTCTACTGCCTTCAGGTAAAATTGTTCAAAATGCTTCGTAAACTCATCACTCTTATTTTTTAATTTTTTTTCGACGGCATCCAGGGAATCTGATATGGCTCCGGCATGGCCTGCTGCATCTACTGTCCATAATAAATGGTGATGAAGCTCGTGAAAAACAGGCGGTATTTCCCCTTTTTTTAAGTATTGAATGATCAATAGGTATTCCTCTAATTCATTTACCATATGGTTTAGAAAAGTTGGAGTTAAATGAATAACAAACTGGCTTGTCAATTGTTTTTTTAGAATATCCAGCTTAAATTTCCTTAACTCCTCAGTGAGTTTTTCCGCCTCGAGTGTTAATGTCTGATACTCGCTGCTGCTGTTTGCTTTATCTCTGAGTTCTTTAAAGCTTTCAACAAAACGTTTCGCAGCTGCGATCTCACTTTTCTCTTTCTCAGCCAATGCTTCTAATATAAATGTTGAATGATCCGCCATTACCCTAAGCCAAAATCCATGTTCAAAGGCAGCCTTTTCATTAAATACAGCCAAGAAGATCACCTCATATTTTTCAAGTCTACTTATATATAGATGTATGAAATTATTTATTATTCCACTTAAATTTATGACTGATAATAAGGTGAATCCTCCTTAGTAAAATAAAAAAGAACCCGCTTGGGGTTCTAGAATTGTTCGATTGATTCCACTGCAGCTGTCAAGCATATTTAATTCGTTCCAATTTGTTTGCATGTCCCGCTTCAGTTTGTCCTGCCGTTATTAATTTTGATCATCACTTTAATAAGGGCAAGATTCGTTAAGGCCTAACGGCCAAATGTTTTTTTAATAATTTCAGTATCTGAAGGCAGGCATGCGGTTATATCCCATCACACTGTCTTCTTTTTCTCTTTTTGAAACCAAGACTGCAGCAGCTCCAGTTCTCTTTCTTGTGAGATCCCCGCTTTCAGTTCTTTAGCCTCTCTTTCTTTCTCCCATTGATATATATCAATGATAGTATCTGCAAGAGGTCGGAAGGAAAGGCCAGAGTTAACAGCTTTTTCTACACTTATGGAAAAAGTGCCTTTCCAAGGTTCTGTTTCTCCCTCTATCGGGAAATGTTCCGGAATCCACAATGGCATTTCCGTCCATGGCTGTACTTTATGCTCCATTAGAAATTGTTCATCTGTCCAAATGAATTCGGCATCACTGTTTGTAACAGCTTTACATGTGTTTAATAGCTCTTCTATAGTCAATTCATCTTCCGGGCCTGTTACATTGAATGTGCCTGCTTTTCTTTTTTCCGCCATATTGAATACCCATACTGCTATATCTTTTACGTTAATTAACTGAACTGGTCGATCTATTCGTCCCGGTACCAATACTTTTCCGCCTTTGGCTACACGCTTAACCCAGTACGGAAGTCTATCTGTATAATCAAACGGGCCAACAAGCAGTCCTGCTCTTATATGCAAAACACGCCCTGGCCAATGGTTTTCTGCTTCTGTTTCACATAGTACTTTCAACGCCCCGTAATACTCGTAAGGAGAAAGTGTTCCCTCCTCAACGGCTTTCAATTTATCCGCCGGCATGGTTTGTAAATGATAGTGTTCCTTAATATTGTTGGGAATCCAATCTTTATATACAGAGATACTTGAGATATATGTGTAATGCTCGATGTTATCCCCGAGTACGGCTGCTATTTTTTTAATTTGATGAGGAGCAAATCCGCATGTATCCATTACAACGTCCCATTTCCGGTTTTTCAGTTGTGATACATCACTGTCTCTATTTCCGATTAGCTGCTCCACTCCAGGAAAAGCCCCAATGTTTGTGCCGCGATTAAATAAGGTAATTTCGTGCCCTCTTTTTAATGCTTCTTCTGTCAAAGCTTTTCCTAAAAAACGTGTACCACCCAATATAAGGACTTTCATAATTTTCCCCCATTCAATTAAATAGTCTGAAAAAAACCTTTCATTTTATAAACGGTTTTCCTTAGTAAAAAGATACGGATAGGTATAAAAAATCATGACATTAATTAAGAAAGGTGCGATTGTTGAATGATACTTGTGTTAACTGATCTATTAATTTAGAGCATTACCAAAGCAAATATGACCAAATTCAGCAAATTGAAAATATAAAATATAAACATTTTTTTAAAAAAGAGCCTAATGGCTCAATTCAATAGTAAAGTTATTTAGTTAATGCTGCACTCAAATTTACACTCTTTAATCAGGTCAGCCAAGCCCTCTTAATACATTAAATTATCTTCCATTTTCAAACCAATGATCTGGAACCCTTAAAGTTCCTGGTAAATTAGTGTTCCTATCCCCTTTTGCCGAGTTCATTTGTGCTTGAGTGAGAAAAATACTTTCTGTAAGATCTGCACCTC
Organism: Bacillus sp. V2I10; assembly: GCF_030817055.1. Classification (NCBI taxonomy): domain Bacteria; kingdom Bacillati; phylum Bacillota; class Bacilli; order Caryophanales; family Bacillaceae; genus Bacillus; species Bacillus sp. V2I10. Next base: position 2,336,904 of record NZ_JAUSYV010000001.1, on the reverse strand, counting down.
TAATATCAGCGTCTCTAAAATCTGCACCAATTAGATCAGTCAATCTCATGTCAGAGTCTCTGAGATCCGCGGTAATAAGCAGAGCGCCTCTTAAATTAGCTCCTCTAAGATTTACACCTCTTAAATTTGCACCGATGAGATCACTGCCCCTACCTATTTTATGATATTTATTTTGAATCTTTTTTTTCTTATGGCGAGCTTTTGCCCTTACAAATTCACTTGTACGCAGAAGCAACTCGTTAACGGCCATTCTATGGGCTTGAATATTTAGATCAAGGATAGACTTTGGACTTAAATAAGTCAGTGATTTCGTCTCATCATGCGCAGCCTGTAAATCTTTATGTATAGATTTAGCCTCGTTTAAACTAAGGGCTTCATTTAAGAAGTAAAGCATTTCATGAAGCTGCTGCATAATAGGAAATACTTCGAACATTTCTTTTGCAGCTGCTGGATGATCTCTCCAATCATACCCATCATAAGTTACTTGAGATACGTGCTGACCAGCGCCAAAGCATTCATAAACAGCACATCCCCTAAATCCTTTTTGTCTAAGATTTTGATGAATTCCACACTTAAAATCTGCTTGCAGGTTTGGACAAGGATCTCCGCCATTCTTTATTGAGAGCAAAATCAGCCGATTGTGCAAATGGTAAAGCCGTACAGCACAACCCGAAGCAATTTTCACAGTCTGAGCTTAAATTAAGATGATTGATATTGTTTTTTAAAGAATTAGACATTTTATTACTTTCTTTTAAAGATTTCTTATTTAAATCAATCGCTCCATTCAAAGATGGAAAAAATCCAATAATAGTCAAATCCAGCGACTCAAATTGATAGCCTATCTGAATGACAGCTGCTGATAATTCTCTCAACATTCAGCAGATCATCAATGATATAATCAGCTTGAGATAGTTCTTCTTCCTGTGCAAAGTCGAATCTGCAGCCTATTGAAATTAGATTATTATCTTTAGCGGCTAAAAAATCTGTAAGCCTGTCCCCCACCACAAAACCATTTTTCAGATTATATTTTTTAACGATTTTGCCGACTAACTCTGATTTGTTTTGTGATGCTATTTGCTGAATACTGAACATTTCTGTAATCAATTCTTGAAGACTATAATAATGAACAATTGCATCCAGATATTCTGTCTGCCCATTGCTGGCAATAAAAATAGGAAAATGATTTTTTTTTAGTTTTTGAAATATTTCAAGTACATTCGGGTATAATTCTCCCCTGCCAGAATGAATATTGCCTATTAATTGCTTTTGAAAAAAATCATTGGCCAGATTTCTTGTATCTATAGAGTGGTTTGGGAGCAGAGTTTCCCACACTGCAGGCAGCGGGACACCCATTATCCTTCTGTATTTGTCTATCGGTGTTTCTTTATCCCACAGATTTTTTTCCCTTAATAACTCAAACGTTACATCGAGTGATAATTCAAGAATCCTGTTGGTTTGAAAAAGTGTGCCATCCATATCAAAAATAATTGCTGTAGACATAATTCCTGCTCCTTTTTTACAATTTTTCATGCAGCATCAAAATCTCTTTTTTCTCTCCTCATATTCTCTTAATAAAAAATAAAAAAACCCTATGGCATTAAATACATAACCAAAAAGGAAATTCGATTCAATCTAGTAAAAATGAGAGCTTCTATACTATTTTCTTCCATCTGAATAATTTCGTTCTCTCTTTAATAATTAAAATCAGTGAGGTATAGAGTAATTCTTTCCAGCACATCCTCATCCATTTATTGATAATTATAACATTTTGCCCTCTTAAATATTTCAAATTATTCATGTAAGTGATTGCTGCACTTAGAACGATCCAACCATAAACTAAATTAATAATTTATGAAGGAAAAAAATCTTCATATAATTGTCTTTTTGAAGTTAACAAGTTTAATTGTAATGAATGATTTTCTATGCTGTAGGAATGCATGCTATATAGAGGGAAGAATAGAATGAAGTCTTCGGGTGAAATCACTTAAAATAATGAAGGAAACCTTTAGTGCTCTATTGAATATATATTAAGCAAAATCGGCGCTACATGGAAAACCGTTATTTTGCGGCATTTAGGAGAAGATGGAACGATGCGGTACAGGGCGCTCCGCTGAATACTGACCTGAGATGTCGCAAAGACTTAATCTTCAGTAATACACCATCAACAACTGAAAAAGGAAAAGACCCTTATTCAGCGCCTTCAGCAAATCCATTTACGGGGGACAGCACACTGGGGTGTATCTGAAGAAACTGGGGAGGAATGATTATGGCCTGGCTGATCGCTTTATTGCTTGGAGTATTAGGATTAGCTTTTGTGATTGATGTAAGAAGGAAGAATACCTTTAACAGAAAAACAGTCAGACACCATCCGGGGGAAGACAAGAATATAACCATGGGAGATAACCGTTATTCGAGCGGTGGAGAATAATGGAATTGATGAAATGGTTAGCAAAATGATAATTGATAGTTGTTTGTTCTCAACGAATGTCACCTATGGTAAACTCAGATTGTCAAATTTCACAAATTAAAGTTAGTTAGAGCTTCTTCAACTAATACGAGCGTAGCAGGATAGATAAACAAGAGGGCAACAGCCCTCTTGTTTATCCCTTTTTAGAAATTCTTATAGGGAATCAAACATTACAGAAGGTTCCCTATTAAGTTGTCTGGAACCGCATCATAATCTGGTATTATACAGACAATGTAGTCTCTATGTCTCTATAAACCCTTTTCACACCAGAACCAAAGTTAGTTAGTTGTGCTTTTGTACTCTGGTAGTAGAGGTTCCGAGATACCATCTACCCCCACAAGACCAAGCATAGTTAAAAATGCTCTTTGTGGTCCTTGATAAGCATCAGTTGGGTCAAACCATTCATCAGGGGAATGAGCTAATCCACTTTTACCCCCTCCTCCTAACACTAATGAGGGGATTCCTAGGCTAATTGGGAGATTTGCGTCCGTACTACTGGCCTCATTAAGGGTAGGAGATAAATTAATTGTCTGAGTAGATGCCCAAGCAGCCTGAACATTTAATGCATCATCAGGCTGAGTTCCTGCAGGACGATCACCAAGTAATTCAATTTCAGCTTTTATACCTTTTTCAGCTTTAAACTTCCAGCGTTTATTTTCAGCTTTTGCTGCATTTTTTGCAAGACGTAAGATTTTGTTTTCTAATTCTACTAATTCATTCTCATCATTTGATCTCATATCTACAAGCATGTTAGCTTCGGCAGCGATTGCGTTAACAGATGTTCCACCTTCTACAGTACCTACTGTAAATGTAGTCTTAGGATTCTTTACTGTTTTTACATTTGAGATGTCAGAAATAGCTCGTCCTAAAGCATGTATTGCACTAGGTGTACCAAATGCTCCAAAACTATGTCCGCCTGGTCCTTTATATGAAATTTTATAACGATGACTTCCAGTTGCCTTATATGTAATCCCTGTTGCACTTGTGCCATCTAATGAAATATACCCGTCTACTTCAGGGTGTTCTTTAAAAAAAGCTTTGACTCCTCTTAGATCACCTAATCCTTCTTCTCCAACCGTTCCTCCAAAGATAATGTCCCCTTTCGTCTGAATACCTGACTCATTGAAGGCCCTTACTATGGAAAGAAGTGCTGCTAATCCTCTTCCGTCATCTGATATTCCCGGCGCATATAATATCCCGTCTTTTTCTATGACCTTAGTGTCAGTACCTTCTGGAAAGACTGTATCTAAATGTGCTGAAACAAACAATACAGGACCGTCCCCTGTTCCTTGACGAACACCAAATACATTGCCCTCCTCATCCATTTGCACATCTTTTAGTCCTACCTCTTCTAGTCGTTTCTTGTAATCTTCAGCACGTAGTTGTTCTTTAAAAGGCGGGGCTGGAATCTCTGTGATTTCAATTTGTTCAGCGATTGTTTGTTCATGGTCAGCTTTAATGAAATCTAATCCTTGTTTAACTTGAACATTTGCTGAGATTTGCTCATAATATTTTTTTACTTCCGGTGATAAATTGTACGAGGTATCCTCGTTTTCCCCTTTACTTTTACTATTGGTTTGATCTTGTAAAGATGCGTTGTAAGAAAAGGCAGAGAGACACAGAACTGATGTGGTCATAATAATTGTTACTGCTTTCCAAGAAAGTTTTTTCATTACTCGTATTCCTCCTTGTTTTGATTAAAATTTAGAAATTCTAAATTTATTCATTTATATTATAGAATATTCTGATTTTTTTAAATAGAATACATGTTAACGGGCCAAAAGAAGGATCTTTCTTACAATCTTCTATTCAAGCTAAAACCTGCGAATGATGAGAGGGAAGCCGTTCCCGCAAGCCAACACTTTATGGAGTACAGTCAGGAAAACGCGGATTTACAACGATAAGCAGTTAAGAAATAAAAATTTCGGTGTTTTAACAACGTTAAGGTTTTTGAAACAAGTCTAATGAGGCATTGTGAAGACTAATTCAGTAGTATTCCTACAGTATATCAATAGGCTGTAGGTAGAATAAGAGAAGGTAAAGTAGCAAATGGAAATTCGTAAGTTGATTACATATGAGTTAGCAGCAAAGATCAAGTTGAAGGTCGATAATTAGTAGAAAATGTTCTAAAAAGTGTATAAAAAATGACGAATGTTCATAAATTGTTTTTACATTTTTACAAACGTCATTATAAGGGATTTCACAGAAAAAATCCCCTCAGGTAGTAGTGTAACATCCACGGTTGTTCGTGGTCTTTTACACTTACTATCTTAAGAGGATAATATCATCCTACATTAGAGGTAAGCTTGCCTTTTTACAAATGTGTTCATTCTTTTTAATTTGAGGATTTCACCTGTTGGAATACCCACTCTATCATTTCTTCATTTTCATAAGCAGGTACCCATGATGCATGATCATACTTCATTTCTTCCGGGTATTCAGTGTAGATTGGATTTCCTCCAGCGTATTTAATAGCATTTATTATATTTCGTGAATATGAAACAGGAATAACCGAATCATCTTCTCCGTGAAATGCCCATATTGGTTTGTAAGTAAGTAAATGGGCCTTAGCCGGATCAGCGCCGCCAGCTATGGGAACCATCGCAGCAAACAAGTCAGGATGTTCTAGGTTTATATTAAATGTACCAAACCCACCCTGTGATAAACCAGTTGAATAAAGGCGGTTACTATCTATATTGTATTTTTTTCTTACATGTTGCAGGACTTCATATGCCATTTTCAGGTCTTCTGAAACTTCAAATACTTTGCTTAAATTAATATTATTATTGGAATCTCTAGTAACAGTAAATCCACCACTAGGTACATTTCTTGCTTGGGGAGCCAATACAAAAGCAGGATGTTTGGCTTGATTTTCTGGAGCTGCCCAGATTACAGCACCGTCATTCGCAATTAGCTGTTTTTCATTATCATTGCCACGTTCCCCACCTCCATGTAAAAATAAAACAAGGGGATAAGACTTAGTTGGATTATAGTTTTCCGGTACATAGAGACGGTAGGGCATTGTTTTATAAGTAAATGATAAGAATTTAGAAGCCAATGATGGTCTACTCTCAAATGAGTAAGTGAACGTCGCTACATCACTATAAGTTTTTCCTTTATTTACGCCTAATGCTTTACTGTTCACATTCCCTCTTACTGCTATTGCTTTAAGTGTTGTATTTTTATTAACGATGATTGGTCCAGTATACAACGTACTTTTATTTGTTGGAGAATTTCCATCTGTCGTGTAGTAAATTTTCACACCCGTTGTAGTTGAATTTAAAGTTATTTTCTGCTCTCGGTAGTACGTTCCTGATACTGAGGAAGCAGTTGGTTTAGCTACTTTGCTATTATTGTTCTCATTTTTTGCGAAAACAGTTGTATTAAATACTGAGATGATAAGGATAGTAACCAAGATACTGCTTAATAATCTTTTATTTGAGGGTTTTTTCATTGTTTCTTTGACCTCCTCTAATCTATTTAAGAATAATTAATAAGTGTCTAGATGTATCTTGAATTGAATAACTGTTAAACAGAATACAATTTTTAAATTAACTAAGATTTGCTTAAGTTAACTTTATATATAGATTTTCAATTTTAACCATCAGATATTTCTCCTTTAAATATGGCTTCTTCAAATCATACAAGGGATTAGTATTTTTCTTGAATTCATTATTAGTAAAGAACTAATTTTCACGATGTGTACGAATTCAGCTAGCTTATCTCTACTTCTATTTCCATCTCAAGCAATGCATAACTTAAGCTCTTTCCATGGGTGTCCATTCCTAAGGAAGTAGTCACACCACCAAGCAGAGCTTGATGACAGACAAACTGGAGTGCTGCTATATTCGGAACCTCATAACGAACGATATCCCCTTCCACAATCTCCTTTAAATGTTTCTTAACTGCTGTCGCTGTAACCTTTTCACATAACATCGAGTAATCTTTTTCGTTATATGGAATGAGAGATAACATGAGCGTGTTTCCCTTATCACCAGCACGGCTATGAGCAAGTTCATATAATTTTTTCTTCATTCCTTAAACTCTCCTTTATCGTAATACGTGTATCTATTTTGTCTCGTGGAATTAAGGTAGAAATTACACCAACTACTTCATTCGTATACTTTCGTGCTCCCCCTCCACCTGCTGGTCCATTCGTGTAGAGAGCTTCCACTTCTTCTCCAATTTTTACTGCCTCTTCTAGCGTAGACCCTTTACCTGCAATTCGCAGTCGTATTTCATAAGGTGAAGAGTGCTGAAACGACGCTCGATGAACGGAAGATATGCCAATATAATCAATTCGAAGATCTGGAAAGTCTTCTTTCAATCGAAGATATACGACTTCTCCAGCTAACTTAGCTCTACCTAAAGCATTGGATCCAGCGTAAGAAATTTCCCCTTCTCCTATAAATCCTGCTTCATAGCCTACACTCACTTTTAGATTGTCAGGTCTACGTATACCTTTCCCACCATAAATCTCAATGCAATTTGGTGCAATTTCGCGTACATGAACGGAAGTAAAATCAGCAATAACATCGGGTGTTATATACTGGTGTGGATTCATTACTTCATAAAGAAGTTGCTCTTTTACTGTGGCTAAATTAATCACTCCCCCTGTACCTTCTACTTTACTGATAACAGCTGCTCCATCTGCATTTACCTCAGCGTAAGGGAATCCTAATTGGGAAAAATTCGGCACATCTTTTTTGCCTGGATCAGCAAAATATCCACCAGCAATTTGGCCTCCACATTCTAATAAGTGTCCAACTACTGTTCCCTGCGCCATACGATCTACATCATCTAAGGACCAACCAAAATGGTAAACCATAGGGGCAAGAAACAAGGAAGGATCAGCTACCCTACCAGTAATAATAATGTCAGCACCTGTCTCCAAGGCTGGTAATATGGATTTCACACCCAGGTAAGCGTTTGCAGAAATTACATCCCCAAAGGTTGATATTGATTCATTCGTCTCTAAAGCAGGTTCATCAGAGCTAATGAACTTTAGAACATCGTCTCCCGTTACAGCCGCCACCTTTATAGAAACTTTAAGGCGTTTGGCGATATCTACAATCTTTTCAGCAGCACTAATGGGATTTGCAGCTCCCATATTCGTAATAAGCCGAATTTTGTTTTTACTAATTACGGGTAAAAGAAGTTCCATTCTTTTTTCTAATAAGGGATCATAACCCAATGAAGGATTTTGACGTTTTCGCTTTTGTGCTAGAGCAATCGTTCTTTCAGCCAAACATTCTAGCACAAGATAATCTAACTTTCCTTTTTCTGCTAATATAACAGCTGGTTCTAGTCGGTCTCCCGAAAACCCTGCTCCAGATCCAATTCTAATCATTTTTATCACCTCAAATAGTAATAGCTCCTGTTATTAATGCCATGATGGTCATGATAATTGTTGTTCCAAATGCCCATTTAAAAATAAATCGCTGATGATCACCTAAAGTAACTCCTGATAATCCTATAAGAATAAACGTAGAGGCAGTTAGTGGACTTAATGGAAATCCAGTTGTCATTTGTCCCAATATAGCTGCTCGACCGATTTCAATCGGATCAATACCGAAAGTAGAAGCTGTTTGACTAATAATAGGAAGAACTCCAAAATAATAGGCATCAGGTGTAAAGACTAAGCTGAGAGGCATACTCGTAATGGCTACCAGGACCGGCAGATAGGCAGCCAACGATTCAGGAATAATAGAAACCATAGAAGAAGCCATCCCATCAATCATTTTAGTTCCTGTAAGAATACCAGTAAAAATTCCTGCCGCAAAAATCATTGTAGAAACCATTACAACGTTGCTTGCATGACTTGATATTCGTTTTTGTTGTTCTTGAGGATTTGGAAAATTCACTAAAAGTGCAATGGCAAAAGCAACAATAAATAAAATAGGGAGTGGTAACCATACCTTGATTAAGGCTATTAGAAGTATGACAGTTAAGATAAGATTAAACCAAAAAAGCTGAGGGCGTTTGACCTCTAAAGTTGCTGCATGTTCTGTTATTAATTCCGCATAATCCTCCTCCATTTCAACAATGCCTAACCTATGCCTCTCTTTTTTTCCAAGCCAGAAAGCTGAAAACAATACCCACAAGATACCGGCAACCATGGCAGGTAAAACCGGATTAAATAGTTGAGCAGAATCTGCATTAAACGTTGTCATCGCTCTTGCAGTGGGGCCACCCCATGGCGCAAGATTCATGACTCCAGCACCCAAGGCAACAACCCCTGATAATATGAGAGGATTCATCTTTAACCTCTTATAAAGAGGAAGTAAGGCTGTAACAGTGATCATAAAAGTAGAGGCACCATCGCCATCTAACGATACAAGCATGGTAATTACAGCTGTGCCTATAACAACCTTCAATGGGTCTCCTTTAACTAAGCGAAGCATTCGAGAAATAATGGGATCAAATAAACCAGTGTCAATCATCAACCCAAAGTACAAAATAGCGAAGGCGATCATAATCCCTGTAGGAGCAACTTTTTCGATACCAGCTAACATCATTTCTCCTATTTCCAGACCAAATCCACCAATCAAAGCAAAAACAACAGGTACAATAACCAAAGCAATTAAGACTGATAAACGATTTGTCATAATTAGGTAAAGAAAAACACCGATAGTTAAAAACCCTAATAAACCTAACATCTAATCCCCCCAACTAATCATTCAATATTCACAAGCTCAACTAAAAATGGGATTTTTGATAGAGAAATAATAGTAGGTGATATATCTCCTCCTTTTTATAAAATGGATATTTTATACCTTTAATCATTGCAAGATTCATGCCAGAAAATAGATAAAATGAAACAATCTTGTTTTAAGTGCATTCTTATTAAGGATTTTTTATATCAAATACTGATTTACTGGTAATTAGAATAGGTAATTAAGAAAAATTTTCAAGAAACAAAAAGAAAGCGTTGTCAAAAAAACGCTTTCTTCACTCACTTTTTTATTTTTTAATTTCTAATATTTTAGAAATGCTGCCCAACTATTTCTTAGAAGAATCTATCATTATGGTGTATCTAATTTATTTCTAAAAAACTAGAAATCTTTCTAACAATTTAGAATTAAACGGTAATGTTATACCTTTTAATTTTATTATACAAGGTAGCCAAAGAGAGCCCTAATTTCTTTGCTGCCTTTTTCTTTTCTTCAATATCATTTCCAAATTTGCTTAAAGTCTCTTGAATGAATTTACGTTCCGTTTCTTCCATTACTTCCTGCAATGTTTGGCTAGATTCCAATTCTTTTTGAGTGGAAAATAAAAGGTTCTTTTCTTGTTTTATCATTAATTCTGGAAGATGATGAAATTTTATTTCTGTGCCTTCGACCATGCATGTTGCGTAATCAATAACATTCTTTAATTCCCGAACGTTACCAGGCCATTCATATGATTGCAGAAATCTTAAAGTTTGTTCATCAATAGTATATATAGAAGAATCTGTAGATGAATGTGTTGCAGACGATTGAATTAACGAATCAACAAGATCAGGTATATCCTCTGACCTTTCTCGAAGAGGCGGTATATGTAACCGTATCACATTCAATCTATAAAATAAGTCTTCGCGAAATTGATTTTTATTTACAAGTTGTTGCAAATCGCGATGTGTTGCGGCAATAACCCTTACATCAATATCACGTTCTATCGTTTCTCCAACTCTTCGGATTTTTCTCTCCTGAAGCACTCTTAACAACTTCGCTTGAAGATCATATGACATATCACCGATCTCATCTAAAAAAATTGTTCCATGATTAGCTATTTCAAATATTCCAGTCTTGCCACCCTTTTTTGCGCTTGTAAATGCCCCTTCACCATATCCAAACAACTCGCTTTCTAACAGTGCCGAAGGTATAGCTGCACAATTTACCGGAATAAAAGGTCGACCTTTCCGGCTACTTTTATTGTGAATAGCTTGGGAAAATAGTTCCTTCCCTGTACCACTTTCTCCAGTGATTAAAATAGGCAAATCCGATTCAGCTACTTTTCTCGCAACATAAATAACTCCTTTTAATCCCCCATTTTTACCGATAATTTGGTCAAAGGTATACTTTGCTTCATATAGAGAACCCATTTGTCTTTCTAATTGCTTTAATTTTTCACTTTGTTTTTTTAACTCTTGAGAGAGTTTATGTACTTCATTCAGACTTTTACAAACAGATACAGCTCCAATGACTTCACCATTAACAATAATAGGAGCCATATCAACCATATACTCTCTATCCTCCGTTTTCCGATAGACTCCCACCCTGCATTTTTTATCTTTCAATGTATCAGGTAATTGGGCACCAGGACGATATTCCCCTAATGGTTTTCCAATAATTTCAGGGGTGACCCCTGTAATTTTGGTATACTCAGGATTAATTAATCTAACAAGGCCTTGTCGATCGATCACAAGAATACCGTCATTAATAGAATTTATGATGCCATTCCACCACACTGCTTCTTTTTCTGAAGTAAAATCTGTTGAATGGTTTCCAAATGATTCATACATTAATTAACAGCTCCTTTCCCTTTTAGTATTTAATTATTTTCTTTATGGAATCCTTTTCATTTATATATACAATATTCTATTTGAATTAAAAGGGAAAGGTTTGGATAATCAAATTTATTACAATTACAAAGAAGTTCCCAGGAATTCATTGTAGAGGATCCCTTAATAAGAATGAATGCACAACGGGTTCAAGTCCCAGGGCGCCCGAACCTCCTACCCCGACTCCTAAAGAAAAACCTGTAAAAAATAGGCCAACCAGAAATGACTGGTTGACCTTATAAGCTATTGGGCCGTATAACGGAAGATCGTTCTGCAGCAGCTGTGTCCTGATATAGCAGAATAGCCCCCAATTATTAAATAAGACTATAATCATTCTCCAACTAATCGTGTCCCTTAATTAAGTAAATGTTCTTCGAAATGTTTTTTCACTTTGGTCCATTCATCCTTAATGACACTATACAGGACAGTATGACGAATTTTCCCTTCTTTTCGAATCATATGATTTCGAAGAATGCCTTCTTTTACCGCTCCAATCCGTTCTATCGCTTTTTGTGAACGGTAGTTTTCATGTCCTGTTTTTATTTGTACACGGTTAAGGTGCAGTTCTTCAAAACAATATTTCAATAATAAATATTTACAATTCGTATTGATATTTGTTCGCCAAAAATTAGGGTTAATCCAAGTTGATCCGATTTCAAAGCATTTGTGTTGTTTTGAAATATCGAGAAACCAAGTCGCACCAATTATTTTCTCTGTTTTTTTATTTACAATTACAAACGCAATATCAGTACCATGCTCACGTTTTTGTAAGGCATCTTGAACATATTGAAGGACGCGACTTTTCTCTGTTAAATCAACTGACATATGCTCCCATATACGTTTATCTTGCGTTGCTTCATAAATTCCTTCGACATGCTCAAGTTCCATTGGGATTAACTTTACAACATTATTTTCTGTTTTTTTCATTTTCATCACTCCTTGGATCTATTAAACCCTTTTTCTGGTATGATAAAAATAACCAAAAATGAATTTTAATATAATACCAAGGGATGATGAGATGGAACTTCAAATTCTGCTAACGGATGATAAAACAAAATATATGCAAATTTATGAACAAATTCGACAAGCGATTTTGGAAAAAACTCTATTAGCTCATTCTAAGCTTCCTGCTAAACGACGTTTGGCTGAACAATTAAACATAAGTATCATGACTGTACAAATGGCTTACGAACAACTACAGAGTGAAGGATACAGTTATTCTGTTGAACGGCAAGGATATTTTGTTGAGCGAGTTTACGACGCCCAACATCACCTTGTTTTGACCACTCAGTAAATTTTGGTACAACATCCATCTGTAAAAGTTGAATGATGATCGAACAGTTAGCACGGAAATAAGTATAGATATAACCTTTAAAGTCTTCTTGTTGAATAGCTTTTATTACGACTATATCAAATACCTTTTCACTAACTTCTCCATTAAATTGAAAGACTGCCGTTAATTTTACATTTTGGTCTGTAGATTGGCGTTTTACAACACCTAATGGAATCTCTCCACTTTCCCCTGTAGCTTCGTCAGTGATGACATTTGGATTAGAAGATTCCCATGTGATATTCACCTTATTTCCATCTACAACTATTTCAGTTGGTAATGTAATATTTCCACGGATATTCTTTTCATTTGGTATAACTACTCTCGATTTAGCTTCTACTAAAATTAGATTTTCCCCCTCCGCTTTTACAAGCAAACTCCCCCAATAACATGATACAAATTACTAAGTACGAAGTTAAAAATTAAGAAAGTTATAAGTATTCTTTTTACCATTTTCTTCATTACCTTCTTTCATTTGTTGATAATAGTTTATACTCACTTTTAAAACGCTTTCATATTTATTGAAATTTTAATTTTTTCGAGCTAAGTTTCGACCATATTGTATAAACTAGTTATAATATTTACCAATGAAAAAACTAGCTTTCTAGTCTAAGACTTGAAAACTAGTTCTTCTATTTAAACATTACTTTCAAAGTATGAATCTACTTCAATTGTTTTACTAAATTTATCAATATTTTTGTATTTTCTTCAGAAATTGATTTTCCACTTTGAGCTTTCAATTGGTTTTCATAAGCATTTAATTGACCATTCATCGCCTGATTATTATCCTTTGCTGCTGATTCTTTCGCAGATTGAAGCTTTTTCGCTAGTGATTCAGCGACTTCTTCTTTTGTGACTAAAGCTTCTGTTAAACGACCTAAACTATCAAAGTCAACAGTCACTGTAAATTCAATTTCAGCTTTCGCTGTATTGCCAGCGTTATCAGTTGCTGAAGCAATAACTTTATTTATTCCTAGCTCAAATTCATAGGCTGGCCCTTCAACATTTTCGCATTCTTTTGAAGCAATACCAGACAGTTCATCGCTTATACTGCAAGTGATCTTAATTGTCGAATCAACGGAATAAGTTTCTTGATGACCTGTAAATTCTATCACTGGTGCAGTAGTATCAAGAGTTATCTTTTGTTGGTATGACTCGCTGATGTTTCCAGCATGGTCTTTAAATTCAACAAAGACTGTTTTCTCTCCATCACCAGCTGGCAATGTTAATTCTTTTGATGAGTTAAATTCTTCCCATTCACTCCACACTTTTGCATCAGTTGAATAACGAACTTGATGAACACCGCTTAAATCATCCTTGGCTTCTAGAGATAAAGTGACAGTTGAATTATTCGTAAACTCTAAACCGTTATTAATCGTAAACTGACCTTCTGGTGGTGTAGAATCTTGTTGTTTCTCTACAGTGACGACACTAACTGCCATTAAACCGCCATCAACTGTTGTTGCACTAATTTTCGCGTTTCCTTCCTTCAGGGCAGTTACTTTCCCGTTTTCATCAACAGTAGCTACTTCTTCATTATTACTAGACCATACAACAGCTTTATTGACTGCGTCATTAGGTGCAACTGTTGCACTAAGCTTTCCTGTTTGACCCTCTGACAACGTCAATGTTTCCTGATCAAGTGTTACACTTGTTGGATGTTGTTCAGGTCCTGGGACTTTAACGGCTGGAACATTTGCAAGTATTGCCTCATGCTCAGCTTTTGTAACAGGGATTACTGTTCCATGACGCGGCCGTGCTGGTAAGTCATAGTCTTCAGACATTTTCCATTCACCTGACTGCAAATCGGTTGTTTCAAAAGGAACATAACCTCTACCGCCAAATTCATCAATAAACATATACCATTTTTCTTCTGTATTCGATTTGAAGATTGTAGGACCTTCACCTGCGCCAATTGAGCCTTTTCCAATTCCTTCTTTAATAAGCTCAAAGTTAGGGTCAAGTACGGAATCCCCTACCTCTTGGAAAATAAATTTACCGTTTGGTGTGGATGTTGTATTGTTTCTTTCATCCTTTGATAATCGATAAACTTTATCGTCATGTTCGATCATCGTTGTATCAATAACTGAGTATCCACGATCAATATATACTTCAGGTTCTGTAAATGTATAGAAATCTCGTGTTTTACTGTACATCATTTTGTTATAAGTGGACCCACTATGTTCTTCATTCTCGTATAGCTTTGAAGCCCAGAAAACGACATATTCTCCAGTTGAGTCATCATAAAAGATTTCAGGTGCCCACGTATTTCCTGCCTCTTTTGGTGCTACATCGACCATTCTTTGCTCAGACCAATTAATCAAATCAGTGGATTCCCAAACCATGATCGATCTACTTCCTGATCTTTGTGCTCGATCCCAATTCCAATCTCCATTGATTTTTAAATCTGTTGCAATTAAATAGAATTTATCTCCTTCAGGAGAACGAATGATAAACGGATCTCTAAGTCCCTTTTCCCCTAATTCAGACGTGATTGCTGGTTCTCCATTATTTAACTCATTCCATTTAAGTGGATTGTTCCCTTCACTTAAGGAGAAATAAATTTGCTCACCATTCGTGTAGCCTTCGCCTGTAAAGTAACTGAAAACGTAACCTTCATATTTTTCTTTTTTCGGCATTTCTTTGACATTTGCTAAAAATGCCTTTGTAATCGTTTCGTTATTTAATGTGATCGTTGCTGTTAACTTAACTTTAGTATTTCCTTCACCATGTTCAGGACGTTTTACCTCTCCAGTAGCTGTTATGATCTTTGAATCACTTGATTTCCATGTAATCGTTGACCCATTTTCTCCAGATGTCGGTAATGTTAAATTTCCGCGAACATCATGAATGTTACGCACCTTTAATGCTTCTGCATCTGTTCTGACTGCGACAGAATCATGCGGTTTCTTTACTACAGTTACTGTAAATTCTTTTGTTGCCTCGTTCTTTCCGTCTGAAATAGTTCCTGTAATAGTTACTGCTTGGTTTCCTTCTTCAAATGAAGGTCTAGTAACTTTACCTTCATTTGTAATAAAGTCCTGATTTTGTGATTCCCAAGTGATGGTTGTTCCGTTTGCTCCCGTCTTAGGGAATGATAAATCTGTTGTGATTTCATCTTTGGTTTCGTTCTTATTAATAATAGTTGAGTAGTCTAATTGTTTAATTGCATTTTGAAGTAGTAAACCATTCATTTTAGCAATTTTTGTATCTGCTGCTTCTTTTAATTTACTCACCTCTGATGCCGTTAAGGCTCCATTATATACTTCAAAATCAGAAATCATTCCGCCAAAGTATGGATCACTAGAATAGAATGATCGTCCGATAAATCCGCTTAATCCATTACCATTGTTTATCTGTGCTAATGTATAACCATTTGTAGATCCAGTTGCAACTTCAACACCATCAATATACAATTTCAATGTTTTATCTTCACCAGACATAACGGCTGTAACCAATTTCCACTCATTTGACTTTAAGGCACCAGTTGTTGCATTTGCCCCAGCCTCATTTTGCCAGCTTGTGATTCCAAGACCTACACGTGCAGATCGGTCACCTGAATTACGTTTTGGAGTCGTAAATAAATATTTATTGCTATCCTGACCTAAAGCAAATATCCATTCAGCCTCATTTTTGCCTTTCCAATTCACTAATGAAGAAACGGTCACACTCTCTAACCCGTTTAGTACACCTCGAGGCATCTCAATATACGAGCTTGTGGAACCGCCTTTAAAGCCGATAACTCCTGTCTCATCCCCTTTAATCAGTTCAGCGTTCTGAGGATTGACAAGCTTCCCTTCAAAATTACCTGTACCATCTACTACTTTTGTACCTTCAATATTGTTCATATCATAATCAAGAATTAACTCAGCTTTTTCCGGCTCCTCAACTGGAGGTTCCGTAACCTCTTCATCTGCTAAACTAGCAACTTCTTCAGCATTAAGAGCACGGTTATAAATTCTAAAGTCATCAAATTTCCCGTTAAAAAGACTGTGATTTTCATTGCTAGACTTACCTAAATAGTTCATCGTTGTTTCTAAAAGCATTCTTGGCTCTACATTATAAGTTGAGCTCCTTGAGACTTCTTTTCCATCTACATATAATACTGCATCAAATCCTTCAAGCGTCATCGCTACGTGATGCCAATTTGCAGTAGTAAGCATTGGAGCTCTCACAGCATATTTATAGGTACTTCCTAAAAGAGAATTTTGATTTGCAAATTTTTCGGTGAAAGGTGTAACAATTGCAAATTCCAAGTTACCTGAATCACCCTGTGTACTTAAATACATCGTATTGCGGTTTGCAACTCTCCCAGTATTAGAAGAAAAATCAAAAATTCGTTGGTTTGCTTGATCTCCCTGTACTTTAACCCACGTAGACATTGTCATACTTTCTAGATTAAGGTCTTTAATTGTATTTTCTGGTAACTCAACATATCCCGAACTTCCATCTAACTCTACTGCTCCTGTTGATTGACCTACTGTGTCAGTTGAATCAATCTTAGTTCCACCTACTAATTTTGCATCAAAACCATTATTGGAAACATCTTTTACAGTTGTTCCATCAATATCATCCTGATCAAATGTATAATGTACTACAGGTTCTTTAGATTGCTCTGGTGCAGGCATGCCATATTTATCTTGAAGGGCATTATATTCCGCGCGGGTGATTGGAATAACCGTACCATGTCGTGGTCCTGGTGGTAGCGCATATTCAGATTCTGGAAGTAAATTGTTGACAAATTGTGATCCATCTTCCAGATCTGTAGACCAACGAACATGATATGGCCAAGAATCTAAGAACATATACCATTTATCATCATGGATGTCTTTAAATATTGTTTGACCCTCATTGTTTCCTTGATGACCGATAAGTCCTCTGTTTCCATCTTTTGTACCTGAAATCACATCGTATTGAAATCCATTTTCCTTGATTCCATCTTTATCATTGAAGATATCTGTTGCTTTCTCGTAATACACTCTGTAATTCACTTCTGATTTTGTAAATCGATAAAGAGTGTCGTTATTTTGGACGATGCTTGTATCAATCGTAGGGAAACCTTCATCAATAAACACTTTCGGTTCAGAGAACGTATGGAAATCCCTAGTCGTTGCATAATACATAACATTGTACTGTCCTGCTGGTCTTCCATTAGGGTAATTACCATATGTTTCTTCATTTTTCATCGATGAAGCCCAGAATACAACGTATTCGCCAGTTTTTTCGTTATAAATAGCCTCAGGTGCCCAAGTATTTCCACCAGTTTTAGGAGCAACTTCTACCATTCGTTGTTCGCTCCAATTTACAAGATCGTCCGACTCCCATATCATAAGGGAATGACTTCCAGTTATTTGCGCCTGGTCAAAATTAGTGCTCTCACCCATTTTTAAGTCAGTTGCCAACATATAAAATTTATCTCCTTCAGGAGATCGAATGACAAATGGATCCCTAAGCCCCTTTTCACCCATATTTGACTGGATAACGGATTGACCATTATTTAATGCTCGCCATTTTAATGGATCTTCTGCTGTAGCGAAGGAAATTTCCTCTCCACCTTCATATTCTCCAGTGAAATAGGAGAAGAAGTAAGCATCATAAGTCAATTTGCCAGGATCTTTTATTACGTTAAGATTGAATTCTTTTTTCGTTTCAGCTTCTCCATTAGAAATTGTTGCTGTTAATGTAACCTTTGTATCTACTTCAGGTCTTGTTACCATGCCAAGTTGATGCGCATTATCAGTTGCTTCTGCAGATCCTTTAACAATTAATGGATTGGAAGATTCCCATGTAATGGAACTCCCATGTTCACCTTTTACTGGTAAACTTAAGTTTCCTTTTACTTGATTTACGTTTTGTAAAGTTAAGTTTGAAGCATCCAGCTGTACTATTTGTTCATCCGCATACTCTTTTAAAACGGTTACAATAAATGGTTTCTTTGTTGCAAGTCCTTCATAAGAAATAGTAGCTGTTAATTCAACTTCTACATCCGATTCTGTTTTATCAGGACGAGTAACTGTTCCGTCATTTGCAACGACTTCAGTGTTACTTGAACTCCAAGTAATATCTACTCCATGCTTGCCCTTTGTAGGAAGTGCGAGATTATTCGTTATTTTATCAGTGCTTTCATCACTGCTATCTAAATATTCAGCAATATCAAGAGATTCTGAGGCATCATTTATAACAAGCTGATTGATTTTAGCTATTTTACTAGATGTTTCTGTATATAAATCAGTCACCTGTTCATCTGATAATGCACCATTATATACTCGGAAATCACCGATCATCCCTTTAAAATATGGATCATTTTTAAAGATTGATTTTCCAAGAAAACCAGAAAAGTCTGCTGATGGATCAATAATCTCCGATAACTTTTTCCCACCTGCTGATCCTGTTGCTACCTTAATTCCATTTACATATAATGTCATCGTATTCGATTTTTCTGAGAAAACAACAGTTGCAACTTCCCATTTTCCTGCTCTCATTGTCGATGTCCCTTTGACTAGTGATTCATTTCTCCATCCAGCTTTGGAAATCCCTGTTGCTGCTACATTTCCTGAACCATGTCGGGGTGTAACAAAGAAATATTTATTCCCATTCTCCGCATCATCTGTTGCTGCACCTAAACCAAAAATCCAACGGTTTGCTCCGTCATTATTCCAATTCACAAGTGCTGAAATGGTTACATCTTGTAAACCAGTTAATAAATCTGAACCATTCTCACCTTTTGGTATTTCAATATATCCACTTTTTGAAGTTGAACTTCCACCATTAAAAGAAACATATCCAACTTCATCATTATGAACCAAATGACCATTTTCTGGGTTTTTGAATGTTCCATCAAATGCTACATCATTACCTGATACATCCTTCATAGTAATTTGATCACCATTTTTAACGTTTGATTTCATATCATAATGCAGAATCAATTCAGGGGTTGTAGAATTCAATTCTTCCGCAAATGATGATTGTGGGACTAATCCTGACAAAGTTTGAAAGATCATAATAGATAATAGAAAGATAGAAAATCTTTTTCTATTTTTCATTTTTTCACTCCTTTACTATATTAGTGTGACGATACTGATGTTTGATTCGTCTTACTTCTAGCTACTATTACTCTTTGCAATACAATAAACAATAATAATAATGTTCCAATTGCAATCTTTGTCCACCAAGAGCTTAACGTTCCCTCAAATACGATAACGGTTTGGATAATACCTAAAATAAGTACCCCAACAACACTACCTGCTACATATCCTGCACCACCTGTGAGCAATGTACCACCAATTACAACAGCCGCTATCGTATCAAGCTCTAGACCGTTTGCATGAAGTCCATATCCTGATAACATATAAAAAGTGAAAATTATGCCAGCAAGGGATGAACAAAAACCACTAACTGTATAAATTAAAATTTTTGTTTTCCTTACAGGTAGTCCCATTAATAATGCAGATTGTTCACTTCCACCTAATGCATAAACATTACGTCCAAATTTAGAGAAGTGAGCAACAAAAATTGCTGCAATTACTACTAGCATAGCGATTATTACACTTATGGAAATAAAATTCCCTCCACCAACTGGGATTCGAGTACTAGCCATAAAACTAAAAAATTTATGGTCGATCGTAATTGATTCAACACTAATTAGATAACATAGCCCTCTAGCAAGAAACATTCCTGCAAGTGTAACGATAAATGGTTGTAAATTAAAATATTGAATCAGGCATCCCATACAAAAACCAAGTACTGTACCGACAAGTAGACTTATTGGAATAACAAGGGCTGGTGATAGTTGGGTATTCATTGTAAGACTGGCTGCTACCATACTTGTTAACGCAATGATGGAACCAACAGAGAGATCAATTCCCCCTGATAAAATAACAAATGTCATTCCCACTGCAACAACGATCAAGAATGCGTTATCAATAAACAAATTAAGAAAAACTTGTGTTGAAAAAAATCCAGTATATCTAAGTGAGCCAAAAATAAACATCACGATAAACAATCCGATTGTTGCTATTAAAGGGAGATGTTTAGAATCTAATTGTAATTTATTCGTCATGATACCGACACTCCCTCACTTTTCTTTTCTGTTTTTTTCGCAGCAAAAACACCAAATACTTTCGTTCTAAACTCAGGTGATTGCAAAAGACAAACAATTAATACTACAATTGCTTTTACGACAAGGTTTATTTCTGGAGCAATTCCAATAGAATAAATAGTAGTGGTTAAACTTTGAATGATAAGAGCACCAATGACTGTTCCCATCAAGTGAAATCTACCACCATTCAATGATGTTCCTCCTATTACTACAGCTAGAATAGCATCCAACTCATACCATAGCCCAGCATTATTTCCATCTGCGCTTGCTACATTTGAACTTAAGATTAAGCCAGCGATTCCTGCACATAATCCGGAAAACACGTAAACCATTAATAAAATATTTTTTGAATTTATTCCTGAAAGACGGCTTGCTTCTGGGTTAGTACCTACTGATTCAATAAATAACCCAATTGCTGTTTTTCTAGTTAAGAGTGAAGCAACTGCCAACACAGCAGCTACGATAAAGATTGAAAAAGGTAGCATTAACAGGTATCCACCGCCAATGAACGTATATGGATCATAATATACTGTCATTATTTGACCATCTGTAATTAATTGTGCAATACCACGACCTGCAACCATGAGGATCAATGTTGCAACGATTGGTTGAACCCCAATTCTGGAAACAAGTACACCATTCCATATACCAGTTAATACAGAGATACCAATAACTAAACCAATTGCAGTAAATAGTGGCACTAAACTATCTCCACTTGCACCACTTACTGTCATAGCACCTACGGCACCAGCCATTGCTATGACGGAACCAACTCCGAGATCAACTCCTTTTGTAGCAATTACAAGAGTCATTCCAATAGAAACCAATAACAATGGAGCCCCTCGATTAAGAATGTCTATTAGACTACCAGTTAAATAGCCATTTTTCACTTCAATTGAAAAGAAGTTTTTATCAAAAAAAAGATTGATTAATAGAATGATTAATAAAATGACTATTGGCCAAAATAATTTTGATTTCATCACGTCATCCCCCAGCCATTGCCTTCATTATGTCTTTTTGTGTAATTTGCTGATCATTCACAATTTCGGAAACTTTCTTATGATCTCGTAGGACAGCAATTTTACGACAAGTACGTAACACTTCTTCTATTTCAGAAGAAACAAATAAAATCGACATACCTTCTTTACTTAATGAAAGCATTAATTTTTGAATTTCTGCTTTAGCTCCTACATCAATTCCTCTTGTAGGTTCATCTAAAATTAATAATTTAGGGTTCGTAATCAACCATCTAGCGAGCAAAACCTTTTGTTGATTTCCACCACTTAAATTTTTAATTAATTGCTCTGGATTTGGCGGATTTATATTCAATAGTTTGATATATTCATCTGCAATTTCAATTTGCCTTTTCTTTGGAATATATTTAAACCATCCTTGGATTCCTTGCATAGCTAGGATCATATTTTCTCTTATTGTTAGGTCAGCAATGATTCCCTCTGCTTTGCGGTTTTCAGAGCAAAAAGCGACTCCATTGGAGATAGCTTGTTTAGGGGAAGAAAGATTTGTTTTACTACCATTTATTTTGATTTCACCGGTATCAGCTTTATCTGCACCAAACATTAATCTTGCTAATTCCGTTCTACCTGAACCAAGGAGTCCTGCAAGTCCGACAATCTCACCTTCATGAATATCGATATCAAAAGGGGCAATTTTACCTTTTTTTGAAATGTTATTTCCTTGCAAGAATATCTTTTTCTTATCAAATACATTCCTACTAGTTCCTCTTTCTGCGCTTTTAAGCTCATTTAGGTCTTTACCAATCATCTTAGAAACTAATTCAAGTCTTTCAATTTCATTTGTCTTATATTCACCAATCCATGTACCATTACGTAAGACCGTTAGTCGATCTGTAATTTCATAGATTTGATCAAGGAAGTGACTAACAAAAACAATTGCTAAGCCTTCTTGCTTTAATTTTCGAATTACATTAAACAATTGGTTAACCTCATTTTGATCAAGGCTTGATGTTGGTTCATCCAAAATGAGTACTTTTGCAGATACTTTTAGGGAGCGCGCAATCGCTATCATTTGCTGGATTGCTACAGAATAGGATGACAATAGCTTAGTCACATCGATACTTAAGTTTAGTCTTGTTTTCAATAACTCTTTTGCCTGTCTAGTCATTTCTTTCCAATCGAGACGGCCTCTTTTCGTAATTTCTCGACCAATAAAGATATTTTCTACTACTGATAAGTTTGTACATAAATTCACTTCTTGGTATACCGTGCTAATTCCTAAGTTTTGCGCTTCAAGTGGATTTGTAACGCGAATGGATTTACCTTCTAGAGTTACTGAACCTTCATCAAACGTATAGACACCTGTTAATACTTTAATTAATGTCGACTTCCCTGCACCATTCTCCCCCATCAATGCATGAACCTCACCAGGATATAGTTTTAACTGAACATTTGATAAAGCTTTAACTCCTGGGAACTCCTTTGTTATTCCTTCCATTATAAGTACCGGAGTCTGTTTCTTCACAATTTCTCCTCCTACAATCTCTTATTTTAAGAGCCACTAGTTAGTTAATAGTAAAGGATATACTACCTATCTAGTGGCTTTATTTGTTATTTTATTCCCTAGTTTAATACTCTCGTGTTGGGAGTAATTCCTCAGCTTGATCCATTGTATACATGCTTTCTTCTACAGCTACACGCTTTTCAATCTCTTCACCAGCTAAATGTGCTTCAATTAAATCGACCATTTGCGGACCAAACAATGGGTTACACTCAACTGTTACGTTCATTTTACCTGCTGCCATTGCTTCGAATGCACCTTTTACTGCATCAACACCAATGATTTTAATATCTTCACCTGGTTTTAATCCGTACTCTTCAATTGCTTGAATCGCACCAATTGCCATATCATCGTTATGAGCGTATAAAACATCAATGTTGTCTCCATCTGATTTTAAGAACGCTTCCATTACCTCTTTTCCTTTTGCACGTGTGAAGTCACCTGTTTGAGATTTGATGATTTTAAGATTTGGGTGATCTTTGATTACTTCTTCAAACCCTTCTTTACGGTCAATAGCTGGTGCTGAACCTACTGTACCTTGAAGCTCAACGATATTAACATCGCCTTCTTCATCCTTAGTTTCTTCCACTAACCAATTCGCAGCTTTTCTACCTTCTTCAACAAAGTCTGAACCTAAAAACGTTACCCAAAGTGAGTCATCTTCAATATCAACAGAACGGTCTGCAAGAAATACTGGAATCCCTGCATCCTTTGCTTCTTGTAACACCGTTTCAAATCCTGTTTCAACAACTGGAGAGAAGACAATTGCATCTACTTTTTGGGCGATGAACGAACGAATGGCCTTAATTTGATTTTCTTGTTTTTGTTGGGCATCTGAAAATTTTAATTCATGACCTGCAGCTTTAATGGCTTCTTGCATTGACTTCGTGTTTGCTGTTCTCCATTCACTTTCAGCACCGACTTGTGAAAAACCTATTACTAACTTATCACTAGACTTAGAATCTCCTGAACTAGCACCAGATTCTGTTTGCCCCCCTGTACCAGATGAGCTACATGCTGATAATAAGAGCATAAGTGCCATCATAAGAAGTAAAATCATTTTGCCTTTAACTAACTTTTTCATAATATGAAACCTCCCCTTCTTCCTACAATTTTTTAATTTTTTTGAATTTGTATAATCTGATTATAAAGCGTTTACACACTATAGGTGAATGGAATAACTTTCGAAAAAATTGTAAATTCATTTTGTCTTTATTAATCTTAGACTATTTTAAACTTCAAATTCTTTTTAAAAATTGCATTATTTTTCTCCTAAACTCCTGAAAATGAAAAAAATCCCCATTAAAAAGTTCAGGATTCCAAATCCTGAACTTTTTTAATTTATTTAATATGATCTACTAAAGATATTAATAATTTTGCCTGTTTCTCAGTCAATGATTTACCAATTTGGGCATTCAGATGATGTTTATAGGCTTGAATTTGGCCATTCATTGCCTTTTCATTCCCTTTAACCGACGACTCTTTTGCAGTATGAAGCTTGTTGGTTAATGAATTAGAAATGCCTTTATCTGTTACAAATGCTTCAGTTAATCGACTTAAGCTATCATAGTCAACTGCTACTAGAAATTGAATGTCGATTCCTGCTTTATTACCAGCTTTATCAGTTGCTGCAGCAGAAACCTTATTGACTCCTACCTCAAAGCTATATGCTGGTCCTTCAACACTTGGACATTCTTTAGAAGCTACTCCTGACAACTCATCGACTATATTGCAAGAAATCTTAATAGACGAATCGATTGTATAAGAATCTTGATGACCCTTAAATTCGATTACAGGAGCAGTAGTATCTAATATGATTTTTTGTTGGTATGTTTCACTGACATTTCCAGCTTGATCTTTAAATTCAACATATACTGTCTTCTCACCATCACCAGATGGTAACGTAAATTCTTTTGGTGTTGTATACGCTTCCCATTCTGTCCATTCTGTTGCGTCAGTTGAATAGCGAACTTGATGAACTCCACTACTGTCATCGGTAGCTTCAAGTGATAAGGTAACAATTGACTCATTTGTGTATTCCTCGCCAGAATTAATGGTAAAGTGACCTACTGGACTTTCTGTATCTTTTTGTTCTGGTTCCCCTACAATTATGGTAGCAGTAACCGTTCTATTTTCAGGAAGAATCTCTCTTTCAGGTATCATATCTAAAACAGGTGTACCATCAGCTGCCCAATGTACTATTCTTGCAGATACATTTCGTTGACCGCCCCCAGCAGGCATCGTGTGATAAATGTTAACCAAATTTCCATACTCATCTAGTGTATATGAATTATGCCCTGGTCCATATTCTCCAGGTACAGATTCTGAGTTTAGAAGCGGATAACTATTTTTCGTCCAGGATGCAGGGTCTAATAAATCACTATCTTCATTTGCTGTTAACAAACCTATAGAATAGGTAGTATCTACTCCTGAAGCTGAATATGTGAGATATACCTTATCTCCATGTTTTAGGACAAATGATCCTTCTACTACTTCTGTTGTCAGACGCTCCCATCCATAATTAGGTTTGTTTATAACAACAGGATCGGTCGTTAACTTCCATGGCTCTTCAGGATTAATTTTCGCAATTAAAAGGGTAGAAATTTCATCCGGAGTTCCCGCCGGACCTCCATAATTATAAATGACATAATGTTCATTTTTATGCTCTAAATAGGTCATGTCATAAGTAAGACCTGATGTTGAAAGGAATTCACCATCTTTTTTGAGTACCCTTTTTGGTGTTTCCCAGTCTGATGGTGAGATTGGATTTCCACCATCCTTTAACTTCATTACATAAGATTGAACGGTATACCAATGCGGACTGCCGCCAGCAAAGAATACATATAAATCACCATTAATGGTATGGAATTCAGGTGCCCATAGAGAACCAGATAACTCTCCTGATGGATTACGGTTGAATATTGTATTAACTGGTGAATCTTTTAAGCCTAATATTGTGTCAGCTTCCCGAACATCTAGAGAAGTAAAACCGCTTTCATTAGTAGCGATTAAATAATATTTACCGTTATACTTAATGACACCTGGGTCTGCATATCCTTTTATCATCTCTTTTGGATAATTTGTTTGTTTTACAGTTCCGCTAACTGTATAAGTACCTGACTCGCTAAAATCAATTTGATTAAACTGCTCCTCACTCCAATTCACTACTTTATCTGCTTTTGATCCATCACTATAAGAAGCAGTAACTTTCATATTTTTGAGATCATCAAACGTAAATTCTTGATTGTTTTCCACGTTAACCTCAATGTTCGAAACACTCGTATTGGTTACCTTTGCTAGCTTATTTGTAATTACTTTAGCTTCTACCTTTGTAACTACAATGCGATTACTAGGAATTGAATTATCAATATTTGTATTTACTTCATTTATTCGAATCTTAGCTCCTTCTTTTGGCTCACTAACAGTCATAAAATCTTGTGTTGTATTATAGTAGCTCTTTCCAGTTGAAGTTTTCCATTCAATACGATACTTATCTGAAGAAGGGTCATATTCAACAATTGGCTTAACGACTGTTTCATTTGTGTTTAATGATATTAAACCTACTTCTTCATATGAAATTAAATCTTCTGATTTAAATAATAAAATAGATGACTTTTCAGCTTGGCTTTGAGAACCACCCTTGGTGGATCTAGTAGCAATTACACCAAAATTTCCGTCCTTCATTCTAAAAGTGTAGGGATTCACTAATTTTTTTGTTAAACCTTCTTTTGCACTCCCAGCATTAAAATCAGCATTTGCAAATAATACACCCGTATTATTATTTAGAGCAGTATAGCTCTCTCCATCTTCACTATAACCCATGTGCATAGCATCTGTGACAACACTGCCACCAGCACGATGATAGCTTAGAATATAAGATGCAGATGATTCAATCACTTTTACATGGAATTCTTTTTTTATTTGTTGGTCTTTATAAGAAATCGTTGCAGTTAATGAGACTTCCTTCATGCCTTCTGTAGGTGAATGAATGTTCCCATCTTTGTCAATAACCGACATATCACTGCTTTCCCATGAAATAGACGTTAGGCCACTAGTAGTAGGTAACTCATCATCCTCTGTAAGTACATATGGAATGAATAACTTATTTCCAATCGTTTCAATAACATTGGCTAAAGAAACAAGAGTTACAGTAAATTCTTTTGTGGCTTTGTAACCATTTATTTCAAGAGTTGCTGTTAATTTTGCTGTCTGTTCTTCATCACTTAATGTAATGACACCAGTATTTGAAATGATACTTTCATTACTAGACTTCCATGAGATGGTCGAACCATTACTTCCCGTGGCAGGTAAGGTCAAATTACCTACAACTGCGGAAGTATTACCCAAAGTAAGATTTTCTTTGTCTTGTTGTAGTGATAACTGGCTAACAGACTCCTCATATACGTTACCTACATTCATATCGTCTAATGCTTTACCATAGATACGTAGATCTTGGTAGGAACCTGCAAACGTATGGTCATTTAAATAATTAGATCTCCCTATATATGCATTTAATCCAGTACCAAAATCACTTGTTGTTCTCGTTTTATTTACAGTGCCAATCTTCTTCCCATTGATGTATCCTGTCACAGAGGTAGGTGTGATCACTGTTGTATAGTGGGTCCACTTCCCATTGTTAGCTGTTGTATTTGTGGATGTAACCCCCACTTCAGTACTCCAAGGGGCACTGCTGTTTAAAGAGTTGGTAAATACCGATTTAAATTTGCCACTTGGATTGGTTGGATTGAATAACCAATAATCCCCAGGAACTCCACTTGCATTTGCCGGTGTTCCGAAAAACAATGCAGAATAATTTCCACTACCTGTATTACTTTTCAGCCACGTAGAAATAGTTAAGCTATCTTGATTATCAAACAATCCATCTGGTAACTTAACGTAATTTGTATTGCTATTCGTTCCACCAGGTAAAGTTAAACCATCTGTAAAGGTGATATTCCCAACAGCTTCTCCATGTTTTTCGTTACCTGAAACATCTTTAATATCTTCAATTAAAGGGTAGTGTGCTAAAAGGTGTTCGTCATTACCTACTGTCGATTCTTCTGCTGCTAATATAACCTGTTGAGAAAACAAACTACTCAACAGTAGTATTGAAGCTAAGACTAATAGTTTACTATTTTTGAAAATCACTCTATTTTTACCTCCCCAAAGTAATATATGTTTATTTACATACTTTTTTATTTGACAAAAAGGTATAATTTCAATAAAAAACAGATAATAAAGGGAAGCGCATTTCTTCTATAACAATATGTGCTTCCCCTCAGTTATCGTATTCGTACCAATTGAATCTACCTAAATATATTAATTTTTTAGTAGATCAGCAAAAGATCCTAATAGATCGCTATTTTGTTCTGTTATGGATTTTCCACTTTGAGCCTTAAGTTGATTTTTATAAGCATTTAGTTGACCAGCCAATGCCTCTTTATTTTCCTTGGCTGCTGATGCTTTTGCCGATTGAAGCTTTTTCGTTAGTGAATCTGCAACTCCTTGTTTTGTTACAAAAGCTTCTGTTAATCGACTTAAACTATCAAAGTCAACTGTCACTGTAAATTGGATCTCTTCTTCCGCTTTATTACCAGCTTTATCAGTTGCAGAAGCAGTGACCTTATTTACACCTACCTCAAAGCTGTATGCTGGTCCTTCAACACTTGGACATTCTTTAGAAGCTACTCCAGACAACTCATCGACTATATTGCAAGTAATGTTAATAGTCGAATCGATTGAATAAGAATCTTGATGACCCGTAAATTTGATTACAGGAGAAGTAGTATCCAGTATGATCTTTTGTTGGTATGTTTCACTGACATTTCCAACTTGATCTTTAAATTCAACATATACTGTCTTCTCACCATCACCAGATGGTAATGTCAATTCTTTTGATGTTGTATACACTTCCCAATCTGTCCATTCTTTTAAGTCAGTTGAATAGCGAACTTGATGAACTCCACTACTGTCATCCGTTGCTTCAAGAGATAAGGTAACAGCTGACTTATTTGTATACTCCGCGCCAGAATTAATTGTAAAGTGACCTTCTGGACTTTCTGTATCTCCTTTTTCTACATAAACTGGTTCAGTTATCCCTTTTAACGTTGGTTTGACTTGTTTTATCGTACCATCTTCATTAAATTCCATCTTATCAATGACAACTTCACGGTTGAAGCCATTACCATCAGGAATTGCATGTCGGGCATAAACAATATAATAGTCATCAGTGTTCGGTATATTTAATACTGAGTGATGACCAGGTCCCTTAATTCCAAGGCTTAAATCTTTACTAAGAATGACGCCTTTCTTCGTCCAAGGACCCATTGGAGAAGTTCCTGTTGCATAAGCAACCTGATAGTTCTCACTACCAGTATCATCCTCTGACCACATTAAGTAATACTTACCGTCACGCTTAAAAACAACAGGAGCCTCTCTAAAATTCGCAGGTGTCATATTAACTGGATCCTGGGAAAATGAAACCATATCATCGTTTAGCTTCGCACCAAATAAATTTCCATTCCCCCAATAGAAGTAATACTGTCCATCATCATCTTTAAATACATATGGGTCAATCGCTTGACCTGGATATTTTCCACTTGGCACTAATGGTTTGCCTAAAGCATCTTTAAACGGTCCTGTTGGAGATGTGGATGTTGCTACACCTATGTTGGCGTCTGCAGAGAAGTAGTAGTAATACGTCCCGTCTTTGTCTGTAATGGTAGGTGCCCAAGCACGGTTATCTGCCCAAGTTACATCATCTGTTGCAAGATCTAAAATGACACCTTCATCCTTCCAATTGATTAAATCCTTTGAAGAAAACGCTTTAAATTGTGAGCCTGACCAGCCATCAAATCCATCTGTTGTAGGATAAATATAATACGTATCACCAAAAACAGCGATTTGTGGATCTGCATAAAGTCCTGGCAATGTACCTGATGGATACATCTCCAATTTCACGGTCCATTCCTGCTTGTTTCCATCTTTGTCTGTCACTGTATATGTAACAGGGTTTGTAAAATCTTGTGTTTCACCTGATGCTGGAATCACTGTAGAACCAGGTAAAAGAGTAATAGTCGGTGTTAACTTTGTTATATCTATATCTTGTCCCTCTTTAATATGAACAGCAATTGTATTTGCTTTCTTATCAATCTCAGCTTGACCTTTTTGACCAGGAACTTGGAAGTTACCAATACCAGTCGGTTCAATGGTCATTTCAAGGATCTCAGCTTCTGAGAGAGCACGATTATAAACCTTTACATTGTCGAAAGATCCTTTAAAGTATTGATCTCCTGAATAGAAGGATTTTCCTAAGTATGCTGATAAATCTACTCCTAAGTCCCTCATTGCCACTGTTACATTGTTATTCTCAGCTACAAGAATACCATCCTTATACATCTTCATACTTGTAGGTGTCATGACAAGTTTGATATTCATCCACTTGCTCTTAATGGAAGATGTACTCGTTTTAACCTCTTGCTCGCTAGACCAACTGTTTACCGTAATGGCATTTCTTATTTCACTATCACGTGTTCTTAAGAACATATATTTTTGGTTATTCTTACCTACTGTAAAGGTAAAGAAGTTTCCTGATACTGTTTCAGCTTTAATATCCATAGAAATGGATACTGTATCTCTTCCATCAAAGAAACCGGTCGGGAAGGCAGCAAACGTATTAGTCGTACCATCAAGAGATAATACGTTAGAGTCCTTTTCTTCATCCTTTATATAAGTTGCATTGCCATTCAATGTACCAGTATAGTTGTTGCCTGAATCATCCTGAATCTTGTTGTCTGTTATTGTTTCTTCAAAATTGTACTCAAGGATTGGCTCTTTTTGTTCTTCTTCGTCAGGTGATTCGACCACTTTGTTCCATTTTGCCATGACAGCTTCGTACTCTTCTTTAGTTATAGGTAAAACAGAACCATGTCTCTTTTTGTTAGAGTCTAAGGAATAGTCTGAAGTTGTTAACTTAGTAAATTCACCACTTGTTAGATCAGTCGTTAGTAACGGAAGATAACCTTTTCCTGTTGCATACTGATCGACCATTAAATTCCATTCTTCTCTATCATTAAATTTAAAAATTAACGGACCTTCTACATCATGCCCTGTTAATCCTGTTGAATCTTGAATTGTTCCCAGCTTTGACCATGTGCCAAGTATTTGATCACTTTTTTCGATCGTAATTTGTCCATCACCTGAGTAACGGTAATACATATCATTTTCTTTAATGATCGTTGTATCAATTATATGAGTATCACCTGGACGGTCAATAAACACCTTTGGTTCGGTAAACGTATAGAAATCTCTAGTCTTTGCATAATAAATATTATGTGGTTCAAATACCCCTTGTTCATTACGAATCGTAGAAGCCCAAAATACAACATATTCGCCTGTTTTTTCATCATAAAAAGCTTCAGGTGCCCATGCATCGCCTGCTTTAGGAGGAGCTACTTCAACCATCCTAGGTTCAGACCAGTTTACTAAATCAGTAGATTCCCAAATAATAAGAGATTTACTACCGGCAGTTTGCGCTGCACCCCAGCCTTTTCCATTCGCAATACGTAAGTCTGTTGCGATGATATAGAATTTATCCCCTTCTGCTGAACGTAAAATATAGGGATCACGCACACCTTTTTCACCAATATCAGATGTTAATACTGGATTACTTTCATTTAAATCTTTCCAGTTTAATCCATCTTCACTACTAGCGAAATAAATCTGTTCCCCGATATCGTGTTCACCTGTAAAATGAGTCATTAAATAATTAGTGAAATTCTTTTTTTCCGTTTTCGCCTTAACAGTAAGTAGAATTTGCTTTGTATCACTTACTTGACCAGAATGAATAGTCGCTGTTAATTTTACATGTGTATCAGAGTACTGTCTTGTTACAACACCAGCGGGAATATCATCATAATTTTCATTTTCTTCATTATTTACACTTACTACATCGGGTCTGTCTGTTTCCCACGTGATTGATGCTCCTTTATCAGAACTTGTAGGTAACGTAATATTGCCGCGGATGTCATCTGCATTTGGGATTATTAAGTTAGCTTTTGCTAATTCAACAATTTCCACATCAGTTAATGTTGCATTTTGTTTCACCTCATCTGCCGATAATGTATAGTTGTATACTTTAAAATCAGCTAATTTTCCAGTAAAGGCAGCATCAGGTTCAAATAGTGATTTCCCAATAAATCCAATAGAATTTGCTGTAGGATCAACACCTTCTTTCAAAATGTCCATGACTGAATAAGTATGTGGGAGAGTTCCAACTGGTTTCCCATTAAGATAAAGAGATATTTCTCCTTCTTTAAAAGTCGTTGTGAATGTATTTTTTTCTCCTGAATGAATCGTTGCATTTTGAAATAGAAGCTCCTTATCGGAGTTCTTAATCCCAAATCTAACAGAACCATTTCCTTGTTTTGGATTTAAAAAGATATAATTTTTCACATTAGGCCAAACACCTGTCTTATTACCAATACTATAAAGCCAATGTGAAGCACTTGTGCTTGTGCTAAATGTTGTTTCAATGGTGAATGTTTCATCATCAATAAGCCCCAAAGGTAATTTTACATATTTAGACTTATTACCAGTGAAGTTTAAGACCTTATCGTTTTCTTCTTCTAAGAAGTCTCCTTCAGTAAATCCAACATATTCTGCATCAAATCCACTGTTCGTCACATCTGTTAACTTACCATTAGCTATTGACATATCATAGTGTGCAATTAAGCTGTCTTCCACATTAACAATCTCCTCTGCTTGAATCACTGGTATTGGGAGAAGTGAAATTATTATTACTATTGTCATAAATAGTGATAACCACTTTTTACCCTTCATAGCACTTTACCTCCTTTTCTAATAACGCTTAACGATCTGTAAGAAACTTAATAATAGAAATCTCTCTATTATTTATTTATAGACCTTACTTTTTTATGACATCACCTCCTTCACATTAGGAATAAAGTTTAAAAAGTTTCCCTTTTAAGTATTGATTTGTATATTACGAAATGGATGTAGTTCTATAAAGATAAGTAGAATTCAATTAATCTACTTATTAACATGAGAAAGGGTGCTTTTATTAGATGAATAGAGAAGATCTAAAGAGGTAGATGAAACTATAAAGATAGTATTTTGTTCGTTGTTATTTTTACTGGTAAGTAAAAAGGCAAGTAATTACTAGTAACTTAAATACGGTTTACAAATGATCTCTTAAATAAACTGTTCCCTCATGAACTTGATACCCTCCTAATTATAAAGCGTTTACATACTTGAGGTTAATGGAGTAACTTTCGAAAATATTGTAAATTCATTTTGTATTTTTCGATTTAAGCGTTCAAAAACTTCAAAATTTTTTGATGCATTGCAATTTTTTTGTAACTAAAATGGGAAGGGGAATAAAATTCCCGAAACTGAATGGACTTCTAAAAAAAAAGCTTAAAGAACCAGGAAGGCAAGCGCTGAACTTTACTATCCAATATAGTTGCAACAAATCCGCAATAAATTTCAAAAGGAGGTAAGAATGAGAACATTCGAACCCCCTTTTGTAAACAAATTGTGAAGCCATTATCTTTGTTTTGTCTAAAAGTTATTTCTAGTTTTCTCTAATTTTTCTCACTAAATGTAACTGTATATTTTGCATGATTCTTCCCATCTTCTGAGTTAACCGTAATTATAGCCTCACCATTTAACGAAGATGGTGTTTCAATTTGATAGGTCGCAAATAAATCATTTGTAACTGTCTCAATAGTCGGGATTTCTTGCTGGTTCTTCGTTATCTCAACATGATAATTATAGGTATCCTTATCAAATTCTTTTACTTGCTTCCCATTAATGATAATAGATTCTAATGTTGCATCACTACCTTGTCCTGGAATTTGGTTTTCACCAATCCCCAATACCTCCATTTCTGAAATGGCTATACAAGCACCTTCTTTGGCCTTCATTACAGCACGAATATGTTTTGTTTCAATTTGGATAAAGTCAATTGTTAGCTCCTTGTCTTGAACATCTGTTTGTGTCCCTTCGATTTCTTTCCACTCTGTTCCATCCAAATATTCAAGTCGTAAAGAGTCTGCAGGTCTTGTGCCACCATTGTCATCATAGAAGTGAAATTTCACTTGTGATACTGTTTCCGCTTTGTCGAATTCAATAGCAACCCAATCTTCTTCTCTCCAGCTATTTGGATCCCAGTTCGTCCATCTTGCACTAGAGATAATTCCATCGTTGACATTACTCGTGCTATCCCATTGACCAGTAAAGGAAGCGCTCACTTTCGGATACTCATTTTCTGAACTAGAAGGCTTTACAGCTAAATTTTCTAGAGCGGGTTGTGTAACCTGGATATTGGCAATTGCTTTAACTGGACTTTTCGATATTGATCCTTTCACTGAAAACTTGCCAAAATCCGCATACTGATTTTGATCAATTTCATTCCATTCAACAGGTACTTTTCCGAATGTACCACTTTTTAGTTTAGCTGTTACTTTACTAGGTAAAACTGGTGCTTTACCTGGAGTTGTTTTTATTTTAATAGGTTGAATACTTTCAATTTTACTTACTGTTATTGTTGCTACTGCCTTAATCGTTGTTCCCTCAACAGTGCCTTCAACTTTAAAGATATTTTCATTTGCATATAATTCAGGATTGATTGTATCCCAAACTACTTTTTTCTGAACCTTTTCACCATCTCCGTAAATTGTCGTTACCTCATCAGGTAATTCTGGTGCAGTCTTTTTCTTTGTAACGACGACATCAACTGGCTCTACTTTGGTAATTCCGGCTTTTACTAGTTTCCAAATCTGGTGGTTACCTGCTGTTGGTTTCCAGAGGCCAACTTTAGCTCCTTCCTCCTTTGATTCACCCCCAACTTCTATTAGGTTTTTGCTTTGAACATTTATAAATGTGTATTCTCCATTCCCATAGGTTGATAGCATCCATTTTTGATTTGACTTATTTTCATAGTCTTGGAGAGTAATGGAACCATTAATATCACTAAGTACACTTCCACTATCAATGTTGACAATTCTATAGATTTCTTGTGTACTATTTCCATCCGTTATTTTTTGGATACTAAAGTTTTGACTTTCCTCATCACGAATATTTGTTTTTTGAACAATGGATTTTCCATCTTGTCCAATATCAAGCACTTTCCCACTATTTTTATTAATGAATTTGTATGTTTCGTTATTATTCAAAAACGCGTGATCCTTATTCACTCCTGATACACCAGATACAACAAATGTCGTAATTGATTGGGGCTGAACAACTGCTGAGAGCTCGTTACCTGAGATCATTACATCTGACTTTTGGGCTAAATTTTCTGTATTTGATGTCACATAAGGGGTTGCTTTTGCATTCGCTTCTACAGTTTCAAACCCAGACAAATCAAAGTTGATTGCTTTCTCTTCTGTGGTTGAATTTGTATAGATAACAACAACTGAATTGTCATCTTTATTAATTGCGGCTAATGAATCGCTGCTATTTGAACTAATGACTTGGTAGCCTGGTCGAATAAACTTACTGTAATTCCCCATTGCATAGTACTTTTTATTTTTATAGATTTTTACGTTTTCAAAATCAGCTGGATCAAAATCAACTTGGATAAGTCCCCAGTTGCCATTTTCATGTTCTGGGCTCATATTCACTTCGTCTTCAATTGACTGCCAAAGCACCCATGCTTCTGATTCCAATTGCTGAATATCAGTCGTAATTCGCTGTGATAATGCAAGACCTGGTTTTATATCTTCATGATTTTGTGCACCAGAACTAAGATCCACCTCAGACATCCACAGTTTTTTCCCTGCTCCCTTTGCAATATCTCTTGCACCAATCTGCTGTGTAGGACCGTATGTATGCACGTTTAACTGTCCAATGTTATTTCTCGTTATGCTATCATATTGCTCCCAGTTTTGTCTGAATTTTTGTGGATTCGTTTCGTCCATTCCTGATACAATTGTACTAAGACCTTTTTCATCCAATTGCTTTTTTACTTCATTAATAATTTTAGCTTGTGAAGCTGGAGACCAGTTTGATCCTTCCTGTCTGCCTTTTGCTCTCCAATAGCCAGTATTTGGCTCATTTACAGGTGAAAGAGTTTGAAATTCAACATCCATGTCCTTTTGTAAATGCTCTACTATTGTTGTTAAGTATGAAGCAAAATGTTGAAATTGATCTGGTTTAATATTGTCATCCCATGAATTCCAGTTACCTGATACATAACCACTTTGAGTCATAAAATATGGCGGTGAGTTTGAAAATGCTTCAAAGGTATCAGCTCCCCTGGCTTTAGCAGCACTAACCCACCAGCGTTGGTTAGCATCAGCTTCCAAGTTCCAATGCTCAGGATTTTCCGGATTCCACCAGTTTTCCTGCTCTGTCCATTCATCTGTGTTACCTTCTGGTGGGCTGTATTCTGCTGGACGATTCCAATATCCTGGAACTGCTGCACCTTTACGCATATAAGGCTCTGTCTCAGGAGAATCACCACCACCAATATTATAGCGGGCAATATTAAAATTCAGTCCTTCCTTACCAAAGAGATCATCAGCAAGCTCATTTCTTAATTCATCAGGCCATCCACCTGTAACATTCGCGAACCATACAAGAGCTGTTCCCCAACCATCAAATGGTTCATGTTGATAACTAGGATCTAGTTTTATTTGCTCTGAATCAAGAATCAATTCATTCTCCCCCTCCTCTGCATTAGTCATAGTAGGTAGGACAGGTAAGATACTTCCTACTACAAGGACTAAGATCAAACAATTAATTAGTAATCTCTTAATAAACATTTCTTGCAACATTAAATTATGTCTCCTTTCTATTCTATTAACTTTTCATGTTAAGATTTCCAACAAATACATTACATACAAGCTTGTATTTCTCAATTACCTCAAACTATTAATAAATCAATCACCCCCTTAAAGGAAACGCTCTCAATTATATTTACAAGTTTTTGGTTCTGTAACTTGATGGATAGGAAGGGTTAAAATGAAAATGTGTTGCTAAACCTGTAATCGTAAGTTGTTAGCATAATGTTCCTCTATATCGTTTTAAAATAAGAATACTCGGAACGATCAACGTCCTGAATAGTTCATGACTTACCACTAAATACATCCAATCAGGTATTATTGTTTCTACCCAAGAAAAAGTGAAACCGGTGTCATTTTTATCTATACAATATTTTATTCTGTGTTTTTATAGCAGTTTTAACTTCTCGTAATGTATATTTTTACAGCATTTCACTAACTGCTCATAAAACATATGAAAATTAAAATCTGGCTTCTAGATGGGCCACTGATACAGAAGCTTCTGATTCTAGCTTTCCGTCAACACTATATAACTTAACTTTTACTCTCCACCTATAATGTGTTCAAAATGATACTCTTCCATAGCCCCCTGTACTGAAGTGAGAATAAGGAGTAAACAAAAGAAAATAATAGAAATTGAAATAGACATTCTATTAGATAGCTTAGCTATTTTTATAAGACCTATTGAGAGTAGAATATAATACCAAATACTGAACAATTCTATTACTCCTAATATCTCGCCTAATACACCATTTGCTCCAACAAAATAATTTAAACTTGTCAGTAAATGGTCTTGATCTCCATTGATCGCTACAAGAATCATTTGGTTAATGCTCTGTCCTATCACACGAATAAAACTTATAAAAATGATTAATGAGAACATTTGTTTAAATGTAACAGTTGATTTCGCCTTTTTTGCAATCCCCCATAAAATGACAGCATATAAAACATAACCAACTGGAAGACCGATTAAGGTACCTAATGCTCCAACAATCGTTCCTACCATTTTGGCTACTTTTATATCTTTCTCAGTCATACCGAAACTAGGAATATAATCAATATTTATTGCTACAAGAATTGTTACAACCATTGAAATCAAAGAGAGAATAATTAATGGGTACCAAATTATTGGATGGATTTGAATTCGTTTGAACTGTTCATTAGGATTTAAGATCATTCCAATAAGTACTGGCTTTTTTAATTGATTTTTTTTCTCCTTCATAACAGTTCCTCCAATTTATTATAAGAGCAAGACCCAATTTTAAAGATGCCTCGGGCTAATCAAATCTTTAACCGCGAGGCATTTTAGTAAATACTTTAGATTAAGGTCTATAAAAATTTCAGCATGTTTTAATTTAGAGCTTTCTTAACAATGAAATTAAAATTTTTGCCTGTTGGTCAGTAATAGATTTTCCGCTTTGAGCATTTAGTTGATTTTCGTAGGCGTTTAGTTGACCAGTCATCGCTTTATTATTACCCTTTACAGCTGATTCCTTTGCTGATTGTAGCTTTTCCGTCAATGAATGAGCTACTTCTTTTTTCGTAACAAAATCTTCCGTTAGTCTACTTAAACTATCAAAATCAACAATCACTGTAAATTTGATGTCAACTTTCGCTGTATTACCAGCGTTATCAGTTGCTGAAGCAGTTACTTTATTTATTCCTAATTCGAATTCATAGGCTGGCCTTTTAACATTTTCACATTCTTTTGAAGCAATACCAGACAACTCATCGGTTATACTACATGTCATATTAATAGAAGAATCAACAGAATAAGTATCCTGATAGCCAGTGAATTTTATCACAGGGGCAGTTGTATCAAGTATAATCTTTTGTTGATAGGTTTCACTGATATTTCCAGCCTGATCTTTAAATTCAACAAATACTGTCTTCTCACCATCGCTAGACGGTAACGTTACTTCTTTTGTCGTTGTATACGTTTCCCAATCTGTCCAATTCTCTGAATCTGTTGAAAAGCGTACTGTATCAACTCCACTTGTTTCATCCTGTGCATCAAGTGTCAAAGTTACCTTTGGGTTATTTGTATACTTAGCTTCTGAATTAATTGTAAAATGACCTTCCGGAGGTGTAGTATCATTTTCACCTTTAACAATATGAATGGTATATTGTTTTGAAGTCTTATGATCTTCTGCTTTTGAAGTAATCACAAGATCGGTTGTGTTTTCTTTCAATGATATATTGCGTTCCATTTTATCATTTATCAGAATATCCCCAACATAAACTAAGCCATATTCGTCTTGCGGTGCTACAGACATATTCACAGAATCTGCTGTTGATGGAACAGTTAGTGTATATTCTGTGACTTCAGGATCAAAAGACTTCGATAAAGTTCCTTGATCAAAGGACAAACTCTCTAAATTAGAGTTAGTTTTATAGTCAGTGATAACTCTGAAAATATCGAATATTCCGCCAACAAAACCTCCATTGCTAGCAAATTTAACCGTGACATAATGAATTTCTCTTTCGACAGGATTTCCGTTATTATCTGTTTCTTGAACGATCTTTGTTCTACTTTTATCAACTAATTCCTGTGTGATTTTATGTGTTTGAGTATAAAAGTCACCTGGATTTTTATTCTCAATAACCTCCGTTACTAGCTTTTTATCATCAACAAAGATATCAAATGTTCGTCCTACATCACCACTAAAGTAAGTTGAATATATATAGTTTGCAGATTCTGGGTTAACTTCCATATCATAACTAAAATATCCACCTGCTCTTGCATCTCGGTATGAACTTCCATTATGAATTCCAGTTGTCGAATTCAGAGTTTGACGGTTTGCAGCCAACTCATACTGATCATTAGCCACAATGACAGAACTGATCGTGGCATTCTCTGCTCTGCCTTTTTCCTTTGAAAGGAGTATGGATTTTTGATAACTTTCTGAATCAGCAGTAATCAGTTCAAAATAGATACCATATCGGTCTTCATATCTTTCATAATGAGGTGTAAAAGTAAGGATGCCATCATCTGCATCGGTTCCTCTTAATGTAAATTCAAGTTTGCCTTCTGTTTTGACAAGATTCTTTGTGATATTCTCTTTCCATGTCTTGATATCTGTGCCTTCAATCGTTATAAAATCTCTTGCAGCAGTATCTTTGTTTGGTTTTAATACATTGACACCATGTTGACTAGTAGTCATATTATTTGTACCTAATCCTGCACTCAAAACAACTGGACCATATTTAAAGGCAACTGTGTTTTGATCATCTGGAAGATCATATAATTTAACTTCCATTGGAAAATCTAAAGTTACGATAGAGCCATCTGTCCAATTTTGTTTTAATACAATATAACCTTCATCAATCGTATAGTCTGTTATAGGTTCACCATTGATTTCTAGTTTAGGGTTAGACGAAGCCCAATCAGGAATTCTAAACTTTAACGCTGTATTTGTAGAACCATTGGTATTGATCGTGAATGTAACTTTCCCAGTTGATTTATCACCGGCACCAGTATTCGGGAGCTGAGATTCTTGGGTTAGTTTTAAGTTTTTGTCTTTCAATGTGAGTACTGAAGAAAGATACATATTCACATAAA
Organism: Bacillus sp. V2I10; assembly: GCF_030817055.1. NCBI lineage: Bacteria > Bacillati > Bacillota > Bacilli > Caryophanales > Bacillaceae > Bacillus > Bacillus sp. V2I10. Next base: position 2,296,559 of record NZ_JAUSYV010000001.1, on the reverse strand, counting down.
CACTATCTTGGTCAGTAAAATAAATACTGTCATTTAGTTTTGTAAAGTTCTCCATACCTGTTCCTGTACAGCACCAGAAATGATAGATTGCACTGCTAAACACTTTAAAGAAACCTGTAGCCATAGGTTGGAAGTACATCGACATTCCAGTTTCTGGGTTTTGGGAAGCCATTATGGCATTGGTATGTGCATTTTCATAGTAATCTGCGTATTTTTTATCTTTTGTAATTTTGTATAGCTCTCTTGATAATTTCAACATGTTATAAACATTACAAGTTTCGTTGTTTACATTTGTACGCTCTGTATTTAGGATTCCAGGTTCGCCAAAATGCTCATTTTCACTATTTCCACCTGTAAGATAAGAATGATTATTAACTACCATCTCCCAGAAGTTTTCAGCAACTGTTAAGTAATACTCTTCACTTTCAGCTTCCTCTAAAGCAGTGTAACGTTTTAATGCTCCAATTACTTTTGGAATTGTCGTATTGGCATGCTTGCCATTTAAAACATCTTGATTATTATAAAGAGAATCAAAAAGGCTATCCTCATCGAATTTCTCCGCTGCCTTCAGAAAATGGTCATTTCCTGTAAAGATGTATAAATCATATAGACTATCATTCATTCCACCGTATTCTACCTTAAGTACTCTTTCTTTCTTTGCTTGATCCCAAGTGGAGGTACGGCTATAAATATATTCGCCAAATCCTTCTGCAACCTCTAGAGCTTTTTCATTTTCACCATATTCGGCAACACTTATCAAACCAGCTAGAACCTTGTGAATCGTATACCATGGAACCCAAACTGCCTGACCATTTTCAACTCGATCTAAGAAGGAAGTTGGAAATGCAGATACATAGCCATTTCCATTTGCATCCTGAACCTCTGCCAATTCGTTAATCATATAGTCCATCCGCTCTTTTAAAAGAGTTTTGTCCTCTCCTGTTGCATTTACATAAGCAGTAGAAATAGCAGAAAGATAATGACCTAATGTATGACCACGTATTTCTGTATCTTCCCATCCCCCATAAATTGACGCTTTTGCTTCAAGTCCACTAGTTGTTCGGAATGCACTCAGTAGTTTGTCAGCTTCCAAAGATAATAAATAGTCTATTTCTTTATCAAATGCATTCGTATAATACTCGTCAGTTAGAATAACATTAGTCATCTCAACTTCCTGTAAAGTATCTGATACTGCCTTTGCAGGTACTATTACTGAAAAATTCTTTGTAACAGACTTATTCTTATAAGTGACAGTCGCCGACAAGGTCACCTCAGCATCACTCTCACCTGCTGCAGGTCTATGAACGGTTCCACTTGATTCGATTACTTCCTCATTATCAGATGTCCAAGTGATTGTTGAACCAGATGATCCTTTTGAAGGAAGAGGTATATTAACTGTTGCTTTTTCTGGCACAGAAATTGCTTCTGCATCCTGTTTGGCAATAAGTTCATAATCAAATGTGGTTCCTGACTGTTCTTCATACAAAGAAATAATATCTTCATTACTTCCTGCATGACTGTACAGTTCAAAATTATCAATTGAATACTTACCATAAGCACCATTATATGTCGGACCATTATAACCGATAGATTTTTGTGTCGTTTCGTCTGAGGTTATGATGCCATCTGCTCCATCTTTACCATATGAATAGTCAACGGTAGTTTTTTGTTTAATACCATTTCTGTAAATACTAACATTTTTTGTTTCACTATCATAAGTAACTGCCACATGTGTCCAAGCATCAACAGGAAAGAACTCTGCTCTTGAACCGATAACGCTTACTTTATATGGTTGTTTATTTGCATCGGATGATCCTAGGGACATAACAAGTGGCTTATTATCATTTTCTGATCCTAAGTACCACCCATCACTATACCAAACGGTTTTATTCCACATAATCATTTGCTCACCGGTCATTTTTTCATTTGGCTTAAACCAAAATGACGCTGTTACATCTGATGGCTGAAGTGTTGCACTTTTCCCAAGATTAACAGCAGTGTTGCCACTAAGCTTTAATGCTTTTCCACCATTTACTCCATCTACATAAGAATAATTAGATCCAATTATCGTTCCATTGTTTCCCTCTCCAGAGCTGTCTACTAAATTTTCTTCGAATGGAAGGGAAAGTACTTTTGAAGCTTCCAAATTGTCTGCTGCATATGTAGCTTGACTAGTAAATAAACTAGACCCTAGCATTAGAACAGATAGTGTAGAAGCTGTTATTTTTCGGTAGTACTTCATCTTCTTACCCCCATATTCATCTGATTTCCTTCAATAGCGAAATAAAATTATTCTTAAAAAATCAACAAAAGCCACTAGTTTCAATCCGTTCTATGATTCCTAGTGACTTTTATGTTTTACTTCATTAATACTCTCGAGTTGGTAGTAACTCCTCAGCTTGATCCATTGTATACATGCTTTCTTCTACAGCTACACGCTTATCAATCTCTTCACCAGCTAAATGTGCCTCAATTAAATCAACCATTTGCGGACCAAACAATGGGTTACATTCAACTGTTACGTTCATTTTTCCTGCTGCCATTGCTTCGAACGCACCTTTTACTGCGTCAACACCGATGATTTTAATATCTTCACCTGGCTTTAATCCGTACTCTTCAATTGCTTGAATCGCACCAATTGCCATGTCATCATTATGAGAATAGAGAACATCAATGTTTTCTCCATCTGCTTTTAAGAACGCTTCCATAACTTCTTTTCCTTTTGCACGAGTAAAGTCACCTGTTTGAGATTTTGTGATTTTTAAATTTGGATGATCTGCTATTACTTCTTCAAAGCCTTCTTTACGGTCAATCGCAGGTGCTGATCCGACTGTTCCTTGAAGTTCAACGATATTGACATCACCATCTACATCAGCTGTTTCCTCAACTAACCAATTTGCAGCTTTTCTACCTTCTTCAACAAAGTCTGAACCTAAGAATGTTACCCATAATGAATCATCTTCAATATCAACAGAACGGTCAGAAAGAAAAACTGGAATCCCTGCATCCTTTGCTTCTTGTAACACCGTTTCAAATCCTGTTTCAACAACAGGTGAGAAGACAATTGCATCTACTTTTTGGGCGATAAACGAACGAATGGCCTTAATTTGATTTTCTTGCTTTTGTTGGGCATCTGAAAATTTCAATTCATGACCTGCAGCTTTAATGGCTTCTTGCATTGACTTCGTGTTTGCCGTTCTCCATTCACTTTCAGCACCGACTTGTGAAAAGCCTATTACTAACTTATCACTAGACTCAGAATCTCCTGAACTAGTACCAGTTCCTGTTTGCCCCCCTGTACCTGATGAGCTACATGCAGCCAATAAAAGCATGAGCGACATCATTAACAAGAGCACTGTTTTTCTCTTGAATAATTTTTTTATCATTTGATTCTCCCCTTATCTTTTTCAATTCAATAATATTTTTCAGCATATTACTTGAATTGGATTACTCTAATTATAAAGCGTTTACATTTTATAGATGAATGGAATAACTTTCGAAAATGTTGTAAATTCATTTTGTTTATAGAGTACTTTTCAATTTAAAAACTATAAAATTTTTCAAAAAAGTGTAAAATATTTTTATCTACTTTTAACTCTTACTATAGTAAGATAAGTCAAGGAAGGGGGATTTGAATTGAAAGCGCATTCAATGTTATCTGATCTATCTTTACGAAAAAGATTAATCCTTGGTTTCATGGTCATTTTATTATGGCTTGCAACAATAAATTGCGTACAAATCTATCTTTTCCTCGGGTATGTTCATCAATATAATGCAATGATGGAAACAATCACATTGACGAATTCAATTAATGGTTCACTTAAGCAAAAGCTAGATGAGGAAATTAGGGATATTGCATATGGAAAAGTACTTTTTGAAAATGGTACTCAATATGATCATCTAAACAATATGTATCAAAACTTAGATAAAATTGAACGCGATGATAAAAATGGCCAATTCACTAAGGAAATTTCAGAAGTTCGCCAAACATTAACGACTACGACTGAATATATTGACAAGCTTGGAGAGCAAATCCAAGAAAATGTTCCAGCAGATTCACGAAATATCACCTATGAATATATTACAATTCTTACAGACCTCATCGATGAAAAGGTTCAGTCACTCTTACAAAAAACCCTTTTGGTAAAAGGGGAATCACAGAATATCATTTCTACTAACTTAACAAGAGACATAACTATTTATATTTGTGCATTTATTGCCGTTATCATAATTTCATTATTATTTGCAATATATATATCAGGAAGTTTTGTAAAACCTATTCGTAGTTTAGGACAAAAAACAAATGAAATTGCAGAAGGAAACTTAACGATAGGAGCAATAGTAAATCTGTCTAAGAATGAAATAGGAGAATTATGTCGTTCTTATAATCGAATGTTTCATAATTTAAAGGATATTATCTTAAGCGTGAGAAATACAAATGATTTAGTCGTTTTAACTTCAAAGGATATTCACCAAAGTATTCTTGAAAACCGACTTGCTGGGGAAGAAGTTGCTGAAGCAACACAAACAATTTCGATCAATCTTCATACACAAGATAAACTGATTCAAAAATCAGTAACTACATTTGAACATTTACTTTTTAAATATAACGAAGTACTAGGTAAATCAAATAAAATAAACCTTCAATCAAATGAAACCTTGCATATAACAAATGAAATAAGTCATGAACTTGTAACCTTCCATCAGCAACTTGAGCAAGTAAGCCAAACTATATATCAAGTAAACAGTGATACAGAAGAACTTCAGAGATTGTCAGGGGAAATGAATGAATATTTACGATTAATTAAGCTTGTTGCACGAGAGTCTAGTTTATTGTACCTCTCTCTAATAAATGAAATTCCTAAAAGTTCAATAAATAAAAAAATAGAAAACGCTTTAACTCGTATAAAAGATGTTTCTGATGAAACAAACAAGGTTTCACAAGACTCCGATTACAAAGTAAACCATATCATGAGCCTAACAACTTCAATCAGAAACCAAAACTCTGAAACTCTAGAAAACATTCAACTTTGCAGATTAAAAACTGAGCACGTAAAGAGTCAATTCCATACTATTCGTTCAATTAGAAATAGACAGCAAGTTGAAATTGAAAGCATAAAGCAAGACATGCAGGAGGCATTTGATCAAATGCTTTCTATTCGCCAAATGATCTCAGACATTGAGCAGAGCTCGCAAATTACGAATGCAGAAGTTGCTGGAATTGCAGCTATGGGTGAAGAACAATTAACTACTCTTGAGGAAGTTTCTGATGCATCTTATAAACTTGTAGAACGAATTCAAGAAATGAAAGATAACATAAGGCAGTTTAAAATATAATAACCAGACACATATTAACATTTATTCGAATAAATCTTCTTATAATACTACTGACAGGTTGGTTAGATTATGAAATTCAAAAAATGGATAGTTTCAAGTTTACGTACAAAACTTCTAATGATGTTCCTTTTTTTAACGGTAATACCTCTCATCCTTGTTGGGGTGATTTCATATATGAAATCTTATAATATTGTTGCCGAAAAAACATATTCATTAGCTCAAATCCAAGTAGCACAATTACGCAGTGAATTTGATGATGTACTTCAAGATATTAAAAGATTTACTGAAGTTGGGAAAAAGGATAGTACTGTTCAATTTTTAATTGACAAACATAATACGGCTGAGGAATCGAAAAGTATTTTAGGAATGATAAAGCTTTACAGAGAAAGTTATCAATATAGTGATAGCATCATGAATATTAAAATTATAGGTCTTGACGGAAAAGCGGTTAGTGAAGACCGTGGGGTTCATCAATTAGATGATCAGGTGCTCACTAAACCTCCCTATGTGAAACTATTAGATCAACCAACTAAAACACTAATAGAACCAATCTATAAAAACAGTAATCCAGCACTTTCTATGACAAGTACAATTATTTCGGATAATTCCAAAGAAGTAATTGGATTCATAAATATTGTTATTAAAGCTTCGGTTTTTAAGAATATTCTTCACGAAGCTTCATTAAAAACTTCCAGTACAATTCAAATTGAATCTGAATCGGGTAATATTTTATTTTCACATCCACAATTTGCAAAAACTTCACCTCTCTTAGATAGAAAACTAATAGAAGAAAACCACTCTGGCTATTTTACGAAAGGTGCAACATTTTTCGTCTTTGAAACATCTGAATTGACTGGTTGGAAATTCCTTAGATATACACCGTTATCAGATATTACAAAAGAAGCAAATGAAATAAGAAGTCTAATTGTATTAACTGTAGGCTCAGTTTTAATTTTCACCATTGGATTATATTTCTTTATCACTTCAAGATTAATTCTTCCACTTCGTATTTTAAAAGAGAAAATGAAACAAGTTTCACAAGGGAATCTAGATGTGCAGCTCGTTAATAAAGGTACTGATGAGATTGCAGACCTAGGTGAAAATTTTAATAGTATGATTATGAAAATAAAGGCTCTACTAACAAAAAGTGTTAATGAACAAAAACAATTAAAAATTGCAGAATTACGCACTATGCAAGCCCAAATCAATCCACACTTTCTATATAACTCACTTGAAACAATTATTTGGATGGCAGAAGCAAAAAAAAGTCAACAAGTAATTGAAATTACAAAGGCATTATCACACTTTTTTAGAATTTCTTTAAGCAAAGGAAAAGATTTAATTCTTTTAGAAGATGAGATTGATCATATTCGAAATTACCTAATCATACAAAAAATGAGGTACCAAGATATTTTAGATGTAACTTTTCATTTAAATGAGGATATTTTACAATATGAAATTATTAAATTAACACTTCAGCCAATCGTTGAAAATGCTATATATCACGGCATAAAAAATAAACGCGGTAAAGGATTTGTCCGAATTAAAGGTGATTTTACTCCAGAAGGATATATTTCTATTGATGTGATAGATAACGGGATTGGCATTAAAGAAGACAAGTTAAAAGATATTCGATTTCAATTATCCCAAGGTGTCCCATTTGAAAAGGATCAAGGAGGCTTTGGTATGGTAAATGTTCATAATCGGATTCTCTTACATTATGGGGAGCCTTTTGGTTTAACAATCAATAGCTGGTATGGTTCTGGCACGCGTGTAAGTATAATCATTCCAGCAGAGAGGGGATATAAATGAAAAAAGTATTCTTAGTAGATGATGAAATGGCTATCCGTGAAGGGGTTGGGAAAAGTATTGATTGGAATCGAGAAGGGTTTATTTTTTGTGGTGATGCTTCAGATGGCGAAATTGCTCTTCCTTTAATTGAAAAACACCAACCTGATATTGTCATTACGGATATTAAAATGCCTTTTATGGACGGTTTGGAACTCAGTCGTATTCTACGCGAAACAATGCCCTCAATAAAAATAATTATACTTAGTGGACATGATGAATTTGAATATGCAAGAGAAGCAATGCGCATCCAAGTTACTGAATATTGCCTAAAGCCTGTTAGTTCACAGGATTTACTTACTATATTAAAAAAAGTTTCTGCAAAAATTGATGAGGAAGAAATGAACAATAAAAGATTAAGTGACTTAGAAAATCAAGTATTGCAAAATAAATCTGCTTCTAGAGATAAATTTTTATATGACCTCTGTGAAGGGTTGTATACTTTTTCAGAGGCAGTTAAAGAAGCTTCAAAGTTAACTATTAATCTTATCTCAAGTTATTATTATATCGTCATCATAGAATGTACAATTGATTCAGATTCCATTAACTGGATAGAAGCTGAATATAATTGTTTGCGATTTAGTAGAAAATTGAAAGAATCGATTTTTATTATGATGGGAGAATCAAAACAGACTCTTGAACGGGAGTCCGAGATAATAAGACAGCGCTTGCTGTCACATGAAGAACTACAACCTGAGAACCCATTGATCTTTGGAATCGGAAGAGTAGAAAGCCGTATTCAAGGTATTACCTTATCTTTCGCGGAAGCCGATGAAGAGAAAAGCTATTCAACTATTATTCATAAGTACAGTTCGAAGGAAACTGAAATAGACATAGAGTCCAAAAAGGAATTGCAACATTTTAACCGACGAGATTTAATTGACTTTCTAAAATTTGGACTATTAAGCGATATTTCTAGTTTTTCTCGTTCTTATTCATCTTATCTAGAAAAAGGAAATGTTCGATCTCCTTTTACAACGTATTATTTTTTAATGGATTTTACTATTACGATTTCACATTTTTTGAAGGAAATAGAAATGGATAATCTTGAAGTTATGCAGGAAATTAATCAATTGGAAATGAAAGCAAGCTGGATTAGGAATTACAATGAGGTTCTAACCTATATTGAAGAAATGCTACACATCGTTACTACAACTAGAGATCGTTTAACTACAAAATACTCTTCATCAGTTCAAATGGCGTTAGGCTATATTAACGAAAATTTTACTGACTCTCAGTTATCTCTGCAAACTGTTGCAGACGCAGTGAATGTAAGCCCCTCCTATTTAAGTCATATGTTTAGTCAGGAAACAGGTAAAACATTAATCGAATATTTAACGAACACCCGAATTGATATGGCCAAAGATCTTTTGAAGACTACAAATAATAAAACATATGAAATTGCCCATCAAGTTGGCTATATTGATTCGCATTATTTTTGCAGAACTTTCAAAAAAGTAACTGGATTGACAACAAAACAATATAAAAATCAAAAGCAAGTTTTTTCAGTTAATTTATAAAGGATGACTCGCCAAACTTTGTTGCTATTTACTAATTAATGATGTGTGGTTGATTGCAGCGAGAGTTATTAGCTGCTGCATGGAAAGGTTAGTCATTTTTCTGGTTGGCCTTTTTTATGAGGTTTTATTATACCCTAAAAGCGTATGCACTTAAGTCTGCATGACTAATTAGACATTTTCGGTCACCGCAGCCTCCCTAACTGCGAATTTTGAAAAAAGAACCTTCAATCCAAAGATAGATCAAAGGTTCTATGTTTTATTTTCAATGATATTCTATTATTTACTCAATTCTTTAAGTGAATTTTTTTTATCTCTTTTTTTCAATCATTGCCTTTTTACATCCAAAGAATTAACTATAGGCTAGCTCTTTTTCCCTTAGACCAAGCGTCTCTGCTGTTGAAGTATGAATTTCGTGCAGCAGCTCTGGATTTTCCATTAGTGACACGCCATAAGAAGGAATCATTTCTTTAATTTTTGGTTCCCACTCTTTTATATGTTGCGGAAAGCATTTTTCAATTATCTCAAGCATAACGTGAACAGCAGTAGAAGCACCTGGAGAAGCACCTAGTAATGCTGCAATCGAGCCATCAGCTGCAGTAATAACTTCGGTGCCAAATTGAAGCGTTCCTTTGCCGCCTTCATCAGTATCTTTGATAACTTGTACACGTTGGCCAGCTACTACTAAATCCCAATCCTCGCTCTTAGCGTTCGGGATAAACTCTCGTAACTCTTCCATACGCTGTTCTTTAGATAACATAACTTGCTGGATCAGGTATTTAGTCAATGACATCTCTTTTGCGCCTGCCGCCAACATAGTTAAGACATTATTCGGTTTTACGGAAGTTACTAAATCGAACATTGAACCTGTTTTTAAGAACTTTGGTGTGAAGCCGGCAAACGGTCCAAATAGTAACGATTTTTTATTGTCGATATATCTTGTGTCAAGATGCGGAACAGACATTGGAGGAGCTCCAACCTTAGCTTTGCCGTATACTTTTGCATGATGCTGCGCTGCAACTTCCGGATTATTACATACCATAAATATTCCGCTTACTGGGAATCCGCCAATATGTTTCCCTTCAGGAATACCAGATTTTTGTAGTAAATGCAGGCTTCCGCCACCGCCTCCGATAAAGACGAATTTAGCAGTATGGTGTTCTACGCTGCCATTATCGACATTACGCACTTTTAATTCCCAAGATCCATCGCTAGTACGGTTAACATTATCAACACTATGTTTGTATTTGATATCGACGTTTTTATTCTTTAAGTGGTCAAACAACATGCGTGTTAAAGCACCAAAGTTAACGTCTGTACCAGAGTCGATTTTTGTTGCAGCTATAGGTTCATTCGATGGACGGTCTTGCATGATAAGCGGAATCCATTCCATCAGTTTTTCTGGGTTATCGGAAAATTCCATACCTTTAAACAAAGGATTATTTGAAAGCGCTTTAAAACGTTTCTTCAAAAATGCTACATTTTTTTCCCCTAGTACCATACTCATATGAGGTAATGGCATGATAAAGTCTTGCGGATTATTAATCAGCTTACTGTTTACGAGATAAGACCAAAACTGCATTGAAACTTGGAACTGTTCATTAATTTTAATAGCTTTGCTAATATCCATAGATCCGTCAAATTTTTCGGATGTATAGTTAAGCTCGCACAGTGCAGAATGACCCGTACCCGCATTATTCCATTCGTTAGAGCTTTCTTCTCCTGCGTTTGCGAGCTTCTCAAACACTTTGATTTCCCATTCCGGTGCTAACTCTTTCAGTAAGGATCCCAAAGTCGCGCTCATTACTCCGCCGCCAATTAAGATAACGTCTGCTTTTTTCTGTATGCTGCTCATTATAACCTTCCTTATCCCCTTTATTTGCAAAAAAGATGTAAGAGCTCCTGCTTAGGTGTCACAAAAAACCAGGCGTGACCTAAGAACACACCTTTTCTGTCTCAATTATATCATAATCTATTATAATTATTTGTTAAATTATAGTTTGTGTGAAGAAATGAACTTAACCAGACTGCCCGTTAGCTGATGAGATGAAATAGGCTGCTTCATACAAAAAATTAACATTATTATGTAAAAAGATTCATATATAAGACAGAGGGAATCTTTGTATTCATTCTTAAAAAGGATAAAAGTTATTAAGGAGGTCTTTATATGATTCAACAAACAGTTGAACTGAACAGTATAGGGGGGTTGTATGGACGTTCTGCTACAGAATTGATTCGGACCGCCTCTCGTTATAGTTCTGATATTTTTCTAACTTATAAAGGACGCAGGGTTAATGTAAAGTCCATATTGGGTGTTTTATCACTTGGAATACAAAACAAGGCAGAATTAAAATTAGAAGCTTCCGGACGTGATGAAGAAGAAGCTCTCCAACAAGTAATTAAAACTTTAGCATCATTAGATTGAGTTAAAAAAGACATCCCTTATATGTTAATAAGCCTTTGCTCCGCTTGAGCAAAAGCTTTTTTTTGATGAGTTTCTTTTTTTTAATATTGCTATTTTAATAGATTCTACTGAAGATCTTCACATATTAAATCAATTTCATAAACCTGAACCTAGGCGGCCCAACGGTTTAAAAGCATAAAAAAATGACCGGAAATTTCGGTCTATTTGTGCTATACATTCAGATCTCTTTTTTTATAAAAAACATAGGTAATAATCGAAAGTGAAAATTACGGCCGATCCTTCAGAAAAACGAAACTGTTACTCTCTAACTGTAGTTTTTTTAATAAAGTTTGATTAAATTAACGCTATAAATCTTTATACAAGAGCCAATAGAAAAAGCGTGTTTTGAAAATTGATCAAAACACGCTCTTAATATATTCCCTTCTCTGCCTCTTTCTCTGATTAGCTTCTTAATTTTAGTTGCTGGTGTTCAATAACATATATACGATCTGCTACACGTTTAATAAACATGTGATCATGCGTTACAAGAAGGACCGTACCTTCATAGCCTTTTAAAAAGCGTTCTAACGCTTCAATACAAAAAACATCCAAAAAATTGGTTGGCTCATCTAAAACCAGTACATTGTATTTTCCCAAAAAAAGTTGACACATTATTAGACGGATTGCTTCTCCACCGCTTAAATCGCACACATTCTTTCTCAAGTCATTTCCTGTAATGTTCATTGCATGAAGGACTGCACGGATCTTGCTTTCATCGTAGTCGCTTCTTTCTTTCATATATGCTATTACAGTTTCAGTATTTTCAAATTGATAGCTCATTTGTTCATAAGCCCCGATGACTGCTCTAGGAGATATGATAATCCCTTCTCCATTCTGCAAAATGTGGCGCAGGAGGGTTGTTTTCCCTGAACCATTATTTCCTGTAATTGCGATCGTGCTGCCTAATGGGAATTGGAAACTTGCTTCGTTGAGCAGAGTTTTGTTCCCTGCCTTTAGTGTTAATCGATCAGCCATTATTGGAAACTTATTGTGCAGCTTGAGAGCATTTGATTGATGAAAACGCAGTGTTTGTTCTTTTTCAGGAGCCTCCACTGCATCAAGTTGTTCCACACGCTGTTCAATCTCCTTTGCTGCGCGTTGAACCGCTTTTTGGCTTGTATCTTTTGATTTCGTCATAAACATTTTATTTGCCTTTGCTTTCGTTTCTTTTTTCGATATATGTCCATTTGCCTGAGTAATTTTATCAGCCTTTTTCATCTTCTCCTCTGCAGCTTTGATCAGTCGAGTTTTTTCTTTTACATACTTTTCATGCTGTTTATTTTATTAGGAGGGAAGCTTAGATAGCCGTCCACCAAATAAACCTTCCTTTTGTTATGCAGATGGAAAATTTATACAAAAATAAAGAAAGGCAGAATGATCCGCCTTTCTACACTTTACATATTTACTATGCGAAATGAAGATTATTAAAAAAGGACAGACTTATGCCGTTTACTCTGCATACACAAACAGAGCCTTTGAACGTATTTAACTACTTGTTCAAAGTTGGGAATCGAAGTCTCATAGAGTGTGTCATTTTTGCCGTTGAAGATTAATAATATATTTTCTGATAGTAGAGAATTAATATTGAGCTATAAATTAGTTATTGAACCCCTAAATCAATATTTGTCATAATGACTGCACAAGTCTACAAATATGGATACGCCACTATCAAACATTGAAATCCTACACCCCAGCCGAGTAAAGAAATTTCAAGTTCTTGTTCAGACCCATTTAGAAAACCCCTATAGTTTTCATTAATAAGACATATATCAGATAACCTTCTAATACCTTTAATTATCATAAATTATAATTGAATCGTTTAGAAAAACCCCTATAGTTTTCATTAATATGACATATATCAGTTAACCTTCTAATACCTTTAATTATCATAAATTATAATTGAATCGAATACAGGGAGAGGAAGATATGGCAATAAGACCTCCGATGCTGCAAAGAGGGGATACGATTGGGTTGGTTACACCTGGCAGCCCTCTTGATGCAAATATTATTAATGCGCGAGTACAATATTTAAGAGATATTGGCTTTAATATAATTTTTGGCAGCCACGTTTATTCTTACGAGGGCATCACAGCTGCACCTGCTGGGCAAAGAGCAGAAGATGTAATGAATATGTTCAAAGATCCGAGCGTCAAAATGATACTCTCCACACGAGGAGGGACTGGGGTACAGACCATTCTTCCTTACTTGGATTTTGAAGTCATAAGAGAGAACCCTAAAATTATATCTGGTTATAGTGACATAACAGTATTACTAAATAGTTTGTATCTATTTAGTAATTTAATTACGTTCCATAGCCTAATGCTTATTGATTTTAGAATAGAGACACCTGCTTATAATTTCAATCAATTCTTTGAAGCAACTTCTACATTGACTTCGCCCAGGATTATCCAAAATCCTTCGACCATGCCTCTGAAGAGTTTAGTACCAGGAAATGTAACGGGTCCAATAGTAGGTGGAAATATGACTTCTCTAGTTAATACCCTTGGTACGCCATATGAAATTAATACACAGGGAAAAATACTTTTTCTAGAAGAGATCCATTCACCTACTACAACGATTTTTCGGTATCTAACTCAATTATTGATGTCAGGTAAATTTCAAGATTGTCTTGGTATTATCATGGGAGAATGTACAAATTGCCTTGTATCTTATGATACAACATATGATGATTTAATTAATGATTTGTTAGTCCCCCTAGGAAAACCACTGATGGTCAACCTTGCTACAGGGCATGGCTTTTATAAAGCTGCTATTCCAATAGGTGCTAATGTTAATCTCAATTCGACAGATAATACATTGACTGTGCTTGAACCAACTGTTTCTTAGTGATATTAAACGAAGTATTAGCAATCTCATCATCTATACCCAAATAAAAAATCTCTGTTATTCCTAATTAAAAAATTGTGTCAAATAAGCAATACTAGACAAACAGATTTCTTATTCCTTTCAGGATTATAACTAAAAAAGACACAATTCCTTATACAAGAATGCGCCCGATTGTTGAAGACCGATTAATTAATTCAACTGGTGTTCATTGCAGAACATTATAGAATCAGCTGTTTAAAAAATTATAAATTTTCTTATTAGCAATGAAAAAAGGATCTTCGATTGGAAGGATCCTTTTGATTATTCAGCTAAAGCCACCCAGCTATTTTTTAGCATTCCGTCCTCTTGAACAATTTTTTTATGTGAAAGAATATTCAAAAATCCCCATAAATTCATCACCATATATGCTACGAACAATGGTCATGATTTCAATAAAATCAGGAAGGTTGGGAGCTTTTTAAGGTGCACAACCTCTTTTTTTACCATAACCATCCAAAACTGTGGCTTTATCTAGTCATCTACCTATACATAGGATATTTAACTATCATAACATGGTCTAGAAATAGTTAATTGTATGTATTTTTCAAGGAGGGAAGCCTGTTCATGTATTATTTATATCACCATAGCTACTATCAGCCCCCTTATCGCAATACTACTTATTGGCCAATTCGTCAATATCCACCTGTTGACCCTAATCTTTTGTATCAATCAGCGAATCAATCTAAAAAACTCATGAAAGATGCAAGCATGGTTCTTAATAAATTATCTGAGGCAAAAGAATTTGATGCTAAATTAATGTATGCTGCAGAAACTTCAGATATTGAGGAGGTTAAGCGCTTAATTCATTCTATAGGAGTTACGTCAGACGTAGATATTAAATACAATCCCGATAGTATACGGTTAGAATTTACATCAAAAGTAGCCAATTTGGACTGTTGCCGGTTATTAATGGCATTACGCTGGCGTTAGAGTACGAAACCAGCTTGGTGTAAAAGGCATTTCTCATGCAGAATTTCACAAAGCAATGTATATCGTATTCCATTCTAGTTAACATAATACCAGCTATAAAAAGGTAGCAAAAAAGCCAATCCCATACGTACCAAAGGATTGGCTTTTATTCATTTTTTAATCATTTGTACAGGTTTTTATATCGTTGAAAATCAAAATTTTTGGCTTCTTCAGAACCTGTTAATTTCATAAAAACGGAGAATTTTATGCAACGCTTTTTTTCAATAAATGGCCCGATTGCGGAACATGAAAAAACCCTGCACATCAATTTTTTTAATCAACTTTTTTATAAACGATCAGTCTCTTTTATAAAGTATCGAACATTATTTCAAAGCCAGCTAACTGAATTGATAGAGTCAATTACTAGAAAATAGCAGCATTCTATGTCGAATATGTTTATAAATCGGTGTTCAGTATCCGCGGCAAAATAGAATGAATCACCTTCTCCTAATTCTTCTATAAAAGCGCCATTACCTAATTCCACTCTTAACTTGCCTTGGGCAACATAGATAATTTCTTTTACACCAATATTATGTGCAGGAAACACTCCTGACTCTTTTTGCGGAGGGACAATATTTAAAATAAATTCAATTCCTCTAGACGGAAAAGATGGTGACAATAAGTGCCTTTGAAATCCTGATTTTTCATCACGATAAACAAGTCTTATCTAAAAAATTGAGATAAGTTCTTTTGTATAAGGGTGGCGTTCCTCCTTAGACGTTCTGTGAGGTATAAGAAAAGTGGCCAAGATTAAGTTCATCCCTATACTGAGCGTATCGTCCAATCAGTGAATCCTTTTTCTTTATTATTTATTTTCAAAGGGAGTATGGTCGATCCAAAGCAAAAATTGTTGCAGATAATTCTGAAGATATCGCTTTGTTTTATCGTCAGTAAGCACTTTCTGATCGGAGTCAATCTTTTCATGTACTTGCGAAATTAATACTTTTTGAAACGGAAGAACTTGAGCTTGTATGGCTTCTAGTGTTTGTCTAATTTGCATTTGAGAAAAAGCCGTTCCTAATCCCCCAGGGGTTGCTCCTATCACACCTACTGGTTTTCTATGAAGAACCGATGTCTTTGGAGGTCTTGAAGCCCAATCTAATGCGTTTTTTAACACACCAGGAATGCCTGAATTGTACTCAGGACTTACAATAATAATGCCGTTAACTTCTTGAATTGCTTTTTTAAATGATACTACCGTTTCCGGTCCGCCGCCGACTTCTAAATCTTCATCAAATAAAGGAAGATCTTTAATTTCAATCCAGCGAAATTCAGTGCTGTCTTCCATGTCTACTAGGGATTGTGCAATAATCCGATTATAAGAACTTTTTCTTAAACTACCACAAATTAGCCCAATTGTTTTGGTCATATCGATTTCCCCTTTCAATTTCTAATCATTTCCATCATACTATAATCAATTAGAGGATGGGAAGGAGTGCAGAAATGGAAGAAAAGAAAGTTACTTGGTTAGAGCTTTTTTATGATTTGTTATTTGTGGCGGCTGTTGCGGCTGCAACCCATGTTTTACTTCATATTGAAGATGGATATATCCATTCAGAGTATTTATTAAAGTTTGTGTTAATTTTCATTCCTATCTGGTGGGCTTGGGTAGGGCAAACTATGTTTATTAACCGGTTTGGACAAGATTTATTTCATCAACGGCTATTTTTGATACTGCAAATGTTTTTTGTCCTAATTATGACATCAAGCTTAGCAGTTGATTTTGATCCATATTATCTTTCTTTTTTAATTGGTTATATTGGCTTAAGAGCAGTGACTGCGATCCAATATCTTGTTGTCCAGCGTATAGAAGAGGGATTTCGGAAAAAAGCAGCACTATATTTGGGAAGGTATTTTTGGATTGGAATCATCATATCATTATCCTCCGTCCTTTTTGATTCTTGGATTCGATATGCTGTGTTATATACGGGTATTATTATTGATATTATGGTCCCAATATTTGGACGAAAATATTTAGTTAAGGTGCCCACAAATACGGCGCACTTATTAGAGCGATTTGGTCTATTTTCTATTATTCTCTTTGGTGAGGCTCTTGTCAGCACCCTTGCCGTAATTCAACCTAAACAAGGAAATTGGAATTCAATCGGCTTTTCGATCATTTCATTTATCCTAATTATATCGATGTGGTGGCAGTATTTCGATAATGTGGAGAAGAAAGTAAACAAGTCGATACAAACAGCCGGCCAAATCATTATTTATGGTCATTTGTTTATTTTAATGTCTTTGAGCATGATTGCAGCATCTATTAGACTATTATTTTTACATGAGGTTCATTATTCATATATCATACATTTTGTTTTTGGTGCTGTATTGCTCTATTTCCTGTCAACTACTTTTGTTTTCCACCAATATAGACATGAGCACCACAGATTGAAAATTTATCATTTAGCGTTATTTTTAGGGATTTTAGCAGTCTTTTTTATTATTAATTTGATTGTAGTAGTACCAAATATTGTGGTAATAGGGGAATTAACCCTGTTTTTTATCATCTATGCTAAATTAACAACAACTTAAATTTGATCAAGTTTCTTAAATGTCATTTGATAAATTTTTTGAGTTTTCCCAAGTTGCCAAACAAATTAGTAGTTGAGAGTTTATCTAAAAAGATATCTCGTTCGTTGAGACCACTTTCCAGCATAGCTTGAAACTTCTGTCCTTCATTTTGGTGTCTTTGCTGCTTACTTGTATGTATCTAAATTTCCAAACATTCATTTTTTACTCATTATCCTAATTCTTTCTCTAATTCTAACAAATCCGTTCGAATAGTATTTTTAAACTTTAACGAACAAAAAAAAGAAAGAAATAAAAAAAATAACCCGTTCGAAAAAGTGTATACTTTTTCAAACGGACCTTCATTTTTCTATACATCTTATTATTTTTAATTTTGCATTTCGGCTTGTAATATTTAATAAAACAAATTATCTTCTTCTCAACATTAAACCTTGATAAAACTAAGGGAATAATTAAAATTAAATAGTAAACATTAAAAATATTAAATGTAATGTAAACGCGAAAAGGTCTCAGAGTAATTACCTCTGAGACCTTCCATTAAACCTCCTATTCTTGAACAAAGAAACTAGCTTAAATGTAGATCAACCCCATACTTGTATAAGTTTACTTTCCCAACAACAGTTTGCGAAGAAAAGTTATCCCAGGCTGTTTACTATGTAGTGGCTGCAAACCTAATTGTCTCACTTCATTCGCCCAAAGCAATTACACAGCTAGCAGCATAACCATAACCTTGATACAATTCCAAAGTTTCTGCGCTTGCTTCAGCACCTCTCTTACTCTTTCTTGCACTGCAACAGACAGAAGCTGTATTCCGTCTTGAATAATGGCATAAATAGGTTGTCTCCATTCAAACTCCATTAACGCCCCAATTGCTGAAAAGCATTGTTTAATCAAATTTTGCAAATGATACTAAATCGCCCTTATCACAAGATGAAAATCCGTGTTTTTCATAAAAAGTTCTTACATCTGCTGCATCATTGGTCAATAATACTTTTTGTCTAACGTCTTTATAATTTGATAAAAGTAATTTAAGAAGTTGAGAGCCGATTCCTTTATTATGATATGCTCTTAACACCAATATATCTTGTATATAAATAATTGTCTTTCCATCTCCAACCACTCTAATTAACCCTACTAACTTTCCATTATCCCAAGCAGTGATAACCTTTAAAGAGCATTTAATCGCTTCCATCAACCTGGGCAGATCACTAGTGTAGGAAGACCACTTCACATCATCATACAATGCTTTGACTGCTTGAACTTCTAGTTGTGTAGTTTCTTCAAATTTGATTGTCATACTATCACCTTCTTATATTTCACTTTTTGCAGGAGGCATTTTTTTACTGTTATTAAAAGCCATAATCAAGAGTTTAAAATAGAATTCAATAAAAAGAGTGTCAACCCCTTCTTGAATAAACTCTCCCTTTAATTGAATAACCATTGATAAAAAATATAAATAACCAATATTCCAACAACAATAAAACCACCAATAGTGGGACTTCCATAAAATGTTCTATTCCAACCATCGTCCGAATTATTAACTTTCCTTTTTTCTTCATCCTTTTTCATCTATTCACCTCAAGGTAGTTAGAATTATTAATATATATTCTTTATAACCTCCCATATGTAAAAAAGCATCACTTGTTGCAGTAAAGCCCCCGATTGTTGAACAGCATTTCTATTTAAGCTTATTTTCCAGCCTTTTTCACTTTTCCAATAGTGTACGGGGAATTTAGGTCAATACATGCAAACGGATGGAAAAAAATAGTTCACTTTATTGAAGTGATTGATTTTTTCTTTCTTTACTGGCTTTTTAAAGGTAAATAACCAAGAAACGAATTCAATAAGAACTAACATAACAAAAGCCTGTATAACATTCGGTCTCCATTGAAACACTTTTTCTTTCTGATAATCAAAATATATTGAAACACCTAAAAGACAAAAAAATGTGAGCGCCCTTTTCTTGAATAAGCTATATATAATGGTAGCGAACTGTTCACTAACTTCTTCAATCAATCTCCTGTTAAAAGTTAATTTTTATCTATTTCTATTGTTTAATGATACAATTTACATAGCTTAATAATTCTTGTTTCAGAAAGGAGAAAATATACTTGGAAAGTTTATTTCAAAAAGTTAATTTATTAGATTTAGTGTCTGATATAACTGAATATAAGAATTTTGTCGTGTCTGAAATTAATGATCATGTTTTAAGAATTGCTGTGATTGATGGAGAATTTCATTGGCATGAACATGGCACAGACGAATTATTTATGGTACTCGAAGGAGAACTCTTAATTGACTTAGAAAACGATAAAACAATTAAATTACTACCTGGTGAAATTTTCAATGTACCAGCACATATACAACATAGAACACGATCTAATGGTAGAACTGTAAATCTCTGTTTTGAGAAAAAAGATAACGATATAAATGGATCTTCTTAAGTACCAATATTTTTGGCGCTTTTTTAATGCACAGTTTGTGTCAAATATGAAATTAGGCAATCCCTTGTTAAAGAAAAGCACCCGATTGTTGAAGATCGAAAAATTTAAAAGAGCTTCAAAAATTGATCTTTAGTTATTGTGCTAACGCTCCCATTCGTTGAAGAAGTGACAATTACTACCGAGTATTTCCTAATGATATTTATTGTATTTTATCTTTGGAATGTACAATATTATTAATTCCCATTCAAATGATAGATTAGTTGAACAACGCCAGAGGAAAACCTTTTTGTATTAACCAGTTTTAGATTCAATCTCTGCTTTATGTCAATAAACAAGGGTTTTCCTTCTCCCAAAATAACAGGGTGAACAGATAATCTAAATTCATCAACAAGCCCTAAATTGATAAATGTTGTAATAAGACTTGCTCCGCCATATAGCCAGATGTCTTTACCAGGATTATTCTTTAATTTATTTACTTCTTCAAAAATATTATCATTTATAAATATTGCTTTATTATCAGTCCCTTTTTGCATTCTGGAAAACACATATTTTTCTTTACTATGAACTAATTCCCAAATTTCTTTTTCAGTATCAGTATCTTCAATTTCTGGATTAAATTGTCCCCATAAATCGTAGCTTTTTCTTCCATATAAAATAGTATCAATTTGATTTAAGAAATTAATAAACCCCATCTCAGAGTCCATGATGCACCAATCAACTTCCCCATTTTTCCCTTCAATAAAACCATCTAAAGTAACTGCTAAATCTAAAATTATTCTTCTTGGTCTTACGTTATCGGACATAATTCTTCCTCCCTATAATCATTTAGATATTGTTTCTCCCCAAGTTTTTTTATATTTCCATTATTTACAGCATTTATTTCTGAATAAAGTTATTTATGTTACTAAACTGCACCTATAGTTTAAGTACAATTTTTCACAAACACCCTACTATCATTACTATATAAGTATTCAATTTCCCTTGAGATTCTTCCTCCATTAAATGGCCCGATTGCTGAACAAGAAAAAATCCTGCACATCAATACAGGATTTTTAATCAACTTTTTATAAACGATCAGACTCTTTTATAAAGTATCGTACATTATTTCAAAGCCACATTAATCTCCACTATAAAGGTATTGATTCAACGATTGTCCTTCGTAGATATTCTGGCCCCTATACGGTTTTTTCACAATGGAATAAATTGTCATTACCCGATTCATAAAATGAGTAACATTCCCAACTTTTTTGCATTTGGTCTTTTCAACGGTGGTCGCTATTTCCTTACCGAGACAAATGAAATATTGAATCAAGCTCTTAACGTACTTAAGGAATAAAGTATAAAAAAATCCTTAGCCTATGTTTCTTAAGTTAAGAAACATTTTTCCCTACTAAATAAATAACTGAATTTTCATTGGAAAACTGTAGAGAGATAAAATTTTCGTTTTAGGGTTAATTAGGTTCCTTACCTTGATAAGCATGTGGTGGTGCTACCCTTTTAAGTTCAGAAAAAAGTTGGCGTCTCTTCAAAGTATGATGAGATGCTTTTTCTTTAGTTGCAGTAAAGTATCTTTTAGTTACTTAACTAATCTTTTACATATTTCGATGTTTTAGAGGGAAAATAAATTGACTTCAGAATAGGAGGAATTAAAGTCATGGAATCAGAACATAACGTTAATTTAACTGCTTCAGAAATTTCACAACTTTGGTCAGCGTACATGAATAGCAGCATGTCTAAATGTGTTTTTACATACTTTTTAGAAACTGTTGAAGATAATCAAATCCGTTCATTATTAGAACATTCTTTAAAACTTGCTGATTCACATTTAAAAAAGCTTACTGAAATATTTAATAAGGAAAGTTATCCAATACCCCATGGTCTTAATGTTAAAAATGACGTAAATATGACTGCTCCAAGGTTATTTTCAGATAGTTTTGTTCTATATTTTATAAAAAGCATGGGTGAAATAGCTTTAAGTTTTTATGCTGCCTCTAAGATTTTAGTTGTACGTTCAGATATAGATCAATACTTTTCTGAATGTCTTACTGAGTTGAACAAATTTGATACGATGGCAAAAAACTTTTTATTATCTAAAGGCTTATTTATCCGATCCCCTTACATGAATCCACCCAAAGAAGTCAGATTTATTGAGCAACAAAACTTTTTAGCCGGGTGGTTAGGAAAGCAAAGGCCTCTAGCAGCTATAGAAATTACAAATATATTTGCAAATTTACAAAGAAATGCCTTAGGTATTGTAACAATGTTAGGATTCAGTCAAGTAGCAAAATCTACTGAAGTAGCCAGGTTCATGGTGAGAGGAAAAGAAATTGCTTCAAAACATGTTGAAATATTTGGCTCTTTATTAAAAGAAAATGACCTGCCAGTTCCAATGACCTGGGCTTCTAATATAACTTCCTCAAAGGTCCCTCCATTCTCAGACAAAATGATGATGTTTATGACGACAGCTTTAATTGCTTTGAGTATTGGATTTTATGGAGCAAGTATGTCAATAAGTCCCAGAAGGGATATAGCTTTCCAATATGTGCGTTTAACTGCTGAAATAGGGGCATATGCTGAAGATGGTGCAAACATAATGATAAAGAACGGTTGGCTTGAAGAACCGCCGCTTTCAGAAGACCGCAATAAATTAGCAAATCATAAAAAGGGATAAATATGATTGGATTATTGGCAAGTATTTTCCTCTTTCTCACTATCGCATTTAGAACAAATAGAAATTTAACAAGAAATCAAATTGTTCATATTTGGCTATTTACGATTGCGTTTCAATCAACTTTTGACGTATTTGTAGAAATTAAATATGATGGCTATTGGTATTTTGATAAAGATATTGAATGGTTCGATTTACTTCCTCATCTTTTTTTAATTCCACCTGTTAATATGATGTTTTTGAATTGGTATCCATTTAAAAGGTCAATGTATAGAAAGGTATTTTATATATTCTGTTGGGTTGCTGGAATTTTAATTTATGAATCACTCACCCTTCTTCCACAGCCTTTTGGTTATTTTAATTATGGATGGTGGAAGTTATTGTACGCAGCTATTCTTGACCCCTTATTATTTATTTTCTTGTTGCTGTTTTATAAATTTATATGTAAGTTAGAAAAAGAATCAGGTTAAAAATAGGTAAAAAAATCTTTAATTCTTCTTCAACTAATAAGAAAGGTAGTTGAAGAAGAACATGGATACACCCTTTACTTGAATAATTCATAAAACCATCCGTGAATAACGAGCTTCATACTTTCTTAAGGCGCGATCCTATCGAACATTAACACCTACTACTAATACCTTCATAAAAAACCTCCTGAAAAATTAGTTCTAATCATTCCTTATCGTAGGTTAACAATTTAATCAAAGACCTAACTTTAGCTTACTTTCTAAAAGGACACCTTTTTTCTTCCTTTCGGACCATAACATTGACTATACGATTCTTACTTTAGCTAATGTATGAGGAGGTGCTATCCAATTTGTCCTCTCTTTCAAATGGATCATAATCAGCTCACAATCCCCTGCTTACACTACCAGATTCTATAATCCTTTGAGCTTTAACGAATTTAGTAAATAAAAACCGCACTAAAGGTCCCATGACTATGAGTTGTAGAGGGAGAGCAAAAATAAAATTTTTGAAGGCTATCGAATAGTAATTTTCAAGTAAAGATTCTTCACCTAGGCTGTTAAAAAAGCAGGCAGTCACCAATCCATAAAAAGACATAAAAAGAACCATTCCAACCACTATAAAAAATGAAATAGATAGTATCACAAAAATACCCTTAGATTTGTCATATGGCAAAGAAAATGCAATTTTATGTGCCGCTGGACCGACAATGAATAACTCCAATAGGAAAGCAATAATAAAGCCCAGGATAATTTGAATAAGTATTCCCTTTAATGGTACGATGCCAATCAAGCCATTTATAAATAGATTATAAAATGTCATAAATACGACCATCCCAAAGCACATCATCATTCCAAAATAAAAATTTTCTTTCTTAGTTGTTGGCAATTTTCATCATCCCTTCTTTTGATACTTTGTTATTATAGCGATAGTGCAAACTTCCTCATAAGTGAACATTTTGTGAACAATTGTTTTATCTATTTCATATTTGATTCATACATGCAGCGTTTTTCTTCTTTAACAAACCTCGCTCTAAAAAGCTCTGCTCTTCTCCCAGCCTGGTATGTATGTTAATACAAGGTCATCAATGTTATCTATGTAACTACATAATTGATTTAGAGAATTCCATATATTATACTCACTAATTCGCTAACATTAATTTTACATATTCAAATTGGTAATGTGACAAATTTGTAATCTTCAGGACTGCAGGCTTTATTAGCATAGATTGAATAGGATCGCTGGCCCACAAACTTTTCAAGTGTTATTTTTTTATGAGCAAAGGAAAAGCTCCAGTTATAACTGGAGCTCCTGTTTCTGCTTATTATTAAATAGAAAAGCTTTCACCAACACCAGCTTCAATCGCTTTTTTAAAAACTTGAACAGCAACCATCGTATCTAGATAGCCGATGCCAACGGACTTGTAAAATGTAATCTCGTCATCGTTCTTTCGAGCTTCTTTTTCTCCACAAATGATTTCCCCAATTTCACTATAAATAGATTGTGGATTCCAAGATCCGTCTTTCATTGGAACTAGAAAATCTCCAGTTTCATGTAGTGCTCCTTCAATGGTATCAACAACGATTTTGCCGCTTTTTTTCAGCGTGTGAACATCTACTTCCTGCATATGCGGCTGATACGAGCCAATCGCGTTAATATGAGTTCCCGGCTTTAGCAGGTTCCCATTAAACAGCGGGGTAGTAGATTTGGTGCTGCAAATGATGATATCAGCTTTCTCAACAGCCTTGTTTGCATCACTTTTGAAAACAATGTTTCCATTCCAATTGGGATAAAGTGCACGAAGTTTTTCACCTAATTGTTCTGCTTTTTCTATCGTCCGGTTATAGAGGATAATCTCTTCCAATTTTCTAACTGCCATAATAGCTTGAATTTGTCCCAGCGATTGAGCACCGCAGCCCAGAACAGCACAAATCCTGGATCTTTCGCGTGCTAAATATTTCGTTGCAACTCCGCTTGATGCTCCGGTCCTGAGTATGGTCAAGTAACTGGCATCCATCATCGCTACGTGTTCTCCTGTAATCGCATCTGTTAATAAAATGATGCTTTGCAGCACTTTTCTCCCTTGTTTAGCATTATTCGGAAAAATGCTTACAATCTTAACGGCTGTGTAGTCCTCTGATTCAATATACGAAGGCATATATAGCGTTTCTGCTGACATCTTCTTGTGAGGGATAGACATCCTGATTGGAGCAATTGTTTTGCCTTCTTGTCCATAACGGAATGCTTTTTCTACATCATCTATACAATCTCCCATGGAGTACAACTCTTTGATCTTTTGTTCATTTAATAACAGCAATTTTTTCACTCCTTGGTCTTTTAACGGATATCTTCCCCATTCAATCGTATTTTTTTTACATGGCTTTGCTTTGCGGCTGACCATCCGTATCAATTGGTCTTGTTTCACGGGTAAACGAAACCGCAATTAATGAGATGATTGACGCAGCGATTATATAAAGGGCAACGGGAACAAATGAATTGTCATATGCACTCAGCAATGCAGTTGCTATAAGTGGAGCTGTACCGCCGGCAATTGCAGCCCCCAGCTGATAACCGACTGTTACACCTGTATAGCGGACACTTGTTGAAAAAATTTCCGAAAACATCGTTCCCAATACAGCAGTAATAGGTGCCCAAATGATTCCAAGACCAATAATTGTTGCGACTGTTAACCAAAGGACAGAATCTAATGATAGTAAGTAAAAGTACGGGAAGGCGAATAAGATCATGGCTACGGTTCCACCTATATACAGCGGCTTACGGCCGACCTTATCTGATAATTTACCCATAAACGGAATCATGATCGTAGTGACCAGTGTTGCGATTGTAACTGCATTCAATGTAGAGCTTCTTTCAAACCCAAGGGTACCGGTAGCATATGAAATAATAAATGTTCCAAAAATATAGAATGGTGCTGTTTCAACTACTTTGGCCCCTACCGCAACAAGGACTTCTTTCCAATGATATTTGAACGTGTCAATAAGAGGCACTTTAGAAATATTGCCTGATTCTTTTGCTTCCTGGAATGCTGGAGTTTCGTCTATGCCGTTACGAATCCATAATCCTATAAATACTAACAGCGAGCTTAAAATAAACGGCACCCGCCATCCCCAGGCTTCAAATTGTGCATTAGGCAATAGGGTCATGAGCGATATCGATAATGTTCCAAGCAGCAAGCCGATAGTTACACCCATTTGTGGAATGCTGCCGAAAAATCCCCGTTTTTTAGGAGGTGCATACTCTGTAGCTAATAATAGTGCTCCCCCCCACTCACCGCCAATACCCAGACCTTGAATTAAGCGCAAGGCGATTAATAGAATTGGAGCCCATATACCGATCGCTTCATATGTAGGCAGCAAGCCAATTAATACAGTAGCTCCTCCCATTAACGATAGTGTCATGACAAGTGTCTTTTTCCGCCCAATTTTATCCCCAATGTGACTGAAAATTACTCCGCCTAACGGGCGAATGAAGAAGGGAAGAGCGAAAGATGTGTACGCTAGCATTAATCCGACAACCGGATCACCTGATGGGAAATACAACTTGCTGAAAATAAGTGCAGCGATTGTTCCGTATAAAAAATAATCATACCACTCAATAGAACTTCCTATTAAACTAGCTATCAAGGCTTTTGTTGCTATTTTTTTATCCCCTTTGTTTTGAGCCATTTCGACACCTCTCCGTTTTATATTTTTTCCCCTTTAAAATAATTCTTTTACTCTTGATTCTACGACATCTATCATTTGGTTTAATGCTAATCTGGCAAGTTCTGGCTGTTTCTTTTTTACGGAAAAATAGATATCTTCATGAAAGTGATAGGTATCTGCAAAAATGGAATTAGAATTTTCATTTTTTCTCCAAAATTCATTAAACGATTCGTATACAGTGGCAATCATCTTGTATAAGACAGGATTGTGTGATGCTTCATAAAGAGTTTGGTGAAAATCTAAATCTGCTTGAACAGAATCTTCGCTTAAGATTTTGACATTTTCAAAAATTTTCAGATTTGTTTCCATTCTGACCAACTGTTCCTCTGTTGCTCTGTTGGCAGCAAGTTCTATTGCTTGCCCTTCAAGCCCCCTTCTTACTTCACATAACTGAAGCAAAAAGGTCAGCTCACTTTCAATAAATATACGGGTTTGAAGCTGATGAGCGTTTGCATCCTTTACAAAGATCCCTTTTCCATTCACAATTTCAACGAAATGTTGAGCCTCAAGTTGTCGAAGTCCCTCTCTTATGCTAGTCCGACTAACGCCAAACTTCACTGCAAGATCAGCCATGGATGGCAGTTTATCACCCTTTTGAAACTTGTTGCCTTGAATCAAACTTTTAATTTCTTCTGCTACTAATTCATGTACCAATTGTTTTTTAACTAGAGGCATCTTCCTCCTCCCTTCATATGCTATCTACCTGTCATATAGGTCATTATATAATGAATTATTTAAATTTTGCAAATTTTATTTTTATTAGCACTTAAGATTAAATATACAAAAATAACGGAATCCATATAAAATCAATCATGATTAAAATAAATGACCCCTGTGCGATACTGGAGTCATTTATTAACTACTTAAGTTTTTTATGACGAGACAGCTGCTTCGCCAATTCGATTTCAAGAGTGGCACCTCCGCAGCCTAAATCTAAAATGTGCTTACCGCTTACCTCTCCCAATAATCCAAGCAGTTAGGGTTTTTCTAAAATGGAGTTTGGACTTTGCGGTCTGTGCCTTCTTTGCATAAAACGATTGAAAATTCCCTATCATCGTAAGCAGCTGACCCTTGCTTTCATCAAAACCTTCAGCAACTAAAATCCGGTTGTTTTTTTGAAACGGACAAATAACTAATGGGCGAATGATTCCCTTCCTCATGCTTACTCCTTCATACTTATTCTTTTTACAAACAGAACACGATCCTTGTTTTCCCCGTCGTAATTTGCCGTTACATGTACACCATTTACGGTCTTGTCTCCATTTTCAATTTCAAACCCCATCTTCTTGTGAAACTGGATAGAACCTGTATTTACGGGAGATGTGATACAGCGGACAGTCTGGCACCCATGCTGCTTTACTAATTTGAAAAACTCATTGTAAAGCTGCTGTCCTACCTTGTTTTTTCTAAAAAGCGGATGGACGCCGACAAAGTGGATATATGCTTCTCTTTGCTTTGATTGAGACAGAAACCCAATTAAAAAGCCGATGATTTGTCCGTTTTTCTCCATGATTAAACTAGTATCTTGAAAATGATCAAAAAACAGCTTGGGAAGCATATATGTCATCTTTCTTCCGCCCCACCACTCATCTAGCAAAGGAGAAATGAGATAGAAATCTTTTGAAGACACATACCGGAGTTTCACATTTATCACCTTTCTTTCCTCGCGAAAAAGGCGCCTTTATAAAAGAATCGCCATCGTTTAATCAAAAAATCGAACTCATGAGTTCAACCTGAAATAATATCAGTTGTTTCTTTGAAGAAATGTGTTAGAAGGGATTATCACCGTAATAAAAAGAATGGCGGCAAACAAAACACTAATGGCTGAAAAAATCTGGCACACAGTCTGCAGCGTGAACCATTCTGCTGTAAATCCAAGAATCAGCGTTAAAACAATTTGAATGATCCCCTGGATTATCTCCGCAACACTTCCGAAGCGTCCCATAATCTCAACTGGCACATTGTTTTGAAAAAAAGTCGCATACCCTGTGCTGGCAAATGCCATGAAAAAACCTAAAAAGATAAAAGAGAGTGTTGCCGTTAAAAAGCTGTATGAACTGTAAAAAAGCAAATAACCGACTGAAGTCAGCAGCATCCCTGCCCCAATATAAAAGTTTAGCTTCAGTTTATTTGCCGCGAGTGCTGCAGCTCCCGCACCTGCAAGTGAACCAAGACCCGTCAGACTCACGATGAGTCCATAATCTTTGTCTGTGAGATTCAGATGCTGTTTTATGAATGTAGCCTCTTGAGAATCAAGGGCAAATCCGATAAGCATGGCTGTTTGATATAATAGATAGACTGTTATAAAAAACACAGCACCCTTTTTTTTAGACAATCCTTTAAGCTCCTCATAAAATTCACGTTTAAGAGCTTCCATTGTGGTCTCAAATTCGGTACCATCAAATTCAATCTTTCACCTGGCAAGACCCACAGCGCCCTATTGCCACTTCAGATGTTCCGATCCTGGTTCTCATCCATTCCCCCTCCAATTTCTATTTTTATTTCAGTCACATGATGCCATTCGCTTTTTTTCCTTTAAGCCAGCCTGTACAATAGAGGGGAAAGGACGTGAGAGCATGGCAGTCATTTTGCCTCATATTGAAGACGCCAACTTAACGAATTATATTCCTCCCGCTGGAGAGTATGAATTATTTGATGATGAAGCCCATTACGAAGATAAAGTGAAAGAATGGGGCCTGAGAGTAAAAAAAGAGTACTGGTATAAAGACAGAACCCATCAGAGGATTGTGACTATAAAAGGGTATCAAACATTTGGAAACACCTCCTCTAATCATACAATCATCATTGAATTTCAGGACGGCAATCTTTCTTGTATCCACCCTGCTTACTTAAAAGAAATGCAGTCCTCAAATTTCGGTAAAGAATTGAAATCGGAGCCTGAAGCTGAAAAAGCGGAACTTAAAACTGAAGCTCCTGTCAAACCAGCTGAACCTGCATTAGTGACAAAAGCTCCTGCAAAGGCTGCTAAAGAGAAAAAAGAAAAACCGGCCAAGCTTGTTCTGCCTGATGACAAAGTTCATTTTACAGGCAAAGTGAAGCAATTTGCCCTTAGCTGGAACCATTTTAATGAAGAAAATGATGAAGTGGTTGTACTTGAAGATGTGCATATTGATGGAGATGAACCGATTGAAGTCGGACTTGCCTGGTGTTCACACAGCAAAACACTGAAAAAGTTTGAATTGTCTCCTGGAGACAATCTCGATTTTAACGGTAAAATCGTAAAGAAGAGCCTTCCTAAAGGGAAAGATGTCGAAGACGAAGCATTTCTCCTAGATGTATCAGTCCCTTATAAAATCAACAATCCCTCTAAAATTGTGAAAAAGTAGAAGCACACCAATTTCCGGTGTGCTTTTTGGTTTGGTTACAGCTTTTCAACCGATTTTCATCTTTTATCGACCGAATCTGATTCTCAAAAGATAAACATTTTGCATCCAATGCTTCCTTAAGCTGCCCTATTGCTTTCGGCCCATGCCATGCAGCTGCAAGAGATCAGCTTCACTTTTTGAATGAAAT
This sequence comes from Bacillus sp. V2I10, assembly GCF_030817055.1. NCBI lineage: Bacteria > Bacillati > Bacillota > Bacilli > Caryophanales > Bacillaceae > Bacillus > Bacillus sp. V2I10. Next base: position 2,266,170 of record NZ_JAUSYV010000001.1, on the reverse strand, counting down.
CTGTTCGGGCCGTTTATATCCGGCACCTTCAAGCGCCCGGCGTGCAGGCTTTGCTAATTTCCATGGCAGATAGCTATCTTGTATTTGGTAACCTCCTTCATTTAAATCCTTGGATCAAAGATTGGCTTTATTGATTATTCTTCAGCAAATCCTATTTTCCCTTCCTGCCCTTTTATACACTGCACATTTTAAAATTTTATGACAAGCCTCAGCTTAAATAATTATCACGAATTAGAAAATAATAACGTTTAGAATAAGCCGCGAGGGGTATTTATGCTACATCAGAGTATTAGCAATACATACAGCGAACTTACTACTAATAATGAGGTGAAACCCAAACAATGAAGAAGAAAAAGAAGATGAACAGAGGGATCATTACAGCTATCAGTGCAATTGCAATCGCACAAGGCATTAAAGTATTTACTTATAAAAGGCTATCAGGAAAATGGGATATCAAACAGGTAGTGACTACAGGCGGAATGCCAAGCTCGCATTCAGCAGGCGTTGCAGCACTTTCTTCTTACGTTGCCGCTAAAAATGGAACATCTTCCATTGAAACAGCGATTGCGGTTATCTTTGGTATCATCGTGATGTATGATGCCCAGGGAATCAGACGCCACACAGGAGAAATTGCCAAGCTGATAAACGATATTGACGGCGAAATGGCTGTTATTTCGGAGCACCTTCCTGGTCTAGGACATATTAAACGAACAGAAGAATTAAAAGAAGTTCTTGGCCATCAGCCTTTAGAGGTAGTAGGCGGAGCCGTTTTAGGGGTTTTGCTTGGGCTGGCAAGCGCCAAGCTTGAAGATGCTTAGGTCAAGAAAAAGACACCATTGACAATGAAATTGGTGTCTTTTTTTGTTGAAATAAATTGTTAGAACGCTTTAGCATTATTTTAAAGTACAAAACCGATTTGTAAAAAAAATTAACAATAACAATTATTAATTCTCTTCTTATATAATGATGAAGAACGATAAAATAAGCCTGATCATTAGAATAACCGTCAGAATGATAGGAATTAGATTTAAACCCCAAAATTATTTATTTACTACGATTTATACCGCATAAAAGTTTCATAATAAAAAAAGAGAGCCGAATCCATAGTGATCGCTCTCATCAGAAATTTAATCAAGTTCTCTTTAGCTTTCGTCCACACTTTTTATAACACCGCAAGCCTGCCTGTCACCTGCATCACCTGTTTTCATCGTTTCTTCATCTGGACCCGGTTTTCCTTCAGATTGATACCGGTCAGGAATATTTGCAGCGTTATCCGGATTTGCATGAACAATAATGGCTTTTTCCTGTTCCATTAACTGATCCATAGTTACCCTGTCAAATGCTGCTGAAAATTCTGCTTTTCCATCTTCATTTACAAATAAAGAAGGCATATCCCCAGCATGTTCAGAGTGGCTGCTTTCATCAGGATTAAAGTGACCTTCAGCTGTTGTAAATGGACCTCCTTCTGCATCAGGCTCACACACACCCTTTTCATGAATGTGGAAACCGTGATATCCAGGTTCGAGCCCTTCCATGTTTGCTTCAATAATCATATGATTGTCATGCTCAGAGAACGTAACCGTGCCGACATTTTTATTTTCCGTATCCTTTATTTCAGCAATTGCGCCAGATTTCAACTCTTCATTAGCTGTTTTTGCAGCTTCTTCCATGTTTGTTTTTTCAGTATCCTCCATAGTCCCGCTTGAACAACCGATTGTCATCACCATTGCAAAAAACGGCAGCATCCATTTCCACATTATTTTTGACATTCTCTCACTCCTCCTTACTATCTTTGTTCCACTTAATTGGGAAGTTAAACAATATCAGCTAAAGATGAGAGAATAGTCTGAAAACCCCCCTGATCCTTTAGGTCTTATTCCTTTTACCAGATATAGAACTCTTTACCCGAGCTCCCGCTTAGCTATTTTTTCTAAAAGCATGTTTTTAAACCGCTCAACGTCCATTGCTTCTGAGCTCTTCCCGCCATGTACTCTTACATTCACAGCATTTTTTTCAATCTCCTGATCTCCAATGACAAGCATATAGGGAACCCTGCTTTTTTGTGCCTTGCGAATTTTAAAATTCAGTTTTTCGCTGCTTCTGTCAATGCATACTCTTAGCCCGCATTTCTCCAATTGATTTTTCAGCTTTTCGGCATAGCCAAGATGAACTTCAGCCACCGGGATTATCGCAGCTTGAACAGGAGCAAGCCATAATGGGAAGCAGCCGGCAAAATGCTCAATCAAGATACCAAGAAATCTGTCTAGAGAGCCTGATATTGCCCTGTGAATGACGACAGGTCTTTGCTTTTCATTTTTTTCATCGATGTAGCTTAGATTAAATTTCTCAGGCATTTGAAAATCGAGCTGCACTGTTGCACACTGATGGCTTCTTTTCATTGCATCTTTTATTTGAAAATCAATTTTCGGACCGTAAAAGGCTCCATCACCTTCATTTAATTGATAAGGAAGGTTTAAATCTTCAAGCACGTGTTTCAGTGATTGTTCGGCCTTCTCCCAAAGCTGATCAGAACCCATTGAGTTCAGGGGTCTAGTGGATAGTTCAACAGAATAATCAAAGCCGAATGTACGATAAACCTTGTCTATCTGAAGAAGCACACTTTTAATCTCATCTTCAATTTGATCTGGTCGGACAAACAAGTGGGCATCATCCTGACAGAAAGTGCGGACTCGGAGCAGCCCATTCAGCGCTCCGCTGTATTCGTGCCGGTGAACCTGGCCGAATTCTGCGAGTCTGACGGGAAGGTCCCGGTATGAATATAGCTGGTTTTTATAAATAATCATGTGCCCCGGACAATTCATAGGCTTTAATGCAAACTTCGCTTCATCCACATCCGAAAAATACATATTTTCATGATAATGATCCCAGTGCCCTGACTGCCTCCACAGCTTTTCATTCATCATTAATGGAGTCTGCACCTCTCGATAGCCTGCTTCCCTTTGAACCTCTCGAAGAAAATTCTGCAGCTCATTTCTCACCAATTGGCCGTTTGGCAAAAAGAATGGCATACCAGGAGCCTCTACCGAAAACATGAACAGCTCCATTTCTTTTCCAATCTTACGGTGATCCCGCTTTTTTAGTTCCGCAAGCTCTTTTAAATGGAGTGCTAATTCTTTTTTACTTGAAAAGGCAATACCTGAAATCCTCTGCATGACGAGATTTTCTTTATCTCCCTTCCAGTAGGAACCGGAAACAGCATTTAACTTAAATGCTTTAATAAATTTTAATGAAGGCAAATGAGGCCCGCTGCATAAATCAATAAATTCTCCATGCTTACTGATGGAAATTAGGTTACGTTCCTTTTGTTCATGAAGAAGCTCCAGTTTCAGTGCCTCCCCTTTTTCATAAAGAACAGCAGCGGCTTTTTCATATGGCAGCTCCAGCTGTTCGAGTTCCTGCTTTTCATTCATTATTTTCTGCATTTCCTGTTCGATCATCGGCAGTTCTTCTTCACTGATGCTGTGAGGCAGCTGAAACTCATAGTAAAACCCGCTGTCCTGATAAGAGCTGCTTCCCAAAATCGCGCCTTTATACAATCTCTTTACTGCCTGGGCAAGAACATATGAACAAGTATGATTCAAGAAAATCTGACGTTCATCAGACTCAATTGTAATAATCTCAACTTCTGAGATGTCATCCACTATGTCATGTAAACTTAAGACCTCTCCATTTACCTTCCCTCCAATTACCTTATTATTTTCTTGATTGCGATGATTGGCCAAATCCTTCAACAAAATTTTATTCTCCATTTTAAACACTCCTTTTTACTCTAAAAATATAAAAAACGCACTCATCCCTAAAATAGGGACGAGTGCGTTTACCCGTGGTTCCACCCAGCTTTCCATTCTAAAAAAAGAATGGCTCCAGCGCTATAACGCAGCGTCTGCGGCACGGCATTTCCTCCGTGCTGTTCCAAGGCGGTAAGTTCATTTTCCTGCATTAGGAAGTTCTCAGCTTTCCTTCCCTCTCTGTAAACCGGCAAAATGACTCGTGTCCTTATCTGTACTTCTTTTATGAAATTAAAAAAACGCACTCATCCCTAAAATAGGGACGAGCGTGTTTGCCCGTGGTTCCACCCAGCTTTCCATTCTAAAAAAAGAATGGCTCCAGCGCTTTAACGCAGCGTCTGCGGCACGGCATTTCCTCCGTGCTGTTCCAAGGCGGTAAGTTCATTTTCCTGTATTAGGAAGTTCTCAGCTTTCCTTCCCTCTCTGTAAACCGGCAAAATGACTCATGTCCTTATCTGTACTTCTTTTATGAAATTAAAAAAACGCACTCATCCCTAAAATAGGGACGAGCGCGTTTGCCCGTGGTTCCACCCAGCTTTCCATTCTCTATTTTTAAAAAAGAATGGCTCCAGTGCTTTAACGCAGCTTCTGCGGCACGGTATTTACTCCGTGCAGTATCAAAGGCGGTAAGTTCATTTTCTGCGTTAGGAAGCTCTCAGCAATCCTTCCCTCTCTGAAAACCGTTTAAAATGACTCATGTCCTTTTCATCACTTTTCAAATAATTATTTTCGATTTTACAATACACTCCATTAGAATTCAACTATTATTTTACAATATTCATCGAATTTTGTTGTGTTCCAACTTTGGTGATAAAATCTTTAAGACGATTTCAATGTCTCGCTTCTTTAAAAACTCTTTCCGAATGAAGCAGCCCTCTATGGTAATCTATTAGCGAAGCAAAGGAGCTGATATCATGATCATTACTGACAGAATTTATGGAGAGTTTCAAGTAGATGTCATTCTGGAAGATATAATAAATAGTAAACCGATGCAAAGGTTAAAAGGCATTCATCAGGGCGGTGCAAGCTACCTGGTAAATCCAAAGTGGAACGTGACCCGATACGAACATTCCATAGGTGTCATGCTTTTAATTAAAAAACTTGGCGGCTCTTTGGAAGAACAAATTGCAGGTCTGCTTCACGATATTTCTCACACGGTTTTTTCACATGTTATAGATTTCGTTAATGAAAATGATGAAGAAGATTACCACGAAAAAATAGTTAAAACTGTTATTGAGGGATCTGACATACCATATATTCTCAATAAATACGGCTATGATTATAAAGAAATCGTCCTCGATGATTCAGCATGGACTATTCTTGAACAGAAAGCTCCAAACTTATGTGCAGACCGTGTAGATTATACGCTTCGTGACATGAGCGCGTATGGTCAAATCTCACAACTGGATATAAGTCTGTTTCTTGAGAATTTATCTATAAAAGACGGAAAAATGATTCTTCATAACATTGAAGCAGCAGAATGGTTTACAGAAACCTATTACAAAGAAGTCATTGATTTTTTTATGCATCCATTAAATATCTATGGTTATGATCTTTTAGCAAAAGCATTAAAGATCGCCATCATGAAACAGGTCATAAACCTTGACGATCTGCTTAGGACAGACGATGAGGTAATGGATATTCTTCGCTCTTCTGGGGATCAAGAAATCGTGTCTATCATTAGAAAAATTCACCCAGGGGTGATTGTTAAAGAAGATTCCTGCTCCTGGGATTTACATCGTAAAACAAAAATAAGGATCATTGATCCAGCAGTGCTGCATGAGAGCACCCTTTCAAAATCATCAGTCCTATCACAAAATGTCAGAGCAATTGGGGAAAAAATCTTAAAAAAAGCAGCGGAAGGATCGTTTGTCAGAATTGTATCGGATGAATAAAGGGAATCAGATAGTTCATAGGCATTTTCCGAAAGTTAGATCTCAAGTTTAAGATAATTAAAAAGTGATTTCAGATAGGCGGAACATGATTTCAGCTAGTTTGATAGCCGCCGCAAATCCTTTTCAGCTTAAAAAATGGAACAAAAAAACACCAATCCCATGATTGATGCACTAAGAAGCAAAAAAAGTTTCGTTATTCTTATAAATCAAGTATCGCTGCAAGCCCCGTGTTTGTTCAAAAGCATTTTCCGCATGTTTTTTAGCTGAAGTTTTGTTTCCTTGTTTATGAGAAATTTCAGAAAGGACGCTTTCTTTCATCCAGCCTTTAGGCAGCTGCTCTGCCAGTCTTTTCGCCCCTTCATATTGTCTGGATTCAGCTGCGATTAAGGCCTCATAATAGGTTCTGTAAACAGGCGGTTTGATAGAAACGGCATGTTTTTTAGCTTCGGTTATATCTTTTCGGTAGAGTGCAAATGTTGTATTCATTAGTGCCTGCCGGTGAGAGTTTTTGTATTTGGCATTAAATTTAGCCAGTGCTGCTTCTGCCTCATCGTCCAAGTTATTGGCAATAGCATAATAAAAATGATACATCGGGTTTTTCTGATGCTTCAGGATGAATTTTTCTGATTTATGAACATCCTTTGAAAACAGAATCGGACTGATTTGAACATACATATACCAGCTCATTGAGATGATCAGCAGTAATGCAATCAAATAGAATGGAGCCTGTATAAATCCGAGCAGAAAGCATAACAAAAAAACAAATGAATAGAATAGTACGTGCTGTTTCAAAAATGGTGCCCCCTCTTTATGTACTCTAACCTTATGATACTTACTAAAGAGGAAGGAATCAATGTGCAAAATGCAGCTCCTATTCTAAAAACCTTACAAGCTCTCGATTGAATTTCTCAAGCTCGTCATAAAACAGACCGTGTCCGCTGTACTTAAAGGGAATAATTTCTGAATCTTTTATCCCCTCATTCATAAGCTTCGCAAAAATAAACGGACATATCAGGTCTTTCATTCCGTGGAAAATAGCTGTGGTTACGTTAATTTTCCCTAAATCCAAACGGAGATCCTCATCCCGGAGCGATACAGCAGTCAGAGCTGTGCCATGGCCAGAACCTTCAAGACCAAGATTCTGGAACCAGTTTTTAAAGCTGTCGGTAAGATATTTTGAAAAGAAAATTTGACCAAAACCAGCTAGCATTTCCGGACGGTCCTTAAAGGTTTGGTCTATCAATTTGTTTACCTCTGATTTCGAAATGCCGTAAGGATAATCAGGCCGCTTTGTGAATGACGGCGCAGCTGCCCCAAATAGGGCAAGCTTTGAAACTTGGTGTTCTCCATGTCTGGCCATATAGCGAATCGCAATCGCCCCGCCCATTGAAAAGCCGGCTAATGTGATTTCTTTAAGCTGAAGGGAATCTATCACGGCCCGGACATCATCTGCGAGTCTGTCATAGGAATAGCCGGTCCACGGCCTGTCTGATTTCCCAAAACCCCGAATATCCATTGCAATGCACCTGAATCCAAGACGCGGCAGCTGGTTCATCTGATACTCAAACATTTTATGATTAACGGGCCAGCCATGAATAAAAAAGATGACACGGCCTTCTTTTGGGCCAAGGTCCTCTACAAATAAATTGACATCTTCCTCTGCTTTTATATAATACCCCACGTTTTAATCCCCCTAAAAACCTTTTCTCACCTTATAAAATGAACTGCTTCCTATGAGAAAAAGCCTTTTTCCTTATTCTTTTTCAGGGCAATATGGCTTGGATAATTTTGCTCTGTCATCGATATCCACTCAGACACTTCCTTCAGCATACCCTGCACTTGCTCCCGTGTTAATCCTTCCTCAGCAGCCCTGTACCAAATATCCTCCATAATCGAGCTTAAATTCCTGGGATAGGAAACATGATCATGACGGAGAACATAGCTTAATATTGGTTCAGCATCCCGCCCTCCCTGCTCACTTTGAGACATGTGCTTGATGAGCCAGCCTTCTTCGTTGCGAAGCAAAGTGTACCGGTCATGCTCCCCCCATTTCCGTGTAAAAACATCCAGATAAAAGGTCTCTCCAAGGGTGTGGTCAACCGGTTCATCATTTGCATGTGTATCGTCCAAATAATTCAAGAGCTCTTCTACTGGGCGAATATGGTGATAGAATTCCGGGTGCTCAGGCTTCATTCCACGCAGACGGAGGGTTTCACGCTGAAGCTTCGGTTTTGGATCGAGCGTCATATGCAATTTGTGAGCTGCTTTCCCCATTTCTGTATACACTTTTTCAATTTTTTCGTAAGACTGTTTTTGCCGTTCTTCTCTAGTTAAATTAAGAAAATGCACAATGACATCCAGTTTCTCTTCTATTAGCTTTCTTATTTTTTTCTGCTCAGGACTTAGTTTAACTTTCATCGCCATACCTCCAATCAAATCAAGACCTTACCAGACATCCCTGCTGAATTTTAAATCTATTTTTTCACTTTGATGCAAATAAGGTTCATATTTTGAATCTCCGATTTTTACTGATAGAAAAACAATTTTATTTTCCAGGCTGTACAACTTAATATCTGCCGGGTTGAGCGTATAGTTAAAAGAAGCCCCATTTTCATCTTCTACCTCTATTTTCAATACATCCAGATGAATATCATGCTCCTCAGGGTTCTTCAGACGCAGCCTTATCTGGAGGCAAAGACTGTCTTTAGGATCGATCCGAATTCCCTCTAAACTGCAGGTGATCAATTTACTGTCTCTTTTTTCATCATCTGCAAGTTGATTAACGTTGCGAATCGCCTGCTCACATATTTTCACCAGAAATGTACCGGGAGGCTTCTCAAGCTTAAAAACTTCTCTCGCATTCTCAAGAAATTCATACAGCCGGTCCAAGTCATTCAGTTTGAACGAAATCTGATTTGGATTTATGGCTCCTTTCATTTCCTTATAATCAAAAGCCGGCGTTAATATGGCCGTGTATTTTTTATTCAAAATCCAGCAGGCGCCCATTTCGTTCAAGCATGCAGGACTTCTGTAGTAATGTTCAGACAGCACATAAATGACCCATGAATTACCGCTTAGTTTTTTGTGAAGATAATCATATATATCCTCATCATTTGGAATGTGATAACCAGGATACGAACTGCATACAATATTCGGGACCTTTAGCATCGTCAGTAAATTAACCAATTCCCGCACGTATACTTCATCACGGTGAGCATGACTAATAAATATAGTATCGATCAAAAGCAGGGTCTCCTCCCCTCATATAAATCCTTCTGCGGCTTTGTGCAGTCACTTGAAATTATATTCGCTCTAGTAGAGAGATATGAACGATTGCATGAGAATCCTCAGGTGAAAATAGCGTTCTTCAATGAGAAGAACGCTAGGGGAACTAATAGATTTCAACTAAAACCGACTATCGGTTTGTTTTTTAGATCATATATGACATCGTTCTACAATTTAATTCTCAGGGAAATCTCTTAAAGAGCCTTCGTATTGACCTTCCCATGAGGCTCTCTCATTGGATGTCAATACATTCGGCCTTCCGAATACAGTTCTTAAACTTGGCAGCAGAGGCAGTGAAGTTTTAAAACTGCAGCAAGGCTTAAATGAAATTGGTTCAGGCCTTATGGAGGATGGTGTGTATGCAGCGCTTCCCTGATTTAGCTGATGATGGGAATTTACGGACCTAAAACAAGAAGCACGCTTGAGAAGGTATTGAACGACTAATTAGGTTTCTCCCGCAAAAAGATCAGTGGATAACTGTTAAAGATCAAGCTATTACAGAAATGGCCATAATATGTTCGATTATTTTCTTTCTGACGGATGAAGGGTTGAGGGTAATAGACAAACAAGTGTTTCAGCCTTGTTTTAAAGATTGGGCATAAAGATTGTGGAATTATAAAGGTGCGCTGCTTATTGCTTGCGCACCATTTTTTATTTTATTTTTAAATTATTCTCCATCAATTCAGCTATTTTTATTTCAGCCAGAATTTTGCAGGTAAAGTCTTTGTTCGTTTCTTTCATCTGAAATCCTTCTTTTTAAGCTGAAGTCTACTGCATTTTCTTGCATAGCGGGACAGCGGAGAGATCTTAGGCAGCAATGGCCTGTCATTTAATCAATATCACTCTCTTCAGCTGCATTCGGTTTTGATCATTTAGCCAAATTTATAAATTTTATAGTCAAAATCAGAAATGTTCTAGCCAATTTCCCCTTTTATCTAGCCGAATTCGGCATTTATTTAGCCGGCCGCTATTTCCTAATAGCCAGAAATTATATTTTTTAACCGATGTTCATTTTTACTAGCTAAAATACATATTTGTTAGCTGAAACCTTAAGTTTATCAGCAGTAACTTCTTCTAAAAAAAATTCAATGCAGCTGCATCCCTGTTTTAAAACCTCTTTTTGGAAAGGCCTGGATCTTCTCATATAGCAAAAAAACTTCCTTTTTAGCCAAGCTTTCAATCTAAGCCGGTTCGATTTTAGCAAAAAGCACAAAAAAACAGCCCTGAAATAAGGGCTGCCCGGACGTTTATATGGATTATGCTTTGCGAACGTTAGTTGCTTGAAGTCCACGTTGACCTTGCTCAGTTTCAAATGTAACTGATTGGCCTTCTTCTAATGTTTTGTAGCCTTCGCCTTGAATAGCTGAGAAATGAACGAATACGTCTTCTCCACCTTCAACTTCGATGAATCCAAAACCTTTTTCTGAGTTAAACCATTTTACTTTACCTTGTTCCATGTTATGTTGCCTCCTAGTGTGTAAACACACAATGTATTACTATTCTTGTTCATGTTCAGTTCAATCAAGACGTATGCTTTTTGAAACTTGTACTGCGAACAAAAATAATTCTCCTTCATCATAACAGTTCGACAAGTGAATAGCAATTTTATTTCAAATTTTTCCTATTAAAACACAAAATGAGGAATTAATTCCTATATTTATTCATTTCATTTCATAATTTTGCACTTCTATTATACCAATACAGGATCAGCATTTCATCCTGCACTTTTTTTACATAACGAAAAAAGCCCCGTATGAGAGGCTTTTTTCTTTCAACTAGCAAATATAAGCTGAACCCACAATAATTAACAAAATAAACAAGACAACAATCAATACAAAGCTGCTTCCATACCCGCCGCATTGAACAGGGTAAGAAGGATAAGAACATCCGCAGTCATAACCGTGCATAAACAAACACCTCTTCATTTTTGATTTTCTTTACAGTGTTACTTTATGAGATAGGTGGTTGTCCCGTATGTGCATTCGCCCATTTACGCAAAAAAGAAAAAATAACCATTAAAGCAAATTTTTAAAAATATTCTCCTGCTCTAGCACTTTTACGAATCCAAGCTTTTCATAAAAAGCTCTGGATGCTGCTTCATTGACCGTTATAAGGTAAGCGCATGCAGCTCCGAGTCGCTTTGACTCATTTAAAAGACATTTCATAAAAGATGAGCCATATCCCCTCCGCTGATATTCATCCAATATCGCTACCTCTTCAATTTTTGCAATGTTTGTGACAGGGGAAATGTAAAGCTCCGCGCTGCCGATCGGCACTCCATTTTCATAACAAACGTAAAGTCGTATTTCTTTTGAAAGATAAAAAGGTTTTTTCCGCTTCATTTTATTTTTTGCGAATGACGCGCTAATATGTCTGGCATCATAAAGCTCCATGGCATGACATGCATCATGAAGGGCATCACCCTCACCAAGCTTTGTTATGACTTTGGTGCAGGTTTCCAGATGTTTCAAATCATGATAATAATATAAGTCAAGATCGCAAAAGTAGTCTTCAGATGTTAAATAGGACAGCATTTTTTTATCTACCCTTGCATTAAGAGGGAGCTTTACATGTATGAAACTGCGATTTAATGCCTGCCTGGATGACGAGAGCACTTCTCTTAATAGGATGGGGTGATAAGGAGTCGTCATTTTAGCAAAATGATGACTGTACATCCCTTTTAGCGCATCATCCTTGAATGCTTTATAAAGCGCAGTTTCCGTCACGCGGCAAAATAAATGCAGATACTCTTCTTCCGCTGTATCCAGCTCTTTGGAAAAATTCATCATCCTAGCCATTCATCGGTTCGAAATACTCAATCCACTCACCATCTGGACCTTTAAAAAAGAGATATTTCGCTCCATTTGGCAATGTTGTGATTTCGTCATAAATAAATTTGGCACCAAGGCTGCGCAGTCTTTCCTCTTCGGATTCGATATTGCTTACCTTAAAAGCAACATGATGCACTTTTCCTTCTGCAGGAAGATTTGAATTGTACCCTTCTATCAATTCGACGATTATGGAATTATTTATACCTAAAAAAGCAAGCTTCATATTCCCGTCAGTATGTAAAAATCGATCCATCAGTTCTAATCCTGCGACAGATTGATAAAACTCAATTGATTTCTCTATATCCGCTACTTGTATCCCAACATGTTCAAACCCTTTAATTGTCATAGCGCTATCCTCCTCTTGCATTTGTTTATAAGATTATATCAAATTCCTATGATTCTATCAGAAAAGGTTGATTTTTCCGAAAAAAAACTACATCACATTCAGTGCATTAAATATGTATACATTTTTTTCTTACCCTGTGATTGCAGTGGGTCTAGCTGGCGGCGAGCCTGCATTGTTTTTGCCCGCATATGGACTATTTTCAGTTGGAACAATGTGGATTTTTATCCTTACGTATAAATATTTCTTGCATTACATCACAGCTAATATCATTATGGATGCTTTTCTTTGCTTCATTGGACTGTCCCTTCTTACGAGACTTGGAATTGCAACGTTTAAAATTGGATTTTGGCTGTATTTTCTTATTGTCTTTACCATTTCTTTCATCATTTATAGTTACCAAAAATAACAGGAGAGTATTTTTACTGGAAATAGCTTTTATAATCAGTAACATTTTCCTCAATCCGCCAAATTGCACTCCAATTAAAAAAGGACAGCCCGCAGGCTGTCCTCTTACATTTCTATTGAAATAGCACCAAATATTTTCCGTATCCCTCTTTTTCAAGATCTTCTTTAGGAACAAATCGGAGTGCTGCCGAGTTAATGCAGTATCTGAGGCCGTTTGGACCTGGTCCGTCATTAAACACATGACCGAGATGGGAATCGGCTGATTTGCTTCTGACCTCTGTACGGATCATGAAATGAGAAAAATCTTTTTTCTCTACAACTTCATGATCGGTAATTGGCTTGGTGAAGCTTGGCCAGCCGCATCCTGCATCGTATTTATCTGTTGAGCTGAAAAGCGGTTTACCTGAAACGATATCCACGTAAATACCGTCTTGTTCATGATCGTAATACTCATTTTGAAATGGACGCTCCGTACCATTGTTTTGAGTGACTTCATACTGAATAGGCGTTAGTTTTTCTTTCAGATTGCTTTTGTCCCAATGGTCTTTTATATATGCATCGCGGCCTGAGCCTTTGCGGTACTGATTATATCTTAGAGGACTTTTTTGATAGTATTGCTGGTGGTAGTCTTCTGCTTCGTAAAACGGTTTGGCCGGCAAAATCTCTGTAACAATCGGCTTTTTAAAGCGTCCGCTTTCTTCAAGCTGCATCTTTGATTCTTCCGCAAGCTGCTGCTGCTTTTCATTATGAAAGAAGATGGCTGTGCGGTAGGAATCTCCTCGGTCATAAAATTGACCGCCAGCATCCGTCGGATCAATTTGCTGCCAGTAAAGTTCAAGCAATCTCTCGTACGGAAAAATATCAGGATTGAATGCAATTTGCACGGCTTCATAATGACCGGTTGTCTCACTGCAGACTTCTTCATACGTTGGATTTTCTTTATGTCCGCCAGTATAGCCTGAAGTTACACTGATTATGCCAGGCAGTTCATCAAACGGCTGAACCATGCACCAGAAGCAGCCACCAGCAAATGTGGCAAGCTCTGTTTTTTTCTCAGTCATCTTATTTCCTCCTCCTCGAGTGAATCTATGTTCCAATTATATCATTTCCAGCTTTAAATCCCAGAATTCTGCTCTCTTCCTCCGTTCTTCTTGACAATCTATGTTTGTTTCATTACATTTAATGAATATTTATGTAGATGAACGATGCCGTTCTCTATTGTTCTGCCCGGGAGGTTTGGAAGTGGAAAATCGTGAACAAATGATGTATGAAATGGAATCCCTAATGAGGAATATCGTTCGGCAGCTCAGAAATGAAATTAACCATGTGCTTAGCAACGTATTGTCGCGAAACGAATTTATTGTTCTGAAGAGCTTAAAAGATAACGGCCCGTTAAATTCAAGCGTATTGGCTAAAGAGCTGGATGTTTCGGCAAGCCATATTACAACCGTAACGGATTCTCTGATTGCCAAAGAGCTGATTACAAGAAAAAGGTCTCCAAACGACCGCCGCATCACCGTCATTGAACTCTCTGAACAGGGACATCTTGTATTAGCAGAATTTGAAAACAAGAAAACCGAATTTTTTTCAAAGCGCTTTCAGTGCTATACAGATGAAGAGCTTTATCAGCTGATTCAGCTTTTCGGAAAACTCGACCGCTCCAAATAGAGTTCAGTAATCTCGGACAAATACATAATCTTCCCTTGTAATGGAAAAAATACCACCATAACAAGAGGAGGTTTCAATATGACTGCACCTTATCTGTGTCCGAACTGCAAAACGAATCGAACAAGGTTTAATTTAATTGAACAGACGGCAAAGTCCGTTAAGCTTGATCCTCAAACCGGAAGCGTTGTTCAGGAATTTTCTCAAGAAGCACTCGATCCTTTTCATCTAGCCTATAAAGGCCCGCATTACAAAGTTCAATGCGGCGTGTGCGGATTGATTGAGGATGAACTCACGTTTGTGAAGCTTGCTCAATTGAATCAGAATTAAAAAAACGCTTAGGTTCATTTGGATGAGAAAATCCATATAATTAAACATTAGAAAACGCTTAGTGATTCTTTCTAGGCGTTTTTTTGTGTTATTATCTTTTTTCTTGAGAAATAACAAACACAACTGCAATCATAGAGGCAGTTTGAGTCCTCAAACTGGACTACTCCCGGTTTTTTGGGACTCATAGAGCGCGGTTGAGTACTCTAACTGGACTACCCCCGAGTTTTGAGAACTCATAGAGCGCGGTTGAGTACTCTAACTGGACTACCCCCGAGTTTTGAGAACTCATAGGGCACGATTGAGTTCCCTAACTGAACTAATTCGAGATTTTGAGAACTCATAGTGCGCGGTTGAGTACTCTAACTGGATTACTCCTGAGTTTTGAGAACTCATAGGGCACGGTTGAGTACTCTAACTGGATTACTCCTGAGTTTTGAGAACTCATAGGGCACGGTTGAGTACTCTAACTGGATTACTCCTGAGTTTTGAGAACTCATAGGGCACGATTGAGTACTCTAGCTGAACTACATCGGGATTTTGAGAACTCATAGATTGCGGTTGAGTACTCTAACTGAACTAATTCGGGATTTTGAGAACTCATAGAGCGCGGTTGAGCCCTCATACAGTCTTTCTCCCGAGTTTTGGGAACTCATAGAGCGCGGTTGAGTACTCAATCAGGCTAACTCCCGGGTTTTAGGACTCATACAAAGCAGATGGTTCTTAAAAATAGGATTACTAAATGGTTTTGGATACTCATAAAGTCCAGCCAGTACCCCAAATCTGTCTTACGGCTAATCCATAAAACAGCCCAACCCCATTTGAGCATCAAGTCATTAAAACAAAAATAAAAAATGGTTACTAAATTGAACATCAATTTAGTAACCATTTCCATCTATATTTTGCCGTTTTTTTCAAGGAATTCAAAGATGATTTCCGTTAATTTTTCAGGCTCCTCAAGCATTCCCATATGTCCGCTGTTTTCAAGCAGGCGTTCAGTTATATGAGTTCCCTTATGTAAAAACGTTTTTTCCTTAGGAATAATTTGATCTTCTCTGCCTGCTATAAGCAGAATGGGCAGTTTTTCTTTTTTCAAAACCTCCTGGAGGTCAGCCCTGTTTTTCATAGCATCTAATGCACCTATAGCCCCGTACTGAGAGGTTTTAAAACCGATTTGTTTTGCTGACTCCACTTCACCCTTTAATCTCTCCAAATTTCCTGGAGCAAAAAGCTTTGGAATTAAGTCTTCAACAAATCTTTCTATCCCCTCTTCCTCAATCCGTTTCATTCCCTTTTCACGATTAGCTTTTCCGCCTTCATCATCAGGAAGTGCTGTTGAATGCAGAAGCGAAAATGAGTGAAGCATTTCTTGGAACCGGTTTGCAAATGCAAGCGTTACATATCCTCCCAGAGAGTGGCCGATCATGGTCACTTTGTCAATTTCGAGAACTTGAATCAATTTAGCAATATCGTCTGCCATGTGTTCAATCCTGTAATCACCTTTAGCCGTACTTGAATGGCCATGTCCTCTTAAGTCAACAGCAATAACGCGATGCTTTTTTGACAGTTCTGGAATGATTTTTTTAAAGTATTCGCGGCTGCCGCAAAACCCGTGCAGCAGAATAATACAATGTCCGGCTCCATCATCTGAGTAAGACAGTGTGACTTCTCCAACGTTTTGATCATAATGCTCCATTTTAAATTCCTCCAGATTTAGACGTCAAGTGTAACCTACCCTACTTGCTGCAAACTAAAACATGGTTTAGTGGAATAAATAAAATTAGTGACATTCACCTATCTCCCTTCATATGTTAATGACGAATGAATAGATGGGAGTGCGCTAAAATGAATGGGAAGAATAAATATGCCGAAAAAGCCATGATGTACGATATGCTTGCCCAATTTTACAAGTACAGCGATCCTCAGAAGCATGTCATGTATTATCAAAAACATTTAAATGAGATGCAAAAATGGATTTATAGCATGCACTATCAGGCAGCACGTTTGCCGCAGGCTCAATTGGAGCCCGGAATGTCAAGAGTCAGAGTGATTCATGCATCGCCAGACGCTCCAGCTGTAGATATTTACATTAACGGGAAACTGACTCTGCAAAATGTAAAATACAAAGAAATTAGTGACTATCTCGAATTTCCAGCAGGACAGTACAGGGTAGATCTATATGCTGCCGGAACAACAAACCGTCCTGTTCTGACAGACATGTATATGCTTCTGCCGGGAATCACTTACACAATTGCGGCAGCAGGAAATCTATCTGCACTCAGGCTGATTCCATTTGTTGACAGAACGTTCGTGCCGGCAGGAGAATCAAGTGTTAAGTTCGTCCACTTATCTCCCGATGCTCCTGCTGTTGACATTTCAGTTAAAAATGGAGACATCCTTTTTAAAAATGTTCCATTTCTCGAAGCTACCAAAAACATTAAAGTAGCTCCAGGAAGAGTAGATTTGGAAGTTCGTATTGCCGGAACGGACAATGTCGTCCTGACTGTTCCTAAAGTTCAATTTAAAGCAGATACAGCCTATACAATTTTTGCTGTTGGATTTGCAAATGGTACACCACAGCTAGAAGTTATAGTCACTATTGGATAAAAAATCTTTTTTTTAACAAATTGTAAAATTAATAAGCGAATGTAAAAAGCATGTTCAGTTTTCGTAAAAATGACATTTTTCCTTCAAAAATCGATTATGATGAGTTTGACCAGCAGACATGCAGGTTAAAAAATCTCATTCAGATAGGTTACAAGGGAGGAAAAAGAAAATGAAGAAAGATATGCTATTAAAAGTTGGGGCTTCTTTATTGGCAATCTCATTAATGACTGCTTGTAACGACACAGAAACGGACGCACCTGAAGAAGACAACATGGAAGAAACAGAAGGTACAGAAGAAGAAACTACTACTGAAGAGGGTACTGAAGAAGAAACTACTGAAGAAGCACCTGAAGAAGGAACTGAAGAAGTACCTGAAGAAGGAACTGAAGAAGCACCTGAAGAAGGAACTGAAGAAGGCAAATAATAATTCGATAGACAAAAAGGAGGCATATCGCCTCCTCTTTGTAATGGATTAATTGTTTTTCCGTCTTTTCTTTTCATCTTTTAAATGAAGTGAATAAACGGCTGCACTCAGGAAAATTGCACAATATGAGACATTCATAAACACCTCATCCGTTTTTTCCTCTACATAGGCAAAATAAGCAATCCCTCCAAAATACATGGAAATGAATAAGCCTGCCACACTAAATAACATAAATACATCTTTCATTCACATCACCTCTTCATTTTTTCTTTTCTTCGATTATTCTGGCCTGTTCATTTTCATATGCCACTATATAAGAAGCTTTATATTTCTGCTCAGCTTTTTTGCCGTTTTGTTTGATCTCAGCGATTACGTCTGCATAAACATGAATCTTTTCACCTTTTTTCTCTGTATTGAGATGTTGAATTTTGATAGACAACAAATCGTTAAACTGCTTTTTAAAGGCTTCATATGACATTTCAGTCTGCAAACTGCTCCCTAATAATGAATAGGCCGTTACATAGTCGTGGAAGTCAATACTTTCTATGTAGTAGCTGATTAAATAATCAGCTGTTTCTAACTTTTTATTTTCACTTATTTCCTCTGAAACGTCAAGACCCAGATCTGTTGGAAGTGATTTCATCGGGTTTTGTGACCAGCTTTCTGCAAGTGGAAGTATATCTTCAATAGGTATGCTGAATCCGATTTCTCCTTCTTCCATTCTGGCGGAATTCATTCCGATGACTTGTCCATCTTTTCGTTCCAAAAGGGGCCCCCCGCTGTTTCCTGGTGCAATAGGCGCAGAAATCTGATGAACTCCCGAATACTTGTAGGGAGGCAGATCAAAATCTCGATTTGTTCCGCTGATGATCCCTGTAGTAACAGTATTTTGCAAACCAAGCGGACTTCCAAGCGCTAGTATTTCCTGTCCAAGCTCTGCATCATGATGCTTTGATATCCGCACCGGCTCCTGATTCCTTAATCCTTCTACTCTCACTAACGCAACATCTGTTTCAGTGCTGATTCCAATCACTTTCCCGCCAAATCCTTTCGCATCGGTGGTTCTGACTTTAACATCTTTAACACCTGCTACGACATGCGCGTTTGTAATAATGTCTCCCATTTTATTATAAAGAAACCCTGAACCAACTGTTCCATCTGCAAGCTCCACCATGACAACCTTCTTTTGGGCTTCCCTGATAATTTCTTTTAATTCAAGTTCTGTCTCCTTCTGTTTTTCCTTGTTTTCAAGGAGGATTTCTGACTCAGCGAATACATTTTCTGCTGCAGAATACTGAATGCGGAAATAGCCAAAAACCCCTGCTGAAATAATTAGAATAGACAATGTGATGCTTATTATCCAGTTTTTTTTCATATTCCTGCCTTTCTTATCCTTTAATAAATACTTCACAAAGCTGATTGCAAAAAAAAACGATTAGTCTTGGTATAACATGATATTTTCAATAGTGAAAACAACATCATCATTTACGCCATATGTGATGTGTTCGAAGGCTGCGTCTTTTCCCGGTTTCAATTCATTCGGATAGACGTTTGTTTTGCCTCTTTCAATCTCTTTTCCATCTTTGTCAGAAACCGTGAATTGGACGGTTATAGAGTGAATGGCAGATTTAGAAGTATTTTTAATTTTTCCTGAGGTTTTTGCATCTCCGAATTCATCTACTGTCACTTTTGTTTCTAAAACCTTAACAGCTTCATCTTTTAAGCGTTTTTCCTCTTTTGCAGCTGTAACAGCTCTCTCTATCCTTTTTTGTTCAGCCTGTTCGAAAACCGTTTTTTCAGATAGGATTTTATCTTTTAAAGACAATAGCTTTTCATTGTCCCCATCATATTGCAATGCTTTATCCACTGTCACAATGGCTGAGTTGAATTGCTTTTGAGTTAAATCCTCCTCAGCATTCGATGAACCAATCATCACCATTTTAGATTTGATTTGTTCTTTCACTATGTCTGCTTCAGCTGCGTCAAGCACAGTGACCTCTTTAAGTTTTTCAGCTAACTGATCAATGGAATTCAGTTCATTTATTTGTTCTTTAATTTCTCCGACCGTCACATTCAAATCTGCTTTGGTGAGTTCAGACTGCAGGCGGCTGTAAAGTGGAGATTTATGTCCGCTGATGATCCTGGTTAATAAATCAATCTCTGTTGAGGCTTGTTCATAGTTGTTTTTTTGAATATGTTCTTTAATTTGTTCTAAATCCTGATTATATTCCTGAATCAGCATAATCAGCTCTTTTTCCTGTTTAAGCACATCATATCTACTTCTTAATTGGATGCCCTTTTCAGCATATTGAAGTGCTTTACTGTATTCTCCTGCTATAGCTGATTGCTCCGCTTTTTTTTGAAGCGTAACTACTTCTTCATTTTTTGCTGCTTCATGCTCGTATACAGCAAATAATAGACTTGAAACTAAAACAAAACTCGCAGCAGGAAGTATGTATAAAGAACGTTTGGATAAACGATAGAGTTTCCGTTCCCTGTCATTCATAAATAATTTTTTTCCGCAATGCGGACAGTAGTTTGAGAATTTTTCAATCTCTTTTTCTCCGCAATAATCACATTGCATTGAAGTTGCCTCCTCTGCTGGCAAGTCCTAATCGCCTAATTTCGACTAAATCTTTCATAAGTATACATGCTTCATTTTGATCCTACTACTATCATTTATTCTTATTAATCCACTGAAAACATGACTTAATTCCTATTCATCGAACTAAGGAATCTGTGAAAGGGTTTGCTTTTTAAAATGAAATTCCCATCATAAATAGCGTTCTTTCATTTTTACAGCATTAAATTCACTTGCTGGGAATCATTCGGTGACTTTTGAATGATTTTCATAAGAAAAGCGGAAGCGCCCGTTTAGCTCCGACAGACAGATAAGAATCCGGCAGAAAAGTCCGGGTTTGACTTTTTTGCCGGATTTGTTCTGGCCGAGGAGTTGGGCAATGGAGCTAGACACCAAGGCGCAAAATTATATGCTTTCCTATTCTTTTATAAAAATAAAACACCATATTCAAGTCAGAATATGGTGTTTTTAACGTAATCAATTTTGAATATCCATTGGAACATACAATTTAAATTTTATATCGTCATTTTTCAGGTCAAATGATTCTGCTTTTGCGCGCAGGTTATTTTTAAATTTAAGCTCCGTAATTTGAACATCAATGCTTTCATTTTTCGGATCAATGTATACATATTCCGGCAATGGATAGGTCTTTTTAATATAGCTCATCACGTACGGAACAGGTATAGTCAGACGGCCTATAGATAATTGCTTCACTTTAAGCAGCATATTGCCGTCCTCTTTCACTTGAGGATCGAAGGAAAGAGTAAGATCAACGTCTTTATTGAATGCTTTTACGGTTCCGTATAAATTCACTTCTTCGTCAAGTTCTACGCGGTAATTCAGCTCTTTTGCTTTTGCTTCTTTAACCAGGTAATAATTAATCAGCAGATTTAGATCTCTTTTTGAAGAACTCACGGTAAAAGGAATCGTATCTGAACTTGTCAGCTCTGCTGACTCCGTCTGGGGCCGTTCAGCAGGCAGAAAAGGCGATACGATGATAAAAAGCAGAAAGATGAGGTTTAAGCTGAGTAAAATAATAAAGGCTGTTTTCCATTTTCTCATACAGTAATCATCCAATCTTTTTAAATCTAGTCTGAGAGGCTTGAGTATACCCTGTCTGCTATTAATGAATACCCTGTTTCACTCGGATGAAACTCATCAATATATAGAAGTTTCCCAACCGATTGATTAGAAAAGAGGTCTTGGGTAGGGACAAAAATGGCATTTCCGTCTTCCATGATAATGCGGTTTGATGTCTGATTCCATTCTTCTACAATCGTGTCAATTTCACTGAGCTCAGGGAGCATAAATTTAAAAGGGTTATATAAGCCTGTATATACAATGACTGCATCAGGATTTGCGGTCCGGACCGTCTTCATGATTTTTTTGAACCGTTTTTCAAAAAGAGGCTGTTCCTCGCGGTATGGTCCAAGTTTAAGGTTTATAATATGATTGCGTGTAACCTTCATAATATCATTTCCGCCAATTGTCATCAAAATGATATCGGCATCTCTCAATTTTTCAATGACTTTTTCATTTCCAAGAACTTTTATCAAATCGGTCGTTTTATGACCTCTGACTCCAAAATTGGACACATCTACAGACGAAATGTTTTCTTCGCGCTGCAGCAAATCGCTGACATCTCCGACGTAGCCTCCATTATTATCGGCATCTCCTACTCCGGCGGTTAATGAATCACCTATAGCAACTACATTTAAATTACTTGGGACAAAGTTTTTGGGGATGGGTTCCTTCATCAGATATTCTTTATTATTGACCGGTTTTGCAGCCATATCAGCAGGATTCCCTGATAAAGCATTACAGCCGGATAGCAGCATCAGTAATCCCATGAGCAAAATAAACAGATTTCGTATCGTAATCATCCCCTTTCACCGTTCTTTTAGCCTATGATTATAACATGTATTTGCGTACAGTTACAGCAAAAACAGATGAGTATCAGCACTATTCATTTATGCTTCCATACAATTAACATTGATGCTTCATCTTGACAGATTATCCTGTATACTTCCGACAGTGAAATTGAATCTTAATCTGAACCCATCAGGAAAGCTGTTTTTTCATCATTTTCCCTGTATTCAATTGATTATCAAATAAATGAAGGTACCATCTATGTAATAAAATAAAAAACGCTATTTTTCCTCTCAGAAAAATAGCGTTTTCTCTATCACTTATATACTTAACATCTCATACAGTGATTTGCGCATATATTAAAAAGCAGATTAAAAAATAGAGCAGTTGATGAAAGGAGCAGGTATTATGGAATCTCCGCTCTCAAAGAGATCCATTCTTAAAAATATTCCCCAGCCACTTAGAGAAGATGGTGCCGGCGCTACAGATCTTGGTCCGCGGGACATCATGCGAGACATTGAAAATCCTGATTTACTGGTTCCGCCTGTAACAGATGCTGGAAGTTTGCCGAACTTAAAATTCTCTTTTTCTGACACACATATGCAATTAAATCATGGGGGCTGGTCCAGAGAAATCACAATAAGAGAACTGCCGATTGCCACTACACTCTCAGGAGTCAATATGCGTTTGACGCCGGGCGGAATTAGGGAATTGCACTGGCATCAGCAAGCAGAGTGGTCTTATATGATGATAATGCGGCTCCACAACATTTCGAGCACTAAGAAATATATCAAGCAGAGATAACTTTCCAGACTCTCTAGCTGTTTTATCCCTAATACGTTAATATAATTGCTGCTGTCCTTTTTAAATAAGGTGCTTTTATTTACGTGTAAACGTGTATTGAACGGATGGAGAAGTATAATCCATATATGAAACCATATCTTTTTCGCTTCACCTCTTTGATTTGATTTTCAATTTAGGTGTATTGTATTCTCAGTAAATCCAATAGGTGAATATCATGATTAGTATCGAAACATTATCTGTAATGGAGCAAAAAAATCCGCAATCTGCGGATTTATTTTCATTACTGTATCTTTTTTACATCATCAATTATTTCATCATATGATACATTTTCTACTCCGTCATAGTCTTTCATGACCTTGCCGTTTTGATCAATTAAATAAAACAATGTTCCGTGAATGACTTGATCCTGTCCTTCAGGCTTTTGTACGATCGTTTTAAAGCTGCTTTTTGCAAAGTTGTCGATTTCCTTTTGAGAATACCCGGTCAGGAAATCCCAATTTTCAAGTGAAAGAGGATATCTGCCTGCAAATTCCTTTAATTTCTCTGGGGTGTCCACTTCAGGGTCAACACTGAATGAGACGAGCCGTACATCTAATCCAGCTTCTTTCAACTGCTTCTGCAATTCTGTCATATGCGCCGTCATTGGCGGGCAAACCGTATCACAGCTTGTAAAAATGAAATTAGCTACCCAGATTTCCCCTTTTAGATCATTTAAACCGACTGGCTTTCCATCCTGATTTATGTAGGAAAAATCAGCAATTTCATAATTAAGAGCTCCTTTTATTCCGCTGGAACCGCATCCTGATAAGAGAGTAATAGCAAGTAAAAGTAATAGTATATAGTGTTTTTTCATTGCAGGGAGTCACCTTTCCTAATAATCCAATATGAAAAGTTTAACAAAACATTGAGAGATTGGGAAGCACATGCTTGAAAGTGGTTACACAGTTCAAATGATTGACACAATTATCCTCCCTTCATGATGCTCTCAAAATCAGCAATAAAAGCGTCATAGTTAAACTTAACCGCAATACCGTGAACGGGGTAATCAGCAAGGGTTTTATAAGGTCTGAAGTCTGCTATACTCTGTCCTCTCGCAAATTCAGATTCTAGAATAATTTTAACAGGCTTTTCTACAAGAGTTATCTGCTTTTCATTCACTGCACCCCATAAGGTCAGCAGGTCGTGCAGAGGTCCTCCCGCTATTTCGGGGGTGTTTTTTTTAAAAATTCGTATAAAAATCAATCATCGGTTTTAGCAGCATTCCTACTTCGTCATTTTTCCGCCGATAATAGTGATCTAAATCCGCTATAATTTCCTCGGGTATGATTGCATAATTGGTGACGTTCAGCGGGAAAATGGTGACTCGTTTTGCGATTGTCATCACAAGATTTGCTGCAGCGGGATCGCCGTAAAAATTCGCTTCTGCAACTGGCGTGACATTTCCCGGATAAAGAAAGGCCCCGCCCATAATAAAAATCTCCTTAACCTTCCCAAGCACAGTCGGAAATAAAACAAAAGCAGTGGCAAGAGATGTCAGGCGCCCAACGTTCACAATGGTTAAATCATAATGGTGCTCAATAATGAGTGAACGGATCAGCTCAAAGTTTTCAAAGTCTTCCTGTGAAACTTCAATCTCCGGAACAATTGGACCCAATCCTTGCTCTCCATGAATTTCAGGATAAAAGACAGGAATTTCACCAGTCAGGGGTCTGGCTGCTCCCCCGATTATTGGGATATTATTTGTCTTTGTCAGCATAGTAAAATAACGTGCGCTGTTTATTGCAGTCTCTTTAGACACATTGCCATAATCTGCGACAATTCCAATTACATCTATCTGCTTATTGTAATAGCTGTACATCAAAGCGACAATATCATCCACCCCAAAATCTCCAAAGAACAGGACTTTTTTAGCCATCCCCTCACCCCTTCTTTAATCTATATGAGATGGGAATTCATAAATTGTTCAAAAGTTCCATCGCGCAGATATGATAGAGTATGAGTAACTAATAAAAGCAGGTGAAGTGCCTTGAAAACCAAAGTTCAATTCGTCATGACAGCATTTTTAGCAGGTTCCGTTTTACTTGCCGGATGTCAGGAATCCGCCAGCAGTGAAAAGAAGCACGAACACAGCAGCCGCCTCTCCTTTAAAGATAATGGTGATATTCAAGAAGAAACGAGGTCAGCAGATGTCCTTCCTTCGTTTCTTAATGATCAGCCTGATGAAATTAAAACCCTGTATACGGCAGCCGCAAAGCATGAGGAATTATTAAGCTATATGCCTTGCTACTGCGGGTGCGGTGAATCTGCCGGACACAAGGATAATGGAAATTGTTTCATTAAAGAACGCAAAGAAAACGGAGGCATCGTCTGGGACGATCACGGGACAAAATGCGGAGTCTGTCTTGAAATTGCAGCCAAAGCTATTATCGAACATGAAAAAGGCATGTCAATGAAAAATGTCCGCGATTTAATTGATGAGCAGTATAAAGAGGGTTATGCGGAACCAACAGATACTGAGAACCCTGAAGTTTGAGCAGAAAAAAACGGATTTCCCAAAGTGGAACATCCGTTTTTTTAAATCGAGAATGAGTTTCCGTCTCCTCCATTGCTGTTCATTGCATTTGCATTTCCTGAAAGAAAACCTGAATGCTCATCCTGTTTTGAGTGTTCAGGAAGACTCATTCCGGATACTTTGTCAAAATAGATGGCGAGGGCAGATAAAAGGAGCAGTGGTGAAAATAGTATGATCCAAAGCATTTTTGATCACCTGCTTCATAGGATACTTTCTATTGATATATACGTTTGTCAGGATGAAAGGTTTCAATTTTCTGAAAACAGATCTCGCATTTAATGAACTACTCAAAGAAAGAACTCATAAAAAACGCATGGATTTTCCCATGCGTCATTAACTCTATTCAGCAAAATACATAAATCCTATGGCACCTGGACCAGTATGTGTTGAAATAACAGGCGTTGTGTAGCATATATCAATTGGATAGTCTGCATTCATTTCGAGGAGAGCATTTTTTAAGTTTGTTGCAAGCGCTAATGAATCTGCATGCACGATGCCAACAGCTTTTACTGTTTTGTTTTTCACATCTTCCGCGAACTGTTTGGCCAGAAATTTCACAATTTGTGAGTGGCTCCTCACTTTTGTGACAGGGGTATAAACGCCATCTGCAAGCGACGCAATCGGCTTGATATTAAGAAGTGAGCCGATCATCCCTTTGCCTCTGCCGATTCTGCCGCCTTTCACCAGGTTTTCAAGTGTATCTACTGTTACGAAAAGCTGGCTGTTTTTGCGAATGTGTTCAATCCGTTCGAGAATTTCCTGTTTGGAGGCACCTGCCTGGGCCATTTTTGCAGCTTCAATCACTTGAAAGGCCATTGCCCTTGAAATAAACATGGAGTCGATTACGGTAACATCTGCATCTGTCATACCCGCTGCACTTTCGGCTGAACGAACGGTGCCGCTCATGCCCCCGGTCATATGTATAGAAATGATACTGCTGCCGTCTGCACTGAGTTCATCGTAAACTTGTGCAAACTTTCCAACAGGTGGCTGTGAGCTTTTGGGAAGCTCGTCCGCTTCTTTCATCTTTTTTATAAATTCTTCCGGCTCTATGTCCACACGGTCAAGGTAAGATTCATCGTCTATCACGATCGTCAGCGGAACTACTTTAATATCGTATTTTTCAATCATCTCATGACTTAGATCTCCTGTGGAATCAGTCACAATTTTAACGCTTGTCAACGGTATCACTTCCCTATTAATCTAACTATCTTGTATTATACCCTCAATTAAAGATGTTTCAATCTTATTTGCTTACAATTCTTATGTAAAACCCTTTCCTAGCTTTTTAATAATTTGGATATTTTATTCTCATTTTAACAAAAGAAAAGACCGCAAGTTGTTTATGCGGTCTTATGGCGTGCTATGCGTTATGTTTTAAAATGACAGGTTGATAAATGGCTTCATAATCTGGCCACTTTATTGATTTTTTCAAGTAATCCCTGAACGAATAAATATCGTTTGGATGATTCTGTGCTGTGATCTTTGATAAAAACGTCTGCAGTCGGATTTGAACGAGAAATCGGTATTGATTATCTTCCTCCAATACTGGAATATCTGTGATTTTTACCTTATGTCCATTTAACAGCTTGAACTCTAGGCTCTTGAATAACAAGTTATCAATCCTCTTTTTCACCCGTTTCTTATATTATAACCCAACTAAAAGCAGAAGTCTGTCTAATTGTGTCAGTAAAGGCTAAAATTTTCATTCAAAAATTAAATGAAAAGATGAAATAAACTGCTGTCTTTTTTCACTTCAGTAAATGGAAAACCTTTTCGCTGCATTCTATTCAGCAAACCCGTGTAGTCCTCTTTGTTTTTCAGCTCAATTCCAACAAATGCAGGTCCGCTGTCGCGATTGTTCTTTTTCGTATATTCAAATCTGGAAATGTCATCGTTTGGACCAAGCACTTCATCGAGAAATTCTCTAAGTGCGCCGGCGCGCTGAGGAAAATTCACAATAAAGTAGTGCTGCAGCCCTTCATACATCAGCGAGCGCTCTTTCATTTCCTGCATGCGGCCAATGTCATTATTCCCTCCGCTGATAATACAGACAATGTTTTTCCCCTTGATTTCGTCTCTGTAAAAATCAAGGGCAGCGATTGGAAGAGCACCTGCAGGCTCGGCAACAATTGCATTCTCATTGTACAGGCTTAAAATCGTGGTGCAAACTTTTCCCTCCGGCACAAGGATATGATCATCTACAGTCTGTCTGCAAATTGAAAAATTATGATCTCCAATCCGCTTCACTGCTGCTCCGTCCACAAATTTATCAATATTTTCAAGCTCCACCACTTCTCCGGCTGTAATCGATTCCGCAAAAGAAGGTGCCCCCTCTGGTTCAACTCCAATGACCTTCGTGCCCGGGGAAACTTGTTTAAAATAAGTCCCGATACCTGATATCAGTCCTCCTCCTCCAATACTTGCAAATACGTAATCAAGCTCTGCATCGCAGTCATTAAGAATTTCAATGGCAATCGTTCCCTGTCCGGCGATGACCTCTAAATCATCAAATGGATGTATAAAGGCTCTATCCTCTGACTCGCTGCATTCTCTTGCCTTTTTATATGAATCATCAAACGTGTCGCCAGTAAGTATAATCTCAACGTGCCCTCGTCCGAAAAGCTCTACCTGAGATACTTTTTGTCTAGGGGTAGTGGATGGCATAAAGATTTTGCCGTGAATATTCAATTGCTTGCAAGAATAGGCTACTCCCTGCGCATGATTCCCGGCGCTGGCACAAACAATGCCATTAACAGTTTCTTCTTTTGTCAGCTGTTTAATTTTGTTATAGGCGCCTCTTAATTTGAAAGAACGTACTATCTGAAGATCTTCTCTTTTCAAATAGACGCTGCAATCATATTTTTCAGAAAGGCGTTCATCTTTTTGAAGAGGTGTATGAATGACAACATCTTTTAACAAATGGTGCGCCTTTAAGATGTCTGCCACATGAATAGCGGGTTCAAGATTCATCATTTGTTTCATAGGGTAAAATCCTTTCTCAATCAATGATTTAATTGGAACATTATATCATGAATATTCATAATTAAAAGTTATTATTAAAATTTTCTCATAATTTCTTAACATTGGTGGTTATTTTCTTGGAATTTGAACTTAAGTCTGCCGGGGAAGCATTCCTTGTTTTGTTGCAGCAAATGAAGACAATGGCCGTTTTATGATCAGAATGAGGATATGGGCGGCAAGGTTTTCAACCCCGCACACAAATGAACACAATGGATCAGTTAAAACAGGTCTTTGGATTAGTTAGAAAGGGATTGGTGTTTGATGCCTCAATCCTTTTTCAACTTGGGAAGCGCCTTTTTCCTCTAGCACCATTCCATTTCATCCTCGGGTAAACCTTGTTCATTCAACTTGCCTGTCCCTTTCATCTCAAAATTTTCTAAAAAAATAAATCTTATTGGTTCCAATTAGTTGTGTTTGGGTGTTATAATAAACCCAATTAATCATTTAAGGAGCTGAAAATCATCGAAAAACATGCACCCGCTTATTATTTTGATGATATTATTGGAGACCATCCTCTTTTCATTGAAAAAAAATATATAGCAAAAAAGCTCGCAAAAGCAGATTTGCCGATAATTATCGAAGGTTCAACCGGAACCGGCAAGCAACTGTTTGCGAATGCCATCCATAATGGGTCAGAGCGGGCACAAAAGCCGTTTGCGGCAATAAACTGCAGTACATATTCAGAAGATGTCCTTGAATATGAACTTTTCGGCAATGAACACGAAAATAAACAAGGGCTTATTGAAAAAGCTGATGGCGGAACTGTTTTTCTAAAAGAAATTTCAGACCTGAGTATAAAACTTCAGGCGCAATTGCTTCGTGTTCTGCAGGATAAACAAGTGCAGAGGATTGGATCCTCAAAGCCTGGAATAGTGGATGTACGAATTATTGCCTCATCAACCGTTCATTTAAAAGCATTAATTGATGAAGGCAGCCTGCGCGAAGACTTCTACTATTATCTTAACGTACTAAAGCTGACACTGCCGTCTTTAAACGAACGGAGCAGCGATATTCCTATCCTTTCCGCTTCATTTATAAAGCAGCGGCGCCAGGACGTCCGCATGGATAAAACGGTTTTGGACATTCTAACGAAATATCAATGGCCAGGAAATGTGCTGGAACTTAAAAATACTATTGATTATTTACTAACAGTCTGTGACGGCCGTTCCATTCAGCTGCACGATCTTCCTAAAGAACCATTTATGTCGCAGGAGTCTGCAAAACAGAAAAAAGAACCAAAAAATCAAAAGGATAAGCCGCTTACTCTCATGGACAAACAAGAATATCTTTTTATTCTGGAATGCATCCGTTCAAGCAATGAGGAAGGGGAGCCTGCAAGCCGGAGAATGATCTCTGACAGCAGCAAGAATTCTCGTCACCCTCTAACACCTCAGCAGGTTAGGCATCGACTCGATTTCCTCGAGAAAAATGATTATGTGACAAAAGGACGGGGACGTGCGGGAACGAAAATTACACTTGAAGGCCTGGATTTTCTTCAGTCCTTAACGGAAAATCTTCAAACGATAAATAAGGAGGCAGCGCAAAATGGAGTACTCGATTAAAGAAGAAATTGCAAACGCCATAACACATGGGATTGGTGTCCTGCTAAGCATACCCGCATTGGTTTATCTTATCATCTTTGCCTCTAAATACGGTGACGCCTGGCATATTGTCAGCTTTTCAATCTTTGGCGCAACCATGATCCTTTTATATCTTTTTTCAACCTTGCTGCACGCAATTCCTCACCGCAAGGCAAAGGATGTTTTTGAAATTCTGGATCATTCCGCCATCTATTTGCTGATTGCAGGCACATATACGCCGTTTCTGCTCGTTCCTCTCCGGGGAACACTTGGCTTTACCCTGCTTGGTATTGTATGGGGACTTGCAATCGCAGGAATCGTGCTGAAAATTTTCTTCGTTAAGAAGTTTGTTATTTTATCAACACTTGCCTATATCCTGATGGGATGGCTGATTATTATCGCTATAAAACCACTATATGAATTTTTAAGTCCTGAGGGATTTGCGCTGCTACTTACTGGAGGACTGCTGTATACGATCGGAGCGATCTTCTATGTATGGCGAAAAATACCCTATCACCACGCCATCTGGCACGGCTTTGTTCTAGCCGGCAGTGCAGCTATGTTTTTCTGTGTCCTGTTCTATGTACCAGATGTACCATTTATATAAGGTATAAAAAAAAACTCTCAGAGGGCTCAGCCTTTGAGAGTTTTTGAGATGCATATTCTATTTTTCATAAACAATAAATTCAAAATCATACGGATTTTTTTCATCTTTTGGACCTTTTTCCCGATGAATGATTTTGTAAAGGTCTTCTTTAAACTCAGGAAAATAAGTATCTCCCTCAAATGTTTCATAAATTTTTGTCACATACAGTCTGTCTGCGGACTGAAGACACGCTTTAAAAATTTCAGCTCCGCCGATGATAAAGACATTTTGATCTGCATAAGCTTCATTTACGAGCACTTCATCCAATGAATGAATGACTTTAATTCCCTCATGTGAATACTGCTTATTTCTAGTAAGAACGATATTCTCTCTGCCAGGCAGGGGTTTTCCGATCGAATCAAACGTTTTTCTTCCCATTAGAATGGGATGTCCCATCGTAACCTTTTTAAAATAAGCCAAATCTGCCGGTATCCGCCAAGGAAGGTCATTATTACGCCCTATTAACTGATTTTCATCCATCGCCACAATCATTGAAATCATACGCTGACTGCTCCCTTAATATGAGGATGCGGGTCATAGCCTTCTAATGTGAAATCTTCATATGTGAAATCAAAAATTGACTTTACATCAGGATTCAGTCTCATTTTTGGAAGCTCACGTACATCACGGGTTAACTGAAGGTCTATCTGTTCTAGATGATTTTTATAAATATGCACATCTCCAAATGTATGAACAAACTCTCCTGGTTCTAAATCTGTCACATGAGCCACCATCATTGTTAATAATGCATAGGATGCAATGTTAAATGGGACACCAAGAAAAACGTCTGCAGAACGCTGGTAAAGCTGGCAGGACAGCTTTCCGTCAGCTACGTAAAATTGAAAAAAACAATGACATGGAGGCAGTGCCATTTCATCGACATCTGCAGGATTCCATGCACTCACAATGAGCCTGCGTGAATCAGGATTGTTTTTAATTTGGCTAATCAGCTTTGAGATCTGGTCAACCGTCTGACCGTCCGCCCCTGTCCATGAGCGCCACTGATGTCCGTATACAGGACCAAGCTCGCCATTTTCATCTGCCCATTCATTCCAGATGCGCACTCCATTTTCCTGCAGGTATTTTACGTTCGTATCTCCCCGCAAAAACCAGATTAGTTCATGTATGATTGACTTCAAGTGAAGCTTTTTCGTTGTCAAAAGAGGAAATCCTTCTTTTAAATCAAATCTCATTTGATATCCGAATGTGCTGATTGTTCCAGTTCCTGTCCGGTCTTCTTTTACGGTTCCAGATTGCAGCACGTGTTTGCATAAGTCCAAATATTGCTTCATTTAAAGACACTTCCTTCGTTTAGATACTAGAGATAATTGTATAGGAAGTTTCTCTAGTTTTCTACCGTTTTATGAAGTTTCGAAATAAATCTATAAGACAGCGGAGCCTTATGAAGCAGCTCATCTTTTGTTTTTTCATTCAAATAATACATGGCAAAAATCTCTGCAAAATATTCTTCAGGAAAACGTTCAAAGTATGTTTTACCTGAAAAGAGCAGACCGGCCTCCTGCTTCCATATATTCAAATAAAAAGGATTGCTTCTTATGTTTGAAAACACATTCCGATCTGCAGCATGTGCAAACTCATGAAGCTCAAGCGAGACAGATCCATGTCCCTGGCCATATTGACTGTGGCCAATTTTGACAAAGACTCTATTATCTTCCGTCATTCCAGGCACGGTGTCCCAGACTGATTCCGTTCCATAGCCCCGGGGAGTCAGTCCTGATAAATGCTCAAGGCCCTCCTCATCAGTTAACTTCCCTGTAAACAATTTAATTGTCACGTTTTGCTGAAGAGCTTTTGTCAAAATGATAGGGTGAACATGATTTAAATGGTTCAGCATAACTTCTGCATCTTTTTCTGAAAAGGAATGATCTGGTACATAAACCATTTTGTAAAGCGCTGAGCTTGATGATAGCGAGACCTTAGAAGAAAGCGAATGATCTTTAAGAAGACTGCCTGACGGAGCATCTGCAAAAACAAATTGATAGATAGAAAACATCGATATAAGCGAGATGAAGAGAACAAGCATTTTGATTTTCATAATATATGTATAACTCCTTGAAGGATTTTCTGACTGTTTCGAACAATATATATATGAAAATAGTAACATATTAATTTTGTGCCGAACAGATATTGGAATCTGTAACTTTTATGCAAACTTCACCATATGATGGAAATTATCATGGAAATTGGGTGAAAAACATGAGGATGCTATTAAACAGGAATATTCCTTATCAACAGCGGCAGCAGCTGACACAAGAAGTGATTGAAGTTATGACGCTTAAAAGCTACATGGTTCTCGACGGACTCACATCAATCGGACTAATATCCATTTTTTATTTATATTTCAGAGGAATCCTATAGAAAAACGAGGACAAATAAAAAAAGCCGCAAATGCGGCTTTTTTACTGACGGATCAAACGCCAGTGCTGTTGCTTTGGCTTGATTTTTTGCGGTAATAGTTAAGAGCAAATGTACCTGCGAACATCACTAGAATGATGATGAAGAATACGGAGTGCTCAATATGAACACCTGCAACACTTAATCCCATTTTGATAGCGATTAGAGCAATAAGAATATAAGCAGTTGTTTCAAGTTCAGGAACTCTGTCGATCAATTTAAGGAAGACACCTGCAACTCCTCGCATCATAAGAACCCCAAGAACTCCTCCGAGAAGAAGGACCCATACCTGCTCACTGACGCCGAACGCTGCAAGAACGCTGTCTACAGAGAATGCAATATCCATTAATTCAACTGCAACAACTGTTCCCCAGAATGTTCCGAAGAGGCGGATAAGAAGGCCATTTTTATTCATGCCGCCGTGCTCTTCATCACCTTCAGCATTTTCTTTTGATTTATCCATGAAGTATTTGACAGCAAGCCAAGCGAGATAAGCGGCACCTAATATTTTGACCCACCATAGTTTAATTAAGAATACACCGACACCGATAGCAATGAAACGGAAGATGTATGCTCCAAGCAAACCGTAGAATAACGCTTTTTTTCTTTGCTTTTCAGGTAAATGTC
The DNA here is from genome assembly GCF_030817055.1 of Bacillus sp. V2I10. Lineage (NCBI taxonomy): Bacteria > Bacillati > Bacillota > Bacilli > Caryophanales > Bacillaceae > Bacillus > Bacillus sp. V2I10. The sequence continues at coordinate 2,232,458 of NZ_JAUSYV010000001.1, read as the reverse complement.
TTACCATTACAGCCAGTACAAGAGCGTTATCTGCTGATAATAACCCTTCGAGAATAACTAATGTACCAATAAGTCCCCATGAAACCGGATCTGTAAGGACTTGTCCCCACATTTCCCAATTGAAAAATTGTGCGTACGTGTCAAGCATTCCTTGCAAAATTGACATCTACCATTTCCTCCTAAATATTACGTTAACTTTTTCATTATACTGAATAAAAGATTGCTTGTTAAGTATTTTGATTATTAGTCATAAAATATACATCTTTATTTATTCAGCCTTCCGAAGTTTAATACGTTTGGGCGCAAGAAAAGTTTCAGCTAAAATAAAAAAAGCCCATGATATAAAATCAGGGGCTTTAATCTTTATATAGTAGCCTGAGTCTGTCTGCCATCTGCAATATCCCGGGCCCGGTGTGCCATTCTGCTTGCTGCAGCAGCGGCAAGTGCTGCAACCAGGTCATCAAGAAATGTATTCACGCGATTTCCGCTGTGTTCATCCAGAGCTTTGATGATTCCGAATTTTTCTTTATCCAAATAACCGAAATTGGTCAATCCGATAGAGCCATATACATTTACGATGGAAAGCGGAATGATTTCATCAATGCCATAAAGAGGTTCATCTGTTTCAACAAGATGCTGCAGCGGCTGCGGAAGCAAGTTTTGTTCAGCAAGCTGATCAAGGGCAAGACCAGTCAGCACGGCATGCACAATTTCACGTTTATTAAGGACCTTCTCTACATTTTCAACACAATCTTCAAGTGTAATATTCGGGATGTATTTTCGCTGAAGTGTCATCACAATATCAGCGATATCCTCTAATGTAACACCCCTGTCATTCAGCATTTCTTTCGTCGTTTTTACCATTTCATCGATTGTGTATTTACTCAATGGCCATTGCACCCCTTTAATGTGTCATCCAATTTGGCGGCATGTTCTGATTCCAGTAGATGCTGCCAAGTTCATGATGCTTTTGAAAAGAATCGTGGTGCGTATGATAATGAAAATTAAACCAATACCCCTGCTTTGGCGGATGATCGCGGCGGACATGAAATCTAAGTACATCCTGTCCTGTCTGTTTGTTATACAGGTGAAAGATTTTCTCGCCTTTGCCGTCTGCAGGTTTTTTTGAAATGGCCAAATCCTGAATATCTTCATCAGAGTACTCATCAACATATTGTTTTATGGCTTCTTCTATTTTCGGAAGAATGATCTGCCTGAATTCATCCTCAATGACGGTTCCGATTCTGTCTCCGAATTTTTGAAAGGACTGAACCTCGGCTGCTTTAACAAAAGTTGAGATGGAGGACTCTTTAGGCTGTTGCCAGTAAGCGGTTTCATCAGTAAAAAAGTGTTTGTCTGAGTTGGTTAATTTAGCAGATGAATCTTCAGAGGAATGTTCCTCGACTGTGAGGGCAGCTGGAGGAGCGACCAATCCGAAGGTTGCAATAGTAAATAAGATGACAAGCGTTTTCCGCATCCATTTGTTCATCATGTTCTCTATTCCTCCCAGTCTTCCTATTATAATATTATTCTATCATAGATAAATTCTAAATTTATAGAAATTTTTCGCAAAAAAAGAAAATCTAGTGCCTTAAAAGGTTTTAAAAAGAGATGAAAAAGTTTACACTAAAGAAGAGGTTGGAAATAAAATACTTTCACACTATTGGAGTGAATCAGAATGGGTTTTGAATCAGTGTTTATTATTGCATCATTCGTGACTCTGGCATATTTTATTTTCGCAGAAATAACAGATTAAAAAAACTCATGGCGCTCGCCATGAGTTTTTTACTTATTACTGTTTCTGCTTTTTATTTGCTGAAGATTGCTTGCGGCCTGTTTCACTTGCTGTTGTCCCCTGACCTTGAACTTCCGGAGAACCAAGCTGTGATTTTGATGGATCACTCTTGCGTTTTGACATTAGATAAGCACCTCCTCATCCTATTTTTCACGAATCTTTTATTTCTATCACACCAAAATGGAATTTCGCTGATTTTCGTTTATAAACATGAAAGCCAAGTTTTTCAAAAGAGGCACTTTTGTAGTGGTTTTTTAAAACAATTCTTTTTTTAGCCACCCGTTTAGCTTCTTTGATAATGTCTTCTGTAATCTCCTGATGCACACTCAGTGACCTTAAGTGTTCGATCCCATGTGATTCATCTATTTGCTCCTCAAACATTGGGTCAAAATAGACAACATCATATGAATTTGTGTCTAAGGATTGTAAGTATTCTGCATGATTCATTCCTACAACTTGGATTCTGCGCATACTTTTATCAAATTCTGCCATTCCTGTTTCCCATTTGCTGAGACCTTTTTCAACGAGGTAAGCAACGAGTTGATTCGCTTCAGCTGCTGTGATCATTCCTGTTTCACCAGCCGCGTAGCTTGCTATTATACTGTCGGATCCAAGTCCCAATGTGCAATCTAAAAAACGATCTCCTTCTTTTAAATCTGATGCAAAAATTAAAGGATCACTCTCCCCTTTTTGCAATCGTTTCAGACGGAACATGGCTGAATTAGGATGGAAGAAGAAAGGATCGGTGTTCCCTGCCTCATGGAGTTCCAGCCGGTTCTGCCCAACGACGAGTACATCCGAATTATATTCTTCCTTCATTTTGGCTATGGATCGTTTTTTTCGGGCTTTATATTCAGCTTTTAAATCAGAAGAAATCTCTTCCGCGAGTTTGATCATCTCAAGATTTGTCCTGCCTGCTGTTGTTACAATCAAAGTCTTTCACTCCGTATCATTCTTCATTCATAAAAAAGGATGCCCTAATAGGCATCCTTTCCATTATTTATTAACTTCAAATGCATTTAATAAATTTTCCATGATATGTTCAATTGAGCTGCCTTCAATTTCGTGACGAGGAATAAAGTGAACCACATCTTTTCCTTTAAGAAGTGCCATAGAAGGAGATGAAGGTTCATAGCCTTCAAAGTACTCTCTCATCGCAGCTGTGGCATCTTTATCCTGTCCAGCGAAAACTGTCACAAGATTATGTGGTGCATGCTCAGCCTGCATAACAGCCTGAGTGGCAGCCGGTCTTGCAAGTCCTGCTGCACAACCGCAGACAGAATTCACAACAACCAATGTCGTACCTTCAGCACGTTCCATAAATTCTTTTACGTCTTCTTCGGTTGTTAATTCGTTAAACCCTGCGTTCGTAAGCTCAGCGCGCATTGGCTTCACCATTTGACGCATGTATTCTTCATATGCCATTGACATAATCATTCCTCCTAAACCTTCGCATGTAGTAAAAGAATACTACAGGAGGAATGACAATTCAACAAACGAGCCTCAGTGTGTTTTCTGCGATTCCTTAACATCTTCAAATGCATCTGTAACTGCACCCTGCGAAGCACATGAAACAGTTCTTGCATATTTTCCTAATACTCCGCGCTTTCTAAGCGGCGGAGCAGACCAAGTAAGTCTTCTTTCTGCTAATTCTTCATCAGAAACATGGAGACGAAGCTCACGGTTATCACTATCAACCGTAATTAAGTCGCCTGACTTCACAAGAGCGATCGGTCCGCCTACTTGAGCTTCCGGAGTGATGTGGCCTACAACAAGGCCATGAGTGCCTCCAGAGAAGCGGCCATCTGTTAGAAGAGCAACACTCTCTCCTAACCCCTTCCCTACAATGATAGAGGAAAGAGACAGCATCTCAGGCATTCCAGGACCGCCCTTTGGCCCTTCGTAGCGAATAATCAGAACGTCGCCTGCAACTACTTCATTTGTTAATACTGCTTCTGTTGCTTCCTCTTCTGTATCAAATACTTTTGCTGGACCTGTCATTTTCGTTACTTTTAGACCAGAAACCTTGGCAACTGCTCCGCTTGGAGATAAATTCCCTTTTAAAATAACAAGCGGGCCATCTTTCCTTAATGCCTGCTCAAGGGGATAAATGACTTTTTGACCCTCTCTCAGGCCTTCCTGCTCTCTAAGATTTTCTGCAATTGTTTTTCCTGTTACCGTTAAACAATCTCCATGAATCAAGCCATGCTCAAGCAAAAGCTTCATAACAGCAGGCACACCACCCGCTTCGTGCAGATCCTGCATCACGTATTTTCCGCTTGGTTTTAGATCAGCAATGTGAGGAACGGTTCTTTGGATGCGCTCAAAGTCCTCAAGAGATAGATCTACATCAATGGAATGGGCAATAGCCATTAAATGAAGAATGGCATTTGTTGATCCACCGAGAGCCATAACAACTGTGATAGCATTTTCAAATGCTTTTTTAGTCATAATATCTTTTGGATAAATGTCTTGTTCAAGCATGCGATAAACAGCCTGGCCTGCTTCATAGCAATCATTTTCTTTAAATTCTGATTCAGCAGGATTAGATGAGCTGCCAGGGAGGCTCATTCCCATTGCTTCAATAGCTGATGCCATCGTATTTGCTGTATACATTCCTCCGCAGGAACCCGCACCAGGACAGGCATGGCATTCAATCTGATGCAATCCGTCGCTGTCAATATCACCGTTATTAAATTTCCCTACCCCTTCAAATGCAGAAACGATATCAATGTCTTTGTCGTTTAATCTTCCAGGTTTAATCGTTCCGCCGTATACGAAAACAGCCGGAACCTCGGCACGCGCAATTGCGATCATACAGCCCGGCATGTTTTTGTCACAGCCTCCGATTGCAACAAAGGCATCTAAATTCTCAGCTCCGACAACTGTTTCAATCGAGTCTGCAATGACTTCACGGCTTGGAAGAGAGTAGCGCATACCCTCGGTTCCCATTGAGATACCATCAGAAACAGTAATTGTTCCGAAAATAAGTGCTGCACCACCAGCTGAACTGGCGCCTTTTTTAGACAGCTCTGCAAGCTTATCAATATGTATATTGCAAGGAGTGACTTCGCTCCACGTAGAGGCAATGCCGATCATCGGCTTTTGAAAGTCCTCATCCTTAAGTCCTACCGCACGAAGCATGGCGCGGTTAGGCATTCGTTTCATATCATCGCTGATTACTTTACTTTTGATTCTAAGATCTTTTTTGCTCACTTTCTTCACCCCGTTAAATTTGTATTGTTATATACTATAGTCCGAATTCATTAGTATTTCAACAATATTCGCATAATTTATAAAAATAATATGTTAAAAAAGCTAAATTCACATGAATTGTCAATCTGCTCCTTCATCAAGCCTCCTTGATAGAAAAAAAGCAACCTCTGTTTAAGGTTTACAGAGGTACGCTTCATTCCTAGATCTTATTGTTCTGTTAAAATAAACGGGCCGTTTTTTGTAATCGCAACAGTGTGTTCATACTGAGCAGACAATTTCCCATCTACTGTCCGTGCCGTCCAGCCGTTATCATCCATTTTAGAATACCATGTGCCTGCGTTTAACATTGGCTCTATTGTAATGACCATCCCTTCTCTGAGTCTTAGCCCCTTGCCTGGTTTGCCATAATGAAGCACGGTCGGCTCCTCATGCATCGTTTTCCCCGATGCCATGACCTGTAAAGTCTCGTACGACAGAAAATGATTCTCCTTCTGCGTAAGACTGAATCGCATGACCGATGTCACCGAGGCGGTTGCCGATGACTGCCTGCTCAATCCCTTTATACATGGCTGTTTTAGTAACATCCATTAACTTTTGCGCTTCTTCGGATATAATGCCTGCAGAATGTGTCCAGGCAGAATCAGCCAATGCTCCATTTAAATTAACGACGAAATCGATTGTGACAATATCACCGTTTTTCAATGGTTTTTTACTGGGAAATCCATGACAGATTTCATCATTTACAGAAGCACAAGTTGCATATTCATACCCTTTATAGCCTTTTTGCTCTGCTGTTGCTCCATGTTTTTTTAGATAGTCATCTACGAAAGCGTCAATTTCAAGTGTCGTGACACCTTGCTTAATTAACTTAGCCACTTCTTTATGACATGAAGCGAGCAGTTTGCCTGCCTCATGCATTTGGTTAATTTCTCTTTCGCTTTTTAATATAATCATTAATTTTATCTCCTCTTTTGCCCCTAATCTTCCATTTTTCTTGATGTTGCTTTTATGATAAGAAAATGAGGGTTTGTCATAACATATTCATAGTTCGCTGGATGATTTTTCTTAAAGCTCTCTGTACCCCTTGGTTCAGACAGTTCATCTATAACAAAAAAACGGCTTGTTTCGGTTACAATTTTCTCCATCGGTTTACGGTAAAAGCTGACCTCAAAAGATGAACCCGCTTTCTCCCAAGTGTCATGAAGCAGCACTTCTTCAAAGTAGTTTTCACATTTAAAAAGTTTAAAATCCATAAATGGATGATGCGTGGAAAAGACAAGCCGCCCTTTTGGCTTCAGTACTCTGCTGAACTCTTTAAAAATAGGAAACCAGTCTTTACAGTAATGCAGAGTGAGTGAACTGACAATCATATCAAAAGAATGATTTTCAAATGGAAGAGGCTGATTTAAATCATGACAAATAATACGGGCTGCGCCTCCCGTTCTCCGTCTTGCAGCCTTCGCCATTTCTGGGCTGATATCTATAGCTGTTACGTCAGCGCCTTTTTCAAGAAACGTTTTTGTATACCAGCCTGCTGAACAGCCAGCATCAAGGATAGCCAAGCCGTCCAGTTGTTCTGGAATCATGCTTAGCATCGCAGGGCGTTCGTAATCCGTATTGTATGGGCTGTCTTGATCTACTTGCCGTTCATAAATACCGGCTAATTTATCAAATGCAGCCTTAGGGGAATGTGTCATTCGCTCATCCATCCTTTTTCCAAAATTAGTGCCAGTGTTCATAATGCATGTTATTCATTCAGGTATAAAGTTTCATTTCATGCTTTTTTCAAGGCAAAAAAAGCTGCTTCTTTACATAACAGCAACAAGAGGATTACCCGATTTATGGGTTTGGCACAATACGGCTCTATGCTTACCTAATGCCTGGAGTTGAGCTGGTTAAGGGTCTCATACGTACTTTATGATTATCCAATGCTTGGATTTGGGCTGGTTTAGGGTCTCATTCGTGCTCTATGATTACCTGATTCCTGGATTTAAGCTGGTTTGGGACACCATACGAGGTTTATGATTACCCAATGCCTGGATTTGGGCTGGTTTAGGGTCTCATTCGTGCTTTATGATTATCCAATGCTTGGATTTGGGCTGGTTTAGGGTCTCATTCGTGCTCTATGATTACCCGATACCTGGATTTGAAGCTGGTTTAGGGTCTTATACGTACTGTATGATTACCCGATGCCTGAGTTGAGTTAGTTTGTGGCACCATACGAGCTCTATGATTACCTAATGCATGGATTTGAGCTGGTTTTGGGTTTCATACAGGCTCTATGATTACCCAATGCCTGGAGTTTAGCTGGTTTGGGGCACCATACGAGCTCTATGATTACCCTATATGCATGGATTTGAGCTGGTTTAGGGTCTCAAACAGGCTCTATGATTACCCAATGCCTGGAGTTTAGCTGGTTTGGGGCACCATACGAGCTTTATGATTACCCAATGCCTGGATTTGAGCTGGTTTAGCATCTCATACGTGCTCTATGATTACCCAATGCCTGGATTTGAGCTGGTTTAGGGTCTCATACGGACTCTTTGATTACCCGATTCCTGGATTCGAAGCTGGTTTAGGGTCTCATACGTGCTCTATGATTACCTGATTCCTCGAATTGAGCTGTTTATGGGGATTCATACAGGCCCCCAGAACCCAGGTATTTCAGCTACCCCAAAGCATCTTGCGACCTTTTAGGTTGCTTAAAGAGCCTTTTTTACTCACAAAAAGACTAAATCAGTTTAGATGATTTAGTCTTTTTTTCTAATTACTTTCTGCTTTCCGTCATTTGCTTCCAGACAGAGCCTTTCGCTTCTTCTCCGCCTTCAATTCGTTCGATCGCCATTTTGATTTGAAGGCTGACTTCAAACTCAGGGTCATTTTCAGCTTGTTTTAAGGCTTCCAGAGCACTTTTATCGCCTACCTCATATAAAAACATGGCCGCTCTCCATCTGACAAGCTTGTTTTTATCCTTTAAGGCAAGCATCATTTCCTGCATGGCACTTGGGTCACCAATGTCTGAGAGACAATCTCCCGCTGTTCTGCGGACCGTTACGGATTTATCTTTCAATGCTTTGTAAAGGTATGGAAGAACAGCTGGTTCCTCAATCATTCCTAAATAGACAGCAGCAAGTCTGCGTATGGACGCTTTCTCGTCATTCAGCGCTTTGTCTAAAACGGGCAAATCACTTTCTTTCGGGTTCATCTGCTCCAGATGCGCATACCGGACAGTCCAATCGGGTTCATCAAGCATACTCGTGGTAACTTCATACGATTTGCGGGCAGGAACCGGTTCTGCTTTATCTTTTTGCAGTAGTGCTTCTGTCATTTTTGTTAACCGTTCATCGCTGTACGCAGCCTGAAGCTCTTCAACAACATCCTTGCCGATTTCATCCAAATCTCCGTATCTGACGCCTTGTTCTTTCCACTTTCTTTCAAGAACGACGTTATCTGCATTTTGCTGTGCCTGCAGGACGGCTTTTTGAAAGCGTTCCGGCAATCCGAATCTTTTTTCAGTCTCCCCGTCCGAAAGCTTTACCTGCATCGGGATTCCGCTGAACATTTGAATGTGCACATTCACTTCTCCAAAATGTTCGTTGATTTGAGGTTTGTTTTCTGCTCCCGCTTCAACACTTTCACCAAAGGCAGCGCGGACTTTAGGGAGAATTTCTTTCCAGTCAAATTTCGCATTGCGCTCTACAGCAAGGAAATCTGCAACATGATAAACACCTTTTACACCTTCAACTTTCAGGATTTCCTGTATGACTTGAGGCGCTCCTTCTGCAGTTTCTTTTTTATAATTATTGCTTTTTCCGCCTGGCAGCTCTTCGTCTAAAATAACTTTCATCGTATTTGGACTTGGAGTCGGTTCAATCGATTTAATATTCAAAGCCATGTCACTCCCTGTTTAATCTCTGCAATCATTCTAACATAGCTGAAAGAGTTCATGCCATTTCGAGAATCCGGCTTATAGCCCTCTGTTTGGTCCTTCCCATTCAAGAAAAAATTGAGACAAGTAGTCGACCATGAACTGGTGACGCTGCAGCGCGACCATTTTGCCTTCTTCCGTATTCATTAAATCCTTGAGCTTCAGCAGTTTTTCATAGAAATGATTGATTGAAGTTGATTTAATTGTACGGTATTCTTCGTAGGTCATGCTGTCACGTACTGGAATGGCAGGATCATAGATTAGATTTCCTTTTGAACCTCCGTAAGAGAAGACTCTGGCTATGCCAATTGCGCCCATCGCATCCAGCCTGTCTGCATCTTGGACAATCTGTGCTTCTATTGAAGAAACCGCTCTCCTTTTTCCGCCTTTAAAGGAAATGGTTGAAATAATGGTCAGGACTTCCTGAATCGAATCAGGATCGAGTCCTTCTTCTCTCAAGAGATTTGCAACCTCATCCGTTTTCATCCGGATGTCATCACTCAGTTTGTCGTCGATTAAATCATGCAATAAAGCGGATAGTTCGATAATCGTTAAATCACACGAGTATTTTTTTGCAAGGTTTAGAGCTGTTCTGCGGACTCTGTCAATATGGAGCCAATCGTGCCCCGTCCCCTCTGTTTCAAGGCGGGCTTTAACAAACTTTTCTACATTTTCTGCTATTTGTTTCACATTGACACTTCCTATTCTTCAAACCATGTCACGCCCACGACATCCTCTCCTGTATGAACTCCAATTGTTGTACAGAGCGGAACAAGTTTGATATGGATGTCAGGAAATTCTTTTTGAAGGACTTCATACAGTTTAGAAGACTTGTCGAGTTTGGAGCTGAATAAAATTGCTATTTCATGAATGGAGTGATTTTGATTTCCTTCTTTAATTAGATTGATAATATACTGAAACCCTTTTTTCTCTGATCTTACTTTTTCTGCTGTGGTAAGCTTGCCTGATTCCACGCGGATAATTGGCTGGATGTTTAATAGACTTCCAAGATAATATATTGTGTCCCTGACATTCTGCCGCTCTTATGGAGCCTTGTTAAATCGCCGATCAGGACATATGTGCGGTGATTTTCACGGAGCGTTTTAAGCTTTGATGCAATATCATCAGGTTTTAGCCCGGATTCATGCATTTTTACCGCTGCCTTAACCAGCCTTGTCAAAGGTTCTGATAATGTCAGAGAATCGACAACAGTTACAGGAATGTCTACTTCAGCAGCAGCCTGTACAGCAGAAGTATATGTACCGCTAAGCAAACTGGATAAGTGGATAGAAACAATTTCATCATAGTCCTCTGCAAGCTTAGTATACAGCTCAATAAATGCACCTGGAGGCGGCTGTGAGGTAGTGATGGCATTAGATGAATCCTTTAATAAAACATATAGATCATCAGCCTGAAGATTTACTCCGTCAAGATATTCTTCATCATTTATGCAGATCACCATCGGCACCCAGAAGACGTCTGGATGATCTTTCAGCTCTGCATCTATGCTTGCGGTGCTGTCAGTTACCCATGCAATTTTGCTCCTCATATATGACTACCCCTTTGTTTAGTATTTAAACTATCCCTATCCTTTTATTAAGCATCCGCAATTAAGAATCCTCTTTTAAAACAGTATTTAATTTTGGAAATAATGTCAGCGCATTCTTATAAAAAAAGTTTTCGTGATGCTCCTCAGGAATTATTTCTTTATACAAATCTATAAACGGTTTGACTCCAATTAATGGCCAGTCCGTACCGAATATAAGCTTTTCATAGTGTTCACAATATGATAAGGCATGCATCAGATGATCAAAAAACCTTGTTTTCTTTTTATCTGAAATATCCTTTTCTGTGCCGACAATCAGTCCGGATAAATCTGCAAACATATTGTCATTTTTATTGACAACTTCTGCCCCGTCCAGCACCCACGGATCTCCCAAATGCGCCATCATAAACTGGATATCGCGGTTTTCGACTGCCACTTCGTCAAGTGTAAGCGGATGACTGTATTTTAATAGTCCGCGTTCTGAGTATGTATCTCCCGTGTGAAAGACAACTGGAAGCCGGTATGCCTTTGCAAGCTCATATACAGGCCCATAAACTTTGTCATAGGCGTAATAAGGATAATACCCTAAATAGATTTTAATTCCCGCAGTCTGCGGATCCTGAAGCGATTTTTCAAGCAATACCAGGTTCTGATCATTCAATTTATTTGGATTTATACCGGGACAATAAAAAAACTCTTTTGGAACCGGACCATCAAGATCAATTCCCATTGGCGTTTTTGCATCGGGATCAGGAAAACCCCCAGGCTTTGTTTCTGTTACACCCATGGCAACTGCAGCGACAACACCCTCTTCTTCATATTCTTTTTGCAGGCCGGCAATCGAATAGTCGACAAATGATAATGTCTCAGCCGTGTGCTTAAAACTTTGAATATTTGAGATATGCATATGAGCATCAATGATTTTCATGAAAAATCCTCCTAAGCCAAAGATATAAGAAAAGAAGCCGATTGCTCAGGCTTCTTCTTTTAACAATTGCTGAATTTTCTCTTCCATTTCCTTAGGATCCGTATTAGGCGAAAACCTTTCGACTGCTTTTCCATGTCGATCTAAGAGAAATTTCGTAAAATTCCACTTCACAGCTTTTGAACCTAAAAGTCCAGGCGCTTCTTTTGTTAAATGTGTAAAAAGAGGATGTGCATCAGAGCCGTTTACATCAACTTTTGCAAACATTGGAAAGGTTACACCGTAATTCAATTGGCAAAAGCTTTTGATTTCTTCTTCGTCTCCCGGCTCCTGGCTCATAAACTGATTGCACGGAAAGCCCAGGATTTCAAGCCCCTCGTATTGATAGCGTTCATAAAGCTCCTGCAGCGCCTTATATTGCGGAGTGAAGCCGCATTTACTGGCTGTGTTTACAATGACAAGAACCTTGCCTTTATAAATACTCATAGATTGTTCTTCACCGTTAATGGTTTTTATTTTTATATCAAATATACTCATCACTTTGCTCCTTCTTTTATTTTTTCGAGAGTATCGATGGCATGATCAGTCATAGTGATTAAGTCATCTACTTGTTCTTCTCCTATAAGCCGGTTGAAATGCACTTTAAATGTATGGTGATAGTGCTCAAAAGGAACTTTGTATGAAATCTGATGGGTAATTGAATAAACACCCCAAAGCTCTTCAACTATAGATTTGATAGGAGTTTCAGCAAATGATGAACATGATTGGAAGGTTAAGATAACTTCGCACTCCGGAACAGCACTTGTTTTTAATAGTTCTCCGGATAATTGAGATAGGCTCATGGATAACTGAAATTCAGCGGAAACCGTTTTATTTCCTTCTTTTAACTGAAACGTATTTTGATAGCATCTTGACATGGCAGCAAGATCTACTAGGTCTTTACGGCCGATTACGGTTATGACGCCGCCAAGATCTGCGTCGTAAATAGCCCCTTCCAGCACAACCTTCAAGTTATCAAAAGCAGTCGGATCAAACATTAAAACAGCCCTTTTGCCTTCCCTTTTTCATCTACATTCATCGAAAGCGCAGCGGGTTTTTTCGGCAGCCCCGGCATTGTCATAATATCTCCTGTTAAACAAACCAGGAACCCCGCGCCAATTGATGGCTTAAGTTCACGAATAGTCAGTGTAAAATCCTTCGGTCGGCCAAGAAGCTCAGGCTGGTCAGAAAGGGAGTATTGAGTTTTCGCCATGCAAATCGGCAAATTTGACCAACCGTACTGTTCAAAATCCTTTACTTGTTTCAATGCCTTTGAAGAAAAATCAACGGCTTTAGCTCCATAAACGGCTTTGGCAACTTTTTCAATTTTGTCCTTAATACTGTCATTTAAGTCATACAAGTAATCAAAGTGATTTTCTGTGTTCTCGATTGTTTCAAGCACTTTTTCTGCAAGCTTAATTCCTCCGGCACCGCCTTTTTCCCAGACCTCCGTGAGAGCTGCAGGATGAGAATGAAGCTCACACCACTTCATAAGAGCATCGGTTTCTTCCTGTGTGTCTGTCACAAAACGATTAACGGCTACTACATAAGGAAGTCCGAATTTTTCAATCGATTCTATATGCTTCGCGAGATTCTCTGCACCTGCAAGCATTGCCTCTTTGTCTGAGATGCCAAGCTGGTCTTTTGGGACGCCGCCATGCATTTTTAAAGCCCTTACAGTTGCAACAATGACAACTGCAGCAGGTGAAAATTCTCCTGCACGGGTTTTAATATGCAGAAATTTCTCTGCGCCGAGATCCGCTCCAAATCCTGCTTCCGTCACAACATAGTCACCAAGCTTTGCAGCCATTTTTGTTCCCAGAAGGCTATTGCAGCCGTGAGCGATATTAGCAAATGGCCCGCCGTGGATAATGGCCGGTGTATGTTCAAGCGTTTGAACAATATTCGGTTTCAAGGCGTCTTTTAATAAAAGTGTAAGAGCTCCTTCAAATCCCAAATTGCCGACTGTTACAGGTTCCCGCTGATAGGAAAAGCCAATCACAATTTTAGAAAGTCTGCTGCTTAAATCATTGAGATCAGATGCCAAACACAGAATGGCCATAATTTCAGATGCAACCGTGATGTCAAAATGATCTTCGCGCGGTGTTCCATTTGCAGGTCCTCCAAGTCCGATTACTATATTTCTAAGTGCCCGGTCATTTAAATCCATTACCCTTTTCCAAGTGATTCTTCTCGGATCGATCCGGCATTCATTGCCTTGATGTATATGATTGTCAATCAGTGCTGCCAACGCATTATTTGCTGTTGTGATTGCGTGAATGTCACCTGTGAAATGCAGGTTGATTTCTTCCATGGGTATGACTTGTGAGTACCCTCCTCCGGCAGCTCCTCCCTTGATTCCCATTGTAGGTCCAAGTGAAGGCTCCCTTATAGCAATGACGGCTTTTTTCTTAAGCTGATTAAGCGCCTGGCCAAGCCCGACAGTTACAGTTGATTTTCCTTCTCCTGCAGGAGTGGGATTAATGGCCGTCACCAGTATCACTTTTCCGTCAGGTTTCATTTTAACCCGATCTAAAAATTCCAAAGATATTTTCGCTTTAAATTTTCCGTAATAGTCAATTTCATCTTCTAAAATATCAAGACCGCCAATAATCTCCTGAATCGGCTTGATTGGTGCTTCCTGAGCGATTTCAATGTCTGATTTATGTTTAATTTTTAACACACTGCGCCCTACTTTCTGCTTATAAATATAGATTCCACGCACAATTGTAACACAAAAGCAAATTGAATTATTATTCTAAACTTTCTATAATAGAGAAAACTCAGAATGATAAAGAAAGTTGAGGTACTTCCATGCCTATTAATATTCCAGCTGACCTTCCCGCCAAAGAAATTCTTGAAAAAGAAAACATCTTCATTATGGATGATGCCAGAGCCTATCAGCAGGACATCAGGCCTTTAAATATTGTGATTTTAAATATTATGCCCGAAAAACAAAAAACAGAGGTGCAATTATTGCGCCTACTTGGAAACTCGCCGCTTCAGCTGAACATTACCTTTTTGCGTCCTGAAACACATGTTTCAAAAACAGAAAAGCAGCAGCATCTTCAGCAGTTTTATACGACGTTTAATAAAATCCGCCATAAAAAATTTGACGGAATGATTATAACAGGGGCTCCGATTGAGCATCTGGAATTTGAAGAGGTGTCCTACTGGGAAGAGCTCAAAGATATTTTTGAATGGACAAACCAGAATGTCACTTCAACTCTGCATATATGCTGGGGTGCACAAGCAGGACTTTACTATCATTACGGCGTAAATAAATATAGTCTGAAGGAAAAATGCTTCGGTGTTTTCAAACATGATATTTGTAATACTTCTGTAAAAATTGTCAGAGGCTTCGATGATCAATACTATGTGCCGCATTCCCGGCATACGGATATAAAGAGACAAGATATTGAGGCGGTTGAAGCACTGGACATTATCAGTGAATCTGCTGAAGCCGGGGTTTGTCTGGTCTCTTCAAGGGATGCAAAGCAAGTATTTCTGACAGGTCATCCAGAATACGATTTGTTTACCCTGAAAGAGGAGTATGAACGAGATCTCGCAAAAGGCAAGAACACCGCCATTCCGCTGTCCTATTTTCAGGATAATGATCCGGGGAGAAAGCCGGTACAGAAATGGAAATCCCATGCACATCTTTTATTTGCAAACTGGCTAAATTATTGCGTCTACCAGGAAACACCTTACGAATGGGAATGATTCTGAAATAATGCTTACAATAATTGGATTATTTTGTTAAAATTAAGCGGAATTTAATTTAAATTTTATGTAAACTTTATATTTCTTAAACATTCATATGATACGCTTGTCATAGTTAAACATGTTTCTTTGTTTTTCAGATTAAATTTGAGGTGAATGCATTGTTAAAAAAACCAAAAGTTCTGATCTTAACTGCAAAATACGGGAATGGACACGTTCAAGTCTCAAAAACACTTGTAAAGCAATGCAGGGAACTGGGCATCGAGGAAGTGGTTGTGTCAGATATTATATGCGGAATCGAATCCTGTATTTACAGAGATTACTCAGTACCTCTATTTAAAAAGCTTTACGATCGGAAAGCAATTTTACCGCATGTTTTACTATGGTGTAGATAAAATTTACAACAAGAAGCTGCTTACCCTCTATTTTAAGCTGGGCAACAAAAGACTGCACGAGCTTATTGAAAAAGAGCAGCCTGACATCATTATTAATACGTTTCCGATCATTGTCGTACCTGAATACCGCAGGCGCACGGGAAATATCATCCCGACTTTTAATGTTCTTACAGATTTCTGCCTTCATAAAATATGGGTTCATAAAAACATAGACAAATATTATGTCGCAAGCAAAAGAGTAAAAGAAAAAGTCATGAGTCTTGGAATTCATCCCGCTGCCGTAAAGGTAACAGGCATTCCAATCCGCTCTCAATTTGAAGAAAATTTAAATGAAGAGACTATTTATAGAAAATACAACTTAGATCCAGACAAGAAAACGCTGCTAGTCATGGCGGGAGCGCACGGAGTTTTAAAAAATGTTAAAGAGCTGTGCGAATCATTTTTAGAAGAAAAAAACCTGCAGACTGTTGTTGTCTGCGGTAACAACACTGCATTAAAAGAAAGCCTGGAGAGCATTACCGGAAAGAACAAAGAGAACCTAAAACTCCTCGGCTATGTTGAGCGTGTTGATGAATTGTTCCGAATCGCTTCCTGCATGGTGACAAAACCAGGCGGCATCACCCTGAGCGAAGCATCTGCAGTCGGTGTGCCAGTTATTCTTTATAAACCTGTGCCAGGCCAGGAAAAAGAAAATGCTCTCTTCTTCCAGGAAAACGAGGCGGCTCTTGTCGTAAACCGTTCAGAAGAAGTATATGACGCTGTCAGCAGCCTGCTTCAGGATGACAAAAAGCTGAGAAGAATGAAGAGGAATATTAAACGGCTTCATCATCCAAACTCTTCGCTTACGATTATGGAAGATATCGTAAAAGAGGCTGCAATCTTTAAAGAGAAAAAATATATAAAAGCGCAGTGACAATCTGACCGCTTTTCAGGATGAAGGGGAATAGAATCCTGGAGGTCACTATATGGATACAAGCACACATATTACGATGGGATTTGGTCTTGCGGGTCTTGCTTTTATTGACCCTGCAGTAGCTTCTGGCACAGAACTTGCATCAGCTGTTCTAATCGGTACTGTACTTGGGTCGAATGCTCCTGATTTTGATTACGGAATCAAGATGGTAAAAGGAAATGGAATGTATACAGAGCATCACCGCGGTCTGTCACATTCTATCCCTGCATGGTTTATATGGACTGGTTTGTTAACTGGCATTATCTATCTTTTTCATTCGAATCTTTCAACACTTGAGCTGATGCATTTATCCGGGTGGATCTTTCTTGCCGTACTGCTTCATGTCATGTTTGATATATGTAACGCATACGGCACACAGGCAGCGAGACCCTTTACGAAAAAATGGCTTTCACTGAATTTTATTCCGCTGTTTGACCCGCTTATTGTATTTTTGCATTTATTAGGATTTGCTTTATGGGTTTTGCTTGATTCACCGGGGATCATTTTCCTGTCGATCTATTCAACAATTGGACTTTATCTTTTAGAACGATTTTTCAGTTCCAGAAGAGCATTGACTATGGTGAAGAAGAAGAAATTAGGCGAAATTGGATCAATCACAATCATTCCAACCATTCTCTGGTCCGTCTGGCATATCGTCTCTGAAACAGACTCCTGTTTAAGATCTTTCGAACTGCGGTCGAAAGATCTTAAATTGATTCATACTTTCGAAAAGTCAGATCCAGAGTCTTCTATCATAGCTAATGCAAAAAAGGATCAGAATATAGGCCACTTTTTAAATAATTCAAAGCACGTTCATACTGTAGTACTCCCAATCCCTTCTGGCTATGAAATCCGATTTTTCGATTTGAGGTTTCGCACGAAAAACCATTATCCTTATATGGCCGTCTGTCAAATGACTAAAGACGGAATGATCCTCTCCTCTTGTACAGGATGGTTTCATCAGGCAGATAAATTTAAAAGCAAGCTGATATCACACGATGGGAAAAATCAATTAGAAGCCTAGACAAAAAATAAAGGATGAACTAATGAACGCTAAGTGCGTTAATAGTCATCCTTTTTTTATTGATTTTTGTTTAATTCTTCTTCAAAATAAAAGGTTGATGGGTATTCCTTCAGAATGTATGAGTAACGGTTCATATTTTTTATATATTTTGATTGCATGACAGTGACACTTTCCCCTGTTTTCACAATTTGGACAGATTCACCATTTTGAAACTTGCTGGCATTGCTCTTCATTCAGCACTTCCTTTCATCTTATCCCTATTATACCATAGCTTCCATGATTTTTAAGGAGAGGAGAGGAGAAAAGAATGAACAAAGCATTTCTCCCGTCAGCTTGTCGTTTCTCTAAAATACACCTCTTCAAAAGGCTGGACAATTACAAAGCCTTCTCCTTCAAATTTCATTTGTATGGACTCTCCGCTGCCGCGGCCTAATATGGTTTTCAAAGAGATATCTGTTACAAATTCTGGAGTTAAACTGCCGGACCATGCGACAGTTGCATTTGGATCCGTAAAAACCGGATCACCCGGCTTCACAATCAGTGTTAATGGCTCATAATGAGAGGTAATGGCAATTAGCCCTCTTCCTTCAAGCTTCACATTAAATAAACCGCCTGAGAGCATGCCTGCAATTTTTCTCATCATTTTAATATCCCACGAAATAGATGGTTCAAATGCAAGCAAATCATTACCATTTACATATAATTTTTCCCCATTAAGGTTCAAAATCGAAATCTTTTTCCCTTGATCCGCTAAATACAGCTTTCCATTTCCAGTCGCCTTCATTAATGAGGTGCCCTCTCCAGTAAACGCTTTTTTGAACATCTTGCCGATCCCATGCTCAAGTATGCCTTCCCGTTCATATTTAATTTGCCCCCGGTAAGAAACCATTGCTCCAGATTTCGCCCAAATCTGTCCATTTAAATTGATTTCCAGCAGTCTCTCTGTCTCAAGTTCAAATAAGCCCTGTCCTTTATCCTGCTGCTCAGTCTTTTCAACAAACTCTTCAATAGAATATCGATTCATTTGATCTCTCCTTCTTTCTTTTGAAGCATAAACAGCCATAAAAATGAAAGGGACTGTTTTAATTCTGATGATAGGACGCGGGTCATCTCTTCCGTTACTCCTCGTTTGTAAACTCCCTGACTTCCCGCCAGTTCCCATCCGTTCTCAATGGCCAATTTTTCGAATTCCCACGGCATCATGGTGTTGCAGATGACAGGCTTCCCATAAAGTCTGTCAAAACTGTTCGTCCGCGGATGGGCTGTGGGTCCTAGAATAGCAATGCACAAATAGCCATTCGTTTTGACGGCACGTTTCAATTCGTTTAATGCAGCTAATGGATTCTCCGTCCACTCTATACAATTAATCGTAAGCAGAGCATCTGCTTTTTCATCCTCAAAAGGAAGCTCCATCATATTCGCTTGAATAAATGTAAGCTTTCCCTCTTCTTCATGCTTCTTAGCGAGCTTAATCATCTCAGGAGAAAGATCTACTCCCGTAACCTTCAGCCCCTCTTTCATCAATAAAAAAGACCCATATCCGTCTCCGCAGCCAATATCAATCACTTCTGCTTCCGGTTTCACATACTTCGTAAAAAAAGACACAATGGAACTTCTGCTTCCAGAGTCCCACATCTCCTTGCTTCCTTTATTCCAGAATGCAGCACGTTCATCCCACTTCTTTTCAGCTTCTTTTTCCCAATTATATGTATTCTTCATTTTTCAATCAGCTCCATATCTTATCATCTTCTACTATTTCTAGAAAATCAGCGGAAATCCTTTTCTGAGGAATAATTGATATAAATGGTTGAACACTATGAATGAAAGGAGTGCTGAAGATGGAAAAAGAATCTTTTGTTGCTGCACAGAAAAATGGAGACGGAGATCTCGTCTCATTCAAAACATCAGCAGGAAGAACGCTCTCCTATCAAGAAGCACTGATGGAAATCGACAAAGGTGCGATTGAGGGTGTAAATACCTTTAAAGGAAAAGACGGAGAGATGTATATACGAAGCAATCCGGATCACAATAAAGCAAATAACCTTGATTCATTACCACCATTTTAGGAGGTCATCATTATGACAAAGAAATTTAACAAAGGCAGCGAAAACGGCAACTCCCCTAGAAAGGGACACTTTCAGGAAGAATTCGGCCAAGAAATCATTTCTGGCGATAACAGCAAAGGAAACAAACGAAATAAAGATCAAAAATCAAAGACTTCAGAGAAGTAAATTTCCTAGCCGGCTGCATGAGCAGCTGGTTTTTTTATAAAAGGTAGATGTTGCCTTTGATCCCTCACTCAATTTGGTTTTGACCGCTCAACTTAATTTTTTTGTGACATCTCATAAACGGTTTCTTTCCGTTCGAACCGTTCTATGACCATTAATCCAATTACTTCCATATATAACTACCCAAGTCTACTTTTTCTACAGTAAGGCACTTTTTCTGTTCCATTCACCGCTTTGTTGCACTTTTTTCTACAGTAAGGTGCTTTTTCTGCTTCATTCACCGCTTTGTTGCACTTTTTTCTTCAGTGTGGCGCTTTTTCTGTTTTTCTGCTCCATTCACACGCTTTGTACACTTTTTTCTTCAGTGTGGCGCTTTTTCTGCTCCATTCACACGCTTTGATGCACTTTTTTTCAGTATGGTGCTTTTTCTGCTTCATACAACAAAAAAACTGCAGACAACAGCCTGCAATTTTTTAGTCTTCCTCATCAAATTCAGCTTCATCATTTCTGCCTCTGTCAATTGTAACAGCGGCTGTTTCATTATTCATATACAGCGGTATTTGCATCTTTTCGTCATTGTCAAAAAAGGCTTCATTGATTTTTTCGTTCGCCCACGACGTTTCTTCACTGCCCAGATAAGATGATTTATCCTTTTTCCAGTTCATTAGCTCGCCTCCATTCATATTTATCATCCCCCATGAAATAAAAAAAATCTCCCTGTTCAAGGAGATTTTCGGCAAGGCTTAAGCACCTAATTGTTCTGCTATGATCACACGCTCTACAGCCTCAATGGCGTCTTTTTCATCGCTGCCTTCTGCTGATACCACAATTGTTGTGCCTTTTGATATGCCAAGAGACATGACGCCCATGATTGATTTTAAGTTTACTTTACGGCCGTTTGCTTCTAAATTCACATCAGCTATGAATGAGTTGACTGCATTTACTAATGAAGTTGCCGGACGTGCATGGATTCCAGATTCACTTGTAATTTCAAATGTTTTTTGTACCATTGCTTACTTCCCCTCTCAAATTGTTAACAAACAATATTATAATCGTTTTAGGATAAAAGAAAACTGTTTTTTGGAGTTATGCAAGCTTTATGATTTCATCGTGCAGAATGTAGCTGTGAAGATAAATAGTGCATGTTTCTGTGCTCTTTTTTTCAATAATAATTGTATTTTGGAGCGGATCTTTAATCAGAATGAGCCGTTCGCGCTCAAAATCCAGCAAGGACTCAAGTGCCTCAAGCTGACGGCATGCTAGCAGAAAACGCTCGTCACTCATTTTACGGTCTTTTTTAAAAATAACCTGCTTATCTCCAATGCTTGTTTTGTACACGTTTTCCACATCCCTTTACAAGTTATTCCACCTTATATTTAAAATATCTGAAATTTCAATAAAAAGCTATAGGTAACTTGACGACAAATTTTCAATAGTGTATATTAAAATCATCATTTAGCTAATAGTCAGTGAATCATTGTTTTAACAAACAATGGTTGCGCATACATATTCGCTGTATGATAAATATTTCCAGGTAGCTACACCTTGTGCTACAGTATTAGGAGGATAAAGTACTATGCAAAACGGTAAAGTAAAATGGTTCAACAACGAAAAAGGTTTCGGTTTTATCGAGGTTGAAGGCGGAGACGATGTATTTGTACATTTCTCAGCTATCGAGGGAGACGGCTACAAGTCTTTAGAAGAAGGCCAGGAAGTTTCTTTTGAAATCGTTGAAGGAAACCGTGGACCACAAGCTGCTAACGTTGTGAAATTATAATTACAAACGTACATTATATTTGATCATATACGATGCAAGAAAGAGGCTGAGTTATCTCAGCCTCTTTCTTTCGTGAAATCCTGGCTGATCATTAAGTATTCCACTGCCTTTATATTCTGTTTAAGCTTTTTTTCGATTCTGCTTACTTCAAACTGATTAAAAACATTTCCGTTCTTCGCCATAAACAGCAGCATGTCCAAATCTCCATATATCTCATAAAATGCATTTTTAACATTTTCATTTATGCTGACCCTGCTTCTCATGAAATGCTCTCTCCCTCCTTCCACAATCGTCCATCTAGTCTAAAAGATTCAATTTATATTCTACATAATTCTGTTATAAGGAACGAAACCCCTTCTTTTTAACGAATATTTATTTATTCTGAAAATTCTTTTTGTTTCTTTAGACTCATTTTTCCGATGTATATTTTAAGAAAGGTGTCGAATGATAAATAAGTGGAGGTGACTAACATGGACCAGATAAATCATACAGGCCTTATCAGCGGCTTCAATAATCTAAAACAATTAGAAATGGCTGTAGCAGCAGCACAAAAAATGACAGGATCTGCAACGATGAGCATGGATCCTGAGGCGATTCAAAACGCGGAAAAAGCACTTCAGGATGCAAAAGCTATCTATCAGACTGCAGGGGATACAGGAGTTGACCAGGACTTTCTCAGCAATCAGAATGAACTTCTTCTGCAATGTGAGCACCAGCTAAACGAGGCAAAACAATAGTAAGCATATAAAAATCCGCTGAATTTAGATGTCAGCGGATTTTCATGTCAGCTTCTTGCCGTATTCTTTTATTTTTTGACCGACCGTGCATTCTTCAATACAGAAAGAATGAGCATACTTTTTCCCGTATTCCTTGCGAAAATGCTTCTTTAATAAGCAATCCGTACAATAGGTGTCAAGCAGCTGGTCGATTTCACAAACAACTTGTTTTTTCTCCAATTCATTCATCTCCATCAATCGCTGTCAAGCTTCCATTCACTTGCAATAGTCATTCCTTTTAATCCTTGTCCTGCAAGCTTATCCGCTTCTTCATTTTCTTTTCGAGCAATTGGCATGCATATTGGACGCACTTTCATTTTTTTAAGGGCTGCTTCAATTTTATCAAGCCAGCGGGTGTAAGCTTCTTCATAGACGGGCCACTCTCCGGACAGCTGGTTGAGCACAACTTGCGAATCTCCTTTGAAAGTTACGTCCTGATAACGTACGCCGAGCTCATCAAGTTTTTGCACCATAAAGTAAACAGCCATGTATTCTGCTTCGTTATTGGAATCTGCACCATCTGCTTTTGCACTGAATCTCATTCTTGTTCTTTTCTCGTTTATTGTATAGTAGATCACAGCGCCAAGACCTGCTTCTTTTGTTTGTTTATTGTAGTTGCCGTCAAAATAAGCTTCAACGTCGACAGGCTCATGCACGACTTCCAATTTTAATTTCTTTAATTCTTTAAGCGACCATGCCGTGCCGCGTGTATCAATAAATTCTATTGATTTCACCCTGCCGGTTTTTTCGAGATCATCACCAATCAGAATGGCTGAATCAAGGTCTGTTTCGTTATCAGATGTAAAAAGTAAGTTCTTTTTTTTCGGGCTGATGTACATCCAGTGTATTAGATATTTCACCTGTTCCACTCCTAATCGGCTGAGCTATATATGCAATAGTTTTGCTCATACCATCAAATGTATTCACTGTGCTATAATCATATTCGATAATTAACCAAGGCGCTTGCTGTGTTATCAAAAAAAGCCTAAACGAAAGGAGCTTGACTAAATATATAAGCAAGGAAACAGACTGTATCCCAAATGAAAGCTTATGGCTGGTTTTGCGTTAATCAATTTTATCATTGTTCTTTTGTTTTATAAACTATCCAGCACAAGCGGATTGCTTGTCTGGATTGGGTTTTCAACGGTTGCTTTGAGAAAGACCGCAACGATGGGGAATATCATGATATGGGATTAGCTGAAAAAATGAAACCCAATGAGTAAGGAGTTGAAGACATAGTTGATCGAAGTATATGTAGACGGTGCAAGTGCAGGAGATCCTGGGCCTTCAGGAGCCGGCATTTTCATTAAAGGGCACGGAAACGGGGAACAGATCTCAGTCCCTCTTGGCATCATGACGAATCATGAAGCAGAATACCATGCTCTTATAAAAAGCCTGGAAATTTGTCTTGAGAAAGGATTTACGATTATTTCAGTCAGAACGGATTCACAGCTTGTTGAACGTGCTGTTGAAAAAGAATATGTAAAAAATCCAGCTTTCGTCCCGCTGCTCGAGAAGGTTTTAAACTTAAAAAATAGATTTGAGCTGTTTTTTATTAAATGGATTCCGAGTAAACAAAACAGTGTAGCGGATCAACTATCACGAACTGCCATTCGGCTGAATGGAGATACATAATGATGAAGCTGAAAAAATCTTCAGTTGCCGATCTCAGCCTCCTATTCGTTGCTTTTATATGGGGATCTACTTTTGTGATTGTCCAAAAAGCCATTCACTTTATGCCGCCCCACTTTTTTAATGGCGTTCGTTTTTTTGCTGCAGCCATTATACTGACTATGATTAGTTTAAGAGTAACCCACTTTCGACTTTCAAAAGACACATTGCTTGCCGGAATATCGCTTGGCGTCTTTTTGTTTTTAGGATATGCCTTTCAGACTGTCGGATTGTTATATACGACCTCTTCAAAAGCTGGATTTATTAC
Organism: Bacillus sp. V2I10; assembly: GCF_030817055.1. Taxonomy (NCBI): domain Bacteria; kingdom Bacillati; phylum Bacillota; class Bacilli; order Caryophanales; family Bacillaceae; genus Bacillus; species Bacillus sp. V2I10. The sequence goes on along the minus strand of NZ_JAUSYV010000001.1, from coordinate 2,208,195 downwards.
TGGTTTAAGTGTGATGATCGTTCCCCTCTTGTCCATCTGGCTTCTTAGGGAACGCGCCAGAAAAACCGTTTATTTTGCAGCAGGCCTTGGAACAGCAGGCTTGTACCTTTTAACCCTGAGTGATTTCTCTTCACTAAATATAGGAGATTTGCTTGTTCTCTTCTGCGCCGCTGCGTTTGCTTTGCATATTATCTTTACAGGGAGGTTTTCCAGCAGTCATGATGCTTGGATGCTGACAATCGTTCAGCTTGCAACGGTTTCTATCCTGAGTTTTCTAGCATCCGGGATATTTGAAGCTGGAAATATGAAAGAGAATTTCAGCAGCATGTTTACATTTGAAGTTCTGTTTGCCCTTATCATTACCGCCCTATTTGCAACTGCATTCGCCTTTTTCGTTCAAACAAAGCTTCAGCAGTACACAACAGCATCAAGAGTTGCACTCATTTATGCCTCGGAGCCAGTGTTCGCTGCATTAACCGCTTTTATATTCATAGGAGAGCGGCTGACAGTATACGGCATGATCGGCTCTCTGCTTATTTTGGCAGCCATGCTTACAGCTGAATGGAAACAAAATAGCACAGAAGAATCTCTTACCATATAAAAATCCCGGGATCCCCGAGATTTTTTTATTAAACGCAATTATAAAATTATATACTTTGATGGCAAGTGAAAGCGCCTACTCCTTCGTCAGAACGGCTCTCCAAAAAAGCCAAAACCGGACTTTTCCGTCGGAGCCTTAACTGCCATGCCTGCGCTGACAAAGGCGCTTCCGCTTTTCTAATTAGATCAAATTCAGTTTTTGTGCCACAAGAACTGCCTGTGTGCGGTTTTTTGCCTTTTCTTTTGTCAGCCTTTCAAGAAGGGAGACAAAAAATGAGCCGTCAAATTCCTTCTGTGCTTTTAATGTCAGCTCAATCGCAGCAATGACCAGCTCGTCCTCGGCACCTGTGTAATGTTTGCCGAATTCGATAAAGCCAAGAGCATCTTCCTTTAGCAGAAATCCTTTATCTTTTAAATGCAGCAAATAATCTGTAACCGACTGTTTCGTATGTAGCAAGCAGACCCCGCCTTAGGTGTAAAGTTTCATCCATCCCAATTTTAGCTGATGGATAAAAAAATTTCTATACCATTTCGCCTTAGTAATAACCTATTTCATGAATTTCATCTGATTGAAAAGTGATAACGAGCGGATCTTTATTTTGCGCTTCTTTAACCATTGCTTTTGCAACTGTTTTTGCATGGATCGGTTTCATTATTTTTAATTTTCCGATAAAAAGAAACCCAAGACTTTTAGCCATCCATACACCTATCTTTTCTCCGAAACGAAATTCTTCCCTGTCACCAAGCAGCAGAGACGGCCTGAACAGGATAACCGTGGGGATCCCGAGGTTCCTTAAGGCGTCCTCCATCTGTCCTTTTACTCGATTATAGTAAAACAGTGAATCGCAATCGGCTCCGATAGCTGAGACGGCAAGGACTTTATTAACACCTTGCTGTTTGGCCAGACGGGCTGCTTCTACTGCATATTCAAAATCCACTTTATAAAACGCTTCCTTGGATTTTGCTTGCTTCATTGTGGTACCTAAACAAATAAACAATTCATCTACGGCAAATTCACTGCTATACTTAGATAAATGATCAAAATCGGTTATAAATGTATTTTTATGTTTGGCATTTTCATGGGTTAAAGGCTTTCTTGTAATCGTCTTCACTTCTGAGTACTGCTTAGATGCAAGCAGGAGACTGAGCAATTCTTTTCCAATCAAACCGGTTGCTCCGATAATCAATGCTTTCTTCATGATCGCCACTCCAATCTTATACTTTGAATCATAAAGGAATTAGAGCAATTAATCAAAAAAGGAGAGGTCACATTGCCTCTCTCACTGCCAGGGCATCTGATAAAAACGTGTGCAGCCCTCTGAGTTCCATTTCTTCAATCATCTGAACAGCACGGTTATGCTCAACGTTCAGAAGGGCTTCATTAAGCGGGCACTCTACTGGAACATCACACGTAATTTCAGCAAGTTTCCTTGATAAATGAAGCATTTCAAGATCCTGTTCAATCTTAGATCGCTGAGCTTTAGTCAGCTCTTCTAAGCTGCTGAGCAGGCCTTCAATGGACTTGTATTTCGCAATCAGTTTATATGCGGTTTTTTCTCCAATCCCGCGAACGCCAGGATAGTTATCGCTGCTGTCTCCCATTAATCCTTTTACATCGATAAGATGAGCGGGAAGAATGCCTGTTTCTTCTGTGAAAAAGTCGTGAGTATAAATTTTATACTGCCCGATTCCTTTTTGCATAAGGACAACCTGTACATCCTCCGTTAATAACTGCAGCAGATCACGGTCACCTGTCAAAATGGAGACATTCATCTCCCCCCCGTAAAGTTTCGCAAGTGTGCCGATGCAATCATCTGCCTCATAGCCTGCAAGTCCAACATTCGGTATGTTTAAAGCTTCAACAACTTCTTTAGCCAAATCAAACTGAGGAAGCATTTCAACAGGAGCTTCGGGACGGTTTGCTTTATAGTGGTCAAACAATTCTGAACGGTACGTTTTGCTTCCCATATCCCAGCAGCAAATCACATGACTCGGGTTAAAATGTTTAATAGATGCCAGTAAATGCTTTAAAAATCCGTTCAATGCATTCGTAGGCACCCCTTTGCTGTTGATCATAAAATTGCCGTATACAGATGTTGCATAAAAAGCTCTAAAAAGGAGCGCCATGCCATCTACTATCAATAATTGCTGTTTATTTTTCATCTATTATCAAGTCTCCTATCTAAAAAAAATCAAGTACCTCTATCATATCATAATAAGTGGGCCAGACTGAAAGGGAAAAACATGAAAAAGACCCTCACCATTTGTGAAGGCCTTCTGTCTTTTGATAATTACTTAGACTCCTGGTTCTTTTTGCTGTTCATTTTTTTCACTTCTGTTTCTGCATAAGAAGCGAATTCTTCGTTAAAGCCATTTTTCTTTTTAGCATTGTTGTTGCGCTGTGCATTTGCATTTCCGCTTTTCGTTCTGCCCATTTGTAACACCTCTTTTCAGTTGTGCTAGTCTTAGGATTTCCGTTAAGCGGGTCTGATTACACGCAGAAGTTATTGGTTATCTACAGCGTATTTTCGCTGTACAAACTCACGGACCATTTCTTCCGAGACAAGTTTTCTTGTCGGTATGATGCCCTGTTTAGCGAGTTCATTGATATCAGCTGTAACTGCATTAATGCCGCCAACAGAGAATGGCTGTGAGTGTCTGCATTGCTGAACGGCCTGTTCAATAAGCGCTTCTCTTTTTTCTTCTAACGCCAGAAATGCGGAAACAATCGCGTGCTGTTTTTTACTGTGAGCTGAAATTTCTTCATGTACGTTTGTCATTGGGCAAGTCTCCTCTTTTTTTCATCAGGTTTAGGACTTTTTCAGTCGGTGTCCAGCAATCGAAAGAATAATCCGGTTTTGTTTCAAAACCGAGCCGGCCGCAGCGGTACATCATTTTTCCGCCGCTGCGGAAGCTTTGAAAATGAGTACACGCGGCACAAACCTGATATTGTTTACTGTTCATCGCTTTCAAGCTCCATCATAATTTGCTTTAGAGTCTGATTTCCTTTTTGATGCAGGGTTAAATCATTGTTTGTATAAGCAGATAAAAGAGCCTCGTAATAATTCTCTGCCTGATTGGCAAGGTTCTCAAGCAGCAGGCTGCATTCATTCATGAACTGCTCAAGATAATACGCGCCAAACTGATCCTCGTGAGCTGATAAGATATCCGTTATCGGCGTGTCGAGTTTTCCCTGCAGCTCGTCACTCATGGTTTTCTTTTCATTTTTTTCAAAAAAGGATTTCGTGTTTTTGAATTTTTTCAACGGCTGACGGATTTCCGCTGATTTTATGTCTTTTAATGCAGCTTGCAGCTTAGGTGTATGAAACTTGGTGAATTCCGGCAAAGATGTCCGGAGCTCGTTATTAGTCAATGCCATCTCCTTGGAATGACGCTTAAACACATTCTCAAGCAGCTTGCGGCTGTACTTTTCAAGCCTTAGTGTCGTTGCCTGCAGTTCTTGGAGAACATGAAATTGCAGCGATACAAGCAGGTCCTGCAGGCAGTTCTCAAGGATTTCTTTTGTTTGCTTAGAGGATCCTGCAAAAGCTCCCGGATGAAAGGCTTCTTTAAATAAGTCCGAAAACCTCAGCATCGTCCGCTGTTTGACATAAAAGAGCTGTTCTTTAATTTCCTGCAGAACCTGATTTTGCTCAAGCTGGTGTTCATCTGTACGAAGCTTGGATATAATCTCGGCACGTTCGGATGAAAGTCTCTGAAGTTCATGCTTTCTCTTCTCCTGATCATCATCTGCAGCGTTCAGGATCGATTCCAATTGCTGCTTTGCTATAGACAGCTCTACTTTGGCGGACATAATCATCGAAGCTGATAAATCGTTATTAATAAAGTGCATAAAATCATCTTGGAACTGAGTGAATTCAGATAAAGCAGGGTCTGACGTTTTTTCAAGCTCCATCAAACTTGATATGCCGTAAAGACGCGGATGGCGGATCTCATGGGAAAGCAGCTGCCCCGTAATATACTCTTTTACCATCTCAATTTCTTCCTTGCTCTCTGCAAGATCAATGGCGTTGATGACAAAGAACATCTTATCCATTGTAAATGTATCTTTCACGCGTCCAAGCTGTTTCAGAAATTCACGGTCTCCTTTGGAAAAAGGATGATTATAATACGTAACAAATAAAATGGCATCCGCATTTTTAATGTAATCAAAGGCTACTTCTGTATGCCTTGAGTTAAAGGAGTCTGCACCCGGTGTATCAACAATCGTAATGCCATTTCGAGTAAGGGGGCTGTCAAAATAGATGATGACCTCCTCAACTGTGCAAGCTTTTTCTTCATTAGCGACAAACTCTTTGTATTCCTCTCTCTCAACTGCTCTTACCGTTCCGCTGATTGAAGGGAAATGTTTTAGAGCATGAGTGTAGAGCGGGAGAAGTGATTTCAGCCTCTCATTCCATCCTTCTAGCTTCTCGAGTTTTGAAAGAGCTGAATGAACCGATTCTGCTTCTATCGAAAATAAATCGGCAATTTCCTTCAAAAATGCTTCTTCTGATTTAAACTTCACTTCAATTAAACCGTGCGGCTTATCCGCTGTCACAGGCACAATTTTGTTGATTGTCGCCGTTGTAGGCGTTGGAGAAGAAGGCAAAAGCTTTTCGCCGAGAAGCGCATTGGCAAATGACGACTTTCCTGCACTGAAAGCACCGAATAAAGCAACGGTAAATGTTTTATTTTGAAGCGATTGTGCCTTCTCTAAGAGAGAAGCTGACAGCATGTGAAAACCGGGAATATCCCGCATGGCATCTGAAGCCCTTTCAATCTGCTTTGAAAAGAAACCCTGATCGAGATGGTGATCATGTTTTGGCTGTTCTTCTGTGAGCTCATCGCTCAAGGCAGAAACGGGTTTATGAGTCTCAAGTACCCCTTCAACAGGCTCCTTCATAGGGTGCTTCTGCATCCACTCCGTAATATTGATGTCTGGAAAGCTTTGCCGATCCATCAGTTCAATTAAATCATTTTTCACTTGTTCAAATGAAATCATGCTGTGATAGGTCTCATTCAATTCTTCAAGCTGTTTGTTCGCTTCGTCAACTTCTTGTTCAAGGGCTTTTATCTGATCTGCACTCTGATTCTTCAGATGGCGTTCAATCTCTTCGATAAGAGGCAGGGCCTGCTGTTTGCACTCTTTTTTGACAGCCTCGCTTAAATCGTTAGAATAGGTCAGCGTATATTGCGAATTGACTGTTGCACCTTTATGGATTGAATCCTGCAGCAGCTGTGGCTGTATCTTTACATCAAACGATTGAATGTCATTTAAGATAACTGGATCATGAATGTCATATTCAGCACTTTTTTTCTTTAAAAGTTCAGACAAATGCCACGTAATTTGCGACTCCAAGTGACGTGTCATTTCTTCAAATAGGTCAGACTCGCGCTTTTGCCGCTCTTCAAGAGTTTTCACTTTAGAGAAGAGCAGGCCGACCTTAAATCCGGGCTGTGCAGCTGCAATAAATCGCTCCGCCTTGGATCTTGTTTCAAATGGAATCAAATTCGCATTTTTAAGGATATACTGAAGCTGTTCCTTCATATCAAAGACTGCGCTGTTCACTTTATCCAACAGGCTTTGAAGTGCTGAAGCAGATGCCTCTTTGTTTACTTGCACTGATTCTAATTGCTGAATTAATTCATCTGCCTTGATGTCTTTTATCTCCAGATCGTCCTCTTTCCACTTCAAAAATTCAATTACTAATGATTTCAAAGTGGATTGGGCATTCTGGATAACAAGATGATCTTCGGCGATTGTCTCACGAATGAGCTTTTTTACTGTCTGAAGCTGATTATGTGTATTTTCATGATCTACTAAAGATGTATAAAAGATATGGTTTTTAGAAAGACCTGCTCCTCCAAATGTCATTTCGATCTGTGATCTAAAATAAGAAAAAGAAACTTCTTCCTCTCTATGTTTATCAATTTGATTCACAATCAGGTATACATTTTTGCCTTTATGTATCATTTCACTAATAAAAGTCACATTCTCTTCAGATTGCACATGGTTATAGTCTGTAACATAGAAAATCAGATCTGCAAGATGCAAGGTTGATTCTGTTGCCATCCGGTGAGCGGCATCTGTTGAATCAATGCCGGGCGTATCCATTATTATCACGTTTTCAGGCAGAGCCTGATAAGAATCGCTGATCTCGACTTTCAAAATTTCTTCGCCCTGCTTACAGTAATCTTTCACTTGCTGAATGGAATATTCTCCGTTCAATTTCAGCAGATTCCCGTTGTTGTCATGCAAAATGACCGACTTGTCCCCTTTTTGAAGCAGCACCACATTAGCACTGGTCGGAATCGGACTTGTCGGCAGAATAGCTTCTTCAAGGATCAAATTGATCATTGTTGATTTACCGGCAGAAAAGTGACCGGTAAACGCAATGTGCTTTGTCTCTTTATGAACTTTATAAATAAGCTCTTTTACCTTATCTGCAGCGGCTTTATCCTCTTTCATTTTTTCGAAAACAGCAGCTGAACGCGGCAGAAGATGGTGTTTTAACGTTTTCGTGCTCATTGCCTAAACCCCTTTGTCTAGCGTATATTGCTATTTTACTTGATTTTTTGCCTTTTTCCCATCATATTATAAAATGTATGAATGGTTCTCTAGAAACCTGAAACTTTTTTTTGCCATGACTCGTATAACCAATAATTGCAAATAGTTTTTTTCACAAGCTGAAAGGTGGGCATTTTCTTGTTGTTTGGAAAGGTATTGTGTAAATTTGGAGTTGGCTCTGCAAAAATTGATCTTGTTCTAAAGGGTGATACATACTGCATTGGCGATATGATCAAAGGCGAATATATTATTAATGGCGGTGTTGTTGAACAGCGATTAAAACGAGTTGAATCAGATCTTGTGCAGGCAACTTCAGATGATGACCGCGAAATAGTGATTCATACGAACACGATTTTCTCTTCAGCTGTGATTTTGGCGCAGGAAAAAAAAGTGATGGGCTTCTCTTTTAAACTTCCCTCTTCCCTTCAGCCATCTGATCACCGTGTATCTTATAAATTTATTACACGGCTGGTTTTTACAGACGGCATCAGCAGTGTGGATCATGATGAAATTATCATTCAGCCGGATTAATCTGCGAAAAAAAGGTGACGTTATGCTCATGTCACCTTTTTATCTTTTCTAAATGTGCATCTATATATTAAATAACCTGCGGTTCACGGTCTAGCCGTGTCCATTCTCGTTCAGCAAAACCGGTATAATAGTCAATGACTGAATCCATCTTTCTTCCCCCTTTAATTGATATGAATATTCATAAATTATACCATTTTATTGTTTTTGCAATATGAAAAAACGCTCTATTAGTTCTAAAACTCTTTCGATGAAAACGGCAAAAAGTATTTAACCCCTCTTCTATTAAATGGCAGAACTTTCATATCTGCAATCAAATGACTTGCATACCCCGCTGTGCTGACAATAAAAGCAGCATCCACCCCGATTGCCTGCTCAAATTGAAACGCAATAACTGCAAAAAAAGCAAGGCCTGCAAGAGAATGCGTGTAGCTTCTATGGGGCACAAAGGAAGCAATCACGATAAATATTCCCAGCATGATGATCCAGCTCTCCTGTAAAGAAAGACCCCCAGCAAGAACCCCAATGCCTGTCATTGTCAGCATGTGTCTTTGCCTAAAAAAAGCAGAAAGAACGATAATGGCAGTGCCTGAACCCATTCCAATCCAGATTTCATTTCCTTTCCCTTGAAAAAAACTGTACATAATCATTAAGAAACCAATAATTTGAGCAAGTGTGCGAATAAACTGATGGGAAAAGGTGATCCGATTACTTAGTTTTCCGTCAATATCGATATCCGGCATAAGTGCAGCCAGTCCGCCAAGACCTGATAAGATCAATGTTGTCTGCAGGTCGGTCTGCATGGAGCTTGCAATAATAAATCCTGTTCCGGCCCCAATAGCCATATGTGATGTTCCGTTCATAGATGTTTCCAGTCTCCTTTTTTGTTAATCCTATTATTCTAATATAAAAAAGTCCTTCTGGGAGGACTTTGATGGAAAAAGTTTCTGTTTTATATTAGGACTACTTATACAGGTGACATTCCTAGTTAAGTTTTTAATACACGAAGCACAATTTCAAATAACCTTTTTTTCCTTGAACCAGTTGGGTCATTCCATTATCCAATAAAAAAAGATCCCCCTCAGGAGATCTTTAGCCATTAAAACGTATGAGCCAAGTCTTTAGCGCGTGCAATACCATCTTCTTTGATTTCTTGTGCTTTATCAGGCATTGCTGCATGACCTTCAATGAATAAGCCATCAAATGATGGAACTCCGAAGAAATTCATCATGATTCCAAGGTAACGGTGTCCCATTTCCATTTCAGCTGCTGGTCCAGTTGAGTAGATACCGCCGCGAGCCTGGATGTGAAGAGCTTTTTTGTCTGTTAATAAACCAACAGGGCCTTGCTCTGTGTATTTGAACGTTTTGCCTGCTACAGCTACTGAGTCAAGATATGCTTTCATAACCGGAGGGAATGAGAAGTTCCAAAGCGGTGTTACGAAAACATATTTGTCAGCTGAAACAAATTGTTCGCTCAGTTCAGACAGACGTCCTACTTTTGCTTTTTCTTCTGCAGAAAGCTCCTCAAAGCCTTTACCGGTTTGAAGTTTGCCCCAGCCGCTGAATACATCAGCATCGATATGCGGAATGTTCTCTTTATAAAGATCGATATGAACGACCTCATCATTTGAATTAACTTCTTTATAAGTATCTAAAAATGCTTTACCTGCTGCCATACTAAATGAAGCTGTGTCGTCATGCGGATGTGCTGTAATGTATAAAACTTTTGCCATTGTGTCATTTCACCTTTCCTTGTTTAAAATTAGAGACATTTTATTATTGTGTTAAATCGAAAGATTAAAACAATAAATTATGAATCTTTAAATTAAAAATCTTTAATTCGAGATAATGATATCGAATATTTTATTCTTTGTCAATTGATTTGAATTCAAATAAACAAAGAAAGGATTTTCCTTTTGGCATCTGAACTTTTTCGTAACAATAGACTCATGTCCATAAAAAATGACTGCCGTTCAGGACGGCAGTCGTTATAAACAGATATGATTATTTTATTAATTGACTTAACTCTTTTGTCATTTGCTCTGTCAGCTCTGGTCTGCCGTGAAACTTTGCTGGTGTATTCTGAAAAAGCTGAATGAACCATTTATCTTCTCTTTTTACTGCGACCAGCGTCTGGTGAGTATTAACATCCGGATTCAGATCTGTCTGCCCGGGCGGAACCATTCCTGCAATAGCGCGCAAAATGGCTGCTTCTGAATTGAGAAGCTGCACATTTTTCACTTTTGTTATAAAGGGGGCAGTTGGATGACTTTCAAAAATAGGGCTGAGATGCCCGTAAATATCGCTGCGTCCATTTGCCAGGCTGCCGTCAAATCCAATCATTTCTCCTTGTTCTGCAAAAAGATCGGCCATTTCACGTGCATTGCGATTATTCCAAGCTTCTATAAGCTGATGATAAAGGATATGTATCGTATTCAAGTTCATTTCCTCCTTGCGTTCGCCTTTATTTTGATTTTACATCAAATTATTTCTCATAGAAAACATCCAGAGTTCAATACAATATAAAAATGAGAGATAAGAATGAGATATAGTTGGGACCTATTCTTCGCTTAAGACTTCGATCTTGGCTTACCGCGGGAGTTCAACGTATGGTGATAAATCAACAAAAAAAACTGCCATAGAGGCAGCGAATATATTTAAGAAGCAGTATTTACCTTTTTAAGTATGTAACCAATTAATGCGCTGTAGACTAAGACGGTACCTAATAAAAATAACATTGTCATTGTCACACACAACCTTTTCGCTGAGAATGATTCTTAAAATCAGTGTAGCACGAATGAAAATCATTTTCAACAAGAAAAGCGGAATCGACAGCTCAGGATTCACAAACAGATAATGATCCGTCACAATAGGCACTTTTTGCCTTTACTGACGGATACACAAGATATGCGAAATAATCACAAAAGAAGGTGCTTCATGGCTCCTCTTTACCAGGAATAAACCTTTTTTTATTTATAAACGACTTCTTATAATCCGTATGCTGCATTAGTGCTTTTTCTTCTGCTGGAATCCGGATGGTCAAAATCGCGGCATTGAGAACGGTGAATAGGATGGCAGTAGCGTAAGCTTGAAAAAAAATTGGCAGAAAAAGAATTTCAACAGCCACTACTAAATAATTTGGATGCCTCATAAATCTGTATGGACCTTTTGCAACGACTTCAAGGTCCGGGACGATAATGATCTTTGTATTCCAAAACGTCCCTAAACTGAAGACCGCCCAATACCTGATTACCTGAGTGATTAAAATAATCGGCAGGATTATCATCCAAAGCGGTGATACTTCTTTATTTAAGACAATTACTTCTAGAGTGAATGAAAGCAGAAACAGCAGATGAACGGCTACAATCAGCGGATAATGATCCCTGCAGTGCTCTTCTCCTCCCATGCTTTTCATGTGTGCTTCATTTCTCCTGGCAATTAATAATTCAGAGACTCTTTGAACAATGATAATGATAAGGAAGAGATAAAAAATCATACAGCTTTCTTCCATTCAACTAGTAAAAGCTCTGAACAAAATCCTGGCCCGAGGGCTGCGATTATGCCTAAATCCGATTCCGCAGCAATCCGGCTGTTTAAGTATTCTTCAAGTACGTACATAACTGTAGCAGATGACATGTTTCCATGATTCTTCAGAACGTTTTTGGAGACCTGGAGCTGTTCATCAGCAAATCCAAGGCTTGATTGATAGGCTTGAAGCACTTTCTTCCCGCCCGGATGTGCTAAAAAATGCTTAATTTGCTGAAGCGGAATGTTTTCTTCTTGCAGGTATTCTTCAACCGTCTGTTTTAGCCAGTTTTTAATAATGCTCGGTATATCCCTGGAGAAAATGACGTAAAATCCATTATTTTTAATATCCCATCCCATGACGTCTTCAGAATCCTTCATAAAGGTTGAGCGCGTAGAGAGTGTTTTAGGGATTGATTTAAGCGAAGAGAGCTCTTCTATCTTAATTCCTTCTCCGGCAAGCAGCGTACATGCTACACCATCTGCAAACAAAGATGTGCCAATGAAGTTGCTTTTCGATAAATCATCATGCTGAAAAGTCAGGCTGCATAGTTCCACACAAACGACAATTACTTTAGCTAACGGATAGGCTTTGCAGTAGTCATGAGCTCTGGACAGACCTGATGCTCCTCCTGCGCAGCCAAGGCCCCAGATGGGCACCCTTTTTGTTGAATCCTTAAAAGGCAATTGATTCATTATTTTAGCATCAATGCTCGGAGTCGAAATGCCTGTGCTTGAAATAAAGAATATCGCATCAATTTCTTCGCAGCCAATGTCTCTTTTTAAAAATTGTTTTGCAGTTAAGCAGTTGACTATCGCTTCTGTTCCAAGTGTAACCGCTGCTTCAATATACGTATTATTTTTATCCTCAAAAGAATGATTAGAAGTATACCAGTCCATATTTTTCACGAACTGTCTGCTTTCAATGTCTCCATTTTTAAAAGCAGGCAGCAGTCTATTAATGTCTTTAAAGGTTCCTTCAAATAGTTCCTTTGCGAATTCAACGGTCGCATCCTGCGGCATTTGATTCGGCGGTATACTTTTACCTACCGACAAGATATATGCCATAAATACACCTCATTTTCCACCTAATAAGGGTACTTTTTCCATTCAGGATGCATTTTATGTAGGCCATTCAGGTGAACAAAAAAAAGCTCTTCCCGATAAATGGGAAAAGCAACGTTTTAAAGGAGTTGTTGTTGTGCTCTTTTATTATAACCTTAAAATCCTGTTTGAAAAGAAAAGATTGATTGGGAATTAATGTATGTTAACAAGAAAAGCGGAACCGACTGCTCAGACTCGGGCAGACAGATAAGAATTCACCCGAAAAGTCCGGGTTTGACTTTCCCGAGGGAATTTGTTCTGGCCGAGGGGCTGGGCTGCACATAAATGCGCAACTTTTTTTATACTCTCCTAAAAAAAATTGGCCATATGAACTTCATCATCATACTTTCCGTTTAGAATTACCTGATCACGCTGAATTCCTTCAATAACAAAACCATATTTTTGATACAGCTTCAGTGCAATCTCATTAGATGCAAAAACGGTTAAGCAAAGTTTATGGAGATTATTTGATCTGCACCACTCAAGCGCAGCACTCATCAGTTCTTTGCCAATGCCAAGTCCTTGAGCAGAATCTGAAAGCCATGTCCTGAAAAGTCCGGTATGCTTTTTCATCTCCAGTTCACCGCGGATGACTCTGGCAATGCCGACAATTTTACCTTTTAGTTCCACACCTAAGTAAAGGTTGTTTTTTTCTCTCATTTCGGAAATAAAGTCCACTTCTTCCTGAATAGTCCTCGGCCGTTCTTTTTGTATGTACGTCCCGGAATCAATAATGCTTTTTACGGCCTGGATAATATCTTCCGCATCCTCTTCTCTTATCGGACGCAAAGTGACCTGTTCACCGTTCTTTGCTGTAAATACTGTTTTTATCTCTTGAGTAATCATGATGTTCAGCTCCTTCGGTTTAGTATATCTCAGGTACCTAAGAAGTAACACATTATACAGCTTGATTCTCATTTTTTCAAAGTATAAGTCTGCCAGATTGGCGCAAATAAGCTTCAACTTCTTTAAAAGTGTTTACGCCAACGTATTTAATTCCCTTTTCTTCTAACAGCCCGCAAAGCGAATCCTTGGCAAAGGTTACATCCGCATAAGCAGCAGGGTGAGAGTCAGGTTCGCTGTCTCCAAAGAAATAAACGGTTTCGTATTTTTCCTTAAGCTTTATAATCACTTTCGATTTATCTATACCGTATCGCTCTGAATATTTCCAGTCTTCTTTGTCAATTTTCAAATGGATATTCCTGCCGTGGTAATATCCCTCATTCGAAAAAATTTCTACATCCAGAGCACCAATATCATCAAGAATATGCCGTATGTAGTAATCTGTACCTGCACTTAAAATGAAAAAATCTCCCCCGTTTTTTTGAACAAGCTTGATAAATTGTCCAATATGCTCATCCATAGGCATTGTCAGAATCGATTTTATCAGTTGCTCTTCCTCTTCATGGATTGAGGTGAAAACATGGCTTAAAAAATCAATATCAAGCATCTGTCCAGCCTTCCATTCTTTATAAAGATCCTCACCCTCTGGAAAGTAATTTTCTATGACATGATGATAAAAATCTTTTTTGGATATAGTTCCGTCAAAATCAGATACAAAAGCCCATTTTTTCATTGAATTGACCTCCGAGATTAATTTTCAATATTTGGAAATATATTGGGAGTATTCTCATAAGATGTAGTAATTGCTTTTTACTATTACATCAAAGGGGATGCACATGAAAAAAATACTGGTTATTTTCACCTTGGCGCTGATCATGTTTTTTGGCGCGGGAATCAGCAAAAGCTATGCAGCTGGAAATGATTTTATCATCATCAACAAATCAAAAAATCAGCTTGCCTACTATCAAAACAGCAAATTAAAAAGCGTATTCAGAGTAGCTACAGGCAGGCAGCCTTCCTACACCCCGGAAGGAAAGTTTAAAATTGTCAGCAAAATTGTCAACAGACCTTATTACAAAAAAGGCATTCCAGGAGGCGATCCCCGCAATCCGCTGGGCAACCGCTGGCTTGGAATCAATGCCAGAGGAACTTGGGGCACTACTTATGCTATTCACGGCAATAACAATCCAAGTTCAATCGGACAATACATCAGTGATGGATGCATCCGTATGTATGACAACGAAGTTGAATGGCTTTACAGCCAGGTGAAAATGAACACACCTGTTATTATTACCACTTCAGGCAAAACATTCGATTCAATTGCGCTTTCAAATGGCTACAAAGTCAGCGGAAGCAAAGCAGTCCCCTCTAAACCTGCTGCATCTTCCGGCCAAACTCTAAAAAAAGGCAGCCGGGGCAGCGAAGTAAAGCAGCTTCAGCAGCTGTTGACTTCAAAGGGCTTTAATACAAAGGGCATTGATGGAATTTTTGGAAACAATACTGATAAAGCGGTCAGATCATTCCAAAAGAGCAAAAAGCTTGTTGTTGATGGAATTGTCGGGCCTATGACTAAAAAAGCACTTAGTATGTATTAATAGAATAAGAGAGCCCTAAAAATCATTTTTAGGGCTTTTTTAATGAAATCTCCAGCAGCTCGAGATGAAAGTCACCTGTTGCATCTTTTTCATATAAATTTGTCAGCGATGCCGTGTAATTAGTGATGGTTCCTTTAAAAGAAAGATTTCGATCAGGAATATCCACATCAAATGTCTGATTATATAATAGTGTCGTAATGTCATGATAGTTTTCAGAGTGAACTTTAAAATCCATTGTTACTCTCTGTGCACCGTTTTCGGCAAGCTCTTCTTTTAAAAAATAGGGTTTGATCTCAGTTTGATTTAAGAAAACCGAATAAGTCATTTCCTCTGCATCTCCCGTAAGTTGATAGGGGAATGGTAACATGACTGCGTTAAAAATACCAAGAATACAGCTCGGTTTATAAATAAAAAACCCTCACACTTTATCGTGAGGGCCAGACTATTAGGAAGCATGTTTTTCATTTAATGCAACGATTCCGCTGTTCTTTTCTTTTCGCACGACATTAAAAAGAATATTTAATAGAATGGCTGTTAAACTTCCAGCTACAATTCCATTATTCGTCAAAATTTTAATGGATTCAGGAAGATTTGCAAACATATCCGGCACAGCTGTAACGCCAAGACCCATTCCAACGGAGCAGGCAATTATCAGCAGATTTTCCTGTGAAGCAAATTCCACTTGACTGAGCATCTTGATTCCATAGGCAATGACCATTCCAAACATGGCAACCATTGCACCTCCAAGTACGGCTTCAGGAATGATTGTCGTAAATGCCGCAATCTTTGGAACCAAACCCAGAACCATCAACATACCAGCTGCTGTGTAAATGACATTTTTAGATTTAACACCTGAAAGGGAAATTAATCCGACATTTTGAGAGTAGGCTGTGTATGGAAAGGCGTTAAATATGCCCCCTAATAAATAGGCAATACCCTCTGCGCGATATCCTTTAGCAAGATCCTCTTTTGTAATTTTCTGTTTTGTAAGATCCCCTAAAGCATAATAGACACCTGTTGATTCAACCATACTGACAATTGCAACTAAAATCATGGTTAATATCGGTGCAATTTCAAACGTAGGCGTTCCAAAGTAAAACGGTTTCCCAACTTGAAACCAGCTTGCTTCATACACTGGCTGAATATCTACTTTTCCCATAAAGGCAGCAGCTGCTGTTCCCGCAAGAAGGCCGATCAATATGGAAATTGAGCGAATAAATCCTGTGAAAAAACGATAGAGGAGAATGATGAAAAGTAATACACCAAATGCAAGTCCTATATTTGAAATCGAACCAAAATCAGGCGATCCCTGCCCTCCTGCCATATTGTTCATGGCAACAGGAATAAGAGTGATCCCAATAATCGTTACAACCGATCCTGTTACGACAGGCGGAAAAAATTTCGCGAGCTTGCCAAAAACAGTTGAAATTAATATGACAAAAAGTCCAGAAGCAAGAATCGCTCCGTAGATAGAAGATATGCCGTACTCCGTTCCAATCGCAATCATTGGTCCCACAGCTGTAAACGTACACCCGAGTACGACCGGCAAACCAATTCCAAAGAATTTATTCTTCCATACTTGAAGAAGAGTAGCCAGTCCGCACATGAAAATATCAATCGATACAAGGTAGGTAAGCTGTTCTCCTGTAAGTCCCAGTGCTCCCCCTACGATAAGCGGCACGATGATGGCACCTGCATACATCGCCAGAACATGCTGAATCCCTAATGAAAAAACCTTGAAAGTACCGTTATTCATACCGCTGCCTCCTCCGTTTCTTCAAGAAATTGAACTTCATGATTTTCGAGTGATTTTATTCTTGCAAGTGATTCGACGCGGAATCCTTTCTCGCGAAGAATTTTTCCGCCTTCTTGAAAGGATTTCTCAATTACAATTCCGATTCCTGCAAGCGTGGCACCTGCTTGTTCTACTATTTTTGCAAGACCAAGTGCAGCTTGGCCATTTGCAAGGAAATCATCAATGACTAAAACACGGTCTTCGGAAGTCAGATGCTCGCCTGATACAGCAATGGTATTTTCCTCTTGTTTTGTAAAAGAGTAAACAGTTGCCGTTAAAAGCTGATCTGTAAGCGTCAGTGACTTTCTTTTACGGGCAAACACAACAGGAACGTTCAGCTCAAGTGCAGCCATAACAGATGGTGCAATTCCTGAAGATTCAATTGTCACGATTTTTGTAATACCATCATTTTTAAATCGATCTGCAAATTCTTTCCCAACTTCTTTCATCAAGAATGCATCAATCTGATGGTTCAAAAAGGAATCCACTTTCAATACTTGGTTTGAAAGAACTTTTCCCTCCATATTAATTTTATCCTGCAATAGCTTCATGTTTAAAATCCCTCCAAATAATAAGAAAAGCGCAAGTGCCCGTTTAGCTCAGGCATGACAGATTTGTTCTGGCCGAGCGAGTTGGGCAATGGAGCTAGACAACAATGCGTTAATTTTATTTTCCTTAATACAAAAAACGGCATTGCCTCACATAGAGTGAGACAATGCCGCTATATCCGGAAAAAAGAAAAGAAATTCCCCATTCATATAAGGAACTTTTTCGAATAGAAACAACACTGCTCACTCATAGTCAGATGATTTACGGTCATCCGGTAGAAACTTGCAGGCCTTATCCCTGCGATTATATGAGTGCTCGTTTATTTGATTAGTTGCATTATAACAAGGATTTTATAGTATGTGAAGTACTTTAACGGAGAAAAAACGAATAATAGCGCATAAAAAGTTTTTAATTATTCGTTTTTTCAAACAAGTTAAACTATAATTTGGTGCGTTATGATCTATTTATGATTATTTATAACTCAGCTGCCAGGAAACACCATATTGATCTTGTACCCATCCAAACTTCTCGGTGACTGGAGAGGCTTCAAGCGGCATTAATACGCTGCCTCCTTTTGATAGTTTTTCAAAGGCATCTTCAATTTCAGCTTCACTGTCACAAACAACGAATAAGGAAATTGCCGGTGTAAAAGAAAAATCATGCTGAACGATGCTATCGATACACCTGATTTCCTGCCCTTTTAATTTGAATAAAGCATGCAGAACAGATCCGTTTTCATGATGATGGATGCTGTTAATTTCTGATCCTTCAAAAATAGATACATAATTATTCATCGCTTCTTCAGCTTTTCCTGTAAACATAAGAAACGGCATCACTTTTTGTTGATTCATCCAATTCTCTCCTTTAATAGAAAGACCGCACCTCAATAATGTGCGGTCTCAATGATTTATTTTGCGGCCTTTAATTGGTAAAGCTTTGCATATTTCGTTTCAAGATGCTCAATCAAATATTTGGCATTCAGGCCCTCACCCGTGACATCCTGAAGGATGTCAAGCGGCTGTTTCATTTTTCCATATTGATGGATGTTTTCAGTCAGCCAGTTTTTAATCGTGCCGAATTCTCCATTTTCAACAATCTCATCAAAATTCGGGAGGTCTTTTAGCATTGCATTCTTAAACTGGGCTGCATACATATATCCCAATGCATATGAAGGGAAATAGCCGAACATGCCGCCAGACCAGTGAACATCCTGCAGAACGCCTTCTCCGTCATTTGAAGGTGTTACCCCTAAGTATTCCTCATATTTCTCATTCCATATACGCGGAAGATCCTCAACTTCAATTTCATCATTGAACAGACCTTTTTCAATTTCATAGCGGATCATGATATGAAGCGGATATGTCAGCTCATCTGCTTCAATTCGAATCAGTGATGGTTTAGATTCGTTTACACCTCTATAAAAATCATCTAAAGAGACATCATCAAATTGACCTGCTGCATGCTGTTTTAATGTTTCATAGTAGCGTTTCCAGAAGCCGGGATTTTTCCCGATAAATTTTTCATAGAAGAGAGATTGTGATTCATGTATTCCCATTGAAGTTCCATCACACAGCAGCGTGCCTTCAAGTTTTTCAGAAATATTCTGCTCATAAATGGCATGCCCGCACTCATGAATGGTGCCAAATAACGCGGTGCGAAAATCTTTCTCTGCATACTTCGTTGTAACCCTTACGTCCCCGCGGTTTAAGCTGATTGCAAATGGATGCACCGTTTCATCCAAACGGCCTGCTTCAAAATCATAGCCAAGCTCTTTTAAGAAAAATTCAGAGATTTGACGCTGTTTTTCTTTTGAGATCGGCTCATATAAAAAAACCGTTTCAGGCTGATTGGGAGATTCTGTAATACTCTTTACGAGCGGAACAATGTGTTCTCTGAGCTCTCCAAATACACGGTCAAGCACTTCCACCGTTACACCAGGCTCATATTGATCTAAGAAAGTATCATATTTGTTTTCTTTATAACCCCAGTATTCAAGAAACTTTTTGTTTGTTTCAACAAGCTTCTTTAAGTATGGTGCAAACAAGCTGAAATCCGATTTTTCTTTTGCTTCCTCCCATACGGATTCTGCTTTTGATTTAAGAATGACGTATTCCTTAAATTCATCCTGCGGAATCACTTTACTCAGCTTGTATTCTTTCTCGCACTCCAGCGCTGCTTTATACACAATTTCTGAAACTTCATCTTTCACCTGTAAAACTTGATCAATATATGATCTCATCTTATCAGAGGTCGCCATTTGAAAAACTTCTGTAGACAGGACACCAATTGCCTGAGACCGCTGCTCAACAGCTTTCTTAGGCGCCCCTGTTCTAAGATCCCAGAACATGAGAGAAATTGCTTCATTATAGCTTTTCATTTTTTGAAGGTACTCTAAAAATTCTTTTTCAACGGATTGAATGGACAAACTGCTCACCCCTTGATTTTTTATGTAAATAAATAGTAATAATTTTCTAACATTTCCAGATTAAATGATGGGGAAGGCTTTTGTCAATCATTTTATCGACTGGATAGTCTGTTTTAAGAAAAGCGGAAACGACTGGTTAGACCCGACAGACAGATAAGAATTCACCCGAAAAGTCCGGGTTTGACTTTTTGGGTGAATTTGTTCTGGCCGAGGGGCTAGGAGGTGAAGCTGGACAATAAGAAAAGCGGAAACGACTGGTCAGACCCGACTGAAAGCGAATAAGCTCCGTTTTAGTTATTAACAGGCGGGTTGCACAATGTAAGGGCATTCAGAAATGGGACAATCGCTTCAAAATGACTTCCGAAATTCAGGGCATCATTTACAAGGCGCACACATATATGGGCAACCGGCTTAAACCTGTCATTATTAAAAATTCCATAAAAAAAAAGCGAAGGATTCCCTTCGCTTTTAAACGATTTCAGGATCAACCGGCAATACTGCTTTAACCTGATCCAATACTTTTATATCACGGTCGGTAGAAAGGTAAATCGAGATTTCCCCCTGATCAGTTCTAGTTCTGATCAATCGTCCGATGCCCTGCTTCAGTCTTAGAATCATGTATGGCATGTCTACGTCAGCAAATGGATTTGCCGTGCTGCTCCGTTTTGATTCAAAGACAGGATCAGTTGGAGGAAACGGGAGTGACCAAATGATCACATTAGACAGCGATGCACCTGGAATGTCTAGTCCTTCCCATAAATGGACAGCACACAAAATAGACGTTTCGTCATTTTGGAACTCAGATACGAGCTGGCTGATTTCCTGATCTCCTTCAAAAAGGAATGAGTATTCAGTGTTCTGTTCACTTATATATTGTTTAAAGACTTCGAGTTCGTTCATGGCACTGAACAGGATGAGTGCACGGCCGCCGGTCTTTTTAACTTTTTCCAGTGTCTCTGCACATTTCATTTTATTAAGTTCTTGTGAAGCTGATAGATCGTGAAGTTTTATTTTCATATTTTCTTCATAATCAAATGGCGACTCCACCGTGAGAGACAAGTAATCTTTAATACCAAGACTTCCGGCAATAAAATCAAAAGACTTATTATTAGACAAAGTGGCAGAGGAGAAGATATATGGTTTTTTCTGTGAAAATACTTTTTCTCTTAGTACTTCTTCAACAGTCCGCGGCATAATAATGAGCGAAAAATCCTGCTCTCCGCTTTCAATCCAATGAATGGCTCCACTCTGCTTATTAAAGAGAGAAATGGAGAATTCCATAGAATCCAAGTATTCTTCAACAATTTTAAGCTCGTAGGAATCAATGGTATACATTTCGCTTTCGAATACGAGTGCTTCCCCGATTTCAGCAAGCAGCCGGTGCAGCTGAATGCCCTGCTTTTTTAAAGTATTATTCATCATAATTTTTGAACGGTGCGAGCCTGGAACTTCTTCAGATGCATCCAGCAGGCTGTCGAAAAACTCTTCATTAACTACAAGTGTATCTTCTACTAAGTGAGCGAATTCCTCGCGGATATCATTTTGAAGAAGTCTTTCCAGCAGAATAGCAAGTGTGCTGCTTTTCACTCTGTATGTTAAGGCTTTTTGCGCCGCATATTCTAAAAGATGGCCTTCATCAAAAACGACAGAACTGTGCTCGGGAAGAAGCGGCAGCTGGCCTTCGCGTTTTCTGGAATCAAATGTCCAAATATGCTCCATGTAAAAATCATGAGAGCAGACAATCAGATCAGCTGCTTTTCTGTAATGATCTCGTGAAAGAGTTAGGCCGCAGCGATGTCTTTGATCGCATGACAAACAATCCTGAAACGAATCATAATTTACTGTGTTCCACTCATCATCTGATAGATGAGGGTATTCTTTCCGGTCGCCATAATGGCTGAATGATTGCATCCCCGTTTTTTCATGAACGAAGGATGGCAATGATTCAAATAAATCCAGATAAAGATCAACACCCGTGCGCTGTATCGTTTGATCCAGTTTCTTTAAACATAGATACTGATCCTGAGATTTCCCAAGACGCACATCAATATTCAAGTCCAAATGCTTGCGGAGCTTGGCAATATCGCCTTCATTTTTAACAAGCTGTTCGATCAGTGTTTCATCAGCACATGCAATGATGGCTGGTTTCCCTGTGTATCTTGCATAGCTTATAGCATAAAGCAAATAAACAAGGGTTTTGCCCGTTCCTACTCCCGCTTCAGCGAACATGACGTTTTTTTCCCGAAATGCGCGTTCAAGCTGAAACGCCATAAATATTTGTTCATCTCTAAGTTCAAAGCCTTTTTCAGGCAAAATATCATAAAAAACATCACCGATCCAGTTATTTAATCCTTCATAGAAGGTTTCATTCTTTGATACGGCAAAAGGCAGACGTGACGTCGGCATGTATCAGATCCCCCACATTCTTTTATACTCGAAAGGACATTATTTCACTTAACGCACTCATAGTCAAGATTTCATGCCTATGGAATAAACGCAAGTATAACTTTGTTTTTTTTAAGCGCATGCTGCCTTTGCGCACTAAAAAAGATAGGCTTTCATCATGAGAAAGCCTATCTTTTAACGGTCATAAAGTGTATCAATCAGTACCTTCTGATCAATAGCAGAGGCGTGGGCAACAGCTTTTAAAAAATCAGCGCGGGCATTATTTAACGATGCATGGGCTGCTGCGTCCTGGCCATTTTCTATGAGCGATAAATAGGAAGACGACAATGCCTTCGATATTAAGTTAAAGTCTTCGTTTACGTGCAAAAAGACCACCCCTTGAAATTTATCAATACTGATTCTATTGTATTCAAGGGAGGATTAATCTATACCTGTTCCTTATCACGCGGAGGGCGTTTCCCCCAAAATTGATAATAATCTGTTTCGATAAATCCGTTAAAAAGTTTTCGTTTTTTTGTAGCCTGTCTGCCGTAATATTGCTCAAATCCTTTATGAGAAGTCAGCATATAAATCGACCATGTATCATGAGGAGCCAGTGCCCGCCCTAAATCCTTATACATTTGTTCCACTTCTTCTTTTTCGCCCAGACGTTCGCCATACGGCGGATTGCCGACGATGACGCCGTATTCTTTTCTGGTCGTGAAGTCGCTTACCTGCATTTGTTTGAACTGAATAATGCCGCCAAGACCAGCTTCATCCGCATTTTCCTCAGCGATCCGGATCATTCGGTGATCGATGTCGTAGCCTGCGATATCAAGAGAAACATCGTAGTTGGCCAGGTCTTCTGCTTCTATTCTTGCATTGTTCCAGTGCTGCTTATCAATCCAGTTCCATTGTTCGGAAACAAATTCCCGATTAAAACCTGGAGCAATATTCTGTCCAATTAATGCTGCTTCAATAGGAATCGTGCCTGAACCGCAAAAAAGATCTGCAAATGGGCGGTCCGGTGTCCAGTTCGTCAGCATAACAAGTGCTGCTGCCAATGTTTCTTTTAATGGAGCTCCGCCCTGATCAAGCCTGAAGCCTCTTTTATGAAGCCCTGCACCGCTTGTGTCAATGGTCAGTGTGGCTACATCTTTTAAAAGAGCAATCTCCACTTTATAAAGAGGACCTGATTCCTCATACCAATCAGATGCGATATTATGATGGCTTTTGAGTTTTTCGACGATTGCTTTTTTCACGATCCTTTGGCAATCAGATACGCTGAACAGCTTTGATTTCACTGATTTTCCTGTGACAGGAAATTCAGCCTGCGCAGGAATAATATCTCCCCAGTTTAATGCTTTTGTTTTTTCAAAAAGCTCGTCAAATGAATAGGCTTTGAATTCTCCTACTTTTAATTTGACACGGTCTGCTGTGCGCAGCCACAAATTCACACGCGGTATGTCTTTAGCTTCTGCCTGAAATGTAACTTTTCCGTTTTCTGTTGTGCACTCATAGCCAAGATCACGCACTTCCTTTGCAACAAGTGCTTCAAGGCCCATTGCCGCTGTAGCAATTAATGTGACTTTTCCCATGAAAATCACCTTCTTTTCTGTAATATATCTGACAGTTATCGCAAACGTCTGTTAGCTTGTTCAGGCCGAATTTTTATGTAAATGAAAAGCTCTCATCTAAGTGAAGAGAGCCTGTTTCGCATTTATAGTAACCTGTAATAACGTTCTGTAAGCCATGTTTTGTCCCTTTGTACTGCAAACGGCCGGTATCGCCTCGTACTCCGGTGGTAATCATCTATCTACAGAAGCGTGTCGCTTCCGGCCTTCTCCTTGTTTAATTCCTAAGAGAAGGTGCCCCTACCTATATTTGGGTTTCTCGCTCGAGGGGTTTACCGCGTTCCACTCTTTCAGTTTCCCGAAAGACTACGTCACTGTGGCACTTTCAAGGTATTAGAGCCATATCCCGGATGGGACTTAGGCTTGTTCCCTGCCGTCAGCCAATATCTTGGCTGCCCTAGCTTATGACTTCGCTAGGCACGAACACTACGGGCATCTCAGCACCGTGCGAGCATGGACTTTCCTCTACAGCCCTAAAGACTGCAGCGATTACCTGAACGTTATTATTTTTTAAGAACAAATACTAGTATAGATAATTTAAGAGAGTATTGCAAGTGTAAATAAATGGAATCAATCAATCGTAAAGCTTACTGCCGAAAACGTGTTTCTCTAAGTTAGATAAACGTTTCAGAATATCAAAATTCGTCGTATTTGTTTGTACTGGCTGAGCCTGTTTGCGATTAAAAGAATCTTCAAGCTGCTTTGTCAAACGAAGATTTTCCTGCTGCAGCTCCTCAATTTCCTGATGAAACGTTTCATAATCTTTAATCACTAAGTCTAAAAATTTATCAACGTCTTCCTGCTTATAACCGCGCATACCCTGTTTAAATTCTTTTTCTAAAATTTCTTTAGCCGTTAATTTTATTTTATCAGAAAGCATCTCTTTCACCTCGTCACACTGAAATCATCTTTACATATTTTTTCACATCTTGATTGCAATTGTCAATTTCTCTTCGCTAACTTGACCAAAATCCATCCGATATACTCTGTTCTTCTTCTACAATCATTTGCAGATCTGAAAAAGAAATCATCATTAATGAATATTCGTTAGCTTCAGACTTTTTTTTGGCCGTCTCAAGCAAAAATTTTGGAGAACCCTGGTTTTCTTCATCATAAACAAGAAGCAAACCTTGACTCTTTGAAACAAAAAACTCATTTTTTAAGCGAAACTGGTTTGGATTTTCGTATTTTCGTTTTGTAATACTATCAACAAAATCAGCTTGAGACAGAATGAATTCATAATACTCTTTATTGTCTTCATTCCACTTCTCTTCCTGATCCAGAAAAGGTGTTAGCACACCCAGCTTTAATTCATCATACTCTAACTGTAAATCAAAGACAACCTCTGCAGCCCATAGTTCAACACCCAGCTGTCCGCTGATCAATACCCATTCTAAGCCGTCTTCAATCAGCGGCCTCAATGATTTTTCTATTGCCTTTTTAATATACCCAATAGCAGGATCATCTTTTTTAAAAACGCCCAGCTCAAATGGCTTGTAGCCTGAAACTGTTATTACTTTCATCTATGTATCGTCTCCCTTAAAAAGAAGATAGGAGCTGATATCTAGCATCAGCTCCTACTATCCGAGGTTAACGGCCGTAAGGACTAAATGGTGGTCTTGGACCGCCGCCGCAGTTGAATTGTTGATTTGAAGCATTATTTGCCATAGATTGTGTTTGAGGGAAATAATGTTTATGCTGAAAGTTCTGATGGTTGACTACAGTAGTGTGAACAGGATGAATGTGCGGAACGACTGTTGTAGAAAATGTGTGCTGAACACAGCATTTTGTAGGATGGACAATCGGCGGACACATTTTAGCAGGTCCCATAGGTCCCATCATGCTTGGTGACACCATGTTTGGAGCTGGCATATTCGGTCCCATCATACTAGGTGACACCATATTCGGCATATTCGGTCCCATCGGTGACACCATGTTTGGCATATTCGGTCCCATTGAACCTGGTGATACCATATTTGGCATATTATTATTACGCATCATATTTGTTTTGACTCCTTTCCTTCATTTCTTATCTGTCTTACAGTGATAGTCTATGAAGAAAAGTGTGTACATGTACTGATGCATTAACCTATTTTTTACAAGAAAGCGTAGAATGTGTCTTTGAAGTTTGAAAAGATAAAAACTGTTGCAAATAAAACGATGAAAAACAAGTAGAAAATCCCTTTGTACATATTCCGATCACCCCAGGCAGATAGTGTTTACAGTCCTTAATTTTACACACATCTACACCATTCTACAATTACCTATTTTATTCTTTTCAAAATTTCACAATATCGACAAATCCTCTGCGAAAAACCGCTGATTTTGCGCTTCCCCGGGGAATAATCAGCGGCTTTTATTTCCTAATCGCTTCATTCTTTTTAAGAGTGCAAGCTTTTCTTTTTCAGAATCGGTTTTTAGTGTTTGATCTTTTGCTTTAATCGTTAAGTAAGCAGATGTCGCATATGACAGTGCTTTTTCATAGTTCTTTTCTTTGTGTTCATAATACTTCGCAAGCTCTACTGCAGCTTTCGCCTTCTGTTTCAAGCTCGTGCACTCAGCAACAGAATGAAATAATGGCAGGGCTTCCTTCAGTTGTTTTTTCCTTTTCAAATGCATGGCCATTTCGAATTTCGCCTCGAATTCTTTAGCCTCACTGCGGTCTGCTACAGATCTGAATGTGTCGAACGCTGTTTCTTGATCTCCTGCAGACAGCAGCCATCTTGCCACTTCATACTGTTCTGTATCCGTTGCTTCGACACCCGGGAACAAGATTCGGTAAGAAAGATGTGTATACAAAGTAATTAAAGAAAGAATATCAATCTCGTTATGAATCATTACTCCCTCGATATGATCAGGATCCTGAGACTGAACAAAGGTAAAATAAAGCATAGGAGCAAGATAGCCAGGAACATCATGCTCACGTTCAATACCTAGTATTTCTTTCTCTACTATGCTGAGTTTTACTGATTCCAAGCTTGATTTCCATAACCTTCTCGCGGCATGGAACAAATCAAAGTGGCCGAAAGCAGGAAGTTTTGGCACTTGTTCGCGTACTAGAGTATGCCTTGTTTTCACCTGAGGCCAATCGAACGCTTTACCGTTATAGGTTACGAGAGTCTTTGTATTCACATGGCTTAAAAAGCTTTGATAAAGTGCGACTTCGTTTCCCGGTTTAGGGAGAAAATGCTGCTTGACAACCACCTTGTCTTTGAAAACCTGTGCATGCCCAAGCAGAAAGATTGTATTGCCTGCACCGCCCCCGAGTCCCGTCGTTTCTGTATCAAAGAAAAATAATTCAAAAGAATCATGGTCTTTGGACGATAATGGATGCAGGCTGTTTCTTTCATTCCAAAGAGAAACGGCTCTATGAAATTCACCCATTTGATAGAGACCATGTTTATAGTCCAGCGGATAAGTGCGTTCCCTGACCATGCAATACTCTCCATCAAACCAAAAGGGCTTGGCATCTAGAGCGTTCCACTTTTCAAGGTTGGGAATTTCCTCCGAATGGGCTGTTTGTACAGTTTCTGAACTGCCTTCAAGCGACATATGTGTTTTTAATCGATTTAACTTTCCTTTTAATGACAAGGATTCTCTGCTCCTTTTAACTGAACTAATAATTTAAGGGTATCGTTTTTTTGATGATCAGACCCTTCAAGTCCTGTGCACGATGGGCATCCGGATTCGCATGGACAGCCTGCAATCATCCCCATCGCTTCCTGCAGGACGATCTCCATTGTTTCAAACACCTTATTTGAAAGACCCACCCCGCCCGGATAACGGTCATACAAAAATACTGTCGGCAGGTCATTATGAGTCGCTTTCATTTGCGGAATAACACTAATATCGGATGGATCACACATCACGCTTAACGGGACAATATGCTTCAGAGCATGTGCAATTCCCAGCAGCGCTTCCTCAAGCCTGTCTTTTTTAAGCGATTTTGCCAGTTCCTCCGATAAACTGATCCAGGCAGCATTCGTATGCAGCTCTTCTTCCGGCAGATGAATGGGTCCCGAACCGATGTTTTCATGTGTATCGAATTTAATTTTTTTGAAGATCGTAGCCATTGCCTGAACCGTTACATCTCCGAATCCAAGCTGATGCGTATCGTTCCTTTTTGATTTATCTTCCTCCAGCACTTTTAGCTGGACAGCAAGATTTGCGTCCGTAAAATAATCAACATCCACTTCTCTCACAAACGCCTTTTTCTCTTCCCAGTCAAGCTTCTCAACCTGATATTGAATCCCCTGATGCAGGTAGATGGCTTCATCATGCAGCAGAGTCATTGTGCTGAATCTGTCCATTTCCCCAATAACTTTAACGTGAGCGATAGTTGACTGATCAACGATAATGACGTTTTCCTGGGAAGCTGATCTCAGGCTGATGTTATGGGCTGGAAACGAATCGTTCATCCAATGATAACGCTCGCGGTTAAAGTAAAGCACCTTTTCTTCCGTCAAAAATACAAGGATATCCTCGAGCTCGGCATTACCGAAGTTTTCCCCTTTTTTGAAGGGCAGTTCAAACGCCGCACATTTCACATGGTCTACTAAAACAATGAGATTATCTGGATTTATTATGGCTGTCTCGGGATTTTGCTTAAAAAAGTAATCAGGATGCTGAATGATATACTGGTCAATCGGCGTCGATCCTGCAACCATGACAATAAGCGCCTCTCCGCTTCTTCTTCCAGCTCTTCCAGCCTGCTGCCACGCACTTGCAATGGTCCCGGGATATCCCGTCATTATGCACACCTGAAGCTGGCCGATGTCTACTCCAAGTTCAAGGGCATTTGTACTGACAACTCCAAGAATGTCGCCGTTTCTAAGCCCTTTTTCAATCTCTCGCCTCTGCTTAGGCAAATATCCTCCGCGATACCCGCGTATCGTCTGATTGCCAAGTTCCCCTTTAATAAGCTCCTGCAAATACGTTAAGATAATCTCAACACGCACTCTGCTTCTTGCAAAAACGATCGTCTGAATCTTATTTTTTAATAGTTCGCTTGCAATTTTTCTTACCTCAAGCGTAGCGCTTTTTCGGATATTCAGCGGTTTGTTCACGATTGGAGGATTGTAAAATAAAAAATGCTTTCTCCCGGATGGTGCACCGTTGTCATCAACAAGAGACATCTCCTCCTCCAGCAAATTCTCTGCGAGTTCCTGCGGATTTGCTATAGTTGCAGATGTACAGATAAACACCGGATTACTTCCATAAAAACGGCAAATACGCTTCAATCTTCTTATGACATTAGCAACGTGGCTGCCAAATATCCCCCTGTAAATATGGAGCTCATCGATAATGATATATTTTAAGTTCTCGAAAAGAGAGACCCATTTCGTATGGTGCGGCAAAATCGCAGAGTGAAGCATATCCGGATTTGTCATGACGATATGCCCCGCTTTGCGAATGACATTTCGGATGTTTGGTGCCGTGTCACCGTCATACGTATATGAATTAATATTGACTCCAAGCTCTGTGATCAGCTCGTTCAATTCACTTTTCTGATCCTGCGCAAGTGCTTTCGTCGGAAACAAATAGAGTGCTCTGCTTGATTCATCATTTAGAATTTGCTGCAGCACCGGCAAGTTGTAGCAAAGTGTTTTCCCTGATGCTGTCGGTGTCACAGCTACAAAGCTTTTATTCATATGTGCAAGCTCATAGGCCGTAGCCTGATGAGTATATAAATTATGTATGCCTCTTGCTGCAAGAGCTGATTTTAATTTCGGGTCCACTGAAGCAGGCATTTCAGCCGTTTTTGCTTCTCTTGGTTCAATTGAATGAGCATGTACAACCTGATGCTTAAACTGCTCATCCTTTTTTAGAAATTCAATGATTTCTGCTAGTGACTGCTTTCTTCTCATTCGCTTCACCTCTTCATTCATTTTAACAGAATAAACGTTCGTTTTTAAGTGGAACAGCCCATAATTAATTATTGGAAATTTTGGTGAGGTTTATTGAGAAATATGAGGTCTGAGGTTTGGAGATCGGTTGCCTGATTTAAGAATGAATTCCATGACTTTTATTATGTATTCCGTTCAATTGGATCTAATGAAATCCATTCTGTTACCCTGCCACCTGCCAATAAAAAAAGCAGGCAGCTGCCCGCTTTATCCATTTCGTTATTTCACTTTTATTTCAAACACTTTATCAGAGCCGCCTTTAACCTCGCCTAATGGAGATTTTTGCACATTTTCTATAATATCTCCGTTTGTGATGATGATTGGTGTTATGGTGCTCGCTGCTTTTTCTTTAATTAAATTCAGATCAAACGTAATTAATTTATCTCCAGGTTTTACTTTATCGCCCTCTTTCACAAAAGCTTCAAAGCCTTCCCCGTTCATCGCAACCGTTTCAAGTCCGATATGAAGTAAAATTTCCATGCCAGTCAGGCTTTTAATTCCAATCGCATGTTTTGTGTGAAAAAGCTGAATGATTTCTCCTTCAACCGGAGATACAAGGATACCTTCAGAAGGTTCAATTGCCATCCCGTCGCCCATCATTTTTTGAGAAAAGACCGGATCCGGTACATCTTCAAGGTTAAGTAATCTTCCTGTTAGAGGTGCGTAAACCGTTTCTTCTGTTTGCTTTTCAGTCTTTTTTCCAAATAATTTTTTCAGCATGTTCATTCTCCTTTTCTGCTTTCGTTTCTATTATTAGAAATACCCTGTACCCCTGAATTTAAACGCTTCCCTAAGCCCGTCCCCATCTTAATCATCATTATTTAATCACAAAAAGCTTGAATCAAGCAACCAATTCACAACTTCTTGCATAATTTAGCCTAAAAGAACGGGGAGAGCATAAAAATGAATAAGAAAAAACAAAATCCTTTTTATGAGCTCGCAGAACATTTTTTTGGCGACAGCTCTTTTGAACAGCATTTAATTGAATTTGAAAAAATGTTTCAGAAAAAGGCGAACGCATCCTATCTGAAAATTTCTCAGTACGAAGAAAGCGGCCATTATTTTGTTAAAGCGGAGCTCCCGGGTATAAAAAAGGATCAAATCCGCATTGAACTGCATGAATGCTATTTAACCATCACCATCACCCATCAGGAAGAAATCAACATCCATCACACAGGAGGTTCGAGCGTTTCACAGACATGCGAGCACATCTCTAAAACAGTATTCTTGCCTTTTGCCCCGGATAAAAATCAATTATACACAACTTATAAAAACAGCTGTCTGCTGATTTCAATACCTATTGCAGAATCTTTTCCCCCATCCAAAAATTAACACTATAATTATGCCTCACCTATAAGAAACTATAGGCAGGAGGTGCAATACATGCAAAATGAACATACGAAAAGAATAAGCGCAGAACCTTCAGATTCCCCAAAGCTTGTGATTAAGACAAATCTGGACTCTTCAACCTCTGCTGAAGAGAATCCCTATTTTTCCGGCAGCGATAAGGAAAAAGTAAAAAAGTACTTTGAGGACCGCTGAAGATGGATAAATCATTAAGCTATTTGCGCGAGGTACTGTCCAATTATCTGGATGATCATGAAGTAAGCAGGCATTTATATCAAAAGCTGACTCAACAAGTCTATGATGACGAAAAACATTTTGCCCGTGAATTATCTGAAAAAGAACAGTCTTTTTTAAATAAGATGCTGCCTCATGAAATCAAGCACGCAATGGGTGAACAGGATTATGTGCGTGTTGATCAGCTCAATGAAGTTTATGAAGAACTGCTGTAGAGGTGATTAAAATGAATGAGACTGGAATTTCAAATACAAAGCAATACAGCAATACTGATATTGAAAAAGTGAAACAGCTGAATGCACAGTCAGGCCTGTCTTATCAGGATGTAAAACGGCTTCTGGCTCTTAAATATGCATCAGATCACAAAGAACCATAACAAAACAAAAACGCGTGCTGATTTTCACGCGTTTTTGTTTTGTTCATCATTATTTCTTTCGACCACTGATTGTTTATATGCCTGATGAGTTGTAATTGCTGCACCTGCCGCAATAAATCCATTTGCAATGCTGCTTACGGAAAAACCAAGTGTAAAAATACTTGCGATGATGCCCGTGCCCAGCAAAATCCAGATAATCATCCAATCTTGAACATTAGGAGTCCTTTTTAAGGCAGATCCTAAAATCATTAAAGCTGGTACAACAATAACTAGTTTGAGGATGAACGCTGATTTGATCAAACACGTTTGAAAGTGCGCCTATCACCAATTTGAACACCTCTTTTCACTTCTTCCTTCATGCATAAAATCCTTTTTATACCTTAAACATTGATGTAACACCTTTTACGAGGGAACTCATCTGGTTCACAGCACCCATCATCTGCCCCGCAGTATCCATCACCTTATTGAAGTCCATTTGTCCGTCCGGTTTTTTAAATTGGGACATAACAGTTGAGATTCCTCCTGCCTGATTTTTAGGATTTGGCACAGGCTTCGGATAAGGATTGGCATACATGGCTTGCGGGATAGTCTGCGGCTGCTGCGCTGGAAATCCTTGAGCATGATAGCCATTCATATAAGGCGGCATTTGACCTTGCTGAAAGTATCCTGGATTTTGCTGCATTTGTTGATAATTATGTTGAACCTGAGGTAAATATGTTGGGTTTTCAAATGGCGGATATCCTTCGTATGGATAGTAATAGCTAATTCTTTCTTCTTTTTTCCTTCTGTGGTTTTTAAATGAATTTGCTCCTGCTGAATACATGATTCATACCCCTTTCAGATACATTAGGCTATTTCATAGGTATGCAGAAAAAAGAGCGTCCGTGCTTGTCCTTCAAAAACGAAAAAATATGTCAACTCTTGTCGGAAGTTTAAATTTTACAAAAAATTAAGATAAAAAAATGACATGTTACGATATTAGAAAGGGGAATGGGAGGAGATAAAAGATGAATTTGCAAAGCATAAAAACATCATTTTTTGAAGCGAAGCAATTTGAACCAAAAAGCATGAGTGAGCTCCTGAATTTTATTAAAACTATGTACATCAAAGGGGAATTATCCATCAGCGAGTACCGAACTGCCGTTATGCTGCTTGAAACGTCTGAAACATCTAATCCCGGACAGAAAGTAAAAATATAGCCATTATTTTCTTAAACAGAGAGGCGATTCCTTCTCTGTTTTTTCTTTTTAAATACATAATCCTGCTGAATGAAACCATATTATGAAGGACTCTTAAATCAAATACTTGGAGGTTTTATATATGGGAAGAGGCAAAGATTTCAATCATAAGAAAAAAGGGCGGGATTTAATTTCAAAAAAAGGACAGCCCGTCGCTGCAAAACATTCTAAAGATGTCGAATATGCAATTGAACCTGTTGCAAGTGAAGGAGACCGTGCTGTCACCTTTCAGGAAGCTCGTGAAATTGATGAATAGATCGGGTAGGCCGGCTCAAGTTTAGCCGGTTTATGCTTTTTGATAACACAAAAAAGCTCCTCTTCAATTAGGAGCTCTTCATCTGAATGTGTGCAATTACTTGCTCAATCACATAGTCTATGGACTGTTTCATGTTTTTGAATCGAATTGGTTTTGACTCTTTATAAAAAGATTGCAGCACAAGCTGTTCGAAATTTTCTACTGTAGAGTCAATTTGAGCTGGAAATAAATATTTTGGTCTTGCTGTGATCCTCCATGTCAAGACATCTTCTTTCCACTCATTCATGATAGCCATCGCCTCTTCAAACGCAGGCTTTACTTCATTAAAGAAATCAACCTCATCCTTCTTTTTTGCATCATTTTCAAATCGGCTGACACATTCGCCTGTTATATGAAGGAGCTTATTTGAGTTTTTCAGAATTTTGGTATTCATGCTCTGACACCGCCTCTCTGGGGTATCTTACCAAACATGAACAGGAAATTCCATCATCTGCTGTACATTAGTAACTTAATCGATATCTCGGCTGAACTCTGGAGTTCGTGTCCTCCCTTGTCCCATCATCTTTCAAGAACTGGCTTGCTTCGGTTAAATGCAAAACAGCGCCTTCCATGTTCTTATATAGATCTTCTTCACTTTGGCATATCGTTTCTGTTACTCTTTTTTGTATGGCAAGTTCTAATTTCGTCATCTCTTCATCTAATTCCATCAATAACTTTTCAACAACCATCTTAGGTATGAGGTGCTCCACGCTGACTCCTCCTTTCAAACTACAGGTACTATTCGAGAAGCTTTACCTTCCTCCCTTCATGGGTGACAAAACTAGTTCGTATTCGGCAAAGAAAGAAGAAAATATTGGATAAAGCTTAATTTTCGACATCCTCTAATGCGACATTCTGCATGAAATCAATCTGCGTGCAAACAATATTGATAGGAGGTGGCATCATGGCAAAAGAAACGAAAAAGAAACAGCAAAAACAATCTCAGGCTCCATCAAAAAATGACCTGGATAAAAAGCTTGGAGGGCCGAACCGCCCTTCGACATAGAAAAGCGGAATCGCCCGTTTAGCTCCGCCAGAACTTGCTTAAGAAAAGAAAGCAAGGATCGATTAATCCTTGCTTCTTTTTCCTTTATTGTGCATGTATTCTTTTAACAAAGAAAATGCATGCATCTGATTTTGCTTTTTTATAAGCCACTCTGTCATGTCGAATTCTTTTGGTGACGGCAGAGGTCCATACCATTTTTTCATTGACTGGCCATGAAACCAATTTCTTTCTTTTACGTCTAATTGGTGGGAGATCACCGGATAGGATGTTCTTAAATAGGGTGTTTCTCTTTTTCTTCCATCATTCAAGTATTTTTCATAATCATATCTGGACCCTGTATGGACTGTCCGTTCTGAAAAGTCCATAAACTCCTGATAATAATCCGGGTGAAAAAGCAGCCACGATAAAGACCTCCCGAGTTTGATGCGGCTTTTCAGTTTTTTAAAATCATAAACAGAAAAACCGAATAATCTGCCTTCTACAGTAGGGAAAACGACTGTGCTAAAATGAAAGAAGTCCTGAAATAAAAAAAGAGGTGTATGAAAGACCTTTCTCTTAAAAATCGCCTTTTCAATAATCGGCTTCTGAATTAAATGCTGTTCGTTAATAATCAGCGAGGTCATTAAATGTTCTATGTTTTTTTTCCTCCAAAAAATCTGCCATTCTCTTTTCATAAACGGAGAAACATGGAATTCATCAAGCAAGTGAAAAAGAGGATGCCCTATTTGTTTTGAAATCTCATACAGCATGAGCTGGGGATATGCATCGGAGAAAATGAGCCAGTTTGCATCCTCATAAGTCAGAAACAATGCTTTTATCATTTTTTTATTTATCATTTTTTGAAACCAAGTACCTTTTAAATCCGTCATACAGTAGCCGGCATTTCGTGATACCATGCTTGCTAGAAATGCCCATCTTATTTCAGGATTCCTTTTATAATAGCTGTGGTAGCTTTCTGTTCTCGAAATGTTGTCGTAATTTTTTTTTAATGTCGTATTCTTTATAAGTGCTATAATATTATTTTCTTCCATAGTTTTTTGATTCGATGGCAAATCTTTATAGCCGTGCATACGATCACCTCACTTCTTATAGACTCTCCTGATTGAGGCTGAAGTACACATAGCGTTAACAAAATCGAAACTTTTTCACCATGTCTTTTTCATTTTTTTTGATATGATAAGTAGTAGTTTTACCTGAGGAGGGAAGAAATGATTTTTCGTTATCCTAACGGAAAAACGTATAACCCGGGCACTGCTCCGCCTAAACAGCGCCAGCCGAAAGAAACATACAGCAACAGAGGGATGACGCTTGAGGAAGATTTGAATGAGACAAACCGTTATTATTTAGACAGAGGCATCGCTGTCATTCATAAAAAACCGACCCCTGTTCAAATAGTAAATGTTGATTTCCCTAATCGGAGTGCCGCTGTCATCCGCGAGGCTTATTTCAAACAGTCATCTACAACGGACTACAACGGTGTTTATAAGGGAAAGTATATTGATTTTGAAGCTAAAGAAACCAGGAGCTCTACTTCTTTTCCGCTTCAAAACTTCCATGAACATCAGATCGGGCATATGAAAATGGTGCTTGATCAGGGGGGATTATCTTTTGTCATTCTCTCTGCCTTCCAAACATTTTATCTGATGGAAGCAGCCATCCTTCTTGAATTTTGGGAGAGAAAAGAAAACGGCGGAAGAAAATCAATCACAAAAAAAGAAATTGAATTAACATCCCACCCCATTCCGCTTGGCTATCAGCCCAGAATTGATTATATTAAGGTATTGGAAAAACTATATTTTCTCTAATCCTTTAGCGAAGCGGATTTTGTGAAATGAAAGGTTGGAAAAAGTAATGTCAGATCAATATAAAAGCCGTGAAGAACGCAGAAAAGCGTTAGCGCAAACAAGTAAAAGCAAAAAACCGAATAAACCAGAACGGGGCTCTCTCTTTAAACGCATCCTGTTCATTTTAGTTTCCATCGGCCTGATCGGCATGATCGCAGGCGGTGTTACCTTTGCAGTGATTGCTGCAGGGGCTCCGAAGCTTGATGAGAAAAAATTAAAGGATTCCTACTCTTCAACAATCTTTGATAAAGAAGGTAATGAAATTTCAGAAGTAGGCGCCCAAAAACGCACCTATATTTCTTATAATGATATTCCCAAAAAATTAGAAGAAGCTGTACTTGCTACTGAGGACGCCCGTTTTTACGAGCATAGCGGTGTGGATGTCATCCGTCTCGGCGGTGCTGTTGTGGCCAACGTTACACAGGGTTTCGGCTCACAGGGCGGAAGTACCATCACTCAGCAGGTTATTAAAAATTCCTTTTTCACACATGAGAAAACCATTACAAGAAAAATACAGGAA
This sequence comes from Bacillus sp. V2I10, assembly GCF_030817055.1. NCBI lineage: Bacteria > Bacillati > Bacillota > Bacilli > Caryophanales > Bacillaceae > Bacillus > Bacillus sp. V2I10. The sequence goes on along the minus strand of NZ_JAUSYV010000001.1, from coordinate 2,171,873 downwards.
CTATGGCTCGCTTTTCAATTAGAGCAAAAGTATTCAAAACATGAGATTCTCGAAATGTATTTAAACAAAATCTATTACCACCCTCAATACTACGGTGTAGGGAAAGCTGCAGAAGGATTTTACGGAAAAGAATTAAAGGATCTTGAACTTCATGAAGCTGCGATGCTTGCAGGCATTCCGCAAAGCCCGACGAATTTTGATCCTAGAAAAAATCCTGAATCAGCAGAAAAAAGACGAAATATCGTCCTTAACTTAATGGTGAAGCAAGGGTTCGTTACAGAACAAGAAGCAGAAGAAGCTAAGAAAGTGCCTGTGCAGTCAACGGTCGTTCCAGAGAAGGAAAAATCGAATCCTTACAGCGCGTATGTGGAACAAGTTATTGAAGAAGTGAAAGATAAAACGGATATTGATGTAAGTTCAGCGGGTGCAAAAATCTATACAACGATTGATACAGATGCTCAAAAATATGTGGAAGAATTGCTCAATGGCAGTGAAATCGGCTATCCGGATGACAACTTCCAGGCCGGTGTTACCCTCATTGATACTGAAACCGGCGAAATCCGCGCAATTGGCGGAGGCCGGAACCAGAACGTCGGAGACTTTAACTATGCGATTGACACAAGAAGACAGCCAGGTTCAACTATTAAGCCAGTGCTGGATTATGGTCCTGCAATCGAATATTTAAAATGGTCAACGTACGAACAAATTAAAGACGAACCTTATTCTTACTCAAATGGGGTCAAAATCAATAACTTTGACAGAAGCTTTAAAGGACAAATGTCCATACGTGATGCTCTTGCAGAGTCCCGTAATATTCCTGCTCTTAAAGCCATGCAGGCGGTAGGGCTGGATAAAGCACGTGACTTTGCAGCAGGACTTGGCATCCCGCTGGAAGAGGAAATACCGGAAGCTTATTCGATAGGCGGATTTGATACTGGTGTCTCCCCTCTTCATATGGCAGGAGCCTTTGCTGCATTCGGAAATAACGGTATTTACACAGAGCCTCACGCAGTAACAAAAGTTGTTTTAAGCGACGGCACAGAAATAGATCTGTCTCCTGAGCCGGAAGCTGCCATGAGCGATTATACAGCTTACATGACAACTGATATGATGATCTCTGTTGTAGAAGAAGGTACAGGTACAGCTGCCCGGGTACCTGGTGTTACTGTGGCAGGAAAAACAGGAACAACGAACTTCTCTGAAGAAGACAAACAAAAATACAACATACCTTCAGGCGGAGCGAAAGACAGCTGGTTTGTTGGATTTACACCAGAATATTCAGCAGCAGTATGGACTGGATATATGAAAAACGATGAAAAAATGCACTTGACGAAAACAGATCAGCAGCTTGCAAAAAAAATCTTTAAAGAAGTAATTTCAGAGGTTTCAAGCGGTGAAGGAAAAGACTTCAAAAAACCGAATTCCGTCGTTAAAGTAACGGTTGAAAATGGTTCTAACCCGCCGAAGTTAGCAAGCAAATATACTCCTGACAGCAAAAAAATCAGCGAGTACTTTGTAAAAGGAACAGAACCTACAAAGGTTTCAGAGCAATATAAACGTCTTGCTAAACCATCCGGCTTCAAAGTAGATTATGATCAAACAAGTAATCAAATTACACTCAGCTGGGACTATAAAGATGAATTAAGAGACGCTGTATCATTTGAAATCAGCCAATCTGTCGACGATAGTCCTGCACAAGTAATCAATAAAACAAAAGATACAAGTATGGTTATCCCTAATGCTGTTCCAGGTTCGACTTATAGGTTCCAGGTAACTGCAGTAAGCGATGATGACAATTCGAACCGCAGTGATTCTGCTGCTGCTGTTTTACAGGTTCCTGAAGCTATCATTGAAGAGCCTGTTGAACCAGAGGAGCCTGAAGAAGAACCAGGTGAAGGTGAACTGCCTCCTGGTGAGGAGCTTCCTGGTGAAGAATTGCCTGGTGAAGAATTGCCTGGCGAAGGTGAACTGCCTCCTGGCGAGGAAACTCCTGGTGAAGGAGACGATGACGGCGGTGAGGACGAAGGACAGCCTGGTGAAGGTGAAACACCTCAAGAACCAAGCACCCCAATCGTTCCTGTACCTCCTCTAGATGGCAACGGGAATGGGAATGGCAATAGCGGAAACGGAAATGGCAATGGCGGAAATGATAATGGTGATCAAGACGGCGACAACGGATAATACTTTGTAACCCTCTGCTTAGGCAGAGGGTTTTTTTGTCTGGTGCGTTTTATTGGCAATTTTCTGTTGGAGAAAAAATGATAGGTTTCCGCTAATAAATAGTTCCTAATTTTGTTGATTTCATTCCTTTTAAAAAAAAATAAAAACGCAAGAATCAATGCTGATTCTTGCGTTTATTTTTCCCTGCTTCTCATTGCCCTATTTTTATAATACTGCTTAAGTATTTCTTCAATAAGCTGATTGAGCTGAACGAAAGAATGATACTGTTCCGGTTTTAATAGGACATACATCAGTCTTTCAGACGCATTTATTGGCTTCACCGAAAAAGCTGTGTAATCATCAGATTTTATATCAAGATCATGTACGGGGCTTTCATTGCTCCAATGAATCAGGCAGATCAGGATTGAGATCCCCTTGATCATCTCAGCTTTATCGGCTTTTCTTGTATTTGAACGGATCCTGCTTTTGATTGTCTCCTGAATTGAATGCCATTCATCTATTAGGACGGGAATACTTAATTCAGGATTTTTCCATGGATAAAAATCAATGGGCACATTTGCTTTAAAACAGATATCAAAATAAAAAGGATTGCTTTTTAAGATTTCTTCCACCGCAGGCGAAGAATTTAAAGGAATATCGTGTTCATCCCTGCAAAAAAACGGCTCATACTTAAAGGCCACTGGCAAATTAATCAATCGCGGCATTCCGTACCGTTCCCTTTTTCATTCTTTTTTGCCCTTCACGGCACATGTGAAGCAACGGGCATTCCGTGCATTTAGGAGCCTGTGCTTTACAGTGGTATCTTCCAAAAAAGATGAGGCGATGATGAGTAAGCGACCATTCTTCTTGCGGCACTTTCCGCATAAGTGTTTTTTCTACTTCCAGCACGGAATCTTTCCATTTGCATATAGCAAGTCTCTTGCTGACTCTTTCTACATGCGTATCAACGGCAATAGCAGGAACTCCAAATGCGACTGAAACAACGACATTTGCTGTTTTGCGGCCTACACCGGGAAGCTTTGTCAGCTCGTCTCTGTCTTTTGGCACCACTCCCCCATATTCTTCTAAAAGGAGTGTGCAGAGTTTTTGTATGTTTTTAGCTTTATTTCGGTATAAACCAATGGATCTGATATCATTTTGGAGTTCTTCAATGGGTACAGATAAATAATCCTCAGGCGTTTTGTATTTTTCAAAAAGCTTTTTCGTCACTTTATTGACCAAGACATCTGTACATTGTGCAGAGAGAGCCACCGCGATGACAAGTTCAAAAGGATTGCTATGATTCAGTTCACAATGTGCATCAGGAAACAGCTCCCCCATTGTATCAAGAGCTTCTCTGATTTGTTTCTTATTCAGCATGAGATCACCTGTTTAATTATTGTTTGAATACATTCCTTGAATTTTAACTTTCCAGCCAATTATAAAACGGCACTTTTCGTTTGTATTCTTCATCAGATTGATTTTGCTTCTGAGGCTGGGATTGATGCTGACGGAATCGTTTGCCGTAATTTCTTGCCTGATCGATTGTCCGGATCCCATTTTTCTTCCACTCAAATAGAATTCTGTCAATATACCTGAAATTAAGTTTACCCGATATGACCGCCTCTTTTAAAGCAGCTTTTATGATAATCGGATCATGATAATCCTGATCCATCCAGATCGAAAGTGTCTCAACTTCAAAAGGTGAAAGAGGTCTTCCAAATTCACTTTCAAATACAGGATACAAATTTACGTTTTCCTGCTGCTGCTTTTCTTCAGTTTTTTTCTCATCTTTCATCAGCAAAAATTCATATATTTTTCCCCAAAGAGGTTTCAGAGAGTACCGTTCGTATTTGATGGAAGCTTGCTCATATTCCTCGATGTCTAAAAATCCTCTTTGCAGCAAGTTTCTGAGAAGGGATGTACATGAAGATACAGATATGGACATGTGACTTGATAATTCACTTGGGGTAGGAAACTGATTTCCATTTTGAAGATGGAGATTTACTTGTAAAAGCAATACGAGCTCCTCTTCTTTCATTCCAAATTGATGATAATGCATAATTAATGCTGCAGGAACAGATAAAGACCCCTGCTCTTGCAAGTTTACAAATTGTTCCTTATTCATAACGAGTCACCTCACCTAAAATAGTATAACATGTCTCAGCAGAAAAACGGTGATGGACTTTCATTCCAATTTAGAAAAGCGGAGCCGACTGTTCAGTCCCGACAGACAGATAAGAATTCACCCGAAAAGTCCGGGTTTGACTTTTTGGGGGAATTTGTTCTGGCCGAGGGGTTAGGAGGTGGAGCTAGACAATGCAGAAAAGCAGAGCCGACTGTTTAGCCCCGACAGACAGATAAGAATTCACCCGAAAAGTCCGGGTTTGACTTTTTGGGGGAATTTGTTCTGGCCGAGGGGTTAGGAGGTGGAGCTAGACAATGCAGAAAAGCAGAGCCGACTGTTTAGCCCCGACAGACAGATAAGAATTCACCCGAAAAGTCCGGGTTTGACTTTTTGGGGGAATTTGTTCTGGCCGAGGGGTTAGGAGGTGGAGCTAGACAATGCAGAAAAGCGGAGCCGACTGTTCAGCTCACTTAAGTGTATAAAATAAGGCAAATTAAACTCGTCACCGCGAGCCTAAAAATAAAATGTGAGCCTCCTATCAAGGAGACTCACATTTATTATTAAGGATATAGTCTGTTAAGCAAACGAGGGAACGGAATGGATTCGCGGACGTGTTCTACGCCGCTGATCCATGCAACTGTACGCTCAAGGCCAAGACCGAATCCTGAATGCGGAACAGATCCAAATTCACGCAGCTGCAGGTACCACTGATAAGCTTCTGGTGATAAATCGTGCTCATCAATGCGCTGCTTTAATAGTTCATGATCATGGATACGCTGTGATCCGCCGATGATCTCTCCGTAGCCTTCTGGTGCAATTAAGTCTGCGCAAAGCACGACATCGTCCCGGTCTGCAGCAGGCTGCATGTAGAAAGGTTTAATGGCAGTAGGGTAATGAGTTATGAATACCGGCTTGTCAAAGCTTTCTGCGATAGCTGTTTCGTGCGGTGCACCAAAATCATCGCCCCATTTAATGTCATCAAATCCTTTTTCATTTAAGAATTTGATTGCATCGTCGTATGAAATTCGAGGGAATGGCGCTTTGATTTGTTCGAGTTTAGCTGTATCACGTCCAAGGGTTGTCAGTTCAAGCCTGCAGTTTTCAAGTACGCTTTGCACGATATAAGACACATAGTTCTCCTGTACAACCAGGTTGTCTTCGAATTCATAGAAGGCCATCTCAGGCTCGATCATCCAGAATTCAATTAAATGGCGTCTTGTTTTTGATTTTTCAGCACGGAACGTCGGTCCGAATGAAAAGACCTTTCCAAGTGCCATTGCAGCTGCTTCCATGTAAAGCTGGCCGCTTTGTGATAGATAAGCATCTTCATCGAAATATTTAGTTGCAAAAAGCTCTGAGGTTCCTTCGGGTGCGCTGCCTGTTAAGATAGGCGGATCTACTTTTGAAAATCCTTCTTTATTGAAGAACTCATAAGTCGCACGGATGATTTCATTTCTGATTTTCATCACAGCATGCTGACGCTTAGAGCGCAGCCATAAATGGCGATGGTCCATTAAAAATTCTGTGCCATGTTCTTTTGGCGTAATTGGATAGTTCAAAGACTCGTGAATCATTTCAATGCCCGTTACCCCTAGCTCGTATCCGAATGGTGAACGCTCGTCCACTCTGACAATACCTGTTACATAGATAGAAGACTCCTGAGTAATTGATTTTGCTGTCTGGAATACTTCTTCATCTACTTCTGCTTTTACGACTACGCCCTGGATGAAGCCCGTGCCGTCACGCAATTGCAAAAAGGCAATTTTGCCGCTTGAACGTTTATTCGCAATCCAGGCGCCAATTGTGACTTCTTTATCTACAAATTTGCTTACTTCTTTAATTGTTGTTTTCACGAAATTGTTCCCTCCAAAAAACGGATCATAAATATATGTATATAGTTGCTATTATACATTTGTTGCATGCTTCGTTCAAACATAAATGTGAGCCGTCAAATGACGGCTCATCTTTTATCAATGAACACTGTTTTCTTTTACAAATCGATCAATTCTGACTAAAGCTTCTTCTAGTGTATGAAGAGAAGTTGCATATGAAAGCCTTACATTGTCAGGTGCTCCAAAACCGGATCCAGGGACAATCGCCACTTTTTCTTTTTCAAGCAATGCTTCTACAAAGTCATCTACATTTGCAAAGCCGGTACTTTCTGCCGCTTGCTTGGCATTAGGGAAAAGATAAAAAGCTCCCTGAGGCTTTAAGCATGTAATTCCAGGAATCGAAACAAGCTTATCATAAATAATATTCAGGCGTTCTTCAAATGCTTTTCTCATCTCTTCCACCGGTTCCTGTGAACCTGCATATGCAGCAATCGATGCATATTGAGCAATTGAAGTCGGATTCGATGTGCTGTGGCTTGCAAGGTTTGTCATTGCTTTAATGATTTGCTCATTTCCGGCGGCATACCCTATTCTCCAACCAGTCATCGAATGCGATTTTGAAACACCGTTAATGATAATTGTCTGCTGTTTTAATTCCTCAGAAATCTCGGCAATGGATACATGAGTATTTTCGTCATAAATTAATTTTTCATAAATTTCATCTGAAACAATCAGCACATTATGCTCTAGGCAGATGCTTCCCAGCTCTTCAAGCTCTTCTTTTGAATAAAGCATTCCTGTTGGATTACTTGGAGAGTTAATGATGACAGCCTTGGTTTTATCCGTGATTGCTTCTTTAAGCTGATCCGGAGTCATTTTAAACTGATTCTCTTCGAGCGCGTTAACATATACAGGCACACCATCTGCAAGCTTGACTTGTTCAGGATAGCTTACCCAATAAGGAGCAGGAATGATTACTTCATCTCCTTTATTGAGAAGAACTTGAAAAAGTGTGTAGAGAGCATGCTTTGCACCTGTGCAGACGATAATTTCACCCGGTTCATACGAAAGACTTTGGTCCTTCTGAAACTTGCCGATAATTTCTTTTTTCAGCTCTGCAAGTCCGCCTGCAGGTGTATATTTTGTCTGTCCCGCATTCATTGAATGAACAGCTGCATCAATAATATGCTGTGGTGTATTAAAATCAGGTTCCCCAGCTCCGAGTCCAATCACATCATGACCGGCGGCTTTAAGCTCTTTTGCTTTTGCTGTAATCGCTAAAGTGGATGAAGGTGTTAATGCAGATACTCTATCGGCTAATTTCATGGATGTGGCCCCCTATTTTTTAATTGCAATATGCTTTCTTATTTCACCATTGCTGAAGTTTATTAAATCATATGTATAACGATTTTGATCGTCAATATATTTTACTTCCCAAAGCGGTATGGTCTTTTCCATTCCAAGCTTGACGCTTATCACTTTTTCAGGATTTTGTTCTGCTTTTACAATTTCCAGCGCTTTTTTTTCTGTAATGCCGTCAGCGGCAAGCTTCAGCACAGGTTTTTCCTTGCTGTCCTCAGGAACCCATACATAAACAGCTTCATTGCTCTTATTCAAGCCTGTAATCACGTAATATTGTTTAAGGCCATTAAACGTTTCAACACTTTCGGCATTTTTCAGGTCCGTTTCCTTCAATGCACGCGCAATAGCTTCTTCATGTCCATCGTTCTTTTGAGCCATGGCTGAATGATAAACGGTGAAAAAGGCTCCCAGTGCAACCAGCAGAAAAACGGATAAAACGCTTGCTCCGATTATTATTTTTTTCCCCATGTTTCGAATCCCTACGTTCTGTAAATCGTAAATACGGCTTTATTTTTATCATCCTGATCAAGTGCAAGCCCAAACATCAAATTTTCTCTCTTCAACGTCCGATTTAACCCATCGACAATTTTATAGAGGTCATCTGAGTGCTCTACGGTTACAGTTGATAAAATTTCAATTTTACTTTCCATGACCAATTCCTCCTATGCAAAAACAAAAATTGTAACTTATATGTCAGCCTCAAAGGGCAACAATAACAAATACAGACAACATGATGTTGTTTTATGTACCCATTATAACAGTATCATTATCAATTAGTGAAAATAAATTTTCTCCTACCCACACCATTGCCTGTGCAGCTCGCACAGGCTTTTTTCATATGCCTCTTTTTGTAAGTTTCACAATTTTATGGCCCTGAGCAAGCTAATGCGTGACGTCATCATTCATTATGATTCCAGCGGATAATTTCATTATGAAGGCGCTCCATAGGCTCTATATGGACATCTATGGACGGCAAGGATGCAATAAAGTGTCTGCCGTACTTCGCTTCAATAATTCGTTTATCAAATACAAAGAGCAGTCCCTTATCCCTTTCAGTCCTGACAAGTCTGCCGAAGCCCTGTTTAAATTTCAGGATTGCTTCAGGAAGTGAATAGTTGTAAAAAGCATTTTCCCCCTGCTTTGTTATCTGTTCGCATTTTGCTGCAACAACTGGATCATCTGGCGGAGAAAAAGGAAGTCTGACGATAATCAAAGTTGTCAGTTCATCACCCGGGAAATCCATGCCTTCCCAAAAAGTGCCCGTTCCAAGAAGAATAGCCTGATCAAATTGACGGAAATTCTTTGTAAGCTTTGAAATGCTTCCGCCTCCCTGACCCATAATCATAAAATCTTCCAGGCTGGAATCGGCTTTTAAGAGCAGATGTGTTTTTTTCAGCATGTCATAAGCCGTAAACAATACGAGCAGCTTTCCTTTTGTGGCCTTTGCAATAGTTGAAACATTTTTAGCTATAGCTGCCGTGTATTCATCAAGGGTCACATGCTGCACAGCTGGAAAATCTGAAGGAATCATTAATTTTGCCTGTTTTTTATAAGTAAATGGCGATTTTATGATTAAGGTCTTCGGATAATAGTCCGCAAGACCAAGCTCTCTGATCATGTAATCAAATGAATGATCTACAGTCAGGGTAGCTGATGTCAGAATCACGCTTTTCATCTCTGCGAAAAATCCATCTGCCAATTGTTCAGATACAGAAACGGGCTGTGAATAGACACTGACAGCGTTTTTGGCTCCCCTTGATTCGATTTCTATCCATTTGACAGCTTCTAATTGTTCTTTGAAAAAAAGTGTATCCAGATCCTTGTATGCAGCACCGAATTTATCAAGGACGGCAAAGTATTCATAAAGAATAAAGGATTCATCTTCATTTTTTATCTTGTGAAAATCTTCTTTTTGTTTATTCATGATTTTTATTAAATCATGAAGCTGAAATTTCACTCTTGCTGCCACCTCTAAAATGGCAAGCCATTTTCTGCTCTGCTTTTGGTTATGTTTAAAACGATGAGTGATCCTGTTCGTTTGCACTTCTTTTTCATTTTGAAGGACATAGCTGTGCAGGGTGCTGAACAGAACCCCATTGTCTTCTACGAGCTGTTTTACGATGACATCCATCTCAAGAAAGGTATCATTTAACCCATTCTTCGAAAAAAGAGCCTGTGTTCTTCGAAGCAAGCCGTTTGTATACAGGTTTCCAAGCTGATTTGTTAAAGCCTGCAGGGTTAAATAGTGCATTCTTGTGCCTAAATGTTCGCATGCGATTCTCTCAAAATGATGTGCTTCATCAATGATCACTTCCTCTATATCATCAAGTAAAGGACTTGATGATGAGATGCTTGAAAGCAAAAGAGAATGATTGGTTATCACAACATCTGCTTTTTTGGCGTTTTCATATGCTCTTTTGAAAAAGCAGCGTGACAGCCAGGGATTTTTATCTGAATTTGATGATTTCTCATCATAATAAAGCCTTTGCCAGAGCAATTTCCCCCCAGAAGGCAAATTCAGTTCATCAAAGTCCCCTGTCTCAGTTTCGGTCAGCCATATTAAGAGCTGTGCTTTCGTTAAAATATTATCGTAGTTGTAATCATCTTCATGCAGATATTTTTCAAATTTGCGCAGGCATAAATAATGGGACTTGCCTTTAAGAACTGCCATATGGAAGGGCTGAACAATGGCATTTCGGAGCATTGGAAATTCTTTTGCCATAACCTGCTGCTGCAAAGCGGTTGTATATGTACTCACTAATACACTTTTTCTTTCAGTCATTGCGTAATAAATAACCGGGATTAAATAGGCAAGCGTTTTTCCGGTTCCTGTACCTGCTTCTATTAATGCATGCTGATGAGATTGAAAGGACTCATAAATTTCCTGCATCATTTTCACTTGCTCAGTCCGCATTTCATACTGCTGAAATTGTCCTGCAATTGGGCCGTTTCTGCCCATCAGCCGATTTGAAAAGGCCTGAAAATCCTCAGTAAGCCGGCTATCATGATCATGATCTTGTTTGGAATGTTTTTTAATTGCAATTGAGCGAAAGACTTCAATATTCTCAGGTTCACTAAGATTAAGCATCCTCTCAGATATGATATCTTCCAGTACATCTTCAATATCGCTGATAAACGAGCGTGATAAACGCTTCAGTGCTTGAAGAGTGGCTGGTGGCAGCCATGCTAATTTTTTTAGAATATGTATAAACAGCTCCCCAGTTACCTCTGCATCGCTGTCGGCACGATGGGGATTGTCATGCCTGATGTTCAGCTCTTCGCACAGCTCAGACAGTTTATAGCTGTCTGCTCCCGGAAAAACAATTCTTGAGAGCTCAACTGTGTCAAGCACAGGTCCAGTAAATCTCTGCATCCCGCTGCGTTCGAGTTCTTCTTGTATAAAGGAAAGATCAAAATGAACGTTATGCGCCACGAAATAAGCATCACTTAAAAGAGAAGAGACTTTTTCAGCAATTTCTTCAAACGGGGCTGCATCCTTTACCATTTCATTTGAAATACCGGTTAATTGCTCAATAAAAAGAGGAATTGGCTTCAGCGGATTGACAAAGCTTGAAAAACGCTCCGCCACCTTGCCGTTATCAATCACCACGGCTGCAAGCTGAATTATACGATCCCCTTTCTTTGGAGAATTTCCAGTCGTTTCAACATCTATTACAACAAATCTTTGTTTCATTTTGATACACCTCAATTAATCGAAAAACCAATAACGTTATTTTACCACTTATAAAGCAAAATCCCCCAAACAATCGGGGGATTTTTAAAAATTTTTATAGGATGGTTGCCGCAGGCTCCTGACCGAGGAGTTCGACAATCTGATTTTTTTCATTCATGATGGCAACTTTAGGTTTATGCTCATGAACTTTTTCCTCAGCTACCATTGCATACGAAATAATAATAACAACATCATCTTCTTGTACAAGCCTTGCTGCTGCCCCGTTCAGGCAAACAACGCCAGACCCTCGCGGACCAGGGATTATATATGTTTCAAATCGTGCGCCATTGTTGTTGTTGACGATTTGAACTTTTTCATTCGGAAGCATATCAACGGCATCCAGAATATCTTCATCAATTGTGATGCTGCCGACATAATTCAAGTTTGCTTCTGTGACTCTTGCACGATGAATTTTCCCCTTCATCATTGTACGAAACATTAAAATCTCCTCCACTGCTGTTCTCTATCTAAAAAAATTTCATTCGTTATCATTTAATTCGATTGTAATATTATCAATTAGCCTTGCTTTTGTAAACTTGACAGCAATTGCAAGGATAACCTTCCCCTTCAATTCCGCTAAAGCCTCAAGTTCAGGATAAGAATAGATCTCGACATAATCAATCACGCCGGCTGTATGAGCGGACAAATAGGATGACACTGATTCAATGACCGCTGCCGTTGATTTTTCCCCATTAAGCATTATATCTTTTCCTGTCTGCAGGGCTTTATAAAGATGCGGGGCCTGTTTTCTTTCTTCTTCAGTTAAAAAAACGTTGCGGGAGCTTTTCGCAAGGCCATCTTCTTCCCTTACTGTCTGAATCGGAACGAGCTCAACAGGGAAATGGAAGTCTGTAATGAGCCCGCTGACAACCGCTACCTGCTGGGCATCCTTCATTCCGAAATATGCGCGGTCAGGACCGACCAGGTTAAATAGCTTAGTTAGCACCGTTGCTACTCCGTCAAAGTGGCCAGCTCTTGATTTTCCGCATAAAACGTCAGTTCGCTTTTCCACTCTTACTGTAACGGAAGGCTCGTTTTTGTACATTTCGTTCACTGATGGGGCAAAGATATAATCAGCCCCCGCCTCTTTTGCAAGCTGTGAATCCCTCTCCATATTTCTCGGATAGGTATCAAAATCCTCATTCTCTCCAAATTGCAGAGGATTAACAAAAATGCTGATGATCAGGATTTCATTCTGGCTTCTTGCTTCTTTTATTAATTTCAAATGTCCTTCATGAAGAAAGCCCATGGTTGGGACAAAGCCAATCGTCTGCTGTGATTTCTTATGGTCTTTCATTGTCTTCTGCAGTTCTTTTATCGTGGTAATGATTTTCATTTAGCTTGCGTACCTCCATATAAGGACTGAAGTTCATCATCCTTCATCGTGAAGGTATGTTTTTGCTCAGGAAATTGTCTGCTTTTTACCTCTTGAACGTATTCATTTAAAGAAGTTTTTATTTGACCGCCGATGTTTGTGTATTGCTTAACAAATTTCGGCACACGGTTAACACCGTATCCCAGTACATCATGATAAACAAGCACTTGTCCATCTGTTTCTGCTCCTGCACCGATTCCGATGACAGGTATATTTAATCTATTTGAAATTTCTGAAGCGAGCTGTCTTGGCACACATTCAAGCACTAAAGCAATTGCGCCTGCTTCTTCGCACTGTTTTGCGTCATGAATTAATTTTTTTGCACTTTCTGCATCTTTTGCCTGTACCTTATAACCGCCAAGTACACCAACTGACTGGGGAGTAAGCCCTAAATGGGCAACGACAGGCACCCCCGCTTTTGTAAGCGCTTCAATAATTGGCAGCACATCATCAGCGCCTTCAACCTTTACAGCATGAGCCCCGCTTTGCTGCATAATTTCAGCTGCATTTTTTAAAGATTGCTCTTTTGAAAAGTGATACGACATAAAAGGCATATCTGTCACAATGAAAGTAGATGGCGCACCTCTTTTGACAGCCTTTGTGTGATGAATCATATCGCTTACTGTAACCGGCACTGTAGAATCATAACCGAGTACAACCATGCCAAGGGAATCACCGACTAAAATCATATCCACGCCAGACTCTTCTGCAAGCTTAGCTGAAGGAAAATCGTATGCTGTTAGCATCACAATCGGTTCATGCTGCTGCTTCATTTTCATAAAATCTAATCTTGTTTTCATTTTTTCCCCTCCCATTAATTGCAGAGGAATTTCGTAACCGAAAAGACATGAAAAAACCTTCTTCAAATAGGAAGAAGGATTATACTCATCGTATCCAGCCGGTTGTTCATCCCTCTGTCCCAGTCCGCATTCCGGATCAAGGCAGAACTTTTATTAAAAAATGTAATAAAACTTAGTGCAGGTGCAGTTCCAGCTAAGGATACTACCCGACAAGAATTATAACAGAAAATAAAACGGGATACCACTTTATTAGGCTCATGTTAAAAGGAATATTTTTGGCTAAAACTTACTAAGACTGAATTTCGATATCGGCAGAATATATTTTTTCAATGTTGCCTTCGTTTGTTTCTAAAAGCAGCACACCTTCATCATCTATTCCGATGGCACGCCCGCGAATTGTACCCTGAAGGGTTCTTGCAATCAGATTTTTATTGAGGCTGATAGCATAGCTTTCCCATAACAGCTTTACAGGTTTAAATCCATGAATTAAATAGCTGGTATAGAGCTTTTCAAAATTCTTCATTATGGCCTGAATAACCTGTGCTCTGTCAGCTGGCTCACCGGTTTCTGCAGCAATTGAGGTTGCGATTGCCTGCAGCTCCTCGGGAAATTGATCCAAAGTGTGATTGACATTCATTCCGACACCGATGATTACGGAATGGACACTGTCTGCTTCTGCCTGGAGTTCCGTCAGGATGCCGACAATTTTTTTGCCGTTTATGAGAATATCATTCGGCCACTTGATTTCTGGTGTGAGGCCTGTCACCTCTTCAATCGCCTGGATAAGTGCGACAGCAGTCAGCAGCGTTAATTGCGGGGTTTTGTTAATCGGAATCTTTGGTCTTAGAATCATGCTCATCCAAATGCCTGTCTGCTTCGGAGAGTACCACGCTCTTGCCAGTCTGCCTCTCCCGCTTGTCTGCTGATCTGCTACGACAATTGTTCCTTCCTCCGCTCCATTCCCCGCTAATGTGTGGGCAATTTTTTGCGTCGAGGAAATAACCTCTTCAAAATGAATATGACGGCCCATAAATTCTGTCTTCAGTCCAAGCTGTATTTCATTGCCGCTGATTTTGTCAGGCTTATGAGTGATCCTGTAGCCGCGCTTTCTCACAGCCTCAAGCTCATACCCTTCGCTTCTTAAATCTTCAATATGCTTCCAGACTGCCGTTCTTGAGCAGCCAAGTGTTTCACTTAGTTTTTGACCGGATAGAAATTCTCCTTCAGCTTCTGAAAAAGCCTGCAACAATCGTGTTCTTAGATCAGATTGCACGATCTTAACATCTCCTTAATAGCTTCCTTGCTGTTTTCGACTTCATCGTTTACAACGGCAAGCTCAATCTTTTTAAGTAATTCACCCATCCACGGGCCAGGCTTTTGACCGCTGATCTGCATCAGGTCAGCTCCGCCAATCGCGAGTTCATTTTTAGAGTGAATCGGCAGACTTTTATAGAATACTTGAAGCTCTGCCATTCGCCCTTGGGACATCGTTTCTCCTTTTATTAAACAATAAACGGCTTCCACTTCAAGAGTGCATGGCAAGCCTGCATCGTATACGGACTGCCTTGTCAATTCACCCTCTTTGCGTTTCTGCAAATAAAAGATGTTTTTCGCGATCATCCAGATTTGGCGGTTTGAAAGCTTCCATTTCCTTAAAAATGCTTCAATGCTGCTTATTTCTAAAACATCCAGCAAAGCCGTCCATCGTTCTTCATTTGAAGACAAGCCGTTGATTGGCAGGATACTAGCATTCAGCAGCAGCTGTTTTTTCCCTTTTAATCCTGGAAGGTAATCGATGATACCTGTATCCGCCACAAGCTTCATCGCTTGACTGCTTCCTTTACCGGCCATGATTTTTTCAAACTCTGCCGTTTTTCGCTCGACAGATATATTTTCAAGCAATGGCACTTTTTCGCAAATTGCATCAAGTGTTTCTCTGCTTAAAGAAAATCCGAGCTGGCTGACAAATCTGACCGCTCTCATCATTCTTAACGCATCTTCGGAAAAACGCTCATGCGGACTGCCGACTGTTGTAATCAGCTTAGCTTTGGCATGTTCTTTGCCTTGAAAAAAATCAATAATGGTTCCTGCATCATCCATCGCCATTGCATTAACGGTAAAATCCCGCCTTTTCAAATCTTCTTTCAGGGAAGAAACAAATGTGACCCCCCTTGGTCTGCGATTGTCTTCATAAGCAGACTCCGTTCTGAAAGTCGTAATTTCATAATGGATGCCATTTACAATTACAATCATTGTTCCATGCTCTGAACCAATATCAATTGTTTTCTCAAACAGAGCTTTCACCTGATCCGGGGTTGCAGAAGATGCGATATCTACATCTTTTATTTCGCTTTTAAGCAGCTGATCTCTTACAGAACCGCCGACAAAATAGGCTTCAAAACCATGTTCTTTTAACCTTTTTATAACTGGAAGAGCCTCTTGAAACTCTTTATTCATCCCGCTCACCTGAAGAAAGGAGGCTATAGTACAGATCCTCATACTGTTTGACAATAATGCTTGAATGAAACTCTTCTTTTGCAACTCTCATCGATTCTGCAGCCATTCGGCTGTACAGCTGTTTGTCCGTCAGAATAGAAGTTGTTTTCTCAGTGATCGTTTTAATATCTCCTACGTCACATAAGAAACCGGACATTCCGTCTCTAATCACTTCAGGAATGCCTCCAATGTTTGTCGCAACACAAGGAACTCCGCAGGCCATTGCCTCTAAGAGGACAAGTCCAAAGCTCTCTTTTTCAGATAGAAGGAGCTTTACATCACTAATGGAATATAACTCTTCCAAGTGATTTTGCTTTCCAAGAAAAAGGACGTTTTTTTCGACCCCAAGTTCCCTGACCAGCTTGCACACAGATGTCATTTCAGGACCGTCGCCTACAAGCAGAAGCTTTGATTTTACGTTGTCTAGTACACGAGCAAACACACGGACAACATCCTGAACACGTTTTACCTGCCGGAAATTAGAGACATGGATGATGACCTTCTCGTCTTTTGAAATTCCATACTCGCTTTTTAAATGGGCCGCGTTCTTTTTTTGATAAATGCGTTCATCAATAAAATTATAAACTGTCTGAATTTTTTTATCAGGATTCAGCAGATCATAGGTTTGGTCAGCGAGTGCTCTAGATACAGCTGTAACCGAATCAGAAGCTTCAATGCCAAACTTGATCATATTTGAAAGGGATAAATCATGTCCTAAAACCGTAATATCCGTTCCGTGCAGAGTAGTGACAATCTTTAGATGATCACCTGTCATTTGTTTGGCCAGGTGAGCGCAAATAGCATGTGGAACAGCATAGTGGACATGAAACAGGTCCAGTTCTTCCCGCTTTGCAACTTCGGCCATTTTACTTGCAAGGGCAAGATCGTACGGGGGATGTTTAAAGACAGAGTACTGATTAACCTCTACTTCATGGAAGTAAATATTATGATACATTTTGTTTAATCGGAACGGTCTGCTTGTTGTGACAAAATGTATCTCATGTCCATTTTCAGCCAGCTTTTTTCCAAGCTCCGTTGCTACTACGCCTGAACCGCCCACTGTAGGGTAGCAGGTTATGCCTATTTTTAATTTTTTCATAAACTGTCCCCTATTAAATCTTTATCGAGCAAAATCGGGGATTTTGTTAAAAATCCCTCTGCGTACTTAACGCCTGCCTCTTTGCCGAATAAGCGCTCACGGCTCTCAACACTTTCTATATAACCATTAATTAGTGGCGTGATTAATGAAGTATCACTTTTAATAAACTGACTTTCATATGCTTTTAAACTAGAGAGTTTTTTCTCCATAGTTTCAGTTATATCCACCACAAAATCAGGCTTGTGGTACCCATTAATCATGTAATAGTAGAGGCGGTTTACCCGATGAGGCAAAAGACCTCCGGGTTCCCTCACCTTTTTCACACCTGCTGAAAAGCTAGCTTCTTCAACCAATTTCGCACAATTTCCATGATCGGGATGGCGGTCTTCGAACCACGGAACAAATACAAGCCGCGGCTTATATTCCCGAATAACCGATACAATCTTTTCAATATATTGTTCTTTCAGGAATAGGCCTCTGTCAGGCAGGCCCAGAAAAATCCGTTTATGTATGCCGAGAATACTTGATGCCCGTTCTGCTTCTTCCTGTCTGAGCTTTACTGTTCCATTGGATGAAAGCTCTGCTTCTGTTAAATCGCATATGCCAATTTTATAACCTTGCTCTGCGTATTTTGCAAGAGTTCCTCCCATCCCGATTTCGGCATCATCAGGATGAGCTCCGAAGGCAAGGATATCAAGTTTATTCTTTTCCATAGTCGTCATCGATTTCTTTGTCATTTACAATTGATCTCCATTTCAAATCACCGCGTTCGAGTCCATGAATAAGGATTTCAGCAGTTCCCATGTTTGTCGCTAGCGGAACGGCATATACATCACATAAACGGATAAGAGCTGTAACATCAGGCTCATGTGGCTGCGCTGTCAGCGGATCTCGGAAAAAGATGACCATATCCATTGCATTGTTTGCGATGCAGGCCCCAATTTCCTGATCGCCGCCGAGAGGGCCTGATTGAAAACGGTGGATGCTGAGTCCGGTAGCTTCGGATACTTTAAAACCGGTTGTTCCTGTTGCATATAGCTTGTGGTTCTCAAGAATTCCTTTATAAGCAAGCGTAAATTGAATTAAATCATTTTTTTTCTTATCGTGAGCTATGAGTGCAATATTCATCAGACATTCCCCTTTAGTCGATTAAATTTTCAAGCCCGTATACCAGTACATCAAGTTTCATAACCTGCTCCACACATAATTTCACGCCAGACATGAAGGATGCCCGATTAAAAGAATCGTGACGGATGGACAATGTCTGCCCGTCCCCTCCAAACAAGACTTCCTGATGGGCGACAAGTCCAGGCAGGCGGATGCTGTGAACATGAATTCCCTGATAATTAGCTCCCCTTGCTCCCTCTAACGTTTCTTTTTCGTCAGGATGGCCCTGTTCTTTTGCCTCTCTCACCACAGAAATCATTTCGGCTGTTTTAAGACCTGTGCCAGATGGTGCATCAAGCTTTTGATCATGATGCATTTCGAGGATTTCTACGTCGTTGAAGTATTTTGCAGCCATTTGTGAGAATTTCATCATTAGAATAGCTCCAATTGCAAAGTTTGGTGCGATAATGGCACCAATTCCCCTGTCTTCGGTAAGCTCTTCAAGCTCCTTTAAATCTGGATCCGAAAATCCAGTCGTTCCCACAACAGGTCTTACGCCATATTCAAGTGCCTTCTTTGTATGAATTTTTCCGATTTCAGGTGTTGTTAAGTCAATTAAAACGTCTGGCTTCGTCTCGGAAAAGCATTTCTCAATATCTGTGTAGATAATGGCGTCACTTTTAAAATCATCTGCTTCACTGAGCTTTTGCCCTTCATATTTGTGATCAATTACACCGGCAAGCGAAAAGTGTGCTGTTTCCTCTACAAGCTTTACTGCTTCTCTTCCCATTCTTCCCCTAGGGCCTGCAATTACAATTTTGATTGTTTCCATGTCTGTTTCTCCTTAAGAATCTTTTTTTGTCCAGCGGTCTTTGTCTCTAGTATTAAATTTTTTCATCACAAGATTATGAGCTTCTTCAAGATCAATATTTAAGGAATTGGCAAGACAAATTAACACAAATAGAATGTCGCCTGCTTCTTCCTCTATCTTTTTTTCCTGTTCTGTCTGCTTTTTTGGTTTTTCACCGTATGTATGATTTATTTCACGGGCGAGTTCGCCCATTTCTTCTGTTAGCCTTGCCATCATGGCAAGCGGGCTGAAGTAGCCTTCTTTAAACTGCCCGATATAGTCGTCAACTTCTTTTTGAAGATCTTTCATCGTTTTATTGCTCATGATTCTTCACCTCTTCTTTATTCCTTTCCATGTTAGCGGGTCTGAGCCTTTTTGACAAATTATTTGGTATTGTTTCAGGCTCAGATTGCACCTTTTGTTTCCATCATCTATAATATTATCGCTAAGACTTAGAGCAGAGGATGATGTACAGCATGTTCAATCAGTTAAAAATACGAAATATTTTCTTTATTTTACTCGGATCAGCTATATTTGCGTTTGGTCTAGTTCATTTTAACATGCAGAACAATTTGGCTGAAGGCGGTTTTACCGGAATTACCCTGCTTTTATATTTTATTTTCAATATCGACCCTTCCATTTCAAATCTCGTGCTGAACATTCCGATTTTTTTTATCGGCTGGAAGCTGCTTGGCAGAACAACCTTCCTCTACACCATAATTGGAACTGTCGCATTATCCGTTTTTCTATGGCTGTTTCAGCGATTCCAGATTTATATGCCGTTAAAAGACGACCTGACTCTAGCCGCTTTATTTGCAGGAGTTTTTATCGGTGTCGGGCTTGGAATCATCTTCAGATACGGCGGAACAACCGGCGGAGTAGACATCATTGCAAGGCTTGTACATAAATATAAAGGCGTCAGCATGGGCAAAAACGATGTTCATGTTTGATTTTGTTGTCATTGCCCTCTCTCTTGTCACATATTTATCCTATAAGGAAGCGATGTATACATTAGTGGCAGTATTCATTGCTGCAAAAGTCATTGACTTTATGCAGGAAGGTGCTTATGCAGCCAAAGGAGCCACCATCATATCTGAGCGAAACGGGGAGATTGCGGATAAAATCATGCAGGAGATGGACCGCGGTGCAACCATCTTAAAAGGTCAGGGTTCTTTCACTAAAATGGACCGCAACGTTTTATATTGCGTGGTCGGCAAAAATGAAATTGTCCGGCTTAAAACGGTCATTACCTCTGTTGATCCTCATGCATTTGTCGCAGTAAGTGATGTTCACGATGTGCTTGGCGAGGGATTTACATTAGATGCTGATAAAAATCCAATTCACCGTTAATACATTTTATAAAGCCATTCAAGCAAAAAAGCCTATAAATTTTAAATATATATAAGAACAATTAGTTACCTAAATATAAAGCCTGTATCTTAGATTACCGAGTAATCATTGATACAGGCTTTTTTATACTCCTTGTTGAACTAACGCACCCGTTAGTTTTAAGTACATTTGTTCATAATCTTTGTACATTGAAGAAAATATCTCTCCATTTAAATTAACCTTTTATTATCTAACAATTCCTCCTCATCACATAACATATTGATAAATTTAATTAAAGACGCAGGTACATACTTTTCTTTTCGATAAATGAATACTGTTTTGACTTTTCCGTATAGATTCGGAATTGAATGTTGTCTAATGATTCCGTCTTGTACATGCTTTGTAATCGCACTTTGTGGAAGCATACTTATACCTAGACCAGCTGCTACACAACCGATGATCCCATCTATAGTGCCAAATTCCATTATCTTATTGGGTATCATCTTCTCTTGGTATAACCATTGTTCAAACTTTTCACGATAAGCACATCCTGTATGAAATACAAGCAGTGACCTTGTTTGAATTTCTTTGATAGAAGAAGATATTGGAGGATGAACTGTATCTGTAATGAGCATTAGTTCCTCTTCGAATACTTCTTTCTGAATGAGATCAGGATGATTAATAGGGCCAGACACAAATGCTCCATCAAGTTCATTCTGAAGAACTGCTTGAATATTTTGTTCCGTAGAGCCTGTTTTTAAAGTTAAATCAACCTCTGGAAAGTCTTTATGATACTTTGAAAATAAGACTGGTAAGCGAACTGCTGCGGTTGTTTCCATTGAACCAATAATTAACGGACCTCTAGGTGTTTGATCATCATTCATCATATTTTTGGTTTCTTCTATAAGATCGAATATTTTTTCTGAATATGTTAGCAACATGCTTCCTTTGTCTGTTAATGCAGTGCCACGATTATGTCTATAAAAAAGAGTTGTTTGAAGATCCGATTCCAACTGTTGTATTTTCATCGTGATATTTGACTGTGCATATTGAAGTTCTCTTGCTGCTTGAGAGATACTCCCCATCTTAGCAACACTTTGGAAAATTTTTAATGTATGCAAATCCAAAATAATCTCTCCTTAGTTGATTATCTTTTAGCCATCATAAAGAGTGATACCAAATATCAATTTTAAGTATTATACCATATAGCAAAGAAAAGATATGCTTATAATATCCTACAATTTAACTGGATTCTCTAAAGACATTATTACTTTTTGAGGGGAGACACACAAAAATGCCATTATTACGTTTTGACTTAGTAGAAGGAAGAAACGAAGAAACTCTTAAAAAATTATTGGATTCAGCTCATCGTGCGATGGTGGAAGCTTTCCAAGTGCCTGAAAGTGATCGTTATCAAATAGTTCATCAGCACCCGCCGCATGAGCTAATCATCGAGGATACTGGACTGGGGTTTAAAAGAAGCAGAGATCTAGTAATTATTAGTATTGTTAGTAAAAAAAGAACTGTAAAACAGAAAGAAACCTTATACTTACTTCTTGCTCATAAACTTGAATCAGAATGTGGGATTTCTCCACAAGACTTGATGGTTTCCATAACAGAAAACAGCGATGCTGACTGGAGTTTTGGGCTAGGGGAAGCACAGTTTCTAACAGGTTCATTATAGTAAAAAAGATATGGTTATAATATACAATTTTATTGAGGTGCATCTATGAAGAAGCATACTTATCTTTTTTTAATAGGGGGAATATTTTTTTAATCATTGCTATGGGGATTGGAAGATTTGCATATACTCCCATTCTTCCGCTTATGCAAAAAGACCTTTCTTTATCCAATACAGCTACTGGTTATATAGCATCTAGCAATTACGCAGGATATTTGCTTGGAGCAATTTTAGCAGGTGCCATTCCATTTAAGAAGTATAGAACCATTTTATTAAGAATAAGTCTAATCATCAGTATCTTAACCACTGCTCTAATGGATCTCACATACTCTAATTTACTTTGGAATGTACTTCGCTTTCTATCAGGGGTTGCCAGTGCCTTTGTGCTGGTCTTAGCCTCTGGTATCGTGTTAGATAAACTTTCAACTATAAGAAAATCCAGTTGGTCGGGGTTGTTTTATGGGGGCGTAGGTTTGGGAATCTTTTTATCCAGTCTAATGATTCCGAGTTTAAACCATTTATTTCGGTGGGAAGGAACATGGATAGGACTAGCTGTTGTGAGTGGAATCCTTGCTATCTTTGTATGGATCTGGCTCGATGAAACCCCCAACGTTGTTGAGAAGAAAAATAAACTAGATATTATTGTAAATGTGGCTCTGCAATCCTTGGGTATTGCGATGCCAGCCTTTTGGATGTCAAAAACTAGTTTTCTCATAAGTGCTTTATTATTAGGGCCACGTTTATGGGTATCACCACCCTTGCTACAACATTGGGACGAGAAATGAATCCATCTAATAGCAGTCGGATTATTGGCATTCTGTCCGCTATTTATGCTATTGGACAGTTGATAGGACCAACCCTTGCTGGAGTCTTATCATCATTCACACATGATTTTAATGCTGCTTTTATTGGCGCGGCAAGTGTTGTCTTCTTTGGGGCAATTTTGCTTTTAAGTGGGATTCATTTCGAGAATAACCCTAACATAAGAAGTTCAACCATCCAATACAAAAAAACAGAAGAGAATTAATTGGGATTAAAATACAAAAATCGGGGGAGTAATTGATGTTAAATAATGAAATGATGAAGCATTTGAAGATTAAGAATCCTATTATACAAGCTCCTATGGCTGGCGGGATCACCACTTCGAATTTAGTAGCCGAGGTATCCAATGCTGGGGGACTTGGAATGATTGGAGCAGGCTATCAGACACCAATACAATCAAGAGAGCAGATTAGAGAAATCAAGCAGTTAACGTCAAACCCTTTTGGCATCAATCTATTCGTGCCAAACGAATTTAACGTAACACCTGACACAGTCCAATCTGCTAACCAGCTTTTACACACTATTCGTAGGCAATTAAATTTAGAACAAACAGACAGCTTTGACATTCCTGAATATAAAAAAATTTTTGAAAGCTTTATTGAACAAGTTAAGGTTGTCATTGAAGAGAATGTATCTATTTGTTCCTTTACATTTGGTATTCCTCCTAAGGAAGTGATAGATGAATTAAAACAGCATAACATCACTCTTATAGGAACAGCTACGACGGTTAGGGAAGCCGTTGAAAATGAAAAGGCAGGAATGGATATGGTTGTTATGCAGGGCAGTGAAGCTGGCGGGCACCGCGGGAACTTTATTGATGGTCATCAGGAGAGCCTTGTAGGTTTAATGTCACTTATTCCGCAGGTTGTTGACAATGTAAGCATACCTGTTATTGCTGCTGGAGGAATTATGGATGGAAGAGGATTAATGGCTTCACTCTGCTTAGGAGCACAAGGTGTACAAATGGGTACAGCTTTCTTGACTTGTATCGAAAGTGGAGCACATAAGGTACATAAAGAAGCCATTTTGAATGCTGATGAAGACCAGACAACCTTTACTCGTGCCTTTTCTGGTAAATGGGCAAGAGGTATTAAAAACAAATTTATTGTAGATATGCTGGAGCATGAATTGGTTGTACCCGAATTTCCTGTTCAAAACCTATTAACTCAAGTAATTAGAAAAACGTGCAGTGGACAAAATAATCAAGATTTCATGTCCCTCTGGTCTGGACAAAGTCCAAGATTAGCCAAAAGTGAAACCGTTGAAATATTAATTAAAAATATTCTTGCAGAAGCCGAAAAAATAAATAAAGTATCATTTTCTCCAAAATGAACTCATAGGAGCATAAAGCGGATAAAAATCCAATTCACCGTTAATACATTTTAAACAATCCATTCAAGCAAAAAAGCCTCTTCCGGAGGCTTTTTATTTATTCATATCACGTTCACGATTCACTTTATCCTTCTCGCCTCTGTACTTCCGCCATCCAGTATACGAAAGGGACAAAAAGATAATGCTGCCAGTTGAAATCATAACCCACAATAATGAAGGATCTGCATCGTCCTCTTTTACCCGATTAAACAAATTCTGCAATTCCTCCTCCATCAATGCAAGCTGATTTACTTGAGACTCTACTGGAATTTGAGTGAAAATAGCATCTTCTACAACAGATCTATGGGCATCCATTCTCTTAAGCTGTTCTGAATCGAGATCCATCATCATGCTTGGATAGACTGTTTCATATAGAGAGACAAATTCATCCCAGTTCTGCTGAAAAGATTGATGATCTCCAATTTTCACATCACCCTTCACTTGAGAAAAAGCCGACATGACGGGCTCTTCCATTGAGCTCCATAAAGGCTGATGCTCAGATGCTGCTGCATCCACCACAAGTCTCAGCTGAATAAGCGCTCTAACTTTCTCATCAGGAGTTATGCCGGTCTCCTGCAGCATTTTGGCTGCTGTTTGCTGTGATGCAGATATTGTGCGAATATCTCTTGCTGAAATACTGCCGTCATCTTTTAAAGTCTTTTCAAACTCTCTTTGAAAATACTCAACTAGCTGAAGTGATTCTTCAAAACGGTTTTGCTTTGACAGCTGAAGAGCTGTATCTGAGAGTTTATTTAAATCTTCCCATTCACCTGTGTGATTTGCCTGATGATCAGCTAAAGCCCAATAAGGAAGTGCGACTATCAATATGACGAAAAACGCAATCACGATTTTTCTTTTTTTCATCCTTGTCCCTCCTACAGCTTCTACTAAAAAAGTATGAAAAAGTGGACAAGGTTAGACCACCTTTTTCACTCAGGACATCAAAAGGCGGTCTGCTGTTAAAGAAAATTTAATTTAAGGGAATTCTTTCTTACGACAAAATAGTATGCGAGATAAATGGAGAAAAGGCTCAGCCAAAATGTAAAATATCCGATTTCAGGCAAATAATTCATCAGAACACTGTATTTTGGCATCATGCCAAACACATAGTCTATGATTTCGTTATGCAGAGTCCATACAGCCGCCGCAATTAAATGCCAAGCCTTGAATCTGTAATATGGGGCATACAGCAGCCCCTGAACAGCCATGCCGAGATGAGAAAGAATGAGCATATAGCCGACCGGGTCAAGCACACCTGTCTCATTAAGCACCAGAAGGTTCATCACAACAGCCCAAATACCGTACTTAAAAAGAGTAATAATGGCAAGGGCTTCAATCAGGGGGAGATTTTTCTTAAATAAAAACCCGAGCATAACGATTGTGAAAAAAAGACTCGCTGTTGGACTGTCAGGGACAAACGGAAGAAAAATAGGCGGTGTCTCATAAAGCTGATATCTGTACCAATAATATCCATAAATCGTTCCGAATAAATTAACAGTGAACATCATAAACAAAAAAGGCTGTTTAACAAGCAGATATTGAAACCACTTCATGTTTGTTCAACTTCTTTCATTCTCAAATATGTATCTATCCTTAAACGTAGAAAAAAAGCTGACTTTTCGTCAGCTTTTCATTTATTTTGATGTAACACTAGAAACAAACTCAGAAAGGACTTTTAATTCTTCATCCGTGCCTTTGAAAATGCCAGCAGGCATTCCACCTTGTCCCTCTTTTGCAATCTTAGCAATTTCTTCTGGTTTTAATCCATTATCAACTAATGAAGGACCAGCAGCTCCGCCTGCTAAGGTATCGCCATGACAGGATACACACGTTTGTTCAGTGAAAATTTTGTACCCTTCTGATTCTTTGTCTATTTCAGCTTCAGCCTTAATTTTCCCTTGTTCTGCAGCTGCTTCCCAGTCATGAGTCGCAACGGATTCCCAAGTTAAAAAAATAGTTGCTGAAACTGCAAGAAGCATCATACCAACAGCAACAGGACGTTTTGAAGGCCTGCGTTCTGGTCCGCGGTCAATAAACGGTGCAAGAAGCAGTGCTCCAAAAGCAAGTCCTGGCATAATAAATGCGCCAATGACTGTATATGGACCGGCAGCATATGTGTATTTCAGCAATTGATATAAGAATAAGAAATACCAGTCCGGCAATGGAATATATCCAGTGTCAGTCGGATCTGCAACACGTTCAAGCGGCGATGGATGCGCCACAGTCAAACATAGGTATCCAATCAGGAAAACGGCTCCGACAAGCCACTCTTTTAAGAGGAAGTTCGGCCAGAACGCTTCCGTTTTACCCGGGTATTCAGAATAATCTTTTGGAATATTCGGTTTTCTTTCAGCTGGAATACGTGAATCTCCAACAAATTTCATCCCTTTTCCGCGATGCATGATTTCCCCTCCTTCTTTGGCAGTTCCGCAAACGAAGTCCGTTTCACTTGCGGTTAATTATTTTAAATCAATTATTATTATAGAGGTCCAGATATACCCTGCTTTCGAATCATGATAAAGTGAGCTCCCATTAGCCCAAACAGTGCTGCAGGAAGGAAGAACACATGAATGGCAAAGAAACGAGTCAATGTCTGTGCACCGACGATTTCAGGGTGGCCAGCAAGCAATGTTTTCACTTGAGTGCCGATAAGCGGTGTGGCTTCAGCTATTTGAAGTCCAACTTTTGTGGCAAATAGCGCTTTCATATCCCAAGGCAATAAATAACCTGTGAAACCCAACCCTAACATAACGAAGAAAATTAAAACGCCAACTACCCAGTTAAGTTCACGAGGCTTTTTGTAGGCACCCTGGAAGAATACCCGCAAAGTATGTAGGAACATCATAACGATAACGAGACTCGCTCCCCAGTGATGCATGCCGCGGACAATTTGTCCGAAAGCGACTTCATTTTGCAGGTAATAAACAGATTCCCATGCATTTTTAATATCGGGAACATAATACATCGTTAAAAACATACCTGATAAAACCTGAATAACTGTTACAAAGAACGTCAGTCCGCCAAAGCAATAAACGAAAGCTGAAAAATGGTGTGCCGGATTTACATGTTCTGGCACTTCATGGTCAGCTATATCTCTCCACATAGGCGTAATATCTAAACGTTCATCAACCCAATCATAAATTTTGTTTAACATTGATTACGCCTCCTTTCGCGGTTTAGCTGAACCAAGATACAAAAATCCATCTTTCACTTCACTGACGAATACATCGAGTGGAGCAAGCGGCGGTGTGCCAGGTACATTTGTACCGTCTTTTTCATAGCGCCCATAGTGGCAAGGACAAAAGAATTGGTTAGGATTTTCAGGGTCACTGTTCCAGTTAACCGTGCATCCTAAATGTTTACATACAGGAGAAAGAGCAACTATATCCCCTTTGTCATTTTTAAAAACCCATGCTGATCTAGGTTCTTCAGACTTGTGCCAGGCATCAACTTGTTTAATTTTAAAATTAAATCGTTGAGGTTCTTTAGTAATTTCATCTACATTCACTACCTGTACAAGATCTTGATCTTCAACCTTGCCCAGTACAGGGTCGAGCGCAAAGCGAACCATTGGCATTAGCATACCCGCAGCCATGAAACCGCCTACACCTGTCAGCGTATAGTTGAGAAATTGTCGTCTTGAAACCCGATGTTTTTTCTCGCTCATCATTTTCCCCCCTCTATCTTAAGCTGAAGTCCGTCAGGACATACGATAAAACCATATAAAACTAGGACAATCTCATGATATATCAATCTTCCAGTAAGGTCAATATTATCCTTTTTTGGAACTTTAAAAATGTAAGGGTTTTTATGAAACCCTCCAAGATTGTAAGAAAATGTTCAAAATTTGACTCACTTGATCCTCAATCATTTTCCTTTTCAGTGACTCGTCCATATGTTCCATAGGAATTGGAGGAAGATAGATCACGCTGTCCTTATGCGGACCGCCTTCATTTCGCCACAATTTATCGCTCGTCACGAAAAAAATATGTTTGAAATTGTCCTTTAATTCATGATACCATTGTAAAATTGTTTTTTCTCTGTCATGCATTTGTTCTGATATGTACGTGCAGGCCGGAAGCAAAAAGATTCTTCCTTTAAGCTGGCGTTCAAGGTCTTCTGTGATCAGCGATGTGTACTCTCCCTCTCCCGCCAAAGATTTCAGATTATCTCCAAATCCTATTTGAACAAGCGGGATAATGGCGGTATCTACATATTCTTTTGACTGAAGAAACATGTTAGTGTCTTCTGATGTCCATTTCATGACTTACAGCTC
The DNA here is from genome assembly GCF_030817055.1 of Bacillus sp. V2I10. NCBI lineage: Bacteria > Bacillati > Bacillota > Bacilli > Caryophanales > Bacillaceae > Bacillus > Bacillus sp. V2I10. The sequence goes on along the minus strand of NZ_JAUSYV010000001.1, from coordinate 2,143,452 downwards.
CCTCTCCTTATTATGTAATAATTATATAGATATTATATGTGTTTGTTAATAAGGTTTTGAAATTGAGGGAGATATTGAAGCTATTGTGAAGAAACTTTTGTTCCAAAATCAGTCTTATTAATATGTTATTTCTGCTTCCCTAAATTTCTTATCGGATGCTGATTATTAAATGATTCTGAGCATGGTATGTTTACTCATTATGTTCTCCTAAAGTTTTATTGTTTTTATTATTTTTTCTCTTTCTTCTTTTCTTAAACACATTATACCGGTTTCTTCCATAAAAAATAAAAGCCCCTTCATAGATAGAAGGGGCTTTATTTTTAAGTTTTTTGGTATTTTTTTCGAAACAAAATCGTTCCCAATATCAGCAAGACAGCTCCTATCACCATGTAAGTATAGGTATTTGTCGAAGTCGCAGGAAGCTGATTGTTTTCATTCATAGAATCTGTTTCACCTGTTGGTTTACTTTCTGAGAGATGTTCATTGGATTTATTTGGACCCTGAACTGTTCCGTTTTCTTCATCAATGTCACTCGGACCCGGAGGATTTTCTCCTTCTGCCGGAGGCTCATTCCTTTCATTTTCAACTGATAAAATGAATGTACCTCCAAGCTCCCGATCCACTAAGTCAACCGTTACTTGCTGTTCACTGGAAACCTTGTATTTTTTACCGCTGTATAAATCAATAACCTTAGCAGCTTTTTCAAATGGCACATCAATTGTTATCTGCTGATCTTCTTCTGTCGTGTTTAATCCGATAACCAGAGATTGATCTTTGTATTCTCTTTTGAAGACAAGGAATCCATCTTCATTGCTGCCTGCTACTTTTGTCCGATCTCCTTTTGCAAAAATGCTCGAATAGTCTTTACGGATGTTTAATAGCTTCTGGTAGTGAGTTAACAGATCGTTATTTTCCGTATTGTCCCAGTCAAGATTGTATCGATTTTCATTAAATTCGCCTTTATCCATGTCGCCAGCGTGTTTTCCAGTTTGCCCAAGCTCTTCTCCGTAATAAATAACCGGCTGTCCTTTGGCTGTTATTTGAAGAGCAGCAGCAATTTTCTGCTTGCTTTTATCTCCGCCTGCGTGCGCCAGTAAGAAACCGTCTTCATCATGGCTGCTCAGGAACTGTCCCATTGTCGCCGTGTTCGAGAGCTTGGCGCCCCGCTCCTCAAGTCTTGCTTCAACAGCTTCAATCTCACCATTAATAAAATCTCTTGCTTCGTATTTAAAATTGAAATCCAGCAGAGAATCCATCTGTCCGCTGTTTAAATAGCCTCCTGTATTATCAATGCCGCCGCCATAGTACTCCCCGATCAGTTTAAAATCAGGATTTACTTTAGTCAGTTCATTTTTAAATGCTTTCCATGTTGTATCTTCCACATGTTTCACAGTGTCTACCCGGAAGTAGTCAATTGCATTTCCTTTTTTGGTTTTGTGCGATGCCCACGCAGTCTGCCAGTCAATGATTTGCTCTCTTACAGCCGGATCTTCAGTAATCAGGTCCGGCAGTCCGGCAAGCTCGCCTTTTATGACATCCGTCCCTCCGCTGCGAAGCATACCTTTGAAGCGTTCACGATCTTCATCCAAAGGAAAGTTCGGGATGTTCTGTTCATTCTTGTCCGTTTCCTTTAATCCATAGCCGGTATGATTCAATACAATATCGACCATAATCTTTATATTTCGTTCATGTGCCTTATCAAGCAATTCATTCAAATCTTCCATCTCGCCAAGATGTTCATCAAGCTTTAAGAAGTCCTTTGCCCAATATCCGTGGTAACCGTATTGATTGCCGTTTTTATTATGACGAAGATCCCAATCAATATTATCCACAATCGGTGTAATCCAGATTGTATTGATGCCAAGATCATCAAGATAGTCAAGCTTTTCGGTTATTCCTTTAAAATCTCCGCCGTGATACGATTCAGGATGATTCACATCATATCCTTCATTATTGGGATCGTTATTCCCCTTGTCGCCATCATTGAACCTGTCAGTCAGCATAAAATAAATTCTTGCCTCGTCCCAGTCAAAATCTCCTTCTCCTTCGGAAACTCTTGGCTTTACTGAAATCGCTGCTGTTGTTGTATGTTTGTTGCCAAATTCATCAACAGCTGTAACCGGAATTTCTTTATCACCTGCAGGAACCGAACCCTTTACTGATAAAGTCACTTCTTTTAATTGAGGATCGATCTGCAAGGCATCAGGTCCTCCAATAGATGAAACATCAGCATACATATCTGAAAAAAGGATTTTCTCCTGATCAGATTTTATATCCAAACTCAAGACGGCATTCTGATTGGAAGTCACTTCTTTTGGAGTTACAGCTGCTTTCATCTTTACTTTTGGAATAACGTAGTCGATATATGATTTTTCATAATATGGATCTGTTACTTCTTTCGTTGTTCCGCCCATTGTGACAAGATACTTGTATTCGTACTTACCCTCTTTTGGCAGATCAAATGTATATAAGAAATATTCATTTTTCTCATCATATTTCATGTCAAATTGCTTGTCGTCAATTTTTATTTTTACATGATCAATATCAGACATCGCATTGTTTTCGAATAGCTCCTGATCGCGATAGAAGAATGTTGCTTTCCCTTCCGATAGGACAGGACCCTTTATCGCTGGAATTGTGTGAAACTCGCCCTTTCCGCTTTCGACAAACACTTTTGTCAGCCGCTGTGAAGGATCTGTTTCAATATATCTGTCTTGATCATATGGATCCTTTACAGCCCAGTCCTGACCTTTTCTAATGACAAATCCTATGTTCGATGCCTCCGCTCCTATTTCAAACTTTGAAACGGCACCTTTATCAGTCTCTTCAGTAAACAGCTTTTCGCCATCTTCAAGTCCCGTTTGCCAAGTCCATATATTCCAGCCGTCATAATCGGCATCCTCTCTGGAATACGTAAACTGTACATACCTTTTAACCAGACTGTTCATCTCACTTGTTTTAAAAGAAAGAGAGAGATCCTGCTCTAATGCTGTTCCTGATTTTTCTCCGGTGATGGATTGCTTTGGAACAGTCAGTGTATAGTTTTGCGCTTTTTGCAGAATCTCAGGAACTATTTTCAGCTGGTTTGCATCCGCAGTAATTTCTGACTTTACAGCCTGTCCACCATTTTCTATAAGGGAAATGCTATTCGGCTGCTCCAGTTTTATAGACTCATTGAACGTCAGGATAATTGGTGAAGTTGTTTTAACATCCACAGCTCCATCAGCAGGTGCTGCTGAAGTAAGTTCAAGCTGTTTTGCATCGATGATTCCTTTAATGGTATATTCAGCGCTATAGACAGATTGCTTATTAGAATAATCTTTTTCATTCCATGATCCTGCAGTAGTATTTCCGCTGGTCTCAGGGCTTACATCAAATGCACCATGTTCAGCAGCAGTATTTCCGCTTAATACGGCAATTGCTTTTAGTGCATCATTATTTTCAAGCCCCAGTTCACTTAATGGGATTCTTCCTTCAAATCCCTTCGTGCGGTCAGAAGCGAACTGTGCACCTTTGATATTTTCCCAAGTGGAAAGTCTGGGATGATTAAAATCATCTGCACTGTATAACGCAGCTCCCGCTATTTCACGATCATTCTTTATTCTTGAAACGATATGAAACTGAGGTTTTGCATCCGTACCTCCAAAATGGAATGGTCCTCCCCATGGATTTCCTTCCACATTTGAATCTTCGTTATTTACGTTTAATGCCAGATTCATGTACATGCCATTGTCGCCCCAATTTGGGATATTTTTAGCATCGACCCAGTAATAGAGAAACTGGCTGTTATTTTTCAGATGGACATCTCCGAGATGAAATCCTTCATATCCCGGGTTTGCAGATGATGCAAGCGGTTCTATTCCTTTCCAGTCATCATTGTTTCCATCAACCGTTATTACATTCTGTTCAGCAGCGGCAAACGCCTGCCAAGAACTCATTACACAACTGGCCAGAAGCAGAATAATTAACAGAATTGATGTCCATTTCCTTCTCATTCTCCTCATCCCATTTCCTCCTTTTGCTGTAGGCGAAATCGGTTGCACTATTTAGTTGCTTTCATAAATGTAAGCGAATACAATTACCAATGATATTTTGTCACGTTTCGACCGATAAATCAATTGAAAATTCTGAATAAAAGATTTATTTTCTTCCAAAAAAAGAACCTCATCTAATGGAGGTTCTTCCTTATTTCAAACATTTCAGTTTTTCAGTCAAGCTTTCAAATGCTTCTTTATCCTGGCGGTCAAGTGCATCATCAATCATTTGAAGTAATTTTTCTTTTTGGAACGTTTGAATCGATTGCTCTAAAATGCGTTCAGCTACTACACGGTCTTTTTCATTAATGTTGAGATGTTTCGGCATAAATGGATTGGCTTCAAGCACTGCTGCATAATTCGGCGATTGATAGGCCGAGCGGAAGTTGAGCTGAATGAACAGATCCTCGTCTTTATTTAACCGAATGTCATGGAAGGATTTTTCTGCATCCGTTGTCATGACATTTTCTTTGTAAAAACGAAATGGCACTTCCTCTACGCAGTGGGTTGACATGATAATCCCGCGCGGACAATATTGGGCCTGCTCAACGAAATGCACTTTTTCCATCAGCGTGTCGTGACTCATTAAGTAATTCAAAATCCAAACACATTCCCGTCTTTTCAACTGATAATGATTTAAAAACCACCTGATAAAATCCTTCTTCTCAATGACAGATACAGGGGCCATCATATGCATTTCCCTCCTCTGCTAACTGTAGATTCTTATTCTTAAAGTTCAACAGATCCTAGGTGAAATCCTTCCGATTGGACGTTAAAAATCATTTTCTAATTGTATCAAAATCTCTTCGATTTCGACATTCGCCGGATCATGCTTTAATGCCTCGCGGAACATTTCCCTGGCGGCGGCGCGATTTCCGTCCTCTAACAGGTAATAACCGTACTCTGTAAGAAATTCTGGTTCTTCCTTGAAGAAATTATATGCTCTCTGGTAATGGTTTAATGCATCCGAATATTGCTCTGTTTCATGAAAAGCTCGTGCTAATTTGCGGTCATATTCAGGATCTTCCTCGCCGTACCTCATCACTTCTTTCAGACAGTCAATAACCTCTTCATATTTTTGCTCCTGCAAATAAATATTTGTCAGTGTAATCGTTGCTTCGACATGCCCTGGATCAATGGCAATGGCTTGCTGAAGCAAGGCTGATGCTTCGTTTGGCTCATTATTTTTTAAAGCGATTTTCCCTCCGTAAACATAAAGCTCTTTATTATACTCATCTACCTTCAACCCGTCTTTTACTGTTTCAAGACTTTCCTTCAGCATGCCTTCTTCTTCATATGCTTTTGCTAAATATAAATAAAGAGATGTATATTCATGATCGAGTTCTTTTAATTTTAAAAACTGATCAATTGCTGTCTTAGGATAATTTGCCTGAAGTGCTGTAAATCCATAACCGAACAACGTGTGCAAATCTACTTGTTGATCGACTGCTTTTTCATAGTACGGAAGAGCTTCTTCAAATTCACCTGAAGCACTGATCGATTCTGCAAGCCTTTGATAGACATTGACTCCGGTTATAACTGTATGCTCTTTTAATACATCTTTAAAATAGGGTATGGCTTTGTGATAATGCCCCTGATGAAAATAAAGTTCACCGAGAGCAAAGTCGATCACAGGTTCATTCGGCACCATTTTTTTGGCAGACAGCAGCTTTTGTTCACTTACTTCATTTAATCCCTGCATTTGATACAAATCAGCAGAAAGGATCAAAGCCTGAACATAAGCGGGATCTGTTTCAGGGATTGTACCCAGCAGTTCAATTGCTTTTTCTTCTTCGTCCATATCTATATAGACTTCTGCTAAAAATACCGTAACCTCAGATTCTTCCGGGTACAATAAATGCATGTCTTCCATTATATTCAGCGCATGCTCTGTATTGCCCCATTGGTAGTATTTTTCCGCAAGCAGAAATTTTTCTTCATCATGCAGAGTCTTCTCAAGTCCTGAAAGTTTTTTTAGGCCTTCTTCAGCTTGTCCTGACTCAACTAATTCTATTGCTTCAATTAGTGAATTTTTCAACATGTAACGCCCTTTCCAAGGAAATCCTTATGGGACAGCATTTACAGCAAACCTGCCCGACATGGAGAATTCACAAAACTCTCCAAATCCAGGCCTTATGCAAACTTTTTCATCTACTTTGATCAGCTGTCCCTTATGAATCGTAAATTTAGGAATATGATTATGATACCCGCTAGCGGACATTTCTTCAACTGAATTGAATCCATTTCGCACATAGAGGTTATAATCAACTTCGCCGCCGATCCTGATATCTCCTTTTTCAGGGTAAATCCCGATTTTCATTAAAAGTGATTTTTCAAGCGGTTCATGTTCTGTGGGACAGTCTGGTTCTGCGGACATTCGGTGTCTATCCATCAATGCAGCGAACTGTTTTCTCCTTTTATCTGAATGTTTTCCTGTCCATTGAGGCAGGAATGTCATCGGGAATCCGTATATGCAGCCGCGGATCCATTCCCATGGAAAATCAGCGATTGAATCTTCTGGATGTATCTCTAAAATGAGCAGTGGAATTTTATTTTTTTTGCAGCTAATGAGCAATGATGGGGTCAATCTTTTCAGCGGAACTTTTACACCGATGCAGTAATCGATTGGAGAATTGATCATCATTTGTTTCTTTTTGCGAATGGCTTCGGGGAGATCCCGTTCATATTCTATCTGGGCAATGGCTATTACAGTGGTACAGCCTTTTACGATCAGTTTTTCTGTGAAAGTTCGTTTTATTTCTGAAAAAGAACCTCCAATAGAAAAATCAAGCATCACATGTCCTGATGTTAACAGATAGTCCGCAGCATTCATTTTCATGCAAGTCATCCGCTGCAGCGAAGGACTCATGTAATCAATTTTGTTGTTTCGAATTAGAATCGAGGTCTTAACGATTGCGCCATTTTTTAAAACATTTGCATCTTCGATAAGATAGGCCAACGCCTTTCATCCCTCCCTTACAACTTTCTTAAGACAAGCTATGAAGGGAAGGCGAAGGATATGACAATTATTGAAAAAACCTGCAGGAAAACTTTTATCCTGCAGGCATTTTCGTGAGTGAAGCAGAAAGTTTTAAAGTTTGCTAATTAGTGTCTGGCTCCACCGCCCAACTCCTCGGCCAGAACAAATCCGGCAAATAAGTCAAACCTGGACCTTTTTCCGGATTCTTAACTGTCATGCCTGACCTAGACGGGCGCTTCCGCTTTTCTTATCAGAGAGCTGGTTTAAGTGTTCAAAAAACTGCGGATAGGATACATTGATTGCTTCATGACCTGACAATGAAACCTCTCCTTCTGATATAAGAGCCGCAACTGCAAGCATCATACCGATTCTATGATCACCATGGCTTGATACCGACGCTGACGTTCTTAAGGCCTGCCTGCCCCGGATAATCATGCCGTCATCTGTCGGCTCAATATCTGCTCCAAGCTTCTTAAGCTCCTGTACAACCGTATCAATGCGGTTTGTTTCTTTCACCTTTAGCTCACTTGCATCTTTAATGATTGTCTCCCCTTCAGCTTGAGTGGCAAGCAATGCAATAACGGGAATTTCATCGATCAATCGCGGAATCAGTTCTCCTGAAATCACTGTTCCTTTTAATTCCGACGCTGAAATCGTTAAATCCGCCACCGGCTCATGGGCTTGAGATCCTTTCTCTTCAATCGTTAAATCCGCACCCATTTTATTAAGAACTTCAATAATCCCAGTTCTGGTCGGATTAATCCCTACATTTTTCAGCGTAATGGTACTGCCTGGAACAATTGCACCTGCTACTAAGAAAAAGGCTGCAGAAGAAATATCACCGGGAACCTGAATGGATGCAGCCTTAAGAGACTGACCGCCAATAATTTCTGCCGATAGATCATTTTCCTTCACTTCAACACCGAAAGCTCTAAGCATTCTTTCCGTATGATCTCTTGATTTATGAGGTTCTGTTACTCTCGTTTTTTCATTTTTTGCCTGAAGCCCTGCAAGCAGAATAGCTGACTTTACTTGAGCGCTAGCTACAGGTGATACATAGTCTAATCCTTTAAGTGTGCCTCCGCGAATGGAAATAGGCGTGTAATTGCCGTTTTGTCTGCCATCAATAGATGCACCCATTTCTCTTAGAGGATCAGTGACACGTGTCATCGGCCTTTTAGCAATTGATTCATCGCCGATGATGCAGGCATGGAATGGCCGTCCTGCTAAAATGCCCAGCATTAGACGGGTAGTCGTACCTGAATTGCCTACATCCAATAATTCTTCAGGTTCCCTGAGGGAATCAATTCCTTTCCCGGAGACTTTCACCTTCGCTCCGTCCTGTTCTATTTCAACGCCCATTTGTCTGAAGCAGGCAATAGTGGATAAGCAGTCTGCTCCAGCAAGGAAGTTTTCAATAACTGTCTCACCATTTGCAAGAGCTCCGAACATGACCGCTCTATGCGAAATGGATTTATCACCGGGAATGGCAATTTCACCGCTTAAAGTCTCTGCTCTTCGCAATTTCTTTTCATTTGACATGCTGATCACCTCATTAACTGAAAAATGTTTTGTAGTCTGTATATTTCTCGATGCATTTTTGAGCCCGTTCACGGTCGACATCCGTCTGAAAGCTTAATCTCAGCACACCATAAATCTCTTCGCGTGTTTCGATAATCCGAATGTTCGTAATGCTGATTTCCTCCATTGCAAGGTAACCTGTAATTTCAGAAATGACCCCGGGATAATCCGGAACGTCCACATATAAATCGTAAAAAGAAGGAATCGCGCCTTTCTCTCTCTCCGGCAGGCCATCTCTAAAATCCTTAGCTTCCTGAAAATATGAAAATAATGCATCTCCGTCAAGTTCATCCACAAGCTCTCTGACACGGTCCATTTCGTATTGCCAGTCATCAAACAAAGCAAGCAGCTTCTCTTTATTATGAAGAAGTATATCTCTCCACATTGCAGGGCTGCTTGATGCAATCCTTGTGATATCCCTGAATCCGCCGGCTGCCAGACGTTTTATGACAGGATGATTGTCTTCAAATCTTCCGGCCTGGTGAACAAGGCTCGCTGCGACGATATGCGGAAAATGACTGATGATGCCAGTAACCTCGTCATGTTCAGCTGGAGTCATTTCAACAAAATGAGCCTTTGTTCCTTTAAGAACGTGCTGAAGGATGCCAAGCGATTCTTTGGAGGTATGCTCCATTGGTGTCAGGATATAAAAGGCATTTTCAAAAAGGTGGGCTTTTGCCGCAATAACCCCTGATTTATGTGATCCTGCCATCGGATGTCCGCCGATAAACTGCACATTGCCCCCGAAAACAGAAGCTGCGTGCTTGCTGATTTTTTGTTTTGTGCTGCCTACATCCGTAATAATGACACTTTCTTTTAATGAAAGTGAACTTAATGCGGAGATAATAGACAAAGTCTGTTCGACCGGTGTAGCAAGAATAATTAAATCGGCTGTCTCTATGCCATCGAATTGATCTTCGGCTATTTCATCTATTACGGTCAGAGTCTTTGCGATATCAGCCTGGCTTTGATTAATATCATATCCGACAATCGTTATGGCAGAAAACTCCTGCTTTATTGCAAGGGCGATAGAACCGCCTATTAACCCTAATCCCACGAGATGTATTTTTTCGATCTGCTGTTCCATTTCTTATCACCTTCAGCTGCAGTATGTATAGGAAAAGCGGAATCGCCTTTTCAGCTCAGGCATGACAGATAAGAATCCGGCAGAAAAGTCCGGGTTTGATGACTTTTTTGAAGGATTTGTTCTGGCCGAGAAGCTGGGCGATATAGATATAAAAGGATAAAACTTTATATTTCCTATAGTTATAAGAAAGAGGTGATTAAGATCACCTCTTCTTTTATGAAATCAATTCTGTTAAAATCTGCAGAATCTCTTCGTTTTGTTCTTTCGTTCCGATCGTGATGCGGATAGACGTCGGAAATCCGAGTGCTTTTCCGGAACGGACGATATAGCCTTTTTCAAGGAGCGCCTGAAATACTTCATCAGCATCACGGTTAAAATCAATCAGAATAAAGTTTCCTTCTGAAGGATAGTAGGATAGACCGTGTTCTTTGCTGAATTGATAAAATTGTTCCAGACCCTGTTTATTTTTTTCTGCACATTGTTTAATGAACTCCTGGTCACTTAAAGCATGCAGAGCTGCAGTTTGCCCTAAACGGTTCGTATTAAAAGGCTCTCTTGCAGGTTCGATGCTTTTGATTAACTCCTTGTTCGCAATTCCATATCCGACGCGGAGTGCTGCAAGACCGTATGCTTTTGAGAATGTGCGCAGAATCATGACGTTTTTATATTCTTTGATTAATGGCAGTGTTTCTGGAAAATCAGAGGCTGTCACATATTCATAGTAAGCTTCATCCAGAATAACCAGCACATGCTCAGGAACCTTATTCATAAAGGCATGCAAAGACTGCTCGTTAATATAAGTGCCTGTAGGATTGTTAGGTGAACAGAGCCAAATGACCTTTGTTTGTTCATCAATTGCTGCAAGCATGGAGTCAAGATCGTGATTTCCATTAATCAGCGGAATTTCCTTAATATCTGCGTCTTCGATGACAGCATTGTGGCGGTATTGAGGAAATGTCGGTGTTGCCATCACTGTGTTTGTCCCTTTTTTCAAAAATGCCCGGCAAATGATCTGAACAATTTCATCGGATCCATTTCCAAAAATAATTTCGTTTTCCTCTACTTTTAAAAAACGTGCCAGCGTTTCACGGAGCAATGCACTGTAGCCGTCTGGGTACATAGCAAGCTGATTCAGTTCATCCTGAATCGCTTTTTTCGCACGTTCTGAGCTTCCGTATGGGTTTTCGTTAGAAGCGAGCTTCACAATGTGAGTTAAGTTATACTCTTTTTTTACTTCTTCAATTGGTTTTCCCGGCTGATACGGTTTTAAGTTTGTAAGCTGATCTTTAATTTGCATGAATGGACACCTCTTCTGTTATAAAAGCGAAAACTTTTTTCGCTTACTGCTCATTTCATCCTGTTCTTACTTTAGCATCTGAAACAAATGAGCCGGCTTTTTCTTCAAACTCAAGAAGCGCAGCATCCAGTGAGTCAGCCTCTTTCAATTTTGAAGATAACCTCTCTATTTCTTCTATTAATGCGCTCCCAACCACAACTCCATCACATATCTTCGTCAGTTCTTTTACATGTTCCCTTGATGAAACACCAAAACCGACAACGACAGGGACTGAAGCTTCTTGGTTTACCTCACTCAGAAAATCGAAAATGCGCTGATCAAACGTCTTTCTCGAACCTGTTACACCTAATGATGAAACACAGTATAGAAAGCCTTCTGCACTTGATACAATTTTCTTGAGCCGCTGAACAGAAGTAGGGGCAACCATTGAAATAAACGTGACTCTATGCTGCTTGCAGGACTCTCTTAAGTCCCCGCTCTCCTCAAAAGGAAGATCTGGAATCAGCAGTCCGTCTATTGTGTTTTTCTCCGCTAAAGCAAAGAAGGATTCTTTTCCTAATTGTAACACAGGATTATAATACGTAAAAAGAATTATTGGAATAGTTAGACCTCTTTCGCGCATGGATGGTACCAGTTCCATGGCTTTTACGATATTCATTCCCTCTGACAGCGCTCTTAGTGAAGCCCTTTGGATGACTGGCCCGTCCGCAAGGGGATCCGAATATGGGATGCCGAGTTCAATAGCTGCAGCTCCTGCCTTCTGAAGAGTGAGAGCAAGCCCGATTGTAGCTTCGCCATTCGGGTCGCCTGCTGTAATAAATGGGATAAATAATTTCTTATTTTGCTCCAGCTGCTTCTGCAAGTATTCCTGCATTCTTATCGCTCCCTTCAAGTGAATCCATTAGTGTATGAACATCTTTGTCTCCCCGTCCTGATAGACAGATGAGCAGCGTTTCGTCCGAATCCATTTCCTCGGCAAGCTGGAATGCTTTTGCGAGAGCATGAGCAGTTTCAATAGCCGCAAGAATACCTTCTTCCTTAGCTAAGCAGGTTAACGCTTCTAATGCCTCATCGTCTGTTACACTCTCATATTTCACGCGGCCGGTGTCTGCAAGGTGCGCATGCTCAGGTCCTATTCCAGGGTAATCAAGCCCTGCAGATATAGAATATGGTTCAATAATCTGTCCGTACTGATCCTGCAAAAGGTACGTGAGTGAACCATGAATAACCCCTTTTGTACCCTTAGTGATTGTTGCAGCATGGAGAGGTGTATCAACGCCTTTACCGGCAGCTTCTACTCCTACAAGGTCAACATCTTCTTCAATGAAGGCTGCAAACATGCCAATCGCATTGCTTCCTCCGCCGACACATGCAACCACTTTATCAGGAAGGCAGTCCATTCGTTCAGCCAGCTGCTGCTTTGCCTCATCTCCTATTACTCTTTGAAACTCTCTGACCATTTGCGGATAGGGATGAGGTCCGACTACTGAACCAATCATATAGAAATGATCCTCGCAATGCTGAACCCAGTATCTTATCGCCTCGTTTGTAGCATCCTTCAGTGTTTTATTGCCGCTGTGAACAGGAATGACTTCTGCCCCGAGCAGTTTCATCCGAAAGACATTGAGCTGCTGTCTCATGACATCTTCTTCACCCATAAAGACTTTGCATTCCAGTCCAAACTTTGCTGCAACCGTTGCTGCCGCAACACCGTGCTGGCCTGCACCTGTCTCTGCGATGATCTTTGTTTTCCCCATTTTCTGTGCAAGCAGGGCTTGCCCAATTGCATTATTGATTTTGTGGGCGCCAGTATGGTTAAGATCCTCGCGTTTCAAGAAAATTTTTGCTCCGCCAAGTTTTTTCGTCACGTTTTCGGCATACGTCAATGTTGTAGGCCTTCCGGAATATTCAATTAGAAGACGGTGGTATTCATTCATAAATGCAGGATCTGCCACCGCTTCTGCAAATGCCTCTTGTAGCTCCTCAAGCGGCTGCATTAACGTTTCAGGTACATACTTTCCTCCAAAATCTCCGAATCTGCCAAATTCATCTGGAAACTGATACATGGTGATTCACCCTTTCTTCTAGCCTTGTCAATAAGGTCTCATCTTTTTTTCCGTTTTGTTCAATCCCGCTAGAAATATCGATTCCCGGCGGATGAAGCCCGAGCAGCTGATGAATATTGTCAGGGGCAATGCCTCCTGCAATGAAGAGCGTTTTGTTCAATTTCTGAGCTGTCTGTATATAACATGGAACATTTGACCAATCAAACGTCTTTCCTGTTCCTCCGAAAGCACCATTGACTTTAGAATCAATCACAAAGCCATCCGCCGCATCTGCATATATTTTCATATCAGACAGAGTTCCCTCATAATGAGGCAATGCCTTCCATACTCTCCGATTAAAATGATGCTTGATTTCAGCTACTTCGCTGACTGTCTCAGAGCCATGACATTGAATGACATCAATTGGGAGCTTTTTCATTATATCTTCTATTTCATTCAAGCTGGCATTTACAAAAATCGCAACTAACTGTTTATCCTTTATATCAACTGAATCAAGCCATTCTTTTACCTGATGGGCTTGCACCCTGCGCTTACTTTCGGCAAAGATAAGCCCGAGATAGTCTGCATTTGACTCGCTTGTCATCTTTAAATCTTCCAAAGAACGATTTCCGCAAAGCTTAATTAAAGGTCTATTCATTTTCTTCTCCGTACAGGGCTTTGATGGCAGATGTTTGATCATTCTCCCGCATGAGTGATTCTCCGACTAAAATGGCATTAGCGCCTTCTTGCTGAACAGTCTTAACATCTTCAAATGTAAAAATCCCGCTTTCACTTACAAGCAGTGTATCTTTCGGAACGGATCTGCTTATCGTCATTATTTGATGGATATCAGTCTTAAAGGTTGAAAGATTTCTATTATTCACACCAAGTATTTCTGGGGTGAACTCAGGCAGAAGCTTTTCCAGGACTGCCAGAGAATGCACTTCCACTAAAACAGCCATGCCCAGCTCATATGCATGCAAATACAGTTCGTGCAGCTCTCTTGCTGCAAGTGCCTCTCCTATTAAGAGGATGGCATCTGCTCCTATATTCTTGGATTCCTCTACTTGCTTGTGATCAATAATGAAATCCTTTCTTAAAACAGGGAGACTGACTTCTTTCTTAATTTCAGCTATAAAATCACGATGGCCCTGAAAAAAGCTTTCATCCGTTAAAACAGAGAGACAATCGGCTTTTCCAGCTTCATATGCTTTTGCAATTTCCACCGGATGAAAGTTTTCTTTAATGACCCCTTTAGAGGGAGATGCCTTCTTTACTTCTGCAATTAAAGCAGGTTTTCGGTTTGATTGCTTCAAGGCATTGTAAAATGACCGTTCAGAAACGTTTTTTCTTTCAGGAATAGTAAGCGAAAGGACTTCTTCCCGTTTCTTTTCAAGAATTTTAGTAAGCATATTGCTCCTCCTTCTTACTTTGAAGACGGGCGAGCTGACGATAGGCTGTGCCATTTTCGATTGCGTCCGCCGCTTTTTTCACTCCATCAGCCAATGAATCAGTCTTGCCTGCTACATATAAAGCAGCACCAGCATTCAGTGCAACAATGTCCGCTGCTGCCCCTTCGCGTTTCCCCTCGAACACATCGAGAATCAGTTTTGCGCTTTCCGCAGGACTCTCAACCTGGATATCTTTTAATTCGCCACGCTCAAGACCCATCTCTTCAGGGGTTATTTCATAACGGTCAATCTTGCCTTTTTTCAGTTCAACAATATCTGTTACACCTGTAATGCTGCATTCGTCAAGGCCATCTCTCCCGGTTACAAGAAGAACATGCTCTGAGCCAAGTTCGCGAAGGGCATAGGCTATTTTCTCTGCATACTCTGTAGAAAACACCCCCATCACTTGGCGCTTCGTATTAGCAGGATTTGCTAATGGACCAAGTAGATTAAAGACCGTTCTAAAGCCAATTTCCTGTCTTGGACTTACGGCGTGCTTCATTGAAGAATGATAGATTGGCGCGAACAGAAAACTCATATCATAAGCCTGCAGAGCGAGCTTCGCTTCATCCGGTGTTGTTTGAATGGAGATTCCAAGCTGTTCAAGCACATCTGCACTGCCGCTTTTGGATGAGATTGCACGATTGCCGTGTTTTGCTACTTTTGCTCCGAGAGAAGATGCAAGAATGGCTGATGCAGTCGAGATATTAAATGTCGATGCCCCATCTCCCCCTGTACCGCACGTATCAATCAGATCCTCTGCATAATCAATGCGGGTCATATGCTGTTTCATTGCTTTTGCAAAACCGACAAGCTCGTCAACCGTTTCGCCGCGGAATCTTAATATGGAAATAAAACTAGCAATTTGGCTGGAAGTGGCTTTTCCCTCCATTACCTGATTCATGGCAGCCGTTGCTTCTTCTTCTGTCAGCGTGTGGCCTTCAATGCATTTGCTGAGTAATGTTTTCATTTTTGGGCCTCCTCCTTTTTGCCAAACACTTTTTCCGCAAGTTCAATCGTTTTGATTAAGGCACTTGCTTTATTTCTAGTCTCTTTCCATTCAAGTTCTGGCTTTGAATCAGCTACTATTCCAGCTCCTGCCTGAACATAGGCTTTTCCGCCCTGCAACGCAATCGTCCTGATCGTAATACATGAATCAATATTCCCGTCAAAGCCAATATAAGCGATACACCCTGCATAAGCGTTTCTTGCTGTTGGCTCAAGCTCCTGCAGAATCTGCATGGCACGGACTTTCGGGGCACCTGATACCGTTCCTGCAGGGAAAGATGACAGCAGGGCATCAATTGGATGTGTACCGGTTTTTAATTGGCCGGTCACCTTTGAAATTAAATGCATCACGTGTGAAAATCGTCCGAGCTCCATTAACACCGGAGTTTTGACTGTCCCGTAATCTGCAACTCTCCCAATATCATTTCTTGCCAGGTCCACAAGCATATAATGCTCTGCTTTTTCCTTTTCATCGCTGCGCAGATCTTCCTCTAGCCGCAGATCCTCTTCTTCTGTCTTTCCGCGTTTTCTGGTTCCTGCAATCGGGTGGATTTCCAAGTAGCCGTCCTGCACGTAGATCAGTCTTTCCGGAGAACTGCCGATCAGCTCGGTCTCATCAAATTTAATGTAGAACATATAGGGCGAGGGATTCACAACCCTCAACATACGATATAAATCGAAGCCTTTGGCCGTAATCGGCACTTCAAATCTCTGAGAAAGAACTCCCTGAAAGATATCGCCTGCTTTGATGTATTCTTTGATTTTTTCAACTGAATTCAGAAAATCATTTTTTTCAAAATTGGAGCTTACTCCTTCGAACGATACAGATGCCTGATCCATCGGAGAGAGCATCAAATCATTGAAGTCTCTTTTTTCGGTCAATTGTGAGATCAGCTGATTGATTTTAGCTTCAGCAATCTCGTAGACTGCGCGCTTGCCTGCTTCTGATTCTTTTCCAGATAGACGTTCGTAATGAATAAAAGAGAGTGTTTTATCAATATGATCGAACGCTATCATCGTATGGCAAACGAATAATAAGCACTTTTTAAAATTCAAATCTTGATTGTCATGCTTTTGAACTCGTTCAAACATCGTGACAGAATCATATCCTAAATAGCCTACGGCTCCCCCTGCAAAAGGAATATCAAGATCTGGAAGCTTTACTTTTAAATAGCCGTCCATCCAGAGGAAGATTTCTTTCAAAGAAGATGATTCATAGATTGTTTTTCTTTGCTTGGATCTCACACAGTAACGGTCATTTTCTTCCTCAATGAACAAAAAAGGATTTAATCCAATAAATGAATAACGTGACCACGACGATTCTTCATCTTTGCTTTCTAATAAATACACCGCTTCATCTTCAAACACTTTGAAGAGCTGAATCGGGGTGAACGTATCAACTTGAAAAGACTTAATAACAGGTATTGTTTGATAGCTCATACTATCTTGTTTAAATGAGGCAAAATCGGTATGAAACATACGTACTCACTCCTCCAGCATTGTGGAGAATAAGTATTTAGGAGGTTTTAAGCGGAAACGCTGCGGTAAAAAGAAAAAACCCAAAAACAAAAAATCTGTTTTTGGGTAGTCTTAACCGTAACGGAAAATATAAAAGACCTCAGCTAAACTCATTCTCGGCTACCCTAAACTCATGCTAAACTAATTCCTTTTTGACTAAACTGATCTGACTTTCTCACTATACTCATCTAACGCACTGGAACATATTAGAAGCTCTCTTCTAATTTCTATTCTTGGGGTTTATCTTAATACACATGCTGTTTTCTGTCAACGAAATGATGTTTACTCCGAATGAACATTTATGCTCATCATAGTAAACAGATACGGTACTCATTTAAATGCTGATTTTATTCTTTACCTGTTAAATCAGGTCTTAACACAATCGCTTTCCCCTGGTAAACATGCTTTACTTCTTTTTGATTTAGGCCGGTCTGCACTGTCATCATGACCCTGATGCACTTTTCAAGACTTCCTGCTACAGGGATTTCCTGCATGCACATGACAGGGACATATTCCCACCCATCAAAGTTTCGCAGAGCTTTTGCTGGAAACACCGCATCTAAATCTCCTGTCATTGAGAGCAGGACAGATGCGACATCTTCAGGATCTACATTGTTTTTTTCAATCATTTCTAAAACCAGAGCTTCAGTTGCTTTGATGATCATAGCTTCATCATTAAGTTCAACTGTTGCAGCCCCTCTAATTGCACGAATCAAACTGATCCCTCCTGTCTCCATGTTTCTAGCAAGGATCTTAATTGATCTCTTTCGAAAGGAGAAATTTCTGGTGCTCCGATCGTTCTTAACAAAACCATCGTGATTGTCCCGGAATGCGACTTTTTATCTTTTAGCATTCTGCTGATTAACGCATCAGTAGATAAGTTTTCCGGAACTTCAACCGGAAAGCCTAATTCTTTAAACCACTTTTTGATTTTTTCATAAGGAAGATTCAAACTATAAACCCTGCCGCTGAGCCAAATCGCAAAAAGCATACCTATGGCAACACCATCACCGTGGCTGATCTTTCCATATCCTTCTTCTGCTTCAATCGCATGTCCCAGGGTATGGCCAAAGTTCAGATGAGCTCTCACACCAGTTTCCTTTTCATCTTCTTTTACGACTGCCGCTTTGACACGAATACCTTCAATAATCATATGCTGAAGTCTTTCATCAATTAGATCATCAAGAACAGAAATTTCAGCAGTCAGCCAATGATAGAAATCAGCATTTCCAATCAGTCCATGCTTAATTACTTCAGCAAAGCCAGAACGAAGCTCATGACCTGGCAATGTTGATAAAAAAGCCAGATCATAAATGACCGCACGGGGCTGATAAAACGCACCGATCATATTCTTTCCTTCTGGATGGTTAATGGCGACTTTTCCTCCGACGGCACTATCGTGTGCAAGCAGAGTAGTCGGAAGCTGAATAAATGGGATGCCTCTCATGTATGTTGCAGCAGCAAAACCAGCCAAGTCACCAATGACTCCCCCGCCGAATGCAAGAATGAGAGATTTCCGGTCAAGTCCAAGTTTAAGAGCGAATGATTGAATATCATAAAAAGATTCAAATGACTTATATTCTTCCCCGCTCGGGACAATGTAGACTTCCGTTTTGTAAGAACTCCTCATTACATTCAGCAGCTGTTCACCATACAGGCTTTGAACAGCTGAATCAGCAATAATCAGTATGCTTGTAGGCTTAATTTCACCTATCAGTTCAACAAGCTTTGTTTCAATGATATTTCTTCCTACTGAAACAGGATATGATCCGGAAGCAGTTTCAATAAGCAAATTCTTCATTAGAACTTCCTCGCATACTCGCGCATTTCCTGAACGTGCTCACGTATCGAATCCATCCGGTCTGAACCGAACTGTTCAAGAACCGCATTCGCAATTTCCCATGCCACAACTGCTTCAGCAACAACACTTGCAGCCGGGACTGCACAGCTGTCAGACCGTTCAATGCTTGCTGAAAAAGGCTCTTTCGTTTCAATATCCACACTTTGAAGCGGTTTATAAAGAGTTGGAATCGGCTTCATGACCCCTCTGACCACAATCGGCATGCCAGTAGACATTCCGCCTTCTAAACCGCCTAAACGATTTGTTTTGCGGGAGTAGCCTGTCTCTTCACTCCAAATAATTTCGTCATGTACTTCACTGCCAAATCTTCTGGCAGCTTCAAAGCCAATACCAAATTCAACACCTTTAAAAGCATTGATGCTCACGATGGCTGCTGCAATTTTCGAATCAAGCTTGCGGTCGTAATGGACGTAGCTTCCTACTCCTGCAGGCATTCCTTCTACAATGACTTCCACAACACCGCCAATAGAATCGCCGTTGCTTTTTGCATCATCAATGGCCTGCATCATTTTCACTGCAGCATTCTCATCCAGGCAGCGCACAGGTGATTCCTCTGTGACCCGCTGTAACTCTTCTATCGAAGAATACTCTGTTTTTTCAGCTTTGATGGATCCTATTTCCACTACATGACCTGCCACTTTAATGCCAAGTTCCGCCAATAATTTCTTTGCTACTGCGCCTACTGCAACTCTGACAGTTGTTTCACGCGCAGAAGATCGCTCAAGAACGTTGCGTATATCACGGTGACCATATTTGATGGCACCGTTTAAATCGGCATGTCCAGGACGCGGACGGCTGATCTGGCGTTTTATATCTTTTTCTTCGCCCTCTTCTAAAGGCTCTATACCCATAATATTCGTCCAATGTTTCCAATCATTATTTTCAACTACAAGTGCGATTGGAGAGCCGAGTGCTTTTCCATGACGGATTCCGCTTGTAATCTGAACCTCGTCCTTCTCAATCTGCATTCTTCTTCCTCTGCCATGTCCCTTTTGTCTGCGCGAAAGATCGAGGTTAATATCCTCTGCAGTAATTGACAGCCCCGCCGGCACTCCTTCAACAATAGCGGTTAACTGCGGTCCATGTGATTCTCCTGCTGTTAAGTATCTCATCTAAAGCTCTCCCTTCAGCGCACTAACGCTTTTAAGTAACACTATACCATATGTATGAAAAATTGAATAGAAAGTTTACAGCTGTATTTTCCTGTAAAAAAAAGTTCCTGCTGATTCAAGGTCGTATTGATGACTGCAGAAAATCTGTTCTGTACTCCCTATAAAAAAGATTCCCCTGTTTTTTAATGCCTTTGAAAACTTGTGATAGAGCAAATTTTTTGCATCTTCTGTAAAATAAATCAGCACATTTCGACAAACGATTAAATCAAATTCTTTTTCAAAAGGGTCTGAGAGCAGATTGTGTTTTTTAAATTGTACCGTCTCAATAATTTCTTTACTAATTTGATAGCCTGCCCCATCCTGAGCAAAAAATTTGCGTTTCATCTCTTCCGGCAGCTCAGAAAGGCTTCTTTCCGGATAAATACCAAGCTTTGCTCTCGCTATGACATTTTCGTCTAAATCTGTTGCCAGGATATTAATAGACCGCAATGGTAAATATTTTGACAGAATCATCGCTATCGTATAAGGCTCTTCACCGGTTGAACAGGCTGCACTCCATATTTTCAGCGGGCGGGATCTGTTTAGCATGGCAGGCAGCAATTCAGTCTCTAAAAGATCCCAGCGCTTTTTATTTCTATAAAACTCTGTTACGTTAATGGTTATTCTGTCCAAAAGCTCATAGAGAAGCTCCTTCTCTCTTTGTATTGCTGAATAATACTCTTTAAAATCCTTAAATCCCCTTTTCAAATAAAGAGAGGTGATTCTTCTTTTCATTTGTGCCTCTTTATAAAGGGCAAGATCTATTCCTGTTAACTTTTTAAACTCTTTCTGAAATTGCATATAATCCATCTTTCTCAACTCTCCTGCAGAAATACCTCTATGTACAGTATATCGGAAATTGATAGATTCTTGTGAGGTACGGATAAAAAAAACTGAAAACTCATAAAGATTCGCGTGAGAAGTTTTAATAGGAGGGAATATTTGGATATGAGAAAAGCCAGCATCTCTGCTGGCTTTAACCGGATTAATAAATCCAAGTATGAATATCTTTGTCGTATTCTACTAATTCTTCTTGTTTGAAGAAAAGGTTAATTTCGCGCTCTGCACTTTCAGGTGAATCGGAACCGTGGATAATGTTTTTTCCGACGAATAAACCATAGTCGCCTCTGATTGTACCCGGCAATGCTTCGGCTGGTTTTGTTTTGCCCATCATCGTGCGTGAGATCTCAATCACATTTTCCCCTTCCCAAACCATAGCGAAAACTGGTCCAGAAGTTATAAAATCAAC
Organism: Bacillus sp. V2I10; assembly: GCF_030817055.1. Lineage (NCBI taxonomy): Bacteria > Bacillati > Bacillota > Bacilli > Caryophanales > Bacillaceae > Bacillus > Bacillus sp. V2I10. The sequence continues at coordinate 2,122,190 of NZ_JAUSYV010000001.1, read as the reverse complement.
AAGTTCCCCAAAGAATGGCTTCCCGTTGTGTTCTCCGTAATGCTGCTCTGCAAGTCCAACTGGAATTTGCATTAATTTTGCCCCAACTAAATGTAAGCCCTTACTTTCGAATCTGGAAATAATTTTCCCGATAAGCTGACGCTGAACGCCATCAGGTTTGACCATCATAAATGTTTTTTCCATCTTAATTTCTCCACCCCGCGATTGTTATGTATGGGCTTTCATGCCCCATGGAAATCGTATCATTTTTTTACTCTTTTCGCAATCGTATGGGGCGGAGGAATTTAAAATTTTCTTTTTCCAATATATTTTGCAATATTGGATAAGGCAGATCTAGCTCTATTTTTCGGCAATTGGTTTAAGATGCTGAACCCTTTCTGAAGATACATGTCACTCACTTGGATAGACCGTTCAATTGCATTTGAAGATGAGATGACATCAATAATTTCCGCCATTTCCGCTTGGGGCGTATCACTAGTTACCTTGCTGATTTTCTTTTTCAACTCGGGATTTTCCATTGCATAAAGGACGGGAAGGGTAATGTTGCCCTGGAGCAAGTCTCCGCCAACTGGCTTTCCAAGCTCTTCTTCTGTAGAGGTAAAATCGAGAATATCATCTGTAATTTGAAAGGACATTCCTACATAGTAGCCGAAAAGAAATAATTTTTTATGTATGGATTCGGGAACACCGCCGGCAATCGCTCCAAGCTGACAGCTGGCAGCAATTAATAACGCTGTTTTCCGTTTTATGCGTCTTAAATAAACACGCAGATTCTGGTCAAAATCATACTTGTCTTTTATTTGTTCTATTTCACCAAGCGAAACTTCGACAATCGTTTTTGAGAGAATCTGATGGGCCGCAATATTTTCTAAAGATGTCATAATCTCAAGAGATCTTGCAAATAAATAATCCCCTGTATACATTGCAATGCGGTTATCCCACTTTGCTTTAATTGTCGGTTTCCCGCGTCTGAGCTCGGCATCGTCAATCACATCATCATGCACCAAAGATGCCATATGAATAATTTCTAGAGCGATGGCCACTTTTTTTACTTTATCGATATCATATTCGCCAAACATGGCAGAAAGCAATACAAAAACAGGGCGGATGCGCTTTCCCCCTGCCTGAAGAAGGTGAAGCCCTGCCTCGCTTAGCAGAGGCACTGTTGAGCTTACCGTTTTTTCAAGTTCCTGTTCAATCAGATCAAGATCTGCATTTAAGAACGAATACGCCATTTTAAATTTCATTCAATTCACCTAAATACTCGCATTTTTAAAACATGGCTGTTTCATAATATTGTTGTTATTCGTGCTTGAATATGTCCGAAGTCTTCCATTATGAAGCAGACTTTCAGAATTAAAAAACAACAAAACTAAAATAAGTGCCTAAATCATTATTTGCAGCCGAGATGCATAGCAGCTACGCCGCATGTAAAAGGCTTCACTTCCACATCTTTAAAGCCTGCATCTCTGAACATTTGTGCAAGCTCCCGCATTCCGGGAAAATCCCTTGCTGATTCCTGCAGCCATGAATATTCATTATAGCTTTTAGCAAACAGTTTCCCAAAAACAGGCATCACAAATCGGAAGTAACCATAGTAAAGCTGCTTAAATCCGATCATGGTCGGCTGTGAGGTTTCCAGGCAGACTACTTTTCCGCCCGGCTTTACAACACGGTGCATTTCCTTAAGCACAGTCATATAGTCAGGAACATTCCGAAGTCCAAAACCAATCGTAACATAATCAAACGTGTTGTCTTCAAATGGAAGTTCCATAGCATTGCCGTGAATTAATTCAATATTGGAGTAATTTTTTATTTTCTCTCTGCCAATCTTCAGCATATTGTTGCTGAAATCAAGGCCAATTGCTCTGCCCTTCTCCCCAACAGCATCAGCCATAGCAATTGTCCAGTCAGCTGTACCGCAGCAAACATCCAGGGCAATCGAACCTTGTTTGACATTCATTCTCTTCATTGTTTCCCGGCGCCAGGCAATATGGCGCTGAAAACTGATGACCGAATTCATCTTATCGTAGTTTTTATATATTTTTTCAAATACAGAATGGACTCTTTCTTCTTTCGACTGCTGCATTTCATAAACCTTCTTCCGCGAGCGTAGTGTACCTTATATCCTGATTATACTTGAATGATTGCAATCTTGCTAACAGGACTTTCTGCAGAGAGGACGGCTGCTGAAAACAGCTTTCTAAAAGGTCGGCTGTCTCTTCGAAATAACGGTTGCAGAACTCTTTTAAATACACACCGGTAAATTCGATTGTGCCGATATTTTTCTTCTTTTTCTCCAAATTTCCCATGATGGATAAAGATTCTGCGCTGTATCTGTTTTTCTCGAGCGTCAGCCGTTTGTAAGACAGAAATTTAGTCGACAGCTTAGAGAATAAGCCTGCCTGAAAATAATCAGAAACATGCTGAAAAAGAGCTGTTTCTACTTTTATGATACTTGCAACGAATGAATCAAAATCACTTACAGTCTCTTCGTACAGGCGAATTTTATGTTCGTTAATCTCTTTTATTGCCGTTGCTAACGTTCGAATCATTCCAATGTCCTGCATTTCTGATAATAACGCGTAATACAGACCGCTGAAGTAGTCTCCTGCAAGAACAATTAACTGTCTTTGCATAAACTCTTCCTGCTTTAAATGAACGGAAGTGGATACTTCATCATGAGTATCAAGGGCAATTTGCACAAGCATCGCTGTAATTATGTAGTTCTCTTTTTTTTCATCTGGAAGATCAATCTGATCGAACAAAGCATAGAAGAGGAGCAGTTTATCTTCATCAATAACAGGAGAAGGTATATATTTTGCTAAAAATGGATGAGTGAGCTTTGAGTGTAACGCGTCTTTTATCTTAGCCATTTGTACATAGATGTCTTGCAAATGAATCACCCTTGTCCCCATGTAAATAGATATTTTTTCGAAAAAGCCAGCAACAGCAACAAAAATTTACAGCTGAATACTACTCATTATACCATATCTGCAGCCCTCAGAAAATTATCTTCTGGAGTCGCTTTCTATTTCTCCGTAGCTTGTTTGAATAATGGCTTTCCCTCTTATCTTAATAGCAGATGTGTGTTCAGTAAATTGGGCAATCATTACCTCGCCTTTATCCAGCTTCTCTGAATGATGAAATCTAGTATCCGATCCGCGGGTCAGACCGATGACATTCACTCCATCCTCTACCGCTTTTATCACTAAAAAGTCATTTGTGTTGTCTTTCATATGTTCACCCCCCGAACCCTTATTCTTTAATAAATGATAATACTTCAGCTCTGGCTGCAGGATCGTTCACAAAAACACCTCTGACAGCGGATGTGATCGTTTTGCTTCCCGGCTTTTTGACTCCGCGCATTGTCATGCACATATGTTCAGCTTCTACAACCACCATTACGCCATGCGGTTCTAGAGAATCAACAATGCTCTCTGCAATCGTCGAGGTAATCCTCTCTTGAAGCTGAGGTCTTTTGCAAACTGCTTCCACAGCTCTGGCAAGCTTGCTCAGCCCTGTTACTTTTCCGCCTTTTGGTATGTATGCAATGTGAGCCTTTCCAAAAAACGGAACCAGGTGATGCTCACACATAGAATAAAATGGAATATCCTTGACTAGCACGAGTTCTTCATGGTCTTCTCCGAACACCGTTTTAAAATGTTCTTTTGGATCTTCGTTCAGTCCAGAGAATACTTCGGCATACATTTTAGCAACACGTTTGGGAGTATCAAGAAGCCCTTCGCGATTTGGATCTTCCCCGATCGCCTCAAGTATGAGCCTTACTGCCTCTTCGATCTGCTGTGTATTAATTTGCCCCATAAATATCCTCCTAAAAAACAATATATTTGATACAGATTCTAGCATATGTAAGAGATTAAAAGCAAAGAATGATGTATCTTGTGAAGTATATAAGAGAGAGGATGCAGGCTCATATCTGCAATTTGTGCCAGAACAAAGGAAAAGCCCCTATAAAAGGGGCTATCCATGGCATCATTGTGTATGTAATTTATGCATCATACACGGGTAAGAGCACATTATTTTCCAGCAACAGCGTCTTTAAGAGCTTTACCTGGTTTGAACGCAGGCACTTTGCTTGCTGCGATTTCGATTTCTTCGCCAGTTTGTGGGTTGCGCCCTTTACGAGCCGCGCGCTCACGTACTTCGAAGTTACCAAAACCGATCAATTGTACTTTATCACCGTTTTTAAGTGCATCCAAAAGTGTATCGAAAACAGCATCAACAGCTTTCGTTGCATCTTTTTTTGATAATTCGCTAGCTTCTGCTACCGCGTTGATTAGTTCTGTTTTATTCATGCCTTTCACCTCCTCCCAAAGATTGATTGTTAAGCAATAAAAGCATTCTGTTATTTTCATTTCTTCACAGATTATGCAGAATCTATACATGATAGATAAGCATTTTACTGTTAACACGCTAATCTTATACGATTTACGGCTATAATTCAATGATTTTCCGCATGAATATTGGGTTTCTAGGAAGAATCGACCAATACAGAAAATAATTTCTGATAGTAGATTAACATATCCTTTTTCGCTAAGCAAGGAGAAACCTTTATAAAACCTATATAAATCAATAAGTGAAGGTGCTTTCAGCGAACGTGCATTCCCACCAGGATCTTATTTCACAAAAAAATAATAGAAGAGGCAAATATTATTTTGGAATATGTAAAACTTATTAAAAACACTAATACATATTGAGAAAGAAGTAAACATTAATTTTATTAAAATAAAATTTTGTAAGCTAATTGTCATCGAAATGAAAACTATTTTTAAAGACAAAAAGATGACCACTTTTTTTGTGGTCATCTGTTCTCTTGCCTATTCTACAGGATAATCGCAATTAAACCGCCAGAGCCTTCGTTAATAATGCGTTCGAGCGTTTCTTTCAACTTATATCTTGCATTTTCAGGCATTAATGAAAGTTTTGCCTGAATTCCTTCTCTCACGATGGAACTCAGACTGCGTCCGAAAATATCGGAATTCCAGATCGACAGCGGGTTATCTTCAAAATCCTGCATCAAGTATCGAACCAGTTCTTCACTTTGTTTTTCTGTTCCGATAATTGGAGCAAATTCTGACTCCACATCAACTTTAATCATATGAATCGATGGGGCCACAGCTTTTAACCGGACTCCGAATCTTGCACCCTGCCTGATAATTTCCGGCTCATCAAGGCTCATGTCGCTAAGTGCAGGAGCTGCAATGCCATAGCCTGTTTGTTTTACCATTCTAAGTGCATCAGATACTTGATCATATTCCGCTTTTGCATATGCAAAGTCCTGCATAAGCTGCAGCAAGTGATCTTTCCCGCGGATTTCTACTCCAACAACCTCTTTTAAAATTTGGTCATATAAATCATCAGGCGCATACAGGTCAATTTCAGCGATCCCCTGCCCCATTTCAATCCCTGCAAGGCTTGCCCGGTCAATGAAATCATATTCACTGAAATAACCTACCACACGATCAACATCTCTTAGCCTTTTGATATCCTGGACCGTGTCTTTGACTGCTTCCTGATAGCTTTCCCGCAGCCAGTGATTGTCGCGCAGAACCATTACCCAGCTAGGCAGATTCACATTTACCTCAAGCACCGGGAACTCATACAGCGCTTCACGAAGAACGTTCATGACATCTGTCTCGCGGATACTTTCAACACTCATCGCAAGGACCGGAATGTCATATTTTTCACTGAGCTGTCTCCGGAGTGTTTCTGTTTCAGGATGATAAGGCTGAACCGTATTAATAATCATAATGAAAGGTTTTCCGACTTCCTTTAATTCCTCGATGACCCGTTCTTCAGCTTCAATGTAATCCCTTCTTGGGATTTCGCCAATTGAGCCGTCTGTCGTAATGACGACACCGATAGTTGAATGCTCCTGAATCACCTTGCGTGTGCCGATTTCAGCCGCTTCATGGAAAGGAATCGGCTCCTCATACCACGGAGTATTGATCATTCTTGGTCCATTTTCGTCTTCATACCCTTTTGCTCCAGGTACTGTATAACCAACGCAATCTACCAATCTAATATTGACGTCAAGTCCCTCTTCAACATGTATTGAAACCGCTTGATTCGGAACAAATTTAGGCTCTGTCGTCATGATGGTTTTTCCAGCAGCACTTTGCGGCAGCTCATCCTGTGCCCGTGCCTTATCTGCTTCATTATCAATATTCGGAAGCACGACTTGCTCCATGAACTTTTTGATAAAAGTAGATTTGCCTGTTCTTACTGCTCCCACTACTCCGAGATAGATATCGCCGCCAGTGCGCTCTGCGATATCTTTAAAAATATCTACCTTTTCCAAGTGATCCCCTCCCGATCATAGGCTTCTTGGGTTATTGACCGTCTGCTTCTTCGTGTTTTAGGACACTATATATTTATGACGTTGTCCTATTTATTTATGACAGTGATCTGAAATTTTTTTCATTTCATTTTTCTTATATGATTTTAAAAAATGAAAAACCCTTCTTTCAGAGTTTATTTCTCTTAAGAAGGGTTCATGACTTATTTATCTAAAAAGACAGGTTCATTTTTTTCATTGACTGTATAAGGCAATGAAAATGCAGGTACAAACGGAGAATCCTCAACCAAAAGATTGCGTATGTCTTCACCTTTTGCGGCTGTATTTTTCTTTTCGCTTAATACTTTGTACAAATCAATGCGGTAATCAACGTATACTTCCCCGGTATTATCAATGACAAAAGGCAGTGTTTCGCCGGAATAAGGACTTACAGCATGAGGAGCTTCCTCATAGCCAAGTTTCTTGTAGTCCAGGGTAAACACATTTTCAGCTACAACCTTTTTATAGGGCGGATAGCCGCCGCTCGATGCTTTATACACATTTAATCTCGTTTTTAGATCACGTATTGCTTCTGAGATTCTGAGGTCAATCAGTTTTACCGTTGGGTTTTCCTCCACATCAACAAGCACATACAAATAAATTCCGCCGCTTTCATAGGATGTTCCAGGCGGTTCAGCCATGTATTTCGGCACAAGCTGGGCAAAATCAACCGGGTATTTCTGATAAATAGGCGTTTTCATATCTCTTGTTTTAATCGGAAGCAGTCCTCCGGAATCTTCTTTAAACCGGTCAATCGTGTTTTGAACTCCTGCAATCTGATCTTCATACGGAACCTGATTCCGGCTTAGTTCCTGATCAGGATACAAGCAGCCTGAGAGCAGTGTCATAATTAAAAAAACAGGTAACAAAGAAGCAATCTTTTTCATGAAAATCTTCCTTTATAGTGAAGTTCTTTATTCATTAACAGGCCCGCTGAAAACAACGAAAAAAATCAACAACCCTGCCAGAATCATAAAAAAATAGGCAATTGCGGCAAAAGCAATCTTTAAAAACCCTTTCATTTTAAATCTGCTGAAATAGATTGATATAATCGCAACAAACATAAACCCCATTGAAGCGAGAGCAATCCACATCTTCATCAACGCTGGACTCATTCCCTTACCTCCCCTTATTATCCGAAAAATATTATATCACAAGAAATGCGGAATCGCCTGTTTAGCTCCGACAGAGAGATAAGGATCCGACAGAAAAGTCCGGGTTTGACTTTTTTGCGGAGCCGTTCTGGCCGAGGAGCTGGGCGATGGAGCTGGACATCAAGAAATGCGGAATCGCCTGTTTACTTAGAAAAGCGGAACCGACTGTTCAGCTCCGACAGACAGATAAGGAGCAGACTGGAAAGTCCGGGTTTATCATTTCTGTGCTAAAACTCCGAATCTGGTACAGCCGGAAATGATAATTTAGCCAAATTCGCCTATTTATTAGCCAAAATCTCATTTTATTTAGCCGTTTTCCGATTTTATTTAGTCGATTTTGCATTTATTATAGCTTTACAGTTTTTTGATATTGCCGTTTTGCAGCTTATTAAGCCGCACTGGGCAATATTTAGCTGATATCCTGATTTACTAGCCGAGTTCGGGTTATATCAAGAGCTGATCACCGTAAAAAGATGGATCAGCAACTTAGCCGTTCACTCTGCTTCTCTATGTATGCCACACTTCCAAGAAACACAATGGCTTATCCCTTTTCATAACAAAAAAAAACCGAAGTAAAGAGGGGGCAGCTTTACTTCAGCCATGTTTTTTGCTTAGGACTAATCGGAACCCATTGATTAGAGCAACTCATAATTTACTACGATGCATTTTATGCGAATTTCAGAGCATTTGCATCCTCTAATGCCTATTTTTATGGATAAAGTAAGCCATTTTAAAGGGCAGAGAGGAAACGTAAGTATGTGATTCAATGCTATAGTGTGATTCACGCATTTGCACCTAGTGGTCCGTTTCATGAGTAAGATTGTTATTCTTTCACAAACTCAAGCTATTCTATGCATTTCCCGGCCCTTGTGCCACAAGAGTCAGCTGCGATTTTCACTAATATTCACAAGATCTTCCATTTCGTGTGTTTTCACTCTGGCCATGAGGGAATCAACGGCATCTTTTACTTCTTTATCGTTGAATAAGACATCATACAGAGCTTCTGTAATCGGCATTTTCACTTCATATTTTTGGGCAAGCTGATAGGCTGCCTTAGTCGTTCTGACGCCTTCTACGACCATGCCCATGTTTTCGAGAACATCCTCAAGCTTTTGGCCTTTTCCAAGCAAATTGCCGGCTCTCCAGTTTCTTGAGTGAACGCTTGTACAAGTAACTATTAAGTCTCCTATACCTGTGAGTCCCGAAAACGTTAACGGATTTCCGCCCATTATACTGCCAAGGCGCGCTATTTCCGCAAGGCCTCTCGTAATAAGAGCAGCTTTGGCATTATCTCCGTAACCGAGACCGTCCGTGATTCCTGCTGCAAGTGCAATGATATTTTTCAGAGCTCCGCCAATCTCAACCCCTATGACATCAGGGTTTGTATACACTCTGAAATGCTGATTCATAAATAAATCCTGAATAAGCTCTGCTGCTTCAAGGTTATCAGATGATGATGTTACCGTTGTCGGCTGTCTTAAGCTCACCTCTTCAGCATGGCTTGGCCCTGATAAAACCACTACATCCTGAAGGAGGTTAACAGGCACTTCCTCTTTAATAATTTCAGATATGCGCAGGAGGGAATCCGGCTCAATTCCTTTGCTTACATGGACAATCGTCAATTTATGATCTATCACTTTTATGACATCCTGAAGAACTTCTCTTATTGCTTTAGTCGGAACAGCCAAAACCGCGATATTTACTGAATTCAGTGCTTCAGCTAAATCTGTATAGCCTTTGATAGCATCTGAAAGCTCTACATCAGGCAAATATTTTTGATTCCGGTGTGTTTCATTAATTTGCAAAATCAGCTCTTCGCGATGCCCCCATAGTCTTACTTCGTGATTATTATCTGCGAGTACAATACTGAGCGCTGTTCCCCAGCTGCCTGCACCAAGAACGGCAATTCTTTCCATCCCTATTCACCCCTATTATTTTCTGGCTCTTGCGAAAATCTTAATTGGCGTGCCTTCAAAACCAAATGCATCACGGATTCTGTTTTGCAGGAATCGTTCATATGAAAAATGCATTAATTCTGGTTCGTTAACAAAAATAGCAAATGCCGGCGGCTTAACAGCAACCTGTGTAGCATAATAAATTTTCAATCTCTTGCCTTTATCAGTAGGAGTAGGATTCATCGCTACTGCATCCATGATGACATCATTCAAGACGCTTGTTTCAACACGCAGAGAGTGATTTTCACTGGCCATAATGATTTTTGGCAGCAATGTATGGATACGTCGGGTCGTTTTTGCAGACAGGAAAACGATTGGAGCATAGTCCAGGAATAAGAAATGCTCTCTAATGTTCGTTTCGAAATCTTTCATTGTTTTTTCATCTTTTTCAACTGCATCCCATTTATTCACGACAATCACGACTGCACGCCCTGCTTCATGTGCGTAGCCTGCAATTTTTTTATCCTGCTCGATAATGCCTTCTTCCCCGTCAATGACAACCAGTACGACATCTGAACGATCAATGGCTTTCAGGGCGCGAAGAACACTGTATTTTTCAGTGGACTCGTATACTTTTCCCTTTTTTCTCATGCCGGCAGTATCAATAATAACGAAATCCTGTCCTTCATACCGGTAACTCGTGTCAACTGCGTCCCTTGTTGTACCTGCAATGTTGCTCACGATTACGCGGTCTTCTCCAAGAAGTGCATTCACAAGCGAGGATTTACCGACGTTTGGACGTCCGATTAAGCTGAACTTGATTGTTTCTTCATCATAATCTTCCGTCACAATATTTTTGAAATGCTCTGCAACTGCATCGAGCAAATCTCCAAGTCCCAAACCATGTGATCCTGAAATTGGGAATGGCTCTCCAAATCCAAGCGCATAGAAATCATAGATGCTGGCTCTCATTTCAGGGTTGTCCACTTTGTTTACAGCAAGTACAACCGGCTTTTTGCTGCGGTAGAGAATTTTTGCCACTTCTTCATCTGCAGCGGTCACACCTTCTCGTCCATTTGTCAGAAAAATAATAACATCCGCTTCATCAATCGCAATTTCAGCCTGCTGACGAATTTGAGCTAAAAACGGCTCATCTCCAATATCAATTCCACCTGTATCAATTACGTTAAATTGATAGTTCAGCCATTCTCCTGAACTGTAAATTCTGTCTCTTGTTACTCCTGGTATATCTTCGACGATTGACACACGCTCGCCAACGATTCGATTAAAAATCGTCGATTTCCCGACATTCGGGCGGCCGACGATTGCAATTACCGGTTTAGCCATAGCAATCTTTCCTTTCAACTTGCAGTTTATGTATTTTAATGCGGGCAACATATAAGTTCATATCTTACATTATAAGCTTTCCCTTTTCATGAAAGAAACCCTTCTCTATTTTCGGGAAGGGCTTAACTTTTATATACTAGCAGAGTTTAGCATGTTGTACAACTCAATGCTTTACAATAATGTACAGATCTTCGCCAATTCCGTGAGCTATTCCATCTAAAATCGCTTCTAGATTTTTTGCGTAAAAATCCATTTCTTCTTTTGTTTTGACTACAAAGACGGCTGTCCCGCCTGTTACTTTCTCAGGGCTTGTCGTTACTGCTGCCAGAATATATTTTTCGAGTGATGTGTTCACTTTTCAGACCTGCCTTTTTTATTCGCCTTGGATTCACTTGGCATTCTAATCGCATTTTCAAGCGTAGGAACTTCCCCTATAACCGTTTTAGCAAGCTCAATGTCTCCTCCTTGCGGAAGGACAAATACACCTACTCTTCCATCATCCAAATCACGTTTAGCAAGCGGAACCAAAGATGGCTCACCAGAATCGCGGTGCACACCTAGAGCTGTTGACACATCGTGCAGAATCGCCTGTCTTTGGCCAAGATTTGCAATGGTCGTTCTTGCATTGTAATTTTTCGGAGTCAAAATAAAGCCCATGCCATATTTCAATACAGCTTCCTGCTTTTCAGGTATCCCAATATTCATTATATAAATGTTATCAATATATAAACCTGCGCCTTCAAAATGAGGTTCTTTATATTCAATATGGACGATATCCTTCATTTTGCTGCCGGCCATTAGTTTTTTAGAAACGATCAGACATATTACACCTGCTGCAAGGGCTGCCCAAATGCTAAAAACTAAATACGCAAAGGTAGTCATTAAAGAAGTAAAAATCACAAGGTAATTTCTGCTTTCAAAGGCAACGGCAATTCCCTCAATGTAGGTGTTTCCTCTGGGAACAAGCTCATATCCGTCCAGCTCCGACAGAGTATTCCGTTCCATGTTTCTGACTTCTCTGAATTGCGAAGCAGCAAGCGTGAGAAAGGTAATCGCAGTAAATTCTTCCTCCATTATTGCGGGGATGGCAATTGTACCAAGACCGGCTGCAATAAATCCCAAAGCAACATGAATTATTTTACCATGCAGATAGGTAGGGTACTGCCTGTAATCTGTTCGGAGCATATACAGTCTTGAAATAACCCCAAAAGCAACACCGAATAAAATCGGATAAGTATACTCATTCATATTAAGCCTGCTTCCCCTTTGCTGATTTTTGAGCCTGCTGATTAAATGACGGCATAATTTGTTCTAAATAAGTCCACGCACATACGATAAAATATCCAATCGCAGCCATATTCAAGTAATCAGCTGTTCCGATTGTTAATCCATTATGAAATTTGCTCAGGATCACCCAGAACAATAACTCCCCCTGGCTCATAGAAAGGACAAGTAGTCCTATACGTTCGGGCATACTTTTCCCCAGATAAATTGCTAATATACTGATAACACCAATAATGACAAAGAAACGATCGACTATAAACCATACTGGATCAAAAATTTCGAATAAATGTATGCCTGCATAGGCACTAGTTAACGTCATCACAGAAAAAAAGTGATAAACCCTCCGCTTGCATCCCGAAGCCAAATAATACCCGATGCACAGAACCAGGATAAAGGAAATTCTAACCGAAAAAGAAGAAACCTCTATAAACATTTCTCCAGATGCTATGCACACTAAAATAACCGCTGATATCATTGTTCGCCTTATGGATTTTTGCAGGAAAAAAGCAGCGATAATCCAAGCTCCCCACAAAATCCAATAATAAAAGACATTTTCCACCATTCTCACTCCTATTCTTACCATTATGGGTGGATTCTTTGATCTTTAATCCACTTATTGATTGAAAAGGGCTGTTTATACCCAAGAATTTTTTCCTGGATGATATAATGCTCTATCTCAAAAATTGAATTCATGGAGAATGGATGCTTGAGTCATACTAAAGGAATACAAGGAGGGATATGTAATGGGACGTGACCGTCAGGAAAAAAAGCTGAAAGCAAGCAAAATAGTTGAATCTGACCGAGATCAATCACTTAATTACAAAGGAGCCACTTCTTTAGAGAGCCCTGAAGAATCAAGAGCGCGAAACAAATAGGAAAGCGGATCAGTCCGTTTTTCTCGAAACAAACCAAAAAGGCGCCTAATAAAAAGGCGCCTTTTTTTCAAAACAAAATCCGCACCCTTTAATAGGATGCGGATTCTTATTTTTCTATAATTCGATTGCTGAAGAATTTTGTATCAATGTTTCGCTCATTTAATCTATGATGAGTCAAACCGGATATAATGACAGGTGCATTTTGAAGATGACTGATGCTTACAGCTCCGAGTGCTGTCATGATCATTCTCAAATCATCCTGAACGGTTTTAATTTCTGAAACAAGAGCATCATAGCCGTCTTCAATTAATATTTTCAGAAAGAATCCTGCCATCCCTGCGCTGGATGCGCCGAGGGAAATTGCTTTTGCTATATCCATCGCGTCCTGTATGCCTCCGGAACCAAGAATGGAGATGCCTTTAACAGACGATTTGAGCTCGGCAATTGAAACAGCGGTTGGAATTCCCCAGTCATTGAAATAAGATAACAGTCTGCTTCTTCTTTCGTTTTCAATTTTCGCAAAGTTCGTTCCGCCGAAGCCCCCGACGTCTATAGCTGTCACGCCTGCATCTCTCAGCTTTTCGGCCGCTTCACGGTTCATTCCGAATCCGACTTCTTTTACGATAACCGGAACCTCTGACGCTTCTGCAATGGCAGAAATTCTTTTTAAAGCACCGCTGAAATCCCTGTCTCCTTCAGGCATCACTAATTCCTGAACAACATTTAAATGAATTTGAATGGCATTTGCTTCGATCATATCAATGGCCATTTTTGCCTGATCCGGCGTTGCTTCGCTTCCAAGGTTTGCAAAAAGCAAGCCCTGTTGATTAACCTTCCGTACGACTTCATAAGAAGGCCTTTCTGAAGCATCGCGAATAGCAGCCATTTGCGAACCGACAGCAAGCGGTATTCCGCACTCAGCAGCAGCGGAAGCCAAAGCTTCATTAATTTTGACGGTTTCTGTTCCGCCCCCGCCTGTCATTGCATTGATAAAAATTGGCGAACTTAGAACAAGTTCGCCAATTTCAGTGTGCAGATCAATGTGATGAACAGCAGTATCAGGCAAGCTCTGGTGCAGAAACATGACATCATCAAATCCGTTTTCTCTCAGCTGCCCTGTTTTTAATGCATGTTGAATATGGTCGATCTTACGCTTAGCTCTGCTCACAGTCATCACCGTTTATTTCAATTTATTTAATTTATCGCCAATCATTTCACCTAATTGAAAACCTGAAGACTCTTCTTTAGCCTGATAATTGCGGTAATCTTCTTCATCGGCTTTAGATGGACCTTCTAATTCTCTAATACTCAGGGAAATTCGCTGTTCGTTTTCATTTACATCCAATACCTTCACTTTTACTTCTTCATTCTCTGAAAGCACTTCATGAGGTGTGCCGATGTGCTTATTGGAGATTTGAGAAATGTGAACAAGACCTTCTACACCAGGCAGAATTTCTACAAATGCACCGAAAGAAACTAAACGTTTCACTGTGCCGTCCAAAACATCGCCGGCTTTTACTTTATCAGAAATGTTTTCCCAAGGTCCAGGAAGGGTTTCTTTAATAGATAGTGAGATTCTTTCGTTATCGCGGTCAATCGATAACACTTTCACTTGAACTTTTTGTCCTTCTTCTACAACTTCAGACGGTTTATCGACGTGATTATGTGACAGCTGTGAAATATGAACCAGCCCGTCAATGCCGCCGATATCGACAAAAGCCCCGAAATCAGTCAGACGCTGAACTGTTCCCTCAAGCACTTCGCCTGCTTTAATCATATCTAATCTTTGCTGTTTCTTTTCACCGTGTTCTTTTTCAACTACAGCGCGATGGGATAGGATGACACGATTTTTCTCACGGTCAATCTCAACAACCATCAGTGACAGCGTTTTTCCTTTATAGTCAGAAAAATCTTCAACAAAGTGAGATTCCACTAATGATGCAGGAATGAATCCTCTTACACCAAGGTCAACCACGAGGCCTCCCTTAACAACATCCTTGACTTCCGCATCAAACACTTCTTTTGATTCGAATTTAGTCTGCAGCTGATCCCAGGCAAGATCTGCGTCAATTGCTCTTTTAGAAAGGATTAATGCTTCATCCTCGACTTTTGTCACTTTTAACTGCAATTCTTCATTTTCACTTACAACATCAGAAGCTTTTTCAACGTGCAGACTGGATAGTTCGCTTATAGGAATAATACCCGTATGTTTCACGTTGTCAATTTCAACAATTACCTGTTTGTCTTCCACCTTGGTAACGATCCCTTTCAGAATGTCACCAACTTCCGGTGTTTTTACTTCTACATCATTCATGTCTTCAACCATTCCAATTACCTCCTTGGTCACAACCCACGACTTAGTTGGATATGTATGAAATCACTTTTTTAGAATAAAGTGAAAATACTCTTTTTACTAACTTCTAATAAATGCTACATTTTGTCAAGTAGTAAGACTCTTAAGAACGATGTTTTTCGAGAAGTTCTGCAATTTTTGACATGATCAGCTCAGTTGCCTCTTCAGCCGTTGCTTTTCTTTCTCTTAAAGGATCAAGATTGATAGGTTCACCGAAGAAAACTTTTACTTTTTGAAAAGGCTTATAAGTGCCGATGACCGCACAGGGAACAACTAAAGCATTAGATCTTAGGGCAAAAAAACCTGCTCCAGCAAGACCTTTTCCAAGCTTCCCGTCTTTGCTTCTGGTGCCTTCCGGAAATAACCCCAAAACGCCTCCGTCTTTCAGCACATTTAAACCATTTCTTAAAGCTTCACGGTCACTCATGCCTCTTTTAACAGGGAAGGATCCCACTTTTCTGAGTATACCCCCTAGGACAGGGACTTGAAACAATTCTTCTTTCGCCATAAAATACACTTGCCTTGGAGCTGATATCCCAACTGTAGGAGGATCTAAATTATCAATATGATTCGAACATAAAAGGACCGCGCCTTCTTTAGGAAAATGCTCTTTCCCTTTTACCTCGATCCGGTAAAGCGGAAAGAACACAGATGCTACAGCACCTCTGGCAAATTGATAAAAGTTCATTCTCATCAAAGCCTCTCTTTGACAATTTTTTTGATTTCTTCCACAACACCTGTAATAGACAGTGACGTTGTATCAATTTCAACAGCATCATCTGCTTTTTTAAGAGGAGCAATGACTCGTTCAGAATCCAATTTGTCCCTTCTTGCAATATCAAGCTTCAGCTGCTCTAAATCTGATTCAAAGCCTTTTGATAGATTTTCATCATGACGTCTTTTCGCACGTTCAAGTACAGATGCTCTTAAGAATATCTTAACTTCTGCATCAGGCAGAACATGAGTGCCGATATCTCTTCCGTCCATGACCACTCTGCCGCCGTTTGCCATTTCTTTTTGTCTTTTGACCATTTCTTCTCTGACAGAAGCATGCTTTGCTACTATTGAAACAGAATTTGTGACTTCATGCGTACGAATTACTTCTGTGACATTTTCCCCATTCACATAAACAAGCTGGCCTTTTCCGCTTGGAATTAGGTCTATTTTTGTATTAGACAGGATTTCTTTCAATAGTTCTTCGTTTTCTAAATCCGCATTCTCCTGAATCGCTTTATAAGTAAGAGCTCTGTACATTGCTCCCGTGTCGATATAAACATATGAATAGTCTTCTGCTAAGATTTTTGCAACTGTGCTTTTTCCTGCTGCTGCAGGTCCATCAATTGCAATAGATATATTTCGTTCCATAGGTCCTCCTTGATAGTTTCCTAGATACGTATTCAGGAATCTTCATGCTGCACTTGTTAAAATAAGAAATAAAAATAATGCAGGTCTATTCATCCTGCATAGTTGACTGTTTAAAGGTTTCAAGCCATTCGCTGATTGTCAGCTTATTCACACCTTCATATTGTACCACACGCGAGATGTGGGGCTGCAGATTTGCATTCGTCAGCGCAGCTTGTGCACAAATTAAAAGAATCAATTGAATGATCACAATCTTGATCACAATCCGTTCAAATCGCATCATACCTGTATCCATCTCCACTTTTTATATCTAGTATGATGCAATTAGAATCTTCTTATTCGGCTAAAACTCCCTTTTTCTTTAAAAGCAGCTGCTGGTCAAAGCAAAATTGCAGCACTTTCTTCCGGTCTGCTTCTGATAGATCAAGAAATTGAAGCGTGGCCATGTCTTTCTTTCCGCTTTTTATGATCCTGATCATTTTCGCTTTGATTTTTGCATATTCTGTTGTTCCTTTTTGAAAAGGCAAAGAAAGCCAAGCATGGACCTCTTCATTTTGATTGATCGAGATATGAGGCGGCAGGCTGACTGCAGCACCGCCGGCACTTAAATCAATCGTTGTCGTCACAAACGGCTTAAACATGCCATTTACTGAATGCAGGGCAATATCAATAGCTGTCTCGATCCTGACGTACTCTCTTCTTTGTATTCTTTTCATTTCATGTGCTGCAGGCATTTTAAAGGCAAGCATCGGTATTTTATCTTTGAATCTGCCTAGGACTTCTGTAGGAAAATGATAGACATTTTGATCATTTCCAACGAAGGAGGCATCTAAATGTGTTCCGTTCAGCAAAAAAGATGGTTTTCCTGTCTTTTCATTAAATGGATAATCGGTATATAATACCTGATCCAAAAGATCGACTACTCGGCATTTTAATTTCACAGACTGATCATCTTCTACTTCTAGAAATAAACGATCCCCAATATTCAGCACATGATCACACACTCTCTATTTCTCTCTACTCTAATATTAAATCATGGAATAAAAAAAAGGAAAAGTCTATTTCATCTTTTCCTTTTTTTATTTAGGTTCTTTTCGTTAGATTCATTTTTTTTGAAAAATTGGCTTTTCCATTTTCACACTTTTTTCTTACTAAATTTCCTGATAGATTGGCTCAGAGTTGTCAAGCTTTTCAACTTTTTCTTCCGTTCCATCATTGGCATTTACAAAGATTCTATAAGTATCATTTTCCATTGTTCCTAAGAACTCATAAGTAAGAACTTCTTCACCAAGTTCATTTGTAATGATAGCCAGTCTGTCTTCCTGCACCATTAAATTCGGATTGACAAAGCTTCTTGCTTCTTCTGCACTTATTTTTGCCTGCGGTATTTCGCGTTTTCGGTGTGATGCCAGATAGTCTCTTGCAGAAAAGCCGATTACTTTTCCATCATCAAGAGCCACTTTCATTCTGATTGCATCCGGATAAAGCCTTACATTTTTATAGACTGACACAAATGAGAAAATGCCTATATTTTCAAACTGGGCACTTTCGTATAAAATCAAATCCTCAAACCCCTGATCTTTTAAAAATTTTGACGCATTATTGGAGGCATCATTTAAACTGATCTTAGGGTCTTTTACTTCTCTGTTTTGAAGCAGCCAAATTGGATAGCCGCCTTTTTTTGTAATATCGAGATAGATCTCAGATTTCTTTTTCGGATCGTTTACAGCAACACTGTAGAACTCAAGCGATGAACCTTTTCCATTAGGCGTTACTTTCATGTTTCCGGTTGCACCCGGAACAAACTTTTCTACTATCTTCGGAACTTCTTTTTTGGTAATAACTTGCCCTTTTAAATGGTCAAAGCCTTCTTCCTTCTTTTTTACTGAAGTCAAGGAAGGATCAAAATCTGTTTCTGAATAGGCATTGACATTTTTCTCAACGGTTTTGAATCCATTAATAATGGTGTTATCATCTTTTACATCGCCGGCAGCAAGAGCAAGCTCAACATCCATCCATCTGAGATTATTATCGATAACCATATGCTGTACATTGCGCAATTCTGTTTGTATATCTTCTGATTTGGTATAAAGCTCCTTTAATTTCGCATATTCCTGATCTGATAAAGGCTCTTTATCCAGGTCGCGCACGGCTGTACGGTAGCTGAAATCAGATATACTCGCTAAAAACTCTTCTGTTTTATTAAAAGGGAGCAGGGTCAGCGGCAGCTGCCCAACATCAGAATGAGCTTCTGAAGTAATTCTCCAAACTTCAACTAGTCCTGGTGACAGCGATTTTTTTGAATTCATAGCAAGAGTGGCGCCAATCTTATCGTGCAGCTGATCAACTTGGTAAGTCAAATCATGGAACGCACGCTGATAGTTATTCTCAGCATGAATCAACACTGCATTTTTCTCTTGATGTTCTTTGTAGCCCCAATAAGCCGTTCCAACGACTCCAATTGTTAAAACAGCAATCAAAATTCCTCTGATCATTCCATTCACCTCTTAGTTGCAGAATATGTGCTTCCCTATCTGTTTAATTTGAGGACGTCCCCAAATCCAGCCGCTTGTTGCAGTATTGGGATTAAAATAATAAGTTGCATTTTCTGTTGGATCCCAGCCATTGATGGCATCCATGACCGCTTTTTTAGCCGTTTCATTCGGAGTCAGCCAAATTTGCCCATCTGCTACAGCTGTAAAGGCTCTTGGCTCGAAAATAACACCAGATACAGTATCAGGGAATGTCGGGCTGTCCACCCGGTTTAAAATAACGGACGCGACTGCAACCTGACCGATATATGGTTCCCCGCGCGCTTCACCATAGACAGCATTCGCCATGAGCTGAATATCATTTTGCGAAAAACCCTCAGGCATATTTACAGCGGTTGTTTTAGCTTTAGGCTGTGCTTTAGCTTTAGGCTGTGCCTGCTGCTTTGGCTGCTTTGGCTGCGCCTGCTGTTTCGGCTGTGCCTGCTGCTTTGGCTGTTTCTGTTTTGCCTGCCCCGCTCCTGCACCTTTCTTGCCATAGGAAGCTCTCATTTTAGCCTTGAATTCTTTAGATGGCGCGCTCTGTCTACTTAACGGAACACCGCCATAATGAGTAAAGTCCTTTCCAGAGTTTAGCTGTTTATGGACAAAATCCCGATAATATTTTGTAGACTGGGTGAGTTTTTGTTTTGTTGACTCTCCCACAAGTCCGTCTATTTCCTTTAGACCAAATTCATATTGAAAGTTGCGTACCGCCCAATAAGTGCTCCATCCATATACACCATCAATTGAACCGTTATAATATCCGTTGTACTGCAATCTTGCCTGCAGTTCCACAACATCATCGCCAACAGCGCCTTTTTGAATGACTTGATTCGAAAACGCATGGGCTTCATTTTGATTTAAGATAGTCATTTGAAAAAAGAGGGCAATAATTAGTGCACCTGCCGTCATCCAAATGATACGATTTTTCTGCATGCTGCTGCCTCCTCATGATTATTGGTTTTCCTTACAACGTATTTTTTGTAGTAAATGGCATTTTATACAACCTGATTAAGAAGTTCTCTCCATAAAAAATAAGCAACCCTTTAAAAGGATTGCTTTTTTGCTTATACATGATGCTTTAACATTCTTGCTTTTTTTGCTTTGCGCAGAGCAAACCACCATAAGAAAAACATAAAAGGCACCATATAAAACCGCCAAAGTTCGTGTGAAACCAGGATGTAATCATACAATCCGTGCAAAAGAACCGGCAGCAAGAAAGACAGCAAAATCCATTTCTTTTTTTCGGAAATAAGGGAAAACTTTCCTTTCCCGAGATAATACCCCATAATGACACCAAACAGTGCATGACTTGAAACGGGCAATAACGCTCTTCCAATTGCGAATTCAAGTCCATTTCCGATCAAATACAGAATATTTTCCAGGGTGGCAAATCCAAGAGAAGATGCCACTCCGTAAACGATGCCGTCATAATGCTCATCAAAATGGACATGCGGATATATTGTAACAAATAAAATAAACCATTTAAAAAACTCTTCCAGAAGCCCGCTGGAGATAAAAGCAAGCATCAGCCTTGAGTCAATGATATTTTCTGCTTCAAGAACATATTGAATAAACATAATAGGAAAAACGAGCAATGCCCCAAAAACAAATGACCGGAAAACCATATAGAACGGCTCTGAATCATACTGGTCTTTTAAATAAAAATAGCTTAAAATGGCTAAACCAGGGGCTATGCCGGCAGATATAATTGCAATCATCCACAGGCCTTCTTTCTTCTAAAATCTTCTATTTATTTATGGTATCATGTTATTATAGAATTGAAAATGAATCAGATCAAACAGAGAAAAAGATTTCAAACATTCGGAGGAACTTATGAAACATATATTTGTCATTCATACTGGCGGAACGATTTCTATGAGTGAGGACGAAACAACAGGGGAAGTCAAACAGGGAGAATCAAATCCCCTGCTCCAAAACTTACTGAAATTCAATGATATCGTGATTACGGCAAAGGAATTATTCTACCTGCCTTCTCCACATATTACCCCAAAAGAAATGCTTGAATTAAAAGAAACAATTGAAAAAGTCTGCCAAAAAGATAAAATTGACGGAATCGTGATCACTCACGGTACAGACACTCTTGAGGAAACAGCTTATTTCCTCGACTTAACCTTAAATGTTAATATCCCCGTCGTCATTACAGGTGCTATGAGATCAAGCAATGAACTTGGTTCAGACGGCTTATACAATCTAGTATCCTCCATTCAAGTTGCTGCAAGCAAAGAAGCAGCAGAAATGGGTGTGCTTGTTGTTATGAACGATGAGGTCCACTCGGCAAAAAATGCTACGAAAACCCATACAAGCAATGTAGCGACGTTTCAAAGTCCGCAATACGGCCCAATTGGCATTGTAAATAAAAGAGGCGTTGCCTTTCATCATAAACCTGTTAGCCAAACGTCGCTTGCCGTTGCCTCACTAACGAAACAAGTCTTGCTTTTAAAAGCATATGCAGGCATGGACGAAACAATTTTAAAAGCCATTGAAGAATTAAAACTCGACGGATTGGTCATTGAAGCTCTCGGACAAGGCAACCTTCCACCCAAAATGATGACTTCCTTAAAAAAGTTAATGAGCTTAGGCGTAAAAATTGTGATCGTATCCAGATGCTTCAACGGAATCGTACAGGACGTCTATGCCTATGAAGGCGGAGGAAAAACACTCAAAGACGCCGGCATTATTTTCAGCAACGGCCTAAACGGCCAAAAAGCGAGACTAAAACTGATGATCGCCCTTGAAACAACACAGGATGCAGGAGAATTGCAGGAGATTTTTTCATTTTAAATAAGAAAAGCGGAACCGGAAGTCGCCCCTCTCCCTTCCGTGCAGGAACTCCTAATTTTTAAAGACATCATCCATCAAAAAAATGAGTTCCGTTTGAGGGAAAAAACTGCAGAATATAGATGAAAATGGGTACTAAATTGCACAGCAATTTGTATCCATTTTTTATTATTGTTTACGTCTTGATGCTTTTGAAGCAGAGGGGGTTTACCGGTTTTATGGATTCAACTTACCCAATAAATATGACTGTTTTAAGGTACTAACTGCACTCTATGTGTATCCAGAACCTTTGAGTAATCCTGCTAAAACTTGGGAGTATGCCAGTATAAGGAATCAACCCCCTTCTTTGATCTACAAAATCCAAGAAATGTCTGTTTAAAGAACCAACCACATTCTTTGATTCCATAAATCCGGGAGTATTATAGTGGGGGGGTGTATGATGGATTTCTGGGATTTACTTTTTTATAAGGCTTGCAGTTGTTTTTGGTTTATTCTCAAATAAATATAAAAACGCCCAGATAGAAAAATCGGGCGTTTTACTAGTGGTGTTCACTATATGGCCAGATCGTTTACTTACCAAAAGCCTTGAGAAAAACGATTTTCTTTTCAAAGACAGAAGGCATTACCAACAAAGATGATGCCTTACTACTTCTTTAGTTTAATTTTTCTGCAATGTCTTCAGCGAGAAGGCCGCCATGGAAGCGCCCGTTTTCAATGAAGATTTCATTTGCGTTGTTTCCAGCTGCAATGACGCCGGCAATGTAGATGCCCTTTGCGTTTGTTTCCATTGTCTTCTCGGAAAAAGCGGGTCTGCCGGAAGCTTCGTCAATAGCCACTCCCATTTTGGTTAAAAATGAATGGTCCGGATGATATCCGGTCATGGCAAATACAAAATCATTTTTTATCGTTTTTTCTTCTTTGCAGTTCACTTCATAGGTGACATCTTCTTCTGTTATGCGCTTTAAAGTGGAGTTGAATTCCATTTTAATTGTGCCGGTTTTGACAAGGGCCTCAAATTCCGGCAGGATCCATGGTTTTACACTAGGGGAATAGGTTCCTCCCCTGTAAACGACAGTAACACGTGCGCCTGCATGAACAAGCTCAAGCGCTGCATCCACACTTGAATTTTTTCCGCCTACTACAACTACATCTTTATCGAAATAAGGATGGCCTTCTTTAAAATAGTGGAAGACTTTTGGAAGATCTTCCCCTTCAATGTGCATGTAGTTTGGATGATCGTAATAGCCGGTTGCGGCCACGATAAATTCAGTTTGGTACTCAGCTTTGGACGTCTTGACAATAAATCCTGATCCTTCTCTCAAAACTTCATTTACTTTCTCAAAAGCATTGATTCTTAAGCCAGTCCTCTTCACCACTTCTCTGTAATAAGCAAGCGCCTGAATACGGAATGGCTTCCTGTTTTCAGTAATAAAAGGAATTTTGCCAATTTCAAGTTTTTCACTTGTGCTGAAAAACGTCTGATGAGTCGGGTAGTTATAAATGGAATTTACGATGTTTCCTTTTTCTATAATTAGAGGGTTAATCCCTTTCTCTTTTATAGCAATGGCTGCAGCTAACCCGCAAGGACCACCGCCGATAATAATGACAGTCTCTGACTTCAAAGCGTTCACTCCTGAATAAAACTAAAATCGTCCTAAGAAAAAAATCTCCTATCAGTTATGATAGGAGATTTCTTGAATTCATGCAAATATTTGATTTAGATCCAGCCTCTGAAGCGGGATGCTTCTGCCATTTTGCGGACCCCGACCATGTATGCTGCGAGTCGCATATCTACACGGCGTGTTTGCGCTGCTTCATAAATATTATTGAATGATTTAACCATTACTTTTTCAAGCTTTTCATTGACTTCTTCTTCTGACCAATAATAGCCTTGGTTGTTCTGTACCCATTCAAAATAAGAAACTGTTACGCCACCAGCACTTGCCAGTACATCCGGTACAAGCAAAATGCCGCGGTCAGTCAGAATCTGGGTTGCTACAAGCGTAGTCGGACCATTAGCGGCCTCAACCACGATGCTTGCGCGGATTAAGTGTGCATTCTCTTCTGTGATTTGATTTTCAATCGCAGCAGGTACTAAAATATCACAATCAAGCTCAAGCAGTTCTTTATTTGAAATCGTATCATTAAATAATTTTGTTACTGTTCCGAAGCTGTCGCGGCGGTCAAGCAAGTAGTCAATATCAAGGCCTTCAGGATCATGCAGACCTCCATAAGCATCTGAGATACCAATGATTTTCGCACCTGCATCATGCATGAATTTGGCTAAATAGCTTCCTGCATTCCCAAATCCCTGTACAACAACACGGGCGCCTTTAAGCTCAATCCCTTTTTTCTTGGCAGCTTCATAAATACAAATTGTTACACCCTTTGCAGTAGCCGATTCACGTCCATGTGAACCTCCAAGCACAAGTGGCTTCCCTGTAATGAATCCGGGAGAATTAAATTCATCTATTCTGCTGTACTCATCCATCATCCAAGCCATAATTTGAGAATTCGTGAATACATCCGGAGCAGGAATGTCTTTAGTCGGTCCGACAATCTGACTGATTGCTCTTACGTATCCGCGGCTCAGGCGTTCTAATTCACGGAATGACATATCACGAGGATCACATATGATACCGCCTTTTCCTCCGCCGTAAGGTAAATCAACAATACCGCACTTTAAACTCATCCATATTGACAGCGCTTTAACTTCAGTTTCGGTAACACCCGGATGGAAGCGTATTCCGCCCTTAGTAGGTCCTACTGCATCATTATGCTGGGCGCGGTAGCCAGTAAAAATTTTGACTGAACCGTCATCCATTCTTACAGGTATTTTTACCGTCATCATTCTAAGCGGTTCTTTTAATAATTCATAAACTTCTTCAGGATATCCTAGTTTCTCTAGGGCTTTATGTATCACCGTTTGTGTTGATTTCAACACATCATGCTTTTCTCTTTTATGATCGGTGCTTTTTTCGGCTACCATTCGAGTAAACCTCCTACTGTCTTTTCAATTCTGTGGAAAATGTCCACCTTTCATGACATAGTATACACCTTCAAATGTGTTCTGCAAAGTAGAAAAAGCAGAAATAAAGCAAAAACAAACCCATTTTTGTAAGCGATTTCAATGATGTGGTTCTAATGGATGAAATTGGATAAAACGAACTGTTTGAAGTTAGAAAATAGAGAATATTTTTAACTATTTGAGGACTTAATTTTTATCCTCATCAACCTATTTTAAGCGCTTGTTCAAAGTACAAAGCAAATCTGAAATTCAAATAACAAAACCCGCAGTCATCTAACCTGCGGGCAGCATGGCTATTTTGTATTACTCCAATAGTAATGATGAAGTTTTTCAACTGCACCATCAGGCAATAAGCACTTTCCATATTCATGCAGATAATGAATCGAGATCATTGAAGGATTTCCATATTCAGCAATGATTGAGACTAAGGAATCCACTTCGATTGGCTGATGCTCATCTAGCATGAAGTAAAATCTGTTTAGATGGGAATATACGGCTCCTTCTTTAATTCCTTGCGAGAAAAGTGCATTTGATAACTGGATAATATCTTCAAATTCAGTGAATTCAAAAATAATATCATAGCTTTGATCAAGCTTCACCTGCATCTCGATGTAATCATCTGCATAATCTTCGTCAATCTCTTCTTCCTCATGGTTTTTGGTCACGATAATGACCATACCCTGAGCTTGAAGAGAGTATACTTCAACAGCAATTGGCCCGCTTGCTTCGAAACCAAGCTCTTCACTTGCTTCATCCATCATTTCTCTGAAAAGCTGATGCACTTTCAATGAATCTTTCCATAAGTCTTCCTTCGTAAGTCCTCTGTCCATTAGATCGTCTATTGTTAAGAAGATTTTTATCTTGTTATAGTTCAATCGCTCTAGCCGCATCCCTTACCCTCCTGCCGTCAGAACGCCCTTTTCCTTATCATATGAAATGTAGATGGGATGGTTCGTTGATTTTTAACAAGTTTACACTCTCTTAACCCATTAAGACAAGCAAAAGATTTTGAAGGACTCTTTTACACAGATAAGCGTTCTTTAAGCCATTTGTCCCACTGGTTTTTCGTATCCCCGACGAATAATAATTCATAATTTTTAAGGTGCTCTCTCGGAGTTTTATTAAATCCGCTGCCTCCAAGGCCAATAATTAAATTCCTGTATTTTTGGGACAGCCCCTCAACCGTTTCAACCGTTTTTACAACGTTTTCCTGAAGGGTGCAGGAGTAAAATAAAAACTTCGGATTTACTTCCTCAAGGACAATATCAATGTCCCCATCGGCAATGCTCGTCCCAAGATAAATGACTTCAAATCCTTTTCTTCTTAAATACAGCGTGAATATCAGAAGTCCAAGCTCATGCCATTCCCCTGGTCCGCAAACGGAAACTACTTTCGGGAGCAGTCCGTTCACAGGAAGGGTGTGAAGGATAATCCCGATTCTCGAGCGGAGAAAAGAGGAGGCAAAATGCTCATGTGCCGAAGTAATTTTGCCATTTTCCCACATGTCTCCAATTTTCACGAGAAGCGTTCCTAAAATATCAATAAGAACCTTGTCAATTGAAAAGAGACTGAAAGCCTTATTTAATAGTTCGTGAGCTTGATTTTCATCAAAAGTAAGCAAGGCAAAAAGCAGCTCTTCCGTTAAATCCAGAGCATGGTCGGGGATGTCAGAACTTGCTGAAACAGCTATTGGCTCTTCTGAAGACAAGTTGCTGTTATCAAGCAAATTGACTGCCTGGCTGATTGTAAAGCCTTTATTTACTTTAGTGATCAGCCACTTTAAAATCCTAATATGTTCTTCTGTATATAAACGGTGACCTGAATCATTCCGAACCGGTGCAATCATATTATATCGTCTTTCCCAAGCTCTTAATGTTCCTGGTTGGATTCCAAGCATTTTGGAAACTGCCTTAATGTTGTATTTGCCTTCATGACTAGACATATATAATCCTCCAATAACAAAAATCACTGTCCTCAAAGTATATAGGATTAAACAGCTTGTGTAAACTTTGTACAACAAATGAATAATCCCGCTGTTTGCAGCAGTGACCCTTTATCATTAGATATGTACACTATAATCTCAGGTGAGCTTTTTTCAAAGAGGTTCTTTGAACATTTGCCGTGGCGAGCCCATATAAAACTGTAAAAGCTGCTAATACTAAAGTTTGCCAAAATCCTATTTGAAATAATATATAAAAATTAATAAAAACACAATAACTAATCGTCACCTCGAGCACACTGCCTTCGTTTCTTAAAATTTTATTCGTCAGACTGAATGCTGATTTTATAAGAATAGAGTGCAAGATGAACCCGATTGTAAATAGGATCATAGAAAAAAAAGATTTTGTCGGGTTCAATATCAGCATCATGATAAATTCTGACATCTGAAATGGAAGCTGCACAGGCACCCATGTACATGCTAGATAGGCTGATAAGTACCCAATGATTAGAAACGCGGCATGTTTAAACAAAAAAATCCCTCCCCTACACTTTTATATGTAGGGAAAGGAGCTTTATTCGTCTTCGTGGATATCGAGGACTCTGAATCCTGACTTTTCAATCCTTTCAATAAACCGCTTGATATTGTCCTTTTTTTCAATTTTCATCACAATTCTTCTGACCATGCTTTCGGTTTCATCAAACGTAACAAGGGAAATGATATCTTCATGAAACTGTTTTGCAAGCTCTGTAAGCCTTGCGATTCTGCCCTCTGTTTCAACTGAGGTGAAGGCAATTCTGACCCCTTTTTTATTCATTCCAAATGCACTCTGAAATTGTTCAAGAACGTCATATCTCGTGACAATACCCAAGTATTCCTTTTCTTCTCCGACTACAGCAATAAGCGGAAAATCTTTTAACCTCAGCAGTGTCTTTTCGAAAATTTCATCGCCTTCAAGGAACACATCACGATTGACAGCTATTTCTTCAGCCTTTCTGTTTTTTAAGAACTCCTCTTTCTCAACATTTGACTGAAAAAAATGCTCGTATAGGTTATAGCGTGTAATCATCCCTATGTAGGCCGTCCCCTTTAAGACTGAAATCCCATCTATCTTGTGTTTTTCCAGCTTTTCAAGCACCGTCAGCAGCGAATCATCCGCGGACGCATGAATTGTTCTTGCTTTAGGAATCATTGTACTTTTAACAAACATCGCATCACCCCATTAACGTTTTAGCATACATTCGCTGTTATTCACTAAAATCCTTTCATGCTCACACAATTACTTGCTTTCAAAATAAAGGTTGATATCAAAATCCTTCTTCATCATGTCATAAACCTCGCCTCTTTTTTTCCAGTGATAAGGCTGCGGCCACAGTTCAGAGCTCTTGCGGATAATTTCCGTTCTTAATCCATGATATTCCTTTTCGTACTTTTCTTCTTTTTTCTTATAATAATGAGCTGTTGCATACCCTGCACCAATGGTTAAAATGATAAAAAAGTGAAATGCGCTTCCAACTAATTCACCGAGCATATAGCCAATATTGCTGTCGTTTGGAACGACAATGAATTGATAAAAGTAGAGGAAAAAGGCTATCCCTCCTGTAAGTGTAAACATCTGCCATCTAAAACAATTCTTTTTATATCGCTCATATTTTCTTTTTTTATTCAGCACGCTTTGAAGCATTTGTTTGGTCGCTAAATCGGTAGAATCACTCAGCAGCTGTATTTGTTTTTCCACATGCATCACATCTCCTGGGAAAGGTTCTCTTCTTATTCCAGATTATATGATGTTGTCCATCTTGATATGAAAAGCAAACATGAAAAAAACGCATGCTGTCATTCATGCGTTTACTGTTTAAGCGGTATTTTAAGTACTTGACCTTCATACACACTGTCTCCGCTCAGCTGGTTCCATTGCTTAATTAAAGCCTCGCCAGAGCGGTCACGGTAATATTTCACGGAGATTCTAAACAGATTTTCTTCAGGTCCCACTGTGTGTTCTATTACTTTGTAATCTTCTTTAGGTTCTGGCTCTGGTTCAGTTTTTGGGGGTTCAGACTGTACAGATGCTTCCTTTTTTTCTGGCTGCTGCTCTTTTTCTGCTGCAATTTTGAGAGGCGATTCCTCTGCTTGCTTGTTGACATTTGTTTGGGCTGAGCTTACGGACGCTTGCTCAGATTCATGTGTTTTCTCTTCAGGTTCTTCTAAGGACTGTTCATCTGAAGACTGCTCTTCTTCTTCTTCTTCTTCTTCTTCTTCCTCTTCGTCACCGTATTTTATTAATACATCTTCATAGTCGGAAATATTTTCTCCGTTGACGGTTTTACCCCGGTTGTCGAAATAAGAAATACTGTAGTAAAACACAATTGGAAGCAGAAAAAAGAATAAGGCCAGTAAACTAATAGCGGGATATTTATATTTTGATTTTTTTTTGTCTTTCTTATTATGAATTTCACTTCTGGATGGATAGCTTCCTGTTCTTGATTTGTACTCATCTATACTATTTTGTCTTGAGGCACGTGTCGAAGCTGCTTCTTCTTTTTTACTCATTTTTTTCACCTCCGTTAATGTACTGCAAACGAATTTGAATGGCAAACACCAAATCAATTAAAAAGTGTGCAAAGACTGTCACGAATAAATTTCCTGACCAGTCATACACAAACCCTAACAGCAAACTGATCAGCATCACCATAATAAACAGCAGCCCTTTTGTTAAATAACGAAAATGCAGAATGGCAAAGATGAAGCTTGCCGTCCAAATGCCAAAATGAGTCTGAATGACACCGCGAAATAAGAGCTCCTCTGTAAAAGAGATTAATAGGCATAGAAAGAAAATGTGCGGCAAAGAACGGTGCCTGAACATTTTTTCATTGATGCCGCCATCATCATACCATTCTTTTGGCATTGTCCGCATAATGATCCAATCGCCTATCAGTACAATAACAGCAGTCAATCCGCCAATCAGCAGTATTTCTGTCAGTTCAGGGTGCCATATTGCCTTAAAATCAGACAGTCCGTTAAATAACATCATACTTAAAAAGATCGAAATTGTAAGTAGTAAAATTTGAGTAAAATAGAGCTGCTGAAGCAGCTGTCCATCTGTCATTCTTTTTACAAGTTCATTTTGACGCTTAACCATTTTATCACTCGTTCTGGCCAAATATAGCCTTTAATTCTGCCTTCCACTCAAGGAGCTGCAAATGAGTATGCTTCTCTTCCCTTTCTTCGTACCGTAAAAGATCAAGTCCGCACCTGTCACAGCAAATCTCCTGTGTTTGTAAATTCTTTTCCTCAAAGTATTTAAGAATGCCCTGTCTCCTGCATTCTTTTGAAAGCAGCCATTTCATTACGGCATTTAGTTTTCTTTTTTTGAACTTTCGCCTGTCTTCAATTTTTGCCCATATTAGATTTAACGTTTGTTGTTCATTTCCGGGCAGAGGATAAGGAAGCTTTTCTAAATGATGAAGAATAAACCTTCCCTGAACTTCATTCACACCAGTCCGTTCAAATGCTTCTTCAGCTTCCGTACCTGCAGAGAGGAGATAAAGGGTCTGGTGAAGCTGTTCATATGTTGAAAACTCCGATTCCAGCAGGGACAATGGTATTTCCATATCTCCGCTTCCAATAAGAGATATCGCTACACTTGGAAGTCCGTCTCTTCCAGCTCTCCCTATTTCCTGAACGTATGATTCCATTTGAGCCGGAAAATGAAAATGGATGACATATCTGACATTTCCTTTATTAACACCCATTCCAAATGCATTTGTACAGCAAACTACTTCTAATTGATCATAAACAAACTGCTGCTGTATAAGGGTTCTCTGCTCTTTCTCCATCCCTGCATGATAGCAGGCTGTTTCATGAACGCCCTCCATTTTTAAAAACTGCTCAAGGTTTTCAGTCCATTTTCTGCTTGAGCAGTATATAATCCCAGGCCCTTTCAGCTTTTTAACCAGCTCAGATACTCTTTTCATTTTATCTTCAAGTGAATGACATTCCTCAATCATAATGGCTATATTGCTGCGATTAACTGATTGAATATGCATTTTCACGTTCGTCATCTGCAGAGAACTTTCAATATCCTGAAGTACTTCTGGAGTCGCAGTTGCTGTCAGCGCTATGCACGGTGCCTGGCCAAGTTTCCCTCTTAACTCACCGAGCTTTGAGTAATCAGTTCTGAAATCATGGCCCCATTGTGAAATGCAGTGAGCTTCATCAACAACAAATAAAGATAGGTTAATTTTACTAAGTGCAGACGCAACGGCTTCTGACTGCAGAATTTCTGGAGATGCAAAAATATATTTGTATTGATGCAAGTTAAGCAATGCTTTTTGCCTTTCCATATAGGACAGAGCACCGTTTAAGCCAATAACCCTTTTTTCTCCGCGCATGCGAATTTGCTGGATCTGATCTTCCATAAGTGAAAGAAGCGGGGAAACGATCAGAACCGCTCCTTCTAGAATGTAGGCAGGCAGCTGATAGCACAGCGATTTCCCTCCTCCGGTCGGAAGCAGGGCTATTGCATCATTGCCGGCTAGTATGTCAATGATGATGTTTTCCTGACCAGTTCGAAAGGTATCATGGCCGAAATGGCGCTTTAATGCTTCTTGAACGTTCATGACTTCCCCCTAAAGACGCGTAAAAGCGAGCCTGATCTGAAAATATGAATACCGGTCTTTCAGTGCTTCTTTTACAATTCTCAGCTGATGCGTGTTTAATTCTTCAATCTTCATAGCAATAACCTGCAGACAATCATCCGCTAAAAACATGGATAAATCAAATGAAGAGTCATTCAAAGAAATCTCCACGATATGATCTTCAATCGTGCTTTGTTTTAAATGCCGGATTCTTGCAATGTCCTCCAATGATTTTCCCAGACGGATCAGCTGCAGCGTTTTTGAGGTAGATTCAGTAAGAGGGTGAATTCTTGAAAGGTCTTGTACCATCGAGTACAAAAGCGGATATTGCTGTGTTTTCAGGCTGCATTCTTCAAGCACACGATGAATGAGGTTCCAAAACAAAATTTTTATGTACTCTGCATCTTCTTTAAATTTTTCGCCCAGCTGTTCGTACGTCAAGCCAATGCGCTGATTTGAAGTCAATTGATAAACCCAGATCGCTGCCTCCCAATCTGAAAAACGCTGAAGATGACTGAGCATTTCATGATAAAGAGCATCTGACAGTTCCGTTTTATTCACAGCTGACCTTTTTAAAAATTGCTTTACCCACCGCTGCACTTTTTCATCTTTTGTTACAGGCAAATATATTGTGCTCCCTGCTTTTGAGTGGGACAGAACTTGTGTCATCAGCATGAGTCTCTTCCAGAAAAGAAAACCAATTGAAGCATAGATTGATCCATTCAAGCTTGCGGGAATAGGCTTATTGTCCAGTACTGATTCAAGGAGCGTTTCAGCTTTATTTGTTAATAAATGAGTATCTTTATCTGAATAAATTAAGTACCCTTCTTCTGTGAGAAACTGCACAGCTGCATCAAAATCTTTTCTCTTTAAACCCGGATACATGCCGAATAAATTTGAAAGGTGAAACAGCTTGCTGTCCTGGATAGTCTGTGAGGATTTTTTCCCTTTTAACAAATGGAAAACGGCTGATGATGAGCGTTCCCCGCCAAATTTCTTCAGGCAATCTAAATAAATAATGTCTAAATAATTTTGAGTCATCCACATCACCTTACACTTTTTGACACATTTCGATTCTTGCTTCTATTGTAACAGATTCCATCTGAAAATTGGCGTTTAAAGTTGCCTGAAAAGGGTATCTTATATACTAGAAAGCCTTGTGTGATAAGCATTCTCAATGTACTTTTCTATTGAAAAGTTTCGAAAACAGATTTACAATGTATAAATATAAAGAGGTACGCACCTGATTTTTCAGTCTTAAGCTGACAAATGAATGAATGTACCATATCATAGAGAGTGACCATTTCAGAGGAGGTTTTTTTTATGGCAAAGTATACAATCGTTGACAAAGATACTTGCATTGCTTGCGGTGCATGTGGAGCAGCAGCACCAGACATTTATGATTATGATGATGAGGGTATTGCATTTGTAACCCTTGATGATAACCAGGGAATTGTCGAAGTACCTGATATCTTAGAGGAAGACATGATGGACGCTTATGAAGGCTGTCCGACTGATTCCATTAAAATTGCAGACGAGGCTTTTGACGGCGACGCTTTAAAGTTTGAATAGAAAATAAAAAAACCCTCTGCAATTGCAGAGGTTTTTTTTTAATTAAGCAGCACGTTTATAGTCAGATTGTGCATGAACCCATGTTTTCAGCTTGGCGAAGATCGCCATAAACACGAATCCCATGACAATTCCTTTGATTAAGTTAAAAGGCAGAATTCCTGTTGCAATAAGGGCGCGCAATTCTGGCGCTGCCATTGCCGGGGCATTAAGGAACCAAGTGTATGCCGGTATGAACAGGTAATAATTTAACACACTCATGACTAAGGCCATTACGATTGTGCCGATTGAAAGTCCAATTGCAAGGCCTCTCATTGAATTCATTTTACGGTACATATAGGAAGCAGGCAGGATATATAAAACGCCTGCGACAAAATTAGCCAGCTGGCCAACAGGAACTCCTGTTGCATTCCCCATAATAATGTAATGAAGAATATTTTTGATCGCTTCAACCATAATTCCAGCAGCAGGCCCAAACAGAATAGCTGCAATAATGGCTGGAACATCTCCGAAATCAAGCTCTAAAAAGCTTGAAAATCCAATCGGAAAATTAAATATCATTAATACAAACCCTACACTTGCAAGCATTGCGATTGATACTTGCTTTTTCACCTTACTTTGCTGCATCATTCTCTCTCCTTTTTCGATCCATCCGGAAAGAAAGGAAACGTCCTGTTATTTCCCTGCAAAAATAAAACCCTTTGCGCATCGTACACAAAGGGATAATTTAAGCAAGGTCAAATAAACGTTTAAAATTCGCATTTTAAACGCCAGAACCTCCATCTTCTCCCATCCAGACTATACTGTCGGCTCTGGAATCACACCAGATCCTGCCAAACTGCTAACGGCTCGCGGGCTAGAAACATTTGTTTCATTACCGCCGGTCGGGAATTGCACCCTGCCCCGAAGATAGATCATATTATTTTGTATTCGAGATAATTATACTGTATCCATTTCATTTTGTGAATATAAATGCTTAATCATTCTTTTTCTAATAATAGTCTTTACCCATTTAACGCTTTACTCTTATTGACATAATACTCTTAATATGATAAATTATCTGATATTTAGCAGAAGTGCTTAGGGGGATAAACATGTATCGAATTTTAGTTTCTGATTCAATGAGTGCAGATGGACTTCAGCCGTTGCTCGCAGCAGAAAATGTAGAGGTTGTTCAGAAAAAAGCGTCTGAGGCAGCAGTCGAGCTACATACGTTTCACGCTTTGCTTGTCAGAAGTGCCACTAAAGTGACGGATGAATTAATAGGTAAAATGCCGTCTCTTAAAATAATCGCAAGAGCCGGCGTTGGAATCGATAACATTGATCTTGATGCAGCGACTAAACATGGCGTTGTCGTCATTAATGCACCAGACGGCAATACGATTTCTACAGCTGAGCATACCTTTGCTATGATGACTTCCCTTCTCCGCCATATTCCGCAGGCGAATGTATCGGTTAAGTCTAATGAATGGAATCGTACAGCATTTGTAGGAATTGAGCTTTACGGCAAGACATTGGGTATTGTCGGTCTCGGCAGAATCGGAACAGAAATTGCTAAACGAGCGCAGGCGTTTGGAGTAAATGTACTTGTATTTGACCCATTTTTAACACGTGACCGCGCTGCAAAAATATCAGTAAAAAGTGCGAGTCTTGATGAACTTCTCGAGCAGGCGGATATCATTACGGTTCATACCCCTCTCACTAAAGAAACACGCGGACTTATAGGAGCAAAATCATTGCCTAAGACTAAAAAAGGCGTTTATTTGCTCAACTGTGCACGAGGCGGGATTATCGATGAAGAAGCCATCATCCCCTTTTTAGAGAACGGCCATATTGCAGGAGTAGCGCTGGATGTATTTGAAACAGAACCTCCTGTTAATCACCCGTTATTGCAATATGACAATGTAATTGCAACTCCGCATTTAGGAGCTTCAACGAAGGAAGCGCAGTTAAACGTTGCAGCCCAGGTCGCTCAGGATGTTCTTCACTTTCTGGACGGCAAAATGGTGACTACATCCGTCAACCTGCCGACATTAACAAAAGAAGTATTTGAAAAAATTCAGCCTTTTTACAAGCTTGCCAAGAAAATGGGGAACGTTGTATCACAGTGCATGAAAGAGCCTGTGAATGACATATCTATAAAATATGAAGGATCAGTAGCTGAGCTTGAAACTTCATTTATTACAAAAAGCTTGATTGCAGGGTTCTTAACTCCCCGTGTTGCTTCGAATGTAAATGAAGTAAATGCAGGCATGATTGCAAAAGAACTCGGGATCAGCTTCAGTGAAAAAATCACTTCAAATCAGTCTGGGTATGCAAATTGCATCACTGTAACCATTCATGGAGATCAAACGAATTTTGAAATAAAAGGCACGCACATTCCTCATTACGGTGAACGAATTGTCGGCATTAATTCCTTCAATATCGACTTTTACCCATCAGGACATCTTATTTATATTCAGCACACCGACAAGCCTGGGGTCATTGGACGCGTAGGACGGATTTTAGGTGACCATGAAGTAAATATTGCAACCATGCAAGTAGGACGCAAAAATGCCGGCGGAGAAGCCATCATGATGCTCTCATTCGACCGTTCCTTAGACGAATCCCTGCTGACAACTTTATCTGAAATTGATGATATCGTTTCAATTAGAGCGATTGAATTATGAAATGCGGAACCGAGGGATTAGACAATGGAGCTAGACAAAATAAGTAAAGCTTCATTCATAAAAAAACAGAGAGCAGGCTGCCTGCTCTCTGTTTTTTTATGCTCTTTTCATTGGAATTTCAATTTCAACGGCAGTCCCTTCTCCAACCTTGCTGTGAAAAGAAATTTTACCGTTATGTGATTCAATGATTCTGTAGCTTACGGTCAGTCCCAGTCCTGTTCCTTTCTCTTTTACGGAGTAGAAAGGTTCACCAAGTCTTTTAAGTCTTTCTTCCTCCATGCCCTCACCATCGTCTGCAATAATAACGAGAGCATGTTCCTTGTGCTGGCTGACTTTTATCTCAATGGTTGTAGATCCGGCTTCAATCGAATTCTTGATGACATTAATAAAAACCTGTTTAAGCTGATTAGGCTCACAATCTATATCCGGCAGGCCGATTGCATGCCTGAATTTGATATTGACATTGTACATATTTGCCTGTGATTCTAATAAAGAAATGACATTGCACAAAAGCTGGTTCAAATTTGTCTTTTTAAAATGGATGTTCTGCGGCTTGGCCAGAACAAGGAGCTCGCCGACTATCTCATTGATCCGGTCAAGCTCGCTTTCCATGATTTCATAATACGTTTTATTTACACTGTCATTTTTATTCATAAGCTGAACAAATCCCTTTAGGGAAGTCAGAGGGTTTCTTATTTCATGAGCTACGCTTGCAGCAAGTCCGCCGACAACACTTAATTTTTCAGCCTTTTGCAGACGGTCTTCCGCTTCTTTCATTTGAGTAATATCGCGTCCGATTACGACAAGCGCCTTTCTGCTTTCGTCTTCGTTATACAGTGGAACCTTGATCGTATCAAACGTTTTATAGCTACCATCCGGCAATGAGACAATCTCTTCACTTCTGCTGACGGCTCCGCCCTGCCATGTGATCTCGTCAGACTTTTCGCAATAAAGCAGTGCCTCTTTATAAAAGTCAGTGTACTCAGCAAGCTCTCTGTCTGTTTTTCCTTTATAGTCGACACCCTGCAGCTGAAATAAATTCAAACCAAACGTATTCACTTCAATCCAGCGGCCTTGTCCATCTTTGAAATTCACAAAATCCACCATAGAATTGATAAGAGACAAAAGCTTTTCTTTCTCGCGTTCTAATTCCTTAAACTGTTCATTTTTATTAATCAGGTAATAGATGAAAATACTTGTTGCGACTATAAAAACGACAGCTTTTAATTTTGAAATTAGAATAAACGTATAAATATCGTAGTCAAAAAATGCAACTAGATGATCGGTCCCAAATACCCAGATAATACTGATCAAAATATATATATAAAGAACTTTTTTCATATTCGACATGAGTATCTCCCGCAAAATGATGTATAGACTTTCATTTTACTACTATTATTGACTAAATAGATAGGAGACGATTGAATTTTATCTATTCAGAAAAGAAAGTGAAAATAATTTTTTACACACTAAAAAAGTGCTATTTCAAATGAAATAACACTGTTCACACGATTATTTAAGAGGCACTTCTTTTCGTTCCCCTTTTTGAAACGTCATTAATGAAGAATAGCCGACTTTTTCGGCAAGGGCAATGGCCTGGTCATAATCCGCACCTACGTCACCAGGTATATGAGCGTCAGAAGAAAGGACGATCGGAATGTTTTTCTGGAAACAAAGCGATAGAAGCCTCTCATCCGGATACAGTTCCCCAACAGGTTTTCTTAAGCCGGCTGTACTGATCTCAACACAGGTTTTCGAAGAGGAAAGGGCATCTGTTGCCCGTTCATACTGCTTCATTAAAAATTCTTCATCGCCTGGCACATATTTAAAAATCTTTACTAAATCAAGGTGACCCACAATATCAAATAAGTTAGACTGTGCAAGAGTTACGACCTGATCGAAGTATTTTTCATACACTTCATTCACATCACGCCTGTCCCATTCATGAAGAAATTCTTTTAAGTCAATGCCAAAGTCATCAACCCAGTGGATTGAACCTATTACATAATCAAAATCATATGTATCAATGAATCTTTTCATCTCGGCATGCTTTCCTGGCGTATAGTCCATCTCAATAGACATTTTCACATCAATTCCGTGATTCCAGGCCTCTTTAAAAAGATCAACATAGTCCTTCATATCATAGTATCGTCTCTCTTCAACCCATGGATTGCTTAGTATATCTTTAGTCTGATAAAAATGATAGGCATGCTCTGAGATTCCAAAGTGCTGAATGCCTTTTTTTGCAGCTTCATCTGTGAATTGCTTCAAATATTCAAGTGTCAGGCTGCCTCGTTCTAAATGATTGTGATAGTCTGTGCGCATCGTCTGCCCCCCGCAAGTTTTGTCCATTATAACTTTTTTTGCGCAGTGTGACAATGCATTTTCCGTTTATTCTGAAGAACTGGAATGATTAGAAATTTTTAAGTTCTGATAAGGAAATATCGCTTCCGTTTTTAAACGATTTTCTTTTTTCAGCTGCTGAACAGAAACTTGAAACTCATCTGCAATTGAGAAAAGTGTATCTCCCTTTTTAACTGTGTATGTTTTAAGTTTCGTCTTTTCTTTTACAATTATCCCTTGGCCTATTTCCAGACTGTCTGAAGTAAGCCCGTTCAGCCCTTTTAAAGCTTCAACGGAAAGACCGTATGCCTTTGAAAGCCCCCACAGCGTGTCCCCTTTTTTCACAGTAATAGCAGCTGGGTTTTTCACTTCAGCAGAGGCGGGCTGAGAAAGGACAGGCACTGGTTCAATCTTGTTTGCAGCCACCATTAGAAATGGATCAACAGCATTTTTTTTATCGTAGGTCCACTTTTCCTTATGTACTTCAAAATGAAGATGTGTCCCTCTGGAAACCCCGGTATTTCCGATAATGCCAATTTCCTGCCCTTTCTCCACTTTAGCAGTTTCCGAGACTGACCTTTTGCTTAGATGAGCATAGACCGTTTCATAGCCTTCAGGATGATGAATAAATACAACATGTCCATATGTATCTGAATAATAGGATTTCGTAACATGGCCCTCCTGCACTGACTGAATGGTTGTGCCTTCAGGAGCTGCAATATCAATTCCTTTATGCTTGCCGCTTCTTGTTCCAAATGTATCTGTAATCGTACCCTTTATCGGGCTTGACCATTTTACAGCATTTGCTCTTTCTTCGGCCTTTGCCTGCGTTCCGCTTACGAATAATAGAACAATGCATACTCCGATTAATAATGCGATTGACAATCTTCTTAACAAATCTAACATAGCTTCCCCCTAGATACTTGTTTGTCAAAAAATGACCAATACTAGTATTATGCAGTGATTTCCATTTCATACATGAAGATTGCCTTTACAAAGACCGTCCTTGTTTTGATAAGTGCGGGAAGCAGGATAAATCCTGTATTTTTTCTATAACTTTATATCATAATTAAAATTAGATTTTTTTTATGAAACTGCTTGTTTCTCTTTTTAAGTTTGCTTGCTGCCTCTATTAAGGCGAACCTGCCTTAAGCTTGTTTTGCCCTTCTTTTTAAATGCGAATTATGATTATTCAGCGGAAAATATCAGCTTATTTGCGAAAAGGCTCTTCTTTTCAGCAAAATCGTGAAGTTACCAGGCTCGGCAAAATCCAATAAAATAAAATGAAAAGAAAAAACCGCAGCATACCTGCTGCGGTCTTCACATCTCTTTATTCTTTTAAATCGACTGGATTTGGAGAAAATGGCACAGGCACTGCCTCTGTAACATCCATCTCTCCGACTCTATCTACATTTATTCCTTCAAACTTCACATTCTCATATCCAAACTCTTTAGCTGTCATTAGGATGGCTTCAAGCATCAGAGTATCTGTTTCATTATCATCAATTGTTGATTCATCTGTAAACTCAATTGTTACGTTATGATTTTTTTCTTCAATCTCTTTAATGACCACTGTTTTTTCGATGACAGGCTTAAGCCCGAGCGTTCCATTGCCTTTCATTGCGGACAATGCCTCAGACAGCTTTTCGAATGGGAGCAGGGATGGTGCAAGAAGTTTAGGCGCTTCAAGGCTCTCTTGGTATAGGAAATAAGCTTTTCTTTTGAATTTGTCCAGTTTCATTCCTTCCTGGAAACCATATGCACCAAGCTCTATACCTTTCTCTCCGTTTTTATAGTACTCTGCTTCTTCCACGCCCTGCCAGCGGAAGGACTCTTCAATGCCTTCTGTAAAAAGTTTGTTGTCCGTTTCTGAAGAGGACTGAGCAAAAGAATTTTCGTTCACGTCGATTAAAAGCTTAGAAGTCGTCCCTTCCGCATAATCAAGGTTAGTTCCCGTTAAAGAAGAAGAACTCAAGCCGAGCTGTGCTGGATCAAATGCTGAAAGAGCCGATTGAAATAATTTCAGATAATCTTCACTCTTCTCCATTTTAACGCTGACTGGAATCATGTTTTGAACTTGCTGATCAGGATATGCAAGTGTGACAATTGAAACCTGGTCTTCGGGACGGGCAACAAATGTGGTTTTTTTAGACTGAACGTAAAGGTTAGATTCACTCTTTAAACTTGAGTCCTGTATGGATTGCTCTGCTTGTTCATAACTTGCTTTGTCAGTGCTTGAATCTGATTTGCTTTCGTTTACTCCGAGCTGATTAAGGAAGTATGGCGATATTAATAAGAGTATGATAAGTGCGGCAATGCTTGCGAAAGCAGGTGTCACCCAGGGCTTTCTGTGTTTATATTCTTTTTTCGGCAATCGGGCATAAATTTCAGCAGAAGTCCGTTTATCTTCAATCGCAGGAAGCTTTCTTAGGGCTTTTGCAATTTGTTCTTCATTCCAATTTGATTTGTTCATCCCTTTAAAATCCCCTCCTCCCTCACATTATGGTCAGCCAAATGTTTTTTTAATGCTTTTAATGCTCTGTGCTGTGTGGTCTTCACCTTACTCTCAGTAAAGCCAAGTGCAGCCGCAGTCTCAGCAATGGACAGCCCTTGAAGATAACGGAGAATGATGACAGAGCGCTGGTCTACTGTACAGCTGTCAAGAGAACGGTATATTCCCTGCAATTCTTCATTTTGAGCGGCAATTTCCTCGGGCAAAGGATGAACATCCTGAATTTGCTGCCGGTCCCAGTCAAATGTTTCAAGAATTCTTTGCTTTAATGTTTTTTGCTTTCTGAAAAAGTCGATGGCAACATGCCGTGCTATAGAAAAAATCCACGTTTTTTCACTGCTTCTGCCTTCAAAGCTGTCATAGGATTTTAAAATGCGGATATATACTTCCTGAACGAGGTCTTCAGCCTGCTCACGATTTTTTACCATATAAAATAAGAATTGAAAAATATCTCCATGATATTTTTCATAGATCCTCTGAAAGGCCTCTTCCATGAATGTACCTCCGATCACACCATTAGTCGATTTTCTTTTATAAAAAGTTACATATTATTCACTAATTCCATTAAGAAAAGCGCAAGCGCCCGTTTAGCTCAGGCATGACAGATAAGAATCCGCCAGAAAAGTCGGGTTTTGACTTTTTTTGGCAGATTCGTTCTGACACGCGCTCTAGGCGCCGGAGCCGAACGCAGATATCTTTATTATATAATCCACAGCCTTTTTACTTTTATAAATTCCTGAACGTATAAAAAGGAAGGTGCTCCCTTCCTTCCAGCTATTTTATGACTGTTTAGGCTTCGTAAATACGATTGCGCTTCTTTCGTATTCTACATCTTTAGAGCCAAGCCTCGCATTCGCAACTCTTGCAGCAGCAAAGAAGTAATCTGACAATCTATTCATATATGTTAGCACGTGTTCATTAATCTCCGTCTGCTTCTGCAGGGAAACGATGCAGCGTTCAGCTCTTCTGGCTACTGTTCTTGCTATATGTATCGCCGATGCTGCCTGTGTGCCTCCGGGAAGGATAAAGCGCTGCAGCGGAGGAGCTTCAGCAGAATAATGATCGATTCTTTCTTCTAAAAATGCAATCATTTCAGCTGTTGTTTTATAGGGATGCTTCTGTTTGCCATGTATAACCGCAAGATCGCTGCCGCAATCAAACAGCTCATGCTGGATCTTTTCAAATTCATGATACAAGTCAACCAGTTTTTCTTCATGAAGCCACGTCATGGCAAGACCGACAAATGAATTTACTTCATCAATTGTGCCGTATGCCTCGACTCTTAAGTCATCTTTGTCGACACGGCCGCCAATTATACTTGTTTTCCCTTTGTCGCCAGTTCTCGTATACAGATTCAATTTTAAGCAGCTCCTTTAGGGTTTAAAATAAAAAGAGCGAATCTTATCGCTCTTTTATTTTACCATTTTTCTTATTGCATTGTTATGCCATAATCCTTCTTATTCAAGTAATACTCAAACGTTTTTCGCATAACAGGATAAAGCAGAAGAAAGAAAATTCCATTTCCGATTGCATGTGCGGTATCAAAAGGCAAACCTGCAAGGTAATAAGCTAAGCCATGGTCAGTTAAAACAAACATATTCAGTGATACAACAAACCCGAATAGATAACCCGACAATACAGAAATGGGTGTAAAGATGATCAGACGATTTGATTTCACATATTTGCCTAATAGACCTGATAATAACGCGAGTGTACCCCATGCGAGCATTTGCCAGATTGTCCATGTCCCCATTCCGAGCAGCAAATTGCTCAAGAAGCAGCCTAATACGGCTACAATCATGCCATTTACAGGACCAATTAAGATAGAAGTAATCAGAATAATCGCTGTCATTGGCTGGACGTTCGGAACAAATTGAAAGGCCATTCGCCCTACAACTGATAAAGCAATCAGCAGGGAAAGCAGACTGATTCTTCTAGTTGTCATAACGTGATCCAGGATTACTCATATTTTCTTAAATCGAACTCTACTTTATCTCCATCTTTCAGCTCGATTTCATTAGCACCAGTCATCGCATCTTCGCCATTTACGATTAAGTGCCAGT
This sequence comes from Bacillus sp. V2I10, assembly GCF_030817055.1. Taxonomy (NCBI): domain Bacteria; kingdom Bacillati; phylum Bacillota; class Bacilli; order Caryophanales; family Bacillaceae; genus Bacillus; species Bacillus sp. V2I10. The sequence continues at coordinate 2,079,466 of NZ_JAUSYV010000001.1, read as the reverse complement.
AGGTTTTATCCTTATCGCTTGCCATCATTCCATCAATTCCGCTGATGAACCCTCCAGCTTCTTCCACTTCAAAATTCGCTTTCATTGCATCCATCAGAGTCTGCCCTTCTTCAAAAGATACTTCTTTTGAATCAACTTTCTCTGCCTTTTCGTTTTTAGTCAGTGTTACAACAGCTTTTGTCTCTTCTGTTTTTTCTCCATTTTCAGCAGCCTGCTCTGATCCCGGAGCTTCCTTCTTCGGCTCCTCTGCTGTATTTCCGCATGCTGCAAGCAGCGCTAAAAAGAAAACGGATAGTAAGCTTAAAAATTTATTCACAACAAATCTCTCCTTCTTCTGTATGTATCTATTTGGTGAATCATGAAACCACAAAACAAAAAAGCCCATCTGCAGATGGGCTTAATAAACGGCATAATAAGATACAGATTGTATGCAAAGAAACATAAATCCTGCCGTTTCTATGCTCAACCCCCGAAGAATACAAACAATGTAAGAGATTCCGGCAGGTCTACTGACTTTTGCTTCATTCTCCACTTGAACCTTCCCATATAATAAACAGCAATAGAGCCATCTAATTATACAGTGGTTTAACCCAAAGTTTCGTTGGCAAATACAGTTGCGGGGACAGTTCAGGCATTGCACCTGATTCCCTATTAAGCGTAAAGCACCTATATCTCAAAATATACAATTTTATTAATTCAGTCTTATTTTACATAAAATGACTCAGGTCTTCAACAGAAATTTCATTAGGTGTTCCTTATGAAACAAGAATTTTCGTCACGTTCTATCAGAAAGACTGCTTTTTCGAGGCAAATAGAAGCTGAAGGCTGTACCTTCATTTACCTTGCTGTGCACATTGATCGTGCCGGAATGGGCATCTACGATGTTTTTTGCAATCGCCAGGCCAAGGCCGGTGCCCGAACGGCCTCTAGTTCTTGCTTTGTCCGCTTTATAAAACCGTTCAAAGACAAAAGGCAGATCCTCTTCTATAATACCTGTACCTGTATCTTTTACGTCTATTTTCATGCCGCCAGCAACGGTTTGAACATGAATTTCAACAGATCCCCCTTCAAGCGTATGTCTGATCGCATTATCAATAAGATTCGTCAAAACCTGCTCAATCTTATCGGGATCCAGAACAAACTCAGGGTCTTCTATTAAAAATGAAGAGGTTAACGTGATTTTTTTGTCCCTTGCAAGTCCCTGGAATTTTCGGTTGATTTTTTCAATAAATTCATAAATCGAGATTCGTTCTAAATTCAGAGAAATGTGACCGGCTTCCATTCTTGCCAGATCCAGTAAATCATTAACAAGTCTTCCCATGCGCAGTGATTCATCGTAGATTACCTGTGCAATCTCCTTTTTCTCTTCCTCAGAGCTTGCAATGTCATCGACTATCGCTTCACTGTATCCCTGCAGCATGGCAATCGGCGTTCTCAGCTCATGACTGACATTGGCAATAAAATCCTTCCGCAGCTTATCTAGCCTTCTCTCTTCTGTCATATCTCTGAGAACAGCAACTGCACCCCGAACATATGACTGGTTATAGAGAGGGCTCATGACCATCACCCAGCTCCTGCCCTGAAGATTGACCTCGACTATGTGTTCTCTCTCTGTGTTGACAACTCTTTGAAATAATTCTTTTGCTTCTGGAGGGATTTCCTCTCCCTCATTGATTTGCATTTTTTGTTCGTAGTACCAGGACTGAAGAAACCGTTCAGCAGGGGGATTAGTCACGAGAATCGTCCCGTCAATATTCAGCGTAATGACTCCGTCTGCCATACTGCTTAAAATACTGGTTAAATGTTCTTTTTCCTGGTTAAGTGCATTGATATTGAATTTCAGCTGCCTGCCCATTTGATTAAACGCGACGGCAAGCTCGCCAATTTCGTCATGACTTAAAATCGGCACCTTCGTATCAAACTTTCCGCGTGTAAGCTCCTGCGTTACTTCCCGCATTTTTCTTAGCGGATAAGTGATTCTTGTTGATAGAAAGAATGCGAATATCGTTGTTAATACAATGGCAATACCTGCCGCAAGCAGAATATATTTAGTCGTATGCTTTGTTGTTTCGTGAACAGCAAGCAGCGACTGCGACATAAACACTGCCCCGTTTTCCCCATTTTTCAGCTCATAGGGTACGCCGACGACCAGCACTTCCTCGTTATTATCCGAACTGATCTGCTGCTCTTTTGAGAGTTCGGTGAGCTTGCTGACATTTTTTTGATTTGCAAATACTTTAGACAGCTCGCTGTCATTCCGAATATCCTCCATTTCAAAAACAGGGGTACTGTCAAATTTCTTTGGTGAAAACCAGTATTTGTTCTGATCTTCGACGATGATGATGCTTGTAAGTTCATCGGCCAGTTCCCATGAGATTGACCTCGCCAGTTCCTGATCTTCATGATTTTCAAGTATAACCGAGATTTTGTTGGCTAATTGTGTAAGCTCCCGTTTGGCCTCGTCCACATGATAATTTTCAATGAATTCTAGAAGAAGCACAGTCAGAATTAATAAGACAAATGAAACGAGCAATAAAATGGTAAACCACAGTTTACCGACTACGCTTTTCCAAAACATCATTCACTGCCTACCTCAAATTTGTATCCAACTCCCCAAACAGTCACGATCATGGCAGCTGCATCAGGTGATACCTTGCTCAGTTTTTCTCTCAGGCGTTTTACATGTGTATCTACTGTACGCAGATCACCAAAGAACTCGTATTGCCATACTTCTTTTAATAATTTCTCGCGGTCGTATACTTTGTCAGGCGTTTTCGCGAGGAAATAAAGCAGCTCATATTCTTTTGGAGTTAAACTGACCTCTTTGCCGTCTGCAAGCACCCGGTGTGCATCGTGATCAATAGAGAGATGCGGGAACACGATAACATTCTTAGCTTTCGTTTCTGTTTTCAGGAATGATGTTGTCGATGAGCGTCTAAGAAGTGCTTTCACTCGCAGAACGACTTCTCTTGGACTGAAAGGCTTTACGATGTAATCATCTGTTCCGACTTCAAAGCCCTGAACCCTGTTTACCTCTTCACCTTTTGCCGTAAGCATAATGATAGGAGTGGCTTTTTTCAGGCGCAGTTGTCTGCAAACTTCAATCCCATCGAGTCCGGGCATCATTAAATCAAGCAGGATTAAGTCATATTCTGTAGACAGTGCCATTTCAAGAGCATCACTGCCGTTGTCAGCTTCTTCAATTTGATAGTTTTCTCTCTCTAAATACATTTTCAAAAGTCTTCTGATTCTGTCTTCATCGTCAACGACCAAGATTTTATAGTTCATGTTGTTTTCCATCTTGCTTCTCCTCCTTCAAGTACTCATATACCATTATCTTACCAAAAAACCTTCACTTTATATGAGTGAAGGCTCTCTTGATAAGAAAAGTGCAAGTGCCCGTTTAGCTCCGGCAGACAGATAAGAATCCGGCAGAAAAGTCCAAGTTTGACTTTTCCTCTGGAATAGTTCTGGCCGATGTGGCGGGCGATGGAACTGTACACCACTGCAAAAACTTTATACTTTCTTTTCTCTTAAAGAAAAACTCTTATTAACTAGGCATAAGAATGCAGACCGGCAATCACCAGATTGACAAAAATCAGATTAAACATGATGATGGCAAAGCCAATAACGGCAAGCCATGCTGATTTTTCTCCCTGCCATCCTTTTGAAAGACGCAAATGCAGGTAGGCTGCATAGAAAAGCCAGGTAATTAATGCCCATACTTCTTTAGGGTCCCAGCCCCAAAAGCGTGTCCAGGCGATTTGAGCCCAGATCATCGCAAAAATGAGCGCTCCCAGAGTGAATACCGGAAATCCAATTGTAACGGATCGATATCCGATTTCATCTACTAAATCCAGATTTACGTTTTTGGTGAGAGGCTGAAGGAAAGCTGAGATTCGCTTTCTCAAGATTAACCGGATCGCTCCGTATAATAATAATCCGGTGCCAATTGACCAAATGACAGTATTCAGCTTTCTCGCAGAAATAAGAGCGGGAACTTCAACAAGAGCTTCCATTTTGCCTTCTGTTAAAAGTTCGCCTTTATGAGGGCCTACCAGAGCAGGCATATTATAGATCATTTCTGCATTTTGCTCATTTTTATCTGTCCATTTATAAACGGCTTCATAATCCATCATTCTGAAGGTGCTTGTTATTGCAATGAATGCAATCGTAGCTACAAGTGTATACATGACAACTTCAAGCCAGAATGTTTTCTTGGAATTTTTCGTTTGATCCACTGTCCGGATCAAATAAATCACACCTGCTATAAAGCTGATGGAAAGAATCGCCTGTCCAAGAGCCGCTGTTGTCACGTGAATGTGCAGCCAGCTGCTTTGAAGCGCTGGGATAAGCGGTGAGATATCTGACGGAAACATGCTTGCATAAGCGATAAGCAGCAATGCGACCGGCAGAGTAAAAAGCCCTAAAATAGACACTTTATAAATAAAGTAGAGTACTATAAATGCAAGAACAAGCATCATGCCAAAGAATGTTGTAAATTCAAAAAGATTGCTGACCGGTGCATGACCGGATGCGATCCATCTCGTAATGAAATAGCCAACTTGTGCTGCAAAAGCAAGAATCGTGATTGCAATACCTGCAGTCGCCCATTTACTTGGCTTTTTGTATTCTTTTCTCTTATCACGGATGGCTCCGCCAAAAAGAAATGTCGCAGCCAGATATAAAATGAATGCTGCAAATAGCAAATTACTGCTTAAAGCCGCCACTCCTTTTCCTCCTCTATGACTTGTCTTATTTCTCGTCTGACTGATCCTTCGGCTTTTCAATCAATGTGCCTTCCAGCACTGAATCAATCTCATTTCTAATGCCGTACCAATTCTTATTTGTATGCCCGGCAAGAAGAATTCCTTCTCCGCTTCGTCTTATCCAGATGCGTCGATGATTCCAATACATACCTTGGGTGACACCTATCATGAAAATGGCTCCGCCAAGTCCAAGAAACCAAAGAGTATTGTCTTTGCGAACAGTAAGAGCTGAGAGATTCTTTGTTTCCACGCCTTCAAACTTCATTTTCAGCTGGTTGTCTTCATTTGGTTCGATTGTCTGCTGAATGGCAACGAAGCTTGTTTCGCCCTTAGGTTTATCAGGAGAAATCATTTTAAATACAAAAGCAGGATTATCCGGTATTCTCGTTTTCGTAGCAGGCTCTCCCTCACTGTTAAAATAAAAATCAGGAAGGTAGCTTGCTACTTCTACTTTATAGCCATTACCCAAATCAAATTCTTTTTGAGGATCCAGCAGATCAATTGTCAGCTGTCCAAAGTTTTCCTCCGTCTCTTTGTCTACTAAACTAAATGTCATTTTATTCAATTCATTTAATTTATAATCCACTTGATACAAAGCGTATGAATCATGCTTAAGCGGCTGATTTACTTTGATTTGCTCATCTTTTACTTTTTTTAGCTCTGGCTCTTCCCCGATGACCGCTTCACCTTGTCTCTCGTACAAAGTAACGTTCGTCTGGTAATTTTTTACGACGTTGCCGTCCCCAACTCTAGTAAGAGCATCCTGAAACACTTCATCTTCGCTGTCTTTTTTGTATGTTTCCATCACAAACTTGTCACTGCGGAGAAAATACTTGCCTTCAGTACCCGGAATGACATTCGTTTCCCCTTCGCGGATCCAAATGACATCATCCACATACATTCCCGGTACAAACCTCAGCATAGCTCCAAACAAAAAGATGATCAGACCGATATGATTGACATACGGTCCCCATCTTGAAAAACGATTTTTCTCTGCAAGGAGATTTCCGTTTTCTTCTCGAACATGATAGCGTTTTCTCTTCAGTCTGTCTTTAATAATTTCAAGCAGTTCCTCCGCCTTGTTGACTGAAGGTGTTTCGCTGAATAATCGCTGTCTTCGCATAAAGCTTTCATGGCGTGTGACACCTTGTTTTTTCAGCGCACGATAGAGCGGTACAAAGCGGTCTAAGCTTGCAATGACCAATGAAGCGGCAAGCGCTCCAATTAAAACCATGTACCACCATGAGCTGAATAATTCATGAAACCCCATTTGGAAATAAAGCTGACCGATCACCCCGTACTCCTCGCGGTAAAATTCCTCGGGAGTTACATTTGGCGGAATGTACATGACCTGCGGAAGGATTGTGCCGATTGCTGATGCAATTAAGATCAGTACGATAATCCAGATTCCGACCTTTACAGATGAAAAGAAGTTCCAGATCTTATCGACCGGCGTTTTCTTATAAGTCTGTGAGCGTCTTGCACTGCCATCATATTTCATATCCAATAGTTTTTCAGAAACAGCTTGATTGCTGTCCTTTTCCTCAACAGGACGACCGCAGGATTCACAAAGAATCGTTCCGTGCGGATTACTGTGTCCGCACTTGCATTTCACTTCATTCATGATGAAAACTCCCCGTTTACGGCTTGATTGATTCCATATAGTCCCTGACCATCCGCTCATTCATCTGGCCAGTGATAATTTCTGCTACTTTTCCATTTTTATCTATCAGAAATGTAGTCGGAAGAGGGACAACACCGTATGCTTCTAAAACTTGCCGGTCCTTATCCAGGACGACAGGAAAAGATAAATTATATGTATCCGTAAAGTTCTGTACGGCAATCTTTGATTCTGCGATGTTGACGGCAAGCACTTCTACACCTTGTTCTTTATAATAATCATACTGATTTTGCATGTAGGGCATTTCGCGTTTGCACGGTTCGCACCATGTTCCCCAGAAATTCAGGAAAACGCCCTTTCCCTTATAATCAGAAAGCTGATGCTTGTCCCCGTTAATGTCTGTTAAGACAAAATCAGGGGCGTCGCTTCCAACCTTCACTTTTTCCTTGCTTTGGAAAAAGTTTGTGTATAACGTATATCCAAGTGCTGCAACCAGCACAAAAAGGATGATCGATCTCATGAGCAACCGTCTTTTTTTCATAAAAAACTCTCCCATATCCTCATACATTTCAACTCATTATATCACTGTTTATTTCAAACGTTTTCTTAATAATTTGAAGTTTATGTGAAAATTAAAGGGCTTACTTTCCAAACTTGGCAAGTGATCTAAGCTGTTTGACCTCATGCGGAGATAATTCACGCGCATCTCCTGTTTTTAATCCTTTTAAGTCAAGGAACGCATACGTTTCGCGCTTTAGTTTCAAGACAGGATGCCCAATTGCCTCAAACATGCGGCGGACTTGACGGTTTCTGCCTTCATGGATCGTCAGTTCAATGATGCTCGTCTGCTTCTTTTTATCCAATGAAACAAATTTGACTTTTGCCGGGGCTGTTTTGCCATCTTCAAGCATAATTCCCTTTTCGAGAGCCTTCAGGTTTTCACGGAGCGGAATTCCTTTTACTTTGGCTACATACGTTTTCTCTACTTCACTGCTTGGATGCATGAGCAGATTGGCAAATTCACCGTCGTTCGTCATGATTAAAATTCCGGATGTATCATAATCAAGCCGTCCTACAGGATAAATACGTTCTTTGATCTGGGGAAAAAAGTCCGTAACTGTTTTTCTTCCTTTATCATCAATGGCAGCTGAAATGACGCCGCGCGGTTTATAAAGAATAAAATAGACTGGTTCTTCCTTTTCAACAGGGACACCTGCTACTTCAACACGGTCATTTCCGGAAACTTTAACGCCAAGCTCTCTTACGACTTTCCCGTTAACTGTCACTTTTCCTTCTAATATAAGCTCCTCTGCTTTTCTTCTTGATGCAAGACCTGCATGAGCTATCACTTTTTGTAAACGTTCCATTTCTTTCACCTCGTTAACATCTTACTTCTTATCATTTTTTTATACAAGTTCTCATCAAATGAACCCCTTTAAAAAATGCATGAAGCCTTATTATCTCACAAAAACAGGAACAATGAGACAAAAATATTTCAGCAGATAAAAAGAGGCTCCGCATTTACCGGAAGCCCCTTCAAATCTATTAAAAAAGCATCATGACAATGATGATTGATGCAATGATTCCCATAAGATCAGCAAGCAAACCTACTTTAAGCGCATCCCCCATCTTTTTAACCCCTACAGCTCCAAAATAAACAGTCAAAATATACAAGGTTGTATCTGTGCTTCCCTGCATGACTGCTGCAAGCCTCCCAATAAAAGAGTCAGGTCCGTAGGCAGCAATTAAATCTGTTGTCATGCCAAGTGCTGCTGTTCCAGAAATGGGCCTGATAAATGCCAGGGGAACAATCTCGCTTGGAACGCCGATTGCATCCAATGCCGGTTTCATCATGCCTACAAAAAATTCAAGGGCACCTGAAGCTCTGAAAATCGTAATCGCAACGAGCATGCCCACTAAATAAGGAATAATTGAAAACGCAATATCTATTCCTTCTTTGCCGCCCTCAACAAAAGTTTCATACGTCGGCACTTTTTTATACGTCCCATATAATAGAATAAACCCGATGATCAGCGGGATCATCCATAAAGAGATTAGACTGATCATTCCCATCCTATTTTCTCTCCTTCCGCATTCTTCTATGATAGAAATAGCGGTCAATCAGAATGGCGCCTATGGCTGAAATTATCGTTGCAAGCAAAGTCGGGCCAACAATATCAGTTGGAGATTTTGAACCGTATGTCATTCTTACAGCAATCACCGTCGTTGGAATTAAGGTAATACTCGACGTGTTGACAGTAAGAAATGTGATCATGGATCTGCTTGCAGCAGGTTTGTCTCCATTTAATTTTTTCATCTGCTCCATCGCTTTAATTCCAAGCGGGGTTGCTGCATTCCCCAGTCCAAAAAGATTAGCAATCATATTTGACAGAATGTAGCCCATTGCAGGATGATCTGCGGGAATCTCAGGAAAAAGCCTTTTTACAAATGGTTTAAACAGCTGGGTAAGCTTTTCAAGCAAACCCGCCTTTTCAGCAACCTTCATGAGCCCCAGCCAGAATACAAGGACGCTGATCAGTCCGATGCTGATGGTTACAGCATCTTTCGCGCCTTTGAAAACGGCAGCATTCACTTGTTCCATCGTTCCATTAATCATGGCGAAGACAATGCCGATGACAGTCAGCCCAACCCAAATAATATTAATCATAATCGCTGAAGCCTGCCCCAATGAAAAATAGCTTGCGGAGTTTCTCAAAAAGCGTCGCATCTGGTTTATTTGTTAAACCATTATCATAATAAACCGGAACCTCATCCACTCTTTCGTCTTCAACAATAATTGTGATTTTACCGACAACGTTCGGCACATCCTCCGGGTCATCCCAGTTTTTTTCCGGTTTGAGCAAAGAAACATTGATTCTGAGTTTATCTTCCTCTTCTTCAGTAAGAGGATAGAACACATCTCTTTTTATAAAAAGCTTATTTTTATAGATTTTATCTTTAATCTTTATTTTTTTTAACGTGCCTGAATCTTTTATCTTAAACAGACTATATTTGCTGAATGCCATATTAAACATTCCAATATGATCATTCCAGTCATCTGACGCATCAATTGTGACGGCTACTAGATTCATGCCATCTTTTTGAGCAGTAGAAACGAGGGTGCGTTTTGCCCTTTTTGTATACCCTGTTTTCCCTCCGGTGCTGTACTCATATAAACTTGTCAGCAGCTTATTCTTATTTCTCCATACACGGTCCCATTGTTCATTCGGATTTGGAGCCCGATGAACCTTAGTTCCGGAAATTTTCTGATAGATTGGATTTTCCATTGCGTACCTTGTAAGGATTGCCATGTCATAGGCAGAGGAATAGTGATTTTCGTGATCATCCAGACCATGCGGATTGGCAAACTCCGTATTCATCATGCCGATTTCAGCAGCTTTTTGATTCATTAAATGAACAAACCCTTCAATACTTCCTCCAACATGCTCAGCAATGGCTACTGCCGCATCATTGCCTGAACGGAGCATAAGACCATATACAAGATCTTCAAGTTTAATTTTTTCGCCTTCTTGCAAGTAGACCGCAGAACCCTCTGTATGTATCGCACGATTGCTTACAGTTGCCTTCTCGTCCATCTTTCCGGATTCAATCGCAAGAATCGCTGTCATAATCTTTGTAATGCTGGCAATTCTTCGTTTGGTATGGGCGTCTTTCTCAAATAGGACTCTTCCGGATTCCTGTTCAATTAAAATCGCACTTCTTGCGCTCACGTCCATTTCAGCAGAAGAATGGCGCGGTACTGATATCAGCAAGAAGAAGATGAGTACGATCGCTGTTATCTGTTTCCATTGCCGCATAACACCCACGTCCTTTTATTGTTTTGTACAAGTTTATGCGGATGGACAAAGGTTATGAACGTTAAATTTGAAAAACAGCGTGCCTAAAACTCCGAAGCAGCCTGAAATGACAATAAAAAAAACAGCTGTCCTGAAAGTACAGAACAGCTGCTTTTATTATTTTGACTGTATCATTTTCGTACGGTAATCTGTCTCGTAGTATTCAAGTTCCTCGCGGATTTCCTGAAAACCGCTTTCGAGAGAGGCAATCATGGCCTTAAGTGTATCCGGAGCAGGGTGGCGGTATTTAATCGCATTTTTGCCTGTATAGGCAGATCTGCTGTCTTCATACCATACATCATTTTTCGGATTATAAAATTCTTCAATGCACTGATGATAGATTTTATAGAGCGCTTTTTCCGCTGCCGGCTTTCTGAATGGCTCATTTTGAAGAACGATGCGGCATGCTTCAAGTCCCTCTTCACAATAAACAGAAAGTCTTCTCAAGTTTCGGAAAAGGTCCTCATAGTACGTTTCATCCCCGGCTGTTTCATCCAAAAATGATGAAATTGTCGATTGATTTAAAAACGTATTCAGCTGCTTGACGACGTTTCCTAAAAATAATTCAACTTGTTCTGTTTGTGCTTTTACGATCATATTTCCCATTAAAACACATCCTTTCAAATTCTTAAGCTATTCTTTATGTATGGGTGTTTTTAGCTTTTGAACAACTTCAGGCAATTTCAGTGTTTGATTCCGGTTGATATCCGGGATCCATTCAATTGCCGCACGAAGGTCAATTCCCTGCAGATACATAAGGAATTCTTCTTCTGTGTTTATATAGAGCCTTTTGCGCTCTATAAGTGCTTCGTTTTGAATGATGCATATCAGCGCCATTACGTCTTTGATGCACAGGTCGGTCCCTTCAAAGAGAAAAGCATTTCGCTCTCTGAATACGTCTTCGAAATACCGCACATACAACACATAAAACGTTTTTTCAGCCTTTTTTGACACAATTGTGACTTCAGAGCGGTTAAAAAAATCTTCGGATGTATTCGGCATCTCTTTTTCTAATTCATACCCTCTGCAGTTTTTTATAATCACATGATTGCACCCCTATGCGTTTTTCATTCAAAAAAAGGAACAAAGATATTCCTTTGTCCCGTTCTCCTCTATTTTATCATAGGTGATGGTGTATTTGTGTAAATTATTTGATTTCTTCAAAAGTTTGATTGAAATTCTCAAAAAAGAGATCGGCCTCTTCATTAAAGGAATCATCATCGTCTTTTTCAGGGAGCGGAGGGAGTTCTTTTATCGTTTTTAATCCGAAGTATTCAAGAAACTCCTTCGTCGTTCCATATAAAATTGCTCTGCCAGTTCCTTCAGCCCGGCCCACCTCTTTCACAAGCACTTTAGAAGCCAGTGTTTGCAGCGGGCGCTCAGATTTTACGCCGCGAATCTCTTCTATTTCAGCTCTTGTAATTGGCTGGCGGTATGCCACAATCGCCAGAATTTCAAGAGCGGCCTGAGATAAAGCCGTGTGATTCGGTGTCTCAACCAGTTTTTTTAAATAATCGGCATGCTGTTTTTTCGTTGTTAACTGAAAAACTCCCGCTACTTCAATCAGTTCGATGCCGCGCTGTTTTTTCTTATAATCATTTTGAAGTTCCTGTATGACTTCAGTAATCGTTCCCACTTCTGTCTCAAGAACGGATGTCAGCTGTTTCATTGACAGCCCTTCATCGCCTGCAGCAAATAGAAGTGCTTCAATGATGGATTTCCATTTTTCCAAGGTTTTATGACCTCCCCAGAATATAAATATCTGAAAAATTTTCTTCTTGTTCAATCATGATGCTGTTTTTTTTCATCAATTCCAAGATGGCAAGAAAAGTGACAACGAGGTGATCTTTTTGATTGGACGGGAAAAGCTCAGTAAATTTTCGTCGCCCTGGATTACGCTTAAATTCGAGAAGAATTTCATCCATTCTCTTTTCAATCGGTATTTCCTGTCTTGCAATTCTTGTCTGCAATGGTTTCTGCAGTTTTTTTCTCCGCATCATCTTTTGAAATGCCCCAAGCATATCGTAGATCGTAACATTCATAGATTCTTTATCAAATACAGGCTCACCGGCAAATTCACTCAAATCGCTCGGCGGTTTTGTATAAACCTGAGAACGTTCTTCCTCCATATGTCTCAAATCATCTGCTGCCTCTTTATACTTCCTGTATTCAATCAGCCTTCTCATCAGTTCATCCCGCGGATCTTCCTCGGGTTCAAATCCGAATTCGTCTTCCACCAGCTCTTCCTCGTGCTTTGGGAGAAGCATTCCGCTTTTAATGGAGAGCAAAGTCGCAGCCATCACTAAATATTCAGAGGCAACATCGAGCTGCAGTTCTTTCATCGTATGTATATAAAGCATATACTGCTCTGTAATTTCAGCTACTGGTATATCGTATATATCAATCTCGAGCGTATTAATTAAATGCAAAAGAAGATCGAGCGGCCCTTCAAATGCGTCAATTTTCACTTTGTACTGCAACATCATCCCACCACTTCATTCTGTACCATTCATTTCGGCTACCCTATAGTATAGAACATTCGGGTTCCAATCTCCAATACTTATTTTCGGGGCGGTGAAAGTCCGCTGATTCAAAAAAAGTCCAGAAATGTGATAAACGCCCAAACAAACACAAGAGCACCCACATATGATACCTATGTAAATGCAAGATACTTAAGGAGGAACATGCAAATGGGAGATAAAGGTTTTGGTTACGGTTCAGGCTTTGCATTAATAGTTGTATTATTTATTTTGCTGATTATTGTCGGAGCTGCTTGGTTATATTAGTTTTCATCCAAAAGGTGCTCTTAGTGAGCACTTTTTGTATTTCATAAAGGGCAAGTCATTTCTTTTATGCTACACTGAATTTACATAAGCTTAGATAGAAGGTGATTTTTTGTATCCGAAGCCATATATAGTGTACCTTGTTCATTTTCATGGAGACCGTGATTACTTTGAATGCCATGAAGTGCTTGAAGAATATTGGAAAGAAGATCCCCTAGGGCATAGAAAGATACACTGGGTTGGTCTTATCCAAATAGCGGTGGGCCTTTATCATCACAGGAGAAGCAACTGGAAGGGCGCTCACAGAATGATATCAAATGCCCTCGCTATATTGGAGGAAGAAAAAGAAGCACTGCTCTCCCTTGGATTAAATCCTGAGAAAACGGCAGAACTTTTAAGAAAAAGAAGCAAAGACATCGAAAATAAACGCCCATACGAAAGTATCAATCTGCCGCTGGAAGACAGCGATCTTCTTACTACATGCATTGAATACTGCGAAAACCATCAGCTGCAATGGGGACATCCAAGCGACTTATCAAATGATTTCCTTATTCATAAGCATTCGCTGCGGGACCGGAGCGATGTAATTGCGGAACGAAAGAGCAGCCTGATCCGCAAACAGCAAAAAACAGATGAAGCATGAGCTTCATCTGTTTTTAATCGCAATCCAGTTCCGTGCATTTTTCAAAAAATGCTTTCGTATGTTCGTCTGGGATAACTGTTTTTGCCTTGTACTGTTCTTTTAATGCCGTCACCATTTTCTTGCCGATTCCCTGATGACGATGAGAAGGGTTTACACTTACATGCTGAATCTTCACGTGATCATCATCCTCGAACACTACTCCGATTGTTCCAATGATATCTTCGTCTTTCCATAGAAACAGCTGCCATTTCTCATCTGTTTCATATTGTTTCATCGTCTGCTGCAAATGTTTTAAATCTTTTTCATTTGGCATAAAAGACAGAAGACCCATTGCAATTTTTTCAAAGCTTTTTTTATAGCGAATTAACATATGAACCCCTCATTAACGAAATAACCTTCCGATTAGAGAAAGCAAAAACAATAAACTTGCGCCTATCATGATGTAAAATAAAATTCTTTCCTGATTTCTTCCCTTATCCTTTTGATCATGATTCATGAAGAATCACTCCTCAGAACATTATAAACAGTTTTTCCCGCATTTTAAACACTTTTACCTAAAATTAATTCATTGTACGCATTAAATTCGCCATTTCAATCGCTGCAACCGCTGCTTCATAGCCTTTATTCCCAGCTTTAGTTCCCGCTCTTTCAATGGCCTGTTCAATTGATTCGGTTGTCAAAACTCCGAAGATAACCGGTACTCCTGTGCTCATTGAAGCTTGAGAAACTCCCTTTGCTGCTTCATTGCAGACATAATCATAGTGGGTTGTAGAACCTCTAATGACAGTTCCAAGGGTTATAACTGCATCATATTTATTTGAAGAAGCCATTTTTTTGGCAACCAGCGGAATCTCAAATGCTCCAGGCACCCATGCAAGCTCTACATTCTCATCTTCTACTCCGTGGCGTTTTAGAGCGTCAACTGCTCCGCTTAATAGCTTGCTTGTAATAAACTCATTGAATCTTCCTACGATGATCGCTACTTTCAATCCTGATCCGACTAAATTTCCTTCATATGTTTTCATGTTTAGTTCCTCCGATTATAAGTTTAGTAAGTGTCCAAGTTTTCCCTGTTTCGTTTTCATATAGCCTTCATTTTCTTTTTTGGGAGGCATTTGAATAGGTACGCGGTCTACTACAGTGAGCCCGTATCCTTCTAGTCCTGCTATTTTTCTCGGATTGTTTGTCAGCAGTTTCATTTTTGAAACGCCAAGATCTCTTAAGATTTGAGCACCAATTCCATACTCCCTTAAATCGTCTGCAAATCCAAGCTTGTAATTGGCTTCTACTGTATCATATCCTTCTTCTTGCAATGCATAGGCCTTCATTTTATTAAGCAGGCCGATTCCCCTGCCTTCTTGTCTCATGTATAAGAGGATGCCGCTGCCAGCTTCCTCGATCTGAGACAGCGCTGCATGCAGCTGCGGACCGCAGTCGCACCGGTTCGATCCAAATACATCTCCAGTCAGACATTCAGAGTGAACACGGACAAGCGTCGGCTGATCCTCTGAAACTTCCCCTTTCACAAGGGCAATATGTTCTTTCCCGTCCAATATATTTGAATATCCGACTGCTCTGAACATGCCGAATTCAGTAGGGAGTTTGATGTCAGCTTCTCTTTTCACAAGAGCATCTGACATATTGCGGTAATGGATCAAGTCCTTGATTGTAATCATTTTCAAATCAAGCTCTTTTGCAATGTCAATTAGATCAGGAACCCGCGCCATCTCGCCATCTTCTTTAATAATTTCACAAATGACTCCGACTGGGCTTGCTCCGCAGAGTTTAGCCAGATCGACCGCTGCCTCTGTATGCCCTGCTCTTCTTAAAACTCCGCCCTCTTTTGCAATAAGGGGGAAAATATGACCAGGTCTTTTAAAATCAAGCGGCTCTGCATCTTCTTTTAAAATGGCTTTAATGGTTTCTGATCTTTCAGAAGCACTGATTCCTGTTTTGGTTGTTTTGTAATCAATGCTGATCGTAAAAGCAGTGCCATGCGGATCTGTATTGTCATTTACCATAGGGTGAAAATTAAATTTCTCAGCATATTCCTCTGTCAGCGGAACACAAACCAGTCCTCTGCCATGCTTAATCATGAAGTTAATAACCTCTGGCGTAGCATAATCAGCCAGCGCAATAAAATCACCTTCATTTTCTCGGTCTTCATCATCTACTACAATGACTGTTTTTCCAAGTTTTAAATCGTCTAACGCTTCTTTAATGGAATGAAATGTCATGGTGATCCCCCATTCTAATAAAAACCATTTTCTTTTAGAAAGTCCGTTGTTAAAGATGAAGATGCCGGATTTGACTGCATCACAAACTTTTGGACATATTTCCCGAGCATATCGCATTCGATATTTACGGTATCCCCTGTCTTTTTGCCTCCGAGAACTGTTTCAGACAATGTGTGGGGAATAATCGAGACTGTTACTTTTTCATCCTCTAAACCAAATATGGTTAAGCTGATGCCGTCAATCGCTATAGAGCCCTTCATTACCAGGGATGAAGTCATTTCTTTACTGACCTTGATCTCACAGTAGACCGCATTGGCTGAAGGCTTTTTGCGGATGATGGTTCCAGTGCCGTCGACATGACCTGTTACAAAATGGCCTCCGAAGCGTCCATTGGCGGACATCGCCCTCTCCAGGTTGACGGATGAACCAGGCTTAAGAGAATTCAGGGAAGTGGCTTTTACAGTTTCAGGCATTACATCCACAGTAAACGATTTAGAAGTGAAAGCTGTAACTGTTAAGCAAACGCCATTTACGGAAATACTGTCTCCAAGATTCACATCTTCCGTAATTTTCTCAGCATGAATTGTCATCTCAATTGCTGCATCTGTTCCTTGCATATTCGCGATTGTGCCGATTTCCTCAATGATTCCGGTAAACATTCCATATCACCCCTCTTTTTTAACACAGACTATTTTGAGATCATCACCGAGGATCTCAGTTTGTTTTATTTTTAAACGAATCGCCTCATTTATACCGCTGAATCCTGCGCCGCCAACTGCAGGAGGGGCCTCTTTTCCGCCGATGAGCATGGGGGCAGCATAGCTCACCACTTCATTGAATAACCCGCTTTTTATAAAACTTCCATGAACGGCAGCACCGCCTTCAACGAACAGCGATGTAATGTTTTTTTCTCCCAGCAGGAGAAGCAGATTGCCTATTTCAATAGCCGGCGTATTCATTTGAATGATAACGGCTTTTTTCTTCTGAAAAGATGCTATTTTTCCAGGAGAAACCCCGCTGCCTGTGATGATCCAGGTTTCCGATAGACCATCATTGACCACAGCTGCAGTTTCAGGTGTTCTCAGATGCGTATCCAAAACAATTCTGACAGGCTGCTTTTTCGGGTTTTCAAGTCGGCAAGTCAGAAATGGATCATCTTTTATTACCGTTTCTACGCCGGCTAAAATTGCATCATGAAGTTCCCGGTATTTGTGAACATCAAGTCTTGCCTCTTCACCTGTGATCCATTTGCTTTCACCTGTGACAGTCGCCGTTTTCCCATCTAGACTGCTCGCCCATTTTAATGTTACAAAAGGACGTCTTGTTTGAATAAAATGAAAAAACACCTTATTCAGCGCTTCTGCTTCGCTCTTTAAAACACCTGAAACCACTTCGATTCCAGCAGCTTGAAGTTTCTTAATCCCTCTTCCTGCAACAAGCGGATTCGGGTCTACCGCTGCAATAACCACTCTTCTCACCTTTGAAGAAATAAGAAGATCAGCGCATGGAGGTGTTTTTCCATGGTGACTGCAAGGCTCGAGCGTAACATAGACTGTTGAATCCTCAGCTTCAGCTCCTGCCATCCTAATGGCATGAACTTCTGCATGAGGTTCTCCCGCTTTTAAATGTGCGCCCATTCCAAGAATTTGACCATTCTTCACAACCACCGCACCTACAAGCGGATTCGGACTTGTTTGTCCTGAACCCTGTTCTGCGAGCTGAAGTGCCACTTTCATATAATCCTGATCTTCCAATGCGCCGCCTCCCTTTAAAGTAAAAATAAAAAGCCCGAGGTAATAAATACCTGGGGCTTTGTAAGGGATTTCAGTCACATATGCATGCCAAACAAGAGTACTATTCTTCTGTTTTTCCAGAAAAATAATACCCATACGTTCACATTGTGTTCCTTCTCCCATCCAGACTATACTGTCGGCTCTAGATTTTCACTAGATCCACCGCTTGCAGTTCATGCAAGTCGGGTCACGGACTTAAAAGCTTCTGCTTTATCACCGCCGGTTGGGAATTTCACCCTGCCCCGAAGGATTTCAATGAATTATGAAGTTTTCCTTTCTATATATCTTATCGGGATTAGACGAAGAATGCAATCATTTAATCTCTGAGTTATCAGGTAGGAAAAGACGTGCTGGTGCCGTGATTTGATTTGATCGGGAGAAAGGTATCTTGGAGTTATCAGATATCCCAAGTAGCAAATTGAGGCACTTGATTTGGCAATTGCGCTATTCCAGGTACATAAAACTGAAAATTGGGGTACTCGATTAGGCAAATACGCTATTCCAGGTACCCAAAACTGAAAATTGGAGGACTCGATTTGGCAAAGACGCTATTCCAGGCACCCAAAACTGAAAATTGCGGCACTCGATTCAGGAAAATCGCTATTCCAGGTACCCAAAACTGAAAATTGCGGCACTCGATTCAGGAAAAACGCTATCCCAGGTACCCAAAACTGAAAATTGCGGCACTCGATTCAGGAAAATCGCTATCCCAGGTACCCAAAACTGAAAATTAGGGCACTCGATTCAGGAAAAACGCTATTCCAAGTACCCAACACAGCTCATAATGCATTATCTAATATCTTTAAAATAAGAAAATTTCCCATGCCCTACTTTTTCAAAATGATCATACAGTATCTTCCGTATCGTTCTTTTCGTTTTAATGAGTTTGCACCATTCTTGGATTTGATCAGCCGTTTTCCTCTCTGGAAAAAGGAGTTTAAATTCTTGAATGCTGCGTAAGATTGCAGGCAGATATTCTTCGGTATATTTACAGTTTGCACAAATAAAAACAGATTTATTAAACGAATGATACAGTGATTGACACCTCCTGCAAACAACTCCCTTCCCAACCTCATCATACCGATATTTTGGCAAGCGCGAGTAAGGAGACTCTACCGCATGAAGTGCCAAAAGCTTCTCCGCAGCTTCGAGTGAACCCCTTTTAATGAACCTGTTTTTCGATTTAATTTCTCTGCAAAACGATTTAATTGGGAGGGAAAAACGATTGGATGTCCAGACGGAGCTTGATAGAGGTGAAATTCAGGGTTAACAAATACAAGATAGGCTTCGATGGAAAAAGAGAAGTTGTTTTCCTGCAGCAATCTCCTGAACAGAGATTCGTTTCTTTTCAGCTGCAGCAGAGGATTTTTGATTTCGAGCTTTGAAGATGAATACCATTTATCATTTTCAAGATAAAAGTCACCTTCATAGTTTTTCACTTCAAACAGGTAGATTGTGTGAGTTGTAAGAAACAAGGAATCAATTTGATAAAATGTATTGTTTTTTTCAAACAAAAGATCGTTCAAAATGATTCCTTCCCCGGCATTCGCCAAAAGCCAGTCATCAAACCACTTCTCACCTTCACAGTCTTTCACAAGGTACATATAGTGATTTTTTTCTTTTGCAGCCAGATCCATTCGGGAATTTAAACATCTGTAAATCATTAGTTCCAGCGGTTGGGAACGACTCTTCCTCTTCAATTAATCACCTCCTTTATCTAATCTTATATCAGACAAAAATATTCAACGAATACCTAAAATCTGATTTTCAAAACAATCAAAAAGCTGCCCCCTAAAGGACAGCTTTAAAACCATGCTTATTCTTCCCAGACTTTAACTTCTTTCATGACATCGCCTTGCTTGATTTTATAAATATTGTCCATGCCTTCAATCACTTGACCGAAAACAGTGTGAACGCCATTTAAATGCGGTTGAGGCTCGTGAACGATGAAGAACTGGCTGCCGCCTGTGTCTTTTCCTGCATGAGCCATTGATAATGCTCCTGCTACGTGTTTATGAGGGTTTCCTGCTGTTTCACATTTAATAGAGTAGCCAGGTCCGCCTGCGCCTGTGCCCGTTGGATCTCCGCCTTGTGCAACAAAACCTGGAATAACACGGTGGAAGTTTACTCCGTTGTAAAAACCTTCGTTTGCAAGCTTCTCAAAGTTTTCAACAGTTTTTGGCGCTGCCTCAGGATAAAATTCGATCACTAATTGATCGCCATTTTCCATTGTAATTTGACCTTTTTTCATATGTATGAAACCTCCTGCTTCTTTTTTTCGTCTAATAGACTGAACGTTATTCATTCTACTATAATACGTTCAAGAAAGCCAAGCAGATCGTCTGCCGCCGCAGCAAGAAGATACCGCAGCCATAAAACTCTGTCGCCAATCAGAAAAAAATACTATAATGAAGGTTGCTGTCATGAACTAAGGAGGTCTTTTTTTGAAAAAGTTATTGGTTTCTATAATGGCGTTTGCATTATTTGCTTTCCCGACTATCGGGCTTGCTGATGCAGCTGCCGGTGATAAAATTATCACACTCGGAAAGAACTTAACAGAAGAGCAGAAGCAGTCCATGCTTGGTGAGATGGGTGCTGATGACAATTCACAGGTTATTGAAGTGACGAATGAAGAGGAACATAAATATTTAGGCAATTACATTCCTAAAGCCCAGATTGGAACGAAGGCTATTTCATCATCAGCTATTACGATCGAAAAAAGCGGATCTGGCCTTGAAGTAAATACAAAAAACATTAATTGGGTAACAGACGAAATGTACTTGAATGCCCTTATGACAGCTGGAGTAAAGGATGCAACGATTCAGGTTACCGCTCCTTTTGAAGTATCAGGAACTGCGGCTCTGACCGGATTATTAAAAGCGTACGAAGTTACTTCTGATGAAGCCATTCCAGAAGAAGTAAAACAGGTGGCAAACGAAGAGCTTGTCAAAACAGCAGAGCTTGGCGATAAAGTCGGCGAAGAAAATGCAAGTGCATTAATGGCGAAAATAAAAGAAGAAATTGCAAATAACGGCGTGCCAGAAACAGATGCGGAATTCC
This sequence comes from Bacillus sp. V2I10, assembly GCF_030817055.1. Lineage (NCBI taxonomy): Bacteria > Bacillati > Bacillota > Bacilli > Caryophanales > Bacillaceae > Bacillus > Bacillus sp. V2I10. The sequence continues at coordinate 2,058,703 of NZ_JAUSYV010000001.1, read as the reverse complement.
GCGAATTAATTGAAAAAGCGGCAAGCGACCTTGGCATCACTCTATCAGAAGAAGAAATTAACAGTCTCGTTGCATTGTTTAACAAAATGAAAGATGTGAACGTTGACTGGAATCAAGTGGGACAGCAGCTTGATAAAGCAAAAGACAAGATTTCAAACTTTATAGATTCAGAGGAAGGACAAAACTTCCTTGATCAGCTGAAGGAATTCTTCATCGCCCTCTGGGATGCGATCATTTCCATTTTCAGCAATAAAGATAATGCATAATATGTAAAAAAGACGAGCTGCTTAGAAATCGTCTCAGGCTGTCGACAAAGTCGGCAGCTATTTTTTTGCACCTGGACGTGAAAAAAATTCCACACGCTAAAAAAATCTACAAAAAGGCGAAAATAATTCAAAAAAATGCTATAAAAAGAAGAATTTTCGCTAATAAAAGCGGGAACTACGCTAGAAAAGGAAAAAAAAACGGCCGCAGTAAAAATATGCATTACCATAAAAGTTTCCTCGACGAAAAAAGGCTGCGTCTGATTCAGAAGCAGCCTTTCTAAGTAATTTATCTGTATTGCATATGAAGACAAAAATGTTTACGGCGAAAAGCTTTGCCAGATCCGCCTTAAATGGTCTTTTTTAGCTCTGTGTTACTTTCGATTTTAACGGCAGATCCAGCGCAACTAAATCCTGATACGTTTCTCTTTTAATCACAAGCTGTTCCTCTCCATTTTCCGCAAAAACAACCGGAGGACGCGGAATTCGATTGTAATTATTCGACATGGAGTAGCCGTATGCTCCTGTACAGAATACAGCAAGCAGATCGTCAGGATTTGCCTTTGGAAGCGGCAGATCCCAAATCAGCATATCTCCGCTTTCACAGCATTTTCCTGCAATTGAAACAGACTCATCATTTTTATCATTCATGCGGTTTGCAAGGGCCGCTTCATATTTTGCCTGATAAAGAGCAGGGCGGATATTGTCGCTCATTCCGCCATCGACTGAAACATACTTGCGGATATTTGGAACTTCTTTCTCAGAGCCTATGGAATAAATGGTTGTTCCTGCATCGCCTACAAGTGAACGCCCCGGTTCAATCCAGATTTCCGGCATCTGAATGCCGCTTTCAGCCACGTGGCCTTTTATACTTTTAACGATTTTTTCAACATAATAAGTAGCAGGCAGCGGTTCATCCTCTTCTGTGTAGCGGATGCCGAATCCTCCGCCTAAATTCACTACTTTCGGTTCATATTGGAAGGTCTCCCTCCAAAAACCGACTTTAGTGAAGATTTTTTCTGCAGCAAGGACAAAACCGGTTGCATCGAAAATCTGCGATCCAATATGGCAATGGTAGCCGAGCATGTTAAATGCAGATGATGAAAGGACATTTTCCATCGCACGTTCTACTTGTCCGTTTTGCAGATCAAAACCGAATTTCGAATCCTCTTGACCTGTTGTTATATAGTCATGAGTGTGCGCTTCAACTCCAGGAGTAACCCTGAGAAGAATCGGCACAACTGTGTTTTCTTGTGCAGCAAGTTCTTTCAGCAGCTCAATTTCGTGAAAATTATCAACAACAATACAGCCGATTTTAAGCTTGATCGCCATTTCTAATTCTTCTTTGCTCTTATTATTGCCGTGAAAGTGAATTCTTTCAGTTGGGAAACCTGCTGTGACAGCTGTATAAAGCTCTCCTCCTGAAACAACATCCAGTGATAAGCCCTCTTCTTCAACCAGCTGAAACATAGCAACGGATGAGAAGGCTTTGCTTGCATATGCAACCTGCGCCTTCACTCCGAGCTTTTCAAATGTATTCTTAAAGCTTCTCGCACGGTCGCGAATAAGCGCAACATCATAGATGTACAGGGGTGTTCCATATTTCGATGCCAGTTCGGCCGCATCGACTCCGCCAATTTCAAGGTGATTCCTCTCGTTAACTTTACTGGTTCCATGTAAGAACAATTTAACATTCCCTCTTTCTTCTCCGGTAAAAAGGACAAAAAGACAGTCGCTGAACTATAGCTTTTAACAACTGTCCATTTATTCGTTTCCTTGAGGTAAATTAAACTTACAATATCATAAAAGCCATACACTTTCAATCTTACTTAGGCTGTTTTCTTACATTTTGAGGATGGACAATACTGGGTCTGATTTTCGCTCCCGGAACAGACGTGCGAATGAGTATCTGCCAAAATGCTTTTGGATTAAATGGAAAGGAATGGCCATAGGTATGGCGTATTCAGCGACCGTATGTTTGTCAGGAACAAAAAGATGACGGTGGCACCAATGACAAATCCCTCTGCCTTGAAAAAGGCTACTAAAATCAGGAGGAAAAGCCGCAGCATCTTATTGGCGATGCTGAGCTCATAGCTTGGAGTAGCAAACGTGCCAATTGCAGCAATGGCCACATAAAGAATAACTTCCGGTACAAAGAGCCCTACATCAATCGCAATTTGTCCAATCAATGCTGCTGCAATTAATCCCATTGCAATAGACAGGGCGCTTGGTGTATGAATGGCTGCCATCCTTAAAAATTCGATCCCAATGTCAGCCATGAATATCTGAACGACAATCGGAATATTCTTTTGCTCATTCGGACCGATATACGCAATGTTTTCAGGCAGCAGCGATGGCTGAAGCACATACATAAACCACATTGGAACGATAAAGATAGAACTAAGGATCCCAAGGAAACGAACCCATCTTAAAAAAGTTCCTATTGCCGGCGCCTGACGGTACTCTTCTGCATGCTGAACGTGATGAAAGTAGGTTGTGGGTGTAATAATGACACTTGGTGATGTATCCACCATTATTAATACATGCCCTTCTAATAAATGATTGGCTGCTACATCTGCCCGCTCTGTGTACCTGACAAGAGGAAATGGATTATATCCCTGTTTTACCAAAAATTCTTCCACCGTCTTGTCGGCCATGGTCAGACCGTCAATTTTAATCGTTTCGAGCTCTTTTTTAATAACCTCGATCAGATTCGGATCTGCAACATCTTCTATGTAGCAAAGACAGATATCTGTTTTTGAACGCTCACCGACCTTCATCATCGAATGCCTTAAGCGTTCATCTCTGATTCTTCTTCGAATCAGGGCTGTATTTACAATGATATTTTCTACAAATCCGTCTCTGGATCCGCGGACAACTTTTTCGGTATCTGGTTCCTCAGGATTTCTGCCGGGATAGCTCCTTACATCAACAACCAGCCCGTAATCGTACCCTTCTATCATAAAGACGATAAGGCCAGACAGCACTTGATCAACGGCTTCATCAATCGTTTTGATTCTCTCTACCTGCGAATTTATCAAGCGGTTTTCGATAATTTCATTTACTTTAAACTGTTCATGCTCATCGTCTTTAGTTTCAACAAGTTCTTTTAAAAGCTGAGTAATATTGGCACCATCACACAGCCCATTTACATAATAAAGATGCACTGCTATGTTCATGACTATAATTTTACGTACCCCAATATCAAAACTCTGGTTCAGTCCTACATGGTCCTTAAAGTAATTCTCATTTACTACGAGCTTAGGAGAGATTGGTGTCTTTTGTTTCACGTTTTCGCTCATCTGCCATGCCGCTCCTTTCAAGAATCAGTTCTACCGCCTTCATTGTTATCGGTGATCCATGATCCACACTGTCTTTACGGGCCATCTTGCCAATGTCGCCAATCCCTACAATAATAGGAACATCAAGTGTATCAAGACAATAAACCGTATCTCCGGTCATTTTTCCAACTTCGTATTCACGGATGCCGCTCTTATCTACTCCATATTCGGATATAAGGCCTTCTCTATCGATAGAAACATCAATATTCGTCCACTCTGAGCCATGTGTCTTTGCGGCAACCGCAATGACCCCAAGCACCTCGATTTGCGGATGCTTTGCCACATATAAAAGCGCTCTTTCACCAGGCCCCTCTTCTAATAAGCCGCAATCATCGAACATGACAAAAACGGGATCATAAGGTGTTTTTATAATTAACTTCACAATCTCAGGTCCTGTCAAAAAAGTCGGATTTCCTTTAGATTGGGAAATGCACCTTCCGCCAACCTGCTTTGCAGCATAGGCAATCGCTTTGGCTGCATAAACATCCCCATCTGTTACCAATATGACCCTTCTCGTTTCTGTCATAGGATGATCTTATCCTTTCGGCTTAAAAATAACTGCTACAAAAAAAGCAAAGACGATCGCTGAAGAAATACCTGCTGAAGTTAATTCAAAAATCCCGATTCCAATACCAATAATCCCGTGTTCATCAGCCTGATGCATTGCACCATGCAGCAATGAATGACCAAAGCTTGTAATGGGCACCGTTGCCCCAGCTCCTGCAAATTTAATAAAATTATCATAAATGCCGAATCCGTCAAGAATCGCACCTGCAACAACAAATGAACTCATTACATGTGCCGGTGTTAATTTAGCCACATCGAGAAGCAATTGGCCAATAATGCATATGGCCCCGCCTACTACAAACGCAATTAGATATTCCATTATCCGTTCACACCCCTGTTCACACGTTCAAACACGACGCCATGAGCAATTGTTGGAATCGATTCCTTTTGCTGAATCATGGTCGGACTAAGCAAAGCACCTGTTGCAACAACCATGACACGATTAAGATTTCCGCTTTTCAATTCTTTGAAAATATGGCTGTAGGTGACTACAGCAGAACACCCGCAGCCGCTTCCTCCGGCAAAAACGTTTTGATCCGGCCGATAAATCATCAGTCCACAGTCATTATGATTTGCAGAAACATCATATCCTTCTTCTTTCAGGAGCTCCTTTAGAATCGGGCTTCCTACAGAAGCTAAGTCCCCTGTCACAATCAAATCGTAGTCTTCAGGCTTTGTGTTTAAATCTTTAAAATGCTGAGCGATCGTATCGGCTGCTGCAGGTGCCATCGCGGAACCCATATCAAATGGATCCGTAATGCCAAGATCCGCCACTCTTCCTATCGTTGCTGAAGTAATCATTATGTCACTTGGATCACGGCTTACGATGACTGCCCCTGAGCCTGAAATCGTTGACTGTGCTGTATCCGGTTTTTGACCGCCATATTCTGTTGGATAACGAAATTGTCTTTCAGCGGTTGCATTATGACTGCTCGTTGCTGCCATAACACGATTGGCAAACCCTCCATCTATAAGCGCTGAGCTTACAGCCAGTGTTTCCATTGATGTTGAACAGGCACCGAACATACAAAGGAAAGGGATCTTATTTTGTCTGGCTGTATAATTTGCCGTCACGTTTTGATTTAATAGGTCTCCAGCAAGGAAAAAATCAATATCTTCTTTCGTATAATTTCCTTTTTTTAAAGCATGCTCAATGGCATCTTCCATTAAACGCCGCTCTGCAAGTTCCCAGTTATCTTCATCGCAATGGAGATTATCATAGGTTTTGTCATATAATTTACCAAAAGGTCCGTCTGCTTCTTTTGGGCCGACAGCAGTACCGCTGGACTGAACGTATATTTGATTCTCAAATTGCCATGTCTGTTTTCCAGTCAATCTCATTGTCCAGAAACCTCCTTTTTTAAAATGCTAATCCGTATACATACCTGATTATCCCGACAACATATGCAGCAACGACCCCGAATACAATAACTGAGCCTGCGAGCTTAAACATGTTCGTTGACACTCCGAGTACCAGACCCTCACTCCGGTGCTCAAGCGCAGCACTTGTCATGGAGTTTGCAAATCCCGTTACAGGAACTGCAGATCCCGCACCAGCAAATTGGCCGATTCGATCATAAATACCAAAGCCCGTCAGCAGAGCTGATATAAGAATTAAAGTAGCTACAGTCGGATTCCCCGCAGTTTTTTCAGTAAAGTTAAAAAAGTTCATATACATATTCTGGATGCCTTGACCTAATGTGCAGATAAGACCTCCAACGACGAAAGCCTTTATACAATTCAAAAGATAAGGCGGTTTAGGCTGATAGGGTTTAATTTTATTCTTGTAATCATCTTTAAGCTTTGATGTACTCATTTCTTTCACCTCTCGGGTCTTATTGGTCAATAAAATAAAGCCAGTGAAATAACGATCCGGCTACTTTGCCAAAAACAATGGCCATCAATAGAATAACGATCTTATCAGCAATCCCAATCCGTTTGGCCAGGATAGGAAAGACATTTAAAACTTCTGTCAGCGCAGCAGCAAGCATTCCGATAAATATTCCATTGATTAATCCAATCGGAACGAGAAACAGCTCTGATAAGTAAAGTTTGGAATCCCTGAGGCTTACCCATCCGCCTGTAATAGCGCCGGCTACGATAGCCCATTCATAAGCCTGAATTAAATCGACTGTTTTCGTAAGCTGCGTTAACCTTGGTATAATGCCAAGGACAGTTAAAAACGCTACAAATCCAGAGCCGACAGCAAGTCCTCCTGAGAGTCCGATGAAAATGGTGACCAAGCCATTAATTGTCATCAATTTTCTTCATGCTCTCTTTATTTTCTTTCATAGATACGTACATATCCATATCAAGCTGGTAGTTGAACATTTCCACTTCAAGAGGACTGGGCTCTTCATTAATTCTCTTCTTGAAAAGGTGATTGAAGAAAAGAATCATCCCTAAACCGAGGCCTATGGAATAAGGAATTTGCAGTAGGAGGGGATGTTCGGATGTCTCACCTGTAATAATGGTATAAAGACGCAGGTGCACAAGCTGCATGCTGACGTCTTCATGAAAGTTCATAATCGCAAGAGCTGCTCCCACAAAGAGGAGGAGCCATACGAGTGCGAATAGAACAGGCGAAAACGTTTTCTTCTGATACACAATCTCAACAATCGTCTGTGCTGGCCCAACCGTCTGAACATCTATATCAGGATCTGTTTTATGTACTGCAGACAGCACGCGCATGACATCAATCACGACAATGTTTTTATCGCTCGGCTGAACTTGGTGGACCTCAAGCTCTCCAATCATGTCGCGAAGCTGTTTCCCCGCAACAATTTGGGCAATCTTAGAGACGGTTATACAATCGTCCGGATAGACTTGTACGCGATGACGCAGTCTGATGTACACCGTTTTTTCCATTACATTTCACTTCCTGAAAATAGGATTGTATATGTAGTATGCATTGGAAGAATTTATATCATGCAGAAAGCACGAATGGTCCATTAATTACCAAAGCTGTATTCCAGACGCTGATGATTGTTTACACTGGAATTGCCTTCTAACTATTTTCTAAAAAGCAAAAAAGACACATCCCTGTCGGATATGTCTTTTCCATCTATTGATCCATGCGGTCTTTCATTTGCTGCAGTATTTTCTTCTCGAGCCTCGATACTTGCACTTGCGATATGCCAAGCCTCTCAGCAACTTCTGATTGCGTCTGATCCTTGTAATACCTTAAGTAAACGATCAGCTTTTCACGTTCATCAAGCTCTTTGATTGCATCCTTAAGGACGATTTTATCAAACCACTTGGTCTCTCCTGAATCAGCTATTTGATCAAGGAGTGTGATGGGATCACCGTCATTTTCATAAACGGTTTCATGGATGGAAGAAGGTGCGCGTACCGCTTCTTGTGCAAGAACGACTTCTTCAGATGTGATTTCAAGGTAGGCTGCGATTTCAGAAACAGTCGGCACCTTGCCTAATGATTTTGACAGATCATCTTTAGCTCTTCTGATTTTATTGCCCAGTTCTTTTAGGGAACGGCTCACTTTAACTGTGCCGTCATCTCTGATAAAGCGTTGAATTTCACCAATGATCATCGGTACAGCGTAGGTTGAAAATTTAACATCGTACGATAAATCAAATTTATCAACCGATTTCAAAAGACCGATGCAGCCGATTTGAAACAGGTCATCAGCTTCATAGCCCCGATTTAAAAATCTCTGAACAACAGACCACACAAGACGCATATTTTTCTCAACAATGGTATCTCTGGCTGATTGATCGCCTTGCTGGCTGCGCTTAATCAATTCTTTCACTTCATGGTCCTTTAACTGTGTTTTTGAGATATCGTTCTTGACCTCCACATCCATAGCAAGTCTCCTTAATTTACTAAAGCTTTGCTTTTCAATAAGTGTTTAGTAAGCTTTACCGCAGTACCCCGTGATTTTGACGATTCAATCTGTACTTCATCCATGAAATTTTCCATAATGGTAAAACCCATACCTGATCGTTCAAGTTCCGGTTTTGTCGTATATAGAGGCTGTCTTGCTTCTTCTACATCAGGAATTCCCATGCCCTCATCTCTGATAGACAACCTGACGACACTGTCCTCGAGTGTTACCGAGATGTAAACAATACCGCTTGGATCATTGTCATAGCCATGAATAATGGCATTGGTCACGGCTTCTGAGACAACTGTCTTGATTTCAGTTAATTCATCCAGTGTAGGATCAAGCTGAGCAATAAATGCTGCAACGGTAACTCGGGCAAAGGATTCATTTTGGCTGAGCGCTGAGAATTGAAGGTTCATTTCATTTTTCATGAAGCCACCCCCAATGTTATCAGCGCTTTTTCCTCCGATGGCTCCAGTCGAATGATTTTAAACAGTCCAGACATATCAAACAGTCTTTTTACTGAAGGTGAAATCGCACAAACGACCATTTCTCCGCCAAATTGCTTCACTTGCTTATATCTTCCAAGAATCACGCCTAAACCAGAGCTGTCCATAAAGGATAATTGCTCTAAGTTCAGAACGATATGCTGGATGTCCTCTGATGCAAGAATTTCTGTCACTTTCTGCCGTAATTCCTCCGCCGTGTGATGATCCAATTCTCCGATCAGTCGAATGCACAGGACAGATTGCTTTACATCAAGCTCTACTGCTAGACTCATCCATACTCCTCCTTCAATTTCTGGATAATGTCTGTTTCGAGGTTTTGATGTGCTTTTCCTGCCCTATGACAAAACTAGTGCGGATTCGCCAACATCAGCTAGATATCCTGATGTTTCTTATGGGTGTTTTTTTAGGTAATCAGCCTGATTTCGAGAAATCACCAAGCACTCGTTTAAAGAGAGTCCACCAGCCAGCCTGTTCAATGTCGCCCTCAGCAACAAGCGGGCTTTCCACAACAACCTTATTGTCTTTTTTCAATATTAGTTTTCCAAGTTCATCCCCTTTTTTCAGAGGAGCCTGTAAATTCTGCTTCATCACGACTTCCTGAGTAACATCTTTAACACTTCCGCCTTTTTTCGTCAAAACAGAAATTGGCTCTGAAGTCACAAGGTTCAGATTTTTACTGTTCCCTTTGCTGATTTTCATCTTAGCTACAACTTCATTGCGTTTAAATAAAGGATGCGTTTGATATTGGCTGAATGCGTAATCAAGCATTTTGGTAACCTGAGCATTGCGGTCTTTTGGTGTCGGGGCACCCATGATGACAGCAATCACACGCATGTTGCCTTTTTTGGCTGTAGCGGTTAAACAATATTTTGCTTCATTCGTAAACCCTGTTTTTACGCCATCTACGCCTTTATAAAATTTCACAAGGCGATTCGTATTGACCAGCCAGAATTTCTTGTCTGTGTCCTGACGCAAATAATCTTCATATTGACCTGTGTATTTTGTAATGCCTTCAAATTTTAATAGCTCTTTTGCCATGACGGCCATATCATGTGCTGTACTGTAATGATCTTTTTCAGGAAGGCCTGTTGGATTTTGAAAGACTGTATTTTTTAGTCCTAGCTCTTTTGCCCGTTTGTTCATTTTTTCAACAAATGCATCTTCAGACCCTGAAATTCTCTCAGCCATGGCTACTGATGCATCGTTGCCTGAGGCAATCGCAATCCCTTTCAGCATTTCATGAACGGTCATTTCCTCTCCAGGCTCAAGGAAGATTTGAGACCCGCCCATAGAAGCAGCATGTTCGCTCGTACGGACTTCTTCATCCATTTTCAGCTGGCCTTTATCAATCTCTTCCATGATCAGCAGCATCGTCATAATTTTAGTCATACTTGCTGGAGGAAGTTTCTCATCACTATTTTTATCATATAGAATATTTCCGGTATCACGTTCAATCAGTACAGCTGATTTTGCTTGATCTGCAAGCTTTACTGAACCTTCTTCTGCAAATGCCGGTGATGCAATTGTTAATATTATGGTGCTTAGCGCTACGGTTGATAGTAGACGTTTCATCTCCAAACCCTCCATTCTTATACACCCCATTTTTTCCAATTGAAGAAAAAATATACTTGCGGACAAGAAAAAATTGCATGCAAAAAGCCGGGATTTTCTCCCGGCTTTTCATGTGTGATTACTCTTTAATTGTATCGTGAACAAGCGGCGGCGCTGTTACTGAGTCAGCTGTTACTTTAATGCTTTCATAAAGCTTGGCTTTTACTTGTTCTACATCTTTTTGATTGCTGTAAATCGTCACAAGCGAGTCGCCCTTTTTAACAGCATCGCCGATTTTTTTATTCAGCATCAGCCCGACAGCAAGATCAATTTCTGATTCTTTCGTAGCTCGTCCTGCACCAAGCCACATTGCTGCAACTCCAACGGAATCTGCCACAATTTCAGAAACGTATCCGTCTTCTTTTGCTTCAAGCTCTACTTTGTAGCTTGCCTGCGGCATCTTGCTGGGATCATCGACAACTGAACCGTCTCCGCCTTGAGCTTCTAAGAAGATCTTCAGCGTTTCAAGTGCTTTTCCGTTTTGAATCACTTCCTCAAGCATTGCTCTTGCTTCCTCAAGTGATGATGCTTTTTCAGCCAAGAAAACCATGTAGCTTCCAAGCGTTAAGCATAGCTCATGAAGGTCTTCAGGTCCTTCGCCTTTTAATGTATCTATCGCTTCTTTAATTTCTAATGCATTGCCGATTGCATAACCGAGCGGCTGACTCATGTCTGAGATAACAGCCATTGTTTTGCGGCCGACTGCATTTCCGATTTCAACCATCGCCCGGGCAAGCTCTCTCGCATCATCAAGATCTTTCATAAATGCGCCTGCTCCTGTTTTCACATCAAGAACGATGGCATCTGCCCCTGCAGCGATTTTTTTGCTCATGATCGAGCTTGCAATCAGAGGAATGCTGTCAACAGTGGCTGTTACATCACGCAAAGCGTAAAGCTTTTTATCTGCTGGAGTCAGGTTTCCGCTTTGACCAATGACAGCAATTTTATTCTGGTTAACCAATTTGATGAATTCATCATTTTCAATTTCAACATGGAAGCCTGGAACAGCTTCAAGCTTATCGATTGTGCCCCCAGTATGGCCAAGACCGCGGCCGGACATCTTGGCAACCGGAACACCGACTGCAGCAACAAGAGGTCCAAGCACAAGAGTGGTTGTATCGCCTACGCCGCCTGTGCTGTGCTTATCTACTTTAATGCCTTCGATCTTGCTTAGATCAATCGTATCACCTGAATGAACCATTTCCATAGTTAATTGAGCGCGCTCCTGCTTCGTCATTCCTTTAAAATAGATCGCCATTGTTAATGCACTCATTTGATAATCCGGAATATCGCCATTTGTATAGCCTTTGATAATAAAGCTGATTTCTTCTTTCGTCAGTTCCTTGCCGTCACGCTTTTTTTCAATTAAGTCAACGATTCTCATTAGTTACCCACCCTTTGTCAGTTTGATTCGTGTATGTCTGCAACAATCTTCTTAACCAGATTCAAGAAATTAGCTTTTACTTTTTCAGTCGTTTCCATCACTTCATCATGTGATAATGGCTGATCTAAAATACCGGCTGCCATATTTGAGATGCATGAAATTCCAAGCACTTTCATCCCTGCATGATTGGCTACGATTACTTCAGGCACTGTAGACATACCGACGGCATCTCCTCCAAGCACGCGTGCAAGACGCACCTCTGCAGGTGTTTCATATGCAGGTCCTGTGTTCCCTACATATACACCTTCCTGAACTTTAATGCCAAGCTCTGAAGCTGCATTTTCAGCAAGGGTTCTGAGCTCTCTGCTGTAAGCCTGCGACATGTCAGGGAAACGGACGCCTAGATCAGAATCATTCGGTCCGATTAATGGGCTGGTCCCCATATTATTTATATGATCGGAAATAATCATTAAATCACCCGGTTCAAACGATTCATTCACACCGCCCGCAGCATTTGTAACGATGATTGTTTTGACACCCATTTCCTTCAGCACACGGACCGGGAACGTCACTTTTTTCATGTCATATCCTTCGTAAAAATGGAAACGTCCCTGCATGGCTACAACGTTAGCTCCTTTTAATGTGCCGAATACGAGCTGCCCTGCATGGCCTTCTACAGTTGAAACAGGGAAGTTTGGTATTTGCTCATAAGGAATTTTAACCGGGTTTTCTATTTCATCAGCAAGGACTCCAAGGCCGGATCCTAAAATCAGCCCGATCTCAGGCAGGTCTTTTACTTTTTCTTTCATATATTGTGCAGATTGCTTAATTTCTTGAATATTCATTTACCACTCCCCCTTAATTCTTTAATTCCTGCAAGAAACTTTTACCGTGTTTTGGCATACTCACTTTAAAGTTGTCAGCAATGGTAGCCCCAATATCTGCAAAAGTATCACGGACCGGAAGCTTAGAACCGCTTTCAAATCTCGGACTGTATGCGAGCATTGGCACATATTCACGTGTATGGTCTGTCCCGTAATGAACAGGATCATTGCCGTGGTCAGCTGTAATAATTAATAAATCATCCTCTTTTAATTTAGAGAGCAATTCAGGAAGACGCGCATCATACTCTTGAAGAGCAAGGCCGTAGCCTTCCGGATCGCGTCTGTGTCCGAACAGGGCGTCGAAGTCTACAAGATTTACAAAGCTCAGACCAGTAAAGTCGCGATCTGCTGTTTCAGCAATCTTGTCCATGCCATCCATGTTCGATTTCGTGCGAAGCGCATCAGTAATTCCTTCTCCGTCATAAATATCAGAGATTTTACCAATCGCAATGACATCCAGACCTCCGTCCTTCAGCTCATTCATGACCGTTCTCTCAAACGGCTTTAAGGCATAATCATGACGGTTTGGCGTTCTTTGGAAGTTCCCTGGATTTCCTGTAAAAGGACGTGCAATCACACGGCCAACCATATACTTTTCATCAAGTGTCATTTCTCGTGCCATTTCACAAATTTTAAGCTGCTCTTCAATTGGAACAATATCTTCATGAGCTGCAATTTGCAAAACAGAATCTGCAGACGTATAAACGATAAGAGCTCCTGTTTTCATATGCTCTTCGCCCAGTTCATCTAAAATTTCAGTTCCTGAAGCAGGTTTATTGCCGATGATTTTTCTGCCTGTTTTTTCTTCTAGTGCCTGGATTAATTCATCAGGGAAGCCATCCGGGAATACTTTAAATGGTGTTTCAATATGAAGGCCCATGATTTCCCAATGGCCTGTCATCGTATCTTTGCCATTAGACGCTTCCTTCATTTTCGTATAGAAAGCTTTTGGACTTTCCTGCACAGGGATACCCTGAATTTCTTCTATATTGCTCAAGCCAAGCTTCGCCATATGCGGCATTTGCAGGCCGTTCATATGTTCTGCAATGTGGCCAAGCGTGTTTGAACCAGTGTCGCCAAAATCCGCTGCATCAGGCGCTTCGCCGATTCCCACTGAATCCATGACAATCAGAAATATTCTTTTATATGTATAATCAGACATGTAAATCCTCCTTTAATCGTTCAGAGATCACTCTTTGTATAACATTCCCAATTGTTTAGGAATGATTAGCCGCTTTTCATTGGTCAGAAGTCTGACATCTAAAGTATAAACCGTTTTCATGCCTTCTGACAATAGATAACTTGATATTCTTCTATAGTTCTGTTTTCCTTTTACAGGTTTTTTAAAACATTTAACTGGATTGCCCAATATTCGTTCTATTATGGTGCTTCATAACTTGTTTTTCTGCTCCTGCAGGTACTTTTTGCAAACCTAAAAAAAAAGCCACCGCATTTCCTGCGTATGACTTTAAGCTCTCGGATGATATTGTTTATATACATCTTTTAATCTAGTTTTTGATACGTGAGTATAGATTTGCGTTGTAGAGATATCGGCATGTCCAAGCATTTCCTGAACTGCCCTTAGGTCTGCCCCATTTTCAAGCAGATGGGTTGCAAAAGAATGACGAAGTGTATGAGGGGTAAGCTCTTTACTGATGCCTGCCTCAAGAGCAATCTTTTTGAGATTCTTCCAATAACCCTGTCTGGTCATGCGGTTTCCGTGATGATTTAAAAACAAAGCTTCCGTTTGTTTTTTCTTTGAAGCTAATTTCGGTCTGCCCTTTTCGATATAGGATTCTAATGCTTCTGCTGCTGTTCTGCCTATTGGAACGATGCGCTCCTTGTTCCCTTTTCCGAAACAGCGGATAAATCCCATTGTTAAATGAACATCGCTCAAATCAAGATTAATCATTTCACTTACCCGGATGCCTGTTGCATAAAGAAGCTCAAGCATGGCTTTATCCCTGTAGCCGAATGGCGAGATCAATTTAGGAGTATCCAGCAGTTTTTCAACTTCAGTGAGTGATAATACTTTCGGCAGTGTCCGTTCAACTTGAGGAGATTCTATATGTACAGTCGGATCATGATCGACTGCTTTTTCTCTTAGAAGAAATTGGTGAAAATTGCGGATGGATGCGGTATGGCGTGCAATCGTCTTGCTTGATTTTCCAGCTTCCTTCAATGATTTTAAAAAATGAATGATTGATAGTCTGGTCACATCTTGAAATGAAGTGATTTGCTGCTGTGCAGTAAGAAATTGATGATAGCTCTTTAAATCGCGTTCATACGAAATGATTGTGTTATGGGAAAGTCCTCTTTCCACAACCAGGTAATGCATGAAATCCTGAATTTGATCTTTCAATTTCCTCTACTCCCCGTTTAAATAGAAGAAAAACAGACGATTCAGCCAGTGCTCTTCTTCGTCAGTCACCATTTTCGTGACTTTCAGTGCCGCACCCTCAGGCTGATCATATCGGTGAATTTCTTCATACTCTAAGTTAATCCAAATGATAGCATAATAGAAAAGAATCGTAAATCCAGTAAACAGAATAAATACTTTTATCATGTCAAATAGTGTTCTCGCTGCTCTCATTGCGGCAGTCCTCCTTTGGCCGGTCTTTCATCTTACCTAAAACATATGCCAAAAAGGACAAACTTTATACTAGTAAAAACAAAAAAACCTCTCCAGTTTGACCGGAAAGGTTTATTGTTCATCTTCTTTCTGTTCTTTTTCCTGACAGCGGTAGCAAATACCATGAAACGTCAGACGATGATCTTTAATTTTAAAATTGAAGTCGCGTTCTACAATCTGTTCAACATCTTCTAAAAGGTCATCTTCAATTTCAGCGACTGAGCCGCATTCGATGCACACAAGATGATGGTGAAAATGTGCTGCGCCTTCTTTTCTTAAGTCATAGCGTGATACGCCATCTCCAAAATTTATTTTATCGACAATTTTAAGTTCTGTAAGTAGCTCCAACGTCCGATAAACAGTTGCTAAACCAATCTCTGGCGCCTTTTCCTTAACGAGGAGGTAAACATCTTCAGCACTCAAGTGATCTTCTTCGCGTTCAAGCAAAACCCTGACGGTAGCTTCGCGCTGAGGAGTCAGCTTATAGCTGGATGAATGCAACTGCTTCTTTATACGCTCAATTCTGCTTTCCATAACACACATTCCTCCCTCGCCACGTTCCTCATTCATTATATCAAAAGAAAGGGATGTGTCCAACGAAAATAATTACAATCTAATAAATGAAATCATTATTAAGTAAAAACTATTCTATTTTGAAACAAGTTCAATTACGTTTTTCATGAGAATCGGCGACGCATAAGCCTCAAGAGTTGAGGCGATAATCGTCAGAGCCGAAATGAACATAAAAACAGCCGCGTATTTCGTGAAAAGGGAGAAAGGCGATTGAGTTAAATTTGTTTTCTTCATCAGCAGCTGCTTGACAATTTTCAATGAGAAAGAGATGGCAACCGTACCCATGATAATAAATGCCGGTATTAAGACTATATTTTGAGGCAAAACCGATACAAATGAAAGCATAAAGCCTTGCCATCCCATTTGATTCACTAAAAAACCTACCGTAAAACCTACGACCATTCCTTTTAAGAATAACATAATCAGAATGACCGGCAAACCGATAATTGAGATGCCAAGCACCCACATCAGACCAAGATATTTCAGGTTATGAAAGAAACTCTGCTGAAGCATTTCAACCGAGCTTGCCACTTTCCCTTCCGATACTTGTCCGAAAAACCTGCTTAAATAAAAATACAAATCTTCTTTTTGTGTAAAATTCATGCTGTTGACAATGACCGCACCGAAAATAACCCCCATCAAAAACAATACGAATACAAATACATAAAGCGATGAGCGTTCTTTTATATGCTGAAAAATCATTGCTTTTAATGGATGTTTGCGCATATACCTTCCTCCTAGCGTTCTCTTACTAGATTGTATGAAAAAAGGAAGAAACTATGCCATTCTATCATTGCATTTTTTTCCAAGTGGTATATAATACTAAAAAATCAGAAAGGCGGTTTTGTCATGAAAAATCCATTATTAATTGATTTTCCGACTGAAATTTCGACAGAAAGACTCTACATCCGGGCTCCCCGTCCGGGCGATGGAAAAGAAGTCAATGCCGCCGTCAATGAATCTATGAACGAGCTTAAACCGTGGATGCCTTTTGCTCAAAAACCTCCTGCACTCGAAGAGACGGAAGCAAATATCAGACAATCGTGTGCGAAGTTCATTTTGCGCGAGGATCTGAGGCTGCTCATTTTTGACCGTGAGAAAGGACACTTTATTGGAAGCACAGGTTTTCACCGGATGGACTGGGATGTGCCTAAGGTGGAGATTGGGTATTGGATTTCAACGAAATATGCCGGAAAAGGCTATATGACGGAAGCAGTTGAAGCTCTAACGATGTTTGCTGTTAGAGAATTCGGCGCTAAACGGGTGGAAATAAGATGTGATCCTGAGAATACAAGAAGCCGCCGTATACCAGAGAAATTGGGATTTATATTAGAAGGAGTTCTAAGGCAGGATGATGTTTCGGCAGACGGCATGACATTACGTGATACGTGCGTCTTTTCAAAGATTTTTTAATATTCTTTCACATAAACGGCTTTGCTGAAAATTGGATAGAAAGCATAGCCTGTAAATATACCAAGAACATTTAAAATGAGATCATCCATATCAAGGCTGCCCCTGTTTGCTGTAAATTGCGAGATTTCCACTGCTGCAATCACAAACACAGAATAGGCAAATGTTTTTCTCATTGAAGCTGCTCTGCTCTTAAGGAAAATGCCATAAGGGACAAACAAACCGATGTTAGCAGCAAGATTATAGACAGCAATAATCGGTGAAACCTGTCCTGAAAGATAATAGCTGATCGTGTCAAACGGGACGAGATTATAGCTGTTCCCTCCCGAATCCGGTCTAATAAACAGCAAGATCAGCAGACCAACTGTATATAGGATAAGACAAGCATGAAACAGTCTTTGCGGGACAACCATCACCTGCTTCTTCCATAAAAAAAGAAGAAATGCCGTGAGTGCCGTGACACAGAACCATACAATCGCTGTGACAACCGGGTGTAAATAAGCTGTTAAGCTCAGCCATAGCGGCAGCATCAGAAAAAAGACACTTTGCGAGACCGCAAGTGAAATGAAATACGTTTTTCTCATGTTCTTATACCTTTCGAACTTAAAATTTGCTGAAGGCACTTCACATCGAAGTGCCTTCATTTGTTGGGGCGATTTTACCGTAAACCCCGCCTCCGCCAGGGACAGCACTCAGCTTTCCCTCCCTCGCAGCAATAATATAATCTGCTGTTTTGGGCGGCAAAACCTTCAATAGGTCCGTTCTTGAGATCTCATTTAAGATAACCATCTCGGTACCAAAGGCCATTTTTAATTTCCCAAGAGTCTTTGGTCCAATTCCGGGAATAAACTGCAAAGGCACTTGGTGTACATATGGAGGACGGTCTGGTTTCTCAGTGTTGTTGTCTGCCAGCTCCTTCAAGCGGGTACTGACCCCTTTAGTCGTTTTCTTGCTGCCGCAGCTTTGACATACCGTGTTCACTGCTTCTTTTTTGGTGCCGCATTTCTCGCAGGTTGTGCCATAATACTTGCCTAATAGCGGATTTAAGCCATGATTTGAGAGAATTTCCCGGTTCCCTATTTGTTTCAGAGCCTTTTTCAGCTCTTCGAAAGAAGGTTCCTTTAATTGAAGTTTCTGATACTCCCTCCCAATTTTGGCAAGTGAGTGTGCGTCAGAGTTTGTCAAAAAAGGATACGGATTCAGTTCAGAAACCATGGAGGCCATCCCGGTGTCAGAGCTTAAACCAAGCTCAACCGCATCAATCAGCTTCGGATCTAATACTTCATCAAGCCTTGAGGATACCCCGCTGCCGAAAAGGCTTTTGTGAGGTGTGAAGATATGAGCGGGAATAAATAGACCTCCAAGCTCGTTTACTTTTTTCTGAAGAACTTTCGCATCTTCATACATTCTTTGAGTACTTAATGTAATATTTTTAACCCTAAACGACAGCCAATCGGAAAACTGTTTCATCTGCTGAATAGCCGGCATAAAGACAAGCACATGCAATGGACCTTTGCACGAGGTATCATATACTTCAATTTCGGAGCCGAGAATCATTGTGGTCTGTTTAAATTGAATACCGCCCTGGGCATGTTCTGACCATATTCCTTCTTTCAAACCCTGATCCAGTGTATCCAAAATCTCCGGTACGTGGCAGTCAATGATTCCGATTATATCCATTCCTTTATGCTCGCTTGCTTCAATCAGAATATTTTCAAGCGTAAGCTTATTTGAAGCTGTTATTTTAACAGGTTTGCCTGAACGTGTCCGCCCGATATGAATATGTAAATCTGCAAAATAGGTATTCATCTTATTTTTGAAGAGCCAGTTTCAACTGCAAATACTGAACGGCGTAAGCTGTTTTCGCATCAAAAATACGCTGATCGTCAATCATTTGCTGCGCTTCCTCAAGTGTCACCTCCAGAACATCTACAAATTCATCCTCATCAAGTTCTGCCTTTTCGGTTAAAATCTGCAATTCTTCCGTAAAATATAAATGCACAAGCTCATCTGCAAACCCCGGTGATGTATAAAACGAGAGTAAGTGCTGAAGCGACTCCGTTGTATACCCTGTTTCTTCTTCCAGTTCCCGTTTAGCCGTGACCTCAGGCTGTTCCCCTTTTTCAAGCTTGCCGGCAGGGATCTCAACGAGGACTCGCTCCATCGCTTTTCGGTATTGCTGAACCATGACAATTTTGTTTTCTTTAGTAATGGCGATCACAGCAACCGCGCCTGGATGCTTGATAATTTCTCTTGTGCCTGTTTTTCCGTTCGGAAGTTCTACTTCTTCTAAGTACAAATCAATAATGCGTCCGGAAAATAATTTTTCAGATGATTTTGTTGTTTCTTTTAAATGATTCATACTCATTCCTCCGCGTTCTACAAATTCTGCTTTTCACATACATTCTATCATATTAAGAAAAGCGGAATCGCCCGTTTAGCTCAGGGCATGGCAGATAAGAATCCGGCAGAAAAGTCCGGGTTTGACTTTTTTCACGGATTCGTTCGGGCGATGGAGCTAAACATAGATGAGAAAAATTTTATACCTCCTTACCAATTAACGAAAGAAACGAGGCGAGCGCATATGAAGATCTACCTTCTTGACAAAGGCGTCGTGCTGGTCGGAAAAGCTTGGGAAGTCCGTGAAAAACTGAAGGAATACAGCCGGAAATATGAAACGATCGAGCAGTGGACAAAAGATAAGTAAGCGTCACAATTGCATTTTCATCTCTCTTGTACTAATGTCAAAGCAAGACGTACAGTCAGGAGTGATACGATGAAAAAAAGACAGTTAGGCACATCAGACTTATTTGTCAGCGAACTTGGACTTGGCTGCATGTCTCTTGGGACAGATAAAGAACAGGCAGAGTCCATTATCGATGCAGCCCTTTACGAAGGAATTAACTACTTTGATACAGCAGATTTGTATGACTTTGGACTGAATGAAGAGTTTGTCGGAGATGCACTCAAAAAACGAAGACAGGATTTGATCCTTGCAACGAAGGCCGGCAACCGCTGGAACGAGAACAAAGACGGCTGGACTTGGGATCCATCTAAAGCCTATATAAAAGAAGCCGTGAAACACAGCCTTAAACGATTGCAGACAGATTACATCGATTTGTATCAGCTGCATGGAGGTACAATTGAAGATAACATTGACGAGACGATTGAAGCATTTGAAGACCTGAAAAAAGAAGGCGTTATCCGCTATTACGGAATATCATCGATTCGCCCAAATGTCATTAAACAGTACTTGGAAAAATCATCGATTGTTTCCGTCATGATGCAGTACAGTCTGCTCGACAGAAGGCCTGAGGAATGGTTTTCACTTCTTAACGATCAGAACGTCAGCGTGATTGGGAGAGGTCCTTTAGCAAAAGGACTGCTGACAGATAAATGGGAATCCAAGCTATCTGAAAAAGGATACCTTTCCTACAGTGAGGACGAACTCCTTCATCTGCTTCCATCCATCGATGCAGAAACGGATCTAACCCTGACAGAAACTGCCGTGCAATACTCTCTGAAGCAGGCAGTTGTCGGATCTATTATTCCGGGTGCCAGCAAAATTGAACAGGTTCAGGCTAATTGCCGTGCTTTAAATGCACGTCCTTTATCTGGAGAGGAATATATAGCGCTGCAGGCTTTGACGAAGTTTGAAAAATATGAGCAGCATCGTTCGTAGTATTTGAAGCTTTTTTTATTTTTAGGGATTCTTTCGGATACGGAGAGAATCCTTTTTATTTCCAGTCATTTTTTGATCCCAAAATTGCCACCAGGACTTTCAGCCAGCTGGAGAAAGTTAGAGTGAACTACCCGCCAAAAAAGCCGCTCCCTGACGCAGCAGTTTTTCTGTGGCCATTTACATTGTTTATCTTTTTAAGCAGAAGATAAGGAAAAGGGATAAAAGAAAGGATTGAATTCATGATTTATATATAATTGCTATGGCGGCACACATTCCTTTCTGATATAGAAATTCTAATGCCGTTTTATAAGGTTTTGCTCAACTTATCTATCGTAATCTTATCCTTCATACGCCTGCTTTAAGGATTTAATATCCATTTTCTTCATTTGGAGCATTGCTTTTAGAACTCTTTCCGATTTTTCAGAATCGGAACTGCTTATCATTTCGGTAAGACAGGTTGGAACGATCTGCCACGATACACCGTACTTATCTTTCAGCCAACCACAAACCTGGGCTTTTTCATCTCCGCCTTTTGAGAGCTTTTCCCAATAATAATCGACTTCTTCTTGTGTTTCGCAATTGACAATGAATGATATTGCTTCTGTGAATTTGTATTGTGGACCGCCGTTTAATGCTACGAATTCTTGTCCGTCCAGCTGAAATTTCACAGTCATCACTGTTCCCTCTGAGATCCCGCTGATATGATGTCTTTCTTTTCCATATCGAGTGATTTTTTCTATCTTCGAATTTTTAAAGACCGAAGTGTAAAAGACTGCTGCCTCTTCAGCTTTTAAATCAAACCACAAGTTAGTTGTGATTTTTTGGATTTTGTTTTTCACTTTTTTCTCCTTCCTGCTTTTCATTATTAATTAAAAAACCTGACCTTACTTATAATAATGGCCAGGTTTATCTCCTAAGTGATCAGGAATCTTCTTATCTGTCTGTTGCACGGTATAGATAAAAATCATCCAATGTTCCCCAGGCACCTGCATCTGCTTTTAACCTGGCCCCAATCGTGATCGTTCCATCTGTTACAAGAATATCAGCAATTTCGGGGTTGCTCCAATTGATCCAACCATTTACTGATGTATTTATTTTATGTTCTGCATCGCCACTTCTAGCATACATAAACATTTCCGAGTTATGCGCATCTCCGCCTTGCAAGAACATTGAAAGATTATAATAACCTGGTTCTAGTCCTGTAATCGTCTGCTCTACGTTAAAGTTAACTGCAGTCCCAGAGTAGAAATGAAGTGAATAGTTTCCAGATTTAGCATCTGAAACTTTTTCTTGATAGTTAGTGTGGGGAGTGGATCCATTCCCATAAGTAATATTCCACATACTCCTGTCACTATCTTCAAAGCCTGGATTCAGGATCTCATTTTGGGGTAATATTTGAAGATGGGCCTTCACCGTATATCCACCTTCAATAACACCTTCTATTACATAAGTTCCCACGCCATTAGTGACGGCCTTCTTAAGTGCTTCTTTATCCCATGTTACATTAATAGACCTTATATTTCCATCATTGTAGGTAACATTTACCGTTTCAGGTAACATAATAGTCTCTCCTGCATTTGCTTTGACCGTTACATCTTTAATTTCGTCGATTCGGAGCGGCGCAACAGCACCTGTATGGACATATTTGAATACGTTCAATGATGGGAGAGGGCTTCCATAAAAATCGAACAATGCCTGATTGTCAACAGCACTTCCCCCATACCAATGTCCAGCGTCTTCAGGGTCATATTCTGCCGCATAGCTAGTAGCCCATCCTGATCCATATTTCTCCCATATTGCTTTGTTTTTCTTAAGGCTTTTATCTGGAGCAACTGGAATCCATGCTGGTTCCCAGTAGAAAACACCGATACCCGGATCACCTATATTAGCTACTGCTTCAATTACATCTCTTACTGCATTCACTTGCCCCTGGACTGTAATTGGGTAATTTAGCGTTTGACCAGTAGCCTTAGGTGCTGTATTACCATGTCCATCCCCATCTTCTGCCGTATACGTATACGATGTTTCCGCCACCATCACTTTTTTGTTATATGTATCCGCCACATTTTTAAGAACATAGGTAAGATTAGAAAGTGTACCATGCCAGAATGGATAATAAGAACTTGCAAATACATCATAGTCTACGCCATTTTTATGAAGAGTTTCAGCAATCGTTGTGTATCTTCCTGCTGTTTCGGGGTTCGTAAAATGTAAGGCCACCAGAATAGCTGAATCTGCCTCTCTAACTGCTTTGCTTCCCTCATTAAATAATTGGCTCATCTTACTCCAGTCTTTTTCCCCGGCAATTGCTCCATTTGTTTCATTTCCTATCTGGACCATGCCAATATCGATTCCCTCATCCTGCATGGCTAGTAAGCTTTCTTTTGTATATTGAAATAGCTCAGCCTTTTTGTCTTCCAAGCTTAAATTCTTCCAAGCTTTCGGAGCCTGTTGTTTGGCAGGATCTGCCCAGAAGTCTGAATAATGGAAGTCTACTAGCAGTTTCATTCCATTCGCAGTCGCTCTTTTACCAATTTCAATGGCATTTGCTAAATCGCTATTTCCTCCGCCATACCCATTTCCTTTCGAATCGTAAGGGTCATTCCATATGCGCACCCGAACATAATTGACTCCTTTCTCTTTCAAGGTTTTAAAAATGTCCTGTTTCCATCCGGCCTCGTTATAAAATTTTACACCGCTGTCTTCTAAGGAAATGATGCTTGAAACGTCAACACCTTTAATAAAATCCTCGTCAATTCCTGCTACTCTTTTCACAAAAATATCAGCAGCTACTGGTTCAGGAAGATCCACACTGCCATCTTCCCAAAAGTTCGATTCAAAACCGCCATTGAGCATGCTATGATTAGTGGCAGCTACAGCTAAGTCTCCTCTAAAGCTAAGTGAACTACCTATCATCATAATCGCAGAAAACAACACTATAATCGTTTTTAACCTTCCTCTTTTTCTCATACTCTCCCCCAACCTTCATTTTAATATTTTCATAGAAGTCTTTAACTCGAAGCACCATACAGGTAACCGCTTACAACTCTATATATATTGATCTCTCCTATATAGAGAAATCCACTCTAACATTGCTTTCTTGTATGTAGAGTGGATGCTTTTGTCATTTAATTCATTTTTGATTTAGCTACGATTCTTGCTTCATATTTTTCAAGTATGAGATCACCTTTTATTTTCTCGCCAGTAATCATATCTCTTACGCTTTTTTCAAACGTAACAGGCTGTCTTTCTTCAGTAAAATTCATCAGGAAAAGATAGTCGTTTTTTTCATCATGACGTGCTTGTACTGAAACACCTTTCCCGTGTTTTACTGGATGAACAGGCTCTATAGATAGGTCTTTAATCAGTTCCTGATAAAAGTCATGATGAAATTGATCATCTAAACGCGCCCCAATATAATAAGCATTTCCTTGTTCATACGTATGGCTTGTCACTGCAGGTGTATCTGCATAAAAGTCTTCCTTGTAGTGACCTTCTATAATTGCTGAGTGATTTTCCAGCACAGTTGCATAGTCTTTTAGCTCATAGGATTGATTTCGGTAAGTAACATAATTATTATCGCTTGGATATAGCGTATCTGTTTCTAGAGGTCTGATTCCAAAAATCTCCTGCAGATCTTTATGCCAGCCGCCTAAATATGTCAAATCATGTTCATTCACAATTCCGCTTATATAGGTCATCACTAAAGTGCCGCCATTTGCTACAAATGTTTTTAAGCGTGAAATCGTCTCTTCACTTACTAAATAAAGCATCGGAACAAGCAATAATTTATACTCTGAGAAATCCTGTTCCTTTGTAATTACATCAACAGGAATATTTTTTTCCCAGAAAGTGCGGTAATGCTGCTGCAATGTTTGAGGATAACGCTTTGTCTTCACTCCAAAGCCTTGCGCGTCATTTATCGCCCAATTGCTGTCCCAATCATATAGGATGGCTACATCAGAGGAACGATTACTTCCGACTATATTAGATAGCTTTTCTAATGTTTGGCCCACTTTTGCTACTTCTTTAAAAACTCGGTTTTCTGTACTATTGTCATGGTCGACAACTGCACCATGAAATTTTTCCGATGAACCGCGGGATTTCCTCCACTGAAAATACAGAATACTATCAGAACCATGGGCAATCATTTGCATAGATGACAGTAAATGCATGCCTGGGCGTTTAGCTTTATTGACTTCATGCCAATTAACTGAGCTTGGCGTAGATTCCATTAATAAAAATGGCTTCTGCTTTAGGCTCCTGTACAAGTCATTAATAAATCCAACCTTCATGGCCAAATCAGCGGTACTTTCCCAATCATTGTGCCAAGCAGGGTACGCATCCCAGCTAATTACATCCAAATGTTTGGCAAACTTGCTATAGTCCAGTCCTTGGAAAGGAATTAAATCAAATGTATCTGCCATGAAATTTGTTGTGATAGGAATATTCGGCGTCATTTCTTTTAAAGGAACAACTTCATTTTCAAAAAAGGAAATGGTTTGGTCGGTGACAAATCGCCGCCAATCCAAATTCAATCCATGTACTGCACTTTCCCCGATTGGTGAAGGAGATTCAATCTGTGACCAATCATTGAAGGTGTGGCTCCAGAAAGGTCCCCACCAGGCATCATTCAAGGATTTAAGATCATTATTATATTTGCTTTTCAGCCAGTCTCGGAAGGCATGCTGGCATTGTTCACAGTGACAGTCTCCTCCATATTCGTTAGAAATGTGCCACATTAACAGAGCAGGGTGATTGCCATACCTTTCTGCCAGCAAAGTGTTAATTGATTGTGTTTTTTCACGGTATACTTTTGAAGTGAAACAGTGATTATGCCTTGCACCATGCAGCTGCTTCACTCTAGAAGCATTCACACGCAAAACTTCAGGATATTTATGAGACAACCACGCAGGACGGGCACCGCTTGGAGTAGCTAAAATCACCCTGCCGCCATTTTTATAGATATTTTCAAAAATATCATCAAGCCATTCAAAGGCATAGACCCCTTCTTCCGGCTCTAGCGCGCTCCACGCAAAGATCCCCACGGAAAATGTATTTGTATGAGAAAGCTTCATCAGTTCCATATCATCAGCTAAAATATCTGGCCGATCCAGCCATTGATCAGGATTGTAGTCTCCTCCATGAAGCATGAAGTTAGCTTTCGTCGTGTAATATTTTTCATGTTTTGACATAATACTCTCCTTCTATCATTATTTGTCCCTGCGTTTCTTTGTCTTAACCTTTCGTTCCACCTGCTGTTAACCCCGAAACAAAGTGCTTTTGCAGCATGATAAAGATAATTGTAATCGGAATACTTATGAGTATGGCACCGGCAGCAAATGTCGTATAGCTCGCCCCCATTACATCATTCACTAGATTATATAAGCCGATCGGCAATGTATAGAATTCAGGGCTTCTCAATATAGTCGAAGACAGGACGAAATCTCCCAGAGGACCTGTAAATCCATTCATAGCAACAACTGCTATCATCGGCTTCGATAAAGGCATAATAATTTGCAAAAAGATTCTTGTATTACTTGCACCATCGATCTTAGCACTTTCGTCCAAATCCATCGGAATCGAATCCATGTACCCTTTCATGAGATAGGTATTCATCGGGATTTGACCGCCGATATATAGCAATATTAACAGCCAATGGCTATTCATCATCCCAAGGATTTGCGCTAAAACAAACAAGGCAATTAGAGCAGAAAACTGCGGGATCATCTGCAGCAATAAGAATAGTGTTAACGTATTTTTTCTTCCTTTAAAACGGAATCTCGAGAAAGCATACGCCGTAAAAGAAACACTGATGACCGATCCAATCATCGTTAGAACGCTTATTTTTAACGAATTTGAATACCACTTAACATACTGGAGGCTTTCTTTACCAGCAAATAATTCTTTATAATGATCCAATGTTGGATTTTCAGGTATGACCGAGGTGCTGACTAAGCTATTACCAGGATTAAAGCTGGCACCCACTGTCCAAAGCAAGGGATAAATGATAATGACTATTGTAAATGTTAATAACGTGTAAGAGAGAAGGAGTCGAAAGAATCTATTTTTTTTCATAACTGTTGCTGCCATCTCTTATTCTCCCTCCTTGAAAGAATTTGTTCGCCTGAATTGCCATAAAGCTATTGCAATGACAAAGACAGATAACAAAATCGTTAATGCAGCAGCCAGCGAATATTGACTGGATTGCATGGTCAGCTTATAAATCCAGGATACTAAGATATCTGTTCCTCCAGCTGTGGAACCAGGAACTGCTGGACCTCCGCCATTGAAAAGGTAGATAATATTAAAGTTATTAAAATTAAAAGTAAACTGAGTAATGATAATCGGTGCCATTGCGATTAAGATCATCGGCATCGTGATATGTCTGAATTTCTCAAAGACAGAGGCACCATCAATTGTCGCAGCTTCGTAGAGGTCATCAGGAATTGATTGGAGCACACCTGTAGTCACAATAAAGATATAGGGAAATCCTAACCATCCCTGCATCAGAATCAGTGCTAATCTTGACCAATTTGCATCGGTCATCCAAGGAACAGCATTGATTCCAAATAAAGCTAAAATATCGTTGTTAATCGCACCAAAGCTATCATTAAAAAGACCCGCAAAAATTAAAATCGTAACAAAACCCGGAACAGCCCATGGCAAAACAAGAACTGTTCGATAAAACTTTTTAAAGCGAATTTCCTTTTGATTTACGACCACAGCTAATAATATCCCTAAGCTAACTTGAAGCGCAGAAGCAACAAGCGTCCATATGACTGTCCATGCTAATACATCAAAAAAGGTTGAACGCCAAATATCAACTGTGAAAATAGCAGAGAATGTTTCAAATCCAACCCAATCTACTAAATTAGCAGGCGGGGAATGGTACAAATCATAGTTTGTGAAGGCTAATGCGAAACTAAATAGAATTGGGAAGATCACCGCAAAGATTAGAATAAATAACGATGGACCACTAACGACATAGGGGTAACCCTGTGCAATTAAATTTTGATATTGATCCTTCAGAGAACTGATTTCCCTATTTTCATCACGCATTTTCCCATTTTGAAAGGCGTCCCGCAAATTAAAGGAATAAATCGCAAGCCCAAAACACAAAACAATAATAGCTATAATGCCTTCTGCCAGCAAAAAGATGGAGTTGTCACGCGGCACCTCAGTACCAAGCGTCAAAATACCCCATAGACCCATATTCAACAGATCAGAAAACCCTGCAAGAAACGCTATACTAACAAGAAGAAACAAGAGACCTTTTATCCATTGCCTATTATAAAATTGGCCAAGGCCAGGAATAACCGATAATAATAAAGCTGTTCTGCGATGCTGCACCCTTTTCACCTCTTTAATATAGAAGATAAATGAAACTTCAATCTCCGTGATATTCCTCAAACCCCACTCAGGTAAAGTTGGTCACTTCCTGTGACAACACCTGAGTGTCCAGATATCTTGCACTTCCAAACCAGTTGGAACGGGATAACGTGTATTTGTTCGTTTATATAATAAATGGTGTCAAACATACTTAGGCGTTTGACACCATTATTGTTTACGGATTATTTACCGCCATGTTTTGCTTCAATTTGCCCTTTAATCGTTTTAACAGCTTGGTTCAATGCAGCTTTTGGCTCTGCTTTACCTGTTGCAATTGTTTGCAGTGCTGCATCAGTTGGTGTCCAAACTTCATTCATTTCAGGAATATTTGGTGTAAGTACTGAGAACTGAGATTGTTCAGCCACGGCCTGTGCTGCTTCACTCTCTGTAACGACTGGATCATTTGCCAAAGCCTTTAGAGCTGGTACTTCTTTTCCAATTTCATATCTTTTCTTGGAATTTTCTTCGTTAGCCAGGAATTTAACCAACTCCTCTGCCAATTCAGCATTTTTTGAATAGGCGCTTACATTGTAGCTTTTTACTCCTACAAAGGCACTCATATTCTTGCCATTTGCAAGCTCTGGTAATTTTGCTACTCCATAATCAATTCCTGCTTTTGCAAAAGGTTCTAGATTCCACGGACCAGAAATAATCGCAGCAGCTTTACCTTCTGTAAAAAGGGATTCTAATACATTAATCCCCTTCTCTCCAACGATCCCAGCCGGGAATAAGCCTTCTTTGTAGAACTTCTGAATATACTTTGCACCTTCAATTGCACCTTCATTATTCAAACCGATATCAGATGCATCATAGTTACCGTTTGAATCAGCAAAAATGTATCCGCCATAGCCGCCCATTACACTTTGTGCATAATAGATTTGATCAAACAACGCTAAGAATCCAAATTTTTTGCCATCTGTTACTTCTTTTGAATACTCATACCATTCGTCAAGAGTTTTAGGCAGTTCTTCTTCCTTAATAAGCGCTTTATTATAGTAAAGCATTGTTGTTTCTACTGCTTTTGGCAAACCGTAAACTTTTCCGTCTACCATTTGAGATTGCATAGCAGCATCTGTATAGGCTGATTGAACATTCTCTTCAACTTTTAATTCTTTGATCAACCCTTCAGTAACAGCTGTTCCAATCTGGTCTCCTGGCATTGTAAGAACATCCGGTCCTGTACCGCCTGGTCCATCCAAACGTAAATCTTCTATTTGTTGTGCATATGCTTTTTCAACCACTTTTACTTTTACGTTATGTTCTTTTTCAAACTTGGCGATTGCATCCTTGATCCCATCGCCTTTCTCAATATCTTCCCAAACCACTAATTGTTCATTTTTAGATGCTTCCTTTGTATTTGAAGCTTCTTTATTGCTTGCCTGTGGTCCGCATGCTGCTAAAGATAAACTTAAAGCAACCGTACTCATCAGACCAAAATATTTTTTGAAATTCTTCATTGATCTTCATCCCCTCTTATAAAATGAAAGCGTTTAATAAAAATAATATAGCATTGATTTAAGAAAATTGTAAACAATTTATTTACTAAAAATAGTAAAATTATTTACCAAAATAAAAACGACCTTTTACTAGGTCGTTTTGGAGCCGTTTAATTTGTACTCTTTCTAAGCACTAAGTCAGCTCCCAGATATAAGGTTTTGACAACTTTACGTTTTTCAAGTACTTGTTCAAGCAGCAATTCGACTGCATTTTTACAGAGTTCCTTTAGATCAATATTAAAGGTAGTGAGTGGTGGTGATACGTATTTTGCAATACTAATATTATTTAAGCTGACTACACTAACTCGATTAGGAATAGCAATTCCAGATTCATTTAATGCCTGAAGACAGCCAACTGCAATTGGATCAGCAGCCGTAAAAAAAGCTGTAGGTAAATTATCTCCCAATTTATTTATGGCATCTTTCATCAATTGATAACCATTGTCTACGGAAAAACCTCTGTGACAAAAAATAAATTGCTCGTTTAATAAACCTTTTTCAGTCATATAGGAACGGAATGTTTTTTCGCGAATATCCATCTCATCTCTATCCGTGTTCGGGTTATGGTAGGTACCGCTAATCAAACCAATCTCGCTATGGCCCTTCTCAATGAAAAAGTCTACTGTTTTTTTTGTGATTTGAGCTAAGTCCGGCCTCACAGAATCATAAAAATTGGGATCAGGAGTTGAATCTATAAAAACTCCATAAGAAGTAACACTTCTTAGATGCTCTAGTTCTTTATCTGAAAATGAACCCACAGCAATAAATCCTTCTATTGTATCTGGAATTTTCGAAATTCCATCCGAAATTTTATAAGTAGTGAGTTCCACATTAAACTTTTTGGACCATTTTTCTATTTCCAGTCTCAACGTTTTATAATACACATCTTCTAATTCTTCCTTATCTGTCAACCAATACAAAAAAGCAATATTTTTTACTAGCTGCCTTACCGTCTTCTTCCGATAATTCAGTTTCTCTGCAACTTCGTATATTTTTTCCCGAGTCTCATCCGGAACCGAAAGGCTCACATCATTATTTAACACACGAGAAACGGTAGAAACAGAATACCCCGCCTCTTCTGCAATATCTTTAATTGTAGCCATTCTCATACCTCCAACATTCTATACATCTATTATACATATCTAAATCGGTTTGTATAAGTAAAATTTTTAACTGATTTTACTTTGTTTTTTTACTTAAAATAAGTAAATTCTATCATCAAAGTGTTGTATCTTCTAATGACACATAGTAAACTCTAGATAAATAATGAAGTATCGGGCGATAGTGCCTGAACTAACCATTAGGAGACATTATGAAAAAATTTTAGACGATTTGATTACTGAATCTCAAAGGACGCTTTTCAATACAATGAGAACTCCCAGATCCTTTTTTGCCCCTGGTAGAATCTATACAACTATGACATTAATGCTATGGTAAGTATACCTATCATTTTATTTAAGGATTACATCTCTTGATTGGTAAAAGTAAGAGATGAAAGGCAAATCACCTTTGGGGTAATGGCGTTTTCAGGTTGTTTCATCTTCTTTTCAAAAAATTTTGCTGCTATTTCCGGTTCTTGTTTCTTAATGTACAAAAAAATGCCTCCGCGGATTGTGGAGGCATTTTTCATCAGTTATTTATAATCAGACCACTTCATATTGCTGTCATTGAGCAGCTCTTCAAAGCTTTTGTTCTTCTCTTTTTCTTTTTTCTCTTTGATTTTTTGAAGTCGTTCTTGCTCTGCCTTCTGCTCCTGTTCTTCCATCAAGCCTTTTTTCATGTTTGATAGCTTTTGGAACAAGTCAGACTCAATATGATCCTTTAAGTTTAAGTTATCTTCTGTTTTTTTAGGCTGAGGTCTATGCTGCTTTTTTTGTTTTTTTGCCATGATGATCACTCCCGTATCCTCAAGGTATTTAATAGAAAGCGATTTGACCCTTTTAATAAGCATCAAGCTTTACATCGTCTCCGATAATCAGCGCAGGATCTGTAGATTTTATGATATCTTCGATCGTGTAGCCTTTTGCCACTTCAACAAGCTTCAGTCCAAGCTCAGTCACATCTATGACAGCCTGATCTGTAATAATGCGGTGGACAACCTGTTTCCCAGTAAGAGGCAAAGTGCACTCATTCAGAATTTTTGGTTCGCCCGTTTTGTTTACATGCTCCATGATGACAATGATTCTTTTTGCGCCATGAACTAAATCCATGGCACCTCCCATTCCTTTAATCATCTTGCCTGGAATCATCCAGTTTGCGAGGTCTCCGGTTTCGGATACTTCCATTCCCCCGAGAATAGCCACATTGACGTGTCCTCCGCGGATCATGGCGAATGACTCAGCACTGTCAAAATAAGCAGAACCCGGAATAGCCGTTACGGTTTCTTTTCCTGCATTAATTAAGTCAGGGTCCACATCTGCTTCTTTAGGATAGGGTCCAATTCCAAGAAGTCCATTTTCAGATTGAAGAACAACCTGTTTGTTTTCGCTGATATAATTGGCAACAAGTGTCGGCATGCCGATTCCCAAGTTGACATAGAAACCGTTTTCAATTTCCTGTTCTGCTCTTCTTGCGATTTTTTCACGTACTCCTGCTTTATTCTGTATCATCGCTTTGCCTCCTGTCATCCTGTCTTTTGAACCGTTAACCGTTCAATGCGTTTTTGCTGTTCACCGAGTATCAAGGATTGTACATAAATGCCTGGAGTGTGAATCTCACTTGGACCAATCTCTCCAACTTCAACAAGTTCTTCCATTTCAGCAATCGTCACTTTTCCGGCTGCCGCAATCATCGGATTGAAGTTTTGAGCTGTTTTATTGTAAAGCAAATTGCCCATCTTATCTGCCTTCCATGCACGGACAAGACTGAAATCTGCCGTTAGCGCTTCTTCCAGCAAATACTCTTTTCCCCCGAAGCTGCGCGTCTCTTTACCTTCTGCGATTGGTGTGCCTACACCTGCAGGCGTGTAGAAAGCCGGGATACCTGCACCGCCTGCCCGGATTTTTTCAGCGAGCGTTCCCTGCGGGACAAGTTCAACTTCCATTTCGCCTGAAAGCACCTGACGTTCAAATTCTTTATTTTCGCCAACATATGAGCTGATCATTTTTTTTATTTGCTTATTTTTAAGAAGCAGGCCAAGCCCCCAGTCATCTACTCCGCAGTTGTTAGAGATGATCGTTAAATCCTTTACGCCTGTTTCTACTAAAGCAAGAATCAAATTCTCAGGAATTCCGCATAAGCCGAACCCGCCAACCATTAATGTTGATCCGTCTTTAATGTCTTTCACTGCGTCTGTAAAAGATGTATGCACCGTTTTCATTTATTTCACCCCAGGAATTATAGATTTTCAATGATTGTTGCTACGCCTTGTCCCCCGCCGATGCAAAGTGTCGCCAAGCCTCGTTTTGCATCTCTGCGTTTCATTTCGTGTATGAGTGTAACAAGAATTCTTGTGCCGCTTGCTCCGATTGGATGTCCAAGAGCAATTGCCCCCCCGTTTACATTCAGCTTTTCTTTATCAAAATGAAGTTCGCGGTCAACCGCGATGGATTGTGCTGCGAATGCTTCGTTTGCTTCAACAAGATCAATATCCTTCATGCTGAGTCCGCTCTTCTTAAAGGCTTTTTGCACTGCTGCAACCGGTCCAATTCCCATGATGCTTGGATCTACACCCGCGTTTCCATTAGCTGTAATTTTAACCAGCGGCAAAATGCCAAGCTCGTCTGCTTTTTTCCGGCTCATCACAACTACAGCAGCTGCGCCATCATTTATTCCAGATGCATTGCCGGCTGTTACTGATCCGTCTTTTTTGAAAGCCGCCCGCAATCCGCCAAGCTTTTCAGCTGTTGAACCCGCTCGCGGAAACTCGTCCGTATCAAATGTGACGGCATCTCCTTTGCGCTGCGGGATAACTACTGGCGTAATTTCATCTTTGAACGTTCCAGCCTGAATAGCATCTGTTGCCTTTTTCTGGCTCCAGGCAGCAAATTCATCCTGCTCTTCTCTTGAAATTTCATATTTATCGCATAAATTTTCAGCAGTTACTCCCATATGATAATTGTTGAAAGCACACGTTAACCCGTCGGAAACCATTGTGTCAATCAGCTTTTGATCACCCATTTTGAATCCGTCGCGTGCATTTTTTAATATGTACGGTGCCTGGCTCATATTTTCCATTCCGCCGGCTACGATTATGTCAGCATCTCCTGACAGTATTGCCTGTGCAGCAAGGTGAACCGTCTTCAGCCCTGAACCGCAAACTTTATTGATTGTCATAGAAGGAATGTTTTCCGGCAATCCTGCTTTAATAGCTGCTTGTCGTGCAGGATTTTGGCCAAGGCCTGCCTGAAGGACATTCCCCATAATGACCTCGTCCACCTGCTCCCCTTTTAATCCCGCTTTTTCGAGAGCGTCTTTAATGACGATGGCTCCAAGCTCAGGAGCAGATACACCCTTCAGCGATCCCCCAAAACTTCCAATTGCCGTACGGACTGCACTTACGATGACCACTTCATTGTTGCTCATTTTCTCATTCATCCCCTTTTTTCATTGGTTCATAGATTGGTTTCGCTAAATAAAGATAAATTCCTTCAAAATTTTCAAGATTCAAATTTCATTTGCATCTAATGCCAGTAAACTACTAATATAGAAATATGTAAACCCTTTTACTAGGATAGCGGAACCGACTGTCAGCGCAGGCAGACAGAAAAGGATCCGACAGAAAAGGCGCTTTTTGCCTTTGCTGGCGGAGCCGTTCTGGCCGAGGAGCCAGGAGGCGGAGCTGGACACCACAGAAAAGCGGAACCGCCATTTGCTTCGCAACATAAATTCCACTCAGGCTGCGCCAAGACCCGCTGCAGGCATCTATCTGCTTACACTCATTTTAGAAAGGCTGGTGTTTCAAGTTGAATCTTCCTGAACAGGTGACATTAATTGAAGTTGGCCCGCGAGATGGGCTTCAAAATGAAAAAAATGAAATTCCGACCGATATTAAGGTTCAGTTTATCAAGGAGTTAAAAAAAGCAGGATTTAAGGAAATGGAGCTGACATCATTTGTTTCTCCCAAGTGGGTTCCCCAATTGAAGGATGCGGGAGATATTATTAAATACTGCACAGATGAGAGTCGAAATCTTGTGCTGATTCCGAACGAAAAAGGCGTGGTGCGGGCAAAAGAGGCAAAGTGCCGGGATTTAGCCTTCTTCGTGGGTGTAAGCGAGTCCTTTAATTTAAAGAATATTAATTCAACAACGAAAGAAAGCATGGAAAAGCTTTTGCCCCTGATCCGTGAGTTAAAAGGAGAAGGATACTTTGTTCGGGCCTGTATTTCCACTGCTTTCTACTGTCCGTATGAAGGAAAAATTCATCCTGATGCTGTTCTGAACATATGCCAGCAGTTTGCGGATGCCGGAGTGGATGATTTAAGTGTGGCTGATACAATTGGAATGGCAAATCCCCTTGAGGTTTATGAGCTTTTTTCCAGCTTGAAAGCTCAATTTCCTGACATGCTGCTGACAGCCCATTTTCACGATACGCGCGGCATGGCACTGGCGAATATTTATGCTGCTTTGCAGGCTGGAGTCGACAGATTTGACACTTCGGCCGGCGGACTTGGAGGCTGTCCGTTTGCACCGGGCGCCACTGGAAATGCAGCGACTGAAGATGTTCTTCATATGCTTAAGTCCATGAACATTGAGACTGGGATTGAGATGAATCAGCTTTTAAAAGCAGTTGAAGTGATTGAGCCCCATCTTGCAGGAGCGATACAAAGCAAACAGTTTCAGCTGAGCAAACGGGAGAATGCGGTTAAGTAAGAAATACGGAAAAGGCTTAAATAAAGAGAATAAATGCGGAAACAATGGCGGCAGCAGAGCTTGGCAAACCTAATAAAAACAGCTGGATGGCCCAGTTTGTTCTCGCTTCCCTGTGCTCCTTTGTTTCTGAATGATAATTAGCTCTTATACGGTCTCCGCCGAGAAATACATTTGTCAGCAGGCCGGAGATCCCGAAGCAAATGAGGACAACTCCGGACATCATGATGAAAAACAATTGAAGATCCTTTGCAGCAAAACTGATGATACCCGCTATACATGCAGTTACAATTCCGTTTCCCAATGCTTTCATGTTTTCACGCTCCTTTCTCGTTATACGTATTGGATAAGCAGGATGTTTCATTTAGCCGTATAATTTCTTTTCTTTTTCCAAACGTTAGGATTATAGAAAGGAGCGAGGTCTCATGTCACAAGAAAAAAGTTCTAAAAGTCAAAAAGGTAAACCAAATGCTGATACAGTAAAGAAAACGATAGCGTTTGAAGAAATGGAAAAGGCTGTACATCCGACAAAGCGGCAAAATTCTGAACAGTGATCATGCAGCAAGCCGTCCTGGCTTGCTTTTTTTTGCCGGAATGCGGCTATCCTTATTTCCCGTCCGCCTTTCCTCATGCTAAAATAATTTCATAACCTTTGAGAGGAAGAATGCAGATGAAAAAATGGCTGATCGGAGCAGGCATTGTTCTCTCCTA
The DNA here is from genome assembly GCF_030817055.1 of Bacillus sp. V2I10. Taxonomy (NCBI): domain Bacteria; kingdom Bacillati; phylum Bacillota; class Bacilli; order Caryophanales; family Bacillaceae; genus Bacillus; species Bacillus sp. V2I10. The sequence goes on along the minus strand of NZ_JAUSYV010000001.1, from coordinate 2,022,597 downwards.
TATTTTTATCGTGGGATTCTTTTTTACCAATCAGATGATGTATATGAAAAAGAAGACGGATAAAGAAATTATTGACCGTGAAAAAAAGGACGGACATTACGATGAGAAGGAATATGATTCTTATAACAAAATTGAAGTTTCCATCCCTTCGAAATTCGGCTATGACATTAAAGGCATGCTCATCGCCCCTCATAAAACCTATTCATATGTGATTATTTGCCACGGAGTCACGATGAACCGGTATAATTCCATCAAGTACATGAAGCTCTTTTTAAACAGGGGGATGAACGTGCTGATTTATGATCACCGCCGACACGGGGAAACGGGCGGCAAAACGACGAGCTTTGGACATTATGAAAAATTTGACTTGCAGTCTGTTGTGCACTGGCTGAAAGATCGGGTTGGCGATGAACTGCATCTCGGTATTCACGGAGAATCAATGGGAGCTGTTACCACGCTGCTTTATGCAGGTCTGGTTGAAGACGGGGCTGATTATTATATTGCCGATTGCCCATTTTCTGATTTACAAGAGCAGCTGCTGTACCGCTTAAAATCTGATTTTCGTCTTCCCGGCTATTTAGTCATGCCGATAGCAAGACGGTTTCTTAAGCTGCGCGACGGCTATTCTCTGCAGGATGTCTCCCCCATTGCTGTAATTGACCGGATCCATCATCCTGTTTTATTTATTCACAGCAAGGACGACGATTACATACCAGCTGCGATGACACAGCAATTGTTTGATAAAAAGCCTGGCTTCAAAAAGATTTACTTTGCTGAAAAAGGCGCGCATGCTATGTCCTATACCGAAAACCGGGAAGAATATGAACGCATCATTGATGAGTTTTTTGAGGAATTGAAGAAAAAACGGCATACTGCCAAGCTATAAGAGAAATGCCCGGATTCAGGGCCCTGAATCCGGGCATTTCGTTTTAACCAAGAACATCTGTTATTTCTTTCATGTTTTCACCCATATAGGCGATGGCTTCGTCAATCGTGGCAAACTCTTTTGCCTCAAAGGTCATTTCATCCTGCAGAAGCCAGACATCTTTCTTATCCTCGTATACTCCGCCGATGGACCAATGAAGCAGAGTATAAGGATGATTGCTGTTTAAAAAGGAAACCCATGTTTTATTCAATGCAATATTTTTTAGTGACGTTAAGCGATCCTTCATCTTTTTCTCCACCTCACTTTACTGTCAAGCTCATGCGGGGATTCAAGAATTGCGAAGGACATGTCAGCATGTATGTGTTTGCTGTTTCATTAAAATCGATGGTCATTTTTTCATCTAAGAAAACCATTTTAGATTTCTCAACAAGAACTGGAAATGCGTTTGTTTCGATTTCCAGATCATCACTGTCTTTTTCATCTATGAGCCAAAGTGCCGTAACACCGCTGACAACGCAGCCGCAGCCGTCTGTATCATATTTTAGTTTGATGTGCTTACTTGAATTCTCCTGCACGTTCCCTGAAATTTTTTTGATTGCACGATCTGTCCATTTTATTTCCATCATCTATGTCTCCTCATTTCAGCTTGCTTACGGTCATTTTATCATAAGTTTCCAAAACACGCATGAGAGCTTGCTTTGTCACATTAGAATACCCGAATGAATACTTGTGTGTATAGATAAAAGGAGGTTATAAAAGATGGATAAAGCTCAAATTAAAGTGAATAATAATGGATCTCTTCGTGTCACCGGTGATGTGGAATTAGTTGACGCAGAGGGCAACGTGTTTCAAACGAAACAAAGCTTTTCCCTATGCCGCTGCGGGTTATCAAAGAGGATGCCGTTTTGTGATGGATCTCATAAGGGTATGTTTCAGTCGGTTGTACGCGCTGAATAACAAGCCGGCTGACAAATTCACTATACTGAAAAAGCTTTATAGCTAAAAACCTGATTTTATTAGCAGTTTCGAGATTTTTATTAGCCAAACTTCTGATTTTTATAGCTGAATTGCCATTTTTATTAGTCAAAAGGCTTTTTGGACAAAATCCGTTTATTCTTTTTCCAGCCGTTTTTCTCTTTTATTAGCTGAAGTTATTCTTTTCTAGTTAACTTTTTCACTTTCATGCGGAGCCCCGATAATTCTGCAAAAACAAAATAGGACTGTCTCAAAAGACAGTCTATTTCTCGCGGATATCTGTTATTTTGTTCAATGGCAGATCCAAGCGGGCTTCTTCTCCATTCACGATCCGAATGCATCCGCTGATTGGATCTACATAATGCACATATCCTTCCTGCACATGAAAACCATGATTTTCATAGTACGTAAAAGCAAGCTCACGGTTTTCTTCCATGGCAAGACTGATCAATTCATTGAAATGCTCCAGCTGCTGCTCATCCACCGCAGGCTTTGCTGCATATCCCTGTTCGATCTCGAGCTCCCGCAAAATTTTCACATGCTCAGGCAGCATCATGGATGTCCATTTGATATTGCCCCGATCCCGAATCATGACGATCCCTCCTTTTGTTAAGCTTTGTGTCCGCCGACAAGCTTGGCGCGGTGCCTCGCGGTGCCGGCGTTTGTATAGGAAACGGCGCGCAGCAGGGCATTTGAGCCGTATTTCCCCCGAATGGAGTCCATCACATAACCGAGGATCTGTTCTTTTTCACGGTTAGGCTGAAACAAATCCAGCTGCATTTCGGCATCATCTTCAATATTGGACAGAGCAATTGAAATTTTACGGACGGTTTTATTTGCATAAAATTGATCAAATAATGCGATGCATGTTTCGTAAAGCTCCATTGTGATATTGGTCGGCTGGCGCATCGTCCGGGAGCGGTGAAATCCGCCTCCAAGTTCATCGTGACTATAGCCGATCCCAAGGCTGACCGTTCTCCCAGCTTTCCGGTGGCTGCGTGCTCTTCTTGCGACCTCCTCGCACATCTCAAGGATGACATGCTTCACTTCTTTTGGGTCGGGATAGTCCCGCATTAAGATCTGACTTTTGCCGAAGCTGATCTGCCCCTGCAGAATCGGTGCCCCAATTTCAGACAGGTCAACGCCCCAAGCATGATAATAGAGCTGATTTCCCATAATGCCAAATTTCTTCTCCAGCACCTCAAGCGGATGACGCGCAAGCTGCCCCACATTAAAGATTCCCATCCGGTTCAGCGTTTTTTCAACCTGGCTGCCGATGCCCCACATCTCCCGAAGCGGCGCGACCTTCCAGAGCTTTTCCTTCACATCATCGTACGTCCATTCCGCAATTCCTTTTTTCTTCGCCTCCAAATCAAGGCAGATTTTAGAGAGCAGCATATTAGGACCGATGCCAATCGCACACGGGAGGGAAAATTCGCGTTCCATATCATCTCTGATTTTGTCTGCAATGGTCCAGGCATCTCCCCATATCCCCTCGACTCCATCGACTTGAATAAAGCTCTCGTCCACACTGTACGTATGGATGGCATCCTTTGGAACGTACCGGTGGAACAGACGCGTAAGTTCGGTTGAGATCCGGACAAAGGATGCCATCTTTGCATTTACAATGTGAATGCGGGGATCTTTTGGAATTTCGAACAAACGAGATCCGGTTTTAATGCCAAATTCCTTTTTCAGACAGGGTGAAGCTGCAAGCACAATGCTCCCCTGCCGCTTTGTATCGCCGACAACAGCTAAATGGCATGTCAGCGGATCGAGTCCATACAGGACCGCTGCGCAGCTTGCATAAAAGCTTTTCATGTCAATGCACAGAATTTTTCGTTTTGGAAATTGACTGTAATCCTCAATCATAGTTCTTACTCCCTATAACAGAATATATGTTCGTGTTTATTATATGATTTATAGTAAGCGAATATACGTTCGATTTCAATGGTAGTTTTCGCCAAGAAAAGCGGACCCGGCTGCTTAGCGCAGGCAGACAGAAAAGAAAAGGCGCTTTTTGCCTTTACTGGCGGATCCGTTCTGGCCGAGGAGTCAGGAGGTGGAGCTGGACATCAAGAAAAGCAAAAGTGACTGCTTGGCATCCGCTGAAAACCCGCTTATAATCATGTGTAAGAAGAGGTGGAACATGGACGAAAAGTGGATTTATAAAATGATTCAGCAATCCTTTCAGCAGTATGAGCTAGAGGGATCGCTTAGTGAAAAAGAAGCACATGAACTTGTTGCAAAAGTAATAGAAAAAAAGCAAGAAGAAACGGAATGGTTTGAAATAGTTGAGGATGTTGTGTATGGGTATGTGACGAATCAGGAGTTATAGACAGAAAAGCGGAACCGACTGTTTAACTCCGACAGACAGAAAAGGATCCGACAGAAAAGGCGCTTTTTGCCTTTGCTGGCGGATCCGTTCTGGCCGAGGAGTTAGGAGGTGGAACTGGACACCGAGAAAAGCGGAACCGGCCATTCAGATATGGCAGGGAGATAAGAACTCAAGAGAAAAGGCCAGGTTTGACCCAGCCGCTTGTATCATACAGCCAAAATGAGGATTTTTACAGCCATTTTTTAAAAATCTTTCAGCCGTTTTCGGATTTAATTCAGCCAAAGCGTTTTTTTTTTGCTTCAGCCGTTTTCAGCTGAATGCCGCAAGCAGAGAAATTCCGCCGGAAAGCGAACAGCACAATGTTATTATCCGGAATTCCTCTTTATTTAGCCGCTTTGTTGATTTTTTAGCGCTTTTTAGGAATTTTTTTCCGGGCATTTGTTGATTAGCCAAATTTCAGAGTATCTCTCAGTTCATTTTAAATAGCAGCTGAAAGTTGCTTTATGGGGTCATCCGCTCAGTGGTATATTACGCCAGCCCCTGTAAAAGCACAAAACCGGCCGATGGGCCGGTTTTGTTTTATTTCCTTGATAACGCCTTCCCCGCCACTTTTTCAAACAAACGGGGCATAAGCTGATAAAAACTGCTGCCCGCATTCATCCAGCCGGGCAAGTTAATTTCACGCCTGTCAGTGAGCATGGAGCCCACAATCTTCTCTGACACCCTATCAGGATTCAGCATAAAACGCTCCACATTTTTTACATAGTTGCCGCTTTGGTCCGCGATTTCGAAAAAGTCTGTTTTAATAGGCCCCGGATTAACCGAAGTGACATGAATATTCGTTTCTAAAAGCTCCATCCGCAGGCTGTTTGTAAACCCGAGTACGGCATGCTTGGAAGCAGCATACAAGCTTGATTTAGGCGTGGCAAGCTTTCCTGCCTGTGAAGCGATATTGATGATATGGCCATCGTTTCGCTTCTTCATGGAAGGAAGCACCATTTTTGTGCATGCGATTAAGCCGAAGACGTTCACTTCAAACATTGATTTCATTTCCTCAAGAGTAGCATCCAGAACGGTGTTGAAAATACCGAATCCGGCATTATTAACGAGAATATCAATTTGCGGAATGTCACTCATCATCCGGTCAAATGTCTGCTGAACAGCATTCAGATCACTGACATCCAGCTGATAGTAAAGACACGAAACATGGTAGTTTTTTGTAATATGTTCCGCAGCAGCAGCCAGACGGTCCGATCTTCTGGCAAGTAAAATGGGATGTCCGCCGCTCTTGGCCACGAGCACCGCCATTTTTTCGCCAATTCCACCCGACGCTCCTGTTACGACTACGTAGCGGTTTTTCAGTTTTTCATTCATTTTGTACACCCCAGCAAGAATAAATTTTCTTTGCTCCCTCCATATGCCCTTTAATTTCTCCCAATGCCTCTAAATAATCCAGCTGCCCGACCGTTTCCGACATTGTAAGCATCAATTGTCTTTTATAAAGATGCGGAAAGAGCCTCTGACAAGCTTCAAATGCTGTCATCGGTTTTTCTTTTATAGAGCTGCGCACTTCAAATGCACGTTCCGCCTGTTTTTTCAAGCGATAGCGAATGAGTTCATGCGGCTGCAGCACCGTTTCCCCATGCCCTGAAAATACGTTTGAAATTGGAATTTTCAGCAGGGATTTAAATGATTCATTAAATTGAATCTGAGGTCTTGGCCGCTCTCCCCCATCCATTGGAGGCTCAAGCAGCGGATTTGCCGAAATATGCTGAAGAAGATGATCGCCGCCAAACATCAGGCCATCCTCCGCGCGATAAAGGGCGATATGCGTTTGGGCATGCCCCGGGGTTTCAATCACATGCCAGCCGTCCATGCCTGGAACAGAGTCTCCTTCCCTTAGAGATGATGTTAAGTTCCGCTTGCATGCATATTTCAACGACGAATCAAACTGAGCCAAATAAGGAAGCAGCTGCTCATCAATGCCAAATTCCGTGAACAGTTTCATAAAGAATTCTTTTTGAGCAGTCATAAATGACTCATCCTGTATGATCCAAGGCGCATTATATGGGTGTCCGGTCACATCCACCGATTGAGGCAGGTAATCAAGCAGCCCGACATGATCTGGATGATGATGCGTCAGAATGACCTGTTCAATGTCTTCAATCCTGTATCCGGCCTGCTCCATTTGAGTATTCAGGGCAGAGAGGGCTTCGGGTGTTTTAGGTCCGGCATCAATCAGTGTCAGCCTATCTCCTTTAACAAGGTATATATTCACATCTCCTACTGGAAAAGGAGTCGGCAAGGTTATTTTGATGATCCTATCTGATTTCGTTTTCATACCATCTTCCTCATTTGTTATTTTTATATAAGTCTAATATATTCAACGCATGAATTATGAATGTTTATTCATTAATTATATAGCTTATTTTACACGTTCACTGCAAATGTGTCATTATTTTCAAATAATTCATTGCAGAAATAGGAAAAAAATCCGCTTGACAAACCCTTGTCTAACCTCGCATAATGATGAACAAATAACTTAAATGCACGAATGCAGGAAAAATATAGATTGAGCAATGAACAGGAATAGTAAATCAAGCAATGATAAACAGAGAGTGAAATCCGCCGGCTGAAAGGTTTCACCATCCTCTTGCTGATTGAACCTGCCCTGTGAGCTCTCAGGCAAACTTGACGTGATCCCTCGTTACGGGATATTAAGTTGGGGTCATGCATCGCGCATTTCCCAATGAAGGTGGTACCGCGGAAACCTTTTCGTCCTTTATTTTTAATTGGATGAAAAGGTTTTTTTATTTTTCAAAATAAGGAGGAATTCACATGAAACACATCGCATTTGTAGGTGCAGGATCAATGGCAGAGGCCATCATTAACGGATTAATCAGCGGCGGTGTCTGCCTCCCTGAACATATAAAAGTCACAAATCGCTCAAGCAGAGAAAGGCTGAACTTTCTCAATCAAGCTTACGGAGTTTCGGTTACAAAAAACAAACAGGAAACAGTTGAAGGTGCTTCCATTATTATCCTTGCAATGAAACCAAAAGATGTTAAAGCAGGTATCGAAAGCATCCGGGATTATGTGGACAGCAGTCAGGTCATTATTTCCGTTCTCGCCGGCATCTCGAGTGAAACCATCAGGGAGCTTTTCGGAAAAGAGCTGTCCATTATCCGGGCGATGCCAAATACATCGGCTGCGATTCAGAGATCGGCAACAGCACTTGCATGCAATTCAGCGGTAACAGCGGATCAGCTGAAGCAGGCAACCGGACTTTTTGAAGCAATCGGGACTGTTACCCGTGTTTTAGAACACCAGCTGGATGCAGTAACAGGCCTTTCCGGAAGCGGCCCTGCTTACGTTTATTACATCGCAGAAGCGCTTGAAAAAGCAGCTGCAGAAACCGGCCTTGAAAAAGAGACAGCGAAAGCATTGATTGCGCAGACTCTGCTCGGGGCAGCAGAAATGCTCCTTACTTCACAAAAAGAGCCTGCGCTTCTCCGAAAAGAAGTAACAAGTCCTGGGGGCACGACTGAAGCCGGCATAGAAAAACTGGAGGAATATCAAGTCAGCGAAGCAATTGCTGCCTGTATTAACAGAGCGACTGAGCGATCGCAAGAGCTCAGAGAGATATTTGCAAAAAATGCATTAAAAGAGCATATTTTAAGTGATTTGGTGCAGGAATAACAGCGGGGCGTTGAAGTAAAAAAGACAAGGTCAGACAAAGCAAAATATGTGCCGAATGGAAAAGGCTGATGAAGCCATTGCAATATATAAAAATTGTTCCCGCATGGCAGACACGGCTGAAGGATTTGCAGATTTTCTCCTTCTACAAAACGATAAGTGTAAAGAAGTGCTCCCCTGAGCTGAAATCGAGGACAAAGAGACAGTGTCAGCCTATTTTTTAGATGCTGGCACCCACTCGCTTTTAATAGAAAATGAGAAATAATGAGAAACGGGGTGTTCTGTTTTGAAGAATTCTCAAGCTCTGGAGTTTGCTCAATTGTTATTGAATGGCGATGAGCATGCAGTACAATTAATCAAAGCCCACAGTACCTGGCACCTATGGAACTGTTTGAAGAAATCTTTACGCCTGCAATGCAATATGCAGGCGAGTTATGGGAAAACAATGAGATTACCGTAGCGGATGAGTATTTGGCAAGCGCAGTTTGTGATTTTATTTTATCGACACTTTATCCGCGAATGCAAATTTCAGCATCAGCCGGCAGAAAAAAAGCGATGCTTCTGTGTGTTGAAGGTAAGCAGCATGATTTAGGCCTGAAAATGGTCAATAGCCTATTTGATGAAAAAGGGTACGAAACACATTATTTAGGCCCTAACCTGCCGCTTGAATATGCCATTCAGAAAGCAGAACTCTGGAGACCTGAAATAATATGCCTCTCCACTTTCCATTGTGTATCATTTGCCGAATAGAAAGAAATATGTTGATGCACTGGCTGGATTGCCGAACCATCCAGCCATTCTTATTGGCGGAAGAATCGTTAATCAATATGATCTGCACCCTTATTTTTCAAGTCAGGCAGAAATCATGTACGATCTAAAAGCAGTAGAGAACTGGCTGAGCAATCACAGCATGATTGAATACAAGAATCACTCACTTGCTGAAGAAAACCAAACACTGCCCATTAACTAAAAAAAGAGGCTCACCCTGATCTATGGAAGGATCTGGCCAGTCTCTTTTTTCAGTTTCAAAGAGTTAGAGAGCTGAATGCTGTTTTTAAGCCAAGGCGGAGAATCTTCATCCGCCATGATCTCTTCAAATGTCATCCAGGCAGCAGATGGTACCTCTTCTTCGCATTTTGCATAAGGTGTGCCTCTCTTATATTCACACAAAAAAACAACATCAACCACTTGGGTTCCATCATCAGATATGAAAGAGGTGCTGTGCACATAACACATGTCATCACTTATTTCAATTCCGGTTTCTTCCTCAATTTCGCGTTTCAGCGTCCGTTCTAAAATATTTGAGGAAGGCCCTTCCTGTTCCACTTTTCCGCCTGCGAGGGAAAGCTGGCCTGCTGCATGTTCTTCCGTCATGCTTCTTTTAATAATCAGCCAGCTGTCATCTTTAAAAACAGCTCCTTCAACATTCACAACAAACATAAATATTTTTCTATTTTGAGTCAATATTTGAATCTCCCCTATTAATAGCTCCAATTCAGGGACAACATCCCTATTTCTTCTCAAAAATCCTCTTCAGTGTAAAAGAAAGCAGCTTTGGACACGTTTCAAAAGAATAAGGGAGATGCAGACGCTCCGTCCATTTGTGAGGATCCTTGCCGAATGGCCCGACATTTAAAACAGGGATGTTCAGGGCTTTGATTTCCTCAAGAGGAAGCTGATAATGGTCCCCGTAAATCGGCATGTTGGCAGTCAGCTCACGGATGGATTCTTCGCTTTCTCTAATCTGCAGGAAGCTTAAATCTGAAAGTCCGGCAAAATATTGCTGATTCTTGAGTGAAATATGAAACTGATCCTTCGCATAGCTTTGAACCTCTGAAAGAATTCCTTGTATAAAATCATCCTCTTTTGAAGAAACCGATGGATAAAACGGCGGACTGTAAAAAACAACAATCAAAGGCGCAAGCTCCTTGCACAAGCCAGATAAACCAGAGACAATTTTATTTGTGAAATGGCGGTCATCCAGAGCTCCGCGATTGGCTTTTAAATAATGAATATGCCGGTTCACTTCAGCCTCTCCGACTTTCTTCACGGCGTATTCTAGCAAGTCATCATAGGACATGACGGTGACTTGATAGGACGCTGGTGTATATGTGACAGACTGGCTGTAGCGGCTTGCTTTCTCGTCATAGAAGCGCTCAATATTGTTTGCCGCTTCCTCTGCTGTTTTCAAAAGCATATCATGCAGCTCAAGCATGCTGCGTTTCATTGTTAAAATATTAAAAAGCGCAACGGCTTCATGCGGAATTTGCACCGAATACTCTTCCTTTAAATCCTTTTGCATCAGATTCATCGGCGGAGGCGTGACTTCGTCATCCACTATTTCGCTGTAACGTTCGTTCAGTTCAAGCAGCCTGTTAAGCTCTGATACCATCAGGTTTGCGTTTAATCCTGAAAAAGGCTCCCCAACATGGGTTTCAACTCCGCTGCAGTAAAATCCCGCAAGCACTTTGCCGATTGAACCGCTGTATACATAATAATTCTTATCGTTTGGATATCTCGAGAACATTGGTTCTGAATTTACGCATGCCCGGTATGAAAGGTTAAACTGGTTTTTCAGATCTTTCAAAACAGGTACCGCGCCAAGCATACCGGCAGAATTCACTTCTTCATCAGGGACGGTCAGCAAAAGAAGATTCCCTTCAAACTCCCCTTCCATTGCTCGTTCAAGCATTCCAAGCTGTACGGTCAGACCCGCTTTCATATCCATTGTGCCCCGGCCAAACAGCCAGTCGCCTGTTTCAATATCTTCTTTTACATGAGGAGGCAGCAGATCCGCTGAATTCAGCAGCTCCTTCGTTAATTCGTGAGGATGGAACGCTAAATGCTGCAGGTGACCATAATCTTTCACATCAACAACATCAAAATGACTCAATAAAAGAACGGTTTCGTCTGTCTGCTTCTTGCTTTTTACAAGCGCAGTCAGAAAATACCGTCCATCAGCAAGCGGATGCAGCTGAAGAAAATCAGGATTTTCTTTAAAATAAGGAAAATCATTCAGTACATAATAAAGATGCTGGGCAAGTGCAATCTCATCTTTTGATCCTGTAATGCTTGCAAGGTTCACTAGGCCTGTTAAAAGTTCCGTCAACTGCTGTTTTGATTGCCATTTTGAATTCATGATGAGACCTCCTATAATAAATGCTGTTTCTATTCTATAGAATTTTCGCAATTTTTAAAAGAGGTGTCAGGCAACTTCAATGAAGTATGCATTTAAAGCTGTTATACTTTTTATGAAATTCATTTCAGGGAGGCAAAGCTAGATGAAAAATCATTTATTCACACCATATACCGTAAAAAATGTCACACTGAAAAATCGCATAGTGATGTCTCCAATGTGTATGTATTCTTCCCATCGCGAAGGCGGCATGGTCGAAGATTTTCACATGACACACTATATCAGCCGGGCAGTCGGCGGTGCTGGACTGATCATGGTAGAAGCAACATCTGTCACTCCTCAAGGAAGAATCTCCCCTCAGGATTTAGGGATTTGGAACGAAGAACATGTAGATGGACTTGCAAAGCTTGTAGACAGCATGAAGCAATATGGGGCGAAAACAGCCATCCAGCTTGCACATGCGGGACGAAAGGCTGTTTTAGAAGGAGAAATCATTTCGCCTTCAGCACTTGCTTTTAATGAAAAAATGAAAACTCCCGCTGCAATGACGAAGGAACAGATCTCTGAAACCATTCAAGCATTTAAGGACGGGGCGAACCGCGCTAAAAAAGCGGGATTCGATATCATTGAAATTCACGGGGCGCATGGTTATCTAATCAATCAATTCCTGTCCCCTCTGTCAAATAAACGGACAGATGAATATGGCGGAAGCAAAGAAAACCGCTACCGTTTCCTGCATGAAGTGATAGAAGCAGTAAAAGATGAATGGGATGGTCCATTGTTTGTCAGGGTATCCGCAACAGACTATCATCCTGAAGGATTAGACGTAGAAGATTATGTGGAATTCAGCACCTGGATGAAGGAACAGGGCGTTGATTTAATTGATGTCAGCTCAGGGGCGTTAGTGCCTGCTGATATAAAAGTTTTCCCTGGATATCAAGTGAAATTTGCCGAGCGCATCCGGGAAGGAGCAGGCATTGACACTGGTGCGGTCGGACTCATCACATCAGGAATCCAGGCAGATGAGATTCTCGGAAACGAACGTGCGGATTTGATTTTCCTTGCACGCGCACTTCTGCGCGATCCATATTGGCCTCGGACAGCAGCACTTGAGCTTGGAGCGGAAATTGAAGCTCCGAAGCAATATGCACGAGGATGGTAAGGAATTTTTAAGTTTATACCTGAAAAAGCAGCCATGACGGCTGCTTTTTTTAGAAAGTAATTCATCTATTCTTTTCTCTGGCACAAAGACAAGATACAATCGTCTGGAGAACGCAATAAAACTTTTTCAATTTCCGTTCCATCCTTCCTTGTTGAAAACCGAGTTGCGGTACCCAGACCTCTTTTCTCCCTGTTTCTTTCATTTCAGAGCAAGCACCAAGTCGTTCGTGTTGACTTTAAATTTATGGGACTGCTCCTGGTCATCGCCTTAGAATGCAATTGTACAATCAATATAGAAAATGTAAATTCAATAAAAAAGGAGCTACATCAGCCCCTCTCAACTATCGCTAAAAACCCTTTTCGTCTACAAGCTTCACTTTATCCTGAAGGAGCTCAACCTCTCCTCCTCCGGGCACCAGCTCATCTTGCTGATAATACCAGAGGACCGTGTTTTGCAGATTGTATTTTTGGGCGATTTCTTTCTCCAGCATGCCGCCTACTTGGAGAGTGCGTGCTTCGGCCCCGTTTATTTTCACTTCCAGAGATCCTTTCTCATCTGAGAGAAGACCATAGATCATTGAGTTTCCGTAGAAATGATAATTTAAAAGTTCACTTTCAGCTGGACGGTCTTCGAGCGGATTCGTTGAGATGGACCCAGCTTTCCATCCATAAATTCCTTCTTTTAAAAAAGCCATTCCCAGATGATTCTTTTGGTCAATAAAAAAGAAGAGGGCTTCATCATTTATTTTATAGGCTGGAATGACTACTTCCATATCATGTTTCGTATGCTGCAGCGCTTCAAGAGGCTCATCGAAGGATTGTGATATTTCTGTCATTGACCAGATGACAAAGGCCAGACCAAAACAAATGAATAAACCTAAGAATACTTTGTATTTATTCACTAAATCCCCCCATTCTTCAAGTGTCTCCTGTTATTTTTTATATTCTAGGCCTTTAAGCTGTATTCCTGTTATCCGTACAGGGAAATAATCTGCACTATTTCGCCATTTTCAGGCAAGAAAAAAGGAACTTCATCAAAATCTGATGCCGTTCCTCCTCAATCATTATTTTGTTTCGCGGTGCAGGGTTACTTTTTTAAGTCTGGGTGAATATTTTTTCAATTCCAGACGGTCTGGATTGTTTCGTTTGTTCTTTTTTGTTATGTAATTGCGATCACCAGTCTCGGTGCATTGCAGGGTTACGTTCACTCTCATGTCATATTTCCTCCTATAAATCATAAAACGTAATAGTTACGATTTGATAATATTATTTTATCTGGTCCTTTCTCCTTTGTCAACTCCATATTCTCTGAATGTCCGCTTTCCCATCGTGCTTGAGAATAATTTTAAACACATCGGGATTCGACATGCTCATCAAATGATCATATCCGAATGAATGATCAAAAGATCTCAGCAGCAAGGTTGTTAAATTTCCATGACTGACAAGTATTGTATGTTTTTCTTTTGCAGCAGTAATCTCGGCCAGAAGAGAACAAACCTGCTCCAAGCCCGATTGGTTAGACTCGCCTCCTTCAAATGCAAGAGACAGATCGTCAAATGTATCCTTAAGCCTGTCTTTCCAATCATCCATGCTCTTTCCGCTCATCACTCTTTCGGATAAACGCTTATCAAGGTGCAGTTCAAGCTTTTTCTTTTCGGCAAGCGGAGCTGCCGTTTGAATGGCACGGAGAAAGGGACTTGAGATGATTTTGTCAACTTCAAGTCCTTTAAAAAACTCAGCAAGATCTAAAGCCTGGGCAAGTCCTTCATTTGTAAGCTCAGCATCAAATGCCTGACCCTTCGCCTGACAATGCCGAACAGCATATATGATTTTAGTCATTTGCTCTCTCCACTTCAAAACATGAAAAATCCTCCGCAACCGATGTGTTAGTAAATATTGAGGCTGCTTCACTTAAGAGTGTGTCCTTATCATCATCCTGATAGCGGGCACTAATGTGAGTCAGAACCAGTTTTTTTGCATTTGCTTCTAAAGCAGCTGCTGCAGCCTGGGTTGTTGAGGAATGAAAATACTGGTATGCAAGCAGTTCATCTTCCTCACCGAACGTCGCCTCATGGACAAGCATGTCTGCGTTTCGTGCAAGATCCAGAATTTGCGGACATGTTCTCGTATCTCCTAATATTGCCACAACTCTTCCTTTTTTAGGTGCTCCAAGAAAGTCAGCGCCAGATAACACTCTGCCGTCTTCTAAATAAACGGTTTCGCCATCTTTTAATTTTTTATAAACAGGACCCGGCCCTACTCCTTCCTCTTTTAATTTGTCCACAAGGAGCATGCCCGGAGCATCCTTTTCAGTAATCCGGTAACCGTATGAAGGAACGCCGTGTTCCAGTTTCTTCGCCGCAACAGTAAATTGCTCATCTTCAAAAACAAGACCTTCGTCAATTTCAACGATTTCAAGCGGATATTTTAAATGTGTAAAACTAAGCTGAAGAGAAGACTGAACATATTCTTTAATTCCGGCAGGACCATAAATCGTCAGAGGCTCTTCCCCTCCCTGAAACGAACGGCTCCCCAAAAAACCCGGCAATCCGAATATATGATCACCATGCATATGTGTTATAAAGATTTTTTCAATTTTCCTCGGTTTTATTGTAGTATATAAAATTTGATGCTGCGTTGCCTCCCCGCAGTCAAACAGCCAGACGGATTTGCGTTCCTCTAAAAGACGCAGCGCGATTGAGCTGACATTTCTTGCTTTTGCGGGCATTCCCGCACCCGTTCCTAAAAACAGCAGATCCAAAATTGCTTCACCTCGTCCGATTTTCTTATCTATTAGAATACATGACTTCCCGGAAAATATGAAGAATGAAAAGGGATTTAAATGGTTTAGAAGAATATATCAATAGCTTGAAGAAAGGGGATTCTATGAAAACTCCAAAACACATCGTGGCTGTGATCTGCTTTCATTACAAATAAAAACAATGAAGTGCTGCTGGTGAAAACATTCCACCGAAAAGACACATGGGAGCTTCCAGGAGGCCAGGTTGAAGAAGGCAAGCCGCTCGAGCAGGCCCTCTGCCGCGAGATTCTTGAGGAAACAGGGTTTATTATTCAGCATATAGGCATAAGCGGAGTTTATTTCATCCCGACGGGCAGCATTTTAAACATCGTGTTTCATGCTGAGCTGCAGAGCGGGAAACTTGAAAAACAGCCGGATGAAATCATGGAAGCAGCTTTTTTTAAACTGGAGAAAGAAACGATCAAACACTATATTAGCCGGGATCACTTAGTTCCCCGTGTACTTGATGCCATGGTCTCTAAATCAGCCGTTCCCTGCGAAACTTGGACAACCGATCCTTTTAAAAGAATAGAACGCCTGAATTAATGCGAAAAGACACCGGGAGCGGTATCTTTGCACCAAAGATCTTGGAATCATAAACAGATCGTTCTCATTTTGTACGCCGTAAATGTAATCCGGCAAGTGCACATGCGCTGTTACGGTATAAATGTCCCCTCCGGCTTTCCACTTATCGCCGACCTAAAGGCTGTAGTGATTGCCATAAGCAACCGTGACGCAGCTTTCTTATCCTCGTCAGGGCGTGATCCTTTTTCAATAAAGGGAAGATTCATGCCGTTTTCCAGAGACAGGAAACGGACTTTGGTCCCTTCCATTCAACATCAACAAGGATCTTTCCTGCGACCGAGTATTATTTCATCTTTTATCTTTTTTTCCGATTTATGGATTTTAATCAATTGGTTCATACTACTTATGTATGAAAATAAACTTAAATGTTTGATTTACTTCATTTTTAGCATTAAAATTAAGTACTTAAACAGGTTACATACTTTTTTAATAAATCCGGCTGATATAAAGTGAGGTACAATACATGAATACGGAACAAAAACCAAAAGCAGTTATAGTAATATTCGGAGCAACAGGAGACCTTGCAAAACGCAAGCTTTTCCCCTCTCTCTACCGCCTGTACCGCAGCAAGAAAATCGATGCTGATTTCGCAGTTGTCGGTGTAGGAAGAAGACCCTGGACGAAAGAAGAATTCCGTTCGAATGTCAGTGAATCGATTCAATCATCGATTAAGCAATCAACAGAGCTTGAAGAATTCTCATCACACTTTTATTATCATCCGTTCGATGTGACAAATCCATCTTCATACTTAGAGTTAAAAGGTATCCTGTCAGATATGGACAGCAAGTATCAAATCCCGGGAAACCGGATGTTCTACATGGCCATGGCACCTGAATTCTTCGGAACGATTGCACGCAATCTTAAAAAAGAGGGATTAACTGCAACAGAGGGCTGGAGCCGCCTTGTGATCGAAAAACCGTTTGGACATGATTTGCCTTCAGCACAGCAATTAAATGATGAAATCCGCGAAGCTTTTTCTGAAGATCAAATCTACCGGATTGATCATTACTTAGGAAAGCAAATGGTCCAAAATATAGAAGTGATCCGTTTCTCAAACGCATTGTTTGAGTCTGTCTGGAACAACCGCTATATCTCAAATATCCAGGTTACTTCAAGCGAAGTGCTAGGTGTAGAAGACCGCGGACGTTACTATGAAAACTCCGGCGCACTTCGGGATATGGTCCAGAATCACCTTATGCAGATGGTTGCCCTGCTAGCGATGGAGCCGCCGATTAAGCTTGAAACAGATGAAATCCGATCTGAAAAAGTGAAGGTCATGCGAGCCCTTCGCCCGATGACGGAAAAAGATGTTGCTGATTACTTCGTTCGCGGACAGTACGGCAAGGGCGAATCTGAAGGAAAAACGGTTCCTGGCTACCGCGAGGAAAGCAATGTGGATACCGAATCCAATACAGAAACATACGTAGCAGGCAAAGTCATGATTGATAACTTCAGATGGGCAGGTGTTCCATTCTACATCCGTACAGGAAAACGAATGGCGGCAAAATCCACAAAGATTGTTGTTCAATTTAAAGATTTGCCGATGAACCTATATTCAAAAGATGTCGACAGCAAGCATCCAAACCTGCTCGTCATTCATATTCAGCCTGATGAAGGCATTACCCTTCATTTGAATGCAAAAGAATCAGGCGGCGGATCATATGTGAAACCGATCAAACTCGACTATTGCAGCAATTGTGTCGATCAGTTCAATACGCCTGAAGCCTATGAAAAATTAATCTACGATGGCCTGCGCGGAGATGCTACAAACTTCACGCACTGGGATGAAGTTTCATTATCATGGAGCTATGTTGATACCATCTCTAAAGCATGGGAATCAGCAAAAGCAGACTTCCCTAACTACGCTGCCGGGTCAATGGGCCCGAAAGCAGCAGATGAAATGCTAGAAAAAGACGGCTTTCACTGGTGGCCGATTACAGATATTGTAGAATAAAAAGTTTAAACGCCTGGAAATTCCAGGCGTTTTATTTTTGAATAAAAAAAGCCTCCTCACAGAGGGGCTACTGGTTGAAATCCTTTTTACTTTTAAGATAATACATAAGAAAAACGGTCAGTGAGCATATAATTAGTCCCGATAGCCCTGCAAAAATATTAGTATAAATCAGCTTAGGTGCAAGTCCCTGCTGCCATTCAATAAACAGCCCGGAGAGAGCAACTCCGAAAGCTCCCCCAAAGAATTGCACAAGCTGTGTCATCCCCATACCCGCTCCAATTTCTTTTTTTGGCAGGATGCGGGTTGCCTCATTTGCAATGCTTGATGTTAAGCTTGAAAAACCAGTGCTCATAAACATATAGGCAATTAAAATGGCATAAGGTGAGAAGCCTGAGAAAAAGACCAATATAACGGTTGAAATCAATAGTGCTGCATGACCAAATAAGATGAGCGGAAGATTTCCGAACTTATCGATCAAACGGCCAATAAACTGAGCTGCGACTGCAGACAAAATAGCTCCCGGGAAGATAATCATTCCGATGGCAGCCGGATCTTTCTCAAAAATGACTGTCAGGATAATCGGCATTAAAAACAGAGTTGAGAAATGAACAATAAAAGCAGAAAATCCGACTCCGGCTAATTTCAAGTATGGCCGATTACGCAAAAGAGACGGCTGGACAAACGGTATGTCGACTTTATGCACATGTCTCCAGAGAATAAATAATAGAATGATTGTGCCGGCAAGCAATGGTATGGACATCGTTGATAAAAATAACAGCAATCCAGTAACGCCAAGTCCAGTCAGCAAGCCTCCGAAAGAATCAAAGTGGACTTGCTTTGCATCTTCTTTCGGCAAGAGTTTTTGAAAGAGCGGCAAAAGCAGGATGACAAATCCCGTAATTAAAAAAAGATAATGCCAGCCGAAATATTGTGTAATGGCTCCTCCTATAACAGGACCTAGACCAAAACCAAGAGAGGCAGCTGATGAAATAAGCGACATAGCTTTTCCCCTTCTTGATATAGGAATGTATTTCCCTGCAAGAACCATTGCAAGACCAGGAACAGCCCCGGCACCTGCAGCCTGCAGGACACGGGCAGTTAAAAGCATATAAAAATCGTTAGAGAAAAATCCGATGATGGACGAGATTCCAAGCAGGATTAACCCAATAGAAAGCAGTTTTGATATCGGAATAAAATCAGATAAGCGGCTGTAAGTCAAAGTGGAAATAGCAAAGGCAATCGAATAGCCGGATACAATCCATGATGCTGTTCCAGATGATAAGCTCAGGTCATTTAACACACTTGGCAGCGCTACATTGAACATTGTCGTGTTCATTACGACAAGCCAGACTGTTAAGCTCCATAACAAAACAATCTTTGTTTCGTGGGCTAATCCATGTTCATTTTTTTCAATAGGTATTTCTGTTGTGATAGCTGACATGTGATCCCGCCTTTTTATTTCGTGTACCTAATGAAATATACGCGCTCCATCCAAAATCGTCAACTAATTTGAATTCATGAAAAAACCGGACATACGCTTACATGCCCGGCCTATCTATTAATAATGACTGCCATACTTTTTCGCTCGTTTATCTGCCTTCGCATCTTTTACAACCAGTACCGCATGAATGGCTCCCGGAATATAGAAAATCAATGTTAAAATCAAATTCAGCAGCGCCTGAAATGGTTTGCCAACAAAAAGCACGGCTGCAGGCGGCAGCAATATGGCCAGTAAATAAAGCATTCGTTTTCACCCCGTTTAATCATTCTGTTTCTTTTTTACCCAGAAACATCAAGGAGAAAACATAAAGAAAACACGGCGCTCGGGTGGCACCGTGTTTTGTTTTTCTTATTTTGACATCCATTCCGTATGGAAGATCCCTTCTTTATCCGTACGCTGATACGTATGAGCTCCAAAGTAGTCGCGCTGTGCCTGAATAAGGTTGGCAGGAAGCGTTTCTGTCCGGTAGCTGTCATAGTATGATAACGCAGCTGAGAAGCTTGGCACCGGAACTCCCTGTTCAATCGCAACCGTTAAGACTTTGCGAAGTGCTCCCTGGTAGCTTTCTGCTATTTCTTTAAAGTATGGATCAAGCAGCAGGTTTGCAAGGTTTGCATCACGGTCATATGCATCTTTGATTTTTTGCAGGAATGCAGCGCGAATGATACAGCCGCCTCTGAAAATCATGGCGATATCGCCGTACTGAAGATCCCACTTGTATTCATCAGAAGCTGCTCTCATTTGAGCGAAACCTTGTGCATAAGAACAGATTTTACTCATATAAAGAGCTTTGCGCACAACTTCAATCAGTTCTGCCTTGTCGCCTTCAAAAGGAGAAACAGCAGGTCCTGATAAGATTTTGCTTGCTTTCACGCGCTCATCCTTCATGGCAGAAATGAATCGTGCAAAAACTGATTCTGTAATAATCGGCAGCGGAACACCTAAATCAAGGGCGCTTTTGCTTGTCCATTTTCCAGTGCCTTTTTGGCCTGCAGTATCTAAAATGACGTCAACAAGCGGCTTTCCGGTTTCTTCATCCGTTTTAGTGAAGATGTCAGCTGTGATTTCAATTAAATAGCTGTCAAGCTCGCCTTGATTCCAGTCCGCAAATACTTCATGCAATTCCTCTGCAGATAGACCTAGAACATTTTTCAAAATAAAATAAGCTTCTGAAATCAGCTGCATGTCGCCGTATTCAATGCCGTTATGAACCATTTTCACATAATGGCCAGCACCATCAGGACCGATGTATGTAGTACATGGATCACCATCAACTTTTGCAGAAATCGCTTCGAAAATAGGCTTTACTAGATCGAAGGCTTCTTTTTGGCCGCCAGGCATAATTGATGGCCCTTTAAGTGCCCCTTCTTCACCGCCGGATACGCCAGTGCCGATGAAGTGTATGCCGCTCTCGGCAAGCTCCTTGTTGCGGCGCTGTGTGTCTGTATACAGCGTGTTTCCGCCGTCAATTAAAATATCCCCTTTATCTAAATGGGGAAGCAATTGTTCTATTGTAGCATCTGTTGCAAAGCCCGCTTTGACCATCAGCAAAATTTTGCGGGGAGTTTCAAGTGATTGAACAAATTCTTCAATGCTGTATGTACCAACCAGATTTTTACCGCTGTTTTCTTTCAGCATCTCTTCTGTTTTATCAGAAGAACGATTATAAACCGATACGGAATATCCGCGGCTTTCTATATTAAGAGCGAGGTTTTTGCCCATGACGGCCAAACCGATGACGCCAATTTGCTGTTTTGACATTATGATACTTCCCTTCTCAATCAATTTTTTATATACAGAGTTCATGCATACAGTCACATGGATTCTTCATGTAAAAATAACACAGGAGCCTTGCTTTTATCAAGTAAAGCGCATTAATCATTCCCTTAAAAAATCTTTATTAAAACTTGTGCCGCTTGTTTTATCATCTTCTGATTTGTCCACTTTCATCCCGCGTTTGACCATGCTGCTGCCGTATTTTCTATTAATATCTTCAATGGTTTTGTAAAGCGGTTCTTTTTTTGCGTCCTCCTGAAAAGAAAAAAGATCCAGCTGCTTATAAGCATCCTCTTTCGGAACAAGATCCTGGCATGTTACTCCAAGGAGCCGGATTGGTTCACCCGTCCAATGCTTATCAAACAGCGCTTTAGCATGTGTAAGAATATCCTCTGTCTCAACAATGGGGTTATTCAGTTTCTTACTACGAGTATATGTGCTTCGGTCAGAATAACGAATCGTCGTAAAGATTTTCGTGCCGAGAACATCCTTTCGTTTCATTCTGCTGCTTACCGAATGTGACAGACGGTTCAGAGTTTCATACAGAATTCTGGCCTCTGTCGTATCTTTTGATAAAGTAGTTGAGTTTCCGATGCTTTTAAAATCATAGATGGAGTCAGGGTTTACCTCTCTATCATCTATTCCATTTGCTCTTTTTTTCAGGCGCTCGCCGTTGATTCCGAGAAGCTGCTTTAATCCAATCGCATCAGCACCTGCAAGGTCTTTTATCGTTTGAATACCAATTGTTTTTAATTTCTCGGCCGTTTTTTCTCCAACCCCATGCATTTCGCTAACAGGAAGCGGCCAAAGAGTCTTACCCAGCTCCCGCTTTCTGAGTACAGTGATGCCGAGGGGTTTTTTCATGTTGGATGCCATTTTGGCGAGAAATTTATTAGGTGCTACGCCAATGCTTGCCGGCAGCAAAAGCTCTTCCATCAGCCTGTCCTGAATGGTCTTAGCGATTTGAAGAGGATTGCCCTCCTTTAAAAACTCCGTTAAATCCATATATCCTTCATCAATTGAAACGGGCTCTACCAGATGTGTAAACTCCCTTAAAAGGCCGAACATGGCTTTAGAGGCTTTTCTGTAACGGTCAAAGTTTGGTTTTCGGACAATCAGTTCAGGACAATGCCGTTTCGCCTGCCAAAGCGGCATGGTCGTTTTCACTCCCTTAGCCCTCGCTTCATAACTGCAAGTAACCACAATTCCTTTTCGTTCTTCTACGTTTCCTGCAATTGCAAGCGGCTTTCCTCTAAGTTCGGGGTCAA
The DNA here is from genome assembly GCF_030817055.1 of Bacillus sp. V2I10. NCBI lineage: Bacteria > Bacillati > Bacillota > Bacilli > Caryophanales > Bacillaceae > Bacillus > Bacillus sp. V2I10. Next base: position 2,000,521 of record NZ_JAUSYV010000001.1, on the reverse strand, counting down.
ATGCCATTTCAACAGATGCATAAAAGCTGTTCATGTCCACATGTAAAATTACTCTAGGTCCACTTAGCTCTTTCATCTTATTCATCTTCTTTCCAAACAATCGTTCTCTTTTCATTTTATCATATAATCTAAAAAAGCCGCCATCAGATGAATGGCGGCGGTGCGGCTGTTCATTTTTTTCTGCTGTACTTTAACTCCGAACGGACCCTATTGTAATGGCAAGAATCAGAACCGTTCTTCTTAATAAGGAAAGTACCCTGCTGCACACTTTGACAAACTATTATCGGCACATTAAGATAAGCGCAAGTACGTTATTAAACCTTAAAAAAGCCCGCTGTCTTGTTATAAGGCAGCGGGCTTTTTTTTACTGATTCCAATTTTTCTTTATAAATTCTTCTCTTCCGGATTCTTCTCTTTCTTGCTTATATTTCTCCGGATTTTTAGCATAAAACTTTTGATGGTATTCTTCTGCATGGTAAAAAGGAGCTGCCGGAAGGATTTCCGTTACAATCGGTTTCTTAAAGCGGCCGCTCTCTTCAATCGCAGTTTTTGACTGCTCTGCTTTTAGCTTCTGCTGTTCTGTATGATAAAAAATGGCTGTGCGGTACTGGCTGCCCCGGTCAAAGAACTGTCCGCCATCATCTGTCGGATCAATTTGCGGCCAATATAACTCGAGCAGTCTTTCATATGAAAATACTTCAGGTTCAAATGTAATTTCCACAGCTTCCAGGTGGCCTGTTTCACCTGTTTTAATTTGTTCATAAGAAGGATTTTCTAATGTTCCTCCTGTATAGCCAGAAACAACCTCAATGATGCCTGGCTGCTCGTCAAACGGCTTCACCATACACCAGAAGCATCCTCCGGCAAAAGTTGCTTTTTCTTTCTTTTTCATGCTGAACACCTCTATTTCTGAAATAAGAAACAGCAGGAGCGATCGCTGCGCCTGCCATTCTTTTTGGATTATTCGCCTTTAGCTACTTCCTCAATGATCGCGACAACAAGCTCTGCTGTTTTCACAAGCTCTTCTATCGGCATCTTTTCATTGGTTGTATGAATATCTTCATACCCGACTGCCAAATTCACAGTTGGAATGTCAAACCCGGCAATAACATTGGCATCGCTGCCACCGCCGCTTGTTTGAAGCTCGCTTGTTCGGCCGATTGCTGCAGCCGCTTTTTTAGCGACTTCAACAACATGATCTCCCTCGCCAAATTTAAAGCCGGGATACATCACTTCAATATCCACTTCAGCGCGTCCGCCCATTTCAGCAGCAGCACTTTCAAAAGCTTCTTTCATTTTCGCCACTTGAGCTTCCATTTTCTCAGGAACCAAAGATCTTGCTTCAGCTAAAATATTCACTTGATCGCAAACGATGTTTGTTTGCGTGCCTCCTTCAAAACGGCCAATGTTAGCTGTTGTTTCATGATCAATTCTGCCTAAGGGCATTTTAGCAATTGCTTTTGCAGCAATGGTGATCGCAGATACGCCTTTTTCAGGGGCGACACCAGCATGAGCCGTCTTGCCAAAGATGGCTGCTTTTACTTTAGCTTGTGTTGGAGCTGCAACAATAATTGTCCCGACTTTTCCATCACTGTCTAATGCATATCCGAATTTTGCCGTGATTTGAGATCCATCAATGGCTTTCGCGCCTACAAGACCTGATTCTTCACCGGCAGTAATAATAAATTCGATTTTTCCATGAGAGATGTTATTTTCCTTCAACACACGAACGGCTTCAAGCATCGCGGATAAACCTGTTTTATCATCAGCACCTAAAATCGTCGTACCGTCTGTCACAATATAATCATCTTTAATAGAGGGCTTAATGCCTTTTCCAGGAACAACAGTGTCCATATGTGAAGTAAAATAAATCGGATCTACTCCGTCTTTTACAGCTTCCAGAGTACAAATTAAATTTCCTGCACCATGTCCGGTAACACCCGTTGTATCATCTTCAACAACATGAACACCAAGTGATGAAAACTTTTCTTTTAATACTTTTGCAATTTCTGTTTCGAATTTCGTTTCTGAATCAATTTGCACAAGCTCCAGAAATTCATTAACTAAGCGTTCTTGATTAACCATATGTATTCCTCCATAAAGTGTATTAAAGCGGAATGTTCCCATGCTTTTTGGCAGGTCTTTGCTCTTGCTTTGTCCGGAGCATTTCAAGTGCCTGAATCAATTTAATTCTTGTATCCCGCGGATCAATGACATCATCAACCATACCCTGACTCGCAGCAACATAAGGATTTGCGAACTTCTCTCTGTATTCTTCGATTTTATTTGCTCTTGTCTCTTCAGGATTATCGCTGTTTTCAATTTCTTTAGCGAAAATGATATTCGCAGCACCCTGAGGACCCATCACGGCAATCTCGGCATTCGGCCATGCAAAAACAAGATCCGCTCCAATCGATTTGCTGTTCAGTGCAACGTATGCTCCGCCGTAGGCTTTTCGCAAAATAACCGTCAATTTAGGAACGGTTGCTTCTGAATAGGCATACAAAATCTTTGCCCCGTGTCTGATGATTCCCCCGTGCTCTTGCTTAATACCAGGGAAAAACCCAGTAACATCTTCAAACGTAATAATCGGAATCTGGAACGAATCACAAAACCGGATGAAGCGGGAAGCTTTATCCGAAGAATCAATATCAAGTCCGCCGGCCATGTATTTTGGCTGATTGCAGACGAGTCCAACGACCTCACCTTTTATTCTCGCAAAACCGACAACTATATTTTTTGCAAAGTCCTTTTGCACTTCATAAAAAGAATCGGCATCAGCCACTTCTTGAATAACCACTCGAACATCATAAGGCCTGAGGGCATCAAATGGGATGCAGTCTGTCAGGTTCGGACGATAATCCGCATCATCATCGAATGGCAAAATCGGCGCTTTCTCCTGATTATTCTGCGGCAAATAGGTGATTAATTTCCGGACTTGAGAAAGCACCTCTTCTTCTGTTTCGCCTGAAAAATGGGCATTTCCGCTGATCGTATTATGTACTTTAGCTCCGCCTAAATCTTCGGAACTGATTTTTTCGCCTGTTACCGTTTCAATCACTTTAGGACCTGTTATAAACATTTGACTTGTTTTCTCGACCATAAAGACAAAGTCTGTAATTGCAGGAGAATATACGGCACCGCCTGCACACGGACCAAGGATAACCGAAATTTGCGGTATTACGCCCGAGTAGATGGTATTGCGGTAAAAAATCTGCCCATATCCATCTAATGATACCACACCTTCCTGAATTCTAGCACCTCCGGAGTCGTTAAGGCCAATGAACGGCGTTCCGCTTTTTGCTGCCAGGTCCATAACCGCAGCAATTTTCTTTGCATGCATCTCTCCAAGGGCTCCTCCAAAAACCGTAAAGTCCTGTGAAAATAAATAGACAGGTCGTCCGTTCACTTTGCCGTAGCCTGTGACGACTCCGTCACCCGGCCCTTTTTTCCCGCTCAGACCAAAGTCATTGCACCGGTGCTCTATGAATGGATTCATTTCAACGAATGTTCCTTTATCAACGAGAAGATCGATGCGCTCTCTTGCTGTCAGCTTTCCTTTTTCATGCTGTTTTTCAATGCGCTCATCTCCGCCGCCCATTTCCACTTCACGTCTTCGATCATATAATTCATTTATTTTATCGAAAATATCAATGCTCATAGAACTGTACCCTCTCTCTTTTCACATAGTTCCACTAATACTCCGTTTGCAGATTTCGGATGCAAAAAGGCAATGGCAGCGCCGCCTGCACCGTTCCTTGGAGTTTCATCAATCATTTTCACTCCATTTACCCTCAATTCTTCAATCCTTTTCTTTATATCATCCACTCCCAAAGCCAAATGATGTATGCCTTCTCCCTGTTTTTCAATAAATTTGGCTACAGCACTGTCCTCAGAAGTGGGCTCAAGTAATTCAATTTTGGTATCGCCTATTTTCAAAAAAGCGACGTTCACCTTTTGTTCTTTTACGTGTTCAATGCCTTGAAGCTGTAAACCGAGAGTTTCCTCATAAAACGGAAGCACCTCAGAAATCGAACGAACAGCTACCCCTATGTGATCTACCTTTTTAATCATCTTTTCCCCTCCTCTTGATGAAAACGCTTAACTCCTATGAACATGACTTACTTCTTTATTAGCTGTCAAAATTCCTGCTGCTTCGACTAAAATGTGCAATTTTGTTCATATCTCATCCCTTGTCCAACCCATTTATTCACGTTAAAATATAGATAGAATCCTATATAGGAGTGAAAATTATGTCTAAAAGATTTCAAAAAGTGGTTATTTATCTGATGCTTGCCGTAATGATTGCCACGACTTTACTTGCTGGAATGAGTATGTGGTTTTAATAGAAAAGCGGCTTTGCCCGTTTAGCTCCGACAGACAGATAAGGCTCCGGCAGAAAAGGCGCTTTTTCCTTTACTGCCGGAGCCTGACATCGTGAAAAATCGTAATCGGCATATGACCGACATTAAAAAATAAAAAAGGTGATTCCCTCGGGTCAGGAATCACCTTTTTTCATTGCTCCTTTTTCAGCAGCAATTTCTTCAAACGGCTTGGCGTTTTTTGTTATAAATACTTTTGTTCCAATTGGAATATGTTCAAACAGAATTTCTACTTCCTCATTGTACATGCGCACACATCCCTGTGTAACAAAGGTGCCAATTGAATCTTCATTATTCGTTCCGTGAATGCCGTACGTTCTGCCATCTGAATCTTCCGCATCAAATCCAATCCACCTGGTGCCGAGCGGATTTTTAGGGTCACCGCCCGGAATGTTCTTTTTTCGGTAATACGGATCTGCCGCTTTCACGGTGATGGTAAATTCGCCTTCGGGTGTAAGCTCTTCATTCTTGCCTGTAGCAACGTCAAATACTTTCACTACCTGACCATTATCAATAAATGCAAGTTCGTTTGTCTGCTTATTGATAATGATATAAGGATCGCCGACAGATGGATTTTCACCAAGCGGCCAAAGCGGAGAAAGGAACATGATGAAAAGAAGCAATGCCTTCATTATGAATCACCCTTTTTTCTTTATGTTGCACGGGAAGGGCGAAATTCATGCTCTGCAATTATGCCTTTAAACTGACTTTTTAAGACAAGATACTGCTCCATTTCCCGCACAAAGTGCAAGAGAGCAGCTCTTGCTTCAAATTCTTCGCGTGTTTCAGGAAGCGGCATCTCTTCAAAGCTTTTTCTCATATGATGCAGCTTGACTAAAAACTTGTGTGCCGTATTTCCAGGATGTATCGCTTCTCTCACTTCCTGAATAAAGTCAGCGATAATTTGCGCCTGATCAACCGTCACATTAATAGAAGTAATAATTGGGAGAACACGTTCAATAATTTCAAATTGTTTTTCCCTCATCTTGAAATAGTGGTAGTATAGATTTTCATGTCTCATAAAGTGGTTTTCGACATCTCTGAATGCCAGAGTTTTTGCTTCATTAATTAATAGAGCGGTCTCCGTTATTTCTTTTCCGTCCCATGAACTATCGTTTGAAAGTAAATATTCTTCGATCTCCAGAAAGATTTTTGAAAGATTATCTTCAATTTTCAGCTGATATTCCTTCAGCTTTTTATCAACACTCGGCATATAAAGGTTCATAATCAGGGCCACCCCTATTCCAGTGGAGATAAGTGCGATTTCATTCAAAACAAGGCTGAACGTAATATGTGAGGATGTGTTTAAGTGCAAAATAATGACGGAACTAGTTACAATCCCTTCTTTTGCATGAACAATCACAGTCACAGGGATAAAGAATAATAAAAGAAGTCCTATGACAAAAGGATAATAGCCAATTCCTTCAAAGAAGACAAAAGAAAAAAGAATGGCAATTAAACAGGCAAAAAATCTAGCCCAGGATGTCTGCAATGATTTTTTCTTTGTTACCTGAATACAGAGAATCGTTAAGATTCCGGCTGATGCAAAATTATCAAGCTGAAACAGCTGTGCCAGACTGATGGCAATCGCTGCTCCCAATGCTGTTTTAAGCGTGCGGTATCCGATTTTAAACATTTTCTTGCCCCTTGCTTCATCATTCTGTTTGTTAGTGTAACCAAAAGAAGAATAATTTTTTGAATAATTTAGATGTTCGCTGCTGAAGATTTTTTTTGAGCAGTTAATGAAATAGCGTTTCTTTTGAATTCGATATCTATAAATGAATAGGACTAAATCATTAGAAAGCGCCAAAAAGAAAAAGATGATCATCATGATCACCTTTTTCTTTAGGATTATAGCATTTTTTCAAGGAAAATTTGAGCACGTTTCGTTTTAGGATTTGTAAAAAATTCCTTAGGCGGTGCATCTTCAACTAAAATGCCCTCATCCAGAAAGAGGACTCTGTCTGCTACTTCTCTTGCAAATCCCATTTCATGGGTAACAATCGCCATTGTCATACCGGAGAACGCCAGATTTTTCATAACCTCTAACACTTCCTTGACCATCTCTGGATCAAGAGCAGAGGTCGGTTCATCAAACAGCATAACCTCTGGGTTCATCGCAAGGGCCCTGGCAATGGCAACCCGCTGCTTTTGTCCGCCTGATAACCTGCTTGGATATACTTGAGCTTTTTCAGCAAGACCGACTTTCTTTAAAAGCTCGTGCCCCTGTGCTTCTGCTTCCTTCTTGGAAGTTCCCTTAACAGTTAATGGAGCGTATGTTAAGTTTTCAAGAACGGTTTTGTGAGGAAAAAGATGAAAATGCTGAAAGACCATGCCGACATTTTGACGAACTTTGTTTATATCTGTTTTGGGATTCGTAATATCCTGATCTTTAATCCAAACATGTCCGTCTGTAGGGTCTTCCAAACGATTTAAACAGCGGAGAAAGGTTGATTTTCCAGAGCCCGATGGCCCAATAATCGCCACTACTTCTTTTTCAGCAATAGATGTAGTGATTCCTTTCAGCACTTCTAATTTTCCAAATGACTTATGAAGCTTGTCTACTTTAATCACTGCGCGCCATTCTCCTTTCAACGAGTTTGCCAAGGAGCGTTAATATGATAACCATGACATAATAGATTAAACCCGCAATTAAGATCGGTTCAAAATAACGGTATGTTTGTCCGCCGACAATATAAGAACTTCTCATAATATCCTGAACTCCAATGATGGTTACAATAGCTGATTCCTTTGTCAGTGTAATGAACTCGTTCATTAAAGCAGGAAGAATATTTTTAATAGCCTGAGGGAAAATGATATCCTTCATCATCTTTGAATAAGGAACACCAAGAGCCATCGCAGCTTCGCGCTGTCCTTTATCGATTGCCATGATGCCTGCTCTGATGACCTCAGAAATATATGCACCTGAGTTCAGGGCAAATGTTGCAACTGCTGCAGGATATGGATCAATCTCAAAGCCAAGGATTTGCGGTGCACCATAATAAATAATTAATAATTGCAGAATGAGCGGCGTGCCGCGAAAAATGGACGTATATGCATCAGCAATCCACATTAGCGGCTTAATTCTGCTGATCTTCATGAGAGCAAGAATGACAGCCAGAATAAATCCAATTAAAGCAGAAAGACCGACAATTTTCAATGTAACAGGTATCCCTTGAAGAATAAAGGGTATGGAAGGCGCTATAGCCGGAAAATCCAGATTCATTTTTCATGACACTCCTTTCTGTATATGGAAATAAAAAACGTTCAACATTCGTTCCGTTGAACGTTTATTTAAAGAAATAAGAAAGTATAAAGTTTTGGGCTATGCTGCCCTAGCTCCATCTCCCAACGCCTCAGCCAGAACAAATCCGGCAAAAAAGTCAGGACCCAGACTTTTCTGCCGGATTCTTACCTGTCATGCCTGAGCTAAACGGGTGTTTCCGCTTTTCTTATGTTTTGCTTATTTTGCTCCGCCGAACCATTTCACTACTAATTTTTCCAGCTCGCCGTTTTCTTTCATTTCCTGAAGTACTTTGTTGAATTCTTCAGTATATTTGCTGTCTTTAGGGAAAGCAATCGCAGAACCTGCTTCTTCAGTTTCCCCGTCTTCAATTGTTATGCCTTCTAACTCTTTATCCTTTTCAAAATAGCCTTTTGCTACAGTATCTTCAATAATTGCTGCATCGAAACGGCCTGATTTCATTTCTTGGATAAGTTCAGGAATTCTGTTGCGGTTTTCAACTTTGATATTTACTTCTTTAGCAATTTCTTCCGCTTTGCCCTCTTGGATGGAAGAAAGCTGAACACCAACCGTCTTTCCTTCTAAGTCTTCAACAGATTTAATGCCGCTGCCTTTTTTAGAAATAATCATATGTTTAGCTGTATAATATACATCTGAGAAATCCACGCTTTTTTTGCGTTCTTCCGTTGGCGTCATCCCAGCTAAAACCATATCAGCCTTCTTAGCCTGAAGTGCTGGAATTAAACCAGTGAAATCCATGTCTTCTACTTTAATTTCGTAGCCAAGCTCTTTTCCGATTGCTTTTGCAAGATCAACATCAAATCCGATGATGTCGCTGCCTTTTGCCGTATCAATGTACTCAAACGGAGGATAATCTGCAGATGTTGCCATTTTTAATACCTTTTTCTCTTCTCCTGATTCATTCTCTGAAGATCCGCATGCAGCGAGAACTCCAATTACTAAGATCGAAATCATAAACAATAATACTTTCTTCATTTTCTTCCTCCTTGTTATTTTCTCAAAATTCTAAATTTAATAATATTATCTTCTATAGAATAATATTTTACAAGTATTTTTTCACTAATGAATATCCAACTTAATGTATTTTAACACATACTTATAAATATGCAATATAAAGATAAATTATTTATTTTTATGCAAAATTACTATATTGGTAAAGAATGTTAAACTTTTCAGAAATAAAAAAACAAAAAAAAAACTGCCGTATTAACGGCAGCTTAAATTTCTTCACAATGCTGATCAAAAGCTTCTTGAAGCTTTGCTACAACACTCATTGGATCGTGTCCTTCAATTTCATGGCGCTCAACCATAGCCACAAGCTTGCCGTCTTTTAGCAGGGCAAACGATGGTGAAGAAGGCGGGTACCCAGTAAAATGCTCTCTTGCATACGCTGTTGCTTCTTTATCCTGTCCTGCAAAAACAGTCACAAGATGGTCAGGTCTTTTATCATAATGAACAGAGTGTGCAGCTGCAGGTCTAGCAATACCGCCTGCACAGCCGCAAACCGAATTGACCATCACAAGGGTTGTTCCCTCTTTTTTAAACGTTTCTTCCACCTCTTCAGGTGTTGTCAATTCTGTATATCCTGCAGCCGTGATTTCTTTTCTTGCCTGTGCGACTACATCATTCATAAACATATTAAAATCGATATTCACGTTATAACCTCTCCTTTGCATACAATAAATACATTTTACCAAGAGTTGCGGCAATTGACCACTGAAATGCGGAACTGCCCCCAAAGCTTCGGCAGAAAAAAACACTTATCTGCTTAAAAAAGCAGATATCAGCTCTTTCACACTGCCTGAAACCGGCCGCTTTCCTTCCACCACGTCTTTTTCATAGTTCAGCATATTGCCTTTTATATAGGTATGCTGAAAAAAGTGATGCTTCAGCTGTTCCTGAATCATTTCATAGAGCCATTCCTTTTGCTGAAGTTTCCTTCTGCCTTCAAATGTTCCGTTTTCTTTCGTTTTATATGCGAAAACGGATATGGTCTCCCATATTTCGCGTATTCCTGTTTCATGAAGTGCAGAAGCGGTCACTGCTTTGGTTTCCCATCCTTGTGTATAGGATTTTAGAAAATGAAGAATATGATTGTACTCATGTTCAGCTTTTTTTGCATTTTTAAGGTTATCGCCATCTGCTTTGTTGACAACCACGAGATCGGGAAGCTCCATAATTCCTTTTTTCATCGTCTGCAGCTCATCTCCGGCACCGGTTAATACTAATAAGAGGAAAAAATCAACCATGCCCCTTATTGCAAATTCCCCCTGCCCGACACCCACCGTTTCAACGAGAATCACATCATACCCTGCTGCCTCGCATACAATAATGGATTCCCTTGTTTTTCTCGTTACCCCTCCAAGTGTTCCGCTTGATGGAGAAGGTCTGATAAAAGCATCAGGATTACGGGAGAGCCTCTCCATTCTCGTTTTATCACCCAATATACTTCCTTTTGAAACCTGGCTGCTCGGGTCGACAGCCAACACAGCAACTTTATGTCCGAGACTGCACAAATACGTCCCGAAAGAATCAATGAACGTACTCTTTCCTGCACCCGGAACCCCTGTTATCCCAATTCTTATGGAAGAGGTCTCTTTTTGCTGAAGCTCTTCAATCATTTGCTGCGCTTTTTCAAAATGCTTTTCGGCGTTGCTTTCCACTAGAGTAATCGCCTGCGCAACAGCCACTCTGTCGCCATTCAGTACACCCTCAATATATTGTTCTGCACTCTTTTCAATGCTTCCCGCTTTTTTGCGCTTTTGAGGACTTCCTGTCATTCTTCTGCATCCTCATAGCCAAGTCTTTCGTAGATCTTCTCGAGCATCACCTTCGCTGCATTCGGAATAACGGTACCGGGTCCAAAAATAGCAGATGCCCCGCTGTTTAATAAAAATTCATAATCCTGATAAGGAATAACGCCCCCGACTATTACAACAATATCTTCTCTGCCGAGCGCCTTCAGTTCTTTTATTAATTGAGGAAGAAGAGTTTTGTGGCCGGCAGCAAGAGAACTCATGCCGACAATATGAACATCATTTTCAACTGCCTGGGCAGCAGTCTCCGCCGGTGTTTGAAATAAAGGACCAATATCCACATCAAAACCAAGATCTGCATAAGCCGTTGCCACAACCTTTGCACCGCGGTCATGACCATCCTGGCCCATCTTGGCAATTAAGATGCGGGGTCTTCTTCCTTCCAGCTCGGAAAATACATCCGTCATTCTTCTGACACCTTCGATTTCTTCTTCATTTGAAAATTCAGAGCTGTACACACCGCTGATGGAACGGATCACTGCCTGATGCCGTTTGGATGCCTTCTCAACCGAATCGGAAATTTCGCCTAAAGTTGCTCTTGCTCTTGCTGCCTCTACAGCAAGCTCAAGCAGATTGCCTTCTCCGCTTCTAACAGCTTCTGTTAACGCTTCAAGGGTTTGGTCTACCTTGACCTGATCTCGTGTATCCTTCAAAGTCTGAAGTCTTTCGATTTGTTTTCTTCTTACTTCTGTGTTATCAATATTTAAAATTTCAATTGGGTCCTCTTCCTCCACTTGAAATTTATTGACGCCAATTATGGTTTCCGTTCCGGAATCTATTTTAGCCTGGCGCTTGGCTGCTGCTTCTTCGATTTTCATTTTAGGCAGTCCTGTTTCAATCGCCTTTGCCATTCCGCCAAGGTTTTCAACCTCTTCAATATGCGCCCAGGCCTTATCCATCAGCTGTTTTGTAAGAGATTCTACATAATAAGAACCGCCCCATGGATCGATCACATCACATATTCCGGTTTCCTGCTGCAAATAAAGCTGAGTGTTTCTGGCAATACGTGCTGAAAAATCAGTTGGAAGAGCGATGGCTTCATCCAGAGCATTTGTATGAAGTGACTGTGTATGGCCCATAACGGCAGCATGGGCTTCAATGCATGTTCTGACAACATTGTTAAACGGATCCTGTGCCGTCAAACTCCATCCTGAAGTTTGTGAATGCGTTCTGAGGGCCAGTGATTTAGGGTTTTTAGGATCAAATCCCTTCACAATTTTTGCCCACATTAATCTGGCAGCCCTCATTTTTGCAACTTCCATAAAATAATTCATGCCGATTGCCCAGAAAAAAGACAGTCTCGGAGCAAATTGATCAATATCCAGTCCTGCTTTTAACCCTGTCCGGATATATTCAAGCCCGTCGGCCAAGGTATATGCGAGCTCAATATCCGCTGTGGCCCCCGCTTCCTGCATATGGTACCCGGAAATACTTATGCTGTTGAACTTAGGCATATACTTCGCCGTATACTCAAAAATATCCCCTATTATCCTCATCGATGTATCTGGAGGATAAATGTATGTATTCCGGACCATATATTCTTTTAAAATGTCATTTTGAATGGTGCCTGCAAGTTTCTCCATTGAAACACCCTGTTCCTCAGCTGTCACAATATAAAATGCCATAATGGGCAGGACAGCTCCATTCATCGTCATCGATACAGACATTTGATCCAATGGAATTTCATCAAAAAGGATTTTCATATCAAGAATGGAGTCAATAGCTACGCCTGCTTTACCCACATCCCCTTCGACCCGCGGGTGATCTGAGTCGTATCCTCTGTGCGTCGCGAGATCAAAAGCGACTGATAAACCCTTTTGTCCCATTGCTAAATTCCGGCGGTAGAAAGCATTGCTGTCTTCTGCGGTTGAAAAACCGGCATACTGTCTGATCGTCCACGGTCTGTTTACATACATGGTTGAATAAGGACCTCTTAAAAATGGCGCAATACCCGGATAACTGTCCAAATAAGGCATATTTTTCCGGTCTTCTGAAGTATAAGCAGCTTTTAAAGGAATCCCTTCATTCGATTTAAAAGGTTCTGCAGCTTGTCCGTTCTCCTGATTTTTTTCAGCAAAACGATCGCTGATCAATTCTACATTTGCAAAATTAATTCGAGCCATATTACGATACCCCCAGTTGAAACTGCAATTTTTTCAAGAAGGCATAAACATCCATTCCCTGATAGATGCCTTCATGAATGCCGCACTGCTCAAGTTGATCTTTATTAAGACGGCCCGCTGCGTAAACATTGGCGCCTTGCGTTACCTGTGTGAAATCAAACGATTCGTATGCCTCATCTTTCCCGCATACGATTATAGGCTTGTCCCCTGAAAAGCTTTCAGGCTGATCAGGCTTCAAGATCACAGCTTCTATTCCTCCTGCAGAGAGCAGACCTGTAACAAAATCAAGTCTTGGTTTATAGTCGAGCAGATTCCCGAGCACCATAATATGAACGTTCGGATAATGGCCAAACTTGCTTTTGTATTTAATGGAATCAGCCCTTAGTCCTTCGAATTGTTCAGCGAGCCTCATTGATGACAGAGGTTTCACTTCAGCCATTGACTGATCACTTAATATTCCCGCATTTATTTCACTTGCTTTAACCGTTTTTGCTGCTATCATCCAATCTTTCAACCTCTTACCGCGGTCATTTTCAACAGCTTCTGTAATATGGATATACGCTTCAGCTTTTTGGATTTCTCTTTCGGGCTCCTGCAAATTCGCATAATGGTTCGTTCCAATTAGCTGTACCTTGCGTTTATTGACATCTTCAAGCCTTTGCGCAAGAAGTTCCCGCAATTTGTCCTGAATATAATTTTGCCTTGCTGCCTGCACGAATCCGCCCATGGTTTCGATAGACTGAATTTCCTTCCAGGCAAGATCTGCAAGCTCTGCTGTGAGCTCTTCAATGTACCATGAGCCGCCTGCAGGGTCAGCGACTTTAGACAGCAGACTTTCTTCTTTCAAAATAAAATGAGTATTTCTTGCAATCCGGTCTCCTGTTTTACTAACTTCTCCAAGCACTTCATCAAAAGGTGCAACTGTTATGCTGTTCACTCCGCCGATAGCGGCTGAAAATGCTTCTGTAGTTGCTCTCAGCATATTCACGTGCAAATCATGCTTTGTTTTGTTAAAAGAAGATGCTGCAGCATGTAAAACGATTGGATGACGCTCGGGACTTGTCCCGAATGCTGCCAAAATGGTTGCCCATATTTTTTTAGCCGCTCTGAACTTGGCAATCTCCATAAAAAAATGAGATCCGGCAGAGAAAGAAAAGCCGACCCTCTCAGCAAGTTTATCGATGGAAAAGCCTCGTTCTTTTAATGCATTAATAAGCTCTATTGCATTGGAAAACGTATATGCCAGCTCTTCTCTTGCAGATCCCCCCGCATTATGGAATATTTCACCACCGAATAAAACAGCTCTTACATTAGACAAATTCTCCTCATCCAGTATAGTGATCATCTCGGCCAGCATTTCAATCTTCTTTGCCGGTGAAAGCAGATCCGTTCCGCCAATCCATTCTCCATATGGATCAAAAGCGAATGTTCCTCTACATTTCTTGTTTTTCAAATAAGTAATAAATAATGGAAAAAATCCGATATTGCCCTGCAGTGAAAGATGGAATTCTTTTTGTTCAAAATCAAGTCCATCAAATGCTGTGCAAATGTCCTGATAGGTTTCCAAATAGCCAATGTCTTCTATGTGAATGATATCCTGTCCCCGCTTCAAAGCTTCCTGGATTTCTTCTTTTAACTGAGCAGGCGTATTTGAACGCTGAAGCTTTTGGCTGACAGACCACTCATTTTTCTGCTGGGCAGTCATACCCAGTTTTTCCCCGCTGGAGTGTGTATTGTGCTGAGTATATAATGGAATTAAAGAAATACCTTCATATGTTTTTTTTGAAAGACTTTGAATGCTTTTCCCCTTTAAAGCTTTCTCAGCCTCTTCCACCCACATTTGTTCGGATGCTTTTTCAAAATCATTTATTTCGTGATTGATTCTTTGCTTCATACTCCTGCTTCCCGGTTAGGAAGCCCACCCCCTTGACGCAAAAGAATGCGTTTACATTTTTGAAAATAGTAAAAACTTAATCTATTTCATTTTATTATACCTTTAGGAAATCAGCAATTCCAATTCACTATTGAAACCTTAAAGCTCAGTGAGGCGTATTTATCTAATAAATGTTTCAATTATAGTAAGAGAGGTTATTTTAATGATGAAGAGAAAATTCGGAGAAAAAATGAAACGGAAAAAACGGGGGAAACGGGTAATCGACACTTTACTGGAGTGTACCAACTTCATTGAATTTCTTATTCTCCTTCCGATTAGAATTCTTATCTCTACTATAAGGTTCATTATCAATTTACTAAATTTCTAAACCTATTCTGTAAGCACATAAGGGGTTTTTTTATGGCAAAATATAAAAAAGGCATGCTGATATATAACGGTAATGCCGGCCAGAAAGATGCAGAAAAGACGCTTGGCATCTGCGTTCCGATTATTTCCCTGCATGTGGAAAAGCTTTTGCTGCTTCAAACTTCAAAACCTCTCGATGCACAGGAATACTGCATGAAGCACGGTGAAGACATGGAAATCGTGATTATTCTGGGTGGGGATGGCACGGTACATGAGTGTATAAACGGACTTGGCGGATTGATTCAAAGGCCGGTAATCGCCATTTTGCCCGGCGGTACATGCAATGACTTTTCAAGAACGCTTGGCATTCCGCAAAATTTAAAGAAAGCTGCTGAAGCATTATTTACAGGCGAAATTCGGGGTACGGATGCTGCAGAAACAAGCGGGGGATACTTTCTCAATTTTTGGGGCATCGGCCTTGTTGCTGAAACATCAGAAAATATTAATGACACCGAAAAATCTCTGCTCGGAAAAGTCAGCTATTTTCTGAGTGCCTTTCGGACGATCAAAAGCATGAAGCCATTTCACTTCAAACTGAAGCTTGATGACACCTGGATTGAGGAGGAAGCCATCCTGGTGCTGATCGCCAATGGCAAAATCATCGGCACAAATGTGCTGCCATATCCAGATATAAAAATTGACGACGGTCTAGCCGATATTTTTATAATCAAAGAAGCCAGTTTTTCACTTATTAAAGAAGTATTAACGATGAAGGATAACATTGACTGGAATCATATTAATTCTCAACTGATGCACTATCAGGCAAGCAGCATGCAAATTGAAACAAAAGAAGAAATGTGCGTCGATACAGACGGTGAGGTTTATTTAAAAACACCGGAAACCATCACGATTTTACATAATCATTTTCAAATGCTCGCTCCTAAAGATGAATGATAAGGAACGTAATGGATTCGTCCTGACCGGGGGGAGTTCGTACAGATACCCACTGCTGAAATTAATCTTTCATAAAACAAAAAAAGCCATCACATGACAAAATGTGATGGCTTTTCTATTAATAAACAGAAGTCGTGTCTTTAGACGTATTCTCTAAAATTTCTTTTACTCTGGCCAGGAACCTGCCGCACACTAATCCGTCAAGAACACGATGATCAAGCGACATGCACAGATTCACCATATCTCGCACTGCAATCATGCCGTTGTTCATTACTACAGGACGTTTTACGATTGATTCCACCTGAAGAATGGCAGCCTGCGGATAGTTGATGATTCCCATAGACTGCACAGATCCAAATGAACCTGTATTGTTTACAGTAAAGGTGCCGCCTTTCATTTCATCTGCAGTTAATTTACCTGCACGGACCTTGCCTGCAAGTTCAGAAATTTCACGGGCTATGCCTTTAATTGTCTTCTCATCTGCATGCTTAATCACCGGCACAAACAGAGCATCATCTGTTGCAACCGCGATTGAGATATTGATGTCTTTCTTCTGAATAATGCTTTCGCCAGCCCACATAGAATTGATTTGCGGAAATTCTTTTAAAGCTTGAGCGACAGCTTTGACGAAAAACGCAAAGAAAGTAAGATTAAATCCTTCTTTTTGCTTGAATTCATTCTTGATAGAATTTCGGTATTCAACCAGATTGGTTGCATCCACTTCGATCATCGTCCAGGCATGAGGTGCTTCGTGTTTGCTTCGAAGCATGTTAGAGGCGATCGCTTTACGGATGCCAGTAACAGGAATTTCAATATCTCCCGGCTGTGCCGAAACAGAAGCTGCAGCTGGTTGTGCAGCTTTCTGAGGTGCAGCTGCCGGTACATTTTGCTTCGCTTCAGCTTTAGCTGGCGCTTCTTGAACAGCTGCATTTCCCTTGTTTCCTGATGACGGGATATTTCCGCTCTCAATGATTTGCTGCAGGTCTTTCCTTGTGATTCTTCCTCCGGCGCCTGTACCGGTAACCTGTTCAAGATCAATGTCGTTTTCCTGGGCCAAGCGCAGGACAGCAGGAGAATATCGTTTCTTATTTGACTGATCCGTTTGCTGTTCAGGCTGCTCTTTTATTGTTTCCTCAGAAGCCGATATGACGGGTTCATTTGCTGCTGGAGCCCCTTCGCTTCCTCCGCCGACTTCGACTTTACAAATGATTTCGCCGACAGCAAGCGTATCGCCCTCATCTGCAACCAATTCTTTGATTACACCTGTAAATGAAGATGGAACCTCTGCATTTACTTTATCTGTCATAACCTCAGCAATCGGATCGTATTTGTTTACTGTATCACCAACTGATACAAGCCATTTACTGATGGTGCCTTCCGTTACACTTTCCCCAAGCTGGGGCATGGTCATCTGTTCAACTGCCATGTCTGTTCCCTCCTCATGAAAATCTTATTTAAAATTCAGCAAGCTTCCGCATAGCCGCTTCTACTTTATCTGGATTGATCATAAAATGTTTTTCCATTGTTGGAGCATATGGCATTGCCGGCACATCAGGACCTGCAAGACGCATGATTGGGGCATCCAAATCAAATAGGCAGTTTTCAGCGATGATGGCTGACACTTCGCTCATGATGCTGCCTTCTTTGTTATCTTCCGTCAGCAAAAGCACTTTTCCTGTTTTAGATGCAGCTTCAATAATCGCTTCTTTATCCAGCGGATAAACTGTGCGCAAATCAAGAATATGCGCTGAAATCCCATCTTGAGCAAGCTTTTCTGCAGCTTGGAGAGCAAAATGAACGCACAAGCCGTAAGTGATGATTGTAAGATCTTCACCTTCACGTTTTACATCAGCTTTTCCGATCGGCAGCACATAATCATCATCCGGAACCTCGCCTTTGATGAGACGGTAAGCTCTTTTATGCTCAAAGAACAGAACTGGATCATTGTCTCTAATAGCAGCCTTTAACAGTCCTTTTACATCATAAGGAGTTGAAGGCATCACAATTTTCAGACCCGGCTGATTAGCAAACAAAGCCTCGACTGATTGAGAGTGATAGAGAGCGCCATGTACGCCTCCGCCATAAGGAGCGCGAATCGTAATCGGGCAATTCCAATCATTGTTTGAACGATAGCGGATTTTGGCTGCCTCTGAAACGATTTGATTGACTGCAGGCATGATAAAGTCTGCAAATTGCATTTCTGCGATTGGTCTCATTCCGTACATGGCTGCGCCAATTCCTACACCTGCAATCGCTGATTCTGCAAGCGGAGTATCAATGACGCGCTCTTCTCCAAACTTGTCGTACAATCCAGCTGTTGCTTTGAAAACTCCGCCTTTTTTGCCTACATCTTCCCCAAGCACGAAAACTTTTGGATCACGTTCCATCTCTTCACGAATCGCCATCGTGACAGCATCTATATAAGAAATGACTGGCATTGTTCTTCCCCCTTACTCTGCGTATACGTATTTAAGTGCCGATTCTGCATCTGCATATGGAGCACTTTCAGCGTAATCTGTTGCTTCGTTTACAACCTTCATGATCTCGTCATGAATTTCTTTTTCCTTCTCATCCGTCATGACGCCAGTC
Organism: Bacillus sp. V2I10; assembly: GCF_030817055.1. Lineage (NCBI taxonomy): Bacteria > Bacillati > Bacillota > Bacilli > Caryophanales > Bacillaceae > Bacillus > Bacillus sp. V2I10. The sequence goes on along the minus strand of NZ_JAUSYV010000001.1, from coordinate 1,982,153 downwards.
TCTTTTAAATAAGAGGCAAATTTTAAGACCGGATCATTCTTCTTAGCTTCTGAGACTTCTTCCTGTCCGCGGTATGAACGATCATCGTCATCACTTGAGTGAGGAGTTAAACGGTATGAGATTGCTTCTATCAGTGTAGGGCCCTCTCCACGGCGCCCTCTGTCTGCAGCTTCTTTTACTGCCTGATACACTTCAAGAGGATCATTACCATCCACCGTATAGCCAGGCATTCCGTAGCCAATCGCGCGGTCTGAGATTTTCTCACATGCAACTTGCTTCTCGTATGGAACGCTGATTGCATATTTATTGTTTTCGCACATTAAAATGACAGGAAGCTTATGCACTCCGGCAAAGTTTGCTCCTTCATGGAAGTCTCCCTGATTCGATGATCCTTCGCCGAACGTGACAAACGTAACAAGATCCTTCTTCTCCATTTTGCCGGCAAGAGCAATTCCAACCGCATGAGGCACTTGAGTTGTAACCGGTGATGAGCCTGTTACAATGCGGTTTTCTTTTTGTCCAAAGTGTCCGGGCATTTGGCGTCCGCCTGAGTTTGGATCTTCTGCTTTTGCAAATCCCGAAAGCATCAATTGCTTTGCAGTCATGCCAAACGCAAGAACGACACCCATATCCCGGTAGTAAGGAAGTGCATAGTCTTTTTTGCGGTCAAGAGCAAACGCAGCACCAACCTGAGCCGCTTCCTGTCCCTGACATGAAATAACGAATGGAATTTTTCCTGAACGGTTCAACAGCCACATGCGTTCATCGATTTTGCGCGCCATGACCATTGTTTCATACATTTCAAGAACATCTTGATCAGATAAACCAAGTGTTTTATGACGATTCTCAGCCATCATTTTGCCTCCTCAAAAATCAGTATGTAAGGGACATGATCCCTTTAAGAGTGGATTGCTTTCCCATCAACTGCAAGTGCCGCTTCACCTATTGCTTCAGAGAGCGTTGGATGAGGATGAATGGTTTGTCCAATTTCCCAAGGAGTTGCATCAAGCACCATTGCAAGGCCTGCTTCAGATATCATATCTGTCACATGCGGTCCAATCATATGAACACCAAGGAGATCATCTGTTTTTGCATCAGCTATTAATTTGACAAACCCATCAGATTCCCCATAAACAAGCGCTTTGCCGATTGCACGGAATGAAAATTTGCCTGTTTTCACTTCAAAACCTGCTTTTTTCGCTTCATCCTCTGTATACCCGACGCTTGCAATTTCAGGTGTACTGTATACACATCTGGAAACTTTTTTATAATCAATTGCAGAAGGGGTATGTCCTGCAATATGCTCAACAGCTGTAATGCCCTCATGTGAAGCAACGTGAGCGAGCTGAAGACCGCCTACAACGTCGCCAATCGCATAGATATGTGATTCTTTAGTCTGCATAAATTGATTCGTTTTAATAAAGCCATTTTCAAGCTGAATATCTGTATTTTCAATGCCGATGCCTTCAACATTTGCCTGACGTCCCACTGAAACAAGAATTTTTTCAGCAGAGAAGGTTTTCACATCACCTTTATGTTCAGCACTGATAGAAACAGCTTTTCCTTTTTCAAGGGTTTCAGACAGCACTTTAGCACCTGTTACAAGGTTAACGCCTTTTTTCTTAAGCAAGCGCTGCATTTCTTTCGATATTTCAGCATCTTCAGTAGGCAGGATACGCTCTGCATACTCAAGTACAGTAACTTCCAGTCCAAAATCAGAGAGCATAGAAGCCCACTCTATTCCGATTACCCCTCCGCCGACAATAATGATTGATTTAGGCAGCGATTCAAGCGCAAGTGCTTCATCAGACGTTAAAACAGATTCACCGTCAATTTCTAAACCTGGCAGACTGCGGGGTCTTGAGCCTGTAGAGACAATCACATTTTTCGGAATAAGCATTTCATTTTCCTCGCCGTTATTCATCTCAACAGAAATTGTTCCGGGCATTGGAGAGAAAATAGAAGGACCTAAAATACGGCCAGTTCCTTCATAAACATCAATTTTTCCTTGCTTCATTAAATGCTGAACGCCTTTATGAAGCGTATCAATAATCGATTGTTTCCTTTCCTGAACCTTCGAGAAATCGAGCTCAACTCCTGAAGTGATGACGCCAAACTCTTCGCTTCTTTTTGCAGTTGCAAAAACTTCTGCACTTCTAAGCAGTGCTTTGCTTGGAATACATCCCGCATGAAGACAAGTGCCTCCAAGTTTTCCTTTTTCAACAATGGCTGTTTTTAAGCCAAGCTGGCTTGCGCGAATTGCGGCTACATATCCGCCTGTTCCGCCGCCTACAATGACGAGATCATAATCTGTTGCCATACTGATGCTCCTCTCTATTAAACCTGGTTGTAGATCTTAGAGTTCACTTTTTTATTCGGATATTCTTTCGCCTCTTCTTCACCTCTGAGAACGCGAAGAGCTCCTTCCGTTAATGCCTGAAGTTCATTTTCACCGGGAAATACATTCACATCGGCGATCCAGTCTATGTAGGAAGAGATTTCTTTAACGAATTTTTTCCCGTAGGCAAGACCGCCTGTTAGAATAATCGCATCTACTGTCCCTTTTAAAACGGCGCTTGCTGCACCTATTTCTTTGCCGATTTGATAGGCCATTGCATCAAATATCAGTTTAGCCTTTTGATTTCCTTCAGCAATCATGCGTTCTACCTTCTGGCCATCATTGGTGCCAAGATAACCAACAAGCCCGCCATTGCCGACAAGCATTTTCATAACTTCCTCGCGATAATAGTCACCTGAATAGCATAGATTCACCAGATCCCCGGCAGGAACTGTCCCTGCACGTTCAGGACTGAATGGTCCATCGCCATGAAGGCCATTGTTGACATCAATTACTTTCCCGAGCTTGTGAACTCCGACCGTTATCCCGCCGCCCATATGAGCCACAATCAGGTTCATTTCGCTGTATTTTTTTCCGTACTGCTGAGCAACTTTTCTCGCAACGGATTTTTGGTTTAAGGCATGAAAAATGCTCTTTCGTTCAATAGATGGAACTCCGGATACTTTCGCGATCGTTTCCATTTCATCAACAACGACCGGATCCACAATGAAAGAAGGAATATTTAACCCGCCGGCTATTTCAAATGCGATGATGCCTCCCAAATTTGAAGCGTGCTGTCCTGCAAAACCGATGCGAAGATCGTGAAGCATTTGTTCATTCACATGATAAGTTCCGCCTTCTATTGGACGAAGCAGTCCGCCTCTTCCGCATACAGCGCTTAATTTAGAGATATTAATGCCTTCTTCATCCAGCGTTTCAAGTATCGTCTGTTTTCGGAATTCATATTGATCAATGATGCTGTTAAAGGCATTTATTATATCCGCATCATGCCGGATTGTTTTTTCAAAAATAGATCGTTCATTATCAAACACACCAATTTTCGTCGAGGTTGAACCGGGATTTATGACGAGAATCCGATATTCTTTTTCTTGCAACTTCTAAAACCTCCAAATATGAGAAAGATCAGACAGCGCTCTTACACGCTGTCTGCGTATCTCATCTCAAAAAATTGCCTATTAGCGTCGGCTTAAAATGTGATTGCTATTTTGCAGAAACTGGCTGCGTGAATTTCTCATTCTTTCGATGCGCTCTTCTGCCAGGCGATCAGCAGCCGCATACGTAGGGATGCCGTCGCGTTTTGCAATTTCAAATACTCGTTCAATATTTTGATAAATGCCCTCTACTTTTTTCATTGCTCTTTCGCTGTTGTACCCAAGCAGCTCATCAGCTACGTTTATCACGCCGCCTGCATTAATGACATAGTCTGGCGCGTATGCAATTCCCATTTCATGAATCGTATCGCCATGACGAGTTTCTCTTAACTGGTTATTTGCAGCACCTGCAATGACCTTAGCTTTGATTTGAGGAATTGTATCGTTATTAATAGTAGCCCCAAGCGCACAAGGTGCATAAATATCGCAGTCCACTCCGTAAATTTCATCAGGATTTACTGCTTTGGCACCGAAAGCTTCAACAGCTCTTTGAACAGCTTCTTTATTAATATCCGTCACAATCAGCTGTGCGCCTTCTTCGTGCAAATGTCTGCAGAGGTTGAAAGCAACGTTGCCGACACCTTGAACTGCAACAGTCTTGCCTTCTAAAGAATCTGTTCCAAACGCAGCTTTTGCAGCAGCTTTCATTCCGCGGTATACGCCGAATGCCGTTACAGGTGAAGGGTTTCCTGAAGATCCGAAAGCAGGTGAAATACCCGTTACAAAATCTGTTTCTTCGTGGATCAAGTCCATATCTTCAACAGTAGTGCCTACATCTTCAGCAGTAATATAACGGCCATTTAGTCCTTGAATGTAACGGCCGAAAGCGCGGAACATTTCTTCATTTTTATCTTTGCGCGGATCTCCGATGATGACTGTTTTTCCTCCTCCAAGGTTTAACCCTGCAGCTGCATTCTTGTAAGTCATGCCTTTAGCCAAACGAAGAGCATCTTCAATAGCATCGGCTTCTGAAGCGTATGTCCACATGCGCGTTCCGCCAAGTGCAGGTCCTAAAGTTGTATCATGAATAGCGATAATAGCTTTTAAACCTGATTGTTTATCTTGGCAAAAAACCAATTGCTCATAATCATATTGTTCCATATATTTGAAAATTTCCATGTGTAAATCCTCCTAATGTCTTTTCGAATTCTTAAGCTTAGCATTTCCTCTTAACTTGAACATATCGCCAAAGCGAGCGAATAAAGTTTGCTTTCGGCTGAATCAGCACGGCTTGTTAAAACAATCGGCGCTTTTGCCCCTGCAATGATGGCTCCTACTTTTGCATTTGCAAAATACATGAGCGATTTATATAAAACATTTCCAACTTCAATGGTTGGTACTAAAAGGATATCAGACTGCCCTGCCACTTCGCTTTTGATGCCTTTATGCACTGCAGCTTCAAATGAAACTGCATTATCAAGTGCAAGGGGACCATCGACGATACAATCTTTAATCTGGCCTCTTTTGTTCATTTGCGTTAGAGCAGCAGCATCAATCGTTGCCTGCATGGAAGGATTAATAACTTCAACAGCTGCAAGCGGAGCTACCTTGGGCATGTCTATCCCAATCTTCCTTGCAACCATGACAGAATTTGCAAGAATTTGCTTTTTCTGATCTAGATCTGGTGCAAGATTCATTGCTGCATCCGTTACAATTGTAAATCTGTCGTAGCCGGGCACTTCAAAAACAGCGACATGAGAAAGAATTTTGCCTGTTCGAAGTCCGTATTCCTTGTTTAAAACAGCCTTTAAAATAACGGCAGTTGGAATATTTCCTTTCATTAAAACATCAGCTTCATTTTGAAAGACAGCTTTAACAGCAAATTCTGCAGCCTGTTCTACGGATCTTGCATGCTTAATTGAAAACTTTTTTACATCAGCACTTCTTTCTAGAAGCATGATTTCGAGTTCCTCTTTATTTCCGAACAAAATAAAATCGGCAAGCCCCCGCTCTGAAGCCTCAATAACTGCTTCAAGCACTTCTGCATCTTCTGCAGATGCAACTGCTACCGTTTTGTTCTCAAGCCGGGCTGCTTTTTCTAGCAGGTCTTCTAAGTTCATCGTGTTTTCAATCCCTTCAAGATGTATTCACAGCACCCGTTATTTTATAATGCAAGAAGCGTGCCAACATAAAAACTTGTAAACGCTTCATCTTTTCATACAGAAAACATGCATTTTTTTTCATACCTTGCAATTAATTGCATGCATCACTTTGCAAGGCTGTATTTTTCTATTTTATAATACAGGTTTCTAAGCGAAATACCTAATGAAAGGGCCGTTTTTGTCCGATTAAAATTATGCTTGACCAGCGCTTCCCTTATAAGCACTTCTTCAAGCTGTTCTACGGATTCTGCAAGAGTTTGGTTGCCTGCACTTTCTATATGATAGGCTTGTCCGCCAGACTTTCTTTCATCATCCTGCGCGAGTTCCGGCAAATGCTGAGCGGCAATTTCCGTTTCATTGTATTTCATAAAAATCATGGCTCTTCCAAGGACATTCTCAAGTTCTCTTACATTACCGGGCCAGCTGTGCGCAACGAGCATGTCCAAAGCTGATTCTTCAATTCCTTCAATGCTTCTGCCATAGTCCTGATTTAGTTTCCTGATAAGGTGCTCAGCAAGCATTAGGATATCGCTTTTTCTGTTCCTGAGCGGAGGAATCGAAATTGGGTAGCGATTTAATCTGTAATACAAATCTTCACGGAAAGTGCCGTCTGCCATAGCTTTTTCGATATTAATATTTGTTGCGGCAATGACTCTCACATTGATAGGAATGGACTTTGTTGAACCGACCCTGACAATTTCTTTTTCCTGCAGCACCCGAAGCAGTTTTGCCTGTACATTTGCTGAAAGCTCCCCAATTTCATCCAGAAAAATGCTCCCTTTATTGGCTTCTTCAAAAAATCCTCTTTTTCCGCCACGTTTCGCTCCTGAGAATGCCCCTTCCTCGTAGCCAAACAGTTCACTCTCCAGCAAAGTTTCTGAAATAGCCGCACAATTCACGCGGATAAACTTGTTGTATTTCCTGTCACTTGCGTTATGTATCGCATGGGCAAATAATTCTTTTCCTGTCCCTGATTCCCCTCTCAGAAGAACAGTCGCAGGTGTCTTAGCTCCAAGCTTGGCCTGCTCAATCGCAAGTTTTATTTCTTCGCTTTCTCCAATGATATCTTCAAAGGCATACTTCGCTTCAAGTGTTCTGATAATTTGTCTGGCCCTGTTCAATTCTGTTGTTAAAGTTTGTATCTCGGACATATCATGAATAATGCCCACACTTCCTTTAAGTTTCCCATCCACAATGATTGGGGCTACATTTACAATGACATCTTTCTTGCCCGGACCAACTTTCATCCGCACGCCTCTTACAGGTCTTCTCGTTTCAAGAACCTTCATATGCATGCTTTCACCTTCAGAGATGTCAGCCGTTGCAGGCATTCCCAGCACTTGTTCTTCTGTTAGACCAGTCATCCTGGAATAGGCAGGATTAATTAGAATCCCTCTTCCTTCTTCATCTACAACAGTAATGGCTTCGTCAGATGATTGAATAATGGCTTGAAGAAGCGTTTGAATCTCCTTTAAGTTCGTCATCTCCTCTGCCAGGTTCACAATATCGGTGATATCTTTAAACAAGGAAAGGGCACCGAGCAGTATTCCCGAGTCATCAAAGATCGGGATTCTTGTCGTAATGATTTTAAGTCCATTTTCAAGAACTTGTTCCTGATTCATTTCGACTTCTTTTGTTTTCAGGATTCTTGGAAGCTTGCTTGAAGGAATCATCTCTTCGATAAGTCGGCCAATTACATCTCCCTTTTTTAAACCTGTCATCCGCTCTGCTGTTTTATTAAATAGGATAACCCGTTCCTTATCATCAATGACGATCATGCCATCATTCGTTGAATCAAAAATGGTTTCATGCTTATGTGTGATATCTTTTAAAGCTGTAATCAAATTTTCTTTCTGATTGATAAGATTGGAAATGATGTGAGCGACAGTGCCCGGAATAATAACCGTATTCCTGCTTCTGCATTGAAGCAGGTCCTCAAACACCTCATTGCAGCCAGTTGCCTCTATGACAATATTGATCTGATCGGATAAAAGCGGCTTCCATTCAGAACTTGTCAAGATTCCCAGCTTTTTTGCAAGCTGCATGCCTGGTGCCTCCGGCTCAATATCCACAACCGCCATGATTTCCATAGCTTTTATTTCCAAAAGCATTTTGAGCAGTGTTGTCCCGCCTTGTCCCGCCCCCACCAGCATGACCTTTTGCATAATGATTACCCCTTACCGTTTTTATGTAAAATATATATATAAATGATTTTTGCAAAATTTTGCACAGTTTCATCATATCACTTTTTGTTCACTTGACAAATTGTTTTTTTCGTTGAACAATTTAAACAGACGAAGGGGAAAGGATTATAAAAAATGATACGAATTTTCGCTCTATTAATAATGGTGATTCCTGGAGTTTTGGCAGGCTACGGCATTAAATTAATGCGTGACATGCTCTTCGGTATTCTTCAGGCGCCTTTTCCAAACCTATGGCTGCAATTCACTTCCGGTCTGCTTTTATTTGCCGGAGGATTAAGTTTTGTCGCAGGATTTATTTTTTACCGTGACCGCAAACGAAATAAAGTGCAGAAAAAATTTCAGAAAAACAAAAGAACCCCGTTAGTTTGAGATAAACGGGGTCAAATTATTTCTTTTTTAACGATAAAGCTTTTTCGGGATAATCCGTGAAAAATCCTGCACACTGTGCTTTAAAAAGGAATTGCATTGTCGGCTCATCGTTGACAGTAAAAGGACGAACTTGGATTCCGTTAGCCTGAGAATGGAAGATGACATGCGGGTCAGCAGCATAATGAACAGGATGGATTGCTCTTGCTGAAAGTGTCTTAGCATAATTCCACGGTTCAAACAGCCTTTCGCTTAAAAGAGCTGCCGTTTCCAGTTCATTTGAGATTCTATGACACAGCATTAGGCTTTCATGATTAAAAGATGAGAGAATGACTCGATTTTGCAGCTTGTGAGTGAAAATCAGCTGTATCACCTTTTCTTCAAGCTCCTGATATTGAATTCGGTCATTTTTAAGTTCAATATTCAGGAGAAAATCTGAAGAACTGCTCCATACCAGCACTTCTTCAAGTGATGGGATAAATGCTTTTCCTGAGTACTCAGGAAAAAGATAGCTTGCATCAAGGCTTTTAAGCTGCGAAAAGGTTAAGTCCTTTACAAAACCTATGCCATTTGTTGTACGATCAACCGATTCATCATGAATGACAACAGGAACTCCGTCCTTTGAGAGGTGAACATCTAATTCAATTCCATCTGCACCTGATTCAATCGCTGCCTTAAAAGAAGGCATCGTATTTTCAGGACAGGTACCTGCAGCACCGCGGTGTCCAAATATTTTGGTCAAAAACATCACCTATCACCTGTTTCATTATTTTTAGAAAGGAGCATGAAAGACCTATGAGACCACTTCCAATATCCGCTGAAACAGCAATAAAGCTTGCTGAGGAACTAAACGTGCCGATTGAACAAATTATGCATATGCCTCAGCATATCCTTCTTGCTAAGCTCGCTGAAATGCAGAATAAGAAAGACAATAAAGAGTAAAAAGGCAAAGAACCCAATTTCCGTTGATTGGGTTCTTTTTTTTCATCCAGCTTCTAAGATTCTATCGCTCTCAAGAAGCTTTATGCTCTAAACGCAATTTGTCCGCGACCATTGCGATGAATTCAGAATTAGTCGGTTTAGCTTTAGACATGCTTACTGTATACCCGAATAAAGAGGAAATGGATTCAATATTCCCGCGGCTCCATGCTACTTCAATTGCATGACGAATAGCACGCTCGACGCGGCTTGCTGTCGTATTATATTTTTTGGCGATATCAGGGTACAGTACTTTTGTTATAGAACCGAGCAGTTCAATATCATTATAAACCATCGAAATGGCCTCTCTTAAATATAAATAGCCTTTAATGTGAGCAGGAACGCCAATTTCGTGAATAATGCTTGTAATGTTCGCATCAAGGTTTCTTCCTTTATTTTCTGACTGGGATCGGAGAGAGGAGTTCGATCTTGAAAGAATCGGTGCTGCTGATTTTCCGCTGACTTGGCGAATATGATTGACCAGGTTTTCCATATCGAAAGGTTTTAAGATGAAATAAGAGGCACCAAGGTCAACTGCTTTCTTCGTAACATCTTCCTGTCCAAAGGCTGTCAGCATGATGACGTTAGGCTGTTTGGATTTTTCCATTTCCCTCACTTTTTCTAAAACAGCAAGTCCGTCCAGATGAGGCATGATAATATCCAAAACAAGCACATCAGGGTCTTTATCCTTTAACATATTCAGACACTCTTGTCCGTTATATGCAATGCCAAGCACTTCCATGTCTTCCTGACTTGAAATAAATTCATCCAAAAGCCCCACTAACTCCCGATTATCATCAACGACACACACTTTTATTTTCTTCAATTAAGCTTCCTCCTCAGTCTTCATTTCCCGCTTAAATCGATAGTATCTCTATACATCATTCTAAATGAGAATTTCGACAATGCAACAAAAATTCCTCTTATTTTTTTTGAAAAATACCAAAAAAATGAAATATCTAAATTTTTCTTCAATTCCCTCACGATTTCGACGTTTTGCGCTATTTTACATTTCCAAGGTTAAACAGTTTTGTCGAAAAATCTTCTTTCATTTATTTTACCTAATTATGAACGATAAATAAAGCCAAAAAAATAGCTGTTAAGAAACTTGTCTCAACAGCTAATTCATCAGCTCGCTTTTTTTGTATCTTTATGATAAATATCAATGCCCGCCTCGCTCAGCATCCACTCGATATGAACGCCATAACCTGAAGTTGGGTCATTTACAAATACATGTGTGACGGCTCCTATCACTTTTCCATTTTGAATAATCGGGCTGCCGCTCATCCCTTGAACAATTCCGCCTGATTTCGCTAAAAGCGTCGGATCGGTAATCTTTATAACCATCCCTTTTATAGCAGGAAACTTTTGAGGTGTTGAACTGACAATTTCCACATCAAATTCTTCCACTTTGTCCTGATCGACAACCGTCAAAATGTGAGCTGGACCTTCCTTTACTTCGTTGGATAAAGCGATTGGCATCGGCTTATCATAAAGACCATTTGACATATCCTCATTCAGCTTGCCAAATATTCCGAATGGGCTGTTGCGGGTAATATTTCCGATCACTTGACGGTCGCTTGAAAACCTTGCCAGTTTTTCACCTGGATTTCCGTTGCTTCCTTTTTCAATCGAGGTCACTGTTGATCTTACAACTTGGCCATCCTGAACGACTATCGGCTTTTTCGTATCCATATCGGAAATCACATGGCCTAGAGCCCCATATTTTTTTGAATTAGGATCATAAAAAGTCATGGTCCCAATTCCGGCTGCAGAGTCACGTATATATAAACCAATTCGATACGCACGTTCATTTTCATCTTTAAGAGGAACTAATTTCGTTTCAATTTCTTTATTTTCTCTTGATATGACTAAATCCAAAGGCTTGCCTGTTTTTCCAGCATCCTGAATAAAAGGTGTTACATCACTCATGTTTTCAACTGTAGAGCCATTTATCTTTTTAATTATATCTCCGACTTGAACACCTGCAATTTCGCCAGGTGATTTTTTACCTTCGGCTGTTTTAATTTGATGATGACCTACAACCAGAACACCAAGCGTATTCAGTTTTACACCGATTGATTGGCCGCCTGGTATGATTTTAAAATCTTCAAGCACTTTTACATTCACTTTTTTAATCGGAATTCCGGCTAGATCAAATACTATTTCACCAACTCCGCTTTGCTTGCCTTCAATCTGAAGGGATTCAGCGCCAGTTTTAATAGAAAAAACATGTTCTGAATCGCCCGTGTTAGCACCAGCCTGCAGAGATGTTTCCATTGATAATTGCTGATTTACAAATACGGTTAAAGAATTTGGCAATTGAATGTATTCTTTAACAGGTTTTACAAATCCTAAACTCATTAAAGAAACAAGGAGAATACAACCAATTATTTTTCTAATTTTATCAAAGCTCAAATATACACACTCTCCTCGCTCCTGACACCACACCAATACATTGGCTACATTCATTAATTTTGCCTTCTGAAGGCGCATTTATAACTGATATAAAAAGAAAATGTTGCTGATTTGACGTATAACGTGCTTAATGCCCATAAAAGCGGAAGGGATTGAATCCTTCATCCGAATAAATCCGGTCTGTATAGCCGACAAAAAAAAATACTGCCGATGATGGCAGTATTTACAGGCTCTTGACCGCATCAGCAAGAGCGAGCAGTTCTTTTGCATGCTGTTTTGTTAAATCCGTTACTTCAACGCCGGCAATCATCCTGCCGACTTCCTTTATTTTTTCCTCTTCCAAAAGAGGTTTTACGCTTGTTTTGGTTCTTCCTTTAACCGTTTCTTTTGAAATGAAAAGGTGTGTATCGGCCATTGCAGCAACTTGCGGAAGATGTGTAATACAAAGTACTTGCGAACCGACAGAAACTTTATAGATTTTTTCTGCAATTGCCTGGGCAACACGGCCGCTGACACCTGTGTCCACTTCATCAAAAATAATCGAGGTGACCCCCTGATGCTTTGAAAAGATGCTTTTCATTGCAAGCATGATTCTTGAAAGCTCTCCGCCCGAAGCAATTTTAGAAAGCGGCTTTAATGGTTCTCCAGGATTTGTCGATAAGTAAAATTCCGTTTCATCCACACCATTTTCACCAAATTTTGCAGGGACACCATCGATTTGAGGAGCATCCTTGCTACCTTCCCTAACGCCGAAAACAACTTCAAATTTTGTTTTTTCCATATATAATTCTTTCAGCTCCCGCTGAATTTGCTTCGTCAGCTCGGCGGCACTTTTTTTCCGGACGGCTGTCACGTTTTTTGCTTCAACGATAAGATCTTTCACAAGGCTGTCTAACTCATTTTTCAGCTTGAACAAATGACTGTCTCGGTTTTGGATCGTATCGATTTCCTCTTCAATTGCAGCTGCATATTCAAGGATTTCTTCAACATCCTGTCCGTATTTTCTTTTGAGATGCGTAATTTCGCCAAGTCGTGTTTCAATTTCATTCAAACGCTCCGGATCAAATTCCAATTGATCGAGCTCATTTCGAATCTGAAAGGATAAATCCTCAAGCATGTAATAGCAGTTCGAAATGGTTTCGGACATTTCTTTCAGCGAGTCATTAATAGCTGATACCTCTTCTAATTGACTCATGGAATGTCCAATATAATCGAGCCCTCTTTGTTCGCCGTGCAAAGCATTATAGCTGTTTTGAAGTGATTCAAATATTTTTTCAAAGTTGGATATTTGGCTTTTTTCCTCCATAAGCCTCTCATCTTCTTTGATTTTCAAATCTGCCTTTTCTATTTCTTCAAGCTGAAATTGAATTAAGTCAAGCCTGTGGGCCATTTCCTGTTCATTTTCAGACAGCTGTTTTATTTTTTTTACGAGCTTAGCATATGTATTGTAAATTTCTCTGTATGAAGCAAGAGCATGATTAATTTTTCCGGAGCCGAACTGATCGAGGAGCTTCCAGTGATTTTCTTCGTTCATAAGCTCCTGATTATCATGCTGTCCATGAATATCAATAATCATTTGTCCGATTTCCCTAAGAATTCCAATGGTTACAAGCTTCCCGTTAATACGGCAGATGCTTTTTCCCGAGGATGAAATGTCGCGTCTTAAAACAATCATGCCGTCGCTGGTGTCGATTCCAAAATCATTGCATCTGTCTATACATGGATGTTTTTCATCATCAAGTAAAAAAAGACCCTCCAACTCAGCACGTTTCTCCCCGTAACGAACAAATTCAGATGAGCCTCTTCCGCCGACAAGTAAATGGACGGCATCAATGATAATTGATTTCCCTGCTCCGGTTTCTCCAGTAAGTACTGTCAGCCCTTTCTCAAAGGAGACAGTCAATGATTCAATGATTGCAAAGTTTTTTATTGAAAGTTCCGCTAACACAGCGCCGGATCCCCCCTCAAATGTTCCATTATTACAGCATATCTAGAAAACGCTTGGAAATAGTCGCAGTATCCTCTGGCGAACGGCAAATGATGAGAATCGTATCATCTCCGCATATGGTGCCCAAGATCTCATTCCAATCAAGATTATCAATTAATGCCCCAATGGCGTTTGCGTTGCCCGGCAATGTTTTCATGACAATGTTATGCCCTGCTGAATCAATTTTTACGAAGGCATCCATTAAAGCCCGCTTCAGCTTTTGCAGCGGATTAAAACGCTGATCTGCCGGAAGGCTGTATTTGTATCTTCCGTCTAGCATAGGCACTTTAACTAGATGAAGCTCTTTTATATCCCTTGAAACAGTGGCCTGTGTCACGTTGAAGGCAGCTTCCTTAAGCATGTCCACTAACTCATCCTGAGTTTCAACTTCATTATGAGTAATCAGCTCGCGGATTTTTATGTGTCTTTGACCTTTATTCATTAGGCACCCCTTGTTATCTGTATGTTTATACTGAATATGTTATATGATATCTGCAAAAAAGTACACGTTTTTGTCGAAGTGTGTGTTCTTATTTTAATCAAAACAAACAGGAATAATAGCTGCTCTATTATTCCTGTTCCGATTTTTTGCTCTTTAGTTCATCATGGGCTTTTTCAACTACACTGTCGATTGTATTTGGCAGCCTCATTGTCCCAGACTCGTCTGATCCATTCCAGCGCAGATGCAGCAGGAATTCAATGTTGCCGTCTCCTCCTGTTATTGGAGAAAAAGACAGGTTACAGCAGTCATATCCTTCTTTTAACGCAAAATCAGTAATATATTCCAAAACCAGTCTATGCGTTTTTGGTTCTCTGACAATCCCTTTCTTGCCCACCAGTTCCCTTCCTGCTTCAAACTGAGGTTTAACAAGAGCGATGCAGTCACCGCCGGCAATAAGAATTTTTTTAAGTGCAGGCAAAATTAATTTCAGAGAGATAAACGAAACATCTATGGAAGCTATTTCAGGCAGCCCTTCCGTAAAATCAGCAGGAGTGGAATATCTGAAATTTGTCCGTTCCATCACAACTACCCGTTCATCCTGACGAAGTTTCCACGCAAGCTGATTATAGCCAACATCAAGGGCATATGACAGCTTGGCCCCATTTTGCAGGGCACAATCTGTAAATCCGCCAGTTGAAGATCCAATATCAAGGAGAATTTTATTTTCTACGGTAAGATCAAATTCCTTTAATGCTTTTTCAAGCTTCAATCCGCCCCGGCTTACATACGGCAGCATATTGCCCTTAATGGTAAGGTTCAGGGCCGGATCCACTTTCTCGCCCGGCTTTTCAACTCTTTCTTCATTTGCATAAACAAGTCCTGCCATAATGGCGCGCTTAGCTTTCTCTCTCGTTTCAATCAGCCCTCTTTCAACGAGGAGAATATCAATTCTTTCTTTTTTCGAACTCATTCACTAAACCCTTTTCTCTTTCGCTTTTGATATGCTTAATATCCGTCTCTCTGCGTGAGCAGCTGTTAAACCTATTTCATCCAGCAGTTTACTTACGCTGCCATGTTCAATGAAACGGTCAGGAATGCCCATTCGGTCTATAACGGCATCTGAATGGCCTTGCTCTTGAGCAAACTCAAGCACTGCACTTCCAAATCCACCTTGCAGAACAGCCTCTTCGATTGTCAGCACCGGCAATTTTTCAGAAAAGATCTGTGAAAGCATGGCATAATCAAGTGGTTTGATAAACCTTGCATTGACAACACGGACTGAAATGTCTTTTTCCGCCAGGCTTTCTGCAGCCTGCATAGCCATTTCAATAGTGGTGCCGAATGTCAGAATAACAGCATCTGTACCCTCTCTGATTACTTCCCAAGTTCCAATAGGAATTTCTTTTAACTCATCATCCATTTTCACGCCAATTCCATTTCCTCTCGGATAACGAAGCGCTATTGGCCCATCATTGTATTTCAGCGCGGTATAGACTAAATGCTGTCCTTCATTTTCATCTTTAGGCATCATGACTACCATGTTCGGCAAATGTCTCAAGAACGCGATGTCAAAAACACCCTGATGCGTCTCTCCATCAGCACCGACTAATCCCGATCGGTCAATTCCTATGAATACATTCAGATTTTGACGGCAAATATCATGAACAACCTGATCGTAAGCACGCTGAAGGAAGGTTGAATAAATGGCCAAAAACGGTTTCATATCTTGTGTTGCAAGACCTGCAGCTACAGTTGTTGCATGCTGTTCTGCTATTCCTACGTCAAACATTCGGTCAGGAAACTCGCTTGCAAAGCCCTCAAGCTTCGAACCGACGGGCATAGCCGGTGTAATTGCAACGATACGATCGTCTTCCCGCGCCATTCTTCTAACTGTCTCACTGACAAGACTGCTCCATGCAGGACCTGCTGTTTCACCCTTTACAAAATCGCCCGTTTCAATCTTATATGGGCCAGTTCCATGCCATGTTCCAATTTTATCTGTTTCTGCAGGCTGGTAACCCTTGCCTTTTTTTGTGATGACATGCAAAAGTACAGGTCCTTTTGTTTTCTTAGCATACTGCAGATTTTCAAAAAGATCATCATAATTATGTCCATCCACAGGACCAAGATATGTAATACCAAGCTCCTCGAAAAAGATGCCTGAAACAAGCATATATTTTAAGCTGTCTTTTACTCGCTCGGCAGTAGCTGCAAGCTTTCCGCCAACTGCAGGGATTTTCTTGAGAATATATTCAAGCTCATCTTTAACCCATTGATATTTGCCGGCAGTTCTTAATTTTCCAAGCACATTATGAAGAGCACCGACATTTGGTGCGATAGACATCTCATTATCATTTAAAATAATAATCATATCTTTTTGTTCATGTCCGATATGATTAAGCGCTTCGAGAGCCATTCCGCCGGTCAGGGCGCCGTCCCCGATAATCGGCACGATATGATCTTTCGTTCCCTTTAAATCTCTTGCAATGGCCATTCCCATTGCTGCAGATAAAGAAGTGGAACTGTGTCCTGTTTCCCAAACATCGTGTTCACTTTCGTTGCGTTTAGGAAATCCGCACAGACCCTGATATTGTCTGATTGTATCGAATTCGCATGCCCGTCCAGTCAATATTTTGTGAACATACGATTGATGCCCGACATCCCACAGGAATTTATCATTTGGGCTGTCAAATATTTTATGCAAAGCAATTGTCAGTTCAACAACACCGAGGTTAGGACCGATATGCCCGCCGCTGACAGAGAGCTTCTCAATTAAAAATTTACGGATTTCAGCACTCAATTGTTCGAGTTCATTATTTGATAGCTTTTTAAGGAATGAAGGGTCTTTAATGGATAACAGATCCAAATGGATCACTCACTTTCAGTTCATTTTCTACTTGGTTCTTTTAGTTTAAAATAGCCGCTAACACAGCTGTGATAACGGCGACATTTGCAGCATTTCATGAAATTCTTTATTCATCCTGATATCCCGCGCTGTTTGGAAGAGATATGTATAAAATATGGTGTAAGTATAACATACCGTTATAAAAACCTCAATTTGATGGTGTACTATAACAGATTGAAGAGATATTCATGCAGTTGGAAGAACGGAATGGAGGGAAAAAAACCGTTTAAAACCAAAAACGTGACAATCAGCTGTCACGTTTTTGAATTAATGATCTCTTGAAGCAATTAAATCGCATAATTCTTCAAGTAAGCCCGATTGGATATTTATATTTGCCAAAATGGCTTTAGCATGGCTGATGTGATCTTCGAGTTTCTGTTTTGCACCTTGTAAAGTCAGCAGTGATGGATAAGTTGTTTTTTTATTTGTTTCATCCGATCCGACAGGTTTTCCTATTTTAGATTGCTGGCCTTCAATGTCTAAAATATCATCCTGAATTTGAAAAGCAATTCCAATGTGATAAGCAAACTCACGCAGCTTGTCGATTTCATCATTGGATGCTTCAGCTAAGATTGCTCCTGCGATAATGCTAAAAGCCAATAGTTTTGCCGTTTTGTGTTCATGAATATACTCTAATTCTGAGAGCGGCAGGTTTTTTGCTTCTCCCTGCATGTCTGCCACCTGACCGCCAACCATTCCTTCAATGCCTGAAGCTTTTACTAATTCACTGATCAGTGCAAGGCGTTTCTCCGCAGAGATGTCCTGCTGATCGGCTATAAGCCCAAAACTGTGGGTCAGCAGCCCGTCTCCTGAAAGAATAGCGAGCGCTTCTCCGTATACTTTATGATTTGTTGGTTTTCCCCTTCTCAAATCATCATCATCCATTGAGGGAAGATCATCATGAATGAGGGAATATGTATGAATCATCTCCACTGCACAAGCAGCAGGAATACCAATCTCTTCACGCTTTCCAAAAGCATTCAGAACAGCTAATACCAGAGCTGGACGAATCCTTTTGCCTCCGGCGCTCAGGGAATAAATCATCGCTTCCTTTATAGAAGAAGGAGCTATAAGGCCGCTGACGTATAAAGGCAATTTTTCCTCAATTAATTCTTTTTTTGAAGAAAGAAAATCTTCTAGAGACTGCTTCATTACTCTTCCTCCTGCAGATCAAACGGAGCAAGCTCTCCGTCCTCGCGGAGAATCTGATCCATTTGCTTTTCAACCGTCTGCAGCTTGTCATGGCAAATTTTTGAAAGCTTCATCCCGTCTTGAAAATAAGCAATTGCTTTCTCTAAAGGCACATCGCCCTCTTCAAGCTTTTCAACTATTTGTTCGAGCTCTTCCATAGCTTGTTCAAAAGTAGCTTCTTTTTTCTCACTCATAAGCTTTTCTTTCCTCCACTCCTGTAACTTGGCAATTAACCTGCCCGTCCTGCATTTGAATGTGAAGTTTATCACCGGGTTTGACTTGTGAGATGCTTTTCACGAGATCTTCGTCCTGATAAGCAATGCTGTATCCGCGCTCCATTATTTTCAGCGGGCTCAGTGCGTTCAGGTTTGCGGCCATTGACTGAAATTCAGTCTGTTTTTGACGCAGCAGAACGGACATGTCTCTAGTCATTTTCTTAATTAATTGCTGATGCTTCTCTTTTTCGCGATGGATTTGTTCACGGGGATGCAGACGGTATAACCGGTTTTTTAATTGATCATATTTGTCCTTTTTCAGCTCAATGGACCTGAGGCTTTCTTTTTGCAGTGACTCTACTAAATCATCGAGCTGCTGTTCCTTTTGCTGATACAGCTGCTTCGGATATTTGAAGGCATATGACTTTTGGTAGTAGGCCAATTGCTCTTTTTTCGCTGAAATTTTTTCCTGCATAGCACGAAGCAAACGTGTTTGCCTATTGGTTGTCCTCTCCAGCAGCTCTGCAAAATGCGGCACTGCAAGTTCTGCTGCTCCCGTTGGAGTAGGCGCCCTTAAATCTGCAACAAAATCTGCAATTGTATAATCCGTTTCGTGCCCGACGGCTGAAATGACCGGAACACTGGAATTGAATATCTCTCTTGCAACCATTTCTTCATTAAAAGCCCATAATTCTTCTATGGAACCACCGCCGCGGCCAACAATCAGCACATCCAGATAGCCTAATGCATTTGCCTTTTTAATTGCTTTGACAACAGATGGGCCTGCATGAATTCCCTGCACAAGGGCAGGCAGAATAATGACTTTTGCAGAAGGATAACGGCGCTTGATCGTAATTAATATGTCCCGGATTGCTGCTCCAGTTGGCGAAGTAATAACACCAACTGAGGAAGGATATTTAGGAATCGGCTGTTTGTGCTTTTGATCGAAAAGCCCTTCTTGCTCAAGTTTCTTTTTCAGTTCCTCATATGCCAGATACAGGCTTCCTATTCCGTCAGGCTGCATTTCTTTCACATACATCTGATAGTTGCCGCTTGGTTCATAAACAGAAATTTCGCAGCGCAGCAGCACTTTCATGCCATTTTCAGGCTTGAATTTAAGCGATGAATTTTGACCGGCAAACATAACGGCTGCAATTCGCGCCCCTTCATCCTTTAATGTGAAATACATATGGCCTCGGCTGTGCATTTTAAAATTCGAAAGTTCACCCTTCACCCAGATATCCTTCAGGTGGGGATCGACATCAAACTTCCGTTTAATATACTTTGTTAATGCCGTAACTGTCACATGCTTGATTTCACTCATTGCGCAGGACTCCTTTAAAGCTGTTTACTTCCCTGCCGTTTAACAGCTGAAATTCTTGCTGATTTTACGACATTGTGAGCAAGCATTGTAATCGTCATCGGACCTACTCCGCCCGGAACTGGCGTAATATGACTCGCTATTTGCTTCGCATCTTCAAAGACGACATCTCCGCACAGCTTCCCTGTCTCAAGTCTGTTCACACCAACATCGATAACTGCAGCATTCTTTTTTATGTGCTCGCCTGTTATGAAATTAGCTCTGCCCACAGCTACAACCAGAATATCAGCTTGCTTAGTTACTTCCTTTAAATTTGGAGTTCTTGAATGACAGTAGGTAACTGTTGCATGCTCATTCAAAAGAAGTATGCCTACTGGTTTTCCGACGATATTACTGCGTCCTACTACTACAACATGTTTACCGGCAATTTCAATGTCTGAAGATTTTATCATTTCTACGATTCCTGCAGGTGTACACGGCAAAAATGTATCTTCACCGATCATCATTTGTCCAATATTCAGAGGATGAAATCCATCTACATCTTTTGCAGGAGAAATTTTTTCAATGACTGCTTTTTCATGAATATGATCCGGCAATGGAAGCTGTACAAGAATACCGTGGCAGCTTTCATCAAGGTTATATTTCTCAATCACATCCAGAAGTTCATTTTCTTGCATTGTTTCAGGAAAATGTTCAAGCGTGAATGCCACGCCAATTTCTTCTGACGCTTTCTGTTTTCCTTTGATATAAGAAATAGAGGCTGGATGATCGCCTACTAAAATTACGACAAGTCCCGGCACGACACCTTGCTCTTTTAATTCTTTCACTTCTTGTGCAAGCTGTTTGCGTTTTTCCTGTGCTAATTCTTTTCCGCTGATAATTGATGCTGTCATTGTTTTGTTCCTCCTTTAATGTGATTGGTTATTTTTCAATCGTTTGTTTAATGTTCGAGAGGACACCATTAATAAACTTCGGTGATTGGTCATCTCCAAAAGTTTTTGCGAGTTCAATTGCTTCATCAAGAGTTACATTGACTGGAATTTCTTCAATATAAATCATTTCGTATACCGCTAGGCGCAATACAGATCGATCTACATTTGCAAGTCTCTCTAGCTTCCATTTCACTAAATGAGGTTTAATTTGTTCATCAATCTCTGACATATGCTCAATTGTTCCAAGAACAAGAGCTGTCATGAACTCATCCAGTTCTTCCCCATCAAGCGCATGAGACATCGCTTCTTTTGGTTCAATATCACTTACATCTATTTGAAAGAGTGCCTGCAGCGCTTTTTCCCTTGCTAATCTTCGTTTCATTTATTCTTGCTCCTTTATGTACAAAAATGTCGAAATGTCATAAAAAGATAATACCATATTTCACAGACAGAAGCACATCGTTAATAACGTTTTCTGGTGAAATACCGAATAAAAAACTTCACATACATTTTATTATTCGTAGTTAATCAAATGTTCAATCTATTTAAGCAAAAAAAAACCAAAGGAAGATCTCCTCTGGCTTTACATTTCCTGGTCAATTTCAATTTCCTGAGACTTTGTTTCAAACTGAATTCCAACTACATGGATGTTGATTTCATTGACTTCAAGTGCAGTCATGTTGTATAAAGCTTGTCGCGTATTATCCTGAATGCGCTGAGCAACTGTAGGAATTGAAACTCCGAACATCATGACACAATATACATCAATCGTAATTCCTTCTTCTGAAAGATCAACTTTTACACCTTTTCCGTGATTCTTTTTCCCTAAACGCTCAACTACGCCAGATGCGAAGTTGCCTCGCATTTGAGCAACGCCTTCTACTTCGGAAGCTGCAATCCCGGCAATAACCTCAATGACCTCAGGAGCAATTTCAACTTTGCCAAGACCAGTTTCTTCATGAGTCATTTCAAGTAATTTGTTTTCTTTCAAGAATCAGCACCTCCAATAATTTTCAAGCTTCCATTACTTTATGGATTTCTAAAAATTTCGTATTAAACTCTCCTGAAACAAACGTTTCATGTTCAAGCAGCTTTTGATGAAAAGGAATCGTTGTTGAAATCCCTTCAATCACAAATTCACCCAGGGCGCGTTTCATTCTCGCGATTGCTTCCTCCCGCGTTGCACCATACGTAATCAGTTTCGCAATCATCGAATCATAGTATGGCGGAATTGAATAGCCCGGGTACACTGCTGAATCTACTCTAACACCCAGTCCGCCGGGCGGCAAGTACATGTCTATTTTACCTGGTGATGGCATAAAATTCTTCTCCGGATTCTCTGCGTTGATCCGGCATTCGATAGACCAGCCATTGAAGACCACATCTTCCTGTTTAACTGACAGGGCAGATCCTGATGCTACTTTAATCTGTTCTTTGATCAAATCAATGCCGGTTACCATTTCAGTCACGGGATGCTCTACTTGAATACGTGTATTCATTTCCATGAAATAAAACTTATTTTCAAGATAATCAAAAATAAATTCTACCGTTCCCGCTCCTGTATAGTTTACAGCTTCTGCTGCTTTAACAGCGGCTCTCCCCATGATCTCGCGCATTTCCGCCGACAAAGCAGGAGAAGGTGTTTCTTCCAGCAATTTTTGCAGCCGGCGCTGAATTGTGCAATCTCTTTCACCTAAATGAATGACATTGCCAAGCGAATCTGCCATAACCTGAATTTCCACATGTCTGAAGTCCTCAATGTATTTTTCAATATAAACTCCAGGATTTCCAAAAGCAGTTGCTGCTTCCTGCTGAGTAATTTGAATGCCTTTTATCAGCTCTTGTTCCGTTTTTGCAACGCGGATTCCTTTTCCGCCGCCGCCTGCTGTTGCTTTGATTATAACAGGATACCCGATATCATTCGCAAGCGAAACAGCGTCGCCTGAATCTTTAATAATTCCCTGTGAACCTGGAACAATTGGCACTCCCGCTTTTCTCATCGTTTCCCTTGCAACATCCTTGGTTCCCATTTTTGAAATCGCGTCAGCGCTTGGTCCTACAAAGATTATGTTGCATTCCTGACACAGCTCTGCAAAGTCAGCATTTTCAGCTAAAAACCCGTAGCCCGGATGGATTGCATCACTGCCTGTCAGTGTTGCAACACTAATAATGTTCGTGAAATTCAAATAGCTGTCTTTTGACGCTGTCGGTCCGACGCAAAATGCTTCATCAGCCAGCTGAACATGCAAAGAGTCTCTGTCTGCTTCTGAGAAGACTGCAACCGTCTCTATTCCAAGTTCTTTGCATGCCCGAATAATCCGAACCGCAATTTCTCCTCTGTTTGCTATAAGCAATTTCTTAATCATAGTTTCTCTCCTTACTCTGGTCTGACAAGGAATAATGGCTGACCGTATTCAACAAGCTGACCATTTTCAGCTAAAATCTCAACAATTTCCCCTTTTACTTCTGATTCAATTTCATTAAACAATTTCATTGCTTCTACGATACAGACAACTGAATCAGAAGTAACTTTAGATCCTACTTTTACATAGTCGTCTGTTTCAGGTGAAGATGCAGCATAAAACGTTCCTACCATTGGAGACGTGATTTTATGTAATGATTCTTCCTTAACAGGGGCCTCGGCTTCTTTCTTAGGCTCTTCTTTTATTTCCTGCAGTGCTGCCACAGCTTGCGGAGCAGGGTTTGGGCTCAGTTCAACTGCTGCAGCTGATGTAATGCGATTTGCAGGTTTCTCTAATTCATCTAAACGTTTTTTTAATTTGATTTTTGACCCTTCATGTTCATACGTAAATTCATCAATAGAAGACTGGTCAATGAGTTTGATCAGTTCTCTGATTTCTTGTATCTTCAACATCTGCTGGCACCCCTATTCAAATTCTTGATGATTTAGACCATCTTTTTCATTTTATAATCTAGTACTAAAACTTAGTCCTATTATATATCTTACGACAGGTGAGTCATGGAATTCAATATTAATTCTTTCCTAAGGAAGAGGATCTTAAAATGTAAGACTACTTTAAATTATAAGTTAAATTAAAAAAATATGAAACGGTTACACCAATTTAATAGAAAATCCCCGTGTGGCAGACACACGGGGAAGTCGTTATTTATTGATTGGAAGGCTCCAGTGTAACCGCTACATCTTCCATGCCTTTCATTTCACTGCTTACTAGCTGAATAATTTTATTGGCTTCAGATGCTGAGCTCTCTTTCGCTTTCACGGTTACTTTCACTTTCTCTCCTTCAATGCGGACAAGAGCATCGTCATAGCCATTTGATTTAATGAACGTTTCAAGAATTTCCTCATTTGCAACCGCTTCATCAATCGCATTCATTTCATCTCTTGCAGCACTTTTTTCAGAGGCTGTTACATCTTTGCTTGCCACGATATCCTCTAAGCTTTCTTTTCTTGCACTTCTCGTATCTTCAAGCTGCATGCGCATTGTAGCAAACAGCTCATCATTTGAGACCGATACAACAGTTCCATCTTCTGCTTCTTCGATTGTTACTTCCCCTTTATCGCTTTCTTTTTCTGTTGCTTTATCAGCGTCTGCTTTTTCACCTTTTTCAGCCTCTGCCCCAGTCAATGCCACATCGTTTTTCACTTCATCAGGAGTTGTAATATAGTAGACAGACAAAACTACAACCAAGCTTAACATTGTTAATAACCAAACCGTTTGTTTTTTAAGCATCATTCGTGAATCCTCCTTTATTTCCCTTTTTTAGCTGAAACTGCAACGCGGTGGCTCGGTACCCCAAGCACTCTTGTAACAGCTTCAACAATTGATTTTTTTATTTGAATGTTATCAGCACCCGCAGCAACAACAAGCACTCCCCTGATTTCCGGTTTTTTAGTCTGAAGGATGATTGGGGTTTCCTGCTCTCCCTTTCGGATAATGACAACGGATTCTTCAGTTGATCCATCTTCGACCGTCCTCTTTCCTCCTTGAGGATCCGTCTCTTCTGTCGTCTGGCTTTGCGTCACGCTGTTTTTTTCAAGAATTTGCTCTGATGTGGCATCTACATTGACGACTACAAGTGCATTCTCAATTCCGATCATTGAATCGAGCGCTTCTTTTAATTGATTCTCATATTCCTGTTCGTATTTATCGATAGACCCTGATCCCCCGCTTTCATCAGAGGGTTTAAAGACATCGGCATCTTTTTCTGTTGATGATGTTAGACCTGATACTTGCGACACCTTCGGCAAATTTGTCTCATTAGTAAAAAGATTGCTGACAAGCATAAAACCTATGCCAAGTGCCAAAACGATTAAAACATAGTGATATTTAGTCGGTTTTTTGCCGTTTTCTGTGTTTAGCATGCTTTTTAGTTTCTCTAACAAATTCTTTGGATTACTCATCTGTGCTGCCCTCCCCTCCTTCCATTTTCAAGGAAATCTTCTCAGGGTCAACTTCCCAGATACTTGCAAGATATGCTTTAATCTCTGATGCCCGCCTGATTTGATTTTCTTTTTCAGTCTCTGCTGTTTCTGCTGCACCTAGAACAACTGGCTGAATGGTTTCAACTGCTTCGGATCCTGCTTCCTCTGCTTCGAGTGTTACCTCTATGCCCTGCAGACTATTTTGAATTTCTTCAAATGGTTCATCTACAGAAAGAGAAATTTGTTTAATCGTTACATCATAGCTTTGCACCAGCTCCTCTTTTGCCTGTGATTTTAATTGGACAGCCATGTTTTCTAAAATATATGCATCATTAGAAGCTTGTATTTCTTTTTTCTGCAAATCGATCATTTTTTTTATTTCTTCTTCTTTTGCAGGGGATTCCATTTGTACATCTGATACAAGCGTATTGATGTCTGCAGACAATAATTTGAAGACCGGCGAGAGAATGATGACGATAAGCAGAAGACTGATGACCATCTTGGCGTACTTCTGCATAGCTGAATTGGGCAGGAGCAAATCAAGGATGACAGCAAGCATAATAAATAGAATGATATTCGCTATCCATTCAGTTAAAAAAGACATGCCCCCATCCTCCTATCGCACCATCATGGTAATGTTTCCAGCTGCAATAATGACCGTAATACTTAAGAAAAACATTAATGAAACAATAGCAAGTGCTGCAAAAATATAAATCACGCTTTTGCTGATGATATCGAGGCATTTAATAATCGGGCCTCCGCCAAGCGGCTGCAGCAGAGCAGCCGTAAATTTATAGATAAAGGCAAGTGTCAGTACCTTTATTGCAGGAAATGCAGCGATTAAAAGCAGGATCGCAACTCCGATAATTCCAACCGTATTCTTAAGAAGGACTGAAGCACTTATGACTGTATCCGTTGCATCGGTAAACATTCTACCAAGCACCGGAATAAAGTTGCCTGTGACAAACTTAGCTGTTCGAATTGCCATTCCGTCAGATACGGCTGCAGATGCCCCCTGAACAGAGATAACACCGAGAAAGACTGTTAAAAAAGTGCCGAGAAGCCCAATACTGATATTGCGCAGCAGCTGTGCAAGCTGGGTCACTTTGTATTGATCTGTCAATGTGCTTACGATGCTTAACAGAGCTGAGAGAAATAACAGCGGCAGAACGATCTTTTCAATCAATACCCCGCTTGTGTTCATAAGGAAGAGGATGACTGGATGGAAAAACGCTGCTGAGATAAGTCCTCCAGAAGCCGCCATGAGCGCGAGAAGCAGCGGAATCAGCGCCAGGATAAAGCTTGTCATCGTTTGGATGGCTTCCACTGTGTATTCGATCGCTATATGAAAACTATTAAGAGCGATGATCATCAGCACCATATATACAAGCGCATATGCTACTTTGCTTACAGTGCTTTGGCTGAATGCATCCTGAAGCAGCTGAAGAAGCATGCTGAAAATCGTCAGCAGAATAAGGGTCCCGAGCAGTTTGCCGTTTGCAATAATTTCATGAAAAATGTATTTCAAAAACGCTTTTGACCATTCCTGGAAGGACAATTCCTTTTCTCCATTTAGAAATTGAAGCAAGCTTCCCTTTTGACTCTCAGGAAGATACCCTCCATACTCTGTCATAATGTCATCCCAGAATTTTTTGATTTCTTGAATTCCGAGCTTGTCTATTTGCTGATCAATTAAATCCTGCTGCGGTGGAGGGGGTGAAGCTTGTACAATGACAGGAAAAGAAAAAAAGAATAAAAAGAAGATGGCGATGATTCCTTTTTTCATTTTACTCACCCCTTATAGCCTCGCTATTATGCCGGTATTAATCCGATAATTGTTTCAATAATGACAGTTAAAATAGGAACAGCCATGGACAGAATCAAGATTTTTCCGCCAAGCTCAATTTTTGAGGCAATCGCGCCTTGTCCGGCATCTTTTGTCAATTGGGCTCCAAACTCTGCTATATATGCAATTCCGATTATTTTTAAAATGGTTTCTACATACATCATGTTTATATTTGCATTCAGCGCAATTTTTTCAATCATGGTGATAATTTGGGAAACCTGATCAACCAGAAATAAAAAGATGACGCAGCCGACAAATACGACAAGCATAAAAGCATATGTCGGCTTTTGTTCTTTTACGATTAACGCGAGAAAGGTTGCAACTAAACCAAGTCCGACAATCTGGATAATTTCAATCGCAGAGCCCCCCTATCCCTGAAAGAGGAAGACTGATTTTATTTTTTGGAACAGATCCTCAACAATGGAAGCTACCATAAACAGAATGTAGATAAACCCAAGCAATGTGACCCATTGTGCATACTCTTTCTTTCCCATTTGATCAAGTATCGTATGAAGAAATGCTACAACAATTCCAATTCCCGCTATCTGAAAAATGATATTCACATCTACTCCCATTGCATATAATCCTCCTGACTGCTACATCAATAAAATAACGAGCAATAATCCAGATAAAAAACCTAAGCTTTTCAGCATTGTTTCATAGCGGCTTTGTTTATCAAGAGCGTCGGCTTCCTCTCTTTCAAGATGGGTTAAGGTCAGACGAATATGTTTTTGCTGAGATATAATGTCGTGCTGTCCCAGCGTCTCGCCGAATTGCTTTAATATTTCAAATTCCCCCTGCTTTAAAGCCGTCATCCGCCAAACTTCCTGCAGGCTATCCTCCCAAGCTGCTTTGACGCTCGTATGCCCGGCGGACAGCCGTTTGGAGAAGTCCTCAAAAAACCATGAGAGAGGCTTAGGCATCTGCTTTGATAAAGTAGCTGCCGCTTCCCTGAGGGGGGTGTGGGCATACATAATTTCTGCCTCAAGGGCCTGCAGAGCAACCTTAAGCTGCCTCAGCTGCCGCGGCCGCTCACTGATATGCTTCGCCACTTCAAACCCTGTCCAAGTTGTAGCAAGCAAAATAAATACAGCTCCAAGTATTTTAATCATGACAGGCTACCCGATCATTTCGAATCAGCCGTCTATCAGCATCCAGTATTCTTTGAACCGTACCAGGACCTCTTGTTCTTGAGAGCTCTATATATCTTCTAAAAATTCCATGCTCAACCAAAGGCCTGATCGACGGGCGTGAAATGACGTCATCAAGCGAATAGCCGTGAACAGAAATGAAAAGCCCGACTCCTGCATGAACGGCCTCTAATATAGCTTCAGTATCTTCCATTCTGCCTGCCTCATCCACAACTAGCACATCCGGGCTCATTGACCTGATCATCATCATCATTCCCTCTGCTTTCGGACATGCATCAAGCACGTCCACTCTTTCGCCAAATTCATGCTGGGGAATTCCATTGATGCAGCCTGCAATTTCTGACCGCTCATCTACAATCCCTACTTTTACGGAAGGAATATTGCCTATTCCCGTACTCATTACCCTTGCAAAATCACGGAGCAGAGTTGTTTTCCCTGTTTGAGGAGGACCGATAATCATTGTATTCATCCAGGCTTTATGATAGATGCTGGATATAAAAGGTTCAGCAATGCCCTTTTTCTGTTTTGCCACACGAATATTAAAGGATGTTACGTTACGAATCGCTTTAACAGCACCATTTTCAGTTATAACACGTCCGGACAGCCCTACGCGGTGTCCGCCCTGAATGGTAATAAAGCCTCGCTTCAGCTCCTCTTCAAGTGTATAGATGGAGTATTGGCTCAGCTCATTTAATAGAGTTATTCCGTCTTGAAATGTAGCCTCGCAAGGCAAGAACAAAGGGTCGCCTGCTACTACAATTTCAACTCTTTTCAAAATCCTTATGCGGATCTCTTCCATTTTTTCAAGCGCTTCCCGGGGCAGGTTCAGCACGTGTTTTCTTATTGTTTCAGGAAGCATCTCTGTAATCTCGTTCAATTGGCTTCCTCCTTGCATAGTCTCTTGATACTCTAATGTTTATGCAGGCTTGGACACAATATGACTTCTATGTTACTTATAGACTCCAATTAATATAAAAGACACTCCGATTGCGATAAATATCAGTTTTGCATAAGAAAGCTGCTCTGCAATCTGAAAGATTCCTATTGTCATGGTTAAAATAAAAATGATCGGACCGACTATGGCCAGTAAGGAATTAATTAATACAGCTTTGCGCACATCGTTGAAAACGAGCATCAAAATAGCTGCCGTCATTTCAATACTTGCAGATAATAATCTTAAGAGAGCCATTGATCTTACTGCCGGATCTAAATTAGCGAGGTAGTGTTTCATCTTGTCCTCCTCCATGGTTATTATTAAAACCTATGAGGAATGAAGGATATTTAGACAAAAGAATTCTTGACAGAATTTTCAGATTTAATAATAATAGGTATAAAGGGGGATGTGTCATGGGATTTGAAGTGGAAGCTTATGAATTATATAACTATTTACAATGGTTCATTGGAATGATGATTTATATTTTCATACCGGCAGCACTTCTTTTCAGAGCGGGTAAAAAGAAAGAGGATAAGGTAAAAGCCTTCCAGACGCAGCCAATATTAGAGGATACAAAAAACTCCATCTGAAAAGATGGAGTTTTTGATGGCTACGCTCTTGATACGTATGAGCTGTCAGTAGTATTAATAATAAGAACGTCTCCTTCATTTACGAAGAAAGGAACGTTGACAATCAGGCCAGTCTGTACTTTTGCAGGTTTTGTTCCGCCTGAAGCAGTATCGCCTTTGATGCCTGGCTCCGTTTCAACAACTTCAAGCTCAACTGTGTTTGGAAGTTCAACTCCAAGTGTTTCGCTTCCGAACATCATGATGGAAACTTCCATGTTTTCTTTTAAGAATTTCAATTCATATTCTATAGATGCTTCTGGAAGTTCTACTTGATCGTATGATTCGTTATCCATGAAAACATGCTGATCACCATTAGCATACAAATATTGCATTTTGCGGTTTTCAATTTGAGCTTTCGCAACCTTTTCACCAGCGCGGAATGTTTTTTCCTGTACGGCTCCTGTACGCAGATTGCGAAGTTTAGAGCGAACAAATGCTGCTCCTTTACCTGGCTTTACGTGCTGGAAATCCATTACGCGCCATATGCCATTATCTACTTCGATCGTTAAGCCTGTACGAAAATCATTAACTGAAATCATTTATGTTCCTCCTATGTAAATGTTGCTTTTTTAACGTATGGAAGCTTTTATTATAAAATAATAAGCTCTTTTGGGGAATGGGTAAGCGACTCATTACCGCCCTCTTTAACAACTGTGTCATCCTCGATGCGCACTCCGCCAAGCTTAGGTATATAGATGCCAGGCTCGACAGTTACGATCATGCCTGGTTCAAGAACCGTTTCTGATTTGACAGATAGTGACGGCCCCTCATGAACTTCCATACCTAGACCATGACCTGTTGAATGGCCAAAATATTGACCATAGCCATTTTCGGAAATATAGTCTCTTGTAAGAGCATCTGCTTCTTTTCCCGTCATACCGGCTTTTATCCCATTCATTCCCCGCATCTGTGCTTCGAGTACAATGGAATAAATCTTCTTCAGCTCATCACTTGGATCTCCTACTGCTATCGTTCTTGTAATATCTGAACAATATCCTTTGTAGTATGCGCCAAAATCAAGTGTTACAAAATCGCCTTTTTCAATTTCTTTTTCACTCGCTACACCGTGAGGCAGTGCAGAGCGATATCCTGATGCAGCAATAATATCGAATGAAGAAGAAACAGCGCCTTGTTTTCGCATGAAAAATTCAAGTTCATTTGCGACTTCAATTTCCTTCATTCCTGGACGAATGAATGTCAAAATGTGCTTAAATGCAGCATCTGCAATCTCCGCAGCTTCCTTTAATATCTTAATCTCTGCTGCAGACTTAATCAAGCGTAACTTTTCTACCGCTTCCGAGACAGGAACAAACTCAATCTCTTTTAATTCAGCCTTATAAGCTGAGTAAGCTGAGAAGGATAAATCATCCTGTTCAAAACCTAGACGTTTAATCGAAAGCTTAGCGGCTTGGGCTGCCACTTCTTCAAGAATCGGTCCTTTATGCTGGACGATCTCAAAGCCCTCAATTTGTTTTGCTGCCTGCTCTGTGTATCTGAAATCTGTAATAAATACAGCATGCGAATCAGAAATGACCGCAACACCCGACGAGCCAGTAAAGCCAGTCATATAACGGCGGTTGTAGCTGCTCGTAATAAGAATTGCATCAACATCCAGTTCTTTTAATCTGTTTCTCATTTTCTCAAGCTTCATCTTATTTCTCCCCCATCTTTTTATGTAATGCGAGTAACGCATATTGGTACCCCTCGAAACCAAGGCCGATAATTTGCCCTGCTGTCACTGGCGCCGTTACAGACTGGTGCCTGAATGGTTCGCGGCTATGTACATTAGATATATGAACCTCGATTACGGGAAGGGAAACGCTTGCAATCGCATCTCTTATTGCGTAGCTGTAATGAGTAAATGCACCGGGATTAAGCGCAATTCCATCATACTGCTCGTCTGCCTCATGAATCGCATCAATCAAGTCTCCTTCATGATTTGATTGAAAGCAGGTTATCTGAAATCCCTGTTTCTCTGCAAAAAGCATTAATTCACGTTCCAGGTCTGTAAGTGTTTTGCTGCCATACACATCAGGCTCCCGCAAACCAAGACGGTTGAGATTTGGACCATTAATGATCAAGAAATGTCTCATCATAAAAACTCCTTGCTTAAATAAGCTTAAAAAAATAGAATGTTCAATTTATGAACATTCTACCATAATCGCCGATTAGTTTCCTTAATGTTGAGGGGACGCCTGTGCATTTTTTTTGCTTTTTTTGCTTAAGAGTTCATTATGTTCAAACGAAATGGTATAGCCGACAAATACTCCATATAAAATATAGAGACATATAGTCGTAACGGTAGTCAGCCTTTCAAGTTCAAATACTGATTTTAAATTAGGAAAAATCGGATTTAAAAGGAAGAACACGAGCACCCATAAGGCCAGGCCAAAAGCAAGGCCGACAAACATGGATGAGAATCTCTTCAGGACAAGATAATAGAGAAGAGCCGTTCCAATGGAAAGAAAACCAATGCAGAATACAGCAACAAAGTTGCCCATTACACCATTTTTCCATTCCCCTAAAATAAAGGGCTGTAGCAATAAATTCGGACTTATTTCTGTTAAGTTCAGAACATATGCTAAATAACCAAGTAAACTCCAAATCACTCCGCCTGTAAAACCTGTAATCATAACTATTCCTATAAAAGGAATCGATTCACCCGGCTTATCAGGATCATTTCTCTGTTCACCAGCAGAATTTGATTGAAAATCATCTGTCATATGTACACCTCCTGTTTCTTAGTATGTGCAGAATTTCTGCTTCATCATGCAAAAAGGATGCAAACAGATGTCTAGCAAAGGGATGGGAGGTTATACTACTAAGAAAGATGAATCGCTTGTTCAGCACTGACAGGAAGAAGCGTCCTGATCTTTTTCTAAAAATATGACATATCAAAAAGAATTAAATACAACTGCCTAGAGGTTTATCCTGTTTTTATGTAGAATATAAACATAACATTCTCTGCAGCTTTGTTTAAAATCAGTCCAAAAAGAGAATAGATAGGTAGGTTGGTGAAAAATGTCAAAGCAGAATAAGCCTGCATATGGCGGGCAAGCAGTGGTAGAGGGCGTCATGTTTGGCGGAAAGCATCATTATGTGACAGCCATCAGGCGCAAAAACAAAGAAATCGACTATTTCCGGTTACCGCGAAAATCAAGCAGTATGACGGCTAGCCTTAAAAAGATTCCATTTATTCGCGGCATCGCAGCTATTATAGAAGCAAGCGCAAATGGAACGAAGCACCTGAACTTTTCAACGGACAGGTACGATCTGGATCCTGAGGAAGATGAAATACTCAATCAGCCTAAAAAAGAATCAAAATTGACCATGATTCTCGGAGTTGCAGCAATAGGTGTCCTTTCCTTTCTCTTCGGGAAATTCATTTTCACTTTAGTGCCTCTATTTTTGGCTGAGCTTACAAGGCCCATATTCCCGTCAGATCTTGCACAAATTTTAATTGAAGGGCTCTTCAAATTAATTCTTCTTTTAGTCTATATTTATGCGATATCATTCACTCCGCTGATCAAGCGTGTCTTTCAATATCACGGTGCAGAGCATAAAGTGATTAATTGCTATGAAAATGCTCTGCCGCTGACGATAGAAAATGTTCAGAAGCAAAGCCGTCTTCACTATCGGTGCGGAAGCAGTTTTCTGTTATTTACTGTTATTGTCGGGGTATTTGTCTATATGCTCGTTCCAACAGAACCGCTTTATGTGCGCGTCCTAAACAGACTGGCATTAATTCCTGTGGTGATTGGCATTTCTTTTGAGGTCCTTCAGTTTACAAATAAACTTAGAGACGTACCTGTTTTAAAATGGCTAGGATATCCCGGCTTAAGTCTTCAGCTTCTGACGACGAAAGAACCAGACAATGAACAGGTGGAAGTTGCCATCGCAAGCTTTAATGAATTGCTGCGGATGGAAAAGGTAACTGCAGAAGGTATAAAAACAGAACAAATTGTATAAAATGAACTTCATTAATTCATTTTCATCTTGGGAGGTGGACTCATGAAAAATCGTGTGAATCCATTTGTGATGATTGTGTTAGCTCTTGGAGGCATCGGATTCCTGGTTACACTATTAACCAGACCAGGATTCCTCTTTAGAGAAATGCTGATCTTCGTTATTGTTCTAGCCATCATCTATTTTGTTGTCCGTTACTTTACAAAACAAAGAATGGGAAAAGACTCTTCCTCTTACTCTAAAGCTGCTAAACAATCTAAAAAACGTTTCAGCGACCGCAATCAGAGCAGCTCCCATTTGAAAAGCGTTTCAACGCAAAAAAAGAGCAGCAAAACATCTACTGCCCTTAAAAAGAAGCAAGCCTCTCATTTAACAGTGATTGAAGGCAAAAAAGGCAAAAAGAAAAGCAGGGCATTTTTTTAACCTGCTGTTAATACGTCCATTTTTTCAAAAATAGTTCAGTGCGGCTTCTTCCTAGCTCAATTAGAGCTAGTTTTTTTTGTTCTGTTAAGTCAAATTCAGTCGTTAAAATACTTTCAACGGGAAGAAAAATAATATTCTTTTTATGCCTGCTGGAAATATGTCTGGCATCATGAGCATCTTTCATTGTTTCAAAAAGAGCACCATACATTTCTATCGCATTACGAATATTGTTCCTCGGCCTCTCCTCATCACTTGGACTCAATTTTATACCAAGAACAGGCCGAGCTTGTATTGTTTTCTTTTCTTTAAATAGCCAAATTGGAAAGTTGCTTAAAACTCCCCCGTCTACAACAATATTGGTCCCTTCGGCAGATGTCAGTTTGACCGGTTCAAAAAAATACGGAAGGCTGCAGCTCATAAGAACAGCTCTCGCAACAGAAAAACGTTCTGGTACAAGTCCATACCTTGGGAGGTCATCCGGCAGCACGAGAATTCTGCCATTGGTCAGGTCAGAAGCAACGATTTTAAGGGAGCCGTGCCTTAAATCACCAAAGGTTGATACCCCTCTTTCCTTCAGCTTGCCTGCTATCCATTCTTCAAGCTTGCCGCCTTTATAAAGACCAAGCCGCCAATAAATACTCAGCCATTTCATAAATTTAAATGGAAGGATGGATGGATTTCGTTCCAAAAATTTCCCAAGATCCATGTCATCCATCATGGTAATAATTTCATCACTCCGATATCCCGCAGCAATAAAAGCGGCAATAATGGAACCTGCACTGGTTCCTGCTACCCTTACAAATTGCAGCCCCCTCTGCTCGATAGCCTGATAAGATCCAATTAGTGCAAACCCTTTAATTCCCCCGCCAGAGAAGACGCCATCAATATACACAGAAGTTCCTCCCCTCTTCTCCCATCCTTACATTTTAAGTTGCAGCGGCGGGAAATAGACCTTTTCTGCACGTTAATAGCAGCACCCTTTCAATGTTCCTTTACGTATCAGCTTAAGTTTCAGCAGCCGTATATCAAATTTACGCAGAAAAAAAGACGGAAGCATTCGCTTCTGTCTTTTTATGAGTCGCTGTCCTGTTCGTTCTGTTTTTGTATAGCACGCAGCGTTTCTACACGAGTTTCATCACCTTCAAAGAATTGGACAAGATCGCCGATGCGGTCAATTGCGTTCCAGCTGAGATGATGCTCGATGCCTTCAACATCATTGTAAATTTTTTCTTCATCCACGCCGATCAGCCTCATGAACTGCTCCAAAAGTTCATGACGGTAAACAAGACGCTTTCCAATTTTTTTGCCTTTTGGCGTTAGTATGAGTCCACGGTATTTTTCATATATGAGATATTCATCTTTGTCTAGTTTTTGGACCATTTTTGTTACTGAGGAGGGATGAACGGATAGTGCTTCCGCAATATCTGAAACGCGGGCATATCCCTTTTCTTCTATTAATATGTAAATTTGTTCGATATAATCTTCCATACTCGGTGTTGGCATGTGGTCCCCTCCAAAAAAACGTTCAAAACATAGGAAATCATTACAAGTGTACACTAGTTTAAGGGTGATGACAAGGAAGCCTTGATTCTTATCGCGAAAAGAAAAGAGCTGGAAATCCAGCTCTTTATCTTATAAACCACACTTTAATTGTGCTCCGCAGCTAGTACATGTATTACAGCCGCCTATGTCCTCAACCGTACCCTCTCGGCATACCGGGCATGTATTTCCTACTTCATTGCCGATCGTGACATTTGTAGATCTTAAAGCCTGTATTGTATCAACAAGCACAACTTTTCCTTTTTCTTTAGCTGGTGCTTCTTCACTCTCAGTGAATGTGTTTTCTTCTGCTTTTAACGTCAGAACCTGCGTGTCACGGCTGCCGTCAACGTAAACCGTGCCGCCTTTTGCTCCGCCTTTATATAAGCGTTCATATACTTTTTGAACTTGATCAACCGTATATCCTCTAGGTGCATTGACTGTTTTGCTGATTGAACTGTCAATCCAGCGCTGAATCACACACTGTGCATCCGCGTGAGCTTCTGCGCTGAGCTCCATTGCTGAAATAAACCATTTAGGCAGATTGTCAGGATCTGCTTCTGGATGCTGATCCAGATATTCCTGCACGATATCCGCTTTAACTTCAATAAACTTTCCTAATCTTCCGCTTCTGTAGTAAGAGAAAGAGAAGTAAGGCTCTAAACCAGTGGAGACGCCAACCATTGTCCCTGTGCTGCCTGTAGGAGCAACAGTCAATAAATGTGAGTTTCGAATGCCGTATTCTTTAATGTCGTCTAAAAGGTCAGCCGGCATTTTGCTCATAAAACCCGTCTTTGTGAATGCTTCGCGCAAACGGTTTGTTTCTTTTTCTGTTTCACCAGTTAAGAATGGGAAGCTTCCTTTTTCTTTTGCAAGCTCAACAGAAGCTTTATAAGCAGTTGCTGCGATGGTTTCAAAGACTTGGTCAATTAACTGATTTCCTTCTTCTGAACCATACTCTGTTTCACAGTAGATGAGCAGATCATGCAAGCCCATTACGCCAAGGCCTACACGGCGTTCGCCTAATGCCTGCTTCTTATTATCTTCTAAGAAGTAAGGTGTTGCATCGATGACGTTATCCTGCATGCGGACACCGACTTCAACCGTTGTTTTCAGCTTTTCAAAGTTCACTGTTTTGCTTTCTTTGTCTGCCATTTCAGCAAGATTGACTGCTGCAAGATTGCAGACAGAATAAGGTGCGAGAGGCTGCTCGCCGCAAGGATTTGTTGCTACAACCTTTTGTCCATAAGCTTTAGCATTCGTCATATCATTTGCATTGTCAATAAAGAAGATGCCAGGCTCTGCTGAATATGTCGCACAAATATTGATTAAGTTCCATAGTTCTTTAGCTTTAATTGTGCGGTATGTGCGGACTTTGTAGCCAAGCTTTTCCCATTCGCGGACATCGCCATGATTGTGCCACTCTTCGTTATAGGCTTTCATTTGATCTGCATTATAGCTTTCCACATCAGGGAAGCGAAGCTCGTAATCTGCATCGCTCTCAACAGCATCCATGAAATCCTTCGTTAACGTAACTGAAATATTGGCGCCTGTAAGGAATTCAGAATTATGAACGCTGTATGTTCCTCCTGTAACCAGTTTCAGTTCTGCATCTTTAATGATTTTTTCGTTAAATCCGCCGAAGCCAGGAATTTGCTTATAGTTCACAATGCTCTGATACATCGCTTTTTCATCCTCTGTTAGAGGCTTGAACTTTAGTTTTTCCTGCGCATATTTCTTAATTGTCTCGTCATTCGTATTTTCAATTAAGTAGCGTAAAATACGAGGGTTTTGCATTTTTGAAATGATAAATTCAATAATGTCAGGATGCCAGTCGGCAAGCATAATCATTTGAGCGCCCCTGCGCGATCCGCCTTGCTCAACTAAGTGCGTCAGCTTCGCAATATCATCAAGCCATGATACAGAACCTGACGATTTGCCGTTCACACCGCGTGCGAGTGTATTTCTTGGGCGCAGTGTTGAACCGTTTGTTCCAACTCCGCCGCCTCTGCTCATTATTTCCATTACCTGCTTCCGATGCTCGGATATGCCTTCGCGGGAATCCTGTACAAATGGCATGACGTAGCAATTGAAGTAAGTAACGTCCGTACCTGCTCCAGCTCCGTACAATACACGTCCTGCCGGTACAAAGTTCAATCCGACTAATTCCTTGTAGAACTTCTGGAACCATTCATTGCGCTTCTCTTCTGTCTTTTCAACAGAGGCAAGTCCTGTTGCATTTCGTTTTGCGATTTGCTCATAAAATACTTCAAGCGGCTTTTCAATGACATCAAGCGAGCGATAAATCACACCCGTTTCAACCTCTTCAGGCTTTTCAAGAGAAGGGCGGTACTCTTCTTCGACCTGTACACTTGCCATTTTCGTCTGCCAGTCTATTTCTAATATATAGCCTAGTCCTCTTGCAGGGAATTTAGGATCCTCTTTAATCGTCAGAACAACGAAGTCCCCTTTAGACAGCGTCAGCTTTTCGGTGTCTTTAAATGTGTATCGGTCAAGCATGACTAAACGGGATACACCTTTGTGAGTCAATTTCATATCATCAGTTATTGGGTGAACTTGGGGAAACAAAGAAATATCGTGATTCAGCTTGTCCACATCAAGTTTTAAATTTTCATTAAGTGCAACGGTCATTCAAACAACTCCCCTATCTATCTTGTACTTGATTTAATTTATCACAGAGCCACCTTTTTATCAATATATAGTATTATATTTTCGTTCGACAATACTATATATGGATAAACAGACAAACCTATTTTATTTTGTCAAATTGAAAACTGCATAAACGAAGCAGAAATAATGAGAAAAAAGAAGATAGGAACTTCATAATCACTTTTTTTGAAGAATTTTGTCGCTTGCAAATTCCGAAGAGAACGCGAAGTTAGAAAAATAAGGAATGATTTGAAATAATTAGAAATTTTCAGAAAAAATAAACAAAAGCGACTAAGGTTCAAGTCGCTTATCGTTTATAATTCCAATCATCGGTATTATACTTTCCAATTGCAATTTTCTCTACAAAAGCATGTTCTTCAGCTGTCAAGGTATAAGGTTCGAGTGAGATATTCAGACCTATCTCAAAGCCCTTTTTAAACGCATTCTTTGCTTCCTCCACTGTAACAGGATTCTTGCGCAAAGCATTGACAGCAACTGCCTTATTTTTGAAATTCTTCTGCATTCGTTCTTTTACCCGCTCGCTTGGGTACTTAAACAGATTAAAAAGCATTTCTTCATCTATATCGAGCAAAATGGAACCGTGCTGAAGAATGACTCCTTTTTGGCGCGTTTGTGCGCTCCCGGCCACCTTGCGTCCTTCTACAACAAGTTCATACCATGATGGTGCGTCAAAACAAACGGCAGACCGCGGATTCTTAAGCCCCTGTTTCTCTTCCTCCGTTCTCGGTACGGCGAAATATGCATCTAGCCCCAGTTCTCTGAAACCCTGAAGAATACCTTCTGAAATGACTCTATAAGCTTCGGTTACTGTCTTCGGCATTTCAGGATGGTCTTCTGACACTATGACGCTGTATGTCAGCTCCTTGTCATGCAGAACACCTCTGCCTCCTGTCGGTCTGCGCACAAAGCCCAGCCCATACTTTTTAACGGCATCAAGATCAATTTCTTTTTCGGCCTTTTGAAAGTATCCTACTGAAAGAGTAGCCGGGTCCCATCCATAAAAGCGAATTACCGGCGGGAAGATCCCCTGACTGTTCCACTCAAGCAGCGCTTCATCTAACGCCATATTATAGGACGGGGAACAATTCCCTGAATCAATAAATCTCCAAGTTTCCTTTGCCATCTTCATACCCCATTTTCCATGATAAGTATGTATTTCATTTTCTGTGCCTTACCTAGTCTATCAAAAAGAAGGCCAGGTTGAAAATAATTATGTCTTATTCATAGATGACAATTTGATCCTGCTCTTATATAATAGTATTTGTCCAATATTATTAAAGTTCATTTGAACTTGTCTTAGAAAAGTTGCTTATAAAGGAGTCGGGTCAGCTTGACAACATGGATTTTTTTATTGATTCTATTAGGTGCACTAGCAGCCTACACGATTTACTCTTATTTTTATCAGCGTAAAATCATGAAAACATTAACGGAAGAAGAATTCCGTGCAGGATACAGAAAAGCTCAGTTAATTGATGTCCGTGAGCCAAATGAATTTGACGGCGGACATATACTTGGAGCAAGAAATATTCCTTTATCCCAAATGAGACAAAGACATAAGGAAATCCGCAAAGATCAGCCTGTCTACATTTACTGTCAAAACACTGTCAGAAGCGGACGCACAGCTCAAATGCTGAAAAGAAAAGGCTATAATGATCTATACACGCTAAAAGGCGGTTTTAAGGGCTGGGGCGGTAAAATAAAAGCAAAGAAATAAGAGGAAGTCTGCAGTCTGTTCTGCAGACTTTTTTATGCATAAATAAAAAGGATCCGCTTGAAATGCGAATCCTTTTTGTGTGCCTTTTATTGCTTTTGATAACGCAAGATCGGTTTTCTTGCTGCTGTCGTCTCATCTAAGCGGCTGACAACTGTCGTATGCGGTGCTTCCTGTACAATTTCAGGATTTTCTTCTGCTTCTTTTGCGATCTGAAGCATTGCGTCAATAAATGAATCCAGCGTTTCTTTTGATTCTGTTTCAGTCGGTTCAATCATGATGCATTCTTCCACGTTTAATGGGAAGTAGATGGTAGGCGGATGATAGCCGAAATCAAGCAGCCTTTTTGCGATGTCCAGCGTACGCACCCCTAATTTTTTCTGACGCTTGCCTGAAAGAACAAATTCATGCTTGCAGTGCCTGTCAAATGGAAGATCATAGGCTTCTGAAAGTCTTCTCATCATGTAGTTTGCATTTAAAACGGCATACTCTGTCACCGCTTTTAACCCATCAGGTCCCATTGTCCGAATATACGTATAAGCACGGA
Source organism: Bacillus sp. V2I10 (assembly GCF_030817055.1). Classification (NCBI taxonomy): domain Bacteria; kingdom Bacillati; phylum Bacillota; class Bacilli; order Caryophanales; family Bacillaceae; genus Bacillus; species Bacillus sp. V2I10. Next base: position 1,941,740 of record NZ_JAUSYV010000001.1, on the reverse strand, counting down.
CGTTAATTCCGAAGTTTCCGTAGAATGGCTTCACTCGGCCGATGGACTGCGGACGATCATAATCAAACGTATATTTATTATCTCTTTTAACTAATACAGGTTTTGGAAGGTACGGAATCAGATCAGCTTTAACTCCAACCGGGCCTGATCCAGGGCCTCCGCCTCCGTGAGGACCGGTAAATGTTTTATGAAGATTTAAATGAACGACATCAAATCCCATATCGCCTGGACGGGCCTTGCTTAATACGGCATTTAAATTTGCACCGTCGTAATAAAGCTTGCCTCCTGCGTCATGTACGATTTTCGCCATTTCTAAAATATTTTCTTCAAAAAGTCCGAGGGTATTAGGATTCGTCAGCATAAGAGCAGCTGTATCTTCCCCTACCACACGTTTTAAATCTTCAAGATCTACAAGGCCCTTTTCGTTTGATTTAACCGTAACTGTTTCAAATCCTGCTACAGTAGCTGACGCTGGATTTGTGCCATGAGCTGAGTCAGGAACAATTACTTTTGTCCGGTTAAAATCGTTGTTGGCTTCGTGATAAGCACGGATCATCATCAGGCCGGTCCATTCGCCATGTGCGCCTGCTGCAGGCTGCAATGTAACCTCATCCATTCCGGTAATTTCAATGAGATGCTCCTGGAGATCATACATAAGCTCAAGGGCACCCTGAACTGTGCTTTCATCCTGCAGAGGATGGATATGGGCTAAACCTGCCATACGAGCTACATTTTCATTGATTTTAGGATTGTATTTCATTGTACAGGATCCAAGTGGATAAAACCCGGAATCTACTCCATGGTTCCTCTTGGAAAGAGCTGTATAATGTCTCATGATATCAAGTTCAGAGACTTCCGGCAGTTCAGCTTCATCTGCACGCAAATATTCACTTGGAATTAATTCATCTCCAGCGATTTCAGGGATATCCAATGAAGGCAAACTGTAGCCTGTTCGTCCTGGTTTTGTCAGTTCAAATATTAATGGCTGATCATGCTTATTCATGTCCATCCCCCAATTCCTTTACAAATAGGTCAATTTCTTCTTTTGTACGCAATTCAGTTACAGCTACAAGCATGTAGTTTTCAAGCTCCGGGTATACACTGCCTAAATCGAAACCGCCAATGATGCCCTGTTGAATAAGCTTTGCATTTACCTCTTTAATCGGTTTGTTTAATTTAATGACAAATTCGTTAAAAATAGCCCCTTCAAATGGAACCTCAATCCCATTTGCAGCAAATGCTTTTTTAGCGTAATTTGCTTTTTGGATATTTTGAAAAGCCATCTCTTTTACGCCTTTTTTTCCCAGTGCCGTCATGGCAACCGAGGCTGCCAAAGCGTTTAAAGCCTGATTTGAACAAATATTAGAAGTCGCTTTGTCACGTCTTATGTGCTGTTCACGTGCCTGAAGTGTTAAGACAAACCCGCGTCTGCCCTGTTCATCTGTCGTTTGTCCGACCAATCGTCCCGGCACTTTGCGGAGCAATTTTTGAGTTACAGCAAAATAACCACAGTGTGGACCGCCAAAAGCAGTAGGAATACCGAATGGCTGAGCATCGCCTGCCACGATATCGGCTCCAAATTTTCCTGGAGGTGTTAAAGCTCCCAGTGCAAGCGGGTTAGAAGACACGATAAACATGCTTTTTCCTGTATGAGCAATGGGTTCAATGTCTTTTAGCGGCTCGATTTGCCCGAAGAAGTTTGGATATTGCACAACCACAGCTGCAACATCGTCTGACATTTCTGCCTTCAAAGCTTCAAGATCTGTCACGCCATTTTTCACAGGTACTTCTACTACTTCAATGTACTGTCCCTTAGCATATGTTTTCAGAACATCCCTGCTTTCCGGATGAACTGCTTTTGAAACGATGACTTTTTTCTTTTTAGTCTGGCCGGCAGCAAGCATCGCAGCTTCAGCTAGAGAAGTTCCGCCATCGTACATGGATGAGTTTGCCACATCCATTCCAGTAAGCTCAGCAATCATCGTTTGAAATTCAAAGATAGCCTGAAGCTCACCCTGCGAAATTTCCGGCTGATACGGAGTGTAGGCTGTATAGAATTCTGAGCGTGAAATCACATGATCTACGATGATCGGCATGTAATGATCGTATACACCTGCACCAAGGAAAGAAGCATTGCTTCTTAAATCCTTGTTTTTAGAAGCAAGCTCACTCAGCTCCTTCACCAGTTCCGTTTCAGATTTTGCTTTCTTGATCTTATAATCCCCCTGAAAACGCACGCTCTCGGGAATGTCTGAGAAAAGCTCATCTATATGAGATACTCCGACAGCATCAAGCATTTCCTGCTGATCTTGTTCTGTCATCGGCAAATAACGATGTTTCATGGATGTGTTCCCCTTTCAAACTAGTTCATTTTTTTGGTCGTTTATAAAAAGGTGTTGAAACTGCAATTGCTTTTAAGCGTTTCTTGCGCACTTGCACAATCACTTCAGTGCCCGGTTCTGCAAATTCCTTTTTCAGCAGAGCCCAGCCTATATTTTTCTTTAACGTAGGAGATTGTGTGCCAGTCGTTACTTCGCCGATTTGTTCTTCTCCATGGTATACTTCATAACCATGTCGGGGTATTCCTTTGTCAATCATCTCAAGACCGACAAGCTTTCTTGCTGTTCCATTTTCTTTTTGTTCTTTTAAAATATCTTTTCCGATGAAGTCTGCCTCTTTATTCGGTTTTACAGCAAAGCCGATTCCCGCTTCAATCGGAGTAATTTCTTTTGTAAGCTCCTGTCCATATAAAGGCAGATTTGCTTCAAAGCGCAAGGTGTCGCGTGCGCCTAAACCGCACGGAAGAATTCCTTCATTTTTGCCTGCTTCTAAAATCGCTTTCCAAAGGGAAGGCGCTTCTGAAGATGGGCAATAGATTTCAAAGCCGTCTTCGCCTGTATAGCCTGTTCTGGAGACAAGAGCTTGTACATCATCGATTACAACGCCATCTTTAAATTTAAAAAACTTGATTTCACTTAAATCTGTTTCAGTTAATTTTTGAAGGATCGATTCAGCTTGTGGCCCCTGAATGGCCAGTTGTGCAACATTTGATGAAATATTATGCAGCTCTGTGTTTCCGAATTTGTGCGAGATGAGCCACTCATAATCTTTTTCAATATTTGAAGCATTCACGACTAATAAATAGTGAGTATCTGATTTTTTATAAATTAATAAATCGTCTACTGTTCCGCCATCTTCATAGCACATCGCAGTGTACTGGGCTCCGCCGTCTTTCAAAAGGGAAACATCATTCGTCATCGTCTTTTGAAGAAATGCAAGACTGTCTGCACCTGTCACTTCAATTTCACCCATATGCGAAACATCGAATAAGCCAGCTCTTTCCCGAACTGCCTCGTGCTCTTCTTTAATAGAAGAAAATTGAACGGGAAGATCCCAACCGCCAAAATCAATTGTCTTTGCACCATGTTCTTTATAAACATCAAATAATGGTGTTCGCTTTAAATCCGCCATAATCAAATCGCCTCCCCAAAAAAGTATAAAAAAAGGACAGAGACCCCCCTTTATCTAAAAAGGTAGTCTCTGTCCCTGCACCTGAAAGTTTACCTTGCCAAAAATAAGCAAAGCTTTCCCCTTTGGTGGTTTGCTGCTTTCACAAACTCTCTCCAGAGTTGCGTCAAACAAGAGTTCTTTTGCCTGAGAGATTCACAGATGTTTGCTCCTTCGGCGCTGCTTTTGCGGTTTCATTTATTAGAGCCGCCGGCAGTCTCTCCCCTTGCTCTCATTCGCTCATATTTTCTGTAAAACTGGTCATACTAAGAGATAACATTCTTTGACATTTTGACATTTTTGACAAAAGAACCATGCTAACTGAAAAGTAAGTATGTTAGCAACTTTCTTACTTATTAACATCCTACCATTATGAACAGCATTCATCAATCTATTTTTACACAAATATTAAACATATATTTTAGTTTAATGTTCGTGTTTAACTTGATTTATTTGTATTTTATCATAATAAACTACCAATTCACACCTTAAAGTGAACGATTCACCATAACAATACCTTTGCTTGAAAGGGCTGTCATTTATGAATGTAAAAATCAACTTTGATTCATCCTGGCAAGATACTTTTTTCAAAAAACTAGAAAATGATGGACCTTGGGAAAATTGGGAAAATTACAAACTCGCCTGTGAAGTACAAAAACATTTAATTGTTCCTTCGTTTGAAGGCTTGCAGGCTCCAAATCATCTGACAGACTTTACACCCCTGCCGCACCAATTAGAGGTTGCAAGACAGGTAGTTGAGCATATGAACGGCAAAGCGATACTTGCAGATGAAGTGGGCCTTGGAAAAACGATTGAAGCCGGACTGATTGTAAAAGAATACATGATCCGCGGCCTTGCCAAAAAGATCTTAATTCTCGTGCCGGCCTCTCTAGTTTCACAATGGGCAAGAGAACTGCATGAAAAATTTTATATACCTGCTGTTGAGCAGAAGAAAAGCTACGTTTGGGAAGCATGTGATGTGGTGGTTTCTTCAATTGACACCGCAAAACGAAGCCCTCACAGAGAAATAGTCCTTGCCCAGCAATATGATTTAGTCATTATCGATGAGGCTCATAAACTCAAAAATAATAAAACAAAAAACTATGAATTTGTTCAGAGGCTGAAAAAGAAATACTGCCTTCTTCTGACAGCAACTCCGATCCAAAATCGTGTTGAAGAGATTTTCAATCTTGTCTCTCTTCTCAAACCCGGTCATCTTGGAAACGAAGCTTATTTTTCAGAAGTTTTCTCAGCAAAAAATCGATCTCTTGAACATCATGAGCATCTGCAGGAGCTTGTCAACAAAGTAATGATCCGAAACCGCCGCGGCGATACTGGAATTGACTGGCCAAAACGCCATGTTGAAACGGTTCCGATAGACCTCTCTCCAACAGAACGAAATCTGTACACAGCTATATCAAGACTTAAATCATTCGGAACGGCTGCTGCAAGCATGTTTTCCATTATGACCCTTCAAAGAGAAGCATGCTCAAGCAGGGAAGCCGTTTATATGACACTAAAAAAAATGATCGATCGGCCTGCAGGTGAAGTCTCCCCTCTGCCTGAGCCAATCATCAGGGAATTGATGCAGTGCATTGATGAGGTTGACGGAAACACAAAAGCTCAAAAAGCAGTGGAGCTTATTAAAAGAATTGATGATAAAGTCATTATCTTTACTGAATATCGTGCCACTCAATTTTATCTGCAATGGTTTTTGCAGCAGCACGGTATTTCTTCTGTCCCTTTCCGGGGAGGATTTAAACGGGGAAAAAAAGATTGGATGAAAGATTTATTTAAAAACCGTGTTCAAGTACTGATTGCAACAGAAGCTGGGGGCGAAGGCATAAACCTGCAATTTTGCAATCACATCATCAATTATGACCTCCCCTGGAATCCGATGCGGCTTGAACAAAGAATCGGCCGGATTCATCGCCTCGGCCAGGAAAAAGACGTTTATATTTACAATATGGCTACAAAAAATACTGTTGAAGAGCATATTTTAAAATTGCTTTATGAAAAAATTAATCTATTCGAAAAAGTAATCGGTGAGCTTGATGAAATTTTAACCAGATTGGATATTTCAAATTTTGAAGATCATTTGCAGGATATTCTCTTTCAATCAAAAAGTGAAGGCGAAATGAAAATCAAAATGGAAAACTTAACATCCATCCTTCATTTTGCCGAGCAGGAACACTCTGAAAAAAAAGCAGCGAATGGAAAATAAGGATAGGTAAGGAGGCTTCAGAGAGATGCTGCAGCAAGAGATCAGTCAATTCTTAGAAAGTTTTTTTACAGCAAATTCGTGTCAAATCATTGATAAACACCCAGGATATATGACTGTGCAGTTAACAATCGAAATGGATAAAGAGCTGATGAACCGCCCTTTTTACTGGACCTATCTTGAAAAAACCGGCGGTGTTCCAAATCCCATGCAGGTGACATTTCTTACAGATGCCAAACAGGCTCCTGAAGATTTAAAAGGAGAGATTATGCATTTTGGGGCACCAAGACTCCATCAGATTTACCAGGCGAGCAAAAAGCTTGGAAGTCACATCCGCCTTTATGAAAACTCTCCGCATAATGGAAGCTCGCAATCACTTCACCCATGGCTCGGAGTAAATGTCATGGTATCTTATCAGAGCGACAAAAAGAAGGACCATTTATATTCAATCGGTCTTCATTTGATCAGCGGAGCAATTATCGAAAATTTCCAGGATCATTTAGAAAAAATGACCTTAACTCCGCGAATTCCTGATCTTTGCTTTACAACATCCCCAATGATTAAGGAACAAAGCGGGTTAAATCGCATTCAGAACTATATTCAATCTATTATTGAGAAGGATGACCACTCATGGGCAGACGATGCAAGACAGCGCTGGAACTCTGATATGATGCTGCTCAGTCATTTTTATGAAGATCTTGATGAGAAACCGGAAGCCTACCAATTAGAAAAAGCAGCATTAAAAGAATTATATGATCCGCAAATAAATGTTTCGATTGTAAATGGCGGAATTTTTTATTTGTCGCAAAATGCGTTCTATTAATGTCGAAAACTGCAAAATCTTATTTTCAAATGAGAAAATAAAATTTTGCAGTTTGTTTTTTTTCGTAAAATTTTCTGTCATTTCATAAAATCAAAGCCCATCAAAATGCCTATAATAAAGGAATTTACACCCAATAAATTCTAATATTTTCAAAAAATTGAAAAAAATTTTAAAATCGACACATTTCAGCACAAAAAGTAAAAACCATTTTTTATAATAGTAGTAAATAAGATATATATACCTTAAGGACTAAAGAAACAAATTTTTGATTTTTTGCAGACTGTACTATTGCACATAATCAGACAAAGGCAAACTTGCTGAAAAGCAAGGACGCAAAGTCACAGATCTAATGTTCTTAATAACTATGATGGCTGGACTGCCTGAAATACAGAGACGTATTTTAGGAGGAGAAAAATGGAGATGTTAATGAAGGAAGTTGAAAAGATGGATCAGGAATGGAAAGATTTAATACTGTCAGCTTTGAAAATGGGAATCAGCAAAGAAGAAATAAGAGAATTTTTGAAAACGCAAACACTTAAAAATTGACAAACAGAATTTGTACATATTTTTTTGTAAAAATCGTTCTATATATATAACACCGCCTTCGTTATATGCTATAATGGCTCTGGGAAGGTGATCATATGATTGGTGAACGCATCCGTAAATACCGCAAAGAACGCGGACTTTCTCTATCAGAGCTCGCCGATCGCGCTGGTGTTGCTAAATCATATTTAAGTTCAATTGAACGGAATCTGCAGTCTAATCCTTCTGTTCAATTTCTTGAAAAAGTCTCATCCGTACTGGGAGTATCCATGAATACCCTAATTTTAGACGAACCAATTTATGAGACAAAAAAAGATAATCTTGATAATGAATGGGCAAACCTCGTGAAAGAAGCGATGGATTCTGGTGTAACGAAGGATCAATTTCGGGAATTTCTTGAATTTAACCGGTGGAAAATGAACCAAGATAAGTAATGAAAGCTTGTACCTTATCTAACGCTTTTAATAAGGTGCTTTCTTCATTCTGCAATTCTTATTTAGATAACTAATCAATATATTAAAAAGGCGTTCTGGCACATCCCCAGAGCGTTTTAATTATGCGTATTTATTAAAATGGCTGGTTAATTTTGTTTCATTCTTTGAAAAGTACTTTTCCGGATTAAAACTAGGCAAATGCACGGCTCGAATTGCTTTTATTTTTGTTAGATCATTTGTGCAGATTGGACAAATCCATCGATCTGCCGGGCAGCTGCTGAATGACGGCTGATAACAGCGATTACAAAGTTTTTTATACATAAGACTGCCCCCGCTTTATATGAAAATTAAGTGAATCCAATAAACATGCATCGCTAAAACAATCCCATAAGCAAAAGAAGCCGTATAAGCAATGAATTTTACTGCCGATGACGACGGCAAACACCTGAAATAAATAAATACATACAAGAAAATGGAAAAAGATAGTTTACTACCTGCAAATAGCAGGGGATGTATCTCATAAAGCGACTTCATAAATGGATTAGCTTCAGCTATTAAATTGTAGTGAAGACCAATAACAGTAAGCCCTGCATCTAATGCATTGACAAGCCAAGAATATGAAAGCCTGTTTCAAGGGAGTCATCCCTTTTTGGTTTACTGAAAGATATTCTTTATTAAGAACGTTTCAGCAATAATTGATTACTTTAAATCTATTATATAATTAGCTTTCGAGAAGTATTTTTTAAATGGATCTATTAAATTATATGCCGTTAAAGGCAATTAATATATCATCAAAAACTGTCGTTTTTTCGTTTTAAAGAACATTTTTCAAGCATTATCTGCTATTTACTCTCTTTCTCTTACTTTTTTATCACTTTATAAAGAACAATTTGTTCTATATAATGAAATCAGATTGATAATAAAGGAGCCTTTTGATGATTGGGGAACGGATTAAATATTTACGTCAACAGAAAGGATATTCCCTTGCCGAGCTAGCAGGCGTTTTTAAATCCTATTTAAGCTATATTGAGAGAGATATTCAAAAAAATCCATCCATGCAATTTTAACTAAAATAGCAGCTGCATTAGGAACAGATCTTGAAAGCCTTCTTGCAGATGAACATCTTTCTGAATCTGCCGCTCTGAAACAATTGGACGAAGGATGGGAGGATCTTATCTCAGAGGCCATTGACCAGGGATTGACCAAGGATGATTTTCGTACCTTTCAGGATTTTATAAAATTTAAACGATATAAAGAAAAGGAATGAACAAGAGGTCTGCGACTGAAATGAAAGCTTCATCTTGACTCAAAATGGCTTTCACTTATAGAGGAAGAGCGAGAGTGTCAGGTTTAACAATAGAACAGATCTTTTCCTTTCTCCGTAAAAATGAAAAAAAGAATAAAGCCGCTCAGTAACGGCTTTACTCCCGTTAATCTCCTCCTCCTCCTCCTCCGCCGCCGTCACCGCCGCCTGAATCTCCTCCGCCTCCCCAGTCAAAGAAGCCAGAGTCCGCGTGATGACGATCATCTGAATCTGATCCTGCAAAAGGAAATATAGCGGAGGAATCAGTGCCTCTGTGTCTTTTTTTACTTCTATTCCCGTCTGTAATAATTGCAGCAATAAATAAAATAAAAAAGAAAATAACCACGAATACCATTTTATTGCCCCCTTCAGATAATAAACCCTTTTTGAATAACGACTCCTTTTTTGGTAAAAATAACTAAAAAGGAAGGTGATACGTTTGAAAAAATCGATTGTTTTGTTGCTTCTTCTCTTTATATACGGTTTTACTCCCTCAATGGTTTCAATTTCCAGTACAGTTTCTGCCGCACACCACACAGATTGGAAAGACTTTGCTGTCAAAGAGACGAAAAAGCGTTATCCATTGTCACAGGTTCTATTTGCACAGAAGATTTGGGATAATACCAAAAAGAATCAAACCGTAAAACAATATAAGGTTACTGTACGTGAAGGAATGAAAGACATTGGTGTTTTTGTAACGATCTCTTACGATGCCAAAACAGGAAAGGTGAAAAAAATTCAAGTGTTAGAAGAGGCAGATTAGAGGATACAGGAACGATTTGACCGAACAGTAATAAACGGCACGAACATCCTAATAAAAACCAGAAAAGGTACCCATTGGGTACCTTTTCTGATTAATCAAGCAGATTTTGTTTTAGCTTCTCTATATGATCCTGATTAATCCCGCAAACCATTCCAGCATAATTTTCAATCGTTCCGTACTTTTTCAAGATTTCCTCATACACTTCAAGCAAATATTCCCGTCTCACTTCTAATACAGGCTTTAATTGTTCAGCCGACACACGGAACAAGCTAAAGTATCTAATAAAACGCTCAATCTTTTTCATGCGCGGCCCAATAAACTCGTTTGATAAAAGATAATGATCGGTTACATCATCAATAGATGCACCTGCCAGAAGCTGAATCAAAGCTGAAACAAAACCTGTTCTGTCTTTGCCGCCAGTACAATGGATAAGGGCTGGAAGATGGTCAGCATTTAAAAGCTGTGCCATTATTTCTCTTAGCTGTCTTCCGCTGTCAAATGCCATTTGACGATAAAGATTTTCCATAACCTCTAAAAAATCAATCCCGTCCGATTTTCCTGCGAGAAATTTAAAGAATTGATAATGGGTGAATTCCTGGCTTTGATCCTGAAAGGAAATTTTTATAACCTTTAACCCGTTTTCACCTTTTATTTTACTTGGTTTTGATTTCTGTTCGCGCAGTGTTCTTAGATCACAAACCATTTTGATGTTCAGCAGTGCCATCCTGTGCAGATCTTCCTTAGATAATTTAGAAAGCTCATCTGAACGAAAGATAACACCTGTTTTTATTTTCCTCCCATCTTTTGTGACAAGACCGCCTATATCGCGAAAATTATAAAGTCCATCAAATTTCGGCTGCATATCTTTCCCCATCTTTTAGTAAATTCACAAAATCAAACTGTGTTTATTCTTCTTCCATCCAAAATAATTCTTCCATTTTAAGCGAAAACACTTTGCAGATTTTTAAAGCTAAAAGCAGCGAAGGAATATAATCCCCTTTTTCAATTGCTGCGATCGTCTGTCTTGTAACTCCTGCTTGTGCTGCAAGATTTTCCTGAGTAAAGTCAAACCTTGCACGCATTTCTTTCACTCTATTTTTCAGGATCACATAGTCCACCTTCTAATTGTTCATATTTGTATTGTAAGATTGAGCAAACTTTTTGTAAAGTCTACTTAACATTAAATTCAAAAAAAAGTGCTGTACTGCAAGCACTTTACCTTTTCTTCTTCATGAAAAACATGACAGCAAATGGCAAAATTCCGAACCATCTGTTTGCAAAAGGAGTCCCTTCCGTTTTGCGGATTGACTTTTTTGCTTTTCGTTCTTCCTTTGGTGTATCCATGTAACGAACTAATTGCTGAGTCATATATTTCACATAATCATTTGCAGACAAAACAAACACCTCATACACACTTTTTTATTCAGTATAGCCAGTGTCTTTTCTTTCTAGTCTCCCAATAATTTCTTCAGTAACTTCATTAATTGACTTTCCTGTCGTATTTATCATAAATGAACAATCCTCATAAGCTTTTTTGCGGGATAAATACAATTCAGCAAGATCATCTTTTGAAGCATGTAATGCAAGCGGCCGATTTTCATCCTGCTTTAGCCGTTCAAAAATGACATCCAGATCAGTATGCAAAAAAACGACTGTTCCATTCTCCATCATATATTTTCGGTTTTCTGTACGGACAGGAAGCCCGCCTCCAGTGGTAATGACAACATCCTTCAGAGGGAGCATCTGAATGGATTTTGTTTCTAGATCTCTGAATACTCCCTCTCCCTGTTCTTTAAAGATCGTCTTCACTTGTTTTCCAGTCTTTCCTGCAATGAATTCATCAATATCATAAACCGGAAATTTCAGTTTATCAGCCAATGCTTTTCCGATTGTGGTTTTTCCAGTTCCCATAAATCCTGTTAAAAAAATAGCCTTCACAAACACTCACTCCGCATTTTTTTCATAACTTTAACACAGATTCGCTCATAATGGGAGTTGATTTTCAACTATCCTTTAATACGCAGACCAATAAACAATTTCCTTTTGGATTAAACTGTATTTATAATTAGCAGAAGTGAAGTTCTTATTTTCTGTTTCGCAGGATAGTTCTACAAGAATATGTCCTGAATCATTTTTCGAGACAGTATATACAATTGTCCCGTTTTTTAATTTTATGAGCTGCTGTTCTGTATGATCTTCTTCAGTAATCTGATTTAAGGAGTGCTTAACCCCATACAGCATAAGATTTTCTAATATAACGGTCTGACTCCTTTCATGGAAGAACTTTTTTTCTGCTAAATATAAAGCGGTATGATGAAAGATAACCAAAAGGAAAAATAGAGCCATTATCGATACGGAAGGCAGAATATACCCATTTTCGTTTTTCATTTAATGACCTTCAGTTCATGAAAACTTCTGAGGCTGCTGCGGTATTCATTATCCGTCATGCTGGTAACTGTAAGGGAGGCGCCGCCTGCAATTGGCTCAAATCTTATATTTTTGACATTTCTGAGACAGATGATATGGCCAGTTCCATCCACTTGTCTGCGAATAAGATAGCCGTATTTTTCATATTCAATGATTCTTCCTGATTTTGATGTGAAAGAAATTCTTTGAGGCTCAACACTCAAATTCGTTCCTTCCCGCATTTCAATAACTGTTTGCTGCAGAAAAACCTCCCATTCAAGAAGATTCAAATCATTTTTCCTGTCAGATATTCCATATATGTAAGGGATAAGGATGGCCGAAGAAGAAACAATAATGATGACTATGCTTAAAGAGAACAGCATATTAAGAAATGTAAATCCTTTATTCTCTAAAAGAATACATGCATTCCTCCTTTGCAGCATCATGGCTTTCCCAATTGATGCAAGCTTGATCAATGTCTTCCTCCTTGCTCCATGTTATCTTAAACTCTTGATCTTTAATGAAAAGATTAACGTTCTCTTTTTCAAGATTTTCAAAATTCAGGGATTCAATGTGTTCTTTCAGCAGAACCAAGGCTTCATGGTGAACCTTGCTTTCTTCCCGCTCTTTTTTTAAGTAGACCGATGCCGGAAGCAATATAAGAGAAATCATCGACCAAATACTGAAGGCCATAAGTGTTTCAGCCATAGTAAAGCCTTTACTGTCCTTCAACATTCATTCTCCCCATTCCCATATAAAAGATCATCCTGTACTTCTTATTGCGAAAGGTAACACTTATCGATCCGCTTGATAATATTCCGCCTTCACTATTAAATTGGATGCGGGCATCCATTGTTAAAGGAGTCATTTGAATCCCCGAATCATACTTAACAGTAAATAACCTTTTCGCTGGTATACCTCCTTCTACGCCAAAATACTGGTTTTTTGCCGTGTCAAAGAGAATCATTACACTTATTTTATTTGAGATTGCATGCTGCTGAGCATATAGGACATCTCTTTCGAGCGCTTCAAAAAACAAGTGTGCTGTTTTTTGACTTTGAAAAGGCTGAACAATAAGCATCGTTATCACCATCAGAACAGACACAATGCTCATCACCATAATCGTTTCTAACAATGTATAGCCTGATTCATTCTTCTGTCTTTTCAGCAACCTTTCCATCACCATCAATAATCAGCTCAGTTCCATTCGGGCAAACAGGGGATTCCTCAATATACTTCTCAGTCTTAAGATCCTCCATAGTGGGTACTGCTTTGTGTTCAATATGATAGGCAGTTGACTGGGCTTGTACAGTATTTTTCAGCCCTTCGCATCCTTTTGCCTGAATATTCGAGTGATGCTTTGTAATGTTCGGAATGGTAATCAAAAGCAGGACAGAAATCACAAGCAATACGATCAGCATTTCTATTAAAGTAAAACCTTTCTCATTTTTAACCATGGTGGTCCCCCTCTTTATTCTGATTTTATAAAGCTTCCATCATATGATACATTGGCAAAATCATTGATAAATACATCATTAAGACCGTCATGCCGACTGCAAAATAAGCTGCGGGCTGTATCAGCATAATCCATTTCATTAATTTGTTCTCAAGCCGTTCTAGAACAAATTGACTGTAAGTATAGAGCTCCCTCGCTAAATGCCCATTTGCTTGTCCATGCCCGATTACCTGAGTCAGTTCCTTCTCATAAAATAAGTTTCGTGCAACTAAACCTTCAAAACGCTCTCCTTTCTTTAGATGATCAATAAACCAGGAAGCTTCATCCCTGTAAAATGGGAGCAAGTTTTGATTTTCAAAGACTGTCAGGCTTTCATATATAGATAATCCGCCTTTCAATAGATTGCTTAACTGCAAAGAAAAGTAATAACTGTTAATGAGAATCACAAATTTCTTCCATAGCGGAATTTTTATTGCAATTCTCATTTTTTCCTGAGGCAGAAGCTTTTTAAAATAGCTAATGTAAAAAATGCTGCCGAGAACAAAAAGCATGAGGATAAAAATGAGGAATAACTTAGTGCCCTGAAAGATCATAAAAAGAATTTCAGTTAGTATACTTGGCTTAATATTCATTGAATGATAGATTTGCTGAAACTGCGGAGCAATAACTGACTGAGAGATATACAGAAGAATACCAATCGTGAAAAAGAGGAAAAGAGGATATTGCAGAACTTTTTTCATTTTTTCGTGCTGCACAAGCTTGCGGTTGAGCATTTCCCCCCCTTCTCTAAGAGCAGTTTCAAGATCTCCATGCCTTTCTGCAAAGTACAAATAACTTAGCACTTCATTATGGAAGCGCAGCTTTTCAAATGCTGTGCGGACAGGTACTCCTTTAGATAATTCCCGCAAGCAAAAGAAAACCGCTTGTTTCTTTTCCTCATTTAAATCAATTGAGGTGAACTTCATTGCTTCATTCAGCGTATATCCTTTTTCCAATAGATCGCTGAGTCTTTTTAAGAACATTGCCTGATCTTTGATTAACCACTTTTTCTTAATCTTCATATTGAAAAATCCATTTATGCAATGACTGATTGGATAAATAGCCTAAAGCAATTCCTTTTTTAATAACATCTTTTAAGGTTATATAGTCACAATCCACTTCCTCTCCCCGGGCTTCTTTTAAGGCAAGGGTCAGATTTTTCCCATAAAGCATCTCGAAAATTCCAAGTCGTCTGGACTTTCTCATTTTTTTGCAGTGAGGAGAGCATTCATTTGCGCAAAAAGGGCATTTCACTGCTACGAGCCTTTGTGCCACAACAGCTATAAACGTCTGTTCAATTTCAGAAAGACTGACATCAAATTCAAGCATTCTGTAAATTGCTCCCTTTGCATCTCTAGTATGCATAGTTGATAACACCAAGTGTCCTGTCAGCGCTGCTCTTATGGCAATTTGCGCAGTTTCCCTATCCCTTATTTCACCAACCATTATAATGTCCGGATCATGTCTTAGAATGGCTTTTAAACCAACAGCATAAGTAATTCCAGCTTTTTCATTTACCTGTACTTGCAGGACTTCAGAGCTTTTCGTTTCTACAGGATCTTCAAGGGTAATAATGCTGCGGTTAAAATGTTTTTTCGCATAATGAATCAATGAATATAAGGTAGTCGTTTTTCCTGAGCCGGTGGGACCGGTAAATACCATCAGACCGTGAGAGTGGTTAATAAAGGAGAGAAGTTTATTTGCTGATTGAGGAAACAGAGAGAGATGCGCAAGAGACGGAATGACTTCGTTTGGAAGTATGCGGATAACAAGACTTTCTTCGAAGATTGTTGGCAGGGAAGACAAGCGAAGCTGAACATCAATTGTTTCATTTGAAAGGGCTAAAGCTCCATTTTGCGGCCTCCTTCTTTCTCCGATATCCATTGATGCCAAAAATTTAAAGTGCGCGATGATCCGTTCACATACTTCTTTTCTAATGGTGCGCTTTTCAACGAGGTCATCATCTATACGATATTGAATGACCGCATCCCGTTCTCTCGGGACAAAATGAATATCTGATGCATTTAATGAACACGCTTCTTCCACAATTCTTTCACTTAGTAGTTCGATTGAATTCATGAGATCCTCCTTTCTGATCAGTTATAAACAGCGTACTTGAATTTCTTTTAAAACGCACATCCTTAAAATGAAGTTTTATCATCCATTTTAACTGCTTTTCCGCATGAAAATTTCAGTATCTTTTATAGAAAATAAAAAATTACAGACCGAACTGCATAATTTTTCATGTTCTGTCAATAATGTATAGAGATTTTCATTGGGCTATAGCCAAGCGGTAAGGCAACGGACTTTGACTCCGTCATGCGTTGGTTCGAATCCAGCTAGCCCAGTTTATTAAATACAAAAAAACCTGTGAAAGTTCGCAGGTTTTTTCTATGCTTCTCTTTTTGCGTAATAAATGTATGGTTTGCGCTTTGATTTGAGTAATGACGGTTTCATATAATATACCCGGTAACCGCTGTTTAAGATTTCATGATCAATATATTTAAGTTTGTTTTTTTTAGCGAATTCCTTTGATGCTTTCTCAATCTTATCTCACCGGAAATGTAATTTGGACTTGAATAATCAGTTGCAACGTTTCTATTGCCAATGCCCTCTAAAAAGAATTGAATTTCTGTCATTTAAGCTCCACCTTTTCGTTCTTTATAATGAACTATTTCTACTCACTATACAAAGAAGATGGCGGAATGAAAATGGCTAAAAATGGTTGATTTTCTAATTTATATCACGTTTACTTAGCATTTCTGAAGATTACTCTATTTTTCTTAGAATTTTGTTTCCGATAAAGAACAGAACGTTCTTTATAAATTATGATACAGATTTATAAACTTCCTTCTTCTTTGCAAGTTTTTTGAGTGCCTGGGGATTATAACCTACAACAAGCTTTTTTCCATCTGTTATAATCGGTCTTCTTAAAAGTTTCGGTTCTTCAATGATTAATTTTATTACATCTGATAACGGAAGATCATCTATCTTTAAATTTAAATCTTTATACGTTTGGCTGCGGGTAGCTAAGATCTCATCCATACCATCTGTTGTCAGCTCAAGAATTTTCTGAAATTCTGTATAAGAAGGAGTTTCACGAAACAAATGCTTTTCACTGAAATTAATGTTATGCGCTTTTAGCCAATGCTTCGTTTTTCTGCATGATGTACAGCTTGGATAACTATAAAAAATTAACTCATTCATTGTTCATCATCTCCCATTCTTGTATAAGGTTTGTTTAAAAATAACTTATAGATCCAGCAATTCTTAATATCTATTTTCGTTGTATAGTATTTGTTTAACTTTTGTATATTAATAACCTCTCTAAAAACAATCATTTTTTTATAAAAAGTTTACACTTTGTTACATAAATGGCACTTCTAGAATGTAAACGCTATTTACAATGGTATTGGACGTACATTATAATAAAAAAAGTGATGGACTTAGGGACTAAACAAAGGAGGGATTGACATATGGATCGCATGTTCCGAGTATTAGGCTTTTGGACTGGCATCTTTGCTGTCATGTTTTATTTGGGAGATATGAAAACGACTTCATTATTATTCTTCGGACAGACTGGATTTTTCGTGCTTTTATCTTATTTAAAATTATCTGAACGCATGTATATTTACATTTTTGGAGCATATTTAACTGTTTTCTTCGTTGGCTTTACATATTGGACGACGTTTATGATGGTGCCTGGACAGGGCGGGCATTAATTAATAAAAAAGGGTGAGCTGCCACTGGCAGCTCACCCTTTTTTAATAGATATCTTTTCCTTGAAGGTTTGTCCCCTTTTCATGTATATATACTTGAAAAGAAGAACTCATCCCCTCAGGCATAATTAAACTTCGAATCGCTCTATTTTGTTTCGCCGCTTCCCCAAAGGGATTGAGTTCTCCATTTTCCTTAAGATAAGAAAGGATTCCTGCATTCACTAAAAAAAGATCCTGTCTCTCTCTTTTCAGCAACCTCCAGCCAAACTCCTCCGCTCTTTTTTCCAGTGCATCGAAGTGGATGTGCGCAGTCAGGTCCATTTCAAATGGGCGTTCGAGCGGAGTCATCATTTTATGCCGGAAGTATCCCCGCATGCTCCCTTCAAATCTTGCAGGATGATGCCATTCTTTATTAGAATATCCATAATCAATTGTAACAATGACTGCCTGCTCAGCTAAGGCATTTATCTCATCTAAATATTCGAGCATCGCGAGTGGAATCTCAAAGCGCTGTCCTTCGCTGAGCTGGATATTCTGCCAATCTAAGTAATTTCTTATTTTATCATTTTTTAAGGGTTCAAGCTTTTCAACAAGTCCTCTTTCTTGATTAAAGGAAATATACACTTCAAACAATTGGTTATGTCTTTTTTCAATGACTTCTACAGGAAAGGCATCAAACAATTCATTTGAAAATAGAATGCCTCTATATGGCTTTGGAAGCTCGGATATGGAAGAAACAGATGTATGGCGCTGTATCTTAATACTGCTTAATTGAAGTTCTCTGTGAAACTCGCTTTTTTCAGCGGAATAGACGTTCAGTATTTTAAATGTTTCTGGAGATAACTCCTGCCATTCATGGAGCATGGCTGTTAGAAATCTGCCAGTTCCTCCACCCAATTCACAAAAGGCGGGCTCTGCAGCTCCGCTTTTAACCAGCCGGGAAAACAGTTTGGCAAATACTTTTGGAAAGATATCAGAAACATTGCTTGAAGTATAGAAGTCCCCATCTTTGCCGATTTTCTGTTCACGCTTTGAATAATACCCGAGTTCCGGATGATAAAGGACAAGATTCATGTATTCTGAGTAGGTAATGGCTCCGCCTTGTTTATGTATATATTCAATAACAGGCTGAATCATCTTTTCATTAGAAACCATTTAAATATGGATTGCTTTCCATTTCAGTTTCTATTGTCGTCTCTTGTCCATGTCCAGGCAGAACAATTGTTTCCTCCGGCAGAGTAAGCAGCTTTTGATGAATGCTTTTTATTAACTGCCCATGGTCACCCTGCGGCAAATCTGTTCTGCCGATGCTTCCTGCGAATAAAGCATCCCCTGAGACAACAAAGCCGCTTTCTTTAAAATAATAAGAAATGCTGCCTGGTGAATGTCCAGGTGTTTCATATATTTGACACGAAAAAGAGCCAACTGAGAGCATATCTTCCTGGTCAATTAAATGATCTGCATCACGCGCAGAAATGGACTGTGACATAAAAGCGATCGAACCGTTCATCGCCGGATTTGCAAGCCATTTCTTTTCTTGACGGTGAATGTATACAGGTATTTTAAAGTGATCGCGTACATCATCGACTGCGCCGATATGATCAAAGTGTGCATGTGTCAGCAGAATAGCGATTGGTTTTAATCCTCTTTTTTTAATATGATGAATTAACTTTCCGCCTTCACTGCCAGGATCAATGACAAGACATTCTTTCATAGAATTCGCAATTAGATAACAATTTGTTTGGAGAGGTCCTAAAGGCATCTGCTCCCATTTCATATGAACACCCCGATTGCATGTTTTTTCTTTCTATTCTACACTAAACTTATCATGAACTAAATGATATGGGAGTGAAATGTGGGTTGAAAGTCTATTATGGAATCGAATGGCACTCAGACGCGGATGTTAATGACATTATTACCGATTATGAATACTGTGATAAAGATAACAGTATACTGATAACAGATTGTTTCAAGCAGGCAAGCCTCTTAAAAAATAACTTTATCTCCAAAAAGATCTTTGAAGACATGCACCGATTAATCCTTTTGCAACCCACAGAGCTATATGGCTCTTATACTGACTACGGAATCATTGCAGATTCAGGGAATCACTACCTATTCAAGGAGATGGTTTGTCATTTTCAGCTCAAGTCAACTGACTCCACGCAGATGAAGATGTGTATGCTGCAGCTTGAGGAACATTTAATCGCTGTCAGTGATAAAACATTTTATGCGGACAGGAACGACTCCGAGCTTGTTCGAAAAATTGCTGAATCATATGATGTAACGGTTGAAATCGACCTCGACAAAAAGAATGAAAACGTTTAAAATATTAAAAGGAATATTTTGTTTTTCATTCTCAGTTTACATTTCGACTTAAAAAAAGACTTACATACGTCAGGGGGCTTCAAAATGGGATTAGTTATTATATTCACTCTAGTTACATTACTGTCTGTATACGGACTTTACCGCTCGTTTAAAGGCAAAAACGTACTTGGCATTGTCTTTGCCGGAGGTACTCTTGCAGTATTTGGATGGTTCACCGTTATGACAATCATCAATCATGGATTTCCTACTGCGCATTAATAAGAAAAGCGCAAGCGCCTTCTTAAAGCTCCGTAAAGCAGATAAGGATCAGCCAGAAAGGTCCGGGTTTGACTTTTTTGGCTGATCCTTTCTTACCTGGGAGTGTGTCGCTTACGCTTGCCAAGAATGCTCCAAACCTTATACTCCTATAACCTGAAATAGCAAAAAGCGGCGAGGGTCTGTCTGCGTAAGCAGAAATAGACCCAGCCGCTTTTTCTTTTGTTGGAACTAACTATGATTTTGAGTGAAGATTTACACTGTTCAATTTGCTTTCCATCGTTGAAGCTTTATCTCTGCGGTCATCGATGCGGATATTTGTGGCCACACGCTTAATCCCCTTCTCAAACGGTGATTCATGAATGGTTTTAATCACGTCAAGCAAGGTTGATAATTCACCCTCAATAATTGTATTCATTGGAGTCAGCTGAAATTTAATTTTTCCCTCGCGTTCATATTCTTTTAGAATGGATTGAACTGCCGCCACATATTCACTTACACTTGCTGTTTCGGTCCCTATAGGAATAATGGTTACGTCTGCAATTGCCATATATTTTTACCGCCTTTTAAGATGTTTTCACTTTACAATACCTTTAATTTCGGAGTCTTTCAAGTTAATCACATTTTCTAAATAGGATCCATATAAGGCAAGTTCCCCATTTGGAGACAGTTTAATTTCGCTGTTATCAATATTTGCTAAAACGACTTCTGTTTTTTTGCTTTTAGGATCGAAAGCTGTTAAATCGAATTTATTTTCCACGGATCCAGGAACAAAGGTATAGAATAGACCGCTTCTGCTGGAATAATCAAATTCAGGCACAAGCCATTCCGAGTATAGAGGCAGCAGCTCCACATCAAAAGAATAAATGATATCCTCATAATTTCCATTATAAAAAGTATACGAACCTATTGATTTTTCTTCATTCTCAACCTGAACAGCAAATGAATAATCTTTAAAATTCGCGTGAGAAATGATATGTTCTTCAATCAAAACATCTTTCTTACTTACTAATGAATGCTTATACAAAGGAGCCGTTAATTGGGGTTCGGCTTCATCCCATTTTAGATACGTTACTTCCTCATCAGACAGCCACTGTATAAATGGAATTTTCACGGGATTTTTATCTAATGAAAAATCACTCATATTCAATATGAAGGTTTGAAACGTCCAGTTTTCATCAAAAGAGGTCAAAAACAATCGTTCCCCTGTCGGACTCCATGAAAAAGTAAGTTCGGAAGAGGGAATTGTCCGTTTCGTTTTCACATTTCCCATTGGATCGATAATCGTAATTTCTGCTTCAAAGCTTGATGGACTGGCGTGAACAAGAATTAAATTTTTTTCAGGATTCAATTCGAGCTGCACGATAGAAGCTGACGATTCAAAGAGTTTTTCTTTTTCTCCTGTAAAGAGATTGTATTTATAAGCCGTTGATTTTTCCGCATTTTCGCTTAAGTAAAGAATATGCTGGTTATCAAGCCAGCCTTCAACTGAAAAGAAATTCTCATCCGATAATGGAATAAGGTTTTTTTCCTCAAGAAAATCAACAGATATATATCGTTCTTCTGTTCCTGGCTTTCTTATCTCTGCAAGTTCAGAAACACCATGAGGTTGATGAGATTGCTGCGAACAGCCAGTGAATAATATTGCCGTTATGATTGCTATTAGTGTTACTCTGAATCTCATCAACGAATGCTCCCCTCTACTGTCTCACATCTTGTATTACGTTTTATTCACTCAAATTGTTTCATCATTTTAAAGAATATAATGAAGCCCAGAATATCCCTCTGCTCTTCTCATATATCTCATCAAATTGATTTAGCGGCAGCGGATTGACACCAATGCCAAGTTCTATGGTGAAACCGCATTTTTTCTTTTCATAAATAAACCAATCCCGGAAACCCGCATGACTGTCTAAATTCTTTATAGCTTTATACCCGCTGAGGCGGCTGTATTCAGTCACAATGGACAATGCTTCCTCCGGTTCACAGTTCATGTATCCCCAATAGATCTCCTCTCCCTGGGTATGTACAGCCACTATGAGGTCAAATCCACCAGCATCAGCAAGCTTTGCCATTGCAATAGATTCCGGTTCTGTTAGAGGAGCATCTCCAGGGTAATCTCTCGAGGCAGGAAATTTAGGGATTTTTCTTTCCTTTTCTATATCCCAGAATGCAGGATACTGATTATTCAGATCGACTCCATTAATATTGGCTTTCCATTGCTCAAAATCTAAACTGTTGTTATTAATAAACATAACGGATTGGTAATGGGAATGCTCAGGCGGCAGTCCATTTATCACAAGCTGGACCCCATCAGGATTAACCATTGGAACAAAAGATAAAGTCGTATTCTGATACAGATCCATCGCAGCATGCCCTTCAAATGTACCCCCATCTACTACTGCTTCCAAATACTCATGAAGCCAGCACATTAATACGGATGTTGTAATCCACTCATTAGCATGAAATGATCCATTCATATGAACCTTTTTTGTGCCGGTTCCAATCAGGAGTTCAAAAATAGGAAGACCGAGTACACTTTGTCCGATCGACCACTTCTCTATAAACGGAAAGGCTTCCGTTACTTTTTCCAGATCTTCAAGAAGAACATTGTAATCATATGCCCGTTTTTTTTGGATAAACTCGGATGATTTTGGCAGGCAGTCATTACTCTCATAAAAGTCTATTATATTCCTAACTGGGGCCTTATTGGAAGTGGACGATATGTGACAATTCAATTTTTCTGTATAAGGGATATTGAATGTCTCACCAGACTTTATGAACGTTGATTTTAAATGAGGATTTGAATCATAAAGCAGCTGCTCATGAACGTTTAATATACTTGAGAGCTCCTTTAGATTTGTGCTTTTTCCTGCTCTGACTTTCATTCAGATTCCTCCCTGATGTTTGGTTATTATTAGCATATGATTCAACTTCCCTATTCTTGTTAAACGCTTTAAAACAGTCAGAAAGACTGACAAAAAAAGCTTTGGCCTAAAGGCCAAAGCTTTTGATCATTTATTTATTTGATTCTTCCTTAGATTCTTTCTCATCTTTTCCATTTTTCATTTCATCATAGAAGCGCAATAAATCTCCATAGATGATTTTATCTGAGTAATTTAATTCCTGCTTTGCTTTTTCCATATACGGCTCACATGCTTTTTTATCTTCAGCCGGTTCACCGGTTGATTTGTCGTAGCATGTTCCGCTCGTATATACGAATTTGTCTGTAATGAAGCTTCCATCACGCAGAACGGTAAAAGGCAATTTGTCTTTTGAGAATAAATCTTTGCCAAATTCAATTTCATCTTTCGTCTCGATGCCTAATAAATGCATAAGTGTTGGACGAATGTCTATTTGACCTGAGACATCTGAAATTGTTTCAGGATTTTTATCTGTTACACCTGGAATATGAACGACAAACGGAACCCTCTGCAGCTGAATTTCATCAAAAGGCGTGACTTCTTTGCCTAAAAATTGACCCATTGCAGCATTATGGTTTTCTGAAATTCCATAGTGATCACCGTATAAAACAATTATTGAGTTCTCATATAACCCTTCATCTTTAAGCTTTTGAATGAAATTTTTCAAAGCTTCGTCCTGATAACGGACAGTCGGGAAGTAGTTATTCAATGTTTTGCTATTTGAATTAAATTCATCTACCATTTTGTCTTCTTCATTCAGTTCGAATGGGAAGTGATTTGTGAGTGTAATATGCTTGCTGTAAAATGGCTGCGGCAATTCTTTCATATGATCAACAGATTGTTCAAAGAACTCCTTGTCTTTAAGTCCCCAGCCGACAGAATTTTCTTCGTTTACTTCGTAATCATTCACATCAAAGAATCTGTCATATCCTAAAGCCTGATACATGATATCACGATTCCAGAAGCTTTTATTGTTTGCATGAAATACAGTCGAGTAGTAGCCTTTATCTTTTAATAATTCCGGAGTAGCTACATATTCGTTATTGCTGTTTGTGAAAAATACTGCACCGCGTCCAAGAGGATAAAGCGAGTTATCAACGATAAACTCTGAATCCGATGTTTTCCCCTGGCCTGTCTGATGATAGAAATTATCAAAATTGTAGCTTTCTCCAATAAAGTCATTAAGGAATGGTGTTATCTCTTTTCCGTTAATTTTTTCATTGATGACAAAGCTCTGTGTAGATTCTAATGAAACCATAATCACATTTCGGCCTTCAGCAATGCCGAACATTTCATCATTTGGTTCTTTTTTATTAGCTTTTACATAGTTCTCAATTTCAGTAAGACTGTTGCTGTCAGCGAGAGCACGCTGAGCAGATGTTTTCGACTGCAGAACTCCGTCGTAAATATGGAAGTTATAAACACTGATATTTTTAACAAGCATTTCTCTATCGAATGATCGTGTTAAAAGCTGCGGACGCTCTGTTTCAGCAAGTCCAAGGTTGAAGAAAAATACACCAGCCACTAAAAGATAGAAAGCTGTTTTTTCTTTTCTTGTCACAGTTGCCTGAGTTTGGAATCTTGGACGTCTCATAAGCCAAAAAAGAATGACAATATCAACCAAAAGCAATAAATCAATTGGTTCAAAGAGTGAAGAAATACTGCTTCCAAGATCACCCATATTGCTGGTCTGGAATAAAACAGGAATGGTTAAGAAATCATTAAAGAATCGGTAGAAAACAATATTGGCAATAAGGACAGCTGTTACAATGATGCTTGCCCCCAAAATGTACCTGTTTCGATTCTTCTCTTTCATAAACAGTCCAAAACCAAAAATGAACAGCAGAAAGCTTAATGGGTTTATGAACAGGATAAATTCCTGTGTGAAGTTTTCAATTTTAATGTCAAAGCTAGTTTTATAGACAATGTATGTTTTCACCCACAGAAACAATGTCGCAATTAGTAAAAATGAAATTTTAGAAAGTGATTTAATACGCATTTCATAACCTCCTCATACGTTAGAACCTGCGTAACGATTATATTCCATTTATATATTTTCCATAAATTAGGCTGATATGAAACAACTAAATCATATCTTAATACTTCTTTAACAAAAAATCAATCGTTTTTAACATTCCCCTTACAATAGGATGATAGAATAATAATGTTCAGCTTATTCGTTTTACCCTATAGTTAGACGTATAAAACCTAAAAAAGTTTCAAATTTACCGAAATAAAATTATTCAGAATATTCAGCAATAATAAAGGAGCCTTATCTCACAAAGAAAGGCTCCTTCATATTATGACTTATTATATTATTTATATGTGCATCAAACTGTTGAAAGGTTTGTTTTTACAAGCCAAGCTCCGCCGATGACTCCGGCATCATTGCCTAAAGTAGCAATTGAAATGGAAGCTCCCTCTGCCACGCGGGGAAATGCAAAACGCTTAAAATATTTTTCTGTATTTTTTCTTAAATGTTCGCCCGCTTTTGAAACACCTCCGCCAATGACAATCTTCTCCGGGTTTAAACCGTTGGATAAATTGGCAAGAGCAAGGCCCAATTGTTTTGTAATATACTCAACAACCTCTGAAGCAACTAAATCGCCTTGTTCAGATGCTTCAAAAACATCTCTTGACGAAATACTTCCATTTTCCTCATATAATTTTCTTAGAGTACTAGGTGAATCGCTCTTATTCAGCTTTTCTACAGCAAGCCTTACAATTCCGGTTGCAGAAGCAATTGTTTCAAGGCATCCTTCTTTGCCGCAATTGCAAGGGGCTCCTCCCTCTACTACAGAAGTTATATGGCCGATCTCACCGCCAGCTCCATTCACACCATGCACGACAATGCCATTTGAAATGATGCCTCCTCCTACTCCTGTACCTAAAGTGACACATATAACATCTTTCGCTCCGTCGCCGGCACCTTTCCACATTTCTCCGATAGCAGCAATATTTGCATCATTGTCGATTACCGCTTTTAAACCTGTTTCGATTTCAAGATGATGCTTTAGCGGGTAGTTCTTCCAGCCTAAGTTTACTGTTTCATAAACAAGGCCTGTCTCTAAATTCACAGGACCGGGGGCTCCCATGCCAATTCCGGCAAGTTTTGACTTCGTTTGTCCGAGTTCTGCAAGTTTAGCATCGATTGCTTTTGCAATATCTGTTGTTATCGTTTTTCCGCTTTTATCTGTCGGTATTTCCCATTTTTCGATCATTTCCCCATAATGGCTGATAAACGCCATCTTAATTGTTGTTCCGCCTAAGTCAATTCCTACTAGCCATTTATCTATCATTGTCTCTGCCATCCTTTGTTTATATTTTTCTAAGAAACCGTTTGCACAATTCATTGAACGGTTTGCTTTAATTTTTCTTCCTCACGCGCTGGCCCTCTTGTCTTAAAAGCAGCACAGCCATCTGGTAATCCTGAACTTCGATAAGATTTGATTCAAACAGCTGTCTGACTTCCATTTCCATCAGTTCTAAATCAGCTGAACGATCTCCAATGTATATGATTGTTCCATACTTTTTTAAAAGCTGCTGAATATCATAGATTGTTTTCACTTTTCCACCTACTCATTTGAAGCTTAATCTAACTACATTAAAGTATAAAGGAATGTCGTAGTGCGTCAAGAGAATTATCAGCTAAAAAGGAAATATCCGTACTGATCGAGAATTTGGGAGGTTTATTAAAGTGAAAAAGAGCAGTTTCCTGCCCTCCTGAAGCTTTTTTAGAATACTTATGCATAATAGACTCCATAATAGTATGCAAAAACTACAAACAGAATGGACAGTAAAGCTCCAATCAGCCTCAGTCCCCATTTGTGCTGTTTTGGGAGCTGAACAATCAGCGCAGCTAAAAAACCCCCAAACAAGCCTCCAAGATGACCTGCATTATCAATATTCGGCACAGCAAATCCAAAAAGAAGATTAAGCACAATAATGAATATTAAATTGGACCCAATCGTTCTGAAAAACAGCTTTGGTTTGCTAATTCCTAAATAAAGCAATGCACCGAAACATCCAAAGATGGCTCCTGAAGCTCCTGCAGATATGGAAGGACTCAGAGCAAAGCTTGCAAGCGTCCCTGCTGCACCTGCAAATAAGTAAATGACTAAAAATTTAACAGAACCGTACATCTTCTCAACGGCGCTGCCAATATAAATTAATGCCAGCGTGTTCATCAAGAGATGAAGCATGCCAATGTGGAGAATAATCGGGGTAAAGAGACGCCACCATTCACCGCTAATAATAGAGGGGTTGTATTTGGCTCCAAACTGAATTAAGGTTTGTGTGTTTTGACTTCCGCCTGCTGCTTCTAAAAGCATAAACATAAAGATTTGGACAGCAGTAAACGTGTAGGTGAAGATTGGTTTTCCAAAATTGAAAATTTGTTTTTCTTCTTTTATTCTGCGATTTGAGTGAGAAATTGCTTCACTTTTTAAAATGGCAGTGTTAATTGTATCTGATGTTTTAGCAGTTAGGCTGACTCCAAGCAGCTTTTCAAGGTAATAGAGGATCTTCTCTTCATTATCTTTATGAACAACAACTGATTTTAAAGTGGTTTGTCCCTCATGAAAAGGTTTTTCAATTCGAAACTCCCAATGATCTACCGGCGGATACGCAGAAATATACACATTTAATAATTGTATGGGATGCTTCCAGGACTGTTTGCGAATGTGGTCAATATGCATCGCTGTTCTTTCAATATCCTGCTGCAGCTGACTTCCCCAATCAAGGTCCTTTCTAATAAAGCGAACAATTTGAAACTCTTTATTGTTATATGTACCAAGCAAGACTTCCTGCTCATCATCTGATAAACGGATCATCTGATAATCATGCCTCGTGACAACATCATGGATTAACTTCCAGAAAAGCTCATCCTGCTTAATTCCCATTTTCTTCTCTCCGAACTTTTTATCAATAGTATATCAACTTAAATGAATGTTGTTAAAGAATTGTGCTTTTCAAATAAAAAAACACCTGTTTACCAAACAGGTGAGCGTTAACGAAAAGCACGAAACATAAATTTTTCCCTGATAAATGGAATTCTCATGGACATCTGGATAAAAAAGTGGCGAATATTCGGCTGACTGAGCACGACGTTCATCAGACGGTAACGATACTGGTAAAAAGCAAGCATTGCGAGTACCATAAGAAGTATAGAATTTAATTTTCGCATCTTCATCCCTCCTAGTGATACTTTTTGCTGGGATCCCCTTTTTTATCCGTATTTTCTTTCAGTAAATAAGGACCGCTAACAAAGAAGCCGCAAGAATAGCTGAAAAATTAACTGCATCATTGTTTAAAAATCCTTTTATTTTATTACCCTGTTTCTGACAATGCGAGTATCGTTCTGTTTTTTTCCCGCAGGCCGGACATTGATATTGCACCTGAATAGAAGCGCCGAGCACCGTATCTATCAAATTGCCCATGAATCCAAGCATAATGATAAGCAGTAAATCCCCAGCTTGAATCGAATAAACCAAATAAGCTGAAATTCCTATCAGCCATGCACCGGAGAATGCTGATGCAGTTCCAAGAGAACTTACAGCTCCTGATGTTCCTTTCTTTACCTGCTTCAAAGTAAAAATCATTCTTGGCATTTTTTTGCTGAGTGTTCCTATTTCAGATGCCCATGTATCCGCGTTTGCTGCAGCGATAGAAGCGCTGTAAACCGTGAAACTCCCGTCAAATGGCATAAAAGCATTTACAATGCTGATGAATGCAGAAACACCTCCATTTGCCAACACTTGAATGGCGTCTCTCTGATCCCCTTTTACAAGTAAATCGTCTACACTCTTTTTTTGATCACGCTTAAACTTGCTCCAAAAACTTGAGCTTCCAAAGAAAATTCCGAGTAAAATCAATCCCGGATAGCCGAAGCCTGCAAAAATAGAAATACCAATAAAGCATGCAGCAACAGCTCCGCTAATGGTTAATGACTTCATCTTCAGCCCTGCAATTGAAATCAGGAGAATAAAGGATATGGCAAGAAAATGATCACTCACTTGTTATAATCACCTCATTTTCCGTCAAAATTTGATGGACAGGCAGATCATGTGCTTCAGCAGGAATACATGAAACCAATTGAATTTCAAAAGCTAGTGAAACAGTTAAACCGCTGTATAGTGTCAAGTACCTATCATAATAACCCCCGCCATAGCCAATTCTATAGCCATTTCTGTCATAGCATATCCCAGGAACTATGAGAAGATCGATTTCATCAGGGAAAACTGGGTCTGTTTTTGAAACAACAGGCTCTTTTAAGCCAAAATAAACAGTTTCAAGCTGATCTGTTGATTGAAACGTCCGAAATTCCATTTTCTTTTGCCCTGGATAGCATTTAGGAATTGCCACTCTCTTATTTTGCTTTAAGGCCTCTTGAATGATCAGGCTTGTGTCCACTTCTTTGCCATTTGAAATGGTAATGGCTATTGTCTTGCTCTGCTGCCAGAAGGATTGCTTAAAAAGTCTTTTATTTATACGTTCGCAATTCTTTTTGTATGTATCAAAGTCTAAAGATTCGAGCTTGCGTTTTACGTCATTTCTAAGTTTTGTTTTCAGCATTCTAAAAACTCTCCCCTTACCCAGTATTTGTATGTATAAAAAAAACAGCAAGGAAATAAATTCCTGCTGCTTACTTTGTTTCGCGGTGTAATGTAACCTTTTTCTCTCTAGAGCAATATTTTTTAAGCTCCATACGATCCGGGTTATTACGTTTATTCTTTTTAGAAATGTAATTACGTTCGCCGCACTCTGTGCAAGCTAATGTAAGATTAACGCGCATGTTGATTTCCCTCCAAACTAAAAAACTTATACTAAATCAGACTTAACTATAATAGCATTTTTAAAAAAGAAATTCCACATTATTTTATTTTTTTCTTCAATCTATGAAAAGAAGAGAGTTAAGAATCCCTTTTCGTATATTCTCTCCAGGCATTAACCGTCTCTTCATTTATATCTGCGAGCGCTGAATGATCCTGAATCTGACAGTGGCCAATCATCCCGCCTAAGCTGCAGGATTTTCCCACATAGCTATTTTC
This sequence comes from Bacillus sp. V2I10, assembly GCF_030817055.1. NCBI lineage: Bacteria > Bacillati > Bacillota > Bacilli > Caryophanales > Bacillaceae > Bacillus > Bacillus sp. V2I10. Next base: position 1,911,973 of record NZ_JAUSYV010000001.1, on the reverse strand, counting down.
CCATAAAATCGAATGGGTAATTTCTGATTTTTCATGGATAATAACAGACTCTGAGAGAACCGTCTGCGGACCTACTATAGCGCCTTCATGAATGATCGTGTTCCTGCTTATATATATCGGTCCTTTTAATGTCACATCATCATGAATGGTCACACCATCCTCCATCCAGATGCCTTTAGCTATCTCTTTGCCCTTAGAAGGAAGATTGACTTTATGATGGAGCATGTCAAACTGAGCCTCGCGATATGTTGCAAGTGTCCCAATATCAGACCAATATCCCTCAGCTTCAAAAATACTGATTTTCTCATTATGCTTTAAGATTGCAGGAAAAACATCTTTACTGAAGTCATAATGAGTAAAATCTTCGAGATAGGTAAATATCTTTGGGTCCAGAATATAAATCCCCGTATTAATTGAATGTTTAGTGAGGTCGCTCCAGTTTGGCTTCTCGAACATCTTATCCATTTTTTTATCTGAAGACAAAAGTACTCCATACTCGATCGGCAAATCCAGCGGTTTTGTAAAGATAGTCGCTGCTGCAAGCTGATCCTCATGATGCTGTATTCCTGCACTCAAATCAAAATCAGTCAGAATATCTCCGCTTATCACAAGAAATGATTCTGTCAGCATTTGCTCTGCCAGTTTTACACTTCCTGCTGTACCGAGAGGCATTCCGTCTTCACTGTAAGTAATGGTGACACCCCATTTTGAACCGTCGCCAAAATGGGACCGGATGGAAGATGACAGATAATGCACAGTCATAATAATATCAGTGATTCCATGTCTTTTTAATAACTCAATGCTATATTCCATGACAGGCTTGTTTAATATAGGGACCATTGGTTTTGGACAGTGATTTGTAAGAGGTCTAAGCCTGCAGCCTTCTCCGCCTGCGAGGATCACAGCTTTCACATTTTTCAGCTCCTTATCTTTTATGATAAAGCACTTCATACTCTTGAATAACTTTTTTCACGATATGTTCATAGGCAAAACGGCTCAAAATTTCTTTATATCCCTGTTGAGCCAGACGGTCTGCCCGCTCTTTATGTTGGAGTGCCTCTAAGATAGCTGATGCCAAAGCTTTTGAATTTCCCCGCTCAAATAGGAGGCCATTTTCATTGTGCTTGATAATCTCTTTTAACCCGCCGGTATTTGCAGCAATTGTCAGTTTTTTCGCTGCCATGCTCTCCAGTGCAACAATTCCAAATGGTTCATAATAGCTCGGAATAATATTCATCTCACAGTGCGTAAGGAGTATATGTATAAGGTCTTCATCTATAAAACCAAGGAATGTTACATTTTCATGAACGTTCAATTCTTTCGCTTTTTTTTCATATTCGTTGCGATGCGGCCCATCTCCTGCTATAACAATGCGGATTTTAGGAAAACGCTTCAAAATACCCGGTAGAGCGGATAACAGCACATCAAAACCTTTTTCTGCGACAAGTCTTCCCATCGAGAAAAGATAAGGCTGCCCAGTCAATGATATATCATTGCGCTTTGGTGAATTTTTATCATACATATTATTTTTTAAAAGATTTATTCCATTAGGGATTACAGTTAGTTTTTCAGAATGTATGTGAAATTGCTCTGTGACCTCTTTCAACATATAGTCACTGCATACAATCACTTGATCTGCAGCTTGCACCAGCAGGCTTTCTTCCCTTTGTATGTACTTTTGCAGCGGGGTCACGATCTCGCTGTTCCTTCCCAGTTCTGTCGCATGAATCGTGGCAATCAGCGGCACTTTAAACAGCTTTTGTATAGATCTTCCCGCCCCGGCTGTCAGCCAATCATGAACATGCACTAAATCATATTTGATGTGACTATTCTTTATTAAAAATTGAACAATTGCACGATTGTAATTTATGGCCCACTCAGAGAGCGACTGATGCTTTTGCTGAATAGACTGAATCCGGTATATATGAAGGTTTGGAACTGGATTCTCATACAATGGGAGTTCTTCATCAGAAGCTATTGTAAGAAGCGCAACTTCATAATTTTGTCCAGCAAGTGCATTTGTCAGCTCATCTACATGTCTTCCGAGCCCCCCAACAAGATTTGGGGGGTATTCTGTAGACACCATCAGTATTCTTGGCCTGACAGCACACTCTTGTAACTCAGATGTGTTTCTTTTAAATGGAAGAAATGTAAATAAATCTGGTTCCGGGTTATAGTTTTCTAATTCTTCATCCGATCTTTCGCTCAGTTCGTAATAATTATTTAGGTGCTTTTGAATACGATAATGTCCATAATCAGCAGAAGTGCCGTTTCCAATCATGAATGTCCAGTCGCTGCTTGCGGCAAGCATCCATTCCTTAATAAGACACCATTTTTTCCTTGTATTCATTTCCCGGGAATTTACAGACTGGCTGTATAACTGCTTCTCGATTAAATGAAAGTGCTGAAAGTATTCCGCTGTTTTTTCATTCAGCCAAATATCACCGTACCCATTTCTCCCCCATGTAGAAAAACCTAAGCCGACATGGCGGCAGACCTTATTTTTATTTCTCAGCCAATCAGAAGGGAGAACAAACGGGTTTTCCTTTTTTAACAGCTCAGAAAGAAAGGCCGGACCCTCAAACCACCAATGGCCGAATAACTCAAAATCAAATGGAAGCACGATAAGCTCAGTTGCAGAACACAGCCTCTCCAAAAAATTATGTGCATCATTTCCAGCTTGTTCAAATGCGATTTCATCATTATAAATCTTTTTATCTTCCGTCTTTCCAGTTATGCTCCAAAGTTTTAGTCCGGTATTGATTCTTGTCTTTTTAAGAAATGCAAACTCTTTAATATCTTCCCAATTTCTTGTCAACCCGACATCCCGGTAATATTCCCGATATACATGATGTGCAGGGTATCCACTATGCTTATCCCATACAGCATTAGCTTTTTCACTGTTCCGTTTAAAAATTGTGAGGCCCTTATAGTTCAATGCAGGGCCATTTATTTCAGGAGAATCGGCAAATGTGTATTTAATTCCTTGTTGAATGAGAATCTGCACAGTTTGATCATTTATCGCCATTTCCGGCAGCCAAAACCCTTTTGGAGCTGTTCCGAAATGGTGTTCAAACACTTTCATTCCCGTTTCCACTTGCATTTTCATGCCTTCATCCGTGCAATGAAACGGGAGAATTGCATGCGTTGCACATGTAGTGATAACCTCAATTTTTCTTTTTTTGAATAGATCAATATATCCTTTTAAAATATTGCCCTTAAATTCTTCAAAGGTTTGGATGATCTTATTGTAATGAGAAAGATAAAAATGTAATACTGATTGCTCCTCATTAGTTGCCCTGCTGAATTCTGATCTGATTAACAAAATCATTTTGTCCAGGTGACAACGGTATTTTTCCTGGGTCTTCTTATCGGTCAGCATTTCCATAAGAGTAGGGGAAAAAGAGATAGTTATGGAAGGATTGTCCACACTGTTTAAACTCCAAAGCATTGGAATATACGATTCTGACAGAGCTTCAAAAAGCCAGAGCTGTTCATATTCTGTATTTGTATAGTCAGTTATGAAAGGCAAGTGGGCATGGAGGATGATCATGCTGTTTTTCACCATGTGCTAATACTCCTTCTATTTGTCATATACCGTATAAGCTGAGAATTGCTTTTCCCAGGATTCAGGTTCCCCTTTATAGGCTGTCCAGTCAGTATCTCTGCCATCAGTATTCGTCATTTTCAGTTCATTTGACTTCAGAACAGTCAGTTTAACATTTTCAGATGTATGCAAAATTAATTCTGTATAGTAGCTGGAAGCTGCTCCTATGCCTTCAATAAAAAGATAAGTGTGTTCATCTTTGATTTTAAAATCTTTATAGTAAAGAGAGCTTTTCTTTATTTGATAAAGTCTTAACGTTTTTTTCAGAGAAGAAAAAGGCTCCCTGCATAATATGGAGAGCGCAATCTCAGTTTTAAACCCTACATTCCACTGTAAATACAAAACAGATGGATTTTTCATTATAAGAGTCATTGCATCTCCATGCAGATGGTTTAATTGATCCATCGAGGTCTGATTTACCAAAGGGCTTCATCCCTTTCATTGTTCATTGCTGTTATTATTATGACATAAGAATAATCCATGAGAAAATAACTTGAATTAAGACATTTTTCGACAATTTACATATTACCCTTTAGAATGTATCAAATCTATGATATAAAGAAAAAGGGAAAAAATATTAGAAGGTGAATAAATATGGAGATTATGATCATTGCCCTGTTTGTAGTCAGCATTCTTTTAATTGGCATCTCTTTCTTTCAGAGAGATCACGTAAAAGATATTGAACAGGAAGTTGAACACCTGTCTGTTTCTTCGATGCAAGAAATATACAAGCTGAAGAAAAAAGTCAGAGTGCTTGAAGAAGAAATTCTTCAAAATGATTTGGAGCATACTGATAATGAATCGATTGACCCTCAGACGCTTCAGCGTATCATTTTGAAACATAATCAAGGATTATCCACTGAAGCAATTGCAAGATCTGAATACTTAAGCGAAGAAGAGATCGGAACCATTCTTAGAAAGAATGAGAGGGTCTTAACATGAGCAAAAAAGGATTACAATCATTCGCAGCCGGAATGATTTTGTCTACATCTGTTCTTGCTGCTACATATTTTATAGGTAACAGCAATGAAAAAGCAGCTGCTCCTGTAAACAATGAAGTTTCCGAGAATGATATTAAAGAATTTTTAATGAAAAATGGCCAGACAGCGATCGATACAAAAGAGTATGACGAGCTTATTGCCTTTAAAGAAACAACACTGATTGAAAAACAAGAGCAAGCCGAAGCCCCTACTGAAGAAAAGCCTCAAAATGAAAAGTACACGTTAAAAATTGTAGAAGGCATGAATACAGGTGATGTTTCTGACATCCTGGAACAAGAAGGCGTCATTGCCTCTGCAAAGGATTTTAACGAGTTTGTCATTAATGGGAATTATCACACAAAGGTGCGCATGGGAACTTTTGAACTTACTAAAGGCATGAGCTTCAGCGAAATTGTCAATGTACTTGTCAAATAAAAAACGCAGAAAATGTCTTAAACTTAAAAAAGAGCTTGTCACTCATGGGTGACAAGCTCTTTTAGTTTATGTATTTAAATCATATCTTCTGCCTTTAACTAGATATAATACACTTTCAGAAATATTCGTTGCATGATCTGCAGTACGCTCAATATATCTGCAGACAAACATTAATTGAGTAATCTGCTGCATAAGCTCTTTACGCTCAGGCATGATTTCGAGAAGCTCTCTGATTGTTTGTCCATAATAATCATCTACTTGATCGTCCATATCAGCAACCCTCTTAGCTAATAGGACATCTTCCTCGTTGTATGCCTTAACAGAAAGAGAAAGCATTTCTACAGCAAGCGCATGCATTTTTTTGATTGTTTCAATAGGTTTGAATAAAGGTTCATCGCCGATTCGAATCGTTGATTTAGCAATATTAACAGCAAAGTCAGCCATTCTTTCGATATCATTAGAAATTTTAATGGCAACGATAATACGTCTTAAATCAATCGCAACCGGCTGCTGTTTTGCAATAAGAAGTATCGCCAAATCATTTATTTCCTCATCCAAATCATCAATGCGCTCATCGTTTTCAATGATTTCGAGCGCTGCTTCTACGTTTTTAGTTTCCAGGGCCTGGATAGCTTCTGTTAAAGCAAGCTCTGTGAGCTGTGCAATTTCATTTAATTTATCACGCAGTAATTTTAAATCGTATTCAAATTTCTCTCTAACCACCATGTTTAGTTCCCTCCAAATTTCGTCTGTTTTTTTATGAAATATGATTGCTTAACTATATGGGAATAAGTCGTGCAAGTATTCATTTGCACGACTTATTTCTCTAAATATTATCCGAAACGTCCTGTAATATAGTCTTCTGTTCGTTTATCTGAAGGATTCGAGAACAAACGATCTGTTTCTGAATACTCAACAACTTCCCCATTTAAGAAGAACGCAGTCCGGTCAGAAATACGTGCAGCCTGCTGCATATTGTGAGTAACGATCACGATGCTGTACTGTTTTTTCAATTCCTGAACCAGCTCTTCTACTTTTAATGTTGAAATTGGATCAAGAGCAGATGTAGGTTCATCCATTAAAATAACATCCGGCTCAATCGCTAGACAGCGGGCGATGCATAGGCGCTGCTGCTGACCGCCTGATAAACCGAAAGCATTTTCTTTAAGGCGATCTTTTACTTCGTCCCAGATGGCAGCACCTTTTAAACTTTTTTCAACGATTGCATCAAGAGTCTTTTTATCACGAATCCCATGGATTCTTGGACCGTATGCAACATTGTCATAAATGGATTTTGGAAAAGGATTTGGTTTTTGGAACACCATGCCGACTCGTGTGCGCAGATCTTCCACTCCATAGCCTTTATCAAAGATATTTTTGCCGCGGTAAACGATTTTTCCAGATGTACGAACCGTAGGAATCAGCTCTACCATGCGGTTTAACGTTTTAATGTAAGTAGACTTCCCGCAGCCAGACGGTCCAATAATCGCCGTAACTTCATTTTCATAGATATCCAGGTCAATATTTTTTAATGCCTGATCGTTTCCGTACCAAAGGTTGAGATTATCTGTTTTGTAAACGATGCTTTTTTCTATTTCTGCATTCGTTTCAAATTCTTCTTTTTCCTCGCGCTCTTTCACAACTTTTGTCATTTCCATTGTGTGAAACCTCCTTCATCCTTTTCAAAACTATCTTAGTAATTTTTTTGGAATTTATTACGAATGAATACTGCAACAGAGTTCATGACAATCAGGAAAATGAATAAAACGATAATTCCTGCAGCAGCTACATCCTGAAAATCAGCCTGAGGTCTTGAAGCCCAGTTGAAAATTTGAATTGGCATTACTGTAAATGTGCTCATAAAACTTGCAGGCAAGTAGTTTACAAAAGCAAATGCACCTACCACAAGCAATGGTGCTGTTTCACCAATTGCTCTTGAAAAAGCAAGAATACTCCCTGTTAATATACCTGGTACAGCAGCAGGCAAAACTACTTGACGGATCGTTTGCCATTTTGTTGCCCCCATTCCAAATGATGCTTCGCGCATTTCTTTCGGAACAGCCCTGATCGCTTCCTGTGATGCAACAACAATTACTGGAAGAACAAGAAGCGCCATCGTAAATCCGCCGGCTAAAATACTTCTTCCTAGATCAAAAAATCGAACGAATACCGTTAACCCCAAAAGACCAAATACAATTGACGGAACTCCCGCAAGGTTTGCAATATTGATCTGCAGAAAATTTGTGAATCTATTTTTCTTAGCGTATTCTTCCAAATATAATGCTGTTCCAACTCCTAGAATTAATCCGACCGGGATAACAACTGCCATTACCCACAATGATCCAACAAGCGCTGCTTTGATGCCGGATGCAGAAGGCCTCCTTGATGCAAAGTTTTGAAAAAATTCTGGAGTTATATAACTAAATCCTTGAGTGAATATCCGATATAAAAGGATCGCAAGCACTACCAGTGCAAAGCTTGTAGCCAATAAGAAAATGCCTTTATAGAAGCCGTTTACGGCAAGTCTGCTGGACATTTTTTTAGCGACTTTATCTTTATTAATGTAGTTCATTTTAATATTCCTCCCTAAAGCGTCGAGAAATGAACTGTGCCAGTAAATTCATCAGAAGCGTGAAAATGAACAGCGTCATACCTACAGCATAGATACTATAGTAAATCGTTGTTCCATATCCGGCATCTCCTGAACTTACTTGTACAATATAAGCTGTCATTGTCTGAATCGACTCTGTCGGATCAAATGTAAGCTTTGGAGTAGCTCCCCCAGCAAGAGTAACGATCATCGTTTCACCGATCGCTCTTGAAATAGCTAACACAAATGATGCAACTACACCTGACACAGCCGCAGGCAAGACAACTTTCATTGCCACTTCAAACTTCGTAGAGCCAAGGGCAAGGGCTCCTTCTCGCATTGATTTAGGAACAGAAGTCATTGCATCTTCAGAAAGGGATGCAATCATAGGAATAATCATGATACCTACAACAATGCCGGGACTAAGAGCATTAAAAAAACCTAAGTCCGGTATAATAGATTGCAGCAATGGCGTGACAAACGAAAGAGCAAAGAAACCATAAACAATTGTCGGGATTCCTGCCAGCACTTCTAATATCGGTTTGATAATTCTTCTGACGCGGTCTGAAGCATACTCACTCAAATAAATAGCAGAAGCTAGACCTATTGGCAATGCCACCAGCATAGCAATGAATGCAACGAGAAGCGTACCTGATACTAATGTGATGATTCCGTAAGAAGGATCGCTTGCAAAGAATGGATACCATTCTTTTTGTGTAATAAAGTCAATAAATGAAACTTTGCTGAAGAATGTAAATGTCTCAACAATAAGTGTAAATAAAATTCCAACAGTTGTAAGTACAGATATAATAGCTGTCAGGAGCAGAAATGCAGGAACGATCTTCTCTATATATCTTACCCAGGATCTCTTTTCCTTTTTCTCTTTTATCATTTCACTGACAGAGCGGCTTGTTTGTGTTGCCATATTGTGAAAACCCCTTTCCAAAACATGGGAAGATGAGAAGCAATTATGCTTCTCATCTATTAGATTTTGAAATTATTTTAAACCTTCGATTGTTTTAAGCTGTTCTGTGTATTTTTCTTCTGGAAGGCTTACATAGCCAACTTCTTCAGCTAATGCGCCAGCGTTTTCCATGTAGAACTTAACATACTCAGCAACTTGTGGCTTTTCTTTCATTGATGCGTTGTTAACATAAATGTATAGCGGGCGTGAAAGCGGATTATACTCGCCAGATTCAACTGATTCGTTAGTTGGTTCAACAGCTTTGCCCTCTTCATTTACGATAGGAACAACTTTTAAAGTGTCTTTGTTTTCTAAGTAATAAGCATATCCGAAGAAGCCCATTGCTGTTTTATCGCTTTGTACTCCTTTTACAAGAACGTTGTCATCTTCAGAAAGTGTTGCTTGCTTAGCAACAGCTTCATCTTCAAGGATTACTTCGTTGAAATAATCATATGTTCCTGAGTCAGTTCCAGGTGAGAAAAGTTTGATTGTTTCATCCGGCCATTCAGGATTAATATCAGACCATTTCTTTTCTTTGCCGTCTTCAACCCAGATCTTTTTCAAATCTTCTACAGTTAATTCTTTAATGAAATCATTTTCTTTATTAACTACTACTGATAAACCGTCAAATGCTACTTGTAATTCTGTATATTCAATTCCAGCGTCTTTCGCTGCTTTAGCTTCTTCATCTTTAATCGGACGTGATGCTTGAGCAATATCTGTTTCACCAGCTACGAACTTTTCAAAGCCGCCGCCAGTTCCTGATACGCCGATTGGAGCTTTAACATCTTTGTTTTCCATAGCGAATTCTTCAGATACTGCTTCACCGATAGGAGCAACAGTTGATGATCCGTCGATTCCAACTTCACCTTCTAATTGAGCTGCTTCTTCAGAAGATCCATTTTCTGAACCGTTGCCTTCTGAACTTTCACCATTTCCACAAGCTGCTGCGAATGCAAGCAATGATGAAATCATAATTGTCATGGCTAAAAATTTGAAGCTTTTCATATTTCTTAATTCCCCCTACAAAGTGGTGTTTTTGTCCTACAAGTAATACAATAACGCTAAAGTGTTAACATGGTTTTAATCGAATGTTAAGGTTTTGTAAATGCATGAATAATCGTGTCGCCTTTTGTAGAATGATTTATACATAATAAAAAGCACTCTATTTAGAGTGCTTTTTATTATTTTCATTTGAATGGATTTCTATTCATTTTCTTCCTCTTCAAACACCCTTGCATTCTCCGGCTGTCCTACACCTTCCTGAATGCCTTCTTTGCTTTGTTCGCTTTTCAGCTCAAAGTATTTATCCATAACCCTTCTTCCGATCAGATTATTAATAGGATGTGAATTTTCGGCTGTATCATAAGCCCATGGCACTACTACAGCAAATGCAACCTCCGGGTTATTGTGGGGAGCATATCCAACAAGTGTTAAGTTGTATGTAGGAGACAGAAATTTGTCTTTATTGGGCCCATCATAGAAAGCCTGTGCCGTCCCTGTTTTTCCTGCAGGAAAATAATCTGCCCCTGAAAAATAACTATAGGCTGTTCCATTTTTCTCCTGCGTTACACGCCTGAAGCCTTCCTGTACCCTCTCAATGTACTCACTCTTCATATCAAGCCGGTTTAAAATTTCAGGGTTTATTGATTGAATGACGGAACCAAGATTATCTTTAGGCGACGGCTCCCTGATCTCTTTTACAAGCTGAGGTTTCATGCGGTATCCGCCATTTGCTATTGTTGAAACGTATTGTGCCATTTGCAGCGGCGTATACGTATCATATTGCCCAATGGACAAATCAAGCAATAATCCAGGCGTCAGGTTCTCTCCTTTGAAGCCGGTTGCTTCATTAGGAAGGTCTATACCCGTTTTTACCCCTAATCCGAACTGACTGTAATAATTACGGAGCACCGAGAAAGCAGACGTATCAAGGGGCAATGATTTGTTTCTTCTGTATTCCCCGTTTGCCATTGCTATCGCAGTTTTGAACATATACACATTGGATGACCGCTGCAGAGCTTCAAGATCATCAATATTCCCCATATTGCGGTACGATTTTTTAGGAGGAGATCCTTTAATATATAACGGTTCATCAAGCTGGACAGTTCCGGGTTTAATGACACCGGACTCAAAGCCGGAAAGAACTGTAGCTCCTTTAACTGCAGATCCCATTGTGTATGAGCTGGTCATTGCTCCTAATGCATAATCTTCAAGAACCGTTTTTCCGTTTTCGTCTTTTTTAATTTGCTTTCCTGCCATTGACAGCATTTCGCCATTTCTAGGATCCATCATGACGACAAATGCACGGTCAAGTAAAGCTGTTCCAGATTTTTTCTTAGCAGCAAGCAGTTCTTCCTCAATAATCTTCTCAACCTCCTGCTGAAGCTGGACATCGATTGTCATGATCAGGTCCTTGCCGCTTTTTCCTTCAGATATAATTTCTGTTTCAAGAATATTGCCGGACTTATCAGTAATATTGCGGGCCTTTGCTTTTTGTCCTTGAAGAATATCTTCATATTGATACTCTAAATAGCTTTTCCCCACCCGGTCATTTCTGCTGTAATCACGGGATGTGAAATAATCCAGACGATCCTCTGGAATGCCTTCTTCTGAAGAGGAGATGCTGCCAATCAGCGTTCTTAAAGTTTTGTCAAAAACGTATTGACGCTCCCAGTCTGTTGTAATATCCACACCGGGTAAATCTTCCAGATGTTCGCTTATATAGGCAAATTCCTGTTCAGAAATATTGTCTTTTTTGATAATTTGCGGCGCTAATGCATACCCGCTGTCCATTTCTCTTTTTATTGAAAGTATTTTTAATTCATCGATCGAAATCTCCTGCAAATCTTTTTCTGTTATCCGCTCAAGCTGAAGATCGTAGAGGTCATCATCGCTCATGACTCCATCAAGTACTTTTTGTCTATTCGCTTTTGTAATTTTCTTTTCTGCTTCTTTTGGACGTGTTAAAATCCAATAATCTTTTTTATCCCTGAGAGTGATTTTTTCTAACTCTTGTTCCAGTTCCTCTTGATCTTCTTTAGAGTCCGTTCTGTCCTGGTCAAAAATCTTTGCAAGCTTTGCTGCAACTTCTAAACGTTCTTCTTGTGACGCAGTATTTGATCTGGTGTATGTAATGGCATTAATTGGTTTATTATCGACAATTGTATTGTAGTTCCGGTCAAAGATTTTCCCCCTCGGAACCGAAGTGCTGATATTCACTTCCTCATTCCGTTCAACTTCCTTGCGGTAATCCTCGCCGTATACAATTTGAACAATTCCAAGCCTTAATATCATTCCTGAAAAAACTAAAAATACTAGGAAAAACAAAACGTTAAGGCGAAGCGGAACTGTTCTTTTCTTTTTCTTTGACATATAGCACCGCCTTATTTTCTTTAAAAAACACAATAGACACCATTTTAAGGTGTCTATTGTTATAGTTTATGAAAAAAACCGACGAATTTCTATCAAATTCGACACTTGTAACATGATTGTCATATGTGATGCTAACTGCTTTCTCCATCTACAAGATTCGGTTCGGGCATATTTTTTTGACCGTTATCATTTATGGGCTCATTAGATTCCAATAAAGTCACTTTTCGGATAAAGAAATAAATAAAGCTGTGTCCAGAGCCAATAACCGCAAGTAGAATGGGAATACTCTGCTTTTCATCAAAGAGAGTGACGGCAAGAATGAATAAAAGAATGGATGTGATTCTGCCCAAGTTTAAAAATAATTCTCTTACGACAATATATTCAATTCTCGCTTCAGCTGCATTCCATGACCGTCCAATCACATCGTAAGTCAGTGAAATATAAGGAACCAGCAGCATGGGATATGCAATCGCAATTACAATAGCATACATAATCAGCTTTGGATATGTAAGTTCAAACAAGAGCAAAAAGATGGAAGCATATAATAATATTCCCCCGATTAAAATAGATTTTTTTCTCATTTTCTTTGTAATCAGCCGTGTTGCCAAATAGTAAAAGACAAAGGCTACAGCAGAGTTAATCAGGCCATATTTACCAAGAGCAAACTCGCTTCCGGTAGTAATAAATACAAGAACGCCAATGACGAAAATGAATGTTCCTTCCCTAATACCCTGAAAAAAGTGGGCGTTTGTAATCATTCTCCAATTGACATTCCGTTTTCTTTCCTTCAATACATCAAGCAGCAAATACCTGCCGTGTGCATGTCTTCTCTTTAAAAAAAGGCTTAATATAACGGCACAAAAAAATAATCCGAGTGAAATAGAAAAGATTGACTTATACCCAATATCACCTGCTAATCTTGAGATCACAAAACCTGCGACAATAGGACCGATCATGCCAGCAGAGGATGACATAATTCCTAAAAACCCGTTAAAAAAATCTCTTGTCTCAGGTTCTGTAATTTCAAATGTAAGCACATTAAAAGACAGCCAGTAAAATCCCGATCCAATCCCCAGCAGCCCTCCAAGCAAGATGATATTATTCGCTGCATCATTTCCTATTAAAAGCACCGATAAATAAAATACAGCTAAAAAAGCAACACCAAGCCTAAAAACTATTACACGATCAATTTTTTTTGCCCATCTTCCCGCAATAACAAACGTGACTGGCTGCATGATCGCAATCGACAAATTATAAATACCCAAATCCAGAAAACTGCCTGACTGTTTCCAAAGATATACATTGACAAAAGCGTTAGAAAGGGCGATTCCCAAAGAATATAATCCTCCAATAATCAGCAAAAGGATTAGTTCCTTATTGACTTCTACATCTCCAAATAATTTTTGCAACTTTGACATACTTTAAAACTCCCCTTTATTAGCTAACCATTAGTCTGTCTTTATGAGGTGGAGTTATGTATCCTAAATTTAACAGAAAAAAGCAGGAGATCTTAAAAGATCCCCTGCCTTTAATTTGCGAAAAAAATTACTTCGCTTCTTCGTAGCGTCTTGTAACTTCTTCCCAATTGACTACATTCCAGAATGAAGAAATGTAATCCGGGCGGCGGTTTTGGTAATTCAGGTAGTATGCATGCTCCCAAACGTCAAGTCCAAGAATAGGCGTTTTGCCTTCCATTAAAGGAGAATCCTGATTAGGAGTGCTTGTTACTTCTAATTCGCCGTTACTGACAACCAGCCAAGCCCAGCCAGATCCAAAGCGAGTTGCTCCAGCTTTTGCAAATTCTTCTTTGAATGTTTCAAAGCTTCCAAATTTGCTGTTGATTTTATCAGCAAGCTCACCAGATGGAGCTCCTCCGCCATTTGGGGAAAGAATTGTCCAGAAAAGGCTGTGGTTTGCATGTCCGCCGCCATTATTGCGGACTGCCGTACGTGCTGCTTCAGGAACTGCATCCAAGTTGGATACTAGTTCTTGAACGCTTTTGCTGAGAAGATCATCGTGACCCTCTAATGCTGCGTTTACGTTTGTGATATACGTGTTATGATGTTTCGTGTGATGAATGTTCATTGTTTCCTTATCAATATGCGGTTCTAATGCATCATAAGCATAAGGCAATTGCGGTAGTTCGTAAGCCATTTAAATCTCCTCCTTAAATTGTATGTAAATAGGAAGCTTATTCTTTCATAAGCTTGTCACTTTAAGATTACCAAAATTGTCCGATTGTTTCAATTTAAAAGCATTAAATATGTTTTGTTTGCATCATATATAACTTCTTTATAGAACCACGAATAAAAAATAACCGATCATAATCAGCTGAATGATTGTTTTTGCAAACACACCGGATATAAATCCGATCAGTGATCCAAGACCTATTTTAACTGATTCTTTCATATCCTTTTTATGAACAAGAAGCTCTGCAATGACTGCACCAAGGAATGGCCCAATAATAATTCCTGCAACCGGAATAAGAAACGGTCCTATCAATAAGCCTATTGTACTTCCCCATATAGCAGCTTTGCTTCCCCCGACTCGTTTGATCCCCATTAAGTTTGACACATAGTCCGCCGCAAATAAAACTGCAACAAATACACCTTCAATCAGCCAGAATTGATATCCGTATTCCTGAAAGCCAAAAAATGCTCCATAGAGAAGAAATCCTCCAACTATAAAAATGACGCTGGGTATAATTGGATAGATCAATCCGGCAAACGCAATGATAAACATTAAAATAATCAGTGCCCAGTAAATAATCTCCACTGCCATCCACCACCATTCCATGATCTCTTATAAAACTGATGTAAAAAAAGCAAGAGCATAAGCCCTTGCTTTCATTATAACTGAATCATTCTTTTTTAAACATTATTTACGGTAGCCTAAAACTGCCTCTGCAATGTTTACAGAATGATCACCGATTCTTTCAAGATTGCTGATAATATCTACAAACACAATGCCTGCTTGACCAGTACAGCTTCCTTCATTAATGCGAAGGATGTGTTTTTTGCGGAGCATGCGCTCCATTTTATCAATTTGTTCTTCAGACTTCATAACCCTTGCTGCTAAAGATGTGTCTTTGTCATCTAATGCCGATATGGCATCTTTGATTGTTTGAATGGTTAATGCAAACATTTCCTCCAGATCTGCATATGCAGAATCTGTCAGTTTCACTTTATTTGTTAATTGATAATCAACAAGCTCAACGATATTTTCGAAATGATCACCTACGCGCTCAATATCTCTTACAGCATCCATTAGTGCAGTGTGTTCTTCAGATTCATATGCAGACATTTCTGCTCTTGAAATGAGTACAAGATAATCTGTAATTTTGCGGTCAAGATTATTGATTGCATCCTCGATTTGATAAGCAGTATCTGAATGTTTTTGCTGATGGGTTTTTAGATATTGATTTGCTTCCTCAAGTCCTAAAGCGGCAAACTGGCCCATTCGCAGAATTTCCTCTTTAGCCTGGCCTAGTGCTATTGATGAAGATTGTTCAATGAAAAGAGGATCCAGATGCTTTGCTTTGTATTCCATCATTGCATCTTCTCCGGGAATTAGCTTTGTAACTATGTATGCAAGACCCCCGATAAACGGCAGATGGATTATTGTATTTGTCATATTAAAGGTTCCATGGGCAAATGCAATCGTCATTTCTGGATTCAATCCTAAATTCATCTTCAGCATTCCTATAAAAGTTGTAAATATAGGCAAGATCACTAAAAAGATTGCCGTACCTATTAAGTTGAAAAGAACATGTGTTAACGCAGCGCGTCTTGCAGCTACTGAAGCACCAATTGAAGCAAGGACTGCAGTTATAGTTGTTCCGATATTATCTCCAAACAGGACAGGCAGTGCAGCGTTAATATCAATTAGCCCCAAGCCATGCAATTCCTGCAGAATACCAATGGTCGCACTGGAACTTTGGACGATTACTGTAAATACAGTTCCAATTACTACGCCAAGAAGCGGATTATCGCTCATGCTGACTGTTAATTCCTGAAATGCTTCTATAAAACGCAAAGGCATCATGCCTTCTCCCATAAGTTCCAATCCGAAGAAAAGAGCTCCAAAACCAAATATAATTTGACCGATGTTGTGTATTTTTTTATTTTTAAAAAAGAAAAGTAATACAGCCCCCGCAAATAGGACAGGAAGTGCGTACTCAGAAATTTTAATACCGATAATAAATGCCGTGACAGTGGTTCCAATGTTTGCTCCCATTATCACCCCAATTGCCTGTCTTAAACTCATAAAGCCTGCACTGACGAGACCTATTGTAATAACTGTCGTTCCGCTGCTTGACTGAATGAGGATGGCAACAAATATACCTGCTAGAACACCCATAATTGGATTTGTTGTAAATTTATCCAGAACATCCCGAAGTCGATCCCCTGCTGATTTTTGCAGGCCGTCTCCCATGAATTTTATACCAAATAAGAAAATTCCCAGGCCGCCAACAAATTCAAATATCATTTTCTGTATATCTAAATCCAACCTATTTCAACCCCCAGCATCTTTAATCGACAACTTTCTACAACCTCCCCAATTATTATCGAATTGTGGATTATATGTAAAGGTTTTTAGCCTTATTTTCTTAAAAATTTACAATTTCTTAATATTAATTTAGGCACTGTACCTTTAGCCTTGTTTCTTTCTGCTGGGATGTATAAAATGAAAGCTGGATTATAATGAAGGAAGTGTACATAAATGAACATTTTTAAACAGTTTGCTAAAAGTTTATACTCTCCAAAGTCAATTTCCATGTTTAGATTTCAAGGAATAGGCAAAACCATTCTTTATGTGTTTTTACTAACCCTTCTTGCGACTCTCCCCATGGCAATCTACATGTCTACCGGCATTTCTGGGCTGTTGAAAGGATTAGATTCTACCCTGCAGGAAGACCTTCCTGACTTTAAAATAGAGGAAGGCACCCTAATTTCAGATACAGCTGAACCGCTTGAATTTAAAAAAGATGATTTATTTATTGTTTTCGATCCAACTGGGGCCTTTACAGCAGATCAGATTGAAAATAAGCAAAACGGAATTGGCCTTCTAAAAAATGAATTTGTTTATGCAGTTGCGGGCCAAGCTCAAAGCTATGATTATTCCATGCTGAATACAATGACTTTAACAAAAGATGACTTATCCCAATACTCCTCTCAATTTGAAAATGTACTTCCCATTGTTTTGAGTGTTGTCATTGTCATGCTGTTCCTATTTACAGCAGCTTCTAAATTCATTGAAATTACCTTTTTAGCTTTAGTCAGCATTCTTTTTAAAAATAGTTTGAAGCGAAACGTTAATTTTAAACAACTTTGGGTCATGTCGGCATATGCTGTTACTCTTGCCACTGTTTTCTTTCTCATCATGGAGTTTCTTCAAGTTTCCGTACCGAGCGGAATTTTCGTTAACTGGTTTGTTAACCTGATCATGTTGTATCTTGCTTTAAAAGAAATTCCTGCAGCCGGAAAAAAATGAAACACTTAAAAAGCGAACCCCTTCATCCAAGGGGTTCGCTTTTTAACTCACTTTGTATTCTTTTGTGGTACTTGAAAGATTTCTGGATAAATCCGTTAATTTTTGCCCTATTTGATGAGTTCTGTTCATCTGAGCAATTTGTTCTTCTGAAGCTGCGAGCATCTCTTCAGCACTAGCAAGGGTTTCCTGAGAAACAGAAGCAAAACTTTCTGCCGATTTTTCCATTAAAGGAAGAGAACCGTTGAGATGCTGAATATGCTTTTTCATTCCGGACAGCCTGCTGCTTACGATATCAATCTCCCTCATTAATTCATCAAATGATATTCTGGATTTGGCGGCCACTTCAAGATGGGAATGAATGTTAGAGAGCATATGTTCAAATTCCTTTGATGCTTTAGAAGATATATTCTCCATAGATAAGATGGATTTAGTAATGTCTTCCGTCGCCTTTGTTGACTGTTCAGCAAGTTTTTTAACTTCATTCGCAACCACGGCGAATCCATTTCCCGCTTTGCCAGCCCGAGCTGCTTCAATTGTTGCATTTAAAGCAAGAAGTTTAGTCTGTTCAGCAATGGTTTGAATAATCATTACTACATTTGCAATAGATAAAGAGTGCTCCTTTACCCCCCTGATCGTATTTGTCATCTTTTCAAATTCCTGTTCGAATGAATTCATTGTCTGAATCATTTGAGATATATTTTTTTCACCGCGATAAGCTGACTGATTCATGTCAGCCGCGCTGCTGAATAAAAATTCCATATCCTGAAAAACAACTTTTAGCTCGTCTCTCATTTGATCAAAAGCATGAATGCTGTCATCTGAGCTTGACGCTGTCTGCACAGCTCCAGCTCTTACTATCTTTATTGCCTCAACAAGCTGGCTATTATGTACGATCACATCATCAGTGGCTTCCCTGAGCTGCTCTCCCGTTACTGACAAATCCCCTGTAGTCTTATCAATGTTGCCTATCATCTTCTGCATTTGCGTCATCATTTGGTTAAAGCTTTTCATGAGTGAATTTATTTCAGGAATCGATGTTTCGATATGGATATGTTTTGTTAAATCTCCCTCTCTTACTTCCCTTATCGTTTTTCTTAACATTGCTAAGGGTTTAGTCAAACTGCGAATTGCGAAAATAAGCACGACAGTAGTAATAACTCCACTTAAAAGAACTGTCAAAGCAGTAAAAGCGGCAAGTTCTCTTGTTGTTTTCATATATGTTTGTGTAGGAACTGCTATTAAAAACTGTCCTTTTAACTCTTGAACTTGTTTAAATGACAATGTGTAGTCTATTCCGTTTATCTCTTTGTGAAAAATCCCATTATCTTTTTCCGTGATGTCGCTGATCAGGTGATCGGAAAATGCAACCTTTGAATTTTCACTTACTGAAAATGGGGCTGCCTCATTTTCTTTCACTAAGAAAAAGTCAGCACTCAATCCATCCTGAATGAGCTCTGAAGATTGATTCCTCAGCACAACTTTGTTAAATCTCTCTAAAAATTCTTCTTCTTCCCCAAGATAGGCAAACATTAAATTACCTGCAATTTCACCGGTTGTATTTACCTCCCGCTGCAGACGGTCCTCAATAATATTCATAGTCGCAGCTTTTGATTTTACGTAAGATGTGTAGCCCACGGCCGCAATAGAGGCAATCAATAAAGACAGCACAAGAATCAGCAATCTCGTCTGCAGACTGATTTTAGAAAGAAGAGGTTCAGTATCTTTTAATTTTATAAATGATAATAATTTCATTTGATTCATCCTTCCCATAGATCTATGAAAATTATCCCAAATAATTATTAAGCAAATGTAATGCCACCATTAATTTAATAAAAATATGCCTATATTTTAGAAGAAATGAAGGGCTTTTTACCTCTTCTCACTAAAAAAAGGACATATTTGAATGGGACAAGCATAAAAATAACTATCGTGAAATTACTGGGAGATGATTTTGTTGAAGCGTCTTATGATCTTCATTTTATTTATATTTCTGATCTATATCGTCTACTATGATATGAACAGCGGAACGATTGCCATAAATTCTCCTCTTGCGGCAAATGATGACCCTGCTGTAGAAACAACATCCTCAGGTTCTAAGCCTTACACCGAAAAAAAGATCAATCAGGGAGAAACCGTTCTTACAATTGTCGAACAGCTTCATAAGCAATTCCCTGTCCCCATTGATCAAATCAGAAAAGATTTTGAAAAGCTTAATCCAAGTGTAAAAGCTGACACGATACAAGTAGGAAAAACATATAAATTTCCGCTTTATGAAAAAGAAGTTGCTTCATAATTCTTGTCAATATTAAGCACACACTGTTACAATATGTGAGGGAAAGCACAATTTCTCGCATTGATCGATAAAAATGGTTAACATGATAATACAGAACCATGATTATTAATTTAAGGAGCGATTTACACGTGAGTGAAATCATACATCGTACCAAAACCCGTCCTGTTAAAGTTGGTAATTTAACAATTGGCGGAAACAATGAATTAGTCATCCAAAGTATGACAACCACGAAAACACACGATGTGGAAGCTACGGTCGCTGAAATCCTGCGATTAGAAGAAGCAGGCTGTCAAATTGTTCGTGTCGCCTGTCCGGATGAACGAGCAGCTGATGCTATAGCAGAAATAAAGAAACGCATTAATATTCCACTTGTTGTAGATATTCATTTTGATTACAAGCTTGCGCTTAAAGCAATTGAGGGCGGAGCAGATAAAATCAGAATTAACCCAGGCAACATCGGCAGGCGCGAAAAAGTTGAAGCCGTTGTAAAAGCTGCAAAAGAAAAAGGTATCCCAATCCGCATTGGGGTTAATGCCGGTTCATTAGAAAAGCGTATTATTGAGAAATACGGTTATCCAACAGCAGACGGCATGGTTGAAAGTGCCCTTCATCATATAAAAATTCTTGAAGATCTGGATTTTCACGATATTATCGTATCGATGAAAGCATCTGATGTGAACCTTGCGATTGAAGCATATGAAAAAGCTGCAAAAGCTTTCGATTATCCGCTTCACTTAGGCATTACAGAGTCGGGCACCCTTTTTTCAGGCACTGTAAAAAGTGCTGCCGGCCTTGGCGCCATCCTAAGCAAAGGCATCGGAAATACTCTGCGCATCTCGCTTAGCGCTGATCCAGTTGAGGAAGTAAAAGTTGCAAGAGAGTTATTAAAATCTTTTGGACTGTCTTCAAACGCAGCAACCCTTATTTCATGTCCTACCTGCGGCCGGATTGAAATTGATTTAATCAGCATCGCAAATGAAGTTGAAGAGTATATTTCAACTATTAAGGCTCCAATCAAAGTTGCGGTTTTAGGCTGTGCAGTTAATGGACCTGGAGAAGCACGGGAAGCTGACATTGGAATTGCGGGTGCAAGGAAAGAAGGACTTCTTTTCATGAAAGGGCAAATTGTCCGAAAAGTGCCTGAAGAAACAATGGTTGAAGAATTGAAAAAAGAAATTGATAAAATTGCGGCAGAATATTATGCAAAACAGGAAGCTGAAAAAGCAGCTGCGGAAATTCAATAAAACAAGCTTGGCATTTTATGCCAAGCTTGTTTTTTTATTTCCTTAAAAGAAGGGCAAAATGAATATTCCAAGAATTAATGAGACGATACCAATACCGATCGCCCATCCGCCTAACCCTTTTGCTCCTCTGCGGCGTGCAATAAATCCTACAATAATCCCTGCTGCTCCTAAAATAACGGGGAAAATAAATAATGAAATGACTGAGAGGACGATGGCTAAATAGCCCATTCTCCGTCCATCATCAACTGTCTCGTCCTTTTCTTCATGACGATCATAGTCTGCATCTCTTCTCAATGTTGCAGGTGCTGCAATTTCAGCCGCTGTTTCTTCTTTGTAATCATCGCGCATATCTGGTCTGTTGTAGCCAACTTCATCTTCACGGAGATCTTTAATATTTCCGTGATAATCATACTGTTTCTCATCTGCCATGCGTGATCCCTCCATTCATATAGTAAAGGAACATTTATAGTATGAGCCGCACATCCTTTCAGTATAACTGTCAAAGATTACTGTGATTGTAAGCACGGATTATGATACACTAACTAGTATAGTTCAGACAGCAAGGGAGAGAGTACATGATGCTGCAATTAGGGATTGATATCGATGGAACCGTCACTTCGCCTGAAACATTCGTTCCATATTTAAACAAATCATTCGGCATAAACATTACGCTTGATGATATGAAGGAATATGATTTAACTAAATTACTTAACATTTCTGAAGAGGACTTCTGGAAATGGATGGATGAGCAAGAACCGCTGATTTACCAAGAAGCACCTATGGCGCCAGATGCAAAATTAGTGCTGGATGAATGGAAGAAAACCCATAAACTTTTATTTATCAGTGCACGGAGAAGCCATTTGCAGGATGTGACATTTGACTGGTTCAAACGCAATGAATTATTTTATCATCAGATTGAATTGATTGGCACTCATGATAAACTTGGCGCAGTCAGAAAAAACAATATTGATGTTTTTTTTGAGGACAAGCATGATAATGCCTGCATGATCAGCGAGGAATTTAACATACCCGTTATTTTATTTAATACACCATATAATCAGGATCCCACCCCAAACGGAGTTATCCGTGTGAAAAATTGGCTTGAAGCAAGGGATTGGGTCAATGCCTACCAGAAACGTGCAGTACTCCGATAAAACAATAAAAAAAGCTTGCGAAACAACGTTTCGCAAGCTTTTTTTATACAGCTTAAACTGTCAGTACATGGCACTCGGGACAAGTGCCGTAAATCTCAAATTTATGTCCGCTGATTTCATATCCGCTTAAATTTTCTTTTAATTTTTCCATTGGGCACGAGGCAATTTCTTTCGTCTTTCCGCAATTCAGGCAAATAAAGTGATGGTGATGATGATTCGTCGAACATGTAAATCGAAAATGCTTTTCCCCTGACAGCTCTGTTGTTTCAAGAATACCCATTTCAGCAAACAAAGAAAGATTGCGGTAAATGGTATCAAAGCTTAATCCCGGATAGTCAGCCTTCATTTTGTCCAGAACATCTCTTGCTGTTAAATATTTATTTGATTGAGCAAATAATTCGAGCATTTCCTCGCGTTTACTTGTGTACTTATATCCTTTTTCCTTCATAAGAAGTAGAGCTTCTTGAACATTCATCTTACTGACCCCTTTTTATTTTGGTCCATAGTATCGACAGTATCAGGATGACGACTGAAAGCATAACAATCGTGCCTCCTGGAGCTAAATCTAATTGATAAGCCAGCACTAATCCAATAATAACAGAGATTTCTCCAAAGAGTACAGAAAAGAATATTGCCTGCTTAAACCCTTTGGCAATCCGGATACTTGCTGCAACCGGCAGCGTCATCAGAGAAGATACTAATAAAATGCCGACGATTCTCATGGAAGCAGCTATCACAAGTGCAACCGTTAAAATGAAAATAAAGTGAATCCACTTAGAATGAATGCCTGATGCCGCTGCATGTTCTTCATCAAAGGACAGCAAAAAAAGTTCCTTAAATAAGGCAAAAATAACAATCAGGACAAAAACTGAAATGGCAGCAATCACACATAGATCTGTTCTCGTTACCGCACTGACACTTCCGAAAAGATAATTAAATAAATCCGTATTAAATCCATCAGCAAGAGAAATAAAAATAACGCTCAGCCCTACTCCGGCCGAAAGGATTATCGGTATGGCGAGCTCCTGAAAATGCTTATAGACAGCTCTCAATTTTTCTATAAATAACGACCCTGCCACAGAAAATCCCATTCCTAAATAAATCGGATTCAGCCCCGACATGCCAAGTACTTTTTTCTCAAGCAGCAAGCTTGCTGCGATTCCTGCTAAAGTCACATGACTCAGGGCATCAGCTATTAAAGAAAGTCTTCTTACGACTACAAAAACTCCAAGAAGCGGTGCAATCAGGCCGATGAGAATTCCTGCCAGGAATGCATTTTGTAAAAATTCATAATTAAGAATACTATTTATCATTTTACCTTCCCCCATGACCATGGTGATCGTGAGTTAATACATGAACAGAATGACCATAAAAGTCAGACATATCAGAGTTTTGCAGGCTTTCAAATTCCTGTGTATTTCCGTGGAAATGCAAATGTTTATTTAAACAGGCTACATGTGTTACTTTATCTGTAATTGTCCCTACATCATGTGTGACAAGAATTAAAGTAATTCCCATTTCTGTGTTTAAATTTTTCAGCATTTCGTAGAAGCTCTGAACTGTTTGAGCATCAACTCCTACTGTCGGCTCATCAAGTATTAGCAATTTCGGATCACTTACAAGCGCCCTTGCAATAAATGTCCGCTGCTGCTGGCCTCCTGAAAGTTCACCGATATTTCGTTTTGACAGCTGTTCTAAGCCGACAGCCTTAATGGCAGCTTTTACTTTTTGATGATGAGCCGGTTTCAGCATTTTAAATAAACCTAATTTAGATGTAAGGCCGCTTGCAACTACTTCGTACACAGATGCCGGAAAGCCTGTATTAAAGCTATTAGCTTTTTGTGAAACAAAGCCGATTTTATACCACTCTTTAAATTTGCGGATGTCTTTACCGAAAAGCGAAATTTCTCCCTCATCAGGCTTTAATAGACCGAGAAGGCATTTCAGCAGTGTTGTCTTCCCAGATCCGTTTGGTCCCACTAATCCCAGAAAGTCGCCCTCTCTTACTTTAAAATGAACATCTTCAAGCACTTTAGTACGGTCATATGTGAATGATAAATGACGGATATCAATAATAGGCTGATTCATTCGTTTCACCTTCTAGTTTAAGAATCGTTCCGATTTAAATTCGTAAAAAAAGATCAGAAACCAATGTCTGATCTTTAACATAGAGATTATACAAGATTGGATAGAAAAGAGCAAGAAACATGTTTAAAGTCTTTAAAAAGAGTTTAATGAATCGCTGACTTGAAATTTGTCCCTTTTGTTTCTTGTGTATTCATTATTGTAATAAATGCATTTGTATCGATTTCATGAACAATTGATTTTAGCTTTGTCACTTCGAGTCTTGTTACAACTACATAGATGACTTCCTTTTCGTCATCTGTATAGCCGCCTTTGCCTTTTAATTTTGTGGTTCCGCGCCCAAGCCTTTGAAGGATGGCATCAGATACATCTTCATAATAATCAGAAACAATGATCACTGCCTTTGTTTCGTCTAATCCCTGAATGACAGTATCAATCGTTTTAAATGCTATGTAATAAGCCATCACCGAATACATAGCTTGCTCTGCTCCAAATACAAATGCTGCCCAGGCAAAGATGAAAATGTTAATAAACATGACAAATTCCCCTACTGAAAACGGCAGCTTTTTTGTAAGCAATATGCCTAAAATTTCTGTTCCGTCCATTGAACCGCCGTTTCGTATGACTAGCCCTACACCCACACCAAGGATCAGCCCTCCAAAAACAGTTGCTAAAATCGGCTCTGCCGTGAACGGTTCAACATGGTGCAGCATGCTTTCTATGATAGCCAGAGAGACTATACCAAAAATCGACGATATCATAAATGTTTTACCTATTTGTTTATAACCATAATACATAAACGGCAAATTTAAAATGACGACCAGTGTTCCAAAATTGATGAATGACAGACTGTCAGGTGTGATGTGGTCGACAATCAGCGATATGCCGATTATTCCCCCATCAATAATCTGATTGGGAATTAGGAAGAGTTCAATTGAGACAGCTGCAAGCGCTGCACCGATGATAATCAAAATCAGTCTTGTTAATAATCGTCCTGTACTTTCTTTTTTATGCTGTTTTTTTGTCATTTAAATGATTCCCCTCTAAAAGCGCAGGCGCCTTGTTCAGCTCCGAATGGCGGATCCGCTCTGACCGAGGAGTTTACGCGCAGGAGCTGGACATCAATGCGCGAAATTTTATACTTTTTTATATTAAAGAAAAGCGCAGAAAGATTTTATCCTATTCGATTGCTAAAAAAATAGGCACTTTTCCTAAATCTTCACCATACATTGAATGGTGAGGGAGGTATGTACGTGATTTTATTTCAAAAAATCGTTAACCATAAACTCAATTCATTGGATACAGATGGATTGCTTCAGCTTGCTAAACAGAACAGCCTTGCAATCAACAGAGCTCAGGCTCAGGAAATCGTAAAAATCATCCGCGGCAGAAACATTAATATCTTTAATGATGCAGAGCGCATCAGCCTATTAAAGAAGGTGGCTGCGATTACTTCTCCTGCCACTGCACAGCAAGTGAACCAATTGTTTCAGCAGTTTATAGGCTAAAAAGCTGTCGATTTACTCCGACAGCTTTCTTTTTTATGCCTGATTTCGGATTCGTTCCAGCAGATCAGAATTGAATTCTTTCCCCCGCAGCATCTCAATTTCAAAGCGATATGGCGGTTTTTTATCTTTCTTATCTTCACCTACATAAGGAGTTTCAAGAATTTTAGGCACATCTGCAAGCTGCGGATGATGAACGATATCATTCAATGCCTTAAATCCAATATGGCCAAATCCGATATTCTCATGACGGTCTTTCCGGGCTCCAGAAATATTTTTGCTGTCATTAATATGAAGCACCTTCAATCGATCCAGACCGATAATGGAATCAAATTGCTGCAGAACTCCATCAAAATCATTGATGATATCATATCCTGCATCATGTGTATGGCACGTATCAAAGCATACTGAAAGATGCTCATTATGCGTGACACCCTCAATGATCTGTGCGAGTTCTTCAAATGAACGGCCGCACTCAGAGCCTTTTCCGGCCATTGTCTCAAGAGCGATTTGAACATTTTCTTCTCTATCAAGAACTTCATTGAGTCCTTCGATGATTTTTTTAATGCCTGCTTCTGGTCCTGCTCCAACATGAGCCCCTGGATGAAGCACAATTTGTTTTGCTCCAAGAGCGTGCGAACGGTCAATTTCAGATCGCAAAAATTGGACGCCAAGTTCAAAGGTTGCAGGATTTGTTGTATTGCCGATATTGATGATATAAGGTGCATGAACAACTATATCAATCATCCCATTTTCCCTCATATGGGCCTGTCCTGCTTCAATATTCAGCTCTTCAATTTTTTTACGTCTAGTATTCTGAGGTGCTCCTGTATAGATCATGAACGTATTCGCACCATAAGATACTGCTTCCTCACTTGCAGCAAGCAGCATTTTTTTTCCGCTCATTGATACATGTGATCCTATTTTCAGCATCTATTCTCCTCCTACTTGCGCTTTTGATTCAATCTTCTCTGACGTTTTTTAATTTCATCCATTTCTCTCGTCAATTTCTTTTTGTATCCTGGTTTTACACCTTTTGGCTTTCTAACCTTGCTTTTCGCCATTTGGTCAACGCCATCTGAAGGCCTTACGCGTTTTTGTCTGCGTTTGCGGTCCTCAACTTTTTTCCACTCGCCGTCAACGAGATCCTGGTTTTCAAATTCTATCCCTAATTTTTCGAGGGTGATTAACGCATCTTCATTTTCCGGCTCATAGATCGTCGCTGCAATACCTGAGTAGTCTGCACGTCCCGTACGTCCAACACGGTGAATGTAAAAATCGAGATCACTTGGAAGCTCAAAATTGATGACATGGCTTACACCGTCAATATCAATGCCTCTTGAAGCCAAATCTGTCGCTACGACATACTGATAATCAAGATCATTAATTTGCTTCATCATTTTTTTACGGTCTCTTGGTGATAAATCGCCGTGAATGCGTCCAACTTTGAGGCCTTTTGCAATCAGTCCGTCGGCTACCTCATCCGCTTTTTTCTTTGTGTTTGTAAACACAATAGCTAAATAAGGATTGTAGTTTTTCAGCATTTCAAATAAAAGATTTGTTTTATTACGGTGGCGCAGCGGCACCAGCACGTGCTTAATTTTCTTGGCAGTTGCCTGCTTTGGTGCAACGTGAGTAAATTTAGGGTTTTCCATATATTTTTTCAGGAAAGGTTTTAATTTCTCGGGAATGGTTGCAGAAAAAACAAGGATTTGCAGTTTTTCAGGCATATTGGCGCCAATTTTATCAACATCTTCAATGAATCCCATATCAAGCATGAGATCTGCTTCATCAACAACTAATGCTTTTGCCTGATGAACGAAAAGAGCTTTTTCGGCAATTAAATCCTTAATTCTGCCCGGCGTGCCGATGACAAGCTGAGGCTGGCTTTTCAGTTTATCAATTGTACGCTGCTTGTCTGTTCCGCCAATAAAACATTTAGCAGAAATCGTTTCATTTTCCGGTGCAAATTTAAGAACATGCAGAGCATCCTGGTAGATTTGATTGGCTAGTTCTCTGGTAGGGGCAGTAATAACAACTTGTACGTTTTCATTTGAGGGATCAATCCTTTGAATAAGAGGCAATAAATAAGCATGCGTTTTTCCTGTGCCTGTCTGTGATTGTCCTATAGCTGTTTCCCCTTTTAATAGTGAAGGGAATAAGCGTGCTTGTATTTCAGTCGGTTCATAAAAACCCAGCGCTTTGACAGCATCTATAATAAAAGGCTTAAATGGAAACTGATTGAACTTTGTTTGTTCCATGTTCATCATCTCCTTGATGAGTAAATTTATAAAAGGCTCCATTTTAAGTTGTTGCTGTTTTCATTTATACATCTTATTAGAAAAGAGCACGGTTTCCTAATAAAGGATGCGCGAATTCATCTTTTTATGAAGAGCAGCAATTCTTGCGATAACAGCCAAAAAATAAGACACGGTTGTCCATCAAAACATTATATACGATTTGAGAGAAAAACTCCAATCGATTCCGCCTATTCTTAAAACCATGCAAACCTTTAAGACGATTCTGCATATTGTGTAGGTAGTATACACGTTAGTTTAAAAGGAGGATCATCATGTTTCAGCAAAGACCTATGCCTCCAATGCCTTCTAGAGGATTCCAGCCTCAAAGAATGCAAATGGGCGGTCAGCCGTTTTCAAACCAGCCTTTTGGAAATCAGCAAGCAAGGGGATTTGGACCTACTCGTTCCTTTCAGCCGTTTGGGCAGCAAATGGGACCTTTTTCATCACAATTTGGACCGCCTGGGTTTGGCGGACAGCAGTTTGGACAGCAGGCAATGGGAAGAGGCGGCATCAAAGGCATTCTCTCAAGATTTTTGCCTGGAGGAGGCCAAGGTGCTGCAAGTGCAGCAAATGCAGCTCAGGGTCTGCAGGGAATAACCAATCCCGCAAATTTATCCAGCATGCTCGGAAACGTGCAGAAAGTTCTCGGCATGGCTCAGCAGGTCACGCCCATGGTTCAGCAATATGGCCCGCTTGTCAGAAATCTGCCTGCCATGATTAAAATATACAGTGAATTAAAAGGCGGAGGGCCAAGCGATGAAGAAAGTACTGGTTCAGATGTAGAAAGTACTGGTTCAGATGTAGAAAATTCCTCGTCCGATGTTTCCGCTTCAGCACCGTCTGATGGAGACACAGTTGTTATTGATTCACCTAAGAAGGCAGTAAAAGAAGAAATGGAGAAAGCACCTCCTGTAAAAGGTGCATCTGCTCCAAAGCTGTATATCTGACATTCTTCTTTGTATTCTTCTGCAGTCTCCGCTATAATAATAAGAGATTACGAGAGCCAAAAGCCTTTTTCTTTGGCTTTTTTATATTCTCTCTCGAACTTCTCTCTAGGAGGATCCTTTAATGGAAGTTATTAAGATTGCACCGCGGGGATATTGCTATGGTGTTGTTGATGCCATGGTTATTGCAAAGAATGCCGCTTTAGATAAAACTTTGCCAAGGCCTATCTATATTTTAGGCATGATTGTTCACAATAAACACGTAACAGACGCTTTTGAAGAAGAAGGTATTATTACTTTGGATGGCAGCAACCGTATGGAAATATTGGAAAAAGTAGAAAGCGGCACCGTTATTTATACAGCTCACGGAGTTTCTCCCGAAGTCAGGAAGATCGCTGCTGAAAAAGGCCTTGTCACTCTTGATGCAACATGCCCTGATGTTACAAAGACACATGATTTAATCCGGGAAAAGAAAGCTTTGGGCTATCATGTGATCTACATCGGGAAAAAGTCGCATCCAGAACCTGAAGGAGCTGTCGGTGTAGCACCTGATATTGTCCATTTAGTAGAAACAGAAGAAGATGTTGATGCTCTTACTTTCCAAAATGATAAAATTGTCGTCACAAATCAGACAACAATGAGTCAATGGGATGTATATGACATTATGGAGCGCGTGAAAGAAAAGTATCCTCATGTAGAATATCATCAGGAAATCTGTCTGGCTACTCAAGTAAGGCAGGAAGCTGTTGCAGAGCAGGCAAAAGATGCTGACCTGACAATTGTCGTCGGAGATCCGAAGAGCAACAATTCAAACCGTCTTGCACAGGTTTCTGAAGAAATTGCCGGAACAAAAGCATACAGAGTATCAGATATAAGCGAAATAAAGCTAAAATGGTTTGAAGGTGTAAAAAAAGTCGCGATTACTGCAGGAGCCTCAACTCCTACACCGATTACAAAAGAAGTCATTCAATTCCTTGAAAAGTACGATCCGGAAAATAGCCTGACATGGAACATCGAACATAATGTTCCTCTTCAAAAAATCCTGCCTAAAGTAAAAGCAGCCAAATAAAAAAAAACAAAACCGCTGGGGATCAACACCAGCGGTTTATTAATTAAACAAATGTAAATGGATCTGTATGAATCTCTGAAGGGAAAATACTTACTTCAAATTTCTTTTCTTCACACATAGAAAGAAGCAAATCTGTTACCCCTTTTTTCATGACTTTCTCTACATTGTGACCTGGATCAATCACATTTAAGCCCATCATCATGGCATCATGCGCTACGTGATAATAAAGATCCCCGGTAACATAGACATCAGCTCCCTTACGCTTTGCCTGATGAATGTACTTATTTCCATCCCCTCCGAGCACAGCAACTCTCCGTATCTTTGCATCCTTATTTCCTACCATTCTTACACATGGAACATCAAGCGCTTCTTTCACATGCCGGGCAAATTCAGACAATGTCATGTCATTCTCAAGCAAGCCTATGCGTCCCAATCCTAAAGCTTTGCTCTGCCCTTCAACTGGATAAATATCATATGCAGGTTCCTCATAAGGATGAGCTTTTAGCATAGCTGAAACAATCTTTCGCTGCTTGTTTTCCGGAATGATCGTTTCAATTCTTTCTTCTTCAACAAACTCAATTTTCCCAGATTCTCCTATATAAGGATCTGTTCCCTCAAGAGGAAGAAAGCTTCCTGTTCCATTTGATGAAAAAGTGCAATGACTGTACATTCCAATATGGCCTGCACCTGATTGTCCCAGAACAGCCCTTATATCGTCCGCGCGGTCTTTAGGTACATAGACAACCAGCTTCTTCATTTCCTCCTGATAGGTGTCAGCGAGAACCTCTGTGTCCGTTAATTGGAGAGCCTCTGCAAGTAAATCATTGACTCCTCCGGCTGCGACATCTAAGTTGGTATGTGCCGCGTATACAGCAATATTATGTTTAATGCATTTTTCAAGCAATGCACCGCCCGGCTGATCCGTTGCTAAATTTTTTAGAGGACGGAATATTGGGGGATGATGGGCGATAATTAAATTCGCATTTTTTTCAATTGCTTCATCAACTACTTCATCGAGAACATCGAGTGCGACCAGTACACCATGAATCGGTTTATTCAATGTTCCAATTTGCAGGCCAATCTTATCGCCTTCCATGGCATATTCTTTTTTCGAAAACGATTCAAACAATTGGATGATTTCGTAGCCGTTAGGTATTTTGCTCATTTTCTGATAACCTCCTCAAGCATAGCAATCAAATCGTGAAGCTCTCTCTTCTTCTCTTCATTCCCGGGGCTCACTGCCGCACTTTCTATACTTGTTAATATCCTTCTGAAATGCTCGATTTCCTGGGTCCATTTTTTTATAAACGGTTTTGTTTTTTCTTTCATCAAAAAAGGACCCACAAGTAAACCTTTTTGCAGTGCAGTATGCTGATAAGGAGCTTTAGCCTCGCCCTTTTCAGCAATAAGAACCTCATAAATCTTGCCGTCTTCCTCTAATATTTCTTCATTTACCAGTTCCCAGCCGTTTTCTAGCAGCCATCTTCTTACATGATGTGCATGAATATTAGGCTGGAGAATCAGCCGCTTGACTCCTGCTAATTTTTCCTTTCCAGCTTCCAGAATCTTTTCAATTAATGCCCCGCCCATTCCTGCAATCGTGATGCAAGTTGCTTCATTTGGATCAATGACATCGAGCCCGCTTCCTAACCGCACGGATATGACGTCCTGCAGTCCGCTTTTTTGGACTTGCTTCTTTGCAGACTGAAACGGCCCCTGAACTACTTCACCTGCAACAGCTGAAGCTGCCAGTCCGTTTAAGATTGCATAGCAGGGCAAGTAAGCATGATCTGAGCCGATGTCTGCCAGAACAGCATTCTTAGGTATATAATCAGCTACTGTTTTCAGCCTTTTTGATAAATTAACATCATTCATTTTAAACCACCACATTCTTATGTACTTTTAATTTGATCTCTCTATATAATAAGAAAAGTCCTCAGCAGATGCAAAGGACTTTTCTTTTTCGCTCAAAAGGAACGGTTCATATTAACTCTTTCGGTAAGAACTATTTGACTTTAGAAACCCATTCTGCCATCTCGTCCAGTTTTTCATCAGGAACTAAACCGGCAGGCATGTTTCCCCGGCCATTTTTAATCGTTTCTTTAATTCCGTCAACGCCGAGCCTGTCCCCAACTCCTTTAAGAGCAGGCCCAGCACCGCCTTCGTAATTCTCACCATGACAAGAAATACAGCTTTGCTGGTAGATTTCCTCTGGTGAAGCGTTTGCAACTTCTTCCGATTTATCTTCCTCTTTACCTTCTCCAGCCATTTCTTTCATATCGCCGAGCCCTTTAATAGATAGGAAAAACATAAGGCCGATTCCGATTACGGCAACTAAAGCAAATGGAATAAGTGGATTGCGATTCATTATGTAACCTCCCTTATGTAAAAATCTTGAAATGCAGGTAAACGATAGATTTAAACAATCTCTATTTTACTTCAAAATTTGAGGAAGTAAAAGACTTATTGTATAAGTTGGGCTATTTTTCAAAAATTAGTCAAAAAAACCTCATCAATTAAGATGAAGTTCCTTTTTTATTTCGTCAGCAGCCAATCTGTCTTGCAATGACCATCCGCTGAACTTCACTTGTGCCTTCGCCGATTTCAAGCAATTTAGCATCACGCAGATATCGTTCAACTTGATATTCTTTCATATAGCCATAGCCGCCGTGAATTTGAATGGCCTGATTTGTCACTTCTGTACACATTTCGGATGCAAACAGCTTGCAAAAAGAGGCTTCTTTCGTATATGGCTTTCCCTGATCCTTTAACCAGGCAGCTTTATAAACCATTGTACGTGCCAAATCGATTTTCATTGCCATATCTGCAAGCTTGAATTGAATAGCCTGGAACTCACTTAGTGTTTTTCCGAATTGTTTTCTTTCTTTTGAGTAAGCTAATGCTTTTTCAAAAGCTGCCTGTGCTATTCCGACTGCCATAGCACCAATTCCTATTCTTCCTCCGTCTAATGTCATGAGGAACTGTCTGAAGCCATTCCCCTTTTTACCAAGAAGATTCTCTGCTGGAACGACAACATCTTCTAAAATCAATTCAGTTGTATTAGATGCATTCAGTCCCATCTTTTCATAATTGTCTATTACTTTGAACCCTGGTGCATCAGTTGGGACAATAATGGCGCTTATCTCTTTTTTTCCTTCTGAGCGATCCGTGATAGCCGTCAGAGCCAGAAACCTTGCATAAGATGCATTCGTAATGTAACATTTATTTCCATTTATGGTAAACTGCCCATCCTTCTCTACAGCTTCGGTCAGGGTGCCCCCTGCATCCGATCCTGCATTCGGCTCAGTCAGTCCAAAAGCACCCATTGATTCTCCCGAGCAAATTTTTGAAAGATACTTTCTTTTTTGCTCTTCTGTACCAAACATATTAATCGGAGCTCCGCCTAATGAAATGTGGGCTGAATATGTAATGCCGGTTGAACCGCATGCTTTACTTAGTTCTTCCGTAACAATCGCGAAACTGATCGTATCTGCGCCGCTTCCGCCGTATTCTTCTGAAAATGGCAGACCAAGCATTCCCATTTCACCAAGCTGCTGAAAAATTTCTGCTGGAAATTGCTTTGTTTTATCTCTTTCATAAGCTCCTGGTTCAACAACTTCTTCTGCAAATTCTTTAATGGTTTTCTGAATCATGCGCTGTTCTTGTGATAGTTCAAAATTCATTTTATCCCCCCGTTTTGAATACGCTTACATATTAAATTATAAAGTGAAACGGTCTGTTTTCACAACTTTTTAAATTTTTTATTTAATGAAAAAATATTTTTGTTCTACTTTGTTTTGTAAAAAGCTTTCCTTTATTTTGAATACATTCTTATGTATTTGTCAGTAATTTCAAGGTTTTTTCTAAAAAAAAAAGGAATTATGCATAAAATTTTGAAGAGGAAATGAAGTTTTTGGTGCTATGTTAGGCGTAAAATTTTATGAGGGTGATTTGCAAATTAAATAACAATTAAGTAAAATAAATGAAAAGATGATGTAATATGAAATTAGTTGTTAACGCTGTCAAAAAATAAATAAACAAAAAAAAAGCGAACTAAAGTCCGCTTTCTATTCTAAAAAGTCTTTTAATCGTTTGCTTCTGCTTGGGTGGCGCAGCTTACGAAGTGCCTTTGCTTCAATTTGACGGATGCGTTCTCTAGTAACGCCAAACACTTTCCCTACTTCTTCAAGTGTTCTTGTACGGCCGTCATCCAGTCCGAAACGAAGACGCAGAACGTTTTCTTCACGGTCAGTCAATGTATCCAGTACATCTTCAAGCTGTTCTTTTAACAGCTCGTAAGCAGCATGTTCGGAAGGAGAAGTTGCATCTTGATCCTCAATAAAATCTCCAAGATGTGAATCATCTTCTTCACCAATTGGCGTTTCAAGAGATACCGGTTCTTGTGCAATTTTTAGAATCTCTCTTACTTTATCAGGAGTTAAATCCATATCTTCTGCAATTTCTTCCGGAGATGGTTCACGTCCTAAATCCTGAAGAAGCTGACGCTGAACACGAATCAATTTATTTATTGTCTCAACCATGTGTACCGGAATACGAATGGTTCTTGCCTGATCAGCTATGGCTCTTGTTATAGCCTGGCGAATCCACCAAGTAGCATAGGTACTGAATTTAAATCCTTTGCGGTAATCGAACTTCTCTACAGCTTTCATTAAGCCCATATTGCCTTCTTGTATAAGATCCAAAAACAGCATTCCACGGCCGACATATCTTTTAGCGATACTTACAACAAGACGAAGGTTGGCTTCTGCGAGTCTTCTCTTCGCTTCTTCATCGCCTTCTTCAATGCGGTTTGCAAGCTTAATTTCTTCATCTGCAGTTAAAAGATCTACCCGGCCTATTTCTTTCAGATACATACGCACAGGGTCATTGATCTTAACACCTGGAGGCACGCTTAAATCATTTAGATCAAATTCTTCTTCCTTCGCCAGCTGCTGTATATTAGGATCATCAGTCGATTCATTATCACCAACTAATTCAACGCCCTGCTCGCCAAGGTATTCATAATACTCATCCATTTGGTCTGATTCAATTTCGAAGCCAGACATGCGCTCAGCAATCTCTTCGTATGTTAAAACTCCACGTTTTTTTCCGATTTCAGTTAATTGGTCTTTTGCTTGTTCCAATGTCAATTCAGAATCATGGGTTTGTTTATCAGCCATTGGATCCCCTCCTTCCAAACTCTTGCAATTAGTGATTTATGTGAATGTGCTAAATGATTTATGAAACCGATTAGCCTCAATGAATCTCTACGTGTTGCGCAAGTCATTCGTCAGCCCTCATTTAAGATCGCGCTTAAGCCTTATGACTTCCATGGCGATATTGGCAGCTTTGACGAAATCCTTTTGACGCTCTGCTTCATGCTTTTCAGCTTCTTTTTCTTTTATCATTAACCAATTTTGGTGATTCAACACCTGTTTAATATAATCTGACAGCTCCCGCTCAGATATTTCTTCGTTTACCGAGAGCATAGCTATATCTGAAACAAACTGATGAAGCTGATTGTCAGGCAGTTTTCTCAGAAACGAGCTGACATTTGCTTCATTTCCATCTTCGTAATAAGCATATAAGTACGTAATTATCGCTCTGTGCTCTTCTATATTGAATTGAAGTCCTATACGGTCAAGCACTTTTTGTGCAATGTCCCTATTGCGCAGCATATGCGCTATAAGAAGTCTTTCAGCATTATGAAATGCCGGGAGAAGCCTTCTTTGCTTAGGTTTCATCACATGCTGGACAGGAGCGCTCTGCTGCTCCTTTTTCCGTTCAGGCTTTTGGCCTGATCTTTTATCCTTGATTTGATTCTTCAGAACATCCATCGATAATGAAAATTCTCCGGACAGCTGTTTTAAATACAGTTCGATTTCCACTGGATTTTCAAGGAGGCTGAGTTCTTTCAGTATGTCTTCTATATACTGCAGTCTTTGTCCTTCATCTTGAAGATTTTTTCCTTTGCGGAAAACCTGCATTTTAAAAGCCATTAACGTAATGCTTGCCCCTATTACATCTTTTTTGAACTTTTCTGCTCCGAATGTTCGGATGTAGTCATCAGGGTCTGTTCCATCAGGCAGCGCGGCAACTCTCATTTTGCAGCCGGCAGCAGCAAGTGTTTTAGAAGCTCTTAATGTTGCTTCAAGTCCTGCAGAATCAGAATCATAACAGATTATAACATCTCCGGCGTTTCTTTTGATGATTTTTGCCTGAGCTTCTGTCAGTGATGTTCCCATCGTTGCAATCGAATGCTGCACATCTGAACGTACAGCAGAAATAACATCTGCAAAACCTTCAAATAAGACAACTTGCTGATTTTTTCGTATATGTACTCTTGCTTGATGAAAATTATAAAGAACTTTGCTTTTGTTAAAAATAGGTGTTTCGGGACTATTAAGGAATTTAGGCTGTTCTTTTCCAAGCACCCTACCTGAAAATGCAATGGTCCGGCCAGTATGGTCAAGGATAGGAAACATAATCCGATTGCGAAAACGGTCCAGATACCCATCAGAGGAGCTTTTCTTAACAAGCAGACCTGCTTTTTCCATCATCTGAGGATCGTAACCCCGTTTTGTCAAAAACTTGGCGACGAAATCCCAGGAATCAAGCGCATAGCCAATTTCGAACTGTTCAATTGTTTCTTTGGTAAACCCTCTTGCTGTTAAATAATCGAAGGCAGCTTGCCCTTCTTTTGTGTTTACAAGTAAATGATGATAAAACTTCTTCAGCAGTTCATGTGCTTCGATCATTTTTTCATCATCGCTGTTTGCATCTTTTGGCTGAACTGCGTTAAGCTGATCCGGAAGATCAATATGCAGTTTTTCAGCGAGTGCCGAAGCTGCTTCAACAAATGAATAGCCTTCAATTTGCATCAAGAATGAAAAGACGTTCCCGCCGGCGCCACATCCAAAGCAATGGTAGATCTGCTTATCATGTGAAACGGAGAACGATGGTGATTTTTCGCCATGAAATGGGCATAGCCCAAAATGATTTCTTCCCTGCTTCTTCAATTGAACATATTCACTGACAACATCAACGATGTCTGCCGATTGCTGAATCTTATCGATTATTTCATCGGGAATTCGATTTCCCATACCAACAACTCCGTGATACAAATATTCGCGATTTAACCACTAATTCCTGCATCTTTCGACAAAATCTTTTCCAGTGTGAAAATAAAGCTGTCTCTGTCTGATTGGGTAAACTTTTTGGGGCCTTTTGTATGCTTTCCGCCTCGGCGTTCTTTCGCAGAAAGATACCTGAACTCAAGCGCCATCTCAATATTTTCTTCTGTATACTGTTTACCCCGGGGTGTCATGACTCTAACCCCTTTTTTCAGCAGCAGACCTGCAAGACCAATATCCTGCGTCACAACCAGATCATGACGATAAGAATGATTAACGATGTATAAATCAGCAGATTCTTTGCCGGTGTCCACATAAACCCAATCATATCCGTATGTATTTGATGTTTTATGGTTATAAGACGCAACAAACAGGACGTTGATTTGATAATGGGCAGCTAGATCAGCGATTTCCTTTTTAACAGGACAGGCATCTGCATCGACAATTATCTGCATCTTTTTTTCGTCATCTTTCACTATTCTACATCACTCCGATAGAATCCTTCTTAACCTTTTAGAAAAGATCGCGAGGAAAACAAGACTGAATTTGTCGAATTATTTTTCACTACTTCACTTGACAGATCACAATAAATAGTTTATTCGTTCTTAGTCAAGTCTAAACCTAAAATAAGTAATTTTATCACAATTTTTTATTATAATACAAAGTCTTTAATTTTTCCATTCTTTTTCATGAACTTAATTTGTTAATTTCAGGACATATATAAAACTCAGAGCTTTTGTTTCTCTGAGTTCAATATTAGTGCGCTGATCTTCAGTTATATCCATTCATGATATTTTGGATCACGTTTGCCGTTTCCTCAACTGCTTTATTAGATACATCAATTACCTGACAGCCTATTTTATCAATAACCTTTTCAAAGTATTCAAGCTCCACTTTGATTCTGTCGATATTAGCATAAATAGCTTTATCATTAAGGCCAAGTGAAATTAATCTTTCTTTTCTAATGTCATTTAATTTATCAGGGCTGATTTTAAGTCCGATGCATTTTTTGGGAGAAACTTTATATAGTTCCTCTGGAGGTTCGACTTCTGGAACAATCGGTACATTCGCGACCTTAAAGCGCTTATGAGCCAAATACTGAGACAGCGGTGTTTTAGATGTTCTCGATACTCCCACAAGTATAATGTCTGCTTTCATGATGCCGCGAGGATCACGGCCGTCATCATATTTTACAGCAAACTCAATGGCCTCTACCTTTTTGAAGTAATCTTCATCAAGTTTACGGACTCTTCCAGGTTCATATTTTGCATTAATCCCATAAGCAGATTCCATTTTGTCTATTAACGGGCCGATGATATCATAATAGACAACACCTTGTGAATTTGCTTCTTCAATCAGTCCCTGTCTGAGCTCAGGAACGACAAGTGTAAAGCACACAATTGCCTGCTCCAATTTAGCCAGAGCCACCACTTCTTTAATTGTGCCTAAATCTTCAACGTAAGGAATTCGTTTAATTTTTGTATCAGCTGCATTTCCATTAAATTGGCTGATAGCTGCTTTTATAACCAGTTCAGCTGTTTCGCCTACAGAATCTGATACAACATAGACATGACGATTGTTCATACCATTCCCCACTCCCCAGTTAGATGATTTCATTCTCCGCTAGTCCGACCAATATCTTCGTCATATTTGTTTTTGTAATTCTGCCCGTTACTTCAAATCCTTTTTCCGTCTCTTTAATGACAGGAATGGCATCTATTTGCTTGTTTATTAAAAACTTCGCGACATCCATGATGTAATCCTCGCGCCTGCACATTGTAATGTTCGGCATTCTTGTCATGATAATATTCACAGGTATGGATGCAAGCTCCTGCTTTCCAATGCTTGCTCTGAGCAAATCTTTTCTGGACAATACTCCAACGAGAATAGACCCCTGATCCACTACAAATAAAGTTCCGACATCCTCCAAGAACATCGTAACGATTGCATCATAAACCGATACATTCTCATTTACCACGACCGGAATTGACTGGAAATCTTTCACCTGCAGTTTTTTCAGTTTATCTGACAGAAGTCCGGCTCCTGTTTTGCCTGTATAAAAATACCCAACCCTCGGCCTCGCTTCAAGATACCCCGCCATAGTCAATATAGCCAGATCAGGCCGAAGGGTCGCTCTTGTTAAATTCAGCTGATCGGCAATATGTTCACCAGTAATCGGTCCATTGTCTTTTACAATTTGCAGAATGTGTTCCTGCCTTTTATTAAGTTCGATTGTACTCACCGCCTTAAGGTTCCAATACATATGTATCCGCGTTCTAATTCCCGATGGTTAAATAGGTTATACTATATAAAAATATTATATACTATTTGGACGGATTGAAAAGAACCTTTGGAAAAAGAAATGCGGAACCGACCGCTTAGACCCGACAGTCAGATAAGGATCCGACAGAAAAGGCGCTTTTTGCCTTTTCTGGCGAAGCCGTTCTGGCCGAGGGGCTCGGAGGTGAAGCTGGAACCGACCGTTTAGACGCGAGAGAATGCCTATCATTTTTACTTATTAAAATTCAATCTTTATAAAATGAAGCAGACGATTGCCCTTTTTTAGGCAACCGTCTGACTTTATCATTTTACAATAACAGCATCCATATTAGCAAAGGATTCTATCAATGAAGCAAGCTTTTTCATTTGTGCAAGACGATTATTTTTCAAAGCATCGTCTTCAGCCATGACCATCGTTTCGTTAAAATACGATTGGATAACTGGCTGCAATGTTCGGAGGGATGCAAATGCAGAATTGTACTCACCGTCAGCTGCGTGTGCTTCATACTCCTCTTTCACCTGCACATATTGATCATGCAGCTCCTGCTCCTCTTTATTTTTAAAGAGCTCAGGATTAACAGCTTCACCGGATGCTTTTTTCGAGATATTTTGAACTCTCGCAAAAGCTTCCATAATGCCCTTAAAGCTTTCATCTTTAGCTGCATTCTCCAAAACTGCTGCTTTGTTCAGGATAGCTGTCAGTTCCATTTGGCCTGCGCCAAGCACTGCATCAATAATATCGTATCTGATTTTCATCTCATCAAGAACATGCTTAACTCTCATTTTGAAAAATGCGAGAAGTTCATTTTTCACTTTGTTTTGATCAATTTCATTAAAAGGCGCAAGAGCAATGTCAAATAATTCTTCTAAAGAAATTGTCCACTTTTTCGCTAAAAGGATTTGAACAATCCCGCTCGCCTGGCGTCTAAGTGCGTAGGGATCCTGTGAACCAGTCGGAATGACACCGATTGAGAAGAAACCTGCAATCGTATCAAGTTTATCTGCAAGCGCCACTATCGCACCTGCATTTGTTGCCGGTGCTGAATCTTCAGCATACCGCGGCATGTAGTGCTCATTCACAGCTGCAGCAACTTCTTCTGCTTCACCAAATGCTCTGGCGTACTTTTCACCAATTATCCCCTGCAATTCAGGAAATTCATAAACCATGTGAGTGACAAGGTCAAATTTGCAAATCTCAGCTGCTCGCAAGACATGCACTTTTTCTTCGGAGGAAACGTTAAATCGCTCAGCTAGAGTTTTTGACAGCGTGATCATTCTTCTGACTTTATCTCCAGTAGATCCAAGCTCTTCATGGAAAACAATTTTATCAAGTTTTTTCACGTTATCTGAAATCACAAGCTTTTGGTCTTCATTGTAAAAGAATGCTGCGTCTGACAGACGTGCGCGCAAGACTTTTTCATTTCCTCTTGCCACATTTTCAATATGATTGTGGTCACCATTTCTGACTGTTACAAAATACGGAAGCAATTGTCCTTCCGCATTTTTTACCGGAAAATAACGCTGATGTTCTTTCATCGTTGTCACAAGCACTTCTTCCGGTAGTGAAAGATACTCTTCTTCAAATTTTCCAAATAAAGCAGTAGGATACTCAACCAGATTTGTCACTTCTTCTAATAAATCTTTGTCGATTGGAATGTTCCACTTATTTTCTTCTTCAATATGATGCAGCTGAGTTAGAATTGCTTCTTTTCTTTTTACAGGAGAAGCAATGACAAACTGTGAAAGTAGAGCCTTTTCATACGCAGATGGATGATCAATGACTTGATCTGAGCCTAAAAAGCGGTGTCCTCTTGTTTCTTTTCCTGTTTGAACGCCTGTAATGTTAAAAGGAATCACTTCCTGGCCATAGAGGGCGATCATCCATTTTATCGGTCTTGCAAATCTCAGGTCCTGAGATCCCCAGCGCATATTTTTAGGAAACGTAAGGCCGGTAATGATCTCACTTAAATCTGTTAAAAGCTCTTTCGTTTCTTTTCCTTTTATGAACTTATGGACATGAGCATATTCAATGCCGCCAATTTCTTTAAAGAAAATATCCTCAACACTTGCTCCCTGGCCTCTTGAGAATCCGACAGCAGCTTTTGACCAGTTTCCGTCTCCATCAAGCGCGATTTTCTTGGCAGGTCCCTTAGCTTCTTCCTCGATATCCTCTTGTTTTGCAGCAACACCCTCTATTTGCACCGCAAGTCTTCTTGGTGTTGAAAAAACATTTACTTCACCAAAAGAGATATTTTTCTCCTTCAGCCAGTTCGTTACTTTTAGAGAAAGCTGATTCATTGCATCCGTTACAAATCTTGCAGGCAATTCCTCAAGTCCGAGTTCAAGCAGCAAATCATGTTTACTCATCTGTTTTAGCCTCCTCTTTTTTCAGCATTGGAAATCCTAGTTTTTCTCTTTCATCATAAAACGTTTTTGCCACTTTTCTTGCTAAGTTTCTTACACGTCCAATGTATCCTGTTCTCTCTGTTACAGAAATGGCTCCTCTTGCATCAAGGAGGTTAAAAGTATGGGAGCATTTTAAAACATAGTCATAAGCAGGATGAACGAGTCCTTCGTCCATTTGCCGATGCGCTTCTTTTTCATAGATCGAAAATAGATTAAACAGCATATCAGCGTTTGACGTTTCAAATGTATATTTTGAATGCTCATATTCAGGCATCAAGAAAATATCACGAACGGTGAATCCATCTGTCCATTCCAAGTCAAATACATTTTCTTTATCCTGGATGTAGGAAGCAAGGCGTTCAATGCCATATGTGATCTCAACAGATACGGGTTTGCACTCAATTCCGCCCACTTGCTGAAAATAGGTAAACTGAGTAATTTCCATTCCATCAAGCCAGACTTCCCAGCCAAGTCCCGCACAGCCAAGTGAAGGGTTCTCCCAGTTATCTTCAACGAATCGGATATCATGTTTCAGCGGATCAATGCCCAAAGCTTTTAATGAATCCAAATACAATTCCTGTATATTATCAGGAGACGGCTTTATGATAACCTGAAATTGATGATGCTGATAAAGGCGGTTTGGGTTTTCCCCGTAGCGGCCATCAGCAGGACGGCGGGATGGTTCTACATAAGCCACTCTCCACGGCTCAGGACCTATTGCCTTCAGGAACGTGTATGGACTCATCGTTCCTGCTCCTTTTTCAGTATCATAGGCCTGCATTAAAATACAGCCGTGATCTGACCAATGTTTTTGCAATGTTACTATCATGTCTTGAATATTCAAACCAAGCACCTCCAAATATCTAATAATTAAATATAACAAAAAACTCCCGTCTCTATGCTGTCTGATAGCAGCATAGGGACGAGAGTTAACCCGCGGTTCCACCCTAATTGCCAATGCATATCAAATGCATCAGCCTCTTTCCGGTAAGTCGCTCAAGAAACGCCTTTCTTTGCCGGTTATCCCTTAGCTCGCACTATCCTAAGGTCGCTTTTCATAACGTAATGCAAATACTTTTTTTCCTTCACAGCAACATATTAATTTACAAGCATCATAATAGAAACAGAAGATAAAGTCAATATGTATAAATTTATGTCAGTTTCCCTTTTAATGATTCCATCTGATCTAAAAATTTTTTTGACTTTAGAAATATGCCTGAGTATTCGCTGTAATAGGAATCAATCACCAATTTAAGCTCAGCTTTTGTTTCAGACTTTACAGTTACTTTTCCCAGCCTTTCTAAATCAAAATAATAAAATAAACGCAATAATTTAGCGGTAGCCTGAGAAATCTGCAGTCTGTACGGATCGGCCCCGAAGCATCTGTGACAGATAAAACCGTTTTCTCTTATCGAGAAATGAAAGGTTCCATCCTTGCTGCTGCAGTTTACACATGAATCAAGCTGCGGGTATAAGCCAAGAACATTCACGATTTTCATCTCAAAAATAAAAAGCAGGACATCAGGATCCACTCCTTCGTTCAGGAGCTGAAGGGTCTGGCTGAACAATTCAAAAAGAAAGGGATTAGGCTCATTTTGCTCTGTGCTTTTATCAAGCAATTCTGCTGCATATGAAGCATATGCCGTCAGAAAGATATCTTCCCTTATCCCCCTCATCGAAGAAATGGTCTCGCCCTGCTGCAGCCCTCCTAGTCCGGAAGACTTCTGAAATAAGAAATACCCGTATGTGAATAGCTGAGTTGAAGAGGTTAACCGGCTATTAGGCTTTTTTGCCCCTCTAGCCATTACCCCCACCTTCCCAAGTTCACGGGTATAGATTGTCACAATTTTATTTGTTTCACCGTAATCATTTGTTCTAATGACAATGCCTTCACACTTTTGAAGCAATCTTTCTCACCATCCAGAAGGATTCGGTCAGATCACGAAATTGGAAAGTCAGCTTCCGCCAGCTCATGATCTTGTGAATCGGGTCCGTCACCAGTATCTTTTTCCAGTTCCTTAAAAAGAAGATAGGTATCAATATTACCTGTTTGAATAAAGACTTTCCAGGTAAAATCCAACATGTAAACCCCCACCTTTCTGTCGTTAAGACAAGCAAGCTATAATCCAATTTCTATAATGTTATCTTGACCTGAGATCCTTCGTTTCATGTTAAACAAATTTTGTTAAAAAGCTTAATATTCATCTTCTCTAAATCCGAAATCGCGAAGCTGAGTCATCTTATTGCGCCAATCCTTTTGAACTTTTACCCACAGCTCGAGAAAGACTTTAGTGCCAAGCAGCGCCTCAATGTCGACACGGGCTCTCTGTCCCACTTCTTTCAGCATTTTCCCCTGCTTGCCGATGACAATTCCTTTTTGTGAATCACGT
Source organism: Bacillus sp. V2I10 (assembly GCF_030817055.1). Classification (NCBI taxonomy): domain Bacteria; kingdom Bacillati; phylum Bacillota; class Bacilli; order Caryophanales; family Bacillaceae; genus Bacillus; species Bacillus sp. V2I10. The sequence goes on along the minus strand of NZ_JAUSYV010000001.1, from coordinate 1,867,726 downwards.
TCAACAATGACCGTTGCGCTGACATAAATAGACTGGTTATTGTCCCGTCTCTCAATAGCATCAATAACAACAGCAACTGAATGAGGAATTTCTTCCCTGGTTAAATGAAGCACCTTCTCGCGGATCAATTCAGAGATAATAAATCTCTCAGGATGATCTGTTACTTGATCTGCAGGATAGTATTGAGGACCTGCAGGCAAATAGGATTCAATCTGTTCAAGAAGCGTATCGACATTGTTTCCCTGCAGCGCAGAGATTGGAATGATTTCTTTAAATGGATAATAAGCCCGATATTGATCAATTAATGGGAGCAATTGATCAGGATGAATCTGATCGATTTTATTGATGATCAGAAATACAGGTGTTTTTGTGTGCTGCAGTTTTTCAATGATAAATTCATCACCGCGGCCGTATCCTTCCTCGGCATTGATCATGAACAAAACAACATCTACTTCTTTTAACGTGTTTTGTGCCACTTTCATCATGAAGTCACCGAGCTTGTGCTTTGGTTTGTGTATCCCTGGTGTATCTATAAAAACAATTTGAGATTCATTTGTTGTATATACGCCTTGTATTTTATTGCGTGTAGTCTGAGGTTTGTCACTCATAATCGCAATCTTTTGGCCAATCACCCGATTAAGGAACGTTGATTTCCCTACATTTGGTCTTCCAATGATGGAGACAAAGCCGGATTTGTATTCAGGTTCATTTCTATTCATGAAGATCCTCCGCTGAAAATGCCCCGGGCAATAAATCTGCCACTGTCCATTCTTTTACTTCACCATTCAAATTTGTCAGGATGACCTTCATATCCTTCGGACAAAGTTCAGAAATCACCTGTCTGCAGGCTCCGCACGGTGAAACAGGACCCTCTGTATCAGCAACAATCGCGATGGCAGCAAACTCTTTGTCGCCTTCTGAAACAGCTTTAAATAACGCTGTCCGTTCAGCACAATTTGTCATGCCGTATGAGGCGTTTTCAATGTTGCAGCCTCTGTATACTTTTCCGTCTTTCGTTAATAGAGCAGCCCCAACCTGGAATTTGGAATAAGGAACATATGCCATTTCGCGTGCTGCTTTTGCTTCTTTGATGAGTTGTTCTGAGTTCAAAGCTCTACTCCCTTTCTGTTTTGGCGACACCATGTATTTCTATTTTACCTAAAATGAGGTGAAATTTCACGCAGATGCCGTAAATGTAATTTAATTGTAAGAATTTTCTCATAACTTATAAAATTTTAGGGATAAAGATGACTAACCCTATAATAACTGCTAGCACTGCATAAATCAAAACCGCACCGGCTGCAGCATCTTTAGCTGCTTTTGCCAGCGGATGATATTCTGCCGTGACAAGGTCCACAAGCCGTTCTACGGCCGTGTTCATCAGCTCAAGCGACAGCATTCCCCCCATTAAGAAAAGGACGATAAGCCATTCAGTGAGGGTGATATGATAAAAGAAGGCTGCAGCTGTAACAAGAATACAAATGACGGTATGTATTTGAAAATTACGTTCAGATCCAAATGTGCTCTTTATCCCATCCCACGCATAGGAAAAGCTTCTAATGAAACGTTCCCGCTCAGATCTCTCTTTTGAGCCCATATGCATCCAGAATTTCTTTTTGTTTTCCAAACATTTTTTTCTCATCTTCCTCTGTCATATGATCATAGCCAAGCAAATGAAGCAGACCGTGAACAGCCAGGAAGCCAAGCTCTCTTGTAAAGGAATGACCATATTCCTCAGCCTGCTCTGATGCACGGGGGACAGATATAATAATATCTCCTAAAACCGGAGGCATGTCCACCCCTACAATTGAAACTTCCCCTTCTCCCTGCTCTTCCATGGCGAAAGATATGACATCTGTAACCTGATCTTTGCTGCGGTAATCCCGATTGATTTCTTTAATTTTTTCATTGTCAACAAAAGTGACAGACAGCTCAGCGTCCTGCGCAACGCGTTCTGCTTCAGCTGCGTGCTGAAGCAGCGTTTCAACCATTTCAAGCTGTTCTTCTGTCAGCAATTCTGTTTCATCTTCCATATCAATAATCATTCTAGTCATGCTTGTTTCACCTTCTGTTTTGAAATTTCAGGATACTCGATTCTGGAATGAAAAATACCTTTTAATGTTTCACTGAATGATTTTGCAATAATATCAAGCTCTCTGAGCGTTAAATCACATTCGTTAAGCTGATGATCCTGAAGTCTGTCTGTTATAATGCCCCGAATAAGCTTTTCAATCTTATCAGGAGTTGGACTCGACATGGATCTCACTGCGGCTTCAACACTGTCAGCTATTGAGATAATCGCGATCTCTTTCGTCTGTGGTTTAGGTCCCGGGTAACGAAACTCCTCTTCATAAATATCAGGATGATTTTGTTTAGCTTTATGATAGAAAAACTTCAATAACGTTGTTCCGTGATGCTGTTCGGCTATATCTACAAATTCCTTAGGCATTTTGTGCCTGCGGAGAAGCTCTGCACCATCTGATACATGAGAAATAATGACATTCTTGCTTAATTGAGGCGACAATTTATCATGCGGATTTTCAATATTCATCTGATTTTCGATAAAATACTGAGGCCGTTTTGTTTTGCCAATATCATGGTAATAGGCTCCCACACGAGCAAGAAGGCCATTCGCCCCAATTGCTTCACAAGCTGCCTCAGATAAGTTGGCAACCATGACACTATGATGGTATGTGCCCGGTGTTTCAGTTAATATTTTGCGGAGAAGCGGATGATTTGGATTCGATAATTCAATTAATTTCATTGTAGACAGTATTCCAAACCCCGTTTCAAAAAAAGGCATAAATCCGATAGTCAAAACGGACGACACAAGTCCTGACGCAAGTGCCATGATAAAGTATGAACCGAGTTCAATGTTTGAATAGCTTCCATTTTGCATTAATAGGATAGAAGTAATGATAAGGATATTAATCAAGGCTACAAATAATCCAGTCTGAAGAATCCTGGAACGGACATTTTGCTCATTCAGAAATAAGACTCCCGCTATACTTCCAAACAGGAAATACACGCCGATTGAAAAATTGAATGTACCCGTAACGCCTTCATTAAAGATAATACTGCCGCAGACGGCAAAAATTATACTCGTTAAAATGGCAAGCCTCTCGTGAAGAAGAAGCTTAATAAGCATGGCTCCCATTGCAACAGGAACCAGATATCCTACATTCGAATAATCAATTTCCTGGAAGAAACTGATAATTTTAATGAGCAGGATCGTAATGCTGAAAATTAAAACGTAAAGAATAAGAGAGTGATTTTTTCTCTCTGAAGGCTTATCAGGTACTTCAAAATAATAAATCAGTGTCGCAATAATTAAAAGAATAATCAGCATTAGTCCTGCAAACGGCTTTAGTGCCAGCTGATTATCGAGAAGCCCGACAAGAGCAAGCTTCCGGTAGATGTCTCTGCTGATGTAACCGCCTTCATCAACAAGAATCTGGCCTTGTTTAATCTGCACTTCTTTCACATCATCATAAGCCTGCTGCTTTTTTTCTTCCGTTGCATCAAGATCAAATACATAGTTTGCAATCACCGCGTATCTCCCAAGCTGAACAGCTGCATTTGATAAGTCAGCCCGCAGTGTAGAAGACTTAAGATATTCTTCGACAAGGCCCTTTGCTTCATCCTGTTTCTGAAGGGGAATTTCATCGCTCATTACGCGATTAACGGCCGTAATGATTGCATCTTTTGCAATGGCCAATTCATTGTCTGAAGAGTCCAGCAGCGCTCTGAAGGCATCATCAGGAATTTTCTCTCTAATATCCGAAGTAAGCTTGTCCTTTAAACGTTTAAGCTTTTCATCTGCTGAAATAGAATAGGCTTCTTCACCTTCTGTGACATTTTCATTCTGCAGTTTTATTTCATCTGCCGCCTCTTTATTTGTTTCTTTTACAAAATCAAAAATGGAAGTGATGACTTCTACTCTATTTACGACATAGTCTTTTCTTAAAACATATTCGTCTTCAACTGCGTCATAGGCTTCCTGGCGCTTGTTGTCCGTTTCATAGGTATCATCTGCCTGTGTAGGGGCAATGATCGTTTGATCGGAATAAGTGAAAAGTTCAACATCAATCGTTTCCGGCTTTACATTGCTGTAAAGCGAGACAAAAATAACCGCGGCAAGCATGATATACATCGATATATGTATAAATTTATTATTCTTTATTTTTTCGATTAGCTGACTAAATTTAGGCTTTTGCTTCGTTTTCATAACCTCACCCCCTGCTCCCCTTTGCAATCGTGAAAAAAGTGACCCGAAATCGGGCTGTCGGGTCACTTTGTCTGATCATATGCTTCGATGATTTTCGCAACCAGCGGGTGGCGAACAACATCTGATTGCTGCAGTTCGTTAAAAGCAATGCCGCTGACAGAACTTAAAGTTTCTTTTGCGGCAGCAAGTCCTGATTTAACGCCTTTTGGCAAGTCTACCTGAGTAATGTCTCCTGTAATGACCATTTTTGAGCCAAACCCAAGCCTTGTCAAAAACATCTTCATTTGCGCTGGTGTCGTATTCTGGGCCTCATCCAAAATAACAAAAGCGTCATCAAGCGTTCTGCCTCTCATGTAGGCTAGAGGAGCAATTTCTATTGTACCTCTTTCAATTAATCTTTGCGTGTGCTCCATTCCAAGTACATCATGCAAAGCATCGTATAGAGGCCGTAAATAAGGATCAACTTTTTCTTTAAGATCCCCTGGAAGGAATCCAAGGCTTTCTCCGGCTTCTACCGCAGGTCTGGTTAAAATAATTTTTTTAACGCTGTTATTCTTTAAAGCACTCACTGCCATGACAACGGCTAAATATGTTTTTCCTGTTCCTGCAGGTCCAATACCAAAGACAAGATCTTTATTCCTGATAGAAGAGATATAATGTCTTTGTCCAAGAGTTTTAACCCTGATTGATTTCCCGCGGGCGTCTTTGCTGATCTCATCTACATATAATGCTTCAAATTCATCAAGTTTTAAGCGTTTTGCCATTTCAATTCCGTATAAAACGTCACGTTCACTGATGGTGATTCCTTTGCGAATCAGGACTAACAGCGACTTCAATACATCATTAACTGTCTGAACACCGTCAGGGTCCCCGGATACGTAAACCGCTTCGCCTCTCGTTACAATGGAGACGTTCAGTTCATCTTCCATACGCTTTAAATGTGCATCATTATTTCCAAACAGAGCAACCGCTTCATTTGGGTTTTCTAATTGCTGATTTATCGTAACTAGTTCTTCTGGCATTATTTAATCTCCCTGAACAATTGGTGTAGTTTTTACGATATTTTCTATAACTTGGTAGAGCACTGTTAGTTTTACTTTACCATTCTCATTCGTCTGGTGCAAAACTTTTTGACCCTTTATTTCTGCTTCTTCTCCCAATTCATTCAATAACTCTTTTTTGCCTAGTTCAAGGGCAGCTGTCCGTGCTTCCTCGTTTGTGTAACTGCGTTTAACAACTTCTTTTTCGCGGTAGATTTTTTTACCGTATCCAATCGGCAGGTTCCAATTCAGAAATTTAACTGATCTTATATCTTCCTCCACTTCAAATTCTTTAAACATGTCCTGCTTAAATCCCCACACCTGAAGCTGCCATGACCCAAGTTCTAAGTAATACTTGCGTTTGTCATCTCCAGAAAAAACATTAAACGTTGTATGAATAGGCACTTCCGCTTCAGAACGGTACCATGTCTCTCCCAGTATCTCTGCTTTCGCTGCCACTTTCTGCTGATTATTCTCATTGCCTATTATTCCCGAAACAAGCAGCTGTCCTTTTTTTACATGCTCATTAATAGATACCGCAGGCTGTCCTTTTTCAACGTACATTTTAGTAATAATCGCTTTTTTCCTTGCAACGATATGCTGCGGACTTGAATACGTGATTTTTTCCGGTTCATTTTTCTCAACAACCTCAAAATGATAGTTTGTGCCCTTCAGTTCTACTCCAACCCAAGTAAGCTCTTTGATATTGTTTGTCAGGTTTTTTTGAATGGAGTCAGGATCAAGAGTAAAGAACTGCAATTTCCCAACCTTCACACCCATTGCATCAAGCTCTTTTTTTATAAGGTGCTCGGTGCTAGGCTTTGCTCCCTTTATATCAATTCCCCAAATCATGTTGGATAAAAGAAGAATAACGGTAAAAAAGAGGGCGAATCCAATGACAAAACCGCTGTTTTTCAAGGATTTTTGAATAAGAAAAGGCAAGCCGGACACTTTCTTCAATGAGCATTTGCATTCATTTTTACGTGCCGCAGCCCGAATGGCATGTACATCTTTCAGACGAATAAAAAAAGAGACCGCCTCATCTTCTCTTCTTACATTCCATACAGGTACGTCCTTTCTGATGCAGTCGTTAATAAACCTTTCAGTGCCTCTTCCTGTAATTGTCACTTTGATGACGCCGTAAAAGAAATGGGTCCATTGGTTTTTCATCGTTACCCTCCTATACTCATGATTGTTCTAAGTAATTAACTTGATCGATTTTTCCCTGCAGAAGGATTTCTTCCGGCAAAATCGTTTTTATAACAAAGGCTTCACCCTTAATCTGTAGCTGTCCCTGTTTGAGTAAAAGCCGAAGTTCATTATCTGTAAAAGTGAGCAGCCCTCTATGATTTTCAATATAAATATGTATTTGGCCGATCATCGTGATGCGGGGAAGATCCATCATGACATCCTGGGGTATTTCTACTGTTCGTGAGATCCATTTCGCTACATGCTGTCGCCATTTTTTCGCCATAAAAAAGAACCCCCTCTCATCTCATATGTATGAGTTGAAAGGGGGTTCTAACACTTCTTTTTTAAACTCGGCGTTTAGCAGAGGCATGCGGCTTTTTAGATCTTGGTGGACCGAGAATTTCACTCCAGATAATCCCTTGCACAACGTTATCCTTATTTATCACAGGGTTTGCTGTCGTGCGCTTAAGCTGACTGTTTTTAGAGTCAGTCTGAATTTCAGCTTGAATTGCATCAGCCGCTGAGCCAATTTCATTTCCAAGTTCGATCATTTCACTTTTTGCTGAGTGATGTCTGTTTTCTATTGTATCAATCGCTTCTTTCAATCGTTCTTCAGCTGCCGGCTGATTTGCGGTCTGATCAATTGAAGGTACGGGGACAGACGCAGAAGATGCTGGGTTTTCCATTTGCCTTCGCTGTTGTTTTCCCTTCTTTTTTTTGCCGAATAAGGATGATAAAACAAAGATAAAGCCCGCAATAACTAATGGATTGCTAAGAATAAAGTCAACTAAGTCCATTCGTCAGCACCCTCCTTTTTCGAGCTTTTCCTATTTATTATCATGATCCGGCTGATCTTTTGATAATTTTCCGATTGAATCTCTCATATCTGTATCTGCATTGATGTTTTCAAAATTCATATAGTCCATGACGCCAATTTTCCCATTTCGCAAAGCTTCAGCCATTGCAAGCGGGACTGTCGCTTCCGCTTCAACTACTTTCGCTCTCATTTCCTGCGTTTTTGCATTCATTTCCTGCTCTAGGGCAACTGCCATAGCACGGCGTTCTTCTGCTTTTGCCTGGGCAATTTTCTTATCCGCCTCAGCTTGATCTGTTTGTAGGATAGCTCCGATATTTTTGCCGATATCAACATCTGCAATATCAATCGAAAGAATTTCAAAAGCAGTTCCGGAATCTAAGCCTTTATTTAACACTGTCTGAGAAATCATATCAGGATTTTCAAGGACTTTTTTATGATTGCCAGAAGAACCGATTGTACTGACTATGCCTTCACCTACACGGGCAATAATCGTTTCTTCGCCGGCTCCCCCGACTAACCGTTCAATATTTGCTCGGACCGTAATACGTGCTTTAGCCTTCACTTCAATTCCATCCATTGCAACACCAGCGATAAACGGCGTTTCAATAACCTTAGGATTTACACTCATCTGAACGGCTTCTAAAACATCACGCCCTGCAAGGTCAATCGCTGCGCAGCGCTCAAAAGAAAGCTCAATATTCGCACGCTCTGCAGCTATTAAGGCATTGACTACCCGGTCTACATTACCGCCCGCTAAATAATGACTCTCAAGCTGATTAATCGTCACACCAAGCCCAGCTTTATGAGCTTTAATTAACGGATTGATAATTCGATTTGGGCTTACACGGCGAAGCCTCATTCCAATAAGAGTAAAGATGCTGATTCGAACTCCCGCAGCAAGTGCTGAAATCCACAGCGTAATCGGTACAAAAGTAAATAAAACACCTATTAATATAACACCAATAACAATTAATCCTAACGTTAAAAGCAATGACGGATCCATTGTACTCCTCCTTGTATTAAAGGATTTCCCTCACGACAACACGTGAGCCTTCAACTTTAACAATCTTAATCTTTTGATCTTTTGCAATATACATTCCTTCTGTAACAACATCGATTCGTTCATCATCTATGAGGGCAGTTCCTGATGGTCTCATGGATGTGAGGGCTATACCAGTTTTCCCAATCAGCTCCAAACGATTCCGATTTGAAACATACCCGCTTTCAGTATTTGTAGAATCACGCAAGATTAGTTTCTTAAATATATTCATACGTTTTCCAAACACCTTTACAAATATGATGGCTGCCGTTACGGCAACGAGTAATGCCACAACTAATGAAAATGCCATATATGCAATATCATCAGTTGCTATAAAAAAGCTCAATAGGATGGCTCCAAATCCAATAAAGCCGATAATGCCACCTGGAACAAAAAACTCCGCTGCCACAAGAATTAATCCAACGATAAACAAAATCACGGTTTCGAGTCCGGCAAGCCCTGCGATATAATGTCCGTAAAAGAATAGAAAGAGCGATGATAAGCCCATAAAGCCCGGCAGACCAAAGCCAGGACTGTATAATTCAACGATAAGTCCAAGACTTCCAATTGAAAGCAGGATCGGTATCACAATTGGATTGGTCACAAATCTTGCTACTTTCTCAGCAAAGCTAACCTCCATTTCAATCACTTCAGCTGAACCTAAGTTAAGTGCACTTAACAAACTGTCCAGGTTTTTAGCAATTCCTTCTGCATAATTTACCTCTACCGCCTGCTCTGCGGTCAGAGTCAATAGATCACCCTTGCCTGCTCCATACTCCGGAAGGTCCACATCGGGATCAGCCATAGCAAGTGCGTATTTTGAATCTCTGTTATTCCGTTCTGCTGATTCTTTCATTTCAGCCAGCCAGACGGATTCAGCTTTTTTATCAGCCGTATTGCCTTCTAAATCAATAATAGCTGCAGAGCCCATCTTAGCTCCCGGAACCATGTAAATTTGATCAGCATTCAAAGCAATGTAAGCTCCGGCAGATAAAGCCCTTCTATCTATAAAAGCGGTTACAGGGATTTCTGATGCTCTGATTGTGTCCGCAATTTCAAGTGCAGCATCAACCGCTCCGCCCGGAGTATTTATATCGAGAATAATGTGATCGACCTTTTCTTCTCTTGCTTCCTTAAAAGATCTTTTAATAAATTGTGATAAGCCTTTTTCAACGGTTTCTTCAATTGGTATGACCGCAACTTTTTCAGAAGCATTATCTGCAGCGGGCATATAAGCACTTCCAAACAGGGAAAGAAACAAAACAATTCCAAATAATATATGAAACAAACGGTTATGATTGCTTATCAAGTGAATCGCAAGCCTCCTTTCAATCGTAAGGTTTAATTGTAATACGTTTCATCTTAAGTATAGGTTTCGTTTTTATGAAAAATTCTATTAGAAATGTGGAACCGACTGTTTAGACCCGACAGACAGATAAGAATTCATCCGAAAAGTCCGGGTTTGACTTTTTGAGGGATTTTGTTCTGGCCGAGGGGCTAGGAGGTGGAACTGGACAATGTGTGAAGCAGAAATATCTGTTTAGCCCCGACAGACAGAAAAGGGTCAGACTGGAAAGTCCGGGTTTAACTTTTCATGCTGAGACGTTCTGGCCGAGGAGTTGGGCGGTGGAGCTGGACAATAGGAAAAGCGGAAGCGCCCGTAAGCCGCTTTCTTATTTATCCACTTTTTTTGTATCTATCTAACAAGCTTAAATGATCTTTTTTCAGCTAAATTTGTTACGATCTGCTTTTCCATTTAAAACATAAAAAATACCCTGTTCAAATGAACAAGGTGTTTTCCGTCTTTTTATGATAGCTGTCCAGCTACAGTTTTATTGACAAGCGCGCCATCAGCCTTACCTTTTACCTTAGGCATGATCGCAGCCATAACTTTACCCATGTCTGCTTTAGAAGTTGCATTTACTTCTGCAATTGTTTCTTTCACAATAGCTTGAAGCTCTTCTTCTGAAAGCTGTTCAGGCATGTATACAGTTAAAATATCAAGTTCAGCCTGTGTCTTTTCAACTAAATCTAAGCGATCAGCTTTACTGAATTCCTGGAGGGAGTCTTTACGTTGCTTTAATTCGCGAGAAAACACAGTCAGTTCCTCTTCAGCAGACAACTCCTGTTTACCCAGCTTGATGCCTTCATTTTGTAATGAGGCTTTCACCATTCGGATAACAGCCAGTTTGTCCTTCTCTTTGTTCTTCATCGCTTGTTTCATATCTTGATTCAAACGCTCAAGAAGACTCATAGATCCACCCTCTTTAGAATTTGCGTTTTCTAGCAGCTTCAGACTTTTTCTTACGTTTTACGCTAGGTTTTTCATAGAATTCGCGCTTTCTTGCTTCTTGTATAGTACCGCTTTTTGATACTGTACGTTTGAAGCGACGAAGAGCGTCCTCAAGCGACTCGTTTTTACGAACGACCGTTTTTGACATTCTTATTCCCTCCCTCCGAATACAACCAATCGACATCATCTGTTTAATAAACATGTTTAAAGAAAACATGTACTTTGCAATTATAATATAACGTTTCTCCGAGGTCAACTTATATAAAAAAAAGTTCTTAACTTCGTTCTTTTGCCCCCTAATTTTCAGTCATGCTGCTGGGCGCTTGTCCATATATTTTTTAATAAGAGGTGATTTGATGGGCACTGCAGGCTTTTTCTTCCTTTACTTAATCGTTTTTTTAGCCGGTATGCATTTGCTGAAAAAAGGCCTGTCTATTCTATCCGGACAGGCGATGAGAAGCTGGATCTATACTTGTATTAACCATCCCGTCAAAGCTTTTATGGCGGGAATCATATTCACGGGCATTCTGCAAAGCAGTTCAGCTGTGATGGTAATTGTAATAGGTCTTGTTTCAGCTGGAGTCATCTCGTTTAAACAGACGATTGGAATTATTCTTGGAACAAATATTGGCTCTACTTTCACTACACAACTAATCACTTTGGATATTGGATCTTTGATTCTTCCCCTTTTCATTATAGGATTTCTATGTCTTTTAATAGGAGCTGCCTTTAAAAAAGAAGCGCTGATGCGAATGTGTGCTGTTTTTATGGGGCTAGGAGCACTTTTTTCAGCGATGGCAGGGTTTGGCCGGCTTGCTAATCCTCTATCCCAGCTGGAACTTGTTCATGAATTATTGCTGTACACAAATGAACACTCTTTTGCAGGAGTCCTATGCGGGACGGTTTTAACCGCAATTATTCATTCAAGTGCAGCCACCGCAGGCATCATTATGAGTTTTTTAAATGCGGATATTCTTACGCTCAGTGCAGGTATTGCTTATGTTCTTGGAGCTAATATCGGCACTTGTATTACAGGCATGATGGCAGCAGCCGGAGCCAATCAAGAAGCAAAGCTGACCGCCTATGCGCATGTGTGGGTAAATGTAATCGGTGTAGCCGCATTTTATCCTTTCATTTCATATTGCAATGCAGCTGTTCAAACTTTATCTTCACAGCCTGATCTGCAGCTGGCACATTTCAGTCTAATTTTTAATGTCATCAGTTCACTTGCATTGCTGCCTTTTGCTAATGCTTTTGGAAAATTTGTTGTTTCATTTTCAACTTTGTTTAGAGGAAATTAATACGGCAAAAAGACTGCCGAAAAATTTTCAGCAGTCTTTCATAGTCAGAAATTAATAATCAGAATTAGAAACTTCGCCTTTAACAATAGAAATTCCAGCACTTGCACCGATGCGAGTTGCACCAGCTTCAACCATCGCAAGCGCTCCTGCACGGTCACGAACGCCGCCAGAAGCTTTTACGCCAAGATCTGGCCCTACTGTTTTACGCATTAGTGCGATATCCTCAACAGTTGCACCGCCAGTTGAGAAACCAGTGGATGTTTTGACGAAATCTGCTCCAGCTTTCACTGATAATTCGCATGCTCTAACTTTTTCTTCTTCTGTTAAAAGACTTGATTCGATGATGACTTTTGTAAGCGCTTTTCCTTTAGCTGCATCAACAACCGCACGGATGTCACGTTCAACAAGCTCATCATTTTTATCTTTTAATGCGCCGATATTGATTACCATATCAACCTCTGTTGCGCCTTTTGCAATTGCATCTTTTGTTTCAAATGCTTTCGTTTCAACTGTAGTCGCTCCAAGCGGAAAACCGATTACCGTACAAACCTTTACATCTGTTTCTTTTAATAAAGCGGCTGCTGTTTCAATCCAAGTTGGATTGACACAAACAGATGCGAATTTATATTCCTTTGCTTCTGCGCATAATGTTTCGATTTGAGACTTTGTTGTTTCTGGCTTTAACGCTGTATGGTCAATCATATTGCCAATATTTACTGACATATGTAGTACCCCTTTTCCATTTAATTAGTCGTCTGACCTCTTACATCTTAACATTTTTTTAAAAAAAATACGAGTACAAACTTAATTTACACCAGTGAAATAATTCTAAACCTGTTTTAAAAGAAAAGTGCGTTTCCTGTGTTATACATAAAATAAAAAACCCGGTCTAATCGACCAGGTTAAGAGATATTCCGCATACTTTCAGCTGCCGGTTCATCTTCCATGACACGGACAAACTGTCCTTCCGAATACGGGTAGCCAGCTTTAGTGATTTTTACTTTAACAATTTTACCGACCATTTCTTCTGTTGCAGGGAAAACAACTTTCAAATAATTATCCGTATATCCGACATAAAGACCGCTTTCAGGATCTTCTTTATATAGTTCCTCAGGAATAACCTCAAGAACTTCGTCTTCATATACAGATGCGTATTCTTTGGCAAGCTGATCGGATAGGGCAATCAGCTGATGAACACGTTCATTTTTAATTTCCTCATCCACTTGATCATCCATTCTTGCAGCAGGTGTTCCTGTCCGTTTTGAATAAGGGAAAACATGAAGCTCTGAGAATTTATGTTCTTTAATAAAATTATAAGTTTCCATGAATTCTTCATCCGTTTCACCTGGGAAACCAACGATAACATCAGAAGTAACAGCTAGCCCGGGCAAAGCTTGTTTGAGTCGTGTCAAACGCTCCGCAAAGAATTCCATCGTGTATTTTCGGCGCATTCTTTTCAATACAGTATTTGAAGCTGATTGAATCGGGATATGCAAATGACGGACAATTTTATCTGACTGATCAAGAACTTCAATGACTTCGTCTGAAATTTGACTGGCCTCAATGGACGAGATTCTAATGCGCTTTAAGCCGTGAACCTTAGTGTCCAGATCTCGAAGCAGCATGGCGAAGTTGTAATCTTTCATGTCTTCGCCGTATCCGCCAGTATGAATTCCCGTCAATACAATTTCTTTATAGCCTGCATCAACAAGCTGCTGGGCCTGTTTAATGACTTCTTTGGGATCGCGTGAGCGCATTAAGCCGCGCGCCCATGGAATAATGCAGAACGTGCAGAAGTTGTTGCAGCCTTCCTGGATCTTCAATGATGCACGGGTGCGGTCGGTAAATGCCGGTACATCAAGTTCCTCATATACTCTCGCCTTCATAATATTGCTGACGCCGTTGATAGGCTGTCTTTCGTTCTTAAATTGCTCAATATAGTCAAGCATTTTAACCCGGTCAGACGTACCTACTACTATATCAACACCCGGAATCGCCATAATTTCAGCAGGAGACGTTTGAGCGTAACAGCCGGTTACACAAATAACGCCGTCCGGATTTTTTCTTATTGCACGGCGAATGACCTGACGGCTTTTTTTATCGCCTGTATTCGTTACTGTACATGTATTTATGACATAAACATCAGCTTTGCTTTCATATTCAGAACGATCATAGCCTGCGTCCTTGAATAACTGCCAGATAGCTTCTGTTTCATAATGGTTTACTTTACAGCCAAGTGTATGAAATGCTACGGTTGGCATGCTAATCACCTCGATAATTCAAAATAATAAGAAACAGCAGATAAAACATATAGCGGAGCCGTTTCCGTCCGTAAGATTCTCGGCCCGAGTCCGCAGGCTATAAAACCTGCATTTGTCAGCTGTTCTATTTCTTCTTCCGTTAATCCGCCTTCTGGTCCGAATACAACCAGAATGGATTGACCTGGATAACTTTCATTTAATGCTTTTGCAAGATTGGAGAGTTCCCCGCTTTTAGCTGATTCTTCATATGCGACGATTTTCAGGTCATATGAAGCGGAACGATTAATAAGTTCCTTCCAGCTGCATGGCTCAAAGACGTCCGGGATTAAGTTGCGATAGGATTGTTCAGAAGCTTCTTTCACAATCTTTCTCCAGCGCTCCACTTTTTTGACTGCTTTCTTTGCATCAAGCTTTACAACGGAACGAGCAGCATTAAAAGGGATAAACGAAGCAGCACCAAGTTCTGTGCCCTTTTGAAGTATCCATTCCAGCTTATCCCCTTTAGGCAGCCCGCTCGCAATCGTGACTGATACTGGAAGTTCATGATCAGCGCTTTGCCACTCAATAATCCTGCATACTGCTGCATCATCATTTACTTCTTCTATTTCACAAAGCGCTGCCTGTCCATCTGAAGTACAGCAAATCAGTTTGCTGCCGGGTTTCATACGCATAACACGGGAGATGTGATGAACATCGTCTCCCGTGATTGTCATTCTGGATGTTAAATTTTCTTTTTTCTCACTTATAAAATAACGCTGCACAGATGAGCACCTCTTATTTCTTTCTTGCGATAAAGGCCACCCAGTCTTCCATAACAACTGTTTCTTCAATCTCAAACCCAGCCTCGATTAAACCGTTTTTAACCTCAGCCTTTTTATTAAGAATGATTCCAGAGGTAATGAATAAACCGCCTTGCTTCAGAACCTGATTTGCATCGTGGACAAATCGCAGAATGACTTCAGCTAAAATATTTGCAACGACTACATCTACAGGACCTTGGATTCCGTTCAGCAAGTTGTTTTGAGATACTGTGACCGCCTGATGCACTTTGTTTAATTTCGTATTTAAACGTGCGCTTTCAACAGCAACAGGATCTAAATCCAATGCTTGAACCTGTTTTGCTCCAAGCATTGCAGACGCAATACTTAAAACTCCGGAGCCTGTGCCTACATCCACTACTAAATCCTGTTCTTTTACAGAGCGTTCAAGCGCCTGAATACAAAGAACAGTTGTCGGATGAGTCCCTGTTCCGAAAGCCATACCCGGATCAAGCTCGATGATCAGTTCATCGGAATGGACCGGTGTATAGGTTTCCCATGTCGGCACGATCGTAAATCGCTCCGAAATCTTTACGGGATGATAATACTTTTTCCACGCAGTCGCCCATTCTTCATCATTTACTTCACTGATTGAGATATCATTCTTCCCTAAATCAATATCATGAATAAGCAGATTATTTACAGCTTCTTTAATTTCATCAACCGTTTCACCTAGGAAACTGTTTACAGGCAGGTATGCTTTAATAATAACACCTTCATCGGGATAATCATCAGAATTGAGGTGGTAGATTTCTCCATACACACTTTCACGTTCTTTTAATAGATCCATTTGATCTTCAATGACGACACCGCTTGCTCCGGCCTCATGCAATATATTCGAAATTGGTTCTACCGCTTCTTGTGTTGTATGAATACTTAACTCGGACCATTTCATTCTACCAGCTCCACTTCTGTTTATTCACCCTTGAATGCACGCTTTACTTTATCAAAAAAACTTTCTTCGTGCTCATCTGGTCTTCCTCCGCTCATTTCAGCGAAATCGCGAAGAAGCTCTTTTTGTTTTTCCGTAATATTTGTAGGCGTTAAAACACGAACGATAATGTGCTGATCGCCCTGCCCGTAGCCTCTCACATTTGCGACACCTTTTCCCTTCATCCGGAATTTAGTGCCCGTTTGTGTTCCGGCCGGAACCTTCAGCTTCACTTTACCGTGCAGTGTAGGCACTTCAATTTCATCACCTAAAGCAGCTTGTGCAAATGTAAGCGGCATTTCACAGTAAATATCGTCCCCGTCTCTCTCGAAGAACTCATGAGATCTTACTTGGAACACAACGTATAGATCACCGCTTGGTCCGCCGTTAATTCCTGGTTCCCCTTGTCCGGAAACTCGAAGCTGCTGTCCATCATCGACCCCAGCAGGAATTTTAACAGAAATCTTTTTGCGTTTTTGAACTTTTCCAGCTCCACCGCAAGTTGAACATTTATGTTTGATCATTTTGCCAGTTCCGCTGCAATGATGACACACGCGGCGGTTGACAATTCTGCCGAATGGTGTGTTTTGTTCAACATTCAGCTGTCCAGATCCGTTACAATGTTTACACGTTTCCGGCTTAGTTCCAGGTTTTGCTCCTGAGCCGTCACATGTATCACATGTTTCCTCCCGCGGTATTTCGATTGTTGTTTCCTTGCCGAATACTGCATCTTCAAAAGACAAAGTCATGGTATATTGAAGGTCTGCACCTTGTCTTGGCGCATTCGGATCGCGTCTTCTGCCGCCTCCAAAGATCGAACTGAAAATATCGTCAAAACCGAATCCTCCGCCAAAATCAGATCCTCCAAATCCTTGATTTGGATCAGTATGTCCAAATTGATCATACTGTGCACGCTTCTGATCATCGGTCAGGACCTCATATGCCTCTGAAATTTCTTTGAATTTATCAGTTGCATCCGCATCTTTGTTGATATCAGGATGATATTGTTTAGAAAGCTTGCGGTACGCTTTTTTCATTTCATCCTTTGTCGCGCTCTTACTTACTCCAAGCACTTCATAGTAATCACGCTTGCTCATAATTTCTCACTCCCGAATTCTCACATAAAGTAAATTGTATCACTCGATTTAGCCTGATTGCAAGATATTGTTTAAGTATAGAAGGTGTTTCCATACCCATAATCTATTCAACCTTTCTGGAAAAGTCTTTTCTTTGCTCAAATTAGAAAAGCGCCAGAGCCTTCATCGGCTCACCCATAACAGATAAGGATCCGACAGAAAAGTCCGGATTTGATTTTTATGGCGAACCCCTTCTGACCGAGGAGCTATCATCAATGCGAAATTTTTTTCTTTCTAAACATTAAAAAAGTCAAAGTCAAGATAAGCCTGACTTTGACTTTCCTTTTGCGGGATGAAGTTACTCATTTCCGCTCAGTATTATTTTTTATCGTCGTTTACTTCTTCATATTCAGCATCAACTACATTGTCATCTTGTTTCGCTTCTGCTGCACCTTCAGCACCTTGTTGCTGTTTTGCAGCTTCTTCATACAATTTCATAGATAATTGCTGAACGATTTCTTGAAGCTCATCTTTTTTCGTTCTGATTTCTTCAAGCTCATTTTTCTCAATAGCAGCTTTTAATGCATCTTTCGCTTCGTTCGCTTTTGCAACGTCAGCTTCGTCTACTTTACCTTCAAGATCTTTAAGAGTCTTTTCAGTAGTGAATACTAGCTGATCAGCTTCATTGCGAAGCTCAACTTCTTCTTTGCGTGCTTTATCAGCATCTGCATTTTCTTCTGCTTCTTTTACCATGCGTTCGATTTCTTCATCACTTAAACCTGTTGAAGATTTAATTGTGATTGTTTGTTCTTTGTTTGTGCCTAAATCTTTTGCACGAACATTTACGATTCCGTTTTTATCAATATCGAATGATACCTCGATTTGCGGAACTCCGCGCGGAGCTGGGGGAATATCCGTTAATTGGAAACGGCCTAATGTTTTATTATCTGCAGACATCGGGCGCTCACCTTGAAGAACATGGATGTCTACAGCTGTTTGGCTGTCAGCAGCCGTTGAGAATACTTGTGATTTGCTTGTTGGAATCGTCGTGTTGCGCTCGATTAACTTCGTAAATACGCCGCCCATTGTTTCAATCCCAAGTGAAAGTGGTGTTACGTCAAGTAAAACAACATCTTTAACGTCGCCTGTGATAACTCCGCCTTGAATTGCTGCGCCAAGTGCTACAACTTCATCTGGGTTAACACCTTTTGACGGCTCTTGGCCAAGCTCTTTTTTGATTGTTTCTACAACTGCAGGTATACGAGTAGATCCTCCAACAAGGATTACTTTGTCAATTTCATTTTTAGAAAGACCAGCATCTTTAAGCGCCTGGCGAACTGGACCCATTGTTCTCTCAACTAGATCAGAAGAAAGCTCTTCGAATTTAGCACGTGACAATGTCACTTCTAAGTGAAGCGGCCCAGCTTCTCCAGCTGTGATAAATGGCAATGAAATCTGTGTTGAAGATACACCGGAAAGATCTTTCTTAGCTTTTTCAGCAGCATCCTTCAAACGCTGAAGAGCCATTTTGTCTTTTGAAAGGTCGATGCCATTTTCTTTTTTGAATTCGGAAACTAGATAATCAATGATTACTTGGTCAAAATCATCTCCGCCAAGACGGTTGTCACCAGCTGTTGAACGAACTTCAAATACTCCATCTCCAAGTTCTAAAACGGATACGTCAAATGTACCGCCGCCTAAATCGTAAACAAGGATCGTTTGATCTTGGTCTGTTTTATCTAAACCATATGCAAGTGCTGCTGCAGTTGGTTCGTTGATTATACGCTCTACTTCAAGTCCTGCAATTTTACCTGCATCTTTTGTTGCCTGACGCTCAGCATCATTGAAGTATGCCGGTACTGTAATAACGGCTTTTGTAACCGGCTCGCCTAAATAGTCTTCTGCATATGCTTTTAAGTGCTGAAGAATGATCGCAGAGATCTGCTGAGGAGTATTTTCCTTGCCTTCAACCTCTACTTTATAGTCCGTTCCCATATGTCGTTTGATGGACATAATTGTGTTTGGATTTGTAATAGCCTGGCGTTTTGCAACTTCACCAACCTGGCGCTCGCCATTTTTAAATGCTACTACTGAAGGAGTTGTGCGGTTGCCTTCTGCATTTGGAATAACCTTAGGTTCTCCACCTTCTAATACTGCAACACATGAGTTTGTTGTACCTAAATCGATGCCGATAATTTTCCCCATCGTAGAAACCTCCTAATATGTAAGTTATTGATTGACTTTAACCATAGCTGGTCTGATAATGCGGTCTTTTAATTTGTAGCCTTTTTGGAATTCTTCAATGACAACATTGGATTCATATTGATCATCTTCTACCTGCATGACTGCCTGATGAAGATGCGGGTCAAACGGCTGGCCTTCTGCTTGAATGGCTTCAATTCCTTCATTTTGCAGAGCCTGCACCAGCTGGCGATAAACCATTTCCATTCCCTGTAGTAAGGATTGTGTTTTTTCGTCATCCGTATCTATTTTTAACGCTCTTTCAAAATTATCAAGAGCTGGCAGTATTTCGGTTATCAGATTTTGAGAACGATATTTTTGAGCAGCCTCAAGATCAAGCCGTGCTCTTCTTCTGAAGTTATCTAGATCTGCCTGTACGCGGTACATACGATTTTCAGTTTCACTAAGCTTGGCATCAAGCTCTTCAATCTTAGCTTTGGCTGCAGATAACTCATCAGATTCCTGCGCTTGTTCAGCTTGTGTTTCAGAATCCATTGATTCGCCCTCTTGGTTTACCAATGTTTCTTCTTGTTCAGAAGCTGTTCCATTTTCTTTTAAGCTTTCTTTTGCTTCGTTAGTCAATTTCTTTCACCTCCCTTAAAGTGCAAAGCCATGGAAAGGGAGCGGAAAGCAATTTTCCGCTCTCTTACAATATGGACAATGTTTTTATGAGTGATACAGATTAGTTAAGGCTTTGGACATATCTTTTGTGACTCTCTGCAGCAGACTGATAACACGGGAGTACTCCATTCTTGTCGGACCAAGAACCGCAATCCGCCCTATTTGTTTATTATCAACAGAATAGGTTGCAGTGATCAGACTGCAATTTTCCATTGCAATGTTCTGATTCTCTTTGCCGATTTTAATTGTAATCCCTGAATCATAGGCCTGAAGAATATTATATAATTCCTGCTCTTCTTCAATCATTGTCAAAAGCGTTCTGACACGTGAGATATCATTGAATTCCGGCTGGCTTAACATATTTGTTTTCCCGCCGAAATATATTTTTTCATTTGCGTTCATCGTAAATGTTCCGGATAGAACTTTCATGATGGAATCATAGTTTTGTATATGATTCCTCAGCAAGTTTACTATTTCTTTGTATATTTTGTCATGCAATTCGACAATCGGAACATTAAATAATCGCTCATTTAATATGTTAACCATTTTTTCAATATCCTGCGGATCAATTGTTCCTGGAAAAGAAATGGTTCTATTTTCAACATGGCCCGTATTTGTCACAATAATTGCAACAGCAGTATCTTCACTGATTGGAACGATCTGAATTCGTTTCAGCCGATTTTCGTTTACTTTAGGACCAAGAATAATTGACGTATAATTCGTTAAATCCGAAAGAATCTGAGCAGACTTCTGCACTACCTTTTCAAGCTCAAATATACGTTCTGTAAAGACAGATTTAATTGTAACAACATCCATATTCGTCAGTTTCTGCGGAGCAAGCAAGTGATCCACATAATAGCGGTATCCTTTCTCCGAAGGAACTCTGCCTGATGAACTGTGAGTCTTTTCAATGAAACCCATTTCTTCAAGATCTGCCATTTCATTTCGGATTGTTGCAGAACTGAATGTGATCGATTCCTTCTTAGACAATGTTCTTGAGCCTACCGGCTGAGCAGATTGAATAAAATCATCAACAATGACCTGAAGGATTAAAAGCTGACGATCTGTTAGCATTATCATCACCTCTGTTAGCACTCTGTATGCGCGAGTGCTAAATCTATAATAAAAAGTATCAAATCAAACGATAATTGTCAATTATTTAGATTAAATTCCCCTATAGTTTATGTTTAATTAACGAAAGAAAGTAAAACAAAAAGACACACGCAAAAACGTCGTCTTTTCTGTTTACCCTATTCGGAAGGGATAACACCTAAAAATGCCTGAAAAACTTCATTTCCCAGCAATTTCCCTTTATGTGTAAGTGAAATGGAATCTTGATGATCATTTAATAGGCCTTTTTCTGTTTGTTCTTGAATCTGGTAACCAAACACTTTTGTTAAAGGCATGCTAAACTTATCGGCAAATCTCTTTTTGCTCACTCCAGCAGATTTACGCAAGCCAAGAAAAAGTTCTTCTTCCATCTTTTCAGCTTCAGTTACTTGATGCTCATTCAGATAGGGAAAACCTGTTTCCCCAATCAGCTGCATATATTTTTTTAAAGGACCTGCATTTGCACGCCGGATATTGCCTGTGTAACTGTGCGCTCCAGCTCCGATTCCGTAGTACTCATCATTATTCCAATAAGTAAGATTATGCCTGCTTTCATAACCGGGAAGGGCAAAATTGCTGATTTCGTATTGATGAAAACCGTGCTGCTCCATTTCTTCCATGAGATATTCATACATGAGGGCCTCTTCTTCCTGAGGAGGAAGAGTCAATCTGCCTTTTGACATTAAGTTATAAAAGACAGTTTTAGGCTCAACAATGAGTGAATACGAAGAATAGTGCTGGACATCCAGGCCAAATGCGATCCTAAGCGAATCTCTGAAATCGCTGATTGTCTGCCCCGGCAGTCCGTACATCAGATCAATGCTTATATTGTCAAAGCCTGCTTTTTTGGCAAGCTCAATACTTTTCATAACATCAGCCGAACGGTGTGTGCGGCCAATTTTTTCAAGCAGCTCATCGTTAAATGTCTGCACTCCGAAACTCAAGCGGTTTACTCCAAGGTCTCTCATCACTTTAAGCTTTTCATATGAAAGATCGCCAGGATTTGCTTCTACGGCAAATTCATGTAAAGAAGGAAGTGGCTTAAATTCTTCATTTATAGCTTTCAGCAGCTTTTCCATTTGTTTTTCGTTTAAAGCAGTAGGCGTTCCTCCGCCAATAAAAATCGTTTCAAGGGAATCCTCCGGGTATTTTAAAAGAGTGTTTCTCATTTCCATTTGCATGCTGTCAAGGTACTCATCAACAGGCTGATTTTTCAAAAAGACCTTGTTAAAGTCGCAATAATGACAGATTTGTTCACAAAAAGGAATGTGAAGATATGCAGCTTTGACCATTTTTCTCACCTTCTAATAAAGAAGCCGCAGTGCGTTGACTGCGGCAAATGTTTTTTCTTACGTTATCATAGTTTAAGTTTGAATGTAAATGATCCTGAATTAATTGTCATCCATTTTCAGAACAGCCATGAAGGCTTCCTGAGGAACTTCTACAGAACCAACCGTTTTCATTCGTTTCTTACCTTCTTTTTGTTTTTCAAGAAGTTTGCGTTTACGGGAAATATCTCCTCCGTAGCATTTGGCAAGAACGTTTTTGCGCATAGCTTTGATCGTAGAACGTGCAACCACTTTTTGGCCGATTGCAGCCTGAATCGGCACCTCGAATTGCTGGCGCGGAATCAATTCTTTTAACTTCTCTACAATGATTTTACCGCGGTCATAGGCTGAATCTCTGTGAACAATAAATGACAGAGCATCAATTTTCTCATTGTTGAGCAGGATATCCATTTTCACAAGCTGGGATGTTTTATATCCAATCAGCTCATAATCAAATGATGCATATCCTTTTGTGTTTGATTTTAATTGGTCAAAGAAATCATATACAATTTCAGATAATGGAAGTTCATAAACAATGCTCACTCTATTTTCATCCAAATATTGCATGTCGATAAAGTTGCCTCGTTTATTTTGGCAAAGTTCCATCACCGCACCTACATAATCGTTTGGAACCATAACGGTGGCTTTCACGTATGGCTCTTCGATCCGGTCAATCTTTTGCGGATCAGGAAGATTTGATGGATTATCAATCCGGACTTCGCTACCATCTGTCAAAAAGACATTGTAAATAACACTTGGTGCGGTTGTAATTAAATCGATTTTAAATTCACGTTCAATCCGTTCCTGGATAATTTCCATATGCAGCAGTCCAAGGAATCCGCAGCGGAAGCCGAAACCAAGAGCCTGAGACGTTTCCGGTTCATATTGAAGCGCAGAATCATTCAGCTCCAATCTTTCTAATGCCTCGCGAAGATCGTTGTATCTTGCAGTATCAATTGGATACAGACCGCAATACACCATTGGATTTAATTTACGGTAGCCTGGAAGTGCCTCTGTTGCACCATTTTTCGCATCCGTAATCGTGTCCCCGACTCTTGTATCGCCGACATTTTTAATGGCAGCTGTTAAAAATCCAACATCACCAACATTTAATTCATCAAGCAAAAGAGCTTTAGGTGTAAAGACACCGACCTCTGTTACTTCAAATTCTTTGCCGGTTGCCATCATCTTGATTTTCTGTCCGACTTTAACTGTTCCGTCAACAACTCGAATGTATGCCACTACACCGCGGTATGCGTCATATAAGGAGTCGAAGATAAGCGCTTTAAGCGGCGCATCAGGATCACCTTGAGGAGCAGGCACCTTTTCAACAACCTGTTCCAATATTTCTTCAATTCCGATTCCAGCTTTAGCTGAAGCGAGAACAGCTTCTGAAGCATCAAGACCGATTACATCTTCAATTTCCTGGCGAACACGTTCAGGATCAGCGCTTGGAAGGTCAATCTTGTTGATAATTGGAAGAATTTCCAGATCATTATCAAGAGCCAAATAAACATTCGCAAGGGTTTGAGCCTCAATTCCCTGAGCAGCATCAACAACCAATACAGCTCCTTCACATGCAGCCAGACTGCGGGAAACCTCGTATGTAAAATCGACATGTCCCGGTGTATCAATCAAATGGAAAATATATTCTTCTCCATCTTTTGCTTTATATCTTAATTGAACGGCATTTAATTTAATTGTTATTCCGCGTTCTCTCTCAAGATCCATTGAGTCAAGAAGCTGATTTTTCATTTCCCGTTGTGTCAACGCTGACGTTTTTTCAAGGATCCGGTCCGCAAGCGTTGATTTGCCGTGGTCAATATGGGCAATAATCGAGAAATTGCGTATTTTGGATTGTCTATTTAATTTATCTTCTTTATTCTTCATAATCGTTCTATCACTCCTACTAAACTGGCCAATGCACTAAATTTAATTATATCAATAGGGGAAGTAACATTCAACTGGGAAAAGCGGAACCGCCCGTTTAGCTCCGACAGACAGATAAGGATCCGTCATAAAAGGCGCTTTTTGCCTTTACTGGCGGAGCCGTTCTGGCCGAGGAGTTGGGCGGTGGAGCTGGACAATGGGAAAAGCGGAACCGACTGTTCAGACCCGACAAACAGATAAGAATTCACCCGAAAAGTCCGGGTTTGACTTTTTTTGGATTTTGTTCTGGCCGAGGGGCTAGGAGTTTAGTTAACAGCTTAGATTGCCTTTTTTTAGCCGAAGCAGGTTTATCCGCTAAACAAAATATGGGAAGCCCTAAAACGGACTTCCCTTCAGCATATTCCATTGATCCATTATTGAAACAGGCTTTCAACCAGTCCTGCTAAAAATGTGATAAAGCCAGTTATGACTGCATTTGCAAGAGTAGCAAATTTTTTGCCCAGCTGGGAAAAGAAATTGAATGCTTCCATTTCCTCAAGTTTTTCCTGTTTTTCTTCGAGATTATGGCTGACGCCTAAAACGGAAGCTTCCAATTCTCCTGATGAATCATTTTTCACTTCAAAAGCGCTGCTCAAATTCGGGTCTTCATATCCTTTCATTTTTACAAGACCCTGATTGGCCTGCTGCATGCCAAACAGAACACCAAGCAGCAATATTGAGCTTAGGACAAAGCACTTTAGCATGAATTTCATCATCATACTTCCCTCTAATCCTTATTTTTTTTCAGCAGCTGAATCCGCATCCGCTTTTTCAGCCTGCCAGTAATATTCGCTGAAAATATCCGCTACTGCGTCTGCTGTTCGATTCAATTCATCAAGATTATTATCAATCCCGCCGAATTCAATTAACATGGCGTTTTGAGTCAGGTCCTGATTAAACAGGCTGTTTGATCCTGGTGAATCCTTAAGAAAAACTCCTCTGCTGAGTCCCGGGTATTTAGCTTCTATTCTTTTATGAAGCTCTGATGCCAATTGTTTGTTTTTGTCATGAAGCGGATTCTTTCCTCCAATGACAAATGCCACCTTGGCATATTTTTTGCCGTTAATATCTGCTGTTGTAATTTTATACCGCTGAGAATCACGGTGAATATCGATTACATAATCCAGCTCTTTATTCCCTGCTATCGCTGTTTCGACTGTCGGCCTGGACATAGAGTAGGCTTTTGTAAAAGACCAGCCTTTTTCATTCAGCTTCTTCATGAAATTTGTTTTATCAACGTTTGTTCCTATTCCTTGGTCTTCAAGCGATTTTCCGAGCCTGTCTCCAACGAGAGTTACGTTTGCTTCAGAATGATAAGCACTGTTTGCATTTTTCACATTTTTTAACATAGGCAAATAGGATTCTGTTGTATGTGTATGGTAAATGTAAACAACTTTGCGTTCGCCTGTCGTCGCTATAGGCGGTGTTTTGGACTGATCGGACTGATCGTCCGCCCCTTTTAAGTCAGCAATTGATGCTTCCCGCTCCTCTAACAGCACCTCTGTTGGAGGCGGGGATTCAATAGGCATCGTTGTATAAACTGTACCTTCTCCAGCCACTACGATTTCGCTGTCAAACAGGGTGAATCCAGGAAGTTCCCTTCCAAGGAGACTCCGCGGATCCTCCGGATTAATGCTTGTAGCCGCTTTAAAAAATAAAGAAGAAACACTTGGAGGTTTAGCCTCTTTAGGTAAATCCTGAACAAAATAGCGATTTTCGAAACCAAGTAGATGAATAAAGGAATCACCTGTAATATTATTTGTTAATTCATTAATTGATTTGGATGTGATCCTATATTCTGGATTTAGGGAAGTAAGCGCGCCTGAAAGCAAAAATACGAGCATAAACCCGATAAAGCTGAGTGCAAATCCTTTTTTCAAGCTTGTCCCATTCAGAGTCACTATTATTCCGCGATTATTACGAGAATGCTTCATCTTCTTCCTCCTTCAAAGCTTGCCTGCTTAACTATATGCAGGAGCCGGAGAAAGTAGACTATTTTTTAATGGGTATATGACCTCGCGTTGCTGCTGTCCACCTGCTGATGAAGTGCCTCATTCAGCCCATTTGCCACTACAGTTGCCATGTCATCAATAAATGTATCCACTTCTTTTGGAGTCACCATTAAATTATGCCCAAGCGGAGATAGAACTTCATGAATCAGTCTTCTTTTTTCTTCATCTTCAAGGGTTCCAATAATCCCAAGGAACTGCTGTCTATGTTCATCAGAAGGAAGATCTTCATCAGACAGCACCCTCTTTTCTCCAAATGACATCCCAGCGGGAGTGAGGGACTTAGAAGGGCGGTCTCCTTCCTTCATCTCTCTTCCGAAGTGCTTTAAGATAAAGTCAATCGTATCACTTGTTATCGATACCGCATCAACAACCGTCGGAATCCCAAGCGCAATAACAGGAATGCCCAGAGTATCCATGCTCAACTCTTTTCGTTTGTTTCCTACACCAGATCCGGGATGAATGCCGGTGTCTGAAATTTGAATGGTTGTATTTACACGCTCTATCGATCTTGCAGCCAGCGCATCAATGGCAATGACAAAATCCGGTTTGCTTTTTTCAATAATACCGGTAATAATATCACTTGTTTCAATCCCGGTAATTCCCATTACTCCAGGTGAAATAGCGCTTACTGGCCTGAAGCCTTCCTGTACATTTTCAGGCTGCAGCTGAAATAAATGACGTGTAACAAGAAGGTTTTCAACAACACGGGGACCAAGCGAATCTGGTGTTACATTCCAGTTGCCAAGTCCCACAACTAGACAGCTTGCATCCTTTGGAATCTTCAGACCATCCATAAAACTGCTGAATTCTTTTGCAAAAACGTCGACAACTTGATTTTGCAAAGCTGTATCTTTTTGGCGAATTCCCTGTACTTCAAGTGTCAAGTAATTTCCCGGTTTCTTTCCCGTAAGCTCTGCACCCTTCTCAGTAATTTGGAGAGATGTTATTTTAACTCCATTATCGTTCTGCTCTTTGACAATAACGCCTTCCATTTCGGGTGATTTCTTTTCAGGCTCAGATGTTTTAGATTCAGCTGCCATATCGCGTGCTTCAATGGCCAAATCTGTTCGAACTGAATACATACTCAAATCTAAAGGTTCTTTCACTATCATAACCTCCTGGCTGCATAGTCTTTCTTATTATGTATTTTTGCCTTAATTTGCAGGTTTCATTCTTGACATGTATAAGCCGTGATAATTTCCTTTACAATTATATTGCAATCTATATGTCCGTTTGATAAAATATCACTTGTTCTTATTATTGATGAAAATGTCGAGTATAATAGATCTCGAATGCTTTTTAGGAGGTGAAACGAATGCCAAACATCAAATCTGCAATCAAACGCACAAAAACTAACGCTGAGCGCAATGCACACAATGTAACAATCAAATCTGCAATGCGTACTGCTATTAAAAAAGTAGAAGCTCTAGTTGTTAACAATGATGCTGACAATGCAAAAGCTGCACTAGCTGTAGCTTCTAAAAGAATTGACAAAGCTGCTCAAAGTGGTCTAATCCACAAAAACGCTGCTGCTCGTTACAAATCTCGTTTAACGAAATCTGTAAACGGTCTTTCAGCATAATAAAAAAATCCTCTTCCCGAGAAGAGGATTTTTTTTATGGACTTTATTTGAATAAGCGGAGTAGAAATAATTCAACAGCAAGTCTTTTGTCCGTTTTTCCGGTTTTCATTTCATAGTCTGCGTCACCAAGCTGATTCATGATCGATGTCAGTTCTGAGGATTGAAAAAGCTGTGCCTGCTGCATGGCCAGTTTCACACGGAATGGGTGCACCTTGAGGTTTCCCGCAATTTGCTGCTGTCCATATCCCAGAACAGACAGCTCTTTCACTTGAAGAATCAGTCTGAATTGATTAATCAGCAAGGATAAGATTTTTATCGGTTCCTCGTTTGCTTTCAGCAGATCATAAAAAATCTGCATGGCACGAGTTCTGTCTTTGCGGATAACCTTCTCAATCAATTCAAAAATATTCTGCTCAAGTGTTCTTGAAACAAGGGAAGAAACAATGTCTTCCGTTATTGTTCCGCCTTCACCCGCATATGTACCCAACTTTTTCATTTCTTGTGAGATGGCCATTAAATTGCCGGCTGACAGCATATAAAGCTGATCTCTTGCTGAATTTTCAAGTGCAATGGCATTTGCATCTGCCAATTCATTCATCCACTTCTTTGTTTCATGCTCAGAAAATCCATTTATCTCTACAGCTTCTGTCATTTTTTTAACAGCTTTTGTAATTTTTTTTCTTTCATCAAGTTTTTCGTAGGGGGCCACAATAACCAAAATGGTGTATGGAGCAGGACTTTTTAAATATTCCTCTAATTTTTCGATGCGGTGTTCTATTTTTTCTTTCTTTTTTTCACTCGTTAAAAATTGAGGATTCTTAAGAATAACCACTCTTTTTTCACCTAAAAAAGGAAGTGTTTCTGCATCTTCAATGGCGGACTCCAATGGGGTCTCTGACAGGTCATACTGTGCAAGATTAAAGTCCATCTCAGAAGGATCCAACGCAGCTTCAATAATAAGCTGAACGGTTTCCTGAATAAGGTAAGATTCCTTTCCAAGAAGCAGGTATGCCGGCTTCAGCTGTTTATTTTTTAAATCTTTCCAGACGTTTGATATCATTTTATCACCCAGTTTCAATCATTCTTTTCTAATCCTATCGGTACCCTGCCTGTTTAGCAAGTGCGGATTATATAAATGGGCAAAATGAATAGGGAACAGGCTCAGCCGGTTCCCATATATATAAACGCCACCGCATATGCCCCAGGATACATATGCAGGTAAGCGATCAATATGTTGTATATATTTTTCTCACTCTGATGAGTTTCTATTTGTGTAAAGTGTTGTCAAAACCTGATTGGAAAATGATAGATTTTTTAAATGATTTGGCTTATACTATAAGGCATATAGGAGGGGTAAATTGTGAATGAATTTGAAAAGAATGTTCAAAGCAAACGCAACGATGCAGTAGACTCAGGAGTTGGATTTGTCGTTTCTTTTGGCTTTTTTGCCACTATTTTCGTATTAGCGACAGTTATTAAGTTAATCGGTTCATGACAACCCTTACATAGAGACTGCAGAGCAGTCTCTTTTTCATTGTCCAGCACAAGCGCCTGACTTCTCGGTCAGAACGGATCTGCCTGACAGAACTGCCCAAGGCGCTTCCGCTTTTCTAATTGCAAAAATCATTTATCTGATACGTTATCGTATGGAGGCTGAACGGAAAACGTTCCACTATCTCCACTAAATTTAAAAGTAATCGAACCATGATCCTTCGTTTGAAGAATTTCCATCCCATATTTCTGAAGCAGCCCGATCACTTCATTATGAGGATGATGATACCGGTTGTTCTCCCCTGCTGAAATTAAAGCAATCTTTGGCTGAAGCTGCTTTAAAAACGAATCTGAAGTAGACCCCTTGCTTCCATGATGTCCAACCTTTAATACATCGGTTTTTAATCCTTTATATTTTTCTAGAATACGCTTTTCTCCTTCGTGCTCAAGATCACCTGTAAACAGCCAGTTTAAGCCCCCAATCTTAGCAAATATAACGAGTGAATCGTCATTTTTACTCTCTGACAACGCGATTGGAGATACGATGTTCAATTTGAAAAATGAGTCAGATACAGCGTCCCCGCTTTTCAATACGGACACCTCGGTTCCTTTACTTTTCGCTTTATCAATGATTTCCTGCTCAAATTCTCCTCTTAAAAAACCATATGGCACAATCAGCTCTCTGACACGAATTTCATCAAGAAGTTTGGTAACCTCACCCGCATGATCTGCATCTCCATGAGTCAAAATCAATTTATCAAGTGTTCTTTTGCCTTTTGATTTTAGAAAAGGAATAAGAGTATCTTCAGCGATCGAATAAGGATTGCTTTTTTCTTTCCATTTTTCCTGATTAAATGAGAGTATGCCGCCCGTATCAATTAAGTATGTCCCCTGATTATGCGGTGCTGAGAGATAAATGGAGTCACCCTGACCGACATCAAGCATCACGATCTCGCCTGTCTGTACGAAATACTCCGATTCGTACTGATAAAAAAGGAGAAGGACAATGAATAAAACGAATAGCCGCATTTCTATCAATCGATTGGACTTCTCGTAAACGATAAAAGCCAGGCAAAGGAATACGGTAAATAGAAAAAGAAACAGAAAAGATGGTTTGCCAAACAGAAGCATGAAGGAAGGCAAGCTGTTGATAAACAGAACAATGTTATTGCTTATTTTCAGCAAAAGATCCGTTACGGCTATGAGGATTGAGCCTAATGGAGAAAAAATAATCATCCCAAACACTGAGGCCAGTGATAAAGGGAGAATGACCACAGAATAAAAAGGCACAAATAGAATATTCATTGGCAGGCTTAAAATGGAAATTTGATAAAAGCTGTACAAAATAATCGGAAGGGATGCGAGCTGGGCTACTGACGAAACTGCCAGCAGCTGATAAAAGCGGTTGGGGATTTTTGAAAAAGCCCGGGCTGACAGGATGAGCGCAATACTTACAGAAAAGGACAATTGAAATCCAACATTAAATAAATAATATGGATCAGCAAATAGCAGAACAAGGAACGTAACAGAAATAACATCAATCGTGGAAAGCTGCAGCTTCATTTGTTTTGATGCAAGATAAAGCATGCTCATCCCTGCAGCCCTGAGAACGGAGGGTGCCCCTCCAGCGATTATGCAGTAAACCGGCAGGGACAAGATTAAAAGAAGTTTCGTTTTTTCATGTGTCATTCCCGTTCTGATCAGAAAATAGTATAGTCCAGAAACTAAAATACCGACATGGAGACCAGAGATTGCAAGCAAATGAACGATGCCCAGCTCCTGATATGCCTTGTTTATATCCTCGGAAATATGAGAACGTTCCCCGTACAAAAGAGCTTGTACAATCCCTTTGGATTCCTTTGGAAACACATCAGAAATAAATTGAATTCCATCTTGTCTGTATTCTTTCAATTTTTCTACTAATGTTTGATCTGAATTCCTGCATTGATCAATAGAATCGGCAGTCAGCACCCAATGGATTCTATTGTATTTTAGGTAATCTGAATAATCAAAAGCATTCGGGTTCGTTGCATGTTTAGGGGGCTTTAATTCCCCTTTAAATGTACAAGATGTACTTATTTCCAATAGTTTGAACCTGTTTTTCTCTTCCTCTGAACTGAAATAGTATACGGCAGTTATCTTTTCTTTGTTAACATTTATAACACCTTTCAATTGATTCCCGTCTATTTCAGGAAAGTCAGCGAATTTGCCTTGAACAGTAATTCTGCCTTCAGCGAATCCTGTAATATTGCCTTTTTCTTCTGCGTAAAAATGAAGAATGAAGAGGGTGAAAATGCCCATACAGCCAATCAGCAAAGTCATTTTTTTGCGTAAAAGAAGATGTGCATAAAAGAGAAGTATAATGAAGAGGGAAATCGGGTCGAATGGAAATTTTGCAGCAGCAACGGCTAAACCGGCTGCTGCCGCAAAATAGATGAGCTTTCCTTGATAGCTTATTTTAGACATGCCGAAATTATACGTTGCTTTTGAACAGCTTTTTTGCTTTTTCTAAAAGCGTATTCCGCTCAGGGTCATCATTTAATTTTTCAAGCAATTCATCAATAAATTTTCTCTGTTCGGAAGCTAAAGGGTCCTCATTCGTCTCAACCTGCTCTACATGAACACCTGCTTGTTCAAATAGCTCGGCTGCATACGGGTGATTTTTGTAGCTTTCAGCAAAATAGACCTTTTTGATGCCGCTTTGAATAAGGGCTTTGCAGCATTGCAGACAAGGAAAATGTGTTACATATATTTCTGCTCCTGCGGTCGGCACGCCAAATTTAGCACATTGCAGCAAAGCATTCATTTCTGCATGAATGGTTCTCACACAGTGATTATCGATTACATAGCATCCCTCATCAATGCAATGGACACCTCCTGCAATCGAACCGTTATATCCTCCGGCAATAATGCGCTTGTCCCTGACGATTGTTGCTCCTACTGCAAGGCGAGTACATGTGCTTCTTAGCGCAAGCAGATGACTTTGTGCCATAAAATACTGATTCCAGGAAATTCTGTTCATGTTATCCCCCATTTGTAGAAGTAGCTGTAGCTCTTCCTTTAGTGTATCGATAGAAGGAAAAGCCCGTCAATTCATTTTACAGAAATACTGTCTTTAAATTTTTCGAATGATTTTTCTCCTATCCCTGGAACGTTCATGAGATCCTCAATCGTTTTGAAACCTCCCGCTTCTTCCCGGTAAGAAAGAATGGCTTCCGCCTTTGCCGGGCCAATTCCTGTGAGCGTCTGGAGCTCTTCTGCTGTTGCATGATTAAGATTGACCTTCTGTTCTCCCGCGTCAACTCCAGCTGCTGCAGGCTGCTGAACGTTATCTTCTGCTGTCTCTCCGAGTTTTGGGATATAGACAACCATTCCGTCTTCAAGCATCGCTGCAAGATTGATTTGGACCGCATCCGCAGCTTTCGTTAAGCCGCCAGCTTTTTCAATAACATGATGAAACCTTTCTCCATGCTTCATTTCATATACACCAGGCTTTTGAACTTCCCCTTTTACATCAACAATGACTGTCTGCTCTTCATTGGCAGCATCTGAATCGGGATCCTCTTCTAAAACCTGTTCTCCGATTAATAAAGAAGCTTCATCTTTGTCCATTTGAGTGCTTTGTTCGGAAGGAATTGAGTTTTGCTGCATTTGATACAGAAACAGAGCTGCAGAAATTCCTATTAAACCAAGTAAGTATTTATATTTTTTTAGAATTTCCATTCATTACTCCTTCATGTGATTCATATTTTTTTAACTTTTTTCATAAAGTGTAGGAGAAAGTATGTTAAAGGAGGGGATGAAACATTGAACGCAGGCTTTATTGGAACAGGGAATATGGGGAAAATATTAATTGAAGCGTTTATTGAATCGAATGCACTTAAGCCCTCAGCCATTCATATTACAAATCGTACGTTTGAGAAAGCTGCAAACCTGAAAAAACAGTATCCAAGAATAAACTTATATTTAACGCCTGATGAAATCGCTCGGCAATCTGAGCTTATTTTTATATGCGTAAAGCCGCTTGACATTTACCCCCTTTTAGTTAAATTATCACCCTATTTACGAAAAGATCAGTGCATTATCTCTATAACTAGTCCCATTAATGTTGAGCAGCTTCAGTCTATTGTTGATTGTCAGGTCGCCCGTGCCATACCAAGCATTACAAATCGGGCTCTATCAGGTGTTTCTTTACTTACTTATGGAAACTGCAGCCCATCTATGCGGAAGTCAATCGAAGAATTATTTCAGGCCATTTCAAATCCTTTTACAATTGAAGATCACATAACAAGAGTTTCATCCGATATTGTCAGCTGCGGCCCGGCTTTTTTCAGCTATCTTCTCCAAAGATTTATTGATGCGGCAGTCAGAGAAACGGAAATTACAAAACATCAGGCTGTCCAGTTAACGAGTGAAATGGTAATAGGGCTTGGAAAGCTTTTAGAGAGCGAACTGTATACACTTCCAACTTTACAGGAGAAGGTGTGTGTAAAAGGCGGTGTAACAGGTGAAGGCATCAGTGTAATGGAGGCTGAAATTGGTGAGGTGTTTGAGCACTTATTTCAGAGAACCCACAGGAAATACAATGAGGACTTAAGAGAGGTAAAAGAACAATTCGAAAGGTATGAGTGATACCTAAGGAATTCTCCATCAAATTATATTTTCCTTCCTGCTCATAAAAAAAACCATCGAAAAAATCCGATGGTTTTTTATTTCTTTGCAGCAACAAAAAAGATTCTCTCAGAATGTTGTTCAGGAGGCTGATTTTTAAAATCTGCACTGACCTCAAGCAAAGTAAATCCAGCTTGACCAAGCATCTCTTCATATTGATTAACAGAATAAGTTCTTTGAATATGATATTCGTCGAATCGCTCATACATTGAGCCCCGTCTTACAAAAAAGGACAAATCGTGTTCAATGCTGTCCGGCGCATCTCCAATAAAGCTGTTCCATATATAGCTGACTTCATCGTTATTATCAGCAAATGTAGCTTCATTAAATATTTCATGTATTTTGTATAATGAATGCACATCAAAAACAAGAATCCCGCCAGGAGCAAGCTGCTCAAATGCAGCATGCAATGCCGCATGAACATCTTCTTCCGACTGAAGGTAATTAAGAGAATCACAGCATATGAAGATGCCGTCAAATAATTGTCCAAGTTCACCGGGCAATCTCATATCATGCTGAAAATAAGGAATGCTTAATCCCATTTCAGCCGTTTTCTGAAAGGCAATCGACAGCATTTCTTCGCTGATATCCATACCTGTAACTTGGTAACCTTTTTGTTTCAGCCTGATGGAAATTTCTCCAGTTCCGCAGCCTAAATCAAGCACATTGGTCCCGCCATTTCCGAACATGAACATCCTTTCATGAAGAAATTCTGTCCAAAGCGTATAAGGAGCCTCTTTCATCAGTTCATCGTAAATCTCGGCAAACCCTTTATAAATCATTGTGTAAGGACACTCTCCAGATTTTCAGAAGGTGCATCTCCCCAAAGTTTTTCAAGCTTGTAATAGTTGCGCTCGTCTTTATGGAAGACGTGTGCAACTACATCACCCATATCAATCAGAACCCATCGCGCCTCATCAAACCCTTCTAGACGTTTCACTTCAATGCCGTTTTGTCCCGCTTGATCCTTCATCTCTCGTGCAATTGCCTGAACTTGTTTATCTGAATTTCCGTGACAAATTAAGAAGTAATCTGCAATTAATGAGATTCCTTCCATTTTCAGAGCTACGATATCTTCTCCTCTTTTGTCATCTGCTGCTTTTGCTACAATTTCCAGCGTTTCTTTACCAGTCAATATAATGTTCCTCCTTTTTCTTCAAAAACCAAAAAATTATAAGATTGCAGAGTCTGCGGATAAATTGGCTGATTTTTTTTCAGCAAAAATAAAATCGTATTTTTCATTGACACTATCAGCGCTTTGTTTAAATCGTTCTTTGCAAGTTCTCTTACTTCATCTGCACCGGGAAAGATTCTGCCCGGTTCAATATAATCTGCTACATATATAACTTTATCAAGCAGCGTCATATTTTCTCTTCCTGATGTATGATACCTGATTGCATCCAGAATTTCTTTATCCTTAATTCCTGCTTCTTTTTCTGCAAGATAAGCACCAACAGGAGCATGCCATAGTTCCGGACTGTGAATCAACAATTCCTTAGTCATATTCTGCTCGATAATGATTTGTTTCATCTCATCTTTTCTGCGAAACTTTGCATAATCATGAAAAATGGCTGCTGTCTCGGCTTTTTTCACATCTGCTCCATATAGCCTTGCGAGTACAATTGCCGTTTCCATTACTCCGATTGTATGCTCATATCTGTGATCTGTTAAATGTTCCTTCACTAGTGCTAATGCTTTTTCACGGTCCATATAAGTGATTCTCCTCAATATAGCCTCTCACTTCATCCGGCAGTAAATAATCTGTGGCATGCCCAAGTCTTATCCGCTCTCTAAGCATAGTAGAAGATACTTCAAAGATTGGCGCATCGACTTCAATGATTGGATATTCTGTATCTGATTCAAAGCCTGCACGTTTAACGCCAACAAATTGAACAAGTTCAATCAGCTGATCAACTTTATGCCATTGGGGCAGAAACTCTATCATGTCTGCCCCAATAATAAAATAAAACGAGCAGTCTGGATATTGGTTTTTCAGCAATATAATTGTATCGTATGTGTACGACGGGCCATTTCTCTCAAATTCAATGCTCTGTACCTTAAACCCTGGCCGCTTTTCTGTACACAACTGAAGCATTTGCAGCCTATGTATGCTGTCAGTTGTGACGTCACTGTCCTTGTGGGGCGGATTTTGGTTTGGCATAAACCAAATTTCATGAAGATGAAGAGAATGCAATACTTCACTTGCCATTAATAAGTGTCCAAAATGGGGAGGGTCAAATGTACCTCCAAATATTCCGATTTTCCTCATCATCTCCACCTCTCTATTTATCTAGGCAGCTTAAGTTGTTTATTTTCTTTTGATTCTTTATATAAAACAATTGTGTTCCCGATCACTTGAACAAGCTCAGCTTTTGCCCCTTTTGACAGCGCTTCTGCTACTGAATCTCGATCCTCTTCACAGTTCTGAAGAACACTGACTTTGATCAATTCTCTGACTTCAAGCACATCAGCGATCTGCTGGATCATATTTTCATTAACCCCGCCTTTCCCCACTTGGAAAATCGGGTTTAAATGATGTGCTTCTGCACGTAAAAAACGTTTCTGTTTACCAGTTAACATGTAAATCCTCCTAATTGTTCGTAAACTAATTCACTCATTCTTGCTGTATCGGGCTTTTCACCGGTCCAAATTTCAAATGAAAGAGCTGCCTGATGAACAAACATCCCGACTCCATTCAATGTTTTTGCTCCGGCCTCTTCTGCTTCCTTTAAAAGGGCTGTCTTCACAGGATTATAGACGATGTCACTCACAATAGAACCTTTTTTAAGGTTTGTCACCTCAAAAGGCTTCTGCGAAGTATTCGGGTGCATCCCGATCGAAGTTGTCTGAATGATGACATCAAAGTTTGAAAGTCTCTGCTCTGACTCGCTGAGCGAAAGAACACTTCCGGCACTTCCGGCAGGACATTCCTCCATAAGCTGCTCTGCTTTTGAAAGGGTTCTGTTGGCAAGATCAATGTTCGCGCAGCCTTCAGCAGCCAGAGTAAAGTAAATCGCTCTTGCCGCTCCGCCTGCGCCAATAATTAAATATCTCTGCTCGTGCAGAGGCTTGTTCAGAAGATGTTTTAAAGACTGTAAATATCCCTGACCATCTGTATTATACCCTACTAAACAGCCATCTTTATTAAGAACGGTATTAACCGCTCCGAGGAGTTCAGCACTCTTATCAAGCTTGTCTAAAAATGGGATAATGGAAACCTTATGCGGAATTGTCACATTAAAACCCGCTATTCCTAAAGCCTTCATTCCTGCTATCGCAGCCTGTAAATCATCTTTCTCAACATGAAAAGCATGATAGGAAGCTTTTATCTCTTTTTGCAAAAAAGCATCATTGTGTATAAGCGGTGACATGGAATGCCCGACAGGACATCCAATCAGTCCATATACTCTATTCATAAAGTCTCTCCCAATCAGATTAATGATGGTCTTAATGTAACATTTACACCTTTAGGGGCATACGCCGTTACTTTCTTATTCCCTTCGTTTACCGTCACCCAGCCAAGTCCGGAGAAAACAATATCTGTTTTATCTTCCTTGATTGTAAATTCATGTGCAGTAAGTTCAGGGAATTCTTCCAGCTGCTCCATTCTTGGAGGCGTAAGCATATCGCCTGCGTGCCTTTTGTACAGATCATCTGCATTTTCCTGTTTCGTCCGATGAATATTCAGTTCGGAAGGGACATAGCATGTCAAAGAAGTTCTTCCGCCGCTTAAATAATCCAGGCGTGCAAGTCCGCCGAAGAATAAAGTCTGCATTTCATTTAATTGAAAAACCTTTGGCTTGACTTCCTTTTTAGGAGACAAAAGCTTGAGGTCGTTTTTATCTACGAAATGGGCCATTTGATGATGATTAATGATTCCAGGTGTATCATATAATGAGGACCCGTCATCAAGCGGGATCTCGATTAAATCGAGAGTAGTACCTGGGAAGTGAGAAGTCGTAATAACGTCTTTTTCTCCCGATACTTCTTTAATAATCCGGTTAATAAACGTAGATTTCCCAACATTCGTACAGCCCACTACATATACATCCTGACCTTCGCGGTATTGCTCAATCGCATCGGTTACTTCCGGAATACCCTGTCCTCTCGCAGAACTGATCAGGAAAACATCAACAGGATTTAATCCAAATTCCTTCGCTTCACGCTTCATCCAGCTGATTAATTTTTGCTTCTTAACGGATTTCGGCAAGATATCCGCTTTATTTCCAACAAGCAAAATTGGATTTCCTCCAACGAAACGCTGAAGACCATTCAGCCAGCTTCCGTTGAAATCAAAAATATCCACGATTTTCACGACAAGAGCATTTGTATCTCCTATACCGTGCAGGATCTTAAGGAAATCTTCATCAGTTAATGAAACATCTTGTATTTCATTGTAATTTTTCAGACGAAAGCATCTTTGGCAAATCATAACTTCCTTTTGCAGTGTACTCTCAGGCGCATATCCAAGCTCGTCCTGATTTCCCGTTTGAATCTTTACACCGCAGCCAATGCAAACAAATTGTTCTTCTATCACTAGTTTAATCCTCCCATTGAATTAAGCCTTTTCTTTTAAGAGCAGCTAAAATTCTGCGTTCAATTTTACGGTTAAACCTTGTCACAAGACCATCCGTAGAAGCTACTGGCACAACTAAAATGGTATGAAAACCATTGCGGTTTCCTCCGAGAACGTCTGTTAAAAGCTGGTCACCAATGACAACCACATCTTTTTTTTCCAGATTCATATTCTTCACAGCACGTCTGAACGCTTTGCCCATAGGCTTTCTCGCTTTATATATAAATGGAATGTTTAGCGGGTCTGAAAATGATTTCACCCGTTTTTCTACATTATTAGATACAATCGTTACAGCGATTCCATGATCTTTCACATCTTTAAACCATTCAATCAGCTTTGGTGTAGCGCTAGGACGGTCCCACTCCACAAGGGTATTATCCAAGTCTGTAATAATCCCTTTCACTCCGCGCTCTTTTAGAGCCGTTGGAGATATTTCAAAGATATTTTTTACATATTCACCGGGCAGGAATAGTTTTAACATTATATAAACACCTCATCGAACATTTTTTGGCCAAATTACATCATATCTGATTTTGCACGTTCTTTCAAAAGAAACTTGACATCCGAGGAAATCAACTGAAAGTATTCAATAAATTTTTCGACAAAACTTGTAAAAAATCAACACCTGTGGATAAGATTATACACATTATACACTCATATAAATTCCTCTACTAAAGAAATTATAAACAAGATATTAACAGCTTATCCACCATCTTCTGTGGATAAGAGAACGATTGTTCTATTTTTTAATTCGTGTTAAATTAAATTTACTAGCAGAAAATAACATATTAGTATATGCATGGTGTTGATATATAGAACCCTTACCTTATCCATAATTGGAGGTGCAAGCCGGAAATTCGGCGAAAAGTGATGCGTAAACTATCTGATGAACTATTGATTGAATCGTATTTTAAAGCAACAGAGATGAATTTAAGCGAAGATTTTATTGAATTGATAAAAATTGAAATTAAACGCCGCTCTCTGACTCACGTTTTAAAAGCGTCCAGCTAGCTTTTAAAGCGTGAAGTCCCCTCTTTTCATTTTTTCACAGCCAATACCTCTCCTGCTTTCACTTCCTTCTTCAGTGCAACTGAATCTGCAAAATCAGTTTTGTGTTTTTCAAACAGCAGAACAACTGTAGATCCAAAAGAAAAATAACCCAGCTCTTCTCCTTTTTGCACCTTTTCATTAGCATGAGTTAATTGAATCGTATTTATAAACATTGCCCCTATTTTAACAACTGCAAGATGATTATGATCTTCTTCTTTAATTTCTGTAATAGTCCGGAAATTCTTTGACAGTGGTGATTTTCCGTACATTAAGCCCCATCTGTTAACTGGATAGGATTTATTCCCGAGCTCATACTGTTTAACAACCGTTCCTGAAGCCGGACTATGTATGCGGTGATAATGACTCGGACTCAAATACAGAACAATAAACGAACCATTTATATACTTCTCTGCTAAAGCAGGATCTTCAAGCATATCGTGAATAGAATAAGGCTGATTTTTGACAATAATGGCATCATGTGAAGAAATAGTGCCGAATTGTTCTATGACGGCATCAACAGGACTTATGATATGATTTTGGTTATCATCAAATGTTCTTGCATCTTCTTTTAATTCCCGAATAAAAAAATCATGCAGAGACGGATAGGCATCTAACTGCTTTTTAGCTTCATTTACATTGACTTGATAAATCTTCACATATGACGGAATAATAAAACGGCTGCGGGATGATTCAGCAAATTTCATGATAAACTTTGAAACAGGCAGAGAGTTTGTTAATTCAATTAGATTTTGGTACAGTTTTTTTTTCAATTTAGTCCTCCAAAAAAAATTACTTTACTACATTGATTTTGATGCATAGAATAAAAGTAGGCTTAAATGGTCATTTATGCAATTATAAGGAAGTGCAATTATGTTTTTTATAAGTTATGTAGACGCAACAGTAAAAAAAATAAAAGCAAATACTGCCAATCTTCTTACGCTCGTCAATCTCGGCCTTGGCGGTTTTGCGATTCTGTATACAATAAATGATGTCTTAAAACTAAGTCTATTGCTTATTTTTCTCGCAGCACTTGCAGACCGGTTTGATGGGATGGTTGCCAGAAAGTTTAATATTGAATCCGAACTCGGTAAGCAATTGGATTCAATGAGTGATATTATATCATTTGGTGTAGCCCCCGCACTACTTCTTTATAAAGGAATTCTTTTTGAGTTAGGTGCTCCGGGCGCATTTTTTATCGTCTTATACATTGGATGCGGCGCTTTCAGACTGGCAAGGTTTAACATATCTGACAACTGCGGCTTCTTCAATGGGCTTCCAATTACAGCAGCAGGGTGTATTCTGACGTTAAGCTATCTTTGGAAGGATTTCATGCCGGCTTACTATTACATGTTTTTGCTTATGATTTTATCATTTTGTATGATTGCTTCATTCAAAATCAGAAAAATGTAGAAACACCTCATTCGATGAGGTGTCAGAGTATAGACAAACCCCTTTTCCAGAGAAATTATTGAAGAAAAAGGGGTTTTTGTTTCTTGAATTTTGCATATATTGATATCTATTCAAAAAAATCATACTATATCTTGAACCTCATCTAGATAAAGAAAATAGCTGCCGACTTTGTCGACAGCCTGACACCTCATTCGATGAGGTGTCAGAGTGTAGACAAACCCCTTTTCCAGAGAAATTATTGAAGAAAAAGGGGTTTTTGTTTCTTGAATTTTTGCATATATTGATATCTATTCAAAAAAATCATACTATATCTTGAACCTCATCTAGATAAAGAAAATAGCTGCCGACTTTGTCGACAGCCTGACACCTCATTCGATGAGGTGTTTTTTTTGGCTATTTGCAGTAGTTATTGTAGTAATAACCTCCTCCAAGAACAAGGAGAAGAATCAGAAGTACCACAATAAAGGCATACCAGTAGCCAAAACCGGTGTATGGTGCATAAGGATATGGGTACGGATATAAAGCAGGCGGTCCATAAAAGGGTGAACACGAGCGCATTAGAGAGACCTCCTTTATCTGACTGTACTGATAAAATATGTGACATGCATCTACTTTGTATAGGCAGCTGCCGCCGATAACAGTGTTTTCACCTGGTTTTCAAAAAAATTGTGCCTATTTTGTGAAAAAAGGGTTTACAATATCTTCTATTGTGGATATAATTACCAATGTAATCAAATTTATGAAAAGGGAGGTCGAATCAAATGTTGATCAGTCAATTAGAAATGAACCAATTAAATATCTCTCTATTCGACCGAACTGGTGCACAATCCTAATTTAGTATTGTCCTTTCCGCCACAGGTTGAGTAGTATCTGCCTGTGGCGTTTTTATGCTCATTTTCATATGAACGTTTCACGCCACAGGTATGCCCTGTGGCATTTTACATTTTAAGGAAAATATTTAAAGGAGGTGATAGGTATGACCATCCACTTATTATTTGTTACTTTAACAATTAAACGAAAGCAAAAATCAATCGATCAAGTGCAGCATGAAGAACAAGTTTTCAAGTCATATGAAGCAATGATGAACAAATGCTTTCAAATGTACAACGGCAACTAATCTATATTTTCACCACAACCATAAATAGAAAGGAGAGAGTTAAAATGATGATTCAAATGGTTTTAAGAATGCACCTCAATGTGGAGAAGGATACTGCATAGGCGCACCATCCATACATCCGCTGCATCTATCATTTCATTTATTATCAAAAAAAAGCGAAGAAACCTCACAGGTTCTTCGCTTTTTTATCCTTTGCTTTTTTGCTGGTTTTTCTTTTCTTTTTCTGCCCGGTAAAATTCATGAAACATCTTCATTAAGGCCCTTTTCTCGATTCTTGAAACATAACTCCTTGAGATCCCAAGCTCCTTCGCAATTTCCCGCTGCGTTTTCTCCTTCTGAAGATCTAGCCCGAACCTTCCGACAATTACTTCTTTCTCCCGTTCATCAAGAATATCAATGAATTCTTTCACTTTTTCAAGCTCCATATTCAGCTGAATGGTATCAATGACATCTTCTGATTCTGACTTTAAGACATCTATCAGGCTTATCTCGTTTCCTTCCTTATCCTGTCCAATAGGATCATGCAGGGAAACATCTTTCTTTGTTTTCTTCAGTGCTCTCAGGTGCATGAGAATCTCATTTTCAATACACCTTGCAGCATAGGTTGCAAGCTTTGTTCCTTTTCCTTCCGAGTAGCTTTCAATGGCTTTTATCAGGCCGATTGTCCCGATAGAAATAAGATCCTCTGAGTCCTCGCCGGTGTTTTCAAATTTCTTGACAATATGTGCTACAAGCCGCAGATTATGTTCAATCAGCATGTTGCGGGCATGTTCATCCCCAGTCGCCATAAGCCTGAGATACTTCTTTTCATCATTTGCTGACAAAGGCTGAGGGAAGGCATTGTTTTTTACATATGATACTAGAAAGACTAATTCCTTTAATAAGTATCCTAAAGCTGCTAAAACCCCTGACATTGACCCACCTCCACATACAGAATGTAGGCTTTAGCCTATAAAACATTTGTATGTAAAGCGGGGCATGTTTGTGTCTGTACTAAGAAAGATTGTACGGAATTATCCTGTATTTATTTAGAATTAAAACGCATACATTGTGACACTTTTGAGAACCCTATTGATTCTTCCATTTATTTGATTAATAATGGATTTTAGTGATTTGGAGGTGCTTTTTTTGAAAAAGTATTTGTCTCTTGCCGCTTTTCTTGTGATTTTACTATTAATGAGCTGCGGAAATCGATCAGAAAGATATACGATTGTGGCCTTTGGCGACAGCAATACGCGCGGCGCCAACTGGACCATCCGCAATTATCAAGATACAGATAAATGGGTAAATTTAATAAAATCCACTTTGCCTGTGAATAACGGGCAGGCTTTGATCCATAATGCCGGGGTTGGCGGTGAAACC
Source organism: Bacillus sp. V2I10 (assembly GCF_030817055.1). NCBI lineage: Bacteria > Bacillati > Bacillota > Bacilli > Caryophanales > Bacillaceae > Bacillus > Bacillus sp. V2I10. Next base: position 1,824,231 of record NZ_JAUSYV010000001.1, on the reverse strand, counting down.
ACTGAGGATGCAAGGAAACGCTTTAAGCGTGATGTGCTGAAAATGGATCCGAATTTGGTTTTCATCATGTTTGGAACAAATGATGCAGTCATTTTGCCGAATGGGAAACCTAAAGTAGACCATGCACGTTTTAAAGAAAATCTTCTCTATTACGTGCGAGAAGTAAGGCATGCCGGCGGCACTCCAGTCCTTATGACCTGTTTGCCGATTGTAGAAGGAAAGGGCAATGACAAACTATACTACACCCGCTATCCGAAGAAGCTTTATGCTCATACTGATGGAGCCAGGAACTGGCATAACTCATACAACGATATTACCCGCGAAGTCGCATATAAAAATGATGTTACTTTAATAGATAATTGGACAAATATGGTGAAGTTTGCCGGCGGAGATTCGGATGAAGCTTTATTAAATTCAGGAATCATCGATCCATCAGGCAATCATATGACGCCACAGGGAGCAGAACTAATTTATTTATCCATCCTTGAAAGCAAAGTGCTCAATTCTAAGTAAAAGAACCCATCCTAAGGCTGGAATGGGTTCTTCTTTTTATATAAAATTACAGACAGAAAGCATGCATGTTCCTTCTTTAAGCATCTTCCTGCTCATCTAAACGCTTCTTATATGTGATGGATCGTTTAAAACAGAAAAAGGCTGCTGCCAAGAAGACTGAAGTCGTCCCCATCATCACATATTCTTTTATTGCACTGGGTTCTTGGCCCTGTGCGGGAATCAGCATGCCCATATATAAAAAGACACTGACTGCAAGCAGCACAAATGCGTATCTCTTGTAATCTGTCATTAGGTGCCGAACATGTTTTTTATTCATTTTACTTTTCACCTGCCATAAATGTGTCTCTACTAAAACATAACATATAGCAGCGGTGATTTATGCATGTAAATTCCGGCAAAAGAGGAATTAGTTTAAAGCATTTTTTAAGTCTTCAATTAAATCCTCTGAATCTTCTATACCTACAGAAATTCTTACTAAACCATCTGTTATGCCTAGCTCCATGCGGCGTTCTGCAGGAATCGAAGCATGCGTCATTTTAGCAGGCACGGAAATTAAACTCTCAACAGCACCTAAGCTTTCAGCCAATGTAAAATACTTAACTTTTGACAAGACTTCTTCTGCTTTCTCTTCGCTTCCTACATCAAATGAAACCATTCCGCCGAAACCTGATGCCTGTTTTTTGGCAATTTCATGGTTTGGATGATCTGCAAGACCTGGATAAAACACCTTTTTAACAGCTGGATGATGAACAAGAAACTGGACGATTGCAGCAGTATTTCTTTCATGTGCCTCCATGCGCAGCGCAAGAGTCTTAATGCCGCGAATAAGAAGCCATGAATCTTGAGGCCCCAGAACTCCTCCAGTGGAGTTTTGGACAAAGTGAAGCTGTTCAGCCAGCTCCTCAGAGTTAACGACAACAAGCCCTCCTACAACGTCACTGTGGCCGCCGATGTATTTTGTTGCACTATGAAGGACAATATCTGCTCCCATTAAAAGAGGAGTCTGCCAATACGGAGTGCTGAATGTATTGTCTACAATCGTAAGCAGCCCATGTTTTTTAGCCAGAGAGGCTGCAGCTTCTACATCCGTAATTTTAAGAAGCGGATTTGTTGGTGTTTCGATAAATAGCGCTCTTGTATTTTCTTTGACCGCTCCTTCAATGTTTGATAGATCACTTGTATCAACAAATGTAGAATCAATGCCAAGACGGTTTAACACTTTAGTCATAACGCGGTATGTTCCGCCATAAACGTCATCTGTTAAAATAACATGATCTCCGCTGTTAAAAAGCATCATAACTCCTGTTATTGCAGCCATACCTGAACCAAAAGCAAAGCCAGCGTGTCCTTCTTCAAGATCCTTAATCAGCTCTTCTAATGCGTGTCTTGTAGGATTACCGGTACGTGAGTACTCAAATCCTTTATGATTTCCGACTCCATCCTGTTTGTATGTGCTGACTTGATAGATTGGCGTTGATACGGCTCCTGTATGAGGATCTCCGACTATACCCCCATGAATCATCTTTGTTTTGCGTTTCATCCTATATTCCTCCTTCATAGATTTTTTTACTTAAGTAACGCTCACTGCTGTCAGCGAAAATGGTTACAATGTTTGTTCCCGATTTAGCTTTTTCTGCCTCTATTAGTGCTGCGTGAAGTGCTGCTCCTGATGAGCTCCCAACTAAAAGACCTTCTTTTATAGCAAGCTCCTTTACACGGTTAAATGCATCTATATCTAAAACGGTATGAATGCTATTAAAATATGACTCGTCCATATAACCTGGCAGGAATTCCATGCCGATACCTTCTGTTTTATGCGGGCCCGATTCACCGCCATTTAAGATGGAGCCTTCAGGCTCGACTATGGCAGTCCTGATATTTTCGTTCTTTTCTTTTAAATATTGGGCTGTGCCCATGAACGTACCGCCTGTGCCCGCTCCAGCCACAAATATATCAATGCGGCCATCCAGCTGCTCCCAAAGCTCGGGACCGAGCGTTTTGTAATAAGTAAGGGGGTTCGCGGGATTGGCAAATTGCTGCGGACAATAAGAACCAGGGATCTCTTCAAGTAGTTCTTGTGCTTTTTTAATAGCTCCCTTAATTCCTTCACTAGTTGGAGTATTGACCACCTTTGCTCCGAGAGCTCGCATAATATCCTGCTTTTCCATGCTGAATTTCTCAGGAACGCATACGACAACATTGACTTTGCGGTGAATCGCAGCAAGGGCGAGACCGATTCCGGTATTGCCTGCTGTAGGCTCGATAATGGTTCCGCCCTCTTTTATTTTGCCGGTTTTAATCGCCTCATCTATCAATTCAACGCCAAGACGGTCTTTAATGCTGCCGCCCGGGTTAAAAAATTCAAGTTTTGCAAAAAGGCGCACTCCTGCAGGCAGTTCAAATTGTGTAATCTCCATCAGCGGTGTATGCCCTATAAGTTCTTCAATGCCCTTTACAACTTTCATTTTAATCACTCCCCAGAGTTAAAAAGAGGATCACCCCGTCTATTAGCTTTTTAAAGCACTCACAATACTTAAAACAAGCTGTGCAGAGTTCTTCGCTGCTGTATCTAAATACTGTTCAAATGAAACATCAGATTCTTTGCCGGCAATATCAGATAATGATCTGATAATGACAAATGGTACACCAAATTGATGCGATACTTGAGCAATAGCTGCTGCTTCCATTTCTACTGCATAAAGGCTGTCAAATTTAGTGCGGATATATGCTACTTTTTCCGGATCATTCATAAATGAGTCACCCGTTGCAATCAGTCCTTTTACAACTTGAATGCCTGTTTGCCCTTCAGCTTGTTGGGCTGCAATTTCAACCAGCTTTGAATCCGGTAAAAAAGCTGGCGGCATTCCCGGCACCTGCCCGTATTCGTAATTGAATGCTGTAACATCAACATCATGGTGTCTCACTTCAGATGAAATGACTACATCCCCTACATTCAATGATTGATGAAAACCGCCTGCTGATCCTGTATTGATTACATAATCAGGCTTATATCGGTCAAGTAAAAGGGTTGTGCTCACTGCAGCGTTTACCTTTCCGATCCCTGATTTTAATAAAATCACATCAATTCCTTTGTATGTTCCTGTTGTAAATTCACTGCCTGCAATTGTTTCTGAAGAAGGATTTTCAAGCTGTTCTCTTAATATAGATACTTCCTCTTCCATTGCTCCGATAATTGCTGCTTTCATCATTTAGTCAAATCCTTTCCAAAAGGCGAATTATTGTTTCACTGCTTTCATTAACCAGACAAATTCATTCATTTGTGTAAAGGTAACTTCAAAAGAGTTGCTTTCAAAAATACGGCGCATGACAGAATGTGTTGTGTAGTATTCAGATTCAAGATCATTTGCCAGGTTTAAGAAATGCTGCTTTTTCGATTTTTCGATCATGGCTTGATACGCCTTCTGATCGGTAAAAACAGTGTCAGCAAAAACTATTTTACCACCTTTTCCAAGAAGACTGCTATAGATTCGGACAGCTTTCTCCTTTTCTTCATCTGTTAGATGATGAAAAGCATATGTGCTCACAATCGTTTCAATCTGTTCCTCAGGAACTGGAAATGTCAAAAAATCTCCGTCGCTGATGTGCACCGTACTGCCAAGCTTTTCTGCCGCCTTTTCACGCATTGTTTTCGATGGTTCAATTCCAAATACTTTTTTCCCTCTATTCAAAAGCTCATTCGTTAAATTCCCGGTACCTACACCAAATTCAAGAACCGTTTTTCCAGAAAGCTGTGTGACAGCTTTAAGAATTTGATCATAGCCTGCAAAAACTTCTTTGTATTCTTCATCATGTCCACCGACAGTTGAATCATACGAATGTGCCCAATCCTCAAATAACTCTACAAATTCTCTGCCCATTTATGCCACGCTCCATTATATGCTGCAAATTTAATAATTCCTATCTGTATACTATGAATTAAAAATTGAACTGTTCTTAATTTACCATAATCCCTTTCATTAAGGCAATGAAAAGACTTTCCATCGGTTATTTTGGTAAAATAATAGGGCATGAGAATGGAGGATTGCTTAATGTTTAAATTGGAGTTTATAAAAGATAAAGTAGAATTTTTTGAGGCAGAGAAAATCACAGATTTGGAAAGAAAGATCAATGAGCAAATCGAGGTAAATAAAGCCATTTTGCTTGAGCTTCATTCTGTTGCCCATCAAATGCATGTGACAGAGGAAGGCAGAAGGTTCTATAGTGCTGCTGTGCATTTTAAAGCTAAATAAATGAGAATAGTGCAAGCGCTCGTTTACTCAGGAAGGGAAGATAAGAATGCGGCAGAAAAGTCCGGTTTTGACTTTTTGCCGGTTTTTTTCTGGCCGAGGTGTTGGGTAATGGAACTAGACATTCAAGCGAAAAAAAGGTGAGACCCGGATATACCGGGTCTCACCTTTTACATTACCTTGTTTCTGTTTGCTTTAATTTTTCCACCTTAACAGGCTTCCAGCCCTCATTTTCCACCCAGGTAATTTCTACTTTGAAGTTCTGCGTTTTGTCCTTGGATGAAATGGTTCCTTTGGCATCATTAGGACTTCCGTTATTGCCGATAAACCAGATTGTCATATCTGATTCGCTTAAGCCGGTTGCATAGCTCATCGCTTTAATCATTTCCGCCCAGTCCTGTGAATTCTTGTCATACTGAGCTGCATGAGGTCCAGTTTGTGAAGTGCCTACTGGTTTCCAGCCCGGATTTTCTATAATCTGGTCAACATTGGAATTCGGATCTCCTTCTGTGACCACTTCTTCCCCTGCTTCTGATTCTTCTGGCTGTTCTTTTGCATTCTCTTCTTCTTCAGCAGCATCCACTTCTTCGCTGCTGTCTTGATCTGATTCAGCGTCTTCTTTCGCTGTTTGTTCTTTATCTTTTTCTTCTTTATTTTTTTCGTTTTCGATTTGATTTGAACCCGTTTCTTCTTCCGTATTTTTTGATGCCTGTTCACTGTCATCTCCGCCAAGCATCAGCTGCGATCCAATAACAAGAATAAGGATGACGACGATGCCAATTAAAACGTTCAGGACAACATTTGCTTTTCGGCGCTTATCACGATTTTCAAAACGAGATCCTTTACTTAGTTTGCTCAAGTGCATTACACTCCTTTATCCCTCTAACATTCTGTTTTATTCTATCATTAGAATGAATTTCTATCTAGTAGAAGCATTTTCTAGCCGTGCCAATTCATTAGCCATGTCATAAAAAATACTATTTGCCGAAGATTGCGCACTATGTGTATCAAGCTCTACTACAACCATGGCATATTTAGGCTGATGTGAAGGAAAAAATCCTGCAAACCATTTATGTACTGTACCTTTTCCTGTTTCTGCAGTCCCTGATTTACCTGATACCTCAAATGGCAAACTTTGAAACCTTCTGCCGGTCCCTTCTTGATCCGTTACGACTAATCGAAGCAGGTGCTGAAGCTTTGCAGCTGTATAAGGTGAAATATTGTCGCTTTCCGGTTCTTTATTCGGAAACTTAAACATGGTAGTGCCATTTTTATATAAGATACTATCTGCAATTTTCACCTGTTTTTTTTCGCCGCCCCGAGCGATTGCAGTCATCATGTTTGCCACTGACAGCGGTGTGACCCGGACATTTTTTTGTCCGATTGCTGTTTGAGCAATTGCCCGTTCTGCAGTTTTGTCCGTCTTATCTCCCCATAAATGCGGATTTTTCTCTTCAGGAAATTGCTTAAAATCTTCATAATGATACACCGGGCCGCTCCAGCCGGCTTTTTCGGTTAATCCCAGCTTTCCTGCATATTCATCTATTGTGTCTGGGTCTTTTTCCATTAACTCGTTAGCAATTGATGTAAATGTATAGTTGCAGCTTTCCGCAAAACTTCTTTCTAAATTTAAGCTGCCTTTATCGTTTTCTTCATCAGGTTCACCGTACATATTCAGACTGCAGTCATATATTCTGTTCTTATCAATTCCGTTTTCAATCCCAGCTGCAGCAATGACTGTTTTAAACACTGAACCGGGTGCAATTGGAGTGAGCATCAGATTCGCATAGGTTTCATGCTCAGATCGGTTCATTTCGGGTTTGCTGACCATGGCAAGTACTTCGCTTGTCTCTACATCAAGCAGCACGATGCCCCCTTTTTTCACGTTATACCGGTTCATAACATCATTCGCAATATCCTGCATAGATCTGTCTATAGTTGTTTTAACGCTTACAGGATAAAAAGGATTGGCATCAGCAATATATTTAACATTAATGCCGAACAGCGGATTTCCGTCCCCGTCAACGTGGTACAATAGTTTCGTTTCGGCATCCGGAAGCAGAAATTCATCAAATGCCTTTTCGAGTCCTGTAATCCCAAGCTGAGTTTTCGAAGATAAATTTTTCTTGTCTGGATATTTTTCTCTAAGTACTTCAGCATTTTCCCCTGTTATACCGATAAAATGATCAGCTGCCTGCCCTTTCTTTTTTGTTTGCTGGTAAATGGCAAATACACCTGGGATCTCCAAATCATTGATTTCTTTTATGGCGGATTCATTCAGCTCGAACCCTTCTTTTGATCCCAAGAGCAGCGGTTTATCGGCTTCTTCTAATAATCTCTCCAATTTGAATCCTGGCACATTGACAATTGCTGATAGTTTACTGATTGGCCAGTCAATCTTATTCAGAAACGGAAACAATACAAGCTTGGCCTCCTGATCGTGTCCAAGAGGGCTTCCATTTCTGTCTACAAAACGACCTCGCCCATCATCAATCATGACTTCCTGTGTTCGCTGACTGACGCTTTCCTCAATCAAATTTATGTTTCTGTCTGTAAAAGATTCTGTGTGAATCATCTGGATATCTGCAAGTCTCAAAATTAACGCAAGCATGGATAAAAAAATGCCAATCGCAATGAATTTCATTCTTTTTCTTGTTTTCATAGAAAAACACCTCGTCAGTAATTAGTGTCGACGAGGTGTTTTTTTATTAAACCTATATTATTTAACGTTTGTAATTTTCACATGCATTTCTCCGCCAGGAGTCTGCACATTGACTTCATCTCCAACTTGACGGCCCATCAGGCTCTTTGCAATCGGAGAATCATTTGAGATTTTGCCTTCAAATGGATCTGCTTCAGCGCTTCCTACGATTGTATATGTTTCTTCATCGCCATTTGGAAGTTCAACAAATGAAATTGTTTTGCCAAGTGTGACAACATTTGTATCGGCATCTTCCACGATGATCTTCGCATTGCGGATCATGTTCTCAAGCGTAGTCACTCGTCCTTCAACAAAAGCCTGCTCTTCTTTCGCTGAATCATACTCAGAGTTTTCTGAAAGGTCCCCGAAGCTGCGGGCAATCTTGATTCTTTCGACTACTTCTTTACGCTTAACGGATTTTAAATATTCCAATTCCTGCTCAAGCTTTTCTTTACCTTCAGTTGTCATAGGAAATACTTTTTCTTGTGCCATGATCTCACTCCTTCTAGTATAACTGTCCCCCAAAAAAATTAGGTATGTAAAAATGCACTGTGATTATGGGGAGGGCGAAAACTTTCAGCCCTCACACTGCAATATGCATATGCTGAACTTTTCAGGTGATCTTGTGAGGAATAGCCTTAAATGTAGCTTAAAAGCAAGCCTGCGGCTTGCTTTCCTCATAGAGCATACAATGCTCAAGTTTACTTTAAATGAGAATTTTTACTCAGTCAATGATGAACCCTGAGAAACTTTAACAGCCTATACATAATATGGTCACAGTAATCTTTATCTATGCTATGTTATTACAAAATTGCATTTAGTTCAAGAATTGTTTGAATTTTTGTAACCATAAGGTCAATCGCTACGTGATTTTGACCGCCTTCTGGTATGATGATATCCGCATAACGCTTAGTAGGCTCAATGAACTGATTGTGCATCGGCCTTACAACCGAAACATACTGCTCAATCACGGAATCAATTGTTCTTCCGCGTTCTTTAATATCACGGAGCATTCTTCTGATAATACGGATGTCTGCATCTGTATCCACATAAAGCTTCATATCCATCAAGTTGCGGAGTCTCTCGTCTTCTAGGACCAGGATCCCTTCAAGAATTATCACATCTTTAGGTTCTACTAAGAGAACATCTTCTGAACGAGTATGAAGCTTATAATCATATACAGGCTTCTCAATAGCTTCGTAATTCAGAAGCTGTTTAATATGCTCAATTAAAAGCGTGTTATCAAAAGCAAGCGGATGATCATAATTTGTATTCAGTCTCTCTTCATATGGAAGGTGACTTTGATCCTTATAATAGAAATCCTGTTCAAGCATCAGAATGGAATGTCCTTTGAAATGCTCATAAATGGATTTTGTAACGCTTGTTTTGCCTGAGCCGGAGCCGCCGGCAACGCCGATTACAATGGGCTTTTCCCCCATTTGTCACTTCCCCTTTCGCATCATGTTATTTGGGAAGACTTTTTGATCCGCTTTAAACTTCACAATTTGCAGTGGATGACGGGCAGCATCGAGCTCATTGCCGTCTTCATCCCATAGTTTATCAATGGTTTGCGTAAAGTTCGAAATTTCAGGACCAAAGAATTCGACTTCATCCCCTGGTTTGAAGTAGTTGCGCTGCTGAAGGGTAACCATACCTGTTTCCTCATTGTAATCAAGGACAAGTCCTGCAAAGTCAAAAGTCGTTTTCTTTCCATGAATTCCAAACATTTGCTCCTCTGTACCTGGAACACCTTCAAAGAATGCTGGCGCAGTGTCACGATTAGCACATTTATCAAGCTCATCAAGCCACTCTTTTTGAATGACGAAGTTCTCAGGATCCGCACAGTATGCATCAATGACCTTGCGATACACACTTACGACTGTTGCTACGTAGTGAATGGATTTCATGCGCCCTTCAATTTTCAGGCTGTCAATTCCAAGCTCAATCATTTTTGGAATGGATTGAATTAAATTTAAATCTTTTGGGCTCATCGCAAATGCTGCATCATCTTCACTAAACAGCGCTTCTTCACCATTATCAGCAAGTTTATAGAGATCATAATCCCAGCGGCAAGACTGACAGCAGCCACCGCGGTTTGAATCCCTTGCAGTCATATGGTTGCTTAGTACACAGCGTCCGGAATAGGCTATGCACATTGCACCATGGATAAACGTTTCAATTTCGATATCCACTTTTTCTTTCATTTCTTTAATTTCTTCAGCGCTCGTTTCGCGGGCAAGCACCACGCGCTCGAGACCTTCCTCTTTCCAGAACTGAACAGCTTTCCAGTTTGAAAGAGATTGCTGGGTGCTTAGGTGAACCTCAAGCTTTGGCGCTACTTTGCGGCATGTCTCAATAATCATCGGATCGGCTACTATGATGCCCGCTACACCTGCATCCTGCAGACCCATTAAATAATCTTCAAGACCGTCCATGTTTTCATTATGTGCAAAAATGTTTGTCGTTACATAAATTCTTGCACCATATTTGTTTGCAAATTGAACACCTTCAGCCATTTCTTCTTGTGAAAAGTTGTCTGCATTTGAACGCAGGCCAAATTCTTTTCCGCCGATAAAAACAGCGTCAGCCCCGTAATGCACGGCAATTTTAAGCTTTTCTAAATTTCCGGCAGGAGCCAGCAATTCAGGTTTTTTCGTAATGACGCGTTTGCCGTCTATAATTTGTGAGATGTTATTTTTAACAGTAACCATCCTTATTCCTCCTTCATTTCTTATTTTTCAGTACACTGTTTCCTTAAAGAAAAATCCTGTATCTAAAGGCCGGTTCTCAGGCTGAATTTCTTCTATGTCCGCAAGCAGCTGATCTTTTACATCTTCATACTGTTCACGGTCCTGGGTGCATAAATCCATAGCTTGGCGGTATTTTTTTGTAACCTCGATTAAATACTCAGATGTCTGAAGGACACCATCGATTTTAAACGAGTCAATTCCAGCATCAATCATATCTGAAAGCTCATCAATAATGCATATATCGTTGGGACTCATGATGTGGGTGCCGTTTGCATCTTCATAAATCGGGTACTTATTGCTGCGCTCTTTATCATGGAGGAACATCGTTTTTTCATCTTGGATGCTCTCAATTTTCATAGCTTTGCCCTGGTATTCATAGTAGTTTCCGATCAGGGAGCGTTTTGATTGGAACATGCATGTCATACCATGTACCTGCACTTCAATCTCCACTTCTGCATTTTCTTTTGTTTCAATGATTGATTCCATGCTTAATTCCCGTGCTAAAACAGCGCGTTTTGCGCCTTTTCTGCCCCAGTAATTGCACGTATACCAGTTGGTTGCTGTCGTTTCTGTATTCCAATGAAGCAACATATCAGGTGCTGCTTCCCGTGCAGCCATTAAAACAGCCGGATCACCAAACACGACCGCATCTACTTTTATCTCATTTAAGAATCGAAGATAATCATACAATTCTTCAATTTTCTCATTATGAAAAATGGCATTCATTGCAGCATATACTTTTACGTTTTTTGAATGAGCAAGAGATGTTGCTTCTTTCATTTGATCGCGGTTAAATTCACCTGCAAGACGGAGACCATAACGCTGTTCTCCGATAACGACTGCTGTAGCGCCTGCTTCAGCAAGAGGGAGAATATCTTCAACTTTTATCGGTGTTACAATTAATTCTGGTTTATTCATCTTTTTCACCTCGTTTTATACTTACAGCCATTCCGTCACCCACAGGAAAAATTGCTGTGTGATAGGATTTGTTTGACATCAGCCATTCATTGTATGTCCGTATTTTTCTTAAAAGCGCCCGCCGTCTCCGATGAAAGGACATATCTTCTTCTTCAGATGCAACTAAGCCTTTGAATAAGACGTTGTCTGTAATTATGCAGCCGTTATCTGAAAGCATTGGTTCGTACATTTCAAAGAAGCGCATATACTGTCCCTTTGCTGCATCAATGAAAATCACGTCATAAGGACCTTTTTCTTCTATCTGTTCTCTAAGCTCCAATGCGTCTCCATGCAGAACAGTAATACGGTCTGCTAACGCATTTGCTTCAATATTTATGGCTGCTTGCTTAAATCGTTCTGCATTTCTTTCAGCCGTTACGATTTCTGTTTCAGGGAGCGCTTTGCACATACGAATCGCAGAATAGCCGATTGCAGTGCCGATTTCTAAAATCTTTTTGGGATGTTTCAGCAAAAGCAGACTAATCAGAACTTCTATCCCTGTCTTTTCCATAATTGGCACAGCGTGATCAAGCGCGTATTGCTCCATTTGCCTGACTGCTTCGTCTTGATCAGGAAGAAGGCTCTCTATATATGATAAAATCGTGTCGTTTTTCATTGTCTTCTCCTTCAAACGGTGCGTTGTTCACCGTTAAAGTGTGTCTTAAGTCATGAAAATAAGAGTTCTTTCAGAGAACTCTTGTCATTATTTGTTATTTTGTTTATCTTTCTCTACACAACTCGATATATTTTACCACAACAGAAAAGGGAATGCGAATATTTTCACGTTCCCTTCTGTTCTTTATTTATTGGAAATATGCTCTGCTTTAGCTTTGTTGTGCTCTTCAAGTGTTTTCGTGAAAATGACTTCACCTTTTTTTGTTGCCAGGAAATAAAGAAAATCTGTTTTTTCAGGCTCCAATGCCGCTTTCATGGATTGATCTCCGGGATTTGCAATTGGTCCGGGAGGAAGTCCTTTCACCTTATACGTATTATAGGGTGATTTCACTTCTAGATCTTTATAATAAACTCTGTCCTTATGCTCCCCGAGTGCATACAGCACAGTAGGATCTGTCTGTAGTGGCATTTTCTTTTCAATCCGGTTGTAGAATACACTTGATATTTTATTCCGGTCAACTGATTTTGTAGCTTCTTCTTCAATCAGAGATGCCATTGTAAGAAATTGATGGACCGATATTTTCTTCTCTTCAAGCTGCGGAAGATAAGAGATTATAACAGTATGCGTCTTTTTAATCATCTCTTCTAAAATAAAATCAAGGGAAGGCTTTTTCTCATAAAAAGGATAGGTCGCAGGATACAAATAGCCTTCAAGAGGATATTTAATATTCTGTCCATAGATATCTTTCGTGATGGTTTCCGGATATTTCTTTTGCATCGCAGCTATGAACTCTTTATTATTCATCCTGCTGAGGACTTCTTTTTCGGTAAACCCTGAATGTTTGGCTATCGATTTAGCAATGTCCCTTATTTGGATTCCCTCGGGAACTCGAATTTGGAACACAACATCCGTAATCACTTTACCGGATTTAAGACTTGCCACGATATCTTCGATTTCCATCGAGGGTGTTAATTTGTAGTCTCCCGCCTGAAATCCTGACTCATTTTTAAATTTCACATAGTATTTAAATACTCTTTTATCCTTAATGATTTTCTTTTCTTCTAAAATGGCTGCAATTGAGGAAACGGATGATCCTATTGGAATGTTTACATTAATTGCATTTTTGTCCTTTTCATCTACAGGCTGCAGCGCAGACTTTATATATAAATAGCCGCCACCGATTAATCCTGTCATTAAAATGACTAAAACAACAAAAATCACAAGGACTATTTTTCGGATGACTTTAGCTTCCTGCTGTTTTTCAAGGAGTTTATTTTGGATTGAATGTTTGTTCGAATCAGCTTCTGACATTATAAGACGAGTCCCCCTTTCATCAAAATGATTATACTACATAATCATTGTTTTTTCGCCAAATTCCAGCATATTTTTTAAGGAAAGGTCACATTAAGAGTGAAAATTCATTATCGTTCCAGGTTTGGCAATCCTACCATAGAACTATTATCTCCTATGATAAACATTTTTCTTTTTCAGGCACAAAAAAACCGTCCTAAGACGGTTTCTTACTTTTCTTCCTCTTCGTTATCAAGGAATGTATTCAGCATCTCTTCTACAAGATCCCACTCTTCTTCTGTTTCAATCGGTGCTAATTCTCCATCTACCCCGTCTGCTGTCGGTTCGAAGCTTGATGCATGAATTTCGATTTCCTCTTCATCATCCTGCTCGCCAAGAGGGTAGTAAAGCACATATGATTTTCCAAATTCTTCAGATGCAAATGTGAAAAGAATTTCACAAAGCTGTTCATTTCCATTTTCGTCTACTACTGTAATTTGTTTTTCTCCGTGTTCCATTGCAGTCACCTCATCTATAGTTTGCTGTCAGTTTAATTCAGGCTATCTAAGTATCCCTGCAAAATCATCACTGCAGCCATTTTATCAATTACTTTTTTTCTTTTCTTTCTGCTGACATCTGCTGAAATCAAAACTCGTTCAGCCGCCATGGTGGACAATCTTTCATCCCATAGTATAACCGGGATCCCAAATTTTTTCTCAAGCTTTAAAGCAAATGTCTGGCTTGCTTCACCTCTTGGTCCAACCGTTCCATTCATGTTCTTTGGGAATCCAAGAACGATTTTTTCTGCTTGATGCTCGTTCACAATCTGAGTGAGACGCTCCAGCCCGAAGTTGCCGCCGGCTTCATCAATTTTAATCGTCTCAAGCCCCTGTGCTGTCCAGCCAAATTCATCGCTGACAGCAACTCCAAGGGTTTTGGAGCCAAAATCCAAACCAATAATTCGCATATTAATCCTCTCTATGATGGTGTAAGTACGATTTAACCAATTCCTCAATGAGTTCATCCCGTTCAAGCTTGCGAATTAAATTTCTTGCATCGCGATGACGGGGGATATATGCAGGATCTCCAGAGAGCAGGTACCCAACGATTTGGTTAATCGGATTATAGCCTTTTTCTTTCAAAGCATCGTATACAGTGAACAGGACTTCATTCACATTTGTTTCCACTGCTTCCTCAGAAAAGTTAAACTTCATCGTTTTATCAAAGGAACTCATCACTCGCACCTCTTTCCCAGATTCACCTGTGGAATCTGCTTGTCCATTCATACTACCATTCTACACTAACTATTGAAATTATAAAACGGATTTCACTTTCTGGCGAAATCTTTAGAGAAATTCCGCCAGAAAGCAACAGGTTCATTGATCCCTATATTAGATAGTTTTAACCCATTCTAATGCATACTTCAAAGCTTCTTCAAGTTTTTCAGGATCCTTGCCGCCAGCCTGTGCCATATCAGGACGGCCGCCTCCGCTTCCTCCGCATCTTACAGCTACCTCTTTAATTAATTTCCCTGAGTGGTAACCCTTTTCGACTAAATCACTTGTAACTCCTGCTGCAAGACTTACTTTTCCGTCATGAGCTGCTCCAAGAATGACAATGGCTGATCCTAATTTTTGCTTTAATTCATCGACCATTGTTCTAAGACTGTTCATGTCTTTTGCATTTACTTTGCTTGAAAGAAGGGTTACACCATCAATTTGTACAGCGCTGCCCAATAAGCTTCCAGCTTCTACATTACCCAATTTAGCTGTTAATGATTCATTTTCCCTTTGGAGAGAGCGAACTTCACTGAGCAGCGCATCTACACGGCTTGCAGCATCTTTAGGATTTGATTTCAGTTTTGATGAAACGTCAAAAAGAATGGATAGCTGGTCTTTTATCAGCTGATAAGCGGCTTGTCCGGTAACTGCTTCTATTCTTCGTGTGCCTGCACCTATTCCTGTTTCAGCTACAATTTTAAACAGGCCGATGGAAGCGGTATTGTCAACATGGCAGCCTCCGCACAGTTCAAGGCTGTAATCTCCTACTTGAACAACTCTGACAATATTTCCGTATTTTTCGCCAAAAAGAGCCATTGCACCCATTTCCTTCGCTTCAGCAATTGGTTTAAGCTCGATATTGACTCCGATGCTCTTCCAGATTTGTTCGTTTACAATTTGCTCAATCTGTTCAAGCTCTTCAGGCTGCACTTGACCAAAATGTGAAAAGTCAAATCGAAGTCTTTCAGCTGTTACAAGTGATCCTGCCTGATTGACATGTCCCCCAAGAACATCTTTAAGAGCCTGATGCAAGAGATGTGTTGCAGTATGGTTTTTAATGACCGCACTTCTAGTTGTTTCATTAACAGCAGCAGTTACTTCATCATTTGTTTTCACTGTGCCGCTGATCACAACTGCAGTATGCAGGTTTTGTCCATTTGGAGCCTTTTGTACATGCTTTACTTGCAATTTGACTGCATCATTTTCAATTGTGCCTTCATCCGCAATTTGACCGCCGCTCTCAGCATAAAAAGGCGTTTCATTTAAAATAAGCTGCACTTCATCTCCAGCATTTGCATTGTCTGTCAGCTTCCCGTCTTTCAGAAGAACAGACACTGAAGCTTTCGCCGTAAGCTGAGTGTATCCGACGAAAGTGCTGTCGGCTTTAATTTCGCCAAGTACTCCGCCCTGCACCTGCATAGAATCAACATCCTGCCTTGCAGCACGTGCACGCTCGCGCTGGCCTTCCATCTCTTTTTTGAAGCCTTCATGGTCGATTTCCATTTGCTCTTCTTGTGCGTACTCTTCTGTAAGTTCAACAGGAAATCCGTATGTATCATAAAGACGGAAAACGTCCGTTCCAGGAATGATGCGGCTTCCTTTAGCTTTTTGCAATTTTACAACTTCAGATAAAATGGACAATCCGTCATTTAACGTTTCATGGAAGCGTTCTTCTTCATTTTTTATGACTTTTTGAATAAACTCTGTTTTTGCTTTTACTTCAGGGTAGAAGTCAACCATAATTTCCCCGACAACCGGTACAAGCTCATACATAAACGGGCGGTTGATATTGAGTTTCTTTGCATATCTTACTGCTCTGCGCAAAAGGCGGCGCAGCACGTATCCGCGTCCTTCATTTGATGGAAGGGCACCATCTCCAACAGCAAATGTAACCGTGCGAATATGATCAGCTACAACCTTGAAGGCTTCATCTTTTTCATGATCAGTGCGGTATTTTTCGCCTGAAATCGTTTCAGTTGATTCGATGATCGGCATAAACAAATCTGTATCGAAGTTGGTCGGAACGTCCTGAATAACAGATACCATCCGCTCAAGTCCCATTCCTGTATCAATGTTTTTCTTTGGCAGCGGGGTATATGTACCGTCTGAATTATGATTGAACTCTGAGAATACAAGGTTCCATACTTCCAGGTATCGCTCATTTTCTCCGCCTGGGTATAACTCAGGGTCTTTAGGGTCGTTTCCATAAACTTTGCCGCGGTCATAGAAAATTTCTGTATTCGGTCCGCTTGGTCCCTCGCCGATATCCCAGAAGTTTCCTTCCAGACGGATAATCCGCTCTTCAGGCACACCAATTTTATCTTTCCAGATTAAGAATGCTTCATCATCTTCCGGATGAATGGTAACGGACAGTTTTTCTGGATCAAAGCCAATCCACTCTTCACTCGTTAAGAATTCCCATGCCCACTCGATGGCTTCTACTTTAAAATAATCACCGATTGAAAAGTTTCCAAGCATCTCAAAAAATGTATGATGACGGGCTGTCTTGCCGACATTTTCAATATCATTTGTCCGGATTGATTTTTGTGCATTGCAAATTCTTGGATTTGCCGGGATGACTCGGCCGTCGAAATATTTTTTCAATGTCGCAACTCCGCTGTTGATCCAAAGCAGGGACGGATCTTCATGAGGAACCAGAGAAGCACTTGGTTCCACTGCATGGCCTTTTTCCTTGAAGAAATCTAAAAACATTTGACGAACTTGTGCTGAAGTTAGTGTTTTCATCTTTTTTCCTCCTTTATTGCGGCTGTTTACATAAAGAAAGCTGTGTCTTTCATACACCTTCTCTTAAAATAGCCTTTAACAAAATAAAAAACTCCCGCCCCTGTGAAAATCATAGAGATTTTCACAGGGACGAGAGATTGCTCGCGGTACCACCCTGATTATGGACTTAATGTCCATCAGCTTCATTTAACCGTAACGGGGTTAAGACGGCAGGGTTTGCCTGCACTCTGGAATAGCCTTCTGTTTCCCTTCATCCTGGAATTCCTCTCAGCCTGGGAAATTCCTCTCTTGTCAGATGGTCTGAAACGTACTCGTTCCTTCATCGTTTTTATAAAATATATGCAGTGTATACGCAGAATTATAGTTCATAGGATGTGACGATGTCAATGCTGTCTTCTCAATTGTACGAGATGCAGCAAAGTCACTTTTAAAACAGCTAATACAGGAACCGCTAAAATCATCCCGATAATCCCTGCAATTTCTCCTCCTGCTAAAAGGGCCAGCATAATGACAATGGGATGCATGTGAAGACTTCTTCCAACGATTAAAGGACCAAGAATATTCCCCTCGATAAATTGCAGCGAAAAAATAATAATGATTACAATCAGGACAGTATCAAGAGACATGGATGCTGAAATAATGACTGCCGGAACGGCTCCAATAATCGGTCCGAAGTATGGAATGACATTCGTTACGCCAATTAAAATGCCAATGACTAAAGGATATTTAATATCGAAAAACCAAAGTGATATAAATGCCAAAAAACCAATTATAAAACAAACAAGAAGCTGCCCTCTTATGTAATTTCCCAATGACTGATCGACATCCCGGACAAAAATGACTGCCTCAGGTCTCCATCGCTTGGGAGTTAAATACCAGGCTGCTTTTTTAATTTGCTCATAATCTTTCAGCATATAGAATACCAGAAAAGGAATGAGAGCGATAATTAATACATAATCGAAAACCCTTCCTATGCTATTTAAGATTCTGTCAATCCAATAGGAAAACCAGGCTTCTATATTTTGAAAAGCTGATTCAATTCTAGCGTGAACCTCTTCAGGAAACCGGTCAGTCTGATTATGGATCGTGGATAGCCATCCCTGATATTTTTTCTCAAATACCGGAAAACTTTCAGAAAGATCCTTAAGCTGTTCAATCATGACTGGAATCCCCTTGTAAAAGCCATAACCGATCCCGCCAAAGAAAAGAGTGTAGATAATTAAGATTGAGAGTGTGCGCGGAACTCCAGTGGAATGCAGTTTCTCAATAACCGGATGCAGCAAATAGGTAATAAACCCGGCGATCAAAAATGGAAGAAGGATAGCTTTGATGATAATAAAAAAAGGATCCCAAAGGACACGGAGCTTCAAAAATAGATAAACAGATAGCAAACATAAAAGAAAAATACCGATTCTCATCAGCCATTTAATATAACGTTCCTTCAAAATGCATCACTCCTCATCTTTAGTTTGGGGAGGAGAGGACGAAATATGCATTGAAATTTTAATAGCGAAAGCGCCATGTTCTGCTCCTGAAGAAGATAAGAAACCGGTGGACCGCTTTGATGCACTTTTTTCTACTAAGAAGCACTTTTTCTGTTGTACGCGCTTTGTCCAAGGCATAGCGAAGGATTAGGGCCGCTAAACGATTATTTTATTTCTAAAAAATGAAAAATCCCCTGCTTTATTCACAGCAGGGGACAACGCATTAAAACCTTTTCATCATTCGTTTTCGCATTCTTTTCATGGAACGTTTGGACATCGGAATGCGTCCAATCAGATCTGAAAGCATTGAGGACATTCTGCGGTTCATTGCTGGTTCCCCCTTCATTATGTCTACATGCTGATTGTCCGATCATCATCTGTAAAAAGATCATCAAGAGAACTTAAAGAACCGTCCTCTTCCACTTGATGGGTAAAGATTTGGCCCTTGGATATGGACAGCTCAATAAAGCAGCCCCAGCAATAATACTGATTCACGCCAATCTTCCCAATATCCTTACTTTTACAATTCGGGCATTTTAACAATGCGGTGCACCTCGCTAATGAATAAAATCCATGACGATTGCATCTTTGCTAATGGTTAAAGACCCAGGAGGGTCAAGCTTTCGTTTTCCCTCCATCATATCTGCAAAGAATCCGTCCGTCAGTTCATATGCTACAATGGTGCCCACTTGTTCAGAAAAGTATACATCAGCAAGAAGCCCAAGCTTTTCTCCTTCCGTAGAATAGACTGCTTTGTACTGGATCCTCCGGTGTGATTGCAGGAAATAAGCCTCTCTAAATTCAGACATCGATTTCAGACTGCTTCTGCCGTTAACCATAATCCCGTCCTTGCCTATTGTACAAATCGTCTCTGCCGGAACGATGCGCCCTTTTCTGAATATCCCTTTTTCATTTAATAACAGCCCTATAAAAGAGCCATTTGCATCAAAACAAACATCAGATACAAAACCAGCGATTGATCCATCTTCAACATCAACTGCCGGCATTCCTCTGAGCTCTGTAAATGTCCGCAGGAGAAACTCCCCCTTTCCGAACATTCTTAGATTTTGTTGTCTTCCATAAAGTCATACGGGGTAATGCCTTCCATTCCGATCATGGCATCAGCAAGGTCAAAAGGAAGCTCCCCTGTATGCTCTTCAATAATAGGCTGTTTTTCTGAAAGCTTCATTTTTAAAGAAGTCTGACGGTTTAAATGATCTCTGTTTTCAATTCCCCGCAAAAGGGCGTCTTGTTCTCCGCAAAGGATTAAAAACTGCTTGCTTCTTGTAATGGCCGTATAAATTAAGTTCCTTCTAAGCATTCTGTAATAGCTTTTGACGACAGGCACAACAACAATCGGGAATTCGCTGCCCTGTGATTTATGGATCGAACAGCAAAAGGCATGCGTAAATTGATTGAAATCTGATTTTGTATATGTGACATCATTGCCATCAAAAGAGATGACAATCATATCTTCTTTTTCAGTGTTTTCCTTTGCATAAAAAATGGACACAATCTCGCCGATATCGCCGTTATAAACATTGCTCTCAGGCTGATTAACGAGCTGAAGGACTTTATCACCCGATCTGTATACAGTCTCGCCAAATTTCATTTCCCTTTTGTTTTCAGCTTTAGGATTAAACAGCTGCTGCAGCATAATATTAAGCTGATCTATGCCAGCAGGCCCGCGGTACATCGGAGCAAGCACTTGAACATCTCGGGCTGTATACCCTTTTTTGATGGCGTTTGATATGACTTTCTCGACGACTTCCTTTACCTGTGCACCGCTGCAGCGAATAAAGGATCTGTCTTTAGTAGGTGCAGTCAGATTATCCGGCAGCCTTCCTTTTTTAATATCATGTGCAAGCTCTATTATGGATGAACCCTCTGCCTGTCTATAAATATCCGTCAGTCTTACAACGGGAACTGCTTGAGATTCAAGCAAATCACGCAGCACTTGACCGGGTCCTACAGAGGGCAGCTGATCTTCATCTCCAACCATTATGACCTGAATATGTTCAGGCAGAGCTTTAAACAGCTGATTTGCAATCCAAGTGTCCACCATCGACATTTCATCAACAATCAGCAGTTTTGCACCGATCGGATTATCTTCCCCGTGGTCAAATCCTTCTGCACCGTTCCACTTTAACAGCCGGTGAATCGTTACAGCCGGTAGGCCTGTTGCTTCTGTCATTCTTTTTGCTGCCCGTCCTGTCGGAGCAACTAATGAGATTGGAAAAGGCTCTTCTTTTTTATAGTCTTTTTGCTCAAGCGAACAGCCATGCAAATCTGCGTAAAGCTCTACGATCCCTTTAATAACGGTTGTCTTGCCTGTACCAGGTCCTCCCGTCAGCAGCAGCATAGGGGACATCAGAGCCGTTTGTATGGCTTCTTTTTGAGTCGGCGCGTACTGCACTTTCATTCTCTCTTCCAGTTTTCCGAGTGAAAGCAAAAACTCTGATTCAGGGAAAATGCTGTCATATTCTGTCTGCAAAAGGACACGCTGGATACTTTTCACAAGCCCCTGTTCAGCAAAAAAGAGGGACGGCAGATAAGCTCTGTCTTCTTCAATAATAATCCCTTTATCTTCTGCAAGTTTGATTACTTGCTCCGAGATATCTGTTTCAATGATTCCTGAACTCTTCGATGAATTCAGCAATTCCATTGATTTTATAATTAACTGCTCCAGTGAAACATATGTATGGCCCTCTTGAAGGCAAAGATGTTCAATTGTATAAAAGCAAGCCGCTTTAATCCTCTCAGGATGGTTTCCGCCGAGGCCCATTTGTCCTCCAAGCTCATCAGCGCGCACGAAGCCAATTCCCTCGATATCTTTAACTAGCTGAAAAGGATTTTCCTGAATCACTTGGATCGTTCTTTCCTGATAGGACTGGTAAATTTTCATGGAAAGCTGAGGGCCAAACCCAAGCTGATTTAAAATAATCATTGCCTGCTCTAGACCCTGATGCTCCTTCAGCTGATCAAGAAGCTGTTTTGCTTTGTCTTTGCCGAGCTTCGGCACTTTGTCAAGCACCGAAGGATCTTCCATTATTTTAGAAATCGCGCCTTCACCTAGAACATCCACTATGGCTTCAGCTGTTTTTCTGCCAATCCCTTTAAACAGATCGCTTGAAAGGTATTGAATGACACCGTCGCGCGTTTTTGGAATTTCTTTCCGATAATGTTCAGCCTGAAATTGCTGGCCAAATTTCGGATGCTGCGTCAGCATCCCAAAAAAGGTATATGTCTCATCTTCATGCAGAAGAGGAAAATAGCCTGTCACGGTTATTTCTTTTTGATCATAATTTTCGCTCGTTTCAAGAACCTCCGTCTTTAAAACGGTATAATGGTTTTGGTCATTCTGATAAATAACCGTGATGATCTTTCCTTTTAAAAACCGTTCCTGCTCTTGAAACAGGTCCGCCTTTTGCTGCACAAGATCTCCTCCCCCTGATTGCCTTCTTCTTACAGTGTTTGCATAAGCTGCTTCAAATTAGCAGCCATATCATGATCCGGCTGTATGCTCAAAGCTAGGTCCAGCATGTCCATGGCTTTTTTTGCATCCTCTTTAAATGCGTAGCCAACACCTAAATTATAGTATGCGTCCGCATGATTAGGGTCCTGCTCCACTACAATCTGAAATTGACGAATGGCTTCATTCAGTGATTCCTGCTGGGCTAAACATAATCCATATTGAAAGCGCGCTTCCGTGTCCTCTTCATTTAATTCCACTGCTCTTTGCAGATATGGAAGGGCAGGCAGCGGCTGTTCCATTTGCACATAGCTCATTCCGAGCATGAAAAAGACATCCGAATGATTCATCCCTTTTTGAATCGCTTTTAAAAACATTTTTTGCGACGCTTGAAACTGTTCGCTGTTGTAATAAACATTGCCTGCACCATAGTAGGCAGTTGTCGTGTTTGCATCTAATTCAATAGCCTTCTCAAAAAAAGAAATCGCTTTTTCAAGTTCTCCTACTGCTGCCAATAAATTTCCGAAATTCACATAACAAACAGCGTCCTTGGGGTTTTTTTCAATAGCCTCTGAAAAATATCCTGCTGCTTTTTCAAAATCGCCTTTTTGCATTGCTTCTATTCCTAATGTACTTTTATCACTCATTATCAACAGCACTCCCGGCAACAAAATTTTTAAAAGAAAAGCGCAAGCGCCTTGATCCGTTCTGACCGAGGAGCCAGACGCTTGCGCTAGACATAAATGTGGGTATATTTTTATTCGTTCCTATGACTTAAAGAAAAAACCTCAACCGACGTTGAGGTTTTAACAAAGGTTGCATCTTTAACCAACATACCAGATTTTATCATTCTTTTTAAATACTTCATCAATGGTTCCGCCGCCCAGACATTCGTCATCCTTGTAGAAAACAACAGCCTGTCCAGGTGTGATCGCACGGATCGGTTTGTCAAAAATCACTTGTGCAGTTGTTTCATCCATCATTTTCACTGTGACAGCATGATCTTCCTGACGATACCTGAATTTTGCTGTGCAGACAACTTCTCCTTCTGGCAGTTTGTCTGAAACCCAGCTGATGTTTGTAGCTGTAATCGATTCCGAATAGAGCAGTTCATTGTCAAAGCCCTGATCCACGTATAACACATTCTTTTCAAGGTCCTTCCCTACCACAAACCAAGGATCGCCGCTGCCGCCAATGCCCAGTCCATGACGCTGTCCGATGGTGTAATACATCAGGCCATCGTGCTTGCCTTTTACTTCTCCTGATAGAGTCTGCATTAAACCAGGCTGTGCAGGAAGGTAGCCGCTTAAAAACTCTTTGAAATTCCGCTCTCCGATAAAGCATATGCCCGTACTGTCTTTTTTCGCTGCGGTTGCAAGATTTGCTTCTTTTGCAAGCTCGCGTACTTTTGACTTAGGAATATTTCCGATTGGGAACATGACTTTTGATAATTGCTCTTGGGTCAGCTGATTGAGGAAATAAGTTTGATCTTTATTTTCATCAGCGCCTCTGAGCATTTTGTATTCCCCGTCGCGGTACTCAACTTGTGCATAGTGCCCTGTAGCAAGGTAATCTGCGCCAAGGGATATTGCATGCTCTAAAAATGCTTTAAACTTAATTTCTTTATTGCACATCACATCAGGATTCGGGGTTCTCCCTGCTTTATATTCATCTAAAAAATAAGTGAACACTTTGTCCCAATATTGTTTTTCAAAGTTTACTGCATAATAGGGGATTCCGATTTGATTGCAGACCTGAATCACATCATCATAGTCTTCAGTAGCCGTACAGACTCCGTTCTCATCCGTATCATCCCAGTTTTTCATAAAGATGCCGATCACGTCATAGCCCTGCTGTTTTAAAAGAAGGGCCGCAACAGAGGAATCTACCCCTCCTGACATTCCAACAACAACGCGTGTGTCTTTAGGTGCTTTTTGCATCTTTTTCACCTCCAGTGTCCATTATTCTAAGCTGTTAAACGTTTTACAATTCGTGCGGTTTCCAAAGCCGCCTTCTCAACTTGCTCCATCGTATTTCCAAGACCAAAACTAAAACGGATAGAAGCTTTTGTACGTTCAGCATCCTTCCCGTACATGGCAGTCAGAACATGTGAAGGCTCAATTGAACCTGCCGTGCATGCTGATCCGCTTGAGACAGCAATCCCTGCTATATCCATGTTCACAAGCATCGACTCCACATTTGTACCGGGAAAATAAAGATTCAGAACATGCGGAAGGCTGCTTTCCATCTCTCCATTAATTTCAAATGGAACATCTTCAGTCTTTAAAATATCAATCATTTTATCTTTGAACTCTTTATAAAGTACAGTTTTTTGTTTTCTTGTTTCAAGCGCAAGCACAACCGCGGATTTCAGCCCGGCAATGCCGGGTACATTTTCCGTTCCTGCTCGCCGTTTCAGCTCTTGTTCTCCGCCGTGAGAATGCTGTTTAAGCGAGATTCCTTCTTTAACATATAGAAAACCAGTCCCTTTTGGTCCATTAATCTTGTGGCCAGAAGCAGAGAGCAAATCTATATAGCTCTCTTTAACATTCAAATCAAGTATTCCGAATGCCTGTACAGCATCTGTATGGAAGAAAGCCTGATGATCCTTCAGAGCCTTGCCGATCTCCTCAATCGGCTGAATCGAACCAGTTTCATTGTTCCCATACATGATTGTGACCAATATTGTTTCAGACGTCAATTCTCTTTTCAGATCTTCAATTGAAACAGCCCCATTTTGATCAACCGGTAAATAGGTGACCTGAAATCCGTGTTTCTCCAAATGCTTGCATGTATTTAAAACAGCATGATGCTCAATCTGCGTCGTAATGATATGCCTGCCTTTATGCTGATTTGCAAGAGCAGAGCCGATTATGGCTAAATTATCAGCCTCTGTTCCTCCGCTCGTAAAAATAATTTCCTTCGGATTTGCATGAAGACTCCTGGAAATAACCGCTCTCGCCTCATCCAGCAGTCTTCTGCTTTCTCTTCCGAATGAATGAATGCTTGAGGGATTTCCGAATACATCCTGCATGTGAGGAAGCATTTGGTTAATCACTTCCGGATGCATGGGGGATGTAGCGGCATGGTCCAAATAAATTCGCTCCATTTTACTCCCTCCTTTTTAAATATAAAACATATAAGATTCCTGCTCGCCATCTGTGTAGTTTGCTAGATCTTCAAGAGTTGTATTATCCAGTACATCTTTCACTGCATCGCGTATGCGAATCCATAAATGGCGCTTAGCAGGCTCTTCATCTTCCAGTACTTCTACAGGGCTGATCGGTCCTTCAAGAACTCTGATAATATCACCTGCAGTAATGGCATCAGGTTCATTTCCGAGCACATATCCTCCGTATGCTCCACGAATACTCTTGACTAAACCGGCATTACGGAGCGGTGCAATTAATTGCTCTAAATAGTGTTCAGATAAATCATGCGTCTGAGCGATGCTTTTTAAGGAGGTTGGCCCTTCCCCGTGTTTCTTTGCAAGCTCTATCATAATTGTAAGACCATAACGGCCTTTAGTTGAAATTTTCATATATACACCCCTATAATTCTAGCTAACTTGGTGAACATGCGGTTCTTTTCTGACTGTCTCTTTTCTGACTGTCTTTTCAAGCAGTGCATTCGTTGTCTTCTGACATTGCGGAAGGGTAAATCCAATGACGTACCCAATAGATAGTGTGCAGACGATTGTTCCGATAAAGACAGGTCCGCCAAGGATCCAGCCGAAAAAAAGAACAATCAATTCAATGGCTCCGCGTATCCTTGACACCTTTATGCCGGTCTTTTCAACCAAAGCAAGCATTAAAGTATCACGAGGACCGGCGCCGCATCCTGCAGAAATATACAAGCCAATTCCATATCCCATCACAATAATTCCAAGCAAAAGCATCAGTGCTTTTCCGGCATAGCCGGTTGGGGTCTGTATAAAAGGCAAAAGCAAGTATAAATCTATAAACAAACCTACAGTCAGCATATTGACAAACGCACCTGCCTGAGGCAGCTTTCTTGTGAAGATTGATGACAATAGAAGAATGGTTCCTCCTACAATAATTGCCCAAGATCCAATCGTTAAACCAAGCTGGTAATATAAACCTATATGAAGCACATCCCACGGAGATGTGCCAAGTTCTGCTTTTATTGTAAGGACGATGCCTAAAGACATGATGAGCAGGCCTATGAAATAAATGCTCCACCTAATACTTAGCTCTTGATTCTTTTTACTGCGGAAAGCGCCCATCTTTCTTCACTCCGCCTTTCTTCGTTTGAAAATCTGAAACAATCTATTTTTTTCGCTGTTAATAATTGCTATTTCATAAATGAACCTATGCCATTATAGCATATTATCCTTCATCAGAGCATTCAAATTGACTTATCGTTTTACTATAAGGTATATATATCAATTTTTATGACTAAGCGGGAAAGTCATGATAAGCTTAGTTAAAATAAGATTAGTGCTTCTCCCTAGGGAGGGATAACATGAAACCTCTGGCATTTCGAATGAGACCAGAAAACATTGATGAAATCATCGGGCAGGAACATTTAGTCGGCAAAGGAAAAATGATTGAGCGGATGGTAAAAGCAAAACATTTGAGCTCCATGATTTTGTACGGCCCTCCCGGAATTGGAAAAACATCCATCGCAACAGCAATTGCAGGAAGCACAAATACAGCTTTCCGAAAGCTTAATGCGGTTGTGAATAATAAAAAAGATATGGAGATTGTTGCAGAAGAAGCGAAAATGTCCGGCAAGGTCATTTTAATTCTTGATGAGGTCCATCGTCTTGATAAAGCAAAACAGGATTTTCTTCTTCCTTATTTGGAGGATGGAAAAATCGTTTTAATTGGAGCAACAACAAGCAACCCCTATCACGCGATCAATCCTGCTATCAGAAGCAGATGTCAGATTTTCGAATTAAAGCCACTTGAAGCTGCTGATATAAAAACAGCACTTGAAAGAGCTTTAAAGGATGAAAAGAAAGGACTTGGCAAATACCGGGCCGTTATTTCCGAGGAAGCTCTCATGCATTTTGCTTCAAGCTGTGCAGGTGACGTCCGGTCTGCTCTGAATGCCCTGGAGCTTGCGGTCATCTCAACAGATCCCGATGAAAATGGCGAAATACACGTATCACTTGATACAGCAGAAGAATGTCTGCAAAAAAAGAGCTTTGTCCATGATAAAGACGGGGATGCTCACTATGACGTCCTTTCCGCGTTTCAAAAATCAATCCGCGGTTCTGACGTGAATGCAGCTCTACATTATCTTGGCAGACTGATAGAAGCTGGAGATCTAATAAGCATCAACCGCAGGCTGTTAGTCATCGCATATGAAGACATTGGTCTTGCAAGTCCTCAGGCTGGAGCAAGAACATTGGCCGCCATTGAAGCGACCGAAAGACTCGGATTGCCGGAAGCGCGAATCCCGCTAGCAAATGCAGTCATTGAGCTTTGCTTATCACCAAAATCCAATAGCGCGTACAAAGCACTGGATGCCGCGATAGCAGATATTCGTTCCGGGAAAAGCGGTGAAATTCCGGCTCACCTGAAAGATGCCCATTACAAGGGAGCAGAAAAGCTTGGGAGAGGCATTGACTACAAGTACCCGCACGATTTTGAAAACGGATGGGTCAAACAGCAGTATCTCCCTGACTCTTTAAAGAAGAAGAAATACTATGAGCCAAAGCAGACAGGGAAATTTGAAATGTCCCTCTCGCAGATTTATAAAAAGCTGATTAGGCAGCAATAGGGAAAAGCGGAATCACTCGTTTAGCGCTGACAGACAGATAAGAATTCCTGAGGGTGTTTGACTTTTTGCAGGAATTTGTCCTGGCAGAGTGACTAGGAGTGTTGGGCTGGACAATAAGAAAAACGGCATGATTTCACATCATGCCGCTTTTTTTTGTTCAGTCGTTTACACGTGTAATTTTAATATCTTTTAAAAGCTCCATAATAACATGTCCGCCCATGATTAAACCTGCTACAGAAGGTACCCACGCATTAGATGATGGCGGCATTTTCGCTTTGCGGATCTGCGCTGCATCATTGCCTACCTTCAGACGTACATCTTCGCGAATGACAATCGGGCTTTCATCAGAGAAAACAACCTGAATGCCTTTTCTGATTCCTTCTTTGCGAAGTCGGGTTCTGACCACTTTGGCAATCGGATCTGTATGTGTTTTGGAAATATCCGCAATTTGAAATCTTGTCGGATCTGTCTTATTCGCTGCACCCATGCTTGAAATAATCGGAATGCCCCTATTTAAGCATTCTTTCATTAGATGAATTTTATATGAGATCGTATCAGAAGCGTCAATAACATAATCAAGGCCATAGCTGAAGAATTCCTCATATGTTTCTTCCGTGTAAAACATTTTCAGTGAAATACAATCGCATTCCGGGTTAATTTCTTTAATGCGGTCTCTCATCAAATCAGCTTTTGGTTTGCCTACTGTTGATACGAGTGCATGAATTTGGCGGTTTACATTTGTGATATCCACATCATCTTTATCTACAAGCAAAATCCGTCCTACACCAGAACGAGCAAGCGCTTCCGCAGAGAAAGAACCTACTCCTCCAATTCCAAGGACTGCAACTGTGCTGTTTTTCAAAATTTCAATGCCTTCTTTGCCTATCGCAAGTTCATTGCGGGAAAATTGATTCAGCAAAACTCTCAACTCCATTTATTTAATTCATGACTGTATTTTTCCTGAAAATGAATATATCATACTTTTCATGAAAAACAAGTGCTGCTCCCTATTTAATCAGAATTTCCTTCAAATAAAAACCTGCATAAGCAGTAAGCTTATGCAGGCTGAATTCTCGTTCGTCAAGTAGTCCCAATTATGCCGTCGCTGCTATCTTGGTTTTGAACCCGCTCACAGCAGGTGGGTGTCCTGTTTCATGTATGACAAGTCCTCTGATCGAATGATGAGGCATTTACATAACGATGAAAACGTGAACTCCCGGATCAAGTAATGTTGGATCAAAACTAAGTGTACGACGTACACATCAGGACTTCTTTTTATCTTGTAAAAAGATTACCACAACAAGGTGCGGTTTTCAAGTAAATCATACTGGGCATTATTCACTCTTTTTCAGGTTTAATGCAAGATGAAGATCCGTTAATTGTGCTGTGCTGACCTCACTTGGAGCATGTGTCAGAAGGTCGCTTGCACTTGCCGTTTTAGGGAATGCAATCGTATCGCGCAAGTTCGTTCTGCCTGCCAAAAGCATGACTAAACGGTCAAGTCCAAGGGCAATTCCGCCATGAGGAGGGGTGCCGTATTCGAAAGCTTCTAACAGGAAGCCAAACTGTTCCACCGCTTCTTCCTCAGAGAAACCAAGCAGCTTAAACATTTTTTGCTGGATCTCTTTTTCGAAAATACGAATGGATCCCCCGCCAAGCTCGTATCCATTTAAAACAAGGTCATAGGCCTGAGCTTTCATGCCGCCTGGGTTCGTTTCAAACAGCTCAAGATCCTCGCGTGCAGGCATTGTAAATGGATGATGCGCTGCAAAGTAGCGTCCCGCTTCTTCGTCATATTCAACTAGAGGCCAGTCAACTACCCAAAGGAAATTGAATTTGCTTTCGTCGATTAACCCTAATTCTTTTCCAAGTTTTAGACGTAAAGCACCAAGTGCATCTGCCACTACTTGCTTTTTGTCTGCAACAAACAGCAATAAGTCGCCTGGTTCTGCTTCACTCACTGTTTTTAAGCTTACCTGTTCTTCAGAAGGGAAGAATTTAGAAATAGGGCCTTTCAGCTCCTGTTCCTCTACTTTCAGCCAGGCAAGACCTTTTGCACCATATTGAGAAACAAACTCGGTTAATGCATCAATATCTTTTCTTGAATAAGAAGCAGCTGCTCCTTTAACATTAATCACTTTTACTTCTCCGCCGTTTTGCACAGCACCGCTGAACACTTTAAAGCCGCTGTCTTTCACGAGTTCGGAAACATTGACGAGCTCTAGTCCGAATCGTGTATCAGGCTTATCAGAACCATAGCGGCTCATTGCTTCGTCAAACGTCATGCGTGGAAGAGGAAGAGTTAAATCCACACCTTTTGTTTCTTTCATAATACGCGTCATCATTTCTTCCATTAATGACATGATCTCATCTTGGCTCATAAATGACATTTCAATATCAACTTGAGTAAATTCAGGCTGACGGTCAGCCCGCAGATCCTCGTCTCTAAAGCAGCGTGCAATTTGGTAATAACGGTCAAAGCCCGATACCATAAGCAGCTGTTTGAAAATTTGCGGAGATTGTGGAAGCGCATAGAATTCGCCTTCATGCACACGGCTCGGCACTAAATAGTCGCGCGCTCCCTCAGGAGTGCTTTTCGTTAAAATAGGCGTTTCTACATCTAAAAATCCTTTTTCATCAAGGAAATTGCGGATGGATTTTGAAACGTTGTGGCGCATTTTGAATGTATCAAGTAAAGCAGGTCTTCTTAAGTCTAAATAACGGTATTTTAAACGCACATCTTCTGATACTTCTTCAGATTTATCTTCAATCAGGAAAGGCGGATTTTTTGCAGCATTGATGATTGTGACATTTTCAACTTTCACTTCGATTCTTCCAGTCGCAAGATTAGGGTTTACCGTTCCCTCTGTGCGTCCGACAACTGTGCCTTCAATATTCAATACATATTCGCTGCGGATTTTTTCTGCGATTTTTAATGCATCCTCAGAAACCTCAGGATTGATCACAATTTGAACAATTCCTGTTCTGTCTCTTAAATCGATGAAGATGAGCCCGCCAAGATCGCGGCGTTTTTGCACCCACCCTTTTAATACTACTTTTTCACCAATTGCTGTTTCTGTTACTTCACCGCAATAATATGTTCGTCCAAACATCTTTGTCACTCTCCTTTAAGCTATGCTTTTATATAGGCTGTAAGCTCATCTAATGCTACTTCTACTTGGCTGCCTGTTTCCATGTTTTTTACAGATATGATGTTCTTTTCAATTTCATCGTCACCCAATACAGCGACAAATTTAGCCTTTAAGCGATCTGCTGCCTTAAATTGAGCTTTCATTTTTTTGTCCTCGTAATCTTTTTCAGCAGTCAATCCAGCTTTTCTGAGTTCATATACGAGTGATACAGAACGGTCTTTCGCTTTATCCCCAAGTGCTACGACGAAGCAATCGATTGATTGTTCAATTGGAAGCTCCACGTTTTCCGCTTCGAGTGCAGCAAGAAATCTTTCGATACTGAGACCAAATCCGATTCCTGGTGTTTCAGGGCCGCCAACGTCTTCAACAAGGCCATTGTATCTGCCGCCGCCGCAAAGTGTTGTGATCGCTCCGAATCCTTCTGCGTCGCTCATGATCTCAAATGCCGTGTGATTGTAGTAATCTAATCCTCGTACTAGATTAGGATCTACTGTAAACTCAATATTCAAATCTGTTAAGTATTGCTGAACTTTATTGAAATAGGCTCTTGACTCGTCGTTTAGGTAATCCATAATCGAAGGGGCTGTTGCCATAAGCTCATGATTCCGGTCTACTTTGCAATCCAGGATTCGAAGGGGATTTTGCTGTAATCGTTTCTGGCAATCCGAGCAAAATTCACCGATTCTTGGTTCAAAATGAGCAATTAATGCTTCGCGGTGAGCTTTTCTGCTGTCTGCATCGCCAAGACTATTGATAATCAGCTTCAGCTTCTTTAATCCAACTGCGCTATAAAGCTCCATTGCAAGAGATATGACTTCTGCATCAATTGCAGGACTGTTGCTTCCAAGCGCCTCAACCCCAAACTGAACGAATTGGCGGAAGCGTCCTGTCTGCGGGCGCTCATAACGGAACATTGGTCCGATATAGTAAAGCTTTGTCGGCTGTGCCGGCTGAGCGTACAATTTCTTTTCAACAAATGCACGAACTGTTGAAGCCGTTCCTTCAGGGCGAAGGGTCAAGCTTCTTCCTTTGCGGTCCTGGAAGGTATACATTTCTTTTTGAACGATATCTGTTGATTCACCTACTCCTCTTTGAAAAAGCTCAGTGTGTTCAAAGATTGGTGTGCGGATTTCTTTATATTGATATAATCTGCAAATTTCACGTGCTGTATTTTCAATATATTGCCAGCGTTCAACATCTCCAGGAAGGATATCCTGTGTGCCTCTCGGAATTTGAAATGACATGTTTTACTCCTCCAATTTACATAAACCTTCATAATTTTTGAAAATAAAAAAACTCCCGTCCCTACATAAAAATGTAGGGACGAGAGTTAGATCCCGTGGTGCCACCCTAGTTGAAGCAAAAAATGCTCCCACTCAGACAGTTAACGCCTGTCACGTCCTCCTCCTATTAAATACAGCCAGTATCGTTCAGAGGGAAACCTAAGGAGTGTTTTCTTCATCAAGTCATCATGCGAAAAGCTTTCAGCCACGGCTTTTCCTCTCTTATCATGTGTCATCTTGACTACTCTTCTCCATCAATGGTTCAAAATTATGTAGTTCTTGCTAAGATTTATATACTATCATACGAATGTTTCTGGCTTTGTGTCAAGAGCGATTTAATTGTTTTTTTAATTTCTTTACTTCTCTCAAACTTAAACCATATTCACTTGCAAGCTCAAACAAATTAGAATGCTGTTCTTTTTCCGCGAATTCATGAAAATTAACTCCAAATACATCATTATTGTTATAATGGGTTGTCTCGCCTTTATCACTGTGCCTCATGGTCATTGCTCCTTTTTAACTGTCTATCCTATAGCATTTCCTTTTTCCTGAAAAAATATATCAAATGTCACAAGGGATAGCCGATATAAAAAGCGAATGTACTATAAGTTATCTATAAAAAAGGAGGATAGGTCATTGTTTCGAAAACTACTCTTTTCCATCATTTGCACACTGCTTATTATAAGCCAGATTCAATTGATGCCAAAGCCTGCATCAGCTGAATCAAAAAAAGCAGTCATCGCAGTTGACGGATTAAACATCAGAAGCGGCCCTGGATTAAGCTATTCTGTCATCGCCAGTGTAAAAAAAGGGGCTGTGTACAGCATCACAGACCAGAAAAAAGATTGGTATCAAATTCAATTATCGGGTAATAACAAGGGCTGGGTAGCCTCATGGCTTATAACCCTTCAGCACTCTTCTGAATCTCAAAAAACAAGCTCAGGCACTTCAGACACGGTCAAATCAAATGCTGAAGACTTGAGAATACGCAGCGGTCCTGGAACAAGCTTTCAGGTAACAGGCACATTTGACAAGGGACAAACAGCATCATTTGTCCAGCAAAACTCAAATTGGGTTGAGATCTCTTTTAACGGAAAAAGAGGCTGGATTTCCAGCCAGTTTGTTATCTTTCTAAAGAAGGAACAAGCCAAAGCACCTGCTTCATCAGGTGCAACGAGCGGCAAGGTCATTGCCACTTCACTGAACGTGCGAAATAAGCCTTCAACATCAGCCGCCACCATTGGAAGCTTGAAAAAGAATGCTTCTGTTTCGATCACAAAGACACAGGATAAATGGCACGAAATTCAATTTAACGGCCAAAAGGGCTGGGTACATAGTGATTTTATTTCCACTGGTTCCGTTCAATCGCCTGTGAGCGGCGGCAAAAAAGGAAAAGTAACAGCAAGCTCACTTAACGTCCGCAGCAGCGGCAGCTTAAACGGCTCTGTAGTCGGTTCCATCTTAAAAAATGCGGAAGTAACTATTCTTGAAACTAAAAAAAGCTGGCATCATATTCAATACTCGGGAAATAAAAAAGGCTGGGTTTCCAGTTCCTATATTTCAATTGTTAACGGGCAAGGAAATACTGGCAATGAAAAACCAAGTCAATCTAAAGTCAGTATTTTGCAAGATGGGACTAATATTCGAAAAGGTTCATCTACAAATCAAAGTATTCTGAGACGTGCTAATGCAGGTGAACAATTTTCTGTTATCAGCAAAGAAGGAGATTGGTTTAAAATCCAGCTCTCCGGCAATATCTCAGGGTATGTGGCAGGATGGGTGGTATCACAATCAGGTGAAGGAAGTTCTGTTACAAGGCCTGGCGGAGATGTTACCTCATACTTAAAAAATAAAACCGTTGTTTTAGATCCTGGCCATGGCGGACGTGATGGCGGGGCAATCGGCACCAGAGGAACCCTTGAGAAGAACCTGACGATGTCTACAGCCAAGCTCGTCTTTGATAAACTGAAAGCTTCTGGTGCAGACGTGCATCTGACGCGCAGCTCTGACAGCTACATCAGCTTAAGCTCACGGGTAAGCACATCCCACTACAGAAATGCAGATGCTTTTATTAGTCTCCATTTTGACAGTATTGATAATAGAAGCGTCAATGGAATGACGACTTACTATTACAGCGGATCTAAAGATAAGCCGCTGGCATCACCAGTACATTCTGAATTATTGAAACAAACGAAGTTAAAAGACCGCAGAACGAAATTTGGAGATTATCATGTTATCCGTGAAAATAAGCAGCCTGCCATTCTTCTGGAACTAGGGTATGTCAGCAACAGCACCGAAGAACTGACTGTCCGTTCAAGTGCGTATCAGGAAAGAGTTGCACAAGGGGTTTATTATGGACTGGCACAGTATTTTAAATAAGCATAAAAAAACACTCAGGCTCTGCCCTGAGTGTTTTTTTACATGCGGTTGGTTGTGAACTTGCCCGGTAAGGATGTTGAAGCACTTTTTTTCAGGATGGAGACGATTTTTCTGTTCCATACACCGCTTTGACCCACTTTTTTCAGGATGAAGATGATTTTTCTGTTCATACACCCGCTTTGACGCATTTTAATAATACCGCTTTTTGGCATTATTCAATTTCGTTCCTCATTTTTTCACAAAACATTCCAAAAAAAAAGAAAAAACCGCCAGGCACAGTGCCCGGCAGTCTTCTTATTTCGCTTGCGATTCGAGAATCAATGTAACAGGACCGACATTTGTAAAGGATACATCCATCATTGCGCCAAACTCTCCTGTTTGTACTGTAATCCCTTTTTCACGAAGCTTTGCATTGAAGTAATCATATAACGGCTGTGCTTGATCAGGTTTAGCAGCTGCCATGAAATTTGGTCTTCTTCCTTTTCTGCAATCTCCGTAGAGAGTAAACTGCGAAATGGATAAGGCTTGTCCCCCCACATCAATCAGGGAAAGATTCATTTTTTGCTCTTCGTCTTCAAAAACTCTCAGATTGGCAATTTTATCTGCAAGATAATCAGCATCCTGTTCAGAATCCTCATGAGTGACCCCCACTAAAAGCATAAATCCTTGAGAAATTTTGCCGACCGTTTCGTTATTTACTTTTACTTCTGCATGTTTGGCACGCTGTACAACTATTTTCAAGACAGAAAAACCCTTTCTAGTTCATGATTCTTCTTACAGAATAAATATCAGAAATTTGCTTAATCCGCTCCACTACTTTGTGAAGATGGCTTATGTTGGAAATGGCAATCGCCATGTTTATCGTAGCTACTTTGTTGCGGTCAGATTTGCCTGCAACAGACGAAATGTTTGTCTTTGTTTCGTTGACAGCCTGAAGAACCTCGTTAAGAAGTCCTCTGCGGTCATAGCCGAGAATCTCGATTTCAACATTGTACTCTTTGCGGCCATCAAGCTGTGTTTCCCATTCAACAGGTATAAGACGGGCCTGTGCTTCATCCGTATGCACATTAGGGCAATCGTCCCGATGAACAGAAACTCCGCGTCCTTTTGTGATAAAACCGACAATTTCATCACCTGGTACAGGATTGCAGCATTTTGATAAACGGATCAGCAGATTGTCAATCCCTTTAACACGGACCCCGCTGTCACGTTTTTTAGATGTATAAGGACGCACTTCAGAAATCACTTCAGAAATATCTTTCTCTTGTTCCATATCACGTTTTTTGCGCCATTTTTCAGTTAACCGATTTGCAACCTGGGCTGCCGTGATGCCGTTATAGCCTACAGCCGCATACATGTCCTCATCGTTTGAGAAATTGAATTTTTCAGCTACACGCTTTAAATTATCACTCGTTAAGACTTCTTTTAATTCAAAGTCGAGATTTTTAATTTCTTTCTCAACCATTTCTTTGCCTTTGTCTACATTTTCCTCACGGCGCTGCTTTTTGAAGAATTGGCGGATTTTATTTTTCGCCTGAGACGTTTGGGCAAGCTTTAGCCAATCCTGACTAGGTCCGTAGGAATGTTTGGAAGTCATGATTTCAATGATGTCGCCTGTTTTTAATTTATAGTCCAGGGTGACGATTTTGCCGTTTACTTTTGCACCGATCGTCTTATTGCCGATCTCTGAATGGATGCGGTATGCAAAATCAATCGGAACAGAGCCTGAAGGCATTTCGATCACATCACCTTTAGGTGTAAAAATAAATACCATATCTGAAAACAGGTCGATTTTTAATGATTCCATAAACTCTTCTGCATTGGTTGTGTCATTCTGGAACTCCAGAATTTCGCGGAACCATGTTAATTTTTGTTCAAGAGTTGATTGCTCTTCGGCCTCTTTGCCTTCTTTGTATGCCCAGTGAGCAGCAATCCCGTATTCTGCAATCGTGTGCATATCCTTTGTGCGGATCTGAACTTCAAGAGGATCGCCTTTTGGGCCGATCACTGTTGTATGCAGGGATTGATACATATTAGGTTTTGGCATGGCTATATAATCTTTGAATCTGCCCGGCATCGGCTTCCAGCATGTGTGAATAATGCCGAGAACAGCATAGCAGTCTTTAATACTGTTTACGATAATCCGAACGGCCAATAAATCATAAATTTCATTAAACTGCTTGTTCTGAAGTGCCATTTTTCGGTAGATGCTGTAAATATGTTTTGGGCGGCCTGAGAAATCGGCTTTTATATTTACTTCATGAACACGATTTTTCACTTCATCAATGACTTCTTCTAAATAAAGTTCGCGTTCTGCACGCTTTTTCTTCATTAAATTTACGATGCGGTAATACTGCTGCGGATTCAAATAGCGCAGAGCTGTATCCTCAAGCTCCCACTTTATTTTTGAAATCCCCAGCCGGTGTGCAAGAGGCGCGAAAATTTCAAGGGTTTCATTAGAGATTCTCCGCTGCTTTTCTTGCGGCAAATGCTTAAGTGTGCGCATATTGTGAAGACGGTCAGCAAGTTTAATTAAGATCACACGAATGTCCTGTGCCATTGCGACAAACATTTTACGATGATTTTCAGCCTGTTGTTCTTCGTGAGATTTATATTTAATTTTTCCGAGCTTTGTAACCCCGTCCACTAGCATGGCGACTTCATCATTAAATGTTTGTTTCAAGTCATCAAGTGTCACGTCCGTATCTTCTACGACGTCATGTAAAAATCCACCCGCGATAGTCGACGGATCCATGTCCAAATCAACTAAAATCCCTGCGACCTGTATAGGATGAATAATATATGGTTCACCCGATTTTCGGTATTGTTCACGATGCGCCTCTTCTGCAAAATCATAGGCTTTCTGAATGAAAAGCAAGTCTTCATCCGTTAAATATTGTTTTGCCTTCTCTATGACCTGCTCAGCAGTCAGTACTTGTTCATTAGCCATGGAATCACCTTTACAATGAAAACTTTATTGTACCTATTATCATTAAAAACACAGAAGATGTAAAGAGTTATACAGTCTTTTCTATGTCCAATTAATGGCTGGTACCTGCCTTAATATAGAAAAAGCACCCATTCCCGAGTGCTTTTCACTATGCGATTAAAACTTCATCAGTGTCAAAATATCGTAATCATCCAATTTGCTGCGTCCGTCAAGGTAGCTTAATTCGATTAAGAAAGCGATGCCGGCTACGACTCCGCCAAGCTCTTCTACCAATTTGATTGTTGCTTCAATCGTTCCGCCTGTAGCAAGCAAATCATCTGTGATTAACACACGCTGACCTGGTTTTATGGCATCTTTATGCATTGTAAGCACATCTTTGCCATACTCAAGTCCATACTCAACGCGTACAACCTCGCGAGGAAGCTTGCCTTCTTTGCGGACTGGCGCAAAGCCTACTCCGAGTGAATAAGCTACAGGACAGCCGATGATAAATCCGCGGGCTTCAGGTCCTACAATTATATCAACGTTTTGTTTGCGCGCATATTCAACAATTTGATCTGTTGCATAGCGGTAAGCTTCACCGTTGTCCATTAGAGTTGTAATATCTTTAAACTGAATACCCGGCTTCGGATAATCTGGAACCACTGTTACATATTTCTTTAAATCCATATTAAGTTTGTCCTCCTCATGCATTGACAAGCGTTGACGATATTTTCATTCTTTCATCAAACCATGTTTTTAAATCCTGGTATGACGAATATAGTAGCGTATTTTCAAGCTCTAATTGCTGAAGCTTAGAAGCATACGCAGTAGATTCGGCTAGATCTCTTTTTGGCGGATGATGATTGACAGAAATAATGCCATTCTCTATTGTAGCAAATTCCAGGTCAAAAAACACCTGTGACATGAAATCTATTGTTTCTTTCGACCAGCCTTTATGCCGGGCAAGCGCTTCTGCATGTTTTTTTAAGTCAAATGACCCTTTTTGTTTCAAAAATCCATAATACCATTTGAAGTGTTCCCTTGTCGGTATTGTGGCAAAAAAATGTTCCGTATGCTGATGGAAAATAGCATAGATCCGGTCCGGGCGCGCTCCTTCAAAAAGAGCATTCAGATGTTCGATAGAAGATGGCGTGTCAATGAATGTGACATATTTATCTTTTAAATCCAAGTCGTCCGCAGCTTGGCCGCTTTCCAAATATAGAATATTGAGATCCGAGCCTTCAAGCAAAGAGAGCGTTTCTTTTTGGAAAACTATATGGACATTTTTTTCATCATTTATTTTTTCAATCGCTTTTTGAAGATTGCGGGTTCCTCTTGCATCAAAAAGCTGCCACTCATTGACAGCGAGATCCTGGATCATGAATTGCGGCTTTCGGAAGTTATTCCATTCATTAATAGATAATTCACCAACCAGTGACACTTTTGCAAGAGGAGCCATATGATCATGAAGATGTCCGAATCCAAATCCAATACAATCGAGCTGCTGATGATTTTGTTCAACCGCCAGTTTCAAATGTGATTGATCTGACCCTATCTTCCTCATCGATCCTAATTGAACGGAGTCAAGCAGGAAGAGAGGCTTTGGGTTGCTCATGCCAAACGGAGCGAGCAGCCCAATTTCTTCGATGGAGTCCGTAGTGATTTCGGAAAGAGTACATTCTGCATCAATTGTTTTGATGGGTATGAAATCTTTGTCAGTCAGCTTCTCAGCCGCAAGAGCATTCAAGCGCTGTCTCAATTGGTCAACATCATCAATGTCAAGTGTCATTCCAGCTGCCATTGGATGACCTCCGAAATGCGGCAGAATGTCCCGGCACGTTGACAAATTAGCAAATAAATCAAAACCCGCAATGCTTCTTGCAGATCCTTTAGCCATTCCCTTACCGTGGTCAATACTTAAAATAATCGTAGGTCTATAATATTTCTCTACCAATCTCGAAGCTACAATTCCGACAACGCCTGGGTTCCAATCTTCTTTTACCAGAACAAGAACCGGATTTTCTTCAATCGGATACATTGATTCTACTTGTTCGATTGCTTCTTCCGTAATTTGAGAGACGATTTTCTGTCTTTCTTTATTGAGCAGGTCAATGTCTTTTGCAAGACTTTGAGCCTCATCATCGTCTTCTGACATTAGGAGATGAACAGCCGGATCAGCAGATTCCAGCCTTCCTACGGCATTTATCCGCGGCCCGATGGCAAATCCGATCGTCTCTTCATTTATATCTTTTCCGTCAGCTCCTGCTGCTTTAAGCAGCGCTTTTAACCCTTTTCGTTCTGTTCGTTTTAATTGCTGTATACCAAGGCGTGCAATCAGGCGATTCTCGCCGTGAAGCGGTACAAGGTCCGCGATGGTTCCTATTGCGGCAATTTCAAGCAAATGCTCTGGTGCTTTGCCAAGCAGTGCGTGGGCAAGCTTAAATGCTACGCCAACACCGGCTAACTCTTTGAAAGGATATTGGCAATCGGGCTGCTTTGGATGGATAATCGCATAAGCATCTGGAAGAACCGGTCCTGGTTCATGATGATCAGTTATGATCAGATCAATACCCAGCTCTTTTGCAAGAGCAGCTTCATTCACAGCCGAGATCCCTGTATCAACCGTAATGATTAAAGAAAAACCTTCATCATGAGCATGGCGGAAAGCCATCTCATTTGGACCATAGCCTTCAGTAAAACGATTAGGTATATAAAAATCAGCATTAGCTCCGAGTGAGTTAAGCGTTTCTAGCAGAACCGTCGTAGAACTCACTCCATCTGCATCATAATCTCCAAAAATCAATATCTTTTCATGATTCGCCATGGCATCGTTTATACGCTTAACAGCTTGTTCCATTCCAAGGAGCATGAATGG
The DNA here is from genome assembly GCF_030817055.1 of Bacillus sp. V2I10. NCBI lineage: Bacteria > Bacillati > Bacillota > Bacilli > Caryophanales > Bacillaceae > Bacillus > Bacillus sp. V2I10. The sequence continues at coordinate 1,783,804 of NZ_JAUSYV010000001.1, read as the reverse complement.
ATCAAAAAAACCATGCTTTTCAATATTCAGGAATTGGTCGGCCTGCTCAGCAGTCTCAATTCCGCGGTTTAATAACAATGAAGCAATCAGAGGAGTAACATTCATCGTATTTATCAATTCATCAGCTTTATCTGAATGGTGTTTAGAAACATCCCATCTAGTCTTCGCTTTCAGCAAAAAAATCACCCCTTAACCTCACTATTATACTAGAGTGGGTAAGGGGTGACAAACTGGAAATTATAATTCCTCTGATGTCTGGCCGATTTGCTTGGCTCCGTGCGCACTGCTTGTTGTTTCATGTACAAGCGGATCTTTTTTGAGCGCTTCGTTTTCATTTATAAGCTCTGCCTTTTCCTTTTCGAGAACTTTCACTTTGCGCTGAAGAGCATAAATTCTCGTCAGTCCTGCAGAAGCAATCATAAGTCCTCCAAGCAGAACGGAACCCAGAACAATCAGAATAAGCGGCCATTCAGCTTGACCGAATAAATAGTCAACTTCAACTGGATCCACATTTATGACAGCAAAAACCGCAACAATAAGTGCAAAAAGAATCGCAAAAATAAAACTCCATTGCCTCTTCATTTTCTTTCCCCCTTCTGAAAATCTCTCTTCTTTATACCCTTTTATTAAAATCATTCAAACAATTATAGGTAAAGGGATATTCTTTGGCCTAATAATATCTTATCCAGCAGATACGGTCAAAATTAAAAAACCGCGATTGCTCGCGGTTTCTCTTTTTATACGACGGGTTCGTCATTTTCCTGCACTTTTTTCATCGTGCTTTTCTTCTTAATCTCTTTCCATTTCCAGATCATCCATAGCTGTGCTGCTATAAATAATGAGGAGTATGTGCCGGAAATTAATCCGATAAGCAGTGCTATTGAGAAATTCAGAATCGACTCGCTTCCTAATATCATCAAAGCAATAACACAGAATACGACTGTCAATACAGTATTTACTGATCGTGTGAATGTCTGCTGCAAGCTTCTGTTTACAATATTTTTTAGATCATCATACGTTTTGACCTTTGTCTTTTTATATAGCTCCCGAATCCTGTCAAAGGTTACGATCGTGTCATTAATAGAGTAGCCCACGATAGTCAGAACCGCTGCTATGAACGTAACATCCACTTCCAGGCGGGTGATACTGAAAACGGCGATAATGAAAAATGCGTCATAGAGCAGGGCAATAACAGAGGCTATTGCCATTTTATATTCAAATCGCAAGGAAACATAGATGATGATTCCAAGTGAAGCGATTAAAACACCATACATCGCATTTCTCGCCAATTCTTTCCCAACTGTAGGCGAAACCGTGCTGACACTTGGTTCCTTCCCATATTTTTCATTGAAATACTCTTTTACTTCAGCGATCTCATCTTTATCAAGTACTCCGATAAATCTGGCTACCGCGGTTTGATTTTGACTGCCGGATAAAACGATATCCTTCGCCTCAAGGTCAAGATTCGCAAGCTCTGCTTCAACTTCTTCAGCTGTTAAGGTCTTTTCCGCTCCAATCTCTATCCGGGTTCCGCTTGAAAAATCAATCCCAAGATTCAATCTGAACACAAGGAGGAGAACCACCCCTGCAGCAAGCAATATTCCTGAGGCAGCAAAGAATTTTTTCCGGTGCTTAACAAAGTCTACCTTATCAAACTTTGTAGGAGCATCAACATCTTCTGTTGATTTGCTCAAATCTATAATGTCTTTCTTATTTACTCCAAAATACCCTGGCTTTTTATCAAGCCACTTGCTTTCCACCAATAATCCAAGCAGGATTCTGCTTAAGAAAACAGATGTTAAAAAGCTCACAAGTATACTTAATACAAGACTTGTTGCAAATCCTTTGACCGCACTGGTACCGAAGAAAAACAGGACTCCGCCTGCAAGCATCGTAGTGATATTCGCATCGAAAATAGTGGCAAACGAACGGCGGTTTCCAGCTCTGTACGCTGATCTTATGGACTTGCCAAGCTTGATTTCCTCTTTAATTCTCTCGTATGTAATGATATTGGCATCAACTGCCATCCCGACTCCCAAAATCAGGGCTGCTATACCTGGAAGTGTTAAAACAGCATTCATCCAATCAAAAACTTGAAGGACAAGATAAAGGTATGCACTTAAAGTTACGATTGCAATGAACCCCGGCAATCGATAGAAGTAGAGCATAAATAAGAAAATAAAGCTGATCCCGATAACTCCCGCAAGAACCGTTTTCTGCAGCGCTTCTTCACCAAACTGCGCTCCTACCGAAGTAGAATAGGTTTCATCAAGTTTAACAGGAAGTGATCCAGCATTTAGAAGATTGGCAAGATCTTTTGCTTCTTCAACTGTAAACTGGCCTGTAATCGTTACATCGGTTGTATTAAAAACTTCTCCGACGTTTGGATTTGATAAAAATTTTGGTGATTCTTTTGTAACTTCTTCTTTATATGAGTCACCTTTTTCGTAATCAAGCCAAATAACAAGCTGATTTTCGGGCTGCATCGCCACGATTTGCTCTGTTACGTTTTTAAACTTTGCAGCATCCTTAAGTTTAACTGCTACGATAGGTTCTTGTGTATCTGGATCAAAGGTCTGTTTTGATGCGCCTTCCACAAGATCCGAGCCATTCATCATGACTTTATCATTTACATCCCGAAATGTGAGCTCTGCCTGAGTGGAGAGAATTTCCCTTGCCTGGCTTTGATCCTTGACTCCTGCAAGCTGAACTCTGATTCTGTTTTCTCCTTCGATTTGGATGTTAGGTTCACTGACACCAAGCACATTCGCTCTCTTTTGAAGAGCATTCACTGTACTTACCAGTGCATTGCGGTCGATCTTATCGCCTTCATTTGCAGGCTTTACATCATATAGGATTTCAAAGCCGCCCTGAAGATCAAGTCCAAGCAAGATATTATCTGCAGTTTTGTTTCCAAAAGCTCCAATCAAACTGCCTACGCAAAGGACGAGTAAGAAAAAACCGATAATGCGTCCTTTTTTCACCATGTTGTTTCCTCCTTAGAAAAAAAACCATTCAATATGTATTAACTTTCATTGATGCCGAGTTTTTTGCCTTCTTCACTTTCAAACCAGCTACCCGCCTTATAAGATTCAATCGTTGCGAATGTCATGAATTCATTAGGTTTGATGGCCATAATATCAGCAACCATTTCATACACCATCAGCTCATTTTTTTTCTTCCATTTTTTATTTCTTAGGAAATTCCAAAGCTCTGCTACTGTGACTTCGCCATAATCGAGGATTTTAAATTCCTCTGCTTTGCTGACTAGCGCCGGCTTTACGTGATGGCGATATTTTTCAATTTCGTCTTTTTCCATCATGACACGCTCCTTCACCTGATCATTTGCGGGTTAATATATCTTGAATAAGCCTTTGCTTGAACATACTTGTCATGCTTGGCCAATCATAGCGCATATAGTAATTGTATATGATTACAAGCTATTTGAGAAGGCAGGGAAAGCCATGTCCAAGCAAACATTTTTACAGGGAACATTAATATTGATAGCTGCCGGTCTGATTACCAGGGTTCTGGGGTTTATAAACCGAATCGTTGTGGCGCGCTTTATAGGGGAAGAAGGCGTTGGATTATACATGATGGCGATGCCCACACTGGTCCTTATTATTACGATTACCCAGTTCGGTCTGCCTGTTGCAATATCAAAATTAGTTGCGGAAGCTGAAGCCGAAGGAAATCAGCGGAAGATCAAAAAAATCCTGATCGTCTCTCTTGCGATTACAGGGTCACTTAGTCTTTTATTCACTCCGGCAATCATTCTCCTTGCTCCCTATTTGTCAAACTCATTGCTGACAGACCCAAGAACGCTGTATCCGCTGCTTGCGATTACTCCAGTCGTTCCCATTATCGCGATTTCATCTGTTCTCAGGGGCTATTTTCAAGGAAAGCAAAACATGAGGCCTGCTGCGATATCCCAGGTGCTTGAACAAATTGTCCGGATATCTTTAATTGCTGTTTTTACAAAAACGTTCCTTCCGTACGGGATTGAATACGCTGCAGCAGGGGCCATGGCATCAGCCGTCATCGGAGAACTGATTTCCCTGCTTTACTTATTCTCGATGTTTAAGATGAAAAAGAAATTCAAAATCAGAAGAAAGTTCTTCAAATCATTGCACGACGGAAAAGATACGTTTCAAAACTTAATGAGCATTGCACTCCCAACAACAGGAAGCCGCATGATCGGTTCCATTGCCTGGTTTTTTGAACCGATTGTTGTCGCACAAAGCTTGGCCATTGCAGGATTTACAGCAGTGACGGCAACAAAACAGTACGGTGAATTGACAGGGTACGCCCTTCCGCTGCTTATGCTGCCGTCATTTATTACATACTCCTTATCAACCGCACTTGTCCCGGCAATCAGTGAAGCCATGGCTCAAAAAAAGCTGCACCTTGTTCAGCACAGACTTCAGCAGGCATTCAGACTGTCTTTAGTGACAGGCGGTTTCGCCGTAGTTATTTTATATATCTATGCCAATCCGATGATGATGGTCATGTACGGCAGCAGCCACGCTGCGATCTTTGTCCAGGTCATGGCTCCCTTTTTCATCTTTTACTATTTCCAGGGTCCCCTTCAGGCAGTTCTGCAGGCACTTAACCTTGCAAAAGCAGCAATGATCAATAGTTTTATCGGTTCAGCCATTAAAACCGCCCTGATTTTCCTATTAGCAACCCGCCCTTCACTCGGTATTATGGGAGCTGCCCTTGCCATTGTAGCGGGAATTATGCTTGTCACGCTGCTTCATTTAGCAACTGTCATGAAGGTGGTCTCCCTGACCTTTCGGATTGGAGAATATGCCAAGTGCTTTTTGACAATGATTCTCTCAGGAATAGCGGGTTATTATTTCTATCAAATGCTCTCTCTAAGCATGGGTATTAATTTAATCATTTCTGTTACCTTTACTTTCACGATTTATTGCATCCTTCTGGTCGTCTTCCGCTTAGTTCTTAAGGAAGAATTGAAAAGAATTCCTTATGTAGGAAACACACTTTCTAAGCTGGCACCGCGGCGTTAATGTTTATTTTTCATCTGTCAGGTCGATAAAAAATGCCCCCTTATTATGTGTGCACAAGGAAATATTCTTTAAATCTATGTAGCCAAGTTCTCTAAGCTGCTGCCTTAGCCACAAGTTTGTCTTTCCGATTCTGAATAAATTTTCCTCTTGAATCAATCCGTCAATTATTAATGGCAGCTGCAGTTCCTGACGTTCATTGTCATGTTCTTTTTTTATAACAGATAACTTCCCTGATGGTTCAAGGATGGCAAAATCCACTTCGCTGATATCGTTAATATCCTTTTCCCTTAGCTGGATGAGAAGATCATCAAAATTATAGCGCTGCGTTTTCATGGCATGTTCATTGATTTTGCCTCTATCTATGATGATTGTCGGCTTTCCGTCCAGCAGTTTTCTTACTTTATGATTTTTTAGCGACAGATAGGCAAGGCCAATCTGGATGCCAAGCAGCAGAAACATGGGAATGACGGTATGTATCAATGGATCCTCCGTATTTTCAATGGCCATAACTCCCATTTCTGCGATCATTAAAAAGACAACAAGATCCAGAATGCTTAATTCGCCAATTTCCCGTTTTCCCATCAGTCTGAAGATAATAACGATCATTACATATAAAAAAATCGTCCGTGCCATTATGATTATAGCATCTTCCACCAAATAGCCCCCTTTGCTTACACAGTTACATTTATTTTGAACGGATAAATCATTTTCATGTAAAGCAAATTGATTCTATTTTCATTTGATGTGAATAGGATGGTAATAAGACGAGCAAAAACAAGCTGACTGGAATAAGGGGGAGATTGCAATCGAAACGCGAAGATGGAGTAAAGCCATTCTTTACGGATTAACCAGTATTTTAATGGTAGCACTTGCAACAAGCTTACTTTTTTCATTGCTGCTTAAATTTACGGGGTTAACGGAAGATTCTATTAAATGGTTTATACTGGGACTCTCATTTTTATCCGTTTTCATTGGCGGATTTATTGCCGGAGGAAAAGGAAAAGAGCGCGGATGGCTGATCGGAGGCACAACAGCAATCCTCTATACATTAATTATTTTTTTATTTCAATTTTTAGGCTACGGGAAAACATTTACAATGGAGCAGACCATGTATCATGGGGGCTTCCTTGCCATAGCTATGCTAGGCGGGGTAATGGGAGTGAACTTGTCCGGCTCGTCCAAATAGCATCTTGAGACGTTCGTTCTATAAATAAAAACCAAAAAGAAGCGCATCAATAGCGCTTCCTTTTGCTTATGCCTTATGTAATTAGGCCTTTTCCATTGTGATGCCTTTTTGCTCAACAACGTCGCGAACAGCGCGGCGGTCAAATGTCAGGCGTGAGCCATCACCAGCTTTGATGATTACTTTTTCTTCATCGATTGAATCAACGATGCCATGCATACCGCCAATCGTTACGACTTTGTCGCCTTTTGACAGACTTTCCTGCATTTCACGCACTTTCTTCTGCTGTTTCTGCTGAGGACGGATCAGTAAAAAGTAAAAGATCGCAAACATTAAGATTAACGGTCCAACCGTAGTCAATAATTCCATATTTTTCACCCCTTTCAAATATTAAAAGTTTTTAGCATTCGGCTTGTTAAAACCATATTGTTCAAAGAATTCATCTCTGAAATCCCCTAATCGGTCTTCACGGATTGCCTGTCTGACCTGCTCCATTAATTTTAACAGAAAATGAAGGTTATGGTAAGAAGTTAATCGGATGCCGAATGTCTCGTCACACTTCATTAAATGACGGATATAAGCGCGGCTGTAATTGCGGCAAGTGTAGCAGTCGCAATTCTCATCAATCGGACCGAAGTCACGGGCATATTTAGCATTTTTCACAACTAAACGTCCGCTGCTTGTCATTAATGTGCCATTTCGCGCAATTCTCGTTGGAAGCACGCAGTCAAACATATCAACCCCTCTAACTGCTCCGTCAATCAATGAATCAGGAGAGCCAACACCCATCAGGTAACGGGGTTTATTGGACGGAAGCAAAGGCGTTGTCGATTCAAGCACACGGTTCATTATGTCTTTTGGTTCTCCAACGGAAAGGCCCCCGACAGCATAGCCCGGGAAATCGAGTGAAACTAAATCTCTGGCACTTTGCTTTCTTAATTCCTCATATTCGCCGCCCTGTACAATCCCGAATAATCCCTGATCGTGAGGACGCTCATGCGCATTCAAGCAGCGCTCTGCCCATCTGCTTGTCCGTTCTACAGATTTTTTCATATAGTCATATTCAGCCGGGAACGGAGGGCATTCATCAAATGCCATCATAATATCAGAACCGAGCGCATTTTGAATTTGCATCGCCTTTTCCGGCGAAAGAAACAGCTTGTCGCCGTTCAGATGATTTCTGAAATGAACGCCTTCTTCTTCTATTTTCCGGAATTCACTTAAACTGAAGACCTGGAAGCCGCCGGAATCTGTTAAAATGGCACGGTCCCAGTTCATAAATTTATGAAGCCCGCCAGCTTCCTTTACAATCTCATGGCCAGGGCGCAGCCATAAATGATACGTATTGCTCAAGATGATACCAGCGCCCATCTGCACGAGTTCTTCCGGGGACATTGTCTTTACAGTAGCCAATGTGCCAACCGGCATAAACACTGGCGTTTCAAATGAACCATGAGGGGTATGAACACGGCCGAGTCTTGCACCGGTTTGTTTACATGTTTTAATTAACTCATAACGTATTGGTGATGATGACACCTTTTTTCCTCCTTCAAGGCTGTTTTTCTTCAGATGATAAGCATAGCATCGCCAAAGCTGAAAAATCGGTATTTTTCCTTGACTGCCGTTTCATAGGCATTCATTACATGTTCTCTTGTTGCTAACGCACTGACCAGCATAATCAAGGATGATTTTGGCAAGTGGAAGTTTGTGACCATACCGTCAATCGCACGGAATTCATAGCCAGGATAGATAAAAATATTTGTCCATCCGCTCTCTTCAATGAATTTCCCTTCATTTTTCGAAGCTATTGTCTCAAGAGTGCGTGTTGAAGTTGTCCCAACCGATATAATCCGCCCGCCTTCAGCGCGCACTTGATTTAGCAGCTGAGCTGTTCCTGCACTCATTTGATAAAATTCAGCATGCATTTCATGTTCTTCTACTACATCAGCGTTTACAGGCCGGAATGTTCCCAAACCAACGTGAAGAGTGATAAACGCAATATGAACCCCTTTTTCTTTCAATTGATCTAAGATCTGCTCAGTAAAATGAAGTCCTGCCGTTGGGGCTGCAGCTGATCCTCTCTCTCTTGAGAAGACCGTCTGGTACCGCTCCTGGTCATCCAGCTGCTCTTTGATATACGGAGGCAGCGGCATTTTACCCAAAGCATCTAAAGCCTCATAAAAAATCCCTTCATATTTGAACTCAAGCAATCTCCCGCCGTGTTCAGACTCGCCAGTGCACACAGCATGCAGAACGCCGTCTCCAAATACTAGTTCAGTGCCAATTTTTACACGTTTTGCCGGTTTCGCCAGAACTTCCCAGACATCGCCTTGCTCTTGCTTCAGCAAAAGCAGTTCAATTTTTGCCCCCGTGTCTTTTTTCTCCCCAATTAAACGGGCAGGCAGCACACGGGTATTATTAAGAACAAGACAGTCTCCCTTATGGAAATAATCAATGATTGTTCTGAATTGTTCATGGTGAATGGAGCCTGTTTCTTTATCTAGGACCATCAGCTTGGAAGCATCGCGTTCTATAAGCGGCACTTGTGCAATTAGTTCCTCTGGCAAGTTAAAATCAAATAAATCTACTTTCATTGTTTTTCACCTTTTCTATTATTTGAACCGTCCGAAAACATTAAACAAGATTGTCAATAAGATACTGATCACAATGGATGTAACAATCGGAAAATAAAAAGTCGCACTTCCTTTTTTGAATACAAAATCTCCAGGCAGCCTTCCAATAAGCTGCATAAATAATCCTGCGAAAAAAAGAACGGCACCCATCATCATCAGCATTTTGGGAAATTGGGTCATTTTTCAGGAGCCTCCATTTGAAAGTGATGGTAAACTGCTTCCGTTACCATTCTACCCCTTGGAGTGCGTTGTATAAAACCGATTTGTAAAAGATATGGTTCATATACGTCTTCAATCGTATGGGATTCTTCTCCGATTGTAGCTGAAATCGTATCAATTCCAACTGGTCCGCCCTTATACTTTTCAATTATCCCCATTAAAAGCTTGTGATCAATATGATCGAGTCCCAATCTGTCGACCTGAAGTTTTTCCAATGCATCCTTAGCAAGCTTTCCCGATACAATTGACTCGCCGCGCACTTGGGCAAAGTCTCTTACCCGTCTTAGTAATCTGTTGGCAATTCGCGGAGTCCCCCTCGATCTTCTTGCAAGCTCGAGCGAAGCTTCTTTTTCCATGCCAATTCCTAAAATGTCTCCGGTCCGTTCAACAATAAGAGACAGCTGCTGTTCATTATAATATTCAAGTCTGCTTAGAACTCCAAACCGATCTCTCAGCGGAGCCGTGAGCAAGCCGACACGGGTTGTGGCTCCGATAAGTGTAAACGGAGGCAAATCCAGACGGACAGATCGGGCCGAAGGGCCCTTTCCAATCACAATATCGAGACAGAAATCTTCCATCGCCGGATACAGCACTTCTTCAATAGAGCGCTGAAGACGATGTATTTCATCAATAAATAACACATCCCCAGGCTCAAGAGCTGTTAAAATCGCAGCGAGGTCACCCGGCCTTTCAATAGCTGGTCCTGATGTTGTGCGGATATTTACGCCCATTTCGTTTGCAATAATTGTTGCAAGCGTTGTTTTCCCAAGGCCCGGAGGACCATATAAAAGGACGTGATCCAGTGTTTCGCTTCTAAGTTTAGCCGCTTCAATAAAGACTTTCAGGTTTTCTTTTACTTTATCCTGGCCGATATATTGAGATAAAGTCTGAGGTCTTAAGCTTAGCTCGATTGCACCTTCATCTAAGTCCGCTTCACTTGATACAAGACGTTCATCCATGTCTTTTCACCTTACTTTAATAGCTTTTGCAAAGCTTTTTTCACATACTGATCTGTCGATAAATCTTCTTCCATCAGTGATGGAACGACCTTATTTATTTCTCGTTCAGCATAGCCGAGCACCTTCAGAGCTTCAAGCGCTTCGTTCAGTGCTTTTGAGGCAGTTTCTTTTTGTACGTGCTCTTCATGGGTAAACAAGTCCGGAGCAAGCTCCCCTGCTACATCGGCAAGTTTCCCTTTTAGATCAAGGATTATCTGTCTGGCAGTCTTCTTTCCTACACCAGGAAACTTAATAAGGAACTTCTCGTCCTCATTTTCAATCGCACCGACTACTTGCGAAGGGTTTCCTGAAGCAAGTATGGCGAGAGCTCCTTTTGGCCCGATTCCTGTAACGTTCAGGAGCTTCATAAATAAAGCTTTTTCTTCTCTCGTATGAAAACCATATAAAGCGAGGATATCTTCTCTAACATACTGATATGTAAAAATCGTCACTTCTGAAGAGCGATTGCGCTGATAGCTGAATGGATTTGGAGTGTGCACCTGATAACCGATTCCGCCATGGTCAATGACAATATATTCCGGAGTAACAAAATCAATATAGCCTTTAATAAATTCAATCAAAACGTTATTCACCTCTTTACAACTGTACCTCATTGTATCATAATTTTTTCTTTTGCCTGTAGTAATAATCATTAAAAAACAGAAAAAGCCAGCGCTTTTGCACTAGCTTTCTTTATTTCACATCTGCGGGTGAAGAATATGCTTTATATGACTGAATGACCTCTAAGTATTGATCCTTTGATTGTATGCGGATTCCCTGCCTTAATTCATCATGCTTTCGTGTTTCAAGTTTTCTGACATCAATCTGAAAGAATGACTGAATAATTTCCGAAGCATCGTCAGGCCTTCCATTAAAAATAGAAAAAACACCTTCCGATGAAATGCCGAAATACCCGTTTGCTTTTAGTAAAGGGGAGATATCATCCATTTCTTTTTGAAAAATGATCTGATTATCGTCCTGATCAATTAATTGCCAACCTTCATATTTTGCCCAGAAATCTTCCATTGCCAAGATGGTTTCTGTTTTCACTTCTTCACTGATTTCCCCATCCAAATAGATTCGTTCGAGCACCACTGTAACGGTCAGCGGACCGCTTACCTCATAGACTTCATTTTTCTTTTCCGCCTTATTCTCTGATGCACTGGATTCATCCTGATGGAAAGAAGGAATGATGAAAAACGATGTGACTATGACGCAGGCAAAGGCAACAATCAGTAAACGATGAGACGACATCATCACATACACCCCATATCATGAGCTATTTACCCTAAAGGTAATTATTCGTCATTTCTAGTTTGACCAAAAATAGAAATTTTAACCTTTCATGATTTTTTTCTTTGATTATGCAGTGAATGGGGAAAACATAAAAAAGGGGCATCTTTACAGATAACCCCCTTCATTATTTATCTGGCCTGTTGAAATGGTTCTCTCATCACATTGCCCATATCATCGAAAAGATCCCTGATATCGGTATCAATTGTTTTTTTCGGCTGTCCGTTCTCAATATTGTCATTAATTGTTCTGACGCGAGTAAAGGTTCCTTCATCTGTGACAACCTGAATTTCTTTTCCCTTTGCAGCTGAACGCACAGCATTTTTAACGGCATTTTTAACATCTTCGTCGTTTTTATCATCTGTGTCAATCGCCACGAGCACCTGATCTCCATTTACAACAGTGCGGACATCATCCACTTCTTTGACATCTGCAGCTTTTTCAGAAACATTTTTAGCAATGGCTTCTTCTTTGTCGCTGTAATAATTAACTTGCTTTACTTGGCCATGATAGTTCTCATCTGTTCTGCTGAAACGGTTATTTTTTTCAAGCATGCCGTCTTCATTAGAAAGCGGGGCGGTCGGATTATCCATTCTTCCATTATGAAAAGCATCATCGCGATCATTTACTTTTGTGAAGTAATTATCATTCATGTCGCCTTCCATCATTTCTGTAAATGGTCCATCGTTATCCACGTTATCCACGCCATCGTTATCGTTGCGGTGCTCATCTGAATAATAACCGATTGGTCTTGTGGAATCATCATATCTTGTGTCAAGTGCGCCTTCATTATTGTTGCACCCTGCAAGTCCAGTTGCAGCTATAGCAATTGCAGCAAATGCAGTAACTTTATGCCTCAATATTAAAACCCCCCTGATTTTCTAACGCGAGCAAATCCCGCTCTTATATAGGTTGCTCGTTCAAAGAAGCATTAATCTGTTAGGTTAACGGTAAGTTCTTAAAATAATGGAGGGGATTTTGTATTTGAGCAGAACTCGTTTTAATCGTTCATTTTATTACTTGTATATTGGGGCAAAATAAATCAGGGAATTTAAAGTCCCAATTTTTTAACGGCTGGCCATAAAACATTTTGAGATAAAATGCGGAGGCACCGGATCAGATCCATTACGTCAGCAATGAATTCTTTTGTAGCGAATAAAAGCATTTTATTTGAAAGTGTTCAATTTATTAGCGGTTATTTCATTATGAAAGCTAGCAAGTACTGATTTTCGCTAAAAAAAGTCCTTTTCAGCTTATTAATAAGAATAAATGCTGAATCCATAAAATCCACTCGCTCATACATATCATTAAACTGCACATTCAATTTTTTGGGGCATCCCTTGCATCAATGGGGAAATTTTTATTCCTAACTAAAAAAAGAGACGAACTATATGTCTCGTCTCTTACATCTATATTAATCGTCGTCTTCATCATCAAATCTCGGCATCCCAAATTGGCTGTCCTGACCGAACTGGCCGCCCTGGTCAGACTGTCCAGGCATTCCTCCGAACTGGCCGCCCTGGCCAAACTGTCCAGGCATTCCGCCAAACTGGCCGCCCTGGCCAAACTGTTTAGGCATTCCGCCAAACTGGTCGCCCTGGCCAAATTGTTCAGGCATTCCGCCATATTGGCCGCCCTGACCAAACTGACCCGGCATTCCGCCATATTGGCCGCCCTGACCAAACTGACCCGGCATTCCGCCATATTGGCCGCCCTGACCAAACTGACCCGGCATTCCGCCATAGCCTTGGTGTCCTCCAAATCCTTGGCCTGGACCTCCGCATCCGCAATCTTCTTTATCCATAGCTGGGCTGACTGCCGGCGGCTGATTGTTCATTCCCTGATCCCATGCACCGGCTACACCATGTGGCATGTTTGGACCTCCGCTGAATGCTCCCTGTACTTGCGGCGGAAAGCCATAACCCGGCATCGGAGGAAAGCCGTAACCCGGCATCGGCGGAGACACTGGGTAACAGCCCGGCGGATATCCTCCTGGACCTCCATATCCTGGACCCCAAAATCCTGGACCTCCAAATCCTGGGCCGCCATATCCTGGACCTCCAAATCCTGGGCCGCCATATCCTGGACCTCCATATCCTTGCTGCCCATATGGCATATGCATTTGCTGTTGAGGCATATATGCTCCCATTACGTCGTCATCGTCATCGTCATCATCAAAAGGCTGATAAGGCTGCTGCGGCATTCCTCCAAATGGAGCCTGCTGATTAGGCATGCCATGTGGCTGCATTTGCGGGCCTCCGAATCCTGGGCCTCCGAATCCTGGGCCTCCGAATCCTGGACCTCCGAACCCTGGACCTCCGAACCCTGATCCGAATCCAGTACCTGGCATGACTGGTGAAACAGGGTAACAATCATCTGCGCCGGGACCTGGACCTTCAGGTGCCTGATCCTGCGCACCGGCTACAGCACCCTGGTTCTGATTCGGAACCCCGCCTTGGCCACCGGGAAATCCTTGTGGTCCGTGACCGCCTTCATAAGCCCCCATCACTCCTTGCTGCAGCATGCTCGGCTTGTTTTCCATATCCTTTGTAGCCTCCTCTTTCTTAGCAGGTGAAACAGATTTTGGCTTTTCAGCCGGTTTGTGGGCTGGCTTTTCAGCCGGCTTCATCATCTCCGGCAGAACATTAGATGGCTTTGGCGGAAGCTGCGGCTGTGGAGCCTGCGGCATCATCGCCATATTCAGCATATAGTAGTTATTAATATCAAGCTCTGGATATGCTGGCTGTTTAATGTCCGGCACTGGCGGAACATATGGCACCGATGGCTTTTCTTTCGGCACTTCCTTTGGTTTGGTTTCTGTGACTTCCATCACTTGTTTAGGTTTTTCTTTTGCAAAAGGATGCTCAGATTTCGGCATTTCCTTCGGTTTGGTGTCTGTGACTTCCATCACTTGTTTAGGTTTTTCTTTTGCAAAAGGATGCTCAGATTTCGGCATTTCCTTTTTCCCTGAAAAGCTAACTTTTGTTTCATTTTTAACAGGAACTCCGCTGCTTGGAACTTTTATTTTCATACCAGGCATGATTAAGTCAGGGTTGCTTAGCTGGGAGTTCATTTTTTTCAATTCTTCAAAATCTACCCCATATTTTTTGGCAATTTTCCAAAGCGTATCGCCTTTTTGAACAATGTGGATTTTCAACCTTTCCCCCTCCTATGCTTGAAACTTTATCGCATATGATCAGCAGGCAAGTATGCCATTCTTCTTCATCACAACTTATGCTTAAGAAGACAAATATATGTTTCACGCACAATAAAAAAACTGACAAACTTAAGATGATGGCAGCTCGTGTCTGCACTTATTTCATCTTATTTTGCCAGTTCAAATTTATACGTGTGCAAGCATGCGCTCTAAAGCAAGGACAGCATGCTCTGTTGTTTTTGGATCAACTTTTATTTGATTGATAATCTTTCCTTCTTCAAGTCCTTCGAGCGACCATAATAAATGCGGAAGATCAATTCTGTTCATCGTTAAACATGGACACATAAATGGATTTAGCGATACAATTTCTTTGTCCGGATGCTGATCAATGATCCGTTTGACAAGGTTCATTTCCGTTCCGATAGCCCATTTGCTTCCTGCAGGAGCTGTTTCAATCGTGTCGATTATATATTTTGTAGATCCTGCCAGATCACTTGCAGCCACAACTTCTCTGCTGCATTCCGGATGGACGATGATTTTCATATCAGGCTTGGAATGGCGTAAATCATCTATATTTTTCACTGTGAATTTTTCATGAACTGAACAATGGCCTTTCCATAAGATCACGATAACATCCTCTGGATTTCCTTCATATTCAAGCTCGTTTGTCATTGGATTCCAAATCGCCATTTTATCAAGAGGAACACCTAAGTTAAAAGCCGTATTTCTGCCTAAATGCTGATCAGGCAAAAATAAGATTCGCTGTTTCTGTTCAAAGGACCAGCGCAGCATTTTTTCTGCATTTGAGGAAGTGACGGTTGCACCGCCATTTTTTCCGACAAATGCTTTAATGGCCGCTGTAGAATTTACATAAGTCAAAGGCAGAACTGTATCCCCATACATTGCCTGAAGCTTTGTCCATGCCCGCTCAGTCTGCTCTATATCTGCCATGTCAGCCATTGAGCAACCTGCTCTCATATCCGGCAGCAGCACATTTTGACCTTCACTCGTGAGCATGTCTGCTGTTTCGGCCATAAAATGCACTCCGCAAAAAACAATGTATTCTGCCTCTTTATTTTCTGCCGCAGCCTGTGCAAGCTGCAGGGAATCCCCGGTTATATCAGCAAACTGAATAACCTCATCTTTTTGATAATGATGGCCAGGTATCAGCAAACGGCGGCCAAGCTTTTCTTTTATCCGTTTTACCCTGCCAATCATTTCCTCTTCTGAAAGTTCTTTATAATGATGCGGCATTTTTTCATTTGTCTCAAATTGAAGCATATCCAATACGTTCACTGTAACTTCCTCCTTATTCTGCATTCATGCTGAGATCAAGAGATTTGGCGGAATGAGTTAGCATTCCAAGTGAAATAAAATTCACTCCGGTGTCACCGTATTCAGCCAGATTTTGAAGGGTAATTCCTCCCGAAGCTTCTGTAATAATTGACGGCGGTGTAAGACTTGCAAAAGCTTTAACTTCTTCAGGTGTCCTGTTATCAAACATGATGATGTCCGCCTTTGCTTCTATTGCCTCAAGCAGCTGCTCTTCAGATTCAATTTCAACTTCTACTTTAATCATGTGCCCTGCATGAGCCCTTACCTTTTTCACAGCTTCAAAAATAGAACCGCTGCTTGCAATATGGTTATCTTTAAGCATGATTCCGTCATACAAGCCAAATCTATGATTGTATCCGCCGCCGCACCGGACTGCATATTTTTCGATCATTCTCAAACCAGGTGTCGTTTTCCTTGTATCACAAATCTTCGTATGAGCAGAATTCAGGCTTTTTTACTGCCTGATTTGTAAGTGTAGCTATTCCGCTCATTCTCTGAAGCAAGTTTAATATGACTCTTTCTCCAGTAAGCAGGGAAGCGATTGGACCTTCAATGACAGCTGCATGTTCGCCCTTTTTTATCTGTTCACCATCACGTTTCAGCAATCTGACTGCTACGCTTTGATCCAGAATTTCATACCCGGTTTTGATTACATCGGCACCCGCAAAAATTCCGTCTTCCTTAGCTGTAATAGTGGCTTTTCCTCGCTGAGCATTTGTAAAAATATACGAGCTCGTAGCGTCATGATCACCAATATCTTCAATAAAGAAAGCTTCTAATTGTTTTTTCAGTTTAAGTAAATTCAATTTCCATCACCTCTGAATCATTCTTTAATTCTGTATTGTATTTAGAAAGAAGAATTTGTTTTTTTAGCCATAATCGGTCATCTTTATAGGGATGATCTGTTCTAAAGTGACCTCCCCTGCTTTCTGTTCTCTGCAGTGCGGAAGTCACTATAAGCAAGCCTGCTGTCAGCATATTCATTCTTTCATATTCTATATTTGTGAAGTTATTCACATTGATATCCCAAAAAGAGATTGGCCATAAGAATTTTTCAAACCAGCATTTCGCAATTAAAAGTCCTTCTTCAGAACGCTCAATGGCAGCATAGTTTGTCATCATCCATTTTATCTCCTCTTCGGAAGGGAAAATAACATCCTGTTTCCTGCTGGTTCTGATGTTTACTATTTCAGTTTTTTTAATTGCATTTTGAGAAAAGTTTAAGATATGCACACCTAGACGGCTGCCAAACACAAGACCCTCAAGCAGCGAATTGCTTGCCAGCCTGTTTGCACCGTGAACTCCTGTACAAGCAGCCTCTCCTACAGCATATAACTGGCCGACAGAGGTTTTTCCATCCACATCTGTTTTAATGCCGCCCATTAGAAAATGCATTCCCGGGGCTACAGGGATTAAGCCTTCATCTATACTGACACCATATTTTTTACACATAGCTGAAATAGTTGGAAAGCGGCTTTCAAAGGCTGGAATGGACGAGATATTAAGGAAAATGCGATGTCCTTTTTTCATCTGTGAAAAAATAGTTCTTGCAACGATATCCCTTGGAGCAAGATCTCCAAATGCATGAACACCTTCCATGAACCGGATTCCATTCTCATTTTGAAGAAAGGCTCCTTCTCCTCTTACAGCTTCAGATATAAGCCCTACACATTGGCCATTAATCAGAAGCATCGTCGGGTGAAATTGAGTAAATTCCATATCGGTGAGGACAGCACCTGCTCGAAATGCCATTGCAAGTCCGTCACCTGTTATGACGCTTGAATTGGAAGTATGTTTGTAGAGACTGCCGCAGCCGCCGGTAGCGAGAATGGTATGTCCGGCAAAATGCTGCTGAATGTCACCTTTTGCATTCCGAGTAAACACTCCTCTGCATACTCCGCCGCTGATGATGAGATCAAGCGCCATTTCATCTTCAATAATTTCTACGTTTTTACCTAGCTGCGATAATAAAAAATGTACAACTGCTTTTCCTGTGGCATCTCCGCCTGCATGGAGGATTCTGCTGAATCTGTGTGCACCCTCCTGTCCAAGCAATAATTTCCCGTTTGAATCTTTGTCAAATTGAAATCCGCCTCTTATAAGGGTGAGTACTTCCTTTGTCCCTTGTCTTACAAGCAGTTCAGAAGCAAAAGGATCATTATGATGAGATCCCGCCGTCATCGTATCTTCGTAATGACTCTGCCAGCTGTCATATTTATCCACAGCTGCTGCAATTCCCCCTTGGGCCAGCATAGAATTGCTCTCGTATTTACTTGATTTTGTCAGAATGGTTACTTTTTTAGAAGATTGAAGCTGAAAGGCTGCAGACAGCGCTGCAATTCCGCTTCCAATAATTAATACATCCGTTTGAGGCACAAAATAACCCCCTATTCTTTACAAGTGTCTTGACACTTATATTTACACAAAACTAAAATAATGACAAGAGATTTTTTTAACCCAGAGAGGAGATTAAATTTTGATTTATCTAGATTATGCAGCTACAGCACCAATAAGCGATGAAGCACTTCTTGTATTTGCCGAGGCATCAAAAAAAGCGTTCGCAAACAGCAATAGCCTGCATGATGAAGGAGATGCCGCCAGAACGATCTTAGAAGCTTGCCGCAGGAAGATTGCATTGCTGATTGGCGGTACTGCTTCAGGGATTTGCTTTACGGGTGGAGGCAGTGAATCCAATGTGCTTGCCATTGAAACACTCCTTAAAAATGCAGGAAAACATAAAAATCATATTATTGCCTCTGCCCTAGAGCATTCTTCTATCTATAATTATTTAAAAACACTTGAGCAAACAGGATTTGAGGTAACATTTTTATTGCCGGACAAACATGGTAAACTACATGTAGAAGCAATAAGAGATGCCGTTAGAGATAAAACAGCGCTTGTTTCAATTCAACACGCAAATTCTGAAATAGGCTGTATTCAAAATTTAGAGGAAATCGGTCATTTTTTACATGATAAGCCGGTTTATTTTCACAGCGACTGTGTTCAGTCGTTTGGAAAGATCCCCATCAAAGCGGATGAATGGAAAGCGGATGCCATTTCACTTTCCAGCCATAAGGTGTATGGACCAAAAGGTGTCGGCTGTCTCTATTTGAATCCGCGTGAACATTTTAATCCTGTTATACCCGGAGGCACTCATGAAAACGGCTTTAGAGCAGGCACGGTGAATGTGCCGGGAATTGCCGCATTTACATCTGCTGCCGCAACCGCTTGTTCTGTCATGCACACGGAATTCAGAAGACTGAAATCATTGAAGGAAAGTTTTTTTGCCATGCTCAACCACTATAGTGAACACGTTCACATTATTAATAAAGATTTAGATGATCAGCTGCCGTCTATTATCGGCCTGATTATTCGGGGCATTGAGGGGCAATATATGCTGCTGGAGAGTAATCGCAGAGGGGTAGCCATTTCCACAGGTACAGCCTGTCAAATTGGCATGCAGATTCCTTCTAAGACACTGACGGCTGTCGGGCTGACTAATGATGAAGCCCTGCAGTACATTCGCATTTCAACCGGAAAACATACAAAAGCCGAAGATCTTGATAAAATGGCTGGCATCATTGGAAAAGCAATCAGCGAGAAATATATGGAAAGGACGTAGGGTCATTATGAACGAAGGTAAAATCCCTGGAACGAAAAGAAGAGAATTAATCCTGAATTGGCTGAAAGAAACGAACGTGCCTATGAAAGGGAGCGAAATGGCCAAAAAAACAAATGTCAGCAGGCAAGTTATTGTTCAGGATATTTCTTTGTTAAAAGCACAAAACGAACCGATTCTTGCAACAAGCCAGGGCTATATATATATGAGACAGGAAAATGATGCCCTGCCTGCATTTAAGCGCATCATCGCCAGCAGCCATAAACCGGAAGCAACGGCTGAAGAACTGAATATCATTGTTGATTACGGTGTAACGGTCAAAGATGTCATTATTGAACATTCTGTCTACGGGGAATTGACAGCATCCATCATGGTGAGCAATCGCAAGGAAGTACGGGATTTTATCGAAAAAATTGAAGAAACAAAGGCAGCCTATTTATCACAGCTGACAGAAGGATTGCACTTGCATACATTAGTAACGGACCGAGAGGAAAAATTAGAAGAAGTGTGTACTGCTTTGAAGGCAGCAGGATTTCTTGTTAGTGAAGAAGATTGAAAAAAATTAAGACCGGCTAGCATATGCGAGCCGGTTATTTTTTATATTATATAAGCGCTGTACGTTCCGAGAGTCCGAACACCGCAGCCCAAAGCTTCAAGCTCTGCCATTGCCCCGGGAATAAGGACTTCATCCATCTTCATATCAATGTCAATGATAAAAAAGTAGTTTCCAAGACCCGTTTTCATTGGTCTTGATTCAATTTTTGATAAATTCAGCTTTCTCCACGAAAAAGCAGATAGAACCTGGTGAAGAGCCCCCGACTGATCTGAAGGCAATGTAATCATTAGAGTTGTCCGGTCTGTTATCTTATTTGTTTTGGTCTTGATATATGTATGCTGGTCCGGATGCAGCACCGCAAACCGAGTATGATTATGGGTATAATCATGGATATTTTTACGGACAATTTTGAGATTATATTCTTTTGCTGCTAAATCATTTGCGACAACCGCCATATTTTCCTCTGGATGCTCCTGAATGTATTTTGCAGCTGCACCTGTAGATGTCGCGTACTCAAACTTCGCTTTAGGCAGCTGATGATGAAGAAATTTATGACATTGTGCAATCGCATGGGAATGAGAATAGACTCTCTCTGCATCTTCCCACGATTCTTCCCTGGATGGGTGGACCATCAAGTGCTGCTGAATAGGCGCCACAATTTCCCCAATGATGGAAAGCGGCTGTTCATGAACGAGGTAATCAATTGTTAAGTTAACAGAACCCTCTAACGCATTTTCGAGCGGGACAACAGCTACGTCAATTTTCCCCTCAGCTACTGCATCCATGCACTGCGGAATGGTCAGATATGGAACATGCTCTGCATGATCTTCGAAAAATTTTGTAACAGCAAGATGTGTAAAGGTTGCCGCCGGACCTAAATATCCAATTTTATATGTCATAAGAAATCCTCTCCCCTAAGCTCCAGATCCTAATATCTCTACTTTCTCTACAAATTCAAGTCGTTTCAGCTTTGCCATGACGCTGTTAATATCTTCTTTCATTCCATTAGTATTTAATGACAGCGTTACATTTGCCCGCCCCTGCAGCGGGATCGTCTGATGAATGGTCAGTACATTGCACCCAGCTGTTGCAACAACAGCAAGCAGCTGTGATAATGTGCCTGATCTGTCTTCAAGGTGAAAAAAGAGTGTGATAATGCGCTCGTTTACCATTGTGTGAAATGGGAAAACGGCATCACGGTATTTATAATAAGCGCTTCTGCTCATATCTACACGCTGAACAGCTTCAGCAACAGAATCCGCTTTTTTCCGTTCAATCAGTTTTTTAACCTCAAGCGTTTTTCTCATCGCCTCAGGCAGAACGTCTTCCCGCACTAAAAAAAAGGTTTCTTCCTTCATGACCTTCTCCTTTTCTCCATCTGCCTGTGAAAAAAGAAGAGCGGATTAAGGCTCTTCTTCTTTAGGCTACTCAATAAATTCAAATTCGAATTCAAGCAATCGTACGATATCGCCGTCTTTTGCCCCTCTTTGACGAAGCGCTTCATCGATACCCATTCCGCGCAGCTGTCTTGAGAAGCGTCTGATTGACTCTTCGCGCAGGAAGTTTGTCATCTTGAAGAGATACTCCACTTTCTCTCCTGATACGACAAATGTTCCGTCACTGTCACGGGTAATTTCAAATTCTGCTGCTTCTTTATCGAATTTATAAAGAACACGATGATCGGAAAGATCCTCTTCCTCATAAAGCGGGAATTCAGGTGTCTTTTCAATTGTGTTCATAATTTCAAATAAAAGTTCGCGAACGCCCTCACGGGTAATAGCAGAGACAGGGAAGATTGGAAGATCATCCTCAAGCTTTTCTTTAAAAGCTGCAAGGTTTTCTTCTGATTCCGGCATGTCCATTTTATTTGCAACAATGATTTGCGGCCTTTCTGTGAGACGCAGATTGTATTCTTTAAGCTCAGCATTGATAGTCAGATAATCTTCATAAGGATCACGGCCCTCGCCGCTTGACATATCAATCACATGAACGATGACGCGTGTTCTTTCGATATGGCGCAGGAATTGATGACCAAGTCCCACTCCTTCATGTGCACCTTCAATTAATCCAGGCAGATCCGCCATAACGAAGCTGCGGCCATCTCCGGTTTCAACAACACCAAGGTTCGGTACAAGCGTTGTAAAATGGTATTCGGCAATTTTCGGTTTTGCCGAGCTTACTACAGACAGCAGCGTTGATTTTCCAACACTAGGGAAACCCACTAAGCCAACATCTGCAAGAAGCTTAAGCTCCATGATAATGTTTCGTTCTTGTCCTGGTTCTCCATTCTCAGAAAGCTCAGGAGCAGGATTTGAAGGTGTGGCAAAACGGCTGTTCCCGCGTCCTCCGCGTCCGCCTTTTGCAATCACAGCCTGCTGTCCATGCTCAGTCAGGTCAGCAATAACCGTTCTTGTTTCTTCTTCCATAACCACTGTACCCGGCGGAACTTTAACAATCATCGGCGTTGCATTTCTGCCATGCTGATTTTTCGACATGCCGTGCTGTCCGCGGTCTGCTTTGAAATGACGCTGATAGCGGAAATCCATTAATGTGCGCAGGCCTTCTTCAACTTCAAAAATAACGTCAGCGCCTTTACCGCCATCGCCTCCTGCAGGACCGCCCTTTGGTACATATTTCTCGCGGCGGAACGCAACAAGCCCGTTTCCTCCGTCGCCGCCTTTTACATATATTTTCACCTGATCTATAAACATGGTAATCCTCCGCTCCAAGCCAATTATGCGACACCGACCGCAACGGTCAGTTCATCCGGGGAAAGTTCATAATGCATTACTGACACTTGATTTTTTTCATTTGATTTTAACCAATTTAATAACAAAGCTTTCTCTGTTATTATGCCATTAAAATCAAAAAAGAATCGAACTTGTCCCTGATTGGCTTCTGTTTCTATTGTGATGCTCAAATGATTCTCTGTACACCTGTCAACGGAATCGTCAAGAATCTGAAAGAACTGCTTACACCACTCGGTAACCTTCAGATCGTATTCCGACAAGTCATAAATGGCCCCAAGGACTTCATACTCCAGAGAATAGTGATGCCTTTTCCAGTTGAACGTCATTAAGAGGCTTGCAAATGACAGCATTTTTAAATTGCAAAGCTTCGATTCGCTTTGTGCTTCAATGACGATTTCTTCAATAATCTGCTGTACGCGATCGTGTCTATTTAATGATAAGTTTCCTTTGATTAATTGCAGTTTATTCATCCAATCGTGACGTGAATGACTTAACACATCGACAATATTCCACTCTTCATTTGTTTTTTTCATGTCGGCACTCCTACTCCCTTTTTCTCTATTCTTTTCTTTAGGAGCTTCAAGACTTGGAAACTGAATGTCGTACTAAATTATAACAAACTATCCGGGGGAAAATAAGTGCAATTTGAAAAAAGCAAGAGGAAATCAATGATATGGGGAGGTTTCCCTGAGAATAATGACTGTTTTCACTAAGATTGCCGCTTTGCGTATTTGAATCAGTCCGCATTATTTCGTTAACATCCCCGATCTAAATAATTGGTGATTTAACATTTGGGGCAAAAAAACAGCGCTTAAAAATAAAGAAAAACTCTAACCAGAGGCTAGAGTTTTCCTAAAAGAAATTATGCTTCTTGTGCTACAGGATATACGCTAACTTTTTTACGGTCACGTCCGAAACGCTCGAAACGTACAACTCCGTCCACTTTCGCGAAAAGAGTGTCGTCACCGCCGCGGCCAACGTTTTCACCTGGGTAAATTTTCGTTCCGCGTTGACGGAAAAGGATAGAACCACCGCTTACGAATTCGCCATCCGCACTTTTAGCACCAAGGCGCTTTGAGATTGAATCACGACCGTTCTTAGTAGAACCTACTCCTTTTTTAGAAGCGAAGAACTGAAGATCTAAACTTAAAAACATTCTAGTCCACCTCCTGCTGATTGTTATTTATCGTTATTTTTATGAAATGTCCATAGTTCAATTCTATTGACTGCAGCGATATGAGCATGCCTTCAAGCAGCAGCTGAGCCTGTTCGCCCGCTTTTTGCCCGAGTTCATGGGGCAGCTGAAACGAAAGAAATCCTCCGTCTCCTCCCTGCTCGACAATCGGCGTTATCCCTGTTAACTTATGTATCGCATTAACAGCGCCAAATGTGACAGCAGATGCTCCAGCACAGACAATATCCTTTCCATGTACATCGAAATCGGCATGTCCAGATAATGTAAAGGATTCAATTAAACCGCTTCTATTGCGGTTAATGACTGCTTTTATCATCTTAAAAGGCCTTAAGCGTTGATTGCGTCAATAACAAGTTTCGTGTATGGTTGACGATGACCTTGTTTTTTGCGGTAGTTTTTCTTAGCTTTGTATTTGAATACAGTGATCTTTTTAGCGCGGCCTTGTTTTTCAACTTTCGCTGTAACAGTCGCACCATCAACGATCGGGCTACCAACTTTCACGTCATCTCCGCCAATGAATAAAACTCTGTCAAAAGTAACAGTTTCGCCTTGTTCACCAGCAAGCTTTTCAACGTAGATCGCTTGACCAGCTTCTACTTTGATTTGTTTTCCACCAGTTTCAATAATTGCGTACATTCCTATGCACCTCCTAATTAGACTCAGACTCGCCAGCAAACAGGTGATCCGGAGCAATCCGAAAAACTTTATACCTGCATCTGTGCGGTTGTAGCACGGGTGCTACAATCAATAACATAACAATACTATCAAAATAGGCTTATGAATGTCAATTATATTTTATCTTTATTTTTCATAAGCCGTATAATCATTTCACGGTCTCCAAGCTGCACAATTTTATATTGATCGCTCCATTCTGCCTTCTCTGTTAAAAAGATCTCAAAGTGCAGGGCCTTTTCTAACCGTTTAAGATGCTCATCATTTTTGCCTCTGAATGCTTCTGCAGCATGAGAAGGAAGTTCTATTAAAGCAGCCTCTTGCTCCATGTACTGCAGTTCCCATAACTCTCGTTCAATTTTAAAAGCAATTGTTTCAGGCGACAGCACTTGGCCTGTCCCGCTGCAGACCGGGCAAGGACACGTGATAAGCGATGCCAAATCGGGACGCACACGTTTTCGGGTCATTTGAAAAATGTTCATTTGGGAAAAACCAATCATTCTAGATTGAACTCTGTCACTCTTCGATTCCCTGAGCATTTCACGCAAAATGGTCTGCTTGTCCTCCTGCCGGGGCATATCAATGAAATCAATGATAATCATTCCGCTCAAATTGCGCAGTCTGATCTGTCTTGCAGCTTCTCTTGCCGCTTCTAAATTCGTCTTCATCACCGTATCCTGCAGGGAGGACTTTCCTGAAAATTTTCCTGTATTAACATCAATAGCTGTTAATGCTTCTGTCTGATCAATAACCAAGTAGGCGCCATTTTTCAGCCAGACAATGCGTTTCAGCGCTTTTTCTATTTCCTGTTCTATTTTGTACGCATCAAAAACAGACTGTTTTGAATGATGAAACAGCACTTCCAGGGTCTCATACCTGCTTTTCAAATCCCGCGCAAGATCGCTGTCATCACAAACGATCTGATGAACCGTATCAGGATCTATTTCCCGGATTATCCGGTCAAAGAAAGGCGTACCTTCTGTTAAAAGAGCAGGAGCCTTTGTATTTGTATGAAGCAAAGCCACGTATTTTTTCTTCAAATAACAAAATTCTTTATCCAGGGTTTCTTCTGCCTGTCCACTTGCAGCAGTCCTGAAAACAAGTCCTTCATTTTCTTCGCAAAAATGAGATCCAATGGATTGGAGCCGCTCCCTTTCAGATGGATCCTCTATTTTTTTTGAAACAGCGGTATAGCCGGAAGTCGGCATATATACGAGATATTGTCCGCCAAATTCGAGGTTTGCTGTCAGTTTTGGCCCCTTATGTTCAGTTGCTTCTTTTGCAACCTGTACCAAAAGCTGCTGTCCTTCTCTAAGCTTGGCTGACTTCAATACAGGAGGGAGATCATTTACTGAAAGATATCCGTTCTTTTCCTCCCCGATATCGATGAAAGCAGCCTGCATTCCCTGAAGAACATTCAAAACACGGCCCGCATAAATGCTGCCGGCCGTTTCATTTATATGATGGATGTGAATTTCTTGAACAAGATTTCCTTCAAGCAGCACGCAGCGATTTTGACTGCCTTTTGCATTTAAAACTAACGTACGCAATGATCATCCTCTTTTCTATAGATGTGCTTTCTCATATTTACTCATTTTATCAGGCCCGCGTCAATAATCATAATTCAGCTCGCCGACAGTCGATTGTGTTCGCTTATCAGCAAAAAAGGCATGAAGAAGCTCATTTTCATCCAGCTCAAACAGCTTTTTTCCATTTCGTTCAACAATAATGGGGTGCTTGCACCCTCTTCTGAATTTCAGCAGCGTTTGATAGATGGACTCTCCTTCATCTACAATAATCGGCTTTAAGGTCCGTGGATCCTGCTGGTTTCCATAATACCTCTCGAGCAAAAACCTCATGCTCACAAAACTGCGGTGTTTATATTCCATATATATTGAATAAATAAGGAAACAAGCAATTACCCACACGTTAAGCTGCTGCGGGCTAAAAACAAGAAAAATGAGAAGATACAAACCTAAGCACAAAGCAGAAACCACAAGCATAGTCTGATGTGCATCCTGATAAGACCGTTTCATGGACACAAGCAAAAACAGCAATTTCCCTCCATCCAGCGGCCAGATAGGCAACAGATTGAACAGGAGAATCATCACATTATAAAAGGTGAAGAGCTGATACGTCTCATAACTAAATAACCCTGAAGCCTGTAAAAGATAAGCTGCTCCCTGAAGCGGAATATGCTGCAGGGGCCCGGCAGCAATCGTCAGCAACTCTTCCTTCAATGGTCTATTGCCGTGCTCCTCCACTTCAGCCACACCTCCAAAAGGCAGGAGAACAATAGATTTCAGGCGCCAGTTGAAATGCCTGGCTGTCATGGCATGGCCCAGTTCATGAATGAGAATAATGGACAGCAGGATCAGCAGTGACTGAAAATGAGCCGTCATAATCGAAATCCCCATAATTAACCACAGAATAGGGTGAATATGAATGTGCAGTAAAACAGAGAGATATTTAGTCAAAGGATATCACCTGAATTGGGTCGATAAATTGATCACCCTTCTTAATAGCGAAATAATACGTTCCTTTTTGATCTTCTGCCGCTTTGATTTTACCGATTTCTTTTCCGCTTTCTACAAAATCATAAAGTGACACCTTCACTTCTTCAAGGTTGCCGTACCAGCTCTCAGTTGAATCATCATGCTGTACAACCACCGTCAAGCCTGAGCCCTCTTTCTTTCCAATCTCAACTACAATTCCTTCATTCATTGCTTCCACAAGATTGCTGCTAGTCTCAACCATTACACCCTGGCCATTATCTTCAAACGTCTCAAGCACTTTTCCTGAAGCCGGAGCCGTAAATTTGGTATCTTCAGGCTTAGGAGCCTGATCGGAAGTTTTTATCAGGGCCAGCGGGTCGCCAAACTGCTCTCCGTACCACTTTGAAATCATCGCAAACTGAAAATCCTCTTCAAATGTCCTGTTGACCACACTCTGAACCTTTTCAAAAGGGGGCGAATCATTCTTAAAAACAATCGCGGCCACGAGAACTAAACATGCACCAATCAGCAGCTTAAACATAAACACATCCGGTTTAAATAATGGATGGGAGCCGCCTCCGTCTCCTCCCGGATCATATGTGTGATAAGCGGAGCCTCCATATTTTTCTTCATCATCTGTAAATGACAGATTGGGCAGCTGTTTTTGAGGTTTCATCCTCTCATGCCCTAAACTGCGGTCCCGTTTTCTTTTTGCCATTCTCCTGCGCAAATCATCCGCTCGATTCCCCATTGCCACACCCATCCCCTCGGATCACATTTACTCAATTTTATGCCTTGTCCTCACGGAATATGACAAGCCTCAGGAGAACAGGATCACTGTGTTTAAATGAGAAGCAGAAAAATTTCAATACAAAAAAAGCAGCCTCTGAACATTCAAAGGCTGCTTTTTAATACCTATACTCTAACGCCGAAAAAGCGTTTAATTTTTGTAATGACACCTGGATTTGCATCTTCTAATGATTGCAGAGGAATCGATTCGCCCAAGATGCGGCGGGCAATGTTCCGGTATGCAATGGATGCGCGGTTGTTTGAATCCATTGCGATCGGCTCACCATTATTTGAAGCTTTAATGACATCATCATCATCTGCTACGATTCCGATTAAATCGATCGAAAGGTGCGTAACAATTTCATCCACATCCAGCATATCCCCATTTTTCACTAAATGATTGCGGATTCGATTGATTACTAGCTTCGGAGGCTCAATGGCCTCTTCTTTTTCAAGCAGGCCGATAATGCGGTCTGCATCGCGTACGGCTGATATTTCAGGAGTCGTCACGACGATGGCCTTGTCAGCTCCTGCAATAGCGTTTTTAAAGCCTTGCTCGATGCCAGCCGGACAATCAATTACAATATAGTCATAGTCCTGTTTCAGCTCATCCACAAGCTTTTTCATCTGCTCAGGATTAACAGCTGATTTATCGCTCGTCTGTGCAGCAGGGAGCAAATAGAGCCTGTCTTCAAAGCGTTTATCTTTTACAAGCGCCTGATGAATTTTACAGCGGCCTTCAACAACATCCACCAAATCGTAAATGATGCGGTTTTCAAGCCCCATTACAACATCGAGGTTGCGCAGGCCGATGTCTGTATCAATGAGACATACCCGTTTTCCTAAAATCGCTAAAGATGTTCCTAAATTAGCAGAAGTCGTTGTCTTTCCAACTCCGCCTTTGCCAGAGGTAATAACGATAGCCTCACCCACGGTCAAATTCCCCCTTCAAACCTTGTCAAGTTAGGTCGTAAATGAGTCAACTGCTGCAGTCGATCAATAATGATAGATTCACTTTCATCTATGTAAGCACATTCCATCTCGTGCTTTTCTGTCTGAATATAATCAGGGGCACGGTTTACGATGTCACAAATTCTGATTTGCGACGGCTTCATCACCGATGCGGCGATGACCGCAGATTTGTTCCCGTTATATCCAGCATGCGCAATTCCTCTAAGCGTCCCCATAATAAAGATGTTTCCTCGGGCAATAACAGTGCCTCCCGGGTTAACATCTCCGATCAGGAGCAAATCGCCTTCAACTTTAAGAACCTGTCCGGAGCGAATCATTTTAGCAACAGAGACCACCTCTGCTTCTTTTTTCATTTGCAGGGCATGATCTTTTGTAACAACATTGCTTTCAAATGTTTCAACAACCAGATTTCGTTTTTTTTGTATAACAGCTTCAATTTGATCCTGCTGTTTTTTATGAAGCAGACGGTTACCCGCTTTGACGTTAACGGTGATATATGGCCCATCTTCATGAATGTATTGCTTTAAGGACAACATTTGCTCAAGTTCATTCAGCAGCTCTTCAAAAGAACATGAATCATCGAGATGCAGCGTTAATCCATCTTTTGTACCTTTTATTGTGACAAATTGCTGTTTCTGAGCCTTCATGACGTTCACCTCAACGACTATACTATTTCGACAGATAGATGCAATCTTCCTCTTTTTTATAAGAGAATTTTGATAGAAACCGGCTGATGATCCAACATGTCTGCCGCAACGATAGTAGTCTGCCAGAATGTGATTCATCAATAAACGCTAATCATCCAGATAATCACTTTTGACTTTAGATATAAAGCGGCTCATTGGGTAAATCAGGACGATCGCCCCGACAGAATTAGCAGCCAGTGTAGGCAAAAGTCTCAAATTAGTAAAATCATAGAATGACAAATTGGAGTAGCCGATCAGCAATTGAATGCCATACGAGTAGAATTCCAAAAGTGTAACAGCAAGCAAAGACAAGAAAAGCACAACGAGCATATTTCCCTGCAGTGCCTTTAAAGCTTTTGAAATTAAATAAGCGAACAATGGATAGGCAAATAAATAAATGCCCAGTATTTCTGTGTACACAATGTCATGCAGCAGTCCAAAAACCATACCGTAGATCAGCCCTGATTTTTGACTGTAATAGGCCGTAATATAAACAATCGAGAGCATGACAAATCGCGGGATGATGACTTGGCTATCATTTGTGAATGGAAGCTCAATCAAATCAACAAAGGTGCTTTCGGAAATAAAAATAAATAAGATCAAAAGAGGAAGGAGAATACGATTCATTATTCTTCCTCCTCCTCTGGATCCATATTATCGATATCAATCGTTTCTTTCACGCGTTCGGTTACAAAAACACGGTCAATATTATAAAGATCAGCTTCAGGTTTGATATAGGCCATTTGCGAAAGTCCGTAGGAATCAGGCTCTACCTCCATTACTTCACCAATAACAAGACCTTCAGGGAATATTCCGCTGCTCCCTGACGTGACTACTTTCTGCCCTTTTTCGATTTTAACATCCGATTCAATTTTTTTGAGCAGCAGCGCTTTTTTCTTCTCATCATATCCTTCGATCAATCCGAAAATATTTGGCTGCCCGTCCTTGCCCTGTATTTCAGCTGCAATCCGGTTTTTGCGGTCCGGAGAGCTTAATAGCTGAACCGTAGAATTGAATTTTGATGTATTTTTTATTTTTCCGATTAATCCTTTATCCGTGATCACGGCCATATCCTTTTGAATGCCGTGCTGCGATCCCTTATCAATGGTAATCAGATCAAACCAGCGGCCCGGATCTGGATTTCGTGCAATTAAAGTGGCTACGATTGGATTGTATTCTCTAAGTGATTCTTCGGCACCGATTTCGGCCCGCAGCTTTTCGTTGTCACGTTTCAGCTCCTGAAGCTCGGTCTCGATTTTCATATGCTCGTCAATTTTGCTTTTAAGCAATTTATTTTCTTCATATGTATTTTTCAAATCGCCGACATTCTCAAAGAAGCCCGCTACATATTGTGCGGGCTTATGAAATACAGTTTGGAATAATCCTGTTGAATCTTTAACAAATTGTTCTGGCCATGTTAGCTGTCTGTCTTCTTTTAAAGAATACCCAATCAATGCCACTAAAAAGATGATACTAACCAGCAACAATATAAGACGTTTATTCAAGAAAAACTGTGGCATGTGACTTTTACACCCTCTTAATGTTTATTTCACAATTAGCGGCTGTCTCTTGCTTTTGTTTTGAACAAATGAATATGCTCAAGAGCTTTCCCTGTACCGATTGCAACACAATCAAGCGGGTTTTCTGCAATTAAAACAGGCATGTTTGTTTCTTCGCTGATCACTTTATCAATGTTGCGAAGCAAAGCTCCGCCTCCAGTAAGAACGATGCCGCGGTCCATAATATCTGCCGCAAGCTCAGGCGGTGTTTTTTCAAGTGTGTTTTTAACAGAATCAACAATTGAGTTGACCGTATCGCGTAAAGCTTCTGCAATTTCCTTAGCCGTAATTTCAATTGTCTTTGGAAGGCCTGTCAGTAAATCACGGCCGCGAATGTCCATATTATCGACACCCTCAGCTGATCCGGCAGAACCAATTTCCATTTTAATAGATTCTGAAGTGCGGTCGCCAATCATTAAGTTATATGTCTTGCGGATATAATTGACAATCGCGTCGTCCATTTCGTCACCTGCAACGCGAATAGATTGGGAAGTAACAATTCCGCCAAGAGAAATAATGGCTACTTCTGTAGTACCTCCGCCGATATCAACAACCATGCTTCCAGTCGGTTCCCAGACAGGAAGATTCGCACCGATTGCAGCTGCAAACGGCTCTTCAATCGTATAAGCATCGCGTGCGCCAGCTTGTCTTGTCGCATCAATGACTGCACGCTCTTCTACTGCTGTAATGCCGGAAGGAACACAGACCATAACATAAGGCTTTCTGGAGAATACACCTTTACCTTTTGTTGCTTGTTTTATGTAATACTTCATCATTGTTGCAGTTGTTTCATAATCAGCAATTACGCCATCTTTCATCGGTCGGAGCGCCACAACATTACCAGGGGTGCGTCCAATCATATTCTTTGCGTCATTTCCTACTGCTACGATAGACTTAGTGTCTGTCTGCATCGCTACAACCGAAGGCTCGCGAACCACAATTCCTTTTCCTTTAACGAAAACAAGGGTATTTGCTGTACCCAAATCTATACCAAGGTCTCTTGTCCCAATTCCAAACATCAGATGTATCTCCCTTTCTAAAAACCAAATTACTTTCTACTAGTTATTTTCAAATGTCATATGAGAACTAAAAAAACTCATAAACATTATTATAGCGTAATTACGCAAAAATAAAAGTGTTACAAATATCCTTTTTCTTTTTAAACTCACAAATTTTTGCTCACCGATAATAAGATGGTCCAAAAGCTCTATCCCCAACATTTTACCACACTCTGTTAATCTTTTTGTGACTTCTATGTCTTCTCGGCTTGGAGACGGGTCTCCCGAGGGGTGATTATGGATGCAAATAATTGAAGCGGCCGATCGTTTCAGAGCTTCTTTGTACACTTCGCGAGGATGGACAATCGAGGCATTGAGGCTGCCGATAAAAACAGTTTGTTTATGAAGCACTTGGTTTTTCGTATTTAAATAGAGGCATACGAAATGCTCCTGTGATAAAAAGCGCATTTCTTCCATTACATAATTCGCACCGTCTTGAGGAGACTTGATGACATATCTGTCTTCGTATGTGAGGCGGTTAATTCTTCTGCCCAGCTCAAGTGCAGCGAGGATCTGCACGGCCTTCGCTTCCCCGATTCCAGAGATGCTTGTCAGTTCCGCAACAGATGCTTCTTTAAGAAACCTTAATCCCTCAAAGTGATTGAGCAGCCTGTTTGAAAGCTGGAGAACAGATTCCTTTTTTGAACCTGTTCTAAGCAATATAGCAAGCAGCTCGTGATTTGCAAGACTTTCAGGACCGTCGTGAATTAACCTTTCACGCGGCCTGTCTTCTTCAGGAAAATCATGGATTTTCAAGGCTTCCAATCGCCGTCTCCTCCTATTTCCCCTCTCTGCTTCTGCTCTTTTATTTAAGTGAAAACCCTGCCTTCTTCAGCTCTCTGACGGTACGTGCGACAGGCAATCCGACAACGGAAAAGTAGTCGCCTTTTATTTCTTTTACAAATAACGAACCAAGCCCTTGAATTCCATATGATCCAGCTTTATCCATCGGCTCTTCTGTATCAATGTAATCTTCAATCTCTTCAGCTGAAATTGGCCAGAAGGTTACATCTGTCTGTTCATAAAACACAATTTTCTCTTCTTGAAATAAAATGGCAACCCCAGTTAAGACCTGGTGGGTATTGCCTGATAATTTAGCAAGCATCTGCTTTGCTTCTTCTGCATTGGCCGGCTTGCCTAAAATTTCATCATTATAGACAACAACTGTGTCTGCTCCAAGAACAAACGATTCCTTGAAACGCTCTGCAACTGCTGCAGCTTTTTGTTCTGCAAGCGACATCACAATGTCAGAAGGCGTGAGCAATGGATTCACAACTTCTTCCACATCACTGATTACAACTTTAAAAGGCACATGTACATTCTCAAGCAGTTCTTTTCTGCGCGGAGAACCTGATGCCAAAATAAGGTTCTGCTGCATCCTTCAACATCCTTTCATTCGGTTTAAAAGGGAGATACATTCGTATCGTAGCAAACCCTGCAAGGATACACAAATAGGAAAAATCAAATTTTCGGGTTGGTCCGTTTCTAAAAAACAAAAAAAATTGCCCTCATGAGGACAACCTTCATTTTAATGAAACTAAGAGATCCATAAGCTTTTGCTGTGCAGCCCACCCTGTTTTTTCGCTACCATCTTCTTTAAGAAGCATGGATATATCTGTTAAATCTTTTTTGACGGCAAGAAGATTCTCATCTTTCAGTTTTAGTTTGTTCAGGTCTGTCAGGATTGCATCAGATTTCGTGTCAATATCATCTGCCTGGCCTGTGACTGCTGATGAAGATAATGTTACCAATGATTTAAAATGATTGATAAGGGCACTTGCGTCTTCATTCGTTTTCATTGAAAATACAGCACTTTTCCCGCTCCACGGTTCGATGTCACTGGTTTGGTAAACATTGCTCAAACCATCTGTTTCCTGTTTTGCATTTCCGACTCCGCCATACACAAAGTATGAGCCGTCTTCCTCAACTGCTATAGCGGGAAACCCCTTGCTTTTCATGTCAGCCGCTGTTGTGTCTGCACCTTCCTTAGATGAAAATTTTCCAATTTGCGTGAAGTACAGCTGAATGTCAGCAGAAGATTCACCAGAACCTGTCGCTTCGTCTTTTGAATCGGCTGGAGCCTCCGCTTGGCCTGACTCAGCGCCTGCGCCGGCCTGCTGAAGTGTTGCCGGCAAATCCTCATTTGAAATAAAATTCAATGCAACGAATCCAAAGCTCACACCAAGCACAATCGCCAGTATGATGGTAACCGCGTATTGCTTAAATGGATAGGAGCTTAATGGATTCTTTTTGCCAGTGCCGAAGTAAGGTGAGCCCTTCCCTTTAGATGATGTTTTTTTAGGAGCGACTACTTTTGGATCATCCTGAAACACCTCACCGTCGTCCTCAGGCAAAACCCAGGAAAAATCATCCTTTTTCTTGGCATTGGAAGCCGCTACTTCTTTTTCAGCCATTACTTTCTCATCCCAGCTCAGAACAGGAAAATCCAAAGAGACCCCTTCTTGGTCTTTTTCGTCCGTCTTCTTTTTCGGCTGTTTCACACTTTTCAGTTTGCGTTCTTCCCCATTGATCTTGATCTTAATAGCATTTGCCCGCTGCTTGTCCAATTTAACACCGCCCATCTGAAACGATTCTCATATCTGAATTCCATGCTAGCACACGAAAATAAAAAAAGAACAAGACATTTGTCGTCTTATTCAGAAAGGTTTTCGTCAAATAATCACCCTATTCGTCATCCTCACTTACAAGTGACTGAGTAAGAGGGTTAAATTTATTGCCTGGCTGTGGAGCAGCGACCTTTGGCGTTTCCTCCTTCAGATCCTGCAAGCCATCTGCATAAAAAGCTGAAACCTGCATTCTTGACTTGGAAAAAAGCAGAAAGCGTGTCAAACAGCAGGATACAGAATGTGACATTTGCCAAAAGTGAAGACGCTTTGCTGCCGCCTGTTGCTTCCGTTGAACCTGCTGCAGAAACCAGCCGGAAGCATCAAAAACGGACAGGCACAAGAAGCAGCTGAGCTGCTCCACCATAGGGGACACCGGGACCATTCGCTGTAATTCTACAGAATTTACACCAGGCTTGCTTTCTGTCGAAGTCTTGCCGCTTGTTAATAGTGAAAACTGAATTTGCTGCATTTTTCTTGAAGAAACCAGTGTCTGTTTGATTACTAAATAATAGGCGCCTGCATACAGGCAACAAGTAAAAGGACAGCTGCAATCAAAAGGATAAATGGGATTCTTTGTTCCCCAGAATCACTTTCACGCACTCCATCGACTCAGACTTTCTCTGTTTTTTCTCCTTCAGTTATATATAGATGTCCTCTTATTTCATTATCCTTCAAGTCTCCTTACACCGAAAGTCTGCGGATTACGACAAATGGATCCGGGCAGTAAAGCTGCCTTTCCTCTTTATTGACCCATTCCTGAACGTATTCATCCAAAATCAGTGATAGAGTCTCAAAATCCTGAATGACACCGTCCCGAATAAGCCCTTCCAGCAGAAAACGCTCCTGCAAAAACTGGGGTATAAAAGGACTTGCCTGATTCATTTCAACTACCGGATAACCTTATCCTTAATCGTGAAATTATCTGTTTTTACTGAACAAAAATGAACATATACCCATTACTTTACCTCCAAGCTTAATAACCGATTATTTTGAAATACCACTGAAGCAGCTCTTGCCCATAAAAATAAGCTGCGATGGTTCCAACCATAATTGACGGACCAAAAGGAATCGGCTGCTTACGCTTCACTTTACCCGTCATAATCGCAAGTACACCAATGATGGAACCAACAACACAAGATAAAAAGAAGGATAGCAGAACGAGCTTCCAGCCGATTGCAAGACCAAGTACTGCAAACAGTTTAATATCTCCTCCTCCCATACCCTTCCCTTTACTCAATATGGCGATTCCATAAAGCAAAATGAAACCGGCAGCAGCGCCAATCAGCGGATTCCACCATGGTGTCAGCGGAATGAAAATCCTCTCTATAACAAACAACCCGGCAAAAAACAAAAGAACTTTATCCGGAATAATCATATATTTCATATCCGAAACGAAAATTATCATGAACAGAGAGATCAGAGTTAATGCAATAACCAAATCTTTTGACCATCCCGCCAGCAGAGGTGATATCGCAAAAAGAATTGCCGTCTTCAGCTCCACAAACGGATAAAGCGGAGATATCCGCATCCTGCACTTCCGGCATTTTCCGCCCTGTAAAAGATAAGAAATAACAGGAATAAGCTCACCTGCTGTTAAAGTATGATGACACCCCGGACAAGCTGAACGGGGCGCAGCAATGGATTCTTTATTTGGTATACGGAGACCGACTACGTTGAAGAAGGATCCTAGTAGGAGACCGTAGAAGAATAAAAAAATATTAGCCATTTTTATTATTCCAAAATTATTCAGATACAGAAATTTTATTAGGTGGATTATCTAAATCATCAAGGTTACTAATAGCTTCTAATGTACTGTTAGTAAATGTAATTGTTCCGTCATTTACATTTGCATTACCTGATAAAGTCATTGGATTTAAATTTGCTTTTACAGAAAAATCCACTATGAAATTTACGTTTTCCAAATTACCTCCCAGGTCACCATCTTCTACGATTCCATCAGCTGGAACTTCTTCAGTAGAAGAAAATAGTCTTGCAACATTTAATATATTTGCAGCTTCAGCTTTACCTGCATCTTCGCACGAATTTTGTATTACATTCCCAATACCAGGCACAGCAATAGCAGCGATAATCCCCAAAATAACAACAACCGCAATAAGCTCGATCAGGGTTAATCCTCGTTCGTTCTTTAACACCTTTTTAAACATATCTTTCTCTCCTTTAACTAGTAAATTAGCAATATATCCCTTTATATAAAACATAGTCATTATAGCATGTAAAATTGGGTTAAATTGTTAATTTTTTGTTGAGATTTAATTATTATTGTTGAATATACCAAACATTTATTAGTACTAGATGAAAGTCACTACTCATCCTACAATTCCTGCAAGAAAACAATTATTAGCGGTTCGATCAGAGATTTTAATCTATCTGCTGCCTGTTCGGCTTCGCCTTCACAAAAATCGGCCATTTTAGAATACATTTCATTAAGTAAACCCGATTCTTCTCCTATTGCGATCATACGGGTCACAAGAGGCGGAAAAAACCAATGATCTTTCATCGATTCTGTTAATGAATTTCCTTTTCCAGCGGTTTCGTGATTCCTTCTCTTGAAATCACTTCATTTTCCACGATATTTTCAACAATGGAGATTACCTGCAATATCTGAACTGAACTTGAAAACAAAAAACTAAAAGTTATGTGTGCGTGACGGACAGCAGTATGCTTGCAGCAAATAATAATGAATTCAGTACAGAACCAAAAAAGGGCTGGTTATGGGAGAGTGGGAATACATACGTGACCCGGCAACTAAAATCATATTGGAAGTTTGTATTTCTCTAAAAATCAAAATGATTTAGCACTAAATTCACGCCTGGCAAATTGAATTTAAGGAAGGTCTTATCCTACATCCCCCAAAGTGTAGAAACAATCGATCAAAAAATTGAACAAACCAAAAACCAGCACCCAAAAGGACAATGTCATTAAGTTAAGGCACAGGGCCAAAAAATCAAGAAAAAAGAGCAGGTTATCGAAAAGATAGCCCGCTCTTTTTTTGCATGGAAACGAAAAAAGAACTTGACAAGCGGATGGGAATGTGTGGCGAAGCCCCTTGAAAAAACGAGGAGGTTTCGCCAATGAATGAGTACGCCAATAAGCTAAAAGAAACGCTGACATCCCTCATACGAGAAATGGCAGCCGCACCAGCACCTTATGTCAAAAACCCTGAAAAAGATTTTACCCGGAAGAAAAAGCTGCCCTTTGAAACGGTTATGCAACTCCTGATCTCCATGGGGGGCAACAGCCTCTATAAGGAACTCCTGGAATCGCAGGGTTATGACGTAAACACCGCAACCACTTCTGCTTTTGTACAGCAGCGCAATAAAATCCTGCCGTCTGCTGTAGAATTCTTGTTTCACAAATTTACACAATCGTATACGAATATCAAGGACTACCGAGGGTATCGATTGCTTGCCGTTGATGGTTCGGATTTGCATATCGCAACGGATTCTACGGACACGGACTCCTATTTTCAAAGTCAGCCGGACACGAAAGGCTATAATCTTCTGCATTTGAACGCAGCCTATGACCTCTGCAACAGACTTTACGTCGATGCCATTGTACAGCCGCGAAGGCTATGCAACGAGGGAAGGGCGCTGGCGGCTATGGTTGATCGTTCCCCGATGAAGGGCAAAGCCATTGTTACTGCCGATAGAGGCTATGAAAGTTACAACAATTTCGCGCATATTGAACGCAAAGGGTGGAACTACGTCATACGGGTAAAGGATCTGGATTCCAATGGCATTCTTTCGGGCTTGCGTTTACCTGCTAGCAGAGAGTTTGATATTAACGTTCATCTGACACTCACCAAAAAACAAACCAAAGAGGTCAAGGCTCATCCCGAGATTTACAAGTTTGTCCCTTCTACTTCTACCTTTGATTTTTTGGATTTGCAGGATAACTTATTTTACCCGATTTCTTTTCGGGTTGTTCGTTTCGTCCTGCCAAATGGCGCTTATGAAACCGTCATTACGAATCTTTCTACCGCTGAATTCCCACCCGATGAAATCAAGTCCATTTATAACATGCGATGGGGCATTGAAACCTCTTTCAGGGCATTAAAATACACCGTAGGTCTGACGAGTTTTCATGCAAAGAGACGGGAGTCCATCACCCAAGAGATTTTCGCAAGAATGATCATGTACAATTTCGCTGAAAGGATGACCTCGCACGTCGTCATTTCCCAAATGGATAAACGGCACCCCTACCAAGTCAACTTCACGGTTGCCGTTCACGTATGTAGACATTTCCTGCGCTCACGAGGCAATGTGCCCCCGCCCGACGTTGAAGCGCTGATTCGCAAAATCCACTCGAAATCATCTGTTAGCTTCGTCTACAGAGTATCATAATTCGGTTCCCATGAACATTTTTTAAGCGGATATTCCATCCGCTTTGTTTGCTGTACGCTTTTTCCTTGCTTGCAAAAAAAAACAAACGGCACAGGGCTTTTTCCCATGCCGTTTCGGATTCCATTTTAACTTAATGACATTGCTTTTCGAGGGGGTCATTTTTTTTTAGGAGGGATTACATGCGAACCATTAAAACTTGGCAGGACGTCTTCGACCTATATAGTGCCAAAACCATCCCCGAATCATTAGTTGAACACGTTGAAGGGTTAACTATATGTGCTTCCTGGCCATTTTGGATACGACTATGCCTAAAGGCTAAAGCTTGCGACAACATAACATCAATCTTTTTCATAGCATGCGCGATCACTCACTGGGCGTATGTTCGTGTTTTTGATCAAAGGTTCCTTCGTAGGTAGTCAAGGTGAGCTGCCTTTCGGCGTGCTGTGTTAACAGACGGTCCATTGCACTTTATCAACTGGGTAGCTGTTTGTGTTGATAGTAATGATCTGCCCGGTTGAGCTAAGCTTTAGCGGGTCTGTAGGTTACCAAGAGGGAACCAACCTTAAGTGTTTTGACGTCCACGAGATGGAATTCCTTCTGCTCCTTAAGATTGTCAAACAAATGCTCACCTACGTTGACCACAACCGGGTGCATGACTATCTGATATTCGTCAATAAGATTTGCGTTTGCAAGTGATCGCACGAGCGTTGGACTACCGAAAATAACAATGTCGCCACCGTCACCATTTTTTAGGTCCTTAATTTGCTCTTCTATATTACTGCCGGTCAATTGTTTTGGAGCTTCAAATTCTCCCCATTTTAGCTTGTCGAGCGGGCGGGCGCTTGTTACAACTAGTTTGTGGGCGTTGTTTATCTTATCACCCAGGCTTGAACCTCCATCGTCCCGTTTGGACCCTCGAATAGTCGGCCACTTTCTAGAGAGGTCTTCGTAGGTTCCGCGGCCAAGCAAAATGGTATCAGCTGTCTCGAAAATATTTAATAGATACTGAGAACCTTCCTCAATGCCGGCGCTATTTCTCCAGACCCCCCAGTTGGTTTTGTCCTCGCTTGGGTCGCCAGTGACAACTCCATTAAAAGTACTGTGAATGAATAGAATGATTTTACGCATGAACTATCATCCTTTCTATCTTTGATAATCGTAATTTTGTTTCTCATTTATTTAGACGAAATTAGATTACGATATTCATCGGTGTATTTGTGCAGGAAGCCCAAATCGGGAAAATAATTTTGTATTAATGAAATTTTGGACGTGGTATATTTGCTTGTCCTTTATTTCAATAATGTGAATACCCCAGGGTACCAAGTAGGAGTCTTCACCGCTTGGCACATACTGTGCGAAAGCAGGATAACCCCCATTCGCCGTAATCGGCAAAAACCGGGATCCCTCACAATGCCAGCGTGTAAGCGCAAAAAACTTGAACAAATCGTCTTTGCCGCGTACCCACATTGCGAAAGGCGGCATTGACAGACGGCCTTCCTCATGAAACAACGCTACCAGCGCATTGATATCAAATTGTTCGAAGGCTTCCACATACCGTGATAGCAGCTCACGATCAGGTTCGACATCCATCATGCTAAACTCGTTAGAATGAAGTTTCGCTCGGTCCATCGTTTCTCTGGCTCTTTGCAGGGCGCTGTTAACCGCTGCCGGCGATATTCCTAAAGTTTCTGCGATCTGTTTGGAGGACCATTCGAATACATCCTTCAAAATAAGAACCGCACGTTGACGGGGGGGTAAGATCTGTAAGAGTGTAATAAAACAGAGTTCAAGGGTATCTTTGCGAATGAAAATATCTTCCGGACTCCCCGAGAAATCAGGGGCAGGCCAATCCAAGCTGAGTCAGGAAACTTTTCGCGGAGTTCGACGATGAGTACCGCTGGGTCGGATAGGTCAACGGGACGCGTGCGGCGTTTGGCTTGTCTTAGCTTGTCCAGGCATAAGTTTGATGCAATACGATAAACCCATGTTTTGAATGAGGAATCCTGCCTGAATGAATGCCAACTTTGCCAAACACGAATAAAGGTTTCCTGAACAGCATCGTCTGCGTCATCGATGGATCCTAGCATTCGGTAACAGAACGATGTTAACTCAGGCTTTAAGTTCTCAAATAACTGAAGCTCTAATGCTGTTTCGTTCATCTTGGCCTCCTTTTGATGGGCGAAACACCCTTTTCACACATGCCACAGAACCGATCGTCTCCATTATATAAGCCACTTATTCGTCTTTAATAAAATGAGAAAGCACTACCTGAATAATGGGGGGGGGGAAACTTCCTCACGCATCTCTGAATCTATATAATCTGACTATATTATATCCTTAAATCAACACTAACTGCCACTCTCCGCTTTACCACTATTTGTGATACGGTTCTCCGCGCTCTTTATAACGGCAAGTTTTAAGGCCATTCTTTGCGGGATGGCCCTTTCTTTTCCTCACTTTGTTCAACCTCAAAACATATACTTTGGGATACTCTCACTATTGAGCTGACTGTGTTGAAACCTGCCATGTAACACCAAATTTATCTATTACTTGTCCGTATAACGGTAGCTTCGTCTACAGAGTAGCATAATTCGGTTCCCATGAACATTTTTTAAGCGGATATTCCATCCGCTTTGTTTGCTGTACGCTTTTTCCTTGCTTGCACAAAAAAACAAACGGCACAGGGCTTTTTCCCATGCCGTTTCGGATTCCATTTTATTCCCGGTGTTGTCTCTGGGCTTAACTTAATGACATTGCCCAAAAGGATGCTGGTTTTTTATTTCACATATTCCGCTACACGGTTCCGTCCTGCCTGTTTGGCTCCAATGTACATGGCACGGTCTGCATGTCTGATAAGGTCAAGCGGTCCCTCTGCATCATAAGGAGCAGTTGCGTATCCTATGCTTGCAGTGATTGAGATGGAATGTCGCTTGCCGAAGGTTTGAATGTCCTGGTCAATCATGAATGGCCGGTTTGCAATGGTTTTTCGAATTCCTTCAGCGAAGGCAAAGCATGCCATCTTGTCCACATTTGGGAGGAGAATGACGAATTCTTCACCGCCATACCGCGCAACGGTGCCCCGGTCTCCAATAAACTTTACAAGCCGGTCTGAGAGTGCAATCAGGATTTCATTTCCCGCCTGATGACCGTACGTATCATTTACTTTTTTGAAGTGGTCAATGTCCAGCAGAATGAGAGATAAATGATTAAGCTGATAGCTGCCAAGTTTCATATACTCCGATTCAAGCAGCTTCTCCATGTACCGATAGTTATAGAGACCTGTGAGCGCACAGCGTTCACTTTGTTTTTTCGTCTCCTCATAGCTTCTTGCATTGTCAATCGCAACGCCGAGATAGGCAGTTAACAAATCAACAATCATCAGCTGTGAATGGTCGTAGGACCGTTTTTTGTTAGAGGCAAGAACGACAATGCCTACGACTTTTTGGTTTCTGACAATCGGGACGCCAATCATGCTTTCAATGGTTTCAGGCAGCAGCGTTTTCTCAAGCTTTGCCCAATGTTCCCTTTTTTTGTAAAGAACGCTTTTCTTTTTTGCATACACTAATCCGCTGATT
The DNA here is from genome assembly GCF_030817055.1 of Bacillus sp. V2I10. Classification (NCBI taxonomy): domain Bacteria; kingdom Bacillati; phylum Bacillota; class Bacilli; order Caryophanales; family Bacillaceae; genus Bacillus; species Bacillus sp. V2I10. The sequence goes on along the minus strand of NZ_JAUSYV010000001.1, from coordinate 1,741,039 downwards.
CCATGATGGACAGAGAGCGTTTCTTTCGTACCAGTTAAAATCTGTCCATTTTCAAGCTTTCTGATAACTTTGAGCTCGTAGTCATTCACGACATCAATGATATAAGCATAATCAGCATTGATCATGGAGGTCAGTTTGTCAATATAGACATCCAATACTTCTTTTACTTCCAGTCTTTCTGTAAGCTGATGCCCAATCTCACTTGCTTGCTGTAGATAAGAATTCAATCGCTGGCTATTGGACAGAAGGAGCAGGATAAAGGAGATTCCGACGAACGGTATTCCCACATAGAACAGAGCTTCTAAACCTAAATCTGCATATAATATGTACAGCATTATTCCCACCGGCAGGAACATGAGCGTCGTAAAAATCTCCCATAAAAAATCCTTTGAAAAGAATTTTTCTTTGTTTTTATAGAAAAAGCCTCTGATCACATGCTGAAGAAAAAAGTGATTTGTCAGGCAAATTGTGAACGCATATATGATAACTTTAGATAAGAACTCAAGAGTGATATCTGTTTGTCCATGTATTCCGCCAATGGCATAATAGACAGCAGCCCCTGCAACAGAGACGATTAGAAACATCAATGAATTTGTAGGATAGCGGTGGATTTCTCTTAAACCTACGCGAAGCTTGATAAGAAGAACAGTAAGGGAAACCTGCATTAGAATAATTTCAACAAATGGCCCGAAAAGCAGGAAGACTGAAATTGAAACACCCTGAGCGAAAAAAACAGGAGTTTCGTTCACGATAATAGGAAAGATGGAAACAATACACATTAATAACAGGAATGTTGCAATAGCCAGTTCATTTCCCGCTATCATCGGCGGCCAAAAATAATAAGCTGCACATAAAGCTGCCGGAAATAGAATGGCCCACGACACCCATAATACAATCTTAAGATTTTTTTCCATGTACTGTTCCCCCCTCTCTCTATCTTTAAAAATATTATTTTTATATTTTAACAAAAATTCAGATATCTGTCATTTATTATTAGGACTATCAACCTAATCTTTCGATAAGAAATTTCGACAAAAAGGCCTAACTTCTGAGATGAAGTAAAGAGAACCGGTCACTAGGAAAACATCTTTTGCTTCGCCTGCTTCCATCATTTTTAGAAAAGCAGCTTTCCAGTCATCTTCAAAATCCTTTTTTCCATGTCTGCATGCCTGAAAAAGCTCTTCAGCAGGAGCAGCTCTTGGAAAATCAAAAGTCGTAAAATACATCCTATCCGCAATAGATGAGAGAATATCAATCATCGGAGTGTATTCCTTATCTTTTAAAGCCGAAAAGAGAATATGAATCTTTTTGCCGTGATAATGACGCTTCATCGCAGCAGTCAGGCTCTCTGCGCCCTCTTTATTATGAGCCCCGTCCACAATGACAGCTGGATACTCTGATAGCTGTTCAAATCTGCCGTTCCAGCTGGTCTGCAAAAGTCCTTTAATTACATGCTGCTCATCAATATGAAATAATTCCTTCGAACGCAGATAATCAAGTGCCATCACTGCAAGAGCCGCATTCTGAACTTGATGCTCTCCGCGCATCGATATTTCAAGGTTTTTATAATAGCTGAACGGCGTTTTCATTTCGAATCTCTCTCCCCTGGGAAGGGGCTGATGAGTCAAAACCGGAAACGTATCATGGTAAAGGGCAGAGTTCATGTCCTTTGCCTTTTGCTTTATTACATTTAATGCCCGTTTATCTGTAACAGATGTCAGCATAGGAATGCCCTCCTTGATGATTCCCGCTTTTTCAAGGGCGATTTCTTCTATTGTATTGCCGAGAATATTCATGTGATCATAACCGATGCTTGTAATCATTGTTAAGATCGGATCTGCAATATTGGTTGAATCATATGTGCCGCCAAGACCTGTTTCCAGCAGCAGAATATCTGTTTTTTCATGTCTTCCAAAATAATAGAAAGCCATGGCTGTGATTACTTCAAATTCGGTCGGTCCGCCAAGCTCCGTGTCTTCAAGTTCATCTGCAAGAGGCCTAATCATATTAACTAAAAACAGCATTTCTTCATCAGATATAGGTTTGCCGTTCATGCTGATTCTTTCGTTGAATGTTTCCAGGAACGGAGAGGTAAACGTTCCTGTCGTGTACCCTGCTTCTTGAAGAACATTGCGCATATATGCAATGGTTGACCCCTTGCCATTTGTACCTGCAACATGAACTACGCGAATTTGTTTATGGGGATTATTTAATTTTTCCATCATCCAGGTCATCCGCTTTAATCCGGGTTTAATGCCGAATCTGAGACGCGAATGGATCCAATCTACCGCTTCCTCGTAAGTTTGAAACATAAGCATCTGCCCCTTTTCTCTCTATTTACATGAAAACTCGGGTGTGATTCTGCCGATCACAACCCGAGCCTATTAAAAAGCTTACCCTTTTAATTCACTGATTCTAGAAAGAACAGCTTCTCTTTTCTCTACATAATCGCTTTCTTTCGCACGTTCTTCCTCAATTACTTTTTCAGGGGCTTTTTTCACAAAGCCTTCGTTGCTCAGTTTCTTTTGAACACGTTCGACTTCTTTATTCAATTTATCAAGCTCTTTTTGAAGACGTGAGATTTCTTCATCAATATTGATTAAGCCTTCAAGCGGGAAAATAAGCTCAGCACCCGTTACGACAGAAGTCATCGCTTTTTCGCCTGATTCTGCATCCGTGCTGATTGAAAGGCTGCTTGTGCTGCAGAAACGCTCAATGTATGCACGGTTATCATCAAGCTGCTGACCAACATCCGCATTTTTCGCTTTAATCATCATTGGAATCTGCTTGCTCATCGGAGTATTTACCTCGGCTCGGACATTTCTTACAGAACGGATTACTTCAACAAGCAATTTCATATCTGCAGCAGCTTTTTCGTCCGTTAATGAAGCGTTCACTTCAGGCCATTTTGCAATTGTAATGGATTCTCCGTTGTGAGGAAGGTTCTGCCATATTTCCTCGGTAATGAAAGGCATGAATGGGTGAAGAAGTCTCATTGTGTTATCAAGCACATATGCAAGAATGGAACGAGTTGTTTTCTTTGCTTCTTCATTGTCCCCATATAGCGGAAGCTTCGCCATTTCGATATACCAGTCACAGAAATCATCCCAGATGAAGTTATAAAGCAGGCGGCCTACTTCACCGAATTCATATTTATCAGCAAGCTTGGTCACATGCTCAATTGTTTCGTTTAATCGAGTAAGAATCCATTTGTCCGCTACTGATTTTTCTCCGCTGATATCGATCTCTTCATATTTCAGGCCATCCATGTTCATTAAAGCAAAGCGTGAAGCATTCCAGATCTTATTTGCAAAGTTCCAAGTCGCTTCTACCTTTTCATAGCTGAAACGCAAGTCCTGGCCCGGAGAGCTTCCTGTAGACAGGAAGTAGCGCAATGAATCTGCGCCATATTTCTCGATTACTTCCATTGGATCAACGCCGTTTCCAAGAGATTTACTCATTTTGCGGCCTTGCTCATCTCGTACAAGCCCGTGAATCAGCACATCTTTAAATGGACGCTGACCTGTAAATTCAAGACCCTGGAAAATCATGCGTGAAACCCAGAAGAAGATAATATCGTATCCTGTTACAAGCACGTCTGTCGGATAGAAGCGCTGATAATCGATCGATTCTGTGTCAGGCCAGCCCATTGTCGAGAACGGCCATAGCGCAGAACTGAACCACGTATCAAGAACATCTGTATCCTGCTCCCAGTTTTCAATATCTGCAGGCGGTGAGTGATCGACATGAACCTCACCTGTTTCTTTGTTATACCACGCCGGAATTCTGTGTCCCCACCAAAGCTGTCTTGAAATACACCAGTCACGGATATTTTCCATCCAGCGCATATACGTATTTTCAAATCGGTTTGGCACAAAGTTTACTTTCTCTTCTTTGCCTTGAAGCTCGATTGCTGCATTAGCAAGCGGCTGCATTTTAACAAACCATTGTGTTGAAAGATATGGTTCAACAACTGCGCCGTTTCGTTCACTGTGCCCTACAGAATGAAGATGCTCTTCAATTTTGAATAAAACATCCAAATCTTGAAGGTCTTTTACGATTTGCCTGCGGCAGTCAAAACGGTCAAGACCATTGTATTTTCCTGCGTTAGCATTCATTGTTCCGTCTTCATTCATAACAAGAACACGTTCTAAGTCGTGGCGGTTTCCGATTTCAAAATCATTCGGATCATGTGCAGGCGTAATTTTAACTGCCCCTGATCCAAATTCCATATCCACATAGTCGTCGCCGACAATCGGAATCTCGCGGCCAACGATTGGAAGAACAACTGTTTTTCCGATCAAATGCTTGTAGCGGTCATCTTCCGGATGAACGGCAACTGCTGTATCGCCTAGCATTGTTTCGGGACGGGTTGTAGCGATTTCAATATGTCCTGATCCGTCAGAAAGAGGATAGCGCATATGGTAAAAAGCGCCTTGAACATCTTTGTAGATAACTTCAATGTCCGATAAAGCCGTTTTCGTTTGTGGATCCCAGTTGATAATATATTCACCGCGGTAAATAAGTCCCTTTTTATACAGAGATACAAATACTTCATTTACCGCTTTTGATAAACCTTCATCTAAAGTAAAACGCTCTCTGGAGTAATCAAGTCCAAGCCCAAGTTTAGACCATTGAGTACGAATATGAGATGCATACTCTTCTTTCCACTTCCATGTTTCTTCAACGAATTTTTCCCGTCCAAGATCATAGCGTGATTTGCCTTCCTCGCGCAGCTTGCCTTCTACTTTTGCCTGAGTGGCAATTCCTGCATGGTCCATGCCCGGAAGCCATAGTACGTCATAGCCCTGCATTCTTTTCATGCGGGTTACAATGTCTTGAAGCGTTGTGTCCCACGCGTGCCCAAGATGAAGCTTGCCCGTAACGTTAGGCGGCGGAATAACGATAGTATAAGGCTGTTTTTCCTGGTCATTGGTCGCTTCAAAGTATTTGCCCTTCAGCCAGAACTCATAGCGGTCACGCTCGATTGCCTGCGGATCATATTTTGTAGAGAGTGTTTGTTCATTGTTCTCCATTTTTCTTCCTCCTTAAAAATAAACCGGTGATGAAATTAGAAAAGCGCAAGCGCCTTGTTCAGCTCCGACAGGCAGATCCGTTCTGACCGAGGAGTTAGGCGCTGGAGCTAGACAGAATAAAAAACTCCAATCATCCAATAAAAGGACGAAAGGAGTTGATTTCGCGGTGCCACCTTTTTTCATAGGCAAAAATAAGCCTATGCTCTCAAATGGGATAACGGCGTTCATGCCGATTCTCTCTACTGCAAGTTTTCAAGAGAATTACTCAAGGGCGACCTTCAAGCGAGCTAGTTTAAGAAATCTTTCAGCACATGATTTCTCTCTCTAAAAACAGCTTTCTGCTTTACTCTTCCCTGTCAATGTATGTTGATTTTTTAAATAAAAGATATATGTATTATTGTATACAATCTTATCATTTTACGTCAATCATCTTCTCCAATTTTCCTGCCCTTTATTCACAAGAATCACAAATTTGGGTAAATGCACATATCTTGTTAGCATGAACCATCAGGTTAGGAGAATTTGTATGCGCAGAAAAATTAATTACTACAATATGTCACCATGGGTAAAGCAGTTCAAAGTAATCGCAGGCCAGTTCATCGTTCCGATTACGATTTTCCAGACTGTACGGACCTTGATCTTCCCGTCTCCAGTAGATCTTATTCTTTTATCACTGTTGATATTGCTTGGATTAGCCCTTCATATGGAGTGGATTTAAAGAACCCAATCAGAGAGATGATTGGGATTTTTTATGATGATTGCTCTGCCGCTATTTTTTTATTCTCTTCAATTTGCGTCACTTTCATAACAAAATATTCAATGTTTTTAAAAGTCCAGTAGGATTTGGTGAGATCCTGATTCCGTTTGAGCTGAGGGACACTCCGGTTTGAGTCGTTCATATGCTTTTTCAAATTTCTGTAGATAAAATCCGGGTATGCGAGATAGCAAATGAATAAAAGCATTTCTTCTTCCCGGAACGGAAAATGCTGCTGATACGTATAGAGCCAATCCACACAATCATCATCTGCAAATGGATACGTATGGAACGTCCGATGATAGAAGAGAAGCAGATCGTCGATGGGAGATGAGTATCCGGATTGTTCAAAGTTTGTTAAAAATCCAGTGCCCTGTTCATCATATAAAAAGTGATGAATGGAAGCTCTCCCATGAATAATAACCTGGCGGGCATCTTCTTTTTCCTTCATCATTTCATACCATTCATCAAGTTTCTTCCGCGCAAAATCAGTCGCTCTTGCTGTTTCAAAATAATAAGTAACCGCCTGCAGTTCAAAAGGGGACAAGTACCATTTTTTTTCGCATTCTTCCACATATTTTTCGTAAGCGGCTTTGTTGTCATCCCACTGCTTTGATAACGTATCATAATGAATTTTAAGTGCATCCTGATTCAATTTTTCCGCAGCTGCTGTTTTCTGATGGAGCACCGCGAGTTCCCTGAACATGTTTTTATGACGCTCATCTCTCTCCTCTTCCGGTTCATTGTGAAGCCATGGCATGATGTAATACCATTTCTCGCCATCTGAGGTGAAAAATTGGCGGTGTTTATTTCTGAAGATCGGCACATAGCCGGAAAATCCTTTTTGATGAGCAGTATGAAGTGTTTCAATAAAATGGCCATTTCGGTTTGCTGTGACTCTTTTTAATGCATATGATGCTCCAGAGCTTGCATAGATTTTGGTCAGCTTATCACTGATTGACTCCGCGTACTCGCAAGTTAAATCATATTGGCTGATTACAGGCACTAGCTTATCCATAATTTCTCTCACCACTCTATAACTCACCTTCCTTTAAGAAGGAATAAGTGAACGATTTTACCCTGTTTTCAGTAAAGAATGACAATTGATTCTTACAAAAAAAACAGCTGAGGAATACTCCTCCCCAAGCTGTCTGTCCATCTTAATGCGTGTTTGCATAAACCGGAATATATAAAGTCTGCCCTTCATGCACATCAGCAGTTGAGCTGAATTGATTCACCCTGTGCAGCTGCTGGACCGTGATATTATAACGGCCGCATATGCTGTCAATTGTATCCCCTTGCTGAACAATGCAGATTTTCAGTTTTGAAAACTCCTCTTCATCTTCACGGCCAAAAAGCTTTGTTAAATACAGAGAGTTTTCAGTTTCCTTCGGCTGCTCCTGTTTTTTCGCTTCTTCTTTTCGGCTTTTTGGACTTTGTTTAGGCGGTGCTGAGTAAGATTCTTCGAAATCTGCTTCTGCTGGCCTTCCTGCACTATAATGAATTTCAGGCTGTGCGATTTCTTCTATTGCTTGCTTTCTGACTTCTACATCTTCTTCTATTGCCTGCTTTCTGACTTCTACATCTTCTTCTATTGCCTGCTTTCTGACTTCTACATCAAAAGGCTGATAAACCTCTTCTTTTTCACGAGTGTCGCTGATCTCAGCAAGTACAGCATCATAGCTTTCTGAATTTGCTTCCTGAGTCTCCTCTTCATGGAGCAAAGCCTGAGATGAACGGTACAGCGGCTCAAGCTCTTCTTCAGATGAGTGATTATATATGTGCTCTTCCTCTTCCTGAACTTCTTCAAATGAATCCTGACTTGAAATTCCGCTTATTTCTAAATCTGCAACAAGCTTCAGATTTCTGCTTTCAGATAGATCATAATCAAACGATTCAATCGTCACATATACTTCTTCTAAATCTCCAATTCTATTTCTTGGGATCGTAATATCCACTGGGAACCGGTGAACAAGCTGTGATATGCCATCATCCTCCCGGGTTTCAACACTGTTTACAAACCGGAGATTGGCATATTCAAATTCCTCTTCATTATAATCCTCATCTATTTTGTACTCACCCATTAACTGCAGTGCACCCCGAATGGAGATGTACTGGTCAAATTCCTGGATGGTGATGTCTGGATCTAATGAGATGGATAACAGCTCACCTACTTCCTGTCCCTTTTGAAACCAAACGGATTCTTCAACAGAAAACCGTAATGATGATTGTTGATCCTGTGACAACTTGAACTCCTCCTTTCAATGGCCTAACCAAATAAGCTATGACATTAAAGGTTTATGTTCCAGATTCAAAGATTATGAGTGATTTTTAGAATACGACTTATTTCTAACAGGGGATATTGAATGGTTAAATGTTCATTTATGCTTTCTTTTAGTCAGTGTTTCAACTGACCGCTGACCGGAAAAATAGTCTGTACCATAAACAAAGGAGTGATCTGCAATGTCAAAAGATCAAGGTTTAAGCGATAAAATTAAAGGCAAGGTAAACCAGGCCAAAGGTGAAGTGAATGACCAGATCGGCAATGCAGCAGACAATCCGAACATGCAGCGGGAAGGCAAAAAAGATAAGCTGAAAGGCAACATCCAAGAAAGCGCAGGAAAAGCGAAGGATGATTCATACCGTTATTAATGTACATAAAGAGAGTCGGGCCAAAGCCGGTTCTCTTTTTTATTTTTTGAGATACCTGCTATACTAAAGGAAAAAACACAGGAGATTCTATGAAACCCTTATTTTTTATTCTTATTGGTTTGATCTTTTTACTTCAAATCCCATTATGGTTCAATATTGTCGATGACTGGCTGATGGCTGCAGTCGGCTTAATCGGTCTCATCATTATTTTTTCAAGCAAGTGGTTAAGCCGGAAATCCGGCTATAAAGAGAAATAAAAACAACCCCCTTCACATTTTCTTAACGGCTTCACTTGTGAGGGGCAAAAAGTAAGTTGGCAAGTAAATTTAAATTTCATAAAAAATGGCTCGGAGTTTTTCTCCAAGCCAATTATCCTTTTATTATCCGCCTTTCGGTAAAGCACCCTCCGTTCAACCCTACTTACAAAGTACCTTGCTAGACATCTTACAAATAAATCGAGAAATCATAAATTCCTGCATATGGCACTGAATTCTTGATTTTGTCTTCTAAGTTATAGCATTGTGATTTACCATGAGAGTTTGAAATCAAATTAAAAATGCACACTTCATTTCATATTTGAAATGAAGTGTGCATTATATTTTTATTTCACCTCTAAGCAAACACTATGTCTTCTTCAGAGGTTTCACTTACTTACTTTAATTTAGAAAAAGCTTTTTCTGCGGCATCAATGGTTTTATTCAAATCTTCATCTGTATGGGCTGTAGATAAGAATAGACCTTCAAATTGAGAAGGCGGAAGGAAGACACCTTCATTTGCCATTTCGCGGTAGAATTTCGAGAAAAAGTCTAAATTAGATGTTTTCGCAGTCTCAAAATTTGTTACTTTTTCATTCGTAAAAAAGAAACCAATCATTGAGCCTGCTCTGTTGAATGTGATAGGAATATCATGCTTTTTCGCTGCAGCCGTTAAGCCTTCTTCGAGTATATCTGCTTTGCGGCCAAACTCTTTATAAGAATCTGGTGTCAGCTGTTTTAAAGTTGCATATCCTGCAGTCATAGCAAGCGGATTTCCGGATAAGGTACCTGCCTGATAAATTGGTCCGCTTGGAGCTATCTGCTTCATAATGTCTGCACGCCCGCCGTACGCTCCAACAGGCAATCCTCCGCCAATGACTTTTCCGAGACATGTAATATCAGGCGTTACACCGAAGTAGCCCTGTGCACAGCCATAATCAACACGGAACCCCGTCATCACTTCATCAAAAATAAGCAAAGATCCGTATTGAGTTGTGATTTCTCTCAGGTTTTCCAAGAATCCTTGAAGCGGCGGCACGACCCCCATATTTCCTGCTACAGGTTCGACAATCACACCTGCAATATCGTCTCCGAATTGTTCAAATGCGTATTTGACGCTTTCCAAATCATTGTAAGGAACCGTGATCGTGTTTTTCGCAATCCCCTCCGGTACCCCGGGACTGTCCGGCAGACCGAGTGTTGCAACACCTGACCCTGCTTTGATTAATAAAGAATCACCATGCCCGTGGTAGCAGCCTTCAAATTTGAGAATTTTGTTTCGTCCGGTAAAACCGCGTGCAAGGCGCAATGCACTCATTGTTGCTTCTGTTCCTGAGCTTACCATGCGAATCACTTCAATTGAAGGGACGCGGTCGATCACAAGCTTTGCCAGTTCATTTTCAATTAATGTAGGAGCACCGAAGCTTGTGCCGGATTCCGTCACCTTTTTTATCGCTTCAACCACTTCATCATTTGTATGTCCTAAAATAAGCGGTCCCCATGATAAAACATAATCAATATATTCGTTTCCATCGATATCATAAATCTTGGAGCCTTTTCCGCGTTCCATGAAGATTGGATCCATCGCAACCGATTTAAATGCGCGCACCGGGCTGTTTACACCGCCTGGCATTAAACCTTGCGCTTCTTTAAATGCCTGCTTTGATTTTTCATAATTGCGCATAAGTATTCTCCCTTACGATTAGTGTTGTTCCAAAAGCCAGCGGGCAGCATCTTTTGCGTGATATGTCAAAATCATATCAACGCCCGCGCGTTTCATGCTGATCATCATTTCCATCACGATCGCTTTTTCATCAACCCAGCCATTTTGTGCAGCCGCTTTGATCATGGCATATTCTCCGCTTACATTATAAGCAACGATTGGAACATTGAAGTTGTTTTTTACATCACGGATAATATCAAGATACGATAAAGCAGGCTTCACAATTAAAAAGTCAGCGCCTTCCATTAAATCGGATTCTGCTTCTCTGAGAGCTTCCATGCGGTTAGCAGGATCCATTTGGTACGTTTTGCGATCGCCAAATTGCGGTGTGCTGTGGGCAGCATCGCGGAATGGGCCGTAAAAGGCACTTGAATATTTGATTCCATATGACATAACCGGCACATCTTCAAAGCCTGCTTCGTCTAATCCGTGGCGGATTGCCGCTACAAATCCATCCATCATGTTAGATGGTGCGATAATGTCAGCCCCTGCTTTTGCCTGGCTTACGGCTGTACGTGCAAGCAAATCAAGTGTAGGGTCATTTAATATTTTGCCTTCTTTGACAATGCCGCAATGCCCGTGGTCAGTGAACTGACATAAACAAGTATCGGCGATGACAACCAAATCGGGGAAGTTTTCTTTAATTTGAGTAATCGCTCTCTGAACAATCCCGTGATCATGATAGGCTTGTGAACCGACCTCGTCCTTTTCATCAGGAACACCAAACACGATAACCGATTTAATCCCCAGATCAGATACTTCCTGCATTTCTGCGTTCAAATAATCAAGTGAAATCTGTTCAACCCCCGGCATTGATTTTACTTCATTTCTCTTCTTTTCTCCCTCTACTACAAAGATTGGATAGATGAAGTCTTCAGCATGCAAGTGAGTTTCACGGACAATTGATCTCATGCTGCTTGTGGTGCGGAGTCTGCGGTGTCTTGTAAATTGAAGATCCATAGTTATTCATTTCCTTTCAGATTGAATATGAGTTTTCATTCTATTTATCATGGCATCGATTGTGTATATATTACAAACAATCCCCTTAAATCCGTAATTGGACAGGGTCTGGTGCGTGATTGGTCCGATGCTTACCAAAGTAACCCCAGATAACAGCGAATCCAGATCCCTGTTTTTCATCACTTTCATAAAACCATCTACGGTTGATGAGCTTGTAAATGTGATATAATCGAGCTCATTTTGCTTCAGTAAACGCTCGATTGTTTGTCCGTCATTTATATTATGTATTGTTTCATACAGCGCTGCATCTGTCACGGAGAAGCCCTTCTGAGTAAGCTCCCTGATTAATATTTCACGGGCCAGATTTCCCCTGAACAAAAAAATATGCTGTGCGGTACTAGTCTTAGCTGCAATTTCCTCTGCTAATTGCTCAGCTACATATTCTTTTGGAATGATGGTAACCGGGAAGCCTCTGTCTTCTATTAATTTCTTTGTTTTTCTGCCGACTGCCGCAAAGGTGCATTCTGATAATTTGCTTATATGTATTTTATGTTCTGTCAGAAAGTCAAAAAAGTAAGCAACACCATTTGTGCTTGTAAAAACAAGACAGTCCTTCGGTCTGATGCTGTCTATGATCTCATGGATTTGCTTTTCATTCTTTGCCTTTTCAAAACGGATAAGCGGGGAAACAATGGGAACTCCGCCGGCCTTTTTAATTTTCTCGGCAAATGTGGTCGCCTGTGTATGCTCTCTCGTAATTAAAATTTTCTTCCCGGAGAGGTCAGGAGCCATTATAGATCAAGCTCCTCTTTCACTCGGTCAATCAAGGCTTTTGCCCCCTGCCGGATCAGGCGGTCCGATACTTCTTTGCCGATAGCCTCTGGATCTTTTCCAACGATTCTTTCTTTATAAATCTCTTTTCCATCAGGTGAGGCAATTAACGCAGTAAGAGAGATTTCGTTATCAAAAGCAACTGTAGCATAGCCTGCAATCGGAACCTGACATCCGCCTTCCATGACGTGGAGGAATGTTCTCTCTGCCTGAACAGCGAGCTTTGTTGCTTCATCCGTAAAATGAGACAAGAGTTCAAGCAGTTCGTGATCATCTTCTCTGCATTCAATTGAAAGTGCACCTTGTCCAACTGCTGGTACACAATCATTTGCATCTAAGAATTCTGTTACAACATCCTGACTCCAACCCATTCTGGCCAAACCAGCTGCAGCTAAAATGATAGCGTCATATTCTTCATGCTGAAGCTTTGCTAGACGTGTATCAATATTTCCCCGAATCCACTTAATCTCAAGATCCGGTCTCATCGCAAGCAGCTGTGCGCTTCTTCTTAAACTGCTTGTACCAACAATTGCGCCGTCAGGAAGCTCTGAAAGTTTTACATGGTTTTTTGAAATGAACGCATCTCTTGGATCCTCACGGAAAGGAATGCAGCCGATTGTCAGCCCGTCTGGTAATACAGCGGGCATATCTTTCATGCTATGTACTGCCATATCAATTTCCCCGTCAAGCATGGCTTGCTCAATTTCTTTGACAAAAAGACCTTTTCCGCCAACCTTTGACAGCGTCACATCTAATATCTGATCGCCCTTTGTCACAATTTCACGCACTTCAAAATCAAAAGGCAGCCCTATGTTTTTTAACTGATCGATCACCCAGTTCGTTTGAGTTAAAGCCAATTTGCTGCGTCTAGAACCTACAATTATTTTCCGCATAATGAGTACCTCCAACTTTCAGCCTGATGTATGGTGCATTTATTATGAATCCCATATATGAAACCGGGATAAACTTCCAAATAAAAAGAAATTAATCAATAAAATTAAAAAGGATGCTGCATTCAAGTAAGCAACCTGCTTACCCTGCCACTCTTTCACAATGCGGCTGTATAAATAAAAACTATAAACAAGAAGCATCATAAAGGATCCAAGCACTTTTGCATCGTACCAATGGAAATTTGGAAGTTTTAAATATGCCCAAATAACCCCTAGAATTAAGCTTAATAACAGCATCGGTACTCCAATGACATTTAATACATATGACATATGATCAAGCTTTGCCAAATCATCGATTCTCAGTAATTGCTTTCCCCACTTCTTCTTTTTAAGCAGGTTGAATTGAATCAAGTAAAGCAGCGAAAAAACGAATGACAGCGTGAATGCTCCATATGAGAGAATCGCCATCGTAATGTGAATAAACAGCAGTTCAGAGATCAACTGACCCGAAACTGCCGCCGATTCATACTGTGAAGGAGCAAATGTATGAATAGAGAGCATAATAAACCCTAAAACATTTGTAAAAAAGATAATAAAATCCACTCTCAAAAAACGGTTTAATACAACTGATAGTGTAACTAGCACCCACGAATAAAAGTACAAGCCTTCAGAAATATTTAAGATTGGAAATCTTCCGGTTGTAAACATTTGATAAAACAAAAAAATTGTTTGCAGCAGCCAAACAATAGAAAGCAACCAGAAGGCAATCTTGTTTGCCTTCCGGTTGTTATGAATAAAATCTATGAAAAAAAAGAGAACGCTAAACGCATATATAATAATGATTAATTCATTGATTCTTGTTAAACTCATCTCTGGCATAAATCAAATTCCTCTCACTTACGATTGAAGTGAAGCTTTTGCTTGATCAATCGGTGATCTTGAGCTGCTTAAAGAAATTGAGTTGTCTTTTCGTTTTTGCTCTTCTACCGCTTCTTCAATATCAAAGATTTTCATGAAGAGATCAAGCGTGTGATCTGCATCAGGAGCTGAAGACAATTCTTTCACCTTCAAGATTGGATCACGGAGCATTTGATTGATGATGCTTTTCGTATGCTTGTTTAAAAGTTTTAATTCACGGTCAGTCAGGTTTGGCATTTTCCGTTCAAGGCTTTGCATTGTTTCTGCCTGTATACCAAGAGCTTTTTGTCGAAGAGCGGAAATGACTGGGACAACGCCAAGTGTGCTGAGCCACTGTTTAAAGGCAACAATTTCACCTTCAACCATAATTCCAATCTCTTCAGCTGCTTTTTGTCTTTCTTGAAGATTAGCATCCACAATTCCCTGCAGGTCATCAATATCATATAAGAAGACACTTTCAAGCTCATCCAGTCCCGGATCAAGATCACGGGGCACCGCAATATCAACCATGAACAATGGTTTGCCTTTTCTCATCTTTTCAACTCCGGCCATCATGTCTTTTGTCACAACAAAATCTTTTGAGCCTGTGGAGCTGATTAAAATATCTGCTTCTACTAGAGCACATTGCAATTCGCTCATGCTTTTGGCACTGCCGCTGAATTTCATCGCCAGATTCTCCGCTTTTTCAAGTGTACGGTTCATGACTGTCACTTTGCGCACACCGCTTCCGTGAAGATTCTGCACAGCGAGCTCTCCCATTTTGCCTGCACCGAGAATAAGAACATGCTTATTAGATAAATCACCAAAGATTTTCTTTGCAAGCTCAACTGCTGCATAGCTGACAGAAACGGCATTTGCACCGATATCTGTTTCTGAATGTGCCTTTTTGGCAAGAGTAATGGCTTGTTTAAATAGGTGCTGAAAAACCGTTCCAATTGTGTCTTCCGTTTGCCCAAGCAAGAAGCTTGACCGGACTTGTCCAAGAATCTGGGTTTCACCAAGAACCATAGAATCGAGTCCGCACGAAACGTTGAATAAATGATCGATTGCTCCATCATTTTCATACATAGTTAAAAAAGGTGAAAAAGAATCTTTATCGATTCCAAACCACTCTGATAAAAATGCTTTAATATAATAACGGCCAGTATGAAGCTGGTCCACAACGGTATAAATTTCTGTCCGATTACAAGTCGAAACAATGATATTCTCTAAGATGCTCTTTTTGTCTTTCAGAGCTTTCATCGCATCTCCGAGCTCATTCGGGTTAAACGTTAGTTTTTCACGAATTTCGACAGGGGCAGTTTTATAATTTAAGCCAACAACTAAAATATGCATGATCCTATACACCCCACATACAAGAATACTATTACCATTATACCATGACCTGCATTTTTCTCTTTTTTTAAATGTGAACAGTTCTTGAAAGCTTGTTCGTCTATGGTATGATACTATTTAAAAGCAAAAGCTGTTACATATTTGTCCACCTTGAACAATACCAAAAAAAGTGCTTACAATCAAGGAAATCGTTCTATTTAGAGGTGAAAATCAATGAAAAAATCGACAAATTTCTCTGCTCTCGCCCTGCTTGCTATCGGATTTTACTACTTTCTGCAAACCTTTCAAATCGAGCTGTTTGAAAATCAGCAGTCCTGGCAAACATTGCTCATCCTGTTTGGGCTGGTGTTTCTGATTGGCGGTCACTTCGATCAAGATGACAGCGCCATCCTGCCCGGCATACTCTTACTGGGACTCGGGGTTCATTTTCACAGCATTGAACGTTTTCCAAATTGGCCTGACCACGCACCTGCCATTATCTTAATAATCGGACTCGGCATGCTGCTGCGGGCAGCAAAAACCAAATCAGGCTATTTTCAAGGATTCATTTTACTCCTGCTCGCCGTTTTTCTCCACTCATTTGACTCGATTATAAACGGGCTCGGCTGGGTAGAACAAGGGATGCAGGTCATCCAGAGATTTTGGCCTGTCCTGCTAATTCTTGGAGGTTTTTACTTATTATTTATTAAAAGAAAGTAAATTATGTAAGACCAGGAATTTAAATGATGAAATTCCAGCCGCAGATTGCGGCTGGTTTTCTTATTCCCTATAGAAAGAACCAGCCGCGGGGCTGGTTCTTTCTTATTTCTTTAAATTTGTATAATGCTCAATTGCAGACCACGCTTCTACTTTACCCTGTCCAGTTTCTGAAGAGAAGCAAATCAGCGGATCATTTGGGTCTTTATCAAGTGTTTCTCTTACAACTTTCATATGTTTTTGCCATTTGCCTTTAGGAATTTTATCGGCTTTAGTGGCAACTACAATTGTCGGGATATCATGGTGCTTGAGAAACTCATACATCATGACATCATCTTTTGACGGCGCATGGCGAAGGTCTACAAGTAAAACAGCCGCACAAAGCTGTCTGCGCTTTGTGAAATACGTTTCAATCATTTTCCCCCATGCATCCCGCTCCGATTTAGAAACTTTTGCATAGCCATAGCCCGGCACATCGACAAAATGAAGCACTTCATTAATAATATAGAAATTTAAGGTTTGGGTTTTGCCTGGCTTGGATGACGTCCGCGCCAGGTTTTTCCGGTTTAGCAATTTGTTGATAAACGACGATTTTCCTACGTTTGATCGTCCGGCAAGAGCAATTTCCGGCAAATCCAGATCTGGATATTGCTCGGGCTTTACTGCACTAATGACAATCTCGGAACTTGTTACTTTCATTCATTCTCTCCTACTAACGCATGCTTCAGCACTTCATCCAAATGTGATACAGGCACAAATGTTAAATCATTGCGGACACTTTCAGGGATATCTTCAATATCTTTTTCATTGTCTTTTGGCATAATGATTTTTGTTAATCCTGCCCGGTGCGCACTCAGCGTTTTTTCTTTTAATCCGCCTATTGGCAGAACTCTTCCTCTTAATGTGATTTCTCCGGTCATGCCGACTTCTTTTCTTACCGGTCTTCCTGTCAGAGCTGAAATCAGCGCTGTGGCCATGGTAATTCCTGCTGAAGGACCATCTTTTGGCACGGCGCCTTCTGGAACATGAATATGAATGTCATGTTTTTCGTGGAAATTCTCATCAATATTCAGCTCTTTTGCCCGTGAGCGGATAAAGCTGAACGCAGCCTGAGCAGATTCTTTCATGACATCACCAAGTTTTCCGGTTAAAATCAGCTTGCCTTTTCCAGGTGATAAAGAAACTTCAATTGAGAGCGTGTCCCCGCCTACTGTGGTATAGGCTAGGCCTGTTGCAACTCCGATTTGATCTTCTAGTTCAGCTTGACCGTAACGGAACTTGTTCTTTCCTAAATAATCAGCAAGATTTTTATCTGTAATAATAATTTTCTTGCGTTCTTCTGAAACAATTTGTTTGGCTGCTTTTCGGCAGATCGCTGCAAGCTGTCTCTCAAGACTTCTGACACCTGCTTCACGGGTATGGTAGCGAACAATATTCTGTAAGGCTGACTCTCGGATTTGCAGGTGCGATTTTTTCAAACCATGATCTTTCAGCTGTTTAGGCAGAAGATGATCCTTGGCAATATGGACTTTTTCAATTTCGGTGTAGCCTGCAATCGTGATAATCTCCATCCGGTCACGCAGTGGTCCAGGAATTGTAGACAAGTTATTGGCGGTAGCAATAAACATGACTTTAGATAAATCATAGGTCTCTTCAATATAATGATCACTGAACGTATGATTTTGTTCAGGGTCAAGAACCTCGAGCAATGCAGAAGAAGGATCTCCTCTGAAATCATTGGACATTTTATCTATTTCATCCAGTAAAAAAACCGGGTTAATGGTTCCTGCTTTTTTCATGCCTTGAATAATGCGTCCAGGCATTGCACCGACATATGTTCGGCGGTGACCGCGGATTTCAGATTCATCTCTTACTCCTCCAAGCGAGATTCGCACGAAGTTCCTGTCTAAAGATTTAGCAACTGAACGGGCAAGAGATGTTTTCCCTACTCCTGGAGGTCCTGATAAGCATAAAATCGGACCTTTAAGAGAGTTTGTCAGTTTTTGTACAGCCAGGTATTCAAGCACACGGTCTTTTACTTTTTCAAGCCCGTAGTGATCTTCGTCCAAAATCGTTTCAGCACGTTTTAAATCAAGACGGTCCACAGTTGCATTAGACCACGGCAGTGAGATAAGCCATTCGAGATAATTGCGTACGACAGAACTCTCAGCTGAGGTTGATGGAACTTTTTCATAGCGTTCCAGTTCTTTCAAAGCAGTAAGTTTGATATGATCCGGCATGCCGGCATTCTCAATCTTTTCGCTCAGAACATCCACTTCACCTGTTTTGCCTTCTTTATCGCCTAGTTCTTTTTGAATGGCCTTCATTTGTTCGCGGAGATAATATTCCTTCTGCGTCCGCTCCATTGACCGTTTCACACGCTGGCCGATTTTCTTTTCAAGCTGAAGTACTTCTTTTTCATTGTGAATGATTTCAATGACACGGTTTAACCGCTCTTTAATATCAAGAGTTTCAAGCACTTCCTGTTTTTCTTTCAATTTAAGCGGCAGGTGGGATGCGATTATGTCTGCCATTCTGCCGGGCTCATCAATATCTGTAACCGTTAAAAGGGTTTCGCCGGATATTTTCTTTGAAAGTTTTATGTATTGATCAAAGTGATCGAGCAGCGTTCTCATGAGCGCTTCATCTTCAGCGTCTTTTTCTGTGCTCTCTTCTAAAGAGGCAGCACCTACTGCAAAGTAGTCACCCTCATCTACATATCTTGTGATTTTCCCCCGCTGCATGCCTTCTACAAGGACTCGGATTGTTCCATTAGGCAGCTTCAGCATTTGTTTAATTTTCGTTAAAGTTCCTACTGGAAAGATATCGTCTTCGGTTGGTTCATCAACTGAAATATCACGTTGAGTTGTTAAAAAGATTATATGATCATCCATCATCGCTTTCTCAAGCGCCTGTACGGATTTTTCGCGTCCTACATCAAGGTGAAGTACCATTGTCGGGTACACTAACAATCCTCTAAGAGGTAGGAGGGGGACGATTTTCTCTTCTTTTTTCGCCAACTTTCATACACCTCCATGACTATAGTATCAATCATTATAATATAATGAGTTCATTCTTGTACAATTCTAGCTCATCGGCAAAACCGTGTCTATTTGTAAATCATATAGTGTTACCTTATGTAGTATACCCTTTCCGCGTTCAGAAGACTAAAGAAATTACTTCCGTGTGATAAAAAAGCGGAATCGTCCGTTTAGCGCAGGCAGACAGATAAGAATCCGGCAGAAAAGTCCAGGTTTGACTTTTTTTCCAAATTTGTTCTGGCCGAGGAGTTGGGCGATGGAGCTGGACATTAATGAGCAAAATTCTATACTTCAATATCACTTAAAAAACCCCGAGATTACCCGAGGTCTTGTTTTATTAATGATGTAATCGGCGCAGGCACTTCAGTTGGAGGATTAAGCAGAGCTGCATCGAACACTTCCTGCAAATTCGTAACCGGGATGATATGTATACCTTCAACCGTTTTTAATATCGATTGCATATTCTCAGCTGGAATAATGACTGTTTTCGCACCAGCAAGCTTAGCTGCTTTAATCTTCGGCACAACCCCGCCAATCGGTTTTACGCTGCCATGAATGCTGATCTCTCCTGTCATGGCTAC
This sequence comes from Bacillus sp. V2I10, assembly GCF_030817055.1. NCBI lineage: Bacteria > Bacillati > Bacillota > Bacilli > Caryophanales > Bacillaceae > Bacillus > Bacillus sp. V2I10. The sequence goes on along the minus strand of NZ_JAUSYV010000001.1, from coordinate 1,721,368 downwards.
CGTATGATCGACTGGAATTTTGTGTATAGCCGAAAAAATGCCTGTTGCCATCGCAATTCCCGCTGAAGGTCCGTCTACAGGTATGCCTCCAGGGAAGTTTACATGGATATCATAATCATCTGCTTTTATGCCCATTGACCGCAAGACAGTTATGACATTTTCAATTGAACCTTTAGCCATGCTTTTTCTTCTGACCGATTTGCCTCTGTCTCCGATGCTCTCTTCTTCCACAATGCCTGTGATATTAATGTTGCCTTTATCTTTGGCATGAATGACCGTCACTTCTATTTCAAGCAGGGAACCTGAATTCGGACCATGAACAGCAAGTCCATTGACGAGACCGACTTTTGCATCCGCATAGATCTTTTTATCATATCTCGGTGTAAGCTGACTTGAACTTACCACCCATTCAATATCCTGCATCGTGATTTCTGTTCGGTCTTCTGTCATCGCCATGCCTGCAGCGATTTGCATCATGTTGACAACCTCGCGTCCGTTTCTCACATATGAAGTTAATGTTGCTATGCTCGGCTCGCTTACTTTCATATTTACTTTGACTGCTGCTTTTCTTGCTACAACCGCAAGCTCAGCCTGCTCCAAATCTCTGAAGAAGACTTCCAGACACCGTGAACGGATTGCAGGAGGAATTTCGTTTGGCGTTCTGGTCGTTGCCCCAATTAAACGAAAATCTGCCGGCAGTCCGTTTTGAAAAATATCATGAATGTGGTTTGGAATCTGGGTATTCTCTTCGCTATAATAGGCACTTTCTAAAAAGACTTTACGGTCTTCTAAAACCTTCAGCAGTTTGTTCATCTGTATCGGATGCAGTTCACCTATTTCATCTATGAAAAGTACGCCTCCGTGCGCATTCGTTACAGCACCCTGCTTAGGCTGGGGAATACCAGCCTGGCCCATCGCGCCTGCCCCCTGATAAATAGGATCATGTACAGAACCAATAAGAGGATCTGCAATTCCTCTTTCATCAAACCGAGCTGTTGTTGCATCTAATTCAATAAAAACCGCTGCAGGTTTAAATGGTGACTTCATATTTCTTTTCGCTTCCTCAAGCACAAGTCTTGCAGCCGCAGTCTTGCCCACTCCTGGAGGACCATATATGATTACATGCTGAGGATTGGGTCCGCATAAGGCTGCTTTAAGCGCCTTGATTCCGTCTTCCTGGCCTACAATATCTGAAAAGCTTTTAGGGCGAACTCTTTCTGCCAGAGGCTCCGATAATTTAATCGATCTCATCTTTTTTAATTGCTCCATCTCTTTCCGTGATTCGCGGTCGATTGATACCTTTTGTGTACGCTGATTTTTTAATAAGTTCCAAAAGTACAAGCCAATAATGACCCCGAAAAACAGTTGCACAAATAATGCAATTCCAGTCCAGCTCATAGTGGTCCCTCCTACTGCGATGTCATGTTTATAAGCTAGTATCTCCGAGGGTGTTGCGTAATAAACGTGAATAAACGAACTATAATTTAGATATTGATGTATAAAAACACGTAATCTTTCAAATGAAAAATATACAAAAAAGCCTTGCAGGATAATCCAGCAAGGCTTTCATTTTTATGCAGATGTTTTTGTGTCTTCTTCAATGATTGTTCCATCTTTCAGGACAAGCTTGGGCGGCACTTTGTCTGTTACTGTTTCAGGAGTAATGACACATTTCGTAATATCATCGCGTGATGGAAGTTCAAACATCACTTCAAGCATGATTCCCTCAATAATAGAACGAAGTCCGCGCGCCCCTGTTTTGCGCTCAATTGCTTTTTTAGAAATTTCCATCAGCGCATTCTCTTCAAATTCAAGTTCTACGCCATCTAACTCAAGCATTTTTTGATATTGCTTTACAAGAGCATTCTTCGGTTTTGTCAGTATTTCAATTAGTGCTTCTTCATCTAATGGCTGAAGGCTTGCAATAATCGGCAGACGGCCAATGAATTCCGGAATAAGTCCGAAACGCAGAAGATCTTCCGGAAGCACTTTTGAAAGAAGCATTTTTTGGTCAAGCTCATCATCTTTTTTGTCAGAGCCGAAGCCTATAACCTTTTGGCCTAAACGGCGCTTAACAATTTGCTCGATGCCGTCAAAGGCTCCGCCGCAAATAAACAAGATGTTTGTAGTATCAATTTGAATGAACTCTTGATGAGGGTGTTTGCGTCCGCCCTGCGGAGGAACACTTGCAACCGTACCTTCAAGAATTTTAAGAAGCGCCTGCTGCACACCTTCACCTGAAACATCACGTGTAATCGACGGATTTTCAGACTTGCGGGCAACTTTATCAATTTCATCGATGTAAATAATGCCTTTTTCAGCTTTTTCTACATCATAATCAGCAGCTTGGATTAATTTTAAAAGAATGTTTTCAACATCTTCCCCAACATATCCGGCTTCCGTTAAAGATGTAGCATCAGCAATAGCAAAAGGAACATTCAAAATGCGGGCTAATGTTTGAGCAAGGAGCGTTTTTCCGCTACCTGTCGGCCCGATCATCGCGATGTTACTCTTTGATAACTCTACTTCATCAATCTTGCTGTTGGAATTAATGCGTTTGTAGTGGTTATAAACAGCTACAGCAAGGCTCTTTTTCGCTTGTTCCTGCCCAATGACATATTCGTCTAATATTTCGCGAATTTCTTTCGGCTTAGGAACATCTTTAAATTCAACTTCTTCTTCTGTTCCCAGTTCTTCTTCAACGATCTCTGTGCATAATTCAATGCACTCGTCGCATATATAGACACCTGGTCCAGCAACTAATTTACGAACCTGGTCTTGAGTTTTACCGCAAAACGAACACTTCAGCTGACCTTTTTCGTCATTAAATTTAAACATGTTTTCACCCCTTATATCTTTGTATCATCAAAGTACCCATACATCTTCATCTATAGGAGAAGCTGCTCTGGATGGATTATCTTTCTTATTCCTAAGTATAAAGGTAATGGGAATGAATATCACGCAACTTACCTTAACCGCTGGTCCGAAGCGGTTAAAGTCTGAAAAATTGGTATGTATTGCATTGTACCATAAGTATGTAGAGTACAGGAAATAAAACCACTCTGCCTGTGCAGATTAGAGTGTTTGTATATATAATTCGCTCTTTGGTTTCAAAATCCTTGCTCCCGTAAAAAAATGAATCTTTTTCTTAACCTTATATGTATGTAGCATCCGGTAATTATATAGTACCCAATGCGATTAAAAATAAATCTATTTTGCAAAACAAGGCACGAATCATTTCGCGCCTTGTTTCTTTCTTATTTATTATGCAGCTTCTTTGCTGTTTTCAACAAGGAAGTCGATTGCTTTGCGCACTTTAAGATCTTCTTTTAATCCTTCTAAAGATCCAAGAGCTTGCTTGATGTTTTCAACAGGCATGTTGTACATTTCAGCCATTTTAGCAATCTCAGCATCTACATCTTCATCAGTAACTTCGATATTTTCTGCTTTAGCAATTGCTTCAAGAGTCAAATTGTATTTCACGCGTTTAGAAGCATCTTCTTTCATTTGCTCTTTTAATGCATCTTCATCTTGACCAGAGAATTGGAAGTACAACTCAAGATTCATGCCTTGTGCTTGAAGACGCTGTTCGAATTCCTGCATCATGCGGTTAACTTCGTTTTCGATCAATACTTGAGGAATATCAACTTCTGCATTGTCAGAAGCTTTGTCTACAAGTGAGTCACGAAGCGTGTTTTCCGCTTCCGCTTTTCTAGTTTCTTCCAGACGGGTTCTTGTTTTAGCTTTTAAAGCTTCAAGACTTTCCACTTCTTCATCTACGTCTTTAGCAAATTCATCATCTAAAGCAGGAAGTTCTTTTGCTTTGATTTCATGAAGTTTCACTTTGAAAGTTGCCGGCTTTCCAGCAAGGTTTTCAGCATGGTATTCCTCAGGGAATGTTACTTCAACGTCTTTTTCTCCGCCAGCCTCGAGGCCTACAAGCTGATCTTCAAAGCCAGGGATGAAAGAGCCAGAACCGATTTCAAGTGTATAGTTTTCAGCTGTTCCGCCTTCAAATGCTTCGCCGTCGACGAATCCTTCGAAATCAATTACGACTGTATCGCCATTTTCAACAGCGCCTTCTTCTTTAACAACCAGTTCAGCATGACGCTCCTGCAATGTTTTAATTTCAGCATCCACATCTTCTTCAGATACTTCTGCATTCATTTTTTCTACTTCAAGTCCTTTGTATTCGCCTAATTTCACTTCTGGTTTAACAACAACTTTAGCAGTGAAAATTAAGTTTTTGCCTTTTTCGATTTGTTCAACATCGATTTCAGGACGGTCGATTGGATCGATGCCAGCTTCTTCAACTGCTTGAGGATATACTTCAGGAAGAATGATATCCAAAGCATCTTGATAAAGTGACTCTACGCCAAAACGCTGTTCGAACATTCCGCGTGGTACCTTACCTTTGCGGAATCCTGGAATATTTACTTGCTTTGATACTTTTTTGAATGCTTCATCAAGGGCTTTGCTGAACGTTTCCGCATCAACTTCTACTGTCAGAACGCCTTGATTACCCTCTAACTTTTCCCATTTTGCAGACATATGTTTCCCTCCAAAAAATCTATTGAAATAGTGACATAATCTAGGTTAGGTTTGGCAAAGTATGCCTTGTCCATTTTAAACAAGCGCTTCCTCTGTTATACCCATATGTAGATGATTTACTAAATCGGCCAGTGTAGTGTATGATGTCTGCGCGCATAAGGGTACATTCCCTTTTGTACGGCTGATCATCATTTTACAACCATTTTATTATAACATAGAAAAAATTCCTTTCAACATTTACGTTAGATTTGCAAATAAGAAATTTCTTCTATTTCATAAATTTTTCTTGCTGCTTCAATCAGCCTATTTTCTTTTACTTCATATAAATAGCTGACCTCTTCTGCAGGTGCTGCAATTCCGTGCATTTCATAGCCGGCATAATGAAGAGCAGCTGCCCACAGCCTCGCTTCGGCAGGTTCAGGCAAAAATGGAAATAACACATACAAATGACGGACCCATACTTCTTTTACTGCTTCAAACAGCGCAGGATTCTCCTGACCAAGAATATCATCCAGCACATTCAGGACTTTCTTGGTAAACGGAAGCTCTGTTAGGTCTTCAAGCTCTGCAGGTATCAGCGACATCGTTTTGCCGAACTTAACAATTTTCACTTCTTTTGCCACCTCATTCTCCATAAGTAAATGGAGAATCATTGATTGAACAACAGGATGACTGCCTGCATTCTTTAAGATGGATTGAAGCTGCTGCATGTGTCTTGATACATTGCGGTCTTTTAAGGATTGAACATAGGCAACCTGCTGATTAATCGTATCAAGCAAATTTCTCGGTTCTGTATAGTTTTCATCATCCTCGTCATCATCTATCGGAAAATCATCGTCCTCCGTCATCTTCCGGCTGAAATCAAGAAGCTTGTAAAAATGCTCGGCCTGATCATGAGGCAGCTGATTTTCCTGAAGCACAGCCTCTATGGTCTGCTGCACTTCGCTGTATTGTCTAAGCTGAATAAGTACCGTCAAATAAACCTGCAGCACAGTAAAATAGTCTCCGATATCTTCGTGGAGCATTTTTCGGCAAACGGACTTTGCTTCTTCAAGCTCTCCAAGCTCCATCAGGCATAATGCGATTCCGAGATGAATTTCAGCCCTTTCCTCTCCAAGCTCCAGTACTTCATAAAAGAGGGAGAGTGCTTCTTTAAACTGTTTATTTTTCAGCGCTTCCAATCCTTTATCAACTAACCGCTCGCTTAAGTTAGGAAAGGGAATAACTTTTCTCTGTTTTTTTCCATCCATCATTATAGGATCATCTCCGGCTTGCTATTTGCCTACAAGTGTACCAATGGACGGTTTAGAAAACAAGAAAAGAAGAGCCCGGATTTACGGCATCCAGACTCTTCTTGATTTTTCATAATCCGCAATCTGTTCTTCATACATGAAAGTAAGGGAAATTTCATCATGTCCGTTCAGCAGCATATCTTTCCAGTATGGATCGACCGTGAACGTATAAAGAACTGTTTCACCTTCGCGAATTTCTTGTTTTTCAAGGTCAATCGTGCACTCAAATTGAGGGTTTGAGGTCTTCTCAATTAACTGCTGATGAAAGTGTTCCTCTACTCTAATAGGAAGCAATCCATTTTTCAGGCAATTTTGATGAAAAATATCTGCAAAAGAAGGAGCAATGATGACTTTGAATCCATAATCCCCTAGTGCCCAAGGAGCATGCTCTCTGGATGATCCACAGCCGAAATTCTCTCCTGCAACTAAGATGCTTGCACCTGCTGCTTCAGGCTTATTCAGTTCGAATTCAGGATTTTCTGTACCGTCATTTAAATATCTCCAGTCAAAAAAAGCAAATCTCCCATATCCGGTCCGTTCAATCCTTTTTAAGAACTGCTTCGGAATAATCTGATCTGTATCGACATTCGACCTGTTTAAAACAGCAAGTTTACCTTTGTGCACTTGAAATGCTTCCACTTGCAATCCCTCCCGTAAGTTCTCTGACATCTACAAATTTGCCGTAAATCGCTGCCGCTGCAGCCATGGCCGGACTGACAAGATGTGTTCTGGCCCCTTTTCCCTGTCGTCCCTCAAAATTTCGATTTGACGTTGACGCACAGCGCTTCCCTTCAGGCACAATATCATCATTCATGCTTAAACACATACTGCAGCCTGATTCACGCCATTCAAATCCTGCGTTAATAAAAATATGATGAAGGCCTTCTTCTTCTGCCTGAAGCTTTACTTTTTGAGAACCGGGAACGACGATCGCCTTTACAGATGGATTTACTTGTCTATCCTTAATAACTTCTGCAGCCTGACGCAGATCTGTTATTCTGGAATTTGTGCAGGATCCGATAAACACATAATCTATTTCAATATCCTGTACCCTGGTATCTGGTTCAAGCCCCATATAGAAATAAGCTCTCTCCGCTTCCTGCTTCTCTTCAACCTTATTGAACATGCTTGTGTTCGGCACTTTTTGATCAACAGCTACAGCCATGCCTGGATTCGTTCCCCAAGTAACCATTGGAGATATATCGGCAGCTTCAATGGCGATTTTATCGTCATATTCTGCCCCTGGATCACTCTTCAGGTTTTGCCAATAGGCAATTGCCTCCTTCAAGTCTTCTCCCTTTGGTGCAAATTCCCTGCCTTCAATATATGCAAATGTTGTTTCATCCGGAGCAATGAGTCCTGCACGCGCTCCCGCTTCAATTGACATATTGCAGACCGTCATCCGTTCGTCCATGGACATCTTTTCAATCGCTTCACCTGTGAATTCAATGACATATCCAGTTCCAAAGCGCACCCCGAAAGATCCGATTATATATAAAATAACATCTTTTGCTGTTACCCCCCCTTTTTTCAAGGAGCCGTCTATATGGATGTTTAATGTTTTCGGTTTTTTCTGCCACAGCGTTTGTGTTGCCAGCACATGTTCTACTTCGCTAGTTCCAATTCCAAATGCCAGGGCCCCAAAGGCACCATGTGTAGATGTATGACTGTCTCCGCAAACAATTGTTTTACCAGGCAGTGTAAGTCCAAGCTCAGGTCCGATTACATGCACAATACCCTGATCTGTACTACTCAGGTCAGCAAGCCTGATTCCAAATTCACGGCAATTGGCCTCAAGTGCGCTTACCTGAAGTTTTGCAACTTCATCTTTAATCTCAAATCGGTTAACCGTTGGAATATTATGATCCATGGTAGCGAACGTATTTGCAGGCCTTCTTACCTTTCTTCCGTTCTGCCTTAAACCTTCAAACGCCTGTGGGGAGGTGACCTCATGAATCAGATGCAGATCTATATACAGAAGATCTGGCTGATCATCTTTTCGGTAGACAACATGATCATCCCATATTTTTTCTACTATTGTTCTGGCTTTCAAATGAATACCCCCTTTAAAGTTTAAAAGATTGGCGCCTTTCATATAGATGAAAAGCGCCGAAAAAGTTATGCATAAGCTTCCATAATGTTAAAAATGGCATGATCATCCGCAAGGGCTGCTTTAATTTCTTCAACAAGCTTGGTAGTAGAAAGCGGTGTTTCTCCTTTTCTTGTTAAATCCGCCGTTCTTTTGCCTGAATCCAGTACATGTTTGACAGCATTTTCGATCGCTTCCGCCTCTTCTTCCATTTGGAAGGAGTGTCTCAGCATCATAGCTGCTGATAAAATCATGGCGACAGGATTTGCTTTGTCTTCACCCGCAATATCAGGAGCAGAGCCATGAACGGGCTCATAAAGATGGAGTCCTGTTGCACTCAAGCTAGCTGATGGCAGCATTCCAAGGGATCCTGTTAGCATAGAAGCCTCGTCGCTTAAAATATCACCAAACATATTTTCCGTTACAATTACATCAAATTGTTTTGGATTATGAATAAGCGCCATCGCTGCATGATCGACTAACATATGCTGAAGCTCTACTTCAGGGAATTTCATTGCAACTTCTTCAGCAACTTCCCTCCACATTCGGCTTGATTCTAAAACATTCGCTTTATCAACAGAAGTCACTTTCTTTTTCCTTCCCTGCGCTAGCTGAAAAGCTCTTTCAATGATGCGTTCCATTTCATCCCGCTTATAAAACAGAGTATCCACTACCGTGTGCTCCCCGTTTTTCACATTCCGTTCGCTTGGTTTTCCAAAATAAAGACCGCCTGTTAATTCTCTGACAATCATGAAGTCGACGCCTTCCACATACTCCCGTTTAAGCGGAGAGGAATCGAGCAGGCTTTCAACTGTTTCAACAGGCCGGAGATTAGCGTACAAATCAAGCTCCTTCCGAAGAGCAAGCAGCCCTTTTTCAGGTCTTAAATGAGACGGATTCTTATCCCATTTCGGCCCTCCTACTGAACCAAGCAGAACTGCGTCAGATTCTCTGCACATTTGCAGCGTTTCCTGCGGAAGCGGAGAATTCATTTCATCGATCGCCGCTCCTCCAATCAATCCATATTGAAAATGAAAACGATGATAGTATTGTTCTTCTATCGCTTTTAAAATTTCAACAGCACCATTCATAACTTCTTTTCCAATACCGTCGCCTGGCAATAATGCAATTTTCTTCTCCATTTATCTCTGCCTCCTTCATAATTTTATTAAACAGTAGCTTTTAGACTTTCCTGGGCCTGAGCCTTTAAAATGAGAATTCGATTGACAGCGTTCAAATAGGCTTTCGCAGAGGCTTCAAGAACATCTTGCGCCATTCCCCTGCCGCTTGATTCAACGCCTCCGACCATGACTTTTACAAAAACTTGAGCAAATGCATCCCGGCCGCTGCTGTTTGATTGAATCCGATAGTCCTGAAGTTTAATAGAAAAACCTGTGCACCTTTCAAGAGTATTATAGATGGCTTCTACACTGCCTCCGCCAGTAGCTGCTTCCTGTACAAGCTGCTGCTCCTGGTTTTTCAAAGTAACTGTAGCAGTCGGCACCTGGGTTGTTCCGTACTGGACCTGCAGGGATACAAGTTCAAACATATCCTCGCTTCTTTCAACTTTTTCCTCTATTACAAGTGCGGCAATATCTTCGTCTGTGAATTCTTTCTTTTTCTCAGACAGCGTTTTGAACGTTTTAAAGATTTTATGAGATTCTTCTTCTGTTACATTGAAGCCAAGCTCGATCAGCTTGCTTTTAAATGCGTGACGTCCTGAATGCTTTCCAAGAACCATTGAATTTGTGCCGACTCCTACAAGCTCCGGAGAAATAATTTCGTACGTCGTTTTTTCCTTTAGTACACCATCCTGGTGAATACCTGATTCATGGGCAAAGGCGTTTTTTCCGACTACAGCTTTATTCGGCGGAATCATCATACCTGTCAGCTTGCTTACTAAATCGCTTGTTTTCTTGATTTCATCCAGCTTCATATTGGTTTTTACACCAAAGTAATCTGAGCGAATATGGAGGGCAACGCCGATTTCCTCAAGTGATGCATTTCCTGCACGCTCACCTATTCCATTAATAGTACCTTCAATTTGCCCTGCTCCATTTTCAATGGCTGCCAAAGAATTCGCAACAGCCATTCCAAGATCATCATGGCAATGTGCTGATAAAATGACGTTCTCAATGCCCTTAACATTTGATTTTAAATACTGAAAAATCTCTCCATATTCTTTCGGGTTAATGTAGCCCACCGTATCCGGAATATTAATCACATTTGCACCAGCTGCAATCACTTCTTCAACGATTTTTGCCAAAAATGGAAGCTCGCTTCTGCATGCATCTTCTGCAGACCATTGAATAAGCGGAAAGAACTTCGATGCATATTTAACGGATTCAACGGCTGTTTCAATTACCTGCTCCGGAGATTGCTTTAATTTATATTGCATATGAATGGGCGATGTCGCAAGGAATACGTGAAGTCTCGGGTTTGCACCATCCTTCAGTGCCTCCCATGCTGCATCGATATCCGTTTTCAATGATCTTGCAAGTCCTGTAACAGAACAATTTTTAATGCTTCTTGCAATCTCCTGTACAGCTAAAAAATCTCCTTTTGAGGAAGCCGGAAACCCGGCCTCCATAATATCAACACCAAGGCGTTCAAGCTGAAAGGCAATCTGCAGTTTTTCTTTTGCATTTAAATTGACTCCGGCAGATTGTTCGCCATCTCTTAGAGTTGTATCAAATAGGTTAATTTTTCGCACTTCCGACCACTTCTTTCCGTTTCGGCTTAACAAATGGCATCATTTCACGAAGCTTTCTCCCCACTACCTCAATTTGATGTTCATTTTCACGATTGTTGATTGCGTTGAACTGAGGGCGATTGACTTGGTTTTCAATGATCCAGTCTTTAGCAAATTTACCTGATTGAATATCATGCAAGACTTCTTTCATTGATTCTTTTACTCTTTCATCTACAACTCTTGGTCCAGATACGAAGTCTCCCCATTGTGCTGTATCTGAAATTGAATATCTCATTCCCGCCATTCCATCTTCATACATAAGGTCAACAATCAGCTTCAGCTCGTGCAGACACTCAAAGTATGCAAGCTCTGGCTGGTATCCCGCTTCCACTAATGTTTCAAATCCAGCTTTTACAAGAGATGTTAATCCTCCGCATAAAACCGCCTGCTCACCGAAAAGGTCTGTTTCCGTCTCTTCTTTAAAGGTAGTTTCAAGCACTCCTGCACGAGCTCCTCCGATTGCTTTTGCATAGGCTAATGCAAGATCTTTTGCCTCACCTGTGACATCCTGATGGACTGCGAATAATGCAGGAACACCGGCACCGTCCTCAAACGTTCTTCTGACAAGATGTCCAGGGCCTTTAGGAGCAACTAAAAATACGTCTACAAATTCTGGAGGAACAATCTGATTAAAGTGAACGTTAAATCCGTGTGCAAATACCAATGCATTTCCAGGCTGCAGCTGGTCTTTGATTTCTGCTTCATATACTTTTTGCTGCTGTTCGTCAGGCAAGAGCACCATCACAACATCTGCTTGAGCTGCTGCTTCTTTAACCGTTGTAACCTCTACTCCGTCTGAAGCTGCCTTGTTAAATGAATTTCCTTTGCGAACGCCGACTACTACATCAATTCCGCTGTCCTTCAAGTTCAGTGCATGAGCATGACCCTGTGATCCGTAACCGATCACCGCAACCTTTTTACCTGCTAATACTTCCTCTTTAACATCACCGTTATAATATACTTTTACCATGTCCATTCTCTCCTTTTAATGTCAATTAGTTATACGATTGAATATGTTTTTGCGCTATTTGCAGAACGCTGTGTTCCTCTTGGGAAAGCGGTTGTGCCGGTTCTGGCAATTTCTTTGATTCCATAAGGTCTTAAAAGATCAATGATTGCTTCAATTTTTTCTGCTTCGCCTGTAACCTGAACAACTACGCTGTCACGGCTTATATCAATAACTGTTGCTCTAAAAGGCTCGATTACACCCTGAACTTCCATTCTGGTCGATGGAGGTGCAATGACTTTTATGAGGGCGAGCTCTCTGGCGACAATTGATTGATTCGTAATATCCTGTACTTTTAAAACATCAATCTGTTTATTCAGCTGTTTTGTAATCTGTTCAACTTCTTTTTCGTCTTCAACGTGAATGACAAAGGTCATTCTTGAGATGCCTTCAATTTCTGCATGCCCGACTGTGATGCTTTCGATATTGTAATGTCTTTTTGTAAATAAACCGGTAATCCGATTAAGGACCCCTGAGCGATTGTTGACTGTCAGCGTAAGAATTCGCTTCACGGTTTAACACCCACCATTTCATGTAATCCTTTTCCTGGAGCAATCATCGGGTATACATTTTCCATCTGGCTTACATTTACATTAATCAGAACAGGTTCATTTGATAAAAGAGCCTGTTTGAAAGCCGGAAAGTCTTCTTCAGTCTGAATCTTCAGTCCTTTCATGCCGTATGCTTCCGCTAATTTCACGAAATCAGGCTGCGATTGAAAAACAGATTGCGAATATCTTTCTTCATAGAAGATTTCCTGCCACTGTCTGACCATTCCAAGCACTCCGTTGTTCAGTAAAATCACTTTAACCGGCAAATTAAGTTCGTAGATAACAGATAGTTCCTGAAGTGTCATTTGAAAACCGCCGTCTCCAAGGATCGCGATGACATTAGCATCCTTTTCAGCAAGCTGGGCTCCAATTGCTGCAGGCAAACCGAATCCCATTGTGCCGAGCCCCCCTGATGTAACCCAGCGATTAGGCTGCTGCAGGCGGTAGTACTGCGCTGCCCACATTTGGTGCTGACCGACATCTGTTGTAATAATCGCCTCTCCCTTTGTCCATTCATGAATGAGTTCAATCATATGCTGAGGTTTTAGCTCTTCATCTGATTTTTTGTACCATAATGGCAAGGACTTTTTATTATTCTGTAAGGCTGCATACCAATCATCATGCTGGCTTCGTTTGCCGTTTTGATGAATGAGATTTTCAAGAACAAGTTTTGCATCGCCAACAACCGGAATTTTGGTTTCAACCACTTTGCCGATTTCAGCAGGATCGATATCAATATGGGCAATCGTTGCACTTTTGGCAAAATGATTTAAGTTCCCTGTTACCCTGTCATCAAAACGTGCACCGACACTGATTAATAAATCACATTCATATAACGCCATATTTGCGGTATATGTTCCGTGCATTCCGGCCATTCCAAGAAAGAGCGGATGATCTGCAGGAAAACTTCCCAGACCCAGCAGTGTGTTTACGACTGGTATGTGCTGCTGTTCGGCGTATTCTTTCAGCTGCTCGCTTCCTTTAGCATGAAGCACTCCTGCTCCGGCTAAAATGACCGGCTTTTTAGCACTGCTGACTGCTTCGACAAGCTTTCTGATCTGAAGATAATTCGGTTCAGTTTTTGGCTGGTATCCCGGAAGATGAACGGGAGTATCATAGTTGAAAATCCCTTCCGCTACTGCGATATCCTTTGGAACATCGATGAGTACCGGACCAGGTCTTCCTGTTGTTGCGATATGAAAAGCTTCTTTGATGATGCGCGGGAAATCATTTACATCCCGGACTTGATAATTATGCTTAGTAATCGGCATTGTGATACCAAGTACATCCGCTTCCTGGAAAGCATCTGTTCCAATGACGGAAGATGCAACCTGACCTGTAAATACAACCAGCGGCAGGGAATCAATCATAGCATCCGTAAGTCCTGTAATCAGGTTTGTTGCGCCTGGCCCTGAGGTTGCAATGACGACTCCAGGTTTGCCTGAAACTCTCGCATAGCCCTCAGCTGCATGAATTCCACCTTGCTCATGCCTTGTTAAAATGTGATACATGCCAGAGTTATAGAGTTTGTCATAGATTGGAAGAACAGCCCCTCCCGGATATCCGAAAATCACCTCTACTTTCTCCTGTTTTAAAGCTTCAATCATCATCATGGCCCCGGACATCGTTTTCGTACACTTGGCAGACTTTGCATCCAATTGTACCTTCATACTCATTGATTATTGCCTCCTTTTTTCCCGCTATCACCTAAAGCCTTATTTTTTATCTGATTATTTCAAAATAAAAAACCTCCTCGCCCCAATATTGCCCACGTGTAATGTGAGTCAAAGGGGCGAGAAGGTTTGAAAACACTTTTCGCGGTACCACCCTTGTTCATGGTCTGCATTAGACCACCTTATGAAAGCTCATGGCTTTCTTTTAATAACGAGTGCTGTGTAAAAGACACCCGGCTGATTCTACTAAATTTCAAATCAGCACTCAGAGGCGAGTTCACTTAAAAAGGGACCACCGGTTCTCAGCTCCACCAGCTCTCTTTAGATCCTTGTTTTCTAAGCTACTTATCCTCTTCAGCGTTTTAAATTATTGTTTTTTATGTTTTTATTAGCTTACACTCAGGCTTGAACTGCTTCCTTTTACTTTTACACCATCTGAGATTACTTTTTCTCTGAAACACTCGAGCAGACGATTCGTATGCTCTCCAGGCTGTCCATCACCAATTTCCCTGCCGTCTACCTTTACAACAGCAATGACTTCAGCGGCAGTTCCAGTCAGGAAAACTTCATCAGCTGTATAAACATCATGTCTTGTGAAAGGTTCCTCACGTACATCGTAGCCAAGTTCTTCAGCTATTTCGATGATGACATTTCGGGTGACTCCTTCAAGTGCTCCCAAGTAACCAGGGGGAGTAAGAAGTTTTTTGTTTTTATAGATAAAGACATTATCAGCAGATCCTTCTGCGACGTAGCCTTGATCATTCAGCATCAGCGCTTCGCTTACATTTGCGAGATGTGCTTCAATTTTTACAAGCACGTTGTTCAGGTAGTTCAATGATTTTACTTTAGGACTTAAGACGTCCGGTCTATTCCGCCTTGTAGGAACTGTCACAATATCAATTCCTGTTTCATACAGATGTTTAGGGAAGATTGACAGCGGCTCTACAATAATGACAACATTTGCTTGCTTGCATTTATATGGATCAAGCCCAAGATCACCGACTCCTCTTGAGACAACAAGTCTGATATAAGCGTCATCTAAACCGTTTTTCTCAACGGTCTTTACCGTTAAATCCGTCATTTCCTCTTGCGTATAAGGCATGTTGAGTAAAATGGATTTCGCTGACTCATATAATCTCTTCATGTGCTCATTTAATCTGAAGATGTTGCCGCTGTATACTCTGATTCCTTCGAAAATACCATCTCCGTAAAGGAATCCGTGATCATACACCGAAATTTTCGCATCTTCTTTTTTTACAAATTCGTTATTCAGAAAAATCCATTGGTCACCCATAAAGAGCACACCTTTCTTTTAAAGTCTAAACGCGTTAATCAGTTGAATTCTAGTGTGTAAAAAAAATCCGTATAACGATTGTTATGGACTCTTTTAAATGAACCTCACATGTTCATGTAACTTATATTTGAGCCTATATTACGCCCATTAAATAGCGGTGTCAACAGTCTTTTTTCGAATTGTTAGATAATTTCGATTTGTTTGTGAATTTGTATACGCTTACATGCCTGTCATAAAAGGAAATTCAATTTTTTGAAGTTTTTTTAAAGTTTTTTTCTGTGAGATTGTCTGACAAGGTTTTGGCTGATTTTATAAGGGGTAAATAGGGGAGAAAAAAATGTTTTGAACTTATTTTTTATAGAATTTTTTATCATACCCAGAATGAAATTTGTTAGAAAAAAAAGGATATGAAAAGCGATTTTCAGCCTGCCTGAATATAACAAACTTTTTTTGATCGATTAGGTTTTTAAAATCAACAAAAAAACTTCTTTCGATAAACCCGAAAGAAGTTGTATGTATAAAGTATGGCGTCCCAGGAGAGATTCGAACTCCCGACCAACGGCTTAGAAGGCCGTTGCTCTATCCACTGAGCTACTGGGACATGTTTTTTGTTAACATCGTTGATTACGTATCAGCGACATTTTTTATTATATGCTCCATCAGATTAAAAGTCAATAACTTTTTCTAAAATTTTATGAAAGAGGGGGGAAAATCCCTCTTTCATGATGAAGCCAGCTCAAACCTTTGTGAGAGGCCGGATACAGGAGATCCGTCCATCTCAAAAAAGGTAACTTGTGCAGAATGATTTTGTATTTCTAATATAACATATGTTTTTTCAGTTCGCATCCGCGGAAGTCTAATACTGCCAGGGTTAATGAAGAGGATATGATCGACATATTCCGCTCCCGCCAAATGCGAGTGACCAAAACAGACAATCTTCGCGCCATGCAGAACAGCACTGTACTTCAAATTTATAAGAGTCGACTTTACATTGTGCATATGGCCATGAGCGACAAAAAATCGATATCCTTCCACATCTTCAATGACTTCATTTGCAAACCTTGCTTCAAAATCACAGTTTCCGCGTACAGAAGCATACCCCTGCATGGCAGGATGATCTGCCTCAAGTTCAGAATCCCCGCAATGAAACATCGCTTCTGTTTCCCCTTCATGGCGTTTTCTGATCTCCTGAAGCTCATCCGTTAAGCCATGGCTGTCACTGATAATTAAAACTTTCACGTTTAAAACTCCCCATCGTCAGGCTTTAAGCAGTTTTGCAAGCTTTTGCAGCGCAACTGCGCGATGGCTGATTTTATTTTTCTCATCCTTTGTTAATTGCGCCATCGTTTTTGCTTTATCTTTCACTAAGAAAATGGGATCGTATCCGAATCCATTCCCGCCAATAGGCTCCTCTGTAATATAGCCCTCAACTGAACCTTCTACTGTGACGGTTTCACGGCCAGGTTCAGAAAGTGCCAGAGCACACCGGAATCTTGCATTCCGTTCTTCCTTTGAAACACCCTTCAGCTGCTGAAGCACTTTTTCGATATTGGCTGCATCACTTTTCTCAGCTCCTGCATAGCGTGCTGAATAAACCCCAGGTTCACCGCCAAGATAATCTACTGATAGTCCGGAATCATCCGCAATGGCCATTTTTCCGTAAAGCTTTGAAATTGCCTCCGCTTTTAAAACGGCATTTTCCTCAAACGTTGAACCAGTTTCTTCAACTTCTGGCGAATCTTCAAGGTCCAGTAATGAAATGGCCTTTAGATCATACTGAGATAAGATTGATTGAAATTCAATTAATTTGCCTGCATTTTTCGTTGCAATAATAACTTCCTTCATAATGATTCATCCCTTTCCATCTTTTTGATCGATGATTTTTAGAGCTAAATCTCCAAGGGCCTCCATTTGAATAGAAATTAACGAGTTTATTCCTTTTTCAGCTAAATCAAGCAATTCATTCAGTTCTTCTCTTGAAAAAGTCGCTTCTTCTCCAGTTCCCTGAAGCTCAACGAATTTTCCGGAAGAAGTCATGATGACATTCATATCCACTTCTGCAGATGAATCCTCAATATAGTTTAAATCTAAGATCTCTCCAAGCTTTGAATCCATTCCGACTGATGTCGCAGCCAGGAAATCCGTGATTGGCAGCGTGCTTAATTTTTTTTGAGACATCAGCTTTCCAAGTGCTATTGTCATAGCGACAAAAGCTCCGGTGATGGAAGCTGTGCGGGTCCCGCCATCTGCCTGTATCACATCACAATCAATCCAGATTGTGCGTTCCCCTAACTTTTCAAGATCAACAACCGCCCGCAGAGCTCGTCCGATCAAGCGCTGAATTTCCATTGTACGGCCAGTAATTTTACCTTTGGACGATTCTCTGATCGTCCTCTGTTCAGTAGCACGCGGCAGCATTGAATATTCCGCTGTGATCCATCCCTTACCTTCTCCCCGCATAAATGGAGGCACGCGATCTTCAATGCTTGCATTGCAGATCACCTTTGTATCACCAACACTGATTAACACTGAACCCTCAGGGTGCTTCACATAATCTGTCAGAATTTCAACTCGTCTTAATTCATCTTGTTTGCGTCCATCATGTCTCATCATATTCCTCCGATCAATCCTATTGCTGACCTAAGCTTTTGTCTTATGTATAAACGATAAAGAAGAGGCAGCGCTTATGACCACCTCTTAGTTTCTCTATATAGTATATCAAAAATCAGCGATTAAAAACTACCTGTGTTCACTTTGACTGGACGGGAGACAGGTTCTGTGATCTTTTTGCCTTCTTCATTAACAAGCTCGGCTTTCCCATCAACGGTCAAAACGACATTTTCGATTCCAGGCTGTTCTGTCAGTGATAAAACAAGAGAATTCAGAACATGTGTCGAAACCATTTTTTCCTCTCCATCTGCACTTCCATAGATAGATTCGTTAAAATTAAGAGTTACAGTGCCATCTTCAAGCTTAGGCTCTTCAAGCAGCTTCACATCCTGCTCCAAATCGGTTAACAATGCACGTGAGATGGAAGGTTCCTCAGTTAATTTTTTCACCACTGCTGCAATTGGATCCTCTTCGTCATTGCTGATTCGTGTTGTAACAGGTACATAGTAGGTCTGATCATTATGCTGAGCTGTATAGTAAACCGTCAGAGGTTTTGTATCCGTAATATCCATTACGCCCGCTGTATCAAGATTAATGCCGTCAGCTCGGCTCAGCTCGCTGCTGATCGGAGTGCCTCCGACAGGCATTTCATTTTGTTCATGACCGTTAATCATAATTTTGACTGTTTTCACAGAATCGAACTGAGTCAATGTCCATGTAATCGATTGAAGAATTTTCAATTCATCTTCAGCTTGATAGTTTTTAAACTCCTTAGAGAAATCTACGATGGCTGTACCATCTTTAACATTCACACCCACTTGAGTATCCTGCGGGATAACGGCTCTGAAGCCATCAGGAAGGATATTGCTGACAGGCCCGCCCTCTACAAGGTATTCAAGCACTTGCTTGGCTACGCCTTCTTCCTTAGGCAAATCAAATGTCTGGGCGACAACAAGCCCGTTGCTGTCAATCAAATATAACTGCCTAGAATAGGTTTGAGCCGACTCTTCACCTTTTTCACCTTCTGCTGTTGTTTTTTCTTCTTTTAAAGTTTCTTCATTCCCTTTATCTGCATCTTCAACATATGAAACATCTTGCGGAGGATCAATTTCCTTTGCTTTTTCCCCGCCGAATAATCCGCATCCTGACAAGAGCAGCGTCGATGTTACAACAGTAGCAGCAATCTTCATGTTTCTATTTTGAGACATACAATTCCCTCCTAAGGCAGTTTGTACTACTATGTATACGAGCTGTTTATTGAATTAGACCGATTTTGAAAAGTATTTTTGTACAGGCAAAAATCGTTCATCCAAGTAAAAGAGGACCGGCTTCATATTTCGGATTATGCTTGATCGTCAATTAGTGAAGCCGTTATCCTGTTTCTTACAGTCATTTTGAGGAGTTTATTAGCTATCCGCTATACGGCCATCTCCCTCGGCTGCCTTACATAAGAGTTATTCAGGGCAATAAAAGCAGGACCAGCTAATAGTGAGCTTAGCAGAAAAGATCAGCTGACAATCAGAGAGCTGCTGTATCCGCGGTCACTTCACAATAGCCGGAACGAAAAAAAGAGGAACCGCGATCGGCTCCTCTTTTTTATAGGGTAATGGATTTAACATTTTCAACTGGCTGCTCAAACAATTGAGAAGCAATTCTCTGAAAAAGCTCCTGTGATCCTGTCGTTAAAAATAAATGATGATTCTCTTCCTGTGTCTCATTTAAAGCATCTTTATAAGACAGGATTGTACTGACTTCACGGGCTGTTTCATCACCCGAGCTGATAATTTTCACCTTGGGACCCATATAATCCTCAATTAACGTCTTTAAGACTGGATAATGTGTACATCCCAGGATCAGCGTATCAATCGGCTGATCTTTTAAAGGAAAAAGAGATTCCCGTACGATGGATACGGCATAATCATTTTCGTAATCTCCGCTTTCTACAAGCGGCACGAATGCCGGACATGCCAAGCTCTCAACTTCAACTGTCTTCTTAATCGTTTTAAGAGCCTTCTCATATGCACGGCTTGCAACTGTATTAACAGTTCCGATTACACCGATATGATTATTTCTGGTGACTTTAATCGCTGTTCTGGCCCCAGGGAAAACGACCCCTACTACGGGGATATCAAGTTCTTCCTGGATTTCCTGCAAAGCGATCGCTGTTGCCGTATTGCAGGCTATCACAAGCATTTTTATATGATGATTTGATAAGAGATAATTCGTCATTTGCCAAGTAAATGAGCGCACCTCTTCCTGCGGTCTCGGTCCATATGGACATCTTGCCGTATCACCTAAGTAGATGATGTCTTCGTTTGGTAACTGCCTCATGATTTCGCGTGCAACGGTCAGTCCGCCGACACCGGAATCAATGACGCCAATTGCTCTGTTCAAAAAATCGCCTCATTCTTCTCTCATTTCTAGATGTAATTTCATTAATGAGCTTTCAAGCTGGATAATTTCCTGCATATCATAATTTTTGATTACATTCTTTAAGTATTGTTGACGCTTTTGTATAACTTCTTCAATGATGCGCTGCCCTTCTTCAAGAAGATGCACCCTCACAACTCTTCGGTCATTTGGGTCTTTAATCCTTACTACCAGTTTGTTTTTCTCCATTCGGTCAACAAGATCTGTTGTGGTGCTGCATGCAAGGTACATTTTATTAGATAATTCACCGACTGTCATGTCGCCATGTTCTGAAAGCCATTGCAGCGCTACGAATTGAGGCGGTGTAATCGGAAATTGATTAAGAATCTCCCTGCCCTTCTGTTTGACCATAACAGAAATATGCCTTAGGGATTTCTCCATATCAGCTACCATTTTATCACTTAATACATCATTATGAACTGTCATCAGCAACCCTCACTCATTCAATCTGACCGCACAGAATGAAACTTAACAGTAGGAATGTGCGTATCATATCTATTTTCTATGTTTTTATGAAAAATTGCAAGTTTCATATTTTAGCTGACCGATATGAAAAATAAGAAAAAGCATAGTCAGATTAGCGCAGCCCCGCTTTTTCTGCACAGAAATAATAACCGGCTACCCTTAAAATCAAGGTCAGCCGGTACGTATTAGAGCTCAAGTTCACCCATACGAAGGAGCTCAACAACAGCTTGTGATCTCCCCTTAACACCAAGCTTTTGCATCGCATTGGAAATATGGTTCCGAACTGTCTTTTCACTAATAAAGAGCTCGCCCGCTATTTCTTTCGTTGTTTTGTCTTGAACTAATAATTCGAATACTTCTCTCTCTCTTTTCGTGAGTAATGGCTTTGATTGAAACTCTTTCTCTTTCAAGAATTGTAACCCTCCTTGCTAGGTGCGAGCCGATCTAACGAATGGGTATAAGATTAGTCAACATATAGTATGTGCACACTGTAATGGCGGTGACAGGAATCTTAGATGAAAGCAAGAAATTCCGTGTCTATTTTTCAAGTGGCAAATATGGCAGACTGAGTAAGGATCTTTTTCTCCACTTCCAGAAAGGGTACACTTTTTCCATTGTATTTAGATATTTGCACAACGGTGCCTCGTCCTGTAAAGCAAACTTCATTTTTTTCATTCACAGCACAATAATGCAGATCCATCGATGAATTTCCGATAGATGCCACTTTTACATAAAGGCGGATTTTCTCATCAAAAAAGACCTGTTTCACGTAATCACAATGAATATCTGCAACGACAGGAATCAGCTCCCCGTCTTTTTTCAGCCAGTTTTCCATAATTCCTGCGTGCTTAAGGAACTCAATCCGCGCTTCTTCAAAATATGAAATTGGCGCCGTATTGTTCATATGTCCAAACATATCTGTTTCGGAAAAACGCACTTTTATCGGTAAGTAAAAAGAAAAAGAATCTTTCCATTCCTGAAAAGGCAGCTCTATGTAAGAGATTTGTTTCATGATTGTTTCCTCATTTCTGCTTTAAGTGAAAAAACACCTCTTCATCGAAAGGAAGAGGTGTTTTCTTAATAAATGATTTCAAAATGGATATCTGTGTTTTAAACCTGATCGCTTCCGAAGAAATTACGGAATGCCTGGAACGTTGTATCTCTGTTGAGTGCAGCAATTGAAGTTGTTAAAGGAATGCCTTTAGGACATGACTGCACACAGTTCTGAGAGTTTCCGCAGTTGGCAAGACCTCCGTCTCCCATAATGGATTCCAGACGTTCTGCTTTATTTAATGCTCCAGTTGGGTGAGCATTAAACAAGCGGACTTGTGAAAGCGGAGCAGGGCCGATGAAATCTGAATTGCTGTTTACATTCGGACAAGCCTCTAAGCAGACACCGCAAGTCATGCATTTTGATAATTCATATGCCCACTGACGTTTTTTCTCAGGCATACGCGGGCCAGGGCCTAAGTCATAGGTGCCATCAATTGGAATCCAGGCCTTTACTTTTTTCAGGGAATCAAACATTCTGCTGCGGTCAACCTGAAGGTCGCGGACAACAGGAAATGTTCTCATCGGCTGGAGGCGAATTGGCTGCTCGAGCTGGTCAACAAGGGCTGTACAAGACTGCCGCGGCTTGCCGTTAATCACCATAGAACATGCTCCGCACACCTCTTCGAGACAGTTCATATCCCAAGTAATCGGAGTTGTTTCTTTCCCTTGTGAGTTAACTGGATTTCGTCTGATCTCCATTAAAGCAGAAATCACGTTCATATTTGGACGATAAGGAATCTCAAACGTTTCATCATAAGGGGCTGCTCCGGGCTGGTCTTGGCGAGTAATAATAAAACGAACTACTTTCTTTTCACTGTTCATTTTTTATTCCCCCTTTTTCTTCTTCGAATAGTCGCGTTTACGCGGTTCAATTAAGCTTACATCCACTTCTTCATAGTGGAACTTAGGAGCAGCTTTTTGACCGGCAAATGTGGCCATTGTCGTTTTTAGGAATTCTTCGTCATTACGTTCAGGGAAGTCCGGTTTGTAATGAGCACCGCGGCTTTCATTGCGGTTATAGGCACCAATTGTCACAACACGTGACATTTGAAGCATGTTTTGCAATTGACGCGTAAACGTCGCACCCTGGTTGCTCCATTTCGCAGTATCATTGATGTTGATATTGTCATATCTTTCAAGAAGCTCTTGAATTTTTTCATCTGTTTTAAGAAGCTTATCGTTGTATCGGACAACCGTTACATTGTCAGTCATCCATTCGCCAAGCTCTTTATGAAGGACATAAGCATTTTCAGTGCCATTTAAGTTCATGATATTTTGCAATTTTTCTTCTTCCTGCTTCACATGACCGTCAAATAATGAAGAAGAGAGATCTTCAGCGGATACTTCAAGACCGCTCACATATTCAACTGCTTTTGGTCCGGCAACCATACCGCCGTAAATAGCAGACAATAATGAGTTGGCACCTAATCGGTTAGCTCCATGCATCGAGTAATCACACTCGCCTGCAGCAAATAATCCAGGGATATTCGTCATTTGATCATAATCAACCCATAGTCCGCCCATAGAATAATGAACAGCCGGGAAAATTTTCATTGGAAGCTTGCGGGGATCATCACCCATGAATTTTTCATAGATTTCAATGATTCCGCCAAGTTTGATATCAAGCTCTTTCGGATCTTTATGAGAAAGATCAAGGTAAACCATGTTCTCTCCATTGATTCCAAGCTTTTGTGAAACACACACGTCAAAAATTTCGCGTGTTGCAATATCACGAGGCACAAGGTTTCCGTATGCAGGATATTTTTCCTCAAGGAAATACCAAGGCTTACCGTCTTTATACGTCCAGACACGTCCGCCTTCCCCGCGTGCTGACTCACTCATCAGGCGGAGCTTATCGTCTCCGGGAATAGCCGTTGGATGAATTTGAATAAATTCTCCATTTGCATAATGAACACCTTGCTGATAGACGATTGAAGCAGCTGACCCCGTGTTGATGACAGAGTTCGTTGATTTTCCGAAAATGATTCCTGGTCCGCCTGTTGCCATAATAACTGCATCCGAGCGGAATGATTTCATTTCCATTGTTGTTAAGTCTTGTCCGGTAATTCCGCGGCAGACTCCATCATCATCGATGACAGCACCAAGGAATTCCCAGCCTTCATACTTCGTTACTAATCCAGCAACCTCATAGCGTCGAACCTGCTCATCAAGCGCATATAGCAGCTGCTGGCCAGTTGTTGCGCCGGCAAATGCTGTACGGTGATGCTGTGTTCCTCCAAAGCGGCGGAAGTCAAGAAGACCCTCTGGAGTACGGTTGAACATAACTCCCATGCGGTCAAGCAAATGGATAATGGAAGGTGCAGCTTCGCACATTGCTTTTACAGGAGGCTGATTCGCAAGGAAGTCCCCGCCGTATACAGTATCATCGAAATGCTCCCAAGGAGAATCGCCTTCCCCTTTCGTGTTAACTGCTCCGTTAATTCCGCCCTGAGCACAAACGGAATGAGAGCGCTTAACAGGAACTAAAGAAAATAAATCTACATGAACGCCAGTTTCTGCAGCTTTGATCGTAGCCATTAGGCCCGCTAAGCCACCACCGACGACTATTATTCTACCTTTACTCATCTGGCCCACTCCCTTTGATTCTATTACCTATCAAACAAATGCAAAAATAGTACTGACTCCAACGTAAGATAAAGCCAGGAAAAGTGCGATCGTCACATAAGTTGAGATCAGCTGAGATCTTGGAGTCACAGTAATTCCCCAGCTCACAGCAAATGACCACAGTCCGTTTGCAAAGTGGAAAATCGTTGAAACAACACCTACAACATAAAATACAATCATGAATGGATTACTGAAAATGGAGGCCATCATGTCAAAATTCACTTCGGCGCCAAATGCGGCTGCAATTCTTGTTTCCCATACATGCCAGGATACAAAGATTAATGTAATCACGCCTGTAATCCTTTGAAGCATAAACATCCAGTTACGGAAGTAGCCAAACTTGCTTACATTATTTTTAGCTGTAAACGCAATGTAAATTCCATAGATCGCATGGTATAAAAGCGGCAGGAATATAATAAAAGTTTCCAGAACAACTCTAAATGGCAAGCTTTCCATAAAATGTGCAGCATTATTAAACGCTTCTTCTCCTCTTGTTGCAAAGTTATTTACAACAAGATGCTGAATTAAGAAGACGCCAACCGGGATAACTCCAAGCAAAGAATGAAGTCTGCGGTTTAAATATTCTCTGTTTCCAGCCATCTCACATTACCCCCTAGTAATCTTAAAATCTTTTTTTTAATGTTTCTCCTATTCCCGGCAACCTTTTTTAAAAATAAACATTGTATGATAAAATGTGACAAATTTATTGTACTCCCAACGAGTTACAGCGTCAAGAAAACGCGTTCATAAATTTTAATTTTGTGACAAATCTTATTTTCCACCTATTTTTATTTTCCTGAAATACTTTCACATCCGTTTTGGAGCTTGTAATTTACTTTTATTGCATGTTCTTACCCGCCCTACTTGATATATAATATAGGCAGAAAGAGGGGAAGAATGTGAAAAAAACCAGCGAACAAATCGATATAACGCAGCTGAGGGATATGCAAGTGCCCGCATTCGCCTATGAGCTGTTAAGAGAGGTTCTCATTCCGGATATTCTCGGTAGAGAATCCGCATCTATGCTTTACTGGGCAGGTAAAAGCCTTGCGCGCAAATATCCTGCTGAATCAATAGAAGAGCTTATTGCTTTCTTTTCATTAGCCGGCTTTGGAACTCTTTCATTGGTACATAAGAAAAAAGATGAAATGGAATTTCAGCTTGAAGGCGAACTGATCAAAACAAGATTCAAAACGATGAAAGAGCCTTCTTTTCAGCTTGAAGCGGGATTTCTGGCACAGCAGGTGCAGAGAATGAACAAGCAGATAACAGAAACCTATGAACAAGTAAAAAAACGTGCGGATAAAGTGCACTTTACAGTGAAATGGGATTACAAAGACATGGAGTTCGACAACGATTAAAGGGATGGGTATTCATGATACCCACCCCTTTTTTATTTTATTTACAGCACTTCTGCAGGATGCTGTGATAATTCAAAGGCATCATGCAGCGCTTCTACCGCCTTCACCATATCTTCATGGCTGATAACAGTTGACACTTTAATTTCAGACGTGCTGACCATTTTCACTTCAATACCTTCTTGAGCAAGAACATGGAACATTTCTGCCGCCACTCCCGGATTTGAGACCATGCCAGAACCGACGATGGAGACTTTTGAAAGACCGCCTTCTGATTCTATTTTTTCAAAGCCAAGCTCGGATTGATAGGTTTCAAGAACATGAACGGTTTCTTCCACATCACCTGTTTTCACAGAAAAGGAGAGAGAGGCCAAGCTGCTGTCTGTCGAACTTTGAATAATAATATCCACATTAATCCCGTGGCTTGCAAGTGTTTTGAAAATAGTAGACAGGGTCAGGAGGCCGCTTGGCAATCCGCAAACCGTGATTCGTGATACTTGATCTTCAAACGCAATTCCTCTTACAACTAAATTCTGTTCCATCTTTGTTTCCTCCTCAATTAAAGTGCCTCTTTCTTTTTCTGAGCTTGATCTGACTTCCAAAGGAACTCCGTAATTTTTTGCAAATTCAACAGCACGGGGGTGAAGGACACCTGCGCCAAGATTAGCAAGCTCGAGCATTTCATCATATGAGATGCCGTCTAACTTTCTTGCACTTTTTACAAAACGCGGATCTGTCGTAAATACACCTGTTACATCTGTATAAATATCGCATTTATCTGCTTTAAGAGAAGCTGCCAATGCAACAGCTGTCGTATCTGAACCGCCGCGGCCGAGCGTCGTTATTTCCTGTCCGTCTGCAAGTCCCTGAAAGCCTGCAACGACAACAACTTTTCCTGCTTGGAGCTGCTCATTGATTTTATCTGAATCAATCCCTGAAATTCTCGCATTGCTGTGGACATTTTCAGTCTTTATGCCAGCCTGCCATCCTGTGTATGAAACAGCATCGTATCCTTGTGCCTGAAGAGCCATAGTCAAAAGAGAGATCGTCACTTGTTCACCAGTTGAAAGCAGCATATCCATTTCGCGCTTGCTTGGTTTTTGAGTGATTTCCGCTGCCAGGGTAACTAAATGATCCGTTGTTTTCCCCATTGCTGAAACAACAACAACGACATTATTCCCATTATTTTTTTCCTCGATTACTCTTCTTGCAGCATTCATGATTTTTTCCGGAGATCCAACAGATGTGCCTCCAAATTTTTGTACAACTAAACCCATATCAGCCTCTCACCTTTCCAGTTATATTGATCGTCAGCAGGTAAAAGGGAGAATCTCAGAAAACGCAAAAAAAGCAATGAGATTCCCTATCTCATTGCTTGCATAAACGAATAATGAAACTTCATTCATACAATGAGATAGCGCTCCAAGAAAAATACATCTTCTTGACAATTTTACGTCTATTAAACGCAAAACCAGCAAAAGAAAGAAATGGCTCTTTATTTGCTTCGGCGACTCTCCCCTTTCACCCATCTTCAAAGGAATCCATTTTCCTCAGAAGGGCTACTCTTGAAGTTCGCACCTCTACCATCATTTAACGAACTAAACGATCTGGTTATGAAATTAGTTAAAATTGTAGCAAAGAATTTGACTTTATGCAATCTATTCTTGCAATTTTGCTGCAATAAGCTGTGCTATGTTTGCCGGAATCCCTGCCGCAATCAGCTCCTCAAGGCTTGCATCTTTCATTTTTTTCACGGATCCGAAATGCTTCAGCAGGGTTTTGCGCCGTTTTTCCCCTACTCCCGGTATATCATCCAAAATCGATTGAAAGGCTGTTTTTCCTCTTGTCTGTCTGTGAAAAGTAATCGCAAAGCGATGCACTTCATCCTGGATACGCTGCAGCAGATAAAACTCCTGGCTGTTGCGTTCAAGTTCAATAACAGTTGGCGGACTTCCGATCATTAAATTAGAGGTCCGGTGCTTCTCATCCTTCACAAGTCCTGCAACAGGGATCGATAAACCCAGTTCATTTTCCAGAACGTCCTGTGCTGCAGCCAGATGCCCCTTGCCTCCGTCGATGATTATCAAATCTGGAAGAGGCAGTTCCTCTTTCAACACCCGCGTGTACCTTCTGCGGACAACTTCACGCATAGATTCGTAATCATCAGGTCCCTGCACTGTTTTAATTTTGTACTTGCGGTATTCTTTTTTGGCTGGCTTTCCATCTATAAACACAATCATTGCAGATACAGGGTCTGTCCCTTGAATATTTGAATTATCAAAAGCTTCGATTCTTGCAGGTGTATAGATGCCCATTTTTTCACCAAGCTGATCAATTGCTTTGATTGTTCTTTCTTCATCACGCTCGATGAGAGAAAATTTTTCTTTTAAAGCAATTTTGGCATTTTGGTGTGCAAGCAATACAAGATCCTTTTTCTTTCCGCGCTTAGGGTGAATGGCTGAAACATGAAGAAGCTGCTCTGCCATTTCATGGTCCACACTTTCAGGCAGCAGAATTTCTTTAGGCAGAATATGATTGTTTTTGGAGTAAAATTGGCCAAGAAATGTTAAGAATTCTTCTTCTGGCTCCTGATACAGCGGAAACATAGCAATATCACGTTCTATCAATTTGCCCTGACGGATGAAGAAAACCTGAACGCACATCCATCCTTTATCATAGGAATAGCCAAACACATCACGATCGACAAAATCATTCAGCGCCATTTTCTGTTTTTCCATGGTTGCATCAATATGGGCGATGGAATCACGATATTCCTTTGCCCGTTCGAAATCCAAATTTTCAGCAGCAGCAAGCATCTTCTTTGAAAGTTCTTCTTTAATCTGCTTGAAACCGCCTTTTAAAAAACGGGACATCTCATCGACCATTTGACGGTTTTGCTCTTGTGTCACCTTATAGACACACGGGGCCAGACACTGACCCATATGATAATAAAGGCAAACGCGGTCTGGAAGCGTTGAACATTTTCTAAGCGGATATAGCCGGTCCAGCAGCTTTTTCGTCTCTCTCGCAGCCTGTACGTTAGGATATGGACCAAAGTATTTTCCATTATCTTTTTTGACATTCCTTGTGACAATAAGACGCGGATGACGTTCAGCTGTAATTTTAATAAATGGATACGTTTTATCATCCTTTAGCATAACGTTGTATTTAGGATCATGCTTTTTAATTAGATTTAATTCTAAGATCAGCGCCTCGATGTTCGAAGATGTGACGATATATTCAAAATCCTTGATTTCATTTACAAGCCTTTGTGTCTTGCCGTCATGTGAGCCGGTAAAGTAAGACCGAACCCTGTTTTTAAGCACTTTTGCTTTTCCCACATAGATAATGGTTCCGAATCGGTCTTTCATTAAATAACAGCCCGGCTGATCTGGCAGAAGTGCCAGCTTTTCTTTTATTAGTTGTTCCATAGCGGACACTCCGTTTCCCTGAAGTTAAGCGCAGAATAAATATCGATTAATTACGACTAGTTATTCCTTTTATTGTACCATTTTAGAGCGCCGGAGTCTTTTCTTTACCTCCATGGGTGCCTTACCTTGCCTCCAAGGCGCCAAATCATTTCCTGAGCAATAATTGACAATTTTTTTGGCAGCTGTCCTGTCTTCAAAAATAAAAAAAAGATCCGGATAAACCGGATCTCATTTTTATTATGCGTGTTTATTTAATAGTTCTGCTAATGCTTCTTTAGGCTGGAAGCCGACTGTTTTGTCAACAACTTCGCCATTTTTGAAAACAAGCAATGTAGGAATACTCATAACGCCGTATTTGCCTGCAGTTTCTTGGTTTTCATCAACATCAAGCTTAACGATTTTCACTTTATCGCCTAGTTCCTGATCAAGCTCTTCAAGAACTGGTGCAATCATTTTACAAGGTCCGCACCAAGGAGCCCAAAAGTCTGCCAGAACGACACCTTCGCTAGTTTCAGTTGTAAAGGTTTGATCTGTTACATTAGTAATTGCCATTATATTTTCCTCCTAATTGTTCAAGTGATGCCTAAAGTATAGCATTAAAGAATGTGACCTGCTAATTTTTTGCTCACTATTCCTTTTCCCTTACTTTGTGATGAAAAACATTTTTTCATTCAAATTAAAAACACGCCCTAAGTGCGTGTTTTTATGAAAATTAGATTATGAATGAACTTTTAATTTTTTAAACTCTTCTGTTAACATAGGAACAACTTCAAATAAATCTCCTACAATTCCATAATCGGCTACTTTGAAAATGTTTGCTTCAGGATCTTTATTAATTGCTACAATAATCTTTGAGTTAGACATTCCGGCTAAATGCTGGATTGCTCCAGAAATACCGCATGCAATGTATAGATCAGGAGTTACCACTTTTCCTGTTTGGCCGATTTGCAGGGAGTAGTCGCAATAATCAGCATCGCAGGCACCGCGGGAAGCTCCAACTGCTCCGCCGAGAACATCTGATAGTTCCTTCAGCGGATTAAAGCCTTCTGTGCTTTTTACTCCGCGTCCGCCGGCTACAATGACTTTAGCTTCAGAAAGATCCACGCCTTCTGTTGCTTTACGCACCACTTCTTTTACGATTGTGCGAAGATCTTTGATCTCTGCGGTAACAGAAGAAACTTCACCTGTTCTTGTTTCATCTTTTTCAAGCGGAGCAATGTTATTTGGTCTGATTGTTGCAAAAATTGTTCCGTCTGTCACAATCTTTTTCTCGAAAGCTTTTCCTGAATAGATCGGACGGGTGAAAACGACATTTCCGCCTGCACTTTCTAAATCTGTAGCATCTGAAATAAGACCGGATCCAATCTTAGCAGCGATTTTTGGCGATAAGTCTTTTCCAAGAGCTGTATGCCCGAAAACAAGACCTTCCGGTTTTTCTGCTTCGATAACGGCAAGCAATGCCTGTGAATAGCCGTCAGGTGTATACGTTTTCAATTTCTCATCTTCAACTGTAATGACACGGTCTGCGCCATAATGAATCATTTCTTCAGCTAACGATGCAACGCTGTCTCCTACTAAAACGGCTGAAACCTCGCCGCCTTCAGAAATCGTTTTACCTGCAGCAATTGCTTCAAAAGAAACATTGCGCAATGATTGATCGCGTACTTCTCCCAATACCAGTACTTTTCTTGCCATTATAAAGTCCCCCTGTTATACGTTTGATTGAAAAATTCACTTTTAGGTAAATACTTAGATTACTTTTGCTTCGTTGCGAAGAAGTGATACTAATTCCTTCACTTGTGCATCCAGATCGCCCTGAAGTACTTTACCCGCTTCTTTTTTAGGCGGCATATAAATTTCGATTGTCTTTGTTTTAGGTTCAACGTCATCTTCTTCAAGATCGAGATCATCCAGTTCCAATTCTTCTAAAGGCTTTTTCTTTGCTTTCATAATACCCGGCAAAGATGGGTAACGCGGCTCATTCAATCCCTGCTGTGCTGTTACAAGCAGCGGCAATGTTGTTTCAATTACTTCTGAATCACCTTCAACATCGCGGACGACTGTTGCTTTGTTTCCGTCAATCTCAAGCTTTGTAATCGTTGTTACATAAGGAATATTCAGAAGTTCAGCCAGACGAGGTCCTACTTGTCCGGATCCGCCATCAATCGCCACATTTCCTCCTATGATAAGATCTGCATCTTTATCCTTGAAGTACTCAGCAAGAATTTTAGAGGTTGTAAATTGATCTCCATCTTCAAGGTCGTCTTCCGTATTAATTAACACAGCCTTGTCACACCCCATAGCAAGTGCTGTACGCAATTCTTTTTCAGATTCTTCACCGCCGATTGTCACTACTGTTACTTCACCGCTGTTTGCATCGCGGATCTGAATTGCTTCTTCAATGGCATATTCATCATAAGGATTAATAATGAATTCTGCGCCATCTTCATTGATTTTGCCGTTTTGAAGCGTTATTTTTTCTTCCGTATCAAACGTTTTTTTCATGATTACATAAATATTCATGTCCATCCCCCTATTTACGTTAAGCATTCAATTTAGTTGTATAGAAAAAACGTCAGGAACGTTTTATCAATAATTTATTCGCCTTTAAACTGAGGCTGTCTTTTCTCAAGAAAAGCACTGATTCCTTCTTTTGCATCTGCGCTTTCAAATACAGTCCCGAAATAGCCCGCTTCTTTTTTCACCCGATCATGATACGGAAGGGTTTTAGAAGCATTGATTAAATCAATGGCTGCACTGACAGATATCGGACTTTTCGCAGCAAATTTCTTTGCAAGCTTCATCGTTTCATCTAATAAGGATTCTTCTGCAAAAGCATGGTTGGCAAGACCGTACTTGACTGCCTCTGCTCCTGAAATCGGTTCACTTGTCAGCAGCATTTCAAGAGCTTTTGCTTCTCCAACATACTTGGGAAGACGCTGCGACCCTGAGAAGCCTGGAATAAGTCCAAGCTGAAGCTCAGGCAGCCCAAGCTTTGCATTCTCAGTGACAAGTCTTACATGGCAGCTCATTGCAAGCTCAAGGCCCCCGCCTAGAGCAGCACCATGAATTGACGCGATGACAGGTTTTGAAAATGTTTCAATTCTCTCAAAAAGTTCCTGTCCGTTTGCAGCAAGCTTAGAGAACTCTGCACCATTCGGCACTGAAACAAATTCCTTTATGTCAGCCCCTGCAGAGAAGAATCGTCCCTCGCCATTAATGACAATGACCCTGACTTTATTATTTGCTTCAAACTCATCCATAAGGGATGAAAGCTCTTTCAAAACATAAGATGAAAGGGCATTTGCGGGAGGTTGGTGAATGGTTACGACCGCAACATAATCTTCTACTTTAACATTTAAATAACTCACAGCTCAGGCCTCCTTATGTATTAAAACTATTACGTCAGGAAGGGTTTTCTTAAACCCTTCCGCAGCCTTTGATCATGAGTTCATGAACGCTTCCTGCAAGTGCAGTTAAATCAAATTTCTGATCATTCATGACCCATGTTGTCACCGTTTCATCAATGGTTCCAAATATCATCTGCCTCGCTAAGCGTATATCCAGGGCTTCACTGAATTCGGATGTTTCTTTTCCTGTTTGAATAATCGAATCAAGAATATTTAAATATCCTTTCAGAACCTCGTTGATTCTCAGGCGCAATTCTTTATTTGACTGCCTGAGTTCAAGCTGGGTAACGATGGCAAGATGATGATCTTCAGCTAAAAGAGAAAAATGTTTTTCTATCAACATGTATAACTTCTCCGCCGCCGTGTCCTTTCCTGCTATTTCTTGTTGGATTTTTTCGATAAATACGCCCATTTTTTCCTGAAACAAGGAAATCAGGATGTCTTCTTTATTCTTAAAATAAAGATAAATGGTTCCGTCTGCGACTCCCGCCTGCTTGGCAATCTTTGAAACCTGTGCATGATGATAGCCGTTTTCAGCGATGACAATGACAGCTGCATCTATAATTTGGAGATATTTTGGTCTTTTCTGTTTCAATATCAAATCGTCCCTTCAAAATGAATGAATGAATCATCATTCATATTTCAATCATAAAATTACATCATCCATCTGTCAAGAAGAAAGATGATTTATCTATCTTCATCATAATAGATGAAAAGAACCCTCTCAGCAATAGGAAGAGATGGTTCTTTTCTATTTTTTATTCTTATTGCTCTTCATTTTATTGAATAAGGCCATTTATATAAATGGTTTTCTGATTAATTGGCATTTTTCAGTTTTTCTTTTTCTTCTTCTACAAGTGAGCGCCTCAAAATTTTTCCGACTGCTGTTTTTGGCAGCTCTTTGCGGAATTCATAGATTTTTGGGATCTTGTAAGCTGCCATATGTTTGCGGGCAAATTCATCAAATTCCTGCTCTGTCGCCACAGCCCCTTCTTTTAAAACGATATATGCCTTTACCGTTTCTCCCCGGTAAGGATCGGGAATACCGGCTACTACTACTTCCTGCACTTTTTCGTGCTCATATAAAACCTCTTCGATTTCACGCGGATAAATGTTGAATCCCCCGGCGATAATCATATCTTTTTTCCGGTCAACGATATAGAAATATCCTTCTTCGTCCATATATCCAATGTCACCGGTTAAAAGCCAGCCGTCTCTTAATACGGCATCAGTTTCCTCTTGTTTTTTCCAATACCCTTTCATAACCTGCGGACCTCTCACAGCAATTTCTCCAAGCTCATTGTATTCTGCCTGCTTGCCTGTTTCAAAAGACAGAATAATAGAGTCTGTATTAGGCCAAGGCACACCGATGCTTCCTTTTTTCCGGTGCGACCAGATGAAGTTGGAGTGCGTAACAGGGGATGCTTCTGACAAGCCGTATCCTTCCACAAGCTTACCGCCAGTTTCGCGCTCGAACTTCTCCTGAACTTCTGCCGGAAGAGGAGCTGATCCGCTTATACACGATTCCACGGATGAAAGATCATAGTTTTTCAGATCCGGATGATTTAGTAATGCAATATAAATAGTAGGAGCTCCCGGGAATAGGGTCGGTTTTAATTTATCAATAGCTTTAAGCGTATCTGTCGCATCGAATTTGGGGAGCAGGATCATTTTAAAACCTTGCATAATCGATAGATTCATAACCGCTGTCATCCCGTAAACATGGAAAAACGGCAATATGCCAAGCACGGATTCTTCTCCGCGTTTACATTTATACATCCAGGATGAGCACATGGACGTATTTGCAACCAGATTTTCATGCGTCAGCATAACTCCTTTTGGAAAACCGGTTGTACCTCCTGTATACTGCAGCAAGGCAATGTCCTCTTTAGGATTTGTTTCTATTTCCTCAATAGAAGTGTGCTGCCGTTTCATGATTTCTTTGAATAAATGCGTGTGTCCGCTGTGCTCTATTTTTACCACGATTTGATTTTGCTTTTTCTGCACAAACGGGTACAGAAGATTTTTCGGGAAAGGGAGATAATCTTTTATGCTTGTCGCAATAATATGCTCAATGCTTGTCAGCGCTTTCATTTTTGAGACTCTTGGGTAAAGGAGATCAAGCGTAATGATGTATTTCGCATCAGAATCATTCAGTTGATACTCAAGCTCCCTTTCCATGTACAGCGGATTTGTTTGAACGACAATACCTCCCGCAAATAAGATTCCATAGTAAGCAATCACTGCCTGTGGACAATTCGGGAGCATAATGGATACTCTTTCGTCTTTCTTTAATCCAAGTTCCTGGAGGTAGCCTGCAAGTTTTAAAGATTGTTCATAAATCTCTGTAAAAGTCAGTTCCTTGCCTAAAAAGTGAATAGCTGTTTTTGTCGGAAATTCTTGTGCTGCTTGTGCGAGATAAGATTGAAGAGGCTTGTTGTCAATTTCAGCATAATGAGGTATTTCTTCAGGATATAGATGAAGCCAAGGTTTTTGAACTTCCATTTCATTTCCTCCCTTTGTTGCCATTATGACTTTTGGCTTATAAAGAAAGTATATCAAAGATATATTCAGAATATAGAATGTTTTTTAATTATTTTAAATAGATTAATGAAAGCGCAAGCGCCCGTTTAGCTCAGTCATGACAGATAAGAATCCGGCAGGAAAGTCCGGGTTTGACTTTTCCCGCGGCTTTGTTCTGGCCGAGGAATTGGGCGCATCCGCTTGCCATCAATGCGAAGAACTTTATACTTATCTTATTAAAAAAAATCCGGATTCATGTCATGAAATCCGGATTTTCTTCATACTATTAAATTTTTCAAGCGAAAAAAACCATAAAGATAATGCCTATTACAATAAACAAACCGCATACTCCAAGCAGTACTTTTGCTAATGTTTCCACTGTTTTCTCCCCTTAAATGCCTGCGCCGATAACGTAAGATAGACCAATTGAAATCACCATTGAAATAAAGCCTACCGCACGATTGTCATTTTGAATTTCATCATCTATTCTGAATTTAGGCGTTAAAAACTCATAGATAAAATAGCCTAAAAGCAATAATATGAAGCCAAACATTCCCCAGCCAACCATCTCAAGAAGGGTATCATGCTGCCCAATTGAAAAACGGAACACATTGGCAATTCCAAATATCTTTCCGCCCGTCGTCATTGCAACTGCAAGATTCCCTTTTTGAATTTCTTCCCAGTTATTATATTTCGTCACCAGTTCAAAAATGGTCAAAAACACAACAATGCATAAGATGACTACGCTAAAATACGCTGCTGTCTGAACGAATTCATTCTCCCAAAATTGATTCATTTCTTATCTCCCATAATTCGATTATTTTAATTCAACAATCGTAACGCCTGAACCGCCCTCGCCGGATTCCCCGTACCGGGTGCTCTTAACGTTTCTATGCTTTTTCAAGTATTCCTGCACTCCTGTTCGAAGTGCTCCAGTCCCTTTGCCGTGAATAATTGAAATTCTTGGATAGCCGGCGAGCACAGCATCGTCCATATATTTTTCTACTCTGAGGAGAGCATTTTCATACCGTTCACCTCTTAAATCAAGTTCGAGGGAGACATGATAATCCTTGCCTTTTACCATTGCAAGAGGCTTGGTTTCAACAGGCTTAGGTCTGCTGATGTACTGCAGATCATCTTCTTTCACCTTCATTTTCAGAATGCCGATCTGCACCTGCCATTCTTGGTCGCCTACTTTTGACAGAAGATGCCCTTTTTGGTTGAAGCTGATGACTTTCACTTCATCGCCTTCTGCATACTGATGCTTCTGCGGCTTGCTCTTCGGCTGCTTGCTGCTTTTTTCAAACTCAGGCACCGCTTCTTCAAGACGTTTTTTGGCTTCGATTAATTCATGTTCTTTAATACCTGTCCGGTGTTCTTTTTGCATCTTTCTTAATTCACGGATAATGGAGTCTGCTTCCGCTTTTGCAGCTTCCACTTTTTCTGCCGCTTTCTTTTCTGCCTGTTCGTAAAGCTTATCGCGTTCTTCGTTAAAAGAAAGAATTTGATTTTGCAGCTCTGAATGAAGCTTTTCTGCATCTTTACGCAGCTGTTCTGCTTCAGTAAGCTCTGTGTCAGAGCGTTTTTTGCTCTCTTCAAGCGAGGCAATCATTGAATCTACTTCATTGCTCTCAGTACTCATATGAGATTTTGCTCGGTCTATGACAGTTTGCATAAGACCTAGCCGCTTTGAAATTTCAAATGCATTGCTTCGGCCGGGAACGCCGATTAAAAGCTTATAAGTCGGGCTTAATGTTTCAATATTGAATTCAACACTTGCATTGACAACACCTTCACGGTTATATCCATAAGCTTTCAGTTCAGGATAATGCGTTGTGGCGATCACTCTTGCCCCGCGATGATGAACTTCATCCAAAATGGAGATGGCAAGTGCAGCGCCTTCCTGCGGATCTGTTCCTGCACCCAGCTCATCGAATAGGACGAGGCTGTTATTGTCAACGCGTTTTAAAATATCAACAATGTTTACCATGTGAGAAGAAAACGTACTTAAGCTTTGTTCAATTGACTGTTCGTCTCCTATATCAGCATATACATTTTCAAATACAGCCATTTCAGAACCGTCAAGAGATGGAATCTGCAGGCCGGATTGCGCCATCAATGTAAAAAGACCGACCGTTTTAAGGGTTACTGTTTTTCCGCCTGTATTCGGACCTGTTATAACAATTGTCGTAAACTCCCTGCCAAGTTCAATGTCATTTGCGACAACTTCTTCGGCATTCAAAAGCGGATGTCTTGCTTTAAACAGCTTAATTCTTCCGCTGTTATTCATTTCTGGCTTTGAAGCTTTTATTTTTTTCGCGTACGCTGCTTTCGTAAACATAAAATCCATTTCGCTCAGGGCTTCCACATTAATCAAAAGAGGATCAGCTTCTTCAGCCACTTTCACAGTAATTTCTGTTAAAATGCGGTCAATTTCGATTTTCTCTTTCATGCGCGCCTGCTGAAGCGTATTGTTTAAGTCAACCACTGCCTGAGGCTCGATGAATAAGGTTGCCCCTGATGAAGACTGATCATGGACAATACCGCCGTATGCTGAACGGTATTCCTGCTTAACAGGAATCACATACCTGTCATTACGTATGGTAATAATCGCGTCAGATAGCATTTTTTGAGCAGATGAGGATCGGATCATCGACTCAAGCTTTTCTCTAACCCTGGACTCTGTTGTTCTTAATGATGTCCGGATTGAACGAAGAGCATCGCTTGCTCCGTCCAGAACCTCTCCATTATCACCAATACAGTGAAGAATGTGCTGTTCTAACTCCTGCAGTGGCTGAATTTCAGCCGCGAATCCGTCCAAATGGGGGATGTCGATTCCATTTTCCACCATGTCCTCAATAAACCTTTTCATGTGCTTGCCTGCATAAAGAGTTCCGGCAATCTCCATCAGCTCATGCGGATTCAGCATTCCGCCGATTTGAGACCGTTTAATGCTTTGGCGAATATCAACGAGACCGCCTAGGGGAGCATTTCCTTTCAGCCTTAGGACTTTTGAAGCCTCATCAGTCTGCTCCTGCCATTTCCTTACCTCATCATAATCAGTGGATGGAACAAGCTTCTCTACTTTTTCCTTTGCTAAAGAAGAAGATATATGCTTTAGAAGCTGTTCTTTCACTTTATTGAATTCTAATACTTTAAACACACGCTGCTGCACGGTATACAGCCTCCTTGCTGTCGTTTAGGCTACTTATTATGCCTGTTAAAAAAGGATTGCAGTTGATTCAGATCCCAAGTATTGATTACGTTTTCTGCTTTCACCCATCCTTTAATTGCTGTTGAAACACCTGTTTTCATATCTTCAAGCATGTCTATATTATGTGCATCTGTATTAATTGCAAGTTTTACACCTGATTCATGTGCTTTTTTAATGTGCTCAGCACTTAAATCCAGTCTGTTCGGATTTGCATTCAGCTCTAAAACAGTATTCGTTTCTTTTGCAAGCTGAATCAGCATCTCAACATTCGGCTCATATCCGTTTCTCTTGCCTATCAGCCTGCCTGTAGGGTGTGCGATCATATCCACATGATGACTTTCAAGAGCCGTCTTCAGTCGCTGCATAATGATATCCTGTGATTGAGAAAAGCTGGAATGAATGGATGCAATGACAAAGTCCATGCCTTCTAATACTTCATCATCATAATCAAGAGTGCCATCCGGCAGAATGTCCATTTCAACTCCTGCAAAGATTTTAAAATCCTCATATTGTTCATTTAATTTGTCAATCTCATCCCGCTGAGCTTTCAATCGTTCAGGAGTCAGGCCATTTGCCACTTTAAGATACTGGGAATGATCCGTAATAGCCATATACTCATACCCGCGCATTCTGCACGCTTCTGCCATTTCACTGATTGTAAAAGCTCCATCGCTCCAAGTTGAGTGCATATGAAGATCGCCTTTTATATCATCGGCAGATATCAGCTTGGTATCCTTCAGGTATTTTTCTACTTCTGTCCCGTCTTCCCGGATTTCAGGCGGAAAGAAAGGAAGATCAAAGTGAGCGTAAAATTCTTCTTCTGTTGAAAAAGTTGTGATTTCACCTGTCTCACTATTTTCCACACCATATTCGCTTATTTTTTCGCCGCGTTCCTTTGCAAGCTGCCGCATTTTTACGTTGTGATCCTTTGAACCGGTAAAATGATGAAGTGTGGTAGCAAATTCATCAAGAGTAACTAAACGAAAATCTACACCGATTTCATATTCATATTGCAGCTGAACAGAGACCTTTGTGTCTCCGTTTGCAATGATTTCAGAGAGATTAGGGATTTTTATGAGCTGATCTCTGACATACTGGGGGTGTTCCGTTGCGATAATAAAATCCAAATCTTTGACGGTCTCTCTCATTCGCCTGAGACTGCCTGCCCTGCTGTACTTTTGAACCTCTTCACACGATTCCAAATACGTCTCAATTTCCTCTGCAATCGGCAGAGCAAATGATAACGGCAGCCTTTCAGGACGCGTTCCAATTTCAGCAATCGCAGCAAGAATTTTTTCTTCTGTTTTTTTCCCGAATCCGGCAAGACTCTGAACCTTTTCTTCAAGACAAGCTTTTTTTAGAGAATCAACGTCCGTTACCCCAAGCTCTTTATAAAGCTTTGCAATTTTTTTGCCTCCAAGTCCTGGGAGTTTCAACAATGGAATCAGCCCTTGCGGAACTTCTGACTGAAGCTGCTCCAGAGTTTCAGATTTGCCTGCTTGAATAAACTCAGTGATAACCGCAGCTGTTCCTTTTCCGATTCCTGCGATTTTTGTAAAATCCTCAATTGAAGACAAGCTCCGCTCATCTGTTTCGAGTGCATTGGCAGCTTTGCGGAAAGCAGCAATCTTAAATGGATTTTCTCCTTTTAGTTCCATGTGTACAGCTATATACTCAAGTAATTTAATCACATCTTTTTTATGTACGCTCATTGTTTCCTTCACCTCGGGTCAAGTCGTTTTTCCATCTATTTTGGTTCATTTAAAATGATACAAATTATTTCTGCAAAAGTACAACAGAAGAGATAAAGGGCTTTTTACCAAAAAAACTTCTCCTAATTGGAGGAGAAGTTAATTCGGTGCATATTGCAGCCATAATTCCTGAACTTTATCAGAAAAATACGGCGTGTGATGAACGATTACTTTTGCAAGTCCTGAATCCCCCATTGCTGACTGTACTTCCGGAACCGGAAGCAGCCCGCCAATAAACAGCAAGATAAAAAGAATTAAATAGATTTCAAGAAATCCTAAAATGGCGCCAGCCCATTTATTCAGCTGTTTAAGAATTGGAAGGTATGTAACAAAATCAAGCATAGATCCTACTACTTGCAGCAAGATCTTTGTGCCGATAAATAAAATGACAAACGCTACGGCTCTATAGTAAGCATCTTCAAGATTTCCGCCTGTAAAAAAGGAAATAGCCGATCCGCTCTCGCCAAGCGTTGGGTATGGAACCCACAGCTCTAACTTTGGCGCCAAAACACCAAAGTATTTATATGCTACAATATAGGCGATGATAAACCCAGTAAGATGTATGAATTGAAGAATAAAGCCGCGTTTTAATCCGACTAACAGGCCCATTGCCAGGATGATGAAAAGTGCAATATCAAGCATTTACCGCGTCAATCCTTTTCTATGATT
The DNA here is from genome assembly GCF_030817055.1 of Bacillus sp. V2I10. Classification (NCBI taxonomy): domain Bacteria; kingdom Bacillati; phylum Bacillota; class Bacilli; order Caryophanales; family Bacillaceae; genus Bacillus; species Bacillus sp. V2I10. Next base: position 1,680,621 of record NZ_JAUSYV010000001.1, on the reverse strand, counting down.
TGTTTCTCTAGTTTTTCAAATTCATCTCTTAATTTTAAATAGTCATGCACAACATTCACTGCAGTTAAGACTGCCAGCTTATTAATATCAAGATTAGGACTTTTGCTGCCGATTTCACGCATTTTATCATCAACAATAGAAGCCACCAGGCGCACATGACTTGTGCTTTCCGTGCCTACTATTGAAAATTGCTGTCCATATATATCAACTGTCGTTTTCTTTTTTGAGTGGTTATCCAACGAAAAATCCTCCATTCTTGAGAATCCTAATCTTTATCATAACATGATATCTAGTATAATGGAAAGATAATGCCAATCAATATCTAGTATCAATTATTATTTTAAAAGAGGTGTCATCTCTTGTCCAATGCCGTTATTAAAATCGATCAGCCGACCATCCTGAAAATGAAATCCTATTACTCTTCGGATTTGGGCTCAAAGCTCCCGCCGGGTGCTGTGTTTACTGCTAAATCAAATGGATGTACCATTACTGCCTATAAGTCAGGAAAAGTTCTGTTTCAGGGTAATCTGGCAGCGGAAGAAGCAGAAAAGTGGTCTAAGCCAGAGCAAAAGACTACTAAGAAACCTTCGAAGCCACTTACTGTTTTTAGTCCGCCGGCGAACATATCCACTCTCTCCATCATAGGATCGGATGAAGTCGGAACCGGTGATTTCTTCGGCCCGATTACCGTGGTTGCAGCCTATGTGAAAAAAGAGCAGATTCCGCTGCTTCAGGAATTAGGCGTAAAAGATTCGAAGCATTTAAATGATAAACAAATTACAGCCATTGCCAAAAATCTGCTATCTATCGTACCCTACAGTCTGCTAGTCCTGCATAATGAAAAATACAATCAGCTGCAGAGCACTGGGATGTCACAAGGGAAAATGAAGGCCATCCTTCATAATCAGGCAATCAACAAACTTTACGACAAAATTGAGCCGGAAGTGCCGGAAGCTGTGCTGATCGATCAATTTGCAGAGCCTTCCATCTATTTCAAGCATCTTAGCGGAAATTCCTACCGTAAAGAAAATACTTTTTTCAGCACAAAAGCAGAAGGAATACACCTTGCGGTTGCAGCTGCTTCTATTTTGGCAAGATACGCCTTCCTTAAGGAAATGGATCGTCTGTCTGAAAAAGCCGGCATGACACTTCCCAAAGGTGCTGGAGCGAAGGTTGACGAAGCTGCAGCAGCAATCATTGTGAAAAAAGGAGAAAGCACATTAAAAAGCTTAACAAAGTTTCATTTTGCCAATACAGACAAAGCAAAAAAATTGGCTGCAAGAAAAAAGGATAGATGAAACCTAATAAAAACAGCGGCAAAATCTCAATGATTTTGCCGCTGTTTTTTCACGATTTGTTCCAATGAAATAAGAGACTCTCTATTTAATAGACTTTCAAACTTTCCCTTCGAGTATGGAATTTTCCCAATCACAGGCACCCCGCTCAAGATTTCAATCATCCGCACATTGTCCTGTTCCATTAAAGACTCTTTCTCAGACACATTGTTGATGATAAATCCAAGAATGGTTATATCATTTTTCTTTGCATATTCTGCTGTCAGCAAAGAATGATTTATCGTTCCAAGCGAGGGATGAGTGACAATCAGGACAGGAATGTCGAGATCTCTAATAAGATCTTTCGTTAAATAGATTGCATCTTCATTTTCAGCAAGAGGAACTGCGAGACCGCCTGCACCTTCTACGATCACAAGATCATTTTCCTTTTGAAGCTTTAGATATTGATTGACCAAACGGTTCTTATCGATTTTAACACCTGATATTTTTGCGGCTAAATGGGGTGACACGGGTTCTTCCAGACAGTATGTACAAAGCTCATCTTGCTGGTAGGGCAGATTTGCAGCCAGACGATATTCTTCAATATCCTCTGCGACAAGAATGCCCTCCTCCCGCCTTCCGCCACTTTGAACTGGTTTGTACGGTACGGCTTTTATACCGGAACGCTGAAGAATTCCCAGTAAATACGCCGTTACAAACGTTTTGCCAATGCCTGTGTCTGTGCCTGTAACAAATACTCCGCTCATCCTTTAGCTGTCCCAAAATAGGATACTTGACCTTTTTCTAACGGCCTGCGCACAGATTTATACAATCTTAATGCTAATAGCGATGCTCCAAAACAAAGAAGCAAGTCGCCGAATATACTCAGCAAAAAACCGCTGTAAAATGCTGCACCAAAAGAAATCCCTGTTCCAATCCAAGTGTTTAACGAGAGATATAAATAGCCTACGCCGAACAAATAAACAATGATAAGACCAGTAAAATGGGCGAACAGAAAATGCTTCAGCTTCGGCTGATTGCATCTCTCAAGGATATAGCCAATGACAAAACTGGCGGCAGCAAATCCCATTAAATAACCGAATGTCGGCTGAAAAATATAGGAAAGCCCTCCACCGTTTGAAAATACCGGCAGTCCGGAAAGTCCGATTGCAATATAAAGACATTGACTCATTGATCCAAGCTTACTGCCCAGCAAAGCACCTGCAAGGTAGACAAATAGAATCTGCAATGTAAATGGAATAACCGGCATTGGTATTTTAATAAATGCTCCTACTGCTGTTAAAGCTGCAAACATTGATACAACTGAAATGGAATAAACCGACAGCGAACGCTTCATCCTTTTTCTTCCTTTCCTTCTATTTGTCTTCATTTTATCTGCAGCAAAATATATATGTCAACTTAATTATTTTTTGGTTGACATATATTGTTTACTGTCGATACGATAGAGTTATAACAATATTCTTAAAGGGGGCAAACCATGTATAAAAGTCCGGAACTCGCTGAAATCACCTACGAAGAACTGGCAGCAAAGAACAAGCAATATATTTGGCATCCTTTTACCCAAATGAAAGAGTACATAGAGGATCAGCCTGTTATTATCGCTGAAGGAAATGGCCTAAAACTAATTGATGTAAACGGCAAAGAATATTGGGATGGCGTCTCTTCCATCTGGTTAAATGTGCACGGCCACAATGTAAGAGAATTAAATGAAGCTATCACTCAGCAGCTGGATAAAGTAGCACACTCCACCCTGCTTGGAATGGCCAATGTTCCTGCCATTCTTTTGGCTGAAAAAATCATTAAACTTATGCCTGATGGCCTCAGCAAAGTGTTTTATTCAGACTCAGGTGCAACTTCTGTAGAGATTGCTGTTAAAATGGCCTTTCAATACTGGCAGCATAAAGGAAAAGAAACTAAGAGACAATTTATCACTATGAAAGAAGCATATCATGGAGATACGATTGGCGCGGTTTCAGTGGGAGCCATCGACCTGTTTCATAAAGCCTATTCATCCCTGCTTTTTGACTGCGTTAAAATTCCTTATCCAACGGTATACCGTTCACCATACGGCAATTCTGAAACTGTCATCGTTCATGAATTGTTAAAAGAGTTAGAGACTCTGTTGGCCCAACGTTCTGATGAAATTGCTGCTCTGATTATTGAACCAATAGTACAAGGTGCAAGCGGAATTATTGTGATGCCTGAAGGTTACCTGAGAGGCGTGAGAGAGCTTTGTACCAAATATGAGGTTCTTATGATAGCGGATGAAGTCGCTACGGGGTTTGGCAGAACAGGGAAAATGTTTGCATGTGAGCACGAGGATGTAACTCCTGATCTTTTAACAGCCGGAAAAGGATTGACAGGAGGATATCTTCCTGTCGCAATTACAGTTGCTTCTGAAGAGATTTACACTGCATTTTTAGGAGACTATGAGGAGCAAAAAACGTTTTTCCATGGCCACAGTTACACCGGAAACCCTTTAGGATGTGCTGCTGCCATTGCAAATCTTGAATTAATAGAGAAGCGGAATTTAATACAGGAAGTAGAGATCATGTCAGAATATCTGGCAAGTCAATTAACAGCTTTTTCACAATTAGCCCACGTGGGTGATATTCGGCAAAAAGGATTTATGATCGGGATAGAATTAGTGAGGGATAAGGATACAGCCGAACCGTTTGATTGGAAGGACAGGGTGGGAGTTAAAGTCTGCAGACGTGCAAGAGAGCTCGGCATGCTCCTCAGACCACTGGGAAATGTCATTGTATTTATGCCGCCGCTTGCAGCTGCAAAAGAGGAACTGGATGAGATGACTGACATACTTTATCAGTCTATCAGAGACGTTACAGAGAAAAACTGAATGCAAAAAAGCAGTGAAATCTCATTAGATTTCACTGCTTTTCATGTCATTCATTAACCTCTCAGCACAGCTGCGTATTTCTCTTCAACTGCACGAAGCACTTTTTCATGAGCTTTCGTTACTTCTTCATCCGTTAATGTGCGCTCCGGGTCGAAATAGCGCAGAGAGAAGGCGAGCGACTTTTTATTTTCTTCCAGTTTATCGCCTTCATATAGATCGAATACAGACACTTCTTTTAGAAGCTTTCCGCCTGCTTCAGAAATCGTTTCTTTAAGATCGCCTGCGACAATTTCTCTGTCAACAACAAGGGCAATATCCCTTGTCATTGAAGGGAAACGAGGGATCACAGAAAACTTTAATTCTTCCAGATTCGCCTTCAGCAGCTGCTGTAAAGCAAGTTCAAATACATATGTTTCAGTTAGGTCCATTTGTTTTTGAAGCTTTGGATGAACTTGGCCGATAAATCCGGCAGTGATCCCATTTAGCAAGACTTCTGCCGTACGACCAGGATGCAGCCCATCGCGCTTAGCTTGTTTGTATGTGATCTGCTCTTTCAGCCCAAGGACATCAAACAATCCATCAAGAATTCCTTTTACTACATAGAAATCAACAAGCTTCTTTTCACCCTGCCATTGATTTAAATGCCACAAACCAGTAACAGCACCGCTTAGTCGTTCTTTTTCAACAGGCTGTTCGTCTGCTCCATTTGAAATGAAAACCGAACTCATTTCATAAAGCGCTACTTGGTCATTTTGACGAGCAAGATTGTATTTCAGTGTTTCCAGCAAATGCGGAACCAAGCTTAAGCGGAGGACGCTTCGCTCTTCGCTCATCGGCATAGCAAGACGAGTATAATTTGATGCTTCAAGAGCAAATTGAGATGCTTTTTCTTCACTTGTTAAAGAATACGTAATCGCCTGGTACAAGCCTGCTCCTTCCAGATAACGGCGTGCTTTGCGGCGGTTTGACTGATATCCAGTCAGTCTGCCTGGTGAAGAAGCGCTGACCGGGAATGTTGATGGAATATTATCATAGCCATACAGTCTTGCTACTTCTTCAATTAAATCTTCTTCAATCGTAATGTCTCCGCGTCTTGTCGGAACAGTAACCGTAAACGTTCCGTTATCTTCCTTTACTTCAAAGCCAAGACGAGTGAAGATCGACTGAATTTCATTTACTGAAATGTTCATGCCGAGCACTTTGTTGATTTTATCTACATGAATGCTGACAACAGCAGGCTCTGCTTCTAAGTAGTTCACTTCTGCAGATCCATTTAATACTTCTCCGCCTGCAAGCTCCATCATTAATTGTGCTGCACGTTCTGCTGCAGCGCAGACACGGTTTGGATCAACGCCCTTTTCAAAACGTGCACTAGCTTCACTGCGCAGCCCATGATCCTTGGAAGATTTGCGGACGGTTTGACCGTTGAAGTACGCAGACTCAAGCAGGATCGTTGTTGTATCTGAATGAACTTCAGAATTTTCTCCGCCCATCACGCCTGCTAGAGCAACAGGCTCTTTCCCATTTGTTATAACAAGGTGTTCAGGAGTAAGGACACGTTTCTGTCCATCTAATGTGATGATTTCTTCCCCTGCTTCAGCAAGGCGAACAAGAATTTCTTTTGAACCTAAGCGGTCATAGTCAAAGGCATGCAAAGGCTGACCGTATTCGATTAATACATAGTTGGTAATATCCACAACATTATTGTGCGGACGAATTCCTGCAGCCATTAACCTTGTTTGAAGCCAAAGAGGTGATGGAGCAATTCGTACATTGCGGATCACTTTAGCAACATATAATGGATTCTCTTCTTTGGCCTCTACGGTTACAGAAATAAAATCTGATGCCTTTTCAGAAGCTTCCTCATGTGTAAGATCAGGATATGTGACACTTCTTCCTAAAATTGCCGCTACCTCATGTGCGACACCAAGCATGCTTAAGCAATCTGAACGGTTCGGAGTTAACCCCAGTTCAAGAATCTGATCATCACGGCTCAGCTCAGCTAGAGCATCTGCACCTGGCTGAACGTCATTCGGGAAAACAAAAATCCCTTCAGAAAATTCTTTTGCCACAAGCTTTGACTCAATTCCCAGCTCCTGAAGAGAACAAATCATTCCGTTTGATTCTTCACCGCGAAGCTTCGCTTTTTTAATCTTAAAGTTTCCAGGAAGAACTGCACCCACAGTTGCAACTGCTACTTTTTGGCCTTTATCGACATTTGCAGCACCGCAAATGATTTGTACAGGCAGTTCTCCCCCGACATCGACTAAACATTTGTTCAGTTTATCTGCATTAGGGTGTTGTTCTTTTTCAAGCACATGACCGATGACAACACCGCTCATACCCTCGTTCAGCGCTTCAACACCTTCTACTTCTATCCCGCTTCTAGTAATTTTTTCTGCCAGTTCTTCTGCTGATATTCCGCTGAGATCAACGTAATTCTGCAGCCATTTATATGAAACAAACATCGGTAAACCTCCTTTTATGCTCTTTTAAATTGTTTTAAGAAACGTACATCATTTGTGTAATAGTGGCGAATATCGTCAATGCCGTATTTCAGCATGGCAATGCGCTCAGGTCCCATTCCAAATGCAAATCCGCTGTATTTTTTCGAGTCAAATCCAGCCATTTCAAGCACGTTCGGATGAACCATTCCTGCACCTAAAATTTCAATCCAGCCAGTGCCCTTACATACATTGCATCCATGTCCTCCGCATGCAAAGCATGAAACATCAATCTCGACTGAAGGCTCTGTAAATGGGAAGAAACTTGGGCGCAAACGAATTTCTCTGTCCTCACCAAACATCTTTTTAGCAAAGGCTTCCAGCGTTCCTTTTAAATCGCTCATGCTGATGTTTTCATCGATCACTAACCCTTCAATTTGAGTGAATTGATGAGAATGTGTCGCATCATCGTTGTCGCGGCGGTACACTTTACCCGGACAAATAATTTTAACAGGACCTTGCCCTTTATACTTTTGCATCGTTCTAGCCTGAACAGGGGATGTATGTGTACGAAGCAGCGTTTCATCTGTAATGTAGAATGAATCCTGCATATCCCGGGCAGGATGTCCTTTAGGAAGGTTCAATGCTTCAAAGTTAAAATAATCCGTTTCAACTTCAGGGCCTTCTTCAACTGAATAGCCCATTCCGAGGAAAAGATCTTCAATTTCCTCAATAACAGCTGTAATAGGATGATGGTTTCCAGATCGGACCGGGCGTCCAGGAAGAGTTACATCGATTGTTTCTGCTGCCAATTTTTCCTCAACCGCAGCTTCCTCAAGTCCCTCCTGTTTTGCTGCAATGCTTGTTGCAATGCTTTCGCGGACCTCATTTGCAAGAGCACCCATTAACGGACGCTCTTCTGCAGATAGTTTTCCCATACCGCGAAGCGCTTCTGTAATCGGTCCTTTTTTGCCTAAGTATGAGACACGGATGTCATTCAGGCTTTTTAAATCATTAGCTGTTTGTATTTTTTCAAGTGCTTCTAACTGAAGCTGTTTCAGTTGCTCCTGCATGCTGTTTCCTCCTTTATTTCAAATGATTGCTCATTTTTTTCCAAAATAAAAAACCCGCCCCAAAAAGGGACGAGTTGAATATCGCGGTACCACCCTTGTTAACAGCCCAAAAAGAAACAGCTGTTCACTTCGTTCTAAGATAACGGAATTGATCCGGAACATCTTTACATTCAAAAACCGAATGGTCCTGATGCCAGCTAAAGAGGTGAATTCATTTACTGCTGTCAAAAAAATGCTCTCAGTCACCGGCATTTTCTCCCTGATTGACGCTCCCGTAAACTACTCTTCTCTATCATCGCTGTTAGAGTATGTAACTGTATCTTATTATAATGAAAAGAATATGTTCATGCAATACCGAAAAGCGGAATCGACTGATCAGACCCGACAGACAGATAAGAATCCGTCAGAAAAGTCCGGGTTTGACTTTTATGGCCGATTTGTTCTGGCCGAGGACTGACAATCCAGCTCAGATTGGGATGAACATTTAGCCGAATTTGGAGTTTTATTAGCCAAAACTTCATATTTTCTAGCGGAAATTCCGTTTAATTTAGCGGATTTTGGAATTATTTTAGCCGTTCACTTTTTTGTTCTAGCTGTTTTCTTGTGCATTCAGCCGTTTTCATTTCTATTTAGCAAAACTCCTAATTTATTAGCCGAAGCCGCCGTAAATTAGGAGTTGGGGAAATTTTACTATTTTTTTATTTACTTCCTATACAATGATACATAAGAATGCCCGCTGCAATTCCTGCATTTAAGGATTCTGCTTTTCCTAGAATCGGAATGTACAGATTTTGATCAGTGAGCTGTAGATATTCTTTATTTACTCCGCTTCCCTCATTGCCAATAAGAAGACCAAATGAAGCTGCTGCTTCGGTTTTGCGGTAATCAACACCATTTTGAAGCGAGGTTCCGTATATAGAGACATTTTGCAGTTTAAGCTCTGAGATTGCCTCATTCAATTTTCTTTTTACAATTGGAATATGAAAGATTGATCCCTGACTGGAACGGACAACCTTTGAATTGTATGCATCCACAGTTCCGTCTCCAAGAATGACTCCATCCATCCCTGCTGCATCTGCAGTCCTGATGATTGTTCCAAGATTCCCCGGATCCTGAATGGCATCTATCAGCACGACCTTTTTCCAGGCACTGATTTCGTGCTTTTCTGATTGAACACAGACTGCAGCTGCACCCTGAGGCGATTCTGTTTCAGAGATAGCTTTCATGATTTCTTTCGTGACATATATAATCGGCAGATCATCCGCATTCCAATGAGATGGAATGGATGCTTCTTCTGAAATGATCAATTCTTTAATCACTGATTTATCTTTTAAGGCTTCTTCTACTAAATGCAAGCCTTCAATTAAAAATGTATTCGTTGTGTCACGTTCTTTTTTGGTATGTAATTTACGCCACTGCTTTACTTTTTGATTTTGTATAGATTCAATTCGTTTCACGAGTACTGCTCCTTTATAGCTGCTTTTCTTCTATATAATTAATGGAACTTTTAATATTCTGCTTATATCTTTTGTCCAGCTGAATCGCCAAACGGCTTCGCCATAAAAGTCATATCCGGGCTTTTATGGCGGAGCTTTATTTGTCATGCCTGAGCTAAACGGGCGATTTCACTTTTCTTTATTATATCTTATAAAACATACATAAAAAACACAAACTAACACAGGATATAGATAGGTAAATATTATATGATGTGGAGTGATTATGTTGGATTTAAATCTAAGAAATGCCATTATCTCAAATGTATCAGGCAATGATCAAGGTCAGCTTGAGGATACGATTGTAGATGCGATTCAAAACGGCGAAGAAAAAATGCTTCCTGGCTTAGGCGTTCTGTTCGAAGTGATCTGGCAGAATTCAAGCGAGGATGAGAAAAATGAAATGCTGACGATTCTTGAAGAAGGTTTAAAGAAGAAATAAATGCTGGGCAGACTGCCCAGCATTTTTATGTTATTTAATCAAAGGTAATCGTTTTAACGGTTTCTTCGTCTAAACGTTTAATAACCTCAGTAATTAATTTCACTGCATTTTCATAATCATCCCGATGCAGCATGGCAGCATGAGAGTGGATATATCTAGTAGCAATCGTAATGGAAAGAGCCGGAACGCCATTCGCTGTCATATGGATTGCGCCTGAATCTGTTCCTCCGCCTGCAATCGCGTCAAATTGATATGGGATGCTGAGTTCATCGGCAACACCTACAACAAAATCACGCAATCCTTTATGAGACACCATTGATGCGTCATAAAGAATAATTTGCGGGCCTTCACCCATTTTACTTGATGCTTCTTTCTCTGAAATTCCTGGTGTATCACCAGCGATTCCAACATCAACGCCAAATCCAATATCAGGCTGTATGGCATGTGCTGACGTACGTGCTCCGCGAAGCCCTACTTCCTCTTGAATCGTACCCACACCATATACAACATTTGGATGTTCAGCATCTTTCAGCCCTTTTAGGACATCAATTGCAATTGCACAGCCGATGCGGTTATCCCACGCTTTTGCAAGCAGCATCTTTTCATTGTTCATAACCGTAAATTCAAAATACGGGACGATTTGATCTCCAGGCAAGACACCGAACTCCATTGCTTCTTCACGGCTTGATGCCCCTATATCAATAAACATATCTTTAATGTCGACCGTTTTTTTTCTCACTTCAGGAGGAAGGATGTGCGGCGGTTTAGAACCGATAACACCTGTAACATCCCCTTTTTTTGTAGTGATCGTCACACGCTGTGCAAGCATAACCTGTGACCACCATCCGCCAACCGTCTGAAAACGAAGAAATCCTTTATCATCAATTTGCGTGACCATAAAGCCTACTTCATCTAAGTGGCCGGCAACCATAATTTTCGGGCCGCCTTCTTTGCCTGTTTTTTTGGCGATTAAGCTCCCAAGACCGTCTGTCGTAACCTCATCGGCATATGCCGTTATGTATTTCCTCATGACTTCTCTCGGCTCTCTTTCATTGCCGGGAATGCCTTTTGCATCTGTTAAATCTTTCAGCATCTGCAGTGTTTCATCTAATTTCGCCATTCATTTACCCCCCTCTTTTACTATTTCCTATTATACTAAACGCTGGAAAGTAATTCAAAATCTTAATAGCCCTGTTTTTGACGATCATGGTTTACTTCATTCTTTTTAACATAAGCAGCCTCAATATCTTCAGCCGAAAATCCAAGAACTTTTCCAAGCAAAAGATACTGCTGAAACATTTCAAGATAGTGTGCTTCAGAATGGCTTTTTTCAAACTGCGCTATCTTTTCATATACATGAACAAAATGTGCTGTTAAAGAAATTTCTTCATCGAGCAGTTCAAATTCATAACCCTCTGTCATGCCAATCTCAATTCCAAGCGATAAAATGAAATGTATGCCATCCACATACTCCTCAAGAATGACGCTTGTTTCAGCTGGAGGTTTTAAACTCCAAAATTTAAAGCACCTTGTTTCATTGGCAAGTTCGCCAACTTCAACTAGCAAAGCTAAAATTTTCTTTTCAAGCAGCGGTTCCTCTTCCAGGCCGTGCTGTTTTTCAATTTTCAAATCAAGGTCCTTCTGCATCTCAATCAATTTCAATAAATTCATTGTTCATCACTCCTATACTTCGCCAAGTTTACCACTTACACTTGTTTACTTCAAAAAAATTTAATCATACATAAAAAAACTGAAACCTTATGAATGCTTCAATCGTATTGTAACAAAATACGTTTGGGAGGCACTGCCATGATAGTAATCCTGTTACGATTACTTTTGCTTGTTCTTATTGTCTTTGTCCTATATTCTCTTGCAAAATATGTGCTGAATCCCAAGCGGAAGCTTGAGCTTGCACAGGAAAAAAAGCAGTTTTTTCTGCTTGATGAACGTGACAATGTGCGCAAAAACTTCTTGTTAACTTACAAGGGTGTTTTGTTCGAAGGCGAGAAATACCTTGGAACAACAGATCAGGCGTTTGAGGTTGTATCCATCTTTATTTGGACCGAAAGCCTAAGTAAACTTCAAGGGCTCTCCCTCTCTGATTTTGAATTTGTAGAAGAAAAAGTGAGGGAACGATATCCTCATGCTTCTCTTGATTGGAAAAGTCCCGTGAAAGAATTCTTGTTAAAAAGCCAAAAGCCGTGACAGAGGTCACGGCTTTTGCATGGTTTTTGCAAAAAAATCATGCCATTTAATAATGACTCTTTTTTCTCTCAGCAAATAGACAAATAAAATCAGCGTTCCAATTAATACAATTGTTGTAACAAGAGAGAATTTCCCAAAGTATGCCCCGAAAGATGTAAAACAAAAAGCTGCAGGTATATGAGTCCAAAAAGAAAGCTTTGCGTAGTCTTTAAATGAAGTCGACCGATCAAGGATACAAAACGATAAAATGGAAAAGTTAACGAATGGGATCATTCTGAGAACAATAATTTGCCCTACAGAAAGTCTCGTATAGTTTCCAAGCCATTTTTTCTTTAACCCTGAAAAACGCTCCAAAAAAGAAGGAAATTGTTTTGATAGGGTATAAAAACTTATGCTTGCGACAGTCAGGCCAATAATGGAATAAAAGGTCCCAAATTGAGTGCCGAATAAAATTCCGCCAATGATGCAGATGACAACTACAGGAATGAACAAAAACTGTCTTAAAATGTGCATAAAGATAAAAAAAAGCGGGGCTAGAAAGCCTGTTGACTGAACCGTTGAAACGACTGCAGAAGTTGCAAGATCGATTGTCCTCACCTCTTTCATGCAGTTCATAAGATGACTTTTTGTGAGAATCGTGTGTACTAAATTGTATCTTATTCAATGGAGTATTATGACATCTTATATAAAAAATAGCCGAACAGGACGAGATGAATAATCATTAAAGCAGGCAGACCGACAACAAAAGATTGATGCTTCGTTTTGTGCCTGAAAGTGTTCATTCCAATTGTCAGCCCGATCGCTCCCCCAATAAAGCCAATAAACCAAAGATTGCTTTCTTTAATTCTCCATTGTCCCTTTTTAGCTTTATTTTTATCTGCTCCCATTAAATAAAAGCCGTAAATATTCAGCAATATGTAATAACTGATCAAAAGCGCCATCATCATCATCCTTTCTTTAAGAAAAGTGCAAGTGCCTGTTTAGCTCTGGCATGACAGATCAGCAGCAAAGTCCGGTTTTGACTATTTTGACGGATTTGTTCTGTCCGAGGAGCTGGGCTTGCTTCCGCTTGCCATCAATGCTCCAAACTTTCTTATCTACTTTAAAATAATGAGAAAAAAGGCCATTCTCAAACGGTGAGAATGACCTTTCTGCAGCGATTAGCTGTTTAATTTTGCTTTAGCAGCGTCTGCTAATTGAGCAAATGCTTGAGCATCAGTTACAGCAAGCTCAGAAAGCATTTTGCGGTTTACTTCGATGCCAGCAAGCTTTAAGCCATGCATTAAACGGCTGTAAGAAAGACCATTCAAGCGAGCAGCTGCGTTGATACGAGTAATCCAAAGCTGACGGAAATCGCGTTTTTTCTGACGGCGATCGCGGTAAGCATACATTAATGATTTCATTACTTGCTGGTTAGCAACTTTGTATAATGTATGTTTTGAACCGTAATAACCTTTAGCTAATTTAAGAACTTTTTTACGTCTTTGACGTGAGACAGTACCGCCTTTTACTCTTGGCATGTCAATTCCCTCCTATGTGAAAACGAATTATTTAATATTATCTAATAAATGACGGATGCGTTTGAAGTCGCCTTTGCTTACTAAAGTGCCTTTGCGAAGTTTGCGTTTTGCTTTTGTAGATTTGTTAGCAAATAAATGGCTAGTGTAAGCGTGTGAACGTTTTAATTTACCTGATCCAGTCTTTTTGAAACGCTTTGCAGCGCCGCGATGAGTTTTCATTTTTGGCATAAGGTATTCCTCCTCGTATCTTTACTTTTCTACTTTAGGTGCTAGAACCAAGAACATGCTGCGTCCATCCATTTTCGGATGAGACTCAATTGTACTTAAATCTTCACAAGCTTTAGAAAAACGGTCTAAAACACGTTGACCAATTTCTTTATGAGTGATTGCACGGCCTTTAAAACGGATAGAAGCTTTCACTTTGTCTCCTTTTTCTAGGAACTTGCGTGCATTCTTAAGTTTTGTGTTAAAATCATGCTCATCAATTGTCGGGCTGAAGCGAACCTCTTTAATACTGATGATCTTTTGATTTTTACGTGCTTCTTTATCTTTCTTTTGCTGCTCAAAACGGAATTTGCCATAGTCCATAATACGACATACAGGTGGTTTCGCGTTTGCAGCAACTAAAACTAAATCAAGATTCGATCTGGCAGCAATCTCAAGCGCCTCTTGGCGAGATTTAATTCCAAGCTGGTCGCCATTTGCACCAATTAGACGAACCTCACGAGCGCGAATTCCATCGTTTACCATCATGTCTTTGCTAATAATTAGCCACCTCCAAGGATTTTTAACTGAACAGATGAATTGTTTGTGCTACACTTTCTTGAAAAACAAAAAAGTGTGGGCGCACAAAACACCCACACTACGATTTAGTATACTAAGTATATATAGTCGTAAACCTGTAGACTGCAATGATGCGTCGATCAGGTGAGAAGCGGGTGCTTCTGCTTGCAAGACAAACTTCTATTCAATTACCCTGCAAATTATATCACGAAAAAATTTCCGCTGTCAAGTCATGCTGGTTTTATTGCAACAAAATGAATTGTATCAAACATTTACTGGATGTGCAATACTTTTTTTCGAGAAGATTTTATCTCTTCACTTCTTTTACGATTCCTTCGATAAATTCTTTAAGAGCAATTGTCTCTGATTTTTGTTCTCCGTATTTGCGGACATTAACGGCAGATTCAGCCGCTTCATTGTCACCGACAACAAGCATATAAGGTGTTTTCTGAATTTGCGCCTCGCGGATTTTATAGCCGATCTTTTCATCGCGTGCGTCAAGCTCTACGCGGATTCCTTCAGCCTGCAGCAGTTCTTGAACTTTTTTTGCATAATCAAGGTGCACAGAAGGTGAAACCGGAATTACCTGCACTTGTGTCGGAGCGAGCCAAGTCGGGAAAGCCCCTTTGTATTCTTCAATCAAGAATGCAACAAAGCGCTCCATTGTTGATACTACCCCGCGGTGAATAACAACTGGGCGGTGCTGTTTGCCGTCCTCGCCGACATAATTTAAATCAAAACGCTCCGGCAATAAGAAGTCAAGCTGAACAGTAGAAAGCGTTTCATCTTTTCCAAGCGCTGTGCGGACTTGCACATCAAGCTTTGGACCATAAAAAGCTGCTTCGCCGTCTGCTTCAAAATAATCAAGCTGAAGCTCATCCATTGCTGACTTCAGCATGCTTTGAGCTTTTTCCCACATCGCATCATCATCAAAGTATTTTTCCTTATCCTCTGGATCGCGGTAAGAAAGACGGAATGAATAATCATTGATTCCAAAATCTTTATATACTTCTTCTATCAACCTCACAACTCGGATAAACTCGTCTTTAATTTGATCCGGACGGACAAAGATATGTGCATCATTAAGTGTCATCGCACGTACGCGCTGAAGCCCGCTGAGTGCACCTGACATTTCATAGCGGTGCATTGTACCCAGCTCGGCTACACGGATCGGAAGCTCGCGGTAACTGTGAATATCATGCTTGTAAACCATCATGTGATGCGGACAGTTCATTGGACGAAGAACTAAATCCTCATTATCCATAGACATTGCAGGGAACATGTCATCCTGGTAATGATCCCAGTGACCTGATGTTTTGTACAGCTCCACACTTCCCAGAACAGGAGTGTAAACGTGCTGATAGCCCAGGCGCTCTTCTTTATCCACAATGTAGCGCTCAACGATGCGCCGGATTGTCGCACCTTTTGGAAGCCAGATCGGGAGACCCTGACCTACTTTTTGAGATGTAGTGAATAAGCTCAGTTCTTTTCCCAGCTTGCGGTGATCGCGCTCTTTCGCTTCTTCTAATAAACGAAGATGCTCATCTAAGTCGGCTTTTTTAATAAAAGCTGTGCCATAAATGCGCTGCAGCATTTTATTGTTGCTGTCTCCGCGCCAGTACGCACCCGCTACACTTAAAAGTTTAAACTCTTTTAATTTTCCAGTTGAAGGAACATGAATTCCGCGGCAAAGATCGAAAAATTCACCCTGCTCGTAGATTGTCACCTTTTCGCCTTCAGGGATAGCATCAAGCAGTTCTAGTTTCAGGTTATCGCCAATTTCTTCATAGATGGCTTTTGCTTCTTCCCGCGTTACTTCCTTGCGGACAACCTCAATGTTTTCATTGATGATTTTTTTCATTTCTTTTTCTATTGCCGGAAGATCTTCAACAGAAATCGATTGGTCCATATCAATGTCATAATAGAATCCATTCTCGATAACCGGTCCAATTCCAAGCTTCACATCTTTGTAAATTCTTTTTATAGCCTGCGCGAGTACGTGTGCAGAACTGTGACGGATAATCTCTAATGCATCAGAACTGTCCAATGTGACAATTTCAATGCTGCCATCCTGATCGATTGGTGTTTTCAAATCAATTAATTCACCATTGAATTTACCTGCCAATGATTTTTTTCTAAGCCCCGGGCTGATGGATGCCGCAATATCTTCAGTAGTTGTGCCTGCCTGATATTCCTTTACAGCTCCGTCCGGAAATGAAATTTTTACAGCGTCTGACATCCTTGTCACTCCTTAAATATAATTTTTTAAAAAATAAAAAACTCGTCCCTATAATAAGGGACGAGTGATTATTCGCCGTGGTTCCACCCTTGTTTCCATCCACAAAGTACAGTGAATGGCTCAAAAAAATCTGTAACGGGAATACCCGTCAGCTATTACTTGGCAGCATGCCTTTCAAAGCTGAAGTTTAGAGGTGGTAAGCGAGTTATTCATGCCAGGAAGCTCTCAGCCGTGACTTCCCTCTCTTTGCGCCGTGATAACACTCTCATGTCCTCATCATAACTTATCATGTATTTACTACGTATTATAGAATCATTTCCAGGGGAAATCAAGATTATTCAGCTTTTTTTATAAGATAGTATAAAATTTCGGATTGGTGTCAAAAAAGTCAAACCCGGACTTTTCTGCCTGATTCTTATTTGTCATGCCTGAGCTAAACAGGCGTTTCCGCTTTTCTTAAATACCGGCCATTTTTCTGGGATAAATGTTTACCCGCTCCAAAAAGATATTCTGTATCGTCCGTACCATGCCAAAGTCTGGTGAATCGGTATATAAATGAATTTGGTTTGGAGCGATTGACACCAGCGGTGCCAAAAGCGAGGCATCAATGTACATAGGATGCTGATGAATAAAAGACCTGTCAATATACTTCATCAGCTCATCCTGGCTCAGTTCAGCAAAATGTTCATTGTAAACTGTCAGCTCTTTTTCATGCACGATGTGAAGCACGTTTACTTTCGTTTCCCTGTTCATGGCATAATCTCTTAAACTTTGAATAAATGTCTGATATTCCTGCTCGAGCTTGTACTCTTCGATCGCAATCTCAATATATTTATTTAAACGCTCCACATACTGGTGAAGACGGAATTTTATAAAGGATGGAAGAGCAAAAGACAGATTAGGCTTGATGAAATCGGCTAGAGCTTCATAGATGGGAGTTTCCCTTAGCGGAAGCTGATCAACTTTCGGAATCTCGCTGCGTTCTCCTTCAATAATCGCCTCGGCAATATGTATAATTTGCTGCTGTTCCTCCGGCTCTTGAAAATAGAATTTGTCTTTGATGATGGACAGCATCAGGTGAGATTCTTTGTACTTCAGGATGTAGCGGACGATCACCGGAATCAGAAGGACGTTAATCATCTCACCTGGATCATTGCTTACAATCTGGATTCCATGTTCCTTTATTCTAACAATCTCGGCTTTCCATTTATCACGCTCATGATCAAGCATATTGTGGACTGTTTCTGCTTCATGCGGAGAATTGAAAAATATTTCGATCATGGTTGTCCCCCCTTTTTAGCCAATACCTGATTTCATGTATATGGCGGAGAACCGTTAAATAGAATCGTTTTTTAAAGGAATTAGAAAGGCGCAGGCGCCATTCCGTTCTGACCCGAGGATCTGTGCAATCCGCTTGCCAACAAAATCGCAACATTTTTACTTTCTTAAAAATAAATAAAAAAACACAGTCCCTGTAGAACTGTGTCTTGTACTGCTTATTTATCTCTCCCGCCAATTTCGTCCTTTTAACTCATAAGGATCGGCAAGATATTTAATTCTCTCCATGATCCGCGCTGATTTGACAGGTTCTTCTTCCCCGCGCTGTGTAACACTTAAGTGACTCTGCAGATCTTTCATGCTGAAGTTTGATGTGAAAAATGTCGGAAGATTTTCAAGCATGCGATATTGAAGAATAGAGCCTAATATATCATCCCGAATCCAGCTGGACATCGCTTCTGCGCCAATGTCATCGAGCATAAGCACTTTCACTTTTTTAACAACATCAATCTTGTCTTCAAGTGAATTGTCATGGAGTGAGCTCTTCAGCTCTCTCATAAATTCGGGAACATAGACGAGCATGGAAGGGATTTTTTTCTTGGCGAGCTCGTTCGCAATGGCTCCAAGTATATAGGTTTTGCCGACTCCAAACGAACCGTATAGATACATTCCCTTTACATGTTTTCCTGCTTCATATTCTTCGCTGAAGCTAAGTACCATATTGACAACTCTTATTCTGCTGTCTTCTTTAAGGTCAATATCTTCAAGTTTCGCATTAAGTATATCACGGGGAATAAACATGGATTTAATTAAAGCCTGATGTTTTTTCCGTTCATCCTCCGCTTCCTTCATTGGACAAACCTCATATTTTAAATCAATCGTTTTTCCCTGAAGAATAAGCTTGGGATGATACCCCTCAACTAAATTCTTACACTCTGACAGGCTTGGGCAATCTGCACACCGCTTGCTTTGGCCGATATATTCATACAGCTTGATTAGACTTCTGTTAATCATCTCATCATTAATTTCTGTACGATGTTCACTCAGAAATTTTTGAATATCGGGATTCTTCATAATTTGTGCTTTCATCGCACTCATCCGTTTTTGAAAATCCTCACGGCCCGCAAGTCCGCTTAACGTTTTATTAATCGATTCCACTTGGATTCACCTCCAATTGTTAATCAGACTGCTGCTGTCTGTATTGTTTTATTTTTTCTTCAAGCCTTTTCCGCTCAAGATCCACTTCTGTTTGGTTGATTTCTTCTTTTGTATCGGGTTTTTCCAGGTCTTCTTTAAGCCACTGTGGAAGCTTCTCTTTCCGTATCAGCTTTCTGCCTGTTTTAGAAACGGTTTTCTTTTCGGCCCACTCCTGGTATTGGCGATGCTCCTGCTTAGCGAGCTCCATAGCCGATTTCACAGTGGATACTTGTTTTCTCGCCCAGTGACTTGCAATTTTTTGCACATACGTTTTCGATAGCTTCATATCTGTTTTTAACATAACATAGTAAATTAAAACATTGACGACGCCAGGATGAAGCTTTTGCTTAAACATCACTTCTTCAACGATCTGTAAATCTGCAGCTGCCGGCTCAATTCCGTCTGCCAGATCCATTAAAAACTGCTTTGGCGATATTGAATCCAGCTGTCTGATCAGCATTTCCTCCTGAGACAGTTCTTTTTTTGAGGAAGTATCAGATCTTAGTAAAACCGGCTGGGTTTTATCGGCAAGTGCAGGCAATTTTTCGCCGTGTTCAAACTGATACCAGTCTCTTGCAGCTTTTCTCAAACTGTCAATCTGGATTGTTTCATTTGCGTCAATTGCATTCATCACGACATTTTTCATTTCCATTGCACCTATGCCATACAAGTAAGAAAGCTTTTTAATGGTTTCTTTCACTTTCTTTGTTATGGATTTTCTGGGAATGACAGCTTCAGACAAACCTGCAAAAAATAAATCAAAATCAAACACTTCATCTGTCATCTGAGGCGATGCGGCTTCTCCAGAATGATAAAATTCTGATCCTTTTTCAGGTTCAAGGTCTTCCTGCACCTCATCTGTGAGTCTGGAAATCATTTCACTCGGCTGAAGAGATTTAAATACCTCATTAAACGGCCTGGTAATCTGAACAAGATCAGAAGACAGACTGCTGTCTGCAAAAAACTTTTTCAGCTGATTGTATTTGTTTTTCCCTACGCGATTATATAAATAAATGTTTAATACCCCATCCTGAAAAAAATCAGCAGGCTTTAGGGGAGGCATTAATTCGTAGATGTACAGCTTTGTGTCACTTTGTTCCTTTTGATATGTTTTTAATAATCCGATGCCTTCAAGTTTAATCCGCTCTTCATAGATTTCTCTCAGGTTGCTTTGCATGAGGGACATCAGTCCATGATGTGTCGTTTCTTCGCTCCACATCCGGTCCTGTTCAAGCTCCGCCCAAAGCGTCATATAAAGACCATAGCATTTTGCACCTAATAGCGGCTGATAAAGCAGCGTCAAAACTTTCCTGTCAAAATCCTGCAGGACACCATTCATTTTGACCAAATACCGATCAACAGGCAATAACTGATTCCAATGCTTGTCCATTACTTTCCCTCTATTTCATAAGTTGAAAAAAGAGCCTGAAGCGATTCCTTCACGAGCTCTTTATTTCACCTTTTTAATCAGTTCTGATAACTCTTGAATGAAAACATTGATATCTTTAAATTGACGGTAAACTGAAGCAAACCGGACGTATGCAACTTCATCAACGTGTGCAAGTCTGTCCATTACCATCTCGCCGATATCTTCACTGTTTACTTCTGAGATTCCTTGATTTCTTAATTCCTTTTCAATCTCCTGAACGATTTCCTCTAAGTTCGTAAGAGGCACAGGGCGTTTTTCGCAAGCCTTAATCAAGCCCCGCAGAATTTTGTCCTTGCTGAACTCTTCTCTAACGCCTTCTTTTTTCACAACAATCAGCGGAATTTCTTCCACTTTTTCAAAGGTTGTTGAACCGATATTGGCATTCCTCGCATTCACGTCGTCTTCGAATCGATTTCCCTTCATCAACAGGCCGAGAGTCAAGCACTCTTGTTCCATTATGCTGACATGTTGGACATTTCATACTACCAGCTCCAATCCAAAAGCATCAGGGTTGTTTCTTTATTTTTTTATGAAAATAAATGACATGCTGCAAGAATCACTTTGGATTCAGTCCGGTTCCTATAAACGGCAGTGCTTTGTTCAGCTTTTCATAGGCATCAATAATCAGCTTTCGGCTGAATCCGAAATCGCTTGCCAATTTAGTGTCTGCTGATACATTAAAATCAATAGCTGTTTCATAAGGTCTCACCGAAACGATGGTTATAATCATCAGTGCTTTTTTCGGCTTGTCAATCACAATGCTGATTTCGCCCCGGTCTTCTGAAACAGATGTAACCGTCGCACCGGGCTGTTTGCTGAATGTATTTTCAACAGCTTCAATTGCCTTTTTTGCAGTTGTTTTATAATAATGGCTTTTTAATGCGTCGTCATAATGATTTTCGGATGTTTCTTGACCTGTAGAAAGAAAAACCTTCATTTTTCGCAGCATGCTCATAGTCGAAGTAAAGCTCCTTTTATTGTTTTCTATATGTAAACTTGTAATTCTTAGACAAAAGTGCAGGTGTTTAATAATAAAAGAACATTTCTGAAACATAAGAAAAAAGAGGTGCAGGTGCACCTCTTTTATTTTACATTAAAATGATTCATCATTAAAGAGCTTTTACTTGAGCTTGTTTAACTTGTACAGGACCCATGCCGCGCGGAATTTCAATATTCTCGCGAGTTTGTGCTCCAAGAGCTTCTGCAATGTAGTCTGCAGCAATATTTGGATTTAAGTCACCGCATGTGTAAACATCGATGCTTGCATATCCGTGCTCAGGGAAGCTGTGGATGGTTAAATGTGATTCAGAGATAATAACAACTCCGCTTACACCTTGTGGAGCAAATTTATGAAAGGCAACCTCGCGTACTTCGGCACCTGATTTTAAAGCAGCATTTACAAACGTTTTTTCAATGTATTCCATATCGTTCAGCTTATCAAAGTCGCATCCCCATAATTCTGAGATAACGTGTCGTCCCATTGTTTCCATTTTTAATGGATCCCCCTTTAGCAAAATTAGTTTACATGAATTCTTCGCAAATGGTTTGTTCAACTACCACGGGGGAAAGTTAGTCCAAAGAGGTCCTAACCCTTTAAGTAGCCACAAGGCCGTGCTTAGTAAGAAGTTCACGAAAAATAGTATACTTCCTTTAGTTTCTTTTTGCAACAAACTTTTTTTGAAAAAATACAGCACAGTTTCTCACATGAACCAGAGAGCCCGCCAAAACTGATTTTTGAGAAAGCCCATTTTTTCTTAATATGCTCTTTTTTTGTTGTGATGGTTAAATTTATGAAACTGTGAACGTTTGTTTTAACAGCTTAATGCGGATTTATAACCTTATCTGGACGCATAGAGCTGCTTCACATCATCCATCTCTTCACATTCCCAAAGCAAAGGTTCCTTAGACATTAAAAAAACAGGCTGCCAGCGCAGCCTGTTTCCATCTTATCATCTTATTAAACTGCAGACAGCCGCTTCATTTTTGAAGCAACAAACTGAACTAGGTCAACGACTCTGCAAGAATATCCCCATTCATTGTCATACCAGGCCAGCACTTTTATTTTACGGCCCGCCATCACAATTGTTGATAAACCATCAATGATTGCAGAGTGGGAGTTTGTATTGAAATCTACAGAAACAAGCGGTTCTGTCGTGAAGTCCAGCACTCCCTGTAAAGGTCCGCTTGCAGCAGTCATAAATGCAGAACTTACTTCTTCAACCGTTACATCCCTCTTCACATCCACCACAAGATCTACAAGCGAAACATTAGGTGTTGGCACTCTGAGCGCCATCCCATGCAGTTTTCCCTGAAGATGCGGCAATACGAGTGACAGTGCCTTTGCTGCTCCTGTTGTTGTTGGAATAATGGACTGGCCGCAGGCTCTTGCTCTGCGAAGGTCTTTATGAGGGTTATCTATGTTTTTTTGATCATTTGTGTAAGCATGTACTGTCGTCATTAATCCGTTTTCGATTCCGAATTGCTCGTCAAGTACTTTTACAACTGGCGCGAGACAGTTTGTTGTGCAGGAAGCATTTGAAATAATGACGTGCTGTTCATTATTGTAAGCCTCTTCATTTACTCCCATCACAATTGTTACATCTTCGTTTTTGCCAGGTGCCGTCAGGACTACTTTTTTAGCCCCTGCCTGTACATGGTACATGGCTTTTTCACCGTCATTGAACTTACCCGTTGCTTCAATGACGATATCAATATCCATTAATCCCCATGGCAAATCCCTGGGATCTCTGAAATTTAACAGCTGGATTTTTTGTCCATTTACAAGTAAATAATCATCGAATGGAATAACTTCACCCTCGAATTTCCCGTGATTTGTATCATATTTTATCATGTGCGCCAACGTCTCAGCCGGATAGCTGGCGTTAATCGCTACAATCGATAAATCCTCTTCAAAGATTGCTTTTCTAAATACCATTCTCCCAATGCGACCAAAACCGTTAATGGCAATCTTCGCTTTCATACCATTACCCCTTCCGGATTATGTGATATACTAATATATGCTTAATTTCATAAATAGTATATCACATTTAACCCCTAATAGGATGATTAATTTCGTTTTTTTTCAAAAAAAAAAGAATCAAGCTTCAATTAGAAGCTAGATTCCATTTTTTCATTAACTCTTCAAATTGTCTTTTCGTAGACTGAAGCGAGCCATTGTTATCGATCACTTCATCAGCTTTGTCCTTCTTATCGTTCAGAGGCAGCTGTGACTGTATTCGCCACTCGGCTTCCTGTTTTGTCAATTGATTCCGGTTCATCAGACGCTCAAGCTGCACATGGGGATCTACATATACGACAACTGTTACGTCTGCCATATGTGCTAAATTGCTTTCGAATAAGAGAGGAATATCGAGCACAACCGCAGGCTCATTTCTTCTTTCGGCATCCTCTTTTTGTTTCAGCATTTCCCTTCGGACTGCGGGATGTACGATGCCGTTTAATTTTTTTCGCTCTGTTTCATTTTGAAAGACGATGCTGCCTAACTTTTCACGGTCAATTGCACCATCATCTTTTAAGATGCTGCGCCCAAATGTTTCTACCACTGAATGGTAAGCAGGTTCTCCTGCTTCCACTACTTGTTTGGCGATTACATCTGCATCTATTACGGGGATATTTGCATCCTTGAACATGTTTGAGACTGTACTTTTTCCGCTGGCTATGCCTCCTGTTAATCCAATCGCCAATGTCACTTTGAATTCCCCTTCCCCTACAGCTTCCAGATGCCTAAAATAATCAGCAGGACACCTGGTAAAAAAGTGAGTTTATCCATCCAGGCAAACCGTGAAAAGAGATGGCCTGATTTTATCCCAAACGCTACAAACAATGAGCTCATAACAGCTACCAGCAAGCTTGTTAAAATAGGCGAATATCCTAAAAGGGCAGCTCCGATTCCTGCTCCAAATGCATCAAGTGATAACGCAAAACCCAGCAGCAGGGCCTCTACTCCTGTAATGGTTCCTGATTTATCAATATCCGCCGCAGTAGGCCTGCTTAATATATTAATCACGATTCCGAACGATTTAATCTCTAAGTTGAGCAGTGTTTTCTCCGATTCTTCCTGCGTCATTTCTTTTACCGGCTGAAAAAACTGATAAAGAACCCACGCTCCAATGGCAATTAAGATCATGCCTCCAAGTTTTCCAGTCAGGCTATGGGGGAGAAATGACGTAAGCAGGTGACCTGCTCCCATCGCTAAAAGCAAAGTCACTGCCGAACAGCAGGCAATAATAACGATTGATTTAAATGGCATGCTCATTTTTCTTAATCCATAAGTAAACCCGACTGAAAAACTATCCAAACTTACTGCAAATGCTAATAAAAAGAGTGATGCAGCTGCAACCATAAACCATGCCCCTTCCGCAAAAAGCTACGGTAGTATATGACAATGGCCTATGAGTTGTTAAAGCCTCATCGCTGGCAATTTTCGCAATAGTGTGTTCCTCTGCCCCCTACAGCTGTTTTTATCAGCGTTTTTCCGCAAACTTTACACGGCTCATTTGTTCTTCCGTAAACAAACAGTTCAAGCTGGAACATACCAATCTGCCCTTGTGTGTTGACGTAGGATCTTATGGTGCTGCCGCCTTTTTCAACCGCCTCACTTAAAGTAAGAATAATCTCATTGTGAAGCTTTACGATTTCCTCATCTGATAATTCGTTTGAAAGGCGTTCAGGATGAATGCCCGCCCGGAATAAAGCCTCATCGACATATATATTCCCAAGTCCAACCATCACTTTTTGATCCAGCAGGACAACTTTTATTTTCCGATTTGTTTTTTGAAGCTTTTCGCTTAGATAACTCACAGTAAAATTGTCAGAAAAAGGCTCAGGCCCTAAATGAGATAAGGGAAGATCGAGTTCCTCCTCTCCCTTTTTGAAAAGATGCATTGTTCCAAACTTGCGTACATCTTTATATCTCAGTTCTGTACCGTCTGTCATCGCAAAAACAACATGTGTATGTTTATCAATCGGGTCAGAATCCTTGTATAGACCGTATCTTCCTTCCATTCTCAGATGTGAAACGAGCACATAGTCATCAAGGAAAAATTTCAGGAACTTTCCCCTTCTCCCTACATCATGGATTGTCTGACCAACGACGGCATCCTGAAATTGCTCGGTCACTTCCGGTCTTTTAATGATTTTAGGCCAATGAATATAAACGGCTGCGATTGTTTTTCCTTTTACAAGTTCAATAAGTGTCCGTCTTACGGTTTCAACCTCTGGCAGTTCAGGCATCCTATCACTTCCTTATTTTGCGTCATACCAAGATGATCCGAATGAATAATCAACTTTAAGCGGCACCTTTAGTTCAACGGCATGCTCCATCACTTGCGGAACCAATTTTTCAAGAATTTCGATTTCAGCTTTAGGCGCTTCAAAGATCAATTCATCATGCACCTGCAGCAATAATCGTGTTTTCAGGTTCATTTCTTTCAGCTGTGCAGCCATATCAATCATCGCTTTTTTAATGATATCAGCGGCGCTTCCCTGTATCGGAGTATTCATAGCCGTTCTCTCGGCAAAACTGCGCACGTTGAAATTTCTGCTTGTAATCTCTGGAATGTATCGACGGCGCTGCAGCAGTGTTTTTACATAGCCATTTTGCTTTGCTTCCTGAACGATTTCATCCATATACTCTTTGACACCTTCGAAGCTTTCCAGGTAGCGTTTAATAAATTCCCCCGCTTCTTTACGGGTGATATTTAAGCTTTGAGATAAACCATAATCACTTATGCCGTAAACAATACCAAAGTTTACGGCTTTTGCCTGTCTTCTCATATTTGAAGTCACGGCTTCCGCTTCAACATGAAACACATCCATTGCCGTTTTCGTATGAATGTCCAGATCATTTTGAAAGGCCTCAATTAAATTGATGTCTCCTGCTATATGGGCAAGAACTCTCAGCTCAATTTGAGAATAGTCTGCAGCAAACATCACCCAGTCTGGTTCAGAAGGGACAAAGGCCTGGCGGATTTTACGCCCTTCTTCTAACCGGATTGGTATGTTCTGCAGATTGGGATCTGTCGAGCTTAAACGCCCTGTCTGCGTTAATGTCTGAACATATCTTGTATGGACTTTATTTGTGTCGCGGTGAACAACTTTCAGCAGCCCTTCAATATAAGTGGACTGCAGCTTCCCCAGCTGACGGTAATGGAGGATTTCCTGAACAATCTCATGCTTGTCTGCAAGTTTTTCAAGAACATCAGCAGATGTAGAATATCCCGTTTTTGTCTTCTTTACGGCTGGAAGCTGAAGCTTATCAAATAAAATCACGCCGAGCTGCTTCGGAGAATTAATGTTGAATGCTTCCCCTGCCAAACGATGGATATTTTCTTCAAGAGTTTTTAACCGTTCAGTCAGCTGCTGGCCCATATCATTTAAACGGTTCACATCCACCGTTACACCTGTTGATTCCATATCAGCTAAAATGATCGAAAGCGGCATTTCAAGATCCTGATAAAGCTCAAGCTGTTCATTCTCCTCCAGTTCAAGCTGAAGTTTTTCCCTGACTGTTTGAAGAGCTTTTCCTTTCCGAACCAGATGCTCTGCTAGCCTTTCAGTGTCCGGAATCCTTCGCTTGGCCCCTTTTCCATATACAGTATCATTAGACTGAACGATATGTATTCCTTTATGACGGGCAACACTTGCAGCATCATTAAACGTTTGTGAAGGATCGAGGATGTATGCCGCAAGCAAAACATCAAATTCAACCGCATTCAGATCAATTCCCTGCCAGTGAAGAGCCACAATTGATTGTTTTGCATCGTAAACGGTTTTGCGCTTCGTATCGTCTGATGCCCATTTAGAAAACTTTTCAGATTTTAAAGCAAGTTCGGTCGGAACATAAAAGTTTCCGTTCTCATTTATAATCGCAAGACCGATAATGTCGCTGTTATGATAATTCTCTTCCAATACTTCCACGATTAGAACAGCTTCATCTGTTAGGAGGTCATCTGTTATTTCTTCTGCAATTTCATATTGGACATCCTCGATTGGCTGTTCCTCAATGTCTGCTTCCGCTCCAAGTTTATCGAGCCGCGAATTGAATCCAAGCTCTTTGTATATCCCAATTATATTCTTTACATCGTAGCCCCCGTACTGCACATCAGCCAATGTGATTTCTACCGGTGCATCACAGTTGATTGTTGCAAGCTCCTTGCTCATAATGGCCTGGTCCTTATTTTCTTCGAGTTTCTCTTTTAACTTTTTCCCGGTCACCTGATCAAGAGATTCAAGGAGCCGCTCAAGCGTTTCGTACTCCTTAAGAAGCTTAATCGCCGTCTTCTCTCCCACTCCCGGAACTCCGGGGATATTATCCGAGCTATCACCCATTAACCCTTTCATATCCACAATCTGAGCCGGAACAAGTCCATATTTCTCCTGAACAAACTCCGGTGTATAAGAATCAACGTCAGTAATTCCTTTTCTAGTAATATCAACAGTGACATGCTCTGAAACAAGCTGCGTTAAATCTTTATCGCCGGAGATGACTTTTACTTCAAATCCATCCTTCTCGGCTTGTCTTGATAGAGTTCCTATAATGTCGTCCGCTTCAAAATTTGGAAGTTCATATCGTGATATGCTGTAGGCATCCAGCAGCTCGCGGATAAACGGAAACTGCTCCGACAGCTCAGGCGGTGTCTTTTGTCTGCCGCCCTTATATTCTTTATACGTTTCATGTCTGAAAGTGGTTTTCCCGGCATCAAATGCAACTAGAAGGTGTGAAGGTTTTTCATCCTCAAGAATTTTCATAAGTATCATTGTAAATCCATATATAGCATTGGTATGTACACCCTTATCGTTATTCAGCAGCGGCAATGCAAAAAAAGCGCGATAGGCAATGCTGTTCCCGTCAATGAGAACGAGTTTTTTTGTCATTCAAATGAACCTCCTGTATTAAAAAAATGCACCTATAAAAAATGTTTTTTTATATAAAAAAACCCATGATTTATCTTCCTCTATTCTACCATGACAGGCAGATAGAAAGAAAATCAAGGGCTTATTATTTCTTTAAAGGTGTTAAAGATTATTCCGTCCCACCCATCAGTGTTTTGGCATACTCTGAGTCAAACGGCATAATGATGACTGTTTCATTGTCGATTGTTTTCTTGTAGGATTCCAGAGTGCGGTACAGTTCATAGAATTCAGGATCTTTTGAATAAGAACTGTTGTATACCTTACCTGCTTCCTTTTCACCTTGACTTCGAATGACGTCTGCGTCTGCAGCCGCTTTAGCAAGCATTTCTTTTACGTTCCGGTCTGTCTCTGCAATGATCGTATTTTTTTGGGCATCTCCCATAGATAAATACTCCTGGGCTGTAGACTGACGTTCTGAGATCATTCTGGTGTAAACCGATTCCTCATTATCTTCAGGAAGATCTGTTCGTTTAATCCTGACGTCCGTTACACTGATGCCGTATCCATCTTTTTCAAGAAGTGAATTCACAATCTCTGTTACTTTATCGTTAATGCTTCCCCGGGAGGATTTTTCATCGTTGATGATATCATCGTAGTTCAATTTCCCAAGTTCAG
This sequence comes from Bacillus sp. V2I10, assembly GCF_030817055.1. Lineage (NCBI taxonomy): Bacteria > Bacillati > Bacillota > Bacilli > Caryophanales > Bacillaceae > Bacillus > Bacillus sp. V2I10. Next base: position 1,651,816 of record NZ_JAUSYV010000001.1, on the reverse strand, counting down.
AACGAACAGTAGAGAACGTAAATTCAGCCATCTTTGTTTCAGCATTGACAAGTGTTCTTGCATTGGCAATCAATTTTTTGGGGTCATCTACTTTCCACACAGCATAGTTATCTATCAAAATGCGCTTTTTATCTTTTGTGTTAATTTCCGCCTCTTCTACATCAAAAGTCATTTGGTATTTTGGAATCGAAGATACCGTTTGTACAAATGGTATTTTTATGTGCAGACCTGGTTTTTCAATGATTTTAACAACTTCCCCAAACTGGCGGATTACTTTGTACTCATTTTCTTTAACGACAAATAGATTTGTCAGCAGCACTACAGCAAGGATCAGCGCTAAAATGAACCAGATCCCCGTGCGGATATACTTCCTGTATCCGCTGAAATCTCTGCTGTGACCTTTCATTTTGACTAGATTATCATTGGCCATTTTTATCACTTCCTTTTTCATCTGCTGCTTTTGGCATAGCCTCTGTTTGTTTTTGCATTTCTCCGATCGGGAAATACTTCATTGTGTTGCCGTCATCTTTCATGAAATAAATGCTTGCTCCCGGCAGTACTTGATCAATCGTTTCAAGGATTAATCGTTTTTCAGTGATTCCCTTTGCATTCTGATACTCACCCAGAATGGCATTGAAGGTAGCCACCTCACCGCGTGCTTTCTCAATTCTTGCGGTTTTATCCCCTTCAGCTTTTGAGATTAATGCATTTTTTTCTCCCTCTGCCTCTTGAGTACGCTGATTTGAATATTTCTTTGCTTCATTTATTTTTGTATTCATCGTTTCACGGGCACTTGTTACATCTGTAAAGGCTTTGCGAACCTTATCATTCGGCAGATCAACATCCTGCAGTTTCACAGCAAGGACTGAAATACCGATATCATATTTTTCAACGAGGGAGATTAAAAGCTCTTGTACATCTTCCTCGATTTCAACTTTTCCGGATGTCAGTGCATCATCAATAATGGAACTTCCGATAATACTTCTTAATGATGCAGATGTAGCATCATATAAAATTTCCTGAGGATCCTCAGAGTTAAATAAATATTTTTCAGGATTGGTTATTTTCCATTGCACAACCATATCAGCCAAAACAATATTTTCATCACCCGTGATCATTTTTGTGTCTTTTGGAAATGACTTCACATCTCCATCCTTTTCTGTGTAGCCAAACTGAAGACTGAATGTTTCTTTTGACAGTTTTTCTACAGTTTGAATCGGCCACGGCATTTTAAAATGAAGTCCAGGTTCACTTATGCCTTCTTCTACTTCACCAAAAGTAATAATAACAGCCTGATCCGATTCATCTACCGTATACCAGGTTGTAAAAGCGATAATAGCTAAAACAATAACTAATAAGACAGCTCCGATTATTGTATAAATGCGCTTGATGCTGATCATTTCTACGCCCCCTTTTTCCCTTCTCAAATATTTACGCAATTCCCAAGAAAAGGTTTCACTTTTTTTGTAAGCATTTTAATCTAAATACGAACAAAAAAAGGGACGAGAACAGGGAATGTTCTCGTCCAAAAGATTGGCTCCTTGGATGAAGGGGTTTTCACTTATTATATTAACAGCACTTTATTAAGCAAAATTAAATGTGATGTAAATATAATGTAAACCTAATCTAAATGATTATTTTTATTGAGTTTTACTGTGAATGTCGTTCCTTCACCTACCGTGCTGTTTACAAAAATCTGGCCCTTATGCGCTTCAACCAAATGCTTCACAATAGCAAGCCCAAGTCCCGTTCCTCCCGAGTTCCGGCTTCTCGCTTTATCTACTCTGTAAAAACGTTCAAAAATCCTCGGAATCTCTTCTTTTTCAATTCCAATGCCTGTATCGCTGACAATAAAGGTTGCGTAACTTTCACCGTCTTTTAATGACACCTGAACTCTGCCGCCTTTAGGGGTATAGTTCAAAGCATTGCTTATGAGATTAATAAAGATTTGCTTCAGACGGTACACATCCCCATACACATAGAGTTCGTCGGAATTTACATGCAGTGATAACTCAATTTCTTTCTCATCTGCTTTGCTTTTAAGAATGATAATGACCTCTTCAAGGATTTCCTTTGCATTGCAGTTTTGAAGATTGAGCTTGAAGCCCTGCTGTTCAATTTTCGATAAATCAAGTAAATCCTGAATCAGCGTTTGCAGTCTGTCGCTTTCTTTTAAAATGATTGATAGAAAATACTCCAGAGTCTGTTTGTCCTCAAGTGCACCATCAAGCAAGGTCTCAGTAAAGCCTTTTATGGATGTGATTGGCGTTTTCAGCTCGTGAGATACATTTGCAACAAAGTCTTTTCTCATTTGCTCAAGCTTTTTCAGTTCCGTAATATCATGAAATACCAGAACGATGCCTTTCCATTCATCGTTTGTGCCAATAATCGGCGCACCATAGACTTCAAAATGCCTGCGCTCTATTTTCAGCGGAAGATGCAGCTGTTTTCTTGCTTTAATTTCAGTCATAAAGATGTGCTCGACTAAATCCACAATTTCTTTATGCTCGAATGCTTCATAGTACAGCTTATATAAAAAGTCGGTGGATTCAATATTGAATAATTCTTTGTATGCACGATTGACAAGATTGATATATCCTCTGCCATCAATCAAAATCAATCCGCTGCCCATGTTTTCTATTAGAGTCTGAAGACGATCCTGCTGCATTTCCTGGGCACGGTTCATATCCTGAAGATTTCTTGCAAGTATATTTATTGATTGACTAAGCATGCCTGTTTCATCCAGATGATCTTCATACGTTCTTGCTTTATAGTTGCCTTTTGCAAGCTCCATGGCCACATTTGTTGCAGATTCAATTGGTCTTGTATAGCGCGACGTAATTCTTACCGCTAGCAGAAGAATAACGAGAAGAGCCAAACCAAGGCTTGCAATGAGAAGAACCCAGATCTGCTGATTGATTTTCTTTAAGGAGTTTTCTGTAGAGCTCAGGACAATGTATCCTTGCTTCACATCCTTTTCAATGTAAGGCAAACCGTAAAAATAAAGATTGTCTTCTTCAATATTGAGTTTGAATCCTTTATTGGCATTGCGGTGTTTCAGCAGAATTTCTTTCGCAATGGCATCATGGTCTTGCAAAAAAGGCCCTGCATCCTTTAAAACGTTTCCGTTTCGATCATAAATTGTAATATGGGAATTGATTGTATCACTGTAATGTTTAAGAAACGAATCGAAATCAGGAGACGTAAATCCTTTTTCCTGAATAAAAAGCTCAGTTATTTTTGCCTCTTCTTTTATCCGCTCCTGAAAAGAATTCATATAATAACTGCCGAATATTTGACCAAGAAGCAGCCCGAGGCCAATTAAAACAGCAATAATCAGTGTGATAAGAGCAAATATCAGGCGTGAGCGAAACCTATTCATCCATTCTAGGCTCCTCGAGCTTGTATCCCAGTCCCCTTATCGTTTTTATGTATAGCGGTTTTTTTGTGTTTCGTTCAATTTTTTCACGCAAGTGGCTGATATGAACATCAACGATTCGGGTATCTCCGGCGAAATCATAGTTCCATACTGCGCTCAGCAGCTGGTCCCTTGTAAGCACACGTCCCTTATGTCTGGCTAAATAAACAAGAAGTTCGAATTCTTTAGGCGTCAGCTCAAGACGTTCATCTCCGTAATATGCCTCATAATGTTCCGGGAGGATCTTCAGATCTCCAATCATCATTCTTTCAGAAGTATCAAGTTCTTTGATCTCTGTATCTGATGAAGTCTGAGTTCTTCTTAAGATAGCCTTTACTCTCGCAACTACTTCTCTTGGACTGAAAGGCTTTGTCATATAATCATCTGCGCCCAGTTCTAAACCCAAAACTTTATCAAATTCATCATCCTTAGCCGTCAGCATCAGAATCGGCACCATGATTTTCTTTTGTCTAAGCTGTTTGCATACCTCTATGCCGTCCATTTTGGGAAGCATGAGATCTAGCACCATTAAATCAGGCGATTCATTTAACCCCTTTTCAAGACCTTCTTCTCCATCGATTGCTGTAATGACTTCAAAACCTGCTTGAATAAGATTGTATTGAAGCAGGGTTAATATTGATTGTTCATCATCTACGACCAGAATTTTCTTACTCATATAAGCCTCCACCAAATAGTTTTACCCCAAACAATCCAAAACGCTTTATCTCTTTTTATATCTCCATTATAGAGGATAGATGCAATTGAACAAACGTTTTCTTTCAGAACGTGCAGATCCTGATTTAAATAGGCAGGTTACTATTCATTAGAATGACCAATAAAAAGCAGACAAATTCCTATTGGATACATAAAGGAGAAGAACAAAAGTACATGTATCCTAATTGATATTTATTAAAAAATAAAATACCAGCATCCGAATTAGGACGCTGGTATGGCAGGTTTAAAAGTTTTCAAGAGCATGGCCGTCCATTGAAGAAAGCTGAACTGGCGGTACGACAATGATCGTTCCTTCGATAACAGTCACTTCTTTTTCATTTTGCGCTTCTACACGCAAGGTAATTTGATTCTCTGTTTTATTAACATCTGTGACTTCAAAGAAAAACTGAATCATGCTGTAATGATAGACTGGCAGGGGAAACGAGAGGTTCTGCTCCAGGATATGGCTTCCTGGTCCCGGCAAATATTTCGAAACAGCAGATGTAATAATTCCTGTCAGCATGATACTTGGTACAATCGGTTTTTCATAAGGTGTTAAAGAGGCATAGTCATGCTGAATGTACAGCGGGTTTGCGTCATTTGTCAATCCAAGATACAGGAGCAGATCTTTATCTTCAATCTTTTCTGTAAGCGTTAATTTTTCGCCTGTTGTGATCTCTTCGATTTGTCTCCCAAGTTTTCTTTTTTTGCCAAGCAGCATTTTCGGTCACCTCCAGAATTGAAAACGTTTACAATTCATTTTATAAAGAAGCTGGGGATCTCTCCCCAACTTCAGTTTTTTACGAAAGAACTTTCATTACGCTTTTTACAGAGTCCGCAGACTTTGTTAAAGCTTCTTTTTCGTCACTCGTTAATTCAAGTTCAATAATTTGCTCAAGCCCGTTACCGCCAAGGATAGTTGGCACGCCCAGGTAAATTCCTTCATAGCCATACTCGCCTTCTAAGTAGACAATCGCAGGGATTACGCGGCGCTGATCTTTAAGGATCGCTTCTGACATTTCAACTAATGAAGCTGCTGGAGCGTAATACGCACTGCCATTGCCTAATAAGTTAACAATCTCTCCGCCGCCTTTGCGTGTTCTCTCAACGATTGCTTCTAAACGGTCTTTCGGGATCAGTGTTTCAAGCGGAATACCGCCGGCATATGAGTAGCGTACAAGCGGCACCATATCGTCTCCGTGTCCGCCTAGTACAAAACCTGTTACATCCTTCACAGAAAGATTCAGCTCTTGAGCAACGAATGTACGGAAGCGCGCTGTATCAAGTACTCCTGATTGTCCGATAACACGGCTTTTCGGGAATCCTGATTCTTTATACACAGTGTATGTCATTGCATCAACAGGATTTGTTAATACGATAATAATTGTATTTGGAGAGTATTTTACAATTTCTTGTGTAACACTCTTCATAATTTTTTGGTTTGTTTGAACTAGATCATCACGGCTCATTCCAGGTTTGCGGGCGATGCCTGCTGTAATGATGACAATATCAGAATCAGCTGTATCGGCATAATCGCTTGTTCCAATAATATTTGCATCAAATCCTTGAACAGGGCTTGCTTCAAGCATATCTAATGCTTTTCCTTTAGTAGGATTCTCAAGTTGCGGAATATCGACTAATACAACATCTGAAAGTTCTTTTTGAGCTAATAAAAATGCCGTAGTCGCACCAGTAAAGCCAGCACCTATGACGGATACCTTTTTACGTTTCATTCCCAATCAAAACATCCCCTTTACTATGTACTATAAGGCTATTTTTCTTAAAAGAAAAATAGCCTTAACTTGTTTACTTACATTTTGCTGATTAAAGCATCAGCGAACTCAGAGCATTTTACTTCTTTAGCGCCGTCCATCAAACGGGCAAAGTCATACGTAACTACTTTATCTGAGATTGATTTTTCCATTGCGTCAACAACTAATTTAGCTGCTTCATTCCAGCCTAAGTGCTCAAGCATTAACACACCTGACAGAATAACAGATGATGGATTTACTTTATCAAGTCCCGCATATTTAGGAGCTGTGCCATGAGTAGCTTCGAATATAGCATGTCCAGTTTCATAGTTGATATTTGCTCCAGGAGCAATACCGATTCCGCCAACTTGAGCAGCTAGGGCATCAGAAATGTAATCTCCGTTTAAGTTCATTGTTGCAACTACGTCAAATTCACGCGGACGAGTTAAGATCTGCTGAAGGAAGATATCTGCAATCGAATCTTTTACGATGATTTTGCCTGCAGCTTCTGCATCCTGCTGTGCTTTGTTTGCTGCATCCTTGCCGTCTTTTTCTACGATGCGGTCGTATTCAGCCCAAGTAAATACTTGATCTCCGAATTCTTTTTCAGCCAGTTCATAGCCCCAGTTTTTGAAAGCACCTTCAGTATATTTCATGATGTTTCCTTTATGAACGAGTGTAACTGATTTGCGGCCTTCTTTAATTGCATAATTGATTGCTGCACGCACCAGACGCTGAGTTCCCTCTTCAGAAACAGGTTTAATGCCGATTCCTGAAGTTTCAGGGAAACGGATTTTATTAACGCCTAACTCATTTTTAAGGAAAGCAATCAATTTTTCTACTTCTTCTGATCCTTTAGCATACTCAATACCAGCATAGATATCTTCCGTATTTTCACGGAAAATCACCATGTCTGTATCTTCAGGGCGCTTAATTGGAGAAGGAACACCATTAAAATAGCGTACAGGACGAAGACAAGTGAACAAGTCAAGCTCTTGACGAAGAGCAACGTTCAACGAGCGGATTCCTCCGCCTACTGGAGTAGTTAAAGGTCCTTTAATAGCAATGAAATATTCGCGGATTACTTCAAGTGTTTCTTCAGGAAGCCATTCCCCAGTTTTGTTAAATGCTTTTTCTCCAGCTAAAACTTCTTTCCACTCAATTTTCTTTTCGCCATTATATGCTTTTTCAACTGCTGCCTCTAAAACGCGTGAAGCTGCCGCCCAGATATCAGGACCAATTCCGTCCCCTTCGATAAATGGAATGATAGGATTGTTAGGTACGTTTAATACTCCATTTGCAACTGTAATTTTTTGTCCTTGTGTCAAAATAATAACCTCCTGTTATGTAATATAGAAAAGTGGAATCGCCTGGTCAGCTCCGACAGACAGATAAGGATCCGACAGAAAAGGCGCTTTTTGCCTTTACTGGCGGAGCCGTTCTGGCCGAGGAGTTAGGCGATGGAGCTAGACACCGCAGAAAAGCGGAATCGCCTGGTTAGCTCCGACAGACAGATCAGTAATCAACCCAAAAGTCCGTTTTTGACTTTTTAGGGGTTTTTATTCTGTCCGAGGAGTCAGGGGTGGCTCTACTTAAAAACCTAAAACTGCGGTCTTCTGATTCTTCAATAAGAGGCCGTTTCAGTTTTACCTGAAAAGAGCCTCTTGTGTGATTAAGAGAGCTCAGCCCCGCTGGTCCAGTGGCACGTATTTCTGCATATTCGGTCCTGTGTAATCTGCACGCGGGCGGATCAGACGGTTGTTCTCATATTGCTCGAGAATATGAGCGAGCCATCCTGATACACGGCTTACAGCAAAGATAGGCGTGAATAAATCATGATCAATGCCTAAGCTGTGGTACATGGATGCAGAATAGAAATCCACGTTTGGCGGAATGGATTTTTCACTTGTTACAACTTCTTCAATTTTAGTAGAAATTTTAAACCATTTAGGCTCACCTGTAAGATTCGTCAATTTTTCAGACATTTCCTTCAGATGTTTCGCTCTAGGATCTCCCTGACGGTACACACGGTGTCCAAAGCCCATAATTTTTTCTTTTCGGGAGAACTTTTCATGCAAGTATGACTCAACGTTATTAATGTCTCCAATTTCTTTGAGCATTTTCATTACCGCTTCATTTGCTCCGCCATGCAAAGGTCCCTTAAGAGCGCCGATTGCTGCAGTTACGCCGGAATAAACATCTGATAATGTTGCTACACATACGCGTGCTGTAAATGTAGATGCATTCAGCTCATGATCAGCATGAAGGACTAATGCTTTATTAAAAGCTTCCACTGCAACACTGCTCGGCTCTTCTCCAATTAAAGTATACAGGAAATTCACTGCTAAACTAGCATCTGATTTTGGTTTAATAGGCTCAAGTCCTTTGCGGATACGGGCAAATGCTGAAACAATTGTCGGCAGCTTTGCCTGAAGACGGATCGCTTTGCGGTAGTTAGCTTCCGGATCCATTACATCTGCTTCACTGTCAAATATGCCAAGAAGAGAAACAGCTGTACGGAGAGCAGCCATCGGATGCACAGATTTTAGATCGTATGATTTAAAGTGATCGACAACCTCCTGCGGTATTTCTGCATTTTCAGCAAGCTCTTTTTTAATTTCTGCAAGCTGGTCTTTTGTCGGAAGCTTTCTATGCCACAATAAATAAACGACCTCTTCGAAACTAGCATTCTCTGCTAAATCATCGATATTATACCCCGCATATGTAAGAGTATCATCAATAATTGAACTTACAGATGAAGTAGTAGCAACTACTCCTTCTAGACCCCGTGTTGTTGTCATGTAAATCTCTCCTTTGCAAAAATATCCCCATTGATCCGCTCTTCTCGTCAACAATAAAAGATAGCATTCGACAAACTGGTCTTTTCTTTTTATTTGCCCAATCTTCCAATCGTTTAAACGACCGAGCGCTTGCTCAATACACAAGCATTTTTTTAAAAAGAAAATGCTTACATTTACAGCTAATATAATAGCCACATCGAATGTTATCTTCAATTGTGACTTTAATTAATTAGAAGGCGGAATTAAACTGCCTATACCCATTATAAACAATTATCTGATTTTTGTGAACGAAAAGAATTTCCAGAACCAAAAAATTTGTCAGAAAAATGATATTAAAGAAGAATAATGAGTTTTTAGGGCGCCTTCTCACTTATTGTATCAGAATTTATTATATTAACCAAAAAATTTAACTGTTTGCATCGCTAAATAGGCAATACCCGCTCCAATCAGCGGACCGACTGCAACTCCCCCAAATAAAGACACCGCTAAAATAGTTCCAAAGACAAGAGCTGTTGTTATATGGGGATCTTCAGAAAGAAGCGTCAAGCCATTTTTGGCTATAAGGGCAACAGCAATCCCTGCTCCTAGAGCAATCCATGCGTAGGATGATCTCATTGCCTCTGTCAGCTGCTTAAATCCAATATCACCGGTCGCAATCGGCACCAAAACGGCAATCGTAATAACCGTTACGCCCCAATTGATTCCTTTTGCCTGGATATGCGGGAACAATTTAGTATCAAGGCCGGTCAGTTTGATTATAAGTAAAAAGCCGACTGCAAACATTAATGATTGATTTTTGGCAAGAAATCCAACGATCAATAATATGATTAAAAATAGGACAGGTTGATTCATTCTCTTACATCCTTTCAAAACATGTTTCTACTTAGAAAAGCGGAACCGCCTGGTCAGCTCCGACAGACAGATAAGGATCCGACAGAAAAGGCGCTTTTTGCCTTTGCTGGCGGAGCCGTTCTGGCCGAGGAGTTAGGCGGTGGAACTGACACGATTACGGAAATTTATATCCTTTCTTATCCTAAAAATGTCTGAATAAAAAACAGGAGGGAAACATTTGAATGCATATTTAGTACAAGTTGCTGCCAGAGCACTTGCTATTGCATGTATCATTGCCGCCGCTTTAGCCTCTGTCTATTATGTCTCGGCACTTACTTACCCGTTTATTATAGGTCTCATTCTTGCGATTCTTATTAATCCAATGGTCAATTTGCTTGAAACAAAAATGGTCCGAAGTGCTGCTGTTTTTATTTCAATCGCATTCCTGTTTGTCATTTTCGCAGGAATCATAACTTTGCTTATCGCAGAACTCGTAACGGGAACAACCTACCTGGCGTCGTCCGTTCCTGAGCATTTCAAAACTCTGGTTGTTTATATTGAGACATTCATTGGGGATCGTGTGCTTCCCATCTATGAAGATATTGCTGCTTTATTTAATACGCTTGATTCAAGTCAGCAGGCTACAATACTTGCCAACATTCAAAATGCTGGCGAACAAATCGGATCGAATGCAGCCGATTTTTTAAAAGGGCTGCTTGAGAATATTCCTCTGTTGATCAGCTGGCTGCCTAACGCCGCAACAGTGACGATTTTCTCCTTGCTAGCTGCTTTTTTTATCAGCAAAGACTGGTACAAATTTCAAAAGCTGCTGCGCAAGTATCTTCCTCTTAAAGCAAGAAAAAGCGGGAGAACGGTGGTTGATGATCTAAAAAAAGCTTTGCTTGGATTTATTAAAGCGCAGCTGATTTTAATCAGCATCACAACGATTATCGTATTAATAGGGTTACTCTTCCTGAAGGTGGATTATGCAATAACGATTGCTTTGTTAATTGGAACAGTTGATTTGCTTCCCTATCTGGGAACAGGCCTGGTTTTTGTTCCATGGATTGTTTATTCGGCATTCAGCGGCGATCTGCCATTTGCTATTGGTTTAGGTGTCTTATATCTGATTATATTGATTCAGCGTCAAATGATGGAGCCAAAGATTTTATCCTCAACAATTGGGCTTGATCCACTGGCTACTCTGATTTCATTATTTGTTGGATTCAAACTGATTGGATTTCTCGGTTTAATTGTAGGACCTGTGGCTTTAGTCATTTTCAATGCCCTTCATAATGCTAGAGTATTTGAAGATATTTGGACATTTATCACTGCTAAGAAATCGTGATAGCAACTAAAAAAAAACCGCTGATGCAATATGCACAGGGCGGCTCTATCGTATGATCGTAAATCGATTTTGGTCAATCAGCCTGCTGAGCCATTTTTGGAGAAGCGGCTTTACGAATTTCCTTGTTGCCGGTATTAATAAAACAAACCCAGTTAAATCTGTCAGGAAACCGGGTGATAATAGAAGCAAGCCCCCGACAAGTACACAAAGACCATCGATTATGGCATCACCAGGTAAATTCCCAAAGCTTATTTCCCGCTGAACTTTTCGGATCGCTTCCATTCCCTGCTTCTTTGCAAGCCATGCTCCAGCTATTCCAGTAGCAATGATCATAAGGATAGTTGGAATGATTCCGATCGTTTTACCAGAGAAAAGCAGGATGCCGATTTCACAAGCTGGGATAATAATTAAAAACGGCAGCAAATATCTCATCTAATGCACCTCATTTTGTCGTATATAAAGAGTATATGGAATGCATGCAAAAAAGAGAAGGAAAAGCCCTTCTCTTTTTAATGTATTTTCTTAAAGAACACTTGCATGTCCTTGATAGATGGCACCGCGTGATCCATCAACTGTAATTTCCTGACCATCTTTCAGGATAGAAGTTGCATCTTCTACTCCTACAATAACCGGAATTCCAAGGCTCAGGCCAACTACAGCAGCATGACTTGTTAATCCGCCTTCTTCTGTAATTAATGCTGAAGCTTTCTCTAATGCACCCATCATATCGCGATCTGTACATTGAGAAACTAAAATAGCACCCTGAGTCATTTTTGAATCAGCATCAGAAGCTGAGCTTGCTACGACAACTTTGCCAAACGCTGTTTTGCGTCCGATTCCCTGTCCTTTAGCTATCACATCTCCAACAACATGAACTTTCATTAAGTTCGTTGTGCCAGTTTCGCCGATCGGAATGCCTGCAGTGATGACTACTAAATCACCATGTTTAACAATTCCTGACTCTAATGACTCTTCTACTGCCTGATCAAGCATTTCATCTGTTGATGCTGCTTTCTCACCATTGCGCGGGTAGACTCCCCAAACAAGAGCAAGCTTGCGAGATACTGACTCACATGAAGTAACGGCAACGATCGGAGCTTTAGGGCGGTATTTAGAAATCATTCGGGCAGTATGACCGCTCTCAGTAGTTGCTACAATAGCAGCAGCCTGCAAGTTAAGGCCTGTATGCGCAACCGATTGTCCAATTGCATCCGTAATTGTCATATCAGCCTGTTCACTGCGTTTCGCAAGAATTTGCTTATAATCAAGCGCCTGTTCTGCACGTGAAGCAATGTTATTCATTGTTTGAACAGCTTCAACCGGATAAGAACCTGCAGCCGTTTCACCTGATAACATGATCGCATCTGTACCGTCAAAAATAGCATTTGCAACGTCACTTGCTTCTGCCCGTGTCGGACGCGGATTGCGCTGCATGCTGTCCAGCATTTGCGTAGCTGTAATGACCGGTTTGCCTAAAGCATTGCACTTTTTAATTAGGTCTTTTTGAACCAATGGCACTTCTTCAGCAGGAATTTCAACACCCAAGTCACCGCGTGCAACCATTAAACCATCTGAAACCTCAAGAATCTCGTCGATGTTGTCAACACCTTCCTGGTTTTCAATTTTAGGAATGATTTGAATATGGCCTGCATCGTGCTTTTCAAGCAATTCACGAATTTCAAGAACATCTGCTGCACGCCGTACGAATGACGCAGCGATGAAGTCTACTCCCTGCTCGATTCCAAAAACAATATCATTTGCATCTTTTTCTGTGATTCCTGGAAGCTTTACGCTTACTCCCGGAACGTTAACACCTTTTTTATTTTTTAATGTTCCTGTGTTTAAAACCTTTGTTCTGATTTCTTTCGTTTCTTTATTCATTTCAAGAACTTCAAGTCCAATCAGTCCATCATCAAGCAAAATGATTGAGCCTGCATGTACATCATTAATTAATCCTTCGTATGAGATAGAGAACTTATCAGCAGTTCCAAGCACCTCAGTCATTGAAACGATCACTTCTGATCCTGCAACAAGCTCGATTGCACCGTCCTGCATGGAATGTGTGCGGATTTCAGGTCCTTTAGTATCCAATAGGATTGCGATATCCTTATTAAGCTTTCCTGAAGCCTCGCGGATGTTTTTGATTCGTGCTCCGTGCTCTTCGAAATCTCCGTGTGAGAAGTTTAAGCGTGAAACGTTCATTCCGGCTTCCATTAATTGCGTAAGTTTTTCAACACTTTCACTTGCAGGACCGATCGTACAGACTATTTTCGTTTTTCTCATTCGATATATTCCTCCTGTTAATAGGTATGAAAACGATACCAAACAGATATCATTTAGATGGATAATTCTTTTGAAAGCTGGTACATGTTCTTATCGACTGTATGCGGAGTATCTAAAATCTCAAGGATATCATTGTTTGTCAGTTTATTGCTTTGAATGCCAACTGCACGGCCACCTTTTCCTTCAAGCAATAATTCCACAGCATAAGCACCAAGACGGCTTGCAAGCACACGGTCAAACGCAGTCGGTGATCCTCCACGCTGTATATGTCCTAAAACAGATACGCGTGTTTCAAGGTTTGTAGCCTCTTCAATTTTTCTTCCGAAGTCCACTCCGCTGCCAACGCCTTCAGCCACGATGATAATACTGTGTTTTTTGCCCCGGTCTGTTCCATGCTTTAAACGTGCAAGGATATCTTCCATGTCATAGTCCACTTCCGGAATCAGAATGGTTTCTGCTCCGCCGGCAAGACCTGACCATAACGCAAGATCTCCAGCATGTCTTCCCATGACTTCAATCACGTATGTACGTTCATGTGATGTGGCAGTATCACGAATTTTATCTATAGCATCAATTACTGTATTAAGTGCAGTATCAAATCCAATGGTAAAATCAGTGCCTGGAATGTCATTATCAATGGTTCCCGGAACGCCTACACATGGAAAACCATGTTCAGTCAGCTTTTTAGCTCCCATATAAGAACCGTCTCCGCCGATGACAACTAAGCCTTCTATTCCATGTTTCTTTAATTGCTCGATTCCTTTTAATTGTCCCTCAACTGTTCTAAATTCAGGACAGCGTGCTGTATAGAGCTTTGTACCCCCGCGGTGGATAATATCTCCTACAGATCCAAGCTCAAGCTTTTCGATATGTCCAGCAATTAATCCAGAATAACCGTGATAAATTCCGTACACTTCTACATCATGATAGATCGCTTTACGCACAACAGCGCGCACGGCCGCGTTCATACCAGGCGAATCTCCTCCACTAGTTAATACGCCGATTTTTTTCATTTTTCTCACCCCAAAGTAGTATGTGATATTAAAATAACATGAAGAAATGGGCAACACAATAGACAAGAAACGACAAATGTCGAATTTTCACGTTACATTTAAACCTTTCTCATTATACAATAAAACCTCTTGTTTTGAGGGGTTTTCAGAGAATCTTTGAAAATTAAATAAAGTAAACGCTTCCTTTTAGATTTGTCGAAAAATCTCATTAGTTCAAGGGTCTGCGATTACCATCATTTACTAGGCATATTCCCTTAAAAAAAGAAACGTGCTGCCTTCCTGGTTCGAAGGCTACACGTTAATCTATTTTACCCCAAGTATTTCTCCTGCAAACGAAACTTGACCGATTCTTTTAAACTTTTCATAACGATGCTGAACTAATTGAGGTCCATCCAGCTTTAACAACTCTTTAAGGGAAGCATGAATGACTTTATCAATATTTTTTGCCTGTTCAGATACATCCCTGTGTGCGCCGCCTTTGACTTCATTGATAATATGATCGATGACGCCCAGCTTCTTCAGATCAGGTGCTGTGATTTTCATTGTTTCTGCGGCTTTTTTTGCCAGCCCTGCATCCTTCCATAAAAGCGCAGCTGCTCCTTCTGGCGATATAACAGAGTAAGTGGAGTTCTCAAGCATATGAATATGATTTCCGACTCCCAGCGCCAGCGCACCGCCGCTGCCGCCTTCCCCAATTACAATACAGATAACCGGAACAGATAATCCAGCCATTTCAAATAAGTTTTTGGCGATGGCTTCGCTCTGGCCCCGTTCTTCTGCTGCCTTACCGGGATAAGCCCCTTTTGTATCAATAAAGCAGATAATCGGACGGTTGAATTTTTCAGCCTGATGCATTAACCGCAAAGCTTTGCGGTAGCCTTCCGGATGAGGCATTCCGAAGTTCCGGCGAATATTCTCTTTCGTATCCTTGCCGCGCTGATGGCCTATTACCGTTACAGGAAGCCCGTCGTATTTTGCGATGCCCCCTACAATAGCTTCATCGTCGCCGTAATAGCGATCACCATGAATTTCAAAGAAATTCGTAAAAAGTTTTTCAATATAATCCAAAGTTGTCGGGCGGTTAGGATGTCTTGCAATTTGCACTCGATCCCAAGGCTGCAAATTGGTATAAATATCTTTTTCAAGCTTTTCAAGACGGCCCTCAAGCTTCATAATCTCAGCTGAAAGGTCTACATCGGTATTTTTTGTAAACTCTTTAAGCTCTGAAATTTTTCCTCTTAACTCTGTTATAGGTTTTTCAAACTCCAGTTCTCCTACCATGATGATCCACCGCCTGACGTATGAAGTTCGAGGATGTTTGAAAGAGTGTCCTTCATATCCAATCGATTAATAACGGCATCAAGCTGGCCGTGTTTTAAAAGAAATTCTGCCGTCTGAAAATCTTCAGGCAGGTCTTCTCTGATTGTCTGTTCAATAATTCTTCTTCCTGCAAACCCAATCAATGCACGGGGTTCTGCAAAATTGTAATCGCCAAGAGAAGCAAAGCTCGCTGAAACTCCGCCTGTCGTCGGATGTGTCATAACAGAGATGATCAAACCTCCGTTATTGCTGAACATTTTTAGTGCTGAGCTCGTCTTGGCCATTTGCATTAAACTGAGAACACCTTCCTGCATTCTCGCACCGCCCGAAGCTGTAAAGATGATAAATGGCAGCTTCCGGTCATTTGCACGCTCTATCGCTCTAGTAATCTTTTCGCCGACAACCGATCCCATGCTGCCCATTCTGAAGCTTGCATCCATGATGGCAACGACTGTATGATTTCCGTTTATCGTGCCTTCTCCGGTCACAACCGCTTCATTTAAATTTGTTTTTTTGCGGTCTTTTTCTACTTTTTCCATATAACCTGGAAAATTAAGCGGATTTTCTGAAACCATTTCTTTATCGAACTCTGTAAATGAATGTTCATCAAATAAGCTTTTAATTCTTTCTCTGGCATTCATGGTGTGATGATGGCCGCAATTCATGCACACTCTCAAGTTTTTATTCAATTCTTTAGAATACATAATCTTTTTACAGCTAGGACACTTTGTCATTATTCCTTCTGGAACATCATGCTTTGCCTGCTCAGAGGGAATGGATGCATATTTCTTCTTTTTCGAAAATAAATCCTTTAACAAAACGTTGCCTCCTTTTCTATGAAAATAATCCGGTGTCTTTAGAAAGATCGTCTGACTGATTAGAAATGATCTCTTTTAGCCATATCTATCTACTTTAACGAACCATCTTCAATTTTTTTGTAAAAAGGTGTCATGTCCTATTCGACATTTTCTTTAAACGATCGGAATTCATATTAATTCCAGCATCTATGTCTAGCTACAGCGCCTAACTCCTCGGTCAGAGCTTTTTCTGCCTGTCGGAGCTGACCAAGGCGCTTGCGTTTTTCTTATTTGTTAGAGTGTAAAAAGATTCAAAAACCATCTTTTCATCTTTTGAAGCAAGTCCGTCAATTATTTTTTCATAAACGATGGCGCTGCCTGAGTGATGATCCGTCTGTATTACTTTTAAATACTCATTCAGAACAGACCATATCCGGAGTAAAAGATAGTTGTCCGACAGCTGCATGAACTTAGCCATAATATCCATATGTCCCAGGTTCTGCTCCTGAATAGCGATGGCGAGATTCTTTAACTCTTCTTCATTATTATCTTTCTCAAGCAATAGCTTTAATGCATTTGATTCCAAAAGAACGTTCATTTCAATTAAATCTGCGATAGCATTCTTATCCTGTAAAATAAACGTTCCGAGAATTTCAACAAGACCATGTTCGCGGAAATCCTTAATATACGTTCCTTCACCGCGTCTTGTTTCAATCATTCCAAGCAGCTCGAGCGCCCGAAGTGCTTCTCTGACAGATGATCTCCCTGCATTTAAGAGTTCTGCGAGCTCTCGTTCAGATGGTATTTTATCTCCTGCTGACAGACCGTCTTTGTGGATAATGGACCTGATTTGACGAAGTATCTCAATATATACCTTCGACTTCGGTTCAGTCACTGTACACCACTCACTTTGTTTCGATGATCGCTAACTGTTTAGTCTTCTCAGCTATTTCATTTGGGTCAGCCTTTAATCTTGCCACACCAGTTTCCATCGCCGCTTTAGCTACTGCTGCAGCTACAGCAGGAGCAACACGTGCATCGAATGGAGCCGGAATGACATAGTCAGCGGATAATTCTTCTGCACTTATTAATGAAGCAATCGCTTCTACAGCGGCAATTTTCATTTGCTCGTTAATATGTGTAGCGCGCACATCAAGTGCACCTCGGAAAATTCCCGGGAATGCAAGAACATTGTTGACTTGGTTTGGGAAATCTGAACGGCCGGTGCCAATAACCATCGCTCCTGCTTCTTTTGCATCACTTGGCATGATTTCCGGTACTGGATTCGCCATCGCGAAAATGATTGGATCCTTTTTCATCGTAGCAATCATTTCTTTTGTTAACGCACCCTCAACTGAAACGCCAATAAATACGTCCGCATCTTTAATGACATCTGCCAATGAGCCTTCAGCACGGTCACGGTTCGTAAATTTCGCTACTTCCGCCTTCACGTTATTCATGCCAAATGAACGTCCTTCAAAGATCGCACCTTTTGAATCGCACATAATAATATCGCGCACGCCATAGCGGTATAGAAGCTTGATAATTGCTATTCCTGCTGCACCTGCTCCATTTGCAACCACTCTAATGTTAGACATTTGTTTTCCTGTAAGCTTAAGTGCATTCACAAGTCCTGCAACAGTAACAATAGCAGTTCCGTGCTGATCATCATGAAAAACAGGAATGTTTGTTTCTTTCTTCAATCTCTCTTCAATAACAAAACAATTTGGTGCTGCAATATCTTCAAGATTGATGCCTCCGAATGTAGGCTCAAGCAATTTGACCGTTTCTACAATTTTATCCACATCTGTCGTATTCAAACAAATCGGAAATGCATCAACTCCCGCAAAGCTTTTGAATAGTACCGCTTTGCCTTCCATTACAGGGAGTGCAGCCTCCGGCCCAATATTTCCAAGGCCAAGCACAGCAGTGCCATCTGATACTACTGCCACCATATTGCCTTTCATTGTATAATCGTACACTTTATTTTTGTCGTCATATATTGCCTTACAAGGTTCAGCGACCCCTGGAGAATAAGCTAAGCTTAAGTCTTTAGCATTTCTGACTGGTACTTTTGATTTTGATTCTAGCTTTCCTTTATGAATTAGATGCATATGTAATGCTTCTTCTCGCAATGACATCTTCTCACTCCTTAGGGTCATATTAGAGGTGGTCTGACCACTCTCAGCCAATAATAAATCATAACATATTTTTAGTTATTGTAAAGTCTTGTATTTTTTAACTTACCGTTTAAATGTGCCGAATCTAATCTTTCACGGCAATATTCTGATTGCCCAAAAGGTCTTTCAGCTCCGATAAACACCGGTCATTCGCATCCACAAAGTAGTCTCTTGGCAGCTGGACGGTTCTTTTGTCCTTCTCGTAATAAAGAAAAACAGGTGTGCTGCCGCGATGACGTTTGAGAGTATCTTGTACAGTCTGCAGTTTCCCTTCAGTCAGATGAGTCTCTTCGATTTTAAGGAATAGTGTTTTCGTTCTTTTCTCGAGATCCTGGGTGGTCTCTGCATCAGATATAATCAGCTGCATCCGGTCATTGCGATTCTCAATCTTCCCGCTGAGTACAGCGACTTTACCTTGAGAAAAGATATCACCCGCTTTAGTATAAACAGTCGGAAAAGCGACCGCTTCAAGTTCCCCGCTCTCATCACTTAATGCAAGAAAAGCCATAACCTCACCTTTTTTTGTCCGGATTGTGCGTATCGCTGTAATAAAAACCCCAACCTTTACCTTTTGATGAAGCAATTGCCGGGCATCACTGATTTTTACAATCCCATACCGATTAAATAAGAATGAGTGCGCTGATGCAGGATGACTTGAAAAGTAAAATCCCAGTGCTTCCTTCTCGAATTTAAGCATTTCTTCAATTTTGAACGGTTCAACTTCTATATATTTCGGCTTTATACTGAATTCTTCCTCTTCTAAAAATAAATCATATTGATTTTCATCATCGGAAGAAAAAAGGGCAGCATGCTCGATAGCTAAATCAAGACTTGCAAGGAGCGTAGATCTTTCCACCTCAAACTCATCCATTGCCCCGGAAAAGATAAGAGATTCCATCACTTTTCGGTTGACGATTTTCGTTGATACCCTCACACAAAAATCAAATAGATCGGCAAATTTCCTTTTCTTTCTTGCCTGATATATTTCTTTAACAGCATTTGTTCCTACATTTTTAATTGCATTCAGACTATACCGGATTCTTCCTTTTTCTACAATAAAAGGATATTCGCTCCTGTTAATAGATGGCGGCAAAACAGCCACACCGTGCTGCTTGGCCTCTCTAATATATTGAGCCACTTTTTCATCATTGCCGATCACACTTGTTAAAAGCGCCGCCATAAAATAAACAGGGTAATGGGCTTTCAAATAAGCAAGCTGAAACGAAATCATGCTGTAGGCAACTGCATGGCTCCTGTTAAATCCGTAGTTGGCAAATTTAACAATTAAATCATAAATACTGTTTGCAGAGGCTTCATCATAGCCGTTATCCATGCAGCCTGATACAAAATGCTCTCTTTCCTGATCAAGCATTTCTTTAATTTTTTTCCCTACTGCTCTTCTTAATAAATCAGCTTCACCCAAAGAAAACCCAGCCATTTTCGAAGCGATTTCCATGATCTGCTCCTGATACACGATGACGCCATTGGTTGTCTTTAAGATAGGCTCTAGAGCAGGGTGCGGGTATTCGATCTTTTCTCTGTGATGCTTCCGATTTATAAATAGAGGAATATTTTCCATTGGACCCGGGCGAAAAAGGGCATTTACGGCCACTATATCCTCAAGATCCGTTGGTTTCAGCCTTCTAAGAACGCTCCGCATTCCATCAGACTCCAGCTGAAAGACCCCAGTTGTATCTCCTTGTCCGAGCAGTTCAAATGTTTTTTCATCCTTATATGAAATTAGGGAGAAATCGATTTTCTTTTTCTCATTCCGTTCAATAAGATCTGTTATTTTTTCGATTAGCGTTAAGTTTCTCAAGCCAAGAAAATCCATTTTCAGCAATCCAAGGTCTTCAAGGTAATCCATCGAAAACTGAGTTAAATAAATCCCATTATGCCCTTCCTGAATGGGAATGATGTCCGTTAACGGCTCGCTGCTGAGCACTACCCCGGCAGCATGTGTGGATGTATGGCGCGGAAGCCCTTCTATCTTCATGGCCGTTTCATAAATTTTCTTATAAAGATCCGACTCCGAAAGAAGGTTTTGCAGATCTTTGGACTCTGAATAAGCCTGCTTTAAAGTTGTACCTGGTTTAGAAGGAATGAGCTTGGCCAGTACATCTGCTTCTTTTGCTGATGCTCCCATGACTCTTCCGACATCCCGAAGCGACGCTTTAGCTGCAAGCGTTCCGAATGTCACAATTTGAGCAACATGCATCGACCCGTATTTTTCTGCAACATAGGCAATCATTTCATCCCGTTTTGTATCTGGAAAATCAATATCTATATCGGGCATGTTGATTCGTTCCGGATTTAAAAACCGTTCAAATAAAAGATGGTGTTCTATCGGATCTACATCTGTAATCTTTAATACATACGCTACAAGGGATCCTGCAGCAGACCCCCTTCCAGGTCCCGTCAAAATGTGATGGTCGTTGGCATACTTCATAAAGTCCCAAACAATTAAGAAATAATCACTGAACTTCATTTGTTTAATAACATCCAGTTCATACTCAAGCCTTTTAAAATATGTATCTTTCGGTTCTGAAAAACGGTGTTTCAATCCTTCCAGGCAGAGTCTCTCCAGATATTCATCAGCTGATTGGCCGCCAGGTGCAGGGTATTTTGGAAGCTGTGTTTTTCCAAGCTCAAGAGATACATTACATTCATTTGCAATCTTCAGCGTATTCTCCAAGGCTTCAGGACAATCTTGAAAAAGTTCAGCCATTTCAGACGGTGATTTAAAGTAATACTGGTTCGAGGGCAATGCATAATCACTGTCATCTTCCATTTTCGAACCATTTTTAATAGACAGCAAACAATTATGTGCAAAGGCATCCTCTTTATCTATATAATGAACATCATTTGCTGCTACAAGCGGAAGGCCTGTCTGATTGCTTATTTGGAGCAGCTCTTCAGCCATTTTAAGATCATCTTGAAGGAAATGCTTTTGAACAGATAAATAAAAGTCTCCTTCATTAAAAAGGCTTCTATATATCTTTAAAATCTTGACTGCTTCTTCACTGTTTCCCTCTTGTATATACTTTTCAGCTAGCCCAGTTCTACCAGGGGTAAAAGCCATTAAACCGCCGCTGTAGGATTTCAGCCATCTGCTCTTAATTCCTTCAGGCGATTTTGTTTGAAGAACACTGCTGATTTTCAATAGATTCCGGTAGCCATCATTATTTTTCGCAAGCAATACCAGGGGATACCCTGTACTTTCACCGGACTCTTCTAAAATGACTGAAGCCGTCAGTCCGATAATCGGCTTTATGCCGTGTTTTTTGCATTGTTTATAAAAAGCAATCGCTCCATACATCGTGTGAAAATCTGTAATAGCGAGAGCCTTTAATTGAAATGATTCAGCTTTTTCAATTAACTTGTTAATTCTTGCTGAACTATTCAGCAGACTGTAGGCACTTTGAACTTGAAGGTGAACAAATGGCAATCTATGTTCCCATCCTTTCTGACAGCTGTAAATTGTATAAAATTTTGATCATCTATGTCTAGCTCCACCGCCTGACTCCTCGGGTCAGATCGGCTCCGCTTTTCTAACAATCTCATAGTAATATTATATTCCTGTTTGAAAAGTGACACAAATTGAAGCTTTCTCATCACATACTTCCCACTGTTTGTCCATATACATGTTAGTAAGGGGATGATGAAAAATGGAGGTTAAAGAAGCTTTTATACCAGCCTTTATTAATAGTTATTTTATAGCGCTCGGAGTAATCTTAGGCGGTTCAATCATCGGCGGCGTAGGAGCATACTTAGCCGGAGAGCCTCCTCTGTCAACGATTTACAGTCTTGCAAACAGATTGAAAATTTGGGCGCTTGTCGCTGCTATCGGCGGTACGTTTGATACGTTTTACAGCTTTGAAAGAGGATTTTTTGAAGGTGAAACACGGGATGTCATCAAACAGATTCTGCTTATTATCTCAGCAATGGGCGGGGCACAGACAGGCTGGCTTCTTATTTCATGGCTGACTCAGGAGCAGCCGCAATGAGAATACCGCCTTTATACAAAAGACCTTCCTGGCAGCGACTTTTCGCAGGAATGGTTCTCGGCGCCGTCGTCAGCTGGTGTATCTTTCTCTACATTTACGGTGAATGGCAGGAAGAGCTTATTACCAAGATTGAAGATCAGGCATATACAATTGAGGAATTAAAAAAAACAAATATAAGCTATAAAGAAGAAATTGAGACTCTCAATAAAATCAATCAGGAAAAACTGAGGGTCCAAAACATCCATGTGACACTGATCAATGGGGAAAGGTATCAATTCACGTCACTTATGACCTATATGATCCAAGATCATGTAAAAGAGGATATTTCTGACGTCATTGCAAAGGATTTGGAAAGTGTATATAAAAGCCGGAAGCTGATGAAAAAAGCCATTGAAAATAAGGTATATAAAATTGATGACAAGCAATACAAGGTAGAAATCGAGGAAATGTTCATATACACCACCCTTTTCATCGAGCTTAAAGTATCATTCGCAAAGTAGAAACCGGGACTTAAGAACCGAACAGATGGATCCTCTATAAACATATCTAAATAAATTGAATTATTTTTTGAAATTTCAATTAATTAAATCGCACTCCCTCGCGTCTTTGGGGTAAAATGGTAATAGCATCAGACATGATCACCCACTATAAAGAAGGAGGGAATGTGATGTATGTATTAAATCACAAAAAGATGGCCCGCGAAAAAGCAAAACGGCTGAAAGAAGGTTTCTCCGCTTATGCAGAGTCTGCGGAGCTCGCTTCATTAATTAAAAAAGAACTGCTTGCACAAGGACTGACCTTCCATGAAGATTCAACAGAATTTGGATATTGGTTTATTCCTGTAAAATAAAGCGATTAACCCTGACACACCTTTTCGAGATCTGCTAGAACCTGCTCTGCTTCTTCCCAATTATAGATCGATGCCCCAGAAGCAAGCGGGTGACCTCCGCCGCGATATTTCTTTGCCAATTCATTGATAATCGGTCCTTTAGATCTTAAGCGCACTCTAATTTGATCAGTTTCCTCTACAAAGAAGACCCATGCCCGAAGACCTTCAATATTGCCAAGCATTCCAACCAATTGAGAAGCCTCAGAAGCACTTACTTCAAATTTTTCAAGGATTTCTTTTGTCAGGATCATCGATGCAGCACCCGAAGATGACAGTTTAAAATTTTGCAGAACGTATCCGCTCAGCTTTGCTGCATTCACCTTTGTCTTATATAACTCATCATAAATTTCTGTGAAAGCAAAGTTATACTCAACTAGCTCACTTGCGTATCTCAGCGTTTTTTTCGTCGTGCTCGGAAAAAGAAAACGGCCTGTATCTCCCACTATGCCTGCATAAATAAGCTGAGCTGCTTTATCAGGCAAAACGAGTCCATCTTCTTTCTCTGAAAGGTAAAATTCATAAATCATTTCACTGACAGAACTTGCATTAGTATCAACCCATAAAAGATCTCCATACGGATCTTCATTAGGATGATGATCAATCTTAATTAATTTAGCGCCTGTATGGTAGCGCTGATCGCAAATACGTTCCTGATTGGCTGTATCACAGACAATCACTAAAGCGCCCTCAAAATCCTGGTCTGTTACGGTGTCCATTTTATACAAGAATTCAAGTGTCGGCTCCCCAAGTCCCGCAAGTAAAACTTTTTTATCAGGAAATGATGCTTTAATGATTTCAGCTAATCCGCACTGTGATCCGTATGCATCCGGATCAGGCCGCACATGCCGGTGAATAATGATCGATTGATATTCTTTTATGGCTGACAATATTTCACTTTTCATATGTAATCTCCTTTGCGTACCTGCTTATAGACTAATTAAATCATAAAAACCACCGTGCAGAAAAGCGAATCTTCTCTTTGGTTATGGCAATTCACTTCAAGAATGATTAAAATAGAGGATGTAAGTTTAATATGGAGGTTTTACTTAATGCCTGTATTCGTAATTCTGATTATCTTTGCATTTTCCTTTTATCTCTTCTATAAAGTGAAATTCTACAGAACAAAAAAACCTATGGAGAAGCAGTGGCTCTCTGCAAAATCAAGCATTGCACTTGGAATTTTCGTCTTTTTCTTTGGACTCAATCAATTATTTCTTTTTCATTCAACTGTATCATTAGTCGTTGGAATCATTTTTATGATCGTCGGACTCGCCAGCAGCTGGGCAGGATATAAAGCTTATAAACATTATTTGCCTTTTGCCGTTAAGGAATCCAAACAAGGCTGATTAGAAAGCGGAAGCGCCTTGGTCAGCGCAGGCATGGCGGATCTGTTCTGACCGAGGAGCTGAGAGCTGCCGCTTCATCCATACGCAAAATGTTATCCTTTCTTATTGCTTAAAAAAGAAAAAGGACGGCTCTCCGTCCTTTTTATATACCTGCATTAACTTCTCTCAATAAGCTGGACCATCATCATCGCTTTTCCGACAACAACGCCATTGCTGAACACTTCAACATCTATTTTTCCAAACTTGCGTCCGACTTCAAGGATTTTCGGATGAACCTCAAGTATACTATCCATCTGAACAGGCTTCATGAAATAAATAGTTATATTCTCAACAACAATTTCTCCTTTTTTTTGTGCACGCAAATAGCGGTTGGTCGCTTCTGTGACGACTGTTGTAAACACTCCATAAGAAATCGTGCCAAGATGATTAGTCATTTGGGGACTGACCTGGAAGCGATAAACATTTGCCTTTTTTGCATCCTCGGCAATCACCACAAATTGGTTTGTCACAATATCATCCAGTTTTTCGCCGATTTGAGGTTGTCTTTGAATCATCTGCAGCGCCTGAAGCACGTCCTGACGACTGATCATTCCTTCAAGACGATTGTTCTGATCGACAACCGGCAATACTTCGATGCCTTCCCAGACCATCATTTGTGCTGCAGATGCCACGGATGTTTTTCCAATAACGGTAATCGGGTTTTTCGTCATCACTTTTTCTACAAGGACATGGCGATCATAGCCCATCACATCTTTAGATGTAACCATTCCCTGTACTTTTAAATTATGATCGACAACAGGAAAACGGCCGTGGCCTGTTTTATAATTATGCTGATACCATTCCTCAATTGGATCGGTTGTATTCAGGCAAACGGTCTTATCCAGCGATGTTAAGATGTCCTCTACAAGAACAATTTCTTTTTTAATAAGCTGATCGTAAATGGCCCTGT
Source organism: Bacillus sp. V2I10 (assembly GCF_030817055.1). NCBI lineage: Bacteria > Bacillati > Bacillota > Bacilli > Caryophanales > Bacillaceae > Bacillus > Bacillus sp. V2I10. The sequence goes on along the minus strand of NZ_JAUSYV010000001.1, from coordinate 1,626,169 downwards.
TGATCATGGTTGCAACAGTAAAGGTGTCATAGCTCGTTGAAATAATCGGAAGCTCTGCATCATCGGCAATTTTTTTTACATGCTCGTCCGTGTCAAAGCCGCCTGTTATCAGCACGGCAGCACCCGCTTCAATTGCAAGCTGATGGGCATTCGTGCGGTTCCCTACAATCAGCAGGTTGCCGGCGCCTGTATAACGCATCATTGCTTCTAGTTTCATTGCGCCGATGACAAACTTATTCAGCGTTTTATGAAGTCCCGCACGACCTCCAAGTACTTGTCCATCAACAATATTTACAACCTCAGCATAAGTGAGTTTTTCGATGTTTTCTTTTTTCTTTTTTTCAATCCGTATTGTTCCAACCCGCTCTATCGTACTGACATACCCTTTGTTTTCTGCTTCTTTTATCGCACGATAGGCTGTACCCTCGCTCACACTCATATCTTTTGCAATCTGCCGGACCGAGATTTTTTCTCCAATCGGGAGGGAATCAATATGCTGCAGTATTTGTTCATGCTTCGTTGCCAAGCTTCTTCACCCTTTTTTCATCAGCCATTCTAATCTTCCAATTTCATTATAAGGGTGTGAACGCTTTATATCAACGAGCGGCTGCACGCTGCTTTGTTTTTGCCTGGTATTTACGCACAGCTGAATGTTTTGTTAAACGTTTTTTAGGAGTATAAATCAGTCCCGTCATATTGCCGCCTATCACAAATAAAGCAAATATCAGCCAAATAAGAGAAAATAAGCTTTCAAGTGAACTGCTGCTTGAAAAATCCAGACGGGGCAAAGCAAAATACACAACAGCTCCCGCAAGTAAGATATAAAGAATACGCATCATTGACCAACTCCTTTTTACAGCTTGTTTCATTTTATGCGCTGGTCCTCTCATTCATGCGAAAACACGGGGATATAAGAGAAGAAAAATAGACATAGAAAAAAGCGGAGGAATAACCCCCGCCTGCGTTTTTACAGTTTAATAGATTCTCCAGCTTCCATGACTTTTCCGGTTTTGCCTGAGAGCCTGCTGACAAATTCTTTTGGATCCTGTTCAATGACAGGAAACGTATTATAATGCATAGGAACTACGGTCTTTGCTTTAATCCACTTCGCTGCAATCACCGCATCCTCAGGACCCATTGTAAAATTATCCCCGATCGGCAAAAAGGCAAGATCTATATCTTCAAATTCGCCAAGAAGTTTCATGTCTGAATAGAGAGCTGTATCCCCTGCATGGTAAACCGTTTTCCCTTCTTTTTTAAAGAGAATTCCGGCTGGCATGCCTGTATAAATGATTTTTTGTTCCTCTTCCTCATAGCTTGAACCATGAAATGCCTGTGTTAATTTAACCGTTCCAAATTCAAATTTGTGCGATCCGCCAATGTGCATAGGATGAACATTTAAACCTTTCCATCCTAAATATGTAGCAAGTTCAAAAGGAGCAACAACCAGGGCATTGTTTTGTTTCGCAAGCTGAATGGTATCGCCGACGTGGTCATTATGACCATGCGACAGTAAAATAACATCAACTTTCAAATCTTCAACCTTCAAGTCTGTCTGGCCATTTCCATTTATAAATGGATCAATGACAATCGTATGTTTATCCGTTTGAATTTTTACAACTGAATGTCCATGGTATGAAACCTTCATTTTCTCACTCCTAATCCTTTGATAATTTTATCGTACTAGAAATGACCATTGATGTCACATTATAACCTCCCATAAAAATAGGAAAAGCGAACATCTTTTTATTATTAACTTGGAAAATCAGGTTTTTTCATTTTTCTTCTATATATATGTCAACTTAACATTTCTTCAAAATGATGAATTTCAAATTCGTAAAAATTCATACTCTTTCGGTGAAAATGTGGTCAATAATGTGGTCAAAACAAACCTCTTTCAAAACATTCAATAGCATTTGCATTATCTGAACAAGTACATTACTCAGACCAGAACATTAATCGCTGCATGATTATTCCAGAAATGCCCCCGATTGTTGAATATCATTTATGTTGTCTTATCGAAGAAAAGCGCCCTTTAACGGAAGACTTGATTTCAAGATAAGTTTTTCTGGACTCATCGTTCCGAAAACTTTATACTAAATTATATGAATGGGGGTGTTGTAAATTGGGTAGAAGTATTAGTTTTAACAAAGTACATGCTTTGGATAAAGCTATGTATTTATTCTGGGAAAAAGGTTATGACGCTACATATATCTCAGATCTTATTGAAACGATGGGAATAAGTCGATCTACTCTCTACGATAGTTTTGGAGATAAGGATGAACTATTTAAACTGGTTTTAGAACATTATAAAAACTATGGCTATCGAAAGAGAAATTTACTTTTTAGTGGTATAAACACTAAAGCATCACTTAAATCCTTTTTTTATCAACATATTGAAAAATGCTATTCAGATGACATTCCCAAAAGTTGTATTATAACTAATTCTTCTCTGCTTATTGGACATATTGATCCTTCTATAGAAGAAATACTTCTAAATGATTTTAATGAACTTGAAAAAGTATTTAAGCAAGTCATTGAAGAAGGAAAAAAGAAAGAAGAAATTTCACAAGAGGCTAACTCTGAATTAGTTGCATATTCTTTATTAAGTTTAAATCATAGCATTAATTTAATGTCCAGATATAAAAAAGAGAAAAATCTAGCCTATAATCTAGTGGATAAGACTATTGCAGACCTATAGTCTTTCTTTTTTAAGTATTTTGGAACGAACATACCAAAAAACAATAAGAATAAACAAAAGGGATGATAAAGTTGACTAAAAAGACAAATTTTCTAATATTTATTTTGGCAATTAGTTGTGGTTCACTTGCTGCTAATATTTATTATGCACAACCAATTGTACAATTCATTGCAAAAGATCTGAACATCTCTTCTGATTTATCTGGATTGCTCACTACCTTGACACAAATTGGGTATGGATTGGGCTTATTTTTTATCGTACCAATGGCTGACTTATTTAAAAGTAAGAAAATAATAGGAATTCTTATCGGGCTTACTATTATTTCATTAATTGGTACGCTAATTTCGACAAATGGAATTGTTTTTTTAATATTAACAACCATAATTGGCATTGGAGCCTGTGCGGCTCAAATGTTAGTTCCACTAACAATGAGGATTGTGCCCGTTGAAGAGACAGGTAAATATGTGGGTAAAGTGATGAGTGGTTTATTGATTGGGATTATGATTGCTCGCCCATTATCTATCGGAATAGCTGACTGGTTCGGCTGGAGAATGGTATTTCTTTTTTCATTAATAACGCTAGTTGCCGTATTACTGTTAATTATAAAATTTTTGCCCAACTATGAAGTAGTATCGACTAGTAACATGTTATATCCAAATTTAATAGCTTCTATGGTGAAGCTACTAATAAATACATCTCCTTTACAACAAAGAGCTTTTTATCACGCATGTTTATTTGCAACATTTAGTCTTTATTGGACAGTTATCCCAATTTTATTAAGGTCTAAGCCATTACATTTTTCAAATAATGAAATTGCATTAATTGGCTTTGTTGCAATAGCTGGAGCTTTATTAACTCCTACTATTGGTAAAATAGCAGATAAAGGTTATATTTTTACAATGACTAATGTATCAATGGCGCTCGTACTATTATCTATCGTACTATTATTTTTTGTTCAAGATCATTCACTATTTAGTGTAATTTTAATCCTTATCTCCGGAATTAGCATTGATATTGGTGTATCAGGAAATTTATTATTAGGTCAAAAAGTTATCTTTGGTTTGAGTCCCGAGATAAGAAACAGACTTAATGGATTATATATGACTATTTTCTTTTTGGGAGGAGCCTTTGGTTCATGGATTGGAAGTTATACTTACTATAAATTTAATAGTGAAGTAACTTTACTCATTGGAACAGCTTTGCCTTTAATCGCCTTATTAGTTCATTTAATAAAAAATAATACAATAAATTTATCAAAAACCAAAAGTAAATACATGTCCTAATTATTAATGTACTCCAAAAGTTAGAGTGAAAATCTAATTTTTGGGGTAGCATTAGCATTATCTTCTACATCAGAAGCAAATTAATCACTATTATTGCTTATCTTTATTCGTTTTGGCCTATGCCAAAAATAAGATTATAACCAAAACACCTCATATATTTCTCCAATGCCTTAGTGCATAATCCTATTCTTCAATTATTCTGTAAGATAGTTTAAGTACAATTCTTCACAATCTCATTTATATTCAGTTTTCTTTAAAGATGTTGTTCAATTATATGGCCCGATTGTTGATCAAACTCTTGAAACCACTCTTCAACTATCCTGCCCGTTTGTTGAATAAGAGCTGTGTATGTCCAAATCTACCCACCAGTTATTTTTTGGGTTTCGCCCAAACCAGATGGAAAACATCGAACCAATGATGTTCTACTTTCTGTATTTCAATAGCAGAAAGGCTAATCAGTTCCATGATGTTTCGGTTTTGATGGCACCCAATCATTCTCACAAACATAGGATCTAATATCTTCTGTAACTTTGAGAATAAAAAATTGGAGCTGATCCCATGCTCCAATAACAATATTTGTCCCCTTGGTTTACACCATTTACTTAGGTTCTCTAACGTTTGTAAAGGTTGAGGATAACCACAAAAAGAAAGCGTCGAAACAATGGTATCGAACTGATTCTCTTCAAACTCCAATTGATCAATGTCACTTTCAATAATTTCAACTGGAAGATGATACTGAAGAGCTGCAACCCTTGCTTTCTCCAGCATTTTAGGACTAAAATCCACCGCTGTAATTTTCCCAATCTTCTCTGGGTTATAATACGGAAAGTTTCCTCCAGCTCCGACTGCTACTTCAAGAACGGATCCTTTGGCCTCTTTAATTAATTTTTCTCTCCATTTCCTTTGGATTTCTTTTTCTCTTATTCGATCGTAAGTATTGGCTTGTTTATCAAACTTTTTTATCAGCTTATTATTGTTCATGCTTCCTCCTTCCTTCTTAAACAATTAAATTTACAGTTTAAAACGCAAGAATACTGCCCTTTAATGGAATAACTACGTGCAGAGGGTTTACCTTCAACGACTCCCCTGAATGTAAGGAATTTTTGACTTAGATATTCAACTAAAAAAAGTAATCCTCCCCAAATGGTCATCGAATAAACAATATAAAATACTCCTATTTTATGATCGTATAAAGCATTTCCTAATAGTTCTCCCAATACAATAGCTGCGATAAAAGTAAAAGGAGATATTTGATTAATGATTTTTTTCCCTACAAACTTAACGATTATAAATAGAAAAAAAAATCCAACTATAAGTTCAATTGTTAAGTACATAAATTTCATTTAGTTGTAAACCCCATTCATCTTTTGAGAACTTTAAAGTCTATTCTCAACTACTTTTTACTGTTTCAAGAAGAGAACTCATTGAAATATTATCCCCACTTATTTTGAAAATATAAAATGACTGCACAGCGTTGTAACAGGAGTTAAGTAAGTAAAACGAATATTTATTAGGGGAATTGGATGTAAGTCCCTTCATCTTCCATTAAATAAACAATATGATTAATACAGATATTGCCGAAACATACTTACCATTTTACATTACCTACTCTTAAACTATCCTGCTTCGTAGCTCAATAAGAAAAGCCGCCAAAAATGGCAGCTCAGTTTAAGAACAAAAATACTTTAATTTAAATAGTCTGGATGGTCTTGTTGTCTTAAATTATTAATTTCTTCAAAAATATTCTCCTTTTTTGGAGATGAGTTTTGATTTCTGTTTTGGTCAACACTTTGCGTTCGAAAATAAGATTCTAAAAGTTTCTTGAACTCTCCGACAGTTAAGGGTTTTGCATTATCCTTCAATTCATAACCAAGCAGTCCATTAGGTTCAATGGTTGCAGTTTTTACATCCTCTATTTTAGATATTCCCTGATTACGCATCCTCATTTCCAATTGGTCAACTGTTAGACGTAACTTTTTTAGGTTCTGCGTATTCAAAGTACCATTCTCGATAACTATTTTTGATTTACCCGTAATGACCTTTCAAAAATGTTAAATTTGAGTTCTAAATATTCCAGAATGATGATAGAAACCACAAAGATTGCTGCACCCAACAATAGCTTTGATTACACTTTTTTCTACAATAGGTTGAACTATAATTGTTCCAATGGAAATCATAACGATTGTTTGAGCAAGGGTCATTTGAGATATGGATTTTCTTTCACCTACTCTTAACAAGAAAATACCAGCAATAATTAATACAAACTCTTTCCAAATAAAGGATAAATCCATCTAATTAGCCTCCTAAAAACAACTTACATGTAAATTTCCCAACTTGGCATTTTCTTATGTTCTTCTTCAACAATCCTGCCACTTTACTTCAATAAGCGAGGGAGCTACCATCACGACAAATCCTTCTATCGTTCAAGCACCGGTTTGTTAAAAGCGTTAAGAAATATTAATTTGCTTCAACCATTTTTATTTTCAAGGTAAAAGTTGGACATATTATCCGTAGGAGGTGATAAGGTGGCTGACAAAAAGAAAACTTCCAAACACATAGAAAGATACAGTAAATTAGATAGATACAAAAACGATCGACATAATGATAATGCTAGGGCAGCAGCGGCTCTTGAACCAGAAACCCCAAGAATTAATACAGATAATCTTTAACAGTAAGTTTATTATTCAAACATTTGAAATAGCATACCGAATAACAAACTAATACTACACCTATCAACGCTTGGATCTAAGCCCAAGCGTTATTAATTCTAATATGCTTTTATTTCACTCTGGCACCCATTAGTTTAAGTACAATTCTTCACAATCTCTATTTTCAGACCACGTACTATCATTGAAACCAAAATGGATTTACTGTCGCTGCCAGGACCCCTTCACACCAGTTTAAATAAGTGAAACAAACAAATACTTTTGTCTTACTGATGGGTAAAATTATTAATGTAAGTACCGAAACTTACGCCCCAAAAGGTAGTAAAAAAGGTTGCCGTTACTAAGAAAAACCCTTTTGGTTGAAGTAGTCATCGGATAAAAAAATCTTACGAGTTAAATTAATAAATGCCTCTAAAGGAGGAGTCATCCATTTATCTTTATGCCAAGCAATTTGAGTAAAAAGTGAAGATGTGGAATCCTTCCATGGTATTTCCTTCATTCTCCCCTCCTTAATATCTTTTTTCACTACCATCTCTGGTAATAGCGCTATTCCTAGTCCTGCTATTACACATTGTTTGATTGCCTCGATACTACTAAATTCTATTTTATCCAGTGGGTATACTCCTGCCGATTTAAGGGAGTCTTCAAACATCACTCTGTAAGAACATCCCATTTCTGTAAGCAAAAGAGTCTCATCCTTAAGGTCATCTATCGAGAGCACTGGTTTGGGGTGATTTGGTGCGATGACCATTTTGAACTCCTCTTTGATAAGTTGCTCCACTCTTAATGATCCCTCAGGCTTACTTATATCCATAATAAAGGCAACATCTACTAAACCCTCCATAAGATTATTTCTCGCCATTTCGTCAGAATGTGCAGGCTTAAAGATGAGTTTAACTTTGGGAAATGTAGCCTTGAATTCTTTAAGAATTGGAGGTAAACGATAGGTACACTGGCTCTCTTGGGCACCAATTATTAAGGTGCCAGTTGGTTCTTCTTCTCCGTTCACAGCCATGATCGCTTCTTCGTTTAGTCTTATCATCTTTTCAGCATATAGTTTAAACTTGTGTCCAGCCTCTGTTAAAATCAATCGTTTTCCTAGACGCTCAAATAAGGGTTTACCAATTTCATCTTCGAGAGCTTTAATTTGGACAGTTACACTTGATTGTGCAAAATTTAAAATTTTTGCAGTCTGGGTAAAGTTCAAATTTTCTGCGGCATTTTTAAAAGTTATCAATTGTTTAATATCCATATTTCCCGCCTCTTTATAATCGTTTTTTTCGATTGAATCAATCAAAATAATCATCTGTATCTATTTTTAAATTAAATATAAGATATAAGTAATAAGGAAACAACTAGAAAACCACTTAATATAGCTGAAAGGAGAAATGATGAATGAAAATAGCAGTCATATATGGGGGAACCCGTCCCAATGGCAATACGGAGATGCTGACAGAACACGTAATTCAAGGTATGGTTACAGAAAAGATTTACTTAAGAGATTATAATATCAAGCCAATTATAGACATGCGTCATTCAAAAGATGGCTTTCAGGACAGAAATGATGATTATAATTCCATAATCGAACGGATTCTTCCAAATGACATTCTAGTATTCTCTACTCCGATTTATTGGTATAGCATGTCAGGAACAATGAAAAACTTTATCGACCGATGGTCACAAACCTTAAGGGACCCAAAATATCCTGATTTCAAGAATGAAATGGCTTCTAAAAAAGCATTTGTTATTGCTGTTGGAGGAGACGATCCTCACATTAAAGGGCTGCCTATGATTCAGCAATTTAATTACATATTTGATTTTATAGGAATTGAATTTGCGGGATATATTCTTGGAAATGGAAACAAACCTGAAGAAGTAATTCAAGACAAAGATGCACTTTTCGCAGCTACTCAAATTCGAAATAAATTAACTGAAAACAAATGGAATTAAACAACAAAATGGGTTTGCATTGTAATTTGAATGCAGACCTAATTTTTTTGATTGCTCAAACTATAGTGTTAGGTGTTCTTTTATTCTTGTTCAACTAGTCGAGTAGAAGAGAACCTCTCTACCTTGCGGTAGATTGTATTTCTCCCCCCTCACAGAACCGTGCTTGCGCTATTAACGCACACGGCTCCTCCTAGTCATCATTTACAGAATGTAGCTAATCTCTTTTCTTAAATCGTATATATTCACTTTAATTCTTGGTGATGGTAGTGGATATTTATCAAGAAAGAGTCTGTACTTATCCCAAGTAAAGGATTTTCTTTGACTTCTTCTATTGAGCCACTTAAACAGTAAGTATTGGATTTTGTCTTTGAAGTTGTTAACATTTTGGGTATTATCTGTGATGCAGTAATAGTTGTAATAACCTGTTAGTGAGCGTTTGAATCTATCCATAATCATATGAATATCTTTATTTCTATTATTCTTTAACCATTCTTTAGATTCCTTGAGTTTGCCTTGAACTTTCTTCCTACTTGATTTCCGCTTTACTCGGAAGTTACCTTGTTTACTCTTCCCACAATAGTGTGTAAAGCCTAAGAAATCAAAGGTTGCTGGTTTACCCTCTCCCTTTTGATTTGCATTTTTCTCCGCAAACCTCCCGAAGGGAATAATTTTGGTTTTATCCTCAGCTATTTCTAGGTTAAACTTCTTTAATCTCATCTTTAAAGAATGGAAGAATTCCTGAGCTTCACTCTTATATTGAAAACAACAAACAAAATCATCTGCATATCTCACTATGTATGCTTGTCCTTTGCACTGTTTTCTAACCCTTTTCTCAAACCAAAGGTCGAGGACATAATGGAGGTATACATTAGCTAATACAGGTGATATTACTCCACCTTGCGGTGTACCATTATCTGTTTTGTGTTTTCTACCTTCCTCCATATATCCACCTTTAAGAAACCTACCAATTATACTTAGTAAGTTAGGGTCAGCAATTCGCAGTTTTAAGAACTCCATCATCCATATGTGGTCAACGTTGTCAAAGAATCCTTTAATATCTACATCTACTACATAGTTTACTGACCTCTTTTCAATGTAGTGGTTCAGTATTTTCAAAGCATCGTGGCAATTACGATTTGGACGGAATCCAAAAGAGCAGTCTAGAAAATCATTTTCATAGATGGTATTTAGTATCTTCGTAATGCCTTTCTGAACAATCTTATCTTCATGTTCCGGTATTCCCAATGGTCTTTTCTTGTTTGAGTTGAGCTTTGGAATATACATTCTCCTTACTGGAACAGGACGATAGCTTTTGCTTTTAAGCCTACATACTAAATCCTCTATGTTTTCTTCTAGATTTTCACTGTATTGCTCTTTAGTTGTACCGTTTACTCCAGTTGCCTTCTTATTAGGTAATTCAAGATGACATTGAACTAGTGATTGCTCATTTAGTAAATGTACAAGAGATGTAAATTTCATTTTAGGATCAGATTTTGCTAGTTCTGCTATCCTTATTAGTTTTGTTTCCATTTATTATCCCTACCTCTGTGTGTAGTAAATGTGTCCCTAGTAAGGGTGATAACTGGTAGCTAGCCTTTCCTCCATCGGCATTACCCAACTTCATCGGTACTACGCTGCTATCCGACTCCCTACATCGGCATTTGGTTTCCTTGCTTGTTATCGCTTGTACACCATACTCTTCTAAAAAAAAAGAAAAGACCGGTAGGGTCTCCCGAGTTGCCGTATCATATCAATGTGTAACGTGCCAAGGTCTCTGACTCCAGAGAGGTTTTATCCATCTTGCCCTTAACGAAGAATAAAATGTAGCTTTCTGCTGCAGGTAAGGCATCAGCCCTCTCGATTTACTAACATTATGGAGCTCAATCCCTTCAACCACTTGGCTTTCGGCCCGCTGTCGGGTAGAAAACAAGCGCGCGCAATCAATTATGATTCACGTTTCTTGTAGCCCCCCTACGATCCCGGACGGTCGGATTTCCCGAGTCCGGTTCTGACCTTGGATTAATCACCTACAAGCCTTCCCATACAACCGCAGGATTAAATGTCGGTACACATATTCCCCCATCATTTGTAGGTTTACTTGTAAGCTAGTTTAAACATACTTTATAGCTCAGAGTCTATAATGCTCAAACATTCCAAGTGCCCAGAGGTCCTTTGCCCTATCAAAGGTGTTACCTTGATAGGAGTGTAATTTCCTTACACTTAAGAAGGCATTACCCTTCCATCATTGCTACTACGACCTCATGCGCCAATCCTAAATCATCCTACCATTTTCTATTAGCCTCTTATATGATAGGTCTTTATTGGTTAGTACCTTCCCAATTTGAAGTAGGACCTTCCCGTTGTTATCTCTGAAAATCTTTCCACAGATGCCAGAACCCATACCCCGGCTGCTCTTACGGTGCTTTTGACCGTTTCTTCCCGTAAGACATCGGTCTTCCCCCGTTAGGCAAAGGTCGACGCTAAGCAAAACATCCCTCGAACAGTTTCTTTGAGGGGCGTAGATTTCGGGATTGCAGTATTCGTTAAATCCTTCTGGCCTCTGTGTTTGCTCGCCACACAGACTGTTCCGACCTTATCCTCTCTGTGTAAAATAGGCCGCCGTGACTTTTACTTCCAAGCAGAACGTAGTTCGTTACCTCCCCACGCATTGGATATGCTAGTCATCCGAATCGGTCAATTGATGACAGGAGACTTTCACTCCATAAGATTTTCAGCCTTGACGGCTGCTCCACCTAGCTGTCTACGCTTAAAGACTAAAGTTACCTTTAGCCCTCCAAGACTCGCTACGAGCGAATGGCTAGTTCTTACTCGACGGGAATCCCACCCGCTATATGATACGACCTAGGCTCGGCCGCACACCTGCTCCGTTACTTTAAGTACATTCCTTCACAATCTCTATTTTTAACATAAATCTTCAAATTAACTGCTAAGTGTTGTTCAATTATATGGCCAGATTGTTGATCAAACTCTTGAAACAACTCTTCAATAATCCTGCCCGATTGCTTAATACCAATTATTTCAAAATTAGGTGATTAACTCAATCTTTTATTCCAGTAAAAAGGACACTTACCTTTTACAGATAAGCGCCCGATTACGGATTAAAAATAATATATTTCTTTTTCAGCCTAATTTACATAAAGCGACTTATTAGGCAATGAAAAAGGATCTTCGGCTGAAAGATCCTTTTGTACTGTTTCTTAAACTAACGCATTTTTAGCTTTATTACTACGAGTTTATCAACTTATCTCTGTTTGTCACAAGCGGAGGTTGTTCCAGCCATTTCTTTTCAACCACTATATCAAATGTGTCTTTGGCGTACATCATTACCTCTGCAATAATTTTACTATATTGAGCTGTAAGATCTGTTCTCATCGATACTGACAAGGCGTGTGAAATTAAGCTGATGTCCACTGAATTTAATACATTTATCATAGACATGATAAGTTTGTCTGAAAATGGTGATACAGTAGAATCAGTTACTTCCATGTTCACCGTCACCGTACCGAGGAGATCTTCTTTCATTAGTAAATTGTTAAAAAATGAAATTTGTTTTTCACTGATAATTTTCCCTCTAATAATGTGATCCTTCAGTTTCTTGTCCTTTATTACTTGAGCAAATCCGAGCATGATAAGAATTGAGAAGTAATTTCGCTCAATGTTAAAAAATATCTCGGACAATTCAATTGCATTCAACGGACGCTTTTTGCCAATAATACCGGAAATAAATGATTCCTTCTGGACAAACTCGATTTCTTTTGGGTACTCCATTTTAGGTGGACGATCATAAATGCCTTTTGACAACATCATCTTGACTGCTTTGCCGAACATCTCGGTAGATGTATGAATACACTCTGTAAAAAAGTCGAGCACATCAAGTCGAACGTTGTTAGAGGCAGTATAACTAAAATTAATCATTCCTAGCCGATTCATCATGTAAATGTAACTCAGGGTAAACACATCGTGAAATAGCGGAGGGGCAGACAAATTGACATCACCTTCTGAAAAAGCCGCGGGAAATGGGAAGTTTTCAGCAAGGAATATATTTTTCATTTTGTCTAATCGCCCTTGAGATATTTGCAATGCCTCTTTTGTTAGAGGTATGATTTCCTCATCTTGAAGATGATGCAAAAAATATGTAAGGAAACAAGTGCTCATACTCTCTTGAATAAAAACGCCCCAAAGCCCACCGATTTCGGTACATGTCAGTTCTATATTTGTTGACTTTTTCTGAGGTTTCAATTTAAGAATCCTCCTCAAAATATTTTTAGGCTTAGTATCTCATACTGATACATTAATTAACCTTTATGTTTTAAAAAAGAATAAAACTAATTGGGGAAGTTAGTTAAAAAATGTATATGATATACATTTCAAGTTAATATAATGCCAATTTTAGGAAGATGGCAAAAACGCCAAACCTTATGGTTCAAGGTATTGGTATTTGTTCATTTTTATCGTTTATGCTGAATTTTTTAGAGGACCTCTGAAATTGATTCCTCCCGGATCTAATCTTCTTTTCACGGAAAGCACACAAGATAAAGAAGCATATTTCTTTTTGTTTCTAACACTTATTCGAACGGGATTGAGAAAAGGAGAGGGTATGGCTCTTCAGTGGGAAGATATTGACCTGGACAGAGCAGAGTTAACTGTCAATAAAACATTGTTATATCACCTTAGTAGTGATGAAGATGCTTTCGAACCACCTAAGACAGATTCGTCATATAGAACAATAAAAATAGATCCATACCTAATACAGGAGCTTCGAAAATTAAAGCACCTCCAAAATAAGAGGAAACTCTTATACGGAGACAGATATTCTAAATTGAGTTTTGTATTTTGCAAAGAAGTTGGCAAGCGTTTAAGGGATAGAACAATTCAAACTGCATTTGAAAGGCTAAAGAAAATAAGCAGGGTACCTAATATTAAAATTCACGATCTAGGGCATACTCATGCTGTTATGCTGCTGGAAGCAGAAGTTTCTTTAAAAGAGATTCAAGAAAGATTAGGACACAAGGATATAATGACTACCGGAAATATTTATTCACATGTTACAAAATCAATGGAAGCTAAATCAATTAATAAATTCTCGGAGTATATGGCCGACTCAAACACATTTTAGCAAAGAATGTGGTCAAAATGTGGTCAGTCACCCTTTTTTATTCCCCGAGAACTATGCAATTACCTTATTAAAAATAATAAGGAAAGTAGCGTAAAACCTTATTCCTCTAAGCGTTTTTCAAGTTTCGCTTTAACTTCTTCAAAACCTGGTTTCCAAGTAATGCAAACATCTTTTTAATGTTCTCTTTCTGCATTATTCACCCAGCAGTGCTTTTGCATCTGAATAGGTTAATCCGTGAGATTCCGCAACGGCTTCATAAGTTACAAAACCATTTAATGTATTGAGACCTTTTAAAAGCGATTCATTCTCCAAGCAAGCTTTTTTATACCCCTTATTCGCAATCTGCACGGCATAAGGAACAGTTACATTTGTAAGGGCAATCGTTGATGTTCTTGGTACTGCTCCAGGCATATTGGCCACAGCATAGTGAAGGACGCCATGCTTTTCATACGTAGGATTGTCATGAGTTGTAATTCTGTCTGTAGTAGCAAAAATACCGCCCTGATCGATGGCAATATCAACAATGACTGAACCTGCCGTCATACTTTGGACCATTTCTTCGGATACAAGCTTTGGCGCTCTTGCCCCCGGAATCAGCACCGCTCCAATGACAAGATCTGATTGGCTGACAGCATAACCAATGTTATAGGGATTTGACATAAGCGTGGTGATTTCTTTTCCAAAAATATCATCCAGCTGGCGGAGACGATCCGGATTCACATCGAGCATGGTAACATCGGCTCCAAGTCCGACGGCAATTTTGGCAGCGTTCGTTCCGGCTACGCCGCCTCCAATTATGGCCACTTTCCCGCGCTTTACTCCTGGAACTCCTGACAATAAAATACCCATTCCGCCTTTTGGCTTCTCTAAGAACTGGGCTCCAATTTGCGAGGCCATTCTTCCTGCCACTTCACTCATCGGTGTTAATAGAGGCAGTGAGCGGTTTGGAAGCTGAACGGTTTCATATGCTATTCCAACTACTTTCCGGTCAATCAGTGCACGCGTAAGCTCTGATTCAGCAGCAAGATGCAGATAGGTGAATAAAATTAAGCCTTCACGAAAATGCTGGTATTCAGACGGAAGGGGCTCCTTCACCTTCATAACCATATCCATCGACCAGGCTTCTTCTGGCGAAGGTACAATTCTCGCACCTGCTTCAATATACTGATGATCCGGAAAACCAGAGCCTTCCCCTGCGTTTTGCTCAATATAAACATCATGGCCCGCCTGAATAAGGGGGATGACGCCAGCAGGGGTCATTGCCACACGGTTCTCATTATTTTTAACTTCTTTAGGTATGCCGATTTTCATCGTTTTTCCTCCTGTATCATTTCCAATTCTTCCGGTACTATTTTTAGTATTTCCTTAATTTATCATATGGAAACTTATATAAATTGGAAATGTATTCTAGGAAATGTGCGTTTTTCTTACTATTTTAAATAGATTCCTCAATCTTTTTAAAAAAACCCCAGCTAAGTTGAGGTGACATTATGGTCTTCGGTTCAATACATTGACAGCTCCGGTAGCCTCAATGACAGCTCCTGTAATCATATCTGAATTTTCACTGCATAAAAACGCAATCAGCCTTCCAATATCTTCTCCTGTACCGGATCTGCCAATCGGAGTCTCCGGATCTCGTTTTTCTCTTGCCTGAGAAATAGTCGCTTCCTTCATCTCTCCTGTGATATTGCCAGGGCAGATCATATTTGCTGTAATGCCGTATTCTGCTTCCTCAATGGCAATGGTTTTTGTGAGAGAAGCAAGCCCGGTTTTTGCTGCGCTGAAGGCTGAACGATGGAGCCAGCCGGATGATGAATCAGCTCCTTGAAAACCGTAGGTGATAATCCGCCCGTATTGCTGTTTTCGCATGATGGGAATTACTTTTTTCAAAAGATGAAAGACAGCGGTCAAATTGCCGTCTATCATTTCATGCCATTCCTCATCCAGATAATCAGCCAGTTTTTTTCTTTCAAATATGTAAGGACCGGCATTATTAATTAAACAGTCGATGCGGCCAAACTTTTTGAATGCCTCATCGACTAAATAAAGCAGGTCTTCTTTTTTTGTTACGTCCCCTTTAATAAAGAGCATACGGTCTTCAAGATGTGCATATTGTTTCTTTAGCTGCGCAGCGGCAGATTCATCACTGCGGTAATTAATTGTGACAGAGTAGCCTTTATTCAGGAACAGCTCTGTCACTTTTCTTCCTAAACCTTTTGAACCAGCTGTTATGATGGCATGTCTCAACGTTAAAATCCTCCTCGGTGCACCGGGATATATTATACTTTTTATCTTTTTCATTGTATTGAAATGCAAGCAATCTTACAATACGAAAAGCGGAACTGCCCGTTTAGCGCAGGCAGACAGATAAGAATTCATCCGAAAAGTCCGGGTTTGACTTTTTGGGGGAATTTGTTCTGGCCGAGGAGTTGGGCGGTGGGGCTGGACAATACAAAAAGCGGAAATTCTCCTAGCGCAGGCGACTTGAATCAGCTGAAGGTCATCAATTTACTATTTTGAGGCTTCATACGGATCCTTTTGTTATCCAATTCATCGATTTTTGCTGTATTAGGGCTTCATACGCATCCTATGATTACCCAATTCATTGATTTTTGCTGTTTTGGGGGCTCATACGTACCCTATGATTATCCAATTCATTGATTTTTGCTGTTTTGGGGGCTCATTCGCATCCTTTGATTACCCAATTCATTGATTTTTGCTGTTTTGGGGGCTCATACGTACCCTATGATTACCCAATTTATTGTTTTTAGCTGTTTTGGGGGCTCATACGTACCCTATGATTACCCAATTCATTGATTTTTGCTGTTTTGGGGGCTCATTCGCATCCTTTGATTACCCAATTCATTGATTTTAGCTGTTTTGGGGGCTCATACGTACCCTATGATTACCCAATTCATTGATTTTAGCTGTTTTGGGGTCCCATACGTACACTATGATTACCCAATTCATTGATTTTTGCTGTTTTGGGGCTCATACGTACCCTATGATTATCCAATTCATTGATTTTTGCTGTTTTGGGGCTCATACGTACCCTATGATTACCCAATTTATTGTTTTTAGCTGTTTTGGGGGCTCATTCGCATCCTTTGATTACCCAATTATTGGAGTTTAAGAGTTGGCTTTTTAAGTAATACATCTAATGCAGGCAATTTCTTCTTCCCGCATTGGCGGTTATGGAAGGAGGAGCCTCTTTATTTCAGTCTTTTTCTGCCTTTCGTTGATTGCTGGACAAAGATTTATTCTCTACTTGTATTTTACTACAAGGTCTGCAGCTCCTTCAGCCTTTGATATGCCCGCTTGACCAAATTCTGCTTTTTTGACAATGGCGCTTTATGCAAGCCTTGTTTTTGTTCAGTCTATTTCTGGTGTCAGCGCTTCAGCTGATATGGCGAGATACGCTCGGCTTTTACGCCGGCAATTTTTTTGGTTTAGCCTGACAGGATGCTTTGGGGTTTATAGTGCCTTTTATTATAACCAGCCGAATCCATTCATATCAGCAAGCTCTTTATCCGATTCATCCCAATCATGATGGGTATTTTACTTTGTTCGATTTTATCCATGTTTTCCATTAATTTGAACAATGATGGCAATTGTTTGCGGGTTAATGTATACATTTCATTATTCCTGAACGTTTTTCACCTGCTCTACTGGATCCTCATAAAAACAAGAAAAAAGTCATCATGATTGATGACTTTTTTCTTGTTTTCATGAGGTTTCACTATTCTTTTTCTTCTTCTCTCGGCTGAAGATTTTCCTGAAGGAAATTTTGCTCATATTGCTGCTCAACTACCCCGCTTGAATAAGCATCTATAATCAGCTGTGAAGTTTCATTTTCACCCTCATAATCATAATAAGCAGATTGATTTTTCGGATCTTTTTCTTTTCCCATCGATATCAGCTCCTCGTATTCAGATAGTGTATCTGTACTATCGTTTGTGAAAATGGAGCTGTTTACGATGGTAAAACCTTCAAATTTTACACATGTAATACTTTTTCAGCTTTAGCTATTGCTTCATTAACCTTTGAAAAACCGGTACCGCCATCACTGATTCTTTTTGCAACAGCAGTGTATGGATCGATTGTTTCGAATATATCTGAAGAAAATAAAGAAGATGCATCCTGATATTCTTCGAGTGAAAGATCTTTTAAATAAATGCCATTTTCAATGCAAGTATAAACAAGTTTCCCAACTACTTCGTGTGCTTCTCTGAAAGGCATGCCTTTTTTCGCGAGATAATCAGCAAGCTCTGTTGCATTTGAAAAGTCTTCTGTTGTAGCTTTCTTCATTTTCTCTTTTTTTACTTTCAGCGTTTCGATCATGCCAATAAATATTTGCAGACTTCCTTCTACTGTGCGGACTGTGTCAAACATGCCCTCTTTATCCTCCTGCATATCTTTGTTATATGCGAGCGGCAATCCTTTCAAAGTCGTCAGCAAAGCAAATAAATGGCCATAAACCCGTCCCGTTTTACCGCGAATTAATTCAGCCATATCCGGGTTTTTCTTCTGCGGCATCATTGAGCTTCCCGTTGCGTAAGTATCATCAAGCTCTACAAACTGAAATTCCTGGCTGCACCATAAAATCAGTTCTTCGCAAAAGCGTGATAAGTGCATCATCATCAGGGAGCTGTTGCTTAGAAATTCCACGATAAAATCACGGTCGCTTACTCCGTCAAGGCTGTTTTCATAAATTCCTTCAAACTCAAGCAGTTCAGCAGTTAAGTGACGATCAATCGGAAACGTTGTCCCAGCAAGCGCCCCGCAGCCGAGCGGGGAAATATTTATCCGCTTTAAGGATTCATCAAAGCGCTGTTTATCCCGCTCAAGCATCCAGAAATAGGCTAAGAGATGATGAGCAAACGAAATCGGCTGTGCACGCTGAAGATGAGTATACCCAGGCAAAATCGTTTCTACATTCTCCTTTGCTTTTTCTAAAAGCGTCTGCTGAAATGCTGTAATCAGCTGGGTAATTTCCTTTACATGATTTTTCAAATAAAGGTGCATGTCTGTAGCAACTTGGTCGTTCCGGCTTCTGCCGGTATGCAGTTTCCCTCCGACAGGTCCGATTTCATCAATAAGCAGCTTTTCAAGATTTAAATGTATGTCTTCATAATCAACTGAAAACTGAAGTTCTCCGTTTTCAGCTTTTTCTTTTAAGAGAAGAAGGCCTGTTTTAATTTGCTCGGCTTCAGCAGGTTCGATGATCCCGCATTGTCCGAGCATATGAACATGCGCAAGACTTCCCTGAAGATCTTCTAGAACGAGTTCTTTATCAAATGAAATGGATGCTCCAAATTCATCCACCCATTTTTCAGGTGTTTTTTGAAAGCGGCCACCCCACAGTTTTTTCATATATTCACCTTCTTTTTTCCCTGTACCATGCTGCTTACTTTGGTAGGAAGTCCATAAAGCGAGATGAACCCAACGGCTGCCTGATGATCAAATGAATCCTCTGTTGTATATGTTGCAAGCTTTTCATCATAAAGAGAGTATACAGATTTTCTTCCTTCAACAATGGCATGACCTTTAAAGAGTTTTACCCGAACCGTTCCTGTTACATAAGTTTGTGTCTCTTTCAGGAATCCAAGCAGGGCATCCTTGAGCGGCGAAAACCATAAACCGTTATAAATAAGCTCTGTCAGCTTCATTTCAATAACAGGTTTAAAGTGTGCCACTTCTTTTACTAAAGTCAGATCTTCTAATTCTTTATGAGCTTTAAGCAGCGTAATTGCAGCCGGACATTCATATACTTCACGCGATTTAATTCCAACAAGGCGGTTCTCTACATGATCAATTCTTCCGACACCATGCTTGCCTGCAAGTGCATTTAAATGAAGAATTAAGTCTGCAAGAGGATACGCAGTACCATTTAAGGAAACCGGCACACCCTGTTCAAATTCGATCTCCACCATGTCAGGTGAATCAGGTGTATTCTCAATGGAATTTGTCAGGTCATATGCTTCTTCGGGAGGAGCTGCCCATGGATCTTCAAGAACTCCGCACTCATTGCTTCGGCCCCATAAGTTCTGATCAATTGAAAACGGACTTCCAAGATTAATTGGAATCGGAATATTATTTTCCTGTGCATATTGAATTTCTTCCTCACGCGACCAGCTCCACTCGCGGACTGGAGCAAGCACTTCAAGGTTAGGGTTCAATGCTTTAATAGATACTTCAAACCGAACCTGATCGTTGCCTTTTCCCGTACAGCCATGTGCAACTGCTATGGCATTCTCCTGCTCAGCAACCTCTACAAGCTTTTTAGCTATCAACGGACGTGACAGGGCAGATATAAGCGGGTATTTCCCTTCATATAAAGCATGTGATTGAAGAGCAACCAATGCAAATTCATCAGCAAATTCCTTTTTAGCATCTATTACGTATGATTTAGAAGCTCCGACCTGCAGCGCTTTGCTTTGAATAAATGCAAGGTCTTTTCCTTCACCGACATCCAAACAGCATGCGATCACTTCATACCCTTGATCCTGAAGCCACTTGATTGCTACTGATGTATCTAAACCGCCTGAATAAGCCAACACTACTTTTTTATTTATATTCAACTTAATTTCCCCTCTCGGATGTATAAATATTAATTTTAATTTATATCTATTCATTTGATAAATACCACTTTAACAAGTTATTCATAGTTTTTCAATAGTTTTCTCAAAAATTTTTATGAAATAATCGTGAATTTTATGCACGTGTCATGTAGAATAAAGGAAAGCTTACGCACGGGGGAATGACAATGAAACATTTTCGTTTTAGCGAGCGGCTTGGAATCAATCTTCCAAACCTCGAAATGGCGTGGGAAAGAATTCACCCCCTTGAACAGGAAGAGATCCTGATGCAATGGGAAAAGATCCGGGGGAGCATACCGGACCAAATCGCAAAAATAGAAAAACAGATTAACGCGAAGCAGGATGAACTGAACAATGAAGAGGATTTTTCAAGATCCTGCAGGCTTAACGCCGAAATATCCGAGCACGCATCTATTATTAACGATTTATGGCTGTGGTTCAGACTTCATCAGCATGTATCAGATCGTGTGCATTATTAAGGTATAGATATCGGATAATTATGCATAAAAAAACATCACCTGAGACGGTGATGTTTTTAAGTTATTTCAGATCTTTATTAACTTCTCTTACAACATGTCCCAATTCCGGAATGATCAGCTTTTCCATTGCCAGTTTAACAGCACCCGCCGAACCTGGCATAGAGAAGATAACTGTATCATCTGAAACGCCGCCTATAGCTCTGCTCAGGATGGCTGATGATCCAATGTCCTCCTGGTAGCTCAGCATTCTGAACAGCTCTCCAAATCCTGGAATTTCTTTTTCAAGCAAGCTCTGAACTGCTTCAATAGTAACGTCTCTTTTTGCAATTCCAGTGCCTCCATTTAGAAGGATCACGTCAATCTCACTCGATTTGCACCCGCTGTTAACAGCGCTTTTAATTAACGTTTCTTCATCAGGAATGATTTCATATTGAACAACTTCATGACCTGCTTTTTTAATAAGTGCTGAGATTAGCTGACCGCTTTTATCCGTATCTGCCGTTCTAGTATCGCTTACCGTTATAATTTTGCAATATACCTTTGAAGGTGCCTGCAATTTATGTTCAATTGAACTCATAATCGGCATCCTTTTTTTCAAGCAGCAGCCTGTAGCGGTAATATTGATGGGCGAAATCTGTAATTTGTCTTGTCAGCTGGTAATTGATGCCGGCCCCAATGGCCATGCCGATCAAGGGAATACCGCCAATCATCTTTTTTCGCAGCATGGATATGGCTGATACTTTTACAAGCTGTTTAAGTAAATGATCAATACTCGCCAGATTTGCAAGCTTGTCTTCTCCCTCATAAAAAAACGGATTTTCATCTTTGTTATTCAGGTCTTCTGTCAGAGCAACCCATTGCTTATAGCGCAGATGCTTGGGAAGAAGTGAAGCATGGTAAACTTTTAAAGATGTCATCATTTCAAAAGGAGAATTCACTTCATAGCCGTAGCTTAGAGCCGTCATTTGTACTGCACGCAGGTTTAACAGCATTTGAGCTGGAAGATCAATCCCCATTAATAGGAATCCCCCTGTCCCTGCTAAACCGCCTTGAACGAATGAATAAAGACGATGCTTGGACAATTGTAAATCTGATATGTAATGCAGCTGCTCTACACTGAGTTTTTTTAGGTCATAAATGTGGTGAATGTCTTCATCAAATGTTTTTGCCGTCATGAGCAGCTGCTGTCTTGCATCATGCTGCACATGTGAGTTTTGAATGAAAGAATGCAAATGAAAGAGGATATCGTCAAACTTATCGAAGAATTTCCGTTTGATCGGCTCTGGAATGCCGTTAAGCTTTCGGTTTAGCCACTTGTCATACGTGCGGCCAAAATCTGAACGAAGATCCTCCCCCAAGTGCTGTTCCCACACTTGTATTTCTGCAAGCAACTGACTTTCCCGATTTGATAGCGTCATATTCCTTCCTCCCGTTTCAGACTCTCCATTATTTATTTAATTATATCATATTGGATCGTACAGATTCATTGATGGCAGTAAGCTGCTTTTTGCTCGCATCAATTTAATAAGAGACCTGCGGCAACATATAATATGGCTGCAGCTGCACAGCCGACTGCAGTAAAATTCAATTTATAGCGGGCATACTCTACAACAGGCATCTCGAGGATTGAGGCAGTAGTAATAGTAGTATCTCCTAGCGGCGAGGTCATGGCGCCAAATGCCCCGCTTGCAAATACTGCACCCACTGTAAGCGGTATGGAAGCACCCGAAGCGACTGCAAGTGTCATGCCAAGCGGCATAAATAATCCCCAGGTCCCCCAGGAAGATCCGATAAAATAACCGACAGCAGAGCCAAGCAAAAAGATAATGGCCGGCACTAAGGAAGCAGGCAGAACGCTCCCAAGCGTCAAACTGATGAAATCAGAAAAGCCAATATCCTCGGCTGAAAGGGACAGGGCCCATACTAGAATGAGAAGGATAATCGCCTGCATCATCTGATTGCCGCCGTCATAAAAATGATAGAGCGTTTCTTTCAGCGGGACACGGCGTATGCTGTAAAACAGAAAGGTAATCACCAGTGTCAAGAAGACAGCAAGCAGCATAACAAAGGTTGCATCCGCTTTAGCAAAAGCTTGAAAAACGGTGTTTCCGCCCTTTTCAGTGCCATCCTGCCAAAGAAGAAACATTGATAGTCCAAGAAGAAAAAATAAAGGGACAATTAAATGCCAGGGTTGGGCTTTTACTTCTTCCAGCTCTTGCTTAAGACCTATTCCATGATAAGGGTGCTCTTCTGCCGCTGCCTTTTGGCTTTTTGCCCTGCTCTGTTTTTTTGATTTTCTGAACGTGCTGATCAGTCCAAGAAAAAGCATGACAATTGCAAAGAAGTTAAAAGGTATGCTTGAGAGGTAAATTTGATAGGGATAGAGATCCAGGTGATTTCTTTCAATTCCGCCCTCTACCAGTGAAAGCATAAAGCCAGTAAATGCAGTGCCTGCAGGCAATAAAACAATTGTAGAAGCAGTTGAAACATCCATCGTAAAACCAATTTTTTGTTTTGACAGCTCGCTTTTTTCCATAAGCGACTTAATGACTGGCCCGATCATCATAATCCGAAACATCGGCATCATGAAGGTAAAGGGCAAAGACAGCCAAATAATGCTTAGCAGTCCCCGCTCTGACTTTACCTTCTTTCCGACCCACTCTGAGAACCCTTTAATTCCTCCGGATATTTTCATCATTCCGACTAACCCGCCAAATAAATACAAAAAACCGATAATTTTCATATTTGTATCATCCGACAGCGTTTCAAGCACATAATTCAGTACTTGCTGCAGACCTCCTAAAAGTTCAGCCTTTACAATAAAAGAACCTGCAAGCAGACCAAGCACGAGTCCGGGCAAAATTTCTTTCAGCCATATAGATAGTGCAATAACGATTAAAAACGGAACAAGTGAGAGCCAGGCGTATTCCAAACAGATTGCTCCTTCCTTTCATGCAATTTTTTATTAGTGTGCCAAAAACATAGCATTTCCACTAATGCATTTTGCTTGCATGAAAGGAAGAATTCAAAAAAAGACAGCCATCAATGATGACTGCCTTTCTATCATTCAATTCTTATTTAGCAATGCGTTCAACATCGCGCGCAATCATAACTTCTTCATTTGTCGGAATAATGATGACTTTTACTGGTGAGTGAGGATAGCTTACGAACGCCTCTTCACCGCGAACCTGATTAAGTGCAGGATCCCAGTATACACCCATGAATTCTAATCCGCGAAGTACACGTTCGCGAATATCGATGCTGTTTTCACCGATTCCGGCTGTGAAGATGATGGCATCTACACCTGACATGCGTGCTGCATAGGAACCGATATATTTGTGGATTCTGCTTGCAAATACTTCTAATGAAGTTCTTGCACGATCATTCCCCTCTTCTGCAGCTTTTGTAATGTCGCGAAGGTCGGATGATAATCCTGAAATTCCAAGCAGACCGCTTTTTTTGTTTAAAATGTCCAATACTTCAATTGCAGAATGACCAGTTTTCTCCATGATGAATGGAATTAAAGCAGGATCGATATTCCCTGAACGAGTTCCCATCGCTACTCCAGCAAGCGGGGTAAAGCCCATAGATGTATCAATGGATTTTCCGCCTTCAATCGCAGCAATACTTGCACCGTTCCCTAAATGACAGGAAATAAGACGAAGCTGTTCAATCGGACGGCCTAATAATTCAGCTGCTCTTTCTGAAACGTACTTATGGGATGTTCCGTGGAAACCGTATTTACGAATGCCGAATTTCTCATAATACTCGTATGGAAGGCTGTATAAGAAAGACTGTTCCGGCATTGTCTGATGAAAAGCTGTATCAAAAACAGCTACAGCAGGCACGTTTGGAAGAACCTCTTTAAATGCTTTAATACCGACAACATTAGCCGGGTTATGAAGAGGAGCAAGTTCTGAAAGCTCGTCTATTTCTTTCAATGTTTCAGGAGTAATAAGTACGGAATCATCGAATTTTTCTCCGCCGTGAACAACACGGTGGCCAATTCCTTCAATTTCATCCAGCGAACCGATAATTCCAAGCTCTGTTAATTTAGAAAGCAGAATTTTAACAGCAACAGCATGATCTGGAATATCTGTTGTTTCTGTTATTTTTTCCCCGTTTACTGAAATCGTAAATACGGCTTGCTCTAAACCGATTCGTTCTACAAGACCAGCCGTTAAAACGTCCTCAGCCGGCATCTCGAATAATTGGAACTTCAAAGAAGAGCTCCCTGCATTAATTGCAATTACTTTTGCCATTATGTTTACCGCTCCTTTTTATATAAAGCACTTTGCATATTTAATAAGAAATTGTTCTCTTCCTTATTCTTTACAAATGAACCCGAATATTATCTGACTTTCTCATTTAAACATTGCATGTCAGACATTTCAAGTACATTTCCAGCTTGCAATCGTTTACAGGTTATATTCATTTTATTCTGATTTTTCAAGTGAAGCAGAACCTTTCAGGTTGTTCAAAATTCCATAATGGCAGAGATGAAAATGTGCCCTTTCATTTTTTTTACATCTGCAGAGAGGTGCTCAGCTCAGCAAAAAAACGGGGAGACATCTGCTGTCTTCCCGTTTTTATTCTCAGCTATTTTATTTCAATTTAAAGCAGTAAAATTAATTTTTCATCCTAACTCACTTTTTATTCTCTGTAAACCAGCTGTCGAGCTGTTTCATAATGGACTGCATGGCTGCTTTATCTGAGAACTTGGGAAGTTCGGCAAGCATTGCGTGTTTAGGAGCAGTGACGCCTTCTCCCTTTTTCTGAAGGATAAAAATGCTTTTAGCATGCTGTTTGTCTTTGAACAAAGACTTTGGCAGCTGAAGAAGGCCTTGGACTATGACTTGTTCTTTTAAGTATTCCTTTAGCTTTGGAGCTTCTTTTGATTCAAATAAATGATTTGGCACGATAAAGAAAAGATATCCGCCTGCTTTTGTGTACTTAATGCTTTGCTCAATAAAGAGGTGGTGGGAATAGGAATGGCCGCTGTCAGCCTTGAGTTCAAATTTGTCTGCACCCACATCATTCGGATAATAGCCAATCGGCAAATCACAAATGACATAATCAACAGGATCAACATAGAGGGGTTCCAGAGAGTCCTGATTATAAAACTGAACGGAGTGCTCTCCCAGATTTGCATTTAAAAAAGCAAGTTTTATAAGAAGGTCATCAACTTCTACGCCAAAGCTTTCCGTTTGCTTTTGCTTCAAGTGATTTAGAACAGTTGTTAATAAATTCCCAGTGCCCACAGCTGGATCGAGAAGGGAGATTTCCTTTTGATCTGAAGCAAATTTATTAACTAGATATCCGGTGAACAAGCCCACTGTATCAGGGGTCATTTGGTGATTGGCATGGGCGCCTTCTTTCAGCCCTTTTAAGATAACGAGCTGGAACGCTTTGCGGATTTCTTCTTTTTCATATGAACGGATATTTAATTGCTCATATTTCTTTGCAAGGTTCTTTTTGGCGATTTCGCTCATATCCTCCTGAAGTACTTCATTTTGAAATAAATTCTCTCCAGTTTCGGCTACTGCCTCTATGTATGTACAATTTAATTCTTTTGAAATTAATTCGGCTGATTCGTTCATTAAACTAAACAGCTTCTCTACTTTCGAAACGGCTTGCATGGTCGTTTCCTCCTTCAATGTTCGTATCCCCCATTCTACTGATCAGCTATATATATTTCAAGCCGCAAACCCCAAGTCCTGCTTTTTCGCAAACAAAAAGAACCTCAGTGCCCCGGGGCCATGAGGTTCTTTTTGGCAATTATCAGTTTGCAGCTTTAGCAGCCTCAATTGCAGCATCGTAATTAGGGTGATCTGTTGCTTCACTTACGTATTCAACGTATGTCACTTTATCATTGGTGTCAACTACAAAAACAGCACGAGCCAGCAGTCTTAATTCCTGGATATGCACACCGTACGCTTCGCCAAAAGAAAGATCGCGGTGATCAGAAACCGTTTGGACATTTTCAATGCCGTTAGCTGCACACCAGCGCTTTTGTGCAAATGGAAGGTCTACACTGACAGTTATTACTTTTAAGTTATCCAATTTAGCTGCTTCTTCATTGAAACGGCGTGTTTGTGCATCACATACACCCGTATCAATGGAAGGTACAACTGAAAGAATACGGACTTGACCTTTAGAATCAGATAATGAAACTTCAGACATATCATTTGCAAGCACGGTGAAATTCGGAGCCGTGTCCCCAACCTTTACCTCATTGCCAATAAGCGTTACCGGATTTTGTTTAAATGTAATAGATGCCATAAAAAAACTCCTCCCCAATAAGTATGTACAGTGTTAATATAGCTTGATTAAAGCGCGTTTGCAATGTTTACGCCTATCTATTTACAAAATATTTAAATTATTAAATGGGAAATAAACGTTTACTCAAACATGCGGCGCGGATTTCATAAAAAAATGCCAGTCAATTAAATGACTGGCGCCTGTTATTAAATATCAAAATCTTCTTTTTGCTTCTGCTGATCCATTGATTGATTTTGGCCACTGCGATTTTTTTTGAAAATCCCCTGAATTTTCTCTACCGCCTGAGGAGCAGTATCCAGAATCTTTTCGTATAAATGCGTGCTTTCATCTAAATGAAGCATCTTTACGCCATTTGTGCCAACAATTAAAAATGCAATCGGAGTAATGGAAACACCGCCGCCGCTGCCTCCGCCAAAAGGTAATTTCTGACCTCCCGCTGACCCGCCTGTTCCAGTATGATTTTTTTCCTCGCTGCCTGAGGCGTTAAATTCACTTCCGCCAGCAGCAAAACCAAAGCCAACCTTTGAAACTGTTAAAATGACGCTGCCATCAGGTGTTTCTACAGGATCGCCAATGATCGTGTTCACATCAATCATTTGTTTCAGGTTTTCCATAGCTGTTTTCATAAGTCCTTGAATCGGATGATCACTCATGATAAGTAGCCTCCTCTAAGCTGGTTTATTTTTCTTTTCTTTAGAAAGAAAAGAAAGTTGCTGATTACTAAAGATTGGACGTCCGCCTCTCCAATATTTGAGCAAGCGTAATCCCGCTACCATAGCATGCCCGGTTCGAAAGTGAAGCATACATGAAAGGATCGTTTTTGAACTTTTTTGATAAAAATTTGGTTCAATTGATAGAATTGGCTGGCTTTTCAGCTTCATATGGGCACTGATAACCGCTACCGCTGCTCCTTTTATTGTCCAGCCCGGACCAATAAGCATACCTGTAGTCGCAGCATCTCCGGTCCCTAACTGAGAGCGCCATTCAAATTTAACAATTTGCACATGCTGTAAAAATTTCCGGATGATAGCATGTAAATGAACAATATGCTCTGTCAGTTCTTTAAAATCCTTTATATCCGTCAAAAAATCATCAGGTGAGATTTTTTCATCTTTTTCTTTCGGCTTGCTCGCCATACCCATTTTTTTCTCTTCCTTTAAAATGAGATTTGGGCCATTGGGATCTACTTTTATTAATGGGATTTTGATGGTATACTTCAGCAGCCCGAATACGGCTTTCAGTTTGACTTTTATTTCATCATCATCACCCACATGTTTTAAATCGAAAATAACCGTTATTTTCATAAAAGTAAGGAAAAGAAAGAACAAAAAAAGTGCACATGCAATAATCCAGATCCATAACACCTTCATTCACAACCTTTCAATCATTCATTATCACCTTCCTAAAAAAAAAATAAACCTGCAGCCATTATTCGGCAGCAGGTTCATGTTTTTTCATATATTCCGTTATAACAGCTGTATCTGCAAAGAGATCATGTACTCCCTGCTTTTTAGGCGTAAAGGCAGTGACAGCATATCCGATCCATGTGAATTTTGAAATGAAACGTCCGATCAGCTCTCTGAATAATATGGTACTCCACGACAGCTTTTCATGCTTAAGAGATATGACCTTAAGCCCAAATACCATTTTCCCCAATGTCTGACCCAAGTACTTTGTCATAAAGACAAAGTACAGGTAGAAAGAGACAGCCGTACAAATTTGAATGGGGGAGAAAATGAAATTGTCTGATGTCGGAATCTCTAGCCATGTAAACAGCGGATGAAAGACGATGCGATTTACGCTTCCAATGACAATTAAATCGATTAAATATGCCCAAAACCGGAGCCAGAAGCCTGCGTAATGAACATTCATTACTGGATGGCTTTCTTCTATTCTCTGAAGAGGCTGCTCATGGTTATGTCCTTCTTCATACGTAGCATCCATTTGCAAATCCTCCTCTTATTCTGAATACAGGTACATCATCCGCGGTGAATTAGATTGTGAGAAAAAGCGGTATAATCCCATCAGCTCAAATTCCTCGCTGAACACTTTATTGGCGCCAAGTGCAAGCAATGAATCGAGGCCTGCACTTGTTTCATATTCAATAACGTGAGCGCCTTCTAACTTCAGATCTTTTTTCATACCTTTAAGTGCATCATCGGAAAAACCCAGTTCATCAATTAAGTTTAATTCCTTAGCCTGACGTCCATCATAAATTCGTCCATCAGCAAGTTTGCGCACTTCCCCGTCAGACAAACCGCGTCCGTCGGCAATCACATCAACAAAGCCCTGATATGCATTATCAACCATCGTCTGCAGAATTTCTCTGTCTTCTGGCGTCATTTCACGTGCAGGAGACATAATGTCTTTAAACTCTCCGCTTTTCACCGTTTCAAATTTCACGCCGTACTTTTCTGCAAGACCGCTGTAGTTAATACCCTGCATAATAACTCCTAATGAGCCTGTCAATGTATCAGGCGCCGCATAGATTTTATCAGCTGGAGCTGAGATATAATATCCTCCAGAAGCAGCAGAGGTACCCATAGAAACATAGATACTTTTCTTGTGTTTTTCTTTTGCCTCGATTAAATGCTTATGTATTTCTGCACTTTCAACGACTCCTCCACCAGGAGAATTCACTTTCAGCATAATGCCGCGAACACTTTTATCTTTCGCAGCAGCATCAATCATATCTAAAAATTGCTGATGATGATAACCCGCCGTTTCAAAAAATGAAGTGACATTTTCGCCTGTATCCTGAATGACTCCGTTCACTTCAAGGACAACAATTTTTTTAGATTCATTTCCGGGTTCCAAAACCGTTTCGGTAAACTCTTCATTCGCTGTGAGAGCATTTGTAAAAGCATTGCTGTTTGCCAAAGCCATATTGGTTAAGCTGACTACTGCTGAAATACCAAACAGGACAGCAGCAATGACAAGGGCCCCCCATCGTTTTCCATTCATGATGATTCCTCCCTGATTTTCGCAAGACTTAACTGTTTTCGCATTTTATTGTTGTTTTTCACATAAAATTTGTTCCCGTCTACGGACTTATCTTAAGCACTTAAAACAACCAATTTTACGAAAAGAGATCATAAAAAACGTGCAATTCTTTCAATATTTATGTTAGAAATGGTAAACTAAATACCATAAAGTATTGTAACACCATTTGCTAAGATTGTGTAACTTTTCCAACATTAAGGAGGACTAACATGACAGATAATCGCCGCAACGTTTATTTTTATTACAAAAAAGAGGACGAACTCGTACATAAAGTGAAAGGGCTTACCTCTCTTGCTGAAGAACAGGGATTTACCGTTGTACCGGATTCAAAACAGGCAAATATAATCGTAAGCATAGGCGGTGACGGCACGTTTCTTCAGGCTGTAAGAAAAACGAATTTCAGAGATGACTGTCTATATGTGGGTATTTCAGTTAAAGGAACGGTAAGCCTGTACTGTGACTTTAAAATCGAAGAAACAGATAAAATCATTGAAGCAATGAAAGAAGCGCAAATCGAAGTAAGACGCTATCCGATTCTCGATGTTACAATTGACGGCCACACGACCTTTAAGTGTCTGAATGAATGCTCCATTCGCTCTGGCATTATCAAAACATTTGTCATTGATGTTTTCATTGACGGCCTTCATTTTGAAACATTCAGAGGAGACGGCATGATTATTTCCACGCCTACAGGAAGCACCGCCTACAATAAATCTGTACAGGGTGCTGTAGTTGATCCGCTCCTTCCATGTCTTCAAGTAAGTGAGCTTGCGTCACTTAATAACAATAAATACCGAACACTCGGATCTCCATTCATCTTAAGCGCAGACAGAAAATTGACTCTGAAAATTGTCCAGGATGGTAATGACCATCCCGTAATCGGCATGGATAATGACGCACTAAGCATCCGCCACGTCGAAAAAATTGAACTGTCACTAAGTCACTCAATAATTAAAACGGTAAAACTAAAAGATAATTCATTCTGGGAAAAAGTGAAGCGGACGTTTTTATAATTAGAAAAGCGGAGCCGACTGTTTAGCCCAGGCATGGCAGATAAGGATTCACCGGAAAAGTCCAGGTTTGACTTTTTCGGTGAATCTGTTCTGACCGAGGGGATGGGAGGTGGAGCTGGACACCACGGTCAGATAATAATCTGCATAAAACGGAGCCGATCTGGCGAAAAACATCAAACTGCATCTGCTTATTTAGCGGAAATCCCAGTTTTATTAGCGGTAATTTGATTTTATTTAGCCGATTTATTGAATTTATTAGCTATTTTCAATAATTTATTAGCAGACGATTTTTTTCCTTTCGCCTATATTATTAGGACCCTAGCTAAATTCTAATTTCCCAGCCGAAATGACCTTTATTTAGCCAAGATTCAGTGATTCATTGGATCCGAAAATTGGCCAAATTAAGTAGCACTGAAAGCTGTTCCAAAAGTCAAGAAAAGAGAAAGACATGAAGCTTATTTTGCATGTCTTTCTCTTTTATATACAATGGTATTGTCTACAACCGTCATAACCACTTCTGTTTCGAGCAATGCGTCATCTTTAAAAATATCCCGGTTCAGCACGGTGAAGTCAGCTGAAAATCCCTTTGCAATACACCCACGGTCATTTTCGTGATGTATGGCATAAGCGCTGCCTTTTGTGTAAAGCTCTACCGCTTCATACACAGAAAGCTTCTCTTCAGGCATATATACTTGTTGATCGTAAATGCTTTCTCGCTTGACTGCCGAATAAATTCCGAGAAGAGGATCAATTGGCTCAATAGGGGCATCTGAACCTCCTGCACATTTCAATCCTTCTGATATCAGCGTTTTCCAAGCGTAGCAATCCTTCATTCTATCCTCGCCAATTCTGTCAATCACCCATGGAAAATCACTTGAGACGAATCGAGGCTGAATATCCAATATAATCGGCAGTTTTTTGGCTCTTTCAATTAAGTCTCTTCTTAAGATTTGGGCATGTATAAGCCGGTCATGCTGATTCTTTTTCACAGGAGGATATGCTTCAATGGCATCAAGAGCCTTTTCGAAAGCTAAATCGCCAATCGTATGAATAGCCGCTTCCATTTCGTAGTTTCTTGCTGTTTGAATCAGGCGTTTCAGGTTTTCATCAGAATGAATGCTCACTCCGTTTGTTTCAGGATCATCGTAGTACGGACCGCTTAATAGAGCTGTTCTCCCTCCAAGCGCACCGTCTGCAAAGAGCTTCATTGCCCCAAATTCAATAAATGGCCCAAGATTTCTTTCCTTTTGCTTAAATTCATCTGCCACTAAATGATGGACAAGCAAATGAGCTCTGAATTTCTTTTTTTCATGATTCATGACTTCATCATATGCCATCAATGTATTTTCAAGGCTTCCATAATAGGCTAAATCCTCTGTATGTCCGCCTACAAGACCTTTTTTGTGGCAATCCTCTATCGATTTCATTAATGCTTCTTTTAAGTAAGCATCAGATACTTGAGGCTGCGCCTGAAAAACAAGTTCTTGTGCCTGATCAAGCAAGTAGCCTGTCGGATTTCCGTCAGGATCTTTTACGATAACGCCGCCTTCAGGGTCTGGGGTAGCAGGAGTTATTCCGGCAAGTTTCATTGCTTTGGTATTAACGATGACTGCATGATGGCAAATTCGTTTTAGCATCAAAGGGTGTGTGCAAGTTACTTCATCAAGCTCTCTGCGATGAATAATCTTTTTATCTTCAAACTGATTTTCATTCCACCCTTCACCAACAATCCACGTTCCCGGCTCAAGTCCTTCTGCCCTCTTGCGAAGACTCTGAATGACCTGATCAGATGAAGTCATGCCAGTAAAATCCAAACGGATCAGTTTTTCACCATGACCCATTAAATGCATATGGCTGTCTGTAAATCCCGGAATCATGATGCTGCCTTCAAGATTTATTTCATCCGTGCACGGGTAATCAGTCCGGAGCTTTTCCTCATCCCCGGCAGCCACTACAAGGCCATTTTCAACATAGACCGCTTCAACCGTATCGTTTTCTTCTATTAAAGTATAAATTGTTCCGCCAAACCAAAGCGTGCCCACGGTGACATTCCTCCAGCTTTCTTTTTCAATATATGTTATCACTCGGCGCATTGAAAAACCAGACAGAGTCATCCGTCTGGTTTATTTGCCTATTATGCTTCTGCAAGCTCCTTCTGCCTTAATTCAATTCTTCTGATTTTGCCGGAAGTCGTTTTAGGCAATTCAGAAACAAATTCAATTTTGCGCGGGTATTTATAAGGAGCTGTAAGCTCTTTCACATGATCCTGCAAGACAGGTATAAGTTCCGGCGAGCTCTCATCCACATCATCCTGCAGGACAACATACGCTTTTACGATGCTCCCGCGAAGCTCATCCGGACTTGCGACAACAGCGCACTCTTTTACAAAAGGATGTTTGACGAGTGCGTCTTCAACCTCAAACGGTCCAATTGTATATCCTGAACTGATGATGATATCATCCCGTCTTCCCTCAAACCAGAAATAGCCGTCTTCATCTTTTTTTGCTCTATCCCCGGTAATATAAAAACTGCCTCTAAATTGCATAGCCGTTCGCTCGGCGTCTTTATAATACTCTTTAAATAAAGCTGGTGTATCAACATGGACTGCAATATCACCTACATCTCCGACTTTGCAGATGTTTCCTTCATCATCAATGATTTCGACCTTATTTCCAGGAGTAGGCTTGCCCATTGAGCCTGGCTTTACTTCCATGCCCTTCATCACACCGACGAGCAGGGTATTTTCCGTCTGTCCGTAACCATCACGCACTTCGATGTTAAAGTAATTTCTAAATGTATCAATAACTTCCCTGTTTAAAGGCTCACCAGCAGAAACAGCACTGTGCAGAGAAGGAAGAGAGTATTCTTTTAAATTGTCTACCTTAGCCATCAGACGATATTCAGTCGGTGTGCAGCATAATACGTTAACTTTATAATCCTGCAGCAGCTGAAGATATTTCTTAGGCTCAAACCGCCCATTATAGACAAGTCCTGTTGCACCTGATCCAAGCACCGATAAGAAGGGGCTCCAGATCCATTTTTGCCAGCCCGGTCCTGCCGTTGCCCATACGACGTCATTTTCTTCAATGCTCAGCCAATTCGCAGCTGCTGTTTTTAAATGAGCAAAAGCCCAGCCGTGTGTATGTACGACCCCTTTGGGATTGCCCGTAGTGCCTGACGTGTAGGATAAAAAGGCGTGACTGTCCCTTTTGGTCTCCGCAAGCTTTAGCTCTCCTGATTCCTTCGCTGCTTCATCTTCAAGAGAGTACCAGCCTTCAGCTTTTCCTCCAATTGAAAATTTAAGGAGGGAATCAAATTCATTTATTCCTTTGCATTCCTCTGTGAAATCCGTATAAGAGATGATGGCTTTCACATCTCCGTGGGTCACACGATATTGAAGATCTTTAGTGCGCAGCATTTCCGAGCTTGGGATGACAACAAAGCCAGCCTTTAATGCCCCTAAGTACGCTGCATAGGCTTCAGGAAAACGGGGAATGATGACAAGAATTTTATCTCCCTGCATTAGACCTTTATTTAATAAAGCGCTTCCAATTCTGTTTGCTTTATCAAGAAGCTGTCCGTATGTAAGCTCTTCTTTATCGCCTTTTTCATTCTCCCACTTCAATGCGATTCGTTCTGCATCTTTTGCATGCTTTTCTACTTCTTCTACTAGGTTATAGTTTTCAGGCGCAATTAGCTCATCTCTCAACATTGTGACCCCTCCTTTGTTATCTCATAGTAAATTATACATAATATTTTAACATTTTTGAATATTATTGCAAAATATCTTATATTTTTATTGAAATCCTAGTTTAACCGCTCCATAAAAAAAAGCGCGGAAACATCATCCGCGCTCTCTAGCTTTAGCTTTGCTCATTTGATTCAACTGCGTTTTTAGGTTCATTTCTTCTTTTTCGGCCTTGCTTTTTAGACTTCTGAAGTTTTTGGTCCTGCTCCTGTCCGCCTTCAAATTCGATATTTGGACGATTATTCTTTGTCATGATGAAAAACCTCCTCTATTTAAAATGCTCCGCAAGCATAAAAAAGCGAAAGGAAAAGAGTGGGGTATGATCCCCACCCTTCGTAGCCATATCTATTTAGTTCAATTATTTTGAAAAACCACTCATGTTTTGTTGAGCGAAAGATACTAAACGTTTAGTGATCTCTCCACCTACAGAACCGTTAGCACGAGAAGTTGTTTCAGCTCCTAAGTTCACTCCGAACTCAGTTGCGATTTCGTATTTCATTTGGTCGATCGCTTGTTGTGCACCTGGTACTACTAATTGGTTTGAGCTATTGTTGTTTGCCATGTGTCTTCACCTCCTTGTGAGTATAGATTGTGTAAAAACACATGGCTTCATTCAAACTAATTTTGGTAATTGTTCACAATTTTCTTGGTTTAAAATAATCTTTTTAATTCTTTATCTTCAGCAGACGAAATGACGATTACATCCGTATCTTCAACAGCTTTATCAATCAGCGGTTCAAAATCCAGGAAACTTTCGAACCTTTGTGCTTTTTCAAGTTTTGGTTTTGTAGTTGGCGACGCTGGTGTAAAGATAGTACAGCAGTCTTCGTAAGGCAAAATGGAGGTATCATGTGTTCCAATTTGCTTGGCTATAGTTATGATATCCGTTTTATCATAAGTAATCAGCGGACGGATAATCGGCGTGCTCGTCACCTCATTTATAGCAAACATGCTTTCTAACGTTTGGCTTGCAACTTGTCCAAGGCTTTCTCCGGTGATTATAGCTAACCCGCCCTGTTTTTCGCGGATTCTGTCAGCTATTTTAAGCATCATCCGCCGTGTAGATGTCATGTTATAGCTTTCAGGCACTTGCTTTTGAATCGTTTCCTGTATTTCTGTAAACGGCACAATATAAAGCTTGATTTTCCCGCTGAAAGAAGTAAGCTTTCTTGCCAGGTCAATCACCTTTTGCTTGGCACGTTCACTCGTATATGGAGGACTGAAGAAGTGAACCGCTTCAACATCAATACCGCGTTTCATTGCAAAGAAACCTGCAACGGGACTGTCAATCCCTCCTGAGAGCATTAATACCGCTTTTCCGCTTGCCCCTGCAGGAAGACCGCCCGCTCCCTGATAATCTTTACAGGTCAAATAGGCAGCTTCCTCACGGACTTCAACTCTTAAATCGATATCAGGCTCATGCACATCCACTGTTAAGCCTTCCGAATTTTGCAGAATGTGGCTGCCGATTGCGTGATTAATTTCATTTGTAAGAAGCGGAAATGATTTATCCGCTCTTTTTGCAGATATTTTAAAGGTATCTCCAGGTTTATATTGCTCAGACATCAGCTCAAGTGCTCCATTTTTAATAGCCTCAAGCTCATTCTTTGTTTTTAAAGCTAAACTAAAAGAATGTATGCCGAAAACATTTTTCAGTTTTTCAAGAATCGGTTCGTGATTTTCACCGTGAAGCCTGATATACATACGGTCTCTGTTGCTGCTGTAGCCTAAGGCCGGAAACTCATGCAACACCAGTTTTATATTTTCTTTTAATTGATCGACAAACCGTTTTCGATTTTTTCCTTTTGTAGAAATTTCTCCATATCGAATTAAAATATGATCATAATTCATCTTACTACCTCGTTAATTTCGTTAATTTTTCAAGAGATTTCTTAAGAACATCCATAAATTCTTCCAGCTCTTCACTTGTATTTTCATAAGAAAGACTGATTCGGATCGAACTTGATGCGACAGCTTCTCCTTTTCCCATAGCGAGCAGTACTGTGCTGCTTTTTTTCCTTTTCGACGAACATGCAGAGGTTGTCGAGACATAGATTCCGGATTGTTCAAGCATATGTAAAAGCACTTCTGCCTGAATACCTGGTGCAGAAAAATTAATAATATGGGGTGCAGACTTATTCGCAGATGTATTTACGACAATACCTTCTATTTTATTTAATTTTTGGATCAGATTCGTTTTCATCTTTTGCAAATTTTCTTTACAATCTTCATTTTTTTCCATGGACATTCTTAATGCTTTTGCCATTGATACCGCAAGTGCGATGCTCTCCGTACCTGAACGGGCCTGCTTCTCCTGGGCCCCTCCCGAAAAAAGGGGCTCGAATTTCATTCCTTTTCGGGCATACAATACTCCGCAGCCATTAAGTGCATGGAATTTGTGGCCTGATATCGTACATAAATCAATCCCTTTAAGTGAAAGAGGAACTTTAGCCGCTCCCTGTACATGATCAACGTGAAAATAAATGTCCGGAAAATCAAGCAGCACCATGCTGATTTCTTCTATTGGCTGAATCGATCCTGTTTCATTATTTACATGCATAATTGATACTAAAATGGTTTCTTTTCTGATGTTTTTTTTAATTTCTTCTACTTCAACAATTCCTTCTTCATTTACAGGCAGATACGTTACGTCAAAGTCAAACAGTTTTTGCAGCTGTCTGCAGCTTTCAATAACAGAAGGGTGTTCAATTTGTGTAGTGATAATATGGTTCCCTTTCTTTTTTAAAGAAAGTGCCGTCCCTTTTATGGCTAAATTATTTCCTTCTGTGCCCCCGGATGTAAAAATAATCTCTTGTTCATCTGCTCCTAAAAGACCAGCCATTTGTTTTCTTGCCTGTGCTAATAGATTTTCTGCTTCTGCACCGAGACCGTGCAGCGAGGAAGGATTGGCAAAATAACGGGTTGCAACATGTGCAAAAGCATGCAATACTTCTTCATATGGTTTTGTGGTTGCACTATTATCAAGATAAATCAAAATATTCAATCCTCCAATACATTGAAAAACAAGGAGTCCTGAGACTATATATTTTTTAAAAAAAGTAATGGTGTACGAAACAAACAATCATAATAACATAAAACCAACAAATAAGAAATAAATGTATGACTATTTGACATATCAAATTTTTTGAATATAATAAAAACTGATTTAATATTATTTTTCGACAAATTTTTTAGATGATGTGGTAGGATGAAAACGTATACATTTCTAACACTCAGTCTTCAGGGGGATTTTTCATGTCAAAATCATTGCCATTAAAAGAAACTTTAACTATAGGACTTATGCTCTTTGCCCTATTTTTCGGAGCAGGTAATTTAATCTTTCCGCCCGGTTTGGGCCAGCAAGCTGGTGTAAACATGTGGGAGGCGATCATCGGTTTTCTGATTACTGGTGTTGGACTCCCGCTCCTTGGGGTTGTCGCGATTAGCGTATCAGGCAGTGATGTTCAATCTCTGGCAGGCAGGGTTCATCCCGTTTTCGGTTTAGTATTTACGTTTGTTTTATATCTAGCCATTGGTCCTGTCTTTGCCATTCCAAGAACAGGAACGGTCACATATGAAGTAGGTATATTACCTTTCTTGCCCGCTGCAGCAGCAGACAGCAGCTTGCCTTTGTTTATATTCACTATTATCTTTTTTGGAATTACGTTTTGGCTGTCACTCAATCCTGCGAAGATTGTAGATACAGTCGGGAAACTGTTAACCCCAATCTTACTGATTGTACTTGCACTAATCTCAGTTAAGATGTTCATAACACCTATGGGAGAAATGCAGGCTCCTAAAGGAGAATATGCAAATGGTGCCTTTTTCACAGGATTTTTAGAAGGATATTTGACAATGGATACTCTTGCAGCATTAGTTTTCAGTATTGTTGTCATAAATGCTGTTAAAGAACGAGGGATTACAGACCGTGCGGCCATTGCAAAAATCTGTATCAGATGCGGATTAATTGCAGCTGCGGGTCTTGCGGCTGTTTATATTGCCCTTGCGTATTTGGGAGCTACGAGCGTCAGCCAAATTGGTTATTTTGATAACGGCGGTGCAGTTTTGTCTGAATCAGTCAATATCCTATTTGGTTCACTGGGAAATGTGATCTTAAGCACCGCTATTACATTTGCTTGTCTGACAACAAGTATTGGCCTTGTTTCAGCTTGCGGGAAGTACTTTTCAATGGTCTTTCCAAATGTTTCGTATAAACTGATCATCACAGTTATTTGTTTATTCAGTACAATTGTAGCAAACGCGGGATTAACGAAGCTGATTGCTTTTTCTGTTCCCATTTTGATTGCTTTATATCCGCTTGCAATTGTTCTGATCATTCTTTCTTTTCTTCACAATTATTTTAAAGGTGCACCTGAAGTTTACATCGGCAGTTTAATCCTGACAACAGTCATCAGCATTGCTGATGGATTAAAAGCTGGAGGTCTGCTCCCAGGCGCAATTAACGAGTGGCTGGTATCCACTGTTCCGTTATTCGACTACGGCATTGGATTTTTAGTCCCTGCTATCATTGGCGGAGTGATTGGGTTTATCATCTCCTCCACCCGGACTAATCAGAAAAACGGTGCAGCCTTGGCAAGCTCGCGAAGAAAATAGAAATGAATAAAAAACCTCCCGTACCTTTTTGGTACGGGAGGTTTTTTTATGAGGATGGTTTTGTTTCTTCATCCAGAATGATCTGAAGCTTTGAAAGTGAACCTGGCTCAACTTGTTCAAGAGCCGCGGCTGCTTTTTCAAGCGACTTGCTGTATTCATATTTCCGGAAATGAAATTCCGCCTCTTTTAACTGATCAGCTACTGTTCCATTTCTTCTTCTGTATTTATTGCCATATTGAATGACTTTTTCAGCCAAATATACTTGTTCAATCATTTCCTCCGCCTGTGTGGAGAAAGTATCAATGTTCTTTGTAGCCTCATCAAGCATTGAATTAACCACAATCATATCCAATGGAATCTCTTCAAGCTTGCGTGAAACATGTGAAATCGATTGCTTCGCTTCCTGAAGCAGCTGCGCAAGACTCTCAGGCAGTCCAGGCACATTGCTTTTCTGGATTTTTCTGCTGGAGTCGTGAAGCTGCTTTCTTGCATCTGCCAATGCTTGTCTTGCTTCCCGTTCTTCCTTGCGGAGTGCCTGAAGCAGCTCACTGAAATCCTGATGCTCGGTTTTGACAGAAGCAATATGCTTCTCAAGTTCTTCAAGCTCTTCTTTTAAAATAGAATGGGCAAGCTGTTCTGTCTGCAGGTTATTTTGAATATGCGAGAACTGCTTATAGAGTGAATTAATCTGTTTTTCCAGTTTTCTTTGTTTATCCAAATCAACTTCAGAAATCTGGTAGCTCTGTCTAACAAGTTCTGCTTCTTCCTGCGTTTCTTTACGTTTAGTGAGAAGCTCTGAAATCTGCTGATCAATCTTGCTTGTTGCCGCTTGCACATAATGATGGGCAAGAACTTCTTTTTCCAGCAGATCATAGAATGTGTCAATTGCTTCCTGAATTTCTTCTAAGTTTTCTTTTACTTCAGCTGTATTTGTTTCAGCGAGGAGCTCCATATGCTCTTCAAGCTGCTTCGTCATTTTGAGAAGCTCTGTTTCAAACTGAATATGCTTTAAATGGAAGCCATTATCCAGCATTTCCTGATAGCCCTCAGCAAGCTCTGCAAGCTGACTCGGAATAACTGTGTGACACTCTACCAAAAGTTTTGGTATGTCATCAATCTTAGAGAGCAGGATCAGAATTTCTTCTTTCTGAACGAGCAGAATCTCTCTTGCAGCTAAATAGTTGCCTGCCTCAGTTTCTGCATCAAATTGTTTTAAAGCTTCAACGATCTCACCAAGCTTTGCATCAAGCTTTGCTTGAGCTTTGCCAAACGTATGGCTGTGTGCAAGAAGCTTCTTTTTTGCTTTTTTCACATTTGCCCTTACGTCCTCTATCTCTGTGCTGTTCTTTTCTTCGCTCGTAATCAGCTCATTGATCTCAGATATGATGATTTCAATTGATTCATCAACAATCTTCAGTGTTTTTTCGATGTGTTCCAAAACCTTCTTGGATTTAGTAAAACGGTATTTATCAGCATAGTCCTCTGCATCAAACAGAAGCTCCTCCACTTCAGGAAGCTGGGCAGTAATAATCTCATCCCATTCCTTCCTCCACCGTTCAAATAATTCTTCGGCTTGCCCCGTCATTTTCAAATCTTTGACTTTTGAAAGTTCATCTACAATCGACCGGTTCATAATCTCAATCTTCAAGGCTTCTAAACGATCTACTTCTTTGTATATGTTTCTTCTGATAACGTAGCCGACACTAAATAAAACCAGCAAAATGACAATAAGTCCAATAACGACTTCCATAATGAGCCCCCTCGTTGTGTTCCAGCAAATCGTCATAACAAGGTATAATATTTTTATATGAATGTAAGTAACGATTGTCGAATTCTTATGTAAAGTGTATTTATTTGTGAATGATGTTATTTCATTGTATTTATGATACCATGTAAACGACAATTTTTGACCGATAATTTAAATTTTTTTACATAATTTATCGCCATATTTCGCGGTTTTCGAGAGGTGTGACAAAGCATGATAAAAAAGGACGGACATGTCCATACTCCATTTTGCCCACATGGTACAGCAGACAGTTTTGAAATGTATATCGAAAAAGCTCTTAATATTGGATTGGAAGAAATAACATTTACTGAGCATGCTCCCCTGCCTGATGGTTTTTCCGACCCCGTTCCTGATTCAGACAGTGCAATGAGCAGGAGACTTTTAAATGACTATATCTCACAACTGTTAACAGTAAAAGAAAAATACTCAAAAGACATTAAGGTTAACATTGGATTTGAAATTGATTATAT
The DNA here is from genome assembly GCF_030817055.1 of Bacillus sp. V2I10. Lineage (NCBI taxonomy): Bacteria > Bacillati > Bacillota > Bacilli > Caryophanales > Bacillaceae > Bacillus > Bacillus sp. V2I10. The sequence goes on along the minus strand of NZ_JAUSYV010000001.1, from coordinate 1,584,438 downwards.
TGAGGGATTTGAACAAGAGACACAGGCATTTCTGGATGAATACAGCAAGTATGTTGATGATGCTGTGCTTTCGGTTCACTTTTTAAAAATAGGAGATCAATACTATTGCGTGGATTTTCATGAGAGTGCATTTCCTCAGATGATTGAAGCTGCAGGAAGCTTGAAATCACTTCATATAAAATATTATGAAACCATGCTTGCGGCAGTAAAATCGAATCTTGGGCCACATAAACCGAAAAGGCTTGGGCATCTAACGCTCATCAATAAATTTCAAAAGCGGTTTCCTGCAGATTTTGATTTAAAGAACATGCAATATGACTTGCTGCTTGCCACTAAAGAACAGAACATGGAGCTTGATTTTAATGTTGCAGGATTAAGGAAAGATTTATGCGGTGCCATTTATCTTGATCAATGGATGATTAACGAGGCAAAAAAACAAAACATCCCTCTCGTATACGGGTCTGACGCCCATAGTGCAAAGGATGTTGGTGCACATTATTCCCTTTTTAATGAGGCTCTTTTCTAAGATTCATATGCAGAATGATTGGGTGGAATCCTGTATTTCTTAAACAATAGCTTCTTTCTGTGCAGGTTCGCACAGCAAATGATCGATCCATATTTCAATTTCGTGGAAGTATTGTTTTACAAAATAGGTTTCATGTGTCTGTATATAAAGCACTTCAGTCATATATTGAGGCTGAAGGTAGGGCATATTCAGCAGGCTCTTCAGCTGCACTAAAATGTGCACCATTGGGGCCTTGCGGAAATAGCCGGTTTTAATGCCTTCTTCAAGAATGGCTTTTAAATAATACTTTTCCTTCGTCAGATACGTAGTCATGACTTCTCTTATTAAAATTGAGTCCAGGGTAACTTCTCTAAGCACAAACCTCGCAAGTTGACGATTATGATGCTGGTAGTTTAAAATGTCCTGAATTAAGAGAAGAAGACAATTTTTCGGTGTTTCATGGCTCAGGCGAATATAGCCTTCTTCAATGACAGAAAGGTATCCTTCATAATACTTGGAGACAAGGTACTCCAAGAGACCGCCCTTTCCATTAAAATAGTAGGAGATATGAGCAACATTCACATTTGCTTTTTTAGCGATTTCCCTGACAGAAGTCCCATTAAAGCCCTGTGTGTTGAATAATGCAATTGCTGCGTCAATGATCTTTTCTTTCGTTTGATTGGGGACGGTCGGCTGCATTGGCATAATTCTCACCCCTTTCATCATTACTATGTTATTTCAAGGAAGCAGGAGGTTTATCCTCTAATGTTTTCTCGACAAAGTTTGTCCGGCTCTTTATAAATTGCTGAAAAATATACAAAGGTGGGTAATAACCATGTTTCATGTCGAAAAATACAGCGGCAAACAAGAAGAAAATTATCAGCTGCTTATTAAGCAGCTGAAGGCTCTATTAGAAGGAGAAAGCGATCAAATCGCCAATTTATCAAACGCTTCTGCATTATTGAATCAATTTTTGCACGAAGTGAACTGGGTCGGTTTCTATTTATATAAAGACAGCGAGCTTGTATTAGGACCATTCCAGGGTCTTCCTGCATGTGTCAGAATCCCTATGGGCAGAGGAGTTTGCGGAACAGCCGCAGCCAATCAAAAGACTGAGCGCATCGCAGACGTTCACTCTTTCCCTGGTCATATTGCATGTGATGCAGCATCACAGTCTGAAATCGTTATACCAATTGTAAAAGATGGGCAGCTGTTCGGTGTGCTTGATATCGACAGCCCTGTAAAAAACCGTTTCAGTGAACTGGATCAAGAATATTTAGAAAAATTTACAGTGGCACTGACAGATTTTTTATAAGAATCACAAAACCGGAACCTTTAAGTTCCGGTTTTTTATTTTCTCTCTAGTGCTTGTTTTAAATCTTCCCAAATATCCTCGATGCTTTCAAGACCTACCGACAGCCGGACTAGATTATCTTCAATCCCCATTTGTTTTCTTTCATACTCCGGTATCACCGAATGTGTCATAGTTGCCGGGTGCTGAATCAAGGACTCTGCATCTCCGAGGCTAACAGCAATTTTTATCAGCCGGAGCGAGTTTAGGAAAGCTTGAGTTGCTGATTTATCATGGTACTTAAGAGTAAAGCTAATGAGTCCTCCGCCTTTTTTCATTTGCCTCTTAGCAAGGGCAACCTGCCCTGGTTCTCCCAAAAATGGATAGGCAACACGTTCAACAGATGGATGAGCAAGCAGCCTTTCTGCAATTTCCCCTGCATTTTCACAGTGGCGATCCATTCGGACAGGCAATGTCTTCAAACCTCTAAGCAAAAGCCAGGCATCAAATGGAGACATAATGGCGCCGATATCTTTTCTTTCTGTCATTGCAAGCTTTTGAATGTATTCTTTCTTTCCTGCAACAAAACCTCCGATTACATCCCCATGGCCGCTAATATATTTTGTTGCACTGTGCAGCACAATGTCGCACCCGTGCAAAAGAGGCTGCTGAAGATATGGTGAACAAAATGTATTATCAACTATTACTTTTAATTCGCGTGACTTCGCAGCAGCGGTAACTGTTTCCAGATCAATCATCTGCATAGTAGGATTAATTGGCGTTTCAATATAAATGCATGAAGTCGATGGTTTAATTGCAGCTGTTATTTCCTCTATACTGTTTAGTTCTGAAAATGAATACGTGACCCCAAATTTTTCTTCAAGCATTTTCAGCAATCCAAATGTACATCCATAAATTCCTTTAGAACAAAGAATATGGGAACCTGTTTTGACCATAGACATGAGAACCGCTGATACAGCTCCCATACCGGAACCAAAAGCAAGTGCTGCTTCAGCCTCTTCAAGTGCTGCTATTTTCTGTTCGGCTAATTGTACGGTTGGATTGCCTAATCGAGAGTAAATATGACCTTCTTCTTCTTCTCCTGCGAAACGCTTTTCTCCAGTTTCAGCCCGGTCAAATACGAATGTCGCTGTTTGATAAAGCGGAGGCGTTAAACTGTTATATGGGTCCATCATTTGTTTATGTCCGTGAATAACCTTTGTTTCAAAGCTGAATTCCTTCCCCATGTTCTCTCCTCCTTCTCTTCCTACATTCAATATCATATGATAGTTCTGTAAATTTTGAAAGCGCTTTCTTTATAAAAGAAAAAAGATGGCATCCTAAAATGACATCTTTCTTATACAACCTCTATATCCTCTTGAAAAATGACACAGTTTTTGCCGCTTTCCTTCGCACTGTATAAAGCTTTGTCTGCACGCCTGATGATTCTTTTCAGCGTATCATGACGGCCATCCCTCCAATGTGCGACTCCGCATGAAACAGTAACTGTTGGAACTGTTTCTTTCCGTACTGAAGCTGCAAGGCGGTTCGCAAAAGTGATTCCTGCTGCAAGATCCGCCTGAGGCAAATAGACCGCAAGTTCTTCACCGCCCCATCTTGCACCAATATCGTGTTCACGGATGCTGTTCTTAATAATCTTTGCGACTTGAATAAGAACTTCATCTCCAACTTGATGTCCATAAGTATCATTAATCAGCTTAAAATTATCTATATCCACCAAGATGAACGTTCCCTGCCGGTCTTTTTCAAAGGAACTCTGTAAGGACTCATCCAAAAAGTTGCGGGAGTGTAATTTTGTTAAATGATCGGTTTTAACAAGTTGCTCCAGTTCTTCCCGAAGCATGGAATTCATCAGGGCCAGCGTAGAATGATGAATAAGTGATTGCAGCAGCTTAAACATCTCAAATGTAAAGAAATAAGAGTCAGAATGAAGAATAATGGCAAATCCCTTCAGCTGTTCGCTTTGAATCATCGGGATGGCAATGAGCGAGGAAAATTCTGATCTTTCATTTACCCTTACTTCCCCCATAAACATACCTTCTAATTGCTGGCTAACTTTGCTGTGAACTAAATTAATATAAGGTTTTGATTCCCCTTTGTGAAAAAAGGGCGTACTGCCCGGCAAAATGTGCGGCTGTCCTTCCTCATTCATATAATAAAAGCCAACCTCTTCAGCAGAAAATGAACGCATAATTCGTTCTGACATGAAAGTCATCGTTTCAATTAACCGCAAGTTTTTATTCAGACGCTGAGAGGTTTCATTTATAAGCTGCAGGTCAGAAACAAGCTTTTTTGATTGTTCATAAAGTTTTGCGTTTTCAAGTGCATTGCCGGCAGCCTTTGCGAGAGATGTAATAATAAGCATGACATCGTTGTTCAAATAAGACTGATTTTGCTGTGTGACTTCTAAAACTCCATATACACCCTGATTTCCCTTAAGTGGAGCATAAACAAGCTGATTTGAGTTTTTGGAAAGCTCCCACTGTACATCCCCTGTCAAATAAGCCTCCATCGCTTTTTCATTTCCGTAATTCCCCTCATAATCCAAGCTTTTAATCAACAAATTTTGTTTATTGTCAATATCCTGTGACAGGAACAAATAAAAAAGATAGGCAGGAAACATCGTTTGAAGAGAAAAGATTAATTGATTCAAAACTTCGTCCTTGCTCATAGTAGAATGAAGTTTTTCTGTCAGCTGATACAGTGATTTATGTTTTGCGTCGCTCTCCTTTTTATTAAACAGCCTGATAAAATAGGAAAGGAACTGATGACATTCACTTTGAAGTTTATCGTAGAATTCCTTACTGAATGCCTTCTTTTCTTCTTTTATTACGATAAGAAATTCTCCCCGAATTAATAGTTCAACCTCACGATCATGCATTTCTACTTGATTTTGCTGTTTAACAATGCGATTGAATTGATAAAAGCCGGCAGTTGCAGCCAGCAGAACAAACTTATGATTCTCATATTTAAAAAGCGCAACATCCTCTGAATTCATTGCCTTTTGCAGGGTGCTGACAAAGTATTCTTCATGTGTTTTGCTGTTTTGCAGGCTTTCGATGCTGATATAATCAAAGAAAAGACTCTTAATAGACATTAACGTATACTCTGATAGGTGTGTCACAAAAATCCCCCGTATTGTCGAATCCTGCATTATTTATTTCAGTATAGCATAGAATATTTTCCAATTTATCTATTTAATGTTTTTTTCAAAAGATTCATCACTGCACCTTTTTCAAATGTTTCCTTGACTTTATATTATTAAAATCATATAATGTTCGTTGTGTAAAATAAATATTCGCAGCCTATTGATACCACTGCTGTGATTTCATTTTGTTCCTCCATCGTGAGGTGTATCGTGTAACTCTCTGCTGCTGGAGCGAGGATATATGAAAACAAAATGTGCATGTCAGTCAGGATCAGTCTGTTTTTATTTTATGCCAAATAAAAACATGTAAGGAGGAGACATATATGTCTCGTTATACAGGTCCAAGTTGGAAACTTTCCCGCCGTCTGGGAATTTCATTAAGCGGAACAGGTAAAGAATTAGAAAAGCGTCCATTCGCGCCAGGTCAGCACGGCCCGACTCAACGCAAAAAATTATCTGAGTACGGCTTACAATTACAGGAAAAACAAAAGCTTCGCCACATGTTCGGTGTGAACGAGCGTCAATTCCGCAACACATTTGACAAAGCTGCTAAAATGACTGGTAAACACGGTGAAAACTTCATGATTCTTCTTGAGTCTCGTTTAGACAACGTTGTATATCGTCTTGGTTTAGCTCGCACTCGCCGTCAGGCACGTCAAATCGTTAACCATGGTCACATCATGGTTGATGGAAGCCGTGTAGACATTCCATCATTCCAAGTGAAACCAGGTCAAACAATCACTTTACGTGAAAAATCAAGTAACCTTGACATCGTTAAAGAATCAATCGAAGTAAGTAACTTCGTTCCTGAATTCTTAACTTTCGATGCTGACAAATTAGAAGGTACTTTCACTCGCTTACCTGAGCGTTCTGAATTGCCGGCTGAAATTAACGAAGCTCTTATCGTTGAGTTCTACTCACGTTAATTGAATTGCTAAGTTAACGAAGTATTTAAAAGCTCTAAAAACCTTATTTTCTCTAGGTTTTTAGGGCTTTTTTTATTTTTCGCTTTGCAAACTGGCTAAGTCTCTATTTTCTAAAGGCGTAAATGAGATGAATAACATTAATACTGAAATGAGAGATGCGTTAGAGACTAAGATAGAAAGGTATGAATTATAATACCGCCTGAAATCATTCAGGTCGTTTATTGTTTGTGTATTATTTTTATGAATTTCTATAAAATGTAAAAAACGTGTCTTTTAAGCAGTTAATGTCCCTATTCAATTCTTTTATTTCTGAATAAGATATTTTGTAGAAAGGAGGATTGAGTACAATTAATAATGAAACCAAGTTTGTTGATGCTTTATTTGATAAATACAACTCTTATTTAAAATTCAATTCTATTCAAAATGCAGATAAAGATCATTTAATTAATAGAGTTGATCAATTTAGTAAACAGGTAATAATACAGAGAACGCTGCAGCTATATACACAACTGCATAGTTCTTTGCGTAATTAATCCTTTTTCAGAAAAGTATATAATTTCAATCGGCATCTGCTGATTTTTTGATTTCTCCAATAAGACCTTCATAATATCAGCTCCTTTATTCTCCTTTCATCATATGCAAACAAATGTTCTGTTACAACAGATAATACAAATTTATTTTCGTGTAATTTTTGGAAAAGGTAAGATATTATATATTTCAGCATTTTTCCTGCTGTCCTGATAAATTTTTCTCCAAACCAATATGGTAAACTTCGCAAACTGTCTTCCAACACTATTTCTTCAATTTTCAGGCCAAGTCTCAAGATCTTTTTCTAGTGATTCACTGGAATTTTTTACAAATAAGTCATAAACCGTTTTCTTTGCCTAAAAATAGCCCATTCTTTAAATCCTATTTCTTTTAGCACACTCTGCACCTCCTCAAATTCATCTCCGACACGTGCAGGGGTGTGGGCATCTGACCCGAATGTGACCTTCACTCCATGATAAAGCGCTCTTTCCAGTATTTCGTCAGAAGGATACCATCCTCCGCAAAATTTGTTTTTGCCGGATGTATTGATTTCAATCGCTACATCACACTCTGAAATGATGGTTAACGTCCTGTCCACCGCCTCGGTTTGAATCGCTGAAAAATCGGGATAATAACCTTTCATGGCGTCTATGTGACCAAGAATTTGAAACACGCCACTGTGGGCAGATTTCTGAATCAAGGTGTAATAGTTGTCCTTCGTCTTCTGTTTCTCCTGTTCAGTGAGCCCTTCCCAGCGATCTTTTTTAAAGATATTCAGCCCTTCTACATGATGTACCGATCCAATCACATAATCGAATGGATACTTTTCGAAATACTGCTTGTACATATGGATATGCTCCGGAAAAAAATCAGATTCTACACCGAGAAGAACTTCGATTTTGCCTTCATACTCTTTTTTCAGGCTCAGCACTTCCTCCACGTATTCTGGAAAATGACTTTTTGCCATCGCAATATTTGGATACAAATGGTCTTCTTCGCTGTATAGATATGGAGAATGGTCTGAAATCCCTATGATATCCAGCTGTTTTTCCAATGCCGCTTCCACGTAATCGCGAATGGAGCACTCTGCATGTCCGCATCTTTCATGATGAGTATGGTAATCAAATTTCATTTTCTACACCCCGCTTTTCTTTTATTAGTAGTGTATCAATTTTCCGTCATGCTAAAAAGACACCTATTTGTAAGGTGTCTTATCGATTAATCGAAGAATAAACGATGTTGGCGATTTTCTTAGACAGCGGTCCTGTGCTCGCATAGCTTCCGCTCGGGAGCTGTCCATTGTTTTGTTTGTTGGTAAGCAGGATGATCTGCAGGTTGTATTCCGGATCTATAATCACTTGAGTTCCTGTAAATCCTGTATGACCAAAGGCTTTTTCCGAATACTGGTCACCCATGTACCAGTTTTTCGCTTTCTCAAATCCATACCCTTGTCCGAACGCTTGGTCAGAAGTAAAGGTGTTGACCGTTTCCTGATTGTAAATTTCCACTTTGCCATAGGACCCGCCATTCAGCATGACCTGTCCTAATACGGCTAAATCCATAGCCGTTGAAAACAAACCGGCATGACCGGCAACCCCGCCGTTTCCGTAAAAGCTGTTGCCATCATTCACTTCTCCAACGAGTGTATAGTTCCTCCAATAAGGAAACATGTCTGGATCTTCATCTACATCGTATCCAAAGTCAGGATCATCAATCATTTTATACTCATACGGATTTCCCCATGAAGTAGCGGCGATTTTCTTCTTCTGCTTCTCATCAGGCGTGAACATCGTATTCTTCATCTTGAGAGGCTTGTAGATTTCGTTTTCCAAGTATCGATCAAGTCGCTGGTTACTGATTTTTTCAATCACAAATCCAAGTGTCATAAAACTGAAATCACTGTATTTCCGCTGCGTGCCTGTACCGTATTCAAGCGGCAGCTTATTAATATAGTTCAGTACTTCTTTTGAATTGCGGGCGTAAAGGTAGGTAGGGTACCAAGGGGTTAATCCTGACGTATGCGTTAATAAATCTGCTATGGTTACATGCTCTTTCCCATTTTGACCAAATTCAGGAATGTATTTAGCTGCAGAATCGGATAGGGATAATTTATTCTCATACTCGAGCTTCATAATCCCCTGGGTTGTGCCCATCACTTTTGTAACAGAGGCTAAATCAAAAATATGATCCTTTTTCATTTTTCGGGGATGATCGAGAAGGTTTCCCATATCGTATTTTTGAGCATCACCGTATGCTTGTTCCTTGAGTATTTTTCCGTTTCTTGCAACGAGCACGACCGCTCCGGGTGTAATTCCATCTTCTATTGCACGGTAAACAGCACCATCGATTTCTGATAGAAACTTTGGATCCATACCTTCTGTTTTAGAATTCCCATAGCTCAGTTTGCCAGGCTTTTCTTTAGCGGATACGCCGGCTGAAACTGGAGCTATAAATAGGAAGATGATCATCAGATATACACCTATCTTTTTCATTCTTTGCCCTCCTTTTTAGTTCGCATTCAAGATTTCTCTCAAAAAACTTCTTCCATATTCAGGAGCGGGGATATTGGCATATTCGGCCATGGTTGCCGCAATATCCGCCATCGTTTCCCGTTCTCCGATTGACACTGGCTTGACTTTGTTTCCAATCACAAGAATTGGCGTTTGCTCTCTTGTATGGTTGGAGTGGCCGATTGTCGGATCGTTTCCGTGATCAGCTGTGACGATCAGCAAATCATCATCTTCGAGTTTTTCCCGGAATACTGCAAGAAAGGAATCGGATTGCTCAAGCACCGAGCGATACCACTCGCAATCCTGTTTGTGCCCCGCTAGATCGGTTTCCTGGACATTTATAAGAAAAATCGCATCCTTTTCTGCTTTCCGGTAGTGGTGCTCAAAAGACGAGAGCACTTTGACGGTTTCAACAGCGGAGTCACTGAATCCCTTTGCCTGAACGACATCGGCGGTTTTCCAAATCCGGTAGACTGGCAGACCTTCCCTCTCTGCCAGGTGGGCAAACTGTCTGCTGTAATCCACTCCAAATCCAAGATGCAGCACATGGTAGCCTTCGCCGTATACATGGGCTTTCGGACTATCCACTCCCCACTGACCGTTCGGCTTGTTCATTACGGCTGATAATATTTTCACAATAGACGTTTTTTCATTCCCGAATACGATGACCCTGCTCGTGTCCACGCAGCTTCTTACAACTCTTGCAATCTCACATGCTTCTTCAAATGCAATTTGATTTAAATCGCATATTAAATTAATAATATTTCCAGGTGAGGACTCCAGATTGTCGCCAATTACAATACAGTCATTCACCAGTAAAAGCGGAGCTTCTGGAACCGGATACTCTGCACGGCAGCCGTTTTTGATCAGCTTCAACTTGATGCGCCTGCTGACTTCTTTCATCAGCCGTTTTTTAGGAACTCCAGGTTTGCTGCCCATCAACTCCTGGTGCCCCATAAACGTATCCGCTCCATCATGTGCAAGGTTGCTTTTTCCATAAGCAGCGACTGGCAATCCGGTTCCATCAGTCAACTGGTTTAATCCGGAGTTATATAGAAAAGGAATGTTCAGTCCAGATGCTTCCTTCAAGTGCTGATATGTGTTCGCATTCATGTCCTCCGGCTTGGCAATTGCACAGTCCTGCATCGCTCCTATGCCGAAACCGTCCAAAATAAATAAAGATACCTTTCCCATTTTCCTACACCCCTCTTCTCTGAAAATGAACCACCTCAGGAGTTTTTGAATCTGCATTTTTAAGAAAAGCCACGTGGGATCTCGTAACAAAAATTTGCGTTCGGAAAGCGTAAAGAACCGTATCTCCAACATTCATCTTTGGACCCCGCTTCAAGCTTCCGTAGTAATCAATGTTTTCTGTAGAAGCCGTATGAACCGCTGTTTCCTGATCCAAACGATCTCCAAAGAGTGCCTTTTTCATATTGGAACGGGCATAAAACCCGCCTGCAATGGTGTACGCCTGATCTTCATCCATATGCGAGATTTCCGATAAATAAGCCATGCACGGTTTCTCTATCAGATTTTCAGTATACGCATGCAGAGGAGTCGTTCCCGTCAAGGCGTGACCCGGCTCACCGTGCGTAATTCCATATTCGCGAAGAAGGGGCATCGTATGGCAGCAAGTGGAACTCGGCGCATTAAGATGAATTACTTCTATTCCCTGGTTAACAAGAATATCTCTGGATTTTAGCAGGGTTTGCAAATTACTGGTGAATTCAAAATCGGTTTTGGCCTTGTTCAGCTGCAAGACCGGAAAACAGGTTGCTCCAATGACGTTTATTCCAGACATCAGCTGCAGCTCACGTATACTCGACTCTAAGTTGTCAATTAAAAATCCGCCGTATTGACCCGGATAAATGAAATCATGCTGGCTAATCACCCTTAATATAACGTTCTGTTTCAGTCCCAGTTTGAAGGCTGCATCTGACAGCTGTCTGGCTCTTTCCAGGGAGAAAAGTGTGACCACTTCAGGCCGGAGCTGTTTTAGGACCATTTCCCATTGATTTTTTCCGGGCTGTACAAGATGGCCAAGGTTCCCTATTTTGCAGCCTGCCTCTGAAAGATTGAATGCTTCATCAATATCAACTGCAACCGCTTTCTCGATACCGTTTCGCTGGATGGTCTTCCCGACAAAACCGCTTCGTCCAATTTGTTTCGTCATATAAAACAGCTTAACGCTGTTTGCCTCGGCTGATTTTGCAAGAGCCCGTACATTTGCCTTAAATGAGTCCAAGTCGATGACGTACGTATTCGGAGGGATAGAACCACTCTGATGCAAGGCAGCTGCTGCCTTAATTAATGCAGGGTTTCGTTTCTGTATCATGTCTAAGAACAAGGCTGTCTCATCCCCTAACGATTTCATTAACTGAAAGCTCAAGTATCCGTAAAATGGTTTCCGCAGATGCTTTCATTGGATTGATTCTCAAACCGTATTCTCTTAATTGAGGCTGGCTTTCTAAAAAGCTCCCGGATACGCGATAAATCATTGGCAGAATATCGTACTTTGATTCTGCTCCGACTGGATAGGTTGCCGCTCCGAATGAAGAGGCTTTTTCAATCACTTTTGGTGCGATCGGTGCTGAAAGTTCAACAATCACATTCTTTGATTGAGAGTTTGTGATATACGCTTCTTTAACAAATGAAAAACCTCCATGATTAAGGTTTTCGCATAACTGCTCCACCTGTTCATTCTGAATAGCCAGCATAACTGGAGCCACCGTCATGGCCCGCAGCAGTTCATGGGCTTCGTGCCCCTGGACCTGACCGCCTCCGGAATAATTGGTTTGATGTATTTTTTCAATGATTTCACTTGAACCGAGAATGAGGCCGATGCCTTCAGGGCCAAGCACTTTAAATCCGGAAAAAGTAGAAAGGTGCGCTCCATACTCAACGCCAATGCCCTTCATTTTCATTGCACAGTAGTTATCATCAACCAAAATGATGACATCCGGCCTTGACTTTTTAACAAGAGCAATTATTTCTTCTAAATCATAAGTATCGGTCGGCTGCTGTCTTGCATGCTGAATGTAAAATACCTTTATATGCAGCTTTGTTTCTAATGCATTTTTCACATTGTCCATCTGATTGAAATTTACAGCCTCTTGCTTGAGTCCCATCATTCGAAACGTTTCTTTTGTGGTCATGTACATCGGTGCTTCATGGACAAAAATAGAATCTCCCGGCTCCGCTATCATACTAAGCGCAATCCTGATCGCACCGGAACCGCTTCCTCTTACAAGAGCGCAGTCCTCGGAATCAAACACGTTCGATAACACCTTCTCGGCAGCTGCTGTTGTCTTCGGGCGGTGATAATCCGGATGAAGCCCCACATCTCCTGTTTCAAAAAAGGCATTGTTTCGAAACACCTTCGTCATTTCATCAATCAGTTTGAATTGAAGTTCTTTTGCCTCTTCCATCGTCCGATTAATAAGTATGGAATTTGCATATTTTAACGCCATTTTCCATCATCCTTCCTAACCGATGCTGAATGCCTTTTGAGGATTGGTTACAAGCAGTTTATTTATAATAGAGCCGCTGACTCCATGGCTTTTCAGTGCCGGTATAAACGACCTGAGAACTATATCATATCCCTGCCCTCCGAGCGACTTTAGATGGGATTTCCTTGTCAGGTCACTAGAGAGCAAGAGCTGATTTTCAAAACCTTTTTCAAGAAATGTGAGCAAAGACCGGATCCGGTCTTCATCCGCCCGGTAATTTTCTTTGCCGATCGTATCCATCGCCGCAAATGCTCCGCTGTTCAATACTTCCAGCACAACTTCATCGTTCGTATTCAGATCCTGATGGCCGATGATCACCTTTTCAAGAAACAGACCTTCTTTTTGAAAAAGATCGATCTGCTCTAGGGCACAAGTGCCGAGCGTTGTATGGGTGGAGAGCGGAAGCTTTGTGGTTTTGGCCGCTTCGATGGCTCCATGGAAAAGCTCGGTTTCGATCGGTTTAAATTCATTCAGACTGCTTCCGATCTCACCGATTACCCCCGGTTTAATTCCTGTATCTCCTATTCCCTCTTTGATTTCCGTGATCATCCACTCTGCAAATTGATCCCGATTCCATTCCTTTTTGTCATCCGGAATGAATGGATCCTTATAGCAGCCCGTACTCGCAATGATTTGCAGACCAGTTTTCCGGCTAATTTCCGCAAGCTGCTCTGCGTCTCTTCCCATCCCCTCATTTGTGACTTCTACAATCGCTTTGCCTCCAAGAGCGGCAAAACTTTCTAAGTCTTCCATGATGAGTTCAATATCCTGCAAGCAAGTATCTTCGTTCTTTTTCACTCTGCTTAAGTCCACATATAGATGTTCATGACAGGCACACACACCTAACTCCTGCGGCTCCAGTTTACCTAGAACGGTTTGAATATACATTGAAAAGCCTCCTTATCCTGCGGGCGGTATGTAGAGCCCAAGAAGTACCAGGATGTTTCCGATAATTCCTACTGCAATTGCTCCAACAGGCCCAACTGCCATACGGACGATTGGACGTCCAGCTGCTTCATTCAGTAAATAGATCCCGGCAATGGCGAAGAAGCCCAGACCTGGAACAATGGCATTCGCAGCATTTGCGCCTCCAATGAGAAGGGCCACTTCCAACACGCGCGTCATCGCTGTCCTGATGTTTTCACCAGATGCCCGAATACCGGGATAGCGGTCGAGAACTTTTGCTAATTGAGTCAAAATCATCACTTCCACTAAGATGATGACAGCTCCTAAAATAGCCGCGATGATTGGATTTGGGGAGAAAATTCCAGCCCCGAAAACGAAGGTAAACCCTACTGGACCATATACCCCTGTAGCAATCGCTGTACTTGCGATCAGTGGAACGAATCCGATTGCTTTTGCAAGAGAGGCAATACCGCCTTCGGCAATCTTCCCTTCCGATAGCAGGTTAAGAGAGATCGGGTCGCCGGCGATTAAAAGCTGGCTCGTAGCTGCGGCTACAAGTCCGCCGCTTATCATAAGTACCCATACATATTTTTTAATTTTCGAGACGCGTTCTGTGAACAATGCCGCTAAAGTGGACAGGCTCTTCTCATCCGACTTTTCCCGTACAGCAAATGCGATTAAGAAAATCATTCCGATGATAAGAGCAATCCCTTCCGGACTTAAAACAACTTGCGTCCCATTGATGCTGATCAGCTTTTCCGTGTTCGCAAAAACGATAAGCTGTCTTGCAATAGCTGCCACAATAAACGTCAGAATCCCTTTTTTAATTCCAAATTGAAGAGCAACAGCGATGGCCGGAAACACCATGAAGGAAACGACAACCGGTTCGCCGATTTTATTAAATCCTTCAGCGAAATTCAGCGGCAGCATCGCAAATGCATCGACGACAACTTGCAGACCATAGTAAATGCCAGCGCCATATAAAGCTCCGGCAGCCCCTGCGAGCACGGAATTAATTTTTCCTCTGTTGAACGCAAGACCAATGATGTCTGTACCAAGCAAAATACTATGAATAAGAATAATGCTTCCCGCAATTGAAATCGGAATCCCAAACCCGATGACAAGACCGAAACTCATGGCAAAGGCGGTAACCCCAAGCTCTTTTCTGCTCATCCGCCCTTCAAGATTTTCCGGAACAATCGGTCTGAGCCCATCGTTAAATACCGCAATCCCTAAATTTGCCATGACGGCTGCTAGAGCCCCAATACAAGCCATTAAAATTACTTCTACCATCTCTCTTCCCCCATCCCCATATCAATCTATTTGTTTTTTAGTAAAGCCTCCATTAAATACTCAACAGCTTTCTCCTTGTGATCCCCAGTAAATCCAAAAGCTGTTGCCCCCTGATCGACTGCTAACTGCACGTTTTCTTTTAGCGGAGTCTTGCCGGGCATAGAGATGGTTGCGCACTTTGGTTTTCCAAGCAGCGCTATTGCCATAGCCAAAGCTCCCCCTCCTCCGGTATGGCAGGCGCCGACGTAATAATCCGCTCCCCCTGATTTCAGCAGCATCGCCGCTTCTAAATCAGCTTTCACGGTTACTTCTACCTGCTCTCCTCCGTATTTCTTAACTAAACTCTCAATCTCTTTTTTCTCAACCTGACCGCCTACTACAATTTTCATTCTTTATTCCTCCCTTTATGCTGTTAATGCTGTTACAAAGTGCATATATAGAAACTCTTTTTCTTCTTTTGGTATGGTGATGCTGCATTCGCTTTCAATCCAATTGACTCGTCTTTGCGCTTCTACAAGATTTGGAGAATTATATATTTCCGCCATAATCGATGATGGCGGAGCATTCAGCGGTTCGTTTCTCTCCACCCTTGTCACTGCCATGGCCAAATGAGTAATGAGCATTTGATAGTTAGCAGCTTCCGTTTGAGACACGTATGCATCAATCGTTTTATGGCAGATGATTTGAGCATTTTCTGTAATGGCATCCGTTGATTTAAGTATTTCGAGTCTTTCAAACAGTTCTTTCATGATTGCGCCCCTCCCAATGTACAATAAATTGTATTTTGATTATAAAAGGGATTCTTAGTATTTCGGAATGTAATCCCCTTTTTCCACCAGTGATTGTATTCTTTTAATCTCATGTAAATCCAAATGCTGCAGAATATACTCCGCCTTTTTGTTTTCTTTTCTAATGACGCAGACAGCTTCACCTATATTCAACTCTTCTTTTTTTGCTATTTCAGAGGAAAGCGGTATCGTATTGTATAACCCACTGTCAATTTCATCAATGTTCCAAATGGTCGCATCAATCGTTTTCGCTCTTAAATGCTGTAGAAGATGCATGTAATTGAGCTCAACAAACTCTACCTGTTTTTCATTTGTTTCCGCTTTAACGAGAATTTTTTGATCGGTTGAATTATGGTCAATTCCTACCTTCATGCCATCTTTGATTTCAAGATTTCCCTTTTCGGAAAAGAAGACCGCGTGCTTTGAAACATACGTATGGCTCCCGAAAGCGAGAGCAATAGAAAGATCCGGGTCCTGTTTCAATGCTTCTGCTGCTGAGAATTTGGAAACAAGGGCAAAGTCGTATCTCCCTTTGCTCACTTCATCAATTCTCAGTTTAGCCCCTCTCATGAAAGCAATGCTTAAATTCAATTGGTTTTCCTCAAATTGAGACGTAAGACCGGATGCCAGCCCTTCATATTTTTTGGAATACGGCAAAGGCATCACTCCGGTCATTCTTTCAGCACCGCAATACTTGAACAAAGAGGGGATATTTTTCTTCCTTAAAAAGGTACCCATATGTCCTTTAGGTTCAAGACTAATGCTGCCGGTTTGCTCTAGATATTTCAGGGCTGTCTGTACTGTTCCCCTGCCAACATTAAATCTTTCTGAAAAATCTCCTACTTTTGGTATCCGCTCATTCAGTTCAATAAATAATAGATCCTCTGCTATTTTCTGCAAAATTAACCCCTTTTTAGAAAGGAGCGACTCAAAAATCTCCATAGCACCACTCTTGTACAATTATTTGTATATTCATTCATTGATGCAAATTTACCATATATTTAAGCTGTTTACAAGATTGATTTTTCTGAATAATTTGTTAAAAATGTATTGTCTGCTCCTTTTTATCTTTTTGTTAACGAAGATTAAACTTAATATGTAATGTATATCGTATAAATCAAGTTAATCTATAAAAAATCCTTTAAAATAAAAAAATAGCACATCAATTAGACTGCTAATTGATGCGCTATTTCTTAGGTTTATTGAAGTGTGGTTTGCACCTTTCAACCTAACCCGTTACAGCAAGTGAGGCTTTTCATCAGTTCTTGTATTGAATTAACGTGTACTTCTTCTTCCCTCTGCGGATAACAGTGAATTTGCCGTCAATGCGGTCGTCTGCTCCAAGGACTTTGTCCGTCTCCTGGATTCGCTCGCCATTGATGTATACCGCTCCATTTGAAACATCTTCTCGTGCCTGGCGTTTTGAGGGAGAGATTTTTGCATTGACAAGCAGGTCGATTAAGCCGATTTCTAGTTCTTCGGCTGTAAATGCAGGTACATCTTTAAAGCCCTGCTCAATCTCCTCTCCAGTCAGCTCTTTAATGTTTCCGCTGAAAAGCGCCTGAGAGATTTTGATTGCTTGCTCCAAAGATTCTTCTCCGTGTACTAGCTTTGTCATATCCTCGGCAAGTGCTTTTTGTGCAGCGCGATTTTCTGGTGCATTTGTCAGTTCTTGTTCAAGTGCCGTAATCTCTTCATGAGAAAGGAATGTAAAGAACTTGATGTATTTGATGACATCGCGGTCATCTGTATTGATCCAGAACTGGTAGAACTCATAAGGAGTCGTTTTTTCTTTATCGAGCCAGATAGCTCCGCCTTCTGTTTTGCCGAATTTTGTACCGTCTGATTTTGTAACCAATGGAACAGTTAATCCAAATGCTTTTGAATTTTCCTCAGATTTGCGGATCAGCTCAAGTCCAGCCGTAATATTTCCCCACTGATCGCTTCCTCCAATTTGAAGTTTGCAGCCAGCGGATCTGTATAAATTTAAAAAGTCATATGACTGCAGAATCATGTAGCTGAACTCTGTGTAGGAAATTCCTGATTCAATTCTTGAAGACACCGTATCCTTTGCAAGCATGTAATTAATACCGAAATTTTTTCCTACATCCCTTAGAAACGTGATCAAATCCATAGATCCGATCCAGTCAAAGTTGTTGGCTAGAGTAGCAGGATTTTCACTTGAGGGATCAAAATCAAGGAAACGGGAAAGCTGATCTTTAATTTTGTTTGTCCACTCCTGCACAATATCAGAAGTATTAAGCGTTCTTTCTGCTTTCTTTCCGCTTGGGTCGCCAATTAAGCCAGTTGCTCCGCCGACTAAAGCAATTGGGCGGTGTCCTGCCTGCTGAAAGCGGCGAAGAGTTAATATCGGAAGTAAATGCCCGATGTGCAGGCTGTCTGCCGTCGGATCGAAACCAGAATATAATTTTACTGATTCCTCTTCTAATAACTTTCTCAGACCTTCTTCGTCTGTCATTTGATTAATTAATCCTCTGAACTGCAAATCATTCAATAATTCACTCATTCTGATTAGCTCCTTTTTATCATAAAATACAAAAAACACCCCTTCAAAAATGAAGGGGCGTGATTACGCGGTACCACCCTACTTAGGAAAAAGATAAACTGATTCCTATCTCGGCATATATAACGGCATTCTAACCGTCTTTCGCTATTCGGCAATAGCTGCCTTTCACAAAAGAAGCTCCTGGAGGTAATTCATGATTCATCTGTGTGCTGATTTTCATCGGCCATCAGCTTTCTAAAACAGGGAGATGTTCACTACTAATTCCATTCAAAGCATTTTCAATTCTAATAAATCTTTTTTACCATATAGAATGTTCCTTGTCAAACGATTCATCAGCATCTGACAAGATCATACAAAAGTACTGTTTTTATATGATATAATTGAGTGGGTGTATTGTATAGGGGGGGGATGATAAATATATGGATAAATTCAAAACTTGGTACAGCAAATTTATGCCTTACAAACATAAAACAGTAAAAGGGTTTAACATTACATACGGGGTCGTCTGGAACCTGATGCTGATCTTTTTTGTCATCGGTTTAATTGCCGCATCGTTTGGCGGCGGACTCGGTGCAGGGTACTTTGCATCATTGGTTAAGGATGAACCTCTCCGCACTTATAGTTCCATGAAAAAAGATATTTATAATTACGAAGAAACCTCGCAGATTTATTTTTCTGATTCGGTGTATTTAGGAAAGCTCCGTGCAGATATTGAAAGACAGGAAGTAAAGATTGATGAAATTTCAAAGCATGTAAAGAATGCCGTAATTGCTACAGAGGATGAATTTTTTTATGAGCATGACGGGGTTGTCCCTAAAGCGATTATGCGCGCCCTTTTTCAGGAAGTGACAAATTCCTCTAATCGTTCTGGGGGGAGTACACTTACACAGCAGCTGATCAAAAATCAAATTCTAACAGATGAAGTTTCTTTTGACCGCAAAGCAAAAGAAATCCTGCTTGCTCTCCGCCTTGAGCGCTTCTTTGAAAAAGAGGAAATCCTGGAGGCTTATCTGAATGTAGCTGATCTGGGCAGAAATGCTTCCGGCCGAAATATAGCGGGAGTTCAGGCCGCTGCACAAGGTATTTTCGGTGTGGATGCGAAGAATTTATCTCTTCCTCAATCTGCTTTTATTGCAGGTCTGCCACAGAGTCCTTTCGGCTATACCCCTTTTACAAACAGGGGAGAAATAAAGGAAAACCTGGATGCAGGAACGTCCAGGATGAAAACTGTTCTTAGACGCATGTATGCAAAAGGCTTCATCTCGCAAAAAGAATACGAAGAAGCAGCCAAATTTGATTTAAGGAAAAGTCTGGCCAAGGCCAAACCTTCCTCTATAGAACAATATCCATGGCTCACTTACGAAATTGAAGAACGCGCCGCTGATATCATCTTAACGCAGCTGGCTGAAAAAGACGGCCACAAAATGGACGAACTGAAAAAAAATAAAGAATTGTACGCAGAATACAAAGCCCTTGCTGACCGGAACTTGCGTCAAAACGGCTATAAAATTCATACAACCATTCAAAAAGATATTTATGACAAAATGAAAACCATTGCTGAATCGTATGAATACTACGGCAGCGATAAGACCGAAGTGAAGGTAGACAAAGATACCGGGAAGAAAATACAGGTTCAGGAGCCCGTTGAGGTTGGAGCTGTTTTAATTGAGAATAAGACAGGGAAAATCATCAGCTTCGTTGGAGGAAGAAATCATAAAAGAGAACAAGTTAATCATGCGACAGATACTCCCCGATCAAACGGATCGACGATGAAGCCCCTGCTTGCTTATGCTCCTGCAATGGAATCAGGCGCCATCCAGCCAGGTTCAGTACTTGCAGATGTACCGCTGCAAATCGGCGAATGGAGCCCTAAAAATTTCGATGGCCGCTTCCATGGATTTACAAGCGCCCGTTATGCACTTGAAAAGTCTTATAATATACCTGCCATTAAGTCGTACTTAAAAGTGATGGATCAAAATCCTCTTAATTATTTAAAGAAAATGGGAATCACAACTATCTCTAAAAATGATGGCGGTCCAGCTACTTCAATTGGAGGGCTTACTAATGGCATAACCGTCGAAGAAAACGTAAATGCCTATGCAACCTTTGCAAATGGCGGAAAGTTTATCGATGCTTATCTCATTGAAAAAATTGAAACAAAATCAGGCGAAGTCATTTATCAGCACAAATCAAAAGCAGTTGATGTATTTACACCTCAGACTTCCTACTTAACAATCGATATGATGCGCGATGTTATTAAACAAGGAACGGGTACAGCCGCTAAGAATTATCTCTCATTCAGTGCAGACTGGGCAGGAAAAACAGGAACAAGCCAGGAGTATAAAGATATATGGTTTGTCGGAACGAATCCAAATGTCTCGTTTGGAACGTGGATAGGATACGACACCCCTAAATCAGTTGAAAAAGATTATAAAGGCATGTCCTACAGCCGCAGAAACATTCTTTTATGGTCAAAGCTGATGAATGCAGCCCATGAAGTTAATCCGGGTCTTATTGCACCGAAAGAAACGTTTAAAATGCCCGGCGGAATTGTTCAGAAATCATATTGCGCACTGTCCGGGGATCTGCCTTCTGCCATGTGCCAGCAGGCTGGACTTGTTGCTACAGACCTCTTTAATGCGAAGTTTGTTCCGACAAAAACAGATGACAGCTTAACATCAGGAAAGTATGTTTATGTAAAAGACAGAGCATACCAGGTACCCCCTTCTGCTCCTTCTGAATTTGTTCAGCAAGGTGTGATGTTAAAAAAAGAAATTCTGCAAAAGCATAATTTAAGCAGCTTCAGCGCTTTAAAAGAACTGCTGCCAAACAAAACAAACTGGGGCAATATCGTTGTAACGGATGGAAATCAGATCAGCGACAACGGATCAGCTCCATCACAAGTATCCGGAGTAAGAATCAGCGGCGGGCGCCTGAGCTGGAACACGAGCGGTGATTCAGATGTAATAGGATACCGCGTTTATGCTGCCGGTAACTTTTCTAAGAATTTCAGAAAAGTAGCAAGCATCCCAGCTTCGAAAAGCCTGTCAGCATCTATTGGAGGTTCACCTGCTGCCTACTATGTAGCCGCAGTTGACGTAGCAGGAAAAGAATCACCTGCATCTGCAACGGTAACAAGCGGATCCTATCAAGCTCAGAAGCCGGCAACAAAGCCTGCTGATCCTAAGCCCACAGATCCGAAACCAGCTGAACAAAAACCCGCGGATCCAAAGCCTAATGATCCGAAACCAGCCGAACCAAAACCGGATCCAAAGCCTAATGATCCGAAACCAGCCGAACCAAAACCGGATCCAAAGCCTCCTGAAAAACCTGCAGATAACGGAGAGCAGACTCCTCCGGAAGAAAAACCGAATGGCTGACCTTGTTCGCAGATTTCAGGATGGACGTTGCTGCAGCTGTACTGCGCAGAACACATTAAAATGCAAAAGTCATATTAATAGAATCCCAAAAAAAGCTTGCAGAATGTCTGCAAGCTTTTTTAATAGATTCTAACTATTAATCTTCCATTGTCGACAAATCGCCAGTCGGCAAGTCGAGCTCCCATGCTTTTAAGACGCGGCGCATAATTTTTCCGCTTCGAGTTTTTGGCAGTTTATCTCGGAATTCAATTTCACGCGGAGCAGCGTGAGCAGCAAGTCCCTTTTTAACAAAGCTGCGAATTTCCTCTTTGAGGTCATCTGTTGCTTCGTACCCATCCCGAAGAGCAACAAATGCTTTTATAATTTCCCCGCGGACTGGATCCGGCTTACCGATTACACCAGCTTCGGCAATGGCAGGATGTTCAACAAGCTTGCTTTCGACCTCAAATGGGCCGACGCGCTCGCCTGATGTCATGATTACATCATCAATTCTTCCCTGGAACCAGAAGTAGCCGTCTTCATCCTTGTACGCTGAGTCACCCGAAACATACCAGTCCCCAGGCATAAAATAAGACTCGTACTTTTCTTTGTTGTTCCAGATTGTATGCATCATGGAAGGCCAGCCTTTTTTAATGGCCAGATTCCCCATGCGGTATGGCGGAACTTCATTGCCCTGGTCATCAACAATCGCAGCCTGAACGCCTGGAATTGGTTTCCCCATAGACCCCGGCTTGATTTCCATAGATGGATAGTTGCAGATTACCTGTGCACCCGTTTCTGTCATCCACCATGTATCATGAATACGATTGGCAAAGACTTTCATCCCCCATCTGACAACTTCAGGGTTTAATGGTTCACCAACGCTCAAGATGTGTCTCAATGAACTAAGGTCAAACTGTTTCACCAGCTCATCCCCCGCACCCATAAGCATGCGGAATGCCGTTGGTGCACTGTACCATACCGTTACTCCGTAATTCTGGATCGTTTCATACCATTGTTCAGGCTTAAATCTGCCCCCTACGATGACGTTTGACGCTCCGTGCAGCCAAGGTCCAAAGATGCCGTAAACGGTCCCTGTAACCCAGCCTGGATCAGCTGTACACCAATAAACATCATCTTCTTTTAAATCAAGAACCCAGCTGCCGGTCTGATAATGCTGGATCATTGCCTGATGAACATGCAGAACACCTTTCGGCTTGCCTGTGGAACCGGATGTATAATGCAGCAGCAGGCCATCTGTTTTTTCTACCCATTCTATTTCAAGCTTTTTGCTTGCTGTCTTCATTCTTGTTAAGAAATCTATGTATGGACCATCTTCATGAACATTGTCCCCTACGAGAACAACATGCTTTAGAGCAGGCAGATCATTAAATGGAACTCTTTCAAGAAGCTCTGGTGTTGTGACAATGACTTTCGCCTCGCTGTCCTTCAGGCGGTCACTCACTGCTCCCTCCATAAACGCCTCAAATAAAGGACCGACAATGGCACCCAGCTTAATTGCTCCAAGCACCGTAAAATACAATTCTGGAGTTCTTGGCATAAAGACGAATACACGGTCGCCTTTTTCTACGTCTGCACATTGACGAAGAATGTTTCCTGCTTTATTTGAGTGATCCTTCATCTCTTTAAACGTATACTTTTCTTCTCTTTCAGGGTCACGGTAATATAAGGCTACCTTGTTTTTCCGGAATGATTCTGCATGTTTGTCAATTGCTTCGTATGCAGCATTAATTCTTCCTGTTTCAGACCACGATAAATGCTTTTCTGCTTCTGCCCAATCAAAATTTTCGTAGGCTTTAGCATAGTCTTCTAGATTGTGGTTCCCCTTTGCTGCTGGCAGCGCTTCCAACCTCATCCTTAACTCCCCCTTATTCAGTATATACATTCTCTATTATAGAACAGATTCTATCTTTTCTCAATTTTTAAAAAAATCACAGTTTTTTAATGTAACCGCTTCATTTATTGTATTTTCTAGTATAATAGATTTATGTCCAGCATCAATAGAAGGCGGTGAATGAATGGAACATCCTAAAACTTATAACGCAAAAGAGATTAAAACTCCTTATGGGCCGCTTATTATAGAAGGTCCCATAAAAGCCGAGAAACTGGCAGGTCTTGAATTTCATCATGATCTGGTAGCTTTCAGACAGCCTGAGCAGCAGCACAAAGCTTTAATTGAGATAGCTGCTCTGCCAGAAGGACGAATTATTATAGCCAGAAATCGCCATACCATAGTCGGGTATGTTACATATTTATATCCAGATCCACTGGAAAGATGGTCAGAAGGCAAGATGAAAAACCTGATTGAACTTGGCGCAATCGAGGTGATTCCTGAATACCGGGGCTATTCTGTCGGAAAAAATCTCCTGAGGGTTTCCATGATGGATGATGCAATGGAAGATTATATTACCATTACGACAGAGTACTATTGGCACTGGGATTTAAAAGGTACAGGCCTTAATGTGTGGGAATACCGGAAAGTGATGGAGAAAATGATGAATGCCGGCGGCTTGGAGTGGTATGCAACAGATGAGCCCGAAATCAGCTCCCACCCAGCAAATTGCCTGATGGCTAAAATCGGAAAAAGAGTGGATCAGGATTCAATTCAGCAGTTCGATCAGCTCAGATTTAAAAACCGGTTTATGTACTGATCTTCTTTCGTTCACGCTTTAAAACAAAGGGGTTATAAGTATGATAGTTGAACAAATCATGAAGAAAGATATTGTGACACTCACACCTGATGCAACAATTGCAGAAGCAATTAAAAAAATGGCTGAACACCGGATTCGCCATATCCCGATTGTAGCTGAAAATGACCTCCTTGCCGGGATTGTCTCCGACCGGGACATTAAAGATGCTAGTCCTTCCATCTTTCAGCTGAGTGAAAATAAAGAAGCCTTGAATACACCTTTAAAATCAATCATGAAAACAGATGCCATTACAGGCCATCCTCTTGATTTTGTCGAGGAGATTTCCTCTATTTTTTATGAGCACAAAATTGGATGTCTGCCTATTATTAAGCATGGAAAATTAGTAGGGATTGTAACAGAAACTGATTTGCTGCATACCTTTGTTCAGCTGACAGGGGCCAATCAGCCCGGCTCCCAAATCGAGGTAAAGGTTCCAAACGTGGCGGGCATGCTTTCTGAGGTGTCTGATGTTTTCAGAAAAAGCAAAGTAAACATTGCCAGTGTTCTTGTTTATCCTGACAAAGACGAACGGTTCAAAGTTCTTGTATTCAGAGTGCAGACCATGAATCCCATGGCATTGATTGAGGAGCTTGATAAAGAAGGATATACCGTATTATGGCCTAACATCCCGGGGATTTCATCATGAAAGAAAATATTTTCATCTATTCTCCTCTTTTTCAGCAATATAAATTCAGCCAGGATCACCCGTTCAATCAGCTGCGGGTGGAATTAACATATGACCTTCTGAATAAGATGAATGCATTGTCAGATGATGAGCTGGCAGCACCAAGAATAGCGACGGATGAAGAACTCGCTCTTGTTCACGATCAAAAGTACATTGATGCTGTCAAAAAAGCAGGTTCGGGAGAATTAGATCCAAAAGAAGCGCTTAATTATGGAATCGGGACTGAGGATACACCTATTTTCAAGAACATGCACGAAGCAAGCGCGCTGCTCGTCGGAGGTACTTTGACCGCTGTTGAACACGTAATGGAAGGCAAAGCTAAACGGGCTCTGAACCTCGGAGGCGGCCTGCATCACGGCTTCCGCGGAAAAGCTTCAGGCTTCTGCATTTACAATGACAGTTCCGTCGCGATCAAATATATACAGGAAAAATATCACGCAAAAGTTTTATACATTGATACAGATGCTCATCATGGAGATGGGGTGCAATGGACGTTTTATGATGATCCAAGTGTCTGCACATTATCCATTCATGAAACGGGCCGCTATTTATTTCCTGGGACAGGCAATGTTACCGAACGGGGTGCAGGACAGGGCTATGGCTACTCTTTTAACATTCCGCTGGATGCATTTACAGAAGATGAATCATGGATCGATGCCTACAGACAATCTATAAGAGAAATTGCCGCTTTCTTCAAGCCTGATGTCATTCTTACACAGAATGGAGCAGATGCGCATTTCTACGATCCTTTAACCCATTTTGCAACAACAACTGCCATTTTCAAGGAAATACCAAAAATAGCTCAGGAAATTGCGGATCAATACTGCGGCGGGAAATGGATTGCGGTTGGAGGCGGAGGCTATGATATCTGGAGAGTCGTCCCCCGGGCTTGGGCCATGATCTGGCTGCAGATGAAACAGCAGACTGTAAACGGCCCTCTTCCAAAGGAATGGATCAAACGCTGGCAGCCAGAAGCACCCGTTACCCTTCCCTCTATATGGGAAGACAGCAAGGATCAATATAAAGCCATTCCAAGAAAGCTTGAAATAGAAGAGAAAAACGCACAAACTGTGGAGAAAGCTCTATTTCCACTCCGTCAAAATCATGGAAAAGACAGAAAGACACTTTCATGAACAAAGGCGCAATATGTTTATTTCACAATCCACAGCCTATAAATTTTTATCATTTCCAAAAACAAAACTTGAAAGCATGGACCAAACAGATCCATGCTTTTACTTTTTAGTAAGGCTAACATCTTATTTCATCTTTTTTCAATATTAAAGAAAACAAAAAGAGCATCAGCTATAACAGCCAATGCTCTTCAATATTAAGCTCTAGTTGATTGTCTGATTTCAATTCGATGCGGAAGCTCAACAATATGATTTTCAACTTCTTCTTTGTTCATCAGTTTAGTCAGAAGGCGCATCGCTACAGCACCGATATCATATGTCGGCTGGACAACTGTTGTTAATTGAGGACGAACCATAGTTGCTAATTTCGTATTATCAAACCCGATGATTTCAATATCGTTCGGAATAACATAGCCATTATCCTGCGCTGCATGAACGACTCCTAATGCCATTTCATCTGTGCCTGCAAAAATAGCTGTAGGCTTATCCGATAATTCGTTAATTTTTTCGAATGCTTCTAGACCTGAATCATAGGTGTAGTCACCTTCCGTAATTAAATCTTCATCAACGGTAATTCCTGCTTCAGTCAGTGCACGGCGGTATCCGTTCATTTTCATCTGTTTATTAATTGGCTCTTCCATTGGACCAGTCACATAGCCAATGCGTTTATGCCCTTTTTCAATCAGCATGGAAACAGCATCAAATGTTGCCTGTTCATAATTAATGTTAACTGATGGTGTTACCTCATTCACATCAATTGAAGCAGCAAGCACAATCGGTACAGGAGAACGTTTAAATTCTTCTACATGCTCATCCGTAATATTCCCGCCCATGAAAACAATGCCATCTACTTGTTTGCCAAGCATTGTATTAAGCAAGTGTAATTCTTTATCACGGTTTTGATCAGAGTTACTCAAAATAATGTTGTACTTGTACATTGTCGCAATATCTTCAATACCGCGTGCCAGCTCAGCATAGAAAGTGCTTGAAATATCAGGAATAATAACGCCTACTGTTGTCGTCTTTTTGCTTGCAAGTCCACGTGCAACAGCATTTGGGCGATAGCCTAGACGATCAATTGCTTCTGATACTTTCTTGCGTGTTGTTGGTTTTACATTCGGATTGCCGTTTACAACCCGGGAAACAGTAGCCATTGAAACATTTGCTTCGCGGGCTACATCGTAAATTGTAATATTATTCATTTTCTTACACTCCTTCTGGTTCCTTATCTATGTATAGTTAGCATTTACAATTTTTAAAGTAAAATGTCACCATAATGACGATTTATGTACATAATGATACGATACTATGAAAACGTAAGCAATCTATTTACAGTGTTTTTATCTAAGAAGATCTATTTTGTTCAAGATTGAGCAAACTTTATGATAAATTTCACTGTTTTTAATCTTAAAGAAAATACAGGAAAAGTGCAAGTCAATATCAAAAAGGGTGACTCGCGAGATAGAATGTTTCACACATTCTACTCTCGAGTCACCCTGAGTTTTGTTTTGTTTTGTTATGCTTTTACTTTTGTTAATGGTCTAATTTCATTCATGAACTCTGCGAACTGATCGAAATCCATTTGCTGAGCTGAATCAGAAAGCGCGACTGCAGGATCCGGATGAACCTCAGCCATTACGCCGTCTGAACCAATCGCAAGCGCTGCTTTAGCACAAGGAATAAGCAAGTCGCGGCGGCCAGTTGAATGTGTAACATCAACCATTACCGGCAAATGTGTTTCTTGTTTTAGAATCGGCACAGCTGAAATATCAAGTGTATTTCGAGTGGCTGTTTCGTATGTGCGTATACCGCGTTCACAAAGAATGATTTGATCGTTTCCTTGTGAAATAATATACTCAGCTGCATTTACAAACTCATCAAGTGTAGCAGCAAGGCCTCGTTTTAATAAAACAGGCTTTTTAACCGCACCGGCAGCTTTTAATAATTCGAAGTTTTGCATGTTGCGCGCTCCGATTTGGATAACATCAATGTATTGAATGGCCGTTTCGATGTCCGCAGGATTGACAATTTCACTGATAACAGCCATATCATATTCATCTGCAACACGTTTTAAGATTTTTAAGCCTTCAAGACCAAGACCCTGGAAATCATAAGGGCTTGTGCGTGGCTTGAATGCTCCGCCGCGCAATAAGCGGATTCCCTGTTTTTTAGCCTCTTCTGCAACAGCAGCTACCTGCTCGTAGCTTTCAACTGCACAAGGCCCAACAATCAATACTTGGCTGCCGTCGCCAATTTTGACTCCTTTAACATCAACAATTGTATCTTCAGGCTTCTTTTTGCGTGATACAAGAAGCGCTTTGCGGTGATCGTCTTCCTGCAGCTCCAAGCTAGCTTTAAAGATCTCTTTAAAAATATGCTGCAATGTGGAGTCTTCGAAAGGCCCATCATTGTTCTCTTTAATTTTATTAAGCATTCTTCGCTCACGGACGGGATCATATCGATTAACGCCCTGCGCTTCCTTGGCTTTACCTATATCCTGTACTAGCTTTCCTCGCTCATTAATCAGCTGTAAAATCTGCAGATTAATCTCTTCTGCTCTCACTCGCAATGCTTCTAACTCGGCGTTACTCATCTCTCTCATCCTTTCGCGTTTTTTAAAATTGAAGAAAATCATATGAAAAGCCGAAATCCGGCTTGTACATGCATCCCTTCAAAACTAGTGGTTTAGCGTGATGCAAAGCTGCACCAGCTTTCTTAAAAAAAGAAAATATGATACATTTTCTTTAGTAATTAGTGATAATTATATACAAAATCCTTCGTGTTGTCACGCATTTTTCTTTAACATTTAAACGCTTTTAAGTGATAAAGCGTTTTTTTGAGTGATCACAATGCTGATTTATCTTGTTTTTTGAGTTTTATAGTTTAATAAAAGAGGTGCTCATTTTGAGAAAAGAGACTTATACATTTGCATTGGATATTGGCACCCGCTCAGTAGTTGGTTTATTATTATCCGAAAAAGGCGGCACCTATGAAGTCATTGACACAGTTATTCAGGAACATGGAGAGCGCTCGATGCTTGATGGACAGATTCATGATGTCATCGCTGTTTCGAACGTGATTGCCTCTGTTAAGGAAGAGCTTGAAAAAAAGCATGGCCCCCTTCGCGAAGTTTGCGTGGCTGCAGCAGGCAGAGCTCTAAAAACCGTACGGGCAGGCAGAAGCTCAGATCGAAATAGGGGGCAAACCCATTATTCAGACAGAAACGGTTTTTCACCTCGAGCTGATGGCCGTTCAAGAAGCTCAGAAACAGCTTGCCCAAAAAGAAAAAGCCACGCAGGAGTATGATTGTGTCGGCTACTCTGTTATTCATTATAAACTCGATTATCAGGAGATTGGCAGTTTAGTAGATCAGCAGGGCAAGGTTGCCTCTGTTGAAATCATTGCGACTTTTTTGCCTAAAGTTGTTGTAGAGTCTCTCCTTGCTGCCTTAAATAGAGCAAACCTGGAATTGAAAGCATTGACTCTGGAGCCCATTGCGGCAATAAACGTTTTAATTCCTTCCTCAATGAGAAGATTAAATGTTGCTCTTGTAGATATAGGGGCAGGTACATCTGATATCGCGATAACAAATGAAGGAACTGTCACGGCGTACGGAATGGTCCCAATGGCTGGAGATGAAATAACGGAAGCGATTTCTGATCAGTTCCTATTGGATTTTCACGATGCTGAATGGGCAAAAAGAGAGCTGAATATATCTGAGAGCATCCTTGTTAAAGATATTTTAGGATTTGAAAATGAAGTCTTAAAAGAAGAAGCTATTACGCAGATTCACAGTGCCATTGACAGACTCGCAAATGCGATAAAGGAAGAAATTTATTCTTTAAACCAGGAGTCTTCTCCAAAAGCAGTCATGCTGATTGGAGGAGGGAGCTTAACACCCAAGCTTCCAGAATTGATCGCCGAAAAACTGAATCTGCCATTAAACAGGGTTGCGATAAGAGGAATTGACGCCATCAAGCAGCTCAGGTTTGCAGAACATCTGAAAACAGGTCCAGAACTTGTTACCCCCATCGGAATCGCCATTTCTTCCAATCAAAATCCGATACAGTATGTCAGCGTCAAAGTAAATGGACGCTCAGTCCGGCTGCTGCATATGAGAAAACTGACGGTTTCAGACAGTCTGCTCTCTTCAGGAATACAGCTGAATAAATACTATGGAAAGCCAGGACTCGCATTTATTGCAGCATTAAACGGACAATCTATAACAATACCAGGCACCTATGGCGAAGCACCTTTGCTCTTTAAAAATGGAAGAGTATGTTCAGTTGATGAGGAAATCATAAATGGGGATGAAATCATAATTGAAAAAGGGAAAGACGGCCGTTCACTCAATGTCGCCATTTCTGATTTAATTGATGTAGTTCCAGCAAAACAAGTCATTTTAAATGGGGAACGGGTTCAAGTTGAGGCAAATCTTGCATTAAATGGAGAGCCTGCTTCTTTAACGGATCTGATAGCTGACAGAGATTCGATCACTTATTCGTTTCCTGATCAGGTAAAAGAGATTTTGCCTGATGAATTCTCCTTTGCGCCATTTCATCTTTCAGTGGACGGCAGCAGGACAAAGGTTGATGCATTCTCTGGAAAAATCCTGATCAATCACGTTCCTGCCATGCCAACATCTCGATTTGAGGAATGGGATCAAATAACAGCTGTAAAAACAGAATCGCCATCTCTAAGCCAAGTGCTGGCCGAGCTTAAAATAACAGCATATGAATCTCTGACAGTTCTCTATAACCAGAAGCCGCTGACGATTAAGAAGATGATGGCTGAAGTTTACAGGGACGAAATGCTTCTTTCCTTAGAGGATAAAATTAATAATGGCGATCATCTAACCATCAAGAAGCAGCAAGCAAGTTCATTTATTTTTCAGGATGTTTTTACTGCTGTCGACGTGACTATTCCATCAGAGGGAAGCAATAAATTCCTCCTGTTAAAAAATGAAAAAGAAACAGCATTTCATGAAGAATTGCTGCCTGGTGATCGGCTAAGTATTAAATGGTTCTGAGAAAAACGGAACCGACTGTTTAGCGCAGGCAGATATGGATCCGCCGGAAAAGCCTTTACTGGCGGATCTTTCTGACCGAGGAGTTAGAAGGCGGACACCAAGAAAAAGAGGAACAGGCTGTCCGCCCTGACAGGCAGATCGTTCTGATCAAAATCTAAAAAGCCTGCTGCAAATTTAGCGGGCTTTTAGTATTTGTATTGCCTTTATTTATAATCAAGCCGATAAATCAAAAATCGTTCTGATGGATTACGGTCATTAAACCCAGGCAGAATGACTTCTTTTTTTAATTCAAAAGCTGTCTGGTTTTCTAAAAAAAAGAGATACTCATCTGAGCAATAGTACAGAATCAGCTCGATCTCCCGC
This sequence comes from Bacillus sp. V2I10, assembly GCF_030817055.1. Taxonomy (NCBI): domain Bacteria; kingdom Bacillati; phylum Bacillota; class Bacilli; order Caryophanales; family Bacillaceae; genus Bacillus; species Bacillus sp. V2I10. The sequence goes on along the minus strand of NZ_JAUSYV010000001.1, from coordinate 1,553,206 downwards.
CTTGCGTTTTCAACCGACTGCAGGATATTATTTATGACATTCATAAAAATTTCTTTAGAAAAGGGGTTAAAGAAATAAAATCGATTATCTGACGGATCGATTTTATACTCTTCCGCCAAGCAGCAATAAAACTGGATTTGCCCTTTCCTGCTCCTTGCTTTCTTCCAATAACGATCACGATTTTTAATCGCTTCCTGATAAAAAGCCTTGTCCATTTCGACCCCTTTGACAGTAGCATTGCTTAAATAATGTATATAGAAATTGGATCTGCCTTTTCCACATCCAAAATCAACTACATGATCACTGCTTTTCAGCTCATATTCACGAAATAACCACTCCAGTGCCGCATATGGTGTCGGTTCATAGCGGTGATAATGAAGTGACTTGCCGAACCCTTTCTGGCTGCCTTCCGTCTTAATATTTAATAATTGATCAAAAGTACGTTCATTCATTTACTTTCTCCTATTCATGTCCTGAACTCACATTAAAAATAACATAAAAATGGAACAGAGCAGTAAAGTCTCTGTCCCATCCTCCGCTTTATAAAACGTTTTTAGTTAACGTGTCCTTTGTAATTTTCCAATGTGACTCGTTCCATGTGACCTGTTTGTCTTTGAAAAAAAGAGCCTGTGGTGATTCGTGCTTCACACCGTAAGTTTCTGCTATATAATTTGAAAGCGGCCTTGCTTCCTGGACATTCAGGTAATAGGCATTAACCGAGTCATGATCTTTCGCAAAAGCTTCGAATTGCTCGTAGGCTGTCTGTGCGATCGGACATGTTAAGCTATTTTTGAAAAATAAAAAGGATTCTCCGCTATCAGCGATTTGCTGAAATTCTTCCACTGTATCAATCTTAGTTTTCGGCATCTTGTTTCATTCACTCCTAAATTCAGGTTGGTCCGTTCATTGTACATGATTTCATTTGAAAATAAAAACAATCGGCAAAGCGATTAACTTTGCCGATTCATTGTACTATTTTTTTTCTGATAAAGCTTCTTTTGCATCTTCAATTTCTTTGTTTACTTGCTTTTTTAATTCTTCAGCATGCTGTGTAGAACCAGAAGATGGCTGAACTGTTTCATTAACAGGGCTTTGAACTGAAGAGTTAAGCTTGGGATCATCACTTGTTGCTTCAGGCGCCAAGTTTAGCTTTACGTCTTCAGGATTGTTTTCAGATTGCTCTTGATTTTGATCTTTAGAGCTTTTCAAATCACGGACTTTGTTCATGATTTGAGAAGACTGATCTGAAACAACCTGCGTCAGATTAGCTGACTTTTCTTTCGCAAGTGCTGCAAATTCATTGCTTTTCTCTAAAGCATCATTTGTGATTTTTCCTGTTCTTTCTTTAACAATGACTGCCTGCTCTCCAATATTATCACGAAGTTCTTTACCTGATTTAGGTGCCAGGAATAGTGCAGTAGTTGCCCCTACAATTCCACCAACTAGTGTTCCGATAAGAAAATCTTTACTGTTGATTCCATCTTTACTCATGATAAATTCCTCCCCATTGCGATTCTTAATTTATATTTTTTTAAAACGAATTCATAAACTTGGCTGTTTCTGCTGACGCTCATCTTTCTGCTTTTTCAGCTTCCATTTTCCCCAAACGTCCATTGCAACATTGCTCCATTGAACAACCTGGTTGATTTTATCCTGGTTTTTCTCAAGATTTGTACTAACTGATGCTGATACTTTCTGAACAGAATCATTGAAATTCTGAAGAGATGAACCAACACCCTGAACTGCGTAGACAACAGTGTTCAGCTTTTCTGATTTTTCCTGAATGTCCTCTGCCAAAGCATTTGTCTTATGTAGCAGCTGAGTCGTTTCAAGCGTTATTCCCTGGATTTGATTCTCAAGCCCTGCCAGTGTTCCGGCTACATTGTTTAAGGTAGAGGATAGGGATTTTAACGTTTTAGAAAGGTAAACGACCAGTACTGTGAATGCAATTGCAATTAGTGCAACAGCTAAGTATAAAATAATTTCCAACTTCAGCACCTCCAATAAGCGATATTAACTGTTTCCCGCAAGTATTTAATTATAAACATAAAGACTTTTCATAAAGCTAGTATTCTACAAAAAAATTTGGATTCCTTTCCTATTATGGCCGTGTTTTTAAATTTTCAATAAATATTTCAAATTTTTTTCTGACATCGGTTACAATAGACATGTATTACTTATTCGTATACCGGGAGGAAAAAAAGTGAAAGACCCAAGAATTCAAAAGCTCGCAAAGAACCTGATAAATTATTCAGTCAAGCTTCAAAAAGGAGAAAAAGTACTGATTGAAAACTTTGGCCTGCAAAGAGAATTAGTTACAGCGCTCATCAATGAAGCATATGCTGCAGGCGGGTATCCATTTGTCTCTCTTAAAGATCAGCAGGTTGACCGCGCTCTCCTGCTCGGAGGACAGGAAGAACAGTTTGGCATGATGGCCGAGTTTGAAGCAAACGTCATGAGCAAAATGGATGCCTATATCGGCCTTCGTTCAGGAGACAATATAAATGAGCACGCTGATGTGCCTGACGTGCAAATGAAGCTGCACGGCAGAACAATTGGCAAAAAGGTGCATCGAGATATTCGCGTCCCTAAAACAAGATGGGTTGTTTTGCGTTATCCGAATTCTTCAATGGCTCAGCTTGCTAAGATGAGCACAGAAGCATTTGAAGATTTTTATTTCGATGTGTGCAACCTTGATTATGGAAAAATGGACAAAGCTATGGACGCGCTTGCTGAATTAATGAACAAAACGGATGAAGTAAGAATTACAGGTCCAGGAACGGATTTGGTTTTCTCGATCAAAGACATTCCTGCTGTTAAATGTGCAGGGGAAATGAATATCCCAGACGGTGAGGTTTATACAGCTCCGGTTCGTGACTCTGTCAATGGAACAATTACATACAATACTCCGTCCCCATATAACGGCTTTACATTTGAAAATGTGAAGCTTACGTTTAAAGATGGAAAAATTATTGAGGCTTCTGCAAATGATACAGAACGCATCAACAGCATCTTCGATACCGATGAAGGTGCAAGATATATTGGCGAATTTGCAATTGGCGTGAATCCTTACATTCAGCATCCAATGCAGGATATTCTTTTTGATGAAAAAATCGACGGCAGTTTCCATTTCACACCTGGACAATGCTATGACGATGCATTTAATGATAATCATTCTAACATTCATTGGGATATGGTAAACATTCAGCGCCCTGAATATGGAGGCGGAGAAATGTATTTTGACGGCGTCCTTGTCCGTAAAGACGGCCGTTTTGTAATTGAGGAATTAGAAGGATTAAATCCTGAAAACCTGAAATAAGCATATAAACAAAAAAACATGGGCTTTAGCCCATGTTTTTATGCAAGAGCCTTTTCGTAGGCCTGCTGGTATTTTTGAATGTCTCCTGCTCCCATGAAAACGAGAACTCCATTTTCATGCTGCTTTAAGACGGCTGTTTCTTCTTCATCAATTAATGATGCACGGTCGATTTTATTTTGAAGATCTTGAATGGACAGTTTTCCAATGTTTTCGCGGGCAGAGCCAAATATGTCGCAAAGATAGACAGTATCTGCTTTCTGCAGGCTGTCAGCGAATTCCTCTAAAAACGATTGGGTGCGTGTAAAGGTATGCGGCTGGAAGACCGCAACGATTTCACGGTCCGGATATTTCTGTCTTGCTGCGTCAATTGTTGCTGTGATTTCAGTAGGATGATGCGCATAGTCATCGATCAGAACTTGATTGCCGATTTTCTTCTCGTTAAAACGGCGCTTTACGCCTTCGAACGTTTGAAGCTGGGCCTGAATCACTTCTGCATCAATCTCTTCATAATGGCAAAGTGCAATAACAGAAAGTGCGTTTAGTACACTGTGATCGCCAAAAGTCGGAATTTTAAAAGATGCATAAAAAGTGTTTCTGACAAACACATCAAAACTTGTTCCATCAGTCGCTTTTACAACATTGCGGGCCTGAAAATCATTTTCTTCACTGAAGCCGTAATAAACGACAGGCACATTTGCCTGAATATGCTGAAGGTACTCATCGTCACCGCAGGCAATAATGCCTTTTTTGACTTGCATAGCCATCTCTTGAAATGCTTTGAACACATCATCGATGCTGCTGAAGTAATCCGGATGATCAAAATCGATATTCGTCATGATCGCATAATCCGGATAATAGGACAAGAAATGTCTGCGATATTCACATGCTTCAAAAACAAAGTATTCGCTTTGTTCCATGCCTCTTCCAGTTCCATCTCCAATTAAAAATGAAGTTGGCTTTGCTCCCTGAATGACGTGGGCAAGCAATCCTGTAGTCGAGGTTTTGCCGTGGGCACCTGTAATGCCTACACTTGTAAACTTCTCCATAAACTCGCCTAAGAACTTATGATAGCGAATCACCTTAAGCCCGAGGCTGTGTGCTTCCTCAATTTCAGGATGCGAGTCAGGAAACGCATTTCCCGCTATAATAGTTAATCCTTGTTTGATATTGTCTTTTGAAAATGGTAAAAGCGGAATACCGCGCTGTTCTAAAGCTTTTTGAGTGAAAATGGTTTTTTCAATATCAGATCCCTGAACCTCATAGTTCATATCATGCAGAATCTGTGCAAGGGCGCTCATTCCAGTCCCTTTTATTCCAACGAAATGGTAAACAGTCATAAATAGAACCTCCAACAAACGTCTATCTGTTTGACATTATATGATTCTTATCCCAATTTGCAACTCCAGGTTTAATTAGAATGCATAAGATAGCGGATATGTAGTATAGCTTACGATTTAACATTATAGCAGAATGCAATATAGATAACTATAAGAAAAGCAGCTGCTCATGAATGACACATAAATCAGACATGTTAAGTTTTTTGAATAAATACATGGCGGGTCAATTTATCCTGCCCAATGCATATTAAACGATATCCATGAACTTGGCAAGTGCGGAATAAAAAGTAAATGTTTTCCTGACCCTCTAAACATTACGGGCAGTTGCTTCTGAGTATGTCTTAAATCAAGAAGAAAAATTGGGGAAACTGCTTTAAAAGCAGTTTTCCCAATTCCTGAAGATAAAACCTTATTCAGACAAATATTTTTGTTTAGAAGACTATTTCCCCTAAACTGTGAGTTCTTCTGTTTAAATGATGATTGGAGATATCATCAGCTCTCCATTACATTCCACTTTCCTGAATGGTTTCAAGGTCTTGCTCAGAAATTAGGACTTCACGGGGTTTACTTCCTCTTGCTTCTGAAATAATTCCCTGCTTTTCCATCATATCCATAAGTCTTGCTGCACGGTTATAGCCGATTCTGAATCTTCTTTGCAGACTTGATGTAGATGCCCCTCCCTGATCAACCACATATTCACACGCTTCAAGCAGCAGTTCATCTTCTTCGTTTCCTATACTGGACTTTTTCATCAGTTCTTCCTGCTCAAATAAAAAGACCGGCTTCATCTGTTTTTTGGCATGGTTAACGACCCGTTCAATTTCTTCATCTGATACAAAATTCCCCTGAATACGGACAGCTTTAGATGTGCCATTTTCTAAAAAGAGCATATCCCCTTTACCGAGCAATTTTTCTGCTCCGGCTGAGTCAATAATTGTCCGTGAATCAACTTGAGATGATACAGAAAAAGCAATTCTGGTCGGGATATTTGACTTAATTAATCCAGTTATGACATCAACGGAAGGTCTTTGTGTAGCAACTATTAGATGAATTCCGCATGCTCTTGCTTTTTGAGCAATGCGGCAGATCGCTTCTTCCACGTCAGCAGGAGCTGCCATCATTAAATCAGCAAGCTCATCAATGACAATGACCAAGTATGGCATATGCTCACCGCTATTATGTTTTGCAGCAAGTTCATTATAGCGGGAAATGTCCCTTGCTCCCGCATGTGCAAATAGCTCATATCTTCTTTCCATTTCTTCTACAGCCCATTTCAATGCTCCAGTAGCAGCTTTTACATCCGTAATAACCGGACTGACTAGATGAGGAACATTGTGATACGGGGCTAGCTCGACCATTTTAGGGTCAATCAGAAGCAGCTTCACTTCATGAGGGGAAGCTTTGTACAGAAGGCTCACCAGGATTGTATTGATACACACGCTTTTGCCGGAACCGGTCGCTCCAGCAATTAGTCCATGCGGCATTTTTTTAAGATCTGTCACAACAGCCTGACCAGAAATATCAAGACCCAGGGCAGCCGTCAGCGGAGATGGATTATTTCTGAACTCCGCACTTCTTAAGATTTCTCGCAAATAGACCATTTTGCTGTGTCTGTTCGGAACTTCAATGCCGATTCTGTTCTTGCCTGGTATAGGTGCTTCTATGCGGATATCTTTAGCTGATAAGCTCAGTTTGATATCATCTGTTAAATTTGTAATCTTATTTACTTTCACTCCAGGTTCAGGCTGGACTTCAAGACGTGTCACAGCAGGCCCCTGTGTAACATGAACAACTCTTGCTTTTACATTGAAGTTTTCAAGCGTCACATTCAGCAATTCTGTTTGTTCTCTAAGCCAATCCACATCATCTACATATTCCTTAGGCGGAATGTTCAAAAGCTGCAATGAAGGGAAAAGATAGGATGATCCAGAATTCGAAGAGTCTTCTGACTTTTGGATTTTTTGTTTATCTCTTCCAAACATCATGACATTAAACGGAACGGCTGATCTTGTTGATCGATTTTCTTTCACTTCTTCTGCAGGATTTTCATTCGATCTTTCAGTTCTGTTAATGGCTGGTTCTTCGGTTACACTATTTTCCTCTTCATTTTCATAATAATGCTTATCTGCAGTGGCCGTGTGCAGCTTTTCAGTCAGAACGTCTGCCTCTGGAATTTCTGCATACTCTTCGTTTGGCGTCCATTCAGTGAGCGTTTGTTTCTCTTCGTTTTCATCAATAAGGCTGAAGTCTTCTTCTGCCTTTACTATAGGCGGATGTGCATATTCTGGCATAACGATTTCTGTTTCTTCGGCCGCTACCGCTATTTCTTTATTTTCATATGGCAGCGAGAGTGTATCTTCTGTTATTTCATTTACATGTTCGACAGTATCACTATTGATTTCTTCATGATCGTCATCAGATGCAAAGGAAAGAAATGGGGTTTCCTTTTCTTTATCCAGACTTTTATCTGGAATAATTGATTTTTGCAAGCTGTTTTCTGGAATAATTTCAGGTACAGAATCCGCGGTTTCCGTTTTTAAAATGGATGGTTCATCTTTTTCCAGCTTTTCATGCAGGGCTGCTGCCGGAATTCGCACTTCTTGGATTTCCCTCATTCTCGCAGCTTCTCTTTTCAGGAGCTCAGCACGTTTATGTTCATTTAACTTTGACAGAACGGATTCAGTAGATTGCGCGGCTTGCTGAAAGCTTTTAAATAAACTTGAACCCGGCTCGCTGCCAGTTTGATTTGCTTCATCTCTTGGACTAATTCGATACTCTAATGGTTCTTGATTGTCTCTAGGCCTGAAGCCGTAAATAGGCGAAGGAATCTCTGTTGGATGAAAAGGCCTCTTTGAATCTGTATTTGTCTTTTTTCTGGCTGCTTTTCCCGGCATACGCTCTGTGCTGTTAAGTTTCTGAGGTTTCGTTCTTTCGATCTTTGCACTTGCTGAACTTTTCCTTCTAGGTTCTTGACGAGTTTTTTGATTATCAGGAATCATCGGAAATTTGAAGTTTCCTTTAGGATATTGATAGGCTACTTTTGTTTCTACATTTTTCACATTCGAAGTTTGAGTTTTGGGCGGTACTGGTGCTCTATGTACAGGTTGCTGCGGTTCTGGAATTTGCCTTTTTTCAGCTGCTGCTTTTTCTAAATGCTTATCTGTCTCTGTTTCACCGGCGAAATAATTGATCATTTTTGAAAACCAACTCATAAAAACCACTCTTTCAAAGGTTTCTTCTTAATTACTATTCTATTGTAACAGTTAATCCTATCTTTTAAAGATGAAAAAAGCCACTAGAAAATTTCCTAGTGACTTTTTAACTTTTAAATAGATTGTTCGATTTAGACAATAGGTTTATGGGAGTCCATTATTTTTTAAAAAAATCTGTGCCGATTTCATACTGATCATCTAAAACTAAAATCCCTTTTTCCTGAGGAGCATCGGGAAGATTTAATTCCTTCGCAGAGCAGATCATGCCGCTTGATGCAACACCTCTGAGCTCAGCATCTTTTATCACAAGGCCGCTTGGCATAACTGCTCCGACTTTAGCAACGACAACCTTTTGTCCGCTGTCTACATTAGGTGCACCGCACACGATTTGAAGTTTTTCACTGCCTGTATTAACTTGACATACGCTTAATTTATCGGCATTTGGATGTTTTTCTTTTGTTTCTACGAACCCAACTACAAATTTGGGTGATAGATCAGCATGCAGCTGTTCCTCAAATCCATTTTGATTAAGGCTTTCATTCAATTTGCTGAGCAGATTCTCAGTCAATTCAACAACCCCGCCGCTGCTCTTAATTTCAAGATAAGAAGATGCGTTAAAAAGATTGAATCCGGCCGTTTCGCCTGAGGCACTGCTGTAAATTCGCACTGCATCCCCCTTTTTTACAAACGCTCTGTCTTCTGGCGCCAATTCAGCCACTGAAATCATCAGTGTATCGCCTACACCTTCTTTGTTATAAAATACGCGCATCATTGTTTACCTTCCTCTTCCTTTTTTGCCCGGTTCTTTGCAAGAATAAATATAGGTTCCAGCTCATTGTTTTCATACAGAAAAGATAGAGCTGTAATTGGAACCCTGCCGCTTGCAAAAAAGCTCATGGCCATCTGGCCTAAAATATCGTAACCTGTATCATTTCGGATGTCTGCGATAATCAGAACATCCTGATGCGGTACTGCAATGGCCATCGCACCCTGCATTTTTTCATGGAAAGAATCAAGGATGGTGTCATTAAGCAGACGGCTTGCATCATAGCCATCATTGGCATTTAAAAAGTAAAAAACATTTTCTGCAACATGATCTTCTTTTACACTTGTTTGCAGGGACCTGAGATTGAACCTTGCCATTTCTTTAATTTTGCTGAACGTCCAGTTCTCTCTTTCCATCATTTTCACATCGATCAAACGATAGGAATTCCCAAGATCAAGCGCATAATAGATTCTCGTTTCAGCAGTATGTTTTTCGTGTATCAGCAAAACGCCATCAGATGATTCGACTGGAAAAGATGTTGATCTGATAACCGGAAAAATCCCTTTTTCTTTGCCTGTCAGTTCCTGTTCCTCATTCATAACTGTCAAAGCTTCCTCGATGTAATAAACCAATTCATCAACAGCCGCATCTTTTTTCTCTTCCCATTTTGCAATAATGCCAGGCAGAGATATAGTGATGCCTTTTTTAGTAGCATCATCTTCAACACGCAATTGATCCTTTTCTCTATCAAAATGGCTCGTCCAGTCTTTATGTTTCAAGCGCTCCTTGATTGTCTCCGCCATTTTCCTTGAAGTCATTTTCATGATTCATTCCGCTCCCTACCGGTTTGTACCTGTTTTATGATGATAATCCGTCTATAAATTCCTGAATCTGCTCTTTCGTTTTACGGTCTTTGTTCACATAACGGCCACTTTCCTGTCCGTTGTGGAATCCGACAAAACTAGGAATTCCGAATACATTTAATTCAGCACATAGATCGATAAATTCGTCCCTGTCTACATAATAAAATGTGAAGTTTTTATTTTCAGCCTGCATTTCCGGCAGAAACGGGTCAATAAAACGGCAATCAGGACACCAGTCAGCTGAAAACATAAGAATCACGTTTTCTTTTTGAATTACCTCGTTATAATGAGCCATTGATTGTAATTTTTCCATTGTTAAAACCTCCAATAATATCATTTCCAATTTGTGCATTCATCAATTCGCATCATACCAAAAGTATCCTTGAGTTACCAATAGTTTAACCTTCGGTAAAGAAAAATCCCCTTTGCAGAGCAAAGGGGGATTTCTATTATTAATAGTTGACAGAAGACACAATTTCCATCATTTGTTCAGCTGTATCTGCAACACTGCGGCCGTCTGTTTGCGTTGTCATTTTAACTCCCCCGATTCCCGCCGAAACCTCATACTCATCCTCTTCAAGTTTATCCACAAGAACGTATCCGAACCGGTCTTTATCCTTAAAGGTTTCTTCTACTATTGGATCTTTATATTGCTCAAGCAGGGAATCATAAAAAACGGCACTGTCCTCTTTTTCTTTATCATTTACAAATAATATAAATTGCTCATCATCCCGTTTGAAAATCAAGTTATTATTTTTTGCAGATTCGACTTTATAGCCTTCGGGCAAATGATATTTAAAAGAACCGCTCTCTTCATTGGCAGCAGCCGGCTTGCTTGTAAAAGTCTTTTTTGTCTGATCTATCGTTGCAGTTTGCATTTCTTCTTCATTTATTGAACAGGCTAATAAGGAAAAAAGAGAAGCAAAGATCATGCCTGCTAGAATTTTCTTCAAGAAAAACCCTCCTTAATCAATAGGAAAATAGGACCCTTTTCTATAATAACCCTTTCATTTTAGACTTGACAAGAGAGCTTTGTTTTATGATAAGAAAAACAGGGTAATAAATTTATAAAAAAGAGGTGAACTTTTAAGTGAATATAAATGTTTACTTGGCAGGAGAAATACATAGTAATTGGAGAAACGAAGTAAAAGAGAAGGCCCGGAATCTCCCGGTAACTTTTACAGGACCAATGGAAAACCATGATCGGTCTGATTTTATTGGAGAAGAAATATTAGGTTCGCAGCCAAATGCCATTATAAAAGACGAAGCTGCATCCAGAATTAATAATTTCAGAACAAAAGTTTTGATGGATAAAGCGGATATTGTAATGGCTTTATTTGGAGAAAAATATAAACAGTGGAATACTGCAATGGATGCAAGCAGTGCATTATCCAGCAAAAAACCGTTAATTATCATAAGACCGGAGAACCTGCACCACCCGCTTAAAGAACTTTCTTCCAAAGCTGATGTCACGGTAGAATCTATTGATCAGGCCATAGCAGTGTTATCCTATCTTTTTGAACAAGAGTAGCGGCCCTATCTGCCGCTGCTCTTGTTATGCATGTAAAAATATTGACCAAATAACAGCTTAGAAATGTGAGTAAACATTTCTTTCCGATTCACCATGCCATTTGTAAATATCCCGATTGCCCCTTCATTCTGACTGACATTATATTGATTCGCATATTGATCCATGACGATTCCAAGCTCAACGCCCGACTTCACCTTCTTACCAACTTCATCCGGCAGAAGGATTCTGGCGCCGCCTGCAATAATTGGTCTGATATCGCCTCCTGAAATGGCTCCCCAATTGCATAAATAAAAACCTTGATTTGTCTCAATGATGCCTCCTTCAAGACCTATGCCAAGATCAGCCTGCTCCATTTTCCTGGCATTTTCTGCCCGGTTAATGGCGCCTTGTATGGTTTCCTCATCTGAAAACGGCTGGTCAGATACTCCAGATGGAACTTTCACACTTTTGAATGTAAATTGCTCAAAATCAGATAGAGATGCCTTTACCGCATTAACTTTGGCCGGATTTAAGGTTCCAATCGCTATTTTCATCTATTTCTTTCTCCTTTATATAAAGAAAAGCGCAGGCGCACGTTTAGCTTAGGCATGACAGATAAGAATCCGGCTGACTTTTTTGTGAGATTTTGTTCTGGCCGGAGAGGGCGATTCCGCTTGTAATCAATGCGCAAAATTTTATACTTTCTTATCTCTTAAAAACGGAAACCACATCAGTGATTTCCGCTTCTTCCCTTTATGATTTCTGCTTTATTGTATCCAATGTCGTTTGATCACAAGCTTTTACAAGGGAGACAATTAATTCTTTTGCAGCAGCATAGTCGTCAATATGGACAATAGAAGCTGCTGTATGAATATAACGCGAGCAGATGCCAATAACTGCAGAAGGAACACCATCATTTGAAGTATGAACACGACCTGCATCTGTTCCGCCTTGTGACACGAAATACTGATAAGGAATATTGTTTGATTCTGCCGTGTCTAAAACAAATTCCCTCATTCCTCTATGTGTCACCATAGTACGGTCTAAAATACGGAGAAGGGCGCCTTTGCCCAGCTGGCCGAATTCATGCTTCGCTCCGCTCATATCATTGGCAGGACTCGCATCAAGAGCAAAGAACAAATCAGGCTGAATCATATTAGCAGCGGTTTGTGCTCCTCTAAGCCCTACCTCTTCCTGTACGGTTGCACCAGAATAAAGAGTACTTGGAAGGGTTTCGTTTTTCAGCTCTTTTAACAATTCAATCGACAATCCGCATCCATAACGGTTATCCCATGCCTTAGCCATAATCTTTTTAGGATTGGCCATTGGAGTAAATGGACAAACAGGAAGAATTTGCTGTCCTGGCTTGATGCCCAGTTCTGCTGCATCTTCATCTGAATCCGCACCAATATCAACAAGCATATTTTTAATCTGCATCGGTTTGTTCCGCTGATCTTCACTTAATAAATGAGGTGGAATCGATCCGATTACCCCGGGAATCGCCCCTTGATCTGTTATGATCTCAACGCGCTGTGCAAGAAGCACCTGGCTCCACCAGCCTCCAAGCGTCTGGAACCTTATCATTCCGTTTTTCGTTACACCCGTTACCATGAACCCTACTTCATCCATGTGCCCTGCAACCATAATCTTGGGACCTTCTGATTGACCGTGCTTCACCCCAAAAATACTGCCTAACCGATCTTGAACAATCTCATCTGAGTACTTGCTGAGCTCGGATCGCATGAATTTACGCACGGCATGCTCGTTCCCCGGTGCACCCGGAAGCTCCGTTAATGTCTTAAAAAGCTCTAACGTCTCTTGGTTCATCCATCATATCCCCTTTACGTATGTATTCTTTTATTTTACAGAAAGTTATCCTTTCGTGCTACTAAATAAAAGCAAACCGGCTGTTCAGACCCGCCAGGCAGATAAGGACATATCAACCAACTTTCAGGATTTATCAGCCAAAATGAGAAATAAAACTCCTGCATTTGAATTTTATCAGCGTAAATAAAGATTTTATTCACCTGTTTTCCATTTTATTAACCAAACCATTCTGATAGCCCAGCAAGAAAAGTTCCGGTATACATGGCAGGCTTTCCAAACAAATTCTGCTTCTTAAAAAGACATAACCACACTTAACAAGAAAAGGAATCTTCTGTATACTTAAATCAATGTGTTAAGGATGGAGGAGATCGTTATGAATTGCAGAAAAGCATTCATTGGTATTGGAATTGGCCTGGCTGCTGCATACATATTTAAGGATCAATTAAAGCCGGCATATATTACTTCTGAAAAAGCTCTAACTGTTGTGAAAAATGCATTTAAGGAAAAAGGTCCGATCAATGGATCATGGATCTATACAGTCCGCGAGTCCTATACCGATTCTGGAGAGACATACAGTATTTACAAAGCGGGCATTACCAGAACGGCTGACTCAGAGCTCGAACAATATGAAGCTTTTGTGGATGCAAAAAGCGGGAATATCCTTCACGTAGAACAAATTGCATAATCCATAACATAAAAAACAAGGTTGAACATGCACAATGGCATGGAGACACTGCTCTCCATGCCATTTTTTTATTCTGGTCGATTTCTTTCCACTTTATCGATGATTTCTTTTTTTTCATTGAATTTGATTGCCCGGTAAAAGGAATCATGATAAAAAGACAGCCAAGTCTGTTTTTCGCTCGCAAACCCGAGCCATTTTTGCTTCTGCTGTATTGAATTCATTGGATAATCATCGTATGCAAGCACCCATAAAGGATTGCTGTGGGCATGCGTCGGCATGAGGTCTGCCATATGAAGAATCATTTCTCCATTGTCTTCTATTTTAACAATGCTGTGACCGTCACTATGGCCGCCAGTGTGAATCATTTCAATGCCTGGCACTGGTTCTGTTTTTCCTTCAAAAGGAACGACTTGTTTTTCGATTGCCAGCCAATTTTCTTTCCAGTATGTATTAGCTGAACGAATATTAGGTTCTCTCATTTCACTCCATTCAATAGAAGAAGTAATGATTTTTGCATGTGGAAATACAGATACAAGTTCATCATTTTCAAGCTTTGTCAGACCGGAAACATGATCGAAATGCAAATGCGTCATCAGGACATAATCAATATCTTCAGCTTTCAGACCCAATTCATTTAATGAAGCGATTACATTTGATTCGGCTGTCACACCAAAATTTCGCTTTTGCTTATCGGTAAGTCTTCCTGAGCCAATACCGCTGTCAATCAGCAAATGGATGCCCTCTTTTTGAACAAGGATTGGATCTGTGCGAAGCTCAATCTGATTGAGTTCATTAACAGGATATTTTTTTGACCAGAGCGGTTTGGGAACGACCCCAAACATTGCGCCTCCATCAAGATAAGTTACCCCGCCGTCAAGCCATGTTAACGTTGTTTGACCTATTTTTAAAGTTTCCATATTATCCCCTCCGTTTCCATCATAACAAAAAAACCCGCGTCCGTGGACATGGGTTACTTTTTTATATATTTCACTTCAGAGCGATAAATTCTTTGCCCTTTTTGTGAAAATTTTTCTTCATATTCCGTCATGATGTTGCCTTCATACTCACTATTGTGCAAATCTAAGCTTACATATGTTAAGAGCAGTCCATAGGCTGAGAAGCTTTGAAGTGAATACTCGAACAATCCCTGATTATCTGTTTTAAAATGAATTTCACCTTCATCAACCAAGATATCTTCATATCTCTTAAGAAATGTCTTAAAGGTTAATCTCCGTTTTTCGTGTCTCGTCTTCGGCCATGGATCAGAGAAATTCAAATAAACTCTCTCAATTTCGCCCTTGGCAAAAATGTCAGTCAGATCCTCTGCATTCTCATTGAGGAGCAGAATGTTTGTTCGTTCTGCCTGAGCTGCTCTTTGAAGAGCACCAACAATGACACTTTCAGACAATTCAATCCCAATATAATTAATGTTTGGGTTAGCGCTAGACATTCCAACAACAAATTGCCCTTTTCCTGTCCCTACCTCAATATGGATCGGGTTATCATTCCCAAAAAGTTCATTCCATTTTCCTTTATACTCTTTAGGATTCTGAATCACAATATTTGAATGCCCGGCAATGAAATCATTGGCCCATGGCTTATTCCGCAATCGCATGATGCACACCTCTATCGATTTAATGTCGCCATAAAAGATATCATGAAATGGGAGGGTGCGCAAGAGAAATTCCATGTTAAAATCTGTATTTTATAATAGGTATTATCAGCGCAAACCTTAGTTTTATCAGCATAAATCTAAGGTTTATCCATGTAAATCAAGGTTTTATCAGCGAAAACCCTTGTTCTATCAATAAACAAGAGTTCCCTAAGCAGATCTTATCAACATGAGGCAAAATCAAAAGCAAATAGCTGAGCGGATTTAACTGCAAAAAAAATGACCAGGCCCTGCTTGGATCTGGTCATTTTTATTCAGAATGAAATGGCTTCTTCCTGCACAAGTTAAGACAAGAATGTGTAAAGGAGTGTTTGCCATGCCGCTAGAATATCAGCATCAAGTTGAATTATTAAAGGATATATTGACAGAACATCAAAGTGACTGCTGCGGAACAGTTGCAGAATGTGAACAACTTGAGCGTGTCATCAAATCACTGATGGTGAATACAAACATTCATCAGGATTTAAAAAACGTACTGCAAAATATTTATTCTTACAGTCAGGATGGAAAAAATTCTTCAGAACTGAATTCCTATATAACATCTCAGCAAAATGTTCTTACACAATGGATTGATGATATTGATTCATTTTCCTAATTTAACTTAGAAATCATTTGACGCAGGTAGTTATGCCATTCATTTGTTTCCTTTTCATTGTGTTTTGCGCGATACCAAAGGGTATAGGTAATCGTTTGCGCAAGCACATACCAGTACATTCTTCCAAGAAGCTGATCGGTTAAGTTCAGGCCATATGTAGAAAGCCAGCTTTCCCAGTCTTTTTCGTCGATATACCAGTATAAAAGCATGCCAATATCAATTGCGGGATCTGCAATTAAGGCTCCGTCCCAGTCAATCAGATATAGCTGTTCATCATTGGATAACAGCCAATTATTATGATTCACATCACAATGACAGACAACTTTATCATCACAATCCACATATGGAAGATTGGATTCAAGATAATGAATAGCCTGCATGACTTCTGGGAGATAAAAGTTTTCGAACTCAACCGTTTGCTTTAAATCCTCTAAAATAATTGAAGGAGTAAGCGGTTGTTTTCCCAGACGTTTCAGCATATCCAGCAGTTCCTTGGAATGATGGATTTTATGCAGCAGTTCCGCTACATTTTCACCTTTCATATCACTTGGCTTCAGTTCACGTCCGCTTAGCCAGTGCTGTGCTGTAATCACATCGCCATTTTCCAGCCTTTTTGTCCATACCAGCTTAGGAACAATTCCTTCAGCAGACAGAACGGCCAAGAATGGAGAACTATTTCGTTTTAAGAACAATTTTTGCCCTTCTCGCTGTGCAAAATATGCATCGCCTGTTGCTCCGCCAGCAGGAGATAGCTCCCACTCGCTTCCTAGTAGTTGTTCCAACCAGTTCACCTTCAATTTCAACCCAACATTTCATTTATAAGTTTGGAATAGGGAAAGCATCAGGGCACACGCTAACATGATCGAATAAAGTGTACAGCCTGTTTCCTTCACCTTATATATCTTTCATTAAGTCAATTAAAAAAGACAGCTATTCAAAGATGAAGAATCTGTTACAGATAGCTATCCTTTTAAATTTTATCGTTTCCAAGCAATTTTAGTCAAGAAAAACCGAAAACCTACTTTTGGAATAAGACAAAAGTCCCTATTTCTTTCACCTTAAATGATTCGCTTACATGCTGGGCTGAGTTTGCTTCTCTCTGAAAAATGAATGGACTTGAGGCAAGTTCCCATTCACCTTTCCAGGGCAGGGATATAACCTTGCCATTTCGATGACTGCAATGAATGACCGCAATCTTTCTCCATGGACCATATGCACCTACATCGTTTAAGCAGTACGCGAAAATGCCATCCCCATTCATAAAAATCCGATAATGTCTGCTTATTTCTTGTGAGGAACTTAGCCTGAATGCTCCATGAGACTTCCTTAGAGAAATAAGATGCTGAATATATCTGACATCATTTGCATATTGCTCTCTTTCATTCCAGTTTAGCTGATTGATCTCATCAGGTGATTTATAGCTGTTCTCCACGCCTTGTTTTGTTCGGTAAAACTCCTGCCCGCTATGAAGAAAAGGAATTCCCTGTGCAAGAATGACCATACCCGCAGCAAGCTTCTGCCTGAGCCGTTTATATTCAACTGGCTCATTTGGAAGACACAAATTCATCTTATCCCATAGCGTATGATTATCATGCGATTCTACATAATTGATGGATTGTGCAGGATTTGTGAAATGTGCAATAGAGCCGCTCATGATTTTTGCAAGCATTTCCGGATTTCCAGAGTGGCCAAGAATAAATCCTTTGTCCAACACTTCAAACGTGCTTCCTTTAATATTGTCTCTGAACTGATCGTTAAAAAATGCGATGCCAGGCATTTTACCCGCATTTGCAATAATGGCTTTTTCTTCATATGGAAGCGGGGTAAGCAAATCCCAGCCTTCTCCTAAAATAAGAATATCAGGTTTTAACCGCTTACAAATATCGTTCACCTTATTCATTGTGTGAATATCCAATATCCCCATTAAATCAAAGCGAAAACCGTCAACATCATATTCCTTCAGCCAAAAAGTGATTGAATCTATAATAAACTTGCTGGCCATTTTCATTTCTGAAGCAAAATCATTGCCTACTCCAGTACCATTTGAAGGAAGGCCATTCTGGTCATGACGAAAGAAATATCCCGGAACAATCTTTTCAAATGAGGAATTTTCTCTGATGTAAACATGATTGTAAACCACATCCATAATGACTCTCATGCCGTTTGCATGTATAGCCTGGATCGCTGTTTTTAACTCCTTGATTCTTGTATATGGATTTTCCGGATCAGATGAGTAGCTGCCTTCTGGAGCATTAAAATGAAGCGGGTTGTATCCCCAATTGTAATGCTCGAGAACATTCTGCTCATTGACTCCTTCAAAATCGTTGAAAGGGAGCAATTCTAAATGGGTAATGCCAAGTTCTTTCAGATAGGATATGCCTGATGTCATTCCCATCCCGGTTTTTGTGTCAGTTTCTGTGAATGCTGCATATTTGCCTTTTTGGTTAATACCGCTGTTTGGATGGATGGTAAAATCACGTATATGCGCTTCATAGATAATGGCATCCGTTAATTGAGCAAGAGGAGCTGGTTTTCGTTTCTCTACCACTGTTTGACCAAAATCTGCGATGACTCCATAAACGCCATTCATGGATACGGCTTTTGCATATGGATCAACCGCTTCATTCCAAATTAAATTAACACACACGAGATAAGTGTAGAAAACACTGTCAAAATTACCCTTCAGTTCGATTGTCCAAATTCCGCTGTCATCTCGCTTTAGTGGAAGAGTTTCCTCCCGCTGATCGCTTGGAAACAGTAATTTCACCCGTACATCCGTCGCAGTCGGAGACCATAACTTCATTGTTACAGAGTCTTTGCTGAAACGGACCCCAAGGTCATCCCCTTCATAATAAAAGTGTTCATCAAATTCATCCGTCCGAATAACTGCACCGATTTGCAGATCTGTTTTATTACCCAGTTCATCACATACTTCATACAATTTTCCAAATGGTTTTATGGATGAATCCAGTCTGCATTGATATTTAACTCTGTTTTCAATATCCTGCTGACGCTCACATTGCAGCTTCAGCCGGGTTTCGCCATCCAGAAGAAAAAATGTTTTATTGTCAGAGGACTGCATGTCTTTTGGGATAAGGATTGTAATTAAGTCCATTTCATCAAGGTATGCATGATATGCACGTTGTACCGATAACATTTTAGTCACCTGCCTGCAAAAGTTGTTTCATCACATCAGTATACCCATTGAGAAACAACTTGATATTAGATTCACGTATAATACTTTATGCTTTTAGGTCTCAATGTGACTGTGACCGGTGTTTCGCCTATGTATTCTCCTTCCGCTTGAAGCATGAGCGGAGCAGCTGCAGCAATTTTTATTTCCTTTCCCGTGAACGTATGAACTTCTTTCAGCCGTGTATGCTTCCCCGCAAAAACCAGTCCAAAGAGCAGAAGCAGCTTTAATCTTGATAAATCATGCACAACGAGGAGGTCAAGTACACCATCATCCGGTTTTGCAGATGGAGAAATTTTCATGCCTCCCCCATAAAATGGGTGGTTGCATACTGCCGCAAGCCAGACATTTTCAAACACGTGAACCGTTTCATCAACAGTCAATGTGACGGTACTTGGCTGATAATTCATAAGCCCTTTCAGCAGGGCCGCTATATAAATTAAAGAACCTGCCCTTAATTTATTCAGCAGTTTCTTCACTGCCATTTCGTTTGAAAGCTTCGCAACATATGCATCAAACCCTGCGCCAATACTGTTTACAAAGAAACGGTTCATTTGGCCTGTATGATATTGACCTAAGTCAAAGGTTTTTACTTGCCTTTTTAACCTGAGGAAAATTGATGAACCTTCTTTAGAAGAATGGCCATACCCTCTCTTAAAGTCATTACCGGATCCAGCTGGAATAAACCCTATCTGCACATGATTAAATTCACTCAGCCCATTTGCGATCTCATGAATCGTGCCGTCTCCGCCGATTCCAATAACCGTCTTCAAGTGATAATCCTGAATCGTCGCTATTTGCCTGGCCAGAATTTCTGCATGACCTGAATAGTCAGTTAAAAAAGAACGATAGTCTATAGAATTAAGCTCGAGTTCAGCTTTTACCTTTTTCCAAACACGTAATGATCTGCCATTCCCGGCAAGGGGGTTAATGATAAAGTATATGCTGTTCTTCATCCTAATCTCCATTATCTTCAGCGATTTCATGAATATCTGCTTAGATATTCCCAGTCTAGTAAAATTATAGCTTTTTTTAGTGAAACTGTATGTACGAATCTACAAAAAAATACGCCTGCCGGCGTATTAATCGTTTCTGCGAAAAGAGTCAATCAAGCATTGGGACAAAAGAATCTCAGCAGCCTTCAGCTGTTCATGCTTAATTGGCGTTGTGGAATTTCTGTAAATTTAGAACCATCCACTGAAATTCCTTTTATCTACAAGTGTTAAATCGTATGGTACCTGGGGAAACTCGATGAATCCGCTTTTGTACATCAGTACCTTTTTCACTTCCAGATCGATCTTGCTTTCTCTTAGTAATTGCTTAACAATTGTTCCTGTTCGATTCAAACTGATTAAAGGAGAAAGCTGTTTTTTTTCATGATCTCCCGGATTCACTGTCCAGAAGCGTTCACTTGAACCTTCAATAACGTCGTGCTGTCCCCCTTCGAGATAATGGATACAAACGATTTCTCCAGGACTGATTAAAATCGGATCAAGCCCAATGGACGTATTTTTTATTTTGAAAACAGGATTATACATAATGAGATGCTGATCAGGCAATTTTTGAAGAAGTTCAAGCAATCTCTCATTTTCATAAAAAGAAACATCTGCATATGATTTTTCACGAATGGTAGACGTGGCCCATTTCATTTGGAACTGAAAGATGTGATTCATAAATTTCGCTTTTAATTCATCCAATGTTTGCGGAACGGAGAGAAAGATGAATTCCATTGTGTCTGCTTGTTGCTCAGCAGCTGGAATATTCAAATCGCAGGAAACAATTTCTTCTTTTTTCCTTAATATATTACTGACCTTTCTGAGAAAATTTTCTTTTTCCTTTTTCCCTTCTGCTCCATCCATTGTCTCTGTATGAGGTCTTACAAATTGCTGAAACTCATTATTTTCATAAGCAAGCTTGATCATTTGCCATTGCTGTTTCTTTAAACGCAGAAATTGGCTTTGGTAGCGGTATAAATCCATCTCGTACCTTGAAATGCAAGAATGGATCTTGATTAGTTGAGCCAATTTTTTTCAACTCCTTATAGGATGCTTAAAATAAATGGTGCGAGCAGCGGGCAAATTATCGCTGTAAAGATGGCGCATAAAGTCATCGAAATCGAACTGATGGCTCCTTCAAGCTCACCCAGCTCCAGTGCTCTTGCCGTACCTGTGCCATGCGATGCTGCACCTAGTCCAATTCCTTTTGCTACTGAATGATGAATGCCAAAAAGCTGCAGCAAAGACGGTCCAAACATTGCGCCTGAAACACCTGCAATGACAACATAGATTGCAGCAAGCGCCGGAATACCGCCCATCATGTCTGCAATATCCATTGCAATTGGATTTGTCACTGATTTAGGGGCAAGAGACAAAATCAGCTCCTCATCCACATGAAAAAGCCCTGCAAGAAGTGTTCCGCTGCCAATGCCAATGATGCTTCCTGCAAAAACACTTGCTAGAATAGTAAAGGCATATTTTTTCAGAATACGGCGGCTTTCATATAAAGGATAGGCCAAAGCCACAACCGCAGGTCCGAGCAGCCCATCAATCCAGATTCCGCCTTTCAAGTATTCTGAATAAGTCGTTCCAGTGCTCAATAAAAGAAGAATGATAAAAAAAGTGCATGTCGCTATAGGCACAAGAATAGGCAGGGGATATTTTTTATAGAGCTGCCTCATGGCAGCATATATGACAATCGTTAACACTATGTAAAGGACAGCTGAAAACATTAGACTTCTCCTCTTTTTTCGGAAGCTTCCGTTCTCATGGTGAGCCGCTGCCCTATTGCAGCGGACGAAATCATAACCACGGCCGTGCTGAAAAGAGCGACAAGCGCACTTACGATTCCTTTACCGCTGAACAGATCAAAATGATCGATTAAACCGACTGTGGCCGGAATAAAAAGCAGTGATAAATGACTTAACAGCATAGAACTTCCTTCTTTTAACATCGGAAGCCTGATCATTTTTAAAGAAAGGCAGAAAAACAGCAGAAACATTCCGATAATGCTTCCTGGCATAGATAGCTGCAAATGATGCTGTATAAAAACTCCGGCCAGGTAAAAAAGATATAAACAAGCAATTTGAATTAATATTTTCATCCATTTCATAGTTATCCCTGCTTTGCATTTGTTGTTACACAGGATGACAGGCAAATCTTTTTCAGCGCAGCATCACGTTGTGTATGGAATGGTATTTAGGATTTTTATCAAGCTTTGTCTCAAAGAGATCCACACTAGTCACGGTAAAGCTCATTTGTTCAGGTGAAGCTATCCGCTGATTTAAGAAATTTTCTTCTGAGATCCAATTCTTTGCGACGGTAACATGCGGAGTAAACGGGCGCTCATCCAGTTTGAAATCAGCATGTTTGCAAATCTGATAAACCTGGCTCCTGAGCGCTGCAAGCTTTTCTGAATCCTCTGTTCCCAGCCAGAAAATCCTTGGTGACTGCGGTCTCCCGAAAGTCTTGAATGTGGTTGTCTGCAATTGGAAGGCATGATTATTTACAAGGGTCTTCTCAAGATCATGTTTCACCTGCTCTAATTGATTTTCTGATTGCGGATGTCCTAAAAATGCCAGAGTAAGATGATAATCAAGCGGATGCACCCAAGATTTAAAATGTTTTTCTTCCCTTAAAGAAGACGCTTGATTATAAATGGATTTTGCCAATTCTTCAGGAAGTGATATACCTATAAAAAAGTGTTTCAAAGCTGTCATGTCAGTCTCCTTATTCGCATTGAAGGCTGTATGGTATGCAATTGATCATAATGCCATGCAGCCAACATTTGATTTTTTTCTGCCGAAATAAAACATCTTTCAGCTTTTTTATAGTTTATCCACAAACGAGAAAAATCCCTTTCGTTTTCATCTTATCAAAGGTACAGGCAAGAATATAATCAAGTGCATTGGATGGCTGCCGAAAAAAAATATGCTATCATATCAAATAAAGGAGCTGAGATAAATGCGTGTAGTTGAAAATATAGCAGATTTAATTGGCGATACTCCCTTGGTAAAATTAAATCGGCTGAATCCTGAAAACGGAGCGGACGTCTATTTGAAGCTTGAATTTTTCAATCCAAGCGGAAGTGTAAAGGACAGAGCTGCATTAAATATGATCCTAGAGGCTGAAAAACAGGGCCTTTTAAATAAGAATTCCACCATTATTGAGCCGACTTCAGGCAATACTGGCATTGGGCTTGCAATGAACGCTGCTGCAAGAGGCTATAAAGCCATACTTGTTATGCCTGACACGATGACACAGGAACGAATCAATCTATTGAAAGCATATGGCGCTAAAGTTGTGCTGACTCCTGGCGATGAGAAAATGACTGGTGCCATCAATAAAGCGAATGAACTTGCAAAAGAAATCCCGGACAGCTTTGTTCCTATGCAGTTTGATAATGAAGCAAACTCAGATGCACACCGCAAATCAACCGCCATTGAAATCATTTCTGCAATGGACGGGCTTGGCAAAAAACTGTCTGCATTTGTGGCAACTGCCGGTACAGGCGGAACGATTACAGGAACTGGCGAAAGGCTGAAAGAGCATTATCCTGATTTAACGGTTCACGTTGTTGAGCCTGCAGGATCTCCTGTCCTGTCTGGGGGTAAGCCAGGCAAGCATAAGCTTGTAGGTACAAGTCCCGGATTCATACCTGACATTCTGAATCAGAACGTTTATAATGAAATATTCAAAATCAAAGACGAACAAGCTTACGACATTACCCGCCGTCTTGCTGCCGAAGAAGGCATATTAGTCGGCCCATCATCTGGTGCTGCCTGCTTTGCTGCACTGGAAGTAGCAAAACGTCTGACTCCTGATGATGTTGTCGTGTGCATCGCCTGCGACACAGGTGAGCGCTATTTATCAAGTGATTTATTTCTCCAGGATTAAGAACAAAAGCTCAGGCGCCAAGGCCCGCTCCGACAGGCAGATTCGTTCTGACCGAGGATCTAGGAGCCGGAGCTGGACGTAAATTCCTTTATTTCAGTATCCACAACCGTTTGACTTTTATAATTTACTAAGCAACAGAAAGAGCTGCCCGGCACTTATTCCGGAGCAGCTTTTCTCATTCTTATATTCATAATCGCTAATACAGCTAAGGCGACCGTTGAAAGAATACCAAAAAACAAATAGACATAAAGGATAGAAAAACCTTCTAAGATTAAACCACCGAAAAATGTGCAGAACCAGTTTCCGAGACCATTCCCTACTGATGAATAGAGGGAAATGGCTGTTGCCCCTACAGAAATCGGCGCGAGCTCTCTAACATATTGAAGGGCTGCCGGAATAAACAGGCCTACAGACAATCCTTGAGCGATGGTCGTAACATAAACCACTTCAAGCGGAGGCTCAAAGAAGTACAGAAACCATCTCAGGCTGGAAATAAAAGTTGCCATCATAAGAATATTCATCATCCCAAGTCTGCTGATCCAGCTGCTTGCAAATTTCATAAAAGGCGCCTCACTGCCTGCTGCAAGAAGAAAGGCTATGCCTATCCCTGTCAGTCCCCCGCCAAGCTCTGCCACAAAAATTCCAAAATAAATATTGTTTGCTAAGATTGGTCCCAGCACCAGAAAAGCAACAAATAAAAACAAGAAATACCTTGGGACATTAGCAAGCTCTTTTATTCCTTCCCTGATGCTGATTTGCATTGTTTTCGTTTCATTCGGAAGCTGATAGGCGAAAAACACCGCAATAAATAAAATAAGGGCAAACGCATAGAAAATCATACTTAATGAAAAAAGCTCTGAAAGCTGTCCTACAGCCATAACGGCGACCGCAAATCCAACCGCACCCCACAGACGGATCGAACCGTACTCTGTTTTTGTTTTTTGAACGTAATTCATTGAGATGCTGTCTGATAATGGAATGAGCGCACTCTGTACAATCGCAAGGAGCGAAGCAATGGCAATCAGCCAAATATATGTATCTATCATTGAAAAAACAAGTCCAAAAATCCCTGCAAGCGTCAGCGCAATCGTTAATAAAACAGTCGGTTTTTGTGTCATGTCACTCAAAATCCCCCACAGAGGCTGAATCAAAATCATTACAACCGGACTGATGCTCATGATCATACCTATTTGACTTCCAGAAAGCCCGATACTGTCTTTAAGATACACAGGAAGCAGCGGAAATAGCGAACCGAAAGCAAAAAAAACTAAAAAATAAAAAGAATAAAAGTGAACTCTAGTTGTACGATGCTCTCTTTGCAATGAATATTCCAAAACAGCAGCCTTCTTTCTTTAAGGTTCTTTTCTAACTTTCAAATTTAAAACCAGAGAAGAACACATAACCCTTTTTAGATACGAAATTGAGATTCAGGGAACTGCCTTTCTAAAAAGCAAAACTCCCAGAAAAACCGCCCTCCGGTAACAGAGAGCGGCCAAAAAGCTTCTTCATTCATCCTACCACAACAGGCGGAATTCGTTAACATTATTTTGCCAATTCATAAATGGCTTGTGCATAAATAGCGGTAGCTTTAAGCAAATCGTCAATGATGACATATTCATCTTTTTGATGAGCAACATCAGGTCTTCCGGGGAACATCGGGCCAAACGCCACACCAGCCTTCAGAGAACGTGCATAGGTTCCGCCGCCTATAGCAATTAATTCAGCACGATCACCTGTTTGTTCTTCATACACTTTTTTTAGTGTTTGAATTAATTCATGCTCTGCATCAACATAATGAGGCTTTGAATCACTTAGAGAAGCTAACTGAAATTCGGTGATGGATTTCAATCCTTCGGAAATCCGCTCAACATCACCAGTTACAGGGTAGCGGATATTTACACCTAGCTCTCCTGATTTTTCACTATCATAAGAAATAATGCCAAGGTTCACTGTAAGCGGGCCGCTCACTTCATCTTCACATTGAATGCCAAGTTTCTCACCGCTCGTGTCATTGCTGAAGAAGGCAACAATCTGTCTGATAAATCGTTTCCCGTTATGATCCAATTCTTCATCTGCAAGGAAAAGGGAAAGGAGCAGACCGGCATTCTTGCCTGTGTGCGGCAAACTTCCATGTGCCGAAACACCCTCAGCTTTAAGTGTCAGCACTCCATTTTCTTCAGAAACACTGCCTGTTAGATCATATTGGTTTAAATATTTGTTATATTTTTCTGTAAGCCCCTGTGCATCATCAGACTGAATTAGAGCTTCAGAATGATCAGGAACCATGTTGAAGCGCCTTCCTGATTGAAAAGAAAGCAGTTTTGTCCCGCTTTTGCTGCTTAGTGCTTTATCAAAGAAATATGTAAGCTTTGCATCGATGATTCCTTTTTCAGCATTGATAATCGGAAAATCTGCATCAGGTGCAAAGCCGAGTGCAGGCATTTCTTCATGTTTAAAATAGTGATCCACACATCCCCAGTCACTTTCTTCATCTGTTCCAAGAATCATGCGGACTCTTTTGTTCAATGGCAATCCGAGGTCTTTTACGATTTTCATTGCATAATATGCCGCCATTGTAGGACCCTTATCATCAATGGCTCCGCGTGCAAAGATTTTTCCGTCTCTTATTTCCGCCCCAAAAGGATCACTGCTCCAGCCGTCACCCTCCGGCACAACATCAACGTGACACAGAATTCCAACGATATCTTCCCCTTGTCCCATTTCCAGATGACCGGCATAGCCCTCGAGATTTTTTGAAATAAATCCGTCTTTTTCTCCCTTTTCAAGCATGTGAGTCAGAGCTTCATTAATTCCTTTTCCAAATGGAGAGCCTGCTTTGACTGTTTTTTTATCAAGCAAGCTTTTAATGCGCAAAAATTCTTGAGTGTCTTTAATGAAATCTTCTTTCCTGCTTAAAACTTCCTGCATCCAATCCATCTTTAAACCCCTTTTCATATTTATTTCAATATGTCCTTACCTAGTAAGATACCAAAGGATGCGGACATAAGAAAGCTTGGACAGGAGAAACTAAAATGAATACAAAATGAATACCCCTTGCATTTTACCTGAAAAACGAATATTATTATAAATGTTTTGTAAAAATGTTCGTTAATTGGAGGCTCTCATGTTTAAACTAAAAGAAAATCAAACGACTATGCGAACAGAAACGCTGGCAGGACTTACAACGTTTTTAACTATGGTTTACATTGTTGTCGTAAATCCTATTATCCTTGCAGACGCAGGTGTTCCTTTTGATCAGGTGTTTACAGCAACAATTATCGCCGCTATTGTCGGTACATTGTGGATGGCACTTGCAGCGAACTATCCAATTGCAATTGCTCCTGGTATGGGATTGAATGCATATTTTGCTTATTCCGTTGTCGGCGGTCACCAAGTCAGTTATCAGATTGCATTTGCATCCGTATTTGTAGCGGGTATTCTTTTTCTGATCTTATCTTTAACTCCGTTCCGCAAAAAATTGATTGAAGCGATTCCGGCTAATTTAAAATATGGCATTACAGCAGGAATCGGTCTTTTTATAGCTTTTATCGGCCTGCGTTTAACTGGAATTGTTACGGATCATCCGGAAAACCTTGTAACGCTTGGAGATTTAACTTCTCCTCCTGTCATCCTCGCACTTGTTGGACTTGCTGTTACGCTTGTATTAATGAGCTTAAATGTACATGGTGCCCTCTTTTTCGGGATGATCATTACTGGTATTATTGCTTTCTTTACTGGGGAACTTTCTTTCAAAGAAGGATTCGTTTCCATGCCGAGCCTGCCGGAAGGATTTATCATCTTAAATCCTGTTGAAGCAATCGGGCAAGTGATTCAGCATGGTCTTTATGCCGTTGTATTCTCTTTCCTGCTTGTTACTATCTTTGATACAACTGGAACAATGATTGGGGTAGCTCAGCAAGCAGGTCTAATGAAAGGCAATGAACTGCCAAACGCCCGCAAAGCCCTTTTGGCTGATTCTGCTGCAACAACAGTTGGGGCGATGTTCGGAACAAGTCCTACAACGGCTTACATTGAATCTTCTGCGGGGGTTGCTGCAGGAGGACGTACTGGACTTACGACTTTAACTGTCGCTGTACTATTTGGTTTAACAGCTTTCTTCAGCCCTCTTGTCGGCGCTGTCTCTGGAATTGCTGCCATCACGGCTCCTGCATTAATTATTGTCGGAAGCTTAATGATGGGCAACATTGCAAAAATCAACTGGAATGAAATTGATGAAGCATTCCCTGCGTTTCTTGTCATTATCAGCATGCCTCTTACATCAAGCATTGCAACGGGCATTGCACTTGGATTCATTTCATACCCTCTTATGAAAATTGCAAAAGGGAAGTGGAAAGAAGTTCATCTGTTTGTTTACATTTTCGCTGTTTTATTCTTTATACAGCTGGTTTTCCTGGGCGGTCATTAATAGGTTTTTGCGCAGGAAGTGAAAAAGCTCCCCAAAAGTCGTGAACTTTTGGGGTTTTTTCAATTTGGGGTTTTGACTGAATAAAAAATTTGATTTTTCTTCCGAGCCCCAATCAGAAACAGCAATTTTATCAGTCAAAAAATGAATTGATACAGCCGAATTTTTAAAATTTTCGGCAGATAAAGGATTTTTTTAACGGTTGGAAAATTATTTCATAAAATACTTAAAAGCATCCATACTAAAGATGGATTCTTTTTCATATAAAAACACAAAAATGTCATACTATTCAGAATTAACTACATATAGTAAAATATGATATATAAGTTTTAACTTTATGTAATTAGATTAAAACTATGTAAAATTTTTGTTAATTCGAGCATTTTACTAGTATGAAGCTGTCGAAATCGTGTAAAATATTGTTGTAGCGTTCATTAGATAAATAAGAACAGTAACATCTGCAGTAGGGGACATCGTAGGTTGTAGTAGGCTATGCCGTACGATCAAATGATAAGGAGTGGTTTTTTGAAACCTTCAACAAACCGTATGCTAACTCGTATCAAATCTGTCTACATGTTTATCCATGAAAGAGGTACTGTGACAACTCAGCAGCTTGTCGACGAATTTGGTATTACACCACGAACCATTCAAAGAGATTTAAATGTGTTGGCGTATAATGACCTGGTTCGAAGCCCAAGCAGAGGCAAATGGACAATTACACAAAAGAAGGTTAGAAAAATGTCTTCTTAAAAAGAGACTGAACAATGAAAAACCGAAACGTTTTGTATACATAAGAAAACCAGCCAAAATAAGATGGCTGGTTTTTTTTCTGCTGATTTAAAGTTATCGGAATGTATTTTTATAATTCAACCGCTTTAGCATTCTGCAATCCTTCCACTTCTTCTTCTGTAAGCTCGCGGTACTCGCCTAACTCCAGGCTTTCATCAAGCAATAGCGGGCCCATGCTGATTCTTTTTAAATAGGTTACTTTTTTTCCGACAGCCTCAAACATTCGTTTCACCTGATGAAACTTGCCTTCTGTGATGGTAATGTGAATTTCCGACTGCTCGTCTGCAGAAAGAATCACAAGAGATGCCGGCTTTGTAACATATCCATCATCAAGCTCTACACCTTTTTTAAAAGCCGCAGCGTCCTCCTCAGTTACTTTTCCAAGGATTGTTGCATAATACGTTTTCGGTACATGCTTTTTAGGAGACAGCAGCTGATGTGACAGCTGTCCATCATTTGTAAGCAGCAGAAGTCCCTCTGAATCTTTATCAAGACGCCCAACAGGAAACGGCTTGTAAACGGCGTCTTCCATTTCCAGCAAGTCAATAACGGTTTCCTGCACAGAATCCTCTGTGGCCGAGAGATAGCCCCCTGGTTTATTCAGCATTAAATAAATATGCTCCTTATAATCAACCGTCTCCCCATGCACGGTTATCCTTGGTTCAGCAGGATCAACATGTGTCTTGGCATCTTTAATAGTGATTCCATCCGCTTTTACGGCACCTGTCTTTAAAAGCTGTTTTACTTCTTTTCGGCTGCCATAGCCAATGTTTGATAATAATTTATCTATTCTCATAAATAATCTGCTCCTGACCTATTAAAAAGGAAGGCTCTTATTCAGCAGCCTTCCTCTTTCGATTTAAAAATGAAAAACGATTTCCGAACAGCTTTTCAAGCAAATGAGACCGGTAGGCAATGTATAAATAAGCACCTGCTCCAAGACCTATCGATATGATTAAGATAATCGTTGACGGGATCTTCCCATCTGAATAATCAATAAAAATAGACAACACGGACTGCGACACAGAAACGATCATTGCCATAAAAGCTGTCAGTATTCCAATAAAAACGGTTCTTTTAAATAGAAGCCTGAAGGAATACTTGGCATGACGGTGAATCATGGCAAAGCTGTAAATGATTGAAGCTCCAAAGCCAAGCGCAGTGGCCATGATCGAGCCTAGTCCCTGAAACATCACAATCAAAGGCGCGTTAACAGCCATTTTAATGATTAATCCAAAGGCAAGTGAGATAACAGCAAGCTTTTGTTTGTTGATCCCTTGTAAAACAGCTGCAGTTACCGTGAAGAATGAAAATAGAATTGCTACTGGCGCAAACCATCTTAACAGCTCTGCACCTGCAGGGTTATCGTTGTAAAAGAGCATATATGCAGGTTCTGCAAGCACTGCCAGTCCTACAACAGCAGGCAATACTAAGAAAATGATAATCTGAAATGCCTGATCGATCTGCCGGTTCAACAACGGCATGTTTTTATCTACGAATGATCTAGTAATAGTAGGTACAAGTGTTAAACCAAACGCTGTTGCCAGTGATACTGGAATCATGACAAGCTTTGGCAGATATAACGTGACAATTGAGAAGATATTCGCCGAAATATCTGCAAAACCGGCAGATGTCATGGCTCTATTAAAAGTATTTGTGTCTACATAACTGTATAATGGAATGGCTAATCCAACGAATACGAATGGACCTGCATACGAGAAAAGCTCTTTGAACATTCCGCCTGTTGTAATGTCACTGACAGGCACCAGATTCTCTCTCATAGCTTCAAGCGTATGCTTTCGTCTTTGCCAGTAAATGAATAGGACAAGCAATCCTCCTATTGCCCCGACAAAGGCGGCAAACGTTGCATACCCTACTGCCGTTACAAGAGTTCCATTAAAAACCTTCAGTACGAGATAAGCGGCTATCAGCAAAAAAGCAATTCTGACTATTTGTTCAATCACCTGAGAAACAGCAGTAGGCCCCATTGACTGATGGCCCTGGAAAAAACCGCGTATTAAGCTCATGATTGGAACAACAATCAAAGCAAGACTGACCATCCGAATAACTAAAACCGCGTCATCAACCGTAGTATTTCCAAGTTCTTTTTGTCCCAATGCACTTTCAGCAAAAAAAGGAGCCAAGAAATAAAGAATGGCAAACGCTATAACACCAGTTCCAAACATGACGGATATACCGACTCTGAACATTTTCCTGCTCGTTGCATAATCACCGATGGAATTATATTTTGATACAAATTTTGAAACCGCCTGAGGAAACCCCATTGTGGCAATCCCCAGAAATACCGCATATTGGGCATATCCATACTGATAAAGTGCTCCCCCGTCTTCACCGATCAGGGCAAAGAATGGAATGACATAAATCATCCCTAATATTCTAGAAATATATGTGCCGAGCGTTAATACTAACGTCCCTCTTAACAATTTATTCGACATTTATGAAATCACCAATTTCTCTCTGAAGATTCAACTTTTCTATTTTAACACAATAAACACCCATAACAATAATGTTTGTACACAGCTTATCCGATAATAAAACGGCCGTATTTTGATTTTTTCCAGTTTCAGCTATAATAGGATAGGAAATCAGGTTTCCTGAAAGAAAAGGTTGTGAGCAAATGAAGTATGATGTGGTTATTATCGGAGGCGGCCCTTCTGGTTTGATGGCAGCAATTGCTGCCGGAGAACAAGGAGCAAATGTACTCCTGCTTGATAAAGGAAATAAACTCGGCAGAAAACTCGCGATTTCCGGCGGCGGCCGCTGCAATGTAACGAACCGTCTGCCGATCGATGAAATTGTAAAGCATATCCCGGGAAATGGACGATTTTTATATAGCGCTTTTTCAGAATTCAGCAATGAAGATATCATTCGCTTTTTTGAAAAACTTGGCATACAGCTGAAAGAAGAAGATCACGGAAGGATGTTCCCTGTATCAGATAAGGCTCAGTCTGTTGTAGATGCTTTACTGAATCAGCTGAAAAAACTCCATGTGACAATAAGGACAAATGAACCTGTTGAAACCGTAGATTATATAGAAGGCAAAGCCGCGGGAGTTCTTTTAAAGAACGGAGAATACATCAGCACAAATGCTGTGGTAATTGCA
Source organism: Bacillus sp. V2I10 (assembly GCF_030817055.1). Taxonomy (NCBI): domain Bacteria; kingdom Bacillati; phylum Bacillota; class Bacilli; order Caryophanales; family Bacillaceae; genus Bacillus; species Bacillus sp. V2I10. Next base: position 1,520,999 of record NZ_JAUSYV010000001.1, on the reverse strand, counting down.
GTCGGCGGTAAAAGCGTTCCCCACACAGGAAGCACTGGTGACGGCTATGCTTGGGCTGAAAAAGCCGGCCATACCATTACAGAGCTCTTTCCTACAGAAGTTCCGATTACTTCAAATGAACCATTCATTCAGGAAAAAACATTGCAGGGTCTGTCGCTCAGGAATGTTGCATTAAGTGTCCTGAATCCAAAAGGAAAAGTCATAAAGACTCACCAAATGGACATGATTTTCACCCACTTCGGCATATCAGGCCCTGCTGTCCTGCGCTGCAGTCAGTATGTTGTAAAAGCAATGAAAAAGTTCAAAACAACTTCCATTCCAATGAGCATCGATTCTTTTCCTGATCAAAATGCAGAGGAATTATTCCAGCAAATGGTTAAGCTGCTTAAAGAAGAACCTAAAAAGGCCGTTAAAAATGTATTAAAAGGATTTCTGTCTGAACGATATCTTCACTTTTTATTAGAGCGGAACGGAATTGACCAGCAGGTGACATATGCGAACTTATCTATGGAGAAATTGCGCGGATTTGTCGGAGACTGCAAGCAGTTTCAGTTCAATGTGCATGGAACACTGTCCATTGACAAAGCATTTGTAACAGGCGGAGGTGTATCCGTAAAAGAAATACACCCTAAACAAATGGCTTCCAAATTGATGAACGGTCTCTACTTTTGCGGAGAGATTCTTGATATTCATGGATATACCGGAGGGTACAACATTACATCTGCGCTTGTAACAGGCAGACTCGCAGGCAAAAATGCCGCAGAATATGTAAAGGAAGCTGCTATCTTGTAGCTGCTTCCTTTTTTTAGGTTCTGTATAAGACTAGCGCTGTAAAACAATAAAGCTGCTCGCCATCTTCATTGCAGGCAGCTGCCACGTTGTACTTTATATCCACAAGCTGTTCGTCTGAAATGGATTTTAAAAAGTGGTTGATTTCACGTTCCAGATCTTTTTCATGCTCCTTATCAAAAACGGCTACCTTGTACATTTAACACCATCCCATATCATACCCTTCTGCATATTGCTGCTGAAGCTCACAATTCCGTTCATAAATCCGGTAAAACCTGTCCCCTTCCACAACAAATCCGTTTTCTAATTCATATTCCCGTCCCTCAGAAGTTATGACAAGCTTTCCGATATATTCCTTCCCAATGTACAATTCCATGAAATCCCCATGGAGCCTTGCAAGCACCCGTTCCGTTACTTCAAGCTTGTGATATTCAGACATATCACATCCCTCCTTATTTTATTGTATTTTGAGAGGCTTAAGATTATGACAGCGTTTTCATTAAAGGTTCATATTTCATTCTTTACAGACATTAAATATTTAGAGATCAAAACGATGACTATTCTGTTAGACCACTGCAGCTTGGACATTAACCAATATGATGGAAAAAATCTTTTGATCTGATCACCTTGTAATCAAGGTGCTTTTTATCAAGTAGAAAAGATCCCTTGGCGCTTTTTATTGATTCTTTATTTATTTTTCACTTTCTTTGTTTTGATAAATATAACTTATACCTAAAATATCAATAAGTGTATATTTTTGTAAGAAAACCTTACATGGTTTTTTTATTTATATTTAGAAATTGAGGTAACCGATTATAAAATTTCTATCTGAGAGTACTCCTGCAAAATCTTTTATTTAGTGTGAGGTGGATATAAGTCCGTAAGCCTTTGAAACGATGATGGAAGGATTCCAATCAAAAATGTACTCATAAAATTCAATATTGTGTTTTTGATCTTTTGTACTAAAAGGGCGAAAACCTAATTCGGATTCAAAAGGTAAAATTACAATAAAAAAGCAGCCCCGCGGCTGCTCTCCTTCAGCACCGGATCGAACCGCCCCTGTAAGCTTTTGAAAACATTCTGAATCATCAAGATGTAACTCCGTTAAAATGGTCAGGTTATCAAGAGCTAGCGTTTCAGCTTCATTTCGGCAAGTGGCACACTATCCACTGAAGCCCTTTAACTATCAGCAAATATGATTTTCAGAACCTGGTATCTAATTATCCAGCGCTTACTCTAAATAATAAATCCATTTCTTGCGCTCACAAAATGCCTTAACTTCAAAAAAAAATCCCTGCACTTAAGCAGGGACCTGCACCTTAAGCTAATTCACTTTTGCGTTTTGTATCACCTTTCCAGTCAAGCATGCCGCCAGCCATATTTGTTACATTATAGCCTTTATCCTCCATGTACGCGCAGACATTTCCGCTGCGTCCGCCTGAGCGGCAGATGATGATATATTCTTTATCTTTATCAAAAGCATCCAGTTTTTCAGGGATATCTCCCATTTTAATATGTTTCGCTTCAGGTATCATGCCTTCTTCTACTTCGTCATCCTCGCGAACATCTACAAGATTTAATGTTTCGCCGCTTTTAAGTTTCTTATGTAATTCTTCTGTCGTAATTTCATTCATTTAGATTACACCCTTTCACCAGCAGATGAGTTTATTATACCAAAGCAGACTGGGACCATACCAGTTTAAGCATTTATGCAGGAGAACAGAAAAAGAAGAGGAGCTTTATCAGCACCTTCTTCTGCTCTTCTTATTGTCAGCTCCACCTCCTAACTCCTAGGTCAGAACAAATTCGCCGAAAAAGTCAAACCCGGACTTTTCCGGCGAATTCTTATCTGCCTGTCGGAGCTGAACAGTCGGTTCCTCTTTTCTTATTAGTTCGCTACAATGTTTACCAGCTTTCCTGGCACCGCAATAATTTTGCGGACTGTTTTTCCGTCCATTTGTTCCTTAACAGCGTCATCTGACAGGGCAATTTCCTGCATTTCTTCGCGTGTTGCATCTTTTGGAACATTTAATTTTGCTTTTACTTTGCCGTTAACCTGAACGACAATTTCCACTTCGTCTTCAACTAATTTGCCTTCGTCATATGCCGGCCATGTTTCATAAGAAATCGTACCTTCATGTCCAAGCTTTTCCCATAATTCCTCAGCAAGATGCGGAGCAACCGGAGACAATAATTTCACAAACCCTTCCATGTAGGCTTTTGGAAGCACAGTTGCTTTGTATGCATCATTGATGAAAACCATTAATTGAGAAATGGCTGTGTTGAAGCGCAAGCCTTCGTAGTCTTCTGTTGCTTTTTTAACCGTTTGATGATAGACACGCTCTAAGCTGTCTGACATTTCATCTGTTATTTTTGGACTTAATGTCCCGTTGTCTTCAATAAATAAACGCCATACACGATCCAAGAAACGGCGTGCTCCGTCTAATCCTTTTTCAGACCAAGCTATAGAGGCTTCAAGCGGTCCCATGAACATTTCGTATAAACGTAAAGTATCCGCCCCGTGACTTGCTACAATGTCATCCGGATTTACAACGTTTCCTTTAGATTTACTCATTTTTTCATTGTTTTCGCCAAGAATCATTCCCTGGTTAAACAATTTTTGGAATGGCTCTTTTGTCGGCACAATTCCAAGATCATATAAAACCTTATGCCAGAATCTTGCGTACAGCAAGTGAAGAACAGCATGCTCGGCTCCGCCGATATACGTATCAACAGGAAGCCATTCTTTTATTTTTTCAGGATCAGCAAGATGGTCAGCATTCTTTGGATCAATGTAGCGCAAATAGTACCAGCAGCTGCCGGCCCATTGCGGCATTGTATTTGTTTCACGTCTTCCTTTTTTGCCTGTTTGAGGATCTGTCACATTCACCCATTCTTCAATGACGGCAAGCGGCGACTCGCCTGTACCGGAAGGGCGGATTTCTGTTGTTTTCGGCAATGTTAACGGAAGCTGATCTTCAGGCACGGCAGTCATTGTGCCGTCTTCCCAATGAATAATCGGAATCGGCTCTCCCCAGTAGCGCTGACGGGAGAATAACCAGTCGCGAAGACGGTACGTAATTTTCTTTTCGCCTTTTTGATTTGTTTCAAGCCAATTAATCATGTTTTCTATGCCGTCTTGTTTATTCAAGCCATTCAGGAAATCAGAGTTTACATGAAGTCCTTCGCCAGTGTAAGCTTCTTTCTCAACATCTCCGCCTTCTACTACTTCTTTAATAGGAAGGCCGAATGTTTTTGCAAACTCAAAATCTCTCTCATCATGAGCGGGTACTGCCATAATGGCTCCTGTTCCATAGCTGACTAAAACATAATCCGCAATCCAGATTGGCATTCTCTCGCCATTTACAGGATTTATCGCATAGGCTCCTGTGAATACACCCGTTTTTTCTTTAGCTAAATCTGTTCTTTCAAGATCACTTTTGCTTTTCATTTTATCGATATAAGCAGCAACCGCTTCTTTTTGATCTGCAGTTGTAATGTCTTTAACAAGTGCATGCTCAGGTGCAAGAACTGCATAAGTAGCTCCAAACAGCGTATCAGGACGAGTAGTGAAGACAGTAAACGTTTGATCATGACCGTCAATGCCAAAATGAACGTGGGCACCTTCTGAGCGGCCGATCCAATTGCGCTGCATTTCTTTAATGCTCTCAGGCCAATCCACTTCTTCTAAGTCTTCAATTAATCTGTCAGCATAAGCTGTAATTTTAAGCATCCATTGCTTCATTGGGCGGCGCTCAACTGGGTGTCCCCCGCGTTCACTTTTGCCATCAATAATTTCTTCGTTTGCCAAAACTGTTCCAAGTGCAGGACACCAGTTTACTGCCACTTCATCTACGTATGCCAAACCTTTTTTATATAATTGAAGGAAGATCCATTGTGTCCATTTGTAATACTCAGGGTCTGTTGTATTGATTTCACGGTCCCAGTCATATGAAAAGCCAAGGCTCTGAATTTGACGGCGGAACGTATCAATATTTTTTGCTGTAAATTCAGCAGGATCATTACCTGTGTCGAGTGCGTACTGCTCAGCTGGAAGACCGAATGCATCCCAGCCCATCGGATGAAGAACATTGAACCCCTGCATCCGTTTAACACGGGACAAAATATCAGTTGCCGTGAAGCCTTCAGGGTGGCCAACGTGCAAACCTGCACCTGATGGATATGGAAACATATCAAGGGCGTAAAATTTCGGTTTACCTTTGTCCTCTGTTGTTTTAAATGTTTTATTTTCAAGCCAGTAATTCTGCCATTTTTTCTCAACTTTCTCGTGCTTAAAACTCATATAAATCCTCCTCAAATTGGTGCGTTGCTCTTCGCTTTTAGTATTCAGTCTGAACGGCTGTCCCCCAGATTAAACCGCACAATAGAAAAAACCTCTCATCCCAATAAGGGACGAGAGGTTTCATTTCCCGCGGTACCACCCAATTTAGCGCCAACAATCAGGCACTCACTTAAGCATCCGTAACGTGGATCACGACAGGCATTACTGTGCAGGAGTTCTGCAGTTCACGTCTGTAACTCAAAGGTGAGTTCACAGGCAATGGATGATTGACTCGCACCTTCCGTCAATTCTCTGAGCATCTAAAGTCTGTTACTATTCCTTATCACCGTTCATATTGTATACCTTTATATATTGTATTTTATAGAAATTGTTTCTGTGATGCAAGTTGTTAAATGAAGAAAAAGCGGAAATCGGATGATGGGCGGCAGATATGTTCATTTTCTGCGAAATGAGAAGTGTTAGGTTTTGAGAGATTAAGAAGTGAGTTTGCTGTCATCAGGAGATTATTTTGCTTGACGCTCATTGTCTTTTTCTGGCTGCACTGTGTTGTCCTGCTGCTGTCTGACAAAGTCAAAACTCCTTAATACCGCTTCCCCGCTGTAACCAGCGATAATAGAAAGCACGACAAGCTGAAATGAGGATGAGGGTTCTGTCGATAAAACAAGCAGGATAGAAGCTGTTATCCCCATTGCGATATCTTCCCAGAATCCTAAGTAGATAAATCGTTTAGTCATTCTTGGTTTTTCGATCCTTCCTTTCTTTTTGACATGTCCAAGTAAACCCATTAACCCCCCAATCAATGACGCCACAACTACTGTCTGCAGCATAAGATCACCTTCCTAAAGCCGTAATAATTTCGGCACGTGACTTCAGGTACAAGATATTTAAGCTTCTCTTTGCTTGTACAGGTTTATGAAAATATAGAAGCTTGTTTTACTTCCATTATATGTGAAAAGAGGTTAAACAAGCTTGATTAAATAGAAGGAATTTTCAGGAAACTATTTATCGTACTTTTTCACTAGACCGAACGTTTTTTCGGTTTTTCACCTATGTGATAAGTACCATTCATTACGGCACCGTGCAGCTGCCTGAATTTTCAAACGGCAAATATGTAAATCTATAAGCTTCTGACCCTCCAAAACCAGAGCATAATCAGCATTTTCAGACACTCGCCGCATTTTTTCAGCAATGAAAATTTATCAGCTTCTTTTAGTAAACTCTGATTTTGTTTGGGCATAATTCTATTGAATGATGATAAAAAAAGAATGATGGCATAACCGGGTCAATTGGAACTCACACCGAAAAAAAGCGAGAATTCACTCCCGCTTCACCTTTGGTTATGTTAGGAGGTCAGAACAGCTTCTCCCAGTTTTTGATTCTTTAATTTTTTGTCATAGATTGATGTTGTAAACATTGCAAGAACCAGCAAGCCAATTAATACTATGAAAAGCATGTTCATTCCGTTCAGATCTACCAGCACACCGCCAAGCAGCGGACCAATCATTCTTCCGCCTGTGGCCGTACTGTTGACGAATCCCTGATAAAAACCTTCCCTTCCTTTAGGCGCAAGGTCATTCGCTATCGTTGGAACTGCTGGCCACACAAGCATTTCACCAACAGTCAAAATAATCATCGCAGCCATAAATCCGGTGAACTCTTCGGCAAATGAAACCACTGCAAAGGAAACGATAAAAATGACGAATCCTATCATCATCTGTTTTTTTATGGATTCAGCAAAATACTTAACAAAGGTATTCACTAAAGGCTGGGCAAACACGATTAATGCACCATTTACAGTCCATATTAAGCTGTATTGGGTAAGAGGGATGCCAAGTTCCTGAGTATGTGCAGCAATGGTGGATTGCCACTGAACGTATGCGACCCAGCACAGCAAATAGCCTGAGCAAAGAATGCAAAGTGCGGTAAATTTATCATTGTTTTTTACTTTGGATGACTGCTGCAAAATGGACGTTTGTACAGCTGGACGCGCTGCTATATTTCGATATCCGAAGAATGCAACAAAGAAAAAAACAGCATACAAGGCTGCATTGGCAATAAAGATATATTGAAATGAATACCCCGCAATTAATCCTCCAAGAGCTGCTCCGACAGCGACACCTGCATTTTGAGAGACATAGATGGCATTAAAAGCCTTCCTTCCGCCCTCTGGCCAAACCGTTCCCGCCAGTGCATACATAGACGGAAATACGATTCCTGATCCAAAACCTACCAGCGTCAAAAATAAGATATATGAAGGCCATCCATGAAAAAACACAAGACCTGAAATAGCAGCAAACGTAAGAATAATTCCGCTTAAGATTGAACGGTACCCGCCGTAGCGGTCAAATAAAACACCGCCAATCAAATTTCCTGCCACACTCGCAGCCGAGTTTAACATCAGAACCACTCCGGCAACGGTTAATGATTTGCCAAGATGATCATGTATGTAAATCGTATTTAATGGCCATAGAAACGATGATCCCGTTACATTGACCAGCATGCCAATAATTAATAGCCATAAAGAACGCGGCATGATAAAACCTCCTTCAAAAAACTCACAAAAAAGCACGAAAGCATCGCTATGCCTTCGCGTCTTTTTCTAATCCACCTGAAGATTGTAGTCCTTTTTTATAGAGATTGCAATAAAGAAATCCGGAACACCAACAGACAGCTGTTCTGAAGGTTCGCATTTAGCCGATATCGTTAATTCACTAGCTAAAAAGGACCTTTTTTACAGCGGAATTCCAGCTTTTTTCAGCCGTTTTAGGACTTTATTTAGTTTTTGCTTTTTTTGATATATCCGTTGCTTTGTTTACTTATCCGCTTTTTTCTACTATCCGCTAAAACTTCATGTTTTATTGTTCAGCATAATAGATGTGCTGCCACTTTATTCTCTTATTAGGTTCGGCTGCACCCCCCTTTAATCCTTCAAAAGCTATACAATTTTTCTTCCACCTTGAATGTAATAACACCTTGGCTGTCTGCTGATTTTGCGGTGATTTTTGCAGAACCCTTTTACCCTTTTTCAAAGTATCCGAATATCATTTCCTGTCTCAGCTTACCGTTTTGATCTGTGTAAACAAGCTGCATGGAGCTTTCATTGAAATCCTCATCAGGAAAAATCGTAATCTTATGCTCCTCATTCGGTTTCAATGCCGGTATGCGTATCTTTTTCTCATTATAATAATAAGTGATTTCCAAACCGCTGATTTCTTCTCCAGTCAAATTTTGAACGGAGATTTTCATTCCGCTGATGAACACATTTTTAATAGGCAAAATAAATAAGAGCATTAAGATAAACGCAATCAGCAAATTTTGTACCCACTTCTTCATCTAAATCCTCCTCTCCAAAAAAAAGCAGGCAAATTCTGCCTGCTTCTTCCTATAGTTCACGTCTCAACGCTGAAAGCACATTAATTTTAGTTGCTTTCACCGCAGGCCTCAAGCCTGAGATAACCGCGACTCCCACGCTGATGCCGCTTGCAATCAGCACAAGGCTAAGCGGAATAGAAGAGAAAGTGAAATCCACTCCCTCCATGCTTCCTTCCGAGACTGCCTCCAGGATGCGAGGGATTGCGTAGTTGGCAGCAAAACTGATTACGTACGCAATCGCGACACCAAGCAAGGCGCCAAGTATGCCGATAAATGCACTTTCAAGCAGAAAAATTCTTCTTATCATTCCCGGCTGCGCGCCAATGGCTTTCATGATTCCGATTTCCTGCGTTCGTTCTGTCACCGCCATTGTCATCGTATTAAAAATTCCGATTGAGGCGATAAGAACGGCTACTGTTCCGATAAATATCAGCCCGGCTTTAAACGCATTAAAGAATAAGTTGAGGTTATCGAGTTCTTCCGTGACGGAATACACAAGATAGCCTTTTTCTTTTAAACCGTCTGTCACTTCTTTTACTTGCTCAATACCTGTTGTGTAAACATATATCTCCGAATACTCTGGTTCTTCAAATTCCTCTGCTCCATCTGCTTTTTCAGCAAAAGCCCTCATCTCGCTTTTCCACTTTTCGCTGATGTAAATATTGGAGTCCTTCATAAAATCTCTTGCAGGCGCTTCAGCTACGCCTGCTATTTTAAACGTCCAGCTTTTTGTTTCCGATTTATCTTTTACTTGTTCTGTCATCGAAAACACAATCTCTTTTCCAATGAGGTCACCTTTAAATCCTTCTGGTGCTTCTTGTTTCAACTCGGGATTCTCATTTCTTTTTTCCAGTTGCTTTCTCTCAGCTTCCGTTAAAAGGGATTTTCCAAAATGATAGCCTACAATGATTTCTCTATCGCTTTTGGGAGCATTTCCAGACACAAGTTTCGTATTTCCCTTCAGCTCCTGATCTATATTCGTAAGAACGGGACCCGCAAAGGCAGACGTCCTATCCGAAAGTTTGACTTCTGTTTGGGCAGTCTGGGATACTCCTGATCTTCTTACGACTGCTGCCACATGTTCGGTATTTTCAAGCTCCTTAATCTGCTCTTTTGGTGCTTGTTCAACTTGACCGTCTGTTTCTTTTCCGCTGATTTGAATTTCATTTAGCTTCTGTGTGCTTAATAACTCCTCCTGCATGCTTTTTTGCATGCCGAATCCAACAGATGCGAGGACAATTAAAAAGGCGCAGCCTATCGTTGTAGCAAGAACGGTCATGAATACCCGCATCCGATTTTTTTTCATATTGCGTTTCACCAGGTTAAGCTGATCTTTAACTTTCAACAGGAACGCCTCTTTCCTTTAACACGCCATCTTGTAGGACAAACTTGCGGTCACTGTATTCTGCGACCTCTTCATCATGAGTAATAATGAAGAAGGTGATTCCCTTTTCAGTGTTCAATTCTTTTATCAAATCAAGAATCTCTTTCTCTGTTTCAGAATCCAGGCTTCCTGTAGGCTCATCAGCAAGGATAATTTCCGGATTAGTAATCAGGGCTCGTCCAATTCCGACACGCTGCTGCTGCCCTCCGGAAAGCTCATTCGGATAATGGGTGGAGTGATTTTGCAATCCGATTCGGTACAGCATTTCAGTAACGAGTGTTTTCCGTTCTGATGATGGAATCCCTTTCAGAGTTAAAGGAAGTTCAATATTTTCAAATGTAGTCAGGCTTGGTATCAGCTGAAAGCTTTGAAAGATAAACCCGAATGTATTCAAACGAAATTCCGCCCACTCTTTTTCATTAAATTCAGTAACCTCCGCCCCGCCGACAATAATCTTTCCTGATGTGGGAGGGATATAGCCTGAAATCAAGTTCAGCAAGGTCGATTTTCCGGAACCGCTTCTGCCGACAATCGATGCAATTTCCCCTTTTTTCACTTCCAGCGATATATCTTTCAATACAGGAATTTCTTTTTCACTGCCTTTTTTCCCAACCTTAAAGGAGTGATTTAAATGTTCTGCCTTAATCATTCGTTCCCTCTCCTATGACTGCTTTGATTTTCTATAGATTAAATAATAGCCGAGTAAAATACTTATGACTGCACCGATTAAAGCTCCAATTATATAGCCTGAGAAATTTCCGCTGGAGCCATAACCGATTGAACTGAAACCCAGGACACCCAGCAGAATGACAATCATTTGAACCGGTAAATTCAGCCGATTCCATAAAAAGAAATTGCCGTTTCGCTCATTTGGATGCTTGATGAATGAAAAATGGCCAATGAGATAGAAAAGAATGGCCATACCGAAAGGAATCAAGAAATAGTATCTGTATTCGTAAGGGTTATCCTGAAAAAAAATCGTTCCTACGAAAAATTGAAAAGCCGGAGTAAGTAAATACCCTGCATCATACCACTTTTCCATTTCCACATAAGTCTCATTGCTGAATGCTTGTACATTCTTTGTAATGACAAGTGTAAACAGCAGCGGCAGAACTGAAGCACTGATTGCTGTAAGCCCCTGCGCAAACGGAGTTCCGGTAAGTGCTCCGGCAGACAAGGTTAGCGTATAAAACATTGTAAGGGATGAAAAGTAGATAAAATAATAATTGAACAGCGGCTGAGATACAGCAATATTATGCCATTCAATGTAGCTGCCTGATAGAATTAACGAAATGAGGGTTGAAAATAAGATTATTCCAAAAGCTAAAATCCATTTTACGAAGAATATTTGTGATCTCGTATATGGCAGGGCTAGAGTAAAATCCATGATTCCCTTTGCCCGTTCCGTTCCCATTTGGTTAATAGCAATAAAAAAGACAAACAATGAGCTGATGAAAAGAAGCGGATCTGCACCAAATTGAAAAACAAACGGCTCTGGCGTGTAACCGGGGTTATTTTTTACAAATTCCATATGACTTGAATACTGGGACCAAACTGCAAATGGCCCTGCAAACGAGTTAAATATTAATAATAAGAGAAACAGCGATCTTACTTGCTTAAACTCTTTTTCAAAAAGACCTCCTCCTACCATCTTCGCTTCCCTCCAAACTTAGCGATAAATACTTCTTCTAAATTAACCGGGAGCTGATTCCACACTTTCGGCCTTAACGATTTCAGCCAATCCTGGTTCTCTTTGTCATCACATTTTAATAGAAGTGTATAGAATACACCTGCGTAATCCAAAATGGAGATATTTCGCTCTCTGATTATAAGATGAACATCTTCTTCGAATACGGCCTGAATTTTCATGTAATCTTCTTTTACAGAGTCCATATCCATCACATTTGTAAGCGATTCTCCCTCCAAAAAACCGATCCGGCTGCAGATTCGCTCAATATCTTCTAAGCGATGTGATGTGATGAGAATCGCTGTTTCTCTTTCTGCGACCTCGTCGATCATCAGCTGAAGGAGGTCATGACGGGTGACAGCATCAATGCCATCTGTAGGCTCATCAAGCAGAATCACTGCAGGGCGGGTGGCAAATGCAAGGATCAGGGACAGCTGTTTTTTCAAACCAGTTGATAATTCACGATATTTTTTTGTTTCCGGTATTCCGTATCTGTTGATTAATTCATTTGAGTAAGTCACATCAAAATCTGGATAAAGCGGCTTAAGAATACGTACTAGTTCTCTGTATGTGTATCTGTCATAAAAAGGATTCTGAACAGACACGTAAATCACCTTCCGTTTAACAAGAGGATTTTCTATAATGGAGACGCCCTCAAACAAAACCTCTCCTTCATCCGGCAAAATAATCTGCTGAATTAAACGTAAAATCGTGGTTTTTCCCGAACCGTTCCGGCCAAGTATTCCAAAGATTTCTCCTCTGTCAAGCTTCAGGGAGATGGAATCAAGAACTTTTTCTCCATCAAGCGTTTTCGAAAGATTCTTCAGCTCAATCATTTCTTCCACCTCTCATTTCCCCGCTGATTTCCTCAATCCATTTATGGATAATTTCAATGTCTACACCTGCATAAACAGCATCTACAATGAGCGGTTTCAACTGTTCTTTAATCATCTCCATCTTCCCCTGATCCAATGTTATTTGGGCATTCTCCGATACAAACGTTCCTCTGCCCCTCAATGTTTCAATAATGCCTTCCCGTTCTAATTCTTTATAGGCTTTGCTGACTGTATTTGGATTTGCAATAATCATCGTTGAGAGCTCTCTGACAGACGGCAGCTTTTCTCCGTGCTTTAATACTCCCTTTAAACAAAGCTCTTTCATTTGCTGTATGATTTGCTCATAAATCGCGGTTGAACTGCGCGGATCAATTTGAATCATCGGTCTCCCTTCTTTCTTTAACCGGGATATGTACTGTCTCTGTCGTATTATGTGTACTAGTTAATGTAGTACACATAATACAATATACTTTTTTACATACATTGTCAATTGGTTTTTATAAAATAAAACTGCCTCCATAACGGAAGCAGTTTTCAAGCTTATTCTGAACGCTGTTTCGATTTTACAGGCTGACCGTGCTGCTCATACTTTTTTTTAGATTGCTTAACAGGATCAAAGTCTTTCCCAAATTCTACATCCTGATTATTTGAGCCGTTTCTTGTCTTTTGTTCAGGATTATTCTGTTTTGAACGTTTTTTCATCTGACAGGCCTCCTAATGATCCAGTAAAATCATTTCATTTTGAAGCTGCTGAAGCTGAAGCCGCATTCTGTAAAGCTGTTCTTTTTGCTGATCGTTGGCGCTTAATGTCAAGGAATTGCACTCATTTACTGCATCTTCAAGCATTTGCTGAGCTTTTGTATACTCTGTGTCATTGTAATGCTCCTGCTTAGATCCTTCAGCGTATTGATTTCTGGCATAGTCATACGAATTTGAGCATCTTTCGAGACATTCAGTTACGGATTGTCTTGTTGCCATTTTGCAAACCCCCTATAAGTAAATGAAGCATTTCACTTCATTACGTATAGTTTGCACAACTTCAGAATTCAAATTACGGGAAAACAATTGGAAAAAGCTTTTCAGGTGTTTGTCATCAAGGCAAACACCATGATAAAATGCTCTGATGGCTATTTACGAATTAAGGAGGTTTTTCTAGTTTGAAGCAGATTAACCCTTTTCCATATGCATCAGATGAAAAAAGGTATCATACATGGAATTATCATTTAAGAAATCACTTTGGACATAAAGTGTTTAAGGTAGCATTAGACGGAGGATTTGACTGCCCCAATCGAGACGGTACAGCAGCATTTGGCGGCTGCACATTTTGCAGTGCAGCCGGTTCCGGAGATTTTGCGGGAAACCGCGCAGAGGATCTTGTTACTCAATTCAATCAGATAAAGGAAAAGATGCACGAAAAGTGGAAAAACGGCAAGTACATGGCCTATTTTCAAGCGTACACAAATACTCATGCACCTGTTGAGGTCCTCCGTGAGAAATTTGAGTCTGTTCTGGAATTGGATGGAGTTGTCGGGCTATCTATTGCCACAAGGCCTGACTGCCTGCCCGATGATGTTGTTGAGTATTTGGCCGAATTGAACGAGAGAACGTACCTGTGGGTGGAACTTGGGCTTCAGACTGTGCATGAGCGGACATCTTTGCTTATAAATCGCGCCCACGACTATGAGTGCTATAAAAAAGGCGTGGAGAAGCTGCGAAAGTATAACATTCGTGTTTGCTCCCATATTATTAACGGACTTCCGCTTGAATCAAATGAAATGATGATGGACACAGTCCGTGCTGTGTCAAAGCTCGATGTTCAGGGCATTAAAATCCATCTTCTCCATTTACTAAAAGGGACTCCCATGGTAAAGCAGTATGAGAAAGGCAAGCTGGAATTTTTAACAAAAGAAGACTATGTAAGCTTAGTATGCGACCAGCTTGAAATTCTGCCTCAGGATATGATCGTCCACCGGATTACAGGAGATGGGCCGATTGATTTAATGATTGGCCCAATGTGGAGTGTGAATAAATGGGATGTTCTCAACTCAATTGATGCAGAACTTAAGAACCGCGGCAGTTTTCAGGGAAAATATTTTCAGAAAGAACAGGTAATAGCAGAATGAAATTAGAACGGGTTCTTCCTTTTGCAAAATCCATCTTGGCAAGGACTGTTACTCAAGGGGACATTGCAATAGACGCAACAATAGGAAATGGACATGACACTGTCTTTCTGGCAGAGCTTGTCGGAGACAGCGGACATGTTTATGGCTTTGATATCCAGGAGGATGCACTCAATGCTACATCATCAAGATTGTCCGATCACTCTATTACAGACCGTGTGACACTATTTAAAGAAAGCCATGAACATGCAGCTGACTTCTTGCCGAAGAGTATCTCTGGACGGGTAGCTTCAGCTATCTTTAATCTGGGCTATTTGCCTGGCGGCGATAAAGAAATCGTCACAAAGCCAGAGTCGACCATTCAGGCAATTGAACAGCTCTTTTCCTTGATGAAGCAGGGAGGAGTCATCATTCTTGTTATTTATCACGGACATCCTGGCGGAAAAATTGAACGTGATGCTATTTTGGAATATGCCTGTCAGCTGGATCAAAAAAAGGCGCACGTTCTGCAGTATCAATTTCTTAATCAGAAGAACAGTGCTCCATTTATTATTGCAATTGAAAAAATGCAGGCATAGAAAAAGACCGGGAGTAAGATCCCGGTCTTTTTAAGAGCTTCTTGAGGCAGCAAGCTTCTGAATAGTACGGTATGCCCGCCCATTCCAGTAAAAGAACGAGGACGTTTTTCCGCCTAGTTTGATTAAATGTCTGGCAAGCTTTCCGAGATCTTTTCTTGAGGTTACTTTCTCGTCGGATAAATAAACGCCAAGCAGTCCTCTATGAATGAGTTTATGAAAGTTTTCATGAGGGATTCCGCTGAGGTTGGATTCAGCCTGCAGGACGAAATGCTCAAGCCTTCTCATCATTTCCTTCTCGGTCTTATAGTAATTGCAGAAATTCAAATCTCCGCCAATTCGATCTTCTTCTTGATCAATTAAATAGTCGAGCAGAATATGCAGGCCTTGAACGTATGGAAAATAGCTTTCACGGATCCGGAACGCTTCCCTTTCGTTGAAGTCCTCTCTGAATGCATAAGAGACCAGACAAAAAATGCCTAAAGTTGACCCCGCACACGCAGAGAATTCATACCACTGCATATCCGGCAATCCATGTTTGTTTTTTTCAAACCATGTTTCAAGCCTCGGAATGCGCTCATCTATTGTTACATGCTTATGTACTTGTAAATCACAGTAATAACACGACAATTCGAGTAAGTGTTCGGCAATTAGAGGGTAGTTGCCGAGTCTGCTTAATATATTTTGGCATGTAGATACGAGAGCGTGCAAGTATCCGCCGTCATTTTGATCTGTCCGGTATGAATAATAATTTTTCAGCGGTGCTCCTGCAGTCAGAGCATCATTCATTGATTGGTGCAGCATCGCGAAATCCAATGGATCAAGTGATGTACTTCGATCACATAAATTATCAAGATAATCACTTATGGTCTGATAAGCAACAATAAATTCAATGCATTCATGCTTGTTTGCTTCTGACAAAAACGCAAAAATCCCTCCGCCCTCACAGTGGAAGGATTTATCATTTATACTTGACAGCGCCTGATTTCTAAGCTCTGCGTTTGGAATCTGATTTGCTTTTTCTCTCCATTTATCCAGATGGACATGCACAACGGGAAAAATATCTTTATAAATTTTCGCCATTAATCGCAGCGGATGCTGTGGAATTGCCGTCAATAAGATCACCTCTTTATAATCAGCTCTCTAAATGCGCATCGACAAACGTTTGAGCGTAATTGAATACTTGATCCCGCTCAGGCTCATTAAAGATTTCATGATAGAAGCCTTTCCACTCTTTAAAAGCCTTTTCTGACAAAGCAGCGCGGTTGAACCAAGTTTTAACAGCAGAGCTGTCGACAACTTTATCATCTCCACCCTGCATGACAAGCAGCGGCAAATCAGGAAATTTCTTCACGTTTATATGCGCCTGCTCAATTGCTTTAATTAATTCACGATACCATCTTATCGACACTTTTGTCACATAAAGTGTATCATTCTCATCTGCATCTCTCACTTCTTTGTTTCTTGTAGCTATGCTGACAGATAAGCCGGAATCCACTCTCAAGGCAGGTGCAATGATATTTAACGGCTTAGAAATCAGCTCCATTGCTTTACTTGGCTTATACACGAGCCCAAGACATGGAGAAGATAAAATAACACCGTTAATATGCTGGTGCTTTTCCTGCATTGCCCGAATAACAATCAGGCCGCCCATGCTATGGCCTAAAAGGAAAAGCGGCAGACCAAGCTTACGGGCTTCGTCCACCCATACATTAAATTCGATAATATACTCATCAAATGATAAGATATGCCCGCGCCTTCTTGTCGATGTACCCTGCCCCGGCAGATCCCCCATAATGACATGGTACCCGGAGCACTTCCACATTTCAACGAGCCAGCGGTAACGTCCGTGATGCTCTGCTGCACCATGGACAATCACAATAACACCCTTAGGATTAGAATCTTCACATTCCCATTTCCACATGATCTTGTTCACACCTTTCTTTTAAGAAAATAAGTTTTAGTTTGCTATAATAACGATGCATACATCTTACCTATATAAAGGAGACCTGAAACTTATGATATACCCTTATAAAGAAAGCTTTCCGCAAATTTCAAATTCGGCATTCATCGCAAACTCCGCTGTGGTTACCGGTGACGTCATAATAGGTGATGAATCAAGCATTTGGTTTCATACGGTGATAAGAGGCGATGTTTCGCCGACAATTATAGGCAGCAGGGTCAATATACAGGATCAGTGCTGCCTCCATCAAAGCCCTGATGCGCCTCTAATTATTGAAGATGAGGTGACTGTCGGCCATCAGGTTATTTTACATAGTTCGATCATTAGAAAGCAATCATTGATCGGGATGGGTTCCATTATACTCGATGGGGCCGAAATAGGCGAAGGTGCTTTCATTGGAGCCGGCAGCTTAGTCCCTCAGGGAAAAAAGATCCCCCCAAATACACTTGCATTCGGCAGGCCTGCAAAAGTAGTCCGCGAATTAAATGAGGAAGATCGAAAAGACATGGAACGCATTCGCCGCGAGTATGTTGAAAAAGGCCAATATTATAAAAAGATCCAGGAAAACCAAGAATAAAATTTTCTCTCTCTTCATATAAGTTAACACCGGGAAAAGGGTGTTTTTATCTTGCTGACTTTCCGTGAAATTGCTCTCATCTGCGGTTTCACGGATTTTTTTTACCTTTCTTCGGCTGCAGATTCACCACATGATTTCCCGCTTCATTTTGTAAATTATTTACTTGTAAATTTTACATTCCCTTATTATTTGCTAAATATTTTTGTTTTACAATGTGGTTAAACAGTGTTGAAAAGGAGCATCCGATTGATGACCAAACTTATGGAAAACATGTACGATTTCGAATGCAGATTGTTCCGCAGTGTAAACCGTCATTTCGACCGGAAATTTATGAACTGCTTTTTCAGAAGCATTACACATGCAGGCGGAGCCACCTTCACGATTTCAATTTGCCTTCTGCTTATTCTAATGACAGGCGGCGAAACACGTATGGCGGCAATCGCAAGTGCCGCAGCCTTACTCATCAGCCATCTGCCGGTAGCATTTGTCAAAAAACGCTATCCGAGAAAACGCCCTTATCTTGCTTTATTGGAAACAAAGGTTACGGCTAATCCGTTAGAAGATCATTCTTTTCCATCAGGACACACAACAGCCATTTTTTCAGTCATTATTCCATTTATATTAATCCTTCCACAGACAGCCATCCTGCTTCTTCCGCTCGGAATCAGCATCGGGGTGTCTAGAATGTATCTCGGCCTGCACTATCCCTCTGATGTATTGGCGGGATGTTTACTCGGCACTACCGCAGGTATGACTTGTTTTCTTCTTATAAATAAATATTTCGGAGCTTCTCTAATTCTCTAATTTCCGTTTCTGAACTTGAAATAAACTCAGGCTGCTGTAACTGATTTATGGAGGGATAAGATGAAAATTGCGATATTCACAGACACATTTGCACCGGATGTAAATGGTGTTGCGAGAACGTTAAAACGTCTTACCGATTATTTAGAAAGCAAAGGCCATGAATATAAAGTTTTTGCCCCCGAAAGCACAAAAGAATCTCTTTTTTCAAGTCATATTCACAGGTTTGCGAGCTCTTCTTTTTATTTATATCCAGAGTGCAGACTTGCCTGGCCGAACATGCTGCAAGTAAAGTCAGAGCTCATCAGATTTAAGCCTGATATTATTCATGTGGCCACTCCTTTTAACATTGGTCTATGCGGACTGCATTATGCCAAAAAATTAAATATCCCTATAGTCGGTTCTTATCATACTGACTTTGATCAATATTTACAGTTTTATGATCTGCACTTATTCTCAAAGCTCTTGTGGAAATATATGCTTTGGTTCCACAGGCCTTTACAGAAAATCTTTGTCCCTTCCGAAGAAACAAAACAGCAGGTTCTAAATCAGGGATTTGAAAATGTTCATATCTGGTCAAGAGGCGTAGACTGCCAATTGTTCCATCCCAACTATTTGCGTAAAGAAATCATCCAGGAATATCAAATAAAAGAAAAATTCATTTTATCTTATGTCGGCAGACTCGCCCCGGAAAAAGATGTTCAGACATTAATGAAGATCTCTCATCAGTTACCTGAACACTTAAGAAGCAAAGTGCACTTTTTAATTGTGGGAGACGGACCTTCTAAAGAAGAAATGATGAAAGAATCACCGGATAATATGACCTTTGCAGGCTATGCAAGCGGTGAAAAGCTTGCGAAAATATATTCAGGTTCAGATCTCTTCTTATTTCCCTCACCGACTGAAACCTTTGGAAACGTTGTTCTTGAATCACTTGCTGCCGGAACTCCTGTTATAGGGGCAAATTCCGGCGGGGTTAAAAATATTATTCAGCAGGGAAAAACCGGCTATTTATGTGAAACGGGATCGGCTGCCGAGTTTATAAGTGCCATTGACACCCTTTTGCAAAATGATGCCTTGAGGTATCAAATGGGAATGAGTGCCCGTGCTTATGCCCTCAGCCAAACTTGGGACAGCATTTTTGAAGGTTTACTGAATGCCTACAGCGAGGTACTGGATCAGCGTGAATTCATACGTTATGCATAAAATAACCGCCCCATTCATGCAAGTAATACAACAAGACTTAAACAATTTTGCAAGTAAAAAAAGCTTGCAAAGATGCCTCTGCAAGCTGCCTCTTCGCGCAAGAGGCTTTTTTAAGTTGCGGCCAACTGCGCAGCATCATCAAAATGGTAGACATTTTCGATAAACACTTGGTGCCAAATCATAAACGTTAAGACGGTCCATATCTTTCTGCTGTGATCTGCCTCTCCCATACAATGCTGATCTAATAATAGTGCAGCATACGATTTATTAATGAGATCTCCCGTCCCGCTCTCCCATATGATCGCTTTTGCCCAATCATACATCTCATTTTTCAGCCAATTCCGTATCGGAACAGGGAAACCCAGTTTTTTTCGATTTAGAACGTGCGGCGGTACAAGATCCCTGACAGCCTGGCGAAGCAGATATTTTGTTTCGCCGTGTTTGATTTTTAACTCATGCGGAATGGTTGAAGCAATTTTAAAAACTTCTTTATCCAGAAATGGCACCCTTAGTTCCAATGAATGCGCCATCGTCATTTTATCTGCTTTCACAAGAATATCCCCTTTGAGCCAGGTCATCACGTCAATATATTGCATTTTTGAGATGCTGTCTAAATGACTGACATCTTCATAAAGGGCTCCCTGTTACATCTGTTGGATCAAAATGAACGTCTGCAGAAAGCAATTCATGTTTTTCGGCAGTTGAAAAGATGTTGGCATTTCCAATATACCGATCTTCTAAAAGGGTTGTCCCCCTCTCAATAAAGCTTTTCCCTTTCATTCCTTCAGGAAAAACAGCAGCCAGCTGTTTTAATCTTTGCTTAAAGCTTTGAGGAAGATGACCAAAGACAGATAGATCTTGAGGTTCTTTGTAAATGTTATAGCCTGCAAAAAGCTCATCTGCTCCTTCCCCCGATAAAACGACTTTCACCTGCTGGCTTGCCTCACGTGCAATAAAATAAAGAGGAATAGAAGCCGGATCTGCCACCGGATCATCCATATGCCAAATGATTTTTGGAAGCTCCTTCATAAATTCCTTATGGTCAACGATATAGGAAAAATTCTCAACACCAAGCGCAATCGCTGTTTCTTTTGCTACATCGATTTCGCTGTAGTCCTCTTGCATAAAGCCGACAGAAAAGGTTTTAAGTGAAGGATGAAATTGCTTAGCAATGGATGCAATAATACTTGAATCCACTCCCCCTGACAGAAAAGATCCAACAGGCACATCGCTTCGCATATGGACTTTGACCGAATCAATTAAAGCCTCCTGAATTTTTTCTTTGAGCCTGGTTTCGTCAGCTGGACGCACAGGCGCAAGTTTCGGTTTCCAGTACCTTGTAAGCTCTAGTGCCTCTCCCGTTTTTTTTGTAAAGAAATAGCCTGGAGGAACTTTCTTAATATGCTCCTGCATCGTGCCCGGATCAGGTACATATTGAAAAGAGAGATAGTGCTCAAAGGATTCTTCATTAATAAGGGGGTTTGGAAGATAATCCGTTAAGCTCTTAAGCTCCGAAGCAAAAAGATTTATTTCCCCGTTTTCTATGTAATATAAAGGCTTTATTCCAAAGTGATCTCTTGCACCGAATAAAAAGTGTTCCTGTCTGTCCCAAATCAGAAATGAAAACATTCCTCTTAAAAGTTGAATCGTTTCCTGGCCATAAATGCAAAAAAGCGCAACGATCACTTCTGTATCCGTATCCGTTTTCAACTTATACCCATGGGAAAAAATGATTTCTCTGAGCTCAATATAGTTATAAATTTCACCGTTAAACACAATGTAATAGCGGTCATCAGTTCCATAAGCCATAGGCTGGTGTCCGCTTTTAACATCTATAATGCTTAACCGCTGAAAGGCCAGAAGAACCTGCTCATCTTGATAAAATCCGCTGTCATCAGGACCTCTGTGTTCTATTTTTCTGCTGGCCTTCTCAATGAATGTATTGAATAAAAGATCTCCTGCTTGTTTACGATAATCAATAATTCCAACAAATCCGCACATCCTATTCGCCTCCAAAATTGTCTTTCCACTTATAAAACGAAGACTAGGAAGAGATTGTTGCATATTTTTACAAAATAAAACAAAAATTCGACAAAAAAAGGATGAGAACTGCGTACAGCAGTATTCTCATCCTTTTTTACTTATTATCGGTTTAATGCCTGCTCTTTAAGAGCTTCTGCTTTATCTGTTCTTTCCCATGGAAGGTCAAGATCATTACGGCCAAAGTGTCCGTACGCAGCTGTTTGTTTGTAAATTGGACGGCGAAGATTCAGCATATTGATGATTCCTGCCGGACGAAGGTCAAAGTTAGCACGAACAACATCAACTAACACATCTTCCTTCACTTTCCCTGTTTCAAATGTATCGATCGCGATTGATACCGGCTGAGCCACACCAATTGCGTATGCAAGCTGAACTTCACATTTATCAGCAAGGCCAGCTGCTACAATGTTCTTAGCTACATAGCGTGCTGCATAAGCTGCAGATCGGTCAACTTTTGTTGGATCTTTACCAGAGAATGCACCGCCTCCGTGACGAGCATACCCACCGTAAGTATCAACGATGATTTTACGGCCTGTTAAGCCTGCATCGCCCTGCGGTCCGCCGATTACGAAACGGCCAGTCGGGTTGATGAAGTATTTTGTATCTTCATCAATTAATTCTTTCGGTACTACCGGGTTAATAACATGCTCTTTTACGTTGCGCTGAATTTGCTCCAATGAAATTTCAGGGTGATGCTGAGTTGAAATAACAATTGTATCAATGCGAACAGGCTTGTCATTTTCATCATACTCAACTGTTACTTGAGTTTTTCCGTCAGGACGAAGGTACGGAAGAATTTCTTCTTTGCGGACTTCCGTTAAACGGCGTGCAAGTTTGTGGGCAAGTGAGATCGGCAGAGGCATTAATTCTTTCGTTTCGTTATTGGCAAAACCAAACATTAATCCTTGGTCACCTGCACCAATAGCTTCAATCTGCTCATCTGTCATTTTTCCTTCACGTGCTTCAAGCGCCTGATCAACACCCATCGCGATATCTGCTGACTGCTCATCAATTGAAGTAAGTACTGCACATGTTTCTGCATCAAAACCATATTTTGCACGAGTGTAGCCAATTTCTTTAACCGTTTCGCGAACGATTTTTGGAATGTCTACATAAGTAGAAGTTGTAATTTCACCAGCAACCAGAACAAGACCTGTTGTAACAGATGTTTCACAAGCTACACGGGCATTTGCATCTTTTTCTAGGATTGCATCTAAAATCGAGTCAGAAATCTGGTCACAAATTTTATCAGGATGACCTTCAGTTACAGACTCTGAAGTAAACAGACGACGTTGTTTAGTCATTAAAGTTTTCCTCCTCAAAAGGTTAGATGATACGGAACTCATTCCCTTTCATATTTTGACCATTCGGCAAAATATTTCAGTTGGCATGTTTTAGGAGAATCCACGAGTACTTTCAGGCAAAATATATTTGAAATAAAAAATCCTTTCCCGCGAGGAAAGGTTATTTACTAAAATCGTAGCCTTTCGCTCTTATCGATCAAGGGCTTTCGCCTTGCATCAGGTTAGCACCTTTGCTCGCAAAAATTCACGAATGAATTTTCAAGATAAAGCAGGTTGCTGGGTTTCATTGGGCCTGTCCCTCCACCAGCTCGGGATAAGAGAATCCGTTCAAGGACATATAATATCGTATATTTCCTTCAGGTGTCAACAAAAAATAACAAGGTTTTCGCATAAGATTTTTTTGGTCCCTTTATATATGTTTCCACAAAATGCCGAAATAAAAACACTTCCTATTATATATGTATCATTTTCATCAAAAACGTTTCTTAAACAGTTCCATTTCATCAATTTGTACGTAGAATAAGTTAAATAGTATAGACTATTTATTTTAATGTGTTATACTAATCGAGAAGAGTCACTTAACATATAGTTGAAAATAATAATAGAAATATAGGTAAAGGATGGGTATGGGATGAATTCAATCGAAATTACAAATGAGCTTGATGTTTTACTTAAAGGGGAAAATGCATTTCATAACTTATCAGTTCCCGTTCTTGTAGAGAAAGTATTAGAGCGCAATGAAGGTACATTAACTTCAACAGGAGCAGTCCGTGCAACAACTGGTACTTACACAGGACGTTCACCTAAAGATAAATTTATTGTAAAAGAAAATTCAACAAATGACAAAATTGAGTGGGGTGCTGTTAATCAGCCTTTCTCTGAAACGGCATTTGAAAAATTGTACTTAAAAGTTCTTTCATACTTAAAAGACCGCAATGAGCTCTTTGTTTTCAAAGGCTTTGCCGGAGCTGACGCAAAATACCGCCTTCCGATTCAGGTTGTAAATGAATTTGCCTGGCATAACCTTTTTGCACAGCAATTATTTATTCAGCCAGAGCGCGCGGATGAGCTGATTCAGCATGATAATCCATTCACGATCGTGTCCGCACCAAACTTTAAAGCAGATCCGTCAGTAGATGGAACAAATTCTGAAACTTTTATCATCATTTCTTTTGAGAAAAGAACGATCCTAATCGGAGGAACGGAATATGCAGGAGAAATGAAAAAATCCATTTTCTCTGTCATGAACTATTTGCTTCCTGAAAGCGGTATCCTGCCGATGCACTGCTCTGCAAATGTTGGTCAGGAAGGCGATGTTGCCCTTTTCTTCGGTCTGTCAGGAACAGGAAAAACAACCCTGTCTGCTGATCCTAACCGCAAATTAATCGGCGATGATGAGCACGGATGGTCAAATGCCGGTGTTTTTAATATCGAAGGAGGCTGTTATGCCAAGTGCATCAACCTCTCACGTGAAAAAGAACCTCAAATTTTTGATGCGATAAGATTCGGGTCAGTGCTTGAAAATGTAGTACTTGATGATGACACAAGAATTGCTGACTATGATGATACCTTCTTTACTGAAAATACAAGAGCGGCCTATCCCCTTGAAGCAATGGATAACATTGTGAAGCCTAGTATTGCAGGCCACCCGCATACGATTGTCTTTTTAACTGCTGATGCATTTGGAGTTCTTCCTCCTATCAGCAAATTAACAAAAGAACAGGCCATGTACCACTTCTTAAGCGGCTACACAAGCAAGCTTGCCGGAACAGAGCGAGGCATTACATCACCTCAGGCTACATTCTCTACGTGCTTTGGCTCGCCTTTCCTGCCGCTTCCTGCTACTGTTTATGCAGAGATGCTCGGGCGGAAAATTGATGAGCATCAGGCAAATGTATTCTTAGTCAACACAGGCTGGACTGGAGGAGAATACGGAACCGGCAAGCGCATGAAACTGAAATATACCCGTTCAATGGTTCTATCCGCTCTTGAAGGCGAATTAGACAACGTGGAAACTGTTACAGATGAAAACTTCGGACTGAAAATTCCAATTCACGTGCCTGGTGTACCGGATGAAGTTCTGCAGCCAGTTAAAACTTGGGACAGCATAAATGCGTATAATGAAAAAGCAAAAGAGCTTGCAGATAAGTTCAAACAAAATTTCAAAAAGTTCAATCATGTTTCAGAAGAGATTGAAACTCTTGGCGGACCAACAGTATAAGCAATCCAAAAGCTATGCCACACACTCTGGCATAGCTTTTTTGATGTATCGCAGCTGGCTTGATAAATGGAAAAGAACTCAGACTGAATTTGGTCGGGAACGTTTTTCCTTTTTTGAGCTAGATCCATATGATAAAATTGTATAAAAAAGTAAATCAATCATTTCTTTTAAGGGGGTGATCTTTTTTGGCGAATTCAGTCCGTTTGCCAGATTCTGCATCGTCTCATGCAAAGCCCGGCAGTAAAAAGGCGATACTTTGCATGGGGCGGACACTTATTTAAATCGCCCGCATCAGCGTTTGCCTTTTCAAGTCCTGTGGCTTTGCACCTTATTTTTATAATCACAAATAAGGGGCTGGCAGAAATGAAATATGTGAACGCAAACGCTATTTTACCTGAAGAACTAATTGCAGAAATTCAGCAGTACATTCAGGGAGAGACCATCTACATCCCGAAACCGGAAACAGCGCACTATAAGTGGGGCACCCGGTCCGGTGGAAGAAAGGTACTCGATGACAGGAACCGTTCGATTAAGCGCAGATTTAAAAGCGGCAAAAAAATTCAGGAACTAGCTGAAGAATATTATCTTTCAGCCGAAACAATCAAAAAGATTGTCTATACAAAATAAAAGCAAACAGCACTGATGATCCAAAAGATGATCAGTGTTTTTTAGAGATAAGCAAATATAAATCTTTGATTATTGATGTTTAACTCCATTGCCAAACTCCTCGGCCAGAACAAATCCGCTTTTCTTATGCAGAGTTTGATTCCTATTCATTCTAACCATATAAAAAATATAACTGTTCTTTTATTATAGAATTAAACCTTTTACTAATACGGCCTGAATGGAGGATCTTGAAATGGAACCATTTATAAGAAGCGACCAATATAACTATATAAAAGCGCAGACGCAACTGCTTGTGAATGGATATGGAACGGTTAATGACCCAAACGTGTTAAAGGCCTTAAAATCGCTTGCACAGGAAAGGACGTTCATGTTATTCGACGAAATTGGACCTGAAGAGAATGATCTGCTCTCACCCATAAATGATGTTAAAGACAAATCTGATGCGGATGTCTTTCTATCTCAATTAAAGCCTTTTGTTATTCCATTTAAAAAAGTAAACGAGCAAATAATAAAAAAGCTGTTTCCAAAAGCTAAGAAAATAAAGGCTCCTTCTTCATTAGAAGAACTGGATTTCACTGAAATTTCTTACTTGAGCTGGCATGATAAAGGATCAGGGAAACAATATATAATAGCCCCTCAAACCAATAAGCTCATAGGCTTGCAGGGGACGTTCGGCAGCATCAATCAAAAGGGCATCTGCACGATTTGCAACCGGTTTGAAGAAGTTGGTATGTTTACTGCAGAAATTAAAGGAAACGAACCTGGAACTTTCATTAAACGCGGCAATTATATTTGCCAGGACCCTCATACGTGCAATGAGAATATCACTTCATTGACGAAGTTAAATGATTTTCTGGCCTGGATGAAAAAATAGCTTTTGTAACCAAGGTGATCGTAATGGATGGGGGAAAGAAGAATGAATGAACTCAATGGATTATTCCGAAAACGAATCGGCTTTCCTGAATACGCAAAAATCACTTTTCAAGATTTGGACGAAGTTCTTGAAAAAACGGCGAAAGCCATTCCATTTGAAAACTTGTGCATCATAGATAACAAGACTTTAGAGATCAGCAAAGAGAACTTAATTTCTAAAATGCTGATCATGAAACAAGGCGGTCTTTGTTATGAGCTGAATCCCCTTTTCTATTTTTTCCTGATGGAAAACGATTTTCCTGCCAAATTGGTCCAAGGGATTGTTTATGATCATACTGCAAAAGACTGGAGCAGAACCGGCAATACCCACGCAGCCATCCTCCTTATGGAAAATGATCAAACCTATCTAATAGATACTGGGTTTGGAGGAAATCTGCCGCTTAAACCCGTTCCTTTGAATGGTAAACTCATTTCCTCTGAGAACGGGCAATTCAGAATTACGAAGACTCCTGATCTACAAAAGGATTACTGCCTGGAAATGAAGCTGAAATATAAAGATAAGGAATGGAAAAAAGGATATGCTTTTGATTCTGAAAGCATTTATATGACTGAACTGAATGAAATTCAAGAAATCATCCGTGATTCAGCGGAATCACCTTTTAATAAAAATCGCTTGCTAACCAGATTCACTGAAAATGGAAACATCACATTGACTGACACTTCCTTTACACAGTCTGTGAATGGTGAAGTGAAGAAAGAATCAATAGACAAAGTTAATTTTGAATCACTTGCTGAGAAATATTTTAACATGAAGTAAAACGCAAAAAAGCTGCCCGCCGGCAGCTTTTTTCGTATGAATGTTAATTTGTAGATTTCAGCGCAATCAGCTGGTAAGTCAAAATGGTTTTAGAATCAGAGAGCTCAAGTTTTTTAATCAGAGCCTGTCCGCTTACTTCCCCTTCTTTTGTTTTTCTGACTTCAACGGGAATCTCCAGCGGATAAATGCGATAGCCCTCTTTTTCGAGAGAAAAAAGATTCTCTTCTAATCGGTTTTCTCTCCCTTTTGTCACGATCATCGTGTTCAATTCTAAAGGCATACCCATCTTAATCACTCCTTTTTCATATAACGTTATTTTAACATATCCATTTAGCCCGATTCCTGATTTTATTGCTTTTTCATCCAAGAAGTCAGCTCTCTTACTACTTTTCGGTTAACTGCAGGAGGAAAATAATGCGTATATTCCTCAAAATACATCGTATCTGCTCTTTTTCCAAGTTCACCAAGTCTTTTTTCAAGCAGATAAGCATGTTCGACTGAAACGTTTTGATCATGAGCACCATGAATAATAAGAATTGGAGCCTTTAATGCCTCCAGGTCATACAGCGGAGTTCTCCACTTATATCTTTCAGGATATTTTGCAGGAGTCCCCCCTATCACCCGCTTCATCATTCTCCGCAAATCTTCCCGTTCCTCGTATGTAAGGACCATATCAGAAACACCGCCCCATGTAACTAATGAACGAACGTCCTGATCTAAAATTCCTGCAAAAAGCGCCATCACTCCTCCTCTTGAAAATCCGAAGACATGGATTCGTTCCTTATCAACTTTAGGGTGGTTTTTTAAAAGCGTCAGAGCATGCAGCGCATCGTACCTGTCATCTCCTGCGAAGTCTTCATTCCCTTCTCCGCCCTGATTCCCCCGGTAAAACGGAGCCATCACAACAAAGCCTTCTGAAGCAAATTGCACAATCCGTCCGGCTCTTACCTTGCCTACATTTTTAATCCCGCCTCTTAAATAAAGAAAACCATCATACTTTCCTTCTTCAGCCGGCTCAGCAAGGAGTCCCTTTACCTTAAGCCCTTCGGAAAAATAGGTAACGAGCTGCAGTCTGATTTTAGGATTAGGCGACGGCAGCAGCTGACTCTCGATTATTGAACCATTTTCCATTTCCTTGCACCTCACAAAATCGTTTATGGGCAATCACACATTTTTTTCGCAATCATACATTATTTTAGGCGTTACAAAACTGGATACTCATTTTAATATTTTTTGATGGTGTCTGTCACCAAGGAGGATTTCATATGAAAAAAAGTCTCATCGGCTTTGCGGTACTTGCTCTTCTTATCTTTACACTAAGTGCGTGCAATCAAAACAAGCCGGAAAAAATCAGGTTGGCTGAGGTTACTCATTCCATTTTTTATGCTCCTTTATATGCAGCAATGTCTGAAGGTTTTTTTGAAGAAGAAGGCCTAGATGTTGAGCTGACAACGACATGGGGCGGAGATAAAACAATGACAGCTCTTCTCTCAGACGGGACTGATATTGCACTTGTTGGCTCAGAAACATCGATTTACGTTTCTGCTCAAGGCTCTAAAGATCCGGTTATCAATTTTGCCCAGCTAACACAAACGGATGGAACGTTCCTTGTCTCAAGAGAAAAAATCGAGAATTTCAGCTGGGATCAGCTTAAAGGCAGTACTTTCCTTGGTCAGCGCAAAGGCGGAATGCCGCAGATGGTTGGAGAATTTGTATTAAAGCAGCAGGGAATTGATCCGCAGAATGATTTAAATCTGATTCAAAATATTGATTTTGCTAATATTCCAAGTGCATTTGCTTCAGGAACCGGTGATTTCGTTCAGCTGTTTGAGCCTACAGCAAGCATTTTTGAAAAAGAAGGCATAGGCCACATTGTGGCATCATTCGGAAGTGAATCCGGTAAAGTTCCTTACACAACATTTATGGCAAAAGAAAGCTTTTTAAAAGAGGATTCAGAAGCTGCAGAAAAATTTACAAAAGCTATTTATAAAGCACAGCAATGGGTTGAAGAAAACAGCGCTGAAACCATTGCAAAAGCCATTGCCCCGCAATTTAAAGATACAGACCTTGAGATTATCACAACTGTAATTGAACGCTATAAAGAGCAGGGATCTTTTGCGACTGATCCAATCCTTGATGAGGCGGAATGGACCAATCTTCAAAACATCATGGAAGAAGCGAACGAATTGCCGGAACGTATCGAACACGAGAATCTGGTTAATACGAAGTTCGCAGAAGACGCTGCAAAGTAAGGAGGTTTCAGCATGTCTTTCTTGACGATCCAGCATATCCACCATATGTATTTTACAAAAGAATCAGCAACCCTTGCATTAGAGGATATTGATTTACAAATAGAGGAAGGAGAATTCATCTCCTTTCTTGGCCCGAGCGGATGCGGCAAAACTACCCTGCTGTCCATAATCGCGGGTCTGATTTCACCAACAAAAGGAAGCATTTTAATGGAAGATAGATCAGTCAAAAAAGACTCCTCTGCCATTGGATATATGCTGCAGCAGGATTACCTTTTCCCATGGAAAACGATTGAAGAAAACATTCTGCTCGGCCTGAAAATTGGAGGTAACCTTTCAGCAAAAGCGAAAGAGAAAAGCCTTTCTCTTTTAAAAGATATGGGACTTGAGAATGTCGAGAAGAAATACCCCCGGCAGCTCTCGGGCGGCATGAGGCAGCGTGCAGCTCTGGTCAGAACGCTCTCTACAAACCCTAAGCTTCTTATGCTTGATGAACCTTTTTCAGCGCTTGATTATCAAACAAAGCTAAAGCTCGAAGACCTCGTCTGGAGCACATTGAAGGATTTCAGGAAAACAGCTCTGCTTGTCACACATGATATTGGCGAAGCCATCGCTATGAGTGACCGCATCTTTCTTCTTTCCTCTAAACCAGGCAGAATCGCTCAAATCTTTCACGTGCCAGAAGAATTAAAGAACCTGACACCATTTACCGCGAGACAGCATCCCTCCTTTACAGATCTTTTTCAGCACATTTGGAAGGAGCTGGATCAGCTTGATGGAAAAGATTGAATTAAACAGATTGCATCAATCTTATTTAAAAGGCTTGAAAAAAGAGAAAAACTGGGTAAGGTTTTATCAAATTCTTATCTTTATCGCTTTTTTCTCACTATGGGAATTAGCTGGCAAGAGAGGGTGGATTGACCCGCTGCTGTTCAGTTATCCTTCTAAAATATGGAGCTTGTTTTTGGAAAAGGCAGCCGATGGATCGCTCTTATCAAATTTGAGCGTCACCTTATTTGAAACCGTTCTTGGGTTTATAATCGGCACCCTGTCCGGCACTGTGCTTGCAGCTGTTCTCTGGTGGTCAAAGCGGCTGTCAAATATTCTTGATCCATACTTGGTCATTTTAAATGCCATGCCAAAGGTTGCGCTCGGACCTATATTAATCGTTGCACTTGGACCGGGTTATTTCTCTATTATTGCGATGGGCGCCATCATCTCTATCATTATAACAGCAATCGTAGTTTATACGGCATTCAGAGAAATTGATTCTAACTACCTAAAGGTGCTTCAGACATTCGGCGCTTCAAAATGGCAGATGTTTAAAGAAGCCGTACTGCCCGCATCATTTCCTACGATTATTTCAACCTTGAAAGTCAATGTAGGACTCTCATGGGTTGGTGTCATAGTCGGAGAATTCCTGGTATCTGCAAAAGGTTTGGGATACATGATTATTTATGGTTTTCAGGTCTTCAACTTCACTCTCGTTCTTCTCTCGCTTATCATTATCGCCTGCTTTGCAACCATTATGTACCAGGCCGTTGAACTGCTGGAGAGAAAACTGGTTAAGGATGATGAATAGCAAATACGGCCCTGAATGGGCCTTATTTTTGTTTTACTGCTGGATTATCAGTCTTAATAGATTCTGTGACATTTTCATTATTCGTACCCCTAGTCTATTTGGCATTTGCTAGAATTGAAGGAAAATGATAGAATTTAACAGAAAGTTCCGATTATTTTACCTCTGTCTCTGGCCTTAACATTTGTTTCTTAAAAAAATGATTAGGAGGGGTTGTAATGGAAAAGTCTATTAAATTAATCCCGTACAAAGTTGATAATCAGCTTGTAGAGGTACAGCAAATCCCGGAAGGCGTGGAATTAATTCAAGCCCCCGCATTATGGAGCAAAGGAAATAAAGGCAAAGATGTTTTGATCGCAGTAATTGACACAGGATGTGATGCTCAGCACCCGGATTTAGAGGGCAGAGTAATCGGCGGCCGCAACTTTACCGATGATGATAATGGAGATCCGGAAGTATTTACAGACTACAACGGCCATGGAACACATGTGTCCGGTACGATTGCTGCCGTAAATGCTGAATCAGGAGTTATTGGTGTAGCACCTGAAGCTAAGCTCCTTATTTTAAAAGCACTTGGCGGTGAAGAAGGTTCAGGTGCCTATGAGTGGATTATTAATGCCATTGAATATGCTATCGCAGAAAAGGCTGATATTATCTCGATGTCTCTCGGCGGACCAACAGACGTTCCTGAGCTTCATCAGGCCGTTCAGAAGGCTGTCCAAAATCAAATCCTTGTCGTATGTGCAGCTGGAAATGAAGGCGATGGGAACAGCAAAACATCTGAGTTTTCTTACCCTGGCTGCTACAATGAAGTCATTTCAGTCGGAGCAATCAGCCTTCAAAGAAAATCTTCTTACTTTACAAATTCCAATAATGAAATAGATGCCGTGGCACCAGGTGAGAAAATCATTTCTACCATCCCAGGCGGAAAATATGCCGTTTTCAGCGGAACATCGATGTCCGCACCGCACGTTTCAGGCGCTCTTGCATTAGTGAAACTGATGGCTGAGAGTGAATTCGAAAGAAAGCTTTCAGAGCCGGAAATCTATGCACAGCTGATGAAACGCACGATACCACTCGGCTTTCCAAAAAGTCTTGAAGGAAACGGCTTAATCTACTTGACGGCTCCAGACCTGCTGGCAGATTTTCTTAAAAAAGAAAATATTGCTTCATCGATTGGAGTATAAAGCTCATATAAAAAGGCTTTCGGTAATCGAAAGCCTTTTTATTTATCATTTATGCCTTTGTAAGGAACCCCATTCATTTTTGCAGCAGAATAAAAATTTGCATGATCACTGTTGAATCTTCTGTCTCGAAGAAAGACAAGCTCTTCTCCATCCTTAAATAACAGCTTCACCTGCCAGTTAACCGCCTCATCATCTGATTCTTCCGTGATAATTTCTTTAACGTCCTTCCATTCGTAGCTAGTTTCAGCAAAAGACCATGGTTTGCTGAATTTAATTTCATCATAAGTCACCACCTTATAGTGATCTGTACCAAGTCCAATCCCAATAACCCCAATAACAGTTAACGGCAATGCAGCTTTCCATAGTTTTTTCTGATTCAAATACATAAAAAAACTTGCAAGTGCGAAAATTCCAATTGATATTCCGTACATATACAGCACAAGCTTAGGCGTTTGGATTGTAGCTGTATTCATTGTGTGAAATAAAATGTTATGTATGGTATACGGAACAATCAGGATCACAAAAAAACTTGAGACTGCTAATACTAAAGAAATGGCCATCCAAATGTATCTTGGTTCACTGTGAGTCATTTTTTAATCCCCCTGCTTTCATCTCCTTCAATTAATATTACTATATTTTCCAATGGGACGTTTTATTTTTTAAACAAAAAAAATCCCGGCATCCAATACCGGAATCATACCAAATATTCAGCCAAGACTTTCTCAAGGCTCTTAACCAATACATCATCTTTCATAATAAAGCTGAACTTGCGATTCCTTCCGATATCCTCAGGCAGTGCTTCAAATAAGATTGGTCCTTTTGTCTCAAGATAGTCGGTTTGGGGGGTAATCTCGCCTATTTCTGCGTAATAGATGTTTTTAATGATGGTTTTTTCTTTTCCGAGCACCTTATACTGTCCTATATATCTTAGTTTTGATACGGTTGCTCCTGTTTCTTCTTTTACTTCTCTTAACGCAGCATCATCAGGACTTTCTGAGTTTTCGACCTTGCCGCCGGGAAATTCATATCCACGATCTCTATGAATCGTAAGCAGCCACTGATCCCCAAACCGGCAAATGACCCAAACATGCTTAGGTTCTTTTGAAAATGGATATTCTTCAAAAGACAGATGAACTTCATTGTGATAATAATCTTTAAATCGAAACATTTTCTATCCCTCAATTTCTATGTGTCCATAAAAATCTTATCACAATGAAAGAGTTTGTATAAGACCTATTGTTGTTCTTCAATCTTTTTTAAAATTCCCTGGGAACGAATATGATTCTTGGCTTCTTCGTCTCCAAGCTGATAAATCATTTCATAAATTTTATAATTCGTTTGATCAATTGCATCATTCTGCCTGTCATAATGATATTCTAAATACGGTACATGGGCTCTGAAGAAACCCTGCCAGTCAGATGAATACACCTGATCAAAATACTCTCTGAGCGATGTAATTTCTTCTTCTGTCGCTTCAATCTTATAATCCCACGGAGCTGACGTGCTCAGCTGTGATATTTCACCGTTCGCAACCGTTACATAATAAGTTTGCTTCGTATCTGACATTTCCTAAAAGCACCCCTTTACTTGTCCATTGTTTATTTTTTTCCTATTCATGAACAAATTATTCGGCACTCATTTTTTAAATAATTGCTCAATAAACTCTAAAATCCTAATTAAAAACTTCGGAACAGGCAGCTTCACATTATGAGCATTTCTTAAGATGCGGAGAGCTTCGAAAACAATATAGAAGCAGATCGTTCCATCACGCAGTATATAGTTCGTATTAAGCACCAAATCAATTAAATTTGCAACAGCCACGACTGAAATGATGATAACCTTTGCACCAAGCCTTGAAATCGAATTTCTAAGCAAATTTCCAGTATTGGTTAGAGCATCAGCCAGAATAAAGGTGACTAACTCAATGAACATTAACGAAAGCAGAATTAAAAAAATTTCATGAAGCTCGCCAACTATGAAGGTGAGCACGGAAAAATAAATGGATGTAAACATAAGCAAGCCCATTTCTGGACGAGGCATCTTCTTGCCTTCCTTTCAAAAATAATAGAATCCATATATCTTATGTTTTCTCTCCCTCTTTGCTCTAGCAAATACCCGCTAGTGAAAAAAATGTACTGAATGAGCCAGGGCAAAGCACATAAAAGACCGGTCCATTGTACACGGACCGGTCTTTTATGCCAGTTAAGCCTTTTTATCAATCTTATGTTCCAAGAGATGGATGATCTGGAAAGTCTGAACTTTTGTAAAATCCACCATCTTGACTGTCACATGTGCTGCCTGCGTGGCCATTTGGCTTTGCACCAAATTCATGCTTAATGTGTGCTGCAGCCGGCTGGCCTGACCAGCCATTATGAATTATTACCCTTCTCTCTATTTTATCATCGGCAGACGTAACGATAGAAATAACCTATATGGTTGATAGTGTCAATATGAAAAATAAAAGATCTATTCAAGTAATTATTAGTGAGAACTTTCTTAAAGAAGGGCATGGATAATCTACTATTTATGTTGGTATTCTATGACGCACCTTTTTTTAGGGTGAAGACGATTTTTCTGTTCCATTCTACAGCTTTGATGCACTTTTTCCTGGGCATAACGATTTTTTAAAGTATCTTCTAAGCGATTATTTTAATATTTATTCAACAATAAAAAAAGACTGCCCTGCGGCAGCCTCATTTTCCCAAGAATGATTTCAGCATCCAATTATGCTTTTCTAAACTTTGATGAATAGCAAGGAGCATGTCTCCTGTTGTTTCATCGCCGACCTCATCTGCAAGGTCCATACCTTCTTTCAGTTCATCGGCAACTTTTGAAAAATCATCATAGATCGTTTTCACCATTTGCTCTGCTGTTTCTTTGCCTTCTGCTTCGCTTACTGTGGATAGCTCAAGACATTCCTTTAGAGTCGCAACAGGCGCTCCATCAAGTGCTAATAGTCGTTCTGCAAGTTCATCAATATGAACATGCGCTTCATTGTACAGCTCTTCGAATTTTTCATGCAGTGTAAAGAAGTTTTGACCTTTTACAAACCAATGATAATTATGTAATTTCTCATATAAAACAGTCCAGTTAGCTACTTGTTTATTTACTGTTTGCACTAATTTTTCAGACATTTTCAATCTCCTCCTTATGTACTTATAAATTGCCCCTTTTAAGAAAAAATAAAACAGGTTACTGCCTGATTTCTGATACAATTATGGTATACAGGGGGAGATTATCACATGTTTTATATTTTTGCGATCTGCATTATTATTATTATTATTGTGCTGCTGCTCAGTGTTCTGACTACGTCAAAAGCTTATAAATACGAGCATAAGATTGATCCTCTTCACAAAGAAGAATACACACAGGAATCAGATTCTAAAAAACATAACAAGGAAAACGTCTGACATGATCAGGCGTTTTTTTTTTGAAATTTAAAAGAAATCATGAAAAAAGGACGATCATTTCGACAAAATGATTGAACATGCGTACTATTAAACAGCATCCTTTACAGTCTAAAAGTCACTATGGTTTACCAGATCCTTCAAAACGGATAGTAATCTTATATCAATATGTTTATTCAACAGCATCAATAGCAAGAAATATGACGAATAATATTCATTTCTCCCACATTCTTTATAATATAATGAAAATTAAGAAAACAAAGGGGGTTATAAATAATGACATTGAAGAAAGTTATTTTTTCAGGCATCTTGACCACGGCACTTTGTGCTTCTGCCGTATTTGCAGGGCCTGCACAAACAGGACAGGCTCAGGCACTTGAGAAGAAATACATAGTTATCTTCAAAAACGAGACTAATTTACCGTCCGGGTATAAAGACTTAGTAGAAGATGCTGGAGGAAAAATAAGCAGCACGCTTGAACATGTTGGTGCAGTAGAAGTTACTTCAGCAAATCCTGAATTCTTAAAAGAAGTTAAAAAATCCTCCCAGATCGCTGAAGCCGGCATTCAGAATAAGTTGTACCCTGAGACACCTGCAGTTGAAGCAGAATTAACGATCCAGGAAGCTGAAACTGCAAAAGCAGATCTGTATGAGACGCTTCAATGGGATATTAAGCAAGTTACAGAAAACGGCGCCTCATGGAAACTTCCAGGCGGTACTGGAAAAGCAGCTTCCGGCGAAGATATTGTAGTAGGCGTCATTGATACAGGGATTGATTATACTCACCCTGATTTAAAAGAAAACTACGCATATGGAAAATCTTTTGTTCCGGGTCTTACAGATCCTAAAGATGAAAACGGACATGGCACACACGTAGCCGGTTCGATTGCAGCAAAAGGAAGAACAATGGGTGTCGGGCCTGATTTAAAAGTAGCTGCATACCGTGTATTTGGACCAACAGGAGGAGCTGAAACGGCTCATATCGCTGAAGCCCTTATGGCGGCTGCCGATGATAATGTAGATGTAGTAAACATGTCCTTGGGCGGTTACGACTGGTACCAAAATCCTGAGTTCGCTACAAAAGATATCGTTGCTGATGTCCAGCTCTTTAATCGTGCAATAAAGTATGCCATTCAAAAAGGTGTAACAGTTGTAGGCTCTGCGGGCAACAACGCAGTAGATATCAGCAGTCCAGGCAAACTCTCTGGTGATGATAATGGAGCTACTCACAGAAGCCCGAGCAGCCAGAGCATGATTCGCGTTTCAGCTGGCGGAAAGCTTAAGAACTTGGCTTTCTACTCAAACTATGGCGTTGGGAAAATTGACGTGATTGCTCCAGGCGGCGATTTAGGGCCAAATTACAATCCAAGTACTGGGGCAGGCAGAGATAATACTTATCTATGTTTAGCCACTGTACCTGGAGGATACGGCTACAAAGCAGGTACATCAATGGCAGCTCCTAAAGCAGCTGCACTT
The DNA here is from genome assembly GCF_030817055.1 of Bacillus sp. V2I10. Classification (NCBI taxonomy): domain Bacteria; kingdom Bacillati; phylum Bacillota; class Bacilli; order Caryophanales; family Bacillaceae; genus Bacillus; species Bacillus sp. V2I10. The sequence goes on along the minus strand of NZ_JAUSYV010000001.1, from coordinate 1,483,603 downwards.
GCAGGAGTTATCATCGCAAAGCATGGAAAAGATCAGCTCTCTCCGGCTCAAGTAAAGCAAATTGTTCAATCTTCTTCTATCGATTTATATAAAAATGGATATGATGGCGAAGCAGGACATGGATTAATCAATGCTGTAAATGCTCTTAAATAAGATAAAAACCAGCAGGGAAATGAAAATCCCGCTGGTTTTTTCTATTAATATTCCTCATAAACATAAGGTTCTTTTGGCTGTTCAATTTTTTCAATAGATTGGATCTCTACATTAGGAAGAACCCAGTCCTGGTATTTCACACTTTTAATGACACCGGAGACTTTCACCCACTCATCCTGCTGATATTTCTCTCCATCAGCAATCGAGGCAAGCGTTCCATATACAGATGCATCCGCAACACAGCACGATAGTCCGAACCGTGCTACCACGAATTGATCTTCTTTGAAGTCATCTTCCCTATAAACAAATCCGAGCATTTCTACTTCTTTACCGGAAAACTTTTCAGGGTTTTTATCCATAATGTTTGTCATGGCAATGTAATTCTCTTCTGTTAAAACAATTTTTTTCATCTTCAGCATTTTTGCTTCCAGCTCTTTATAGAATCCGTCTGGAGGAGCTTGGATTTGGAATCCGTCTGGATGTTCAAGAGGCACATCTGGACTGGAATCCGGCGATTGAGACTTTTCCTGAACTCTCTCTTCAAGCTGCTTCATATATTCATCAGGATCCTGTAAATAAAGATCGGCTAAGTCCTCATCCATTGGAGGCTCTTCACTTTTTGCTGTTTCTTGAGACTGGCTTAAGCCTGATTTAAAGCCGCGTTTTGCGGCAATCGAGCTGTCTAAAACCACATCAGGGAAGACAAATCCGGTCACAACCGGGAAGACAAACATGGAATAGATCATAATCGATTGAATCGGCGTGCTTTTCCCTGAATGATCAAAGCCGCAATTGCAGTATAATTCTTCTTCATTTTTACTGCCGCTTCTCCAAATCTGCACAACTCCCAAAAGCAAAAAGGTGATCACTGCAAAATAGATAAACGGCAGCATGCGGGGAGCAATAAAATTTTGAATATCTCCCGTTATGATCAGCTTAAAAAGGAGCATCGTAAACCCCATTAAGATAATTCCGCGCAGGTAGAGGTGAAAACGGTAATCTCTTTGTTTTTCCATTGCTTAAGAATTCCCTCCTTTATAAAATAAACTGCTGGTACACTAAGACGGACACATAAACGGCAGCCGTTACTATCCCAATAAATGCTGCAACGAACTTCACTCTGAAAAAGGCAAACAGCATGATCGTATTCTTTAAATCGACCATTGGACCGTACACGAGAAAAGCAAGCAGCGAGCCTGCAGTGAATGTTCCTCCGAATGAAGCGGCAACAAACGCATCAGCTTCTGAACAAAGTGAGAGAATATAGGCGAATGCCATCATAATTGCTGGTGATAAAAAGTCGCTCGAACCAAGTTCTGCAAGCATAGACCGATCCAAGAATGTCTGAAAAATACTCGCAATAAATGCTCCCAGAATCAGATATTTTCCCATTTCGAAAAACTCATCACTTGCATGGAAAAGCGTTTCCTTAAATTTGTTCACGCCTTTAACAGGCTCTGCTCCCGCACCTCTTCCAACCAATTCTTCTCTTGTCCACTTCAGCTGATCGCGGTTTTTGAAAAGTAGATACACAACGAATCCAACCAAGATGGAAACGACAAATGCGAGCCCCATCCGACCGTAAACAATTTCTTTTGAAGACTGGAAAGCATAATATGTAGATGCAAAGACGACCGGATTTAATATCGGAGCGGCAACTAAAAAGACAATTCCGACATGAAGCGGCATCCCTTTTTTAATTAAGCGTCTGACGATCGGGACAATCGCACACTCGCAAACAGGAAAAATAATGCCGAGCAGGGCCGCGGGAAAAAGAGCAATAATTGCGTTCTTCGGCAAAAACCGCTGAATCATTTCCTCTGATACAAACGATTGAATAAGAGCCGATACAAAAACGCCAAGCAAAATAAAAGGGATGGCCTCAAGCACGATGCTTAAGAAAATGGTATTTAAATTCAGAAATGCTTTTGGTGCATCAATCTGAAAATCTCCGAAATCTATGAAAATAAAAAGATAAATAAACAATCCTATTAATGCAAGAGCAAATGACTCTTTCACAATAGAAGAGGCTGGTTTTTTCATCATAAAACTCCAATCCTATTCTTTTCTCCTAGCATTATATCATACGGGGCTTGTCAATGAATTATGCAACTTGGTGACAAAATTTCTATCACTCTTGCAAGCAGTTCAATATTTCGGTACACTGTCTTTATTAAATCGTAATAATTACGTTTTGTAAACAGGAGTGATATTGGTTATGTACGACTGGATTATTATCGGAGGCGGAGTTCAAGGAGTGACAATAGCAACTTTTCTCCTTCAAAGCAAGAAAACCACAGCAAATAAAATTCGAATCATAGATCCCCATTCAAAACCGCTGGAAAACTGGGAGCGCTGTACAGGAGCCATATCTATGCCATATTTGCGCTCACCGTCTGTCCATCATATCGAAAGAAACCCCTTTGGACTTGAGAAGTTTGCTAAACAGAAGAATGATCAAGCATACTACGGCCGCTTTAAAAGACCTTCCATTGATCTGTTTAAAAAGCATTGTGATCATTTATTTCAGGATTTACATTTAGGGGAATGCTGGATTCAGGGGCGAGTCGGAAAAGTCTATAAAAGCGGAGAATCCTGGAAAGTTATAAATGAAGAAAGCAGGTGTTTTCATGCAAAGAATGTGGTCATTGCAATCGGTATTGGCGAACAGCCCCATTGGCCTGAGTGGGCTTTGGAATTAAAAGAAAAAATATCCGCCATCTATCATGTTTTTGATCAGGACCTCCATTTTGAAGCATTGAAAGGTCCGATTTCCGTTATAGGCGGCGGGATGACAGCCGCACACCTTGCCTGCAAGCTTGCATCTCTGTTCCCGGGTGAAGTCACAATGGTGAAAAGACACCCCTTCAGAGTGAACCTGTTTGACAGTGACCCTGGGTGGCTCGGCCCTAAAAGGCAGCGCGCTTTCAGGAATGATAGAAACTACATAAGCAGGCGCAGAAAAATTATTGAAGCGAGACACCGCGGCTCAATTACAAGGGATCTTCATATGAAGCTTCATCACCTGAAAAAACGAGGACAGCTGGAGTGGATAGATGAAGAAATTGAATCATTTAAAGCAGCTGACAATGGAGTTATACTTACTGCTGAATCAGGTCTTGAGGTATTCGCTGAATCTATCATTCTGGCTACAGGCTTTATACCTGCTCCTCCAGGAAAAGAATGGATTTCTCCCTTAATAAAAAGAGAAGAGCTAAAATGTGCGGAATGCGGATATCCTATTGTCTCAGAACATCTGGAATGGACAGAAGGCTTATACGTGACAGGAGCTTTAGCAGAACTTCAAATTGGACCAATTGCGAGAAATATATCAGGAGCAAGACAGGCTGCTGAACAAATTATATCCGGCATATGACGGGAAAATTTAAGCTTTAATAATTGCCGTTATCTATCTTTGTAAAGTATACTCTCTATTATTGAGGCACTTGAGAGGAGATCATCCATGATTAGAGAGATTACATTACCGCCGAAAAAAGAGAGACATAGACTCTTTGGCTCAGTAGAACCAGGTTTAAAAACGAAACCAACCGAAAAAGACAAAATGCCTGATCTGCAAAATTCAAAAAAAGATTTTCTTTTTCATATAAATGCAGTTGGAATCAGCAATGTGAAATATCCTGTTCGTATCCTATCTTCATTAAGCCCATTGGAGCAAACGACTGTTGCTACCTTTAAAATGACATCATCCATTTCTTACGAAGCTAAGGGCACAAACATGAGCCGTTTTACTGAGCAGCTTGAGAAGTACCGTTTAAATGGGGGATTCACTCTTTCCCTAACAGAGCTTTATGATTTTACTAAAGAGCTTGCCGGACGCCTTAAACAAAAGGATGCCGAAATTGAAGTTACCTTTCCATGGTTTTATGAGCGAAAGGGGCCAAGCTCTGAGCTTGCCGGCTTGAACCATGCAACTGCAGGCTTAAAAATTAAGTATGAAGAAGGAAAAGGGTTCACAGCCAGCGCAAAGCTTACTTGCGCAGTAACAACTCTTTGTCCATGCTCAAAAGAAATCAGTGAATACAGTGCCCATAATCAGCGCGGGTTTATCACGATGGATGTAGAATTCACGGAAGACTTTCGCGAGGAGCAGGACTGGAAAGAAGCGCTGCTTGCAGCTGCAGAAACAAATGCAAGTGCCATGATCCATCCCGTCCTAAAGCGCCCTGATGAAAAAATGGTAACAGAAACAGCCTATGAAAATCCGCGTTTCGTAGAAGATATGGTGCGATTAGTAGCAGCAGACCTTTATGAGCTTGATTTTGTGGCTGCCTTTCATGTCGAATGCCGAAATGAAGAATCCATTCATCTTCATGATGCAGTTGCAGAGCTTTCTTATCGAAAATAATAAAAGGCGGGTGATCATGCATCACCCGCCTTTTCATTCCTACCAGCTAGCTTTTTTCACTCCCGGGAGCTGTCCTTTGTGGGCATATTCTCTAAAAGCAATTCTTGAAAGCTTAAACTTGCGTATATATCCCCTCGGCCTTCCTGAGATTTCACAGCGATTCTTCAAGCGTGCGGGAGAGGAATCACGCGGCAGCTTCCTTAAAGCCTCCAAATCCCCCTCCTTTTTCAGCTGCGTTCTTAGTTCTCTATATTTTTCAACCATTTCCTGACGTTTCAGTTCTTTCACTACCTTTGCTTTCCTAGCCAATCTTCTCTTCCTTTCATTTACCAGGATGTTATGATAAGATAAATCGTAATGGTTACTATTTATATTTTAAACCATCTTTTCTTAAAAAACAAATTTTCTGGTTTTGTTTTTTTCATTTGGTGATATATATAATTAGAACCATTTTCGGCCTATAAGAATGAAAATACTTGCTTTGCATACTAAATGCAAGTATAATTTAGTTGAGAATGATTATCATAATCATTTATATTGAGGTGAACTTTTCTTTATGAAAACAACGATTCATGGAGCTGCTGAATCACGGAAAAATGAATTAATTGAACAGCTGCTTGATATGGGGATATATAGAACGGCAGAAGGCCAGCTTTATGAGCTCTGCGAAATTAAGCTTGAAAAGGAATTCAGCGACAGAATGCAGCGAAAGGGGAATAACGGATGAGAATTAAAAAGAAATCATTTAAGGAACTGGTTGAAGAAAATAAACAAACCATTTTAAATGATAAAATCCTGCTTGATAAAGTATACGAAAAAATCGATTTAAAGCAGAGTGTAAAGAAATAGACCCCTCTGCATCACACGCAAAAAATCCGCTCAGAGCGGATTTTTTGCATGATTCATTATCTTATGGAAACACCACAGTCTTGTTTTCATAAACAAGCACTTTATCATCTAAATGCCAGCCTACCGCTCTTGAAAGAACAAGCTTCTCGACATCTCTTCCAATTCTCTTTAAATCCTTAATCTGATAACGGTGACTGACACGCTCGACATCCTGTTCGATAATCGGACCCTGATCAAGTTCTTCTGTTACATAGTGCGCAGTAGCACCGATGATTTTCACACCGCGGTCATATGCCTGATTATACGGTTTCCCGCCGACGAATGCCGGGAGAAACGAATGATGAATATTGATGATTTGATTTTTATACTGCTCAATCATAACAGGCGGTATGATTTGCATGTAACGCGCAAGCACAACTGTATCCACATTGGCTTCTTCCAGTAATGAAAGATGGCGTTTAGCCGCTTCCTCCCTTGTATCCTTTGTTGCAGGTACATGATGATACGGAATGCCGTATGGCTTCACAATGTCTCTCATATCATCATGGTTGCTGACTACCATTGAGATTTCCGCAGACAGCTCTCCAAGCCGGAAACGCTGAAGAAGATCCTGCAGACAATGATCTTCTTTAGAAACAAAAATGGCAATTTTCTTTTTATCGCTGGCACAGGACATGCGCCATTTTATATGAAACGGTTCTGCTGTTTTTTCAAATCGGGTTCTGATCTCCTCAATCTTATCTTCAATCCCAAGCAGCTGAAATTCGATTCTCATAAAAAACAGACCGCCTACAGGATCTGTTGAATGCTGATCCGAATGAATAATATTGGCTCCCTCATCTGCTAAAAAACGTGAGACCGCAGCCACAATTCCAGGCCGGTCCTCACATGAAATCAATAATCTTCCTATCATGACAGCTTCCTCCTAATCCGCATTCTGTATCTCTTATGCGGACATATGTACAAACAATGAGAACAGTATACAGAAATAGCTGCTGCATCGCAACTGAATGATTTTCCAGTCAGGGTATTTTTTTAAGGTTTAAAGAGAATAGATTCTTTTATTCAGTCCAGGAATATACATGATCAGGAACAGAGATCTACCTATGCTGAACATAAAATAGAGAGCCACAAGCCGTGGTTTTCATAAATAGGCAAAAGAGACCATAAAGCAATCAGGTATACAAACAACGAATAGATCATGGAATTTCTCACTCACGCAGCAGAAGCAGCACCCGTAAACACTCCATAGAGAACAAGTCCTAAGGAAGCTGCTGCAGGATATACTAACAGCCAATTACCATATTCCGAAGCAAGTTCTGCAACCGGTTCTTTTCTGGTGAACAAACGAATAAGGGCTTCTTTAAACAAAAGATAAATGAAAGTGACAAAGAGAGCTGTGTAAATAGACCATTGAATAGAAAGGATAAGGTGTTTACAAACTCTTTCTTATCTTTGGCTCCGATTGCCCGCCCGCATAATATACTTGAAGCATTGGCAAACCCATCAAAGAAATAAGCCATTAAATAATGAATCTGAATTAAAATGGCATTTGCTGCAAGCATTTCTGTCCCGAAAGAAGCGACGAATTTTGTGAAGAGGTTAAACATAATCAGAAGACAGACAGTCCGAATAAATAAATCCCGATTTACATAAAGCATAGTCAGAACATCTCTCCATTTCGAATACCTCTGTTAATTCGCGAGATGGAAAGGAAAAGCTCTTTTTCCTGATGATCAGGAAAAAAACAACGATGACTAAAAAGATCTCCGCAATCAGAGTTGCCGCCGCACCCCCCTGTACTCCCCATAAAAATACTTGAACAAACAGGATATCCAGAATGATATTCAGTCCATTCATCCCTATCTGCAAATAGAAAGCCTCCTTAATTCTCGACAAACCCATCAGCCAGCCAAGGATAACATATTGAATTAATGCAAATGGCGCCCCCCATATTCGGATATCAATGTATTGCAGCGCATATTCCTTTACCTCATCAGCAGGTTCTATGATTGTCATGGCAAGGTCAGAAAGAGGATTTCTAAAAGAATAAATAGAATGCCGACAGCCATCGCCAATAGCAAAGGCCTAACCAGACTAAAGCCTCATTAACTTTTCATTCATGGCTCCGTGTGCCTGTGCCGTAAAGCCTGAAGTGCTGACTCTCAAGAATCCAAAAAGCCAGTACATCGTGTTAAACAGAACAGCCCCTACCGCCACTCCTCCAATATAAGCTGGATCAGAAAGCTGTCCGGCTACAGCCGTATCGACAGCTCCAATAAGAGCTGTAGTCATTGCAGAAAGAGTAAGGGGAATAGCAAGCATGATATATTTTTTATGATTCATAATGAACACCTCTACTTTCTTATCTGAAATAAAAAATCCCTTTTGATAAGGGATTTCAGCAAAACTATCTAAATAATCAACAATCATACATGAGCAGCAGATTCAGCCGCTGTTCTTCTCTCAGCTTTCCATTGCAGCTGCAATAAGTTTCCTTGTATAGGGGTGACGATTCTCTCCAAAAAGTTCATCTGCTGAAAAAAGATCAACAAGTGAACCTTCTTTAAGGACAGCAAATCGATCACACATATATCGAGCCGCTGCCATATCGTGAGAAATAAACAAATAAGACATATTAAATTCAGCTTTTAGAGATTTGAGGAGATTCAAAATCTGGGCTTGAATCGACACATCCAGGCTGGATGTCGGCTCATCACAGATCAGCAAGCTTGGCTGGAGGCTGATTCCTCTGGCGATTGCGACTCTTTGCCTTTGACCGCCGCTAAGCTGGTGAGGATATCTGTTCAGTAAGTCCTTCTGCAGGCCTACTTTACTCAAAAGGATTTCAGCCATCTTCTTTTTGTCCGCTCGAACCTCTATCAAAAAAGGAGGGACTGAATCCGGGAAATTTTCGAGTGGTTCGATGATTGTCTTCCAAATAGGAAGCTTCGGATTCAAAGAAGCAGAAGGATCCTGGAATACAACCTGCACATGACGTCTTGCCCTTCTCAGCTCACCTCTTTTTAAACACTGAAAAATCAGTACCATTTATAATAACTTCTCCTTCATCACACTGTGCAATTCCCAAAATCAGCTTTGCTAGCGTACTCTTCCCGCTTCCGCTTCCGCCAATGAGTCCAAGACACTCTCCTCGCGCCATATGAAAGGAAATATCCTTTAAAACAATCGTTGACTGATAGGATTTCGATACGTTTTTAACTTCTAACATTTGAATTCATTCCTTTTCCTGCTGCTGCATGACACGCTGCTGCATGTGAGTTCTCTGCTTCCTCAAATGCTGGAACGGCACTGCACTTTTCAAAGGCCATCGGGCACCTAAGTGAAAACGAACATCCGTTTGAGGCAACCAGTCCAGGATCACCCTGGATTGCAGCTAATCCCTTCGGCTCCTCTCTGCTTAATACAGGTCTTGCATTCAGCAGAAGCTTTGTATATGGGTGTTTAGGATTGTTTTTGATGCTTTTTGTGAATCCCTTTTCTGCAATTTGTCCCCCGTACATAACGGCCATAGAATCTGTTCTTTTTAACAAGTGCCCTAAATCATGAGAAATCAGCAATATCCCGCAGTTTAGCTCTTGTTGAAGCTGTACGAGCAAATCCAGAATAGATTCGCTTGTCAGAACATCCAGTGCTGTTGTCGGCTCATCAGCAATAATCAAGGCAGGTTCAAGCATGAGCGCAGATGCAAGGGAAGCCCTTTGAAGCTGGCCCCCGCTAAGCTGGTGAGGGTAGCTGCCAAAGATCCTTTCTGCAGGGAGCTGTACACGATTAAGCCACATAAGGGCTTTTTCTTTAGCTTCTTTTTTAGTTAACTCAAAATGGCTTCTAAGTGCTTCAGCAAGCTGCTTGCCTATTTTTATAAAAGGAGTAAAGCTGCCTTGATAATGCTGAAAGATATAAGCAATTTCCCTTCCGCGCAGTACTCTCAATTCCTTTTCGGAAAGGCCTTTAAGTTTTTTGCCGTATAGTGTGATTGAACCTTCCGAAACATAAAGCTCAGAAGGAAGCAATCCTAAAACAGCTAGAGCAGTTAAGCTTTTTCCGCTTCCGCTTTCCCCCGCAAGTCCAAGCATTTCTCCCCGCTTTAAAGTCAGATTCACCTTGTTCACAAGTTTTCTTTCACTAAAAAGCGATGAAATGGAGAGGTCCCTTATTTCAAGAAGAACAGCCTGATCAGCTGCCGATGAGTCTATATTTTGGATTTTTTCAAGTTCCATGACTGCATTCATGTTTCCCCGCCTCCCAGAGTTAGACACTTTTTACATCCAGCTTGTCTCTTAAACCTTCTCCTATTAAATTGCATGACAGCACAACAAAAAAAATGGCCAATCCGGGATAAATCATTAACTCGGGAAAGGTTTGAAAATACGGCCGGCCGTCATTTAACATCGCACCCCACTCCGGTGCAGGGGGCTGCGCGCCCAGTCCAAGATAGGAGAGAGAGGAAATAATCAAAATGACTTTTCCTACATCAAGTGCTGCAAGCACAAGAACTGGTGACAGAATTTGCGGAAGCAAATGCCTAATGATAATTTTCCATGTGGGACATCCTCCAACCTTAGCTGCCAGCACATATTCCTTTTCACGTTCTGATAAAATTATGCCCCTTACTACTCTTGTGTAGCTGATCCATTTCACAAGTACGACCGAAATCATCAAATTAACTAAGCTTGGACCCAGAAAGCCTGCAACGGCAATGGCTAAAATAAATTCAGGCAGTGCAATTAACCCGTCTGCCAGCCTCATTATAAATGAATCAACCCGACCTCCTATATATCCTGAAAGCAAACCAAATGGAATACCGATTAAAACAACGGTTGCAATAACAAGGGAGGTTATGCCGAGTGTAGCTTGAGATCCGATCACAAGTCTTGAAAAAATACACCTGCCCATGTGGTCCGTCCCAAGTGGATGAGTTAGACTTGGCGGGGAAAGACGCTCTGCCATATTCGCAGTTAAAGGATCATTCGGTAAAAGGAATGTTCCAAGAAGAGTAATAAGGACAATGATAGATAGAGAGATGATCCCTATCCATGTCAGCGTTGCTGAATTCATTCTATATGCACCCCGCATATTCTTTTTCCAAGTTAAAGAGACCTTCAACCAGTCTTCCCCCTTTCCTGATTTATTCTCGGATCAATAAGCTGGTAGGATAAATCAACGAGCAAATTCACGACAACAACAAAAACACCCGTTAAAAGTACATATCCCTGAATAAGGGGATAATCGCGGCTGAAAATTGCATCAACAGCCATGCTGCCAAGGCCTGGCCACGAAAATAAGATCTCTATGACCACCGCTCCTCCAAGCAGGCTGCCCGCGCTTAATCCAAAGACCGTTATGACCGGAAGAAGTGCTGCTCTAAAAGCATGAAACCAGAGGATTCTCCATTCCTTCACTCCTCTTGCCCGAGCTGCTTGAATGTAGTCTTCCGAAAATGTGTTAAGCAGTCCTGATCTGATGAGTCTTGAATATACTGCTGCCAAAGAGAGCCCGAGGGCCAGGGAGGGCAAGATCATTTGAGGCAATGTGCCAAACCCTGCAGAAGGAAGAAGCCCAAGTTTGAAAGCAAAAAAATAAATAAACATCAAGCCAAGCCAAAAGCTTGGAATAGATGCTCCAATAAGGGCAAACACTCTGCTGATATGATCAGGCCATTTGCCTTGATTACGGGCAGAAAGAATCCCAAGGGGAACTGAAATAGACACCATGACGAGCAGGGCGAAAGCAGTAAGCTGCAGGGTGACCGGCAAACGATCCATCATTTCATCCCACACAGGTTTCCCGCTCATATAAGATGTGCCAAGATCAAGCTTCACTATTCCAAGCATCCACTGTCCATACTGTTTATAAAGAGGCTGATCAAAGCCAAGTTCCGTACGGAGCCTGGCCTGATCCTCCTGTGTCACCATCATTTCATCTGCATTCAGAATGGACAGAACCGGGTCACCCGGCGCAAGCTTCATTAAGCTGAATGTAAAAATAGATAAAAGGAAGATTACCATCACTAATTGAAGAAGTCTTTTTTTTATAAGAAGAAGCACGTCATTCCACATCCATTGTATGGGTTAATATGTAATACTCCTCCGCTGTAGGCTTCCAGTTTATGATTCTGTCACTCATCCCGATAAGAATATTAGGATACACAGCGTAGCTGTGAAGAGCATTCTTATTAATAAGAGCTGCTGCCTCCTGAGTAATTTTCGTTCTCTCCTCTAAATCCTCAGTGCGATTCAGCTTATTAATAACATCAGTCAATTCTCCATTACTAATTTTCCCGACATTTAGTGCACCTGTTTCTGTGAATGCAGTGTTCAGGAAGTAGCTGCCGTCTCCTCGCGGTGAAGTATTATTACTGTAAGTAGCCAAATCCCAATCTGTATGTTCAGCTAAATGAGCATCTGCATTTTCTACTGTTTTTACGTCAATATCAATGCCTGCTTTTGCTGCATCTGATTGTAGCAGCTGTGCTATTAATGGCAGCTCAGGTCTTGTTTTATAAGTAATCAATTCAAGCTTAAGCAGTTTTCCGCCCTTTTCCATTTTGCCGTCAGAATTTTCTTTATAGCCAGCATCAGCAAGGAGCTCTTTTGCTTTTTCAACGTCTAATTCCTTTACTTCATCCTTAATTCCAAATGGCAGTGTACTGTTAAATGGTCCGTTCGCAGGTATGGCATGCCCTAGCATTATGTCTTCTGCTATGCTTTTGCGGTCGATGAGAACATTTAGAGCTTCTCTGACCTTAAGATCTGATACGTTTGGACTTTTTTGGTTGTAAAGAATAATATGCGATCTTAGGCCGGGTACTGATTCGACTTTTAAAGTTTCGTCCTTTTCAATTGCCTCTAGTCCCTCAGCCGGCAGATTATAAACTACATCGGCCTCTTTGGATTGCAGAGCAAGCGCCCGGACATTAGCATCTTCATTAAATTTTATGACAGCTTCTTTTATCTTTGGCTTGCCTGCCCAATAGCTGTTATTTCTCTCTACAATCACTTCCTGATTCGGCGTGAATTTCTTCACTTTAAACGGCCCCGTTCCAACTGGCGCATTTTTAAATGCTTCTTTTCCCATTTTTTTTTCAGAAGCTGCATGAACAATGGATGTATAAGGATTTACCAGTTCAGAAGGTAAAGCAGGATAGGGCTCTGCAGTCGTAATAGTCAGCGTCTGCTCTTGTGCCTCCATTGATTTGATTTTCAATGAGGCACTAAGGGATTCGTTTGCTTCCATACTTTTACCAAGAGATTCTTGAACAGCTTTTGCATCAAGCTTTGCCCCGTTCTGAAAGGTAATGCCCTCTCGAATCGTAAATACCCATTTCGTGTTATCCGAGGTTTCCCACTTTTCTGCGAGCCAGCCTTCAATGTTTGAATCTTTATCGAGCTTAAGCAGTGTTTCTGTTACACCTGCACGAATCGGTGTAAAAACGTTATGCGGATCCATGTCAGCTGATTTAAAGCTAAAAATCAGGTTTACCTTCTTATCTGTTTCTCCTGATTTTTCTCCGCCGGTCTGTGATGAGCTGCTATCAGATGAACAGCCGGCTGCAGTAAGAATCCCTAAGCCCAATAATAGTGAAAGGATTTTTTTTGTCCTATGAATCTTCTTTTTCATTTCATCAGCCATCCTTATGTAAAATTATTAATTCGTAACAATTACGATTTAAACTCTAAATATTGCGTTTCAAATCCATATAAGTCAATTTATTTTTTTAATACTTATCCCTTAGCAAGTCCGGAATTTACTGTATCCAATTTTCTCTTTTTTATAGAAAGTATGATACATGCAGCAATAATCAGTGTGCCTCCTATAATCGTATAAGCATCTGGCACCTCAGTCCAAAATAAAAAGCCCCACAGCGCATTAAAGACAATTCCTATATATCTTGTAACCTCCACAACTACAATGTTCTCATGCGTGAAGGCTTTGGTAAGAAAGATCTGGCCAAGCAGGGAAACAACCCCGATGCATGCCAAATAAAAGAATTCAAGAGGCGTCGGGATCACAAAGCTGTTCCACATTAGCGGAATCGAAAGAATGGTGCCCGCTGCAAGAAAATAAAACACAATTTCATAGGAATGATGCAGCTTACTTAAATAACGGATAGAAGCAGCTGCCCCTGCTGCAAACAAAGCACTCAAAACCCCTGCAAGTGCATAGATGGAATAGGAGGAATAATGAAACGGCTTCACAAGTAAAATAGCTCCGATAAAAACAAGCGGCAAAATATAAAACGTACTTTTTGATACCTTCTCTTTTAAAAATGCAGCAGATAAAATGATCGCAAATATCGTTGATAAATGGGCTAGTATACTTGCATCAGCGAGCGGTATTTTAGATATGGCATAAAAATAGGCATATAAATACAGGGCACCGAGAAGACCTCTTATAATAAGCATCCGCACTCCTTTTTTAGAAAAAGCAACCTTGCTTTGCCTCATCATGACAAAGATAATGGCTGTTCCGATGATGCTCCTGAAAAACATCACTTCTGCTGCAGGAATGTTTAGACTGACGGTTTTTACAAGGGCATTCATGATGCTGAAAACGAAAGAAGCGAGAATCGAGAGGATGACTCCGTTTTTCATCATAGCTTCCTCCTTCCATGACCTGAAAAGAGCCGGCTTTCGATTGTTCTGTCAAAATTAGAGTACTCCTCTTGTGTCTTCTCGGCAAAACCGTTCACTTCCGCTACAAACGTCTCTATGAGCGCTAAAGCATGAGGCATTTCTATTCCGGCAGCTTTGCCAAGCTCATAGATCCCTTTCAATTTCCTATAATCTTCAAGCGGTATTCTTGGGATAGCCCATCTTCCCCTGATGTCCTTTTCAGCTTGCTTAAAAGGAACAGCTGAAAAATCAAAATATCTCCCGTATTCATCCGGCCTGGAAAAAGGATCGATCAAAATGGCTGAATATCTGATGTATAAGAGATATTCCTGCTTCATCTCACTGAAGGTCTGAAACTGCTCAATGTCTTCCCGTGACAGAGTCTCATTATGAACAGGATAATTGTCATCGTTTAAAAACTGAAGAAGATTAATCGGCTTCGCGCCAAAATACTCAACCACTTCGGATATCTCTTTCCAAAGCTTCACCATCACACGGATGGAATGCTGCGTAATGGGTCCTTCGGGATATAGTTTGTACATGGACTTGAGTGACTGATTTTCCGTTAAAATCTGCTTCATTGCAAATGAATTCATGAAAAAAGGAGGGTGTACATAGGTTGTGACATTTCTGCTTTCCGCTTCAATCGGTGCTGAAACGATTCTGGCTTCTACTCTTAGACTTTCAATAAACTTGGATACAGAATGAATATGTCCGCTTTTTTTGTTGGATGAAGCGAGATAGATACGTTTTTTTAAAGCTTTAGTCCGGACATTTATACCGTCTTCTTCGTATTTTGTCGCTCCGTAATAGGCAGACATACTAATCAATTCAATCTCTTTTAATTCTTCTTGAAAATGACGGCCGATTAATATGTTCGATCCGATTCCGGGAGAAAGGAAAATAATCTTATTCAGCCTAGTTAATTTCCTGCTAAACAGCTGGTTCAGGACTTCAACATAGCTGTCACTTGGTGTACAGATGATCAGTGTTTCCCATATATCATCTATCACGCGGTAGTCACCGTAAAAAATATCAAGCTTTGCTTCGCCATCCAAAGCAGCATTCGCTTCTGTCAAATACCTGGACTTCACGATTTTTCCATTCTGATTAAAATAGTTGATTAAACGGGCTGTATGAGCTCCTGGACGGTTAACCAGCCCAAGCTTGTCAGTCCAGCCATTTGCGGCTTGAACGGCAATATTAATGGCAGCGGGTCCTGCTCCGGCGATTAATGTATTTCCGAAAGGCGCTGCGATAAAGTTATGTAATGTCATAAGTAGTCTAAATCCTTTCCATTCACGCCTGTCATGCCTCTTTTTAAAACGAGAGTATCGTAAAAGTGATTCTTTTGTTCAACTTTTTCCTGATTCCATTCGGCTGATAATGTGAAATCAAAAGGATAATTAAAGATGGATTTCAAGCCATTTCCATAGCGGATAATCACTTTGGCTCCTTCAGGAAGCAATGATTTTAGCTCTTCTAGAATCAATGCTTTTTCCTGTACGAGGGAGGCTATAATGACATGCGTGGCATTTCTGAGAACAGGTACTTGGGAAACCGGATGCTGTGTAAAGGTGACAGCAGACTCGAGTCCTGTTATCACTGCGATGTTCTTTCCCATTTCAACTGCTTCAGCGTCGATATCCAGGCATGTAATCTGAGCCCCTGTCTCCTTGGCGATTGTAAGTGCAGAAAGAGGAAAAGCTCCTGATCCTATAAAGACAACATTCGAGCACTCTGTAATCCCAAAGCTGTCTAATTCCTTTTTAACTGAGTCTGAAAGAGAAAGTAGATACTCTGATGCATCCATTTCTTGATTAGCCGTACAGGCAGACTGATATTTTTCCAGCGTACTGATGGCTTTTGCAGATGTTTCCCTAAGTATTTCAGAACATTTTCTGATATCCGGATCCTCTCCCCATAACCGCCACTCCGTGTCATTTTTTTCATCCACTACAAATTTTGAAAGATCATCAAGCTTATCTGTGAGGAGCCGGAAACAATAGTCGCTTTCTTTTATGTAGTCAGAAAGCTCTGCAATTTCATGCTGCAGCATCTTAATAGAAAATAAAAACGCATACTTATCGCTCAAATAATAACCCTCCTTATAAATCGTAATGATTACGTTTTGAAGTGTATCATTTTCCGCTCTCCTCCGTCAATCAGGTAAAAATACTCAAAAAAACAGGCCCTCTGAATGAAGGCCTGCTTTTACTTTATAGCGATTAACCAAATACTTTTGCCAATTCTTTTTTATCCTGATCAAGCCAGAAGCGCATTAAACGCTTCGCTCCTTCTAAATCGTGCAGCTTTGCCTGTCCGCATTGCTTTTCGTTTGCTGCAGGAATTTCAGTTATCTCAATAGCATCTTTAAGTGTGTCATCTAATAGATCAATGATTTCTTCCACCGTCGGCTCACCGCTTACGACAAGGTAATAGCCTGTCTGGCATCCCATTGGAGAAATGTCGATAATATCAAAGTGATCGTATTTTTCTGAATGAGTGCGGATATTGAATGCCAGTAAATGCTCCAATGTGTGGATTACATCTGGTTTCATTGCCTGCTTGTTCGGCTGGCAAAAACGAATATCAAATTTATTCACAAGTCCATCGCTTCCTACTTTGTGTACGCCGCAATGTCTGACATAAGGTGCCTTTACTGCATTATGATCCAAATCAAAACTTTCAACTGATGGCATAACTACCACTCCTTAATAAGACTTCTTTATTCATCATACAATTAATTCCGATAAAATTCATCTATTTTATCCGAATTAATTCTTCCAATTTTAACTTCTTCTCTTCTTGCAGTATACTTAAGGCATATGAAGAGGTGACATTTATGAAACAGCTATTGATTGCACTTATACGTTTTTACCAAAAATTTATTTCTCCGCTGAAGCCGCCGTCCTGCCGGTTTTATCCGACATGTTCTCATTACGGCCTGGAATCAGTTAAGAGATTCGGCGCACTTAAAGGCGGATATTTGACTGTTAAACGGATCTTGAAATGCCAGCCCTTTCATCCGGGAGGATTTGACCCTGTACCTGAAAAAAAGGATCAGTCCAGGTAGCCGTCTGCTACAAGGTCCAATTTTCCCGTTGACGGGTCGATAATCAATCCATGTACAGGTACATCATTTGGAAGCAGTGGATGGTTACGGATAACGCTCACACTATGTTTTACACTTTCTTCCACGTTATCAAACCCTTTAAGCCATTCTTCTAAATGAATGCCTGAATAATTCAGGGTGTCAATTTTATCCTGGGAGATTCCGCGTTTCAAGGCTTTCTCAAGAAAAGAATCCGGATTAAGGCTGCTCATTCCGCAATCATAGTGGCCGACTACACATACTTCATCTGCCCCAAGTTCCATGACCGCTACCAGAATACTTCTCATGATGCTGCCGAAAGGATGAGCTACAATCGCGCCGGCACTTTTCACAATTTTAACATCGCCATTTTTTATATTCATGGCCTGGGGAAGCAATTCTACAAGCCGAGTATCCATACAGGATAAAATAACCAGCTTTTTGTCAGGAAATTTGGTGGTCTGGAACTTTTCGTAGTCTCGTTTTTCTACAAACTGGGTGTTATGCTCAATAATCTCATCTAACAATCTCATCTGCTATTCTCCTTATAAATCATTTTTTTATTTAATATATCACAACACTTGTTTTTTTTGTTAGTTTTGCTATATGATGTTTTTTGTAAATCGCAATCATTATTATTTATATTATACAGGAGGAATTTTTCATGATAGACCAAATACCCGTCACCGTGCTGAGCGGATACTTAGGAGCAGGCAAGACAACCCTTTTAAAACACATTCTTGAGAATAAAGAAGGCCGACGAATGGCTGTCATTGTAAACGATATGAGCGAAATTAATATTGATGCAAGCTTAATTAAACAAAATCCCATCAGCAGGACCGAAGAAAAATTGGTTGAGATGCAAAATGGCTGCATTTGCTGTACCCTTCGCGAAGATTTAATGGTGGAAGTAGAGCGCCTTGTTAAGAATGGCGATATTGATTACATTGTGATCGAATCATCAGGCATCAGTGAGCCTGTGCCAGTAGCCCAAACATTTACGTATATTGATGAAGAAGTCGGCATTGATCTTTCGCAAACCTGCCGTTTGGATACAATGGTGACGGTTGTTGACGGCAATCGCTTCTGGGAAGACTACTCCTCAGGCGAAAATCTTCTTGACCGCAAGCATGGAACAGATGAAAACGACACTAGAGAAGTGATTGATTTGTTAATTGATCAAATTGAATTTGCCAATGTGCTTTTATTGAATAAGACCGACCTTTTAAACGAAGAAGACATTGATGAATTATATGGGGTTCTTAGGAAACTGAATCCGGATGCCAAGATCCTGAAAACAGCATTCAGCAAAGTACCCCTATCGGAAATACTAAACACAAAGAGCTTTGATTTTGAAGAAGCAAGTCAGTCTGCGGGTTGGATAAAGGAATTAAATGAAGAGCATACCCCTGAAACAGAAGAGTATGGAATTTCTTCCTTTGTCTACAGAAGACAAAAGCCCTTTCACCCTGAGCGCTTTATGAACTGGCTAGAAAATTGGCCTGCTGATGTTGTTCGGGCAAAAGGATTTTTCTGGATCGCTACTAGAAATGACACGACAGGGCTTCTTTCACAGGCTGGTACGTCCATCATGATTCAAGGTGCAGGAGAATGGGTTGCCTCTTACTCAGAAGAAGAACAAAGACAAACGTTGACAGAAGAACCTGAACTGCTTGAACGCTGGGATGAAACATTTGGA
Organism: Bacillus sp. V2I10; assembly: GCF_030817055.1. Classification (NCBI taxonomy): domain Bacteria; kingdom Bacillati; phylum Bacillota; class Bacilli; order Caryophanales; family Bacillaceae; genus Bacillus; species Bacillus sp. V2I10. The sequence goes on along the minus strand of NZ_JAUSYV010000001.1, from coordinate 1,464,806 downwards.
GACCGCATGACTGAACTCGTTTTTATCGGAATTGATCTTTCAAAAGATGAAGTAGAGACCTCTCTTGACGGCTGTCTTCTGACGGATGAAGAAATGGCATCAGATTGGTCTGTGTTAAAAGATCCCCTGCCTGCCTTTTCATAATTATTTGAATCCTTTTTCTTTTTCGGACTGAATTTTCCTGGTTCTCAAATCGTAAGTATTACGATATAATGTGAAAGGACATATTGAAATTAATTAAATACCACATATATAAGGAGTAAATGATGAAAAAAACAGGACTGACAATGGCACTTGCGCTAATGCTTGGAACGGCACTTGCAGGGTGTGCAGAAAATGATCAAAATACAAAGATTAACGGTGAAGACAAGCTGAAGGTTTATACAACCATCTTCCCTGTTCAGGACTTTACAAAGAAAATTGGCGGCGATGCTGTTGAAGTGGAAAGCATTTATCCTGCAAATGCAGATGCTCATACATTTGAACCATCTACAAAAGATATGGTAGCTATGTCAGAGGGAGACGCATTTATTTATTCAGGCGTTGGTCTAGAAGGCTTCGCTGAAAAAGCAACCGAAACCCTAAAGTCTGAAAAAGTAAAAATCATTAAAGCAGGTGATGGCATTGAGCTTGCTGAAGCTTCACATGATGAAGAAAATCATGAGGAGCATGCAGATGAGGAAAGCCATGATGAGCACGCTGATGAAGAAGATCATGCTGAGCATGCGGATGAGGAAAGCCATGATGAGCACGCTGATGGTGATGCTCATGATCACGGAGATAAGGATCCGCATATTTGGCTGGATCCTGCCCTCTCCATTCAAATGGCTGAAAACATTAAAAATGGATTAATTGAGCTTCAGCCAGAATCTAAAGATAAGTTTGAAAAGAATTTTAAAACACTAAAATCAGATTTAGAAAAATTGGATGCCGATTATAAAGAAACAATTGATGCTGCAGACAAAAAAGAAATTTTGGTTTCACATGCCGCATACGGCTACTGGGAGGAGCGCTACGGCATTCAACAAATCAGCGTTCTCGGGTTATCGCCAACTCAGGAGCCATCACAAAAGCAGCTTCAATCCATTATCGAAACAGCAATAGAACATAATTTAAACTATATTATTTTTGAAAACAACGTAAACAGCAAAATCGCAGATATCGTAAAGACAGAAATTGGAGCGGAGAGCCTGACCCTGTCTAATCTTGAGTCAATCTCTGAAGAAGATGCCAAAAACAATGAGGACTACTTCAGTTTAATGGAACGAAATTTGGAAACACTTAGGACAGCATTATCGAAGTAAAAGGAACTACCGGCCTAGTTTGGCCGGTAGTTTTTATATGGATATTTTACTGAAAAGACTGATTAAATGACGTTCTGATCTCTTCAGCATTCAAATTCTGTCCGATCAAAATCAAGACCGTGTTCTCTGTATCTATTTTAGTATCGGAAAGAACGGCTTTTTTTGCAGCAAACTGCATTTCCCGCGGATCACTTTCTCCCTCAATGAGCAGATAGCCTTTTGCACGGATCAGTCCATTTATTCCTTTCAGCCATGTTTCAAGCTTTTTCAGCCGAACAGCTGGAAGGGCTGTTATTTTTACGGTTCCTATAGAATGATGATGGTGATGATGCCCTGCTTCATCTGTCAGGTTTACAAGACTTTGCCTTTGCTCAGCAAGCTTTTCAAATGGAACATCACCGTATGAGGCTGCTAGTACTTCAACACCGGGAGAGATCACTTTTTCAATTTTATGTCTCACTTTTTTTTGTTCTTTTTCATTAACAATGTCTATTTTATTAAGAATGATAAAATCTGATGAAATAATTTGTTCTTTTAAAAGAGATCGGATTTCCTTAGAGCTTGCAAACATGCTTTGATAATCAAGATAGTGGCTTGTATCAACAATTCCGATCATTGACATAAGTTTAAATTCCTCAATCAGTTCTCTAGACAGCAGGATATCTTTTATCTCTAATGGATTGGCTACTCCCGTCCCCTCAATTAAAAGCACATCCACTTCTTCGCCTTCTAAAAAACCTTTGAGTGTAGTTACGAGGTCATCCTGAATGGTACAGCAAATGCATCCATTTAATAGTTCATGAACATTTAGATCCTCAAATAAATGCTTTTCAACATTTTCATCGCCAAGTTCATTTAAAATAATGCCGACTTGTTTTCCTCTCTTTTTAAACTCATCGGCCATCTTGCCTAAAACTGTCGTTTTTCCGCTGCCTAAAAAACCGCTGATGGTGTATACAGGTATTCTTTTCATGTTCAAGCCTCCTCTATATGTAAGAGTATCAAGTTTTGCAGTCATAAAAAAGATGCCCGGGAACAATTTGTTCCCAGGCCCCTTTGATGGATTACATATTGTATTTTTTCTTAAAGCGCTCTGCTCGTCCATCGCGGTCTGCGAATTTTTGACGGCCTGTGTAGAATGGATGCGTATCTGAGCTTACTTCTATTTTAATAAGAGGATAGGTATTGCCATCTTCCCATTCTGTTGTTTCGTTTGATTTCATTGTTGATCCGCTCAAGAATTTAAACCCGCTGTTTGTGTCCATATAAACAACTTTATGATAATCCGGATGGATTCCTTGTTTCATTGTAAAGCACTCCCTTAATCGTAATTATTACGTTTTATATATTACATGGTTTGTCCTTGTTTGTCAATGTAAGTGAATGGCTTAGAATTCGATTCTATAAGTAAACTTAGAAATAAATGCGTCCCATTTTTACCGCATATTTCCTGAAATAATGAAGACAATAAGGGAAGATTATTACAACCTTGGGAAAGAAGGCGGAAAAAAGATGGATGATCTCGTATTAGCCAGATCCTTGTTTGGGACGACAATGGGCTTTCATATAATCTTTGCATCACTTGGTGTAGGTCTTCCTCTCATGATTCTGATTGCAGAGCTTCTTTTTCAAAAAACAAAGGATCATGATTATGCGGTCATGGCGAAAAGATGGACAAAAGGTCAGGCGGTGCTCCTTGGTGTTGCCATTCCTACCGGGACGATCGCCGGTGTTCAGCTTGCTTTGTTATGGCCGGGCTTTATGGAGGTTATCGGACGTGTAATGGCGCTGCCTTTTCAAATAGAAATCTATGCTTTCTTTGTGGAAGCCTTATTTATGTCCATATATGTTTATGCAGCTGACAGAATTTCGCCGCGAATGAGAATTGTCAGTGTTTCTCTTGTCTTGTTTGGAGCCGCAGCCTCAGCGATCTTAATTACAAATGTTCATGCATTTGAAGGCACTCCAGCTGGTTTCAGGATTGAAAATGGGGAAATTGTTGATGTTGATCCATGGGCAGCCTTTTTCAATCCCAGCTTTATTGTCACAGCAGGACATGTTGTTGTTTCAGCGTTTATGACCGGTGCATTTGTTATTGCTTCTATTTCTGCTTATAAAATGCTGAGAAATTTAAAAAACGACCGCCTTTACCGCTTTTATCGCAAAGCGTTAATGATGGGCCTTGTTGTGGGGGGAATATTCTCATTTTTAACAGCATTGAACGGGCATGAATCAGCGCAATTGCTCCATGAATATCAGCCTGAAAAGCTCGCCGCTGCCGAAGGTTTATTTGAAACTCAAAGATATGCTCCCCTTGCAATTGGGGGTTTTACGGACCGGGAAACAGAGGAGGTCAAATGGGGCATTGAAATTCCGTGGGCTCTGAGCTTTTTAGCTGACAACAGCTTTAAAACCGAGGTTATTGGCTTGAATGATTTTCCTGAGGAATATTGGCCGCCGCTGTTTGTACATACGCTCTTTAATGCAATGGTTGGAATTGGCAGTCTGCTGATTTTTCTGTCACTTATCGGATTCTTATGGTTCAAGATATTAAAGCGACCTCATTTTCCTAAATGGATGCTTGTCTTATTTGTACCTTCAGGGATCCTTTCCATGCTAGCTATTGAGTTCGGCTGGATTTTCGCCTGCACGGGAAGACAGCCGTGGGTTATTTATCGTTTGCTGAAAACAGAGGATGTCGTGACTGCCTCTGGCCAAATTGGAACACTTTTTATTCTTTTCACATTGGTTTATGCGATATTAGGGCTTGCTGTTATTCTTGTTCTTGTCTATTACTTCAAACGAAATCCAGTTGAAAAAGAACTTGATAAGCCGGCGAGTGATGGTGATGGCGTCAGTGTTTATTAAAACGGCATGTACGGATATGGAGGCGTTACAATGATTACAACAGATGCACTGCTTGCCATTACACTTGTATGGGGCTTTGTCTTTATCTATGCTGTCATGGCGACAATGGATTTCGGAGCAGGCTTTTGGTCGATGATCTACATTAATAAAGAAAAGACGAATGCAACAAATATCGCCAATCGTTATTTATCCCCTACTTGGGAAGTAACAAATGTATTTATTGTAGCCATTGTCGTGGCACTGTTCAGCTTTTTTCCGGGAGCTACATTTATTCTCGGAACTGTCTTGCTGATTCCAGGAAGCATCATTCTTCTGCTTTTGGCGATTCGAAGCGGATTCCTTGTGTTCTCCCATTACTCAAAAGGGTATGTAAAAGCACTTACTTATGTTTCCGGGATTTCCGGTTTCATTATTCCCGCTATTTTATTGCTGGTGCTGCCCATCACTCATGGCGGGTTTATTGAGGTAGTAAACGGTTCACATCAGCTTCAGCTCGATCAATTATTTACAAGTCCAAACGCCTATGCCTTCAGCGGATTCGCGATTACAAGCACACTTTTCCTGTCATCGCTGCTGCTTTCTGATTACTCAAATGTGGCCAATGAACCGGAAGCTTATAAAGTTTACCGCCGTGATGCTCTTATCTTAGGACCGTTATCCATCGTAATGGGTTTTCTGATTATGCTGACCCTTCGCACGGAAGCAAACTGGCTATATACGAACATGATGGAATATTTGCCTTTCCTGATTGCATCTGTTGCGATGTTTATGATTGCGGGCGGAGCTCTTTTCTTACCATCACAAAAAGACAAAAGAACGCTTGGGAGACCAAGAATCGCGGTTGTTGCCGTAACCATTCAATATTTACTAGCAAGCTACGCATACGGGCGGGCACACTTGCCTTATATGCTGTACCCTGATGTTTCCATCCAGGATGGCTTTACTCATCCCAACACCTTCCATGCTGTGTTTATTACTTATATAGTTGGATTTTCCATTCTCTTTCCTGGATTCTTTTACTTCTGGCGCTTGTTTATGAAGGACAAACGGTATTTGAAGCAAAATGAATCATGAAAAAACAAGGTGCAGCTGCACCTTGTTTTTTTAATCCTGCGAATGAAAAACACTTTACTAAGCAAAACTAACTGTTGAACCCTAAATAAGGAGGTGTTGATGAATGCCAAGAGAAGTAATGTGTGAAGTCAATAACTGTGAGTATTGGGGCAATGGCAATCTGTGTACAGCTGATGCCATCTATGTAGTCAGCCATAAAGGAGATACTGCTTCCCGCAGCGAGGAAACAGACTGCAAAACCTTTAAACCTCATGATCTTTAAGAAAAAGGGACAGCTTCACGCTGTCCTTTTTCTTTATTGTTGATAATGAGAATCATTTTTATTCATACTTTACACAATCTTTATTCGTTCAATTCGGCCGAAGCAAATTTCCTTCTTGAAAGGAGCTTCGATATTAGCCCATGTTTAGGTGAAAAGATAAATGTAAGGAAAAAGATCAGCCCTGTAGCAGTTGCCATCGCCCCTGCAATCGAGACATTCAGCCAAGTTGCTGCATAGTATCCGGCAACAGCAGATAAAATCCCGATCATTGAACTGATGACCAGCATATGAAGCAATTTATCCGTCAGCAGATAAGCAGCTGATGCAGGTACAATAAGCATCGCTACGACTAAAATAGCCCCTACACTGTCAAATGATGCAACCGTAGTTATGGAGAGCATCCCCATTTGCAGATAATGTATGAGCAGCACAGGTATCCCAATTGCGACTGCCATCTGCGGGTCAAACGAAGAAATCTTAAATTCCTTATAAAAAAGAATGATGATCAATAGATTGATGAAAAAGACGGAACCAAGCATCCATACTGCTTTTGGACCCAAATCTACACCGGATATCGTGATCGTATCCCAAGGCACAAATGTTATTTCACCCATCAGCGCGTGATCCACATCCAAATGAATGTTTCCTCCAAATAAAGAAAGCAGGATAACGCCAATGGCAAAGAGAGATGTAAAAACAACTCCGATTGCCGCATCTGATTGAACCCCTTTGGCATTTAAAATTTGTACAAGAAAGGCTGTAAGCAATCCGACAATAGCTGCTCCAATAAACATCGAGATCCCATCTAAGCTTCTGCTTACAAAATAAGCACACACGATGCCAAGCAAAACAGAATGACTGATCGCATCTGCTAGCATAGCCATTTTTCTTAAGATTAGAAAACAGCCAATCATGGCACAGGTAACACCAACCAGTGAACCTGTAAGTAAGATCCATGCATCATAACTCATTGATAAAGCCACTCCTTCCTGCTCAGGCTATTCTTCGATTTAGGAAGCAGCATTGGCTCTCTATGATGATCTTTTAACAGGTTCATTAATCGATCCTTCATATCGCCTGACATCATTTCAACATCAACATCATCACGGCTGGTAATTTGAAGCTGGGCAAGCTCCATTTCATGCATAAGATACATTTCATAAAGGCGCTGATTTAAAGCAAGCTGATAGGAAAGCTGCAGGCCATTTTCTGTAAGCCTCCATTTATCCCCTTCTGCTTTCATGACAAGTCGTTTTTTCAAAAGCTCATTTAATGATTTGCTGACCAGACTGTTTGCGACTTTTCTTTTTTTCACTATGTCGTGAAGCGAGAAGGATGCAGCTGAATATTTGCCCCCTGCACTTTCTGTCAAATCGTAAAAAGACAGCAGCAGCTGCTCAATCGATGTTCTTTTTCTCAGCTTCATTTGCTTAATCGCTTTTGAAACAAGGCCGCGTTTCGGAGCAAAAATCAACGAGATTAGAAAGAGCAATGTAGCAGCAACGATAATCAGCGGACCTGTTGCCATTCCTTTTGTCGTTGTGCTCAGGAACGTTCCGGCTACGCCGGAGATTCCGCCGATAATACCGGCAATAATCACCATATGACCCAGTTTATCTGTCCAATATCTCGCTGCGATGGCAGGAGTGATCAGCATAGCTGCCATTAAAATGACCCCTACTGTCTGAAGACCAATAACGACTGCACAAACAATTAAAACCATAAGCAGGCCATTTAAAAAGGAAGTTGGAAGCCCAATTCCTTTTGCAAATTGAGGATCAAACGTCAGAATCTTAAATTCTTTAAAAAAGACAGCTGTCAGCAGGAGCAAAATGGCTGCAATCCACGTAATGATCTGAACATCCTGCCCGACCATTGAAGCTGCTTTTCCGAAAATAAAATCACTCAGGCCGCTTTGATTTCCCCCGCGGTTGTGCTGAATGAAAGTCAGCAGAACAATTCCAAATCCAAAGAATACGGACAAAACGAGACCAAGAGCTGAGTCTTCTTTAATTCGGGAATTATGAATGATAAATTGGATAAGCCATGCAGCAATCATCCCTGAAATGGCTGCTCCGACAAGAAACCAAATTAATGATTTGGAACCGTAAAGAAGGAATGCCATACACACACCCGGCAATGCAGCATGTGCCATCGCATCTCCAATCAGACTTTGTTTCCTGAGGAGAGCAAAGCTTCCGAGAACTCCGCTTGCAAGTCCAAGCAGCATCGTGCCAAGCAAAACCCACTGCGTATTCTGATTTTGCAATTGATAGAATAGTTCATCCATCATCTTCACTCACTCCTGTTATGTTTCATCCACAAGCACACTTTGATCCTGTAAAAATGTGAGCCTGCCTCCGTATGTTTTTTGAAGATTATCCATGGTAAAGACTTCACTTGTTGGACCAAATGCAATCTTCCTTAAATTCAGGAGCAGAACCCAGTCGAAATATTCTTCAACTGTCTGCAGATCATGATGAACAACTAAAACTGTCTTTTGCCTTGCTTTTAATTCATTTAGAAGGGATATAATCGCTTTTTCAGTTGCCGCATCAACACCCACAAACGGTTCATCCATGAAATACACATCTGCATCCTGTGCAAGAGCTCTTGCTAAAAACACACGCTGCTGCTGTCCGCCTGAAAGCTGGCTGATTTGCCTGTCAGCGAAATCAAGCATGCCTACTTTTTCAAGACATCCCCGGGCAAATTCTGTATCCTTTTTCCCCGGACGCTTGAGCCAGCCAATATGTCCATATCGTCCCATCAGAACAACATCAAGTGCATTCGTGGGAAAATCCCAATCCACTGATCCGCGCTGAGGGACATAACCGACGCGTTTACGCTGTTTTTTATAATGATCACCATAGATTTCAACTTCTCCGGATGCGACTGGAATCAATCCTAAAACAGCTTTAATTAAGGTGGATTTCCCAGCTCCATTTGGTCCGATAATCCCAATTAATTTTCCTTCAGGAACTTCAAACCCCACCTCTTGCAGAACTGGTTTGCGGTGATAGGCTACTGTCAAATTTTCAACAGTTACTGGATTCATAGAAAAACACCTGCCTTATTATTTCAATGATGAAACAATTGTATCGATATTGTGTTTAAACATCCCTAAATAGGTTCCTTCTTCTGTTCCTTCTTCACCCATGGCATCAGAATACAGCTGTCCGCCAATAACGACTTCATGGCCTCTCTTTTTTGAGCCTTCCACAACGGCGTTAATCGATTTTTCAGATATACTGCTTTCCACAAATACTGCTTTAATCTTACGGTCTGCCAGGACATCGACTAAATTTTGCACATCACGGAGACCGTATTCAGAATCTGTACTCAATCCTTGAAGACCCATCACTTCAAATCCATAGGCGTTTCCAAAGTAAGTAAATGCATCATGTGCTGTTACAAGCACTCTGCTTTCTTCAGGAATGGTCCCAACCTGTTCTTTCGCATATTGGTCCATTTCTTGAAGCTTTTTCTTGTAAGCAGCTGCATTTTCTGCAAATTCATCCTTATTTTCAGGTGAAAGCTTGCTGAGCTCTTCTTCTACTATATCAACGGTATGAATCCATAAAGAGATATCAAACCATACATGAGGATCATGTATCTTGGCGTTCGTTTTATCATTAATTAATTTATTTTCGGGAATGGCACTTGCTACTGGCACAGTAGGCTTTTCATTCGACATTTTTTCAAAAATTTCACCCATCTTGCCTTCTAAGTGCAGACCGTTATAAAAAATAATATCTGCCTGATTCAGCTTTTGAATATCTCCTTGTGAAGCCTGATATAAGTGGGGATCAATACCGGGCCCCATTAACGACTTTACTTCTACTGCGCCGCCCGCAACATTACGTGTGACATCCGCTATTTGCGCAGTTGTAGTAGTTACCTTAATCTTTCCATTGCCTTCCCCGCTCGCGCCCTGGCTGCATGCTGTCGTAATAGCGGACAGTGCCAGGATTGAAATCAGCATTAGTAATCTCTTTTTCATTCTTGATCCTCCTCTTTCCTTCGTCAACAAATGTTTCCCTAATGCAAGTTTTTAAGTAAAAAAAAGACTTTCCTACGCAAAAACCATTTTATGAAAGTAAGTTAGGTTCTGTGCTAATAAGTTAGCTTGTTTCACGATTTGTTGATTAGTATAATTATTTTGCCTATACGCAACAATTTAAAGCATTTTTATCTTTCTGTCAATCATTCTTTCTCGACAAAAAAAGGCCAGCTACATAAATAGCTGGTCAAAGATTGAAGCAGAGAGGGCTGATTGTCGAAATGATGTCTCTAGCATCATTCCTTTTATTTTTATCATGGAATGTGAAATTTTACAAAACCGCAAAATCAGATTTTGTAAGGGTAAAATCAGATTTTCACCTAAAGAAAAATCAATTTCACTTCGAAAAACGTTCGGTATGTGTACAGTATTTTGCTAATTTGCTGCGATTCACTTCAAATCCGAGCCCTGGCCCTCGAGGAACATCAATTTTCCCATTATGCACGGTAACGGGGGGAGAAATGATATCTTCTTCCCAATATCGTGCAGAAGCAGAAATATCACCGGGTATCGTGAAATTCGGAAGTGATGCAAGAGCGATGTTATGTGCGCGTGATACCCCTGTCTCAAGCATTCCTCCTACCCAAACTGGAATACTGTGCTGCAAGCAATAATCATGAATTTTCTTAGATTCCAAAAGACCGCCGACTCTTCCCGGCTTAATATTGATGACGCGGCAGCTGCCAAGCTGAATCGCTTTTTTCGCATCGTTCAGAGTAATGATGCTCTCATCCAAGGCAAACCGGCGTTTCTAATTGGGACTGAAGAACGGCATGATCGATAATATCATCGTGTGCAAGCGGCTGTTCAATCATTAAGAGATTGTATTCATCAAGCTGCTTTAAAAGACTGATGTCATCAAGCGTATACGCAGAGTTGGCATCAGCCATTAAAGGTACATCCGGAAAGCGGCTCCTGATTTCATGAAGCAGGACAGCATCTAATCCCGGCTTTATTTTCACCTTTATTCTTTTATATCCATCGCTGACATGCTTCCCTATTGTGTCAAGCATGTGATCGATTGAAGCCATGCCCACTACTACACCGGAATCAATTTGATTGTTAGTTCCGCCTAGAATGGCTGCAAGCGGCTTGTCCTGCACCTTTGCATAAAGATCCCACACAGCACCTTCAATTGCTGCTTTAGCCATTTGATTTCTTCTAATATAAGAAAAAGAGTCAATGAATGCCTCCGGATTTTGATATGGTTTCTTAAGCAGTTCAGGGATCAGGAACGATTTCAGCATGTGAAGACACGTTCCAATTGTTTCTTCGGTATACCACGGTGAAGAGAAAGCAACGACTTCTCCCCATCCAATCTGTCCGCTTCGATCCTGTATTTCAATCAGTATGCTCTCTCTCTTATAAACTGTTTCAATACTGGATTGAAATGGTGAAATGAGTTTCATTTCAAGGTGATGAAGTTTCACTTCCCGCACATCAATCATGAGGACCACCAAGAGCCTCTGTGAGCTTTCTGCGCACTAATTTATTTGAGGCATTTCTCGGAAGCTTACTTAAAAAGTGAATACGCTTTGGTATTTTATATTTTGCAAGTATAGCGGAACAATAGGAAATCAGTTCTTCCTCACTTACTGCATCATTTGCAGCAATGAAAGCATGCGGAACCTGACCCCATTTTGCATCAGACATTCCGGTTACCCCGGCTTCAATGACCGAAGGATGAGAAAGAAGGGCAGCTTCTATTTCTGCAGGATAAATATTTTCTCCGCCTGAGACGATAAGATCTGATCGCCTGTCAAGGACATATAAAAAGCCTTCCTCATCCAAAAATCCCATATCTCCTGTTTGAAGCCATCCATTATGAATTTCTGCTTTACGCTTCCAATATCCTTTCGTTACATTCGGTCCCTGTACATGAATTTCTCCCTCTGTAAAAGGCGGGCAAGCAAGATCGTTCTCCATAATTTTTATCTCGCAGGGAAAAAGCGGTTTTCCTGCAGAACCAAGCTTTGTCAGGCTGTACTCTGGTGATAATGTGACAATTTGCGAGGAGGTCTCTGTCATTCCGTATGTTTGATAAACCGGAATTTTTTTCATTTCACATTCTTTCAATAGCGACATAGGTGCCGGACCGCCGCCTAACAGCATACATCTGAAGGTCTCAGGATATTCGCTGTCTTCAAGGTTTTCTATCATTTGAGATAGCATAGTCTGAACAACTGAGACGATAGTTGCTCCGTTCTCGATGATGGCGCGGTTTGCTCTTGATGGGTGAAAGGAATCATGGAGAATAACGGTCATTCCATAGATTACGCCTCTCATTAAAATGGATAGCCCGCTTATATGGAATAGCGGAACGGCACACAGCCACCTGTCATCATGATGAAGGCCAAGATTTAAAGATGAGCCGGCAGCGCTCCAATAATGATTGCCATATGATTGAAGAACACCCTTTGGTTTACCGGTTGTTCCTGATGTATACATAATGGTTGCAGTCTGATCTAAATGAAAATAATGTTCATATTGAACATGAGCTGTTCCTGCTGTTACAAGTTCTTCGGTTCCAATCGTTGTCCAGCTTGGGGTTTCCCATTCTTGATTAAGAGCTTCATCACAAATGAGGAATGATGCTTCTGAATCCCTTAATTGCCATTCAAGCTCTGAGGCAGTCAATCTTGTATTTAACAGAACGGCCGTTGCTCCAATGTATGTGAGCGCATGAATAGCAGCAGCCATTTCTATACTGTTTTTCATAAGGATTGCAGCGTGCTGTCCTTTTCTGACCCCATGCTGATGATAAGTAAATACCATTCGTTCTGTCAGCTTATGCAGCTCGCGAAACGTTACTGTTCTCTCCTCTGTCATCATGGCAATTCGGTCAGGAGTTAAATAGGCACGCTGTTTTAACCAATTAGGCATTTTATTCATTTCTGTTCACCGCCTTTTATATTAGAAAAGCGCAATAGTCTTGGGTCTCAGATCCGACAGGCAGATAAGGATCCGTTCTGACCGAGGATCTAGGCGCTTGAGCTAGACATAGACGCAAAAGTAAATTCTGATATAAGAAAGCAGCTTGATGAAATCATCAAGCTGCTGCATGTTATTTAAGGGAATCTTGGGAACTGCTTGAAGTCAGGGCTGCGTTTTTCTTTAAATGCATCTCTTCCTTCTTTTGCTTCATCCGTTGTATAGTACAGAAGAGTTGCGTCTCCTGCAAATTGCTGAATGCCTGCTAGGCCGTCTGTGTCGGCATTAAATGCAGCTTTAAGGAAACGAATGGCAGTCGGGCTTTTTTCCAAGATCTCCTCGCACCATTGAACCGTTTCTTCTTCAAGCTTTTCTAAAGGCACAACCGTATTGACAAGACCCATGTCAAGCGCTTCCTGTGCATTGTATTGACGGCATAGGAACCAGATTTCGCGTGCTTTTTTATGTCCTACAATACGTGCAAGATATCCAGAACCATAGCCTGCATCAAAGCTGCCTACTTTTGGACCTGTTTGTCCGAAAACAGCATTGTCCGCCGCAATTGTTAAATCACAGACAATATGAAGCACGTGGCCGCCGCCGATTGCGTATCCTGCAACCATGGCAATAACCGGTTTTGGAATTACGCGGATTAAACGCTGCAGATCAAGAACATTCAAACGCGGAATTTGGTCTTCCCCAACATATCCGCCATGTCCGCGCACCTTTTGGTCGCCGCCTGAACAGAATGCTTTTCCGCCTGTTCCAGTTAAAATAATAACCCCAACATTTGCGTCATCTCTAGCATAAGCAAAAGCATCAATTAATTCCATTACCGTTTTCGGACGGAATGCATTATGTACCTCGGGACGATTAATCGAGATCTTGGCAATCCCATTATACGTTTCATATAAAATATCTTCGTACTTGCGTTCAGCAATCCATTCTACTGTCATTTCGCGTACTGCCTCCTTATGAATACGTTTACGTATTAATAAACTCATTTACTATTCTACCAAAGATTTGCGGTTGTTCCACATGAACAGCATGACCTGCACCAATTATTTTAATAAATGTCGAATATGGGAGCAATTCTTTCATCTCTTCTGCAATCCCGCAGAACTTTTCATCCATATCTCCGCTAACGAGCAGAATGGGAATTTTTAGAGAATCGAGGCTGTCCCATAAGGACTTCTGTGATCCGGTCCCCATCCCTAAAAGACTGTTTGCAAGCCCTGCCTCTTCATTTTTCAGCCTATGGCCGCGCAGTTTTTTTTGAACGTCCCCAGGCAAAGTTTTCTGAGAGGCAAACAGCGATATATTCTCCCAGAAATCTATAAAGGATTCCATTCCATGCTCTTTTATAAACTGAGAGAGCTTTCGATCATTTTCTTTTCTGCTCATTCTCTCAGCCTCTGATTTTAATCCGGGAGATGCACTTTCCAGAACCAGCTTGTCAATCCGCTCAGGATGCTGGCTTGCATAGGATAATGCCAGTCTGCCTCCCATAGAATACCCTGCAAGAATGACTTTATTAAGATGGAGCTCTTCAAAAATAGCCTGTAAATCCTTAACCGATTCATCCATACTGTAACGTTCAAACTCTGAAGGTGAATCTGTCTGCCCATGTCCGATAAGGTCAATTAAGATGACTTTATAATGGCTTAAGCTGAACATCTCCAGCAAAGGATACCAGTTTTCAGTTGAGCCTGTAAATCCGTGGAGAAGAACTAAAGGTATTCCTTCTCCTATTCCATACGTTTCAATATGATAGGATACTCCTCTAATCGTCTTCTTCATTCGTTTCATTTAAAGATCTTCTCTCTTATTTCCTGGGAAACACGATTCATCAATTCACGATGAATGCTGACACGAGTTTGACGATTTGTGCGGACTTCTATGATGTTCAAACCTTTATTAATGACAGCATCTGACACTGCTGATCGGAACTCCCCCCATGTTGCCGGCAGTGTATATGAGGCGTCATAAAGATCGGCAGCATGTTTAAAATCAAGACCTGTTGGAGTGCCGAATAATGTTTCAAAATGCTTCTCTTCTTTTGACTGCGGAAGAAACGAAAAGATTCCCCCCCCATCGTTATTAATAAGAATGATGGTCAAATTAAGTTTGTGCATTTTAGCAGCAAGAAGACCATTCATATCATGATAAAAGGACAGGTCGCCGATGACTAAAAAAGTTGGATGATCTTTGCGGGCACCTGTACTCATTCCAAGCGCTGTTGAAACGATCCCATCGATTCCATTTGCCCCTCTGTTAGCATAAACGGCAATGTCCTTTTCCGTGTTTAGGAAATAGTTATCAAGGTCCCGGATGGGCATGCTGTTTCCTGCTATCACTTGACACTTCTGGGGAAGCGCATGCTGCAATTCACGAAATACATTTCCTTCAAATAGGTCGCCGCCTTTATCTTCAGCAGTACCTAATATTTCACGCGAAACAAGATTTACTTTCTGCCATAACTGCAGCCAATCCGTATCTTCTCGATTTTTGATTTGCTTAATAAACTCTTTGCAAAGCCAGCTCTCCTTGCATTCAATCATTTCTGCCGCCATTAAGGTCGGTTCCCTCCAGCCGCCTTGTCCATCGACAACAATTTGACGGATATTCTCTGTTCTCTTCAAGAATAAAAACAGCGGCTTTGAAACCGGCATAGCTCCGAACCGAATAATGACTTCAGGTTTTAGCTGCTTTGTTATGTATTCATCCTTCATAAATGCATCATAGCACTCAATCACTGATGATTGATCATGGGTTCCTGTTCTAAAATTAGAAAGAGGATCGGCAAGAATCGGGTACTTCAGGACTGAAGATAACTTCACTGCTGCTTCATTAAATTCAGGATCGTGCAATTCTCCGCATATAATCAATCCCTTTTTTTCTAGTGAAAGGAGTTCAGCTAAGCGCTGTACATCACAAGCATCAATAATTGACGAACCTGCCGTTACTTGCACCTGTTTAGGACGAGCATTCAGGCTTGTCCATAAATCTTCAGATTCTAAATCAGGTACAAGAGGTTCTCTGAACGGAAAATTCAGATGAACGGGTCCGGATGGAGAAGAAATGGCTTTGCCTGCTGCACGTGCCGCCATTGTTCTTCCATAATGAAGAAGCTCAGCAGTATGCTCCGGAATAGCCATATCAGCAAACCATTTTGCATAGCGTCCGAACAGATGCAGCTGATCGATTGCCTGTGGAGCACCCACATCTCTAAGCTCATGCGGACGGTCCGCCGTTAAAACAAGCAAAGGCACTCTTGAATAGAATGCCTCAACAACTGCAGGAAAATAATTAGCTGCTGCCGTTCCTGATGTACAAAGCAAAGCAACAGGTCTTTCCTGCATCTTAGCCAGGCCAAGGGCAAAAAAACCTGCTGATCGTTCATCAATCAAAATATGAATTTTTATATCAGGATGCTCAGCCATCAGCATGGCCATAGGCGTTGATCTTGATCCGGGGCTAATAACCGCATCCCGAACACCCGCTTTAGTTAATTCATCAACAAAACTTGCTGCGTAAAGGGTTAAAGATTTATTTGCACTCATGTTTGACTCCTCCAAGCGCAGAGAGCATCGGCTTAAGTTTAATCAGTGTTTCCTGATATTCCATTTGAGGATCGGATTCTGCTACAATGCCGCATCCTGCAAACAGGGTTGCCTGATTGCCTTTAATTAAGCCGGATCTTATGGCTACTGCAAACTCACCGTTGTTTTCAGCATCAAGCCATCCGACTGGACCGGCATACCAGCCGCGGTCCATAGGTTCTATCTCTCTGATCATTTCAACTGCAGCCATTTTCGGGTATCCGCCTAAGGCAGGTGTAGGATGAAGTTTTTCTACTAAGTTCAATAAGGAATACCCTGCCTTCATAGACCCTTCAATCGGTGTATACAAATGCTGGATGTTTTTCGTTTTTAATAATTGCGGGTGATCTGAAACCTCCACTTGGCTGCAGCATTCCTCAAACGAATCTTTAATCATTTTCACAACAATCGCATGTTCAATCAGATTTTTTTCATCATTCAAAAGATCAGTCCCAAGCTCTGTATCTTCTTGCTTGTTCTTCCCTCTTTTTATAGAACCGGCCAGACATGTTGAAAGCAGCCTGCTGTCTTCTTTTTTGATCAGACGTTCTGGTGTTGCACCAATAAAAGATTGACGGCCATTTTCAAAAGAAAAGATAAAGCTTGTAGGCTGCTCTTTCTGCAGTTTGCTTAAAGCTGAATAGATATTAATGTTGTGATCATACTTTAATTGTACTTCTCGTGCCAGCACCACTTTATCAAGCTCACCGCTTTTAATGGAACCTGTTGCTTTTTCCACTGCAGAAAGCCATATTTCCGTATCTGTCTCTTTAATCGTGTAATTGTTTACAGACTCTTCTCCAGCGCCTGGCTTTCCTGTCAGGACTTCATTAGCAATCGTTGTAAAATGATTCGCACAAGATTCAAGATCATCAGCAGGCTTTATCACACGATTGATTGTCAGAAAAGAAACTCCGTCTTTTACGGTAAGCATGACGGACGGCAAAAAGAATTTTGCCTCAGGGTATTTGTTCCAGCGCTCGTTTCTGCGATTATGCGGATCAAAAGAAAAACCGCCAAATAACAAAGCGCCTGTCCCTATATGTGCGTGCGCAGCATCTTCATAATGCGCCATTTTTTTAAAGCGTTTCCAATCAGACTCAATCCGCCCAAAACGATCACTTTCGGAAGAATCATTTTCTACCGTGTATTCGTTTCCCAAGCCTGTAATTGTAAAGCGTGAACCAGGAGTTGCCCAATAAAACCGCTCGCCTAAAAAAAGCCGCTCGCCTGCCGCATAAAAATGGAGGGGATTCATCGAATCATTTAACGTCTTGACCTGACTTAATATGACCGGTTTATCAAACTGTCTGGCTTCCTCCAAAGCACGCTTTATAATCTCCGTAAATGTATGTTTTAATGCCGTAATCATTGGAAATCCCTCCAAAACCGAAAAATCGCTTATATTAAGATACACCTCAGAGGAAAGAGGTGTCAATAGTACTTGGGCAAAGAAATGGTATAATAGAAATAACGACTATTATCCTTATTATATTACTACCCTGGATACATTAAAATCAAAAGCTCTCGCTGAAGAAATTTCCAGTGAGGGAATTAAATGATTGTTCAAACATTTGTAAAAGGATTGACACAATATTGTAAATTTCCTACACTTAATTCTGGGAAGCAAACGTGCTCCATTTGGTTATAAAAGGGGAGAAATCTTTGATGCATACACAATCACACATTACACAAAATGTGCCTTCCATCAAACCGGATAAAAGCTGGAAAGTATGGTGGATGCTGCTCCGTCCGCATACATTATCTGCAGCCTTTATTCCAGTTACGATTGGTACGGTTCTTGCTTTAAATGAAGGTCAGGTTCATATCTTATTATTTCTAGCTATGCTGATTGCATCCATCTTAATCCAGGCTGCAACTAACATGTTCAACGAATATTTCGATTTTAAACGCGGACTTGATAATGAAAACTCAGTCGGAATTGGGGGAGCTATTGTCAGAAACGGTGTGAAACCTCAGACAGTTCTAAACCTTGCTTTCGCATTTTTCGGCGTCGCCGTCCTATTAGGCGTGTATATTTGCATGAATTCCACTTGGTGGATCGCTGTAATAGGATTAATCTGTATGGCTACAGGCTATTTTTATACAGGCGGCCCTATGCCAATTGCCTACACTCCATTTGGAGAGCTGGTTGCCGGTTTCTTTATGGGAATGGTGATTATCCTGCTTGCATATTATATTCAAACTGGAACGATTTCACCGATCAGCATTATTATTTCCATTCCCATCGCTTTCCTGGTTGGAAACATCATGCTATCAAATAATATCCGCGACCTTGATGGTGATAAAGAAAATGGACGCAAGACCCTTGCGATCCTGATTGGACGCAAAAAAGCGATTATTTTCCTCGCTACAATGTTTGCTGCTTCATATGCAGTCATCTTAATCATGATTGCACTCGGCTATTTATCCTTTTGGGCGCTTTTAGTCTTAATAAGCACCCCTAAAGCATACAGCGCCGTAAAAAAATTCGCAGGCAAATCATTGCCGCTGGAAATGATGCCTGCGATGAAAGCAACAGCTCAGACAAATATCCAATTTGGCTTTTTGCTCGCACTAGGTTTATTCATAAGCACGATCTAAATCTGCACGGCCCTTTGACGGGCCGTGTTTTTTTTGTGCATTATTTACAATCATGATTTAGGTGATTATGTTCATACTAAGAAAAGCGGAATCACCCGTTTTACTCATTCGTGACAGATTTGTTCTGTCCGAGGAGTTGGGGGATGGAGCTAGAGACCATTGGCGAAAATTTATATACATTTTATTTTTTTTAAAAATACTTATTTTTTAAGAAAGGAGCGTGAATGGAATGCTTAACAGCGGTCAAATGGCTTCCTTTCGCTCACAGCTTGATGCAAGAAAAGCAGAAATCGAGCATCATCTCCAGGAAAACCAACATTTTGGACTTGAGCAAAGCTTCGGGCACGATTCTACTGGAGAGCTTTCAAGCTACGACAACCATCCGGGCGATGAGGGTACAGAGCTTTATGAGCGTGAAAAAGATATCGCTTTAAATGAGCATGTTGAGGAAGAATTAAGTGATATAAATCGAGCACTTTCAGCCATCGAAAAGGGAACTTACGGGGTATGCGAAGTATGCGGAACAGATATACCTGAGGAAAGACTTGAAGTGCTTCCGACTGCAACAACATGCAAGGAACATTCCCCTGAGCAGGCCATTTCTCACTCAAGACCGATTGAGGAAAGCATACTTGAGCCGCCATTCGGACAATTCGAATACGATGAAAGCGATTCGGAAGCCTATGATGCGGAGGACACTTATCAGGACGTAGAGCGCTTCGGCAGCTCTGATACTCCTTCTGACATGGAATATCCTGTTGATTCATACAACGACGTATACATGGAGAACGATGACCCAACAGGGTATGTAGAGGATTATGAAAATTTCGCGGCTACAGATATTGAAGGAAAGAACGTAACCGTGTATCCAAACATCCAGCATAGACAGTATGAACATACACTCGATGAAGAAGGACTGATGACTCCTTTCGGGGATCTTCCTGCATCAGAAAAAGAACCATATAGTGAGGAATAAAAGCGAATGCGCCTTGTTAAGCTCCGAAAACAAGAATCTGGCAGAAAAGGTATTTTCAGCGAATCGGTTCTGAACATCAATGCTCAAAATTTTATGCTTTCCAATAATCTTAAACAGAGTTTCCGCCACGGAACTCTGTTTTAATTTGTTTCCGCGATTTTTTTCAGCTCCTCTGCCCGGTCTGAGAGAAATTTTTGCATATACCTCTCTAGAAATAAAAAATCTGCGGCTTTGCCCAAAAACCCTAATGGAGATAGATAGTCAAAGTGATCAATCATCACTTGTTTCATTTCCTGAAGCAACGAAAGTATGTGTATGAATAAAAGACTTAAATGCTCCTTTAACCATCATATCTTTAAATTCATAAGGCCTGTTCATCTCTGTTATTTTATACCGAAGTGCACGGCTTCCCATACAACTGTATCACCTTCTTGAAGAAGCCCGGAGGTTACACCGCCAACCGCCTTCTCTTTTGTTTTTTTAGTCGTTTTCGGATGGACCTCTACATTCCGTGCGAGGTCAAAGCAGACTTCGATTGGCGCTTTCATACTAATCGTATTTCTAATGACAGGCATATACTTATCCCCTTTATATGACGAACTTCTTTCATTATAAATGGAAAACAGGAGGGTTTTCTTTCTTTATGACGAATTTTTACAAAAAAAAGCAAAGAGGTGACCTTTTTGAACGCACATGAAATTGATTACAAGATTTATGGAGATGACATGCAGTTTGTTGAAATTGAGCTCGATCCAAGTGAAAGTGTAGTAGCCGAGGCCGGGGGTATGATGATGATGGATGACGGCATTGATATGGAAACCATCTTTGGTGACGGATCAGAGCAAAAGGGCTTGATGAGCCGTTTAGTAGGTGCCGGTAAGCGTGTTATTACTGGAGAAAGTTTATTTATGACGGTCTTTACAAATAAAGCTAAGGGCAAAAAGCAAGTTTCATTTGCAGCGCCCTATCCAGGCAAAATCATTCCTGTCGACTTAAAAGAAATGCAGGGAAAGGTCGTTTGTCAAAAAGACGCCTTCCTCTGTGCTGCTAAAGGCGTGTCTGTCGGAATTGATTTTCAGAAAAAGTTAGGAACCGGTTTTTTTGGCGGTGAGGGATTCATTATGCAAAAGCTAGAAGGAGACGGACTAGCTTTTCTGCATGCTGGAGGTACGATACATAAGCGGCAGCTTGCACCTGGGGAGTGCATGAAAATTGATACAGGCTGTCTTGTCGCGATGACGCGGGACGTTCACTACAACATTGAATATGTCGGAAAAGTCAAAACGGCCTTCTTCGGCGGTGAAGGATTATTTTTTGCAACTGTACAAGGGCCTGGGACAGTATGGGTACAATCACTCCCCTTCAGCCGTCTTGCTGACCGCATATTTGCAAATGCTCCAAGCAACGGCGGAAACGCTTCAGGAGAAGGCAGTATTCTGGGCGGACTTGGACGATTGCTTGATGGAGATAATCGATAATTCGGTAGACGCATGAAAGTTTCATGCGTTTTTTTCCTGTCTTACTATCAATGCGATTATCTAAAGCTTGTACATCTTGATTTTTTTTCGAAATCTCGAAAATCCCTAAAAAACTTAGACAGCAGAAAACCCGCTCAACAGGCGGGTTTTCAAAGACTTAATGAATAACAGGAATCGGCTGGATATCCCAAATGCCATCAGCATACTCATGAATCGTCCGGTCACTTGAGAAATAGCCAGAGTGAGCAATATTAAGAAGTGCTTTTTCAAGCCACTTATCTTGGTTTTTGTAAGCTTTTTCAAGCTGTTCCTGGGCATCGACATACGATGCAAAGTCACGTAAAACAAAATATTGATCATTTTCATAAAGCAGAGAGTCTTTAATTGCTTCAAACTCATCTTCTGTATCAGGGAAGAATCCGTTTGTGAGCTGATCGACCACTTGTCTGATCCGCAGATCATGATGATAATACTCAGATGAGCGATACCCGCCATTTTCGTAATAATTCAGAACCTCATCGGCCTTTAAGCCAAAAGTGAAGATGTTCTCTTTTCCGACTTCTTCTAAAATTTCAATATTCGCTCCGTCCAAAGTTCCCATTGTGAGCGCACCGTTCATCATAAATTTCATGTTTCCTGTTCCAGATGCCTCTTTACTGGCAGTTGAGATTTGTTCACTGACATCTGTCGCCGGGAAGATATGCTCAGCAAGCGAAACCCGGTAGTTTTCCATGAAAATGACTTTCATCATCTGCGAAACCTTAGGATCGCTGTTCACTTTATCTGCAAGCGAGTTAATTAGTTTAATGATCTTTTTCGCATAATAGTAGCCTGGGGATGCCTTGGCTCCAAATATAAACGTTCTTGGATAGATCGTAAAGTTTGAATCCTCTTTCAGCCTGTTATAAAGATACATGATATGCAGCACATTTAACAGCTGTCGTTTATATGCATGAAGACGCTTAACTTGAACATCAAAAATCGAATGTTTATCGACGGCAATTCCCGTTTTCTTTTCGATAATGTCTGCAAGAATCGCTTTTCTTTTTCGTTTAACGGCTGCAAATTCTTCCTTTAAAAGCGGATTATAGATATGGCGTTTTAGTTCAATCATAAGGTGCGGGTTTTTAATCCAGTCGGTCCCGATTGTTTCGGTAATGAGATTTGTCAATTCTGGATTGGCTTTAAGCAGCCATCTTCGGTGAGTGATTCCATTGGTTTTGTTATTGAACTTTTGAGGATAAATTTGATGGAACAATTTCATTTCCCGGGTTTTCAGAATGTCAGAATGGATTTTTGCGACTCCATTGACGCTGTGGCTTCCGACAATCGCTAAATGAGCCATTTTCACGACGCCGTGAGCGATAATCGCCATATTTTCAATACGCTTCCAATCACCAGGGAAACGATTCCACAGCTCTTTGCAGAATCTTTCGTTTAATTCCTCTACAATCATATAGATTCTTGGGAGCAGCGGCTTAAAGATATGCAGCGGCCATTTTTCAAGTGCTTCAGATAATGTCGTATGATTCGTATAAGATATCGTATTAAACGTAATATTCCAAGCTTCTTCCCATTCCATATGCTCTTCATCAAGCAAAATTCTCATCAGCTCCGGGATGGCAAGAACGGGATGAGTATCGTTTACATGGATGGCAACATGCTTGTGGAATTCATGCAGGGTATCATTCTTTTTAAGGTATGACCGGACAATGGACTGCAAGCTTGCAGAGACAAGGAAATATTGCTGCTTAAGTCTGAGAATCTTTCCTTCGTCATGCGTGTCATCCGGATATAAAAACTCCGACACTGCTTCTGTTTCACGTTTATAAGCAAGAACATCACGGTGAGGCGGATTTGGAGCAGGCTCAGCGTTCCAAAGCCTCAGCGTATTAACTGTGCTCGTTTCATACCCAATCACAGGCATATCATAAGGTACAGCCATAATATTTTCAGAATGAACATGGCGGAAGTCCAGCTTTCCATCTTCGTATACATGTTCAACTTTTCCCCAAAACGGAATCTCAATCGCCTGGTCCGGTTTACGGACTTCCCATACATTTCCGTGCCTTAACCATTGCTCAGGCAACTCCACTTGATAGCCATCCACAATCTTCTGATCAAAAAGACCATGTTTATACCTAATGCCAAGACCATGTCCCGGCAAATTTAATGAAGCAAGCGAATCTAGAAAACAAGCAGCAAGGCGGCCTAAACCGCCATTGCCAAGACCTGCATCTGCTTCACTTTCTTCAATCTCTTCAAGGTTGATGCCAAGATCAGCAAATCCTTCAAGTACAACGTCACGAATGCCCAAATTTAAAAGATTTTGTCCGAGCAGTCTCCCAAGCAAAAACTCAATCGATAAATAATAAACTTGTTTGTTGTTGCTTGCACGGTTCCATTCGTTCGTTGTGATCCAATTGCTGCTGATATGTTCTCTTACCATATTTCCAAGCGTTTGGTATTGATCACGTTTTGTTGATTCAGCAAATTTTTTTCCATAACTCATTTCCAAGCGCTTAAGAAAACTGTCTTTAAATTCATTTTTGTTAGAGAACATGACTCCCACTCCTAGTCATTAAATCAGCATAAAGCTGGTTGTATTTAAACGCTGACTGCGCCCAACTGTAGTCTTCCTTCATCGCTGTTTTGACAAGGCTGTTCCAAATGGTTTTATTTTTATAAATAGAGCATGCGCGATTAACAGTGTTCTTCATATCGTGAGCATTGAAGTTGGTGAACGTAAAGCCATTTCCCTCACCTGTATCATCGCGGTAGGATGTTACAGTATCATTCAGGCCGCCTGTTTCTCTTACAATCGGAATCGATCCGTAGCGAAGAGCAATCAGCTGGCCAAGACCGCATGGTTCAAACTGCGAAGGCATTAAAAAGAAATCCGAGCCCGCATAGATGCGGTGTGCAAGCGGCTCATCAAATCCGATGTATGCCTTGCACTTATCAGGATACAGCCACTCCATGTGCCTGAAGAAATCCTCGAACTTTTTCTCACCGGTTCCAAGGATAATAATCTGCATATCTGATTGAAGCATTTCATGCAGGACGCGCTCGACCAAATCAAGGCCCTTTTGCTGCGTTAAACGAGTGACCATCGTAAGAAGAGGCGTATCCTCTTTTTCCGGAAGACCAAACATCTTCTGAAGCTCTTTTTTATTCTTTGCTTTGTTTTTGACAGAGTTTTCATCATACGGAAACGCTATGTATGGATCGTCCCCCGGATTATAAATCGCATCATCAATTCCATTTAATATTCCTACAAGGGATGCTTCCTTCACCCGCAGCAGCCCATCAAGACGTTCACCGAAGTAAGGGGTCTGAATCTCATTCTTGTATGTAGGGCTTACTGTTGTAATCATATCTGAAGCCACAAGAGCAGCTTTCATAAAGTTCACAAAGCCGTGGAATTCCAGCTGATCTGCATTAAAATACCGATCATCAAGACCAAGTAAATCATGCAGAATATCTCTTGGGAAAATACCCTGAAATTGCAGGTTATGAATCGTAAAAACTGCTTTCATATTTTCATAAAACGATTGAGAAGCGTACTCTTCTTTTAATAGAAATGGCACCATGCCTGTATGCCAATCATGACAATGAATCACATCAGGCTGGAAATCGACTGCTTTAATCGAATCCAGAACAGCTCTAGAGAAAAAAGAGAAACGCTCCCCATCATCATAGTGGCCATATAAAGAGTCACGCTTAAAATAATATTCATGATCGATGAAATAATACGTGATTCCTTCAAATTCCAGCTGTTCAATTCCGCAATATTGTCTTCTCCATCCGACAGGAACAACAATATCTTTGATTTTTTTCATTTTTGACCGGAACCGCTCCGGAATTTGACCGTATTTAGGTAAAATCACTCGAATATCTGTTCCAAGACGCTTTAATTCCTTGGGCAGCGCCCCTGCAACATCCGCCAGACCCCCTGATTTTACAAAAGGGACACATTCCGATACAACAAATAATACCTTCACGATTTCATCAGCGCTCCTTGTACTGTTCCTTTTCTAAGTACGATCGGCAGATCAGCAGATCCTTTTAATTCGATGCCGCTGCCTACTTTTACATCTTTATCAAGAACTACATTCTCAAGCACGCAATTTTCTCCAACCTGAGATTTTTGCATAATAATACCATTTTTTATGACTGTTCCTTTTCCGATATGAACAGCTCTGAAAATAATACTGTTTTCTACATACCCTTCAATTATGCTGCCGTTTGCGATCATTGAGTTTTTCACAACAGCATTCTGTCCGTGTCTTGCAGGCGGCTCATCCTTCACCTTGGTTAAGATCGGACGGTTTTTAATAAATAACTGCTGCCAAACTTCCGGCTTAAGCATATCTAAGCTGTGGCGGTAATAGCTTTCAATTGAATCAATAATGGCAACGTATCCATCAAACTCATAATCACAAATCATCATTTTATGAGTATTCTCCATGATTACTTGTGCAATGGTTTTATAACCCGTTTGATTATTATCATGGATAAGATTCAGTAATAATTTTGTCGACATCACATACATATGCAGAGATTCGCCGTCTTTGCGAACTTCCGTAATATCGCAGCCCATTTTCACATGTTTCGCCAGAACATCTTTGAAGTCAATGTTGCAGACTGTATAGCTGTTTGTGATCACCGCATATTCCTGCTTGCTTCTCAAGAAATAGTCAATGTGATCTGACAGCTGGCGAATGGATCCGAATTCATTATACTGATCATTTAAATGCGGAGACGGGAAAAAGAACAGCCCATCGCGCTTTCTATTAAGATCCCATTGCTTGCCTGACCCTAAATGATCCATTAGGGAACGATATTGGTATTTTGGGAAAATAGCTACACTTTCAATATCTGAATTCACCATATTTGATAAAACAAAATCAATTAATCTGTAACGCCCCGCAAACGGAATAGCAGCCATCGACCGATTCACCGTTAAGTCCTCGATGGCATTTGTATACGTTGTTGCATCAATAATTCCCAGCATCCTTTGATTCATAGCTGTTCCACCTCTCGCATTAGTTTATTTTCATCGGAAATAAATAGGGTTTCTCTGCTGTTTGCACATCGTACTTACCGGTTATGCTCCTGCCGTTTGCTCTACTAGCTCTTCCGTTACTAAAATGACTTCTTCAATATCTTTATCCGAACGAATCACCATGCCATCCGGTACTACTAAACCTGATGGAACAATCGCATTTTCAATATATACATTATTGCCAATGACCGCATCCGGCATGACAACCGTGTTTTTCAGGAACGAATGCTGTCCTACTGTTACACCTTGGAATAAAACCGAATGGTAAATGGTTCCATAAACCACGCATCCTTCATTCACCAGAGATTCCGTTACTTCTGCACCCTCTGATAAATATTGAGGCGGCTGATTCGGGTTAACAGAATATATCCGCCAGTTGTTATCAAACAAATCAAGTTCTGGCACTTCATTTAAGAGATCCATATTGGCTTCCCAAAGACTTTTAACCGTTCCGACATCTTTCCAATAGCCTTTAAATGGAAAAGCCATAAGTTTTTTCTTTTCATCAAGCAGCAAAGGCAATACGTCTTTGCCAAAGTCGTGACTTGAGTACGGATTCCTTTCATCCATCTCCAAAAAATCTTTTAATATCGACCATTTAAAAATATAAATACCCATTGATGCAAGGTTATTCTTAGGATTTTGAGGCTTCTCATCAAATTCGATAACTTCTAAATTTGCATCTGTATTTAAAATGCCAAAGCGGCTTGCTTCTTCCCATGGCACTTCTTTAACAGAGATCGTTACGTCTGCATCTTTTTCAACATGGTAATCAAGCATTTCCGAATAATCCATTTTATAGATGTGATCACCAGATAAAATCAGGACATACTCAGGATCATACTGTTTTAAGTAGTTCATGTTTTGATAGATGGCACTTGCCGTTCCTTTGTACCATTTAACTTCTGATGATTCTGCGTATGGAGGGAGCACTGTAACTCCTCCATTTTTACGGTCTAGATCCCATGCACTGCCAATTCCGATATAAGAATTCAGGACAAGCGGCTGATATTGTGTAAGCACCCCAACTGTATCTACACCTGAATTGCAGCAATTGCTTAATGTAAAGTCGATAATGCGGTACTTTCCGCCAAATGGAACTGCGGGTTTTGCAAGGTTTTGCGTTAACGAACTTAATCGACTACCCTTTCCTCCTGCCAATAACATTGCGACGCACTTTTTTTTCACCATGGTTGATTGTCTCCTCTCGTTTTTTAACTGCGCGTAAAATGGATATTCCATAAGGCGGAATGGTCATTGATATGTGATAAGGCTGATTATGCTGCATGCCTTCTAGTGCTTTAAGATCTTTCTTATTAACCTGGCCTGATCCTCCAAATACAGTGTCATCACTGTTCATGATTTCAATGTATTTTGTATCAGCCGGCACCCCCACTTTATAATCGTGGTAGGTTTGCGGTGTGAAGTTGCAGACTACAACGAGCTGCTCATTAGGCTTTAGGCCTCTTCTGATAAAGGAAAATATACTTTGCTCGGAATTATTCACATCAATCCATTCAAAGCCTTCATGAGAGTGGTCCTGCTCATACAGAGGGCGCTGTCTCTTATAAACGGCCAGCAATTCCTTGAAATAGCTTCTTGCCTTTTGATGCATGTCAAAATCATCAAGCACCCAATCAAGCTGCTCAAGATCCTTCCACTCATCAAACTGGGCAAACTCCCCGCCCATAAACAGCAGTTTTTTGCCTGGATGAGTCATCATATACCCGAGCAGCAGACGATATTGGGCAAACTTCTGCCAATAATCACCCGGCATTTTATTCAGCAGCGAACGTTTTCCATGAACCACTTCATCATGTGAAAGCGGAAGGATAAAGTTCTCAGTAAAAGCATAGATCAAAGAGAATGATACCTTGTGATGCAGGTGCTTCCGCTGTTCAGGCGGAGCTTCCATGTACTTGAGAATATCGTTCATCCAGCCCATGTTCCATTTATAGTTAAACCCAAGCCCTCCATCAGAGGTAGGTGATGTCACTAAAGGATAGTCTGTAGAGTCCTCTGCGATCATTAAAACACCAGGATCATACGCAAATACATTTTCATTCAGCTTTCTCAAAAAGCTCACTGCAAATGGATTCTCGTGAGGCTCTTCAGTATTCTGCCAGTACAGCATATTTGCTACTGCATCCACTCTGAACCCATCAATATGATACTTTTCAAGCCAGAAAAGAGCATTTGAGATTAAGAAGCTCTGAACCTCAGGCTTGCCTAAATCAAAGTTAGCCGTACCCCAAACCTCATTCTCCCGGTCTTCATATCTCTTATATTCAAATGTCGGTTCCCCGTCGAAATAATAAAGTCCATGAGCATCCTTGCAGAAATGACCAGGCACCCAGTCCATGATGACGCCAAGATTATTCTGATGACAAAGATCTATGAATTTCATTAGGTCATGAGGAGTTCCGTACCGGCTGGTGGCCGCATAATATCCTGTTCCCTGATATCCCCATGAACGGTCATAAGGATGTTCAATAATAGGCAAAAGCTCAATGTGAGTAAATCCATGATCGAGAACATACGGAATCAATATATCCGCCAGCTCCGAATATGTATAAAGGCTGCCGTCCTCTTTCTTTTTCCAAGAACAAAGATTAAGCTCGTAAATATACATCGGACGGTTATAAATTTCCTTTTGACGCTTCTTCTTCTGCCACTTCTGATCGTTCCATTCATATCCTGCCAGATCATAAACAATCGAAGCGGTATTAGGTTTTACCTCAGCATAAAAAGCAAATGGATCAGATTTAAGAATTTTCTCATTTTTCAGTGTAATAATCTCGTATTTATAAAGGTCTCCCTCTTTTATATCCTGAATAAAAGCAGACCAGATACCTTGATCATTCACTCTTTCAAGCTTGTGATTCGAGCCGTCCCAGTGATTAAAATCACCTGCAACCCGCACCTCAAGCGCATGAGGAGCCCAAACAGTAAACACAGTACCGCAAACACCGTTTCGTACGCTGCTGTGAGCACCAAATAATTCATGAGCTTTAAACAAATTTCCCTCATGGAAAAGATGAACCTCAAAATCAGTTGGCGTAGCAAGATTCATTCCTAATCACCCTTTCTATAAAGTTTATCTTAATTCTAATTTCAATCAGAGGGAAGGATTACCTTTTTTGTAAGCGCTTCTACTTATTGACATGATATGTCATGAACCAGTATTCATTTTTCAAAAAATTATTCTTTTAAAATGACTGCTAAAAAAATGTCGAATAAAGAAACGAAAGAAATAAGGATAATAGAAGAATTTGACGAAATAAACATCAGTCAAATATACTAATTAACTCATTATGTGTAAGAAAATACAGGAATTTCTAACATAATATTCTAATAGTGTAATTCGAGTAAGTTATATCACAATAACAGTTAATTCGACAAAATGAGTAAGAATTGTCGAAATCTTTTTATTCTTCGCTTTTGTTTTCTTTATTACGATTACTTATACCTCTGTTTGTTATTAATGAAACCTCCACGCTCGATATTTTTATAAAAATTTATATTATTTGTTGAAAATATATTTTTTAGGCCGGGGAAAAGAAAGTGAATCATCTTTTTTATGACCTGTGCTGAAGTTTTGATGAGCAGAAGCTCCATTCGAGTTTTCAGAATGATTTTGAGTTGTTTTTTATAAGCGGATTTATTCTGGCGAGCTACCACACTATTTTTTTTAGATAGTTGGAAGGGCAATCTGCGAGTAGGAGAATCATTTCGGATAGTAAGGCGGTAAGGAGGATACAGCTTGATTCATAACCAATAAAGACTACTACTTAAAAGATCTCATAATAGACTTGACCGATTTACAATCTAGGTTTCAGCATTTAAAATCAACAAAAAAGCGCTGCACTATGTGCAGCACTCTTTTAAGTATGACCCGTACGGGATTCGAACCCGTGTTACCGCCGTGAAAGGGCGGTGTCTTAACCGCTTGACCAACGGGCCAAAAACAGGCTTTCTGGCGGAGAAGGAGGGATTTGAACCCTCGCGCCGCTTACGCGACCTACACCCTTAGCAGGGGCGCCTCTTCAGCCACTTGAGTACTTCCCCAGATATGGCTCCGCAGGTAGGACTCGAACCTACGACCGATCGGTTAACAGCCGATAGCTCTACCACTGAGCTACTGCGGAATAATATTGAAACCTTATTTCACCAAAACAGAAATGGTGGGCCTAAATGGACTCGAACCATCGACCTCACGCTTATCAGGCGTGCGCTCTAACCAGCTGAGCTATAGGCCCATTATGGAGCGGGTGATGGGAATCGAACCCACGACATTAGCTTGGAAGGCTAGAGTTTTACCATTAAACTACACCCGCAATATGAATATAAAAATGGGGCGACTGATGGGAATCGAACCCACGAATGCCAGAGCCACAATCTGGTGCGTTAACCACTTCGCCACAACCGCCACTATTATATTTTTTACAATTTACATCATTAAGGTAAATGGTGGCTTGGGACGGAATCGAACCGCCGACACAAGGATTTTCAGTCCTTTGCTCTACCGACTGAGCTACCAAGCCATTTGTTTTAATTAAATCTTCACAGCATTTTACTAATACTGCGCAAATCAAGTGAAAATGGCGGTCCCGACCGGGATCGAACCGGCGATCTCCTGCGTGACAGGCAGGCATGTTAACCGCTACACCACGGGACCATTTGGTTGCGGGGACAGGATTTGAACCTGCGACCTTCGGGTTATGAGCCCGACGAGCTACCAGACTGCTCCACCCCGCGACAATAATAATCAAGTTTTTTCTCATCCGATTATGCTGTGTATCAATCGGTTTGCTGAAGTAAATATTTCACTAATTTAAAATAATAATGGAGGAGGTAGAGGGATTCGAACCCCCGCGGGATTTGACTCCCCTGTCGGTTTTCAAGACCGATCCCTTCAGCCGGACTTGGGTATACCTCCGAAAGACTAAATAGAATGGTGGACCTTGTAGGACTCGAACCTACGACCGGACGGTTATGAGCCGTCTGCTCTAACCAACTGAGCTAAAGGTCCTTTTTTTGGTAGCGGCGGAGGGAGTCGAACCCACGACCTCACGGGGTATGAACCGTACGCTCTAGCCAGCTGAGCTACACCGCCCCAGGAACAAAGTCAATTAATTCTATTTAATTGGTGGAGCCTAGCGGGATCGAACCGCTGACCTCCTGCGTGCAAGGCAGGCGCTCTCCCAGCTGAGCTAAGGCCCCTAATTAAAAGTTGGAAATGGTCGGGAAGACAGGATTCGAACCTGCGACCCCTTGGTCCCAAACCAAGTGCTCTACCAAGCTGAGCTACTTCCCGTATATGGCGCGCCCGATAGGAGTCGAACCCATAACCTTTTGATCC
This sequence comes from Bacillus sp. V2I10, assembly GCF_030817055.1. Classification (NCBI taxonomy): domain Bacteria; kingdom Bacillati; phylum Bacillota; class Bacilli; order Caryophanales; family Bacillaceae; genus Bacillus; species Bacillus sp. V2I10. The sequence goes on along the minus strand of NZ_JAUSYV010000001.1, from coordinate 1,433,214 downwards.
GTAGTCAAACGCTCTATCCAATTGAGCTACGGGCGCATATATGATATAAGTGGTGCCGAGGACCGGAATCGAACCGGTACGGTAGTCACCTACCGCAGGATTTTAAGTCCTGTGCGTCTGCCAGTTCCGCCACCCCGGCGCAAGTAAGAGCGGAAGACGGGATTCGAACCCGCGACCCCCACCTTGGCAAGGTGGTGTTCTACCACTGAACTACTTCCGCAAAATATGATGCGGGTGAAGGGACTCGAACCCCCACGTCAAAGACACTAGATCCTAAGTCTAGCGCGTCTGCCAATTCCGCCACACCCGCATATTAAGGAAAAATGGTGTGCCATGAAGGACTCGAACCTTCGACCCTCTGATTAAAAGTCAGATGCTCTACCGACTGAGCTAATGGCACTTAGTTAAGAAAACACTCTTTAGTTTTGCAAGACACCCAAATCTCAGAAAGATTATTCAAGGAGTGGCTCGATTTTCTTGATTCGGTTTCAGACCGAATGGTGCCGGCAAGAGGACTTGAACCCCCAACCTACTGATTACAAGTCAGTTGCTCTACCAATTGAGCTACACCGGCATATAAGGTAAGTAATACTTTTTTGCTGATCTCTTTTGCAGCATGTTAACAACAAGAATAAATGGTGGAGGATGACGGGCTCGAACCGCCGACCCTCTGCTTGTAAGGCAGATGCTCTCCCAGCTGAGCTAATCCTCCGCTTGAATATTTTTGTCATTAGCCTGGCAACGTCCTACTCTCACAGGGGGAAACCCCCAACTACCATCGGCGCTAAAGAGCTTAACTTCCGTGTTCGGCATGGGAACGGGTGTGACCTCTTTGCCATCATCACCAGACATAGTGACAAAAATTATTATACTATGAAATCAAAAGATTTCAAGCTTTTTTTGAAAGAAGTTATTCTTTCAAAACTAAATAACGTTTGATAACAAGATTCACTTAGGTTTTACACTTTATTAGACTGTGGTTAAGTCCTCGAACGATTAGTATCTGTCAGCTCCACACGTCACCGCGCTTCCACCTCAGACCTATCAACCTGATCATCTTTCAGGGTTCTTACTCACTTGCGTGATGGGAAATCTCATCTTGAGGGGGGCTTCATGCTTAGATGCTTTCAGCACTTATCCCTTCCGCACATAGCTACCCAGCGATGCCTTTGGCAAGACAACTGGTACACCAGCGGTGCGTCCATCCCGGTCCTCTCGTACTAAGGACAGCTCCTCTCAAATTTCCTGCGCCCACGACGGATAGGGACCGAACTGTCTCACGACGTTCTGAACCCAGCTCGCGTACCGCTTTAATGGGCGAACAGCCCAACCCTTGGGACCGACTACAGCCCCAGGATGCGATGAGCCGACATCGAGGTGCCAAACCTCCCCGTCGATGTGGACTCTTGGGGGAGATAAGCCTGTTATCCCCGGGGTAGCTTTTATCCGTTGAGCGATGGCCCTTCCATGCGGAACCACCGGATCACTAAGCCCGACTTTCGTCCCTGCTCGACTTGTAGGTCTCGCAGTCAAGCTCCCTTGTGCCTTTACACTCTGCGAATGATTTCCAACCATTCTGAGGGAACCTTTGGGCGCCTCCGTTACATTTTAGGAGGCGACCGCCCCAGTCAAACTGCCCACCTGACACTGTCTCCCAGCCCGATCAGGGCTGTGGGTTAGAATTTCAATACAGCAAGGGTAGTATCCCACCAATGCCTCCACCGAAGCTGGCGCTCCGGCTTCCAAGGCTCCTACCTATCCTGTACAAGCTGTACCAAAATTCAATATCAGGCTACAGTAAAGCTCCACGGGGTCTTTCCGTCCTGTCGCGGGTAACCTGCATCTTCACAGGTACTATAATTTCACCGAGTCTCTCGTTGAGACAGTGCCCAGATCGTTACGCCTTTCGTGCGGGTCGGAACTTACCCGACAAGGAATTTCGCTACCTTAGGACCGTTATAGTTACGGCCGCCGTTTACTGGGGCTTCAATTCAAAGCTTCGCTTGCGCTAACCTCTCCTCTTAACCTTCCAGCACCGGGCAGGCGTCAGCCCCTATACTTCGCCTTGCGGCTTCGCAGAGACCTGTGTTTTTGCTAAACAGTCGCCTGGGCCTATTCACTGCGGCTTTTCAGGGCTATGAACCCTAAAAAGCACCCCTTCTCCCGAAGTTACGGGGTCATTTTGCCGAGTTCCTTAACGAGAGTTCTCTCGCTCACCTTAGGATTCTCTCCTCGCCTACCTGTGTCGGTTTGCGGTACGGGCACCTCTCACCTCGCTAGAGGCTTTTCTTGGCAGTGTGGAATCAGGAACTTCGGTACTAAATTTCCCTCGCCATCACAGCTCAGCCTTATATGAGAAGCGGATTTGCCTACTTCTCAGCCTAACTGCTTGGACGCGCATATCCAACAGCGCGCTTGCCCTATCCTCCTGCGTCCCCCCATTGCTCAAATGGTGAGGAGGTGGTACAGGAATATCAACCTGTTGTCCATCGCCTACGCCTTTCGGCCTCGGCTTAGGTCCCGACTAACCCTGAGCGGACGAGCCTTCCTCAGGAAACCTTAGGCATTCGGTGGAGGGGATTCTCACCCCTCTTTCGCTACTCATACCGGCATTCTCACTTCTAAGCGCTCCACCAGTCCTTACGGTCTAGCTTCAACGCCCTTAGAACGCTCTCCTACCACTGTTCGTAAGAACAGTCCACAGCTTCGGTGATACGTTTAGCCCCGGTACATTTTCGGCGCAGAGTCACTCGACCAGTGAGCTATTACGCACTCTTTAAATGGTGGCTGCTTCTAAGCCAACATCCTGGTTGTCTAAGCAACTCCACATCCTTTTCCACTTAACGTATACTTTGGGACCTTAGCTGGTGGTCTGGGCTGTTTCCCTCTTGACTACGGATCTTATCACTCGCAGTCTGACTCCCAAGGAGCAAGTCTTTGGCATTCGGAGTTTGACTGAATTCGGTAACCCGATGAGGGCCCCTAGTCCAATCAGTGCTCTACCTCCAAGACTCTCATACTTGAGGCTAGCCCTAAAGCTATTTCGGAGAGAACCAGCTATCTCCAGGTTCGATTGGAATTTCTCCGCTACCCACACCTCATCCCCGCACTTTTCAACGTGCGTGGGTTCGGGCCTCCATTCAGTGTTACCTGAACTTCACCCTGGACATGGGTAGATCACCTGGTTTCGGGTCTACGACCACGTACTAAAACGCCCTATTCAGACTCGCTTTCGCTGCGGCTCCGTCTCATCAACTTAACCTTGCACGGGATCGTAACTCGCCGGTTCATTCTACAAAAGGCACGCCATCACCCATTAACGGGCTCTGACTACTTGTAAGCACACGGTTTCAGGATCTTTTCACTCCCCTTCCGGGGTGCTTTTCACCTTTCCCTCACGGTACTGGTTCACTATCGGTCACTAGGGAGTATTTAGCCTTGGGAGATGGTCCTCCCTGCTTCCGACGGGATTTCTCGTGTCCCGCCGTACTCAGGATCCACTCTGGAGGGAACGAAGTTTCGACTACAGGGTTATTACCTTCTCTGACGGACCTTTCCAGGTCGCTTCATCTACCCCGTTCCTTTGTAACTCCGTATAGAGTGTCCTACAACCCCAAGAGGCAAGCCTCTTGGTTTGGGCTAATTCCGTTTCGCTCGCCGCTACTTGGGAAATCGCGTTTGCTTTCTCTTCCTCCGGGTACTTAGATGTTTCAGTTCCCCGGGTCTGCCTTCTTTATCCTATGTATTCAGATAAAGATACTGTTCCATTACGAACAGTGGGTTTCCCCATTCGGAAATCTCTGGATCAAAGCTCACTTACAGCTCCCCAAAGCATATCGGTGTTAGTCCCGTCCTTCATCGGCTCCTAGTGCCAAGGCATCCACCGTGCGCCCTTCATAACTTAACCTAAATGGTCAATCGCATCATCAGATGCGTTTCGCATTTCGTTGTTTGTTTAGACATAAATGTCTAGAAAATCACTAATTATGGTAAGCGTAAATCTCAGTGAATTACTTGTTATCAATTACGTTATCTAGTTTTCAAAGAACAACTGACAAATCAGATGATTTGTCTTCTATCATAGAGAGAATGATCTCTCAAAACTAAACAAAAACCAAAAGCGTCCTCATATATCCTTAGAAAGGAGGTGATCCAGCCGCACCTTCCGATACGGCTACCTTGTTACGACTTCACCCCAATCATCTACCCCACCTTAGGCGGCTGGCTCCTTGCGGTTACCCCACCGACTTCGGGTGTTGCAAACTCTCGTGGTGTGACGGGCGGTGTGTACAAGGCCCGGGAACGTATTCACCGCGGCATGCTGATCCGCGATTACTAGCGATTCCAGCTTCATGCAGGCGAGTTGCAGCCTGCAATCCGAACTGAGAATGGTTTTATGGGATTGGCTAAACCTCGCGGTCTCGCAGCCCTTTGTACCATCCATTGTAGCACGTGTGTAGCCCAGGTCATAAGGGGCATGATGATTTGACGTCATCCCCACCTTCCTCCGGTTTGTCACCGGCAGTCACCTTAGAGTGCCCAACTGAATGCTGGCAACTAAGATCAAGGGTTGCGCTCGTTGCGGGACTTAACCCAACATCTCACGACACGAGCTGACGACAACCATGCACCACCTGTCACTTTGTCCCCCGAAGGGGAACCTTCTATCTCTAGAAGTGGCAAAGGATGTCAAGACCTGGTAAGGTTCTTCGCGTTGCTTCGAATTAAACCACATGCTCCACCGCTTGTGCGGGCCCCCGTCAATTCCTTTGAGTTTCAGTCTTGCGACCGTACTCCCCAGGCGGAGTGCTTAATGCGTTAGCTGCAGCACTAAAGGGCGGAAACCCTCTAACACTTAGCACTCATCGTTTACGGCGTGGACTACCAGGGTATCTAATCCTGTTCGCTCCCCACGCTTTCGCGCCTCAGCGTCAGTTACAGACCAGAGAGTCGCCTTCGCCACTGGTGTTCCTCCACATCTCTACGCATTTCACCGCTACACGTGGAATTCCACTCTCCTCTTCTGCACTCAAGTTTCCCAGTTTCCAATGACCCTCCCCGGTTGAGCCGGGGGCTTTCACATCAGACTTAAGAAACCGCCTGCGCGCGCTTTACGCCCAATAATTCCGGACAACGCTTGCCACCTACGTATTACCGCGGCTGCTGGCACGTAGTTAGCCGTGGCTTTCTGGTTAGGTACCGTCAAGGTGCGAGCAGTTACTCTCGCACTTGTTCTTCCCTAACAACAGAGTTTTACGATCCGAAAACCTTCATCACTCACGCGGCGTTGCTCCGTCAGACTTTCGTCCATTGCGGAAGATTCCCTACTGCTGCCTCCCGTAGGAGTCTGGGCCGTGTCTCAGTCCCAGTGTGGCCGATCACCCTCTCAGGTCGGCTACGCATCGTTGCCTTGGTGAGCCATTACCTCACCAACTAGCTAATGCGCCGCGGGCCCATCTGTAAGTGACAGCCGAAACCGTCTTTCCAACTTGAACCATGCGGTTCAAGATACTATCCGGTATTAGCTCCGGTTTCCCGGAGTTATCCCAGTCTTACAGGCAGGTTGCCCACGTGTTACTCACCCGTCCGCCGCTGACCTCCTAAGAGGTCCGCTCGACTTGCATGTATTAGGCACGCCGCCAGCGTTCGTCCTGAGCCAGGATCAAACTCTCCGAAGAAAATTTGTGACTCAATTTGTTGCTGACTTCAAAAATTTAAAACGTTTGGTACGCTTTTGGTTTTGTTTAGTTTTCAAAGATCATTTGCTTCAAGCGAAGCTTTATTAATATAACATTTTGCCATTTTAAAGTCAAGCGTTTATTTTGCTTTTCTTTTTTTCAGGCTTTGTTGCTTTTTCGCGTTTTTCGCGGCAACGAATAATAATATACCACGCTGAAATCCCCTTTGCAATAGCTTTTTTATCATTTTATAAAAAAAGATTTTAATTATCGAAAACGCACTGAATTTGTCTGAAATTCAGTGCGTCAATTACTATTTGAATCAGCTCTGGTTTAAATGAAGAACATCAAGCAATCTCCTTTTAAGTAAAGCAAATTCCGGACTTGTAATGAGATTTTCTTTCCTTGGCCGTGTAAATTCTACGTTCACTTCTTCTATTATGCATCCAGGTCTTGGTGAGAGGATGAAGATTCTGTCTGACAGGAAGATGGCTTCATCCATATCGTGTGTAATAAATATCACTGTCTGAGCTGTTTCCTCGCATATTTGAATAAACCACTTCTGCAGTTCAAGTCTTGTCATCGCATCAAGCTTGCCGAACGGTTCATCTAATAGAAGGAGTTCTTTATTGTTTAGGTATGCTCTAAGGAAATTGGCGCGCTGCCTCATTCCGCCTGAGAGCATAAAGGGATAATGATCTTCATATCCTGCAAGTCCGAATTTCGGGAAAAGGCCGCGTGCTTGATTGCGCGCCTCATCTCTACCGGTACCTTGTATTTCTAATGGAAGAATAACATTATCCAAAACCGTTCTCCATGGAAACAATACATCACTTTGGGGCATATAACCGACAAGACCGGTTTTATTTGTAATATCTTCTCCATTGTACCTTACACGGCCTTTAGTTGGCTTATTGATGCCGGCTATCATATCAAGCAATGTGCTTTTTCCGCAGCCGCTTGGTCCAATAATGCTTACAAATTCGCCTTTTTTCACATTCAGGTCTGTCGGCATCAGGACATGCTGATCTCCAGAATAAGATTTGCTGATTTGTGAAAGAGTAAGCATGCTATTCCTTTCCTTCAGGCAGGAACTCATTTGTAAAAGCTTCACTTGGTTCAATGTTCTCTTCAATCAGCTTTCGTTCATACATCCAATCGGCATATCTATTCCAGACTTTTTCATCTTGAATGCCCCATTGCTTTGCTTTTCCCTGATACTGATCACTTAGCCACACTTGGCTTTCCTTTACTAACTCAGCATTGATCTCAGGTACATTTTTAATTAGAATATCCGCTGCTTCTTCCGGCTCTTCAATGGCAAATTGATAACCCTTTGATGTGGCCTTCATGAAGGACTGGACCATTTCTTTGTCTTTTGCAATTTTGGATTCGCTTGTTGCAATAACTGGAGTGTAATAGTTTAATGCTGGATCAAGGTCTTTTAAATAGATGTAATTCAATTCAATTCCCTGGCGAGCAGCCTCAATCCCATCCCATGCCTGGAAAATCCATTGAAAGTCTGTATCGCGTCCGATCGACTTGAAAAAGTCTGTTGCTCCAAGCGTGACATAATCGACTTTTTCAAAGTCTGCATTCGATTTATCCATTACAGCTTTAATAACAGCTTCTTCTGTAGGAGAACCCCATCCCCCGTAACGTTTTCCTTCAAAATCCTTTGGAGAAGTGATGTTTTCTTCTTTTAAAGAAGCGAATGCAGAAGTATTCTCCTGTATGATTGCTCCTATTGAAACAATCGGCACTCCAGTTGATCTTGCGTGTGTAATATTCTCCTGATGGCTGACAGCAAAATCAACTTCACCAGAAGCAACGATCTGATCCGCACTGACTCCTTCACCAGGTTCAACTATTTCAACATCAAGACCTTCTTCTTTATAGAAGCCATTTTCTTTCGCTGCATAAATACCTGTATGATTTGTGTTTGGAAACCAATCAAGCATAATCTTCACTTTTTTTAATTCTTCATTAGTGTTTTTTTCCGCTGATCCGCATCCAGATAAGATGAATACTAAACTAAATAGAATAAATAAGAGTTTTTTCATTTTTTCTCCCCCGTAGCTAGTTAGAATTCTTTTGCTGCTTATATTTCCAGGGCATCATGATTCTTGCCAGTATTTCAATGAGTGCAAAAATTATTAAGCTTAAACCTACTATTAAGACGATTGTTGCAAATACTTTATCTGTCAGGAACGATTGGGAGGATCGAGTCAATAGAATGCCGAGTCCTTTGCTTGCACCCAGCCACTCTCCGATAACCGCCCCCATCACACTGTATGTTCCGGCTATTTTTAACCCTGAAAAAAAGAAAGGTGTTGCAGCTGGAAGCTTCAGTTTTAAAAACATCTGTCTGCGGCTGGCTCCAAGCGTTCTCATGAGCTTCACCATATCCCTGTCTATTAAACGGAAGCCGTCAGACAGATTGATGGCGATCGGAAAGAAACAAACGAGCGCCACGACAATTACTTTAGGAAAAATGCCGAATCCGAACCAGATGATAAGCAATGGAGCTAGCGCTATTATAGGAATGGTTTGCGAAAGAACAAGCAGCGGTTCAACTGCTTTTCGAACCCAATCTGACATGTCTATTAAGATAGCAATCAATACACCTGCTGTTACAGCGATCAATAAACCAAGCACTGCTTCCGACAGAGTCTGCAGGATATGTCCGCCTATCGTTCCCCTCATTTCTGCAAGCGTGATGAAAATATGAGTCGGACGCGGCAGAATCCATTTTTCCACTTTTGATGCGATGACAGCCAATTCCCACAAAAAGAGGAATGACAGCAGCACTATACCAGGAAGCGCAATTCCTGAAAGTGTTTTAACGGTATTTCTTAAGTTTTTCATCCATTGTGACCCCTTCTTTTGGACGGTAATGAATTTTCATGTGAGTCATTACCTCAGCGGCACCGGCTGAAATACAGGCATCCTGCGCTTGCTTAACAATATTAATCAGTTCATCAAGCTCTCCCTCCATCACCGTCTCCATCGCACCGACCTCATATTTGACTCCTGATTGCTGAACAACCTCGATCGCTTTGTCGACAATTTCATATGTATTCCCTTCTGATGATTTAGGCAGCACCTGAAATGCTAGATTTACACTGGCCATTCTTTATCCTCCTTAAAATTTATTAATATATGAATATCTGACCGAACGACAAAAAAGGCTGCCACTGGGGCAGCCTTAACGCATTCGCAAAGTTATGGAAAAAATAATGCATCTTCCGCATTCCCTCCGCTGGCATTACCCAGATCAGGTTAAAGGGTCGATACAAGAATCAGAATCAGTATCCTCTCAGCCAAGTTCACTCAGCTCCCCTGCATATATTGAATTCATGGAAACTATAGCAAGGTTTTGGACCCTTGTAAAGACTGATAAAAGAGCTTTCCATTATTTTCTGAAAAAAATCAAAATTTAATCTTGTCGAATTTTGCAACTTCCTGTATAGTAGTGTCTAAATCATATATTGCATTTGACCACTTGGGGAGCCATTCGGCTGAGAGTGAACGTTTTGTTCAGACCCGTTGAACCTGTATAGTTAAAGCTTACGTAGGGATGTGGCGATGGATTCAAGTGATAACCCAACCAAAGCAGTGCGTGGAAACCATCCGACATTCCCCGCATTGCTTTTTATTATGGAAAAAAACAGCCCCGGTCGAATGCCGAAAAGGGGAAGCGCTATGCAGACAAATACACGTTTAGTTTTTTTAGTAGAAGCAGCGATTCTATCAGCCATTGCATTTCTGCTTGATTTAGCAACAAGCTTCATTGGCAAAATGCCTCAGGGAGGGTCAATCTCACTTGCAATGATTCCAGTCCTGATCATGGGTTTTCGCCACGGATTAAAAGGAGGACTGCTGACAGGCTTTTTACTTGGCGTTTTGCAGACAATTATGGGCTACACCACAATTGTACATCCAATCCAGGGTTTTCTTGACTATTTTGTCGCATTTACCGTGGTAGGTGCAGGAGGAGTATTCTATAAACAAGTCCAAAGCTCTTTGAATCCTCTTAACAGAGGACGATTAATTGCTTACGTAGTGGCAGCAGCTTTTCTTGGAAGCTTCCTTAGATTTGCGGCACATACACTTGCTGGAGCTGTATTCTTTGCAGAATTTGCAGGTGATAAGCCCGTTCTGCTGTATTCAGCCGGCTATAACGCTTCCTACATGGTGCCTACATTTATCATTTGCTCAATCGTCTTAGTATTGATGCTCACTGCTTCTAAATCACTTGTCTTAAAAAGAAAATAGATTCTGCCAAAAGCACCGATGTTTTTTTCGGTGCTTTTTTATACTATCAAAATTTATATAATCCCTTCCATTTATTTCTATTCCAGCGCCCAACTCCTCAGTCAGAACGGATCCGCCTAAAAAGCCAGTACTTTTCCATCGGATCCTTATCTGTCTTTAGGAGCTGATCTAGACCATCCGCTTTTCTTGTCATAAACTCTCTATCATCGGCATGTACTAGTAGTAATAGATTTCTTATGGAGGACAAATGATGAATCTATCCTACTCATTGATGATGATAACTTTTTTATTGTCGATTATTAATTTTCTATATGGTTATTTTGAAGCGATAAGGATCAGCAACGAAGAAGAATTAGTCAACGGCTGGTCTATGATTTTCTCTTTCCCGCTTGGGTTTGTATTCGCCTATTTTGCTTCGGTATTTCATCAGCAGATTTTACCTCACTAAAAAGAAACGCGACACTGTCACGTTTCTTTTTTTATTGCCTCAATTAATTTCTCTAAGTACGGATCCAATTTCTCAAATGAGTATCCAGCACTTTCAGCCTTTGACACATTTAGTGTCCAATCACCTGATAATCCATAAGGTGAAGCATTCTCTTTCGCAATCTCGCCTGTCACAATCGCTTTTTTCCCGACAGCATATCCGATTTTATGCAGAAGATCATTCAGTGACAGACTTTTTTCAAAAGCGGCATTGTAAGCACCCGTTAAGGTTTTTTCTCCTGCTATATACAAGAATCCCGCTGCGTCCTCAGATGAGGTATAGCTGTAAAAATATCCAGGATCTGCAATTCCAATCGGTTCCTCGTTCTTCACCTTTTTCACATGAAATAAAAAGCGTTCCGTATAATCATCTATTCCGATTACCAGAGCTGGTCTTACAGCGGCAACAGGCACATCCGCTGTCTGAAAAAGATAAGCTTCTGCACTGCGCTTCGCTTCCTGATATCCGCTTAACCCTTTATAGGCTTTGCGCTCTGTGAACAACTGCGATTTGCTTCGCATCTTCTTTAACAGCTTTTCTTATTCTATATTTCATTTTCAACACTCCTTGCTGATAAAATTCGACAAGCGAAAATTAAATCCCTACCTCTAAAAGGAGTTTCTTTTCATAAAACAGAATATGTTCATAGACTAAGACAAACGGAGGCTGCAAGTGAAAATACTTCTGCATAGTTTCTTATCCATCTTGTATATCGTTTATTTCACCGGAGTGTTTTACATTCTGTTTCTCTTCTTGAATATACCTGCCAGTGTGATCGCAGGAAGCGTTATGGCGCTTCTGCTGATCGGCTTGTTTATCTATTCTATATACGAGATGATTCACAGGAAGGAAAAAAATCTGCTCTTTTTCAAGGGATTATCAGGATCCATCTTCCTTTCCATCACAAGCATCAGTTTAATTATTACCTTGTTTTTCGTTGTCCTAATGAATGTGATGACAACTCATTTTAACTATCAAAATATCAGTCCACGGGAGAAATTCGAGTTTCAGGTGAACGCTTTTTTGCCAATTGACCCTTACGCAGAATACAAGGAGTCTGCTGAAACGAAGAAAATTTCTCATCTGACTGTTTACTATTCCTCTCTTAATAAAAGAGATATTCAGCTGGTTGAGGACGAATTTAAGAACGCACGAAATATTAGTAAACGCTTGTTTGGCGATATTGAGGATCTGCCGATTGACCTGATTCTGCTTGATGAATCGCCGGACTCGCTGCAGGAGCTTGAGTATTTGGATTATATGGGGTTTTACGATCATGTGAAAGAAACCATGGCCATCGTGATTCCGGATGATCTCGATGCCGCATCTCCGCTTGTCGTGGAAACCTTTTATCATGAATATGCCCATTACTATATGGAGAAAGCATTAGAGAAAATGGAAATCGATTCGCTGAAAATTCCAATCTGGTTTAATGAAGGCGTTGCAGAATATGCTGGCTATAACGGAGAGGATGCAAAAATCCCCATCGACACGGTGATCCCTTTCGATGAGCTCAGAAATCCCGGAAGCTGGGCAAATGCATTGGAAGACAGTCCGGAAGCGGAAGTGTATACTCAAAGCTACTACGCCGTTAAAATTTTGGCAGATGAATTTGGAGAAGACATTATCCGGGACATACTTCTTGAAACAGGAAAAACAAACAACTTTGAAGAAGCTTTGAAAAAGAAGACGAAGTATACGTTTAAAGATCTGGAAAAGAAAATCAAGGAAAAACAAAAAAGGACTCGGAATGAAGTGACCCCAAAAAGTTAGACATGAATCTTAGGCTGCTTCCGTGGCATGAGTTCGGTATTGAACCGGACTCATGCCTTTTAATTCAGCCTTAATCCGTTTGTGATTGTAATAGTGAATGTAATTCTCTAATTCATGTTTAAAATACCCCATGCTTTCAAATTCTCCCTTGTGTTTCTAATAACTGATACCATTGCCACACGGTGCTGGATGAAGCAATGTTAAATTTTGCAGTAGCTTCTTAGTATCTAATGAATATTTCGTCATAAAAAACTACACCTTCAGTTGTTAGATGTGTCTAACAATTTGGGTGCAGTTCAAATTGAGTCCTTTTTTTGTTTACAGCGCTTGTTCACTGGAAATCTCGTCCACTTCTTTCTTTTCAAAAAGAAACAGCATGACGCCAATGATAATGATTGCTCCGCCAATTAATTGCGTAAGAATAACCGTCTCTTCAAGGAAGTAATACGCAAGAATAATCGATCCAACCGGCTCAAACAGAATCGCGACAGAAATGACATTTGTCGAAATCCATTTCAGCGACCAGTTGAATAACGAATGCCCAAGCAATGTCGGTACAATCGCAAGCAGCAAAAAGTACAGCCAATCCTGTTTCTGAAAACCTGTCAGCGGATAGCTTAGCAGCACACAGTAAAGGAATAATGTCACAGAGCTGACCGCATAAACGATAAACGTGTATAGCGTCAGTGTATGACGCTTCCTCACACCTTGGCCAAACAGCAGATAAGCCGTGACCATCGCACATGCCGCAAGCGCAAGAAAGTCTCCAAACAGCGCAAGCCCGCTGATCCGGAAATCTCCCCAGCTGATCACAACACTGCCTGCAATTGCAAGCATGGCACTAACTATAGCCCTCGCTGACACCCTCTCTTTAAAAAAGAAATAGGTGCCAATAAACGCAAACAGCGGCTGAAGAGTCACCAGCACAACCGAACTCGCTACAGAAGTGTAGTTCAGCGATTCAAACCAGAGAATAAAATGAAAAGCAAGCAGTACCCCTGCCAAAATTGAATAGCTCCAGTCTTTCTTCGTTAACGTTTTAATATGAGGCAGCGATTTTGCCAAAAACAGCGGCAGAACGATGAGTGTTGAGAAAAACAGGCGATAAAACGCGATAACTGGAGCAGGTGCAGAGGTCAGCTTTACGAAAATGGCAGACGTTGAGACTGCCGCAACTCCAATTGCTAGTGCCAAATAAGGATAAAATGTTGATTTATTCATGATCGTTCCCCTTTTTAAAATACGTCTCTTCTATTATACTGCAACTTCTTCTGTATTTTTTAAAGAATAATAGTTTTCAAAACTTTCTAAAAATAGTTTATAATGAAAGCGTAATCATACTTTTTGTCCAGGGAGGTCCCATGCAATCACTAAAAAATAAAACCATCGGCCAATTATTGAAGGAAACTGTATCAAAATACGGAAGCCAGGATGCCGTTATCTATTCAAAGGAAAACATCCGCTATACGTATGATGAGTTTTACAGCGAAACGACGAAGCTCGCAAAAGCTTTAATGGGTCTTGGCGTGAAAAAGGGTGAAAACATTGCCATCTGGGCAACCAACGTCCCTGAGTGGCTCCTGCTTCAGTTCGCATCTGCACGCATTGGCGCCGTACTTGTTACCGTCAACACAAGCTACCAAAGCAGCGAGCTTGAATACCTGCTGAAGCAGTCTGACTCCACCACTCTGTTCTTAATTGACGGCTTTAAAGGAACATCTTATGTCGACATTGTCCGCTCCATCACGAATTCAGCTTCTGCAGAGAAATACAAACAAATTGAAGCATTGCCGCACTTAAAAAACCTCATTTACATAGGAAATCAGAAAGCACCCCATGAGATGTACAGCTGGAATGAGCTTCTAGATCACGGATCTAAGGTTACAGATGAAGAGCTTGCCGAGCGTGAGAGCCTGCTAACTCCTGAGGGCGTCATCAATATGCAATACACCTCAGGCACAACCGGCTTCCCTAAAGGTGTCATGCTCACTCATCACAATATTGTCAACAATGGCTTCCTTGTCGCAAGCTCAATGAATTTAACGAATCAGGACCGTTTATGCATCCCGGTTCCATTCTTCCACTGCTTCGGCTGCGTACTTGGCGTTCTGGCATGTGTATCTGTCGGAGCAGCCATGGTGCCAATCGCCCAGTTTGATCCTGACCTTGTCCTTCAAACCGTTGAAAAAGAAAAATGCACAGGACTGCACGGAGTGCCAACGATGTTTATCGCTGAGCTGAACTCTCCTAACTTTAAAAACTATGACCTCTCAACCTTGAGAACAGGGATTATGGCGGGCTCAACCTGTCCAATTGAAGTCATGAAAAAAGTCATCAATGAAATGGGCATGTCAGAAGTAACGATTGCCTACGGCCAAACAGAGTCCTCACCTGTCATAACACAGACAACTGTGACAGACTCCATTGAACGCAAAGTTGAAACAGTCGGCAAAGCCCATCCTCATGTAGAAGTGAAAATCATTGACCCGCTTACAGGAGAGGAAACAGCACCAGGTGTTCAGGGAGAGCTTTGCACAAGGGGCTACCTCGTCATGAAAGGCTACTACAAAATGCCTGAAGCAACAGAAGAAGCGATTGATAAAGAAGGCTGGCTTCATACCGGTGATCTGGCTACGATGGATGAACACGGCTATGTCGTCATTACCGGTCGCCTGAAGGACATGATCATCCGCGGCGGTGAAAACGTCTACCCGCGTGAAATTGAAGAATTCCTTTATCGTCATGAAGATATTATGGATGTTCAGGTAATTGGCGTTCCTGATGAAAAATACGGAGAAAAAGCAGCAGCCTGCATCGTTCCAAAAGAAGGCGTCACCCTGACGGCAGAAGACATAAAAGCATTCTGCAAAGGACAGCTCTCCCATTATAAAATTCCTGAATACTATTATTTCGTCAAAGACTATCCGATGACCGCTTCAGGAAAAATCCAAAAATACAAGCTCAGAGAGCAAGTAAAAAACCATTTAACACAGGAACTGTCAGGAAGAAGCTGAAAAGAGAACTTTGCACATCACTTTGATAGAATGAAGGTGAAGGGAGAGATCAAGATGCTGGAACATTCACAGGCAGTACGCGCTGAATTACTGAACGAAGTCAAAAACATGACAGATAAACAGTTCAACCAAAAACCTTCACAGGACGTTTGGAGCCCAGGCCAAATCCTTCAACATCTCTACTTAATGGAACGTGTCATCACAGGAGGCATGAAACAGGTTCTCATGTCGGGCGATAAGAAAGAAGTAACCGAAAAACCGCTGGAATTGGTCATCGACCGTTCCCGCAAAGTCCCGGCACCCGAAAACCTCAAACCAGCCGAAGGATCATACGTAAAAAAGAACTCTTATCAAAACTTGAAGAATCACGCCGAGAGCTGATTAACTTTGCTGAAACGGCACCCGTTCAAGCCCTGAACGAAAAAGCAATGAAGCACCCTCACCTTGGCGAGCTTTCCTTAAAGCAATGGGTTGAGTTTATTGGGTATCATGAAAAAAGGCATTTGCTGCAAATAGCAGAAGTGAAAAGTGAGGCTAATTAAGAAGTAAAAGGATTTTTCTCTTGCTTTTTTCTTTTTTATAACAGACATATCTTATAATAATGTAATTTAAGTAAAAAACCCGAGTATACAGACGTTGGCGCATTCATTGCCGATTTCCACCTTTCTATAACGAAACCACAGGCTGGGACCGAATCGACAGCTTAAACATGTCCGATCAAACCGCCCGCGCTGCCGCAGCAAAAGCATATGCCACACACTTCGTCCCGCTTGTTGAAGATCCAGCATTAAAAACGGACCGTGAATCCATTATCCGCCATTCCGAAAGTCTCATAAACGGAAACGCCGACACAGTTCAGACCCTGCACCGCTATTTTCATAACTTGGATATCGTAATTAATGGGTATGTGCATGAGAACTTTTTTGGAATGGTTGAGAGTGAGTGAGGCTTTTATAGTCTATTTTGAAATTAACAGTCAAAATATTTTTGTTTTGACTGTTAATTCCTATTGCAAGTATGCTTCAGAGGCAGTATAATCTATAATATCGCAAATGAATTTTTGCAGATTCCTTATTATACGGGGCATTAGCTCAGCTGGGAGAGCGCTACGCTGGCAGCGTAGAGGTCATCGGTTCGATCCCGTTATGCTCCATCATAAAATGAAGTGGGGAAATCCTTGATATATAAGGGTTTCCCCTTTTTATTTGTTTTTTTCTATTAACCATTCAAATTGCCAAAAATACCTTATGGTCACGCTTTGGTCACAAGAGCTTTTAATTTATTATTTCATCTAGTTTCCTTGTCCACCTGCAACAAATACCTGGCATGTAAAAAAAGATGTAAAACATACAAAGTGTTTGTTTACATCTTTTTTACGGTATCCTGTAAAACAATTTAAATCATTTTTACTCCGTGGCGCTCAAATGCTGCTGCTTCTAGAATGGACATACCTTGCGCCTCGGCAGCCTTAGCCACTTTTTCCGAAACTTGCGGTGCAAGATTCGAAGGAGCTGCAAAGGACATTTCCCTTGCGCGCGCAGAGTTTCTGCGTTGGAACGGTCCCCAAATGGCAAATGTTTTGCCTGGGCTTTGAATATTGACAAAAAGTGTGTTTCCATCTGGTGAAAAGGTTGGGCCTGCCAATTCAGAACCACTTAAACGGTTGGCGGCAAAAGGATAGACCTTGCCTTCTGGGGTAATTCCCATAATGCGATCTTGGCCAGAACCGTCTTCTGCAAACCAAAGATCGCCCCAAGGAGTACAGCAGATATTATCCGGATATTCCATTTCTCGTGCATCATTTCCCTCATAGAAAAGCTCCAATGTATTAGTGTGAGGAACATACCGATAAACGCGTCCAAGTTTTTTGTCACCGGCAGAGGTGTCATCGAACCAGAAAACCCCCTCTTGAAAGAACGCTCCCTCAAGTCTAGAGAACTTAATGCAGTTTTGTGCAGCAGCTTCCTCACGGCACAAATGAGGATTTACTTCCTTCCAAACAATTTTAAATGTTTGGCCTGTTTTAAATGTGCTTGCTGATGGGTCAGCTACCGCTTCAATCGCAGCCGCATACAGCTTACCGCCTTTTTGTAACGCACCCGGCTTTTGGCTTAAGTCATTTGGGATAAAACGGTAAAAGTAGCTTGGGCTTGAATCTTCGGTTAAGTATACATATCCTGTCGCTGGGTCAATTGCACAGGCTTCGTGTGCAAAACGGCCCATTTCCTTGATTGGAGTTTTGGACATATCGTTCTCTGGCTGTGTCGGATCCACTTCGAATACATATCCGTGTCCCTCGGAACGGTTTTCTTCACAAGTTAGCCAAGTGCCCCAAGGTGTCGCTCCACCAGCACAATTTCGGATTGTACCTGAAGAGGAAACATATTCTTTGATCACTTCACTATTTGCACCTACAATTAGAGCCGTTGTACCACCTTGAGCATTCGCATCATAAGGATTGCTTCCAAATGCTGGACCTGCCGATAATTCATGATTACGAACAAGAATGGTCGTATTGTTCGGTCCTTCAAAAGCTGCCATTCCATCAAAAGCACCAGGGATTTTGGTTCCGTCTGTCATCAGGTCGCCTTCTCTGGAAATAATTTTGTAATGAAAGCCTTTTGGAAGATCAAGAATACCATTTGGATCTGGAACCAAATCGCCATACCCTCCAAATCCGCTGGTTGGATTATCAGTAGCATCTGCAAGTGCTTTTGAACCGAGTCCTATTACTTCAGTCGAACCAAGAGTAAGGGCAAGTGCGCTCATTCCTCCCGCTTTTAAGAAATCTCTTCTGTTCAATCCATTATTAGAATTTTGACCAGTCATACCTTATCTCTCCTCATCTATGTATTTTTAAATCTAGCAATAGATTAAATGGAAATTATTAAGGAAAAACCCGAGTTTAGTAAAAATCAGTTAAAAAAATGTAAAGAAATTAGGCAACCTGGTTCCACATTCTATTGGACTCAGGTTGTTTCGTCTCTTCTGAACCCGTTTGTGACTGAAATTAATTTAAATTTTTACATTAAAAAAGAGTGTGACTGCCCGTCACACAAAAAGACAACATTGAATGTTGACCTTTCTTGAACTATCGAACCCGTTGAGACATGGGAGCGTGGAGAATGCGTACATTATATGGAAATTATTGGAGTTATTACTACCTCCTTTATTTAAGTACGCCTTCATGTAGCCAAAATGGTCAAAACTCATTCAATCAATCCCCTACTATTCTTTCTAGTGATTTGAAATCCTGCGAATAAGTGAGTATTCGAGAGATAATCGTATCTAACTGAGGGAGCTCAATAAGGAAAGGAGCTGCCGAAACAGCCCCTTGATACCGTTAGCCTATTAAGTACATATTATTTTTTAATAGTTCCACTATAATGCCAACGCCCAGCCTTAATCTTTTCTCCATTCTCTCGAACATACTCACGTAATGTTTCCGGAATTTGTTCATTTTCAAGATTATCAAAGTTTATTTTCCATATGCGCTCTCTTCCGAAATCCATAACCTGTACTTCGGTATAACCATTCCCATGTATATTCGTTTTTTGCACAGTAATCATAATTCCGTAGTTGTCCATCATGTCCACCTCTACAAATATTATACAAACAAACGTTCGGTTGAGTAAATAAAAAAAGACGCTTCGTAAAGGAGAAACGTCGTTAGCTACTATAACTAAAAATTTAATTCTTCTGAACGATATTTTTACTTGTTAGGATCAACAAAAACAATTTCTATTGCATATTTGTTTAATCCGCTTAATCAGTTTTATCAATTAGACCAAAACCAGAATACTATAAATCATTAATCTTAATTATTGGCATACCATCACATCTCAAAACCCTACTGTTTTTCATATAATAAATAGCATTTTAACACTAAAATATTGGTCACACTCTGGTAACATTTTGGTCACACAATATAGAAAACTAAGGGAAACTACAGTTCATTTATTTTTGCATGATTCCTTAAAAACCTTGATATAAAGCCATTTCTGAGCATCCTAGTAAACTAGAGGAAATTGTACTCCCCACGCTGGCAGCGTAGAGGTCATCGGTTCGATCCCGTTATGCTCCATATCCGAAAACCCTTGTGTATCAAGGGTTTTTTCTTTTTTTCCTACTTCTGTTTTTTGCTCCTGATGGGATACATCTTAGTAAACAAGAAGCTCAAATGATGGCTTTTTTTATAGCCAAGGAAATTAATAAATAGAGAAAAGATGTATTAATATCGGTAGGCTCATCTTGGAGAGATATTCAATTATTCCTCTTCTCTAAAGTCAATCATCACTCCAACAACCTCTTTAGAAACGTTATATTTTACTTTCACTTCGTACATACCGTCACCATAACCAGACATAGAAACCGCACCACCTGGTACAACTCCGCCTTGTGCATCAGATGCAACTATATCACAGCATGCAACATAATATTTTAATCCATCTTCAGCAATCTCAATGTCATTGACATTTTTCAATTCAAATTGGATGGCATCATCTCTACCAAATGCTTCCAGATCAAAAATTCCAGCTTGTGCAGAGTCAACTCCAATTAGTTTATCGTAATCATGCCATTTCCCACTCGGTTTGTTTTCTCCATAAAATACAAGTAAATTTTTCACCACTTCTTCATTAGAGTAAGAGATGGATGTTGTCCAATTCCCTTTTTTTACATTTGAAAGTATGATTTGCATCTCATTTTCATCATCCACCTGATAACATGGATCAGTAACAATTAACTCTCCACTTTCTACTGTAAAAGCACCAACTGTTTTGGGATTATTAGTATTCGCCCTCGGTACATACCAATCAATAAATTGGCTTAATGTTGATGCTTTGCAATCGCTTATTCCAGTTTTATCATTCCAAATATAGATTTGTTCCTGCATAAATCTTTTTCTAATACGGTAGCAGAGTATATCACCATTCATTTTTTCACCAATACAGATCCTATCACTAGGTAAATTCTTCGGTCTTTTCTCTCGATTTCGTTTTACAATATCAATGGTAAATTCTAATTGTTCATCTGCTGGAATAGGGAACAAAGTCCAATCACCAAATTTTGCTCCATTCGTTTCTAAAAAGAGTTCCTTGTATTCATCTGGAAAAATAGCACCAAGTTCTTTTTCTGTTTTTTTCAATTCAAGCAACGTCACTCTTGCCACTTTCGAACTTGAATCAATCATGTTAATTACTTTCTTCATCTCTTCTCCTCAGGTGATAATATTCTAAGCAAATATGTGTATTTCCAATTTAATATCATTAACAGAAGGTTAAATAATGTCACTTTTTAATCAACAATCCTGCCCGATGCTTAATACCAATTATTTCAAAATTAAAAGGTTTACTCAATACTTTATTTCATTAAATAAAGCGCTATCCCTTTTCTGATCTGACCCCTGTCAAGTAGACACAAAAAATAAGCGCAGTTAAGAAGCCTGACTTCTATATTCGATAGGAGTCAGGTTGTTTAGCTTGTTTTGAAACCTTTCGTGGTTATAAAAGAGAATGTAGTCTTTAATAGCCCTTCTAACCTCTTGTGAAGTTTTAAAAGTATGAAGGTTAAAACATTCTGTTTTTAAATGACTAAAGAAATTTTCCATACTAGCGTTATCCCAACAGTTGCCCTTTCTAGACATACTAGCTTTCATTTTATTTCTTGTGAGTAGCTGATTATAGTTATGGGACGTGTATTGGTATCCTTGATCACTATGGAGAAGGATTCCTTTTACATTCCTTCCTTTTATGGCTTTTTTAAGAGTATCCAAGACTAGCTTATAATCATT
This sequence comes from Bacillus sp. V2I10, assembly GCF_030817055.1. Classification (NCBI taxonomy): domain Bacteria; kingdom Bacillati; phylum Bacillota; class Bacilli; order Caryophanales; family Bacillaceae; genus Bacillus; species Bacillus sp. V2I10. The sequence goes on along the minus strand of NZ_JAUSYV010000001.1, from coordinate 1,412,193 downwards.
GCGTCTACTAATTTGGTACGCAACAACTTCGTTATTATATAGGTCTTTGATGGCAGACAAATATAGTTTCTGTCCATTGAAAATGAGGTACGTAATATCAGTTACCCACTTTTCATTAGGGCGAGAAGCGTAAAAGGCTCTATTTAAATAATTATTCGAGATAAGATAAGGTTCTTTCTTACCGTAATAAATTCGTTTCTTCCTGATAATTGCTTTAATACCTAGCTCACTTAGTAACCGTTGAACTTTTTTGTGATTAATGTGAATATCATAGGTCCTCTTTAACCAAATTTGTATTCTTCTATAGCCATAGATGCCCTTATATTTCTGATGACATTCTATTATTTTCTGCTTTAGCTTCTCATCCTCTATCTGCTTTTCCGAAGGTAATGCTTTACGCTTTACCCACTTGTAGTATCCACTTCTTGATACTTTAGCCAGATGGCAAAGTAGCTGTATAGAATGATTAGATAAATCATCAATGATTTGAAATAGATTACTAGGTTCTAAATCAATTCCCCCTTTCACATCTTTAAAAGCTTTTTTAACAGTTCGTTCTCAGCTTCTAATCGCTTTATTTTCTTTTGAGGATTTTCAATAGTAGATGAAGAGACTTTACCAGACCCACTTTTTCTTCCGCGTTTCTCCCTAAGACCAACAATTCCATCTTCACTAAACTGTTTAACCCACCGTTGTATGTTTTTTCGATGAATGTTTAATTCTCTGGAAACAGCTGAATAATTCTTCTTTTGATGATATAAATCCACCGCTTTTTTCTTAAACGATATATCATAAGTCTCTGCTTTTTTCTCCATAAAAAATACCCCCTCCTAGTAGACAGATTAATGCGCTTTTTTAAATGTGTCTACTATAAGGGGAGCATACCATTTCTGGATAAGCGCCATATTCTTGAAACTACATACTTGTATTAGATGGTCCTATTACAAGATTAATAATAAGTATTCTCTTAGTTAATCAACTTTCCTCATCAGGAAAACTATCAGCCAGTTTTCGAAAGGCCTCATTAAGGTTCTCCATTCGTTTTTCTACCTTTTTAGCTGCTGCATCAAGTGTAAAACCTTCTTCGATCATCTCCTGGATCAAAAGAATTTTTTTGACATTTAAATAATTATACCTTCTTGTGGTTCCTTCACCTTCTTTTTCGGAATGAATGACCCCTTTTTCTTCCCAATAACGAATTTTTCGTGTAGGTATGCCTGTAATATCTGATACCTCTCCAATTCCGACAACCAACTTCTTTAGTAAATCAAAATCCATTAAGGGTATTAAGGGATTTTCTTCTTCGTGTTTTCCGTTCATGTTTTGACCTCCGATAAAATCCTTATGTAACTATTTTACGATATAAGAAAATAAATTACAAACAACGAAAGTAAATTGTTGACTTTGATTGTAGATTTGTTACAATTTACGAAGATAATGTACATTATCTACATTTTTCTTTAAGGAGATGGTTTAAGAATGCCTATTATTAACGTTGATTGTTGGGAAGGTTTTAATGAAGAACAAAAACAGGAATGGATCAAGGAGCTGACAGAGGTAACGGTTAACTTGTTTAACATCCCCCCAGACAAAGTTTTAGTTCTTTTAAGAGAGGTTCCACTATCGAATTGGGGTCAAGCAGGGACTGTAGCATCCGATCAAGATTTTTTAGCTAAAAGCCGCATTACTGAACTACCAATTAAATAAAAGACTAATAATCAAAAGGAATCCCTTTAAATTAAGGGATTCCTTATAAGTTAATTTAGGAAGGCAATTATTTGTCCAGGGATCTTGCATTTGAACAATTCAACTGAGGATTTATGAGACGGTATCAGTTTTTGAGCAATTGTACTAATCTGTGTGTTCAAAAACTATGGATAAAAAAAGATGCAACTTTCTAACTGGGAATTTTACCAGCTGTTCGATATGAACCTGCAGGTCGTGTGTAATATTACTAAGCTTTAAAAGCCAAAACGACTTCAGAGAAATTTAGGAAGACCTAATGTTGGTTATTCCTGCAAGAGGTTTATGCAATTTTTATCAGTAAGGCCGGATATGATGGAAATAAGGAGGGAACGCCCCGTGACTCAAATAGCAAGTACAAACAGCATGATTTATGAGCGAAACTATTCGTTAATGACAGCTATTTTGTTTTGGTGTGGTCTTGTAGTCGTGTCCAGCGTTTATTTGACTATTCCATTGGCAGACACCTTTAATGAAGTTTTTGAAGCCACAGCTGCTCAAGCAGCGTGGACCAGCAGCGCTTTTTCCCTTTTTTACGCGATAGGCTGTCTGTTTACCGCACCATTGTCAGATCGTTATGGACGCAAAAGGGTAATATTATTTGGTTTGGCAGCATTAACGATTATTACCGGAGTATTGGGGTTATCGAATAGCCTGTCAACGTTAATCATGCTCCGGAGCATACAAGGAATAGCCGCGGCAACATTTCCCCCCGTAGCTGTAACTTATATTGTCGAAATGTTCCCCCCTGAAAAACGTGTAACGGCGATTGGATTTGTTAGCTCTGGATTTCTAATGGCTGGGGTTGTTGGTCAGATTTTTAGTAGCTTCATTAGCAATATGTTTGGATGGCAGAGTGTATTTTACATGATCGGAGCTATCTATCTAATAACAACCATTATCGTAGCTTTACTTATCCCAAAAGCTGATAATCAAAACAATGACAACAGTTTACTTGCCCCCTTTAAACAGTTTGGGTCCGTTCTTACAATAAAACCATTGTTGTTTTGCTATATAATTGCGACTACCCTATTACTGACCTTTGTTGGAATGTATACTGCACTCGGCAGCTATTTAAGCATAGAGTTTGGGTTAGGAAATCAAGACATTTTCTTTGTTCGTACTGTTGGAATTATCGGGATGTTGTTTTCTCCATTTACTGGAAAACTTGTTGCCGAATTTGGTATTCAAAATGTTCTGCGCGGGGGCCTTACCCTGGCTTTTGCGGGTCTAGCTTTTCTGGGAATTAGCTCTAACTTGCCGTTACTTATTATCATGAGCGTGATGTTCGTGACCGGAATTGCAATAACAGTACCAACACTTATTTCATTGGTGGGTCAACTTGGCGGTCAAGCACGTGGAGCTGCGGTTTCTCTTTATACATCTGTCGTATTTATTGGTGCTTCCCTCGGACCAATCATGGCGGTGGCGCTTTTAAACACCAGTAGTTACCTTTTGACATTTGAAATTTTGGCGTTGCTTCTTGGTATTGGTTTAGTTGCTTCATTTTTTATTAAGCCTAGTATTCGTTAAGGCATCTTTCCAAAAGTAAAAAGGGTGCGTTCCTACAGGAATGCGCCCGTTAATTAAACAAGGTTAACGTGTGTAAATCTTTGTTGCTCTTACTCAACACATAACTCTGAGATATCCTTCAGCCATACGTAATTTCCTCTACTACAGTTCCACCAAACGTACTGGCCCTAAGAATATATCCTCTTCATCCCACAAGTTCATAAAATCCAAGTTTCCTACTTTTTTGTCAATTGATTTCGATCCTCAACATGTGGCGGTTCTTCCATCCAACCATTTTTGACCATAATTTTTCCGCCTTGTTTTGCAAAATCAAAAATATTTTTTGCAAGCAGCGCCATTTTCGTTGGCAAATCACTTCGTAAACTAAAGGCGCCACCAAGTGCATTACTTCCGAGCCCAAATGTACTTAACAAACTGGTATTATACATCATCAATTTATCGGAAAAAGGAGCGACGGTTGAAGTGGTTGCTTTTCCGGCATGAGTGGCTGGTGGTTCAATGTAATCTTGACGTAAAAATTCACCTAACGATGTTTCGATTTTCTTTGCTAGTTCCATTCCTTTAATAAAATGGTTTCGGACCTCTTGATCATGTGCTACTTGTGCAAATCCGATCATTAATTGCATCCCCGTAAGGTTTGTCTCAATTGAATGATGAATAAGAGAAATCTCAATTGTATTTAAGGATCTTTCATTACTAAACCAATTCGACCCGGTCATATAATTTTTACCTTGTACAAACTTCACTTCTTTTGGCATCGAAACAAATGGGGGTCGAGAAAGAACCCCTGTTTCTAAAAGAATATTTGTCGCTTGGTCATATGCCTCTTGTGCTTCAGATGTTAAACGTCTGAAAAATTGTCTTATATCTTGACGGTAAGACATAGTCGAATAGAGCGAGTAAAGACCAGTTCCTAATTTAGCCATCATATGTAAATACATGACATCATACATAAAGTCGAATAACTTTGGAGCCCCTTTATTCACGTCGTTTTCAGTAAACCCAACTGGAATAACCGCGCCTTCCTGTTGAAAAATAGATTTCACAAACTCTACACTTTCAGCAGAACGTTCATAATAAGACTGCAGAATTTGCCGTGTTTCCTCTTTTTCTGCGTGTTCAAGAAAGTATTCCAGAAATCTCATAATCATTGTTTTGTCTTGATACGTCATCCACAAGTTTCCTAATTCTGAAGATGTAATTGGTACTCGATTTAAACTACTCATCCTAAAGCCTCCTAACCCATTCGTTTTCTTTAACTTTACCAATTTGAAAGATTTTATTAATCCATCTTGTTTTTTTAGTATTAAATCAGGAGTGCCGCCCTTTTAGTTATTAAAGAAAAATCAAACAACTTTATTATCCGCTCAACATTTGGAAGTGTTTTAAATACAACAAGTATATCTAAGTAATTTGGAACAAATATTATAACTGTTGCAAATCCAAAGGAGGTGGCTACAATGAACGCACAACGAGCACAGGAAATAACTTCTTCGCCAAGTATGATTACTGTAACCTATAATGGGGAAAGTATTTACATTGAGCAAGTGGATGAACAAAATGGAAAAGCTACAATCCATCCCCTTGATGAACCAAATAATAAACAAAGTGTTTCTGTAACCAACTTAAAAGAACAGTAATTTGTTATATTTCCTAGATACATTAATAAACCTCCACCTTCTGGTGGTGGTTTATTGGTCATAGAGGAATAAGTTTTGGTACAGATACTATGTATTTGGCTGGTGTACCTCGACGATATACATTGAAAAGGTCCAATCTTAATGAAACTTTCAATTATATAGAGAAACCGATAAAAAGTGGCAGATGGTAAAGATAGCCAAATAGTCGACAATTTGAAAGCCCTGCCCTTATACCTATATTGGTAAAGGGGCAGGGCTTTTCATTTTCCATTTTTTAATGTTTGCTATGGCTTAAATCAGTTTGGTGTGTTGCAAAGGGAGACATAAAATACAACGAGTACATCAACTTCTTTTCTATTTCCATTTATACAGATTGTAACTTGTTTAGGCCATTTCATTTACATTATGTCACATATATTTATTTAAATATTCTGATAGTATTTACATATGCAAATGACTCAATGTTTATTTTTCAGTTGAACAAACTAAAAAAGGAGGTTTTTAGATGGCCGATATCGTCTTTATAAATGGCCAAGTTGTTACAGCAGATTCCAGCAACCGGATTGCAGAAGCTGTTGCAGTAACGGGTAATCGAATTGTTGCGGTAGGTCAGAACGAGAAAATTAAAAACTTGATTACAGATGCTACAGCTGTAATTGATCTAAGAGGAAAGAGCTTGCTGCCTGGATTTATTGACTCTCATTTACATATTACTCTGCATGGTACGAACAAACTGGCAATCAATTGCAAAGAGCCTCAAATGAAATCATTGGACGATATTTTTGATAAATTAAAACGCAAAGCACAGCAAACACCTAAGGGAGAATGGATACGCGCATGGGGGTTTAATGAGACGGCAATTGCTGAACAACGCTATCCCACAAGAATAGAACTTGATGAAATTTCTTCTGACCACCCTATTATGATTATGAGAACTTGTGCTCATCACTCGATAGTAAACAGCCAAGCTCTCAAAATCGCTGGAATAAACGACAAAACACCTGACCCGCCAGGCGGAAAATTTGATCGTGACTGTTACGGCAACCTGAACGGTTTCTTAATTGAAACAGCTCATATGCAGATGTTAAACGCAGCCAAGTATAGTGAAATGGAACTTAGAAAGGGAATTGCGTTAGCTTCAGATCACTATGTTGAAGCAGGAATCACAAGCATTCATGATGCCGGCGGAAATGATGCAGACAGTCTTAGAGCCATGCAGTTGGCCGTTCAGGCAGGCGAGGTTAAAGTGCGAATCTATGCCATGCTGTCTTCCCTTAACCATTCGGCCAAATATGTAAGAAGGATTACGGAATCCGGCATGGTAACAGGACTTGGGAATGAGTATTTTAAAATAGGGCCTGCGAAGGTATTTACCGATGGAGCCAGCAGTGTTCCGACAATGGCTACAAGAGAGCCTTATACAAGCAATCCAAATGAATCCGGAGTCCTTTACTATGATCAGAATGAGCTGAATGAAGTCCTTGGAGAAGCTCATAAAAAGGGACTTCAAATAACAGCTCACGCTCAGGGAGACCGTGCTATAGACATGCTTCTTACATGTATGGAAACGGCTCTAAAAGAATTTCCGCGAGATAACCACCGCCACCGAATCGAACATGCCGGGCTTTCCATGCCAGACCTTATTAAACGGATGAAAAAGTTAAATGTCATTCCCATTCCGAATCCAAACTTCTTTTACGAATTTGGTGATGCATACATTAAGCATATAGGTGAGCGTGTAAATCAAATGTATCCATTGCGGGATTTATTGGATTCAGGGTTAGTCGTTGCCTGTGGATCGGACAACCCTGTGTCAGATCATAATCCTCTTCTTGGAATTCATTGTGCAGTGAATAGACGTTCCATGTCCGGTCAGGAGGCAGGGTTAAGTCAGCGCGTTGATGTTCTTGAAGCAATAAAAATGTACACCTGGAATGGGGCCTATGCAAGTTTTGAAGAAGAATTCAAAGGCAGTATTGAGCCTGGAAAACTGGCAGATTTAGTTATACTGGATCAAGAGATCCTGACTATACCCACTGAACACATAAAAGAACTGAATGTCGAATCTACCATTATTGACGGAAAATTTGTCTATCAAAGTGAAACTTCTAATCTCTCTTATAACTAAACGTACACCAAGACTTAATAATTAATTAATCATTCAAAGGAGGTTCATTATGAAACCGATTTATCTGTTAGGATTGGTGCCGTTTATTGGGATGCTTGGACTATTGCCCTTGGTCAATAGGGTTACCCCCTATGTACTTGGCGTTCCGTTTGTTCTGTTTTGGGTTGTCATGTGGGTGCTGCTCACTTCCGGTATTATGCTCATAATATTCAAACTGGATCCTGCAAATAAGGAAGGTGATCTTGAATGAATTCAGCATTGATTATTATTTTCGGATTTATCCTTCTCTCCATTTATCTAGGAATTCGGGCAAGAAAAGGAAAGGATATGGACCTTGAGCAATGGACCGTTGGCAAACGGGGTTTTGGGAGTATCTTCGTCTTTCTCCTGATGGCTGGTGAAACATACACAACAGTTACTTTTCTTGGCGGAAGCGGGTGGGCCTACGATAAGGGTGGACCAGCACTTTATTTGGTAGCGTATATTTCATTGATGTATGTCTTATCTTACTGGCTTCTCCCTGCAATCTGGAAATATGGGAAAGAAAACAATCTGGTTTCACAACCTGACTTTTATGTAAGCAAATATAAAAGCCCTGCGCTTGGAATAATTGTCGCCCTAATTGGGGTACTTGCCATCATTCCGTACATCGTTCTTCAACTAAAAGGACTTGGCATAATTGTGTCAGAAGGATCTTATGGAAAAATCTCACCAGAGCTTGCGATTTGGATTGGTGCAATCTCAATTACTATTTATGTAATGATTTCAGGCATTCACGGATCTGCCTGGACTGCTGTTCTTAAGGATATCTTGATCCTTATAGTAGTTGTATTCATGGGAATTTACATTCCATTCCATTACTTCGGAGGCATACAGCCGATGTTTGAGGCAGTTGAAGCAGCCAAACCAGGGTTCCTTGCACTTCCTGATAGCGGGTTAAGTATTTCATGGTTTATTTCAACTGTTCTGCTAACCGTGCTTGGTGTCTATATGTGGCCACATTTTTATGGCGCCATTTATTCAGCCAAAAACGGCAAGTCCTTCCGAAAAAATGCGATTATCAGCCCTCTATATACACTTATATTGTTGTTCGTTTTTCTTGTAGGATATACTGCTATCGTGAAAGTCCCGAATTTAAAAGGAACGGAAACCGATCTTGCTTTGCTCCGGATTTCCATTCAAACCTTTGATCCATGGTTTGTGGGGGTGATTGGTGCAGCTGGCTTATTAACAGCACTTGTGCCAGGTTCCATGCTGCTTATGGCAGCATCCACCTCTTTATCTAAAAACGTATATAAAGTGTTTGTGCCAACAGCAACTGAAAAACAAGTATCCGTTCTGGCAAAACTGCTTGTCCCTGTTGTGACCCTTGTCTGTGTATACTTTACATTCAATGGGGGTGACAGCATCGTAACCCTTCTGTTAATGGGGTATAGTTTTGTCACACAATTGGCACCTGCTTTGCTTTTAAGCTTAATGAAGAATAATTTTGTAACGAAGCAAGGTGCGGCAGCTGGAATGATTATCGGAGTTGGTGTTGTGGCATATACGACTATTACACAAACAACACTTGCTACTCTTTTCCCTTCCCTGCCGCAATTGGTTAAGGATATTAATGTAGGTGTTATTGCATTGAGCATTAATGTTGCCTCGATGTTGATTGTCAGCCTATTAACAAAGAATGTGGCTGTTTTAAAAGATTCTAAAGCACCTATTGAAAGCACAAACTAAGTGTAAAGCTATACCGCTGTTTTGAAATTGTAAAAAGTAATTGGAGCTTAAAGTAAAAATCCTTTAAGACCTTTCTTGCTCCATAATCCCTGAAATTGTATAAATAACTCCATATTCTTAATGACATAGAAAAAAGCAGCTCCTATAAAGATTAAAGAGTTCCGTTTGAGATGTTTTTTCAAAATTAATAAGAGAAATGAGATTGGTTTTGACATTGTAATTGTCTTAGGTTAAATACAAAAAAGACTCGTCATTGACGGGTCTTTTGACTTGTTTGCGTTTATTTAGATTTATGCGGATATTCCATTAAAGCCCCTAATAAAAAGAAACACCCCTATTCAAGAATGGTGTCCATTAATGGAATAACTAACTTTATTCAATAAAAATATGAATCCCCAGTACAACTATTAACAAAGAAAATAAATAGACCCAGTCTTTTGTTACTATTTTAGTTGTTTGATAATACGTTCTGTGTCTTGTACCCGTAAATCCACGTGCTTCCATTGCTATAGCAATTCGTTCTGATTTTCGTATTCCTTGAGTAAACAGTGGTAAAGAGTACCTCATAAAAGCTTTCCAACTATTTTTTTGCTTATAGCCTCTTACTTTATGAGCAGTCTTCATTTGGTTTAGTTCAGATTGGAATAATGGGATAAAGCGGAACCCCGCTAATAGCCCATACGCCCATTTAGGTGAAAGTTTACATTGATGAATTAAACTCATAATGAACAAAGTTAAGTCTGTTGTAGAGGTGAATAATAATCCATACGTTACAAACCCTAACATACGTAAAGCTAAAGTTAAGCCATGATTCATACTCTCTTGGGTGATATGGAACCAGGCCCATTTCCAAATTGTTTCTTGCCCTTCACCAAAAGCTGCCATCATCCAAAATACAAGAATAAAAAAACCTAAATAAGGAAAAAGCCTTTTCATGAGGAAGGAAATTCTCCATCCGCCTAAAAAAATCCCGAGTAATACCGCAAAAAACCATATCAAAAAAGTAACTTTTGGATGTGAAATTGTCATTAATATAAACATAATCAAAAAATGGGAAAGTAATTTGCATGAAGGATTTAGAGTAGCGAGGAATGAATGGTTAGACTTCATAATAAATACTCTCCTTTCGTGCATGCATCAATTGGTAATGGAGCGGCGGAATTAACGCACTTTCACATAAAAGATTTTGATCAGAAAACAAACGATAAGGTGTCCCTTGATATGTCACTCTCCCCTTGTTGAAGAGAATTACTTTATCTGAAAAATCATCAACTAAATCCATATCGTGAGTCACCATTACAATGGTTGTTCCCTGTTCCTGTCTCTCTTTTAGGCGTTTAATAAGCTCTCTGGCTGTCTTTTCATCCTGACCGAAAGTTGGTTCATCAAGTAATAATAAATTTTGATCAAACAACAACATAGTCGCAACACTTAACCGCCGTTTTTGTCCTAAACTCAATGTAAAAGGGTGAGCATTGTGATAAGATTCCAATCCAAACTCCTGCAGTAATTGGTTTGTTTTTGTATTAATTAGCTCTTCAGGCCAATTTCTTTGTCGGCCGCCAAAGGCAATTTCTTCAAATACAGTATCCGTTATAAATTGAAGTTCTGGATTTTGAAAAACAAAGCCAGCTTTTTCATATAATTCTCGATCTGACCATTTTTTCAGTTCAGTATCTTGAAAGTGAATTTTCCCTTTTTTAATTGGCTCCAAGCGAATAAGACTTTTTAAGAAGGTGCTTTTCCCACTTCCATTTTCACCGACGATCGAAATCCATTCCCCTTTATGGATTCTTATATTAATGTCTCTCACTATTGCCTTCTTCCTATAACCAATTTCAACATTTTCGATGCTGATAGAAATATCCTCTTTTTTGTATTCTTTGGTTTTTACTATTGACTTCGTTTCTATCATATTTGAAAGTTTGATAGATAGCGGGTGTGAACTATTATGAACAACTTCCTTCCATTTTTCCGGAAATAATTTCGGCCGCCAAATACCAGCTTCTTTCATTTGATTATTAAAATTCAGCAGAATCTCTTTTGGCTTCCCATCCCCGATAATACGCCCAGTTTCATTTATGATAACGACCCTATCCATCCATTCAATGCAGCCGTCTAATACATGTTCTACAAAAACCATTGTTTGGTTTGTCTTTTGGGAAATTTGATTCAATAAATCAAATATCTCGTTCCTGCCAGCAGGGTCTAATTGGGCTGTTGGTTCATCAAAGAACAAGACTTCTGGTTCTAATGCTAATAAACAAGCTAATGCCAATCTTTGTTTCATACCACCGGATAATGTTTCAATTGGTGTTTTCTTATCAATCTTTAGCCCTACTTTATCCATCAAGTCAGTAATCATTTTGTCCATATCGTTTCGCGGAATAGATCGGTTTTCGAGACTAAAAGCAATCTCTTCACCCACATGAAGCATACAAAATTGAGAATCAGGATCTTGAAACATAACGCCGGCATCTTTCCTGAGGAATACTTCACCACTTACTTCTGCCTCAATATGCTCAGGGATAATACCTGCAAGAGCGGAAATCAAAGTAGATTTCCCACTCCCGCTAGGCCCCAGTATTAATACTTTCTCCCCTTTATTTATTGACAATGTAATACTACTGAGTATTTTTTCAGAACGATTATAAAAGCGAATAGACAGATCCTTACATCCCAGAAACATTTCCATTTAAGTTTTCCCTTTTCCTTTTATCCTTCATAATTTCATATTGTTCTAAAACACCTGTTTTTGCGAGTGAGTCCACGACTACTTTCGCTAACCAACCACCGAGAATAATTCCGCTTATCACATGAATTACTAACGTAACAAAAAATACTTCTGTCGTGTAATATCCAAAACCGTTGGCAATTAAGTTATAGATCATGCTTCCAACCGCTGCAAGAGCCCCAGATAGCATTAATGTAAATAGGTTGTAGCGTTTATATCTGAATATCGCGAATGCGATTTCTGAACCCATACCTTGAAAGACACCAATTAAAAGGGCCGATAGACCAAAATGACTTCCTGTTAATAACTCTACTGCTGCCGCTGCAACCTCTGCAATAAGGGCCGCACCCGGTTTTCGGATAATATACGCTACTATTGGACTAGCAATCACCCAAATCCCAAACATAAAACCTGCGCCCACCGGCCCCACAATAGCGGAAATCGGAATCCAAAGAGTAGACCATCCTAAATAAATAACTCCACAAGCCACCGCTAGAATGACAGCAAGAACTACTTCTTTCATCTTCCAGCTCATCACTTTACTACCTCCATTTTCACAGGCCATTCTTCGAGTTTATAGGCCATATCCCAAAACATATATTCAAGCTGACAACTTATTAAGAAATGTTCTTTCATCTTTTCTTTTTCTCTCTCTGTTGCTTCCTTTGCCCACTCATCTATACGGGCACAAAATTTAGTTGTGATCGAATTTGTACGATTACCATAAAAATTTATCCAATCATAAAATGGATGAGAGCGATCTGGATTAACTTCATTTAATATTCTTTTGCCAATCTCCCAATATGTCCACGGACATGGTAATAAGACAGCTAAAATTTCCCCTAATGTTCCTTCGTGAGCAACTGTAAGCATATGACGTATGTAATGAAGTGAAGATGGTGATAACGGATATCCTTGTAATACCTCATATGGAACACCCGCTACTTGACAAAAGTTATTATGTGGATGGATTTCACTTTTTAATATAAATGAAATTTGCTGATTAAACATATCCATATCTTCACGATTCTCACACTTCGAGACCGCTATTCCATAGATTCTGATAAAGGAACTCAAATATTCAAAGTCCTGTTTAACATAATGAATTAATTGTTCCTTTTTTAATCCTCCATTGGCGATTCCTTTGACAAAAGGATGTTCGAAAATCGCATCAAAGATGGGATTTGCTTCCTTTCTTAGTTCTGCTGAAAAACTCATACATTTAGCCCCCTTATTGGTTATAACGGGAAGACACTATAGGGAGCGACTATAATTGAATACGAAAAAACCGCTCCAAAAATGGAGCGGCAGAATAATTGTATATATTCATACACTGACTCCACTTTCCTACGCTAGTATGAACTAGATCAGGTTCAAAGGGTCCAGGATAACTCCTGTCTCAGCCATAAAATGGCTCCCCTAGTGGTCTTCCTATTAATTTAATATTTACTGTACACATGCTTTCTAATAAAGTCAATCAATTTGACCTTAACATAATATTTAGTAAAATTTATTTGCTGTTTATAATCTGTATTATTATGTAAATTGGAATTGCATATTTTTATAACTTAGCTTTTTTACCACTTGTCCAGCCACGTTTAAATAAAACCTCCTGTATTCCTTTTTTTACCCCAATCCTGCTGTTTTTGAGTTTCATGGATATGCTATAGTATAAGGAACAATATAGAGTGGTGATGAACAATGAAAACATTCTTAAAGCGTCTATCTCAACGCAGAGATCAATTAAGCCAGTTAGAGAAACAGGTATTAGACCATATTTTAATAAACCCGAATTTCGTTGTTCAGTCCAATGTGAATGATCTTGCCAAAGAATTATTTGTATCAACCGCAACGATTAGCAGAACGTGTAAGCAGTTAGGCTACGAGGGATTCCAAGATTTAAAATACACGTTAAGTAAATACGTTGATTATGATAAAGATGATGAAAATATTATTTCTTCAAATACGATATTGACTCAGATAGATCGAGTAAAAAAAGAAATGGATCAAACCTTAAAGAATATCAATGAAGAAAAGATTCAAAAAGCTGCAGCGTATATTAAAGAAAGTAATTATGTTGAGTTTTTTGGGGTTGGGGCATCACTTCCAACTTGTGTGGAAGCTGCTAGAAAGCTTACCTTTTCAGGAAGAATCTGTAGTGCACGTGAAGATTGGGATGAACTAAGATGCGTGGCCAATAGTTTATCTGAAAATGATTTAGCCATTTTAGTATCATATAGTGGAGAAACATTACATATACTAGAGTTTGCAAATATATTAAAAGAGAAAAACGTAAAGACAATAGCAGTCGTTGGCCGACGAAATAGCCGGTTGCAGCAAGAAGTTGATATCACTTTTCATGCACATATTACAAACGGATATTATGGTGAATTAGATATGAGTTCGAGATTTCCGTTAAGCATTATATTGGATTTCATTATCCTGACATATATGAATCATTAGTAGTAAGAGGTTTCTAGTAAATGCTAGAAACTTTTTTTTATGAAGGCTAAGGAACAAAACTTAAAACTTGCAGACTTTATCTCCCCTCCTCTTTTGAGGTGAGTTAAAGAATATGAGGGAGATTTCAGAACTTCCATACTCTTTTTATATGTAAGCTCGTTACAAAAAAAGTAACTGTGTACAACAAACATGAAAGCGATTGCAACACAATGCTAATAAAGCTATGCTATATCCGTAAGTTGATAGAAAGCTTACATGAGCAGCTTGCTCGCAACCTGATGTTGAAAAAAGGAGAGTCCAGTATGAAAAAGAAAAGCATGAAATCGAATTTTTGGGAGTTCTTTCAAGGCTTAGGGAAAACTTTTATGCTGCCTGTGGCATTATTAGCATTCATGGGATTAATGTTAGGGGTTGGAAGTGCGTTTACAAGCCCAACAACGATTGAAACCATCCCCTTTTTAGGAAATCCTATTTTACAAATACTATTTAGTTTTATGTCTACAATCGGTGGTTTTGCATTCACCTACTTACCAGTATTATTCGCAATGGCTATTCCATTGGGGCTTGTAAGGTATGAAAAAGGTGTAGCTGCTTTTTCTGGATTTATCGGTTATGTGATCATGCATTTATCTATTAACTTTTATTTAACTGAAACCAATCAGCTTGCTACAGCAGAAAAGTTACGTGAGACTGGACAAGGAATGGTAATGGGGATTCAAACCTTAGAAATGGGAGTCCTTGGAGGAATTATTGTTGGGATTATCGTTTATCTGCTACACAATAAGTTTTACGATATCCAGTTACCAGACGCATTTGCATTTTTTGGAGGAGCACGCTTTGTTCCAATTATTACTTCTCTGACATTAGCGTTTGTTGGGATTCTGCTTCCAATCATTTGGCCAATATTTGCATTGGGGATTGCAGGAGTAGGGTCAATCATTCAAAAATCGGGCGCATTTGGCCCATTCTTATTCGGTGCTGGGGAGAGATTGCTGCTTCCGTTTGGATTACACCATATTCTTGTAGCGATGATTCGCTTTACAGAAGCAGGCGGTACGCAAATTGTTGATGGTCAAACGATTTCCGGTGCATTAAATATTTTCTACGCCCAGTTAAAAAGTGGAGAAGCAATTAGTCCTTCAGTAACAGCCTTTTTATCTCAAGGTAAAATGCCATCATTTATGTTTGGATTACCAGCAGTTGCATTAGCTATCTATCATACTGCTCGACCTGAGAACCGAAAGAAAATTAAAGGTCTATTAATTTCTGGTGTTCTTGCTGCTTTTGTAACCGGAATTACAGAACCTATTGAATTTTTATTCTTGTTCGTTTCACCAGTGTTATATGGAATTCATGTAGTCCTGACAGGATTAGGATTTATGGTTATGTCTTTACTTGGAGTGGTTATTGGCAACACAGATGGCGGCGTATTAGACTTTTTAATCTTCGGGATATTACAAGGCACCTATACTAAATGGTATCTCGTACTTGCTGTAGGGATAGTGTGGTTTGCTATTTATTACACAGTGTTCCGTTACGCAATTACAAAATTCAATTTGAAAACTCCTGGACGTGAAGAAGTAACCGAAGAAATTAGTGAAGAAATAATTACTAATAAGAAAAAAGGGAAATATGATGCTGAAAGAATTTTAAGTGCGTTAGGCGGAAAAGAAAATATTGAGTCATTAGATAACTGCATTACTCGTTTACGTCTTGTCGTGAAAGATATGAATAAAGTAAATCAACCCACCTTAAAAGAGTGTGGAGCACTTGGTGTTGTTGTACTAGATGAACATAATGTACAGGTTATTATTGGAACACAAGTAGCTTCTGTTAAAACTCAATTAGACAAATTAGCATAAAGATGAGGTTTGATTAAAATGAAATATTCATTTGATGAAGTAGTAAATAGATTAGGTACCTACTGCACTCAATGGGACTATATTGAAGATCGATTTGGAGAAAAGGACCTTTTGCCATTCTCTATATCAGATACAGATTTTCTATGTCCGCCCGAAATACTAACGGCATTAAAAAAACGTGTAGACCATGGGATTTTTGGATATACGAGATGGAATCATCAGGAATTTAAAGGTGCAATTCAACAATGGTACCTAAAGAGATTTTCTACCTCAATTAAAGAGGATTGGATTATATATAGTCCTACAGTTATTTATACGATTTCAAAGCTAATCGAACACATGACAGAAGAGGGAGATCATGTCGTTGTTCAAACTCCAGCTTATGATGCTTTCTTTAAACTAGTAGAAGACAATAAGCGAGTTTTTTCTGGGAACAAGCTGCTCTATGAAAATAACACTTACTTCATTGATTTTCAGGATTTAGAGAAAAAGCTTGCACATCCTCGTGCAAAAGTTTTTCTATTATGCAGTCCTCATAATCCGACAGGACGTGTATGGTCAAAAAAAGAATTGAAAAAAATAATTGCACTTTGTAAGAAATATCAGGTATATGTGATTTCCGATGAGATTCATATGGATATTGTAAGCAAGCCTAATGTGCATGTTCCAATTGTAGATGTTGCAGAAAATCTAGATCATGTGTGTATCTGTACGTCAGCCAGTAAAACATTCAATACACCTGGATTAGGAGGATCCTATGCGATTATTCCCAATCAAGAATTAAAGGAGCGTTACCTCAAAACCTTGAAGAATATAGATGGACTTTCTTCAACGAGTACTCTAGGTGCAATTGGGCTAATGACTGCTTATCATAACGGTGGTCAATGGGTGGATGATTTAAACACTTATATTGAAAAAAACATGGAACTAGTGAAGAGCTTTCTTGATACCCATATCCTTTCTGCCCATTTAGAAATTCCTGAATCAACCTATTTAGCTTGGATTGACATATCTAAGCTGCCATATTCTGATGAACAACTGCAAGATGCACTAATTCATCATGGTAAAGTAGCCATCATGCCGGGAGAAATGTACGGAAAAGACGGAAAAGGATTCTTACGTATGAATGTGGGATGCCCATCTTCAAAAGTAATCGATGGATTACAGAGATTTAAAAGAGCTTTAGATTATCTTGAAAATAATATTAATCATTAACTTTAAGAGGAGAATGAAGCGTGTTAACAACAATTTTCACTAATGAAGCACCAGCAGCAATTGGCCCTTACTCTCAAGCAATAAAGTTAGATAAATTACTCTTTACTTCTGGCCAAATCCCAGTTAATCCAAAAATAGGAGAAGTAGTAGATGGAGAGATTACTGAGCAAGCACATCAATTCATGAAAAATGTACAAGCTGTTTTAGAAGAAGGCAATGCTTCATTTAATACTGTGATTAAGACGACTTGCTTTATAACTAATATGGCTGATTTTGCAGACTTTAACAGTGTGTATGAGCAATACTTCACTGCGAATAAGCCGGCACGTTCTTGTGTAGCAGTTAAAGAACTGCCTAAAGGTGTATTATGTGAAGTCGAAGTTATTGCTTTGACGGAAGACAACTGACATCAGATCTTTGCTCCATCCAATGACGGTAAAGGTTACATCATATATATGGAATGCATAATGAAGAAGGTGTAAGCGAAGCTGTTTAGGCTTCGCTTACTGATGAAATCTTGACTTTACTTAGTGATAAGAACTGCCTGTGTGGCCTCTGATAATACTTTTTGGCTGACACTGCCTAAGACCCACTTCTTTATTCCACTTAGTCCTCGGCTTCCCATAACGATAAGGTCAATGTTGTTCTTTTCTGAATACCCGCAAATGGATGCTGATGGGTCACCATCTAATAGGGCTGTAGTAACCTTAATATCAGGAGATATTTCGTCTTTAGCTTTTCTAATTATAGCTTCACCTTTACCTATCTCAACTTCTTCAGCTCTTTCTACTTCTTCCTGAATAATTTGAGTGCCAGCTTCACTTACGGGGTATACTCCACCATAAAGCGGCAGATGGGTCTCGTTCTTAACATGAATCAATGTCAATTCTGCCCCATTGTTCCTTGCCAGCTCATTTGCATGCTGTAACGCTTGCTTACTTCCCTCTGAACCATCAATCGCTACTAATATTCTCTTATAAATCATAACAACCTCTCCTTGATCTGAAGTATAGAGACATATTATTGCTTTATTTAATTACCTTAATTATTTACCCTATCTCTTCAGAACTAACACATTACCAACTTCTTTCCTCCTGCTTTTCCCATAGAACATAGACATGAAGTTTAATAGGTACCGGCGACGTCATCATAATGCGTCACTGGTACCTATTCATTCAGAGTAATAACTTACTCTTCCTATTCATACCTTATGTACTTGTACAATTATTTGGAAAGCTGCTTGGCAGGAAAGCTGTTGCGGAAAACAGTTATGCTGAAAAAGGCTAAGGAAGGGATAACCAGGGCAATAGAATTGGACAACCGTTTATTCAAAACATTATTCCAGCTTCTCATCTATCGTATAGAGGATAAACTCGATCAGTATTACAGCTTTATAGAGAGGGATGCCCTACCCTATTTCCAGTCATACAATAATACGATGTACATAAACAAGTATGCCAAGCAATTATATAACTATAACGTGGAAACTGAGCAGTATGAGGAAGCAGTCAATGTTTCAAAAATTTTTATGGATACTGAAACATAGTGCGAATAACCATATATGAATTCGAACGTAAGAGCATAGCATTTCCCAAAGGTAAAGGATTGTTTAATGGATAAAAGTAAATTGATTTTAAATTTAGCTTGAGGCGAACAAAAGCAGAATACGGTGAAAGGTATAAGATACCCACTCTTCCCACTTAGCGTTTTTTCGTTATGATGAGCTTCTGACTTTTCAACAAAAAAAGAGCAGTTCTCACTGCTCTTTTAAAATTTATTTGCTGTTTAAAATCTGTATTATGTAAACTGCCAATAAATTAGGTTAGCAAAACTGGCCTCCGCCCCATGGATAGGCATGACGAAGAAATAAGAGGCCTTATACTGTAGACACATGGTATGGGAAAGCTTCCAAGGGCAGGGGAAAAACATAAATTATTTAGCAAAAACAATAACCCCTTAGGGCAAGTGGGGGCTTATTGTTTTTGTGTATAAATGGAAAACCACCTTAATCGTTAGCATTTGTGCCCTTAGTTTCCCTAGTGAGTATCTAAGATGGAACAGCATAATCAACACAATAAACTATGCCCCTTAGTACATGGAATATTATTGTTTGCTTACTACTTGATTCACTATTTCAGTTACGGCAGTTCTACTCATTTTTTCCTTTCCCTCTGTTAAAGCGTCAAGCGTACCATGTGCAAGTGCTATCGGGATTTTGCAAAAATTAAGGATTGGACCAGGTTTAATATTCTCCAAGTAAACGTCAGCAAGAGCTAGATTACGTCGGGCGTACATAAACATATCTTCTAGCTCCCACCCATCGGGAAAGAAATCTACACCTCTCTCTAAATCCTCTGCACGATTACGAAGAATATTGACGGACTGTAAACCACGGCCAAAGGCTATGGCTAGAGACTCATCTGTTTCAGTAGCATCATACCACTTCCAAATATCTGAGAGCATGACTCCAACCAAACCAGCCACGTAGAATGTGTATTGATTCAAATCCTCTTCATTCTTAATCCGCCACTCTTTTAAAACCCAGTCCCCCATCCCTTTCGCCATAGTGGATGTTGCATTCAAAACGTTCTCTACAATTGTCGGTGGACAAAGCTTGATCCAATCACCAAGACGTAAGGTAACATCCGGGAGAAGGGAGTTGTACGGATGAAAAATATCCATTAACTCGTTGTTATTAAAGGGTTTTTGCAAGAGTTGACTGATTGAACGTAATAGATTACTTTTGGTTTCGAAATCGAGTTGAGGATGATCTTCAATCTCGTCAATAGCTCTCATGCATAAGTAGGCGGATGTAACAGTTTCTCTTAATCCTGGCGATAGAAGACTAATAGGGATAAAGAAGGTCCGGCTTGTTGCCATTAACATGTCTCTCGCGTCTCTATGTAAATTAATTGATTCACTCATCTTTGTATTTTCTCCTTTTTTGTCTTATTTAAGCCTTATTTCCCTTAATTTCAATGATTGTTTACAAGTAGTTTTGGGAAATATTAGCTAAATTACTACTTAAAGTTGGAAATGGCTGTATTAGCAATTGTAGTTTCTTTATAAGAAGTCTAACATGTATTTATTAACTTTACGAAAAAAACTTATATACCATCAAAAAAGTCTGATGAGGATCACTCATCAGACTTTTTTCTGGATAACAGATTTGCACCATATAAGGATCCAGAGTTTTGAAGACATAATAAACCCAATTAAGACGCTTTTTAAGCGTTTCCAAAAATTTGGTTTTAGTCGTTAAGATTAAATCCTCTACTTTCTCTAAATCCTTAAAACCATGTTGTATTCTCAAGATCTGGTGAGTCATTCTATGTATTATCAAACGCTCAGATCTCGAAACGACAGGGAATCAAAATTGCGGCTATTTCAAGCAGCCAAAACAGTAATCTGGCCGAAATGGCCGACTTAATTTTGCCTATATACGGTTCGCGTGAAGCTAACCAAATATTAATATGGTTAGCATTTGAATTTCTATTAATACTATTCAGTTTAATTAAAAATCTATTTGAAGGGAAATCAATAAGTATTTCTTTGACTATTTAATTCTATTGCAATGCAAACTGCGCTTTTTTTCTTAATATCTTTTAGCCCCTAAGTATCTCTCAGACCAATAGGAATTGTTCATTGAAGTAATACTTACACCTTTAGAAGAAGAACTATGAATGAATTGATTATTCCCTAAATATATGCCTGCGTGAGAAGCCCCTGGCTTATATGTCTCAAAGAATACTAAATCTCCTACCTGAGGTGAAGAAACCTTAACCCCCTGCTTATAAATATCTGCTACTGTTCTAGGAAGCTTTTTACCTGCACTTTCATTAAAAACATAATTTAAGTATCCGCTGCAATCAAACCCTTTTGGAGACATTCCGCCCCAAACATAGGGTACATTTAAATATTTTTTTGCAGTAGTCACGATATTGGACTTATAAACTGGTTGACTTGCTTGTTTCCCTAGAGCTTTATATGTATTTTTACCTGCTATTCCATCTGCTTTTAATCCTTTAGCTTTTTGGAACTTAATAACAGCGCTTTTTGTAATAGGTCCAAAATATGTAGTTGTTGATTTATTAGTAAAGTAACCCTTTTTTTTCAATGTTTCTTGTAATTGTTTTACATCAGAATGGTACATCCCACTTTTTAATGTCTGGTCACCCAATGCAGCACTACCAACAATTGGACTGCTTAATAAAGCGCCGGTTAAGACAAATGATGCTATTAATTTTTTCATTCTTTACCCCCATATTACTAACTTGCTATTTTCTTAATATTAGCATCATTAAATAACAGCAATGTTGTAATTACATTTCAATTACTTTACAAAATAATGCAAAATTTGTGCAGATTATACATTCTTCGCTATTATTGGGATTTAGAATTAATCGTAAAAGAAACCTCCAGATATCCGGAGAGTTCTTTTACCTATGTTTTTCCATTCTGTTACACTTTACTAATAAAGAAATCGCCTTTTTTTCACTTAAATTTAAAACGAATATGTGGTGAGCTGGCAAGGAAAGGCCATGAACTTATTTATTTAAGGATTCACCCCTAATCAACTTGGGATAACACCAAAAAGTTAGGAATGACAGTATTTGTATTTCCACTAATGACAGAAACATTGATACTGCCCTCGTTTGCCAAATAAATCACTTTTGTTAAAGGATTCACGCCCACAGCCGTTGGGTTAGAACCCACTGAAACGGTAGAAATGACTGTATTAGTAATTCCACTAATGATGGAAACATTGTTACTACTGAGGTTTGCTATATGAATTTTTTTAATTGAATCATATTCATACGATCATACATTTTCTAATTTTTGATAGCTCCCTGACATTATCTTGAAGTTTGTACGGCAACAGAAGCTTTTCGGACTAATCCATAATAGGATAGAAAGGCCATAAAGCTTGCTAAAAAGATAGTGACACCCATTGGAATGGCTGAATATTCTCCTGCTATTCCGACGAGTGGAGCTGTTAATGAGCCAAGTATAAATGGGAGTACACCTAATAGTGCCGAAGCGCTTCCCGCAATATGTCCTTGTGATTCCATCGCTAATGAAAAAGATGTCGTAGCAATAATCCCGATGCAGGATACTAAAAAGAATATAGGAATGGCGATAGCAAATAGCGGTGCTTTTATAAGAAGTGCTCCTAGTAATACAGCACCTGCTGTGTTAGAAAGAATTAAACCTATCTTCAAAAAAGTTTTCTCTGGTATGACATCTGAATAGCGGCCAACAATCTGGCTTCCAATTATTAAGGCAATCCCATTCACTCCAAATAAGAGACTGAATACTTGAGGTGATACACCATAAATATTCTGATAGACAAAAGGAATACCAGATACGTAAGCAAAGATTCCTGCAATGATAAAACCTTGTGTAAGTGCGTACCCTGTGAATTGACGATCTTTTAATAAGGAACCAAAGTTCTTCAATACTTGAATAAAGTTACTTGGTATACGCTTTTCAATTGGCAATGTTTCTTCTAGTTTCAATGAAATAATCAAAAACAGCACCATACCAATACAAGCCAAAACAATAAATACCCCCGCCCAATTTGTAAAGAAGAGGATACTGCCTCCTGCTATAGGTGCAATAATAGGACCGAGATTACTTACGGCCATCAATAAAGCAAAAAACTTGGTCAGTTCCCTGCCACTATAAACATCACGAACAATGGCCCTTGAAATAACTAGTCCACCTGCAGCTGCAAAGCCTTGTAAAAAGCGAGCCCCGATGAAGAAATAAATATTCGGTGCAAATGCACATACTACGGAAGCCAGTAAATACATGATGAGAAAAATAAGCAGTGGTTTACGGCGTCCGAGAACGTCACTCATTGGACCAATAATTAATTGCCCCAAGCCTAGACCTAATAGGCAGGTAGTTAAACTAATTTGCACTAAAGATGCAGTCGTACTATATTCTTTTACAATAGTAGGGAATGAAGGCAAATACATATCTATTGTAAAAGGGCCTAAAAGTGCAAGTGATCCTAAAAGTAAAGCAAGTTGTAATCGTCTTTTTTCAGTAAATTGGTTCAAGTTTTTCTCGCCTTTCTGTAAAAACAGTCATATTCTATTAAACTTTTCTTTTTTCACATCCTATTGCAAAATTTCATAATCTCAGGAAGCATCTGTAGCTTTTCTTTTGTATTTGATCGTTTACTTAGATGTAATATGAGTTAGCCTTGCTATCTTAGTTTTTGATCATTTGTTTAATATACACCTATTCCTGCATATTTCTTGGAAACCCAAAAACATACTAATTCGGTTATCCGTTTCTTTATACTGAATCAGAAATGCGAAATGTACAATCCGACTTTGTCAAATTGCGATTTTTCAGCCATGCTAAATAAATATACTGTGAGGAATGTTTAAATAATAAAATAAATATAATCATTTATCAATTATCTAGCTTACAATACCTCATGTAGGCTAAATTTATTATATAGGAGAATAATTGTAATGAGGGAGTTGAATGACACTGGAAGGTCAATTAACTCTCATTTATTTAATGTATAAAGATATTAAATGAATACCCATATAACTATATTTTTCTTAACATATAGGAAGGTACACCTTTTCAATGCCCTCAAAACCTTGGCAGATTACCGGTAACCAGTGCTATATCGACTAAACAGATTAAAAAAAGTTTATAACAAAAATAAGCGACCTTGTTAATTCTAATTTGAATAACAAGGTCGCTTATACTATTTTCTCAATCTTTACTATTTTGCCTTTTCAGTTTACTTTATTGGTTATTCTATTATTTTACCATTTTATCATCCGACTGATCCGGAACATTACCATAAAATTGATGGAATAAATATGTAAGGCAAGAGTTTAGTTCAAATCGATCGTTTTTAACAAAATCAGACAACGTTAATTTACTTTCTCTCGACACTATTTTTCCCCCTTTATATAATTTCCAATCAATCATTCTTTTATACATATAAATTAATAAAATATTTATTTTTATGAATAAATTTGCTAAAACCAGAAAAGCCCTTAAGATTTCCTAGGGCTTTTTGATTGCCGATATTAATGGGAATTTTAGTATACCAGTGTTTAAAGATTTTTTATAATGTATGCACGGCATCTCTTAATACGAGTGATAGATTATTTATAAATAGCTTTTTTGGCGCCTTTAAACTCATTTTCGCTTAATTCTTCTTCAAAAGCTTGGTTTCCATTGACTTTCCCGTTTTTAAATCCATATTCGTAACCACATCTACTTATCCTAATGAAACTTTCCTGTAAGTCTAAAAGCAATTTCTGCAAATATTGTAGCAAATAAAAATGTTCCGGTATAAACAACAAGTGATATGACGACAATCCTCCAACCAAGCTTTTTAAACTCCTGAATATCTTTCCCAAATGACAACCCTGCATATGCCAATATAGGAGTTGCAAGAGCCATAAATTCTAGTTTCCCTGTTGCTTCTGCAAAAATAGCATTGCCTGGAAAAATAGGGGATGTTACTAGAAGAGCAAAAAGGGATATCCATACGACAGCAGGTAGCTTAAATGGTAGAACCTTTGTTAGAGCCAATCCTGCTGCTGTGATCACCATGACAATGAGCATTCCCGGTAAGCTATCTTTTGGAGAAATACCATACCCCACCCAATTGCCTAATAATGCGATTATTCCGATAAGAGAAATTATAGATATTTGCTGTTTCATATTCATAAGGTTTTTTCCTCCCCATGACTACTTGCATTTTGATTGCTTTTTTTAAACTTACCAAACTTCGGTTCAAGCCAATTGTATAAACGAACTGTAACAGGAAGTGAAAAGAATATACAAACGTACGTGCCTATAATAATCGTCATAATATTAGCTGCACCCGCAAATAAAGCAATTTCGTTGGCCTGTTCTGGGAATACGACAGCCAAAGCACCTGTGGCTGCAGCCATCATGCTTCCTGATCCAACGCCAGCACCCATTGCTAAAGCGATAGGATGAAAAATGCCTAGGTTCCCTAGGAGACCAGCAAATAATGCTAAATATATAGCTCCAAATAATGTTCCACAGATATATACACCTAGAGCTCCCCTAGATTCAGGTGAATCTGCTCCGTACTTTTCCGCAATAATAGCTAAGTTTGGTTCACGGTCAATTGAAAATGTAGCTCCAATCGCTTCTCTTTTCATTCCGATCAATAGGGCAATTGGCAGTCCAAGAGCAATGGTTCCTAAAAAATGCCCTGCTTCTTGAAGGATAAGAGGCAATCCTGCATCTGCAAGTTGAGAGAGTGATGGTCCCATCATCGTTCCCAATTTTGCAACAAATAGGAGAAAAGCAATTTCTAAGATACGCGAAGCTGTTTTCATTTCCTTTTCTTTTAATAGCTTTAAAGATGGCCAACTAATGATGGCTCCCAATATCATTGCATAAAGCATTGGAAATAAAGCTAAAACCCCTATTCCGATGTCAAATTTATGAACGCCGATAAATTCTGTAAAAATCACCAAAACTAATACAATAAGGTGAATCTTTATGTTTTTCATTTGGTTCATATCTTTACACGCCCCTTTTTCATCCAAGCAAAATTTCCACTTAGTTATGAGTGGTTAAACAGATTGACATACTGCTGAAGTATCCAGCTCTCCTTTTCCTTGATCTATGGCTTTTTGGTAGATGTTACTCACTAATATTCCAATAGGTGAATCTTGGTTGAAATGCTTGGCTGTTTCCGTGAATAAATGGATATCCTTATTCATATGTGACAGGCTGAAAAGCACATTCCCATAGGTATTTTCAAGTATATTCTCTCCAAACACTGATAAAACTCGATTATGTGCAGAGCCACTTTGAATGACATCTGCCAGCTGTGCTCGGGAAATACCTGCCTTTTCTCCTACTGCAAATGCCTCTCCTAATCCTGCTGTAATAGAAGCAACCAGCATATTATGACACAACTTAGCCACCTGACCTGAACCAGAAGAGCCAAGCACGAATATATCTTTACCCACACTTTCCAGGACTGGATTAATGTCTGCTAAATATTCTTCATCCCCACCGACCATGATTGTCAAATTTCCCTGATCAGCACCTTTTGGACCTCCGCTCAATGGGCAGTCAAAAAAATGGATGTCCTTATCCTTTGCTTTCTTATATAAATTCTTTGCTGTCTTTGGATCGATTGTGCTCATATCCAATACAAAACTGCCAGGCTTTATAGATGAATAGACTCCATTTTCACCTAGCAAAACTTCTTCCACAATACTCGGCCCAGGTAACGAAGTAATCACCAATTCGGTTTTTTCTCCCACTTCAAATGGTGAGTTTTCTGGATGTACCCCTAGTTCCACACATTTTTCTAATACACTTTGATTACGATCATAAGCGAACACTTTATAACCCTTATTTACAAGATTCTTGGCAATCCCTTTCCCCATAGCGCCACAACCAATTATTCCTATGTTTTTCATTTCATCCACTTCCTTACTAATCATAAAGATTTTTATGGTTTAATATAGACGGTTTTTGTTTCGAGCCAAAAATCCAATGCTTTGCTACCTTGTTCTCGAGGACCAATGCTCGAAGTTTTTTTCCCGCCAAAAGGAAGTTGATTCTCATAATGATTGGATGGAATATTAACATGGGTCACACCAGTTTCAATCTTCCGAATAAAGTAGAATGCCTTTTGAAGATCATTTGTAAAGATTGCAGAAGACAATCCAAACACAGTATCATTCGCAAGCTCTATGGCCTCCTCATAGTTGTCTACTTCCATTACCGCAACTACAGGGCTAAAAATTTCTTCTTTCGCAATAGTGAAATCCTTTGTTACCTTGCTAAAAACAGTTGGAGCAACAAAATAACCTTTCGATTTATCTCCATCTGTTAGTTGATTACCACCATATTCAAGAACAGCCCCTTCAGAAATAGCACTATTTACATAATAAAGGTATGTGTCTAATTGATGCTTATTTGCTACTGCACCATTATCATTTCTTTCTATAAAACCATCCCCAACATTAATCTGTTTAGCCTTCTCTACTAAAAGGTCAATTACCTTCTGTGAGATAGTTCGTGGGACAATAACACGGCTTGTCCCTGTACAGCTTTGCCCGTTATTATAAAAGCCACTGATGACAATACTCTTAACTGCTTCCTCTATATTTGCATCTTCCAGAATAATTGTGGCATTCTTCCCTCCCATTTCAGCCTGCATTTTTCCTCCACGGGAAGTTACCAGTTTTCCAAGATGTATTCCTACATCAGAAGATCCTGTAAATGAAACTGCTTTGATATCGGGATTGGTGCCAAACTCCTCACCAACAATGGAACCAGGCCCTGTAATCAAGTTCAGAACACCCTTCGGCATACCTGCCTTTACGAATAACTCAACAATTTTCACAGCAATGAGAGATGTGTCGCTTGCTGGTTTATATATAATCGTATTTCCAGCCAACATAGATGGGGCAATTTTATAAATAGCAATACCGAGTGGGAAATTAAATGGTGTTACCACAGCGACTACTCCTAGCGGTTCCTGAATTGTACAGGCAAAAGTATTTGGATCTATCGCAGGAACCGTTTCACCTGATAAGCGGTTTGCTTCTCCAGAAAAATGCTTTAATGCAAGTATCGTCGCTTTCACTTCATTACGAGAAGCTGCAATTGTTTTCCCTACTTCTTTCGTAATAATTTCTGCAAGGATTTCCTTTTCTTGCTCTAATAAGTAGATTAATTGAAACAGAACATCACCACGGCTAATAGGTGAAGTACTTGCCCATGCAGGGAAAGCTTTTTTAGCACTTTCTACTGCTCTTTGAACATCGATTTGGTTTGATTTTTGAAAATAGCCTAATACTTCCTCAGTATTCGCAGGATTAAGGCTATGGTATGTTTCCCCCGTAACCGACGTAACCCATTCACCATTAATATAGTTTTTATACGTTTTAATATTCTGACCATTTTCTGTGATACTGCTTTTGTTATTAACATGAATAGCCATCTGAATCTCTCCTTCTTATAAAAAGTTACACTAATTATAAAATTCAGAATTTTTTCAGTATACATGTTAGTAAACAAAAATCTTTATTAATTATTGTATCTCTCCACAATTAACAGTTTAAATAATCTGAAATCTGTAATGCAAGAACAATGTTTATCCAATCTTCTTCACAATGGAAGTCGATACCTAGTCTCCTCTCTATTTTCTTAAGCCTATATGCTAGTGTATTGGGGTGAATATGTAACGAGGCAGCTGTTCTTTTGTGACTTTTATTATTGGAAATGAAAACGTTCAATGTGGTGATATACTCTTTCTCCATCTCTAATAGCCTTCCTATTTTATCGTGTGCAAACTTTCTCAAGAGGAATGGGTTAGTATTTAACCAAAGCCTTTCCACTCCTAACTCTGAATAGGTTACAAACTTTTTATTCTTTAAACTTTTGCAAAAAGCAACAGCTTCAGTTGCCTCTTTATAGGAATCTGCTATTTCTGATATAGGAACATCTCTGCCCATTCCAATAGCAATCGACTGGTTTTTGTTAATAATCCCTTCTTCAATGTCTTCAGCCAACTTTTTATAGTTCAGATTCCTCTCGGGTGAAAGTAGGATGACCAATTGGAAAGCCTTCGTAAAGACGACATTTGTTTTGCAGTATTTTAAAAGGTTTTTTTCAATAGAACGAATTAAATTTTCTTTTTGTAAAATCGTGTCCATATCCCAAAGATAACCATCCTTACTATCCACAATCATACATGCTATCTTACTATTTTCATGAAACTTGAATTTTTTCATGATTTTTAAACCCGATTCCGCACGGATGCCACTTATTATTTCTTGAAACATTTCTTCTCTTACATGTAATTCTTTTTCAAACAAAGTATTCTGTTTTACAAATTCAAGAGCCATAGCTGTGGCAGCGTGTTCCAAAGCTGATTTCTGGATGTTAGACAAACTTTCAATTGGTTTAAGAAGCACTAAGTAACCAAATACTTCATTCGAATTAATTATTGGGAAGAAATAAGGGTGATTATTTTTAGATTCTGAATAGGTAACTGAAGTGCTGAGGATTCGGCTAATGGTATCAAGTATAAACTTCGATCCCTTTCCTTCGAGAAGAATTTTAGTGAATTTTCTATGGACATCCAGCGAATAGCTTAATTCCTCATTTTTGCTTTTCACTTGGTGATATAGCTTTGAATTCATAATCGCAATAGCCGCTTGATCGGCAATAATCTCAATAATTTGAATCTCAGCTTGAGAAAATTGAACGTTATTCTCATTAAAATTATCAACAACTAGAACGCCGATACAATCCTCCTTATACAAAAGCGGTACAACTATTCCACTCTTTACCTCTCGCTGATATATTCCTTTAAAAAAGAAATCATAATTTGTTTTAGACATGCTGTTCATATGCACCTTTATATCTTCTCCAGAGCAAATAACACCTTTTTTAGAAAGAAATACTTTACCTGTTAATGATTCTCCAGGTTCGAACTTCACATGACACATCACTTTTTCATTCACCCCCACACCTTGGGCAAAATGAAGTAAGCCATCTTCCTTCAAATTGTAAAGTATGATGGTATCGGCATTATTCATTAAATCAAACGCAGCCTCCACTAACTTTTTCAGGACATCCTCTAAATGAAGGGATTGAGTTAGACTACGATTAATTTCAAAGAGTCGCGACATTTTTTCTTGAATTATTTGCATAGGATAACTCCTTTTTAATTAATTAATAGCTTTCCTTAATGCATTTTTTTGAAACAATAGAATACGTAAAAGGCATCAAAAAGCAATAGGTGACTTGCGATTTATTAAAGCAAAATCTTCTATTTATTTACCTTTATTAAATCAAAGCAGTATTTAAAATTTCGCTTTTTTAGTATGAATTCCTTCTTACAATAAAAGGCAGTATTACGGTAGCTGTGAAGGTATAAGTTGCTTCTGAAAGGGAGGTGATAAATGAACCAAGAAGTGAGGACCGTCAATCATTAAGAAGAAAATAAGAAAGACTGCCATTGAAACAGGTGAGGAAAACTTGATATAAAGAAAAAGAGGTGTAAATCACCCCTTTTTTGTACGGATTTTTCTAACAAAACTTGTCTTAAACAATCATAGATGGTTGTTATTGACTGTTTATAATCTGTATTATGTTAACTGTTAATCATATAACATATATCAGTAGTCAAGTAAGATGTATTTCAATAAGGGTTAACATCAAAACAATATTCGAGGGCTTTAGGTGACATTATTTAGAGATGGATTGAACTCGCTGATGAAAGCATTTGTGGCAGGGTCAGAAGGAAAGTTCGTCATTCCTGCTTCAGTGGGCTTTGTATACAAAATACCACTCCCAATCGTACCGTGGCAGTGTAAGAGAATTGAAGTTTCCATATTTTATTTAAAAAGAAACTAATATTGCCTGGAAATTTCTTTTGTATCTTTTGTAGATTTACAGAATTGAATATTTGTATAATAGCTATTTATTCAAAAGGAGATAAAGATTTCCTTTACCTTTATAAAGCAGACTAGGCCTATCTAACAAGAGTGATATTTACCAAAAAACAATAAGGAACTTTTGAAACTGAAAACAATCATGTTATTCTCTGCCTTGTTAGTTAGAAATATCGACTTCACTTAAAACAGCCTATGCTTTATAAAGGATATAAAGCATAGGCTGTATAACCCTATGCTCTTATAAAAAAATTTTCGTATTAAATCCCTTCTTTTACATCACTATAACCAGTAATAATCTCACGGGATTTAATCTGTTGTTTTTCGTCCTTTACAATTAGTATTAAAAATGTCGCAATATAAAGTGCAGCTACTAGGAAGAACATACCAGACATTGCAACACCAGTTAAAGATGCTATATACCCTACGAGGAATGGTCCTAAGAATCCACCAAGAGCCCCGGCTATATTTATAACGCCAAGTGAAGCTCCTACTAACCTATCAGGAAGAATTTTTGGTGGTATGACCCAAAAAATCCCCAGGTATCCCAATAAAAAGCCCATACATAGAATTAAACAAATAAAGGAAAGTGTTGTGTTTACGTTGCCAAGTAATGCCGATAACAGCAAGAACGTGGCTCCACCTCCAACTGATAAAGCGATTGGTCCTTTACGCTTTTCATGTTTATCACTATATCGAGGGAAAAGTATTAACCCTACTATGGAAGCTAGCCATGGTAAGGCTGTTAAAAGACCAACTAAAGTATCGCTTCCACCTGATAATTGTTTTGTAATAGTTGGCAACCATAAAGAAAATCCATAGAACCCCATCTGTATCAGGAAATAAAAACCCATAAGCAACCAGAAACTTTTATTTTTAAAAACTTCTCGAAAACTTACAGTAACTCCTTTTTCGTCTTGCTGTTCTTCTGCGATTGTTTTTTCTAAATAATCCCTCTCTTCCTTGGAAATCCATTTTGCTTCATTTGGTTTTTCTGCAAGTAACCACAGCCAAAATGGAAGAAATATAAATGGCAACAGTCCCTGAATGATAAACATACCTCGCCAGTCAAATTGGTCCAAAAGAAAACCAGACATTGGTGACATGATAATGGCAGCGAATGGTGTACACATAATAAAAATAGCATTTGCACGGGCACGTTCCTTTAATGGGAACCACTTAGAGATTAAGATTAGCGTTGCAGTCCAGACACCGCCTTCTGTCACCCCAACTAAGAACCGAACAATAAGGAGCATTGGTAAACTATTTACAAAGCCCATTGACGTGGCTGCTATTCCCCACGCAAAAAGTGACCAGGCAATAAATTTCTTTGCACTCCATTTTTTCGCTAGATGACCACCAGGAACTTGTAATATCATATAACCAAAGAAGAAAATACCTGCAGCAAGACCTGCATAGGTTGCACCAATTCCTAAATCTTCCTCCATTCCAGCAAAACCAAACCCTATATTGTTACGATCAATATTGGCAATTGCGTACATTAAAAATAGTAATGGAAGAACGCGCCACCATCGCTGTGCATGCACTTTGTTCTCACTCATAGAAAATCCCCCTTTATTTGAAATGGGCTACTTGTATGTGTTTAGTTATAAAAATTCGTATTTTTGGCTTTATATCCTGTTTTAATCACAGAAAACGCTTTCAATTAACTGACAATTTTCGGGTGTTTGAATCTAATTCACATAACTCTAATCTTCTAGTATCTGAATCCTCTATTTTTAGAGGATTCAGTCGTTTTTGATCTGATTTTTCGTTATAATAATATATATCGTTTTAATTTTATGAGAGATGAAAAATAGCCGTTTTTCATCTCCCTTTTTTATTTTTATAACTTCTGACCTTTTACTACCTCTACCAATCCTGCTTCTCTATTTAATTCCACACCAAATCCTGGTGCATCGCTAACTTTTAATTTACCATTCACTGGAATTGGCTCATCTTTGATAAGTGGATAATATTGAGGAACGATATGGTCCGCATCTGGACTCATGACTAAGTACTCTGTAAATGGGCTGTTTACTTTCGTAGTAACATAATGATGACTATAGACTCCGCTGCCATGTGGAATAACTAACTTTCCATAGCTTTCTGCCAAGTTACCAATCTTAATGAGTTCAGTTAAACCGCCACACCAACCAACGTCAGGCTGTATAATATCCAAATCGCAATACTCCATTAATAAGCGGAATCCGTAACGGGTTGCTTCATGTTCTCCGCCTGTCACCATTATGTTGTTCCCAGCACGTTTCTTTAAATCACGATAGCTCCAATAGTCATCAGGATTGAAGCATTCCTCCACCCATTTGAATCCTAAATCTTCAGACCCTTGCATTAACTTTTGAGCATACGGAAGGTCTAATGACATCCAGCAATCCCACATTAACCAAAAGTCTTTTCCTACACGATTCCTCATTTCAGCAGCCTGTTCTAAATTTTTCTTTAACCCTTCTTCCGAGTCAGCAGGACCGTAGACAAGCGGTAATTTACCACCAATAAACCCCATTTCTTTTGCCAAGTCCGGACGAGGTCCTGTCGCATAGAATTCTAGCTCTTCGCGTACCTTTCCACCAATCATCGAATAGATAGGCTCTTCGCGTAGACGTCCCAATAAATCCCATAAAGCCAAATCTACAGCAGAAATGGCATTCATCACGATCCCTTTTCGTCCATAATACATGGAAGCACGATACATTTGATCCCACATTTTTTCCACATTTTCTACAGGTTGACCCACAATGAAACGATCCAAATGATTCATAACTAACCAGGCAGCAGGATAACCTCCAGTAGAAATACCAAAACCTACTACGCCATTATCAGCTTCTACTTCGACCACAATAGTTTTTAAAGCATTGATACCAAAGCTAGTACGAGTTTCCTTATATTCAGGGTAAATACTCATCGGAGTAGAGATTTGTTGAACAATCCAATGTTCTTGGCCCTGATCATGATAATCGGCACCACCACCCTCTACGACGTATGCTCGGATGGACGAAATTTTATGGCCTGTTATTCCCATCTTTATCCCTCTCTTTACTATTCATTATTTTTTATTCGGGTTATGTTGAAGATACACAACATGGGTTTGCAAATATTCCTCTAACCCATGCTTTCCATCAGCTCCACCAATACCAGACTTCTTCCACCCTGCATGGAAACCTTGTATCGCTTCAAAATTTTCACGATTGACATACGTTTCTCCAAACTCTAATTCCTTACTTGCACGCATAGTCACATCTAAATTCTGTGTGAAAATAGATGACGTTAAGCCATATTCGCAATCATTTGCTAATTCTAGTGCTTCATCTAAATCCTTAAAGATTGCAATGGGCAGAACAGGACCAAAAATCTCTTGTTGCATAATGTCCATCCCATTATTTACATTAACAAGTACAGTTGGTTCATAAAAAAATCCTTTTTCCCTAGCTGAACGCTTACCACCTATTAGCACTTTAGCACCACTGGCTACTGCTTCTTGAACCATTCTCTCTACCGATACAAGGGCTTCTTCGCTAACAAGAGGTCCCATATCAAGATTTTCATCAACCAAAGGATTCCCGTACTTTGTTTGTTCCATTGCTTTTACTACCTTTTCAATAAACTCATCAGCTACTGTCTCATGGACATAAACTCGCTCTGTACAATTACATACTTGTCCTGTATTAATTACACGAGAAGCGACAATAGAACGTACCGCCAACTCTATATCTGCATCATCCATAACAATAGCCGGTGCTTTTCCACCTAATTCTAGGGATACCTTCGTAATGTTATCCGCCGCAGCACGCATAACAGCTACTCCAGAATTATAACTTCCTGTTAGGCTAACCATCCCTACCTTTGAATTTCCTGATAATTCTTGACCCAGTGTTCTGCCGCTACCTGTCACAACATTTATAACCCCTTTAGGTATTCCTGCCTTTTCAATGATCTTAGCAAACTCCATCGCGTTATTAGGTGACACATCACTTGGCTTCAAAACAATGGTGTTACCTGTAATCAAAGCAGGAGCTGCTTTACGAGCAATTAAGAAAAACGGAAAATTCCAAGGGAGAATGCCGGCAATAACTCCAATTGGTGCTTTATGAACGAAAATTTGCTCATTCGGTCGATCACTTTGTACGATTTCACCTTCATAACGTCTTGCCCACTCTGCCATATAATCGATATAGTCTGCGGTAAAGTTTACTTCCGTTTCAGCAAGAGATAGGGTTTTTCCCATTTCCTCTGAAATTGTGCGAGCTAAGACATCTGCATTTTTACGAATCTCCTTAGAAATAGCTCGTAAATATTTTCCTCTTTCAACAGCTGGAAGCTTTCCCCATTCCTTTTGTGCACGTTCTGCTGAATCAATTGCTCGACGTACATCTTCCACGGTTCCTTTTGGAATTTCTGAAATAACTTCTTCCGTTGCCGGATTAATAACTTGAGTTGTCTCATTGGAGCTAGATTCAACAAATTCTCCATCAATAAACATTCGATATTTTTTGACTTTTGTTTGCGTTTTCATCTTTTTCAACCTCCTATTGCTAATTTTCTATAATTAGAGCACTTTTCATTCAAATTCAAAAGCAGCATAACTTATGAAAGAATAATAGATTTATCTAATAATTCATTTAAAAAACTTTTCAATTGTTCTTTCTTTTCTGCACTAAGTGAACGGACTGGTGCTAAAACATCTGTAGAAATCTCTATCCCGCGCAGACGAATTGCTTCTTTCGCAACATTCATAAAAGGTGAATCTAGTTTATATAAAAGTAGTACAGGAGCCAATTGGCGGTGTAAATCAATTGCATGGCCATAGTTACCTTGCTTAAAAGCTTGATAGATACCTACCGAAAGTTCCGGTACGAAAGACGCAGTTAAAGGAATTGACCCATCTCCCCCAAGGGACAAATTATTCAAGAAGTGATCGTCATATCCGGAAAACACAGAAAAATCAGTTTTTTCAGACTTCACTTTTAGGATCATTTCTCTTGTGTGTCCTACTGACAAAACCGTATCCTTGATTCCAACGATATGTGGATATGCTCTCACTAACTTAAGTACAAATTCCGGAGATAAATCTTGTCCTGTTAATTCCGGGTAATTATACAAAATAATCGGTAGGTCAACATTTTCAGCAATTTCTGCAAAATGTTGAAAAAGACTGTCCTCAGTTAGCTTGTAATAATAAGGATTAATGACAACGATACCATCTGCTCCTACTTTTTTTGCATGCAAGCTTAATGAAATGGTTTCCTTTGTACCTGTGGTGCCTGTTCCGATTAAAACAGGTACACGACCATTTATATACCGAGTTACAAATTGGGCCACATCTTTTCTTAGTTCAACAGACATTTGGCCGAACTCGCCTCCAGAACCTAAAAAGAACAGCCCGTCTACCTTTGATTCGATTAGAAAATCAATAAGATTTTCCATCCCCTTTTCATCAATACGCCCATCTTTGTGTAATATTGTAGGTACGGGTGGAATAACTCCATGAAATTGTGTTTTAGCTTGCATAATACTCTCCTTTTTTCTTTATTGTTAGTTTAAGTTTTACATCAATGTTAACTAGATAGGTCGAATAAATTTCTTATAAGACATTAACTACATTTGTGCATTTGTTCCCTTTTTTATTCTATTATTAAATCTACTAAATACTAATTGTACAACGGTTAAGAACAATTTGATCCATTTTCAAAAATGAACTATCTTGTGAGTAAGGTTCTTATTCAGTTGATTAATAAAGCGCTTTCAAAATTAATGGCATTCACCTCCTTAACTTTTTTCTTTTTGAGACTTTATGATTAAATGTTGTTTTTTCTCTCTATTGCTTCAGTTTTGTATTGAAAATTTGTATATCCGGCTTGCTTAGATAATCGTTGAGCTAAATCTATAATTTCTTCACGTGCTGTTTCTCTTTTTGTATTCCAGCTATTTTCAAGCATTGTAAAACTAACTCCAGCAATAATTTTGCCTTCGTGATTATAAATTGGTGCTGCTACGCAGAAAAACCCTAGAGCCCCTTCTTGAGACTCATAAATATATCCTTGTATTTTAGCCTTTTCTAATTGTGTCCATAATTCATCGATGTCCGTTATAGTATAAGGAGTTTTCTTTTCTAATTGTTTTTCTAGATACAATTTTTCAAGTTGCTCATAATTGTATTGTGATAATTGAATTTTACCAATTGCAGATGCATGAGCTGGAAAATGCATACCTGGATCTGTTACTAAACGAACTGGTGAATTCCTGTCTTCTTTTGCCAAATAAACAACATTTCCTCCGTCTAAAATACCTAGTTGGATATTTTCATGTAACTTATTTACAGATTTCGCTGCTTCTAAATAAAAAGATTGTAAAATATTAAATTGACGAAAATATGCAGCACTAAGTGCGCCTAATGATGGTCCAAGTGAGTAAGTATCCCCTTTTTCTTTTACAACCCATCCAAGAGTTTCAAGTGTATTTAATAGGGAATACATTGTACTTTTATTGATTTCCAAAGATTTAGATATGTCTATTAAGCGAAGTTGAGATGGTTCCCTAGCAATTAAATTGAGGACTGAGTTAGCTTTTTCAATTGCAGGAACCCGATATTTTGGTTCCAAATTATTTCACCTCTTTGGTTTAATTAAGATTATTCGGTTTTGTATTTTAAATTAGGTTTTGTATATTAAACTAAATTAATTATATCATATATTCAGAAAAAATAAAATATTTTTATTGTAATTTGTAAGAAATTAGTCAGGGTGTAAGAAATACCAGGATCACCTACTGTAGCATAGTCTCTTTTATTAATCTGTCCATTTTAAAGGGTATAGTTCATGCCGAGCAAAGGCTTTTTTTGACGAGTTTCTTCTATATAGGCTATTTTTATACTGCCCTTTAAACTCATTGACTAACTTATAAAAAGTCTTCTTCTTTACATCTATTTCTTGTATGGCCTTCACAGCAGTAAACTCCCCTGATTTCCACCAAACATACACTTCTTCAAACTCTTCTGTAGCCTGAAAACTTTGGGTTGACCAAACGTTGGACCACTTTGCAAAGCCAAATCAATCCCTTCGCGCTGCCGTTTTCTAATACGATCTCGTTCTTCTTGTGACATCCACGATAAAATCTGTAGGAAAGTTGTATGAGCAACGGCATATCTAAATCTATAATGTCGGCCTGAATATTTTTGATGTCATTCCACTCCTGTAAAATCCCTTATTTGTTCCGACTGAAACGATCTAGGGAATGATTGTAAAGGATATCTCCTTTATAGATAACATGTTTTCTCTTTTGTCCAAAAAGATTTCTCATTCATTGACTCCTAATTTATTGTGGCTTCTAATTATCGACATTCATTTTTCTAATGAATTTTAGAAAGTACACTTTTACAAACGGTTTTGATAAAGGGTAGGTATAAAATGGAAATAAATAGAAGTTTGGTTTTTTAGAGATTTGGTCAGGTGCAAAGATATATCTATTGGAAGTATTTGTTTATAAAACAAGTGATTCAAATTCCTTATTTCATTTTTCATTTACATCCAAATAGGAATCGTCCAAAAGTTGTAACTTCTAGACGATTATATTTAGAATTTATTTTCCGTGTGTCATTTTTAGAGATATTTTGCACTTATTTTAAGTGTTATTTTGCACATCCAACTTTAAAACCCAGCTACCTTTCATGAGAAGATTAGCTGGGTTTCTTCATTACTTCCGATTTACTGTTTTTCTAAATAACGATAAATCGTCGTGCGAGACACGCCCCACTTTTCCGCAACATCTTTAATCGGTGTACCACTTTGGATTAAAGCTTTCATCATTTCAATATCTTTTGGTCCATACTTCTCTGGGCGCCCACCTAGACGCCCACGCGCTTTTGCAGCTGCTCGTCCTGCAACCGAGCGTTCCTCGATCAGGTTACGTTCAAATTCTGCAAACGCTGCGAATAAGTGAAACATCAATTGCCCCGTTGCATTGCTTTTGTCCATTGTTAGGTTTTCTTGCAAACTATGAAAGCAAACACCTCGTTCATTTAAGCTGTTCACAATTTGAATCAAATCTTGCATGTTACGTCCTAGTCGGTCCAATCGCCAAACGACAATTGTATCGCCTTCACGTACATACTGAAGTGCTTTCACTAAACCGGGACGTTGTTTTTTTGTCCCACTCATCTTATCGTGATAAATTTTCGTACAACCATGTTGCGTTAGCGCATCTGTTTGCAAATCTAAATTTTGCAATCCTGTCGACACACGTGCATATCCAACTAACACCAATTATCACTCTTTCTAATTTTTACTCTAATTTGATTGTAATATAAGATAAAAATAAAAAGGTTATTGAACATAGAATAGTGAACAGGGTTTTATTACACTTAAGACAATAAAAAAGCCCCTTTCAAATCAAAAAGAAGCGTGTTCAGAAAAGGACGAGTTTTGAAACATAGAAGACAAATGAGTAATCTAAATGTATAAATGAAAAAGCATTAGTAAATGTGGATTTGAAATAAATTTCAATAATGTACAAGATTTTTTCTTGTTCAGCAATCGGGCCAGATTGTAGAAGAATGAAACGCCATTTCAAATGATTTCAAATCAGTATTACATTGAAACAATCACAAGTTAGAAAAGTTATATACTTGAAATGAGAAGTTAGTCATGCTAATGTGTTTTATGGGTTAAATTCCTATAAACCTACTCAAAGGGGTTATTTCCATGATTATTCAATTCATTCGTTATAGATAGTAATAGGTATAGACTACTTTCAAATCCTCATCAAATTTTTTTGAAAAAATTTGATGAGGGTTTATTTGTCTATGCCTTTTTCATTTATCTAAAAACGAATGAATGAGGTGGCTTCTTTGTTTAAAATAAACAAAAGAATAAAGGGTGCAAAATATTTAAGTAATTTTGAATCTATTTTTAAGTGTCCTATTTGTGATTCACCAATGAATGTTTTTGAGTTAAAAAGTTTAATCTGCTCAAATAATCATACATTTGATTTTGCCAAGCACGGGTATATCAACTTGACGACTCACCCGGTAAGAACTAAGTACAGTAAGGACCTTTTCGAAGCACGAAGGAAACTTATTGCAGAGGATGGCTTTTTTGAACCACTAAGTAAGGCAATTGCTGAAATCATAAATAAGCATGTTGGTATTAAAAAAGGAACAATTTCTTTAATAGATATGGGATGTGGAGAGGGTTCGCACCTATCTAACATTTGTGATATTGTTAGTTCTGATTATCAAAAAACAGTAACAGGAGTAGGAATTGATATTTCTAAAGAAGGTATCTTGGTAGCTTCTAAGAACTACACCAATAAGATTTGGGCTGTTGCTGACCTTGCAAATACTCCATTTAACGATAAGCAATTTGATGTTATGCTGAACATCTTATCACCTTCAAATTATACAGAATTTAATAGATTGTTAAAAGCTGATGGTTTATTAGTGAAAGTTGTTCCGCAAGTGGCTACTTGAAAGAATTAAGAGAAGTTGTTTTCGATGAACCTGAAAAACAATCCTATTCTAATGTAGATACTGTTGAACGATATAATGAGAATTTCCAAGTGGTAGGTAGCTCAAGGCTATGTTATACCGTTACCCTTAATAAACTTTCAATTCAATCACTGATTCAAATGACTCCCTTATCATGGGCAGCCACAGAGGGACAAGTTAAATCATTCTTAGAAGGGGATTCAGTTCAAATAACCGTTGATTTAGAAATATTAATTGGTAAGAAATAATAATATGTTTAGGACGAAGGCAATCCTTACAGTAGGGACTACCTTTATGCCTTTTATACAACAAACGGGCGCTTATCTGTAATAAGGTAAGTGTCTTTTTTATTGGATTAAAAGATTGAGTTAATCACCTGGTTTTGAAATAATTGGTATTAAGCAATCGGGCAGATTAATGGAATAAGACTTCCAAACAAAACAGGATAATTATGTGAAATCGGTGTGAGATTGTGAAGAAAAGTGGAAGGTAAATCCAATTAATAGTATAGTCATATGTACTAGATCCTTTTTGTGGTCTATTTCTTGATCGAAGAAAAATTCAAGCTGGGGGTATTGTACCAAATAATTTACATTGCTTTTATTTTTCGAGAAAATAAAGGTACAATTAATACTTATATAGTTTTTTGATGAAAAAAGATAATGAGGTAGGAAAAAAATGATTGCAAAAACAGAAGAAGATTTTAATGGTTTGAAGGAAATTGGCAAAATTATTGCCTCCATTAGAGATGAATTGGTACAAAGAACAATTCCTGGCATAACGACCAAAGAACTTGATGATATAGCCGGAGAACTTTTAGAAAAAGCAGGTGCAGTTTCAGCTCCAAAAGGTGAATATGATTTTCCTGGCTATACTTGCATTAGTCTTAATGAAGAAGTGGCACATGGTATTCCGGGTCATCGGGTTATTCATGAAGGGGATCTAGTAAATATAGATGTATCTGCTTCAAAGAACGGTTATTTTGCAGATACAGGAATCTCATTTGTAGTAGGAGAAGGAGAAGAAGTATTAACGAAAATATGCGACGTTGCTAAAAAGGCATTTGAAGCAGGTCTTAAGAAAGCAAAACCCGGTTCCAAAAAAAGTAGAATCGGAAAAGCAGTTTTCGAAACAGCGAGACAGCATGGATTCACTGTTATCAAAAACCTTACAGGACATGGTGTTGGACGTAGAATACACGAAGCACCTGACCATATTTGTAATTATAATGATCCATGGGATAATGAAATATTAAAGGAAGGAATGGTTATCGCATTCGAACCATTTATCTCAACCTTTGAAGAAGAAGTATTCCAAAAAGAAGACGGTTGGACCTATGCTACGGAAAAAAGCTATGTAGCTCAATTGGAACATACGATTATCCTTACTAAAAATGGTCCGATTATTGTCACACTTTAATTCAAGCATAGACGGAAAAGACTCGTATTAATATAAGTAGTTCGCTTACCGTGTAGGAAACTTAAATGGAGTAACATATAAATTCGTAACAGTTTTATAGAATGTTACTCGCATCTAAAAAAAGAAGGATTCGATTGGTGTATCCCACATCAACCCACTTAAATAAGGGAGTTGCTTTGGCAGCTCTTTTTCTTTTGGAGCTAAAGGGGCAGAATATATATAAACTTCTATATTTTAGTAATTTACATATATATTACTATCTTTAAGGTAATACAAATTGCTCTATTTTAGAAGAAATTCATGATAATTTATAAAAAAGATTGATCATTTAAAATAAAGTTTGATAAAAACCCTGTATTAATTATAGGGTTTTTCTTTTGATCCATAAATTCCAGCTGTATTGTTCAATTAAAGGGCCATATTGTGGAATAAAACCTTTAAAGAAAATTAGATATATATTTATTTGTTTTTCGGAAAATACAAATATACCAGGTTAAATCGCTCCTTTTTAGCCATATTTCGGTTCTACCAAAAAAGTATGATTTCCGTTGGATTTGCATTGAAAATTTCTTCGATTCTTACCATTAAATCCTCTAAAGAATACTCTTTAATTGCTTTGACCATGACAATCCCTCTCAAAATGTGTTCTTACAGATTTATCATACATATGAGTAGGTGAATTTTTTTAAAAACTTTTGGAAAAGAAATTATCTATTTATTCAAGTATTTGTATGTTATCTTTAAAAAGGTGAATTTTATCAGGAGGTTTACCTTAATGATTGAAATAACACTTTTCTTTTTATTTACTATTGGTTTTGTAAATTATTTTTTATATAGGGTTAACAAGAGATTTTCTTCAGCTTACGAAGAGCTTGAACTGGAGCGGATTATTCCTTTTTTAGAAGAAAAAGGCGGAAACCATCTGTCACACCTCATCTTGCTACAGGATAAAGAGGTGTACTGGGCGCAGGATGGAAGAGTTTTAATTGCATATAAGAAAATTGGAAATAACTTGGTTGTTCTCGGTGACCCGATTGGCGAGGAACCGCCTATTCAAGCGGCCATTACAGAATTTAATGAGTATAGTAAAAGCATAGGGCTTACACCTGTTTTTTATCAAATTAGCCCTCGATTCATGCACTTTTACCATGACACAGGTTATCGGTTCCTCAAATTAGGGGAAGAGGCGATTGTCAACCTCGATAAATTTACCCTTGAGGGAAAACAGGGGGCAAAGCTGCGGACAAGCCTTAATAAATTCACCCGTAATTCTTACACCTTTAAGGTTATTAATCCTCCTTATTCCAATGATTTGCTGTCGGAGCTTAGAGTGATTTCAGATTCATGGCTGGGGGACCAAAAGGAAAAGGGATTTTCAGTCGTATCTTTCAGTGAGGAGTATGTTTCTTGTTTTCCAATTGCTTTGTTATCGGACCCAGAGGGAAATATCGTAGCATTTGCGACACTGGCAAACGATTATAAAAAGACCATGACCATTGATTTAATGAGGAAGTCTTCCGACAGCCCGCATGGAACGATGGATGTTTTATTTATTCACATTTTTAAATGGGCAAAAGAAATGGGCTATCAGCACTGCAGCTTAGGAATGACGCCTCTTGCACATGTCGGGGTTAGTCCATTTTCTTTTAAAAAAGAAAAGTTGGCACGATTAGTCTATCTTCACGGAAATTCATTTTATAAATTTAAAGGGCTGAAAGAATTCAAAAGTAAATTTGTCTGCACGTGGGAACCGAAGTATTTAGCCTACAAAAAA
This sequence comes from Bacillus sp. V2I10, assembly GCF_030817055.1. Lineage (NCBI taxonomy): Bacteria > Bacillati > Bacillota > Bacilli > Caryophanales > Bacillaceae > Bacillus > Bacillus sp. V2I10. The sequence goes on along the minus strand of NZ_JAUSYV010000001.1, from coordinate 1,368,998 downwards.
TCCTTCCTGCCAATTGTCGTCATTCAATTGCTTTTATTAATCAACAGCAAGCCACATCCAAAGTATGTTGATAAGATTAAGTATTTGTTTAAAAATGCGGGATAAATAAAGCATGATCTATTACTAAATTAATTAGAATTAAGGATCTTCAATAAACGGGCGCAAGAATTGAACACGATGGACTGTTATAGCAGTCCATTTTTTCTTGATCTTTAATCAGTTAAAGGTCACTTTAATTGATTAAGGAAAGGAAAGAATGTATCGGGAAGAATATATTATTTGTAGAATTTACATTAAAATTGGAGGGATCAATTGTGAAGGAACTAATTGAAGAGTATGGTCAAGGATATGAGATGTTACGAAAAGCTATTGAAGGTCTTACTGAAGAGGAGCTTCGATTTAAACCTGCACCTGAAAAATGGAGTATTCATCAAATCTTAATACATATAGCGGATTCCGAATTAGTTTCTACACAAAGGATAAAAAAAGTCTTGGCTGAGGAGGAACCTATTTTGTTTTCGGTTGACCAGAACGCCTGGGTGGATGGCTTGGGTTATGATCAGTTGGACCGTAAACAATATCTTCATCTGTTCAGACTACTTCGTTCTAGCATGCTGCCTATACTGAACAGTCTTTCACCTGAACAAATTGAACGGGTGGGGGTGTATCCTGATGCAGGAAAGTTCACCATCAAACAATTGTTGGAGTATCGTGTTCAACATGTGCGAAGACACCTTTCTCAGATTGAACAAGTAAGGAAGGCATACCAGAAGATTCTGGACAGTTAGAGGGGGCTTTTCTAAGAACATTTGTAGAGCCTATCCCTTATATAACCATCTTCAGCAATCTGGCGCTTTTCTTCGATAAGACAACATAAATGAAATTCAACAATCGGGGGCGATTGATGAATAACCACGCCCCTAATGATATCAATGCTCACTTATTGAGTTAGCAATTTCAGCTAATACTTCCTTTGCGTCTATGTTCGCTTTATTAGGAATGCTCAAAATGTATTGAAAGCCAAACTTTTCAACTACCATAAGATTAAACCCTCTTACCCTTTTGGAATAAATAGCATTGCTACCATCCTTTAATTTAACGGTTTGGGTTATGTGTTTATCCTCAAACTTAATACCGCTTTTAACCGGCCTAACTGATAAACTGTAAGTATGTTGTGGTTTATCTTCATTTACATATACAACTTCAAACTGATCATTAAGGTTCCCATCTAAATCAGAAAACCTGCCAAAACTATGAGTAAATGATATAGGCGGTAATCTGTTGGGTAGTATGATTTCCTTTTTGAAATGCTCTTTACTGACCTGAAGTTCCTCAAAGATGTATCCGTATCCAATCTGAAAATACTCACTTGAGGTCTTATCAACACTATCATTTGCATTTGCCGTTTTAATTAGAGGTCTGTGAAGATTGAGAAGAAAAAAATAGCTACGGTCGGTAGTGAAGTAGTGCTTGAGCAGGCATTTTTAAGGGCTATTGGGAAAGAAATCCTTGATGCAACTAAAACTTTTTATGGAGAATCAAAGCTGTTTCATTCTCAAAGGATTATAAATATTGATCGAGATGAATTTGATGATAAATACGATATCACAATCCAGATTATAACCTACGAGAGAGCTAGAATGCCACCCTATGGTTTTGACACAATCACTTTACTCATACCAGGTTTTCAAGTTGTAAAATACGACCATAAAGATGTTTCTGATATAAGTAAAATTCCAGTAGAAACTCATTGATAAGGCAAAGGTGTTATTCCACAATCGGGGGCTTTAATGGAAGTCTTCTTACTATATTCTGAGTAAAATTGATATTCAGCAATCGAGCGCGATTCTTTAATAGGGATCGTCTTTTTTATTGAACAAACTGGGGAGTTTAATAACTGCATTGTGACAAAGGTACAAATAAAAACATAAGAAAAACCCGGTTCTTGTGGGAATTGAGATTACGGAATATATGAACCCAAAAACGTGTGCCGAATCGTAAAAGAAGCTAATAGAACTATGTGAAATTATGGACAGTTACCTTGAGAAAGGCGATTTTTTTGAGCTGTATAGTTGTTGGGTAGGAGAAGAAGCTGAAAAGCGAGAGGGTAAGGTAATCCTCCAAATCAATAACTTTGATATTGACCAGATTGAAATACCTGAAAAAACGTTAGTTAGATTTGAAAAATGAATTTTTTTATTCAACTAAAGGGGGCGTTAACCTAAGAAGGATTAACGCTATTTGTCATTGAATAGTTCAAATATCCAGTGCTATATAGATTGGCTAGCAACCAATCGTGAATGTAATGATAGTTGAAATTGATGGACTTTATCATCAAATACTGATAACAGGAAGAAAATGTTCGAAACAAGAGTTAAAGCAGATGTATTTAATTGCAAAACAAATGGCTGCTGATGTTCGTGAGCTGCCTAGGATATTTTGCAGAATAAATAACTTTGACATTATTCCTTTTGAGGAAGAAATACAAGTGGATTACGTAATTGATACCGATACGGACAGAATATATACTCCATCATATTGAGCAAAAATAACAAACTCCTTACTCAACAATCGGGGGCGATTACTGCAAAGCGTGATCGCCTTTCTTATTGAGGAATTGGGCAGGATATTGAATGAGGATTGGTTACATTGTAGATAAGAGGTGTAGTTAAAATGCATTATTTAAAATTTCTTTTTTATGAGTTTATATTGTTTAGTTTATTGGTTATTGTAAATTATTATTTGGATGGTTACCTCAATCCGCCCTTTACTGGGGAGTACCAGCGAAGCTGACACCACCCGCAATAAGGAAATGTCAAGGTTATAATAAGTTGTTAAAAGTTAAATACTTCCAAAACGCATACCCCCATCCTGTTTTGGATGGGGGTAAAATAAAGTTTTATTCAACAATCGCGCCCGATTGCTAAATAGTTGAAAATGCGAAAAAAAACATGCATTGTTGCCTGTCTGAATATTTTCTTCAGTATCATAAAAGGTTCGGACCAGAGTATAGGCGCGAACCATGATTTGAAATATTTCGAACAGACTGTCATGTGTATTTTACATTCTGATCCATCATACTTATTCACTCTCTGTTCCTATATGATAAATATTCTAAGAATTTCTTGGACGCAAGGGAAAGTGATTTTTGCTCTCTCGTAGCTATACCAATATTTCTAAAAGCAGGAATTTCAAGCTCTTTCGCTATAATTTTGTGAGGAATACGCTGTAAAATCAATTCTGGTAATATACTGATTCCAAGCCCGTTTTCCACCATAGACATAATTGCATAGTCATCCCATGTTGTAAAATTAACTTGCGGTGAAATATGATGCATCTCAAAAATTTCAGAGATTTCTGCTTTTGCTCCCTTTTCCAATAGCATAAACGGACTATTCAGTAAGTCGTTGATTGGAAACTTTTCGCAATTAGCAAGAGGATGATTTAGCGGAATCACTACCAGCAAACGGTCTTGCTCCACAAAGATAGTTTCTAATTCTGGTTTTGACGGTAGCCGCACAAATCCGAAGTCAACACGTCCATTTAGAATCCAGCTTTCAATTTCTGTATAATCACCAAGTAGAAGTTCAAAATCTATCTTTGGGTAATCCTTCTTAAAAATTCTAATAATGTTAGGGAGCCAATGGGTTGCTACACTAGAAAATGTCCCAATACGAATCATCCCAGTCTGCATATCGTGTAAGTCTTCGATCAGCCTCATTAAGAATTCATGCTCATTACAGATTCTCTTTAATTGGGGCAGTAACTTTAAGCCATCCGAGGTTAAACTGATACCGGCACGTCCTCTTTCAAAAAGAGAAACCCCCCATTCCTTTTCTAAATCGTTAATCATACGACTGATCCCAGACTGTGTATAGTCCAATGCTTCGGCAGCTTTTGTAAAGCTACCGAATTCTACTACTTTTATAAATGCCATATATTTTTGGATATTCATACTCTTTTCCTTTTCCATCTGTTTTTGTCATGCATTTCATGATAAATATTCGTTTTTGTAATACATGTGAACATGATATGTTATTACTATCAAAAATTCAAGTTAGGAAAGGAAAGGGATATATAGATGTTTTTTGTGAGTGATATTATGAAAAAATCACCAGATACCTATAATTCTCCGCTACAAGAAATGGTCTACGAATCATTGACAAAGTTACAGATTTCATTTGAACGAGTAAATACAGATGAAGCAATTTCGATGGAGGACTGTATCGAGATCAATCAAAAATTGGATATGAAAATGGTAAAAACGCTGTTCCTCTGCAATAGTAAAAAGACAAAGTTTTATTTATTTATAACTACCGTAGATAAGCCATTCAAATCAAAAGATTTTAGCAATGCACTCGACATTTCACGCGTATCCTTTGCTCCTGCGGATCTGATGGAAAGTATTCTGGATGTAAAAATCGGTGCTGCTACTGTATTTGGTGTTTTAATGGACAAGGAAAATCTTGTGCAGGTTGTTTTTGATAAGGATGTGCTATTGGAAGAGTGGTATGGATGTAGTGATGGAACGACAACCGGATATATGAAGGTCAAAACAAAGCTGATCGTCAATAACTTCCTAACCTATGCAAAGCACATTCCGACAGTAATCGAAATGTAAAATTCAGAAAAAGAATGGTGATTAATTACTTTATTTTAAAAACAGGTTAATAATCTGCGAAATATAAGCTGTTTCGCAGATTATTAGGAGTAGACGATGAAATCTAAAAGGTTCAAAGGAGGGAAGTTTGTGGATCAAAAGCGATTATTACTAATTTATGGTTTAGTATTTTTTGTCACAGCAATTTGGGGACTTAATATGGTTATAATTAAAGTATTGGTGGAAGAATTACCTCCACAAACCATGACGGCATTTCGAATTATGATGGCTGGGATTACAGCATTAATCATAATCGTTCTTGGAAAATCCTTTCGTCGTTTATCGAAAAGAGAATGGATTTATACACTACTTGGAATGTTATTTGGTGTCATTCTACATCACTTGCTTATAGCAGTAGGTTTAACAATGATTGATGCTTCGAATGCTTCTTTAATTCTTGCATTAGTTCCGCTTTCAACAGCAATACTCGCTGTCCTTTTTTTAGGTGAACAATTAACTAAATTGCGAACGATAGGTTTTATTCTTGCATTAACTGGTGTCTTTTTTATTCAAGGTGGTTCATTCAGTAATATGCAATTGTCTCAAGGAGAATTGATTTTATTTATTGCTATGTTCGTCCAAGCCATTAGTTTTATTTTTGTAAAAAAGGCAACAGCAACTCTCGATTCAAAACAGGTAACAACAATAATGTACTTATTAGGTTCAATAGGTTTGTTGATTATTAGTTTTATAACTGAACCTAAAGGATTCAATGAAATGACTTCAGCCTCTTTATTTATTTACTTTTTATTTATTGTGTCAGGGGTAGTGGCAACAGGTGTGGGGTATATAGTTTTTAATGCAGCGATTCAGCAGATAGGAGCAGGGAAAACAGTCATATTTAATAACTTTGTTCCTTTTTTTGGTCTTGTGTTCTCCGCACTTTTCTTAAATGAAACCATTACAGCTTCACAATTGATTGGATTTGTGTTTATTGTAGCTGGAGTTCTATTTGGGACAGGTTATATTGAAAAACTATGGGCGAAAAAGCATAATCGGATTAATAATACAAAAAAGAGTGTAGGATAATATACACTTTTTCCTAGTATTAGCAATTGGAGGTTCTTATTTCTTAACCTTACGTAGATAGATTGTTATGATATTAATAAACTACTTACTATCAATTTTTATCTGTACTTGCATCAAAACTCGGTCTTTCAAGATTGTAAGCCTGTCAAAAAAGAAATTATTGCTTTAATGCAACTATTAGGTGGAGAAGCAATACACGCATATAAATCACCTCAAAGGGTATTTTCTCCGCCTACTTCTTTATTATTCCACTAAACTCCCTCTATAAAGAAAGGAATAACTCTGGATTTCTAGCTTTTTCTTAAGATTTCATTAGGATTTATTTTAATTAGACATCAAAGTCATGGAAGTAAGTTGAAAGTATGGTTATTTTTGGTGCGTTAGAGAAAAAAAGTCCTTAACTACCTAACCACTCCTATCCAAAAAGTGGTTACCTAGTTAAAGTATGGTTGCACTGGTGGATGTCCACATGTCTCATGGAGGTCAACCCTCCCATATCTCACAGAGTCTACGCTCCAAAATTCCTTCGTCCAACCTTTCCATGAGGTGGATGTCAGTGATGCTGCCCGACAGGATCAAAGTCCGTACTTTAATTGTTTTACTGACTAATCCGTGCTTCAAATGTCTAAATAATAATCCTAAATAAAACCTTTTGAATATTAACTAATGAACCCTAAGCTGCTTTCAGTAAAGGAGCCATATGAGGAATATCCTTCAACATTCTATCTTCACTAAATTCACATTGTTTTGTACCAATCGTAAAAAGAATACGTATCAGCTTATTACATATAGTTCTTCGAACTTTTCATTTATTAACTCATACTTGTCTAGTAAAGTGCGAAGCTCTAATTTAGCCATCCTTGAACCTTCACGAATACCGATAGAGTACCCGTTTAAGTTCCTGAATTTTACTGAGTCCAACCGCACGTTTTACAGCCTTTCTGAGGTGAATTAGGATCTCTTGTTCCGAGACTATCTCTAACTCATGTGGTAATACGTTTAACTTTAATAATTGTAATGCTGCTTTTCCTTCCCAATCCTTAAACACTGTAAGGAATTCAGGAAAATATCGATCTAACCAGTTATGAATTTGCCCCTGCACAGCTTGTAAGTCAACAAATAAGAGATCGCGTATTTTCCTTGCCACACGAAGTTCTGCATAAACTCCTTGTGGAATATTAGGTTCGGCATATCTCCCATCTTTGACTAGTTGTGCAATGACTTTAGCGTCCTTCACATCATTTTTGGTTGGAGAATTATCATCTAATTCTTTAGATTTCTTCACATGCATAGGATTTACAACTACAAACTTTATCTCCTCTTCTTTCAGAAAATGAGCGAGGTTGAGCCAATAATGACCTGTCGGCTCCATTCCTATTATCGCCTGTTCCATGCCGTTCTGTTCCATCAAATGTTTTATCCAGCCTAAAAAGAGTTCAAAATGATCTTTGGTGTTCTCAAAGTGACAAGGTGTTCCAAACTCTAGTCCTCTAAAATCTTGAGCACGAGCTACATGCTTGTACTTCGCAATATCTACACCTACAATTAGTGTTTGAGAAGTTATTTGAGCAATCTTTTCATTTTGGTTATAATTCATATTGAAGGCCTCCTGGTATATATGTTTTGTCCTTTTCGCTGGCCAGCTTCAGGACACTCATATCTTACCAAGAGGTTTATTTTTTGTTCAAATCCCATTTTTCTTCATTACAGGAATGCTGCCAGTTAGTTTAAGTGTAACCCTTCACAATCTCCATTTCATTCTAATTGATCTTCTCCAATCTGGCCCGATTGGAAATGAGGTTGACCGTGCGTAATGTCCAAAGAGTAAGACTGAGACAAGCTTATGGTTTTATAAAGTCCCACGCACTCGTACGTCCTACCTTGCCTTCTGATATAAATTGTTCTATTAAAAAAGGTCAACCAGTAAAATAACTGGCTAACCTTATAATACAAACGCACCTGTTTGTTGATTAAATACTTACTTAAAAGTTAAATGATAGAACATACAACGCTTCTATATTGAATTTTAAAACTAACCAGCATCCTCGTTATCACTCATAATTTGGATGAAAGGGATCTCAGTGGTTGATACCATTATTTATCCGCGCGATTTTCCACCTGAAATATTAACGGTTGTACCTGTAATATAACTAGAACGGTCTGAAGCTAGATAAGTGACCAATTCCCCAATTTCATCCAATTTACCAGGTCGTCCATATTGAAGTAAAGGGCAGGTTATTGAAGATGATATAATTAAATAAATCCGGATTTATATTAAGGAGACTTTATTGTTTTGAATGCGAAATGTATTAAATTCTATGAATTTGGTAGTCCTAAAAATGTATTAAAAGTTGAATATAAACGCATAGAACCACCAAAAGATAATGAAGTCATTGTTCGAATGTTAGCACGACCTATAAATCCTTCTGACTTAATACCAATTAGAGGGGCATATTCCCATCGGATTTCTTTACCGAATATTCCTGGTTATGAAGGAGTTGGTATTGTAGAAGAAGTAGGTCCTTTAGTTTCTAAAAATCTTATCGGGAAACGTGTTTTACCTTTACGTGGGGAAGGCACTTGGCAAGAACTTGTTAAGTCATCAGCAGAATTTGCAGTTCCTATACCGGATTCTATTGATGATTTTACTGCATCACAAATGTATATCAATCCAATTACAGCGTGGGTGACTTGTACGGAATTTTTAAAATTAAGACGGAATGATGTTTTGTTGGTTAATGCGTGTGGTTCTTCTATTGGGCATATTTTTGCTCAATTATCGAAAATATTAGGTTTTCGACTAATTGCAGTCACTAGAAATAATAAATATACAGATGACTTACTTCATCTTGGTGCGTCTTATGTAATAGATACCTCTTATGTTTCACTCTATGAAACAGTTATGGAATTAACTAATGGAATTGGTGCGGATGCTGCTATTGATTCTGTTGGAGGTTCATCTGGAAACGACTTGGCTTTTTGTGTGCACCCTAATGGCAATTTTTTAACCATCGGTCTTTTATCAGGGATACAAGTAAACTGGGCAGATATTGTAAATACAGCAAAAGTTAATGCTAATATGTTTCATTTACGGAATTGGAATAAAAATGTCTCCGTAAATAAATGGCAAGAAACCTTTAGTCGTTTGATAAGGCTAATAGATGAGCAAAAATTAAGTTTGATGATGGCAGATTCTAAGTATGACTTGTCTAATATAAAAACGGCTATTGATGTTGTTGAATCTTCTAAAGAGACCAAAGGGAAAGTATTTTTAACAAGCTACTGAGTTAATTCTTCTTCAATTAACGGGTGCTTATCTTTAATAAGAAAATATAATGATCTTCCATAATCGGGGGCTTTATGGTGAAATCAGGATAAGTTAGGAGTAAGAAAAAGGGAGATGGTGATGGATTGGTTTTGATTAATGGAACAATCGGGGGCGATTGTTGAACAATAAGCAGTTGCTTTTTTACTAAACAGATCAGAATAATTCTATAAATGATTGGATGTAAATTATTAAGAAACCCAGCTACCTTCACAAGAGAAGATTAGCTGGGTTTTTAAAGTTGGATGTGCAAGATAACACTTAAAATAAGCGCAAATTATCAAACAAAGTGACATTCCGTGTATTTTTTTAGTGGAAATTAGTCTAAAAGATAGTCTGTAACAAAAGGTATAAAAGATTGTTAATTTATAGACAAAAGGAGTTTAATTAGGAAGATTGGTTATGCGAGAGTAAGTACAGTTGAACGAACACCTGAAGTAGAGAAAGAGCAAAATCAAGGTAAACACATGGGTCGTCCTTCACAACCGAGAAAAAATATAGCAAAAGCTCTACGATTATATAATAGTAGAAATACGAATGAATTAAGATTGTGAAACTCACTGGTACCTAGCAACTTTATATGTGGAAATTTAAAAAAACGTGCAATAACCTAGAATAGTTGTTGCACGTTTTGAATGTCTCAACAGTCTTTTACCTTGTTTAATGAATTTCTCCTATAGAAGGGGATTTTTAAACTTCCATTATTTCGCAAACCTTTCTTGCCAGCCTCACCTATTATTGGTGGTTTTTTCTTTCATCTAAGGAAATACATTTGTTCCTTTTAGTACGTCCGGCTTTAATTTATAATCTCACATATTCTAATATAGGTATAACTCAGAAGTATTAAAGTACAAATACCGAAAAAACCCGTCTCTTAATGGAGAGTTTTTTTAACTTAGTCAGATGTACACTCCTTAATTTCATCCTGCAGACCGCCTAATGTAAAAAGAAGATCCCAACCATTAACTGGTTGAGGATCTTCTTTTTTATGACTAAAAAACCCTAAGTTGATGCTTAGTCTTTTCAAACTTTAGTCTTGCTTGATAATAAACTTCTATAAGGTTACTTATTTTTAATTTGATTTCTTCTACATTGCCATCACAATTTGAAATTACCTGTTCAATATTGCAGTGAAGGAATTCACTTAGAAGATTGTTTATTCTTTCGCTGTAAACATCTTTAAAGTATTTTGTAGAACCAAATTCGACTTTTTCCTGCTCTTTTTCAAATGTGAACAAATGAGGCAGCTCAATTTCTTCAATTGAAACGCTTTTTATTTCTTTATCCATGCAATCTCCCCCTTCGTAAACAGTACCATTAAGAATATGAAGGGGAGGATATCTTTATAACCTAAGATTTGACTATAAAATTGGAAACTGAAGGATCACATCTTGATTCTTCACCACAATTTCATTTGGATCAATATCGTTTTTCTTTTTTTTATTTTTAGCCCGCTTCACAAAAAATGTTATGATATAAATCCCCGCTAGGAACAGGATTATACCCAATAAAAGCGGAGCTGTATTACATCCATTAATCCCACACCAATCTTAAATTTGTCTATTGTCATTGGCTGTTTTACAATTTTTATACAAATTAATGTGAAATTTTACGAATTCAGATTGTATAAGTGACTACACAGTTTCATCCTTATATGCAATAAAAAAAGCCAACAAGTATTTGTCGACTTCATCCTATTGTATGAATGTTTAAGACCTTTCCTTCACACGTACATCCAACTGTTCAAGTACAATTGGCCAAGCTTCTTTGTGTTGAGCCCTTGACTCATCATCTGGAAACCCTGCGTGTGTAAGACGCAGGTTAGTTCCGTCTCCATTTGGTTCAAACTCGACTTTGACAACTGTTTCAGCACCCTTTGTTCCCCCGGCCCCAGTAACCCATGTAAGTTCTACAAGCCGGTCTTCCTCAATCCTTAAAAACCTTCCATAATGGGGGTGACGTTTTCCCTCAAATGAAGTCTCAAAATAGAAAACCGTGTTGATTTCTCCTTGCATTATAACGCTGCCCGGTGCAGCGAACCAGATGTCAAACTGTTTCGTCCATGCTTTGAACAGAACCTCGGGTGATGAATCCATTACTCGTTCTACCGACAAAGAAAATGGTCTTAATGATAGATCAGGAATAGAAATTGACAATTTCGTTTCATCCTCTCGCATTACGTTTCATTCCAATTATGAGCTTGTAATTTTCAGGCATGTCAAATCAGTGAATCACAGACTTTATATAATCATCAATCTTCCAGCATGCCTCTCTTACTTCATTCACAAAACGATTACTTTGCCTGACATAATAAGTCTTTGTAAACAAAAAATCTTCTGATGATATATTGCCCGAGTAGATATTTTTCACTTTTGCTAAACCTGGATATGGGTGAAATGGAAAGGTATTATCAAATTCATACTTGCTGGAATAAGAAAACATTAGTCTATTTAATGTTCCAGCAACTGCTTTTAACATGTTGTTATATGCATCAGCATGTACAATTTCAGTTTCTGAGAGTGTTTTTACTTGTTCAGTCAGTAAATTGAGGGCTTCATGAATCGGTGTAAAATCAAATTGCTCATCTGAATTTCTATCCATTTCTTCGATGATTTTTCTGCCATTATGGACAAATGCTGTTAGATTAATCGGCAGAATTTCCAAATTGACTAGTTCATGGACAAGCGAAGCATGCATCTTCGTATCTCTCATTAATAGCTCTAAATCTATTTTGTCATACAAATCTTCCTCTGTATGCCACCACCAATTACCGCCAGGAGTTTTGTAGACTTTATCCGTTTCATTCGGTTCATACTTAAACTGAATGTGAATCGGGACATTCGTCCCCCAAAAGGATTGGTCTGCCCCGCGAGGGAGGTATGCGAAATGATTTGGCTTTTTACCTGTAAAATAAGAGATAATGTTTTCTGGTAATCTTTCATCCTCGATGGAGCTTGACCTTGGTATGACATTGATTCCCCCCATGGTTCCAGGGAAATCCACATTGATGTGTGCCATACACTTTTCATTGATTTCATGCCAAAAATGATCACAATACCATGTAGAACCTGCATATCTTCCATTTGAATGTCCGGGCCACCATGCCAATTTGATCCCTCGAGTCAAATCTCCTTTTTTATTTGAGAATATCCGTGCCAATTCAAGCAATAATGCATTCCCGCCAGCATTATCGGTTGCGCCTTTATGCCATGAATCGTAATGACCTGAGACTAAAATGTATTGATCTGCCTTACCTGGTATCGATGCAATCGGTAAACTGACTCGTTTGATTCCAGTCTGTACGACCGTTTTCACGACAACTTTGATTTCTTCTTTTTGCATATGTTCCAATAATTGAATTCCATCGTGATAAGTAATCCCAACGACAGGTATTTTTGTTAACTGATCCACATTTTCAATTGTAGGCGTTCCCCATACTGCTCCAACCGTTTCTTCATGGATGACCTTTTCAGGTGATGGCCAAATATGAATTAAACCCTTCGCACCAGCACTCTCAATTTTCTTGACGTAATCCTCATAAAAATTCCAGCTGACAACAATCTTCCCTTGTAAATTTGTATAACGATCAATTGTACCCGCACCGTTATAACGTTTTTCACTATAGAAGTCATAAACGGCTTTTCCTTCGATGCCTTCTGGACAATGAAGGCTAAATGATCGTGATTTTGCCTTTACGCTAAAAATATCTGAAGAAATCACATGGACTTCTCCATGTATTGGATCACTGAAATAGCCATCAAATTCATATCGCTCATAATGCACGCCAAACTTGTTCAGCTGTTCTAAAATATAATCAGCAGCTGCTTCTGCCTCTTTTTTACCACTTAATCTTTCCCATTGGGTCAACGCTTTTACATGCTGATCCAATTGTTCTTTCTTTATCAATTGGATCAGGGCAGCATATTCTGAGGGATTGAATTTATAATTATCCAAATTTATCCACCCTTTACTTTCGTACAGAATTCATATTAGACATGTACCAATTTTTAATATTGAATAAAATCTGCAAACAAAACAAATCCAGCCCCAATGACCATCCAAATCAACAGCAGCGGCCAGAAAAATTTGACCCAATCCTGATATTTAATTTTTGAAACAGCCAAACTTCCCATTAGCATAGCAGAAGTAGGAAGGATACAATTTGATAGGCCGTCTCCTAATTGAAAAATCAAAACCGTCGTTTGTCTTGTTACATTAATTAAATCAGCGAGCGGTACTAAAATTGGCATGGTTGTTGCAGCTTGTCCTGTTCCAGAAGTAATAAAAATGTTCATGATGTTTTGCACGATATAGATCCCTAAAACTTGGATCTGAGTTGGTAAATGAGCTATTGAGGTAAACAATCCATTAACTACAGAATCAATAATAGCTCCCTGCTCTAAGACGACAACAACCCCTTTGGCAATTCCGACGATAAAGGCGCCAAATGTAATTTCCTTTGCTCCAATAACAAACTCACTGGCAATTTTACTGGGTCCATACTTTGCTAAAAATCCGACAATAATTCCTAATGATAAGAAAAACGCTGCAAGCTCCTCCATCCACCAGCCTTTGCTGGAGACACCCCAAATTAAGACGCCGAAACCTGCAACCACAGCAATGATTGTTAAATAATGAGCTATTTTTATTTGTGGTAAAGAGGCTATTAAATCTGTTCTTCCCATCCCTTCTTCTATTTCAAGTTCATAAGAAAAGCTGAGGGAAGGATCTTTTTTCACCTTTTTGGCATAGCGAATAATATAAGCACTTGTAACAGCTAATAAAATGACTAATAATATAGCCCGCAGCCACATTCCAGAAAACAATGGAATCTCAGCAATCGATTGGGCAATTCCTACGTTAAATGGATTTAAGAGCCCTGCTGTAAACCCGCTTGCAGCACCTAACATAACCATCGCAGTTCCTGTTACCGCATCATATCCCAACGATCTTGCTATCGCAATTCCGATAGGCACAAACGCCATCACTTCTGCGGACATTCCCATTGTAAAACCACCGACAGAAAATAAAGCCAGGAAAATAGGGATGATAACGAGCCCGCGATTCATAAAGGCTTTTCCGACCCTAGCTGTTACTGCTTCAATCGTTCCTGTTGAATTAATAATTTGGAACACTCCGCCAATAATAAATATGAAAAAAACTGTATCGCTGGCACTGGTCAGTCCTTGAACAATGGCTAATGGTACGTCGATGATACTTACCGGATCTTGTTCAACGGAATGAAACGTATTTTCAACAACAACCGTGTTGCCCGTTTCTTTATCCTCAACTCGATCAAATTCACCTGCCGGCAAAATATACGTTAATAGCGCACAAATTAAAATAATAAAAACAATAATGACAAGTGTATGCGGCATTTTAATAAAGCTTGCAAATTTCGATGGAGGTTTTGATTTAGGTTCGATTGTTGTCTTTGTATTCAATAGTAAAACCACCTTTCATAGTTTTTTTATTTCAACCAGTTCTTATTTAGATTGCTTTTTCTTCTTCCACTCTTCAAATTCTTTTCGGATCGCCTGAAAATATGACTGATTGCAGCATACGTCATAAGCCGTCATTGCTAATGTTTTTGCTGCTTTATTTAAGCCCTGCATGCCAGCCTCTGACTTAGCAGCTTCAACAAATTCGGGAGTATGAGTGATCGCATCATCCGTTATTTTGATATATGGATGGATCGCAGCTGTTACTTGTCCGACATTTCCAATGTCAGACGAACCAATGCCTCCTTTTTTGGGCGGTTCGATGACTTCTTCACCTAACAGTTCCAAATTCTCTTTAAATAGGGAGGCTAAGGTTTTATTATTATTTCGTTCCGCATAGACGAGACCCTCTGTTATTTCGAGCTTTGCACCCACAGCCTCTGCAGCATGGCGAGCAGCTGCGTATACCTTGCCGCGAACAATAGTAAGATCTTCAACGGTCTCAGCTCTAAGTAAAAATTCAGCTTCACAATAGTCTGGTACAACATTTGTTGCTTCTCCGCCTTTTGTGATAATTCCATGAATTCTAACATCATCTTTGAAAAATTGTCTCAATGAGTTTACGGCAACAAAAGTGTTAATGACTGCATCGAGAGCACTAATTCCTTTTTCTGGAGCAGAAGATGCGTGCGCAGATTTTCCAAAATATTTAAATGTTGCATCGACACATGCTAATCCGCCGCGAAGCACCATTGATTGTTTTTGCGGATGGCACATCATTGCCGCATCTACCTCATCAAATACCCCGTCTTGAACCATTAAGATTTTGCCTCCGCCTTCTTCTTCAGCAGGTGTGCCTAATACGACAATTTTCCCTTGCAGATTTGGATGAGCAGCCTTTAATGCTAAAGCTGCACCTACCGCAGATGTTCCAATAATATTATGGCCGCACCCATGGCCGAGTCCTTTTAGGGCATCGTATTCAGCTAATATGGCAACTGTAGGTCCGCCAGGTTGTCCTTCCCATGTTGCTCTAAACGATGTTTCCAGATTAGCTATTCCTTTTTCAATTGCAAAGCCAGCTTTTTTTAAAGGCTCTGTCAACCATGCCATCGCTTGATATTCATAAAAACTAAGTTCAGGATTCGCATGAATCTTTAACGATAATTCACGCAGCTCAAGGTCAAGAGCATCTACTGCCGCTTGAATTGCCTTTTTCCCTTCTATTTCATCGAAATTCATAAATATACAACTCCTTCAACATTCAGAAAATTCATTATTTTTTATTCATTTTACTTTCCTACGAACTATAAGTACACATAATGTTTTTTTGGTTATTTATAAAATTTTTTTATAGTATAAATATACAAGTTCGAAATGCTTTATTAATTACTATTACGAAATATTAAATATAAAAAAGAGAACACCACATGCAGTGTTCTCTTTCTCATTTTTAATATCTTTTCTTTATATAATTTACAATTGTCGAGACTGTCGCTAATTGCAAGGAGGATTGGCGATAGATCATCCATGTTCTTCTTTTCAGTTCCTGACCGTCTTTAAGAATTAAATCATGACTTGTTAATTCATCCATTTCGTGAATAAATGCCCTTGGTATAATTGCATACCCAAGTCCTTTTTTTACCATTTCTTTACACGTCTCATAACTGTCTACTTGCATGGAAATAAACGGCGGTTGATCGTATCGTTCATCCCACCAGCGATCTATGCTTTTATCTAATGGATTAGATGATACATTTTTATATTTTTTTAAAACGGCTGGCTCTTTTCGATTAATCATCGGGTAGTTAGGAAGTTGATCTAAATCCATTTCATTCTTAGAGATAAGGCAAATATTTTCTTCATTAAGAAGATACTTTTGATCTGACCAATTATAATCCCCTTTTACTATAGCAACATCAATTTCCCCTTCTATGAGCAAATCGATCATTTCCGTACTAAAGCCTGTATCCACATTTACATGAACTTTTGGATATTGGTTCATTAAATATTCTAAAATCGAAGGCAATTCGTATAGACCAAAGTTGCTGCTCACGCCTATTTTAAAATTCCCCTGCACTTCATTTCCCATATTCAGCAAGTATTCTTTCGTACTGCGCAAGTCAGTAATCATTTTTTTCGCATACCCGACTATATATTCACCAGCAGGTGTTATTTTAATATTTTTCCCATTCTTTGAGAAGATCTGAATCTGAAACTCCTTTTCAATTTGCCGCAATCGATAGGTCAAAGCTGGCTGCGTCATATAAAAATGTTCTGCAGCTTTTGTTAAATTCGGATCCTTATACAAATACTGCAAAATCAGACAATCCTTCTCATCCAAAACATTCACCTGCCCTATAGTTTATATAGATATTTAATAAGCTATCTTCTATTTAAACATAGAGTGAGGGTGCTGTCTTTATCTTATGTATTAACCTTGATTAAAGGAACGAATAACTTCGTGTGAAGATTTTACAAGTTTAATAGAAGCAATTTTCTTGTATATCTTAACATTTGATCTGCAAGTCTCAACGTGTTACGAAAAGAACCACCTATCAGGTCAATGATAGATGGTTTTTTCATTTATTCCATTTCAGCATTGACCCTGCAGACATTTTAACCGTTGAAAATATCTTCATTCTCTCCATAACTTAGCTTTGTAAACTCCCCTGTAACCAAGGACGAGGCCGATAGGGACCGATCGGAATTTGGATCAGGCTGGTTTTTCCTTGATTATCCATCTTATATATCTCATCACTCAATTTCGCATCAAATCCTAGTAGTGGATGTCCTCCCATCTCAAGGGCTGAGGCGACTAACAGTAATCGCTGCACGAGCATACCCGCTTCCATTTGCTGAATACGATATCCTCTGTACCCCAGTTCCGATATGAAGTGATCTTTATCGCCTGCCACATGAAAGCAGAGCGGCACTTGGAACAAATTCACATTTCCTCCTGACATTCCGTATTGTAAATTGATTCGATGATCACCGAGATCTGCCTGTCGCAAAGCATGATCAGCGCTATCATATTGATAAGCACCATCCGGAATTCCTTCAACATTATTCAGACATCCATACAGTGATACACGTGACTCGAGCTTCTTATGTGGTTCATCCAAATCATTACGATACAAGTATGCGGACGTTGCTTCCTGCAGAAGAGTCGCAAGCTCCGATTGACTGACCTTTCCAAAAATGAAATCCATGTCCGGTGAAAATCGCTTTTGACATACCGACGCCAGATCATACGATAATCGCTTCATATGAGGGAGAGTTATCACTTGACTCTCAACATTCAAATTCTCCCTCGCCTTTATTTGCCTAAACGTTTGTGTTGATTCTAGCATGGACGCTTCATTCATCTTCGTTAACATCGGAAACGTCTTGATCCTCTGTGATTGGACGTAGTAATTAGTTTGAATCGCTTGCAGCTCTCGACACAGCTCAGCAGCAGATACAAGCTCATCTCTGCCGCTCCCATTAGTAAACCAGCTCGTAGGTTCCACTGTCAGCGGGATAACTGCATACACACTCTCTTTTTCTTCGATTAGTCCAAGCAGATGGTTGATCGCCCGATCCAGATATTGAAAGTACACCCCCGAAGCAAAACCAAACCGTTTTGCTACTTCCAATAACTGTCCAATCAGCACCCCGGCATCTAACCCTTGCAGACGGTAGGCAAAGTTATTGTATTTATAGAAGTTTTTCCAAAACATTGTCGACACAAAAACGGTACCAAAACAAGCGGACACTTCACAGCGATTACCAAGAGCCTTGGCTATATATGAATCGAAATTGCCTTCTCGCAACAGTACCAAGCGATGGTGTGCCACATCATAATGGTAAACACCAACAGGCAAATCCTCCATCTTCAGATACACATACAATTCGTTTGGATATAACGCCCCGCCGGAAGGAACAAACCGCCGATTCGACTGCATTAGTTCCGGTGCCTGATCTGCAGTGGGAAAAGCCGACTGGGAAAATTGAGTAAGGCCGAATACATACCAGAGAAAGTGACTGATTCTCCGAAGGTTAGGCTGTTCTGGTTCTTCCCATTCTTCAAGCGTCAGCGGTACTTCCAGTGATAATGAAAAAACAGGCAAGCCACGGTAAATCTTATATGGAAGCGGTGCATCTTCCCAATCCACTTCCCAGTCCGCTGGGCTTGCCTTGTCGATTTCAAAATGCAGATTGTGCAGAAATGTATCGAGACCCATCCTCCTGCCCCTCCTAGGTACCGTTTATGGAAACGGATGTGGATGTGGATTGAGCTGTTCAAGTGTGAGCGGCTGCTTGGTATATCCAAGTTCCATTGGTACCCTCAGCACCCTCTCAAGCCCTGTTACTCTCGTAAGGTGATGTCCGAATGTCATTGGCAGCATCCCTGGAATCAGCACTTTCACGCAATACAGTCCGTTTCGTTTCGTTTCCGATGTTGACTGATCCACCACAATCACATCGAGGTTCAATCGACGAAACTTCTGAAGAATGTCCTGCAGGTCATCGGTCAGATCTGCATGAGTTGACTTCCACTTGAATTCCTCATCAAACGACCGCAACGGACGATTATCGTCCAGCAAAAACTGCAGGCGCTCTTGCGCTTGCGGCAAACCGTACAGCATGCCATGATCATCCATCTTCTCTACCAAGGAAGAATCTTGCAGCATTCGCACAAACTCATCCTGATTCGTTTCTAATTTCTCATCAAGCGTCAGCATCATGGCAGCCAACTCGTGAACCGTGCTTTTCACCGCCCGTACTGGATCCAGATGAGCTCCGGCTGCACAGATGATATTCAATCCCTTTTGCTTCCTGTTTTTTGCCATCGCCCAAACGCTTGGAATTCCGTGCTCCATCGTCGAGTTATAAAAATGCAGATCATATCCCCCCACTGCCCGCACACGGTCGATCATTAACAGCAATTCTTGATCATTAGCCGAATAAGGGTCAAGACGCGGGAGAGGCAGCTCTGCGTACCAAGTCATCAGGAACGAATCACGTTCCACCACTTCCAAAATACCGTAGAAAATGGCTTCCTCCAAACTTCCTCCTAATGCGCATCCGTTGGAAGTTTCATAGACAAATCCATGTCCGCACCCCAAGCTGTAATAGGCAAGCAGCTCAGGAACCAAAATTGGACGCTCTTGCAAAAACGAATAGCCCCATACCCAATTTATTGGACGATCAGGGTTAAACTGTTCAAATGGAAAACCAGGCCGGGCATACTGATCCTTCGCGTGCACTCCTACATTAATAGGATTGAGCGCTTGGTCTTTCAGATTACGGTAACTATCATAGACCACCGTCCGCTTTCCACGGGGCGTTATACCGCAGGACCGCTCCAAGCCCTCCAAAATAGCAGTTAACTCACTTACTGCGTATGAATGAGTCCGGCCTGCTACTCCCTCGTCCCCTGAGAATAACGGCAAATTTACACCTACATCAGCAAAAGGCGGTACTAGGTCATACATTTTCCCATTCAAAATGCCCGTCCGGTGATCCAGATAGTCTTTAACCAGAACTTTACTTAGATCGTCCATCGAACGGCAGCGGTAACTGCCTTCCATTTTTGGACTTGGTTTTAGTGAGATTCGGGCCGCGTCCGGTGAATCATCAGGTAATTGACTGCAAACCGGACATAACGGATCGGGCAGAAAAGGATGCCATGAACTCTTCAATGTTTTTAGATTGAGTAAAAATACCCGTCCTTCCGAGTGCGCCTCATCACCTTGCAAGATCCTCTGAACCTCCGCCTCAAGCAGATAGGCGATCTGCATAAGCCCCGTGCTCGATGCCCACGCGTCACGCGGCATTCCTCCGCCCGCAGCCAGCCTCTGCCCAATTTCCCACATCTCTTTACGGTCTCGTCCTGCCATGAGATGCCGCATGTCTGCACATTGGGAGCACCCCTGTGTATCCGGGCGAACCAGTGGTCCTACCACGCCTTCTCCAAATGAGACGAATCCTCGCAGCCAAGGAATACCGGCTGGACGCAACACTTCTTCAGCTTTTTGATGAATGGAATGATTCCAGGCATCGTGCAGCACTAGAACTAAATCAGTCGCTTCAGGTACTCCTGCCTCGAAATCAATATGACGAACTACCTGGTATTGTGCTGATAATTCTTCACACAAGTGGTCAGCTAACATTCCTTCTCCGATAACCACTACGACTGCACTCACCGGGATTCCTCCTCTCGTAACAACGTACCATACACACCTACCAGTTCCTTTTTCAAAAATGGTTCCCATTCAAGTTCGAAAACCAAGATTCGCTTGCGGTTCCGTTTTAGGACCTGCATTGCGGACTGCAAAACCTCGGATATTTCTTCACTCGTACGGATTACAAGTCTTTGTGGTGCCGTTTCTGCGAGAAACACGGACGAATCCGGTAACGCTTGTGCCGATTGATTTTTTCCATTCATCAGCGCCTGTTGCAGCGCTTTTTGCAGCGCCATTGTTGTATTCAAATCTACACTGCCATACCAGCGATCATTCGTGCCGACCCATACAACAGGGAAACCGGAGACTTCCTTTCCCAAACCGATGATCGGTGCCCCCTGCATGGTGGTCAGTGCCTGTAAATAATACCGGCAACGTTCATCTTCTATATCGCTTAACTGCACCCGGGAGACAACGTTCTTCTGATTGGCCAGTTGTTTGTACAGTTCCGCTGTTAAACACTTTTGCAATCCGCGGCAAACGCCTTCTGCAATTGTTTCTCCCGCTCCAACACCAACAATTTTCCCGGATTCTACTTTCTGTCTTAGAGGAAGAGCGGCAACGAGAACATCGGCCATTTGAGACACATACGCTTCCATTCCAGATAGACCCGCTTCCCTCCGTGCCTTCTCATGTGTCAGTTCTGTACAGACAATGCTCGGCAGAAGCTCTGCAGGTCCCACAGACAACGGGTCAACTGCCTGTACGCGGCACTGTGCTAACGGTAACTGCTTTAAATCCTCCTCTTCTAAAATATGAAAAATACCTGATTCCGCTGATGTCAAATGGCTTAAATACAGAAGCAGCCCGCCAAGCTCCCCTTTGCCCGAACTCTGTTTGAGCCCCAAATCTAAATCTCGAATCCATTCAGCTGTAATACGTCCGGTCACAAGCGGATGAGGCATGAAATCATGCCAATTTCCTTCCAGCGTCTCCGGATCAAGCAGGAAGAATTGATTCCTCTGTTCTGATTCAGTAACTCCCGTAACGTTTTTAAACAATTCAAACACGATCACATTGGCCAACATCGCTCCTGCTGTGGAAGTGAAACTTTGTAATTGCTCATCTTTGCCAAACACTGATTCGTGTATGCTGCGCCACGCAGACTCCCAGCATCCTTCAGAGTCTGGATGAACCAGAGGACCTGCCAGACCCACCTGGTGCAGAAATATAGCAGGGAGCAACAGCTTTTTCTCTTCCCTGCAAATCCTGTGAAGAGTTCGCAGTTCCTCTACATTGCCTTCCTGCGACACATACAAAATCGAATCAAACGACTTCACGATCTCCCGCCAAGAACTTTCCCCCTCATTTTTCAGGATGACCTCTTCTACTGCTACCTCGGGGTCCGTTTTACGGGCATGTACCGCCAATTCTTCTAACCGCATCCGATTGGTCGGTACTGAGTCCATTATCAGTACATGAAACTTGGGCAATCCAGATTCAACCAACGAAGAAACCAACGAGACAAAAAAAGGGCCAGAGCCGACCGCCAACACTTTGGCCTGACGATAGGCTTGAAAACGGTACGCACCTGAATCGCCGAAACTTTCTAAAAATTCAATTTGAGAAGCATACTTTTTAAGAACTTGATCCGCCAATTGATGAGGACGGTCTTGACTTACATCCCGAACAAACCCATTTTTATACAGCACTTCTGCAATTTCATATACACGATCTCGATATTGGCCCGGCAATCCGTTTGTCAAATTCCCCAAGGTGTACTCTCCATTAAACATTGGCATCAGCTTGTTTACCCACTGATCAATCGTACTGCCTGTCATATGGAATGAACTTACATTATTTCGAAAATAAACACCGCTGTTTGGATCAGGGAGAAAAAAAGTGTCCCTTTTCACTTTCAGACGCATAGAAGGGTTCAAATTTGTCATTCCGCTCCTCCTTACCCAGCTGTCCTCAAATCTATAGCATCATTTTTCATTTCACTATAAGCCTATGTACCGTAATTTGTCTCTTATGTCTAATCTTTAAAGAGAAAAACCCCTGCAATTCTGCAGGGGCTTTTCTCCTTAGATCACTTATACGAAAATTATCGACCGCCGCAGCGACCACCGCAGCGACCGCCGCAGCGACCACCGCAATTTCCACCGCATCTAAAGCAATTAGAGCAGCGAAAACAATTAAAGCAGCGAAAACAATTAAAGCAGCGAAAACAATTAAAACAGTTAAAACAATTAAAGCAGCTAAAAAAGAATCCAAATTGTCGATCTTGATTCATATAAGATTGGTTTTGATCCCAATAAGTAGCCTCGTTCGCCTGGAAATCACCAACATTCAACGATTGAAGTTCATTTTGGAAATTATTCATTTTTCATACCTCCGTATTTTAATTAATCAGGTTTACCAACAAAGAACGAAAAAACAACTGTGTAACAGGAGAGAGACTCGACTAATACTTTTCTCAACAAAATATGAACACTGCTTGGGTATTGTTCCTGATTCAAATACCTATTTTATTCGATTTAAAATTGGTGCCAGCCCGCCTATGCTAGGATAAAAGCAATCGTTCGCTTGATGAACCATGAATAAAAATAAAACAATAAAATGGAGCCTGGTGCCAATATATTAAAAGGCAACCTAATTCAAACACTATATATAATCAGAATATTTCGTCATAATAGAAAAAGCTCTAATTTGCCACATGGATAAAATCCAGTTTTAAATTAAAGCTAAGACATTTATCTTATTTAGTTTTTAATAATATTGTTGGTTAGAGCAATAAATAAGCAAGAGGGGTTACTAAGATTAAAGTTAAAATTGTGCGTTCCAGCCAGATAAGAAGAAGCTTTGGTATGCTAATTGGAATCTCAGTCGAAAGAATACAAGGAATAGTGGCTGAGAAAAACAAAATGGAAGAAACGGATACAACAGCAATGATGAACTTCGTCACTAAAGGGGCATCTACTACTAGAAGAGCTGGCAAGAACATCTCAGCGATTTCAATCGCTGAAGCTTTCGCAGCCAACAGTGGCTCAGGTATCTGCAAAGCCCATGTAATCGGATAAAATATATAACCAATCCAATCAAAAACTGGTGTGAACTCCGCCAGAATCAAGCCAATTAGTCCAACTGACAGTATAGACGGCAAAATACTCATTGTCATAATAAATCCGTCTTTTAAGTTCTCCCATATATTTCTCCAAATGCTCAACGAGTTTTCCGCAGCTTCCATAGCACTTTTCCAGGCATTTTGCAGAAACTTTTCTTTAATAACTTCTTCAGGTTCTCCTTTTTCAGTGTAATAATCATCACTCATTTTACTAAGGGGATATATATGCACTGTAATAGCAGTAACAAGGAAGGTGACAACAAGCGATACCCAGAAATAAAGATTCCACTTATCCATAATCCCAAGCGTTTTTGCAATAACAATCATGAATGTTGCAGAAACAGTAGAAAATCCAGTCGCGATAATAGCCGCTTCCTTAATTGTATACTTGCCTTCTTTAAATACACGGTTTGTAATCAGCAGACCAATTGAATAGCTTCCAACAAAGGAAGCTACAGCATCCACCGCGGAACGGCCAGGTGTTTTCCAGATTGGACGCATGATTGGCTGCACGAGTACACCAATAAATTCGAGCAAGCCATACCCTACGAGCAATGCTAAAAATACAGAACCAATAGGGACAACAAGCCCTACCGGTATGACCAGCTTTTCAAACAGGAAGGGTCCCATGTTCGGTGCCATCAACCATGCAGGACCGATTTTAAAAACAATCATAAAAGCAACAAAGACCCCCAATACCTTCAAGAAAGAAAAAACCATACTAACTTTATCTTTCTTCCAGCTCTTTACTGCAAACGGATAAATTGCACCAAGTAAAATAACAATAAGCACATAGATCGGAACAAAGGAAGGGAACGATTGCTTGATCCATGTCGTCATATGATCAAGTGAGATCGAAGAAACCCCATTTATGGAAATCGGAATAAAGAACATAAAGATACCAATCAAACTAAATCCAATAAATTTCGTTATATTGGAGATAGAGTACATGGCAGTTTTTTGCGGCTTTAAGTCAGTTCCTGGATTTGGAGCAATCATATACAGTCCTCCTCTAAAATGAAGTTTGCCTGATAAATCAACACCAAAAGAATAATATATTGCCAGTTTTTCCAGCTTCAGCAATGTGAATCAAATCTTTAAACCTGTAAAGGACCGATTTTATCCTCTACGTGTTTTACAATTTCTGCTGAATGAATAAGCTCCTCAGCTTTACGCATGTCTTTATATAAAATTCTGTCCTCCTCAAGGCGCGGGACATATTTCCTGAACAAATCGCAGGCTGCTTTTGTTCCTGCCCCAGGCTGCAACGGCTTAAGGAATTCAATTCCCTGGCAGCTGCACATCCATTCGATTCCAATCACTTTTTCTGTATTAGCGATTACTTTCAGCGCCTTTAAAGCCGCCGATGTTCCCATGCTTACATGGTCTTCCTGTCCCCCCGATGTCGAAATGGAATCCACAGACGACGGATGTGAAAAAACCTTATTGTTAGAAACCAATGCCGCCGCAATATATTGCGGAATCATAAAACCCGAGTTAAGCCCGCTTTGCTCGATCAAAAAAGGCGGCAGCCCGCTATATTCAGGAGAGACGAGTCTAAAGATTCTTCGCTCTGAAATATTCGCCAATTCCGATAAAGAGATTGCCAGAAAGTCTAAGGCTAAGGCTACCG
Source organism: Bacillus sp. V2I10 (assembly GCF_030817055.1). Taxonomy (NCBI): domain Bacteria; kingdom Bacillati; phylum Bacillota; class Bacilli; order Caryophanales; family Bacillaceae; genus Bacillus; species Bacillus sp. V2I10. Next base: position 1,343,613 of record NZ_JAUSYV010000001.1, on the reverse strand, counting down.
CTTCCCCATGACAATTGGAAGAGGATATCGCTCTTGCACCATCTTGATCATTAAACACCAACGGATTATCTGTGGCTGAATTCATTTCTCTCTCTACTACTGTCCGTACGTAATCAACATTGTCTTTACAAGCTCCATGAACTTGTGGAATGGACCTTATACTAAGAGCATCTTGGAGGCGATAATCTTTAAATCTTTCAGCGATCTCACTGTTTTCTATCAGCTTATGAATATTATCAGTTGTCTTTCTTTGTCCAGGATGACGTTTTACTTGACTAATTTTTGGATCAAAGGCATAGTATGTTCCTTTCAATGCCTCAAAACTGATCATCGATACAATGTCTGCTGCCTTAAGAACATGAATAGCATCATAAACTGCCAGAGCGCCAATTGCGGTCATATCTACCGTGCCGTTAATCAAAGAAAGACCTTCCTTTTCATGCAGTTCAATTGGCCTGATTAAAGCCTTTTTTAAAGCTGTTTCGCCATCCACCAGTATGCCTTGATAATAGGCTTCACCTATGCCCAAAAGGACCAAGCTGATATGTGCCTGATGATTTAAGTAACCTAAGGAACCTTCTCTGGGGACAAATGGTATGACCTCTTTATTCACCATCTCTACTAATCTCTCTACCGTTTCAAGTCTTACTCCAGAATAACCATGAGAGAAATTTTTAATCATCATGACCATGATGGCCCTTACGACTTCCTTCTCCAACGGATCTCCCATACCGCAAGCATGGCTCATAATTAATTTTTTTTGCAGCTCTCTGGACTCAGAGACTGAAATTCTAATTTTTGAATTCTCCCCTACTCCGGTCGTAATGCCATAAATCACTCTGTTTTCAGCCACAAAACCATCGACTAATGCTCGTCCTTGCTTAATTTTTTGTTTAATACTTTCTGAAAGCTCCAAAGGCAAGTTATATCTGGCCACTGAAATGAGTTCTTCAATCGTAAAATCCTCTTCTGTGATTGTGACTCTGTTTTGTGTCTTTATCATAAATTCGAAGCCCCCATATGTTTTTCTTTATGCGGTCTGGTCGACAGATTCCGTTAGAATGTTTGCTTCTTCTGCTTCGATATCGAGTTTGGCCGTTTCAGGACAGTTGGCTCTATCAAATTCCTTTTGTCTGGTGATTCCTTTGACGGTGGAAATCGTTTGAACAATCATAAAGAAAAGAACTGGGAAACCTGCAACTGTAGCCATTTGCTTAACTGCATCCACACCTGTAATTTCCCCGCCTGTTCCGGCGGTAATGGTAAGCAGTGCCATAAAGCCCATTAAACTTCCCCAAAAGATTTTCACTTTTGCAGGGGGTTCTGGATCTAAAATAGTATTTCCTGTTGTAGTAAGCGAAGATACAGTTGTTGTAAGTGAATCAGCCAAGGTTGTAAACGATATAAAAATCGTGATCAGCATTAACCAGCTAATCAATGCCGGGAATGGAAGATGTTCCAAAAATGCAAACAGCGAAAGCTCCAAGCCCCCTTCTTGTTTGCTAATTAAATCCCAGAGCTTTCCTTCATCCTTCCAATCATAAAAAATAGATGAGCCTCCAAATACCCAAAACCAAATGGCCCCAAAGCCTGCCGGCAGCAACAGATTGTATGTTACAAACTCCCGGAGCGTTCTTCCATATGCCAATCTGGCAAGAAACATACCTGTAATGGGAGCATAAGCAAGCCAAATGCACCAGTTAAAAATTGGCCACCATCTTGGCCAGTCCGAGCCATCCATTGCGCTTATCCATAAAAGCCGTTCAGAAAAATTAGCGATAAAACTGCCTGTCGCTTGAGTGCCGATATTTAAAATAAAAACGGATGGACCGAAAACAAATACAAACGCTAACAAAAATAAAAAGATTTTTGTATTTTGGTCCGCTAAAATTTTAATCCCTTTATCCAATCCTGTGTAACTCGATAAAATATAAGTTCCTGTAATCACGAGAATCAAAATAGTCCATAGCAGCGGTCCTGTATGAATGGGTGTTAGATGGGCTATACCGCTGCCGATTTGGAGAACTCCTTCGCCAAGCACGGCCGCCATACCGCCGGCAATCGCAAACATGCACAAACAGTCTACAATTGTTCCAGGTAAACCGAATGCTTTTTTACCCAATAGCGGATAGAGAGTGGAACTGACATTGTAGGGAAGTTTCAAATTATAATGAGAATAAGCAACGGCAATACCAGCAATTACGTATAAAGCATAAGGAGCAACTGTCCAATGCATCAAACTTGTCGCAATGGCAAACACAGCAGCTTCTTCTGTCCCAGGTTTGATTCCTAATACTTTGGGAGGTTCGCTGAAATGAGTGATTGGCTCTGCAAGTCCCCAAAACAAGATACCTACACCAATTCCTGCTGTTAGTGAGATTGCAAACCAGTTCCATTTGTTTATCGTAGGCTTGGCATCCTTTCCTCCAAATTTGATGTGACCGTATTTGGAGAAACCTAAATATAAGCAGATAACTATAAATGCAAAAATTGAAAGATTAAATAACCAGCCAAAGTTCACGGTTGAAAATTCAACTAATTTCGTTTGAATATGATAAAATCCTTCAGGATTCACTACTCCAATTACAGACGTTGCAACTAACAGAATGGCCATCGGTAAAAATACATTCCAGCGTATCTTCTTTTGACTTTTCATAAAATTCCTCCCCCTTGAAAATATTGTTTGAAAAATCTAAAAATTTAAGTGCGAAATTCGCCTTCCCACTGAGTAAAAGGCCTGTTATGAAAGTACTTTCAGCAGATTCAATTGGAAGGGCCTCAAGTTTTAGCACTCTCCTATTGATGACCTATTCTTTGCTTAAAACCAGTTAAAAAGGAGAGCATTGTATGGACCGCTGTTTTTAACGTTGCTTCCCCTCTATCTTTGTATGGATCAAGGCATACCATGTCCATTGCTTTCACTTTCGGGCATTTGCCAGCAAGATAGACGGCTTCGAAAAGTTCATCATTCCGCATGCCGCCCGGTGTAGAAGCTGGAACGCCAGGTCCGCAGCTCGAATCGAGAACGTCCATATCAACGGTCAAGTAGATTGTATCCACTTTTTCGCTTAATTGATCTAAAGCTTGCATGACCGTTTTTTCGATCCCTTTTTTGCGGGCATTTCTCATCGTTGTATAGTTAACACCGACTTCATCAGCGTATGTTTTTAATGAAAGGGCATTAAAGAATCCGTGCAGCCCGATATTATAAACATCCTTCCCCTTGATCACACCGCTTTCAATCAAGTTACGGATCGGAGTTCCATTGCTTGGACCGTTATCACTTAAGTCCCTCAGGTCAAAATGAGTGTCTAATTGTAAAATACCGATTCGCTCATCATGGTGGACTGCCTTCCACCCTTTGACGAGCATAGCAGTAATTGAATGATCCCCCCCCATCACCACAGGAAGCACTTCCGGGTGATGGGTTCTCATACTGATCATTGCTTCTTTTATATAGTTGTGGCATTTTTCAATATTCGTTACATGTTGGCGTACATCCCCAAGATCAACGATGTTAAGGACGGAAAGATCTTCATCGTAATCAAGGTTGTACGTTGTAAAATATTTCCACGCCCTTCTTAATGCATCCGGGTTTTCACTGGCAGCCGAAGCAGAGATTGATGAACGCGAGAGTGGAACGCCAAGAATAGCAGCGTCATAATGGTCCCAGTCCATTTTTTCCGATTTGGCTGGGTCAAGCGTCATGATCCATTCATTGACTTTCGGTTCCGCTATAGCTTCACTTCTATCCCATGAAAACATCGGTGGCTTTAGCTGTGGATATGGGTATCGCTGCAAAGCAATCTCCCCCCGTCAACGACCAATTCGCCTTTTTTAAGAACACTGTGCACATGGTTCACACCATAGCGATATTGAAGGCCTGCGTAGTTTGGCACATCAAAGATCGTGATGTCTGCTTTCTTTCCTTTCTCAATGCTTCCGATTTCTTTACCTTTTTTAATAGCATGTGCCGCATTAATGGTAACAGCTGTAAGGACTTCCGCAGGGGTCATCCCCATTTTCAAGCAGCCAAGGTTCATTATTAGAGGCAATGAAACCGTTGGTGAAGAACCAGGATTGCAGTCAGTAGATAGAGCTACTGCTACTCCCCTCATCAATCATTTTTCGCCCATTTGCTGACTCTGCCATGAGGAAGAATGCCGTACCTGGCAAAAGAACGGCAATCACTCCTTTTTCCGCAAGTGCTGCGATTCCTTTATCCGATGCCTTTAATAAATGTTCAGCAGATACTGCCCCGATAGAGGCCGCTAATTCCGCGCCTTCGTACGGTTCAATTTCATCAGCGTGAATCTTTGGAAGAAGACCGTGTTCAATCCCTGCTTCAAGAATGCGTTTTGACTGCTCAGGTGTAAAAACACCTCGTTCGCAAAATACATCATTAAATTCTGCAAGGTTGCGGCGCGCCACTTCAGGGAGCATGTCATTGATCACGTGATTGACAAATTCATCAGGGTTTTCCTTGTAATCAGAAGGAACAGCATGCGCACCCATAAATGTCCGAACAATGTCAATCGGGTGATTTTCATGCAGCGCTCCCGCAACTTCCAACTGCTTTATTTCGTGTTCAAGTGATAGACCGTAGCCGCTTTTCGCTTCTATTGTGGTTACTCCGTGCAGTAAAAACTGATCGAGACGTTTTTTACTTTCGTTAAAAAGCGTTTGGTGGCTTGCCTCCCTAGTAGCAGCCGTGGTGGAATGAATTCCCCCGCCATTATTCATAATCTCCATATAGGAAGCACCCTGCAATCGCATGTTAAACTCACTTTCACGGCTTCCGGCAAAAACTAGATGAGTGTGCGGGTCAACTAAGCCTGGGGTTACAAGCTTCCCTTTCGCATCGATGATTTTCGCTTCATTTATTCGAGAATTATACGCCTCAGCAACTTCTTCATCTTTTCCGACAAATTGAATGACACCATCTTCTAGCCAAACACTTCCGTTCTCAATCACATGGAGTTGTTCCATCTGCTTTCCAGATAAGGGCGCCTCACTGCTTCCATGCAGTGTGATTAGCTGGCTTGCATTGCGAATAAAAACTGGTTTCTTGTTCATATTGTCTCCCCTCTCTAAAAATGATCTGACAGACTCAATTTCATAAAAATTGTTTATTTTTGAAGGAGCAGACACTAGTCCGCTCCTTCCATTTTTCTTTATACTGACTTTTTGCATACTATTTCAACATTGGAATATAGACGCCTTTTTCTTTTGCTGTCTGAATGGCAATGTCATAACCTGCATCGGCATGGCGAACTACACCCATTCCTGGGTCCGTTGTAAGAACGCGCTCCAGTCGTTTTTCTGCTTCTTTTGTCCCATCTGCGACAATAACCATACCTGCATGGAGCGAATAACCCATTCCAACACCGCCTCCATGGTGGACAGACACCCAGCTTGCTCCGCCGATACTGTTGATAAGGGCGTTTAGAATTGGCCAGTCTGCAACTGCATCACTGCCGTCCTTCATTGCTTCCGTTTCACGGTTCGGTGAAGCGACAGAGCCCGAATCTAAATGGTCGCGCCCAATCACGATCGGAGCCTTCAGCTCGCCGCTAGCGACCATATCATTGATGATTTTGCCGAATCTTGCCCGTTCGCCGTAGCCTAACCAGCAAATGCGTGCTGGAAGTCCTTGGAACTCAATTCTTTTCCGGGCCATTTTAATCCAGTTGCAAAGGTGGGTATTGTAGCTGAATTCACGTAAAATAACTTCATCTGTTTTATAAATATCCTCAGGATCACCGGAAAGCGCAGCCCAGCGGAACGGCCCTTTCCCTTCACAAAATTGAGGGCGAATGTATTCTGGTACAAACCCAGGGAAATTAAAGGCATTCTGAACTCCTTCATCCTTTGCAACTTGGCGGATATTGTTACCATAATCAAACGTAATGGCACCCTTTTCTTGCATTTTTAACATTGCACGTACATGCTCAGCGATGCTTGCTTTAGATTTCACTTCATATGCTTTAGGATCCCTATTGCGCAGCTCTGCAGCTTCTTCCAGGCTCATACCAATTGGAATATAGCCGTTAATCGGATCATGGGAAGATGTTTGGTCTGTCAAAACATCTGGAATAAAGTCCCTTTCAAGCATTGCGTTCAATACTTCCGCTGCATTGCCAAGCAGACCGATAGAAATTGCCTTTTTCTCACGCTTTGCTTCTAGTGCCATATTGATCGCATCATTTAAGCTTTCTGTCATAACATCAAGGTACTTTGTATCCAAACGCCGCTTTATACGCGTACGATCAACATCAATGTTGATGCTGACGCCGCCGTTTAGTGAAACCGCAAGCGGCTGAGCGCCACCCATACCTCCAAGCCCAGCCGTCAGGGTAATCGTTCCTTCAAGAGTACCATTGAAATGCTTGCGTCCACATTCAGCAAATGTTTCATAGGTTCCTTGGACAATACCTTGGCTGCCGATATAAATCCAGCTTCCTGCCGTCATTTGTCCATACATCATTAAGCCTTTTTTATCAAGCTCGTGAAAGTGATCCCAGTTAGCCCATGCAGGAACAAGATTGGAATTGGCAATCAGCACTCTTGGGGCATCTGAGTGAGTTTTGAAAACAGCAACTGGTTTTCCAGACTGCACCAGCATCGTTTCATCATTTTCCAAGTTTTTCAATGTAGCAACAATCGCATCAAAGCTTTCCCAATTTCGGGCTGCTTTTCCGATACCGCCATATACAACTAAGTCTTCCGGACGCTCTGCCACATCTGCATCCAAGTTGTTGAACAACATGCGTAATGCCGCTTCTTGTATCCATCCCTTTGTATGGAGTTCAGTACCTGTATAATTTTCAATCAATCTTTTACCTGTTAGCTCTACTTTCATGTCTTCACCTGCTTTTTCAATTTTTAGTAGATGCAAAAAAAGGATACACGTGTTGTATGCCTCTTTTTGTGCAATCTATTATTCCTACTCCTAGTGTAGAGAAGGAAAGCAATTGAAAACAGACGTCTATTTTTTGAATTTTCCTAATTTTTTACGAAATTAATATTTATTTTAAAACACTTACACTTAAAAACTATAATTATTTTAGATTTTCTATACTTTTTTTCGAATTCTAAACGAACGAGGGGTTTTACCTGTTTTCTCCTTAAAAATTTTGCTGAAGTAGTTTGGATTTATGAATCCCGTTTTATCTGCTACATCCTGAACCGAAAGGTTTGTATCCAGCAAAAGGCGCTGGGCTTCTTTTATCCTTGTTTTCGTTAATATTTGCCGGAATGAGCTCCCTTGCTTTTTTGTTAAGAGCGAGCTAAAATACGCTGGACTTCTATCCACATGGTTAGCAACATCCTCTAGTCTTAGCTGTGGGTTAGGAAAATGTTCCTCAATGTACTGGATGGCCTGCTCAATCACATCTGCACGAGCATTTTCTTGATGTTTTTTTGCCCGGTCAAGAACTTCATATAAGAACAGCAATAGCTCCTGAACGATCCGATAAAGAATCGGATTGTATAAAATGGTTTCAAATACTTGGTGGTAACGTCTCTCAAGTATCCCTTCGTCAAGATAAAAGGACTTCATGAAGCGGCGGACTTGTGCTAATAGGCTTGTTAATCGGGTTCGCAATAATCCTGGCTCGGGATAGGGAGCTTCCTTATTCAAAAATTCTTTATACATCCACTGCTTAATTTTTTCCCTGTCACCTCCGTTTAACATGTCAATCCATTCACGTTGTTCAGACGGAGTTAAAAACGGATCGATCATCACCCAGTTCACCTTATCTTCAATGACCGAAAGCTGTCTGTATCCTTTGAAAAATCTGATTTCCAGCGCTTGCTTTGCATGTAGATATTTTTCGTTCAACGAAAGCAGCGGATCGTTTGTATCATATAAAACAAGTGACACGGGCTCTGAAAACTTCTCTTCCCAATCTGTAATAATCCGGTTGCCTATGTGTATTAATTCCTTAAGGGGCTCCTGGTTATCAAATGAAAAAACGGTAACAATCATGTCACTTAACGGCAATAAAACCGGTGGGTTTTTAAACGGATAATCTTGTAAAAAAGATAGCAGCATAGGCTGTTTCATCGGGTCTTCCAACTGAATCAGCATTAATCTGAAATTTGCGCCTAATGTTTCTTGATGCACAAATAGAGAGCGGTAAGATACAGAATGAACCTCAATTTGAGCAGGTGGTTCTAGTTTTTCCACAGCTTGAACTTCCTTGCAGCATTTGGTTAATACTCGTTTGATATGCACAGGCGACTGAGGCTTTACCCAAAGATCATATGCATGCAGTTCAATGCCTTGAAGTGCCCGTTCAAATGTAGCTTCGGCTGTCATGACGATGACCTTTTTTATGTAACGTTTCGTAAGCTCTTTAAAACTGTCCCATTCTTCTTTTGGAATCATATCAAGTTCTATGCAAACAACCTCTGGAACTTCAGACTTTATTTGGTTAAACACTTCTGCTAATGAGCCTGCCATTAAAATTTGATCATATGGAATCGAATACGAAGAAACCAGCCAGCCAATCCCTGCCCGTTCATTTTGGTCACGATCAGCGATTAACAATTTAACCATATATCTGTCCCCTTTATGTCAAATTCTTTTCTGGACTTTGTTATTTATATTGTAAACTAGAATCCATTTTCTCTAGTGACTTTTTTTGTTTTCACCCTTATTTATAAATATTACCAACTCTCTAAAACTGCTTACCTCCTTTTCAACTATTTAAATACAAATATAAAAAAAAGAGCAGTTTCACTGCTCCCACGATTGGAAAAACCTATGGTTTATCATTGATACTATGTGACCATTTAATTTAATAAATAAGGGGCTGCCCAAAATATGATTGATGTTGTGGGATTCAATTATATGGGGCGATTCTATTATCTTAAGATCTAGTTAATAAAAAAAAGGGCTGACTACAAAAGGTCACTTTAAGTGTCCTTTTGTCTCAGCCCCTTTTCACTAAATTATAGAAAGAAACTTCTACTCCTTGTAATTAGGCAGATGATACAAGCTTTTGGGATTTTTCTCTAAGTTCACAAATAAATCCCCTGCTGATTTTCTCCCAATCCCATAGAAACCGAATTTGGGCATATTTATGTTATAAGCTCTTATGCCCATCTTTAACCTTTTCTTATATTTGCGTTCGTTATAGGGTTCCTCAATCCCTTTAGTATCATATCTTCCATAGTTAATATAAAACTTAACATCTTCATTAATTTCCCCTTCATTATATAACGCATTAAGGGCTTCTCCCGCAACATTATGGTCATTATGTTTGTCATAGTAGCTGTATGCTCTATGTTTTGCACCAGGGTATTTTTTTTCAAACTTTTGAATAACTTCTCTCATATCCTCCTTTGTCACTTTTCTGTCTTGCAAGTTTAAAAAATGAAGATTATTTGGCTTTACTCTTAATGCAAGTGCAGAACGAATAAATTCTTTATCTCTAGCTTTTCCAAATTGCTCTGGAGTGAGATTTAAGGTGTGCTGAACATTTGATGCCAGACCATCTGTGTATAAAACTAAGTGAACTTCATAACCTCTTTCAACATCGTTTAAAATACCGACACCCATCGATAATAACTCATCGTCTTGATGAGGGACGTAGTAGATAACCACTTTGTTTTCTTTAAGGTCTGCTGCTTTGACATCATTCTCCGTAAATCCCAAAATACAAAATATGAATACTGTTAATAAAACGGCTGTTTTTTTCATTTGTCTCATCCTCTTGATTGATCCAATCCGCATAAAATTCATTCATTTAACTGTCCAAGCAATATGTATAGTAGTCTTTTGGGCTTGTTTTTACTTATGAATGACTATTTATTAAGATATAAGTCTATTAATATTAGTTTAATCATGATTCTATTTTCCTATATAATTTCCTGAATTTCAATTATTTTCTGGTCGCTTTCTTTATACATCTACATGCTTTTAGAGGGATGTATGAAGGCATTAATCACATCTTTATGCGGAGTTTAATACTAAAGTTTCCTATCGATAAATCACTCAAAATCTATTACCCTTCTTACAATTACCCTCACAAAAAAACATTCTCCAAGAAAATATATGATATCTTTTCTTTTTTTAACTGAAGGAGTGTTTTTTTGGATATTTACAGTTTATTGCTCTTTTCTTTATGTATCGTATTTCCAGTGATACATCTGATTCATAGTTTGCCTTGGTTCAAAAGGCAGACTGAGAAGTTAAAGTTTCATGCACAAGAGGATAAGGGCATCAGCATTTTAATTCCCTGCTACAATGAACAGGGAATTATTGATACTTCTATTAATTCTATGAAATCTCTTTCCTACACAGCGTATGATGTCATCTACATTAATGATGGGTCTACTGATGACACTATGCATCTGATGAACCAATTCCTGCAGCTGAAGCCAAGCTCTAAACAGCCGCGTAGAAAAATAGGCCACGAAAAGATTCTGGGATTCTATCAATCAGAGCTTTACCCGAATATTTTTGTAATTGATAAAGAGAATGGGGGAAAGGCAGACTCTTTAAACGCCGGAATTGAGTATGCACAAAAAGAGCTTCTGATCACTCTTGATGCAGACACGATTTTGACAGACAAGGCGCTTCCTGTAGTAAATGATGCTTTTGAGGATGAGAATGTGGCAGCTGCTGGAGGAATGGTTCATGTGCTTCAGACGAAAACAGCTGAACCTTTGAAATCTTTGTCCCTGCTTCGAACAAATCTTCTTGTCAGCGTGCAAGCGCTTGATTTTCTTAAAGCCTTCTATATTACTAAAATGTCGCTTGCCCGCTTTCATGCTTTAGCGATCATTTCAGGTGCATTTGGCATATTCAGAAAGCAAGTGCTGATCGAAGTCGGAGGATTCAGAACGACAATCGGAGAGGACATTGATATTACCCTCCGTATTCACAGGCATATATCAGCTCACAAGAAGAAGAAAATTATTTTTATTCCTGAAGCGGTCTGCTATACCGAACTTCCTGAAAACTGGAAGGATTTATTTAAGCAGCGGATTCGCTGGCAAAAAGCCTTTATCGACTGCGTCATCCATTTCAGGGTATTCCTTGTAAAAACCCTGTTTACGAAACCTGTTTCTTTCTTTTATTTGATTGAATCCTTCCTGGCGGGAACCATTGCAGCTTATGTCATGACAGGTTTAATTGTTGTTAACGGAATCACTCATCCTCCATCTTCCTATTTTGATTACTTTTTGTTTTTTTCTTTTTACATACTGATCTTCGGAATTATTTATGATCTAGCAGCCGTTCGAATGAGCAAACATTATGGCATTTCTTTTAATAAGAGAGAAATTCCGAAATTGCTGCTGGCTATTCTTTTCGATGTGCTGATCTATAGACTCGTCACAATGATGTTCATTATGTACGGCAGCATCGCCTACTTTTTCAATCAAAATTGGAATAAGGTTGAGAGAACAGGCAGGGATTATCAGACGGATACGGAAACAGCGGCTTAACTAGGAAAGAAGGTGCCGGTAAACGGCACCTTTATTTTAATTAAGACTCCTGCAGCCTCTTATTCTCAAGCTCGGCAACATACAAGTTACCGCTCTGATCAACAACTATATCATGCGGGATTTTCAATTCTCCTTCTTTTCCCCCCAACTTCCAAAGGGCTCTATGATATTGCCTTTATTGTCAAGGAATTAGCTTCCATTCCTGAAACTTCCCTTCCCCTAACTCCTGTATCTCCACAATTGTACCATCCTCTGGCCGGTTATTCTTAACTCCAAGAACTTTGCCGCTGTTAACAGCACTGAAACGATACGTTCCATCCCAGTGATCGGTTATTCTCCATTGCTGGTTGCCGTAGCTCAGATACTCCCAAACTTGCACATCGTCTCCGGCAGTGATTCCGGATGCATCCAGTACGAACTTGCTGTCACCTGCGTGAACTTTATATGCTCCAGGGGAAACTCCATCAATCGTCCACGTTTGCTCCCCGTCTGTCTGAAGTCTTGCTTTAGAACCATTTGAATTCCCTTCAGGTGTAAGGATTTTACCGGTTGTCTTATCAGCAATCTTAAAGGCCGCCTTGCTGTCAACGATTGTTCTGCCGATAATCTTCCCATTATTTGAAGTAGCAGTTATGATGCTTCTTCCGTGCCCTGTCATCCTGACTTCCGCCCTGCGTTCATCCAGTTTCCTAACTTCTGCTACATTATTGCTTGAATGCCATTTTATCTTTTGATGCTTGCTTGTATTAGGAAGGACAGCTGTTGAAAGTTTGTGCGTTCCGCCCACCGGGAGAACAAGCTTTTCATGATCCATGATTATTTCAGCAGGAGCTGTATTTTCATTCTTCCAGACTCCTTTTAATGGGTAAACATCAAGGGAAATGATTTTTACACTTCCTCCCTTGGTGTAAAAGCTCATGCCGTCGCTTGCCCCGTCAGGAAATACAACATTTGAGAATACGGCCTGGCCGCCGTTTCCGAAGACCTCAATAGAAGATTCATCTACGAAAATACTCAATTTCACTCGTTTGTTCTTTGAAGTAACTTTTGTTTCATGATAGGTGGAAAACTTATCAGAAAAGCTGATGTCTCCCGATTCGGAACGGTCGAAGAACATGTTAGCCTCTGTAGCTTTATAGCCTACAACCGTTTTCTGTGCGTCAGATTCTCTCAGCCTAAATCCAAACTCTGCTTTGCTGTCCTCAGGCAGTTCAACTTCTGCAGCAATTTCATAGGATGTACCTTTTACGTTTGCCAGCAGATTGGCATCTCCTGGCTTTACTGTTTTGCTGCTCCATGAGGAAGCTGATCCTCTGAGCTTCTCCAGCTCTTTAATCGGCTCCTGGTACAGTCTGATTCCTTCACTAGGAACAGTCTTCAATGTAAGCTCCCGCGGAATGGACATTTGCCCTTTCCATGGTGAGGTAGGAAAACTGAATGGATAATCCCAGTTGCTCATCCACCCTAATGAAATTCTGCGTCCATCTTCGGCTGGAATGTCCGAAAAAGACATCGCTGCATACATTTCTTTGCCAAACTCGTTTTTCAGCACAGTGCCTGCAGGGTGATCGCTGACGAAGCGATTTCCGTCAAACGTCCCCACAAAGTATTCTGAATCTGATCCGCCGGTTTTAGGATTCGCTCCAGTACTGATGGACAGAACCCATTTTTTCTTGTTTGGATCTCCGTCAACCGGCAGCTGGAAGAAGTCAGGGCATTCCCATACTCCCCCTCTGACGTAATCCCCGTACCCAAATGATTCAATCATTTCCCAGTTAAGGAGATTTTGCGAGGTAAAGAAACGGATGTGATCTCCCCCGGATATGACCATGACCCATTGCTTATGATTCTCGTCCCAAACGACTTTCGGATCCCTGAAGTCCCAGCCATGGCCGCCATAAAATTCACCGATATTCGGTATGATCGGGTTGCCATCATAAAATTCCCATGTACGCCCCTTATCCTTGCTGTAAGCAACGCCAATTTTCTGATCGCCATTGTGCTTTTCAGGATTAAACGATGTGTAAAAGGCAATCAGCCCCGACCCTTCCTCGTCAAATAATCCGGACGCATTGGTTTTATCAACGACAGCGGAACCTGACCAAGCATGCCCCATCTCATTCCAGGGAATCGCAATCGGCAGCCTCTTCCAATGAACGAGGTCTGTGCTTACAGCATGTGCCCATTTTCCGCCATCCTGATGGAAAAGGTGATATTCCCCTTCATAATAAACTAAGCCGTTCGGGTCACTGGCATAGCCTCTTGCCTGCGTAAAATGATACTGCGGCCGATATATTTCAGAATAATAGTCGTCAAACGGAGTGGCGTAGACATACTGAAAATACGCTGTACCATTATAGACATTCAATCCGAATTTTCCGCTTGAGTAGGCAGAGTCTTTTACAGAAATCACTGGATCGGCATATCCATCGAAATAGATTTTCAAATCATTTCCGTCAGCATGAATCTCAAAATGATAGGTTTTTCCTGTTTCTACCTTCCGCTCAGCCATTCCCATGGTACGATCTCCTTTTAAATCAAGGAGACGGATCCTGTTCAGATTGGGATCCAGGGTTAGCATATATCCTTCCCTGCCATCTCCATTTCCTCTGAATACAAGTCCTGCCGTACCAAAAGGAGCTTCAGCATCTACCTTTACATCTCCTTCTAAGACGAAATCAGCTCCCGTTGTTTCTGCCATCCGGTAAGTATTTTGTTCTGCAGGGCTCTTCCCCATCGTCCCGTCAAGATGCGGAGTCCACTCACCATTAATGGATTGCCAGCCTTCTAAATTGGACTGCAAATCACTCACTTGAATGTTTTGAAAAACGGCATCTCCGCTTGCATGTAAGCCAAAAAGTCCTCTTGTGTAGGTGTCGTCATCTGCCTTCAAAACTGGTATCCCTCCATTCTGCCAGAAGACCTGCATCGAAGAACCTTCCGCTATTATTTTCATGCGATAAAGCATTCCCGGTTCGATCTGCATCTTTGTTTCCGCCAGCACTTTCTTCTGATGGGCATCTATCAGCTGCAAAACGTCATTTTCTGCATCAGCCTTCACTTGGTATGCCTTCAATCCTGTTTTGTCGGATCGGAATAGCAAGGAGCCGGATGCAGCTTTTTCTTTTAGGAGAAGCTCCGATTCAAAGGTGAAATCAGCAGAAGAAGTCGAGGAAACGGAATAGAGATTCTCTCCTTGCCCAGGGGTAGCCTCTAACCCTTCAGAGCCGGCCTGCCATTTGCCTGTTTTTGTTTTTAATCCTGTTAAATTCGTCCGCACTTCATTCATTTTAACCTTGCTGAAGACAAGCTTTCCGCCCTCCGCATGAAACCCTGTAAATCCCTTAGAATGGCTGAAGTCCCTAAGGTCCATTACCTTTTTTTCATCCACAAATACGCTAATGGAAGGGCCATCTGACGTTATTTTCACTCTTGTCTCAGCATTCTCTTTCACTTTGAGCGGAACACTTTTCAGAATACGGTCCTCACCAAGTGCAGAAAGAAAAACGCTGTCCCGTTTGGAATCCAGACTTACTTTATATCCTTCTGTGCCTGTCTGATTTGCGCGGAAGACGAGAGACCCCGCGCTGTTCTTAGCGAGTTTTATTGTTGCTTCATAGACAAGATAGCTGCCTGTTTCTGAAGTTGATAGAATAAGTGCAGGCTTGTTTTTAGCTGCATCCCCTTTAAGAGAGCCATCCGTTTCCTTTTTCCAGCTTCCCGACAAAGCGGTGTAGCCGAATATCGCCGTTTTACGTTCATTGGCTTCTCCACTGAATCCCTCCAAAGAAAATACCGAAAAGAGCAGTGCAGCAGCGGCCGCCAGTTTCAGCAAAGTCATTTTTTTCATCTATTTATCTCCTTCCAGTTACAATAAAGCGCTTTCATTATTTTCTAAAAAAGAAGGGATTGAAGAGTAACTTCCAACAATCCCTTTTAAAACGATATATCAGCTGAGGACGACTTCTTGATTTACTATTTTCAAAGAAGGCATGGCAGATATCGCACCTACTTTTGTACAGACAATTGCTCCAATCCGATTGCTGAAGGAAATCATCTTTGTGATTAAATCCATATTAGCTGCAGCCATCTTCGGATTCTCTGAATGTGCGATCTGATATAATAAGGCGCCTACAAATGCATCACCGGCACCTGTTGAATCAATAGATTTGACGCAGATGCTTGGGACAGCCTTCTTCTCTCTTCCGTTTGAAACGATGGTCCCGGCGCTCCCTAAAGTGACGGCAATCAGTCCATCGCAGGTTTCCTGAAGAGCATCGAGTCCTGCAGTGACACCCTTTACTCCTGAAATCAGCACCAGTTCGTCCGCACTCATTTTAATAAAATCAGCCAGCCCCATTGCCTTTTTAGCCAAGTTGATAAACTCTTCTGTGTTTGTTTTCCACAGATCTTTTCTAAAATTCGGATCAAAGGAAATGAATTTCCCTTCGTTCTTTGCTTTTTTCATCATGTCAAAATAAAGCGTTCGAAACGGGTCTTCCAGCAGAGCTGTTGCTGATCCAAAATGAAGAATGCCAGCTTGCTTTATTTTTTCCTCATCAATATCCTGCTCAGATAAAAAAGCATCAGCCCCTCTGTTAAAAAGGAAATCTCTCTCTCCACCCGCCTGAAGCGATACAAAGGCGAGCGATGTTTTGTGTACAGGATCAAGCACAACCATAGACGTATCAACGCCTGCTTCATCAAGCTTTTTCTTTAGAAAAGAACCAAAAGGGTCGTTTCCCACTTTTCCGCAGAAGGAAGCCTTGCCTCCTAATTTAGCGATAGCCGCACAAACATTGGCAGGAGCTCCTCCCGCTTGTTTTTCAAACTTTTTTCCTTCCATTAAATCGATATCTGTTTCCGTGCAGAAAAAATCAATCAGCAGTTCCCCGATGCAAATAACAGACGTACCCACCTTGCTCTCACCCTTCCTTGTTCCAAATGGAAGACAGCTCATGCAGCTCAAATGATTTTACTTTTATGCTTCCACCTGAAGTCGCCAAGTGCAATTCGCTCTTTTCAGATGAAGGGAACACAAGGCTCGTAATGGCGCATTCACCGTCATTGCCGAAAAGTTCAATGGAAGAGGCATCTAAAAGCAACTGCAAATGAATGCCGTTTTTCTTCATCTTTAATGGTGCCGCCTGCACTGCAGGGAATGAAGATGAAAAGTCAGCTTCACCTGAAAGAGTTCTGTCTGCTGACAGGATTTCCGCTTCTGCGTCATAACGGATGACCGTTTTTTCTGAATCAGAATGCTGAATCGTCAGTTCAGCAAGGGAAGCGCCCTTAAATTCAACTGCCAGATTTAGTTCAAGCAATGTGCTCTCCAAAGGAATGGAAAGTGACTGATCCGGTGTTAAAAGCTTATCCTTAAAAGTATTGGTGCTCTTTCTCAGCACTCTTGCTTCTGAAACAGGTTTTTGAATAAGGCGGACTCCATCCGCACTTGAGGTTAGGGATAATTCCCTCGGTATCGTCATGACACCCCGCCACTCTTTTGTCGGAACTTGATTGGCATAGCGCCAGTTGCTCATCCACCCGATATAAATTCTTCTGCCGTCACTTAAAGGCATGTCAGACCAGCTGACTCCTGCATAGTTGTCCCTTCCATAGTCCAGCCAGAGAACGGTCTCTTTGTCATGATCATTAATAAACGTTTGTCCATCGAAATCTCCTATAAAATACTGAGTCCAGGAGCCTTCTGCATGTTCGCCGGTATCTCCCAGGCTGACAAGCATCACCCATCTCACCTTGTCTCCATCAACCTGAAGGGGAAACAGATCAGGACATTCCCAGAACCCGGCGTGCGAGCCTTCACCAAATTGACTTGCAAACTGCCAGTCAATTAAATTGGCAGACTTGTAAATCGTCACGCTCTGCCCTGTAGCTAGCACCATAATCCAGTGCTTGGTCGCTGAGTGCCAGAATACTTTCGGATCACGGTAGTCTGTTTTTGTTTCGTCAATTAGGACCGGATTACCGCTGTACTTTGTCCACGATCTCCCGTTATCCTTGCTGTATGCAATGCATTGGCGCTGACGCGGCCTTTCTGAGTCAGGATACGAATCATGGCTTGTATAGATCGCAACCAGCCCAGGCTGATCATCGAAGAAACCGGTCGTATTCTCCCAGTCGACCACTGCGCTGCCTGAGAAAATGGCTCCATGTTCATCAGGATGCAGCGCGACAGGAAGGTGCTCCCAGTGAATTAGATCCTTGCTGACCGCATGGCCCCAGTGCATCGGACCCCAGATTGTACTAAAGGGATGATGCTGATAGAACAGATGATACTCACCGTTAAAAAACACCATTCCGTTAGGATCATTCATCCATTTTTCCGCTGGAGAAAAGTGAAAATGGGGACGATATTTATCTGTTAAAATCGGTTTCACGAAAAAAACTCCTTTTCCATAGATTAAGAGGCTGCAGAAAAGAACAACAGCCTCTTTGGTTTGATGTTTATTGCTGATTGCGGTCATAGCCTGTCTGTTTGATTTCAAGCCACTCCTGAAGTCCTAATCGGTCAAGTTCAGCTATATAATCTTTCCATTCTGCCTCCGCTTTTCCGTTTGTCATCCATTCAGCGCGTTTTCTGTTAATGTAAGCAAATAGATCAGCTTCAATGGATGATAGCTTATCCAGCTCTTCAAGAGAGAAGAAAACTTTTGGATACGTATTTTCAGCTTTCATATGAGGAACCATAACCTCTTTCATCAAGTCCAGTCTCCAAGCAGCATCATCCGGCTTCGTGGTAACGGAGCCATAGTATTCATCTAAAATGGCAAGAGGTCCGTTAACGCTTGTTTTCTGACGAACTTCAACTGGTGCAGCTCCTTCAAGAGGCAGATGCTTCAGCATATTTGCAGATTCGTCATATTCAAAGATGTTTTGCTGCTTGTCATCTCCGTATGTTCCCCAGTTGTTCTGAACAGACTGCAGCGGATCATACAGCTGGTCAATCCATTTAGCGGTAAGCTCAAGATTTTTATTTGAACTTGTAATGACCATTCTCCCTCTGTCAAAGCCCATTCCATTTGTTCTGGCAACGTTTACATTTCCATCCGGTCCAGCTACTGGAGACATAAGGTCATATTTGTCATTCAACCCGGTAATGTTTGCTTTGTCCCAGGTAAAATACATGCCGTACCGTTCATCTTTGCCTTTTGCAAGATACGTATTCCAGTCGTGTTCAAACGCTTCTACATCAATTAAGCCTTTCTTATAAAGATCACTGAAGTACATGATGGCATCTTTATACCCTTCCTCAGCTGCTGTCAGGATCACTTTGCCTTCATTGCTTACAACTGTATGATCCCAGTTATCTCCAAGGCCGAATGCTCCGAATAAGAAGGCAGGATCTTCACCGCCATGATTAATGATGAAGGACATTGGAATTTCGTCCGCTTTTCCGTTTCCGTTTGGATCCTGAGTTTTAAAGGCAACTAATACGTTCTTTAGCTCTTCTGTATTTGTCGGCATTTTTAGGCCCAGCTTATTGAGCCACTCCACATTGATCCAAGGAAAATCATCAACTGAATGAATATTCTCTTTGCCTGTCCCAAGCTCTTCAATCCATGGGAAGGAATAGATATGACCGTCAGGAGCTGTCATCATTGCTTTATATTCAGGTGAAGAATTGAGCACTTTTTTCAGATTCGGCATGTGTTTTTCTATTAAATCCTCAACTGGAATAATCGCTCCATCTTTTGCAAGCTTCAGCAAATCATAGTCGCCGTAGCCAGCATCCATAATGGCATCCGGCAAATCACCGCTTGCCATAGCCAGATTTCTCTTCTCTGCAAACACATCGTTCGTATAGTTTTTCCACTGGATTTGAACACCCGTTTTTTCTTCCAGTCTCTTATAAATGAGTTTATCATTTGGATCTTTAGGCGCAAGCGGCGAGCTTTGCGTGATAAATTTCAGCGTAACTTCTTCCTTAAGCGGGAAGGAGACATCTTTTAGTTCATAGTCTTCTGAAGATGAGACATTTTTGCTTGTGCAGCCGGATAATAAAACAGCTGCAATAGCGGCAGTTCCTACAGCTCTCTTAACATGTTTCATTTACATTTCCCCCTGTATCATGTGTTATTTTAATGAACC
Organism: Bacillus sp. V2I10; assembly: GCF_030817055.1. Lineage (NCBI taxonomy): Bacteria > Bacillati > Bacillota > Bacilli > Caryophanales > Bacillaceae > Bacillus > Bacillus sp. V2I10. The sequence goes on along the minus strand of NZ_JAUSYV010000001.1, from coordinate 1,324,044 downwards.
GACCATAACCCCTTTTTCAAAGTACTTCTGGAAGAACGGATACATAATGATCAGCGGAAGGCTTGAGATCACGATCGCCGAATATTTAATCATCTCTGAAACCTTGGCCAGTTCAGCCATTGCCAATTGATCGCTGATCATGCCGGGTTCAGCCTGGTTCTGAATTAAAATGGATCTTAAAACAAGCTGCAATGGATGCATCTTAGGATCTTCAAGATAGATCATTGCATCAAAATACGAATTCCATTGGCCGACAAACGCATAGAGCGCGAGAACAAAAATAATCGGTTTAGAAAGCGGTATCACAATTTTGAAGAAAATAAGCAAATCCGAAGCCCCGTCCACTTTAGCTGCTTCATGCAGTTCATGCGGTATCCCCTTAAAGTAAGTTCTGGCAAGAATGATGTTCCACACATTGACTGCTCCCGGCAGCAAAATCGCCCAGACCGTATTTAACATGCCGAGATCTTTGACAACCAGATACGTCGGAATTAATCCGCCGCTGAAAAACATCGTAAAAAGAAAGAATGACATAAAAGCATTTTTACCGACAAACCCTTGAGTCGCCAGGGGAAAAGCAGCAAATATGGAGACAACGACCGTAATAAAGGCAAATCCTGCAGAGTAAAGCATGGCGTTTATAAATCCTCTAACCATTGAATCATCGGATAGAATCCGTTTATATCCCTCTAGGCTCCAATCAGACACGTTAAACGACAGCCCCTGATTCAGAAGAACCGTTGGATCCATGAATGAAGCGATGACGACATAAACGAGCGGGACTAGAACGGCAAGAACAGCCAGACAAAGAAATACAGCATTCAGAGACAGGATGATCCGGTCTACTCTTGTATGTTTAATCATGAAAATCCTCCTCTTTAGATTAATAGAGTCCTTCTCCTTCATTCAGCTTTTTGACAACAAAGTTCACGACAATAAGCAAAATGACGTTGATAACTGAGTTAAACAGGCCAACTGCAGTTGAATAGGCGTAATCTCCTGCCTGCAAACCAATTTTATAAACGTAGGTCGGAAGAATCTCCGATGTCGGCAAGTTCATGGCTGTCTGCATTAGGAAAGCTTTTTCAAACCCAATCGCCATGATACCGCCCGCACCTAAAATAAAGATAATGGCCATAAGCGGTTTTAAAGCCGGCAGATCAATATGGATCATCCGCTGAAGAATGTTAGCTCCATCAATCGTCGCTGCCTGGTGCAATTCAGGATCCACGTTTGCCAAAGCGGCAACATAGACAATGGACGACCATCCTGCAGCCTGCCAGATTCCAGAGATAATATAAATGGATCTGAAGTATTCAGGATCAGACATAAACATGACCGGCTTACCTGTTAGAAACGCAATAAAATGATTGATCGGCCCCGTCGGAGCTAAAAAGATAAACAGCATCCCAACAATGACAACGACAGAAATAAAGTTTGGCGCATATAAAAACAGCTGGATATTTTTCTTAATGGCTGCTCTTCTGACTTGGTTCAGCATCAGGGCAAGGATAATGGGAATCGGGAATCCAAGCAAAAGCCCGTATAAACTGAGCTTAAGTGTGCTCATAAAGATTGTTTCGAAGTTTGGCGAGGTCAAAAACTCTTCAAAATGTTTAAAGCCGACCCATTCGCTGCCCCATATCCCTTTAATTGTGCTGAAATCCTTAAAAGCAATGATGGCTCCGTACATCGGAACATATTTAAAAACGATTGTCAGAATAACAGCAGGTGCGATCAGCAAGTACAAAAAGTAATTCTTTTTTATATAGTCCCATTTGTGCTTTGCCTTTGCCTTTTTTTCCGGCTTGCTAATGATAACGCTCTCATCTTTTGCCTTCACTACCTCCTGCATGCAACTCCCCCTTTGATAGAAAACCTATATAAGCGCTTTCAAAATTGATGTTCCAGAGATCTCTTTTCTGTTTCTCTGTATCTTCACTTTATCAAACAGGCATTTTGAAAAAGTTTGAATTCTTTGGAGGAAGGAGTTTAATATTTTTGGCACTTAAAAAAAGAAAAAACCCGAGTCCGAAGACTGCGGGTTCCGTTTAGTGCAAATTTCTCTGTAAATCCATTGTGTTTTTAACTGCAAATTGTATTTTTCTCCTCTAAAATGGAACAACTTGTGCAGCGACCCCATTTCATTACTAGTCATTTATATCATCCAGTCCACTGTTTATTTTCGCCACTGCCTTATCTGCAGATGCTTTTACCTCTTTTCCGCCTATGCCGATGTCTTCAAATAATTCCTTAAGAGAATCGCTTATGACCGGGTATGCGGGGGAAACTGGCCGGTTTTTTGAGTACTTCAATGCCTGCTGCACAAAGATATTTTTGGGGTAGGCAGTCAGCTCAGGAAATGCTTTTAAGACGGAAAATCTTGCTGGCATATCGCCTGTTATATCCACATATTTTTTTGAACCCTCAAAGCTTGTCATATACCTGATAAACTTCCATGCCTCTTCCGGATGCCCGGATTTAGCCGAAATTCCGAGTGCCCAGCCTCCATTTGGAGTAACCTGATAATTTCCCTTTGGCAAAGGAGCTACTCCGAAGTCCTCCCCAAGTTTAAAATCAGGGTTATTCCGTTCGATTTCCCCAAGCATCCATGATCCCAAGACAGACATGCCCAGGTGTCCTGTTATAAACGGATCGGGAGGCAGTTCAACAGACGCCACTTTGTAGCGGTGATAGAGGTCCTGATAGAATTGCAGGGCCTGTACCGCGTTTTTTGAATTAAGATAACCGGAGGCAGTTTTTCCATCAGGGCTCAAAACATCCGCACCAAATTGCCATAATAAAGGCGTTTTGAAGTAGCTTGGAGATTCCCCGTCGCTGAATCCCTGTGCAGGATCAATCCCGAAGATTTCATTCCCGGGATCATTTATTTTTTTGGCCATTTCCACTACCTCGTCCCATGTCATTGGAGATGCAGGATCATCGGATGGAAGCGGCAATCCGGCTTTTTTAAATAGGTCAATATTATAAAATAAGGCCACACCTGATTCTGCAATGGGAGACAGATAGATTTCATCTTCAAATTTCATTCCTTCAAGTGTTGAAAAAGGAATATCCTCGATCTCTCCTTCTTCTTTCATTTCCTTGTCAATCGACAACAGCGCACCTGAATTGGCATAGAGGGCGAGGTTAGGACTGTCGATCGACATAATGTCAGGCGGGCTTCCGGCCGCGATTTCCGTTCTCAGTCTTAACTCATAATCTCCATACGGGATGGCATTCATTTTAATAGTGATTCCAGGATGAGAGGATTCAAAGGCTGCTATCAGTTCTTTATAAGCTTCATTTTCTAGCTTGGTGCCATAATTCCTCCAGAAAGTCAGTTCAATGTTCTCTGATTTCCCAGAGAGCACTCCTGGGTTGTTTTTTTCCTCATTTGAAAACAAGCTGAATGAAGAAAAGGCATAATAGCCTGCTGCAATGAACAGCAGAATGACTGGTATAAAAATGGCAGCTCTTTTTTTCATCGTCTTTCCCTGCCTGCTATTTCATCCATGTTTAGTGCTGCCTTCCGATATTCTGCAGGAGTCTGTCCGGCATGTTTTTTAAAAACGGTGCTGAAGTAGCCGGAATTAGAATAACCTGTCAAGTACGCGATATCAATCACTTTCAGCTGTCTGTCTTTTAATAATTCACATGCATGCTTCATCCGTACCTCCACTAAATAATCACTGAAGTTCTGGCCGACATGAAGCTTAAAAAGTTCAGATAAGTAGGCACTATTGATATGAAATTTTTCAGATAAAGAGGTCAGCGTCACTTCATTTGCAAAATTCAGGTCCAAATAACGGCGGACATTTTCAACAATAGCCAAACCGTTTGGTGAAGAACGTGACTTGCTTACCAGAAGGATAATTCTGTGAGCAAATTCCATTACTTGCTCAATCACTTTTTCATGGGCGGTCAGTTCTCCGATGCTCTGCTGGCAAGTCCACATCGTCTGATTGATTTCCGCTCTGTTCATATCATATTTCGCAGCAAGTGATTCAAGCAGAAGGAGCAGCCGATTGGCTGCAAAAGAAAAAGACAGCACGGACCCCGCTTTTGCTTCATTCAGAAGGTCATGTATCAGCTTCCTGCCATCCTGCAAGTTTCCATTTTCAATCAAGTTTGCTGCTTTTTTCTCCTGATCAGGTGAGAGTTCGAAAACGTCCTTATGAAGCGTTCCATCGATTACTTGTGATTTCAGTCCCGTATCACTCTGGCTCCAGGCAAGTAAAGAAGAAATATAGCCTGTTTTTAACTCCGCCAGATTTCTTACCTTCTTGCCCATCCCGATCACTGTTTCAGCTTGGAGATACTTTTTAACATACGTTTGTACCTTTTTCACAATACTCGAGGTTTCTAAAGACTTCTTTCTATCTATGCAATGAAGAAAGTGAAGCATGTTTGAATAGCCCGGATCATAATATGCACAAGTCCCTTCATACTGTTCGGCTATTTCTTTGCAGAGCATCCTAAACGGGAGCCAAAGTTCTTTTACTGAATGTTCTTCTGACGCCCTAAGTTCAACAGTGAAGAATTGAACGTGTTTTTCTTCTTCTGCAAGAAAGCCCAGCTTGAGGTGCTGGAGTCTTTCTGCAGCGAGAAATGGTTCAGACCATTCTTCCTTTACCAGCTGCAGCAAATACTGTTCTTTCATTTCTTCCAGCTGGGTGTGAACCATCCTGGAGATTTTTTCTGATTCAAGCAGCTGTTTTTTTTCAAGGACAATTTCTTCTTTCACTCTTCTCAAAGCCCCTGTGAGCTCATCGGGAGCTACTGGCTTCAGCAAGTAATCTTTCACACCTTCAACAAGAGAAGATCGGACATATTCAAAATCTGAGTACCCCGATAAAACGATGACTTTTACATGGGGATATTTCCTGTGGCACTTTCCCGCGAATTCAATTCCGCCCATGACCGGCATCCGTACATCTGTTATGACCAGATCTGCCTTTGTTTCTTCCACTAATTGAAGCGCTTCCCATCCATTTGATGCTTCTCCGGCAATCTGGAATCCTTCTTCCTCCCACTTTGCTTTCATTTTCAGCCCTCTGCGGACTTGAATTTCATCATCCGCTATAATGACCTTCATCATGTATATCCCCCTCATTTTCCTTTATACATAATGCAATGCTTGTCCCGGCTCCTTCTTCTGACTTGATTTCGATTGAAAAGCGGCTGCCGCAGAAGAGCTTCAATCTTCCAATCACATTTCGCAGGCCAATGCTGCTTCCGCTGCTGTCCAATACGCCCATGGTTTCATATTCTTTTTCTTCTGCCAAAAGCTGCGAAATCATCTCCTGAGACATGCCTATGCCATCGTCTTCTATCGATATCGTTAACCTGTTTTCTCTCCATTCTGTCCGAATCAGAATCTCTGCATCTGTTTTTTCCAGTAAACTGTATTTCACTGCATTTTCAACAAGCGGCTGGATAATAAATTTACAGATAGGGAAGGAAGCAGCTGCTTGATCCTCCTCAATTCTAAACTTGATGGCACCATCGTACCTCAGCTTCAGGATTTCAATAAAATCCCTGATGTAGGTAAGCTCCTCCCTTAACCTGACAATGTCTGTTTTCGTGTTTAATGAGTATCTCATCATTCTTCCAAGATAGATGCTCACATCCAGGACTTCCTTCTGTTTATTCTGCAGGGCAAGACTGCCGATAACTTCAAGCGTGTTGTTCAAAAAATGAGGATTGATCTGAAGAAGCAAGGCTTTATATTCAGCATCTTTTCTTCGGAGATTGGCCTTGTATTCTGTTTTAATCAATTCATTCAGCTTTACGATCGTATGATCAAATACCTTTATGGCATACCCAACTTCATGATTATAGGATTTTATCGTCGGCATAAACGTTCTTGCTCCTTCAAGGTCCCCTTTTTCAACAAATTTCATGGCATTTGTAAGCTTTCCAAGAGGCCGGACAATATTTGAAGAAAGGACATAAGAGGCTAGGATCGTCAGCAGAAAGATAACTCCGCTGAAAATCAATAAATTCTTCTGCAGTCTGTCAATTTCGGCAAATAGCTCAGACTTGGTGATTTCGCTCACCAGCGTCCAATTGCCTATCTTCAGCTTTTGAAAAAAGACAAGATAGTCTTCATGTTTGTACTCTGTTTCTATTAATCCATTAAACTGCTTCATGCGCTGAATTTTTCTTAGACTGTCATTTAGAATGGAATCTGGGGTTTCCATTTTTCCGGTAAGAACGTTCTCTCCGTTTTCATCAAGCAAATAAACACGTCCGTTTTCGCCGAGTTTAATTTTGCCAAGTGCCGTTTCAAGCAGCGAAGATGGAAAACTGACCTTGATGATTCCGGATAAATCAAGCATCTGCATATCAAAAAGGGGGATTAAATAACTGTTAATCTCTGCTTCCCTCATCGTCTGATGCAGCAGATACGGATCACGGTGATGGTTGACCCAGCGCTTTTCTCCCTTTGAAAACTCCTGGTACCATTCTGTTTCAGCAAGCTGAGGGTTATCCCCCCAGGTTCCTGTCCCATCGTTTAAAAAAACAGAAATGCCCATGCCATTTGAATTATTAATCATCATGGAAGAAAGCTGCATTTTCAGCTGATTTTTGATCAGAAGCCGTTCAGCAGACGGGACAGCCGGATCACTTTCTGCATGCAGCCACTCTTGAGTTGCCTGATTGACCAGTACCTGCTTCCCCAAATCCTCTGCCTGCGAGGTGACAGAATCAATATAGATGGAGTATTGCTCCATCATTTCGACTGTTGAATCTTTTGTCTGATCTTCTATTACGGATGTAAACCATGCCGGAATAAGAAGCGATAAAACAAGAAATGGAACGGTCAGGAGAATGGTAAAAATGATGAACAAACGGTTTCTCAGAGAATAAAACATGGAGCCTCCCGGGAACTTTTCAAAAGTTTCTGCTAGTTCTATTTTCTTAAAGTATAATACAAACCGGGGATGGCTGGGTTGTATTTTTATAATCAATCCGTTTGGTAAAAAAACTCGGGAGTTAGACATCATTCCATAAAAAAAGAAAAAGCAGCTTAAAAGCAAGCTGCCTTTTTCTTTCTCTTATTTCCGAATCCAAACCGCCCCAGCAGAGTTGTCCTTCGCTTCGCCTACAACCTGGAATTTCAGGCCGTAGTTTGGAACTTTGCGTCCAGCGTCTGGAACAACTTCATTCATGTATGATCTTGAGTCATCGAAGAATGTGACTCCTTTTAAACCGTTGTAGCTGTATTCGCCGCGTGTTGGGCTGTCTACGTACCAAGACGCAGATTTGTCATAAGAGAATGCTGCGTCTGCGATTTGGTAGCGTGTTGATTGTGTTGTGGTCAGTTTTCCGTCCAGCAATCCGTATAATGGCTGCGGATGAGAGTCAACGACTCCGAGGAATCCTTCACCAGGATGCTCACCAACCCAGTTGTCTGTGTAGCTGTCATCTGCATACCAGACGACCATGCCTGTATTGTATTTAGGTCCGCGGGAGAAAGCTAATGCTTTGTCAGATCCAGCGTAGTTTCTCCACTCTAAGTAATAATGGTGCTGTGCAAGGTATGTTCCGTCAAATGCTTTGAAGCCATCCAATATAAATTTAGATGTACCTTCTGCGTCGTCGCTGAAAACTTGCTCGCCGTCAGCTGTTAGGACTGCGTTGTCTAAAGCAAACCCTTCAGGTGCAAGACCGCCGTCTGTTAAATAATCAAATACCAGTTTTACTTTTTTGCCTGCAAATTCGCTGAGGTCATAGGATTTGTCAATCCATTTTCCGTTTGTTGTTCCTTTAGTAGCGTCGCCATCTGTTACATCGCCGCCTAAGATTTCAAGAACTTTGGTGCCATCTGCTGTCTCTGCTTTTACGGTTAATGAGTCACATGCGCAGCCGTATTCAATGTCATAGTTTGCTTTGTAAGAGAATGTTGCATTTGTTTTTCCTGTTAAATCGAATTCAGATGTTTCCATCACTGTATGAAGGTCATCGCCTTTTGAACTATGATAATATTTTTCACCGAATTCAGGCTGAATTGTGCTTTTTACTTGTTTCTCAGGAAGGTTTACTTTGACGATTCCCGGGTTGTTTGATTTTGTGACACTTTGATCGAGGAATGCTGCTGTTCCTTCAGCTGTCACGTCTTTGTAGTCAATTTCCTGGATATTCGCCCAGTTTCCGCCCATAACAGTTTGAAAGAATTCTTTATTCTGCGGGGAGAAGCTTGTCGGTTCTGTTCCCGCTGTTTGGCCATTCCAGCTGCCTCCGCTCATGATTGACCATGAGGCAACAGGCTCGCCGTTTCCGGAGTACTGCGTGTCATATTCGTCAGGAAGACCTAAATCATGTCCGAATTCATGTGCGAATACACCGACTGCACCATCTTCTGGCTGGATCGTGTAGTCAAATGCAGCCATTTGTCCACCCCAGTATGGTACTTCTGCTTTTGTTCCCGGGACAGCAAATACACCGTTTAAAGTCCAGCGGTGAGACCAGATTGCGTTGTTGCCCAATTTACCTCCGCCTGCTTCTTGTCCAGTACCTGCATGCACAATCATCAGGTGGTCAACAAGACCATCCGGCTCGTTTTGATTGCCGTCACTATCTAAATCATATAAATCAAACTCGTCATATTCAGCGAGGTCCATTCCAGATTCAGCTGCAGCTTTCAGCGTTTCTTTTACAAGATCACGAGGTCCAAGCGGCGCCAAGTTGTCATGGCCTCCAGCTGCATTGTCATCTCCATAATCCGCTGCTTTGCCCGGAACAGTCAGCCATTCAGAGACTGTACCGTCTACTGTATAGCTTCCGCCTGATTGCTCTTCATAATATTGCTTGAAGGTAGGTACTTTTTTACCGTCTAAAAGCTGAAACGGCTTGTCTCCGAAAAGCATTTTTTCATAATGTTCTTTGCTGAAATCATTCGAATACATGTAGCCTTCTTCTTTGACAATATTGTTATGTTTGAAATCTTCAAACTCGACAAGCAAAATTAGGACTTTGTCTTCTCTTACAGTCCCATTGTATTCAGACTGCTTTGCCGGCTTTACATTTACAAATTCGTCCTTTTTACTTTTTCCCAGCTTTTCATGACCTTTATTTAATTGCTTTGTCAGCTGTTCTTTCTGCTTTGTTAAGAAATCCTTTGATTTCATATCCATGTCGACTTTTGCCTCTTGATCATCTTCATGAAGATTTACTGTCGGTTTTTCGCCTTGCTTTTTCTCAATATATTTTTTCACGGCTGCAGCGACTTCCTTGTCACTTGCTTTTTGCGGAATGAGTCCTTGTTTTTTTAGTGCATTTGCCAGGCGGTCTTCATTGATAATGTTCAAATCAATTGGTGCAGACAATGCTGTTTGAACGTCTGTTGGTACAGGTTCTTTCGCAAATGCAGCTGGCGCGAATAAGCTTGCGGCCAAACTTGTTGCCAGAAGTGATGTTCCGAATTTCTTGCTCCACTTTGCCAATACTACCCCTCCTATTTGTAAGAACATGTAGAATTTTCTGTTTTTTCTACATATTTAAAGATAGCACAATCCGAATTAGATAGAATTGACCTTTTCTCCTATAATCGGAAAAATTTTACTAGAACAATAGATCAATAGGAATAAGCAGAACCTATTCTAATTAGCCTATAATCCTATTGCGAAGCAGGGAAGAAGGACGATAATCCCCGGATTACCCCCACAAAAAAGTCATAGATTATAAATAGTGTATTGAGATACATAGGCGAATAAGCTGCTTAGGAGGGGAAAGATGGAATCATATGTGAAAGATTCTCTGCATCAATGGAAAGAGGATATGCTGAAGCAAAAGAATGAAATAGACACTGAATATGACAAAGTCAAAAGCGAACTTCAGTTATATTCTTATAAATTTGGCATTACAAAACAAGTCATTCAATCTACTATAAACGATGAAATTATCAACAATATCAAAACAACCTATCAAAAGCCATTCGAAGAAAAATTCAATGAGCTGAAGCTTTATATAAAAGAGCTGGAAGAGAAGCGCAGAGTTTATCAGATGTTTGTAGAGAAGATTGAGAAGGTTAGTGAGTCGGAGGAGAATTAACAGATTGCAATCATCTTTTTTAAGTGGCTCTGATTACCCAAAGAAAAGGACCATCAATGAACTGCACCCAAATTGTTAGACACATCTAACAACTGAAGGTGTAGTTTTTTTATGACGAAATATTCATTAGATACTAAATTAGCTGCTGTTCATGCTTACCTTGACGGTGTGGAATCTTTTAAACAGAAAGCTCCAAAGCACAAGTAAGTACATTGAAGAAAAGCCACTCTGTTTATTGAACAATATAGTTAATTTACAGAAAGAAACAATACATCTTCTCCTGCATATACCTCCCCAGTGGGAAGAAAGCCAAAACTATTATATAGTTCGCGGGCAATTTTGTTCTCTTTATAAACAGTTAAACGAATTTCTTTGCATATGGCAAATTCACTTACTATCCATTGAATGATCTCGGTAGTGCAGACCTGCCGTAGCCTTTTCCCTGAAATCTTTCATCAATAATAAATCCGTTAATCCAGTACATATTAGTCGTATTTTCTTCGTAAGCATGCATAATAAATCCGACCATTCTCTCTTTGTCATAAATAGCAAATGGAATGTATTCGACGTTATCACCGTCTGGTTTAATGTAGACTTTTGCAAGGGATACGGCAACTGGGGGAGCATAATTACTTTGCTCCTTCTTAACTTTCAGAGTTAATGCTTCCTCCCAATTTTCTCTCGTAACCCGTTTCAATTGCACCTTCATAGAATCTCTCCTTTAATCATGATTTGATTTTCACTCTTTTTTATTACTATCTGGCACGTAATGAAACCTCTTCTTTAACTAAACTGCCAAGTAAACGGAACAACAAAAAAAGTTGCTTAAGCAACGTGTTCACTGACCTTTTAGTTATCAGCTTGCTGTTTAATTGAAACCTTTAAAGTGATTTAATTTGAGAGTTTTAAGATTTTTTCTTTGATTTCATTAAAATTATCTCTCGGTTACTTCTACAATCTATGGAAATATTCCTCCCGAGCTGCAGCCCGCAGAATTAGTGGATAATCTAGACTATAAGGATCGCTGCTGGCTAAAAAAATGCATCATAAAAAACAGCCGGAATAATCTTTTCCGGCTGTTTCCTATTGAAGATATTTCCCATGATCAGGCACCGCAAGCTTTTCGAAATCCCTGCTTAATTCAGCCAGTCCTTTTCTCAAGACTTCGCCTGACATTGGCAGTCCATGGCCTGTAATAGCAGTTGATGGCTTAAGTGCTTCCAAGGTTTTCACTGAGTCCCAGGCAGCTTGCCAGTCTGTTGTTAAGTACCTTGGAGGACCAGAAATTTCCTGCATTTGAGTAAACACCTTATAAAGTGAATCCTGTCTTACAGTTACAAACGCATCTCCTGCGATCAAAGTCCGGTCTTCTTCGCGATAGAAGGAAACATGGCCAGGTGTGTGACCAGGCGTATGGATCCATTTCCATTCTGCTAATCCTGGAATTTGTCCATTTTCTCCAAATGCCTGAACATGATCAGTTAGATTGATGGCATCATTCGGAAAAAGCGGTGACATCTTGGCGATCAAGCCGCCTTCAACGCTTCCATCCGGTTCCGGATAATCTTTTTGACCGGTCAGGTAAGGCTGTTCGAGTTCATGAGCATAGACTGGAACCTGCCACTGTTCGATAAGTTCAATGATGCTCCCCACATGATCAAAGTGCCCGTGTGTCAGCAATATTGCTTTAGGCGCAACTTCTACGCCAGCATGCGCTTCAAAAGCCGATTTAATCGTGTCTGCAGAGTGCGGCATGCCCGCATCAATCAAATACCAGTCATTGCCGCTTCTTAAAAAAACTACATTTACGATTTGATTGGTGTAGCAGTAGACCCCTGGCAGGACATCGAATTCCAGCCCGCTTGCAACAGATGTCATCGGCATCCATTTGTTCTCAAAGGAGCTCTCCATTTGGTCACTCATTGCTAATACCTCCTATGTATGGTTCAAAGGGTTAGTATCCTCAGGTCTGCCGTTATTTATTCACAAACAAGTATCTGCCTTGAAAACATCTGCTTCCTCACTGTACAGCGGTCTGCAATGCGAAACCCTGCTTCTTCAACCATGTGATCCATCGTTTCACTTGTCACAACCACCGTTTTATTCGAAATTCGGCGGGCATGTTTTAAAATAGACATCTGCTCATCGGGTGTAGCGTGAGTATAAAGGTTATATGGCATATCAATAATGGCGACATCATACTTGCCTGTGACTTCTGAAATCGGTGCTGTCCTGACGTCGCATTCATAGCCGAAATGAGCGATATTTTCTCTAGATCCATCTGTTACAAGCGGATTGATATCGCGTCCGATAATATCTATGCCCATGGATAACGCTTCTACAAGAACGGTTCCAATTCCGCAGCACGGATCGATCGCTTTTACTCCCAAAGGATGTGGAACAGCAATATTGGCAACTGCCCTTGCAACCCTTGTACTTAGTGCAGTTGAATATTCCCGCGGCTTTTTTAAATGATGCAGCCAGACCGGTTCGCTCCTGCGGTACTTTCCGAAATACCAGCGCCCTTCATGAGTTGTAATACCAAACGTCTGGTCTGGATTCCTGACATCAGCCTCTGCTTTAAAGGGCCAGCCAACCTGCCGCTCAATGTTTCTGCGCTCTTGATAACTAATTTGTTCATGATCTTCAAGATCATTGATTTTCAGAAAAATGATCTTAAACGTATCCGTTCCAATATCAATCTGCTCAACCTGCTTTACAATCTCAGAAAGCTCGTTTCCTTCATAGATGACTTCCAACCTCTCTTTCATAAAAGGACTTCTGCTCGGATCAATGTCAACGTCACTTTTCAAACTGAATCCATCGGGCTGAAAGCCAAAAAATGAACGCATCTCCAAGTGACACAATAAAAGCTCCTCTTCTGTACACGCAAATGTATATATAAATGCCGGTTTTCGGCTAAGTTTATTCAATCTATTCCCATCCTTTACCGCTTTAAAATATTCTTCCTTTCAAACCATATCTGTATTTGCGGAGAAATGCAATTGTCCAGATGGGTAATTTCTTCTTTTTGAGCAAATGCTACATATAAAAGGAGGCTGAGTGTCTTGAAAGAGAGGGAACCTTTAAGCCAAGAAGACGATCAAACTTCAGAGGGTCTGAATCAGATATTTGAGATCATAAACGCAAAAGGTGATGCAGGGGAATTAAAAGAGATCGTACAGACACCAGATGAGCATTTGTTATGCAGCGACGATTTATTTGACCGCCAGCTTTTTGCGATTGTGGATGATACTGTACGTGAAGATGAAGAATAAATAGAAAAAAAGCGCACCTTCACATACAAGTGAAAGTGCGTATTTTTATTCTACAGGAATTAACTTAACCGGTGCCATCGTTTCAATGATATTGCCGTCATCGCAGAAAAACACATATTCCGGCACTGAGAATGAATCATTCCCAAGGATCGTGTTGACCGCTGCCATTCCGCTTGAATCATAGACGAAGAAATTGCTTCCTTCACCGTTTGGCACAGCTTTATATCTTCCTGCCGGCAAATCTTTTCCTACTATATATTGACCTGCACTTAACGTTTTGGGAGCATCTTTTTTTTCAAGAATCTGCCCTTCGATGGAGGCTAATTCAAGTTTTTTTGCATCGATTTCCTTCTTTAGTTTTGCTGCTTCCGCTTTAGCGGCTTCAAGGTTCTCAGAAGAATGTTTGATTTCTTCTTGTACTTTCTCTTTTTCAGATATAATGGCTATTGCTTCGCTGTACTCTTTTTTCTTGCTTTCTAAGGTGTCTGTTTTGCTTTCGATTTCTTTCTTTACTTGATCAAGCTCTGCCTCTCTGTTTTTCACTTCCTCAGATTTTTCTGCAAGTTCATTTTCCTTATCTGCCAATTTCCCTGTCAGCTTTTCATATTTTACTTTTTGCCCTTCAAGCTTTACTGCAGCTGTACTGTTTCCGATAAAATAAGCTGCAATAAGAAAAATCACGACAGCTGTTCCAATGCCTATCTTAAGTAATCGTGAATTCTTATTCTGTGTATTTTCGGACACTTCATTTCCCCCTTTATTTTTCGGCCGTAATCTCACCTTATTACTAGGAAAATGAATTAGAACAGCAAAAAACTCCGCCAAGGATGAACGGAGTTTTCTTACTTTATTTATTCGCTTCATGAACTTTCAAAAGCTTGCCTTTAATCGTTGTATTTTTCATTGCTTTCAAAACGATTGGTCCTTTTCCATTAAGAATCTCTACATAAGAAACGTTATCCTGAATGGTGATGATGCCAATGTCGCCTGCTGTCATTCCGGGAATCTTGGCGATCGTACCGACAAAATCGACTGCACGGATTTTCTTTTTCTTGCCTCCGTTGAAATAGAGCTTCATAATTCCTTTATTCAGCTTGGCACTTTTGTCTTTTTTAATTTCAGGACGGGATGTTATTTTTTCTTCGAATGCACCTTTTGCTTTAGAAATAACTTCGCTCGTTGGGGCAAGTGTTCTAGGAATTTCAAAGCCGATATAATCTTCAATTTCGGTAAGGAATTTTTCCTCATATGGCGTAATGAAAGTAATCGCTTTTCCTGTTTTGCCTGCCCGGCCCGTTCTGCCAGTTCGGTGTACATAGCTTTCTTTTTCAAGCGGCAGGTCATAGTTAATGACATGTGTAATATTATCAATATCGATTCCTCTGGCGGCGACATCTGTCGCAACTAAATACCGGAATTTTCCCTTTTTGAAATCATTCATGACAGCAAAGCGATCTTCTTGATAAAGGCCGCCATGAATTTTATCACAGGGATAATTGGCGCGGTCTAATTGTTTAAATACGGCATCAACCTGCTCTTGTGTTCTGCAGAAGATGATGCAGCTGTCAGGGTTTTCAACGACAGTCACAGCTTTAAGAAGAGTGAACTTCTCCTCTTCTCTCACCACAATCAACGAATGTTCAATTGATGCAGTCGTCAGCCCAGCAGCTTTTATCTCAATTTCAACCGGTTTTTTCATATATTTATGGCAGAGATTTTCTACATCCTTTGGTAAAGTAGCTGAAAAGAGCATTGTAACTCTGTCTGTTGGAAGCTTATCAATAATCGCTTCTACCTGGTCGATGAATCCCATATTCAGCATTTCGTCGGCTTCGTCAATAATCAGATATTGCAGCTTTTCCAAAGCAAGTGTTCCTTTTTCAATATGATCAAGGACTCTTCCGGGTGTTCCGACTACAACATGAGTCTTTTGCTTCAGCTCAATTTTCTGCCTGTCAAATGGCTGTTTGCCATAAATGGCCGCCGCTTTTATCCGTTTGAACCTGCCGATGTTTGTTATATCCTCTTTTACCTGTGCAGCGAGCTCCCTTGTTGGAGTCAGAATTAAAGCTTGAGGCTTATTTTCCTCCCACTCAATCATTTCACAGAGCGGAATGCCAAACGATGCCGTCTTCCCGCTCCCTGTTTGTGATTTCACGACAAGATCCTTCTTTTCTAAAGCGACAGGAATGACTTTATTCTGAACTTCTGTCGGTTCCGTATAATTTAAGCTATCCAGCGCTCTCACAATTTCCGCGCTTAATTTATAATCAATAAACCCTTTATTACTCATTTAGCATCCTCATTTTTTCTTGTGTTTTTTCAAGTATTTAACTCATGAATCATCATTATACTTGAAATAAGCTGTTAGAGCGTGATAAATATTGGTTATTGATTCATTTCACCTGCGGATGAAAAAAACAAGAAAGGATAACCCTTCTTGCTTTTCCTGAGTTTTCTTAAATTAATTATGATAAAAACGGCTGTATGACGTGATATTCTCGATTTGTTCCAGGTCCGGTTCATACCCGATTCCAGGACTTTCTGGAATATAAATGTATCCATCTTTCATTTCCACTTCCGGAGTAATAATATCCCGCTTCCAATAATGAGAAGAAGGGGCTGTATCTCCAGGCAGAGTGAAGTTGTTCAGTGAAGTTATGGCAATATTATGAGCTCTGCCGATTCCCGCTTCAAGCATTCCGCCGCACCACATCGGAACGTTGTGCAGCTCACATAAGTCATGAATTTTTTTTGATTCTGTGAGCCCGCCGACACGTCCGATTTTAAGATTGATAATCCTGCAGCTTCCAAGCTCAATCGCTTTTCTCGCATCTTCTGCACTATGTATGCTTTCGTCCAGACAAATAGGCGTTTTGAGCTGAGCCTGCAGCCTTGCATGGTCAACGATGTCATTATGAGCCAGCGGCTGTTCAATCATTGTTAATCCGAATTCGTCGAGTGCTTTTAGGTGTTCTATATCATTCAGCGTATAGGCGCAGTTTGCGTCGGCCATCAGCTGAATATGCGGAAATTCCTGACGAATTAATCTAATAATATCAACATCCCAGCCCGGCATAATTTTCACTTTAATCCGCTTATATCCAGCCTTCAAATAACCATCGATTTGTTTTAGCATTTTCGCCTGAGATTGCTGGATGCCGACACTTACACCCACTTCGATTTTGTCTCTTGCACCACCGAGCGCTTTCGCCAAAGTCATGTTTTTCTCTTTTGCATAGAGATCCCAAACAGCCATTTCAATCGCGGCTTTGGCATTGTAGTTACCGCGTATCTTTATAAATCGCTCTGACACCCCATCTGGATGAGTGACAGGCTCTTGATAAAGAAGCGGAATCAAGTGATCGCTCATCATATGCCAATTCGTTTTGACCGTTTCTTCATTATAGATTGGCTGCGTAATGGAAACAGATTCTCCCCAGCCTGATAATCCTGATTTCGATTTCACTTCAACTAAAATAATGTCTTTATCTTCTTCTGTTCCGACACTTGTGGTAAAAGGATGCAGCAGATCCATCTTGATTTGCCTTAGGATAATGCTTTTAATTTCCATTTCCTTGTCCCCCATTCTCTAAGAGGTATAGATACTGGCCAATGTGACGATTATCTTTCACTAAATCGGATACCACCCACCCCTGACTTAAATAATGGGAGAACACTTCGCCAGTTTTATCTCTCCATTCTTTAGCAAGCTGAAAATCAGCCCTTTTGATTTCCTGAAACTGTCCAGGCACGGGAACGAAAATATGCGGACTTTGCAGGGACAGGTCTGTTTTTTCCGGAAAAGGAAAATTGTCTATTTCATTTGTATAAAGAGCATATGGAATGTTTGCTTGTTTCACATTTACTTTGTTTTGCTCATTCAAATGCCATTCGACTAAAAAACGGTCTGTCGGTATACCAGCGTTTAAATTGTCCGCCATTTCGCCGTAAACATTAGGGATATATTCCTTTGCAATTGCACCTAGCTTATGTATGTTAAGATTTCCATTGACGGTTTCCAGCGGATCGTATGTCCAGGTGATCCGGTCATATCCCATCTCAAGTGCTGTGTCTTTTTGTGCGATTTTCAGTTTTTCTCCGATTCCAAATTTGCGGTAATCCGGATGGATGCCTAAGCTGTGGGAAACGAGATACACTTTATTCCCGTCATATCCCGGAAAACTGTATTGAAAGCCAATGAGCACATTTTTATAAAAGGCGCCAAGAATAAAGCCGCCATTTTTCACAACAGCCACACTTTGATTAACAGGAACAGAATCCTCTATACTCCAGATTATTGCCTCAAGGCGCCTGACTTCTTCCAGCTCTTTTACCGTTTGAAGATTGCGGATAATCATTGAATCCTGCACTTCTTTTTTCAAGATTCTATCCTCCTTGTTTACCATCGCTGCTGATCTGCATCCAGCAGCATTTGTGTTAAAATCTTAGTGCCATAAACTAAAGCCTCTTGATTAAATTGCATCTTTGGGTGATGCAAACCAGGTTTTAGGCCACAGCCGAGACCTATCATTGTAGCGGCAATCGCCGGATTTTCCGCCGTATAAAAATGAAAGTCCTCTGCCCCGGGAGAAACACAGGCCTCTTCGGTATTCTCTTCGCCAAGGATTGAGACAATCGCTTTTCTTGCTATCTCAATCGCAGGAAGATTCTTTACCGCTGCGGGTGAGTATTCCTCTACCTTTGAAGTAATTTCCGTCTCGGTTAACTCTTCGATTTTTGTAATCGTATGCTTCGCTTTTTCCAGAAGCATCTCCATCGTGTCATTCGATTCTGCCCTCAAATCAAGCGTAAAGCGAGCGTTCTCAGGAATCAAATTGGAGGCTTCTCCCCCATGCAGTTCCGTTATTTTTATTGAATAATGATCAGCTGCATTCAATTGAATTTGGCGTATCGCCCCGATTAACAGAGCGGCGGTCTCAAGCGGATTATTGCCCAGTTCTGGTCTGGCAGCGTGAGCGGGCACCCCTTTTATTACTCCTTTAATGCTTGCCGTTGAACCATGCAGAATAACAGGCGCGGCCTTTCCAAACGGAATTTCCATCACTGGACGCAAATGGATGCCGCCAAGAAACTTCACTTTCTGAAGGACGTTTTCCTCCATCATCTTAAGGGCGCCCGCTGCCTTTTCTTCCGCCGGCTGGAAGATAAAACGGACCGTATGCTTCATCTTCTGTTTTGAGAGAGTGAGTGCGGTAAACAGGACCATTGTGCTATGAGCATCGTGGCCGCAGGAGTGGTTGGGCACGACCACCCCGTCCACTTCCTGAACCAGTGCATCCATATCCGCGCGGAGGGCAATAACATCTGACTGCTCCCCCTCAAGCTCTGCGATAAAACCGAAATGCCCTTCATAGGTTTGAATAATAAAGCCTGCATTTACTAGTTTTTCTTTTATATATTGTGAGGTTTTTTCCTCCTCCCAGCTTGGCTCTGCAAGCAGGTGCAGCTCCTGATACGTTTTTAGTATTTCTTTCTTGTGTTCGTCTGCAATGTGCATTCCTGTCTTTGCCTCCTATTAAAAAATCATATGCGCGAATATCACAACAATTGGGAGAGTAATCAATGTTCGGATTAAGAAAATCAGGATCAAATCAAAAATAGTGACCGGCAGCTTTGAACCGAGCAGCAAACCACCCACTTCAGACATATAAATAAGCTGCGTAACAGATACACAAGCAATAATAAATCGGGTCATTTCGCTTTCGATCCCGCTGCCGATTACAGCAGGCAAAAACATATCTGCAAATCCCACTACCATAGTTTGCGCTGCTTTATCCGCTTCTGGTACCTGCATTAAAGTGAGAATCGGTTCAAACGGTTTTCCCAAATACATAAAAAATGGAGTAAACTCTGCAATGACAAGCGCGATCGTCCCAATAGCCATCACAATCGGCAAGACCCCAAACCACATATCCGCCACATTTTGGACTCCCTCTTTTAATACAGAACGTGGTCCATCATTCTTTTTTGCTTTCATAACTGCTTGCTGAAAGCCCCACTTTGCCGGGGAGATGTTTTGAAGAATTTCAGTTTCTTCCTTTAGCACTGTTTTTTCATAGCCAGTATTCGCTTTTCTTGAAAGCGGCGGAATACGCGGCATGATCAGAGCAGCAGCAAGTCCGGCAACAACAATCGTCCCGTAGTAAGGAAGAAAATACTGTTCTAATTTCAAGTAATTAATGACCACGATTGTAAACGTGATGGAAACAACAGAGAACGTTGTCGCGATAACCACAGCTTCGCGCTTTGTATAATATCCATCCTCATATTGCTTCGTTGTTAAAAGAACTCCAATCGTTGCATCCCCTACCCATGAAGCCAGGCAGTCAAGTGAAGAACGGCCGGGAAGTGTGAACACAGGTCTCATTATTTTTAGAAACAGCGCTCCAAAAAACTCGAGTAATCCAAAGTTTAATAGAAGAGGCAAAAGCAGTCCTGCCAATAAAAACGTTGAAAAAAGAATCGGAATTAGCTCATAAATTAATAGTCCTCCTGTATTCTCTGAAAAAATCATTTCAGGTCCTATCTTGTAGAAGGTAATTACAGCAAATACAGTTCCTAGAACCCGGGCCATCAGCCAAAATGGACTAACGTTTAATAATGTATTAAAGTAAGTGCTTTTTGTTATAAACTTCGGCTTTATAGCTGCTGCTGCAAGTGATCCAGCCATGGAAAGAACCATAATCAATACTGTAATGGCAGGAATGAGATTACCTATATACGAGTTAATTTGACCGGCTAAAAAAGCAACCGGAATGGTCATTCCATCTTCCGTCATAATCGGTATGACAAACAAGAAGATTCCAATTAATGAAGGAATTAAGAATGTTAATATGTCCCCTGCAGGAAACGTTTTGAACTCTGCTTTTTCATTTAATTTCGGCACTCCATTCATTCAAATACCCCCTATGTTTGGTTTTACTCTAAAAATAATTCCTGATCCGTATAAAGCTTTTCCAATTTTTGCTGACGAAGGCTGATTCTGTCCCGATCCCGATGCTTAACACCTTCCATGATGACTTCCAGTAAACTGACAACAGAAGCAATCGAATGATCCCCCGAGTCCAGCTTTTCCTCCGTTGTTAACGTAATTTCAGCAAGCTGTCCAACAGGAGAAAACTGTCTGTTTGTAAGGGCTATCACTTTTGCCCCTTGAGCTTGTGAGCATTTTGCAAGTTCTATGGATTCTCTCCGGTATCTTGGAAACGAGAAAATAATCACCGCAGAATTTTGATTCAGATCAAGAATATCTTCAAGTGAAAAGCCTGATGAACTTGAAATTGCTACATTATCCCTATATTGCTTGAGGGTATAATGCAGCCAATAGGCAGCTCCGTAGGAACTTCCAAATCCGCCTATATAAATGCGGTCAGACTGTATAAAGTGATCAACCGTCTTCCAAATCTCGTTCTCATCGACCTGCATTAATAATTGCTGCAATACAGATGTTTCTTTCTCGATGACCGAACTGAAAATGCTCATTTCATTTGGTTGTTTCAATTCTGCAGGCAATCCTTCAAGGCCTGCACCCTGTTTCTTTTCCAGCCAATTCCTGCGCAGTGCCTCCTGCATGTCTGAATAACCTTTAAAACCTAGAGCATAGGCCAGACGAATAACGGTCGTCTCACTTACGCCTGCTCTTTTCCCTAATTGAAAAGCAGTGAGCAATACCCCTTCTTCCTTGTGCAGAGTAAGGAATTCAGCAGCTTTTTTCTGACCTTGCGATAAAGAAGAATAATTTTCCTTAATAATTTGAGAGATTGATTTTGGTTTCATGTCTGCTCCTTTTCATTTACGTGAAGGAAAAACTTCATTTATTTTATTATATTAAATCTTTCCCTTCATATTCAATCATTATTTTAATTATTCAGAAATTAACCAATAAAAAATACGGCAGATTTCCATTTTTCGGAAGGTCTGCCGCATCTTATCAATCTGTTAATCTATTAATTTAATACCTTCACATTAACTTCTCTCTTACCGAATGCTACTGCAGCATCTTGTGTCGGGATGAAAACATCAATGCGGTTCCCATTAATTGCACCGCCAGTATCTTCTGCTGTTGCATAGCCGTAGCCTTCAACATATACCTTAGATCCAAGCGGAATGACGCTCGGGTCTACCGCGATTACTTTTTTATCAGGGTTCGCTTTTAAATCAACGCCTGTAGCAGTTGTTCCTGAGCAGCCTTCACAGCTTGCAGTGTATGCTGTAGCTGTTACGGTTAATTCTTTTGCTACGCCTTCTTCACTGACGTCGTTTTCTGCCACTGCACTTGCAGAAGCATCATTTACAGAAGGGTTTTGATCCTTCGGTTCTGGCTTAGCTTCTGGAGCGGGAGCTGGACTTGCATTGTCAGCATCACTGAAGATCACAAGCTCTTGACCAGGGTGGATGACATCTCCTGATAACTCGTTTTTCTCAGAAATATGCTCTACACTAGCGTCAAATTTCTCTGCGATGCTCCAAAGCGTATCGCCTGCAACAACTGTGTATACTTCTTCATCTGATATCTTTAATGTATTGTCTGCAATAATTATGTCTGATGTTAAATTGTTCCAGTTTTTAATATCATCTACTGAAACTTTGTGCTCCTGTGATAGGCTCCACAGAGTGTCTCCTTTATCTACTACGACCTCTTCTGCTTGCGCGCTAATTCCTGCTGTAGTTGTTAGAGCGGCTACAGCCGCTAATGAAAAGATAGTTTTTTTCATATTTTTCTTCCTCCTTCAGCAATTACGAATGTTTCCCATGTTATCACAAAAAGGAGGCTAATAAAAAACAGAGAGATAATAAATCTATTACAATTGTAACAGCGCTATAACAATAACCTTACTAATAAACTGAAAATTTCCACTTTATTCCTTGTTTTCCTTCAAAAATCCCTTGCAATCTAGTTAATTAATCACCTTTTTACTATAATGTTTCATTATATTAGCCCAGTTTAGAAATTCAATTATAAGAAAGAAATTGTTTTAAAAATAGGTACTTCATACATTTACTATTTTCCGATAGAAACATCTTAAATTTAATGATTATTGGGGTAATTTCACACCCAGAAAGACCTATATGCTTATTTTATTGAATCAGTTCTAATGATGACTTTTCCCTCTATTAACACAATAGATCAGCGTAGATGTCTGGTTTCTTCTTAATCTCTTATGCTAAAAGAACTACTGATTTTGAGGCTTTCCCCCTCTTAAATTACCCCAATTTACAAAGAAACGCTTCTGCCTATACTATTAATTTTGAAATAGTTTAATTTTTCCCACAACTAAAAAATTAAGGGGGAACTATATGAAGAATAATAAAGGCAAGAAGCTGATAACAGGCACACTGGCAATGGGTTTATTACTCACCGCCTCAATTCCGTACAACATACTCGCAGAAAATCCCATCAAAACAGCTAAGATCAGCAATGTTGAAAAAGTGTTAAGCAATCTATCTGAAGAACAAAGAAGAGCTCTTGAGCAGGTGGATGTTGGCCCAGGCTTTACAATTGATCCAAAGATAAACACTTCAAGTCCGGAACTCGTACAAGTCATCGTAGAATTTAACCAGGCACCTGCTAAAGTAGATCTTCAAAAAGAAGCCTTAAAAGGAAAAAAAATCTCCTTATCTTCCGCAAAAGAAAAAGTAGAGGCATCTCATAAAGACTTTAAAGCCTATGTAAACTCCTTCAAATCAAAAAAGAAAAGCGATCTTTTCGAAACGGCTAAAGTAGAAATTAAACAAGAGTATAAAAATGCCTTCAACGGTGTTTCAATGACTCTGCCAGGCATCGCGGTAGAGGAACTGCTTCATTCAGGCTCGGTTAAACGAATCTGGAGCAACGCAGAGGTTCAGCTTGAGCTTCCGCCTGAAGCAAAAGGCATCTCGCCTAAAATGGCGGACAGTATTCCGCAAATTGGCGTGGATAAGCTTCATGATGAGAACATCAAAGGTGCAGGAATTAAAGTTGGAGTTCTTGATACTGGCATTGACTACACACATCCTGACTTAGCCGGTGCTTACAAGGGATATAAAGCACAGGCCGGACAAGATCCGGCAGCCGTGGATCCTGCTTCTGTTAAAGGCTGGGATTTTGTAACCAACGATGCAGACCCAATGGAGACAACTTATAAAGATTGGAAAGAAACGAATAATCCTGAGATAAATCCATCTACAGGCTCATCCTATTATACTTCTCATGGTACACACGTCTCAGGAACCGTTGCAGCTCAACAGAAAAACAATGTGGATTATGCGGTCAAAGGAATTGCCCCTGAGGTCGACCTTTATGCTTACCGCGTTTTAGGACCATATGGATCAGGCAGCACAGCAGGTGTTTTGGCCGGTATTGACAAAGCAGTCAGCGATGAAATGGATGTTATCAATCTTTCATTAGGTGCCTCAATCAATGACCCGCTCTATCCAACATCTGTAGCCATTAATAATGCCATGCTCTCCGGTGTCGTCTCTGTCGTATCTGCCGGAAACGCGGGACCAAATGAAAAAACGGTTGGTTCACCGGGAACCAGTGCTTTTGGCATTTCAGTCGGTGCATCTGACGCTGCCATCTCCATCCCGTCATTTTCGGCTGCTGTGAATGACATCCGCTTTGAATCTATGAAGCTATTAGGCAAAAATTTTGCGGATCAATTAAAAGAATTTGAAGGTCAAACACTGCCATTCATTTATGCAGGACTTGGAAACCCAGCAGATTTTGATGGAAAAGATTTCAATGGAAAAGTCGCTCTTATTGAGCGGGGCTTGCTGACATTTGATGCTAAAGTTCAAAATGCTAAGAATGCCGGGGCAGCGGCTGTCATTATTTACAACAATGCAGATGGTGAAATTCCAACCTACATTGGTGAAAATACAAAGTACATTCCAACCTTCCAGCTGTCAAAAGCAGACGGTGAAAAAATCAAGGGATTAACAGAAGCCTCCATTACCTTTAATGAGTTAAAAGAAGTAAAAACAGAAGGTGATTCTCTTGCAGACTTCAGCTCAAGAGGACCTGTGAACGGTAATTACGATATCAAGCCTGATATTGTTGCTCCAGGGGTGTCTATTTTCTCTACGTATCCTGAGTATATGAATCATCCAGAAGACGGAAATGACTACACAGCAGCATACACGCGTATGCAAGGAACTTCTATGGCCGCTCCGCATATTACGGGTGTAGCAGCTCTAGTTCTGCAGCAGAACCCTGATCTTGATCCTTTTGAAGTGAAAACTGCCATTATGAATACAGCTGATGACCTTAAACAAAATTATTCCGTTTTTGAAGTCGGTGCCGGTCGCGTTGATGCCTACAATGCCGTGCATTCCAAAGTTTCGTTTAAGGTGCTGGATACGACAGAAAATATTGAGAATTTTGAATATGTGGACATTCCTGAAGTTACAGGATCGATCGGTTATGGTTCCCGCTATACAAAAGAAGGAGCTGCAGTGAAAGACAGCAGAACTCTCCAAATTGAAAACAAAACCCGCAAAGCTCAGACTTACCGTGCAGATGTGGAATACCATCAAGCAAGAAAAGGTGTTCAGGATGCTCTTGAAAATAAAATTCAGGTAGCTGTCCCAGAAACCCTTAAGGTTGGCGCCGGAAAAACTAAAGATATTCAAGCTAAAATTACGGTACCGGAAAACGCGGAAATCGGCCGTTACGAAGGATATATTCATTTAGTGAATGAACAAAATCCTGAAGAGAAATTTCAAATTCCTTTTGCGATTCGCGTCACTGACAAAGGAATAGAGTATACGGAACTATTGCAGCCATCCGTCACAAACGATACGCAGTTCCATCAATATGCATCACCTGGTTCACCAATGATCTTTAAGCTGAAAAGTCCATTAAAGCAGTTTGATCTTGTTTTAAAAGACACAAAAACGGGTGAGCCAATAGGCATAACCGGAAGCTTTGACGGAACAAACGCTGTTCCGGACCGTGAATATTTCATAAGGCTTGCTTTTAGAGGAATCGTTTTTCCATTTACAGGAAATAAAGACCAGCCTATTTCAGAGGCACCTGTAAGAGTCCCTGCTGGTGAATACTCTTTAGAAATGATCGGTCATGATGAAGATGGAAAAACATACAGCGTTGCCAACGTCGCTGTTGTTGATAATACTCCGCCTGAAGTAGATCTTGATGTAGAGCCAGGTGTTGTGGAAATTGACGACAGCATGCTGACAGAGGAAGATGGTTACCGCGGTCTGTGGGTTCACGGCAGTGTAACAGATTCAACTGTAGATCTGCTCGCATCAAAAGGCTATGATTATACACAAAAATCAAATACAGCTGCTTATTATGAAAACAACGGACCGTTTATTAGGGGCTTCCTCAAGCTTGAGGATAATGGCGATACGAAATTCGGCGTCCTACCGGAAGAATACGAAACAAAGCCTTATCAGCTTCGCATTTTCCCTTGGGACATTGCGACTGCAGCCAATGTTTTAGCTTCACCTAACTATGTATTTATGAAAGAAGGCACAGTGCACGCCACAAACCGCTATAACAAACAAAGCGTGAAAATCGGCAGCGAAATTACGATGACTCTTGACCTGAATAATGTGAAACGATTTATGTCCGGTGAATTTGAAATTGACAATACGTACTCTGATATTTTTAAATTCCAAAGTGTGAAAGTAAATAGAGCCTTCGAGGCCCTTGCTAAGCAAAAAGGAGTTAAGGTAGGCCTTCATGAAGCAGAAGTGAGCGCAGAATCCGTAAAAGTTGGAGCTTCCTTATCTAAAGAAGGCTTCAAAGGATTCGACGGTGATCTTCCATTCCTGGATGTAACTTTTAAGGTAATCGATGATACGTTCTACAGTTCATTAGCACTTTTCAACGTGACTAAGCTTTCATACATCAAAGCTGGACAAACGGAGCCGACTATTTTGCCTGCTTACAGCTTAGAAAGATTTACTTTCATCTCCAAGCACTCACAAGTTACGGGTTATATTTCCCCAGAAGCCTTTTTGACTTCGGGAGGCTATTTAGGGAATAAACATGATTATAGTAAAATGGGCTTCAGGGTTTACGCAAAAGCAGCTGACGGCAGCACATATCCGGGCATAATAAATGAAAGAGGCCAGTTTAAAATTCCGGGAATTCCTGTTTCCAAAGATTATCATACTGTTTATGTTGAAGCAGACGGCCATACAAAAGTAGCTACTAAAGTCATGCTGAGCAAGCAGGTTGATGGAAAGCTATATGGCATAAATCAAGGGATTAATCCAAATACAAATCTTGCAGGAGACGTAAATCGGGATGAAATCGTCGATATACGTGACATCCAGCTTGCAGTTAATCATTATGGAAAAACAAATCCAAGCAATCCAAACCTTGATATTGATCAAGACGGAGTTGTAGGAGAAACAGACATACGTTTCATTGAAAAGAATTTCCTCGCAATCGGTTCTTTAGCATCAGAAAAAGCCAAACTGAAAGAAAAAATCGGCAAAAATGGTCTAGTTGAATTTTTAAAGAAGATTGGTCTTGCACCTAAAAGCAACTAACATTTGAAGACAAAAAGAACAGCAGATTTTGCTGTTCTTTTTGATATTTTTGAAACAAATTAAAAAGGGGAATCGTCTTATTTATATAAAAAAATAAAGGGGAAATGATGATGAATCTATTAAAGAAATTGGATATGACAAAACAAGACCTATTCTTTGGACTATCAGGGGCTTTGCTTATTGCTTCATTTGTACAGTTTATTTCTTAGACGTCTTTCCTCAAGCAGGAAGGCGTTTTTTTATCATCTCTTTTATTCCTGCTAGATTCACTCTCAAAACTTTTCTATAATAGTAGAAAAGTTCAAGCAGCCGGGGTGAAACAGATGTTAGAGGGGAAACTGATTAAATTTTATCGCGAAAAAGAAGGCTTCACACAAGGTGAACTCGTGCAGGGCATTTGCTCTGTCACCCATTTAAGTAAAATTGAACGGGGCATTACGGAGTATTCGGGAGAGATCACTTTTTTACTATCAAAAAGATTAAAAATTGATTTGGAAACAGAAGTGATCCGCTATAACAAACTCAATGAAAAACTGACGGAATGGCACGAAGCGATGATCATGCAGAGAACACAGGAAGTGGAAATTCTTAAAAAAGAAAGCGAACAGGAAACGCTAAAGGACTTGCCGGATTATTTAATTCTATACCGCTTATTGCTTTCTAAATATTATCTTTTTACGAATCAGCTGGAAAAAGCGAAACAGCTCATTTTCACGCTAAGCAAGCAGGAGCACTCTCTTCCCGCATATGAACAGAATCTTCTGAAGCACGTCCTTGGAATCTATTATTTTCTGAGCTCGCAATTCAATGATTGTATACAGATTCTTAAAAGCATTGACCAAACACAATATAATCATCATGAATTCTATTATCACCTTGCGATTGCCTATCACTCCATTCATTCAAATATAACATCCTATTATTACGCGGAAAAAGCCCTTCATTATTTTCGCAGAACGTTAAACATCTTAAGAATCATCGATACTGAAACCATTATGATCGCCCAGCTTAACGCAAAGGAGCTTCATGACTTTGAAGATACGAAGCGAAAGTATGACTCTCTCCTGAAACTGTGTGATGCCTGTTTGGCACAGGACCGGAAAGCAAAGCTCTATCATAACCTAGCGTTTGAACACTCCAGGCGCAAATTGTATAAAGAAGCATCTGATATTTATCAAACGGCTATGAGACTCATAACCACTGAAAACCCGCATTATTTAACTACACTCGAAAGTTACCTTACAGCCTGCCACAAAGGAAAGCTATTGCCTGAGACAGAGCTGATCTCACTTGCTAAAGAAGGATTGCAGCTATGCAAAAAGAGAAATGATAGAAGGTTTGTTGATTTTCAGCTGCTGCTCTATTTATTTCAAAAGCAGGAAATCCGTTATTATCAATACATAGAGTCAACTGCCCTAAACCATTTTCGCGAAAGCGGCTATAATATCATTGTTGATCATTACGAGAAAAAATTATTCCATTACTACTTAAAACAAAATGAAACTGAAAAAGCTTTAAAGCTCGCTGAATCCTTGCTTGATGGCAAAAGAAGTTTTTATGATTATGAGTGAATTTCCCCGGATGAAAAAACCCCTTTTATTAAACGCGACAGTTTAATAAAAGACTTTGATATTCCAATTGATTTAATACATTAGAAGAAGTAAAGAAAACCTCAAACACTTTGATGAGATGAAGCAGATCATTAACCGAAATGAATCTTTTGAGGTTAAAAAAAGCCACGAATATGGTATGGTGCACCTATTATTCATTCCATCGAAACGGGAGTCAACAGGGAGATCTGGGGGAATGTTCTGAACACAACTAATTTACCGGAAAACGCATGTGTTGAAGTACCCTGCTTAGTCAATAAGCGCGGAATCCAGCCCATTCATATTGGAGATTTACCTCCTCATTTAGCTGCGATGAATATGACAAATATTAATGTCCAGCAGTTAGTTGTTGAAGCTGTTCTTACAGGAAATATAGATTACGTTTATCAAGCGGTTATGCTTGATCCTCATACCTCATCTGTTTTGTCACTGAATGAAATCTGGGATATGACTGCTGAGTTGATAGAAGCGCACGGTGATCGATTGCCAAAGTTTACAAAAGAAAGAACCTTGCTAAAAGGGAAAGCAGTTTCACAATCTTTATAAACGAGAACTTGAAAAAGGAGGAACATAAGCCCTCCTTTTTTTCAATTTTATTCTATCAAACACTTCATATACTGATTGCTTCCTCAGCCTTTATCCGGTTCCTCCTGACCGCATATCCAACCGCCATTGCCCATCCAATCAATATGAAACCGTAAATAAACGGCACAATGGAAGCGTCAACAGCCCATGTAGTTAGAAGAGTTCTTGAATTTGTCAGAACAATAAATCCCCCGACCAGAACACCCAGCAGATATGCCGGCAGTTTTTTAACAAGCCATGCTGCAATCGGAGCTGCTACTATTCCTCCGATCATAAGCGTAAAAACCCAGTACCAGTTTACTTGCTCCCAGCCAAGTGCAATGAAAAATCCTAGGGTAGCAGAAACAGCGATTGCAAATTCGCTTGTGTCGACCGTTCCGACAACCTTTCGTGCAGATGACCCTTTTTGCGATAAAAGGACAGGAGTTGCAATTGGTCCCCATCCCCCGCCGCCTGTTGCATCTGCAAAACCGGCAATTAACCCAAGGGGGATCGATTTTTTCCGGGTTAGTGGGAGGGATTCACTTTGCTCACGTGCTTCAAAATGAAATAAGAAACGCAGCAGGACATAAAGACCCAATACTAAAAGAAAGATGGCTATAAAGGGTTTTGCTAAATCACCAGGCAAATTGCTCAAAAAGGCTGCTCCTGCAAAGGCCCCAATAGAACCTGGGATAATTAGTTTATATACTGCCTGTTTATCAACATTCCCAAATTTTATATGTGATGCACCTGAAGCCGCCGTTGTAACAACCTCTGCTAAATGAACGGAAGCAGAGGCAACTGCCGGTGCTATTCCAAACGTAAGCAGCATTGTTGTGGATGTAACACCATAGGCCATTCCTAAAGAACCATCAATAAGCTGTGCCAGAAAACCGATGAAAGCAAAAATAATTAATTTCCTCAAAAAAATTCCTCCCCTTCGGAAACGAAAAAGGCCCTTAACAAATTGTTAAGGACCTTTGGTTATCCAATCAGTCTGATTATTATAAATTTTTAATGTAATTTTATTATACATAATTCCTATGTGTTTACAAGGATTAATTTCCGGCTTATTTCGGCCGCTATTTTATATTTTGCTCCTTCAGATTTCTCTAATTCTAAGTCCGCAGTTTAACCTTTTCTAATTCTCGCTCACTTGCCTATTTTTTCACTTGCGAATCCTGTTTTTTCTGAAAAGGTCACTCTTTTTTTTGTTTGAGCGGGGAATATGTCTTATATTCCATCCTCATTTTTGATCAAAACCATTTATGCCTCTCATGGCCAGTTTCTGCGCGTTCACCTTATATATGTGCACGCTCAGGGGAATTTGTGCGCGTCCTGCCAATTACATCCTAAATCAGCACAACTAAAAGCTTGATTAGCGGTTGGAGCAGCACTCAACAAATTCATTTTTTTCTTAGATTTGAAAATCTGATAAACTAAGTGGAACACAAGATATAAGAAACGGAGTGTCTCCCCCTTTGATACTAGGACCCAGAGTTTTAAAGACTGGATTATCAGTTACACTTGCTTTATTTATCTGCTCTATCTTTCAGCTTGAGCCTTCAGTATTTGCAGGAGTCTCTGCTATTTTTACGATTCAGCCCTCCATTTACCGGACATGGAAACAAGTGCTTGATCAAGTACAGGCGAATACACTTGGAGCCTTGCTTGCTCTGTTTGCCATTTTCTTTTTCGGCAGCAATCCGATTGTGATCGGGGTTGTTGTGATTTCTGTCATTTTAATCAGCTTAAAGCTCAAAATGGAAGCGACCATTTCGCTGACTCTAGTAACAGTCTTGGCGATTATGAGCGCTCCCGGCAATGAAGACTTCTTATTTGTCTGGAATCGATTCTTGATTATATTGATAGGCATTGCCTCTGCTTTTCTTGTTAATCTGCTGATTCTTCCGCCTAAGTATAAAGAAAATTACTACGCAAAAGTTCAATCTGTTTTTGAAACCATGTCCCTGTTAATGAGGACAGCCATCTCAGATGAATTAACGGAGAAATACTTTCAGGAAAAACAAAAGGAATTTAGAAGCGAACTTCAAAAACTGGAGGATTTATACGAAATCTTTGACGAAGAACGGGAAAAGATGGCAAAAGTAAATCCGGTGAATGTCAGGGAGCTGGTCGTTTATAAACAAATGCTGAAAACTATTCAGCAGGCTGCAGATGTCTTAAAAGTCATTGAAGAACATTACTTTCAAAGCCGCAGCACGATGATTGACGATCAATTATTTGATTCCCAGATTGAACAATTAATAAAGTGGCATGAATATCTTCTCTTTAAGTATGAGGGGAAAGTTAAGGTTAATGATCAGTTTGAAGATGACAACTTGATCCGCGAAAGCAGGATATTCCTTATTCAAATGATGGAGTCCGATTCTGAAAAGCTTAAAAATCAGCGTTTGACTGTTGTTGCTTCAGCTATTTATGAATATGCGTTCCAATTGCAGCGTCTTGATCAGCTTGTCGACCGGCTGGTAAAAAGAACATAAAATAAGGAAATAAAAAAGCCTTCTATTGGGCTTTTTTCATTAAATCAAAGGATATCTCCGACTATATGTCTAATTTAATAGGTATCAAAAGTTGTGAGGGATGAGAAATGGAAACCCTTAGCGAAAAAATCAAAGCTTCTGGCGGAGACCTTGCGGCTAGAACCATTAAGCTCTCTCCAAGCCTAAGAGAATATGAATCGATACTTGTGACTTTTTATCAAATCATCGGGGACTTTTTGCACAGTGAACAAGAAGAGCTTGAGCATATATTCAGGTCCTACGCTAAATTATTTGCAGGAAGATTAATTAGCACCCCCTCCACAGCAGATGCATCCATAAAAAGCGTCTCTGTTGTCCGGAAAGTTCTAATTGATTTTCTTGAAAGACAATCAGCAGACTTTCCCATTTCTGCGATTTTTGAGGTTCTAAAGAAACTTGATCCTCTCCTGCAGATGATGTCCGCCTCTATTTTGACCCACTATCATGAAAATCTTCTATTGGCAAAATTTGAACTAGATGAATCGAATAAAGATCTGCAGATTACATTGAAGGAGCTAGCTGATCTCAAAAAAGCACTGAATGAAGCCACTATTTTTGCCATTACAGATAAAAATGATGTGATTACATATGTTAACGATAAATTTTGCACAATCTCAAAATACGATAAGGAAGAACTTATCGGTCAAAATCATCACATCTTAAACTCATCCTTTCATCCAACGTCATTTTTTGATGAAATCCTGACGACGATAAAGCATGGTCATGTATGGAAAGGTGAAATTCTTAACAGAGCAAAAGATGGTTCTGAATATTGGGTTGATACGACAATCGTTCCCTTTTTAGATGACCATGGAAAAACCTATCAGCATATTTCCATTCAATACGATATTACAGATACGAAAAGAACGGAGGATATGCTTCGCAAAGCTGAAAAATTATCAATGGTAGGAGAGCTCGCTGCCGGCATCGCCCATGAAATCCGTAATCCGATGACCGCAATAAAAGGCTTTGTCCAATTATTGGACGAGTCATATGACGGAATGAAATATGCGGATACCATTTTAGCTGAAATTGAACGGATCAATTTTATTGTCAGTGAATTTATGGTTTTTGCAAAACCTCATGCGACTTATTTCAGCAAGTGCAGCCTGCCTGAAATCGTTAATAGTGTGATAAAGCTTTTAGAGCCTGAAGCGCTTTTGAAGAATGTTGTCATTTCCTTATCGGTTCCGTCTGATGAAGTTTCCATTTTCGGGGAAAGCAATCAATTAAAACAAGTCTTTTTAAATTTGCTGAAAAATGCAATTGAATCCATGTCAGCAGGCGGAAACATTTATGTTTCCATTGAAAAAAATTCAAAACAAATCAAGGTTTCCATTCAAGATTCAGGAATTGGACTGTCAGATGAAGAAATCCAAAAACTCGGCATCCCCTTTTACACAACAAAGTCCAATGGAAATGGCCTCGGACTGATGGTAAGCTATAAAATTGTTCAAAATCATGGAGGGCAAATTGAGGTAACCAGCGCGGTAAATAAAGGAACATGCTTCACGCTTTTATTTCCTGTCAAATCAGAGGGAAAATGAAATGTATAATTGAAAAAAGTCCAGCTATTCACTGGACTTTTCAAGACAAGATTATGCAGACTGCTGTACTCTTTTCTCAACAGATTCTGGTTGAGAAGTACGCTTTGTTTTTTTTATTTTCGGTACAGGTATGATAAAACCGCTAAGCGGTATAAACTGCAGAACTCGGATAAACATGACTGCAATCAGCATGACCGCTAAAAACATCAGAGGTACATTTGCTACTGTCCAATAATGTTCCGGCATATGATTCGCAAATAAATAAAGGATCATCGGATGAATGAGATAAATACCCATTGAATATTGTCCAATTAGCTTCAGGGGCTTATTAATCACACTCCACCTCGACAGCAGCGGATAAATGCCTATTGTAGCAATGCATAGTAACGGAAGGTTGATTAAATTTGTCAGCCTCCGATTGGATACTTGTCCAGTCACCTTGTATTCAACGACTGCTCCAGCAGAAACAGTCAGAGCAAGAGCAAGCATTTGCCAAGGACGTTTAGTTGCAAAGCTGACAATTTCATCCCAAAAGTAGGCTAGTACACCCCCAAATGCAAAATAAAACACCCAGATCGGCATAAATGTTTTACTTGTTAAAAACTTTCCAAAAGCCCCTTCAATACCCGGGTTAAATCCAAATAATTTATAGCTGATTATAAGAGCAATAAATGCAAATACAATCATTAGCGTCTTTTTCCGAAACAGCTTTTGTATAAAAGGGAAAATAAAATAAAACTGAACAACAATGGCAACAAAATAGAGATGATAAAAAGATTCTCCCATCAGAATCTTCTTTAATTCTGTGCCAAGATCTCCGACGGCCTGTTTGTCATAATAGTAGGTAAGAAAACGGTAAACCAAGCTCCAGATCAGAAAAGGAATCAGGATTTTAGAAAAGCGTGATTTAAGAAAGCTTCCCATTTCGAAGCCCTTCCTCTTTACCTGGTAAAAAAGGAGAAAACCGCTGATGACGGCGAATGTCGTTGTACCAAACCTGCCTAACTGATTAATAAAATACGTAAACCAATGCCACGTTTGTTCATTAGCATAATAATGTGTCGCAGTTACATGTACTCCTACTACTGCGATGCAGGCAAATGCCCTTAAAAAATGAATTTCAAAAATGTAATTTCTGCTTTTTTTACTAGCTGCACCCGTTGTCTGAGCAGACATTCATTTTCCCCTCCCTTTTTTCTAAAGTCCCATTTTAGTTTAGTTGGAATCCGGATACAAGTGGTGGTTTTTGTAAAAAAGCGTTCTTTCGTATGAAATCGGCATTGGTGACATATGATTCAAGAATTCAATATGTAAGCGCTTAATCAGCTGTGGTTGTTTGTAAGTTTTTATACCCATTAAAACTATTTCCGGAAAAGTTGATTGAATAGTCATCCGTTTTTGGTAAATGTTTCTTTTTTCTGGGAAATGAAAGAATTTGTTCTCATTGCTAATGAATCTGAAGTATTACATTCCAAAATTAACACATCCTAACACTATCTTTTTAACAAAGGCGTGTTATTCAATGAAAAATACATACGAATGCATTATAATCGGCGCAGGTATTGCAGGTCTTCAGGCTGCTATACAGCTTGGACGCTATAATCGCAGGGTTCTGGTGATTGATTCAGGTTCAGGCCGTTCTTCTCTATGCAGGAGCTACCATAATATTTTAGGATGGCCTGAGGGCGTAAGCGGAAAAACGCTTCGGGAACTTGGTAAAGGTCAGGCAGAACGGTCAGGTGTTCATTTTTTAAATGGGTATGCAACAAGTGTCAGTAAAGCTGATTCTATCTTTCATGTGAAGACAGAAAATGGTGAGAGGTATGAGGCGATGAGAATTTTAATTGCAACCGGCTTAACTGATCGCCTGCCTCACTTGCCTAATTTGTACCCTTGTCTTGGGATAAGTATTTATGTCTGCCCTGATTGTGACGGCTATGAGGTTCAGGGGAAAAAAACATTGGTGCTCGGATCAGGGACTTCTGGGGCAAATATGGCTCTCACTCTTACTTATTGGACAAAAGATCTTACCTATATCAATCATGAAAAAGAGTATTTGCCTGAGGATATAAAAATGAAATTGCGTGAAAAAGGGATTGGCTGCGTGGATGAAGCTATTGATTCTGTTTTAGTAAATGGAACTTCCACGTTTACAGGTGTTCAGCTCTCTGATGGAAGAAGGATATATGGTGACCGTGCATTTGCTGCGTTTGGGGGGAATACTGTTCATTCTGAATTGGCAGGAATGCTCGGAGCTGAAAGACTGGAGAACAAGCATGTGGTGGTGAATCCAAGAACTAAAGAGACGAGTGTCAAGCATGTCTGGGCTGCAGGAGATGTCGGAGTTCATTCCGAACAAGTTACAATTGCCATGGGAGACGGCTGTCAGGCTGCAATTTGGATTCACAAGAGTTTGCTTTAGTGTGGATAAATTTCTAAAAATGGAAGATAAAAAGGGAAAATAGAGAGGGATATGGCTGAAATCTATTGATAAAATCCGAAAATCAATTGATAAACTGCATATTGAAAGCCGGCTCATCAGCCGGCTTTCTTCTAATTATATTTTTTAAAAACCAGCGTCGCATTGTGACCGCCAAATCCAAGTGAATTGCTTAAAACAGCGTTCAGCTCCTGATTTCTTGCTTCATTCGGAACGTAATCCAAATCAAGTTCAGGATCGGCTGTCTCATAATTGATTGTAGGCGGAATCACCTTATCTCTAATAGCCATTACAGAAAAAATAGCTTCGATTGCACCGGCTGCACCCAGCAGGTGACCTGTCATGGACTTTGTTGAGGAAATCGGGAGCTTATAGGCATGACTGCCGAAGACTGCTTTGATAGCCTGTGTTTCGTAAAGATCGTTATAATGAGTGCTTGTGCCATGAGCATTAATATAATCCACATCTTCAG
Organism: Bacillus sp. V2I10; assembly: GCF_030817055.1. Taxonomy (NCBI): domain Bacteria; kingdom Bacillati; phylum Bacillota; class Bacilli; order Caryophanales; family Bacillaceae; genus Bacillus; species Bacillus sp. V2I10. The sequence goes on along the minus strand of NZ_JAUSYV010000001.1, from coordinate 1,287,998 downwards.
GCTTTAATTCTGCATCCTGCAGCGCCATTATCATCGAACGCTGGCCGCCTTCGCCTTCTGGTGCAGGTGTTGTGATATGGAAAGCATCACCTGTTGCCCCATACCCGGCAATTTCTCCATAGATCTCCGCCCCCCTGGCCAATGCATGCTTAAGCTCTTCAAGTATTAAAATGCCTGCCCCCTCTCCGATGACAAATCCATTTCTGTTTTTATCAAAAGGCCTGGAGGCTGTTTGAGGATCAGGATTTGTAGACAGGGCTGTCATATTTGAAAATCCGGCAACTGTCATTGGAGTAATGGCTGCTTCTGTTCCGCCGGTAATCATGACATCAGCATCTCCCCGCTGTATCACTTTAAAGGCATCGCCAATTGAATTTGCCCCGCTCGCACAAGCCGTTACTGTACAAGAATTGATTCCCTTTGCACCAAGCTCAATAGAAACTCTCCCTGCTGCAAGGTCAGGAATCAGCATTGGAATAATAAAGGGGCTTACCCGTCTTACACCTTTGTCCAGAAATTTAATGTGCTGCTCTTCAAACTCTCCTAAACCGCCGATGCCTGAACCAATCCAGACTCCGACTCTCTCTGCATTATTTTCATCAATTGTAAGCTCTGCATCTTTCACAGCCATTTTGCTTGCAGCTACAGCCAGCTGTGTAAACCTGCCCATTCTTCGTGCTTCTTTCATATCCATATACTCTTCGGGTTTAAAACCTTTTACTTCGGCAGCAACTTTCACGTTATAAATACTAGAATCAATATGAGATAAGGGTCCTATTCCGCTTTTCCCTTTTATAATGCGATCAAAGCTTTCTTCCGCTGTACCTCCAACCGGAGTGACGGCTCCAAGACCTGTTACAACAACTCTTTTTTTCAAGCTAAATCCCCTCCCTGAAAATGTTTCTGTATAGAGTATTTTAACATCAAGTTTCAGGCACTTGCCACCAATCCTCTTCCATTAAAGAAATAACAGCTAATCATTGAAAAAATAGTTTAAAAGACTTAGTATTTAACTAGTAAAGGAATTTACTATTTTTACATATTTTTGAAATAATTTTATACTAAAATTTACCTAAGGAGTGAACAATTGAATGGGTGTTACGCTCAGCAAAGGTCAAAAAGTTGATTTAACAAAAACCAACCCTGGTCTTCAGAATGTCATTGTAGGATTAGGATGGGATGTGAGCCATCATGGATCTACATACGATCTCGATGCTTCGGCGTTTTTGCTGGGACAATCCGGCAAAGTAAATAGTGATCTTGACTTCGTTTTTTATAATAATCCGAACGGCGGAAATAGCTCGATTCTATACACTGGTGATAATCGCACAGGCGCAGGACATCAGGATGATGAACAAATTCAGATTCATTTAACGGCTGTTCCTCAGTCCATCCACCGCATTGCCTTTACGATAACCATTCATGATGCACAAATGAAGCAGCAAAATTTCGGACAAGTCCAAAATGCATATGTGCGAATCTTTAATCCTCTTAATAATGAAGAGCTCATCCGATTTAATCTTGGCAGAGACTTCACAGTTGAAACAGCGATTGTGGCAGCAGAGCTTTATCGACATAACGGCGAATGGAAATTCAATGCGATTGCAAGCGGCTTCCAGGGCGGCCTTGAAGCCTTGTGCCGCAATTTCGGAGTATCTGTTGATGATGAGCCTGCACCGGCGGCAGGAATTCATTCACAAGGATTTCAGCAAAACCAGACTCTGCCTTCATACTCTCAGCCTTCACCAGAATACGGGCAGCAGAATCAGGCATTTGGACAGCAAAGTCCGTCCTATAATCAGCAAAATCCATCGTTTGGTCAACCTGCATATGGTCAAACAAACCAAGCTTATTCTCAGCCTCCCGCTCAAGGATCACAGACATACAGCGGCGAAAACATCAGCTGTATCCGCTGTCATTCAACAAATGTCCGGACTGGTGAAAAAGGATTTGGTCTTGGAAAAGCGGCTGTCGGCGGTTTAATTCTGGGTCCTGTCGGTTTATTGGGAGGATTTATCGGAAAAAACAAGCTGAAGTTCACATGCAACAGCTGCGGAAATTCCTGGTCTCCCAATCAGACGGATTATGCAGACTGGGCCAACCAGCAAAAAAGAAAAGCAATGGAATTGTTCCAGAAGTACAAGAGCCAGGACGTGCTTGAAGCTGTTGTTTCCGCATGCGCACTAGTAGGAATGGCAGATGGCAGATTAGATCCTGCAGAACGCCAAAAAATGATGGAATTTGTGAATCAGAGTGAGGAATTGCGCGTTTTTGATACAAATAAAGTCATTCAGCAGTTCAATCTATATGTACAGCGAATTGAAAGGGATCCTATGATCGGCCGTGCTGAAGCATTTAAAGCACTTGGCAAAGTCAGATCAAAGCCTGAAATTGCAAGACTTGTTGCACGCTACTGCATTGCAATCGGCTTTGCTGACGGCCATTTCGACCACAATGAACAAAGAGTGGTAGCTGATATCTGCAATGAACTCGGATTGAATCCGAATGAATTTCTTTCTTAAAAAAAGCGGAAGCTCCGAAAGGCAGATAAGAACCTGGCGGAAAAGTCCGGTTTTGACTTTATTGGAGGAGCCGTTCTGACCGGTGAGCTAGGCGCTGGAGCCAGACACGAAACCATTTACTTGCTTATCCTATAAAAAAATGGAACCCCTGATCGATCAGAGGTTCTTTTTTACATATAAAATAGTCTGTTGCATTTTCTCACACATTTGGAGTCTTTATGATTTTTCTATAGTAGAATAAGAGAAAATCAGAAAAAAATTTACCCTTCCCTGATCATATAAACCCCTCTTCTTGGTTTTACGACAGAAGGATAGCGCTCAATAACCTTTACCATAAATGCGGAGGGAGACGATACCCGTTTGCCTGTTTGTGCTTCCAGATCATCTGCAATTTGTTTAGGAGTAGCTACTTTTCTGTTCCTTAAAAGGTGAAAAGCAGCTGCAATCAATTCATTTGACTCTTTTTTTGTATATCTCACAGTTCTCCATCCCTTTCCGATAAAAATGCTATTTTATTTATTTTACTTGGAAATTCCCCTTAAATCTACAACGTTTTAAAACGTTAAAGCGTTGATTCGTATTTTTACTATATTCCTATATTAACTTTTTATAACCTCTTATTTTATAAAATTATCAATCAGAAGGTTGCATATAATGATTCGGTTTTCTATGGGCTCTCTTCTTATTAAAAATGCACAAATCATTTCAATGAATGAACAGAATGATATTTTTACAGGAGATATTTTCATAAAAGATGATCTGATTGCAGCGATTGGACCAAATCTGAAGAACCCTGCTGAAAAGGTCATTGATGCTGCCAGCCGGACCATTATTCCGGGATTTGTTCAAACACATATTCACTTATGCCAGACGCTCTTCCGCGGCAGAGGAGATGATCTTGAATTATTGGATTGGCTGAAAAAAAGAATTTGGCCTCTTGAAGCATCCCACGACGAGGAATCTGTCTATTATTCTGCGATGCTTGGAATTGGGGAATTGATTCAAAGCGGTACTACCACCATCGTTGATATGGAAACCGTACACCATACCGATTTTGCTTTTCAGGCTATTGCCGCAAGCGGGATAAGGGCGTTATCAGGCAAAGTCATGATGGATAAAGGATATGACGTGCCGGCAGGACTTAGAGAGAAAACGGAGTCCTCTATCCAGGAAAGTGTTGATTTGCTTGCGAAATGGAATTTATATGATAACGGCAGGATCCGTTATGCTTTTTCTCCAAGGTTTGTCATTTCCTGCACAGAACAGCTGTTAAAGGAAGTAAGAGAGCTATCGATTGAACATGATGTGAAAGTACATACTCATGCTTCTGAAAATCAAGCAGAAATTAAGGTCGTTCTTGAAGAAACAGGCATGAGAAACATCGTCTATTTAGATCATCTCGGACTTGCGAATGAACGCCTGATTCTTGCCCACTGCGTCTGGCTTGATGAGAATGAGAAGCGGATTATTAAAGAACGCGGCATACATGTAAGCCATTGTCCCGGTTCAAATCTTAAACTCGCTTCCGGTGTAGCAGATACAAATGGACTTCTCGATATGAATGTGAGTTTAAGTCTTGGAGCTGATGGTGCTCCCTGCAATAATAACCTGGATATGTTTAATGAAATGAGGCTTGCTGCCCTTCTTCAAAAGCCGATTCATGGCCCTGCAGCCATGGATGCGAAAACGGTTTTTCAGATGGCGACGATTGGCGGAGCAAAGGCCGTCGGCTTAGAAAATGAAATCGGCAGCCTTGAGATTGGGAAAAAAGCAGATATGGTCATTCTGAATCTCAATCAGTTCCACACATACCCTTCAGAAGCAGATCCTATTTCAAGAATTGTTTACTCTGCCGGACGAGGAGATGTTGAGACAACAATCATCAATGGAAAAATCGTGATGGAAAACGGCATCATGAAAACAATGAATAAGGAAGTCATATTAAGAGAAGCCAACCGCTCCATTCATCGCCTGCTGAAAAGAGCGGCATTGACTTAGTGAGGTATAATAGAATCATCACCTTATAGAAATGAGTGAATGTTTCTGAAAGATTTTATTAAGCTTATAGCTGAAATCGTTAATAATATACACGATATGATCAATGCGGCTGCCTACCAGACGCTTGGACTGAACGTGACAGATAAAGACCTGCATTTTTGGATTATGGGCATTATCGGAATGGGTGTATTTGTGTTCGTTTATCTATTATCTAAATGGCTGTCAAAGCTGCCATTTGGCATTACTGCTCTCTCATTCTTATATACACTGACATTTATGTTTGTTCTCGTATTTGGAATAGAGATACAGCAGGCCCTGACTAATAGAGGAAACATGGAATTTATAGATGCTATAGTTGGACTTTGGGGATTTGTTGCCATGTTCTTGATTTATATTGGACTCATTCTTGCATTCTTGATCATCAGAGGTATTTTCAAGAGTGGCAAAAATGAGGATGTTGATCTGTAAAAGAGCTCTCCTGCGGGGGCTCTTTTCTTTTTTAGAATGGTGCCTTAGAAATCGGAATAAGCGAAATCCATGACCCCAATTTCGGATGCTGATATCGCAGCTTATCTGGCCAATAATCTGTGCCTATTAAATGTTTATCAGCGTAAATCGAGAGTTTATCAGTATTAATTATTTACCCCGAAACCACTCAGGTTCGGTTCTCCGCACCCTTTTCCAAATTCAGCCTGTCCGCCTTTATTTTTCTATTTTCACGCAACAAGCTTATACATATTTCGAAAAATTCTCCATACCTATTATTAAGCTCGTTTATTTTTTTGAACAACTTATGAAATCGCTTACAAAAGGGGGGCTGTTTAGGTGAATATTTTACTATGCTGTGCTGCTGGGATGTCAACAAGCCTGCTTGTTTCTAAAATGGAAGCAAGCGCGAAGGAGCAAGGACTTGATTGCAGGATATGGGCTGTTGGCGCCAGTGAAGTAAACAAGCATTTGGATCAGGCGGATGTCCTGCTCGTAGGACCGCAAGTCCGCTATTTGCTGCCGCAATTAAAGACAAAGGGGCAGAAACGCGGAATTCCGGTTGATTCCATCAATATGCTGCATTATGGAACATGCAATGGAAAGGAAGTACTAAATTTTGCTCTTGGACTTATTAATTCAGCTAAGGGGTGACTAGAATGGGAAAGGTCAATCGCTTCTTTGAGGAAAAATTTATGGCGGCTGCAGCAAAGGTTGCAGGACAGCGGCATCTGCAGGCTTTAAGGGATGGTATTATTCTTACAATGCCGCTCATTATTATCGGATCTGTGTTTTTAATTCTCGGATTTCTTCCGATCGAAGGCTATCCAGAATTTATGGCAAGTGTATTCGGGGACCAATGGCTGACAAAGCTTCTCTATCCAGTCGGGGCTACGTTTGACATCATGGCGCTGATTGCATCTTTCGGGATTGCCTATCGCCTTGCTGAAAATTATGGTGTTGATGCCCTTACAGCTGGTGCGGTTTCTGTTGCAGCCTTCCTCTTGGCCACCCCCTACCAAGTTCCGTTTCTAGCAGAAGGTGCATCTGAAGCTGTTTTGGTCGGCGGCGCCATTCCTGCCGCTTTAATGGGAAGCAAAGGACTATTTGTTGCGATGCTTCTTGCTATCCTATCAACTGAAATATTCAGGTTCGTCATTCAGAAAAACCTTGTGATCAAAATGCCTGACGGTGTACCGCCGGCAGTAAGCCGTTCGTTTATCGCGCTTATACCTGGATTCTTTATTCTTACATCCGTCTGGCTTTTGCGGTTACTCGTTGAAAATACGTCATTTGAAAGTCTTCATAATGTAGTCAGCATCCTGCTTGGTAAACCTCTCGGCGTCCTTGGCGGAAGTTTGATCGGAAGTATTGTCGCCGTTATCCTGATTCAGCTTCTTTGGTCTACAGGACTTCACGGAGCAAGTATCGTCGGCGGAGTCATGGGGCCAATCTGGCTGACTTCTATGGATGAAAACAGGGTTGCCTTTCAAGCAGGTGAAGCTCTGCCAAATATCTTCACTCAGCAGTTCTTTGACTTATTCGTCTATATTGGCGGATCGGGGGCCACGCTGTCACTGGTCTTCTGTATGCTCTTCCTTGGAAAAAGCCAGCAAATGAAACAGCTTGGGCGTCTGTCCATAGGACCGGGTGTGTTCAATATTAATGAGCCGGTCACGTTTGGAATGCCGATTGTCATGAACCCCCTGCTGATTATTCCATTTATCTTAACACCTATTGCGATTACAATCGCAACCTACATTTGCATGACGACTGGAATTGTCGCTAGACCAGCGGGAATCGGAGTTCCATGGACAATGCCTCCACTCTTTGGCGGGTACTTGGCAACTGGCGGAAAAATATCGGGGCTCATCATGCAGCTGATTAACATGGTGATTGCCTTCTTTATCTATTATCCTTTCTTCCGCATGTGGGATAAACAGAAATTCAGCGAAGAAAATCATGCTGCTTCATAATGGAGGGAATCTATGAATAAAGAACAGCTTTACGAGCTTTCCTTCCATCTGATCGCCCATAGCGGCAATGCAAGAAGCCTTGCGATGGAAGCGATACAAGCATCCAAAAAAGGAAACTTTGAACTCGCTGTTGAAAAACTTGAAGAAGCCGATAAGGAGTTCGTTAAAGCTCACCGGTTCCAAACAGAGCTGATTCAAAAAGAAGCCGGCGGTGAAAAGTACGACCTCCCTATCATCCTTATCCATGCACAGGATCATTTAATGACAGCCATGACTGTCAAAGATCTTGCCATAGAAATCGTTGAAATTTATCAGCGGACAAAGAAGGTGTAAGCATGACGAATAAAAAAGGATTAAAGATCGCAACGATTGGCGGCGGTTCATCCTATACGCCTGAGCTGATTGAGGGGTTCATTAAACGCTATGATGAACTTCCCGTATCAGAGATATGGCTTGCAGATGTTCCAGAGGGAAAAAGAAAATTAGAGATCATAGGAAGCCTCGCTAAACGAATGGTTGAAAAAGCAAATGTGCCAATTTCCATTCACCTTACTCTTAATAGGCGCGAAGCATTGGAAAACGCAGATTTTGTTACCACTCAATTTCGTGTAGGACTTTTGGAAGCACGGGCAAAAGATGAACGTATTCCGCTTAAATATGGGGTTCTTGGCCAAGAAACAAATGGTCCTGGAGGCTTGTTTAAAGGTTTGCGCACCATTCCTGTTATCCTCAGCATCTGCAGGGAAATGGAAACCCTTTGCCCCGATGCCTGGCTGATCAATTTTACCAATCCAGCCGGAATGGTAACGGAGGCCGTCCTGAGATACAGCAATGTCCGCAAGGTTGTTGGTCTATGCAATGTGCCGATCGGCATGGAAATGGGTGCGGCAAAGCTATTGAATGTTGAGCACAGCCGGATCCGGATTGATTTTGCGGGCTTAAATCACATGGTATATGGACTTGATGTGTATTTAGACGGGGTAAGCGTTAAACAGAAAGTGATTGATCTTATTACACATCCAGAACAATCCGTCACGATGCAGAATATCGTTGCGCTCGGATGGGAGCCTGAATTTTTAAAAGCCCTGAATATATTCCCTTGCCCATACCATCAGTATTATTACAAAACGAGGGAAATGGTTGAAAAAGAGATGAAAAACGCGGAAACCGCCGGTACCCGTGCAGAAGTTGTGAAAAAGCTTGAGGATGAGCTGTTTGAACTCTATCAAAATGAGGAGCTTGCGATTAAACCTCCACAGCTCGAAAAACGCGGCGGTGCTTATTACAGTGATGCTGCTGTACGGCTGATTCACTCCATCTATACAGACAAAAGGGACATTCAGCCAGTAAATACAATGAATAATGGGGCGATTGCAAGTCTTCCCCATGATTCTGCGATTGAAATCAGCTCTGTCATCACAAAGGATGGTCCTAAGCCGCTTGCCATTGGTGATCTGCCTGTTGCTGTACGCGGTTTAGTTCAGCAAATAAAATCGTTTGAACGTGTCGCAGCAGAGGCCGCTATTACCGGAAATTACAGTACTGCTTTGCTAGCAATGACGATTAATCCACTAGTCGCTTCCGATACAACAGGTAAAAAAATACTTGATGAAATGCTTGAAGCTCATAAAAAGCATCTGCCTCAATTTTTTAAATGAAAAAGAACCGGCCTTACCTTGAAGTGACCCCAAAAAATTAGACTCGTTATTTAGTTAAGCTGTTTTATAGGCAAGATTCCGGTATTGTACCGGGCTCTTGCCTTTTAATTTTGCCTTAATTCGTTTGTGATTATAGTAATGGATATACTTTCTGAGCTCTTGCTTAAAATGCTCGACACTTTTAAAGTCTTGGTAATAAAGAAATTCCGTTTTTAGGATACCAAAGAAGTTTTCTAAGACCGCATTGTCGTAACTGTTCCCTTTACGGGACATGCTTTGAGTGATGTTCTTGTTCTTTAAAGCCAGCCGATATTTCTTCATTTGATAGTGCCATCCCTGGTCAGAGTGAATCAATAAATCATCATCCATAGTTTTTCGTTTAAAAGCCTTTTTTAACATATCTGAGACAAGGGAATAGGTTGGTCTGGCATCGGATAAAGTTAAAGTTTTTCTACAAATAATTTGACTTCAGTGATGTCTATGACCCATTTCTCATTCGGCTTAGAAGCTTCAAAATTCCGATTCAGCACATTATCTGCAACCCTCTAGTTTATCGTCCACTGAATAGGTTGTATAGCGTTTTATAAATGCACTTTCTCCGTGATACTCATACCGCTGGATCCATGTGAATAACACCCCATGTCCTACTCCAATGCACATCCGGGCAGCTGAAGCACGCTTTAAAGTTTTTATATAACGAGAATTTAGTCTTTATCTTTAAAGATTACCTGTTCCAGTGAAAGAAATTTACTTCCGCTCAAAACAAGATAAATTGACATAGCAAGTAATGCCACATCCAACTCGTATCCGCCTATAAAACCGCTGCCAAGCTTAGCTGTAAAGATGGCTCCAAGCATAATCAGCCCAATGAGAGCGGAAATAATTCGTGTACCAAGTCCAAGCATTAAGAGAATTCCTCCGGCTGCCTCTATTAGGGCCACAGGATAAGCCAGAAAACCAGGTACTCCTATACTGTCGAAAAATCCTGCTGTATTTTCGACTCCTCCCTGAAATTTCGTTAAGCCGTGCACGAAAAAAATAAATCCTAATGCGATTCGTACAATCAGTCCGCCAAGTTCTGCATTCTTTGTCATATGTAAAACACTCCTTTTTATTTTATACTACATGTCGTAGTGTAATTCCTTAAAAATTTTTAGGACAGCTCGATCAAAAACATCATCAGCAGCATGAAGAATACCAGCATAGAGACCGCAGCCTTTTTTAACGGGAGATCTAACGGTGTCTCTGAGAATGGATCAAGGATTTTTTGGATTCTAAGATTAATCGCTGTATCTGCAAATGGTGCATACGAGAATGATAGAAGCTTCTTTTTTTGATTTTTTTTCAAGATTTTCAGCAGTGCACTTCCTAAATCTGCTGAAGATTGAAGTCTGCTGATGGCATAATGATCTGCCAGCAGTTCGCGGATCATTCTGTATTTTTGATAAAACCAGCCGAGAATCGGAATATACCACATCACAGATGAGCACACCGATAATACAAAAAGCTTCAAAGGATCTCTGTTTTTTTGATGATAAATTTCATGCAAAAGAACTGCGCGTCTTTCTCCTTCATCAAGCAAATTTAATAGTCCGGTAGAAAGAATGATTTTCGGACGAAAAAACCCCATCGTCAATGACAGAACAGCATCCTCGTCAATCACCTGGATAGTCTCTTTTGGCAGAGAGAATTGCAGGTTGTATCGAGACGTTAAAGATATGTTCATCCGTTTAGCCATTTTTTTATGAATGGTATGAGAGAGGTAAAGCTGTTTTATAATCTTGTAAACTGTCATGGATACGGTCGCATAAATAATTACTTCAAGTAAATATTCAAGCGACGTAAACCCCAAGGACTGAAGGGCTGTGCTGCACAATTGAATCAGATTAAACTCAATCGGCAGGCCGAGCAATTTTCGAAAAAGATAGATCGTCATTTGAATGAGCAGAATCATTGAGATGGACACACAAGCTAAAAATACTTGTTTTGATCTTTTTTCCCACATTCTATTTTTCCTTTTTCATTTCTTTTATTTTTTGCTCAAGCTTTGCAATCAAGCTCTCATCTGCTTCATCAATGCTGTCAATCATATGGCTTACGACTATTTGTCCAAACTCGTCAATCAGTCCGTTTGTCAGCTCTTTGGATTGTGCACAAAGAAACTCTTCTTTAGTCAGGACTGGACGGAACAGCGATCCTCTGCCCTCAGACCGCTTGGTTAGGACATCCTTTTCAACTAGGCGGTTCATGACTGTCATCACCGTGTTAAAGCTCATTTTTTTCTCTTTTTCAAGCTTCTGCTGAACGTCTTTTATCGACATTTCAGATGAATTCCAAAGGATATTCATAATCTTAGCCTCTAATGGACCAAAAAAACGATTTAAGCCTTTTTCATTAAATTTAAAATGCTGGATTTTCACAATGACAACACCTCACACTACACATTGTAATGTGGAAATACTCCAGAGTCAAATGATTCTTAAAGTTGTTTCGGTCTAGTGGTAGATGGTAGATTAGTAGAAAGGGGGAAAACTTGCATGATTCTTACCGGTATGATTCTCGATGTGGAAACAACAGGCTTATCGCCCATTCAGGATGAAATGATCGAAATTGGTTTCCTGCTGTTTCGTTATGATACAGATACAGATGTCTTTTTAGAAACGCTAGAAGAGCACTCCTTTTTAAGAGAGCCTCTGTCTCTTTCAGCCAGAAAAAACTATGAATTTGCCTTTCGGATTCATTCGATTCCTTTTGAAGATGTTAAGGGTAAAACGTTTGATGATACAAAGATAAAGTCAGCGATCCATCAGGCTGATTTTATTATTGCTCATAATGCTTCATTTGACCGGAGCTTCACCGCTAAAATGTACCCTGAGCTGCATTCAAAGAAATGGTACTGCTCTGCCAGAAATATTCCGTGGAAGAAATACGGCTACCAAAGTGCCAAGTTAATCAGCCTATTACATAGTCACAAGCTTGCAGCTGTGCAGACTCACCGTGCACTGGATGATGTAAAACAGCTGCACCAGCTGCTGAAGAGCTCGAATTACGAAGGCACATCTTACTTGAATATCGCTTTAACAGAACGTGCTTCTGCACCAAAGTCAAAGTCGATTAAATGTTTACTTTCCGGTGTAAAACAAAAAAGGGCAGACGGGATGAATCCGCAGGCATATTTGCCCCGCCTTATCCAAAACGAAACTTTGCTATTAAAAAAAGAAGAGGAAACAGATCGGTTTCATGTGTATACCACTGAACGAAACTATCTGGGCTTCATTGGCGCTGCCCAAAGCAAAAAATTAGCTGGCTATATGAAAGAATCTTTTCAGCTCACAGCAAAAGTTCTTGAAATTCTTCTTAATGAAAAGGGAGAGCACGGCTGCAGGATCGAAATCAGCATCGAAGAACAGACAAAGAAAAAAGAGCATTCATTTAACCGTTAAAAGAGCAGCATGCAGCTGTTCTTTTTTATATTTATAAAGTGCCGGCAGGGTTTCTGTATAGACTGAATGTATAGTGAGAAATGAAATGGAGAAGAAGGCTGATGACACATAAAACTCCTGAGCTTACTAAGTATACAGATGCCATGCCCATTATTCCGCTGCTTGGGCCTCATCAAAAAGTTGATTTCCAGATCCTTGATCGAAGACCATTTGATGCAGAGAAGTTTAAAAAGGAAAAAGTCATTTCTTACACAGGACCGAGCATACCGCCAGAGCCTCAGGAAAGAGGCTGGAAAGACACTGTCAGAGCGAATCCTGAGCAGGTAACACGAATCATTATGAAGTTTGGACCCTACACCGGATTTGTATGTTTGGCATTGTCATATATTAGAGCATGAAGATTACGAAATGATGCGGCCATTTATCGTCATTCGCTGAATATTTATGTGAAAGATCAACTTACAGGGTGTTGATCTTTTTTGTGCTGAAAGTATTAGTTAACATTTGTACCTGTAATTTTAAAATGACTTCCTGCATTCATTCCATATTCGTTCCATGATTAAAGGTAATTCAGCCAAATCATCAATGATGAAATCTGTTTCTAAACTGCCCCACTGAGAGTCTTTTTTCCATATTCCTTTCATTCCTGCTTTTTGAGCCGCACTAACATCGTTTTCAGGATGATCTCCAACGTATATACTTTCGTCCGGTGAAACATTTAATTGCTCTAAAGCTTTTTTGAATATTAGAGGATCAGGTTTTTTTACACCTTCCCATTCCGAAACAATGATCGTTTCAAAATATGTTTTAATTCCCAATGCGTTTATGTTATCTATTTGGAACTGGCCTTTTCCGTTCGTTATGATTCCTAATTTAATGGACTTGCTTTTTAACCCTTTTAACATACTGATTAGATGGGGAAAAGGGATACAGCTATTCTTAAATTGATCTAAGTAATCTTGAAGTAAACTCTCCCAAGTGATTGCGGTAATGGTAAACTCATCGACCAATTGCTGATATACTTTATCTTTCCAAACATACCCACGGCAATCTAATTCGATAAACCTGGAAGTATATTTTTCTTTTGGTATATGACTTATCAGTTTATTCATTCTATCGTATTGGCCGGCTATAAACTTCTGTACTGAAGCATCCCGATTTAACAATGTTCCATCTAAATCAAAGATGACTGCCTTAATCATTCTTGTATTCTCTCCCAAAAAACATAATTCTTGTTTCTTTCTTTATCATTAGACTAAATACCTCCCTCTCTTTTTGGTCCAGTTCAAAAGACGCCTCCTTATTAAAGAATGGCGTCTTTTTCTTGTTAAAAAGTAACCTATAGTCACCAAAGATAAACGGGATTACTTTTTTAAAATCGGTATCCATATTTCACTTTTAAACGCCGGAGAACTTGTATCTTTATTTTCATTCCACAGGATTTCCGGACCTTCTAGTTGTTCATAGTTTGAGGATGGAAACCATTCGGAATATATTCGCCCCCATACTTCTTGCAGCCTATCAGGAAATGGCCCGATTGCTTCAAATACAGCCCATGTTGAGGCAGGAACTTCAAGCTGTGACAAGTTATCTGGACATTCCAAAGTTGTTGCTGCGCCAATATAGTGGTCAAGCTCCCCTTTTTCCTCCATTCTTCCTTCAGAAAAGTTCGTGGAGGCGCTAATTAGCCCAATAGGCTCCACATTAGAAAGTTTTTTTAGTTTATTGATCGTTTCAATATCTAAACTTCGCCACATAGAAGCAATCTCTGGATTAACCCCATTAAATTGAACATGAACTCTTTTCTTAATACCAACAATGCGAAATGCCTCTTTTTCTTCTATTCGGTAGTTCATTTCACTTCCTCCTTTAATTGATAACTGAAAGGTCATCCGCAGGAAAGCTTTAAGTGAATGGCCGCTATTTCTGGCTTCTGACGGTGTGATTCCATGCAAATTTTGAAACGCCCGTGCAAAAGAATCTGGTGAGCTGTATCTGTATTTCATTGCAATATCAATGACCTTTACGCTGCTGTTTATAAGCTCAAATGCTGCAAGTGTAAGTCGTCTGCGGCGGATGTATTCTGACAGCGAAATACCCGCAAGGAAAGAAAACATCCTTTTAAAATGATATTCAGAGCATAAAGACAGCCTTGCAACTTCTTTCATGTCAATATCATCAGTAAGGTTTTCTTCAATGTACTGAATCGTTCCATTCATGTTCTTAAGCAAATCCATTCGGATGACCTCCTTTATCAATAGATTAACAGGGGAAGACTGTTACTGCCCGACATTTCGTGTTCACTTATGCAGGGTCTTATTATTCGGTTCTTACTATTTAATTTTGATTACAATGCAATTGAACTTATCCATTAAGCCTCCCCATCAATAAAGTATTATAATAATTTCCGTCAGATAATATTTTGTCTTTTTTCAAGACCCCTTCTACTTCAAAACCAAAGTCCTTATAAAGCTTTATAGCTTTTTCATTGATTTCCAGAACATTCAGCGTTAGTTTCCTGATTTCATTAGTGTCTGCCCAATAGACAGATTCTTTTAAAAGGTTTTTTCCTATGCCATATCCCCAATATTCTTTTAATAAACCGACTCCAAATTCTGCTTTATGAGAAATTCTTTTCAATTTTCCCCCTTCACATCTAGAAAAACCTACGATACTTCCATTTACTTCTGCTACTAAAAATAGGTTATTCATCCTCTCTGTATCATCTTTAATAATCTGTTTAAATCCTGATTCATCTATGTACGCCTCTCCCTTTTCTCTATCTAAATTTTCTGTTTCCCCATCTATCTGCAATCTTAGACCAGACAAGTTTTTCGCATCTTCCTCTACTGCAGACCTTACAATATAACGTAAATCATGAACGTAAAATTCTTTTTGAATAACTCTCAAGTTCAATGCCTCCATCTGTATTATTTACTTCTCCTTTACCGTTTTTCCATAGCTGCTTCAACAAAAAGAGCATCAACCCTTCTCGGATCAACGCCCAGTAACTTTATTAAAAATATTAATTATATGAATGTTTTTTATTTATCAAAATGGTAACTATGTCCGTAACGATCAATAGTGGAATTGCATATATTTGTCCAATAAACAATTTCCATCCTAAGAAATTATAACCTTAAGAATCAGGAATTGAGATTACTATTATACAAACAATCAAATAGGCTAATATTGGCTGAATTATATTTTTCATCCGTTCAGATCCTTTGGGTAATTTTACATTAATTGTATAAAACCTAATAGAGTAAAAGGGAATTTTTAACTATACTGCCATTGCCCTCGGATGGTGCAAAATTGTGCCTGATATTAATTTTTTTTTATCTTCCACACTAATTGATCTGGCTCATCTTTTTCAAGGAATGTTAAGCGGTAAATGTTTTTAAATCTATCATCAGCAAACTCTAATTTATTGTTGAGCTTCCATACGAGGATCCAGTATTCATTAAATAAGTCTTGTTCGTCAGTATTCTCCACAGAGAAAATTTTCTCCTTGCCTACAACTTTACCGTTTCTTTTCTTGATTTCCATGTATACATCGATTGAAGACACCTCATGATGACATACGATGCTGCCCACGTATTTCTTATTTGGGCTGCTTTTTTTTATAAGAGGATAGATATTCTCGTAATCCAGTTGTTTGACTTTCTCATAAACTTCATCAAGAAGAGATGTGTCCCAGTTAAATTCACAAGCAGCCAGCTTCATCCCTTCGTGAACGATTTCTAAGGTTTTAACTTTCTTCTTCCTATCAGATAATTCTAAAAATCCCTGAACATCCACCTCTACAAATACAGGAAAATAATTAAATATGATGTAACCATAAGGATCCAACTGCTTTACTTTTTCAAGATTTTCTACACAGTTGATCTGAATTCCTCTATCATCCTTCGCCTGCAGTTTTGGCAGAAGACGGCTGTACAAAAATGATATGCTTCTTGTCTGATTAAAGAATAGCCAATTCTGATCCATATCCGCTGGAACTAAAAGCTGAATATCTTTTATAATCGGCATAATAACAATCTCCTTATGGTCTATGTTGGAATCTTCAAGCCAGTTTTCTTTTCTTTATATTCGTTATTCGAATGTACCCGTTTAGCGAAGATTGCATGGAACATTCATTCTGCATGAATATACGAATAAGGATATTTACAGCTAAGTAACTCCATGCATTAATCATTTCTCCATCCTCCGGAAAATCAGTTAATAGAAAGAGACTTATTCTGCCAATTTGCACATTTACTTAATACTAATTATTTCAAAACGAAACAATTTACTCAATACTTTATTTCATTAGAAAGATGGGAAACCTTCGGGTAATTTAAGAATTGGAAACGGAAACTGCTGCTTTAATTGTCATTTCAAATTCTTTTTCAGTTGTACCTATGCCGTTTAATTAAGTCATCCAAAACTCCATGTCCAATTGTTAATTGTGTCTAACAATTTGCAAGCAGTTCATCAATCGGCTGCATATTTATTCAAATTATTCTAAAATAGCCTTCTTTCCCCAAAAATTGAATAATAGCCGAACAGTATATTTCTAATAATAGTGATTTCACAGGCTTAAAGGCCCGTGATTTTCAAGAAGCCGTATTTATTTTTAAAAAATTAATTTTCATATAATACTAAATAGTGATAAAATAATGGAGATTTTAAATTCTGTAAACGCTTACTCATAAGGAGGCTTCCATGTTAAATCAGAATCAGGAATTGAAAAAAGAATTAAAAGAAAGGCATATTTTGATGATTGCCCTAGGCGGTGTAATCGGTACAGGACTATTCCTGAGCACCGGGTATACCATTGGCGAGGCGGGACCGGGAGGAGCAATTCTCGCGTATCTGATTGGCGGCTTTGTCATGTATTTGACAATGCTTTGCCTCGGTGAATTGGCCGTTGCGAACCCACACGTAGGATCTTATCAAACTTACGCAACGAAGTTTATATCACCGGGAGCAGGCTACGTGGTAGGGTGGATGTCGTGGCTGAATTGGTCAGTCACAATTGGCCTGGAACTGCTTACGGTCAGTATTTTGATGAAGCGCTGGTTTCCGGACGTTTCGCCGTGGATTTGGTGCATCGTATTCGCCATCCTGCTTTTTTGCATCAATGCATTGTCTACAAAAAGCTTTGCAGAAGTTGAGTTTTGGTTTGCAGGTATCAAGGTAATTACCGTTATCGCTTTTATTTTTTTAGGCGGAGCAGCCATGTTTGGATTTCTTCAAATGGGGGGCGGAGAGCCTGCTCCATTTTTAAGCAATTATACGGATCACGGCGGATTATTTCCGCATGGAATAGCGGCAATTTTAATTACGATGATCGGCGTGAATTTTTCTTTTCAGGGAACGGAACTCGTTGGAATCGCAGCTGGGGAGAGTGAGAACCCTGAAAAAACAATTCCAAAAGCCATCAATAGTACAGCTTGGCGCATTCTTATCTTCTTTATTCTCTCTGTGTTTGTATTGGCTGGACTGTTTCCATGGAAAGAAGCAGGACTTGTGGAAAGTCCGTTTGTCGTTGTATTTGATAACATAGGGATTCCATATGCGGCTGACATTATGAACTTTGTTATTATCACTGCTGTGTTATCGGTCGCAAACTCTGGATTATACGCTACATCCCGTATGCTCTGGTCGATGTCCAGACAGGGGATGATTCATGAAAGGTTCGGGAAGCTGAATAAAAGCGGAGTCCCTATCAATGCTCTAGCTGCAAGCATGATTGTGGGCTGCTTGTGCCTATTGTGCGGCTTTTTTGCAGAAGACACAGTATACTTGTGGCTGCTGTCTATCGCGGGTTTTGGAGCAGTGTTTGTATGGGCATCCATCGCTCTTTCCAACTACCTAGGCAGGAAAAAGTTTTTGAGAAATGGCGGAAAGATCAGTGACCTGAAGTTCAGGACGCCATTTTATCCGATCGTTCCTCTAGTTGCGCTGTCTGCCAATGTACTGGTGATGGTGAGTCTAGCTTTCATTCCAGACCAAAGAATGGCACTTTATTGCGGGATTCCTTTTCTGATAGGGTGCGCTTTATATTATCGTTTTGCAGCAAAGGACAAGATGGAGAAGAAGCGGCTCGTTCAAGAGCAGGACTTAATGGAATTGGATAGAAAAAAGATCTTATAACAGGTAAAAAGAAAAAGGACCAATTAATGAACTACACCCAAATTGTTAGACACATCTAACAACTGAGGTGTAGTTTTTTTATGACGAAATATTCATTAGATACTAAATTAGCTGCTGTTCATGCTTACCTTGACGGTGTAGAATCTTTTAAACAGACAGCTCAAAAGCACTTCCGCCTTCTACAGTTTTTGCCTTTCCAGCTAATCATAATTCCAGCGTGAATATTTTTCTTAATCCATTTCCATTCTTTAGGCTTATATAAGAGTAGTTTATTTCAAAGATTACAGCTGGCAATTTGTATGATCCTTTTTAGTAGCCTCTATTAAATAAGAGGCTTTCGCCTTAATAACACACCCCCAAAAAACGTACGTTCATCATGGTTTGATTACACAGTACTATGACATTTATATGTGATTTAGATCATAAGATGAAAATATCACATATAAAAGAAATTATGGAGGAGACTTATGAAAGCAATTGTATGCACAAAATACGGATCACCAGATGTTCTTCAGCTTAAAGAGGTAGAAAAATCTTCTCCAAAGGACAATGAAATACTGGTAAAAGTTCATGCGACAACAGTTACAACCGGGGACTGCAGAGTTCGAAGTTTCGAAAGCCCTATCTTGTACTGGATCCCCATGCGTATAGTCTTAGGTCTCAGCAAACCAAGAAAACCTATACTGGGTGTGGAATTAGCCGGGGAAGTTGAAGCAATAGGCAAAGATGTAATACGATTTAAGAAAGGTGACCAGGTTTTTGCATTAACTGGGATGAGTTTTGGTGCTCATGCCGAGTATACATGTCTGCCTGAAAACGGATTAGTGGCAATAAAACCTGCCAATATGACTTTTGATGAAGCCGCTGCCGTTCCCTTTGGGGGAACTACAGCCTTGCATTTTCTTAGAAAAGGAAACATCCAAAACGGACAAAAAGTTCTTATCTATGGAGCTTCTGGAGCAGTAGGGACTTCCGCGGTACAGCTTGCCAAGTACTTTGGGGCAGAAGTTACCGGAGTATGCAGTACCACAAATTTAGAATTGGTGAAATCTCTGGGAGCCGATAAGGTAATTGATTATACTCAAGAGGATTTTACGAAAAGAGGAGAGCATTATGATATCATCTTTGATGCAGTTGGGAAAAACTCGAAATCAAATTGCAAGAAAGCCCTGACTCCGAACGGAAAATACGTATCAGTTGTAGGGCAAGGGATAGCAAAGGTACGCACTGAAGATTTAATTATCCTTAGTGAGATTATTGAGACGGGGAAGATAAATTCCGCCATAGATAGACGCTATCCGCTCGAACAAATACCTGAGGCTCACAGATATGTAGAAAAAGGACATAAAAAGGGAAATGTAGTCATAACTTTGGATCAGACTAACAAAACCTGACAAAGCTCTGCAGCCGGCTGCTGTTGCTTCATAGTCCAGTTGAGCATGGTTGTTATGTGTGTCCAATCATATATAAAAATCCACTTATACCATAAGTGGATTTTCCCTTTTATTTATGTGAAATCGACTATAAAGTGAAATTTCATCAGCAACCATTAAATCTTAATGTTACTTAACTAAAGCTGCTCTCAAATTAACACCATATTCCAAATATCCCTTTAAACATGTCAACATATAGACCCAACCCTCTTTATTATCTATCAATTCACTAATTACCTCACCATCATTTTCATTAAAACCTTCTTCGTTAACTTCAATAATTGTACTCGAGTTATCCAGCTCTTTTAGCGTAATTGTAACAATATGTCCCTCCCCCCACTGAAACACAATTTTCTTATTTATGTCGACTTCCATTACTTCTATATCCCCTTGAGCATTGTATTCATCATATCTCAGTGTAACCGTCTTGCCTTGTTCCCATCTTTCAGAACTTGATGAAAACCAAAACTTTCCAATTTTAAAAGGGTCTACGAATGCTTCAAATACTTCATTAGCAGGCTTTAATATTTTTAATTTCGTGTGGTTGTTCATACTTACATCAACTCTCTTTCGGTTTATATAAAAATATTCTTAATAAAGTATTAATCTGCCTATTCCGATTTATACAATTCTCGAGGGTGGCAGAATCAACTTATCGAGATGCTCAAGTACAAGCGGCAATGTCTGTTTACACTTGTTGGGTATGAGAGTATCAAGACAGCAGCTTATAGAAACATCTTTTTTTCAAAGTAAAGAACTATCACAATGTTTTCTATTACCCGTATAGGTTAATTTCGATTTTCTTTCCATAAAACCTTCTATAGTTTAACAATCTTGCCCTTTAATAAAACTTGGTTTAAATCCCTCTTTTACTAATCTGATAAGTAAAGGAAGAGCTGAAGATCAATTAAATTGATCTTCCTTTAATGAGACATCACTACAAAACCTTCAGGCTGCTTCTTTTTTTAAATAAATAGGGTATATTAGTTAACATTTACTAAAATTATAATATTTGTAAAGAATTCTTTATTATACTAATACAGCTGCTTAATAAAACCAATTTATTATTAAAGCTGTTGTTAAAAGTAGATTGGGTTGGGAAAATATCTGTCGGTAAGACAGAATCTTGTATAATTTAGGGGGGAAAAGGAATGGTCAAGAAAAGTTTTAAACAGAAGCTATTACCTTTAGCAGTTGTGTCTTCTATTGCGATTGGCGGTTTAGCTACTACTCTGTCAACACCAGCAGCAGAAGCAGAAAATAATCATAACAATGGAAAAGTAAAAAATGTCATCTTTATGGTTCCAGATGGATTTTCAGCTTCTTACGCAACAAACTATCGCTGGTTTAAAGGTGAAGAATCACTTATGGATTCTATGTTGGTAGGCATGCACCGTACATATTCAGTTAATTCAGAAGTCACTGATTCAGCTGCTGCAGGAACAGCAATGGCTACAGGTGTTAAAACAAACAATGGAATGATCAGTACATCACCAGATGGCAAAGAACTAAAAACAATTCTGGAAGCATCTGAAGAAGCTGGAAAAGCATCAGGTTTGGTTGCGACTTCAACGATTACGCATGCAACTCCGGCTGTCTTTGCTTCGCATGTTGCCTCACGTGCAAATGAAGCAGATATTGCACCACAATTGCTGGAAAATGAAGTAGAAGTTATTCTTGGCGGCGGAAAGAAATACTTTCCTGATTCTCTTTTAAATGAAGCAAAAGAAGAAGGATACAAATTCGTTGATGACAGCAAGGAATTAGCCAATGCAGAAAAAACTGACAAGCTTATCGGTCTATTTGCTGAAGAAGGAATGGCTCCTGAGTTAGACCGCAATGAGACGAAGCAGCCTAGCCTGGCAGAAATGACAGAAAAATCCTTAGACGTTCTTAAGAAGGATAAAGATGGTTTCTTCTTAATGGTGGAAGGAAGTCAGATTGATTGGGCAGGCCACGATCAGGATGCAGCTTGGGCAATGAAGGATTCAGAAGCATTTGAAGATGCATTAGCAGAAGTATTGGAATTTGCAAAAAAGGATAAAAACACGTTAGTAGTTGTAGCAGGAGATCATGATACGGGTGGTATGTCTGTTGGCGGTTACGATAAAGGTGATGCAAAACTTGAAGTGCTTCGCAATGTAACGGCAACGGGTGATTTCATGGTAAGTAAGTTGACTGCTGACCGCAGCAACGCAAAAGAAGTCGTAAAACAATATGCGAACATCGACCTTACAGATGCGGAAAATCAAAAAATCAAAGTTGCCAGCAAGCCTGATATCGCCATTAACGAAGTAATTTCTAAGCGTGCATTAGTTGGATGGTCGAGCACTAACCATACAGGGACAGATGTTCCTCTTTACGCATTCGGACCTGGCTCTAACTTATTTAGCGGTTTACACAATAACACAGATTTACCACAATTAATGGCAAAAGCAATGAAAGTTAACTTTACACCATCTAAATAATATTTATGAGTCAAAGATTGAGAAAAAGATATTTCAGCCATTAGTGTCTTTTCCTCCATATAAAATAATGAATTAATAAAATGATGATTATTTTTATACAGAAAGCCGATAAAAAGGACAACGTCGCGTTGCCCTTTTTATGTTATCCTTTTTTTATTATTAACATTGAGTTAGCATTTGCCTGAAATTCATATGGCACTTTAACTTCTTCGACTGTACATCCATTATCAGCGAGATAACTTATTAATTTATCTAAATGCACATATCGTTTTCCTTCCAAATCAACTAAAGGGAAAATGCGAAGTTCCTCTTGAGTAACCCTCAATAACTCATTTATCGTTGTTATATGAAATTGATAATCTAATCGGTCCGCATACATAAATAGAAAATGAGCGGAAAGAAGAATATCAAATTCTGCATCATTAAACGGTAAAGAAGGTAAAGTGACAGGAACGTATCGTTCACTCGATTTCCTCATATCCTTAGCACAATCTTTTAAGGCACTCAGACGATGTTTTCTAAGACCGGTTATATCTTCAAAATAATCCCAAATATAATTACTTTTTGCCTTATCCATAAGTTCCATAGCGTGTTCGATATCCTGAAGCCCTTTATTATACAGTTCTTCCTCTGAATGATAGTATGCAATATCAGCAGCTTTTACATCTAGACCTTGTTTGTTGCCAACAGCAGTAAAGGAACACGCTCCTGCTGGACAATCCAAAATTTTTTTCCCCTTCAGTGATTCAACCGAAAGAGAAAACATATCCAAATATTCTTCAAAGGTTCTCCCAATAAAAACAATTCTTTCTAAATCTAACTTTGTACTTTGCTCAACTCTACTCAACTAAACTCACCTCTTACAAAAAGAATTAAAATAATACTAGCACAATTTATTGGAAAACTTAACCTTTTTTTAGTATCATATTCAACTATTCTGCCCTTTAAAAATACCAATATAATAATCAGCCACAACATATATTGTTATATTTTATTGCTCTCACTCATAAAGAATAAGTAGAAAAAATATAAGGGGGCAGATTCAAGTGAGAACAAATTACAGAAGATGGTCTGAATATCCTTACCAAGGAGAGCAAACCCCGCCTAAAGCTTATTTTGCACCAGCGTATTTTCCAATGTTTTTTATTTTCAGGCAAAGCAACAATGAATTCCTGGATCCCTTTCAGCAGCGTATTAATTGGCAAATTAAAAATCCTATTGAGGTTGATTGGGGAACAGAATTACATATTGTAGAACAAACATTATCATTCATAAACCCTCAACAAATACGCATCGCACAATACTGGGGGACGGTCGAAGCAACTCAGAATATGACTCCTATGATTTTCAGTTTAGCAAAAAAATATAAACTAGGATCACCGCATATTGCCAGAGCACTCGGATATTTTCACGCTGCTGTTAATGATGCTTTTGTGATGTCTTGGTATTTTAAATATCTTTGGGATGTGGCACGTCCAAATCAATATGGCAGAAACCTATCTCCTGTGTTCACTACACCGCGTTTTCCCTCCTACCCTTCTGCACACGCCACTGTTGCAGGATGTGCAGAATCGGTATTAAGTTATTTCTTTCCACCAGAAGCATCAGGAATAAAAAACACAATGGAACAATGCGCTTTATCACGTTTGTACGCTGGCGTACATTTTAAAGTAGATAATGATGAAGGGTTGAGATTAGGCAGACAAATCGGCGGTATGGTTGTAAGTGTATTGAAGGCACAAAATCTCAATGATTTTCAATAGTATTGAACCCTGTAATTCAGGTTTTATTATTAAATGAAAATATTGCACCCGATGATGGGCAAGAATGCGCAACTGGATTATCACCCAGAAAAAAAGCAGCAAGTTAAACTTGCTGCTTTTTACTTAAAAATCGCGTTCCGCTGCTAGAACATCTTCTTGATCAGCAACAATATCAAATAAAGCTCATCAAGCTCCAAATCATGCGTACTAGATATTACCTGCCTTTTTTTCTTATTCTATTTTTTATAAATGCAATACCTAGAAGTATAATTGGTATAATCACCTGAAATGGAAGATGCAAATATATTGTAACTATCTGTAAACCTTCCTGCAGATGACCAGAAAAATTACTTGCCATCGTTATAGACAAAATCAAAATGACGAGACCAATTGGATAAACCATTCGAGAAGGTTCTTTGATGTTAAACAAGGTTGCAGTGCCTGTAACAGCTGCATAACAAAAGATGCTTATTTTGAAGAAGCCGCTAATAATAAGGGCAAGCATAAAATACACATCAAGCCGTTCCAAAAAATCTGCAACCTGAATCGTTTGTATTGTACTAAGAAGAGGAAATGCAGCAAGGGTAGTAAAATCCACGCCAAGAACACTAATGTTAAACGCCATGACAATTGCTAAGTTTATACCACTTAATCCTAAAGCAAGCAAACCGGTCATTCTCGCCTTTTTCGATTTATTTATATAAGGCATAATCATTGTAAATACGATGACTTCTCCAAAAGGGACATACAAGGTTTGAGTAATTGCGGCTTTTAAAACTGGGAAAATTCCATCTTCAAGTACGGGCTTTAAATTATTAATATCAATTAATCCTGAAATTACAACAAGGATGAAGCCTGTAATTGCGAGCAAGTACATTAATACAAACAACAATTCACCTGTTCTAGCTAATACTTCGATTCCTTTTCGAATGGTATAGACAACAGCCAGCGTCAATAATGCGTTTATAATGAACAACGGTGTATCTGGATAAGCAAACGTTACCAATAATTCTCCAAAGTCTCGCAATACCCTTGCAGCGAGATATGTAAAATATAAAATATAAAGATAGGAAAGGCTGCGCCCGAGTACTTTTCCAATAATTTTTTGAGTATATTCTGTTGGAAGCATATCAGGATAAAAACAGTAAAGACCATGATAGACTAAAAATAGGACAAAACCGCCCAGCATACCAAGCAGAACTGCAATCCAGGCATCCTGTTTTGTCTCGGTAGCAAGCGGAAACAGTAATGCACTTCCTAGTTCGAACAGTAAAATAAGGACAAACAGCTGATATGAGCTAATTTTCGCCTTCTCCACTGAATTGTCACTTCCCTTTTAATTATTTATCCATTTCAGATAAGTGGGGCTTTTTTATCATACCTGTTCTGCGAATAAAAGCATCAACTTTCACATCTACCTTTATTTCTGGAAAGTGAACATCGTTCCAATCATTTTTTAGCTTTTTCCATTCAACTGGATTGGAGCGATATACAGCATCACCAAACCCAAAAATATCCGTTTTGTCTTCCTTTGCTAGTTGTACTGCCTCTTTGATCTCTTTCATAATTTCTTTTTCTAATAATTCTTCGATTTTAAATAAAACGTTGGGATCATTAAGAGTGACAGGAACAGTAACCTCTCCAATATCCCCTTCTACCCGTACATGAATGGAAATATGAGGACGATTATTTTTCATGTCAGCAGAAATTTTGGTTTTTTGACGGATAACCTGATAGGCAATCGCATCTTTATCTTTCTCCCAACTGACATTTACATCGGTTGCTTTGATTTTATCAAGCACCCATAATATGCCTCTAGCAGGTTTCCCTTGATGCCAATTAACCAGCTTACCCTCTTTAAATATTGCAAGGCCTTCAGCTTGGAGGATTGCATCTAGAGCAGTTTGTTGAATATTCTCCATCTTTTTTCCTTGTTCTTTATTGCCCACTACTCGAAAACCGCTGATCACTGGTTCTTTTCCAGAAGATAGAAGGTTTTTAACAACCTCTTGAATGTTGACATTCAAATGTTCTCCCCAACGTCTTTCGGTGAATTTTAACGTTTTAATTACTTTATTTGCAGGAATTTTGTCCACGGCAGTTAATGTCTTTACAATATCTGAAGCATTCGAATCATGTGCGATCACAACTGTGGCTGTAGTTCGAAATTCAGGGTCCCGTACTAAAGCATCAAACATTTTATTGATACCTTCTTCTTTTGCCAATTCCTCGCTAATGATCAGCAGGTTTGTATGTGCGTAATATAGTCTGCGCGAAATCTTGGTTGATGCACGCCGGTTCATTTCCACTAAATTTTTACCTGTCGAGGTAAAGACAGAAACGGAAGGACCCTGTCCGCCTCCGCCACCTTGCGTGCCTCCTGTCACATTTCCTGGATTAATAATTTGAAAAGTTCCAACATACTCACCGTTATCATTTTTATCAATTCCCAGAGCTGAAATTAATGCCAGATCATTTAATTCCTTTTTACTCCAGCATCCAGAGAGAATAGGTATTATTATCAAGAGAAGAAATAATGCTTTTAGATTCATTCTGATCGTCCTTCTTTGAACTTAATATTTACCATTCCTCGGTTTTCAGGGGGGGCAGGCTTCTGGTCTTTCCCTCTCCGATTAATATTTTTATTGATTAATCTTGGTCTTTCTTTTAAAGACCACCATGGCAATCGAACAATTGTATCACCTGTATTCGTCGGAATAAAGGGTGCAAATGGTGCCATGTAGGGTACACCAAAAGATCGTAAACTGCATAGATGAACAATCATCATGATAAATGAAAGAATAATTCCATAAAAACCAAATGAAGCAGCACTCAGCATAAAGATAAAACGTATCAAACGAGCAGAAATGGCTATAGCATATGAAGGAGTAGCAAAACTTGCAATCGCAGTGATGGCTACAATAATCACCATGGCTGGCGATACTATACCGGCCTGTACAGCCGCCTGCCCAATTACAAGAGCTCCGACGATCGAGATTGCCGATCCAATTGCTTTTGGCATTCTTATACCAGCTTCCCGTAATATTTCAAATGTCACTTCCATAACGATTGCTTCAACAAGGGATGGGAAAGGTACGGCTTCACGCTGGGCTGCAACTGCGATTAAGAGCGGTGTGGGGATCATCTCTTGATGGAATGTTGTAGCAGCAACATAAACAGCAGGTGCTATCAGGGATATAAAGAAAATTAGGATTCGCAGGAAGCGCAGTGCAGTGGCGATATCAAATCGAACGTAATAATCTTCTGCTGACTGAAAAAACTGGATAAATAATGCTGGAGCTAACAGCACAAATGGGGTGCCATCTACAAATATGGCCACTCTTCCTTCCAGGAGATTTCCTGCTACCATATCTGGTCTTTCTGTATGATAGAGTGTTGGAAATGTTGTAAATGACTGATCTTCAATCATCTGTTCAATATAGCCAGATTCAAGAATGCTATCGAGATTAATTCTCTCTAGCCTTTTGCGAACTTCTTTAATAATTTCTTCTTTGGCAATACCATTGATATACATGATTACAACATCTGTGTTGGTAACGGTGCCAATTTTAATAGACTCTATCCATAAGTTTGGATTTTTAATAATTCTCCTTACCATGGCTGTATTCGTACCAATTGATTCAGTAAAACTCTCTCTAGAACCACGGACCGCCACCTGAGTCCCAGGCTCCAGTATTGAACGCCTTTCCCCTCCTTTTGTGCTTGCACTCAACCCTATATTTGTACCGTTTACCAGTATAATGGTTTCACCCGACATTAAGGATAACAACAGTTCATGCCAACCATTTATCTGTTTAACACTGCCTATAGAAACAATCTTATCTGCCATGCTGTCTAAGATTTCTTCATAACAATCCGTTCTTTCACTTAATTCAAAATTCTCCATTATTGATTCAATTAAAAAATCATTGATGGATTGGTTATCTACAATACCCTCAATATAAACAATTGCTGCTCTAATTTCAGGATCTTTATTGATTTTCAGCATTCGAATGATTACATCTGAGCTGTTTCCTGTTTTTTGATTTATAGCTGCAATATTTTCTGCCAGAGATATGCCTATGAGCTCTGAAGATTCATTAATTGAATGATCTTCACTATTTTTTTTATTCTTTTCATTTACATTTTTTGATTTAAGCTTTTTAAAAAATGAGGGCATAGTATAAAAAACCTTTCTTTTCTTTCTTTTCTTTCTTTATCTTTTTCATCGTATCTATTTGTTATGCAATATCTAGAAATTATTCGCTAAATGTATAACAGTATAAATTTTTAAAATAGGTAGTGGAGAGTGATATTTAATGAAGATGATTGCCATTCCAATAGTTATGATGATGATGTTAACGGGGATTTCATTTGGGATCGATATTCTTCAAGGATTTGAATTGAGAACATCTCTTTTTAATGCTGTGAATCCCTTTCTTGTGATGGAAACTCCCGAATTAGCTGTTTTCATTTTTTTTCTGTTTTGTTTTGTAATGGATGCCTTTCTCACTTTTTATAGAAAAAGAAAAAATGTAACTAAGAATGCCAAAAAGCAGCCACAATCCTAAAACTGCCTTATGCAGAGGGCATAAAAAAGGGAGCTGCTCCGCAACTCCCTAGACTTCATACAATTTTTTTATACCTAAGCACTCTAAAGTTTGCTAGGGTAAGCAGGATATTGCCACCCGTATTTTTCGGACAACTATTCTTCAGGCTTCCTTTAGGCAAAAAAAGTACCAAGTATACTATTGATATCTTTTTAACAACTTGTAAGTTCCTTTGTTAAAGCGCCCAATAATTGAACAGGCGAAAGCTGTAACAGTACTACTTTTTAAACATAGAAAATTCCCTGTCTTGAAACACGGGACAGGGAATCTTCCATCTTTATATAATTCAAAGTAAATCATCCACGATGTTTCCTGAGGGTACTCGTTTCACTTAGTGACCTCGGAACCACATTCAAGAAGCTTTTATCCGATGCTTCTTAATTTTCTGCTACCTTTCCCTGATTCGCTTGATTTGCCTTCGTGTTCCGCATCTTATAAATCGCAATCAGCAATATAAACCAAACAGGAGTTACGAATAAGGCAACGCGAGTATCTTCCGCAAGTGCGAGCACGACAAGGACGAACGCTAGGAATGCAAGGATCAAGTAATTTGAAAATGGATAAAGCGGCAATTTAAATTTGTTCGCTTTTGCCAGGTCTGGTCTTGTTTTACGGTATTTCAAATGACTGATGACAGTAATTCCCCAAATAAATATGAAACATACTGTAGAAATACTTGTAATCAGTGTGAATACGCCTTCTGGCATTATATAGTTCAAAACAACGGAAATTAGAATGACAACAGTTGAAAAGAACAATGCATTGGATGGTACTTTACGGGCATCAAGTTTTGCAAATGGTACAGGTGCATTTTTATCTTTGGCAAGTGAGTATACCATCCGGCTTGTACTGAAGATGGCGCTGTTACATGCCGACGCAGCCGATGTTAGGACAACAAAATTGACGATACCAGCTGCTGCTGCGATACCAACCGCCACGAATACTTGGACGAATGGGCTTTCCGTTGGGATGATTGCGTTCCACGGATAAACACTCATAATGACAATAAGTGCGCCAATGTAGAAAATGATAATTCGAATAGGAATATTATTGATTGCTTTTGGGATAACTCTTTCCGGATCTTCTGTTTCACCAGCTGTAAGTCCTACAAGTTCAATGCCAACAAACGCAAACACAACCATCTGGAATGAGAGGATAAAGCCATTTATGCCATTTGGGAACATGCCGTCGTGGCTCCATAGATTCGTGAAACTGGCTGCGCCTGAATCAGTGGAAAAGCCTTTAATAATCATGAAAATACCGATAACAATTAGTGCTAGAATCGCGATGACTTTAATTAATGCGAACCAGAATTCCATTTCACCAAAAAGTTTTACGGTTGCAAGGTTCATAAATAGCAAAATGACAAGCGCAATTAATCCTGGCATCCACTGTGGTACACCAGGAAACCAATACTGGGTATAGAGACCAACTGCTGTTAAGTCGGCCATTGCGATTGAAATCCAGCAAAACCAGTAGGTCCAGCCGGTCATAAATGCGTGCCATATTACCTAAATAGTCTCTTACAAAGTCAACAAAAGAATGATAGTTCAAATTGCTTAAGAGTAATTCTCCAAGTGCGCGCATGATTAAAAAACAAATAACGCCTGTAATCATATAAGCAAATAAAATCGATGGTCCTGCTAAATGAATTGATTTTCCTGCTCCAAGAAATAACCCCGTTCCTATTGCCCCTCCGATAGCAATTAGTTGTACGTGCCTGTTTTTAAGGCCTCTCGACAATTCTTGTTCCTGCATATAATTTCCCACTCTCTATTATTTCTAGTCTTTTTGCATGTTGCTGATTATAAATATTTTAATAATAAATTTAAAATCAGATAATTGTAAATTAATATTAAAATAAAAGTTTAACATATTATCAGTCAAATCGAACGCAAAAAAACATCAATTCCTTATTCTTGCTACAGATAAGCTCTTTGCAATTTCAACAGCTAGATCAATCAGATCAAAATAAGGTATAAAAAAAGAGTACCTTTTTAGGCACTCAATCATAACGTTGTTACAGCGGTTTTTCAAGCTCAGATCTGAAACGACAGGGAATCAAAATTGCTCTTTTACAAGCTGACAAAACAGTACTCTGTCCGAAATGGCCGACTTGATTTTGACTATATACGGACTCATAATACCCAAACTTAAAATCGTAATTGCAGTTTTGTAAAAGCTGAGATTTTTTTTAAAAAAATAAATATTATTAAAATAACTGAACTTTCTAAGTTTTTGATGCTAATAAATGATGAAAAGAATTTTTGAATGATTAAACCGGAAGCTCTTCTTCTGTCTTTACTTGCTGCAAGCTTGATTTCCCATCTTCCACAATGAATGAAGTGCGTGTTTCAATTGGTGCACCCGGTCTAGATACATATGGAACTACCAGATAATCTGTTTGCCATTTTTGCTGGGTTAGTTTGCACCGCACATAACCGCGTTGGTTACTAAAAAATTTAATATGTGGATTTTCTTGCAGTATTTGTTCAGTGTTGCTGTTTACATCGGAACCGTCTCCACCAGAGGTAATAGATGTTCCGACAAACTCAACAGCCACATTTTTTGAGTTTTCATCATCAAAGTTCGCTTTAACCTCATTTGCCCAGCTCGTGTGAACATCCCCGGTCAAGACAACGGTATTGGAAATGTTTTTCTCCTCTAAAAAGTCCAGAACACGTTGGCGTGCACCAGGATATCCATCCCAAGCATCCATACTGTAGGACTCCTTCTCTGGACCAATCGCGCCATCACGTCTGGCAAAGAAGACTTGTTGTGCAAGAACCTTCCATTTTGCCTGTGATGAAGCAAGCCCATCAAATAACCAACGCTCCTGTTTTTCACCTAGAAGGGTACGGGATGGATCCTGCGACTCAGGTGTTGGACTGTCCCATCCGTCGCCATTAGCCTGATCATCTCTATATTGACGTGTATCAAGCAGACTAATATCTACTAAATTCCCAAAGGAGAGTCGGCGGTATATTTCCATACTGCTTCCATTTGGGAAGGATGCACGTCGAAGAGGCATGTGTTCATAATAAGCTTGGAAGGCGATAGCCCTCCTTTTTAAGAAATCTTCCTCGGATTGCTTTGCAGGATCTTGGGGAACATCTCCAGCCCAGTTATTATCCACTTCATGGTCATCAAGTGTTACAAGCCACGGAAAATTAGCATGGGCGGCCTGTAAATCAGTGTCTAATTTATATAAGGCATAACGGTTGCGATAATCGTCAATCGTATAGATTTCTGGAAAATCTTTTTCGATAGGCCG
This sequence comes from Bacillus sp. V2I10, assembly GCF_030817055.1. Classification (NCBI taxonomy): domain Bacteria; kingdom Bacillati; phylum Bacillota; class Bacilli; order Caryophanales; family Bacillaceae; genus Bacillus; species Bacillus sp. V2I10. Next base: position 1,256,226 of record NZ_JAUSYV010000001.1, on the reverse strand, counting down.
AACACCGTTTGAGTTATGAGTACCTTCATAAATATAGTCCCCTAAATGGATGACCAAATCCAGATCATCCTTGGCCATATGCTGATAAGCTGTGTAATAGCCAGTTGGCCAATTTTGGCAGGAAGCAAACGCGAAATTTAACTTTTCTACCTGACTATGTAAAGCAGGAGCAGTCTTAGTTCGACCTACTGGACTGATCTCAGAACCGGCCTTAAAACGGTAATAATACCAACTTGAAGCATCCAAGCCATTGACTTCGACATGGACGGAATGTCCCAGTTGAGGCTTTGAAACCTCTGTTCCTCTTTTTACGACTTTCTTAAATTCTGGATCTAGAGAAATTTCCCATTGTACAGGGAAAGGATGGGGTGACATGCCTCCTCCATTAAGTGGGTCTGGGGCAAGTCTTGTCCATAAAACAACACTATCTTGCAATGGGTCACCCGAAGCAATTCCTAGCGTAAAAGGATATGATAAGCCCTTAGACTGTGCAGAGACGAAATTCATCGGTAGTGTGTTGACAATCGTAGCGCCAAGTACAATCCCCACTCCTTTTCCAGTTTTCTTTAAAAAATTTCTGCGATTGAACTTTTTCGAATTATGGTTAGAATCTTTCACTTTTAGTCCTCCTTTTATACTCATTGACTATTTTATACAAGAACTATTTAGAAGTTATGACCTCATTGTGAAAGATTTGTAAATAGTAGAAATAGTAGATTAATAGTATTTTATTAGAAACAAGAAAAGAGCCCTTGTCAGGGCTTTGTATCATTTAAGGAGCAGTATCAGATATAAAGTGTAAGTTTTTACGCAAAATCCTTTTTATGTATTTTATAACTTTGTACAGGTTCAATGATTTCACGAATCTTTAGAAACGAATACGTACCGCTCCCATTCAATTGTGCTTTTTCCCATCACACTTTGAATAAACGAGCCTGACTATAAGTCAAGCTCGCCTTTTACGAATTTCAATGAACTACCAGTTTATATGTTTTTTCGTTTGTTGGGGGTCATTTTCGTTCAAGTACTTTTGCAGTTCTGGCAGATCGTCTGTATTAATTAGATCCACGCTAGCTTTTAAGAGCTCATCCCATATGGCTTTACGGTTTGGGAGCGGCAAATCTGGTGTTGCCCAAAAACGGACGATCTGCCCGTTTTTATGTGCCGCTGTAACGATGTGATTAAGCTTTTCACGCTCATGCTGCGGCATCTCACCGTATCCCTGCCAAGTGAAGTGCTTTGTCCAATTGTCGCTGATAACTGGCATAAACTTGTTGGAAACATCAGAACCGAGGTCGCTCATCCGGCCATCGTACGAAGCAAAGCGCACGCGCTGGTTTTCCATAAGTTCACGCGGGCGGTTGCCAGAAATTATTACGGTAACGTCGTTCGGCTTAACTCCGTTATCCGTAAACTTTGTCAGCATTTTATTGTACTTTTTCAGCTGTTCATGGATGGCGACATATGTCGCTTCATCTTCAGATTTGATATCAATCCATAGAAGAAAATCCTGGTCATATCCTTTGTAAATTGTCCCTTTATTATTTTTGATTCGTTCACTCAATGGTTTTAGGTATAGAGATTCAAGCGTACGTTCGGGTTTTATATCAATTTGATCATGAGCTACGAGCAGCTCACCATCTTCGAGCCACACATCGGCTTCTACAGAGGTAAATCCATGGTCAAGGGCATCAAATAGTGGTCGTTCATGCTCATAATCGTTATGGGCGTGCGCTTTTGCCAGCGGCACTACGGTCGATTTTCCAAAGGCAGGTTTTGCATAATCAACTTCTCTTTCTTTTGCTCCTGCAGGAACAGCTGGAAGAATCACTCCAATCAAAAACATAGCGATTAACAATACGGTAATCTTTCTCACAATAAATCCGCTCCTTTTTTATTTAGTAGAGATATTGATAGATCACAAAAATCGGAAACTCATTTATAATCATTTAATGAATGATAAAAATTTAAATAAATACAGAGGAGCCGCAGACACCAAAACTTTTCAGCGTCCTGATTGCTACTTCTTATACACACTTACGAATACAGGATTAGAATAGAACCACAGGTCTTGATAATTTCGCTTGTTGATTTCAGCAAAACGAGTTTCGTTATCCTCAATTTCAGTCTTTTGATCAATCAGCGGTTCACCGTTTCTCGTTTCTCCCGGTACATTCAATCCAAGGTTAGTTCCTCTTAGACGGAAGTATTGATTCTTGTTTGCCTTTACTTTATATGTGATAACATTGTAGCCATTACGATCTGTTTTCCAGTCTTTACTTGTGAAACGTTTAATGACTTTAGTCGAATCGTTAGTGTCCTTGTTATAAGCAGGTGTGCCGGGTACTGCTTTCCCCGATACCTCACCAGAAATCAGATCCACGTGATCAACTTGAACCGAATCACCATTGTTATTCTTTTTTGGACTCTTAAATCTCATCGTAACTTTGACCATTTGTCCTTCTTTCACTTTAAGCTCTTCACCCATTTCTGCCTTGCTGCCCATGCCTTCAACTTGAAAATCAAGCTCATTAATCAAGTCTCCAAACACAGAGAATGATTTTCCTGAACGCATGCCTTCAAGGACTGACTGCGCAGTCGATCCGTTTATCCATGTATAATTTTTCGAGTACTGACCAGGCCAATATCCGCTAGAATAAAGACGGTTGTCGCTGATTTCAAAATGAGAGTCCGAATTGGAAAAATTCCAAAATCTTCGTCCTTCTCCAAGGAGTGCATCCCATGAGCCGCCTACCTTAGCAAGCATGTAATCTGAACCGCCGTAAGTACGGTTTTCTGGAGTAGTCAAATTTAAGCCGCCCCTATCAGGTTCCATTTGATTGCCGGGCATGCCTTCAAATCCAAAAACTACATGTGGAGCTATATTATTAAAGTCTCGAAAATCTGCAATCGTGTATACTCTTTTTCTTGAAGGGTGGTTCAAAATCGCATAACTTGTCTCTTTATAATTTTTTTCAAGCCATGCCAGCGCTGTTCGAGCATCTTGTGACGTATTGTAGGCTCTTTCATCCTGAGCTTTCCAAGCAGCTACATCTTCAGGCTCAAACATCTTTTCATCACGGTTCGTAAACAAATACTCGAATTGACTTCCGGCTTTTAAACTTTTCGCCGATCCGGCTTGCTCCCCTATAATGCCAATGCCGACATGCTCATATGTAGGCATGTCCCATTCGAATCCAGAAAAGATAATTTTATTGCGGTACTTCCCTTCACTTAAAAGCTGATTTATTTTCGGTGCTTGATATTGAATGATACCTTGAGACAGTGGGATTGGACCGCCTGGAATCACATTTCCATCAGCATCTCGCGAAGACATTCTCAAGTGATCAGAAACAGCCATCCAATCCATATCATATTTGTCAAACGCATTGTCTAACAGCAGTTCAAGCGTCTGAGAGGACTGAGCATCATCTGATTGAGAGGTATGGGCATGATACTCTCCCTTCAACCATCTTCCTCCGGTATTCTCCTTGAAATTCCTTCCAGTTTCTTGTGCAGTTGCCGGTATTCCCTGAGCAAGGACGGTAAGACCCAGAACCACAATGGTAATTAATTTGAATGCTTTTAACATATAAACCTCCGAAGTGTTGAATTATTATATACAAACCTATTTTATGAAAATATTATTAAGCAAATATAGATAGATTGTATCGTTTAAGTAAAAAGAGAAAGCACTTATAAACAATTTACCTGCTTTCTCAAATCATCAGCATATGATGAAAAAATTCCGACAGGTACCAGACTATTTTAGATAATTATAAGTTTGCTTAGGTTAAGCGGTTACAGTGAACTGAAAAATTTTATTTTGAAAAACCAATGCGATTGTATAATAGGAGAAACACAAATGGATTATCCAATTGAAACGGCAGATTTTTTGATAAGGTTTGAACTCTTAAAAGTCTTATTGAAGAGATGTTGGCGAAATATTAAGAGAAGATTTGAGATCATGGGGGATGCAGCAGGCTTACATATCATTGTTCAATTACCAGAAAGATTAACTACTTGAAAGCAGTTTTAATTACAACAAGTATATCTAAGTAATTTGGAACAAATATTATAACTATTCAAAAGCAAAAGGAGGTAACCACAATGAATGCACAACGAGCACAAGAAATTTCTTCTTCGCCAATTATGGCAAATGTAACCTATAATGGAGAAAGTATTTACATTGAGCACGTGGATGAACAAAATGGAAAAGCTACAATCCATTCACTAAAAGAACCAAATAATAAACAAAGTGTTTCTGTAACAAGCTTGACTGAACATTAATTTATGAAGTATTTCCCCATGATAAACCTCCACCTGCGGGTGGTGGTTTATCTAGTTCAATTCAAAAAAAAAAATTTTTATTAAGATTAATTCGCAGGATTTTTCTGAATGTTACTCCCCTTTGTTCTTTAATTTATTATGAAGCATTCCCCCCTTAACTCAATAAAAAAAGGGATTGCCGCAGCATTCCCTCTCTAAGCCTAATATTTTGTCCCTAACCTCTTTAAAGAAATGAACGGTTTTGCAATCGAAGTGAGTTTTGATAATTTTATAAGACATACAGTAAGTATAAGAGTTAGAAGTAAAAAAACTACAACCATGAAAATAAGCCCTGCCCATCCAAATGAAGTCCAAAAAATCCCTCCTAGAGAACCACCAATACTTGAGCCGGCGTAATATAAAAAAAGATATAATGAAGATGCTTGTGCCTTGTTATTTAATGCACGCTGCCCTACCCAGCTACTAGCAATTGAATGCCCTCCAAAGAAACCAAAAATAAACAAACCAAGTCCCAATATTTTTATTAGTAATGATGGGAATAAAGTTAATAACACCCCTAGAATTGAAATTAATAGATTAATAAATAGGACCTTGGATCTTCCGTGTTTATCAATTAGTCTTCCAATAAAGGAAGAGCTAAACATGCCAATGAGGTAAATCAAAAAGAACCAGCTTATGAAAGATTGGCTAAATGAATAAGGCTCATCCATTAATAGATAACCAATATAGTTAAACAAAGCCACGTTACTTCCTAACAGAAAAAATCCCATTAAAAATAAACAAACTAGTCCAGGATCTTTTAAATGCTTAATTAATGACATCCCTAAGCCTCTAATTTCTAATTTGCACGGCTTAAAATTTCTTGAAGGAGACAGGCTAACACCAAAAATTAGGGTGGCAATTAAGCTTATTGCTCCGACCCCTACTAGTGCGAAATGCCAATCATAATAATCAGTAAGAATGCCTGTAAAAATCCTGCCAAATACAGCCCCTAAAGCATTGCCGCTTATAAATAATCCCATCGCTTTCCCTAGACTCTTAGGATCTACTTCTTCTCCAAGATAGGCCATTGCTATTGATGGCAGACCTGCAAGTGAAATACCTACCATTGTTCGGAGAATTAGCAAAATATGAAAGTTTGGACTAAATGCAGTCAGCAGACACAAGACAGAGGCAATAAACATAGAAATTACCATAATAGGTTTACGTCCCCAAGCCTCAGATAATGATCCAAAAAAAAGCATGCTTACTGCTAATGCTATCGTTGATACTGATAGTGACAAGCTTGCACTAGTTGGAGAAACGCCAAAATCTCTCGTGAATTCTGGCATTAAAGGCTGCATGCAATAAAGAATAGAAAATGTATTGAATCCTGCAGCAAAAAAAGCAAAGTTTGTTTTCCGGAAGGCTTGCGTACCTTGTTGGATGTAAGTCATAAATTAATCAATCCAATAATATAAAAACATTCCTCTTGCAGCATAATGAACAATCGCTTCCTTCTTAAAGATGTTACCTCTTTATAAATTATAATATCTCCTTCAAAAGTCCTTGCAAGTAACTTCTGAATTTATAGTAACACCTAATATTTATAATGTATAATGCATTATAATGATGATTTTAATGCGAAAATGTAATTGATTATTATTGTTTAGGATATAGGAGGTTATTAAATGGATTTGCAGCAGTTTGAATACTTCCAAACCCTTGCCAAAACGCAGCACGTTACCCGTTCGGCAGAAGCACTCTCAATTTCTCAGTCTGCTCTTAGTCGTTCTATTGCCAGATTAGAGGATGATATAGGTGTACCATTATTTGATCGTCAAGGGCGATCTATTCGACTAAATCAATATGGACAGATTTTTTTAAAGCGAGTAGAAAATATTATGAAAGAGTTCTATGAAGGAAAACAAGAAATACAAGATTTACTTGAACCAGAGTCAGGAACTATATCACTAGGGTTTCTGCATACCCTGAGCACAAATCTCATACCAGATTTAATCTCCTGCTTTCGTATTTACTATCCCAAAATTAAATTTCAACTTGGGCAAGGTCCTTCACATGTTCTTCTTGAGCAGTTGAAATCTGGAGAAATGGATCTTTGTCTAATTGCACCTAACGAAGTCATCCATCCGATTCAATGGGAAAAACTTTGGAGTGAGGAGCTTTTTGTTACAGTCCCTAAAAATCATAAATTCGCTGATCGTAAAAGCATTAGGTTAGAACAATTAGCAAATGAACCATTTATTCATTTAAAAAAGGGTTATTCCCTCCGTATAACCGTGGAGCAGTTGTTTCAAGAAGCAGGGATAACACCAAATATAACATTTGAAGGAGAAGAAGCAGACACTGTGGCAGGGCTTGTCGCCGCAGAACTAGGGATATCGATTTTACCGGATTTAAAAGGAATGGATAAAAGCAGATTATTACAAATATCTGTTAGTTGGCCCAAGAGCCAAAGGACAATTGGTATTGCTTGGGTTGAGGGCAGGTATATATCACCAGCAACTCAACAGTTTAAACACTTCGTTTTGGAGAAATTCAATCACATGAAATAATTGTGAAGAAAAGATGTCGATATAAATCAGCAACCATCTGCATGCAGATTTTCAGGTCCCCATTACATAGACAGCACTGATAAATTCCTTCGATGCATTTTAACTTGTATTTTTGAAATAGGCTCTGGTCAAATTGATATTTTTCCTTGCATAATCTGTGGTGCATGCTTGTGCTGCTTGGATTGCTAGCGGGGCAGATTGATTGAGTAAGAGTTTTTTTAGGTTATAATAACTAAATTAGTATAAAAATAGGGAGTGAATAACAATGAGCTTGTTTTTTATTTTTTCTAAATACATTAACGAAAATGTGGAGTCCTTAGCTATTGAAGTGGTTGAAAGTGTTCTTCATAGAATGAAATTAGACATCCCTGAATGGGAGAAAGAACAAGCAATTGCGATATATGTTGATCTTTTAAGGTTTTTCGGGGAATCACTTATTAACGAAGGTAAAGATTTAGTTCCCGATACCTTTATCGATTGGAGTAAAAGGAATGCGGCAATGCAAGTATCTTCAAGAGGGAAAATTTCAGAAATAGCGGTTCGTTATTCGCCAACCAGGGAAGTCTTTACAGAAATACTAACGAAAATCAGTATAGATCTAGGGCTGTCTATAAAGGAAAATGCGCTTATTATAAAACGGATAAACACAATGTTAGATATCAGCTTAAATGAAACTGTTTTCGCTTTCGAACGCCTTCTAGATGAAGCCAGGGAAGAAACGAAAAAGGAGCTGGCAGCATTATCAGCCCCTATTATACCTGTTAAAGACGGTGTCGTGATCCTTCCCTTGATTGGCTATATTGATAGCTACAGGGCAAATTATATTATGGAATATGTTGTTCCGAAAATGGCTGACATGGATATAAATCACGTCATTGCAGACTTTTCAGGTATTTTAACAATTAATATAGACATTGCAGAACATATCCATCAAATAGGGAACATGCTTCAATTAATGGGGATACATGTAATTACTACAGGCTTGCGTCCTGAACTAGCACAATTAGTGATCAATAGCCGTATTAATATCTCTGCTATCGAGACTTTTGCTAATGTTAAGAAAGCATTAGAAAGTATTAAATAATCTTATGGATAACTTTGTAAAAAACACTGTATATGTTCCCTGAGCTCCCTTCGAACGGTAAAAATTCCATCATCTGTGGTACTGCTATGTACAGCATGAGGACCAAGATTTTTGGTCCTTTTTCTATGCTTAATTATCAACATAATTGTTTAACAGAGCCTTGAAATAAAAGTTTATTAACAGCCCCCGTTTGTTGAATAACATTTGATTTACATTTTATCATTAGTAGTTTTTGGTTTTGTTTCCTTTTGACTTTTTTAATGGTTGAAAAAGAATGTCCTCGTATTTTTCATAAATCATTAAAATATTTCTTGCAACACTTAATTTAGGTACTGTGAAATATATGAAGGCTGCAGCTGCAAAGCTTATTAGTATTCCTGTTAAAACATCAAAAGGATAATGAACACCGACCCAAATACGGGAGATGCCAACAAGAATAGCTAACATTATCCATAAGACCGACCATCCTCTTCTGAAAAGCCAAAAAGAAAGACAATATGAGAAGAATAAGATTGTATGGTCACTGGGAAAGGACTTATCTTTTTCTTTCTCGATCAGCTTATTTACATCTGATAATTCTGCAAATGGCTGATAATTTTTATGAAATTCACCTGACATTTTACCCATTGTAAATGCACAAATAAATGAAATTGTTGCACAAAGAATCATTAATCTGCTGTTTTTGTCCCGTCTAAACCAGAAAATAAGAACACTTAGTGCAAGTAAAAAAACCATATATTCAGCAATAAAACTGAAAACAGGATTTAAATATGTATATTCTTTTCCCAAGTCATTAACCATTCTAAATAATGCAATATTAACTTCAGAAAAATCCAAACCCAATCACCTTCCTATCTCTTTTTACTACATCTTAAAAGAGAGCCAGATGATCTGCCATCGATTCGAATTACATTTTATGGTTTTATGTAACAATCTTGTAAGGTTAATGTTAGATGTTATATAAATGGGACAAAACAAAAAATTCTTTTCTATATGAAAGGAATTTCTTAGTTCACAGCGGCACTAAAATGTACTGCAATCGCTCACCAGTTTTAAATGATCACAAAAATCACCTAACCATTTGGGTAGTCGTTAAAAATTATATATTCAATAGTCTTTTCTAGAAGTTCAATATCCTTATATATCTCTCGTTTAATTCTCATATCATTGCATCGTTGGTAATCCCGGTGTAACCGTTGAAGTTCTTCAGTAAAAATACGGTATAATTAAAACTAATTTTTTTAATTAATGTTCCCCAACGTAAGAGTTAAATTTCCTATGAGTCTTAACGAAACTGTAAAGCCGTTAGTTGAATTAAAAGCAAATAATTATTAGCTTTTACCCTTTAATTGATGATTTTTTCAAATGGGTGTGGTTTAGTATTTTCAATTAAAGGGGATTTAAGTTTTGTAGGAATCTATCTAAAAAGGGGATTAAATAATGGAATTGTTTATTGATACAGTTAAATTCATGAAATACATCGATGAAAATAAACAGAATTTTGAAAATTCGTTATTAAGCCAAGCAGCTAATGTAAAAGAAAAAATTAAAGATATTCTGCAATTTGGAAATATTGATCTCATAAATAATGCCCATAAACTTGTTCATTACGTTGTTGATGGTAAAGAACAAGAACTTCAATCTTTTGCGAAACATGAAGGTATAGCGTGGGCGACACACGAAATTACATTATCATTCAAATTAGAGTGGGTTCAAGCCATTCGCAGAACCTTGTGGGAATTCATGCAAAAATATAACGAGTTATCGAATAACACTATAATCGATGATTTTTTTTCGTTGGAAAAACAAATAAATAGTCGATTAGACCAATTTTTAAATATTTTTTTTATTAATTATTCTAAATACAAGGATTCATTGATAAAGGCTCAAAGAGAATTGGTTGAAAATCTATCGGTGCCTATAATACCAATAACATCCACTATATGTATTTTGCCTCTGATTGGTTCGGTTGATATTTTACGAACGAATGTTATTGAGGAAAAAGTTTTAATGGAAGTTGGAAATTTACATATTCAAACATTGATTATTGACTTATCTGGAATTGCAGAGATGGAGAATGAAGTAATTGACCATTTATTGAAGATTATTGCTGGTACTTCAATGATGGGATGTCATACTGTGATTACAGGGTTAAGAGCTGAAGTTGTTAGAAAAATGATACGTTTAGGAATAACATTTGATAAAAACACCAAAACATTAGGAACTTTACAACAAGCATTAAATGACTACTTGAAAAGTTAAATGGAATTTTTATATATTTAACACGGTGAATATTAGAGGAGATTTGCTCGTACTTTCGCTATTACTCCAGATATTCTTATTGAGTAAGCTATTCATCTTTGCTTGCTGCGCCAAGCATGCTGACAGCAGCTTTATTTAAATAAACAATCTTATTATGCCGGTGAATAAAAACCGATTCAGGCAATGAATCAATCATTTGTTTATAGCTTGTCTCATTATCACGTGCTTTTTTTCCATAATATTTAGCCGTATCATATTGCCATCCGACCAGCCAGGCAATAAGGGTAAAAATAAAAAAGTCTACCGTAAAAAAAGGTTCTTCTCCCACAACCTTTTGGTAGCTTGTAAATAAAATTGAAATAATCACCAAACCAATCTGTCCCGTGTATTTCATCTCATTGCCCCTTATGTAAATAGTCCATTTATCATAGCACAAAATAAAATCATATTGATGATTCTCACAATTAAACTTTGTGTGTAAAGAGAAATTATCTTATGTTTCATATATTCACTAAATTGATTTATATCATGATCAAAAGGTTTGATTTCACCAAATAAGTTTTTTATATTACATGGGCATTCATTGGGAAAGCTGATTGAGCAGCTTGAAGGATGTATGGAATGAAAAATGTACGGGCATTTTAATCCCGAAGGGGGTGTGCTTATGAAAAAAGAAAATCGCTCATCAGATGAACAAACACTTGCTGAAGGAATCAATACAGAAGATGAATTGAATAGAGACGCTACTGAAGAAGAAATTGATAAAGGCGATTACACGAAAGTAACCACTTTATCTCTTGATGAGAACGATCCAAGTTAAACACTAACACCGTATCTCACGGTGTTTTATTATGCTTTCAAGATAAGTGACAATCTATTGGAATGGTTTTAAAAATACCGATACTCATGATAATAAAACTGCTGGTAAAAAATAAGAAAGTGTAAAGAACCGTAATGATTAAACCTCTCCCTTTTTCTTTTATGTCAATTATTTCAAAACTAAACGATTTACTCAATACTTTATTGCTTTTCTTGTTTTGGATATCCCTTTTAACAAACCCAGCAATGATTAGTGAATCGCATTTTGGAGAACAATTGGTCATGATGTAAAGATGAAAAACTCACTATTTATTCATGATGGTAATGGTCTTTGATCAACGTGAGTAAAGGCAAGGCTGAATAAGAGGAATTCAGTAAAAACAATCTAATACCAAAAAAAGAGCCAGCATGTAGGCCGCCTCCTTTTTGATTAGGTTTATCAGCTTATAACACAAATGAACATCTGTTTCATGAAGAAAGGGTTTCAGTCTTCAGTAATTTTTTTCGATAGATAAAGGATGACAAATTGATACTAATTTCATAGATTAATACAAGCGGAACTAATACAAGTATGTCTGATATTAAATCCGGTGGTGTAATTAACACAGACGTTATAAGAATAACAAAATATGCAATTTTTCTGGATTTCTTTAACATCTGCGGATTTAATATTCCTATGGCGGTCAAAAATAGAATGACTACAGGCAGTTCAAACAATATTCCAAAAGGAACGGTCAAGCTAATCAGAAAACTAAAGTACTTTTCTGACGTATAAAATTGCTGAAATCCTTCACCTGCTAATTCTTGCATGAATGATAGAACAATAGGAAACACAAGAAAATAGCCAAAGGTAATTCCGAGAATAAATAGTAAAAATAGTGCTGGAATTAGCATAAAGGTTGCTTTTCTTTCTTGCTCTTGAAGAGCAGGTAAAACAAACCGCCAAACATGGTATGCAGCTAAAGGAATGGTAAGAGCAATCGAACAGACGGCTGATATCTTGAAATAAATCCATAAAACATCTCCTGGTCCAAGTAAGGCGAGCTTAAATTCTAAGTCTTTAACTAGCCACCTATAGATTTGCTCTACAAAAGCAAATGATAAAGCGAAGAAGACCAAAAAACTTCCAAGGATATAGATAAGCCTTTTTCTCAATTCCTCCAAGTGTACCGTTAATGCAACTTCCTGATCCTTCATGTATTTCACCTCTTTAATGAAAAAGAAAAAAGATAAGATTATCCTTTTTCTCTTTTCAATATTTAAAGTTTTTCATCTTCCTTTTTAGAGTCTGAAGATACTAAATCCTTTGTCGCATTTTTAAATTCCTTTAACGTGTTGCCGAAAGCACGTCCAACTTCAGGAAGTTTTGATGGACCAAAAATAATTAGTGCAATGACTAAAATAAGAATTAGCCCTGGAATTCCGATGTTTTGTATCATTTCATTTTCGCTCCTTTATTTTTTGAAAGTATCAGCAATCATGCCGAGCTCCAACGCCTACCCCGACATAGGATTTGCCTTCCTTTATAAAACAAGATTCTTAAGGCTAGTACTGTGTTTGTCGGGGGTGAATTAGGCGCATACACTTTTCTTATTAAAATCCTGTAATAGCAACAACAGCCGGTCGCGGCATTTTGTCACCGCTGCGATGCGGCCACTTGCTTGTAAGGTTTGCAAGGTCTTCTGTTTCTTCACCTGGATGCTGGATAGAAAGGAATAGTGCTTTCTCATCAGGAGTAAAACAAGGTCCTGTTAATTCTGCTTGAACTGGGGCGGAAGCAAATTGGAAAGCTTCTCCTTCGTTTTTCCCTTCTGTAGGGATTACAAATAGACCGTTGTTGCCGAATGGCTCCCATATTTTTGTGTTAACACTTCCGCTTGAAATGTCTGTAACAGTCCAAAGGTTTCCATCTTCGTCGAATAACAGGTTATCTGGTGCACTAAACCCGCTTTGAATACCGCCTGCTGCAAAGATTGAAAACTGGAATTCCATTGAGCCGTGATCGTTATCTTTTTCAAAGAAACGAGTAATATGACCGTGAAAGTTACCATGATTACTGTTATTTGTATGAGCAATAAAGATTGAACCATCAAACGGACTGATTTCTAAGTCTTCTGGGCGATCTGTTGGTGTTCCGCCTAAAAGGAGGGCTGCTTCATGGCAGTTTACAACAACATCTGCCTGTGTTTGGAATTTTTTAAGCAGTTCAGCGTTTCCTTTAGCTGCTTTTTGAACAGCTTCAACCGTCAGGGCTACCCATCTTCCTTCTCCAAAATTAGCTACATAAAGAGTTCCTTCTTCTAATAGTTTTGAATTCTCTTTTCCATCTTTTTGGTTGTATTTATTTTTACTGATAAATTTATAGACACAGGCATCTCTCTTATCATCGCCCATGTACACAACAACTCGGTTATCTTTTGATAGACCCATGCATGTATTTTCATGATTAAAGCGGCCTAAAGCTGTGTGCTTGCGAACTTGATAGGCAGGATCAAATGGATCCACTTCGATTACCCATCCATAATGTGTTTCGTCTAAGTTTGCCGATTTTGAAGTGGATTCATAGTTTTCTTCACAGGATAAAACCGTGTTCCAAAGTGTCTTTCCGCCAGAGCAGTTCGCAAATGTACCTTGAACGATTTCTGCTCCGTTAACAGCTTTTGATCCTTTTGCAGGTCCGGTTAAAGCGAAAGGTGTTAGCCCTGTTACGCGGCGGGCATATTCAGATGACGTATCCATTTTCCAGCCATTTCTGTCTTTAAATACTTCGATAATCGAACCGCCTTGATTATAAAGCATTGTTTTTATCTGTTCCGAGTTGTAGCCGCCCTTAATTGTTTGACCGAAAACAAACAAATCTGAGATATATTCATGATTTACCCATAACAATCCTCGGTTCTTTTCATCTTCATATGGAAAGAAGAGAGTAAAGTCGTTATTGTATCCGAATGTATCTCCTTTTTGATTAATCTTGTCGCCATATGCAGCAATAACTTCATATTTATAGCCTTTTGGAAGAACAAGATCATCCTTTGCTGTTGGTTCGATTGGCTGGAATTTTAATGGACCTCTTTTTGGCCTTTTAAATTCTGGATAGTGAAAAGGAGTTTTTGCTTCTGCTGTTTTTACTAATCCGTCAAGTCCTGTACTTGCTGCTGCTAGGGCAACAGTACCAGTTCCTAGGTATGTTAAAAATTTTTTTCGATTCAATACTGGGGACATATATCCGCACCTCTTCCTCTTAGTTATGCATATTAAATGATAGAGAAAAAGAATTAAGCTGCTTTTAAGTAATTGTAAAGATTCCTTTTTTATTATTTTCAGGAATATATTCTTAGAGTTAACCTGATAAGAAAGTCGCAATCCACTTTATATTTTTCCTGATTTTTACAAAATTATTAAAAAATAAGTGTAGAAATATGGGGTTATATAGTCACTTTTGATGGAATATTTAAGTTGAGAATCATTTTAAAATGTAAATTCATTAAGTTTTTTGTAAAATTTCTTGTCAAAATTTAAGAAAAGGTATTCTTTTTATATTTTTTATATGAATTAAGTAAATTCTATTCAGCTCATATTCTATTTGTGTTAACAATATGTCTGTACTGGATAATACACATCTAAGGAGTGGAATCATTGAAATTCAGAATGCTGTTAATGAGAGAAGCTGAAAAAGGATGAAGCAGACGAGAAAGAAAAACGAAGATCGGGAGAGAGAATGATCCATACCTTCTGCTCTAATCATTCAATAAATAAGGATTGCTGTCAGAAATGTCCGATGGATAGAAAATTAGCAGAGAATATGATTAATAGAAATTCCTTGAATGAGGAGTCTGTTATAAAAGGTTTGGTAAACACACCTCTGAGGTAACTGTAAACATCAGTTGATAAAACAATTACTGCTGCCTGAATAACATAAAACCTTTTTATAAATCACTTGGAATCGAGGAGGATGGATGATGAAAAAAGGAATTTTTGCACTGGCGGCCGCTCTAACTATTGGAACTGTAACAACAGCGTTTGCATACCCTGATGCGCTGAATTCCGGGAAGGACGGTGAACAGCTTGCGGAAAAGTTCCAGCACCTTACCCGTAATAATGTTTGGGAACAGAAAGAAAAAGTTGATCTGCAATTTAACACATATCATCCGCAAGGAATGACGAAAATCGGAGACTTGTACTTCATGTCTTCTGTAGAAATCATCGAAAAAACGGTAAAAATACGACCAGCCTCAAGATGGATACGACCGTACACCTGGTAAAGGAATCGGTCATCTATTTGTATTTACTAAAGAAGGAAAGCTGTTAAAGGATTTAAAGCTTGGCGAAGGTAATATATACCATCCTGGAGGAATTGCATATGATGGTAAATCAATCTGGATATCAGTTGCAGAGTACCGGCCAAACAGCAAGTCAATCATTTATAAAGTAAATCCAGAAACGATGAATACAGAAGAAGTGTTCCGCACGAATGACCACATTGGAGGAATTCTTCGTGATGGAAAACAAGGAACTCTAAAGGCAGTAAGCTGGGGTTCAAGAATGTTTTATGAGTTCAATGAAAAAGGAAAAGTGCTCCGTAAATCAAATAATCCCAGCCATTTTATTGATTATCAGGACTGCGAGAATGCAGGAAAAGAGAACATGATATGCAGCGGTATTACTGAATTGCCACAGCAAGGAGTTTCCACTGCTAAATATGAATTAGGCGGACTAGCCTTACTGGATATAAAAACAATGGAAATGGTTCACGAACTCCCAATTACTCTATTTTCTCACAACGGACATGTTGTAACACGCAATCCAGTATTCCTTGAAAATACAAACCAAGGATTAATCATGTACACTGTACCGGACGATGATCAATCCTCTATGCTAGTGTATGAAACAATAGTAAAAAATAAATAATAGGCGGCATAAGAATATAAGGTATGCCACTAATTGGTGAAGATAGTTTACATAATACAGAATATCATCAGTCGAAAAAGGATTGCAGCAGCAATCCTTTTTATGTTTTTTAATCTTCTAATCGACATGGCACTTGTTATTGGTAATCTAACATTCATTAATAAGTTTTGATGAAAAGATATCAATTAATAATTTTTAATTAGTTTTTCATAATACTTATACCACTCAGCTACTTTAACAATGTCACTAAACCCCGAAATAATTTTTGTCTTAACGTTGTAAATCCGCATTTTGCTGACGCTATCGGCAGTACTTCTGTTCCCGGATAAAAGGCAAAAAGGATGAGTTTGTTAAAAGCTAGACCGAAATGCTCTTCAATGGTCGAAAATAGTATCTAGCGAATTAAAAAAGGTAACGAACTTACTTTAAAAACAACTTCGTTTTTTGGTTACAACTAGACAGGTGCCCGGGACCTGTCATCTTTTACCTAAATACATGTAACCGTTGATTCAGTTCTTTTGTTTGTTGATATACGTCTTTATATATCTTGTACACATCTTCATATACGATGACGTTTTCAGGGATTGGGTTGAATTCTTTTTCATACTGAATGAAAGTATCAGTACAAGCTTCAAATGTATCAAACCAGCCGCAGCCTACTGCTGCTATTATGGCAGCTCCAAGAGCAGGACCTTGCTCGCTTGTTAATTTAACGACAGTTGCATTAAAAATATCTGCCTGCATTTGCAGCCATAGTTCATTTTTTGCCCCGCCGCCAATGGAGATGATTTTATTAATTTCTTTCTTGCCAACGGTTCTCATCAACTCCAATGAATCACGTAAGGAAAACGTAATTCCCTCGAGTACGGCACGAGCAAAGTGATCGAAGGAATGGGAACCATCCATCCCAATAAAGCTGGCACGAATATTGGAATCTGCGTAAGGGGTACGCTCTCCTGCCAAATAAGGCGTAAACAGAAGACCATTTGAACCAATTGGAACAGAAGACACTCCTTGAAGCATTTCTTTGAACTTCTTTTCCTTTGCGAAGGTATTCTTGAACCAGCTTAAGCTATATCCTGCTGCCAATGTTACTCCCATCAAGTAATAGCTATTCGGCTTGGCATGGTTGAAAAAGTGCAGGCTGCCGCGGAAATCCTGCTCTTTATTTTCTTCGTATGATAGAAGGACCCCAGAAGTTCCTATACTGCAAAGTGCAGCCCCATCATTCACAATGCCAGCACCAAGGGCACCGCATGCATTATCAGCTCCACCAGCAAACACCTTTGTTTCTTCGGCAAGCCCCATTGCACTCGCCATGTCCGGAAGAAGAGTCCCTACACAGTCATATGAGGAAACAAGCTCTGGACAAAGAGTGGCAGAGATGGAAAAAGCATTACATATTTCTTCGCTCCACTCTTTGTTTGTTACATCTAATAACAATGTTCCTGCAGCATCAGAGTATTCCATATGAAGCGCGCCTGTGAGACGATAGCGAACATAATCCTTTGGCAAAACAAATGCAAATGCCTTTTTAAAAATCTCAGGTTCATGCTGCTTTACCCACAATAATTTTGGTAATGTAAACCCTTCTAATGACTTATTTTTCGTAATATCTAACAAACGCTCCCCCAATACATCAACGATTTCCTGACATTGCGGAGTTGTTCTTGTATCATTCCATAAAATAGCCGGACGTAATGACCGGCAATTAGCATCTACTAGTACTAGCCCATGCATTTGTCCCGAAAAACTTATTCCTTTTACTGATTGGAGAGAAATTGATTCCTTTTCAGTTAATTCTGCCACGGCACTGAGGGTTTGCGTTATCCAATCTTCCGGATTTTGTTCACTGTAACCTGCCTGCGTTTGAAATAGTTCATACTCACGTACTGCTTCTCCTGAAACAGTACCTTTTTTGTCTACCAAAACCACTTTCACAGAGCTTGTTCCTAGATCAATTCCTAGTACGTATTCCATTACTGTTACCCCCAAAGAAAATATGAAAAGCGCCTCCTGACAACCAAACAGGGAAACTGTCCATTTGTAGAAGGCGCTTCTTCTAATCTATTTTTTAGAAAATATATTCATTTAATGCTGCTTTAACATACTCTATACGGTCAGAAGCATTTTTAATTTCTTTATTCTGCATTGCATACGCCTCTAAAGCTTTGAAGTCTGCCTTTCCATTTACAATGTCTAAGCCAATACCTTCATTGAAGGTCGCATAGCGCTTGTTGATAAGATTATCGAAGAATCTTTCTTCTTTTAATCTAGCAGCAATCTTCAAGCCTCTTGCAAATGTATCCATTCCTGCAATATGTGCCAAGAACAGATCTTCTGCTTCGAATGAAGAACGACGAACTTTAGCATCGAAATTGACACCGCCGCTATGTAATCCGCCATTTTCAAGAATTTCATACATTGCTAGAGTAACAGCATATAAATCTGTCGGGAATTCATCCGTATCCCATCCTAGCAATAAGTCGCCTTGGTTAGCATCAATGGAACCTAACATACCATTAACTCTCGCTACTCGTAATTCATGTTCAAATGTATGTCCAGCCAATGTAGCATGGTTTGCTTCTAGATTTAATTTAAAATCATGGTGTAAATCATATTTTTGTAAAAATGCAATCGTGGTAGCCGCATCATAATCGTACTGATGCTTTGTCGGCTCTTTTGGTTTTGGTTCGATTAAGAATTGACCAGTGTAGCCAATCTCATTCGCGTAGTCAATGGCCATATGGTAGAATTTCGCCAGGTTGTCCATCTCTAATTCTAGATTAGTATTATATAAAGATTCGTAGCCCTCGCGGCCGCCCCAGAACACATAGTTTTCAGAACCTAATTCTTTTGCTGTTTCTAATCCTTTTTTCACTTGTGCTGCAGCATAGGCATAAACATCTGCGTTAGAAGTTGTTGCTGCACCGTGAACAAACCGCGGATTTGTAAACATATTAGCTGTGTTCCATAATAACTTTACATTATTTGTTTTCATATAATCTTTGAACATGGCAACAATTTGGTCTAAGTTTGAATTCGTTTCCTGCAATGTATTTCCTTCAGGTGCGATATCACGATCATGGAAGCAGAAGTAAGGTACATTTAATTTTTCAAATAACTCAAATGCTGCCTCTGCACGTTTTTTAGCAACATCCATCGCACTTCCGCCATCCCATGGGCGAATCATTGTACCCGCACCAAATGGATCCGAGCCATTCGCAGTAAAGGTATGCCAGCAGGCAACGGCAAAGCGCAAATGCTCCTCCATTGTTTTACCTGAAACAACTTCCTGTGGATTATAATGTTTGAATGCAAAAGGATTTTTTGACCCTTTACCTTCAAATTCAATTTTATTTATGTTTTGGAAATAACTCATATTCCTCTTCCTCCATTATCCTTAAATTGCTCTTTTTCAAAAAAACTCTTGCTCAAAAACCTTTAATATTACCGATTATTTAACAGCGCCATCCGAAACACCCTTAATAATATACTTCTGCAGGAACATGTATAGGATGATGACAGGAAGGATAGCGATCAATAATGCAGCAAGCGCTAAGTGCCATTGTTTTGAAAACTCTCCAAAGAAGTAGAACATTTTTAACGGAATGGTATACATTCCATCCTTATTAATAACAAGCGACGGCAACAAGTAGTCATTCCAGAACCAGATGGAATTAAGAACAATGACCGTTACGGTCGTTGGCTTTAATATGGGCAAAATAATATACCAATAGATTTGCAATTTATTGCAGCCATCAATTGTGGCAGCTTCATCCAACGATTTCGGAATCGACCTTAATGCACCATAGTATAAAAAGATTGCCATACTGCTGCCTAATCCTAAATACATGATCACTAGGCCTGCTCGATTCAGCATACCTACACTACCAAAACTGGTCATAAGCGGAATCATGATCGATTGAAATGGAATCAGCATTGCAACAGCAAAAAGGAAATAAATAAATGAACTTACTCTACTATTATTACGAGATAGGGCGTAGGCAGCCATTGATGTACAAACTACTATGACAAATACGCTTACAACGGTAATAATGACGGAATTCATAATACTTCTTACGAAATCCAATTCGACAAAAGCTTCTAAATAGTTATCGATAACAGGATCAAGTGGAATGCCTAAAGTATTGACAAAAATCTCTTTCTTTGTCTTAAAGGAGTTAACCAGTACGAGATAAAATGGATAAAGCCATGCTAAAGCCGCTGCAACACCGACTATACTAATGCCTGCCGATATAATCTTTTTGCTTCTCACAGTTCTACCTCCCTTTTTCTCGTAATATAAATTTGCACCACAGAAATGATGACGATAATAATTAAGAATACAACAGCTTTCGCCTGAGCATATGACATGTCTTGAATACCAAATGCTGTGTTATAAATATTCATAGCCGTCATTTCAGTTGAATTGAATGGACCGCCTGCTGTTAAGGCCATATTCTGATCATATACCTTAAACGCACCAGATAGGGTCAAGAATAAGCTAACTGTAAAAGCTGGTGCCAGCATTGGAAATTTAATCCTCCAAAAACGCTGCCAGGAATTTGCTCCATCAATCTCTGCTGCCTCTAAGAGCTCCTCAGGGATATTATTTAAAAATGAAATATAGATAATCATGATATATCCAGCCATTTGCCAGACATATAAAATGACAAGGCCCCAGAATCCCGTTTCTGTCGTTGAAAGCCAGCCGGACATGAAGGAGAATCCGGTAATACCGGCAATTGATTCAAATGATTTAATAAAAATAAACTGCCAGATGAAACCCAAAATAATTCCGCCAATCAGATTTGGCATAAAAAACACCGTACGCAGCGCTGTATTAAATTTAAATTTCTGGGTAACCAGTAAAGCTAACGCTAATCCAATAACGTTAATACCAATGACAGCGGCAACGGCAAACTTTCCTGTGAAAACTAATGAATTTATAAATCCTTCATCTGTCAGCAGACGTTTATAATTATCCAAACCGACAAATTTATCGACATAATTCCCATCCCAATTTGTAAATGAATAATAGATACCCATAATCAACGGAATAGCAAGAACTATAAATAGAGCTGCTAGACACAGCGATAGAAAGGCCCAATAGGAAAAGCTTTTATTATTCACTGTCATGAACCTCCTAAGACGAGACTGAATCAAAAAGGGGCAGACTCCCACTAAATGATCCATATCTAGTGTTGTAAAAGCACCAAATAGTGTGTTGCGGGGTCTGACACCTTTGGTTTTGAGTCTGCCTCATTATTTATTCCTTGCTTCTTAATTCTTCCCATGATTTAGATGCTGATTTTGTAAACTCATCCCACGTACTATCGCCAGTTAGATATTTTTGGAATTCCGGATGAAGACCGCTTTGGAACCAGCCATTCGGATAGCTGCCGTGAATCCAAACTGTGTTATTTCCGTCTGATAAATGCTGATAAATCACTTTTGAAACCGGATCTTTAATAGAATCTACATCGTTACCTGTATAAGCAGGGATATATTTAAAATCTTCGATTAATGATTTTTTACCCACTTCAGATGTATACATCCAGTCTAAGAATTTTTTGGATTCTTCAACAACTTTCTCATCTTCATTTTTGTTGATGCCCCAGAACCATGAAGGGCCTGCTGCAACCGTGCCTGGTTCACCATCTTTTAAGAACATTGGGACTAAAGCTAATTTCTCTTTAGAGAATGTTTCATCAATACCATCTAAAGTTGGAACAATCCAGTTCCCCTGGTGAATAATTGCAGCTTTTCCATTGGCGAATTTTTCCTCAACAGATGTACTATAATCGATAGATACTATCGGCTGAAGATTATATTTGCTCATTAAATCAGTGTATTGCTTAAATCGATCTCCATACTCAAAGGAAGGTGTTTTAGCTTCAAGTGCTGAACTTAAATCATTTTCGTATGCTAATGACATAAAATTACTAGAGTATTGAGAAACAACCCAGTTTTCTTTGGCACTGAAAGCAAAAACCGCATCAATTCCTAATTCTTTCTTTTTTGAATCAATAGTTTTAACTGCTTTCTCGAAATCCGCAAATGATTTTATGGATTCAACTTCGATTCCTGCCTTTTTAAAGATGTCCTTGTTGACCATCCAGCCAAAACCTTCAATATTATATGGCAAGCCATATGATACTCCATCAATAGTTGCTCCGCCTAAAGTACCTTCAATCGCAAGCTTTGCTGCTTCCGTTTCTGAAACATCCAATAAAGTCTTTTGCCACTTTTTCGCATCATTTAATCCGCCCATCATAAAAATGGATGGTTCATCACCTGATGAGAATTTTGCTTGTAATGCTGCTGGTGCATCTTGACCGCCGCCAACAGTAGTAACATTGATATCAACATTTTTATTTTGACTTTCATATGTCTCTACTAATTCATCAAGCTGTTTTTTTGTTTCAACTTTTATATTGAAAACATCAACTACCACTTTATCGTCAGATCTACCATTTGCTTCATTTGAAGAACATGCTGTTGCTACTAACGAAACACTTAGTAAACTACTTAATAAAAATGCAGTTCTTTTTTTCATTACCTTTCGCCCCTTTAATATATGGAAATATTATTATTAATCCCTATTATTATTTAGACAAATGAATTTGCACTGATTCATCTTTTGTTGTAATTAAAGTTCCTTTTTCTGTATAAATCATTGTGCCATTACTTACTGAATTGACCTTTTCAACATTTCGCAATAGAATACTATAATAATTAGGCAGATTTTTTGCTCTGAACGAAATCATGCTGTCTTCTTTGATTGCAGTTATACTGCCTGCTTTTTCACCTTGAATGTTATAAATATCTGCAGCAGTTTCTTTTCCATCTGCTAATTCAAACACATGGAAAGTCACACCTTCTACATAGTCATACTCTGCTTTGCTATCGATAGCTCCAACAGGTATGATTGAGTTTTCCCTTACCATGAACGGCAAGGTCATGTATCCGTGTTCCTCTGTATGCCACTTCTCACCTTGTACTGCTTCATTGGTCAAGAAGTTTGTCCATTTTCCTTTTGGAAGGTAGTATTTAACAAGTCCCTTTTCATTGAAAATTGGCGCTACCAAAAGCGAATCACCAAACATATATTGTCTATCTAAATAATGACATGTTTCATCATCCGAAAATTCAAGTACCATTGGCCTCATCATAGGGACACCGGTTTGAGCTGATTCACACGCATTCCGATATAAATATGGCATTAGGCTGTTTTTTAATTTTGTAAAGGCTCTTGTCACATCAACTGCTTCTTCATCGTAAATCCAAGGCACTTTGTATTCTGTATTTCCGTGATAGCGGCTGTGGGAGGACAATAAACCAAATTGCGTCCAACGCTTGTATAAGTCTGGTGTCGTGCCATGTTCAAATCCAGATATATCATGGCTCCAATAGCTAAAACCAGATAAACTGAATGATAATCCGCCACGTAAGGATTCAGCCATAGATGGATAGGTTGACCAGCAATCCCCACCCCAATGAACAGGAAACTTCTGGCTGCCAACTGTAGCCGAACGAGCAAAAACAGCTGCCTGATCTTTTCCAAACTTACGCTCTAATAATTTAAATACCACTTCGTTGTATAGATAAGTATAATAGTTATGCATTTTCTTAGGATCTGATCCATCAAAGTAGACAACGTCGGTTGGAATCCGTTCACCAAAGTCTGTTTTAAAGGAGTCTACCCCCATATCGATGAGCGCTTCTAACTTTTCTTCAAACCATTTACAAGCATCCGGATTTGTAAAATCAACAATACCTTGACCCGCTTGCCATTTATCCCATTGCCAAACGCTTCCATCAGGTCGTTTCAACAAATAGCCATTTTTCATCCCCTCCGCAAACAACGGGGACTTTTGTCCAATATACGGATTAATCCACAAACAAATTTTTAATCCTTTATCTTTTAAACTCTTTAACATAGTTTTCGGATTAGGGAAAACACGATTATCCCACTCAAAGTTGCACCATTCAAATTCTTTCATCCAGAAACAATCGAAATGGAATACGTCTAAAGGAATATCTCTTTCAATCATTCCATCTACGAAACTATTTACTGTTTCTTCATTGTAATTTGTTGTAAAAGATGTACTTAACCATAATCCAAATGTCCAGGCAGGTGGCAGACTCGGTTTTCCAGTCAAAGTAGTGTATTTCCCCAAAACATCTTTCATGGTTGGACCATTAATAATGTAGTATTCCAGATATTCTCCTTCAACACTGAACTGCAATTTGGATACTTTTTCTGAACCAACCTCAAAGGATACTTTTTCCGGATGGTTAACAAAGACACCATACCCCTTATTGCTAATGTAAAATGGAATATTCTTATAGGCCTGATCGCTGCCTGTTCCTCCATCTTCATTCCAAATATCAACGGTTTGACCATTTTTCACATACGCAGTGAATCTTTCCCCTAAACCGTAAATCAATTCACCAACATCCATGGACAGCTGTTCGCGTATGTGGGCTTTTTTTTGATCGGTTAAAATATAACTCATCGCTTTACTTTCACTAGAAGTTAATTGCTTTTCATTGTTATAAAACCCTACATTCCATGCATCTTTTTTGTTGAACTTCGCGTGGAGGCTGCCACTAGAGAAGACTATATCATCTTCAGTTTCTTCTATTACTATCGATACATCTTTTTCATATAGTTCAAAATGCGGCCCCTTATTGTTACTTCCGAGGTGATGAAACATTTTCACACAAATCACATCTTCTATTGGAGAAGACAGTTGAATGGTCATCATACCGCCATCTAACGTTTTTCCTCTGTGAACGATATGATCGAAAGGGGCATAAACCGTTAGATCCTTCTCCGTTTTTCGAACATCATATATTTCCATTGGATATTGCAGTATATAACCTTCCTTATTTAACCAGTTGCCATTAGTGAACTTCATGTCTTATCCCCCTTTTTGTTATAGCTTTAGAGTAGAAATCAAGTAATATATACAACCTTATCTTCGTTCGTTGGTTAAACTAACTTTATGAGAAGATTCTATCACACGATTTTTGCACTTGCAAGCGTTTACTTACAATAAAATATAAGACTTTTCGCTATGAAATAAGAGGTATTATGATATATTAATAGCTATATTACTTATATAAAAACAATCCTCATAAGAGATGAAAAATGAAAAATACGATTAAATAAAGGTTTATCATAAAATTTAAATCAATTTATTGTTAATTCCTTGCCAAAAGTTAGTTTGGATATTAAACTTATTATATAAACATTATTTTTAAGGAGAATTCAAGCTGTATTTTAGCTGTTTTTAGAAAAATCGTTTAATTTTGGAGGAGTATTATGAAAGTGGCAGATAGATATTACATTCGTGAAATGAATGAGAATCTCGTTCTTGAAATAATCATTCAACAAGGTACAATTTCACGAGCAGATATTTCCAAGCTCTGCGGATTGAATAAAGCAACTGTATCATCTATTGTTACCAATCTTTTAGAAAAAGAACTTGTAAAAGAAATTGGAATTGGTGAGAGCAGTGGGGGAAGAAAACCGATAATGGTAACGTTTAATGAGAAAGCGGCATTATCCCTTAGCATCGATTTAGGTGATAATTATATCTCTTCTATCCTTACTTATTTGGACGGAACAATCATCTTGCAAAAAAACATTGATGATATCACCATCAATAAGCGAACTGTAATGAAAGAACTAAAAGAGCTCATTACTTATTATCTAGAGCAGGCGCCGCACACAACCTATGGTGTTATCGGTATTTGTATAGGTATTCATGGGATTGTTAATGATAATCAAATCACATTTGCTCCATACTATAACTTTGAAGGCTTAAATTTAGTAGAAAATCTCGAAAGGGTTTTCGCAATTCCAGTAAGATTGGAAAATGAAGCAAATTTGTCTGCTTTAGGGGAGAAAATATTTTCGACCAATGCATCAAATTTCGTTAGCATCAGTGTTCATACTGGGGTAGGTGCCGGAATTATCATTAATGATGAATTGTTTAGAGGCTCAAAGGGATATGGCGGAGAAATTGGGCATATGATTGTGATACCGAACGGAAGAAAATGCCCTTGTGGAAACAAAGGCTGTATTGAACAGTACGCTTCTGAGAAACGACTGCTAGAGGTGTACCGTAAAAAGAAAGGGCAAAAACAATTAACATTTGAACAGCTTATTTACAACTATAAAAATAATGAACAAGAAGCATTAGACATCGTAAATACTTTTATCGATTATATTAGCATTAGTGTGAATAACATCTTTACAGCCTTCGATCCCGATGTCTTTATTCTCAACAGTCGTTTTACAAGTAACATTGATGGATTGATCGATTCTATAAAGGACAAAATCACCAATAAAATGAATAGCGATACAATTCTCCAAAGTTCATCCTTACGAGAAAAAGCCACTCTGTTAGGCGGCGTCCATGTAAACAGCACTTCTTTTTTGGATATCAAACACTTTACATTCCAAAATATGTCAGGTGACAAGCACCATTTAGAAAATCCAAATTAAATCAACATAAAAAAGGAATTTACAATAAAGAATATGGCAAATTTGGATTGGTTGGGTTTATTGGATTATCTTTAAAGATTTTCTTATCCTTCCAATCTTTTTTTTCGGACTAACCATAAGAGGATTTGCTGCTGTGTCTTCTGTACTATCAGGAGTTACAACGGGCATGCTCGCAACATTTATTGAGGTTAGTTTAATACATGTACTTTATCTGTACTATTCTGCATCCTTACAGCAAAAAATAAACAAACCGTTTCTAATCAGCGAATACTTTTACTTAATTAAAGATCAAAGCCTTGAAGGTATCCAAAAAAGGCTTTTTAAGAACAACTTCATTTGAGCAGTGACTGCATAATAAAAAGCTGAAGATTATCATCTTCAGCTTTTCTCAATTATTTAAGATCCCTATTCCAAGTACAAATTACAAAGGAAGATGTATAGTAACCTCAGATCATCTAAGTTTTAATTTTTTTCACTAAAGTCCTAACTTTATTTATATCCATCCCACTTAAAGAGTTCTCAGGTGTTCGAACCCATATGCCCTGTATAAATATCATGACATTCGAGTACAAGATAGAACTAACTTATCTCGAGAATTAATTTAGAAAGAGTAAATGTTTTAGAAATTAAGTATTCCTTCAATCCTTATTTCCAATTTAAGATTAGTATCTCTATAATTTTTACCTTTAGATATTCAAAATGTTATCCTCAAGTACAGCTGATTTATCTCCGTATACTTTTTCAATATGATGAAGACCCCAGGCAGATAAAGACTCGAGTATTCCTGTGACACTCCAGCCATACTCGCTTAGTTCATATTCCACTTTTGGAGGAACTTGATTATAGGTCATGCGATTGATGATTCCATCTTCCTCGAGCTCACGCAGCTGCTGAGTCAGCATTTTTTGTGTGATGCTGGGCATCAGCCTTTTCAGTTCACCCGTCCGTTTTTTTCCCCGCATCAAGTGACATAGGATCACACATTTCCACTTTCCGCCTATTACTTCGAGAGCTGCTTCTACCGGAATGTTATACCGCTTTGTTTCTTTCATTCATGTTCCTCCTTAGTAAAAGGGGTGTTT
Source organism: Bacillus sp. V2I10 (assembly GCF_030817055.1). Lineage (NCBI taxonomy): Bacteria > Bacillati > Bacillota > Bacilli > Caryophanales > Bacillaceae > Bacillus > Bacillus sp. V2I10. Next base: position 1,228,701 of record NZ_JAUSYV010000001.1, on the reverse strand, counting down.
ACTTTTATTATAGCCAACTGCTCTGAATATCCCCAAAATTCAGCGCATAGAAAAACCAATCCTGATAGGATTGGTTTAATTTTGATCAGCGGGATAAACAACACCAATTTGTTTTCTTGCTTCATCCATCACTTCCATTACCTTGATTGAATTCTCATAAGTATTAATTGTTGATTCATACAGGTCATTTTGGATTAAGTCGATGAATTCCTTCATTTCATAATACATGGTGTCTTCTTTTTGAGGTTTTGAAATATCCTCTAATCTGCCGTCCCGATAGCGAATTTCCACTTTTTCAATTGTACTGATGCGGTCAATAATAATTGTACCTTCTTCACCCTGAATTTCCGATGGAAGTGCTGAGTCTGATATCTTGGAATACATCATCACAGCATCTTTGTCTTTATATTGAAGAAGAATGCTTCCTTCGCCGTCAACACCAGAGCTAAGTAGCAGCCCGCTCGCTTTAATGGTTTCCGGTTTTCCGAAAAGAACAATCGATGGATACAGCGCATAGATTCCAATGTCCATCAGTGATCCGTTTGAGAAGGTCGGATCAAATGCATTCAGCACGGTTCCTGAGCGATAGGCGTCATAACGGGATGAGTATTGGCAATAGCTTGCTGTATATCTTCTCACTGTGCCAATTTTGTGCAGGTTTTCCTGAATGCTTTTAAAGTTAGGCAAGAATGTTGATTTCATCGCTTCCATAAGCAGTACGCGATTTTCTTTTGCAGCCTGTATCATTTCAGTAATCTCTTTAACGTTTGATGCAAGAGGCTTTTCGCACAGCACATGCTTTTTGTGATTCATGAATAAAATGGCCTGCTCAGCGTGCAATGAGTTTGGGCTTGCTATGTATACGGCATCAATTTCATCGCTTTTTGCCATACTCTCTAAATCTGTAAAGGTGGTCTTCACACCATATTTGGCAGCGAATTCTTCAGCCTTATCGCCATTTCTTGAATAGACAGCCTTCAGCGAAAAGTCCTCGATTTGCATCGCAGCTTTTAATAAGCGGTCAGTGATCCAGTTTGTTCCGATAATTCCAAAGCGTATCAATTTGTTTCCTCCTAAATACCTTGTTTGCTATTACAATACCATATGTCATCTTCATACGTCTTATTTGACGCCTGCTCAAATCATCTCTACTTCAACGGACTCAATACCTTTTGCTTCTTTTATATCCTCATAAACATCTGATGTATAACGGTCATTTTTAATCAGCAGAATTAAGTCTACTGTTCTCAAATCACGGTCAATACTATCTTTAATCTTCACATACTTGATTTTCATATCTTTTTTGCGAAGCGAGTGTAAGATATCAGATATATTTACATTTACAGGAACGGTCAGCTTTACCTTCAATTCTTTCAGTCTCAGCGTTTTAGGACCAAGCTTCTTTACTAACGGAGCAATGATCTCAATTGATCCAATCATGAAAATAAGTGCAATAAGTGCTTCTTGATAAAATCCGGCTCCAATGGCAATCCCTAGGCCAGCAGCTCCCCAGATCATCGCAGCAGTTGTAAGACCGCTGATGACATCATTGCTTCTGCGGAGAATCGCTCCCGCGCCCAAAAATCCGACGCCTGATACGATTTGCGCTGCAAGACGGAGCGGATCCATCGGACGATTATAATCGTTAGAAAACGTATAAGCTGCTTCAATTGATATCACGGTCAAGAGACACGAGCTTACCGCAATAATAATTGTTGTTTTCAGTCCCAGCGGCTTTTTCTTAATTTCCCGCTCAAGTCCGATAATGATTCCAACTAAGAGGGATAAAAACAATTTTATGATTGTATGCTGATGTACAATAATATCCTCCAAGATCCCTCACCCTCTTCTTTTTCTATAGTTTGCTCTATTTTTATTTCAATCATTATACCATTCGGCAAGTACGGAATATATGTGTATTTTGTCGGGCTTTTAAATAGGTCATGATTTTTGAGTTTATTCTAAGAGCCCTGATATTATTCAGTATGGGATTGACATCCGGGCAATTTGGCTTGAACTGATCCAGCCGATTATTAAATCTTTCAGCCGAATTTAGAATTTATAAAGCCTTTTTCGCTATTTTTCAGCCAAATGAAAAATTCATCCGCCCAAATCCGCCTTTATTTAGCCTGCATTACATTTTTACAGCCAAAAGACTTAATATGCTTTCTGTTTTAAATAAAAAAGCACCCGGCCGGGTGCTTTTTTAATCATGTATTATTCTTCCTCAACTGTTCTCGTTTTTTTTCGGCTGAATTTACTCATCATCTCATAAACAATTGGCACAATCAGAAGTGTCAACAGCGTTGAGCTTGTTAAACCGCCGATTACTGTTACTCCGAGACCTTTTGAAATGATGCCGCTGCCGCCTTCGATACCAATTGCAAGCGGAATGAGCGCTCCAATTGTGGCGATCGCTGTCATCAGAATTGGACGCAGACGTGTTGTTCCTGCTTCAAGCAATGCTTCTCTTGTAGACAGACCTTCACGTTCTTTGTGAATAACGCGGTCAATCAGGACAATTGCGTTTGTGACAACGATACCGATCAGCATCAATGCCCCAATCATTGCGTTAATACTGATGGTTTCTCCTGCAATCAATAATCCAACCAATGCACCGATCACGGTAAATGGAAGAGAGAACAGAATCGCAAAAGGCGCAAGTCCTCCGCCAAATGTAATTACAAGGACCAGGTACACAATGGCTATCGCAACGAGCATGGCAAGGCCAAGCTGTGTAAAGGATTCCTGAATATCTTCTGTTACTCCGCCTGTGTCTATGTCAACACCCGTCGGCAAGTCAAGATCATCCACTTTCTTTTGTACTTCCGAAGATGCTTTTGCCACATCATCCGTTGTCAGTTCTCCGGAAACTTGTACGTAAATGCGGCCATCACGCCGTGTTACAGTATCTGATGTTTTTCCTTCTTCAACTGTTACGACATCGCCGATTTTCACTTCTTTGCCAAGCGGCGAAATGATCGTTTTTCCGGTTAAATCATCTACATTTTCAAACGTTTCTTTCTCTGTTTGAAGATAAACGTTTAGTTCTTCTCCGTCTTTTTCAACTTGAGTCAGAACTGGACGCTCTCTTAGCGGGCTAAGCTCCATGCCGATTTGACCGGCTGTCAGGCCAAGCTTGCTGAGTTCTTCCTGATTGGCAATAAGGGTATATTCATCGTATGACTCGGCAAGGCTTGAACTTACATTTTTAAAGCTCCCATTGTCGATTAGAATTTTTTCAATTTCCCCGACAGACGGCTCAATGTCTTCTAATTCATTTCCATATACAAAGAATTGAACTTGGTTGCTGCCGGCGCTCTGAGTGAAGTCCTGTGAAGCCCATTCGCCCTCTGCAGTCTCAGCTTGAAGATCTTCAATTACTTTCTCTTTTTCCTTATCAAAATTCTCTGTATCATCTTCATATTCAATAAAGAATACGGCACTGTTTGAATCTCCAGGGCTCATTGGGTTTTCGCTTCCTAATGAGAACTGAACTAAAGAAACATCTTTGCGGTCCATTAACAGGTTTTCTGCTTTTGTTACGACTTCTTCTACTTGTTCTTTTGTTTCACCAGGTGCAGGCTTATATGTTGCATAGACAAGCTTTTGTTCTTCTGACGGCAAGAAGCTGACGCCGATAGCCGGAACTAGGAATAAGCTGCCGACAAGCATTAAGACGGCAAGGCCTGATGTTATCCATTTATGATTTAAAGACCAGTTCAAAATGCTTCTGTAAACACCAGTCATTTTTCCTGGCTTGTGTTCCTCATGCTTTTTAGCCGTTTCGCCGTATAGTCCTTTTTTGAAGAGGCTGTGTGCAAGCATCGGCACAATCGTAACGGCAACGACCAATGAAGCAAGCAATGCAAAAACGATGGTTAATGCAAATGGAAGGAATAATTCTCCTATCACTCCATTTACAAGTGCCAGCGGCAGGAATACGGCGATTGTTACAATTGTTGAAGACATAATTGGAATAAACATTTCCTTTGTAGCTTCTCGTACTAAGCTCATTCCTTTTAATTTCTCGCCCTGCAGTGACATTCTGCGGTAGATATTTTCTATGACAACGATTGAATCATCAACTACACGTCCGATTGCAACCGTCATGGCTCCAAGTGTCATAATATTAAGGGTAATATCCATTTGCTTTAATAAAAGAACAGCAATTAATAAAGATAACGGAATGGAAACAACTGAAATCAAGGTTGATTTGATATCTCTTAAGAATAAGAGAATAATGATAATTGCGAAAACAGCTCCAAATAATGCTTTGCTCAGCATCGTGCTGACGGATTCTTCAATAGGTTCAGCCTGATCGAGCGTGGACTGGATCTCAAGGTTATCATACTTTTTTTCAAAACCGTCAAGCTCATCTTTTACAGCATTTGCTACATCAACGGTATTTGCATCTGCGGATTTCACGATTTGAAGACCGATTGCTTCTTCTCCGTTTGTTCTGGAAATGGATTCTGCTTCACCGACAGTTTTAATATCTGCAAGCTCTGACAGCTTTACCGTCGGGAGTTCTATATTCTGTGCTGCAGGAGGTATCTGGCCAGCTGCTGGTGCTTGAGCTGTGCCTTGCGCCTGCCCTGGATTCTGCTCTGATCCTGAAGCAGTCTGTCCCGGTATGCTGCTTTGACCTTGTCCAGAAGTATCTCCTCCACCCGGAGTAATCGGGATCTCCATATTCTTTAAATCTTCCATTGTCAGGATGTTTCCATCTACAATGACAGATTGTTCTTTATCCCCGAAAGTATACAATCCAAGCGGAAAATTAACATCGGATCCTTTAATGATATTTTGAACGGTTTCTTCATCTAAACCGTATTCTTTAAGCTTCTCTTCTTTAAATGAAAACTGGACTTCTTCTACTTGCTGACCTGACACCTGAACAGAAGAAACACCTTCAAGTCCTTTTATTGCCGGAACCATTTCATCCTCGGCAAGCGCAGTCAGATCTCTCAAAGATTCTTCATCATCTGATATACTTAAAGCTAGAATCGGAAAGGCATTGATGCTGAGCCTTGAAACATCTGATTCATTCACTCCATCTGGAAAAGAGAGATCTGATACAGTGCTTTTCACTTCTTCTTCTGCTTTGTCCATATCTTTTTCAAATTCATATTCAATCTGAATGGATGAGGCATTTTGGAATGATGTAGAGCTGACAACGTTCACTCCATTTAAATTTTGAACTGCCTGTTCTATAGGCTCTGTTACTTTTTCTGCTACTTCTTCCGGTGTAGCGCCAGGATAAACAGTTGTGACTGTTACGATTGGTGTTGTGATGTTCGGAATTGTCTCAAGCTTCATATTCAAACCTGAGTAAAGACCTGCAACTGTCACAATAATAGTAAGAAGCCACACTGCAAATTTGTTCTTCAAAACAAAATTAATGATTTGATTCATGTTGTCCTCCGGCAATTTATTTTTAAAGTTTTATGAAAGTATAAAGTGTGGAGCTTCGATGCCTAGCTTCAGCGCCCAACTCCTCGGCCAGAACAAATCCGTCAAAAAAGTCAAACCCGTACTTTTCGCCGGATTCTTATCTGTCATGCCTGAGCTAAACGGGCGTTACGCTTTTCTTATTGACTGACTGGTCATAATAATTAATAATATAAATGACCAGTCGGTTACAGTCAATCATATTTAACCATTTTAAAATGAATCTTTTTTAAATGTGAACATTCAGTTAGAAAATTTTGCTTGACTTATTTAGTGGCAGAAGCCATTCTGTTCTAAAACTCATTCTTTACTGTTATAAGGAGAATACACGATGAAGGAAAAAGAAAAGCGGATCATTGAAGCGGCTATGAGCCTTTTCGCTAAAAAAGGGGTTACCTCAACGTCCATACAGGATATTGCAAACGAATGCGGAATTTCAAAAGGGTCTTTTTACCTTTATTTTAAATCGAAGGAAGCTCTCCTGCTTGAAACATTCAAATATCATTTTGAGCTGATTCATTCAAAAATGGAGGCTGTCAGACAGCTGGATCTCGAACCCCGCGCACTTTTAATCGCCCAGCTATCCTGCCAGCTGAGTGAGATTAATAAACATAAAGATTTCATTATTATGCAAATGAGGGAGAACGCCATACCAAATAACCCTTCAATGGCCGCTTTCATTCAAAAAATGAATGCAGATTCCAATCTTTTTGTTAAAAATGCGCTTCTGGCCATTTACGGCGAGTCCATTGAAGAATATATCTGGGATATAAGCACAATCCTTCAAGGAATGATTCATTCTTATTTGAAATTCATTATCTTTGAAAAAGCAGAATTGGATTTCGATGAACTCGCAGCTTTTCTTTTAAACCGGGTGGATGATGTTGCATCAGGATTGATGGTTTCAAAAGAGAAACCCATTCTTTCAAGTGAAAGAGAAAAAAATCTTTTCTCTTTGTGTACAGCCATCAACCGGGATGAACTATTAGCCAAAATCGAGCGAAGCAAGCAGCAGCTCTCAGGTGATCTTCTTGTCACGCTTGAGGTGCTGGAGGCAGAAATTAAAGAGGAGTCACCTCGCACTGCTGTAATACAGGGGATGCTTGCGAACTTGAATCAAGATCCGGCTTTAGCGGAGCTTCAGAAGAGCATTGCTGCTTATTATCAAATTAAACTTTTATAGATCATTCTATTTCCATGCAAAAAACGAGAGATCTCTTTTATAGAAATCTCTCGTTTTTTATGATGCTAATGAAATCAGCTTTTTCTTATACAAGGCTGCAATAAAATTCATCATGGCAGCTGGTATTCTTTTAGGAAAATAAGTCTTGCGGTAGTATTTATTAAAAGCTGTCTTTAAATCGTCCCATTGTGTGCAATTTTTTGTTTGACGGAACCTTGCGACATCAATCATTTTGATCTCGCCCCCATCGGTAATGAATATATTGCGAAGGTGAATATCAGACGGGTTCAGCCCTCTTTCTTTAGCATGCATAAGAGCTTTATCTATCTCTGCTATATGCTTATCAGTTATGGATATTCCCGTGCTGACACAATCAAAGAGAGTGCTTCCTTCTATATAATCAATGACTAAATAGTTTTCTCCCGCTTCATATAGATTGGGGTAATACTCAATCCCCTGAAGGGTTCTGTAAATTTCAGCTTCTTCCTTTGCAATATGAGTAAATGAAGGAAAGAACACCTTTAAAGCTTTATTCTCATTCGCAAGTTTAAAAACAAATGCGCTTCTGCCAGCTCCGATGAAGGTTAAGGAAGAATCATGGCCATATAGCTTGGCACGTGTCCCTTTTCCTCCTATTTTGACGCTATCTGCAAATTGCTTATATCCTTTCATCCTGAGAACCTCCTTTCCTCTTTACCTTGTATCTCAAGATCCAAGCTGTTCAATTTGATCTAAGATGCTTTTCATTTCAGACACGGTTTTCACAATTTCTGTGTCTTCAAGCAGCTGAAGATTCCACTCTCCGTTTTCAATTTGCTTCAGAGCAGAATCAATTCCGCTTTCAAGTGATTCACTGTAGATGATAAGCTGATTATGTGCATCCAGAGCAATCTCCGGCGCATCCGATTCTTTAAATGTATTTATTTCTTCCTTCATATTGTTTAAACTCTGCTCAAGCTCTGCTCTTGCTTCTTTGTTATTTACAGCCTCTTCAGCAAGGGCAGGAATCTCCTCTGCAAATATGCTTGCCTCATTAATATAATCCTTTGCATCATTTGCGTACTGCAAAGAAGAATTAACGCCTTCAAGCAAAGAACACCCACTTAGGAAAACTATGGATAAAACAGCCAATACTTTAAACATTTTCATCATCGTACAGCTCCTTTAATTTTATTTTCGGAAAAAATAAAAGACGTCAGATCCAATTACTTGGTCATAACGTCTTTTTCGAAAGAGACTTCACCAAATAATCGGCAAAGGTCTCGCTAACAGCATCGCTGCCAGCAAAGCCGGGGAACATTCCCGTATTGACGACTTTGCTGTAAAAGCTACTCCCCTTTAAGGAAGAGATATTTAAGTTAATCTTATTATACAATTAATCAAGCAGCGCGGTCAATTTTAGAGCTTCTTAACTATCCTGGATGACAGAAACTTTTTCTCCCATCACAAAATAAAAGCCGGCTGTTTTTATATCACGGACGACACTGTGAAGACCTTCTTCTTCAAGCTTTGAAAATAAGCGATCAGCGTTTAGCACATCAAAACTCAGCATCTCTTCTTTATTCAATCCTGAGATCCGGACATCATCCAAAAGGTGATCAAATTCTTCATCAGCAAACACATTGATGCCGATTTCATAAGCTACAGCTCCTGTATCAGAACCGTCTAGCTTGATTTCTTCCGATTTCAAATACCAAAAATCGTAATAGATGTGATCTGTCATAGTCGTTCCTCCCAGCAATTAAGCAGATAATCCTTATTGTAACAAAAATAGAGGCTCCATGTAAGAATGGCCTATTCATCAAGTGAATAGGCCATTCATTTATTCTTTAACTTCTTTTTTCGTAAATCCTACCATGACAGCTGTGATCAATGATCCGATCAAGATTGCTGCAATGTATAACAATGGATTTCCATCAACAATCGGGATAACAAATGCCCCGCCATGAGGTGCGCGAAGTCCAATGCCAAAAATCATCGTAAGCGCTCCAGCTGCTGCAGATCCGATAACCGCAGCCGGGATAACACGCGCGGGGTCAGCTGCTGCAAATGGAATGGCTCCTTCAGTAATAAAAGATGCTCCCATGACGTAATTTGTTTTCCCTGCTTCCCGCTCTGCTTTTGTAAATTTCTTTTTAAAGAAAGTTGTTGAGAGAGCAAGACCAAGCGGAGGCACCATTCCGCCAGCCATAATGGCTGCATGCGGTGCAAAGTTGCCTGCGTCGATCATCGCAATTCCGAATGTAAAGGCCGCTTTGTTGATTGGACCTCCCATATCAACCGCCATCATTCCGCCTAAAATCAATCCAAGCAGCACAAGGTTTCCAGTTCCCATTCCTTTAAGCCAAACCGTTAATCCATCATTTAATGCTTTAACTGGCTCGATGACAATAAACATCATGATCAGACCTGTCAGTAAAATACCGAACAATGGATAAAGCAGTACAGGCTTTATGCCTTCAAGAGAATTCGGCAGCCCGCTGAATACTTTCTTAAGTCCGACAACTAAGTAACCCGCAAGGAAACCGGCGATTAATCCGCCCAAGAATCCTGCTCCTCCTGTAGCTGCCATAAGACCCCCGACCATACCTGGTGCAAATCCCGGACGGTCCGCAATACTCATCGCAATAAACCCGGCTAAAACCGGAATCATGAGATAAAAGGCATTGCCTCCGCCAATTGTGCTTAATGCTTCTGCGATTGGGTGGTAGGATGGATCATCTGGATTTGCGGCATTAATTCCAAAGATAAAGGAAATCGCAATCAAAATTCCTCCGCCCACGACAAACGGGAGCATGTTCGAAACACCATTCATTAGATGCTTATAAAAACCGTTTCTTCCTGATTTAGGTGAGTCAGCCGTTTTCTTCTCACCGCTGCTTTTATAAACAGGCGCATCCTGATCCAGCGCTTTTTGAATTAATTCCTGAGGCTTTCGGATTCCTTGGGCAACAGGCACCTGAATGACATGCTTGCCTGCGAAACGATCCATTTCCACCTGTTTGTCAGCAGCTACGATAATTGCTTCGGCTTCTGCAATGTCTTCAGCTGTCAAACCATTTTTAATTCCGCCGGATCCATTTGTTTCAACCTTGATGCTTACGCCCATCTCTTTCGCTTTTGCCTTTAGGGCATCTGCAGCCATATATGTGTGCGCGATTCCAGTGGGACATGCTGTGACAGCAAGAATTTTCTTGCCTGAAGAGGATGATGCAGGTTCTTCTTCTGCTTCCATCTCTTTTTCTTTTTGATCAACAGCAGCAAGAACTTCTGCTTTTGAAGCGGCCTCTTCAAGCTTCTTTTTAAAAGCCGGATCCATTAAAAAACTTGAAAGTCTGGAAAGCGTTTGCAAATGTTCATTGTTTGCTCCTTCAGAAGCCGCAATCATGAAAAACAGATGAGCAGGCTGGCCATCGAGTGATTCATAGTCTATTCCTTCTGCAGAGCGGCCAAACGCTATTGCAGGTACTGACACTGCACTTGTTTTTGCATGAGGAATGGCAATCCCTTCTCCGATTCCTGTAGTGCTCTGCTCTTCCCTGGCCAAAATCGCTTTTTTATACTCTTCTTTATTTTTTAGCTTGCCTGCCCGATCAAGTGACTCAATGATTTCGTCGATAACATTCGCTTTTGATTCTGCATGCAGGTTTAGGATAATCGTATCGTTTGTTAATAAATCTGTAATCTTCATTTTTCTTCCCCCTTCAATGAATATCTAAATCTCATTGACATTTACTTCATTAATGAGCTCAGCTGCAAACTCTTTTGTAGTAAGATCTTCTGAAAAAGCAGTTGCGCTTCCGGTTGCAACGCCCTGCTTAAAGGCTTTTTTAAAATCTCCATGCTGTTTGAATCCTGCAATAAAGCCGGCAACAACTGAATCTCCTGCACCAACTGAATTCTTTACTTCTCCAGATGGTACATTGGCAAAATAAGCTCCGTGCTGATTGATGAAAATGGCCCCTTTTTCAGCCATTGAAACAATGACATTCTGCACGCCCTCTTCAAGCAGCTTCTTCCCATAATAAACAGCTTCTTGGGCGCTGCTGACCTTTGTATCGAATAGCTCCCCTAATTCATGATGATTCGGCTTGATCAGGAAGGGCTTGCTTGGGAATGTGCTTCTTAGTGCATTACCTGATGCATCAATGACAACTTTCACACTATTTTTTAAGCATTTATCTGCTATTTTTTTATAATAGCTTTCGTCAAGAGCGGATGGAATACTCCCTGCTAAAACGAGTACATCCTCAGCCTGCAATTCATCGATTTTCCCGAGCAGCTCAAGCTTCTGCTCAGTTGTAATCTCTGGACCACGGCCATTGATTTCTGTTTCTTTAACTGATTTAAGCTTGACGTTAATTCTCGTTTGATCTGAAACACTGATAAAATCATGTGTAATCCCCTCTGATGAGAGAAACTCTTTGATGAATTGGCCTGTAAATCCGCCTGCAAAGCCAAGTGCTGTACTTTCTGTTCCCAGCCGTTTCAGAACTCTTGAAACATTGATTCCTTTCCCGCCTGGAAAAATGCTCGCGCTATCCGTGCGATTGAGGTGCCCTTCTTTAAAATCGTTTACCTTCACGACATAATCGATGGAAGGGTTCAGCGTACATGTATAAATCATGCTGTCACAACCTTTATCTCTGTCTTTTCTTTAAAATCATAAACTGTGTCTTCATCCAGTTCGTTCGTAATTACCGCTGCTTCGTGCAGGCCGGCAATTTTAGAGAACGAAATTTCATTGAATTTCGTATCATCTGCAAGAATAAATGCTTCTTGAGACAGGGTGATGGCAAGCCTCTTGATTGCGGCTTCCTCCGGGTCCGGTGTTGTATAGCCTGCTTCCGGATGAATGCCGTTCACACCCATAAAACATTTATCAAATCTGTATGCGTTGATTCCTGACTGTGCTCCACTGCCTACAAGCGCTCTTGTTTTCGGCTTTACAATGCCTCCAATCAGGTAGGTTGAGATCTGATTTTCAAGCAGCAATTCGAGATGTGAAACGCCATTTGTGACGACCGTTATTTCTTTGTCTTTTAAATATGGAATCATCTGCATAGTTGTCGTACCTGCGTCAATGTATATGCTGTCTCCGTTTTTCACAAGGTCTGCTGCAAATTTGGCAATCCGTTCTTTTTCAGCAGCATTTTGTAAGGACTTTTCAATGACACTGAGCTCTTCTCCCTTTTGATGAAAAAGAGAAGCACCTCCGTGAACACGTTTTAATTTTTTCTCTTTTTGGAGCTGGCTTAAATCTCTTCGGATGGTTGATTCTGAAGAAGAAGTAGCATCAACTAATTCCTGTATCGTTGCGACCTGTTTTTCACCCAGTACCTTAATAATGATCCGGTGCCGTTCTGGTGTAATCATTCAGTCACCTCCAGCTAATCGTTCTAATTGCCTAAAATCTTTACCTTGAATTCATTCTAACGTAAGCCCTTTCATAAATCAACCAAAAACTTTCAAAAACAATCATTATTAATCATTAATACTATTATTCAACCAAAAACAGTCAAGCACTCTCTGATTTGCTCGTTTTATTCCGGATACTTCCTAAATGAAATGTCATACTCTCTCTATGATTACCCAATTCACGGATTTTTCTCATCTCAGGGTGTCATACGGTCTCTATGAGTACCCGAACCACGGGTTTTTCTCATTTCAGGGTGTCATACGGCCTCTTTGAGTACCCAATTCACGGATTTTTCTCATTTCAGGGTGTCATACAGCCTCTTTGAGTACCCAATTCACGGGTTTTTCTCATTTCAGGGTGTCATACGGCCTCTTTGAGTACCCAATTCACGGATTTTTCTCATTTCAGGGTGTCATACGGTCTCTATGAGTACCCGAACCACGGATTTTTCACATTTCAGGGTGTCATACGGCCTCTTTGAGTACCCAATTCACGGATTTTTCTCATTTCAGGGTGTCATTCGGTCTCTTTGAGTACCCAATTCACGGATTTTTCTCATCTCAGGGTGTCATACGGCCTCTTTGAGTACCCTAAACTCGGATTTTTCTCATTTTAGGGTGTCATACACGCATATCAGTAAATACCTATTAACAGCAAAAAAAGACCATCTGATCAAAACCACACAGTCCCATTTAACCTTATATCATTCAGCTTTAATTGCTGAACCGCGAATTCCCTGTACATCGGATGAGATTCGAGCAGTTCCGAATGTGTGCCTGTTCCGGTGACTCTTCCTTTATCCAAAAAGATAATCTGATCAGCATCAATAACCGTGGACAGCCTGTGGGCAATGACGATCGTTGTTCGTCCGGCCATTAAGTTGCCCAGTGCTTTTTGAACAACAATTTCAGAATGGCTGTCAAGGCTTGAGGTTGCTTCATCGAGAAGGAGAATTTTAGGATCCCTTATCAGCGCTCTGGCAATACCGATACGCTGACGCTGTCCGCCTGAGAGTTTAACACCACGTTCTCCTACTTGAGTATTATAGCCGTCAGGATATTCTTCAATGAACTGATCCGCATAGGCCATCTTCGCTGCTTTGGCTATTTCTGCATCCGTCACTTCTCTCGTTAATCCATAACAGATATTTTCTTTAATTGTGCCTGATATAATGGGACTTTCCTGAGAAACGTAGCCAATTTGCTCTCTCCACGAAGCAAGGGTAAAGCTGTCTATTTGTTCATCCCCAAGAAATATACCTCCCCCTGTAGGCAAGTAGTAACGTTCAACTAATGAGAACAGCGTTGTTTTTCCGCTTCCGCTCGGTCCGACAATAGCCGTGGTCTGCCCCCGCTTAATCTCAAGAGTAACCTTGTTTAAAATTTGCTCTTCTTTTTTGTAGGCAAAATCAATCTCTTTAAAGCGGATCGATTGGTGAATGTTCTCTACTTCCTTGCCTGAGTGAAGGTTTTCCTCATCTTCTTCAAGAATTTCAATAATTCGCTCCGAAGCACCCATTGCTTTTTGCAGCTGTGTGAAAAAAGCCGTAAATTGAGTCATTGGAATGACAATCTGAAAGAGATAAAGAATAAAAGCAACCAAATCTCCTGAGGACAGAACTCCGGCTTGAACTCTTAAGCCTCCGTAGCCAAGGATCACTACGAGCAGCGACATAATCACAAGTGAGATTAACGGGCCAATCCATGCATGAATTTTTGCTTCAGCCAGACCAAATTGAAAAAGGCGGCCAACTCCGCTTTTCCCTGAGCTGTACTCTCTATGTTCCGCATTGGAGGATTTCACCAATCGGACATGAGATAATACTTCACTTAATAACGCTGTAAAGCCCGCTGTTTCATCCTGAAGACCTTTAGAGACTTTGTACATTTTTCTTCCCAGCGGAAGCAGTATCAAAATGGAGAGAGGAATTAAGGCAAGCATGATTAACGTCATTTGCCAGTCCAGATAAAGAAGAATGCCGAAGGACCCTATTATGGCAATGATTCCTGTAAAGAAGTTTGTTATATGATCTGTAATTAACCCTTTTAAGATGGCCGTATCATTTGTCATCCGGCTGATCATTTCACCGGTTTTATGGTCGTCGTAAAATCGAACGGGAAGGTGGATATGCTTCTTCCAAAGTCTTTCCCTTAACCTTGCAACGACATGCTGTCCGACATGATTGAGCAGGTAAATCGAAACCCCGCTTGTAATGGCCTGTGCTATGAATGCTGATATCAGCAGAAAAATATGTACACTTCCAAAATTATCAAAGCTGAAATCATCAATTAAATTCTTCGTGAACAATGGGATGACCAGACCGACAACTGTGGATAAAACGCTGAGCGTACCTGCAATTGCCATTCTTGTCTTTGAAGGCTTTGTATTTCGTATCAGCTGAAAGAATACCCGCCAGCTGCTACCTGTCTTTTGTAAACTCATCTCATTCTGTCTCCTATCCAGCATGCTTGCGTGCTATCCTTTATTATACATTTTCCCTCATAAAAGTTTAAATTTGAAACTTCGTGTACTCTTCGCATGTATTTCCATAAAAAAGGAAATGATAAGGTGCATATCACTATATAGAAAGCAGCAGGAAAAAAGATGGATAATTATTCAGGCGCCAATCAGTATAGACGGTATAAAGCTCATTTAAGCATGCTTGGAACGACACAATTTCATTTGAGAAACCCGTATATTATTGCATGGTGGTCTGCAGCCTTTCCGGGATTTGGACATTTGCTCTTATCAAAATATCTTAGAGGGCTGCTCTTATTTGTCTGGGAAGTATTTATTAATATGCAATCACATTTAAACATCGCCATGGTTTACTCTTTTTGCGGTGAAATTGACAAGGCACGGGATGCACTTGATTACCGCTGAACTCTTCTTTATATTCCTGTTTACATCTTTGCAATCTGGGACAGTTACCAGACTACGATTGATTCTAATCGTGTTTTTCTGCTTGCTGAACGGGAAAATGCCCCCTTCAATACGTTCTCAATAGGGGCTGTTGAAATCAATTATTTAGATAAAAGGAACCCCAGAATGGCCGTCATTTGGTCTTTTCTGATGCCGGGAACAGGGCAGCTTTATATTCATCGCCTCATTACTGGTTTCTTCGCTTTGATATGGACGGTTGTTTTTGTTTATTATTCTAAGTGCCTGCTTGCCGTTCATTTTTTATTTTTGGGGCAAGTACAGCATGCTACAGATATTCTGAATCCTTCATGGCTGATGTTTGTGCCTTCTGTGTACGGTTTTGCAGTCTATGACGCTTATATTAATACGGTTGAGAACAATAAACTTTTTATTGATGAGCAGAGAAATTTCCTTGTGAAAAATTATCAGCATTACCGAGTTAAATTTCCTGAAAGAGTTTGAGAGGCGATATCCATTGCAAGTTTTTGCTACGTTTGATCACTGCACTTATCTAGAACTGGCCATTTCTCAGATGGAACTAGAAGGAATTCCCAAAGAGAAGATACTGGCCGTCTCATTAAATACTACAGATGATTCAATGAAACTGATGGATTCGATTCATCACTCTGATGGAGTCAGTCTGTTTGATACTGGCGCAGCACTCGCCACTGCTTTTGCTGTAATAGGCGTAAGCATTGGGTTCCGTTTAGCGTGGGGGCCGGTTTATTGGGGCTTGATCGGAGCTTGCAGCGGACTCTTACTTGGATTTCTTCTCAATTTTTTCTACTATCGTGTGATTAAAAAGAAAAAATTAAAGCCTTTTTCTAAAAAGAAAGAAACAGAAGTTGTTATAGTGATTGAATGTCATGAGGATTTTTATAGAAGAATTCAGCAAGTTCTTTTGGATAACTATGCCATCGCAATCGGCTCTGTAAAATAAAAAGCAGTTAGACTGAATTTTTTCAGTTGCTAACTGCTTTTTTTTATTAAGCTTCCAGCTCCAATTGTGATGAGCCGCTATTATTATACGTATCTGTATCTAATTCTTTTGTCACTTTTCCAGTTAAAACTCCAGCTGTCATGCTGCCGCTGACATTCAATGCCGTACGGCCCATATCAATAAGAGGTTCAACTGATATAAGCAGACCTGCCAATGCAATTGGCATATTCATGGTTGAGAGGACAAGGATTGCGGCAAATGTAGCCCCTCCGCCGACACCGGCAACTCCAAATGAACTGATGGCAACCACCGCAATTAATGTAAAGATGAAAGAAGGACTTAATGGATCGATGCCGACAGTCGGTGCAATCATAACTGCAAGCATTGCGGGATAGATGCCTGCGCAGCCATTTTGTCCGATGCTAAGACCGAAAGATCCTGCAAAGTTTGCGATTCCCTCTGGTACACCGAGTTTTTTAGTTTGTGTGCTGATATTCAAAGGAAGCGTTCCTGCGCTCGTACGTGAAGTAAAAGCAAACGTCAATACAGGAAGTACTTTTCTTACATATGTGATTGGGTTAAGCCCAGCAAGTGTTAACAGCAGCAAGTGAATGATAAACATAACAAGCAGCGCAACGTAAGAAGCGAGGACAAATTTCCCAAGTTTTAAGATGGAATCAAGATCACTTGAAGCCACAGTTTTTGTCATGATGGCAAGCACGCCGTATGGAGTAAGTCGAAGAATGAGCGTGACGACCCTCATGATGATTGCATAAAATGCATCAACTATGTTTGCAAATAACTCTGCATGCTGCGGTTCTTTCCGTTTAACACCCAAGAATGCCAGACCTAAAATTGCAGCAAAAATGACAACCGCTATCGTTGATGTCGGACGTGCTCCAGTAAAATCAAGAAATGGATTTCCAGGCAGCAATTCAAGGATTTTTTGAGGGAATGTCTGATCCTGGATCTCAGTGTAAGTTGCATCAAGAGCTTCCCCTCTTGCTGTTTCTGCCTCACCCTGCTCAATTTGGACAGCTTCTAAATTAAAGCCAAGAGAAGTGCCAATGCCAATTGCAGCAGAAATGGCAGTCGTCCCAACAAGAATTCCTAAAATAAGAACACTGATTTTACCGATGTTATTTGACAATTTCATCTTCGTAAATGCTGCCAGAATCGAAATGAAAACTAGCGGCATTACGATCATTTGAAGAAGCTTTACATAGCCGCTTCCAACGATATTAAACCAGCCAATCGATTCAAGCAGTACCTCATTTTCCGGTCCATAGATAAATTGAAAAGCAAACCCGAGAATAATTCCCAAACCGAGTGCAGAAAATACACGTTTTGAAAACGATACATGTTTTTTCTGCATAAAAAATAATAAAAAGATAAGGCCAAGCAGCACGGCTATATTAATAATAACTAAAATAGATGACACTTTTTCTCCCCCTAACATTTTCCTTTATTATTTAAAAAATATAATTCAATTATTCCAATCAGTCAAGTAGGAATTACTGACGCAGATGACTTAATTCATCATACGTTGATCCTTCAGGAAATATTCATCAGGAGTTCCAACTCGCAGGGTGCCCTCATAAAATATTAAATCAGCTTCATATTGGGAGGCGAATGATTGCTGTGATTAAAATACAGAATGCTTATCAAAGCAATAATATATTAAATACATCCATATTAACCGGCGAGCAAAAAGAGATCCTGGATTTAATGGTAAAGTATGAAGAAGTTTATTCCTATGAACATTTTAATCAGCTAAAATTTGAATTGGACCTAAGAATTGAAATTGTAAAAGCGGCAACAGCTTTGTATCAAAGCGGCGTAAAGTTCACCACCTTTGAATATTCCCGCTGCAACCCGGCACTGTGGAATCTGACAAGTCAAGGGGCGATTGTCATAAAGCCGGGAGTTCCGCCGTCAGAAGGGATCAGGGATCTTTATGCAAACGGGAAGCTTTATGCCTTTGAATGCGCGACCGCCATTGTGGCCGTATTTTACAGAGCTGTGCTTGAGATCATTGAAGAGCGTCATTTCAATCAGCTATTTGCCGGAATGATTCTCTATGACTGGCATTACGATGATAATCTTGGCGTTTTTACAAGAAGAGGAAACGATTTTTTGCCGGGTGACTGTGTATATTTTAAAAACCCGGATTTCGATCCTGAAAAGCCTCAGTGGCGCGGAGAAAATACAATCGATATGGGATATGATCTCTATTACGGCCATGGAATTGGAATTAAAGATGCAGAAGGAATTATCGCTTCATTGAATAAATACCGGAAAGAGGGAGCCGTTCAGACTGCATATATGCTTTCACAGGTTACAAGACTGGATTACAGATATTTGTATGTTTACAGAAAGGCAGGCAGAGAAATCCAGGGAACTTTCTCGCTCGCTGATGATCAGAAAATCATTTCTAAGATCGGCTCGGCTGTTTATCTAAAATAACAGACAAAAGCTGCCTATTATTTAGGCAGCCTCAGCCGGTTTTTATCAAAATATTTGCGCTGCATGTAGTATTGTTCACGTCCAAGGTACTGATTGACAATCAGCTCCATCTTGCCAAGGTCATCTCTCGTAACGAGCGGATCGAGCTCACTCCACTTTACAACTCTAATAAAATAGTATTCTTTAATGGGAGTGAAAACAACGGGTGAATTCGGCCACTTATCAAACCAAAATTCAATTCTGCCGTGTTTTCTATAAGAATAATGAATGATTTTCATTTTCCATCACCTACAAACAGAATACACGTTCCGGTCCAATTACTCTGACAAGCCTTATTCAAACGTTCTTAAAATTGCTCTCACAGGACTTCCATCTCCATCTACAATCAGAAGCGGCAAAGCAATTAACTCATAATCTCCCTGTTCTACTGCGCTTAAATCAAGCCCCTCTAAAATGAAAATAGAATGCTCTAAAAATGAATGATGGGCAGGAAGCTCTTTGCTTTTCATAAAATCAACAGAAGGAACATCCACACCTATCAGCTTGACTCCGATTTCTTTCAAGTAAGCAGCTGCATCAGGGTGAAAATATGAGAACTCTTCCGGAAACCTTAACGGGTCATCCCACGAATCTGTTCGGATCAACAGCCTTTCTGTTTCAGAAAGACCTGCTTTTTTCAGCTCGTGCGCTGTTATCACTTCAACATCCTGAAGGTGTATCACTTTTGCTTTTCCGCAGTAGATTGATAGATCGAGCTCATGCACTTTTTTCCCCTCTGAATCAACATGAAAAGGTGCATCTATATGCGTACCGGTATGGGTGCTCATTTCAAGCTTGCCTACATTAACGGATCCGCTTGCTTCTTTTGTCCACATTAATTCAAAGTCAAATGGTGTATCGCCGGGCCACGTTGGCGTGCTATTTTGAATAGGTCTTGAAATATCAATAATCATTATGCGATCACCTCACGCTTATTTTCATATTGTTCATATCTTTTTTCCCTCATAATGTCCTTTAGAAACTGTATTGTTTTCCAAATTTCTTCGTATGATGTATACAATGCAACTGGTGCCAGTCTGATAATGTTTGGTGATCGGTAATCCGGGATGACGCCAGCCTGCTTTAATGCTTTGCAAATCCTTGCTGCTTCAGGGTGCAGGAGAGCTACGTGGCCCCCGCGTCTGTTATCTTCAGCAGGGTTGATAATGCGAAAAGCAAACCCTGAAAGCTCAGAATCAATTAAATCCATCATAATTCTTGTCATATTCAGCGACTTTTTGCGGATGGCTGAAAGAGTAGCCTCTTTAAAAAGCTGAAGAGACGCAGACAGAGGCGCAGTACTGAAAATATGGGGCGTTCCAATTTGATAGGCTCCGGCAGAGGCCGCAGGAGTAAAGGTGTGCTCCATATCAAATTGAGACTCTTTATTCGATCCAAACCATCCGCTTAAGCCCGGCATTTTCCCCAAGTGCTTTTCATGAACAAACAGTCCTGCAGATGCCCCGGGTCCTCCGTTTAAATACTTGTAATTGCACCAGTAGGCAAAATCAACTCCCCATTTGTGAAACTCATGCGGCACTGCTCCCACTGAATGGCACCCGTCAAACCCAATCAAAATCCCGCGTTCGCTTGCGGCTTTCGTCAGCTTTTCTATATTCAACAGCTGTCCGCTCCGGTAAAGAACGGTAGGCAAAACGACTAATGCAATTTCATTTGTCATACAAGCTATGATATCGTCCTCTTCAAGGGTATGGCCATTCCTGCTTTTCGCCTTAACTAAATGGACATTCGGATCGAGTCCTCTTAATGACAGCTGACTCTGCAGCGCATATATGTCAGATGGAAAGTTCAGGTCATCTGCAAGAATCTTCGTCCGCTTCTTCTCTGGATGAAAAAAGCTAGCAGCGAGCTGATGCAGATTGACTGTTGTTGATCCGGTCACAACCACCTCATCAGGCTTCGCCCCTATTAAAAATGCAGATTGTTCGCCAAGCGTTTCTGATAAGTAGTACCAAGGCTTTTCTCCTTGAGTCCAGCCGTCAATCCCAAACTCCTTCCAGGCATCAAGCATGGAAATCAGTGCTGCCTCTGCCCTTTTTGAAGGCAATCCAAGGGAATTTCCATCTAAATAAATCACATCTTTTTTCAGATAAAACTCATTTCGAAAATGGGCAAGCTCATCATTCTCATCAAGGGCTGCCGCCTTTTTAAGATCCATTTGCATCCACTCCCTTCCAGCTGGATTCTGTTACAGCGTTCACTTGTCCAATTAATCTGTCTAAAACCTCTTTCGCAGACATAGATTCAGTAATCATTCTTAAACCCTGTCCTGCCCATAATGACATGTTTTCCGCATTGAGCTCTTGTGCAGCATGTCTGCGCAAACTTTTTGTCATTTCATTTTGTACAGGATAAGGTAAAATGCTGTTTTCAAATGGTTTCATCTTTTGAATAAAGTCATTTTCAATTCCGCGGGCGTATTTGCCGGAAAAGGCTCTTGTCAAAACGGTCTCATCTTCATTGCTGCTTAGTACCTTTGCTTTGTAAGCAGAAGGGGCCCCGCTTTCTGTACATGGAATAAATACACTTCCCAGCTGGACTGCATCTGCACCAAGGATCAGCGCTGCTGCTATTCCTCTTGCATCTGCAATCCCCCCAGCTGCAATAATTGGAAGGCTTAGAGCGTCTGCTGCTTGAGGTACAAGAGCCATTGTGCCAATACAAGAATCAGCGGAGCGTTTAAATGTACCTCGGTGTCCTCCTGCTTCGCTTCCCTGCATGACGATAACGTCTGCACCCCGCTCTTCGAACAAAATAGCCTCCTCCACTGTTGTTGCTGTGCCCATCACAATCCGGCCTGCCCGTTTAAGCTCCCTGACTGCTTCTATGGAAGGAAGGCCAAAAGTAAAAGAACAGATCGGCACATCATTATGAAGAACAGCCTCAAGCTGCTTCTCATAATTTGATTGACTCTTTTTATTTGTGAATGAAATATCCTCCGTCAGCATGTTTAATTTTTCAAGGACACCCTTCATCATCTGAATATCTTCTTTGCTGATCCCTACTTCTTTTTCAGGGACGAAAAGATTCACATTAAAAGGTTTGTCTGTTAAACCTTTTATTTCTTTTATTTGTTGATCAAGCTGAACGGACTTTAAATACCCTGCACCGACTGATCCCAATGCTCCGGCCTCACTGACCGCGCTGACAAGCTTCGGGACAGTAATTCCTCCTGCCATCGGTGCTTGAACAATTGGGTATTCAATCTTAAGCAGCCTGCTTATAGAGGTATAATTCCATGTCATACAGTTTCCCACCCATCTCAGAAGAATGCTGTATATCTTCTTCTACATGGCGGCCGCTGTTCCCTGCCATACTAAAAGGAATACCCGCCTAGAAGCAAATATCGCGTTCATTTTGGCTGATTATGCTAAAATGGTAAAAAATAGATTCAGATAGATAGGAGTTGTCTTAGTTGGAAGAGTTATGCCCGCTTTGCAATCCCGAAATGATAGAAGATCAAAAAGCCGTTCTGTCCAATGAACATTGCGTCTTTTTGCAAATGCCGCAAAAAGTGCTGAAAGGCTCGGGCTTAATCGTTCCAAGAGAGCACAGGCCAACCGTTTTCGATTTAACAGAAGAAGAGTGGCACGCAACTTTCAGCCTGCTGAAGGAAGTGAAGAAATGGCTCGATGATGAGGATCAGCCTGATGGCTATACGATTGGATGGAATTCAGGAGAAACAGGCGGACAGCATATTTTTCACGCCCACCTGCATGTTATTCCCCGTTTCAAAGACGAGCCTTATGCAGGACGCGGCATTCGCTCATGGCTGAAGGATATAGACAATATGAGGCCCTCTATCCTAGATTAAGAAATGGCCTTTTAGGGTAAAAAATAAAAAAGAGAAGAAATAGAAAGGAGTTTTTATCGATGGCTATTGTTTATATAAGCATCGCGCTTGTAGTTTGTGCACTCATTTATTTAGGAACCTCTGCTTTTAGAACGTTTAAAAAAGCACAGCCTGCATTGCAGGATCTTCAGGAAACGGCTAACCGCATTCAAAAGCAAACAGAGGGCATACAAACTGAAACAACCAAGCTGACTGCCACACAGCAGAAAATCATGTCAGATGTTGAATACAAAAAACAGACAGTCCAGACAACAATTGAGATCGCCAAAGAAACTCCGGAAACAATTAAAGGCTTTAAAGAGTTTTTGCCGGCTAAAAAAAATGAACGGTTTACTTATAAGGTACGGGGATAAAAAGAAGGCGGCTCGTTTAAATGAGCCGCCTTCTTTTTCTGATTTCGGGGAGCAGCTCTCACTGCTTCCTCCACCATGTTTCTCCGATTTTCATGACCATAAGCAGCTCTTTATCAAGCGAAAGTCTTTCCCATTCTGAATACAGGCGCCCGAGGGCTTCGGGCCCTGTATCATCTGCCAGCCTGTATGCACCATAATGCATGGGGATAAATGGTCCTTTTGAATTTATATCAAGAAACGCCTGAATCGCGTCTTCCGGATTTATGTGGGAAACCTTCATAAACCACTCCGGCTCATACGCTCCAATCGGCATTAGGACTGCATCGATATCGTATCTGCTCCCAACCTCTTTAAATCCTCTGAAATAACCTGTATCACCAACGAAATAAACAGTGTATGGCGTGACAGTATCCTCTATCACCCAGCCGCCCCAATGAGAAGAGTTGGTATCCCACAGCGTTCTCCTTGTCCAATGCTGAGCAGGAACGAAGGATAGCTTTCCGCCATTTACTCCAAATGAATCCCACCAATTTGCTTCTATTACCTGCTTATACCCTCTTCTTTTGAAAGCAGGTTTCAGGCCTTCCGGCACATAATACACCGGATTTCCTTTTAATTGTTTAATACTCGAAAAATCAAGGTGGTCATAATGTCCATGCGAGATTAGAACAAAATCGATCTCAGGAAGATCCTGTATTTGAAGTCCGGGCTTAGTAAGCCGTTTTTGAACGCCCATTCTTTCTGCCCATACCGGATCAGTCAGAATATTCATTCCATTTAGCTGTATCAGAAAAGTAGAATGGCCGATCCAGGTGATGCTTATGTCTGATCGATTGCTTTTTAATTCAGCTTCAACTGTTTTGTCTGTTCGTTCAATCGATAGAGAAAGATCCTTTTGCTTGCTCCTTCTTTCTTTCATCCACTTTCTCAAATCGGAAAAGTTCTTCGTATTTTGAACATCGTCAAGATTTTGATACTTTTTCACAATGAAGACTGCAGCTTTACATAAAAAGTACGTTCTCTCGGGCCGTCAAACTCACAGAAGTAAATTCCCTGCCATGTGCCGAGAACCAGCTGTCCGTCTGATACGATAACATGCTGCGTGGCGCCCACTGTGCTCGCTTTCATGTGAGCAGCAGTATTTCCTTCTGCATGCCGGTCTTTCTCATGGTGCCATGGATAGATTTCATCAAAACGTCTGATCATGTCTCTTTTTACGTCTGGATCAGCATTTTCATTAATTGTAATGCCTGCTGTAGTATGCGGGCAGTAAATAAGGACAGTTCCTTCTTTTATAGAAGCTTCTCTCACTAGTTTTTCAACACTTGAAGTCACATCTGCCATCTCGTCGCGAGAGTTTGTTTTTATAGTAAACCTTTTCAGCATTATGCGAGTCCTCCTTATTTCCTTTGGTTGCATTGTATCATTAAGCATCCTAATCCGGCACGTTGGAGCTACTCGCAAGCTTTGATCTGCTCACTTTTAAGGAAATTATCTACTTCATAACAAAACCCCCAAAAGGCATTCATCCTTCTTGAGGGTATGTGGTTTAAAGAACGTAAACTCTTGTTTCAAATGGTTTCATTGTAAATGATGTTGTGTGCTTATGTTCAGCAACATCGTAGTTTTGAAGGATCAGCTGTTCTTTAGATAACGGCAGCTTGCTGTACTGGTAAAAAGCCGTTTTGTTGCTGATGTTTGAGATAACCAGTGCTTTTTTGCCTTCAAAAGTTCTTGTGTAAGCATAGATTTGCTTATCCTCTGGAAGAATCAAATCATAAGATCCATAAACGAAAACCAGATGCTCTTTACGCAGGTCAATCATCTTTTTATAGAAATGATAAACCGAGTTCTCATCTTTTACCTGCTTTTCAACGTTAATTTTTTTATAGTTTTCATTCGCTCCAAACCACGGTGTGCCAGTAGAGAAGCCACCATTTTTCTCTTCATTCCATTGCATAGGTGTACGGGAATTATCACGGCCCTTATGCCAGATAATTTCCATGATTTCTTCATGTGAACGTCCTTTTGCCGTTTCAATACGGTAAAGGTTTTTCATCGCTATATCATCATAATCATCAATTGACGGGAAATGAACATTTGTCATACCAAGCTCCTGTCCCTGATAAATAAATGGTGTACCCTGCATTAAGAAGTACATGGCTGCCAATGCTTTTGCACTTTCTGTCAAAAATTCCTTATCGTTGCCCCAGGTTGATACAGAGCGGGCCTGGTCGTGATTTTCAAGAAATAATGCATTCCAGCCGGATCCGTCCAGCCCTTTTTGCCATTTTGTTAATGTTTCTTTTAACTTAATGAGGTCGACTGTTCCTTCTTTGCCATTATCCCATAATCCGAGGTGCTCAAATTGGAAGATCATGTTGAAGATTCCATTTGTATCGCCAACCCAGTCTTCTGCCTGCTCAAGCTTAACGCCATTCGCTTCGCCGACTGTCATGATATCATAACGCGCAAACGTTTGCGCTTTCAGCTCGCTGAGGTGCTCCATAATGCCTTCTACATTCATGTGGTAATCAAAAGAGGAAACAAAATCAAGTCCGTTCGGATTAGGAAGATCAGGGAAGCCGTCTTTTTTGTTAATATGAGAAATTGCATCTACACGGAAGCCGTCGATGCCTTTATCCAGCCACCAGTTAATCATATCGTAAACTGCTTGCCTCATTTCTTGGTTTTTCCAGTTTAAATCAGGCTGCTTTGTTGCGAATACGTGCATGTAATATTGGTTTGTCGCTTCATCATGCTCCCAGGCAGAACCGCTGAAAATACTTTCCCAGTTGTTTGGCTCTTTTCCTTTTTTGCCGTCGCGCCAGATGTACCAGTCTCGTTTGTCGTTCTCTTTTGAAGATCGTGATTCAATAAACCAAGGATGCTCATCACTAGTATGATTCACTACCAGATCAAGAATCAGCTTCATGTCTCTCTTGTGCACTTCAGCCAGAAGATCATCAAAGTCATCCATTGTACCAAAGTCTGCCATAATGTCTTGATAATCACTGATGTCGTAGCCGTTATCAGCATTAGGTGATGTAAAAATCGGGCAAATCCAGATCACATCAATGCCGAATTCTTTTAAGTAATCTAATTTAGAAATAATCCCGCGGATATCGCCTATTCCGTCACCGTTGGAATCCATAAAGCTTCTAGGATATATTTGGTATGCAACCGCTTCTTTCCACCAAATCTTTTTCAACTTAAACACTCCTTTATATCAACCTTAACGTCAAGTAAGACGAATGAAAAATAGGAATAAAATGTTAAAAAGCAAAGTATTCGCTTACATTTATTAAAAGTTGTCATTACTAAAAAATATTATACTCTAATTATGTTAAAGATTGAACAATTTCCTTCGAATTCCCTCTAATTGTATTTATAAAAAAAAGAAGCAGATACCTGCGGGTAGATACCGTTCTTCTTAAACAATTATGAAAAGTTGGAACTACGTTTTGAAATCATCATTCTGCGACATTATCACCGGCTGCATTGAGCATTAATTGTGCGTTTTTTTAAAATCAGACATGTTTTGTCAGTCATCTGCCATCTTTTTATTCCGAAAAAAACAGGCAATCATTCACGATTACCTGCTGCAGTTTCCACCTTCTTTTTAGCTTCAAGCGTTCTAATATGATGCCCTTCCATATCGGTTACGGTAAACTCGTAGCCGTCAGACATGATTTTGTCTCCTTTTTTCACATCGATTTTCTCTGTGAGCACCCAGCCCCCGATTGTGTCGACATCTTCTGAATCAATCTCGAGCTGAAGGAGATCATTTACTTCTTCAATAAGTGCTTTGCCGTCAAAAATGTAGTGATGCTCGCTTTTCTTTTGAACATTAGGCAGTTCGTCCACATCAAACTCATCCAAGATTTCTCCGACAATTTCTTCAAGAATGTCCTCTACTGTTACAAGCCCTGCTGTACCGCCATATTCATCTACCAGGATTGCCATGTGGATTCGGTCTTTCTGCATTCTCAGCAATAAATCTTGAATGGGAATCGTTTCGATCACCTTGATCACGGGACGTATATAATTTTTAATCAGCACGCCTTCTTTTGACATGTAAAGGGCATTTAATATTTCTTTAATATTGATTAGACCAACAATGTTATCTTTATCTTCATGTTCGAGCGGATATCTTGTATATCTTTCGCTTCTCATGATCTCTAGATTCTCCTCGAGAGAATCTTCAAGGGATACCGTAATCATTTCTGTTCTTGGAACCATAATTTCTTTGGCAATTCTGTTGTCAAACTCAAAAATCTTATTGACGTATTTATATTCTGACTGATTGATTTCCCCGCTTTTTAAGCTTTCAGACAGAATAATCCGCAGCTCTTCTTCTGTATGAGCCACTTCATGCTCGGATGCTGCATGCAGACCGAAGAGCCTGATAATAAATAACGCAGAACCATTCAGCGTTTTTATAAAAGGATACATGATCTTGTAGAAGAAAATGAGCGGACGGGACAGCGTCATTGTCACCCACTCGGCTTTTTGAATGGCAAGCGTTTTTGGGGCAAGCTCTCCAATAACTACATGCAAGTAAGTAATGGCAATAAAAGCTAGCACAAATGATAAAATGCCGGAAAGAGACGGGTTTAATCCCCATGAATCAAATAGCGGATGTAGCAAATATTCAATTGTCGGCTCTCCAAGCCAGCCCAGTCCAAGAGCTGTGATCGTAATTCCCAGCTGGCAGGCAGATAAATATTCATCAAGGGCTCCAGTCACTTTTTTTGCAGCAATGGCATTCTTATTTCCTTCTCCGACAAGCTGATCAATTCTGGAACTTCTCACCTTTACTATGGCAAATTCTGCAGCGACAAAAAAACCGGTTGCAGCAATTAACAGGGCTACCAATATCAAATTTGTGGCAATCAAAAGTTCCCTTACCCGTTAGCGGATAAGGTCACCTCCCTTCTATGGTGAAATCCATCTCGCTGAATTCTTTATATATAGTTTTTATTCTTTACTAAATAGATGGCGTTTATCATCTCACTTATTTCCATATTCGCCTCAAACGAAAAAATTCTTGAAAATAGCCCCATACAGATACTGGTGACATTAAGATTTGATACGTTAAGACAAATAAGAAAAAACCGGCTGTATTTTTTCTGACTCGTAAATCAAGCTCCCTGAACACTTTTTTCTGGTAAGAGTAAATACTGAAATAGCTGATTAAGGTAATCGGGAGAACAAATAGGGTCATCGGGCCGACGATCCAAAATAACCAAATAATGCGAGAATAAGTCCCGGAATCCAAAAAACTGTGTATGTAAAATCAAGGTATGGCATGATAAAGTTTACGCCAGTCAGAAATTTGGCGAACAGAACCGGCTGATGCCAAGGCTTCATTTCCTTTAAAGCTTCTATCATTCCCCTGGCCCATCTTGATCTCTGCTTTGCAAAATGACGAAATGTCGATGGAACTTCAGTAAATGCAACTGAAAAAGGCTCGAAGTATACCCTGTAATTACAGTGAAGGAATCGCCATGTCAGCACGATATCCTCACCAATTGCTTCAGGCCAACCGCCGATTTCTTTAAGCGCTTCTGTTTTATAAAGACTAAAAGCTCCTTGTGCAACAAGCGTTCCCTGATAAAGCCCCTGAAGTCTCTTAATGGCTGCAATTCCAAGGAAATAATCCCATTCCTGCATTTTGGTCAGTAAATTCTCACGGCTGTTTCTGGCAAGAATCCAAACTTTAGAACTTTCACTGATTGCCGAAAAAATAGAGCAAGATTGCACATACTACAGAGGAATACATTTTGAACGGACATAAGGAAGTGAAACGATGAAATTGACTGAAGATGAAAAAAACGCACTCAGCGATGCGATTGATAAAATGAATGAAGGTCTTGATATCTTTATCCAATTCTACAATGACGCAGAAGAGGATAAGCCTATAATCGAATTCAATGAGAAAACATTGTCTGCCATTGAAAAAGCTATAGGTGTCTATGGAAAAGAGGCTGTCACAGAGAAAATCAATTCCATTATCAGAGAGGTACTTTCATTTCTTCCAAAAGATAAATAAGAGGTGAGTTTGGTGAAGTCTAATAAATTATTGATTGATTGGCTGAAATGGCCCCTGTATTTCAGAATTGTTTTGATCGTTATGCTGATCGTGCTGCTTTTCGGTCAGATTATTTCACTCATTGAACCTGAAGTTTTTCCAACCGTGTTTGATGGAATCTGGTGGGCGCTTGTCACCGTATCCACCGTAGGCTTCGGAGACTATGTGCCTGAAACCGTAGCGGGGCGCTCTGTTGGAATGGTGCTCATTTTAATCGGAGCAGGATTTGTCACAACTTATTTCGCAACATTGTCAGCTGCAGCTTTTCAAAAACAGCATTCTTATCTAAAAGGAGATACAGCTTATAAACATGGCAATCATATTGTGATTATCGGATGGAATGAGAAAACGAGTGAACTGATTGAGACTTTCCAGAAAATAAAGCCATACAAAAACCTTGTACTAATTGATGATACGCTTGAGGAATCTCCTCTTATTGAAAATCTTCATTTTATTAAAGGCAACCCGACAATAGATCGGACACTCGTGAGAGCGAATATCGAACATGCAGATGCAGCCATCATTACAGCCAATCAGCATAAAAATGAATCGGATGCAGATATGAGCTCCATTCTCATTTTACTTGCTTTGAAAGGGATAAATCCTGATTTATATACAGTCATCGAGCTCGTAACGGGAATGCATGTGAATAACGCAAAGCGTGCCGGGGCAGATGAAATTATTAAATCGTATCAGCTTTCAAGTCATTTAATGATGAACAGCTACTTAGCAAAATACGGCTTATCGAATGTGTATTCTGAACTGAATGCTGCAAATGGAAACTATTTTAAAATCGAACCGATTCCAGAAGAATTAATTGGAGAAACTTTTCGTGCGGCAAGCCACGCCCTGCTTGAAAAAGAACTGCTGTTAATCGGCATCAAAAAAGGAGACAAGACTAAGTTGAACCCGCCTATCTCCCTTATCCTGCAACAGGATGATCTTCTCATACTGATTACCCATTAATCCAGCAATACTGCTTCAAGTTCTTTCACTAAATCCTTGCCAATATCGACATACTTTTCAGGAAACTCGGCATCCTTATCCTTTGGCTCCTGAAATTGATCAAATGAAGCTTTCGCATTTCCAATATGAACATTATCATCAAGTCCAATTTGGTATTTATGTGAAAGCAGGTATGGATTTGTCAGCTTAACCGTTGTGTTTTGCGAGTCAAGCTGACCATCCACCGCTGTAAATGGCACACGAAGAAACTGATAGCCCGCTTCATCATCAATTTTATAATCAAACGAACCATGATCATACTCCCAGCCCCCGCCGATTGTATAGCCAAGCGGCTTTAGCTGCTGTTCTAGATGGTAAAGCTTAAACGACTTCCCTTCAAGCTTAGATGGAATTTCAATCATGATTTCGACCTCCTTTTTTAGTATGATTTACAACGTGGAGAGATTTTATAAAAAAAGAGTAAGTCGAGTTAATTTTTTTCAATAGAGTTTCCTAAGTCTACAAAAGAAAGATAAAAAAAGATTGAAGAAATAGTAAGAGAAGGAAAATCAAATCAAATTAAGAGAATGTGTTCACTATTCTTCAACTAATCTGCCTATTTAGTTAAATAGCAACATACTCTTTCAGGAAACGCAAGAAAGCCGGGGCATGGTTTCAATCTCCCCGGCTTCTTTTTTTCCAAACATGTATAATTAGTATCAGCCTTTTACTTCTTGTTCAGGCAAAAGCGCCCGATTGTTTAAGAACGAAAGTATGAAATTAGGTAAGAACATTTCTCAATAATACTCAATTACTGCACTCTTTAGTTGAAGATATGCTAGATTAACTCAACAAGATTATCCGAAAACTGTTCTTCTGAAATTACTCGTAATCCGTTTCTTTTTAGTAAAGCAGTTGTGACTCCATTTCCAGCAATTTTCTTACCTATAAATTCACCATTGTAAATCATTGAACTTCCACAGGATGGGCTATTCTCTTTAAGAACAACAATTGTTGCATTAACCTCTTTTGCTTTATTAAAAGTTACATAAGCTCCTTTTATGTACTGTTCAGTTACGTCTCTTCCTGATTTCTCGACTACTTTGGCATTCCCATCCAGTACATCTTCCCCGTTGCCGCCTATTATCTCAGCAGGTTCTCTTGGTGTTGAAAAACCACCAAGCAATTCGGGACAAACGGTTATTGCTTTATTTTCTTCTATTAGTTTACTTATCTTGTTATCTAGACTATGCGTACCGTTATACCTTACCTCTAACCCTGCTAAACAAGAACTCACTAATATCATTTCATATCCCCTCAATCTAATAGTACCTTCTTGTACAACTAAATGGCTCCAATTGTTCAAAAAAATAGCATTATTTATGAAGTTATGCCAACCGTCAATTTAACAATTGATTGATTACTATTAACTTTCAATCTGCCTATTCAGTCCCAAATTCGAACTCTGGGTATGCCTGCAGATCTTAGATAATCTAATACCTGACCAGTGTGGACAGATTCATGATAGGCCACACGCAGCAGCATATCTCCCAGACTTCTTATATATCCAGATTCGGATCTGTCAATTTTTATGGTATCTAAATCTTCTTCAGAAAACGATTTAACTGTATCTAAGAACTGTCTTCTATACAGGTCTGCAAACTCTAATTCTGCTTCTACTGATGTATATGGAAGGTTTTCAAAGGGAGAATCAAAAGTAGAGAGGCTCCCTCTGTTTTTAATTGCCAAGTGATAGTAATGTTCACTTTCTAAAACATGTCTAATCATTTCTAAACATGTCATAGCTTTATCATCTGGTTTCCAATTAAGTTTTTCTGCGGGAATAGAGGTCCAAACCTTTATGCTCCTTCTTCTAACTTCATTAAAATTTAAGATAATCAAATCAATTGAGTTCATAATTTCCTCCTTTAAGAAGTATGTCTCAATTATACACGAATGAACGTTCGATATAGAATAGAAGTAAGCTCTCCAGCACGAAGTAGCTGAGCTAATCCAGTAGAATCTCTTTTATCTGTTTTGACACGATCGCCCGAACGTTTGGGATAAGAGAGGGTGCCACAACCATACATTCAATGTCCATAGATAGAAGTAATCGATAAAGTCCATACCCAGGAAAACCTGTTAGTTGAAACAAAATTAATAGCGATTTGAAAAAGCAAATCGCTGTTTTAGTAACTATCGCTTACAATTAATTAGTTCTATTCCTCAATGCTTCCCTATCCACATTTTGTGGTGGCTGTTCCATCCACCTGTTTTCAATCATCAATTTAACGCCATCATTTGCATATTGCACAATTTCAGCAACTAGTCTTGTATAATGACCACCTAAATCTTTTCTAAGACTCGCCCCAATAGCTGCCCCATAACCAGCGACGCTAATGGCAGTTAAACTATTGGTTTGAAACATCATTAACTTATCAGAAAATGGGGCATCAATAGACTGGGAAATATTCGAATCCCATGTACTTGGTAATGGCACTCCATCTTCCACCAATATTTGTCTAAACATGGTTTCATGCTTTGCGGCTATTTCCGTACCCCTCTCCATATATTTTCTAACTTCTGGTGATTTAGCAGTTTGGGAAAAGCCAGCTACAAACGTTCTACCAATTGAGTTTGTTTCTGTATTTTTAGAAATATGGGCTAATTCAATGGCGGTTAAAGGACGATGCTTGCCGATTAATCCTGATAGAAATGATTCACTTTGAAGGTATTCAGCTTTTTCCATTGGAGCAATAGTAGGCGAACGGACAAATGCCCCTTTCTTTAGAAGAATATCACAAGCATTATTGTAAAGTTTCATAAATATTTCGGAAGTTTTCGAAAAAAATGCTCTTACATCGTTTCTTGCCAATACTTCTAGTAAAGCCGCTGCAGCTGCAGTTCCAGCAGCAGCCACATATTTAATATAACGCAAGGCAAATAGGTCTGAATATACTCGACCCGCTTTTAAGTTTACATCTTCTTGTGTAAATCCAATAGGTATTGCGTGATTTTCTTTTTCAAAGATTTGTTTGATCTCATTTACAACATAATTACAATTTGTTAAAGCAGTTTGAATAATGTCTGTACTTTCAGTATCTTCATTTATATTGGCAAAATGCTGAATAATACAATAAGACATTGAATTCTGCATATAAGCACTCCACAATGCTGCCACTTCTGAAGATATTAGTTTTGGGTTATGCTCCATTTTTATTAACACTCCTAAAATTTTTTCTTAGTATGTACAAAAGTGATTGGAAAAATTTACTCAAATTTCTTTTGGAAAAGTAAAAAGTTTGTTTTTATATCCAATTTGTAAATTACATTAAATCAAGTACCTTCTTGAACTAACCTGACCGTTAGTCGAATAAGAAAAAGGGGCTGCCGCAGCAACCCGATTGTTCAGCGAATGCTCCCTTTACTTTAAGTGAAATTCGCTTAAATCCTCGGGATATACCGAGTGTTTTTTTGTAAATAATAAGATTGTTAAACAATAAATTGAGGAGGAATTGTATGCAACAGGATCAACAAGCTAAAGAGAATTTGGGTTCTATTATGAAACCAGAATTTGCCGGAACTGATGCACAAAAAGTAAAACAAGAAATTCAAAAAGATGTAAGCGAAGGGCAAGGTGCAATGACTTCCCGAGAGGCAGGAGCAATGCGCGATTAAAAAACCACTCTGAGTGGTTTTTTATTTTTCTGCTTCAAAATTAAACACTTTACATCTCTCATTTCGATTTGATGGAGATGCTGCAAATTTAATGATTAAGCACGGTTGGTTTGAAAGAACACCTCAAGCGATTGACCGTGAATATCTAGCTAAAGAAAAAACAAATAAATATAGCAGAAGTTTAGCTACATTAATTGAGCAACCCTTATTTTTATTGAGCTAACCTGCTCTTTCGTATTATAAGGTCAGCCAGAAAATATTTCTGGTTGACCATTTTTTATATGTTTTTATTATTACAGTAGCCAGGGTAGAACGTACCTGCCCGTGGGGCTTGAGGATTTACAACGTTAAGAAAATTCTTAAAAATTTCACTTATTTTAGTTCAACTAACGCACTCCTTTAGTTTAATTACGCTCGTGCGGAAAGTGGTGCAATGCCTTATCAGTCCCCGGCCTAATTTGGTACTAATAGACAGTTCTAATCATATTCTTATAAAAGAAAACAATAAGAAGGAGTGCAAAGTCAGTTGATAAAAGTTAAGGTTGGTTTACGGCCCATTGCAAGTAAGATAAATTTACCTACTGTTTTGAAAACAACTATACTTCCAGGTGACTCAATTGAAAGGTTATTTATTGCAACCCAGGTAGGAGAGATCTTTTACATAGGAAACGGAGTTATAAGGACTTTTTTAGATATTCGCCCGCGAATCCTAAAACTAGGTGTTTCTGGTGGCGGATATGATGAACGGGGATTGCTAGGGCTAGCGTTTCATCCAAATTTTTTTTATAACGGTCTGTTTTATCTTCATTATTCAGTAGCTGGAACACAAGGACCAGGTGCTCTTCCTGAATCTTTTAAGCCTAATCCGTGTGATCCTAGAACTTTAAACCTAAGGTGGATAAAAAGAGAAACTCGATATGATCATATTGATACAATTGAAGAATGGATTTTACAATCGAATGGTCAACCCCAAAAACGACGGACACTACTTAACTTGAGAAGACCATTTTCAAATCATAACGGGTTCAATAGTTTAAACTTTTCACCTGAAACAGGAAAACTTGTTTTAACAACCGGAGATGGTGGATCTGGCTATGATCCATTTAACTTAAGCCAGGACGATCTAGAAATCGCTGGTAAAATAATTGAAATTGATGTAGGTAAGAATACAAACATCAATAACCCACCCATTGTCACACGTTTTAATGAACTTCCCACAACTATTCAGGAAACGCTCATGGTAATGGCCAAAGGGGTTCGCAATATACCTGGAATTTCATTTCAAAGGTTTTATAATCAGTATATTAAATATGCGGGAAATGTCGGCCAGGATTTGGTAGAGTCGATTTTTTCATTCGTTCATTATAAACCAATACCGGTTACTCAGCTTATTCAAGCTTCTTTCATGAATTCTGAACCTGACAAAGAAGGATTTATTAACTTTGGCTGGCGAGGTTGGGAAGGTGTTTTTCCTGCTTCGATTATAAGAGACTGCACTGAAAATCCGACTTTGGATAAGAAAACAATTGCTTATTACAATGAAGCAGTAACACTTTCAGGGAGTCGTCTTCAGCCTTTAACTAGTTATTTTCATAAAGATACCAGACCCGATAAGTTTGGAGGAACTGCACTTACAGGAGTCCAGCCATATATGGGGAAAAGAATCCCTGGTTTAACAGGAAGCGTTGTATTTACCGATCTTGCCCGGAAAGAATCTCAACCTCAGGTTAGAGGGGCTTTAGCTTATACCATCGTAAGACCAAATGGTAAACAAAATGATTTTAGTGTGATACAAACCGATTATGATTTTGGGTCTCAGTCAGCCTATTATGTTAATTTGGGAACGAATCTGAATCACACCAGATTATATTTAGGGGTTTATGACTCTATGAAAGTGACTGATTTTAACCAAGGCACTGTTTTTGAAATAGTTCCATGAATCATAACTATAAAATTCTACTTAATCATCTTACTTGGATTTAATGAATCGAAATTAAAAGATCACTAAATTATTATCATTTTTAATCTTTTAAAAATGATTAAAGCAATTTCAACCCATAACCAACTATAAAGGAAAGCAAATAAAAAGATACTTCCAGTTGTAAGAAATGAAAAGGAAACAGAGACGACTGAACCTAAAACTGGAAAGTGAACAAAAAATAGTAGACTCATAATTCCTAACATTAAAAGAATTGTACCAGTAGCAATAATACTTAATCTCTTCCTAAAAAAGTAAAAAGATGCCCCTATGCCAAGTCCTAACAATCCTGTTGTAAAAGGAAATACAATTAGTTCAGTTGGCTGTAGGATGAATAACAACATAATTGTCAGAAAGTAGGTCATTACTCCAAATGGAATGGAAAACATGGAACATAACAGAATAGGTGCAGTGGCTAGCGGACTTAAAAAATATCCTATACCTGGTAAAAAGCCACCAGCTGCCTGTAGAATAGCAGCAATACAGGCAAAAATCGATCCTAAAATGAGCTTCATCGTTTTTTTATGTTTATTGAATATTATTTGAGATAAACGAACCTCATCAGAAATAGGTTTAAAAAAATACACCTTTCCACCTCATTCTAAATGGTTTATACGTTACCATACATTATATTTACCATTTATTAGAGGTGGAACAATTATTAATAATCCAAACATCAATATCCTGTGTAATGAAAAATAAGCTTAATAAAAAATCTCTAAAACTTAACCGATATTACAAAGGAGAGAACATCAGTTTGCGGAGAAAAAATTAGCTGTTATGATGATGTCTGGGTAATAATAAGTAATTTCCTTTGCCTATTAAAAAAACAAGGCATTATTGGCCCTGTTTTTTATTTGACTATTACTTTTCCAACCATTCCTTCCTGGAAATGGTACCGACATATCAGTTCATATGTACCGGGCTGTTTCGGTTTCACTGTAATGTTTTTTTCTTTACCTGGCTGGACCTCGGCGTCAATTCCGAGCTTTTCCACTGTGAAGGTGTGCTCTTTCTTACCTTTGTTTTTCAATATCAACGTTGTGGTTGTTCCATTCGGAATAGTGATGACTTTCGGATTAAAGTAATCATCGTTCAACTCGACCTCAATCGATTTCACCGTATCCATAGGCTGAGTTACAACACTGGATTCGGCAAATACGCCGAATGAGCCTAGAGTTGTCACAACTACAACTATTGCAAGCACAACGACCAATCCTGTTACCCACTTTTTTACAGACATTCGCAATCCCTCCTTTCCTAAACACTATTTTTTTCCAATTCATAAAATATTATTCCTATAAATTTGGTTGCAGCTTTCAGATAGTAACTTTTTTATCTGAAACAGTGAAAAGAAAAAGATCGACACTAATGACGATCTTCTGGAATCTATTCTTATGCAACTAAACTCCCTCTATAAAGAAAGGAATAACTCTGGATTTCTAGCTTTTTCTTAAGATTTCATCTAGATTTATTTTAATTAGACATCAAAGTTATGGATGTAAGTTGAAAATAAGGATATTTTTGGTGCGTTAGAGAAAAAAAGTCCTTAACTGCCTAACCACTCCTATCCAAAAAGTGGTTAGGCAGTTAAAGTATGGTTGCACTGGTGGATGTCCACATGTCTCATGGAGGTCAACCCTCCCATGTCTCACAGAGTCTACGCTCCAAAATTCCTTCGTCCAACCTTTCCATGAGGTGGATGTCAGTGATGCTGCCCGACAGGATCAAAGTCCGTACTTTAATTGTTTTACTGACTAATCCGTGCTTCAAATGTCTAAATAATAATCCTAAATAAAACCTTTTGAATATTAACTAATGAACCCTAAGCTGCTTTCAGTAAAGGAGCCATATGAGGAATATCCTTCAACATTCTATCTTCACTAAATTCACATTGTTTTGTACCAATCGTAAAAAGAATACGTATCAGCTTATTACATATCGCTATAAGAGACTGCATTTTCTTTAGAGGATTATTTTTACGTGTTGTAAAATACTCATGTAAAGCTTTAAAAGCAGTGTTCTTAGCTACTAAAGGCATCGCTACTCGGAAGAGGAGAGCCCTTAGTGTCTTCCTGCCTCTCTTTGTAATCTTCGTATGCCCTTTGTGCTTTCCAGAGGTGTTCTCCTTTAAACTCAACCCAGCTAACTTGATGATTTGTCGAGGGTGAGAATAGTAACTTAAATTCCCTACTTCAGAAAAGAAGCCAGCTACAGTGTCCTTGCCGATTCCTGTGATGGCCAACATTTGTTGAACACCTGGTATCCGTTCAAGGAGTCCATCAATATCAGATTCTAGTTCTTCGAACTTTTCATTTATTAACTCATACTTGTCTAGTAAAGTGCGAAGCTCTAATTTAGCCATCCTTGAACCTTCACGAATACCGATAGAGTCTTTGGCTACTCGTTTAAGTTCTTGAATTTTACTGAGTCCAACCGCACGTTTTACAGCTTTTCTGAGGTGAATGAGGATCTCTTGTTCCGAGACTATCTCTAACTCATGTGGTAATACGTTTAACTTTAATAATTGTAGTGCTGCTTTTCCTTCCCAATCCTTAAACACTGTAAGGAATTCAGGGAAATATCGATCTAACCAGTTATGAATTTGCCCCTGCACAGCTTGTAAGTCAACAAATAAGAGATCGCGTATTTTCCTTGCCACACGAAGTTCTGCATAAACTCCTTGTGGAATATTAGGTTCGGCATATCTCCCATCTTTGACTAGCTGTGCAATGACTTTAGCGTCCTTCACATCATTTTTGGTTGGAGAATTATCATCTAATTCTTTAGATTTCTTCACATGCATAGGATTTACCACGACAAACTTTATCTCCTCTTCTTTAAGAAAATGAGCGAGGTTGAGCCAATAATGACCTGTCGGCTCCATTCCAATAATCACCTTATCCATGCCGTGTTGTTCCATCAAATGTTTTATCCAGCCTAAAAAAAGATTAAAATGTGATTTGGTATTTTCAAAATGACAAGGTGCACCAAACTCTAGGCCTCTAAAGTCTTGAGCACGAGCTACATGCTTGTACTTCGCAATATCTACACCTACAATTAGTGTTTGAGAAGTTATTTGAGCAATCTTTTTATTTTGGTTATAATTCATTTGAACAGCCTCCTGGTTATTTGAGTTCGTCCTTTTTGCCGGCAAGCACTGGACACTCATATCTTACCAAGAGGTTTATTTTTTGTTCAAACCCCATTTTTCTTCATTACAGGAATGCTGCCCTTTAATGGAGTAACTAATATTTCCATTTTAACATTATTGTCCTATATCCTTCCTTAAGTATCTTATAGAAAAAGCACACCACTTTATGATATTGAACAGATTGATTTTCCAAACAAACAAAAAGAAATGGAGATGAGTGAGGAGATGCAAATAGTAATTGATCTCCATTATTTTGTGAATGGAATGAAAACTTTACAATGTGGATATTTCATGGTGAATGGAAAGAAGTTTAAATATAATCCTGAAGAGGAATCGGCAAGAGTTGCTTTTGAGTGGTTTCAGAAGGTGAAACGTGATTTTATTTATGATGTAGATCTATACAAAGTGCTTTATAATCAAATTGATATTACAGAAAAGGTAAAAACCCTCCTCACCTAAGAGAAGGGTTTTTATACCTTAAGTGTTAAAAACTGTAGCAATCAGCGAGCGTGCTCTAAAAGTTCCAATTGATACATTTGTTGCAACTCCTTGAATTATTAAAGTGTACGTGTAAGTGCCTGCAGATACAAAATCAATACAGTTCAGAGACGTACTAAAGACAGTGTTGTCTTCATTAGTAGGGTTTTCTTTTAAAATATTAGTCTGTCGATCAGTTGTCCTAAAAACATCGGGATTACCATTTCTTAAAAGAAAGAGGTTTGTATTTGCAGTATAAGTAGTGTTTATTTGATCTGACAAATAGGATGTTTCTGTTGTTGCTTCTAATTTGATTATTACATTACCTGTAACTGTAATAGGGCCAACCGATAGGAATTCCGTAAAGTTTCCTGTTTCAAAACCTACACCACTTGTAGTTTGGTCTGCTAAAATCTCTATTACTCCAGTGGCTCCAGTGGCTTCAGTAGCACCGGTAGCACCAGTGGCACTGCTAATACTGTCAATTGTTAGAAGAGCTACATCATCTACTATTACATCAGAAGATCCAGCTTGGGGTAACTTGTTAATTAAAACTAATGCTTGTGTTGTTCCAAGTGGAGCTGGGGAAGTTGTTTCATAGATCTTCTAACCATGTTTCATCTTCAACGTTAGGTAAGCGGCTAGAAGGGATATTTGTAATTAAACCGTAGCCTAAAAACCCAAAAGATGAATCATAGTAAGCGACCGTTAAGGAAACTGGAGGACTTGTGAGAGTGCCTACTTTTGCTAATGAACCTAGAAATTCAAACCTCTCAGTAGGATTTGCTTCGACATACTGAAAGATAAAGCTATTAATATTACCTCCCAATAGACGTGCTGCAAAAGAACCACTATGAGAAAATTGATTCGTAATAGTGGCATTAGAAGCTACCCATGGTGAAAATGTACCTGTTTCAAATCCACCATTTATAACTCGATTTTCAATTAAGGCTTACTCATGCTGTAATGCTGTTAGAAGCAGAAGTTTCCTTAAAAGAGATTCAAGAAAGATTAGGACACAAGGATATTATGACAACGGGAAATATTTATTCCCATGTTACAAAATCTACGGAAACCAAAACAATAAAAAAATTCTCGGAGTATATGGCCGACTCAAACACATTTTAGCAAGGAATGTGGTCAAAATGTGGTCAGTCACCCTTTTTATACCCCGAGAACTAAGAAATTACCTTATAAAATACCACTAAGGAAAGTAGCGTAAAACCTTATTCCTCTAAGCGTTTCTCAAGCTTCGCTTTCACTTCTTCAAAACCTGGTTTCCCAAGTAAAGCAAACATGTTTACTTTATATGCTTCAACACCAGGCTGGTCAAATGGATTGACGCCCAGCAGATATCCGCTCATTGCACATGCTTTTTCGAAGAAATAAACAAGGTATCCGAATGTGTACTCGTTCATTTCCGGAAGATTCACGATTAAGTTCGGAACGCCGCCGTCTGTATGAGCAAGCATTGTGCCCTGGAATGCTTTTTTATTGACGAAATCAACTGTTTCACCAGCTAAGTAGTTTAAGCCGTCCAAATCATTTTCTTCTGCTTCAATCGTTAATTCATGACGAGGCTTCTCTATGTTCAGCACGGTTTCAAATAAATCGCGGCGGCCTTCTTGAACGTATTGTCCCATTGAATGAAGATCCGTTGAGAAGTTTGCTGAAGCAGGGAAAATGCCTTTTTGATCTTTTCCTTCACTTTCGCCAAACAGCTGTTTCCACCACTCTGCAAAGTATTGAAGACCCGGCTCATAGTTAATCAGCATTTCAATCGTTTTACCGCGGTTATATAAAGCATTTCGGACAGCAGCATATTGATATGCAGCATTATCTTCCAGCTCAGAAGTTGCAAAATCCGCCATTGCGGCTGCCGCGCCTTTCATCATTTCCTCGATGTCAGCTCCTGCAGCAGCAATCGGCAATAAGCCAACAGCTGTTAAAACTGAGTAACGTCCGCCGACATCATCTGGAATAATAAATGATTCGTAGCCTTCTTCAGTCGCGAGTGTTTTTAATGCACCGCGGGCTTTGTCTGTTGTTGCGTAAATACGGGATTTAGCTGCAGCTTTGCCGTATTTTTCTTCGAGCAGCTTGCGGAAAATACGGAATGCAAGCGCAGGCTCAGTTGTTGTTCCTGATTTGGAAATAACATTGATAGAGAAATCTTTTCCATCAAGCAGATCCATTAAATCCTTCATATAGGTCGAGCTGATATTGTTGCCCACAAAAATAATCTGAGGCGTTTTGCGCTGTTCTTTAGAAAGAGCATTGTAGAAAGAATGATTCAGCATTTCAAGAGCAGCACGTGCCCCAAGGTATGAACCCCCAATTCCAACAACTAAAAGAACATCTGAATCAGATTTAATTTTTTCAGCACTTTTTTGAATGCGTGCAAATTCTTCTTTATCATACTCAGACGGAAGATCAACCCATCCTAAATAGTCGCTTCCCGCACCTGTTTTTTCATGAATTGAATGATGCGCCACTTTAACGAAATCGCGCAAATATGTAAGTTCGTGTTCACCAAAAAATGACAACGCTTTAGAATAATCAAAACGAACATGTGTCATTGCAGTTCCTCCATCGCATATAAAAATTTTTATCCTCTTTCACTT
This sequence comes from Bacillus sp. V2I10, assembly GCF_030817055.1. Lineage (NCBI taxonomy): Bacteria > Bacillati > Bacillota > Bacilli > Caryophanales > Bacillaceae > Bacillus > Bacillus sp. V2I10. Next base: position 1,187,101 of record NZ_JAUSYV010000001.1, on the reverse strand, counting down.
TAACGAAACTGAGATAGTAAATCAAGCGAGCCTCCCAATGTAAACGCGTCCAATTCAAAAATAAATAAAACACCCTGCCGAAACAGAGTGTTCTTCTATTATAGAGATGCTCTTAAAATCACAAGAACGTCTTCTTTATTCAGCTTTTTAAAGTTGCCGAATTCTCCGTTAGACATTGCTTTATCGGCAATCAGGTCAATCTTCTCGTCTGTGATGCCGTAATCAGCCAAGCGGCTCGGTGCGCCTAAGCTGCTCCAGAATTCACTTAGCTTATCGATGCCCTCTAATGCGATGTCACGATCTGATTTCCCTTCAGGATCTACATTGAATACTCGTACAGCAACTTGTTTGAAGCGGTCAACGTTCTCAGACAGCGTATGTCTCATCCAGTTAGGGAAAAGGATTGCGAGACCTCCTGCATGCGGAATGTCATACACAGCTGATACAGCATGCTCAATGTTATGAGTCGCCCAATCGCCGCGGTAACCCATTTGCAGAGATCCGTTTAATGCAATTGTGCCTGAATATAGGATGGTTTCGCGAAGCTCATAATTTTCTAAGTCATTCATCAGCTTAGGAGCTGTTTCAATTACTGTCTTTAAAGTAGCTTCACAGAAACGGTCCTGCAGCGGTGTGTTTTTCGTATGGTGGAAATATTGTTCAAACACATGCGACATCATGTCAACCATCCCATACACGGTTTGGTCCTTTGGAACTGTAAATGTGTTAACAGGATCTAAAATAGAGAATTTCGGGAATGTAAGAGGACTTCCCCATCCGTACTTCTCTTGTGTTTCCCAGTTAGTGATAACAGAACCTGCATTCATTTCAGATCCAGTTGCAGCTAATGTCAGAACTGTTCCAAACGGAAGAGCTTCTGTCGGCATATGTTTTTTTGTAACGATATCCCAAGCATCTCCGTCATACTTTGCTCCTGCAGCGATTGCTTTTGTACAGTCAATAACACTTCCTCCGCCAACAGCTAAAAGGAAGTCAATATTTTCGCTTTTGGAAAGATTTACGCCGCGCTTTACAGTCGATAACCTTGGATTTGGCTCAACCCCTGCAAGCTCGAACACAATAGCTCCAATTTCCTCAAGCTGTGCAAGAACTTTATCATATAAACCATTACGCTTAATGCTTCCGCCACCGTAAACAAGGAGAACATTTTTGCCGTATTTAGGCACCTCAGTTTTTAGCTGTTCAAGCTGATCTTTACCAAAAATTAATTTAGTAGGATTATGGTATGTAAAATTTTCCACAATTATCGCCTCCTTACTTTTCTATAAAATAAGTATGGCCTTTTTTCGATTGTTTTTGCAAGAAATGCGCTCGGCAAACTCATTTTTGCCTAGATGAATAATTCTGCTGATATCTTCACACTCTATGAGTGCATTCTCATATCTTAAGGAGGTAACAACATGAGCGCATTACAACGCATTGCACTTGTACTTACTATTATCGGAGCGATAAACTGGGGTTTAATCGGCTTCTTTCAATTTGATCTAGTAGCTGCTATTTTCGGCGGCCAAGACTCTGCATTATCAAGAATTATCTACGGACTAGTTGGAATTGCCGGCCTTATCAACCTTGCAATTCTGTTCAAGCCGGCAGCTGAAATTGCTCGCGACGAGCCAAAACCAGAAGCACGATAAATGATAAATGCAGGCACCGAATGCCATTATTCGGTGCTTTTTTTGTTTTTCAGTAAATTTATTATCGCTGATATTCAACTTTATTTAGCTGAATTCTGCTTTTTTATAGCTGAAACTCGTAATCATTTAGCCGAAAAAGCAATTTATTTAGCGAAACCAGCCAAAAAAATTTTTTCGCAGACATTCATTTTTTACACAAAAAAAGAATCCATCCGCAAAGGATGCATTCTTTTAAATAAGGCCGGATTTATTTATTTGTTTGTTTAGATTGCTCGATCCACTCTTCTAATTTTTCTTTAAGAGTGTTGAAACCTTGTGGAGTTTCGTTAGAATAAGCAGGAGTTGCTTTCACTGTAGCTTGACGCTTTTTAGGCTTTTTAGGAGCTTCAGTTTGTGCTGGAGCTTCTTGAGTTGCACGAATTGAAAGGCTGATTTTACCAGCTTGCTCGTCAACTGAAAGAACTTTCACTTGAACTTCGTCGCCTACTTTTAATTGTTCGTTGATATCTTTAACAAAACCGTGTGCGATTTCAGAAATGTGAACTAAACCTTGTGTTGATTCATCTAATGCTACAAACGCTCCGTAGCGTTGGATTCCTGTTACTTTGCCCGTGTGAACAGAACCTGTTTCGTATTTTGTGCTCATGGTAACACTCCTATATAAGTTGTATTTTTCTCGTTTAATATACGCAATTTAAAACTATATCATATATCCCTATTTTTTTCAATGAGGTTTTTTATTTTATGTCAAGCATTTGAGCTCTCTGAAGATAGAAATTTCTTCTTCTCCATCACCCAGTATCCAGGTAAGCGCCTTCATAATAAAGGTGTTTCGGCAGCAAATTCACGTTAGTAAAACCGCACTTTTCATAGCACCCGAATGGCACGCTCGTTTGTCGTCAAAGAATCCATGACAAGTCGATCCCATCAGAAAGCAGGTAGGATGCATCGCCTAATCAGCTTTTGCCCGATTCCCCTGTTCCAAATATCTGACTCTCCTATAAAGTGATCCATTCCAATAACAGATCCCTCTGGGTATCCGTAAATACACCGCTTTTTATGAGTTATTTCATATAAATTGGAGATAGCCAATCGGGGTATGATCATAGGCTATGATACATCTTACGGTTTCGTTATTCCGATTGTAAAATTTCTTTTCAACCATTTCCAAAGAGAACGATTTGTCCTTTCCCTCATAAAACTAAAGGGCCCCTTTTGTCAGACAGCCATTTTGTCCAAAAACCTCTATCTCTCTAATTTTCGAACCGCAAGCTTATCAGTTTGAACCAACATATGAACGCCTTCCTTTTCCAATTAGAAAAACCGGGCTGCAAGCGCCCGGCTGAATCTGAATATGTCTAATCCACCTATTTCTCGGATTTATTAAACGAGATTTAACATTATCTTTCTAAATTAAGATTTTACCTATGAAACGAACCTGACGGAGCAACCTTCTTATTGATAAACCACACTCGAAGTGTAGTCCACCAGATTAATTTTCACTTCATACTTGATTGAGGATCCATCTTTAAATATCAATTCAAATGTTGCTGTATCTCCTTGCTCATTATATTCCTCGTAAACCTTATATATCCTGTTAGAAATATCTTGAAACTCAGCTGATTTATTCTGTATTTTCTTTTCAAAATCTTCTTTTGCCGGTGTTCTTTCTCCTTTGTAGAGAAGGTCATAAGCTGTATCTGCATCTCCTTTTACAATTGCATACATGTAAAGACGGATGCTGTCGGAAGGCTGCAAGTCTTTGAGAGCCTGGACGTCTCCATTCTCTTTATATACAAGGTATGCCTTATGAATTTTGTCAGGAAGGGGAAGGATATTGAACTCCCTGCCCCTCTTATATGAAACAGCAGGAGCTAAACCTTCAGGAACATCCACCTGATATTGCTCATATTGTTCTCTCGAATCAAATGCAAAGTTTTTTTCTTTTAATTCGTTATAGAACCTTGTAACAACAGTCGCCGTTTGACTATTTGAATCCTTCTCCATTACATATTCCAATGCCGACTTCCATTCTTCCTTTAAACGATTCTCTTCATCGATTGCAGGAGAATTCGTAAGTCCTTTTAAGAGTAAGAACAGCCAAAATTCATACCGCTCTTTCAGCTTTTCACCATATTTAAAGTTCGGATTTTTATTAATAAAGTCTTCTAATGCAAGTGCCCGACCCGCAAGCTCCTGAGGTGAAACACTGACTGCACCGTCTTCCGTCACCTGAGCCTGATTTTCAACTTCAAAATACTTCTTCATCTGCGGGCTCGGCTTTAGTTCAGTTTCCAATAATGCCAGGTCAGGCTGAAAATTAATCATCCCTTCACCTTCATGATAAAAACGATAGCCGCTGTCTCTAATTTCTTTCACTATAGGACCTGCTTCAGGGTCGTCTGTGCCAATACGATTCAATTCATCTGCAAAAGCAAACACATCTGTATATTGTAAGTTCAGTGATACAGAAAGCCACTTTTCAAAGTAATATTCATTCATCACACGCTGTTTTTCAAGCAAGTTGATGATTTCTTCATCTTTAATTTGCTTTCCTTCTTCAGCTTTTGCACGCAAGTTGGCAAGCTGTTCACTTGGAACAGAGACATTTTGCTCAACTGTCTGCTTCACCGTATTGTAGTAATTTTCAAGCTCCTGCTTTGATTTATAGGTTTCTCGTTTTTCAAAATCAGCAACAGCTTTCTTGGCGTCTTGTATAAAAGCATATTGTTCCGCATCAGCTATGCTGACAGCTTCATCAAATGCAATTAATTGATCTTCATACAGCTGTCTGACTTCTTTATGCCTTGCTTCAATTTCTTCAGCTGAAGGCGGCACAACTGCTGCCGGAGGCTGATCGCCAGTTCCGCCATTTCCCTGTTCCTTTTGCATTAAAAGCTGGGTACCCAGCAGTCCCGCTATGATTAAGACGCCAATGAAGCTTGCGGCATATAGGGTTTGAGCCGAGAAAAAGCTCCGTTTCTTTTTCTCTTCCTTTTTAATTCGTTCCATTATTTTATCGGAAGAAGTTTGCAAAGGCAACTGCTGATAGGATTGTTTTAAGTTCGATAATTTTTGCTCAAAGATTTGATCATCCATGAGTTTCACCTTCTTTCTTCTCGTGCTCCTCCAATATCTTCTTAAGCATTGTTTTTCCTCGTAATATTCTTGTTTTAACAGTAGATAACGTGATCGACATAATTTCAGCAATCTCTTCATATTTCAGTTCATGAAAATAATAAAGCACAATTGGGACTCTATATTTTTCATCAAGCTTTTGAAGACAAAGATGAAGGGCCCTGTCTTCTTCATTTTGAAGAACATGAGCTTCTACCTCCGGATAATCATTGGCAGGCTCGTTTTGAATTTTAAAGACCTTTTGCATATTTGACATACGTTTTCTTGCAGCATCACGCGTGACATTGAGGGTTATTTTATAAAGCCAGGTTGAAAATTTCGCTTTTGAAAATTGATCAAGAAAACGGTACACGCGTATAAATACTTCCTGTGTAATATCATCTATATCATCACGCCGGTTCCCCAGCTGATAAGCAAACTTTTCAACAACTGGAGTGTATTTCTCAACAAGCTCCTGAAACGCATTTATATTGCCTTTTTTTGCTTTTAAAACCAACTCATCATCGTTCATGTTCTGCCCTCCTTCTGACATCTATGAAACGTTGGCAAGGGAGCATTTGTTTCTAAAATATCTTCAGAATTTAGAAGAGAAAAAATGTAAAATAGAGGTTTAGCCCTCAAAAAAAGGGGAATACTATTAGCGTATAAGCTTTCTAGTATTCCCCCCTTTTGTTTATTGGACAAAACCCAAACGGTTTTGTCCATTTTTTATGTTTAAAATCCCTATTGGAAATTTTTCATAAACATAGAAATTCTTCTTAATGCCTCTTGCAGCTGTTCTAAGGAAGATGCATAGGAACATCTGATAAAACCCTCTCCGCTCTCGCCAAAAACATGGCCAGGCACAACAGCCACCTTTTGTTCGAGCAAAAGACGCTCAGCAAACTCTTCTGAACTGAGTCCGGTATTCGCAATTGAAGGAAATGCGTAAAAAGCTCCTCCCGGCAGATGGCACGGAAGCCCAATTTCATTAAGGGAGTCAACGAAATAATTTCTTCTTTGCCTATAGCTTTTTTTCATCTGTTCAACATCCTGCATTCCGTTTTTCAGCGCTTCGATTGCTCCGAACTGGGCCATCGTTGGAGCACACATCATAGAGTACTGATGAATTTTCAGCATGGCTTGAGAGAGTGCAGCCGGAGCTGCAATAAATCCAAGGCGCCATCCAGTCATCGCAAAGCCTTTTGAAAAGCCTGAGATTAAAATGGTACGTTCCTGCATGCCCTTTAAGCTCGGGAAACTTGTATAGGCCTCATCATATGTAAGTTCTGCATAAATCTCATCGGCTAAAATAATTAAATCGTGTTTTTCAGCCATTTCAGCGATTTGTTCGAGCTCCTTTTTATTTAACACAGCTCCTGTTGGATTGCTTGGCGAGCACAGCAGCAATGCCTTTGTCCTGTCTGTAATCGCCGCTTCTATGTGTTCAGGAAGAAGTTTAAATTGATCTTCTGCCCTTGTATGCAGAGGTACAGGCACCCCTCCTGCAAGCGATACTAAAGGTCCATAAGAAACAAAGCACGGCTCTGGTATCAATACTTCATCTAAAGGATTGGTGATTGCCCTTAAAGCAATATCCAAAGCCTGACTAGCTCCTACAGTTACAATTACCTCGTCCTCATAGCGATAAGAAACATTGAATTTCTTTTGCAAATACCGGACAATCTCCACTCTCAGCTCTGCAAGACCTGCATTCGCTGTGTAAGAGGTAAAGCCCTGCTCGAGCGATAAGATGCATGCTTCTCTGACATTCCATGAAGTGACAAAATCCGGTTCTCCGACTCCAAGCGAAATAACACCTTCCATGCCAGCCGCAAGATCAAAGAACTTGCGGATGCCGGAAGGCTTTAATTGTGAAACGGTTTTAGATAAATACCCCTCTTGTGTCATGGAGACACCACAATTCGTCTGTCTTCATCATCCTGCTCGTAAATTTTGCCATCATGCTTATATTTTTTCAAAATAAAATGAGTCGTTGTTGACAGCACAGAATCAAGAGTAGATAGCTTATCTGAAACAAAATGAGCAACCTCTGACATCGACCTGCCTTCAATCACAACCGATAAGTCGTAAGCCCCAGACATGAGGTACACCGACTTTACCTCTTTAAATCTGTATATTCGTTCAGCAATCGCATCAAAACCTGTTCCTCTTTTGGGAGCGACCTTTACGTCGATCATGGCTGTTACACCTTCATGACCATCTACTTTGCGCCAGTTGACAGTTGTCGAATAATCAATAATGACCTTCAATTCTTCAAGGCGTTTAATCGTTTCAATCGTTTCTTCCTCTGACAGCTGCACCATTTTGGCAATTGCAAGAGGAGTCAGTCTGCTGTTTTCCTCTAAAATCTCAAGTATTTCCGTTTCCTTTTGAGAAAGCTTCATTTCGTCGTCCTCCTTCTATCCATTAGAATGTTCTGATAATTATAGCATGAACATGAGAAAACAGACATGGGGTTTCCTGTTTTTTTTCCTGAAATTACGGGTAGATTTTACATGAGTTATTTCTGGATTCAAGGTTAAAATAGTAGAAACTTTTGCGGCAAAAATGCTGTTAACCGTCAGCTTTTGTCAAATTATACGAATTCATGTCATTGAAGAATAGCGCAAGCGCTTGTTTAGCTCGGGCATGGCAGATAAGAACCGGGCAGGAAAGTCCGGGTTTGACTTTTTGCCGGATTTTTTCTGGCCGGGGAGATGGGCAATTCCGCTCGGCCATCAATGCGCAAATGTTATATTTTCTTATCTCTTAAAGAAAATCAGAATAAATGCTGGAGTGAATGATTATGGTGATTTTTGAAAATAAGCAGGAATTCAAGATGAAGATACAGGGCATTCATGTTCATTACGAGCTCTATGAGAATCCTGGAAAACCTACAATGGTATTGATCCACGGCTTTCTTTCTTCCACATTCAGCTACCGGCGGCTGATCCCATATTTAAGAAATGAGTATCGTATTATTGCGGTTGACCTGCCTCCTTTTGGGCAGTCGGAAAAGTCCATCGCATTTGTTTACTCATACCGCAATATGGCTAAAGTCGTCATTGAGCTTTTAAAAAACCTTCAAGTGGATGACGCCATTCTTGTAGGACATTCGATGGGCGGGCAAATTTCTTTGTACGCTTTAAAAGAAATGCCTGAAATGTTCAGAAAGGTAGTCCTTCTTTGCAGCTCAGGATATATGAAAAGATCTCATCCCTCCCTTATATTCGGTTCATATGTGCCTTATTTCTATCTTTGCATCAAACATATTATGAGCCGGCAGGGAGTAAGGAAAAACCTTTGCAATGTCGTTTATGACCATTCATTGATTGATCAGGAAATGATGGATGGCTATATTCAGCCGTTTTATGATGACCGGATTTTTATGGCTTTATCACGCATGATTCGTGACCGTGAAGGTGATTTATCTGCAGATGATTTAAGGAAAATTGAAACACCGAGCCTGCTTATTTGGGGACAGGAAGATAAAGTCGTTCCCGTACAGATCGGTGAACGCATGAATAAAGATCTTCCAAATTCTCATTTCTTTTCGTTAAAAAATACAGGACATCTAGTTCCAGAAGAGCGTCCTGATTTCGTTTCCGAACGAATTTTCGAATTTTGCGTGTAACATGCAAAAAATGAAAACAAAAAATGCAGCTGAGAACGGCCTTTTACCGTTCACAAGCTGCATTATTTTTTATAAGAAGCAATTCAATGGCTATTTTTTCACATTCTTTTAATGGAATAATTTCTTCAAAGGAGAATTCATAAATAGACTGAATTTTTCTGGACAAAGCGGAATGCGCTTCTGAAACATGAACAGCCTGCAAAACATCGAATACTTCTGTTTCGTAAGCTTCCGCACCGTAATGTAACGGATCCCACTTATATAAAATTTCGAGCATCTGCTCATTAGCTTCTTTCATTTCCACTTAATATCACCATCCATTTCATTTGCATAGCTATTTTATCATAGATATTATAAAAGAAAAGCGGAACCGCCCGTTTAGCGCAGGCAGACAGATAAGGATCCGACAGAAAAGGCGCTTTTTGCCTTTACTGGCGGAGCCGTTCTGGCCGAGGAGTTGGGCGGTGGAGCTAGATAATAAGAAAAGCGAAACCGACTGTTTAGACCCGACAGACAAATAAGAATTCACCCAAACTTTTTGGGGGAGTTTGTTCTGGCCGAGGGGCTAGGAGGTGGAGCTAGACACCACGAAAAGCAGAACCGACTGAACAGACCCCGCAAACAGATAATAATTCACCCCAAAAGTCCGATTTTGACTTTTTGGATAAAATTGTTACGACAAGTGTTTAGGAGGCGGAGCCGGTCACCAGAAAGCAGAACAGCCCTTATAGTGCACACAAACAGGAAAGAAGGAGTGTTAAAATGAATCCTTTTGATCAGACAACTGACAGATATAATACTCAATCAGTGAAGTGGGATTATACGGAGGAAATTTTCGGTATTAAAAATGTTCTGCCTATGTGGGTGGCGGATATGGATTTTAAGGCTCCTCAAGAAGTAGTTGCGGCACTTGCAGAGCGGGCATCCCATGGTATTTTCGGCTATACTTCTGCAGGGTTCGGGGCAAAAAAAGCCGTGCAGACGTGGATGAAAAAACGCCACAACTGGGACATTACACAAGAATCGATTGTTTTCAGTTCAGGTGTTGTGACAGCTTTAAGCATGGCCATTCAGTCACTGACAGAGCCTGGTGACAGCGTCCTCATTCAGTCTCCCGTTTACCATCCTTTTTTTGATATGACCGAAAAAAACAATCGCACCATCGTTAATAATCAATTAAGTCTTGTGAAGGGTCGCTATGAAATTGATTTTGCAGATCTTGAAGAAAAGCTTTCAGATCCTGATGTTAAGCTCATGCTGCTTTGCAGCCCCCACAATCCTGGAGGCAGAGTCTGGTCCTTAGATGAATTGAAAAAGATTGGCGAGTTATGTGCCGTCCATCATGTAATCGTGGTATCAGATGAAATTCACTCGGATTTAATGTTATTCGGGCATAAGCACGTGCCTTTTGCCTCCATTTCCAAGGAGCTTGCCAACCTTTCCATCACATGCATGTCACCAAGCAAAACGTTCAATCTTGCAGGTCTGCAATCTTCTGCGATTATCATTCCAAATAAAGATCTTCGGACGAAATATGAGGATTTTCAAAAAAAACAGGGCTTTTATACGCTAAATACATTCGGCATTACAGGTATGGAAGCTGCTTATACTTATGGCGATCCTTGGCTCGAAGAGTTAAAAACATACTTAGAAGGAAACGTAAATATGGTCACTTCCTTTATCGCTGAAAAAATGCCTGCGTTAAAAGTGATTCAGCCAGATTCCACCTACCTCGTTTGGATTGACTGCAGAAGCCTCTCAAAAACAGACGCTGAATTGAAGGAATTACTGCTTGAAAAAGGAAGACTTGCTCTTGAAGAAGGCACAAAATACGGTCCGGGCGGCGAAGGTTTTGTCCGAATGAATATTGGCTGTCCACATTCAGTTGTACTTGAGGGATTAAAACGTCTTGAAAAAGCATTCTCTTAAATTGCAAAAGCCATAACTGAGATTATGGCTTTTTGTATGTTAGAAAATCCTATCTCCTATGATTATCTCCGGAAGCAATACGATAATCTTAGTGCTTGACTGGTTTTTCCTCCTATCCGCTTTTTTTATTGGTTACATTCGTGAAAACGCAATGTTGCGTTATCAGATTATCAAAAACGAAAAGTTCTCCATCATAAGCGAGCTCGCTTCAAGCGTTGCTCATGAAGTCCGCAATCCATTAACGGTAGTGAGGGTTTTTATTCAATTGGCGGGTCAGGAACTGCACGAGAACGAACATAAAAATAAGGACTATTTCGAATTAGTATTATCAGAGCTTGTGGATCGGGCTCTTTACACTAAAGGAAAAAGGAACCGGTCTTGGGTTAACTGTCACCTTTTCCATCATCCATCACCAAAGCGTTACTATACGCTATCAGAGTGCCGTTGGGAAATGAACAACTGTCACTGTTTCTTTGCCAATTCAATCAGATGCTCAAGTAGTTCGAATGTTTCTTTCGCTTATTTAATAAACTGACCATAGAGACGAGAAGTGACCAGATGAATAGAACATGAGGAGGGGTTTTACTGAAGAACCGATTCATGCTGATTTTTCTGCTGACCTTATGTTTATTAACCGCAGCCTTCTTTATCCCGAAGCAAATAGGGAACGGCGCACAAGCTATACCTAATGAAGAAATGCAGCAAGAAGCTGCCCTTGCGATTGACTCGATTCAAACACTTCACTTTAACTCCTTTCAGCGTGCACTTTCCCTGAACGAGGAAGTGCTGAGCATCAAAGAGCAAAAAGGCTCTAATCAGAAATGCTATGAAACGACGGTCCAGTTTTATACCTTTTTCGGACTGCCTCTCTCAAAAGTAAAAGCAGACTGTAATCAAATCGCGGAAATAAAGTAAAAACGGCCTCAAGGGCCGTTTTTTACTTGTTAAGTGATCACTGTTTTTCTTCTGCAGGCTTTACTTCCTTCTTATCAGGACGCTTTCCTTCTTTTTCAGTAATTTCACCGCATGCGATGCGTGTGCCTGAATCACCGGATGGCTGAGTCATTCCATCGTCTTTTAGTTCAGTAATAATGAGCGTTGTACCCTCTTTCATTAATAAAGAGTTTTTTGCATCTTTTTTCAGCGTCACAGTCGGTGCTGCAATTTCCGCCTCAACAAGCCCATTTTCATCCGCAATCAGGTTTTGCAGATCACCTGCATGAGATCCTTCTGGATGCAGCAGACCATGCTGCTTTTCATCTGGATTAAAATGATTGCCTGCACTTTTAAACTCCGGCGCCTCGCACTTTGCATTCTCATGAATATGAAAACCATGCTCTCCAGGAGGAAGACCCTCTAAGACCAATTCCAATTTTACACCTTTTGCCTGTTCGGAGATTTTCACTGTTCCAAGAGAATCTCCGCTTGCATTAAACAATTCTACATCTAATTTTGTCGGTGCCTCTTCCATGCACCCGCTTAGGAATGAAAGGAATATGACAGCCGGAACAATACGTTTTTTCATTGTTTCCTCCAGAAATATGTACTTCTTACCATTTTTTGCATAGTCTGTGTTTTTTATTCTGGAAAATCAAGAAAAGCTTAAAGGACGCCTTGTTCAGAACCGTTCTAAGCGAGGATCTGCAGCTAGACATAGATGCCAGGGACTATTTAAAATCTGATCCTATAAAAAATACCAATCCCGAAATTGGAACCCGGCTTTCATCTTACAATTTATTTTTATGAGCGGCTTTAAGGTTTTTTTCAAATTCCTCTGCTTTCAGTTCTTCTTTTTTCGAGATTTTTTTTATAAACATGAACGCTGCTACAGCGGCCACGAAAAAGATGAACATGGTAATCCCAGCTGGAAGGTACTCAGACTTGTCTTCAGGAAAATAGAGAAACAAACCTATTATGAAAGCGTTTAACAAAACGATCACTCCTTACCTTTATCCACTTAACTATAACAAGTTTCAGCCCCAAGCTCCACAATATTTCTTGAACTGATGTCTATAAACACTCTATTATTAAAATAACTTCAAAAATAAATGGGGATTTGCACCATTTAAAAACAGGGGGCATAAAAATGAGAGAAGAACTTCTTATTGGGGAAATCGTGACAGGCATCTATAAAACCGGAAAATATATCGGAGAAATCACAAATGTACGGCCAGAGCATTATTTGGTAAAAGTAAAGGCCGTTATGAAACATCCGCTTCAGGGAGACCTGCATATGCCAAAGGAAGCAGAGGTTCCTCTCTTTCATGAACGCAGAGCCCTTGCAGAGCATGAGCAAACCAATATTCCAAAGAGCATGGTCCGTAAATATGAAGGAAGCATCCCATCTTACCATGAATCTCTTAGCACAGCTGTAGCCGAACTTGAGAGCGATCTTAAAGAAGATGCAAGGCCATGGGCAAAAATGTCACTTGAGAAAATCCAGCTGTTAAAGGCCGATTACTTTAAATAATCAATAAGCCAAATCACGTGTAAGGTGATTTGGCTCATGTTGCAAATTTGTTCATGACTTTTGAAAAATCAATCCGGTCTCCGATTGTCGTTGGCGTTGGTTTTTGCAAATATCGTTTGTCATTTTCAACAAGATTATAAATATTGTAGGTGGTCAGTGCATCATCTAATGCGCAATGATGCCTGCCTGTTCCTTTTTTCCCATACTCTTCAACAGCTTTCCATAAACCCGTCTGATTTCTGTCTCCAAAAAACTTCTTGTACTCCATTGATAAATCTCTGAATTTGCCGGTGAAAGGGAAATCAGCATTATTCTTCTGGCAATTTTGCCTGAGTACTTTCATGTCCATATTCCCCCACGTCACAACGGTTGTCTTCGGAAAGTCTGCAAACTCCTTCAAGATCGTGATCAATTCCTGAAAGGAAATACCTGAGTTAACCTGTGCCTGAGAAATGTGCAGAAATGATTTGCAGCGATTTGATAAAAAGGGAAACTGAACTGGCCTTACATAAGAGGAAAATTGTTTATGTGCGGTTTGATTGATGATGGAGACGATTCCTACTTCGATTATTTCAGGATAAAATCCGCGAGGATTGGCTTTTCCTTCTGGCATGGTGAATTCAAAATCAATAAAAATTAATTGATGGTGATCAGCCATACGAACCCTCCTTTCAACTTATTTTATTATACAAAAAAGAAATTTCCTTTTTATTACTATTATATCACCAAAAAGTAAAATATAGCTTTATTTTTCTAAAAATAATGAATATTGCTCAGAAATTATTTCTAAAAACGAAAGGATTGATTTATAATATTAAGGGACCCGAAATAAAGTGAAACTTCACTCAGTGGAGTTTTTGGCTTTCCACTGAGTGTTAGTTGAACCAATCGGGCCTTTACGGGCAGTTGTCCTTTGATCACTTCAAAGGTATGGGTATATCTTTTATCTCGGACTTACTGCCCGTTAATCTGCGGTAAAATCCGTGCTTTTATCTAAAGAAGGTGTTTTTATTTCTATTCAAAAACGAAATTTCCTAATCATGTGGACGGCTAACTTTTTTGTTGCAGCAAGTGCGACAATGATTATGCCCTTTTTGTCTTTATACTTAAGCACATTTGGCGATTTTTCAGATGACTATGTGCGCAAATGGGCTGGCTATGTATTTGGCATCTCTTTTTTGATGGCTTTTCTTGTTTCTCCTCTATGGGGAAGATTTGGAGATAAGTATGGCTATAAGAAGATTTTGCTGATTACAGGCTCCGGCATTGCAACAAGCATTCTTTTAATGGGTTTTGTAAAATCTGTTCATGAGTTATTTTTGCTGCGGCTTGTGATGGGTGCTGTTACTGGATTTATCCCGACTTCTCTCGCTTTAATTTCAGCACAGACTAAAAAGGAGGTTGCAGGACGCACACTCGGAACCCTTCAGATGGGGACGGTATCAGGAGGCTTATTCGGACCGCTTATTGGAGGTCTTCTCGCTGACCAGTTTGGTTTTACGTACACGTTTTTCATTACCTCAGGCGTTATTTACATATCTGTCCTTCTTGTTGCTTTTGGGATTAAAGAAGCACCGCTGGGAATAAAAGAGAAAAAAAAGAAATCGTACACAAGAAAACAAGTCTTGCAGCATATTTTTAAATCTCCTCTCCTCTTAACCATTATGTTCTTAACCCTCCTTGTCCAAATTGGCAATTTCAGCATACAGCCGCTGCTCGCTCTTTATGTGAGCGAACTTCACGGTCCGGTCAATCTGGCATTTTTCTCAGGACTCGCTTTTTCCGCCACTGGCGCCGGCAATTTAATCGCTTCAAGGAGATGGGGTTCTCTTGGTGATCGGATTGGACATGAAAAAGTGCTGATTGGATTATTGGTCGCCTCTGTCTTCTGTTTTATTCCGCAGGCGCTTGTACAGAATTTATGGCAGCTGATGATTTTCCGTTTTCTGTTTGGCATGGCAATTGGCGGCATCATTCCCTGCATTACGGCATTTATTCGCCAGACAGCACCTGTATCTATGCAGGGTGAGGTCCTTGGCTATAATGTCAGCTTTAAGTTTCTCGGCAATGTCGTCGGACCTGTTCTTGGCGGAATCATTGCAGGCAGCTTTGGAATCTCTGCTGTTTTTTATGTAACAGCCGGATTGTTTCTGTGCAGTGCGATTCTATTATGGAAAAGCCTGCGCAGTGAACAAAAAGCCCTGGCAAAAGTGAGCTGAAAACGTGCTATCCAAACTGGAGCGCGTTTTTTCCTCTGCGCCCTTGCAGGAAATATCTTCTATCTTATTTCAGCAGATGGTACTATAAGGTGTACACTATTAACCTATAAAGCGAGTGACAGCATTGCGTTCAATAATCGGCTGGATATGCCTGTTTATCATGGCCCCCGTTCTTATTTATTTATTTTTGATCTCTGGGGATGAAGTAAAAAATGTAAAAGCTGTATCAACGGTTTTAGATGAAAAGATTCCTTTAAAAGAAATTCCTCTGACACAAAATAGTTTTATCGTTGATCAAAACGGGACCCTCGTCTCTGAGGTCGTCACAAATCAAGAAAACCGGAGCTTCGTCCCTTTTGATAAGATTCCCGAAGCTGTTAAAACCATTTTCATCGTTTCAGAGGATCAGAAATTCTATGAACATATGGGATTTGATCCTGCCGGGATGGCGAGAGCGGTAATGATTAATGCCAAAAACCAATCCATCGAACAAGGCGGAAGCACGATTACCCAGCAGCTTGCCCGCAATGTCTTTTTATCACACGAGAAAACCTATAATCGGAAGCTGAGTGAGCTCCTGTATTCCTATCACATAGAGAGAACCTTTTCAAAAGAAGAAATTCTCGAGGGTTATTTAAACGCCGTCTATTTTCATAACGGGGTATACGGGGTTCAAATGGCAAGCAATTATTATTTCAGCAAGCCAATCGACAAGCTGACGCTTTCTCAAATTGCTTTTATCAGTGCAATTCCGAATAATCCGACCTTATATGATCCGATCAAGCATTTTGAAAATACAAAGAAAAGACAGCAGCTGCTGCTTAATAATCTATTAGACGATGAATATATTACTCAAGAACAATACGACTCTGCTTCAGCAGAAAAGATCAGATTAAATCTGCATCATCGGACAGACCGCTACCCTGACTACGTCACCTATGTACATGATGAACTAAAACGCCTTATTGCTGAAAATGAAGGCTACACTAAAAGAGAAGCAGATGCGGACGGGGATGAAAAAGCCATCCTTGAGGAAGAGCTTAAAAACAGAGTGCATGAAGTAGTGAAAAAAGGCGTGATCATTCATACGGCTCTTGATCCGGCCCGGCAGGCTAACGTTGCTGATGCTTTTAAAAATCATCTAAGTGATTCTTCTGTTCAAGGAGCGAGCGTGGTAATTGATCATCATGCTCATCAAATAAAAGCCTTATATGGCGGCCATGATTATCAAAAATTCGATTTCAACCGCGCTTACCAGGCATATCGCCAGCCAGGGTCAGCCATAAAACCATTGCTCGATTATGTTCCGTATATAGATGTGAAAAATGCTTCCGCATCGTCCCTTATAAGCGCAAGACCTTTTTGTAAGAAAGACTATTGCCCCCAAAATTATGATGAGAAAACTTACGGAAATGTGACACTTGAAACGGCTTTTAAAAAATCATACAACACACCTGCAGTCAGAATGCTTGATGAAGTTGGCATTGAAAAAGGATATTCTTATTTAAAGCCGTTCGGTTTCCGTTCGGTAACGGATGCCGATTACGTGCTTCCTTCAGCAATCGGCGGCTTCACACATGGATTTTCACCTTTAGAACTTACGCAAGCCTATTCGGCTTTTGCAAATGATGGTGTCTTCCATAAAAGCCATGCCATTATCAAAATAACGGATTTACAAGGGAACGCTTTATACAAATGGCAGGAAAAACCGGTAAAAGTGTGGAAAAGCACAACTAATAATGAAATGAGAAAGCTCTTATCGGCTGTTACAGCAAGCGGTACAGGAACAAAAGCCAATCATTCCGCTCCCTATACAGGCGGCAAAACAGGTACGACTAATGACTATAAAGATCTTTGGTTTGTCGGTTTAACCGATCGCTATGCTGCCGGCGTGTGGATTGGCAAAGACAAATCAGTCAGCATAGCGAATTTAGCCAACTCCGCCCCTCAGCAGCTTATATGGAGGGATATCACAAAAAATCGGTAGTTTTAGATTGTTTATTCGTGGAAAAGTAACGATATAGCTTGTAATTGAGGGTGAAATGATGTCAAAGGGAAAAATTTTATTATTTGATGGTGTGTGCAATTTCTGTGATGGAACCGTGCAATTTGTGTTAAAGCACGATAAAAAGGCTGTTTTTAAGTTTGCCTCCCTTCAGTCTGATGCGGGACAGCGAATTCTTGCTCATCACAGCCTTCCTCTTTCAGATTTTGACAGCTTCGTTTATATGGATGGTGACAGGGTTTACCTCAAATCTACCGCTGCTCTGCACGTATTAAAGGAGCTTGGCGGTTTATTCCGGCTAACCTTTCTATTTATAGTCATCCCAAGGCCTATCAGGGATTATATTTATAGCCTTCTTGCCATGAACAGATACAAATGGTTTGGAAAGAAGGAATCGTGTACACTCCCTTCTCCTGAAGCAAGAGAAAGATTTTTATAGGAAAAGCCCCTCGCAATAGCCGAGGGGCTTCTTCTATACGGGCAAACTCGCCATCACGCTGTTGTACAATCTCATGCAAATATAAAGGATGCCGAACAAAAAGATAGACCAGAACAGCACATGAAACAAAACAAGTCCAATTAACGAGAACGATGTTAAGAAAAAGCTGAACTGATAAACAACAAATATGAAATAACACAGCGTGGCCAGCAGAAAGACAGCGAAAATTCCGATTCCATATTGAATGAGCAGCAGAGAAAGAGCAGCTGCAATTAAATAGAACGCTGATCCAAGCCTGATTTTCTTCAGGCTTTCGCCGTTCACATCCTTTGAAAAAAACAGCAGAGAAAGCTCTGTTACTGTATCTGCAATAAGCTTTAAAGCGGAAAAAATCATAAAATAAATAAGGGCAAAAACAATAAACAAGGCTAATTTGATTCCATTCTCCGAAAAGAATTCAAGCATTCCCCCGTAAACACCAAGCCTCTTAAGCACCTTTAAAACCATCATGACAGTAGATATTGAAAAAGATGTGCTGAACAGCAGAATGGAAATCAGGGGGAAGTAACTTGTAAAATATGTATTTTTCATTCCATGAAATCTCCTAATCTGACATAATACTCATTCATTATGACCGAGTGCTATCAGGGTTACAAGAATTATTTTCCACATACAAAACAGAACGTCATATGATTGACGTTCTGTTTTACTTATTCACATTCACAATCCGAATGTATTCTCTCGGCTTAAATTTCTCAAGCATCCTTTTATCCTTATTTGACAAGTAGAACGGTTCTTCAGTTTCAGTCATTTCGGCTTTGCTCCCATTATTGAAATCCGGATCAATGTAAGAGCGTTTTGTTTTTTCATTTGCAGCCCATGCACTGCTGAACATGGCTGTGAAAATAATAGATGCAGTGATGATCTTCTTTTTATTCATGTGGATCACCTCATTACCAGCATGCTCATTCATATAAACAAATATACAGGCCTTAAACCGTTACTTTTTGGCTAATTTTTGTTTCTTTCTACTTATTTAATAGAACCAATAAAGGAGGTCAATAATACATGTGTAAGGAATGCATGAACGAAATTTTTAAGTTATAATTAATTTTGAAATCAATTTAGGGTCTTATGACCGTGAAATTTCATCATAAGGAGGATCAAAAATGTCGTTATTGCATGCGGCTATCATCTCACCATTTCTACTGGCCATTCTGATACCTTTCCTTTATAAATATTTCAGAAGCATACATACTGGTTGGTTTGTCCTTATTTTGCCTATTGTATTGTTCGTTTATTTTCTTGGATTTATCGGGGATACCGTTCAATCAACTGTAAATTGGATTCCATCGCTTGGCATCAACTTTACAGCCTATGTGGACGGGCTTGGTCTGCTTTTTGCTTTGCTGATTACAGGTATCGGATCACTCGTCGTCCTGTATTCCATTTATTATCTCTCAAAAGAAAAAGAAAAATTAAATCATTTTTATGTTTATCTGCTTATGTTTATGGGGGCTATGCTTGGTGTTGTTCTTTCAGATAATGTCATTGTGCTCTACACTTTCTGGGAATTTACCAGTCTTTCATCGTTCTTATTAATCGGTTATTGGTACCACAGAGAAAAATCAAGATACGGTGCATTAAAGTCGATGTTGATTACGGTATTTGGCGGACTTTCGATGCTTGGGGGTTTTGTCCTGCTCTATTTGATGACAGGAACGTTCAGCATCCGTGAAATGATTGAAGCTGTTCCTGGCATTATGAACAATCAGCTGTTTATTCCGGCTCTTGTTCTTGTCCTGCTAGGAGCGTTTACCAAATCTGCTCAATTTCCATTTTACATCTGGCTTCCAGATGCGATGGAGGCACCAACGCCTGTCAGCGCGTATCTTCACTCAGCGACGATGGTTAAAGCAGGAATTTATCTTGTTGCAAGGTTCAGCCCTGTATTTGCGATGACGGCTGAATGGTTTTGGCTTGTCAGCATTTTCGGACTCGTTACGCTGTTCTGGGGCTCATTAAATGCTGTAAAGCAAACCGATTTAAAAGCGATTCTCGCTTTCTCAACTGTGAGTCAGCTTGGATTAATCATGTCTTTGCTCGGAGTCGGCGCAGCCGCTCTACATTACGATTCACTTGATGATAATTTTTATACGGTAGCTACTGTTGCAGCTATTTTTCATTTAATTAATCATGCGACATTTAAAGGAAGTCTTTTCATGGTAGCTGGTATTGTTGACCATGAAACCGGCACACGTGATATCCGCAAGCTCGGGGGTTTGATGAGCTTTATGCCGATTACGTTCACAATCGCTGTTATTGGGGCTTTCTCAATGGCCGGTCTGCCGCCATTTAACGGATTTTTAAGTAAAGAAATGTTCTTTACCGGAATGCTCAATGTAACAAAAATGGATATTTTTAACATGGAAACATGGGGCTTATTATTTCCTGTTCTCGCGTGGATTGCGAGTATCTTTACGTTCTTATACAGCATGGTGCTTGTATTTAAAACTTTTACAGGTCCTGTTCAATTGGAGAAGCTCGAGCGCAAACCGCATGAAGCACCTCTCGGCATGCTGATTTCTCCTATCATTCTCGGTTCACTTGTTGTGATTTTCGGATTTTTCCCGAATCTGCTGTCTTATACACTAATCGAGCCTGCAGTAGAATCGATCATGCCGTCGCTGCTTCCTGCAGGCAAAAAATTCGAAGTCCATATCACCTTCTGGCATGGTTTCACTCCTGAATTAATGATGACTATCGGAGTGATCGCAATAGGTGCAATCGGATACTTGACACTTGGAAAATGGAGAAAAGTATATGATCTGTTCCCGAAAAAACTTGCGCTCAATAAATTCTATGATGCTTCTCTAAGCGGCATGGAACGTCATTCAAACACGTTTACGCGCTTTTACATGACAGGGTTCATCAGAGATTATCTTGCCTATATTTTTGTTTTCCTGATTGTGATAACAGGCGGAACGCTGGCCATCAAAGGAGGATTTTCATTCAATTTGAATGGTACTGCGAAGATTGGCATTTATGAGGCTGTTCTTGCTTTTGCCATGGTGCTTGGAACGTTCACGATTTTATTATCAAAATCCAGATTGACCGCTATTATTGCACTCGGATCAGTCGGCTACAGTTTAGCCCTGTTCTTTGTCCTGTTTCGCGCACCAGACCTTGCTCTTACCCAGCTTGTAATTGAAACGGTATCGGTGGCGCTGTTTTTACTCTGCTTCTACTTCCTGCCTTCTTTTAAGAAAAGAGAAAAGAAGCTCAGCTTCCGATTGGTCAATTTCCTCATTTCATTTGGAGTAGGCCTTGTTGTCACATTAGTCGCCATTTCGGCAAACAGCAATCGTGCCAGCGAAACAATTTCATCTTTCTTTATTGAAAACAGCTATACAGAAGCCGGCGGAAAAAATATGGTCAACGTCATACTGGTAGATTTCCGCGGTTTTGATACTTTGTTTGAGATTACTGTTCTTGGCATTGCTGCACTTGGTATTTACGCCATGGTCAAACTTCGGATGGCAAAGGGGGAGGAAGGATGAAAAAAACACATATCAAAACAAACGATGTGATTCTGCAGACGGTTACTAAAGTTGTGTTCTTTATTATCATCATTTTCTCGATTTATCTCTTTTTCGCCGGGCACTACACACCTGGCGGCGGATTTATTGGAGGATTAATGACTTCCTCCGCGATCGTGCTGCTTCTGCTTGCTTATGATGTAAAAACAGTGATCAATATTCTGCCTGTCAATTACATTAATCTTGCTGCAGCAGGACTGCTGATTGCTGTATTAACGGGTGTCGGCTCTTTCTTTTTCGGCGTTCCGTTTTTATCCCATACGTTCGGTCATGTTGATCTGCCGATTCTCGGAGATACGGAGCTTGCTACAGCAGTCTTGTTTGATCTTGGTGTTTATCTGGTTGTTATCGGTGTAACACTGACCATTATTCAGACGATTGGAGAGACGGAATAATGGAGATTTTAATGGCAATCGTTGCTGGTTTATTGTTTATGGCTGCAACTTATTTAATGCTTTCAAAAAGCTTGCTTCGCATTATTATCGGTACAGGCTTGCTCAGTCATGGCGCCCATCTTCTAATCCTTACAATGGGAGGCCTGAAAAAAGGCGCAGCGCCTTTACTTGGCGAAGAAGCTTCATCATATGTCGATCCTCTGCCGCAGGCTTTGATTTTAACGGCAATTGTTATCAGCTTTGGTGTTACATCCTTCTTGCTTGTTTTAGCTTACAGAGCGTATCAGGAACTCGGAAGTGATGATATGGATCAGTTAAGGGGAAATGATCATAATGAATAATATCGTGATGCTGCCTCTCATTGTTCCATTATTGGCAGGTATTCTTTTAATCTTTTTCAATAAATATATAACCATCCAAAAGTGGATGAGCGTTATTGCATCTTTAATAGCAGTTATCATTTCTTTTCTGCTCGTTTTGGATGTCAGAGAAAATGGTATTCTCACAGTGGAAATCGGAAGCTGGGCACCTCCATACGGGATTGTATTCGTTGCAGATATGTTTTCCAGTCTGCTCGTTTTAACAACAAGCATCATCGGAATGACTTCTATACTGTTTGCCTTCCGTTCAATCGGGGCTGAAAGAGAGCGTTTTTACTTTTATCCGGCTGTTCAGTTCCTGCTGACTGGTGTAACAGGCGCTTTTTTAACTGGCGATATCTTTAACCTGTTTGTCTTTTTTGAAGTGATGCTTATGAGCTCGTATGTACTGATTGTCCTTGGCGGAACAAAACCGCAGCTGAGGGAATCTATTAAATATATCATAGTGAATATTTTTTCCTCAGCTTTATTCGTCATCACTGTTGCTTACTTATATGCAGTAACCGGCACACTGAATATGGCAGATTTGAGTCAGATAATCAGTGAAAACGGACAAACAGGGATATTGACTGTTATTGCGATTTTATTTTTAGTCGTTTTCGGCATGAAAGGTGCAATCTTTCCGCTTTACTTCTGGATGCCGGGATCTTATCAGGCGCCTCCAGCTGTGGTAACAGCTTTATTTGGAGCTTTGTTAACAAAGGTCGGCGTATATTCCATTACCCGGGTATATACACTCATTTTCATTCATGACACGGGCTATACGCATCAGATTTTAGCATGGCTCTCTGTTCTGACCGTTCTGTTCGGAGTGATTGGAGCAGTTGCATATTGGGATATAGAAAAGATTGTGATTTATAATATCATTGTCGCAGTAGGCGTCATTTTGTTTGGAGTTGCAGTCTTTAATTCACCTGGGATTGAAGGGGCCATTTACTACTTGATCCACGATATGATCATCAAAGGCGCCCTCTTTATGCTTACAGGTGCCATGATTGTGATTACAGGCACAAGTGATTTACGGAAAATGGGCGGACTGCTGAAAAATCATCCTCTCCTGGCGTGGATGTTCTTTATCGCCGCCATTGCCCTTGCTGGAATTCCTCCATTAAGCGGTTTTGTCGGCAAGCTTAAAATTGTCCAGGGCGGCTTTGAAGCCGGAGAATATGTCTTTGCTTTATTTGTACTGATATCAAGCTTGCTTGTTCTCTACTCCATTATGAAAATTTTCATCAATGGATTCTGGGGTGAAGTCAAGCTTGCGAAAGAACAGGAGAAAGGCTCGACAAAAGGTCTTCTCTTTCCAATCGCTGTCCTGATTGCTCTATCGATTGCTTTTGGGGTTGGAACGGAAGCAGCTGCACCGTATATCACTCAAGCTGCTGAAACGCTGCTTGATCCATCAATCTATATTCAAGCCGTGCTGAAGGAGTAGATGTTATGGCCTTTCAAATTTTACTTAATTTCTCTATTGCATTTACATGGATGTTCTTAAAGAACGAATACTCCGTTCAGGACTTTTTTAACGGCTACTTTTTTGGACTGCTGATGATTTTTGCGCTTCGCCGTTTTTTCAATCATCGGTTCTATCTATGGAATATTGTCGCCGTTTTAAAGCTCCTTTATATTTTCAACCGTGAGCTGATTATGTCTAATCTTGCGGTATTAAAAATCGTGCTTGCACCTAAAATCACAGCCCGGCCCGGGATTTTCAAGCTTGAAACTGAGCTGAAAAAAGATTGGGAAATTACCATTCTGGCGAATTTAATTACCTTGACGCCCGGGACTCTTGTCGTTGATGTCTCAGGCGATAACCGCTTTCTGTATATTCATGCGATGGACTTAGAAGACGCAGAAGAAGCAAGAAAAGATATTAAAAACACGTTTGAGAAAGCCATTCAGGAGGTGAGCCGCTAATGCTCGACCTGATATTAAAAATCTCACTTCTCATCATAGCTATTTCAACTGTTTTATACTTGTACAGGCTGATCAAAGGGCCATCGATTCCTGACCGTGTTATTGCACTTGATGCCATTGGAATTAACCTGATTTGCATTACGGCCCTCATTTCAGTTATGCTCCGAACCAATGCTTTCCTTGAGGTCATTCTGCTGCTTGGAATCCTGACATTCATTGGAACAGTTGCCTTTGCAAAGTTCCTTGAGAAGGGAGAGATAATCGAAAATGATCGTAATCGCTAATATCATTATCGGGTATTTCATTCTTCAGGGGGCACTGCTTAGTCTGATAGCAGCCTTTGGGGTTGTCCGCCTGCCTGATGCCTATACGCGCAATCATGCCGCTTCCAAGAGCGCAACGCTTGGCGTCATCAGCATCCTGCTTGGTGTATTCTTCTATTTTTGGCTGATTGAAGGCCATTTAAATGCACGAATTATACTGGGTATTGTGTTTGTCTTTATGACAGCACCGGTTGCCGGGCACCTTATTATGAGGGCTGCCTATAACACGAAAGTGCCGCTTTGGGAAGAAAGTGTTCAGGATGATTTAGAATCAGATCGGAAAAAAGAAAGTGTAAAAGGATGAGAACTGTCTCATCCTTTTTTTAAAGGAGCAGAAGCATAATGAGCTACGCTATTGATCTAAGAGATGTATTTTCACAGCACGCAGATCAGGAAAAAGCCATGGCGATGGAGAAGTATATGCGCGGTCAATTTCGCTTTTTTGGAATAAAATCACCTGAAAGAAAAGAAATAACAAAGCAATTTCTTAAACAGCACGGGCGGCCTGATCACTTAAAAACCACGATTTTGAAGCTTTGGACGTTTGAAGAAAGAGAACTATTATATGCTGCCATCGATATTCTTCTCCTTGAAAAAAAGAAGCTTGGGCCGCTGGACATAGAATGGATGAAACACCTGATCATTACAAACCCCTGGTGGGATACGGTGGATCTAATTGCATCAAACATAATCGGTAACCTCGTTATAAAGAATCCCGAATTGCGGGAAACACACCTTGATCAATGGGCTGACTCGGACAATTTCTGGCTTCAAAGAACGGCCATCCTGCATCAATTAAAATATAAGCAAAAAACAGATGAAGCCTGGCTTTACAATGTCATTTTAAAGCACTCAGCATCAACCGAATTTTTCATTCAAAAGGCTATTGGCTGGTCATTGCGGGAATACTCGAAAACAAATCCTGATTCCGTAAGAACATTTATTGCAGGGAATGAATTGCCTTCTTTAAGCAGGCGTGAAGGAACTAAGTATCTGTGACCATTACATCTATTTTTTTTAGAAAAAATAGAATAAAAGTGTATTTTGGTTACTCATAGAGTGCGGTTGATACCCTAAACAGGTATTATTCTTGGTTTTAGGGAATCGCAGAGTGCAGTTGATACCCTAAACAGGCATACTTCTTGGTTTTGGGGAATCATAGAGTGCGGTTGATACCCTAAATAGGGCTACTTCTTGGTTTTGGGGATTATAGAGTACGGTTGATACCCCATATTTATACATAAGATGTAATTAAAACAACAAAAACGGCAGTGAATTCTGTGTCATTTACTGCCCGTTTTCTTCTGCATTTTGCTGTTATTTTCATCAAACCGGGAAGAAGCATAATTAAATGCTCTGTTTTTTCACGTACTCTTCTTTTAAGATCGAGCATACCGCTGCATCACAAAATACCCCTTTTTCATATGCAGCCTGTCTTAAGACACCTTCATATATAAATCCTGCTTTTTCGAGGCACAGCTTTGAAGCCGTATTGTCCGGATCATAATAAGCTTCAATGCGATTTAAGCCCATTTGGGCAAAACCAAACTCCAAAATGGGTGATAAAACCTCGCTCATTATCCTTTTTCTCCAATGAGAGCGATTCAATTCAAAGCCTATTTCTGCTTTAAAATGCTCTTTTGCCCAGCTGTGGTAGCCGCAGCTGCCTATAATTTTATGGGTTTCTCTATCAGCAATTCCCCATCTGTACCCTTCATTTTTATCGAACCTTTCAGCCCAGCGGTTAATCACATGAACAGCCTGATCTATTTCAGTAAAGCTTTCAAGATCGTAGTACCTTGTGACTTCATCGTCTGAAAAATAAGCAAACACCTCATTAGCATCGCTCTCATTCATTTTCCTTAAAACAAAACGTTCTGTATAGAGGACCGGAAAATTTGTTTTCATTGTTATTTTCCCCTTTTTCTCATAGAAAACAAGCCCTGATAAACATCAGAGCATGCAGTCGATCTGAATTATTTTTTCTGTAAAATTGCCATCGTGCATCTGGAAATGCAGATCAGGCTTTCTCTTTCATCGACAATTTTAATCTCCCAAACCATTGTTGTTTTGCCGCGGTGCATAGGGATGGCGTGAGCAGTAACGGTGCCGTCCTGCTTTCCTCTTATGTGATTTGCATTAATCTCAAGTCCAACGCACATCTCTGTTTCCTGGTTGATTAAATGATAGGCACCTATGCTTGCAACTGTTTCTGCAAGCGCCACAGAAGCCCCGCCATGCAAAATGCCAAAAGGCTGTCTCGTACGCTCATCCACAGGCATTGTAGCGACGACACCGTCATTTGTGATGCTTTTCACCTCAATACCAAGTGAGTTCAGCAGCGTATTTTCAACATTGTATTCCATTATATTTCCTCCTCTATTGCGGGCTTAGTTTCTTCACCAGCATCTGATCATCATCTTTGCGCGGATTTCCTCTGCCATCGCGATTATTCGTTACTGTATACAAATTGTCATCTTCAATCATAACATCGCGCATCCTGCCCCATCCTTCCAGGTAAGTCGCCACCTCTCCTGTATGGACTTCAAATCGTTTAACTGCATTTCCGGATAATGTCGCCACATACAAGATTCCTTCCTTATAGGCAAGGCCAGAAGGCGCCCAAGTCTCTTCCCCGGTTTGATAGAGCGGTGTTTCCATGCCTTCCTGCTGCTCGTCCCCTTCTATTACTGGCCAGCCATAATTTTTCCCCGGCTGAATCCAGTTAATTTCATCGTGAGCAGACTGGCCGTGCTCTGTGCTGAACAGTGAATTTTTCTCGTCCCATGCAAGCCCTTGAGGATTACGGTGCCCATAAGAGTATACATAGGAATTTGGAAACGGATTGTCATCCGGCACCGATCCGTCAAGTTCAAGTCTTAGGATTTTTCCTGCCAGAGAATTTTTATCTTGTGCAAGCTCAGGACCCATAGCATCGCCTGCTGTTGCATAAAGCTTGCCGTCAGGGCCAATTTTGAGTCGCCCTCCGTTATGGAAACGCGCACCTGGAATATCTTCTAGTACAGTCTTTACTTCCTCCCAATGGTCTGCCTTTTCCTTTAGAACAACGATTCGGTTTTTTACTTTGTTCTCATCTTTATATGTATGGTAGGCAAAGGCTTGCTTGCTCTCTCCAAAATTAGGGAAAAGCTCAAAGCCAAGAAATCCGCCCTCACCTTCTAGATGCAGCTTCTTTTTCAATTTCACCTTTTGAGTCACCTTTTCATCAGACACCTGGTTCCATTTCACAATTTGCCCTTTTCGTTCATTCAGATAAAAAACATCATCACTCTTTGCAATGGACCATGTAACATCCATATCCTTTAGAATGCTTTCTGTATCCTGCCGCTCAGACTGGCCGCTCACTTCTTTGTCTTCCTGCTCTTCATTCTGAACAGACTGACATCCCGCAATGACCAAACTGCTGAAAATAATAACCCATAACCTCTTCAGGAAAATCACCTCTTATTCCCATTTCCTTTAAGTTTAACGAATATTAAGAAATGATTCACGAATTTATACGTCCATTTTTATTTTCGAAGGGCGTATACAGCAAAGAAAAAGTAAACGACCAATAATATAAGAGCAGGTAATACCGTGATCACGTCCATCATAACCTCCCGGTAAGAAAGCGTTTTCCAACACTTGAATCTGTAATTAGATTCCATCTTAGCTCAGGTTTATGATGGCGATATTGAGAGAAAGTTTAAATTTTGTAAACTTATGCTTACTGATACGTAAACAAAACCGTCAGTTCTGCAACAATTTCAATTTTCCTTGCAAAAACAGGGGTCTGTCCTGAAGATTGTGCACCTAGACTTAATTCTTTAGACAATGGGAAAAATCCTCTAGGTTCTTCGGTTATTTTTACAGGTTTGCGCTGCAGATTGAGCTGATAGGAACGGGCAATTGCCGCTGCCTTATCCAAAGCTTGTTTTGCAGCAAGGTTCAGTGCCTCATTAATCCACCTTTCTTGGTTGGAAAGTGAGAATTGTACAGAATCTGCCCGGTTGGCTCCATTAGAAAAGGCTGTATCATAAATCAAACCAATTTCATCTAAATTTTGAGTTGTGATGGATATAGTATTGGTCACTTCATATCCTTTTAAGATTGGATCCGTACCCGTACTATAATCGTATTGAGGAAAAACGGTGTAGGAAATGGTTTCAATTTGCTGTTCTCCTATTCCAATTGACTGCAAGGCTCGAATAAGCTGATTGACGCGTCTTTTATTTTCCTGCTGAGCTGCAGTTACATCCTTGTTCACAGTAACTACTGCAAGCTGAAGAACAGCCGTGTCTGGTTTTGCTTCCACTCTTCCCGTCCCGCGAACAGATATCATGTTTTTTGATTTTGGTTCTCTCACGCTTGTTCTGTAAGCCGCTTCAAAAGGCTGCCCATACATCGGAAACATAAGCCTCACTCCTCTCAGAATCTAACACTCTTTTCCATCTATATGCCTGAGCAATAAAAAAAAGTGCGCAAGAATGGCTCTTGCACACTAATCAATAATTCCTTCTGATTTTGAAATTAACACAGCTTCTGTTCTTGAACCGACATTTAATTTATTAAAAATAGAGGTTAAACTATATTCAATTGACCGCTTGCTTAAATGAAGCTTATCGGCAATCTCCTGGTTCGTCAGCCCTCTTTCAACCTCTTGCAGTATAGCTTTCTCACGATCATTCAATGCTTCTGTATCATTTGAGGCGGATCTGCTTTTCATTTTTTGCTGAAGAATGAGAGATTTTAAGTAGGAATACGGCACGACAATGTCACCTGAGA
The DNA here is from genome assembly GCF_030817055.1 of Bacillus sp. V2I10. Taxonomy (NCBI): domain Bacteria; kingdom Bacillati; phylum Bacillota; class Bacilli; order Caryophanales; family Bacillaceae; genus Bacillus; species Bacillus sp. V2I10. Next base: position 1,158,231 of record NZ_JAUSYV010000001.1, on the reverse strand, counting down.
GAACATGCCGAATGGAAGAAAGAATCTTTTCCTTTGTCTCTGTTTTGCTGATCGCCCCGTGAATCCCAAGGCGAATAGCCTCTTCAAAATAATCTTCTACATCGTAGCCTGTATATAGAATAATCTTGCAATCCTCGGAATGCTTGATAATTTCTGTGGAAAGCTCCATTCCATTAATATCTCCTAGATTCATATCCATCAGGACAACATCGTATTCATGAAAGCTGATATGCTTAATAACATCAATTGAATAGGGGGGATTTAAGCAGGATACTCTCACATCAGACTCTGTTTCTAATATCGCTTTTGTTCCCTCACGTACTGCTGGATGATCATCTACAACTAAAATATGTATCATGTAATCAACCTCTCTGCTCCCGAGCATTTACTCTCTATTTTATAAAAAAGACCTGGCAAATGCCAAGCCTGAACTATTCTATCAGATTTCTACAACTACTTTAAAGCCATTTCCCTTTGAAGTTTCAATATGAAGGGAGCCGTTTAATGCTTTTACCCTCTCCGTTATACCAGAAAGACCCATGCTTTGATTATTGGAATACAGTTCACTTTGATCAAAACCGATGCCGTCATCCTCATAATGAAGAACAATTTTATCCTTTATGCAAACAAGCATAATCAGAACATTGAGTGCATTGGAGTGCTTATCGGCATTTGTTAAAAGCTCCTGAACGATCCGGTACAAATTCAGCTGTGTATCAATATCAATCGCTTTAGTGAAGTTTCCTGTATTTAATCTCACATCAAAGGCTGCGGACTCATTATATTGAGCTGCAAGCTTCTGCAAGGCTTTTACTAGCCCAAGATCATATAAAAGCTGCGGACGAAGCTCCTGGCACGTTTCCCGCGTAGTCTTGATGATATTGGTCATTGAGCTGTTCATTTCCTTCAGCTGATCCCTGAAAACAGTCGGAGCCATTTCAAGCTCAGCTAGCGCAAGCTCGCCTTGCCGCTTTAAAGAAATTAAATCCTGCAAAACAGAATCATGCAAATCCTTTGCCAGGTTAGAACGCTGTTTTTCCTCTATTGAAAATAATACTTTCGTAAGCCATGCCGGATTGCTGCCTTCGCTCTCAATCTTTTGTAAATGATTCATCAGCTCTTCTATCTTAAGGAAGTTCTCAAGGGATATATTCGTATAGAAAGAAAGTGTTTTTAACCAGGAAATTTCATCGCGATTCAGCTTTGGAGTATTAAGCATAGACAAACAAACCATGACATAACTTCTGTCATCTGTCTCGCCTACATTAATCACAAAACCACGATCCACTTCGATAATCTTTCCGATCTCTTGGGTTGCCTTCTTAATCTCTTTTTCATATGAAAGATAATCTGTATCCTTCATATTAATCTCGACAGATATGATGTTCCCGCTCTTATCCACTTCCACATAATTCGCTCTGCTGACAAGCAATACATCTGTAATCACCTGTTTCAGCTCATTTATTACATGATGAAGCTTGCTTGCCTTTCGAATGCTTTGCGTATATTTAAAAATACTGTCCTGGTAATTGTATTTTTCGGAAAAACGTTTGAAGCGAAAACGGAAGTCAAGAATTTCCTTAAAGTAAAAGACTACAAGCATTGTGATGTAGATGAAGATTGATAGTTTAATTGGATAGAACGTCGGGCTATTCTCTTTAATAATTAACATAATACTTACACATACAACCGTAGGTAAAACTGCTAGTAAAGCGTAGTATCTGACACGTCCTAAAATAAATTCTATATCATAAATTTTAGTAGCGAGAAATTGGTAAACCAAAGAAAAAGGAATTAATAATAAAAATGCTGCCAATATATTAGGCGGGAAAATATGTCTATTTAAAAAGACATACGGCAAAATGTAAAGGAAAACAAAAGGTGAGAATGCAACAATATTTGTTATTATTAAAATTTTAACCAGGTAGCCTTGTGCTGAGTATCTAACTTTTTTTAATCCTATAAATTTAACAATGAAGGTTAAAGCAAATAAAATTACAAATGAAGCTAAATTTAAGTTTTTTACAAAAATATAGAAAAAACTATAAGAAAGATTTACAGTTTCTGTACAAAGTTCTGCAACTATATTAATAGCTACAATTAAGAAAGACACATATAAAAACTTTTCAGAGAAAAGCTTTTTACCCAATTCTTTAAAGTAGTAATATAGAAAAGACATATAGGTAACAGGCACTGATAAAAAGAAGCTTAGATTCATGTACCTACTTAAAACATCGCCTCTCGAAGAACCTGTTCCGCTGAAATGAGCTAATGTAATCATTAATAGAAAAATATTTAGTAGAAACGCTGACTGCAATTTTAACTTTTTATTTGTTTTATAAATAAAATAACTGCAAAATAAACAAAGGACATATAAAATAATAGGAACAACAACTAAAAAAAGACTCTGGTGACTTATTATTGAATCTTTAACAACGTAACTAATATCGTTTCCATCTCTTTCAATTGTTACATTTTCTAACTGCTCAAGCATTCCATAGCGAACTGCAGGGTAGTGTTCATGAGCATGCTCATGGTTAATCCTGGTTACAGTATCTCCTATTTTCAAACCAACTTTTGAAGCCCAAGTGTTAGGCTCAATAAGCGTTATTTCGAGCTTATCTGCATCATTGAATCTAACACTGGCACCTACGTAAGGGTATTTAATACCTATTGATAAAAAATACACAACTAAAATAAAACTTAAAAATAGTGTAATAAAATATAATTTGTTAAAGTTTAAATATTTCATTCTAAACCTTCTTAATTTAAGCTAAACTCTAATACCAATACAAGTTAGTAGTTCTATCTGTACTCAACAGTCCTTCTACTAATCCTAACACTTCATCCACACTTTTCACACCCAGTAAACTTGCTTCACCGTTAGCTACTTTTTCAATTATTTCCGGGTTTTCTACTAAAAAGTTTACGATTTCCTGCATGACTTAATCTCTCCTTTTATTTTTCAGCTGAAATTATGATCAAATGAGACTTTAGAAGCTCAATTTGATTTTGAGGCAAGGGTAATTCTGCAATCAGGGTTGAAGCTTTTTGAATCGCGATTTGCTTCATCACATTCAGGTAATGCACAACCCCAGATTGGAACAATTTCGATTTAAATGCATCAATACTCCCGTAGTGTTCAATAAATGTTTCACTGCTGAAGATAAAATCGGCAAGCTCCTTTGAATGCTCGTTAAACCCTCTTTTTAAAAAGAGGAGCGACAGTGATTTTTTCTGTGCAGATAGATCATTTTTATGTTCATGAAATAGATCACGGTAATCGTTCTCAATTTGAGCAGCAAGTCCTATTTGATAGGAGTAATGTTCAACGCATGTAAATTCTTCTCCTGCGGCAAGCATGGCGCCTGTGACTGATGCCAAAGCAATCAGTGAACCTGATTTTTTTTCAATCATAGAGATGCACTCTTCTTCAGTTGAGATGTCATTTAGAAGATCTGTGTGCTGACCCTCCATTGCCTGCAGGGCAAACCGCTGGAACGTGCTGATGATCTTCCATTTATGTACGCTTGATAATTCATGAAGCATTTGCAGACTGATTGTATACATAGCAGTGGCAGCATTCAGTGAGAGAGATGGGTTTATTTTCATCCATGGCTCTTCATAGTTATCTAGGTCTTCAAGATCATCTAAGATGTCGAATGATAGCGCAAGCAGCTCAACTGCAGCTGACAGATGAATGATTTCCTTTTCTTCTCCGCCAAAAGCTGTGTAATGCAAATGTGTCAATTGACCGAAAGGAAAGGTTTTTTTCGTTTCTGAGAACGACAGGATAAGCTGCAATAACTCTTTGTTCGTTATATATGAAGAAACTACATCTTTCAGACTGCAAATCATATCTTCATAGTCCAAATGTAATCTAATTGCAATCACCCCTTCGAAATTATATTACAATATTCGCGACCAATATAGTAGATATAAAACAATGTTTTTACATAAATATAAAATATTTAACATATTTTTGAAAAAACAGACATAAAAAAAGACTTGGCTCGAAAGGCCAAGTCTTATGACACGTTTATAAAAGAGTATTTATCATACTTATCAATGCTTTTATTAATTGATCTCAGTGACTGTTTCGTTTCCTGAATTTCTTTCTCAAGACGTTTCAATAATTGAGTTATTTCTTCAATGTTGTGCTTTTTCATCGTTTCCACACTCCTCTGTAAAAGATCAAATTATGCATGGTGAACGAAACACTTGTTTTGATCTTCCCTACTTTAAATCTTATAGGATGCAGAAAGTATTTTCACCGAAAATAATGCGAAATAATCAATGCGTGATACCGCAAACGGCACAATAGTCCATTGTATCTGTTTTTATATGGACAGAATATAATACCATCTTCATAATTTTACACAGAAAAAAAGCCCCAGAACAGGGACTTCTCACTTTGCAGCAATAATTGTGTTCAAATAAATGGACTGTGCTTCTTCCATCGCAATTTTCGTCAGTTCATCTCTCTTTTCAATCGGTCCGCTAAACTCTAAGGTGTAATCCAGAATTCCCTGTTCTGACAGTAAACACTCCATTTTAACCTTACATTCGCCATCTGCAACCGAAAATACCGCAACCGTTTTATCATCCAGCACATATATGGATGGCCGCACGCGCATAGAGAGCTGAACCTCCCCCGAAAAAAGTAGTTTAACAATTATCCAAATTCGACATAAGCAGCAGTATTCCTGCATCTTTTTCCTTTTATAAAAAAAAGCACGGACAAGAAACCTAACATATATATAAGGAGCAAGTTCACTCGGAGGTGAATTACTTTGCGGGTGCAAAGGCAACAATGGTTACGGCCGTTTTATTTCAACCCTTATTATCCAGCTCATTACCCTTGTGATCAATATATGAGGAGACCTCTGCCAGAAGTTGATTCAAGTCAATTTGTTCATTCCGCTTCACAAATGGATGGACTACTAACTGATGCTAAAAAATTGACTGCTTACCTCTCAACTTCAAAAGAACAGGCAAAAAAGATTCTGGCTGCCGCTCAGGCGTCCAACAGCGTCTTGGTAAAAAAACTTTTGCGCGCTTCCGGCATTACAAATGAGTTAGAAACTGAGTTTAATCCTGACGGTGTCAGACTCATCCTTTCTTATAAAAATCCTGACTTGAATTGCTGCCGGTTAATAGTGGTGCTGAGATGGTGAAAAAAAGGATGACGAGTATCGTCATCCTCCAGTTTTAAATCTTTTCACTAGCTCCTGAAGCTGTTTAGTAGCCTCACTTAAATTTTCAGCTGAATCTGCAACTGTTGAAAGAGCTCTGAGCTGTTCATCTGTTGAAGCATTCACCTCTTCTGCAGCTGCCGCAGATTGTTCTGTAATGGCCGAAATATTTACTATTGATTCTATAACCTGTTCTTTTTGCAGTGTCATTTCTTTAATATCTTCAGTGATAGTCGAAATGGATTGTGAAAGCTCACTCATCATCACTGCAATGGTCTGAAAGGCCTCACCCGAATTTTGAACTGCTATATGCTGTTCATCATTCATTTCCTTTGTGCGAACCATTGCATCAACTGCTTTAATGGATTCTTGCTGAATGCCGAAAATCGTTTCCGTAATCCTGCCAGTTGCTCTGGCTGACTGCTCTGCGAGTTTTCTTACCTCAGCAGCGACTACGGCAAATCCTTTCCCGCTCTCTCCTGCCCTTGCAGCTTCAATGCTTGCATTTAGAGCCAGCAAATTGGTTTGATCCGAAATGGCCGAAATGGCTGTCACCACTTCTTCAATTTGTTTAATCTTACCAGCAAGATCAGATAATACACCTTCCACTGAAGCAAGCTCTTTATTCGATTCTGTTGATTTAATTTGAAGAACGTTTAATTTTTCCAGCCCATCATAGCTTGCATGCTCCGACTTAGTAGACAAGGTCTGAATATGTGAAATGGAGTCATTTACTTTAGTAATCTTCAAAGATAGGTTAGTTGTGCGTTCATTCATATTTTCAACATCAGAAGTTTGTTCAGATGCTCCTCTTGCAACATCTTCCATTGCACCTGCAACTTGCTCACTGGCTGCCATCGTTTCTTCAGAAACCGCACTTAAATTCTCTGCGGAATCATTAATCGTTGTGATAGACAAATCCACTTCCTTAATCATGCGTTTCATTTCAGAAACCATAGTGTTGAAGTTTTCAGCAAGCGTTCCAACTTCATCCCTATTCGAAACGTTCACTTTGAGAGTTAAATCTCCCGCCGCTACTGCTTTTGCACTTTCTCCTATACGGACGATAGGATGTACAATTGATCTTGAGACGAAATATCCAATTACAACAGCAATAAAAAGTGCTGCAAGTGTAATCAGCGTACTTGTTAAAGAAACTGTATTGGCCGTTTCCATCAGGTCATCATATTTATAAACCGCACCAACCTTCCAGTTCAATCCGTTAATTGTCTCAAAATAAAGCATTCTGTCTTCAGATTCAAAAACGTATTCTACTAACCCTTTCTTATTTTCCATCACAGAGTTCATAAAATCTAACTTAGATAAGTCTTTTCCCTGTTCTTTCGGATGAGACAATGCGATCCCTTTTTGATCAATTAAGAAGGAATATCCGCTATAACCAACTGTTACGCTGTTCACTATGTCATTGATCGCATCTAACGACAAATCAAAGGCAATGACACCTACTACTTCATTATTTTTCACAATTGCTTTTGCACCAGTCACAATATATGTGCCCTTTACAGCATCTTCATAAGGTTCAGTCCATACTACCTTATCCGGGCTTTCTTTAGCCAGAGTATACCAGGGTCTTGTTGTAGGATCAAAATCCTCAGGAAGTTCGACCGAAGGCTGAATGAACAGCGATTTTTTTTCGCTTCCTGCATAAATTAAGCTTACCTGCTTGTTCGTCTCGAGAAAGGTTTGAAACTGCTGTGATACATCTGCTTCATTTCCTTCTTCACTTAACAATCTGACTAGCTGATTATCTTTTCCAAACCTGATGAGGCTCTTCTCATAATCACTCAGACTTAATTCAATATTGCTTTTCAGCTGCTGAATAATGCCTGTACCATTTCTTTTTGCATCTTCGTGCATTTCCGATTGCAGATAAAAATATGAGAAAATCTGTACGGCAGAAAGCGCTGCGATGATGATGACAGCCAAAAACAAAGTAATTTTAACTTGAAGCTTTTTGAACATTTTTATTTCCCCCACTAGTTTCTGTATATAGGGGTTATATCGTCAATTCAGTTCTAAATATTAGGCTGCACAGAAAAAAGAAAGTCGGTTAAGCCTCTGGCAGATGCTGGATCATGATAGACACAGCTTCTGTTAAATCCTGCTGAGAAAAACTTGGTACATTCCCTATTTCCAGACCCAGCTCATGTGATGCAGGAAGGTGAATAAATCCTGCCGGAATGTCCCGATCTGCTTTTTTAAAGTAGTGCAAAGTCTGATACATAATATAATTGCACAAGTAGGTTCCGGCAGTGTTGGATATTTCTGCAGGCAGCCCTTTTTCCTGCATCACATTTACAAATGTTCGGATAGGCAGTGTGCTGAAATAGGCATCTGGTCCATCGGACTGTATCCATTCATCCTGTTTAATAACTCCCGCATTATCTTTTTCGCCATCAGCACAATTAATGGCCACTCTTTCAGGAGTAATTTTGTATCTTCCTGCTGCAAGCCCAAGCAGCAATACGGCGTCAGGCTTTTCCTCCTCAATATGAACATGGCATTGCTCCCATGTTTTTGAAAATTGAACAGGCAGTACTTTTCCGCAGACTTCAAATTGACCAATCGATTGTCCATGCAAATGCTTCACAATTTCAGCTGTTGGGTTAATTGTATAATGCAAAAACGGTTCAAATCCTGTTAACAATACCTTTTTCATTCTTTTCTCTCCTTATTTAGTCACTCGAATGAAATTATTATATCAGAAAATTCAGTTTATATAATGGTGCAGATTAAATGCTGCCCGAATAAATAAAAAAGCAAATGCGGATTATGGCCCGCATTTGCTTTTCATGAAGATTATTTAGACACAACTGTAAAACGCTCATTCTTATGTTTTGGATTTTCGATTTCATCTACAACAGCAATGGCATAATCTGCATAGCTGATATAACTTTCACCATGTGAATTCGTTAATAAATGGTCTTTCCCTGAATGGTATGTGCCTGTTTTTGAACCCTGCGGATCAAAGTTTGCTGAAGGACTGATATATGTCCATTTTACTGTTTCTTCTTTTTGAAGTTCATCCAGATTGATTCCCATATTTTTTGCAGTAGGGAAATAGGCTGCTGGAAAATTCGGATCATCCATTACACGTGTTGTTTTTTCTTCATCTAAATATAAACTACCAGCTCCTCCAACAACAACTAATTTCGTATTAGTGTTGTTATCCAAGGCCTGAATGAGCACTCTTCCGGCATCAACATGAAGATGTTCTTTTCCAGGAGCAGCATTAACCGCATTAACCACTACATCAAAAGGTTTTAAATCATTGGATGAAAGGTCAAAAAGATCTTTTTCGATTACTTGAACATTTGTGTTTTCTACTTTTGAAGCATCCCTGACGACAGCTGTTACTTCATGGCCTCTTTCTAATGCTTCTTCCATGATAAGGCTGCCTGCTTTCCCAGCGGCTCCAATAATTGCAATTTTCATTATAAATCCCTCCGAATTTTATTTGATTTATTTTTTAAAAACCTGATTCTCACAAATTTATCAGGTTACAAAATAAAGACAGGTTTGCAATTAAAAAAATTCCACATTTCCCTGGCTGTTTATTTGGTTCTCCAAATCTTTTTTGTTAAATGTGTAAATTAAAATTGCCTTAGCAATTGCCATTAAGATCACACTGCAAACCATCTATGGCAAGTAAGTGCTTTTTATCTAATTCCTTATCGATGACTTGTGCCAGTCTTTCTTTGCTTGCCAATCCCTGAATCACTTCGTCCCCAATAATAAATGTAGGAACGGCTGTAATCCGAGCTTCTTCATAAGCATGTCTCAAAGCTTCCTGATGAACCTCTCGATATTTGCGGCTTACTAGAGCGTCTCTGAAGCCTTCCTTAGGCAGGTCAACTTCACCAGCTAATTTTGTTAATACTTCTACATCTTCAATGTTTTGCTCTTCCTGGAAAAATGCAGTGAATACTCTATGGTGAAATTCATTTCCTTTTCCGTGATCCTTTGCAAACAGACATCCCTCAAAAGCTAAATGTGTATATGGATGGGGAGACAGGCGCGGCAAACGCATCTCAACGCCAAGCTGCTCTGAAGCAGGCAAAATAAAGGAGTCCCAGGAACCTAATTTATCTGCTTCTTTCCAAGGATCAATTTTTGGAGCAGGACTCGGACGCAGTTCAAAAGGCATCCATTCTACCTCCACATCCTTTTCCTTAATCATTTCATCCAGAGGTCCCTTCCCTAAAAAACAAAACGGACAAATAAAATCTGAATAAGCTTTAATTTTTAAAGTCACGGCTTAATTCCTCGCTTTTTTAATTTTTTAGTTGTAACCTAATATGTTACAACTAAGGTGAAAAATTAAGCATTCTGAAGAATGCTATACTTTCTTTTCACTTTGTATCTGATCTTGCAGAGTTGTAAACAGCTGGTCCATCGTGATGCTTTCTAATACTTGTTCCATAGCTTCCTGTGCTTGAACCAGAATAAGCTCCAGCACGCTCTGAATATTTGCACCTATTGGACAATCCGGATTTGGCTTTTCATGAAAATGAAACAGCTTATCTTCTTCAACTACTTGAACTGCACGATAAACTTCGAGTAATGTGATGTCATGCAATTCTTTCAGCAAATAAGCTCCACCGGCTCCGCGCCGTACTTCCACAAGTCCTGCCTTTTTCAGATAGGACAATATTTTTCTTATGATCACTGGGTTCGTGTTCACACTGCCAGCCATAAATTCAGAAGTACAATCAGAAGGCGGATTTTGCTTTATTAGAGATAAAATATGAACAGCTATCGTAAATCGGCTGCTTATTTTAATCTTAATCACCTCCGATGTAATCATTATAGTTACAACGAAAATGAATGTCAACAGTTAGTGATTCGTCTGCAAAAACCTCCGCCCATAAGCGGAGGGCGGAGGTTTCCAAACTATACGACTTCTCGTCCCATAGCAGCCTGCAGGATATCAAACCATTGCTCGCGTGTTAATGTTAAATCAAGTGAGCAAATAGCAGACTCGATGCGGCTCATTTTACCTGAACCGACAATCGGCATAATGTTTGCAGGATGACTGATCAGCCATGCATAAAGGACTTCATCAATCCCTTTTGCACCGATTTCGAGAGCGATTCTCTCAAGTATATCACGCAGATTCTTAGCTCTCTCGTCATCAGCAGAGAAAATAGATCCTCCAGCAAGCGGAGACCATGCCATCGGCGCTATTCTTTCTTCTTGGCATAAATCAAGCGTGCCATCTTTAAAGTTCTCAAGATTGTAGGCAGAAAGCTCAATCTGATTCGTAATTAGCGGGAAGTCCAAGTATGATTGAAGCATTTTAAACTGTGAGCGTTTAAAATTCGACACACCAAAATAACGGACTTTGCCTTCATTTTTAAGTTGTGTAAACGCCTCTGCAACTTGTGCTGGATCCATATACGGATCCGGACGGTGTATAAGCAGAACATCTATGTAATCTGTCTGAAAGTTTTCAAGGGACTTATTGACGGAAGCCAAAATATGCTCTTTGCTTGTATCATATGATTTTATTCTGTGTTCAGGGCGATTGTCTGAGACAAGTTTAATGCCGCATTTCGTGACAATCTCCATTTGCTTTCTGAGCTCTGGCTTCAGTGCAAGTGCATCTCCAAATTTTTTTTCACATGTGTAATTTCCGTAAATATCGGCGTGATCAAAAGTTGTAATGCCAGCCTCTAAGCAATCCTCTATTAATTTAAGCACTTCTTCATTTGACATGTTCCAGTCAGAAAGACGCCATAATCCATGAATGATTCTTGAAAATGATAGATCTTCAGTAAGTTGTATTCTCTGCATAATCGTTCTCCTTTCCTTATCATTCTATACTGAGGCGCTCAGGTTTCAAAATGGCAGAATTTGAATCCTGCCAGCTCTTGTCAGCTCGCATGTGCAATTTCTTCATGGGTTAAAAGATAATTTGACCAAAGAATAGCTTCCATACAGCATTCATGAATTTCCTCAGGGGAGAGCGGCAAATCTTCTAAATGCCAATTTGATTTTTCGATTTGAATCGCTCATTTAAAAACCTTGCGAATGTCGTTTTCTTTTCCGCTTAGATCCTCCCGAATTTCATCCGAGAGAGGAAGCTCATATAATACTGCATCTAAATGGCGGTGAAGAAGAGCATCTACAAGAGAGAACATCCCTGTCAGCAAATAAAGCGACGGCTCTTTTCTGCCAGTCTTAATTGACAGCTTCTCGCACAGCTTGGCGCGCATAAGCGATAGGCGGATGACTTCCTCCTGAATTGGATCATTTTTTCCATTCAGGCTTTTAAGGGACAGGATATAAATCCACTTTTTCATTTCATTTAATATAAGAAGGACGATTGCCTGTTTGATCGATTTGATTTTGTTTCTGGGTCTGAATGCCGGTGAATTGATTAGTTTCAATAGCTTATAAGATAGGGAAAGATCCTGTTCAATCTGCTCCCGAAATTCTATCAATATCAGGCTCTGTTTTAGATAACTCATGGAGAATCTGCTGAATATAAACGGGAATGTCATAGCTTGAGAGAACGACCAGCTTACTGAAGAAATAGCCTTGATAATAGTCATAGCCTTCTCTTAGTGCAAGTTTATATTCCTCTTGTGTTTCAACCTTTTCTGCTAAAAAACACACCCCATACTGTTTGTACCGGCTCATGTTCTGCTTTCTTCTATTCTCTTTTGTCTGCAGAAAATCCACCTTGATAATGTCGATATGATTTAATAATTTTGGAAGCAGAAAATAGTTCTGCTGGAGGTTAAAATCATCCAGCGCAATGGTATATCCGAGTTTTTTCATCTCAGCGCAAAGATCTATCAGTTCTTCTGTAATTGGAACATCTTCGAGAATCTCCACTACAATTGAACTTGGATTAAAGTAACTTGGAAGCTTCATTTTCAGCAGGCTTCCTGTGAAATTAATAAAGCATTTTTTTCCCTGCGTTAGCTCATCAAGTCCAATATTAAAAAACTATTTATTATAACGTCAGCTGTTGCTTCATCCCCATCCATAGGAGGAAATGCATTGCTGTTATCTCCATTTCGGTAAAGCAGTTCATAGGCAACACTTTGTCCGTTTCTGTCAAATATCGGCTGCCTGGCTACGAATACCTTCATATCTCCAACCCCTTTTGCCCTATCTCCAATCAGTACATTTGAACTATATCGATTGTACATGATAGAAAGCATGGATTGTGTCGAATTATGTAAACTTGTGATTTTTACAGCTTTAAGTATTTTTCTACAACATAGAAAAGTGTTTTTTCATTTTTCGTAACATAAGCTATTTCAGCTATTTTTTTCAGCACTTCTTTTACAATAGAGGAATCTCCAACCATGGCAGAATGATTCAGGATCTCATAATAGAACTCCAGAGCTTCTTCCTGATGATTTTTCCGATGATGCAAATCTCCGATTAAATGCAGAAATTTAAATTTAAAATCGCTGAAATCACTTAGATAAAATTCCAGGAACGTTTCATAAAGTCTTAGTACTTCATTATCCTGTCCTGCCTCATAAAAGGTAACGGCCAGCTCATACAGCGTATTTAATATTCCTTTTACATCATCTTCTTGTTTGTAAATTTCATGTGCAGATTGAAGATAGGACATCGCGCTGTCAGCATCCAATAAATATCTGCTGAGAATTCCTAAGTTTGTATATGTGCCCGCCAAATTCAGCTGATCGTCTGTGCCTTCGAAAAACAGCAAAGCTTTTGCGTAGGCCGCACTCGCGTTTTCATACTCATTCATTCGTCTGTAGCACAAGCCAAGCACCATGTATACAACACCGGTTTGATAGTAAATGGATGTTTTGCTGCTGATAGCCAGTGCCTGTTTCAAAAAGCGGATCGCAGAATAAAATTCTCCTTTTTTTGCATGTGCAAGACCAAGGTTATTCAGTAAAGATATTTTTTCTACACCTGATGCCTTGAAGGCAATTGAATCGTCATAAGCTTCATTTAAATAAGAAAATGCCTTTGATAACTGATCCTGGTTAATGAGCAAGGTCGTCAAATAATTGCTGGTTCTGAGTCTCTCTTCAGAATATTGCAGGCTGCAGAATAATTCGTAGCTTTTTTCATAAGCTGCAATGGCCTCTTCCATTTGAAGCTTTACCTGCTGCAGAATCCTTCCCTGGCAAAAATAATAGAGAGCAAGATCATTTTGGTTCAATGATTCAAGATTCTTTTCTAAGTCGTTTAAATGCTCAACTGCATCTGCAAAGTCATCATTTATCACTGCAAATTCCAAACTGGAAAGAGCTTTTTTTATATCAAAAGACAGAAGTGATTTATCCTCTTCTTCGAAAAAATCGTGAATATCACATTTCAGTCTTTCGCTGAATTTCAACAGCAGTTTATAAGAAGGCTGGACCATTCCTTTTTCAAGCTGGCTGATGTAGCTGCGGTTCACTATTCCAATTGCCAGCTCGCTCTGAGTCAATTTTTGTTTTTTCCTCAGCTGTCTTAATTTCATTCCAACGGTATTCATACGGCGCCTCCTGATAAAATTTTAATATGTATTGACAAGAAATTGAATAATTGTATATATTTGAATTGTCAGATAATTATAACAAAATGTTACTTATTTTAAAAATGTTAAAGTAAAAGAACTAATGGAGGCTATGAGATGAAAAAATTCAGAAAACATCTTTTATTACTTGCACTTGGTACGGCAATCCTCTTAACTGGATGCTCTAAAGCTGAGCAAAATATCCACACTGCTGACGAAGAATGGCCAAGAATTATTAAAGCCAGCCAATCTAGTTAACAGCTGCTTAAAATATCTTTCTGAAGATACATGGCTTCACTCTATATCTATCTATTAAAACATATTTTCATAGAATTTAACCAAAATATAGTATGACGAAATAGTAAAAGAGCTTTCCCGATTCAGATGGGGAAGCTCTTTTACTATTTCTCTTATTATTGAACTCTTGCAAATCCAAAGCCTGATGCGTAGTCATCGCCTGTTGCCGCACCAATGCCGCCTTTAATATCATACAGCTTTGCACGGCGCTGCAGCTCTGCACGAACTTGAACGTTGCTTTGGCCTTTATTGGAAGACCAGATTTTCGCAGCAAGCCCAGATACGTGAGGAGTCGCCATTGAAGTACCGCTGATCGTGTTGTAACCGCTGTTGATCCAAGTTGATTCAATAGCAGCACCAGGAGCGGAGACTTCAATATCACGCTCTCCAATAATATAATCTCCATCTGTTGCCGAGTTTCCGCGTGAAGAGAAGTTTGCAACACGGTATGTTCCATTTTGCTGAACATTTTCAAGAGCCGCAACTGCAACCGCATTTACTAGAGCGCCAGGATATCCAATAGTATTATTGCCTGATCCTGAGTTTCCGGCTGCTGCTATAACCAAGGCACCTTTGCCATAAGCATAGTCTACTGCACTTGCAATTAAACTATCTTTACTGCTCGATCCAAGAGACATTGAGATGATGACTTTAGAACCAGTCCGTGTTCCTTCATCTGCAGCATGTCTGATTGCAGCTGCAATATCATCTGAGTAGCCAGAACCGCTGTCTGTCAGTACTTTGTATGCCCAAAGCTCAGATTGAGGTGCCACGCCGTAAATTCCCTGTCCATCAGAACCGCCATTTGCAAGTGCCGTTCCTGCAACATGTGTTCCATGTCCATTGCGGTCTGTGCAGGAATTATTTGTATAAGTAGTCCCAACTGTAAAATCTTTGCACTGCTCGGCATTTTGCGACAAATCAATATGGCTTGTCTGAACTCCGGTATCAAGAACAGCAATTTTAATGCCGTCTCCTCCACTAGTTGAAGTCAGCGAGCTGTTATTATAAATGGCTTTAATTCCCCATGGGGTTCTTGTGCTTGGAAGGGCCATTGTCTGAATCGGCTTTCCGGCAGCTACTTTAAAAGTCGGAACTTTTTCAACCTTGATTTTACTGTTCTTCTGCAGTGCTTCTAATTGTTTCTGTGTAACGGTTGTTGTAAATCCATCCTTGCCAAAATCGCGCCGTACCTGATGACTCATCTTTATTTTACCCTTTTCTGCATCAGTTCCCTTGATTACTACACGAATTGATTCCTGTTTCACATCTGTTTTTACCTGTTCATTTGCAAAAGCGGCTGTCCCAAACATTGACAGACTCATTGATAAACTTAATACTGCAGCTCCAAACGCTTTACCGATTTTCATTTCTTTTCCCCTTTCAAAATGTTAGTATTTTATAACTTTTACTCGAAAGCAAATTAAATATATAACACATTAATCATTATCACAATAATCTAAATTTACTAATAACTTTATTGTAAAGCTATGCTAATTGATGCTAGTTTTTAATCCATATCCCACTAATAGCCCGCTCTTTCTTAAAATGATTAAAAAAAAAGCTGTAAAATAAAAAAACCACCTTCGTGAGGTGGTTCATGAATCCTATTCGCATCTGCAATATTCGACTACTGCTTGATCTTTCACTTGTATAATTCATATACGAAAATCCAAGTGAAAGATTAATCGACAATTTAAGACAAAGGATTCATTGATTAATAACGGTATCCAGAGATATATTATTCTTAAGACAGAAATGCGGGGTATATGATGAGGGAAGATCCAGCATTTGCAAAAGGCTGTTTTTACGGAGTTATCCTATCGATTCCAATTTGGATTCTGATTTTTTATATCCTATATAAATTATAAAAAAACACAGGCTCTCCTGTGTTTATTTAAAAGTCTGTTCAAATATTTTATCTTTCACATAAATTTCTTTCTGATCAATCGCATGATCAGAAGCAACGATTAATCCTATTTTTGTGTCGTTTTGATCGCTTACAATGGTAAATGGGATTTTCTCTTTATTTGCAGCTTTGATATATTTAGACAGGGCTCCATAATCTATTGTTCCATTTAAAAAGAGTGCTTTGTTCTTTCTTGTTTCCAATGAGGCAAGCACTTCACTGTATATTTTATTTTGTCTCACTTGTCCAACGGTGAGAGCCACATATATTCTCTCTCTCAATGTGCCGAGGTAAACATTTCTCTCTTCCGGCTTCGTTTCAAAGGTTCCGTATATTCCCTGCTTGATATATAAATCGATCTGATCGTCTGACATGGTGTCATTCTCCTTGTCTAAAGTCCATTACAGGATATAGTCTGTCAGAGCAGAAAGCTGACATGAAATGATACGATTGATTACCATTTAGAATAAGATAAAATCATTTTCATCCACCCGAAGAAGGCTACCCACAATGGAACACTAAGAATGGTTGCCCAGATCATTCCTTTGAAAAAGTTAGTATCTTGCATGAGCAGCTCTCCCTCCGAATCTTCCTTACTATGCATTTTACCCTTCTCTTTGTTTTCTATAACTGCAGAAAAAAAAGTAAACGCTTACATTATATTTAATTCTTTTCTTTCTTATGATATCCTCTAAAACCGTTCATTATTTTTCTGCATTCCCATAGGAGGGCTTTTTTTGTCAAGTTTCACCTGTACTTCTTCGGCAGCATATAGTGTTTAAATCAAAGGCTGTTTTCTCACATCCCTTTCTGCCTGTTTACAAAACAGGCTTAACCGTTCATTAGAAAAGAGCCAGATCAATAGACCGCTAGGAGGAAAAGAATGCCGGCCATTTCAGGGAGAGAATATCTGCAGCGCATGGAAGCATTGAAGCCTAATGTTTGGTTAAAGGGCCAAGCCATTACAGAAGGTCTCATGAGGCATCCCGTTTATAAAGGGGTTATGCAAACAAAAGCATCTCTTTATGATTTGCAGGTCGAAAAGGAGAATATCAGCTTTATGACATTCCCTTCCCCATTTACGCAAAATCGGGTGGGAATGTCCTATCTAGAGCCGAAGACAAAAGAAGATTTACAGAATAGAAGAAAAATGATTGAATACTGGGCGAATGCAACATGCGGGATGATGGGGCGGAGTCCTGACTATATGAACACGGCATTAATGTCATTATCAGCAGCATCTGCCATTGTCGGCGCTCAGGATGAAGAGTTTTCGAACAATCTCCGGAACATGTACGAAACTGCGCTTGAACAGGATTTATCTTTTACACACAGCTTTATTAATCCGCAGGTAAATCGTTCGTCCTATTATTTTGAAACATCCAGGCAGCCGGTCGCAGCAAAAGTGATGAAAAAGACTGCAGATGGACTTGTTATTAAAGGAGCCAGATTGCTTGCAACAGAAGGCGGAATGGCGGATGAAGTGCTGATTTTCCCTTCAGGCGGCAATAATCTGGGTGACGAGTATGCATTTGCCTTCAGCATTCCGGCAAATACGCCGGGACTGAAATTTATCTGCCGCGAACCGTTTCATGCTGGTGAATCTGCTTTTAACTATCCGCTATCCTCACGCTTCGATGAAATGGATACGCTTCTCGTCTTTGAAAATGTTCTGGTTCCATGGGAGCGCGTGTTTTTTTACCATAGACAGGATATTGCCTTTAACTTATTTAACAAAAGCGGGTTTATTTCGCATGCCCTTCATCAAGTTGTTACACGACAGACAGTGAAGCTGCAATTTTTAATCGGACTTTCTCAATTATTGATCAATTCTATGGATGTTTCTGAGTATGAACATATCCAGCTGAAACTGTCTGAAATGATTTTAGGTTTTGAGAGCATGCATGCACTCCTGCTTAAATCAGAAGCAGAGGCCAAGATGGATACCTTCGGAACGATGACTCCAAGCTCTCATCCGTTATACGCAGCCATCAATCTGTTTTCAAAGCTGTACCCTCACTACATCAGTCTTCTGCAGCAGATCGGGGCAGGCGGTTTAATGGTTCTGCCATCAGAGGAGGATTTCACTTCCCCTATCGGCAGGCACGTTGAGCAGTATCTGCAGGGAGCTTCACTTGATGCAAAAGCAAAAACAAAGCTGTTTCGATTAGTATGGGAGCTGACGATGAGCTCTTTTGGCACGAGACAAACTCACTATGAAAGGTACTTTTTTGGAGACCCTATCCGCCTTGCAAAAAATTTATACAGCGGTTATGCACGAGAAAAATACCTGGAAAGAGTCAAAGACTTTTTAGATCAAACGAAAGAAAGACCTCAGGAATGAGATCTTTCTTTTTTTCTAACGCCAACTCTTCCTGAAAAAAAGGTTGCGCCCCCGCCCATATCTGACAGCCTGTCTGGCGTAAGCGAGTTTACAAGCTGTTTTTTTCCGGGTTCATCTGACCATAATCCTTGGCTGACGACTACACCAGGCAATACGTTCTCTCCAACTGAAACTGTCAGCTCACATTCACCCCGAGCGTTCCAAATGACAGCCATATCTCCATTTTCCAAACGAAGCAGTCTGGCATCCTTACCATTCATATGCAGTTTAGGAGCTTTTTCAAGGGATAAATGTTTTTCATTGTTTGAAAACGTGGAGTTTAAAAAGTTATGATTTGGACCTGGGACAAACAGGAAAGGCAAATCGCTTTCTTTGACGAGCGGTGAAAATGTCGGCAAAGGCGGATATCCTGCTTTCTCCATGGCACGTGAGTAAAGCTCTATTTTCCCGCTTGGCGTGTTAAGTCTTCCCGGAAATAGCGGTTTTACATTTGCTTTCACATATTTTTTCTTCTTCAAATCCTGAAAAGTGATTTTATCCAAATACGGATTTTGAGGATTGTTCAGCGCCTGATTAATCATCTCTTCCTCTGAATCTTTAAATGCCTGTTCTGAAAATCCCATGCCTTCTGCTAAAAGCCTAAACACTTCGACGTTTGATTTTGACTCGCCATATGCTTCAACAACCGGCTCCTGCAAGTGAAGATAATGATGCCAGTATGACGTATAAATATCTGTATTCTCAAAGGCTGATGCTGCAGGGAGGACGATATCAGCATAGGCTGCAGTTTCGGTTAAAAACAAATCATGGACCACTAGAAATAAATCATCCCGCTCTAATCCCCTTTTCACTTTGTTTGCCTCTGGAGCGACGACTGCGGGATTGCTTCCGTATACAAACATGGACTTTATCGCTGGATCGGCATTTAAAAGCTCTTCACCAATTAAGTTCATATTGATGATTCTGGTCTGTTTATTCTGGATGAGGTCAGGACGCTGCAGAGCATCTGTATTAAATGCCAAATACCCTGAATTGCCCTTAATAGCGCCTCCTCCTTTATTCAGCCACTGGCCAGTCAGAGCCGGAAGACAGGCAATGGTCCGAATGCACATGCCGCCATTATCATGATGCTGCAGGCCATTGCCGATTCGAATACAGGATGGTGATGTTTGGCCGTACATTCTTGCCAGTTTTAATAGGTCATCTGCTGGAACTCCTGTTATTTCTGAAACTGTATGAGGATCATATTGAACTACATGATTTCTCAGTTCTTCGTGTCCAACTGTGTAGTTTTCAAGGAAATCGCTGTCCGCTAAGTTCTCCTGAAACAAGATATGCATGATTCCAAGAGCGAGGGCACCGTCCGTTCCCGGAAGTATCGGAATAAACCAGTCTGCAAGTCTTCCGGTCTGATTTTTGTGAACATCAATGACGATAATTTTGGCCCCATTTTTACGCGCCTTTTGAGCAAGTGCGACTTGATGCATATTTGTGCTGACCGCATTAATGCCCCACATAATAAACAGTTTAGTATGTACAGTATCCTCAGGATCGATCCCAAAGCTTCCACCCATTGTATACTTGTAACCAGTTGAACCTGCAATTTGGCAAATTGTCTGGTCAAGTCTGCTTGCGCCGAGCTTATGAAAGAAACGGCGATCCATTCCCTCAGCATTCAAATTGCCCATATTTCCATAGAAACTGTATGGAAGAATGCTTTCCGGCCCATCCGTTTTAATTAGTGTTTTCCATTTAGCAGTAATAATTTCAAAGGCTTCGTTCCAGCTGATCCGCTCAAATTGTTTTGAGCCCTTTTTCCCTGTCCTTTTTAAAGGGTATTGGAGCCTCTTCTCATCATAGATACGTTCAGCCATGTGCCGCACTTTATTGCAAATGCTGCCTTTAGTAACGGGATGATCCGGATCTCCTTCCACTTTTATGATTTTGCCGTCTTTCTTATGGACAAGAAGACCGCATTGATCAGGACAATCCAATGAACAAACAGATGGAAAGATACCATCCCGCTTTTCTATATAAGATTGCATTTGGTTTCTCCTTTTATGAGAATAGTTGTCTTAATGATAGAATAGTTTTAACTTTCTATCAAGAATTCCTTTTTCGTGTATTTAGACATTAAAAAAACTGAAAAAAGAACTTCTCTCTTCAGCCATGTTTCCTATTGTTTTGTTGATGTTGAATCTCTCATTTTCAGTCTGGATGGAACCAGCACTTTAAGAGGCGTATCTCTATGCTCCATTACTTGCTCATGTATTAGCTTCACTGCGATCTTTGCTATCTCAGCTGATGATACATGAATGGCAGTCAAGGAAGGGGCAAAGTAATGAGTTTCAGGCACATCATAAAAACTGACAATTGAGACATCCTCTGGTATATTCATATTTTCCTAGCAATGCCATGATAGCGGCAAGGGACATGACACTGCTTTGAATGATATAGGCATCAGCAAGCTGGCTGTTTGAAGCAGCTTCCTTTAGAATCCTGTATCCTTCCGTTCCGTACGGTTCTGTCAGGTAAATATGCTCTTCTGACAAAAGATTCGCTTTTTCCAGCTGCTCTTTTATTGTCTGCCCCCAATTAAAAGCGCCTATGTATCCAATTCGTTCATGTCCCATTTCTTTTAGATGCGAAATAACGAGCTCTGTCATTTGAGCAAGGTCTATACTTACGATATCTGCAGTGGAATTTGCAGCCCAATCTGTAACGAGCACGATGTTCTTTGAAACCTTTTTCAGCTTTTCCATATCGTCTTCCTGTAAACCGCCTATGACAATGATTCCATCCAAAACTTCCATCTTATTAGTCGAATCGATATTTTCATAGCGGATTGTCTCTTTAATATGGACGTTATTTAGGAGGCATTCCTGCTCAACATGCTTCCTTAGTGCGATATAAAAAGGATTTTCCAGCTCTCCGCCCTCAGCATCTAAAATGGCAAGTGCAATATGGATGCTTTTGTTACTGGACGAAGACATTTGCTTCTCTGTTAATCGGTAGTTTAATGTTTCTGCAGTCTGAAAAATTCTCGATTTCATTTCTTCAGAGGCCGTTGATTCAGCATTTTCATGGAGCACTTCATATGCTGCTGCAGCAGACACCTTGGAAAGCTTTGCAATCTCTTTGATCGTTGTCATCCCTACACCTCTTCATTCATTGAATTCATAGGTTTTAATACCCTTTTTCAAGCAAAAAGAAAACCCTCTCTCAGGATAAGAAAGGGTCATTCGTTTAGCCATTGAAAAAAGTTGGCTGATCGATAATGTCAAAGTCATAAAAATTTGTGATGTTTTTATCATCTGTAATCACCATGAAGTCTCCTGTATTGAGTGCACCCGAACCAACAGAGAATTTACTTGTGCTTTTTGGCGAGAGGGCAAAGGCATCCCCTGCACTAATAGCACCGCTGCTTGATTCAATTAAAATGGGACCAACAAAAGCCGGCATAGAAACTCCTCCTTTATTTTTTATTAGACTATGCCGAAAAGGGCTTTTGGGTTTCTTATAAAAAAGGCCCTGTAAAATAATAATGCCTCTACGTTAAATTAGAATGAATAATAATGTAAATGAAATTTTCCCAGCAGGACAATCACAGCTGGGGTATTGATGGAGCTTGTACAGATTGGCAGCATAATAGTACGTTATCAAATGAACAATAGAAAAGCCGCCAGTTACACCAGCGGCTTTCTATCGTTTTCATCTCTTTTATTTTTTCGGTTCTCTGTCTCCTGCTTATACCTGTTTCTTAATTTCACCAGCCTGATGACGTGTAAAAGAACAGCTTTTAGTACCGCATATGTCGGCACAGCTAAAATCATTCCTAAAATACCGCCAAAGCTGCCTGCGCCAATCAGCAGGAGAATGATGGTGAGTGGGTGTGTGTTTAATCTCTTGCCGATAATTAATGGTGAAAGAATATTTCCGTCAATTTGCTGAACAACGGTTACAACAACTGCAGCGAGCAAAGCTTTAGTCGGTGAATCGAGGAGAGCAATCACCACTGCAGGTGCAGCGCCGATAAATGGTCCTAAATAAGGGATGATGTTTGCAACAGCTACAACAATCCCGAGTATGAGCGCATAGTCAAGTCCAATCAGCGTATATCCGATAAAGCAGCCTGTCCCGACAAAGAGAGAAACAAGCAGCTGGCCCTGTATATAAGCGGCAAGCGTCTTATAAAGGTCTTCAAAAATTTTAATGCCTTCACGTCTATACGCTGCAGGCAGAATTTTGACTGCTGTGACGGGAAACTTATGCCCGTCTTTCAGCATGTAGAATAAAATGAATGGAACCGTGATGACGATAAGAGTAATATTTGTAACAAAACCCAGAACCTTTGTTACAGATGATGTAATGCTTTCCGGCAGCGATGTCGTCAGATTGCCCAATGATTTTTCCATTTTATCGATCGTTTCCTCAATTGAAACATATTCCTGTGTCATCACCCATGTAAACCAGCGGGACTCAGACAGGTTCATGATGAACTGCCTGATTTCAGTTATGTATCTCGGGAAATTTTTAAACAAGTCTGTGATCTGCTGAGAAACAACCGGTCCGACTGTGGATAAAAGCAGCAAGATCAATCCGATAAAGATGAGATACAAGATAAGGATTGCAAGTGTTCTTGGCACTTTGTTTTTTTCTAACAGCTTAACCACAGGGCTGAAAATAAAAAACAGGATACCGGCAATCAAAATCGGGAAGAACAGCGTAGATGCAAAAACAATCAGCGGCTGAAATAAAAACGAAACCTTCGTACTTACGTAAAAAATTAACAGCAGCAGCAAAATTTCAATCGTCCAAAAATGAACCTTTGACTTATACAGGTTACATCCTCCTCTGCTTCATTATGCCTGTTTCAAACGTACTATGAGAATGAAAGAGTGTCAAATTAAGATTTGATGAAGCTTAACCCTTTCAGAGCTGAATGAAGCATATTGGTAATATTTTCCTGAATTTAAAGAAAAAGCTATGCACTAAGCATAGCTTTCATAATAAACACAGATTAATTTTCTTCAGCAACAAGCTCTTCTTCAGCTTTTTCAAGCTTAAAGATTTCAATTACTCGGATCAAGTGGCCTTCCATTTCTTTTGCAAAAAACTCATAGCCATCTAAAATGATGCTTTCGCCTTGCTGGATGTCAATATTTTCTGTCAGCATCCATCCGCCGATTGTGTCTACATCCGTATCATCGATATCTAGACCAAGCAGATTATTCACTTCATAGATAAGAACCTTTCCGTCAAGCAAGTAATGGCCTTCGCCTTTTTTCTGAACCTCAGGAACCTCATCTTGGTCAAATTCGTCACGGATCTCTCCAACAATTTCCTCGATAATATCTTCGACTGTTACAAGTCCGGCTGTTCCGCCATATTCATCCACGAGGATCGCCATATGAACGCGTTCTTTTTGCATCTTTATTAATAAATCATGAATTGGAATCGATTCGATTACTTGAATAACAGGGCGGATATACTTATCAATCGTGCTCTTTTTTCGTTCTTCTTCGGATAATGAAAAAATGTCAGTGAAGATCTCCTTGAGATTGATCATACCAAGGACGTGATCTTTGTCTCCGTTTACAACCGGATAGCGAGTATATTTTTCCATACTCATTGTCTCAAGGTTGTCCTGAAACGATTTCTCTACTGAAGCAGCTACAATTTCAGTTCGAGGCACCATAATTTCTTTTGCTACACGATCATCAAATTCGAAAATTTTGTTCATATATTTTAATTCAGATTGGTTGATTTCTCCGCTCTCATAACTTTCTGAAAGAATAATCCGAAGCTCTTCCTCAGTATGAGCAATCTCATGCTCAGATGCAGGCTTAAGTCCGAAAATACCTGTTACTACGCGGGCAGAGCCATTTAATACCCAAATGAATGGGAACATAATACGGTAAAACCAGATCAATGGAGCTGCAAATAAAAGTGTCACAGCCTCTGCTTTTTGGATCGCTACTGTTTTAGGAGCAAGCTCTCCAATGACAACGTGCAAGAACGTAACAGATGCGAATGCAATTCCGAAAGTTAAAATATGGGAAAGCGATTCGTTAATTTCAAAGTTATCGAATACCGGTCTGAGAAGACTTTCTACTGTTGGCTCCCCCAACCACCCAAGACCTAAGGCTGTTACCGTTATTCCGAGCTGACACGCTGATAAATATTCATCTAAATGAGTTGTTACTTTTTTTGCAGCCACTGCCCCTTTTTTACCTTCTGCAATCAATTGATCCAATCGTGAACTGCGGATTTTGACAATCGCAAATTCTGATGCAACGAAAAAAGCTGTTAAAGCAATTAAAATCGCCACGAATAACAAGTTAACTATGTCCAAAACACCCTTATTCCCTAATAGAGAATAAGGAGTCACCTCCTAAAATAGTAAGTTATCAGTTTAAAATATCCGTAAACTATAAAATCAATGAAGCAGAATCATTAATGATTGCATAAGCGCCATGCTCTGCGGAGAGATGCGGCTTGCAATGATTTCCTGGTTTTCCCCATTCATTTTATCAAAAATTGGTTTCAGCTCTTTTATTTCATGTTCGAGCTGTTTCATATGATTAGCCAGTATTTCGGCCTGTTTGATTAGCTTATCTTCTTCATTGGTTTGACTTCTCTTAAGTTCAAGTCTTTCTTTAATATCCTGCAGACACATATTGAATAACTTGCATTCCTCAATAAATTGAATGTCGTTAAGTGCCTGTTCAGAATAGAGGCGATAGTTGGACTTAGACGTCTTATCTACATGGAGCAGCCCAATTTGAGTATAGTAATCAATTGTTCTCTTTGATACGTTTGCCAATTTTGCTACTTCGCCAATTCGATACAATGCCCCATCTTATCACCCCAATAAAAAAAGATTACTCCTATCATACCTTTTTTTAAACTGTACAGTCAAACGTTACGGTTATGAAGTGAGGTATTCTCAGTCTATAAAATTAACAAAAAAAGTTGACTATTCCACTAATTCACAAATAAAATACTTGGCAGATTGATGTCATTTATCATCATGGCAGCCTAAGGTTTAACCCCGCTTTTTATGGATTAACTTCCTTATTTATATCTTCAGACATTAAGGTGCAAACCATCATGCTGTGCAGATCAATTCCTTTGCTTCTTGCAGGCCCGTTTGTTTATTTCAAAGTGTCTGCGCTCCGAAATGAGCAATAACAATAGTGATTCTTAGAATTATTTATTAGTATGTGAGCTCAGCGGAGTTTAAACTATAGATAGGTGCTAGTACACATATCTAAAAGACAGCGGTGAAAGAATGAAAGAACAATTGATAGAATGGCTGGAAATCAGCGGACAGTGGGCATTTATTATAAGTCTCGCTGCTAACACAATCATTAGTTTATTGGCATTTGTGCCGAGTGTTTTTATTACAGCTGCCAACCTTTCTTTTTTTGGATTTGCAGAAGGTCTGCTCCTCTCTTTTTCTGGTGAAATCTTTGGACTCCTGGTCAGCTTTTATGTATACCGGAAAGGTTTCTCATTCCTAAAAAAAACGAAAGCGCCCAAAAACGCCATGCTGCAAAACCTTTCAAAAACGAAAGGCAAAGATGCATTTTTTCTTATTCTTGCATTAAGGATTTTCCCCTTTGCTCCATCAGGTGCTGTTACACTTGCAGCAGCATACAGCAAAGTGAGCGCAGGTGTTTTTTTCAGTGCAAGCCTGATTGGGAAAATTCCCGCTGTTCTTATTGAAGGGTTTGCCGTGCAGCAAGTCCTGAAAGCAGACTGGCGCATTCAGCTCATGACAGGAATTGGATCTATTCTCATTCTTGTCATTCTCTGGGTAAGCAAAAGAAAGTAAAAGAAAAAGCTGCGGGAGCACTGTTCTCCTGCAGCTTTTTCTTTGTCACTGTTTTTTTCCAGCAAAGAAATCATTTTTTCGTTTTGTTCGATGAGTTCCTTATTTCGCTTTATGTAGACAGGAGGCCAATTGACACTGCATTCAAAATGGGCAATTGTTCCTTCTTCTTTTTCAAATAAGCGCTCCATATATTTGTAAAGGCTTTCATCACATTGTAAAGGAGTCCTATATGATCAGAAAACTGATAATATTGCTTACGGCTTTCATGCTTTTTGCTCCAGCAGGCACATTTGCCGGCTCATTTGGTGATCAGGATCCTCCCGGAAATCCGGGCCAATGGTATACAGGAGATACTCCGCCCGGCAGCAGTTTACCAAAATCTCCTATCGTCTTCATTCATGGTTTGAACAGCTCATCAAATGCGTGGTGGAATCAAAATGATATGTATAGCACCGCTTATGCAAATGGATATCGTACAGCTTTTATTGATTTATATCCTGCGAAAAACATGTGGGATAACGGCGCTCTGCTGGCACAGAAATTAAGCGAAATCTATCAGTATTTTGGCGGCCAGAAACTGATGCTTGTCACTCACAGCAAAGGAGGAATCGATGCTCAATCTGCGCTTGTGCATTATGGTGCGCATCAATATGTAAGCAACGTGATTACGCTATCGGCTCCGCATTCCGGATCGCAGCTTGCGGACCTTGCTTACAGCAGCTGGGCTGGATGGCTGTCAGGAATATTAGGAAGCAAAAATGATGCTGTTTATTCCCTTCAGACCGGCTACATGAGCAATTTCAGAGCACAAACGGATGCTCATGCAAATTCCAGAAAGAATCGTATCTATACTTTTGGCGGGACCAAGTGGGGAAGCTTTGGTTCATCCCTTTATTGGGGCGGATTATATTTAAGCTCCTACGGCAGCAATGATGGAGCTGTAACCGTGCAGTCTTCCAGATTATCTTATGGCACTGAAATCAGAACCGGCAGCTGGGATCATACTTCTATTAAGAAAGGAAGTTCAACCTTTCTGTTATTTGAACCGTATTTAAGAAGCACAGCTGCTGCAGAAAGCATCCATATGATAAGTGAAGAAAACAATGCAGCCGGAGCTTCCTATTATTATCGCGGCGGAGAATTTACCGGCACACAGCAAGAGTCATTCAATGTTGAAGAATCTGTCAGTGAAATCACCGTTGATTGGATGAGCAGCTCGCCTTCAACGAAGCTTGCTCTCGATTCCCCTGATGGAAAGACAGATTATCCTTCGTTTAAAACGATAAAAGCAGATGGAATTTTCGAAGGAGCCTATCATCATCAAATCGTCATTCCAAAGCCTCAAAAAGGTAAATGGAGTTTAACTGCATTAAACTCTTCAGGTGAAGCTTATTTCCTGAACGTCGCTTTTCTTTCAGCTGACAATGATGCTATTTCACTACTGCCAATCAATAAGCAAAATCAGAACATTGCCTTTAAAATAAACCAGGCAAAACTTCAAAAAGAGGTCGAAGCTTTCGTGATAGTTGATCACTTTCAAACTAAAACAAAGAAGCAGACAAAAACGTTCATAAAATCAATAAAAAAAACGGGTATCGGACTAGAGTTAAAGCAGGAAGGAATCTATAATTTAACGGTTGATATTAGAGGGAAAACTCAAAATGGAGACATATTTGAACGAACAATTGTTCAAACAGTCTATGTTGATTCATCGGGAAAAATATTCAGCCAATAAAACAAATCAAATCCACCATTTCCTTGGGTGGATTTATATCATTCATACGGATTTTTTCAAGGTGGGGTTTTGCAGCTGATTGATTTTTTCATCAAGCTTTTGAATTTTATTTAAGGCTGTCTTTTCGCTAATCGTCCGGTAATGATGACTTCCGCCTGGTTCCTCATCCATTTCATCAGCTAAGCGAACTACTTTTTGAAGTGAATTTTGATTAAGAGAGCCTTCCGGCAGGTAAGAATCTGTATGCAGCAAAATGGCTAAAGCGATCTGTTTAGCAGATTGCGGATCCTCCCCAAGACGGATCAAAAGCTTATGGGCACGTTCTGCACCTTTTATCGCATGTATATCATTCTCTTTATACTTTTCATAATCCCATTCCCCATCTGTGTACCACTCATAATGCCCAATATCATGAAGCAGAGCTGCTTTGGTTGCAAGATCGGGATCTACACCGTGCTGAATGGCTAATCTATATGCATGGTAGGTTACAGCAATTGCATGCGCTACTCCTGAACGCTGTAAATATTTTTGAGCAATAGGATGGGAATAAACCTCTGTCAATGTTACATTTCGCATGTAATCTCCTCCCTGTAAATAGTGTGAAACTTGTAAGAACTATATAATTAAGCTGAGGTATTCTTAAAATATTTCTGTATACATTAACATAATACGGCATTTGCCGCAACAATCCTGTTATATTGTATGACATGATTATCTCATCTATCTAACTTCTTTAATAATTTAAGCAGTTATACTGAAGTTGCCTTTCATTTCGTGTAGAATTACACTATATCAAGGGAAAAGGAGCTCTTTCATGAAAAAGCATGAACTAACTGCCAATCTATCTAAAAAAATGCTTCTAATCCGGACCGAATCCCGTTACACACAGGAAGAAATGGCTGAAGTACTTGGGCTCTCCAAAAAAACGCTCGTGCAGATTGAAAAGGGACGGCAGGAAGCATCATGGTCAACGATCGTTGCATTGTGTGCCCTTTTCAGACACAGCACCATTCTTCAGCAGACTACAGGCGGTGACCCCTTCGATATTCTGCAGCTCGTCGCTCATCAAAAAATGCAGACCCGCAAGGAAAAGACACTCGGTGGAAAAATATGGTGGAAGGATGTTGATCAGATCAAAGGCTTCAAACTCCAGCAAAACGTGATCAGCTTCCATTTTCGCATCATTGATGAAGATGATTATCGCTGGTACTCTTCCTTTGACCGGACAGAAATGGAAAAAAAGCTGAATGAGCTGACAGATAACCATTAAACCTGACGATTTTAGAGTTTGTCTTTAATATATATATGTCAATTTTAATGAGTTGCCATAGGGAAAATCATTAAAAATCATGATGAAAAAGGAGGAAATGAAACAGTAGGGGCTTTCAGCACTTTTAGTCTTTCTATAGCACAAATTGCCCCTGGCTTGCTGCCTGATATTAGGAATCAGGATATTTGCGGATATTACTTGATGATTGCCACAGCAGTGCTTGATCATTTACCTCGTCAAAGGTCGATGGAATATTATATCTAAATTCTCGTTTGCAAGGATTAATTCCCTGAGAGTCTCCTCATTAATTTGCTTATCTTAAGTAAGCACACCGAACACGACACCATCCGCATCTATCCAAAGCTGTTTCCAAAACCGCTCTATGCAAAAATGCTTCGCCTGCTTGGAATCTGCAAAGGGAAGCATTCATTCATTTTGAACCTTATTTCCCTACCTTATCTAAAAGATTCGCCTTCCGAGAGGAGGATTTTGCTAAGAAATAAGGCAAAATTCCGATAAAATCATTTTGTTCATTAACAAAGCCTTATATCGAAAACCTTTCATTAATATATCCTACTTCTACCCCAGCGTCATTTCTCATAATTGAAGGCCTTAACGCCCGCAGTCTTGTAATGGTTTCTTTGTTGTTATAATTCATTTGCTCAAGAATGGAAGCAACGATATTTGGCCACATATCTTCAGATCCATTTAACACCTTTAACGCAAATCCAAGTCTTTCATTTTTTAATCCAAAACAATATACACCTTGGGCTCCGCCTTTTGCTATAATATTTTTATCCTTTAACAGGATTGAACAAATAAAATGTTCTGAAGCAATCATATTATATTGGTTATTCATTATAGCCGTCATCTTTTTTAACGCATTTTGTAATAGAAGATCTTGTATGATATCAGGGCAAGCCAATTTCAAGTAGACTGCAGCCATATTTTTTAATGGCACTGCGAATACAGGGACTCCGCATCCATCTATCCCCGTATGAATCTCAGAAACCGGCAGTTCAGATAATGAAGAAAGGATTGATAAAATTTGAAGCTGAAGCGGATGATCCTTTTTCCAATAGCCTTCAATTGGATAACCTAATTCAAGGCACACCGTGATGAACCCCATATGCTTGCCAGAACAATTATGATATAGTCTTCTTTTCTTCGTGCCATTTCTGATCATATCTTCTTTTGACTGCACATTTAATGGATAAGAAGGGGGGCAGTATAATTCTTCTTCATTTACCGGCAGTTTTCTTAGCATGGATTCTAGAGCTGTTATATGATAGGATTCTCCTCTATGCGATGCTGTAAATAGTGCTGCTTCTTCTTCAGTCAGTCCATATTTTGTTATGATATTTGTTAGGAAGATCGGAAGTGCCTGGAAAGGTTTTGCAGCGGAACGGAAGTATGTATAATGTCGATCATCTCCAATTTGATAGCAAGTTTGTGATTGATCATTTACACCACATATCATTCCAATGTGAACATTTTCCAATATTCCAGCTCTTGTTTCCTCTACTAAAGTTAAATATTTCAACTCTAATTCTCTCCTTACAAGTATAATGGCAACTTTTATTCAAGATCCAGTAAGAGATTTTGTGCCTGTATGGCAGCTCCCAGCACGACGCCATGTTCACTTAATTCTGAATAAACGATTTGCACAGTTTGCTTTAATGGCTCCCAAATATATAACTCACACTTTTGTTCTATCGCTTGCTTCATTTCAGGCAGTTTTTCTATCGTATTTCCGCTCAAAATTATCACTTCAGGATTATACAGACATAAGATATTGCTAATTGCAAGAGCAATATACGTTGATGCTCTATCCATAATATTCAGCGCCCACGGTTCTCTGTTTCTATAGGAATGGAAAACATCATCAATCGAAGGAATTTCTTTCACTTTCCTGCTATCAGCAAGGATTGCACCCTCAGAAATATACGTTGCAAGACAGCCTATTTTTCCGCAATTGCATACATTTCCAGTGGGATCTATCACGGTATGTCCAATTTCTCCTGCATTATTGGATTCCCCTCGATAAATTTCACCATTTAGTATAATCGCTGACCCAATCCCTGACCCGATCCCTAATAAGATGCAATTCTGAGAGTTCTTTGCCTTCCCTATAAAATTCTCAGCTACTACTTTCATTTTTAGCTCATTATCAATAATTACATCAAATGAGGTTAGTTTCTTAAGATCATCAGCCAGGTTAACATCCTTCCACTTCAACTGATCTGAAACCTTTACTACACCATTTTTGTAATCAACATAACCAGGCAAACCAATTGCTAATCCAATTATTTTCGTTTCAGGTATACCGTTTCTATCCATTATACTTTTTACATTTATGTTTACTTTTTGCAGCGTTTCATCATAACTCTCTAACTCATTTCTGTTATATTTATGTAGGGATTCGATTTCTCCAACATAATTTACGATCCCAATTTTGATAATGGATTTATCGATCTCTACTCCAATTGTATAAAGGACATTCCCGCACACTTCCAGCAATGTTGCTTTTCTACCTACCCCAGATGTGACTAATTCTGTTTCTCTCACAAACCCTTGGAACTGTAATTCATTTACAATCCTTGTAATGGATGTAGGACTCATTCCAGCTAATCTCGCTATCTCAATTCTTGATATAGGAGACTTATTTTTTAATATATCAAGAACTAGATTTTTATTTTGTCTTTTCATAAAGAATTGATCGTGTTTCACCATTCTTCTACCTTCTTTTTAATTTCAGATTTAGGTTTACAATTTCAGAAGGAGCATTTAAAGAATCGTGTTGATCCTCACCCTCAATAAGAAAACCAACATCATTCTTTAAAAATAGAGCTCTATTCATGCGCCATTTCCTTTATACTTCCAAAAGAGAATAACTAGATTCTCTTATTGGAAATATAGGGTTTATAAATTGAAAATCCCTTTAACATTATACACTTTGCCCATTCGAGTGAAACAAATTATCTAAACTTTTTAATAAATGCAATTGCTTCCGAAATATCGTTGATTGGGTTATTATTAACCTCTCTCTCAATGGTTAAATAACCTTTATAGTTAATTTCATTTAGCGCAGCAAAGTATTTTGGAAAATTCACTTTTCCTTTTCCAAGTGGCAATTCTCTAAAATACTCTCCAGAAGTAACCATTTCAGCGATTTTTTCATGGTCTGTACTGCCTCCATATCCCATAAATCCATAAACATCACGAGAATCAACAGGTTTTAATCTTTCCCCATCTTTAACATGCGTATGAACAATGTAATCCTTAAGAAGCTTTACACCTTCTATAGGGTCATCGCCCGTTACCATCACCATATTGGCAGGATCAAAATTGACCGAAACCCCATTTGTACATAGACTATCCAAAAAAGCTTTTAATCTTTCTGAAGGTTCTGGACCTGTTTCGATTGCAAAGTAGGCACCCATGCTTTTCGCATAAATCCCCAGCTCTTCACAAGCCTTTTGCATCGTTTCATAAATCCTGCTTTCTTGTTCTTCAGGTATGATCCCGATGTGGGTTGTCACAATGTTTGTACCGAGTTCTACAGCAAGATCCAAAATGCGTTTTGACTTTTCAATTTTAATTTGATTTTGCTGATGGTCCTGAAAACCATGTCCTCCCAAGTCGCCACAAAGAGCAGATATTTCTAAGTCTAATGACTCCATTTGGTTTTTTAACTTTTTACGCGATACTGAACTTAAATTTCCAGGTGCCATTTCTCCTTCCACTGCATAGATTTGTACCCCATCAGCACCCATTTTTTTTGCAGTTACCAGACCTTCATATAGCGGTAACCGAAGACTATCAACAATCACACCAATTTTGTTTGTTACTGTTTTATTGTTCATTATTATGTAAAAGTCACCTCACATTTCTTTTCTGCTGCTTCATAAATGCCAGATAAAATTTTCATCATTTCAACTCCGTCTTCAACTGGCGCCATTGGCTTGATTCCTGTTAAGCAACTGGTCACAAATGAATCAATTTGATTTTGAAATGCATTTGTGAAGTCAAATGATAAATGATCCATTTGCGGCTGAATGTTAAGAAGTGTATTATTCTCTTCGCTAATCAGGATAAGCTCAGGTTCTAGCTCTGCTCCGCCTTTTGTTCCAAATAATTTGACTTGGATTTCATCTTTTTTGGCGTGAAGAGTATAAGAAACATCCACAATTAAAGAGGCACCATTATCAAAGGTAATAAGAGCATTGGCTAAGTCTTCAACGGTATTTTTATCCTTATCATAGTCAGCAGTCTTATAAAAACTTAAATTTTCGATGTGCCCCCGGTTTCCCAGCTGGTTGTATACATTTCCTGAAATGGACTTTACTTTTGGACGCCCCATTAAATACCAGCAAATATCAATGACATGCACTCCAAGGTCTATTAATGGACCGCCCCCAGAGCGTTCTTTGTCTGCAAACCAGCCGCCAGGATTCCCCAATCGGCGCAAGCAAGATGCTTTAGCATAATAAATTTCACCTAATTTTCCATTATCAATAAAGGATTTTAATACTGCTGTATTCGTTGCAAATCTTCTGACAAATCCAACTTGTAATGTCTTCTTGTTTTTTTGTACAGCCTCTTCAACTTTTAATGCTTCTTCTACAGTCATTGACAAAGGTTTCTCTACTAAGACATGTTTTCCGCCATTTAATGCTCCGATTGAAATTTCAGCATGGCTATTATTCCAGGTACAAATACTTACGGCATCAATATTAGAATGATTAAATACTTCTTCAATATTTGAAAACACATGGCTGATTCCATAATGCTTGGCCTTTTCTACCGCTCTTTCTTTTGAATAATCGAAGACGCCGTAAAGAATAGCGTCAGGGTTATTTGCAATGGACTTTAAATGCATATCCGATATGGATCCAGTCCCAATAATACAAACTCTTAAGGGTTCCATATAATTCATCCTTTCTATACGCCATTTGAGAATCACTTTTGCTGAATTTCATTAGTGCACTTCATTCCATAATCTTCTTACGTTATCCATTCCAATTTTTGAACCTATTTTACAATCTTCCATTCCTTCAAATTCAACTGTTAGGTAACCATCGTATCCAGAATTTTTTATAAGCTTCATAATTTCACGAATTTTAATATCTCCGTGACCAACAATAGCGCCACGCAAATAGTTTTCATTAACCGTCCGGAACCAAACACCATCCCCTGGATTTTCATAATAGGGACGAATATAGAAATCTTTCAAATGTACGGTTGCTGCATATTTAATATTTTTCTTAACACCCACAAGCGGATCTTCATCAATACACAGAAAGTTTCCAACGTCGAGAGTGGTTTTGAAGTTTGTACGGTTAACGGCATGAATCACCCGTTGTACGCGGTCGCTTGACTGGACATTAAATCCATGGTTTTCTATTGTCGTTGTAATCCCGTATTGGGCTGCATAATCCGCAATCAGCTGGCTGCCTTCTACTAATTTTGCTAAATGCTTTTCGAAATAGTGAATTGTCATTTCTTCTGGTTCTAATTGGAACGCGGTTACATCATGGCGCATAATCTTAATCCCTAAACGATTAACGATATCCACATGTTGTTTTAGCCGTTCTACTTCTTGATCAAATTCTTCTTGTGTTTGTTGAACAAAATTAGCAGGTAAGGAATAGGCAGACAGTACAATTCCTGCAGACTCCGCTTTCTCCTTTATTCGATCTGCCAATTCTATATTATCCACTACAGAAAAACCGTATGGAACAATCTCCATATGTTCCCCGCCATTATCAGCGATCCATTGTATGACATCTAAAACCGTTATTTTCTCTTCTCTTAATTCTCTTACTAAACTGTAAGTACTAAGTCCTACTTTCATTGATAACCACTCCAGTTTTTAATTTTCCAAATGATCTGCATTAAATTAAAAAGTTAATGATTATTCTGCTACTCTATTAAATGACAAGCCACAAAATGATCTTCAGTTAAGCCCTTTTTCACAACAGGTTCTGCTACTTTACAAATTTCCATACAAGCAGGGCAGCGGGTATGAAACCGGCAGCCTGCCGGGGGGTTAACAGGACTGGGTAAATCTCCTTGCAAAACGATACGTTCTCTTCTTAACCTTGGATCTGGAATGGGGACGGAAGATAATAGCGCTTTTGTATAGGGATGCTGGGGGTTTGAAAAAATTATCTCTTTCGGACCAGACTCAACAATCGTTCCTAAATACATAACACCAATACTGTCGCTTATGTGTTCAACTACACTTAAATCATGTGAAATAAATAAATAGGTTAAATTAAGTTCGGTTTGTAAATCTTTTAATAGATTTAGTATTTGAGATTGAATGGATACATCTAGTGCAGATACTGGTTCATCGGCAATAATTAACTTTGGCTTCATTATAAGTGCTCGTGCAATTCCTATTCTCTGCCGCTGGCCACCACTGAACTCATGAGCATATCTATCTGCATGATGCTCGGTTAACCCGACTACTTCAAGCATCTCGGAAACCAGCTTATGCCGTTCTGTTTTTGAAAATTTTGTATGAATGATAAGTGGCTCGCCAATTATATCTCTAATTTTCATCCGCGGATTCAGCGAAGCATATGGGTCTTGAAAAATCATCTGTATCTTCTTCCGTACTGCTTTTAGCTGTGATTCTTTTTTTTGAGAAATTTCTTCCCCTTCTACCCAGATTTCTCCGTCACTTGGTGTAATTAATCGTGATATCAGGCGTCCTGTTGTTGATTTCCCGCATCCGCTTTCTCCAACTAAACTATACGTCGTCCCTTCTTTAATCATGAATGAAACCTCATGAACAGCTTTTAACATTTTCTTTTTTCCAAACATTCTGCCAGGTATTGAAAATGATTTTTTTAACCCTGTTACTTCTAATAGAGTCTTAGACATAAATATCCCTCCTCCCCTCCGTATACATCCAGCAGCTGCACAATCTGCTATTTTCTAATTCAGTAACATCCGGTTCTTCCTCCAAACAAATAGGCATGGCATCATTGCATCTTGGAGCAAATTTGCAGCCCTTTGGCATATAGCTTGGATCTGGAACATTTCCTTTAATAGAATCAAGCTTCTCCTTTTTCTGACCAATCTTTGGCACCGAACCAATTAGTCCTTTAGTATAAGGATGTTTTGGGCTTTCAAATAAATCGAATACATTTGCTTCTTCCACTATTCGCCCTGCATACATAACAGCTACACGGTCACACATTTCAGCTACTACACCCAAATCATGAGTAATTAATAAAACAGACATTTCTTCTTCCCTTTGAAGCTGTTTCATTAATTCCAGAATTTGCGCTTGTATTGTTACATCGAGTGCTGTAGTCGGCTCATCTGCTATCACTAGCTGAGGGTTACAAGACATTGCCATAGCAATCATGATTCTTTGACGCATACCGCCGGACATCTGATGGGGGAACTCATTTATTATTTCTTCTGCACGCGGAATACCCACTTTTTTCAAAATAAAAATCGCATGTTCCTTTGCCAGTTTCTCGTTCAATCCAGTATGAAGACGAATTGGCTCGAGTAGTTGTTCTCCTATTTTCATGACAGGATTTAATGAAGTCATCGGTTCCTGAAAAATCATAGCCATTTGTTTTCCACGAATCTTCCTCATTTCACGTTCAGATTTATTGGTTAAATCCTCTCCCTTAAAGTAAATTCTGCCACCAGATATTTCTCCGCTAGTGCCTTTAAATAGTTTCATTATCGATAGGGATGTTAAGCTTTTTCCACATCCAGATTCACCTACAAGCCCTAGAACCTCTCCTTTTTTTATATAAAAATTCACACCGCGTAATATTTTTATTTTTTGTTTATCCTTCGTAAATTCTGTTTCAAGCTGATCAACCTGCAGTAACTTCTCCATTCTTTTAAGCTCCCTTACTCATTCTTCGTTTTAGGATCCAATACATCACGTAATCCATCTCCAACAATATTGAAGGCCAACACAGTTAAAAAGATCGCAATTCCTGGCATCATTACCACATGAGAGGCTGTACTTAAATAATCCCGGCCAAGACTTAGCATTGCTCCCCAATCTGGTGTCTCAGGACTCGCTCCTAAACCAAGAAAACTTAAACTGGATGCAGCTAAAATGGCAGTTCCTATTCTCATCGTAATGAATACAATTAAACTGCCAAGTGTTTCAGGAAAAATATGCTTGAACATAATTCTGCGATGTGATGCTCCCATTGATTTTGCAGCCTCAACAAATACAGACTCTTTTCCTTCCAATGTAGAACCTCTCACCAATCTTGCAAAAGAAGGAATACTAAAAATAGAAACAGCAATCACTACGTTCGCTAATCCCGGCCCTAAAATCGCAACAATGGCAATAGCTAATAGTAAATCAGGGAACGCAAACATTACATCACTGCTTCTCATGATGATTCGATCTAACCAGCCGCCAAAATAACCGCTTACTAGTCCTAAAACGATTCCTCCTATTGCACCTAAAAATACAGAAAGGAAACTAACACCTAGAGAGATCCTTGCACCTGCAAGAAGTCGGCTAAAAATATCACGGCCGTATTCATCAGTACCAGCCCAGTGTTCTTTGCTCGGCTCCTGCAAGGTTGAATTGTAATCCGGCTGGTACGGATCGTATGGGGCAATGTAAGGTCCAATGATTGCGATGAGAATTAGCAGCAGGATAAAAACACTGGCCCAAAAGGCTGTCTTTTGTTTTCTCCAGTTCTTTAAAAATTCTTTTGCAGGTGAATACTTTTTTTTTGAAATCAATGGGTTATAATGATTTACTTCCTTCGTAATCTCCATGACTCCCCTCCTCTAGGATACATAGCGTATTTTTGGATTGAGCAAACTATACAGGATATCAACAATCAGATTTACGAGAATAAATTCAATAGAGAATAATAATAATTCAGCTTGTATGACAGGATAGTCTCTGAAGGCAATTGAATCTATTAACAAACGGCCCATCCCAGGAAAACTAAAAACGGTTTCCACGACAACGGATCCGCCTAATAAGAATCCAAACTGGAGTCCTGCAATTGTAACCACTGGAATCAAAGAGTTTCTTAATGCATGTTTCGGAATGACAACTGATTCTTTTAAACCCTTTGCCCTTCCAGTGCGAATATAGTCTGCTCTTAACGTTTCAAGAAGGGACGATCTCGTAAACCTGGCAAGCATTGACATAATTCCTGCTCCTAATGTGATTGAAGGCAAAATATAACTTTTCCAGCTTTCCGCCCCGCCTGTTGGAAACCACCCCAGCTGGACGGAGAAAATCTGAATTAGAATTAAACCAAGCCAAAAACCCGGCATAGAGATTCCAGAGACTGCCGTGATCATTCCAATGTAATCCGGCCATTTGTTTTTGAAAACGGCTGATAGGGTACCTATTAATAACCCCAGCACCAATGCCCAGATCATACTTAAGAAGGTTAAATAAATGGAGGGCATAAAACGGTCAGAAAACATTTCTGAAACAGGTAATCCTGTCTTTAATGAGGTTCCTAAATCTCCTTGAAATAGATTAATCATATATGTTATATATTGGTCCGAAATAGGTTTATCGAGACCAAGCTCGGATCTGATCATATTAACCTCTTCTAACGTTGCATCCTTTCCAGCAACCAATCTTGCTGGGTCTCCAGGAATTAAATGAGTAAAAAAGAAGATTAATATAGAAACAATAAATAGGATTGGTATCATTTCTAAGATTCTTTTTAAAATATATTGAAGCAAAATGATAACCCCTTTCTTAAAAGGAAAGAAGCAATGGGAAAGATCCATCTGCCTCTTCTTATTGCCTAGTTTCTGAATTCGCTATTATTTAAAATGTGCATCAGTTACATTAATACCGCCTGTTGGGGAGATAAAGACTCCTTCTATATTTGATCGCGAACCTGCCAGAATTTCATCTACACCCAGAAAAATCCATGGTGCTTCATTATAGATAGTGGATTGAATTTTACTATAAATTTCTGCTTGTTTATTAACATCAACTGTCTGATTAACTTCTGTTATCCATTTATCTATATCATTATTTTTGTAATAAGCTGTATTAGCTCCATCTGGCGGAAATGAGCTGCTGCTGAACAACGGTTTTGTTGCATTAGTAACATCAGAAGGATAGGCTGACCAGCTTACGTACCACATTTGCACCTTCGCTTCTTCTGGTGTCTGAGGTCCATAAATCTCATCTGACAAAGTACCTTCTTCCATTGATTTTATTTCCAGATCAACCCCAATTCCCTTTAATTGCTGCTGGATAAACTGCATTCCTTTCAATGTATCGGAATTAGTGTTACCCCAAATTTCCGCTTTGAAGCCACCTTCATATCCTGCCTCTTTTAATAATTCCTTTGCTTTTTCAATGTTTTGATCATAAGTTTCTTGTTTAGAATAATGCTGAGTTTTACTTGGGATAATGGAGTCTAATGGCAGCCCAAACCCAGAATTAACTACATTAATAAATGCCTCTTTACTTACAGCATAGTTAATTGCCTGGCGAATCCGAATGTCATCAAACGGTTCTTTCATCGTATTAATCGATACATATCGAGCAATCGTGGAAGGGATTTTATGGATTTCAACATCCGTATTATTTTCTAGCTCTTTCAAGTTTTGAACTGGCATCGGGTAAATAACATGAGCTTCTCCTGTTTTCAACATCGACACACGTGATCCATTTTCCGGAACAGGTTTATACGTAATGGTTTTTACACGATCTGCCTTTTTCCAGTAATCTTCAAATCTTTCAACTGTTAAATGGTCCCCCTGAACCCACTCAACCAACTTGAATGGTCCAGTACCTATCGGAGTCTTTCCAATATCTTCACTAGAATCATTGAGTATTTTAGGACTAAGGATTTTTGCTGAGACAAATCTTGTTAACATGCCAGCATATGGTTCTTTTAGGATTACTTTTATTTGAAATTCATCCAACACTTCAATGCCAGTAATAAGATTGAATCCGCGGCTATTTAAACGAAGGCTTTCATCTTTCATGATCCTTTCAAAACTAGCTTTTACTGCCTCTGCATTAAATGCCTCACCATCATGGAATTTTACTCCTTGACGCAGCTTGAATGAATATTCCAGAGCATTATCACTCACACTATATTCCTCAGCTAACTGCGGGATTATTTTCCCTTCTTCATCAGTTCCCAATAGCCCTTCTAACATTGCTGATTGGACCGAATTAGAATTTGTATCCCCGGTATTATGCGGATCCATTGAAATAAAGTTTTCGTTTACGGCTATGACTAACTCTTGATTTTTGTTCGATGGATTATTTCCGCCATTATCCTTTTCCTCAGTCTCTCCACTTTGTTTACTTGAACAACCAGCCATTAATACCGCAGACACTAAAACAAAGAATAGCGTTTTCCAAAAATGTAACCTTTTCAATTGGTTTCCCCCTTATTTGATATATATCAGGTATTTTCTATAGTGGCAGCATACCTTTTTGTATTACCTGAATGATTATAATTACTCCTATCTTCTCTGAAAGTCAGAATAGATATTAGTAATCTTAAATCCTTATAATATTTATTTTCTTGATGTTAATGTATATCTAGTTTTGCATAAAAAATAAACTCATTTAAGCTATCTATCATTTTAATTTCTCCACTGGTGAAATTAATTAATTTTATTATAATTTCCGGAAAAGACATTTACAATATAAAGTTTCAGAAATTTATTAAAATTATTAATATTCTATTATTTCCTTTCTTCATTTTTGAGCGTCCATATTTTTACTAGACCAATATATTGAGGTTTTAATAGAGTTTAAACAAAACATGCAATTTAGTGTGGAGCTTGTAGAATGGGGAACAAAGCATCGATTTGGAGCGGACTTGAATGGATCATTTCAGACAATGATAGAGGTTAAACCATTCCGTATATCGAAGAAGGCTGGATGATTACTGAAATAAAGGGAGATATTCACCATCCTAAAGAGGAGACTCCTTTAGTTTCTCTTCACGCGGTAAACCCGTGAGTGGAAGCGAATCACCTAGACTGCTGGAAATTATTGAAACAAACGATACCGCATGCTGGCATTCAATGGTTTTGTCTCTAGGCTTCTTATTCGGATTAAGGATTTTTGGAGGAATAAACATTGGAAGGGCTCGACGAAATATTGATGGTGGAAATGGAAAAAGCTTTATAGAAATGTATCTAATGAAGTAGTGGAATATCTGGACGCAGGAGAGAAAAAGTATCAAACCATACTGTTAAAAGGTGATCAAGCCCAGGTAAACAATTATCCATCCTTCACACGGGGAACCTGGCCATGGAGGTATTTTTTGAAAGAACATCTGTAAATAGACAATAATCCTTACTTGATTTCCTATGAATGGACAGAGCTGAATAACTAAGCTGACGCAAAGAAATACTTAAAGCTGCACCTTCATAAAATTTGGGACCAATTTCCCTCAGTGATGCAGTTTGTAACATCAAAACAGACTCTGGCAATAAAAAACGGAACCAATTGAAGAAAATACGAATACAGGGAAATCGGGAAAGAGTTGTATTTTTGCTTCTGGCTGATATAGCAAATGTCCGCAACGGATCTGGAAACGATAATCCTTTTAACGAGAATTATGTCAAGCAGCCGGATTTTTTTAAAAGGCATTGACCGTGTCGTCGATATATGAAATCAAAAGAGCGGCCATTACGATTTCAGGCTTACAGGGCTTGAAAGGGAAGAGTTTAAGAGACTGCACTTACTTGGAATTTGAAAGGGACGACATTTTTGCCGTCCCCTTTTCCCCCGTTTATCCCTTGGATTGCTCTTTCATTAAAGTTTTCATCTTCTGATTGTGTTCTTTCATCTGCTGTAATTTTGCATTCAGCATTTCTTTGATTTTGGCTTTGTCCTTGCTGTCGATTGCTTGCTTCCACTGCTCTCTCATCTCTTGTCTACCTTGATGGTGTTTCATTTTATGTTCTCTGAAAGCTTCCATCTTCTCTCTCATTTGTTCCTTCGTTATTTCACCTTTTTTCACTTTTTCTTCAAGCTCTGCTATTTCCTGTTTTCTCTTTTCTCTAAGTGCATGATGCTTCTCTCTTAAACCTGTTTTATCCAGCTGCTTGAAAAGCTCTTCTCTCTCCTTAAATACATTCTCCCATTCTTGCTTCGTTTCAGGTGAATACTTGCTTACTAATTCAAGAATCTTTTGCTCCCGTTCAGCTTTTCTCTCATGCCAGTCCTTCTTTACTCCTTCATGGTTTGCAGGCTCATGCTGCTCACTGATCTGCCATTTTTCCGTGTTTGCCATTGCAGTTGTCGGAATGACAAGCGCCAGTGCAGTGAAAGCAATAAGCCATTTCTTGTTTTTCATTTTCCATCACTCCTTTTTCATCTTTCTTCCTTATCATGTCCATCTGATTCCGTAACATAATAAGAGAATTATGTGAAATAATGTGAAAAAAAATTTAAGAGATTTCTAAAGGGAATACGGAGTGACTTGTGGAAATTCTCCTAAAAGGAGATGAGAAGAATGAATTCGAATGAAATTTTCAAAGAACAACTAATGGCCTGCTTTTTTGAAGATAATTGGTTTGCCTCGCTTGAAACAGCCCTAAAGGATTTAACTGAAGAACAAGCCTCGTGGAAAAAAGAGGAAAACCTTCATTCAATTTGGGAGATTATTAATCATCTGGTTTTCTATAACACAAGACATCTTAAACTTTTTAAAAAAGAGCCTTTGTCAAACAGTCACCCTGCTAATGAAGATACCTTCGTCATCAAAGAAGGTGATAATTGGCATGACAAAAAAGAGCAGCTTTTTCTGGTCATAAAAGAATGGATAGATGAACTTGAAAAATTATCGGAAGAAGAACTTCAATCATCCGTTCGAGAAGATAATAAAGAGCCGTGGATTTCCGTTTTGCTAAATGTAACCATCCACAATGCAAGTCATGTCGGTCAAATTATCCTTATCCGTAAACTCCAAGGGAGTTGGAAAAAGGAACTTAGTGTGTCTTAATTAGAAAAGCGGAGCCGACTGCTTAGCTCCGACAAACAGATAAGGATCCGTCAGAAAAAGCCGGTTTTGCTTTTACTGGCGGAGCCGTTCTGGCCGAGGAGTTAGGAGGCGGAGCTGGACAATCGAAAAGCGGAATCTCCCGTTTAGCTCCGACAGACAGATAAGTCTCTGACAGAAAAGTCGGGCTTGACTTTTTTGGCAGAGCCGTTCTGGCCAGGGAGCCAGGCGCGAATAAAAAAACGAAACACCCAAGTCAGGATGCTCCGCACTGTTATTATATAAGTTCTTTTATGTCATATACTTTTCCATTTTCAAGTGGCCTGTTTAATAACTTAAGCAGTTCACTTGCCACAAATTCAGCGGATCTAAGCTTCCCTGAATCATGGTATTCTTGAAACCTTGCCACTTCTGCAAAATCCTCAGGCTGTGTATTACGTATATTTCCCTGCATATCTGTGTCCATAATTCCCGGTGAGAATGAAAGGACAGTGACAGGATGCTGTTCTTGTTTCTGTTCAAGTCCAAAAGCTTTAGTGAACATATCAAGCCCTGCCTTTGAGCTGCAGTAAGCGTTCCATCCGTAGATTGGATTATTTGCAGCGCCAGATGAAATATTGACAACCACTTTTTCGGCTTTTATATTCTTGGTTTTATCTGCAAAAGCATTTGATAAGACCATCGGTGCGATCAAATTCAGCTGGACATGCGCTTCAAGTTCAGCCGCTTCTGCTTTTCCGACAGGCTTCATAGGATCGACCGTGCCCGCATTGTTAATCAGGGTGATCCTTTCTGCAGCATTCAAATCAATTTTTTCGAAAATTTCAGGGATTACTGCTTCAACATGAGGAGCGTTTGATAAATCGCATGGTACAAACTGCAGAACAGCATCTTTTTCAACAGCAAGACGTCTTAGTTCTTTATTCTCAGACCTAGAAAGATAAATAATTTGATGGTTGGGTTCCAGCAGCTGTTTTACAATAGCTTCTCCGAGTCCCCGGGATGCACCGGTAATAATCGTCGTATTCATAGTATCGCCCCTTCCTTCTTAATCTGTATTTTATCAAAGTTTTAAGCTGTCTAATAGGTAATTCGATTCTAAAGTATTTTCAGCTGAAATTGTTTGCTCCATTTAAAGAAATGCTTATTCTAAAAAACTGCCGGGAA
Source organism: Bacillus sp. V2I10 (assembly GCF_030817055.1). Classification (NCBI taxonomy): domain Bacteria; kingdom Bacillati; phylum Bacillota; class Bacilli; order Caryophanales; family Bacillaceae; genus Bacillus; species Bacillus sp. V2I10. The sequence continues at coordinate 1,113,980 of NZ_JAUSYV010000001.1, read as the reverse complement.
TCTCCCGGCAGCTCAATTTCTTGCCTAGTACTTTTTTAATTGATTGATTATTTCTTCACTTACCGCATTTTCTCCGCCAAGAACGTTAAATTCATCCGCTTTGATCACCTTTAATGCTGCTTCTGTTTCAGAAGGAATGTTTTTAGGCTTAACTAGAAGCATTGATGCATTATCTTTGGCTGCAAGTACAGATCCGGCAAGTGCATCAGCAAAGTTCTCCCCAGTTGCAATAAACACCTTATTTGACGGGTTGAGCTCTGTCGCAATGACAGCAGCTGTTCCGTATCTGTTTTTTCCGTAATAGCGTTCAGGTTTTTCAAGCTGCTTGAATACTGTGGCATTTACTACAGCTTCACCGCCTACTACGATTGTACTGTCTATATTTTTTAATGCTTTCTTTGAAGCTTCTGGAAGTTTATTAGAATCCGTTAAAAGGATTGGATATCCTTTATGCGCTGCATAAGAAGCTATTGATAGTGCGTCAGGGAAATTCCTTCCATTTGCTATAATAGCTTTTTCAGGTGCTCCGCCAAGAACAGCTGCAATGTTTGCTGCTGTTTCAAAGCGGTTATCTCCGCCAATACGCTGCACTTTTAAGTCCATGCCTTTAAGCTGGTATTTCACATAATCGCTTACTGCACCTGATCCGCCAAGAATAACTGCTTTCTCGGCACCGAGGCGCTCGATTTCTTCTTTCGCTGCTCTATTTAATGATCCTTTTTCTGTCAGCAGTATGGGTGCGTTAAGCTTGTAAGCAAGCGGTGCACCCGCAAGTGCGTCAGGGAAAGAATCTCCGCGTGCAAGGACAACTGTTTTCGCTGTTTCCCAGCCTGATTTAGAGATTTCAACAGCTGTTTCATAACGATTTTTACCCTTAATGCGTTTTACAGGAGTTTCGGTTACTTCTGTTTCTTGAATAATTCTGCCTTCAACCACAGGTGAAACTGGATTGTTCTTTGCAAGATATGATGTGAAGACCTCATAATCTACTACGAATAACTCTGTCATACGGCCTTCGTCTTTAGCTTTTTTAAACATCGTATATCCGTCTCCGCCATCTGCTGTAAATGCATTGGTAGCGACTCTATATGTTTGCTTTGCATCAATTGCTTCAAATCCATTATCTGTTTTCGCTTCTGCAAACCAAACCCGGTCTCCGACAGGCTTGGTTACGTCATACTTAAATTTAATCCCTGATACTTGCAGGAAACGTCCTTCTCCTGTTTCTACTCCGCTTACACTGTGCTCAAGGGCATCCAGGATTTCCTGGCCTGTCAGGTCAAGTGTCACCAGGTTGTTTCCAAACGGCAATACTGTCAGAACCTCGCCAAGCGTAATCTCTCCAGAATTGATGGACTCACGGATTCCTCCTCCGTTTTGAAGAGCAATATGCGTTTTTACAGATTCATTTGCTTTCGCAACCATTCCATCTGCAATAAGATTTCCTAAGTTTGTTTCTTTTGTGCGTACATCTGCACGTTTTCCGTTAAGTTCAACCGTAGTATTTCCAACTACTTGTTTCTTAATTTCTTCTAGCGGCACTTTGTATTCTTCAACTTTTTCTTTTGCAGCAGCATCCTCAGCATAGTTTGATAGTGTCACTAATTGACCATTATGACCAGTTACAACACCATCTTTGTTAAATGTTACATCTACTAAACCAAGGAAGTTTAAGTATTCGCCGGCTTGAACAATAACAGTAGGCTCTTCTTTCTCGATTAAAACCGGTGCATCCAATTTTGTATGAGAGTGGCCGCCCACAATTAAATCAATTCCATCTACATCTTCGGCAAGCTTTAAGTCTTGAGAATACCCTAAATGAGAAAGGGCAACAATTTTGTTGACGCCTTCTGACTTAAGCAGATCGATCGTTTCATTTGATTTTTGAACAACATCTTCAAATACAACATTTTCACCCGGGCTTGCAAGGAATGCCGTATCTGGAGTTGTTAATCCATAGATCCCTATTTTTTCTCCATCTACTTCTTTGATGATGGCAGGATAGATGTTTCCGCCTTCACCAGGTGTTCCGATTTCATTTTTGAAAAGGGGACCTAAATCAGCATCTGCTGTTACATTTACGTTTGAAGACACCATTGGGAATTTCATTTCATTTATAAAGTTTGCTAGTGTTTTAGAGTCTTTATCAAATTCATGATTTCCGAGTGTCATAGCGTCATAGTTCAGCTGATTCATAAAATGCAGATCAGCCAGTCCAAGATATTGGCGGAAGTATAGCGTTCCTGAGAAAACGTCTCCTGCATCAACAAGTAAACTGTTCTCTTTTTGGCTGCGCAATTCGTTTACAGCTGTGATTAAACGAGGATAGCCTTCCACATGTGCATGTGTATCATTTGTATGCATAATAGAAAGATTGAACTCGTCATCAGAAGATAAGTCAAACTGTCCAACATAAGCATCGTGGTCACTTGCACGGCCATGCTCTTCCATATATGGAGAGTTAAAGTTGACAATATCATATTCTGTACCGGCCGCCAGTTGATTCGATGCCAGCATGTGGTCAAGAACCTGTGCGTTGCCTTGGTAGTTATAAGTATAGCGTTCAGCTGCAGGAAGGGTTTCAACTAAATTCACAAGCTCAGAACCTTTTAGGGTTTGAAGCGGCGCTGAGAATTCGAAGTCATTTAAATCTCCCATCACAACTACATTTGCATTTTCATTTTTTTCGTGAACATCTTTTACAAAAGAATGAACAATTTCAGCAATTTTCAGGCGCTGTTCTTCGCTGCCCAATACAGGAGGCTGGTTTTTGCCGAATAGCGGCTGGTCTCCGCCTTTAGAGTTGAAATGGTTATTGATGACAATAACATCTTCTCCTTTAAAGGTGAATTGTGCAGCAAGCGGCTTGCGGCTGTCTTCAAAAGCCGGGTTTGTTGGATCGATTCGTCCAGGATTTAATGTCAATGAGCCATTTTCGTAAGCAACTGCCGTTGTTGCATCACCTTTTGTTCCTTCTGATAAAGTGACTCTTTCAGGATTGTACAGGTATCCAACACGGATATTTCCTCCAGGAACACCGCCATCCTTTTTATCTTCTGGTGCAATTTCAGTAAATGCGTAAGTCGGACCGCCGTTAGCAGCAATCGCATTGCTGAGCGCCTTGTAGTTTGCATCTCCTTTTACTGTGCCGTCATCTGTTTCGCCGCTTTCATCCAGCACTTCTACTAAACCGATAATGTCTGGAGATTTTAAGTTTTCAACAACAGATTTAGCAAGCTTATCGCGTTTTTCCGTATCTGCTGATGCAAAGTTTTCGATGTTATAGCCAGCAATCGTTAATTTATCTTCTTCCTTTTCAATTGTTGTAACATCTGATGTAACTTCACGCTCTGTCAATTCAGGCAGATTTGCTTCTTTTACTAGAATCTTAAAATTGCTGAAGCTGTAACTCACAACACCTGTAACAGTTCCGCTGAACTGGTCTCCGACTTTTGCCGTATAGCTGCGGTTATCTAATAATAAGAACATTCTCTCTGGGTTTTGATTATCTTTAGTTAGTAAAGGCGCGCCTTCTTTTGTATAGGCTTTTCCTTCTTCTTTTCCTGTAATGACAGGTACTTCACCATACTTTTGCGGTCCGGTAACTGTCGGACTTTCAAGAGAAACACGCATACCTTCCAAGCTTTCATAAAAATCAATTCCATCTTCCTGCGGATCGAATGTGCCCAATTGGTCATTGTCGATTACTGCTGTCGGAGGAATCGCATCTTTGCCGATGATGACAGCAGCCGGCAATGCTTGACCGCTTGACTTAATCATTACATTTCCGTATTGAGCATTGATTTCTGTCATGGCAAGGTCCGTTTCAAGCTTCTCTGCATAGCCGTCCAGAACCCATTCCTTTACTTGTCCATCTACTGAAACTAGATCACCGGCTTTTATGCCATGTGACGGTTTGTAAACAAGAACAGCCTCTGATGTGTTTGCATTATCATCAGGTGACGCATCCTGCATATAGAAGTTGCTTGCATCGACTACATGGGTTACTACACCTTCAACTGCTTTTACGTTCTGTGACTGATAAGGTGAAACATGGCCAGCACCTTGGATATCATGAATTCGCAAGCCTTCAATTCCTTCAAATGGCTTCGGTTCTTCAGGTGTTTCGCCTTCGAAAATCATTGCAGTAGGGTTTTTAAGGCCTGGAACTGAAAAATAAGCTTCTAATGATCCAGTTATAATGACTTTTTTGCCCACAATATCAGGATTCGTTTTCAGACCGAATTTTGCCCGCAGCGATGTTGGCGATGATGGCAATTGAACAGGAAGAATCTTTGCCGGATCCGTTTCATCTGCCTTGTCTGCTATAGCAAAATTTGTATCAGCGCTAAAAGGCGCTTCAAAATCATAGCTGGAACCACTGTTTGTATAACCGACTATATATCCTTCTACAGTACCTGTACCTGAATTATTGGCGATCGCTTCTTGCACTGTTAGATTGTCTGCCGCCGATGCAGGCGTGCTAAATGGAACAATATAACTGACAAGCAATGCCAAAATAGTTGTCAGAATGAACAACTGCTTTTTCATAATCTTCAACCTGGTTCCTCCTCAAATTCAAAAATATTGCAAAATAAGCATATGTACCTTATCCGCTTATTTTAGCTGCCGCTAACTAAAAACCGGAAAAGTAATCAACGAATTGTAAGCGCTTACTACAGAATTCGTTCTAATAAATCATCCATCGGAAAGGCTCCTTCGTTCGAAATCAGACGATTAATGAACACCTCCAAAACCTTGTTATTTAGCACTCTTTAAATATATCATTTTTTTGTCAAAAATTAACGAATTTACAGATGATTTGCAAAAAAACCACAAACAGTTAACAAAACGTAAATACTTATTACCATAAATTAGGTTTTCCGTCTGAACACTTCGTCCCAGTTTAACTTCTAAAATAAAAAAAACACGGACCATAAGTCCGCGTCAGCCAGCAGAACAGCCTGAATTCGAGGATAGCAAGCCGTCCAGCTGATCATGAAGCTGAGCAATCGTAATCCGTATTGTATAGGCTGTTAATAACCGTTTATAAATACGAGCTGATTTAATTAATCCATCCTTCTTAGAAGTGTCATTCGCTTACCTATCCTTTTTCCAAAATCAGTGACTGTGTTCATAATGCATGTTATTGGTTCAGGTATTAAGTTTCATATCATGCTCTTTTCAAGGTGAAAAACAGCTGCTTCTATACATAACAGCAACAATATGATTACCTAATGCCTGGGTTTGGGCACTTTTAGGGTCTCATAGGAGCTCTATGATTACCCAATGCCTGGGTTTCGGCACTTTTAGGGACTCATACGTGCTCTATGATTACCCAACGCCTGGGTTTCGGCACTTTTAGGGTCTCATAGGAGCTCTATGATTACCCAATGCCTGGGTTTGGGCACTTTTAGGGTCTCATACGTGCTCTATGATTACCCAATGTCTGGGTTTGAGCACTTTTAGGGACTCATACGTGCTCTATGATTACCCAATGTCTGGGTTTGAGCACTTTTAGGGTCTCATATGAGCTCTATGATTACCCAATGCCTGGGTTTGGGCACTTTTAGGGACTCATACGTGCTCTATGATTACCCAACGCCTGGGTTTGTTCACTTTCAGGGTCTCATTTGGACTCTATGATTACCCAACGGCTGGATTTGAGCAATTTTAGGGTCTCATACGTGCTCTACGATTACCCAACGCCTGGGTTTGGGCACTTTCAGGGTCTCATTTGGACTCTATGATTACCCAACGGCTGGATTTGAGCACTTTTAGGGTCTCATACGTGCTCTATGATTACCCAATTCTTGGGTTTGAGCTGGTTTAGGGTCTATTACGAGCTCTATGGCTACCCGATTCTTGGGTTTTAGCTATTCTAAGGCATCATGCAACCTATAAATTGACCCAGGAGCCTGTAAAAATAATGACAAGTCCAGTCATCGTACAAACGACGATTAACGCTTTCATTTAATAGTAATATAATTTAATTGTTAGAAATCATAAAACAGAATTATCCTTTTTGTTGATTTTTACAAATGCCAGTTACATAATATCCATAAGGGTGTACCTTAATATAATTAAAATAGTACCAATTTACTTGAAAATAGATCATTTTGAAGTGATATACGAAGATAAGATTTCAACCAATGTATTTATTTAGAAGAAGCAGGTGAAATGAATGAACAAACCGGCTAATGAAGCCTTTAAATACAATGCTGACCGTCTTGAAGATGTCGCTGACCGCATCAGCGAGGTTCTTCAATGCCCGATCACTATTGAAGATATAAATCACCGCCTTCTCGCTTACAGCACACATGATGACTGTACAGATCCTGCGAGGATATCAACGATCATTGGAAGACGCGTTCCGGAGAAAGTCATTAACAGTTTATGGAAAGACGGCACGATTCCAATGCTTCTGCAATCAGATGAGCCTATCCGCGTAAAAAACATTGATGAGGTGGGCCTTGGAAACCGCATTGCCATATCCATCTGGAAAAACAATGAAGTTCTTGGTTTTATCTGGGCTTTGGAAATTAATAAAAAGCTGACAGATGATGAGCTTGAACTTTTAAAGAAAGCTGCGCAGGTTGTTAAAAATAAGCTTCTAAACCTGCACAACCGCAAATCGAAAAAGGAAGAGCGGAATCAGGAGTTTTTCTGGAAACTGCTTACCGGGCATATCAACCAGGAATCTGACATAATCAATGGTTTTCATGATATCGGCATTACTCCTCCCTCTTTGCATTCCGTTGTCTTGTTCCGGTTCAGCGATGAAATTAAAGAACCAACTGAAAAACAAATTAATTATCTGCTTCAAACAACTCAGCAGGTTCAAATTATCCTTTCCACCCTTGATCAGAATGAACTGATTATCCTGCTTGCGCCTAAAAGCGGCGAGCCTCTTTCGGATATTAAACAATTTGTCGACTGGACCATCCTTCAGCTTAAAGAGCGATTCATGATTGACCATGTAAAGGCGGCAATAGGAAGTATTTATAAAGAAGCGGAGCAAATTGAACTCAGCTATAAAGAAGCAATCGCCGTTCAAAATATAAAAAAACGTTTTGTTGCAGAAACAGTGGGGCTCATCAGCTTTTCAGAACTGGGCATCTATCAATATTTGGATTTGCTTCATGAAAAACGGAAGCAGGAAGGGTTTATAAACTATCCTCTTAGAAAACTGAAGGAATATGATGAGATGCATCACACAAACCTTATTGAAACGCTTGAAGTTTACTTAGACAAAGACAGCAATGTGAACGATGCTGCCAAAGCGCTTAATGTACATGTCAATACATTAAGCTATAGAATTAAACGCATTTCCCAGATTGCAGAGCTTGATTTAAGGGATCCAAATCAAAAAATAACTGTTTATCTTAACTTAAAGCTTGATAAAATGAGTTTGTGAAATTTCACAAAAGATCAGAAATCCTTTCTCTTTTTTAAACAAACAAATGTGTGAGAAAACGCTTTATACTAATCTCATATTCAAAAATCATCACACATTCAAGATAAGCGGCACAGTATAAACTGGCTGTTAAAGGAGGAAGGGTTTCAAATGATTATTGGAGTACCTAGAGAGATTAAAAATAATGAAAATCGTGTTGCATTAACGCCTGGCGGGGTTACACAATTCGTGGCAACTGGACATAAAGTACTTATCGAAAAAGACGCAGGAATTGGAAGCGGTTTCACAAATGAAGACTATCTTACCGCCGGTGCAGTAATTGCAGAAGATGTTAAGGATGTATGGGCTGCTGAAATGGTTATGAAGGTTAAAGAACCTTTAGCATCTGAATATGTGTATTTCCGCGAAGGGCTTATTCTTTTCACATACTTGCATTTAGCTGCTGAACCAGCTCTTGCAGAGGCGCTAAAAAATAAAGGTGTTACAGCTATCGCTTACGAAACAGTAACAACTGGCCGCACACTTCCATTGCTTACTCCTATGAGTGAAGTAGCTGGACGCATGGCAGCACAAATTGGCGCACAATTCCTTGAAAAACCAAAGGGCGGCAAAGGCATTCTGCTTGCAGGAGTACCAGGAGTGAGCCGCGGCAAGGTAACAATCATCGGCGGCGGTGTAGTTGGAACAAACGCTGCAAAAATGGCAATCGGCTTAGGCGCAGATGTTACAATTATTGATTTAAGTGCGGACCGTCTTCGTGAATTAGACGATATCTTCGGCAATCAAATTAAGACATTGATGTCTAACCCTATCAATATTGCAAATGCAGTTGCAGAAGCAGACCTATTAATCTGTGCTGTACTAATCCCTGGTGCAAAAGCTCCGACACTTGTATCTGAAGCAATGGTTCAATCTATGAAACCAGGCTCAGTTATCGTTGACGTAGCAATTGACCAAGGCGGTATCGTTGAGACAGTTGACCACATTACCACTCACGATAACCCAACTTATGAGAAGCATGGCGTTGTTCACTATGCTGTTGCAAACATGCCTGGAGCTGTTCCTAGAACATCAACACTTGCACTTACGAACGTGACAGTGCCATACGCTCTTCAAATTGCAAACAAAGGCGTAAACAAGGCAATTGCTGACAGCCTTGCTCTTAAAGCAGGTGTCAACGTTGCAAAAGGCGATATCACGTATGAAGCGGTAGCCCGCGATCTTGGCTATACATTCGTTCCTGTTGATGTAGCGCTTGATAAAGAAATCGCTGTAAACTGATTCGTTTAATAAACGGATGGAATACAGAAAGAGCCTGGAGGCAGCCTCCAGGCTCTTTTTTTGATGTACTACTCCTTGTTCGGCGGTACCGCACAGCTTCCGTCTGCGCAAAATGCGTCATTACCGCTTTCTTCAGACAGGTCCTGCAAGGCAGGTTCAGGATTTTCTTCTTCCCAAACCTTCTGAAGTGCACCTGCAAATGTTTCTGCCCGCTGCGCCCCTGAAATCGCATATTTTTGATTGATGACGAAATAGGGCACTCCGCTTATGCCGTATTGCTGCGCAATTCCTTCATCTTTTCGCACTTCAGCTGCATATGAACTTTTGTCACCCAGAACTGCTAATGCTTTCTGGCGCTCTAGACCTGATGCTTCTGCCAGATCTGCAAGGGTTTGATGATCTCCCAAGTCTTTATTATTTGTAAAATAGGCGTAAAGAAGGTTTTCTGTCATAGTCCCCTCTTTACCATGTGTTTCAGCAAACTTTGCCAGGCGGTGAGCGTCAAATGTATTCGTTGGCTTCATCTCGTCAAAGCGGAAAGTCAGACCAGCACTTTTTGCCTGCTGCCCGATTCCGGCATTCGCTTCCTTCGCTTGTTCAATCGTCATGCCGTATTTGGATGCCAATGCCTCATCAATCGTTTTCCCGCTGTTTAGCGGAGCATTTTGATCCAGTTCAAAGCTCTTATAAACAACTTCAACTTGATCTTTATGCGGAAATTCAGCCAGCGCTTCTTCTAATCTGCGCTTGCCTATATAACAAAATGGACATACAAAGTCAGACCATACTTCAATTTTCATAAGACACCTCATTCATTTATAGAATTGCTTCTATAGTAGCATAACCTATTTCAAAAGCGCAGGCGCCTTGCTCAGTTCCGTTCAAACCGGGGAGTCAGGCAACCCTGTATATTGGTATCATTTCCTTAAACATCAACATCAAACAATGCTCTTGCTCTCCTTGTAAATGTGGAAAATGTCGAAAAGCAATTCTCCAAAAAACAGCCTTTTTCCAATCTGAACATATCAAAGACTCTAAAAAAAGTGGTAAGGTGAACATAAGAAAATTGAAACGGGGAATGAAAGATGAAGAAAGAACAGGTACTTCCTTACCTTGGCGCTGTATTAAATGCCTCCATAGTCGGACTTACCTTTTTATTTACAAAGCTTGCGCTTGAAGATGCTTCGCCGATCGATACACTCTCATACCGGTTTACACTTGGGTTTCTTGTTTTACTGGTTCTTCAATTCTTTGTGCCTATTAAAATGCCTTCATTTAAGGATAATGGAAAATCTCTTGCTTTTCTGCTGCTGCTTGCTTTATTTTATCCGACGATGTTTTTTACTTTCCAGGCGTTTGGTCTGCTTTATACAACATCTGCAGAAGGCGGCATCCTGATGGCTTTTGCACCAATCTTAACCGCCTTGCTTGCTTCTGTCTTTTTAAAGGAAAAAACCAGCCTGATTCAAGTTCTGTTTATTTTGATGTCGATATTCGGTGTTGTCTATATATTTTTCATGAAAGGGGCAGGCATCGAATTTAACAGTTTGCTTGGTTTTCTTTTATTGTTCATTTCCTGTTTATCGATTGCAGGGTATACAGTGCTTGCGAGATTTCTGTCTGTTTCATATTCGCCCTTGCAGCTTAGTTTTATTATGGTGACATTCGGGTTTATCTTTTTTAATCTGTATGCTATGATACAGCATTTGGCTGCAGGAGATTTTGTTCAATATGTCTCGCTGTGGACAAACGTGCCATTTTTACTATTCACGTTCTATTTAGGTGTTTTTGCTACACTATTGACTTCTTTTCTGTCAAACTACATTCTCTCAAAAATTCCCGCTTCTCAAATGAGTGTGTTCGCTAATTTATCAACAGTCATTTCAATTGTTGCAGGAGCGGTTATCCTGAACGAAACCATTTATTTCTATCACTTGATAGGCGCTTTTTTCATTATCGCAGGCGTTATCGGAACAAACGCATTTAAACAAAAACGGGATAAAGCAGTTGATGCAGACTAAATGGATTCTGCAGGAAGGATGATATGAACTGTCGTTCCGCGTCCTTCCTCGCTTTCAAATAGAATCTCTCCTGCGTGCTCTTCCCGGATGATTTTATAGCAAACCGTTAATCCAAGGCCCGTCCCTTTATCCTTTGTCGTATAAAAAGGTTCACCTAATTTCTCCATTCGTTCTTGACTTAACCCAATCCCCTCATCTGAAATAGAGATTCGAATGCCGCCATCTTCTGAACGCTCTATAGCAGTTTGCACGGTTCCTCCATCAGGCATGGACTCAATTGCATTTTTTATTAAATTTATAAAAACCTGTTTTAAATGATTTTTATTCCCACTGACTTTAAATATGTCCGCTTCGTGATTGAGCATAAGGCTGATGTTATTTTGCAGTGCACTGCTTTTCATTAGTGTCATAACGTCTTCAATGACTGTCTTCAAGTCAACGGATAAGACTGTTTGCATTTGCGGCTTGGCAATTAGAAGCAGCTCGCCTACTACCTCGTTGATTCTGTCAATCTCTTCTGACATGACTCTTAAATGTTCGCCGCTCTGCTTCATATGCTCATCTTCCTGCAGAATTTGCACAAAACCTTTTATTGATGTCAGCGGATTTCGGATCTCATGTGCAATGCTTGCCGCTAATTCTCCGATGACGCTCATTTTTTCTGTTTTTAAAATAACCTCTGCATCCCTTTTCTTCTGTGTCACATCATTGCCGATGCAAAGAATATATGTCTCCCCTTCCAATCTTACAGGGATCTTTGTCACTTCAATCCACCTTGTATTCCCGGCTGAATCAATCGCAAGCTCAGGCTCCGCCCATTTCTCTGTTTCCCAGGCAAGAATCTGAAGCTCTTCATCGCGGATTTTCTTGATCTGATCCGGCTGATCATTAAAATCAGAATCAATCTTTCCTATTAACTCATGTACTTCTTTGCCGTATAAAGCGGACATTGCCTTGTTAGCCAGAACAAACTTAAGCTCATGGTTCTTTACATAAATATAGCTTGGGTTTAAATCCATTACTTTGTGAAGAAAATTCTTCTGATCCCTCAAATCCCTGTTCATCAGCTGAATTCTTTTTGAATGCATGTTAAAGTAAGCCATAAAGATAATCAAGGTCGAGAGAATCGAGCCAAAGCTGGATAAAAATAGCGGAAAGATTTGATAGCCTGACAGCACACCATTAATAAAAACGAATAAAATGGATGTACAGAAAAAAATACTGAATGATCGCAAGTCCTTATTTTTAAGTTTCTTCGACACAAGAATTAGTAAGATAATGTTAATAAATACAAAAAAGACATTCAAATAGTACGTCCAGTTCAGCGGTCCAAAAACCGGATAATAATGATCCGGGAAAAAGTCATCCTCTATCATTTTTATACCGGATACTCCAAATGACGTTAAATTTATTGCAAAAACAGCCAGGCTCCAGATAATGAGCATGATGAGTATTTTAATATTAATAAAACGGAACCTCTGCTTTTTTTCGGCTTCGTTTTCTTGATTTATCATTAAGTACATAAAATAAAATAAAATCGGCATGATCATAATCGACCCAAAACGCCCTATTTGAAATAAAATTCGTGCTGTTTCCATAGAGAATAAATCAGTGCCATATAAGAGAGCAACGTCTATTTGCCAAATAAAAAGCATGATTAAGAAATAAACGATCGCTCTTGATAAGATGGTTTTCTCATTCATATATATAACCATCCCAAGCAGCAGCGGGATGAGAGAAACAAGGCCAAGCACAGTAAAATACATTGTAAATCACTCCGAACGTTCGTATGAAATTGCCAACCTTCTCATTATAGACGAAGAAAGGAAATTGGCCTATCTCATTTTTCCAGAGGCTTCCGTTTTACCCGAGTACGTCCAGATTCCAGTCAGATTCATAACCATAAAAAAATACACCTGAATCATACAGGTGTATTTTTTCAATCCCATGTAAACCGCTCTTCTTTCCAGGGATCTCCATTCATATGATATCCGTTTCTCTCCCAGAATCCAGGGTGATTGTGTTCTGTAAACTGGATCGCACGTATCCATTTTGCACTTTTCCAGAAGTATAAATGCGGAAATACGGCTCTGAACGGAAATCCATGCTCCGGCGTTAGCGGTTCTCCGTTATGGGAATGAGCAAGCAAACTTGTTTCCTTAAGGAAATCATCAAGCGGCAAATTTGTTGTCCAGCCCTCCTCTGCATGGATTATGCAATAGTTTGCATTCTCACGCAGCCCCAAATCCTTCACGAGCTGGCGGGTGCTGATTCCTCTCCACACATTATCAAGTTTTGACCACCCCGTTACGCAATGAATATCGTTGTCCTGATCGACTTGCTCCATGTTCATCAGATCTTCATATGTAAATCTCTTGGGATGATCCAGTAAGCCAAATACTTGCAGGTCCCATTTACTTAAATCCTCATAATAAGGAACATTGCCTGCGTGAAGAACCGGAAATTTGGTTGTGACATGCTGATTAGGCGGAACCCGATTGGGATCTCCTTTGCTTTTGACCTTGCCGAAATACATATTGACACCTTCTTTTTGTTAACTTCAATAAAATGAAGTTGACATATTTAACTGAATTCAGTACTCTTTTTATAGAAAGCTACATAGCATCTATGGGGGGATGAGAGAATGAAAAACAAATTAAAGGCTTATGATTTAGCACTCGTCGGAATGTTTGCAGCTCTAATGGCGATTGGTGCAAACCTCACTTCATTTTTAACCGTTGGAACGGTTCCGTTATCGATGCAGCCCTTTTTCTGTATTTTAGCAGGTTTGCTGCTCGGAAGCAGATTAGGCGCATTATCCATGATCGTTTATGCTCTCGCAGGAATAGCTGGTGCACCTGTCTTCGCACAGTTTAGCGCAGGCATTGGAGTTATTTTCGGCAGCACAGGCGGGTTTATTTTATCCTATATTGCTGCTGCTTATGTAGCTGGCAAAATTGTTGAAGCAAGCAAAAAACCAGCACTTTCCGTTTTCTTCCTTTCATCATTTGCAGGAATTGCTCTTATCTATATTATCGGAACGACTTATATGTACGCAGCGCTTAATTATTGGCTGAATGTTGAAATGAGCTATACTGGCGCATGGCTTGTGATGACTTGGTTTATGGTGAAAGATGTCATCTTTACAGCCATTGGCGCTGTTATTGCTCCACGCATTTATACAGCTGTAAATAAAGCTACGAGCCTTGGGAAGCATCGCGCTGCCTGATCTGAAATATAAGTATTAAAAAAACACATGAGAAATCATGTGTTTTTTTATTATTTAATCTCAGCCTTATTTTCTTCAAGATATTTTAATTCTTCGTCTTTGGACAGCACGCCAGTTGCTTTGCCTATTGTACCTCCCTGAAGGCTCCAAATAGCATTGTGGTCCCTGTCAGCTTCTGCATAATCATTTTCAAGCCATCTGCTGAGGATGTCCAAATATAAATCCGAGTTTTCAAAGGCTTCTTTGTCGCTTTCAATTTGTTTGATTAAATAAAGAATTCTCTCTTCCGTGATTTCAAAGTGATTCCACTTATCTTTGGCCTCCACTTTTTGGTGAGACATCCCGTGCAGATATTTCTGTATTTGATCTTCTGTAATCGTAGCTCCGCCTACTGGAAATGGATTGTTGCTTAAATCAATTTCAGCAAGCTTCTCCGAACTTTCATTAATTGTCTTATTTACTTGTTCTGTACTTTGTACAGGCGTATGCATCATTTCAGTAAAAATATAAAAAATAACACCCGTACAGCATAGCAATAATACAATTGCACCCGTGAGAAACTTATGCTGTTTCATCCATTTCATTCACTGCACCCCTATCTTTTTTATACTAAATAGTTCTATTCATCTATTTATATCTCCTTCTCTGGTAAAGATTCTTGCATAACTAGACAAAATTCGATAAAATCTTACAGTATCCTAGATTTCATGTATAAAAGATTCCTATTTTGGAAAATACTAGTGTGAGATCTTGTGAAAGAGGTGAGCTTTCATGACAGTATTGCAAATGAAGCGTTATTTCTTAAATGAAAAAGAACGCGAAACATACGAGAATACTCTTTTAAAAAGACAGCCTGAACTGTTGGAGATAATCCTGAAAATGGATGACGAAGAGTTATTAGAGAGATTGAAATAAGAAAAGCGAAGCTTAACATCATAGAAAAGCTCTGTCTCATGATCAGGAGACAGAGCTAAGCATCGAAATAAAAGGCCGCCCTGTTTATATACAGGCGGCCTTTTCTATTTTTCTATTATAGGACAATTGCCGCGATCCATCCGAAAATAACCAATGGAATGTTATAATGCAGGAATGTTGGCACACATGTATCCCAAATATGATCATGCTCTCCGTCAGCATTTAAACCTGACGTTGGTCCAAGTGTGCTGTCAGATGCAGGTGAACCTGCATCACCGAGCGCTCCGGCAGTACCTATGAGTGCAATGGTTGCCATAGGGCTAAAACCCAGCTCAAGGCAAAGCGGTACAAAAAGAGTCGCAATGATTGGCACCGTTGAGAAGGATGAACCGATTCCTATCGTAACAAGCAGACCAACAAGCAGCATTAAAAGAGCTGCGATAGACTGATTTCCGCCAATTAATTCAGCAGAAGTTTTAACCAATGTATCAATATGACCTGTTTCTTGCATGACAGCTGCAAAGCCGGAAGATGCAAGCATAACAAATCCAATGAACGCCATCATTTTCATCCCGGTAGTCAAAAGCTGATCCGCTTCATTCCATTTCATTGATCCTGTTGCATAGAGAACAATAATTCCCGCCAGAGCTCCGAAAATCATTCCTTCTACTTCCAGTTTCTGCGAAAGGAATAATTGAACACTTAATGAAACGATAATAGCAAGTATTGCAAAAGAAACACTTTTTTTCGTATAAACAGCTGGTGCATGTCCAGCTATTTCTTTTGTCTCATATGAACGTTTCTTTCTGTACGTAAAAAACGCCAGAATTAGTCCGACAACCATACCTGCTGAAGGAATCAGCATCGCCTCCGGAATATCCTTAAGACTTACAGACAAGCCGCCAGCTGCCATATTTTCTTGAAGAATGCCATGGAAAATCGCACCGAATCCGACCGGCAACAGCATATAAGGTGTAATTAAACCAAATGAAATGACAACAGCGATTAAACGGCGGTCCAACTGTAATTGATTTAATACCTTTAATAAAGGCGGAATTAAGACAGGTATAAATGCGATATGAACAGGTACAACATTTTGAGAAAAAATAGAAATAATCAATATAATTATAATAATAAGTACTTTTGAAAGAGATTTCCTTCTCTCTTCTCCTTCTTTACCAACTAGCTTAATAGCTGCTTCTACCATTGCATCAGGCAATCCAGTTTTTGACAGAGCAACTGCAAAAGCGCCAAGAAGAGCATAACTCAGGGCAACAGTGGCGTTCCCGCCAAGACCTCCTGTAAATGTTTCAATTGTCGCTTTTAAATCGAGTCCGCCTGTTAAACCTCCAACAAGTGCGCCTGCCACTAAGGAAAATACAACATTTACCCGAAGCAAACTTAAAACAAGCATGACCAAAACAGCCAAAATAACTGCATTCATCTATAAAACCTCCAGAAATCTCTTTACTTTAGTATGCTAATGTATTAGTGAGATAAAATTCAATAGAATTAAAATAACATATTTTCTTTTTTAGTGTCAATGTTAAAATTTTATTATATTAGCAGACTAAAGGATTATGGAATAAGAATGAATTTGATGTAATCCTTTCGATAATGAATGAATCAATTCCATTTCCACAAAAAAAAGGCACTGTAATCAGTGCCTTTCCCCGTCATTAAACCTCAAATCGTTCTACAAAAGCGGCAAGCGTCCGAGCCATGACACCAGTGCCGCCAGAAGGTCCAAGATCATCTGCATTGGAAGATGTCCCTGTTCCTGCGATATCTAAATGCACCCATGGCGTACCTTCTGCAAATTCTCCAATAAATGTCCCCGCCATGATGGCATGGCCTTCACGTCCAGGGGAATTATTCAGATCCGCCATTTTACTGCCGCGAACTTTATCAATGTCTTTTTTTGTAATCGGCAATCTCCAGATTGGCTCCCCGCATTCATGGGATGCCTCTAATACTTGCTCAAATAATGATTCATTATTTGTCATCGCACCTGTTGTATGTGTTCCAAGGGCAATGATGACTCCGCCTGTTAATGTCGCAACATCTACTAAGTAATTTGCGCCATGATGCTTGGCATATGTGATGCCGTCAGCAAGGACTAATCTGCCCTCTGCGTCTGTATTGAGCACTTCAATCGTTTTTCCGCTCAGTGAAACGATGACATCATCAGGCTTGAAAGCATTGCCGCTGATCATGTTGTCAGTTGATGGAATGACAGCGAGTACGTTTTGTTCAGGCTTCAGTTTTCCAATGATCTCCATCGCTCCTAAAACAGCTGCTGCTCCGCCCATATCTGATTTCATGCCGACGATGCCGTCTTTCGGCTTAATTGAGTAACCTCCAGTATCAAAGGTAATGCCTTTTCCAACCAGACCAATCACATCTGTCCATTCTTCTTTTCCCTGGTATTTAAGAACAATCATTTTCGGCGGCTCATCAGATCCCTTGTTCACAGCAAGGAGAGCACCCATTCCAAGCTTCTCCATATCTTCTTTTTCAAGCACTTCATATTCAAAACCGTATTTTTTAGCGATATCAACAGAGTATTTAGCAAGTTCCGTTGCCGTTAAAATATTACCGGGCATGTTGACAAGCGTTCTTGCAGAGTTTGTTCCTTCTCCGAATGCAGATCCAACTGCAAGACTTGAACGTATTTCGGCTTCATCTTCATTTGAGATGATCGTAACTTGGTTGATGTTTCGTTCTGGCTCATTTGATTTTTGTTTATAGTCCTGTATTTTATAAGTAGAAAGCGGAAGAACTTCTGCTAATGCGTGAGCAGCTTCATTTACCTGAACATGTTCACTTGTGAATGTATCAAGAACGATTGAAAAAGATTGAATTTTAGCTTTTTGCATCGTCTTGAACAGCTTCGCAAAAGACTCTCTGGCAGCATCAAAATCATATTCCTTTTCTTTGCCAAGGCCAGTAAAATAAATTCGTTTTGCGCCGATTTTACCAAGAGTATGCACTTTCGAGATTTCTTTCTTTTTGGCAGAAATATCCCCCTCTTTTACAAGCAGTGAAAAATGACCTTCAAGCTTTTGGTCAAGCTCAGCTAAATGGCCTTCTAACGAGCTTGTCTTTTGAAACAATCCAAAAATGATTGTTTCTTCGTTCCATTTAATTGATGATTGAATATGAAACATGAAAACGCACCTCCATTAATAGTTAGGTTTTCCCGGCTCTTCTTCAAGGTATAGAAAAAGAGCCGGCAATTTAGGCAGCTGCCCGGCTTTTTCAAAAGAAACCGACTGAATGCCGGCAGGAATGATAACCAGACATTCTTCAATGAATGCATTTACTTTTTCAAGGTCCACTCCCCAATGGAATGGGCGGTAAGACTGTATGTAAGAGTGTCCGGCTTGCATCATGAGCCTTGCTCCTTTAATATTGCCATATTCGTAATGATAAATAGCAACTGTCATTTGCAGCAGGCCTTTTAGAAATAAGTTATCCTTCTCCGTCAGCCAGATTAATTCAAGCAAATCATGGCATGTATAATAATCGCCTTCATTAAAATGGATAAAAAACTGATAATATTCCATTGGGTAAAGAGTCACGTGGCATGCACTCCTCTCTGACCTTATTGTATCAAAGGATAAAAAGTTTTTATACTATTTGAAAAAATGACAGAGGATAAGGGCATGAATGCATGGAACTATACCATACAGTCAATAATAGAGCATTTATTTTTGAACGGAAAGGATGTCCGACCTCATGGAGATACTGCTTAATTTCCCGCTATTAGCTTCCTTGGCAGCCATTTTCTTTGCACAATTTGTAAAAGTGCCGATTACGTATATTGCGACTCGGAAAATTGACTGGTCTCTTATTTTAAGCACCGGGGGAATGCCCAGTTCCCACTCTGCGGCTGTTACGGCACTTGCAACAGGAGTTGCTCTCGATAACGGGCTCGCCTCTTCCCTTTTTGCTGTTTCAGCGGTTTTTGCTATCATTACAATGTTTGATGCCACTGGAGTAAGAAGACACGCCGGAGAGCAGGCAACAGTTCTTAATAAACTTGTAACAGACTTTAATACATTTGTCGGCGAGGCAAAGGCATGGCCGCAGCAAGAAGAAAAAGAAAAGCAAAAGAAATTGAAAGAACTTCTGGGACATCAGCCTATTGAAGTATTCTTCGGAGGATTAACAGGAATATTATTGGCCTTGTTCCTGCACTATTTATTCATTAAGTAAGGAGGGATTGCTTTGCGGCTTATATCCATCTGTCCAAGCAACACAGAGCTTGCCGCCTATTTAGGACTGACTGACGATCTCATCGCAGTCGACGATTATTCAGACTGGCCGAAACTAGTGAATGATCTGCCGCGTCTTGGACCTGACTTATCCATTAATATGGATCTGGTAGAACAACTGCAGCCTGACCTTGTTCTAGCTTCATTGAGTGTACCGGGTATGGAAAAAAACGTTGAAGAGCTTATTAAAAGGAATATTCCTCACCTTGTATTAAATCCCCAATCTTTTGAGGATATAGGAAACGATCTTATGGCCGTAGGTATAGCAGCAGGTAAAGAAAAAGAAGCCAAGGCAGTTGTCTCCCGCTATTATGGGATTTTAAAGGATTATAAAGAAAAAGCATCAAAACTGGATTACCGTCCTTCTGTTTATTTTGAATGGTGGCCTAATCCAATTTTCACACCTGGTCAAGTAAACTGGCTGACTGAAATGTGTGAATTGGCAGGAGGGCGCAATAGTTTCCGTGATGTGGAGCTTGCGAGTGTCCAAACCAGCTGGGATGACATTCTCCGCAGAAATCCTGATCATATTTGTCTTGCATGGGTCGGCGTTAAGCAAAGCAGAATGAAAGTCCAGCATGTTCTGAAGCGTGAATCGGCAGAAAACCTTACAGCAGTAAGGGAAAATCGGATTCACCTTCTTGAGGAACAGCTTTATTGCAGACCATCACCCAGGCTTTTAAACGGGCTTGCGAAACTTGCTGTCATCCTTCATCCGGAACACTTTCCGCAGCCTGAAGAGACAGATTACTTAACTTCTAATACATAGAAAAAGCTCAGGTGTTATAACCTGGGCTTTTTCCGCAGTTGGGAATCCTCATTTATTCTATATTTTTATTATGTCCTTATGATTTCAAGATGATCCAATGAATTCTATGACTTTCGAGATTAATTCCATGACTTTAAAAGATTAACCACTTCTGCAGAAATCTTCTCAGGCCGCGGGACCCAACAAGGAGTAACTCACTAGTTAACTTTTTGTTTTCGGCTTCATGTATTTTTGACGAAATGCCTGCATAGACTTAGCTTCATTCAATTTCGTCAGTTCATTTTCAGTTAATCGTCCGTTTCCTTTTTGAACGATATATATGTCTAACGTTTTTTTGCCCCAGGATTGAAATACTTCTTCAACAGTATCGTAATAAAGATCCAGTTCATTCCCCTTAATCGCTCCGCCCTTGTCTGCTACAACACCAAAACCGTAACCCGGAATAAAAAGAATGGTTCCTATCGGAAACACACTTAAATCAGCTGCTATAGTTGAATACAAATCTCTTTTTACTTTCACACCAGAATACGTAATGCCATATTCGGGATGTTCAGGATTTTTGCCTGTGGATTCATAGCCTGCCGTGTATCCGGTTGCTGTTACTTCTTTTTTCGGATATTGCGACCAGTTCATTTCATTTTCAAGCGACATTTGGTTTAAAGAACTTCCGCTTGACGAAATAGCAGTTGCGACAGTTTTTTCATTGTGCAGAGATTTTGGGATAAGGCCTGTCAGCTTATACGGATGGTTTTCACTTTCCAAGATGCCTTTGCTCCACCCATTTATATCAGACAGATTCTTTGCCTCCACACCTGAAAAAGCTTTTAAAGTGGTACCGAGCGCTACTAGCAGTAATAGTGTCATTAATAGACGCCTTGACCAGGTTTTTGTCCTATCCATTTACGATGTGTTCACTCCTCTCACATCAATAATCGTTTCCAAATGATAAACGAAATATTCAAGATAGAGAGAAATCCATATTTTACAAGTTTTGTTTTCTGCAAATAAAAAGATCTGTACACGTTGTACAGATCACATTTTAAAACATTTGATAGCCTCTTTTGCGGAGCATGTTAATAACAATTCCGGACACAATCGCTCCGATAAAACCGCAGACCAGTATTAGAATATCTGCCAAAGCCAAAGATAGAATACGCTCTCCTAAAGTTGAAAAAGATGGTCCAGGTGAGGTAAAGTATTGAGTGACTCTCACATTATCTACAATCAATATACAAACAATCGGATAGATAATTGCCATGATCCAAGACATGCGAAGCAGCATATTCAGCAAGAAACCGATTCCAAAAAATAAAACAAAGAATAAAAGCATCGAAATAATCAATACAGGTAAAAACAAATTATCGCCTCCAGTACACCTATTTAAGTGTACTGAACAAGCGATTATCAGTCAATTGTAAAAACATTGAACGTTTTATGAAGACTTCTTTCCTGTTCCATTGCAGCAATCGCACGTTTCCGAACCGCCAAGAAGCAATTGAAAATAACCATTACCCGAACAATATGGACATTCTTTCTTTTCAATAGCAGATGCATTCATCATCTATTCTCCCCTTTGTCAAGTATCTCTTTTTTGATATTGAAGATACTATATCAGGTTCTTTGTAAAGGATAAAGGGAGAAAATCTGACGGGATTCTTGATGTAAGCGAATACATCAAGCTCTTCCTCTTATTTTCTCAATTTTTCTTATTATTTTGAAAATTATAAAAATAAATGATATGATGTGTATCCAAACTGATCCCCAGGATTCAGGGCATCTATTTTATAAAGCATTGTCTCAAACCCTTCTTCTGCAAATGACTGAAGCAGCAGGGATGCATCCTCGTCGTCCTTAAGAATATCGGGAGGGAAAAAGGCAGCTTCAAATAATTCTTCTTCCTGTACGATGATTTGTGAAGAATTCGCCTTCAGTTTAAAAATAATCATATTATCGCTGATTGTACTTTGAATGACTCCTGACCGGATACCAATAACACCTTGCACTTCAGCTTCAATTCCCGTTTCCTCATGAATTTCCCGAATAATCGCCTCATCGAGCGTTTCCCCTTCATTTACGAATCCGGCTGGAAAAGACCACTTCCCTTTCAAACCGCCGTATTTCTTTTTCACGACAAGCCAGTCCCCGTTTTCATTTTCAACTACACCAGATACAGCAATCCATACATTCCCCCGCTTATTAGCCACCATAATCCTCCCCTTTTGACTTACTATATTAAATTAGATTTTTCGATAAAAAAAAGACAAAAGCTTAAAGGCTCTTGTCTTTTATTTTACTCTACTTCTTAGAAAAATTTAAATTTACCTTTTTTAACGACTAATCCCGCTCCGCCAACCATTAATAAAGCACGGTTATCAATCATTTTTTTCATGAATGAAGCTTTTGTTCCCATTACTTTCTTGCCAAATACCATACCTACAGCGTCATCTTCGCCAAGTGAAGCAACTGTACCTTTGATGTCTGGTTTGAATTCTTCCATTTCACCCTGGTCACGAACGGCCACAGCAATGTTTTTTGCTGCTGTAATACCTTGCTGCATAGCAATTTGAGCTGTTGGAGGATATGGACGGTTGATTTCTTCGTTGATTACTAGAGAACAGTCGCCAATGATGAAAACATCTTCATGGCCTGGAGCTCTTAAGTAAGAATCTACCTTTACACGTCCGCGCATGTTTTCAAAGCCAGCTTCTTCAACGATGCTGTTTCCGCGCACACCTGCTGCCCATACAACTGTATCAGCTTTAATTTCTTCCATTACGTCATCTTTTGCAACGATGATGCCGTCTTCAACACATTCTTTAATGGCTGTGCCGATTTTGAATTCTACCCCTTTACGCTCTAAGTGGTTTACAGCGTATTCTACAAGCTCTGGATCAAATCCAGGAAGAGCTGTTGGAGCAGCTTCTACACAGATGATGCGTACTTTCTTATGATCAACATCGTACTCGCGGCAAAGCTCAGGAACACGGTTAGCAAGCTCGCCAAGGAACTCGATGCCAGTGAAGCCAGCTCCGCCCACAACGATTGCAAGGCGCTGATCGCGTTTTACTTCTTCTGTGTTGTAAGTAGCGAATTGATATTCGATATGCTCGCGCAATTGACGTGCTGCATTGATGTTTGTAATACCGAAAGCGTACTCTTTCAAGCCTTTGATTCCGAATGTTTCTGGATGAGATCCAAGAGAAATCACAAGGTAGTCATACTCAAGCTCGCCATTTGAAAGAACAATTTTCTTTTCATCTTTGTTGATGGAAACAACTGTTTCTTTCACAAAATTTACACGGCTGCTATCAATAACATCTTTCACTTGGTATCTTGCTTTATCATGATGCAATGTACCTGCTGAAGCTTCGTGAAGCCATGTTGTTTCATAGTGATAATCATTTTTGTTAATCAGTGTAAGATCTGCTTCGTTTACACCAATCATTTTTTGAAGACGTGTAACTGCCATTAATCCGCCGTAACCTGCACCTAAAACTACTATTTTGGGCTTTCTCAACCGAATCACATCCACCTTTTTTTCTGATTTGTTGTAAAGAATGAAATAATTTCTATACTAATTATCTTCCGCTGCTTCACAACATTTTATTTTGTTTTGCCTAAAAAAGTATGTGAAAATGTTCACTTAACTTTTCAAAATAATACTGAAAACTCTGTGAGTAGTAACATAAAATATAAATAATGCCTATATTACATAATAGCATCTGCGGTATATTTTTCAAGACCAAATTGAAGCATTAGAAACGTTAAGAATTTTACAAAAATAAAAACATTCTCTATAATAATCATATTCATCATACAAGCACATCTCTTTACTCAATTACCAGATGAAATTGTTAAAGAGATATGATATGTTATAATTAAGAATTATTATCAATTACAAGCGGGGGGATATTTGTGAAGGAAGACACAAAAGTATACGATATAACGATCATTGGCGGCGGACCTGTTGGTTTGTTCACAGCTTTTTACGGCGGCATGCGCCAGGCTTCAGTTAAAATCATTGAAAGTTTGCCGCAGCTCGGCGGTCAGCTTTCTGCCTTATATCCTGAAAAATACATATATGATGTTGCAGGATTTCCTAAAGTGCGCGCACAGGAGCTGGTAAACAATCTAAAAGAGCAAATGGCCAAGTTTGAGCCGACAGTATGTTTAGAGCAAGCGGTTGATACTGTTGAAAAACAGGCTGACGGCGTGTTTAAATTAACAACTGATCAAGAAGTTCACTATTCTAAAACGATTATCATTACTGCAGGAAACGGCGCGTTCCAGCCTCGTAAAATTGAACTTGAAGAAGCTGCTTCATTTGAAAAAGCAAATCTTCATTACTTCATTGATGATTTAAATCAATTTGCCGGCCAGAGAGTTCTTATTTGCGGAGGCGGAGATTCTGCTGTTGACTGGGCACTTATGCTCGAGCCAATTGCTGAAAAAGTAACACTTGTCCATAGAAGAGATAAGTTCCGTGCTCATGAGCATAGTGTTGAAAACCTGAATAACTCAAAAGTTCAAGTTCTCACTCCTTTCGTTCCAAAAGAATTAACAGGTACAGCTAATATTGAACAAGTAGTATTAGAAGAAGTGAAAGGCGAACGCAAAGAAGTCATTGATGTTGACTCTGTCATCGTCAATTTTGGATTTGTCTCATCACTTGGCCCAATCAAAAATTGGGGTCTTGAAATTGAGAAAAACTCAATTGTCGTTAACAGCAAGATGGAAACAAACGTTGAAGGCATCTATGCTGCAGGGGACATCTGCACATATGAAGGAAAAGTAAAACTGATCGCAAGCGGGTTTGGTGAAGCTCCAACTGCTGTTAATAATGCGAAAGCTTATATGGATCCAAAAGCAAGAGTTCAGCCGCTTCACAGCACGAGCTTGTTTGAAAAATAATAAGAAAAGCAAAAGCGCCTTGATTAGCGCAGGCATGGCAGATAAGATCCGGCGAAAAGCCCGGGTTTGACATTTTTTGTCCAAGCCGTTCTGACCGGGTAGCTAGGCGCTTCCGCTAGCTATTAATGTGCAAAAACTTTATATTCATACAATAAAAAGAGGAAAGCGGTCTGCTTTTCCTCTTTTTTATTGGAATAAACGCTGCAGAACTTATTGCTGCCAGTAATAGCTGTAAGGATTGTAATAAACCGGCTGATTCCATTGCTGGTATCTTTGGCCGCCAAACGGCATGCCGCTTTGATCATCTCCAGGCATTTGACCAAAAGGACTTCCCTGACCGCCCTGAGTGCCCCCATTTTGACCCATTCCCGGCATTTGGCCGAATGGACTTTCCTGACCGCCCTGCATTCCTCCAGGTTGACCCATTCCCGGCATTTGACCGAATGGACTTTCCTGACCGCCCTGCATTTCTTCAGGTTGACCCATTCCCGGCATTTGACCGAATGGACTTTCCTGACCGCCCTGCATTTCTCCAGGTTGACCCATTCCCGGCATTTGACCGAATGGACTTTCCTGACCGCCCTGCATTTCTTCAGGTTGACCCATTCCCGGCATTTGACCTACTTCCTGATCGCCTTCTGTCCCGCCGTTTTGTTCTTCTGATTCTTGAGGAGCCTCTTCTTCCATTTTTGGAGGTTCCGGCATCACTTCGAAGGTTTTAATATCATTTACATTCGCCTGACTTGTCGTTAATGCGGGAAATGACAAAATAAACACCGCACCTGATTGTTTATCTAAGTAGAATATAAATGCCTCTTTTTCCGTACCGTTTGTAAAGGTTAATTTTACCCATTTATATAGGCCTTCATTTAATTCATCTGTTGATGAAAGACGGAATCGATTATACATCTGATATGGATAGTAATTCATTATTCAAGCTCCCTTCTCTATTCACACATCCATACTATATGCCCGTTATTTGTCCTTTGTTTTTAAATTGGAACCTGAAACCTTTTTCTATTTATCCTCGACTATGTTTTCAAGGAGGGGGAAATAGTGTGAAATGGAAACTAAAACTAATCTTATGCGCGGTAATTATGTCAGGCATCTTTTTAGTAAATAAAGAAAATGGCTATGCTTGTTCTTGTGCGCAGCAGCCTTCCGTTCAGTCAGAATTAGAAAACAAAACAGCCATTTTTTCAGGAAAAGTATTAAAGATCAATGGAAGCAGTCAGAAAAAAGTGTTAATTGAAGTGGATCTTATCTGGAAAGGCCCTTCTCAATCACAGCTTATTGTTGAAACAGAGAGGGACTCTGCAGGGTGCGGAGTTGATTTCATTGAAGGTGAAAATTATCTTGTTTATGCATACGGAGATAAGAATATCCTTGAGACCGGATTATGCGAACGAACAAATTTGCTCACAGACGCAGGGGATGACATAAGAAATCTCGGTGCGGGAAAAGAACCTGAAAAGCAAGTGAATCTGGAACATCAGCTAGGAACTAATGCCATTACTTGGGGAATTTTTATCGCGATTCTTTTCATTTGCACTCTTTTAATGTTTTTACGGAAAAAGAAATAAAAAAGACACTTCACTGACGTCGTTTTTGCCAATGAAATGTCTTTTTTTATATTCAGCACTCTTCAGGTGTACCTGTATTCGTAGCTGTTCTGAAAGATGAACCGCATCCGCATGAAGCAATCGCATTCGGATTATCGATGGTAAATCCGCCCCCCATTAGGGACTCTTTAAAATCAATTTTTGTCCCTTTTAAAATAAGGGAGCTTTCTTTATCGACAAGCACATTGATGCCATGCACCTCAAACTGAGTGTCATCCTCATTCGGTTCTTGTTCAAAACCCATGCCGTAAGATAAACCGCTGCAGCCGCCGCCTTTTACGCCAACGCGCAGAAAAGCCTGCTCTTCGCCGTTTTCTTTCATCATATCTTTTATCTGATAAGCTGCTGCTTCAGTAATTATTACAAAATCATTCATTTTCTTGTTCCTCCTTTGCCAATAATCCAAAGGCTATACATTAAGTATACCCAATCCACCCGGAACTCTCAAATGAAACACCCTGCACTGCTATTTATCGTAGAAGTAAACACCTGTACAGATAACCTCCGCTGGGCCAGTCATTAAAACATTTCCCTCTTCCTTCCAATTAATAAGAAGATCCCCG
This sequence comes from Bacillus sp. V2I10, assembly GCF_030817055.1. Lineage (NCBI taxonomy): Bacteria > Bacillati > Bacillota > Bacilli > Caryophanales > Bacillaceae > Bacillus > Bacillus sp. V2I10. Next base: position 1,086,972 of record NZ_JAUSYV010000001.1, on the reverse strand, counting down.
CCGGCAAGATGAACAGTTGTATCCATTCCTCTCTTCGTATGTCCATTGAGAACAGAAGAGACAACGGCTGCACAAGCACCAGTTCCGCATGCCTGTGTAACACCTGAACCTCTTTCCCACACTCTGAAATGAAGTTCATTTTCGGCAGCCACTTCAACAAACTCTACATTGATGCTTTCAGGGAAAAGAGGATCTTTCTCAACCCTTGGTCCAAGTGTTAACACTGGAGCTGTTTCAATGCTGTCCACATAGAAAATAAGATGAGGATTTCCCATTGAAACTGCTGTAGCATGATAGGTTTCACCGGCAAATTCAAGCTGTTCGTTTATTACTTTTTCATCAGGAGTGCCGGCCATAGGAATTTCAGCCCGAACAAGCTTTGGCTGCCCCATATTGATTGTTACTCCGCTGACTTCATTATCTTTCACTTCGAGCTTTGCATGAACCAAACCTGAAAGTGTTTCAATCGAAAATTCTTTTTCATCTATCAGTTTATTCTCAAATGCATATTTTGCAACACAGCGAAGACCATTTCCGCAGTTTTTCCCTTCAGAACCATCACTGTTAAAAATCCTCATCTTTACTGGTGCTTTTTCAGATGGACAAATTAAGATAAGTCCATCTGAACCGATCCCTGTAAATACATTGGATACTTCCTTTGCAAGCTGAGGAAGTTTTGACTCTTCAATTTGTTCTTCAAACATATTTACATATATATAATTGTTGCCGAGTGCATGCATTTTTGTGAATTGGAATTGTTTCATGCTGATCTCCCTCTTTTTTTTCTTTTTTTATAAGTATAAAATGCTGGAAACAGGATCACAATAGAAATATCCCCCGTTTGTTATAGATAATAAAAGCTCTCTGCTTTGGTGCAGGGAGCTTTTATTCGTGATAAAACATGAAATTCCCTGCTATGACTGCACTTAAAATGCTGGCAAGGGGCTAATTGTCTACTCTTATTTTGTATCTGTTTGCTTTAAGTTATTCAAATAATGCATTTTATTAACACATCATACTTTTTACCTGCAAAAAAGTCATTGAAAAAGGGAAAAAACACCCCCGAAAAAGCCATCATTGAAATGGCAAAAGACAGATGGCGAGAAATGAGAGAATTGAAACAAAAGTATCCAATCAGCTAAATATAAGCAGTAAAAAAACGCGTACTAAATGTACGCGTTTTGCTTAGAACATAGGATTCTCATCCAGGTAATCATATATGTTTTTAACTAGCTCTTCAGATGATTCCCCAGTTACAACCTCACCGTTTACAAGGGCATAAAGAGAAGCATAGCATTTTCCGCAATATCCAAGACATCCGTATTCAATAATGTCCAGATTAGGATCCTTTTCTAACTTTTCCAAAGCAGCTTGTGAACCGTTCGCTAAATTGCTTATACAAAATTCTATTATTGGTTTCAACTTCATCACCTCACACCTGCAATCCTATGCTACCTCTTTCTATGTACTATCGTCAATAATTTACGTTTTATGTTATACTTTTTTCATAAATACCAACACATTTTCATTAAAGTGATTTACTAATGGGCGGGTATACTGATTAATAGACGACTTTTTCATAACATATTGTGGTTTATCATCAAATTCGTTATACTTTTAGATGGCATATTGCAAAGGTTTTCTTAATAACTGATTTAACCTATAGATAAGAATATCACTCACTAAAAGAGGAGAAAAAGGGGAATCTGCAATGAAGAACTTAGTAATTCTTGGCGGAGGATACGGCGGCATGCGCGTCCTTCATCGACTGCTCCCAGGTCAGCTGCCTGATGATGTGCACATTACACTTATAGATAAAAATCCCTATCATTGTTTAAAAACGGAATATTATGCACTGGCTGCGGGAACGATTTCAGACCATCATATCCGCGTAGATTTTCCAGAGCATGAACGCCTGCATGTAACTTTCGGGGAAATAACCTCGGTTGATCTTGAAGAAAAAAAGGTTCATCTGAATAATCAGGAACCGATTTCATATGATGATCTTGTTATCGGATTAGGCTGTGAAGACAAATATCATAATGTTCCAGGCGCGAAAGAGTTTACCCACAGCATTCAGACAATCGATCAATCAAGAGAAACCTACCAGCTCCTTAACAATTTAAGCGGCGGTGCTTCTGTTGCAATCGTTGGCGCAGGACTAAGCGGCGTTGAGCTTGCCAGTGAACTCCGGGAAAGCAGAAAAGATCTTAAGATCACGCTTTATGACCGCGGCAAAAACATTCTGTCCAGTTTTCCAGAACGTCTCAGCAAATATGTTCAAGGCTGGTTTGAAGATCATGGCGTAACCATTATCAACAGTGCCAACGTGACAAAGGTAGAACAAAATGTTCTATATAATCATGATGAGCCTGTTTCATACGATGCCATCGTATGGACCGCAGGAATTCAGCCGAACAAAGTCGTAAGAGATCTTCCTGTTGATAAAGATCCTCAGGGCCGTGTAGTGCTTACAAAACAGCATCACCTTCCACATCACGAGGATGCATTTGTTGTTGGAGACTGTGCAAGTCTTCCTCATGCACCAAGTGCACAGCTTGCTGAAGCTCAGGCTGAACAAATCGTTCAAGTTCTGCTTAAAAAGTGGAATGGCGAAGAATTGCCGCAGGACTTCCCTGTCTTCAAGCTGAAAGGCGTATTAGGATCGCTTGGAAAGAAACATGGTTTCGGCCTTGTGAATGACCGCCCTCTAATTGGACGAGTTCCTCGACTGCTTAAATCGGGTATACTTTGGATGTACAAATACCATAATGGATAAGACATTAAAATAGATTTTATTGCATTTAAAACCTTGATAAATCAAGGTTTTTTTATTTATGAAAATCAAAATAGATTAAAAAGAATTAAACTTCGGGCGGGTTTTTGGCGGGTTTTTTCTAAAAAAGTTTTTGCCACCTCAACCAACAGTTTATCCCTAACGGCACCATTTGGACAAAATGTTAGGGGAAGATCGGTCTAAGTATAGGCAAGCTAAAACAGTTTCCACAAAAGTTATATGATGTATTGAAAACGAGTCCGAAAGAAACTCTGATGGGATATGAATGTGACTACTCATAAATATATAGACACAAATTACCGTTCTATTTGAATCATATTTATTCAATAATTACCAATTTCATATGTTATAATCCATATATCGTAACTCAAAATCATCCAAATCTATGGGTGACTACACCCACCTATGTAACAAGCAGGGAAGGAGAGCGTTATTCTTGCGGATACCTTCTTATTGGACAGGATAAAAGCCTCTTGGCTTTCAATACATTCAGAGTATTAGTAAAGAACTTCCCACAGTTTCAAAAGAAGTATTAGCAGAAATCGCTAACTCAATAAGTGAGCATTGATATCATTAGGGGCGTGGTTCTTCATCAATCGCCCCCGATTGTTGAATATTATTTATGTTGTCTTATCGAAGAAAAGCGCCCGTTTGTGGAAGACTAAAAAATAGGCTTTAAGATTAAATTGTGTTGTATGGCATCTAATGAATAAGCTGCTATACAAAGCTTTCCTCATACTATGTCCCACTTTTGCACGTAACTCGGACACAGCCGTTTTAGACTACTCCCCTCTCAATCACCGTATTCGTCGTGTAGGCGCCACCACGTATAAGGCGGGGTTTGCGGCCACCCCTCAGGTGAATCTTCCCAGTCTTCCTGGCGACCGAAGGGTGTCAGGTCCAGGAAATTGAAGTCGGCCTTGATCCTGTCGACGCCGCGTGCCGTCGTGTAATAGGTGCGAAAGACGCTGTCGTTATCACGGAGGAAGACACTCAGGCCGAATCCACTGCCCGCACCGCAGTCGACGTTGAAGTTGTCGCCGTTCGAAGAGAACCAGGGCACAGTCCAGCCCATGCGCTTCTTGTAGGGCTCGATCTGTGACAGTGGTGCGGGGGAAACTAGAATTAAGGTGGTATCACGGGCATGTAGATGAGCGAGATGCCCAATGTTGTCTACGAAGGACGAGCAGCCTGGGCAACGGTGGTCGGAACCCGGAGCCATCATGAAGTGGTAAACGATGAGCTGGCGACGTCCGTCGAAAAGATCAAGCAGGCTTACTTTACCGTTCAGGCCCTCGAAGACGTACTCTTTGTCGATCCGGACCATCGGCAGCCTCCGACGCTCCGCGGCCAGAGCGTCCAACGCACGAGTGAGTTCCTTCTCTTTGACGAGCAGTTTTTCGCGAGCAAGCTGCCACTCGTCTTCTGACACGACTTGCGGAAGTACTGTTTTGTTCTTCGTCATATGATTTCTCCTCTCTTTATTCCTTATGTTATCACAAACACCTGATGTGGATTTCTTCAATATAGTATGTAGCAACCTGTTCGAACCGTTTCAATATCTCTTTTGTATCCAATAGATCTCCCACTTTCTTTATAATTTTCTTCCTTCTTAATGTTGAGTAGTACGTCCCAATGCTAAACTAAATTACATCTTCTGAATTAACTTCGATTTACTTACGAATAATCCCTTCTCTTTTATTCAAGAAAATGGCCCGATTGTTGAAGATCATTTATGTTGTCTTATTGAAGAAAAGCACCCGTTACTTTAAGTGAAAAAGTTCACATATTATGTTGAAAAACAAACTAAAAACTACTTATATTTTACCCCGTTTCACATCATTAACTTCATGTATATCTTGTATTGTTGAACAATGGCATTTAATAATTTTTAATACACTGGTGTACAATAGCCTAAATAATTTACATTGTCTCCCCTAACAATTTTTTCATATATAGACCTAATTTCCTTTGTAATCGGTCCCTCTTGTCCTGTTCCAATAATTCTTCGGTCGATTTGTATGATAGATTTAATTCCGATAGCCGTACCTGTAAAAAAAACTTCATCGGCTGAATATAGCTCTGTTCTTGCTAGGCTCTTTTCAAAAACAGGTAACCGCAATTCATGTTTAGCTAATTGCATGACAGTATCTCGAGTAATTCCTGACAGAATATCGTCTGATATAGGAGGAGTTATCAATTGATTATTTTTGACGATAAAAATGTTCTCTCCTGGTCCTTCACTTACATTTCCTTCCTTTGTAAGAAAAATAGCTTCATCGTACCCATTTAACCTAGCTTCTGTAGACGCTAAGGCTGAATTCAAATAACCTCCTGTAGGCTTTACTTGAGGGGGTATCATATTACTGCCCACCCGTGTCCAGGAAGAGACACTTACGTTTAAAGCTGGTTTAGCAATGTACTCTTTTAAATGAGTACAATAAATCATTACTCGATTAAAAGGACCTCCCAATTCAGGGCCTAGTGTAATTTCACCATTAATACAAATAGGACGGATATAAACATCTTCCCGGATATTGTTTATTTTTAATAATTGTATTGTCCAATATACTAATTGCATCTGAGAATAAGGAATATTTAGATGCAGTGAATGACCAGACTCATGGAATCGTTTATAGTGATCTAGAAGTCGAAAAACAAAAAGTTGTTTTTGTTTTTCATTCCAAAAAGCCCTTATTCCTTCAAAACAACCCAATCCATAATTTAATCCTTTATTTCGTACTAACCGAAACATTATCCTCATTTAGGAATTGCCCCTGATTAAAAATATACACAATTTCCCTCCCAAAAAAATCAGTGTTAATTTATATGTATAAGTAATTATCTGAATTTATTCAGGGCATTAATAATAACTTTTTAGTATCAATAAGCCGCCAGTCTAAGATGAATCTTTTATCTCTAGAAAACTTCCTCCATTAACCTGCCCGTTAGCACTCAAAACGGTTGCCGCAGCAACCCCTGTTCTTCAACTCTAGCACCCGTTTGTTGAATAATAAATGAGTTAAAACAAAAGATATGCATCACACTTAGGCTGATGCATGTTACTAATCATACGTATCCCCAATGGTAACAAATTTATCTTGTAGCCAATACCAAAACTGTCCTTTACCACTAACCAAACGTTTTAGAAGTTCAGTAAAAGATTGAGCGATAATAGGACAACTCCCTACCACACCATAATTCTCCCAATGACTGTCATAACATCGACCAAGACGTGAAGGATATAGATCAGCGGTTATGTAATTATTATTACTATCTCGACCAAGTATGTACCAGGTTGATGAAATATCGTAAGCTGACTTCAAGTAATATTAACTTAGACATTGTGGGACAATAGTTAGAGCTTAAAATACTTGGAAAGGGGTAAAAAATGCAAAAGCAAAACATTTTATTTAACCTTGACGATACATTATCATACTGTAATAGATATTTTAACCAAGTAATAGGTGAGTTCGCTAACCAAATGATCACATGGTTTGACCCCATAACCAAGGAAGAAATAAAACAGAAACAACTTCAAATTGATGTTACAGCGATTAGTCAGCACGGTTTAAAGTCGGAACGGTTTCCCGAGTCATTTGTTGGTACTTATAAATACTTTTGTGACCTAACAGGGAGGGAAAAGAAAAAAGACGAAATCCAATATCTAAGAGAATTGGGGTTTAAGGTATTTGATATTCCGGTTGAACCAATTCCATATATGAATGAAACACTACAACGTTTAAAAGAAGAGGGACATGAATTATATTTACACACAGGGGGGGATGAGGCTAATCAAAGCAGGAAAATTGCCCAGTTAGAACTCGCTATATATTTTGAACATCGTATTTTTATTTCGGAACATAAAGATACAACAGCTCTATCGGATATTTTAAAAACAATTAATGCCGATCCTAAAGTAACATGGATGGTGGGAAATTCATTAAGAACTGATATTGTCCCAGCACTTGAAATGAATATCCATGCAATATTTATTCCAGCTGAATCAGAATGGCAATATAACGTTGTTGAAGTTAACGTTGAGCATAGTAGTGATTTTTTAACACTAAATTCACTTCAAGAAGTACCTGATGTGATTCATAAGCGTATCTAAGAGCAGGCAATGTCCAACTTATAAATAATACTTTAAGTGCGTAAAAAGCATAATAGTAATCCCATTTTATTTGATATATATATATAAGAATAAAAAAATGGTTAATAAAAGTATTCATTCCTAAATATAAAAACCGATTATAGCTTTTTTGCTTATATGAGTGTTTTTCCAGATTGCATATAAGTTAATAACAAGAGCCACGAATGCAGCTATGGCAAAAACGAAAGCGTTTATGCTGGCCTCGGAGTGCACCGTTACAAATACCATAATGGATAAGAAAAACGCAAGGCAATGAGATGCCTTGCGTTTTTTCTTTAATCTGAGGGATTTTTTATGGGGTGAGCGCCCAGACCTTGAATCATTCAGTTTATTATTTGTTCTAATTATAAAAAAACATTTTCAGCAAGCTGCACTTGCACGTTAAATGATTAAGCAGAAACATACCCATGCTTCTCCATTTCCGCATAAATTGTTTTCAATTTCGGATTGCCTTCTCCTACTACCACTCCATTAATAACAACCAAAGGGTAAAAATACTCATCATTTGCGATTTTCTCCCGCAAAACTCTTTTTTTCTGGATTGTCTTGAGGCGAAAATACATCAACATATTCTATTTTAAACTGCTGCTTCGGGAATTTCCTTGAAATTGCTGCTTCCAGCCATTCATATGTTTCTTTTGATGAGGGAAGATTTACACAGCTTGGGCATAATACTTCAGCTCCATATATACACACTTCCACTTGTTTTTTCATCGTATTCCCCCTTTTCTTAAGTTTCATTGTAAGGGAGGAAGCGTTTTTTTTCCATGAAAACTTATATGCTGAAAGTATCCATTTTTATTCGCCGCGGAATATGTTAAAATAGTGACATTAACAGATTTTACTTCAATCATATGAATAGATTTTCAGCGTTTATTTGAATATAATAGCAGGATAAGGAAGGAGTCGATTAAGTTGACAACAGAAACTCAAATGGTAGAACAAGTACAGGAAGTATTAGATAAATTACGCCCATTCTTGCTTCGTGATGGCGGGGATTGTGAACTAGTAGATGTAGAAGACGGCATCGTAAAATTACGCCTTTTAGGAGCCTGCGGCAGCTGCCCAAGTTCAACAATCACACTTAAAGCAGGGATTGAACGCGCTCTTCTTGAAGAAGTACCGGGTGTTGTAGAGGTAGAACAAGTATTCTAATGCAAAATGAAAAGATGGTGAGCCCGCTCACCATCTTTTTTTATGTTTATAAATATTCGCTGAACCAATTTTTTATATGATTTAACCGGTCGATCCTAAGCTTAGGATGCCCGCTTCTGGATAATTCATGATTCGCCTCTGGAAAGCGCACGAGTTTTGTTTCTTTTTTCAGGCGCTTTAAAGCGATATAAAGCTGCTCAGCCTGCTCTACAGGACAGCGGTAGTCTTTTTCGCCATGAAGAATCAATAGAGGCGTTTCTACGTTTGTGACATATTTTAACGGCGAGTGCTGCCACAGTTTATCAAAATCATCGATCAGATTGCCGCCGATTTCCCACTCTGTAAAGTAATAGCCGATATCACTCACTCCGTAGAAGCTGATCCAGTTGCTGATTGAACGCTGTGTAACAGCTGCTTTAAACCGGTTTGTATGACCGACAATCCAGTTTGTCATAAACCCGCCATAGCTGCCTCCAGTTACACCTAATCGATCTTTATCAATATAATCATAGCTTTCAAGAGCATAATCCACCGCACTCATTAAATCGGTATAGTCGCTTCCTCCATAATCACCGCGCACCTGATCAACAAAATGCTGTCCATATCCATGGCTTCCCCGCGGATTTGTATAGAGGACGGCTTTCCCGCTTGATGCAAGCATCTGAAACTCATGGAAATAAGTGTTGGCATACATGGCGTGCGGACCGCCATGTATTTCAAGAACGAGCGGGTATTTTTCGCTTTCCTTAAATCCAACCGGCTTCATGATCCACCCGTGAAGCTCAAGTCCATCTTCTGCATTCCACTTAATTGCTTCAGGTACAGCGAGCTCGATTTCCTGTAAAAATTCATCATTTACATTTGTAAGCTGACGATTTTCCCCTGTGCTGAAATCAAAGAAATACAGGTCACCAGGATGATCAGGACAACTGATTCCAAGAACTGCAGTATGACTGCCAGGGTGAACCGATAACTCGTACACATGCTCCTGTTCAAACCTTACCGGCAAGGTCTGTCCTTCAAGCGATCCATAATAGACACCCGTATTGCCCTGATCGGTTAAAATAAAGTAAAACCCCTGGCTGTCCTCTGTCCAAATAAGACCTGGATTCACACTTCCAGATATAAAATCCGCTACAACGGCATCACTGATGTGAACGTCCCAGTCAGCTGAATAGCACGATAACTCTTCTGTTTCCATTCTGTAAAGCCAAATTTTTGAGAAAGTCGCACTTTGGAATTCTTTTTCATGACCAAGAAAAGATAGATAGCTTCCATCCGGCGACCAGGATAGATTGCCAAAGAAACCATTGCTGTTTGTCAGCTGCTGCTGCTCATTAGTTTCTAAAGATAGAATAAAAACGTCTGAGATTAAAGTTTGATCAGGATCGTCCGTCATATTCGAAGTAAACGCAATCGCTTTCCCATCCGGGGACCAGGCTCCATCGTTATAATCAAATTCTCTTGAACCGATAAGTTCAAGCTCCCCTGTTTTCACATCCACAATCGCAAGCTGCCTTTTACGGTTCTTTACAAAACCGGCTGCATCAGACTTGTACCTCATATCCTCAACTACGAGCGGCTCTGGCAGCTTTTTCTCATCCCTATCCTCTTTGTCTAATTTGTCCTCTGGCGCCAAAGTAATAGCTGCAAGTATTTTCTTGCCATCGGGACTCCAGACAGGCTGTGAGACAGATAAATGTTCTCTTGTGAGTGCTTTAGCCTCCCCGCCAGATGCTGACATGAGAAACAGCTGATTCTTTCCACTCCGATCTGATATAAAAGCAAGGCGGCTGCCATCAGGAGACCATCTCGGAGAAATATTTTTACCTTCACCATATGTCCATTGACTGGAAATATTCTTTTCTAAGTCTGTTAAAAATAGATTTGATATGTATTGATGTTTTTCTTCGTGAATTGACGTTTGAACGTAAACGGCTTTTGTACCGCACGGTGAAACTTGAGGATCGTTGACTGACTTCAGCTTGTATAAGTCTTCAGCTGTCATCCCTCTCTTTTGCTTTACACTTTCCATTTTGATCAACACCATACTTTCCCTTGAATTTTTTCCGTTATTCTATTTATTTCGACAAGCTAAATAAATTTCCTTCTGAAGCGGCTTAAAATAGATAAATTTTGAAATTGAACAGAAACATCCAAAACTCAGGCTGATCAGCCTCTCAAAACAAAAAAAGCATCCTCACAAGAGAATGCCCTATCCAATCGAATCCCGAACTTGTCCAGAACGGGCTTCATAATAAACCTTTGATCCCTCTAATACTGGTGTCAGCTCTTCAACTTCACATTTAGGAAATTGCGCTTTAAGCAGTTTAGCGAGTGTTTTCCCTTTCCCTTTAGCCGTAAATGCCAAGACAGTAGGCCCAGCACCGCTGAGAGCCGCGCCATATGCACCTGCATCCATAGCTGCTTTCTGTACTTTCGAAAGCTCCTTAATCAAAGTACCGCGATACGGCTGGTGAAATAAATCTTTTTGCATCATTTTCCCTGCAAGCGGCCAGTTGTTTGACAGAACAGCTGCTACCAAAACATTGCTGACTGCGCTTGCCTCTACTGCCCCGCTGTATTCCAAATAACCGGGAAGGACGTCGCGGGCATCTTTTGTATACAGCTTGTATGGAGGAACAACTGCAACTAGATCTACGTCGACTTCATGAACGGCTACCAATTCTGTTTCTTGCTCCTGATGAAGCCCCACTACTAATCCTCCGTACAAAGATGCTCCTGCATTATCCGGGTGGCCCTCAATAATACTGGCCAGATGCAGCTTTTCTTTCATGCTTAACTTTAAAGAGCATAATTCATTTGCAAGCTCCACTCCCGCCACGATAGCAGCTGCACTGCTCCCTAACCCCCGTGCCATAGGAATATCGCTCCATACCTCAACTGTACAGCCGGGCAGGAAAGATTCATAAGATGATGCCACTCTTTTTGCAACTTGATAAATGAGGTTTTCTTCATCTCTTGGGATAGTGAGCATTTCCTCGTTTAACGGAATAAAAGACCATGTTTCAGCAGGAGTAACCCTCAGTTCCAGATAACGATTTACAGCAAGACCGACAGAATCAAAGCCAGGTCCAATGTTCGCCGTGCTTCCGGGAACTTTTATCTTTAACATGTCGCCTTCCTTCACCATGCACCCACTCCCTTAAGCTGCTCCATAACGGCAAGTTCATCGTTAGGAAGCACGATTGGTTTGATTTCAGAGAGATCAACAGCTACGTTTGGATCTTTTAATCCATTTCCTGTTAAAACAGCAACGGCTTTAGCTCCCTTTTGATAAACGCCCTTCTTCACGCTCTTTATTAATCCTGCAATGGAAGCGCATGAAGCAGGCTCTGCAAAAATGCCTTCAGTCTTTGCTAAAAGCTGATAGGCTTCAATAATCTCCGCGTCTGTTACTTCATCAATAAAGCCGTTTGACTGCTCAGCTGCATGAACAGCTTTGTCCCAGCTTGCCGGGTTGCCGATCCGAATGGCAGTTGCAATCGTTTCAGGATTTTCAATTACTTGATTGCGCACAATGGCAGCTGCTCCCTCTGCTTCAAAGCCGTTCATTTGCGGGAGGCCAGTCTGATGAATGCTGTCATATTCTAAAAAGCCCTTCCAATACGCAGAAATGTTTCCGGCATTGCCGACAGGGATTGCCAGAATATCTGGAGCTGCTCCCAATGCGTCGCAAAGCTCGAATGCAGCTGTTTTTTGCCCTTCAAGCCTGTAAGGGTTCACAGAGTTTACAAGAGTAATAGGAAGCTTCTCAGACATGCTGCGGACCATTGTCAGCGCCTGATCGAAATTTCCCTTTATAGCGATGATTTCAGCTCCGTACATCACTGCCTGTGCCAGTTTTCCAAACGCAATCTTCCCGTCAGGAATGACAATAATACAGCGCATTTTCGCTCTGGCTGCATAGGCAGCTGCTGCAGCGGATGTATTTCCCGTAGAAGCACAGATGACTGTATCACTGCCTTCTTCTTTTGCTTTTGCAACAGCCATTACCATTCCTCTGTCTTTAAAGGAGCCTGTCGGATTGGCGCCTTCTGTTTTTGCATACAGCTCAAGCCCTAACTGCTCTGAGAGAGTTGGTAAAAAAACAAGAGGGGTATTTCCCTCGTTCAGAGTAAGTAAAGGTGTTTTGTCATTTACGGGTAAGTAATTCCGGTATTGATTCAAGAGACCTTTCCACATCATGAGTAACCGTTCCCTTCTACGCGATATGAGCTTTTAATGCCCTGTACGACTTCAAGATCAAGCAGGTTTGAAAGAATCTCATCAAAGTCTTTGTTTGATGCCTGATGCGTGACAATTACAATTTCTGCCAGATTGCTGTTTTTTAGCGGAAGCTGCAGAATTTTCTCAAAGCTGACCCCGCGTTCTGAGAACAAGGAAGTAATTGTTGAAAATGCCCCCACCTGATCTTTCACATGAATCCGAAGGAAATGCTGGGCATAGATTTCATCGCTCTGCTTCAATGCTTTTTCAAATTGAGGAAGCACTGCGCTTCGTCCATTCACTCCAAGTCTCATATTTTTCATGACGCCTACTAGATCAGAAACAACAGCTGTTGCAGTCGGCAGGCTTCCTGCACCCGGACCGTAGAACATCGTTTCTCCTACAGCTTCTCCGTACACATATACAGCATTATATTCGTTGTTAACCGATGCCAATGGATGATAATCGGGCAGCAGTGTCGGCTGTACACTGACTTCGACTTTATTATGGTTGCGGTTGGCGATGCCGATCAGCTTCATTGTATACCCAAGTCTCTTGCTGTAGCTGATGTCCTCATCCGTTACTTCACTGATCCCTTTAACACTTACATCCTCTAAATCTACGTGCATTGAAAAACCGAGACGTGCGAGAATCGCCATTTTGCGCGCAGCATCCAGGCCTTCTACGTCCGCAGTAGGATCCGACTCAGCATAGCCAAGATCCTGGGCTTCTTTCAGCACTTCTGCATACGGACTTCCCTGTTTGCTCATTTTTGTTAAGATGAAATTCGTTGTTCCGTTCACGATTCCCATCATTTTGTTGATGCGGTCTGAAGCAAGTCCATCTACTAAACTTCTTAAAATCGGAATTCCGCCGGCAACACTTGCTTCATAAAATAGGTCACAGCCATTTTCTGTTGCAGCATCTAAAAGCTCCGTGCCATAGACGGCCATAAGATCCTTATTCGCAGTAACTACATGCTTTTTAGCCTGAAGAGCCTGAAGAATATATTCCTTTGTATGCTCGATGCCGCCCATTACTTCAATAATGACATCTATATCAGGATCGTGGATAACTTCATCAGCGTTTCTCGTCAGAAGCTCTTTTCCGAATTCAACCTGTCTTTTTTTATCAATATCCTGTACTAGGACCTTTTTCACTTTAACTGGACAGCCTACCTGGTGCATCAATTTATCCTGGTGATCGTTAATAATTTTCACTACACCGGTTCCGACTGTACCTAGTCCCAATAAACCAACTTGAATTGCTTTCATGAATTTATCCACTCCCTTGATGTCCTTCTTAGAAATACATTTGTATATGTATGATAGACATTTTCTATTATTGTCATTATAAACAGTGTGCCATTGCTTATCAATAGGAATTTTCAGTAATTTATCATGTAATCGCTTTCTTCGTTGATTATACTGGGTTTATATTTTTTGGAAAATAAAAATATGTATCAGATCCGATCTGATCAAGGATCCAAGCTCTTAAGATCAGTCGCTTAAAACTATAAAAATTTTGATGCAAAATAAAAAGACGTGCGGTAAATCGCACGTCTTTTTCTATTCGCGGTCAAGCTGTATATCATTTTCGTTTTCTACTATTACATCAATGTGTCCTTTGCGCTCAAGCTTTTCTTTTTCAAGCATGGCTTCTTCCTCCGTTGGGAAAATGGGACCATCAAAGATCCTCTCCATTGTTTCTTTATCTGTATACTGCACTAAAAAACTGTTCATTGTGAAACCTCCCGTTTTAGAACACTATACCCCGTTCTTTAAAACAGTAATCTAATTTAATGGCGTAATGGGAGGCTTCCCTGTTAAAACCGACTTGATATTCTGAACACAACAATCGATCATAGCGTATCTTGTTTCAATCGTTGCACTGCCAATATGAGGGAGCGCAACTGTATTTGGAAGCTTTAACAGCGGATGATCGGGGCTGATTGGTTCATTTTCAAATACATCCAACCCCGCTCCCGCAATTTCACCTTCCTCAAGGGCTTTTATCAAATCCTCTTCCACAACGGTTCCGCCTCGCGAGGAATTAATAAACATAGCTGAAGATTTCATTTTCCTGAAGCTGTCAGCATTGAACATCTTTTTCGTTTCATTCGTAAGAGGCGTCATGCAGACTACAAAATCCGATTGTGCCAGCAGTTCATCCAGGCTTTTATAAACTGCCTCCAATTTATTTTCAGCATCGTAATCTCTAGACCGATTATGATATAGAATGTTCATGTCAAATCCTTTTGCCCGTTTTGCCACAGCCTGGCCTATTTTCCCCATGCCGACAATCCCAATCGTTTTATGATGAACATCTGCTCCAGCAAGCAAAAGAGGGCTCCAGCTTGTCCATTTCCCTCCCTTCACATAGTCTGCCGCTTCAATGACCCGCCTGGCAGCAGCGAGGATGAGGGCAAATGTGAGGTCAGCTGTTGTATCTGTTAAAACATCAGGTGTGTTTGTGATGATCACATTTTTTTGCTTCGCATAGTCAAGATTAATATTGTCGTATCCTACAGCAAGGTTTGAAATGACTTTTACGTTCTCTGCTTTGTTAAGCAGCTCCTCGTCAACCTGGTCGGAAAGCATCGTCAAGAGCGCATCTGCTTCTTTTGCTTTTTCAAGCAGCAGGTCCCTTGGACATGGCTCATCCTCTTTATCCCACATCTGCACTTCACCTAAATTCTTAAGCGCTTCCAATCTTTCTTCAGGACATTTTCGTGTTATGAATATTTTTGGTATTTTCATCCTCTCACCCTTTTCCCTTTTCTTTTATCTTAACATTAGGTGTGAGAGGATTGAACAGGCTCTAAAGCCAATGTATAGCAGGCAAATAGATTTTTTTCGTCCGCATGGACAGTAATTGTGCATAGGATTTCAGGAATCCTTCGTATTTGGAGGAAGTCTTGAGCATTTCCGAAAGCTTTGCCTCATAATAGGGTTTATCTGTTTCTGATGATAAATAATAATCTTCAATGCATTCAAAATAATGAATCGGCAGAAGCAGGCGGCTGTAAATGAGTCTCCATGAAAAAGACGAGAGCGGCGTTGTCCGGTCATACTCATCTAAAAGTAAAAATCCATCCTGGCGGAGAGTATCGGGATGTTCAAAAAATTGGTTTCTTAAATATTCGGCAATATCTCTGCTGCAGTGATCAAACACCCAATCAGTCGGAATTTTGACAAGTCCTGATGATCTCCATGTATCCGAATAGAATCTGTGATGACAGACAGTTGCTGAATCTATGGGCTGAGGCTCATCGTCAAGTTCTGTGTCTACTAAGTATTGAATAGCATTTTCGGCAAGGCCCATATAATATGGAAAGGATTCAGCGAACATTTTTTCAAAAGAATCAAGCGGCTGCGAACGGACTTTTCCTCTCCAAAACCCCTCAAGCTGATCTGTGCGCTTTTCCCAAAGCACCTTCCATTGGCCGATTCTGCTTATCTTTGACACCTGATAGGGATAGCTCCTGGCTTTTTGGTGAAATCGTGCAAGTTCTCTGCCCACCTGAAACACCCGCTCACTTGGAACATAAGAGGTTTTCAGAATTCCATATTTCCTTTTTTCCCATTCTATATATAAATTCCCTTGCTTCGTTAACAAAAAAACCGCCACAAACGGGTCCCCGCGTTCAAGCAGAAATTGACTCATATTATACAGTTCATAAAGCTCTTCATCGTCTATATGTGCCAGCGGGACCATCAAATAGACATGCTGATGATATGAGAAAGCATCATAATTACCTACTCTGAATGTCTCTGCCACTCTAAGTCCATATTGTTCCCGTATCAATTTTTCCACCAGTTTCTCCCCCATATATAAAAGTCCTTACCCTATCGTAATCGCAAGTTTGCTCATTTATGTATATTTTGGTTCCTAAGTTAAACACTTTTTAATGATTGACATTTTTCATTACACATTCAGAAGACCGTTTGCGTAAAATAGTAAAAAGAAGATTGGGTGAAATGGATGAAAGAAAAAGAGAAGATGGATATTGTTGAAAAAACAGCAAGACAATGGATACAGGACCGTGGAGTAAAAGTAGAAGATATCGCAGAACTCGTATACTTTCTGCAAGTCAAATATCATCCTTCATTAACAATCGATCAATGTTTGGAAAATATAGATCGAGTATTATCAAAAAGAGAAGTGCAAAATGCCATATTAACCGGCATACAATTAGATATTCTGGCGGAGAAAAAGATGCTTGAGGAACCGCTTCAGTCCATCATCGAAAGTGATGAAAGCCTTTATGGGGTTGATGAAATCATTGCCCTGTCCATCGTCAACATCTATGGATCAATCGGATTTACGAACTACGGCTATATCGACAAAGAAAAACCTGGAATCCTTAAATTCCTCAATGATAAATCATCCGGAATGGTCCATACCTATCTCGATGATATCATTGGAGCCATCGCAGCCGCAGCATCAAGCAGGCTTGCTCATCGGGCTAAGAATACTGAATGATAACGAAAAGCGGAGCCTGCTCAGGCAGGCAGATAAGAATTCTACAGAAAATCCGGGTTTGACTTCTTCGGGGAATTTGTTCTGACCAAGAAGTTAGGATGCGGAGCCAGACAACACCAAATGTGGAATCGCCTGGTTAGCGCAGGCAGACAGAAAAGGGTCCGCCATATAAGGAGCTTTTAAGTTATATGGCGCCCCTTTCTAAAAGGGAAGTTTAAACGCCGCAGCAGGACACCACTGCCGGCATACGTATTAAAGTTTATAGCGAAAATCGCCATTTTATATGCGGAAAATCGACTTATTAGAGCCATTTTACTAATTTTTTCAGCTGAAATCGAATTTTTTAGCTGGCTAATTTATTAGCTTATATTCCCTTATTTTTAGCTGCCACAATATAAAAAAAGCGCATCAAACCCGATGCGCTATCTGCTTCTTTAAATTTTATCAAACCACTCAGACAATGAATCAACCGTATAAGTTGGCTTTTCCTCATAATTCAGCAAATGCTCGCGCAGGGTCACTCCAGTATGGACAAGCAGAGTGTCCAAACCTGTATTCATGCCCGCTTTAATATCTGTATCATAGTTATCGCCAACCATTAACGTATCTTCAAAGCCTGTACCCAGTACTTTTAAAGCCTGTTTCATAATGATGCTTTCCGGTTTACCGATAAAAATCGGCTGTACGGTTGTAGAAACCGCAATGACCGATGTTAATGAACCGTTGCCCGGGAGCAGTCCGCGTTCTGTAGGTATGGCGATATCGCCATTTGTTGAGATAAAAGTTGCGCCATTGCGAACAGCAATACAGCCCAATGCTAATTTTTCATAAGTAATGTCTCTGTCTATCCCTGTTACGACAAAATCAGGATTTTCATCAACAAGCTTCAGGCCCCGTTCGATCAATGCCTGCTGAATGCCTTCTTCTCCAATCACATAAACGGTCGCACCTGCTTTTTTCTCATGAATGAAATTTGCCGTTGCCTGGCTTGTTGTAAATACTTTATCCTCGTCTGCAGGAATATCAAATGAATTTAATTTATCCGCTACCTGCTGAGGTGTTCTTGATGAATTATTTGTAACAAATAAATACGGTATACCTTTTTCTATTAATAATTTAACGAAGTCGCTTGCTTCTTCGATTCGCTCTTTGCCGCGATACATGGTTCCATCCAGGTCAATTAAATAGCCTTTGTACTTCTTCATCCATCTCACTCCTTGCTTTATGTAAAAAAAATGAGACGCCTTCTTAAAAAGAAAGCGTCCATTTATTATAATACGTTTATTCTTTAATGTCTAAAAGCAGAAACCGGTCCAAGTTCATTTTCCAGATAAGCTCTTACGCGGGAAGGAAAACCGTCAAGCACAACCAACTGTTTTTTCAAGATATCTGTAAGTGCAGTGTGATCGATGAATAGATACTCCTGTACGAGCTGTTTACGGAAACCGATTACTTCTTTCAGTCCATCAGCTTCGGCGGCGGCAACCACTTTTTCATCGAGCAAAATATCGATAATATCCTCATAACTCCCCGGGTCTCTCATAATAAAACCGTCAATAATTGCGTTTCCGGTATCGAGTATGGCTTCAATCATCATTTGGGCAAGACGTTCAAGCGCTTTCACTTCGATGTCAGTTTTCCATTCTTTGTGCTCTGAAAATAGAGTAAGGTTTTTTTCAAAATAAACCAGGGTTTCTTCGATTTTTTCGCGATCTACAAAATACATCTTTTGACACTCCCAACTTTCTCTCAAGTGCAGCACGCATGAGCCGCTCAATAATTGTATTTTATCACAATTTGGTTGATTTCAATTTATTCCCGTAATAATTCCTTTCACTGAAAAACGAAATGTTTACAACTTGTTTCGATAAAGTGAAACGTTTGCTATGATTAGATAAAATGATCTGGTCCAAGGGGGAAATGAACATGTCCGAAAGATTTTATTTATATGATGATACAATCGAAACAAAAACACGCTTTGTCAGCTTCATGGGTGAAAACAGCCGCTTTGATTTAGCCATTGTTAAGTCAGACCGTTATTATGGAAAACACCTTGTACTGAATTTATTGAGCAGCCGTTTTGCGATTATCGGCGAAGATGACTTAAACGAACCGGGATATATTGAGCATGCTTTCAGCCTTGAGGAAGAAGAAGCAAATGAGCTGAGGGAATTTTTGTATGAAATGGTGTAAGGATAAGATACGGTCATCCATCGTAAACTAAGTCAGAAAAGCGGATGGCCCGTTTAGTTCAACGATGACAGATCGGCGAAAAGTCCGGGTTTGATTTTTTTTGACGGATTTGTTCTGGCCGAGGAATTGGGCAATTCAGCTTTTCATCCATGCACAGAATATTACTTTCTTATCTCTCGAAAAAAGCAGGTGAAACAATGGATGATAAAGAAAAACGGGAGTATACTGATTTTTCAAATGTTGAAGACATGAGAAATATGGTCCTGGCGGAAATTTTTCCAGAGGGGCCTTACGGTGCACCGCGGGGCAAGGATGAACCTGTCGAAAACAAAAGCTCTGAGTGGAAAGAGGGTCAGCGGTATTACAGCGCTTATAACTATGAGTTTAAATCGCTGCATCAGAATCTGCCAAGGCAGTATCCGGGAGCACATCCTACCCACGACGACCCGGGGAAAAATGAAGAACCTCCATATACGTCAAAATAATAAGCCGTGGATTTTCCCCACGGCTTATTTCTTTATTCTCTTTAAAACAAAGTGGGCACATCCAAAATTGCAGTACTCAAAAATATATTCATCAAGGGTGCTGATTTTTGTGTCATAGGAAGCTTTTTGATTTTGATCATCAAAAAAGCCTTTAAGTCTAAGCTGGTTATAGCCCCAGTCCCCGACGATATAATCATACTTATTCAGGATTTCTGAGTAACGCGCTTTAAATGCCTCTTCATTGAAACCATTCTTTTCGTCCTTAATGAGTTCAAAGCTATGATTTTGAACCGTAATCACTACTATCACCTCGCATGAAAGCTGTCTAAATACTATCATAATCGATTTCCCCATCAATTGCTAAGAAAGATTGCGTTTGTTTTGGTCAACCTAAGGTTACGGAGGTGTTTGCGATGAAGAAAATCGCGTTCACGGCGTCCTTGATAGGTATGTTCATCATAACTGGATGCCAGAATACTGCAAGTGAAAATGAGTTATTTGAAGATGGCGGCAATACCGTTAATGTAAAAAATGAAAACGGCATAGAAAACGGTAAAGACAATCATTCATCCGATTTTGGCTATGTCCGTCATGTAAAGAGCAATCTGGCCGAAGACGAAGATTACAACAAAGTACCGGGTATAGATCACCAAAAGGTGGCTAATGCCATTTCAAGCTTAATTGTCCAGCTTCCCAATATTCAGGATGTTGCTACGCTCGTAACCGATGAAGAAGTACTGATCGCCTATCAGACCGATTCTAAAAATCGAAATGAAACAGCCGATCAAGTGAAAAAAACCGCGATTTCTGTCGTTCCAAGATACTACCATGTATACCTTTCAGATAATCCTGAAATGATTAAGCAAATTGAAGGGTACTCAGGCCTTGATCCAAACAACAGAGATATTGATCAAATCATCAATAATACAAAAAAAGAAATGCTGAAATCACCACAAGGCCGCAAACTAAACAAAGGTGAAAACGCAAACGGAGAAGGCTACGGTGAAACAAACGAAAACCTTGATCAGGATATGAAGGATAACTACGAGCAGACTAGGTATAAATAGAAAAGCGGAATCGACTGGGCAGACTCGGGCAGACAGATAAGAATTCACCCGAAAAGTCCGGGTTTGACTTTCCTGAGGGAATTTGTTCTGGCCGAGGGGGCTGCCCGCAAATAAAAAGCACCCGCATCAAAGATGCGGGTGTTTTTTAGTTACGCCTGTGCTTGTCTTGCTTTTGTTGCTGCATTAACCTGCTCATCTGCATGGTATGAAGAACGTACGAGCGGGCCAGCTTCACAGTGGCTGAAGCCTTTGCTCATTGCAATTTCACGAAGCTCTTCAAATTCCTCAGGTGTGTAATATTTCAATACTTTAAGATGCTTTTTTGAAGGCTGCAAGTATTGGCCGATTGTCATAATGTCTACATTATTTGCACGTAAATCATCCATTGTTTCGATAATTTCTTCTTTCGTTTCGCCAAGGCCGATCATTAAGCTTGATTTTGTAGGAATATCAGGCTGCATTTCTTTAGCGCGGCGTAAGAATTCGAGGGAACGATCATATTTTGCACGTGCGCGAACTCTTGGAGTCAAACGTTTTACTGTTTCAATGTTATGGTTTAGAATGTCTGGTCTTGCGTCCATAAGCGTTTTTAAGTTTTCTTCAACCCCGCCCATATCAGATGGAAGGACTTCTATAGAGGTAAACGGGTTTTTGCGGCGTACAGCGCGGACTGTCTCAGCAAATACATTCGCTCCTCCGTCACGGAGATCATCTCTTGCAACAGCTGTAATAACAGCATGTTTTAAGTTCATTAGTGCTACTGAATCTCCTACACGTTCCGGCTCTTTCAAATCAAGCTCGTTTGGCAAGCCAGTTTTTACTGCACAGAAACGGCATGCACGAGTGCACACATCGCCAAGAATCATAAATGTCGCTGTGCGTCTTACTGCCCAGCATTCATGAATATTAGGACATTTTGCTTCTTCACAAACGGTGTGAAGGTTGTTCTCGCGCATCATTTTTTTCAAGCCTGTGTAATTTTCATTGGTGTTCAATTTTATTTTTAGCCAATCCGGCTTTCTCAGGTATTCTTCTTTCTTAGCCATCTGAATCATCTCCAGTATGTATTATAAGTATTCCTCTGTGTTTTCTGCGATTTATCAGCATAAAAGGAAAATGAAAATAAAACATGTACATTAGTCACTTTAACATAACAGATCAAGATAGGACAAGGGAAAGAGATTGAAGTAATTTCTAACATTTTCTACATATGAATTTTCTTTATTACACCAAACTAAGGTTATGAAATTGGTTTAAAGGAGACCGGTAATGTGAGAAAAATATGGATCCTGTTTATTCTTTGTTTCTTCTGTACCGCCCTGCCGAATCAAGCGCTGGGTGCAGATAAAAGCATCGAACAAATTAATCAAGAACGAATGAACTTATTTAAAAAAGCTGAAACCATTACTCAAATTCCCTGGTACGTACTGGCCTCTGTTGATCAATATGAGCGTAATGTAAGAAGAACCAGGAATGATATCCCTAAAGCAAAAGGAGTAATTGGCATCTATATCAGACCCGAAGTATGGGCCGGTGTGCAAAATCCAGACCAATCTGACACAAACCCAACGAGCATCTCATTGTTCGGAGGAATTGGAATTGACGGAGATGACGACGGCAAGGCTGAGCCTGACAATGACGAAGATGTGCTGTTTACGTTTGCAGCCTATTTGCTGTCTTATGGAATTGATCTAGAAAATATAAAAATTGGTCTTTGGGATTACTATCAGCGTGATAAAACGATTGGATTGATCTCGGGACATATGAAGCTTTTTCAAAAATACGGAAGATTGGATCTTGATCAGCATTCTTTCCCTGTGCCCATTCGCTTCAATTACAGTTATAAAAATACATGGGGGGATGCACGCGGCTGGGGCGGGCGAAGAATACATGAAGGCACAGACATCTTCGCTAATTACGGGGTTCCTGTGAGCTCTACTTGCTATGGCATTGTTGAAATGAAAGGCTGGAACAGGTTCGGCGGCTGGAGACTTGGTATACGCGACAGCTCCAACACCTACCATTATTTTGCCCACTTAAACGGATTTGCTGACGGGCTGCAGGTAGGACAAATTGTAGAGCCTGGTCAGTTAATCGGTTCAGTCGGCAGCTCAGGCTACGGTCCTCCCGGAACCTCGGGAAAATTCCCTCCGCATCTCCATTACGGCATGTATAAGGATAATGGCAGGACAGAATGGTCTTATGACCCTTATCCGCAGTTGAAAGTTTGGGAACGTGCAGAATACAGAAAAAGAAAATAAAAAGCAGGTCAGCATTGATACGCTGACCCGCTTTTTATTTTGATCTTTTAGCTTTAACAACTGCATGGGCTATACTTGCAGCCAAACCACCCCATATAACAACGATTCCAACAATCATCATTGTAATAGCACCAAAGCTCATCAGCGTGATACCTCCTTATCAGCTGGAAGCTCGATTGTATCCTTTTTCCACGAAATAAAGGAGAAAATGATACCTGCAAGTAATGCTCCTGCTGCAACCAGCCATCCTGAATAGAAAAGGAACTCACTTGAATATGCTCCTCCGCCATATGGCTCAGCTCTAAGCTTATCAACCATCATATATCCTAATACAATTGGAGTAACAAACCCTAAGCATAACTTCCACCATGAACCGAGCTGGATATCAGAAATTTGATTAGCGTGTTTTTGAAGATCGGTTAACTGTCTTAATACCCAAACTACCACAATAACCTCTACAAATCCTGCAAGTGTTACACCAAAGCTGTTAATGAATTCATCTGCAACATCGAGGAAATTGATTCCTCCTCTTGTCGCAAATAAAAGGGAAATAATGGCCGAAATTCCGCCGCCGATAAATACGGCCTTAGTTCTCGAAATCTTAAATTTGTCCTGAACGCCTGCAACAAACGTTTCAACGATTGAAATAAGTGACGTTAAACCTGCTAATGTTAGTGATCCAAAGAATAAGAATCCAAAAAGGCCATTAAATGCAGGGAACTCGTTAATAATTTGAGGGAATACTACAAATGCAAGTCCAATTCCTTTTGTAACAACTTCATTTACAGGAACACCCTGCTGCATAGCCATGAATCCAAGAGCACTGAATACACCGATTCCTGCAAGCAATTCAAACGCCGAGTTACCAAAGCCCGTGATAAAGGCATTGTTTGTAATATCCGATTTTTTTGGAAGATAACTTGAATAAGTAACCATGATTGCAAAAGCAATAGATAAACTGAAGAAAATTTGTCCATATGCAGCAATCCATACCTTGCCGCTGAAAATCGTCTCCCAATTTGGTTTGAAAAATGCTTCAAGCCCTTGTGCTGCACCTTCTAATGTTAATGCGCGAATAACAATAATTAAGAAAAGTATCACTAAAGTAGGAATGAAGATTTTATTTGCCAGTTCGATCCCCTTTTTAACACCAGCAAATAAAACACCCAGCGTGACAATCCATACAACCAGCAGCGGCAATAATACACCAGGTGCAAAACCGCCGAATTCACCAGGAGAAACAGCCTGCAGGTATTCTTTAAATAAAAATCCTTCCGTGTCACTCCCCCAGCTTAAATTAAATGAAAATGCACTATAAGAGATCGCCCAGGCGATAATAACTGAATAATATGTTGAAATGACAAATGAGATGCCGACCTGCCACCAGCCAAGCCATTCAAATTTTTTGCTCAGCCTAGCATACGTTAATGGTGCAGAACCCCGATACTTATGACCAAGCGTAAACTCCATAACAAGAAGCGGAATACCTGCAGTCAATAATGCAAATAAGTACGGAATAAAGAAAGATCCTCCTCCATTTTCATATGCAACTCCAGGAAAGCGCCAGATGTTTCCCAAGCCGATTGCCGATCCAATAGCTGCTAAAATAAAACCTGCCCTTGTTCCCCATTGTGGACGATTTTCCATGATGAATTCCTCCTGCTGTGATTTAAATAATTAAACAATATAAATATTTGCTATTTTCTGATATTATTTGACTGTTTTCATTATAATCCGACAATTTACCTATGTCAAAATTTTTTTAAAAATTTAGTATATTAAAATGATAAGAGGCTATTTCAAATGATGATAAACAGTGGCTTTTATTACAGAAAAATAGTTATTGTATTTCATCTCATCTTCAGCATAAATAGCTGAAAAGACTGAAAAAAGACAGCTGCTCATGGCATACTGTCTTTACATGAAGATCTAATATGATTCGATATTACCTTCCAGATGATCCCTCAGGTACATCAATTGCAGGAGGAGAACTTCCTCCGCCGCCATTGTAATAACTTGGCACCTGCCCCTGTACAGCTTTTATTGCAATTGGTATTGTGTTTCTTACAGTAGCGGTTTGAGTGGAAAAAGGGATGACAACTTCTACATTCACTTCAATTTCAACCGCAATCTCTATTAAAGAGCATTATTAATTCCATACTGCTGAATGGTTTCTTTTACGTCAGTCTGCACTTCTCCGACGACATAGAAGCGAACCGGAACCCTTGGCCCCAGGTTACCGATCAGCGCATTATTTGTAGCTTGGCCCAATGGGATGGAATAGATAATTCCCTCTCCCTGCTCATCTTTTGATATATGTTCTCCCTCAGGAAGCTCAAGTGCATCTATATTTCCTTTCGAAGCTTCTCTCAAGTTCGTTTGAATTTTATCTGTTGTTTTAGCAAGCACGCTTCTTACAAACTTCGCGTTGAAATCAATCGTAGTAACATTCCCTTTTTCATCTGTATCGACAACAAACATTTCATCCACATCAACGTCTTCTTTTATGTCTTTATTGATTGCATTTTGAATAACGAGTGTTGCAATCCGTTTCGTTTCTGTCTCTGCAACAGTCATTAATGTTGGTTCAATTCCTTTATTAACGATCCACAGACCTGCAGCTGTAGAAAAAATAAAAAAGACAAGTGAAAGCAGGAATACATACCGGAAAGGAAGCGGCCCCTTCTTTTGAGGGCGTTTGCGGAATCTGGCCAAAAATAAATCCCCCCTTTACATGATATGTTTATGCAGGAAAGGAGGGATGTACGCATTCTTTTTCATCTATGATTTTGAAATGAATATTTAATAAGCTATTCCTAAAATAAGGCGCTTTTGTTTTTCTGACATTACAGCATTCTTAACAGTGCTTCTCTGCCGCTCATACCGACGTGTATGCCGCGATTTTCCGCTTCAAATGTAATGGATTCAAGAGGGGCATCAAGCAGCTGTTCAATGGTACGGACGCCTACTGCACGCCCAGCAATAATTCCACGGTCTTTTAATTTTTCATTGAGCAAAGCTACATCAAGCGCGCCGCACATAATGTATCCCTTCTCACTTGTCACAGCCAAAAAATTGGTTTTTGGCAATGCTACCGTAATGGCTGTAAACTGATTGTTTTCAATAATAATTGGTGTCATTGATACCATCGTTATTTCACACTCCCTTCCTTCTACAATTTATGAAGAAAGCAGACATGTAGTGTGAAAATTAGGCATTCTTGGACGAATGTACCTGTTTTAGCTTCCAGGCAAGCAAGTCCCTCAGCATTTCAGGCATATGATACGTTTTCTTTTCCGCATGACCAATAGCTGGATACAGGACACCAAGTGTAAACATATCCACCGTAGCTACTGTATAAATTCGATCAAGCTGTATGGGTGCCCCTGATACCAAGATTTCTTTTACATGGAGCAGACCGTCTTCTAATGGCTCTGTAAAAACCTCAATTCCGTCAAAAACCATTCGTCCCATTACATGGCCCCGGAATCCAAGACCCTTTAATTTCAGCTGCTCCATCCTTTCTGAGCGCGCTTCTAAAATAACTTCCTTAAGGACGTCTCCTTTTAAATAAACAGTGCAGGGATTAATAGGATGCGGACAAATTCGGTGCAGATCCTTTTTGGTGACAGGGCCTTTTTTAAGAGGTTCCAGCAGCATTCCTGCATTTACCATGCTGACCTCTCCCTTGCACCATTCTTTTATCGCAGCTGCTAATAGATCAGGGAATTCTGAGGGACCAAACCAGTCCAATGATAAATCCTCTTCTAAAACAGTAACTGTTTCTGATAGGATCTCATCACTTTTTATAGTCTCATTTACTAGAAATTGTTTTGTATCTTCACATTCGGGCTCTGAAAGAATGTTAATAACTTCAGCTTCCTTTTCTACTAAGGTGCGGGCATTATCCACAGTGAGAGAAATATGCCCAACCAATCCACAGTTTTTCCCTGCACCTGTTAATAAAGTGCCATGCAGAAGTTTCCCTTTTTCAAAGATATGATGAGTATGAGCCCCGAGTATGATATCAATATCCGGAAACTCTTTTGCCGCGATTTCATCATCATTTATTCCTAAATGAGAAAGCAAAATGATAATATCCGCTTCATCTTTCACCATTTCAATTGTCTCCTGCAGACTTTGAAACGGATCTTTTATTTTCCAGCCGAGCAATTGATAAAATTTTTCGTAAAAAACGCTTACTCCCAGTAATACTGCCTTCGTGCCATTTGATAGAGTGATGATTTCATAAGGCTTCACCCAGCTCGGACGTTCACCAAGTTCGGTGTATAAGTTTGAAAGAACAACCGGAAAACGCGCATCTTTGTATAGAGTATCAAGCGCTTCATGAGGGAGAGTAATCCCTTCATTGTTGCCGATGGTAACGGCATCATAATTCAGGGCATTTAGAAGGTCGACATTTGCTTTTCCTTCTGTTGCTTCTGTAATGGGATGAACACGGTCGATGTGATCTCCTACATCTACTAAAATCATTTCTTCACCGTTTGCAGCATGTTCTTTTTTCATTCTTTTTAAATAGTGCGCAACTTTGGGCCAGTTTTCAAAATAACTGTGCAAATCGTTTGTGTGATATAGATGAATGGTCTCTGCCATTTACATTCTCCTCTATTAAAAAATACCTTCATAAATCAGTTTTAAACCGGCCAGAATGAGGATGAGACGCAGTAAGTTAATCACGGTTTTACCCGATAGCTTTGTCGCAATCATGGCTCCTGCATTCCCGCCAGCCCACGCACCAGGTATTAAAGCTAAAGCAAAAAGCCAGTTCACATTTCCAAGCGCGATATGCATGACAGAGCTTGAAAGACCTGATAGAAAAATAATAAACATTGATGTGGCGACTGCAATATGCGGCGGAAATAAGAACAGCAGCACCATTGCAGGCACCATTAGAGCTCCGCCGCCAATTCCGAACAGCCCTGAGATAAATCCAACTCCAAATGAGATAAAGACAGCAGGTGCCGGTTTATAAAAATAAGCAGCATCTTTGCCGTTTTCAGATGGATAAAAGCGGATTACATCACCCAGTCCCGGCTCTCTGTATTTCGGCTTCCATTTATCTCTCATCATAAGCAGCAGAGAGACAGCAATCATGAATAACCCAAAATAAAGAGAGAAAGAATCCAAATTTAAATACTTATTAAGATAAGCGCCTAATAATCCTCCGGGACCGCTTCCGATAAAAAAGATCCATCCGCTTTTATAATCTACTTTTTTAACCTTCATATAAGCAAGCGTTGAGGATAAGCCAGTGAAAATGACAACAAGCAAAGAAGTTCCGACGGCCGTCTGCGGAGTTACGTTTTCAAAAATCGTAAAAAAGGCAGAAGAAAAGAGCATAGCCGGAACAACAATGATGCCTCCCCCAAGCCCCACAAGACTCCCGATCGTCCCAGCAATAAAACCGATCAGGACAAGAAATATCCATTCCATTTAAGCCAACTCTTTTCCGTTTATTCACCGCTGAATAAATCCAGCTGTCTGGGTGCAAGGTCTTCGTACTCAATACTTAATAGCTTTTTCATTTGTTTTGCATTATCTGCAGCGTCTCCGCCTGAATTATTATTAAAGAGAAGATAAATATCTTTAGTTGCATCTCTCAGCTGATCAATCTTTTCATGCCATTCCTGCAATTCCTGCAGATTGTACCGGTATAGGTACCTGACTTCCCGCCAATCTTCACCATTAGCAGGTCTTGTCCATCCATGCACATTTCTGCCATGCATCCTGATTAACGTTTTATTGTTATCTGTCGCCCTCACTACAGCGGGAATGGACCCGCTGCCAGCTTGAGGCTCGTCGCAAATGCTGTGGATCCACTTTTCCTGTTCCATAAAAGTTAGGGTCTTCTCATATGTATTAGGTGCAAACCATGATTGATGCCTGAATTCTAACGCAGCGGGAACTTGACCCATTTGCTCTTTGCACCATCTCAAATAACTGACATTCTCTTTTTTGCATTCAAACCATGGCGGGAATTGAAATAAAACCATCCCAAGCTTACCTCCTGCCTGATACGGTGCAATAGAATGATGAAAAGCCTGGAACATCTCTTCTTTAGAATCAAAAGGTATATCTCCCCGCTGATGTCCTGTCATTCCCTGATAAGCTTTCACGATAAATTGAAAGCTGTCAGGGGTATCCTTCACCCATTTTTCTGCGTTGCGCTGAGGCTGCACAGCATAGAAGCTGGCATCCACTTCAACAATCGGAAAATGCCCAGAGTATTCCTTCAGCTTATCTCCGGCAGAAGTACCATTAGGATAAAGCGCATCATGATCTCCCCAGCCTGTAAGTCCAATATAAATCAAAGCAGCCTCAGCCTCCTTTATTATTTTATGATACTACAAGGCATTAAAAAATTCATTGAAAAGGACATTCATTTACTTTCATGAAAAGTTAGCGGAGGTTGATTTATTGGAAAAACTTTAAAAAATAAATTTACAGCATCAACAAAAGGAAATATAAGTTGTATTCATTTGAGAGGGCCATGTGTATGACACTTTTCTGCACAGAGACACTTTTTTATACAGAGAGGCGTTTTTGCTCCTTCGCCGGTTCCCGGACTTAAGACTGAAATAGGATCTTAATACTGCTTTTATAAATACAAAAAGCTCACCACAAATGGTGAGCCTTTCTTCTTTTATTAACCGATAGGACCTTCCATTTCGAACTTGATTAACGAGTTCTTTCTAACTGTTTTTCGCAAATGAACAAGGTGCATAAAACCAATGTTTTTATGTTTTTGTATGATCAAACCTTTTCAATCTTTTTTTGTACTAGTCGGTACGAAATCGGCACGTTCATTTTTGTAATCATTTTTATACAGGTAAAAATACAAGTTCCTACTATTAACAGTACATGTAGAGAATGAAATCGCAAAGATATCCACTCAGCATCCGTTATCTCATTAAGAAAAGAGTTTTAGCAAAATAACTAAATCACATATATAGCATCATCCGTTTTTTCAAAACCATTCTTTTAAATTTGAATAAATAATCATTTATGAGTAACAATAAAAAAATGGAGGGATTTTATGAAACAACCAGATTTTGCTTTTTCTCAAGGCTGGTGGTATCCTGCCATACTTGGCACAGCATTACTTTTATTTATTTTAATTATGCCTAAAAGATTAAGTTGGAAAGAAATCTATATTACTTTTGGTATCATTGGTTTTATTGTATGGATGGTAGATATTACACTAGCAGTTCCATTTGACATTTTCGACATAGGAGATCCTAAAAAAGAAGGAATATCTGAGCTTTTTCTATATGGTGTAATACCCTCATGTTTATCAGTCATTTATTTAAACTATTTTAAACAAAGTAAGAAATGGTCTATTGTTATCTTCTTTGTCATTTTATCTCTAATATTAGAGTGGCTAACAATCAAAGTAGGATTAATGAAACTAAAGCTTTGGAATACATGGTGGTCAATACCCGTTCATTTTATTGCCTACGCTTTTTTCTTACCTTGGCATTTAAAATTTATTAGGAGAAATCAATCTTAAGCTTGATTTCTTTTTTAAATTATGACATTCATTTGTATTTTTTTTAATCAACCTTCTTCTACTAAACTGCTTCGTTATTTTAAGTACATTCCTTCACAATCTCTATTTTTAACATAAATATCCAAATTAACTACCAAGTGTTATTCAAGAATATGGCCCGTTTGCTGAAGAAAAAATAATTTCGGATCCTCCATTTTAACTGCCCAATCTTAATATGAAAAGGCGATCACACTGTGCTACAATCGCCCCCGATTGTTGAAAAACACCTTTTTCAAATGCAGCTTTTTTTATCCTTTTACTACTAAAATAGCTACTGGTGAATCTTCTTAAAAACCTTTAAATAAAGCACTTTATAATCAAATTGACATTACCGAATTAGTAAAGAAAGAGGTGGATTTTATGAAGGATCCAGGTGTTGGTGGTAGCCCACTCCTTTAAAAACCAGGAACAGGAAGTTAAACAAAAAAAGTACACCTCAATAAATAGAAGGGCTTTGTGTACTGTATATTACACACTCTATGCCGATAAATATATATATACATATAACAAATGCACAAAGGACTGATTACAATTATCGCCGGTACAAAGCTTCGGCAATTCCGTGAAGAACGAGGAATCCCCCTTGGTCTGTTAGCCAATTATCTAGTTATTTCAGTCAGCACACTTATATCAATTGAGAGAAATAAAAAAAACTTGACTGCTGATCAAATTGTAAAAACTTGCGAACTGTTTGATATTAATAAAAGTGATTTGCTGGAGTAAAAAGATAGTGAAGCCACTCAGATGAGAAGGGCTTTTTTTATTAAATAGAATACTCCGTTTTATAAAGGAGAAAATTAGTATAGAGGGGAGGATTAAAAATGTTCTTTAATGTCCTGACAGCATTTATATTTCCTTGGATATTAGGAATTGTTCATCTTTATAAAAAAGATAAACAAATCATTCACTTTATAGCCCCATTATTTAGTGTTGTTGCATTTGTGATAAATGAATTTGGATTGTACTTTGATTTTTGGAAAATCAGTCCATTTTTCGATCAAAAAACTTTGTCAGCCATGCCATTCAATTTAGGTCTTTATCCGATATTAGCAAGTTACTTAATATATTACATAAAGAAAACTAATAAGCCTTATTTAATTCTTATTATTTTTTCACTATCTACTACCATTCTTGAACTTACATTTGTTCTTGCTGGCAAAGTGATTTACAGTAATGGATGGAATATTTATTGGACATTTTTTAGTTATCTTTTCCCATTTATGTGCATGTATTACTATTTTCTATATTTAAAAAAAGTGAATCTAATCTGAATATAAAAAAGGTTGTTTAATGTGAGTTTTTGGTACAAAACTTTGAAATTGATATTCCTCAATAAGTGAGTGCCCTTCTCAATTAAGAGAAGGGCCTTTTTATTTCAACTAATGCCACCATTTAACAAGAACGGATAGCTAGATTTTAGTATTTAAATAGTGTTACATAGTTGATGAAAGTGCACTGGCACTGTATATAGGAAGTACATAAGATATTACAAGCTTCTAAGCAAGTTTTATGAAGCTAATTAATCAAGTCAGGAGCTAGTATAAAATTTGTATCTCAACGACTTGGGCATAAAACCATCAAAACGACAGCGGACACTTATCTTGATATTACCGATAAAATAGAAGAAGACGAACTTAAAAAGTTCGCCTCCTATACTACAAGAAAAATTTGAATCGGCACGTTTTCGGCACGGCCGGTTTTTTTGTTGCTAAAAATACTCATAAAACGTTGATATATCAAGGTGTTTAACGATTTAACCGATAGAACCTTCCATTTCGAACTTGATTAATGAAGACTTTCATAACATTTTTAATATATGCATAAACCTTGTTAAATCAAGGTTTTCCCGATTTTCATTTTTAAACCATTTCAATGCTTTTCAAATTCAGTTGGCACGAAATTGGCACGAAACGATATGGATGGGATTCAATGATGAACTTGTGTTAAAGCCAATGTTAAAATCACCAATATAGCCGGAATAAAAATTTGTTTCCTTTTAATAGCTATCTATAAAATGACCTCTCGACACTTTGTAATCGACCCATGTAAGCCCACCTGAAAAGAATTTATGTACCCATTAAAACAGTAGGCTTTGCCTAGGATCAGAACGCTGTTGGGGACAGTTTTTCCTACAGATAAAATTGAATTAGTTAAAAAACTAACTGGTGTAATGGAAAGATTAGATATATATTTTTATGAGTAATAATCAACTCTCTCAAACATATTCTTATTCCGCCTTATCTTTTTTCGGATAAAGTATAGGCCAACTACACCTTCGCAGTTGGCCTATAACTATATAGATTTTGTTTATTTATTTCAAAACTATTTTATCTCAACTCGTCATCCAAAGGTACAATGACTTCATCTAATGTCATTCTCCACTGACGCTTCATTTTCTGGTCCGTATTTCAATGGTTTTGCATCTGGATGTACGGCTTTATACTTATCAAATTGCTTGCTGTTGATGATTCCCCCATTATTCGGAATAGGGTCTGTTCCTATCACATATTGAATCGCGGATAAATGCAGCTCATTTTCTTCCACAAACCAAGTATTCGCAAATTCTTCAATCGCTTTATTATAGGATTCAGTGAAGAAGCGTCGTTTCACTACAAGAATATCTTCCTCTGAATCTATTTCTTTGGTATCAATAGCGTTAAAAAATCGCACGGTACACGTCTTTAACAATTTCTGATTTCTTCAGTTTTTGAAGTGCTTTTTCGATCTCGTCACGGATATTCTGATTAATGGTTTAAATTGCAATGCGCTTTTTAATCATACAGAAACGTTTTGATGTTTTTTACACATGGTTCACAGCGGTTCGATAAATACATCCATTATGCCTCCGCAAATGCCTCCGTCTTCATAAAGCAGCCCGCTTGTAAGGTCCACACGATGCTGAGCAGGAAGGTTTGATTGAATTACCTCAAAAGCTTTTTCAATCACCGCTGCTTCACCGCAGCCACCGCCGATCGTTCCTTCAATTTTTCCGCAATCAAAGATAATCATTCTGCTGCCTGCTTTGCGGGGGGTAGAACCTTTTGTGCGAATAATGGAAGCTAATGCTGCTTTTTCACCCCCTTTCCTAATTTCAATCGCGCGTTTTATGAGTTGCAGCTGCTCCATTTTGAATCCCCCTCTTGAAACCCAAGCTTGGCGTATTTTCTTACTTTTTCACTCAAGGAGTGACCGGATTTTTGATTTTTCACTTTTAAAATTTCTGCCATTATGCTAACTGCAATTTCAGATGGGGTCTGTGCACCTATATCAAGTCCAACAGGGGTGTAAAGCTGGTCAAAACAATCATCAGGGAAGTCCTGTTTTAGTTCTTCAAAAACGCCGGATATTCGCCTTCTGCTGCCGATCATCCCAACATAGGCTGGTTTTTCATTGCGGTTTAATAGCTCTCTTAAACTCAAAACATCAAATTTATGTCCTCTTGTCAGCAGGAGAATATAGGTTTTATCAGATAATTTAACAGTTTGAAAATATTGGAGATAGGACCTGCAAATAACCTGATCTGCAAGAGGGAAACGATCCCTGCTAGCAAATTCAGCCCGATCATCCAGTACAGTGACAAAAAAGCCAAGCATTCTTCCCATTTCTGCAACCGGTTCACAAACATGGCCTGCACCGGCAATAATTAAGTGAATGGGAGCAGGGAAATATTCTACAAAACACTCTATTGAGACCTCGTTCCACTGCAAATGTATAGTGCCGGACCGATTTTTTTTTATTAACTTTTTGCACTTTTCTATCAAACTTTTGTTTAAATCTAACGAAATAGGGTCTTCAGTATAAAAATCTCCATCAGGCCATAATAGAGCTTTGGCGCCAATTAATTGCTTTTCAGGGTGGCTGATAATAGTTAATAAGAATGTATTTATTCGTTCATTAAGTGCTTCAGTGAGTTTTTCATACATACTCTCATTCATCATTTCGGGTCACCTTGCAGATTGGATATTTTCATTTTTTAAGGCTTTTAATGCATTAAAAACTCTTTCTGGTGTTGCAGGAAGATGCTTGATCCTTGCGCCTGTTGCATCATAAATAGCAGACATGATAGCTGGAATAATCGGGATCATTACAACTTCTCCAATACCCTTCGCACCAAATGGTCCTGAATGTTCAGCTTCCTCGACTGGAAATGTTTCAATTAGTGGAGTTTCTCGAATAGTAGGGATGATATAGTCTGTGAAGTTTCGTGTTTTATGATAGCCTTCTTCAATTAATACATCTTCGAACAATGTGTAGCCAATACCCATAACAGCTCCGCCTTCTGCCTGGCCCTCTAGTCCCTGCGGATTTATCACCTTGCCGGCATCAGGAATAGATACTACTCGAAGAACGTCTGTTTCACCTGTTAATGTATCAACCTCTACCATCACAACATGTGTCAGATAGCCGTATATATGATGAGGTGCTCCGCCTGAACCTTCAATTTCTTTCTTTTCTTTTGGAAGGAAGAAGTGACCTTCAACTCGAGTTTGTTTCCTTTTTTGATAGAGGTAATCAAATATAGACTTATATGTTAGACATGATCCGTTTGCTGCTATACTATTAGGATTAACTTCTACTTTTGATGCAGGAACCTCAAGCATTTCTGCGGCAGTTTCCGTAAGTAGTTTAAGCATATTTGATCCTGCAGCAGCAACAGCTCTGCCTCCTGTATAGGTAGAACGGGATGCGGTCACAGTACCTCCGTCGATCGTCTTGGATGTGTCGCCTTGAACCACTTTGATTTGGCTTATATCACATTTAAGGATTTCAGCGGCTACTTGCGCATAGACTGTGCCATTTCCTCCGCCGATTTCTTCACAGCCAACTGCAACAAGAAATTTTCCGTCAGGCAAAAGTTCAATGGATGCTGCGCCATAATCAGGCAATCCTATTCCCATGCCAATTCCATGAAAGGAGGTAGCGAGGGCGACTCCTCTTTTTTTCCAAGGTTCACTGACATCAGCTTTGTATTTTTCCCTGTTTTTCCATAGATCACAATTTTCTGCGGTTTCAAGGGTTTTAAAAGTACCTACGCTCGTTTTTACGATATGCCCTAAGCTTGAAATTTCTCCTTGGTGATAGACGTTTTTCTTGCGAATTTCGATAGGGTCTATACAGAGAATCTCCGCAATCATATCTAAATGAGTTTCAATGCCCATACAGACTTGATTGACTCCAAATCCTCTAAAAGCTCCTGCTATCCCATTATTCGTATATACACAAAACCCTTCCAGGTTTACATTTGGTATTTTATAAGGACCGCATGAATGTTCAATTGCAAGTGCAATAACGGCTCCGCCAAGCGATGCATAAGCTCCTGTATCAGCAACAGCCCTAACTTCGTTTGCTAATAAAGTGCCGTCTTTTTTCGCAGCTGTTTTCATATGAACCTTGAAAGGATGCCGTTTTATCCCAGCAATGACCGATTCTTCACGGCTGTAGTGAATTTTTACAGGACGGCCATTAGTATGCATAGCTAGAAGAGCGAGGTATATCTGGACTGTTATTTCATCCTTTCCGCCAAAAGCTCCTCCAATTGGACTGGAAATGACTCGGATCCGCTCAGGATTGTAAGCGAGCGCACGTGCGATTTGCATTCTGTCGCGATAGGCATATTGGCCAGGACAGCGAATGGTGATGCAGCCGTCCTCATCCATTACACCCCAGCCGCCCTCTGTTTCAATAAAAGCATGCATTTGGCGGGGGGAGTAAAAGGTGTTTTCAACGATAATATCTGCTTCCTGAAAGGCTTGATCAACCTCACCATTTTTGATTTTTACGTGGCTGTGGATATTTCCGTCAGGGTGGAGGTTAAGAGCTGTTGGTGACATTGCCTGTTCAGCATCTGAAATCACTTCGAGCAGTTCATAGTCAACCTCGATTAATTCAAGTGCCTGTTCTGCAATTTCCTGGGTTTCTGCCGCAACCAAAGCAATCGCATCAGCCGTACACCGGACGACTTTAGAGCATAGTACCGGCTGATCGGGAATAACGATGCCGAAGCCGTTAAATCCAGGGATGTCTTGATGGGTAAGCACAATTACAACACCTGACAGCTGTTCAGCCTTTTTTGTATTTATTGATTTTATCTTGGCATGAGGGTATTTTGCGCGAAGAACTTTTCCCCACAGCATATTGTCGAACTGGTAATCGGTCATGTATTTTAATTCACCTGTCACCTTTTCGGGTCCATCAATTCGTTTGACTCTTTTTCCTACCCAATTTAAGGCTTCTGTATTATTTTTCTCCATCGTTTTCCCACCTCCTTAAAAGTCGATATAATCCGCGTTCGAGCAGCGAGCTTGCCATATCTCTTCGGTATGCGGCAGTTGCTCTTCCATCCGTTATTGGCATCACCTCTTTCCAGGCAATTTTTCCGATATTTTGAATCATTTCATCTGTCAAAGGCTGCTGTGTCAGTAATGCCTCACATTTTTTTGCCCTGATAATGGTGGGTGCTACGGCCCCAAAGGCAATTTTTCCGCCCAGGCATTTGCGATCCTTACCCATTAAAAGCGAAATAGCTACATTCACGATCGAAATAGATTGTGCTTTTCTTGGACCGAGCTTTTGAAAAATACCGATTTCATTTGCTTTTTGGGATGGGATCATAATGTTTGTAATCATTTCTTTTTTCTTTAAAATGGTTTTTCCTGGGCCTATAAAGAATTCTTCGATTGGTACCAGACGTACAGAAGTAATGGAGCGCAGCTCAATGACTGCACCGAGTACATAAAGTGCTGGGATGGTGTCCCCGGCAGGTGAAGCAGTCCCGATATTCCCCCCGATTGTTCCCATATTTTGCATTTGAGTTGCACCTACTTCACGGGCAGCCTCCACTAATACATCGGCTTTCTTTTGAAGCAGGGTGTGGCGAATGATATCAGTGTGTGTTGTTAATGGCCCAATGTGGATGGCTCCGTCCTTTTCTGAAATGTAACGCAATTCATGTAAACCTTTGATGTTTATCCAAACTTCTGGACGCCATTTTCCTTCCTTCATCCTCACTGCTGCATCAGTCCCGCCCGCTATCAATCTATGGTCAATGCTTTTATCGGATAGCAGCTTTAAGCATTCTTGTAAAGAGACAGGGGAGACGAGGTCAATTTCAGAGATTAGCATGGTGAACGGTCCTCCTTTATTTGTTGTTTTAAAGCCATTTGATAATCATCCGGGGTGTTAAGATTTAGTAGAATTGCTGGATTATTTACAGATACTTCCATAACAGTATCTTTATATTTTTGAAAAATGCTCCTAAGACCCATTGTTTCTTCATTAATGGTGAGCAGATCATTGTGTAATGAACCGGAAAAAAGAACGGGATGGCCTCTTTTTCCGAGGAAAACAGGCACTGCAATGAGGTGATCCCTGCCTGCAAGTGATTCAGAAAGACTATTAATGGTATCAGTGTCTAAAGGCTGATCTAATGCTGCTATTAAAATATTATTTTTTGGATTTTTCATAGCTTGAAGCCCAGATAAGATTGAAGAACATTTCCCGAATGGATTTTTTTTATTAAACTCCATCCTTACTGGAAAATATTTTGCTAGTTTCATAAATTGTTCTGCCTGATAGCCAACTACGACAATGATTTCTTCCACGGATGATTTTTCTAGTGTCATTAGCTGGTGCTCAAATAATGTTACTCCCTTCCAAGGAAGGAGACCTTTTAATCTGCCCATACGGCTTGACTGTCCGGCTGCAAGAAGAATGGCTGTCACACCCATTAACTCTATACTGTTCCTAGCTCTTTAAGATTCTTCTCCGCTGCTGTTTTTACAGCCTGAATGATTTTCGAATATCCAGTACATCGGCAAAGGTTCCCGCCAAGGGCAGTCTTAATTTCATCAACAGAAGGAACATAATCTACATCATTGAGAAAGGCCTTTGCGGATACGATGATACCTGGAGTACAGTAGCCGCATTGTGTTGCGCCTTCTTCAATAAAGGACTCCTGTATATTATCCAGGTGAGGAGTTAATCCGACCCCTTCACAAGTAATAACATTTTGATTTTCCACCTGCCCAACAAGAATCAGACACGAACAAACCACTTCATTATTAACAAGGACAGAACATGAGCCGCATTCTCCTTTACCGCAGCACTCTTTACTTGCTGTCAAATCCAAATCTTCTCTTAGAACATCCAACAGTGTTTTAGCAGGATGGCAAGTAATAGAGCAGGGAGCACCATTAACAGTAAAATGAATTTTTCTCATCATAGAATTCCTCCAATGTGCACAAAGATAAATTTTATCAAATCTGAAATACCCATCAACAATGGCAATGTCTCCAAAGAATTATCCGCAGCTTCTCTTCCTGATACTACAGAGATTTTTTTCGTTAATTGATTTCTCCTCATAAACACTATCTCTTATTTCAGATTAGTAATGTTTTTTATCTTTTGATTTTTCCCATGTTTTAAACGGTAATTCATATTGATTTGGAGAAATTTGTTTCATAGTAATATTACGCTGGTCAATTGGAAGGGAAAGCTCTTCATAAATAAACTGATCGTCGAAACCTATTTTCGCTGCATCTTCCTTCGTACATGCATAATAAACAGCTTTTGGTCTCGCCCAATAGATTGCTCCGATACACATCGGACAAGGTTCACAGCTCGTATAGATCTCGCAATCGATAAGCTGGAAGTCGTTTAAATATTGGCAAGCTGCCCTTATGGCCTGCACCTCAGCGTGTGCAGTTGGATCATTTGATGCTGTTACTGCATTTCGGCCGGTACCAATTATTTTACCGTCTTTAACAACAATGGCTCCAAATGGTCCACCGTGGTTGGACATGACATTTTCTAAAGCCACTTCAATTGCTTTTTCCATAAAAGAGAAACCTTTCATACAACCACTCCTCGGTTCATATCATGCATTTATGCTTATCAATACGACTAAGCAAATAGAAATATTACACAAAGTAAGTTTCATAGTTTTGCGGAAGCCAAAATAAATGAAATTTTCGTATTTGGCCCAGTACCAGCGTAGCTGAGTTTCATTTCATCTTCCTTTTTCTTTTTATAATCTTCCTTCTCTTTACTTCAATAAAAAGCGCACTTCTCCTTCTTGAAGAAATGCACCCGTTTGTTGAAGATCATACTATTTACAATTATTATTTATTTGTTTAAGTGTAAAATGTGATCCACGTACTTTGTCTTTGTTAACAACTTACCATTTATTAGATCCACGTTTTATTTTTATAAGTACATTCGTTCCATCTGTTTCTTTATAAAATATATAACCAGTCAATAAATTGCCCCATTTATGACTGTATTCATCATTGATTATTAATAACTGACTATCTCCGATTGAGGTTCCATTAAACAAAGAAATCAGTGAATTTAAATGAGTATCATTTCTTCCTATAGAAATCATCATCTTTATTAAATCGCTATAACTGAAGATATAAGCATTGTCTTCGGATTTTATATTTGATAACGATGGAAAGCTTCTTTCTATATCTTTAGTAATTTTATCATTAAGAAGCTTCATACGTTTGTCATTTGATTGTGATCTAGCGAAAACATCGTAATTTAGTAATTGAAATGATAACATAAGAACCAATATAGAAGATACCAACAATTTAAGCAAAGTAATATACCCCCACTTTTTGTTTGTGTTATCTTTCCAACTTTCTTCTTCAACTATTCTGCCTTTCCTTTATGAGAAAAAGCTATTCTCCTTCTTGAAGAATTGCACCCTTTAGTTTAAGTGATAGCGTTCACAAAATTATATATAAAAAGCCGATCTTCACATTTGGAAAATCGGCCATATTGATATATTGAGTGGCGTTGGATCGGTAAATATCATTTGTAAGTATGCACCACCGATAAAGTTGTTCAACTTCTTGTCCCAATGGAAAGATTGTAAGACACCGCTCTGGTAACCACTGGAGCGGTGCTACTAATTAAATCTAGACGTATTCAACAATTACAATATTTCGATATACCCTTCTGTTCCATTCACGCGAATTCGTTGCCCATCTTTTATGAGTTTGGTAGCATTATCCACTCCGACAACTGCTGGTAAGCCATATTCACGTGCAATAACTGCTCCATGAGTCATCAGTCCGCCAACTTCGGTGACTAGACCTTTTATAGAGACAAACAATGGTGTCCAGCCAGGGTCAGTAAAGGAGGTGATCAATATATCTCCATCTTCTAAATTAGCATCTTCCATGTTTAAGATGACACGTGCTCGGCCCTCTATCAATCCAGAAGAAACTGGAAGACCTACAATCGCTTCGGCTGGGAGATTTTCTCGTTTGTACTTACCCGCAATGATTTCACCATCAGACGTGATAACACGTGGGGGAGTTAGTTTTTCATATAATTTGTACTCATCTTTTCGTTTGCTGATGATCCCGTAATCCAGTTTATTTGTACGAACGACTTCGTGAAGCTCTTCAAAAGTTAGGTAGTATATATCTTCTATTTCATGAATAACGCTGCCTTGTTCGAGTTGTTCGGCTTCTTTCAGTAAAGCCTGCTTATAAACGAAATAGCGATTAATCATACCGTATTTTGGATATTCACGATAACCGATGAAATTCCGGATTAGACTGATCATTCGTTTTGTCTCTTTTACTTTTTGTTTACCGTCCGGTAAATGCTTCAATCGATCTAATAACTCTTGTTCTTTTTTCAAAGCTTCCTGTAGCCCTTGTTCAAATTTCCGATTACCAGCGTTAGCTTCAAAGTCTTTCATGTTATTTAAAATCATTGGGATTAGTGTAATTGGTTTTTCAATCCAGCGAGTTTTCGTAATATCGATTTCTCCACTACATCGCATTCCATATTTATTGAGAAAAGCATAGATCGCGTCTCGAGTTTTCTCCACCTTCAAACTTCTCCAGTTCATCCAAGAAGTTATTATCTTTTACATGTTGTAAATACTCAATGACTTCTGGATACGGACGAATTACATCTGCGACATCCAATAATGCTAGACCCATTTCCGAAGTAATATTGTTTGGTACAGATTGAGAAAGCGTGTCTGCTACGTTTTTTTCACCTAACCACTTCTCCATGTTTTTATTGATCCATGATGAAGCATCTATAGCTGCCATAATTACAGCCAAACTCTGTGGGTCAAATAATATCTTCTTTAATTGCTGGATATCTTCTAGAATAAAATCAAATAAATCTGATCCTGATTTCGTTTGGATGTTTTGTTTTAACTCTTCTATCGATGTTTGACTACTCTTTATCAAATCAGAAACGATTGTCGGATCGTTTTCGATTTGTACTTGAAAACCCGCAGACAACATACCTTTATTGCTTTTACCTGGACTCTGTTCTTTTTTATCATTTGGTAACGATTTTATAAAATCTCCTCGCTCTATTATGGTGATAAGTGCGTCTTTTATGAGCGGATCGGATTGTCCCAGGGTATCTAATATCATTTCTCTGCTGACAGGTGAAGCCAGATTATGTGTGATATCAACAAATAACCTTCCACCTGCTTTACGCATAGGTGCAGGAGTCGTTAACAGGTAAAAAGACAGTCCCAGTGGTTTCATGGGGTCGGTCATTATTTGTTGATGACCGACAGATACATAGACGTGATTTTCTTGATCATTCGCTTCAGGGATGGGGTATAAAGTAGTGATTGGCCGACTCTGGACAATATAAAATGTATCATCAACCAAACACCATTCGATATCTTGTGGGCATCCAAAATAAGCTTCGATCTGTCTTCCTATGCGTGCTAGTTGT
This sequence comes from Bacillus sp. V2I10, assembly GCF_030817055.1. Classification (NCBI taxonomy): domain Bacteria; kingdom Bacillati; phylum Bacillota; class Bacilli; order Caryophanales; family Bacillaceae; genus Bacillus; species Bacillus sp. V2I10. Next base: position 1,044,852 of record NZ_JAUSYV010000001.1, on the reverse strand, counting down.
AATATTTGTTGTTCAGTAAGTGTTTGAGTCTTTTGCTGATCAGGATCGATCTGCTGTGTCTCTGTTCCGCCTTCTTTTCGTCCATAGATAGCCAATTTTTTGGTTGCTATCTTCTTATCGATGATTTCCCCTTCCTGTACTTTATAACAATCGGCAGATACCAAGCCAGAGACCAGTGCTTCTCCAAGTCCAAAACTGGCATCGATTGATAGCAACTTTCGGTTGGAAGTAATTGGATCAGCGGTAAATAAAATCCCTGAAGTCTGTGGGAAAACCATCCTTTGAACGATAACGGATAAATAAACTTGACTGTGGTCAAATCCATTTTGCATACGGTAGATTACTGCGCGATCCGTAAATAGGGAAGCCCAACATTTGCTGATATGCTGCAAGATTGCTTCTTTGCCGATGATATTTAAATAGGTGTCTTGTTGACCAGCAAAAGAGGCATGTGGTAAATCTTCAGCAGTCGCACTAGAACGCACTGCATAAGCATGTTCCTCGCCAAACTGGGAGAGATAGTGAGTAACTGCTTTCACAACATCGGAAGGAATTTCTACTTCCATAATGATTTGTCGAATCTTCCTGCTGATTTCACCAATTTGATCTCGATCTTCTACTTTTAGCATTGTTAGTCGATCCAACAAAGCATGATACGTTTCGTTTTGTTCGATGGCTTTTTGATATCCCACTGTTGTAACACAAAATCCTTCTGGTACTTGTATTCCTTGAATTTTTGATAATTCCCCTAAATTCAACCCTTTTCCGCCAACGAGCAAAAGCTGTGTTTTTTCTATTTCCTGAACACCGAGAGCCAAAGAACTCATTCTACATCTCTCCTAACCATTAATGTTCTATTGATTTTACCCGTAGTAAATGGGAATAAATAGTCTATATTTACCATTTTTTATATGCTATAATTAAAATAGGAAGAGTACAGATGTCTATTTACGATTACATAAAATTTAATGCATATGAAGCTACCGCAGATTCCCATGGAATCGGTTATGGGGTACTAGCAGGTTGGAGAAAACATGGTTGGCCTAAATCGAGTAGTGGATGCGGCAAACTCATTAACTATAAAAAATATGGATGGATCATTGATGAAAATGATCAGCTAAAAGGATTGAACTGTTGTTAAAAAACAATAATTAAAGGTTTTTTAGTATTCAAATAAACGCTTATATTAAAGGCTATTAGTATTATTTGGAGGGTCAAACTGCAGATCCAGAGAAATTCAATTCTTATTCCACAATCGGGTGCTTTAATGGAATAGACCCGAAAATAATTACAACCCCGTACTATATTTAGAACGGGGTTTTGCATGTTGATTAATTTTATCTGCACTTTAACATCAGCAATTTTTAATTATCCTTGGCGGTAAGAATCATAAGTGGTTTTAAGTTGGCACAAAAATGGCACGACACTAATTTTCACATAAAAAAGCCTTGGTATATTCCTTATATACCAAGGCTTTTAAGACTTTATCCGATTGAACCTTCCATTTCGAACTTGATTAAACGGTTCATTTCAACCGCATATTCCATTGGAAGTTCTTTAGTGAATGGTTCAATGAATCCCATAACGATCATTTCAGTTGCTTCTTCTTCTGAAATACCGCGGCTCATGAGATAGAATAACTGCTCTTCAGATACTTTTGAAACCTTCGCTTCATGCTCTAAAGAGATGTTATCATTGAAGATTTCGTTATATGGAATCGTATCAGATGTAGACTGATTATCCATGATTAACGTATCACACTCAATGTTGGAACGTGCACCTTCAGCTTTGCGGCCGAAGTGAACGATTCCGCGGTACGTTACTTTACCGCCTTGTTTAGAAATTGATTTTGAAACGATTGTTGAAGACGTATTTGGTGCTAAGTGAATCATTTTCGCACCTGCGTCCTGATGCTGGCCTTTTCCTGCTAATGCAATGGATAATGTCATACCGCGAGCGCCTTCACCCTTAAGGATGACAGCAGGGTATTTCATCGTTAATTTAGAGCCAATGTTTCCATCGATCCATTCCATTGTAGCGTTCTTTTCACAAACTGCACGTTTTGTAACAAGGTTAAATACGTTGTTCGCCCAGTTTTGAATCGTTGTGTAACGGCAGTAGCCGCCGTCTTTTACGATAATTTCAACTACAGCACTGTGCAGAGAATTAGTTGTGTAAACCGGAGCTGTACAGCCTTCTACATAGTGCACATGTGCACCTTCATCAACAATAATCAGCGTACGCTCGAACTGACCCATGTTTTCAGAGTTAATGCGGAAGTATGCCTGAAGCGGTGTATCAACTTTGATGCCTTTTGGCACATAGATGAACGATCCGCCGGACCATACAGCTGAGTTTAGAGCTGAGAACTTATTGTCTGTCGGCGGAATGACTTTGCCGAAATGCTCTCTGAAAATATCTTCGTTTTCTTTAAGAGCTGTATCTGTATCTTTAAAAACGATACCCAGTTCTTCAAGATCTTCTTTCATATTGTGGTATACAACCTCAGATTCGTACTGAGCAGATACACCAGCCAAATATTTTTGCTCTGCTTCAGGAATTCCAAGTTTATCAAACGTGCGTTTGATTTCCTCAGGCACTTCATCCCAAGAGCGCTCTGATTTTTCAGATGGTTTTACGTAATACGTAATTTCATCGAAGTTAAGTGCAGCCATATCGCCGCCCCATTGAGGCATTGGCATGTTATAGAAATGCTCCAGTGACTTCAGACGAAAATCAAGCATCCATTGAGGCTCGCTTTTCATGCGAGAAATTTCTTCAACAATTTCTTTAGTTAATCCCCGCTTTGAACGGAAAATCGAAACGTCTTTATCAGCAAATCCATACTTGTAATCGCCGATTTCTGGCATTTTTTTAGCCATCCGTTTTCACTCCAATCATAGTAGAATGAGGTCTGCCCCCATTCTTTTTCTTAAGAAGGCATAAATTTAAGGTTCCGCTATTAGCTGTTTTTAACCCCTTTTTCCATTGCCTTCCACGCAAGTGTTGCACATTTGATCCGTGCAGGAAATTTAGCAACACCTTGCAAAGCTTCTATATCCTCAAGCTCTACGTCATCATCGTAATCTTTTCCCTGCATCATGTCTGAAAAGATTTTTGAAAGCTTTAAAGCTGTTTCGACCGATTGACCTTTAATCGCTTGAGTCATCATTGATGCTGATGACATTGAAATCGAACAGCCTTCACCGTCGAACTTTGCATCCTTAATGCTGCCGTCTTCAATCTGCAGCGTTAAACGAATACGGTCTCCGCATGTAGGGTTATTCATATCTATTGTTAAACTATCTTCGAGTACACCTTTGTTCCGCGGGTTTTTATAATGATCCATGATGACCTGGCGGTACAGAGTGTCCAGATTATTAAAAGACATTCGTGAAGTACTCCTTTGTTTTTATGATTCCTGCAACAAGCTTATCAACTTCTTCTTCTGTGTTGTACAGGTAAAAACTTGCACGAGCTGTCGAGGAAACATTCAGCCATTTCATTAAAGGCTGTGCACAGTGATGGCCGGCACGAACTGCTATACCTTCAGCATCTAATACTGTGGCAACATCATGAGGATGCACATCTTCAATATTGAATGTCACAAGACCGGCACGCTTTTTAGGACCGTATATAGTGATGCCTTCAACTTCTGACAGTTTCTCAAGTGCGTAATCAGCAAGCTTGTGCTCATATGCTTCAATGTTTTCAAGACCGATTTCTTCCAGAAAATCAATGGCAGCTCCAAGGCCGATTGCCCCTGCAATAATTGGTGTTCCGGCTTCAAACTTCCAAGGAAGCTCTTTCCATGTTGATTCGTATAATCCGACGAAATCAATCATTTCGCCGCCAAACTCAACAGGCTCCATGTTTTCAAGAAGTGCTTTTTTGCCGTACAGTACGCCAACACCGGTCGGACCGCACATTTTATGAGCTGAAAAAGCAAAGAAATCACAGTTTAAATCTTGAACATCAATTTTCATATGCGGAGCACTTTGCGCACCGTCAACAACCATGATGGCACCTTTGCTGTGGGCTAACTCTGCAATTTCTTTTATAGGATTTATTGTTCCCAGAACATTTGAAACTTGCATAACAGAGACAATTTTAGCTGAATCTGTTATCGTTTCTCTGGCATCTTCAAGAGAAATCGTGCCATCCTCCTGCAAAGGAATATACTTAAGTGTAGCCCCAGTAGCTTTAGCAAGCTGCTGCCAAGGTATGACGTTCGCATGGTGTTCCATATACGTAATCACAATCTCATCGCCAGCTTGAAGATTTGCACGTCCATAGCTTGCAGCTACTGTATTCAATGCAGTTGTAGCGCCGCGTGTGAAAATGATTTCTTCTGCAGACTGAGCATTTATAAACTTCCTTACCTTTTCGCGTGCTCCCTCGTAGCCATCTGTAGCTTTGGTGCCCAGTGTATGAACTCCGCGATGGACGTTGGAATTATATTCTCTATAGTAGCGGTCCAGCGCTTCAATGACCGGCAGCGGCTTCTGAGAAGTCGCTGCACTGTCAAGATAAACAAGATTCTGTCCATTTACTTGCTGATCCAAAATCGGGAAGAGTGAACGGATATCTTGGATATTCATTACTTAACTTTCCTTTCAATGACCTCAACAAGCTGTTTCTTAACGCCTTCGATTGGAAGTACTCTTACAACCGGCGCAAGGAAGCCGTGAATGACAAGACGCTCTGCCTCAACTTTAGGAATGCCTCGGCTCATCAAGTAATACAATTGAAGCGGATCAACGCGGCCAACAGACGCAGCATGTCCAGCCGTTACATCGTCCTCGTCAATTAATAGAATCGGATTTGCATCTCCGCGTGCTTTTTCGCTCAGCATAAGAACTCTTGATTCCTGCTCTGCATTTGATTTAGAAGCACCATGCTCAATTTTGCCGATTCCGTTAAAGACAGATGAAGCACTGTCTTTCATTACGCCGTGCTTTAAGATGTAGCCCTCAGAATTTTTGCCGAAGTGAATCACTTTTGTTGTGAAGTTTTGAATTTGATTTCCGCGTCCGACAACAACAGATTTAGTGTCTCCATAAGAGCCGTCACCTATCAGGTTTGTTGTGTTTTCAGAAATCGTATTGCCGTCATTCATCAAACCAAGCGCCCATTCAATGCGTGCATCGCGTGCAGCAGTACCACGGCGGTTTACATAAGTAGTAACACCTTTATTCAAATGATCAACAGCACCGTAAGTAACTTTTGCATTATTGTTCGCAAATACTTCCGTTACAATGTTGAAAATCGATTCTTCCGTTTCAGTCGTTGAAATATAGTTTTCAACATAAGTGACAGAACTGTTGTCGTCTGCAACAACGATAACATGGTTGAAAAGAGTTGTTTCCGGGTTTTCATGTACATATACAGCCTGAAGAGGTGCTGTTACCTCAACGTTTTTAGGCACATATACAAATACTCCACCGTTCATAAGAGCTGCATGAAGTGCTGTTAATCGATGCTCATCAACTTTCACGCCTTCAGTCATGAAGTATTTTTGCACAAGCTCAGAATGTTCGCGGACAGCCGTATGAATATCAGTGAAGATTACGCCCTGATCTTTCAAATCCTGAGAAAGAGATGTATAAGCAGGCGTTGTGTCTAATTGGATATAAAGATTTTTGTTCTCATCTTCAAGATCAATTAAAGCTTTTACTTCATCACTTAAATCATTAAGGGATGCTAAAGCTTTGCTTTTAACTGAGTGTGTTTGGAATTGTGTGAAATTCCACTTATCAATTTTCGTTTTATCCGGTCTTGGCATTGAAAGGTCTTCAGCTTTTTCAAGAGCTTGTAAGCGCAGTTCTTTAAGCCATTCCGGTTCACCGAGTTCATTTGAGAAACCCGTGACATAGTCGTGGTTGAATTTCGTCTCTACTGTCATCTTAATCCCCCTAACGCTTACGCTTCTTGACCAACAGTTTCGTCTTCGATGCCAAGCTCTTGTTTAATCCAGTCATAGCCTTCTGATTCTAAACGCTGAGAAAGCTCAGGACCGCCTGATTTTACGATGCGTCCCTGCATCATTACGTGTACATGATCAGGTGTGATGTAGTTTAACAGGCGCTGATAGTGAGTGATGATCAGGCAGCCGAAATCCTCGTTGCGCATTTGGTTAATGCCTTTTGAAACAACTTTTAATGCATCGATGTCAAGACCTGAATCGATTTCATCAAGAATCGCGATTTTAGGCTCGATCATCATTAATTGAAGAATCTCATTGCGTTTTTTCTCTCCGCCGGAGAATCCTTCATTTAGATAACGCTGTGCCATATCAGGATCCATTTCAAGGAATTCCATGTTAGAGTCCATTTTGCGGATGAATTTCATTAAAGAAATTTCCTGTCCTTCTTCTTTGCGTGCATTGATAGAAGAACGAAGGAAGTCAGCATTTGTTACTCCGCTGATTTCGCTTGGATATTGCATCGCTAAGAATAGACCTGCACGTCCGCGCTCATCTACTTCCATCTCAAGAACATCTTCACCATCAAGAGTGATGCTTCCTTGTGTTACTTCATATTTAGGGTGCCCCATGATCGCAGATGATAGTGTGGATTTACCAGTACCATTTGGTCCCATGATTGCGTGGAATTCTCCGCCTTTTATTTCAAGGTTTACACCTTTTAAAATTTCTTTCCCGTCAATTTCAACATGTAAATCTTTAATAACTAAAGTAGAACCTGCCATAAATAACTATACCTCCAATAATCTATAAGATCTCAATTTAATCATTCTCATTTTATTCTCATTCTAATTTTATAACAAATGAAATGTGAATACAACTTTTTCGGTAGCTTCTCTAAAAGGGCCGGATTTATTTATAACTCAAAAAGAATCAGCCAGTGACTGATTCCTTTCGGATTGGTATATTAATTCATTTTACGGTCTAATACTGCGAATAGCTGTTTGCTTTGCTGATAATCTTTTTCACGATTCTTTTCTACTTCCATACGCTTTTCATGGTTTCTGCTGTACACTGCATATCCCATTTTATGAGACTGCATTAAGGCTTTTTCCATTTCAGTTGTGTATTTCAAATCAAGCTTTTGCTGACTTGCGTAGATAATGAATCATCCTTTCAAGTTTTATCAACTAGTACTGTTACATGATAACACCTGATCAAATCAGCCTCAATCATCATATAGAAGGATATGAAAGGATCGTGGTTCTTCATATCGGATTTCAGCATTTAAGACACAGTTCTTATATAAATACTCCAATATACTCGAGTATGCTATTGCTTATGCTGATTTAATTCTGTGATGCACTCTTGTACTAAGGTAACGGATTGACTCATTGCCGCTCCTCCGCCAAAAGCAGCTGTTACTCCAACTGTTTCTAGAATTTCCTGTTCGCTTGCCCCTTGATCTAAGCAGCCTTTTGTATGATAAATAATACAATACTCATCTTGTGAATAGATGCTTATGCCAAGTGCAATCAACTGCTTTTCTTTTTGGGAAAGTGTTCCTTCTTTAAAACATTCTTCAGTGAATTCATTATAAAGATGTGCAAGCTCAGGCATTTTCTCTGTAAAAACTCCCAGACCTTCTTTGTAATTATGCAAAGCGGCTTCGCTTATATTTCTCGCTTCAAAATGCTGCATCAATTTTCAGCTCCATTCCTGATAGTAATCACCGTTAGTATGCAAAACATTCAGGAGATGTATGCGTAAAAAGAGTTTTTCGGGGAGTGTTTATTCCTAATTTCTACTATATTATATTGGTATATTTCAGATAAAAAAGAGAGCACCAAATTTCGGGTGCTCTCTTGCTATTTATTCTCCGTCAACAGGTACTACTGCACCTTCATATTTTTCTTCAATAAATGATTGAATTTCTTTTGAATGAAGCACTTCAACTAAAGCTTTAATTTCTTCTTTGTTTTCGTCGCCTTTGCGGACTGTGATGATGTTTACATATGGTGATTCTGAACCTTCAAGTGCAATCGCATCTTTTTGAGGATTGAGCCCTGCACCAATTGCATAGTTCGTATTAATTAAAACAGCATCGCCTTCATCGTTGTTATAAGCCTGCGGAAGAATGCTTGCTTCTACATCTGCTTTGAATTTTAGATTTTTATTGTTTTCATCGATATCATCAATTGTTGCAGTTGTTTTATCGACACCTTCTTTAATCGTGATTAAGCCTTCGCTTTCAAGCAATGAAAGCATACGGCCATGGTCAGCTACTGAATTACTCATGATAATTGTGCCGCCCTCTGGGATATCTTCTAATGATTTATGTTTTTTAGAATACACACCAATTGGCTCGATATGGATGCCGCCTGCATTAACAAAGTCGTAATCTTTATTTTCAGCCATTTGAGACTCTAAATATGGGATATGCTGAAAGTAGTTGGCATCAATTTCTTTACTTGCGAGAGATTTATTCGGCAGGATATAATCCTGGAACGGTACGATATCAAGCTCAATGCCTTTTTCCTCAAGCAAAGGCTGTGCTTCCTCCAGAATTTCCGCATGCGGGACATTTGAAGCTCCGATTTTCAGCGTTTTTGTTTCTTCTCCTTCGCCATTTCCGCCTCCAGTACCACATGCAGCAAGAGCGAAAGCAGATGTTGCGAATACAGCACTTAACAATAATTTCTTCATATAAATTTCCTCCCTAACGTTTATCTAATTTTGATGTTATAAAGTCTCCAATAAATTGGATGATAAATACAATGACTAATATCAAGATTGTCGCAATCATTGTTACAGCATTATTATTCCGCTGAAAGCCTTCAAGAAATGCAAGATTTCCTAATCCTCCGGCGCCGACTACCCCTGCCATGGCTGTATAGCCGACAAGTGCAATAGCGGTTACGGTAATACCGGAGATAAGCGCAGGAGATGATTCAGGTATTAACACCTTCCAAATGATCGTTGATGTTTTTGCACCCATCGATCTTGCAGCCTCAATGACTCCTTTATCTATTTCTCGAAGAGCAATTTCAACCATCCGCCCGTAAAATGGTGCAGCGCCGATAATTAAAGCCGGCAATGCTGCTTTTGCACCAAGGAACGTATCTAAAATGGCCTTTGTAAAAGGAATCAGCAAAATGATAAGAAGAATAAACGGAATCGACCGGAAAATATTCACGAATGCAGATATAATGATATTTACCGGTTTATTTTCCCAAATTCCGCCTCTGGAAGTTAAGAATAACAGCAGCCCGAGTATAATGCCCAAGACAAATGTTGCAGCCACGGAGAATCCTGTCATGAATAAGGTTTCACTTGTAGCTTCCCATACATTTTCCCATCTCACATTCTCAAACATTCGCAATCACCTCCGCTTCTACTTCTTGAGTGCGGATAAATGCCATTGCCTTATCCAGCTCTTCAGGCTGCCCGTCCATATGAATGAACAAGGTTCCATATGATCCGCTTTGAGTTTGCGATATTTTCCCTTGAAGGATGTTTACTTCAATCGGATGGTTTCGTATAAGATTCGTAATGAGCGGACTTTCTGTTGACTCCCCCACAAATGTCATCTGAATAACCATGCCGTGTTTGTATTTTTCAAGAATCAATTCCATCGTTTCCTGTGTATCATCATGCTCTGTAATTTGTTTCACAAAGCGCTTAGTAATAGACTGCTGCGGTTTTTTGAATACATCGAGCACTTCACCCTGCTCAACAATGTTTCCGTTTTCCATAACGGCAACACGATGGCAGATTTTACGAATCACATGCATTTCATGTGTAATCAGGACAATGGTCAAACCCAGTCTTTCGTTAATATCCACCAGCAGTTCAAGAATTGAATCTGTTGTTTGCGGGTCCAATGCTGATGTTGCTTCATCACAAAGCAATACTTTTGGATTATTCGCAAGAGCTCTTGCAATGCCGACACGCTGTTTTTGTCCCCCGCTCAGCTGGGATGGATATGCATCTTCCCGCCCTTCCAGCCCAACAAGCTTAATCAGCTCTTCCACACGTTTCATCCGCTGCTCTTTTTTCACTCCGGCGATTTCTAATGGAAACGAAATATTTTCCCGGACCGTTCTTGACCAAAGGAGATTAAAATGCTGAAAGATCATGCTTATTTCGTGTCTTGCCTTTCTCAGCTCATCTCCACGGATTTTATCGATCTTTCTTCCCGCTACTTGAATGGAACCGCCTGTGGGCTTTTCAAGTCCGTTCAGCAATCTGATCAGTGAGCTTTTTCCCGCACCGCTATAACCGATAATTCCGAAAATTTCACCTTGATTTATATTCAAGTCAACCGAATCAACCGCGGTAACATTTCCGCTTTTTGATTGAAAGACTTTTTTGACATCTTTTAACGTAATCATGACTTCACCTTCTTCCAAAATTCCACTCACTATCATTTTGCACGAAATGCGTCAGGTTCATGTTTTTTATTAAGAAAAGCGGAACCACTGTTCCCCTTTAACTTAAAGAAAACAAAAATGCCTTTCTGCATAAATGAGCAGAAAGGCATATCTATAGAAGAACCTTTCTCTCATCTTTCAAAACTGAATAACAGCTTTGAGTGAATTGGCACCTTTTCAATAAAATTGACGGTTGCCGGGCTTCGCAGGGCACTTTCCCTCCACCTCTCTGGATAAGAGACTTACAATTTATTTAATTAGTTTACTTTTAAATTCAGTGAGTTAGTAGTACGAGTGTGATTTTATCATGTGCCAAAAGACGGTGTCAACCAAAAGTTTTTTATTAATTCGAAAAGACGGATGATTCAATTAATGATTTCACACCCGTTGCTTGTTCAATTGCCTGTTCAAGATCCTCCAGAAGGTCATCTATATGTTCAATCCCAACAGACAATCGAATTAAGTTTTCAGTTACTCCTGATTTTTTCAGGCCTTCTGTATCCAGCTGCTGATGTGTAGTGCTGGCAGGATGAATGATCAGGCTTTTGGCATCTCCGACATTTGCTACATGCGACCATAGGTTAACAGAATTAATCACCTTTGCGCCTGCTGCACGGCCGCCATCAATGCCGAACACTACAACCGCTCCTGCCCCTTCAGCTAAATATTTATCTGCCAGGGCCTTGTCAGGGTGCTGTTCATCTTCAGGGTACAGCACCCATTTAACTGCAGAATGCTCATTTAAATACTCAACCACTTTTCTCGTATTAAAAATATGTTCTTTCATTCTTACATGAAGTGTTTCTACTTCAAGAGTAAATTGAAATGCATTAAGAGGACTGATAGCAGGCCCTAAATCCCTGAGGAGCTGAACTCGGGCTTTTACAATAAAGGCTGCCTCCGGCAATGCTTCTGCATATACAAGATTGTGATAGCTTGGATCTGGAGTCGTAAAGCCCGGAAACTTATCGCTGTTCCAATCAAACTTTCCTCCGTCTACGATAATTCCTCCGAGGGTCGTGCCATTTCCAAGCAGCCATTTGGTGGCAGAGTGAATGACAATATCTGCTCCATGTTCGATCGGCCTGCATAAATAAGGAGTTGCAAGGTGTTATCAATAATTAATGGGATACCGGCTTCATGAGCGATTTTTGCAGCTGCCTCTATATCAAGTACCTGCAGACTTGGATTGCCAATCGTTTCTGCAAAAATGGCCTTTGTTTTAGGCGATATGGCATCCCTGATATTCTCAGGATCATCCGCATTTACAAACTTAGTCTGTATACCGTACTTAGGCAATGTGGTTTGAAAGAGGTTGTAGGTCCCACCGTATAGGCTTGAGGCAGAGACAATCTCATCCCCTGTTCCGGCAATATTTAATATGGCAAGCGTTATCGCTGCCATGCCGCTTGCTACAGCAAGACTTCCTACGCCCCCTTCTAATTGGGAAACTCTTTCTTCAAAAACCGTTGAGGTAGGATTATGTATCCGGGTATAAATGTAACCCTGCTCTTTTAAGGCAAATAAATCCGATGCATGTTCCGTGTCATTAAAAACATAGGCGTTAGACTGATAAATCGGCACAGCCCGGGCTCCTGTTGCAGGATCCTTCTGCAGACCCCCATGTACATTTAACGTCTCAAGCCGAACTTATTTTGTCCCATATTTCCCATCCCCTTTTTCATTTATTCATATAAAAAAACCCCTTCAAAGAAGAGGCTGAATCACCATATCTCTTCTTATCTTCCAGAGCAGTCTTGCCTGCTCTGATGGAATTGGCACCGTGTTGCAATAACCGGTTGCCGGGCTTCATAGGGCCAAATCCCTCCACCTCTCTTGATAAGATCAAACTTATTGAATCTAAATGAATTGTAACACCGCTTCATTTACCCAGTCATTTAGTAGTTTGAATTTTTAGACTATTATTTAGACAACTGGATAATGGATTCAAGCCTAAGTACATTACGAAATGATCCTTTTACTTCAATCGCTCCAAGCTTTGAGAGCTGAAGAAGTCTGATTGGTGAATGAAAACAGTCAGAAAGATGATTTTCATCACCTGAAACCAGTACATGTGCTGAAAGATTGTCATTGTCGCTGCTTAAAAAACAAGCCCCCTTTTTTAAAACAAGCAGGATAGGTTGTTGTTTTGAACTGGTTATCCGTATTCTCAATTCTTCGTTTGGAAGCAGAGGCTGAATAAAATAAGACGCATTCATTTTTTCTACAAACGAAAATAAGTCCATTTCTTTTTCTCTCCCCATTTCTTTCCTATCAGATCATAACGTATTAATTCGTTTTAATACGACTTATCACCTTTATGAAAGGTTCGACACTTTATTAAACTTGGAGAGACAAAATAATGGTTTTTTCTATTTCCCAAGAAATATGTCAAATGCCGCCCTGCTCAGGCGGCATATTCTTTCAATATTTGATAAATATATTCAACAGAATGAAAGGCATATTTCTTGTGGGTAACCGTTCCATTTTCAAATATAAGCAGGCAGGGAACACTTTCAATTCCCCATTCTATCGCTTGCTTAGGCAGGAAATTTAAGTTTGCCGCATGAATCGCTAAAGCTGGGAGCAGCTCTTCAACAACAGCCAGCATTTTTTTTGCAAGCTGACATGTTCCGCAAAACGGAGTGTAAAGATAAAGGATGCCAAATTCTTTTTCAGCAAACATATCTAATTGTTCTTCCTTTATTTCAATCATTGCTTTTCATGAGACTCCCTTTATTTTATAAGTATTTCGCCTGTACATCGATATTTGCGCTTAAAAGCACAGCAGCAACATGCTGATCAGGTGCAGTCGCAACTTCACGGTACATTCTATCTATAAACAAATGCGCAGCTTCGGGCAGTTCCCGCTTGAATTGCTTTCTGAGGCGATCCCCTGATTCATCTGAGTCTACGAGCACGTATACGTCTCTATAAAACAGAGCATCAATCATTTCGTCTAATCGAGTAAGACTTATTGTTCCATTTGTACAGATAATTTCTACAGGTTCATTGACAACATTAAGTACCTTTCGTTTGTCAGATGTTCCTTCAACAATTATGACCTTTTCAACCTCAATTGCAGACATCGCCATCACCTATTCAGTTAAAGTATGTGTTATCTTATAACCTATTCGAATTGCATGAGGTTGTTTCTTAAAATAATTGAACAAAAATGGCAGTGGAACATTCCACTGCCATTCGATTAGCACCAGCCGTTTTCTTCGTCACAATCTACATACTTTTCATCTTTTTTTAATAAAACGTCTGCATACTGGAAAAAGGAATGGTTTTCTTCTTCATATCCATTTTTCAATGAAACCTGATTTCCATTTTGACCAAATGACATTGTGCCAATTTGCTCTTTTTCAAAAAATAAGTTCATTTGACCTTCTGAAAAGCGTCCTGTTACCCGGTCTGTAATATCTAAGCGCTTCTTTTCAAATGACATCCTTGAACACCCTCCTTTTTAAAGGTTAGGGTGTCCTGGTTTAATGCCATTTATCAGTCTTCGTTTGTCATTCCCACATATTGCTCAGCAGTCATTAGGCTGTCAACATCACTTACATTGCTTGGCTCGATAACAATCATCCATGCTTTTTCGTATGGAGATTCGTTTACAAATTCTGGGCTGTCATCGAGATCCTCATTGATTTCAACAACTTTTCCGCTGATTGGCGCATAAAGCTCAGAAACCGTTTTTACAGACTCAACGCTTCCGAAAGGCTCGTCTGCTTTAATTTCATCTCCAACTTCAGGAAGCTCAACAAATACAATATCCCCAAGTTCTGATTGAGCAAAATCAGTAATGCCGATACGTACTTTTTCACCTTCAACTTTAACCCATTCGTGCTCTTCAGAATAACGAAGTTCTTTTGGTGTGTTCATTTTTATTACCTCCAAGTTTTATCATGTTTATTTGTAAAAAGACTGAAGTTAAAGTCTTCTACTACTTTGCCCACGCTGCTTCGAATTGATCTTCTTTAAAGCCGACGGTAACTTTCTTGCCGTCTGTTGCTAATGGCCGTTTGATAAGCATGCCGTCTGATGCCAAAATCTCAAGCAGTTCTTCATCAGATAAAGAAGCAACCTTCTCTTTCATGCCTAATTCGCGGTATTTTTGACCGCTGGTATTGAAAAACTTCTTTACTTCTACCCCGCTGTTATCAAGCATCGTTTTTAATTCTTCTTTTGTCGGTGGATTTTCGACAATATGTACATCTTCTACCTGCAAATTGTGATCTTCAAACCACTTTTTAGCTTTTCGGCATGTACCGCATTTAGGATACCAATAAAACGTAATAGCCACTCTTCTCACCACCTGCAACCGTAATTGAACAAGATTATTTTACCACAATCAATTGGACAATCATAATCACAAGTTTCTATTATGTAAAATTCAGTTTCCTCAAAGAAATAAGACCTTTTCCGTTACTGGAAAAGGTCCATTTCTTATACTTTGTTTTAAGCGCGGTAACCATTTTCTTCAATTAATGCAGCAGCAATTTCACGTTTTTTGGCAATCACGTTGATCGGAGTGTGACGCGTGAATTTTCTGAGTGCCGAAATCATCATGCGAAGCGTATCGCCTTGCTCAATAGCAACTAATGATTCCTTCGCGTGTGCTTCAATCTCATTAAATGCTTCCTGACAGTAAACTTGAGTATACAGGAGCTTTTGAGCGCTCTTTGCTTCTCCTGCTTTGCTGATTGCTTTTTCAGTGCGCAGAATCGCTGATTCCATTGCATAAATGCTGCTTACGATATCTGCAATATTCACTAATACTTCTTGCTCCTTCTGCAATGCCTGACCGTACTTTTGTGCAGCAAGTCCAGCGATCATCAAGCCGATCTTTTTAGCATTCTTCAATAAATGTTTTTCTTGTTCAAGAACACCTTCGCCAACTTCTTCAGGCATGAGCATCATTAACTCTTCCTGCAGAGCCTGAGCCTTTTGCAGCAATGGCAATTCACCTTTCATTGCTTTACGCAAATACGTTCCAGGCACTAATAAGCGGTTAATTTCATTTGTTCCTTCGAAAATGCGGTTAATACGGGAATCACGATACGCTCTTTCCACTTCGTATTCTGCCATAAAACCATATCCGCCATGGATTTGAACGCCTTCATCTACTACATAATCAAGCGTCTCAGATCCTAATACTTTATTTAATGAACATTCAATTGCATATTCGGCAATGGAAGCAGCTACTTCTTTGCCGTCTTTCACTTCTTCAGGCGACAGACGGTTCATGCGGTCTTCAAACAATCCTACAGTACGGTATACAGAGCTCTCCATTGCATAGGTTTTAGAAGCCATATTAGCCAGTTTTTCCTGAATCAGCGAGAAGCTGCTGATTGGCGTTTTAAATTGCTGGCGCTGATTTGCATATTGTACAGAGACATCGATAATGCGTTTTGATCCGCCGATCGTTCCCACTGCTAATTTATATCTTCCGATGTTAAGGATGTTAAATGCGATAACATGGCCTTTTCCAAGGTCGCCTAATAGATTTTCTTTGGGAACCAATGCATCCTCAAGAATAAGAGTTCTAGTTGAAGAGCCTTTGATTCCCATTTTCTTTTCTTCCGGTCCTGTTGATACTCCAGGATATCCTTTTTCTACGATGAAAGCTGAGAAGTGTTCGCCGTCAACTTTTGCATAGACTACAAAAACATCAGCAAAGCCAGAGTTTGTAATCCATTGCTTTTCTCCATTTAGTACATAGTGCGTGCCTTCAGCATTCAATCTCGCAGTTGCTCTTGCACCCAGTGCGTCTGATCCGGAACCAGGCTCAGTTAATGCGTAAGCTGCAATGCGCTGGCCTGTTGCAAGGTCTGGAAGATATTGCTGTTTTTGTTCTTCATTGCCGAAGAGCACAATTGGAAGCGATCCGATTCCTACATGCGCGCCGTAGGATAATGAAAAACTGCCTGCACGTGCAAATTTTTCTGTGATCAAAGCTGAACTGATTTTATCGAGTCCAAGGCCGCCGTATTCTTCAGGAACATCTGCTCCAAGCAGACCCAGCTCGCCTGCTTGCTTAAGCAGCTTCACAGATTTATCAAATTGATGATTCTCAATATCTTCTAAGTGCGGCAAAACATCATTTACGACAAAATCCTCTGTCGTTTTAGCAATCATTTTATGCTCATCTGTAAAATCCTCAGGTGTAAATACACTTTCAAAAGTCACATCATCTAATAAAAAGCTGCCGCCTTTAATTACATTTTCAGACGTTTTAGACATGTTTGGTTTCCCCCGTTTACTAAAGTTTTATTTCAAGATCATTAAACTAATTCGAACACTCCTGCAGCGCCCATTCCGCCGCCGATGCACATTGTAACAACTCCAAATTGTTCATTGCGCCGCTTCATTTCATGAATAAGGGACAGGGTCAGCTTTGCTCCCGTACAGCCAAGCGGATGCCCAAGTGCAATTGCACCGCCGTTAACATTCACTTTATCTTCATCTAATCCAAGCTCTCTAATCACCTGGATCGATTGAGAGGCAAATGCTTCATTCAGTTCAAAAAGTCCGATGTCAGATAAGCTCAGTCCAGCTTGTTTTAAAGCACGGGGAATCGCTTCAATCGGGCCAATCCCCATTACCTCAGGCGGAACTCCTCCCACAGCGAAGGATCTGAATTTTACAAGGGATTGCAGACCTAGTGCATCTGCTTTTTCACGGTCCATCACCATAACTGCCGCAGCCCCGTCACTTGTTTGTGAAGAGTTGCCCGCTGTTACAGATCCCTTAACAGAAAATGCAGGTCTTAAATTCGCAAGAATCTGCATGCTTGTTCCAGGACGTACACCTTCATCTTTCGAGAATTGGAAATGCTTTTCATGAAGCTTATTGTCGATGCCAACACTTCTTTGTGTGACATCTACTGCAATAATTTCATCATCAAATTTGCCTTCTTGGATGGCTCTTGCAGCGCGCTCATGACTGCGTACGGCAAATGCATCCTGATCTTTACGGCTAACACCGTATTTTCTTGCCACCTGCTCAGCTGTATGCCCCATTCCCATGTAATATTCAGGAGCGTTCTCAGCCAGATTTGCATTTGGACGGACAACATGCCCCATCATCGGAACCATGCTCATTGATTCTGCTCCCCCTGCAATCGCTGTATCTGAATGGCCAAGCATAATTTTTTCTGCTGCATAGGCAATACTCTGCAATCCTGATGAGCAATAGCGGTTAACGGTAATGGCGGGAACTGTGTAAGGCAGTCCAGCCAGCGCCCCGATATTTCGCGCTAAATTTAATCCCTGTTCTGCTTCAGGCATTGCACACCCGATAATCAAATCGTCTATATTTCCTTCATAGCCCCCGGCACGCTTCAGCGTTTCTTTTACAACGAGAGCTCCTAAATCGTCTGGTCTTACAGTTGCAAGTGATCCTTTTTTCGCTCTTCCTACAGGTGTTCTCGCACCTGCTACAATGACCGCTTCTCTCATAACAGTGCACCCTCCTAATTACGTAGTGGTTTCCCTTTAACAAGCATGTGCTGCATTCTTTGCTGTGACTTGCCCTCTTGAACCAAGCTCAGAAAAGCTTCTCTTTCTAAACCCAACAGGTACTGTTCATCCACTTCGGTGCCAAATGGAACCTTGCCGCCAGCGATGACATAAGCAAGTTTTTTTGCAATTTTTAAATCGTGCTCTGAAATATACCCTGATTGAAGCATGGATTGTGCACCTAGCAGCAGTGCTGCATATCCTGTTTCCCCTACAACTGGAACCTTTTTGCGGACAGGTGCTTTATATCCTTTATCAAACAGCTCAATCGCTTTTTGCTTTGCATCATGCAGGAGATGATCTCCATTAAAGCTCACAGAATCGCTTTCATTTAAGAAAAAATTGTTTCTCGCTTCAGCAGCAGATGCTGAAACCTTTGCAGTAGCAATTGTCTCAAAGACTTTATTTGCGACATTCTGAAGATCAAAGTCTACGCCTTTAGGAATGCTGTTAAGAAGTTTAATGTAAAGCTCTTTGTTGCCGCCCCCGCCCGGGATTAAACCAACGCCTGCTTCCACTAATCCCATATACGTTTCACTTGAAGCCTGTATATGCGCAGCAGGCAGACAGATTTCAGCTCCTCCTCCGAGCGTCATGCCAAACGGTGCTGCTACAACTGGCTTTGGACTATATTTAATCTTCATCATCGCCTGCTGGAAGTGGCGGACAACCATGTCAACTTCAAAATAGTTGTCATCCTGTGCTTCCATTAAAATCATCGCAAGATTTGCTCCAACACAGAAGTTCTTGCCCTGATTTCCGATGACAAGCCCTTTGTAATTTCTGCTGACTTCATCGATTGCGAAATTGATCATTTGAATGATATCCATGCCAATCGCATTATTTGGGGAATGGAACTCAAGAAGGGCAACATCATCTCCAAGGTCAATTAAACTTGCACCGCTGTTCTTTTTAATGACCCCTTTTTTCTCTTTTATATCTTTTAAATCAAGGACTTTTTCGTTTTGCTGGATGCGTCTGTAATCACCTTCATGATAAAAATAAGAGATGCCATCTTCTTTTTTATAAAATGAAGTAAATCCACGATCAAGCATGTCTTTAATCCAAGCCGGAACATTCTGGCCTTCTGCCTCCATTTTTTCAACTGACTTTGAGAGCCCAATGGCATCCCATGTCTCAAATGGACCATATTGCCAGCCAAAGCCCCATTTCATTGCTTCATCAATCGCAACGATGTCATCTGCGATCTCTCGTGATAATTGTGCCGAGTAAAGGAGTGTCGGACTTGTTATATTCCATAATAATTGGCTAGCTTTGTCTCCAGAATAGATAAGCGCTTTCATTTTAGCTGCTGCACCTTTTGCCTGTTTTGCAATCTCTATGCTTTGGGCCTTTAATTTTTTTCTTTCTCCGTATTCGAGTGTGTCAGGATTCAGCTCAAGAATTTCTTTTCCTTCTTTTTTGAAGAAGCCCTGGCCCGATTTGCTTCCAAGCCAGCCATTTTCAAGCATTTTTTTCATAAATTCAGGAATTTCAAAAACAGCTTTCTCTTTTCCTTCAACCTGGTCATAAACGTTTTGCGCTACATGTGCAAATGTGTCGAGTCCTACAACATCCAGAGTTCTGAAGGTGGCGCTTTTCGGGCGGCCGATTAACGGTCCTGTGACAGAATCCACTTCGCCTACGCTGTAGTTTCCTTTCAGCATTTCCTGAACAGTGACAAGCAGACCGTATGTTCCGATTCGGTTTGCGATAAAGTTTGGAGTGTCTTTTGCTTCAACGACGCCTTTGCCAAGCACATCTTCCCCGAACGTTTTAATGAAAGATAAAACCTCTGATGATGTTGTTTTAGTTGGAATGACTTCGAGCAATTTTAAATAACGGGGCGGATTAAAGAAATGTGTTCCAAGAAAATGCTTCTGAAAATCCTCAGATCTTCCCTCTGACATCGCTTCAACTGAGATTCCTGATGTATTAGAGCTTACAATACTGCCTTGTTTTCTATATTGATCTACTAATGTAAAGACTTTTTTCTTTATGTCTAAATTCTCAACGACTACTTCAATAATCCAATCAGCTTCAGACAATCCGTGCATGTCATCTTCGAAGTTACCCGCTTCGATCAATGAAAGATTTTCCTTAGCAGTCAGCGGAGCCGGCTTTTGTTTTAATAACTTTTGGATAGATTCATTAGAGATTCGGTTTCTGACAGATCGATCTTCTAAAGACAGCCCTTTCTTCTCTTCGTAGTCCGTAAGTGAACGCGGGACGATATCAAGCAATAAAACAGGGATTCCGATATTTGCCAAGTGTGCAGCAATTCCTGAACCCATAACACCAGATCCTAAAACTGCAGCTTTTTTAATTCGCTGGACCATGAATGCTCCCCCTTTTGTCAATTTGAATGAATGCTCATTCATTTTTTGATGAAAAAAATAGTCAGGAATCAATTCCTCTATATACTAATATAAAAGATTTCGAAAATTTGTTCAATACATTTACAAAAAATTCACACATTTTTTGATGACGGGATGAAAAAAAGCGGGGCGGGAAGGCTAAAAGCCAGGAGGTGACCAATTATGGCAAGATTAAAGAAAGAACCATCTAAAGCAGGAGTAAGTGCATCCAGCGTAAAAGGCAGCTCTGGTCCAACAAATGAAATGGACGGCGGGGGCAAACGCTCGAGTACAAATCAGCAATATAAAAAGAAAAACATGGGACATGAATAAATAATGATAGAAGCTGATTCTCAGTGGGGAATCAGCTTTTTTTATTCTGTTACTCTTCTTCACTCGTTATTGAAGTAGAAAAAGGCGTAAAAATATTTGCTGAAAACATTGGAGAAAGACAGCCAGCCGTATTCCTTAACGGGTAGCCCGTGAGCCAATAAAATGTTTGAAAATCAGATAAATGAGCTCCCTGAAAAAGTCTATCGCTTCCTTGTTTTTTCTTATTTTTTAACGATTCCCTTCAAAACGAATGCCACGTTTGCCGTCCTTTCTGCAAGACGGCGCATAAAGTAACCGTACCAGTCTGTTCCGTATGGGACATATACCCGCATTTTATATCCTTCTTTCACTAGTTCGAGCTGGCGATCCGGCCTGATGCCATACAGCATTTGAAATTCAAATTGGCCATTTGGGATGTTGTTTTCTTTTACAAATCGTTTTGTAAATTCGATTATTGCATCGTCATGGGTTGCGACTGCTGTATAATTTCCATTTACTAAATGCATTTTGATTATTTTCTTAAAATTTTCGTCCACATCTTTCTTTTCAGGAAAAGCTACACGCGGAGATTCTTTATAAGCTCCCTTAACAAGCCGTAAATTGGGATGAAACTGATTCAGATCATCGAGATCTTTGACCGTTCTATATAGGTAAGCCTGAATAACCGTTCCAACGTTATCATACTCTTTTTTCAGGCTTTTAAAGATTTCTATTGTTTTCCCGCAGCGCGAATAGTCTTCCATATCAATGGTCACAAAAACATTGTTTGTCTTTGCGGCTTCAAGAATCCTCCGCATATTCCGAAGGACAACCTCATCTGAGATATCAAGACCCATGGAAGTCATCTTTAAGGATAGCTGTGACTGCAGATCTTCCCTGCCTATTGCTTCAATTGCTTTTATTGAATGATTAGCCATTTCATTAGCCTCTGCTTCGTTATCGATGAATTCTCCCAAATAATCAATCGTAACATCTAACCCCTTCTTATTTAACTCTTTAATTGCAGCCGCTGCCAGTTCAATTGTTTCTCCTGCAACAAAGCGAGCAGCTCCAAATCTCAGTCCATACCTTTTAGCTGCTTTGGTCAGTACTTTATTTTTTGATAAAAACAAAAAAAAGCTTCGAAGTAATTGCTCCATATAAAGTCCCCCGCTCTCCAGCGCAAAAATTAAGAATTATCTGTTATTTTATCATCTTTAGAATAGTTTGAAAATATTTTAAGCTCATTTGCAATGCCCGTCACTAAAATTCCGTATAGTATTTTATGGATGAGGAACGATAAGGAAGAAAATGTTTGAAGGAGGTTATATATACTATGCAACAACAGCAGAATACAGGCACACAGCAAGGGATGATGCAGCAGCCGCCGTCTGTCATTACAACAAAAGATCACCTTTATTTAACAGATATGCTTTCATGGAACTTGCTTGCCATGAAAAAAGCTCACTTCTTTGCATCACAATGCAGTGATCAGCAATTAAAAAGCGAGCTTGAGAAGGTTGGAAAAATGCATGAACAGCACTATTCTAAAATTTTAACTCATTTAAATCCAAATCAGAAAGCTCAGCTTCAATAGGAGAGGTGCAGGATGAATAATAATCAGAACCAGACCAAAATCGGCAACCCTGAAACACAAGTACCTAAAACCCCTCAAATGAATGACCGTGACTTTATTAATGAACTGCTGGCTACCGAAAAATATATGACAGATTCTTATTGCACTGTCCTAAATGAGATGAGCCATGATTCTCTTTATCAGGATATTCAGGGAATCTTCAACGAAACTCAAAATTGCCAAAGAGAATTATATAATGTGATGTACAAAAACGGCTGGTACAAGCTTGAAGCGGCAGACAGCCAAAAGCTTCAGCAATCTTATCAGCAGTTTGCTGATTATCTGCAGCAGCAATCACCTTATCTTCAATAAAGAAAAGCAGAATCGACTGGTCAGACCCGACAGACAGGATAAGAATTTCCCCGGAAGACTCTGAAATTCCGGGGTTTATACTCATATTTATTGGTTTGCACTTATTTCTTGATTTACAACCTTTATTCCTAGACTTTTCGTATTAATTCCCACACTTTTATATTCAATTCCGAGACTTTCTAAGATTATTCCAAGACTTTTACAAATAATTCCGTACAATTGTGAACATCCACATTTTCAAGAATCAAACCAAAAAAAATGGAAGCAGCATTATGCCGCTTTCATTTTTTTCTGCATTTACCTACAAATGTTTTAAACAGGTTATGCATCGCCTCATCCTGGGCAGCCATTTCCTCAGGATGCCATTGAACAGCAAGCACATACCACTCATTATCGGTTCCTTCAATTCCTTCGATAATGCCATCAGTTGCCTTGGCTGTTGCCACTAGTCCATCTGCAAGCTTTCCGACAGCCTGATGATGCATACTGTTCACACGGACTGTTTCTGTTCCAAAAATGTTCTGCAGTTTGCTGCCTTTCTCAATCATGATTTCATGAGTTGGATTTGGGCGGTCAGCTGTTTGATAATGCTTAATCGGATTCTCGTAATTGCTTTCAATATCCTGGGTGACCGTTCCTCCAAGAGCTGCGTTAAGCATAGCTATGCCCCTGCAGATTCCAAATACGGGCTTTTTATTTTCTTTCGCATATATCACAACTGCTATTTCCATTTCATCCCGCGTGCTATTTGTTTTTCTAAGTTTCGGGTCTGGGTCCTCTCCGTAAGAATGAGGGTCCACATCCTCCCCGCCGCTTAAGATGAAGCCATCGCATTTTGACACAATAACCTTTGCCATTTCATCATCTACAAGAGGTATGACGACCGGAATGCCGCCCGCCTGAATGACAGAACTGATATATTTTTGATGCACATGCACGCTCGGTATATCTCCGTGATCGACTACTGAGCTTGATATGCCTATAACTGGTTTTGAATCGTCCATTGGTGTTCACTCTCCCTGGCAATTACTCTTCTTAATCTATACCCCTCACGATCCCAGGTCGAATCCGCTTTTTATCATTTTATAAAATTTACCTTTTTGCAGATCGTTCTTCCCACTCTTCCCGCAATAAACCGATTCTGATGGAATCGTAGTATTCTCCATTTACCACTCTGCATTTTCTCATGCGTCCCTCTACTGTCATGCCGAGCTTTTCTCCCACTTTGATCATTCTTATATTTCCAGACCATGTTGTATAGCCGACTCTTACAATGGGCAATGTCTCAAATAGGTGATCTATCCATAAACGGAAGGCTTTCGTTCCATGTCCATCGTTCCAATAAGAAGGATCATAAATGCCTATCCCCATTTCAAGCCATAGTGAAGGCTCGTGTTCCCAATAATAGCTTACTGTCCCGATGATTTTTTTACCTGCAACGATCGCCCAGTAATCTTCTTGATTTACGATACTGTCTTTCTGTGAAAGGAAGTCTGTCAGAGTAAGATTCTTATGTTCAAAATAAGGTGCATCCCAATTCTTCCACTCAGGATGCTCGTCTTTATACTTGATCTTCCATAAATGAATAAGATCCTTCGTTTCAATTGGACGGATCATTGCTATTGACTGACACATAACTTGTTAGTCCCCCATTTTTACAAGAATTTATTCACTGATAAAAGATTTAGCAGCTCTTTTCCTCTATCAAAATATACAGTATAATCAAAATAAAGGAAAATTTTGGAGTTGATATACCTATGAAAAATTATGCGGCATCCGTGCTAATCTATCTATTTTCTGTAGGTCTTTTATATGCGGCAGGCTATGCATTTGAGATTGTTTGGCTGAAGTGGGAGCACACAGTCACTTATCAGGATGGGTCTATTAAAGCGGTTTCAGGATCCATTATACCCTTTTTCTTATGTGTGCCTATTTATTATTTCCTTAAAAGAAAAGCGCAAGCGCCTGTTTAGCTCAGGCATGGCAGATTATCACCTGGCAGAAAAGGTCCGGGTTTGACTTTCTTGGCGGATTTGTTCTGGCTGTGGAGTGGGGCTACGGAGCAGACATCGAAGCAACAAATACTTTCTTATATCTTAAATCATCAAAAGAGTCTTCCGACGATTAAAAATGAAAAATCTCAGAGCTCTTTCATTGTTCTCTGAGATTATGATTCATTATTATTTGTCTGTGATTTTGCTCGATGCTGTTCATTCAGCTGCTTAATTTCAGAAATAAGCTGTTTGACCTTTTCTTTCTCTGCCGGATACGTTTCATTCCAATGCTTCGCAAGCGGCGGCATGGACTTGGCAATGTGTGAATAAATCACCCAGCTTTTCACTTTTTCCTGAAGCTCAGGCGTCGCCTCTCCAAGAAGCAATTCAGTGTATTTTTCAATCAGGCCATTCAGCGGTTCTTTAAGATTTTCCTGCAACAAAATCTCCTCCTCATCATCCATTAAGTTAAACAATGCTTCGGACAAGTACTGCAGCGATCTCTTTTCTCAGAAGTCAGATAGTAAAGACAGCATGTTTGTCTCGTTACTTGCCCTTGTTCTCTATAGAAAGGCAAGAAAGGGTTTTTCATTCCTTCTCCGAAAAGTTCTCCGTCTGCTTCTTTCACTACATACATATAATCCGCTTGTATTTGCTCTATCGTAACATACTCAGGTATGTTTGCAAGCAGCGTGTTATACATCCATACAACGTAAAGGAAGATATTCTCCCAAAGGATCAGTTTAGAAATTCTAGCTTTCTCTGACACGATAGTCACAATTTTACTTAAGTGATTCCGAAATAACTCTCTCAGAATTTCGTCTCTCCACGCATCTCTGCTTTCTCCAGCAGAAACACACTCCAAAGAATGAAAGTAAAAAGAAGGGAGCCATAAAGGATCCAAATCATCAGTCTCAAGTGTTAAATTTAAAGGGTCAGTATTCATCTTTTTCCCAAAAACAGTCATGGAAAAAAGAGCCATAGCTGCAAGAAAGGCGTAACGTTTAACAAGCATAGACCCTGTAACATTCAATCTGTCTGAATGAATTCTTGGCTGGATCTTAATTAAGTAACTTGAGAGAAAATCAGATTCCAGCAAGTTTGCCGCTTCTATCGATATTGCTGATTCACTTCGACCTAAACTCAGCCTGAATCTCGATAAATGCTCGAGCTCTTCTTTTGAAAAATGGTTCATGATTAAATAGCCGCCTCTTTAATAATGCACCGGCCTCTTCCATGCGGAATGCACAGAGGAGTTCCAAATAGCGGATCCATTGTAACTTCGCAGTTCATTTGAAAAACATCCTTCACCAGATTGCAATTAATAACATGTTCCGGTCTGCCTTCCGCATAGATTTGCTTATCCTTAATAGCGACAATATGGTGAGCATACCTGCAGGCTAAATTAAGGTCATGAAGAACCATAACAATCGTACGCTGTTCTTTTTCATTCAGCTCAAATAACAGATCCAGAATTTCGATTTGATGAGTCATATCTAAATAAGTCGTTGGTTCATCAAGTAAAATAATATCCGTATCCTGAGCTAGAGTCATGGCAATCCAGGCACGCTGACGCTGTCCGCCTGACAAGGAATCAACCGGTCTTTCAGCAAATTCCAGCATTCCTGTAGCATCTAATGCGCTCATAACTGCCTTCTCATCTTTTTCCGTCCATTGTTTGAGCCAATTTTGATAAGGATAACGGCCTTGTTTGACGAGCTGAAGAACCGTCAGGCCTTCCGGTGCAGCAGGACCTTGAGGCAAAATGGCAAGTTTCTTTGCCACTTCCTTTGTGGGAAGCTTCGCAATGGCTTCTCCTTCTAAAAGAACTGCGCCTTTTTCAGGCTTTAAAAGCCGTGCAATTGAACGCAGAAGCGTTGATTTTCCGCAGCCATTGCTGCCTATGAATACAGTGATTTCGCCTTTTGGAATCTCTAAATCGAGCTCATTAATAATGGTTGTTTCTCCATAAGACAATGTGAGCGCCTTTGTTTTAATAGCTGTCATTTACTATCCACTCCTTTTCACATAAGGATTAATTATTAGCTGCGGGATGAATTTCAGATGCTTCGGAAACAGCCTAGTTATTTCTGCTTCTATAAAGCAGGTAGATGAAATAAGGTGCCCCGATCGCTGCAGTGAAAACACCTGCAGGAATTTCAAGCGGAGCAAAAAGGGTTCTTCCAATCAAATCTGCAACCATAACGAGCACCGCTCCGAGCAATGCCGATACAGGAAGTAAAGCACCGAAAGATGACCCTACGAGTCTTCTGGCGATATGCGGGGCAATGAGACCTACAAACCCGATTCCGCCCGCAAATGCAACAGCACTTCCTGTTAATGCAGTTGCAATCAGACAGCAGAATAAATCGATTGCGCTGTACGGCGCTTCCCACACCAGCTGCAAGCTCATCCCCTAATTCCTGAATGTTCACGTTTCTAACAAAAATAAAGCTGATGATGACTAATACGATTGTAATAGGCACCATAATCTTTACTTGATCCCAAGTTGCGGAATAGACAGTTCCTGTAATCCAAATATTTGCCTGCGCCGCGCGGTAGATCGGCCCTTTTATCATTAATAAAGTTGTAAGAGACTGAGCAAGCATAGAAAGTCCAATTCCGACCAAAACGAGTCTTATAGAAGAAGAACCGCCCCTCCATGACAAAATATAGACTAATAAGGCAATGACTGTCGCTCCTATGAAAGCTGCAACCGGCATCCACTGGATCGGTACAGTCAAAGTATTATTTTTATCACTGAATATGGCTAAAAACATCACAACAGCGACGGAAGCTCCGCCGGTAATACCGATGATATCGGGAGATGCAAGCGGATTGCGGATAATCCCCTGAAGAATGCCGCCTGCAACAGCAAGTGATATTCCGACCATTAAAGCAATCAGGATTCTCGGCAAACGGAAGGACTGAATGACAAGCTCATCCATCTCTGTTCCGTATCCAGCCAGTGTTTTAAGCACCTGAATCGGGCTGATTCTCAAATCACCCATACCTGTACTGAAAAGAAAGGTAAACGCAGTGACAAGGAGCAAAACACAGAAGACCGTTAAGGCTTTTTTATCAATAAGGAAAGAAATAAACCCTTTTCCTATTCTAAAAGATTGATAGCTTTTCATTATTTCTGGAACCCCCTGCGCGCGATGTAGATGAAAAATGGTGTTCCGACAAGAGCCGTCATCACTCCTACCGGCACTTCTTCAGGCATCGCGACGAACCTGGCCCCAATGTCAGCCGTCACTAAAAGCACTCCTCCGAGTACTGCACAATAAGGAAGAATCCAGCGGTGATCATTCCCGACAAAGTAACGGGCAATATGCGGAATGACAATCCCTACAAATCCAACAGGACCTGCAATCGCAACTGCTCCTCCTGCAAGCAGAATAATAACAGCAGCCGTCATTAATTTGACGGTGCCTGTTTTCTGGCCGAGCCCTTTTGCGACATCTTCACCCATCATCAGCAGGTTGACCTTGGATGCAAGAAAGACACAGATAACAAAAGCAACTCCAATATAAGGAAGCACGCTATAGAGAAGCTCAAGCTTCCTTCCCTGAACAGAGCCGGCAAGCCAAAATAATACTTGATCCAATGCAGCTTCGTTACTCACAAGAAATCCTTGAGTCAGCGAGGAAAACAAAGCAGCCATCGCTGCTCCGGCCAATGTAAGCTTCATTGGTGTTAATCCTTCTCTCCCAAAAGAACCTGCAAAATAAACAGTGAAAGCAGCTGCTGCCGCTCCTAAAAAGGAAATCCAAGTGAAGGCCTGCAAAGAGCTGACGCCAAACATGGATACGGCAATCACAACAAAGAATCCCGCTCCTGCATTAATCCCGAATACGCCCGGAGATGCCAGCGGATTTTTAGTAAGAGCCTGCATCAGTGCCCCTGCAACAGCAAGGCTGGCTCCAACAACAACAGCTGTTGCTGCTCTCGGAAGCCTTACTGTTTGAATAATTAAATGTTCGTCAGAACCATTAAAATTTGTAAGCGCATTAATGGCTGTTTCCCACGAGGTTTGTGTATAGCCAAGCACGACACTTGCACAAATACTCACTAAAAGCAAAATAAAACCAGTGATAAGTCCAGCTATTTTCACTAAATTAGTCTGTAATAACATATTTATACCTCTTGATGTGAAACCATCACTTCTTAATATTTTTCTAAAGCTATTGTAACAAAGTCAATTGAATTTGAAAATCATTTTCAATTAAATATTGACAATCGAAATCAGAAAAATTAATATTTTATTCGTAAATGAAAATCATTTTCAATTAAATATTGACAACTGATAGGAAAAAAATTAATATTTAACTTGTAAATGAAAATCATTATCAAATGAAAATATGGGGGTAACAACAAATGCAAGCTACATATCAAAAAGCATGGCTGTCACTTATTGCAATCGTTTTATCAGCAGTACTTCTAGCAGCATGCGGAAACAACGAGAAAGATAAAACGGCTGATGATACTGGCAGCAAAGATAAAGAAAGCGAAGCATATACTGTTGAGCATGCAATGGGCACAACTGAAGTTAAGAAAAAACCTGAAAAGGTTGTTATTTTAACAAATGAAGGAACAGAAGCTCTTTTAGCTTTAGGCGTAAAACCTGTTGGAGCTGTTAAATCCTGGTTAGGCGATCCTTGGTATGATCACATTTCAGATGAAATGACAGACGTTGAAGTTGTTGGTGATGAGAGTGCACTTAATGTAGAAGCAATTGCTGCATTAAAGCCTGACTTAATTATCGGAAACAAAATGCGTCAGGAAGACCAATATGAAAAATTAAGCCAAATCGCTCCTACTGTTTTTGCTGAAACCCTTAGAGGCGACTGGAAGGAAAATTTCAGCTTCTACGCTAAAGCATTAGACCGTGAAGAAGAAGGCAAAAAGGTACTTGCTGACTATGATGCCCGCATTGCGGATATTAAAGCAAAAGCCGGCGATAAACTAGATCAAGAAATTTCAGTCGTTCGTTTCATGGCTGGAACAACTCGCATTTATTATAAAGACACATTCTCTGGTGTCATCCTTGAAGAGTTAGGATTTGCACGTCCTGCAAACCTTGAAAAATTATTCTCAGACAATCCGGACGACTTATTCGTTCGCGAAGTAACAAAAGAATTAATTCCAGAGATGGATGGAGATTATTTATTCTACTTCACTTATGCTCCTGCTGAAACAAAAGCGGATGCTGAAAAACAGGCAGAAGAATTTACAAATGATCCGCTTTGGAAAAATCTTGATGCAGTAAAAGCAGGCAAAGCCTACCAAGTTGATGATGCGATCTGGAACACGGCAGGCGGTGTAAAAGCTGCTAACTTAATGCTCGACGAACTTGAGAAAATCGTTCTCGAGAAATAATTTTGTCTCCCAACCAATTTATATACACTAAGAAACCCTTTTAAACGAAAAAAGTCTTCCACCCGGAAGATTTTTTTCGTTTTCTTCTATATATATGCATTCTTAACAGATCCCTTAGATTCAACAATTAAATCATAATATTTTATGGCCAGATTCAACCTGAGACAGAAGATATCCTAAAGCATATGAATAGTGATAATCTGCCTTTCTGTTCAATTCAGGAATGTTTTTATGCAGATAGCCGACAATCCCTGTTTGATAGGTGTCTTGGATTGTTTTTTTATACCCCTCGTTCAGCCAGACTTCCGAGACAACATTTCCAAATTTATCATAGCTGATAAGCTTTGGCTGTCCCTCTCTATCCGTATGCGCTGCACGCTGATCAATTTCTTCAAAACAAAGCATTTGAAATTCTGACAGTCTCTGAACGGTATATTCATAAAGCTCTGCATCCATAAATTTCTTCAGATTAAACAGCAAATTAGCATCCAATTTAATTAGCATCTCTCCCAATGACTTTTTGCATTTTTTGTTAGATATTTGGTAAGCTAACGGTAGATAGTAAGTTAGGAGGGAATCAGTCGAATGCTGCAGGCTGCGATTTGGGGAGCTTTTGCTGGTTCCTCTATTTTATTGGGTGCTTTGCTTGGCATCTATAAGGAGATACCGCGCAAGGTTTTAGGTTTTATTATGTCATTTGGAACGGGTGTCCTGATCGGGGCAGCTTCGTTTGAACTGCTTAGGAAATCAGTGGATGGCGGAGGAATGCTGGCAGCATCGGGCGGATTCATTTTTGGATCTTCAACATTTACAGTGTGTGAATTGCTGATTACAAAAAAGGGCGGAAGCGACAGAAAACGCTCAAAGCAAA
Organism: Bacillus sp. V2I10; assembly: GCF_030817055.1. Classification (NCBI taxonomy): domain Bacteria; kingdom Bacillati; phylum Bacillota; class Bacilli; order Caryophanales; family Bacillaceae; genus Bacillus; species Bacillus sp. V2I10. Next base: position 1,014,106 of record NZ_JAUSYV010000001.1, on the reverse strand, counting down.
ACCCGGAAAATCACTCAGGAGTATCCATTTTTATCGGAACTGTCATTGATGCTATTCCTGAGTCGGTTATTATCGGCGTCAGCCTGCTTCAGGAGAATACAGTCAGCTTCTTAATGGTGACAGCTGTTTTCATCAGCAATTTTCCGGAGGGTCTTTCAAGCTCTGTAGGATTGCGTAAAGATGGCTATTCCAAAAAAAAGATTCTTTTCATGTGGCTGATCGTTTTACTTCTTTCTTCCCTCAGCTCATTTCTCGGCTTCTCGCTGCTGCAAAATGCAGACACTGCAGTGATTGCATTTATTGGAGCCTTTGCAGCGGGCGGCATCATTGCAATGGTGGCCTCGACGATGATGCCCGAAGCATTCGAAGAAGGGGGCCCAATCGTAGGTTTGATTGCTTCCTTAGGTGTACTTGCTTCGTTAATCCTCTCAAATCTATAATACAAAAGGCTTCGCATCTGCGAAGCCTTTTTCTCATCCTGTTAATATGTCTTCATTAGGATATTTAATTTTTTGTTTTTGGGGTTTAGTCAGTGTAAATAAAAGCGTAAGCGGCCCTACTTTTCCAATAAACATGATCACGATAATGACTTCTTTTCCTAGATCCGTCAGGTTTCCTGTAATCCCCATCGATAAACCTACTGTGCCGAAGGCTGAAACGGTTTCAAACAGGATTTCCATAAATGTTGCTTTTTCAGAAATGGTCAAAACAAAAATCGCTATTATAACAAACATTAAACTGAACATTGCAATCGCCAGCGCTTTTAGGATATAGCGTGAATGAATGCTTCTTCTTCCAATCGTAATATCTTCTTTTCCGCGTAAAAAGGTTATAGTAGCGAGCACGATAATAATTGCTGTAGTAAGCTTAATTCCGCCAGCAGTTGAAGCACTTCCCCCGCCGATAAACATCAGAATAATCATGAGGAATAGTGTGGCCTCATCAAGGCTTGCCATATCCAATGTGTTAAAACCTGCTGTTCTTGGTGATACCGCCTGAAAATAGGAGGCAAGCAATTTTCCGCCTGATGAAAGCTCTCCGAGAGTTTCAGGGTTTGAGTATTCTACAAAAAAGATGAACAACATGGCAATAACATTGATTACAAGAGTGCCGACAAGCATGATCCTCGTATGCAGGGAAAATTTGCTGAACTTTCTTTTTTTCCATACATCAAGGAGCACAGTAAAGCCGATACCTCCAATAATAAATAAACAAGAAATCACAATATTAACCAAAGGGTCATTCACATACCGTATTATATTATCTGGCCATAGGGAAAATCCGGCATTGTTAAAAGCTGAAATGGCATGAAAAAAGCTGAAGAACAGCCCTTTTGACCAGCCGAACTCCGGCACCCATCGAAAGGATAAAAAAACCATGGCGATGAATTCAATCATGATGGAGAATAAAAATAAGTATTTAACAAGATTTACAACTCCGCCAATCGAAGTCTGATTAAGTGCTTGCTGCATCACAAGCCTTTCTTTAATGCCTATCTTCTTTCCCAAAACCATATAAGTCAGAATGGCAAATGACATGATTCCAAGTCCGCCAAGCTGAATGAGGATAGCGATAATCGTTTGACCGAATGTCGTAAAGGTGCTCCCGGGATCAACGGTTGCAAGACCTGTAACGGTCATGGCAGAGGCAGATATAAATAGCGCATCAAGCCATCTGATGGAATCATGAGTCGCAATCGGCAGTTTTAAAAGCACTGCTCCAAGAATAATTCCAGCTGCAAATACGATGACAAGCAGCTGAGAAGGATTAAAGCGAATCATTTTTTGCAGTTTTTGTGCTCTGATCACCTACATCCCCTCCTCCTCGAAACGGCTGATGTCCTTATTTCGTCCAATCACAAGCAAAATATCACCTGATTTGATAGATTCTTCGGCAGGAGGCGAAACAATCATCTCTTCATCCCGCTGAATCCCGACAATATTACATCCATATCTTGCTCTAATATCTAAATCAATCAATGTTTTACGATGTATTTTTGCTGAAGCAATCAGCTCTACCATGCTGTATTCCTTTGAAAGCTCAATATAATCAATCATTTTTTCTGAAATAATATGATGGGCAATCCGCTTTGCCATGTCACGTTCAGGATGAATGACTTTATTTACACCTATTTTGTCTAAAACCTTCTGATGGTAGTCATTTTGAGCTTTTGCCCATACTTGCGGAATCTCCATTTCTTTCAGCAGCAGAGAGGTTAAGATACTTGCTTCTATATCATCTCCGAATGAAACAAACGCGTGGTCTACATTGCGGACGCCAAGCTGTTTCAGTGTCGCTTCATCTATCGCATTTGCCTGCACAGCAAGTGTTGCATATTGAGAATAATATTGAACCTTTTCATCATCTTTATCGACCGCTAAAACTTCAATCCCCAACTCATGAAATTCTTTTACAAGACTTCCTCCAAAACGCCCAAGACCAAATACAGCAAATTGCTTTTTCAACAGGATTTCCTTCTTTCGATACCAATTTTTGCACACAAAAAGACACAGAGGTCCCATGAACCGCTGTGTCTGATTTTTAAGATCACATTAGTTTCATTATCCTCTCTCAAGAACGCTTGCGAAGTTAGCTGTCGGGTTCGGGCAATGAGAGTAGCCCTACCTGTAAAGGATTCACCCCAAGCTGCAAAAGATGCCAGCAAAATTGGGTCCCCCGCTCCGTAATGGATTAAGCGAATTAAGAATATCTGAAATGTATTTATGAAAGTATCTTACTCCTGTTGAATAGGACAGTAAAGAGCCAATTTTTGCAGAAATTAGTTATAATTGATCAAATATAACCGTTTAAGCGCTCTCAAGTCTCATTTGCTCAGCATATCTGTTTATTTTAGATTCTTTGCAAGGCTGAAATGATGCGAGGAAGTTGTGGTTTAACAGCATATGTTTAAATCAAAGTTCTATCATCTAAAATTGCAGCTCTATCATTAATTTGCAGTTTTATCAGCAGAAGAGTTTGAATTGGTTTTAATTATTTTTTTCATCTTTCCACTTGTACCCTGCTCCCCAAACGGTTTGAAGGTGATCATCAATTGGAAATCCCGTTTTTCTCAGCTTTTCTCTAAGATGACGCACGTGGGAATCTACCGTCCGGTCCTCCGTACCTGCATCATAACCCCAAATAGTCTGAATTAAATGCTCACGATTAAATACTCTGTTTCGGTTCTTTAAAAAGATGCCGGCAAGCTGAAATTCTTTTGGAGTTAAAAGGATAGGCTCATCTTTATAGCTCGCTTCCTGGCTTCGATCATCCCATTTAAGACCCCTGTATTCTATGGCTTGATTATTTTTGACTCTTCTTAATATCGCTTCTATTCTTGCCAATAATTCCGTTTCATTAAAAGGCTTTGTTATATAATCATCCGCCCCTGTCTGCAGTCCTTTTACAATGTCCTCTTTTTGGCCGCTCGCAGTCACCATTATAATCGGAATATCTGAAAAGCTTCTGATTTCTTTACACACTTCAAAACCATTCATTTCAGGCATCATAAGATCAAGAATCATAAGGTCAGGTTCTTCTTTTTGAACAATATCAATAGCGTGTTGTCCTGATGAGGATTTTATGCACAAATACCCTGCAGGTGCAAGATAGAGGGCAAGCAAATCCAGCATCAGTTCCTCATCATCTACAAGCAAAATCTTTTTCATCGTTTAATCCTTTCTAAAGACAATGATAATGGCCGTTCCTGTTCCAAATGTACTTTTTGCCCGGACTGTGCCGCCAAGAGCCTCCACAATTTCTTTTACGATCGCAAGGCCAAGACCTGTTCCTCCGCTATGGCGGGACCTTGATTTATCAACGCGGTAAAGTCTGTCAAACAGATATGGAAGATCTTCTTCAGGAACACCTATTCCTTCATCTGAAATGACAACTTTAATGATCCCGCCTTGTTCAAGAACCCTGATTGTAATGGAAGTCCCTTTTTCAGAAAAATGGATGGCATTGTCCATGATGTTGAGCAGCACCTGTTCGAACCTTGCAGGATCTATCATATGATGAACAGAATAATCCGGAAAAAGAAAATTCACTTTCCTATTTTCTTTGATTAAGATGGGATTTACTTTCGCTACTGTTTTTTTAATAAAGGAGCAAAGATCGATCCGCTCTTTTTCAACCTGAAAAGAATGCTGATCAAGCTTTGCAAGCTCAAATAAATCCTTTACAAGCTTCGATAAGTACTCTGTTTGTTCACTTATAATAGATAGATAGTTCACCTGGTCAGTTCTTGCCAGATCAGGCCTCTTAGCAACATCTGCATACCCCTTGATATACGTAAGGGGGGTACGCAATTCATGGGCGATACTTGCCAGGAATTCATTTCTTTCCTTCTTTAGATGCGATAAATCATTCGCCAGTTTTTGGATAGAAACTCCTAGCTCGCCAAGTTCATCATTTCTTTGCATATGTAAGTTAACTGTAAAATCCCCCTCACTAAGGCGTTCAGTCGCCTGCTTCATGGAGAGCAGCGGTTTTGTCACAATCTTTGACAAAAAAACAACCGCAATGATAGTAAGAATAACAGACAATGTACCAATAAAGATAAAGTGGTCATTTAATCTGGAAATCATCAATTGAATGGAATCTGTTCCCTTAAACATATAGACAAAGCCTATTGTTTCATCGTTTATACGGACCGGGCTTACTGTCCAAATGAAAGGACTGGCTTTCCAGTTCGCAGGCTCTTCATCATTTTCCACTTTATGATTGTTGATTACTTTCTGCATGAATGGATGAATCTCATTTGAAGAATGCATCACTTCTCCTTCTGCATTTGTCAGCACAACATCCGTATCTGCTTCAGATTCCATTAAAACAACATGCTGCATCGTTGTTTCATCATTATGCTTCAGAAGAACATCACGGTGGCTGTTGCCTCTTGCCTGTAGAGCAGAAACTTCTTCATTTACTCTCGTATTGACTAGATTCTGATATAAAAATAAAAAGAGACAGGTTTCTACTACAAGAATGATCGTAAAAAATAATAGCCCAATTTTTATAGCAAGCTTATTCATTTATTAAACTCCTTATTGTTGCACCTCTTTGTTTTACAATACCAAAAAAATTTGCATTTTTCGTGCAAATTAAGGTAATTGAACTTTATATGTAAAAAAAGGCGACCTGCTTAAGGCCGCCTTTCTCATTATGACATTTTTTCTTCCATTTCAGGAATTTTCAAGTCTCCATATTTCTTTTCTGTTTCTGCTACAATCACTGCACATGCCGCATCTCCTGTGATGTTAACTGCTGTACGAGCCATATCCAGCAGACGGTCTATACCGATGATCAAGGCGATGCCTGCTACAGGAAGGCCTACTGAGTTTAAAACCATCGCAAGCATGATAAGTCCAACTCCTGGCACACCGGCTGTTCCAATTGAAGCGAGAACAGCTGTAAGTACTACTGTCAGCAACTGAGTGAAAGAAAGATCAATATTGTAAACTTGAGCGATAAAGATTGTTGCTACACCCTGCATAATGGCCGTTCCATCCATATTAATGGTTGCGCCGAGCGGCTGAACGAAACTTGAGATCGGCTCTGGAACCTTCAGACGCTTTTGTGCTGTTTCCATAGATACAGGAAGTGTCGCATTACTGCTTGATGTACTGAAAGCTACTGCCATGGCAGGAGCGAAATTTTTAAAGAACCAGATCGGGCTTTGCTTTGCCAGAAAAAGAATGGATGAACCATAGGTGACAATAGCATGAATCACAAGTGCAAGCATTACAACTCCCATGTAGAGTCCCATTGCTTTAAGGGCGTCTAAACCTTGACTGCCTACGGCAGTAGCGATAAGACCGAAAGTACCGTATGGAGCGAATTTCATCACTAGATTTACTAAATACATCATTAAATCATTGCCTTGCTCAACTACTTTAAATAAAGTATTTGCTTTCTTTCCAAGAAACGTGATGCCAAGGCCAACAAAAATTGAGAAAATAATAATTTGCAGCATATTACCATCGGCAAATGCTTTAACAGGATTCGTTGGAATCATATTTAAGAATGTTTCTGCAACAGATGGAGCTTCTTCAGCTTTATATTCAGCGGACTTTGTATCGAATTCACCCACATTGCCGGGCTGAATTGTCAGTCCAAGGATTAAGCCTATAACAATGGCTACTGCTGTTGTTACTAAAAAGTAGGTGACCGTTTTAACACCTATTCTTCCTAATTTCTTTGGATCTCCTAACCCAGCAACTCCCAGAGTAATAGAAAAGAAGACTATTGGTACAACGAGCATATTGATTAAGTTTAGAAAGATTTTTCCAAGCGGGGTAAATAGGAACGTGTCTAACTGTTTAAATAAATCCGGAGCCGTGATATTAAGAATGAGACCGACAATGGCCCCCAGAATAAGACCAATGATGATTTTCGTTGCTAGTTTCATATAAAACCTCCGTAAAAAAGTAATAGATAGTGTTTTATTTCCAATAAATAGAGAAGGAGAAACATAAATGTGAGACTTTTTAAAAAATACAAAAAACCGCGAGAGAATTCTCGCGGCTGTATTCGTCAAATTGAATAATTATAACGTTTCTACAGATGAGTCTCTCCAACGCATACGAGGTTAGCTGTCGGATTCGGACGAAGAGTGTCCTACCTTTTGACTATAAAGGATTCACCCCAGTGCATGTGCACAGTTTGGTTCCCCCGTTCCCATTTCAGGATTAAGCGTATATTTATTAAGTTATACTACTATTCTAAGTAAAAGATTTAATTTTGGCAAATATAAAAATTTGTCTTTAGTTGGATTTAAACATAAAATTTAGCAGAAAACGTTATTATTTAAGGAGTTTTAACCATGAAAAAGTGGATAAAAAATATTTTCCTGATAGCTTCAGCAGGTCTGATTCTTTCATTTGCAGGATTTTATATCTGGTCCCAAATCACCTATAAACCTGCTGAAGAACTGTTTAACACTACTAATTTACAGGATCAAAATGAAAAAAGTGGGTATCTGCTGTTTCAGCCTGAAAATCAAAAAACGAATAATGGCATCATTCTATATCCTGAAGCAAAAGTTGATCCGAGAGCATATGCCTATCTTGCAGAGCAGTTAACTCAAAAAGGGTTCACTGTCGTCATTCCTAAAATGCCCTTTAACCTTGCTATTGCAGGCATCAGCAAAGCAGATAAAATCATAAATGATAGAGACGAGATTGAAAATTGGTACATTGGAGGACACTCTCTCGGAGGTGCGGCTGCTTCTATTTACGCGTATGAACATCCAAAAAATATAAAAGGGCTTTTTCTTCTTGCTGCTTATCCGGCAGATTCCAGTGATTTCTCAAACACAGATTTTCCGATTCTGACCATCTATGCAGAACATGACGGATTAACAACCCTGGATGATATAAAAGAAACGAAACATCTATTGTCTGACAATACCTTTTATTACAAAATTAACGGCGGCAATCATGCACAGTTTGGCATTTACGGAGAACAAAAAGGAGATAGCAAAGCACAGATCAATGTCTTTGTTCAGCAAGATCAGATCATTAGAGAAATGAACAGCTGGATCGAGCGGATTGAGTAGAAAAGCGGGGAGATTTTCTCGCTTTTTCTGCATTTACAAGTCATAAAAAAAACGGAAACAGGCAGCTGAACCATGCCGGTTTCCGTTTTTTTTATTTTGTCGCTTCCAAAAACTCTTCCACATCTTGCACAGTCAGCTGAACTGCTTTTTTCCAGAAATCCTCTTTTGTTAGGTCCACTCCTAAGTGTTTCATAGCCAAATCTTCTACCTGCATGGAACCTGTATCTTTTAAAAGAGAAATGTATTTCTCTTCAAATGCAGTTCCCTCTTCCAATGCTTTCGCATATATGCCAAGTGAGAACAGATAGCCAAACGTATATGGGAAATTATAGAACGGCACCCCCGTAATATAGAAATGCAGTTTAGATGCCCAGAAATGAGGATGGTACTCTCCTAAAGCATCACAATAAGCTTCTTTTTGTGCAGCTTCCATTAATTGATTTATTTTTTCCGTGCTGACGATTCCTTTTTTGCGTTCCTCATAAAAAGAAGTTTCAAATAGAAAGCGGCCGTGAATATTCATGAGCAGTGCAACACTTCTTTGCACTTTATCTTCTAATAGCGCCAAACGTTCTTCATCAGATTTTGCTTTTTTAACAGAAGCATCTGCCACGATCATTTCAGCAAATGTTGATGCTGTTTCAGCTACATTCATCGCATAATTGCGGTTAAGCGGATGCACTCCCGCCATAGCATGCTGATGGAAGGCATGGCCCAGTTCATGTGCAAGGGTTGCGATATTTGACGGGGTGCCGGAGAATGTCATGAAGATTCTTGACTGGTCACTTTCGGTAAAACTTGTGCAAAAACCTCCCGGAGCTTTTCCAGAACGATCTTCAGCCTCGATCCAGCGGTTCTCAAATGCCTTTTTAGTAAATGAAGTCAGCTCTTCTCCAAAGTGGCTGAATTGATCTAAGATAAATTCAGCTCCCTCCTGATAGCTGACCTTCGCTTCTTTCCCGCCAATCGGTGCATCGAGGTCGTACCAGCTAAGTTTATCAACACCAAGCAATTCTGCTTTTCTTTTTAAATAGCTTACAAGCGGCTGTTTATTCTCTGATATCACCTTCCACATGACATCAAGGGTCTCGCGCTTCATTCTGTTGATCTCAAGCGGCTCACTCAGAACATCGTCCCAGCCCCGCTTTTCATATACATTCAGTCTAAAACCAGATAGATGGTTCAGCGTATGGGCAAATAAATCTGCACCGCTTCCCCACGCTTTTTCCCATTCTTCAAACACAGATTTTCTGACTGATCTGTCCGCATTTGAAAATTTATTGGCTGCCTGGCCTACAGACAATTCATGTATTTTGCCATCTTCTTTGAACGGTATTTTCACTTTGGAAACGAGAGTATCATAAAGCTGTCCCCACGCATGATAGCCGTCTACTGACAAGGCATTGATCAGTGTTTCCTGCTCCATCTGCAGTTTGTTTTTTGCTCTGTTCCGGCGCTCGGTCAAGGCAAATTTTAATTCAGTCAAGTCTTCTGCATTTACAAGCTCTGGCCAAACCGCATCGTCTACTTGAACGAGCTTTTGATCAAAGGCTGCCAAAGCATTTTGAAACTGAGAGCTGAGTTGAGTAACCTTCCCCCGGAGCACGGAGGCATGCTTATCATTTGTATCCTGAGCCTGCAGACACCCGACAAAAGCTCCTGCCTGCCTCATCCGTTTTGCAATACCCTGAAACTTCTCAAGAATCTCTCCTAAAAGGACGCTATCTTCTTTTGTTTGGGGTACTTTGATGCTCTCTGCCTGCACCTTAAATGAAGGAACATCAAATTCAAGCTCCTCTAAGTACTTTTTAAAAGCAACAGATTTGCTTCCACCTTCAAAAAACACATCTAAATCCCATGTTTCAGCATACGTAGCAGCTTTCATCGCCATTCCCCCTGTTTATGTATTTCGGAACACTAAATAATCCCTCACTTGTCATTATAAAACAATTGACTAAAAATTTGTACAATTCTAATGGCAGGAAGCAAAAAAAAAGGTATGACGAAATGTCATAGCCTCTGCTTGTATTTATTTGATTGTTTTATCTGATTTTGCATCATCGTCGTCCATAAGACCTTTAGTAGCATTCTTAAATTCTCGTAGCGTTTTACCTGCCGCTTTACCCAGTTCAGGCAATTTTTTCGGTCCGAAAAGAAGCAATGCGACAAAGACGATCAACATAATTTCCCCGAATCCCAAGTTCATGATGAACCCTTCTTCCACATTAATTTATTAGATTATTTCACAATAAAAAGAAAACGCTGCCTTTGTAAATTATAGTTGATCTATCCATGAATTGCAAAATGAAATTAGGGCGATTTCCTCAGGGAAAATATAGAAATACATGAAATCCATTGACAAACGCAGGCTGAGTTGGTAGTTTTATTTTATTCAAATATTATTTTTACTATAAATCCTCACTAGAATCTCGGTGAGGTAGAGGTTGCACCAATTAAGAGTAGATTGCAAGAGGCTAGTGGAGCTGTTGACTGCAAATTCGAAAGGACTTGGTGCCGAAGTTTGAAACAGCCACTTTGTTTCTTGCTGGGACTGTATCGAATAGGTACTGGACTGCCACAGTGTAATCTGTGGAGTGCTATCATGAGATTTTTGAGTGAGTTTTTTGTGTATTTTGCGCATGGGCTTGTTCCATGCGTTTTTTGTTTGTCAAAAATGATCCATTTCGTCAAAAAATACACACACTAATTATACAGCCATAACATTATGGTTCTATTATAGGAGGTTTCAGCAGTGAAACAGAAAAAATGGGGATTTTGGCTTTTAACAGCCTTTGTAGTAGGAAATATGGTGGGCTCTGGTATTTTTATGCTGCCAAGCACCCTGGCGCAGACCGCAAGTCCGCTTGGTGTCACCAGCGCCTGGCTTGTAACCGGATTAGGTGTATTAATGATTGCACTTGTATTCGGTAATTTATCAATCCGCAGACCTGACCTTACAGCTGGTCCGCAAAGCTACGCAAAAGCTTTATTTGATACACCGAAAAAAGGAAATGTAGCCGGGTTCAGCATGGTGTGGGGATATTGGGTCGCGAACTGGATCAGCAATGTCGCAATCATCACAAGCTTCGCTGGCTATCTTTCTACATTCTTTCCGATTATGTCAGACGAATCCATTCTTTTTTCAGTTGGTTCGCAGGAAATTCAATTAGGAAGACTTGTTACATTTATTGTTTGTACTATTTTGCTTTGGGGCACTCATACCATCCTTTTAACGAACTTGAGCGGAGCAGGCAAATTAAATTTTGTTGCTACTGCTTCAAAAGTAATCGGGTTTATGCTTTTTATCATTGCTGGTTTATTTGCACTGGAGTCGGCTGCATTTGGAGAGTTTTATTTCCCGGTGGAAGCAGAGCCTGGCGTGACATACGGGCTGACAAATCAAGTTCAATTTGCCGCAATTTCGACTTTATGGGCATTTGTAGGTATTGAGTCGGCAGTCATTCTGTCAGGACGCGCTTCTTCTCAGCGTGATGTAAAGAGAGCTACCATCACTGGCTTAATCATTGCTGTGTTCATCTATATGATTATTACACTTATTACAATGGGCGTTCTGCCGCACGATCAGCTGCAGTCATCTGACAAGCCTTTTGTTGATGTTCTTTCTGTCATTATTGGCGATGCCGGTGCAAATGCAATGGCACTATTGGCAGTCGTATCTTTGTTTGGATCAACTATTGGATGGATCCTGCTGTCATCTGAAGTGCCGTACCAGGCTGCAAAATCAGGTATTTTCCCTGCTTTCTTTGCTAAAACAAATAAAAAAGGAAGTCCGAAAAATGCTTTGATCATAACAAATTTAATGTCTCAAATCTTTATTTTCTCAACGATTTCCGGAACCATCAGTGAAGCTTATACATTCTTAACAACATCAGCTACACTTGCCTATCTTTTCCCATACCTTGTATCGTCTATCTTCTTCTTGAAGCTGATTGCCAAAGGAGAGACTTATGATCTCATTCAAGGGTCGAGAGTAAGAGACGGAATCATCGCCTCACTAGCCTGTATTTATTCTGTATGGGTGATTGTTACAGGAACTGCTGATTTAAAAACATTTATACTTGGAGTCGGCCTATTCTTTGCGGGATTTGTGATTTATCCGTTTTTGACGAAATATATGAAAAAACAAGATACAGGCTCAACCATATAATAGAAGGCTGCATGTTGAATGCAGCCTTTTTTAATTCTTTTTCCCAAAAAGCTGATCTGAGCAATATTCAATAATTTCCCTTCTTCTGATCATCCCTATAAAGATTCCCTGATCATCTGTAACAGGTACGAAATTCTGTTCCATCGCCCTTAAAATAATGTTCTCCATTTCTGAATGAATAGATATTGGTTCATTCTTTCGATGGTAATTAAGATCAGTTAATCGAATTTTTTCTGTGTTATGAAAATGCAAATCAGGTGTGTTTTTCAGCATCCACAGCAAATCACCTTCTGTCAGCGTTGTTACGTACTTCCCTTCATCATCAAGCAGCGGAACAGCTGAATAACGGTGATATTCCATTCGTTCAAGCGCCTGCCTCATGGTGGCATGAATGTTTAAATAAACAACTTCCTTTTTGGGTATTAGGAAAAAAGCAATATTCATTTCTCCTGAACTCCTTTAAGATCGTCCATCTGACACGATGTGAATATCAATATTCTCTGTCGTTCTCATAATCGTATTCACAATGGAACCTTTTCTAATTTCTTCCCACCTTGTTCTCGCTGACTGACCGAGAAGGATTTGTGTAATGTGATACTGTTTTTTTCCATTTCTCCGTTTTTTCCCGTTTTTCCTGCGTAAAGCCTATTGAACTTTTCGACTACAGAGAAAATAATGCCGCAAATCACCATTAAGAATAAACTCATTTGATGATCAGACCAATCATTAATTATTTGTCTTCCATCTTAAAATTTCTCTTTTCTTCTATTAAATATACGTTACAAAATTAGAGCAAGAACAACATCAATTCCTTTGAATCCAACAAAGGGAACAAGTACTCCCCCGAGCCACACAAATCATAAATTTCTACTAAGCAAGTATCCGAACTTATCTCTGACCCTTTTTATAGCGAGAGGAATCAATATGGGAATAATGACGGCGAGTAAAATTACTTCTGTGGTTAAATCTTATAAACTTATAAAGCACGAAATATTGGCAAAAACAGGTTTTAAATCCTTCCCAAATTTCTAAGGAAATACAACTCATATTAACTAATTCATCAATTTCCTGCTGTGTACATATAAAAAAGCCCGATTCACATCGAATCGGGCTCTCTTTTATGCAGCTATATGCTCTTTATTCTTTTGGTTATCAAACTCGCCTTCCCATTTAGAGATCACAACTGCAGCCAGTGAGTTCCCTACCACGTTTACAGCGGTTCTTGCCATGTCCAATATACGGTCAATACCTGCGATAAAGGCCAATCCTTCAACCGGAATTCCTACCGTTCCCAATGTTGCGAGGAGCACAACGAATGATACGCCCGGTACACCGGCAATCCCTTTAGAGGTTACCATTAACACTAGCAATAAGGATACCTGCTGCGAGATCGATAAGTCGATTCCATACATTTGCGCGATAAATACAGCAGCCAAAGCCTGATAAAGTGTCGAACCATCCAGGTTAAAAGAATACCCTGTCGGAATAACAAATGATGTAATGGCTTTCGGACAGCCGAATTTCTCCATTTTCTCCATGATTTTCGGTAAAACTGTCTCAGAGCTTGCGGTAGAATAAGCAAGAATCAACTCATCCTTCAGCAGACGGATAATGTTGAAGATGTTAATTCCAACCATTTTAGCAACCAACCCTAATACACCCACGATAAAGAACAGCATGGTTCCGTATACTAAAATAACTAATTTACCAAGCGGAATGAGAGACTCTAAACCAAACTTAGATACGGTTACACCAATTAATGCAAAAACACCAAATGGAGCAAACTTCATAATAAGATTTGTTACATAGAACATCGTTTCTGCCGTTCCCTGGAAGAATGCGAGAACAGGTTTTCCCTTTTCTCCCACAGCAGCGATTCCAAGACCAAATAATACAGAGAAGAAAATAATTGGAAGCATATCACCCTGAACAATGGACTCAAATAAGTTGCTTGGAACAATATTCACAAAGGTATCAGCAAAACCATGCGATTCTACATCCTCAGCTGTATCCACATAGCTATTGATATCTGTTTTCTCCAGTTTATCCATATCAACGCCAGCACCTGGATTAAATAGATTTGCAGCTACTAAACCGACAACAATTGCAATTGTTGTAATAATTTCAAAGTATAAAATTGTTTTCCCGCCGATTTTACCAAGCTTTTTTGTGTCGCCGACGCTTGCCACGCCAACAATGATACTTGAAATGACAATTGGAATAACAATCATTTTAATCAAACGTATAAAAATATCACCTATAGGCTGTAAATAATTTTCGATGTTTGGGTTACCGTAAAAAATAGCACCAAGTGCAATACCCAAAATTAAACCGATAAAAATCTGCCATGCAAGGCCTAATTTTTTCATTCAATCCACCCCCTTATGTTTGTTATTTATGAAAATAAAATGGTCTATTGAAAATAGTTAGAACTAAACCATCTTATCATTTACCATGAATCACATTTTTTTATAATATATCAAAATTGAGTATTTAACAATAACATTTATTTCCCACATGCATTCATCACCTGAATCGAATGAATATTCTGAAAATTGTTGACGTTCCATCAATTCGACGACAATATACTACAAAATATTCACTTCCTGTTATGACAAAATTAGTGGAGGATCATATGAGTTCATTGTTCAGAAAAAAATCTATTACAGATTTACTTGCACAAAGTCAGCAAAAATCACTTGCCCGCACTATGGGTGCATTTGATTTAACCCTGCTTGGAATTGGTGCAATTGTAGGAACAGGTATTTTTGTACTGACCGGCGTCGTTGCGGCAGAAACAGCTGGTCCGGCTCTCATTTTATCATTTATTTTATCTGGTATTGCCTGTGCACTCGCAGCCTTTTGCTATGCGGAATTTGCGTCTTCTGTTCCCATCTCGGGCAGCGTGTATACTTACACATATGCAACTCTTGGTGAGCTGTTTGCTTTCCTTATTGGCTGGGATTTAATGCTTGAGTATCTTCTTGCAACCTCCGCTGTTGCCACTGGATGGTCCGCATACTTTCAATCCCTCATTGCAGGATTTGGTGTGGAACTGCCGGATGTCATTACTTCAGCACCAGGAGCAGGAAAAGGCGGATTTATTGATTTGCCTGCAGTGATTATTATTCTGCTCATAACCGCTCTCCTATCAAAGGGCATTAAGGAAAGTACACGGGTTAATAACATTATGGTATTTGTTAAAATTGCTGTAATCCTGATATTTATTGTTGCAGGCGTCTGGTATGTTAAGCCTGATAACTGGACCCCCTTTGTACCATTTGGATTTGATGGCATTGTAACGGGTGCAGCAACAGTCTTTTTTGCTTATATTGGATTTGATGCAGTAGCAACTGCTGCTGAGGAAGTAAAAAGACCGCAGCGGGATGTGCCAATCGGAATTATCGCTTCATTGACAGTTTGTACTGCACTATATATTATCGTCTCGCTTATTTTGACAGGGATGGTTCCATATACTCAATTAAACGTCGCAGACCCTGTTTCTTTTGCTCTCCAATTTGTAGGACAGAATTCTCTTGCAGGTTTGATTTCAGTTGGAGCAATTGCCGGAATTACAACTGTACTGCTTGTTATGTTGTATGCACAAGTCAGAATATCATTTGCGATGAGCAGAGATGGATTGCTTCCGAAACGGTTATCTAAAGTGCATCCATCTTTTAAAACACCATTCCAAAATACATGGATTACTGGTTTCGTTGCAGCAGCGATCGCAGGTTTTGTTGATTTAACTACGCTCGCACATCTTGTGAATATGGGAACACTTGCAGCATTTACGCTGATTTCTATCGCCGTTATTGTTTTAAGAAAAACACATCCAAATCTGGAACGTGCCTTTAAAGTGCCTTTTGTTCCGGTATTGCCAGCAATCAGCGCACTGTTCTGCATGTATCTCATGGTAAGTTTACCTGCTATTACGTGGATCTCTTTCTTCATCTGGATCGGTATCGGCACGGTCATCTACTTTGTTTATGCCAGAAAAAACAGCAAGCTTGGCAGTTAATAAGAAAAGCACAAAAGCCTTGGTCAGCGCAGGCATGGCAGAAAAGGATCCGCCAAAAAGTCCGGGTTTGACTTTATTGACGGATCCTTTTTGACCAAGAAGTTAGGCGATGGAGCACAATTTTATACTTTCTTCTATTAAAATAAAAAAATCCTTTCTCCAACACTGGAGAAAGGATTTTTTTATAATCTTCTTACTTCCCTAAAGAAATAGCCAACAAGAAGCAAAACAACTGCGAATGAAGAGATGACAATATACTTCAAGTGATCATGCAGGATGCTTTGACCGAGGGTTGGCTTCACTTCTGCTACCGTCCCTTCCATAACATCATCCGCATTTGCTGTTTCAGGTTTTAATTTATAGGAAGCGATTTCCCTGCCATCCTCCCCTTCAACCGCAAGCATTCCATCTAAATCTACATCTGCAGAGATGCTTTCATTTAATTTTTTGGCATAATACAGCGGTTCACTCAGTGTAAACTCCTGGCCGCTCTGATCTTCAAAGGCTGTATCCTCTGCAATAAATTCTGATGTAAAATGATTAAAGCCATAATCTAATAATTTCACGGTATCTTTATATGAAATACGGTCTGTTTTAGCATTCAGGACAATCGCAATCAGACTGATATTCTCTCTTTCAGCAAGAGTGGATAAAGTAAACCCCGATTCGCTCACATACCCGTTTTTCCCGCCGATCATCCCGTCATATGGCGTTACTTTAAGTAGCTTATGGTGATTATGAAGCGTAGTATCCCACGTTTCCCCGTCCCACTTTAATTCTTCTGTTGAAAAAATTTCTCTAAATAAATCATTTTGTGAAGCGTACTGAGTTAACTTTGCAAGGTCTTCAGCGGTCGTTACATGTTCAGGATCAAACAGACCGTGCGGGTTGGTAAAATTGGTGTGCAGAAGTCCTACCTTCGACTTTAAAAATGCTGTCATTTCCGCAGAAAAGGTCTCGGTATCTCCGCTGATATGTTCAGCAATTGCTACACCCGCATCATTTCCTGAATTAATCATCAATCCCTGGATGAGCTTTTTCAAGGGAACCTGCTCTCCTTCTTCAAGGTAAACCCTTGTTCCATCAACACTTCTGGCATTTTTACTTATCGTCACAATATCTTCCATATTCCCATTTTCAATCGCATAAATAGCTGTAGCCATTTTCGTTACACTCGCTGGATACATAATCGCATCACTGTCTTTTGAGTACAGAATCTGACCTGACTTCGCATCAATCAATACAGCTGATTCACTTTGAATATCGGGTTCTTTTAAAGAGAGTTCATCAGCGTATGCTTTAAACGAAAAGAATCCGAAAGAAAAGATGCATACTACAAGAATCAAAGGGGCTTTAATCATAAAAAAAATCTCCTGTATAGTAGTTAAGATTATTATTCTATATTCAGTCCATATACAAGCATAACAGCTACTAATAAAGCATGACAATGTAAAGAAATAGAAATAGTCGTATATTCTTTCATTTGACTTTGTGAAGCACCGGATTTATAATAAACTGACGAACGTCAGGAAGGTGAAAAAATGACATCTGAACAAATAAAAGAAGCCGCGATCCGCAATTTTGCCGCACACGGCTATGATGGTGCATCTTTATCAGCAATAGCGAATGAAGTCGGCATCAAGAAACAATCTATTTACACTCATTTTAAAAGCAAGGATGAACTGTTTCTTACTGTCATGGCTGAGGTGCAGGAAAAAGAAATTGAGTACATTAAAAACTACTTTGTTTTCTCAAATTCCGCTTCATTAAAAGAAGTGCTTTACCATTACCTTTCAGAGTATATCAACCGCTATGAAAAAGATGATCAGACAAAATTCATGCTGCGGATCAGCTTTTTGCCGCCAGCTCATCTTTATGATGTAGTGATGAAGAAAGTATACACCTATCTAGATACCTTTGAAGAGCTGCTTACAGATATCTTTAATAATCCGAAAGTTATTTCAATTAACCAATCAGATGCAGTGATTGCTTATATGGGACTTGTTGATGCTGTTCTGGTTGAAATTCTCTATGGCGGTGCTGAACGATTTAAAAAGAGATTGGATGGCTGCTTTAACGTTTACTGGAACGGGATAACGATTAGAAAAGCGGATTCGTTCTAACCGAGGAGTTAGGCCACCCACATGCCACCGATGCATAAATTGTATACCATCCAATATTTAAAGAAAGGAAGAACATCATGAATCGTGACTGGATAAAAGTTTTCTTAGCCGGTTTCATTGAAGTCATCTGGGTGGCGGGATTAAAATACTCAGATAGCTGGTATGAATGGCTTATCACAATTATTACGTTATGTGTAAGTTTTTATTTACTGATCGGTGCAACTAAAAGACTGCCGGTTAGTACCGTTTACGCAGTCTTTACAGGACTTGGCGCTGCAGGAACCGTTATCTCGGAAATTCTCATTTTTAACGAGCCATTTCAGCTCATCAAAATTCTGTTAATTCTCATATTAGTCGCTGGAGTTATTGGTTTAAAAACATTGTCTGATGATAAAAAAGAGGAGGCTGCGCACTAATGGACTGGATTTTACTGATAGCAGCAGGCCTATTTGAAGTTGTTGGGGTCATCGGAATCAACAAAATGAAAGATTCAAAAGGAATTATTCCCTTGCTGATTATGATTGCAGGCTTTTCAATCAGTTTTCTTCTATTAAATCAATCTCTTCAAACCATTTCGCTTGGAACGGCATATTCTGTCTGGACAGGAATTGGATCTGCAGGCAGCGCGCTTGTGGGCATTTTATTTTACGGAGATTCAAGCAGCTGGAAAAGAATCCTTTTTATTAGTATGATCATCTCAGCTACAGCAGGATTGAAGCTTGTTTCATAAGGAGTTATCATTTGTGAGCCAATTATTTAAATACTCATTCCTTGTCTTGGTCGGCGCATGCAGTTACGGGGTTATTTCTACAATTATCAAAATCGCCTATATGCATGGGTTTACAGTAAACGAAGTGATCGGAAGCCAATATTTGTTCGGCTTTTTTATGTTTTTGATCTGTGTAACTCTTTTCTCTAGAAAAAAAGTTTCCTTTAAGCAGGCGCTTATCTTAATGATTACAGGAACCACTACCAGTCTGACTGGTATTTTTTACGGAAAATCTCTTGAAACGATTCCCGCATCGATTGCGATTATCCTCTTATTTCAGTTTACTTGGATTGGAATCGTCATTGAAGCAATCGCTGTGAAAAAGCTGCCGGGCCCTGATAAAGTGCTTGCTGCAGTCATTCTCTTAATAGGCACATTTATGGCGGGAAACATTTTTGGCCATGATGCTTTTAGCCTGAGTGATCCCGGAATTATCTGGGGACTTTTATCAGCTGTTTCATTTTCACTATTTATCTTTGCAAGCGGAAAAGTGGCAATTGAGCTGCCGTCTTTAAATCGAAGTCTGTTTATGTCATTGGGTGCTGCAGTCTTTTTACTAATCGTCTTTTCCCCTGAATTTCTGACAAATGGCTCCATGCAGTCAGGATTATGGATTTACGCTTTGCTGCTGGGTTTTTTCGGAGTATTCATACCCGTTGTATTGTTTTCAATCGGAACGCCAAAGATCGGTTCAGGCATTGCAACGATTTTAGGTGCCGCTGAATTGCCAATGGCCATTCTCTGCTCGGTCCTTATATTAAAAGAGCAAGTAACAATCCTGCAGACAGCCGGCATCATCATGATTCTTGCTGGAATTGTCACACCGCAGCTGTATCATTTTTTAAAACATAAGCAGCTTGGGAAAGAAAGCATATCTTCTTGACAAAGAGGGGTGAACGATAAAACGTTCACCCTCTTTTTTAGCATTTTCCTTATGTGAGGCAGCGTGCTTTTAGATATAGGCTTACTCAGCCGAAAAAGTACGCATAGCATCATTAGCTTGTTTCTCTGTTATATAAGGTGTATGAAAGTACACTCTTACCCATTCTTTTTCATTTGTCTGAACGAAATAGTGATAGGTTTGTGTGGCAGTCATTGTTTTAACATGCTCAAGTATTCTTTCTGCAGGATACTTTAATTCGTTTATTACTTTTCTTTCAAAAATTCCCGGTCCGCTTTCAAGGCTTTGCTTTTCCTCAAATGTACTCGGAGCTGCCCCTCCCACCGTCTTTTCTCCTTGCTTAAAGATCAGAGCATCTCCATTTCTTTCTGTTTTGATTCCATCAGGAAGCTGTATGCTGTATTTTAATTGCCCATTCCGGGTATCTTCTCCCTTTTCACCATTTATAAAAAAGAGAGAAAAGATGCCTACTCCGATTAAAAGGATCATTGTTACTGAAAGCTGAAATAATCGGTGCATCAAGGCAAGGTAAGCTCCTCTACGCCTCCTTGAGAGAGCGTTGCTGATTTTCTCCCGAGATCCGGGTGACAATGTTTTTTTAGGAAATTGAAGATTTTCAGGATTCAAGTTCGGCCCCTCCTTCCTTAATTGCATCTTTCCTGTTCTGATCCAGTTTCTTCAATGCCCTGTAATATGTGCGGCTGACTTTTTCCCTAGTCCAGCCCAGAACTTCTGAGGTTTCTTCCACGGAAAGATCAGAGATGACTCTAAGCATAACAACATCTCTGTATTCTGTTTTCAGTTCATCAATTGCTCTGTAGACTTCCCTAACATTTTCATGTTCCATCAGAATATCATCCGGACTTTTTTGCCGCTCTGGCTTTGGCAGCCAAGAAAGAAGCCGTTTCTTCCGGCGCTGATCGATTACAAGTCTTCTGGCAATGCCGATCAGCCATGTTTTCGGATGTGAATCACTGCGAAAATGGCTTTTTAAAGCCCTGAAAAAAACTTCCTGAACATCATCCTCCACATCGTGTGATCCTTTGTAGTAAACAAGAAAGTGATAAAGATCATCCCCGAACAACTTAAACATCCGCTCGATTTCTCTGTGATGTTCGTTCATTTATCCACCCCGTTTGAACTCTTTACCTAATTAGACGATTATTGATCTTAATTCTCTCACTTAAATGAAAAAAAACAGTTTTTTCAGAATTGATTTATTCCATCTTTTATTCAGGATAAAAATTCGATAACATAAATATAAGAATGAAGCACTATATTTGTTTTATTTTTCAGAAAATATTGACTTTTTTCCGGAAAACTATTAATTTATAGGAAAGCGTTTGGATAAATGTAAGGAGTATACTATGACAACATTAAAAGAAATTGCAGAGCATGTAGGAGTATCCATTTCAACTGTTTCAAGAGTAATCAATAACGATCTATCAAGAAATATTCACCCTGAAACGAAAAGAAAAGTTTGGGATGCCGTGAAAGACTACGGATATAAACCAAACCAAAATGCCAGGAACTTAGCTTCACAGAAAAAAACTGATAAGAAAAAAACAATGCAGATTGGCTGTTTAGTCCAGCATCCTCATCTAATAGAAAGATATGATCCGTATTATTCACCTATATTTAATGGGATAAGCAAGACTCTTACAGATCACAAATACAGCTTAATCTATATTGATTCATTCGACAAAAAAATTGAGGAAACAGATATTTACAGATCCATCAACTCTGACACATTGGATGGCATTATCCTTTTCGGAAACTTTGAGGAAAATGTCTTGTCCTTCATTAAAAATCAGATATCCTGCATTGTCGCTTTAGAAACTGCACACACGGATTGCTTAGACGTATCATTGGTGGACTATGACAGACAGTCTGCAAGCAGAGCAGCCATTAAGCACTTAATTGAGCAAGGTCATGAAAAGATCGGATTTATTGGAGGCGGAACAGGTGCTGACTACGAGAATCTTTCTGAAGAAGAGAGATATAAAGGCTATGTGAAAGCACTGCATGAATTTGGACTCGAATTTGAAGCAAATTGGATAGTAAATGCCAGATGGACCCCATCATTAAGTTATAGCAGCATGAAAGAAATTTTAAACCTTGAATCTAAGCCAACTGCCATGTTTTGTGCAAGTGACACAATGGCCATCGCTGCGATGAGGTCTGTTTATGAAAATAAACTGCAGATCCCAGAGGATGTTGCATTTATCGGGATTGATAACATTGAAATGTCTTTATATTCTAATCCCCCTTTATCAACCATTCATATTCCTAAATATGAAATTGGAAAAGCTGCAGTAAATGTACTTTTAAATCAAATAGAAGAACGGATGGACCTCCCAGTCGTGACATTGCTGCCATATCAATTAATAGCCAGGGAATCATCAACAAAAAATCTAAATTGATGCATCTTTAAAATTTTATGAGTTAAATTGATGCATTAATTTTACGCAGCAGGAAAACGCTTTCCTTATTTGGGGAAAATTTAATTTAAGGAGGTGATCTTTATTCATTGAAGAAGGATTTTTTCATTTGATAATTCGAGAGGAGACATTAGTAAATGACAAAAGTAAGAATTGCTTTAATTGGAGCAGGTTTAAGAAGTGGAATCGCAAAATACTGGCACAAACCAGATGGTGATTCAATCGTAGTCGCCGCAGCAGATATTTCTTATTCGAAATTAAAAGAATTTCAGGAAAAGATAAATCCCGAAGCGTTTATTACGCAAGATTACAAAGAACTGCTGCAAAGAGATGATATTGATGCTATTGCCGTGACGTCACCTGATTATTTACACGAGGAACACGCAATCGCCTCCCTTCAGGCTGGAAAGCATGTGTATTGTGAAAAACCTTTAGCAATAACAGTGGAGGGCTGTGACCGGATTATAGAAGCTGCCGAGAAATCAGGCAAGCATCTAATGGTTGGTTTTAACATGAGATATATGAATATGTACAGAACGATGAAAGGAATTGTTGATTCCGGTGCCATCGGAAAAATAAAAGCTGTTTGGGTCCGGCATTTTGTAGGATATGGCGGCTACTTCTATTTCCATGATTGGCATGCAAAATCTAAGAATACGACATCTCTTCTTCTGCAAAAAGGTTCTCATGATATTGATATCATCCATTGGATTACCGGAAGTTACACACAAAAAGTATCAGCATTTGGAGGCTTGGATTTTTATGGCGGGGACAAGCCAAATGATTTAACTTGCCCATCCTGCAATGAACGGGATACATGTACTGAAGCCAGTCCCCACACACTAATTGAATGCGCTTTCAGAGAAGAGGTAAATGTTGAGGATAATAATGTGGTCATAATGGAGTTAGAGGGTGGCATTAAGGCCTCTTACCTGCAATGTCATTTCACCCCTGATTATCAGCGGAATTACACATTCATTGGCACGGAAGGCCGAATAGAAAATTCAGAGCTGGAAGGAAAAATATATGTAAAGTCGCGTCGTTCAAACTCATGGAGAGAATTCTCTGATACTACCTATGAAATAAAAAAAGCAGAGGGCAGTCATGGCGGAGCCGATCCCAATATATGCAAAGATTTTGTAGATTTAGTGCATAAAGGCAAGCAGCCTTTAACAACACCTCTTGCTGGCCGAATGAGCGTAGCTGTCGGATGTGCAGCAACTGAATCGATCCGTTCTGGCGGACACATCGTAAAGATTAAGCCAATCCCCACAACTATTCCGAAAGCATTTTAAACATCAGTATAGCTGAAAGGGATGGTATTTTTGAAAATTGAACATAAACCTGAAAATTACACAAACACACGTACAGCCTCTAAGACCTCACTTACAAAATTATCTGCATTTCGAATATCCTTCAGGAAAAATTGGGATCTATATTTGTTGATTTCACCTGTCATACTTTATTTTATTATCTTTCACTACATTCCCATGTATGGAGTACAAATTGCATTTAAAGACTTTTTCCCTGTAAACGGAATATCAGGAAGTCCATGGGTTGGCTTTAAACATTTTGAACGATTTTTTAATAGTTATTATTTTTGGCGTTTAATTAAAAATACACTTGGAATCGGTTTATATACGTTAGCATTATCTTTTCCTATTCCAATTATTATTGCGCTCATGCTTAACGAGGTAAAGCATGAAAAGTACAAACGCTTCGTCCAAACTGTCATTTATGCTCCTCATTTTCTGTCAACCGTTGTCGTAGTCGGAATGCTGCTGTTGTTCCTGAAGCCTGATGGACTGGTCAATCAGCTCATTATCTTATTTGGCGGTAAACCTATCTATTTTATTACTGAGCCAAGCTTATTTAAATCACTTTATGTTTTTTCCGATGTTTGGCAAACGATGGGCTGGAGTTCGATCATCTATCTTGCTGCTTTAGCCTCTATAGATTATCAGCTTCATGAAGCAGCCATCATAGATGGAGCAACTAGGATGCAGAGAATCTGGCATATTAATGTTCCGACCATATTCCCGACAATCGTTATTATGTTTATCCTAAGTGCCGGCTCTATCATGGCCGTAGGCTTTGAAAAAGTATTCTTAATGCAAAATAGTCTGAACATGCCTACTTCTGACGTTATTTCAACATTTGTATATCGTGCCGGGATTTTAGATGCACAATATAGTTTTTCAGCAGCAGTTGGATTATTTAACTCCGTTATTAATTTCATTATGTTGATCGTCGTTAACTCATTTGCTAAAAAGATCAACGAAACTAGTCTTTGGTAGGAGATGAGGGATATGACAAACCGTTCATCAGATAAAGTCTTCAACTTCGTGAACTATCTATTACTTGCCATTATTACACTGCTTGTGCTGTACCCTTTATACTTTGTCCTCAGTGCATCGGTGAGTGATCCCCTCTATGTCTTAAGAGGAGAAATGTGGCTCCTTCCGAAGGATATTAATTTCGATGCCTATAAAAAAGTCTTTATGAATGATGATATCCTAAACGGTTTTTGGAACACGATAAAGTATACAACGGTTGGAACTGCCATTAACGTCGTGATGACAACAATGGCCGCCTTTCCCCTATCAAGAAAGGACTTTATGGGCAGAAACCTTATTATGGGATTCTTAGTGTTTACTATGTTTTTTAGTGGAGGATTAATTCCTTCCTATCTATTAATTAAGGAACTCGGAATGCTGGATACTTTTTGGGTAATGGTTATTCCTAATGCAGTAGCGATCTGGAACATCATTATTATGCGTACGTTTTTCCAAACAACAATTCCGATTGAACTGCAAGAGTCGGCAATGATTGACGGCTGCAGCAATATACAGATTCTTATTAAGATCGTTTTGCCATTATCTATGCCTGTCATTGCAGTAATGGTGTTATTTTATGCTGTAGGCCACTGGAATTCTTACTTCAACGCCTTGATTTACTTGCAGGACCGGGAGCTCTTCCCACTCCAGTTAATTTTGAGGGAAATTCTCATACAGAGTCAAACGGATGAAATGGTCAAAGCGACTTCCGAGTCATTTGTAAAGCAGCAGTTAAGTGTTGAAGGGCTAAAATATGCTGTACTAGTTGTGTCAAATATACCAATGATGCTCTTATACCCTTTCCTGCAAAGATATTTTGTTAAAGGGTTCATGATCGGAGCCATAAAAGGATAATAAAAGGAGGTTATGTTAATGAAGAGCAATAAATGGGGATATGGATTTTTATCAGGTGTTCTTGCATTTTCCATTTTGAGCGGCTGTACGAATGAGGAAGCTTCTAAAGAAAAGAGCGAATCTGCTGTCAAAGTCAATAAGACCGGAATGCCGATTGCAGATGAGAAAATAGAATTAACAGGATTTGCAGGGAAATTTTTTGCATCTCAAGACTGGAATAAACTTAAGTTATGGGAAGAATATGCAAAGATGAGCAATGTTGAAATAGATTGGGAAACGGTACAAGTTGATAGTTTAAAAGAAAAAAGAAACCTTCTTCTTGCAAGCGGTGAATATCCGGATGTTCTATTCTCATCCGCACTTCCAAAAGCCGATCTGATTAAATATGGGCAACAGGGTGTATTGCTTAAACTAAACGACCTAATTGATCAGTATGCTCCTAATTTTAAAAAGCTGATGGAAGAAAATCCAGTGGTTGCAAAAGGGGTTACTATGCCTGATGGAAGCATTTATGGGTTTCCAACTATTTATGATCCAGAATTTAAAGGCCTGCACTTGGGAACACCCTGGATCAATAAGAATTGGCTGGAAAAATTAGGGCTGGAAGAGCCTCAAAATTTAGATGACTTTTATAAAGTTCTCAAAGCGTTTAAAGAAGAGGATCCTAATGGCAATGGAAAAGCTGATGAAATTCCATGGTCTGGGGCATATGGAATTGGAGAAGCTATCGGATTTATTAAAGGGTCTTTCGGTCTTAATAATCATGGTTCTGCCAATGCATATATTGATTTAGCACCTGGAAGCAACAACCTCAGGTTCACTCCATCGTCCGATGAATATAAAGAAATGCTAGATTATCTTCATAAACTCTATAAAGACGGATTAATAGATAAAGAGATTTTCACAGCTGATCCACAAGCATTTACTGCCAAAGCTTCAGATGGAACCTTCGGTGTCATCAACGGACTCGATCCTGAGACGATATACCAGTTAAAAGGTTATGTCGGAACACCTGTGCTCAAAGGACCTAAAGGTGAGCAAATGCTTACATCAATGGGTTCACCACTTGGAAATATCGGAATGTTCGTCATCACGGACAAGAACAAAAATCCAGAAGCGACGATTAGGTGGGTTGATCACTTTTACGGGGATGAAGGAACAAAGATGTTCTTTATGGGATTTGAAGGTGTGACATACGAAGAGAAAAATGGAGAGTTTGAATACACTGAGAATATGACAAAAAACCCTGATGGCTTAAATTTGGATCAGGCATTGAGCGAATATCTTACATGGCCGGGCGGGTATTATCCTGGAATTGTTAAAGAAAAATACTTTAAAGGTTCTGAAGGTAAGCCTGCATCTAAAGAAAATGCACTAAAATCTGAACCTTACGCCATTAAACAAGAAGACATTTGGCCTGCATTTAACTTCAGTCCAGAAGAACAAGAAGAGCTGTCAACCATTTCAACTGATATAACGACATATGTAGATGAAATGACAGCAAGCTTTATCTCCGGAAAAACATCATTATCGAAATGGGAGGATTATGTTCAGACCCTTAAACAAATGAACTTAGACCGCTACATGGAGATTTATGAATCCGGCTATAAGAATTACAAGAAATAATGGGTGACATGGTAACCTATAAACTTCCTTATAGGTTACCTGAATTTCTTCATAGAAACTGGGTGAAATGATGACTGCAAGAATGCTTTTGCTGGGAAGCTATAGGCTCTTTGAAAAGATTATGTTAGCAGCCTATCTAAATATTCTATGGATTATATTTACAGCAGGCGGCTTCATTGTATTCGGAATCTTCCCTTCTACTGTAGGACTATTTACAGTTATTAGAAAAATGATTCTTTACAAAGATCATGATATTAAACTATTCAGCGAGTATTGGAGAGCAGTAAAAAAAGAGTTTGTGAAATCGAATGCTATGGGCTTTCTATTAACCCTTATCACTTTGCTTCTTTGGCTAAACTTTCAGCTGCTTCAAATCATCGGTGGAATACCACATCTCATACTTCTATTGGTCATATGCATGATTGGAATGATTTGGGTCATTCTCTTATTCTATTGGATTCCAATATATGTACATTTTGAACTGCCTATTCGGAACGTTTTGAGCGCAGCTTTTCTGATTGGTCTATCCAATCCTCTTTATACAATCTTAATGATTTTAGGGTTATCCGTACTGTACATGATTCTGCTTATCGTACCTGGTTTATTTCCCTTTTTTTCAATCAGCGTCTCTGTCTTCCTCACCATGCAGCTTGCTCTTAAAGCCTTTGAACGGAATCAAAAAATCACTTTCAGAAATGAGGAAAAGAAATGAAAAGAACATTTTTGGCTATAGGGCTTTTAGTATCAGCCCTGTTAGCATCTCCATCGTTATCTCATGCAGCCTCTGCTGATAATGTTTATTTAGGACCTCTAAAGAGTATTGAGTCTGATATCGTCATGAGTGATTGGTCACCAACTATTACTGCGCCTTATACATATTGGGCCACTCAAAACTGGAATCAAGGTGCAGAGGGCGGCGGATATGCAGGCTTTCAGCAGCAGGACGATCGGGCTTGGGCAAACAGGACCGTACATTTTGCATTATGGGACCCAATGGCTGTTCAAGCTCCCATTGTTTCCTTATATTCTCACCCTGAAGCAAAAGTTGAGCGTTTTGGCGGAGAAGGAACAGGATTAAAGGTAATGACACCATATGAATGGGATCTTTCAAAATGGTATCGAATGGTTATCAAACGATGGGATATGCAGGATGGCACTCATTTTGGGCAATGGGTAAAAGATGTCAGCTCTGATAAATGGGCTCTCATCACAGAAGTAGCCTATCCCGTTAAAGATGTGAATTTTGGCGGACGATTCACTCTTTTCCAAGAAGATTGGGCTGGCACTGCAGAGAACGCAAGAGGTGCCCGCACAAAGAATGGCTACAATCGATCAATTGATGGAACGTGGAATTCCTGGGATAAGCAGACAATGTCAACTAATAGCTCGAATACAAATTGGGCAGGAGGAGCAACCGAAGAATACTTTTGGTATCAATCTGGCGGAACAACCATTCCTAACCTTGCCAATCCGACGACTTTAACTATCAGCCAGCAAGCAGAACCAGAACTTGATGATATCGAAATCGATTCTGTTAAAGCTATAACTAAAAATAAAAAAGTCTATATAAGCTGGCAGCTGAAAGAATCCAGTTCTCCGCAATTTGAATATGAAATCACAATTGTCGAAACTGAAAATCAAACACAAGCAGCATCAGTGACGAATTTTGGTACAAAGTCTAATTCAGAAATATTGATAGCCTCATTAGATAAAAAGAAAACATATAACGCTGAACTTAAAATTACGGATATTTTCGGTCAGCAAAAAACAATAACAAAACAAATAATCCAAAAGCAGTAAAATTGAAACTCAGCTCTATAAATTTTTCCTTTGCATTAAATTACTCCAATACGATAAGACATTATATAATGAAAAAATATCATATATAGCTTTACTTATTGTTTAAGGAGGAATCTAATGTCAAAAAAAACAGTGCTTATTACCGGGGCTTCAAGCGGGTTTGGCATGCTTGCAGCACATGGACTTGCAAAAGCCGGATATCACGTGATAGCCACAATGAGAAATCTGGAAAAGAAAGCAGGACTGATGAAGTCCATACTGGATGATGGCCTTGATGAAAATGTGACATTGCTTGAGCTTGATGTCACGTCCTCTGACTCCATTCAGGCGCTTAAACATTTTTTGAATGAAACAGGCAAAATAGACATTCTCATCAATAACGCAGGATATGCATTTGGCGGCTTCGGCGAGGAAATTACAGCTGATGAGTACAGAGAGCAATTTGAAACTAACTTTTTTGGTGTGATTGCCGTTACACAGGCTGTCCTTCCTTTTATGCGATCACAGCGAAGCGGCAAGATTATTAATATGAGCAGCATAAGCGGATTGATCGGCTTTCCGGGACTGTCGCCGTATGTTTCGTCAAAGCATGCACTTGAAGGCTTCAGTGAAAGCCTTCGCCTTGAAGTGAAGCCTTTCGGCATTGATGTTATTTTGGTGGAGCCCGGGTCTTTTTCTACAAATATTTGGACAACAGGCAAGAGAGTTTCACCTGTCTCAATGGAAGCAAGTTCTCCGTATTTTGAATATATGATTAGAATAGAAGATGAGCTTGAACGGGGAAGAGAAAAACTTGGAAATCCAGGTGAGGTTGCTGCACTCATTGTAAAGCTTTGTAAAAAAAAGACTGGTGTTAAACTGAGATACACGGTTGGAAAAGGGGTCCGTTTTTCTCTATTCTTAAAAAGAATTCTTCCATGGAGTGTGTGGGAATCGATTATCATTGGAAAACTGCTGCCCAATAAGAAAAAGAACCCATCTTTTTGACGGGTTCTTTTCCATTCTAGCCCTCTAACGCCTTACGTTTCTGAAACTCTTCCTTTATATCATTGAATAAAGCTTCATCTGTCAAAAGTCTTAATCCAGTCAAAGCAAGCCCTTTCGCCCCCAGAAGGAGGGCTTCGTCACCACGCTCAGATTTAGCTGCTTCCCTGAATTCAACTGTATGTCCAATTAAGGTATCCGGGCCGATTTTAATATAAGGGTGGATCGTTGGCACTTCCTGGCTGATATTGCCGGCGTCCGTTGAACCTAATCCGTCGCGTTCACCAGTCTCAACCTGCTCTCCAAGACTTTCAAGCTCCTGTTTAAAAACATCATCAAATGAGCGGTTTAAAACCAGATTATCGACTTCATTTTGAAAAGCGATGACGTTTAGCTTTGCACCTGTTGCAAGTGCTGCACCTTCTGCAATAGCTTTCACGCGTGCAGTCGCTTCACTGCATTTTTTTCGGGTAGCTGCCCTGATATAAAAGCGGGCTTTTGCATATTCCGGTATAATATTCGGCGCATCACCGCCATGTGTAATGATCCCGTGAATTTTCACGTCATCTGTTACATGCTGGCGCAAAGCATTAATGCCATTGTAAAGCTGAATGACTGCATCTAAGGCATTAATGCCATGGTGAGGAGCAGCTGCTGCATGTGCAGGCTTTCCGATAAACTCAAAGTCAAGAGGATCAACAGCAAGTGAATTTCCGGTAATTCTCGTTGCATTCGCCGGATGCACCATTAAGGCTGCATCAATCCCTTTAAGCAGACCATGTTTGACAAAGCTTCCTTTAGCACTGCCGTTAGGACCGCCTTCTTCAGCCGGTGTTCCGAGGACTACAACTTCTCCCCCGGTTTCATCGATCACTTTGCTCAGGGCAATAGCCGCTGCCGTGCTAGTTGTGCCAATAATGTTGTGGCCGCATGCATGGCCAAGTCCGGGCAATGCGTCGTATTCAGCTAAAAAAGCAATAACCGGTCCGCTCTTTAAAGCAGATTTCTTTCTGGCAAGAAAAGCTGTTTCATGTCCGGCAACTCCGCGTTCAACGCTGAAGCCTTCTGACTGAAGAAGATCTGCGAGGAGCTTTGATGCAAAGAACTCCTCATTGCCGATTTCAGGGTTTTCATGAATGGAGTGGCTGATCTGAAGATACTTCTCCTTATTGTTATCAATATTTAAAATCGTTGCCTCTTTCAGAGTTTCAACAACTGTACTCAAGATGACCCCTCCTTAGATTTTATTCTCCAATTTTGCTTAAAGGCACAAACGTAGGAATCGTACTTCCGTCATATTCTTTTTCAATAAATTCAGCTGTATCCTCTTCTTGATAAAGCTGAACAATGCGTTTCAGTTCTTTGCGGTCCTTATCTTCTGTACGCGCTGCAATAATGTTGATATATGGAGTAGCCGTTTCATCTTCATGGAAAATTGAGTCTTTC
The DNA here is from genome assembly GCF_030817055.1 of Bacillus sp. V2I10. Lineage (NCBI taxonomy): Bacteria > Bacillati > Bacillota > Bacilli > Caryophanales > Bacillaceae > Bacillus > Bacillus sp. V2I10. The sequence continues at coordinate 983,078 of NZ_JAUSYV010000001.1, read as the reverse complement.
ACTGGGTTAAAGCCTGCATCTACCGCAATGCCATTATTAATGATCGATCCTGCTACATCCGGTAATACACGCGGTGTCTGGCCTGCAACAACAGGAACAATTTCTAATTTTTTCGGATTTGAAACAATTTTGTCCAATGAACCATTTCCATCAAAGTCCTCCGGAAGCTCAATCAAGCCTGCATCCTGAAGCAGAAGGAACGCTCTGCCCATATTGGTTGCTTCATTTGGAACGGCAATCTTTCCGCCATCCGGAATGTCTTTGATGGATTTATATTTTTCAGAATAAAGTCCAAGTGGAGCAATCACAGTTGTACCGATTGGTGAAAGATCAAGATCATGTTCTTTTTTAAATGCGTTAAAATAAGAGATTGTCTGGAATGCATTTGCATCAAGCTCACCTTCTGCCAGTGCCAGGTTTGGCTGAACGTAATCTGAGAATGTCACAATCTCAATGTTGATGCCTTCTTTTTCGGCTTTCTTTGCAACAAAATCCCAAATGCGGTTATCTGATCCGCTTACGCCGATTTTGACATTTACTTCTTCTTTCCCGTTTACTGTTTTATTTCCGCAGCCCGCAGCAAGAGCTCCCAATACTAGAATAAGTGCTAAGATAATAAATTTTTTCATTCTGTTTCTCTCCCTATCGTCTTCTGATTTTTTTAGATAATAAGTTTCCGGATGATTGAAGTCCCTGAACGAGTACAACAAGGATTGTAACGGTAATAATCATGACAACTGTATCAAAGCGCTGATAGCCGTATGTTATGGCGAGATCCCCGAGCCCGCCGCCGCCGACAGCTCCAGCCATCGCTGATGCCCCGACAAGACCAACCGTTGCGATTGTAAGACTTAATACAAGCGAGCTTAATGCTTCCGGTACGATGAATTTAAAGATGATTTGCGCTGGTGTTGCTCCCATAGCTTCTGCTGCCTCTATGACCCCTGGGTCCACTTCTAATAATGAGTTCTCAATCAATCTCGCAATATATGGACCTGCATAAAAGACAAGCGGTACTACAGCAGCTGCAGTCCCAATTGATGTTCCTACAATTAATCTGGTAAGCGGGACAATCGCGACCATTAATATGATGAAAGGTACAGAACGGAAGATATTGACGACACCGTTCAAGATATTAAAAATAATGGCATTTTCCCATAGGTGCCCTTTTCTTGTAATGACCAGCAGCACACCAAGCGGCAGTCCGATCAAGGTTGAGAAAAGCAATGAAAAACCGGTCATCGCAAGTGTTTCAATCAGTGCATCAATAATTTGCTGTGAATTAACTAGCATGTACTTCCACCTCTTTCACTGTGACATTTTCCTGATTCATAACTAATAACGCCCGTTTAATTTCGCTTTCCGCTCCCTGCAGCTCGACAATCAAATGTCCAAAAGGAATGCCCTGAAGCTCTGTGATGTTTCCAAATAAAACATTGATATCAAGATCAAACCGTTTAGCAATCTGAGAAAGCAGCGGCTGTCCCGAAGATTTGCCGACAAAGTTAATTTTGAAAATCTGTCCCTGTGCATTCTCATCCTGCACTAATTTCAGCACAGACACAGGGATGGAATCATTCAGAACAGAGCTGACAAAGTTCGAAGCTGTTTTTGTTTGAGGATTTGAGAAAACATCAAAAACTGAGTCTGACTCGATAATTTTTCCGCCCTCAATTACAGCAACCCTATCGCAAACCTCCCTAATAACTGACATCTCATGGGTGATCATTAAAATCGTAATGTTGTATTCCTGATTGATTTTTTTCAAAAGCTTCAGAATGGACCCGGTTGTTTGCGGATCAAGTGCAGATGTTGCTTCATCACACAATAGAATGGAAGGCTGTGTAGCAAGTGCTCTGGCAATGCCGACACGCTGTTTTTGACCCCCTGATAGTTGGTCTGGATATTGATTTGCTTTGTCCTCTAATCCTACAAACGACAATAGTTCTGTTACTCTTTCTTTGATTTCTTTTTGAGAAGCTTTTGCAAGAAGGAGCGGCATCGCAACATTGGCGAAGACCGTTTTGGAATTCAGCAGATTGAAATGCTGAAAGACCATGCCGATTTTGCGCTTAACCTGTCTTACTTCCTTTTGGGAAAGAGTCGTTAAATCGAGATTATCAACAATGATTTTTCCGGAGCTTGGACGCTCTAATAAATTAACTGTGCGGATCAGTGTGCTTTTACCGGCTCCGCTGAATCCGATCACACCGCAAATCTCCCCCTGCTTCACATGAAGATCAATGCCGTCAAGTGCTCTCACTTCATTTCCGCCGCTGTTATAAACCTTTGTGACACCTTCAAATTGAATCATATGTACGCCTCCCGCTAATTTATAAATAAAAAAACCCTCTTCTATCCGACAAGAAGAGGGCATGAATTCATAAAGAATCACTAGGTCTCTTCTTATCTCCCAGGCTTTTCGCCTGCTGGAATTGGCACAGTACTATTTAAAAAAGTCCGCTGCCGAAGCATCATCAGGCCAGTCCCTCCGCTTCTCTGGATAAGAAATCTATTTATTTTTTGAAAACAAAAAACCTCTTCCTGAAAGCCAAGAAGAGGGTAAGATCATAGGTAAAAGACCGTTCACTCTTCTTATCTCTCAAGCGAAATCACGCTTGTTGGAGTTGGCACAGTTCTCATGATTGAGTCTGCTGCCGAGGTTTCAAAGGGCCAAATCCCTCCACCTCTCGTGATAAGAAGTTTCATATTTTCGATGTGAGTCCTACTTTACGCTGGTATTTTCATAAAGTCAACACTTTTTTTAAAAAAATATGACTACTTTGAATGCCTGCGGTATCGGTATTGCTGCCACTGAAAACGAATAAAGCAGCCAACACAAAAGCCTAATATGGCAACGAATGCAGCAAGCGCGACCATAGCGGTAAAGATATAGGCAAGTGTCATCCAATTCATCATATAGCCAAGAAAACCAAGGCTAAGACAGATGACTGCAATCAGCTGATTAAACTGCTGCTGCTCAAAATCCTCCGGAATGTATTCTGAAGGCTTTTTTCTTAAAAAGAGCTTTGCTGTCTTCATAATAGGATTAAATTTAAAAAGAAGCCCCATTAATCCTGCTATTAGAGGTATAAGAAGAATCCAGCCGGATCCTATTATCCAGGTGCATGCTACGGATAAAACAATAAACCATTGATTCGTTAATACAAGAGGTTTAGGAATGGTATTCACTTAAATCCCACCTGTCTGATTGGAATATAAGTATTTTACTCTTGTTTTTGTCTTTTGTGAAGACAAATGCTTCACGGCGATTTCATCCCCCTTAAAAAAGCGCGTGAATGAGGTACTCAAATCGCTGGTTCTCCGCTTTCACGACCTCAAAATTTATTGACAGTTAAAAGCTGCTCATGATAAGATCGTTAAAACCAACTAAACCAATCAGAATTAAATAAATTATCAAGAGTGAACGAGAGATCTGGCTCCGCGACTTCACAGCAACCACCGGCAAACGGAAAGGTGCTCCCACCAGCAAAGCTGCTGTGCTTTGGTTGATAGAGAAAAACCCTCTCTTTACAGCCAATGAAAGAGAGGGTTTTTCTTTTATGATTTGATGAATTGGAGGAATCAAAAATGGCTGAAACGATTTACTCTGTATTGCCAGGTGCTGAAAGCTTTTTTTATAAAGGAAATGAGATTGGCATTTTGCTTTGCCATGGATTTGTCGGAACACCTCAAAGTGTAGGAGAACTGGGAAAACTGCTTGCTGATAAAGGCTTTACCGTCCTTGCCCCGCGGTTAAAAGGTCACGGTACAGATGCTCACGAGCTTGAAGCCTGCTGTTATCTGGATTGGATCAAAGACATTGAACAGGCTTATTTAAAGCTGAAAAAAATCTGCCGGAAAGTATTTATTGCAGGTCAATCTATGGGCGGTATCCTAGCTGTGCATTTAGCTGGCAAATACAAAGAAATCAGCGGTGTGATTACGATTAATGCTGCTTTAAGCGTGCCTGGATATGAGTCTTTCGAAGATCTAACTGAACCAAGGTTCATTGCAGAAGGAAAACCGGATATAAAAGCAGAAGGAATCAAAGAAATTACTTACTCAGCTGTTCCGATTACAGCCGTTCATAATCTCCTTAATCTTATAAAATCTGTAAAACCAAAGCTTTCAGAAGTCTCATGTCCGCTGCTCGTTTTTAAATCCGAAGAAGACCATGTCGTCCCTCCGGACAGCTCCGATGCCCTTTTTGAAAACGTCTCATCATCTATGAAAAAAATCATCAGTCTAACTAACTCCTATCACGTTGCTTCCATGGATTACGATAAAGAAATCATTGCAGATAGAACCTCGGATTACATTCATTTGTGCTGTCATCCATTCTACAAAATTTCCGTTTAGCCAATGACTTTCATCCGGCATTCCTGCTAAACTAAGAGCAGGTGATAAACATGTTTTTAAAATTAATCAAATTAAATAAAGAAGAGATTCCTTCGTTTGAAGCGTATCCTTTTTCTATTCCTGCAATTTCACATTTGGATGAACTTAAAATTAAAAGCCCTGTTACTTTTTTTGCAGGTGAAAATGGATCCGGCAAATCGACATTGATGGAAGCCATTGCCTATCAGTGCGGGTTTAATACCGCTGGCGGCAGCCATCATCTTTATGAAACCAGAAGCTCTCAATCTGATTTAGGAAAGTATATCAAGCTTGCCTGGATGCCTAAAGTTAAAAATGGCTTTTTCCTAAGAGCTGAGTCCTTTTATCAGTTTGCATCCTATCTGGAAGAATTAAATGAAGAGCCATTGTCAGGTGACGTTTTTGGCCCGTATGGCGGTAAATCACTCCATCATCAATCACATGGTGAATCTTTTTTATCCCTCTTTCTCAATCGTTTCGGAAAGAAAGCTGTTTATTTACTGGATGAGCCAGAGGCTGCTCTTTCTCCATCAAGACAGCTGACCCTTCTCCGCATCATTCATGACTTAACAAAAGACGGTGACACGCAATTTATTATTGCCACACATTCTCCTATCCTGCTTGGATTTCCCGGGGCAAATATACTAAGCTTTGATTCGGAACGCATAGCTGAAATCGATTATACGGAGACGGATCATTATCAGATTACAAAGTATTTTTTGGAGAATCGCAATCGGTTTTTGGAAGAGCTTTTTAAAGAAGAATAATCTGAGTATTTACACCTTTCCTCTTTTTGGATAAAATAAATGAAACAAGAAAAGCAATGACGAGGAAAAGTAAGTGATTCGGACGTCTGTACAGAGAGCTTCGGCAGCTGAAAAGAAGCAAGAAATCCGCCACTGAAAATGACCTTCCGAGCTTCACACCGAACATGATGTCAACTGTCATCATCTGTAGGCTGTGACGTGGTGGCTGACGTTACAACAGCATACGTATCGACACTTTTTTGTGCTCCGTACGGATAAAGGCAGATCATGTGAATGGTCTGCAAACTAAGGTGGTACCGCGAATTTAAACCTCGTCCTTAGACTTACTTAAGTCTATGGATGAGGTTTTTTTATGTTCAAAAGGAGGAAAAATGACATGTCTATTTTTATTGGAGGAGCATGGCCTTACGCAAATGGATCCTTGCATATTGGTCATATCGCAAGTCTATTGCCAGGAGATATTTTAGCAAGATATTATCGTTTAAAAGGGGAAGATGTTTTATATGTCTCAGGAAGTGACTGCAATGGGACCCCCATTTCAATCAGGGCCATACAGGAAAATGTTCCGGCTCATGTTATCGCAGACCGTTATCATAAGGAATTTACGGATTCCTTTCAAAAGCTCGGGTTCAGTTACGACTGCTATACACGCACAGATCATCCGCATCACCATCAAGCTGTACAGGACATTTTTCTTTCCCTGCTGGAAAACGGATTCCTTTACGAAAAAGAAACACTGCAGGCATACTGCGGACATTGTCAGCAATTTTTGCCTGACCGGTATGTCGAAGGAATCTGCCCAATTTGTTCAGCTCATGCACGAGGAGATCAATGTGATGCCTGCGCAAGTATTCTTGACCCGCTTTGGCTGACTGATAAAAAATGCAAGCTCTGCGGTCATGAGCCTCTTGGCAAGCTGACAGGACATTATTACTTTGAGCTTTCAGCCTTGCAAGAACAACTTGAAGTGTATGTAAAAAAAGCAGAAGATGCGCAGGTGTGGCGGGATAATGCCATTAAGCTGACACAGCGGTATTTATCTGAGGGACTTCTGGACAGATCTGCCACCAGAGATCTTCCGATTGGCGTACCTGTTCCTGTAAAGGGATATGAAGAGAAGAAAATATATGTCTGGATTGAAGCTGTATCCGGTTACCTGTCAGCAAGTAAGCAGTGGTCTGATGAAAATCAGCAAGATTGGCTGAAATTTTGGGATGGAGATACTAGAGCCTATTATGTTCATGGAAAAGACAACATCCCATTTCATTCCATCATTTGGCCTGGAATATTAATGGGACTTGGCGGCTTGAAACTCCCGGATCGCATGATCTCAAGCGAATACTTGACGATTGAAAAGAAAAAGTTATCAACGAGCGGAAATTGGGCCGTTTGGGTTCCGGATATCCTTAAGGATTATCATCCGGACTCCATCCGTTATTTCTTGACCATTAATGCACCTGAGAAGCGAGATACCGATTTTTCATGGCGTGAATTCATCCGCTCTCATAACAGCGAGCTGCTCGGTGCATTTGGAAATCTCGTAAATCGGACATTTAAGTTTATCGAAAAGTCTTTTTCTTCAATAGTAAGACCAGCTGTTCTTGACCACGAAGTTGAACGGGAAATAAAGCAGCTCTATCAAACGATTAGCAGCCAAATCGAAAGCGGACAATTTAAAGCAGCTCTCGATCATCTCTTTTCTTTCATTCGTCGCATAAATAAATTTTTTGACGAGCAAAAGCCTTGGATTTCTGTTAAAGAAAACACTGCTGATTGTGAAAAAACACTCTTTACTTGCACCGTCGCCATTGCAAACTTATCTATTTTACTGCAGCCATTTCTGCCATTTTCGAGCAATGAGATTCAAGAAATAATGGGCTTTTATGCTGATGCGTGGACCTATACTCCGCTTGATTCAGTAATTGAGCTAAGCGACGTTAAACCATTATTTGAACGGATTGATTTAAGCCGGATTGAAGAGGAAGTTTCTAGATTGGGATCTTGAATCTCTCGGAAGACCAGGGCGGAGAGCTCCTGATTTTTTAGGGTATCTCATTATCTTTTGACAAGCCCGATTCGAGGGAGTTTGTCATATCAGACGAAAAAAGGCAAGATGATCAGCCTATTCCTGAAAATACACGGTTCTTTGACGTATGCAGAATTTACTTGTATTCTTTCTATTAATAAGTTCAATAGTTTATAAAATTAAGAAAAAAAGGATTTAATAGTAGGAGGAATGCTGCCTGAAGACGATAAAAATACCTTTACAGATTAAAATACTCGGGCTGGTTCTATTATTGGGATTATTATTGATCCTGCTGCTGACAGGATTTTTCAGCTATATGGAAAGCAAACAAATCGAAGAAAATAAAGGAAGAATGGCACTGGAGTTATCAAAAACTGTCGCTCTCATGCCAACCATTATCGATGCATTTCAAACTGGCAATCCTTCCGAAACGATCCAGCCTTTAGCAGAAGAGATCAGGGAACAAACAGGTGCTGAGTTTATTGTAGTAGGGAATAAAGATGGCACACGTTATTCACATCCCATGAAGTCAGAAATTGGGAGAAAAATGACGGGAGGAGATAACGATAGAGCCATTATCAAAGGGGAATTTTATGTTTCAAAAGCTAATGGTTCACTTGGCCCGTCTCTTAGAGGGAAATCTCCTATTTTTAACAAACAGGGAGAGATTATTGGTCTCGTTTCAGTAGGATTTCTATTAGAAGACATCAACCAGCAAATCATGAAGAACTTCGTTAAAGTCCTGCTTGTTTCTCTTTTTGCCCTTTTTATATCCGTTATCGGAAGTATTTTGCTGTCAAGCAATATCCGCAGGGACACTATGGGGCTCGAACCGTATGAAATTGCTGCTCTTTATAAAGAAAAAAACACTGTGCTGCATGCGGTAAAAGAGGGCATTTTAGCCATAGATAAAGATGGCTTCATTACAATGATGAATCAGCCGGCTAAGAAACTCCTTCATATTAACGGATCTGTCAGGCATATGAAAGTGGATGGACTGTTTCCTTCCGATTATCTTTATGAGGTTTTAAAACATGGTAATCCGCAAGTTGATAAAGAAATGGTTTGGAAAGATAAAACCGTTATCGTAAATACCACTCCACTCATTGATGAAAATGGGATAAGAGGAGTTGTTGCTTCTTTTCGCGACAAAACCGAAATTGAGCAGATGATAAACACCGTATCGGAAGTCAAAAGATATTCAGAAGATCTCCGTTCCCAAACACATGAATTTACCAATAAATTATACGTGTTATCTGGCCTTCTTCAGCTTGGTGAATACGATCAGGCGATTAATATGATAAAAAGTGAAACGCAGGTCCTGCAATTTCAAAATTCAGTAGTCTTTAACCAGATCAAAGATACCAAGGTACAGGCTATCCTTTTAGGGAAGCTCGGAAAAGCGTCAGAAAAGAAGCTGAAATTTGATATTGCTTCTGACAGTTATTTAGAAGAATTGCCATCACACTTTAAGCTTTCCAGCTTAATCGTTATTCTTGGCAACTTAATTGATAACGCTTTCGAAGCCGTTTATGGCGTGGAATCTCCGGCGGTTAAACTTTTCGTTACAGACATCGGAAGTGATATCATCTTTGAGATTGAGGACAATGGCAAAGGAATAAGCGAAAGAGACATTCCTCTTCTATTTGACAGAGGCTTTACATCAAAAGATGGAAATGAACCGAGGGGCTTTGGTCTATCGAATGCAGAAGAAGCTGTACAGGAAATGAACGGGATTATTGAGGTACAAAGTAATTCAGAAGCAGGGACTGTATTTACGGTGTATCTTCCTAAGAAATAGGATGGGAGCTGAGACTTGAAATGATAAAAGTAGCCATTGCGGAAGACGACTTCCGAATCGCCGATATACATGAAAAGTTTTTAGAAACATTCAACGAAATCATTGTGGTCGGAAAATCACTGAATGGAGAGCAAACTCTTCAATTACTGAAGATGAAAGAACCCGACTTACTTCTTCTAGATGTGTATTTGCCTGATATGCTGGGATCTGAGCTGCTTCCCCTCATACGTGAGATGTTTCCGAAGGTAAGCATCATTATGATAACAGCTGCAACAGATAAGGTGTTCCTCGAAAAAGCCCTGAGCTATGGAGTAGAGAATTATTTGATCAAGCCCGTAAGCAGGGAGAGATTTGACGATATCATTCAGAAATTCATAAAAAAGCACTCTCTCCTGTCTTCCGATCAACAAGTGAATCAGAAATATATCGATCTTCTTTTTAGCAAGGGGAAAAATGAAAAATCCGGAAAAGGGACAGGTTTGCCAAAAGGAATTGATGAAATCACACTTGGTAAAGTGAATGCCGTTCTTCAGGCAAAAAGAGAAGGGCTTTCTGCCGAAGAAGTGGCTAAGGAAATAGGCGCTTCCCGGATAACGGCACGCAGATACCTGGAATATCTCTCCTCTGTCAATCAATTAAAGGCGGAAGTGGTGTACGGAATTGTCGGAAGGCCTGAGAGAAAATATTATCCTGTTTAAGGGGATGATATAGAAACTTAAGGGATTCTGTTAATAGTTCAAAACGTTAACCTGTATTCATGTTAAATACAAATAAACCAGCAACTTTAAAAATTTTCATTTTCTTCCCCCTGAATCTAAAGATATAGTTATATTTCACCACCCGACTAAAGATTTGAGGAGATTTTTTAGTGTTCTTTCTTAGCTGCCCTTGCTTAACATCAATTTTTTCAAAACCAAACGATTTACTCAATAATTTATTACATTAATAAGGCGCTATCCTAGTTTTGGTATGCTCCCCTTATAGTAGACACATTTAAAAAAGCGCATTAATCTGTCTACTAGGAGGGGGTATTTTTTATGGAGAAAAAAGCAGAGACTTATGATATATCGTTTAAGAAAAAAGCGGTGGATTTATATCATCAAAAGAAGAATTATTCAGCTGTTTCCAGAGAATTAAACATTCATCGAAAAAACATACAACGGTGGGTTAAACAGTTTAGTGAAGATGGAATTGTTGGTCTTAGAGAGAAACGCGGAAGAAAAAGTGGGTCTGGTAAAGTCTCTTCATCTACTATTGAAAATCCTCAAAAGAAAATAAAGCGATTAGAAGCTGAGAACGAACTGTTAAAAAAGCTTTTAAAGATGTGAAAGGGGGAATTGATTTAGAACCTAGTAATCTATTTCAAATCATTGATGATTTATCTAATCATTCTATACAGCTACTTTGCCATCTGGCTAAAGTATCAAGAAGTGGATACTACAAGTGGGTAAAGCGTAAAGCATTACCTTCGGAAAAGCAGATAGAGGATGAGAAGCTAAAGCAGAAAATAATAGAATGTCATCAGAAATATAAGGGCATCTATGGCTATAGAAGAATACAAATTTGGTTAAAGAGGACCTATGATATTCACATTAATCACAAAAAAGTTCAACGGTTACTAAGTGAGCTAGGTATTAAAGCAATTATCAGGAAGAAACGAATTTATTACGGTAAGAAAGAACCTTATCTTATCTCGAATAATTATTTAAATAGAGCCTTTTACGCTTCTCGCCCTAATGAAAAGTGGGTAACTGATATTACGTACCTCATTTTCAATGGACAGAAACTATATTTGTCTGCCATCAAAGACCTATATAATAACGAAGTTGTTGCGTACCAAATTAGTAGACGCAATGATTATAAGCTAGTCTTGGATACTCTTAAAAAAGCCATAAAAGGAAGGAATGTAAAAGGAATCCTTCTCCATAGTGATCAAGGATACCAATACACGTCCCATAACTATAATCAGCTACTCACAAGAAATAAAATGAAAGCTAGTATGTCTAGAAAGGGCAACTGTTGGGATAACGCTAGTATGGAAAATTTCTTTAGTCATTTAAAAACAGAATGTTTTAACCTTCATACTTTTAAAACTTCACAAGAGGTTAGAAGGGCTATTAAAGACTACATTCTCTTTTATAACCACGAAAGGTTTCAAAACAAGCTAAACAACCTGACTCCTATCGAATATAGAAGTCAGGCTTCTTAACTGCGCTTATTTTTTGTGTCTACTTGACAGGGGTCAGATCAGTTTTGGATAAGCGCCCTATCGTATTATAAGTTCATCCAGAATATATATATGGTTGGCCTATTTTTAATAGGTTTAGTCCATCTTTTGTTATTTCTACTGAACCAAACTATAATTTTCATACCCCTTCCATTAGATGCCATAATTTTTTATTTAATCTAGGAGTATACATGACTAGGAAGCCAGATCGTCCAATAGTATAGACGATGAAGGCAAGCCATAGGCCATGATTATGCCAGATAGGAGTTATTGTGATTTGTATGATGATATAGATAATCATTGCGTAAATCATAGAGTTTCGAACGGGGGCAATTTCAGTTGCTCCTGTAAAGACACCGTAAATGACAAGGCCAAAACAAGCAGCAAACGGGTAGATGATGAGCCATGCTCCATACTTTGTTGAAAGTTCGATAACACTAGGTAGATTTGTAAAAAGTTCAATAATCTGTTCTTGAAATAATCCATATACGCTAGCTATGATAAAAGCCGTTATCACAGACCATTGCCTTGATAAAGTAAGTGTTTTTTTATATAATTTTTTGTCATTTGATCCTACCGCTTTGCCGACGAGAATACTAGAGGCGTTTGCGAACCCATCAAAGAAATAAGCCATTATGTAATGGATTTGAAATAATACAGCATTTGCAGCTAGAAATTCTGTACCAAACGAAGCACCTTTTGCTGTAAACATATTAATAACGACTAATAAACAAATTGTTCGAATAAACAAATCCTTGTTAACGTTAAACATCTTTTTCATAGACTGTGTATCTATAAGTGCTTGAATGGATGGTATTTTCCATTCAAAAGGTGATGCTTTCAAAACAATGAGTAATCCTAATACGAAGGCTGTAATTTCAGCCATCAAAGTGGCCGCAGCGACCCCTTTTACAGCAAAAGAAAAGACATGGACAAAAAGAATGGCCAAAATCATATTCAAAACATTCATTAACACTTGCAAAAATAAGGATTCTTTAATCTTAGCCATCCCCATTAACCATCCAAGAATAACGTAGTTCATCAATGTGAAGGGAGCTCCCCAAATTCGAATTCGAAAATATTCAACTGCAAACTTACTCACATCCGAATCAGGGGCAATCAATGTAAGAGCAGCATATTCAATCGGCCATTGTAAGAGAATAAAACATATACCTACAATTACAGCTATTAAAAATGGACGGGTTAAAGCAAGTACTCCTTGAGATGAATCGCTTGCCCCGTTAGCTTGTGCGGCAAAAGCAGATGTGCTAACCCGTAAAAAACCGAATACCCAATACAAAGTATTAAAAATAAGGGTTCCAACTGCAACACCTCCAATATATGCTGGATCAGGAAGTTGCCCGACAACGGCTGTATCGACAGCACCTAATAAAGGCGTCGTCATTGTTGAAATCGTTAGCGGGATCGCCAAAGCAAGGTACGCACGATGATTCATCCGACTTTCCTCCTTCTAAAATTTTAAGGTAAAACTAAAAACAAAAGCCCCGATTATGTGAATGAAATCGAGGCATTCGAATAAATATATGAATACTTTTAAATTAAGTTTGGCTAACCCTTGTTCTAATCGATCGAAAACATGGGTGCTCAGCAAGTATGGAACCTCTCATCTCTTTTACTACAGGATGTTCTGAAGTAAAAAACTGATTTTTTGAATCGTAAAGCTCGACTAATTCTCCTTTTTCTAGTACACCCAATATATCACTAATCGTATTGGCAGCTTTAATATCATGTGTAATAAAGAAATAAGATAGCCCGAAGTCTTCTTTTAGCTCCTTTAGTAATTCTAAAATAAGTGTTTGGTTAACCATATCTAAACTACTAACAGATTCGTCTAGGACTATCAGCTTTGGTTTGAGGGAAATCGCTCTTGCAATATTGATCCTCTGCAATTGCCCGCCGCTAAATTGGTGCGGGTATTTTTTTAAGTCGTCTTCACTCAATCCGACCCTTTCCAATAATTCAACAATGGTTCGTTTTTGTTCAGCTACTGTAAGCTTTTCATAGTTTTCTAAAGGCTCTGCAATAATACGTTCGGCTGTCATGCGGGGATTGACTGATGAGTATGAATCCTGAAAAACAGCTTGAAGATCTCGGCGGATTTTTTGACGAGTATGCTTATCTGCAGTATAAATATCATGCCCTTGAAACAGAATTTGTCCACTTTGTGGTCGTTCCAAACCAAGAATCACTTTGCCTAAAGTACTTTTACCGGCTCCACTCGTACCAAGCAATCCTAAGCATGTTCCTTCTTCAATAGAGAGGGAAATACCCGAAAGTACTTTTTTAGAACGGTCTTTCCAGTTAAAAAACGATCGGGACCCGTAGCTATGAGTTACTTCATTTACTTGTAATAAACTCATTTTTTCACCCCTTGTAAAGGCTTATCATATTTCAAGCCAAATGGATGATAGATTCATCTAAATGTAATATTGAGCGTGCATTTAATAGTTTTTTCGTATATTCATGCTTTGGCTCATCAAATAGTTGAAACACATCCGCTTTTTCTACTATTCTGCCATTTTGCATAACGGCTACTTCATCTGCCATTTCAGAAATAACTCCGAGATCATGAGATATTAATAAAATGGCTGAATCATATTCAGAGCGAATTTTATCTAAGTGGCGCAGTACTATCTTCTGATTATTTACGTCAAGTGCGGTTGTTGGTTCATCGGCAATAATAACGGCTGGATGTAAGCATGCTGCAATAGCGATCATCACCCGTTGAAGCATACCCCCACTCAGTTGAAAGGGATAGTATTTTAATAGTTTAACAGGATCTGGTAAGTTCACATGATGCATCGCCTCAATGGCAAGCTCTGCTGCTTCTTTTTTATTACAAGGTTTATGTGAGCGAATTGTTTCAATAAATTGATGGCCAATAGTAAAAACAGGCGTAAAAGCATTCATCGGATTTTGCATAATAAAGGCTATATCCTTGCCACGGATCTTACGCATTTCTTTATCGTCTAAATCGTTTAATTCACGTCCTTGTAATACTATACTACCTTCAATCGTTGTCGTTTTCCGATCAAGAAGCTGAAGAATGGACATACTTGTAACGGTTTTACCGCATCCGCTTTCTCCAACAAGACCAAGTACCCTCCCACGCTTTAGTTCAAAATTTATATCTTGGACGAGGGTGGGAGTACTATTTTTTGTTTTTACCTTTACATGTAAATCTCTAACTTGTAACACATTCGACTGTTCTGTTCCCAATAATCTCATTCCCTTTTAAAATCGACGTTTGACACCGTATCGATCTGATAAAGCTTCGCCCAATAAATTGAATGTTACAATAACGAGCATAATGATCAAACCTGGATAAAGCATTAATTCTGGATTCGTCCGAATATACGATTTTCCTTCGTGAATCATTGCTCCCCATTCAGGTGTAGGGGGTTGTACTCCTAATCCAAGAAACGACATGGCGGATATATCCATGATGGCCCAGCCCATTTCTAATGTTCCCATTACGACAAGTGGAGGGAGAACATTTGGGACAATATGATTTTTAATAATCTTCCATTGAGAAGAGCCGCTTATTTTCGCAGCAGCAATAAAGTTATGTTCTTTCAGACTAAGTACCATTCCTCGGAACATTCTCGCGTAATAGACCCATTGCACAAGCATCAGTGCTAAGATGACTTGCGGAAGTCCAGGTCCGAATATACCAACCAGTCCAAGAATAAGGATAAGATTTGGGAAAGCCATAACACCATCGCAAAATCTCATCAAAACATGATCAACCCAGCCGCCTTTATACCCAGAAAAGGTTCCAACGATTAAACCAATGGCTATTGATGAAATGAAAATGAGCATGGCAAAGCCTAATGAAATGCGTGCCCCATATAAAATGCGTGATAAGGTACATCTTCCTAAATGATCGGTCCCTAATGGGAAATTCCAGGATGGGGGCTGAAGTTTATAAGCTAAATTGACAGCAATTGGATCATTTGGTGCTATCCAGGGAGCAAATATGGCGATGATAAAAAGAATACCTAATATCATGGAACATATAGGAATCACTTTTTGACTTTTGAACATCTTACGTATACTCGTTATCATCGATGATGCCCTTCTTTCCTGGAAATGCGCGGGTCAATATACATTTGAATAAGATCAACAATTAAGTTGCTAAATATAAATAAGCTAGCTGCAATTAGCACATAGCATTGGATGACAGGTATATCACGATTAAAAATAGCTTCAATAAAATAACGGCCAAACCCGGGCCAAGAAAAAACCGCTTCAACGATAATCGTTCCAGTCAGTAGTTTTCCAAGGTTCATTCCAAGTCCAGTAATCATCGGGGAAATAGCAATCCTCAAGACATGTTTTGCCATAATGGTTTTTTCATTAATTCCCCTCGTCCGGGCAAATAGCACATATGGCTCTTGCAAATTTTCAAGAACGCTAGCGCGCAACAATCTTGTATACATCGCAATTAAGGGGAGAGCCAGCGTAACGGAAGGCAGAACAAGATGCTGCCATGTTCCAATTCCTTCAACTGGAAAAAGATCAAGTCTAACAGAAAAGAAAAAAATTAATATATAACCTAGCCAAAAAGAGGGAATGGATGCCCCGAAAAAGGAGAGAAAACGGCTAAAATGGTCAATTAGGCTATTTTTCTTTATTCCAGCAAGGAAGCCTAAAGGGACACTGACCAGCACCGCAATTACGATACTCCCTAAAGCTAGCTGGATGGTAGCTGGCATTCGGTATATAACCTCATCCCAAACAGGCTTATTCGAAACATAAGATATGCCAAAATCAAGTTGGCATATCTTCATAATAGAGTTTACATATTGAATGAGGAATGGTTGATCTAAACCAAACTCATGTCTTTTCTGAGCCAAAATCTCATCAGTCGGTTGGATATGGGCAGCTGTTAAATAAGCCTCAGCCGGATCCACCGGTGAAAGGTGAATCATTCCAGTCGTAAGAAGTGTGGCCAAAAGAAAAACTGGAATAATGGACATAATTCGTTTCAAAATATAAGTGCCCATGAAAGCCTCCTGATACTTACTGCTTGATGCTAATTCCTGTGAATGGATGTTCGTCACGATTAGCAGGGAAAGTAAAACTAGTGACATCTTTTTGATAAATCGCTGTTTTCTTAATATAAGAAATAGGAACAATAGCTCCCTGGTCTTGTATTGATTTTAAAATAGAAGAGTAAAGCTGTTGGCGATGTTTCTCATCTGTTGTTTGAGGAACCTCTGCAATCTGTTTGAGTAATTCATCTTTGTTCGGATAGGCTGAAATTGCCTCATTAAATCCAAATCCTTCAGATGCAACAATGTTTAAAAAAGTATGTGGATCATAAGGAGCACCATAGTTACTAAAGAAGTTAATGTCAAATTCATTTTCTTTAAATCTTTGAATTTGATCTGTTAGTTCAACCCCAACAATGTTTAATTTAACACCAATGGCTGCCCACTCAGATTGAAGCGTTTCTGCCATTGCTTTTTGAATCGATTCTGCTGAATCATACATCAGCTCGAATTCAAGAGACTTTCCATCTTTTTCACGAACCGTTTTCCCTTTAGGGAGCGTCCATCCTGCTTCATCTAATAACGATTTCGCTTTTTCGACATTATATCCAATTGACATTACATCAATGTCTTTCGTGTAAGGGAAATTTGTCGGTAAAATATGATCTGCTTTTTCTTCGAGCCCAGAAGTGATTCCTTCAACCATTGCTTCTTTATTAAAACCATAATGTAACGCTTGACGTACGCGTTCATCTGAAAGCTGTTCTTTCTTCGTATTTATAACAAGTTGCCTCGTTGCGACTGGTTCAGAAATGCTAGTTTCATAATTACCAGTGGATTCCAATTGTTTGAAAGCATCTAAACTGATGACACCTTCTCCATAAATAAGATCTAGCTCACCTTTTTCAAAAGCAAGTACCCTGGTTTCCGCATCGGGAATGATTTTCACTTTTATTTTTTCTACTTTTGGAAGCTCACCCCAATAATTTTCATTGCGTTTGTATATAGCATATTCATCAGCTTTATGTTCTTCCAAAATCCATGGACCTGTACCGATCGGTTCAACAACACCTTTTGAGGTATCACCATCTTCAGGGAATCCAGCTTCACCTAAGAAACGAACTGGTCGAACAACAGCTAACTCCTGAATCGTTGGATAATATGGTTCAGTTAATGTCAGTTTAAAAGTATTTTCGTCGATTACATCTGTTCGATCTATTTTCGAAATAAAACCTAACCAACTATGTAATTCAACATTATTTAAAATAGTATCAAAATTCTTTTTCACAATTTCTGCATTAAAGCTTGTTCCGTCGGAAAATTTCACATCTTGACGCAGATGAAACGTATATACTTTGCCGTCGTCAGAAATTTTCCATGATTCAGCTAGATGCGGTTTTAAATTGCCTCCATCTTGGTAGCTTACTAACGGTTCATAAACCATCGACTGAGCAAATAATTGTGAAGGATTATAAACATGAGGATTCATTTCTCCTACATCTCTCGGCCAAGTCATCATTAACATGTTGTCATGATCGCTTTTTGGCGCTGAAACATCGCTAGCTTTTGTACAACCAAGTAATATAGTTGGTAATAATAAAATAAATAAAGTTATTAATAACATTTTACGGCTATTTCTTCCATTAAACATAATGCTCTTTCCTCCAGATCGCTAATGATAATCATTTTCAATTGTAATCATTGTGCATGATACTGTCAATACAATGTCAGAAACTTTCGAAAGTAATATAATACTATTCAGCTCTTTCTGGATGACCGATATGGTCACCTTTAACTTTAACCCTTCTTCAACAATCTGGTCCTTTTACGAAATAACGGTTATTACCTTTTTAAAATAAATGTCCAAAAACCCACCCCATTTAATTTGTTAAATGGGGTGCTAAATTCATATGATTTACTGTTTTGCGCCTCTTAACTGAAACCGTTACAAGCATTTTAATCATGTATTAATCGGCTCGCAAACTAAAATTTTGCTGCAGATATTTAATCCTTTCTGTGAACTTAATGTACAAAATATAGTTTACTTACTTTAATAACTTTATTTTGTAAACGTTTTCATTTCAGAATATTTTGTTTACACTTTATTTATTAACAAAAGAGGTGAAGAGCATGCTTGCATTATTAGGATTTTTAATGATAATCACATTCATGATTTTAATTATGACAAAACGTCTAACGGCAATGATTGCACTGATGGTGGTTCCAGTTGTTTTTGCATTAATCGGCGGATTCGGAAAAGAAATTGGACCCATGGCGCTTGATGGCATAAAAAGTGTAGCACCCACAGGCATTATGATCCTATTTGCCATTCTCTTTTTCGGCATAATGATTGATGCAGGAGTATTTGATCCTATTATTTCAACCATCTTGAAAGTTGTAAAAGGAGATCCTGTAAAGATAGCCATCGGTACGGCAGTCCTCGCTTTGTTGATTTCCTTAGATGGTGATGGAACCACAACATATATAATTACGATTTCAGCCATGCTGCCTTTGTATAAACGAATTGGCATGAGGCCGCTGATATTAGCAGGGATTGCCGTATCTGCTTCAGGTGTTATGAACCTCCTTCCATGGGGAGGACCTACTGCCAGAGCCATGACGGCATTAAATCTTGAGATGTCGGATATTTTCACTCCGGTCATTCCCTCAATGGCTGGAGGAGTATTATTTGTATTATTCATGGCTTATTGCCTTGGGAAAAAAGAGCGCAAAAGAGTGGGTATACTTGAAATTGATTACAGCACAATGGCCATGCAGCAGACAGCGGCTTCTTCAGAGGAAGCTGGTATTAAAAGGCCAAAACTAATTGTCGTGAATTACCTGTTAACCATCATGCTTTTAGTGGCGCTAATCAACGAAGTCCTGCCAACTACTGTCTTGTTTATGATTGGATTTGCCATTGCTATCACGATGAATTATCCAAAATTAAGTGACCAGAAAGCGCGGATTTCAAACTATGCTGATAATGCATTATCAGTCGTTTCCATGGTGTTTGCAGCAGGTATTTTTACAGGTATTCTCTCAGGGACTAAAATGGTAGATGCCATCGCAAACACTATGATTACGCATATACCTGATGCCCTTGGTTCACATTTAGCTCTTATTACAGCAATACTTAGTGCTCCTTTTACATTTTTCATGTCCAATGATGCTTTTTACTACGGCGTTTTGCCATTGCTCGCCAAGGCAGCTGCCGGATATGGAATTGATCCTGCATTTATTGGACGTGCATCACTTCTTGGATTGCCTGTCCACCTATTAAGTCCGCTAGTACCGTCCACGTACCTATTAGTCGGAATGGTTGGAGAAGATTTCGGGGACTTGCAGCGCACCTTCCTGAAATGGGCCTGCGGATCGACTGCCGTTATGATTTTAGTAGCTCTTGCCTTATCAATTATCCCTTTTTAACTAGTAAAAAGAGCATTCAACCGTAAAAAATAGAGGAACCCCGGATGTTTTTTTATGCAGGGTTCCTCATTCTATTTAGTTTATAGAGTGCTAAAAACTAAAAACCTATCTCTGAACATCCACTCCTCAGAAATAGGTTTCTATCATCAGGCACGTTTTTCAATTCCTAAATCCCTTTTAGAAACGAGTGAATATATTTACTTTCGACTCTTGCAACCTGTTAAAAAGGTTAAGACACAGTAAGCAGCCAAACGGCTCGTCATATCCCGAAAATCGAGTGTCGGGTCAATTTCAACAATATCCATTGCTCTTACAGCTGGAACTTCTCCCAAAAATCGCATGGCTTCAATCAGCATGCGTGAATCCATCCCCCCTGGACCTATGGCAGGGCAGCCTGGTGCAAACGCCTGATCCATTACATCCATATCAAGTGATACGTAGATGACGTCAACTTCTTTCAGGAGCTCACTCACACTCTCTTGTAAAATTGAGAGGATCCCTCTTGTGTACACGTCCTGCATGGTGAAGATATGAACACCATTTTCTTTGCCATAATCGGTATATTCTTTGCCATTTGAAAAGTCACGGATGCCAATTTGATGGAGGTGTTTTCCCTGCAGTACACCTTTTTCGATCAGCTGTCTAAAAGGTGTTCCATTTGACGGTCCTCCATCTTCAAGGTTCCGCAGGTCGTGGTGCGCGTCGAACTGAATAATCCCAGCCTTTCCTTTTTCTTTTTGAAAGGCTGTGAAAATCGGCGCTGTAACAGAATGATCGCCGCCAAGAAAAATAGGAACCATTAAAGGATGTTCACCCAAAACTCCTTCCACCGTCGTTTCAATCCTCCGGTGCGATTCCGAAAGGTCTGTTACATGCATGGATATATCACCAAAGTCTATGATTCTCTCTTCTTTTAAATCTGTATTGTCCTGAACTGAGTAGGTGGTAAAAGCGTTCATCATTTTTCTTATTGTTTCAGGAGCAAAAGATGCCCCTGAATGACTGATCGATGGCTTCGATAATGGAACTCCCACTAACCCAATGCCTTCGGCAATTTCATGATCCCGTTTTTTCAATAACGTTCCCGCCCGTGAAATCCCGCGGTCTACGAATCTTGCATCATGTGAAAGAAAGGGAAGATGGCTCACAGTGATCCCCCTTTTCATATATTATGGCACCTTTCTTGATAACGGTCCCTGCGTGATTGACTCCGAAATGATAAGGGATATATTCATAGTTTCCCGCATCCCAGATGACAAGGTCCGCCTGCTTCATTGGTGCGATTATCCCCCGTTCGCCGCCTAACCCGATGGCATGGGCTGCATTAATGGTGACAGCATTCCAAATTTCTTTCACCGTCATTTTATAGATAACCGCTGCAAACGACATGATCAGCTGCAGATTCTCAGTCGGACAGCTCCCGGGATTAAAATCAGTCGCAAGAGTCACCGCCACTCCTTCCTCGAGCATCTTTCTTGCTTTGGCATGATCCGGTTTGTTCAGATAAAAAGAAGTACCGGGCAGCAGGCAGGCGATAACCCCTTTTGCAGCCAGCTGCTTAATGCCTTCATCTGAAGTTCCAACTAAATGCTCTGCACTGACGGCACTGAGCTCAGAAGCCAATTCTGCCCCTCCTAATGGATCAATTTCATCGGCATGAATTTTCACCTGAAATCCTTTTTGCTTTGCTTTTGATAAAAAAACTCTGGACTGTTCGATCGAGAAAACGCCTGTTTCACAAAAGATATCTACAAATTGGGCTAATTCTTCTTTTTCAATGACATCAAGCAGCTGAACCATTTCTTCTAAGAAAACGTCCGGATGATGCTTATGCTCGGGAGGTATGGCATGCGCACCCAAAAAGGTTGAAACAACTTCGGCTGCGTGCTCTGCGTTTAATTTTTTTGCGGTCCTAAGCTGCTTCAGCTCTGCTTCTGCGTTCAGCCCGTATCCGCTTTTCGCTTCAACCGTCGTCATTCCATATGAAAGCATCCGGTCAAGATGGCCTGCTGCTTTTTCATAAAGCTCCGCTTCACTTGCAGCCCGCGTTGCTTTTACAGTCGAAAGAATGCCGCCGCCCTGTTTCAGGATTTCCAAGTAAGGAACGCCCTGCTGCTTCAGTCCCATTTCATGCTCACGGGATCCGGCAAACACTAAATGAGTATGTGGATCAATGAGGCCAGGTGTAACAAGCTTCCCTTCACAATCCATTCTTTTTTCAGCTGTCCACTTAGCTGCTTCTTCGTTTGAGCCTATCACAGCAATTCTCCCATCAGCAATCGCAAGTGCCTTGTTTTCAAGGACGATCAGCTCATCCATGTCCTTGCCGCAGAGTGGACCTTCTTTTTCATAATCCATTGTTAAGAGCTGGCCTATATTTTCAAGTATTAGATCATATTTCATGAAAGAACCTCCCTCTATTCCTGCATTGGAATACGTACATTATGTTCTTTTGCAAAAGTCTGTGCCTCTTCGTAGCCCGCGTCTGCATGACGGATAATGCCCATCCCGGGATCAGATACGAGAACTCTTTCTAATTTACGTTTTGCTGTTTCCGTTCCGTCAGCAACAACAACCATTCCAGAATGCAGAGAATAGCCCATTCCTACTCCGCCGCCATGGTGGAAGGATACCCAGCTTGCTCCGGCTGATGTGTTAACTAGTGCATTTAACACTGCCCAATCTCCAATTGCATCGCTTCCGTCCTTCATCGCCTCTGTCTCGCGATTTGGAGAGGCAACAGAACCGCAGTCAAGGTGATCGCGTCCAATGACGATCGGTGCTTTCAGTTCTCCCGTCCGGACTAATTCATTAATGGCGAGGCCCATTTTCACCCGTTCACCGTAGCCCAGCCAGCAAATACGTGCCGGCAGTCCCTGAAAAGCAACATGCTCATGTGCCATATCAATCCAGCGCAGCAGGGCTTCATTTTCAGGAAAAAGCTCTTTAATCAGCTGATCTGTGCGGTGGATATCTGCAGGATCTCCAGATAGAGCTGCCCATCTAAAAGGACCTTTGCCCTCACAGAACAGCGGACGAATATAGGCTGGCACAAAGCCCGGAAATGCAAATGCATTTTCCACTCCTTCGTCTTTAGCTACCTGTCGAATGTTATTGCCGTAATCAAAGACGATGGTTCCGCTCTTTTGAAGCTCTAACATGCATCTTACATGCTCGGCCATTGATTTTTTGGATTTCTCAACATACAAATCCGGATGATCCTTTTTTACCTGCAGCGCTTCATCCATCGATATACCATGCGGAAAATAACCATTTAACGGGTCATGTGCGGATGTCTGGTCAGTAAGGATATCAATCTTTATGTTTTTCTTAATCACTTCATGAAGGACATCTACAGCATTTGCCACTAATCCAATCGAAAGGGCTTTGCCTTCTGACCTAGCCTCCATCGCCCACTGCACCGCTTCATCAAAAGAATGAGTCAGCCTGTCACAATACTTTGTCGAAAGTCTCTTCTCAATTCTGCTTTGATCAATATCGGCAGCAATAACAACTCCGCCGTTCATCGTTACGGCAAGAGGCTGTGCCCCTCCCATTCCGCCAAGGCCTGCCGTTAATGTAATTGTGCCTTTTAAGCTTCCGCCAAAATGCTCCTTTGCCACAGCAGAAAACGTTTCATAGGTTCCTTGAAGAATTCCCTGTGTTCCGATGTAGATCCAGCTTCCCGCTGTCATTTGCCCATACATAGTGAGGCCCTTTTGATCAAGCTCGTGGAAGTTTTCCCAATCTGCCCATTTAGGAACGAGAACAGAGTTTGAAAGCAGAACCCGCGGGGCATGTTCATGCGTTTTAAAAATCCCGACAGGCTTTCCCGATTGAATGAGAAGCGTCTCATCATGCTCCAATGATTTTAAAGATCGGACGATTCCATCCAGTGACTCCTGATTTCTCGCAGCCTTTCCAATTCCTCCATAAACAATGAGCTCCTCCGGCTTTTCTGCAACCTCAGGATCCAAGTTATTCATCAGCATGCGAAGCGCTGCCTCCTGCTCCCACCCTTTACAGTCCAATTCTGTTCCCCGTTTTGCTCCTGTGAATTTTGCTGTCATGATAAAATTTCCCCCTTTGTGTCGTTATAATCTTTTTTAAATCTCTTTACATCTGCTTTTTTCAGCCAGGCCGCAGCTGCCTCTATATCCTTTGAAAATACTCTGTCCTTCGTAATAGCCGGGACAACAGTTCTTCCATGAAAATAAAATGTTCTTGTCGTTTCGGACATTTTCTCAATTCCCCGGTAGGCTGCTGCCTCCATTGCACAAATCAATTCAATGGCAAGCACACGTCTGCAGTTTTGAATAATTTGATAGGCGTGCCTTGAGGCAATCGTACCCATGCTGACGTGATCCTCCTGATTGGCTGATGAAGGGATTGAATCAACACTCGCCGGGTGTGCAAGCGTCTTGTTTTCAGAGACAAGCGACGCAGCACAATATTGCATGATCATCGCTCCGGACTGGAGACCGGGCATTGGACTCAAAAACGGCGGCAGATCATTGAGCTGCGGATTGACAAGTCTTTCGATTCTTCGTTCCGAAATATTCGCAACCTCGGCGATGCCCACCTTCAAAAAATCCATGGCAAACGCAATTGGCTGACCGTGGAAATTCCCTCCTGACAAAACCTTTTTGCCTTCATCAAAAATCAGCGGATTATCGGTAGCTGCATTCATTTCAATTTCAAGCTTATCTCTTACGTAAGAAAGGACCTGAAGACTTGCCCCATGAACCTGCGGGATGCACCTTAAGGAATAGGCATCCTGAACTCTCAGCTCTCCCTGATGCGTCACCAGATAGCTGCCATTTAAAATCCCTCTGATTCGCTCGGCTACTTCAATTTGTTCTTTGTAGCCCCGGGCAATATGAATGTCCTCATCAAACGCATCAATGATTCCTCTCAGACCTTCAATCGTCATCGAAGCAATGTAGTCTGCCTGCAGCGCCACCGCTTCAGCTTCGATGTAATTGACAAGCCCCATTGCCGTCATTGCCTGTGTACCATTGATTAAAGCCAGACCTTCTTTAGCCTGCAGCGTAACAGGGTGAAGTCCCGCTGTCTGAAAAGCTTCTGCTGTTTGCATTTTCCGCCCCTGGTAAAAAACCTCGCCTTCACCTACAAGGACAAGTGCCATATGAGACAAAGGCGCCAAATCCCCGCTCGCGCCAAGTGAGCCCTGCTCGGGCACAACAGGATGAATTTCATGATTCAGGAGTGAAACAAGTAAAGATAATACCTCTCTGCGGACACCGGAAAAACCTTTCAATAATGCATTAAGCCTAAGCAAAAGCATCCCCCTGGAAACCTCTTCAGGAAACGGATCTCCGACACCGCATGCATGACTTCGAATCAAATTGATTTGCAGCTCTTCTGCATGTTCCGCATCAATCAGCACATCGCTGAACTTCCCAAATCCCGTCGTAATACCGTAAACGACCTTCTTCTGAGCCACTATGTTTTCAACCGCTTTTCTGCTCTTTTCGACCTTATCCCATACATAGTCAGGAATATGGATCATAGCTTTTTCATATAAAACCTTCTTTGCGGATTCAATTGTGAGTGTACTTCCCGTTAATTCGATCATAATCTGCTCCTCTTTTAATCAAAATGAAAAACAAAAAGGAGGCCATACCAATAGAAACACGTTAAACCGTGTTTTCTACCGATACAGCCCCCTGCTATCTATTAACTATGGGCGCATCTTATATATGATTAATTCCCAAACCCATTGCCTCATGCTCTGATCCTTTGACAGGAGCACCTATTGTGCCGTACAAAGCAATCGCAATCCATTCGCCTTCTGTTTCTGCCTCGTAAGGCTTCCCCCTGACAATGGCAAATCGAAGACCAACTGTGCGCAAAACACTTCCAAGCTGAACCTGCCCTCTTGTCACACCATGAAGCGCTTCCATGATGGCATGATATAAAGAGTGTGTTTCGCGGTATCCATCAGGTGATATCACACCTGAACGCTTAGCTGCAGTTTCAATGGCCGCCACTACTTTATGCGTCTCCATTGAACCCGTTTTCCCCTGGCAAAATTGAAACCCCTGCTCTGTCAGCTGTTCCCCGTAAAATTGATCGTCTTCACCGAGCAAAACGAGCTGCATGGCATTTTTCCCAATACGATGATCCGGTTGTATGTTCATATCCATTCTCACTTCATACTGAATTTTCTGATAAACTAATGTCTACCATTAGTGTATGATTGAAATGGATTTATGTCAAGATGCCTTTGGCTGTTTTTACCGATTTTCCAATGAGGAATCATCCTTTAAATTTATCATTCCATACATCTTACAACAGAGTATAATTTATTGTCGATTCCGCCATCCTTATCGCGGTAATAAAGAAAAAGGGCTGAACCATAATTGGTTTGCCCTTATCTGTCAATTTTCAGATACTTAAAATCAAGTTGCAATCGTTGTATTTTGATCGATCAGCAATGCGAAAGTTTCCTGATCGGATTTAGATGGGAGTTCATAGTCTTCCTTATACATTTCGCTCCCTTTTCCGGTGACAAGGATCCAATCTCCTGCTTCTGCCATATCCCAGGCTTTTTTTATGGCAAGTGTCCTGTCAGGGATGATTAGATCTGACGCTTTGCCGGAAGCCTCACGATATTTTTCAAGCTCTGCTTTCATATCGGTTTGATCAATTCCATTTAGATCATCTAACGTCAGAATTGTGCAGTCACTCATTTGCGATGAGACAGCCATCATTTCATCCCGTTTGCTTTCATCACGGTCTCCCCTGAATCCAAATACATGAAGGATCCGTTTTGCCCCGCAGTCACGGGCTGTTTTTAAACAGTAAGAAAACGCATCAGCTGTATGCGCGTAATCAATGACAGCCGTGGCATCATTTTGATGACTGTACATTTCGAACCGGCCCGGAATTCCCGGAAATGTTTTAAATGCATCAATCAGCCGGTCAGATTCAATCCCTATTTTTCTGCCGGTCAGATAGGCCATGGAAGCATTATAAATATTATGAAGACCCGGGATTGTCATCTGAAAATGAAGCTGTTTTCCAGACTCTGCAACTTCGAAATCTGAGCAGTGAACATCACTTTCAGAATCAAAAATAAGATCGTCCTTTTCTGTTTTTCCAAAGGTCGACACCTTAATCTTTCTCTGGTTTAACAAATCCTTAAGCTTTTCCCCCCACTCATCATGAGTGCTGATAATAGCTTGTCCGCCTTCTTTTAACTTTGAAAAAAGCTGCTGCTTCACTTCAAAATATTCTTCGATCGTATCATGATAATCCAAATGCTCATGAGCAAGATTTGTAAACAGACCGATGTCATATTCAATGCCTTCCAGCCTTTTTTGGGCTAAGCCATGTGAGGATACTTCCATAATGACAATATCATCATTGCTTTTGGCTAAAAGCCTTTGTAATTCCAGTGGATCAGGTGTTGTATTTTTCGAATCATAGGTCTGTCCATTTATTACATTGTGTACTGTTCCAAACAAGGCACAAGAATAACCTGCACATTCAAGGATATGTCTGAGCATAAAAGAAGTTGTAGTTTTCCCGTTTGTACCAGTAATTCCGATCAATATGTGTTTGGCAGACGGAAAATCATAGAAATATGCCGCCAGATTAGCCAATGAATCACGGCTATTCTTAACTCTTACATACGGTACGGTCAAATCTGTCAGATTCTGCTCTCCAATTACTGCCGCCGCACCTCTATCTATTGCATCCTGTATATAATCGTGCCCGTCACGCTGATATCCTGTAATGGCCACAAATAAATAGCCCTCTTTTATCCTAGAAGAATTTGCTTCAATTCCTTTAATATCAACAGATTCCAGTTCTTCGCTGAAGAAAGCAGAATGACCGGTCTCCTCTAACATTTTTTGTAGTTTCATGATTGAACTCCCTTGTATGATGGCATCCGTTCATATTTCGGTTATTTTATGTAACTTTAGGCAATGTTATTTGCGTGCATGAATTTGCGTTATCATATTTGTTCGTAATGATTCCTGTTTTATGAGGGAAGATGCGGGAAGAAAATGCTGGATGATTATTGTGGGGATGCCTCAAAAAGAAGGGAATTTTGACTTCTTACCTTGTTTTTATAACCTCTCGGCATTAGTATCTGACGACTTTAATCGGATTTGTGGCCGCTAATCCAATTACCTCCTTAATCTCGTATCAGATCCCTTCGAGTCCCGGTTTACAGCAAAACAAAAAAACAGCCCCGAAAACCGGGGCTGTCCAAAGGGGGGTAATCTATATTAACTATTCACAACCTCTTTCTGAGACAAGGTTACTTTTTCTGTTACCTTCTCTCCCTGGCGGTAAAATTCAATATCAATTTTATCGCCGATACTTGTTTGTGAATAGAGGAATTTTCGAAGCTCATTTGAATTTTTAATCTTCGTTCCATTCATTGCAACAATGACATCGCCTTCCTGCATTCCTGCTTCTGCAGCTGGTGAAGACGGGCTTACTCCCTGAACGAAGACTCCTTCTGTAATTTCATTCGGAAGCTGAAGTGTATTTGTACGGTATTGTTCAGGCACTTCGCTTAAGTCAAGCAGACCTACTCCTAAGAATGGACGATCAACTTTTCCTTTTTCAAGCAGTTCATCAACGATTGGCTGAAGGTCGTTGCTTGGTATAGCAAATCCTAATCCCTCAACACCATCCTGTGTGATTTTCAAGCTGTTGATGCCAATGACCTGACCGCTCATGTTCAGCAAAGGTCCACCGCTATTCCCAGGGTTAATTGCCGCATCCGTCTGTATAACATTCAATTCCCAGCTGCCTTCAGAAGTTGAGATGGGAATGGTACGGTCCGTTCCGCTTATAATCCCTTCAGTAACGGTGCGGGAGAAATCCAGTCCCAGCGGATTTCCGATCGCAACGACTCTTTCACCTGCACGAAGCTGACCTGAATCGCCGAAGTCGGCAACCGTTTTTGCAAACTTGCTGTCAATTTTAAGAACGGCTGTATCTGTCAGCGGATCAGCTCCAACAAGCTCAGCCTGCGATTTTTCTCCATCTGAATAGGAAATTTCGATACTGCTTGCTCCCTCAATTACATGGTTGTTTGTAATAATATAGGCTGTTTCTCCATCTTTTTTGAAAATAACACCGGAACCCGTGCCTGCTTCAGCATCCTGTGTTCCGCCGCCAAACCCCTGCTGCTGCTGTTTGTTTGATATCCCGACAATCGCAGGTGACAGATTTTCCACCATATCCGCAATGTCGCTCGTTTGACTGATAGGCTGTGTGTTCACAGTACTTGAGTCGTTTTCTTCTTCTGCCGTATTAGAATCAATGGAATAAGAAGGTTCCTTTGTGCTTGTCTCATCATCAAGGAAAGGCTGTACCCCAAGCACCAGCGCTCCGCCGACTACCCCGCTGATAACAGATGACATAACCGCTCTCCATCTGGACTGTTTTTTTTGAGGCTGTCCCGATCTGACCATGATCTCGCGTGAGTCCGGGTCTAATAATGGATCTTTTCGTTCTGTATCGTCGTAATATCCCATCCTGATTCCTCCTAGTGAATTTCTTTGTTAACCCTACTATAAAAAATCATTTTGGGAGAAAGATGAAAAGATTATGTGAAATTGTCAAATGATGACCTTATCCTTGATGACATTGTATAATTACGATTAAGAAGGAGCGTGAATTGAATTGTCCTACTCTATTTTTCTTGTGGAAGACGAACAGAATTTAAATGATTTGTTAACAAAATATCTGGAAAAAGAGGGCTTTAAGGTCACCTCATTTACAAATGGGGAAAAAGCGCGCCAGGCCGTTCATGAAACTCCTCACCTTTGGGTTCTCGATATCATGGTACCGGATGTTGACGGCTATCAATTAATAAAAGAAATTAAAGCGGCATCGTCAGATACTCCCGTTATTTTCATTTCTGCAAGGGATACAGATATTGACCGGGTGCTCGGACTTGAGCTTGGAAGCGATGACTATATTTCAAAGCCGTTCCTTCCCCGTGAACTTGTGATTCGCGTCCAGAAACTGCTGACCCGTGTTTATGAGAGCAGCTCAGTTAAAACAAGCGTGCAGCTTCCGCCTTATACCATTGATGAAAGTGTGCGTTCTGTCTCGCTGAATAATGAAAATCTGAATCTGACTTCTAAGGAATTTGATTTATTGCTGCTGCTTCTGCATAACAAAGGTCAGGCTTTTTCGCGCGAACAAATGATTGAGCACATTTGGGGCAGCGATTATTTTGGCACAGACCGGGTGGTTGATGATCTCGTCCGCCGGCTCCGAAAAAAAATGCCTGACTTAAAAATAGAAACCATCTACGGATATGGTTACAGGATGCTGACAGGATAATGAAAAATAAATCATTGACGTTTCAAATATGGATTGTAATCTCAGGCATTCTTCTCGTCATTTCCTTGCTGTTGATGATTATTTTCCCGACTACACTCAGGAATTTTTTCACGAACGAAATCTACACAACGATTGAAAATGAACAGCATATCCTGACGGAATACCGCCTTCAGGGAAATGTCCAAATGGATCCTCTCACCAGAAATGGAGAGAAGCTCTCTCCTGATCGTTCGGTTCAGCACATCATTCTCCCTGAGAGCGCGCCATTTTTTTACAACGAAAAAAAGTTGCCGCTTAGATTTCTTCAAGAAACGCAAACACTTGCTTCTGCTCAAAAGGACATTACGGAAGAATACTCGAGGGAAATTAATAATGAACGGCTCTTTTTTGTAATCAAGAAGGTGACAGTTGACGGCCAGCCGGCTTTTCTTCTTTCATATGCATGGGACTCTTACCGGAATGATCTTGTTTTGACTTTGTTCAAGCAGCTTGTCTTAGTCATGATCATTGTGTTCCTTTTCAGCTGGATTCCATCCATTTGGCTTGCGAAGTATCTGTCGCGTCCAATTGTTTCATTAGAAAAGGATGTTAAAAGAATTTCGAATGAAGATTGGCATGAACCGGTTGTACTTGATCGAAGTGATGAAATCGGAAAACTTGGAGAAACGATTGAATTAATGCGGAAACGACTTGTTCAAAAGGATGAAGCACAGCGCACCCTGCTGCAGAACATCTCTCATGACTTGAAAACACCGGTCATGGTAATCAGGGGATATGCGAAATCTGTAAATGACGGCATTTATCCTAAAGGTGATCTGACCAGCACGATGGATGTTATAGAGGAAGAAGCAGAACGTCTTGAGAAAAAAATTAAAGACTTGCTGTATATAACGAAACTAGATTACTTATCTTCACGCAACTCCGGCAAATCGGAAATTGAACTGAATATGACGGTTCGCGAGGTCATTGACCGCATCAAATGGTCACGCCAGGAGCTTGATTATGAAATAAAACTGGACCAGGCGGCTATTCATGGCGATGAAGAGCTGTGGATCAAGCTGCTTGAAAACTTATTTGAAAATCAGCTCAGATATGCGGATTCAATGATCGGTGTTCATCTAAAAAAAGCGGGGAATGACTTCCTTCTTAAAATATGGAACGATGGACCCCCAATTGAAGAAGACATTCTCCCTCATCTGTTTGAGCCATTTCATAAAGGCAGCAACGGCGAATTCGGGCTTGGACTCAACATCGTAAAAAGAATTGCTGAGCTTCATGACGGTACAGTTTGGGCTGTGAATGAGGATGGAATGAGTACGTTTTATGTGAAAGTGCCAAAAAGATAGCAGACGGCCTTTATGTGAGGCCGTTTTTTCATTTTCAGCAAACTGCAGGCATTTCTGAGCAGAAGTCCTTGATTTCTGTGCGATTAACCCTATTTTCTATGCGAATATAGGCGATTTCTGTGCGCATATAAAAATTTCTGTACATTCATCAAATTTTATAACAAATAAAAGAAAGAACAGCCCGCCTGCTGCTCTTTCTTTTACCACAGTTAATTAACATCTCCATAATAAATCTCCTCAGACTTCTTCCCATTTTCAAGCTCCATAATGGAATATTTTTCAAAATCCAGTCGGCCAATTGGCTAATCTTCGTTCACTTTTTGTCCCATCTTTAACAACGGCAAATTCAAGCGCTTTACACAGATATTTCCTTGTGTCCCTTGGATCGATCACATCATCAATATAATGCTTGGATGCTGCTTTGTACGGGGAGCTGTCAAAGGCCCATTGCTCGAGCAATTTCTTCCTTGCTTCAGCCTGATTGATTTCATTTTGCAGCTGCCTGCCGTATACAACATTGATGCCGACCTCAGGTCCAGTGAAATTAATTTCTGCCGTTGGCCAAGCAAAGACAAAATCAGCCCCCATTGTCGGTCCGCACATATTTCCGTATGCAGCGCCAACGCTTTTTCTGATGACAACAGAGATTTTAGGTACAGTTGACTGAGCCAGTGCCTGATTCCAGATCATGATTTTAGTCGGCATTTTATCCCGCTCAGCTTCTTGGCTTATTCTAAATCCTGGCGTGTCATGAAGGAAGATTAACGGGATATGATAGGAGTCACAAAGACATATAAAATCAGTCGCCTTATCGCACTCCTTCGGTCCTGCAGCTCCGGCAAATTTCTTTGGCTGATTTGCAACGATCCCGACAACTCTTCCGTTCATTCTTGAAAATACCGTAATCAGGCCTTCTCCATAAGTAGATTTATATTCAAAAAACTGCTGATTGTCTACGATTTCCCGAATGATCTCCTTCATATCATAGACTCTGTTTTTCTGTCCCGGCAAAATATTCAATAGGTTGCCTGCACTGCGGTACGGATCATCATTCGTCTCAATGTAACGAGGCTCCTCATCAGCATTTAACGGCATATAGCTAAAGAAGGTTTTCAGCTGCTCAATACATTGTTCTTCCGTACCGCCAAAGGAATCTGCCTGTCCTGTTTCTTCCGCATGAACCTTCCATCCTCCAAGTTCTTCCGTATTAACCTTTTGACCTGTTGCCATCGAAAGCATTCTCGGACCTGCAATAGCCATACATGTCCCTTTTTGCATCGTGACAAAATCAGAGGATACAGCCATCCATGTCGGACCTCCAAAACTGTCTCCCACTATCGCCGTCATTAAAGGCACTTGTCTTGAATGGGTTAACATTTCTTGTGGGAACAGCTTGTCGCTAATGCCATCGGAGCCCATCCCATCAGGCATCCTAAGGCCTCCTCCCTCATTCAAATTAAATAGCGGCAATCCCCGCTTCAAAGCATATTCATGTACTTTTTTAGATTTCCTTATATGAACTGCTCCTTCTGTGCCGGCAAAAACCGTTTTGTCACCAGCCATAATAACAGCAGGACGGCCATCAATTTTTGCTAGTCCAGTTATTAACCCATCCCCATAGCTTCTTTCCTCTGCACCTGGATAATCAGAGTGATTCAGCATCCCGAGTTCCAAAAAACTGTCAGGATCAGCCAACAATCGGATTCTTTCTCTTGCAGTCTGAAAGCCATTTTTGTGGAGCAAATCAATTTTTTCCTGCCCCCCGCCAAACTTGGCTTTATCTTTTCTCCTCTTCAGATCCTCAACTGCGTCATGAACGGATTCTTCACTTTATTCATTTTTTTACCCCCTCATTTTCAGGTGTTTTTAATAACCTCCTCAAAACTTTTCCTGAGCTTGTAGAAGTCAGCTCCTCTCTAAATTCAATCTCTCTGGGGCATTTGTAGGCAGCCATATGTTTTTTAGACCATTTAAAGATTTCTTCTTCTGTCACTTTTTCTCTCTCATTTGGTTTCAGCACAATAAATGCTTTAACGCTTTCGCCCCTGACAGAATCCGGGATACCGATGACTGCACTTTGCATAACCAGGGCGGCAAAGTGCACGAATATCCTGTTGAACTGTTTGACCGTATAATGGCTGTGGATTTGCGCGGAACATTTCTATGCAGCAAATTTTTGATTCCGCTTATGCTTGAAAATGGCGGTTCCATTATAAACACCTCCTCAATGTCCGGCCGTGCAGCGGATCTTGACCGTTCAGGGTACAACGCTGCAAAAGGCGGCATCACAAACTTTACAAGAGCTATGGCCATCGATTATGCCCGGAATGGAATTCGGGTGAATTCTTTATCTCCAGGGACAATTGAAACACCCTTAATTGATACACTTGCAGGCAGAAAAGAAGAAGAAATAGGACAGAAATTCAGAGATGCTAATAAGTGGATGACGCCACTGGGCAGATTAGGAAGTCCAAAAGAAATAGCGACTGTAGCTCTCTTCCTGGCATCTGATGACAGCTCTTATGTGACGGGAGAAGATATTACGGCAGATGGTGGAATTATGGCCTACACCTGGCCGGGAAAAATGCTGATAGAAGAAAAATGGAAGAAAGAAACGGAATAACACCGGTACTCCTGCTTTTAGGAGTACTTTTTTTCCGCCTGTATTCTCTGTAATTCCCATCAGTGCTACAATATAGGAAATTGACACTACACAGCCAGGAGGTCACGCCTTGAAACTGCCGACATGCACGTCTTGCCATTATAAATTCACCTGGAAAAAAACGCTTTTAACCACGCTGAAATTTACAAGAATTCTAACATGCCCTAAATGCGGAACAAGCTTGTATCCAACCCCTAAATCAAGAACAAAGGGAACACTCTTAATCGCAATCCCAATCGTTGCTGCGAGTTTTATCAGTTCCATGGCGGGTGCTGATGCTGCAGTAAGAATAACAGCCATTATTCTTGCAGGAATTCTATCCGTCCTGCTGTCGCCTTACTACTATGAATACATAGAAGAAGATAAGTCATTGTGGTAAATAAAAGGGGTTCTGAACAATACCATTCACATAGTAATTAGCAGGACTTTTCTGCCGTTAAATCCTGCTGATTACTGTGTTATTTCCATTTTCATTTTTTACTGCACGATTCATTGCTTAATAGAACGGTCACTATGCGCTGCATACCTCACCGTTTGTTGAACAGAAGTATTTAACTTTGTTGATTTTGTATATATCTTTAACGAGCCGCCACTAACACCAAATACTTCTCCTTTGTGCTTCCATCCATATTTTTCATAATATCCTTCCAAGTCCGTGCTTAAATAGAGATTTTCATATCCTTTCCTGCATGTTTCTTCTATGGCATGCTTAAGCAGGCGGGAACCAATTTCTTTTCCTCTATGCTCTGGAAGTACATATAAACAAGCAAGCCACGGATATATATCCTGACGACTGTTAAGATCATTTCTAATTAATGCAAACGTCCCCACTATACAATCATCTATTAACGCGATGTAGAACCTTGGTATTTCATCTTCAGTTTTACATGAATGAATCATACAATCTTGATAAAACTTATAATTGTGTTCGTTTCCCCACTCTTCCCAAAAAACAGTCACTGCCTTGTCAAATAAGTCTATCCGCTGTTGTATTTCAACTATTTCCAAAAACTATCTCTCCCCTCAATTCCTTATCTCAAAGGACCTATTTAGGGTGACCTCCATCAAATGTTCCCATATAGATAGACGGCTCTCGATTTTAGAAGCGCCCTTTTATGAACATCATTTAATAAAATTGTATTTCAGATTATCACTTTCTTGTTATAAAATTTCAAGATAAACAGTGACACCGTCATTAATACTTATTCCGCCCGCGGCCCAATCATATCGAGCGGATTCACATACTTATCAAATTCCTGTTCGGTCAGCAATTGAAGCTTTAAAGCAGCTTCTTTCAGAGTGCTTCCATCTTTATGGGCCTCTTTCGCTATTTTTGCTGCATTTGCATAACCAATATGAGGATTCAAAGCTGTTACAAGCATCAAAGATTCATTTAAATATTTATCTATTACATCCAAATTCGGCTTGATGCCAATCGCACAATGGTCATTAAAGGAGTGAATCGAGTCCGCAAGCAATCTGACCGATTGCAGGAAATTATACATAATAACCGGCTTGAACACATTCAGTTCAAAATTTCCCTGACTTGCTGCAAATCCGATCGTGGCATCGTTCCCCATCACTTGTGCTGCCACCATCGTAATGGCTTCACTTTGGGTTGGGTTCACTTTTCCGGGCATAATGGAGCTTCCCGGTTCATTTTCAGGTATGGTGATTTCGCCGATTCCGCACCTTGGACCGCTTGCAAGCCATCTTACATCATTTGCAATCTTCATTAAATCTGCTGCAAGTCCTTTTAAGGCCCCATGAACAAAGACAATCTCATCATGACTGGTCAGGGCGTGAAACTTGTTTTCTGATGTGCGGAATTTTGTTGCAGTATACAGACTGATCTCTTCAGCTACGAGTCTCCCAAAATCAGGATGGGCATTGATCCCCGTGCCAACCGCTGTACCTCCTATTGCAAGATCCCGCATTTTTTCTACAGATAACAGAATCATATCTTTCGATTTTTGCAGCATATGAACCCAGCCGCTTATTTCCTGGCCCAATGTGAGCGGGGTAGCATCCTGAAGATGTGTTCTGCCGATCTTGACGATATCTTCATTTTCTTTGGATTTGTTTACAAGTGTTAAATAGAGCTTATCAATTGCCGGAATCAATGAATCAAAAACGGAGAGCACTCCTGATACATGCATAGCTGTCGGAAACGTATCGTTCGAGCTTTGTCCCATGTTGACATCATCATTGGGATGAATGACTTGATCAGACTCATTTAACAGCGTGTTTCCCCTGTTTGCAATCACTTCATTTACATTCATGTTGCTTTGCGTTCCGCTTCCTGTCTGCCATACAGCCAGAGGAAAGTGTTCATCAAGCTTTCGGCTGAGGATATCATCACATACTTTCACAATCACTCTCTCTTTTTCAGCGCTTAGCTTTCCTAATCTGCCATTCACTTTAGCTGCGCTTCTTTTTAGAATAGCGAATGCGTCAATCAGCTCCTGAGGCATTCTTTCCGTACCGATTTTAAAGTTTTCTTTGCTTCGCTGTGTCTGAGCCCCCCAAAACTTATCTGCAGGAACTTTAATTTCACCCATCGTATCTCTTTCGATTCGAAATTCCACTTTCTCCACCTCCGCATTTTTATCCTTACCCTTTTATTCAAGAAAAGTTCATATAAACCTTTTTAACACACCTATTCTTCCGCTGTTTTTTTGATAAAATATAGAAAAACGGCGGTGGAAATATAATGAATTTTTTTAAGCTGGTTATGTTCGATTTGGACGGAACTCTAAACGGATCCCGGAACAGGAATTATTCATTCGATTGAATACGCATTGAAAGCACTGAATGTGAAAATGCCCTCACCCGCTGTTTTAAAAGACTTTATTGGCCCTCCGCTTCAGGTGTCGTTTCAAAAGCATTTAGATTTTGATCGTGCTATGGCAGAGCAGGCCACCTGCTTTTACCGGGAATATTTCATCCAAAAAGGGATGTATGAAAATAAGGTTTATCCCGGAATCAGCAGTCTCCTTGAAGACTCGCACCGTAAAAAGATACGGCTTGCAGTTGCTACTTCAAAACCAGCCTTTTTTGCAGAAAAAATTCTGAAGCATTTCAAAATGGATTCCTATTTTGATCAAATAGCCGGCAGCAACCTTGATGGCATACTTATCGCCAAGTCAGACATCATCGCAGAAGTTCTGAAGCATTATCCTGCCAACCCGAAATCAGAGATCGTCATGATAGGCGACCGTGAGCAGGATATCATTGGAGCTAGAGAAAATAACATTGCTTCAATTGGAGTTTTATACGGGTATGGTTCAAAAAAAAACTGAGTTCAGCTGCACCGGATTTTCTGGCGCCATCAGTGGCCGAACTAAAGAAAACCTTGCTGCACCAAGGAAATTCAAAGCTTAATCAAACGTTTGTTTAACTATTAATGAGGTGATAGAATGGGAGACTTCTTCGTACTGACAGCGGCATTGCTGCTCTTAATTTTTGTTTTAGACACGCTTGCAAAATTGAAGGTTTCAAGTAAGGACAAGAACGAAAACATTCTTAAACTATATTTAGGGTTTTTAATCCTTATTGCTATTTCCGTTATTCCCTATAAATTGTGGAAGCTCACAGGCAGCCATCATAGTCCTGACGGCATGATCGTAACGGCAGGTGCTGCTCTTGCCATGATTGTTTTCGTTATCCGTTTTTATTCCCGCAGAGTTAAAAATCATGCATGAGGATCGATAAAATGATATACAGATTCTGCAGTGAAGGCTGCCGGGACATACCTATGTCGATATTGAACGGATGATTGAACAGTTTACAATGAAAACCGGAGCTAGAATTTGAAGGATTATTTAAGAAATGAAAAACTTCAGCAAACGCTGAAGTTTTTTTATAGTCCTTCTATCCGGTTAAATTCCCGCAAGAGTCTCAGCTTTTCAAGCGTAATCCAGCCCTTCCACTCTTCTTTGGCAAGAAGCCAAACATCATCATATTGCCCCCATGACCAGGCTGGTGCAAAGCTGCCGTCATCGGTTTGCTGTTCATTGATGAAATCAAGATTCTGTTCCAAGCTTTCAGCGAATAATGGATAATACCTGGAGCTTGGTGACTGAATCACACCCGTCGGCTGGAGTCCGTATCCTATCCAGTCTTCTGGATTTTGGATGATACATTTGGTAACAAATTCATCCAGATGAACGGTCATTTCACGGCGGGATACGTGCGGCGCTTTTTCAGCAAGTCTTAGATAGCAAAGCAATTCATGAAATTCATATTCCTTTAGGCCATGAAGATGGCTGATCGCATAATCTGTCAATTCAGACAGCATGCTTTCTGGTATCAATCTTTTATATTCATAAAAATAACCAAGTATTTCAGCATTTGGATTTCCCCAATCTGCCCCAGCCTTTTGATAATTCCACCAGGGTGCCCTCGGTGCAGATTCTACTTCAGGAGGCACTTTTTCCCATCCATGAAGTTCTAGCTGAAAGGTCTGAATGAAATAAGCCATAACTTTTTTTAGACTATCGTCTTCCTCATCCGCGTTTACTCTGGATAGATATTGCATGCCAATCGTCGAGGCAAGTGCTGATGATTCTGAACATCTGAAATCCGGCTCAAGTCCATTCCCGAAGCCGCCATCTTCATTTTGATATGTTTTAAGCTCCATTAGCACATCTGCTTTATAGCCGTTCTCAAATTCGAAAAGATATAAAGCGCGGTCAATCTTTCGCGCTTTTTCAAGCATAAATTTCCGTGCTTTAAGAAATTGCCCCTTTGTAAACAGCTTCATAACCTCAAGCCCCCGCTATTTTTTCAGTCTAATGATCACCTTTGTGCCTTTGCCAAGTTCGCTTTCCATTTTGAGTTCTCCATTATGCTCGGTAATGATTTTGTTGCTGATCGTAAGACCAAGTCCAATGCCTTTTTCTTTTGTTGTAAAGAAAGGCGTTCCGAGTTTTTCCAGCCGCTTTTCATCAATACCTGTCCCATTATCCTCAAACGTCAGCTGGTAAAATAAATCATCCTTGTTTTCTCCTCTTATTTTAAGGCTGCCGCCGTCCGGCATAGCTTCTATGGCATTTTTCATAACATTGATGAAAACTTGTTTCATTTGATTTTTTTCACATTCTATTTTTGCGGCATCCGATTCAAACTTAAGATCGATAGCCACATTCCTGAGGGCAGCCTCTGGATTTAATAAAATCATCGTGTCTTTAAGAAGCTGGACAATATTTGTGCATTCTTTCAGATGAATAGCCTGAGGCCTTGCAAGTGCCATAAATTCATTGACGATCTGCTCAATTCTGCTTAATTCATCGATGATGACATTCTGATATTTTATATCTTTCTCATCCCTGTCTTTTTCAGTCAGCAGCTTAAAGAATCCCTTGATGGATGTAAGCGGATTTCTGATTTCATGGGCAACACCCGCTGCAAGCTCCCCTAATACAGTAAGCTTTTCATAGTTGCGGATATATTCCTCCACTTTTCTTTTTTCAGTAATATCCCTTGATATAAAAACAATGCTCTCTGGGTCCCCATGCTGATTTAAGACAGCCATTCCTTTTCCCTCAAACAAAACAGCCTGTCCTGTATGACTGATCTTGTGATAAGGGATTGTGACAGGTCCTTTTGTGGTAAAAAGGGTGTGTATAATCTCTTCTGCTTTAGCATGATCATCAACAAGAATATATTTGAAGACATTTTGCCCAATCATACGCTCAGGTTCATATCCCAGGACTTTTTTATAAGAGGGCGATGCGTATTTATAATTCCCTTTAAGATCGACTACACATATTAAGTCGTTGCTGTGTTCTAAAATGATCCGGTACTTGCTTTCGCTTTTTCTCAGTTTTTCTTCTGTTTGCTTCCGCTGTGTAATGTTTCTTGAAATAACGATCGCATGTTTTAAGGATTCATTTTCAGTGACAGGAATTCCATGCGACTCAAGCCATATATAAGTATGATCCTTGCATAAATAACGATATTCAACCGTCAGATGTCTATTTTCCTTGAGCATT
Source organism: Bacillus sp. V2I10 (assembly GCF_030817055.1). Classification (NCBI taxonomy): domain Bacteria; kingdom Bacillati; phylum Bacillota; class Bacilli; order Caryophanales; family Bacillaceae; genus Bacillus; species Bacillus sp. V2I10. Next base: position 943,082 of record NZ_JAUSYV010000001.1, on the reverse strand, counting down.
TTATAAAATTGGCCGGCAATCCGCTCCCTGTCCTCCGGATGCACGAATTGAAAAGGAGTGTTTCCGACTGCTTCTGACATATCATACCCAAGCACTTCTTTGTAAGACGGAGATACATAGGTAAAAAGTCCGTTTTCATCCAGAAGCCCAACGATATCAAGTATGTTTTCAGTAATCAGACGGAACTTTTTTATCGTTTCCTCGTGTTCTTTTTCAAGCTTTTTCTTATTTGTGACATCTCTTATAATCAACTGGGTGGATTGCCTGTCCCCCCATACGTTTGGCAGCATTGTCACTTCTACGGTTATGGGCAATCCTCGTCTGGTATACCAGTTCTGTTCCATTGAACACGGTGTGTAGCCATTTTTTGTATCGGTAATCCGCTGCTCGATTATCTCTCTATGCTGAGGATCAATTGAATTCCAGATGGGTTTTCCAATCAGTTCCTCCTTGCAGGTGAACTCTAACAGATTCATTGCAGAAGGATTAATATATGTCCACTTTCGGTTTTCGTGAATTAAAAATGCGGTTGGAGAGTTCTCAAGCTGATTAAGATAGACTTCCATTAAGCCATCGAGTTTTTCCTGAGAAAGGACTTTCTCTTCATGAGCCTGTTCCAGATTCTTCATCGCGGTCCATCCCTCCTCCAAGTACATACATATCCTTAATATAACAAAAATTCAATTAATAAGGTACTATCCTTGTGGCGAATAAATAAAAAGCCCGTATCTTATGATCAATACGGAATGTGTTCCTATTTTTCTTGAGATTTCTCCAATCTCCACATATTTAACGACAACACTTCCATCTAGTATCCTAGTCTAATTAAATTGAGATTTTTATCGAGATTTTCTACAAAACTTTCATGAGAGCCGTGAACGACCTTTTCGTTATGGGGCTGTTCAACAGCCCTGCCCTCATGCTGCGTTGCATCAATGGCATAGATATAATCTAAATCATCTACTAAAAATAAACATGCTCCCTTTGATAGTAAATGAATAGCTTCATGGATATCTTTCGTTTTAGCTACGGAAGCAACCTGTACAACATCTTCTGCCTCACCTGACTGTGCATGCTGCAGAGGCGCAATAATATCTTTATTGATTTTCTCAGTCTTGATTAGCGGTACAAGATACAGCAATAACCCTTGCTTCCCTTTGAATAGAATCTTTCTTTGGCCTAAATCATCTGTATGATCCAAATGAGTCAGGATTTTTGCGATATTAACATTAAAATGAGAAGAAACAGGTATATTAGTATCTTTTGGAGGTGCCGTATTCTTTGGCTGCTGTGCCGTTTGCTTTGATTGTTTTTTTTCTTAATAAAGAAAACATACACTTACCCCTCCGTTAGAATCTGTATTAAGTAGTTTCTTAGTATATTGGTAAAAGTATGTATCTGAAATACTTTTGAAAAAAGAAATTGGACTGAAATCAGGTACAATGAACCACATCATTGTTTCTCGATCATCTTCAAAATGTATAAATGTGAAAATTATCACTTGCAAGCTTGCCAATTTACCTGCTATATTGCTAACAAATGAATATTTTTTATTCTGCTGGGGGAGTCCATGATGCTGGACTGAGAGAAGAAAGCAATTCTTTGACCCTTTGAACCTGATCTGGATGATACCAGCGTAGGGAAGCGGTGTGGCGTAGGCCGTTTTTTTGGCTTTTTACACATACTGTTCCAAGGGTTCTGTTCATTAACAGAACCCTTTTTCTATTTCTTTCGCGGGTGCAGATCAAATCTCTACTAAACGATACGAGGAGGAGTTAAGATTGGATTTCGCATTCACTAAACAGTTTGATGGCAGCAAAAAGATGTACAAAACAGGATCAAGAGAGGATATTCGTGTTCCATTTCGGAAAATTGAATTGTCACAGGATAATGAACCTGTGCTTGTTTATGATACGAGTGGTCCTTATACGGATCAATCAGCTGCCATTGATATTAAAAAAGGTTTACCTGAAGTCAGAAGAAACTGGATTTTTGAACGGAATGATGTGGAAGAATATTCAGGGCGCAAAGTTAAGCCTGAGGATAACGGCCGCCAAGGGGATATCACTTCAAATGAAAACGTCTTTACTGGCGATAGAAATGTACTGCGGGCAAAAAAGAATGCCAATGTCACTCAGCTTCATTACGCCAGAAAAGGAATTATTACACCTGAGATGGAGTTTATAGCCATTCGTGAAAACATGGACCCTGAATTCATTAGAAGTGAAGTTGCGGCCGGCAGAGCTATTATACCTGCAAACATCAATCATAGAGAAAGTGAACCTATGATCATAGGCAAACATTTTCATGTCAAAATTAATGCAAATATAGGCAACTCAGCAGTAACCTCATCTATTGAAGAAGAAGTTGAAAAAATGACATGGGCAATCAAATGGGGTGCTGACAACATCATGGATTTATCGACAGGCAAGGATATTCACACCACCCGGGAATGGATTATCAGAAATTCTCCAGTACCAGTTGGAACGGTGCCCATCTACCAGGCGCTTGAAAAAGTAAAAGGCATTGCTGAGGATTTAACCTGGGAAGTGTACAGAGATACCTTAATAGAACAGGCGGAACAAGGGGTCGATTACTTTACAATCCATGCAGGTGTTTTGCTGAGGTACATCCCTCTTACAATTAAAAGAACAACCGGGATTGTATCAAGAGGAGGATCCATTCTTGCAGGATGGTGCTTAGCTCACCACGAAGAAAACTTTCTCTATACTCATTTTGAGGAGATTTGCGAGATTTCAAAACAATATGATATTTCCATTTCATTAGGCGATGGCCTGCGTCCTGGATCGATTGCAGATGCAAATGATGAAGCCCAATTTGCAGAACTAGAGACCCTTGGAGAACTTACAAAAATCGCATGGAAGCATGATGTTCAGGTGATGATCGAAGGTCCAGGCCATGTGCCGATGCACATGATACGGGAAAATGTAGAAAAGCAGCAGGAAATTTGCCATGAGGCACCATTTTACACCCTTGGACCATTAACGACAGATATCGCACCTGGTTATGATCATATCACTTCAGCTATTGGTGCAGCGATGATCGGCTGGTTCGGTACCGCGATGCTTTGCTATGTGACGCCGAAAGAGCATTTAGGATTGCCTAATAAAGATGATGTTCGCGATGGAGTCATAGCCTATAAGATTGCTGCGCACGCCGCTGATCTCGCCAAAGGACATCCAAATGCACAGTATAGAGACGATGCCCTGTCTAAGGCGAGATTTGAATTCCGCTGGGAAGATCAATTTAATCTATCCCTTGATCCTGATCGGGCAAAGGAATATCATGATGAAACGTTACCTGCCGAAGGAGCTAAAACCGCTCATTTCTGCTCGATGTGCGGACCAAAGTTCTGCTCGATGAGAATTTCCCACGATTTAAGAAATACTGTGAAAGAACAGGAAATTGAAGAAGGACTGAAGCAAAAGTCAAAAGAATTTGTTGAAAACGGTTCAGCTATTTATCAGTAGGACGATATAGGCTGTGAACGTTCTGCCGATTCATTGAATCATTTTAGGACCGAACCTTGTATTACTTTCCAAACCGGTCCATTTACTGTCCAGAATGTCCGTAATACTGGCGAAAAACAGGAAAATACTTTCTAATTTGAATTAAATACTTTCTTTTTTACACAAATCTCCTAATCCATAAAAAAACAGCGGAATGCATGCATTCCGCTGTTTTCATCTATTACTGCATCGCCTGCAAACCAGCCTGGTTCAAGAAGTTCCATGGCTTGTTGTAATGAGGCTGGAAGAAGAAGTCGACAAAGCCAAGCTCATCAATCGTCATACGATTTTGGATGCAGACAGATAAAGTGTTGATTGATTGAGTCAGATCCGCTTTTGACATCACTTGTGCACCGACAATTCTTCTTGTCTCTTCTTCATAAACAACTTTTAAAATGACAGGTTCATAGGATGGCATAAACTCAGGGCGATCGTTTTCTAAGATTGTGATACTTTTCACATTCATATCCATAAGAGAAGCAGCTGTTTCTGTCATGCCTGTTGAAGCGATATTATTTTCATAAATTTTAATGCCTGATGTACCTTGAGTCCCCATATATTTAATCGTTTTCTTCACTAAGTTTTTAGCAACTAATGTTCCCATCCGGACGGCATTTGTAGCTAATGGAATATAAGCATGCTTCCCGGTTGGATTATAGAGAATCGCACAGCTGTCGCCTGCTGCAAAAATATCTTCATTGCTAGTTTGCATATACTCATTTACGATTAAAGCGCCATTATCCAGCATATCAACTTGCCCTTGAAGCAAATCTGTATTCGGCTTAAATCCTATGCAAAGAACAACTAGATCTGTCTCGTACTCGCCTTTGGTTGTTACTACTTTTGAAACATTGCCTTTTTCGCCTTCGAATTTGCTGACTGTTTCACCCAGAGCAAGAGTAATGCCGCGATTTTCAAATTCATCTTCAATGACTTCTGTATATTCCGGATCTAGATATTTACTTAAAATACGGTCTGAACTGTCTATTAAAGTAACTTCTTTTCCGTATGATTCAAACGCTTCTACAAGCTCAATCCCAATATAGCCTGCCCCAACTACTGTGATTTTCTGGGCATCCTTCGCTTTTTCGATTATATTATTTGCGTGGTTAAAGTTTTTTGAAAGCACGATATTATTTAACTGAATTCCCGCAAGCGGAGGCACGATCGGCCATGAACCTGTTGTCATCACTAATTTATCATACGTATCTTCGAACGTTTCCCCTGTTTCGAGGTTTTCAGCTGTCAGTGTTTTCGCTTCTGAATCAATAGAAGTTACAGCATGCTTCATTTTCATCGTAACTCCCATGTTCTCAAGTTCTTGAGGTGAAGAGTAAAATAAGCCCTGTGCGTCCTGAACAACTCCTCCTACATATAATGCGATGCCGCAAGATAAGAATGAAACATTATCATTTTTTTCATAAACGGTAATTTTTGCTTCCGGATAAAGCTTCGTCATATTTGAAACTGCTGCTGTTCCAGCATGTGTACATCCAATCACTGCAATTTTCATAAGTGTTAGTTCCTCCCTTTAGAATTGTTTGTGAACAATTTCACATTATATTGTGAAGTAATTCACATACATTGCTTAATTCATATTATATTCCCTTATTTTTAAAAACGCAAGAAATATTGTGAAGTTTTTCACATAAAGGTTTTTCCCTATTTATACCTATTCAGTCCAATAGTCATGGTAAAATTTTTACAATACTCTGAAAAATCGAACGCGGGGTTTTTTAAATGAAATCAACAATAGAAATCTGCAGGCATATCCTTTTTTTCTCTTAATTGTTCTATCTCTCATTCTAGTCGTTCTATTTCCAAGAGATGTTGAAATAAGAGCTGAAGGCAGAGCACAGACTGTCATATTCGACTATCAATTTTCATGGTCTGACTATCAAGAAAACATAACATCCTTTTTCAGCGGTCTTTATGAGGAAAAAAGCTTTGGACTGACCAAATATGAACGGAATGTGGAAGAAGAATTGAAACTGTATTTTTCAAGAAGCTTAAAAATCATTGTTACAGCTCTCATCCTGAGCTTGTTTTTCGGAATTTTGAAAGGAGTTTATGATGCCACGCACCCAAATCCGCTCGGGATTCTATCTATTTTTGTCACACAGGTTTTTGTTCAGACTACCTATGGATATGGCGAACTGCAAAATACAAGCCTGAATTGGTCTACACTTCTCGGCATGGCGAGATCAGATATATTAAGAGGCTTCTGGATTCCATTTTTCCCTGCACTCTCCCTGACATTTCTGATTTCTCCTTTAACATTATCAGTGAAGGTCTCAGACAGCATTTCAGCCGTGCTTAAACGATATAATAATAGCAGATGCCTGACTGCAGGGACAGTCAGGCATCTTTTTATATTTGGTCTTTATCAAACCATCCCTTCCGTTTAAACCAAATAAACATCATGAAACTTAGAAAGCCCATTCCGCCAAGCACATAAAAATAACCGTACTCCCACCTGAGTTCAGGCATGTTCTCAAAATTCATTCCATATACCCCTGCTATAAATGTCAGCGGCATAAAGATTGTTGTAATCACAGTCAGCGTCATCATCACAGTATTTGCACGATAAGAGTTGACTGAGATATAATTTTCTCTTATTTCAGCCGTGAAATCCATATTGGCGGAAATCAGCTCGGACAGCTTTATTAGATGGTCATATACATTCATGAAATACGTTCTTTCACTCTTTGGGATACACAGTCTTTCTGAATTTAATAGCCGGTAAAGCAAATCTCTCATTGGAAAAATGGTCCGCTTTAGCTTAAGCAACCCTGAACGCGTTTCAAAAACCTGCTTCATTATCTGCTTTATTCTGTATTCCCCGCTCTCAAGCGCATTCAGTGTCTCTTCCATTTCTGTTATCCGCGGAAAATAGAAATCAACCAGTTTATCTAACAATTCATAAAAGACATAATTGGGTGTAAGAGATTTCACATGATTTACTTGCTTTATTTTTTCATAAAGAAGCTCTGTTTCTTCTGACTGATGTAAATGAAAGGTCACAATGTACTTATCAGACAAGAAAACATCCAGTTCCTCGGCCTCCATTGTTTCTTTATTGATAGAATGGAGAACGAAGAAATGATACCCGTCATAATAGTCAAGCTTTGGCCGCTGCAAAAAATGAAAACAGTCCTCAATTGCAAGAGGATGAAAATTAAAAAGATCCTTTAACAATTTCCCTTCCCAATCTTTTTCAGGGTAAATATCAAGCCAGACCATTTTATATGAATCGATTGAAAAATTCTTTAAATCGACTGAATGAATGAGACTGCCGCTATGATCGACTGCCATCGTCTTAATCAAAATGTTCCATCTCCTTTAAATTGACACATCCCGCTTCGTAAAAGCAGCCCAGGCTGCTGCAAAAAAGATGCACAAATAAATACATAAAACAGCAATTGAAAAGCCCATTGTTGTTCCCTCGAATAACGGCCTGTTCCCTTCAAGATGCTGCTTGAGGCTGGTGTTGGCAAACAAGATGTATTTTCCCCACTCAAGGTTATAATGAGCAAGCAGCTGGACGAAGGTTTTACCTGAAAACGTGATGAACATCGATAGTCCTATAGCAAGAGAGCTGTTTCTGAATACCGCAGAAATCATAAAAGCGAACGTTGATATCATGATCATCTCAATCAAAACGGTAAGATAGTTCAGGCTGATGCCTTTCATTAACTCTGTATCGCCCGTTCCGCCGGCTGTCCCAAAGAAAAGCAGTCCGAGTAAAACAGACAGGGTAAAATAGAAGAGTAAAAAGTACAATCCGAACAATACAGAAGTGATGTATTTCGACAGGAGAATTTTCGTGCGGACTACAGGGCGGATGAGCAGGAACTTAATGGTTCCCCACGTAAATTCATTTGCCACAATAGCTCCAGCGATTACAAGTGAAAAAAAGGGCATAACAAATAAGAAGCCTGTAGTCAGCGATACATACCCCAGTACATTTTCATCTGTTCCTGCGCCGGAAAACATTCGTTTTGATATGACTGCCATTAAAATACTGATTACAGCAAGTGTAATAAAAAGGACATTGGTGCTTTTCTGAAAAAGCAATTTCATATGCTCGATTTTAATTAACTTCATCATGAAGCATTTCCTCCGTAAGCTCGATAAAGGAGTCTTCCAATGACTTATAAACAGGCTGTATGGAATAGACATCTATCTTTCCTTGCACGAGAATTTGATTAATCTTTGGGATATCTTCTTTCTTAATGAATAGAGAGATGCCGTTATTGTATATGGATGCGGAGTATTCAGGCTTTAAAATTTGCAAAGCGCGTTCTCCCTCAGATAATTCAAACTGCACCTTAAGGAGTTCATCCTTCTGACTTCCAATCTCATTTACTGCAGCGATTTGCCCCCTTCTAATAATGGCGGCTCTTGTACACAGCTCCTCTACTTCTTTGAGAAGATGAGATGCAATGATAACGGAGACATTCTCTTTTTCGCAAAGATCTCTTAAATAGGTTCTAAGCTCCCTGATGCCTGATGGATCTAGTCCGTTTGTGGGTTCATCCAGGATAAGCAGCTTAGGTTTATGTAAAATGGCCTGTGCAATTCCAAGGCGCTGTCTCATCCCAAGCGAGTACGTTTCCACTTTGGCGTGAATCGCATCCTTCAAATGAACAAGACCGACAACATTTTCAATCCTCTTTTTACTGATATCTCCATGCATATCAGCAAAGTGCGAAAGGTTCTGATAACCAGTCATAAATGGATAAAATTCCGGGTTTTCTACAATGGCTCCCGCATGTGAAATTGCTTTTTCAAACTCGCTGTGCACAGAGTGCCGATTGATTCTGATTTCTCCGGAATCAATCTTAATAAGTCCAAGGATCGCCCTGATTAATGTCGTTTTTCCAGAACCATTGGGACCAAGCAGTCCGAATATTTCTCCTTCATATACATCTAAGGAAATTTGATGAAGCAGCTGCTTTTGCCCAATCGACTTGTCCAGATTTTTTACGCTAAGAATGACCTTCTCCATGAAGCATTCCTCCTCATATCAACAGTATATACCGTACTATGAAGATTCGGAAAGAAGGATGGCAGGGAACGGCAAATAAGAAAAGCGCATGCGACCGTTTCCGACAGATAATAATCCGGCAGATAAGTCCGGGTTTGACTTTTTTGACTGATTTGTTCTGGCCAAGAAGTTGGGTAATAGGGCAGGACATCCATTCACAAAATTATTACCCATTTAATCAAAATAGTATTTGCTGATGAATATTAAAAACTAAAAAGGGAGCACGCTTGGTCATCGAAATGACAAAAGCACGCTCCCTGTTCTAAACTTTATCTCAACTAAGCTCTTCTCTGTTTCACTTTTAAGCGTTTATGCTTTTAAGTGATAAAGTAACTATCTTAATAATATCTCTCTTTTTAAATAGCGTCAAGGTCTTTTAATATAAATATCTACTGAAAAGAGACTCGCGCAAGCTTTGAGTCTCTTTAAGATTACATTTGATCATTCTTTTTTGCAGATGCTGTTTTCCTCAGAGAATTCACGTTTTCCTGCACCTTCGTGCTGTAAGTGAAATCGCCATAGCAGTAAGGATAGCGGAAGTTCCCTTTATCTCCTCCGCAGTTGTAGATATCCGGCTGTTTTTTTACCTGTATCATCGAAAATTCTTTTGCAAGGTCCTCGCTGTGCTTTCCGCCATTTTTTACAATAAAGTCAATGTAGCCAGTTCCCATATTATAAGCCTGAATGACTGTCAGCTCGTCCACATTTCGTTCTTTTCCGTACTGTAAGCTTTTTTGAAAATATTTGACGCCGTGCTCAATGCTTTTAGCCGGGTCTTCAATGGTATTCCTCGGAAGCCCGGCAGATTCAGAGGCCTGCATTGGGTCACCGCCAACTCCTTTACTCTCTTGCTGCATTAAAGCAAGAACAAGCGGTGTATATTCTTCAAGCTGGTACTCCGCAAGTTCCTTTGAAATCAGCGGCTCATACTTCTTCACATTTTCAAATGCGTCACTTGGATAGATAACCGGCTGTATCGTTTCTTCTGAATAAAAGATGGTCAGAATAAAAAAACCAAAAAACACAACTAAAAGAAAACCAATACTATTTTTAAGGAATTTTATCATGTTTTATTCTCCGTTTCCCTTTTCCCTTGTATCTATCATTATAATGATTCTAGCAATCTCATCAACAGAGAGCATGCTTCCATCTTCTAATCATCCTAAGAATAAGGTAGAATGGGAGGGAAAGATACGGTCTGCAGTCTTTCTATCCATAAGGCCAGAGACTTAGTTGAAACTTTTTTGAACTTACCTTCGTCTTAACTCTATGAAACTTCTTGACCATTAAAGTGAGGGATTAAACATGTTTGAAATAAAACAAATTGAAGCAGAACATACATACACCTTAAGACAAAAAGTACTTATGCCTGATCACGCTGCCCAGGAATGCGGATATACCCGTGATAAAAAGAAAGAAACACTCCATATTGGCGCTTTTAAGGAAGAAAAGCTAATTGGAACGGCATCTTTTTTCAAGGAAACACATGAAAAACTTAAGCAGAAAAATGGCTACCGTATGCGTGGACTTGCAATTGACCCTGATCACCGCAATCAGCTCCGCGGGCAGACTTTGTTATTATTCGCTGAAAATAAACTGACCCAGCTGGATGCATCCATGCTTTGGTGCACAACAAGCGTGAATAATGTTGAGTACTATCAGCACTTGGGGTTCAAAGAAACGGAACACCGTTTTCACTTGCCTTCTAAAGGGCTTAATGTTTTGATGGTTAAACCATTGTAGAACCGCCTCTGGCGGTTTTTTTTGTTGCATGCTCGGCAGCTCAATTTTCATCAAAGTTAACCTGATTCGGAGAATTTTATTAGCGATTTTTCCAGTATTATTAGCGGTTTTTAACGATTATTTAGCCGAATCTGAAGTCCATTTAGATTTCGGCTATTTTTCATTAGCTGAAGTTCTCTTTAACTAGCCAAATACAGCTCTTTTAGCCATTTCATCTAAGAAAAAAGCCCGCAGCATTCTACCGCTGCAGGCTTCACTTCATTTTACTTCTTTGTTTTCGATTGTCAGCTGTTTTGTATAATCCGCGTTTTTCAGCCACTCATATACTGCCTGAGAAAGATTTTTCTCAATAATCCGGTCAGCGGCAGTCGGACGTGAGCTCATGCATTGAGATTCATCAAATAACAGCTCTTTAAAATCAAGGTCCATCTGCTGCAGCAGGAATGCTCCCAGCTGTTCTGGCTGAATGGATTCATTAATAATCAAGAAAGAGTAGGTCACTCCTTTTTGATCTTTCTCTCTTAAATAATCTGCAGCGTGCATCCACACAGATTCTCCTCCGGTAACAACCAGCCCATCCACAGCGGCCGCCGAATCGCGCATTAAATCAGAAAGTTCTTCTCCAGGGAGCTGAACACAGCACACTCTCTGCTTCATATATAAAAGAGAACTGATCGTGTCTTTTACTTTCAGCACATTTGTTACAACTTCATTCAAAGCTGTATCGTATCCTAAAGAGCGGTCAGATAAAATGGAAATTGGAAGAAAGAGCAATTTCACTTGTGCAAAAGACAGCACGTCAACAGCCTTCTTGCTTCCGCCAAATACAATCACTGCGTCATATGCTTCGATGGCTTTAATAAAACTTTCCTTATTCTCAATAAGCGTTTTCTCTGATACAGAGCGAATCCAGTTTTCCAAAGCTTCTGCCTTCAGTTCTGATGAAGCCGTCAGCCATTCAAGTCCTTCTATTACGCTGTTTGTTTCAGAGGCGAACTTTGTTATGTCCTGGGTGATAGACTTCGTTTCATTTATTGTATCGATGCCGAGAACTCCGATGCGCATGCTATCCCTCTTTCTTTTCTATATATGCTTTTGCTGAAAAGCCGCTATGCTTGCGTACTCCTCTTTCAGAAGTCGTGAAAGGCGAATATAGATTGGTGTTAATTCTTTATAAACCTCAACATGTTCTGGGTTCGGCTTGTGGTGGTGGGTACCGCCGACCATATCTGATACTACATCAAGAGAATCAACATGTCCAAGTCCATATAAACCAAGAAGCGCCGCACCTAAGCAAGAGCTCTCAAAGCTTTCTGGAACTGAAACCTCCTGATCAAAAATATCCGCCATCATTTGGCGCCATAATTCTGAACGAGCGAATCCGCCTGTAGCCTGAATACTTTTCGGCTCGCCGATCAGCTCTTCAAGTGCAAGCAGCACAGTATATAAGTTAAAAATAACGCCTTCTAATACAGAGCGTATCATATGTTCTTTTTTATGGTGAAGTGAAAGCCCGAAGAAGGAACCTCTCGCGTTTGCATCCCATAAAGGAGCACGTTCGCCGGCCAGATACGGATGAAAGAGCAAACCGTCAGAGCCTGGCTTTACAAGTGATGCAATCTCAGTCAGCACTTCGTATGGATCTTTGCCTAAACGCTTGGCTGTTTCCATTTCAGAAGAGCCTAATTGATCGCGCACCCATCTGAAGATCATTCCGCCATTATTAACAGGACCGCCGATTACCCATTTATCATCAGTCAGGGCATAGCAAAAGATACGTCCTTTTGGATCTGTCACCGGCTTGTCGGTAACTGTCCGAATCGCGCCGCTCGTACCGATTGTAACAGCAACAACGCCAGGCTGTATTGCATTCACTCCAAGATTTGACAAAACTCCATCACTTGCGCCAACTACAAACGGAACCTCTGCAGGAATTCCCATCTCTGCTGCATAAACAGCATCTAGTCCCGTTAAAGAAAATGTTGTATTCACAGGTTCTGAAAGATGTTCTGCCGTAATTCCTGCAACTTCAAGCGCTTCTTTATCCCAATCTAATGACTCCAGGTTAAACAATCCTGTTGCTGAAGCAATTGAATAGTCGATAACAAAGCGCTTAAACAGCTTGTGGAAAACGTACTCTTTAATGGAAATAAATTTAAACGTTTTCAAAAATAAGTCTGTTTGTTCATTTCGGATCCACGTTATCTTAGACAGCGGGGACATCGGGTGAATAGGTGTCCCTGTGCGTAAATAAATCTCATGGCCATTCATTTCTTTTGCTATTTTTTCTGCCCACTTGGCACTGCGGTTATCTGCCCAAGTCATGCAATTTGAAAGAGGTACCCCGTCCCGGTCAACAGCGATGACACTGTGCATCGCAGAACTGAAAGACACGCACAGCAGATCAGCCGGGTCCACTTTGCTGATTACTTCCTTAATTGTTTTGATCACAGCTTGAAAGATCTCGTGCGGATTTTGTTCTGCTGTTTCAGGGTTTGGAGAATATAGCGGATACTCCACTCCAAATGTTGAAACGATTGTTCCGTCTGTTTTAAATAAAACGGATTTTGTGCTTGTTGTGCCAATATCGACTCCGATAACAAATTTCTGATTCAAGGTGACTCCTCCTTACATTGCGCCAAAATCTAGAAAATACAAAAGCGCAGGCGCCTTGGTCAGCTCCGACAGTCAGATAAGGCTCTGCCAGAAAAGTCAGGTTTTGACTTTTTGGCGATCCATTCAGACCGAGGAGTGAGGCGCCGGAGCTAGGGCGCAAATTAAATTAATTTAATAAGCTGGACCTATTCATGATTTAAATTTTCTAAACAACGAAAAAGAAGATGCTTGTTGTTAAGCCTCTTCCCTTCTCATTTTAATGCCTAAACGTGTTAGTCTTTATTTATAACAGCATGTCCGCCAAACTCATTGCGCAGCGCAGCCACTACTTTTCCGGAGAAAGTATCTTCATCAAGCGAGCGGTATCTCATCATTAAGGATAAAGCGATAATTGGCGTAGCAGTCTGAAGGTCTAATGCTTCCTCAACTGTCCATTTTCCTTCGCCGGATGAATGCATAACTCCCTTGATACCATCTAGTCTTGAGTCTTTTGAAAATGCATTTTGAGACAGCTCCATTAACCATGATCGAATAACAGAACCGTTGTTCCACACTCGTGCTACCTGCTCATAGTCAAAGTCAAATTGACTCTTCTCGAGCACTTCAAAGCCTTCTGCAATAGATTGCATCATTCCGTATTCAATGCCGTTATGAACCATTTTCAAATAGTGGCCGCTTCCCATAGCGCCGGCATATAAATAGCCATTTTCAACACAGATATCTTTAAACAGAGGTTCGATTGAAGCAAACACTTCTTTTTCTCCGCCGATCATTGTGCAGGCTCCATTTCTTGCGCCTTCCATTCCTCCACTTGTTCCTACATCAAAGAAATGAATGCCAAGTTCCTTTAATTCGTTTCCGCGGCGAATGGATTCTTTGTAATTTGAGTTTCCGCCGTCGATCACGATATCTCCAGGTGCAAGAAGATCCTTTAATTCAGATAGTACATTTTCTGTAATAACGCCTGCAGGCACCATCATCCAAACCGTTCTTGGAGATGGAAGCTTAGAAACTAGATCTTCAATTGAAGGTGAGCCTGCCGCACCCCTATTAGCAATTTTATTTACAGCATCTGAATCAATATCAAATGCAACAACCTCATGTTTATGATCTATTAAATTAAGTGAAAGATTATATCCCATTTTCCCTAAACCAATTAAACCTACTTGCATGTTTTAAAACTCCTTTATATCTTGTTTTTGTCCTATTCCTATTATACGAAAATTTTTTTCTTCTGCAATCGTTTTCAAGAAATTTTTTTTCATATTCTTTTTATGCTATACTTTTTTTCGAAGGATAAAAAGTATTTAAGATTCCGTATTCATGTCTAGCTGAAGCGCCTGACTCCCCGGCCAGAACGTCAGCCAAAAAAGTCAAACCCGGACTTTTCTGGCTGATCCTTATCTGCCTGCAGGAGCTGACCAAGGCGCTTCCGCTTTTCTTAGTAAATGTAAGCGAGGTCATATTCTATGGGGCAAAACTGTTTAGGAAGTATTCGTTCTCATTATGCAAGGTTAAGTCAAAAAGAAAAAAAGATTGCTAATTATATTTTGGAGAACCCGAAAGAAATTATTCATAGTACGATTAACGAAGTGGCCGATAATCTCGGCGTTGCAGAAGCGACTGTTTTCCGGTTTTGTAAGCGCATAGATTTTAAAGGGTACCAGGCCATGAAAATTGCGCTTGCCTCTGAAATCATGAGTCCGATTCAGCAAATCCTCGAGGAAATTAATGAAAATGACAATGAAAAGGCTGTCGCTGAAAAAGTTTTTCATTCAAATATCAGAACACTCGAAAACACACTTCAGATATTGGATTTTTCCTCCATAAAAAAAGCTTCCGGCATTCTCACAAACGCGAATCACGTTAATTTTTATGGAACGGGAGGATCGGCCATCATAGCTATGGATGCCTATCATAAGTTTATACGTACTGGCATTTCGGCCTATGCGTTCATCGATTCGCACTTTCAGCTGATGTCGGCTTCCCAGCTGACAGACCGTGATGTTGCTGTCGTAATTTCTCACTCAGGAACGAACAAGGACACTATTAAGGTGATGAATACGGCTAAAAAAAATGGGGCAAAAACCATTGGCATTACTGGTTTTCCAAAATCACCGATCGGTCAAAATGCAGATGTCACTCTCTTTACAAGCTCTGAGGAAACGGAATACCGGTCAGAAGCGCTCGCTTCAAGAATTGGCCAGCTCAGTCTGATTGATGCTCTTTATGTAAACATGATGATTTCAAACAAAGATGACGCCAAAAAATCATTGGAAAAAGTTCGTGACGCCATTTCGGAAACACGCGTATAAGAAAAGCGGAAGCGCCTTGATCAGCTCCGAAAGGCAGATAAGGATCCGACGGAAAAGTCCGGGTTTGACTTTTTTGGCGGAGCCGTTTGACCGAGGAGTTAGGCACTGGAGCTAGACATCAATGTGCTAATATATATTAACTCCTATAATTTAACAAGAGAGCCTCGGTTCTCTTTTTTTTCCGGCTTTGGAAAATAAAATATTTTTTCATAAATGTATTGATTTTAAAAAATATTTTTCATATAATCGGAATCACTAGTTGAAAGTGCTTTCAAATTTTTGAACAAGAAAGGATTTTATAAATGCTATTACTCATCGTCTTCGCAGCAATCGTTGCCCTTCTACTGCTCATAACTGTGGCAAAGCTGAATCCTTTTGTCGCATTAATTGTAACCGCTATCGGTGTTGGTCTTGCGACTGGAATGCCGCTTATATCTACTAATCCCGAGGTGCCTGGCATCATTGATTCGATCAAAGCCGGCATGGGAAATACGTTAGGATTTCTTGCAATCGTTCTTGCACTAGGTACAATGCTTGGCAAAATGATGGCAGAATCAGGCGGTGCCGAGCGCATTGCCAATACTCTGATTGCAAAATTCGGAGAAAAAAATGTTCACTGGGCGATGATGTTTGTTGCTTTCATCGTTGGGATACCCGTTTTCTTCCAGGTTGGGTTCGTTCTCTTAATCCCGCTTGTTTTCACAATTGCACGCCGTACTGGAGTTTCTTTAGTCAGCCTTGGGGTTCCGCTTGTAGCTGGTTTATCTGTTGTGCACGGCTTAGTGCCTCCGCATCCAGCCGCAATGGCAGCTGTTGGAATATTCAAAGCTGACGTAGGCATCACGATTCTTTACTCGATTATTGTTGGTCTTCCGACTGCGATTTTAGCAGGTCCTGTTTACGGTAAATGGATTGGTAAACGCATCCACAAAACGGTTCCAAAGGAAATTGGTGATCAGCTGACAGAACAAAAAGATGAAAACGAGCTTCCTGGCTTTTTAAATACTGTTATCACGGTTTTAATCCCTGTTTTCTTAATGCTTTCTGCTTCGATTGCAGAGCTGTTTTTATCAAAAGAAAGCACAGCATTTGAAGTTTTCCGATTCCTTGGAGATCCTGTAGTTGCTCTATTAATTGCAACCGTTTACTCATTCTTCAGTCTTGGCTTCTTCCGCGGCATGAACCGTGATAAAATCTTGAAACTGACAAACGATTGCTTGGCTCCTACTGCTACGATTCTATTAGTTATCGGTGCAGGCGGTGCGTTTAATAAAGTTCTTCTCGATTCAGGCATTGGTGATTACATTGCACAGCTTGCGCAGGAATCGAATGTTTCTCCGATTCTCCTTGCTTGGGGAATTGCTGCGATGATTCGCGTTGCAACTGGTTCTGCCACTGTTTCCATGATGACAGCAGCAGGTATCGTTGCTCCAATTGCAGCAGTAGTTCCGGGTGTAAACCTTGAGCTTCTTGTATTAGCAACAGGCGCTGGCTCACTCATTCTTTCTCACGTTAATGATTCAGGTTTCTGGATGATTAAAGAGTATTTTGGGATGACTGTTAAAGAAACGCTTCAAACGTGGACAGTGCTTGAGACTATCATTTCAGTTGCGGCACTTGTGTTTATCTTATTGCTAAGTATGTTTGTATAAGAAGAAAAATCCTCAAGCGATTGCTTGAGGATTTTTTTATGGTCTGATTTTAATTAGTTGAATCACAGTCTTATCAATGATCTGTTTTCCGCGAAAATAACTGACTGAATAGCCGGCGGCTGCTATTGATAGGGAGACAAGCAAATAAATCATCCAGTACAGATGCGTGCCTGCATGATATATGCTAAGCACAAACGCTCCTGTGAACCATAAGATAATATGCAGGAGATGCTGAAGCTTGTATCGCTTTCGCTCAGTAATTGCCTCAATAAAAAAAACCGTATAGATGACAGCTAGCATGGCATAAATAAAAGAAACAACAACGAGCATAACAATCACGCCTAATCACGCTCCTTTAAACTCCTCTACATTTTCTCACAATTGATGAATTCTATAAAGAAGTTTTCCCAATAGTTACCCAGGTAACTTTTCTAGAATTTTATGTTATAATTACCTAGGTAACTAATTTCCGAGGAGAAATAATATGTCAGAAATTGATCAGAATATTTTCCACTCCATTCAGCAGCTTTCAAGGCAGCTTACAAAACGGCTGAACGAGGTTTTACAGCCCCATGGCCTGTTCAGTGCACAATGGACCGTTTTATTCACCTTAAAAAAATATGGAACACTTACACAGACAGAGCTCTGTGACTACCTCTCAATTGAAGCTCCGCCAATGACCCGGACGATTCAGAGACTTGTGAAGCAAGGGTATGTTCTTCAAATCCCAGGTTCTGATAAACGGACAAAGCATATAAAGCTTACAGATAAAGCAATAAATGATTATGCACTATGGGAAAAATCCGTATTAGAAATGGAGAATGACTTACTTAAAGCAATTCCTGATGACATGCAAGATCCTCTCCGGACATACATCCAGCAGTGGCTTCAGCACATAAGAAATTCAGAACGGGGATGAAAGTATGAAAGAACAAAAACTATGGACAAAAGATTTTCTCTCTATATCTTTAAGCAGCTTTTTTCTGTTTTTAACGTTTTACTATTTGCTTGTTACACTTCCAATCTATTCTCTTCATGATTTGAACGGCAAGCCATCACAAGCAGGACTGATCGTGACAATTTTTCTTATGGCAGCGATTGTCATCCGCCCTTTTGCAGGAAAGTGGATTGAGCTCTACGGAAAAAGGATTGTGCTGATATCCTCTCTTTCTATCTTTGCTTTAGGATCTCTTCTCTACTATTTTACAAATACTATGAACGGGCTGTATCTTCTCCGCTTTTTTCATGGGATTGGATTTGGAATGGCTACAACAGCAGCAGGGGCGATTGTTGCAGATATTATTCCAGAATCCAGGCGCGGGGAAGGAATGGGCTATTATGCGATGTCAATGAACCTTGCAATGGTCATCGGTCCGTTTCTCGGACTTACTGCAATGGAACAATGGGGAACAGCAGCGATGTTCGGCATCTGTATCTTCACTGCCTTTTTCTCTCTGTTCTCCGGTCTTATCATCAAGCTGCCAAAGCCTGTAAAAACAAGCAGCAAAGTGGTGCCTTCAATCGATAACAAAGGCTTGAAAGGACTATTTGAACCAACAGCCATTTCGATTGCTATTGTTGCAGGTTTATTTGCCCTTGTCTATGCTTCCATTCTTTCGTTTGTTTCGGTTTATGCGAAAGAAATTGGCTTAATTGAAGCAGCAAGCTACTTCTTTGTAGTTTATGCTATCGTTATGCTAATTGCACGGCCCTTCACTGGAAGATGGTTTGATCAATACGGGGCAAATGTCATCATTTATCCGGCGATTGTTTGCTTTGCATCTGGCATGGTGCTTCTAAGCATGGCAGATACATCATTAAGCTTTTTACTGTCGGCAGCTCTTATTGGCTTAGGATGGGGAACATTGTTTCCAAGCTTTCAAACGATTGCCATTCAATCTGCGGAACCTAAAAGAAGAGGGCTTGCCACTGCTACCTTCTTATCCATTTTTGATATCGGAATCGGCATTGGCTCCTTCCTTGTAGGTGTCATCACGACAAAAATTGAATTTAGTTCCCTGTATTTCTTCAGTTCATTTTTCATCTTGGGAGGCCTTGCTGTTTATTATGCTCTGCATGGTAAAAAAATAAGTCTGAAAAACAAGAATGAAAGCAGTGAACCGCTGTTGAAAGCGAATGGCTGATCTAAAAACCCCTGATTATAATCAGGGGTTTTTTCTTTTGAAGACCCTCTATTATCAATAATACTAATAAATATTATAATTTATATTTATTTTACTAATAGTTATGAAGTTGATAAAGTTATCTTAAGAACAAATTTCTTAGGAAGTGTACATCATGTTGAACAGTCAAACAAAGCTAAAACATCAGCGGTTGCCTTTTATGCAAGGGATTTTGCTGACATTCATATTTGCAGCTATTGCTTCTTATATAGCAAGTTTCTCCTTATTTTCCGTTATAGGACCCCTTATCATCGCCATGATTCTGGGAATGTTGTGGAGAGCTTCTGCCGGAATAAGTGAGACAGTGCTTAAAGGAGCCTCTTTTTCAAGTAAAAAGCTATTGCGCCTCGGCATCATTTTTCTCGGAATGAGATTAAACCTGACAGTTCTCTATCAAGCTGGAATTAACGTGTTTATCCTTTCCTTCATCGTAATCCTCTTTACCATACCCCTGGTATATGCTCTTTCCCGCTTTCTCAAAGTGGATAAGAAAATCAGTATACTCACCGCATGTGGAACCGCAATTTGCGGGGCTGCAGCAGTTGCGGCAATTGCCCCATTGGTTAAGGCAAATGATGAGGAGACTGCTGTAAGTGCAGGAACCATTGCCATTTTAGGCACGGCCTTTACCCTGCTGTACACCTTTTTATATTCTTTTATAAATCTAACACCCTATGGTTTCGGTGCTTTTTCCGGAGGAACGCTGCATGAGGTCGCACATGTCGTAGCTGCGGCATCGATTGGAGGAACCGAATCAGAAGATTTAGCCATTATCGTAAAATTAACCCGTGTCGCCCTGCTTGTACCCGCTGCTCTGATAGTCGGAATCCTTTTTAGAGAAAAAAAGCCAGAAGGTGCTCCCTCTTCCCTGCCTATTCCTTGGTTTATTCTAGGATTCCTTTTCATGAGCGGGTTAAAAACAGCTGGAATTGCTTCAGAGGAAACGGCCTCTTTCCTTGTCTCTTTTTCCTATCTATTAATTGGAATGGCCATGGCTGGACTTGGATTAAACGTAAACTTAAAGACTTTTAAAAAGCTTGGCTCTAAGCCGTTGATTGCCGGTTTGACAGGGTCTGTGCTGCTGTCTGCTGCCGGGTATGGGTTAGTTCTATTGCTTGGGCTTAATTAAAAAAAGGAGGACCGGTCAATTACGATCGGTCCTTCGTACTAATGAGCTATTAATGCCTTAACCCGCTTCTCAAGCAGCTCTGTCCCTCCATACCCAGTCAGCACACTCGCAATTTCGCCATTCCTATCCACAAAAAAGGTTGTAGGCACCGCCGCTACTCTAAATAATGAAGAAGCTTCCCCAGTCTTATCAAGCAAAACAGGAAATGAAAATCCATAGTCTTTAGCGAACATATACGCTCCTTCTTCTGAATCCTGATTGGTCATATTGACCGCATAAATCTTCACATGACCTTTATATTTCTCAGCAAGCTTCACTAAATCAGGTGCTTCCATTTTGCAGGGACCGCACCAGGATGCCCAGAAATTCAGAACAATGGGCTGATCGTAGGGGGGTTTTATTTCATGTTCTTTCTGATTGATATCCGAAAGCTTAAGTTCAGGTGCTTTTGCTGCAGCAGATTGTTCCAGCGGGATACAAAGACTAAGCAGTACAGCAAGCAGAATTATTCGTGCCATCTATATCACTTTCCTTTTTTTATCCTTATCATTCTCCTTTAAGAATGGACATATTCCTGTGAGACGAGCGTACATATGAATTAAGATGTTTTTGAAAGGAGCGGCTGGTGTTGCTGTCTAAAACAAGTTCACAAATTTTCACCCTCTTTTTTCTTGTCCTCCTGATTGGAACGATGGCCTATTTAGATTCATTTCAGGCAAGAAATATTGAAACAGGATCCTTTCCTATGGCTGCTGAAGAAGAAGCAGAGACTGCGGCAAAGGAGCAGCCGCTTTTTACAGTGTACGAGGATAAGAAAATCGCATCAGAAGAGAAAGATGGATATTGGGTAGAAACGTATCAGGAGTTTGAAATCCTTAAAGATGCAGATGGAAAAACGGTTGAAGTGAAACCGACAGAGAACTACAGTTACTTAAAATATAGAGTAGATTAAATGACAAAAAAGCTGATCTGTATGAAGATCAGCTTTTTCATTTTGAAAGCAGGATATATCCTTTATTATACAGCTTTCCGCTCTGCTGAAATTTAGACGGGAATGAAAGAAAAATTTCAGAAGCTGAATCAGTTTTTTCATAGTGAAGATTTCAACTTGGAAGAGTATAAACAAATGAACGCTGATCTGCTTAGTCAAAAAGCAGAAGGTAGCGAGCATCTGGTGTTTACTGAGGCTGAGCGCAAGGAGCTGTTTATGCATCTGGCAGCATTCCTGTAATGAAGAAAAATGGGGTTTGAACAAAAAATAAACCTCTTGGTAAGATATGAGTGTCCAGTGCTTGCCGGCAAAAAGGACGAACTCAAATAACCAGGAGGCTGTTCAAATGAATTATAACCAAAATAAAAAGATTGCTCAAATAACTTCTCAAACACTAATTGTAGGTGTAGATATTGCGAAGTACAAGCATGTAGCTCGTGCTCAAGACTTTAGAGGCCTAGAGTTTGGTGCACCTTGTCATTTTGAAAATACCAAATCACATTTTAATCTTTTTTTAGGCTGGATAAAACATTTGATGGAACAACACGGCATGGATAAGGTGATTATTGGAATGGAGCCGACAGGTCATTATTGGCTCAACCTCGCTCATTTTCTTAAAGAAGAGGAGATAAAGTTTGTCGTGGTAAATCCTATGCATGTGAAGAAATCTAAAGAATTAGATGATAATTCTCCAACCAAAAATGATGTGAAGGACGCTAAAGTCATTGCACAGCTAGTCAAAGATGGGAGATATGCCGAACCTAATATTCCACAAGGAGTTTATGCAGAACTTCGTGTGGCAAGGAAAATACGCGATCTCTTATTTGTTGACTTACAAGCTGTGCAGGGGCAAATTCATAACTGGTTAGATCGATATTTCCCTGAATTCCTTACAGTGTTTAAGGATTGGGAAGGAAAAGCAGCACTACAATTATTAAAGTTAAACGTATTACCACATGAGTTAGAGATAGTCTCGGAACAAGAGATCCTCATTCACCTCAGAAAAGCTGTAAAACGTGCGGTTGGACTCAGTAAAATTCAAGAACTTAAACGAGTAGCCAAAGACTCTATCGGTATTCGTGAAGGTTCAAGGATGGCTAAATTAGAGCTTCGCACTTTACTAGACAAGTATGAGTTAATAAATGAAAAGTTCGAAGAACTAGAATCTGATATTGATGGACTCCTTGAACGGATACCAGGTGTTCAACAAATGTTGGCCATCACAGGAATCGGCAAGGACACTGTAGCTGGCTTCTTTTCTGAAGTAGGGAATTTAAGTTACTATTCTCACCCTCGACAAATCATCAAGTTAGCTGGGTTGAGTTTAAAGGAGAACACCTCTGGAAAGCACAAAGGGCATACGAAGATTACAAAGAGAGGCAGGAAGACACTAAGGGCTCTCCTCTTCCGAGTAGCGATGCCTTTGGTAGCTAAGAACACTGCTTTTAAAGCTTTACATGAGTATTTTACAACACGTAAAAATAATCCTCTAAAGAAAATGCAATCGCTGATAGCGATATGTAATAAGCTGATACGAATTCTTTTTACGATTGGTACAAAACAATGTGAATTTAGTGAAGATAGAATGTTGAAGGATATTCCTCATATGGCTCCTTTACTGGCAGCTTAGGGTTCATTAGTTAATATTCAAAAGGTTTTATTTAGGATTATTATTTAGACATTTGAAGCACGGATTAGTCAGTAAAACAATTAAAGTAAGGACTTTGATCCTGTCGGGCAGCATCACTGACATCCACCTCATGGAAAGGTTGGACGAAGGAATTTTGGAGCGTAGACTCTGTGAGACATGGGAGGGTTGACCTCCATGAGACATGTGGACATCCACCAGTGCAACCATACTTTAACTAGATAACCACTTTTTGGATAGGAGTGGTTAGGCAGTTAAGGACTTTTTTTCTCTAACGCACCAAAAATATCCTTATTTTCAACTTACATCCATAACTTTGATGTCTAATTAAAATAAATCTAGATGAAATCTTAAGAAAAAGCTAGAAATCCAGAGTTATTCCTTTCTTTATAGAGGGAGGATTAATTGAAGAAATAAAAACCATTGAAACATCAGCACTTATGAAATTGAAGGAAGCTCTTCAATCAAAGAAATGGGAGGATTATCTATCTTGAAGCATACACTCGTTATTCACGCACCGATAGGATTTGTTTTTGAACAGCTTTCCTCACCGGCCGCTCGCGAGACATGGACAAAAGAAATAGAAAAGATCCAATACGAACAGCCCTCAGCAGAGAAGAGTGAGGGAGCATCATTTATTCAAGTGCAAAGAGAAGGTGTGATGCGAACTTCTTTTCAAGGAAAAAATGGTGCGGTTGCCGAACCGGAAACTTATACGTATTCCCTTGAAAGCAAAGCGTTTAAAATGGTGATTTCCTATCACCTTGAAGATGTACAGGGCGACACTCAGGTCACTCAAACCTATGAGACCATCTATTTATCGAAGCTTGCAAAAATCTTGGGCAAGCTATCAAGCAAGCTGACTGAGAAACTGGCACTTTCCCTGCTGCAGCAGTTAAAAAGACATTGTGAAACAAAAAAAAGAAGCTGATGCCTCCGCACCAGCTTCCTTATTATTTCCCTCCAGTAAAGGAAATCCCCTTTATAAAATAACGATTGAAGAACGCATAAATCAGCAGGACAGGCAATGTAAACACCATTGAAGCTGCCATAATGTAGTTCCAATAGCTGACAAACTGTCCTTTGAACGTATTCAGACCGAGCGGCAGTGTGAACATTTCAATATCCGTCATGACAATCAGCGGTCTCATAAAATCGTTCCAGAAGCCCATGAATACGAAGATTGCCTGTGCAGCAAGAGCCGGTCGTGCAAGCGGAAGAACAATTTTAAAGAACGTGCCCAGCCTGCTGAGGCCATCCATTTCAGCTGCTTCTTCCAATTCTTTTGGAAAGTTGATAAAGAACTGGCGCATCATGAAAATGAACGTCGCATTAATCATGGCCGGAACGATCATTCCCTGATACGAATTCAGCCACCCGAACTCTTTTAAAATCAAGTAGTTTGGAATCATCGTGACTTGAGCGGGAATCATCAGCACGGCAAGAATCGTAATGAACAGCGCCTTTTTGCCGGGAAAGCTGAGTCTTGCAAGAGCGTACCCTGCCATAGAATTGAACAAAAGATTTAATACCGTACCTATAACAGCGATTAAAACACTGTTAAACATCCATCTTGGGAAAAGCTCCTGCTCTATAAAAATTTGCTTATAGTTATCAAACGTAAAGTTTTTCGGAATAAAGCTTAGGGTGCCGCTGACAATTTCCTGCAGCGTTTTGAACGAAGAGGAAAGAGCCCATAAAAACGGCACAAGTGTTGTAACAGCATAGAGTATTAGAATCGCGTATACAATCGCTTTTCCAATTCCAAATTTCTTTTTCATCTTTCCATCCTCCTTTTAGTAAAGTGACTCTTCTTTTGAAAATTTCCGCTGCAGCAATGTCGCCACAAGAATAACAATGGCAAGCAGAAGAACAAGAGCCGCTGCGTATCCCATCGTTCCGAGATTTTTAAACGCATACTGATAGACTAAAAGAACAACAGTTAAGGTTGAATTATCCGGTCCTCCTGATCCCGCTGAGAAAATGTAGGATTGATCAAACAGCTGGAACGTTCCGATTAAGCCCATAATCGCTACAAATGATGTTACCGGGCGCAATTGCGGTACCGTAATTTTCAAGAATTTCTGAATGGTATTTGCCCCGTCAAGCTCAGCAGCTTCGTAAAGAGAGTCCGGAATATCCTGCAGAGCAGCTAAATAGATAACCATGAAGAACGGTGCTGTCGACCAAATGTTCATAATCATAATCGCATTGAGCGCGATATTCGGGTCTCCAAGGAAGTTGTAAGTCGGCAAGCCAAGTGTGTCTAATACGTTGTTGATTAATCCATTTTTGTTGTACATCCACATAAAAATCAGGGTTAATACAGCAGACGATGTCAGGGTAGGCAGAAAGTAAACAATTCTAAAGAATGTTTGACCCTTTAAGCCTGCATTTAATGTTGCGGCAAGAATTAACGCGAGAATCGTCTGACACGGAACTACAATCACCACATATTTAAATGTGTTCCACAAAGCGATCTGCGCCCGGGTGTCATCTAGTATTCTCGTAAAGTTATCAAAAGCTACGAAATCGTAGCTTGCCGTTCCCAGCAGCTGTACTTTATGAAACGAAAGAAAGACAATATAAAAAATGGGACCGATGATAAATAATAGTAAGACAAACAATGCAGGCGACATGAAAAAGTAGCCTTGTCCAGCCTCTCTTAATGTTCGTTTGGAAAATAGATTTTTCATTTTGCTATCCAAGCCCCCCACTTTAAGTAAATCCTGCACGAACTCTTTCTGACGAAGTGATAAAGACTTCGTCAGAAAGAACCAGTGCAGATTTTAAAGAAGAAAAGGGAAACATGCATTTCCCTTTTCTCAGCCTCTTTTTCTTATTTCGAGTCAATCTCGCTGTTTGCCTGTTTTTCCGCTTCTTTTAATGCTTCTTCAAGCGGACGGTCTCCAAGGAAAGCACTCATAAATTGGTTGTTGAAATTATTCACGATAATAGGAAGGTTAGACCCTTCTGACCATACAGTTGCATAGGAAGCGCCTGCTACAAGCGGTCCGCGCAGCTCATCTTTGTCATAGCCAAGCTTTTCTGCAACTGATTTACGCGTCGGCAGAGCATAGCCTTTGCTGGTCCATGTCTCCATGCCTTCTTTTCCAGTCAAGTATGAAAGCAATTCCCATGAAGCTTCTTTCTTTTCAGAAGCAGCATTCATTACATAAGCAACACTGTATGCCATTGTAGATTTCTCACCGCCTATCTCCGGCAGCTCGGCAATTCCGTACTCAACATCAGGGAATGTATCAGCTAAGAATGGAATGGCCCAGTTGCCTTCAATCACCATAGCAGCTTTTTGCTGGCCGAAAATTTCTCCGCCCCAAGTTGCGCCTACTTCTTTAGCTTCAACGGCAGATTTATCGACGTTGTGCATATCAATAACCGGTTTTAATGCTTGTACTACTTCATCAGATGCAAAATTCGCTTTATCCTCTTTTACCACATCGCCTCCAAGTGATTCTGCAACCCAGTATTGGCGTGCAAGCTCAGGCGCAACGCCAAATCCGTATTGCCCGTCTTTCGTTAGTTTCTTTGAAGCCTCTCGGAACTCTTCCCACGTCTTAGGAACCTCTACGCCAGCATCAGCTAGCATTTTTTTATTGTAAAAGAGTGCTAAAGTTGAATAGTCTTTTGGAAAACCGTAAGTTTTGTCCTCAGAAACAAACGCTTCCAATAATGGCTTCTCGAAGTCTTCAACATCAAAATCTTCTGTTACATACTCATCTAAAGGCTCAATAACGCCAGTTTCAATCAGACCAGGAGCTTCAAATGCATCCAGATAAAAAACATCTGGTCCTTCTCCGCCGATCAAACGCGTTTTAATAACATCCATATATTGCTCTGTAATAACCTCGAGCTTGACATCAATTTTCGGATGCTTCGCTTCAAAGTCTTCAATCGTCTGCTTTAGCAGCTTTTCTTCAGTCGGATTTCCGCCCCATCCAGCCAGTGTCACTTCCACTTTCTCTCCGTCTGCGCCCTCTTTTGAAGTCTCGTCTGAACTGCATCCTGCTAAAGCCCCAGCAAATAACATAGAAGCAACTCCGAACCTCGTTAACCATTTTCTTGATTTCATTGCCATTTCCCCTTCCATTGCTTTTTTATGATCTAAAGGAAGCTGCCTTCCAAAAGATTGAAGTAAACCAGCTTATTTTTGAACAAGTGTACCGGATGATTTCAAAGCATATCCTGTAGTATTTTTTAGAACTTCCACAGTAAATGACACTCCGCTTCGTATGACTGCGATAGATAATTGTCCTTCTCCAATAGAGATATTTTGAACTTCCAGTGCATTCATGCCATCAAGTAAAACCGGTGAGAGTCTGATTTCCTTCTTTAAGCTGTCTGGAAATAACCCCAGCATCGACTGGATAAAGACGAGCGGTGTTCCGGCTGCCCATGCTTGAGGTGAACAGGCGACAGGATATTTCACAGCTTTGCCGGCCAAGCTGTCGTATCCGCAGAAAAGTTCAGGCAGACGGTCATATTCAAAATGGGATGCAGCGTTAATGAGCCCGTTCATCACCTTGCCTGCTTCTTGCTGATAGCCCGTTTTGCTCATTCCAAGAAGAGAGATGCTGTTATCATGCGGCCAGATGCTGCCATCATGGTAGCTCATCGGGTTGTAGCCTGCTTCGCCTTCAGCCATTGTCCGGATTCCGTATCCAGAGAACATCTTAGGTGAGACAAGCATCTCAGTCACAGCTTTCGCTCTGTCTTCATTCAGCATTCCTGAAAATAAAATATGTCCTGGATTTGAGGTAATCGTTCCGACCTGTTCTTTCTTTTCATCAAGTGCAATGGCATAGAACTGAACATCTTCCATCCAGAATTCTTCATCAAATCTTTGCTTCAGCGAATTTGCCTGTCTGCGAAGCTGTGCCGCACGTTCTGTTTGATTCATCGTTTCATAGATATCAGCGATTCCCATTTTGGCCTGATAGACATATCCTTGCACCTCTGCAAGTGCTATAGGCGTTTTTGCGTATTCGCCATTTCTGTGAACAACAGAATCGCCTGAATCCTTCCAGCCTTGATTTGCAATCCCTTTACTTGATTCCTGATGATATTCCACAAAAAGATCTTTGTCGCGGTCTCCATATTCATCAATCCACATTAAAGCGTTCTTAATTGTTTTCTCAAGACTTCCCGCGAACTCCGTGTCACCTGTCCACTTCACATATTCAGAGAGCAGGATTAAAAACAGAGGTGTTGCATCAACCGTTCCGTAGTAAGGAGTAAACGGAATTTGACCAGTAGCTGCAAGTTCGCCAAAGCGGATTTCATGCATGATTTTACCCGGCTGTTCATCTCTCCATGGATCCACAGTCTGTCCTTGATAATGCGCCATAGTGAGAAGTGTTCCTTTTGCGATTTCCGTTTGAAATGGCAGGATCTGCAGGGCTGCAATTAAACTGTCACGGCCAAATGGAACGCCAAACCAAGGGAGCCCGGCAACTGGAAATGGCCCAAATCCTGCATCTGTCAGTAAAACCCTCATATCATTCAATCCGCGGTCAACCAGACGCTGAAGCGGCGTAAAATCTGTTTTAATGCTTGCTGCTTGTTCATTCCACTTCTGATAGGACTCTTCAAGCTTTTGCATAGCTTCATCTTTTTTCGCAGCAGTTTTTACTTTTGCTTCACCAATCTGGGGCTTAATAGCAATCGTCACTGTGTCTGTTTCAGAATGAGTTAATTCAAACTCAAAATCGATTTTTCCCTTTTCATCGACTTTTTTAGCTTCTTTGTCCCAAGTTATCAATGTGCTGCGTTTTACTTTGTCTGCTCCAGCATAGTGAAAGGAAAGTGTATTTCCTTCGGCCGTTTGACCTGTTCGGCTGCCAAGATCTCCATTTTGAAATCCCCGGACAACAAACATATCAAGAAAATCTGCATCAGCATGGATACTGATTTCAAATTTTACAGGCTTCGGAAAGTAGTTTTTCACTTTTATTTCTTCATAAAGGACATCATCATAAATGAATCGTGACCGTTCAATCTCTACGGATTCTCTCCATAAAATCAGCTCTCCGTCTTCTTCCATATGGGGATTTGTTAAGAGAATGCAAGCTTTATAGTTTTGATCTGCGTCGGATGAGAGCAAGATAGGGTTTTCACCATTAATCTTCAAATCCAATTTACTTAAAAAACGCGTGTCTTTTGTATAAAGTCCCAAGCCGTAAGGATGATTTTCAGGTATATTTCCATTAGTATCTGTCAGCAAAAACAAGTCATTTTCTTTTATCACACGGTAATCCATCTTTGTCCTCCTTGATGTTCCGAAACGTTTCGGATTTACTGTAAAAAATATAGATTTTCATCAACACTCCCGAAACGTTTCGGATTTTATAGGTAAACCACTTATGATCTGTGGTTTTCTTTGGTTGATTCTCTAATGATCAAGTCCGTTTTAAGAGTTATGACATTCGATCCGCTTTTCCCTTCAAGCATATCGATCAGAGAATTTGCAGCCTGGTAGCCAAGTTCAAATTTATTCTGGGCAATTGTCGTTAATGCAGGATTTGAGTATGAAGCAAGCAGAATGTTGTCATAACCAATAATGGAAAGCCCGTCTGGAACATGTATGCCTGATGCTTTCGCACTTTTAATGGCGCCAAGCGCCATTAAATCACTTGCACAAAAAACTGCCGTTATTTCAGGGTGTTCTTTAAGAAGCTTTTCAGTGACCAATTCCGCTTTTTCCTCGGAAAAATCACCGCTGATGATCCAGTCTTCATTAACTTCAAACTTCGCTTCCATTAGTGCATCTAAATAGCCTTTAAGCCTTTGTTTACTCACATATGCCTGATCATGACCATTAATCAAAGCTATTTTTGTATGTCCTAAGCTGATTAAATGTTCAACAGCACGCTTTGCTCCGAGCACATTATCTGTCGTCACATAGCCAACACTGTTTGATGCAATAGGAATATCGATGAGCATACAGGGAATATCACTCTCAACAACCTCTTTTAAATAAGGATCATCGATTTTCATTCCTTGAAGAATGGCTCCGTCTACCCGCCGTTCCCTGCATAGCTGGGAATAGGTTTTCTCCCGCTGTTTTGTTGTCGTTGTACTGAAAAGCACCAGATCGTAATCCCGTTCAGAAATGCATTCATTAACGCCGGACAGCACTTCAAAGGTAAAATTATCCTTTGAACTGACGCGGTCCATCCCTGAAACGAGCATTCCGATTGTTCTTGACTTTTTCATAACCAATCCCCGCGCAAGCGTGTTAGGACTGTAGTTTAATTCTTTTGCGATTCTGAATATCTTTTGTCTTGTTTTTTCATTCACATCCGAATAGCCGTTCAATGCTCTTGAAACAGTCGTAACGGATACTCCTGCGGCCTTCGCAATGTCCTTAATTGTTGTCAAAATACTTTCCTCCAAAACGTTTCGGATACCTTTGATTGAAATCATACTGCATCTTGATAGCGTTTGCAATATTTTTTTTCTGAACAATTTGTTTTTTATAATCACAGAATAAAAAGAAGGAGGCTCCCCCCTTCTTTTAAACGTATCGAATCCCTATTCTGTTATTAAATGTCTGATTCTTATTTTTAAAGACAAAAAAATTGTTCAAATAATCGATAGTCAGCTCGTTGTCGTATGCATCTTCAAAGTCATCATCAACGATAAAATCCAGCTTTTCTGATGTAATCACTTTTTCATACGGTTCAGTTTCTCTTTTATTAATGACCTTTATTTCATACAGCGTATTCACAATATCACAGCTGCCCCGATCAAAAGAAAGCTGGATCATCTTATCATCAGGTATTTCACTTAATTTGCCTTTAGCTAGATCAGTAATCGTTATCTTCATATAACGAACCTCCTATCCTTCCTTCGGTACCAGTATTTCAATGTGTCTTTTTAAATTTTCTACTTTTATCGGAAGCTTATCCCCTTCGTCACCGTCTACGTTCGCAATCATTTCATAAGTGGAGGAAGCTTCAATCATTGGCACCTTTAAGTATTCAACATGCTCGCTGTTTCCCAGTTCACCTGTCATGATCTTAGGAAGCAGCAGCAGAAATTGCGGCAGGGCGATATCTTTAATAATCATGACATGAAGCATGCCATCGTTCACCTCTGCTTCAGGGGCGATCGTTTCGAATCCGCCGACTGAGTTTGTCAGAGCTGCAAGCATAAGCAGCGCCTCGCCCTCCCAGACGACATTATCTGATTGTACCCTGAGTTCAAAAGGCTGCTTCTCCTTCATTTTCTTTACACCTTCAATGATATAGGCAAGCGGTCCAAGCTTTGTTTTCTGCTCCACTGGCGTAGAGAAAGATGCTTCAGCTAAAGCACCTACAGCCACTATATTAATAAAATATCGATCATTGATTTTTCCTACATCCGTTTTTCTTGTGTTCTGCTGCTCCAGAATGGAAATGGCCTCTTCAGGATCGAGCGGAATATTAAGCGCTCTGGCAAAATCGTTCACCGTACCGAGAGGGATTAAACCGAATAAAGGCCGATGGTCCTGTTCAGCAATGCCGTTTATTGCTTCATTTATAGTACCGTCCCCGCCCATTGCTGCAACAAAATCAAGCTTTCTTTCACAGGCTTCCCGGGCAAACTCCATTGCATCTCCCTCGCCTTTTGTTTCATGGAGCTCTGTTTCATAGCCCATTTTATTCATTGTTTTTAAAGCATGTTCTGTATATTCAGTCCCTTTTTCCTTTCCTGAAGATGGGTTTACAATTAACATTGCCTGCTTCAAACCATTTTCCCCCTCGACTTAAAATGCCTATAATTTACCTTACCCCTAAAATAGACAAATTGAACCGCCGATACAAAAAAACATTACTCCTTTTACTGAAGTAATGTTCCTTATTACAGGATGGCAATCCGTTCATAAATATCCCTCAGAGTTCTGCAGCCGAGCCCTTTTACATCTTCTACATATTCACACCATAATTTCGCTGTCAAGATGGCATCGCCTAACGCATGATGACGGTCTATAACAGGAATCTGCTTATGATCGCACCAATCTTCAAGTCTTAAATACTCTGAACTCGGTTCAGCGATGCGGTATAAAAAAGAAGTGTCCACAATCCGGTGCTTAAAAGGTGCACGGAACAGTTTCCTGCTTGCATGCTGCATAAAGTTTTTTTCATGTGATGAGTGATGGGCAACAAGTGTATCTCCTTTTACAAACTTATAAAATTCGATCATGGCTTCTTCAAGGGAAGGAGCATCCTTTAAGTCATCATCACTAATACCCGTTAACTCACGGATTTCATCGGACATCCCATTTTCATGCCTGACAAGCGAGTAGAAACGTTCCTCTTCCTTCAGCGTGCACCCGCTTACCTTCACTGCTCCGATTGCAATGATTTCATTCCCCTGCTCTGGAAAAAATCCGGTTGTTTCAATATCAAAGACAACCACATTCAGATCGTCTAATGGAACCGACAGCGCCTCCTCTGCTTTCATTTCGCGCTGAAGCTGACGCAAAAACGCAATTTGCTGGGAGTTTTGCCCGCTTTGAGCAGTTCCAAAAACGCTCGTTTGAAACTTTCCGTGCACTTCTCTTATAAAATGAACGAACGGATTCGACTTCATTTATGAACACCCTTTTCAATGATTCCCTGTACAAAGTGATGCAGCTTTTTCCCGTTTTTTAGAATGGTTTTCATTTCTTTTCTCTCCGCACGGCTGAGCTTTTGAATGGGAAGGTAATGTACATCATCGTAATCTTGGATTCTCTTTAAATTAGACATCCGAAACTGCAGAAGATTTGCAAAGCTGGTTTTATAGTCTCTCAGCTCATTCCGATAAAACTCGTCTTTGCTGAGCTTATCAATCCGGTCCAAAGTTGATGCGGCTAGTACTCCTTCTTTAATGGCAAGGATTCTTACCGCATTCACATACGGCAAAAACGCAGCCTGCTTTAAATTCAATGATCCCTGATAAGGGCCGCTGTTTTCGGTAAAGATTTGCCCAAGAGGACCAACAGAAGGCTTGAGGTGCATGATATTATCCATAAACCGTTTTAATAGCTTCGGAGACTTTTTCTGGCAATCATCAATGACGTTTTTTAAATGGTTAATAAATGTTTCTTCTCCCTCTAATACTCTTGCATCAACAAAAATCTGCAGATACCGCATTGACTCGAAGCTGACTTCATCCATCCATTTTGACAGCTGTTTTTCAAAAACTCCAAGCGATTTGCACCAGACAGGATTTGAGCTCATGACTTTACCTTCGCAATAAGGATATCCTGCAATATGAAGACCTAAGGAAACTTCTTTTCCAAGTGCCAGAAAGTACTGATCTGCATCTATACCGCTTTTTTCATAAACCATTCCATGATCCTGGTCACTGATGACTCCCTGTTCATATCTCCCTGCACTCCCCATGACAAACCATGTAAAGGGTGAAGGAGGAGTTCCTTTTTCCTCCTTCACCCTTTGCAGAGATATGTTAAAAACCGCCCGCATGACTTGATCATGAAATTGATTTAATGAGTGCGTATCAGATGTATATTTATATATCTCTTCATCTTTCCATGCACGAATCGATTCGTAGCTTTCTCCCATTTACAGCACTTCCCTTTCGCTCCGGAATTAAGAGCTGATCTTATCCTCTTTTGATAAGAATACTTCAGGATAGCCGTAACTTCCATGCTCACTTATATCAAGCCCCATAATTTCTTCTTCTTCCGTTACACGAAGACCGCCCATCAGCTTTTTAGCAGCAAAGAGAATGATAAACGAAACGATAAAAGCATAAGCTCCGGATACGCCGACACCCATAACCTGAACACCTAATTGTTCAAAGCCTCCGCCATAGAATAATCCCGGCTTTCCAACTGTCGCTAGCTCAGGTGTTGCGAAAAATCCTGTTGAAATCGTCCCCCAAACCCCTGCTGCGCCATGAACGGATAAGGCGTAGATTGGATCGTCTATTTTTCTCTTTTCGAAAAATCTCACACTATAGAAAACCAGGATGCCAGCGATAAAACCGATGAGAACAGCTGCCCATGTATCAACAAACGCACATGATGCTGTGATTGCTACAAGACCCGCGAGTGCTCCGTTCAGCATCGTCGGTACATCTGATTTCCCAAGCACTGCCCATGAAACGATGAGAGCTGCGACAGCACCGGCTGCTGCTGCAAGATTAGTATTCAGCGCAACATATCCGAAAAATCCATCCTCTACTCCAAGCGTGCTTGCCGCATTAAATCCAAACCAGCCAATCCAAAGCACCAAAACGCCTAAAGCCGTAAACACCTGATTATGCCCAAAAATGTTATTGGCAGAACCATCCTGATTGAATTTCCCAATCCGGGGCTTCAGTAAAATTGTCGCTGCAAATGCAGCCATTGCACCCGTTAAATGCACAACTGTAGAGCCTGCAAAATCCTGTTTGCCATGCTCAGCAAGCCAGCCTCCGCCCCAGATCCAGTGTGCAACTACAGGATAGACAAGAGCTGAGAACAGCACCGTAAAGACAAGATAGATTGATAGCTTCGCCCGCTCTGCAAACCCTCCAAGGGCAATCGTAATCGCAATACCAGCAAAAGCAAGCTGAAATAAAAAGAATACAGTTGAAGAAAGATTCATCCCTTCAAGCTCATAGCCTGAATAGAAAAAGTGGGATAAACCGACAAGGAAATTGGCATGGTCGCCGAAAATAAACCCAAACCCCACTGCCCAAAACACAAGTGATGCAAGACCAAATGTAAAGATCGTCTTCCCGGCAATATGACCGGCATTTTTCATGCGTGTAGATCCCGCCTCAAGCAAAATGAACCCGCCCTGCATGAGAATAACTAAGATCGCCCCTAAAATCACCCATAAACTATTTAATAAATAGATAGAATCCAATTTAACGTCCTCCTATTGTTCTTTTCATAACATAGTATGTTATAAAATATAACACGAGTTAATTATTTTCTATTTTATCGTATATCTTTCTTTAGTCAACCAATTTTCTAAAAATTATTATAATTTTATGTCAAAAAACCTTACATGTTTTTTAAATGATAAAGAATATGAAAAATCATAGATAGGTTGTTTTTATAATAGACATTTCTTCAATAAGGTAAAATAATATTGTGAATTATTTCACAATTGGTGAAAGGGTGTTCCACAATGGCATAAGAAAAGATAAACCGTGTAGTCTTGGCTGGAACCGGTTTTGTCGGATCCAGCTGCGCATTTGCTCTCATGAATCAAGGAATGGCTGATAGATGAAATCTTTAAAAAAGTCAGGGATGCAGCCTATCAAATTCAATCGAAAGGGCGCAACCTATTAGGAATTGCAATGGGACTTGTCCAATCCATCATAATGAAAACTGTGTTCTGACCGTTTCTGCCCATCTTGACGGCCATTACGGAGAAAACGATGTCTATATCGGTGCTCCGGTTGTTAATTCGCGACATTATTGAGCTTGATCTGAACGCTGAGGAACAGGACAAATTTAAAAACAGTGCTGCGATTTTGAAGGAAATACCGGCTCAAAATTTTGGATAGAAAAGCAGAATCGGATGGGTAACTCCAATCGCCTCTCTTAACGGCTAGAAAAAATACAAACGGCTATTTATGCTCCGGCTTCAGAAGCTGGAGTTTTTCTTTTTAGCTGAAAAGAAGATTTTTATAGCCGTTTTTAGTTTTTTGTAGCCGGTTTACCAATTATTATAGCTGAATTCAAATTTTATTTAGCCGAACGATTTATTGATTTAGTCTAATCAAGCTGTTATTAGCGCATTTTATTCTAAATTAGCTTCCATTCTTTTTTCAAGCCGAAGTCATCCTTTTGTAGCCAGCTACATACAAAAAAGAAGCATGAACCCCTAAGGAGTTCACGCTTTCAATGTAACTGGCTATCTTTCTTTTCTTTTACTCTTAAAAGCCGTAATCCATTTAATGTAACTAGCAATGTAGCTCCCATATCTGCAAAGATCGCGATCCACAGCGTCAGCCATCCTGGAACGACCAGAAGTAAAGCAAGCAATTTGAGTCCTAAGGCGAAGGCAATGTTCTGCTTAATGATGACAAGCGTTTTGCGGCTGAGTTCAATCGCAAATGGCAGCTTTTTCAGATCATCCCCCATTAAGGCAACATCTGCTGTTTCAAGAGCGGTATCCGTCCCGGCTCCTCCCATCGCGATTCCAACTGAAGCTGCAGCCAGGGCAGGAGCATCATTTACGCCATCCCCAACCATTGCAGCTGCCCCGTATTCCCTTTGCATCTTTTTCACTGCATCCAGTTTATGCTGAGGAAGCAGCTCAGCATAAATCTCAGACACTTCTAACTGGTTACCGATCGCTGCAGCGGTATTTGCATGATCACCCGTCAGCATGATGGTCTTTTGAATACCGAGCTCTTTTAACTGCTTCACAACTCGGACACTGCTTTCACGGACCTCGTCTGCCACTGCTAAAACAGCAAGCAGCATTTCATTCGTTCCAGCGAGCATGACTGTTTTTCCCTGTTTCTGTAAAGAATCAACCTTGTTTCTTAAATCACCTTCAAATGTACGCCCCATTTCTTCAAACAGCGAGACATTTCCAACGTAGTACCACTCATGATCAATCTTTCCTTTGATTCCTTTTCCAGTTAAGGACGTGAAATCTTCTACAATCAGTGATTTATAATCGAGCTCCTGCTGCTCTGCTTTTTTTATAAAAGCAGAAGCAAGCGGATGCTGCGATCGATATTCAAGCGCACTTACCAATTTAAATAGGTCGTTTTCTGAAATGCCGGATTGTAATACTTCAAAATCGGTAACCACGGGAGCTCCTTTTGTTAAAGTGCCTGTTTTATCAAAGGCAACTGCCTTGATTCTGCTTAATTCTTCAAGGTAAATACCGCCTTTGATCAATACACCATTTCTCGCAGCGTTCCCAATTGCCGTAACAATGGAAACAGGTGTTGAAATAACAAGTGCACATGGACAGCCGACCACTAATACGGCAAGGCCCTGATAGATCCATGTGTCCCATGCTGCGCTGAAAAATAACGGAGGAAGAACGGCAACTAAAAATGCAATCGCCATAATGGCAGGAGTATAATATTTTGCAAACTTATCAACAAATGCTTGGGAAGGTGCACGCTCTGCCTGCGCCTCTTCCACCAGATGAATGATTTTGGAAATGGCCGCATCTTCAGCAAGCTTCGTGACTTCCACTTCAAGAAAACCTTCCTCATTCAGCGTTCCGGCAAAGACATCTGCCCCCGGGCTTTTTTCTGCAGGCATCGATTCACCTGTAATCGGAGCCTGGTTAACAGAAGAAAAACCTTTTACGACTCTTCCGTCCATTGCAATCTTCTGTCCAGGCTTCACAATCATCAAGTCGCCGACTTCAATCTCATCAACAGAAATCATCGACTCCGTTCCGTTCCGTCTGATAAGTGCTGTCTTCGGAGCAATTTCCATTAAGGAACGTATCGAGCGCCTCGCTCTGTCCATTGAATAAGACTCAAGCACCTCACTGATGGCAAACAGGATGACAACGACTGCCCCCTCGCTCCACTCCCCGATTATTGCAGCACCAATAACAGCAATTGTCATCAAGGTTCTCATGTCGAATTCGAGACGAAGCAAATTTTTAAAGCCTGTCAGAAATAAAGAGTACCCTCCAATGACGATCGCAGCCAGAAAAGCCAGAATAGAAGAGAGGCTGTTTTCTCCGTAAGCAAAAAGAGAATAGTAGCCGAAAGCAATGAATGCTGCCGATACGAGCAGCGATGCATGTTTCTTCAAAAAAGGTTCATCAGGCGTCTGCACAGCCCCTTTCTCGGGGAGGATTTTCAGATGCTCAAACGCACCGGCCTTTTCGATTTCCTTGATGCTTGCTTTTCCGATTACTGTCAGCTTAGCGGCACCGAAATTTACTTTTGCATCTGTAACTCCGTCCAGCTCCTTTACATTCCGCTCAAACTTTCCAGCACACCCTGCGCATGTAAATCCCTGAACACGGTACACATTTTTCTCCGCTGTTTGTTCAGCTTCCATTGACGCTCATCTCCTCTTGATGAACAAAAGCAGTCTGTATCAGCTGCTTTACATGATCATCATCCAGTGAATAATAAACCAGCTTTCCTTCTTTTCGGTACTTGGCAAGCCCGGTGTTCTTTAAAAGTCTCAGATGGTGGGAGGCTGTTGCTGATGTCGTGCCAACAATGGCCGCAACATCACATACACACAGCTCCTCCTCTTCCATAAGAGCATAGGCAATCTTCAGTCTGGTTTCATCAGCCAGCGCTTTATAGATTTTCACAACCTTGCTTGCCTCCTGCTGCTCGAGCTTTTTCTTTGTACGCTCTACTTTCACAGAGTGAACACAAACCGTTTCACATTTATCCTGAATTTTCACTTCTATCACATCCTGATCATTCAAATCTTCGTTTGAATAAAGTATATGCATGAACATATGAACAGTCAAACAATTATTTGAATGTTTGTATAAATAGACATTCTTTCCTATAATAAAGACACAATAGCCCGGTGAAGGAGAATACCTATGTCTAATGAAAACCGCGAACCCTATCAGGATTTGGATGAAGAAACGCTTTTTATTGCCTCGCAGACGTTCAAAGCTCTG
Source organism: Bacillus sp. V2I10 (assembly GCF_030817055.1). Lineage (NCBI taxonomy): Bacteria > Bacillati > Bacillota > Bacilli > Caryophanales > Bacillaceae > Bacillus > Bacillus sp. V2I10. Next base: position 904,638 of record NZ_JAUSYV010000001.1, on the reverse strand, counting down.
TCTGATCCGACCAGACTTCGCATTTTAAACCTCCTCACCCAAGGAGAACGGTCCGTAAACGAAATTGCTGAAACCTTATCCCTCTTGCAGTCAACGGTTTCCCATCAGCTGAGATTTTTAAAGAACCTCCGCCTCGTCAAATTCCGGCGCGAAGGAACCACCTTATATTATTCGCATGATGACGAACATGTTATCGGGCTTCTCAAACAGATGATTGAGCATGCCCAGCATTAAAAACCTGAAACAGGGAGCAGCGGATCCGCTGCTCCCTTTGATCATGCTTTTGAACTGCAATTTCTTATCGAAAATGAAACCTTTTTTATCGAAAAATTGAATTTAAAAATTATTCGACAAAACCGTCCAGTAATAAATCATCTTAATTACAATGTTCATCACCGCAGCAGCCGGAACCTTTCCGGTCGATTTGAATCGTTGTATGGTGCAGCCCAAACTGGTCATGAAGCAGCCTGTTTGCTTCATTTAAAATCGTCTGATGCGCCTTACCTTCCTCTACTTCAAGATGACAGCTGAGTGCAGGAAAATCAGAAGTAATGGACCACACGTGCAGATCGTGCACTCCGCAAACATTCTCCATTTTCAGCAGGGCTGCTTTTATTTCATCTGTATTCAAGTTCCCGGGAACTCCCTCCATCAAGATATGAAAAGAATCCTTTGTCACGCGAAATCCGCTGATAATAATTAAAACAGCCACAATAATGCTTGCAACCGGATCCGCTATTCCCCAGCCAAAAAACATAATCAGCAGCGCGGCAATAATCGCCCCGACAGAACCAAGCATATCCCCGATAACATGAAGAAAAGCACTTCTGATATTCAAATTATCATCTTTGTCGCCCTGCATCAGGATAAACGCAGCCGCGATATTAACCAAAAGGCCAATGCTTGAAATGATCAGCATCCCCGAGCTGGCAACTTCAGGAGGATCCATGAAACGCTCATATGCCTCAAAGAAAATAAAGATCGAAATCACAATCAGCGTCAGCCCGTTGATAAACGCAGCCAGTATTTCAAACCGCTTGTATCCGAATGTTTTAGAAGAAGAAGCTCTTTTTGCCCCAAATGTCAGGGCAAGAAAACTCAGTCCAAGAGCTGCCGCATCACTCAGCATGTGCCCTGCATCTGACAGAAGAGCCAGACTGTTTGTCAGGAGGCCGCCAATCACTTCTGCAATCATAAAAAGAGTAATAATGGCAAACGCCCAAAGCAGCGCTTTTTTATTGCTCGTATGGTGATGATGATGCCCATCATGACCATGGTGGCTATGCGAATGTCCCATCGTATCCCCTCAGCTCTCTTTATATATGAATATATGCTCATATATATATATTATTTCAAAACTTCAGGTTTGTGCAAGATACAGTTATCATTTACATACCCGATCTTTTTCATGATGAATAATGGACATTAATCTCCTTCTTTTTCCAAGAAGGTCAAATGGAATAGCTGCCGCGGCCTTCCTTTTAGCGAAAGCTTTTCTACTCCTGCAAGTTCAATCAGCCCTTCATCAAGCCACCTTACTAGCTTGCGGTGCACACTTCGAGTAGAAATGCCCATAATCGCTGACAAGTCATTTGCTGTAAACGTATACTTTCCTGCGCGGGAGATTTGAGAACGCAATCGATTATAGGCTGCAGCTGAGACGCCCGCTTGTTTTGCTTCTTTCATCAGAACTTCACTCGTAATGGAAAGATCATATGTCAGAGGAATCTGTTTTTCCAAAGGAGACATTACCTGCTTACCTTCGTTTACAAGACAGCTTTTTTCGCCAAGAATGGCTGCCTCTGAAAGAGCAATCCTTGCATGAGCAGCTGCCTGATAAGCTGTAGCCCCGATGCCAATTCCCAATGAGAAAGACCCCTTTTTCTTTTTGGACAGTCTCCTGAAGCGGTTTCCGAGGTGTGGACTGGGTAGAATTCAACTCCCCTGATCTGCCGGGAAAAAGTCTTGTTACCATTAACTTCAGCGGCTATGTTTCCATTTTAAACTTAGAAACAAAAAAGACGGTAAAAACGCCTGTTCTTGCTCAAGGAACAGCCAATGTCATCAATAAAATTGAAACCGGTCCGGAAGGCAGCCTCTATATGAGCGGCATCCAGACCGGCAAGGGCGCGATCTATGATCCGGAGGCACAAACAAAAATAGCTTTTAATATGGGACAGGGCGACAGCATGGCGGCTTTTGGCAATAAGATCTATTTGGCGTATACCCTGATGGCGATATTAGAGAATATGATCCTGTACTCGAACCTTCAACTACAAACCCCAAGAAACTGTTTACGCTTGGTGAAGGACAAAACCGCATCAGCCATATTACAGCGGGGGACGGCAAAGCTTTTATTGGAAGCATCCCATTTTACGGCGAGCTTGGCGGAGGCTTGACGGTTTATGACCCTGAAGCTGAAGGCAGCATCAAACATAAAGTGTTTAGAAATGTGGTTCAGGATCAAAGCATCATCAGCCTGGACTATAAAGACGGTAAAGTCTACGGCTCAACCTCGATTAATGGAGGACTTGGGGCAGATCCAACGGCTGAGGAAGCAAAAATTTTCGTCTGGGATGCAAATACGGAAGAAAAAGTGAAAGAAGTATCCCTTTCAATTGAAGGTCTTGAAAAGCCTCCGGCGATCGGCGAGCTTTCATTCGGTCCAGACGGACTGCTGTGGGGCGCTGCAGTCAATACCATTTTTGCCATTAATCCTGACACTCTCGAAATTGTTAAAAGCAAGAAACTCTATGATTCTCTGCCTCTATCTGCCTGGCATGATATTGAACTTGAATGGTCAAATGGCCTTCTTTATGCAGACTTCAGCGGAAATTTGACAGCCATTGACCCTCAAACACTTGAAAGCAGACAGTTTGCCAGCATCTATAATTTCAGCATCAGCCCCGCTGGTGATATCTATTATGCAGCCCGCTCAAACCGAACAATGCTATACAAAATAAAAGTAAATGACATTACCGATATAAAGGATCTTCCTGTACAAAATCATCATTTTGAACGGCCCGTAAAAGAAGAAGTCATCCCCGGCTGGACCTCGATGTTCGGTACAGATGAGCAAGTCTCATACACCATTTCGGGCGAACAGCACTCCCAGGGAAGACAAAGCTTAAAGCTCACAGATACAGCCAGAAACAAATCCGTTGCCTTGATGAGTCAGCCAATTGAAGTCACTGGCGGAGACATCATCCGGGCATCTGCCAATCTATTTATCCAGGACGGAACAGCAAGTTTTATGATCCGGTTCTATGATGATTCTGGAAAAGAGGCCTACGCTCTGCCTGTTCACACTCAAACAGGCTATGGCAAATGGCAGAATATCGAACTTACCGCTAAAGCACCTTCGAATGCAAAAACCGCACGGCTTCTTGCTTATACAACTTCGTATTCCATGAGCACTGCCTACTATGATGAAATCCGGGCTCAAAAACTTATCATTGAATAAGCCGCTTGGCCGCCATTTTATATGGCGGTTTTTTCAAATGTGCCCGTTCTTAAAATTCTTGAAGGGATTTCATCCGCCATACCGAATTTAGTAAATTGTCCAACTATTTTATACACTGTTTATTTATAATAATTATAAAATAGTATTGATTTTTTACTGATAGATGTTATCATTGTAAATGGGTTAAATAATATGAAACTATGAGGTGATTCGATTTATGAGTAATGAGAGAAAAAATCTTACTACTAGTTGGGGTGCGCCTGTCGGGGACAACCAGAATTCAATAACAGCAGGTTCTCGCGGTCCAACGTTAATTCAGGATGTCCACCTTCTAGAGAAGCTTGCACATTTTAACAGAGAACGTGTGCCTGAGCGCGTCGTTCATGCAAAAGGTGCAGGAGCACATGGCTATTTTGAAGTAACAAATGATGTAACAAAATATACAAAAGCAAACTTCTTATCAAAAGTCGGTAAACGAACACCTATGTTCGTCCGTTTCTCAACTGTAGCGGGCGAAAACGGTTCAGCTGATACTGTGCGCGACCCGCGCGGGTTTGCTTTGAAATTCTATACAGAAGAAGGAAACTATGACTTGGTCGGAAACAACACGCCTGTTTTCTTCATTCGCGATGCGATTAAATTCCCGGATTTCATTCATACACAAAAGCGTCATCCGCAAACACATCTTAAAAACCCAGATGCAGTTTGGGATTTCTGGTCTCTTTCACCAGAATCTCTACATCAGGTAACAATTTTGATGTCTGACCGCGGGATTCCTGCAACGTTCCGTCATATGCATGGCTTCGGAAGTCATACATTTAAATGGACAAATGCTGAAGGCGACGGCGTCTGGATCAAATATCATTTCAAAACAGAACAGGGCATTCAAAACCTCGCTCCGGAACTTGCAGCTAAAATTGCCGGAGAAAATCCGGATTACCATACTGAGGAACTATTTAATGCAATTGAGAAAGGCGATTTCCCTGCATGGAAAATGTACGTGCAGATTATGCCTTTAGAAGATGCAGACACATATCGCTTCGATCCATTTGATGTTACAAAAGTTTGGTCTCAAAAAGACTATCCGTTAATTGAGGTTGGCCGCATGGTTCTCAATCGTAATCCTGAAAACTACTTTGCAGAAGTCGAGCAGGCTACATTCTCACCCGGAACACTTGTCCCTGGAATCGATGTATCCCCGGACAAAATGCTTCAGGGCCGTTTATTTGCCTACCATGATGCAGCCCGTTACCGTGTAGGTGCGAACCATCAGGCACTGCCGATTAACCGTCCTCAAAATGAAGTCAACAATCACCAGCGTGACGGTCAAATGCGCTTTGACAACAACGGCGGCGGCTCTGTCTACTACGAGCCAAACAGCTACGGCGGACCAGCAGAATCAGCTGTAAACAAGCAGGCTGCTTTCCCTGTACAAGGAATTGCAGACAGCGTCTCTTACGATCATAACGATCACTACACTCAGCCTGGAGATCTCTATCGTCTCCAAAGTGAAGAAGAGCGCGCACGTCTTGTTCAAAACTACGTTGAATCAATGGCTCCCGTCACAAAAGAAGAAATCAAACTGCGTCAAATCGCGCATCTTTATAAAGCTGATCCGGAATTCGGACAGCGTGTAGCTCAGGGACTTGGACTTCAGGTTCCGCAGCAGGTTTAAGTAAATTGAAGTAAAAGCTTTACAATTCGTTCTCAATTTTATTCTCATTTTTGCATCCGCTTTGTTGGCGGGTGCTTTTTTTGTAGGGGTAAGAGATTGTAGGAGCGAGATTTGTTGTTTCCGGTGAAGGGGAGGTTAAGGGATTGCAGCAGGTTTTTCGATATTTCACTTGATGTAATGTTGAGGAAGCTCCGAGCTTCTCGATTAGTTATAATTGGGCTTATTAGTAAAGAATAATCCAATAATGATTCTATGTGAGCTTCATTTGAATGATGATGACATGTTGTGCAGACCCATTTACCACGCTCTCTATTCATTGTTAACCTGCATCCTGTGCATAGCACACCCTTAATAAGTTCATTTTTCGAAATAGAAAATTGATTTAGTATATCTATTATTTGAGGAGTATGACATTTAACTATTTTTTTAGTAAGTTTTGCTAATGTTTTTTCATCCATAGCTGATTGCGGATGTATTTTAAGAAACTTATTTATTTGAGCTGGAAGCTTTGAACTTAAAATAACTTTTTCATAGACTTGTCTGTTATTAGGGGAAGTAGTTAGAATTGCATTTGATGAACTAATTACCACAAGAGTTTCAATTGGAATATGGTTGAATTTTTGGATACGAAGCCATCTTAATAGCTGATACTGTTGACGCTCTACTTGCGAAATAGGATCTGGAAACGGTTCTTCTTTTTCGTTTAATGTGCGGATTAACTGATTAAAGTCTGAGTCAAAATATAACGAGCCTGCAATATTCTTTACTTCCAGTATTAGAATAAAGCAATTCGAGAGAATTATAGTATCCATCTGAAAATAGTATGAACCATCAAATAGTCTTACATCGTGTAAGATGAAGTAGTCTTTTTCAGGTAAAAAGCTCAATGGATAATCAATTCGCTGTTCTCCTTTATAGCCTGCAAGTCTTTTTCCTAAATCCTCCTCAATTTTACTTCTTTTATGATGTGTATTTGACAATCTTCTTAATAAAGCTTCTAATTTTTGGATATGTACAGGGATAGATCGCTTTTTTACTATCATTTACTACCTCCTCATTTAATATATCGAGTTTATCTTGAGTTTACACTAAGACAAAAAAATATTTATCAGTCTATTTTCAAAATATATCAGTCAAATTTAGTGTTTTATCAGTTTAAAACACAAATTTATCAGTGTATTTTGCTATTTTATCAGTCTAAAATACAAATTTATCAGTTTAACAAAAAAACAGCCGCTCCCCAGCGGCTGCCAACTCAATAAATATCCCTGCGTGAAAATACTATAAACGAAACAATCAGCCCGGCTGCTGCCCAGATGCTGAGGACACTCATGGAAAATCCCAGTGTCATCCCGTTGATAGGAGGCGCCATACCGGCTACATAATCGGTCAGTCTTAGGTTGACCATGAAAAAGTACTTGGCTGATTCCCATGAAGAAACCATATTTGCAAGAATGGCTCCTGCAATTAATGCGGCGAGCATCACTCCCATAACAGAGGCGGTGCTTTTCATAAGCACGGAGAGAGTAAAGGTCAGGGTTCCGACGACAAGCGCCACGAACCACACTAGTCCGAGCTCCATCAGAATGTACTGCCACTGTTCAACCAACCGGACCTGATCGGTGTTCAAGTCCTCACCCTGGACTGTAAACCCAGTTAGAATCGGCATATTCCAGCCGCCATATCCAAAGACGATTCCTGATATGAGATAGGACAGTAATCCAAGTGATAAGACGATAAAAGAAACAGACAAAATTAATGTGATGTACTTGCTTAATAAAATCTTCCACCTTTTTACCGGCCTTGTTAACAGCAGCTTGATTGTTCCCCCTGTTGCCTCAGAGGAGACGAGATCGGCTGCGATGACCATGATCATCAGCGGCAGCAGGAGGTCAATGGAATTCTCCGCAAACATTCTCATAAAGGTTGGTGCTCCGGGAGCACTTGGATTAATGTCGTTATCCAGGTAATACTGCTGCTGTTCCATCCGGATTTGCAGATATTGCTTCCATTCAGCTGAGATGCCGCTTGAGCTTAACCTATTCTGCGCATTGATAATTTCCTGCTGCAATTGAGAACGCCAGTCGGTTGTTCCCAATTCTTCTTCAAGGGTTTTAGCTTCTTTCATTTGTGCATATGTGAAAAGTCCTACTAGTACGGCTAATATTCCGGCAATGATAAAAAGCCGCTTCTTCCGGATAATTTTGATCATTTCATTATAGACGAGGTTAATCAATGGTTTCACCTTCAGTCAGCTCGATAAATAAATCTTCAAGAGTGGGCAGTTTTGTCTGGATCTCCCGTACTTTTACACCTGCTCCAACTAATTTCTCATTCCAATCTGGAATGCTTTCTTCCTCATTATAGGTAACGATCCTGTCATCATAATCGGTAAGCAAGGTTGTTTCTGCCGCTAAGATGGCTTTTCCTTTTTCAAAAGGATCAAGTCTCCAGATGACTCGCTCTTTTTCAGCAAGAAGTTGCCGAACGGTGTCGATCTTAAGAATGGCACCTTTTGAAATAATCGCAACCCTGTCACACATTAATTGAATCTCACTGAGCAGATGGGAGGAAACAAGGACACTTAAGCCTTCTTTTTCCGCTAAAAAGCGAATGAATTCCCGCATCTCTCTAATGCCGACAGGATCAAGTCCGTTTGTGGGCTCATCCAAAATCAGCACGTTCGGCTTGCCTAATAATGCTTGCGCAATCCCCAGGCGCTGGCGCATTCCAAGGGAATAGGTGCTTACCCTGTCGCCAATTCGATTTTGCAGACCGACAAGCTCTACTACTTCACCAATCCGCTCCTTTGGAAGGCCGGGAACCATTCTCCAGAAATAGTGAAGGTTCTCAAGTCCTGTCAAATAAGGATACAGCTCCGGATTTTCAACAATACAGCCGATATTTTTGATCGCATTTGAAAAATCTGATTTAAGATCGTGGCCGCAGATGGTAATCCTGCCGGATGTTGCTTTAATCAATCCGACGAGCATGCGGATCGTTGTTGTTTTGCCTGCGCCATTTGGGCCCAGAAATCCAAATACTTCTCCCCTATGAAGCTGAAAAGAGATGTCTTTGATGATTTCTTTTTTGCCTATTTTCTTCCGGAGATTTTCAACAACCAATGTTTCATTTGAATTAGTCATCCTGATTATCCTCCCCGCTGAATACGATCAAAGATGACAGCCGTTCTCCTATCAGCTTGTAGCCTTCCGAATTGGGATGAAACTTGTCACTGTACAAATAATCGTTTACATTCTGCTCAAATAAATCAAATGTCGGGACCATGACAACTTTTGGATATTTCGCTGCAATTTCGGCAGAATCAAAATTCCATTGCCGCACGATGGCAGAAGTTGTTTTTGCATCCTCCAAATCATTAAAAGGATTGTAGAGGCCTACGTAATAAACGGCTGCTTCTGAATTCACCTTGCGTATTTCCTGAATGACTTTTTCTAAGTTCTCTAAATAACTCGCTTTAGCCTGATCATTTTTCGCAGAAGATAAATTTTCAAGTGCCTGTCCGCCTTGAAAAAGGTCATTTCCGCCAATGGTCATGACAATTGTATCTGCCGCTCTGACCTGTCTTCTGATCTCAGGTTTTTGCAGCTGCTCCACTGCCTGATCTGAGACTTGGCCTTTAATCGCTAAATTAGAAAGCTTAATCTCCCGCTCTGTTTTTTCTTTAAGCTCATCTACTAAATATCCAATATACCCTTTGCCTGACTGATCACCTGTTCCGCGTGTCAATGAATCGCCAAGAGCTACAATTTGATAGTCTTCATCCGTGCCGCTCACTTTTGCTTCAGCAGATGAATCCTGTTTCACTTGAGCATCCGGTTTGCTGAAAAAATAATTGTTTATCGTCCAGCCCAAGCCGAAAATCCATAAAACTGTCGCCAGTACGGATAAGATAGCAATAAACTTCGCTGTATTTATCTTCAAACGATCACCTTTTCTCAAAAACTTGTTACCCACCAATTTACATGAATTCAAAACAAATAAGCAACTATGAATGCTTCCATTTTCAGATAATCTGCAGGTTTGTTCAAGTAATTGCCATATTGGTTTTTGTCTGTACATAAAGAATTTTGCGGCTGGATCCCCTGATTAATCAATGGGGACTCTCCTCGTTATTTGATAAAGGAATCAGCGTAGATGAAGGAAAAGCAATATAAACCATCACCTGCCTCCTACACGCTTGTGCTGAAGGAACAACCAGATTTTTCGTTCGACAAAGCAAATAAAAAAGCCTGCCCGAATCCGAGCAGACTTTCAATCTCAATTATTAATATATTTCTCAAAAACTTCGCCGAAATCTTTAATATGATATTGCTCGCGTACAGAGGTCATCCACGTAAAACCGAAGTCGGTTAAATCTCTGTAAGTATCGGAGAGCTTGTTTTGATCCGTTCTTGAATTTTGAAGGATGTTTACAGCTTTATCAAGACTGCTTGATGCCATATCTATGTATATAGCATTTTCATGTGTTATTTCAGCAATGCGAAGGAGAGATTTATATAAGTCCTTCAGCTGTTCAATCTGATCTTTCCTTACATCAATATCAAACCTCTGGCTGCCGAGGCTGAATTTAATTTCTACATCCATATCGATTTTTCCTGCTGTTTCAAGCAGAACATCTGAAAATTTATACTGGGCGTAAGGATAGCGTTTTAATGTTCTTTTAGAAGAAACGGCATTTGCCCCGTCTACGTGAATAAAAGCGAGATTTGTAAAGCAGTATTCATCTGCCTTTGTCTTAATTAAAAAATAGATTTTCTCATTATCCTCATGCATCACATAATCATCTGCATCCGTTTTGTCATAATCAGCCGGACTAATAATTGTACCAATATCAGATAAACCTAATGCCTCTGAAGCTAGTTTTTTAAACATGGTTTTTCATCCTTCCTTGTTTAGCATCTCCCTAATTTTAACAAGAGACTGTAAGATTGAAAACTGTTATTTACTCTTACAAATATTTGAGTCCTCATTAATGGCTTTACTCCAGAAAAGGGCGCAATTCTACACCAAAAAATTGTGCTTTTTCTTTATGTTCTTTTTGTTAGGGTGCACTTTTAAAACAAAGTGTCCTTTTTCAATGTGATCCTATTTATTAAGCAGCTGAATTCCTTTGCATTTTATGTTAACCTAAAATAAAATTGGTTAACAATTAAAATATGACAATTTATGTTGATAATGGGGGGGATGATTTTGATAGATCATGAGAAAATGCATTGGGAAAAAGAAATCAAGTTAGAGTTAGCCCTTCTCGAGGAACTCTCTCAGAAACGTCAGCTCGTTACGACTGAATCGGCTGTTCAGCCTTGGATTAAACGCAATGGAAAAAACATGTTGAACCTTGCGTCAAATGATTACTTAGGGTTCGCAGGGGATGATCGTCTAAAAAAAGCTATGGTGGATGCAGTTAAAATTCATGGTGCGGGCTCAACAGCATCCCGTTTGATTGTCGGTAATCATTTGCTTTATGAACAAACCGAAACCGCACTTGTGAATTGGAAAAAGTCAGAAGCTGGACTTATTATCAATAGCGGTTATACAGCCAATCTAGGGATTATTTCAGCACTTGCTGGACGCGGTGATTATGTTTTTAGCGACAAACTCAATCATGCAAGTATTATAGACGGTATACTCTTAAGCCGCGCCAAAAACCAGCGATATCGCCATAATGATTTAAAGCATTTAGAGTCGTTGTTGCAACAAGTCCCAATTGAAAAAAGAAAGCTGATAGTGACGGACTCTCTTTTTAGTATGGACGGTGATTTCGCTAATCTGTCCGGGCTGGTTCAGTTAAAAAAGAAGTACAACGCCATCTTAATGGTGGATGAAGCCCATTCAAGCGGAATATATGGTGAAAATGGTGAAGGTTATAGTCGTCAATTGAATCTTCAACAGGAAATCGACATTCAGATGGGTACGTTCAGCAAAGCGCTAGGATCGTTTGGTGCATATGTGGTCGGAAAAAAGTGGCTTATTGATTATTTAACAAATAAAATGCGAAGTCTCATATTTACAACAGGGCTTCCTCCAGCAATCCTCGGTTCGGCAAAAGCTTCCATTGAACTTGTTCAATCAGAAGCAGAGAGACGAGAGCTGCTGAAATCACATGCGGCCTATGTAAGGGATGCACTTGCTGACTCAGGATTTAATCTTTGTGGAAGTGAATCTCAAATTATTCCGATTATGATTGGAAAAAATGATAAAGCCATGGAATTTGGAGCTGCATTACAAGACGAAGGAATCGCTGCTATTCCTGTACGGCCGCCTGCTGTTCCGGAAAATGAAGCGAGAATTCGCATTACCGTTACTGCTCTACATCAAAAAGAAAATCTGGATTGGGCTGTAGACAGAATTGTGGTCCTAGGGAAAAGGATGGGAATTATTTAGTGAAGAAACCTCATCTTATCATGCTGCCGGGCTGGGGAATGGAGAAGGCAGTATTTCAAACGATAACAAAGCCTCTTGCTGAAATTGCCCAACTTTCCTTTGTGGAATGGAGAAACGTTAGGGACACAGGCGATTTTAAAGAACGTATAAAAGAAACCGTACTCTTGATTAACGAACCTGTTTATATTCTAGGCTGGTCATTGGGTTCAATTGCGGCATTAGAATTTGCAGCAGAGAATAATGGACTTGTCAAAGAACTTATACTCATTAGCGCAACAAGCCATTTTACAGCAGCTGCAGAAGATCCAATTGGCTGGCAGCCTCGTGTTGTCGAACGAATGAAAAAGCAGTTGAGACGAAATAAAGACAAAATACTTTTAGATTTCTATGATGAGATGTTTTCAAGTTCGGAAAAGGAAGAATTTTCAACATTTACGAACCTCATCATACATGAATTTCAAGGAGATGATCTGGATTCCTTATGTATAGGGCTAGACTATCTGGCTGAAACCAATGTTAGAGAAAGCTTATCAAAGATAAAGGCAAATAGTTTATTGATTCATGGAACAAAAGATGCAATTTGTCCTTCAGAAGGGTCTTTATATATTGAGAAACAAATGAACGAAAAAGCCAAACGATATCTACTGCAAAACGCAGGGCATATCCCGTTTTTTACAAGACCAAGTGAATGCATGCAGATGATTACACAATTTATACAAAGGACTGATCAGGATGATAAATAAACAGCTTTTACGGAAACGGTTTAGTGATAATGCAAAGACATATGATCAGTATGCGAAGGTACAAAAAAAAATGGCCAATCAATTAATAAGTTCACTCCCAAAGTCAGATGAATTAATTAAAATACTAGAGATTGGTTGTGGTTCAGGTTATTTGACTCAGTTAGTATGTAAAGCTTTTCCGAATGCAAGATTGACAGCTGTTGATCTTGCACCAGGTATGATTGAAGTTGCGAAGAAAAGGGTGTTTTTGGAGCGAATTACTTTTTTATGCGGAGATATTGAAGAAATGGAATTCTCTCATACCTTTGATATCATCATCTCAAATGCAACGTTCCAATGGCTGAACCATCCTCAAAATGTCATTAAAAAGATGTATGGACTGCTTAATCAGGAAGGAACTCTTTCATTTTCAACCTTTGGAAAAGAAACCTTTCAAGAACTTCATTCTTCTTATAAAAAAGCGAAAGAGAAGTTCCAGATTGAAAATGCCAGCAGTCCAGGACAGGAATTTTACAGTGCTGACGATCTTGTCAAACTTTGTAAAAGTAACTTACCTCCATCTTATGAATTATTTGTTGAGAAATTTTATGAGCGAGAGCATTTTCGTGATGTACATGAATTCTTTACATCGGTCAGAAGAATCGGGGCTAATAATAGTAACAAAGCCAATTCTCTGCAGCGCCCATCTTTTATCAAAGAATTGATAAACCAATACGAAACCCACTTTCGTGATGAAAAGGGAGTAAAAGCAACCTATGATTGTTTGTTCTTAACCATTTTGAAAAAGGGGCATCAATAACCGTTCCCAAAAAAGGAGAAAGAAATAAAGGACGGTTTAATTGAATAAAAAAATTAATTGCTTAACAAGACGAAAAATATTCAATTATTATTTGCACAAAGTATATATGCGGAAAAGTATCCCTCCTGTTTTTTAGTTTCCTATAGGTTGTTTTAAGCCATTGATTAACTTGTCTTTTATTGTTGACCAGGTGAAGCACCACCTAGAATTCTGCGGTATAACAACGATTCATAAAGGGGTTCTTTTTTGGGAATTTCAACGTGTTTTGTATTTTTCGTATGATTTTGTAGTTCATATTATAATTAAAGCTACATTTAAATCGGAGAAAGTAGGTGAAGAAGAGAAGGGGTCATACTACATCTTTACTATCCTGCTGCCTTATTATTTTAGTATTCTATGAGGGAAGGTATTTCCGGCTTAAAAATGCAATAATAAAATACACGTACACGTTTTTCGAGCTCTGCATATTCTATTGAATGAACCTTTAGGGAGAACTTTAGAGTAGGCGGTCAAGCTATGAGCGATAAAGAAAAAGCGGTATTCGGAGCATGGATCCAGGCAATTGGAACAGTTACTGCAGCCGTTGGAAGTACACCCTCAAAAGTACTCACAGAGCAGCAGCTTGAAAATTTAAATTTATGGGGAAATGTTCTGCAGGGTACTGGCAACGCTATACTCGCCGATACAGAAGATACATTTACCTTAAATAAAATCGGAAATATGATTCAGGCAATCGGAAATTCAACTGTGGTCACAGGAATTATCATTGATTTCAGTGAACGCACTCAAACACTCCTGGAGGTTCAGGGCAATCTCCTTCAGGCAACAGGCGGCGGAACGGCTCTTGCAGATGCATTTGGAGAGGAAAGATCGATTGAACAGTTATATACTATCTACGGCAATCTTCTGCAAGTCATAGGGAATTCAATGCAGGCCATAGCTGGAGGCATGGAGCTCAGGAATGAAGATCCGGGAAATATCAACGTAGCCGGAAGCTGGATTCAGGCAATCGGTTCGATTATTTCAGCCATTGGAGAGACAAAATACTAATACTAAAAAGGACACCATTACCTGGTGTCCTTTGCCCCATTTTCCCCATTGCATTATGTTGCATAAATACCCGCTATTGTATTTAATAATGATAGAAGCTTACTAATGAGGTGTAAAGAATGAATAAGACAGTCAGTTCAAATTACATACAGCAGCACCTTGCGAATGAAAGGACTTACCTCGCATGGATCAGAACCTCTATTGCCATTATCGGAATTGGATTTTTGATGACAAACATCCATTTCACCTTCTTGTCTAAGCTCTCCTCTCTTGCTGATGCGATCACAATGGGTACTGGTATCGTTTCTATCATTTCAGGAATTGCGATTGTCATTTTTTCCACGTATGACTATCTGAAAAAGATGAAACAAATTGATGACCAGACGTTTGAGCCTTCAAAGAATATTGTTATTTTTCTCTCTTTTATTATTTTAATATTCATTTTGGGATTTGCATTTTATTTTATGATGATCATATAACAAAAAAAGCAGCGGAAAAATCCCGTTGCTTTTTTTATAAAATGTCCATCCAAATCTTCACCGAAGCAGCAAATATCAGTACCGCCAGAATGATTTGAAGAACCTTCGTATTTACCTTTTTCCCGGCTATCGCTCCAAGAGGAGAAGCGATTAAACTTGCGATAACCATGATTAGCGCAGGGTAATAGTCAATCTGTCCTGTAGTAATCTTCCCTACTGTTGCGCCAATGGATGAAATAAACGTGATGGCAAGGGAAGATGCAATCGTCATTCTTGTAGGAATCTTCAGCACAACAAGCATAATCGGCACCAATAAGAATGCTCCGGCTGCACCTACGATACCGGATCCTACACCTACAATTAAGGCAAGAACAGCAGCAAGCCATTTATTAAAGGTCACCTGATCAAGCGGAATATCATCAATCCCCTTTTTAGGAATAAACATCATAATGGCCGCAATCAATGCGAGGATACCATAGATGAGGTTTATGCCTTCCTCTGACATCGTCTTTGAACCAAATCCGCCAATAAAACTCCCGATCAGAATACTTGCGCCCATATAAATAATCAGCGTTTTATTTAAGTATCCGCCTTTTCTGTAGGCCCAAACCCCGCCTATAGTGGCAAAGAAAACTTGAACAGCACTGATGCCTGATACCTCATGTGCACTGAAAGCCGCTAAGCCAAATAACGGCGGAATATAGAGAAGCATCGGGTATTTGATAATGGAACCGCCAATTCCGAGCATTCCAGAGATGTATGAACCGATAAAACCGATTAAGAAAATGGCTATGATGAATGCAAAATCCATGGTTGTTTCTCTCCCTTATAAGAAAAGGGAACCCTGCCCGGTTCCCTACTATTTATCCTTTTTTTATCCAGAACTTGAATACATTGCTTTCTTCTTCGTGTTTTACAAGCTCATGTCCACCTGATTTTGTCCATGCAGTGAGGTCATTTTTAGCCCCTTTATCTGTTGCATGAATTTCGAGCACCTGGCCGCTTTCAAGGTCAGCCATTGCTTTCTTTGTTTTCACGATTGGCATCGGACATGCAAGCCCTTTTGCATCTAATACTTTTGCTGCTTCCATCTCTGAATTCCTCCTCTTATTTTGAATTAACGTACTGCACAGCGATTTGGTCCAATTTCCATTTCACGCTGTTTTTCTTCATCAGGATTGATTTTCCCAATATTTGTTTCACGGATTTCCTGATAAGCATTTGGCTGAGGCGGTAAATTCTCAGTGACAAGCTTTCTAAATTCGTTTTCGTCTTCAATGTTCAAACCGTGGTTCTTTGCAAACAGGACTCCCAATTTTTCAGAAACACCGCCATCATCATTCAATTCTTCAATAATCATAAAATGTGCCGGAAGAACAATTAACTCTTCAGACAGCTCTTTATAGCGGGTATAAAGACTTTCTCTCAAATCTCCCACCCAGTCTTCTGCCATGCCTGCAAGATCAGGTCTTCCAATTGAATCAATGAATAAGATATCTCCTGAAAGCAGGAACTTCTCATCAATCACAAAGGATGTAGATCCAATTGTGTGGCCAGGAGAATATAAAGCATGAATGTTAATTGTTGTGCTGCCGATTGTTACATCTGTTCCGCCTTCTAATGGCTTGTATTCAAATGTCACTTCTCCTGCATCTTTAGGAGGCAGCCAGTATGCTGCATTCGTTTTTTCAGCGATGATTCTGCCGCCTGAAATATGATCGGCATGAAGATGCGTGTCAAAAACATGCTTAATTGCTGCACCCTTTTCCTTTGCAAAATCAAGGTAAACGTCTGTCATCCGCGCAGAATCAATAACTGCCGCTTCATCATTAGAGATGATCATGTAAGAAAGACAGCCTTTGCCGATGCGGACGAATTGATAAATTTCGCCGCCTTCCTTTAAATCTCCAACTTTCACAGGCTCTAAATGCTCACTCCAGGCTTTCATTCCGCCCTTTAGATAAGAAACAGACAGCCCTTCCTCTGCAAGCATTTCGCCTACCATAATGGATGATCCTTCTTTCGCACATACAACTAACACTTCTTGATCCTCCGGAATGCTTCCTATAATTTCTTCTACTCCATCAAGCAAATCAAAATAAGGGACATTCAAATAGCTGAAGTTTTCACCTTCGATTTTCCAATCCTGAAAATCTCTTTCGTTGCGCACATCCAAAATAAATAAGGGTAATTTGTTAAACACTTTTTGTGTTACTTCTTTTGCGGTCATAGCTTGTAAAGTCATCTTATTTTACCCCCTACGGTATATTTTCAGTAAAAAAAATTTATTATTACATATTTTCCGTTTTTCCAGACCATTCGCTCATGCCCGGCACAACATTCACTACGTTCGTAAATCCATTGTCAGCAAGATTTTGAGCTGCAAAATCACTTCTGCTTCCTGTACGGCATACTACGTAGATTTCATCTTCTTTATTTAACTCGTTCAAACGGTCTTCAAGTTCTCCAAGCGGAATCGAGATGGCATTTGGAATGTGATGAAATACATATTCCGCTGCTTCACGAACGTCGAGTACGACAATGTTACCTTCTTCAAGCTTCTGTTCAAGCTCCCCATTGCTGCTTACATTTGGATACTTTCTTTCAATCGTTTCTTCGCTTGATGACTTTCTTAAATAATGCTTTAAGACGTCTCCATCTTCAATCGTGCCTAAATACTGGTGACCTGAACTTCCTGCCCATGCTTTTAAATCAGCCTTTGACCCTTTATCTGTTGCAAGAATCATAAGAACCTGGCCTTCTTCTAAATCCTGCATTGCTTTTTTCGTTTTTACGATTGGCATTGGACATGCAAGCCCTTTTGCATCTAATGTGATATCCGTTTTTAATGAGATCATGAATAACTCCTCCTATTTACCTGCTGGGGTATATTTTAAAGTAAAAAAATTTATTCCGTTTTCCCATCCCATTCAAGCATGCCGCCTGTCATATTAATGACCTTAAAACCTTGGCCTTCAAGAAATTGTGCGGCACGTCCGCTTCTTCCTCCAGAACGGCAGACCATTGTATATTCCTTTGATTTATCAAGCTCATGCATGCGGAACTCTAACAGGCCCAATGGAATGTTCACTGCTCCAGGGATTTTCCCTGATGCTGCTTCATCTGCTTCACGCACATCAATGACATTTAAAGAATCTAAAGCATTTTCTGCTTCTTTTGCAGTCAATTGTTTCATGTTCGTTTCCTCCTTAATTCCAGGCGTTCATGCCGCCTTTAACGTTTGTTACCGCTTCAAATCCTAACTTTTTCAGTATTCTGCTTGCTTTTTGACTTCTCATTCCGCTCTGGCAGATGACGATAACCTCTTTATCCTTAGAAAGCTGATTTGCTTTTTGTGATAATTGATGAAGAGGAATATTTGTAAATCCTTTTAGATGATTCCCTTTATACTCTCCAGGTGTTCGCACATCAATAAGCTGTTTGTTTTTATTCTTTAATTCGGACTTAAGCTGCTCTGCTGAAATCGTCTTAATTCCTTTTGCAGGAATGAAACGCTTGATAATGAAAAGCAGAAGCGAACCAATCAGAATATAATTAACAATTTCCAAACATATTCACGCCTTTCTGGGTTTATCTTAGATAAACAGGTTTACATTGCCGTCTTCTGCATCCGCTAAATAAGCAGCAACACCCGCATACTCAATATTATCTAAAAGTTCTTTTTCCTGCAGTCCAAGCAGATCCATTGTCATCGTACATGCAACAAGCTTAATGTCCTGTTCTTGTGCCATTTCGATAAGCTTGGGAAGAGGAATCGCATTGTGTTTTTTCATCACATCTTTAATCATCTTAGGACCCATTCCGGCAAAATTCATCTTTGAAAGCCCCATTTTATCTGTGCCTCTTGGCATCATTTTTCCAAACATCTTTTCCATGAAGCCTTTTTTAACGGTAATAGGTTCATCTTTTCGAAGAGCATTTAATCCCCAGAATGTGTGAAAGATAGTTACTTTATGATCGTAAGCAGCTGCACCATTTGCAATAATATAAGCAGCCATCGCTTTATCGTAATCACCGCTGAATAGAACGATTGTTGTTTTTTTTGTTTCAGTCATGTTGAAATTCCTCCTTGTTTATCCTTTTTTATATAAAAAACAAAAACATTGTCTTCTTCTTTCATATCAACCATTTCATTTCCTATTGCAGCAGCCCAGGCTGTTAAATCATTCTTGGCGCCTTTATCGGTTGTATGAACTTCTATGATTTTGCCTGTTTCAAGCTCAGCCATCGCTTTTTTTGTTTTGACGATCGGCATTGGACATGATAATCCTTTTGCATTTAAAACCTTATCAATATTCACTTCTTTTACCTCCCTTCCATTATTACATTTACCCCTATGGGTATAATACTGAGTAAAAATAAAGAGGGTGTCAACCCTTTTATTTTATCTGCTTCGTACAAGCAGATTTACTGCTTGTTTTACAAGTTCTTCTGTGTTTTCGCCTTCTTCATTGGCGGCACGTACACATTCAACCAAGTTTGAGCTGACAACAACTCCAATTGTACGGTCAATGGCCGCTCTTGTTGCAGAGAGCTGTGTAATAACATCTTTACATTCTTTTTCTTCTTCCATCATGCGCAATATGCCTCTTAGCTGGCCTTCAATACGCTTTACTCGGTTTTTCATTTGATCATTGTACTCCATTTTATGACTCTCCTTTCATTTATGCCGAATTCATCTCAGCACATTCTTTATTTGCAATCGTACATCCAGTGACCTGAAACCCTTTTTGCTTCAGCAAGCGAATGCCAAAATTTATTTGCACCCGATCCGACGCAATCACATGGATATTCTTATGACGAATTTCCATGTAGTATCTGTTTAAATAAGCAATTGGAATATTCATTGCACCAGGAATCGGATCTTTATATGACTCATTGTAGTCTCTTAAGTCTACAACATCTATTTTGCCCAATTCCTGTTCTGGCATATTGCTGCAGCGGATTCCCCGTACCGGAAAATACCGATTATATATAAAAATAAATGTAAGTACTATTATACTTGTAATGAAATAAATCATCTATACCCTCCACGATTCCCTGATAAGGGATGGATGTGAACAAGATTCATATTATACCCTTATGGGTATTTTGTCAACAAACTTAGATGCATTTTTTTCTTTCAATTGTTGTCTCAAAAATGAGGTTGCCGAATTTCGGATTTAAACAGATGGGAGTCGAAATTTCAAACGGTAAAAGAGATTTGAACAGAAATAAGAGGCAGTGTGGTTAACAGCGTTGATATTTAGGAAGTATCAGGTAAAAAAGAAAGTGTTTTTTCCAAACCGGCAAGTATTTATCCGGTTCCCGCTAGTAAAAGAGACATTCCGGGAAGTAAAAGTCCCTTTCTGGAAACTATCCGAAAATCTGACCCTTTATAACCCATTACGTCTTCTAAAAATACTCAAGCAGCATAACTGTAGTTGCAATACCCCGCAACCCCTAGTTGACATCTATAAATCCTAATTTAATCACCATTTGAAAACCAAATATATTCTAGTCGAACAAGCTTACCCATTTGGAGAAAAACAATAATCACCTGCGACTATATAAAAAAAGTGACCCTTTTCGTCAGGTCACCTTAAATTTAGTTAGTCTTATTCCATTAAACTTCCGGATAAATCGAAGAAAGAAAAAAGCTGCCATAAGACAGTTTGATCTTAAACTAACGCCACCGAGGTAGTGAAAGAAATTGAGTGAAAACCTTGAAACAAGGGAGATTATCATAAAATAATGGTGAAGGAATCTAAATCGAAATAAACCATTACTTTTGTTCTATTCACTCCTTTCCTCCTGAGCTAACATTACCTTTTATATTTTTTACTCTAAAGCAACATTTGACTTTCCTTTAAGCCATTTTCGGTAAATCAACAAAACGACTAGAATAAATCCTAAGTATAAAACAAGACCTTGCACAAATGTTTGAACAGAAGTAAATAATTGACTTCCTAAAAAGGCGTAAACGATCATTGCAGGAATCTGACCAATGGCAGTTGCAAAAAAATATGTTTTAAATGACATAGAGCTTAGGCCAGAATAGATGTTGATTACCGGAGGAGGGATGATATAAATAAGCCGTGCCAACAATACGGTTATAAAAGAACTCCGATTAATAATACTATTCAATTTTTCAAAACCTTTAAAGCGACTCACATATTGTTTAAATTCATTAATAAAAAAATAACGTGCCAAAACAAAAAAGATTATTGCGGCTCCTACCGTGCCAAACCAGTTAATCATACTTCCAATCCAAATCCCATATTTTGCTCCCATCATTCCAGCAAAAACTGAAAATGGAATAATAGGAACAACACTTAACACTACCGATAGAAAAAACATAAAAGGAATTTGTGAAAAATCAGTGTCATTCAGCCATTTAAGCAGTATTTCTCTATAATAAAAGGCTGTAAGGAGAATGACTCCATATATTATTGCAAAAAATAACACTTTTCTCATCGATGGAACCTCCCTGCTTGAATTTATAAGTTAAAAATTAAACTGCTTTTTTCGTTAATAAATATAATGTTCGTATTTGTGGATATAACATTATAGGCACAAAAATGAATAACAAAGTGGAATTAAAAGTACGATACACCAAAATTTTATTAGACGGTTTGAAGGATGCTATTAAAAAAGCATTTGCTTAATATATACTTATCCTCCTTAATGATAAGTCAGGAGGCTTTTCCTCGATTTGTAACAAAATCAGTCGTATATAGCCAACTGGATAAAACTACAAGTTTAGTTTTGGCTTAAACTTCAAAAAATATAATTGAAAAACCAGCCCAGAAAGGAGATTACAAAAATGACGGATCAATGCTTTTGTTGCGATTACGAGATTGAAGAAGGAAAAGTGTATCACGTTTCATTTTTAAAAGATCAAGATGAACATGAAAAATCACTTTGTTATGTTTGCTATTCAGAGTGGTTAGAGGGAATTAAAGGATAACACAAGTACGTGCTAGCTCTGTAAAGAGGAATTTAAAGGATGACATTTTTCATGATTACCCATCAGCTCTTTTATTTCACGCGTGTTGATTATCCAAATAGCTGAAACTGTTAATAATTACTCGATTAACGTTTAAACATCATACTTTCGCGCTGTGTCTTATTCAGTTGACAGATTTTTAAGGACTTATAATGTATCTTCTGAAACACTTCTTTCTCAACTGCTCCAATAAAATTATCTAACACTTGCAGACTTTTATAATAGATAAATTCTTCATTAATGTTTTTTATCCTTGATCTTTTTGTGTTGATTTTTAATAATGTGCAAATAGAGCACTCATCATTGTTTCTTAACAATTGACAAGTTTCTTTAATCCTTCCCAGCATTCCGGGATTCAAAGAAAAGAATGTTATTTTCAATCTTTATCCCATTTCATCAAATATGTAACTCATATTTACCTTTAGGCAGAAACTCAGATTGCTGACTAAATCAAAAATGCCCTCTCGATTAAGAGATGGGCTTTATTAATTATTCCAAACACGTTCCAAGTTTAAGGGTACATACACTTTATCTCCGTGAATTTCTCTGTGTATTATTGGGTTTGTAAAACTATGTTCTCTTTCATTGCTGCTGTTCCTTTTACGAACGGTGCTTGAATAAAATAATTTGCCATCGTACATTTTTCTAACCTTCCTTTTTAATGAATATGTATGACATAATAATGTCTTACTACTAAGATTTGCTACATAAAATGAATTTATACAATTAGATAGAGAACTTCAATTGGTTTGATTTACTTCCTCATATTTTTTTAATTCCACTTGTTAAAAGGGCTTTTTAGGCTGTGGCGAATATTAGTGACAGTCACCTTAAAAATTATTATTGCTGGAGCTACATGTTTGCCATAGTAATAAGTCTTTGGCAACTGAATTTGACCTCACTGAAATTAACCCGATAATAGGTCCTTAGATGGAAAGTCTTCCATCTAAGGACAGCATAATAACTTATCCAAGTTTTTGTGAAAAAATCACTTAATCTTTTGAGTTATATGTTTTTGTGGTATCTGGAACTAATTCTTCACTGAATTCTGCATTGGCTAAATTGAAGTTGTTACTTTGAAGGGAATTTCTATTTTGTATAGTATTTTGCATATTTCCCACAGTATTTTGAACCTTTCTATATCCATTTCGAACTTGTTGTCTAACTTGTGTATTCCGACTTCCTATTATCCCAAGTATGGCTGCTCCTAACAGGGGAAGCATAAGCCTGGTACCATTATTTCGATTTCTTTTAAACATACCGAGTAAGATATTATTTCTTCTTCCACCTCTAAAGATTGAAGAAAGCATTTGAAAATTGTTCATCCTGTATCCTCCTTGTCATACAATTACATTTGTAGACATTTTTATTGTGTGATAAGAGAGGGAAAATATAATTGGTAAATTAATGATCATTTTCGAATTAAAAGGAAAGCTATAAGGTGTTTTTATGAGATTAACGTCAAAAGCCATTCCTTAATATCTAAAATGCGCATATGCCTTGGAGTTGAATCGGTACCACTAACAATCATGGACACTAAAGAATCTTGTTTGTGCAAACCTCCGTGACTTGCCCCGCCAACATGTGTCGGAGAACTCTCCCCTAAGAATTCATTACCAGGTTTTGCGCTTACAATGATAAATTCACCCTCATGCGAGAAAAAAGATGAATATAATCTTGCTAAGGCATCAGGGTAATCACCATATTCGATTCTTTTATCTGTAATGGTAAGGCCTAAGATCTCCTTTTCTCCTTCTATAAACCATGATTGATCATACTCATCGGAATAATCCCCATCAGGATGAAATTGAAGATGCCCACTATGTAATCCAGATATGACGGTTATTGTTTTTTCTTTTTTTAATGCAATCACATCAATTCGACTATCTTTTTGCAGTATCCTCGCTATTTCCTCTAAAGGTGCCTTTTGAGTATCAAGTGTATATATGAAAGACATTCTTTCGTTAACACAAAGAACAATTTCGTCTTCCAAAGTAACTCCCTTTCTCAACTTTACTATTCGATATGAGCTCAAAAGCTTTCTAAGATCAATTAAGGCTTCCTTACGATTTTGATTGATCCACGCCTGTCCATTATCACCAAGAATAATCCAGATATTGTTGGTTAGAGCATCCTCCCACGATTGAAATTGATTTAATATTTTTTGTAGCTGTTTATCCACTTTTTCAATTCCCTTTATATCCGTTCTCCCATTTTTATGTACACTTTGATCTAAATCTGGAAAATAGCCAATCGTGAAGGCCGGTAGTTCATTTCGGTTTATAAGATAGGTCAGTTCATTTGCAGAAAATTTATCGTTGAATCCATACTTTTGCCAAAAGAAAGAGTTCTTTTTTAAAGGGTTTAGCTTGTGCATCACTCCATATGAGTACAAGTTCGGTGAGTAAGAATTCAGCTCCCTTTTTAAGCCTGTAAACAATGATAAGAGAAAGGGGATTTTCAATTGGGTAGGGTAACTTCCCCTATATATAAGAGCATTTATGGATGCGCTTTGAATTCCTTTATCTTTTAAAATTTCATGAAGGGTTTTATGCTGTTTGCTTAAATGCACATGATTTAAATTATAAAATATGTCTACCATGGATTGCTTTAGTCCCAGTTTAAAAAGTTCACTAACTTGACCACCATAGTCGATAATTCTTTTTTCCTTTTCGTTATACCAAAGTAAGCCTGGGATTTTGTGTTTATCACTATATACACCAGTTAATAAAGTACTATCAACATTGACTGACATAGTTGGAAACGGACTAACAAGATTTGATGTATAACGGCCATTTTTCATAAAAAATTGTAAAGCTGGAGCTTTTCCCTCCTTAATTGCAGCCTGTATAGACGGATCCATTAATGTATCGATCATGAGCATGATAATTCTTTTTTTCTGAGATTTGTCTTGTGCCATTCTTTCCTCTCCTCTCCTCTCCTCACAAAACTTTGCTTCCTTGTGATTATTATGGAATGTTTTTACAAAATTATTATTATTTATATAAGATAGTTGTATATTCTTTGTTTTGGATTCCTTCAACTGAATGATAATATTGCTTTTAACGGTAAATGGTCAGATGCAATTGGGAAGTTTGTTATAATTTCTGCTTCAATAACCCGAAAATGATGACTGACGAATAGATAGTCCAATCTTGATCTTGGTCGAATCGATGGATAAGTAAAGCCTGCCCCTTTGCCGGCAAGATGCCATGCGTCTTGAAATTCACCGGTTATTTTTCTCCATCCTTTTGATTCTGGCCTCATATTCCAATCACCCATAATAATCATTGGATGAGGCGCCTTATGACACTGATTTACAATAAAATCGGATTGCTTTCGATGCAGAATTGGATTAAGGCTTAAATGGGTTACATTGACTTGAAATAATTTTTCATTTATCTCAATCGTGGCTTCTAGCAATGACCTTCCTTCTATGAATCCTGGTATGAAATTAAAAAGATGCCTCTTTTCGTTTACGATTGGATAGCGAGACAGAAGGGCATTTCCATACTGTCTAACATTAGTTGAATTTTTAGACGTTATAGATAAAGAAGGGCTGAAAGTCTGATTCATGTTTAATTGTTTGGCAAGCCAGCTAATCTGGTCTTCATAATCACTTCTTTTTGAAAAATGCTTATCAACTTCGTTTAGACCAATGATATCGACATCGCTTTTTTCGATTACTTCAGCAATTCGGCAAAGATCCAATTGTTTATCCATGCCCTTGCCATGGTGGATATTAAAGGTCATTACTTTAAATTCCAAAATCTTCACACCCTATGATTTAAATTACAACAAAATATAAAGAGCTAGAGAGAATATTGAGCCCTTCTATTTGAAAAGTATTTCATGTTAGACATGGCCTATATTCCATGCTTAGTTAAAATTTTTTCAATCATGACTGATAGATCCTGCTTTGATAGTTGTTGATGATAGGCATTTAGTTGTTCATTTAACGAGTTTTGATGTTGTTCGCTAACCAAAATGGATAGTATTTGTTCTTCAAGATTTGATTGCGAATTCCAGTCTTCTAATTGAAACACGAGACCTTGCTTCTTCAAATTACATAAATTGATTTCCTCCTGTCCAGGCAAGGCATGATACACAAAAATGGGGATTTTTTTAAATAAACATTCGCTTATCGTGACTCCGCCAGGCTTCGTTATAATCGCATCCGCCTCATGATACAACTGATTCATTTCCTCTTTTGATGAAATGTATGATAATGGAATGATCATTGGATCATTCATCTCGGTAATAAATTGAAAAAGATTTTTGTTTTTTCCGCATAAAACCCGGTAATGAATATTACCTGCCGGATGAAGCTTTTGAATAAATGATTGGATGGCTCCTACGCCAAGGTTCCCCCCTGAAATTAGTACCGAGTATTGGTTTTGTTCTTTCGTTTCCTTTTTCTGTTCCTTTAACTTTGGATGGATAGGTATCCCTGTTACAAAAATCCGCTCTGATTCAATGCCTCTGTCTTTTAAATAGTCCAAAGATTCTATGTTTGGGACAAAATGATAATCGATCTCACCTACTCCCCATATATGATTAATGAAATAATCGGTATAAACATTGATGACAGGAATCGTATGCTTTTTCCTTCTTTTTAATTGGCTAAGCAAATAAGAAGGCAAAGCATGAGTGCATATAATGAGATGAGGTTTTTTTTCTTCAATTAATTTTTCCATCGAAAGTAAAAACAAGTGTTCATACATGCGGTATCGATTATGGTCCATTTCATTTTCATAAACGGATTTTAGATATATCCAGCTATACAACCTAGGAGAGAGATGGATCCATTTTAAATAAATTGATGACACTAAAGCTTCTATTTTCCCGAAACGATAAGATAAAATATCAATTTTTTCACAGTCAAATATGCCATTTTTTCCGGATAGGGATTCTATCATTCCATCTGCTACATGATGATGACCAGAGGATATCTGCAAGAATGGCAAGAAAAGTACCCTTATCATAAATAATCTTCCTCGCTCTTTTTTAAAGTAGTTTGTGTTATTCGCGAGGAATCATTCTCCCCACCCTCTAATTTCCATCATATTTGCGAGGAAGCTTAGCCACAATAAAAAAAGGTTAAAACCATTTACAAGGAGAAGATCTATGAGAATAAGGCTTTATATACTTTCAGCTTGGAGTATATTCGACCCATTGTACTATTCATTTACTCGTTTGCAATACTTAAAAACGAAAGAGCAGCCCGCTATATTCCGAGTAAGGCTGACACGTTACAAAGGCCGTGAAGTGGTTTTATCAGATGGAACCAAGATCAAAAAGAATGATGTCCTCGTGAAAATTCATCTTCATAATGTTCAATTATTAAAAGAGCTTCTAACTGTTAACAATGATCTAAAAAAAGCCATGATATTATATAAAAGGGTAAAAGAATCATTACCTCATTTAGCGTCATATGTTTACCAGCATAAAGATGTAGATGAGATTAAGGGGATTATTGGTATAACCTTGCTTAACAAGGGGTGTACAAGGTTAGGATTTGAGATTTTCACTATTTTGAGTCCAACCTATAATCGCTTTAAACAATTGGCACTTTTTCCTATATATTTTATTTCAACAACAAGACAATCAACAAAAGGGCAAAAAATTCCGTCTCCAAACTACTTATTTATGTCAAAGAAATCCTTATTAAAAAAATACGGAAACATATAAGAGAATTTCTAACAGCAGAGTTTTAATTGTCAGAAACTGATCCACTTGAGTGCATTGAAATGATTATGACAGTTAGTGTAGAAATAATGTCACTGGAAGTATCTCCATTAATTACAGGTTACAATATCCCCTCCTTTTGCCTATAATTGTTAGGAGGAGGGGATATAATTGTTTATTTTGTTACCACTCATTATTGCGATTTTCATATTTTTATTATTTTATAAAGGTTATAAAAATACTCAAACTGTTTTGATTAACAATATTTCAATAAATAACGCTAATTCTGAGCATTCAAAAGGGTTTCGTGTATTGCATATTTCCGATATGCATCTTGAAAATATATCGATTACCCCAGAAAAAGTATATGAAAGTCTTCGTAATCAATCGATTGACTTAATTGCTTTAACAGGTGATTTTTTAGACCGAAAACGGAGCATCTCAAAGTTAGTTCCTTATTTAAAAGTGTTTAATGAATTAAATCCAAAGCACGGAATATATGCGGTTTTTGGAAATCATGATTATGTACTGAGTCATCCCGATTTTCTTAATTTAAAGCACACATTACAGGAATATGGATGTAAAACCATGCAAAACCAGAATGATGTACTGATGATTAATGGCAAGCGATTGAACATTATTGGGATCGATGACTTTAGTACAAATCGAAGTGAGATTGACAAATCATATCGTGAAATTTTAAATGGCTATAATCTTGTATTAACGCATGATCCGAATATAGTTCTCAGCATGAAAAACTATCATTTTGATTACTTGCTTTCTGGTCATTTTCACGGTGGACAAATTCATTGGCCAAAACCATATCATTTAATTAAAATGGGGAAATTAGTTCGGATGAACATGGTAAAAGGTTTGCATCATCACGATGGAAAACCGTTTTATATAAGTGAAGGTTTAGGGCAAACCGGAGTGAATATTCGGGTAGGAAGCCGCCCAGAGATTACGATTCACAATTTAATTCTTACATCGATTTCAGATAAAGTTACAGAAAATATAGAAAAACCTGCGGAAGCAGTTTAAACCACCCTTGGAATATGCTTGGGTGGTTTTTATTCTAAAAATATGCTGGAGTTTGTTTATAAAGGATAAGATCTACTTGTAGACACAATTTATACTTCAAATAATTAAATACTAAAATTAAGATTACTTGAGGAGCATATTAAATACTTATTTGTTTCAGAAAACAAAAAAGCATCCTCATTGGATGCTTTTAATTTTCAAATGTAATTATTTAATTGAAATTAAAGCAAAATTTGGCCGAGTGTTTATTGAAGCATATCTTTGCCAAACCAGCAATATTATGGGTAAAGTCACACGCATAATTATTAGTCACCAAAATATGTATGGTGGAGACGGTGGGAGTCGAACCCACGTCCAGAAACATCGCCACTAAAGCGTCTACGAGTGTAGTTGATATATTCGCAGTTCGCTAACTCTTATGCCTATCAACGGGCGTCGGAGCAGCTAGTCTGATTGGTCTCTTCCTTTATCCCCAGACGGAGGCATCAGGCGTAGCCCACTTAGAGTGAGTCCCTTACCCTACCACATGGGCGATGGAGGGAGGAACCGCTATAGTCTGTTATTAAGCAGCTAAAGCGAAGTTGTTGTTTGATTTGCCAGTTATTATTGGCGTGACGTTTTAACGAGGACGATCCCCTCGACTCGCAACTAAAGCTCGAACTATCCCTGTCGAATCCGTAACGTCCCCATGATAGTAAGATCGGCATGGAAGTTAATCCAGCTTCACTATGGGAAGTCCCTTAAAGGGAAACGGAAACGCTCATGAAAGATCAGAGCGGATATGAAATTGTGCTGTTTGTCTTACAAGTTCTATTATATCAGATATGAACAAGAAATCAATTGTAAGTTATTGTCAATCAATAGTCCTTCTGACGATCGCGGAAAGCTCGTTCCACTTCGCGTTTCGCTTCTTTTTTCTTCAAGTCTTCACGTTTGTCATATTTCTTTTTACCCTTACCTAAGCCAAGCAAAACCTTAGCAAAACCGTTTTTCAGGTAAACTTTCAAGGGAACAAGCGCATAGCCCTCTTCTTTTGTAAGTCCGATCAGCTTGCTGATTTCTTTGCGGTGAAGCAATAGCTTTCTTGTTCTCAGGGGCTCATGATTATAGCGGTTGCCTTGTTCGTATGGCGAGATATGCATGTTATGAAGGAAAACCTCTCCCTGCTGCACTCTTGCGAAAGCGTCCTTTAAGTTAACACGTCCAGCACGTATGGCTTTAATTTCCGTCCCCTGCAAAACAATGCCTGTTTCATACGTTTCTTCAATCGAATAGTCATGATTTGCTTTTTTATTTTGAGCAACGACTTTACCAGATCCTTTTGGCATGCTGCATCCCCCTTTCTCTCTCTATAGCGATAGGCTATATTTTAACAAAATATGAATGGAAAAGGAAGCCTCAGAGGCTCCCATCCCAAATGTTTTCTATATAGCAACTGCAAAGATTAAGAATAGTGCTTAACGTTTTTTCTTTTTTACTTTTCGTTTGCTTGCAGGAGCATTTTGAAACGATTTTTTCTTCTTTTTCTTTTTATTCGGATTTTGATTGCTCCAGCCATCATCGACACTGCCGCTTCGCTCTGCAGGTTTCTTTCTTTCATCTGATGATTTTTTTCTGCCTCTGCCCTCTTTCGCACCGCTTCTTTTTCCGCGGTCTCCTTTAATTACTTTAGGAGCATCACTCGGCTGACGGCGTCTTGTTCCTTTCATGCCGACAATTTCGAAATCTACAGCGCGTTCATCTTTGTTTACATTCACAACGCGTACTGTAATCTCATCACCGATGCGGTAGACGTTTCCTGTCCGTTCGCCGATCATCGCATAATTGCGCTCATCATAACGGTAATAGTCGTCGGTCAGATAGCTGACGTGAACAAGACCTTCGATTGTATTAGGAAGCTCAACGAACATTCCAAAGTTCGTTACTGAGCTGATAATCCCGTCATATTCTTCCCCGACTTTATCCAGCATGTATTCTGTTTTTTTAAGGTCATCTGTTTCACGCTCAGCATCAACTGCCCTGCGTTCCATATTCGATGACTGATCTGCTATCATATCCATTTTTTCTGCCCATTTTGTTTTCGTTGCTTCATCCACTTTGCCTTCAATTAAGTAGGTGCGGATTAAGCGATGGACAATTAAATCCGGATAACGGCGGATCGGTGATGTAAAATGAGTGTAGAACTCAGTTGAAAGACCAAAATGCCCCAGACTTTCCGGATCATATTTAGCCTGCTTCATCGATCTCAGCATGACAGTGGAAATGACCATCTCCTCAGGCTGTCCCGCTACATCATCTAAGATATCCTGAAGAGCACGAGGGTGAATCGTGTTTGCGGTTCCTTTTACTGTGTATCCAAAGTTCGTTACAAATTCCAGGAAACGCTGCAGTTTTTCAGCATTTGGCTCTTCATGAATGCGATAAATAAACGGCACTTTCATCCAATGAAAATGCTCTGCAACTGTTTCGTTTGCAAGCAGCATAAATTCTTCAATCAGACGTTCTGCAACTGTACGTTCACGTATGACAACATCTTTAGGCTTTCCTTCTTTATCAACCAGCACTTTTGCTTCTTTAAAATCAAAGTCAATTGCCCCGCGGGTCATCCTTTTATTGCGGAGAATTTGCGCAAGCTTTTCCATCCTCTGAAACATCGGTACAAGCGATTCATATTTCTCAAGCAGTTCTGGTTTTTGATCAACCAGAATTTCCTTTACATCAGAATATGTCATGCGCTCTGTCGTTTTGATTACGCTCTGGAAAATTTCGTGCTTTACGACTTCACCTTGGCTGTTGATTTCCATCTCACAAGAGAGCGTCAGGCGATCCACCTTTGGATTAAGAGAACAAATGCCATTTGATAAACGGTGCGGAATCATCGGAATAACGCGGTCAACTAAATAAACGCTCGTTGCGCGCTCTAATGCTTCCTTATCAATTGGGGAGTTCTCTGTCACATAGTGACTGACATCCGCGATATGAACGCCTAATTTGTAATTTCCGTTTTCAAGCTCAGTTACGGTAACTGCATCATCAAGATCTTTTGCATCCGCACCGTCAATTGTGACAATGACTTCATTGCGAAGATCCCTGCGATCCTTGATATCTTCTTCACTGATTGTTTCAGGAACATCATTGGCCTGTTCTAATACCTCTACCGGGAAAGCCTGCGGAAGACCATGCTTATGAATAACAGATAGAATATCAACGCCCGGATCGTTTTTATGTCCAAGAATCGCAATGACTTCTCCTTCTGCACTCATTCTTCCTTCTGGGTATGTTGTCAGGTGAACAACCACTTTGTGTCCTTCAATTGCTCCATTTGAAGCTTTTTTAGGGATGAAAATATCATTTGGAATCTTTTTATCATCGGGGATGACAAAACCAAAGTTTTTACTTTCTGTATAAGTTCCGACAACCTCTTTCAGACCGCGCTCTACAATGCGGATTACTGTGCCTTCCTGTCTGCTCCCGCTCGATTCGGTGCTGATTCTGACCAGGACAGTATCCCCGTGCATGGCGTTATTTAGCTCACTCGGCGGAATAAACACATCTCCTTGATTTGGATCCTCTGTAATGACAAAAGCAAATCCTTTTGCATGTCCGCTGACTTTTCCGCGAATTAAATTCATTCGTTCGGGCAAGCCGTATCGGTTGCTTCTTGTGCGCACAATCAGGCCTTGTTCCTCCATCATCACAAGAGCTTTTACAAACTCCTTGAATTCAGAAGAATCCTCAATTCCAAACGCTTCTTCAAGCTCCTGGACGGTTAAAGGCTTGTATGCTTCTTCTTTCATAAAAGAATGCAGTTTATCAATATGTATCTTCATATTATTATCCATTTGCGTCCCTCCTTTTGGGATTATTGCCAATCAAGACTTTCTAAAAACTCATGCACATCTGCATGGAGCTGATCGCGCTCTTTATCCAGTGTGATGACATGTCCAGATTCTTCGTACCATTTTAAATGCTTGTTATCAGATTCTACTTCGTTATAAATAATATTTGCACTATCTGTATTAATCATGTGGTCATGTCTCGCTTGAGCGACAAATGCCGGTGAATAAACCATATCCACATTATTCCTTACATCTGCAATCAGTTCCTGAAGAGCCCTCAGTGTATTCATCGGCGTTTTTTCAAATTGCTTCATTTCCTCTTTGATTTCTGCTTCTGATTTTCCTTCGAATTTCTTAAAGTTGCGGGCATACTCTAAAATCCCCTTGTACATCACTTCTTCACTCTTGATATACATAGGGGCGCACATCGGAACAATACCCTTTACAGGTACAGTGTAACCCAATTTGACAGAAAACACACCGCCAAGGGATAAACCGGCAACCGCGATCGATTTATGCCCCCGCTCTTTCAGCAGATTATAGCCGTCCATCACGTCCTTCCACCAATCTTCAGGACCAGTGTGCACAAGCTCTTCAGGCGGTACGCCATGGCCTTTGTATTGAGGTGCATGGCAGGTATATCCTCTCTCATTCAAATAGCGTCCAAGCATCCTCACGTCAGCTGTATTGCCTGTAAAACCGTGTAGAAGCAGGACGGCACGGTCTCCGCCTTCAAATGTAAATGGTTTTGGCCATACTCTCTTCATTTTAAAACTCCTTTTATGTAAGTATCTATTTATAAGGTTCCATCATCTGTTCTATTTAAACAAACGTTTGATTAAAGGGCAAAAATGTTGATTCTAAGGGATTCTGGATAAATGACAAAAGGGAGTCTGATAAGAATCAGACCCCCGTTCGATCAATGTCATTTATTAAAATCCAGCGTACGAAACCGCAATCGTCAGTATAAAAAAGAGTACTGATAACACGACTGTCGCACGATGAAGCACCAAATCCATTCCGCGTGCTTTTTGTTTTCCGAAAAGCTGTTCAGCTCCTCCGGAGATAGCACCTGATAAACCAGCACTTTTGCCTGACTGAAGTAAAACAACAGTAATAAGTGCAATACTTACAATGACAAGTAATGTGATTAATAAAATGTGCATGGACGACACCTCCTAAAACCCGGTTAGCATTATTTTCAATTTACCATATTGAAGGCCAAATGTCACTATCATTCGAATGTATGTCCAATCTTAATTCTTAGCCTCGCGAAACAATTCTTTTGAGGGAAAAGCTTCCTATATGATATGCTACTTAGATAGTTTGGCAGAAAGAAGGGAAAACCTTGAAAAACACGCGCATCTATCTTATCTTGATCGGTGTTATGCTCATATGGGGACTTAACGTGCCTTTACTCAAAATCATCGTTGAAAGCTTTATGCCCGTTACGGTAACAGCCGTACGAATTTTCACAGCAAGTATTTGTGTACTCATTATCTTATCTTTTTTAAAACTTCTTCGCAAACCGACTGCCAAGGAAACAATGTATATTGCAGGCGGCGGCCTGCTGAACGTTGTGTGCCATCACTATTTCCTTTCAGTAGGACTGACAATGACCACTTCTACAAATGGAGGCTTGATACTTGGCCTTGGTCCTATGCTTACAGCCATCTTATCCATTCTCTTTCTGAAACAAAGACTGACAGTCATACGATTTACAGGTTTTGTGCTGGGACTGACTGGAGTAGGATTTACCATTTTAGCAGGAAGCAAAGGCATTAGCAGCATAAATGCAGGAGATATCTACATCTTCATATCCATTTTCACACAGGCCTGCAGCTTCATTATTATTAAAAAAGCGTGCCGGACACTTGATCCGCGCTTAATGACAGGCTATATGCTTTTCTTCGGCTCAATGATTCTATTTGTCATCAGTTTGTTTACTGAACCTGAAGGAATAAAGAGCCTCTTTCATGGAACACCTGCTGTATGGGGAGTCTTTTTCGCATCAGCCATTCTTGCAACCGCAATCGGGCATATGACATATAATTTTGCGATTGGAATGGTTGGGCCTGCAGAAACATCCATCTTTATGAATCTGAGCACATTTTTTGCTCTTGCAGGATCGGCTCTTATTTTAAAAGAAGCCATTTTGCCTTCTCATTTAGTTGGACTTTGCTTCATTGTTACTGGCGTCATTTTAGGATCAGGAGCTTATGAAGAATTCAGGTATCGTCATAAGCAAAACGAAGCTTCTTCACCTAGGTAGCACAAAAAAGAAACATTTCTTTTTTTATCTCAGGTTTAGAAGCCCCGGGTCCAATCAGCTACTATTTTTATCTGAAAGAGACATATTAATTTCTAAATCTGGAATAGTATAGTTTGCAGGAAGATTTTTTGAAATCTCCTTCCAGACTTTGGTGTATAAAGGAACATTCACTTCAAACATAAAAATACTTTCTGGGTTATTTCTTTTGTTTTCTACTTTATCAATCAGATTACTTTGGGCATTTACAGACGCTATTGCTTGATTATAGATGTTAATTGTGGATTGATATTTCGTTTGAACGGACCACTTTATTTCACTTGATTTTTTTGAATTATTTTTTAATTTTGTGCGAAGAGCGGAATCATCCAAAAGCTCAAGGATGCTTTCTGCCAGCTGCAGACTGTTTCTTTTTTCAAACAAAAGGCCTGTTTCTTTATGAGTAATCATCTCTGGAATGCCCCCAACCTCCGAAGCGGCAACAGGCTTCCCCGCAGCCTGCGCTTCCATGATGGCAAATGGGAGATTGTCCTGTAAAGAAGGCAGAACAACTATATCTGTTTTATTTAATAGAGCAGGTACGTCTTTCCTTTCACCCAAAAAGAAGATTATTTCGGATAATCCTTTCTCTTTTGCATATCTCTTGAGTTCGTTTTCCAGTTCACCATCCCCTATAAACCAGCAGACAAAATCACTTCGTTTTTCTTTTATAATACTCAAAGAATCGATAAGCGTTTGATGACCTTTGAGAGTCACTAATCGTGCAGGGCAAGAAATAATAAATTGTATATTTTCACTTAGTTCAGGAGTTTTTGGGGAAGGTTCATCATTCATCTTTTGCAGAAAAGAAGATATATCCATTCCATAGGGTATTATGTTCATCTTATTATAATGAGCGCCAATATTTTCACTGCTTAATTGCTTTGCAAGCCATTGTGAGGGAATGATTACGTGATCTGCAGAGGATACACCGAGGTACTCTTTTACTGAAAGGTAGTGATTCCACTTCTTTGCCAATTTTCTATTCTCACTTAAAATATCTTCATTTACGATCATTTCTTTAGCAAGTAAGCCATGAATAGTGGCCACCAGCGGAACATGATCTGGTTTGACTCTGGATATTGCCCTTGATGTTATTACATCCTGTGAGTGAATAAGATCGTATTGACTCAAATCAAATAACGAAGCAGACAATTCAAAGGTGTAACGTTCAATTTCCTGCCAATGGACCCATTGATCAACATAAGGCAATTGTTGATGGTAATAGCCTCTCATTAAAGGGGAAACAAAATCCATAATTTTTGCTTTTGGAGCGGATTTTCCGTTAATTACTTCGTCCCTGCTTATCAAATAATAATTATCCGAATTTGGTTTTTGTGCAAGTATGTCCACTTTGTGATCATTTTGTTCCAGTATTTCCCGAAGTAATGTGATATACGTGTTCACACCGCTTAGTTGAGGATATGTCCAAAAAGTAGCTAGAAGAATTTTCATTTAAACCAACCCTTTCTTATATAATGCTTCCGGCATTACCACTTAAGGTCACTTTCATATCCTAAATAGATTAATAGTTCTCCTGCTTCTTCCTTGAATATCTCTTTAATTTCCTCCGAAAAATATTTTACCCATTCATTGGAAGTATCTTTTTTTATATTTTTATAAAATTGAGCATCCTCGAATAGTCTTAAATAATCCTCCTTCGAAAAACCTTCCTCTTTGATGTCTTCCCATAAATAATCGATTATTTTATTCAACTCACTGGATTTGGAATTATCATCAATTAGATTCTCATAGCGGATCACACAAGTATTTGGATCTTCCAGCCACCTTAAATATGGGAGGTAATGGTCATTCATACTTCCGTATCCAATTGCCTCCTGACCGTACTGCTTGGCAATCGTTCCGGATTCATAAAAACCGGTTATCATTTTTTTTATTTGTTCATCCAAGCAGTCTAAATGCTCAGTGAAATACTTATGATGGATATGTTTATCGTCATTTAAAATGTAAAACAGATAAGACAATATCATATCTCTTGGATCCCTATAGATAAAAATTCTCCGGATTTGATTATCTTCTAAATACCGCATCACTTCCCCACTGTAGTAAACGTATCCTGTCCAAACTTCTCCTGAATTCAATCCTTTCAAAGCCCCGCAAACTTCTTCTTCCCATTGGTTTAACCATTTTCCTGAACGTAAAAAAGGTATTCTATGCACAATTTCATTCAAAGTAGAAACACCGCATTCTGGAATACCCAGCAACAGCACTTTTGGTAGTTTTTTCATTCATTTGCTCCTTACTATTTATTTATTAATAATATATGAAAGTTTCTATTAAAAGGTTCTACCATTTTTTAAAGGAGCTAATATAATTTTATTTATTTTTTGAACACTTGTTTTTTCATAGATTTTTCATAGAATCAGTAAGTAATGCAA
Organism: Bacillus sp. V2I10; assembly: GCF_030817055.1. Classification (NCBI taxonomy): domain Bacteria; kingdom Bacillati; phylum Bacillota; class Bacilli; order Caryophanales; family Bacillaceae; genus Bacillus; species Bacillus sp. V2I10. The sequence goes on along the minus strand of NZ_JAUSYV010000001.1, from coordinate 867,737 downwards.
GAGGGCAATACCTTAATTTTCAACTGCGATAAACAATTTTAGGATTCATCCAAACTAGAAAAGTACGTTAAAACGTACTTTTCAGGTAAGGTTAAGTCACATTAATTCTTTTTATTTCTTAACTAATCTTTCAAGATAAACAATTTGATTGGAATGGGTTTTCCATACTGGTGTGTATTCATTTCCCCATCTTCTTATCATCTCTTCATAAAAAGATCGCCTTAAATAGCTGTACATTGGGTACTTTTTTTCGGCTTTCTCATAATCAATCAGCACATTGTGGAGAACTTCATTAATATGAATCCAGGCAAATTGTTCAGCCAAACGAATAATCATTCTAGCATCTTCAAAGTATCTGCCATCCCATGGATCATCCGTTATCCACCCGCCAACATGGCGAATACATGAAGTTCTGTAACAGCGCGGATTTACCATATATCCCAGCTTTAATAAGAAATCATATTTACTCGCATATACAGGCTGAATCAAGTTTTGGATAAAAACTAATTCATTACGCTGATTATATTGCCATAGTCTATGATCTCCAAAAGCAAAAGCGGCGGACGGATTTTTGTGCATGGCAGTTACAAGCCTCTCTGCTGCAAAACGCTCCAGCCAATCATCGCCATCCAATTGAATGAAATATGGTGTTTTGATGTGTTTCAAAGCTTCATTCAATACTTTGGATATCCCTGAATTCTTCTTTAATTGGATAATTTTAAGCCGGGAATCTTGAACGAAATCTTTTATTTTCATCATGGAATTATCTGTAGAACAATCATCTATCACGATAATGGAGGCAGGGGGAAGAGATTGATTAAAGGCACTTTGAATTGCTTTATATAAATGAGCCTCTTTATTATAAACAGGTATGACTATTGTATATTTCATTATGTTTCACCTCACTATGTTCATTTTCATTTTCAATTATTTAAAAATGTCTTCTTACTATCATTTTATGTTGATAGAAGAAGACAAGTTCCAGGAATAATCTACTTTCAAGAAAAAATTCATCTGCTGTTCAATTAAAATCAGAAACTAATTTAGTCTGATGATCTAATTTGAACATATTGGCATGATAAAGATTTTTAAGTTTCTATCAAAATCAGCATCTTTTTTCAGCTGCACGGCAAACAGTTCAATTGGTTTTTGCATTTTCAAAATCCTATTAATTTCGCATCTAATTTTTTTCAGAGTCACAATTGGCCTCTTCTTTACTTATAGACATATCTTTTATTTTTTTTTGTTGTAATGTAAATAAGTCTAATTGTTTATTCATCTGTTCTATGCGCTTTTGCATCTCTTTAATTTGATTTTCTTTTACTTCCAAACGCTGTTTTCTGTCTTTAAACAATTTCTCATTTTTCTTCTCGATCTGAAGGAAGTTCTCCTCATCTAATTTTATCCATTTTTTAAGCTGCTCCGGTGTATATTCAATTTCAAAATTAGATTTGATTCGTTCTCTATTCCGTCCGACATAGCAAATATATTTATAATGAACCTCAATCTTTATTTCTTCAAAATAGAGATCAAGAAGATACGCTAGATTTCCAATGTAAAACGTTTGCTTATGGTCGTGAAAAGGGTGTAAACCAAAGGGAACTGTGACAAGGACACGTCCTTTATCATTAAGAGAAAGATGGACTCTTTTTAAAATTTTATGGGGATGAGAAAAGTGCTCAAGTACCTCCCCTAAAATAACGGTATCAAATTTCCCAAGACTTTTATCTAATGTGGTAGCATCATGCAAGAGAAATTTCACTTTGTCTTGGACAAGTTTCGATTCCTTTTTTAACTCTTCATTCGCATAATTGATACTTGTTTCCTCAAGATCTACCCCTGTAACATCAAAACCTTCTCTTCCTAGTAAAATAGAGGTGATTCCTTGGCTGCATCCTATATCCAGTACCTTTTTACCTGCAGCCTGTTTACACATCCAATGCACTCTAAATTGTGTAGCCTTATGGGACTCCTCCGTATTAATTAATCCATAGTAACGCAAATTAACTTGATCATGATTGGCCATAAAAAAATTCCCTTTCTAAAATGTCTTCTTGTGTTCGTCATCGTCACGTATATTGGTAGATTCCCTTTTTTCTGGAATCCATCCATCCTTTTAATTCTGCCAGCATTTGTGAATATGAGGATGCCTTATATAAAAAATCAGATCTTGTATTTAATAGACTCTTGTCTGATTTGACTTGATCATATGCTTTAATCACTATAGAATCCCGTTTAAATTCTTTTTTAATAAGATTTAACAGTTCAAATTTTGATATTTTCTTAGCTCCTGTAAGTTGAACCAGTCCGCTGATGCTGCGAGGTATGAGCCATTCTATCGCTTTAGCCAGTTCTAGAGTTGTGACACCATTCCAATAAACACTCTGGTATCCTAATATTTCCCCTGACTGGTGCATAAACCAATGAAAGAGTCCAGTTCCCTCTTTTTTAAGTTCCGGACCAATGATGGATGTTCGAATCGTAATATTGCTATTGTCTATAATCTCTCCTAGGCTTTTCGTTTTTGCGTAAACGGACGTTCCGTCTTTACGTTCATTTTCCGTATAGTCACCTCTATCCCCAGAAAAAACGCAGTCCGTACTGATATGAATAACCTTAAAACCATACTGTCGGCCGTATAGGGATAATTTATGCGGAAAGAGACTGTTTACATAAATGGCCTCCATGAAGAGACTGGCAGCATTGTCATTCAACAAGCCGGTCGTATTAATGACGAGATCAGGCTTTAGCTGTTTTAACAATGCTTCCACACTTTGCTCATCTAACACGTCTAAAGTAAAACACCGCTCTTCCTCTGAATTTCCCCTGATGGTATAGTAGATTTCATAAGAAGTAGCTTCAGTCAAATAATCTTTTATCATATGCCCCGCCATACCGTTACCGCCTAAAACAAGAACCTTCAATCTAAAACTCCTCCCCTTTTCAAAAGACTAGTGATGTTTTCGGAGTTCATGAGATCATCATCAGATTGGTATTTTTGAAAGGAAACTTTGGGAAGATGTTGATAGTGCTTATAGAGTTCAGGAGAAGTGTGCGAAGGAAGAATGACAAAATATTGATCGCTGAATTGATAGGTATAAGGTGATTCGGCTATCGAAACAAGAACCTCATGAAGCTTTTCCCCGGGCCGTATCCCAACCTCCTTATGTGCGATCGTTTTTTTCAATAGATGCTCACCTAGGACATTTGCTAGATCAGTGATAAGACAAGCATTCATCTTCATAACAAACGTTTCTCCGCCAATTGCAGCGGTTGATGCTTGTAAAAGTAAGTCAATCGCTTCTGATACGGTTAGAAAGAAACGAGTCATATCTTTATGAGTAATGGTAACACCATTTGTTTCCAAAATCTGCTTTTTGAAAAGAGGGACTACACTTCCGTTCGTTCCGAGCACGTTACCGCCCCTAATACAAACAAATCGGGTGTAATCGCTAAGATGATTGGCCCTGATCATCAATTTTTCACCAATCGCTTTTGTCATTCCGTAAAAGTTAATCGGATCTACCGCCTTATCACTGGAAACATCAATGACCTTTTTCACCTTTTGTAAGATACTGGCCCGGATGATATTTTCTGTGCCCAGTACATTCGTTTTTAACGCTTCTTGTGGATAATCTTCACATACAGGCACGTGTTTAAGTGCAGCTAGGTGAAAAACATAATCAACCTGTTGACAAGCTTCATTTACCGCTTCAAAATCTCTAACATCACCTATAATATATTTGATGCAAGAATTATTATTAAATGTTCTCCGCATCAATACTTGAGAGAACTCATTACGAGAAAAAATACGAATTTCTTTTGGTTGGTAGGTTAATAGTTTCCTTGTTAATTCGTGGCCCCAAGACCCAGTTCCACCTGTAACCAGAATCGTTTTATCTTTAAACATTAGAAACGCCTCCTAAAATAAAATGAATAACTTTGGTCGAAACATTTACATCGTCATATCCTTTGGGAATTTTCCAATTGTTGCTTGATTCCATCATTAAGTCTAAACATTCTGCTATCCGTTTTGATTCTAGACCAGACACAACGTTGCTGCCGCATAAAACCGTTTCAGGTCTTTCTGTACTTTTTCGTATTGTGACAGAGGGAATACCTAGGATGCAGCTTTCTTCCTGAACGGTACCGCTGTCCGTAACCACACAACGGGCGTTTTTTTGCAATTTGATAAAGTCTATAAACCCAAAAGGTTCACAAAATTTCACTAACGTATGAGGTGAATTTATGCCGAATTTCTTCATTCGATCTTGAGTCCGCGGATGTACACTAAAAACAATCGGAATTTGGTGCTTTTTAACTGTCGAGTGTAACCCTTCAATGATATTTATAAGCCGATTTTCATTATCAACATTTTCTGCACGATGGGCAGTAACCAATATATAACCTCCAGGCTTCAAATCCAGCTTTTTTAAAATGTCGCTCTTGTCTATTTTGTCTTGAAAATGATGGACCACTTCATATATTGGATTTCCTGAAACCCAAATTCGATTGGTCGGAATTCCTTCTAGCAGTAAATTATCTCTGCTGTTATCCGTATAAGGTAAATTAAAGGAAGAGATAGAATCTATGATTTTTCTATTAATTTCTTCCGGTACACTAGTATCAAAACAGCGGTTTCCCGCTTCCATATGGAAAACAGGTATTCCCATTCGCTCGGCAATAATTGCGCAAAGGGCGCTGTTTGTATCCCCGAGTACAAGGATTCGATCCGGTTTTTCTTTATTTATAATTTTCTCAATTTCTGGAAACATATTACCCAGCTGTTCGCCCAATGAATGAAAAACCGATTGAATAAAGTAATCCGGCTGACGAACTTCCATCTCTTCAAAGAAAATATCGCTTAAATTTCGATTATAGTTTTGTCCGGTATGAACGAGAATGTGCTTATCTGCGAAAAGATCTAGCTTTCGTATAATAAGGCTTAGCCGGATAATTTCCGGGCGCGTTCCAAGAATTGTCATTATTTTCATATCCAATCTCCTTTACATGAACCCATCCAATATTTTTTTCATAACCTCAGGTGCAAATCCAATGCCTTTCGGTACTCTTTTCTTTGAAGTAATAGAAGGATGAACAATATTTACGTAATTTCGATTCTTTAATATTTCGTGAGGTAATCTAATAGCATAACCATGGCCGCCCGGCAGGATATATCTTTTACCATCCAAGTAGTCTTTTGCAGTATAGACGAAAGTATAGTATTGCGGAGATTCAAAATGAATGTGGATCATCCTGTTATCGACTGTATCCCACATGTAGCCGTCTTGATTAATTAATACCTCTGTGGATGGTTTGTGTCTGTAATTGTGCAACTGCTGAACGAAAGATTTGTGGTACAAATCGTCCGAATCCTGCCTTGCTACATATAGTTCATCGTAACCTTGAATATAAGCTTCAATTCTGCGTTGGGATTCAATACTTGTTCCAAATTTAATATTATCAGGAAGCGGTTCATATTTTTGAAGAGCTCGATTAATGATTTCACTGCATCCTTCTGCCAGTTTAACTACAGTTAGAAAATTTTGATTCGTCTGTTTCTTCAAACTTTTAAGAGTATACTTTTGAAATATAGAAATCCTATTTTCAATCCACTCCTCTGTTGTTCGTTGTGGATTCATTCCATAATTATTAAAGTTGATTTCTATTACTATTCTCCTTTTTGTCATATCATAATATCCTTTCTATTTTTATTTAAAAAACTTAGTATTACTCTTTCATAAACTATCTTATGATTTTTACTAGATTATGGAATGGACAAAATCATCGAATTTCTAAAAATAGGTGATAATAGAAGATTTAAGTGAAAGAGTTTTAAAATATATACTTTATCAAGATTAAGGATGAGTATTAGCATGTTCAATTAGGCTTTTGCTGAAAAAATCAAAAAACGTAGATTTGATCTTTTGAGAAAAGCCTCAAAATAGTAAGCAAATTATTAATAAATAAGTTGATGGCCCATCTGATAGGGAATGTACTAGAGATAAATTAGATTTTTAATTGTTGAAAATAGAGGATGGAGAGGATTGAAAAATGAATCAAAAATCCAAACTCGTTCCAGAACGAGTTTGGAAGATATCAAAAAGGTACCATTGGTGCTGATACTATTATTCTTATTTTTTCAGATGAATTTTTCTAAGATTCTTTTTATTTCCTTTTTATCAGTAATCTCAGGTCCAAAATGAGCGCGAGGTTTTTCGCTGTCGGTCCAAGGATCTAAATTACAGTCACCGATATAAGCTTTTACTTGCCACGATAAAATTTTGTTAAAACTAATACCTGTATTTTTTGAATGAATATGATTAATCCAAATAGGTTCTTTCACACATATAAATTCATAAGGTAATTTAAGTGCTCCTCTCCAACCTAGTTCATATCTTTTTCCTTTTAAATAATCATTTACATTGTAAATAAAAGCCCCAAAACTTGGTTTCCAGAAAAAAAACCTTCCTAATCTATTCTGTATCGAGTCGTATACATATCCATATTGCGGTATTAATGCAGCAGTATTCTTTTTATGAGTGTGTTTAAGCAGTACCTCAATAAATGATTGATGATACATATCATCACTTTCTAAGTGAACTTCATACAAAAGGTCACTTCCTTTAATGGTGTTTTTTACTACCGCTTCAAACAATTGAGAAGGGATAAACCTAACATTATTAGGGAGTGGACGATGATTATTTAGAGCGGTTTTTATCTTATCTTCTGTTTTAGGATTATACAAAACTAGTGCTAAATAATCTTGGGAGCTTTGTCCTTTTAAGCTTTTTAAGGTATAATTCATAAATATCGAGATTCTCCTTTCTATCCATTCCTTAGTAAAACTTTCCTCATTTGCTCCTATATTATTAAAAGGAATTCTTATAATTAATTTCTTTTTCACAATTTTTCTCCACCTTTAGTTATTTTCATTACTCTTTTAACTCGTTTCTCTAAATTACAAAAAATTGAGATTAGTATAAATAGATATGATTTTCGTTAATTTCTAAGATCCACATCTAATATTTACTCTCTTACAAACCTATCTTATGATTTCTGATAGTTTATGGAATAGACAAATTCATCTAAATTCTAAAAATGGTTGATAATATAAGAATTCAGAGAAGCTATTTCATATTCTATAAAAGATACTTAATTAATTTTGGAATTTAGGAGTGGTTTTAGTATGTTTAAGAGTATGTATCTGGAAATGGATGAAGTCATACAATTAATAGGGAATGCTCTAAATGAGAAAGAGCCCTTTTCTTTGGTGAGAATAGGGGATGGAGAGAATTTAGTAATGTCTCAAAACACCGTAATGAATATCCAGGATGTGTTGAGAGAGCCCTGGGTCATTAAAGCAAATAACGGTCAAAAAGGAGTTAAATTACCTAATGCATCTTTAAGGGATTTAATGATAGAAGCTATCAGAAAAGCAAATGTGGTTGGAGTTCTTCCTCAAAATGACACTATTATTCAAGCTCCAAGTCATCTTAAGCGAGATTTAACTGATAAAATATTTTCCTATTATAAAATAAATCCTGAATATACTTGTCATGCCTGCTTAAATAGAGAACTCGCTAAGGAACCGGAGTTTTGGAAGATATTAAAAGGGAAAAAAATCCTTATCATTTACCAATTCGCGGATCAACTAAAAAATATTTTACAGAGTGAGCCTTATAAATTAGAAATTACGATGACAATTCCCTTCTCTCACTATAATCAGATGACTGATACATTAGGAAAAATAAAAGCTAATAAAGATGAATTTGATATCGCCTTGATTTGCTGCGGTGTAAATGCTGTTGTACTTGCACATAAAATTGCTGAATTAACGGGAAAAGTAGGGTTGGATTTTGGAAAGGCATCAAACATTTTAATCAAAGGAAGTCCAAATTAATGTCGAGAGACAGATAATTATTTTTGAATGGTCCACGTTTGTTTTCTTTTCAATTTTTCAGAAAACTTGGCTATTAAGTAAGTATGATATAAGGATTAAAAAATGGCTGTTACTATCAACAGCCGGTACTTTTATCCTTATATATTTTGTATCATTTATTCCTGTCATTTTGATTTTTTCTTGTAACCATCATGTTCCGGGTTCGTTCCCTGCTGTTGTTACTGGTCTTATGCGGAAATGTCCCATGTCTGACTTGAAGATATTGAATATCTTTACAACGAAAACATAACTATTTTTTCCCCCTATCACCAGACGCAATAATTTATCTTCCTGCTATAATGCCAGGTTTGTCTTTCTGAATTCATTTCATATTAGCCTCAATATGTGATAATTTTCTCCAATTTCTACGGGTAATGCTTTTGAGTGATTCACCTAGACCATCCATTCCAAACATAGCATTTGCTGGATACTCTTGATTTGTTCGCCAATAGCTGATCTACTTGATGCTTGTCATTTCAGAATGCTGTAGTCATTTATTTGACGAAATAGTTCCTTATTATCTTTGTCTGTGTTACCTGCTTGTTTTTGGCATATCTATGAAAACAGAAAGATGCTAAAAATAATCCGAGGGGGAAAATCGAATGCAAATGATATTCACTTGATCCGTCAAGGGAAAAGGACTGGAACAAGGTGCAGCGTTTACTAGGAAGATTCGATTCTCCTTTAAATGGACTAGGGAAAAAACAGGCACTTCTTCTAGCCATTTGTCTCATAGCCGTTAAAGTTGCGGCTGTTTATATGAGTCCATTGAAACGAGCTAGAAAAACAACATATATCTTTGGACAACAGCTAAGTGTCAATATGAAAAGGGAGTCAGATCTCTCGGAGAGGTCTTTTGGTTATTTGGATGGTTTGCTTCGCAATAAAACTCATACTTGTCAGTATCATGAAGCCGGCTTCTTCTGGTAATTTACAACCGAATGTAATAATGAGTTTATCGGTATCTGACACCATTTTTCCTATCTCTACGTCAAAAATCCACGGATGATACTGCGTGGAATATTAAGGCAGATACTGATAAACGAGTCTTTTCTGATGCTGATCTTATTCACCTTTTGTTTTTTCCTTAATCTAGATATTGTCCTTGGTTGTCATGGGATAATAAATTATACTGATGTCCCTCTAAATTCGTAAATTATTAATATTGGTTGAAGGCCCATTTCATAAGGAGAATAACGAAAATAAGCAAATAAAATCTTCATATTATCTCCTTTATTCACATTTTCTTTGATTATTATTTATATGTAAGGTTGGAGGAGAAGGTATGGATAAGAGAGCATTAAAAGAAAAATATGCTAATTAACAATAAATAGGTGAAAGATTAAAAAGGAGCTTGAGCCGTATGAAGAAAATTGACAAGTACGGTACTGTGGAGAGCTAGGGAGATTGATGCCAGCGGGGACATGTTCTATTTTTGTTTCAAAAAATCTTTAAGCTCTACCTTATTAAATTCGGAAGGATTAGTGGAATCAAATCTCCATTTTGGTCTCATATGAATTAATACACATAAAAAAGCTGCCCATTTCATTTAACGGGCAGCTTTTTTTCAACATTATTTTCTTAAGTTATAGAAAGTATGGATTCCATCGTATCTAGCTGTGTCACCAAGCTGATCTTCGATGCGAAGAAGCTGGTTGTATTTTGCAACACGGTCAGTACGTGATGGAGCACCTGTTTTGATTTGGCCAGCGTTTGTTGCTACAGCGATGTCAGCAATTGTGCTGTCTTCTGTTTCACCAGAACGGTGAGAGATAACAGCTGTGTAGCCAGCGCGTTTAGCCATTTCGATCGCATCAAATGTTTCAGTTAATGTACCGATTTGGTTCACTTTGATAAGGATCGAGTTGCTGATTCCTTTTTCAATACCTTCAGAAAGCTTTTTCGTGTTTGTTACGAATAGATCGTCACCAACTAATTGAACTTTGTCACCAAGGCGCTCAGTTAATAGTTTGTGGCCTTCCCAGTCGTTTTCGTCTAATCCATCTTCAATTGAGATGATTGGATATTTTGATACTAAATCTTCGTAGAAGTCTACCATTTCAGCAGATGTTTTTACAACACCTTCGCCTGATAAGTGGTATTTTCCATCTTCTTTATTGAAGATCTCAGAAGCAGCAACATCCATTGCAAGCTTCACTTGCTCGCCTGGTTTGTAGCCAGCTTTTTCAATTGCTTCGATGATTGTTTGAAGAGCTTCTTCGTTTGATCCAAGGTTTGGAGCGAATCCGCCTTCGTCACCTACAGCTGTGTTAAGGCCTTTGCCTTGAAGAACTGATTTCAGGCTGTGGAAGATTTCAGCACCCATGCGAAGTGCTTCGTGGAAATCTTCAGCTCCAACCGGCATTACCATGAATTCTTGAATGTCAACGTTGTTATCAGCATGCTCTCCGCCGTTGATGATGTTCATCATTGGCACTGGCAATGTTTTAGCGTTGAATCCGCCAAGGTATTGGTAAAGTGGAAGACCTAAGAATTCAGCTGCTGCACGAGCCGCTGCCATAGATACACCAAGGATTGCGTTCGCACCTAATTTACCTTTGTTTTCCATACCGTCAAGTTCGATTAGAAGGTGATCGATTGCAACTTGCTCAGTTACGTCGAAACCTAATAATTCAGGAGCGATTACTTCGTTTACGTTTTTAACAGCGTTCAATACGCCTTTTCCCAGATAACGGGATTTGTCGCCGTCACGTAATTCTACTGCTTCATATTCACCAGTAGATGCGCCAGATGGAACCAATGCACGTCCCATAGCACCTGTTTCTGTGTGTACTTCTACTTCAACTGTCGGGTTACCGCGTGAGTCTAATACTTCGCGAGCAAATACATCAACAATGTATGGCATAATTTATTTCTCTCCTTTTAAATGGTTATTTTTTAATTAATGATTTACCTGTCATTTCTTTCGGAAGGTCTACTCCAAGCAAGTCAAGCACGGTTGGCGCTAAATCACCAAGAATTCCATCTTCTCTTAAGCCTGCAACTTCCTTTGTTACGATTACAGGAACTGGATTTGTTGTATGTGCTGTCATCGGTGTACCTTCTAGAGTTGTCACTTCATCAGCATTTCCATGATCCGCTGTAATTATAGCCGTTCCGCCTTTAGCAAGAATTGCGTCAACGATTTTGCCAAGACATTCATCAACTGTTTCTATTGCTTTAACAGTCGGTTCAAGCATGCCTGAATGTCCAACCATATCCGGGTTGGCGAAATTCAGGATAATCGCGTTATGCTTGTCAGCTTCGATTTCGCCAAGTAACGCGTCCGTTACTTCGTAGGCGCTCATCTCAGGCTTCAAATCATAGGTTGCGACTTTTGGTGAATCGATTAGAATGCGTTCTTCACCTGGGAATTCTGCTTCACGTCCGCCGCTCATGAAAAATGTTACGTGAGGGTATTTTTCCGTTTCAGCAATCCGAAGCTGGGTTAACCCGTTTTGCGATAGAACTTCACCTAGTGTGTTATCTAAGTTCGTTGCTTTAAAAGCAACATACCCGTCTACTGTTTCACTAAAATGAGTTAAACATACAAAATGCAGGTTTTTCGGATGCTTTGGTCCACGGTCAAATGAACGGAAGTCTTCGTTTGTAAATGTGTTCGAAATCTGAATCGCGCGATCCGGGCGGAAATTATAGAAAATAACCGCATCGTTCTCGCTGATTGTTGCAACAGGAGAGCCGTCTTCTTTAGTCATAACTGAAGGAAGAACGAACTCGTCGTGGATTCCATTTTTATATGAATCTTCCACTAAGTCAAGCGGATTCGTATAAGTTGGGCCCTCGCCGTATACCATTGCGCGGTACGCTTTCTCAACACGATCCCAGCGCTTGTCGCGGTCCATGGAATAATAACGGCCTGAGAGGGTTGCAATTGCACCAACACCATACTCTTCGATCTTTTCGTTTAATTGCTTAATATAGCCTTCTGCTGTTTGCGGGCCAACATCACGGCCGTCAAGGAAGCCATGGATGTAAACATTCTTGACGCCTTCTTCTTTTGCCAGTCTCAGCAAAGCGAAAAGGTGGTCAATGTGGCTATGAACGCCTCCATCAGACAGCAATCCAAAGATGTGAAGGTTTGTGCCGTTTTCTTTAACGTGATTCATAGCTGAAATAAAGGTTTCATTTTTTTCAAATTGACCTTCACGAATGGCTACGTTCACACGCGTTAAGCTTTGGTATACGATACGTCCGGCACCGATGTTCAAATGTCCTACCTCTGAATTCCCCATCTGGCCTTCAGGCAAACCGACGGCTTCGCCGCTTGCCGTTAAAGTAGCATGAGGATACTGATTCCAGTATCGGTCAAAGTTTGGTTTTTTTGCATGAATAACCGCATTACCCTTCTCTTCGCTGCGAAGTGCAAACCCGTCAAGGATAATTAAGGCTACCGGTTTCTTACTCATGTTGTCCTGCCTCCAAAAGCTGTAAGAAAGATTGCGGCTCAAGACTTGCTCCGCCGACTAAAGCGCCGTCGATGTCAGACTCTGCCATGTATTCTTTTATGTTTTCAGGCTTTACGCTGCCGCCGTATTGAATACGTACTGCTTCAGCCACTTCTTTAGAGAACTGCTCTGCCACAACTGAACGGATGTGTGAACAAACGTCATTTGCATCTTTTGCAGAAGAAGATTTGCCCGTGCCGATTGCCCAGATTGGCTCATATGCAATGACAACTTCTTTTAATTGCTCGTCTGTTAAACCAGCAAGTGCTTTTGTTACTTGAACTCCTACAAGATCGTTTGTTTTGCCTGCTTCACGCTCTTCAAGCGTTTCGCCGCAGCATACGATCGGCACAAGACCATGCTTGAAAGCAGCAGCCGTCTTTTTGTTTACTGTTTCATCTGTTTCAGCAAACATTTCGCGGCGCTCTGAGTGACCAAGGATCACGTAGCTTACGCCTAAGTCTTTAAGTGCAACAGGGCTTGTTTCGCCTGTAAATGCACCATTTTCTTCGAAATGCATGTTTTGGGCACCGATTTTAACATCAGTTCCTTTAGAAGCCTCTACAAGGCGGTCTAAAAAGAGTGCAGGTGCACAAACTACAGATTCAATTTTGTCAGCAGAAGGAACTAAGCCTTTTACTTCTTCAATGAATGCTGCTGCTTCGCCCATTACTTTGTTCATTTTCCAGTTACCAGCGATAATTGGCTTTCTCATCACGCACACCGTCCTTAACAAACAAGAATTTATTTATCGTTTAATGCGACAACTCCTGGAAGCTCTTTGCCTTCCATGAATTCAAGAGATGCTCCGCCGCCTGTTGAAATGTGATCCATTTTGTCTGCCATGTTGAATTTCTCAACTGCAGCAGCAGAATCTCCGCCGCCTATAACTGTGTATGTATCTTTTGCTTCTGAAAGTGCTACAGCCACAGACTTTGTACCTTCTGCAAATGCATCTAATTCAAATACGCCAAGCGGTCCGTTCCAGATCACAAGCTTTGAATTCCTGATAACATCAGCGTAGATTTCGCGGGATTTTGGTCCAGCATCTAAGCCTTCCCAATCACTTGGGATGCTGTCGATCGGCACAACTTTAATGTTTGCATCGTTTGAAAAATCATCCGCTACAACTACGTCAACTGGAATGTAAAAGTTAACGCCGTTCTTTTTCGCCTTTTCCATGAAGGATTTAGCAAGCTCAACTTTATCTTCTTCAAGAAGAGATTTCCCTACCTCGTGGCCCATTGCTTTAATGAATGTATAGGCAAGTCCGCCGCCGATGATCAAGTTATCCACTTTATCTAAGAGGTGATCAATTACACCGATTTTGTCTTTTACTTTAGCTCCGCCGATAATTGCTGTGAACGGACGCTCAGGGTTTGATAATGCTTTGCCCAATACTTCTAATTCTTTTTCCAAAAGGAATCCTGCAACTGCCGGAATGTGGTCTGCAATGCCTGCTGTAGAAGCATGTGCACGGTGCGCTGCTCCGAAAGCGTCATTTACATAGACATCAGCAAGCTCAGCAAATGCTTTTGCAAGCTCAGGATCATTCTTCTCTTCACCAGGGTAGAAACGAACGTTTTCTAATAGAAGTACGTCGCCTTCCTGCATTTTAGAGATTTCAGCTTTTACAGAGTCGCCATATGCTTCGTCTGCTTTCGCTGCATTTTTGCCAAGTAATTCTTGAAGACGCTCTGCAACTGCGTTTAAACGAAGCTCCTCAACAACTTGTCCTTTTGGACGGCCTAAATGGCTTGCTAATAGAACCTTTGCACCTTGCTCTGTTAAGTACTGAATAGTTGGTAAAGCTGCGCGAATGCGTGTGTCATCTGTTACTTTGCCATCTTTCATCGGCACGTTGAAATCAACACGGCAGAAGACAACTTTCCCTTTAACCTCGATGTCTTTTACTGACTTTTTGTTCATCTTCAGGAATTCCTCCTTTAATTTGGAATGGTATGGCATACAAAGCAAAAGGGAGGGGGCATGTATTCCCCTTCCCCTTTGCACTCATTATAACCTTAGTTTTGGTTTAAATCCAAGCCTCAGCAGACTTAAGGATTAAAGACCTTTAGAAGCGATGTAATCAACTAGGTCTACTACACGGTTAGAGTAGCCAGACTCATTGTCATACCAAGAGATTACTTTTACCATGCTGTCTTCCATAACCATTGTTGATAAAGCATCGATTGTTGAAGAAGCTGGGTCGCCATTGTAGTCGCCAGAAACTAATGGCTCTTCGCTGTAGTTAAGAATTCCTTTTAATGCGCCTTCAGAAGCTTCTTTGAATGCTGCATTTACTTCTTCAGCTGTTACGTTAGTGTCAAGCTCAGCAACTAAGTCTACTAAAGAAACGTTTGGAGTTGGAACACGCATAGCTCCGCCGTTTAATTTACCTTTAAGCTCAGGCAATACTAGAGAAACTGCTTTAGCTGCTCCAGTTGAAGTAGGGATGATGTTTTCAGCTGCTGCACGGGCACGACGGTAGTCTTTATGCGGCAAGTCAAGAATTTGCTGATCGTTTGTGTATGAGTGAACAGTTGTCATCATACCGCGTTTGATGCCGAATTTGTCGTTAAGAACTTTAGCGAATGGCGCTAAGCAGTTAGTAGTACAAGATGCATTAGAGATTACATCATGGCTTGCAGCGTCATATTTGTCATGGTTAACACCCATAACGATTGTGATGTCTTCATCTGTTGCAGGAGCAGAGATGATTACTTTTTTAGCGCCAGCTTCTAAGTGCTTCGCAGCGTCTGCACGCTTAGTGAAGAAACCAGTTGATTCAACAACTACTTCTACTCCGCGCTCGCCCCAAGATAATTTCGCAGGATCGCGCTCTGCTGATACTTGGATTGTTTTGCCGTCAACAACTAGGTTGTTTCCGTCTACTTTCACGTCAGCATCTAATCTGCCATGAATTGAGTCATATTTTAAAAGGTGAGCAAGCATGTTAGCGTCTGTTAAGTCGTTAACCGCTACAACGTCCACGTTAGGATTTTTAAGTGCTGCACGGAATACGTTACGTCCGATACGTCCAAAACCGTTAATACCAATTTTTACTGCCATGATGAAATTTCCTCCTTTAAATAAGTGAGAGATTTTTTTTGTAGCTATTATAATCAGGGATTAAGATCCCTTATTAACTCTTTCGCGGCCCCTTCATCCGTTATAAGAATGGAATCGGCTGCCTGCCTCAGGTATGCCCGGATGGCTTTTGCTTTTGAAGCTCCGCCTGCCACTGCAATAACATCCTGAATCTTTTCTAAGTCGTTAAGCTGCATCCCTACTGTCTGCACCTTGTGAACGACTTCTCCTTCTTGATTGAAATAATACCCGAACGCTTCTGCTACCGCCTGACCCTGCTCTATCTTTATGTAGTCTTCTGGCAGTGTTTTTCGGCGTTCCGCCATTGTCTTAGCGTCTCCTATTCCATGAACAACCATACTTGAGGATTTAATGAGCATAAGCAGCTCTTTAATCGACGGTTCTTCAATAATAGAGAGATAGGCTTCCTTGCTTAACTGATCTGGAACGTGCAGAAGACGGTAGTTTCCCATCGCCCTCTCAGCCATTTTTGCGCAGATTGTGTTGGCCTGGTTTTCTACATTTTCTCCAAGGCCGCCTCTGGCAGGTACATACAGCTGTTCGCGATTTTTACTGTCCGGCGTCATCATTTCAGCGACAGCGGCAATGGTTGTTCCTCCAGTGACAGCGACGATATTTTCCCCTGTAAGCCGCTCTTTTATGCATGCGACACAGGCTCTGCCCATTTCTTTCTTAACCCATGAGAACTGATCGCTGTCTCCGGATACGACGATGACGTTTTTAAGATTTAAACGTTCCTTTAATGTATTTTCCAAAAACGTTAAACCTAAAACATCTTTCATCGTTTCTTCGAGAATACTTAACAGAGATGATCCTTCCTTCGTTAACATCATGCCAGAGGAAAAAATATCGATCAAATTTTGATCTTTCAAAAATTGAACTTCCCCTCTTAAAACCCGCTCACTGATCCCGAGACTAGATGAAAGACTTCGACGTCCGATTGGCTGCATTAGTCGTATATACTGAAGGATCTGATAACGTTTTTGCATAACTTGAAGCAGATCAGGCAATAATTTTTTTTGGACTTCTATAATTGACCTCATGTACAAATTCCCTTTCAAGAACATACGGGACGAAAAGTGTCCCTCTATGACGTAATATGTCCCACTATACCTAAAAAAAATCATCCCTGCTATATTTTCATTTTAGCAGGGTGAAAATGCTTATTCAACTATTCTTTCTTGCTTTTTATCAAGTAACCGCTTTCTTATAAAATCTTTTTTAATTTTGCCGTATCCAAGCACCAAACCTCCATATTCAACGACAGGAATCATGAGCTGATACTTTTCAAGCAGGGTATCATCACTGTAAATATCAACAACTTCGATTTCTATATTCATGTCGTTTTTCAGCTTTTCAAGTTCCTCTAAAGCTTCAACACAGAGAGGACAGCTGTTTCTTGAATACATTTTTAAAAGCATTATTTTTACACATCCTAATATCGTTTTCTTGCAGAAGAAGAGGCAATCCCTAACTGATCTCTGTATTTGGCCACCGTTCTTCTTGAGACATCAATTTGATGTTCCTCTGCGAGTTTTGTGACAATTTTCTGATCAGACAGCGGTGCAAGTTTATCTTCCTTTTCAATCATTTGTTCTATGATTGTTTTAACAGTGGAAGCAGTAATGTCCTGCGAGGATTGTTCTAATCCATTTGAGAAAAAATACTTCAGCTCATAAAGCCCATGAGGAGTCTGAACATACTTCTCCCTCACTGTCCGGCTGACAGTTGATTCATGAACTTCAATTGCATCAGCGACAGTCTTTAATGTCAGCGGTTTCATAAACAATTCGCCTTTTTCGAAAAAGTCAGCCTGCCTCCGCACAATTTCTTTCATCACTTTCATCATTGTCTCTTTCCGCTGATTCAGCGTCTTAATCAGCCATCTGCATTGATTGAGCTTTGAAGACAGATATTGCTTCACATCTGCATCTTCTATAGAAGAATAATTAGATTTATAGGCAGAGTTAACGGCGACTTTAGGTGAAATGTCATCATTGTACATGACTTGCCATTCCCCGTGAACCTTGGCCACTGTCAGTTCAGGAACAATATAGCTGTCATGAACGTGATGATAGGCAAGCCCAGGGCGCGGATGCAGCGTTTTTATAAAATCCTGGACACTTTGAATTTCTTTTAAATCAAACTTTGTTCTTTTCGCAAGCTCTTTCCATGATTTTTCCGCGAATAAGTAGAAATAGTCGTTCACAATTAATTCGGCTGTTTTATTTCGTTTCGGCAGCCTTGCGAGCTGAATCGAAATGCATTCCTGCAGATTTCTCGCCCCTACTCCTGCCGGGTCAAGCTTCTGTAATACGGTTAGCTGCTGATTTAGCTCTTCAGCACTGATGCTGAATTTTTCAGAAAGTACACTAAGATCTCCCTCTATGTACCCGTTAGGATCAAGAGCCTGTATCAGGATATGAAGAGCTCGTTTTTCTGATGCAGTCAGCTTCATCCCGAGCAGCTGGGCCTCTAAATGCTGCTGCAGGGTTGTGCCAATGCTTGATACGTTTTCAATCAAGTCCGTGTTCTTTGATGAACTTGTCATTTTTGTCCGTGATGAGGTATGATACAATACGCCTGAATCAGGCTTCTCTTTTAATTCGATGAGGGGATTTTCAAGGGTAAGGTCCTCTATATAGGAGGCAAGCTCCATAGAAGAGTATTGAAGAAGAGTAATTGCTTGCTTTAATTCTTGAGTCATATTGAGTTTTAATGATTGCTCTTGAAATAAACCGACTTTCATATCCATAGTTCGTTCCCCCTGCTTCTCATTTTACACGAAAACGGTCCATCATTGTATGGAAAGAACTTCAAAGGAGAGATATCAATGAGTGAATTATTTTCAGTGCCCTACTTTGAGCAAAATTTTAAAGAGCACATTAAACAGAATGAAGGTCAAGTTCCGAAGCTTGATGCCATGAACCGTTATTATCGATCTGTCGTTTCAGCGCTGGTTCAGGATCAGCTTACAAAAAACTCAGTGGTCTTAAAACGGATTCAGAATTTGGATGAGGCGTACAATACGATTAAATCTGAAAAATAATTGAAAAATTTACCTGTTCACAAAAAACGTGACATGCTTTAAAATAAGAATTGTTGAGTCGTCAAGCACGGCAATATACACTTCTTGTCCAGTGCGGCTTACTGGACTCTTACATATTATTTCTGTTTCCATTCAATCATGCCCCGCCAGGTTAACTTGGCAGGGCTTTTTTTATTGGATTGGCATTTAAAGTCCGCGTCAATATCTGTCTAGATCGTCTAAAAACACTTTTCTACCGAACCCCGGTTTCCCTTTCGTATAATGGTCACATCTACCTCAGTGCCTGTTTCCTGCTTTGGCGGCTCTACTTTAATAGGCGTTCCGCTGCTGCCCCATGCATCATAATAAACACGCACATCACTCATAAATTTTCCCCATGTCACACCATGTTCTCTGAACCAGCTGCCCGGATCCGATCTTCTGCGTGGATCAAGTGTACTGTGGGCAACTATTTTTGTCGAAGGGTTTAAATTGAACCTGCGGCAAAGGTACGCGTGGTACCATACATACCGGTCATAGGCTTTAATGAAATCTCCAGTGCGGCAGAGCTCAACTGCAATAGCTGCGTCATTTGCATCATAACCGAAGAGCTGATAATATTCAGGGTTCCGATATAGATTGTGCCACGCTTTTTCATCTAATGGGATGATCTCAAGAATTTTGCCATCACCTATAAACGTATGAGCAGATGCACTCGGCTGAGAGTTGTTAAAATAATTAAAGTGATCGTCAGCATCAGCCGAGTTATTTGCCGTTTCGTGAGAGACTATAAATAGAGGTCAAGTCAGTTTTTCCCCTGAACGTGCATTTCCAAGACGGATATATTTGATATTTTTGAGAAACACTCAATGCTTATCACCCCTTATTATAGTAAATGAGAAAGAGACGCCTTTTGGAAAGGCGCCTCTCTTGGGTCATTCGTCTATTTTTAAGGAATCTATAATAGAATCTAGCATTCAAAATAGCAGAGCTATTTGCTCAGCTCCATTTCTGACAAATGAGCTTTTGTGTTGGAGCTTGTACCGGTCAACTCAGTCCGTATAGGCGTCCTGCTAATCTTTGACGGCCGCACAGAAAGTCTTTTTAGCATAAACCGCTGTTTTATTAGCATAAATTCCATTTGTTCTAGCCGATTTTCCGCTTTTTTAGCTATTTTCAATTATTGATTAGCCGGCGAATTGTGGGTTTAACCATTTTTGTGATTAGCTCAATTGAAAGAGCCTCCAACAAAAAAAGAAAGAGCTGGTTTAATTAAAAACCAGCTCTTTCTATAAGTGACGCGCTCGAAGGGATTCGAACCCCCGACAGACGTGGTACCGGAAACCACCGCTCTATCCAACTGAGCTACGAGCGCATATAAAAATTTATTAGTCAGTAGCGCTATTATACGATAAAAACTACCTATGTATCAAGCGGTATTTTTATTCTGCAGGCTGAAAGGACTAAACTCCTGAAGAAAACGGGGGATTTCTAAGATATAAAGCGCTGAACCAAATAGGGTGATCATTAAAAAATGCTTTCCTTTTATCAGCTGCCGAACGGAAATATAAAGGATATTTTAAAGTGCCTGCCGAATACTTATGTTACAGCCTGCTTGGGAAAGACCACTATTGAAGTTCTATCATACGCAGAAAAAATGAGGCATGAAACAGCTTCACTCAACCGTTTGAAAGAAAGAATAATTGGGTAACATGGTTACAGTCAGCAACTGCTGCATATATTATAAGCTGCAAGAAAAAGCATCAAAGAACAGCGTTTCGTTTGACCTTTATTGACCATAGTTGTATGATGAGAGTACATAAAATTTACCTTTATTTAAAAGGAGGAAAATACGATGAATTTAATACCTACAGTTATTGAACAAACGAACCGCGGTGAACGTGCATACGATATTTACTCACGTCTTTTAAAAGACCGCATTATCATGCTTGGAAGCGGGATTGACGATAACGTGGCAAACTCAATTGTCTCCCAGCTTTTGTTCTTAGAAGCTGAAGATCCAGAGAAAGACATCTCAATCTACATTAACAGCCCTGGCGGTTCTATTACAGCCGGTATGGCGATTTTCGATACAATGCAGTTTATTAAACCACAAGTATCAACTATCTGCATCGGTATGGCCGCGTCAATGGGAGCATTCCTCCTTGCAGCCGGTGCAAAAGGCAAACGCTATGCCCTTCCAAACAGTGAAGTTATGATTCATCAGCCTCTTGGCGGAGCTCAAGGACAGGCAACTGAAATTGAGATCGCTGCAAAACGCATCTTGTTCTTGCGTGATAAGCTGAATCAAATTCTTGCTGACCGTACTGGCCAGCCAATGGAAGTGATCGCTCGCGATACAGACCGTGACAACTTCATGACGGCAGAACGTGCACTTGAGTACGGCTTGATTGATAAAGTGATGACTCGCAATACACTGCCTGATAATAAATAATAAGATACAGCAGAACGGCCTTAGGCCGTTCTGTTTTTTTGTTTTCTTCTTAGTAAATTGGCTTTTCCAATAGACTTGAGGCATGATTTCCAAATCGTGGATTTTACTTTCCAGAATCCTCTTTTTACTAAAGAAAATCCGTAAAACACTTTCCAGATTGAGCGAAATCCTCCTTTTTTCCTGCTGTAAGCTGATTTACTTTCCAAATAGTGACTTTTACTTTCCGAAATATCCTTTTTACTAGCGAAAACCCGTAAAATACTTTACAAAGTCAGCGAAATACTTTCTGTTTTCCAAATACCTCCTAATCAAAAAAAACGGCCAAAGGCCGTTTTTAAGCTTCTTGCTTCACATATTGAGATAAAACCTCTAATGCTTCTGACTCGTCATGGCCTTCTGCGATAAGAGTAACCACTGAGCCAGTGCTGATTGCAAGACTCATTAACCCCATGATGCTCTTCGCGTTCACTTTTTTCCCGTCTTTTTCTAAAAAGATGTCTGATGAATAACGATTAGCCTCTTGTACAAAAAGTGCTGCTGGACGGGCTTGTAAGCCTGTCTTTAAACGAACTTCGACCTGTTTCTCAACCATATGAATCCCCTCTTCTTTCCCCTTTTTATTTGATCGTTACTGGCTGGCCATTTCTTAGTTGTTCTGCAATCTCGTCAAGTTTTCTCAGACGGTGATTAATGCCTGACTTGCTGATTTTGCCGCTTGATACCATTTCACCCAGTTCTTTAAGCGTAACATCCTGATACTCTACCCGAAGACGTGCAATTTCACTTAATTTGTCGGGCAGTGCTTCAAGACCCATTTTTTCATCGATAAATTTTATATTCTCGACTTGGCGTATGGCTGCACCAATTGTTTTGTTTAAGTTAGCGGTTTCACAATTGACGAGGCGGTTAACGGAATTTCTCATATCGCGGACAATCCGCACATCTTCAAAGCGCAGGAGTGCCTGATGACCGCCTATAATGCTGAGAAAATCAGATATTTTCTCGGCTTCCTTCAAATAGGTAATGTATCCTTTTTTCCGTTCGAGTGTTTTGCTGTTCAAATGGAAGGAATTCATTAATTCACATAGAGAGTCATTGTGCTCTTTATATAATGAAAAAATTTCTAAGTGATAGGATGAAGTCTCCGGATTATTGACAGAACCTCCTGCCAAAAAGGCACCTCTTATATAGGATCGCTTGCAGCATTTCTTTCTGACAAGCTCCTCGGAAATACTTCTCTCAAACGTAAAATTTTCTCCGAGGATGCCCAGATCCTCTAATATTTCACGAGCTTTTTCTATCAGCCGAACGATGTAGACGTTATTCTTTTTCAAACGCATTTTCTTCCGCACAAGCAGCTCGACAGAAACGTCATACTGCTTTTTTAAGAGAGTATATATTCTTCTAGCTATTGCTGCATTTTCGGTTTGAATGTCCAAAATTATTTTTCGATTCGAAAAAGAAAGAGAGCCGTTCATTCGGATGAGTGCAGATAACTCTGCTTTTAAACAACAGGCTTTAGACTCTATGTTGGTTAATTCTTTTTTTGTTTCAGAAGCAAAGGACATCTCTCTGCACCCTCCAATCCTTATGAATGCATTCGTTTGCACTCTTTATTTTTTATGTGATCATATCATACAGCAGCTTGGCAACTTTAACCGTATCATGGCGGATGACGTTATTTTCGTAGGAAACAATCTTATCATGAACGATCTCCAGTCCCAAATCCCGCAATGCTTCAATATCATAATAGACCGGTTTAGCCAGTTCCTCTGCATATAATGCTTTCATCATATCAGGAATTTCTTCATCATTCACTAATATTGTATCGATGAACGTGCATTTCATATGTTCATTCAATGCTTTTACATGATCGCTTGCAGTAAAATCAAGGGTTTCCCCTGCCTGAGTCATCACATTGCAAATATAAACCTTTTTTGCTTTTGCCTTGCAAACCTCATCACCAATTTTAGGAACGAGAAGATTAGGAAGAATACTCGTATATAAGCTTCCCGGACCGAGAAGAATTAAGTCAGCCTGCCGAATCACTTCGATCGTCTCTTCAAGAGGCTCAATGGACTCGGGTGATAAAAAGACGCGTTTAATCTTCTTGCCGGAGTAAGGTATTTTTGATTCTCCTGAAACAATCGTTCCATCTTCCATTTCAGCATGAAGGACGACGCTTCGATTTGCAGCAGGCAGAACTTTTCCACGCACATTAAGGACTTTGCTCATTTCCCTCACGGCATGGAAAAAGTCTCCAGTAATATTCGTCATCGCTGCCAAGATAAGATTTCCAAGAGAATGTCCTGTGAGACTATTTCCTTTATTAAACCTGTGCTGAAATAAATCTTCTACTAACGGCTCTACATCTGAAAGCGCAGCTAACACATTGCGTATGTCACCTGGAGGCGGAATTTGGAGTTCGTCACGGAGCCGGCCTGAGCTCCCGCCATCATCTGCAACTGTAACAATTGCTGTAATATCAACAGGGTATACTTTTAACCCCCGCAAGAGTACAGACAATCCGGTACCTCCGCCGATTATGACAACCTTTGGCCTATTTGCAGTATCAGTCATTTAATGACGGCTTCTGCGCTCAATATCACGATGTGATACGTGCGTCTGATAGTCATTTTTGTAGTGCTTCGCAATGTATTCCGCCAATGTAACCGACCGGTGCTGGCCACCTGTGCATCCTATTGCAATGACAAGCTGGCTTTTTCCTTCTCTTTTATAGTAAGGCAGCATGAAGGTAAGCAAATCCAGTACCTTTTCTAAAAACTTCTGAGTCTCTGTCCATTTTAGAACATACGAGGAAACTTCCTCTTCAAGTCCTGTTTTCGGTCTCATATGATCAATATAATGCGGATTCGGCAAGAATCTGACATCGAATACTAAATCAGCATCGATCGGCACTCCGTATTTAAAACCGAACGAGAGCACATTTACAGAGAAGGTATGCTCAGCATCTTCCGCAAACTGCATCAGTATTTTTTCTCTGAGTTCGCGGGGCTTCAATTCAGATGTGTCAAAAATCATCTGAGAACGGCCTTTCAGCTCCTCCAGCAATTCTCTTTCGTTTTTAATGCCTTCTAAAGGCAAGCCTGTTGTGGCTAATGGATGGGACCTGCGTGTTTCCTTGTATCGAGTAACAAGGGTAGCATCCTTAGCATCCAGAAAAAGAATTTGAGGATTTATCCAAGTCTTTTCCGCCATATCATCCAGCGCCTGAAACAGGCTTTCAAAAAATTCGCGTCCCCGCAAATCCATTACCAGTGCAACTTTGTTCATTTTAGAGCCGGATTCCTTCATCAGCTCAAGAAACTTCGGAAGCAAATTAGGCGGCAGGTTATCTACACAAAAATAACCAAGATCTTCAAAGCTTTGAATGGCAACCGTTTTGCCTGCTCCTGACATGCCTGTAATAATCACCATCTTTATATCCTGAACACTGCCTGTACTCATGCAGATTGCCTCCTTTCTCTTTACCCGCGCTTTTATATTAATGAATGGATCGTTTACTGCGGATCTAACCGATATGCCAGCAGTTCGAAATCAGGTGTGTAAGTAAAGGTGCCATATATCAGACCGGCACCTTTCATCATAAACTCAAGAATATGATGATCGCCCGGAGCCATCGGAAGGTCACTGACCTCTTCTAAAGAATGCCACTTAAGCTTTCCTTCCTCAGACTCTGCCACATTCTCACCTGTAAATTCCGTAGCAAAAAACGTAAACATCATCCACTCTGAAACAATTTCATTTCCATCTTTAATAATAAAAGTGAAGATCCCTTTAATTTTTGGGTTTTTTAAATATATGCCTGTTTCTTCGCGATATTCTCGAATGACAGTGTCTTTAATCGATTCACCCTGCTCCATTTTTCCGCCAGGCGCCACCCACCATCCTCTTCTCGGTTTTTGCAGGAGAAGAATTTTATTGTCCTGTACTAAAACGCAATTCGTTACTCTTTGCAAAAGTCTTTCACCTCTGGATTCGTTCGGGTAGTCTTAACATATTTTCTCACTTTTTATTATACTATTTCAAAGACAACCTCACAATGAACGGAGGCTACGGACAGACTTATTTTTTAAAGGAATGTCTATGAGGTTTATATACGTGTAAGCCCTGAAAAAAGTTTCAAAGAAAAATGAACAAAAAAAAGGAGTACGGGAAAGGGCGCCCGTACTCAAAAGTTTATTTATAAAAGGGGGTCAATTACTATTTATATAGTACCCCATTATTATTTCAGTGATGTTACAGGATAGTTAAAACCGAGTTACGTTTTTGTTAACAGTTTAAAGCATGACCGAAAATCAATTGGCAGCTTTCATTTTTTCCATTAATTCTTCTACAAAATGCTGAGCACTTTGTGCTGCAATCGAGCCATCGCCTGTAGCTGTTACGATTTGACGCAATGATTTTTCGCGGATATCGCCTGCAGCAAAGATGCCAGGCACCTTCGTTTCCATGTGCTCATTCGTTTCGATATATCCGTTTTCGTTTGTAATGCCAATAGAAGCAAACGGTTTTGACAGAGGAAGCATTCCGATATAAATAAATACTCCGTCCGCACTCATTTCAGTCTCTCCGCCTGTTTGAGTGTTTACAAGGGTTGCACTGCCGACCTTGCCGTCTTTTTCATTGATTTCTTTAATCGTATGATTCCAGATGAAATCTACTTTATCATTATCAAACGCGCGCTGCTGAAGAATTTTTTGGGCACGAAGCTCATCGCGTCTGTGAACAATTGTCACTTTTGATGCGAAACGGGTTAAATACACGCCTTCTTCTACTGCAGAGTCGCCTCCGCCAATAACGATCAGCTCTTTGTTTTTAAAGAATGCGCCGTCACATACTGCACAGTAAGAAACTCCGCGGCCGCCCAGTTCCTTTTCGCCCGGAACGCCGATTTTCTTGTACTCGGCACCAGTTGAAATAATGACAGAACGCGCTTTGTATTGTTTGCTTCCGGCAACAACTGTTTTGTACTCTTCGCCGTCGATAATTTCTTTTATATCTCCGTATGCATATTCAGCACCGAATTTTTTCGCATGATCAAACATTTTTGTTGATAAGTCAGGTCCAAGAATATGGTCAAAACCAGGATAGTTTTCAACGTCCTCTGTATTGGCCATTTGTCCTCCAGGAACACCGCGCTCAATCATTAAAGTTGAGAGGTTTGCTCTGGATGTATAAACAGCTGCTGTCATTCCGGCAGGACCTGCACCAGCGATAATGACATCATAAATTTTCTCTTCAGACACACTACATCACTCCTTGCGTTCGCAGCAATTGATCATTTTCGGGATCTTGTGTTACCCCTACTCTTATCCTATAAGAGATAAGTGCTTCATGCCATTTTTTTGCTCACGTCCATAAATTCTTGATGAAAGCTGAATACTTTGAAAGAGTTTTACCTGATATGGAGTATTGTTCAGCAAGCTCTGTCTGCGTCACTTTATATCCATTTTCTTTTTTCCACACGTATTCCAGTGCGCAAGCCCATGCAAGGTGGTTTTTAAGCGGCATCTCTTCTCTTTTTGCTTTTAAAGCTGTTTTAAAGAAAAACAAATAAAGTCCTTCATTCATGGTTTTATTGTTTTCAAACAGGACTTGCGCTGCCTGGTAGGTGAACTTTGATTTCTCAGAGACACTTTTTTTAATCTCTCCATTAACATGCGCAATTGCAAGATCCATAAACTCTCTTTCGAAGACTGATTGAGGAACTTTTGCTGATTGAAAGAATTGAATCTGATCAAGCTGCTTTGTTTCAGCCGCTAAAAAGATCGCAAGCAGACGCTCTTCAATCGGCATCGTCATTGGACGTACCGCCGTCTTCTTCTCCGACGACCACGGTTCTGAACCGGCTTTTTCAGGATTTATTTCAATCACACGATCCCAGCTGGTTCTGGCAAGCTCTTCTTTTCCGGTAAAATAAGCGGAATATGAAAGCCAGTAATAGAAGGTATCATCACCGTCAAAACCTTGTCTATAAATGGCTCTGAGCCATTTAAAGGCAAGCTCATATTGCCCGACCAATGCAAAAGTCGCACCAAGCTTATAGCGGTGTTCAAAAAGAATAGGATAGATGTGTCCAAGTCTTTGCGCCAATTCTTCTACTTTATCATCCTGCCGTTCGTAGTAGTAGAACACAAGCAAATTGCAAAGAGCATGGAGGTTGCCCGGATTTTTGTCGAGCACCATATCTAAATAATCTTTCGCCTGCTGAACGTCGCCCATGTAAAAGTAGGCTAACGACAAGTTGTTGTAAGCTGACCAGAATTCCGGAAAATCCGTGACGATTTCTTTTAACAAGGAAATGGCCTCTTCTAATTTCCCATTTTCCAGAAGGGATTTTGCTGCATCCTGCTTAACAATCAGTTCATCTGAATCTAAAAAGGGATCCTCTTCATCTGCCCCTTCAATTGTGAGCAAATCAAGGAGATCTTCTGTTTCTTCGATGAACTCGCCATTCGGCTCTTTTGACTGATATTGGGTCGCGCATTTGTAGGCTTCATGAA
Organism: Bacillus sp. V2I10; assembly: GCF_030817055.1. Taxonomy (NCBI): domain Bacteria; kingdom Bacillati; phylum Bacillota; class Bacilli; order Caryophanales; family Bacillaceae; genus Bacillus; species Bacillus sp. V2I10. The sequence continues at coordinate 840,208 of NZ_JAUSYV010000001.1, read as the reverse complement.
AGAGACCTAAATGTGCGTAATTATTCGCCATAAAGTAATGGCATTCCGTTAAATCTTTATCAATATTCTTGATAATGTATGTTAAAAGCTCATTAGATTGCTGGTATTTTCCAAGCTCGGTATAGATAGCTGCAAGCTGGCTAAGCATGACAATCTGATTCGGCTCAAGCTGAATCGCACGCTGAATCCACTTGCTCGCTCTTAAAAGATCGCGTTCCCGATAGGCTTTCATGCCCTTACGGTAAAAGTACTGTCCGTCTTGGAAGAAAGGGACAATCTGCGCTTTTTGCTGAGTGTTACTCGATTGTTTTCCCACTGAAATCCTCCATTTCTTTACTTCTGCCGTAGGTTAGTATACCACATCGGGGAAGTTCAACAATAGGAATGGTAAAAATTATTAAACCGTTTTACAAAACAAGAATATCGCCTTATGAACATGGTCTAAGCTTAGGCAAAATGGAAGTGCGGCAAACAGAATTGATGGAAATATTTGAGCGCTTGAAGAAAAGGAGTTTTTGCTGGATCTATGAGGACCCAGATTGTTTTTTTCTGTACAGAGATGCAAGTTTTTGAGGTTATTAAATAGGAGGGAATTGGCAGAGCTATTGAATAGCGAGCACAAATAAGGCCAACAAAGTTTTTCCTCTTTCCCCATCAGCCATTAAACCCTAAATACTCAATTGCATCGAGTAAAAGACTGATCAGAAGTTGGCATGGAAAATCTACGTGCACATTTTTCTGGGTGGAAAACGTTTTTCTGCTCCATTCCGCCTCTTTGATGCACTTTTTTCAAGGGGGAGATCATTTTTCTGCTCCATTCCACCTCTTTGACGCACGTTTTTCAGGGTGAAAGCCATTTTCATGCTCCATTCAGCCGCTTTGATGCACTTTTTTTAGGGCAGAGTTGGTTTTTTTGATCCTAAGAAAAAGCCCTCAAAATGAGGACTCTTCCACTATTCTTTCGGTAAATGACGCTCTTCCAATACATTTAGCACTTCATCAAGCGGAAGTTTTTGTTCACGGAGCAGCACCATTAAGTGGAACAATAGATCAGCAGCTTCCCATTTTAGTTCATCCGCATCGCGGTTCTTGGCTGCGATGATGACTTCTGATGCTTCCTCTCCAACTTTTTTCAGGATTTTATCGACGCCTTCTGTAAACAGGTACGTTGTATAAGAGCCTTCAGGCATTTCTGCTTCACGTTCTGCGATCAATTTTTCCAGTGTGTTCAGGATTTCAAAGCGTTCGGCAGGGGCTTGCCCGGAATCGCCAAACACGTTTTCTGAAAAACAAGAGTACGAGCCAGTATGACACGCAGGGCCGGCAGGTTTCACCAATACAAGCAGAGCATCCTGATCGCAATCGTATTTTAACCCAACAACCTCCTGGGTATTGCCTGAAGTTGCCCCTTTGTTCCAAAGCTCCTGTCTGGAGCGGCTGTAAAACCATGTTTCTCTCGTTTCAATTGTTTTTTGCAGAGATTCCTCATTCATATAGGCCAGAGTAAGAACTTCTTTGCTGACTGCATCCTGAACGATTGCAGGGACTAAGCCATTTTGATCAAACTTTACCGATTGCAGATTCATCTGACATTCACTCCCTGCGTTTTTAAGTAATCTTTCACTTCTTTTACTGACGTCTCTTTATAGTGAAAAATAGAAGCTGCAAGGGCAGCATCCGCTTTTCCTTTTAAGAATGCCTCTGTGAAGTGTTCAGCGTTCCCTGCACCTCCTGAAGCAATAACAGGAACGGAAACTGCTTCGCTTACCATTTTATTTAAAGCAAGGTCGAATCCGCTTTTTTCACCGTCGCTGTTCATGCTTGTGAGCAGAATTTCGCCTGCGCCGCGCTTAACTGCTTCTCTGGCCCAGTCTGTCACTTCCCACTCTGTTTCTTTTCTTCCGCCATGTGTGTACACCATATATTTGCCGGTTTCTTCAGTAAATCTTGCATCAATAGCTACAACCATGCATTGGGAACCAAAGAATCGCGCCCCCTCTGAAATCAGTTCAGGGCGCATCACTGCTGATGTATTGACAGAAACTTTGTCAGCACCTGCACGAAGAATTTTTTTCATATCGGTAAGCGAATTGATGCCGCCTCCCACTGTAAATGGGATCGCAAGCTGCGCTGCAACACGTTCAACCACATCCACCATTGTTTTTCTGCCTTCGTGAGAAGCAGATATATCTAAAAAGACGAGCTCATCTGCGCCCTCTTTGTCATAAAAGGTTGCAAGCTCAACAGGATCCCCTGCATCTCGCAGCCCCAAAAATTGAATGCCTTTTACTACCCTTCCGTCTTTTACATCAAGACAAGGAATGATCCGTTTTGTAATCATGCGAGCTCCACCTCTTCTAAGGCTTGGGCAAGATCGAATTGATTTGTGTAGAGCGCTTTTCCTACAATTGCCCCTGCCACTCCTTCTTTTTGAAAAGCAGCAAGCTTCACTAAATCGTCCAGAGAGCTGACTCCGCCAGATGCGATTACTTCTTTGCCGGTAGCCCCCGCCATTTCGCGGACAGCGTCAACATTAGGTCCGGATAACATGCCGTCTGTTGCAATATCAGTGAATATAAACACTTCAGCACCTGCTGCAGCAAGCTCCACACCAAGATCAGCAGCCTTTACTGTTGACGTCTCAATCCACCCTTCAGTTGAAACATAGCCATCCTTTGCATCAATTCCGATCGCTATTTTACTGCCATATTTCGCAAGCATTTTTTTCACGAAATCAGGATTAGAGATTGCAGAGCTTCCCAGGATAACGCGGGATATCCCATTTGAAAGATAATACTCTACGTCTTCCTCCGTACGGATTCCTCCGCCTATCTGCACTTTTACATTCAGCTTTTCCGCTACTTCGAGAACATGTTTGTGATTAACTCTTTTGCCGGCTTTAGCTCCATCCAAATCAACCATGTGAATCCATTTTGCCCCTTTATCAGCAAACACTTTTGCCATCTCGTAAGGTGAGTCGCCGTAAATTGTTTCTTTTGCATAATCGCCTTGTATTAGACGGACACATTTTCCTCCGCGCATATCGATTGCCGGATATATGATAAATTCACTCATGATTTCTCCTTCTCTTCAACAATTTTGACAAAGTTCCTCAGAATGCCAATTCCTAAATGACTGCTTTTTTCGGGATGAAATTGTGTCCCGAATATATTTTTCTCACCAACAACTGCAGGAACATCGACGCCATAGTCGGCACTTGCAATCACGGTGCTGCTCTTTTCAGCCTTCACATAGTAAGAATGCACAAAATAGGAGTAGCCTTCTTCAAGACCTTCAAGAAGATCGCTCTGCTGGTGCATGCGTAATCGATTCCAGCCCATGTGCGGCACTTTCAGCTGTTCTTTTTTCATAAGATCTTCCGGAAAATGCACGACATTCCCTTTTAAAAGGGTCAGTCCTTCTGTTAAACCATTTTCCTCACTCGAATCAAATAATAATTGCATCCCTAAACAAATACCAAGCAGCGGCTTCCCCTCACTTGCGATTTTCTGAATATAGTCCGTTAACTTTGTTTCATTTAAAATCGCCATTGCATCCTTAAAGGAGCCGACACCAGGAAGAATATAGCCATCCGCATTTTCAAGCTCTTCCGGATTTTCTGAAATGAAATAGCTAATATTCAAGCGCTCAAGCGCTTTGCTGACGCTGTACAAATTCCCCATGCCATAATCAATTATTCCGATCATTTATAACATTCCCTTCGTAGACGGGACTCCTTTAATCCGAGGATCAATCGTTGATGCCTCGTCAAGCGCTCTGCCTAAAGCTTTGAAAACCGCTTCAATCATATGGTGAGTATTGCGGCCGTAATGGACAATGACATGCAGGTTGATCCGTGCTTCAAGAGCAAACTTCCAAAGAAATTCATGGACAAGCTCCGTATCAAAGTTTCCTACTGTAGGACTTGGAAACTCGCCTTTCAATTCAAAGTGCGGACGGTTGCTTAAATCAACTACTACCTGGGCAAGGGCTTCATCCATAGGAACCATTGCCTGACCATAGCGCTTAATTCCTCTTTTATCGCCTAATGCTTCTCTGAATGCCTGTCCAAGACAAATGCCGATATCTTCTGTCGTATGATGGCCATCAATCTCCGTATCTCCAATAGCCGCAACAGATAGATTAAATTGGCCATGCTTCGTAAACAGATCAAGCATGTGTGTCATAAAGGGCACGCCTGTATTTAATTCAGAAATCCCTTCTCCGTCAATTGAAAGAGACAGAGAGATATCCGTTTCGTTAGTTGTTCTTTGCAGACTTGATGATCTTTCCATTATCAGTACCTCCTATTTTAAGCGCTCTTCAACGGCGCGTGCATGTGCTTCTAAGCCTTCTAAACGTGCGAATGCTGCAATCTTATGTGCTGAGTGCTGAAATGCTTGTTTACTGTATGAAATAATGCTGGATTTTTTCACAAAATCATCGACGTTCAGCGGACTTGAAAAACGGGCTGTGCCATTTGTAGGGAGCACATGATTCGGCCCTGCAAAATAGTCCCCGACAGGCTCTGAGCTATATCTTCCGAGGAAAATAGCGCCTGCGTGTCTAATGCTGTTCAGCAGCTCCATTGGATTTTCTGTTAACACCTCAAGATGCTCCGGTGCGAGCTCGTTCACGGCGTTAATGGCTTCATTCAGTGACTCTGCCACATAAATAAATCCGAACTGCTCAATCGAAGGGCCTGCTATCTCTTTTCTCGGAAGAGTCTCAAGCTGACGCGTGACTTCTGTTGATACGGCTTCTGCAAGATCCATTGAATCTGTTACAAGTACGCTTGAAGCAAGAACATCATGTTCAGCCTGGGACAGCAGATCGGCTGCCACTTCATTTGCTTTCGCCGTCTCATCTGCTAAAACAACAATTTCACTTGGTCCGGCAATCATATCTATATCGACATCCCCAAATACTTCCCGCTTCGCAAGAGCCACATAGATATTTCCGGGACCAACAATTTTATCAACCGGCCTGATTGTTTCCGTTCCATATGCAAGTGCAGCAACCGCCTGGGCCCCGCCTGATTTGTAGATTTCCTCTATACCAAGCTCTTTTGCAGCAACAAGTACTCCTGCAGGCAGCGTACCTTTCCTGTTTGGAGGGGAAATCAGAACAATTCGCTTAACCCCTGCCGTTAGTGCAGGAATGACATTCATTAAAACGGATGAAGGATAAGCGGCAGTGCCTCCAGGTACATATACTCCAACAGCATCAAGAGGAGTGATCTTCTGTCCAAGCATCGTTCCGTCCTCTTTATATGTAATCCAGGACTCACGCTTTTGCTTTTCATGAAAAAAACGGATATTTTCTGCTGCTTCCCTGATAATCTCAACTAAGTCCGGATCAAGCTCCTGATAAGCTGCCTCCACTTCCGCTTCTGACACTCTCAGACTTGATAAACGGACAGAATCGAATTTTTCCGCATAGGCGAAAAGAGAAGCATCCCCTTTTTTCTTAACATCTCCAATGATGTTTTTAACAGCCTCTCTCTGCGCTTCTGTACCAGAGTCAATCGAACGCTTTAGAGAGGCAAAATTCCCTGATAATCTTTCAATTCTCATTCGCTTCTCCCTCCACAACTTCTGATAATCGGCTGACCAGTTCATCAATCTGGGCATCCTTCATTCGGTAGCTGACAGGATTGACAATGAGTCTTGAAGTAATGCTGCAAATTCTCTCAAGTTCAACCAGGCCGTTTTCTTTTAACGTTCTGCCCGTTGAAACAATATCGACAATACGGTCAGCTAGGCCAATTAATGGAGCAAGCTCAATCGAACCGTTCAGCTTGATGATTTCCACCTGTTCCCCCTGCTCGCGGAAATAAGAAGACGCCACACCTGGGTACTTTGTTGCAACCTTTGGGGCAACAACATCTGAGCCGCTCATGTTAGGCAAGCCAGCAACAGCCAAGTAGCAGTCACTTATTTTCAAATCCAGCACCTCATAAACATCACGCTCTTCCTCAAGCATGACATCTTTGCCGGCAATGCCAATGTCCGCAACCCCATGTTCAACATATGTTGTGACATCCATCGGCTTCGCTAAAATAAAGCGCATGTTTTCTGCAGGAACTTCTAAAATAAGCTTTCTTGACTCATCGAATTCAGGCGGCAGCTTATATCCTGCTTTTCTGAGCAAGTTTGCTGCTTCATCAAATATTCTTCCTTTCGGCATCGCAATTGTAAGCATATTACCCATCCTGCTCTTCCTTTCTCGATCCAATAAAATAAGCTACATCGGCAAACTGCTTTGTATAGGCATCTACATCATTTACACCGGATATATCCTGTAAAATTACTCTTTTCCCCTGTCCTCTAAGCTCAGCCGCAGACTTCAGAGCCTCTGTTCTTCTTTCCTGACTGTAAAGAACACAATGAATGTAAGGTGTCTCTTCCTGTTCTCCAAGAGATTCGATCAGCCTGTCTAACCGGATTCCAAAGCCCGTAGCCGCTGCAGGTGTATCAAATCGTTCGAAAAGCTGATTATAACGGCCGCCGTTTCCAAGAGGAAAGCCGACATTGCCTGCATAAACCTCAAATAAAACTCCTGTGTAGTAGCTCATATGACTGACAAGATTTAAATCCAGCTTTACGGATTCCAGCACCCCAAAATCCTGAAGATGCGACCACAGCTTGCCAAGTTCTGCAGCAGCCTCTTTTCCTTCCCTGCTTGAAACCAGGTCGGCAGCAACTGCAAGCTGATCCTCTCCGCCTCTCAGCTGCAAAAGCTGAAGCAGCCTTCCTTTATCAATAGACGACAGCGGCAATGACTTCACATGCTCGCGATAGCCGACATAATTCTTTTCATATAAGTATCTTCTTAAAACATCAGCCCGCTCCTGATTTCCGAGAATCTCTATAAATAAAGCGTCCGCGAAACCTATATGTCCGATTGCGACCTTAAAATCCTGTAGACCTGCCTCTTTAAGAACGGCAATCATAAGTGCAATAACCTCTGCATCTCCGCTTGTTGTTGCATCACCGATCAATTCAGTCCCAATTTGTTCAAATTCAGCAGGGCGTCCGCCTTCACGCTGCTGCGCACGGAACACATTCGCATCATAAGCAAGTCTGAGCGGATAATTTTCCTTATAAAATCTTGAAGCCGCTACCCTTGCTATTGGTGCTGTCATATCCGGTCTAAGAACCAGCGTGTGCCCTTCCTGATCAAGCAGCTTAAACAGCTGTCCTTCAAGAATCGCTGACTGAACACCTACCGTATCGTAAAATTCAAGCGTTGGCGTTTCAATAAATTGAAAGCCCCATTTCTCTATTGCACCCGTCATTTTTTGACGAAGCTGTTTTTTCGTTTCATACAATAATGGCAATGTATCTCTCATCCCGAGAGGTTTTTCAAACATAAACATGCTGACTTGCACCTCTTTCACAAAAAGTTCCGAATCCTTTAGTTCGCTAATATAGTAACATGCTACCAAAATAAAGACAGGTTCGCAAGTATGAATATTCCTTATCATTCTCTTTTTTTACCGAATTTCCTCTAAAAAGAAATGTTTAAACAAACGTTTGATTAGGTTTATTACGATGAAAAGCGGGTAAATAAAAATATTATTTCCCCCAATTAACATAGAAAACCGGCCAAGCAGTAGTTGGCCGGTCTTTTTTTCGGACTAATTTGTCCTGAGGTCTAAATGCTTGTGGCGAGTTAGAATGCTGTTTCGGAGAGTTAGAATGGATTATGAGCGAGTTAGAGAACTGTTTTGAAGAATTTGGAGCGGGATTCCGGCGAGCAGGATCATTTAGATATCAGCAGGATACTGAATTTTTACGCACGGATGGCTGCCTTGCGAGTTGAACAATTGGTTTCGAGAGTTGAAACAGAAAATTCGCGAGTTGGCAGTCTGTTTTTGTGAATTGGATGGCGTTTTTTGTGAGTAAGGTCATCTGGGATCCTGCTCGAAACAAAGATCCAATGGCCAAAGGCCGCTAGAAATAAGGCATTTCAAAGTGTTTTTAAAAATCTCATAATCCTGCTAAAAATATAAAGGTTTTCTCGTGTGAAATCATAAATTAACTCATCAAACTGCTTTTTCCGTAATGCCCAACTCAATTTCAACCGATTTGCAAGCTACAATAAAAAAAAGACATCAGCTTTAAAAGCTGGTGTCTTTTTCATTCCGCAAATCCATCTCTTCCTTTGAAAAAATAACTCTCATCGGATTTCCGCCTACAAAGGTTCCTGCCGGAACATCTTTATGGACGAGCGTGCCAGCTGAAACAATGGCTCCGTCTCCGATTTCAACACCCGGCAGAACAGTGGAATTGGCACCGATCATGACTTCGTCACCGATGACAATGTCACCAAGTCTATACTCGCGTATCAAATATTCATGCGCAAGCAGTGTCGTGTTGTAGCCAATCACCGTATTCCGGCCAACTATAATTTTTTCAGGAAACATCACATCTAGCATAACCATCAGGGCAAATGATGTGTGCTTCCCCACCTTCATTCCGAGAAAATTCCGGTACATCCAATTTTTCATTAAAAGAAATGGGGTGTAGCGAGCCAGCTGAATGACAATGAAGTTGCGGACGACCTTCCAAAATGGGACTGTTTTGTAAACATGCCAAAGTGAATTCGGGCCTTTAACAGGGTATCTCGTTGTTTTTCTCACACTTATTCCGCTCCAAGCACGTTCAGTAAATCACTCATCTTATTCAGCATGTAGTCAGGTTTAAAGCCTTCTAGATACTCCACGCCTTTAATTGTCCAAGCCACACCAGCCGTTTTGGTGCCTGCTGCTTTTCCGGAATCAATATCATGGTGGTTATCGCCGACCATAATCGCTTCCTCAGGAGAACTGTTCAGTTTTTCTAAAGCAAGCAGGACCGGTTCTGGATGCGGCTTTGCGTTTTTAACATCATCAAGCGTCACGACTGTTTCAAAAAACTGGCCAAGACCCGTGAGCTTAAGACCCATATTCACGGTATCACGTATTTTAGTTGTGACAATTCCAAGCTTATAGCCCTTTTCGTGCAGTGCCTGAACTGTTTCATAAACCGTTTCAAATTGAGTAACCAATTGATCGTGCTGATCATGATTAAACTTCCTGTAGGTGCTGATCATTTCATCAACACGAAGCGGGTCCATTTTTACAAACGTTTCATGAAGGGTAGGTCCGAGAAACGGCAGGACGTCCTCGCGTCCATATTGATTCGGATAATAAAGATTCAGCGTATGCAGGAAAGATTCTATGATTAAATCGTTTGTATTAATTAAAGTTCCATCCAAATCAAACAGTACGGTATTAATTCTCATAAGTTGCTTCCTTTCTTCTTGTATGTTCAAACCGGCTCCAAATCGCACCTACTGCCATTGTCAGAACGACCGCTGTTACAATCCTGATCAATAACAGAGGCAGAACCGGAATGCCAAGCGGCATGAAAATCAGGGTATCCTCCACCACAGCATGACAAGAGACGAGAAAAATAAAGGCGAGCGTTAAATCTTTATAGCTGACCCCGTCTTCTTCCGCTGCCTGAATCATGACCCCAGCTCCGTATGCAAGCCCTATCGTTAAACCGGCTACCATTGTCATGGAGGTGTTTTCATTCATTCCGAGCATCCTTGTAACAGGTGCCATCCATCTTGAAAAAACAGTTAAAAACCCTTTATCCTTAAGCACCTGGATGATGATCATCAGCGGGATCACAATTAAGGCGAGCTGCACAATGCCAAGACCTGCTTTCTGAACAGCACTTAAACCAATTTCAACATAGCCGATCGGATCGGCTGTATTTTTTGGAATAAACCCATACTGTGCCGTTTCCTGTCCGCCCTGCCATACTAGATTGATCATAATAGCAGAGCTGACCGCAAGCCCAATCCTTACAGCAAGAATGATCCAAAGCTTGATTCCCACCTTTGCAGCAACCGTTGATTCAATAATCAAGTTATGTGAGAACGATAGCATAACCGCTAAAATAAACACTTCCTTAACAGATAGATCAAGCGTCAGGATTGCTGCTATCCCGGCATACAAGTTCAGCATGTTCCCAAGTACCAGCGGAATGGCTGCTTCACCTGATAAACCGAAAATTCCCATGACCGGCTGAATAAGCTTGATCAGCCACGGGAGTACCGGTGTGTGCTGAAGAAGACTCACAATCAAGGTAACCGGAAAAATAACCTTGCCAAGCGTCCAAGTTGTTTGAAGCCCTGCCTGAAGTCCTTTTTTTAAACTATTAATCAGAAACATCCCCTTACTCGGCTGATTCTAAGTATCTTTCATTTGAATATCCTTTGACTCTCCTGATAATTAATACTGCAACCGCAATCGCAATTAATACTAGAGAAATAACTTGTGCAACCCGCAGCGATTCCGTCAGCATCAAGCTATCGGTACGCATACCTTCAATGAAAAAGCGTCCGACTGAATACCAGATGATGTAGGTGAGGAAAAGCTCTCCTCTGCGCAAATTGGCTTTTCTGAGAAGCATAAGTCCGGCAAAGCCTACAAGGCTCCACAGAGATTCATATAAAAACGTCGGGTGATAGTAAGCACCATTAATGTACATTTGATTGATGATGAACTCAGGCAGAAACAATCCTTCTAAAAATTGACGGGTTACCTCGCCGCCATGAGCTTCTTGGTTAATAAAGTTTCCCCAGCGGCCGATTGCCTGCCCAAGGATTATGCTCGGAGCTCCAATATCAGCAAGCTTCCAAAAAGAGATCCCTTTCACCTTTGCAAAGATATAGCCTGTTACAAATGCCCCAATTAAACCGCCATGAATAGCCAGGCCTCCGTTCCAGATCTTCACAATGTCCCCCGGGTTTTGAGAGTAATAATCCCACTGAAAAATCACATAATAAATACGCGCACAAATAATCGCGATTGGAATGGCAAACAGCACTAAATCTACAAACGTATCTTTATGAAGACCTCTCCGCTCACTTTCACGGACAGCAAGCCAAAGACCAAGCAAAGCTCCTATCCCGATAATCAAGCCATACCAATGCACCTGAATGGGTCCAAGCTCAAGAAAAATCGGATCGATAGGCGTAAAATTTTCCTCCATTGTCTCTATTCCCCCTTAACGATGATTATGCGTCGTCATGCTCAGTATCTGTTATGACATCTGTTAATTTATTTGTAAATTGCTCAGCTGCATTCAGACCCATGCGTTTTAATCTGAAGTTCATAGCCGCCACTTCAATGATGACCGCTAAGTTTCGTCCAGGGCGGACGGGAACGGTTAATTTAGGAACATCTGTGTCGATAATTTTCATTTTCTCTTCATCAAGGCCCAATCTGTCATATTGCTTCTTAGGATCCCAGATTTCAAGATCAATAATGAGGGTAATCCGTTTATAGCTGCGGACTGCGCCTGCTCCAAATAACGTCATCACATTTATGATGCCAAGTCCACGGATTTCTAAAAGATGCTCAATTAAGTCTGGTGCATTTCCGATCAATGTATCCTGATCCTCCTGGCGGATCTCGACACAGTCATCTGCAACTAAACGATGGCCGCGCTTTACAAGTTCAAGAGCCGTTTCACTTTTACCGACTCCGCTTTTCCCGACAATCAGCACTCCTACGCCGTAAACGTCTACTAGTACGCCGTGAACTGCAGTAGTGGGAGCAAGCTTTCCTTCTAAAAAGTTCGTCAGATGACTTGATAGACGGGTTGTTTTTAAAGGTGAACGAAGCAGCGGAACTGACTTTTCTTCTGAAGCGTCTGTTAACTCCTGCGGGATCTCCATTTCGCGTGAAACGATAATGGCCGGTGTTGAATCTGTACATAGCTGATCCATCCGGTTTCTCTTTTCCTCATCTGTCAGTTTTTGAAAAAACGTCAGCTCTGTTTTTCCGAGTATTTGCACGCGTTCTTTCGGGTAATATGTAAAAAAGCCAGCCATTTCAAGCCCCGGGCGGGACAAATCGCTTGTTGTGATGGGACGATTAATTCCTTCTTCCCCGCTGATCAGCTCTAAATGGAATTTTTCAATTAAATCTTTCGTTCGAACTTTTGCCATACTTCTGCTCCTCCTTTTTCAAGCTTTAAGAAAGTATATAATTTTGCGCTACGATGTCTAGCTCCATCGCCCAGCTCCTCGGCCAGTAAAGGCAAAAAGCGCCTTTTCTGGCGGATCCTTATCTGTCTGTCTGAGCTAACGGGCGCTTCCGCTTTTCTTATTAAAGGGGTACCAATAAAATCCTCTCTTATTTTAGCACTTTTACCTTTTAAACGGAAACGGGAATCCTTTCTCATCAATTTTAATCTTTCTTCCCTATTTTTTTAAAAACATAGGACAATCACCGCTACTCTATCGCACATACAGCAATATATTAGTAGGGTAAAGACCATTTAATAGGAGGACTGTACGTGAAGATTGCAATTGACGCCGGACATGGTTACACAACACCCGGGAAAAGAACGGTAGACGGAATGAGAGAATATGAATTTAATCGTGCTGTAGCAAACGAAATGAGGGACCTTCTCGCTGGATATGAAAACATTACAATCCTTTTTACTCATTCAGACACACGTGATGTTCCGCTGAAAGAGAGAACGGATAAGGCCAATGCCGCAAATGCAGATGTGTTTGTATCCATTCATGCCAACGCATTTGGAAACGGCACGGCTTGGAATAATGTCAAGGGCATCGAAACATATGCTCACGACTCAAAACCCCAAGAATCCATTGCCCTTGCAGAAGCGGTTCAAAAAAAGCTGATTGAAAAAACAAAACGGGAGGACCGGGGAGTTAAGCTTGCCAACTTCCATGTCTTGCGGGAAACAAAAATGACGGCTATTTTAATTGAGTGCGGCTTTATGACAAATCAAGAAGAAGCGCAGGCTTTAAAATCAGCAGCTTACCGCAAAACTTGTGCACAGGCAATTACTGAAGCACTTGCTGCTTTTTATAAGCTTAAGAAAAAGCCAGCTCCTGAACCGGGAAAATTGTACAAAGTACAAGTCGGGGCTTTTGCAGAAAAAGAAAATGCCGTAGCCCTGGCCAATGAATTAAAAAATAAAGGCTACAATGTCATCGTCCTTTACGAATAAAAGAGTAGAGACAGTCTGCATCTTACAACTGTCTCTACTCTTTTAATTTTAAAAGAAACCTCTCCTTTGGCAGATGCTTCTTAGACCTGAATTTATTCAAGTATGGCGAATAAGTATCAACCTGAATTTCCTTTTGACCTGCTTTAAAAAACAGAAGACGCATAAAGCCGTTGCCCCCATGCTTTTCAGCCTGATAATTCGCAAGCATCTGAAAAACTCTTTGCTCCTCAGAGATGCGGGTTTCTAAAAAACCCGTTCCGTAATAGTGACCGGATAAAACCAGTTTCACGTTTGGATTTTTCAATACGACTTTCTGAAAAAGTTCTTCTCCTGCAGGACTTCTCTCATTTTTATAGTTCAAATAATCATGAAAAGCTAAAATCGCCGTGTGATTCCGGTAATCCTTCAGTACCTTATTCATCCACTTAAGCGCACTGCTGTTTACATCCCAGCTCATATATATCATGATATATGGCTGATTGTTGATCGTCAGAAGATCATAGTGGCCTCGGTTATTTTCAAAAGAGCCGCCGTAAAAAGGCTGCCGAATAAACCGATGATAGCCGAAATGATCTGTAAACACCTTATAAGGCTGTTCTTTATGAACCAAATCATGGTTCCCTGCCAAAACACCATATGGAATCCTCGTCATATCAAGCATTTTCAGTATTTGATCGGTTCTTTCCCATTGCACATCATCATTAGGCTGATCCACAAGATCGCCTGTATGAAAAACATATTGAATGTTATATTTGTCCCGGTTTTCAATAATCCACTGTATTTGTTTAATCATGATTTCCGGATAGTTTTTTGCATAATATTGAGTATCTGATAGCCAGACAATCGTCGCATCTCCATCTTCAAATGAAAATTTTGCGTACGCAGGAGTTGTAAATAGACAAAGCAGCAGGACTGCCGCAATAAAAGTTTTTTTCATAACCTTCACCCATTTTTTAGCGTACCCATATAGCGTGTCCTTATGTTCACGATTTACATTTATGATCATTGGTCTATACTAGATATTGAAACCAAAACAAGGAGACGTACATATGCTGAAAGAATTTAAAAAGTTTGCCATTAAAGGCAACGTTATTGATCTTGCAGTCGGGGTCATCATCGGTGCAGCGTTTGGCAAGATAGTCACTTCTCTTGTGAATGACATTGTGATGCCGTTGATCGGAATCCTGCTCGGAGGAGTAAATCTTTCGGAGCTCCAGTATACATTTGGAGATGCTCCTTTAAAATACGGAGTATTTCTGCAGACCGTTCTCGATTTCTTTATCATTGCTTTTTCCGTGTTTTTATTCATTCGATTCTTTGAACGGTTTAAACGAAAAGACGAGCAAAAGCCAGTGCCTACATTAACAAATGAAGAGAAGCTGCTGACGGAAATCCGTGATTTGCTGAAGAAGGATGTACAGCAGGAAAGAGAATTTTAGAAAGAAAAAACAGGAAATTGGGGTACTCGTTTCGGAAAAACCTATTCCAGGTACCCAAATGCGCAAGCGCCTTGTTCACACCGAGGATCTAGGCGGTCCGAGCTAGACCAAGGATGCTTGCAACTATATTAATTCTGGTATTAACAAAAAAGGCAGGATCCATGTGATCCGGCCTTTTTTCTATTTCTTTTTACTTTCTCTAAGCGGTTCTATGACGCCTTTTTGAATCAGCAAATGAAGCAGCGAAATCACAATAGAAGCTAAGATCGCTGTGCCAAAACCATCAATGTTGAAGGAGTCTCCCATAATCCCCTGCGCGATCATCAGAGTAATCGCATTGATGACAAACAGGAAAAGTCCAAGCGTTACCACCGTGACCGGCAATGTCAGCAGGATAAGAAAAGGCTTCACTAAAACATTTAAAACAGATATAAGCAAGCTTGCAAGAATGGCGGCTCCTACACCGCTGATGTAAAACGATTCAAAGTACCCTGATACAACAATCAGTATGAGGGCATTGACCAAAATACTGATTGCCCATCTAATCATGCTTAATGACATCTCCCTCATTCGGCACGATGAAGATCGTAATCAAGTAGATAAGACCGAATGGGAAAAAGGCAGTGGTGAGCAGCAAAATCACAAATAAAATCCGGAGCAATGTTACGTCCATGCTTAAGTAATCGGCCAATCCTCCAATGACACCGCCAACCATTTTTTTAGATCTGGATCTATATAATTTCTTTTTCATGTTGAATTACCTCTCTTTTAATAGAATGGAGCCTGTTTTAGAATCTGCAAAAACAGACATCGTTTGTTCACCTGCTGTATTTGATTTGACCCTCAGCTCCTTTTGAATCGTCTCATTCTTCTCAAAAAGCACATCAAGATCTTTTATATCAGCAGCTACTGAACCTAAATTTGATTTAAGTTCACCATTGATTTTCACGTTTTCCGGAACATAAACGTCCACGTTTCCAGTGGCCGTTTTCGCATACAGAGTGTGACATCCAACGTCCTCAAGCTTAACGACGATATTTCCATTAAAGCTTTGAACATCAATTCTCTCGCTTTTCCCGTTTAATTGGATGAGACCATTTATTGTTTCCGCTTCAGTATGGGCTGCCTCGATGTTTGACAGGCGGATTTGACCATTTGCTGTTTCAGCTTCTATTTTTTCACCCTTGAAATTCAGGACAGAAATAACACCATTTGCCGTTTTCGCATTAAAATCCCTTACGTTTAAATCTTCCCCTCTAATTGGCCCATTAAACAGCTTAATTTTAACAAGCTCATACTGCTTTTCTGGAACATATAGGGTCATATTGATTTTTACTGTTTTCTTTTCAGTGTAAAAACGGAACTTCGAACCGTCCACTGAGCAATCAACATTTTGCATAAAGGTTTCTCTTGCAAGCTCCTGATTCTCCGCACGGAATACTTTTGCATCACATTCAACGCGAACATCGTTTTGTGTCCATGCCTGCAGATTCACACTTCCGTTGATTAATTGAATATCAAAATCCCGGATCTCAGCATCCTTGAACTGATAAATGTGCTGAACATTGAGAGAACCGCCAAAGTTTAAATCAAGATCAAGCTCCTTTACCTTCTTCACTGCTGTATCAATAAAAGTCACAAGCTTTGCAGAAAGAGACGATTGAGAGGATTTCTCTTTTTCAACAAAAGGATCTTTTGAAAAAACATCTGCAGACAACGACGTTATCATTTCGCTTTCTTTATGACTGTATTCCTCTTCCAGCTTTTCAATGAGTGTCAATGCTTCACTTGCCGACAGCTTTCCCTGTTCAACTAAATCCAAAATGCGTTTTCTTTGGTCCTTCACTTTTTCCATCCCCCAGTACTTGAGTATGTATTTGAAAAGAAAAGCCTTGAGCAAGAACCCAAAGCCTTTGTGATTAAACAGTTTTTAAAATTTTAATACCCTGCACAATGTTATAAATAAATACAACAAGATTCACGATTCCAACCAGGATAAAGCCAAAAATGACAACTCCAAATGCAAAAGCTTCTGGTGAACCAGACATTTCTGCAAATAAAATCATGAAGAACGGTGCAATAATCGTTACGATTGGAATAATATGTGACAGCAATGATTTTTTCGCATGCTGCTTCACTTCACGTTCATCAGAGATAAAGTAGACGATAATCGGAAATAAAAACGGCGCGAAAAAAATACTGAAATAGCATAAAGATGAGAGCAATTTATTTGTATTCACTTTATTTCAACTCCTTATAACAAGTATACGATTGAGTAAGAGATAAGTTTCATTAAATTTCTGTGCGGAGTTCGGATATCAACCGATTTCAGGAATTATCCACATGATTTTCAATTAATCAATAAAAATAAATGAATCCCCCATAAATCAAAGATTTAAAACAAAAAAGCGTTTACCGCAAAAAGACCCTTAACTGAATGTGTTAAGGGTCCCTCATTTATGCTTTAGCTACAGCTTCTTTTTCTTTGATGGCCTTTTTCATCCGGTCTCGGTCTCTTGTTAAGATAGGCTTTAAATACTTCCCTGTATAAGAACCTTCTACCTTAGCTACTTGTTCCGGAGTTCCAGTTGCAACGATTTGCCCGCCGTGATCCCCGCCTTCCGGTCCGAGATCGATTAGATAATCTGCTGCTTTAATGACATCAAGATTATGCTCAATCACTAAAACAGTATCTCCATTCTCGACGAGACGCTGAAGCACTTTCAGCAGTCTGGCAATGTCGTCTACATGCAAACCGGTTGTCGGTTCATCCAGAATGTAAAGGGAACGTCCTGTTGAACGGCGATGCAGCTCAGAAGCAAGCTTCACACGCTGCGCTTCTCCTCCGGACAGCGTTGTTGCAGGCTGACCAAGTGTAATGTAGCCGAGGCCTACATCATAAATGGTTTGGAGCTTTCGTCTGATTTTTGGAATATTTTCAAAGAATGCCACTGCATCTTCAACGGTCATTTCTAAAATGTCAGCAATGTTTTTGTTTTTGTATTTCACTTCAAGCGTTTCGCGGTTATACCGTTTTCCATGGCAAACCTCGCATGGCACATAGACGTCAGGAAGGAAATGCATTTCAATCTTGATGATTCCATCACCGCGGCATGCCTCGCAGCGTCCGCCTTTTACGTTAAAGCTAAAACGGCCTTTCTTATAGCCGCGCACCTTCGCTTCATTTGTTGTGGCAAAGACGTCCCGAATGTCATCAAAAACACCTGTATAGGTCGCAGGGTTGGAGCGGGGTGTCCGTCCGATCGGCGATTGATCGATATCGATCACCTTATCAAGCTCTTCAATTCCTTTAATTTCTTTGTGCTCGCCAGGCTTCGTTTTTGCTTTGTTCAGCTTCTGAGCAAGAGATTTATGAAGGATTTCGTTTACAAGCGTACTTTTACCAGATCCCGATACGCCTGTAACGGCCACAAATGTGCCAAGCGGAAACTTCGTTGAAACGTTTTTCAGGTTATTTTCGCTTGCGCCCTTTATTTCGATGAAACGGCCGTCCGGCTTCCGGCGTTCAACCGGCAGCGGAATGAATTTTTTGCCTGATAAGTATTGTCCGGTTAATGAATTCTTATCATTCATCACGTATTCAGGTGTTCCTTCAGAAATAATCTCTCCTCCGTGAACCCCTGCACCGGGACCAATATCAATTAAATAATCCGCAGCAAGCATCGTGTCTTCATCATGTTCAACTACGATCAGAGTATTTCCGATATCCCTCATGCTTTGAAGCGTTTGAATCAGCCTGTCATTGTCACGCTGATGAAGCCCGATAGAAGGCTCGTCAAGTATATACAGAACACCTGTTAATCTTGAACCAATCTGAGTAGCAAGCCTGATTCGCTGAGCCTCTCCGCCTGAGAGTGTTCCTGCAGCACGGCTCAAAGACAGGTAATCAAGACCGACATTGTTTAAAAAGCCAAGTCTCTCTTCAAGCTCTCTTAAAATCAGTCTTGCAATCTGCATTTCTTTTTCTGTCAGGTTGACCTTTTCAAAGAAATCGATTGCTTCATGAACAGATAATGAAGTGACATTTCCAATGTGATTGCCATCAACAAGCACAGACAGGCTTTCCTTTTTTAAACGATGGCCTTTACACTTAGGGCATGCCTGCTGAGCCATGTATTTTTCCATCTGCTCGCGGATGTAGTCTGAGCTTGTTTCCTTAAAGCGGCGCTCTACATTGCGAATGACACCTTCAAACAGAATATAATTTTCACGCACCTGGCCGAAGTCATTTTCATAGCGGAAGTAAATTTCATCGTTTCCGCTGCCGTATAAAATCTTGTCCAGCAAGTGGGATGGGATTTCTTTTACTGGAACATCCATCGGGATGCCGTAATGATTACACACAGCCTCAAGCAGCTGAGGATAATATTGAGAGCTCGTCGGCTCCCATGGTGCCAGAGCATGCTGCTTTAATGATAAATCCTTGTTTGGAAGTACTAAGTCTACATCGACTTCAAGCTTTGTTCCAAGGCCGTCACACTCATTACATGCGCCAAACGGACTGTTGAAGGAAAACATTCTCGGTTCCAGCTCGCCGATTGAAAATCCGCAAAGCGGACAAGCGTGATGCTCACTGAAAAGAAGCTCTTCTACTCCGATCACATCGATCATGACTCTGCCTTCGCCAAGGCCAAGTGCAGCTTCAAGGGAATCTGCAAGGCGCGCCGCGATTCCTTCTTTGATAACGATACGGTCAATCACAACCTCAATGCTGTGCTTCTTGTTTTTCTCAAGAGTGATCTCATCACCGATCTCCATCATTTCCCCGTTTACGCGAACCCTAACATAACCTTGCTTTTTGATATCTTCAAACACCTTTGCATGTGTTCCTTTTCGGCCGGAGACAATCGGTGCTAGCACCTGAAGCTTTGTCCGCTCAGGATACTCTAAAATCCGGTCGACCATTTGCTCAATCGTCTGTGATGAGATTTCAATGTCATGATTCGGGCAGGTCGGTCTGCCGACACGAGCAAAAAGAAGTCTCAGGTAGTCATAGATTTCTGTCACGGTCCCAACCGTTGAACGAGGATTTCGGCTCGTTGTTTTCTGATCTATAGAAATCGCAGGTGAAAGTCCTTCAATTGAATCAACGTCCGGCTTATCCATTTGACCAAGAAACTGCCGGGCATAAGCAGAAAGGGATTCAACATATCTGCGCTGGCCTTCTGCATAAATCGTATCAAACGCAAGCGACGATTTTCCTGAACCGGATAAGCCAGTCAGAACAACAAGCTTATCCCGCGGAATCGTCACATCTATATTTTTTAAATTGTGAGCCCGCGCACCTTTCACAATAATTTTATCAATAGCCATTCTAGTTTCATCCTTCCGCTTTTAGCTCTAAAATAAGATCGCGAAGCTCAGCTGCACGCTCGAAGTTCAAGCCTTTTGCAGCCTCTTTCATCTCTGCTTCCATTTGTCCGATCACCTTTTCGCGCTCTTTCTTGGTCAGCTTGCCGAGCTTTGGAACTTGTGCATCGAATTCTTCCCCGTCCTCCGGTGCAATCGTAGCCCGTATACCCTCGCGAATTTTTTTCTGTATCGTTTTTGGCTCAATGCCATGCTTTTTATTAAAAGCCTCCTGCGTTTCACGGCGGCGTTTCGTTTCATTCAATGCAATTTCCATTGATTTGGTCATTTTGTCGGCATACATAATAACGTGTCCATTTGAGTTTCTTGCCGCACGTCCAATAGTCTGGATCAGCGATCTCTCAGATCTCAGGAACCCTTCCTTGTCTGCATCCAAGATAGCTACTAAGGACACCTCAGGAATATCAAGACCTTCTCTTAAAAGGTTGATTCCGACTAGAACGTCATACTTGCCAAGCCGCAGCTCACGGATGATTTCAATCCGCTCAAGTGTTTTGATTTCAGAATGCAGGTAGTTAACTTTAATGCCTATGTCCTTCAGATAATCCGTCAGATCCTCAGACATTTTCTTCGTTAATGTTGTGATAAGGACACGTTCATTGCGTTCTGTCCTTGCCTGAATTTCCCCGATCAGGTCATCGATCTGACCCTGAATCGGTCTCACATCAATGGTAGGGTCAAGAAGTCCTGTCGGGCGAATGATCTGCTGAACCATTTCTGGTGTATGGTCAAGCTCATATGGGCCAGGAGTAGCCGATACAAACATGATGTTATTGATATGCTTTTCAAATTCGTCAAATTGAAGCGGACGGTTATCTTTCGCTGAAGGCAGGCGGAACCCGTGGTCAACGAGAACCTGCTTTCTTGCCTGGTCACCGTTAAACATCCCTCTGATCTGAGGAATGGTAACGTGGGACTCATCCACAACGATCATGAAATCCTCAGGGAAGAAATCAAGCAATGTATAAGGAGTCGATCCTGCCGGGCGAAGCGTCAAATGTCTTGAATAGTTTTCAATTCCTGAACAAAAGCCCATTTCCCTCATCATTTCAAGATCATACCGGGTACGCTGTTCGAGACGCTGAGCTTCTAACAGCTTGCCGTTCTCATGAAGCTCTTTCAGCCGTTCATCAAGCTCCCGCTCAATATTCGTAATGGCAACCTTCAGCTTTTCCTCGCGGGTTACAAAGTGGGACGCAGGGAAGATGGAGACATGCTCGCGGTCTCCTTTGATTTCGCCTGTTAAAGCATCCACTTCTCTGATTCGGTCGATTTCATCGCCGAAAAATTCAACCCTGATGCACTGCTCGTCTCTTGAAGCCGGGAAAATCTCCACTACATCCCCGCGCACTCTGAATGTCCCACGTTTAAAGTCGATATCATTTCTTTCATACTGCACATCAACAAGTCTTCTGAGCAGCTGATTGCGTTCAATCTCCATGCCGGTGCGAAGAGAAACGACCAGTTCACGGTATTCTTCAGGTGAACCCAATCCGTAAATGCACGAGACACTCGCGATGATAATGACATCCTTCCGCTCAAATAATGAAGCTGTTGCGGAGTGTCTGAGCTTATCTATTTCATCATTAATGCTTGCGTCTTTTTCAATGAATGTATCGGTCTGCGGCACATAGGCCTCCGGCTGATAATAATCATAATAGCTGACGAAGTATTCTACTGCATTATTTGGAAAAAACTCTTTGAATTCGCTGTATAATTGTCCTGCCAATGTTTTATTATGTGCAATAATCAGCGTCGGTTTGTTTACTTCCTGGATGACGTTTGAAACGGTAAACGTCTTCCCTGTACCTGTAGCACCAAGAAGCGTCTGATGCTTCTTCCCTTCTTTAATGCCCTGGACGAGCTTTTTTATCGCCTCGGGCTGATCGCCCTCTGGCTTATAATTCGAGACTAAGTCAAAACGATCGCTCAACAGGAGGACCTCCATTCATATGTAATCAGTATTTATATTTTACCATAAACAGGTGGGAAATCACCAAAAATACGAACTATAGTTCGTATATTTCTTTCGACATTTTGTTTTTGATTCTTTCATTATCGCCGGATTTTTCTATTTAAATGCCTGACTTATCTATTTCAATACCTTTTTCAGGAGGTTGGTAAACCGATAGCAACCGAGGTCATGATAAAAGAAGGGAAGAATGCAGGCTATTTTTAATGTCACGCCGACCAATCTAGTACCCGCTTACTGTTGAATGTGCTCTTTTTTAGAAAAAGACTATTTCTCATTTCAACAAGCGTGACTTTCCCAACCGATTCCGAGACTTTCAAGCTTTATTCCAAGACTTTTAGAAGGAATTCCGAGACTTCGCGGATTAATTCCGAGACTTTCCAAAATAATCCCGTATAAATGTGAACAACTGCGTTGGCCGGGATACAGCCTCAGATAAGGATCGTAAAGCTTTGACTTTTTTTCTCGGATTTGTTCTGACCGAGGAGTTGGGCGATGGAGCCAGTCATAAATGCTGGAAACTCTATACATTCTGGTGTAAAAAAAACCCGCTCCCAAAGGGAACAGGTTCAAACCTTAATTCGTTTTTTCGCTTCTTGTGCGCCTTGCCATTTTCGCAGCATACAAAAATCCTGCGGTAACAGATATCACATCTAGAACTATGATAATCCATGATTCCATATACCCTTTCGAATAAGCTGCAGCTAAAAGAGCAATTGTCAGGACAGTCGCAACGTAGTGGTTATATGAGACTCTGGCAAACAAAGTCAAAATAATAAAAGGCAGAGTCAGGGCCAGAACGGCTTTTAGTAACATGGAATCAGCTCCTGCTTACTTCTCTGAAGCAGAAAAGCTTTGGTAGTCGTTTTCCTGCAGAAGATCGATAAGTTCAATCTCTTTATGATTTTCTTTAAAATGCCTGAAGGTAAAATCATTTTCAAAGAGGACAGCATATTGATCATTGCGGTCGCGCACGAGCAGGCTTCTGGAATCAAAGAAGCGCTTTTCGAATTTTTCATTGCCGATCCATCTAGGGATGCGGTCGCCCATAGGAACAAATTCGATCTCAACGTTGTACTCGGCTCTCATCCGGTATTCAAACACCTCGTATTGAAGCTGTCCGACAGCGCCAAGGATGATGTCATCCGTTGAATCCTGACGGAAATACTGGATGGCGCCTTCTTGAACAAGCTGGTCAATTCCTTTACGGAACTGCTTTGCTTTCATGACGTTTTTCACGCGCACCTTTTTAAACATCTCCGGCGGGAACTGAGGAAGCTCATCATAATGATAGCCTTCTTTTCCAACCGTTAGTGTATCACCGATTTGATAAACGTTCGGGTCATAAATCCCGATGATGTCGCCTGCGAATGCTTCATCAACTGTTTCTCGGTCTTTAGCCATAAACACCTGCGTCTGATTCAGCTTAAGCGTTTTATTTGTTCTGCTCAGCTGTACACTCATGCCGCGCTCAAATCGTCCGGAACACACGCGCAGAAAGGCGATGCGGTCACGGTGGGCAGGGTTCATGTTGGCTTGGATTTTAAAGATATAGCCGGAGAATTCTTCAGTCTCAGGTGCAATAAAGCCCTGATTTGTTCTTCGCGGCTGCGGAGGAACGGCATACTGTAAAAACACATCAAAAAATGATTTCACACCAAAGTTGGCAAGCGCACTTCCGAAGAAGACAGGCGTTAATTCTCCGCGCTTAACACGCTCAGCGTCGAACTGATTGCCCGCTTCCTCAAGCAGCTCCAGTTCATCCTTTGTTTCCAAATAAGTCGGGTGGCTGCCAATCTCGCTTAAATCTACTTCATCTGAAGGAATAATGTCTTCCTGCTCGTTTCCTTTAAACTGAACGACTGTATGCTGTTCACGGTCAATAATTCCAAGGAATCGCTTGCCCATGCCAATCGGCCAGTTCATCGGATAGGATTCAATGCCAAGTACTTCCTCAATTTCAGAAAGAAGCTCAAGCGGATCTTTTCCTTCGCGGTCCAGCTTATTAATAAATGTAAAAATTGGGATGCCTCTCATGCGGCAGACTTTGAAAAGCTTGATCGTTTGAGGCTCGACCCCTTTTGTAGAGTCGATGATCATCACTACGCTGTCTACTGCCGTTAGCGTACGGTATGTGTCTTCACTGAAATCTTCATGTCCAGGAGTGTCCAGAATGTTTACGTGGAAATCATGGTATGGAAAGCTCATAACACTTGATGTAACGGAAATTCCGCGTTTCTTTTCAATTTCCATCCAGTCGGAAGCCGCAAATTTGCCGGTCTTCTTCCCTTTAACAGTACCTGCTTCACGGATGACTTTACCGAAATATAATAATTTCTCTGTTAACGTCGTCTTTCCCGCATCCGGATGGGAGATGATGGCGAAAGTCCGTCTCTTTGATATTTCTTTATCTATGTTCATTTACATTACCCTCACAAAGTTTACTTCGTTTGAAATATATCACATTTAGAGCAATAGAACAATTTCACTCTGGACTTTCTCCTGCTTTACACCGGTGCTGTAAAAAAGAGCACATTCACTGCAGCCATCACGACCGCGCCGATAATAATAAATGCTGTATCCTTCTTTTTCATGTTTTTCTCCTCCTGCATTGTTTTCACATAGTTTATCAAGAAATTATGTCTAAATTATTAACAATTAATAATCATGTTTTTTATCAGGAAATTTCAGGATGAATTTGGTGCCGTGATCCTTCCTGCTATCGATCACGATTTCTCCCTGATGTAGGTGAACAAGCTGTTTAACAATCGATAATCCCAAACCGAATTCGCCGAATTGATGGCCGGTTCTGGACATATCCGCCTTATAAAAACGCTGCCATATTGATTCTACCTCTTTGGGGTCCATCCCGATTCCGGTGTCTTCAATTTCAATAATTGTTTCCTTATATCCTTTTTTTCCGCGCAGCCAAACGGTCCCGCTCTCTGTAAATTGAATACTGTTTTTTGTAATGTTAATTAAGATTTGAATGAGGCGGTCATAATCAGCATAGACCATTATTTCTTCATTTCCATCAATCTTTAATTCCACCTGTTTTTCCTCTGCCTGAAAAAATAAATGCTCTTTAATAATTTCAAAAGCCTCCGTAAGCTGAATTTCTTCTTTGAATAGCTTCACCTGATTGGAGCGGATTTTTTCATAATCAAGGTTTTCATTCACTAGTCTTATAAGTCGTTTTGCTTCCTGACTGACAAGCTGAATGCCTTTCTCCTTTTCATCCTCTTCAATCATGTTATTTTTAAGCCCTTCAATTACTCCGCTGATTGTTGTTAAAGGAGTCCTTAATTCATGAGAGACATCCGCCATAAATTTTCTTCTTCTATTCTCTAAACTTTCGATTTCCTGATTTGATTGCTTTAGCTGCTCTGCCATATTATTAAAATCGTTCGCAAGATCGCCGATTTCATCTATGTTGGACGATGGCACCGAAATATCGTATTTCCCTTCCGCAATCATTGAGGTTGCATTTCGGATCCGCTGAATTCTTTTTACATGAACATTTGAGAGAAACCAGCTTAACAAAAGGGAAACGGATAAGGAGATTAAAATGGTGTATAAAAGATAGCGGTTAATCTCGCTGATTGTCTCTCTGGAACCTTTAATCGGCGAAACTAACAGAATTCCTCCTGAAAGATTGCCGTTCTCAAGATACGGCAGGGCAACTAAAGAAACCTCCTGGTTAAAGCGTTTGATTTCATGCTTAACGACGATTCTCTCGCCTTCCTTCAGATTCTGCCATTCTTCTTCTGTAGGCTGAAACCTTGGAGCGTTGCCTGCATACGGATAGAATATCATTCCTTTATCATCAAAAAGACTAAACCGTATGCCTCTCGCACTGAGCACATGCTCATACTCTCTCAAAGCGGGCTCTCCCCTGTTATTTTGAACGTCTGTTAAAATTCTGTTGCCATACTGCTCAAGCTCTTCCACCTTGTTTTCATAAACAAAGGATTCCGCATATTGGGCTACAACAAGACTTAAGATCATAAAAGCAATGATCAGAATGCTGATATGACTTAAAAACAGCTGATAAATATACTTAATTCTCATTCGGATCTACCGTTTCATCAAACTTATAGCCCACTCCCCATACGGTATGGAAAAAAGGCCTGGTTTGCGAGCCCAGCTTAGCCCTCAATCGTTTGATATGAACGTCTACCGTTCGTTCATCCCCGTAAAATTGATAGCCCCAAACCCGTTCAAGCAGCTGCTCTCGCGAGAAAACCTGCCGGGGATGCTCCGCAAAATAATAAAGGAGATCAAATTCTTTTGGCGTTAAGTTTTCTACCTTTTTATTTTCAAGCAAGACCTCGCGAGTTTGTTTGCTGATTTTGAAATAAGCTGTTTCAAGACTGCCTGTCTCTTTTTTAGGCGCATGCGAGACTGAGTGCCTGCGGGACACTGCTTTAATCCTCGCCATAAGAGCAAGCGGGCTGAATGGCTTCGTCACATAATCATCGGCTCCCATTTCAAGCCCAAGAACCTGATCAGATTCGCTGTCCTTTGCTGTCAGCATAATAATCGGAACTGAGCTCTTCTCTTCTCTGATCTTCCTGCAAAGGGTAACCCCGTCCATTCCCGGCAGCATCCAATCAATAATCAGCACGTCCCAGTCTTCCCGCTTATATGCATTGTAGCCTTCTAGCCCATTATTTATAAAAGCACCCTGGATGCCTTCTTTTGAAAAAAACATTTCAAGCATTGCACTGACACTCTGATTATCTTCTATGACTAAAACCTTCATATTTACACCATCCAAAAATATGACTTTCTTTTCAAAGTAAAGTGAATTTCAATGTTTCGCAACAGTTTTCTAAATTCTTCCCTGTTTTTTAAAGGTTAAGAAATAGTTTGGACATAGTTTGTTCATTTCTGTCCATTAATCTGTGAAAGCAAAGAAGTTGTGGTACTTATTCTAATACAAAGGAGAACCAAAATGAATTTTATGAAACGCGGTTTTTTAAGTGTGAAAGCACGTGCAGGAAAAAGCCTGCTGCAAGTCTTTATTTTTACGGTCATTTGCGTGTTTGTCCTATCAGGGCTGTCGATTCAGTCAGCTGCTGAAAAATCAAGTGTGCTTGCGAGAGAGTCGCTTGGAGGCGAAGTGACTCTTAATGTAGACATGGAAAAATTGATGGAAGAGCAGCGCAGCGAAAATACGGAGGAAGGCGCAAGAGTTCGCTTTCAGCCTGTTCCCATACAGGAAGAATCAGCTGAGGAGCTGACCTCCTATTCACAAGTAAAAGGCTATAATTTCTTATCCTCTACATTCGGAACAGCAGCGGACTTCGAGCCAATTGAAAATGAATCCACGGATGCTGCAGAAACAGAAGAAGCTGCTCCAGGCAGAATGGGGGGCGGGGCAATGGCTGCCGCTGATCTTACCCTGCAGGGTGTCATGTTTACGGATTCTGTCCAATCCTTCTTAAACAGTGAGTCTACTATTGTAGAAGGCCGCCACCTGACAGATGAAGATTTAGAGAAAAATGTAACGGTCATAGAAAAAACACTCGCTGAAGACAATGAGTTAGCAGTTGGCGATAAGGTCACTGTGCAATCAACAGCTGATGAAGAGACATCTTTAGAACTAGAGATTGTGGGAATCTACGAAACTGCCTCTGCAGGCTCAGATCTTGGAGGCAGAAACGTCACAGCTATGAATCCATACAACCTGCTTTATGTTCCATATACAGCAGTCTCCGCTCTTAAGGGAGCTGATTACGAAGGAACCATTGATCAGGCAGTTTATTACATGAACGATCCTGAGAAAATTGACAGCTTCGTGGATGAGGCAAAAGAAAACAGCAGCATCGATTTTGAAACGTTCAAATTGGATGCCAATGATCAGACGTATCAGCAAATGATCGGTCCAATTAATAATGTAGCCTCTTTTTCAAAAAATGTTGTGTATTTAGTAACCATTGCGGGTGCGGTCATATTAGGACTCATCATTATGATGTCTATTCGTGAACGCAAATATGAAATGGGTGTCCTGCTTGCGATTGGGGAAAAGAAGTGGAAGCTAGTAGGTCAATTCTTGTTTGAAATTTTGATTATCGCTGTTCTGGCTCTTGGCGTTTCATCCGCAACCGGTCAAGCTGTGGCAAAACAGTTCGGAGATCAGCTGCTGTCGCAGGAGCTTACTCAAACTGAAGAAACCGCATCAAACCCTGCTTCATTCGAAGGCGGACGAGGCGGCATGGGAATGGTCGGACCGTTTGGCATGCAGCAGTCTGCTGCAGATGCAGATCCGATTGATGAGCTTCAAATTGAAGTGACCGGCAAGGACTTAGGCATTCTCTTTGGCATAGGGCTGTTAATCGCCATTATTTCAGCGTTAATCCCGGCTTTATCTGTTTTGAGACTACAGCCTAAAACCATCTTAACGAAACAAGACTAAGGAGGAACAATACATGACTAATCTGCTGCAATTTGAAAATGTCAGCTACTGGTACCATCATGAAAATAAAAAACATGTGATTTTGAACGATATTTCCATTGGTTTTAACAAAGGAAGCTTCTATACGATTGTCGGACCATCAGGTTCAGGAAAAACAACCTTTCTCGCACTTGCAAGCGCACTTGACGTTGCGAAAGAAGGCTCCGTTTTATATGAAGGCAAAAACATTAAGAAAATCGGCCTTGCCAACTTTCGCAATAAATATGTATCGATCGTTTTTCAATCCTATAACCTCCTGCCTTATATGACAGCCCTTCAAAATGTCACGACGGCTATGGAGATCACTGGATCGACCGAGCCAAACAAAAATGAATTTGCTTTACAGATGTTAGAGAAAGTTGGCATTTCCGAGAAACAGGCAAGACAAAAAGTGCTGACCTTAAGCGGAGGACAGCAGCAGCGCGTCTCCATCGCCAGGGCGCTTTCCTGTCAATCTGAATTAATCATTGCAGACGAGCCAACGGGGAATTTAGATGAGGACACAGCCAAAGACATTGTCCGCCTCTTTCAAGACCTTGCCCATAAGGAAGATAAATGTATTATTGTTGTCACACATGATCAAAATATTGCGGCGATTTCCGATGTGACGGTGAAGCTTTCTAAGGGGAGTTTTTATGTGAGTCATAATAGGGAAGCGGTTGGTTTAAAAAGCTAAGATTAATGCCCGCTCCGCTCATTTAAGATGAGCGGAGCGGGCATTTTTATATTTTTCAATGGATGGGGCTCACCTGTCAATCAAGATTCCGTCAAATAAACCATTTACTTTCCAAATCGCCATATTTACTTGAAAAAAATTAAGAAATACTTTCTAAATACAGTATTTCACTTTCTTTTTTCCATTTACCTCCTAACTTCATGCCATATCCACCATTATTAAAACACTTTTAATTGGAATTGAATTTTCTGCCTAAAATGAAGTACGTTTCACCAAATCTTGATTTCTTTTAATAACTGAGTGAAGAATCGAAGTTGAACTTCGTTAGAAGCTAACACTTGCGATCGGCTTTGGTTCTGCTTCAGGCACAAGCGGCGAAAGATAGTGCCTTCCGTTTAGTGCTCTTGCATGTTCTTCTTTGGCTTCCTTCACTTTCCCTGGGTGGACAAGCAAATCAATCGCTGTCGCAGCAAGTACTTTTCCTGCATGCAGCATGCCTTTATGACCGATGCTCATTGCACCCTGTGAAACAACCTGCCAAGTATGAAAAGGAGTTCCTATAGCTGCTGTGACAACTGAACACTGTGCGGTTGGAACAAGCCAGCTCACATCTCCGACATCTGTTGATCCATAGGAAAAGCCCTCATTATATCTGTATGGTTTTAGTTCATCTGATAAATAAGGATACGATGTGGCCTTAGAGAAAGTGGACTGAATATCTTTGGCAAAGTCTTGCTCTTGTTCCGTAAAATTTGGAATACCGATTTTTTGGAAGTTTTCAAACATGACAGATTCCAGCGTTTTATTTAATACTAGATTGGAAGAACCGGCATCAAAGCGGACATCAAGCTCTGTTTCCGTCATTAACGCTGCTCCTTCGGCAATTTTTAACACTCGTTCGTAAATCTCCTGCACTTGTGCAAATTCCGGAGCTCTAAGCTTGTACAAGACTTCGGCAATCGGCTGAACAACATTTGGAGATTTTCCGCCTGAGTTCGTAATGGCGTAGTGAAGCCTTGCATCCTGAATAAGATGCTCTCTTAAAAAATTGGCGCCTAAGTTCATCAGTTCAACTGCATCTAATGCACTTCTTCCTAAATGAGGGCTTGCTGCAGCATGTGAGCTTCTCCCATTAAAATTGAAATAAATCTGGCAAGTCGCTAAGTTTCCTGAGGATTGAATATGGTTATTGGATCCCGGGTGCCATGTCAGCGCTGCGTCCACGTCGTCAAACAATCCCGCTCTGACCATGAACCCTTTTCCGCCGCCGCCTTCTTCAGCCGGACAACCGTAAAAGCGGATTGTACCTTGTAAACCTGTTTCCCGCATGTACTCCTTTAATGAAACTGCCGCTGCAAGCGCACCAGTCCCAAGCAGATTATGCCCGCATCCGTGTCCGTTCCCCTCATTTTCAATTGGAGATTTATGAGCGATCCCTTTTTCCTGGCTTAGATTAAACAGTGCATCGTATTCCCCAAGAATGGCAATGACAGGACTGCCGCTTCCGTAGCTTCCGACAACTGCTGTTGGAATGCCCCCTGCTTCCCTCTCAACCTTAAAACCTTCCATTTCCAATGCTTCTGCCATTCGTTCAGCTGACTTAACTTCTTCATATCGAGTCTCGGCATAGCTCCAAATTTCATCACTGACCTGAATGAATACGTCGCGCTTTTCTTCAATAAGCTGCGATAAACGTTCATAGTAAGGGATACTCATGATTTGATTTCTCCTTTTCTATTTTTTGGCGGATGCAGCAACATTTTTTGGTATTGGATTACGATAAGGATCATCTTGGGTTTTTCCAGCCAGCTCCTGTTTTGCCAGAGTGATTAACTCAGGGCTGTTTAAGATTTCAAGAGCTGCTGCTGCCATGACTTTTCCGGCGTGAAGCATACCTTTATGAGCAAGCGGCATGGCACCCTGCGCCACAATTTGGTATGTATGAAACGCGGTGCCAACAGCAAAGCATGCTGTATAAATCTGTCCGGTAGGTACAACCCAGCTTACATCGCCAACGTCTGTAGAGCCTGCGATGTTTACAGTGACGTCCAAAGGGATGACAGAATCAGCTAAATCCTTATTCTTCATTTCTTTTGACAGGCCGAATGTTTTATCTTCGTCAGAAAGCGTTGCGCGGATCTTTTTCGCAAACTGTAAATCTTCCTCATTAAACTTCGGTGTTCCAAGCTCTATGAACTTTTCATGCAGCACTTTTTGAATCGTGTTATTAGGAATAAGATTGGAGCATGCTTTATCAAAAATGATTTCAAGATCGGTTTCAGTCATCAGTGCTGCACCTTCGGCAATTTTGCAGACTCTCTTATAAATCTCGTCCACTTGGCTGACTTTTGGCGCACGAACCAGATAAAGAACTTCTGCTTCTGACTGAACAACGTTTGGTGAAAAACCGCCTGTATTTGTAATCGAATAATGCAATCTGGCATCCTGAATGACATGTTCCCTCAGATAATTGACTCCGGTATTCATCATAGCAACCGCGTCGAGAGCGCTTCGCCCCGTGTGCGGGCTTTGTGCTGCGTGAGCCGAGCGGCCTTTGAATTTAAAATAAACTTGATAGTTAGCTAGAGAACTGCCGTTCATGACACCATTTCCCGTTCCCGGATGCCAGCACAGAGCATAATCGGCATCAGCAAATAGTCCCTCTCTGACCATAAAGGTTTTCCCGGACCCGCCTTCCTCACCAGGACATCCATAGTAGCGGATTGTTCCTGGCAGATTGTTCGCTTCCATAAATTCTTTAACAGCAACTGCAGCGGCCAGTGAACCTGATCCAAGTAAATTGTGCCCGCAGCCGTGTCCATTCCCTCCCGGAGAGACGGGATCATGACCCGCCACCCCCTTTTTCTGACTCAACTCGGCGAGGGCATCAAATTCACCCAAGATAGCAACAATGGGTCCATCTGTACCAAAACTTCCAATAAACGCGGTAGCCATATTCCCAACACCTCTGTCAACTGTAAAACCTTGCTGTTCAAGCGTTTTACAAAGCAGCTCTGACGATTTAAATTCTTCAAAGCGCGTCTCGGCAAACTCCCATATTTGGTCGCTTACCTTTATGAAAATATCTTTCTTCGATTCAATCATTTCCGAAACCTTATTCGATATTCTTTCACCACTTGCTGCTCTTGCATGATCTGCCTCCTCCTTGAAATTTCTTCCTTCATATAAAAAATTGAATTCGTCCATAGTTAATTGGATCCTGTCATCGTCCAATTTTGAAGGTTTTTATGAAAACCAAATACTTTAGGCGCTCCCTCCTTCACTTCTTTGCTGACAGCTGAAAAATCATTATCTGAATACAAGGTGAAAACAGGCAGGTCTTCATTCCAAAGCTTTTGCAGCTCTGAATAAATTTCTTTTCTTTTTTCCACATCAGGCTCAGATTTCCCCTTTTTCAGCAATTCATCACTCTTTTCACTGTTGTATTTCATATAATTTGAAGGTGCATTTGACTTATATATGGAGGAAATATCTGGATCAAGTGTATTTGTAAATCCAATAAACATCACATCATAATCCCCTGTCTTGGCTTTTGCCAACAAGGTCGGGAAGTCATACGTTGTCACGTTTGTTTTTAATCCTATCGCTTTCAAGTCTTGTGTAATAATATCTGCAGATTGTTCACGGACTTTGTTGCCTGTCGGAACGATGATGTTTAGCGGCTTGTTAAAATCCCATCCCGCTTCTTTTAACAGCTGCTTTGCTTTTTCAGGATCATACGTGTACGTCTTAAGTTCTTTATCTAGATACGGGCTGACAGAGGTATAAGGACCATCAACGATTTCGCCTTCTCCTTTCAGGAGCTTGTCCACAATCGCCTTACGATCGATTGCATAAGCAACAGCTTGCCTGATTTTCGGATCTGCAACCGATTCTGTGTTGAACATAATAGATTGGTAGCCATATGTTTTTTCAAATTTAGTCGTTACATTTTGGAACTTTTCCACTGTTTCATAATCATTTGCAGGGATCTTCCCTATTCCTCCCGCTGCGTTCATGCTAAGTTCTCCCGTTTGCAATTGAGCAACGATATTAGCTGCCGGCATAATTTTCACAAACATTTTATTAAGCTTTGGCTTACCTAAATAATAATTTTCATTTGCTTCATATTCTACGTACTGATCCTTTTTATAAACAACGAAATTGAAAGGTCCATTTGTAACTGTTGGCTTTTGCATGAAAGGATCTTTTGACAGATCTTCAGGCTTTACATCTTGCAGCACATGCTTAGGCAAGATCATAAATTTAGCTCCCAGCTGCTCTTTTACCATATTTGGGTCAACAGGCTGTTTTGTTTTAAACGTAAATGTTTTTTCATCAACCGCTTCTATTGAAGGGATCTCTGTCTCACCTTCCGGAAGCTTTCCGCTATCATCTAATCCATCAATAATGGTGAGAAAGTTGCCTACGCTTGTTTCTGTTTTAGGATTTGCGACAAGATTCATTGTGAAAATCGCATCTGCAGCAGTAACAGGTTCACCATCAGACCACTTGGCATCCTTTTGAATTTTGACGGTGTAATTTTGTTGATCTGTGGTCTCAAATGATTCGGCAAGCTTTGGGGTGAAGCTTTGTGGAGCATCCATATCCAAAAACGTATCAAACATAAATTTCTCAAGAAATTGTGCGGCAACATCGGTAGAGTTAATCGGATTAAAGGTAACAGGAGGATTTACCATTCCAATGAACATGCTGTCATCTCCTGAACCTCCACTGCTTGTTGTACTTGTTCCTCCCGCACTGCAGGCTGCGAGCAGCAAAAGACTTAAAATCGTACAGATCGAATTTTTGATCAACTTCATTGTTTTCCCCCCATATTCTCTATAATCGTTTTGATTTTATTTAAAGCTTTTCGGATCTAATGCATCACGCAGTCCGTCACCCATGAAATTAATCGAAAGGACTGACAGGATAATCATTAAACCAGGCGGAATCCAAAGCCATGGCTGGGTGCCAAGCACGGTTAAGGACTGTGCCTCAGTCAGCATGTTTCCCCAGCTGGCTGCTGGAGGCTGAACTCCCATTCCAAGAAAACTCAACGAGGTTTCAAGGATAATGGCAGAAGCAATTCCAAACGTTGCATTTACTAGAATAGGCGCAAGACAGTTTGGCAAAATATGCTGAAAAACAATTTTAGGAGCTGAATATCCAAGCGCAACACCGGATTTAATATAGTCCATCTCTTTTACTGACAGTACGCATCCCCTGACTAAGCGCGCCACTGAAGGCCAGCCCAGGAGTCCAATAACAAGGATGATGTTAAAAAGGCTGGGACCTACGACACTAACAAGAACAAGAATGACCATTAAATAAGGAAAAGACATAAATATATCTGTTAAACGCATGATGATCATATCAACCCACTTGCCAAAATAACCAGCTAAGGCACCGAGAATTGTCCCAATCGTTATGTAAATGACAACGGCTCCAATGCCAACTGACAGGGACACTCGTGATGCATAAATGAGGCGGCTTAATAAATCTCTGCCAACCTGATCAGTCCCCAGAATGTGTGCTGAGGAAGGCGCTGAGGAAAACTCTCCTTTGATCTCATAAGGACTGAGCGGAGCAAAAACAGGCGCAAACACTGCGATTATTGCCATAATCGTAAAAATAACGAGGCCCACAACCGCTAGCTTATGCTTGAAAAACCTCTTGGTAATTTCTTTAAAATTGCTTTCTTCTTTCCCTAAGTCCTCCCTCAATTCTCGCGGCGGCAGCTTAACCTCAACTTCAACCTTCGGGTTAGCAAAAGACATGGCACGCACTCCTTTCTGAAAGTTAGGTGTACTTGATTCTCGGGTCTGCTACAGAATAAAGAACATCAGAGAGCAGGTTGGACAACAGTACAGCAACTGCGGCCAGTAAATTAATGGCCATTAAGGTTGGGTAGTCCCTTGATCCAATGGCTTGAATGGTTAATTGGCCCAGTCCTGGCCATTGGAAAATCTGTTCGGTTACGACAGCGCCCCCAATTAGTAAGGGAATATCCATACCTATTATGGTGATGATGGGGATAAGGGCATTTCTCAGTGCATGTTTATTTGTGACAACAAATTCTTTCAATCCTTTAGCTCTGGCTGTCCGAAGGTAATCCTGACCTAACACCTCAAGCATGCTCGACCTCACATAACGGACCATACTTCCTGCAATCCCCGTCCCAAGTACAAAAGCAGGCAATATGAGGTGAAGAAATGTATCATAAAAACCGCTTGATCCGCCAAGAGTGTTCATCCCTCCTGTTGGCAGCACTTGAAACATCAAGGAGAAAATATAGATGGCACCGAGTCCAAGGAAAAAACTAGGAATCGATACACCAAGAAATGAGAACGTAGTAGTGAGATAATCTGTCCATGAATACTGTTTTACGGCACTAATAATGCCGATTGGAATCGCAATTAAGTAAGCTATGATCAAAGCCGTCCCCATAAGCAGAAGAGTTGGAAAAACCCTTTCAGATATCATATTGATTACAGGTTCATATGTCGTAAATGAATTTCCAAAGTCCCCTTTCAAGATGTTGACGAGCCAGTGCCAGTATTGAACATAGAGAGGGTCATTTAATCCAAGAGCCTCTTTCTTAATGGCAATATCCTGTTCTGTTGCATCAGGGTTAATATACATTTCTACCGGATCGCCTGGTGCCAGATTCACAATAAAAAAATTGAATACTGTCACACCAAATAAGACAGGTAAGGCAATAAGAAGCCTGCGCAATATATACTGGAACACTCTGATCTCCTCCTTTATCTATAGCTGTTGTTAGTTCAGCGGAAAATGACAAGCGATTGATTGGCTGCTTCCTAATAACTCTGGCGTTTGCTGCCTGCAAATATCCTTCGCTACCGGGCATCTTGTATGAAAGCTGCATCCTTTCGGCGGATTTGCAGGGCTCGGGACATCACCCGCCAATACAATCCTTTCCCGATCCCTGAAATGCGGATTTGGTATGGGATATGCATTTAATAAGGCTTTTGTATACGGATGCTTCGGATTTTTAAATATTTCCTCCGTTTTTCCGATTTCAACAATTTTCCCAAGATACATTACCGCGATGCGATCGCTGATATATTTAACAGCACCTAAACCATGAGCAATAAACAAATAGGTTAAGCGGAATTTTTTCTGCAAATCCTTTAACAGGTTCAAAATTTGAGCTTGTATCGATACATCGAGTGCCGACACTGGCTCATCGCAAACGATCAGCTTTGGTTCAAGAATTAA
This sequence comes from Bacillus sp. V2I10, assembly GCF_030817055.1. Taxonomy (NCBI): domain Bacteria; kingdom Bacillati; phylum Bacillota; class Bacilli; order Caryophanales; family Bacillaceae; genus Bacillus; species Bacillus sp. V2I10. Next base: position 803,976 of record NZ_JAUSYV010000001.1, on the reverse strand, counting down.
TGCACGGGCAATGCCGATTCTCTGTCTCTGACCACCTGAAAATTCATGGGGATAACGGTTTTTATGAGATTTTGTTAGACCGACAATTTCGAGCATATCATCCACTTTTTTGACTGCCTCTTCTTTGCTTGCAAGCTTATGAGCAAGCAGCGGCTCAGTAAGAAGATCTCCAATCCTCTTTCTGGGATTCAGTGAAGAATACGGGTCTTGAAAAATAATCTGCAGATCGAGGCGGGCTTTACGCAAATCCGTGCCATTTAAGGAAGATAAATCTCTTCCGTTGAAAATGATTTGACCGCCCGTCGGCTCATCCAATTTTACAATTGTTCTGCCTGTTGTAGACTTCCCGCAACCCGATTCCCCAACAAGTGCAAGTGTTTCTCCAGGGTATATTTCAAAATTCAAGCCATCGACCGCTTTGACATGACCAACAGTTCTTGAAATAATCCCTTTCTTTATTGGATAGTATTTTTCCAGCTGTTTGATTTCAATTAGAGGCTTGTCCATGATCGGTTCAGGAATGGATCTTTCTTTTTCAGCAATTTGAATACTCATACTTGTACCTCCATGTCAGAAGCCGCTTCGCTGTTCCTTTGCCCTTCATATAACCAGCACCTAACCTTATGTGGATTGTTTTCATCCAAAGAATCCAGAGCTGGGTTTTCGGATAAACATTTATCAAGTGCATAAGGACATCTGGCATAATAGCGGCAGCCCTTCGGCATATTCTGCAGCGTTGGGACAGCACCGGGAATGGAATAAAGCCGCTCATGCTTGTCCGACTCCAAATGCGGAATAGACTGCATCAGCCCTTTCGTATAGGGATGCTTTGGGTCATCGAATAAGGTAAACACATCCGCTTCCTCCACTACTTGCCCTGCATACATGACAAGCACCTTATCGGCCATTTCCGCTATAACCCCCAGATCATGGGTAATCAATATAATCGCTGTTTTAGATTCTTCACGTAAGTCCTTCATCAGCTGAAGAATTTGCGCTTGAATCGTGACATCCAATGCTGTCGTCGGTTCATCCGCTATTAACAAACTTGGATTGCATGACAATGCCATCGCAATCATGACTCTTTGCCTCATTCCTCCAGATAGTGCGTGAGGGTATTGATCCATTATTTCTTCTGCTCTTGGAATTTTTACTTTCTCAAGCATTTGGACACCATACTTTTTGGCTGCTTTTGCATTCATGTTCATATGAAGCCTGATCGATTCAACGAGCTGATTTCCAATCGTGAAAACCGGATTAAGTGACGACATCGGCTCCTGAAAAATCATTGAAATTTCATTCCCGCGGTACTTCCTCATTTCCGCTTCCGATAATTTGGATAAATCCGTTTTGTTTAACATGATTGAACCTTCTTTAAGGTATCCGTGTTTCCCCAGCAATCGCATGATGGATAAAGAGGTGACACTTTTCCCGCAGCCTGATTCTCCTACAATTCCGAGGGTTTCCCCCTTCTCAAGCTCAAAGGAAACCTCCTCGACAGAAACGACTTCCCCTTTATCTGTTGAAAAAGCCGTTTTTAATTTATCAACCTTAAAAAAAGGATCTGTCACCTTTTACACCCCCTATAAAATCGTGCTGATATTAAACAATTTCAACCGCCTTCTCTTCCGGAATTACAGCAGTATAATGATAGACAAGTCCCAGCAATGATTTTGCGGCATACACCATTGCACGCTCATCAAAATCAAATTTAGGATGATGATGAGGATAAGCTGCTCCTGTTTCTTCGTTTCTGGCACCCGTATGGTAGAACATCCCTGGTTTATTTAACAAATAATAGGCAAAATCCTCACCACCCATAATTGGCGGAGTTTCCATCAGCATCTCTTTATCTAATGAAGAAGAGATAACCTCTTTAAATACTTCAACTTCCTCATTGTGGTTGTATACTGCAGGATAGCCGTTTTGATATGAGACTTCACAGTCAGCATGGAAAGCAAGACAAACTCCCTTTACAATATTCTTTAACTCCTCTTCTACATATTTCCTTACTTCCTTGTCGAACGTTCGAACGGTTCCAGTAATGACTGCTGAATTAGCAATAACATTGTTTGCATTTCCAGCGTGGAAGGAACCTACTGATAAGACAGCCGATTTTTGGGGATCTACTCCTCTGCTGACAACATGCTGAAGCTGATTTACCACTTGGGCGCCGATCGCAATTGAATCAACTGTTTCATGAGGGGAAGAGCCATGACCGCCTTTTCCAATTATTTTTATTTCAAACGAATCCGCCGAGGCCATTGAATAACCGCTGCGATAGGCAAATGTCCCAAGCGGTCCTCTTGACGATAAATGCGTTCCGTATACAACATCGACATCTTCCAAACAGCCATCCTCTATCATTGCGATGGCACCGCCAGGGTAAAGTTCTTCCGCGTGCTGATGAATAAGCACCACATTTCCTGCAAGAAGATGTTTGTTTTCACTTAGTATTTTTGCGACAGCCAATAATGTTGCCGTATGACCGTCGTGTCCGCAGGCATGCATCACACCGGGAACAGTCGATTTATATTCGACTTCTTTTTCATCCTGAATGGGGAGAGCATCAAAATCAGCTCTTAGCGCAATTGTTTTTCCAGGTTTCCCGCCATAAATTTTCCCGACTACTCCCCTTCCGCCTACGCCAGTGCGAACTTCAATTCCATAGTCTTTGAGAATACCCGCTATCATTTTCGGTGTTTCTACTTCCTCGAAGGAAAGCTCAGGATTGCGGTGAAGATGCCGCCTCCATTCCACCATTTGACTAAACATTTCCTCTGCTTGATCATGCCATGCTTTTAACACGCTCATTCCTCCATTCCTCATAATAAAGATCGAATAATCGTAATTTTAATATTATTCAGATAATTAAAATCATACTTGTCCTTCAGTACCGATACTTTTTATAATGGTTATACAGCTCCTATCATTTATATTTTTCAATAACTTATCATATATAAATAGATGTTGAAATAATCATGTTACATTTTATGACAAATAATATTAATATAAGTCATAGTTTTCATTTATCCTCAAAAATAGAAGTGAAAATGGAAGATTATATAACAAACTATTTTCTAACATGAGTATCTGCACCGTTACACTCCTAACAAACCACTCTATATGATAATGGCTGCTTCACTTACATAAAAAACAAGACCGCAGAATGAATACATTTCTGCGGCCTCACCAATCAATCCCTATTCAATTGAACCTGATACTTCCTCAGTCATTCCGGCAACAGATTCCAATCCACCGCCAGATAAATACCAATAGTCAGGATCTAAATAAATAATCTTTCCATTTTTGTAGGCCTTCGTATTTTTGACTAAGTCATTTTCCAATACCTGCTTCGCAGAGGATTCTCCGCCGGCAACTGCTCCTCTATCAATAACAAATAGGTAGTCCGGGTCTTTTTCTGCAATATATTCAAATGAAATGCTTTGTCCGTGTGTAGAAACCTCGATTTTTTCATCAGCTGCCGCGAATCCGAATTCGTCATGGATAATGCCGAAGCGTGAGCCTGCTCCGTAGGCACTTACCTTGCCGTCATTCGCAAGGACGATTAAGGCTTTTTCATCGCCTGCTGATGCTTTCTCTTTAAGGGCTTTGATTGACTCTTCTACTTTAGCAAACTCTTTTTCTGCTTCTTCTTCCTTGCCGAAGATCTCGCCTAATGTTGTTACATTTTCTTTAAATGATTCCATGTACTTCATTGTATCCACGCCCATGAAAATGGTCGGGGCAATCTTGCTCATCTCTTCATACGAATCCTGCTGTCTGCCTGAAATGATGATGAGATCTGGTTCCATTTCATTGATTTTTTCAAAGTCCGGCTCTTTTAAGCCGCCGACATTTTCGTATTTTGCATCTTCATATTTTGAAAGATAAGAAGGAACGTTTTCCTGCGGCACTCCCGCTGCTTCAATGCCTAATTTATCTAAAGAATCCAATGTTCCGAAGTCAAAAACAACGACTTTTTCAGGATTTTCAGGTACTTTTGTTTCGCCTAATTGATGCTTCACTGTTATTTCTTCTTTCGCTTTCTCACCGCTGGCAGAAGTTTTTTCTGCCTCTTTTGTTCCGCACGCTGCCGCAAAAACAGCCAGTACAACCGTTAATAGGACTACTAATAAATTCTTCTTCATTCTCTTCACCTCTATTATTTTATTAAAAATAAACACAAATGCGATTGCCGTTTATCGTTTGAATATCAATATCCATCTCATAAATTTCTTTTAAAACAGGGGATGTAATGATTTCTGCAACAGGACCTTCCTTCACAATTTTTCCGTCTTTTAATGCGACAATAAAATCTGAATAGCAGGAAGCAAAGTTGATATCATGAATCACAATCACGACTGTTTTTCCAAGCTCGTCCACAAGCCTTCTCAGCACTTTCATGATCTGCACGGAATGCTTCATGTCCAGGTTGTTCAGCGGTTCATCAAGGAGAACATACTCTGTATTCTGGGCGATGACCATGGCAATAAATGCGCGCTGCTGCTGGCCTCCGCTCAGCTGATCCAGGTATTTATCCTGCATGCCCTGAAGCTCCATATACTGAATGGCCTCATCAACGTGCTTCATATCTTCCTTTGTGAGATTCCCTTTAGAATATGGAAACCGTCCAAAGCTGACCAGGTCTCTGATCGTTAAACGGATATTCAAATGATTGGACTGCTTCAGGATCGAGATTTTTTTCGCAAGATCATTGCTTTTCCATTCTCCAATGTCGGTGCCGTCAATAAATACCTGCCCCGTATCCTTTTTAATCAAACGGCTGACCATCGACAGCAGCGTGCTTTTTCCCGCTCCGTTCGGTCCGATAAAAGAGGTGATTTTCCCTTTTTCGACCCGGATGGATACATCTTCCACTACATTCTTATTTCCATACCGTTTTGAAACCTTGCTGACTTCTACCATGATTTATTCTCCCTGAGCAGCAGATAAATAAAGTACACGCCGCCTATGAAATTGATGATCACGCTTAATGTTGTTGAAAAGGTGAATACTTTCTCAACGATAAATTGACCGCCGAGCAAAGCAATGATGCTGATTAAAATTGATCCTATAATCAAGTACTTGTGCTGATATGTTTTTAAAAACTCATGTGCCACATTTGCAACAAGCAGGCCAAGAAATGTAATCGGGCCAACGAGAGCCGTTGCGATAGAGACTAAAATGGCAATCATAATCAGCAGCCTTCTGACCACTCCATCGTAGTCGATGCCGAGATTTACAGCGTGCTCCCTTCCGAGCGAGAGCACATCCAGGAAATGACTGAATTTCATAAAATAAACCGCAATCGCGGCAGTGATAAGAATCGCAGCAAGGAGAAGATCTGTGTTCACATTGTAAAAGCTTGCAAACATCCTGTCCTGCACAATCTGAAACTCATTCGGATCTATCAGCACCTGCAAAAATGAGGACATGCTTCCGAATAACGTTCCAAACACAATCCCGACTAATAGGAGAAAATAGATGTTTCTCCCTTCTCTTTTAAAAAGAAGCTGATAGAGGAGCAGGGCAAACAGCACCATTAACCCGACAGATAAAAGAAAGTTTATATTCTTATTAGTCATCGTAAGTGATTGAGAACCAAAAACAAAGATGATGAACGTCTGAATAAAAAGATAGAGAGAATCTAATCCAATGATGCTCGGAGTTAAGATTCGGTTATTTGTAATCGTTTGAAAAATCATCGTAGAAAACGCGATGCAGCTTCCTGTCAAAACAATGGCCAAAATCTTGACTCCCCGTTTTGGAAGAACATAATCCGGGTTCCGTCCAACATCATAGAATAGGAAAATTGCAGCGAATAATACGGCGATGACCCCAAGGATGATAAGCTTCGTTTTATTATTCATATGCCTTTCTCCTAAACAGTAAATAAATGAAAATGATGCTTCCGATCACACCGACAGTCAAACCAATCGATATTTCATACGGATAAATGATGATGCGCCCTAAAATATCACAGAACAGGATAAATACTGCACCCAGCAAAGCTGTATGCGGAAGGCTTTTCTTCAGGTTGTCCCCTAAATAAATACTGACGATGTTCGGAATGATTAATCCAAGGAACGGAATGACGCCTGCGGTCAAAATAACGACCGTTGTCACAAGAGCTACGATCACAAGACCTATATTGACAACCTGCTTATAATTCAGTCCCAGATTGGCTGAAAACTCTTCTCCCATTCCAGCTACCGTAAATCGGTTCGCATAGAAATACGCAACAATAACAAGAGGAATGCTTATGTAGATCAGCTCATACTGCCCTTTTACAATCATAGAAAAATCGCCCTGAAGCCAAGATGACATGTTTTGAATCAAATCATTTTTGTAGGCGAAAAAGGTTGTAATGGAACCAATGATGTTGCCGAACATTAAGCCTACAAGCGGAATGAAGATCGTATCTTTAAATCTGATTCTCTCTAAAATCTTCATAAAAATGAACGTTCCGGCTAGTGCGAAAAGGAAGGCAACACCCATCTTTTCAAGCGGACTTGCCGAAGTGAAAATCATCAGCGAAACTAAAATGCCCAATCTAGCTGAGTCCATCGTACCAGCTGTGGTCGGAGAGACAAATTTGTTCCTCGTTAACTGCTGCATGATTAAGCCGCAGATGCTCATACTGACACCTGCAATCAAAATGCTGATGAGCCTTGGCAGTCTGCTTATCAGGAGGATTTGCACCTGATCATCCTGCAGATTCAGAAGATCTAAAGGCGTAATGTCCTTGACCCCGATGAAAATGGAGCTTATTGATAAAATTGTGAGCGCTAAAAACAAATATCTCTTTTTCATAATGTTTCCTTACATCCATGTATTTTTGAAGCTCTATGTTGGGTAATCACCTCATCCGCTCTGGTAAAGATAATCATTCTCATATAACCCTTAAAAAAAAGAAGCTTTCGCTTTTTTTGTTATCCACTTTAAATGATAATGATTTTCATTATCATTTGTCAATATAAATTTACTTGTTTAAACAAGTATTTGGGCAATAAACATTTATTTTAAGTTATTTCTTATTTTATCAAGCACCGCCAGACAGATTTCCATGTCGTGTTCACTAATCTCTGCTGAAGCATCCGCAATGGTTTGACTTGCTAACCCCTCGAGCTCAGATTGAAGATCTTTCATTGCTTCAGTCAAAAAAATCAGGTTGATGCGCCCATCACTTTCGTGCGGAACTCGTTTCACCAGCCCGCGCTTGATCATATTATCAATAAGCCGTGAAACACTTGGCTGATCTCTTTCATTAAGCAGAGCCAGCTGATTTTGCGTTTGGCCATCCTTTTCATAAAGTCTGCACAGGATTTGCCACTGTTCATACGTAACGGAATAGTCTCTTAAGTTTTGATTTAAACGGCTGCATATTAGCCTTGAAGCATGGAACAGCTTATATCCGAGTGAGTTGTCCAAATAATATTTAGTGTTCATAGCTACACTCTCCTTTTACAGTCTGTCCACAAATAATGGTAGTGTAAGAAGCTAGTTTATGCAAGCATTTTCATAAGAAAAGCGGAATCGCCCGTTTAGCTCTGGCATGACAGATAAGGATCCGACAGTAAAGTCAGGGTTTGACTTTTCGCCGGATCCGTTCTGGCCGAGGAGCTGGACGGTGAAGCTAGACATAAATACTTGATAACTATATAAAAGCAGTACCAGGCAGGCACTCCTTTTTGATTATTCTTATTTAGCTTTCTCAAGATTCAGATCCCAGATCATTCCGAATGTATCCTTCACCTTAGCATAAGTGGCTCCCCAGAATGTATCCTGAAGCTCCATCAAAATCGTGCCTTTTTCAATTAGAGCACTGTAAACGGTTCTGATTTCATCCTCCGATTCAAACTCCAGCACCAATGATAGATTGTTGCCGGTTTCAACTGTATTGCCAGGAAAAGCATCTGAAATCATTAGAAGCAGATCATCTTTTTTCAGGCGGGCGTGCATGATCTTATGTTCAGCCTCAGGAGGAGCCGGATAATCGGCTTCGCCATACGTCTGCATCTCTGCAATCTCGCAGCCGAAAACTCCTTTATAGTACTCCAGCGCTTCTTTCGCATTCCCATTAAACATTAAATAAGGTGTTGCTTGATGCTTCATACACAAACACTCCTTTAAAATGGAAGATACTGTCATTATTGTGGACAGCTTCCTAATACTCAATCGGATAATTGTCTGAAGAATAAGAAAACGTATAGAAAATGTTCACAAAGATACGACATCTTTTTGTCAAATGCTCCCGACTATTACTTTCCAGTACAAATAACTGTTAATATGTTAGATAATCAAGTATGTTAGTATGAGTTTGGATTAAGAAAAGCGCAATCGCCCGTTCAGCTCAGGCATGATAGATAAGAATCCGGCAGAAAAGTCCGCTTTTGACTTTTTTGACGGATTTGTTCTGGCCGAGGAGTTGGGCGATTACGCTCGCCATCAATGCGCAAAACTTTATACTTTCTTATCTCTTTAAAAAAGAAAAGGAGAATTGTGATGAAAAGTACAGAGGTAATCGTAGAGGATTCTCTTTCTATAAAAAGCATCTTTTCTTGGAGTAATTTTAAGGCTATCGTCAAAGACGGCATTGTGAAATCAAACCTACTAGGTATGTTTGCCGGCCTTTCAGTAGCATTGTCTGTATATAATGTCAGTTTTGTGGATAATATTCTAGTCGTCATTCTTGCTCTTCTAGGTACAGCAGCTGTTGTAGGCGGTGCCGGTGCGATTAATAACTATTACGACCGCGATATCGATTCTCTTATGAAACGCACGATGGAGAGACCAACAGTTACAGGATCCATCCATCCCAAGTTTGCTTTATGGCTTGGCACCGCTCTTTCAATAAGCGGAATTGTGTTTTTGTTCTTGATCTCACCTTTAACGGCTTTTATTGGAGCTCTTGGATTATTTTTATACCTTGTCCCTTACACAATGTGGACAAAAAGAAAAACCATTTATAACACGGAGGTAGGAAGCTTATCCGGCGCCATTGCCCCTCTAATTGGCTGGGCAGCAATTTCGCCTGACATGTTCCACCCTGCAGCACTTGGACTATTCGTTTTAATGTTTTTATGGCAGCCTCCGCATTTCTATGCGATTGCCATCAGACGTTTAGAAGATTACAAGAATGCAAGCGTTCCGATGCTTCCGGTTGTAAAAGGAACACCGCGTGCTAAAATTCAAACAATCGTTTATTTAATTTTGCTGCTTGCATCATCATTCCTGTTCTTATCGTTCAGCAAAGTTGTCGCTTTCTCCATGTTCGCCCTGACGCTTGCCTGGATGCTTGCCGGAATCATCAGCTTTAAAAAGATGGATGATTACAAATGGGCAACGATGATGTTTATCTTCTCACTCAATCATTTAACGATCATTTTCACTATGCTAATTATTGTTTCTTTTCTATAAGAAAAGCGGAAGCGCCACGAGTACTCAAAACTTTATATTTTGCAATAACTAAAAAAGTCAGCCCTTCAGCTGGCTTTTTTCTATTCAGTCATGACGCTCCATCCATCTGCATAGCCGCCAAGCGGCTTAGTAATCGCATCAAGCTTCTTTTGCATGGCCACAATCTCATTATGCTTTAAATGCATCTTAACGGAGCCAAAGCATGTCCATTCTTCCACATCATCGTCATACTCCATCATGAATTTGTAGCCTTTATCAGAGAGTGCCTTTACAATAGCTTCTCCGTTCTCCTGATCCGGAACCGCCACATAAAAATCAATCATATGAGGCTTCTTAAAATTAAGACCCTCTTTATACAGCATACTCAGTACTTTTCCATCCTCATCCTTTGGAAAATTCACAGTATCTCCTCCTTTTTATAAAAAGTGCATCTTCATTATCTTATAACAATCTAAAATTGCAATCCCCATCTAAAGTCTGAGAAAATGGCAGCAAGAGGAACTCCATAAACGAATACAGTTTAACGAAATGTATCAATTATATTCTGATGTACCAAGGAAGAAAGTATGCGCGGACTTTATTTTATTTAAGATTTGCATATGAAACGAGAGCTCAGCCAAAAAACGGCTGAGCTCTGTTTTTACTTCTTATGATTATCCGCGTAAATAGCCATTGCATCTCTCATATATGCAGCTAACCCTTCACCGAACTTATCAATGTTTTTCGTAAACCGTTCATCATCCACATACATTTGTCCGAGTCCTTTAAAAGCATCAAGCGAATAATCACCAAATTCATTCAGCATTACATACCATTCTCCGATTGCAGCCTGCGACTCTTCAGATGAAGGTGAATCGTAACGAAGATCTGCAAGCTTTCTATAGAGATTATTAAAATTTTCCTGCATCTCTATAGTCATGCCTGCTGCTTTTGCGTTAGCCTTATCAACCGCCTCGTCGCCCCAGCGTTCACGAGCTTCCTGCTCATAAGGATTTTGACTGAAGTCAAACCCTTCAAATTTTTCTTTCTGTGACATCTCAATTTCTCCTTTCGCATGTTTTATTGTTTTCTCAACTGTTGCAATCATCTGATCAAGCCGGTTCCGCTTCTCAAGCAGCATTTTCCTGTGCAGCCTGAGCGCTTCTTCCCGGTCAAATGAAGGACTGCTGATGACTTCTTTTATTTTCTTTAAAGGGAAACCAAGCTCTTTAAAAAATAAGATCTGCTGCAGCGTTTCGAGATTTTCATTGGAATAAAGCCGGTATCCAGAATCAGTTACCTTATCTGGCGTTAACAATCCGATTTCATCATAATGATGCAGTGTGCGCACACTAATTCCAACTAAATCCGCGACCTCTTTTACTTTCATAAGCTGTCAGCCTCCCTTCACCATTAACTTTAAGGTATGACGTAACGTCAGAGTCAATCGATTTTTTAAGTTATTTTATTGGGGCTGATTCCCTTAATATTGGAATTGTGCCTCTTCGGGGTGCCATAGCAGCACTATGATTTCCTAAGTTACTATTTCGTCTTTTCAGGGTATCATAGCCGTCCTTAGGTACCAATTTCATCATTTTCAACACACCATACACTCCAATAGTTTACACCGATACAAAAAACACTCAAACAATAGTTTGAGTGTTTATCTGGCAGCTTATACCGCCTCTGTCTCCCACTTCTTCTCATCCTGCACAAACAGAATGCCAAGCTCGTGGTGTTCGCCTTTGTAAACAGCTCCCTGGACGTAGCGGATCTCTCTATTTAAGCCGATGACTTCCATTTTGCAGAAAGCACCATTAATTTGCAGAGCCTGGTAAAACTCATCGACCGTTTTGACCGAGGCTCCATTTGTTTTCATAATGATTTCGCCAACTTCAAGCTCAAGCTTGACGGCAGGTGAATGCGGCAAAATGCCAAGCACCATCAGGCCATGATCCCGCTTTGAGAAATAGAAAGCTGCAGAATTATCATTCATCCGCTGCCGGACGGTCAAAAATTCCCTGCCTATGATGGCAAGCAGAGCTGCTGCAAATGCAAGCGGCATAAACCAGACACTTGCGACCGCCGCGGCAAAAATCATCAATCCAAGCCAGATGACGCGCTTAGACGTGACCATAATACTTTCTTGAGGCAATGAACCCTGAACTCTTTGATGAAAACCAATGATATAAGGAATGAATACAAAAAGAAACGGCTCATCTCCGATTGTCAATACCGGCCACCACGACAGGCTTTCCGTTAAGGATCCTCCTGGAATGAGTAAAAACAGCGGCAGCAGCCATGTGCGATTTGCAACGTGATTCCCGATTGGAAGACCCCTGCTGCTTTTTAATAGAAACGGAGACGTCTTTATATGAGCTGTCCGATAAGCAAGGACACCCTCCGCAATCATAAGCAGTCCCATTAAAATAGCAAGTAAGGAAAAGCTTGTCTCATTTAGATCTGGTAAAAAAGAGACAGCATCTGCCTGCATCAAAAGAAATACCGAAAAAATTGTTAATCCCATTGTGTAAGCCGGCGAAAGAAAGCGCAGCTGAAAAGTAAGAGACAGAATAACTGTCACGGCTGCCAGCAGGATGATTGAACCAAGAGGCATCATCATGCCAAGTACAAATGTCACTGCAGACAAAAGAAGACCTGTAAGCAGTCCTTTTGAATATGTAAACCGTACTTCTTCATAGATATCTTGAATTCTTGTATGGAAGGATTTTCGCTCCCGCTTTATGCGAATAAATCCAAGCACAAGTGAATAAATAAGGAAAAAATAAACGAGAGGATGAATAAAAAACCTTCCCATTGCCAATAGAAATTCTAGCAACCAGTTTTCGAGCAAACTTCATACACCACCTTGATTGCTTTCGTCAGCTTAGTAAGTAAACGATTAATGCTATTTTATCAGATATAGAATAGGATGAATATCTTATATTGACCGAGTTTACTTTAATTTGCTCCAAAGATGCAAATTCGACAGTGAAAAATCAAGGAGTGAGTCGTCTACTTTAATATCCAGCACTTCTTCAATCAGCTGCATAGACCGTTTTATATCCGTGAGGTTTAACGAAAGACGCTTGTAGTTCTCCGTTAAATAGTGAAAGTATTCTTGAATGCAAACTTTATCGATTTCCTGCAGTCTCTTAACGTCTGTGTAGTTTGCCAAGTACATGCAGAACAGCTGAACCCATTTGCTGACCTTCGCATGTGAGGAATTTGCAGTTTGTAGTCTTTCTTTAAATTCTTCTGTCAACTGTCGATAAGTTTGTTCTCTCATCACACTTGCCCTTTTTTTCAATTGATCTCCCCATCTTTCTGTTTTTAGAGTGTGTTGTAGAACAGTACTTCCATCGTAAAACTAATATCCCAATTTATCAACTAGCTAAAGTTTCATTTTTTTGTGCGCGAAAAGTCGGTACTAATTATAAAAATACGGAAATTCTTTCTGATTTTCGTCGTTATTCTCACAAAAAAATAGAAAATCGTCCTAAATGTAGTTAATTTGTCAGGAAATTCCATAAAAATAGAGCCAGCTCACTAGTTTGCAAGCTGGCTCTACTATTTATTTGGATAATGTTTCAATCGCTTTCTCAAGCTGAAGATCATGTTTTCCATTTAAACGCTGTTCAGAAACTTTTTGATTAATGGCCTCTGCTGTTTGAACATCAATATTTCCAGTAGCCGAAAGCTTGTTTTTCTTTTGGAAATCCTTGACGGCTTCAGCCATTTTCTTGCCGAAATATCCATCTTCTCTTCCTGGGTCATAGCCTAATCCTTTTAAAAGAATCTGCGCTATTTTGATTTGCTCATCATTCATATCAACAGCGAGCGGTTTTTCCAGCTGGATCGGTGCAGTTACAAGGTGCTTAGGCTGTGAAACCTTGATTGTTGGTTCAACACCTTTTTTATGGATCCAGTTTCCTTCAGGTGTCAGCCATTTATAAAGGGTCAGCTTGATATTGCTTCCGTCGCCCATAGGAACAGCCTGCTGAACAGTGCCTTTTCCAAAAGAGGTCTCTCCAATAATCTCATACTTTCCGGCTTCCTTTAAAGCTCCTGCCAGAATTTCAGAAGCAGATGCACTTCCTTTATCAATCAGGACTGTAACAGGATAGTCTTTTTTCTGAGTCAAATTGGAGAAATAGCGTTTCTTATCGCCGTTGCGCTCTTCAATTTGAATGTATGGCTGATCCTTGGTCACAAATTGTTTCAGAATTTCTTCCACACTTTGCAAATATCCGCCCGGGTTTCCGCGAACATCGATGACCAGTCCTTTAATGTTTTTTTGCTCAAGTTTTGTTAATTCCTCTGTGAAATCGTTAGCTGTATCTTCGGAGAAAGAGGTGATTTCAATATAGCCGTATTTCGATTTCCCTTTTGTTTTAACAGAACTGAATACCGTTTCAATCGGAATTTCGTCCCGTGTCACATCAAAGCTCAGTTTTTCTTTTGAACCGGTCCGCAGCACTTCAATTTTAACCTTTGTTCCTTTTTTCCCGCGGATTTTAAGGACGGTATCGTTGAGGTCGCTGCCGACTACAGGCTCACCATCAATGCTAATGACCTGATCATTCGGCTGCAGCCCTGCTTTTTCTGCAGGTGAATTTTTAAATGGAGAGACGATAATGATTTTACCGCCATCCATTCCCACCTCTGCACCGATCCCTTCAAAAGAAGAATCAAGACTATCGGAAAATTGCTTGGCTGTTTCTTTATCCATATAGACAGAATAAGGATCATCGAGAGTGGTCAGCATGCCTTGAATCGCTCCTTCAAGCAGCTCCTCCTCGTCTACTTCCTCAACATATTTGCTTGAGATTAAGTCATAGGCCTGTTTCACTTTTTCGAGACCTTCTACTTCTTGATCCCGATCTTGCTTTAATACATCTGTCACAGCAGGAACGGCAAGCTCTTCTGCTTTTGTATCCTGCTGATCATGTTCCATAAACTGCATGCCGGCGTACATGCCGCCCGCACCCAGTGCCATTGAGAGAGCCATCATAAGAGCTGTGACTTTTTGCTTCATCTTGTTCCTCCTTCTAAAGGTTAACTTCGTTATGTACGATCTTTACAAATAAACTCGTATCTCTAGTATATGTGAAAAAAGGATAAATCATGTAGGACAAGATGGTTTCACTTAAAAATAAAGGAACATGAAAAAAGCTAATCAAAAATAATTTGTGTTCTTGAAGTTGTACTTGGGAAATCAATTTGTAATTTTGATATCCTATGATGCACTTTTTCTCCAGGAAAGGCGAGTTTTTTCTTCATTCTCCGCTTTGACGCACTTTTTTCTAATAGAAAGTGATTTTTTTGTTCCATTCGATGCCTTGACGCACTTTTTTCTACAGGAAAGCGATTTTTCTGCTCCATTCGACGCTTAGACGCACTTTTTTCTACACAAAGATGATTTACTTGCTCCATTCGACGCTTAGTATGGAAAGTAGACACACCTATTAGTGATTATGTGTAAATACGAATTATCCTATAATTTCCTAAACAACAAAAAAACTCCTAAAACATAATGTTTTAGGAGTTTGGTTATTATTGTAAGAACTGCATTGGGTTAACTGGGTTTTTCCAAGCACCATCGTGAATTTCGAAGTGAAGATGCTTGCCTGTTGAACGGCCAGTGTTACCCATGTAGCCAAGCTGCTGACCTTTGCTGACAGATTGTCCGCTGCTTACATGGCGCGCTTCTAAATGTGCATAAACAGTTGTGTATACTTTACCGTCGATGTTATGTGAAATGAAAACAGCATTTCCATAGCTGCTTGAGTAGTAAGAACGGATAACCGTTCCTGCTGCTGCTGCTACAACTGGTACATTGCTTGCTCTGTTTGCAATATCAATACCAGCGTGCAATTTACCCCAGCGATGGCCATATCCAGATGTAAATGTACCTTGTGCAGGCCACATGAACTTGCCGCCAGTTACTGCCGGTGCAGGTGCCGGTTCTGGTTCCGGAGCAGTTGCTGTTGATTCATTTGAAGAACTGTTAGATGAAGCTGCTGCTGGCTTACTAGCCGCTGCTTTTGCTGCTGCCGCTTTTGCATCAGCTTCCTGCTGTGCACGTGCAGCTGCTTCTGCTGCTTCGCGCTTGCGCTGTTCTTCTACTTGTTTTTGACGTTCCATTTCTTTTTGAATTGCTGCTTCCTGCTCTTTTAAGAATGCTGATTCATCTTCTAACTCATAGATTGCTGCTTCTGTTTCCTGATGCTGAGCTTTAACTTGCTCAATTAATTTGCCTTTTTCTGCTGCTTGCTGTTTTAACTGCTGTTTTAATGCTTCTAACTCAGTTAAAGCTGTTTCAAGCTTCTGAAGCTGGCTACTTAGTTCTGCTTCACTTTGCTCTAGAAGTTTTTTGTCTTCCTCGTGGGCTTTGATAATTTCTTTATCTGCTTCGACAATCGTTGTTACAGCACTTACGCGCGTAACAAGGTCACCGAAATCCTGAGCACCTAGTAGCACATCTAAATAGCTTACTACACCGCCGCTCTCCTGTAGAGAACGTACACGGTCCTCTAGAAGTAGATTACGCTTTTTAATACGCTCTTTTACTTCTGCAATTTGAACCTTTAATTCTTCAATCTTTTGTTTCGTTTCATCGATTTCAGCTTGACGCTCACGGATTTTCTCATTTGTATCCGCTGTTTGCTTATCAAGTTTTTCAATCTCGTTATTTAAGCTTTTCTCTTTTTCTTCAAGCTTTGATAACTCGCCTTGCTTTTCTTGGATGTTTGAATCTACGCCTGAACGCTCATTTTGAATATCTGCTTTTTTCTTTTCAAGATCAGCGTTTGCATATGCCTTTTCTTGGGTAATTGGAATAATAACAGAGCTTGTCCCTATTAAAGCAGCCAACCCAAGTGATAAGATTTTCTTTCTCACTCTCTAGTTCCTCCCTTTATCTATCATCCTCTGAACGAGGAAACCAGCAATCTATCAGATTGCCAGTTTATACTCTTAAGAACTTTCGGACAGACATTAAACTTCCCCACACTCCGATTAATCCGCCTATTAAGATCAAAATAGCTGATACTTGGAAGACGAATGGACTAAACGGCAGTAATTGAACAAATGAACCTGCAACTTTCGGTTCAACCCATGTATATAAATAGTTGTACGTGGCCATTACGAGCACAATCGGAATAATTGATCCCATAATTCCAAGCAATAAACCTTCAAGGAAGAACGGCCAGCGGATAAACCAGTTTGTTGCACCTACTAGTTTCATAATCTCTATTTCATGCCTTCTGGCAAAAATCGTAATTTTAATTGTATTTGAGATAAGGAACATGGCCGTAAAGACTAATCCGATGATTAACCCGATGCCGATGTTTCTTGAGATTTCAACAAAATTGAATAGTTTTTCTACTTCTTCTTTACCGTACAGAACTTTATAAGCTCCATTAAATCCCTCAATCCTCTTCGCGATTTGAGGGGTTTCACGCGGATCTTCCGTTTTGATGACAATAACATCATTCAAAGGATTGTTCTGTTCAAAAAGCTGATAAGATTTCCCTTGTTCTCCCATGCTGCTGATCAGGTTATCAAGTTCTTTTTCCTTTGGTGACAGTTTTGCTGTTTTAATTCCGCTGAGGTTATCAATCTTGGTCCTCAGCTGCTTTTGTTCCTCGGGTGTGCTTGTCACATCTACCAGCACCCGTATTTCAACGTCCTCTTCAACCTTAGAAGCAAAGTTGTTTAAGTTCATCATAATAACCAGGAACGTTCCGACAAGAATTAAAGTGACAGTTACGGCACTGACTGACGCAAATGTCATCCAGGCATTGCGGCTTAAGCTTTTTAACGTTTCTTTGAAGTGACGCCCAAGGGTTCTAATCATAAATCCCATACTCCCCTCTAGCCTCGTCACGCACAATCTTTCCATCTTCGATCGCGATGACTCGTTTTTTCATGGTGTCTACTATCTCACGGTTGTGTGTCGCCATCACAACAGTCGTTCCTCGATTGTTGATTTCCTCAAAGATGCTCATGATCTCCCAGGAAGTATCGGGGTCAAGGTTTCCTGTCGGCTCATCAGCGATGACAACCCCAGGATTGTTAATAATTGACCGCGCAATCGAAACGCGCTGCTGTTCTCCTCCTGATAACTCATTAGGGAAAAATCTAGCCTTATGCTTGAGCTGAACAAGGTCTAAAACGTCCAGCACTCTCTTTTTGATAATTCTAGGATTCTCTCCAATAACTTCAAGAGCAAATGCAATGTTTTCAAAAACAGTTAACTTAGGCAAAAGTTTAAAGTCCTGGAAAACAACGCCGATGCTTCTTCTTAAATATGGAACTTTCTTTTCCCGCAATTTAGCAAGATTTATTCCATTGATCACGATTTTGCCGTCTGTTGGTCTTTCTTCACGGTACATCATTTTAATAAATGTTGATTTACCAGCACCGCTCGGACCGACAACATAAACAAATTCGCCCTGATCAATTTTTACATTTATTCCATTAATGGCAAGAACGCCATTTGAATACGTTTTAAAAACGTCTGTCATTTCGATCATATTTTTATCACCCAAAGCTGTTTATTTTGTAGATTACGTGGTGTCCGCTGGTTCGTATTGTTTTTAAGAGTGTGTCTCGGAATATGTATCCAATATTTTCATATATTAATAAGATTACCCACAAAAAATATTATAACATCAAAGTTCGGCAAAAATAGACTTAAAAATATTACAGTTTCATTTCAACGTCGTAAATTGTAGAATTTTATCGATTAACAATTGTTTATGGTTCCAATGTTGGAGGTATTGGAAACGCTTTAATGTAAATATTAGAACTTTCCGACTAAAAAGACAATCTATTTTTAGGGATTATATAATGGTAAATTTTTCTGAGTGTCGAAAGGTTTTACTTGCGGATTGGATAGAATTAGGTTAAAAGTGAGGGGATAAAAATAGGAAAACCAGCCATATTTTTCAGGCTGGTCTTAATGGAAGTTACTTTTTCTGCGCAAGCCATTCTGCTACCACAGCTGCGTCTGTTTCATTAATAAGACCTGCAGGCATTCCGCCCTGACCTTTGTTAATGATGCTTTCAATTTTATCTTCATCATATTTAGCGCCTACTTTTTCCAGGCTAGGTGCAGCCCCGCCGCCTTCAAGATTTTGTCCATGACAGCTGATGCAGTTTTGCTGTACGATTTCTTCAGCTTTTGCCGTATCCTTAGTTCCTGAATCTTCTTTAGGCTCTTCTCCGGCATTATCTCCGCCTCCGCATGCAGCGAGCGCTAATGATGTTCCAAATAATAGTGCGAATAGTTTTGTTTTCATTGCCAAAATCCTCCTCAAATAAGGATATAAAATACATTTCTATTATATCCTATCTACGCCCGCTTGAAACCTTCGCCGAGTACATCAGAAGCATCCATTACAACGACAAATGCAGACGTATCAATGCTTTTTACGAGTTGTTTCAATTTGGTGAATTCTGTTTGATCAACCACACACATTAAAATCGGCCGCTCATTGTCCGTGTAGCCTCCGAAAGCAGATAATTTGGTCACTCCCCTGTCAATTTCACTCAGAATAGCCTTTCTGACTTCTTCTTCTTGATTGGTAATGATCATCGTCATCTTTGAACGTCCAAGTCCAACTTGAACGATATCAATTGTTTTGCTCGTCACATAAAGGCCTACAAGTGCATATAAACCGCGTTCTATATCAAAAACAAAAGCTGCCGTCAGCACGATTAGTCCATCTATTAAAGCTACACATGTACCAAGAGAGAGTCCTGTAAACTTATGGATAATCTGTGCCGCAAGATCTGTCCCGCCTGTTGAAGCTTTTCCGCGAAAAACAAGACCGAGACCAAGACCTACGCCGATTCCGCCGAAAATGGCGCCAAGCAAAGGATCTGTCGTAGCAGGCTCCATATCTTTCGTTAAAAAGACTACAAAAGGAAGGAAAATGGTTCCTATTAACGTTTTTAAACCAAATTGCTTTCCAAGAAGCAGAACTCCTGCAATAAATAAAGGAATGTTGAAGGCCCACTGAACATACGCAGGTTCAAATTCAAATAAGAAATCTGTAATTGTACTAATGCCGCTGACTCCGCCAGATGCAATGCGGTTAGGCAAGAGAAACAAATTAAAGGTAATGGCAACGATTCCAGAACCAAGCAAAATAAACAAATATGAAGTGATCTTTTCTAAAGCCGGATTGTAAGTACGAGTGCGTTTACGCTGAAACATGCTGTATCCTCCATCTATGAAAACACTTGTTTTTTGACATAACCTTTCAGAGTATAGCACCCGTCTGAACAAGCTGTAAATAACAGTGTAATAACGTGCTAAAGAGGTAAAGGGTTGGGGTTAGTTTTTGCTAATGATGATGGATTTAGCCATATTTGGTTATGGGAACTTACTTTTTGTGAAAAATTTTCGTTATTTAGATAGTGCTTACTTTCCAAAATAGAGAAAATATTGTCTAAAATGACCCTATTACTTGCGGGAATCAATAAAATACTTGCCGTTATAAAAGCTTTACTATCTTTTTTACATTTTCCTTCTAAAAATAAAAAAAACGGCCGCCCTCAAAAGGACAGCCGTAATATCTTCTTATGAAAGTTTAGAACGCAAGTATGCATCAATAAATGGATCTAAGTCGCCGTCCATGACACCTTGAACGTTTCCGCTCTCTGTACTTGTGCGGTGATCTTTTACAAGAGAGTACGGGTGGAATACGTAAGAGCGGATTTGAGATCCCCAGCCGATTTCTTTTTGCTCGCCGCGGATTTCGTCAAGCTCTGCCTGCTGTTCATCAAGCTTCAGCTGATAGAGCTTCGCTTGAAGCATTTTCATGGCTCTCTCACGGTTTTTGATCTGTGAGCGCTCCGTTTGGCATGTTACAACCGTATTGGTTGGAATATGCGTAATACGGACAGCGGAGTCAGTTGTATTGATATGCTGACCGCCGGCACCGCTCGCACGGTACGTATCAATTTTCAGGTCCTCTGTACGGATATCAATGTCGATTTCATCATTGAATTCAGGCATAACTTCGCATGATACAAACGATGTATGACGGCGGCCTGAAGCATCGAATGGTGAAATACGGACAAGACGGTGAACACCTTTTTCAGCTTTCAAGTAACCGTATGCGTTATGTCCTTTGAAAAGAAGCGTAACGCTCTTAATGCCGGCTTCGTCTCCAGGCAGATAATCAAGGGTTTCTACCTTGAAGCCTTTCTTTTCGCCCCAGCGAGTATACATGCGAAGCAGCATAGAGCCCCAGTCCTGGGACTCCGTGCCGCCAGCTCCTGGATGAAGCTCAAGAATCGCATTATTTTTATCATGAGGCTCGCTTAATAAGAGCTGAAGCTCAAATTCGTTCATAGCTGTTGTCAACTCCACGACTTCGCCTTCAAGCTCGGCATGAAGCTCAGCATCAAACTCTTCCTTTAAAAGCTCATGCGTCATTTCGAGATTCTCATGCATTTCGTTCATTTCATTGAATTGGTTAACCGCTTCTTTTAAAGAATTGCTTTCATTAATAACGGTCTGTGCTTCATTTTGATTATCCCAGAAATTCGGATGGGACATCATTTCATCTAGCTCATCAATACGAGCCTGTTTGTGGTCGAGGTCAAAGAGACCCCCTAAAAGCCGCTAATTTCTTAGCCATTTTTTCAAGTTCGTTCCGGATATCTGATAATTCCATTATAATTCTCCTCTAAAATGGGGTAAAGAGAGGTGCCTGACACCTCTCTTTCCTGATTTACTTACCGCAGCAGTTTTTGTATTTTTTGCCGCTTCCGCAAACACATGCTTCATTTCGGCCAATTTCCATCTGCTTTTTAACAGGTTTTTTCTTAGGCGCCTCGTCTCCCTCTTTCGGGTGAACGGCCTCCTGTGGTTTTGCAACTTCCTCGCGCTCAAGGTTGTTGCGGATTTCTGCTTTCATGATATATTTTGCAGCATCTTCTTCAATCGATGCAATCATGTTTTCAAACATCGCAAAGCCTTCCATTTGATACTCGCGAAGCGGATCCGTCTGTCCGTAAGCGCGAAGGTGAATACCTTGACGCAATTGATCCATTGCATCAATATGATCCATCCATTTCGTATCAACCGCGCGAAGCAGTATCACTTTTTCGAATTCGCGCATCTGCTCTTCGCCGAACGCTTCTTCTTTTTCGTTGTAGCGTGCTTTTGTTTTCTCTAACACAAGCTCAGTGATTTCTTCAGATTCTTTCCCTTTGAAATCATTCACCGTGAAGGTACCCTCTTCAAGAAGATTCGCGCTTAAATAATCAAGCAATCCATCAAGATTCCATTCCTCAGGAAGCTCGTCCTTAGGAGTGTACATGGCAACAACGCGCTCAACTGTTGATGTAACCATGCTTTCTACGATGCTGCGAAGATTTTCTGAATCAATGACATCAAAGCGCTGCTTGTAAATGACTTCACGCTGCTGACGGAGAACATCGTCATATTGCAGAAGCTGTTTACGTGCATCAAAGTTATTGCCCTCAACACGTTTTTGCGCAGATTCAACCGCACGTGTAACAATTTTACTTTGAATCGGCTGTGAATCATCCATTCCAAGACGATCCATCATCGCCATCATATTCTCAGAACCGAAGCGTCTCATTAATTCATCTTCCATAGAAAGGTAGAATTGAGTCACACCAGGATCTCCCTGACGGCCTGAACGTCCGCGGAGCTGATTATCAATTCGGCGGGATTCGTGGCGCTCTGTACCGATAACAGCTAAACCGCCAAGCTCTATAACACCAGGTCCAAGCTTGATATCCGTACCGCGTCCAGCCATGTTCGTTGCGATTGTAACGGAACCTTGGTGACCGGCATTCTCGATAATTTCAGCTTCCCGCTCATGGTTCTTCGCATTCAGAACGTTATGCGGAACGCCTTTTTTCTTCAAAAGCTTTGAAATAAGCTCTGACGTTTCAACAGCAACCGTACCAACCAATATCGGCTGACCGGCAAAATAACGCGTCGTTACATCATCCACAACTGCTTTGAACTTGCCTTCCATTGAACGGTATACAAGGTCAGCGCGGTCATCACGGACAACATCACGGTTAGTAGGAATCGCTACAACCTGCATGTTGTAAATGTTGCGGAATTCCTCTTCTTCCGTTTTCGCTGTACCCGTCATACCAGAAAGCTTCTCGTACATGCGGAAGTAGTTCTGGAACGTAATCGTTGCAAGCGTCATGCTTTCATTTTGAATCTCAAGACCTTCTTTTGCCTCAATTGCCTGGTGAAGACCATCGCTGTAGCGGCGGCCTTTCATTAAACGGCCTGTAAACTGGTCAACGATGACAACCTGACCGTCTTCAACTACGTAGTCAACATCATTGTGCATCACAACATGTGCTCTTAATGCCATATTTATATGATGATTTAATGAAACATGTGTAAGATCAAAAAGGTTTTCAATATGAAATGCTTTTTCAGCTTTAGACATACCGTCTTCTGTCAGCTGAACACCTTTTGTTTTTTCATCAAACGTGTAATCCTCGTCACGTTTAAGAGAACGCACAAAACCGTTTGCCTGCACATAAAGCATCGTTGACTTTGCAGCAGAACCGGAGATGATCAGCGGCGTACGCGCTTCGTCAATTAAGATGGAGTCAACTTCATCGATTACAGCATAGTGAAGCGGACGCTGAACCATCTGCTCTTTGTAAAGCACCATGTTATCGCGCAAGTAGTCAAATCCTAATTCATTATTAGTAGAATAAGTTACATCAGCCGCATAAGCAGCACGCTTTTCTTCTTTTGAAAGGCCGTTCGTATTTAAACCTACTGTTAAACCAAGGAACTCATACAGCTTGCCCATTTCAACAGCATCACGGCTTGCCAAGTATTCATTGACTGTTACAACATGAACGCCTTTTCCAGAAAGAGCATTCAGATAAACAGGCATTGTGGACGTCAGCGTTTTACCTTCCCCTGTTTTCATCTCAGAGATATTGCCCTCATGAAGCGCGATACCCCCCATAAGCTGAACCGGATAAGGGTATAAGCCAAGAACACGCTTTGCAGCTTCACGGACTACAGAAAAAGCCTCAGTCAAAAGGTCATCGACGCTCTCACCTTTTGCAACGCGGCCTTTAAACTCCTGTGTTTTCGCCTTTAGATCTTCATCAGAAAGCTTTTCCATGTCTGATGCTAAAGACTCTATTTGATTAGCCATTTTTTCATATTTATTTAATGCACGTTTGTTAAAATCGAACACCTTATTTAAGATTCCAAGCATTTTATACGCTCCTCTGTCTAATGAAGTGCCATACATGAACAGTATTCATGAGAACCCGCTAGAAATTTCAAAACTATTATTTATTTTACCATATATTTAATGTTTTCAACAGTATATCGGGTATGGACAAAAAAAGCATGCCGAAAGTTACAAAATAATGCCATTAGTAAATCGGACAAAGTAAAAATGCAGCCCGCTCATAGAACGGACTGCATTGGTTTATTGGTATTATTCAGTTGGTTCGATAATTGCATATTTGCCGTCTTTACGCTGATAAACCACATTCGTAGAATTCGTTTCAGCATTTGTGAAAACGAAAAAGTTATGGCCCAGCATGTTCATTTGAAGAATCGCTTCCTCACTGTCCATTGGCTTTAAGTTAAAGCGCTTCGTGCGGACAACTTCGATCGTGTCATCTTCTTCCTGAACTGGCGGCTGAGTGTTTTCACCCTCTGCCTCAACTGCCCCATTTGTGAACATGAATTTCGCTGAACCCTGCTCGCGCAATTTTCGGTTTACTTTCGTTTTATGTTTACGGATTTGACGCTCAAGCTTGTTTGTCACAAGATCGATGGCAGCGTACATATCCTCATTGTATTCCTCAGCACGCAATACTAAATTGGTCATTGGAATCGTTACTTCAATCTTTGATTCTTGATCATTGTAGAATTTTAAATTTACATTTACGTTTGCATCGATTGAATCCTCAAAATAGCGTTCTAGCTTGCCGATTTTCTTCTCGACATACTCTCTTAAAGCTGGAGTTACCTCAATGTTTTCGCCTCTGACGTTATAATTCAAAATGAACTCCTCCTTTTGTTAAGGATATGTAAACTTATTTCTCTCTTTCCCTCGGGTATTCCTGCTCAAACGTTAAAATAATGTTAAAACTATGTGAAATTTGTTGAAGATTGCGGCTGAATGACTGCCGTGGATGGATGTGAATAGAATATGACTGAGAATCTTTATTTATGCTATAGAAAAAATCCCATCCGGATGCAGATGAGATTAATGAAACAGGTATGGCAATAGGTATGCCTGAACCTCCCTTTTCCATTTGATGAATAATACTGAAAGCTCTTCTTTTATATAGATCTGAAAAGAAAGGGTATCGTCCTTATTCAATGTAAACGGCTTCAATTCGTCGATGATTTGATCAAATAAAAGAATTTGATTTTGGAGATGCTCATCATCTCTTGCCAGGTGGAACATGCCGGAATGAGTGGTATCAATTTGAATGAATGCATCAACAAGATCATCCATGACACGCTCGCCTTCTGTGTACTCCATGGATTCAAAGCTCTGAATCAAATCGTACATGTCCTCCTCAATACAATTAAGCAGCTCATTATAGGAATAAAAGAGCTCATATTCACTTTGAGTGAGGGATTTATTTGCGTTTATCATAGTACATGCCGTCAACTGATGCGTTCTGATAAGGATTGATGTATTTTTGATTCGATGCTTTTTGAACCTTGAGCTGGGTAATATCGTTTTTAATTTCCTGCTTCAGCAGATTCAGCTTGTCATGAATAATGGCGTTCCATTCAGTAATTTCTTTGCCAAGCTGTTTTTCCTCACGATTGTAAGGAGGCTTTAGCTGGTTGATCAGGCTGTCACGCTGCTCAATCCAATCCTGGATATTAACGATGTGGCTGTCTCTCATGTCTTTATCTGGTGCACCGTTTACTTCTGATAGTAATTGCTTTGTAAGCTGATGCAGTTTGTTTACTGCACTCACTAGACTTGACCGCCTTGTCCGAACTGCTGCTTGCGGGCCGATTGAATTACTTGCTTCCAAGTATCACGAAACTCCGTTACATACACTTCCACTTCAGCAAGAATAGCCAAATCGTTTGAAATATTGGCTTCTACTAAACGGCGATTCATATATTCATACATTGACATCATAGATTCAGATACAGCAGCTTCAGGATTTAACGTAATTATCAGCTCCTGGATAATCCGCTGTGCTTTTTGAAGATTGAGGTTTTTCTCTTGCGTGTTTTTCAGCTGAATTGCCCGGCGTGCCTGCTTGATAAACTTAAGACAGCCATTATAAAGCATCAGCGTTAATTCGCCCGGTGAAGCTGTACTCACAGAATTTTGCTGATACGCTTGATAAGGGTTGTTAAGTGCCATTTTCAATTTACTCCTTTATTAACCGAATTGCTGCATAAGATAATTCATTTGGTCGTTTGAACGCTGAATGGCTTTTTCCATCGCCGTGAACTGCGACCAATAGCGGTTTTCTACTTGGGTTAAGCGGTCTTCAAACCGATCGATTTGAGTGTCAATGGAGGAAAGGTTCCTGCCGATTGTAAACTGCTGGCTTGTTGAGCTTGAAGTTCCTGCCTTCGCATTCAGCTTGTCCATCGTTGTTTTTAAGTTGTCATAAAGGTTTGTGATAATCCCTTTTTCACCGCTTGTCGGCCCGTTGCTTGTAAAGAGCTTTTCAACACCTTCAGGGTTTTCTTCAATCGCTTTTTTCAGCTTCGCTTCATCGATGATCAGCTTGCCGCCTTCACGGTAGTTCGAAGTTGTCGAGATGCCAATGTTAGACAAATGAGTGAATGACGAGCCGGATGCTGCAGATAGAGTGGAATAAAAATCTGAACGCATTTGGCTTAGTGCACCAGTTAGGATTGAGTCTTTTCTGAGCAGTCCGCTTTGAGCTTTTTCGTCCCATTGCTCCTGCTGTTTATCAGTTAGAGATTCGCGCTCTTCATCAGACAGCGGCTGATAATCACGGTAGCGTGTTTCATCTGTTTTGGCCTGAATTTTTGCGATTGTTTCATTATATAAGGTCACGAACTTTTTAATATTGTCGAAGACAGCGTTCGTGTCGTTTGTGACGTTTATTGATACTGCTGAGTCTGTGGCTGTGAATGTGTCTTTTAAAGTGAAAGTGACTCCGCTCATCTCGAAAGTGTTGGATGTCCGTTCGGTTGAAAGGCCGTTGATCGTAAATTTTGCGTTCTGGCCGCCCGTCTCCGTTCCAGAACCAAAACTCAACACATCGTTCAGGAAACCAGCTGAAGTAATGATTTCATTACCTGCCGTATTAAAGTCACCAGTTTCTTTTCTAGTAAGCGTAATTTTATCCGAAAAAGAATCGTATAAAGCGGTGACACCTAGTTCAGATGAATTGATTTTATTAAAAACGGTATTTAATGATTCTGTTCCCTGTATTAGAAAATTTTCATTTATTTGCCCTTTGGATGTGTGTGTTTGCATGTCAAAGGACATGTAGTTGTCTGTACTGTCTATTACATAATCTACTTTTATAGTGCTTCCTTTTTTAATCGACTCCCCGAATGTAAGAGTCCCGTCACTATCAATCTTTGCTTCTCCAGCCTGCGGTGTTCCTGTTACAAGTGTAATAGATTTTCCATCTACTTTAATAACGGCATCTTTATCGAAGTTTTTAAGAACTTCTCCGCTCTCTAATTTGAGATTAAACGTACTTCCATCTGCATCAGCGGTAATCGTCTGATTTTTCACGGTACCTGTCTGCCAGTTGAAATTCTGGTTGGCAAACGAATCTTTGATCTCATAAAGAGATTTTGAAGGGTCAACCTTTGATCCGGCTGCTGAAATCGCTCCAGCATTCACCTTTGTTGCAGCTGCCGCCAGTTGGTCGACCTTTGAAATACTGTAAGAAGACTGACTTGCAGCACTTGTGGCAGTGGCTGTCACTTTATCTGAATTGGAACTGTTCGTTGAACGTGCACGGTAATTACTTGAAAGTTTCATATCAAATGTCGCATTACGAAATGCAAACAGCAGGCTGTTCATTTCACGATAGCCGTCCCGCTGCCATTCAAGCGTTTGTTTATTTTGCTTTAATTTATCAAGCGGCATTCTCTCTGCTTTCATTAGATCGGCTACAAGCGAATCAATATCCATTCCACTTGCTAAACCACCTATTCGAACCATGCTGAATCACCTCTCTAAATCTTTTTGTCTACAACAAATCCCAGAAATTCTGTCATTGCTGCATATAAATCGAGTATTTTTCTCGACGGGATTTCCCTGACGATTTCTTTTGTTTGATTATCAACTACCGTTACGTAATATTCGTTCAGCTTTTCGTGAAGCTGAAACTGAATATGCGTGTTAGCAGGCTGCAGGAAATCGTTAATGCCATTTATGACTTTTTCTAATTCTTCTTTTGAAAATGTGGGTATGTTTTCTTCGTTATTATGTTCTGGAAGTTTAATAGGTTTCGTGTCGATTTCTGAGATGCGCGGACCAGGCTGCGATGACATTTTTTCGATCATCATGGTGGGTCGCTCCTTGGGATTTATGTTCTAATGGTTATATCGGTTGTACTTATAGGATTTTGAAGTCTTAAAGTTTAAATTCAGTTTAAATATTGAATAGTAAAATCTAACATAAAAAAGACCCTAGCATGGCTAGAGTCTTTAGTCCAATTAACGAAGTAATTGAAGTACACCTTGTGGTTGTTGGTTGGCTTGCTTTGCCGCTACGCCTTTCGGTCATAGAATAGACTATATCTTCACCCTTCAATTATATGGGGCTGGGCACTTCGAACAGTTTTCACTGCCCTACGAGATTCATAGTCATAGCTTCTCGCCTTAGACCGTGTTCTCTAGTCGTTGAACCTTCTCCAGAGTTTCCTCACAGGAGCTTGGCTGCTGATTATCCATTGTTCATCTTCATCATTTTCAAACCATTTCGCCTGTCGTTTCCAACTACGCTTTGGTTGATGAAGCTTTAGGAAGTTCCAGCAATTCACCCAGTGATGCTCCAGTTCGTTACCAAACTGGACGCCCTTCTAATCAATTATCTCAGAAGTTGTAAAACTCCTTGAGGCATTTGATTGGATTGAGCCAGCATTGCTTGTGCTGCTTGAGAAAGAATAGAATTCTTTGTTTGGTTCATCATTTCTTTCGCCATGTCTACGTCACGTACACGAGATTCGGCAGCTGTTAGATTTTCAGAAGCATTATTCAAGTTATTGATAGTGTGCTCTAAACGATTTTGATTTGCTCCTAGTTTAGAACGAGAAGCGGAAACTTTTCCGATTGCAGCATCAACTTTTGCAATATCTACATCGAAATTTGCTTTAGTACCATCAAGAGCAAGAGCATCCATAGCTAAATCCGTTGAGCTAAATCCCTCTAAAGCTGTACCATTATCTATTGTTAATGAAAGTTGTTGACCAGCATTTGCTCCGATTTGGAAATCCTTCGCAAAACTACCATCCAACAACTTTTTACCGTTAAACTCAGTACGTGTTGAAATACCATCTAATTCTGTGTTCAATTGAGTGATTTCATCTTTAATCGCTGTTAGGTCTTCTGTTGCTAAAGTTCCACCATTTCCGGCTTGAACAATTAGTTCACGTTGTCGTTGTAGGATAGAGTGAGTTTCACCTAAAGCTCCCTCCGCAGTTTGAATTAATGAAATACCGTCTTGAGCATTACGAGAAGCTTGATCCAAACCACGAACTTGTCCACGCATTTTTTCAGAAATAGAAAGACCAGCTGCATCATCACCAGCACGGTTGATTCGCATACCTGAAGATAATTTCTCCATAGATTTACTTTGTGCATTGGAAGCACTGTTCAACTGACGGTAAGTATTAAGAGCCGCAATATTATGATTGATTCTCATTTTAAAATTTCCTCCTTGAAATAATTGTAGTAATCCACATCCATGTGAATTCTTATATACTCGCAGTCGCAACGGTCGGCCGCCTGTTGGTTCTGCTTGTTACACTTCTTATATCGTCATGATCAGGAGTTGTTTTAGAGCATTTAGAAAATATTTCATAAAAAAACCTTAAGCGAATGTGCTTAAGGTTTTCTGTTCTTTAATTGAGCAAGCATATCTAGAGATACTTCTGCTGCCTTATTGTTTTCTTCTTGAATTGAGATGTAAATTTCTTTGCGATGGATATCTACATTTTCAGGAGCGCTAATACCGATTTTCACTTGGTCGCCAGCGATAGAGATTACCGTGATCTCAATATCATCGCCAATTTGAATCGCTTCTCCAGTTTTCCTAGTTAAAACAAGCATTATGCTCCCTCCCATAGACGATGTTTAGTTGTATATTCTGTCTTGTTAAGGATAAGCTGCTTGCCCAATCTTTTTCCTTTATTTAAAATCAACGGACCTTGTAAATTCGCTGTTGAGTTCGTAAATGGATCACTGACTGTTAAAATAACATACACTTCGACATCATTTGGAGATTCTATCATTAATAATTCTTTTGATGATTTATCCAAATCAAATTCATAGTCTTTGAAAAAGAAAAAGGGACTAGTGACGACAAATGCAGTGTTTTGAGATTGAATGGATTGAAGGATAAAGAATGAAGAGCCTTCTTCAAGCGGAAGCAAGATAAAGTTCTTTTCTTCTATAAATCCTGGAATCCCATGTTCAAAGGTGATTTTGTGCGCTTCATCAATTGTTACTTCCCCATGATATTTCGTTTGAATTAACATGCTTCACATTCCTTTGTTTAAGTCTATTAAATCTTTCTGTCTATTGAAACAAAGTCTACTTTTAGCTGATTTCTCTCAGCGAGTTCCACTTTTACCTCTCCTGCATTATAGTCCATGATCGGCTTGTTGATTTTGCTCTCAATGATCGGAGCATTTCTCTGCACATCGATTTTCACTTCTGATGGCTGATAGTCAAGCTTTACGCTGAAATGAGATGGGATAAACCCTATGTTAAATTGCTTGATTTCGCCTTCGCTGTTTTTTTCGCCTGAGCAGTAAGCGGTTTACCGCCATTTTCAATTCTCATCTGTTCATCGCCTTGCTGGATTCGTCTCGCAATTCCGGAAAGAACGTCCCGGTGCCCCTGGTCTGCTGCTTCTGCAATTCGCTTAGAAATATGCTTTAAATCCACCTCTTCCCTGGCTTTTGTCTGGTCAATTGTTAGCTTGCCAGGTGTTGTTTGTATGGACAGCTCTGCTTTTGGCTGCTGGATGGATAGGTCCGCTTTTGGCTGCTGAATTTCAAGTGAAGCATTGACCGTTTCTAAACCTAGTTTAGCAAATCTGCTTTCTAACCTTATTTGAGGAATGTCCATGAATTGTCCTCCTATTTAGAAAAGTGTAAGCGCCCGTTTAGCTCCGACAGACAGATAAGAATCCGGCAGAAAAGTCCGGTTTTGACTTTTTTGACGGATTTGTTCTGGCCGAGAAGCTGGGCGATGGAGCTAGACATCAATACGCAAAATTTCACTTTCTTATATCTTAAAAAAGCTATCTTATAAAAAGATAGCTTATCTTAAAAAGTCCATTAACGTTGGCTGAATGATTCTTGCGCCGACTGATAATGCAGCCCGATGGATACTTTCTTGTGCAGTTAAATCCATGATTACCTTTTCTAAATCAGCATCTTCGTTCTCAGATAGAATTCGTGTTGAAACAATCTCTTGTTTTCCCACTCGATCTTCAATAAGCTCCAGGCGATTGTATCTGGCTCCTAGTTCTGCACGTTCCGCTGACATTGAGTCCATTTTACCGTCAAGGTCAGAAAGCAATCCGTCTAATCCAGATGCGTCACCAGAACTTAACGCCTTTTCAATGGAACCCATCACCGCAAATAAGTCCTCACTGAAAACATTGTCAGAATTAATATTCGCTTTCAATTGAACACCCTTAGAAACCTCAATTTCAAATGGTGATTTATCAATGTTTACTGTTACTGTTCCATCAGCGTTAAGAGTAACAGGCGCTTCTTTCGTCTGTGTACCGTTAAAAATATAATTCCCTGCCACCTGCGTATTCGCAGATCCAACCAAATCTTCCTTCAGCTGCTTCATTTCAGCGCCAATCGCCTTTAAGTCTTCAGGGCTGTTCGTTCCATTACTGGCCTGAACCATCAGTTCACGCACTCGCTGAAGAACTTGTGTGCCCTGCTCAATTCCCGCTTCTGAGTTCTCCATCCACTGATAGGCCTCAGAGATGTTGCGCTGGTATTGTTCGACTTCGGTTAAGTTTGTGCGATAGTGCATTCCCTTCATGGCGACAACAGGATCATCTGAAGGACGGTTGATTTTTTTGCCGGTTGCGAGCTGGTCCTGGTAGGTGCCCATTTTTTCATAGCTTTTGCTTAGGTTGCGGAGCGAGTTGCCTGCGAGCATGCTTTGAGTTACGCGCATGATTGTTCACCTACCTTCTTAGTCCGTTAATAATTGTATCGAGCATTTCATCCTGCAATGAAATCATTTTTGCTGAAGCGTTGTATGCGTGCTGGAATTGGATCATGTTTGTCATCTCTTCATCCAGTGATACAGCACTGACAGATTGACGGCGCTGGTCAACTGCAGAACGGAGCACATCACTGTTGCTTACCAGACGGTTTGCTTCCTGTGCGTCAACGGCCATGCCTCCGATTAAGCTTTCATAGAAATCCTGGATGGTTGTCGTTTTCCCGCCGATTGTGAAGGTTTGATTTTTCACTTCTGCAAGCGCAAGCGCATTTTTCCCATCACCCATATTGCCGTTTGAAGATGCGGCAATGTTATCAGTTGAGTCTATGATAGATTGATGAAGGGTTAACATAGACGCTGCATCTTTAGGCGGATCTGTCATGTTAGTAAAATCAAAAAACTGTGTACTGCTTGACCCATTTTCTTCAATCCGCTTGATGCTGTACCCCGCTTCCTGAACTTTGTTTACTTCTGTCGCAAAGCTGTATGCCAGTTCATTAAGCTGCCTGAGCATCTCCGGATACAATCCATTTGCGGAACCGTCTGAATTGTAGCCGTAGGAATCAATTAACCCGCGAATTTCGCCGACGCTTCCAAATTCTTTAACATCTATAGCATTTGAGCCTATCGAAACCGAGTCTACTAATCCATTATCAGAAGAAAATCCGATGCTTAATTCATTAACAGATTTACTCTTGCCATCTACTAAAGTTCCAAGTGATTTACCGTTAGCATCCATGCTTTCAATCGTTACAGATCCTTCTGCAACAGCAAGCGAGTTTCCTCCGCTCTTTTCGTTTGAAATCTTGATGTTAGCCAGACCTGATAGCTGATCAAGAAGACGATCGCGCTCATCGTACAGATCGTTTGCCAAGTAGCCATGCGGTTCGATTTCAGAGATTTGTTTATTGATGCTGTTAATCTGGTTTGCAAGTGAGTTGATTTCTTTTGTCGATACCTCTAATTCACTTTTCAGTTCTCCTTGAACAGCTTTAAGTGAAGTCGATAAGTATTGAAACGTTTCTGCTACTGCAGCCCCGCGTTCGCGGACAACCGCACGTGCACCTGCATTTGCAGGATTCAATGCGAGGTCCTGCATGGACTGCCAGAAGCGGTCAAAGCTTTTAGAAAGGCCTGTTTCAGATGGTTCGTTCATGATTTCTTCCATTTTCAAAAGAGAATCAGCACGAGAATCCCAGTATCCTACTTTGTTATTTTCGTAGCGAAATTGTGTATCGAGAAAGCTGTCTCTCACCCGCTCGATTGTTCCCGCTTCAACGCCTGTTCCAATTTGGCCCGGATACTCAGGGCGGTTCATGGATGGTGCAGGGTATGCCTCAGTCTGTACAAAATTAACACGCTGTCTTGTGTAGCCGGGCGTGTTGGCGTTTGCAATATTATGTCCAGTTGTGTTTAAGGCGCTTTGCTGTGTAAACATTCCTCTTTTTGCAATTTCAAGTCCTGAAAAAGTCGAGCGCATGGTTCATTCCTCCGAGCATTAGGCTTTTGAGTCAAATAAAGATCTTCGTTTCGGTTCTGTAGCCGTTCCGCCCGGAGGCTTATAGGCTGGAGATTGTTCCTTTGGCATCAGCATATCCAATGATAAGGAGACAAACTGCAGGGCCTGGATGGTAAGATGCTGATTCAGCTTATTGGCGTTCTTCAGCTTTTCCATTACATCTGTTAATGACTGAAAAAGATCAGAAAATTTTTCTTTATCTGCTCCCTCTGCTTTTTCCATGCATGCCGATAAAGTTAAGTCATCTTCCCTGTTTAAATAAGCCGAAGCAAGACCGATCCGTTCATTTTCCACTTGCTTGATGGCCTGTACATAGATTTGTTCCTGCTTGAGTGTTTGCTGCAACACAGTCAGGTCTTCTGTTTTCAAGGCTTCTGTTTTTGTTTGCGCTAATTGGTATAGCTGCCGATTCAGCCCGAGCAGCTTCTCAAGCTTTAGAATTAATGACTGTGCTGACACTGCAAGTCCTCCCGAAATCTATTTTTGGTAATGCTTGATGACGCTGTTTGCGATAGCTTTTGGATCAATGGTATAGGTGCCGGTTTCTACTTGCTTTTTTATTGCAGCTACCTTTTCTTGCCGTGCCTGGTCAATGGCATTTTGCTGCTGAAGCTCTTTTGCCTTTGTTGATATTTCAACCTTATCCTGCTTTTTAGCCTGCTGCGCTGCTTCCTGCTGCTTCTCTGCCGTTCGTTTATAAGGATTTATCCCTGCTGAGTTTAAGTGATTGATCTTCATCCCTTTTCCTCCATTCTTTCGTTCTTCTCGTTACTTTCTATATCGGCTGGAAATAGTTGTTGTTAATAAATTTAGTTATTTTTAGTCTGAAAGGTATAGTAGGTCGCCTGCTTCTCTGTGACTTTTTGCCGGCGTTCTTCTTCCTGTTCTAATTCAAACAGCTGAGTTTTAATGTCTTTTCCGCAAGAAATACAAAGCTTATTTTCTCTGATCAGCTTTCCGCATTTCTGACAAGGATAACCGAGGTTCGGGAAGTTGGCGAGCTGAATTCTGCCCTGTCTGATAAATTTCAGAATCAGCTCCTCTTCAACTCCCGTATGCTCTTCGACATTTGATAGAGTTGCTGTTCGATTTTTACTCTGCTTTATAAAACCGTAAACGACTTCGAATTTACGTTCTTCTTCTTTATAACATGCATCACAAACCGTTTTAAATTGTGTTTTCACAAATAGCTGGTAGCATTCCGGACAGTTCGATAGTTCTCCCATTGATGATTCTCCTATCATTGTACTATATCTTTACTATCGGAATCAGTTTGAAAACGTTTAGCCTCGAACGAGCGTAAGAGAAGAAACACTTTCGGCACCATGGTCGATAAGCAGTTTGGCTGCGTGTCTGATCGTGGTTCCTGTTGTATAAATATCGTCAATCAGAAGAAGGTTTTGTCCGGAAAATTCAGAGTTGCCATTTATAAAAAAAACATTTTCAGTCTGCAGGCGTTCAGTTCTTGTTTTCTTGGATTGTTTTTCTAAGTGGATACGCATGAGAGGTTCGTGAACTCGGGCATTGAGCAAGTCAGCAAGCAAGCGTGCCTGATTGAATCCGCGTTCATAAAGCCGCTCTTTACTGAGAGGAATGGGGACAAGAAGGGAATTCTTTGAGAAATGCTTAGAGAAGACGTTTCGAAAGGGCTCGTAAAAGAGGTCAGCTAATTGTGCATCGCCTCTATATTTGTATCTGGCGATTAAATCTTTCATAAATTCATTATACTGATAAACAGAATGATTACTCGCAAGGACGCTGCCAAACACGGGATCTGCTTGCCATCTTTCACAGTCAAAGCAAGCTTTTGCCTCAGACTGGGGCCGATCGCACATTGGACATACAGTACCTTCAATCAAACAGAGCTTAGATGAACAATCAGCACAGCATGCACTCTCTTGTTCATCTAAAAAAAATACGCTCCTCCAGGATACAGCTTTTTCAAGCTCACCCTGGCAAATAAGACATCTGTTCATTACTCACCTCTGACATAAGTTTCGCACTTCGGTGTATCGGAGACCATCTTTGCACATTCTGCTAATTTGACAATTAAAGTCGTCATTTGCTGTTTGTCAACAAATTCTGCTTTCACATAAGCAACCTTATCCGGGTTGGTTACGTATCTCGGCTGAACCCTGTTTAAAACAAGGGCAAGCACGTCATTTAAGCATTCCTCACACATACAATTCATCTGCAGAGCAGCCTTATATTCATCTAATAAATCGACCATGATTCGTTCCATCGCATTAACTACCACCGCTCTACCCCCATCCACATTATCTTGTAGATGATTATGCCACAGAAGGAATATGTTTGATAGAAATAATACCTTAAACAGTTACAAAGTCACTCTTTTCGCCTCAGTATTCATCATTTGGATATGCTTTTTGGCACGAATCATCGCTTCTGTTTTACCGTAATGAAAAAATCGCACATCTCCGCTTGGGTGCTTCGCACTTCTGCCGACTCGGCCGGCAATTTGCACCAGCGTACTCTCTGTAAAAACATTGTCCTCTGCTCCCAGCACAGCGACATCAGAATTAGGAATGGTGACTCCTCTTTCTAAAATAGTGGTGGTAATAATAATGGGAAGCACTCCATCTCGGAAGCGCTGAACCTTTTCTTTACGAGCAGGATCTTCTGCATAAACCCCTTCTATTAAAGGATCCTGCTTTTTTAATAGAGCCGTCGTTTCTTCTAATAACGGTATGGATGGAACGAATAGAAAGGCTTGTTTTTTTGAATCCAAATGGGAGGAAATCCATTCTTGAACGTTTAATGGGAGTTTGTCTTTTTGAAGAGCCCTTTTATAATTCCCGCACCATGAAAAGACAGGTACAGGAAGCGGATGACCGTGGTATCTTTGAGGGATTTTGACTTGATTGGCAATCTTTTTCTTCAGGCTGCTGGAAGGTGTTGCCGTTAAATAGATGAGGGAGCTTTGTTCTTTTCTTGCCCGTCCCGCAGCAAACTGAAGACTTTGATCAGCTGAGTAAGGAAATGCGTCTACTTCATCTATGACCATTAAATCAAACGTTTGTTCAAAACGGAGAAGCTGGTGAGTCGTGGATATGGTGAGGTTAGCCTGCTTAAATCGGTCTTCGCTCCCTCCATATAGAGCAGCAATTTCCGCTTGAGGAAAAACGGACTGAAGCCTTGGGGCAAGTTCCAGGACAACATCCATGCGCGGCGTAGCGATGCAGACTTGCTTGTTCTCTAATAAAGCTTGTTCAATTCCTTTGAAAAGCATTTCTGTTTTCCCTGCACCGCATACAGCCCAAATCAGCAAATCACTTTGATTTTTCAGCGCATGCAGCATTCGGTCTGACCCTTTTTGCTGCTCTCTTGATAGCTTTCCTTCCCAGTGCATCGCCTTAAATTTTGTTTGCTGAATGTGTGATTCAGGACCAGCCCACCTAAGTAATGGCGTGCATTCACTGACTCTTCCCATAAGAATGCAGGAGCGGCAATACGAGCAATGTTCACCGCACCTTGCACACTTAAAGGATCCGATCAAGCTTTGATCACTGTTGTTGCAGCGATTGCATCTAAGCCGGTTATTTGTTTTCTCCAAGCCATACTCATACTCAATATAGCCGTTTTCATAATGCCGGTGTATGATTTCGAACGGAAATGGAATTTCATCTATGAGCAGCTTTCTTCCCTGAAGGTGTTTTTGGAGGTCATTGGAATATGTAAACGATGGATTGATTTGGCTAACACGGAGGCGATGCTTTGAAATGGGCAATCCTTCTTTGTTATTCTCTGTGGGTTTCAACAATCCGTTATGTATGTGGAATTTCATTCTTCATTGAACTTGGTTTTTTCGATTTTTCTGAATCTTTTTTCCACACTGATGGGTGTTCGGTTTAGCTGACTTGCAATATCCCGGAATTTAACACCTTGCTTTCTTAAGTCCATTAACTTTTTGTCCTCTAATGTTGTCCAATGACGGTAGGCGCGTTTCTGTAAGTCAATTTCCTGCATGTGACCACTCCTCTAGTTTAATAAAGCATTATCTTAAGTATGTTAATTTCTGCAGAAATTGTCTAGTCTTGTCACATTAATTACAAAATGAGGAAAACAAATTTTCGGTGCGAATTTCGTTATTTTTTCGTTGTTTTTTTGAAATTTGTTGTTTCGACAAGCGAAATAGTATGGCAGTCTCCTAAAATCAAGGAAAAGGCACAGAAATCGGAAGCCGTTGAGCCTTGTTTTTGAAGAGAATTAATTATCAATTCTTCATTTTGGCTTTCAATAAAATTATTTTCTTGTGCGGGGCGTTTTTATGAGATCTAAGATTTCCTAAAATAATTCCCGGACTTTCCGATTCCAAGACTTTTCCTATTAATTCCGAGACTTTCCGCGTTAATTCCCGGACTTTACGAATTAATTCCCAGACTTTACGAATTAATTCCGAGACTTCCAAAAATCACCCCTCAAAAAATGTGAAGAAATGCAGATTCATCAAAAAAACTGACCCAAAAAGCCGCATATTGCGACTTTTTGAGTCAGCCTCTTATCTCTTATACCACCCAAGTCCCATGGCACCTTCACCTAAATGCGTGCCGATAACCGGTCCGAAATAGCTGATGGAGTATTCTACATGGGGATACTTTGCTTCAAGTTCTTCTTTCATTTGCTGAGCTTCATCCGGGCGATTGGCATGAATGATGACCGCGCGCATCGGGTCTCCAGCGCCAGCGACTTCATTGAAAAGCTCATAAATGCGGTTGATTGCTTTTTTGCGTGTGCGGATTTTTTCAAAAGGGACGATCAGTTTATCGACAAAATGCAGGATTGGCTTTACCTGCAGCAGGCTGCCGATCAGTGCCTGTGCGCCGCTTAAACGTCCGCCGCGCTGAAGATGTGCTAAATCATCTACCATGAAATAAGCTTGAATTGATTTTTTTACTTCGTTTAGACGTGTCATTATTTCCTCAGGTGTCTTGCCTTCTGCAGCAAGCTCAGCTGCCTCAATGGCATAAAATCCCTGAACCATGCAGCTCACTTCCGAATCGAATGCATAAACATCAATGTCATCGACCATTTGACCAGCTGATACAGCTCCGTTGAATGTTCCGCTGATTCCGCTTGATAAATGAACACTGATCACTGCATCATATTCCTTAGAAAGTTCTTCAAATAATTCAACAAATTTGCCAGCAGACGGCTGTGACGTAGTCGGAAGCTCGCCTCTATTTTTGACTTCTTCGTAAAAGTCTGCAGCGGTTATTTCAACTTCCTCCTGGTATACTTCCCCGCCAAAAATCACGCTCAGCGGAATCATCTGAATATTTAACCGCTCACGTGTTTCTTTTGGAATATAAGATGTGCTATCCGTAACTATTGCCGTTTTCATATATGTACCTTCCTTGTAATCGACTTCTCTTAATGTACTTTTCATTCTATAAGATAATGCTTCTAATTTCATTACTTTGTATGTAAATAAATGGTGAAGAAATAAGAAAAGAGCATGCGCCCGTTTAGCTCAGGCATGACGGATTTGTTCTGGCAGAGGAGTTGGGTGATGGAGCTAGACATCAATGCGCAAAACTTTATACTTTCTTATTTCTAAATAAATCCCTGCTATCTACTATAACAGGGATTTGCGAGATATAGATATGCAACTTTTAAAAAGCGCCATGTAAAAGAAAAAACCTGCCGAAGCAGGTTTTATCGCACTTCCACCCAGCCGTTTTTGATGGCAACGACTACTGCTTGAGTACGGTCATTTACGTTCATTTTTTGAAGAATGTTGCTTACGTGATTCTTAACTGTTTTTTCACTGATGAAAAGGGCTTCGCCGATGCCGCGGTTGCTTTTTCCGTCCGCAAGCATTTGCAGCACTTCACATTCACGGCGAGTTAAAATATGTAATGGACGTCTGATTTCAGTCGTGATGGTTGTTGTGCCTCCGCCTGATCCGCTTGTAGCAAGACGTCTGAATTCATTCACAAGGTTATGTGTTACTTTAGGATGCAAGTATGAACCGCCATCAGAAACGACTTTTACAGCTTCGATCAGTGTGTCAGCATCCATTTCTTTTAACAGATAGCCACGAGCGCCTGTTTTCAAAGCGTGAGTTACATAGTTCTCATCGTCGTGAATCGACAGGATGATTACTTTTGTTTCCGGATTTGATTCCACCAGCTGTTTTGTAGCTTCCACGCCGTTTACTTTCGGCATGTTGATGTCCATGATGACAACATCAGGCTTGCTGTCTTCAACGATGGCTAATGCATCTTCGCCGTCATCGCCTTCTGATACAACTTCAAAGCTTGGTTCGAAATCCAAGATTCGTTTAACGCCTTCTCGGAATAATTGGTGATCATCGATAATCGCAATTCTTGTCTTCATGCATACGCCTCCCATTTTTTATTCTAGTCTATTACAGGGTGATGCCGTCAATATGCCTTTGGTCTATTTTTTCAGACATTGAGAGGCACCTGTATCATAATGAATGTCCCAAGACCTATTTTAGAATCAATTGTGATTCGGCCGTTTAAGAGCTCTACACGCTCTCTCATCCCAAGGAGTCCGAATGATTTCTTCTGATTTTGCTTCATTTCTCTCGTATCGAAGCCTTTTCCGTTATCTTTGATCATCAGAATAATATTATTCTGATTCACTTCAACCTTAACCTGAATCTCACGGGCTTCGGCGTGCTTTAATGCATTCGTGACTGCTTCCTGAGCCAGCCTGAACAACGCCACTTCAAAGCGGGGCGGAAGCCTGTTTTCTTCGAAATCACCGAGGCTTGAAAATAAGATACGGGTTTTCCCGTTATACTCTTCGATTGTATAAAGATACTTTCTGAGGGTTGGTATGAGTCCAAGGTCATCCAGTGCCATTGGCCTTAAATCATAAATAATCCTCCGAACCTCATACAGGGCATTGCGGACATTTTGGCGAAGGCTGCGGATTTCTTTAAAACCTTCGTCAGACCCCCGCTCTCTGAAGATCCGTTCAATCAGCTCTGAACGCATCATTACGTTCGCAAGCATCTGAGCAGGTCCGTCGTGAATTTCCCTTGAAACGCGCTTGCGCTCCTCTTCCTGAGCTTCAATGATTCTTAGACCGAAATCCTGCTTCTGCTGCGCATCCTCAATCAGCATGCCGACCTGACGAAGATCCTGATGCAGATAATTCAGGACAACCGATATTTGGCTCACAAGCACCTCTGCCCGCTCAATTGTTTCCTGAAGCCTAAGCAGCCTTCTCTCTAAATCATCCCGCCGATCTCTGAGCTGCTTTTCTTTTTGCTGAAGCATGGTGAGCTCCACCTGAAGCTTGTGGGCCTTCTCATAGGCTTCCCTGATCTCTTCCTCGCTGAATTGCTTAAAGTGCTTGCTCACCTCAGACAGACGCTTTCTGGCAAACCTGGCGTGAACCTCAAGCTTGTCTCCC
Source organism: Bacillus sp. V2I10 (assembly GCF_030817055.1). Classification (NCBI taxonomy): domain Bacteria; kingdom Bacillati; phylum Bacillota; class Bacilli; order Caryophanales; family Bacillaceae; genus Bacillus; species Bacillus sp. V2I10. Next base: position 763,180 of record NZ_JAUSYV010000001.1, on the reverse strand, counting down.
TGTTCAATCACATCATTAACCTGTATCTTAATTTGTTTTAATTCTTCTACAAGCTCTTCGTATTGCTGACGGGACTGCTCGCCGATCTTAAAAATTTCGCCTTTGCTGCCGTCAACCGTCGCTACCATCTTATCCAGAATTTGATCAAGCACTTTGCAGTCAAGCTTCTTGGAGTCCACTATATCTCCTCCACTAATGGGTTAAAATAAACTTCACACAATATTACACAATATAATGATTGAAGTGAAAATTTTGTCGCTTTATAATATAAGAATGTGCATTTATAATTCCATTTGCCTTCTATAAGCTTGCAAGGAGGTGTACAAGCATGCTTTCACACTATTATACCGTAAAAGGATACGGAGAGCATGAAATATCCATACAGAAATCACGTTTTATTTGTTATATAAACCGCGCACAAACCGAAGAAGAGGCGCAGGCCTTCATTCAGCAGATAAAAAAGAAGCATTGGGATGCGACACATAACTGCTCAGCCTATTTAATCGGCGAACACGATCTGATTCAAAAAGCAAATGACGACGGAGAACCAAGCGGAACCGCCGGCGTGCCTATCCTTGAAGTGCTTAAAAAGAGACAATTAAAAGATACAGTTGCCGTTGTCACCCGTTATTTCGGAGGCATAAAGCTCGGCGCAGGCGGACTGATCCGCGCATACGGGAGCTCAACCTCTGAAGCCCTGAACGCAATCGGCATTGTCGAGCGTAAGTTAACGCGCGTGATGCATACTAAGATTGATTATACATGGCTTGGAAAAGTGGAAAATGAACTCAGAAATTCACACTATCAGCTTAAAGAAATTCATTACCTTGATAACGTTGAGGTGGAGACGTTTGTCGAAGAAGGCCTGAAGGATCAATTCATAGAATGGATGACAGAGCTGACAAATGGCCAGGGTGAAATCAGCGAAGGTACTCAAATCTATTTAGAACAGCCAAAAATTTAAACGGACAGAGGAGTAACTTATGAATAGGCAGGAAGTTAAAAAAATAAAGAAAAAGAAGAAAAAAAGCGTTTTTAAACGAATTTTATTTTTGTTCTTCATACTATTTCTATTAGTTGGCGGATATGCAGGCTATGTCTTTTATCAAACCTATCAGGCCGCTAACAATTCATATGACGATTTAGGAAGAGATAAATCCAAATTGCGCGATGAGGCCGTGAGCATCTCAAACGATCCTGTTTCCATACTGTTAATGGGGGTTGAAAACTACTCAAGCGGAGGATCCGGAGGACGGGCTGATACACTTATGGTCGCTACTTTTAATCCAAAGGATCAGACGATGAAATTGTTAAGTCTTCCGCGTGATACACGCGTAGAAATTCCAGGTAAAGAAACAAAGCGCAAAATCAACTCAGCCTATTCAACTGGCGGAAAAGAACTAACAATTGAAACGGTCGAAGGTTTCTTGAAAATTCCAATTGATTATTATGCAACAGTTAACTTCGAAGGCTTTAAAAACATTATCGATATCGTAGGCGGCATTACAGTGGACGTTCCTTTTGATTTCACTCAAAACAGTGATGATCCAAAAGCCGAAAAACTTGAGTTTACTGAAGGACCAATGAAAATGGATGGAAGATACGCTTTGGCCTATGCAAGAATGAGGCTGCAGGATCCTAACAATGACATTGGCAGAAATGAAAGACAGCAGCAGGTTGTAAAAGAGGTCATCAATGAGATCGTATCAGCCGGCACTCTCCTGAAGGTTGACAAGCTGACAAATGAAGTTGGAAAGAACGTTGAAACCAACATGAGAATGTCTGAGCTATTAGGTTTTTATAAAAAGTACAACAACTTTAACACAAATAAGATTGAAACTGTAAAGCTTGAAGGTACAGGGGAATACATCGGCAGCGCCGCTTACTGGATTCCGGATGATACTAGCCTTGAAGAAGTAAGAGATGAATTAAAAGAGCATTTAGAGCTTAAATCAGAAGAAGACGATAACTTAGACAGCAATTAATACCGAAAAGCTCCAGCCTTACATTGGCTGGAGCTTTCTTTATTCCAGCATCCTCTGTATTTCATGCAGGAACCGCGATCCTTTTCACCCTACTCGCAAAAAACGACATTCAATTCGCAAAAACCTGCTTTTAACTTCCACAAACCCATGTTCAACTCTCACAAACGGACTTCCAACTCGCAAACCTTATTTCCAATGGAAAAAAGGGACATTAAATTGCCTTTTACTAACCGCCTTTGGCCATTTTATCGATGCTTCAACTAAATTCAAATGAAATTTCGCTGTATTTCATGCAGGAAACCGCGATCCTTTGCATCCTACCCGCAAAAAACGACTTTCAATTCGCAAAAACCTGCCTTCAACTCGCACAAACCCCTGTTCAACGCTCACAAACGGACTTCCAACTCGCAAACCTTATATCCAATGAAAAAAGGGGACATTAAATTGCCTTTTACTAGCCGCCTTTGGCCATTTTATCGATGCTTCAACTAAATACAAATGAAATTTCGCTGTATTTCATGCAGGAAATTGCAATCCTTTGCACCCTACTCGCAAAAAACGACATTCAATACACAAAAACCTGCCTTCAACTCGCACAAACCCCTGTTCAACGCTCACAAACGGACTTCCAACTCGCAAACCTTATTTCCAATGAAAAAAGGGGATATTAAAATGCCTTTTACTAGCCGCCTTTGGCCATTTTTTCGATGCTTCAACTAAATACAAATGAAATTTCGCTGTATTTCAAGCAGGAAACCGCGATCCTTTTCACCCTACTCGCAAAAATCGACATTCAATTCGCAATAACCTGCCTTCAACTCCCATAAACCCCTGTTCAACTCTCACAAACGTGCTTTAAACTCGCAAAATTTAAATCCAACGGAAAAAAGGGACATTAAATTGCCTTTTACTAGCCGCCTTTGGCCATTTTATCGATGCTTCAACTAAATTCAAATGAAATTCCGCTGTATTTTATGCAGGAAACCGCGATCCTTTGCACCCCACTCGTAAAAATCGACATTCAATTCGCAAAAACCGGCCTTCAACTTCCACAAACCCCTGTTCAACTCTCACAAACGGACTTCCAACTCGCAAACCTTATTTCCTATGAAAAAAAGGGATATTAAAATGCCTTTTACTAGCCGCCTTTGGCCATTTTATCGATGCTTAAGCTAAATACAAATGAAATTCCTCTGTATTTCATGCAGGAATCGGCGATCCTTTGCACCCTACTCGCAAAAAACGACATTCAATTCGCAAAAACCTGCTTTCAACTCCCACAAACCACTGTTCAACTCGTAAACCTGAAAATAAAAAAACCGCACAGCAGCAGCTATGCGGAATTAATTATCTTTTTGAGGCTTTGGCTTAGCCAAAAGCTTTCTGAATGCATTTATAAGCGGTTTATGGCCTTCCCCGATTAATCCGATGAGCTCAGCTGTAATCTGGATGAAGAACAGCAAAATCATCATAATTAAGAGAGCCATCCACATCGTTGCATTTGAGAAAAGAATAGCCGACAGTCCAAAGCATGCACTGAAGAAGTAAATAAGCAGCACGGACTTTCTGTGGCTGAATCCCATGTCCACTAAACAATAGTGCAAATGAAGCTTATCGGGTGCAGCGATATTCTGTCTGTTCACCAGTCTTCGCACAATCGCAAAGAGTGTGTCAAAAATAGGTATAGCCAAAACAATGATCGGAATAATAAAACCGAATAACGTGATGTTTTTAAATAATCCCATTGTCGACAGAATAGAGATGGAATATCCGAGGAACAGCGCTCCGGTATCTCCCATAAAAATCTTCGCCGGGTAGAAATTGTGAATCAGGAATCCGAGCGTGCTTCCGATCAGAATTACACACAGGGATACAACTGCAAATTGAAAATTAGTAAACGCCATGATCAGGATACTGGTCATCGCTATAGATGAAACGCCCGCTGCCAGCCCGTCTAATCCATCAATCAGATTGATGGCGTTTGTGACGCCGACGATCCAGAGAATGGTTACAGGATAGCTCCAATAATCAAGATAGATCAGTCCGAAAAATGGAAGGGTAATCTTGTTAATAAGCAATCCGGATGAGACAACGACTGCTGCTGCAGCCAACTGCCCTGCAAGCTTATACTTTGCCGAAAGAGTAAAGCGATCATCAAGAATACCAATGATGATAATGATGAAAGCACCGATTATAATCTCTTTCATATACATTGATTCAGGACGCAGGTATAGGTAGCCTGCCACAACACCAATAAAGATGGCAAGACCGCCAAGCCTTGGCATTAGGCCCTGATGGATTTTTCGCTTGTTGGGCTTATCAACCGCCCCGATTTTTATCGCAAGTTTTTTTATAAGTGGTGTAATAGATACAGCCACTATAAACGATACTATAAAAGCTATAATATAATTAGAATAATCTAACATGCTTACACCAACTTGTGTGAGATATTTTCACTTCCTCCATCATAGCAAAAATATATAAACTTGCAATTATTATTTTGTTAAGATTTTGCACGCTTTATTCTAAGTATGAACTCTTTTTGAACAAAATCATAATCGCTATTGCTGCTTCAGCAATTTTTTATAAAATGAGACTAACTTTTTTTCTTCAGTTTCCCAATTATACGTTGTTTCGAAACTCATTCTTCCATTTACACCAAAATCTTTTGTCTTTTCCGGATCATCCAGCAGCACATTCAATGCATCAGCAATGGATTCAGGCTTCTCAGGATCAATCAAAAGTCCGCTGCGTGAATTCTCCACCACTTTCCGGTAATGAGGAAAATCAGAAGCCAGAATCGCAACACCTGCTGCCATGTATTCAAATAGTTTATTGGGCAGACAGACCAAATGATTAGGCTCAGGCAAGTAAGGAATAATGCCGATTGAAGCCTTTGATAGATAGGTTTCGATTTCTGAATAAGGCACACTTCCCATAAACTCCACGCGGTCAGCCAATCCATAATCTTTTACCTTCTGTTTGATTTTCCGTTCGAATGCTTCAGACTCAAATCTTCCAACAAAAACAAACCTTGCATCCGGATGCTTGTCCGCTGCCAGTGAAAAGGCCTCTGTTAACTGTTCAATCCCTCTGATAGGAGTTATTCCGCCAAGATAAAGAATCATGTCTGGATTTTTCAGCGAAGAGTGATTGAGCGTGAACATTTCAGTCAAAGGATAGTTTTCAATCTTGCAGGAGTTATATCTCTGATACCTCTCTCCTACTTCGTCCGTCGTATAAATAACGCCTGACAAAATAGGCAGAGAAATTCTCTCAATGGTTTCGTAAATGAAACGGACTGGTTTTTTCATCCATCTTTTCAAGTATTTTTTGCTCATAATCGCATTAGGATAATGCTCATGGGCATCAAAAATTACAGGCTTTCCGGTAAAAATCCGAAGCAGAACCCCGACTGGAATAAGCTCTGGATCATGAAAATGATAAAGGTCTGCATTTGTTTTTCTTGCTGCTTTAAAAACAGTAAACGTATGTAAAAAACGCTTGAATTCCTGCTTTGGCTTTTCAATTGGAATAAGCTTTATTGAATCCTCCAGCATTTTCTCAGGCTTTGGTGCAACAAGCGAGACATCATACCCCGCCTTAACAAGTGATTTGCATTGCTTATGATAAATACGGCCGTCATATGCGTTATGAACAGACGTGATTACGCAGATTTTCTTCATAGATATCCATTCCTTTTTAAAGTTATAGCAGAGTATAACGTTTAGCGCATTGATGTTCTCTCAACTCTAAGTTGTAACTTTTCAATTTATACTTTACACTATTATATTGACATATCCTAATTTTTAATGGAAAGGGATCACTATGAAAATCGTTTATATAACACAGCACTTTCCGCCTGAAATTGGTGCAGCACAAGGCCGTGCCTTTGATATGAGTACGAATCTTACAAACTTAGGGCATGATCTGCATGTGCTTACGGCCTTTCCAAATCATGAGTCAACTTCTAAATTGTACAGCAAAGAGAAGGTGAACAAGCTTTCCGTTTATCGCTCTTTTCGCATACGTGATACTAAAAAAAGCTCAATCCGGCGTTTAGCCAACTACTTGTCATTCATGTGCTCAAGCATCTTCAGCGGCTTGTTCGTTAAAAAACCGGATATCGTTTATGCAACTTCCCCCCAGCTCTTTCAAGGGGTTACCGGGTATGTGCTGAGCCGCATTCATAGAACAAAGTTCGTTTTTGAAGTCCGTGATTTATGGGTAGACTTCGCTGAAATTTTAGGTCAATTTAAAAACAAAAAATTACTGAATCTCGCCAGAAAGCTTGAGAATTTCATTTATAAAAAAGCGGATCTGATTGTTGTCGTCACTCACGGCTACAAAGACCGTCTGATAGACATGGGTATTTCAGCAGATAAGATCATCGTCATTCCAAACGGAGTGAATCCAAATACCTTAAAACCTGTTATAAAAAGGAACGATGTGAAAAAAGAATACGGGATCGAAGATAAATTCCTCGTTCTTTATACAGGCAATATTGGGGCAGCCCAAGGTCTTCAGACCATCATAACAGCTGCGGTAAAGCTGAAGGATGACCCTTCTGTCTGCTTTATGTTCATTGGTGAAGGTGTTGAAAAAGAAGCTTTAATGGAACAAGTGAAAGCAAATGAGTTAACCAACGTTCTCTTTCTGGACAGCAAAAGAAAAGAAGAATTGGCTTCCTACTACGACAGCGCTGATCTTGGCATTGTCAGTTTAAAAAAGCACCCATTATTCGAAATCACCATTCCATCCAAGGTGTTCGATTATATGGCGGTTTCACTGCCGGTACTGATCGGTGTTGAGGGTGAAGCCAGAGAGATCATAGAGAAAAATCATGCCGGCTTCACATTTGAACCAGAGAATCCGGAAGACTTTATCCGTGCACTCAAGCTCGCTCAAAGTCAGCCAGAAACACTTAAAGAAATGAAGAAAAACCTGCGTCACCATCTTCTTCAATCTTTTAATAGAGAAACACAGGCAGCAGAGCTTTCTCAAGCCCTGCACTACTGCAATGAATCTCAAAGCATCAACCACATAAAAAAGACGACCTGATTTCAGCATCAGGTCGTCTTTTTTGCCGTTATACTTGGAAAGGTACAGGCTTTTCATCACGCTTTTTGAAATAGTGCAGAATGGCTTCCGCGATACGTCTGGAAGCTTCTCCGTCTCCATATGGATTAGAGGCTTTCGACATCTCTTCATAGCGTTCTTTATTGTTAAGCAGCTCGTAAGCAAGCTTATAGATCGTTTCCTCATCTGTACCCGCTAGCTTCAATGTTCCTGCTTCAATCCCTTCAGGGCGCTCTGTTGTGTCCCGCAATACAAGGACAGGCACTCCAAGAGATGGCGCTTCTTCCTGTACGCCGCCTGAATCTGTCAGGATAATATGAGCTTTAGAAGCAAAGTTATGGAAATCATAAACGCCAAGCGGTTCGATCAAATGAATTCTAGGATCATTGCCAAGGATTTCATCCGCTACCTCGCGAACAGCCGGATTTAAATGGACAGGATAAACAACCTGTACATCATTATGCTCTGTGATCAGGCGCTTAATCGCACGGAACATGTTTCTCATTGGCTCCCCTAAGTTCTCGCGGCGGTGAGCGGTTAATAGAATCATGCGGTCAGATCCTACCTTCTCAAGCACCTCATGTGTATAGGAATCCTTAACAGTTGTTTTTAAAGCATCAATCGCGGTGTTGCCTGTTATGTAAATCGTCTCGCCTTTTTTATTTTCCTGAAGCAGATTGGCTTCCGCTTTGTCCGTTGGAGCAAAATGAAGATCTGCAATCACACCTGTAATTTGACGATTAACCTCTTCAGGGAATGGAGAGTATTTGTTCCATGTTCTGAGCCCTGCTTCTACATGCCCAACAGCAATTTGATTATAAAATGCAGCTAAGCTTGCAACAAACGTTGTCGTTGTATCGCCATGAACCAGTACAAGATCAGGCTTAACTTCCTTCATCACTTCATCTAAGCCTTCGAGCGCCTTTGTTGTTACACCTGTCAGCGTCTGGCGGTCCTTCATAATGTTCAGATCATGATCTGGAGTGACTTCAAATAATTCCAATACCTGATCAAGCATTTGACGATGCTGGGCAGTTACAGTAACGATTGAATCAATTTCATCCGGATACTTTTCAAGTTCAAGCACAAGCGGTGCCATTTTAATGGCTTCAGGTCTTGTACCGAAAATAGTCATGACTTTTAATTTGCGATCCATATATACGAAACTCCTTTTATAGTCCAATTTAGGCAGCTAGTCTCATTATATCACGTGCCTGAAAAAGAGTATTTTTCTTTATTATTAGAATTTCATTTCATTTTAATTAAATATTTATAAAAAAGATGTGGTGCTATAACCCCACATCCACTACGATAAATTATCATACATCTGTATCAGCTTTTTACTTTCCGTATCCCAAGTTAAAACCTCTCTGGCAAGCAGGCAGTTTTGCTGATAGTAAGAATATTGATTCATAATCTCCATAATGCCATTTACAATGCCTTCCGGAGTTTCCTCTGCCAGCACGCCGGTTTTGTACTCGTCAATAATGACAGACTTGCCGGGATGATTGGAAGAAACAGCAGGAACACCTGCCTGAAGGTATTCAAAAATTTTATTAGGTGTTGAATAATAATTGTTTTTAGAAACCTTCTCATACATCACAAGGCCGATGTCAGCCTTCGCTGTATAATGAATTAAATCCTCAGAAGATACCTGATCGTGAAAAAAGACCCGGTCTGACAGTCCAAGGGAATTAGTACGGCTAACAAGTTCTTCTTTCAAAATACCCGAACCAATCATCACAAGTTTAAAGGTTTCAGGAAGCTTAGCCATCGCATCAATGATCAATTCGAGTCCGCGGTACGGAGAAAATCCGCCTTGATAGAGCAGAATCGTATCTTCTTCCTTAAACCTATAATCCCAGTCAATTTGCTTATCCTGATTCAGGATATCCTTGTGAAAAAGAGGGATATTTTGAATGAGCACACATGGTTTTTCACCGTTTTTTTCAAATAAATAATCTCTCAGATAAGGATTCACAGTAATAAAATAATCTATCTTTTGAAAAAGCCGTTTTTCCATCCTATATCCTACGATGCGGTCGAGCTGGTTACGCCCGGCCATCTCGTTGAAGATTTCATGTGAATCATAGATTAGCTTTGCAGAGAAATCATTTGAGAGCATGTGCCCCTGCCACAGCGTATTTAGATCATGACAATGAACGGCATCAATCGAGACATCTTTTAAATTCGCTTTGACCTTTTTATAAAATTCATAGTAGGCCAGGTAGTCTTTAGGAATTTTGACAATCGGCAGTCTGGCAGTGCGGACAATCAGCTTTTTTACTGCTGACTGTCTTGTTTGACCGCCGGTATTCCCTTTAGACATACTAGCTTTCATGCTTTTAACTGAAATGCCAATCCGAATCAAGTGTATGTTTTTATGTAAAAAAGGATCAGGCTCCTGGAATTCTCTGACGCAGGCTAAGTATACGGCATGTCCTGCATCAGCTAATGCCAAGGCCTCTCTTTTTACTCTCGCATCATAAGGAATATCCTTATACAGCAGCATGAGAATATTCATTTTCTTGCCAATTTCATAAATTCATCATATTCCTTAACGATCGGACCTGTTTCACCGACTGCCTTTTGCTCGCCAAGATGAATCCAGACAACACGGTCACAGATCGCTCTTACTAAGTTCGATGAGTGGGTAACAAGAATAACCGTTCTTTCTTGTTTGATTTTCTCCATAATCGCTTCACGGCATTTCATCTGAAAAGCCGTGTCGCCTACTCCTAAAACTTCATCGATGAGTAGAATCTCAGGATCAAGCGAAATAGCAGTAGCAAAAGCGAGTCTTGATTTCATTCCTGCAGAATACGTGCGAACAGGTTTATAGATAAAATCGCCAAGCTCGGAGAATTCAATAATATCATCGATTTTTTCATCAATCGTTTTCTTTTTATGACCTAAAAGGAGGCCATTCAGATAGATATTCTCAATCCCAGGCAGCTCAGGCTGAAATCCCGCTCCCAATGAAAGAAGAACTGGATGCTCCTCGTCCATGATGCTGAATTCGCCTTTATCGGGAGAAATCAGGCCGCTTAGCAGCTTTAAGAGCGTACTTTTACCAGAACCGTTTCGGCCGATTACGCCAAGAACCTCGCCTTTTTTAACTTCGAAGTTCAAGCCTTTCAGCGCCCAGAATCGATCCTCTTTTTTATGAACACTGATTAGTTTTTTTAATGGTTTTTCTGTATGCTCCGGGTACGAAACCCAAAGATCTTTTACTTCAATTATATTTTCACTCAATTAAATCACCTTAGCATATTCTTTTTCATTTTTGTTCAGCAAGCGGATGCCTAAATATAAAACGGCCATTGAAAGAATGGTTAAGATAGCCAGCGGCATGAACTCTGGTGGTTTTCCATACACCAGAATGTCCCGATATGATTCTATAAAAGTCGTTAAAGGATTCAAATAAAGAAGCGGAACTAATTTTTCAGGAACGGTGCTCAATTCAAACAATACAGGAGACAGATACATCATAGTCCTTGTAATGTACTGCATCATGTTTTTCACATCGCGGATAAAGACGCCCAGATGTGCCAAGAAAATCATAAGCCCCAATAAACAAAATGCATTCAGGACAAAGATGAGCGGGAAATACAGCACGTTCCACGTAAAGTCGATACCGTAAATAGCCAAAAACAAAAAGAGAACGACTACACTTATCAAATATTTAATACAGTTAACAAGCAAGCGAACCAATATGAAAATAATTTTCGGTACATACACCTGCTGCAGAATATTCCCTTTGGATGAGATGGAATTCGTTCCATCTACTAGAGCAGCAGTGAAAAATTTCAGAGGAATTAAACCAGTAAAAATGACGACTGGATAATCTGGCGTGCCTCTATCTAGTATGACAACGACTAATAAGTAGAAAATTGCCATATAAAAAATCGGATCCAGAATCCACCATAGAAAACCAAAATATGTCCTTGAGTTATTTGCTTTAAAGTCTGAAGTAGTCAAGTGATATATTAAATCTTTATTGTTTTTTATGGTTTTTATTGTATCTAATAGCATAAGATGTTCTCCTAACTAGCAAAATGTTGCACCTTAATAATAATATACTTACTTAAATCACCTTTCAAGTTTTACTCCAAATTGTAAAAGGATTGACACGAATTGAAATCGCAGAATAGGAACCGGCTGTACTCTGCGGAAATTATTTTGTACGATAGTGCGCTAAAAGCTCTGGATGATACCCTGTAATAGGTTTGAAATTTGAAATTGAGTAAACATTTGAGATACCCAATACTCCTCAAAACCCCGAATTGGGTAACCATTGAGAGCGTATAATATCCTATAACTGCGCAAAACCCAAACTCGGGTAGCTATTGAAGGTGTATGATGCCTCAAAGTTGCTCAAAACCCCGAATTGGGTAACCAAGAGAGCGTATGATGCCCCAAAGTAGCTCAAAAATCAGATTCGGGTAACCATAGAGAGCGTATGATACCCCAAAGTTGCTCAAAAATCGGATTCGGGTAACTATAGAGAGCGTATTATGCCCCAAAGTCTCTCAAAAACCAGATTCGGGTAATCATAGAGAGCGTATGATGCCCCAAAGCTGCTCAAAAACCAGATTCGGGTAACCATAGAGAGCCTATGATACCCCAAAGTTACTCAAAAACCAGATTCGGGTAACCATAGAGAGCGTATGATACCCCAAATTTGCTCAAAAACCAGATTCGGGTAACCATAGAGAGCTATGCTACCCCTAACCGTTCAAAACCCAAACTAGAGTAACCATAGGAGCCGGATGTTACCCCGTAACTGCTCAAACTACAAAATCCGGTAACCACAGTAAGTTCCTTAACAGGCTTAAAGTGTCTTTTCTAGCGCAACACCAAGACCAGCAAAGCATCCCCTAAATTTCGCAGCCCAAAACCTTACGGCAGAATAAAAAAAGACCATAAACGAATATGGTCCATTGTTGATTCAAGTTTGACTTACTTTACAAATTTATAAAGGTTTCCGAAGTTGATATAAGCGATCTCTTCCGGGCACTCTTTTACAATGTTTTTCGTGTCAAAAATTCTCTTTGTTTTCATGCCTGCAAAGTCAGCTGCATCGACTGATTTGAATTCGTTGTGATCTGTCAGAACTAAAACAAGATCAGAATGGTTAACTGCTGCTTTAAGGTCTTTTTCTACCCAGTCTTTTTGAACATGCGGGTCGTAAGCGATCACTTCGTTCGCACCAGCCATTTTTAACTGCTGGTAGATATCCATTGCAGGACTTTCACGAATATCGTCTACGTTTCCTTTGTATGTCAGACCGAATACAGTGATTTTTTTATCATCTAAGCCGCCAAGCATTTTAGATACGTTTTCTACAACAAATGAAGGCATCGAAACGTTGATATCACGTGCCTGATAGATAAGCTTCGCCTGTTCAGGAGCTTCAGCAACGATGAAATACGGATCAACAGCTAAGCAATGTCCGCCAACGCCCGGTCCAGGGTGATGAAGGTTTACACGCGGATGCTTGTTGGCCATTTCGATTACATCAAGTGCATTGATATCTAGCTCGGTACAGATTTTTACAAGCTCATTTGCTAGTGAAATGTTTACGTCACGGAATGTATTTTCCATAAGCTTGGACATTTCCGCTGTTTTAGCATCTGTTAAAATAAGCTCGCCTTCAACAAAAGTGCTGTATACTTTTGCTCCGGCTTTTTTACAAGCTTCTGTCACACCGCCGATGATGCGGTTATTGTGAATTAATTCGTGCATAATTTGTCCAGGAAGCACGCGCTCTGGGCAATGTACTAAGAAGATATCTTCCCCGATAGTAAAGCCGTGTTTTTCAAGCAACGGTTTTACATGATCGTCCGTTGTACGCGGAGCGATTGTTGATTCAACAATAACCGTGTTGTTTTTTTCCAAATAAGGAATCATCATTTCAACAGCACTTAAAACATATTTTAAATCTACAGATTTATATTGATCATCTTTATTTGGAGTTGGAACAGCAATAATGAATACATCTGCTTTTTCAGGTTTCGTAGCTGCCTTGAATTTGCCAGATGCCATAACCTCTTCTAATGCATCCTGCAGACCAGGCTCTTCGATATGAATTTTGCCCTGGTTTAATGAATCAACTACTTGCTGCTGAACATCTACACCAAGCACGCTTACGCCATGCTTTGCAAACATTATAGAAGTTGGCAGTCCAATATAACCAAGACCAAGTGTTGCGATCTTCATGTGAATTCTCCTCCAGTTGGTTGTTCAAAAAATTTCTCTCATACAACAGTACAGCTTTGAAAACAGCATGTCAATGATTTGAGTTACCGCTGCTCGAAGAGAACTTTCTCATTTTTTGTTTCTGTTATTTCATTAAGTTCTGCCTGAATCATTTTGTTTTTTCCGCATTGATACCTGACGATATGTGAAGCTTCTTCGGATTTTTGCAAAAAGGCTTTCGGATGATAATAAAGGTATTCAATGGCTTCGGCAAGACCCATATAGTCCTCGCCTTCAGCTAAAAATCCGCAAGAATCATCTATGAATTCAGGAATGGCATATACACCGGATGTTACAGGCACCAACCCGCTCGACATCGCCTCTCCAAGGGAAACACCTTGAGAATCCATTCTGGACGGGCTCAAAAAGATGCCATGTGACTTATGCTGTTCAGCTATTTCCTGCTGAGATAAGAAATAGTTATGAAGATGAACATTTGGGATGTCTCTGATTGGCTCTACCACTTCATTAAATAACGGTCCCTGCCCGTAGATGTCAAAGGTCAGATCATTAAAAAACGGCTTGTCTTTTAACACAAGAATGGCTTTTACGGTCAAATCATTCGCATACGTCCTTGAAGCAAACGGCCTGATGGTTAAAATCCGTGTTCTTTGCTCTTCCGATTTCTCTACATAATTAAACAATTCATCATCAATTGCATTGTGGATGATGCTGTAGTTTTTAATGAGCGTATTTGTATCTTTTTCAGCAACATTTTCTTTGTACCATTTTGAGACGAAGATGAATTTAATATCGTCATCATTTGTCGTATAAAGATCCGCCATAAAGTCAAGCTGCTCCTGGTTCCTTTTCGCATACTCAAGGCTTTTGCGTATTTCTTTGGTGCTTTGGTAGAAATTAAACCAGCGGCGGTACCATTTCGTCGTTTCGAACCCGTGAACCCAGATAAGCTTCGGAGTATAACGGGCTTTTGACTTTCTGACAGCTCTGTACATTCTTTCATTTATGAAGTGAAATAATACTTTCTTGTAGGGCTTTGCATTTAAAAGGTTCGTAAGCGCTTCTTCCCCGCCTATAAAGACAGGTACACCATCATATACATAATGAGCAATGCTTGCAGGTGACGTATTCAGCCGGTATATGGCTGCATTAATTCCGTTTTCTTTATACGCAAGCACCCGTTTATGCACGAACATGTTTTGGTAATACGTGTTCTTTTCAGGATAAACATTTGTCACAATCAGGTAATCCACCTCAGGATATCTCAAAAACAATTCCTTTTGGCTTTCTTCAGTCGAAACATTGTAGGCAGAAACAGAATAATCCGTAATTACCGCTTCTCCGGTACCTGAAAGCCTAAGCCCCAATGAATAGCTGACTACATTTTTCGGAAAGCTCAGGTTCATTTCACTGCCTAATGGATTGTACTGAACATACACCTTATTGTTATCTTTGTCATAACCGACGATAACCTGCTGTACCTGAACGCCGCTGTACGTTTTTCCGTCAATTTTAGCATTATACGTATAATCAGCGTTCAAGCTGCGGTCAACTTTATTACTTTTATCGTAGTAAAGGATGATCGGATTGGCTTCTTTATTAAGCTGAGTGATCTTAATATCAAGACGGTCACTGCCCTCTATCTGTACATCAAAGCTTGACGCTGTTTTTTTGGGCCATTTATCAAAAAAGGAATCCGTTTTAACCGGCTCTTTTGTTATCAAGACTGTCCCCTCCCGTCCTCAAATAAAAAATTTGAGACTTACCTCTATCTTCTGCGTTTCAGTTCCCAATATTTCATTTGTAATTTTCCAAGTTTGGAATTTTGCAGTCTTGTCAATTTCGTTCTGAGCTCATTTATTGTCCGGTCTTTTTGTTCTAAAAGCTTTTTCTGCTCTTCCTGACCTGCTGAAATCGTTTCAATGGATATACCAGCTGCCGTTAAACTTGCAGCTTCCTGTTTACTGATGAGCTGACCCAGATTTTCACGGGATTCAATGTCATCGGCAATTGCTGCCAGAATTTCCTTGAATTCCTTTTCCATTTCCTTCTTATCTTGAATCAGACGGTCCGCTAATTGGCTTAATCGTTCACATTCGTCTTTATCTGTACCTGTCATCTGATGATCTGCTGTCTCCATCGTTTTCATCCAGCTCCTTTCAAAAACAACCCCGGTCTTAGGCGCAATTTTGCTGACTTCATTGTCAGGGACGCCTGGGATATTTTTTTGAAACCATTTTTTCAAAAACGCCTGCAGCTGCTTTTGCATCGTCAAGAGGTGATAAGTAGGTAATGCCGTCACTTTGGCCTAAAATACTTCCTTCTTCATACACACCCCAAATATCAGTGCCGCTGCCTTTATAATCACTAAGTTTTGAAGGCAGGTAAGGATTTATAGGCTTGTTGTCTTTCGTAGTTGAGTCATTAACAACTAAACAGTCAAATTTTGTGCATAGGTTCAGGAACGTATAGAAGTCGACAAAGCCATTGACAATAATGGAATCTTCAAGCGGATCATTTTTCAGCTGATCCTCTAGTTCTGTCGGCTTAGCGGTAAATACATGGATAAGCACCTTGCGCTGTGTATCCTCATTCGCTTCTTTTAACCCTGAGAACAGATCGTTCAAGTTTCTCTTGCTGTAAAAATTACCGAAGTAGGCAACATTTACATGGTCATCAGAAAGCAGAGGATAATTAAACTCCTCCATATGATAATAACGTTCAGGCAGTGTCGGATGCGGCTCTATGACCGCTTTTTGCTTGATGATTGGCTTGATTTCCTCAATCGGGAACATGTCCATCATATATTGATACTGATTTTTGTTGGTGAAAATTAATTCATCCGCAAAGATATACGGAAGGTATTCACACCATACGAACAAACTGCTGTCGTTTGGTGAAGGGTATCCAGCTTTTTTTACATCTGCTTCCAGCTGTTTTAGATACCCCTGATCTGTGATATCAACAAGGCGTTTCTTCGCTTCAATGTCATAGATCAAAGGATCTGAAAACTCAGCAATCCACTTCGTTTGCGGATATTTCTTTTTGTATTCATACGCTAAAAAGTGGGAGGCAGCCCACATTGCACGGCTGAACACCTGCTTATGAACACCATTTTTCTCAACCAATTCGTTTGCGCCTTTCATGCCCATGTCTACAAACGTTTTTATATGGGCCCAGTGAGAAAAGCTTGAAGGTGAATTGATTGGAAGCCTTGTATGAATTAAATCATCCACCATTTGGTTCAATGATGTATTTCTTGTGCGGACTTTGTCCATCGTATTATAGATAACATCTGATACCTTGCCTGCTTCCCTCATACGTTTCGCCATAACGTTTCCGGCTGTGTCGTTATAAGGCGGGAAGCAATAAGAAACGACCAATTGTTCTACCTTGTCCTTGTTAAGCAGATGATACGGGAAGTAAGTCAGTCTTTTGGATGAAACTTCTTCAGTAATCCGGTCGTATTCATCCTTATGCTGTTCATAGTATTTTACAATGAACGAACTTTGTGCGTTTATTTTACGCTCAACGAAATCGCGTTTTCCATGCAAAAGATCAGGAATCTGCAGAAGTTCATTCAGTTTCGCAATAACATCTGCACGCTGTCTCACATTAAAGTCAAACGTCATAGCTTGTCTGGAGATAGAGTTTTCTCTAAGCGTTCTGTAATAGACTGCCTTTTTGGTTATTGGCGCTACAACAAATTCCAAGTCATTTTTAATAAGCAGCTCAGAGAAGAAGACAACGTCTTCGCCGCTTTGCAGACTCTCATCAAACTTGTACTTTTGCACATATAAAGTCGGAATCAGCTTACATGCGTTGATGGTTAAAACTGTATGAAGCTTCATGTAAGGACTTTGCTTGCTGATAACGGATTTTAAAATCTGACGATTAATTGGATTGGAAGATTGTATATTCCCGTCTGGCTCAACGTTAAAAATTTGAGAAATCACCACGGAATTCGGCTTTGCCTGCTTGTACATTTCTTCTAGAAAATTCTCTGACAGATAATCGTCATCATCAAGAAATGTGCAGTATTCACGTGAAGCAAGTGAAATTCCTTTGTTTCGTGCGATTGATGCTCCTGCTTCATCCATTGTAATGACACGGATGTTTGTCAGGTTTCTTTCAGAAATCAGCTGATTGATCAGGTCTTCCGAGCGGTCTTTTTCTCCGTTGATAACAACAATGACTTCAAATAATGAAGCATCAAGGGTCTGATCAGCCAGGGATTTTAAGCATTTAACAATGACATTTTCACCTTTGTAGGTAGGCAAAATAATGCTGATTCCTTTGTCATAAAGAGGCTTGTCATTCTTTCGGACATGTTCCTTTTCAATGTCATACCCCATTTTCATAGCTCGTGTTAGTCGGACTTTCTCTAAACGTTTGAGTATTTCCACTTTAAGCATTATTTCTTACCTCTTCCGGCTATTTTTTTCTTTAATTCCCAATACTTTAATTGAACTCTGCCAAATCGGGATTTTCTCAGAACATTATAGCGATGCTCCAGATTCGTTACTTTTCTGTTCAGATCTTCAATTTTGTTTGAATAGGCGAGTGCAGCTTTCAATGCTTCTTCTTCACGGTTAAGCACCTCGACCGTTTCAATTTGCAGCTGACGGATGTATTCATCCTTTTCATCGATTTGCCTATTTAGCTCTTCGTATAACACTTCTATTTTTTCAGATGATTTTTTCACGTTTTGTAATTCTTTTAGTTCTTTTTCATTTATCGCAGCTTGACCAGCAAGCGTTCCGACGCGCTGCATATAATCTCTTTCCAGCCAATAAAATCCCTGCTCTAATTGCTTCGTGTATTCTGCTGTATAAAAAGATTGATTATTTTCTTGAACAGCTGTGCAAATTACACCTGTCCACCTGCCCAAATACTCAAAGGATTCAATTTTAAAATGAGCACCTAATTGTTCAGCTAATAATGAGTAATAATAAGTACGTTTATGATCTATGAAATCATTAATGCCAAAAGGAACGGTTACGATTAATCTTCCGCCCGGCTTTAAATGCGACACCGTTTTCCTCAAAAAAGAATCAGGGTCACTGATATGTTCAAGAACTTCAGTAAGTAAAATCGTATCGTAATTCGTGTCTATGTCCTGATCTGTCATAAAATTAGAAACTTTAAATGAAACGGATGCCTGTACTGACGGATGTTCTTTACCAAGCTCTGTTTTTGCATATTCTACTGACTCATGTGAGATATCGATTCCATCTACTTTTTTGCCTTCCCGACCTAATAGGATGGCATTTATACCCTGTGAGCAACCAATATCAAGCACTTTGCTGCCGAAGACATGTGTAACAATCCAATTTATGCGCTCTCTTGTTTTCTTGCTGAAATCTGTTCCTAAAGCTCCATAATATGCTTCATTAACACGATCTATAATAAGTTTACTCAAAGAAACTCCTCCAATTAGCTATGTGAAATGGCAATGACGTAATTTCTATTCTCTTTGATTGTAGTTTTTGCAGAATTATTCTATGTATTCTGTAAGGCCCTACTTATTATATCGAAAATTGTCTTTCGTTAACAACCATAAAAAAAGCCCGCAATCAAAAACGAAGATTGCAGGCTTATGGTATTAGTTATTTTTCTTCCATTGATAGAAGTCGTTAATTCCCTGTGCAATCGCTTCTGCTGCTCCATGCTTCCCATCGTTTGTTTTAAAGATAGATGCATCATTTTTATTCGAAATGAAGCCCATTTCAATCAGGACAGATCTCGTATAATTTTTATCAATGACATAAAAAGCTTCTTCTTTTATACCACGATTGGTCGTATCTAACGCATTAACTAATCTTGACTGAATAAAGGCTGCAAGCTTTGCACTGTCTGCTTTTTCTTTATCCGTCATGGATGCCGCGCTAAAGCTTGCGCTGCCGTCTGTTGCAAAGGTTTCCGTTCCATTGGCCGTGGGAGCTGTGCTTGAATTCATATGAATGCTGACAAAAACGCCGGCATTCTTGCTGTATGAGAAATCGGTGCGCTCATTTAAAGAAAGATAAGTGTCATCTGTTCGGGTCATATGAACGTCGTAGCCCAGTTTTTTAAGCTTATCCGTTGTCAACTTTCCGACTGCTAGGGTAACATCTTTTTCCTGCAGGCCATTTCCGATAGCTCCCGGATCTTTTCCTCCGTGACCGGGATCGATGACAATCACTTTGTTTAGCTCTGTTTCTTTAGCTATTGGCTCGAGCGTTAAATAACGGGTTGAAACATATCCCGTTTTTCCGCTGTATTTAACAGAAACCCAATCATCCTTAAGTTCCGCAGGTTTTAGCACTTCTACTTCTTTTCCTTTTGGAATTGTAAGAATGATCGATGAACTTGTGCTTTTTTGGGAGCGAAGACTTAAGTTCTCGCGCACGTAATACGTTAGGTTACTTGGTGCGATTTCAACAACAACCGGTTTATTCACGATATCAGAAGATAAAATATATCCGGTTTTATTGTTGGAAGTTACTTCTGCCCATCCATTTGAAATTCCGCCCTGCCTTACTTTTATTTGATCATTTGTCGCTAGAGAAGCAAGTATGGAGGCATTTGTGCTTTTTGAACTATAAATTTTAGTGTTTTTATTTGCGTAATATGTAAAATCGACGAGTTTTTTTGAAATGCTGCTGTATGGCGCATACCCTTTTATTCCTTTGTATTCGATTCTGCTCCAGCCGTTTTTCACGCTTCCTTTTTTGACAAGTGCAACAGCACCAGCAGGAACGTTTAATTTCGGCGTTGCCTTACTTCTTTCATTGAATAAAGTGAAATCTTTATTTGCATAATATGTGAAATAAACAGGTGAAACGGCTGTTAGTTTAGAGTAATCAGCATAATACTTTGTTCCTTTATGATTGATTTCTGCCCATCCGTTTAAAACCGTTCCTTTTGCAACCTCAATGGCTGCATCCTCTGCTATAGAACCGTATCTTTTCGTCTGGGTCCCTCTCCCCGCGTAAAAACTCACAGGTTCTTTCGTGTAATAATGAAAGTATACCGGCTTTGAAGGCTTTTTGTTCGTAATGTCTGCAGCCTTAGCATACATGTTTTTTCCGCCGAGCTGAACTTCCGCCCAACCGCCTTTGATTCCGCCTTTTTTCACTTTAAAGGCTGTTTGAAATTCGACTCTTCCTGCTTTTGGGAAGCGGTCTCCAGGGCCGGACCGAGCTTCAAACTCATTTTTCGCATAGTATGTAAAGTGAACAGTTGAGGCTTCTGCTTTTTGAGGCGTCCAAAATTCAATCATTCCTGCGGCAAGTAAAAAAACGGCAATCACACTGGTTAAAAGCTTTTTCATTCAATCATTTCCTCCCGGATGTTTGTAAACTGGCAAACTGCCCGGGACTTTCCGCACAGCCTGCTCAGCTTATATATCGAGTGAATCCGGGAAATCTTTAGGGTTATTTAGAAAAAAATGTATGGATGTTAATTTGAAGATAGTTGGAAAAAAGAAAGTAAAGTGATGCAATCGGCCAGTATTTCATTTCGTACAGCAAGTAAAAAAGCCATTCCGGCAAGTATTTTTCCGATTTTGGACAATATCCGGAAGTTTGGGACAAAAAACAGAAAAAAAACCGTCCTCAAGTGTATGCACCACTTAAGAACAGCCCTCATTAGTTCGTTTTGATCATCTCTTTGCGTCCGACGGATACATAGGTCATCCATTCAGGAATATCTCTCAGCGGATAGATGTTTCTTCCATCAATCAAGATTGGGGTGTTCATTTTTTCCTGATAGATGTTCATAGGAAACGTGCGAACTTCATCCCACTCGGTCACAATAAAAGCAGCGTCCGCATCCGTGATTGCTTCAGCAATATTGTCACTGTATGTGATCGATTCCTTTAAAACCTTCCGAGCTTCATTCAGAGCAATCGGATCATACCCTGTAACTACCGCACCTTCCTTAACCAACTCCTTCGCAATCACAAGCGAAGCAGCTTCTCTGACATCATCTGTATTAGGTTTGAAGGCTAAACCGAGAAGAGCGATTTTTTTACCTTCAAGAGAACCCAAATACTTTTTGGCAGACTCGATTAATTTTAACGGCTGGCGATTATTTACGGTAATGACTGAATTCAGCAGATCAAACTTATGCTGCACGTTGCCCGCTAACTGGACGAGCGCTTTCGTATCTTTTGGAAAACAGGAACCGCCATATCCGATTCCGGCTTTTAAAAATTGCTGTCCAATTCTTGAGTCTTTGCCAATGCCTTCCGCCACATCTTCAATGTCCGCACCTAATTTTTCGCAGATGTTGGCAATTTCATTGATAAAGCTGATTTTTGTTGCCAAAAACGCATTCGCAGCATATTTAATCATTTCAGCGCTTCTTATATCCGTCCGTACTACAGGAATACCAAGCGGTTTATAGATTTCTTCAAGCGTATCCCCGGCAAAAAACGAGCGTGATCCAATGACGATGCGATCTCCGTGAAAAGTATCATGGATCGCGGAGCCTTCTCTGAGAAATTCAGGATTAGAAGCGACTTCTGTATGGATGGATGGCGGCTTATGCTGATTAACGATCTCAAGAATATGTTCATTCGTGCCGACGGGAACGGTGCTCTTAACGACGATAATCACATCGTTTTGAATCTGTTCAGCGATTTGAACAGCAGCCGCTTCAACATAAGTCAAATTAGCAGAACCATCCTCATTCTCAGGCGTGCCGACAGCGATGAAGATGATTTCGCTCTCCCCATACGCTGTCCTGGTATCTGCTGTAAAAGCCAACCTTCCAGATTGAACGTTTTTCTTCATTAATTCCTCTAGACCCGGTTCATAAATAGGAGACACTCCATCATTCAGCAGTGCAACTTTCTTTCTATCGATATCCACACATGTTACTTTGTGGCCGATCTCAGCTAAGCATACCCCCGTGACCAGCCCGACGTATCCAGTTCCAGCAACTGATATTCTCACTGCATAATCCCCTGACCTCTCTCTATCTTTTTACAACTTTGTTTTTTATGTACTGCAGAATATCTTCTCTCAGCTCATCGTTATCCATGGCAAAATCGATTGTTGCCTGAATAAAGCCCAGCTTGTCTCCGACATCATATCTTTTGCCGATGAAATGATAAGCCGTCACTTCTTCTTTATGGGCAAGCTCTTTTAAAGCATCTGTTAATTGAATTTCTCCGCCTGAACCAGGTTTAAGCTTTGAGAGAATATCAAAAATTTCCGGACGCAAGATATATCGTCCTAAAATAGCTGTATTAGACGGGGCATCTTCCCGCTTTGGTTTTTCTACTAAATCTTTCACTTTATAAACATTGTCAGCCTTTTTTTCTTGTTGATCGTAGCTTACAATTCCATACTTCGATACATCTTCGGGCTTCACATCCTGCACTCCGATTACCGTGCTTTGAAATCGATCATAAACATCAATTAATTGCTTTAAGCAAGGAACATCGGATTGAACAATGTCGTCTCCGAGCATAACAGCGAAAGGTTCATTTCCGATGAATCTTCTGGCGCAATAAATGGCATGCCCAAGACCAAGAGGCTCTTTTTGACGGATGTAATGAATATTGGCAAGCTCTGAAATGCCCTGGACCTTGCTGAGCAAATCCCATTTCTCTTTTTTAATAAGCGTCTCTTCAAGCTCATAGGATTTATCAAAATGATCTTCAATCGCCCGTTTTCCTCGTCCGGAAACGATTAAGATATCCTCAATTCCAGAAGCAACCGCTTCTTCTATGATGTATTGAATGGTAGGTTTATCAACTATAGGCAGCATTTCTTTAGGCTGGGCCTTCGTAGCAGGCAAAAACCTTGTTCCTAAACCCGCAGCCGGTATGATCGCTTTTTTTACATGCATGTGTCTACCCCCTGATTATGTCAAAAGTCTCTCTCCTTATATTACAACATCTATACAGTCTATTCCTTTAACGTTTTATAAATGTTTGGTAAACACGAAAAGCGGAACCGCCTTGTTCAGCTCCGACAGGCAGAAAAGGAGCCGGCAGAAAAGTCCGGGTTTGTTTCGGATAGTGAGATTGGCCTTTCCGATAGTAAGACCCCACTTCCAGACAGTTAGATGACCTTTTAAGATAGTAAGCTGGATTTGAGGTGGGCCTCAAGCCATGGATCTACGCATCTTTCCTAGTGGTCCGCACTCATTGTTAAAAATGGCATCATTCTGAAAGAATAAAAAAACTGACTCTAATACGTTTTTCAACGATTTTAGGGTCAGTTTCTATTAATAACTTCTATTGAAGAAACCAGTTTTTCAGACTGCTGCGCGTTTGCTCAGAGATGGCTCCTTTTCCGCCAAGGTAATGAATATGCGGAATGAATGTCATGTGATCGTAAATGTAACTTGCGACAGGCACCGGAACTGTATCTTTTTCTACTAAAATAATTGGTGCGCGATTGTTCGCTGCGAGTACGGACCCAGGAAGAGCGTCAATAAATTCCGTACCTCTTGCAAAGAAGACTTTGCGAGTGTCCAGATTGTATTTTTTCACGATATTTACGCTGGTTTCGTAGCGGTTTTTCCCGTAAACGCGATCAACATTTCCTGCACCCACTAAAGCCTCAAGCTGTGCTTGAACCCTTGCTGAGACAGCTGTCTCACCGCCGACAATCGTTACTTTGCGTACACCGCTGCCTTTTATATAATCAGTTACTGCTTTTGGAACAGCCGAAGTTTTTGTGTAAAGAATCGGCATCTGTTCAGCAGCTGCATACGATGCAATCGATAATGCATCCGGTGAGTCACTGCTGTCAGATGTGATAAAGATCGAGCCTGAGTGCCCTACTTGTTTTGCCACAGCAGCTGCCGTATCATACCGTTCTGAACCGCTGATGCGGTGTACATTTGCAGCGATAGCCTTAAGTTCGGCTTCAACTGCATCCGAAATAGCTGATTTGCCGCCAAGAATATAGATGGTTGCCGGATTCAGATTCGCTAATGTTTGTTTAACTGAATCAGATAATTGATTAGGATTTGATAATAACAGTGGTGCGTTGTATTTCTTTGCAAGGACGCTGCCCGTTAATGCATCTACCGGGTTGTCTCCTCTTCCGATAAAGACCGTGTTTGCAGATAACCAGCCGAACTCAGCAATAGCTGCACTTGTTTCATAGCGATCTTCGCCTTCAATTTCTTCTACGACTTGATCGATATAATTATCATAGTTTGTGCCAGGGTAATAGAAATTGGTGATTTCCATGTAATTTTGTTTTTGATCGGACATTGCCTTTGCGCCGTACTGGCTCATTCCGACTCCATGGCCAAAACCTCGGCCATTAAACGTGTAAACACCCTTTTCAAACGTCAGGGAATCGATTAAATGACTTTTGAATTCTACCGCTCCAAACATAGACCGAAGCGTAGCAATGTTCACATTTGTGCCTTCTTTTACAACTGTTTCAATCTTGCCGTCTTTCATCTGATAAGTGCCATTTGCATTTTTAACATAAAACTCAATGCGGTAGTTCCCTGTTTTACGGCGATCTCCGCTTGTTTTTTCGTTAGAAACCGCAAGCTTCGTCACTTTAACAATTTTGAGGTCTTTCCCTGTAAAGTTATTGTCTGTTTTAAGCCATGTCTTGATGTTGTTTGAATACTTCTCATCTTTTTCTTTAAGAGTACCCCACCAAGCTGCCGGCTTCGTTAAATCAAGAAGGGCCGGATCGATTTGTGATTCATTCATACTGATTGTCCAGGTGAATCTAGGATCATAAGGATCATTTTTTGCAGGGAAATAAGACAATGGCGTTCCGCCCGTCCATACATTTGCATTATTTTCCGTTTTTCCGCCGTTGCTTGAACTGTAAAGGGCGTCAATCAGGATGCCATTTATTTCGAGAACTTGGCCCTTTGTGCGATTTACCGCTTCATTTGTATTCTTATAAAGGGATGATGACCAGATATACCCATCATATTTCTGAAAGCTCACCGTATCATCAATTGTCTGGTTTATTCTCTTTAAAGCGTACGTTCTAGCTGTTACAGTTTGAGCTTTTAATGCCTCAACAGACCAGCTTGCAGGCATTTCGCCCGGTACAACCCCTTTTAAATAATCTTCAAGCGGCAGCTCATTTTCCGGACGGACATATTGACTGTTTTCAACCTTGAATTTCATCGTGCCTAAATAAGAACGGCCATTGATCTTCATATAATTTTCTGTACCGTATTTTGCAGGCATAAATACTGCAGAACTGTTTAGAGTCTTTTTCTTAACGCTGCCATTATACAAGGCCAATGCGCCATTTTCATTTTTCACTTTATAGGTATTGCCTTCTTTTAGCTTAAAATCATTTTCCCCAGACAAATAGTATTCACCTTCAACCAATACCGTCACTTCCTTGGCATTGCCGACATAGTGTTTGAGATTAACAGACACTTCTGAAGGATTACTATTAGCAGCAAAAGCATTTTCTTCCGCAAACAAAAAGAATAGAGTTAATGCAACAATTGACATAAAAGCTTTATTCAAAAGTATTTCCTCCGCTATGATAGATTGAGAGCTTCTAGCATTAGCAGTTTATTCCACAGAAGACAAACTTGACTCACCCTTATACCCATTTTCTCCGGTAAGTTCGAAATCTTCTTTTACGAGTCCGAGTTTAGGAGCATAATATCTTGTAAAAATGGTTTCCTCGTCTACTACTTCATTTGATATTTTCTGAATGACGAAAACATTTTTCTGTTTTCCGTAAGGTGTTTCAACCGCAGCCGATTTTTCAAGCAGTTTCCAATCCGCACCATCGCCCAGCA
The DNA here is from genome assembly GCF_030817055.1 of Bacillus sp. V2I10. Classification (NCBI taxonomy): domain Bacteria; kingdom Bacillati; phylum Bacillota; class Bacilli; order Caryophanales; family Bacillaceae; genus Bacillus; species Bacillus sp. V2I10. Next base: position 737,144 of record NZ_JAUSYV010000001.1, on the reverse strand, counting down.
GCTTTTCATTCATATTTGGCTTAAATGAATCCAGAAGACTGACAGAATGATCCTGAAGATCTCGCTCTTCATATACGAGGGTAATTTCGGAACCTGTCCATTTAAAAATTTGAGTGGTTGTAGAGTCACCCAATGTCAGGGCAATTTGAACAAACTCTTCATTAGCTGCCACTACATTTTCTGTGAGTAAAACGACACCGCCTTCTTTAAATTGTTTTTTTGCTCCCGTCTCAGGACGATATTCCAAAAATGGACCTGCCGTACTTTGTTCACTCTCCATTTTTTTATCGGTATTTTCTGGAGATTCTTTAGGCTTTTCCGTATTTTCTTCTGAACTCACTTCCGTTTCACCTTCTGAATTCTGATCGTTTTCTTCTGCCTGTTCTTGATCAGGTTCTTCTTTTGACGGTGTTTGAGTTTGATCTGTCTCTTCATTAACCGGTTCTTCTTTTTCAATAGACTCAGTTACTGAAGCTTTTTTCTCTTTCTGCTCCTCTTGTTGTCCTGCCTCTTCTTCACTTGCTGCGCATCCTGTTAAAAATAAGAGAATAAGAGAGAAAATAGACAGCATTTTTTTCATTTTAATCATCCTTAACTTAAGAAAGATTCGGGCTCATGCGGGCCCGAATCAATCTGAATTATCTTACTCTGTTGAAAATCTCGCTTGTTATCACATCAGGTACGGCTCCGCCGATAAGCGTAACTTCCTTCATATGATGCTTGCCGCCATATTCCATGATGTATGTTTCCAGGGATTTGTTAAACGCTGAACCTGTCAGGATCAGCGGTGCCTTTGTCACTAACGATAAAGGCGCTGCCGTTAATGCATCCGGGAAGTTTGCTCCGGTTGATACTAAAATAGAATCTGAGTTTAGATATGGATCAAAACGCCACAGTACTTTTGCAAGTGTTTCATAGCGGTCTTTACCGGCTAAACGTGCATAGCTTGCTGGAGCTGCATTTTTCACCTGAGTATCAATAGTTGAAGTGAGAACACCATTTCCTCCAAGAATAAGAGCCTGCTTGCCTTTAAGTTTCAGTCTTGCCTCACTTGAAAGACTGTTTGTATCGGACAGCATAATGGCCCAGTTTTTCTGAGATGCTATAGGCGCTGCGCCAAGAGCATCCGGATAGTTGCGTCCTGATGTGACAAAGTAGCCATCTACATTTCCGATTTGATTTAGAATAAGCTGATTTGTCTCGAATCGATTCGCTCCGCTTATTCTTTCAACCGTCAGTTTCATTGATTGAAGCTGTGTGGCAATACCTTTAGAGACGGCACCTTCACCGCCAATGATGATCGCTTTTTTTGCTTTTAGACGGGTGATTTCATTTGTTATGTAAGAATCCATTTCAGTTCCTTTTACTAAAAGGATTGGCGCTGCTCCGTGCTTCCTTGATAGCGGACCTGCTGATAATGCATCAGCATATCCTGTGCCTGTTGCAATAATGATGGTTTTATCCGGTTTGCTGTCTGCAAAACCTGCAGGATACATTTTCTTTGAAACATTGATTGCTGTTTGATAACGATCTGCACCAACTAATTTCGTTAATGGCAGCTTTCTTGTAACTTTGTCGTTTGCGATATTTGTGAATACTACTTCACCTGAAATATTATTTACAACTCTCGCATTTGGCGCATTTTTTCCTGCAATGTAACGAGCGTGCTCAAAATCGACGTAGCCTGCTTTCTTTGCATCATTTACATAGAGATCATATTTTTTAGGCAGGAAGTTCGACCAAAGGGTAAAGCCGTTGCTTTTATAGACAAGTCTCGTATTCCTGTAGCGTTGTGCAAAAGCCATAGCTTCACTTGATGTATAGAACTCTCCTAATTTTCCATTCGTTCTGTGGTGCACTTCATATAGTGTGCTTGTTTTATAGATATCTTTTTGAGCATTCTTATCAAACACTCTGACTGGTTTCGTCTGTTTTTTGGCAAATTGCAGAGCCTGATCCTTCGATTTCGTCGTTAATAATTTATGATTGCCGGAATCGTATACTTCATAGACTTTAAAGTAATTCACGACGGATGAACCGATGGCTTGAGCTGCCTTATTCTGAAAATCCAACGTTTTAATTCGTGCTTCTTCTTCACGATTGGTCATGTAGCCCATTTCCACTAGGACAGCAGGCATTTGTGCATTGCGGATGACATAGAAACTTTGATCATCGGCAATACCTCTGTCGATTGAACCTAATTTAGCTAAAACAGTCGGATGGATTTCACCTGCTAAGCGCTGATTATCTGCTAAGTATTTGATTTGCAGGGGATCGTGAGGATATTCTTCTTTTGCGTGGTCTACGCCATTATAAAAGTAGGTTTCGTATCCTTTTACGTAGGGGTTGCTTGGATGAGCATTATGGTGAATGGAAATAAATACGCTGTTATCATTATTTCCTTTTGCAAACTGGTTGGCCTTTTGCATTCTGAGATCAAAGTCACCGCCATCTGTGCTGCCGTCCGCTTTCTTCAAATATGGTGCAAATTCCATATCCGTATCTCTTGTTAAATAAACTTTAATGCCGCTTGTTTTAAGGTAATCTCTCACTTTTTGCGACACAATCAGATTGGCTTTTTTTTCGCAAAAACCAGTCGTGTTCCCAGTTAAACCGCATGTACCGGTGAATTTCCCTCCATGACCAGGATCAATAACAAGGACTTTTTCAGCAAAACCTGTATTCGGGGCGAATAAGAGCATTAAAAATAGAAAGATGCCCATTGCCCATGACTTGCTGCTTTTCATCATTCACTCTCCTTTTTCTGCATAATTCGCTATTACTCTCTTATTATATCACCCGCAATCTCTCATTCTTATAAGATTATGTCAATTAAGGCTAATTAGGGATTAAGGCATTAGAGGACATAGCCCTTTTGTCAGATAAGCAAAAAGAAGCTGCCGAGCCAATAGGCCCAACAGCTGGAAGGTAATTGAATTTTTTTATTGGATCAATTTATGAATCTCAGAAAGGACCTCATCAGATACAGCCCCTTTTCCTCCAAACACTTTCACTTGTCCAATTTCATTGCCTCCGAAGAAGTTTTTAACTTCTGAAGATAATGTTTTGCCGACAAGGATTACTCCGCTTTCATGCTTAGCGGCTAATGCTGCTCCCGCTAATGCATCTGCAAAGTTTTGTCCAGTTGCGGCATATACCACATCTAATGATGGCTCAAAGTACTCTGCAAGCGCTACGCTTGTTGCATAGCGGTCTTTTCCATACACTCTTTCAGCATCTGGAAGCTTTTTGTAAACACTGTCAGACAGAGCCACTTGGCCACCGACTACCAATGTATGTTCAACACCCAGTTTTTCAAGAACCTTACTTGATGCTGCAGGAAGCTTATCTTTTTGAGATAATACGATTGGCATACCGTACTGACCTGCATAAGAAGCAACTGCCAGAGCATCTGCAAAGCTTGTTCCATTTACAACAACTGCATCTTCTGAACCATCCGGAGCTACCTCTTTTGCAATAGCTGCCGCAGTTGCCCATCGGTCCTTACCGAAGATACGGTCTACTTCAATGCCCATATCATATAATTGTTCTTCAACGTTTTCAGAAACGGCGCCGGTTCCGCCAAGGATCACAACTGATTCTGTTCCCAATCTTTCAAGCTCAGCTTTTGTAGCTGCTGATAACCCTTTTGAATCTGTTAATAAAACTGGCGCATCATATTGAGCTGCAAGCGGAACACCTGCTAATGCATCAGCAAATTCCTGTCCTTTTGCAAGGAAGACAAGCTCAGAGCTCTCCCAGCCTTCAGAGCTGATGGCTGCTGCTGTAGCATAGCGGTCTTTTCCGCTGATGCGGCTCACTTTATCATCTCCGCGGTATACTTTTACTTCTTTAACCGTCTTGTGGCCGGCTAAGTCAGTCGCTTCTACCATGAATGTGTTTTCACCTGGCTGAAGCGCAACTTCTGTCTTGATTTCTTTTTCAATGCCTCTCATTTCATAAGGCTCTCTCAGCATGTTATAGAAGACCTCGTCCCCGTCAACCACTACACGAAGCTCTTCAAAATTATCAGAAACATTTGTTGTTAAGGTTGCTTTTTCAGTTGCAGCATTTACGCTTGCAGGTGCTTTTACTGAAAGCTCAGGTGCAGTTGTGTCAACGAAGAATTGCTTTAAGAAAGAAATTTCGTTGCCTGCTTCATCTTTACCTGCGATGCGGATTTTATGGAATCCATCTTCAAGTGTAAGAGTTGTTTCAAAATCGTAGCGTTTTAATTCAGCATTCCATTTCAATTCAACAGATTTGCCGTCAACAGTGAAGTTTGTCACTTTAGACTCATCTGTCACATAGCCTTTTACAGGAACTTCATTCGTATCATATGTTCCAAGGGCTTCAGGAAGCTCGGCAATGATTGATGGAATTGTCCCATCATTCACACCTTTGAACTCTTTTGCAGATGTGTTGCCTGCATTATCTACTGCAAGAACCGTTACCGTTGAACCTGTCGCAAGATTCTCAAGCTTGAATTCCGTTGTTGCTGGCGCAAGCGTTAATGGATTTCCCTCTTTATCTTTGCCAACGACAGATTGGCCGTTAACAAGAACATCAAAGTATGCAACTCCTGAACGCTCATCCGATGCATCGAATGTTACTTTGTTATCTTTAAATTCTGCATTTTAAAGTTGGCTGAACTGTATCCACGATAACAGGAACGTGAACCTTTTGAGGAGCTTTCCCTGCATAGTCTACAGCTGCAGCAATTTCAAAGTAATATTTACCGTCTTTTACAAGAGCGTTTTTCACTTTTCCATCCCATTGGTTTGCAGGATTTAACGTATACGTCGAACCTGAACCTGCATCATAGTAGTGCTTGCGGACCTCAAGCTCCGTACGGACAGTACGCAATTGTTTTTTGTTCTCATCAAGAACATTGTATTTTACCTCTTTAGCGTTTCGCAGGAATGAAAGAACCGGTATTAACTGGTCATTGCTGCCGTCGCCATTCGGAGAAATCGCAATTTTGCTTCCATCGAATGGAACTTTTTCGTTAAACGCATCATATCCAAGGAAATTGAAGTCTTCGCCATCCTTTGATACAACTCCAGAAATCCCATAGAAAGTTTCATTCTCAGTATCAAAGTTCATCGCATCAAGGATTGGAGCCTTACCCCAGTCTCCATTGAAACCTACATAAGGTACTGTCAGCTGTGATAATCCTTCAGCAGAGAATGTCACGAATCCTTCTACAAAGTATCCGTTTTTGAAGACATCCTTCACTGGAACAGGAGTTTCAAAGTCATCCCCTAAGACTTTTGCATTTGCAGTATCAAGTGTTACTTTTACTGTTTTTGTTTCCCCGGCAGCAACTTCTACTTTCGCAGTGTCCTTGCCGTCTACTTTAATAACAGCATCTAGTAATTTTTGTGTCTCAAGCTCATCATAGTTATATCCGAGAGATCCTTTATTAGCGAAATCCGTTTGAACATTTGCTTTTACGTCATAAGAAACGGCTTTGTCACTGAAGTTTTCAAGATCAAGAGAAAATTCTACTTTATCTCCTACTTCTTTCAGTGCCACTTTTCCTTCACCTGTTTTTGATTCTGTTACAACTGCAGGTGTATTAAGTGCCGAATAGAGTTTCATTAATCCCGCACCTTGACGGCGAGGAGAATAAGGAAGCTCCCATCCAAAAGCGTCATTAACCAATCCTTTATCGATTACAGGCTGAGACGTATTCATTAAGATGTTTTTCGCCATAAGGACACGATCAGCACCTTCTAAATTGAATAACTCGTCTACGCGCTCAAGCACAATCGCAGATCCTCCAGCCACATGAGGTGCAGCCATCGACGTTCCGCTCATAATTCCGTATTGATTATCATTGAATGTAGATAAGATTTTTCCGCCCGGAGCTGTGATTTCAGGTTTGAAATCAAGATTAGGAGTCACACCCCACGAAGTGAAGGCAGACATTTTTCCTGCATCAGCATTTGGAGCAGCTACTTTGTCATCTCCAAATGTTACTTCTAGTTTCTTGCCTTCCTTCGCTTGGGCTTCAAGGGCATTACCATCTGCAATGCTTAAAGAAACCAATGGAATTGAAGGTTTGTCTAAAGCCATGCTCACATAATCGCCATGTGCAGGCAATCCGCGGATGATCACACCGGCAGCGCCTTGTTGCTTCAGCTGTTTTTTGGATATTTGCATAGAAATATCCCCCTGTACGAACGGCAAAGACAACTTTACCTTTTACATCTTTTCCTTCATATTGTGCAGACTGTCCATCTCCTACATACACAATATCAAGCTTTTGACCTTTGAACTTATCAAGGAATTTCGGTCCGTCCTGTTTTTGGTACCCAATTGTTCCAAAATCAGCGCCGTCTACTTGAACTTTCATCGCATCAAGATCAATTGTTGAGTTTTCAATGGAAGCAACCTGCAGGGAATCATAAGAAAGACCTGGAGATCCAACTACTCCTACATCAGGATTGCTTGCATAAGGATTAGCCCAGCCGTTTCCTAAATGAGCTGAGTTACCTGCAGAAACAGACATGACCACTCCGTTTTCAACTGCTCTTGCAATAGCTTGCTGCTCAGGATCTTCAGGCAGCACGAATGATGCTGTTGAGCCTAAGCTCATATTCAATACATCTGCACCTAATTGAATGGAATCATCAATTGCTTTCACATAGATATCGCTCCATGTAGAAGGCATTTCAGGATCGTTTCCGAAAACTTTCAGAGCTAAAAGCTGCGCCTCAGGAGCCACGCCTTTTAAGCCGCCGTTCTCTTCATCTCCATTTGCGCCAACCGTTCCCCCTACGTGCATTCCGTGCATCGATGCGCCTGGTCCTAAATCAAGAATTTCTTCATTTTCGTCCATATAGTTATAACCATAAGGCACTTTTTCTGTGTAATACTTTCCTGGCAAGTTAAGATCTGAAACAGCATCACCTACAGAACCTTCTGTTAAAGCAGGAACTGTATCATCACTTAGAATCATGTCTCTGTGACTTGGATCGATCCCTGTATCGATGATACCTACGATCATTCCTTCACCGTCATAGCCTAAATCCCAAGACTCGCGTGCTTCCACTAAGTCTTTACTGTATTTCATTTCAGGCATTGCAGCCGGACGCTCGTATTCATGAGCGATCGTTACTTTGTTAACGCCTGTTAATTTTTCAAGCAAAGCGATCTTTCCATATTCAACTTCTCCGGAGAAGCCGTTTACAACAGTGGTAAATTCCTGTTCGAATTTCATTCCGATGCTTTTAGCAGATATTTGGTTTTTAACCGCTTTTTGCTCCTTCAAAGCGTTCGCTTTCAGCTCTTCCTGCTTTGATTTTGCAAGAGCATCGAATTTCTTCCCTTGCTTTGTTGCATATGTAATTGCTGGCTCGCCCTCGACTTCGACAATTACACGAACTTTGTCCGTACTCTTATATTGTTTTTCAGCGTCTGATTTTTTAATAGATTGCTTGCCGGCATTTTTCTTAACCTCAGTATTGGCATTTCCCTTTTGCGGTGTCGGAACCGCTGCTAATGCTGCATTTGAGAAAACCAGCAAGAAAGCGAACAGTAAAAATAACGATCTTTTCAGTTTAACCTTCAACTACTTGACCCCCCTAGTAATTTAGCAGTGTGTTTCACTAAAAAAATACTAATTTATCCCTCCTTTAACATATATAGAGATTATTTACTCTCTTATTCTATTTGTAAAATATTGAATAGTCAAACATTTATGAAAACTTTTATTCACTAGTATACCAAAGACAAATTCCGACAAAAACCAGTACCTTATGATGCTGGTTATACATTGATGCATCAATGTTTTAAAGCGAAAAATAGATAAGAAATGCTGACATCTCTGCGTCTAAACAAAGATTATAAATATCCACTGATTTGTATATTGAGATAGAATTTTGACGGAGGGACAAAAGTCCTGATGCCGTTCGACTTTTCTCAGGCATTTTTCAACACTTTTCCCGGGGAATTATTTTTATTTTACGAAATTCTTTATAAAATGCAGAAAGACTGTCAGATGAGAACCTGACAGTCTAAGTCTAACAGCAGAGTTTAATTTTTTAATAGATTGATCATTTCTTTCTCGATGTCAGCATTTACTGCTCCTTGTCCGCCAAGAATAGTAGCCGCTTGATACTTGTCGATTAAAGTTTTTGATGATGTATCATTTACAAGTAGAACGGATGCATTATTCTTTGATGCGAGGACCGCTCCCGAGAGAGCATCAGGGAATTGATCCCCTCTTGCTGTGAAGATTTCGTTTTGCCCCAGTTTTAATTGCTGGGCAACTTGTATGCTTGTTTCGTATCGGTTTTTCCCGCTGATTCTTATGGCATTTTTGCTTTTCAGCTCATTAAATACTTTAGCTGATATGGCATTTTCCCCTCCGATTACGACTGTCTTAGATATTGTTGTTAATGACTTCTTAATCTTTTCAGGGATAGTGTCCACTTCGCTAAGCAGAATTGGGTAGCCTTTTTTAGATGCATAAGCCGCAACAGAAATAGCATCAGGGAAATTTCTTCCTGTGGCAACAATTGCTGTAGTGGAAGGCAGGCTTTCTGCAATTTTAGCTGAAGTTTCAAATCGATTAGATCCCGAAATACGGGTAACTGATAAACCTAATCCCCGAAGTTCGCCTTCTACTTCTAATGGTATTGCTCCATTTCCGCCAAGAATAATGACCTTTTCGGCTCCTAATCTTGTAATTTCTTGTTTAGCCGGAAGATTGTTCTTTGATTGAATGGTTTTAGATTTGCCGTCTACTAACAGAAGAGGTGCATGATATTTTGCAGCTAAAGGCGTTCCTGATAAAGCATCGGGAAAATCTCTTCCAGTCGCAAGAACCACTGTATCAGACTGCTTCCAGCCCTCTTTTGAGATTTCTGCAGCTGTATGATAGCGGCTCGCGCCTTCCAATCTTGTTAAAATACGCTTTAAATAACTGGATGCCACATATCCTTTAGTCTGTGAATCTTTCACCTGAACTGGATACCAGACGAAGTGGTTGGATGAACCGGCACTGCTGTCATAAACAAATTCCCCAGTGGGTTTTACAGCAATCCCTTTTCCTGCTTTAACTACAGGAGAAGACCCAGTTGCTCCCTGACGAATTTTTGGCTCTGCGGCATCTTCATTAAACGTGATAAGAGTATCGTTTTTATTAAAAAGATGCTTTGTTTCTGTCATTTGAGCATTTAGTTTAAAATCTGTTTTATTGAAAGTAATATTTTCACTAGTTTTACAAGTATAAGTGAAATCTGCAGGCTTCATATCAATTAAAGCAATCTTAGTATTGATATCCTGTATCCCTTTGCCTGTATCAGTCTTAATCAGTTCATACAGTTCTTCTTGATAAGCTCCAGAATTTCTTTCTCCATTCCCTTCACAAATTGCGAGGGGACTGTTCTCGGGTTTGATTCCGTTGTACCGCAAGGCAGAGAAATACCATCTTTCAAGATATGCAGCCGGATCGTCCTTTTGCACGAGAGGTGCAGATTGATTGGAGCCGACAGGAAAAGTCAGGTAGTCTTTTAATCTCTTAACCCCTGAGTAGATATTAAAAATCGCATTCCCTTTCAAATTTTCTTTATCTGCTGCCGGGTATACCGTAATCTGCATGATGCCTATACCGCCATCGCCAGATAGAATAGGTTCTCCGTTTTTAAATTGCTGCCAGTCGATGCTTTCTTTAGTCGCAACAGCTTTTACAATTTCCGCAGGAACTTCAAGCTCCAGGGCAACATTCGTCAAAAGACAATTTCCTGTTTGATAAGGAATGAACTTCCCGTATTCTGTTTGCGGGTTATACCTGCACTTCTGACTGACTTTTTGCTGCACGCTATTAAAATCAAGGGTGCTTGCCTGTGACAGTGACGGCTGCAGAAAAACGAAAACAACTGACATAAACATGAAAAGGGAGATTTTTTTTAGATACACGTACTTTGCCTCCAAAATTTAGATTCTAGTAAAATCTTAACATATAATCCGACAGGTTTTGTAATAGTTTCCAAAATAAGATAAAAAAATAGATCCCTTTTAATAGGATCTATTCCGTGGTTTTCACAAAGTAATTTGTTAAGTATTCTGCCCAGACCTTGTTTCCCTCTGCATTCGGTGCTGCCTGATTTTCTGTAAGCATGTTCTTTAATTTTTTCATTCTTCTGATCCGGCCAGTTTGTCCAATGATCGAGATAGTTGAGTTTGTTTTCTTTTGCAAAGTCTTTTAATGCTTCTACGTCCTGCGGATAGTAGGTGGCGTCGAAGATTGGATGAGGAGGCTGAAGATAGATAATCGCTTCTGGATTTTCTGTTTTAAAGCTTCCGATAATTTGTTTCATGTTTTTTAATGAATTTGGCAAACCTACTTTTCCATTATCGTTTAAAGTGAAAGGTTCGAAGATGATCATATCCGGTTTAAGTTTGTTGACTTGTTCCACGTAATTTTTACTGATAAACGTAATGGTCGTGCCTTCTTTGTAGGATAGAACTTGAAGAGAAAACATATTTTGTCCGTAAGCTTTGTTTAAGTTAGTCTGAACTAATTTCGGCCATCCGGCATGGTCAGATGGTGTGCTTTCAGATCCGACAGCGACAATTTTTACAGGTTTCGCAGTCTCTTGAAAAAGCTTCATCTTCTCTTTGATTGGATCTGGAAGATTAGCGGATTTTGCCATCCAATCAGGTTCCTCTTCAACGGCGGCAGCAGGCACTTCAGTTTTTTTCTCCGCAGCCTGTTCCTGGGCTGAACTGATTTTCTGTTTCCAGTGGATATTTCCTAATACAATCACGCAAACGCTTATGACGATTACGCATATTGTAACAATTTTATTCATATCAAATTTCCTCCAGCATGTGCACTATTCTACTTTCTATCATAGAGATGATAGATTCTCCCTGCAAGCAAGGATAAGGAAATTTATCATTCATTTATCAAAATTTTACTGTTTATTCATAAAAAAAAGCGGTGAGGCTTGCTCACCGCTTAATTAATTACACTTTTTACACCTAAGTAACGCGGTTCAAAGTATACGTTATCCATTTTGGAAATCGTTACGCCTTTTGAAGAACTTGCATGAATAAACTCATTATTGCCGATGAATATTCCTACATGAGACGGGCCTGCTTTATACGTTTCAAAGAATACAAGATCGCCTTTTTCCGGAACGGCTACTACTGTTGCCTCATTCCATTGATCAACCGTAGTTCTTGGAAGATCCACTCCATGCTTGTCAAAAACATATTGTGTATACCCGCTGCAGTCAAACCCTGATGTTGTTGTGCCGCCGTATTTGTAAGGCACGCCTTGCAGGGATTTTGCCGTTTCAATAAGCTTGTCTACTGGAAAATAAATCGAGGTAAGCACACTGTTGCTGATTGCACTCGATCCGCCGATCACGGTGACGGTCTGTACATTTTTAGTATCGATTAATTTTCCAATTTCAGCTGGAAGGGTTGATTGATTTGTCAGAAGCATTGGAATGTTTTGCTTTGCTGCATAGATAGAACCTGTTAATGCATCAGCATACGTCTTACCAGACACAAGTAAGGCACGAGAAGCAGAGAAGCTTGCAAACTTAGTGGCTACCTTTGCTGATGTGTCATAGCGGTTCGCTCCTGCAATTCGTTCAGGGTACGGAAGCTGGGACGCTGTGCCCGATGCAATAACCCCTGTTCCGCCGATTACATATGATTTAGTAAAACCATTTACATAGTTTTTCACTGATACTGGAACGCCTGTTTTCTTTACCAGCAGGATGGGTGAGCCCTGCCTCGCAGCAACCGCAGATGCTGAAAGACTATCTGGAAAATTGCTTCCGTTTGCAATGAATGCTTTTTTAGTTGCAGATCCTAATTTTTTTGCAATGGCTACAGATGTTTCGTAGCGATCGGAGCCGGATATACGCTGTACAGTCAGGCCCATTGCTTTGAGTTTGCCGGCTACTGCTGCAGAAACAGCACTTTCACCGCCGAGTATGTATGCATTTTTAGCATGTAATCTTGTTATTTCATTAGTAATTGCTGCAGGCATTGCATCTTTCCCCGTTAGAAGGATTGGCGCATTAAGCTTGTAAGCAAGCGGTCCTCCTGCTAAAGCATCAGGGAAGTTGTTACCTACTGCAATAATGACATTGGTTGTACCGTTCGGGAAGGTCTTCTTTGAAACCTCTACTGACGTTTTATAACGATCCTGACCATAGATTCTGCTTGTTGTCCCTGCTTCTGCCTGTTCCGGCTGAGAGATCAAAAGAATCATCAAAAGACTGAGACAGCTCAACATTGTAATAGTTATTCGCTTCATACCATTCTCCTATGATGTTTTTACCCTTTCATATTATATAACAGTTTAATAGTCAGACAGTTTACAAGTATGTTACAAATTGTTGCCTCATTAGATAATAGACAACAAAAAGACAGCGTTTCCGCTGCCTATTGCTTACTATTTACGCCTTTTTTCGACGTGCTGCATACAAGGCAGCACCCGCCATCATGAGGATTGTTCCAAAAAAGACTGACTGATACATCGTTGTTGCTGTTTTCGGAAGTTCATTCTCCCTGATGCCAGAAGCAGGTATTGCTTTCTGAGGCAAAATTGGCTGATTCGCGCTTTCTTTTTCCGGCTGCTCTACTTTATCCGGAGTTTCTTCACCTGTCTCACCTGTCTCAGTTCTTTCAGATCCTAAAACAAACAGCAGCGGATTTTTCATATAGTCTTGGTCTTCTTCAATTTCAAATTCATATTCGTACTCGACGCCTTCACTGTAAACAAAGAGGCTGTAGGCACCGACTTTCAGATTGAATTTCCCTTCAGCTGCCTGAAGGTCATCAATCAGCTGTCCATTTTCATCAGAGTAGCCTTCATATACAACGTCTTCATTGTTTACATCAAGACCGGCTATCATAAACTCGGCTTTTCCAACCGGCTGTTCTTCCTCATTTATCAGATAAAGCTCAGCCTGCTTCATACCTTCTTCGTCTTCTGGCAGAGTCGTTACTTCGATCGACGCGAAGTTTCCAAACTCTTCTGTTTCACCATAGACTTCAATGAGATACGTTGTACCAGGCTCTAAATCGGTCAACTCGTATGATGTTTCAGAAGCAGGCAGAGGCTCTTCTTCTCCTGTATACACTCCATCAACGATTATGGTATAAGAACCTTCTGATCCTTCAAACATTTTATCCCACGAAAAAGAGATGGTATGCTGTGTCACATCATCAATATGGATCTCAGGATAATTCGTAATGTCAATCTGAACTGTGACGCCTCTCTCTCTCAATTCCTGAACGACCAGGTCAGCATCAGATCCTGCGGACAGATCAAGTGTATTGATTCCGTAGAGCGAGACCAGGCTCAAGTCTTCAAGATCCAACAGCTCTTCAATATTTTTTAACTCAGTTCTTTCCAATGTGACAACTTCCAGTGACTCAAATCTTTCTAATCCAGTTAAATCTTTCAATGGATTCTTGGACATTTCCAGAGAGATAAGCCCTTCTAAATCCGCATCTCCCAACTGTTCAATCTGATTATCATGCAGCACTAGCTCTGCTAACTCATCCAGATTAGAAAGAGCGGAAAGGTTCTTGATTTTATTATGAGAAAGATCAAGATAAGCAAGCTGTTCTGATCCCTTTAAAAACGAAAGATCTTTAAGCTGGTTATTTCTAATAGAGAGGGAAACCAGGTTTTCCATTTCTGCAATCTTTTCATAGCTTTTCAGTTTCGAGTTTTCGATCGACAAATCGTAAATGGATAGCCCGCTAAGAGGGAATAAATCCAGTTCAGACTCATTGTTTAGAATATAGACATACATTAGGTTTGAGGCATATTCCAAGCCCGTTAAATCTTTAATATCCATATCTGCAAGGAATAAATCCTGAAGGCGCTCCATATCACTCGAGCGAATATCCCGGCTTAAACCAAGCTGTTCTTTAATCATGTCTCTTAAATTGTCATCTTTAAATTGAACAACTGGACCTTCAGGAGATTTCTCTGTTATTTCAGTTGTTTCAGCACTGAACAGCAGCTGATCCTCTGAATTGTAAGCCTGAACTTCTATATCATAGGAAGTGTCTGAAGCCAGACCTCTGATCCAATAGCTGTACTCATAGCCGTCTACTTTATCTGCTATTACTTCACCATTGACTAAGACTTTGTAATGATCCAGCTCTTCTTCCCCAAAGTATTCCCAAGAGATTTCCAGCGAGTCTTCCGTTGCTCTTGAAGCATAAATCCAAAACTCTTCTTCCTCATAGTCATACTCAACATGGACACCTTTTTCTCTAAGCTGTGTGATGACATCAAAAGCCTCAGATCCCTCCGTCAAATCAAGCGTATCGATCTCAAATAAGAGAACGAGAACTAAAGAATCAAGCTCAAGCAATAGCTGTATATTTTCTATCGATGTTAACGAAAGATCCAGGTATTGCAGATCTTTTAAAGCAGTCAACTCTTCAATTCCTGTAATCGATTCATTTTCGCTCAGACTGAGTTCGGTTAATCCTGTTAATCTTTCAATCCCTTTAAGGGAGGAAAGATCATTGCCTCCTATATAAAGAGAGCCTAATTGCTCAAGCGCAGGCAGTTCAGTAAGATCATCCAATCCATTATAAGCAAGACCAAGTGCGCCCAGCTCTTTCAATGAAGCAAGGACAGAAAGATCTTTAATCCCTGTATCAGAAAGATCTAAATACTGCAGGTTCGGCCATTTCTTTAAGGATGAGAAATCCTGCAGACGGTTTCCGTCCAAAAGAAGGAACGTCATTCCTGTCAGGCTTTCAATTGGTTTAAGGTTTTTAAGATCATTCCCTGATAAGCCAAGCATTTTAAGATTCTTGGCTGTTTCCAGGCCAGATAAATCTCGAATCCCGGCACCCGTCAGATCAAGCTCTGTAAGATGCTCCATATCGCTCTCTACGATGTCCCGTTTGAAGCCAAAGTACTCTTTCATCGCTTTATTAAGCTTAGCATCTGTAAATATCACTTTTTCCCCAGACGGCGTTTTTAAGGTAGAGAACATGCCGTTCGTAAAGCCAAGCAGCTTCCCTTCCTTACTGAAAGCCTGTACAGAAAAAGAATACTGATTATCCGGATTCAAGCCTGATGCAACGTAGCGGTAAGATTTTTTGCTTGTTTCTATTTTTTCTTTTTTCCCATTGATAGTCACTTCATAAGCAGCAAGGCGCCCCTCGCCTTCATACTCCCATTCAATAGCTGCGTTAAGATCTCCAGGCTTAACTTGAGTGATATACATGTTCAGGCTGTCGTCATAGACAAATTCCACCGAGTCATTAAAAAGGCCGGTTTCATCAAGAATATCGATATAGCCAGATCCATAAATAATGACCTTTTGCAGAGATGGAAGGTTAGCCAGCCCTTTAATACTCTTAACCTCTGTATAAGACAGATTGATTTCCTCAAGCTGATGAAATGATTCTAAAACAGACACATCTTTAACGCCTGTCCAGCTTAAATCCAAAAGCTTTAAATTCGTCAGCTTCTGAAAGTGTTTAAGATCCTTGAAGCTTGTGTCTGCAAGCAGCAGACTGTGTAAGTTCGTTAAAGAATTAAGCGGTGAAAAATCAGATGCACCAGACATCGATAAATCCAGATACTCGAGCTTGGTAAATGATTTTAACGCCTCAAAACTATTCAATCTGTTTCCTGCAAGTTCTAAATGCTGCAAATTCACTGCATATTCGAGGCCGGACAAATCCTTAATTTCATATGGAGAAGCATTTAAATAAGTCAGTTTCTCTAAATCACTTTCCGTGACATCTCTTTGAATCCGAAGCTGCTCCTGTACGGCAAGCTTTAGGTTTTTATCCTTAAACTCAATCGTTTTACCTTTAGCCGCTTCCTTCGTTTTCCCTTTAACTGCTGCTTCGCTGATCATCTTTCCATCTATATCAAATGCGGACGCTTTCACCTCATATTCAGTGGCTGCCTTCAAATCAGTGAAGATATTTTCTGTTTCATTTGTTTTCTCCAGGATTAATTTTCCGTCCAGATACACATTATAAGAAACTGCGCCGTCTAAAAACCAGCTTGCTTCAAACGATGAATCATTTACTTGGTAAAAGAACACCGTGTAGTTTGGTTTTTGCGCTTCTTCTGTTTGAGCACTTGTTTCTTTCGTATCGAGAAGCTTGTCTCCCGCTATCACTTTCATTGTGAATGCATAGGTTGTGTCAGGCGCTAGATCCTTAGAGACGTATTCGCCTGCCTCACTGAAGCTCTGAACAAATTTCCCGTCCTGAAACAATTGATATTCCACTGTTTCAGTGACATTGTACTTTGGCCAGGACACGATAATAGATGTACCTTCAGCTCTTGCATTTAAGATAAATTTATCATCGATCACAACAGGTTCACCTGGGTTAACAGGAGTTCCGCTGTCATCATGGCCTTTTTTGTACACAACAGTAATAGCCTCTGTCTGAACGGATTCGTCCCCAGCGAGCTTTACAAGATATGTATACGTTTCGTTTTCCTTTACGTCTTCATCAATGTATTCGTATGTTCTCGCAGTTGAACCATCTCTATTTTTCAGTTCATCTACAAGCTTGGCTTCAATCCCATTCTCCTGATCATTTTTCTTCAGGACAAATGTTTCAGGTTCAACGGACACCGATGTGGCTGTCCACAATAACTGAATCCCTTTCCCTGTGTTTTTATACGAATGAAACCCAATTAGCGTCCCTTCTTCAGCTGCCGCCGTATAAGGCAATGCCATGGTAATAAGCAAAGATAAAATCATAAAAACCGACAGCATTCTTTTCATAGTAATTTTGTAATCCCCCTAGTTTCTTATAAACATATAAACCTATTATAGTTTTGAAAAAATCACTTGTATATTTGATTCTATAGACAAAAATCTACAAATTCATGAAACTTTCCGCTCATGAACAACGTCTCATAGTATAATATCACTTATTTTTACAAAAAAAGTATTGTTTCCATGTTCTTGTAAAAATATAATGTGTATAGGCTATTAAATCTATTAAAGGATGGTAATATGAGAGAGAGAAAACATAAAAAGCGCAAATGGCTTTGGATTGTGCTCAGCATCATTGGATTACTCGTGCTCAGCACTGGAGGCTATGCTCTTTATTTGTATAATACAGCAACAAAAACAGTTGCAAATATTCAGGAAAACATCGGCAGAGAGCACTCTGAAAAACGGCCGCAGCCAGTGGCGTTTAAAGAAAAAGAGCCCATCTCTGTTTTAATTCTGGGTGTTGATGAAAGAGATGAAGACCGCGGACGATCCGATTCCCTCATCCTCTTAACAGTCAACCCAAATAAAAAATCAACGAACATGATCAGCATTCCTCGTGACACAAGGACTGAAATTGTCGGCAAAGGCATAGAAGATAAAATTAACCATGCGTATGCATTCGGCGGAACAGAAATGACGATCAATACAGTTGAGAACTTCCTTGACGTGCCTGTTGACTACTTCGTAAAAGTAAACATGGAAAGCTTTCAGGACGTTGTCAATGCAGTTGGCGGCATCGAAGTAAACAACTCAAAAGCCTTCAGCTACGGCGGCTACACATTTAATGAAGGCAACATTCAATTAGACGGTAAACAGGCACTCGCCTATTCAAGAATGAGAAAACAGGACAGCGACTTCAAACGCCAGGAACGCCAGCGTCAAGTCCTTCAAGCCGTTATCTCTAAAGGAGCCAACATCTCTTCCATCACGAAGTTCGGCGAAATGTTCAAAGTTGTCGAAAACAACGTAAAAACAAACATGGACATGGACGAAATGTGGAGCATTCAGGAGAATTATAAAGATGCACGCAACTCCATGGAGCAATACCAGGTAAAAGGCAAAGGCGACATGATTGGCGGCATCTACTACTATATCGTTTCTGAAGAAGAAAGAACGGGCCTTTCCAATCAATTAAAAGAGCATTTGGAGCTTGAGCCTAGTACGGCTTCAAACTAAAAACAGCCGATTCCTATTGGAATCGGTCTTTTTAAAACGTATTATTAAATTTCTTTTTGATGCCATGCCCATGCACTTGAAATGATTTCTTCTAGAGGAGGATATTCAGATTAGATGTAATTTCTTTAATACCTTCAGCCGTTTTCCTTAGTATGTCTTCACTCTCCATTGCACATGGTCCAGCGAAAAGGACAAAAGGATGATTGTCTCCGGATGTTATGTTTTCGATTAAAACAACTTATTTTGTCATTTGATACACTCCTAATTTTTCTCCTATATTTTCCTTAAGGAATCATTCCATTTATTTATTATCATCCCTATCTTTATTGAATTTATTATTAATGAATTAGGAAATGGGATAATTAGTTTGAAGGTTTTTATATAAGGTAACAGAATTGAAGAATAAGGCTTAATAAGATATTTGTTACCAAAATCACCTGTGTAAAAATAGAAAAAGGACAAATCCTAATAAAGTTACTTTATAAGGATTTGTCCATTAACTCATAATTTATTTAGGTAATAAAGATAACATCAATTCTTCGGATTCTATTAATTTTCTAGTTACATTTACATGTAAAATTTCAATTAATTTCTTTTTGAAATTTACATTATTTTGGCTAATGTTAATGGCTTCACGATATTCATTTTCTGCTTCATCAAATCGTTTTAATTTTTCCAGAGATAATCCTGCGTGATAATGGGCACTAGGCAACTTTGGGTCAATTTCATAAGCGTTTTTGTGTGATTGATACGACTCTTCATACTGTCCTAATTTTCTTTGACAAATACCCAATTGATGATGAGCATTTGCAAAATGCGGACTTATTTGAATTGCCAAAGATTGATTCTTTGCTGCTGCTTCAAATTCTTTAAATTGATAGTTAATAATACCTAACTTATGGTAAACCACATCTGATTCTGGACACATTTTCTGAACCGAATTTAATAAACCGAAAGCTTTAGTCCAGTTTTTATTCGATATTTCATCTAGTGCATCTAAAAGAAGTTCTACAGCATTATCACACTCACAAAGATTACCTCGTTCTTTGAATTCTAGAATAGGGTCTTTGTTAATAAACCTTCTAATCACTTCTGTAATACCAAATTTATTGTTAAGAAAAACTGGTGTTCCATGTGCTACCCCACGAATAGTAACACATTCAACATTATCGTAGCCATAAAGTTGTTTAGCTGCAAGTATATCATTCTTATCTGCTTCTCCTTGATAGAGCAGAATTTGACAGTTACTTTCTTTTACCACCGGGCGCAGGTCCTTGTATTTAAATTGAAACCCTTTATTCATAAGTGTATAACTTTGACTGCCTGGTATACCTAATTCAATACGAGCACCAAATGCCAATACACGACAGTTAAGTAATGCACCAAAGAGGATTGCTCCAAACGCCCCCATACTACTACCAATCGTCATGATTTCAGTTACACCTAATTCTTCCTGTACTGATTTTATCCTTTCTATTGTCTCTTCTATTGTTGAGCCTAATCCAAGTATTCCTGATTGAAACCATTCACTATTAGGGTCAGTTAGATAAATTTTATGGACAGGCAAACTCTCCATCGTCTTAAAAAAAGTGAAATATCCAGGTTTTACTCCAACCGTACTAAATACAATAGCTAATTGGGTTGCTCCTTCGTATCGACTAATTTTATAGTATAACCCTTCATTTTCAATTTGTGATTTTTCCATTATTAATTAACTCCATTTATATTTATAATAATTATTATAGACCAATATACCTATGTGAATTTTAATATTAAATTGTAAATTTGTGAAGTCTAATCGTTAAATTTTTTTATTATTGAACATTTGCAAACAAAGACTATTAGCGATTACAAACACCTATTAATACATCGATATCTATTTTATTTAGTGGGATTCTATAGGAAAAACGTATATATATTCATAGATATTTGCTTTATAAGAACTAAGGATATGATATAATTTATCAAGAATTACAGAAAAAGGAGATTAACACATGCAAAGGAAATTAACCTTGAGTTTAATTGTGGCATTGGTAGCCTTAATTATTTCTCTTCCTACTTCATTATTTTACATATCCAATCAGAAACAACAAATAAACGAGTTAGAAGAGCAAGTTAAGAAAAATAACACTAATATCCTACTTATTGGTAGTAGTGTTACTAAAGGAGTAGGAGCAAGTACACCTGAAAAATCTTGGCCAGGACTTCTCTATACGTTTATTTCAAAAGAAAATCCAGATATTAATTTCATCAATCTAGGAGTAAATGGTTACACAACACAAAACATTATTTCTAATTCATTGAAAATTACAGAAAATTTCAATTCACAAAATTTAACACCTAATGTTATTATTTTTGAAATTAGTTCTATAAACGACTTTAATAATTTGAGCTATAAAGAATCTGAAAAAAACATTGAGACCATTTTAAATAGATTAAATAAACAATTCCCTAAAGCAAAAATATATACGATGCCACCTAATAACGTGACAATATACGAAAACAAACTTAATAAAGATGGTTTATCATATTCACAGTACATTTCTAAATTAGAGAAATTCATAGAATCAAAAAATTATACTTTTTTAAATTACTGGGATACCTATGAAAAAGAAGCTGCCAAACATCAATTAAGTTTAGAAGAAACTTTAAATAAAGATGGAATGCATCCAAATAACAAAGGTTATACAATTTGGTTTAATTCAATTAAAAATGAATTTAGATATTTACAATCGTTTTAATATATTTTTTTGTTAAAATGAGGGTGTTCCAAAAGTCTAACTTTTGGGCACCTTTTTTTTTATGCATAAAAAACAAGAAAATCTCCTAATTAGATATAATGAAGTCACCACAACCCACTACCAAACAAAAAGGAGATTTTCTTATTAATTATACCACTAACCAGCTAGTTCTTCCAATGGACATTGAAGTTTTAATCCCCGAACATCACCTGTGCTGAATTGTAGGCAGTTGAAAAGATGGATCCTACTATTCTCGTCCAGCTCTATCCAGGTGAGGCCGCCCTCCTTATCATCCATGATGTTAAAAGTTATTTTATATGCGTACGCAAATCGAATCTACTCTTCTAGACAGATTGCCAAACAACTAAGTGAAAATATTTACTTTATGTGGCTTTCTGGGAATCAAATCCCTGATTTTCGTACCATTAACCGATTTCGTTCTGAACGAATGAAAGAAGTGATTTACGAAACCTACTTTTCATCGTCGACCTCCTTCGTTCAGAAGGACTGATCAAGCTTGAAGATTACTTTTTAGATGGGACAAAAATTGAAGCCAACGCGAATAAGTATACCTATCAAAAGCATCGTAAAGAAGTTCGCGAACGGTTGTCAACTGAAGAAGGAGACAAGAAATATCGACAACGAAAAATGGATGTGGAACCCGTCTTTGGGCAAATCAAACACAACCGCCACTTCAAACGCTCCTTATTAAGAGGCCTCTCAAAAATACGACAGATTGGGGGCTTATTTGCGTTGCACACAATCAAAAATGGGATTTACATATCCAAAATCAACCAATAAGGGCTGTCTGTATAAGAGGGGGAAATCTCTCTTATACAACCGAAAACTACCCCTAAATAACCAAAAAAAATCGTAAACAAAAAACTGACTCAAAATTGTCGTTGTTTAACGATCTTTTGAGTCAGCCTCATTTATTTGTTAATGAGATTCATTAATAATTCTTCTGATTCTTTTATTCGTCTTACAGCATTTTCCCTTAATATCCCAACTAATTTTTTCGTATAATTCACATTCCTACTATCCAACTTTACAGCCTTTCTGAACTCATGTTCCGCTTCATTGAACTTTTTTAATTTTTCCAATGAAAGCCCTGCGTGATGATATGCTCCTGCCATATCTGGTGAAACTTCATAAGCATTTTTATGCGCTTTATAAGAATCAGTATATTTTCCTAATTTTCTTAAACAAATACCTAACTGGTGATGTGCGTTAGCATAATGAGGGCTTATTTCTACTGCATCTGATTGACATTTGGCTGCCCCTTCAAAGTCCTTTAGTTGATATAATACGATGCCTAACTTATGCAACGCTACATCTGATAAAGGACATAACGATAAAACTTCTCTTAACTGTTTTTTAGCCTCTTGCCACTGTTTATTTGAAACAGTATCCGTTGCTTCTTTTAACAATTCGACAGCATTTCCTGATTCACAAAGATTTCCTCGTTCCATAAAATTAATTATTGGGTCATTCAATATAAATCTATTTATTACTTCTTTTATCCCAAATTTTTTTTCAAGAAATAGAGGTGTTTTATGAGCTATTCCACGGATTGTTATGCAATTTACATTAGGCAAACCATATAGATGTTTTGCTGCAGTTATATCATTTTGATCTGCTTCCCCAGCATAAAGCGTTACTTTTATTTTTGTCTCCTTTATTAAATTTCTAATGTCGTTATAATAAATTGGAGATCCTTTTGGCATATAAATATTCGCACGACTTCCTGGAAGTCCTAAAACAACCTCTGCACCAAAGCACAACGCACGAGCATTAAGTTTTGCCCCATATAAAAGAGCAGCATATGCCCCCATACTGCTACCTAAAGTCAATATTTCACTTACACCTAATTTTTCTTTCAATTTCAAGATCGAATCAACAGTTTTATCTATAGAATCCCCTAGACCTTCAACACCTGATTGAAACCAACCGTTATTAGAATCGTTTAGGTAAAGTTTATGAACTGGCAAATCTATTGTATTTTTATAAAAAACAAATTTCCGAGGTTCAATATTAACACTAGAAAATATTAATAATAGTTGTGATGAACCTTTATGTGGAAAGAATTTATAATAATCGCGCTCTATTTCACGTACTAAAGTTTCCAATGACTATTCCCCCAAATCTTTTTGTTCTTAAAAAGTAATACTCTCTGAACATTATAGCCCCTAATCATTTCATTTTATGGAATAGAAACTTTTTGATAAGCCTCAATCGTTGCTTTATTTATCGAATGATCAGCGAAGTAATCCGGTACATCTGTATGGTTTTCAAATGTTCCTATCTGGATATATCTACTATTATTTATAAATGAAAATGCGGCAATGCCTCTACTTATTTGAAAATTTGTCCCATTAAATGTAGCTCCTGATGTATTATTGTTGAAGATAGGGTAATCCAATCCTCCTCCTGGGATCAAGCCATTCGCTACAATTCCATCACAGTTCTTAAAATAAAATCCATAGTGTTTTCCTGAAAATTTTGTAAAGGAACTATCGGCTTGGGAGCGTATATTTGTTAGCCATGATTTATTGACATCATTCATATATATACCATACCAATCTAAACCATGATCATAACCCTTTTTATGTCTACTTATTGCTACATTACTAATAGAAGTCCAACTCCGTGTTTTTAAATGGATACCGATATACTGAGAATTTACTAACGTATCCGTAATACGGCCTTCTGAATAAATTGCTTCTCCTGTAGTTATGATACCTTTATAGGAATGGGCAATGTCGCATTGATCAATCATAAAAAAGCATTTTTCTCCTATTTCAATTCCAATTTTTACTCCATGAGTCGTTACAGCATTTATTCTAGCCGTTAAAATATTACTTTTAGCATCTAATTTTAAAAAGGTTTGGTTTGGTTGTGAGGAAGGATCTTCACCAATATTATATGTCCCTATTACATCAATTCTATCAATATAAACTCCCCAACTATCTCCTATCTCTAGATAACATTCCCAACCATAGTCATAAACAAAACCAGAAGGAACATCTTGAATTTTACCTCCTCTAAATTCTAGGTCATGAAATGAATACTTCGTTCTATATTTAGTATAATTAGCAGAATCATCAGCAGTTTTTATAGCAAATCGACCATGTTCACCCTTAACAATTATACTTAAGTTGGCGACCTCACCCATTGTTCCAACATGACTTGGAGAAGTAAAAACAATCCCATCTTTCCCTTTCATATTGTCAAAAATTAATCGAGTAAAACCTACTCCTGCTCCAACGATACTAATTGGTTCATTTGTCAATGTGTCAGTAATACGATAATCATTACCCGGAATGTATAATTTTCTTCTCGTAGTTAATGCAAATGACCATGCTGCCCTTATTGCTAACGTATCGTCACTTTTACCATCACCGACAGCACCATGATCTAATACGTTGACCGCAAAAGACTTTAAATGCTCAATTTCTTGATTAACTGATTTCTCTGGTTTCTCTTCATCGTCCATTAATTTTTTTAAACTAATACGTTCCCAAACCAAATTTTCTCCTTCGTTTTTGATTGTATAGCCAAATAGGAATGCAACGATTCCTATTAAAAAGCTTATTAAAAAGTTCCTTCTTTTCAATAAATAAACCTCCTTACTCCATGTTACCCACAACAGTGTTACTAGTTTATATCATATATCCACATTATTGAAATCACTTTTTTCAAAAAAAACTCCAGTGTCTTTTTGAACACTGGAGTTTAGTTTCCATTTATGAACGAGTGAAAGGTTGTTATTTTTTGAAAATTAAACTCTTATACGCTTTTAACTTTCCTTTTCTTGGCAGTTTAGCTTTTGAAATTCCACCATATTCTTTTAGCAGTCTAGCCGCAACATACTTTTTAGAGTGATTGGAGATCATTTCGGCATATTGTTTTTTTGCTCCCTCTGATGGTGAAAGCTTTGCTAATAATGCAACAGCTTCTACAAAAGCCTCCCTGTGTAAAACTCTGAGTTGATCTATATTTTTTGAGTAGCTTTGTCCATCAACAATGATTTTATTGTTTTGGAGTTTGACAGTGCCAAATCTTTGCTTGTTACCAATATTCTTTTTTTCAGTACTTTTATTATTATTGTTATTTGGCTTTTGTACTGTTTTCTTTTCACTCGCATTCTCTTTCACAACTGGTTTTTGAACAGGCGGTTTACTTTGAGTAACTGGTTTACTTTGAGTAACTGGTTTACTTTGGGCAACAACCTGTTCATTCGGCTTTTTGGGCTGAACTTTTTCATTCTTAGCTGGGACATTTTTTTTAGCTTCTTCAGTATTTGTATAAAGTGCCTTATGTCCTTCCTTCCAAATACTTTGAGACTCTTTATAGCCTTTATGTGGAGCTAAAATATATCGATTAGCATGTCCAGCAAACGCATTATCAAAGATCATGCCTCTTAAAATCTCTGCTTCTGTTTTTGTCGGTTTACGTAAAATATTCGTTAATAAGTAATCTGCTGAATTTAACTCTACAGTTGCAATACCTGGGAAATGCTTGAAGTTTTCAAGCCAGCTGTCTGTAAATTTTAGTACTCCTGTATGAATACTATTTACTTTAGCAAGATGTTCAACAGACCCTAGCTCTTCTTTAACAACTTTAATTTGTCCATCTACTTCAATGACCTCATATAAGCTTCCAGTTGGTTCGTTAACAAGAGTTTCTAGTATCAAATTGTGGCTCAGTACAATTCCTGACTTAATAACCGGGTTAAGATTGCTTAAATAGTAGCTAGCCCCATTTTCAATCGGATCACGACCAAAGTCATCAGCATAGGTCATAAAGAATCCAGCATGTAAATCCTGTTCAAATAAACTTCTTAACATACGATGAGTTGAACCCTTATAACCGAAATCAATTGCTAATGTTTTCTTACTAACATCGACGCCTTGTTCAGATAAGTAGGTTTTATACGCATTTCTTTTTTGAGTAAGCTTATCGTATACTTCGTTCCAATTCTCTTTAACATGATCATAAACAATTCCGTAAATAGCTGCAGGAGAAACTTTCCCTACATTTAAACTTAAATCATTTACATTCCAACGAGAAATTGTGCTTTCACTTATTGAATCTGGATCCAAACCAAAACGGTTGGCAAAAAGATCCTCAAGTGGTTTATTTCTATTGAAATCACTGAAATTAACTTTTAAATAATCCTCAGGAGTATAAATATTTAAGCCCATTAATCCTCTACGAGAAGTAGCTAAATAATTGATACTAATATTTTTCTCTTCACGTGCTTTGAGAATTTTTTCAACAATCTTAAATGGTAAATAGCAATCTCTTGCAAAAAATAAGATGGACTCACAATTCTTTTTCTTAGCTTCATTAATGATCCACTCAGAAAATGAGTAAAGCATTGGTCCTAAAACTAAAAAGCCAAATTCACTTCCGTTTTCAACAAAACTACGAGCCTTCTCTTTTGCCGATTCCTTATCATTTTCGAATGTTTTGGTATGATAAAACTCTTCAGAAAACAATAAAAGTGCCGTTCTTAAGACAAAACTTTTATCTATAATAGCTGGTGATAAATTTCGTTCTCTAACAATTTCTAATGCTCTTTCACGGGCAGAAGAAATTCGGATCGAGTTCCAACCACTTTCATGGGCACGAGTTAAATCACCAATCGCATTATCACCAATGTGAATAATTGTAGTTGGATCTAACTGATCTTCTTCAGCAATATGTTTAAAGAGCTCACCTGAATGCTTCTTCTTGCCATATTTCGATGATACATAAAGTGTACTATATTCTGTATATCCTGCATTTTTCAAGGCTTGTGCTACAAAGGCCTCATCATGGATAAAGTCAGATACTATGATCACTTGTTTCCCGAGTTTAATTGCTTGATTAAAGAGAAATTGACCAATTGGTCTTTCTCTTAGGACTTTCCATTCAATTTCTTGTTCAAAAGCAATTAATTTGTCAACAAGACTTAAATTACCATTAAATCTTTCTAACATAAATGAGTAAACTTCTTTAATTGTAAGTTCTTCTACAGCATCCTCTAAACCTAATGCTAATTCTGAATCTCGTTGACGTCGCAGCTGCCTTTCTACGCCTGATCTTAGCTGCGCAAAAGAATGTACAAAATGCTCTGGAAGATCAAAAGGTGGTTGATCAGATGCCAATTCTCTTTGCATCATTAAGAATACATCCTCTGGTTTAAATACCGCTCTACATAACAACGTATCGAAAACATCAAAGGAAACCATTTTTGCATGTTTGATTTTATCTACTAAAACCTTTAAGTGATTATTTTCAGGATTAATTCCAGATAAACCAAGCTTTTGCAATTGACGCACCGCTGCACTAGTTGATGAAGCTGCTTGATAGTGAATTGGATTTTCTTTAACATTTTTGATAAATTGCTTGTTCGGTAATAATTGTAACCCTGTATTGCCTTTATCCTTATTTTCCTTCATTTCTATAAGAAGAGATGTTAGATATTCAGAGTCTTCCAATAATCTTGATTCTAGAAGAGTCTGTCTACTTAACATAACAGCAATGATATGATCATTGTTAGTAAATCTATTTTCTTCACTATCTAAATTATTTTGGTCTGCAAAATAGCCTAAATGGGAGCGAGATGGAGAAATGAGTTTTCGATTAAAAAATTTCGCTTGAAGACCAATCGTACTAGAAATTGAACAAGTATTATCTGCCCAAGGAGCAATAAACTGCGAAATATTATCAATTGATTCAAACTCTTTCGAATAAAGGAAATTTGGAAAGGTTTGACTCAAATAATCAATATTTTTATCATTAATTGCCTTTTCCGTGACAAACCCGCTAATATATTGAGTAACAATTACACCAGTATCTTCCGGTGTTTTTCTTAAAACATCGATTAAGAAATCAAATTGCGATTGATAATGACAATTCTCATAGAAACCAAAATACTGAGATATTTGTAAAGGCACTAATGTAAACTTCTTGTATTTTTCCGACCCATTTAATTTTGATAGGATCAGGTCCTTAACAGAAACACCTTCAAAGAATGCTTCGTATTCATTACGAATTTTATAATAGGCATCAAGTTCCGTATCTTTCGCCTTTATTTCACTCAATGATGGATCATTAAATACACTATCCTTATATAATCCTAAAGGATCAATTGAGATTGTTCTTGGAAAAGGTGGACGCATAAATAGTCCAGGCATTAAATCAATAACTAAAGCCTTAGGGAATAATTTTCTAAATATCGTTGTTGGAAACTCCCAACAAAAGATTAAATCCGGCTCCCAGCCATTAAACAATGATTTTAGAAACCCCAAAATATATCCTGACTCTTCAGAATTAAAAGAATCATTATATGAGTTACGGATAAACCAATCGCCATTTCCGAAAATATCCATATTTTTCTCATAATTAATAATGAAACTATTTTCAGAATTAATACTAGTTGATTTAGAAGTTCTTTTAATTGATTCAAATGTATGGTTAGAAACCAAATACTTGATATCTAAGTTATTCGTCTTTGATAATGATTTAGCTAATGGCTCAAGATATTTAATATATGAACCGGTGCGAAAGTTTGGATCCCCCATATCAAACGTAAAATTAGACATAAAGAGAACATTATTAAATGGAAGTCTTCCCAAAATCCTCATCCTTTCTATATGTATAACAATGGTGTCGATGAATTTTATCAATATTCAACATTTTACATGTATTTTCACTAAAGGTTTTTTAAGTTTTGATTAAATTGTTGTAAACTTCTACAAGTTCAGAAATACCTGCTAAAAAGTAAATGAATATATGTCTAGTTTGTATAAACTAGACATATTAATGCTGTTGATTTATATAAGACTTAAAGTAATAAAAATGTTATTCAAGATATTCTTAAACCATTTGTATTACTTTTTCTTACCTAATATTAAAGCTCAGTTACTTTTTCTGTTCAATTAAGTAACGAATTACATCAAATATCGTACCTGGTAAACCGGTATTTGGATTTATATAACGTGGATATAAAAGATATGCTGCTGCAAATAATTCTTCTACACTGCGTTTTTTCTTTCTACGCTCTATTGTTATTTGGTCTTTAGTAACTCCCCAGCCTGCATAAAAAGGCATTCCAAAACAATGGACTTCTTTTCCTAGCATAAGAGCTTCAAAACCAAGCTGTGAAGTAACAACATAAACCTTATCCACTTTTTCCACTAAAGATAATGGATTACAATCATCATAAATAAACGTTGCATCAACATCTTTAGGTGTTAAGTTACCTTCTTTTTTCCCTGAAATGACATCAGGATGTGTTTTTATATAAAGTTTTGCATTGGGATTTTCCCTTTTTGCCATTTCATACATTTCTTTAAAGCGTGCTTTATCTGCAAGACCAAGTGTAATGGACATATCACCCAGCGTCTGATCAACGATTAATACTCGTTCCTTAGCTGTATCAGAAAAAATAGAGGGATTGACCATCGGAGCATGGTTATATTTACTCAAGTAATTTTCTTTTATTAAACTTATCGCTCTCTTAGCATTATTTAATAAAGATTCCTGCTGCCATCTATCACTATTTAAAATGTTTTCAAGACGAGATGGTTTAGTTGCATCGTAATAAATCCCAATGTTATCAACACAGATCGATAGAGGTGGTGATCCTTCTACTCCTAAACCTACGGAGCGAAGAAAGCCATCTTCTAGACCTAAATACGGTATGCCATTCTTCTTACTAAAATCCAATGCTTTCTTTGCACTAGGTTTCATCCCCCAACCAGCAACATAAGCTAAGTCATCGTTTTCAGTTGGGTTGAAAATAACATCTCCTCTAAGAAAGGATTGTAGATTTGGAATCGTCTGTATCCCCTTTGATAAAACGCCAATTTGACCATTTTTTTCATTAGGAATAAGCGTATTGTCAATCTTCTTCTCAAACGACTCAAATTTATTCAGGTTTTGCTCTCTGTTTTTGAGAACAATTTGAGTTAAAGGATCTCTCCGACTTTCTGTACTTACAACTATTTCAAAGAGTTCAAGCGCTTGTTCAATTGTAATTGGTTCTAACGTAAATGGGTTAAAATATTTAGGATATAAAATATATGCCGCTGCTAGTATTTCTACCGTACTTAATTTTCTATTTCGATTTTTTTGTTTCTTTCTATCATCTGTCAGACCCCAGCCTGCATAAAAAGGTGTACCTAATGTAGTAACCTTTATTCCTTTTAATAATGCCTCAAATCCACCTGTTGAACGAATTGTGTAAACTTGAAAGACATTTTCCAAAAGATCACTTAAATTGATTGGGCCCTTGATTATTTTTGCAACATGATCTAAATTTGCGTAACTATAATTTTCTACATTTCCATCAGCTGGGTGCGGCTTAAAAATAATTTCAGCATCAGGATTTTCTGTTTTAGCAATCCACATTAATTCCTCATTAGAAATCTCAAATTGCTGACTTTCACTACTTCTTTCTCCCAGTACTAATACTTTCTTTATATCCGGGATCGACATGTCATAGTTCATAGATGGTGAATAGGTAATTCCGTTTATCCCTTTTTCTATAAGTGTTGAATGAACACGATTGGCTCTTAGCAATAATTCAGGGTCCTTTTTAAAATCATAAGTATTTAATAGATTTATTAAATCACTTGAAAACTCCTTATTGTCACCCTTCTTATCTATACATAAGGAAAATGGGATAGGTAATACTCCCATACTTATCAAACCAGGATTAACGAAATAACTTTTAATATTATTTTCCTTCACGAACTTAAGGTAGCCTTTATTGTCCTCTGAATTCAGAAGATTGACTGTTATATCACTATAATTATCGATAGCATCACTTAATTGTTCTAGCGAGTGTATGATTTCTATTTTTTGATAATCCTTTAGAAAAATGGCCATATACTTTTCTGTCATTTCATTAAATCCAACAAGTAAAGCGATTTTTCCTGGTTCTAAATCTGCATTTCCCTGAATATCTTTCATCTCTTTTAGTGTAAGTATGGCGTCTTCAATGGAAATTGCATCTTTTGTAAAAGGATGGATGTATTTTGGATAGAGAATATAGGCAGCTGCAAACACTTCTTCAATTGTTAATTCTCTTTTTCTTCTAGGCACTTTTTGGCGATCTTCAGTTAGTCCCCAGCCTGAATAAAAAGGAGCTCCTATTGTTGTTACCGGAATCCCCCTTAATAGTGCCTCAAATCCTGAAAGGGAAGTAATGGTATAAACACGGTCGATCGTTTGAAAAGCATCAGTAATACTTAAAGGTTCTGTAATAACCTTTGATATATGCCTAACGTCATCTGGATTAGATTGCATCGCTCGTTTTCCGAACAAAACATCCGGATGCGGTTTGTAGATAATTTCTGCATGTGGATTTTCAGTTCTTGCTAACCATACAAGATCGTTATTTGTCATTGGTTTATTACAACCTCGTTTTATCGATTCATCATCTTCGACTTGACCAATGACTAATATTCTTTCTTTTGTTTTCTCACCATAAATAACCTCTATATCCTTTGAACCTACATTATTATATTTACTAATATTCAAATCCTTCAAGGTTTGAATGGCGTTTTTTGCTCTCGTTACTAATTCTGAATTTGACTGAAAATCATACGTATTTAGTAAATCTTCTAAATCACTTGGACGATTCGCATCATAGTAAAGTGCCTGTGAATCTATACATAAGGATAAAGGTGTACTTTTAGAAGCTCCTAATTGAATTGAACGAATAAACCCATCTTCGATTCTGAAAAATGGTATTTTCTTTTTTTTAGCAAACGATTCAAGCTTAGGATTATTCTTATAGCCCCATACCATAAAAACTTTATCATTATATTTTTCACTTTCATTTACAACGACATCAACGTTTTCATAATTTTTAATAAACTTTATCTCATAATTCTGTAAATAGGTTTGAATATAGTCATATTTCCATTCGCTAAACCCAATTAATATAGCAACAGGCTTTTTAGTTTTTCGTTTTGGCCTCATTTTATTATATAAAATGGCAAACTTCATAAATGCTTTCTTCCCAATAGCATTTCTTAATGTGCGTTTTAATTCACCCATTTTCTCACCTTTTCTGTTATCCTAACAATTATCGCTTATTGATATAAGACATAAATAATAGTAGATACGACCAAAGAATTTGTATTTAACTTCTATTTATTCGCCCAATCGTCTCTTCTAATGTAATCGTTTCTTTACTCATTGGATCGATGTATTTAGGATAAAGAATATAAGCTCCTGCAAATAGTTCTTCTTTTGTTAATTTTCTTTTCCTTCTATTAACTATCTGTCGGTCATCTGTTAAACCCCAACCAGTGTAAAAAGGAGCACCTACCGTTGTAACAGGAATATCTCGAATAACCGCCTCAAATCCCGATAAAGATGTAATCGTATAAACATGATCAATCGTTTTAAAAGAATCAGCTAAACTTAATGGTTCTTCTATAACTTTTGCAATGTGCCTAATATCATTCGGATTTGATTGTTTTTTTCTTCTGCCAGTTAAAACATCTGGATGAGGCTTATAAATAATTTCATCCTCTGGGTTTTCTTCACTCGCAAGCCGGACTAAATCATTATTCGTCCAGTTTTTGTCACTTCCCATTAAGATGGAAGCATCATCTTCAACTTGACCAATCACGAGGATCCGTTTCTTAGTCTTTGGACCATATATGTCATCTACATCCCTTTTACGTACATGATTGTACTTACTAATACCGAGCTGTTGAAGATGACTTATACATTTTTTTGCACGATTCAGAAGTAAATGATCCCCTTGAAAGTCATACGTATTTAAAATTTCTTCTAAGTCGCTTGGTTTTGTTGAATCAAAATACATCCCTTTTTTATCGAGACATAGTGAAAACGGAGGTGTATGCATAGAACCTAGTCCAACCGAACGGATAAAGCCATCTTCCATTCTATAAACGGGAACATTATGCTCTTCTGCATATTGAGTAATTGCCTCATCATTTTTATAGCCCCAAATAATAAATACCTTTTTTTCTGTTCTTCGAAAAACTAACGGTAGTAACCCTAATGTTCTTGTATTAGGAATATAAATATTTTTATATTCAGATAAGTAAGGCTCTACAAAAGGTCTTTTCCATTTGGCTACATTAAAGACAAAAGCAACTAAAGAATGTTCAGATGATTTTAGCGGCATAAATATATATTTTATTACAGTCCCATAAAATAAAGTTTTTTTTACTATTTTTTTTATAAAGGTCAAAATATGTTTGGCAAACACTTATAAACCTGACTCCTTAACTTTCTAATTTAAACTAGATTTTCATCCGATTTAGTTGGGAGAAAAATAATTAACTAGTTATTATTATTTTCAATACTTTATGTATTATTTATTTTTAAATCTTTATTACAAATAAATAAAACACTAGTGACACATTCAACAACAAGTAACTGTTTCTCCTCAATCCATTTTTAAATGACTAATGAAACATTCTTCGGATTCTCATAGATTTATGATAATAAATAAAACACTAGTAAACTTAACTAGTGTTTTATTTTATTATGAAAGAGTTGACCTGACATTTTTAATAAATAAGTTCAAGTTTTGTTCAGTCATTTTATGAGATTCTTTTGTTTTTTGCTGTGTTGCCTGTTCGATTAGAGGGAGTCCCTTTATCTCTTGATCATGAAGCCTCGGAATCAGGTGGAAATGCAGATGCCTAACAGCTTCACTGATTGTTACCACATACATTCGATCAACTGATAATTCCTTTTTTACAGCAGCCTCTAATTTTTTGATCAGAGGACCTACGGCAGAGAGTTCCTGGTCTGTGAATTCTGACCAGTTTTCCACATGCCTCTTTGGTTCAATGTACAGGTATCCTAAAACTTGAGATGCAACTGGACCGTGTGTAACGATCCAATCTTGATCTTCATATATAGCTTCATTTAAATCCTGATGTTTTTGACAGATTGGACAAGAAGTCAAGACAGTCTCTCCTTTACTGCGTCACTTTCACTTTACCATTTAAGTAGTCTGTTAAAAGAGCACGATAATCATAGGTTTCATGCAGGATAGAGTCAATAATTTCACGAACAGCCCCTTCTCCTCCATTTAACTTAGCTGTATATTGAACGTTTTCTTTGACGATCTCAACTGCATTGTTCGGTGCAGCCGGGAATCCAACATTTTGAAGGATTGGAAGATCGTTAATATCATCGCCCACGTAACATACTTCGCTGAGTTCAATGTTAAGTTCTTTTACGATTTTTTCAAGAACGTCCATTTTTTCATGGATACCCTGATAAACATAGCTGATGCTTAATTCTTTCGCGCGCTTTGTTACAGCTTCTGATTTTCTGCCTGTAATGATGGCCGTTTTGATTCCAGCATAATGAGCAAGGCTGATGCCCATGCCATCCTGTGTGTGGAAAGCTTTATACT
The DNA here is from genome assembly GCF_030817055.1 of Bacillus sp. V2I10. Taxonomy (NCBI): domain Bacteria; kingdom Bacillati; phylum Bacillota; class Bacilli; order Caryophanales; family Bacillaceae; genus Bacillus; species Bacillus sp. V2I10. Next base: position 703,044 of record NZ_JAUSYV010000001.1, on the reverse strand, counting down.
CTTCACCATCAGAACCAATGAAAAGTCTGCCATCTGTTAGAACTCCATCTACATCTAAAACAATTAATTTAATCTGCATAACTGCCACCTTAAAGCCCGAGGTTCATTAAATCCAAAATATGAATCATTCCAATTGGGCGATTATATGGATCTACAACTGGAAGAACATTTATTTTGCACTCTTCCATTAACTCCAGTGCCTGAACCGCTAAAGCGCCTGATTCAATCGTAACAGGAGTTATGTTGCATAGATCATTGACTTCACGATACAAGATATCACTTGTTTGAGTGAAAGCTCTGCGAATATCTCCATCTGTAAGAATTCCAATTAATCGATCTGTTTCATCAACAACACTGATCGCACCAAGGCCTTGTGCCGTCATCTGGAACAGGGATTCCTGAATGGTCGTATTTCCGTAAGCCAGCGGATTTTTCTGAGTAGCTGTCACAACATTTTCAACAGTTAAAAGCAGCTTTCTTCCAAGTGAGCCGCTTGGATGAAACAAAGCAAAATCTTCTGGTTTGAAGTTTCTAGCTTTTAACAATGCAATGGCTAATGCGTCTCCTAAAGCAAGCGTCACTGTAGTGCTTGTTGTTGGCGCTAAACCCAATGGGCATGCCTCAGGAGCATTGCCAATACTTAACACAACGTCTGATTTCATTCCAAGTGTCGAGTGAGGATTCTTAACAATGGCGATCATTTTTGCGCCGATTCTTTTAATAGAAGGAATCAGATTTAAAACCTCATCTGTTTCCCCGCTATTAGAAATCGCAATGACAACATCATCCTTTGTAACCATCCCAAGATCACCATGAAGCCCTTCAGAAGGATGAAGGAATAGCGAAGGTGTACCCGTACTTGCCATCGTAGCATTCATCTTGCGGCCAATTATTCCTGATTTACCCATTCCAGTAATGACAACTCTACCCTTACACTCAAGGATCATGTTCAGGGCATCATTGATAGACTCATTCAGTTCGTCCTTTAAAGCTAAAATAGCATTAGCTTCCTTTTCCAAAACTTCAGTAACATCAGTAATAAAATCGATAGCAGGTATTTTTACACTTAACATTTTCATCCTCCTGTATAGTCAATATTATAATTGTTTAATTAATGAATCGATCTCTTTGATTGGTTTCAGTACTTCTTCAAGGTTTTCTAATTTAACCATGTTTGGTCCGTCTGATAGGGCATTGTCAGGATCAGGATGAACTTCCATGAAGATAGAATCAATGCCTACTGAAGCAGCCGCTCTTGATAAGTAAGGAACGAATTCACGTTTTCCGCCAGTAGTTGTGCCGTTGCCTCCAGGAATTTGAACACTGTGAGTAGCATCAAATACAACTGGAACGCCCATTTCACGCATTGTAATTAAAGAACGCATATCTACTACTAAGTTGTTATAACCGAAAGTTGTACCGCGTTCTGTTAATAGGATGTTTTCGTTGCCAGTTTCACGAAGCTTTGTCACGACGTTCTGCATATCCCAAGGAGCAAGGAATTGTCCTTTTTTCACGTTGATGACTTTGCCTGTGTTTCCTGCAGCTACCAATAGGTCTGTTTGACGACATAAGAACGCAGGAATTTGAATGATATCAAGTACTTCAGCTGCAATTTCAGCTTGTCCAGCTTCATGAATATCTGAAACAACAGGTACATCAAAGCGTTCTTTCACTTTAGCTAAAATTTCAAGACCTTTTTCAATGCCAGGTCCGCGATCAGAGAAGATAGACGATCTGTTGGCTTTATCGAATGAAGCTTTAAAAACGAAAGGAATATCAAGCTTTGCCGTAATCTCTTTAATTTTTTCAGCTGTTTCCATTACAAGTGCTTCGCTTTCGATCATGCAAGGACCAGCGATTAGGACGAAAGGATTGTTGCCGCCAAATTTAATATCGTTTAGTTGAACGTGGTTAGTCATGTTAGTTTCCTCCAAGTATGTTTTCTACTTTTTCAATATCTTCAGGAGTATCTACTCCAACTGCATCGTAGGCAGTTTCAACAACTTTAACCGTGTAACCATTTTCCAATAAACGAAGCTGTTCAAGCATTTCTGCAGATTCCAGTGATGATTGAGGAAGCTTGACGAACTCGTTTAGGATTTGCTTTGGATAACCGTAAATGCCCAGATGCTTATAATAAGTAAACGGCTGATTGGATCTGTTGTACGGGATAGGAGAACGAGAAAAGTACAATGCACGCTTTGAATGATCGGTAATCACTTTAACGACATTGGGATTTTCAACATCTTCCATTGAATGAATCTTTGTTTTTGCTGTTACAACAGCATTTGGATCTTCATGTGCTTCCGCAATAAGAGCGTCGATAATTTCATGGTGAATGAGCGGCTCATCTCCTTGAATGTTCACGAAGAAATCACCATCCACTTTAGATGCAACTTCTGCAATACGGTCAGAACCTGTTTCATGATCTTTGCGTGTCATGACAACTTGTCCGCCGAAGCCCTCGACCACTTGCTTAATTTCTTCATGATCAGTAGCAACAATGACCCCATCCAGCTTTTCGCTTTGACTGACTCTTTCATATACATGCTGAATCATTAGTTTGTTCAAAATCATTGCTAACGGTTTGCCGGGGAATCTGGTTGAGCCGTATCTTGCAGGAATAACTCCAATAACTTTCATCTGATTAAAACTCCTTTACTAAATTAGTAGAATCAATGCGGGCTGCTACATTTGCAGATGTTTGCTTATCTGTCCAATTGATAGAGCCCTCCAGCTGATAGTGAAACCTAATATAATAGATAAATTTCTTTATTCTATTAATATTTAAGTTTGTATTGATCGCCTTCAAAATAGATTCATCTAATTGATTCGGCTGATCACAGTGATAGACAACTCCATCTATATTATAAAAAGCATCTCCTAGTGTAATAACCGGTTTATGCTTTGAAATGGATTCGATTCCGACAGTAGAATTGATCGTGACTACTGCCAAAGAGTTCGTAATCAGTTTATTGATGTCATACTTCTTAACAAAAATGATTTCTTTCTTATCACGATACATCTTCTTCAGATCTTTATAATTATTTCGGGATATATCCTCAGGATGCTCCTTCACAATGACCTTCAAATTCCTGCCATTCTTTTGATTAAATGAACGAACAGCTTTGTAGACATAATCCAATAATTCTTCCATGTTTGAGATGTTGGGAGAATTATAAAAGATTTGTGTATCCCGCGAGACCTGAAATGGCAGAAATATATATTCATCCGGAAGTGTTAAGTGATCCGGTTTTCTATATTGAAAGTATTTCTTGTAGATAAAGTATTTCACAGCCTGCCAAAACGTAATATGCGCATAAAGATTAGGATGAATTCCCAGAAGACTTCCAAGCATACTGACTGCTTTCACAGCTGCTACTTTTACAAGACTTTCTTTAACGCTTGCCTGCAATGATAGAGTTTCAGGTTTATCCAAAAACTGCTCAAGCCTTATGGAATCGATTTCTAATGCATCGAAAAAACCAGGATCTCTGGGTACAGATGCATCCGCATTAATTCCATTTGGATCACATGTAATCGTAAAGGGTCTAAATAAGCCATCCTCAAAATAGTACGTGTTCAATCCTCTTTTGTTGGCTATCACTTTAGTAATTTGGTCTATCCAATGATATCCATTAAATAAGCAAATGATATCGATTTGATGATCTGCAATAAATTGATCGATAAAATACATGTATCTTTTATAAAGCTGCAGTTCTTTTGTGGATGTTTTTCTATTTAAAATCCTATTTTTATAGGTAATATTATATATGGGAAGCTCTAGCAGTTCTTTGTCAGTGATTGGGTACTTATTACTAGAAATTTTTGAAGGGACGAATATGGAGGATATCGGACTTTTAAACAAAAGCTCGCCTAATTCAAACTTCAATTGAAAACTTTTGTGCCCTTTAAGACTTAGTTCTTTCGCTACATCTATAAAAAATCTTTTGTTTCTATTACCCCTTAGGAATAAATAGTTTGCCATATTGTCCTCCATTAACCGTACAAAACTGTATTCATTGGTGATAAACTACCTGTCGAATCTTTAGTCCAAAATACCCTTAATGTTTTTGTAGAAATTTGTAACTTTTAAAAATCCAAGGTTAATAATACCTGATATCATCTAATCTGTAAACACAATTACAGATGATACCAAATTATAATATAATTTACAAAATGTTCATGTGATATTAAACTTTACCACTATTGTTCTGTTAGTTCATTTGTTTTGTCAGGTTTTATAACAAAGCCAGGTTTTCTCTATTTTTCATTCATGTAAAGATGCGTGAATTTAAATGAATCAATCAAATAAGTGTGCTAAAATACACATTGTCTTCTGTAAAATTATGTTTGATAGACTTTAAGGAAGAAGATATAATACTTTTTTAAGACTTCACAAAATAACTTGCCCCATGATTTTTTATTTTTATATCGGCATTTAAAGAGGAAGATTGAAGTATGAAGTTTGCCATGCAAATTATCAAAGAACAATTTCTGAATATTAATTTGATGTTCAGACTTGCTATATATGAAGTGAAAAGCAAATATTTAATGCATTATCTAGGTGTATTTTGGGAGTTTCTCAACCCAGCTATCCAGTTATTTGTCTACTGGTTTGTCATTGGTATAGGTATTAGAGGCGGAGGAGAAATTAGCGGTTTTCCTTATGTCATTTGGCTTTTGACTGGGATCATTCCATGGTTTTTCATTTCACGTTCCGTAAGTCAAGGAACCAGCAGTGTATTCCGCAAGGTAAATTTAGTCGCAAAAATGAAATTCCCTGTGAGTGTTTTGCCGACTATCTCAATTATAAGCAGCAGTTTTATTTTTATTATTATGATTATCATTTTATTTATCATTCTTTCTTTCTATGGAATAGGCTTTAATCTAATGCTGATCCAGCTTCCATATTATCTTATCAGCATGTTTATTTTTTTATTTGCAAGTACTTTATTATTTTCAACAATTTCTGTAGTAGTAAGAGATTTTCACTCTTTGCTTCAGCAAGGGATGAGAGTGGTTTTTTATTTAACGCCCATTCTTTGGGACCCAAGCCTTTTTTCGCCGCTTATCCAAAATATTTTAAAACTGAATCCATTCTTCTATCTTGTTAATGGATTTCGGGATTCTATCTTGGGAACAGGCTGGTTTTACCAAGATCTCATTTACACCATTTATTTTTGGTCCTTCACACTGCTTATCTTATTAGTTGGATCAACTGTGCATATTAAACTTAGAAATCGGTTCGTCGATTATATATAAATTGGAGGCTCATCGTAAAATGACGCCAAAAGTAAAATTTAGTCATGTTTCAAAAACATATAAACTATACAAAAAAAATACAGACAAACTTCTTGATCTTTTTTCAATTTCAAAAAAGAGAACGAAAACCTTCTATGCCTTGCAGGATATATCTTTTGAGGTGTTTGACGGTGAAACAATAGGAGTAATTGGTACAAACGGTTCTGGGAAATCAACACTTTCAAATCTCCTTTCAGAATCTGTTCCACATACTTCAGGTTCTGTCACAATAAATGGAGATCCATCGTTAATAGCCATTTCTGCCGGTTTAGATAAAAACCTGACTGGATTAGATAATATTCAGCAGAAATCGTTAATGCATGGTTTGAAGAGCAAAGAAATCAAGCAGATGACTGAAAAAATCATGGAATTTGCAGACCTTGGCGATTTCATTTATCAGCCGGTAAAAAACTATTCCAGCGGCATGAAATCAAGACTGGGATTCGCTATTTCCGTTCACACTAATCCTGACCTGCTTATTATAGATGAAGCATTATCTGTCGGTGATCAGACCTTTTATAAAAAATGTATTGATAAGATTAATGAGTTTAAAAAAGAAGGGAAAACAATCTTCTTTGTAAGTCACTCCATTTCGCAAGTCAGATCTATTTCTGACCGGGTAATGTGGGTCCATTTTGGAAGGATCAAAGAATTTGGCGACGCAAAAACGGTGCTGGAAAACTATGAGACTTTTATTAAATGGTTTAATAAGTTAACCGAAAAAGAAAAGAAACACTATAAAACTGAAATGCTGCAGCAACAAACTGAGCAAAAAAGCGAAGAGATTCATACAAACACTGACTTGAATCCACTTTCTCGGACAAACCGAATAGAAAAGCCTAAAAAGCAACGTAATTTTTCCTTGTTTTTCCAAATTATTTTATTATTAAGTGTGTCTTTACTAAGCGGTGCAGCCCTGTTCTCAAGTAACCCATTATCCGCTGTCAATCAATTCATTGAGAAACAAAAGGGATTGGAAAATCAGACAGCTGAAGATGAGCCAACCGGAATTCCTGCAAGCGTCAATCAGGATGGAATGATTATAGGCGAGAAAACAGCAGCTTATACGGATCCTGATAAAGAAAAATCAATATCTCTTCCTTTTTCGGCAGCTGTCTTTGTCGAAGAAGAAATCAATGACCTGTATAAAATAACTTATATGGATCAGACATTATATGCGGATAAAAACGAGGTTAAACTGACTGCGAAAAGCTCATTCACAAAGAGCAGCAGTACCATTGAGCAGTTCGAACCATTGTTCCCTGATACGTTCTTTGAATCGTATGAATACTTTTTAGCCCAACTAGGATTAGATTATGATGCTGTTTCGACTAAGCTTAAAGGATATTCAGAATCTGCTGATGAACAAGGTCTTAAAATGATCAGCCTTGGCAATTATGCTGTGGCTTTCAGATTCAATCAGGAAGAAATCGCTGATGAAATTATCATAAGCAACATTGAAAGTGATCAGGCTGAAGAATTGATCAGCCAGGCCCAAGTTGTTTCAGCAAACAAACAACAGTATTTTTTACTCACAGAAAGCTATGAATATGTTCTGGATACAGCAACAAATACTGTTACAATGAAAAAAACAAAATAACAAAAAGGCAAAGATCAGAGATCTTTGCCTTTTTTCTACTTTCCGCTCTCCATCACCCATTGAAACAGCACTGGAAACTTCGTCCATACATAATAATGCTCCTGTACATACTGAGCAGCATTCTGTTTTTCCTCAGATTGCGCTTCCTGCAGTTTTTTCTTGCCAGTGAGGTAATCGAAGACATAAGGATTTATGTTTTTCGCTTTTTCAACCAAGTTTTTAAAGTTTGCCGTCATCCCATTCAAAGCATACTCAATTAGCGCTTGATTGTATGCCCCTGCAGCCGTTTGACTTTCATCATACTGATTTAGAAGCTTTTTCGCCTGATTGTACTCGCCTAAATCCATGTACATGACGAAAAGAGTATAACGAACTCCCTGATTGTCCTTTTGATTCAGCTCAAGTAATTCGGCACATTGTTTAGCCGCCATTTCCAGGCTTCCAACAGCTGCCTCGAGCATGGCGTAATTAAATTTCGCTCTCATAAAAGGTCTTGTTTCGCTTAAACCCCAAAACATCCCTTTGTATTCATTGAAATAAGTCTCCCCGAGATCCGTCTCGCCAGCTTCCATTCCTTTTTTAAACAACTGAAGCTGTTTGTTCGGATCGCCCTCTGCTTCGCCAAGGATATTGTATGCATCAGGATGGTAAGGATATACTTCGAGCGCTTCCTTAGCAAGCTCTGCTCTTTCTTTAGGAGCACTTTCCATCGCCTTAACAATCAATTCCTGTGCATACTCTTTATTTGATGAGGCAGGCCTCTCTTCCGAAAATGCCTGAGAAACAGATCCAGTCTCTTGAATAGCTTTCAAATCAGCTTCCATTCCGTCTTTCATTTCTCTGTAAACTTTAGAAAGTGAGCTTACGCTTACTTCATACATTTCAGCCAGTTTCTTTTGAGTTAAACCTTGCTTGTCCATATGCTTTTCAATAAAGTAGTGCATCGCTGCTGCAAAAATTTCTTGTTTTTTCACCACAGGTTCTACTCGATGAAGATACTTATGCAATAAGATTAGACTTTGCTCTTTTATTTGCTCATCTATCCCAGCCTTAAGAAGATTATTTTCTACTTTCAGGGCAATATTGCGGTAATTCAGATCATCCCATACAAGCTCTTCTGCCAGCTCTTCTGCCGCCTCTTCCTCAGTCTCACCAAGAAGCTGAAGAATCATCTCTGGAAAATGATCGACCATAAATTCTTCCGGGCTATTAAATTCACTTTCTTCAAACAGATGCTTTGTTAATCCGGAATTCTGTGCTGTTTCTTTCGCTTCAAATCCAAGGCCCATCAAGTAATACATGTAGTAATCGCCATAAGGCAGCAGATATCCGAGCAGCATGCCGCCTTCTTCAAAGGATAATGCCTCTACTTTGACTTTCTTGATATCTTCAGAAAAGATATCCTTTACGGTAATCCATTCTTCACTGATAACGGATTCAATGACAGAAAACGCAGGAACCGTCTCTTTCCACTTCTCAAGCTGAGACATAGTAGAAGGGCGAATCTTTTCACTGCGCTTCTTCTCTACGAAGGAATCAATAATTTTTCCATTTGCAAATGATACAGAGAAGACAGCCCAAATCAAAAGAGCACCGTATACATTTTTAAACTCCTCACGATCAAGTTTACCCATTTTCTCTTTTATGACGACATCTATTTGTCTGCCAAAATTGACTGAAGCAAACTCCATCAGTTCGCCTTGAATTTTCTCAAGCTCCCCGTGACGGATGGCTTCAATCGAGGTTTCTTTCTTCATACAGCATTTTTTATATTTTTTCCCGCTGCCGCAGTGGCAGGGGTCATTTCGTCCTATATCCATTCATAAACTCCTTTTATTGCATGATCTTCTCTATTGTACAGGAATGAACGACTATTTCAATGCGGCGGAAGATTGCGAAAACTGTTGAAGGCATGAAAGGTGATCCTAATAAGAAGCAAAACAATCCGTCAATTCGTCAAAATACGATAAAAGTAGCATATCATGATTGTCATTTTACCTGATACAATGATTATACAGTGATTTCGCGGGGGGCATCATGAAAAGAGAAGATTCATTTGCTAAAGGCTGCTTGTGGGGATTTGCACTATCAATTCCAATTTGGTTTATTGTTATCTATCTCCTAAGAAAGACTTTTTAACAGTAAACATTTAACTAAAAGACGTAAATGGAAAAGACATATCCCTTCACGTCTTTATTTTCTCATCACCTTTTTTTCCTGCAGTCAAGGTAAGTACTGTCACCTCACTCCTAACCCCTAACCGCAAATTCCAATGCGCCTGGCCCATTCCTTTTGAGATGTACAAATGAGTCCCATCAATCTGATGAAGCCCTTTGTAAATTCCTTTTTGAGCAAGCTTTCCTTTTGAAATAAACTTAAAGAAAAACGGCACATTGAACTGTTTACCATGCAGATGACCTGATAGCATTAAATCAAAGGGTTTCTCAACTCTCAAGAAATCGTTTGGATCATGGCTTAGTACCACTTTAGGTTTCCCGCTTTTTACTTCCCTGAATGCTCTTTCAACATCTCCGTCTTCTTCTTTATAAAAATCCAGCCCGACGAGGGTAAAATCATCAAGCTCAATTGATTCATTAATAAGTACTCTTACTCCGTTTTCCCCAAGCCATGACAGCAATCGGTGAGGCAATTCTTCCGTTCGATAGTCATGATTCCCGAATACAGCGTAAACAACTTTTCCATACTCCTGAAAAAGATTCAGATAAGGTTTAATGCGGGATATGTACTTTTCACCAGCTGTAAAATCACCCGTTATAAAAATGTAATCCGGTTTTTCACTGACCAGCAGATCCCTGATTTGTTCCGGCCGGATTCGATTCCTTTCCACGTGAAGATCGGAAAGCTGCAGGATTTTTTTATTGATTCCAAGCGGAACCTCAACCCGCTCTACTTTCAGCCATTTTGTAGGGATGACAAAGGATACGTAAAACAACACGATCCCAAGTAACACAATGATTAATTCAACCATGACAGACCCCTTCTTTCTATTTGTTCCATTTTACTAAAGAAGCCTGGGATTTAGTATAAAAAAAAGCCAAATCCCACAAAGGAACTTGGCTGCTTCCATTTAGTATGCTTCGTACCCCTCATATGACTCAGCTATACAGGAGGATAGCTCCCACATCTCTTCTTGCCGGTCCAAGTAAGTCAGAACAAGCTGCTGGGCATGTCCGGATTTGGTCAAAAAGCTTTCGACACTTCCATGAATCTCAATTTCCTCTCTATTTCTGCATTCAATAAATGTTATATTGTTTTTCTCAAAAGCCCGCTTCACATGATGATAGGAGACCCACATACACTCTTCACTGTCTGGTGATAAAGTCGGAAGCATACATATCCGGTAGCCCGGTGATATACATACCGGGAGCATTTTTTTGCCCGGCAAAATAAGCTTTGCTGCATCAACCATCCCCTGATAAGAGGCTCCGGCATGCACACAGCTGAGGTTAATAATTTCTCTAGGTGACATCTTCACAATAAGCTTTCTGTACAGCTCATGAACAACAGACCACAACTCCCCATTTTCCGTGTACATCGGTTTCAAAACCATTGTTTCTCTCCAAACTCCATAGCTTTCTTTCATCAGCATTCTCTCCACCTCAATCTTCTGTTTTTATCATGAAAAATTTTCCACAACATTATTTTACAGAAATATTCAGTGAAAGAAACAAAAACTAGGTAAATTTAACCAGAAATAAACATTACATTTACACTAGATTAAAACAACCAAAGAGACCTCCAATCTAGAGGCCTCACTCATATTGCCACACAATCTTCCAATCTCCCTTTTCCTTCACTGCATATACATCCTGAAGTACATCGAACGTTCCGAACTTACTTTTAAAAGTCTGCCTGACTTTGATGAGGCGCGCCTCATTAAATACCGGTGCGCCTTTTGCCATCCTCCACCTGCGAACCTTTTTCTCCTTTAAAATTTCAAAAGAAAACGTTGTAACCCCATAATGGCTCATATAGATATGAGACCGCTCTGTCACATAAGCATTCTTTGTAAAACGATCCTGCATCAATGGGTGAAACAGATCCCAGGCACCACCAAAGTTTCCAGTCTGTTCAGCAGTATAGAAAAGGTTCACAGCTTTTTTCGGCGAGGATGGCGTGAATACATGAAACAGCCCGATCAGCAGGAGAATCACAGCTCCGATCATTACGATTTGAATAAGAGGGAAAGGTTTACGCCTTCGCATGATAATCACCCTTTTAAGCATGTCTAAGAAAGTGTATGAGGGAGTTTTAAGGATAATACGAAAAGGTTTGTTAAATAAAAAAACCTTTCGAAATGAAAGGTCACACTAACCTGTTTTACTTCTCACAAGCAATCAAATCTTTATCATCGACACTCTTTGTGGTTGGCATTATAAAGGTCTTTTGAAAAAAATGGCTTGTATTTCGTTTTCAGATCTGGCATAGGCATATAACCCTTCCAGGAGAGGCCGATCTTCCTTGGCTCCGCCCTAAACGCAGGCTTTGCCAGGTGTCAATGTTTGAGAAGATAGCTCCATCATAATAAATAACTATAGTGAATTTATCGGAAATCTAATTCGCTTTTATTTCACGTTTAATAAAGAGAAGGTTTTTTCATAATTTTTATATCTGATTTTTAAATTGAATAAAACTTCCCGCAATTTCTTCCAAGTATGTGTGGTTCATATTTAGAGGCATACTGTTTTACATAATTTACTGCAATATCTATTGTAGTAGCATAATCTTCACTAAGAGTGCATACCGGCCAATCAGATCCAGCCATTATCCTTTCAGGCCCAAAGGCATCGAACACAACATCTAAATATACTTTAAAATCTTTCTCTTTCCATTCGTTCCAATCAGCTTCTGTCACTAGTCCTGATATCTTCACATAAGTATTATCCCTTTCCGCGAGTCTTTGGATATCTTCTTTCCAAGGCATTATCACTTTATGTTTAATATCTGGCTTTCCTATATGGTTCAGGACAAATAGCTGATCAGGAAACTTTTTAACTAGTTCAACTGCATAAGGTATATGTCTGGGATAAATAAGAAGATCAAATGGCAATCCATAATCCCCTAACAGTTTTATGCCCTTTTGGAACTGCTCTTTAAGCATATACTGATCCTCAAACTCATCTTGCAGGATATGCCTTAAGCCTTTAAACAGAGGATTTGCTGTAAATTCATCCAGCTGTTGCTTAAGTTCATTTGAACAAAGGTCTACCCAGCCAACAACACCTTTTATAAAGCTGTACTTGTTCGAAAGACCAAGCAGCCACCTTGTTTCCTCTAGACATTGCCTGGCTTGTACCGCAATCGATCCATCAAAACCGATTTTATTCAATAAAGGCTCTAGTTCATTTGGCAAAAAGTCTCGTTTTAGCAAAGCCATTTCCTCGTTAATCCAAGGATATTCTTCTTTTGTATACATCCAGAAATGCTGATGAGAATCAATTTTCATCCCCATACTGTTTTCTTCTCCTTTTCAAAAGAGCATTTGAAAACACTCAAGACTCATTTACGTTTTAATAACACCTTTCTTTAAGATAATATTCGCATAAGGTACTTTTTCACCAGTTGCTATAATAGCAAAAGCCCTTTGGGCCCTATCATAAAAAGCAAAGCGATCAATCCACTCAAATTGGATATCTCTTTCTTCCCGGTTAGTAATAATCTGGCTGTATTCATCCCATAACTTAGAGTCGGCCTGATCTCCCGGCTCCTCTTTCATTAAAGTAACAGGCTTATCAACATATGTATCTAAGGGAAAGAGGTATAATAGGGCATCTAATAAATCAGGAATAGTATGTCCGTCCGCTCTATTTAGTTTTTGAGCATGGCTTGCTGCAGGAAAGTTTCTGTCTGCCAGCACAATTTCATCACCATGCCCCATTTCACAGATGGTTTTGAGTATATCAGGTGATAGAATCGCAGGAATATTCTTAAGCATTAGATTCCTCCACTTCAAACTACTTGTTCTTCAATAAAAGAATTGGTCAATGTGCCCAAATGTTCAATATCTGCTGACACTACTTTTGATCCCAGTCGTTTAGATTGGTTTCGTGAAGTTTTCCGACACCGCTAATTCCAGCATTATTAAAAAGAACATCGATTCGTTTATATTTATTTATTGCTTCTTCAACCATAGATTTCACGGAAATAGGGTTTGTTACATCAGCTTGTAAAAAAAATGCATCCCCTCTAAATTCAATAATTTCTGATGCAGTTTTTCCGCCTTTTACTGAATCCAGGTCATTTACAACGACTGAAGCACCTTCTCTTGCAAATAATAATGCCGCAGACTTCCCAATGCCAGAACCTGCACCAGTTATGAGAACTACTTTATCTTTCAATCTCATAATATGCCAAACTCCTTTGCTATTAATGTTCCAGGTGGTCTTCTGGCTGAGCTGCTTTTACTGTTAAACCGCCATCAACCATTAATAAATGGCCATTGATTTGATCGGCTTCATGTGAAGCTAGAAAAACAACGGCGTCTCCTATTTGCCTTGCTGTTCCCAAACGCTTCATTGGATTTGCCTCTATTTCCTTATGTCTGATCTCTGGATCAGATAGAAAGTCCGTGCACATATCTGTATCCACAGTGCTTGGGCCGACAGCATTGACATTAATGTTATATCTCCCCAGTTCAATGGCCAGCCCCTTAGTCAACATGTGCCCTGCTGCTTTAGAAGCTTGATAATGCGGTATAACTGGGCTTGTTACCATTAAGCTTGCTGTGGATAAAATATTAATGATTTTCCCGCTCCTCTTTGGAATCATTCTCCTGGCTGCTGATTGAGAAGTGAGATAAATTGCCTTCACATTTGTATTAAAGGTTCGGTCCCACGTATCTTCGGAGAGCTGCATAAACGATTCAAAAGGAGCAATTCCGGCATTGTTAACTAGAATATCTATTTCCCCCAGTGATTCTTCAACTAATGCAACCATTTCTTCCACATCTTTTTTCTTGCCTGCATCGGCTTTAATTACAATGGCTTTTCTTCCTATTGCCTCTACTCTTTTTTTTACTTTGTCTGCTTGAATGCGTGAACGTTCAGAGTTAAAATTAATGGCAATGTTTGCCCCTTCTTCTGCTAACCTTATAACAATCGCTTCACCTATTCCCCTGCTTCCGCCAGTAACCAAAGCAACCTTATCCAGTAATCTATTCATCTCCTTTAATACCCCTCCCTGTCCTACAAACTGATACCTATACGGCTAATGCTGAATTCTTGATGCCCAAGAATCTCGGCTTTTGTCAAATGACCTGAAGAAACGTTTATGATTTCGTTGAATAATCGTCTTCCAGCTAGATCAAGATTTTCTTTTCCTGTTAATACTGTACTGACATCAACATCAATATTATCTGACATTCGACTTGCCATTTCTTCATTACCAGAGATTTTTATCACTGGTACGATTGGGTTGCCAGTAGGTGTTCCACGCCCAGTAGTAAAGCAAACTAATTGAATTCCAGCTGCCGCCATACCTGAAACACATTCAATATCATTCCCCGGAGAGTCCATAAAATAAAATCCTTTTCCTGGTATTTCACTTGCGTAATCTACTACCCCCTGCAATGGAGCTGTCCCTCCTTTGCTTATACACCCTAAGGATTTTTCCTCGATGCTGGACAATCCACCTTCAATATTTCCTGGACTGGGGTTGCCTCCGCGCATATCTACACCCATTCTATTAATTTCTTCTTCAAACCGGGCGATTGATTGATAGAGTTTGTTTTTAACGTCATTGTTCACTGCTTTTTCTGCTAAAATATGTTCCGCCCCTATAATTTCAGTGGTTTCCCCCATCACAATGCTTCCGCCTTCTTGAATAAGAAGATCCGAGGCTCTTCCAAGTACTGGATTACTGCACAAACCTGATGTTGCATCAGATCCTCCGCATTTAACTCCTACTATGAGGTCTGACAATGGAATATCCACCAATGGGGTGTTTTTGATCTCATTTATTAACTGATCGGCTATTTCTATTCCTTTATGAATAGTATTGACAGATCCGCCCTCTTCCTGAATATCGATCCAAACAACTGGTTTTCCGGTTTCTGCAATTTCTTTTTGAATTTGTTTCGCATCCATCACTTCGCAGCCAAGGCTAACTAATAGAACAGCTCCAACATTTGGGTTTCTTCCCATGCCTACAAGGACCTTATGTGTTCGGTCTTTGTCTTGGCCTACTTGGCTGCAGCCATGCTGATGGGGGATGGCAATTGACCCTGGGATCTGCTGTTGAATTTTTGTTACAACTTGATTTGCACATACGACTGTGGGCATGAGCAGCAAATGATTTCTTATGCCGCTCTTTCCGTTCGGACGACGGTATCCTTTAATGGCTGCCATTGCTATTCTCCTTTAAATTTGATTGATCTCCTCTGCCGCGAATGCCTATTAAATTATGAACATGGACATGTTCTCCATCTTCTATATCAGCTGTTGCCCGTCCAATAACTTCCCCATATTTTATGATTTCTTCACCTTCCTTAATTTTTCGCAGGGCAAGTTTATGTCCAAATGGAGCAGCCTGTCTAGCCCTTAAAGTTTGAGGGTGACCGTCTATATCCATACTGAATGTAAGCAATTCATTTTTTTCTGCTCTTTTAAGCAGAGTGATAACGTTATCATTTTTATTCATGACAATGCATGATATTTGAGATCCCATTAGTTGATTTATCGAATCCATGAAATAATTCTCCCCTCTAAGAGTAATGAATGGCCAGTCTCATTTTTATCATTCAAATAGATTTTCTTTATTATTGATAGAAAGATGTAACGGACTTCCTTTCACCGCTTTTCCACAAAGACTAAGAACAAATTCGCTGAACATAGAATTGGACCAGGAAAACCATTCTCTCGTATACTTTTCAGGCATATCTGCATGAAAACCTTCGTGCATAAAACCTGTATTTCCATCTGTAGAAGTCAGGATCTTAAGAATCTTCAGTTTTTCTTCAGGTGAAACAGCAGTCAACCCTTGAATAGACAATGCAATAGGCCAGACATACTGTCCAGGAGTATGAGGGCTTCCAATTCCTCTAGCCTTCAGCCCTTCGTAGTAATAAGGATTTTCCCGACTCAGTATATAGCTGCGCGTATTTAAATAAGTTTCGTCCCTTAAACCTGAGTAACCAAGATAGGGGATAGATAATAAACTTGGAACATTCGCATCATCCATAAGGTTAAATCGCCCGAGCCCATCTGTTTCATAAGCATAAATAGAATCAAATACTGGATGATTAAAGACAGCATACTTTTCAATCCCTGTGTTAATTTCATCAGCAATCTGCTCACAGGCCTGCTTCAGCTCCATATCCTTTATTACTTCGTCACATATCTCTGCAGCGTATTTTAATACAACAGCAGCAAACATATTTGACGGCACCAAAAATCCGTATAAACAAGCGTCATCACTTGGTCTGAAGCCACTCCAAGTCATTCCCGTCTTCGCTGTTTTCGATCCCTTTCCATCACGGATTAGTGTGTCATAATAACGGTTGGTCTCTCTTATAAATGAATACGGGGAGTTATTTTCATGATCCTGTTCTGCCGTCCATACATTTATAATCTTTTTCAATGCTTCAACAAATAAATGATCAAAGTGATCCACTCTGCCTGTAGACTTCCAAAATAGGTAAGAGAGCTGAATAGGATAGCAGAGGGAATCAATTTCATATTTTCTCTCCCAAATTTCGGGAAGCATTTCTGTTTGATCAGTCTGATACCCTTTTCCATTTGCAGATTCGTTAAAGGCATTGGCGTAAGGATCTATATGAATGAACTGCAATTGACGCATAATCACCCCTTTGATCATCTCAGCAATATTTTCGTCTTCTTCTGCTGCCATTAGATACGGGCGCACCTGTGCTGCCGAGTCACGAAGCCACATAGCAGGAATATCACCAGTGATGACAAATGTTGTTCCATCTTTCTGAGGCTTTAAAGTTGTTTCATACGTATTAACAAAGCATTGTTCAAACATCCTTTGCAGTTTTGCATCCTCAGGAAACGTTTCTTTAACAAGTGCAATTAATCTGTTTAGTGATGCTGGAATGACTTTATTTTTCATAAATGTTTCCCTCCCTTGCATCCTAATGTGATAATTTCATAGGGTCTTACCTTTTCCTCATCAATGGATTGATTGAATCTTACTATTTTTTCTTCTATTACATTACTTCGGGTAATAAGAACTTGGCATATTAAAATGAAGAGTAGTTATTTAAGTTTGATTTCAATGACTGGAACGATAACATTGGGCTTAATAACTGGGATTTCAAGAACAACTTCGCAAGCTTCAACTACCGGTACGTTATGGTGGTGTATATCAGACTCCATATATTCATAGAATTTCACTTCGGAATGATCATGTAAAAATTGAACATATTCTATTTTTCCTGCTAGTTCGCTTAGATGGATTGTCCTAAATGGCCAAGAAAAAATATGAAGATAAATAGTTTGATCTTTTTGAGTTAATCGGCAATCTGGAGGAGAAGGAAACTCACTTTCCCCAGCACCATATATGGATGAATCATGATACTTCATCCATTCCGAAATTCCTTCCATAATTTCCATTGATTTTAAATCCCATTCTCCTCTGGCATTTGGACCTATATTCAATAATAGATTTCCATTTTTAGATACAGTATCGATCAGCATTTTTATGACCATTTCCGGCGACTTCCAATGAAGTTCATCCCGGTCATATCCCCAGCTTCCATTCAAGGTTTGACAGGCTTCCCACACGATATCTAAGCCGTCTTTTTTTATGGACCGTTTAGGCTGATATTGCTCGGGTGTATAAACACCCCGATTCAGATCCAGTCGATTATTTAAAATGATATGCGGCTGCAGTTTAAGAATTAATGCTTCCAGCTCTTCAGCCTTCCAATCTTTTGCCCCTTTGCCTTTGGACCAATCCCAGTCCCTGTCCGGATAGGAAAAATCAAACCATAGATAATCGATTTTCCCATAGGATGTTAACAATTCATGAACTTGTTGATGCAGAAATTGCACATACTGGTCAAACTCTCTTTTTTTAACCTTTTCTTCTTCGTTTTCACGGAGTGAATGCAAGCCATCAATCGTAAACTCAGGATGATGCCAGTCGATGAGGGAATGATAGAATCCTATTTTTATTCCTTCCGCTCTGAATGCATCTGCAAACTCTCTTACAACATCTTTTCCATAGGGTGTATTTGTCACTTTATAGTCCGTTGCATGTGAGTCCCACATGGCAAATCCTTCATGGTGTTTTGTTGTGAGAACAGCATATTTTATGCCTGTCTTTTTTGCATTTTTAGCCCATTCCCTCGCGTTAAAAAGATCGGGATTAAATCGATCCATGTATTTTTTGTATTGATCTGAGTGAATTTTCTCTTTCGTCATCACCCATTCATGTCTTGCAGGCAATGCATACAATCCCCAATGAATAAACAGACCAAATCGATCCTCTATAAACCACTGAAAATCTCCGTAATGATTTGGCCAGTCATATACACGTTCCGTCATATACTCAACTCCTTCATATTCCAAATATAATAACCGCAGGCTGGATGATTCATCTATCATCATGCAGATGGTTAAAAGGTTACCTCTATGCCTTTTTCACTGGACTCATAGATTCCGCAAAGAATCTTCATGATCTCTACTCCATCCTGTACAGGACTAATCGGCTCTTTATTTTCAAGTAAGCATTCAACAAAATGATCGATTTCTGAATGAAAAGCTTCTGTAAAGTTAAAGGTTGCATGATTGATTTGAGGCGTAATATTAAGGATCGTATTGTTTTTCTCAGATACAATTTCTAAAGAAGGCTCTATTTCTGCTCCACCTTTATCCCCATAAATTTTTATTGTTGTCTCATCTTTTTTAGCATGCAGGGTGAAGCTTGCATCTACAAAAAGAGTAGCCCCATTTTCAAAGCGAATAAGAGCATTTGCCATATCTTCTACATTATTTTTTGTCGCGTCATAATCTGCCGCTTTATAAAAAGAGAGATTCTTCACATTTGAACGATTCCCTAATAAATGATAAGTGTTGCCTGAAATAGATTTGACCTTTGGGCGGCCCATTAAATACCAGCATAAATCTATTACGTGGACACCAATATCTATTAGTGGACCACCGCCGGAACGCTCCTTATCAGAAAACCATCCGCCTGGATTTCCCAAACGACGAATACTTGAGGCTTTTGCATAATAAATCTCGCCGAGTTCTCCAGCATCAATAAACGTTTTTAAAATTTGGGTATTGCTTGCAAACCGCCTTACAAATCCGACTTGAAGAATTTTCCCGCTTTTTTTGACTGCATCTTCAATTTCAAGAGCTTTTTCAACACTTGTGGTTAATGGTTTTTCTACTAAAACATGTTTTCCAGCATTCAACGCTGCAATGGCAATTTCGGCATGTGTATTATTCCATGTGCATATACTGACAGCTTGAATCTCTCTGTCTTCTAATAATTTTGTATAGTCCGTATAGTATTTTTCTGCATTGTATTTATCTGCTGTTGTTTTTGCTCTTTCTTCATTTAGATCGCAGACAGCGTAAAGTTCTGCACGCTCATGCATTGAAAAGCTGCTTAAATGCATTTCTGCAATTGAACCCGCACCAATAACTCCTATTTTAAGTTTCCTCATTGTTAATCCCTCCAATTAAAAATCTACTTCCATAACCTTTTAATATTGTTTAAACCAATTTCAATGGCTTTAAGGCAATCTTCCATGCCTTCAAATTCAAGTGAAATGTACCCATCATATCCAAAAGATTTGAGAGCTTGTATAATTCCTGTAATATCCAAATCACCTTGCCCTACAATTGCCCCTCTTAAAAAGTTTCCAGCAGTTGTCTGGAAAAATCCTTCCCCAGGGAATTGAGTATGCGGACGGATGTAAAAATCTTTAAAATGGACCATTGATGCTAAAGGAATAGTGCGTTTTACTGCAGATAATGGATCTTCATCCACGCATAGAAAATTACCAATATCGAGAGTTGTTCTAAAGTTTTTTCGATCAACTGAGTGAACAATCTGTCTAATCCGGTCTGCATGCTGAACATGAAAACCATGATTTTCGATGCTGGTAATAATTCCATATTGAGCAGCATAGTCAGCAATTTCTCGACAAGCCTTGATGATAATCGGCAAATCACACGCAAACTGTTCAATAGAAGTATGTTCTTTTTCTCTTGATGCAATATCATGGCGCATTCGCTTTACGCCAAGAGCATGTGCGATGTCAACCTGCATTTTCAGCTGTTCTAATTCTTGATTAAATTGAGCTTCATCTTTGTCGACGAAATTGGCGCCTACCGCATAATTAGAGATCTCAATCCCTGCTTCTTTTGCTTTTTCTACAATATCGTTAATTAGTGGGCTATTATCAGTTAGCGTAAAACCAATGGGGACGATTTCGATATGTTCTCCGCCATGGTCTTTAAGCCAATCAATCGCATCTATAATGCTCATATTTCCTGATCGAAGTGCGGAATAAAAACTGTAAGAACTTACACCTAGTTTCATAGATATCCTCCATAGTATGAATGGGAATTGAGAAACAATTGAAATTAAATATGTAAACAAATTAATAGGAAGGCTTCATCCCCTTTAATGAACGGGAATGAAGCCAGACCTTTTATTTCTCTTCTGTATATCGGTCGTATGCTTTCTGATAGATTTTAACCAATTTATCCACGCCCATTTTATCAATGGTTTTGATGTATTCGTTCCACTTCGAAATTGGCTCTTGACCTGTGATAAACTTAGCTTCCATTTGCTCTACATAAGCTTCAAGATCAGCATTGATAGAAGCAACTTCTTTTAGCTCCTTAGGAGTTAGAAAAACCTGCGGCATTGCTACTTGTCCAACTGGTTTGATTTTATTTTTTGTTTCAGCCACAACAAATGGATCATATTCATTTCCTTCGTATACAATTGGAGAGTCTAAATGAGCCCATGTAGGAACATTTATCCCATAGTTTGGTGTTAAAGTTCCTTTGTAATCTTCAATCGATGTTCCATCTTCACGAGGTTTTAGTCTTCTTAGATTCTTATCCTTATCTGCCCATTCCCAAATATCTCCTTCGTCCAGAATGCTCAGGAACTCGTTTCCTTCCTTGGAATAAGAATAGTCCACCCAGCGCATAGAAGCTTCAGGGTTTTTATTGACATTCGTAATGGCAAACTGTCCGACACTTTGTCCGGGGCTAATGGCAATAACAGGTTTATCAGCACCCTTACCGGTAATAGGCTGCATCATAGGGTTTGTTGTATCATTTGGCATACCAAGAAAATCTCCAGGCGCCCAGTTTGCAAACAATCCGACGCGATTAGCTTTTCCTTTTGCCCCCTTTTGATCCCAAGACTGAGAGAATACTTCATTATCCAGTAACTCTTCTTTATAAAGCTTATTCATAAATTCCAGGTAATTCTTAAACCCTGGCTGAGCTGCTCCATACTTCACTTCGCCGTCATAGGTGCCTACACCTATAGACACAACACCAAAGAATCCCATAAACCATTGATTAATATCCCACATTTCAGCTGCAGTCAGCGGAATTTCATCTTGTTTTCCATTTCCATTAGGGTCTTCTGTTTTAATTCGTACTAATAAGTCGTACAATTCATCACTTGTTTTAGGCAGTTCTTTCACATTTAAAGCTTTTAAAAATGAGCCATTATACCACATAGGATGAATATTCCACTGCAAGGTTCTATCTACAGTCGGCAGAGCATAAATGTGACCATCCAGGGCGGTAATACTTTTCTTTACGTCCGGATACTCTTTAAACATCGCTTGTATATTTGGAGCATACTTTTCAATTAAGTCATCTAATGGAACTAACAGTCCCTGTTCGCTGTATTTTATAATTTCACTGTTCGTCAAGGACGCGCCATAAAATAGATCAGGAAGTTCATTACTGGCAAATAAGAGATTCTTTTGTGTTTCAAAACTATCATTAGGAGGCGTATCAAACTCAAAATGAATATTTGTTTTCTTCTCCATCATTTTAAAATACTTCATATCTTCCCACTTCGCTCTGCCCACATTTGGGCCAAACATAGATAATGTAACTTTCTCATCAACAATAGGAAAACCTTCTTTGTTAATCTCTGCACTTTCGCTTTTTTCAGAACTTGCTTCCTGATTGTTTGAACATGCAGAGAGCATACCTGCCAATAGAATTGAAATCATAGGTAAAGCGAATCTTTTTTTCACAGTAATCCCCCTCATAATAATTTGATAGTAATAAAAGCTAACCTTAGTCTTTAACTTACCGCCTCTCTTTCTATCAGCATTCAGTGCCTCCAAAAAAGCAGGCAATTTATCCTTTAACAGAGCCAATCATCACACCTTTGACAAAGAAACGCTGCATAAACGGATAGATGATGATAATTGGCAAAGTTGCTACAATGATGACGGCATATTTCACAATATCCGCAATTTCAGCTTTTCGCTGCAAGGCCTCAGCAGTCGCCCCAGACATAATATCTGCACTCATTTCCTGTAAGACAAGGATTTGCCTTAAGACCAATTGCAAAGGATATAAATCCTGATCTCTCAAGTAAATAAGCGCTCCGAAATAACTATTCCAATGTCCTACTCCGTAAAACAAGGCCATTACAGCAATGATAGGAGCTGATAGTGGAAGAATAACCTTGAGAAACAAATTGAAGTTACTGCATCCATCGATTTTTGCCGCTTCTTCCAATTCATTTGGGATTGACGTTTGGAAAAAAGTGCGGCAAACAATAATATTCCAGACTGAAGCTGCACCAGGAAGGATTAATGCCCACATAGAATCCATTAACCCAAGGCTTTTCACAATAATATAAGTTGGAATGAGTCCTCCGCTGACAAACATAGTGACAAGCATCATTCCCATGATAAAGCCTCGGCCAACAAAATCTTTTCTTGCTAACGCATAGGCGGCAGGGATTGTCACCATCAGATTAACTGCTGTTCCTACCGCTGTATAGATGATGGTATTTTTATAGCCAAGCCAGATTTGCTCGTTTTGAAAGACTCTTTCATACCCTTCAAATGTTAGGTTGATAGGGAAAAGCCACATCTCGCCTGAGTTCACAAATTTCGGATCACTGACAGATGCACTGATAATGTAAATTAGCGGATACAACACGATGATAAGTGCCAGTGATAGATAGAAGTAGCATAAAAGCTTAAAAAATCTGTCAGCAGCTGTATCTTTAATCATTCCAACACCCCTCTTTTTTTACCATAAGCTCGTCTCCGATTTTTTCCGGGCAATTTGGTTAACAATTATGAGCAAGGCTGCATTAATGACGGAATTGAATAATCCGACCGCAGCACCGAAGCTATATTGACCTTCTAAAAGACCGACACGATAGACAAAGGTAGATATGATATCAGATGCTTCCATATTCAAAGGATTTTGCAGAAGCAGCACTTTTTCAAACCCGACTGATAATATGCTTCCTGCATCCAGAATAAACAGAATAACCATTGTTGGAACAAGAGCTGGAATATTGATATTCCAAATCCTCTGCCATCTTGATGCACCGTCTACAATGGCTGCTTCGTGAAGCTGCTGGTCAACGCCGGCTAATGCCGCTAAATAGATAATGGTTCCCCAACCAGCGTTTTGCCAAATTCCCGACAGTACATAAACTGTCGAAAACCATTTAGGATCTGTCAGAAACGGAATAGGTTCCATCCCAAGCATCCCGATAAGGTTATTAATCATTCCTGTTGTTGGAGATAAAAATGTTATAATCATCCCAGACATAATAACAATAGAAATGAAATGGGGTGCGTATGTGACGGTTTGAACTGTTTTCTTAAACATGCCATCACGTATTTCATTCAGGGCTAGTGCTAGAATAATAGGGATCGGAAAGCCTACAATCAGGCTATATACACTAATTTCGACCGTATTTTTAATCAGGTCCCAGAAATAATAGGATTCAAAAAATCTCATGAAATGATCAAATCCTACCCAAGGGCTCCCCCAAATACCTTGTACTGGATAATAATCCTTAAATGCGATTTGTATGCCATACATTGGCATGTAGTGAAAAAGGATTAAGTACATTACTAAAGGAAGTACAAAAAGATACAATTGCCAATTCTGTCTGACATTTTTCTTGGTTTTCTTTCGCTGTATTCTTTTAAACTCCGGATCTTCCTTCTTTTTTCTAAACTTGATAATTTTACTCGCAGCCTTTAAAGTTTCAGTAGATGCACCCTCATTCTTCTCTTTAAGAACACCCAAGAATTCCCCTCCCTTTATTAGTTTTACTTTCTGTTTTCATTTTTTCACAATTTTGAATACGGGGTAAATATGTCATATATTTTTGTTGTGTAAGCGCTTAAAAAAGTTGAAAATCCAAGCAAATAATAGATTTTACACATTAACGTTAAATTCTACATATGCCAGTTTCGTATAGACTCTATTTAAAAATCCGCGTTTTATTGTTATTCTTATGATAGATTTTATTTAGAATTTTCAATCTTGTTAACGCTTTCTTAATCAGAAATAATTTCGAACGGTGGTGATAGTTAATGGGGTCTAACACTTTGATTGGAAAATTCTACACTCTGGCAGAGTGGATATTAAAAGCTATGTATCTGCATTTGCTGTGGATCATTTTTACTATAGCAGGAGGGATTGTATTAGGGGTTATGCCTTCATCTGCAGCTGTCTTTTCAATCATTAGGAAGTGGCTTCAAGGGGAGACAGAGTTGAAAACCTTCCCTTTTTTCCTGTCCGTTTATAAATCAAGCTTTAAAACGACGAATTTAGCAGGCTTTATCTTTTTATGTTTAAGCATTGTCCTTCTGGTTGATCTGCAGCTGAATGAACTTACTATTAAATCTGCACTAATCCATTTACCTCTTCTGCTGTTTGGTTTGTTATTAATCAGCACCATGATCTTATTCTTTCCTGTTTATGTACACTATGATTTAAAATTCTTTCAGCATATTAAGCAGGCATTTATCCTATCACTGGCACAGCCATTGTGTGTAATGGCCATTTTATTATGGATCGTAACAGCGTATATCCTTTCGCTGTATATCCCTATTATCTTTTTATTCATGGGGATCTCAGTTTTAACTCTTCCAATAATGTGGTTTTCCCTGCATTCCTTTAACAAATTGGAGACAAAATGAAGGAATTAAAAGATTAAAAGGGGTGTTGCTATGAAAAAGATGACTTCAAGATTATTGCTGCAATACATCTTTTCTTATTTGATTATATTTTTTGTTCCATTTTCTGTCATGGCCCTCATTTTATATCACAATTCTGTTTCCAGTATAAGAGAAGAAATCGAACTGTCAAATTTGCATAATTTAAATCATGTGAAAAACCTGACAGAAAGCCGCATGCAGGAGCTTAGCAAGATCGGAACTCTTATATCATATGATCCAAATCTTACACCTTATATGATAAAGATGAAGGAAAATCATCCTGATGCTATAAAAAGCCTGGATAAATATAAAGAAAACAGCTCTATTATAACGGACCTTTATCTCTACTATAATGAGCAGGATCATATTTACTCTTCTGAAGGACTAATGTCAACAAATACATTCATAGAGTACAAGACAACCTATACGGAAATGAAGACGTTTTTGAAGGCGATAGAATCCTCAACCTACCCTTTTATAAGCAATAATCTGAAATTATCCAACAATACAACCGCCTATATTTATCCGCTTCCCTCAGGAGCTGTAAAGCAATACGGCAGTGTCATATTTAAACTGAAAGACTCTTTCTTTAAAGACATGATTAACAATATTCTTGGTACATACGAGGGGAAAGTATTTATTTTAGATCATAATAATAAAGTAATTGCGACCAACAATAGATCTTCCCAAACCATCGATTTAAACCAGATTGAAAAGATAGCTTCTTCAAAAAAATCATTTATTGGAGAACTTAAAATTGATGGAAACTCCTATTCTATTTCATCCGTAAATTCAGAAAGAAGTAACTGGTCATTTGTTGCAGCCATACCTACTGAGCAATTTTATGGAAAAGTATCAAAATTCAGCACGTTTATATGGCTGATTATACTTGGGATCGCAGCCGCGGCTTCAATTCTTGCCATCATGCTGGGTTTATACCAATATCGTCCGATCAAAAAAATCATTGAATTTATTAAAAATAAAGATGAAAGCTTACAATTTACGAGTAATAACGAGCTGGATACCGTACGCAGCACTTTAGAAAACATTTATCTCAATCAGGAACAGTTAAATAAAATCGTATTGCATCAGGAGCCACTCGTACGTGATCAATGTTTAATGATGCTTTTGCAAGGACAGATGGATAAATATATGCAGTCAGAAGGCTTATTGGAATCGCTGAACATTCAAATTGACGGTCCCTATTCATTTGTATTTACAACAGAATTAACAAGCAGGCAGCTAAGCACCATTGATATGAAGAAACTTGAGCTTTCCTCCAGCAGTTTAATAAAAGAGGTGACTATTTTTAGTGTTGAATTAATTAATAATAAGACTATGGTTTATGTGGCCAATGGAAATTCTGATCATCCTTCTGTTAAAGAAAGACTTATTCATGAATTTCAAAGAATCCTAATGAAGAACAATCCCAATCCCAAAATTGGTGTAGGTGAAACGTATAAAGGAATTAATCATATAAATCGTTCTTTTATTGAAGCATCAGCAGCCTTGGAATTCGCAAAATTAAGCGAGAAAAGAGATATCATTGCATTTACAGAAATAGATGAACTCAATGAAAAAATGTGGATCCCTAAAGAATATCTTTTAAAATTGTCGATGAGCTATAAACAGGGGGATGCTGAAATCGCATCTGAAACAATCATAACTTTGTTTAATTGGCTTCGAGACAACAGTTCATCTATTCATTTACTAAAAGGGATGACCTATGACGTTGTAAACACAATCACTAAAACAGTGAATGACATGAATGTACCGTGTAATTTCGGCAAAATCTATCAATTGATAGAAAGACAGTCATTTATCGAGATTGAAAAAAACTTAATTGAAATGACAATTGATATCTGTGCAGAAATTTCAAAAACAAAAGAATCTCAAAAAAACCAATTAGAGCAAAATATTCTCGATTATCTTACAAACCACTACGCTGAGTACGAATTAAGCCTAGAAGGAATGGCAGAGCAATTTGGCTTATCGAGCTCTTATCTGAGCCGTTTTATAAAAGAACAGACAGGAACAACTTTCTCACAGTATGTATGGAACTTACGGACAGACGAAGTTAAGAAACAACTGCTACAGACTAATTCGTCAATTAAAAAAATTATATCTGAGGTAGGATATATTGACGTACCGAACTTTATCAGGAAATTCAAAAACTCTGAAGGAATTACACCTGGTCAATTCAGAAAATTATATACAAAAGCCACGGAATAACTTAGGGACAGTCAAAATAACACAAGAAGCCTTTTCCTGAATTGTGAAAAGGCTTCTTTTCTTCTTACTGCTTCATGTGAGTGAAACCAGATTGAATGACCGCTGCAGATACTTCATGGTCACGATATACACCTATTAGCTTTCCATCCTTACCGGCTGCAAACAGCACAGACCGTTCAGCTTCCAGAAGGAACTCATATGTTGATCCGTTTTGCGTATTTTGTATTTCCATCTCAACATCTTCTCCGCATTCCGAAACAAAGATAAACAGATCCTCAGAATGAAAACTGAGCTTGCGTCCATATATACCTGGATAATCGCCTTTTATCCATTTTAAATCTTCAGCGACACCAGCAATATTCAAAGCATACTTATAAAGTTCGGAAATTGGTTCATTTCTTTCGTTTAGTTCAATTGATAACGGAGACCACAAAAGCTTCCCTTTTCCGATCTTGTATTGCTGAATCTCTGTTGGCTGTATACAATCAAGCGGGATCTCCTTCATCACTTCTGCTATTCGTTTGTCTGGGAACGATGCGAGATGCCTTGTATTATTAATGAACATAAATTCTTCTCTTCTTATATTTCCAACTGAAGTTTTTCCGACAATTCGCTTTGCTCTTTCAGTCTTATTCCAATACTCATCCATGCTTATTGGTCCGGTATATAATAATGTAGCTCCAGTAGCTTCCACTATTTCAAGAAGCTTTTTAAAAGCCTTTGTATTAAAGGTATGCGCACTTGGCACGATGATTAATTTAGACGGATTTATCCTTAAATCATCCAAATGATATTCACTTATTGCCCGAAAAGCTACATTTAATTCGTAAGCCATAACTCTAGTTAATCGTGCAGTAGAATCAAAAGCCAAACGCCTATTTGAAAAATCATTGGAAAATGGGAAAATAACAGCCACTTCTTCAATCTTTCTTCCTTCAAATATGTGGCTGATGTCTTTCATAAACGCCCCAAAATCATACGATACATTAGCCTCTGGCTTTTCTGTGCCATCGGCTCTTATTGCTCCGATATTAGACTCATTTATATTGTTAATAAAATAATTTGTATTCCATATCCATTGAACAGCGCCAGCCCCGGCCCCAGCGAAAGAATAAGCATATTTCCTTTCGAGAATATTCCTTAACTCTTCTTCAGTTCTCTTTGCGATATTATCTGGACGCTCGACATACATGATTCCTGTTTCTTGAATTAAATTTGGTTTATTTGGAGCTTTCGTAAAGATGCTGTCCCATAAAAGCTGATCCATAAACCACCAAGAGTGATTCGTTGTATAGTCTACAGCCTCTTCATAAAACATCGGTGAGGGTCTTTGAGACGTCAATGCTTCATCCTGTCCCACTGTGACCAATTGATCTGGTGTAAAATGCTTAATTGCTGCTGTTAAACCTTTTGCCCATTTATTATGCATATCCATGGTGTAGAAGGTATAGTCGAACCATTTTAGTCCGCGATTTCCCCAAGCCATGTTTTGAATATGCGAATTGATCTCACTAGGTTCAGGGGTATTGATGCTGTTGAAATCTGGAATTTCTGCCGGAGTTACATTCCAATTTTCCTGAAGGTTTTCGATTGTTCGATGTTTATTCTTTAACCAATTGCGAAATTCCTTTTTATCGTAAGAATCATGAAGAGATCTCGGTCCGGAAAATCCCCGATTTGGATCAAACATAGATGGCTCATTAATTAAGTCCCAATTTAAATTCTTCGTCTCTTTATGTCTTTGCACAATTGTTGTAATAAACCGTTTTTGTGCTTCTACACTCCTTGGATCTAAGTATGGATTTTCTCCATCCCACATTTCCGGCGTGAATGAGAAAAAGCAGAAAGTAACATCAATTTCATACTTTTTTGCACAAAGAACAAACGCATCTAAAGCTCTCAAGACTTCCTCACTTACGTGCCCGTCCACAAACATGATGTTGCGGTAAGCGGTCCAGATGCCTGTTCTTACATAATTAATATTTGCCTTTTTCATCTGGGCAAAATCACGATCCCATACCGCAGGGTTAGGCAGAAATAAAAAATAGCGCGATACATCTGAGGTCATGTAAGTCATGCCGACAATAGGCAAAGGCTTCCCGTTCTTTCGGAAATAATCCCGATCGACTGCTAAAGGCTCCCCTTTACTTAATAAAGATCGGTCCATTCCCCAGAATCCCTGCTTATAAATCAGTTTTTCTCCTTTATTTGAAGTCGCCGTACACACAACTTCATATAAGCCAGGTGAGATTGTAATATCAGGATGAATTCTTTTAAAATCCAAGTAGCTTGAAACAGTTGTATTAAAACGATGAGTAAATACTTCAGCATGATCTTTTGTAATTTTTATCTCAAAAGTCCATTCTGTGCTCTTCTTATGAATTGACTGAAATTGAAGGGAAATTGCTGGTGATTCATTCGCTTCATAACAGGCATAATTCGTTTTTAGCCAAATTTCTGTAACGCCGCAGTTAATGTATTGGGAAAGACTTTCTATCAGGTGAATGCTTTGTTCATTATAAAAAGGATTTGCCAGCTCTTGATTCATAAAAATCCATCTTCCGCCCGGAAATTTCCCCTTATAATTTTCTATCAATATCACAGGAGCCGTTATTTTTCTTTCTCCCTTATTTTCACCTGTAAGCAAAGGGTAAATCCTGGCATCCATAGGTCCGTTAGAACCCATCTCTTTTTCTATCGAACTTTTTTTTGTTACATGTAAAATAAAATTATAGGTGTCTTCTTTAGAAAATAGGGCTTCAAAGCCATCAAGCAATGGAATTTCCTTATTATGATTCAGGGTTTTTACATCTTTAGATTTTACTGTGAGCGCTTCATGTATGTTTAAATGCATGTGATAACCGGTCTGTTCTCTTTCTATTTCCCACGAACCATTTGTAAAGTTACATGGCTTGCGAAAAGGAATACCGCCAAGATATAAAAGCCCCTTACCCTTTTCTAAAAATGACGATATATCGCCCCAGGATCTTTTAGGAAAATAAGGACCATGCATGTGGATAAAACTGCTATATACAGGATTCCTAAGTTCCATTTCCAAATTCTTTGAATCCACAACAGTAAACTTTTCCTTTAAAAGATTTAGCCATTCACGTGTTGGCCTTAATCCAGCAAAGGGAAACGTTTCATCATAAAATACCAGAACCTGCTTCAACTAAAATCCCCCCATATCTGAAAAAAAATCGATTTGCCGATAATAAAAGAGCACCTCATTATTGAAAAGCTCTGCATCAGTTTACCATTCCTATTGGTTCGTACAATATGTGTATTATGACTAGGCATTGTAAGAATTTACTTTCCATTAAAGACCTTATATTTCTGCTAATCTTGTATCATATTTTAAATTCTCTCCATAGAAACAACCTATACTTTTGTAAAAAGACAAATAAAAAAAGGGAAAGGAACTTGTCATTCCTCACCCTGTCCATTGTTTACTTAAACTTTTGTATAAAAGCAATTGCTTCCGTAATATCTTGTATTGGATTTGCTTTCACTTCTCTTTCCTATTGTTAGGTAGCCTCTGTATTCTATCTCTTGAAGAGCTGCAAAGTAATCTGTAAAATTTACATGGCCATTACCCAGCGGCACTTCCATAAAATATTCTCCTGAACTAACCATCTCGGCAATTTTCTCATGATCAGTTCCGCTGTCATGGCCAAGGAACCCATAAACATTCCTTGGATCAACTGGTTTGTATTGGACTCCATCTTTGACATGAGAATGGACGAGGTACTCTTTAAGCAATTTAACACCCTCAACTGGATCATCTCCAGTTACCATAACCATATTTGCAGGATCAAAATTAACGGAAACACCATTTGTACTGAGCGAGTCTAAAAATGATTTCAGCCGCTTAGCCGTTTCAGGGCCTGTCTCGATGGCAAAGTAAGCATTCAAGCTCTTCGCATAAACACCCAGCTCCTCACATGCCCTTTGCATAGAATCATATATTCTGGAGTCAGGATCCTCAGGTATGATTCCGATATGAGTAGTCACAATGTTTGTACCCAGCTCTACTGCCAAATCTAGTATTCTTTTTGATTTCTCTATTTTTAATGGATTAAGACCATGATCTTGAAATCCATGTCCGCCCAAGTCACCACAAAGGGCGCTTATCTCTAAGCCTAATCCTTCTATCATTGATTTAAGATTTTTTCTGGCTGCTGATGATAAATTTTCAGGACTCATTTCACCTGAAACAGCGTAGATCTGAACACCATCCGCACCGAGCTTTTTTGCTGTTATTAAGCCTTCTTCAAGCGGCAACTGCAAACTGTCAACAATAATACCCGTTTTATTCTTTAATTTCTTTATGTTCTTGTTCTTGGTATCCATTTTAACTCTCCCTTCCTTTATAAGCAGCTCTGTTCAGTCGTACTCACACTCTAAAATTAAACTTCATCCCAGATTCGGCAGACGTTATCCATGCCAATTCTGGTGCCTTCCTGACAGTTTTCCATTCCCTCAAATTCTACGGTTAAATATCCATCGTAGCCTGATTGCTTGACCAGCCTTAATGCTTCACGGATATTAATATCCCCATGCCCAACAATAGCCCCGCGCAGATAATTATTGTTTACAGTTCTGAACCACTCACCGCCACCGGGATTCTCATAGTAAGGGCGTATATAAAAATCTTTGACATGGACTGTCTTGGCATATTTTACATTCTTCTTTACTCCCACCAGAGGGTCTTCGTCAATGCATAAGAAATTACCTATATCAAGTGTTGTTTTAAAATTATCCCGTTTTACAGCATGAAGCACCCGCTGTACACGATCACTTGATTGTACGTTGAAGCCATGATTTTCAATTGTTGTTGTTATGCCAAATTGATCTGCATAATCAGCAATCAGCTGACTTCCTCTTACCATCTGCTCAAAGTGCTCTTCAAAATAGTGTATGGTCATTTCTTCTTGCTCTAGTCTAAATGCAGTAACATCATGCCGCATAATTTTAATGCCCATTCGGTTCACAACATCCACATGTTTTTTTAATCTGTCTACCTCTTCTATAAACGCTTGTTCCGTTTCCTGGATAAAATTAGCCGGGAGTGAATAGGCAGATAATTCTATTCCTGCATCAAGAGCCTTTTCTCTTATTGCATCTGCCAGTTCGGTATTGTCAACTACCGAAAAACCGTATGGAACGAGTTCAAGATGAGTACCCCCATTATCAGCTACCCATTGTACTACATCCAATATGGTAAGGCTTCCATTTGTAAGATCCTTTAATAAGCTATAAGAACTAATTCCAACTTTCACTATACATACACTCCTTATTTTATGATTCTGCAAGATAAATTTTTTTAGATGTTTAAAGCTAAATTGAGAGATGAAACTAGTTTACTGACCAGGTAATATCTTTGCACAATGCTGTGCTTCTCGAATGATCAGGGCTGACAGCCAGCAGTTCTAAATAAGTTTTTCGTTCATGATTTCTATTTTTTAATTGATGAATATAGTAAACTTCATCATAAATTCTTCCTACTAATTCGCGATTCCTCTCTCCTGTTACATGGTATATTTCGTAGAATAAGATGTTTTCCGGATCGAAGTCCCAGGATAGAAAAACATCGGCTGTTCCCTCATTCATTTTCAGGTGATCAATTGTAAACCCGGTTGGCTCTTTTGGTTTGTCTGTTTTTTCTCCTTTTGCCAAATGAATTTGTCCAAGATTCAGACAATAATCTCTTTGGCCGTTAGCAACTTGTATACCAATGGCTGCAATGACTCTCCCTTTAAAGTTAGCCAGTGAAAGAGAATTTGCAGTCCAATCAGAGGTCATTTTTTCTTCACTATCCACCCAATAGAACTGATAAGGCTGATCTTCAAAAATAAGACCAAACTTAAAGTCTTTTGAGTGATCTTTTAGATTGCTTTTGTATGTAAATGAAAGAGAAACATCATCATCTACTGGTAAGCATGTCTTAAAAAGTCTTATTTCTGCTGCTTGATCTTCCGATAAATCTCCGCTTATTTTAAGTGATGAGCCTCCATCGTAGGCTGTTTGGTAATCATAAGAAACAGAGATTGGATGATCTGACCTGCTGTTTGTCACCCACCATTGCCATGTGGGCAAAATATCTTGAATACTTGCATTATTCCATTCTTCGACGCTTGCCAGTTTCCCATTTACAAAGAATCTTTTCCCATGCCCTGTATTGAAACTTGTAAGAAAAGGATAGGAACCAATAACAGACCTCTCAGGTATATAACGAGAAACACCGTCCCAGCAGCGAAACTCTTCAGGATTGACGGCTTTATATTCATCTTTGTACGGCTTATATAACGTTCTCCCTATAGGATCTAAAGGACTTTCTGTTGGACCGCACCAATAACGCCTTTCTCGTCTATCTACTTCTTCTTGATCTTCTGGGTCCAATTTATTATCGTAGCGATTCCATACAAAATCTGTGCCGAACAGAGCCCAGCCAGTTCTAGGCTCACCATTCTCAGGGAATATTAATCTCGTATCATATGGGGGGTTATACCCATATTTATCATTTTCTGTTCCTGCAAATACTTCGGTATAAGGGTCTAAACCTCTTTTTTCTGCATGACTATTAGAATACTCCAAACGCTTATCGTTCCACGCATAATTTAAGAAAATGCTGTTGCTGACCCTTTCTGCCCCATCTCTTACCCAACTATCATTTTTTTCGTTAAACTCATTCTGATAGTTTAACTTTCCATCTTTAAGAATGGCATCATACCATTGAACATGAAAAGGCTTTGATGCTTTTTTTTGCATGTATTTCATCATTTTCATTAAATTCTCACTGTCTTTTTGTGTGATCGTAGCTTCCTGATTAATAAAGTATCCATCAAAGCCGAAATATTCACACATTTCAAGCAGTTTGTCAGCAATTGGAAAGGTATGATCTTCTTTCTCCTCAACCCATTCAGAAAAGTTTTGGCCTTCACGGGGCCAAAACCATTTTCCTAAGCTCAAGACACCGTTCCGATGTGCCGCGTCCGTATAAGCGGGATTAGGTAAATTGATAACACCATATTGAGCATTCTCTTCTTCTGAATGTAAAATAGGCAGCCCATGCCATGCCCCGTAAATATCTGTGTACTGCCAAAATTTAAGGAGGTTCTTCGCAAAAGATTTACCGTATTTAAAACTGATTGCTGATTTATCATAATCTGCAGATAAATTCATTACCTGTGGAAGCGGACTGAGTTTGGGATTAACTTGAGTTGGTGCAAAAAATGGAATTCTTTTTGCCAATGGAACACGGGACCGATTATATTTTGCAAAGGGATCTGACTCAGCACTCCAATTTTTAATGTCATTCACATTGTAGCCATGAAAACGAACCTGATTAGTTTCTCTGCCTTTAACACTATTAGTCAACGTTTCACTCCTCCCTAATAAATAATTCCTGAATGTCACAGCATGAAGTAAAGTGATTTATAAACACAGCCTCCAATCTAATAATTAATTATTTATAGCTTTGCAAATTAATAGCATTATTTATATATGTATCTTTTTTTTAATGTGTCGTAACTGACAATTCTCAAATTGGAGATGTGTATATTTTAGTTGAGGCGTGCAGAACATATTTTTCAAATAAATGATATTCTCTCACAGTACACAGAGCTCTAAGAATATTTTTCATAACCTAACATACAATCATCTTGAGAAAAACAACCAACAATTCCCCTCAATAACAAAACAACCTAAAAAAACCTTGAAATACTCAAGGTTTTTTTAGGTTATTCTAGTAACTAATTCTGCATAAATTGCCTTGGAATCATCCCCGCCCCGACAACTCCAGCTTTCTGATCCAATAAAGCAAGCTTTAATTGGAGATGGGGTCTAAGACTAGGGTACAAAAGCGGAACCACTTTCTCTTTTAATGGATCTAGCATCAAATCCTTTGATTTCATCACTCCGCCTCCAAGAACGATAACCTCCGGATTTAAAGTATGAACAATATTGGCAATCCCCATTGCCAAATAGCTCAGCGCTTCATCAATAATCTCAGCTGCCTCTTGATTGCCTTCTTGAGCAAACAGGAACACTTCTTTTGCACCGTGGCCTGGCCCAAATACAGACTCAGCTTTTCTCCCAATTGCCGTGCCGCTTGCAAGTGCCTCTAACGCTCCTTTGTTAAGGTTAGGAGCACCTATTGCATGTGGATCTACTATCATATTTCCAATTTCACCGCAGTTTCCCTGAGCACCTGGTATTAGCTTACCGTCATATACGTAACCCCCGCCAATGCCAGTAGAAACAGTTATATAAAAGACACTTTCAGCTTCTTTGCCAGCACCGATCAGTGCTTCTGCAAGAGCAGCTGCATTGGCATCGTTTTCAAGATACACCGGCAAATGAATGGCCGACTCAATCATTTTTGTTAAATCAATATTTTTCCAGCTAGAAAGATTAGGAGGTTCTATAATGATTCCCCTTTTTGCATCCAGCGGCCCCGGCGCTCCAATGCCAACAGCTTGAACAGCGTGTTTTTCCTGCAATGATTGAATCATTGCAATGATTTTTTCAATAGCCGGAAGCGGCCCATTCCCCGCTTCTGTCGGGCATCCAAGCTCTTCTAAAATAATCCCATTATCATCAATCACTGCCACCCGAATGTTTGTACCGCCTAAATCGACTCCGATGTTCATTTTCCCCCACCATCCCATCAAACTTATATAAGATTAATCATATTGTCTATGCTTCTCGTGCACAACAGGAAAATTGAAATTATTTTCTCGTTTAATAATAAAACCTCAATGAGATCTAGCTCACCGAGGTTTATTCTTTAAACTAGCTTTTAAACACAAATACAATTACCTAAATACATCTATTAATTTAAGCAGTCCGATCACTATCCAAAATATCAATAATTTGATTCTTTAAAATCTCAGCAGTAGGTCCAAAAATTGCCTGAATACCATTTCCAACTTCTAATACTCCTTTAGCTCCAAGCTCTTTTAACTCCTCATGATTCACCTGTGATTTATCCTTAACACCTACTCTTAACCTAGTAATACAGGCATCGATATTGTTGATATTCTGTTCGCCTCCAAGTGCTGCAAGTACTTGAAGCGCTTGTTTGTTTTTCGATTTATCCTTATAATCCTGCTTGCTGTACAGCCTGTTGGAATCTTCTTCTCCTCTTCCTGGAGTAAGCAGATTCCACTTGCTGATGGCGAAGCGGAAGACAAAATAATACACAACAGACATAGTTAAGCCGACAGCAAGGACTAGCCACCATGGCTCGCCAACTCCTGGCAGGATTCCAAATAAAGTGAAATCAATGATTCCTGCTCCCCCTGCATAGCCTATGTTGACATCAAGCATATACATTAGCATAAAGGAAAGTCCAGCCATCAGACAGTGAAAGACATAGAGTAATGGCGCTACAAATAAGAACGTGAATTCAAGCGGTTCTGTAATTCCCGTTAAAAAAGCTGTACCGGCAGCTGTCAGGAGCAGACCGCCGACTGCTTTCTTATGCTGGGGTTTTGCCATATGGTACATTGCAAGAGCAGCTGCAGGAATACCGAACAGGATGAATGGGAACTTCCCTGTCATGAAGCGGCCAGCTGTGATTTCAACAACAGCGTTTACCTGTTTATCCGCCAGCTGAGCCATATACATGGCCGTATCACCTGAGACGACTGAACCGGCAAGTGTGGTATACGTTCCACCTACTTCCGAGAAACGGATTGGAATGTAGAAGATGTGATGCAAACCAAATGGAATAAGTGCCCTCTCAACTAAACCATAGATAAACATGTAGAACGGTGGTGTGTTTTCACCTGCCAGTTGATTGCCAAGGAAGAAAATCCATCCTTGTACATGAGGCCATACAAATGCAAGGATCAGCGCCATGATAATGGATACACCCGCTGTAATGATCGGCACAAAACGGGAGCCTCCAAAGAATGACAGCATTTCTGGCATTTTAAAGTCATGAAACCTTTGATATAGTGCAGCTGCAACAAAGCCCATGATAATTCCGCCAAAAACACCGACCTGAAGTGTAGGAATACCCAGTTCTAATGTTTTCCCGGGTTCTGCAGCTGTTTCAGGTGTTATTCCTAACACAATCCCAATGACTGTATGCATGACAATGTATCCTACAAAAGCGGATATACTTGCTCCTGCCTTTCCACCGGTCCAGCTGCCGGCGATTCCAATGGCAAAAAGAACACCGAGGTTTTTAAAGATGACACTCCCTGCACCTTTCATTAAGGACGCGAAGGTTTGCCAAAATCCGTTTTCCAGAAATGGCATATACTCTATTAAATATGGCGACTGCAGAGTCGTTCCTATTCCAAGGAGCAAACCGGCCGCAGGTAAAAGCGATATAACAACCATAAATGACTTCCCAATGCGCTGAAAGAAATCAAAGTTAAAGATTTTTTTCATCTTAATCAATCCCTTCTTACCCCATGTAAATAATGCTGAAAGCAGTTACATTTCATTCTAGTAAAAGGAGAGAGGAGCTCTTACGGAACCACTCTCATCCTTGTTCTATTTAATTTAATTCCGGCCAGTACTCTTTATTTTGCTCAATTAAAGCATCCAGCACTTCACGTGCTTTTCCTGCAGAGACAACAGTTCTGTTTAGCGTTAAGGCTTGGAGAGCCTTTTGATAAGATCCTTCAAGGTAAGCCTCAACCGTCAGTTTTTCATAAGCAAACTGTCCTTCAATTAACCCTTTATAGAATGTTGGAATTTCACCTACTGCATACGGTCTCGGACCATTCGCAGTAAGACTTGCCGCAACTTCTACCATAGCATCTTCAGGGAGATTATCAATGATGCCGTCATTTTTCAAGATCACTACAAAGTTATCCCCTTTATTATAAGCAATCGATTCAGCTACAATTAGAATAAATTCCCCATGTGCATCATTATGAACAACGTGAGAATCTTTGGCAGTATCTGCTGCGATGATGCGCTGACATTCCTCAAATACTCGTTTCTCACGGCCATCCATGACTTCGTTTGCACGCGTAAATTCTGGATTCAACTTATTTAAAACCTTGTCCGGATACAAGTAATACTGCAGGTAGGTGTTCGGCAGATAATCAGGAAAATCGCGCACCATCTGTTCCACCATTGCATACGTTTCAAGCCATGTCTTGTCCCGCTGTTCATAATCAACAGGTCTGAACCCGCCTTCTAAAATCACTTCTCTCAGCTCAGGAAGCAAATCATTTCCTTCTTGGTCGTACAGCTTCGTAAACCAGCCGAAATGATTCAAGCCAAAGTAGACAGGATCAAAGTCTCTCGGGTTTCGGTTCAGCAGTCTTCCATAGGACCGAAGCAGATTCTCAGGCTGATCGCAAATGTTCAGGATGCGTTTGTCTTCCGGGAAAATCCGCTGTAAAGCATCTGCTACTATAGCGGCTGGATTCGTATAGTTTAAGATCCAGGCATCCTTAGTTTTGCTTCTAACATCGTTCACGAGCTCCGTCATATCCCGAATGGATCTCATTCCATAAGCAAATCCCCCTGGTCCGCACGTTTCCTGCCCAATGACACCTAAGCTAAGCGGAATTTTTTCGTCCTTCTCTCGCATAGCATAGCCGCCAGTTCTCATTTGAACAAATACAAAGTCTAAATCCTCTGTGATGGCTTCCTCTTTATTGGTTGTATAGTGAAATTCAAGTTCTGGGAACTCTTCTCTGAATAATATGTTAGCAAAATCGCCAATGACCTGCTGACGCTCAGCATTCACATCGAGCATGACCAGACGTTTAATCGGAAATGTTTTTTGTCTGACGCAAATACTTTTCAGCAATCCCGGCGTCCAAGTACTACCTCCGCCAACGATTAATACGTTATACTGTTTCATATAAAAATCATCTCCTAAAGAGTTTGTTATCGGTTACATGTACATCTTAACAAGGAGATCCAGAAATAATAGAAAAGTTTCATTTTATGAAACTTTTTATGAAGAAAGGCGCATTTTCAATTTAGGAGAAACGTTCGGAGGCTCATTATGTACAACTTTATCGCTAAATTGCTTAACTTTATCGAATCTTCAACGGATCATACAAACTCAGAGATTGTGATTGCCGAATACATATTGCGTCATGTTGATAGAATTCCTGGAATGTCGATTTATCAGCTTGCAGAAGCCTGCCACACATCTCCCGCCACCATTACGCGCTTCTGTAAAAAGTTTGAGAACATTTCCTTCAAAGAACTGAAAGAATACGCCAGAACCTATATCGAGTTCAATGATTCAGAAGTGGATTATACAGAAGTAGAGGAAACTCTAAACGAAGATATGCTTCTAACTTATTTCAGCGATGTGCAAAAATCACTTCAAGAAACAAGCGAACTTATAAATTCAAAAGAAATCCTGGAAATCGTCAAGCGAATCCACCAAGCAAAAAAGGTATCATTCTTCGGAGTCACCTTTTCACACGTTATCGCACGAAATGCGCAATTCAAATTTATGCGTTTAGGTAAATACTCTACAGCCTACAGCAATCATGAAAATCAGATCGCTGATGCGGAATCACTGACTGGTGCAGACGTGGCAGTAGTCATTTCATTTTCAGGGGAAACAAGATTTATTGTTAGATTAGTGAAGACACTTAGGGAAAAAGGTATTCCAATTGTAGCCATTACAGGAAATGAAGAGTCGTTTCTGGCAAAACATGCAGCTGATATGATTCGAGTGAGCAATCGGAAGGTAACCACTTATAAGTCGCCAATTATTGAGGAGTTAAGTATGATGAGTGTCGTGAATTCGGTTTATATGATTTATTCTTTGTTTTTGGGCGGATTGGAGAGGAAATAAAAAACGAGAACACAGTTCTCGTTTTTTCATATAGATCTGTTCTATTCAGATTCCCCTTTCAGTTGCAAGCTTCATATACGCACGCCTCTTCTTATTTTCCATATGAATGAAGGTTCAATGAAAATCTAAATTTGGCATCTTCTTCGTACCACATTGGAAAATTCGTTCCCCATACATTGTTGTATAAATTAAAATGAAAGCCGTTCTCTAAAGTCGGAGGTTTATTATCCAGCTGTAATAATCGTTTTTCTCCTGGTGACACAAGAGGGACATCCTTCGTTTCAATGACAGCCCATCCATCTGCGCCATGGTAAGTTACTCCCGACTGAATGCCATGAAGGTTGCGGTTTCCGTTTTTTACAACCTCATACGGAGAAATCAGGGTGCCCATTTTATCCATTTTCCAAAGAGACGGATTATCTACCTGCAGATTAAATGAGAACCATATCGCTTCAGGAAGACGGTTTGCATCTTTTCCAAACCAATTCATTTCAATATCAATCGTTGGCTCATGCTTTAAAAATGTATAGATAATCTCAACTTCTCTTGGAGCACCGAACAGCTCTGCAGCCTGAACCGGCAAACGAAGGTTCACATAGACTCGATCTAAGCCCTGATCTTTATGCTTTGTCAGGGAAATTAATTCAGGACGATAGAGAGTATGTACAGGAATGGGCTCAACCAGCTCCATGCCCGGCTTCCCTTGATCTGCCTCTGACCAGCGGTAGGTTTGATGAAGATTTTCTACATACTGCTTAAACCACGTCTGATAGTTTTCTGTTCCGAAGGATTCATAGGAAAATACTCCAAGCCGCTGATCTTGATTGGCCCACTCTTTACCTGATCGATCAAGTAATCGAGAGATGGAGCCATCATCCGAGAATGATACTTGGAACTCACCAAGTGAATAAACAGTGCCTGTTCTTATTTCCTCTAAAAAATTCTCTTCATTCTTAACAGGCACTAATGCCTCGAGGGCTGCCTTGACTTCCTGCTTTTTGTCAGAAGAAAGCGCTCCAACAGCTTTTTGAAGAAACCCTCTCTGCTCCTTCCATGAGCTTTCAAATAAGCTGTAGCTTCTATTTTCCCATGTGGTTGAAAAGAGCTGCTTGGACATATTGTCAAATTCATGCATCGCAAATGAACCAATGTAGCCGTATTTATCAGGAACCGCATCTTTTGAAATCAAGTCGCGCTCTCTAGCCGACTTAAAATCTTGTTTTGCATAATGTTTATAGTCATTTAAATACTTTTTTTCATCAAGGCCCCATGTATGCTCAGGAATTAACAATAACCAATCCGAAAACTCCTTGAATTCTTCGCTGTCTTCTTCAAATCTGCCTTGTGTGATCCATGTATTTCGAAGCCTGATCAGCTCACGGTATTCCGCGACTTTTTTGGGATCGGTGCCTGCTCCATGAATCCATGTATCGCCGATCTCTTCATGCACAACTGGAAGTGTATGCTTGATCGAAAGAAGCTTTTCTGCAAAGGCATCCATAGTAGACGCTTTAATTCTGGCATTCGGGAAGCGTTCTCTTAATCTAGTAAACTCTTGTTTGATATCCTCTATCGATGGCGGTCCGCAATTGTCGCCGGTGTGGGCAAATACCATCACCTCATTCAATCCACCTATCCTTAAGACATCCCCGTAATTGTCTGCATAATTAATAATGACATCAGAGCCATCATCCGCTTTCCATACAAACAGGTTAGGGACGGAAGGGACCTTTGAGGCCGGGTTTACTCCAAAATGCAAATACTTGATTCCACTTTCGGCGAGCAGAGGAATCATAGCCTTTGTATGTCCCGGGACATCTGTCATTTTTCCGGCGATCGTCTTTTTCTCATACTTCTTATCAAGATTCTTCGAGATCGTTAATGCGTATTTAAACAGATTTTTGTCCATCAATTCCGTATGTGTCGTGAAAGGAAGGCCGTGCCAGGCGATATACCCTCTAGAGATGGCATCATCCATGACCTTTTTTTCATCAGCATTTGCCCGTTTTAAGTATTCATGAATGAGCCAAGAGCCCGTAGTCCATACAAACCCGGCACTGCCTTTCTCCTTCTCAAGCTCCCGGCTTAATTCAATCGCCTTGGGTATGTAGGACTGAATATATTGATTCGTCACATTTTCAGCTAAATCTGTAAAACCGATATCAAGATGTGTTTTAAATACGACATGAACAACTTCAATCTCGTTCAAATGAATGTCACCCCTAGTTTGTCTGCCATTTGGCTGTCAGTTTGATCAAGTATGAAAGGCTCTGCTCCAGGCTCTCGAGCGGGCTCCCTTCACAAATATCCTGTTCAACCGCGTACCACTCCACACCATTTTGTTCTCCCCACTTTAGAATCGGTTCAAAATCGATGCAGCCTGACCCTATCTCTGCAAAATTTTCTTTTCCGTCACTAGTCATATCCTTCAGGTGCAAAATCGGCATTTGATTTGGAAAACGGCGAATATAACTTAATGGATCAAGTCCTGCTTTTTTCACCCAATACGTATCGATTTCCGGAAAAATTTCTGGTGGAGCCAGAAGATAATCCAGAGCATATTCCCCATCGATCTCAGTTTGGAACTCAAAATCGTGATGATGATAGCCAATTCGAAACCCCTGCGGAACTGCTATTGCAGAAATGGCGAGCAAGTCTTTTCTGACGTTTTTGTATCCTTCTTCATTTTTTAAATGGTCATCTAAATAAGGCAAAATGATTTCTGCTGTTTGAAACAGTCTGGCTTCCTTCAACACATCATCCAATTCATGCTTCAGCCTGTCTAAGCTGACATGCATGCCTGCCGTTTTTAGCCCTGTTTCGTTAAGAACTCCAGCAATCTCCTCTGGCGAATACCCATATAAGCCATCCACTTGAACTGCTTCCCAGCCCATTTCTTTTACGATCCTTAAAGTGCCTGGAAAATCATTCTGAATTTCATTTCGCAGCGTATATAGTTGGGCAGCGAATTTATGCTTCATTTCTGGTCGCTCCTCTCCTTAAACACTTGCTTCATGTTCCATCAAATTCAGCCAGTTCATTTCCTCAGCCGTCAGCTTGATGGCGGAACCTGCTACTGATGACATTAATTCTTCTGAATTCTCCGGTCCTATGATGGCTGCCGTTTGGTATGGCTGATTCAACACATAAGCGAGTGCAATTTGAATAGCCGTAACACCCTTATCTTTGGCAAGCTTCTTAGCACGTTCATACCTTTTCCAATTATCCTCGGTGTAATAGACCCGAACCATTTCTTCATGATCTTTTCTATCAGGAGCAAATCTTCCGCTGAAGAAGCCGCCCGCTTGGGATGACCATGAGAGCAGCGGCATCTGTGACCCTTTGTGCCAATTCTCCATGTGCTCATCCACTGAAATACATCCAGGCCATCTTGGTTCCCTGCATTTTGCAAGGCTCAGGTTCGGACTATTAAACGTAAACCCTATTAATCCATGCGCCGCAGCATATTCATTCGCTTCCTGTATGCGCTGATGCGACCAGTTCGAAGCCCCAATCGCATGAACTTGCCCTGCAGCAAGATGCTGATTTAACGCATCCATAATCACGCCAACCTCTACGCTTTCATCATCACGATGAAGGGCATAGAAATCAATATAGTCTGTATTCAATCGCTCTAAGCTTTCTGAGATATCTTTAGAAATAGCTGCCGGATTCACGCGGGGACCTGGTTCACCATCATCA
Source organism: Bacillus sp. V2I10 (assembly GCF_030817055.1). NCBI lineage: Bacteria > Bacillati > Bacillota > Bacilli > Caryophanales > Bacillaceae > Bacillus > Bacillus sp. V2I10. Next base: position 659,217 of record NZ_JAUSYV010000001.1, on the reverse strand, counting down.
GGATGAGCCCCTTTTGTTAAAATATGAATCTCACTGCGATTCTTCCTCAAATGCAGCCATTCCCCAAAAATAACCTCGCTGTCTATGTACTGATGAGCCATATCAAACATATTTCCACCTATTTTGAAGTACTCATCCAGCATATCGAAAGCCTGCTGCTTACTGTCATATTGATAGAAATGAGCCGTCCCCATTATTAACCTTGAGCACGCTTTCTCAACATATTTTTGATCAATAATTCCTTTTAAACTGTGAAATTCCATTTAATGGCCCCCTTATGAATGATGAATCATTCTTTCTTATCATGACGTCAGGAAGATTCGTGTCCATCGCGTCGATTTTCCATTCCTGAAGCGTTTTCCATACATGGATATCGTCGCTCATGCTTCCATGCACATAATAGTCAGCCTGATGAAGCTCTTCTATTAAACTTGGAGATAATTGATTGATTGGCACATTTAATACTTGTGCCTGAAGTTCTTTCAGATAACGGACAGGATCTGCTAATCGCGAGGAGCAGATAACATTTGTGAGGATGAGCTTGCTGTGCAACCTCGCCTCTGCTAAGGATGCATGGTTAAAGGACATGAGCTGGATTTGGTCTTCCATTTGATAGCTTCGGATTAAATCTGTGACTCTTTTAGCTAATGGTTCTTTCAGGTGCTCCATCTGCTTCAGTTCGATACTGAGCACGATTTTCCCCTTCGCCCATGCTAAAACTTCCTCAAGCGCCGGAATCTCTTCATCTGCAAACTCCTCTGAAAACCACGCACCTGCATCTAGTTTTTTCAAGTCGGATAAAGTGTGTTCCCTCAAAAATCCTGTTCCATTAGTTGTTCTCTCAAGCGAGAAATCATGGAAGACAACAGCATGCCCGTCACTTGTCAGCTGGACATCAAGCTCAAGCATATCAGCCTGCAGCTCCATCGCTTTCTTAAAAGACGACATCGTATTCTCCGGACAATACGCAGATGCACCGCGATGAGCGCCAATTAGAGCTCTGTTCTTGCCTTGAAAGATTCTATCCACCTTTTCACCTGCTTCTTATGAAAAATAAATCGGATTGCTGATGACAATTGGAGTGTCGGTTTCCTCATCCCATAATTCAGCACGCACATATAAGCTGCTGCCTGGAATCTCAACAGTTCTAGACAATGTTCCTGTGGGTTTATGGCTTTTAAAAACGTCCCCTTGATCCGTAATGATTTTTAAAAGACCGCCAGTACTTTCCGGAATCTCAATTTTTATAAGTATCCTGTCATGCTTCCTTTTAAAAGTACCGCTCATCAATGTCTCTTCCGCCTGCATTTGAATCCAAGGGGCATTTGGACGGCCGGCTATACACACTTGGCCAGCTGTTAAAGCTTCTAATAGCTTTCTTGGCGTATGCATATCTGAATAAATCCATGTCGTCGGCGTTCCATATTTAATGGATTCATGAAGGCGATGGGTATCGCTTCCGCCAATCGCCACGATTTTCTTCCCTTGCTGCAATTGCAGATCCCACCATGTTAAAGTAGCTTGATTTTGTTTGCTCCAGGGACCATTCCAAATCTCCACTATCTTTACATCGAAATGCTCCAGACCCCAATCCCATGAGCAAAATGAACAGTGCGGATGGTTGATCGAAATAACGGCGCCGTTTGCCATTCCTTCATCCAGCTTCTTTTGAACATCTTCCTTCGTTGCACAGCGAAAATCGGAAAAGGGCTTGTGCACGCCATAAAAGTTGCAATGCCCGCGGTTTGTCGTCAGTTCAACAGCTGGAATAACAGCCAAATCTTCAACCTGCGGATACTGGTAGTTTTGACTGAACGTATTATGATCGGTTAAAGCCAGAAAATCTAAATCAGCCTGCCTGGCATTATCAATCACTTCTGCAAGAGTAAAGGCACCATCACTGTGATTGGAATGCAGGTGCAAATCCCCTTTGAACCATCTCTTTTCGCTCATCATAAGAGTGACTATAACGTTGACCTCACACGACCCGGGAACACGGTAAGCATTCAAGATGACCCCCCACTCGCCGGCAGGAAGCTCCCCTAACGTGTAGCCTGGCGTGGCACGGTCTTCACGGACAAAAATGTCCTTGCGGGCACCGCCGCTCCACCCTTTGAAACCATTGGGATCCTCCAATCCCAGATCAATAATATTTTCATCAGCATGACTGAAAGACAGCTCTACCTTTATTTCTTCAATATCGTCTGGGACAGAGAAGGGCAGGGTGATGTATTCGCCTTGCTGCGAATGATGGATCACCTTAGACAGGGTGACTGTGTGAACTCGGCTCACGATTCTTTTCCTCCTGAACCCAGTCCTCCCAATCCTTGTTCAAATAGAGGCTGAAGGATAAAGTACAAGATAATCATCGGCAAAGCGGCAGTGGTTGCACCCGTCATGATTAACGGCCAATCGATGTTATATTGACCCTGGAATGCTTTTAGAGCAATCTGGATCGTATACATTTCCTGCGACCTCGCAATCGTCAACGGCCATAAATATTCATTCCAGTGACTCAGAAAACTGAAAATGGCTACTAAAGCAATCGCCGGTTTATTTAGAGGCATAATCACTTTCCAATAAATTTGAAATTTAGAGCAGCCGTCAATGGTCGCCTGCTCATCCAATTCCCTTGGAATGGCAAGGAAGTTTTGCCGCATCAGGAAAATGGCAAAGCCTGTGACTGCAAAGGGAAGAATGAGTCCCACATAGGAATCAAGCCATCCATCTGGTCCTGCAAACGGTACATTTTTCATCATAAAAAAGAGCGGAACAACCATTAAGCCGGAAGGAATCATCATCGTCGCAAGCACTAAGAGGAAAAGCTTATCTCTTCCCGGAAATGTCAGTCTTGCAAAGGCAAAAGCCGCCAATGACGCAAAAAACACGTTAATAATTGTAGCTAAAGCTGATACGATAAAGCTGTTTAAGAAAGCTCTCGGCAAGTTCGTTTCCTGCCAGATTCTCAGGAAATTTTCCCAATGAAATTCTGTTGGCAAAATTTTAGGCGGCCAAACCATGACATCACCCTGAGACTTCACGGCCGTCATCAGCATCCAAATATATGGACCTAAAAACACGAATAAGACAAACGTCAGCAAAAAATACAGGATGAAGTTTTTCAGGATTTTTGACTTTTTCATCGTATTTAGTCCTTTCCGGAAGATAGCTTTAATTGAAGCCAAGTCACTGCAAGCAAGAATGGGAATAGAACAAGTGACAGTGCAGCCCCATAGCCAACATAGTTAAATTCAAACGACTGCTGCCAAATATGTTTAATGACTACCATCGTGCTGTCCATCGGTCCGCCGTTTGTCAAAATGTCAACAACCGCAACAACCTGGAATGATCCAATAACTGACATAACCATGGTGTAAACTAATATATGGGTGATCGATGGCAGTGTAATATGTATAAACTGTTTCCAGGAATTAGCTCCATCAATCCTTGCTGCTTCATATAAAGATTGAGGGACTGCCTGAAGGGCTGCCAAGAAAATCGGGATATTATAAGCTGTTCCTCTCCATGCTCCAATCAGAATCAGAATGATCATCGCCGTAGTTGGCTGCAAAAGCCATGCCGGCGGTGTTTCGACACCTGCGATCTTCAACAAGTAGTTAAGGATGCCCAGGTTATTATCAAACACCCACAAAAAGATCATGGCTGTAATAACCTCAGAGGTGATCGTCGGCAGAAAATAAAACACTTTAAAAAATCGTAAGCCTCTAAGCTTTCTATTAAGAAGCACAGCAACAGCAATCGCGCCGCCTAGCCCTAAAAACATGGAACCGGCTGTATAAACGATTGTGTTTCCGAGACTCTTAATGAAAAGCTTGTCTTGAAGCATTTGTGAGAAGTTCTTTAAGCCAGTAAATTCGGCAGGATTCGGCAGGCTATAGTCATGAAAGCTCAGCCAAATTAAATAGAGAATAGGTGCTATGGAGAATATAAATAAGAAACTAAGTGCAGGTAAAACAAATAGATAAGACCCGATATAACTTTTTAATTTATGAAACTCTTTTTTCGCTTTTATTTCAGTATTCATTTGAGTAGCCATTTCTGTTTTCATAATAATCACTCCCTTTAAAGGGAAAGGGCATGTCTTCACATACCCTTTCAATATCAACCATTCGATTCCAATGTCTATTTAGCTGAATTCACAGCCTTTTCGGCAATTCCCTGTGCCTCGTCAAGTGTTTTTTGCGGATCGGCTCCGTCAAACACAGCACGCAAAGCTTTTCCCCATGCATCATTTGCTTCTGGGTACGCTTCCAATTTGTACGGTACAGCATCCTGTAATGTCTCTACATATGGCTTCAATAATGGATCGCTGTACATTTCATCTTCATATAAATGAGTTTTCACTGGATGACGGCCTTGCTCTTTTGCTAACCGAATTCCGTATTTGTCTGAAACAAACCATTTCATTAGCTCAAAGGAAGCGACTTTGTTTTTGGATCCCTTTGGAACAAACAAGCTTCCTCCGCCTAAGACGGAACCTTTTTCATCCCCAGGAAGCTTAGCAGTTGCTAAATCTTTATAAGCATCAGGGAATTCATTTTTGATTCTAGCAATATCCCATGGTCCAGAAATGAAGGAAACAGCTCTTCCAGTCCCAAACATCGCTACAGGATGATCAGTTTGTCTTTGCTGCGGCGGAGGAACAGGAGATGATTTATCAACTGTTGCTAAGCCTGTATATTTCGCCATCGTTTCAACAATCTTTGGATCATTAAGATTCGCTGTCACCTTGTCACCGTCAAACTTCAGCGTGTTCGTTCCCGCTGCGATGACATTTCCAAAGAAACTCCATCCGCTGGCACTAGTCACGATTCCATATCTGGATCCATCTTTCTTCGTCAGCTTCTTTGATACAGCCACTAACTCATCAAGCGTTTTAGGCGCTTCTTTGATGCCGTTCTCTTCAAAAACCTTCTTATTATATAAGTAGATTGTTGTATTTACATCTATCGGCATTCCGTACTTAACACCTTCCCAGGTCGTATCCTCAATACCGCCTGGTACAAACTTATCCTCTTCGCCCCACTCTTCCCACAAATCATCAACCGGTTCAGCAAGACCCTGTGCACCCATTGCAAAGGCATGGGCATGAGCCATATCAGGAACCGCTCCACTAGAAACGGCAAGCTTTACTTTATTGCTCATATCTCCCCATTCAATCCCAACCGTTTTAATTGAAATGTTCGGATAAACTTCCTTAAATTCCTTGATCGCATCTTGAATTGGAGCTGTGTTGGCATAGTCAGCTGCAAGCCAAATTTCCAAATCTGTTTTGCCTAATTCTCCAACCTTTTCATTAAACTCCGGCAAGCCTTCTGCCGCTAGATCACGATCCGGCGCCTTTACAGGTTCCGTTTTCCCGCCCGAACTGCCCGTGCTCGATTGACATCCTGATAAAACAAGAAAAACAGCAAGTACTAAAAATAGCAGCTTCTTCATCATAATCCCCCTGTTAATCGTTGTTAACTACATGTAAGCCCTTACAATTCAGTATGTAGAATCTTGATAGATTCCAGGTCTCCCCTCCTTTCATGCCTCATCCATTACGCTTCTTGATGTTTTATATCTTGACAAGAATCGCGAATAACCAGCTTTGCAGGGATCGTTCTGATTCTTGGTACAAGCTGTTTGTTCAGCATATTAATCAGAACCTCAGCCGCTTCCTCCCCCAACTTCTCAGGAAACAGCTCGACACTCGTTAAGTTAGGAGTCGTCTCAAGAGCCAGAGTTTCATTATTGCTCAAAGCAATCAGGGAAAGATCTCTCGGAATATCCACTTCCATTTCCCTTGCAGCTCTCATCACCCCAAGTGCAACACGATCCGAATCCGCAATGACCGCTGTATACTTCTTCTCTTTTATCTTTTCAAGAAAAGAGACATACCCATATTCAGATGCGTTTGAAAAGGTCGATTGATCATAATAAACAACATTCCCCTCGTCAAACGGCATATTGTAATTATCATAGGCCCTCATCAGCCCAGCTTTTCTGTCCTCTGCTACCGTCATATGATAGGAAGCATTTAAAAACAAAATTTCGCGATGGCCATTGCCGATTAAATACTCCCCGACCTCTTTCGCCATGTCAATATTGTTATTATCAACACATTTGATATCCATGTCCGTTTTGTCTGGCCGCCCGATCAGGACAAACGGCATGCTGGAATCCCTGTATTGCATAATACGAGGATCATCTTCACGGGGATTTAATAGAATCACTCCGTCAACAGGATCCCTTGAAAAGTTCGACTGGTCATCTCCTTCATAGATGCGGTCCAAAAGAACCCGGTATCCGCTTTCCGAAGACTTTTTCACAACCCCATTAATCACTTTCGTTTCAAAGCTGCTTAACTCATAATCTTTGACAGTCGGCATCTTAAGACCAATAATCATCGTCTTCTTAATAGCCAGACTTCTTGCCATGTGATTAGGAACATAATTCAATTCCTTTGCAACCCGGATCACACGCTTTGTCACATCCTCACTTATCGGACGCTTCTTGCTGAATACATTAGAAACCGTACTTTTAGATACTCCAGCCTGCTTTGCTACATCGCCTATTGTGACCATTGAGATCTCCTCTTCCGCATTTCGTCGAACCGGTTTCATTGACAGTGAAAAAATAATGAAATATTAAAGAAGTATTTCATGAACTATTGAAGATACTATTAAAATATATTTCAATTTATGTAGAATATGCTTTTTGAGTCATCGAACCGGTTTCATTAATCTGACTTCATTATAGTAAATAGTTTTAATTCAGTCAATATTCAGATTAATAAAATTACAGAATACTAAAACAAGGATTCCTGCATCGGAACCCTTGTCATTTTTCATATATGGGAAACGATTAAATCACATTTGCCGCTAATCGAAAAAGCTCCAGTCCCTGAAGGCAAAATAAAATGAGTTCCTTTCGGAATAGGATAGCTCTTACCATCATGAATAAGCTCGCCATCTCCTTCAATCACACTGCAAAGAAGAAAAGGCTGATCCTGCGTAAATGACGCCTGTCCATTTACTTCCCACTTGCAGACAGTAAAATACTGCTCTTCTACAAAAGTCGTAATGGCTACATCATTCATCTTTGCAACGGCTGGATGATTCTGGCCATCAACATGCGGCACTGTACTCACATCAATCGCTTTCTCAAGATGCAGTTCCCGCTTGTTCCCTTCGTCATCCTTACGGTCATAATCATACACACGATAAGTCGTATCAGAGCTCTGCTGCGTTTCAAGCACAAGTGTACCCTCACATAAAGCGTGAATCGTTCCGCTTGGCACGAAGAAGAAATCACCAGGCTTAATTTTGACACGGCGCAGGAGCGCATTCCATTCCCCGCTGTTTACCATTTGAATCAGCTCTTCTTTAGAAGCAGCGTTATGACCATAAATCATGTCTGCTCCTTCTTTGCAGTCAATGATATACCAGCATTCCGTTTTGCCAAGCTCGCCATTTTCGTGTTCATTCGCATACTCATCATTCGGATGTACTTGAACAGAAAGATCATTGTTGGCGTCGAGAATCTTTGTTAGCAGCGGAAATGTGTTTCCTTCCACTCCACCAAACAATTCCCGATTCTCGTCCCATAATTGTCCTAACGTTTTTCCGGCATATTCCCCAATAGAAACCACACTTTGACCGTTTGGATGGGCAGAAATGGCCCAGCATTCGCCTGTGGTTTCGGTTGGGATATCGTAACCGAATTGTTCTCTTAATGAAGTTCCTCCCCAAATGCGGTCTTGGAAGAGCGGAGTTAAAAAAATGGGCGTTTGACTCAAATGTATACACATCCTCATTTGTTTAAATAGTTAATTTAAAGAAGAATATGAATCTATTATAGCGTTAGTATTATTTGAAATGAAGGCCAATCTAGTTTCAGCTGGCATATAGAAATTCATTGCCCTTACTTTTTAAACCACCATTCTTATTACACTCGCTCTAGCAGGATGAGGAGCATGTGTGTACGTCTTCCAATTTTACGCCATTACTTTACTAATCAGCCCATTCTTCTACATCATCATGCGAATTCATAGAAAGTTGTTTGAAGAAAAAGAGAAAAGATAACTAAGAAATTGTCGATTTGTAGGTGTTAGAATGAAAAAAATTACTATGCAGGATATTGCATATAAACTAAAAATCTCAAAACATTCCGTATCACAAGCACTGACCGGCAAGCCAGGTGTCAGTGAGGAAACAAGATTATTGGTTCAAAAAACAGCAGAAAAGCTTGGATATTCCTATCCGAGCGGAAGAAAAAACGGAACGAACGGACATACAGGAAATATCGCCCTCCTCGCTTCCGTACGAGCTTTTTCTTTCAAAAGCTTTTTCGGTGAGATCTATCTCAGCATTGAAAAAGAATTAAAATCAAGAGGGATGATCTTCTGATACTCTCAGTGAACGAAGAGGAGAAAGAAACTTTGAAGTTGCCTGACGTGATAGAAGATCGTTCGGTTGATGGAATTCTAATCCTTTCACATCTCACCACAGACTATATTAACAAGATTCTGGATACAGGAATCCCAACAGTGATGATCGATCATCATGATCCACTCAATCACGCAGATTCCATCCTGACGAATAACCGTTTCGGCGGATATGAAATGGTCAAGCATCTCATTGACCTTGGACATCAAGAAATAGGGTTCATTGGAAACATAGACTACTCGCCAAGCTACCAGGAACGTTGGGAGGGCTATCAGCTGGCACTAAGAAGACACGGACTTGAACCAAATAAACAATGGATGTATCTTCATGCTGATGAAGACGAAGAAAAAATTCACACCTTCCTTTCAAACCTTGACCCAAAACCAACAGCCTGGTTTTGCGTAAATGATGGACTTGGCTTTATCACCATGACAACCTTGCAGCGTTTAGGTTATACCGTGCCCGATCACGTATCCGTAGGCTGTTTTGATAACGGACAGCTATCAAGAATCGCAAATCAGAAAATCACAACAATGGATATTGATCTTAACTTATTTGGAAAGAAAGCTGTGGAGCAGTTGTTTTGGCGGATGGATAATAAAGGGGAGCCGTTTCAGGAGACTTTGCTGCCTGCGAGGTTGGTGAAGAGAGACTCTGCTGAATTTGCCTCCGTAAAAAAAAGGTAATGGATCAATTATAAATGGTCCATTACCTTCTTTACATTCGAATTCACGCAACACCCTGAGAATAGCCTAATAGACTATTTAATCATATTTTAGTTTTTAAAAAAGCCAAATTCCTCAAAGGAACTTGGCTGCTTCCATTTAGTATGCTTCGTACCCCTCATATGACTCAGCTACACAGGAGGATAGCTCCCACATCTCTTCTTGGCGGTCCAAGTAAGCCAGAACGAGCTGCTGGGCATGTACGGATTTGGTTAAAAAGCTTTCGACACTTCCATGAATCTCAATTTCCTCTCTATTTCTGCATTCAATGAAGGTCTTGTTGTTCTTCTCAAAAACCCGTTTCACATGATGGTAGGAAACCCACATACACTCTTCACTGTCTGGAGATAAAGTCGGAAGCATACATATCCTGTATCCTGGCGATAAACTTACCGGCAGCATTTTTTTGCCGGGCAAAATAAGCTTCGCTGAATCAACCATCCCCTGATAAGAGGCTCCGGCATGTACACAGCTGAGGTTCATAATTTCTCTCGGTGACATCTTCACGATCAGCTTTCTGTACAGCTCATGAACAATAGTCCACAACTCCCCATTTTCCGTGTACATCGGCTTCAAAACGATTGTTTCTCTCCAAACTCCATAGCTTTCTTTCATTAGCATTCAATCCACCTCAATCTTCTATTTTTGTCATGAAAAATTTCCCACAACATTATTTTACAAAAAAATTCAATAAGGGAAATAAGAACTAGGTAAATTTAACTAGAAATAAACATTACATTTACACTAAATTAACACAGACAAAGAGACCTCCAATCTAGAGGCCTCACTCATATTCCCATACAATCTTCCAATCTACCTTTTCCTTCACCACATCCTGCATAACATCGAATGTCCCGAACTTGCTCTTAAAAGTCTGCCGCACTTTGATGATACGCGCCTTATTAAATACCGGTGCTCCTTTTGCCACCCTCCAACTTCGGACCTTTTTCTGCTTCAAAATTTCAAAAGAAAACGTCGAAACCCCGTAATGACTCATATAAATATGAGACCGCTCTGTCACATATGCATTCTTTGTAAAACGATCCTGCATCAATGGGTGAAACAGATCCCAGGCACCCCCGAAGTTTCCAGTCTGTTCAGCTGTATAAAAGAGCTGCTCAGCCTTTTACGGCGAGGATGGAGTGAATAGATGAAACAGTCCGATCAGCAGGAGAATGACAGCACCGTTCATTAATATAGGAATAAGAGGGAAAAGTTTACGTCTTCGCATGATTATCACCCTTTTATGCATGTCTAAGACATGTGTATGAGATAGCATCAGGGATAATACGAACTGTTTTCATAGAAGACTTAACCCTAAATACATGCCTTTTTTCGTGCATGATTAAATCCCTGGTGCCATATAGTTGATATTAGTGCTTCTACATATGCATAGGAGAGATTGAATGATTCTTGAAAAACAGGGAATGACTACACAACAGCTTTTATTGGTTGACAGTGAATTCAGCAAAAAACAAAAGTCGAAAACAACCGCTTTTGTTTTATGGTTTTTTCTAGAGATCTTCTGCTAATCCAAATTTTTAAATAGAATTCTCTAACCATAAACTGATTCCCTACCAACCTCGGCCTTTTGATCCAAGAGGTAAATTTAATTTAAACTTAGGGTTAAGAGAAGATTGAAGGTTAAAACAAAAAATCCTTAGATTTAATAACTCCATCTCAAAGATCGATGAACTTATGATGAAGAAGATGGAATACTTCTTTTGCTCTTTTGCAAAGTAGCAATTAAGAAGAACTTGTTTTAATAAGAAATAAAAAAGTAAGCAATCCCTAACTAATATAACCAAATAATAGAAATTAATGGTATATTATAACCATTATAAATTATATAGATCAATAAAATAATTATGAGAGGTAGGAAGATTTTGATTATTTTAAGGTCAATTTTAGAATTAATGTATTTTGTTAGTGGGATTATATTAATTTTCTCTGTAATGTCGAGTATTAAGCAGGCAAAATTATTTAAAAAAGATATTGACAATAGAGAAAAACGTCAAAGAACTGAAAAATCTATTGAATACATTGATAGATTTGCTACTATAGTATTGCCTTCTTTAAAAAATTACCAAACTAAATTGCGGAATAATGAACTACAAAAATACGAAGGATTAATTGAATGTAACAAAAATGCATAACAATATTTTTTGTAACAACAATATTTGTCACGAATAGTTTTTAGTACATAGTTGGGAGAGGAGAGGATGAACATGAAGTTTGGCTATATGCGTGTTTAACATTTGATCAAACCAAAACTACGTGAAAAAACATTTAAAATGTATAATTTATTTATGTAATGGTATGGTGTAATTTTCTTTTAATGGTGATTTATTTATTGGTGGATTCCCAATCTAATTTATCCCATTCTTGTGCATAAAAAGATCCTATGATATCGAAAGGAAAAACATCTCCGAAAACAAAATGTTCTTGATCCTACTTATGTTTTCATATTCATGATCTTCAATCATCTTAAAAAAACCTCATTTATACAAACAACTTCAACAAAATATGTTTTTCCGCTGTTCTTAAGGTTCATTTTCTTGATGATATATTTTTAAGTAATGGTGCTTTCTTCTTTAACCAGAGGAATGGTATGCTTATTCTTATCAGTAGAAAAAAGAGTAAACGACAGGTCTTTCTTGCCGTTTACTCTTCAACTGTGCCATATTTACTTCATTAGAAACCGCATTATAAATGTGACCTGCTAAAATTGGTATATTTATTTGCTATTTAAATTTTTTTCTTTACTGGAAATAATACAAAGAAAAAGAAAGAAATAATTAGTATACTCATTAAAGTCTGAATTATTCTTAAGTTACTAAGATGGAAATTCAACAGAATAAAACAGTAAACCATAATAGAAAATCCATTGTAATTAGACCTTTTCATATAAAGATACGCTAGTTTGTATATAGCGCCTAGCAGAAACATTCCAATAAAAACACCAGGTATCCAAAAGTTCATATACATAGTTCCTAAAGTTTCCGTTGGAAATGAAGAAGGATATAACTCCTTAAATGGCTTTGATGGTTCGACCTCAAGATACCAATTTTGCACAATTGTCTGTAGATAAACACCCTCATCACTCGGAGGTTTATTAGGATATATTGAACTTGGGATAGGGGCGAATAATAAGTCAATAAAACTTCGTCCATACCAAATTTTATCGACAGAGAAATGATCTAAAACCAATAAGTAGTTATCTACATAACTTATTTGTTGTGTAGTTCTTCCAAGGTTATTCCCAATTTCCTCTATTAGAGCACCTGAAGTATTCATGTAATAATCAATACCAGCAGGACTTCTTAAAATTGGCACAGCTATAATATAAACTAATAAGATAGGGACTAAAAACCATATTTTTAAAGGTATTCGCCTAAAGCGTTGTACTCCATAATGCCAAGTTATGACGCAAAATGCAATCAACTGAAGTGTTTGTTTTCTACCACCAAATGAAGATAACATGAAAGCCACAAATAAAACTAAAGCAATTAAAAATAAGAATTTTAATAAAGTTTTTTTATACTTAAAACTACAGATATAGCACACTACTGATGTTATTAACAACGTAGTAGTCAATGACATTAAATAACCGTTACCCGCAGTCAATTGAGTTCTGATGTGCAAATTAGAAACCAGTACGTTGAATCCTCCAACTTTTTGTAAAAACAACATGTATCCTAAAACACCAAATCCAAAAGTAACAAAGAAAGCAAACATGTATCTTTTTTTATTTTCAGTTTTAGCTATAACTGGAAACACTGTTAGCTCTTTAATTAAAGGTGCCTTTAGACCCAAAAGTAATGATAAAGAACCAATAATTAAAATTAGTGCAAAGTAAGCGATGTACTGATCCAGATTATTCAGGCCAATTCTACTTAGAATAGCTGGGTAAATAATATATTTGTTACCTGCTATTGAGAGTAAATACGGTACAGTGGTAAGAATCAAGAAAAAGAATGCAATCATTCTAGGCGCAAACATTTCTCCTCCTTGATTCCTCCAACGAATCATAGGGACTAGTAAGACGATAAATAGTATAAAAGCAACAAGCGAAATCATTATAAATTTCCTACCCCTTTTCTAAAATCCACCTTTGATATTAAGGGATATTTCCATTCTTTGTGTTAGCTTGATGGGCATGTGGCCGATACCCATATATCAAATATTATAGGCTACCATTTCCTTACCTACCGAATCTGGACGACCTATTGAAATATAGTCAATTTCATACTTGTTTGCTTCTTCAAGAGAATAGCAGTTCCGACCATCAATTATAACTGGTTTTTTCATTAGACGTTTATAGGTATTTAAGGAAAGATCCCGAATTTCTGCCCACTCAGTAACAATGAAAGCAATTTCTGCTTTATCAAGCGCATCCACCACAGATTCAACATATATAACTTCTTGTGGAAGTATTTTCTTTGCGTTTTCTGCAGCAATTGGATCATATGCGATTATTTTGGCTCCATTTTCAACTAACTCGTTTGCAATTACTATGGATGCTGCCTCTCGCATATCGTCTGTATTTGGTTTAAATGCTAATCCCAGCATCGCAACCCTCTTACCCTCTAAACTACCAAATCGTTCAAGAGCTTTTTCAACAAGTATGGATTGCTGTTTGTTATTAACATTAATGACAGCTTCTAATAAATCAAATTGGTGTTCTAAATTACCAGCAATTTGAACTAGCGCATGAGTATCTTTTGGAAAACATGATCCTCCATAACCGATACCAGCGTTTAAAAATTTGGAACCAATTCGAGTATCTAATCCCATACCATAGGCAACGTCATCTACATTAGCCCCTAGTTTCCCACAAATATTCGCAATTTCATTAATAAAACTGATCTTAGTAGCTAGAAAAGCGTTAGAGGCATACTTTATCATTTCGGCGCTATTAATGTCTGTTTTAAAAATTGGTAAGTTAAACGGCTCATTAATTTCTTCAATAATAGAAGCAGCTCGCTCACTTTCTGCACCAATAACAATCCGATCACCATTAAAGGTATCATTAATAGCTGAGCCTTCACGTAAAAATTCAGGATTAGAGACAATATCAAATTGGATGTTTTGCTGCAGATATTGGAGAATCCATTGTTTTATTTTATAATTAGTTCCAACTGGAACTGTACTTTTGGTTACAACAATAAATCCTTCTTTTGGTGTATTTTCTGCAATATCCTTGGCTACTTGCTTTATAAAGCTTAAGTCGGCAGAACCATCTTCTCTTTGTGGTGTACCAACTGCAATGTAAATCGCCTCAGCATTAGAAAAAGCATCATGATGATTAGTAGTGAAATCTAAGCAGCCTTTTTGAATATTCTTTTTCATTAATTCATCTAATCCAGGTTCGTAAATCGGAGAAAAACCAGCACGCATTTTTTCTATTTTTTTTTCATCTATATCAACACAAGTTACGTTGTGGCCAATTTCAGAAAGACAAACCCCTGTAACTAATCCGACATAACCAGTGCCAACAATAGCAATTTTCTTCATCTCAACTTCCCCTTCAAATTGACTATTTCTAAAAAGTTATGAAAATAAACCAATACTATCTTCTATTGCATCAGAATTACTAATGTTATTATCAATGTAAAGTCTGATATTATTTGATATTTTTCCGAAATCATTTTCATCCATATCATATAATTCCTGAAAAATTGCTGCAAAACGGTTACTTTCTTTGAGTGGGATATCCCAACCTATCCCATGTTTATCTAATTCTCTCCATGGAGTTTGATCACTCAAAATTACTGGACATCCTGATAATAATGACTCGACAATAACATGACCATAATTTTCTCCATGCGTAGGGAAAAACAAAGCATCATGATTCAAAAAAATAGTAGAAACTTTATTATTATCGATTTCACCCTCATATTTCACCAATATATTACTAGGCAAAGTCTCTATAATTTTTTTGCATTCATCCCAATAACTTGAATCCTCGATTGGTCCATAGATATTAAATACCATAGGAATCGATACTTGTTTTAAACTTTTAAGCGCACCATCTAAATTTTTTTTAGGTGATATTCTTGATAAAAACACTAATTTTAAACTTCCTTTAACTTTTTTCCTACTTTTCAGATTATGATTTATGCTCGAAGGAAGATTGGAAGCCACATGAATATCTAAATCATCACCAAAATTTTGAATAATATGTTCCTTTTCTTCTAAGCTTGTACCATGCCATTGAACATTGGAATGCAATTTTATTAATTTGGTCAAATAAATAAATAATGTCTTCTTTTTTTCTTTTATTTTCAGAGCTCCTGGTGAGAATTCCCCACGAGGTGCTAACACGATAGGTTTCTGGGGGATTAAATTGAGTTTCCTTAACAACATTTGCATTATAGAAAATTTAAATGAAAAAAAGCTGTTCAAGTAAATTAAATCGTATTTAATTGTGTTTAAAAAATTCTTAAGGTTATTAAATGATATCCAGTTATGATTAACATAAAATACCTCGGCTTGACCAATGGTATTCCATGCGTTCTGTTTTATTCCTTTATAAGAATTCTGATCACCAAAATCTCTATCATAGGTAACGATTTTAAAGTTAAAATCGTTACCTAGAGCATCAACTAAATTACTAATAGAGCGGATTGGGCCTCCACCTTTAAAACCAGGAATATAATAGGGTGTAAATATTAAAACAGTTTTTTTCTCTAACATGATTGTGCCTCCAATAAGGTTATAATCACCTTACATATAAGAGTATTCAGCCAATTATAACATTCTAACTGATATACACTTTTAAAACTAGTAATGACTAAATCCTAAACTTTGGTATATAAATAATACAATATAAAAGTAATAGTTAGTCTAGTTATATGACATAATACAACAGTCAATGCAGCTCCAGTTAATCCATATAACGGAATTAAGAAAAATGAAGCAGCGAGAGATACTATAGTGGTTATAACATAAATCGTCATTTGGCTATTAAATTTTCGAGTTGAAACTAGTGCAGTTCCTAAAAAACTAGACATATACCAAATAGCCGCACCTATCATAATTAAAACAAATATATTATTGTAATTCTTGTACTCTGGACCGTACAAAGCTCCTAATATAATATCTCCAGACAACCAACTGACTAATACTCCAATAAGGCCTATGCCTACAGCTAGAATAATTAATTTTCTTATTAAATTCCTAAAGGATTTTAAATTAGTATTATATAGTCTTGCTAATCTTGGTGTTACAGATTGTGCCATAGACGTTATTATCATTCCACCACTTGCCATAATAAAAGCTATCGCAGAGAAAAAACCAACTGATTTTTCGTCCATGTAATATTGCAAAAAGTATCTTGGAATATTTGCATTAAATGAATCAAGGGAAGCTGCGATCCCAAGAGGTAATCCTGTAACGAATAATACTATTATTTTTTTGAAGTCAACTTTTCTCTTGAAAATATCCAATCGAGTTCCAGTAATAATGTATATCTTTTTTAAATTATAGATTAAAAATGTTAGTAAAAATGATAGACCAATTAAAGCCACCGCTAAACCTATGTTATTAAAAAGAATAATCGCGATTGTAACAAAAAGTACGGATAATAAACTCTGAATTATTTTCGATACAGATACAAAATCCATTCTTTCATGTTGCTGGAATAAACCGAAAGAAACATCACATATTGATTCGAAGATTCTACAAAAAGCCATTATAAATACAATTATTTGTGTTTCCTTATTTAGATTAATCCCACTAAGAATAATCCAAATAATTAGAAGACCTATTATATTGGCGATATTTCGATTATAAAAATATTCTATAAACTTATACTCATTTTTTGTATCTGTTGCTTGAATTGTTCTTAAGTTTACGTTCACAAGTAAAAAAACTGGTGCTGTTATTGCTAAAGCCAAAGCATATCGTCCAACCATTTCAGGTGTTCCAAATTTTGCTATCAATAGTATAATCATCAATTGGCTGAAAGCATAGCTCAAATTCCCAACTAACGTGAAAAGGAAATTTTTTTTTAAAGAAAATTGATTTGAGGGGATGATTTTCTCTGAATTAGGAACTAATTCCATTTAATTACTCCATTTTTTGTTTTTCTTATGACATAATTCTTAATAAATAATTTATTTATTCCATATGAATTTATTAATAATCTTGGAATAACTTTGTACAATTTTAACTACCTTTGCTGACACATTATTATCTTTGTAATCTATTGCCAATTCAACTTCTTTATTATCTTCCCACATTACACGGCACAAGTTAACGGCCTGGACAATTTCATTTTCTTTTATGCCACCAATAATAACACTACCTTTGTCCAATACTTCCGGACGCTCAGTTGAAGTTCTAATTAATACAGCAGGGAAATTTAAAATAGCCGATTCTTCGGACAATGTACCACTATCAGATAATACACAAAAAGAATTAACTTGCAAATTATTGTAATCAAAGAAGCCGAATGGTTTCATCTGCTTTACTAAAGGATTAAATTTAAAGCCACTTTCTTCTATACGTTTCCAACTTCTTGGATGGGTAGAATAAATAATAGGTAAATTATACATATCGGCTATATTGTTAAGAGCACTCATTAACGAAAAGAAGTTTTTTTCGTCATCAATATTCTCTTCTCTATGAGCAGAAACTAAAATATATTTTCCTTTTTCTAGAGCAAGTTCCTCTAATACTTTACTACTCTCTATCTTATCTATGTTTTTGTGTAACACTTCTGCCATAGGTGATCCTGTTACAAACACATGCTCTTTTCTTATGCCTTCTGATAGTAAATATCTTCTGCTGTGCTCCGTATAGGCTAAGTTAATATCTGATATGTGGTCTACTATTTTTCTATTGATCTCTTCAGGTACATTTTGATCAAAGCAACGATTCCCTGCTTCCATATGGAAAATGGGTATTTTTAAACGTTTAGCTGCAACCGCACTTAAGCAGCTATTTGTATCACCTAGAATTAACAACGCATCAGGTTTTTCTTGTTTTAAGATTTTATATGTGCCTGAAATAATATTACCCATAGTTTCACCTAGATCTTCACCTACAACTCCCAAAAAATGATCAGGTTGTCTCAACTCTAATTCCTCAAAAAATATTTCATTTAATGTGTAATCCCAGTTCTGCCCAGTATGAACTAACCTATGGTCAAAATATCTATCACAAGCTTTTATTACCTCTGATAATCTGATAATCTCAGGTCTAGTTCCTACAATAGTCATTAACTTCATTTTTTTCATATATTTAAACCTCCAAGTAATACGTATCTGGCTTTTCTGGATTGAAAATTTCACAAGCCCAAAATAGGGTTAAAACATCTTCTTCCCCAGTATTCTCTATTGAATGTGTATAACCAACTGGTATGTCCACTACCTCTGGTGTTTCACCATTCACCTTATATTCAAGTATATTTCCAGAGTCTATTTGTCTGAACTTGATAACGGCATCACCTTGAATTACAAGGAATTTTTCTACTTTAGTATGATGCCAGTGATTGCCACGTTTAATGCCCGGCTTGGTTTTTGAGATGAATATTTGTCCCATACTATCGGATTTTATGAACTCTGCAAGCCAACCTCGATTATCAACATTTTTCTTTAATTTATATGAAAAATTATCTTCTTCTAAATAAGATAAAAATGTACTATATAAAGCTCTATCTAAATCTTTTTCCAATGATGGCATTACTAAAGATTCCCTATTTTTTCTAAAAGAATAGATCTTTTCTGTAAGCTCACCTATTTTGATTTTATGTGTTACAGGCACTGCACAGAAACATTCCATTACTGTCTCATTACCTTCTAATGCTCGTTTAAATTCTGCTAGTACATCATCTATATAACATAATGTAAGTTCTACACTTGGGTCATTAACTTGAATTTCTAGATCTCTTGCTATATTGTGACAAAATGTTGCTACAGCACTATTATAGTTAGGCCTGCACCATTTTCCGAAAAGATTAGGTAATCTGTATACCAGAGCTTTTGCCCCTGTTTCTTTACTATATTTAAACAATAAATCTTCTCCAGCTTTCTTACTTCTACCATAAGGATTATCCTTTTCAGCCTGTATGGAAGAAGTAATCAAAACAGGTGATTTATTATTATGTTTTTTTAGTAGTTCTAACAATTCAAAAGTGAAACCATAGTTTCCATACATAAATTCTTTTTCTTCTTTTGGCCTATTAACACCTGCTAAATGAAAAACAAATTCACATTCTTTTGTATATTTATATAGCAAAGATAAATCGCTTTCTCTATTAAATTCAAATATTTCATTGTAACCTTTAGTTTTTAATTCGGCAATAAGGTTTTTCCCTACGAACCCCTTTGATCCTGTAACTAGTATTTTCACTATTTAATCCAGCCTTTCCGAAGTATGTTAAGAAACAGACTACTTGGTTAGAGTTTTATTATCTAAATGAAATTTACTTTTTCAAAAATAGGGAAAAGGTTAATCCACCTAAATATTTTCACAACTATTACCCCATTAATCTATTTATTAGTCACTAGTTTAACTTTAGTATTTTTCAACTCTTTTTGAACAAATTCTAATTCAAGCAATTTTTCTTTAATCTGTTCTATATTTAAAATTTGGGTATTATGCGAATTATATTCTCCTTCTGTTGATAATTTCTTATCCCCTTCCGCAAAATACTTGTCATAATTTAAATCGCGTTGATCAGATGGAACCCGGAAGAATCCACCTAAATCTTCAGCAACTACATATTCTTCCCTTGTTAGGAGTGTTTCATATAACTTTTCACCATGCCTGGTACCAATAACCTTAATCTCAGTATCAGCGTTAAATAGCTCTTTTATTGCTTGTGCTAAATCTCCAATTAAACACGCTGGTGCTTTTTGTACCATGATGTCTCCAGCCTCTGCATTTTGGAAGGCAAATATAACTAGCTCTACTGCTTCTTCCAGACTCATGAGATACCTTGTCATATTGGGATCTGTAATTGTTAATGGTTGACCACTTTTTATCTGTTCAATAAATAACGGTATGACAGATCCACGAGAGGCCATTACATTACCATACCTAGTACCACAAATAAGCGTTCTTTCTGGATCGACAGTTTTTGCTTTAGCAACAAAAACCTTTTCCATCATTGCTTTTGAAATCCCCATTGCATTAATTGGATAGGCTGCTTTGTCAGTTGAAAGGCAAATTACCTTTTTGACACCATAATCTATAGCCGCTGTTAAAACATTATCAGTCCCTAAAATGTTAGTTTTTACAGCTTCTAGTGGAAAAAATTCACAAGACGGAACTTGTTTTAAGGCAGCAGCATGGAAGATATAATCAACACCATGCATAGCATTTTTAACACTAGCCAAGTCTCTAACATCTCCAAGGTAAAACTTAAGTTTATTACTTTTATATTTCTTTCTCATATCATCTTGTTTTTTTTCATCACGTGAGAAAATACGAATTTCTTTAATCTCAGTATCTAGGAATCTTTTCATAACCGCATTACCGAATGAGCCGGTTCCTCCAGTTATTAGTAATGTTTTATTATTAAACATGTTCTTTACCTCGCCTTTCCAAAATGATTCTCTAATATTTCAACAGAACGATTCACATTAAATTCGCTTTCTAAGTACTTTCGTCCGTTATCTCCCATCTCAGAAAGTCTTTCTGATTTGGACATTTCTTTTGCCTTATTTATAACACTTTGTACATCACCCGACCACACCCACTCACCACAGTTAGCTTTCTCAATCATCTCTTTAAGATCAGTGACTTTATCTATCGCTGCAATGACAGGCTTTGCATATTCCATATATGCCAGAATACGAGATGGATAGTTTGGTATTGTGAATCGTGGATCAAGCACAATCAGTCCAATATCACATTCTTTCGTTATCTGTTCGTATTCAGTTCTCGGGAGATTCTCAATCACAAGCGCATTGTTGATATCATTTTCTTTTATCGTCTGTTCTAACTTTGGTCTATCAGTTCCCCTACCGACAAAGAGAAAGTACATTTCCTTTTCATCCTTACAATCCTTAATAACTTCACACAAAAGATCTATATACTGCGGCCTCCCCATATTCCCACCAAATAAAAAAACGCAGGCTTCTTTAGGAATTCCGTAACGCTCTCGCATTGGAAAACTAATTGGTTTTATAGAACCTGTCAATTTTTTAGTGTTTGGAAATATTTCGATATTTTGGGGATTGAGCCATGAATTGTGTTCCACAATATATCGTTTATTCTCTGAAGACATGCACCCAATATAATCTGCTGTCTTGAGCAACTTCTTTTCTTTTGCTTTGAAATATCGATATAAGAGCCCATTTCGTTTTAAAATGCCCAAGTCAACTGCATTTTGCGGAAAAATATCTTTAAGCATTAGATATGATGGACAACTAAAGTTCTTCTTGGCCCAATCCACTAGTCCAGCATTCGTTACCGGTGGTGCTTCAAATAAGATTAAATCAAAGATTCTATCTCCTAGGTACTTTTTTATACCTTTACGCATAAGTACTGGTATTTTTAAAGAAGTTATACCCTTTTCAATATATCCTACATCATAGTAATTCCCGGTAACTACCCGCAGTACATCAAAACCACGTTCCTTCTTCATTTCAGTACTTTTTTTATTTCTTGACTGTTCGGACACTGCAACTGTTATTTCATGCCCAGCCTCATTTAATGCCTCTGCTAAATCTGTGTATATTGTTGCACCTTTAGTCGGCTCCGGAAACGAAGTCGCAATATATAAAACTCTCAAAATATCTACCTCAATTTCTTTCGCATACTATCATATTTGGTATTTTATAAATTCCACAAGTGATAAACTTGATGGCAACCAACTTGCTTACAACCAACCTTATGATAAAAGTTAATTGCATCCATATTCCGCACTTGAGTACCAACTCTTATTTCACCGTAGCCACGTTGATGTGCTTCATTTTCAACTGCTTTGAATAAACTTGTACCAATACCACCTTTAGCTACATTTTGCGACACAGCAATAAGCTCTATTACACAGGCATTATCTGAATAAGAATGTAATAAAAAACCGTTTAGATCAGTATTCTCACCCTTAGATAACGCATAAAACTTCTCGGATTTATCAAATGAATTTATAAGCCATTTATGATAAACTTGATCTCCACCACGTTTAGCCAATTCCGGATCCTCTGTAAACTTCGAGAATTGAAAATCTGCAATCTCTATCACTTGATCATTTCTCTTTAACTTTTGATGAACTGTAATGTTTTTTGGAATTTCATGTAGACCTTCTATCTTTTTCACAAACTGAATATTCACATCTGCCAAAAACGCAGAAGTATCTTTCCCTATCACCTGTGTATTAACAGGTTCTGAATTTTGATTCTCAATTGATATAAACTGATAATCTCTAAATCTGGTTTTCAGTTCATCCCATTGATTCAAGTTAAGAGGCTTAAGCAAAAGGACTTTGGCACTCTTTACCCCAAAAAACTCTGTGTCCCACTTTAAGTCGTAGAAGGTCACTGCATTTTCAATATTTTTTTTTTTCATAAGAACTCCATCCTTTTTACATTCCTATGCCAGTATTACTATTAGATTTAGCATTCTTATCAGTTACAAATACATCTTCACGTTTTAACACTGAAACAGCTGTTTTAAAGAAAATCTTAATATCTAGTAACCAAGACATGTGGTCAATGTAGTAGATATCATTTTGGATTCTTTCTTTCCAAGGCACAGTGTTTCTAAAGTAAGCTTGGTTATACCCAGTAACTCCCGGTCTAATTTCTAGTTTTCGTTTTTCATTGCCCTCATATAGTTCACAATGTTCCGGCAAGTCAGGTCTAGGACCGATGATACTCATGTCACCCCTTATGATATTTAATAGCTGGGGTGTTTCGTCTAAACTTGTCTTCCGAATAAACTTACCTATTTTAGTTAATCTAGGATCATTTTCTGCATTAAAAGTAGAACCATCTTCATTTCTTAAATCCGGAGCGTTCACTTTCATAGAACGGAATTTATACATTTTAAATACTTTTCCGTTCTTACCAAGTCGTGGAGCATTATAAAAAATTGACCCTTTGTCTTGAAAGTAAATAAGTGAACTAATGATAGCTAAGATAATAAGCCAAAATGGCAAAGCTATTACTGATAGAATTAAATCAAATACTCTTTTAAATAAGATCTTATACATTGCGTCACCTCACTAGAGAATCGTTACGGACATTATTTATAACTTTTTTTAAAATCTCAATAATATACTCCACATCCTCATCACTTAGTAGCGTATGAAGCGGCAATGTTATCTCATTCTTATACATATCAAAAGCATTAGGATAATCCTTAATATCAAATCCTAAATTCTTATAAGCCGTAAACATAGGCAATGGCTTATAGTGGACGTTACATGCAACACCCGCCTCAGCCATTTTTACGATTACTTCATTTCTCTCAGCTTCCCTCATACCAGGTATTCTCACTAGATATAGATGACCTGAAGAAGCAAAGTCCTCGCCATAATGCTGCAAGTTTTGAATTCCAAATGGTAAAAGTGCTTTATCATACATCTCAATAATCTCTTTACGTCTTTTTATCAGAGCTTTATATCTTTTTAACTGTATCAAACCGAACCCAGCCATAATATCGGTCATATTGCACTTGTAAGCGGGATAGACAATGTCATATTCCCATGCACCCTTTTTCGTTTTAGCCAGAGCATCTTTAGATTGACCATGAAGACTATATAGCATGAATTGCTTATAAAGCCACTCATCATCTAAACCAAGGTCATCACGCCAAACGACTGCACCACCTTCGGCAGTTGTCAGATTTTTTACTGCATGGAAAGAGTAGCAAGTGAAATCTGCAGCTTGTCCACATTTCCAACCTTTCCTCTCAGCTCCAAAAGCATGAGCAGCATCAGTCATTACAATTACTCTATTAAATATCCATTGAAGCTCATTATTAGCCTTAAACAGTTCCTTTTTATTATCTACTATTTCGTAAATTGCCTCGTAATCACACATCTTTCCTGCTATATCAACAGGAATAATTGCTTTTGTCTTCTCTGTAATTGCTTCAGCAAGTTTTGAATAATCCATTTCAAAAGAATCCGGTGCGGTATCAACAAGTACAATCTTCGCCCCAACGTGATCAATAATAGAAGCAGATGCCGTATAAGTATATGCTGAAGTTATTACTTCATCACCTGGACCAATTCCTAAAATTCGAAGAGTAAGCTCCATAGCGGCAGTAGCTGAGTTTAGGCATACTGCTTTGTTTACACCAACGTATTCAGCAATTCTCAATTCAAACTCTTTTGTTCTAGGTCCAGTTGTTATCCAACCAGATCTCATTGCTTTTATAACTTCTTCAATCTCTGCATCTGTAATGTCAGGAGGAGAGAAAGGTATATTTCTAACTTTATTTTGAATCATAATGATTTTCCTCACTTCACACATAAATATTTTTAGTAGCTTAATTAGAATTAAACCCTTTCCAATAAACTATAACCCACTAAATTTCGACTTCACTCACTACAATAAAGAATATATCCTAAACAAATATATAGAAAAAAACATTAACTACTTAATCGAATCAACTTGAGGTTATTAAGAATAACCTCAAGCCAATTCATTACAACTTTTGCTCATCTTTCTATTAAAAAGTTACTGATTCACTTCTTCGGTTTTTAAAACACTTTTTAAATAATCTACAATTTGAAGTTTCAAATCATTCCGCTCTAAAGCAAACTCCACCGTAGCCTTTATAAAACCAAGCTTATCTCCAACATCATAACGTTGTCCCTCAAATTCACAACCAACAACCATTTGCAATTCATTTAACTTCTTAATCGCATCTGTCAATTGAATTTCCCCACCGGCACCCGGTTCAAGGTTCTTTAGTATATTAAAAATCTCTGGTCTTAGAATATAACGTCCCATGATTGCATAATTAGAAGGCGCTTCTTCTAATTTTGGTTTTTCAACTAAATTATCAATATGAAATACTTTATTTTCAATCTCACCGTTACTAATAGAAATCACACCATATTTAGAAACATCTTCATTAGGAACTTGTTGAACTCCAATGACTGACGAGGTATATCTTTCATACACATCGATCAATTGTTTTAAACAAGGTTTTTCAGGTGAGTTCACAATATCATCGCCTAGCAAAACAGCAAAAGGTTCATTCCCTATAAAACGACTAGCGCAGGCGATAGCATGACCCAATCCTAATGGTTCTTTTTGACGAATATAGTGAATGTTTGCTAGTTTAGAAATCTCTTGGACTTCTTTTAACTGCTCAAACTTCCCCTTCTTAGCAAGAGTCTCTTCCAACTCATACGACTTATCAAAATGATCTTCAATCGCTCTTTTGCCTCTGCCTGTAACAATAATAATATCTTCTATTCCTGAAGCTACTGCTTCCTCGATAATATACTGAATTGTAGGTTTATCTACGATTGGCAGCATTTCTTTCGGTTGAGCCTTAGTTGCCGGTAAAAATCTCGTTCCTAACCCCGCTGCTGGAATGATCGCTTTTCTTACTTTTTGCATAGAATCCACCTCTTAATTAGAATTTTTCATTAAAAGATTTTCTTTTTTATTGGCTAAATCCAATACATATCTACATAAAAATTCCTGGTCGAAACTAAAATAATTCTCAATCAGGTTATAAACCCTGCTGTAATCAACATCTACCGACTTCCCAATGAAAATCTTCGGAAAAATAGCTTTTCCATGAACTTCATTCTCTCCTAGAAGTTCCTCATACATTTTCTCTCCGGGTCTAATACCTGAAAACTCCAACCCGATTTCTTCTATAGAGTAACCTGACAACTGAATTAAATTTTTAGCCAAATCAACAATCTTAACAGGTTCTCCCATATCAAGAACGAAGATTTCACCGCCACGTGCAAGTGCTCCTGCTTGCATAACAAGTCTTGAAGCTTCAGGAATCGTCATAAAATACCTGGTCATATCAGGATGAGTAACTGTAACCGGTCCACCAGCTTGTATCTGTTTTTTAAATAACGGAATTACGCTGCCGCGACTACCCAAAACATTTCCGAATCTTACAGCAACGAAATTTGTTTGACTTTCTTTATCAAGATTCTGTATCACCATTTCAGCAATTCGTTTAGTAGAACCCATAACGTTCGTTGGGTTTACCGCTTTGTCTGATGAAACTAATACAAAGGTTTTAACTCCGAATGTATCAGAAGCTTCTGCAACATTTTTTGTACCAATCACATTGTTTTTTACAGCCTCTTTTGGATTGTATTCCATTAAGGGCACATGCTTATGAGCTGCTGCATGATAAACAACATCTGGTTTGTGCAATTCCATTACTTCGAAAATTCTGTAACGATCTTGTACGTCTGCAATTACCGGAATGATTTCAAATTCATTCTGATACATGTTTCTAAGTTCAATATCGATCGAATATATGGAATTTTCTCCATGACCGAGAAGCAATAGTTTCCTAGGTTTGAATTTACTTACTTGTCTGCAAATCTCAGAACCTATTGATCCTCCAGCACCGGTAACTAAAACTGTGTTTCCTGATATTTTCTTAGAGATCGATTGGATATCTAATTCTACCGGTTCTCTGCCTAGCAAATCTTCAACCTTAACATCTCTAAACTCGTTAACCGATACTTTACCAGTCATTAAATCCTCTATTTTAGGGATGATTTGTGTTTTTGCATTCGTTTTGCTGCACTCTTCAAAAATAACCTGTAAATCTTTTTTGTTAAGAGATGGGATTGCAATGACAATATTTTCAATTTTATATTTCTCTACGATTGTTTTGATAGACTCTGTCTTGCCTTCTACAGGAATCCCCATTATGTGCAGATTTAATTTTTTTGGATCATCATCTGCAAATGCAACAGGATACAAACCATTGTCACTGTTGTTCAATAACTGGCGTGCAATCATTGTTCCAGCTGCACCAGCTCCAATGATAAGTGTTCGTTTCTTATCTAAAACTTTTCCTATAATTCGATGTCTTACCATTCTCCACGAGAAACGTGATCCTCCAATTAAAAGGACATGCAGCATCCAAGTTATGAAATACACCCGTACGTAGATATGCCCAAAAACTAGTGATTGAACAATTGCTGCTGCAACAATTGAAAGTGTGACTGCCTTAACGATTCCTACTAACTCTCCCACACTTGCATACTGCCACGCCTTTTTATATAGGTGATAGAAATGAGCAAAGATATGATGGCTAATTAATAGCGTGATTGAATTGAAAAATAAGATTGGCATGGTGAAGATGCTTAAGTATGGATGTAGGATGAAATACCCTAGATAAATTGCAGTAAGTACAATTAATGAATCTATACTGACAAGCATGGCTATTCTTTTCTTATATGTCATAATGACATGTTCCTCCTTTCGGTCATTTGTTTTTCATCTTTTTGTAATTCCATTAATCTTTCTTCGATTGTTTCTTTTAACAGTTTTTCAATTTCGAAAATTTGTTTATCCGTAGCATGTCGTTTGATATAACGAACAGTTTTTACAATGTTTATAGGGAAAGCATCTAATTTCACTTTGATAGCTTCCTTTCTAAAATAAGCCTAATAGCTTTTTTCGTTTGATCCGTTCTGGACTTTCTTTGTAGATTGATTGTCCACTGACTAATAATTCTGCGTTTTCTACGAAGTAGTATTGGCTTCCTCTTCCGTATTCTTTTTTCAATACATTCATAGCTTCATTCCACTTGAATCTTCGATTTGAAGTGTTATGAGCATCGGAAGCGATAAAATGTGTGAGTTTAGCTTCAATTAGCTGATGAGAGAACTTTTTGATCTTTTTCCCAAACTCTCCTGTCAAACTTGCAGCTGTAATTTGTGAGCATGCCCCTTTTTTTATAAGGTTATAGAGAATGGTAGGATGCTCAATGATTTCTGCATTTCTTTCAGGATGTGCGATGATTGGAGTTAAGCCTTTCATCTGTAAATCGAACAGCATTTGTTCTGCATACCTAGGTACGTGATTCGATGGGAATTCTATTAGAATGTAGTTTGCTTGATTGAGCGAAAGAATTAAATCAGAGTCATAATCCTGCAGAAGCTCTCCGTACAATCTGACTTCTTGACCTGGCATAATGGTTAGCGGTATATTTGCGTGATCTATCGCTTCTCTTAGCACTTCGATCCCTTTAGTGACTGTTGCCTTGTTGTTTTCATAGCGACCATTTTGGTGATGAGGGGTTGCTATGATTGTTTTGATTCCTTCGTCAAATGCTGCTTTGGCCATTTCAAGGCTTTCATTCAAATCGGCTGCTCCATCATCCACTCCGGGCAATATGTGGCAGTGTATATCGATCAATTTCCTTCACTCTTTCTTTTGTTACTTTTGAATCATGTTTTGTCATGAATTTGAATGAATGTTACTTATTTCCACGGAAAAAGCACAAAGAAAAGGGGGAACCTTGTCCATGAGACTTATTTCCCGCCGTAGTAGTAGTAGTATGAGCTCTCACTTGCTTTCTTTCCGTTAAGCACGACACCTAATAGCTTGCTTTTAGCTGCTTCAAGTGCTTCTTTTGCTTTTAACGCCATTTCTCTTTCTGTTTTCCCGCTAGAAACAACCAGTAAACATCCTTCTGTTTCATTTGCTAGAATTTGTGCGTCTGTGACAGCCATTACAGGTGGAGAATCAAAAATGATTATGTCATAGATTCCATATGCATTTTCAAGCAGCTGCTTCATTGATTTTGAAGAGAGCAATTCCGCAGGATTTGGCGGAATCGGACCGCTTGATAGAAGGTCCAGGTTTTCGACTTCTGTGAGATTCACAGCTTGTTCTAAAGACTTCTGTCTTAGTAAAACATTGGTTAACCCTTGAAAATTCTCTGTTTTGAACGTGTAATGCATAGTCGGTTTTCTTAAGTCTGCGTCGATCAAGAGAACTTTTTTTCCTTGCTGAGCGAATACTACCGCAAGATTGGCTGCGGTGGTTGATTTCCCTTCGCCTGGACCAGTTGATGTAACTAGCAACGATCGTACTTCTTGATCAACAGCAGAAAACTGGATATTGGTTCTTACTGTACGATATTGTTCAGAGATTGGTGATTTTGGTTTTAATACTGTTATTAAACTGCGATTGTTCACCTTAAATAATTTGTTTCCTTTACGCGCCATAGTTTTCACCTCTTGCTCTAGTGGTTTTGGATGGCTTCACTTGTTTTTCTTCTAATTCATCGTCACGGTCCATTAAAGCAATAGATCCTAAGACTGGTAGCTCAAGCAGCTTTTCAATTTCCTGCTCGTCTTTAATGGTGTTATCTAGATACTCAAGTAAAAATGCAAGTCCGACACCTGACATTAATCCGACAACAAATGCAATCGCCATGTTTAAAACGGGTTTAGGTTTTATTGGTGAAAGCTGTTCACCGATGTCTGCCTTTGAAAGGATGCTGACATTGTCTACTTTCATGATGTTTTTGATTTCTGATTGAAACGTTGTAGCAACTGTGTTCGCAATTAAAGCTGCTTTTTCTGGATCTTCATCTTGTACGGTAATAAGGACAACTTGTGAATCCTTTTCGCTGCCTACCGTAATTTTGCTATTTAATGCTCCCGTGCTTTCTTTTAAATTCAATTCACTTTTCACTTTGTCCAAAATAGCTGGGCTTTTAATAATAACGTTGTATGTATTTATTAATTGCAGGTTTGTTTGGATTTGGTTTGGGTTGAATTGCTGCTGATCGGGCTGAGATTGGTTGACTAGGATTTGGGTAGAAGTTTGGTAAATAGGTGTGATAAAGAAGTAACTGACAACTCCGCTCGTCATTGTTGCGATGGCTGTGATGATAAGTATGAGACCAAGACGCTTCTTTAGCGTGGTGAACAGTTCTTTCAGACTAATGGTTTCCTCCACGGTGACCTCCATAGGTTAAATTTCTCACTGAAATTATCGTTGAAATTCTTCAGAAACATATCAAAATGATATGAAACTATCATTTTATATAATCAATAACTCCTATTATACAAACTAAGTTGACAAAAGCCACGCTTTTTACAATATTTTCACAAAAAAAGAGCGTCAAATTTCGACACTCTTCGCGGTATTGCTGAGTTTTCTTACATCATATTCATTAAAAAGGTAATTCCGGCGCCAAATGTTGCTGCAAAAAATGGAATCGAGATGTAGAGCATTTTTTTATTCCATTCTTTTTTTGCATCTATTTCTTCAGGTGTTAACCAAGTTCGTTTCATTCAAAAACTCCTTCGTTTTTTAGCAACTGGCTGACTTAGTACCCAGTACCTTAGCCCCTGTAACTTTGCGTCATTGCCTTTCAGCATTTTTTTAAACGAGCTGTAGAAACTGGTATAAACTTGCTGTTATACTAAAATTATCGAACAATTCAAGAATAATATTAATAGGCCTTTATACCTAACAAACCACAAAACCCGCAATTTTCGACAAATTGCGGGTTTTGCGCGCGAATTGCGCGAATTATGCTGTATATAATTTTTTCATTTGAAGGATAAGGTCCTCCACCATTTCTTTTGTTGTAATCGTCGATGATTGCTCGCCTTTTTGCTGAGCATTTACTAATAGCTTCAAAAAATCTTCATGATTGATTTGATTTTCTTTCATCGTACCTTTTACCCTTTCATTTTACATTTTTATACAATCGTGATTATGAGCATATTATAATCCTAGATTCGCAGAAGTTCAACAACTATTTACATCTTTCGATACAATCTCTCTTTTATGTCCCCGAATGATGACAACTCTAAACCTCTCCGCCGAAAATTTCCTTTCCATTTTATCCTTTGTTCAATATCAGTTATAATAAAAGAATTGACTACGAAAAGCGCAAGTGCCCGTTTAGCTCTGACAGACAGATAAGAATCCGGCAGAAAAGTCCGGGTTTGACTTTTTTGACGGATTTGTTTTGGCCGAGGAGTTGGGCGATAAAGCTGGATAAAGAAGCGCAAAATTATATACTTTCTTATTACTTAAAAAAGGAGCGGTGTCCCATGCTTCAGCATGAACTGGATAAAGAGTTGATTCTGCATGCGGGTGAAGAGCTGCAGGATCAGCTTTCGCCTGAGTTAGAAGACGATCGCAATCTTGTGAAAAAAGGGCTAATGCTGTATCGGCAGGGCAGCGTGTACAACGTGAAAATAGATGGACACACAATGAGTGCCAATGTGCAGGATGTGACGCCTGTTCGGGTTGTGCTTGAGCTTGATTTTTTTACAATGAGCTCATGTTCCTGTTCTGCAGCTTTTCCCTGCCGTCATGTTGTGGCATCCTTTCTCTATTTATATGCAAGCGTCGAACGAGTCGGTACATATATAGACGCTTGGAATGCCAAGACGCAGCAGGCGATTCTTGCCCAGCTGAAGCCGGCCAGCCAGATGATACCATCTGTGAGCTGGAAGGATGATTCTCTTTCAAGCTGGCTATCGTTTTTTGAGTTTGAATACAAGAGATGGGCTCAGAATCGGCCGCGCAACATTCAGCAAATACAGAGCTTGTACAACCATTACTATCCCGTGCTGAAGAAGAAGGCTCCGAAAAATGCGGACCTCAGACGGTTTTATACTATACATGCAAACCTTACGACATTGTTCTACATGCTTCGTCTACTTAATGAGACGAAACCAAATGATCATTTGTTACATCATGTTTATCATTCTTATTTTGAAGAGTGTATTGAGTCCATTACATTCGAACTTCGGGAGATGCGGAAATTCGCGTTGCCTTTCTCTCTGGATTCACTTTTTGAAGAGAGCATGGAGGTTTTTCATCAGCTGCTTGATGTCAGCAGTTATCTGCAGTTTGAACGGATCAGTCTTTACCGTGCTCTTTGGATCGGTCTGCTTAATCGGAAGAAGTGGATTGAGCGAGAGGTTGACTGGCTGAATGAGCAATTAAGTGAACGTGATGTCCCTGAATATCGTCTTGCCTTAATTCATATGGATTTTCTTCAGGGCGATGATGATGCTTTATTTGAGAAGATGAAGGTCTTTAATGACGGAGCTTTTCCGATTTTATATGACTGGGTTGGCGATCTTGTTTCCCGGAAAAATTGGAAGCGAGCTTCGAAGTGGTTTACGTATTTGCTTGGGAAATCGGATGCTTTTTTAAACAGCGACATTCCATATGAAGAGAAGCGCCGTTCGATTCGCTTTTTCCTGGATATACTGTCAGAGTACTCGACTCAGACCAAGGATGAACGGCTGTATGAGAATGCCTGCCGCAATCTGCTTCCATTCAGTTACGCAGAGTATCATCATTTTCTCGTGAACCGGAAGCAATTCAGAACATGGGCAGAGCTGCATTTGCTGCTTGGGTTTGAATTGTATGAGATTGACCGTGATTTGTTAAAGATGATAGAGAAAGAAAGTCCTGAATCGCTGCTGACGATATATCACCATGCGATACGCCAGGAGATCGCTCTCAGGACGCGAACGAATTATAAGCTTGCGGTGCGCTATTTAAAGAAAGCGCGCACGTTATATAAAAAGATAAAGAATGAAACGCAATTTGAAATCTATCTTGAAAAGCTTTCACATGAGCACCGGCGACTGCGTGCTTTTCAAGAGGAGCTGAAGAGAGGAAAGTTGATTCATGCTGAATGATTTGAAGATCTCCGTCCATACGGAACAAATCGAGAATTTTCACTTTTACGTATGGTGCACGACGAAGGATGAGAAAACGCTCGGAACGAATCATATGCGGCGCTACTTGTTCACATGGCATGAATCCTCTTTCTTTGGATCGCTGCTTGAAGATGTGAGCTACATTGGGGTCCCTTCTGTTTTGCTTTCTCCATGGATGATGGTTGAGCTGATCGGAAAAGATACGACGAATTCGCTGGCTGATATTGAGTACAGCGGTGATGCTGTCCCGCTGATTGATGCAGCAGAGGCCATTTACGACTGCATTGTGAACGGCGAGTTTATGCCTGATTTTGAACGGTGGAAGAATGGTACGTTTGGCTGGCGTGATACTGCTGGAGAGCTTGAAGGCTTTACGGCGGATTGGCTGTCTGCTGCTGTGAGCGATTTGATTGAGCGGAATTCAGATCTGGGGCGGGCATGGAGTGACATTGTGGAAGCTTATGCCGCTACAGAGAAGTTTGAAGGTCATTTTCTTGACGAGCGCGACTGGCTTGAGAAGATCGGCTTCTTAATTGATGATGCTCCGTTTACGATTGGGCTGCGGTTAAATGAGCCTGATTATGATGGCGACGATTGGAAGCTTGAGTTGTTTTTGCGGGACCGAAAGAACCCGGATTCGTTTCATCTTTTTCAGGGACTGAAGGATTTGCCTACTCCATGGCGAGGTTATATGGACCGGATTGAACGCGAGCAGCAGCGGTTTGAGGAAATTGTGCCGTGGCTCTCTTTTCAAAATGGGAACACGCATATTACCGAGGATGAGGCGTGGCTCTTTTTAACAAGTGCTAGTGAAACGTTTGTAAATACTGGCGTCGAGATTCTCTTGCCATCATGGTGGCAGGTTGTCCGTGATTCAAAGGTGTTGCTGAAGGCGAAGATGTCGTCGGTCCCCGCGCGGACAATCGTTTGTCGGCATGAACTCGCTGATTGATTTCAACTGGCGCTTTGCGACGAATGGCGTGGAGATGAGTGAGGAAGAGTTTATGGGGATGGTGAATGATAACCGCCGTCTTGTGAATTTTAAAGGACAGTGGATTAAGCTTGACCCTGCTTTTATTAAACATGTGCAATCGATTTTGAAAAAGGCTGAAAAAGAAGGCCTGCACTTTTCCGATATTCTGCAGCAGGAACTTGCTGATGCACGCGATAACGATGATGAGGTTCTTGATTCAAGAGCATTTGCGAATATTCATATTGAGCTCAGCCGTCAAATGAAGTCGATGCTTCGTCAGCTGACGGAGATAACGGATATTCCGACGCACGATGTTCCTTCGACGTTTCACGGTGATCTGCGTCCTTATCAGCAGCAAGGCGTTGACTGGCTGCTGTTTCTGCGGAAGTTCCATTTTGGCGCTTGTTTAGCGGATGATATGGGGCTTGGGAAAACGATTCAGATGATTGCTTATTTTGTGTATGTAGTGGAGCACGAGAAGCGTGAAGCTCCGTTTTTAATTATTGCCCCTACCTCTGTCCTTGGAAACTGGCAGAAGGAAATTGAGAAGTTTGCTCCTAGTTTGAAGGTTCATCTTCATTACGGTCCTAATCGGGCAAGGGGTGAAGATTTTCATGTATCGCTTGCCGATACGGATATTGTTTTGACGTCTTACGGCCTGTCTCACGCCGATCATGAAGAGATTGCTTCCGTTACATGGAGCACGATATGTTTGGATGAGGCGCAGAACATTAAAAATGCGCATACGAAGCAGTCCCGTGCGATTCGGAAATTGAAGGGTCTGCAT
This sequence comes from Bacillus sp. V2I10, assembly GCF_030817055.1. Taxonomy (NCBI): domain Bacteria; kingdom Bacillati; phylum Bacillota; class Bacilli; order Caryophanales; family Bacillaceae; genus Bacillus; species Bacillus sp. V2I10. Next base: position 624,656 of record NZ_JAUSYV010000001.1, on the reverse strand, counting down.
CATATTGCCTTAACAGGGACTCCGATGGAGAATCGCTTAACGGAATTGTGGTCGATTTTTGATTTTATCAATACAGGATTTCTTGGCAGCTTGCATAGTTTCCATAAGCGATTTGTGCTCCCGATTGAGAAGGATCGGGATCCAGCGATTATCGGAAACCTGCAGCAGCTGATTAAGCCGTTCCTGCTGCGCCGGACGAAGCGTGATGAACAGGTTGCGCTGAATCTGCCTGAGAAGCAGGAGCAGAAAGAGTATATCCCGCTTACGGTTGAACAGGCATCTCTTTATGAACAGCTGGTTAAGGATACTTTTGACCAAGTGTCACAGCTTGCAGGGATGCAGCGGAAGGCTTTGATTTTGAAGATGCTCGGGAAGCTGAAGCAGATCTGTAATCATCCTGCGCTTTATTTGAAAGAGGAACATGCGGCATCAGTGACAACACGCTCTCATAAAATTGAGAAGCTGCTTGAGCTTGTAACGGCGATTCGGGAGCAGGATGAGAGCTGTTTGATATTTACGCAATATATAGGCATGGGTGAAATGATTCAATCCTTGCTCGAGAGTGAATTCGGAGAGAAAGTCTTGTTCTTAAACGGCAGTGTGGCAAAAGCGGCGCGCGACAAGATGGTGGAGCAGTTCCAGAATAAAGAGTATTCGATTTTGATTTTGTCACTGAAGGCTGGAGGAACCGGCTTGAATTTAACGGCCGCAAATCACGTTGTTCACTATGACCGCTGGTGGAACCCTGCTGTTGAGAACCAGGCTACAGACCGTGCTTACCGCATTGGTCAGAATCGTTTCGTTCACGTGCACAAGCTGATTACTACAGGAACGATCGAAGAGAAAATCGATGGCATGCTTGATAAAAAGCAATCCTTGAACGATGAAATCATCCAAAGCGAGAGCTGGATCACAGAGCTGTCCACAGACGAACTGGAAGAGCTCTTCACCCTCTCCATGAGCTAGGAGGCGCGCGACATGAGCAAGAAAAAAGACGATTTGAAGAAAGAAACAATGAGTGCAGAGTGGAAGAAGCTGTATGAGTTGATTGCGAAAAAGGTTGGGAAATAGGATTTTTGTAGGGACCAGTCCGGTTTGGGCTGGTTTTTTTGTGTTTGTTTAGTGGTTTTTCTAGATGCAGTTGGGTATTTAAGGGTTTGGGGATAGCTGTTGGTACGGAAATTCCGTCAGACAGTTGGATTACTTTCCAATATGGGGTTTTTACTTGCCGGAATGGCTCTTTTACTAGCAGGAATCGGACAAATACTTGCCAGTTTGGATTATATACTATCTTTTTTCCAGACACCTCCATCTCTTTAAGTTAAGACCTGATTTGTTTTTTTATATCCTGCTTGTCCCTTCTCATGAAAAAACTAGCCGGAGAGTTCCGGCTAGTTAAGTGAGGAAGTGGGGAGTTCCTTGATTCTGTTTCTGTGAGGGGTTTTGAGGGGTTGTTATTTTTCTGTTACTGCAAGTTCACGGGTTTTGCCGCCCATGAAGCGTACGGAGTCCGCTACTACTTCTGTGACATAGACGCGCCTGCCTTCCGAGTTTTCGTAGCTGCGGGTCTGGATGCGTCCGGATACGCCTACGATTGAACCCTTGCGGCAATAGTTGGCTGTGTTTTCTGCCGTTTTTCTCCACAGGGTGCAGTTGACGAAGTCTGTGTCCATGTCACCCGCTGCATTTTTAAAAGACCGGCTCACTGCGAGTGTGATATTGGCGACAGGCGCCCCTTCTGCTGTGTAGCGCATTTCCGGATCTTTCGTTAAGCGTCCGACCAGCGTGACTGAATTAATCACCTAATTCCTCCTCTCTTTAGCTTACAAGGCTATTGTAGCGGGTATTTGGAATTAGGAAAAATCTTGAAAACGCCGTTTTTGGATTGTAAAAAGTGATTTTCCCTGTAGAATTTCTGTTTTTTCTAGGGTCAATTATTACGATTCGTTATGTTTGCTGCTATTTTCTATGTATTTGAAATAAATAGGATTGCTGTTCATGACCTGAAAAAGTGATGCTTTGGAGAATAGCTTGAAATGCTTGTGATGCGATGAGTTCATTTTGAATGGCTGTTTCTTCATAACGCTTGGTTTGGTCTGTCCATACGTACGATTTGATGGACATTTCACTTTTAAATAAATCGAATAGGATTCTTACAATTTGAAGCTTGTCTTTTGTTTCGTATAATATTTCTACTGACGCTTCCCTATGTACCTGGAAGTGGTAGTACTTTGTTTTGCCGGCAATGATCTCCCCTACTTTTAATAATAATGATTTATCATCTGACCTTTCCCTCACCATTTCACCCGTTGTTTGCAGATCTTTTACCGAAATTGTTTTTAACTTAATCGTCTCCATTGATCAGCCTCATTTCTTAAAGTTTGCTATTTTACCATAGCAAATTTACAAGTTTATGAAAACAGCCGGATATAGGCATTTTCGCTCGTATATTGTCATATTTTGTATTAATTCTCTCATTTCCTCTTTTTTCCTCTTTTTTTTATCTATTTAATTGATTCATTCTGCTCATCCCTCTGTTTAGTGCTTCACTCTTTCTGTATGGTATAATGTAACAATAACCATACAGGAACGATAAACTGGACCAAGGAGGGTATTTATGAAAACGTTTAGACTCGTAGGGCTGACCATTGAAGTGCAGGGAGAAAATGGTGCTCGTTTAGAAGAAATTCCTTTATCGGACGGACTGATCATCAACAAAGAAGACGGGGAAAATCACTGGATGATTGAAGCTCTTTTAGCAAAGGAACACCGCTCATATTTTGAAACACTCTCGCAAAAGAATAAAGAGCTGCATCTATATGTAACGATTTCCAAGAAAACCAACAAACCCGCCGAGATCGTGGCGATGATTAAATCCATTATGGTCCTGGAAGAACATATTTCTGTCTTATTTGAGGGGCGGATGCTCGCGCGGAAAGCAAAGCACGAGCCTGAAAAATTGCTTGAGGATCTGCTGAGGAAAGGTCTGCACGGTGAAGGCCTAAAGCAGGCTTTCAAACAAAAGCTAAAGGAACAAAGAGAATTAAACGTGAAAAAGTCCGCTCAAGCGTGAGCGGGACTTTTTTTATTTATGCGGTTATTTGTTTTCTTCTTTCATATCGTTTTCCATGTTCTGTTCCATCTCTTTCTCGTCTTCTTCCATCTTGTTCCCATCTTCCTGCATGTCTTCTTCCATATCCTGCTCCATGTTCTTCTCTGTTTCGTCCTCAGCAGGAGGAGGCGTTTCATCATTTGGCACTTCTTCTTCCATATTGTTATCTTCCGGTGGTGCAGGATCCTGATCGTCCGCACAGCCCGCAATCAGCATAGCTGCTAGTAATGTACCTGAAATTTTGAGTATCCACTTCTTATTCATAATCATACTCCTTCCTTAATTAGACCTTTATCCAGCGGTCGTGGTTAGGGTGTCCAGAATGATTAGGTTTATTCGGAAAATTTGTCTAAAATGGGTGTTACAGTATTTATTTACCACATGTGCGGAGATGTAAACGTTTATTTGGGGAGCTGGTATCTGCGGTTTTTGTAGGTACCTGTGTAGGGGAGGTTTAATGATTTCAAGATCCTGGAAGCAGATGAGTTTGATGCAAGCATTAGAAATTTAAGGGTCTCTTTGGTTGTAATTGAGGTTTCAATTAACATGGCATAATCCATGAGAGACTCAATGTGGGCATCTTTGCTAGAAAAATGACATTTCATGCAAAACCAGCTACCGCTTACTCTTCTCATTGGAAGACAACCACAATTTGTGCAATGTACACCTATTAGAAGGTCTGAAGGGAGAACCTGAAAAGTTTGCAGGACATCTGGATCATATGGAGCATGCTGTCTAACTAGGAGTCTTGAAATTCTGTTAAGATCCTTATTTGTCATTACTGTATTCTTATATCTTTTGTTTAACTTGTTTATCTCACCAGGTAATTTAGCTGCGTGAATGACTTTCTTTTGAATGGTATCTGAGTGCATAGGAATTGATTTAATAACGGTTGAGGGGTTGCTAATAACGATGTAAGAAATGATGGGAACAGGAGGAAGTTTATGTTTTTCGAACCACTTTTCGAGGTTTCCATGCTGGCGCTGCAATTGAAGAATCGGATCTGGAAAAGCATCTTCACGGCCATTTTGTGTTCGGAGTAACTGATTGTATTTCTGATCAAAACATAAGGTTCCGCTCATATTTTTTATCTCAAGAATGACAGCGAATACAGGAGATAAAATAATAGTATCCATTTGAAAAAAATACTTTTCGTCTTGAGGAAGTCTTACATCGTGAAGAATGATGAATTCTTTACTATCAATCCCGTCCAAATGAAATAATAAAGATTTTTCACCTCTATATCCAGCTATACATTTTGAGTATTCCTCTTCAATCCTGTGCCTCTTTGGATAATTTGAAGGCAGCCTTCTTAGCAAAGCTTCTAATTTTTGCAGTTTGAGAGTCCTTTTCAGCTCTTTCTTAATCAAAAAATCACTCCTTTTTATTTCCCTTAAAACTATTCTTTCTCCGGTGCTGCTTTCCTTCAATTTAGCCAGAATTAATTTCAGGAATGCGGTAAATTGGCTTAACTCGTCAACTATATGATTTTACTCTTCAACTTTGCACATTTTCTCATCACTTTATCAAATTTACTCATCAACTATTACGAAATACTTTCACTTTTCCAATTTATTCCCAATTTAAAAATTGCAGGCACCTTTTTTAAACGAAATCTGGAATTTGCTAAACGATCTTGGGTATTTAGCCTTTGACTTGCAGCTGGCAATTGGCTTTATTCGTCACTTTATAAGATTTACTCTTCAACTTTTACAAAATACTTTCACTTTTCAAATTTTATCCTAATCCTTATGTTGAACTGCAACCTTTAAAACCTTAAATACCTCTTTTCTAGCAAAACCCGCAAAAAAACGACCCCACAAAAGGATCGTCTCACCATCTATTCTTTCTTTTCACCCAACGCAAACATCAATTCTGTTTCACATACGACTTCGCCGTTTACTGTAGCGACACCTTTGCCTTTGCCGAGTGATCCGCGCAGACGGATGATTTCAACTTCGAGGCGGAGCTGGTCGCCTGGTGTTACTTGCTTTTTGAAGCGGCAGTTGTCGATGCCTGCGAAGAAGGCTAGGCGGCCGCGGTTTTCTTCTTTGATCAGCATGGCAACAGCGCCGACTTGGGCGAGTGCTTCAACGATTAAGACGCCTGGCATGACTGGGTATTCTGGGAAATGGCCGTTGAAGAATTCTTCGTTTGCTGTTACGTTTTTTAGTCCGATTGCACGCTTGCCTTCGTCTACTTCAAGGATTTTATCGATGAGCAGGAATGGATAACGATGCGGAATGATTTCTTTGATTTGTGTGATGTCTAACATTTTAGTACCTCCTCCTAGTACAACCTATTAGTTCTATTATACACAAAAAGGAGGGGTTAGCCCTCCTTATTTTTCGGATTCTTTTTCCACCAGGTCAAAGACGTGCTGCCATGTTCGTTTATCGAATACGCCTGTTGGCTTTCCATCACCGAGTACACCGTAGCCAATCATCGCACCGCCGATTGCCGCAATGGACATGAAAAAAAGCAATAAAACAATGCGCAGCCAGATCGGAAATAGCCTGATTCTGATTTTGCGGCTGCTGGATTCTTCTGTTTTTTTCGTTTCTTTCACTTCTTCACGAGACTGTTCGCTTATACTCATTGTAAAAACCCCTTTGTTTATCTGACGCTATTGATTAACCCGAGCATTTGATCGCCCATGGTGATTGATTTTGAGTTTAATTGATAAGACCTTTGAGCTACCATCAGCTCGGTCATTTCTTTTGATAGATCGACATTTGACATTTCAAGCGCACCTTGCTGAACACCAATTTGATCACGGTTCAAAAATGTGATCGTGCCGTTTGGTGCGTTCTCATTTAAAGCGTACCGATTTCCGCCCTGTTTTTCAAGCATAGATTGCTGATTTACCCCAACTATTCCTAATTGAACAGAATGATTGCCCGGAACTGCCGTTAATCTGCCATCAGGTGTTACCTTCATTTTTTCAAACGCATCATCAAAGAAAATCAGATTTTGATTTTCATCAAGTACAGCGTGGCCTTCAGATGTGACAAGCTGAAGCTTGCCATTCTCTGCAGGATTCAAATATAGAGCTCCATCCCGAGTATACTGGACCTCGCCGCCTGCTTCTACTTGCAGGTATTGGCCAGGCTTTGTCAGGGCAAGGTCAAGCTCCCGATCCGTCACCTTGATGCTGCCTTGGGTATACACGGTTTGTCCTGTCACTATCGCGCCGACTCCAGGCCGAACGCCAAGAGCTGTCGACCGCCCAGCAGGGTTGTCCTGAAGTCCGGCATTGTTTACTTGCTGATTAAGGAGCTCCGAGAAACCTGTTTGAGTGCGTTTGTAGCCTTGTGTATCAATGTTTGCCATGTTATTTCCAATCAGATCCAGCTGTTTTTGCAGCTGACCTAATGTATTTGTAGCTGTAATCATCGAACGCAGCATCTGCTCATCCCCCTATTATCTTACCCTGCCGATTTCATTCACGGCTTTATCCATACTTCTATCGTAAGCCTGCAGCACTTTTTGATTTGCTTCAAAAGCACGGTAAGCTGTCATCATCTCTGTATACGTTTTGGAAACGTCGACATTTGAGCCTTCCACATAGCCCTGCTTTAGCTGGTACGAAATTTCAGGATTTTTGACCGCAGTCGGCAATTCATTTCCATCCTCTGTCCGGTAAAGACCATTTCCTTCTTTAATTAAGGTTCTTGTGTCACCGGCAAAGACAATTTCAATTTTAGCCTGTTCAACCCCGTCCACTCTAACCGTTCCGTCTGCTGTGATTTCAAATTGATCAGAAGCAACTGAAATGGGCTGTCCGTTCGTACCTAAAACAGGGTTGCCTGCAAGGGTAAGCTCACCGTTATCATTTCGAGTAAATTGTCCATTACGTGTATAGCGCAATTCATTAGCTTGAGTCTGCACTGCAAAAAGCAAAGTACCTTTCGCATTGGTCTCCTCATTATAGGGAACCAGCTCTTCAACTAAGGCAACATCGCTTGAGAGACCTGTTTCACGAAGATCGCCCTGAGTAAATTGAGGAATCATTTCTTGAAGATACACGCCAGTAATCAGCGTTCCGACAGCCTGCGTGGCAGGAGCAGGAACCTTGCTGCTTTCAACTCTTTTCAGCAGCATTTCCGGGAAGGCCTTTAGCGCTGCCTGATCCGATTTATATCCAGGTGTATTCGCATTGGCTATGTTATTTGACAGCATTTCTGTTCTTCGCTGCTGGGCTAGCATCCCTGCAGTCGCTGTATAAAAACCTCGTAGCATTCTTTCACCTCATAAGAGAGTCATTTCTCTTTTTCCGACAGTATTTTCTATTTTCATTATATCTGACTTTTGGAACATCACTTGTATAAATATATAAGTTTAATAAAAAATCGAAGGTACACTCTTAAAATCGGCTTGATTGGCGAAAGGTTTATAGGAAGTGAGAAAAAACAAAAAAACACCAGTTCAAAAACTGATGTTTTTCCATACTATTATCCAAACTTGCGTCTATTAAGGCGATCGACGTTATCAAGCATGATGCCTGTGCCGATTGCTACACAGTCCATTGGATTTTCTGCGATTAAGACAGGAACCTTTAATTCTTCTGCCATCAGCTGATCCAGACCGTTCAGGAGGGCTCCGCCGCCTGTTAAGATGACGCCGCGGTCGATGATGTCCGCAGAGAGTTCAGGCGGTGTGCGCTCGAGTACGCTTTTTGCAGTTTGAATGATGAGGGCTACTGATTCACGCAGTGCGCCTTCTACTTCTTCAGAATTAACGGTAATGGTACGGGGCAGGCCTGATACCATGTCTCTGCCGCGAATGGCAATTTCTTCGTTGCGTGCGCCTGGGAACACTGTCGCTACTTGCGTTTTAATATCCTCAGCCGTACGTTCACCAATTAAGAGCTTGTACTCTTTTTTGATGTAATTTAAGATTTCCATGTCGAACTTGTCCCCAGCCATCTTAATAGAAGAGGCGGTGACAATATCGCCCATTGAAAGGACTGCGACATCCGTCGTTCCACCGCCAATATCTACTACCATATTTCCGCTTGGCTGAAAAATGTCCATGCCGGCGCCAATTGCTGCGACCTTTGGTTCTTCTTCAAGATAAACGTATTTTCCGCCGCTTTTTTCAGCAGCTTCTTTAATGGCTTTTTGCTCAACAGAGGTGATATTCGTCGGACAGCAGATAAGCATCCGCGGTTTCGTGAATAAACCCTTTACATTTAATTTGTTGATAAAATGCTTAAGCATAGCTTCTGTTACTTCAAAATCGGCGATGACTCCGTCTTTTAAAGGACGAATCGCAACAATATTCCCAGGAGTACGTCCTACCATTCTTCTTGCTTCTTCTCCAACAGCAAGAACCTTGCCCGTGTTCTTATTAAGTGCAACTACAGATGGCTCGTTTAAGACGATGCCTTTACCTTTTACGTGAATTAGTACATTTGCAGTACCAAGGTCAATTCCTATATCCCTTGCAAACATTCTTACCATATCCTCCTTGCAATCTGATCCCAGCAATTCCTACTTTGTGCCCTAATTTCATATTGTATCATATATTACTAAAAAAAGTATGAAATTGTAAAATTCCATGTTGGGATTTGTCGAAATTGCAAGAAAGACAGGTAATTCTTTATTTTACTGGTTCTTCCTGAAGGATATCCTCCTTCCGATACTTAAGCTTCGTTGCTTCCCCGCCTCTTAAATGGCGTATCGATTTATGATAATCAAGGATTTCTTTCACTTCATTCGCAAGCTCTGGATTAATTTCAGGCAGTCTTTCAGTCAAATCTTTATGGACAGTACTTTTAGAAACGCCAAATTCCTTCGCAATCACGCGAACAGTTTTCCTCGTCTCCACGATATACTTTCCAATCTTGATAGTACGTTCTTTGATGTAATCGTGCACACCACTCGACCTCCCTAAAATGGATGTGAGAAGTGTGAAATGAGACTCGCATACTTAGTTACAGCAGTTATTTTCCGCTTAGCTGAATGTATAATAGCACCATTGCTGCGTTTACGAAAAATATTCACGATCCCTCACCTCATACACTCTCTTTGTTAGGTTTGTAACATTTTATTAGCTTGGGTGAAGATATATGCTAAAAAGTCAAGAGGGACAAGGGATTTGTGCGAATTTTTTTATAAATTCCGGATTTAGAGGCAGAAAATCGGGTTATTGCATCCAAAAATATGTGGAAAGAAATGAACTTTGGAGAAATTTAAACCAATTAGAATGGTTCACTGCTTTCGTTATTTCCCAAGAAATTTGTCGATTTAGGCCATGGCACTGAATATAAAACAAAAAAAATAGTCTATCCCTATTGGATAGACAATCTATATGTTGTAGCTTATTAAGCGTTTTTTGTGCTGATTGAAGCTTCAGATTGGTCTTGTGAATTCCCTTTTTCTGATCCTTCTTTACCAGCGTCTTCTTTTTCTTTGTCTTCTTCAGCACCTTTTTTGTCTTCAGTGCCTTTTTCAGCGTCTTCTTTTTCTTGCTCAGTGCCTTTTTCTTCGCCTTCAGTACCTTCTTCTTCTTTAACTGGCTGTTCTTTTACAGGCTCAGCTTCTTTTTCAACATTCACGTCGTTTAAAGAAGGAAGTGGTTTGTCCATGAAGTCTAATGGATTGACTGCAACGCCATCTTTGCGGATTTCAAAGTGAACATGTACGCCATCTTCTTCTTGGATCAGGCTTTTTCCAGCTTGTCCGATGATTTCGTTTTGCTCAACTTCGTCACCAGCTGCAACCGTCATGCTTGCTAAAGATTGGTAAACAGTTGTCACGCCATCTTTGTGCTCGATTTCAATGACATTTCCAAGTAATGGATCTTTTTCAGCTTTTGTAACAGTTCCGCTTAGTGAAGCTGCAACTTCGAATTCCTTGCCATCTTCTTTTGCCAAGTCAATTCCTTTGCTAGGCTCGTACGTATTATTATAGGAAACGAGTGCTGCTTCTTGCTCTGCTGCTGTTGCATCTTTTTCATAGAACTTGCGGATAACAGATACTGCGTCTGAATCAGCTGCCGGCATTGCGAAATTTTCTACAGCTGAGTTCACTTCTTGAGTCGGTTCATCTTGATAAGATGTTCCTTGGTCAATCGGATCATTTGCTGAATCTCCATTGCCTAAAGCCTGATACCATAACACGGCTGTCAAAATCAATGCTGCACTTACTAAATAGATTGCTGGGAATACCCAACGCTTTCTGAAGAATTGTTGCATTTTCGAGTTTTGAGAAGTACGTTTAGTTTCTTCCTCTCTCATTCTATCATCACCTCAGCAATCATTCTGAACAAAATTCTGAAAATATATACACCTCTATCAAAAAAAGTTAAAAACTTATTTTCTGCTTCCCTTTATAAAATTATGTATGGATTCTAAAATTTTTATTTCAGTCGTGGTATACTATGTTCCATCAGCACCTGAAGGAGCACGATAATGAAGAAACCTTTCCTTAAATGGATGCTGACTCTGGCACCCATTCTTTATATGATTCTCATATGGATTCTATCAAGCCTGCCGGCAGATGCGATTATCAACACGCCTTTTTCATTTGACCGTTTAATGAAGGAATCGCTTCACTTGATTGAGTTCGGAATTCTCTATTGGCTGATTGCTTTGGCGTTTGCGGCTCATCAAAGCTGGACCGTGAAAGCAAGTATCCTTGCAGCTTTTGCATCCATTCTATATGGGGCAACAGATGAAATTCATCAATACTTTGTTCCATACCGGTCTGCAACAGTCATTGATTTAGTGAAGGATGCTATTGGTGTCCTTGTATCTTTTTATATTATGAAGGTGACGTATTTTGCAAAACGTCCTTCTTTTATAACCTCTAGTTTTCAAAAGTTAAATGATGCGGAGTGATCAGCTATGAGTTTACCTATTCGAAAAGCCGTGATTGACGACCTGCCTGCCATCGTTGAGATCTACAACTCTACGATCGAAAGCAGAGCCGTTACGGCAGACTTAACCCCTGTTGCCGTTGAAGACCGTGCGGGCTGGTTTCATCAGCACACAGATCAGCGTCCGCTTTGGGTCATGGAGGACGGAGATCAGATTGTTGCCTGGCTGAGCTTTGAATCCTTCTACGGCAGAGCTGCCTACCAATATACAGCAGAGGTCAGCATTTATATTGATCAGAACGTGCGCGGCAAAGGAATCGGCACCACGTTCATACAGGCTGCGATTGATGCTTGCCCTAAGCTTGGCATTAAAACGCTGCTTGGCTTTGTCTTTGGCCACAACGAAGCAAGCCTGCGCCTTTTTAAGCGCTTCGGCTTTGAGCAGTGGGCGAACATGCCTGGTGTCGCGGAGCTAGATGGCATAGAACGTGATTTGGTGATTGTCGGGAAAAGAGTAGCAGAATAACGTAAAAACGAGCTTGGGCAGTTCAGGCTCGTTTCTTTATTTCTCAGATTCATTCACTTTTTTGATTGCCAATAACGTTCTAATCTTTAGCAGGAAAATAATAAAAGTGACCTAGAATCCTCAAATTACCTTGTAAGTTCTAGATCAAAGTGATATTTCTCACCGTGATACTTGGTAATCGTATATTCTATTGGCCTGTCATCAAAGCCAAAGCTTACCCTTTTAATTTTCAGCAACGCTTCTCCCCCGCGGATTCCGAGTAAGTCCGCTTCAGGCACTGTAGCATTAATTGCAGCGATTTGATCTTTTGCATATTTTAATGTGATATTTTCTGCTTCCAATATTTCATAGAATTTTGCGGTATCCAAATCATGCTTCATCAATATTTTTCCTATGTATGCAGGCCAGCACGAACGTTCAATCGCTATAGGTACTTTATCAGCAAATCTGATCCTTTCAATTACTAATATTTCCTCTTCCTCCAATAATTCAAGCATCGATTTTTCATGATATAAATCACTTCTGAATTCAGCTCGAATTAACTTTGATTTTGGCGTTAACCCTTTTTCGGCTGCTTCTTCTGCGAATCCTTTTAATCTTCCCCCGCCAGCAAGCTCCTGGGCTTTTACCATTGTGCCTTTACCTTGTTTTTTTTCAAGCAATCCATCTTGGACAAGGATGGATATCGCCTGCCGTAAAGTGGTGCGGCTCACGTTGAATTCTTTCATTAATTCTTGTTCAGTTGGTATTAATGTGTGAGCAGGCCACACTTTTTCCTGAATCCGTTTTATTAAAATGTTTTTAACTTGTAAGTATAAAGAAAGATCCTTATGAGGATCTACGTTATGTTCCATTGATTAATGCTCCCTTCAAGATTCTCTAACTCTATTCTTATCTTACTTCGGAATTAAAAACAAAGTAAAGCCTGCTTGCATTTTCTGTTTTTTCAGGAATTGTGCTTGGCATGTATCCCTGATAATCATTATTTTTATACCTAAAAAAGACTGTTGAAATATTGTTCAACAGTCTTGCATCTCTTTTTATAGGTTTAGATTGACGATATCTGACTAAATAATTCTTTCCAATTCGAACTTTTGCGGTAAAAGACTGGAGGATAGCCAATTGGTGCGGAAATCGTCACTGTCCCGCCTTTAAATTCTTCCCCGCTCCAAATATGAACCCACTCATCCTCTGGCAAATATACTTCCCAATCCGTTTGATTTTCTTGGTGCACAGGAGCAACCAGCAAGTCTCTTCCATATAAATATTGATATTGAATATCATACGCTTTCTCATCCTGTTCATAATGCATGAATAAAGGACGCTGTACAGGAATACCATGTGTGGCATTTTCTTTCACAAGCGATTTTGTATACGGACTAAGTGCAGTATACACATTTGACATTCTTGAAAGGTGTTCTAATGATTCATTGTCATCATCGTATTGAAAGCAATCTGCAGGACGATTTCCTTCATGAGTTCTCATCATTGGAGTAAAAGCTCCCATGTCGGCCCATCTCATGAGCAATTCCTTCGATCGTTTATTTCCATGGAGGCTTGTGTAGCCCCCAATATCGCTATGATGCAGTCCGCAGCCAATCATTCCGGAAGAGAGCGCTGCAGGAATAACAGATGCGAGTCCATCATCAAGTGAAAAATCTACGCTCTGATCTCCGCCCCAAAGCATCGTGCAATATTTTTGGATACCGGTATATCCCGCACGCATGAAGTATAGAATTTCACCTAATTTTCCAGACTCAACAAGTGCTTCATAATTCACCTTAGCCCATAATGCAGGCCAGGCGTTATGCATTTTTTTCGGATCAGCCCCATTGCTTAACACAACATCAATAGGCAAATATTCTCCGAAATCAGCCATCCATCCGTCTAAACCAAATTGGATCAAATTCTCTTTTATCACTTCTTTATACCAAATAAATGCATCTTCATTTGTAAAATCTACGACCCCGCAGTAAAACTCTCCGAAGTCAACGAGATAGGTACTGCCTTGATGATTAAGTGCCAAATATCCCTTTTCTTCTGCTTCTTTAAATAGGTCCCCTTCAACCGCAACATAAGGGTTAATATATCCTAAAAAACGAATTTCTTTTTTCTTCCATTCAGGTATCTTCTTGTCTAACCCCGGGTATTCTTTTTCATTCCATTTCCAATTCCACATTAACCTTTTGCCAAAGGATGTAATGCGCTTTCCTTGCCAATCCTGACACCATACACCGGCAATAGACATCCCTTTTTCTAAAGCTTTATTAATCTTACTTTCTGTAATCTCTGTTCCTCCCTGGATGCCAAGAATAACGCCATTATAGATCCAATCTGGCAATTCCGGCTGACGGCCAAGAAGATTTGTTATTTTCCCTGCTAGCTCCAAGAATGAGTCAGCAGTTTCAAATAGTGTCTTTTTCGGTATTTCCCAAAATTGCAATTCATGAAAATGCAGATTACGGAAATCAAAATCTGCATAGGCTGTTGTATCTGTATGACAGTAATATTTTTTACTGGAAACAAAGGTAGGCTGCGGAAAATTCGTATGATAGTAATCTCCGCCCGCTTTATCTAATACGTCTGCCTGCCAGGTTACATACGTTTTTTTATTTCTGCCTACACCTGGTTCAGAAGTCCACAAAGGAAAGTTTTTACCCCGCAAGTTAAAATGTGAAAGCTGTTCTCCGCAGCCATACACTTTTTCATCTGGATCTGCCGGTGTACGCAGCCACATACGATTTATGCTTTCATCATTTGTATGGTATTCAACCGACAGCCGCCCATCTTCTTCTTTTATCTGCAATGTCATTACAGGGTCGATATTCGAGAATTTTGAAAAAGCTACAGTAATCTCATGTTCCTGCTGAGAAATGTCTGCATAAAGCAGAGGAGACCTTTCGATTACGTAATCTTTTATTTCAAAATTGCCTCTGTACATGTCCATACTGTCTTGTCCTCGTCCTATAAACAGCATTGGACTTTCCAATGTATGACGCAGTAGTACTTTTTCGTTGAATATCACTTCAAACCCATCTTCTATAGATTGAATCATTAATTTTGAAAGCTTTAATACTGATTGCATTGGCGTTTCCCCCTAATTATTTTCAGCCTGATGCGGTTTTTCCCTTTTCTGAAATATTTGATGAAAGATCCTCATGAGGCAGTAATTGCTTCTCAATGTAGCTGCTGTATTTTACGTTGTATTTTTTAACTGAAATATAAGCCACAATTCCTGTAACCACCGCTAAACCAAGAAATGCCGGGAAGAAGTAAGGTGAGACAATGCCGTCTGCATAAGCTAAACCAATAGGTGAGAAAACGATGTAAAACTCAAACATTAATCCTATTAAAATCACAGCTACCGGCAATGCATATTTCCATGGCTTCATTTCTATTTTCGGTTTTGGTGTAAATCTCCATTCTTTAGCCGGTGCTATTTTGCCTATAATCAGCATCATAGCAATCTCCGTAAAGAAGAGAATGGCATAGATATGAATGTAGTTAATTTCAACTTTGTAGCCAAATAATTGATCCGTGCCCCAAATTAACATGTAGTAAGTTATAACATGGAAAAAAACGACTATTTTCGCAGCAATTGCAGGTACTTTTCTTGCAAAGATGCCAATTAAGACGATGGCTATGATTGGAATATTAAAGAACCCTGTAAATCTTCTAATCAGCTCCCATAAGCCATCTGGTGCATACATCAAGAGCGGTGAGACACAAAAACTAATAATAGATAATACAATCGAAAACCATTTACTTAAGCCAAGCAGCTTCTTATCCGTGACGTTCGGCATAAGAGGCTGTACTACATCTAAAGCAAACATAGTTGCTGCCGAATTGATTAAAGCGTTAAATGTGCTGAAAACAGCTCCTAATAATACAACCAGGAATAGTCCCTGTAAATACCATGGCAATACATTCGCAACTAATGTCGGGAAAGCTAAATCAATGGATTCAAGATTTCCGCCGTATAAATGAAACGCAACAATACCTGGAAGCATCATTAAGATCGGAACTAATAATTTGAAAAAACCAGTGTATAAAACACCTTTTTGCCCTTCTGCCAAATTAGCCGCACCAAGTGTTCTCTGGATTGCGTATTGGTTAGTACCCCAATAAAACAGGTTAGCCCAAATCATACCTGTAAAGATCGTCAGAAAAGGAACAGCATCTGTACTTGATCCAACGGCATTTAACTTTTCTGGGTTCGTTGTAGTAATTGTTTTTAATCCTTCCATGATGCTTCCGTCCCCTAATTGAAACAGCCCTATCAATGGAATCAATGTACCCACTACTAATAAACCTACTCCAATAAATGTATCAGAAACCGCAATCGCTTTCATTCCGCCAAAAGTAGCGAACAGTGCACCAATAATTCCGATCACCCAAACCATGAGCCATACGGACTCTGTATAGGAAAGACTGAATAAAGAAGGTATATCAAATAGTTTCAGCACTGCTAAAGCACCTGAATATAAAGTAGATGGAATTGTAACTAGAACATATCCTAACATGAAGAGGATGACAGCTAATCTTCTTACCCCTTCATCAAATCGATCTCTTAAAAACTGAGGTAATGTTGTGAAGGCTCCCCCTAAATAACGAGGCAATAAAATTAATGTCATAATGACGATGGCTAATATGGCCGTAACTTCCCATGCCATATTTGTCATATTTGCGCCATATGCCTGGCCATTTAATCCAATCATCTGTTCTGCTGATAAATTTGTTAAAATAAGTGCCCCGGCAATAAACCCTCCAGATAATCCGCGTCCTGCCAGGAAATATCCTTCTGTTGTTGAATTAGCCCCTTTTGTTTTCTTGTAAGTCCAAACACCCAATAAGGACATAATCACAATACTTGACAGTAAAGTGAATAGAATGTTCTGATCTCCCATAGTTTCCCTCCTAATCTCCTAATAGTAAACCCTTACATTTTCACCGATTATTCCAGGATAAGCCCCTTTTTGAATAAGGACTTCTCTATCAGGATGAGCAATCAGCCACTTATTCTTCATAAATAATAATTCGTCTTCATTTGTGGTTTTTTTCGTTTCTTGTTCCAGCTTTTCATTGGTACCTGCTGGAAGGATGACAATCGCTTTAAAGCCGTCATCTTCAACTTTACAAGGAGCAAAATGAAGAGTTGTCCCATATAATTCAATCGCTGTTCCTTTTGGAACATAAAAAGCAGCCGTATGCTCTGATTCGTAGGTATTATTCCTTATATCTTGGACTTTTCCCAATAATAGCACGAAGTCTGTAATTGCAACATTGATTTCGCTTCCTTTATGATATTCCAGTGCATTTAATGAAGAGTTGCGCCCGTTGCAGTACCCTATCTGCACGGGCATTCCTCCATAGAAAGTATTAGCTAGTTCATTGCATACAGATGTTTTTTCCATATGGGGAACTGAGGCAACATATTCATTGCCTTCAACAGGAATCTCAGTTGTTTCCATGTATACCTCAAGCTCCCTGAAAGAATAATTCTCAATTTTCCTGCCGTAGGTTCGAAAAGATTCATTGCCTACCTCATAAAATGAAAGATGCTTATTCTTTTCTTTCAGCCTTTCAAAATTAGACATTATCCATCTCTCCTTGATGTTTGAGCTTTATTTTGAAACAGCTTCTTCTGTTTTCGTTTGATCCCAGGCATTTCTGAAAACATTCAGACCATAATCTGTAAATGCATGATCAAAACTGCTTTTGTACACATCAAATCCGCATGTGACAATATTCGCTCCCGCTTTTGCAGCATCAACAATCTGTTTGCCATTACGTAAAGCGGCTACAATAATTTCTGTCTCAAATCCGTAAGTTTTATAGATATTCACGATATCCTGGATGTACTGGGCCGTATCTTCCCCGCTATTTTCTTTCCAGCCTACAAACGGAGAAACGAATGTGGCTCCTATTCTAGCTATCTGGATCGCCTGAGAAGGTGAAAATACCAGAGTGACATTGGTTGAAATGCCTTCTTTTTTTAGTTCTTTTGCTGCGATTAATCCGGGTTCGGTGCAAGGAATTTTCACTACAAAGTTAGACGAACGGGCTGCAATTTTTTTGCCTTCAGTGACCATTTCTCTTGCATTATTTAAATGTGGATTAATCTCAACTGAAATAGGAAAGTTTTTTATTTCGCCAAATTCACCTGCAAGTTCATCTACAATAGTTAAGAATGATTTCCCGCTGTTCATAATGTGTTTAGGATTTGTTGTAACCCCATCAATTGCCCAGTTCTCATATGCGTAATGGATTTCCTTCGTAAGCGCACTGTCTAAAAAATATTTCATCTTGACCTCTCCCTTTATCATAATGTTTAGATATTTGTCATAACGTAGTAATCTTTAAATATATGTAACTACCTTTAACTCTATAATATGAAAACGGATTCAATTAATCAAGTCTTTTTTTATTTTAATTGAATAGTTGCACAATTTTATGAAGATAAGGGCAAAAAGAAAATAAATGGAGAGACAGTATATATAGCGCAATATATCGACCTCCTGCAAGCTGGTCTGTTCCTGCCTAAAGAATAGCGAGAGGCACAGGAGCTTGGTTATTGCCTCCCCTCAATCTTTAGATTCCTCTTCCTCCAAGCACTTATTGCACAAATCGCAATGACGCAGGGAACCATCCAGCCAATTAAAATAGGAAAATAATTCGAGGATGCTAATTCCCTGCCATTAGAAGAATTCGCTAAAAATACAACAAGCGTAATGAACGCCGGAAACAAAAGGATCCATCTAGCGTTTCGTTTTAATGTATTTAACACTATTCATCACCCTTCTTATTTATAATATGAGGAAAAAAACAATTGGCAGTGTTGCCAAACTGAGTAGGGTACTCACAAGAGTTACACTTGATACAAAATCGGGCTCTGTATTAAATTGAAGAGCGTACATGGTCGTATTAGCAGCAGTCGGCATAGCTGCCATAATGACCATAATTTGTTTGACCATATCATCAACAGGCAAAAAATAAGCAATTCCAAAAGCAATTATTGGTGAAATCGCTAATTTAACGATTAGTCCAAGTGACATTCTTTCTATTTCTAATTTTTTTATTGAAAGCGTCGCTAATTGCATTCCCAAAGCAATCATAATCGTTGGGATCGCAGCATTTGCTACTAAGTCAATAGCTGTTAATACGGATTTTGTTAATGTAATATTCAAGGCCTGACATATTAACCCTATGATTGCAGCATATACAATCGGAACACGCAGTACTGCGTTAATCGCGGATCTCATTCCATTGGATTCAGAATTGCCTTTTGCCGCAAAGTAAACTCCGATTGTGCACATCACAAGCTGTTGAACGACCATAAGAATAATTCCATAATGAAGTCCAGCCGTTCCAAAGATCAGCAAAACAACAGGAGTGCCATAATTTCCATTATTCATAAATGAGGAAGAAAGTATAAATCCGCATTTCTCTGTGTTCGAATAGTTCCGAATAAAAGAAAGGATATACCCAACAAGAATTAAACAAAAACAAAGACCAAATGTGTATAGAACAAAAGACAAATATTCTATCGTAAAAGCCGTAGTATAAAATGTCCGAAAGACAAGAAAAGGAGACATTAAGTACAGTGCCATTGTTGAGATTCCTTTTGTATCAAAATGAAATTTTTTTTGACCGACAAACCCCAAGACGAAAATCCCAAATACAGGAAGCAATACACTTAAAAATTCCAACATTTTCACCTTCAATTTTCAATGATATAAAAACCCTGGCAACTATTTAACCAGGGCGTTATATTGCATAATCTCATTCACTCTTATAAATTCATGACGATAATCTTTTCTTCCGTCATTTCTTCAATGGCGTATTTAGGGCCTTCCTTTCCTGTACCGCTGTTTTTCACTCCGCCATACGGCATGTGATCTACCCTATATGCAGATGCATCATTCACAATCAGGCCGCCTACTTCAATTTCACGCGCAGCTTTCATTGCAAACTTTAAATCATTTGTAAACAAACCTGCCTGTAATCCATAATCTGAATCATTCACTCTGGCAATCACTTCATTTACATCGTTATATCCCGCTACTGATACAACTGGGCCAAATACTTCTTTCCTGCATACTTTCATATCATCATTTACATTCGTAAGAATTGTAGGGTAATAGGAAGCACCTTCTCTTTTGCCGCCTGTTTCAATCTTTGCTCCCTGCTGGACAGCTTCTTTGACCCAGGAGTCTACACGTTCTGCTTCACGAAGGCGGATTAATGGCCCAATATCTGTATTTTGTTCAAGAGGATTGCCGACAATCAGTTTTTCTGTTTTTTCTTTTAGCTTTAATAAAAACTGTTCGTAAACTTCTTCTTGAACATACACACGCTGTACAGATATGCAGACCTGTCCCGCATTGTTAAAGCTCTTTTGTGTGATTAACGAGGCTGCTTGTTCAAGATCTGCATCCTTATGAACAATTGTTGCGGAGTTATTGCCAAGCTCCAATGCAACTTTACGCAAACCTGCTTTTGAGCGAATATATTCACCAACACCAGGACTTCCTGTAAAGGTAAACATTGAGACGTCTTTGTTCTCTAGAAGCCAGTTTCCAATTCCAGCCCCTTCACCTGTCAGAACTTGAAGCCGCCCTAATGGAAGACCTGCTTCTTCAAAAATAGAAGCTAACATTAATGCTGTAATTGGTGTCACTTCAGCAGGCTTTAAGACCACACTGTTTCCAGCAGCCAGCGCAGGACCAATCTTATGGCATACCAAATTGAGAGGAGCATTAAATGGAGTAATAGCTGCGATAACGCCTACAGGAACACGTAATGTAAATGCCATTCTATTTTCAGACCCTGGTGCAGATTCTACTGGAATTCCTTCACCATGTATTCTTTTGGCTTCTTCAGCAGAAATTTGCAGAGTAAGAGCTGCGCGCTCCACTTCGCCGCGGGATTCACCGATCGGCTTTCCGACCTCAACCGTTAAAATGCGGGCAAATTCTTCCGTACGCTCGATTAATAATTGGGCTGCTTTCATTAATACATGATAGCGATCCGTCGGATGAAAAGGCTTTTCAAGGGCAAGCTTTGCACCTTTAACGGCATCGTCCACATGACTTTTATCAGCTTTTGAAATTTTGGATGCTATTTCTTGTGTATATTTATTTAATACATCCATTGTTGCTTCTGTACTCTTCCATTCACCATTTATGTACAATCCATATTGTTTTTCCAGAGCTATCGCTGTCAATTCGTCCACTCCCTCATATCTTTTATAAATGATTACCTTTTAAGATCAATATTATAATGATACTGATCACTGTGATACTTAGTTGAAGTAAATTCAATCGGTTTATCATCAAAACCGAAACTTAGCCTTGTCATCTTCAAAAGGGCTTCTCCGCCTCGAATGCCTAATAAATCTGCTTCATTAAGCGTGGCATTAATGGCAGTGATTTGTTCATTTGCTCTTTTTAAATAAATTTCATTTTCTTCTAAGATTTCATAGAATTTTGCTGTATTTAAATCATATTTTAAAATAATATGACCTATGTACGACGGCCAGTAAGAACTTTCAATCGCAATTGGCCGATCATCTGCAAAACGAATTCTTTCGATTAATAACACTTCTTCGTCTTCCTGCAGTTGCAGCATAGATTTTTCAAAGTATACATGCTGCTTGAATTCAGCACGGATCAGCTTTGACCTGGGAGTTAGCCCTTTTTCTATTGCTTCTTCTGCAAAACCCTTTAATGCCCCTAAATGACTGACGAGCAATTGAGGTTTTACAATCGTCCCTCTGCCTTGCTTTCTCTCCAGTAAGCCATCTTGGACAAGCATTGAAATTGCCTGGCGCAAAGTGGTCCGGCTTACTTGAAATTCTTCTATTAACTCCTGTTCAGTAGGAATTAACGTGTTTGCAGGCCAGACTTTTTCTTGGATTCTTTTGAGCAGTATTTGTTTAACTTGTAAATAAAGAGAAAGATCATTATCAAAATCTATGGTACTATTCATATCTTATTACCGCCTTTAAACACGCTGTTCTTTAATTCCACGTGAGGTAAGGTCTTCTTTAGGCTTCAGCAAAACTGCTCTTTTCACAAAAGAAGATTTCATGTCACACAGCAACAGGAGTTTATTAAACATATACATTCGTTTCCAAACCAAGCATGCGGCCGAGTTCAATCAGCTGATTTGTAACATCTCCATAAACTAATGCAAAATGAGGTTCATAACCTGCGTGCATAAGTTCATATAGAGTGCTGGTCACATCAGTTGATAATTTAACCTCTACTGACGTTCCGCTGAATGGCTGTTCAACATCCAGCGCAGCTCCTTTCATTACTAAAAGGCGATATCCTTCTGGCGTGCTGCTTACACGAAAGATTGTTACTTCCCCTGCTTTTAATCCAAAATCCATTGCAAATCCAATTTTCCGATTTGGATGGACCCCTGCCGTTGCACCGGTAGAAGGGCTGGCCAGCGAGTATGCACCTGCTCCGCAATGCCAAAAAACAACGGAGTTTTTCTCTTCATCCACATGTACCAGATCTCCTAAATATGGTGCACTTCCGTTTGTCAGCTCAGATAGGATATACATTGATATCGATCCATGTATATCAGATTCACAAGATGTGACCATTCCTTCTTCTGTTAGGTGTGAAAGTGTTGAACAAGGTGCTGCTCCTAAATCAGTGAAAAAGTCTGGCCAGCATCTCATTGCCAATGACTGAAGATTTTCTTGCCTAACTTGTTTTTGAATATATGCTGAGAACTGAGCGAATTTTTTTACAGTTTCATCTTCACGATTTAAACCAATTACTTGTTGTTCCGCTCGTTCAATTTGCCCAATCCACTCTTCTTCTTTAAGCTCTGTACATTTTTTAAACGCATCGTGCAGATCCATTTTCAGCAGTTTAACACCCAGTGCTTGCTTAAGTTTATCTTCATCTGCATCAGAGAAAAAGAATCCGGGCGGATAATCTCCTACTACACCAATCTTCATTTCCCCAAGCAAAGTCATAACACGCATGACATCCAATTGCTCAGTTAATCGTTTCTCAAGGCGTTCTTCACCCGGATTTCCGAATACAAATGCAAATGGATGATTTTGATTGCGCAGTACATTGCTGGTGCTATTTCCGCCTGTAAGTGAATTCAATCGCAGTCTGCCGCCAACGCTTGGTTCACGAACTGACCAAACAATCATCGGCTGTTTAAAATATTCTAAAACCTTTATCACAAATTCACCATCTGCGAATGTCACACTTTGGTATAAAACCGTATCAAACTTATTTTCTTTTATTGAAAATAAGAAGGTATCGAGTTCTTCAACTGACGTGATGATTCCCTCTGGAGCAGCGACAGTTTGACAGTTTTCATTTAACCAGCTCATGCTTTTTAATCGAACATTTTCTGCTGCTTCAAGATCAAACGTTTTTCTGCCAATCGGTACATATAAAACTGCAGTTTTTGACATTTTGTATCCCCTTTACGCACTAATCAACACTAACTTTAATGAGTTAACTTATTTTTCTAAATTTTTCTTCAATAATCAGTATATATCTCTTAATCTCTATATAGGAACTTGAATGATTTTTTATCAAACAGTTACTTCTGTTTTTGTGTTGTCCCAAGCATTTCTGAAAACATTCAGACCATAATCTGTAAATGCATGATCAAAACTGCTTTTGTACACATCAAATCCGCATGTGACAATATTCGCTCCCGCTTTTGCAGCATCAACAATCTGTTTGCCATTACGTAAAGCGGCTACAATAATTTCTGTCTCAAATCCGTAAGTTTTATAGATATTCACGATATCCTGGATGTACTGGGCCGTATCTTCCCCGCTATTTTCTTTCCAGCCTACAAACGGAGAAACGAATGTGGCTCCTATTCTAGCTGTCTGGATCGCCTGAGAAGGAGAAAACACCAGTGTAACATTTGTTAGAATGCCTTCTTTTTTTAATTCTTTTGCTGCGATCAATCCAGGTTCGGTGCAAGGAATTTTCACTACAAAGTTAGAGGAACGGGCTGCAATTTTTTTGCCTTCAGTGACCATTTCTCTCGCATTGTCTAAATGTGGATTAATCTCAACTGAAATGGGAAAGTTTATTATTTCGCCAAATTCACCTGCAAGTTCATCTACAATGGTTAAGAATGATTTCCCGCTGTTCATAATGTGTTTAGGATTTGTTGTAACGCCATCAATGGCCCAATTTTCATATGCGTACTTGATTTCCTTTGTAATAGCACTGTCTAAAAAATATTTCATTATACCCTCTCCTTTTGTTATGATGTTTTTTATATTTATCATAACATAGTTATCTTTAAATATAAGTAGTTACCTTTAACTCTATAATATGAAACCGGATTCAATTAATCAAGTCTTTTCTTAAAAAGGATAGAAATTCTGAAATAATTTAGAAGTAAATGAAAAAACACTTTATAGTAAAAAAGAAAGCGCAGGAAAAACCTTCCCTGCGCTCCCCTCTTAATTTCGAGCCGTAAACTGCGTCACAAACGGCTCAACATTCGCCACTTGTGCTCCCTGGTAGTAGTGGCTGACAATGTCTTTGTATTTTTTTCCGTCCTGCGCCATGAAATTGGCTCCGTATTGGCTCATGCCGACGCCGTGGCCAAAGCCTTTTGTGGTGATGAGGACTTGATCACCTTTAAGCTGCCATGTGAAGTCGCTTGAGCGGAGGCCTAGCTTTTCACGGATTTCTCGGCCTTTCAGTTTTTTCCCGTTGATGTCGACTTGAGCTACTCGTTTGCCTGAGGTACGTTCAATGACTTTCCCTACTTCACCGTCTGAATCGAGTTTCACACCAAGTTTTTTCTCGAAATCGCTCACTTTGATGGCGATTTGGTCATAGTATTTCGGTGATTTTTCGTCCCATGGACTTTCCACGCTCTTTAAATAAGGCAGGGATGCTGGCCAATAGTCTTCGGAGTTTTCGGTGTATCCGTTGCTGGTTGAGAAAAAGGAGGCTTCGATCGGTTTGTTTTCATATGTTAAGATTTGTCCTTGTGTAGTTGCGACTGCATTGTACACCTTTTTGATTTTCCAATCATAATCCTTGCCCCATTGCCTTTTCAGCTCTGCATCACTTTTGAAAACCTGATGAGCTGTCGTGTCACTGACGACTGCACCTGTTGGAACACTTATCGTTTTTTCGCTCATTAATTGCTTTACAATATAAGTCCGGGCTGCCAGTGCCTGGGCTTTCAGCGCTTCGTCTTCAAAATCTGCAGGCATTTCTGAGGCAACGACACCAATGACGTATTCTTCTAATGGAATGTTCTCGATTTTTTCCGAACCGCTGCGATAGACCGGTACATCAATAATTGATTTGGCAAGCATGATTTGTTCATCCTTTTTGGCTTGAAGGTCTTCTGATAGTTCACCTTTGGCCTGGTTCATAAAAGGTGCGACTAACAATGTCGGGATCATTAATATGATGAGAAATAATCCGGCAAGAACTAAAAGTATTGGTTTCAAAGATTTCATCTAGGAGCCTCCATATCCGATATGTCGTTTACCGTCTCTACTCAATACTATGGAGGTGGACAACCATTTATGACTGAAAAACTCTTAAATCTGAAGTATTCCCTTTTGCTTCCACTGTCTATTTCTACATATTCCGCCGATTTCCTTCGACAATTTGCACGTGTTTTGAATAAGCTAAAATGATTTTTATTAAAATGATTCCTGCTAATGCCCCTGTCAGGTCGTAGATCATATCCACAATCCTGCCGCTGCGCATAGCAAATAGCTGAAGGATTTCTGAGGATACAGCGAGAAATACTGCCCATAAAATCGCTGTACGCATCCGGTACATATAAGTCATGATAAGCGTAAAAAAGAAAAAGAAAAAGGCGTGTCCAATTTTTGTGACAACATAAAACTTACTGTGCAGGGCTATATCATGATAGAGAAACAAGTCGGAAAAATCGGGGTCTCTCCGAATGGTGAGACCGATATAATCTCCCGTCAGCAAAGACAGTAAATCACTCGTAAACGAGAACAATGAAAATGCGATAATCAAAAATAATGCCGTTAAGAATTTCATGAAAACCCTCCTTCGCATTCATCGTCGTCAATTGCTGGGTATTTTATGCAAAAACATGATATCTGATGTATAAATCATAGTAGAAACAGCAACACTAATAAAGTATTTTTCTTTTGGACAATATAAAAAGAAGCTGGAATCCGAGGACTCCAACTTCTTTAGATGTACGTATGTTTAAGCGTTCATGTCGCTTACAGCCTGCTCGGATTTAATCGTGGTTTCTTCAGTGATGCGTTCGATGTCAGCACCGATTGCAGCAAGTTTGCCGTGGAAGTCAACGTATCCGCGGTCAACGTGCTTAAGCTCAGTTACACGTGTGTAGCCGTCTGCAACTAAACCTGCAAGAACAAGTGCTGCACCAGCGCGCAAGTCTGTTGCTGCCACTTCTGCACCTTGCATATTAACTGGACCATTAATGATAACAGAACGGCCCTCAATTTTAATATCCCCATTCATGCGGCGGAATTCTTCCACGTGCATGAAACGGTTTTCGAAAACAGTTTCCGTGATCATAGAAGTTCCTTCAGCTTTCAACAGCAATGCCATCATTTGAGATTGCATATCTGTCGGGAAACCTGGATGCGGCATTGTTTTGATGTCAATGGATTTCAATTTTTCTGGTCCGATGACACGAAGTCCATCTTCTTCTTCAGAAATCTGAACACCCATTTCTTCCATTTTCGCGATCAAAGAAGTTAAGTGTTCCGGCACAGCTCCGCGAACCAATACATTTCCGCCTGTAATAGCTGCTGCAACCATGAAAGTTCCAGCTTCAATGCGGTCAGGAATGATATGATGCTTAACGCCTTTAAGTGTTTCTACACCTTCAATGCGAATCGTGCCAGTTCCGGCTCCGCGCACTTTGCCGCCCATTGCATTAATGTAATTGGCAAGGTCAACGATTTCCGGTTCTTTTGCTACGTTCTCAAGGACAGTTGTGCCTTCTGCAAGAGCCGCAGCCATAATAATATTTTCAGTTGCTCCAACGCTTGGGAAATCCAAGTAGATTTTTGCCCCGCGAAGTCTTCCAGAGACTTCAGCGTCGATAAATCCGTTCCCAACCTTAATGGTAGCTCCCATTGCTTCGAAGCCTTTTAAATGTTGATCAATTGGACGTGATCCAATCGCACAGCCGCCTGGCAATGCCACACGTGCACGGCCATTTCTGGCAAGTAATGGACCCATAACTAAAACAGAAGCACGCATTTTGCGTACATATTCGAAAGGAGCTTCCATATTTAGCTCTTTAGATGCATCTACAAACACTTGGTTATTTTCAAAGTGTACTTCTGCACCTAAATGGCGCAGCACTTCATTGATTGTATACACATCGGAGAGCGTAGGCACATCACAAATTATGCTTTTTTGTTCACTGGCTAATAAAGATGCAGCGATTACTGGTAAAACGGCATTTTTAGCACCTTCTACTTTAACAGTACCGTTTAACTTACGACCGCCGCGGACGATGATTTTTTCCAAGGTCTTCCCCTCCGCGTCCCAATTTCTATATATTAATATTCAGACGTTATGATTGGTGTTCCTACTGTTACGCTAGTATTACTGCCCAATCCTGCGCCTCTGAGCGCAATTTGAATATTCATGCTGCCTTCATCTGTTGGAATCAGGTGATCCCAATCTGACGTACGTGCGGACACAGATATGAACGAATCTTCTTTAAGCTGTTCAACTGGCACCGCGTTAAATTGTTTAAGCAAACCATTTACCTTCAATTGCAAAACACTACTCATCTTATCATCAAGCTGTCCATTTACACAAGTGAAAATTGTAGGATTTTCATGAAAAATGTCGAAGCTACGAGCCTGCGCATACTCATGTAGCTGAATCCAATTTTTCCCTGAACCTTCCCCGCTGAGCTCATACAAGATATACGATTGTTTTTGTCCGTTTGTGTCGGTTGACTGAATTTGAAGCTTTTCTGTAAATCCCATCTTCTTGTTAAAAAAGATTCCCGATGCTTTATGTAGCTTGCCATCCACACTTTCATTCGACCACTTATAATGACGAAACTGAGTTTGTAAAAGTTTCGTTAATTCTTCAAAAGACTGATTCTCTTCTGAAATCATTTCCTTTGAAAATAAAGACCACTTTTTAACATCAATTCCCTGTGCTTCCATGCCTTCTACAATGGTTCCAAGTTCAGCTTCCTTCTTGTCAGACCCAATAGCTTGTGCAACAACCGCACCTGTAAGAAATAATAAAAAGATAATAATTGCCAGACTGACTTTTTTCATCGTAACCCACGTCCTCTCCTTAGTAACATTGTTACCGTTTGAGAGGGGCGTATACGTGGAAAAAGTCGTCATTGTTAGACAATTCTCAAGCTGTCCTGTGGTAATCTGCAGGTCATATTCCCCTGTTCATTATTAGTTAAACGTTAATAAGAAAAGCGGAATCGCCAATGCCCGATCAGACAGATAAGGATCCGACAAAAAAGGCAGGGTTTGACTTTTTTGGCGCAGCCGCTCTGGTCGAGGATCTGGGCGCTGCAGATCTACATCAATGCGCAAAAACAATTTATAACTTCCTTTAATTTAAAAAGCTGATGCCTTTTGCTGACTGAAAAGTTCGTTAAAATAAAAAAGGCAGCTGGCGGGACCATATTAAATAATCAAGAAAAAAGTTGCTTACAGCGCCTGAGATGGCGATCGTAAGCAGGATCAGCAGCGCACGCGCTTGCATGACTTTTCCTTTTTTCATGGCTTTTTCAATATGCAGCGCCTGCAGTGCCCACCATGTAACCGGAATGAATACAAGATGTGACAAAAGGCCAAGTAATGCTTGCTGATTAAAATCAAGCATAGGTTTTAACAACTCCTATATGTAGCTATTCTTATAGCAAGCATAGCACTTTTTACGAAAACAAAAAAAGAAGAGGCTTTTACACCTCTTCCATTATATAAAATTCTGCTGGCACTTTGATGTTTTTTTTGTAAAGATTAGTGGCAAATTTATGAAATATTTAAGTTTAGAAAATCAAAGGCCGCACCTGGGAAAATTCCAAGCAGCACGGTTGCAATCATACAGATGACCGTCACGATCAGAAGCGGCGCACTCCATTTAAATGGCTCCTCGGTTTCTTTTTTCCTGAAAAAGACCTGTGTGAGAATGCCGAAGTAATAAAAGTACGAGACAACGGTTGTCGCAATCATGATGGATGCAAGAACGATCTGCGGCGTGCTGTTGGTAAATGCATTCATGAAGATGGTTATTTTCCCGATAAAGCCTGCCGTACCAGGGAATCCTGCAAGCGATAAGAAAAAGATGGCGACGGCGATTGCCGCAAGCGGTGAACGGTGATACAGACCGGCAAAGGCTGAGACATCCTCTGAACCTGTTTTTCTTCCGACTGCCTGGACTATCGCAAAAGCGCCGAGATTCATGATGACGTACGATAATAAATAGAACCAGATGGCGTCAAAGTAAAAGTATCCGCCGAAGGTTACGAAACCGACAAGCACATATCCAGCATGTGCAATGGACGAATAGGCAAGCAGGCGTTTGATGTTTTTCTGCCTCAGGGCGACTGTATTGCCGACAATCATCGTAATCGCAGCTAAGATGGCAATAAAGCCTTGATAGATCACCAGTATCGACTCCATGCCGTCTTCTTCCGGAATGTTGCCAAAGACAGACAGACATAATCTCAGGATGATAATAAACCCGGCTGTTTTTGAAACGGCACTCAGAAAAGCTGTGACAGGTGTCGGTGCCCCTTCGTATACATCCGGTGCCCACATGTGAAAAGGAACCGTTGCGATCTTAAAGGATAAACCGACAAAAATGAGCAGGAAAGAAATTCCTGCGATATAGAGATAGCCTGATTCTGTCAAGGCATTCAGCTGCGGAATCATTTCTGTCAGGCTTGTTGTGCCAGTCAGACCGTAGATATAGCTCATCCCGAATAACGTAATGGCCGTTGAGATCCCGCCGTTAATCACATATTTCAGGGCTGATTCATTTGATTGCAGATTTTTTTTGCGTAAGCCAGCAAGTATATAAGAAGAAATGGACAGCAGCTCAAGCCCGACAAATAAGGTGATTAAATCCCGGCTTGATGCCATCATCATGGCTCCTAGAAGTGCAGCAAGCAGCAAGTAATAGAATTCTCCCCGTTCCTTCAAGC
Organism: Bacillus sp. V2I10; assembly: GCF_030817055.1. NCBI lineage: Bacteria > Bacillati > Bacillota > Bacilli > Caryophanales > Bacillaceae > Bacillus > Bacillus sp. V2I10. The sequence goes on along the minus strand of NZ_JAUSYV010000001.1, from coordinate 594,996 downwards.
CTTCCTGAGGTTCATAATCGATTGCCAGCAGGAAAATAATTGCTGCTCCAAGAAGTAAAATGAATTTGAACGCTTTTGCAAAGGAATCCAGTACAAAGGTGTCATAAAGAATGACTGCGTCCTTTGCGCCGATCATAAAAGCAAGACTTATTACGGCGGCCGCAATACCGGCGAAACCTATCCATCCGAGCCATTTACGGTTTTTTCCATTATCCATAAAAAGATCAATAATAGACAGCAGCAGTGCCGTCCCGAGAATGATGAACTCCGGTGTCATGACACTCCATTTATAGCTGAGCAAGGTTTCCATATCCATTGTTCATCACCCTCCTATCCCTTTCATGATGGTCTCAATTGTCAGCTGCAATGGAATGGAAAGTCCATTCGGATAGACGCCAATCAAAATAATGAAAAACAGCAGCACGATGACCGGGATAATCTCATACCACTTCATATCAACATGCACATGCTCTGATTTTTTTTCGGTTCCAAAGGTGATCGAAAGCACAGCTCTCAAAAGATAAGCAGCGGTTAAAATGATGCCGATTGCCCCGATTGCCCCAAGCTCCGGATGCTGATCGAAGACCCCCATGAACGCCGTCAGTTCACTGATAAAACCGGACATTCCCGGCAATCCAAGTGAAGCCATTGCGCCAGCCAATAAAAAGCCTGCAGCAAGCGGCATAGCTTTCGATAAGCCTGAAAGCTGATCCAATTGAGTTGTTTGAGTTCGTTCAATTAACACTCCCACTAAGAAGAACAGAAGCGCAGAAATTAGTCCGTGTGAAACGACCTGAAAGATCGCACCCTGTATACCAGCTTCATTTAGTGCACCAAGTCCGATGAGCACGATGCCCATATGTGAAATACTCGAATAGGCAAGCACCATTCTGAATTCATTTTGAATGAGCGCCAGAAAGGCCCCATACAGCAGATTCACAAGCCCAAGCACGATTAAAATGGTGCTTAGTTTTGAAAATTCATCCGGGAATAAGCCAAGACCGAATTTAATCAAACCGAATGCCCCTATTTTCAGAAGAATTCCTGAATGAAGCATGACAATGGGCGGCGGAGCCTGAACATGCACTCTCAGCATCCACGTATGCAGCGGAAAAATTGGAAGCTTTACTCCAAATGCAACAATTAGGGCAATCAGCAATCCAAGCTTAAAATCCTCTGAGATTGCCCCGATCAGCTGAACATCAGGCGTATTCAGCATTTGGCTCAGCAGGGCAATATTTGTTGTCCCTGTTTTTGAAAAGAGCAGGATGATCACAATCAGCAAGATTGCCGACCCAAATCCGTTATAAAGCAAAAATTGATACGCTGCTTTTTCACGGGCCATGAAGCCCCATTTTCCAATAAGGAAGAACATCGGAATCAGCGTAATTTCAAAAAAGATGAAGAAAAGAATTAAATTCTGGGCCATGAAGACACCGAGCATGCCGACTTCAAGAAGGAGCAGCAGCATAAAATAGCTTTTCCAGTCCTTCTTAATGGAAACAGAGGCCGCTGCAGCGAGAGCCGCAAGAATCGATGTGAGCAGAACCATAATCAGCGAAAAGCCGTCCAGCGCAAGCTCATAATCAACTGTAAACACGCCAGGCTGCATGTCATGGTATTGTCCAAACGCAAGCCATTCGTGTTTCTCGGCAAATCGCGCGAGATCATTGCCTATCTGATATTGTGCAAACACGATTCCAGATAAAAGGACGGAAGGCAAGGTCGCCAGAAACCCGACAAGTTTTAACGATGTTTCCTGATCTTTTTTCATAAAAGCAAGAACGATGATTCCAAGTATAGGCGAGAAAACAAGGGCCGTAAGCAGAATGGATGTCATAAGAAGCCCCCCCCTGTCACTGCATATAGAACAAGTAAAATAGCGAGTCCGACAAAGGCAACGGTTCCATACATCTGTACCTGCCCGTTCTGCATTTTCGATCCCAAGGCTCCTGCTGACCGGACAATCCCTGCCACTCCTTTTACAGCACCCTCAACCAGGAATTTTTCGAGGTACTTGCAGAAGACGCTGATTGTGTTCGTGAGCCAGACGATCGTCATTCCATAGAGTTCATCAATGAAATATTTGTTTTTAAGCACTGAATGAATCATTGGCACCCGCGATCTTATTTTTTCAGGAGAGATGGATTGTTTACTGTACATCATGTAAGCAAGCAAGATGCCAAGCAGAGAGACAGCGGTTGCTGCGAACATAATCCATATTGGTCCTTCAATGTGTCCGTGCCCAAGCTGCGGCGAACCTTCCGTCAGCCAGTCTCCAAGAAATGTGCCGAACCAGGGAGTGTTGCTGTAGCCTGAGAAAATGGCGAGCACGGCAAGGATACTCATTGGAATCAGCATATTGGCCGAGGATTCTTTTACACCTGAAAGCTCTGTTTTCGCTCGTCCGGTGAAAACGAGAAAGAAGAGCCGGAACATATAAAAGGCTGTGAAGAAGGCGGCAATGAGTGCCAGCCAGAAAAGGACAGGATTTCCATGTGTCCACGCTGTAATCAGGATTTCATCTTTACTGAAAAATCCTGAGAAGAGCGGGACTCCGCTTATAGCAAGCGTCCCGATCAGAAACAGCGGTCCCGTGAACTTCAGCTTTTTCAACAAGCCGCCCATCTCATCAATGTTTTGTGTATGAACAGCATGAATCACACTGCCCGCAGCGAGAAACAGCAGGGCTTTAAAAAAGGCATGTGTCATTAAATGAAAAACACCCGCGACATAGCCTGCGGAACCAAGCGCAAGCATCATGTAGCCAAGCTGACTGACAGTAGAATACGCAAGCACGCGTTTGATATCTTTTTGCACAAGTCCGATGCTTGCAGCAAAAATAGCCGTGAAGGCTCCAATTGTTGCGACAACCAGGAGGGCCGTTTCACTTGCGGCAAATAGCGGATACATGAGGGCTACTAAATAAACACCGGCCGCTACCATTGTCGCCGCATGAATAAGGGCAGAAACAGGCGTCGGACCTTCCATCGCATCCGGAAGCCAGGAATGGAGCGGAAACTGACCTGATTTTCCAATCGCCCCGATAAAGATTAAAAGACTGATCAGGGTAATCAAATCAAGCGGCACCTTGCCATCTGCGACGCTTGCAAAGATCTGGTCATATTCGAAGCTGCCAGCCTGCCAAAAGAGCAGGAGCATGCCGATGAACAGACCGACATCCCCGATTCTGGTCATGATAAAGGCTTTTTTTGCAGCTGCTTTTGCTTCTTCTTTATAAAAATAGAAACCGATCAATAAGAATGATCCGACTCCGACGAGTTCCCAGAAGATATAGAGCTGAAGCAGGTTTGTCGTCATAACAAGTCCGAGCATGCTGAAGGTAAATAAACCGAGATACGCATAAAAAACAGGAAAGCGTTCGTCTCCATTCATATATCCTTTTGAATAAATATGTACAGCCAAGCTTACAAGCGAAACGATCACAAGCATTAAGGCATTTAATTGATTGATTTCAAAGCCCGCTGTCAGCTCAAAATCGCCAATTGTGAGCCACACGGTTTCCGCTTTAAAGGTTGGCTGTGTAAACCGCTCGAACAATACAGCGAGTGAGCCCGCAAATGCGAAAAGCATAAGAGTGCTACCGACATAGGCGCTGCTCTCCCTCAGACGTTTGCCGAACAGGAGCAGCACGAGGAATGAGACAAGCGGGAACAGCGGGATCATCCAGGCATATGGCATCATTGTATTCCATCCCCTTCTTGTTTAGAGGTTTTAGTGCTTCATAGAATGATAGTCGTCAATATTGACAGATCTCCGGTTGCGGTACAGGGCAAATAGGATGGCAAGTCCAACAGCTGCCTCTGCTGCTGCGATCGTGATCGTAAAAAGAGAAAAAACCTGTCCGGTAATATCCGGAACAACGCCGTATTTGCTGAAGGCAACCAGATTAATGTTGGCAGCATTCAGCATAAGCTCGATCGAAATAAGCACGATGACCGTATTACGTTTCGTAAGGGCTCCGTACAGACCGATGCAAAACAGAATCAGCGCAAGAACAAGAAAGGCGGATAATGGAATCGAGCTCATTTTTTGTCCTCCTCCTTCTTCTCGTCTTTTTTCGCCAGTATGATGGCCCCAACCAGTGCGACAAGCAATAGAACGGATGTAAGCTCAAATGGAATGACAAAATGTGAATAAAGGGAGATTCCGATTTGCTCCGTATTTTTCACATGCAGATTGGCAGTCGGCTCACCGAGCTTGAGATCATAGATTCCAAGATACATAACGAGCGCAAACGCAGCGATACCAAGAAGTGTAATGAGCTTTCTTCCGTTGCCCGCTGTGGATTGCTCCTCGTCCTCATGACGCGTGAGCATAATGCCAAACAGCATGATGATCGTAATTGCACCCGAGTAGATTAAGATTTGGACAGCTGCGACAAATTCGGCGGAGAGAAGAACATATAAACCGGCAATACTCACGAACGTAAACACCAGCGATACGACCATATGAACCACTTTTGTCACATTCAGCATGAGAATGCCGCCCCCGATTGCCACCATTGCGAGTCCGACAAAGGCTACATACTCTCCGGTTATACTCACACCTTATTCTCCTCCCTGATGTTCTCATCATTTTCATCCAGCCACTCGAGATTTTTAAAAAGCTGATCGCGGCTGTACTCCGCAAGCTCAAAGTTATTCGTCATAACGATTGCCTCTGTCGGGCAAACCTCTGTACAGAGATCGCACAAGATGCAAATTTCAAAGTTGATATCATACGTATCAATGATTTTCCCTTTTTTCGCCGGATCCGGATGCTTCTTGCCTGTCAGCTCGATGCAATCCGTCGGACAGATATTCGCACACTGATTGCAGACAATGCACTTTTCCGGATAAAACTTCTGAATGCCCCGGAACCTGTCAGGCAGCGCCAGTGCATCGTTCGGGTAATCATACGTCACTTTTTTCTTCGTCAAGTTGTTCAGGGTATACGTTAAACCTTTTGCTAAGCCTCGCATGCTCTCACCCCTTGATTTTGTGAGGATCCTGCCGGTGTGCCGGCTTTAGGCCGGGCTGCGGCGGGTGTTTCCTGCTTTTACTTGCCGATTAAGGCTGAATACTGTCCAGAATGCTTCTTTTACTAGCCAAAATTCGGGATTTACTTGCCAGATTGTTGAATTTACTTTCTTTTTTCCAGTGATCTCCTAAATCAGCGGATAATTATCGAAGACGGTATTGGGTTTTTATCTTTAAGATTCACTCTGAATTAGGGTTTGGCTAAGATTTCACAGTTTACTCGCCAATTTTGCCTAAATACTTGCCGGAATGCCTCTTTTACTAGCCAAAATCCTTGATTTATTTGCCGAACTGGCGAATTCACTTTCTATTTTCCAGCCGTTTCCTACTTAAAGAAAATCTCCTTCACAATCGCCGTTATGAAAATATTCGCGAGTGCGACCGGGAGCAGCACTTTCCATCCGAATTCCATCAGCTGATCAGCGCGGATCCGCGGGAATGTGACTCGGAACCAGATGAGTGTGAAGATGACCACACTGAATTTGAGGCCGAACCAGATTGCGCCAGGGATGAAATCAAGAAATGCAACTGGATGCCAGCCGCCTAAAAATAAAACGGTTGTTAAGGAAGCCATTGCGAAAAAATACACATATTCCGACAGCATGAAAAATGCCCAGCGGAAGCCGGAGTACTCGACATGATAACCGGCAACAAGCTCTGATTCTGCTTCAGGCAAGTCAAACGGGGTCCTGTTTAACTCTGCCACCGATGCAATTAGGAAAATGAGAAACCCGATCGGCTGGAGAAAAATAAACCAGACGTCCTCTTGTGCGTCTACAATCGTATTTAAGTTCAGGCTCCCGGATAACAGGACAACCCCGATGACCGACATGACAAGCGGGATTTCATAGGAAATCATTTGCGCCGCTGCGCGCATCCCGCCGAGCAGAGAGTATTTGTTATTCGAAGCCCAGCCTCCTGTTACAATGCCAATCGTCGTTAAACCCGATATGGCGATGTAAAAAAGCAGGCCGACACCTAAATCTGCAAACTGGAATGCGTCAGTAAACGGAATCGTTGATAGAACGATAAACGCCGGAGCAAAAGCGATGACAGGAGCAAGAATAAACAGCGGCCTGTCAGCAAGCTTCGGAATCGTGTCTTCTTTTAACAGAAGCTTTAAAACATCTGCCACTGTCTGCAGCAGACCCCATTTGCCCCCTACCTGGTTAGGGCCGATCCGTCCCTGCATAAATCCCATAACTTTGCGCTCTGCAAGAATCCCGTAGGTGACGAAACCAAGGACGACGAACAGAAAAGCTGTTGCAAGCCCAAAGAATATCGCAAAGTTGCCTATGCCCGGCGATGATTGAAGCAAGCCTTCCACCATTATCCGTCCACCTCCCCAAGGACAATGTCAATGGCCCCGAGAATGGTAATGAGGTTTGCCATGTTTTCTCCTTCCAAAAGCTTTGGCAGGATCTGAAGATTGTAAAAGGAAGGACGCCTGAACTTCAGACGGTATGGCTCTTTTTTTCCTTCACTTGCAATGTAGCAGCCGATTTCACCTCGTGGAGATTCAATCCGTACATACGCCTCTCCTTTTGGTGCTTTAATGATTTTCGGCACTTTTGCGATAATTGGTCCCTCAGCCGGGAATTGTTCAACAGCCTGCTCTAGTATTTTCAAGGATTCCTCAATCTCTTCCATTCGGCATTCATAACGTGCGAAAGCATCACCTTTTGTCCGAACTGGCACGTCAAAATCAAATCGGTCGTAAATTGAGTATGGTTCATCCTTTCGAAGGTCCCATTTCACGCCTGTACAGCGCAGATTTGCCCCGCTTAAAGAGTAGGCAAGCGCCTCTTCTTTTGTGTAAATGCCGACCCCTTTTACACGATTTAAGAAGATTTCATTTCCTGACACGAGATCATGATAGCCCTTCAGCTGCTCTCTCATATAAGGAATGAAATCTGCAACCTTTTCAATCCAGCCCTCAGGCGCATCCCACTTTACGCCGCCGACCCTCATGTAATTGAAGGTAAGCCTCGCTCCTGAAAGCTCCGTCAGCAAATTAATAATCATTTCCCGCTCGCGGAAGGCATATAAAAATGGACTTACTGCTCCAATATCAAGCAAATAGGTGCCCCACCAGACGAGGTGGCTTGCAACTCTTCCAAGCTCCATCGCAATCACCCTTAAATACTCGCCACGCTCCGGAACCTGAATGCCTGTCATCGTTTCCACAGCATGACAGATGACATAATTGTTCGTCATGGCAGAAAGATAATCCATACGGTCTGTATAAGGAATGATTTGTGTGTATTGAAGGTTTTCTGCAAGCTTTTCGGTGCCTCTATGTAAATAGCCGATAACCGGTGTAGCTTCTTTAATGATTTCTCCGTCAATCTTGATCACAAGCCGGAACACGCCATGTGTGCTAGGATGCTGCGGTCCGACATTCAGGAGCATTTCTTCTGTCCGTATCAAAAGCTACACCTCCACATCATAGGGTTCATAATCTTTGCGAAGAGGATGGCCGACCCAATCATCCGGCATCATAATTCTTGTCAGGTTCGGGTGGCCGGTAAAATGAATGCCAAGCAAATCAAATGCTTCGCGCTCAGGCCAGTCCGCTCCTTTCCAAAGCGGTTCAAGGGAATCAATTACAGGCTTGTCGCGGTCAAGCTTTACTTTCAGCACAACTGTATGGCGATGGACGTAGGAAAAAAGATAAACGTACATTTCCATATGTGTTTCAAAATCAGTGCCATGCAGTTCAGAGACGTAATCAAATGCTAATTCTTCCTGTTCTTTTAAAAACTTGGCGATGGTAAAATAGGATTCTTTCTTTGCAACAAGTGTCGGAGCATCTTTAGACAGCCTATTAATATAGGATTCTTCCAAAACCTCTTTGCCGAGCTGCTCCTCAATTACTTTTACATACTTCTTTAAAGTGGGCTCATTTGGTGAAGGTTCTTCTTGTTGAGGCTGCTCTTCTGGAGTAAGTTTCTTGGCTTTCGCTGCAGCAGCTGCTTTTGCTTTTGCAGCTGCGATGGCCTTTGCCTTTTCTTTAGCCAATTCGTCATCTGAAAGATTTTCACGGGAAGCCTTTGCTTTCGCGGCTGCTGCGGCTTTTGCCTTTGCGACGGCTGCTGCTTTTTGCTTGGCTAAATCATCTGCCGGGGCACCTTCTGATTTTGCTTTTTGCTTTGCGAGGGCTGCCGCCTTTGCTTTTGCAGCTGCAACTGCTTTTTGTTTCGAAAGTGCCAGGTCATCTGCTGATTCGCTGCCGGCCCCCTCCGCTTGCTTCGCTTTCTGTTTTACAAGTGCGGCTGCTTTCGCTTTTGCGGCTGCAACTGCTTTTTGTTTCGCAAGTGCCAGGTCATCTGCTGATTCGCTGCCGGTTCCCTCCGCTTGCTTGGCTTTCTGTTTTGCCATTGCTGCTGCTTTCGCTTTTGCGGCTGCAACTGCTTTTTGTTTCGCAAGTGCCAGGTCATCTGCTGATTCACTGCCGGTTCCCTCCGCTTGCTTGGCTTTCTGTTTTGCCAGTGCGGCGGCTTTCGCTTTTGCGGCTGCAACTGCTTTTTGTTTCGCAAGTGCCAGGTCATCTGCTGATTCGCTGCCGGCCCCCTCCGCTTGCTTGGTTTTCTGTTTTGACAGTGCGGCGGCTTTCGCTTTTGCCGCAGCTGCTGCTTTTTGCTTCGCGAGGTTAGCGTCATCTATCGTTTCATTCGCTTTAGCTTCCTGCGCTTTTTGTTTCGCAAGTGCCGCGGCCTTTGCTTTTGCAAGCCCTGTGCTTTCTGTAGGTATGTTTTCTTGATTTGCCTGCTTTTCAGCCAGCTTTTTCAGGGCAGCTTCCTTTGCTTTTTGAGCGGCTTCACGTTTTAGCTGCTGGATGTCTTTCTCATCGCTCATGGATTATTTCACTCCCTGTTTTCGCCTCATAACGGATTTTTTCTTTCAGCTTGTTAATTCCGTAGATAAGAGCGGCAGGATTAGGAGGACATCCAGGAATGTACACATCAACCGGTACAATCTGGTCGACTCCTTTTACAACTGCGTAGGATTTTATATAAGGACCTCCTGCTGTTGCACAAGAGCCCATGGCAATGACCCATTTCGGTTCAGGCATTTGATCGTAGAGGCGCTTTAGAACCGGAGCCATTTTTTTCGTCACTGTTCCTGATACGATCATGACATCGGACTGGCGGGGTGATGTCCGGAAAAAGGATCCGAAGCGGTCCAAATCGTAGTGGGATGAACCGACACCCATCATTTCAATTGCACAGCAGGCAAGCCCGAAAGTCAGCGGCCACAAGGAATTGCTTCTCGCCCAGCCCTTCAGCTCTTCAAGCGTTGTTAAAAAGACGCTGCGCTTCAGTTCTTCCATTTCATCCTGAGGAATATTCGTTACATTTAAGTCCATTTCAGCACCTTCTTCTTCCATGCGTAGACTAGCCCGATGACGAGCATGATGACAAAAATGAGCATTTCAATGAGAGCAAACACGCCTAACTTCTCATATGCGACTGCCCACGGATATAAAAACACGGTTTCAACGTCAAAAATGACAAACAGGAGACCAAACATATAATAGCGGACATTAAACTGCACGCGTGAATCGTGGTATGGATCAATTCCGCTTTCGTATGTGGTTGCTTTTGCCTCACTCGGTGCGTTCGGCCTCAAAATCCGGCCTATTCCGAGAGCGACAACAGGAAGCAAAATGCCAAGGAGCAGGAAAACGACAACGATTAAGTAATTATTCAAATATACGTTTAGTGATTCCATCCATTTCCCCCGTTATGTTAAAAATAGTAGAATACTCAAAATATTATAAATGTAATCGCTAACATTATAACATCATTATCCAATTCGTGTATATAATCTGAAATGCGGAACCGCCTGTTTAGCTCCGACAGACAGATAAGGATCCGACAGAAAAAGCCGGTTTTGCTTTTACTGGCGGAGCCGTTCTGGCCGAGGAGTTAGGCGGTGGAGCTGGACAATCCGAAATGCGGAACCACCTGTTTAGCTCCGACAGACAGATAAGGATCCGACAGAAAAAGCCGGTTTTGCTTTTACTGGCGAGCCGTTCTGGCCGAGGAGTTAGGCGGTGGAGCTGGACAATCTGAAATGCGGAACCGCCTGTTTAGCTCCGACAGACAGATAAAGATCCGACAGAAAAAGCCGGTTTTACTTTTACTGGCGGAGCCATTCTTATTTTACATATCCAAAATCCACCTCCTTTGTAGCTTTAATGTAAGCTGCTCTATTAAAGTCATGAGGATGATATACTTGCTATTGAACAAAAGACACGAGGTGACAGAATGCTAGAATCTTATAATCATCAAATTGAAACAGATTATGGCAGGAATTTGCCTGTCTTTGAAAATGAAGAATTGGCCAAAGTGCATTACTATGAACAACGGAAAGAGAACTTGTCTCTATTAGAAGATATATATGCAGAACTCGGCTTAACATTAAACTATTCTGTAAAAAGTTTAATTGAACTAGAAGAAGTGTACTTTTCATTTTTTCAGGAAAATAAGTTTCGTGACTTTCAGCTCTCCATTGGGGACTTGGAAGAATGCATGAGCATTTACTTTGGTGAAGTCGTCACGATACACTTGGATGGTGCTTCATGGATCGTCAAAGAATATTCGTTTACTGAAGGCGCCTATGTTATGGGACTGCAGTGCGGACGCAGGGCGACTTATTTTTCTAACCTTTTTGAAGATCACTATATGACTGCAAAAGACGCTTCCGGACAGAAAATTCATCAATTGTATAAGCGATATGAGAGAAAAGCGAAGAAAATGGGACCAAACTGATTTTTTGTTTAGTCCCTTTTATTTTATATGATTATGAATATTTAATCTATTTAAGATGATGGATATTTTTCATTATTTTTGAATTTATTGGCAGAAAAAAGAGCCATGAAAAATGATGGCTCCCTCACTTCCTTATTTGCTCCAAACAATTGAAAATGTGGTTCCCTGATCAGAGGTCTCTTTAAGGATGAGGTCAGCCCCCAAGGCTTTCGCAAGCATTTTGCTGAAAGGCAAGCCTAAACCAAGACCTCTTACTTTGAGCTTTTTCTTTTCGCCGCGGAAGAAGCGTTCAAATACATAGTCTATTTCTTCTTCCGGAATGCCAGATCCCGTATCTATGACATCAATTCTCCCTTCAGAAAGGGAGACTGTAATCGACCCTTCTTTATCCAAAGCCTGATAAGAGTTATTTAGAAGATTGATCATAATTTGCTGTAATCTAAGGGGATCTGTGTCTGTATATACCGGCTCATCGGGCAGATTTACCCTAACTGAGGCGTGGTCATGCTGAGTGACTTGCCACTGCCTTACAACATCTTTGACGAGCTTATTCATATTGCTCGTTTCTGTCCGGATGGAGAATCCTCCGGCAGCTAATGAATTAAAATCCAGCAGGTCAGCAATCATGGTTTGCAGTCTATGGACTTCTTTTAGTGTGATGTCGAGAAACTCCTGACGCTCATCACCTGTAACGATGCCGTCCCTGACAGCCTGAACAAGTCCGCTTATTGAGGTAACCGGTGTTTTTAAATCATGTGTCACGCCTGCCAATAACTCGGCACGCAGTTGTTCAAGCTGGATCAAGCGATTCGTCATTTCTTTAAAAGAGGAAACTAAATCATAGATCTCAAGCTCCCTTGCATCCGTATCCAGCAAGATGTTGTAATCTCCGTCTCTTACTTGTGCTGCTGCCTTAGATACATCCTGTATTGGTTTTAAGATTCTTTTCGTTAAAAAATAAATCACACCCCATCCGAGAAAACCTAACCCAGCAAGCAAAGTAAACAGCAGCCGATATTCTTGATCGACATTCGTTAAATCGGAGGCGTTCTGCATGACAACCACCCAGCCCGTTTGGCTGCCCCCTAATTCAATCGGAGATTTGACTATGTATACCTCTTCCTCTTCATAACGGAATTTTTGTACGGCATCCTTCTCCTCAATCACTTCAGCCGGCAGATTCAGAGGGAAATGGTCCTGTTTATTTTCCCTGTCAGGATCCTGTCGGGAAGGTCCTGTATTTATAGCGGTTCCCTCCATATCCGTAATGAAAATCCGTGGCGGTTTGTCCATCTGAAGAACCTGTTCCCGATCACCCAGTCTTCTCTCCACATGTTCGAAATTACCGCCCGCTTCAGCAGCCCGATCAGCTGTTTCCACTGCCAGGTATTCCATTAAATGAATCCGATTCTCAAGAACGGTTTGTCTAATCCACCACACCGATCCCGCTCCCAGAATCATCAGTCCGACAATAAGTGTCATTAGATAGCGGGCCGTCCAGTATCTGAGCAGTGTTGTTCGTTTTTTATTTCTCATATACACTGAACTGATACCCCAATCCCCGCAATGTCTTTATTTCCCCTTGAGAAACGGGCCACGCTGCCAAAGCCTGCCGAATGCGTTTCACCGCCAAATCCACAGCCCGGTCGCTTCCGTCGTAATCCATTCCCCATACACTTGCTATTAAGTCCTCTCTCGTAAAGGTCCTGTTCGGCCTCTCGGCTAAAAATAGCAGCAGGCTCAAGTCTTTAGGGGTTAAAAGAACGTTCTCATCGCTGATTGTGACAGCATGTGAGTCCAGATTTATTTTCAAACTGCCAAACTGTCTTGTATTTTCAGTTGCAAGTCCGCGGGCAGATCGCCGAAGCACGGCATTGACCCTTGCAACTACTTCTTCCCCGATGAAGGGTTTGGAAATATAATCGTCCGCACCTTGATTTAATCCCTTTAGCTTGTAGTCAATGTCGCCAAGAGCCGTCAGCATGATCACGGGACAAGAGCTGTTCTTGCGAATGCTCTGAAGAACATTCCACCCATCCGTTTCAGGAAGCATGACATCAAGTAAAATGAGATTGGGTACATGCTGATGAAACAGCTTTAACCCTTCCGTGCCGTCAAATGCCTGAATCACCTCGTATCCCTCGTGCTTCAGGTATACGGATAGCACTCTTGAGATCGTTTGTTCATCTTCTATAATTAAAATGGTTTTCATGGTTGGCCCTCCTGTCTCAACTATACAAAAAGGCTCTTTTGGAAAATAGGGTTTTTTCGTAAATTTACGATGAAAATTCCCTGATTTTCACCAGGGAATTCGTCAGCCTGTGATTGATCTCTTAATGACCTCTGCCGCCATGATGACCGCCGCGTCCCTCTTGATGTCCGGGACCGCCATCAGGTTTAAATCCGCCTTTTCCAAAGCCTAATGAATCTTCATCAAATAGTTCTTCAAGCTTTTCGGCATCTTTTTTCTCAATTTCTTTGGTCAGCTCTTGGGTTGTTTTACCGGACGTCGAAATACCAAGCTCCTTAGCCAGGTTGTTAATTTTTTTCTCTCTTACTTCTTCCGCAATTTCCATGATGCTTTTTCCATCAATTGTGATGTTCCATTTTTTTGCGTCTGCTTTCACTTTTGCTGAAGAAACTTCCTGTGCAACTTCTCTTATTTCTTTACCTTCTACTGAAATGCCCAGCGCTTTAGCTTCTTTTTTTACTGAAGCAGTAAAGACTTCCTGCTGAAGTGTATTCAAATCCTTGTCGGCTGTTGACACGCCTAATTCCTTTGCTTTTTTATTTAATGAAGCTGTTTGGATTTCATCCCGCAGTGTTTCTGCATCTTTGGATCCTGTCGAGATGCCAAGCTCTTTAGCCTCTTTTTTAAGCTTCGCTAAATGAATGTCATCATGCAGAGTTTGCGCATCTTTATTAGCTGTTGCTACCCCTAGTTCCTTTGCTTCTGCCTTGAGATTCGCCAATCTTACTTCCTCAGCCAGCGTTTCAATATCCTTGTCCGCTGTCTTAATTCCAAGTTCTTTGGCTTCCTTCTGGATTTCGGCTTTACGAATCTCAACCATTAGCGTTTCAGCATCTTTTCCGCTTGTGCTGATTCCAAGTTCCTTTGCCTTTGCAAGGAGTTCTTCAGAATCTCCTGCGAAAAATCCTTTATGTCCAAAACCTTTACCCTTAAAATCAAATGCTGACTTTTCCGATCCTGATGACTCTGTTGAACTGCCGTCCTCATTTGCAAAAGATGTAGTGACATAGCCTCCAAATAATAATGCGCCTGCTAATGAAAATCCTACAACTGATTTTTTCATATGACATCCTCATTCCTCTTCTTTTTGTCTGAGGTTAACATTCTGTCAACCTTGTACTATTAATTTACCGGGTGAATAAGTCAGCCAAATGTCAAAAACAAAAAAACTTTAGAATTTCTTCCCTGCAGCAAACTCCTTCATTTTCCTAATTTTAGATGTTAGGAATCAGATGAAAGTATGTCAGGTACATGTCAAAATCAACAAAGGACCCTTAAAAAGAGTCCTTCGTTCTTTATACGCTGATCGTTATTCTCCGCTTTTCAGTATTTGACTGAATCGCGGCTTCGTTCACTGCCGTTAACAGCAGGGCATCCTCATTCGAAATAGATGGAGTTTTTCCAGACTGGATGGCATCCGCCCATTGTTCCATTGGAATCGGAAGTTCTTTTGGCAGCTGTTCAATCACATGAGTACCTTCGCCGTTTCTAAGCTCCACTTTTCCATCCTGAATCAGCAGGCATCCTTCTGTTCCGTATAATTCGAGATAAAACGGGCTTCCATGTGAAACAAACGAGGTTTCGAGCACGCCAGTTACACTGTTCTCATAGGAAATGAGGACAGAAGCCTGGTCTTCCACTTCTTTTGAATAAACGTAATCAAAATGAGCGGATACTTCTTTAGGTTTTCCTGCGAGGCGGTTGAGCAAATAGATCGGATGAGCGCCTAGATCTATGAGAGCCCCTCCGCCGCATTGCTCAGCATTGTAGAAGTGCGCCGGCAGCCATCCTTCAGGGTTTTCCGCTGAAGGCACTGAACCGTTATGAGCGACACGGCATCTTGCCATTTTGAGTTCTCCAATCAAGCCATCCTTCAGTGCTTTTTCCGCATACAGGTAATAGTTTGTGCTCAGCCTAGGCATTGAGACCACAAGAGAAACTCCCGCTTTCAGGACAGCTTCAAAGATTTCTTTGCAATCCGCTGTTGTTAACGCCAGTACTTTTTCTGTAAAAATATGCTTTCCATGCTGCGCTGCTTTTATGATGACTTCCTTGTGCATGTTAGTCGGCGTGTCAACAACCACCCCTTCAATAGCAGGATTGCTTAGAACCTTCTCAAGCTCAGGTTCAAATGGAACATTCAGTTCATTTGCCCACTGCTGCCCTCTTTCTTTGTCCTCATCCCATACATGCGTAATGGTCAATTTAGAGCTGTTATGTATATCTCTTTCATAATCAACGGCATGGACGTGCCATTTGCTCAGCATTGCGACTGAAATCATTTTTTTCCCTCCCGGAAGTTTTTTACACTTATAGCTTCCTTTTCAAACACCTGATTTCCTTTTCATTTTTTGGAGTATTTTTTTATTAGAGAGGTTTTTTCTTTGGATAAAAGAGGGAATCTGCCTGTTATACCCTAAGGAGGAAAACGAATGAAGCTTCATAACGGTTCTCTATACTGGTCTCAAACAGCCAGCCATGTTCAGGCATATCCTGAACTGCAAGATACAATAACATGCGATGTCCTCATCGTTGGAGGGGGAATGTCTGGTGCTTTGTGTGCTTACACCCTTTCAAAATATGATTTAAATACAATCGTAGTATAAAAAAGGACTGTCGGCAGCGGCAGTTCAAGTGCAAATACAGGGCTCCTTCAGTTTTCAAATGATACGATGCTGCATAAATTCATCAAAAAAATAGGTGAAGAGAAAGCGGTCCGTTTTTATAAAATGTGTTTAAAAGCAATAGATGGGCTTGAACTTGCAGCTAAAATTTTATCGAAAGAAGTCGATTTCATCAGAAGAAAAAGCCTGTATTATGCAAGCACTTAATGCAGGGAGCGAAAAACGATTTTCAGCAAACAAAAAAACAGCACTGCCATCAGGCAATGCTGCTCTATTTATTTCTTCTTTTCATCATAGTATTGAACGGGATACATGGAGCCCTCTGAGACCATTTTATTATCTTCAACGTCGTGAGGATCTGGATGACCCGCTTTTTCAACAGGGAATGAATCTGTGTTTTTGCGCGCAAAGTAGGGAATCTTGTTTTTGGCGCTTTGAACGAATCCTGTTACCTTTTGACGGTTTGATTTATCCTTTAATAAATAGGATGTCACTCCGACTCCGACTGTTGATAAGGCAATTCCTGAAATTAATGTTTTCTGTCTCATACAAGTTGCTCCTTTCGTATTAAAATTTGTTGCTTACTTTTTATTACCCGCTTCTTTCTTTTGTAAAACATAGAAACTTAAAGAATAAAGCGCCGCACCAAAGTGCAAGTGTTCAAAAGCTACCTTTTCTTCTTATTCCGGCTGTATATATCAAACCACACAGCAAGGACCAGAATGCTTCCTTTTACAATCAGCTGCCAGTAGGCATCGATATTCATGATGCTCATGCCGTTATCAAGACTTGCCATAACAAGGGCTCCTATGATGGCGGCTGGAATGGTGCCGATTCCGCCCATTAAGCTTGTTCCGCCGATGACACAGGCTGCAATGGCATCAAGCTCATACATGTTCCCCGCTCCAACCGTCGCTGCGTTTACACGAGCCGTTAAGACAAGGCCGGCAATGGCTGCAAGTGTATTTCCGAGGACAAATACAAGCAGAATTCTCCGTTTCATGTTAATCCCGGACAGAACCGCAGCTTCAGGGTTCCCCCCAATTGCATAGACCTGTCTTCCAAACACGGTCTTCTTGACAATAAAGTGAAACACGACCGCGAGCAAAATCACGGTGATAAACGGAATTGGAATGCCTTGGTATTGGTTCATCAGGTAAACGAAAGTAAAGATCAGCCCACCAAACCCAACAGATGTAATGAGTGTCCAATTCATTGAGAGAACTTCAAATCCGTACTTAATTCTCGCATTGCGCTGTCGTTTCATTCTACTATTAAAAAAGGCTGCACCGCTAACGAGTCATCAGCGATACAGCCTTTTTATTCTGCATCAAAATAAAGACGTTTCTTCTTCAATCTGAATGGGAATCTTTTTCCTCATGGACATAGGGCTGTGCGGGAGGTTTTATGTTTGCTGCTTTTTTAATTAGCAGATAAGGTACCTCAGCTCCGGAATACGTAATTGTACTTAGCTCCCCTGAGACGTTAACCCACTGACGATCTTGAAGATCTTTTGCATTTTCCATCGTGGAAAGAAGACCATATAATCCGTCATGCTCATCCGCACAGCAAGGATCACCGCTTCTCGCAATAACAAATTGCTCTTCCGAAAAATCTTTTTCTCGGAATACAAACCCAGTCAATTCAATCTGTTTTCCCTCAAACTCTTTTGGAAATCGATCAAGAACATCCAATATTAAGATGTAATTTTCATTTGAAAGAGTGATTTTATCCATACTCAATAAATCATTTTTTTGATTCTCATAATATTCATCAGGTTTATCTTCAGCGTGATGATCATCTTCATGCGCAGGTTCATATTTTTCATTTAACTTTTCCATATATCCATCAGGATCTTCTAAATACTCTTTCGCATTCTTTAATGTTTCTTCTTTTTCCTGAGATGCTTGTTTTTCCGGATCTCTCTCTTCTTTTTCTGGCTGCATACTTATTACCAATACAATACTTCCGACTATCAGAAAACATAAAGATATAGTTATCATAAAAACTTTTTTCATTATTTTTAACTCCTACTCCATTGAATGACTGGGGACTGAATAACACCCTCTCCCAGTGTAACAAAAAGAAAGGAAGTTTCGTCATTCATTAACGGAATTACTTATTTCCTTATATTTCTACTACTGCTCTTTGTATACACATGCATTTTCATGCAATTCACAACAGTGATTTCCCTATAATAATAAACTCTTTAATTCTCAATAATGCATGGTATTCTGACATTTTTAAAATAAAATTTTTTAGAAATACAGCAAAAAAAGTATTGCATATAAATACAACTTGATGCAAGATTATGTATATATTGTTTTTCACTATCATTTAAGGAGGACAGCTGGATGGAACATCTTGGATGGGTTTCAATCATTCCGCCACTATTAGCGATTGTGGCAGCACTTGTGACAAAAAACGTTATTATTTCATTATTTATAGGAACTTTTTCCGGAGTTTTAATTTTAACCGGGGGTATGCCGCTCACTGCAACTAAAACCATAATTAGTGATTATTTGTTTTTCCAATTAACAGACGGATATAATGCGGGTGTACTTGTACTGCTTGTTTTTATCGGAGGATTTGTGGCACTGATGGAAAAGTCAGGGGGAGCCGCTGCCTTTGCAGAAAAAGTCATCCGATTTTTAAATTCAAAGGCGAAAACACAACTGGCTGCGTGGTTTGGCGGCATTATAATTTTTTTCTCAGATCTCGGTACACCGCTCTTAGTAGGTCCGATATTTGAAAAGATATTTGATAAAGCAAAGATCTCAAGAGAAAAGTTAGCGTGGATTATTGATTCGACCTCTTCCCCAGTCGCCGTTCTTATCCCATTTATCGGGTGGGGTGTGTATATCATGGGACTGATTCAAAAAGAGTATGACAGCTTGAAAATTACCGAAACAGATTGGGATGCTTTCATACAAGCGATTCCTTTTCAATTCTATCCAATTTTAGCAGTATTGATGGTTCCGCTTGTTGCCTTAACAAAATTGGAGTTTGGGGCAATGTCAAAAGCTGAAAAGCGTGTACAGGAAACAGGCGCTTTATTTTGGCCGAACTCAAGACCAATGAGAAAGCCCGACAATATGACAGAACTGCAGAATACAAAGAGCAAGGCAAGCTTAATCTTTGTTCCGCTCCTCGTATTACTTGTCACTCTATTTGGAATGCTGATTCCTCTTGGGTTCCCATTTGAAAAAATTGAAGGAAGCGCATTCCGTGTCGCTTTAACAACTGCCTACTTATTCGCAGCTATCGTATTGATTGGGATGATGGTTTTCTATAAAGTGAAAAAATTCAGTGAAGTCTTCGATATCTATTTGTCAGGCATGCAAAGAATGATGACAGTCGCAGCGATTCTTGTATTAGCCTGGTCCCTTGGTACAGTAATGAAAAACTTAGGAACAGCAAACTATGTAGTAGAAATCATGGATGGAAACATCCCTGTCTACTTGATTCCTATTATTCTATTTGTGGGTGGAGCATGTATGTCATTTGCTACGGGAACATCATGGGGTACTTTCGCCATTATGATGCCGCTTGCTATTCCGATGGCCGTTCATCTTGATGCTTCAATCTATATCTGCATTGGAGCCGTGTTGTCAGGAGGAATTTTCGGAGATCACTGTTCGCCAATCTCTGATACGACAATCCTATCTTCTACTGGAGCCGGCACCGACCATATTGATCACGTAAAGACACAGCTTCCCTATGCCCTTTTAAATGGAGCTGCTGCACTTGCTGCCTACTTGATTGCTGGTTTGACTTCAAGCGTCCTTTCCCTTGGAGCGGCGATTATTATTATGATCGCGGCAGTAGTCGTTATTTCAAAATGGCAGAATAAAAAGAGTGTTGGGGTTCAATAGGAGAAATGATTTCAACCTGAGCCTTCTTCTTTTTTGGGGTACCGGCGCAGACTATAAAAGGAAGAATAAAAACAGTGGATTCTGCAAAAGAATCCACTGTTTTTCACATTTTAATATAGTTTAATGGTCAACCCTTTTATTCATGTAAAACCAACAGGCTCAAAATCCTAGCTCTGACCGATCTTATTTGCCAAAAGAGAGTCCTTATACTGGCTTGGAGACTTCTTACAGACTTTTTTGAACACGCTGCTGAAGTAATTCGGATCGTTGTAGCCGACTTCAAAAACAATTTCTTTCAAGCTGAAGGATCCTTTTTCCATCATCTTCTTAGCCTTTTCGATGCGGCATTTTATTAAATAATCGATATAGCTGATGCCGAGCTCTTCTTTGAAAATTTTACTGACGTATTGCGGAGAGAGATTGAACTCCTTAGCCATCGCCTCAAGGGACAGATCGGTATGGCAGTTTTTCTTGATGTACTGTTTCATCCGGTTTGGAGACTGGCTTGATTGATAGATTTGAAAAAGCTGATAGAGAGGGTAAATCGAGGCGATCAGGAAAATGATCATCGCAAACTTAAAACGTCTTTTCATAGAATCACCGTTTCATAGTTAATTAATTATAAGGGTTGAATGAGGTTTGTAAACGCTTTATTTTTCCAGCTCATTTTTCCTTTTTAAGGAGGCTGCAGATCCCTTGTCATTCATGGTCTTTCAAATTCCGGGATAGAATTTCGGGTTAAACTGTCTTAAAAAACAAAGAACCATTTCTTTAAAGAAATGGTCCTAAATCTAGGGTAACTTATTATTTTTGAATGCTCATGGACAGCTAGCGTTTTTTCCTGGCATCGAGCTCGGCTTCGATATGGGAGACTTTCGAAGACTCGCCCATTCGCAAGTAGGAGATTAAACTGACCGCAATACATGCAGCTACGTAGAAATAGAAGAGTGTCTCTACCCCAGAACTCTTCAGCCATAACGCAATAAACTCCGCAGTTCCGCCAAACACTGCAACGGTGAGTGCGTAAGGGAATCCAACCCCAAGTGCCCGAATTTCAGTCGGAAAAAGCTCGGCTTTCACAATTGCATTGATGGAAGTGTATCCGGTAATAATGATGAGACCCGCCATCATAAGCAAGAAAGCAACGATAGGATTCTTCGTCTGCTCCATGATCATGAACAGCGGGACGGTCAGCAACGTTCCTAAAATACCAAAACTTATCAATAGAGGGCGCCGTCCGATTTTGTCAGACAGCATGCCTGCGAGTGGTTGAAGCACGACGAATACAAGCAAGGCAATAAAGTTTATCCAGCTGACAATTTCCTTGTCAAGGCCCACAGTATTCACCATATACTTCTGTAAATATGTTGTATATGTATAGAAGGCGACTGTTCCGCCGAGTGTAAGTCCAACTACTGTCAGCACAGCCTTTGGATGTTTCATCAGAGCCCGAATGGTCCCAGCGTTCTCCCTGCTTTTTGAACCCATATTTGAGAACTGCTCTGATTCGTCCATCGTACGGCGCAGCCACAAGACGGCTAACGCACCCATTGCTCCGATGACGAATGGAATACGCCAGCCCCAGGACATCATATCGGATTCGCTGAGCGTTTGCTGGAGAATAATTTGGACACCAAGTGCCAGCAGCTGTCCTGCAACAAGTGTGACATACTGAAAACTCGAATAGAACCCGCGCCGGCCGCTGCTGGCCATCTCGGACAGGTACGTTGCAGAGGTTCCATACTCTCCACCCAGCGACAGCCCTTGGAGCAGGCGTGCAAGAACAAGAATAGCAGGAGCCACCACACCAATGGTGGCATAGCTTGGGGTTAAGGCAATGATTAGAGAACCACCGGCCATAACTGTGATGGAAAGCGTCAGTGCTGCACGACGGCCATGACGATCAGCGTAACGGCCCATCAGCAGGCTTCCTAACGGACGCATCAGGAAGCCGACGGCGAAAATAGCAGCCGTGTTGAGCAGTTGGCTAGTAGGATCTCCCTTGGGGAAGAACGCTTCCGAGAAATATACGGCAAAGGCAGAATAAACATACCAATCGTACCATTCGATCAAATTTCCAACCGAACCTTTGAAGATGTTTCCGGTTATGCGGCGCTTATTTGTGTAGTCAATAGATTTATTCACTTTTCATCCTCCTCTTTGATGTGTCTGAATTAGGCTCTCCCATATTGCTTTTTCAACCATTCACGTTCTAATAGCTTTAGAATCATTTCCATTTCGAATTATGACATTTCCCCATAAATCGACAGAAATAGTTTGAATTTTGTTGAAATTTAATTAATGGTAGCATTTATATTATCTATTGGTAAACATGCCATTGTTTCTATTTTTAGACCAAAATAAATTTCCGATGCATCATCATCCTTTGCATTAGAAATTTGTCTTTTTTTATCATAAATCTCTTGATTAAGATGATTGTGCTGACCGAGAAGTCATTCCAGAACAACTAAAAAAATCCCCAGGACCAGGTCCCGGGGATTTTCCGATTACATCTTTTGCTGTGATACGTTAATTCGATTCATTGCTCGGCGCAAAGCAAGTTCGGCACGCTTGAAATCGATGTCGTCTGTACTTTTGTTCAGACGCTGTTCAGCGCGTTCTTTCGCAGATTGTGCACGAGTTAAATCAATATCTTCTACAGTCTCAGCAGCTTGTGCCAAGATTGTGACTTTGTCAGGCCGTACTTCTAAAAAGCCGCCGCTAACAGCCACGAGTTCCGTGGATTTTCCTGTTTTCAACCGAACTGCTCCGATTTGAAGAGGAGCCACCAGCGGAATATGACCTGGCAAGATTCCGAGCTCACCGCTTTGAGCCTTTACGCTTACCATTTCGACGTCTGCATCGTAAACTGGGCCATCGGGAGTAACGACATTGACTTGTACTGTCTTCATACTCTATACCCTCCTGCGTCCCAAAATTATACTTCTACACCCATGTTCTTCGCACTTTCGATAACATCTTCGATGCGTCCAACCAGACGGAAAGCATCTTCTGGAAGATGATCGTATTTGCCTTCAAGGATTTCCTTGAAGCCGCGAACTGTTTCTTTAACAGGAACGTAAGAACCTGCTTGACCAGTAAACTGCTCAGCTACGTGGAAGTTTTGGGATAAGAAGAATTGAATACGACGTGCACGGGACACGACTAATTTATCTTCGTCATTAAGCTCATCCATACCAAGGATCGCAATGATATCTTGTAATTCTTTGTAACGCTGCAGCGTTTGCTGTACTTGACGTGCAACAGAATAGTGCTCTTCTCCAACGATTTCAGGAGATAATGCACGAGATGTTGAAGCAAGTGGATCCACCGCTGGGTAAATACCCATTTCAGAAAGTTTACGCTCAAGGTTTGTTGTTGCATCCAAGTGAGCGAAAGTTGTTGCAGGAGCCGGATCCGTATAGTCATCGGCAGGAACGTAGATTGCTTGAATCGACGTTACAGAACCAACGTTTGTAGACGTGATGCGCTCTTGCAATTGACCCATTTCAGTAGCAAGTGTCGGCTGGTAACCAACGGCAGATGGCATACGGCCAAGAAGGGCTGATACCTCTGAACCTGCTTGAGTGAAACGGAAGATGTTATCCATGAAGAAAAGAACGTCTTGTCCTTGATCATCACGGAAGTATTCAGCCATTGTAAGACCTGTAAGAGCTACACGCATACGTGCTCCAGGCGGCTCATTCATTTGTCCGAAAACCATCGCTGTTTTTTTGATAACACCAGAATCAGTCATCTCATGGTAAAGGTCATTTCCCTCACGAGTACGCTCTCCAACACCGGCGAATACAGAGATACCGCCATGCTCTTGAGCGATGTTGTTGATAAGTTCTTGGATAAGTACGGTTTTACCTACACCCGCACCTCCGAAAAGACCAATTTTACCGCCTTTGATGTAAGGTGCAAGAAGGTCTACTACTTTGATTCCCGTTTCAAGAATTTCTACCTCAGTAGAAAGCTGATCGAATTTAGGTGCTAGTCTGTGAATTGGATCACGACGGGATTCAGCAGGAATTGCTTCATCCAAATCAATGTTATCACCTAATACGTTAAATACACGTCCTAGTGTAACATCTCCAACTGGAACTGAGATTGGAGCACCTGTATCTAAAACTTCACTTCCGCGAACAAGGCCATCTGTTGATGCCATCGCAACGGTACGAACCGTGTCGTCACCTAGGTGAAGGGCAACTTCTAATGTTAATTCTGACGCTGCTTCATTTTCGCTTCGTCCTTTGAATGTAACTTTAAGGGCGTTATAGATTTCAGGAAGCTGACCACTTTGGAACTTTACGTCAACAACCGGACCCATAACTTGAGTAACGCGTCCTTTATTCATCGTTTTCCCTCCTAACTTGCTAGTGCAGAACATTTCTGTCTATGGAACCCATCTATTGGGCCTGTTTGTCTATTCGAGTGCCGCAGCTCCGCCGACGATTTCCGTAATTTCCTGCGTAATCGCAGCCTGACGTGCACGGTTATATGAAAGAGTAAGACTGTTGATAAGTTCTTTCGCATTGTCTGTCGCATTTTTCATCGCTGACATACGCGCAGCATGCTCAGAAGCTTTACTGTCTAAAAGTGCTCCGTAGATGAGACTTTCAGCATATTGTGGTAATAACACTTCTAAAATCTCTTCCTCAGAAGGCTCAAATTCATAAGATGTTTTCTTAGTAGAGCCAGCTAGATCAGAAAGAGGAAGAAGCTTCGTTTCTGTTACGTCCTGCTGAATAACACTTGCGAAATGATTGTAATACACGTAGATTTCGTCAAATGTTCCATCATTGAACATATTAACTGTGTTTGTTGCAATATCTTTAATCTCAGCAAATGATGTGTCATCTGCAATACCAGTCACTTCAAGAGCGATTTGAACACCGCGCTTCTTGAAGAATTCACGTCCGATCTTACCAATTGCAATTACAGCGTACTCATCTTTCGACGTGTGGCGCTTTTGCATTGCCTGGTATACGGCACGCAAAACGTTACTGTTAAGAGCACCAGCTAATCCTCGGTCAGACGTGATCACAAGATACGCTGTTTTCTTAACGGGACGGCTAACAAGCATTGGATGAGACACACCCGTACTGCCTAAAGCTATGTTTGCAACCACCTCTTGTATCTTATCCATATAAGGCACAAACGCTTTTGCGTTGTTTTCGGCGCGGTTCAGCTTTGCGGCTGAAACCATCTCCATTGCCTTAGTAATCTGGCTTGTTTTCTTCGTTGAGGTGATTCTTGATTTAATGTCGCGTAATGATGCCAAAGGTTCTCACCACCTTTTTATAAAAATCAACCTGATTCATTATCTTAAGATAAAGTATGAAGGCCTGCCTTCATACTTCACCTCATTATTCAGTAATCGCGAATGTTTTTTTGAATGCAGCAATAGCAGCATTGAAGTCGTTGTCTTCAGGAAGTCCGCCAGTTGTTCGAATATGATCAAGCAATGCTTTATGGTTTTGATCTAAGAATACATAGTACTCTTCTTCAAAGCGTTTAATATCTTCAACTGGGATATCATCAAGGAATCCGCGAGTTAAAGCGTAAAGAATCGCAACTTGCTTTTCAACTGCAAGAGGTTTGTTCAAGCCTTGTTTCAAGACTTCAACCGTACGTGCTCCGCGGTTTAATTTCGCTTGAGTTGCTTTATCAAGGTCTGATCCGAATTGAGCAAATGCTTCCAGCTCACGGTAAGAAGCAAGGTCAAGACGCAGTGTACCTGATACTTTTTTCATTGCTTTGATCTGTGCAGATCCTCCAACACGTGATACAGATAGACCGGCGTTAACCGCTGGACGTACACCTGAGAAGAATAAGTCAGACTGCAGGAAGATTTGTCCATCAGTGATGGAAATTACGTTTGTTGGAATGTATGCAGATACATCTCCAGCTTGTGTCTCAATGAATGGAAGAGCTGTTAATGAACCAGCGCCTTTTGCATCACTAAGTTTTGCTGCACGCTCAAGAAGGCGTGAATGCAAGTAGAATACGTCACCAGGATAAGCTTCGCGGCCTGGAGGACGGCGTAATAATAATGAAAGTTCACGGTAAGCAGATGCTTGTTTCGTTAAATCATCATAAACAACCAAAACGTGCTTGCCGTTGTACATGAAATGCTCACCCATAGTAACACCAGTATAAGGAGCTAAGAATAATAACGGTGCCGGCTGTGAAGCAGATGCTGTAACAACGATTGTGTAGTCTAATGCGCCATTTTTGCGAAGAGTTTCAACTACGCCGCGGACAGTAGATTCTTTTTGTCCGATTGCAACGTAGATACAGATCATATCTTCGTTCTTTTGGTTTAAGATTGTATCGATGGCAACAGATGTTTTACCCGTTTGACGGTCACCGATAATTAACTCACGCTGTCCGCGGCCAATTGGAATTAGAGAGTCAATCGCTTTAATCCCTGTTTGTAATGGTTCATGAACAGATTTACGATCCATAACGCCTGGAGCCGGGCTCTCAATTGGGCGAGTATGTGTTGTTTCGATTGGACCAAGGCCATCAACAGGCTGTCCTAGAGAGTTTACGACGCGTCCGATTAACGCTTCACCAACCGGCACCTCCATGATGCGTCCAGTGCGGCGAACTTCGTCACCTTCACGGATATCAGAGTAAGGTCCAAGGATAATGATACCTACGTTGTTTGACTCAAGGTTTTGAGCCATACCCATTACGCCGTTTGAAAATTCAACAAGCTCTCCAGCCATGACATTGTCGAGGCCATGAGCACGGGCGATACCGTCACCAATCTGGATAACTGTACCTACATCACTAACTTTGATATCAGACTGATAGCTTTCGATTTGCTTTTTAATCAGTGCACTAATTTCTTCTGCTTTGATGCTCATGAGTTTCACCCCTATCTACGATCTTTTTGCAACAAGTTGTCGCTCTATACGTTCAAGCTTTCCGCTTATACTTCCATCATAAATGCGATTGCCGATACGAAGCTTCACTCCGCCGATCAGATTCTGATCAATAACATTTCTTAAACGAAGAGATGTTTTGCCGATTTTTTTGGCAAACGTATCAGACAGCGCTGTTAATTCATCTTGATCCAGCAGTCTGACAGAATAGACAATGGCGTCTTCTGTGCCGCGTTCGTCATTGGCAAGCTTCACAAAATGATCAGCAAGCTCAGGAATCACATTGATTCTTTGACGTTCAATCAAGAGTAAAATTGTACTTAAAACTGGTTGAGATAAAGAAGCGAACGCTTCACTCATCATGGATTTTTTCTTTTCTAGAAGCACTTTTGGATGTGTAAGCACGTTTAATAATTCAGGATTTTCTTTTGTTACCTTCTGGATCAAAAGCAATTCCTCTTCGAACTTGTCAATCGTGCGGTTTTCCTTTGCGATTTGAAAAAGAGCCAATGCATAGCGAGCTGCAACTATTTCTTTACTCATCGACCTTCGCCTACCTCTTTGATATAATCTTGGATAAGCTTTTCTTGTTCTTTTTCATTTAATTCTTTTTCAATAACCTTCGTAGCAATTAAAATAGATAATGAAGCTACTTGCTCACGAAGAGCGGCAACAGCTTGCTCTTTTTCCTGAGCAATTTCTTTAAGTGCAGACTGCTTCAGGCGTTCTGCTTCTGAACGAGCTACTTGGACGATTTCTTCTTTTTGCTTTTCACCAAGCTTCTTCGCACTTTCAACTAAACCCTGAGATTCAAGTCTGGCCTGCTTTAATAGTTCACGCTGCTCTTCAGCAAGCTTCTTAGCTTCCGCGTGTTTAGCTTCAGACGCGCTGATTTCAGATGCAATGTGCTCTTCGCGCTGTTTCATCATATTCATAACAGGTCCAAGAGCATATTTTCTCAGCAATGCAAGTAAGATTAAGAAAAGGACCAGCTGGAATACAATGTCTCCAGTATTTAAATGTAAACCTGCACCAACTACTAGATTTGACGTTAACATTGCCCGGTTTCACTCCCTTCAAGAGTTCCATGATGGGTTACTATCAAAAAAAAGCACGAGATTGTTCTGTTTGATTCTCGGCCGCATATTTAAATAGAAACATAAAGCAATGGCGAAGAAGGGTAAAAAACGATCTTCGCCATTTATGTAGAGAACCTGTCTCTTTATTAACTTCCTAATACGATAAACGCGATAACTACTCCGATGATAGGAAGTGCCTCAACTAATGCGATACCGATGAACATGATTGTTTGAAGCTTACCTTGTAGTTCAGGCTGACGAGCAACACCTTCTACTGTACGTGAAACGATAAGACCATTACCAATACCAGCACCAAGTGCCGCTAAGCCGATTGCAATTGCAGCTGCGATTAAATTCATTATATAAATCCCCTCTCAAATTATTAAAAAGTTTTTTGATTCTGATGAAACTGTTGAAACATATTAATTAATGGTCGCTGCTCACTTTGTGAGACATATAAACCATTGTTAACATTACAAAGATAAATGCTTGGATGGAACCTACAAAAATACTGAATGCCTGCCATACCATCATTGGCAATACGGCAGATAAAGCGCCGATTGGACCAGTTACTGCAAGTCCAGCGAGAAGTCCCAAAAGGATTTCTCCGGCATAGATGTTACCGTAAAGACGCAAGCCAAGAGTCAGCGTGTTAGCGAACTCTTCAATGATCTTGATCGGGAAAAGGAACGCCATCGGTCGGAAGAAATCCTTCCCATACTCAGCTGTGCCCTTCATTTTCACACCATAATAGTGTGTCAAAGCCACGACCATAACAGCAAGAGTCAGTGTAATCGTTGGATCTGCTGTAGGTGATTTCCACCATAGCTCATGGTTTACAGCAATTGAAAACGGCAGCCCGAGCATATTTGATACAAATATGTACATTAGGAGCGTAACGCCAAGCGTCAAGAATTTCCCGCCTGTATGCCAGTCCATTGAACTGTTGATGATTCCCTTGACGAAATCAACGATCCATTCAAAGAAATTCTGCATCCCTGTCGGCTTCATTGCCAATTTGCGAGTGGCTAGTACCGCTATTAGAAAAACGATAACACTTGCAACAGTGATCATTAAAACATTGGATAAGTTAAAAGTAAGGCCTAAAAACTCTACTATAGGAGCTTCGTGATGCAATAGATTCACCTCTCTTCCGGCTAAGCGCGTGAGTGTTGAAAAACATAATCTATCATAATGACAATATAAACTGTCATTAATCCAATAATGACACTAACCATATTCAGATATTCGGGAAACTTGATCGCGAGCAGGGCAGCTAAACCAGCTGACGCCAATCGGGATGCAGTGCCCAATGACCTGACCTTCCTATTCTGCTGAATCGCTTCACCGAACTGAACTTGCTTGCGCACCATTGACCATAAGTTGAACAAACTGAGTGCTGTTCCAAGCGCCAGCCCCAAAAAGACAGACTGATACCCGGTAAATCCCCAGCCTACGGCATAAAAGGACAATAGGTAGAACATATACTTGCGATATCTGTGGTACATCTGGTGCAAATCAAACATGAATGATTCAGTCTCCTGAAAAAAAGTGGTGGACTAGCTTGATCATCGCGGAAATACCGATTCCGAGCCCAATGAACAGTCCTATGATCATAAAAAGCGGTTCAGTCTGGAAATATCGGTCGAGCCATCTTCCTGAAAAGATGCCAATTAGTGTTGAACCGACTAGCTGAGATAGAATGCCTGTCATTAGTGCCATGGCCTGCATTGGATGACGCTCTTTTTTGCGCATTCACAAGTCCTCGCTAATAGATTAATAAAGGATTTTTCTGGGGATAAAAGCGGTATATGAAAGCGGTATGAAAACCTTATCATTTACCCTCGTCTAGCATACAATAGGCTCTAGTCAATGTCAATTGCTTTAAAACCAAAAAACTGACAATCAAAAAAGCCTATCACAAAAAGTTCACATTTGATTTTCAGCGCTCTTTTTCCTCAGGGTTTTCAAGGATAAGATCTGTTTCCATTGTATCTTCCTTGCTGCCTTTTCTTGCAAAAATGACCGCTTTATAAAGTCCGTCTTTCAGCTTAAGATCGTCTTTTTTAAACGTCTTCCTGACAACTCCTCTTTGAAGATTCCTGCCCCAGTCAAGAAAGCCCTCAAATCTGAGTGAATCAGGGTCATACAGCGCAATACCCATTTCATCAGCTCCGCCAGGCAGATAAAACTCGTACTTATACGTTCCTGCTGTATCACCGAATCCAAATTCAAATCCCATCACACGGGGATAATCCGGTTCATCTACTACATATAGATAAGGAAGCTTTTCGATTCGGCCGCCTGCTTCCACATCCATCCATCCATGATGAAGTCCCGCTTCCATCCCATTTGAATAAATATCCAAAGTTACGAATACATCCTTTTGCTGTTTTGGTTCAACCTCCACTTTTTGCGGAATCCCCCATTGAAGACCTTTTGTATACGGGGGGTATTTAAAAGTGTAAGCCTTTTTTTCATCTGACTGATTATCAAGAGTCAGCTTCACTTTTTTTCGGATACGGTCACCATGCAGGGGAACTTGTCCGATTGACAATGAACCCGGATAAAGAAGCGCTTCTGTTTCCAGGGCACGTGTTAAATTGATCCTCCCCGTTCCCTGCTCGACGGGTTCATAGTAGACTCCGTCCTTGTCTTTCAGAGGCTCTGCTGAATTCATTAAGGCAGCTTTGATTTGCTCCGGGTTCCAATCTGGATGCGCCTGTTTTAATAGAGCACTGGCTCCTGCAACATGCGGCGCTGACATGCTTGTTCCCTGAAGACTTAAATATCCCTCCGGAACTGTGCTGTCAATTGCTACTCCGGGAGCCACGACATCCGGCTTGATTTCCCACGTATAGGTGACCGGACCTCTTGAGCTGAAATCTGCAAGCAGATCAGATTCATTCTGATAGACTGTTCGAGCAAGAGCACCATTGTCCAATTGTTTTTTAAGCCATAAACCATCCTCTTTTGAAATGGAGACGACCGGAATACCTACTTCAATTTCAAGGTTTCCCGCAAAATTACCTTTCATGTTGTTGTAAATGATAATAGCCTTAGCTCCAACTTTTTCCGCAAAAAGGGCTTTTTCAGTAAACGTAATCTTTCCTCTCTCTACAAGAACAATTTTCCCATTCATATCCGATTTATACTGATGCTCTTCACCGATGCCGGCAAAGACGATTTCTTCCCCTTGATTAAGTATCCACTCTTTAGACCCTGCAAGGGCTGTGATGGGAACCATTTTCCCCGTACCGCTAAGCTTTAAATAAGGTATTTTTTGCGGAGGAGTGGAAGCCCCGACAGAAATGGATTTGCTTGAAGTGCCGGGCGAGCCGATTGTCCAGACTCCAGGACCTGAATTCCCGCTTGACGTCACGGCTACAATTCCGTGTTCAACTGCTCGATCTAAAGCGAGACTTGTTGGCCAGTCAGGTCCATTGACAGTATTACCAAGCGATAAGTTTAATACATCCACTTTATCTTCAATGGCCTTTTCAATTGCTGCTATCACTTGTTCGCTAGTGCCGTATCCTCCAGGACCCAGCGCACGATATGCGATGATTTCCGCTTCCGGTGCTACGCCCTGAAGTTTCCCATTCGCTGCAATGATTCCGGCCACATGTGTACCGTGCAGTGTTTCCGTTCCATCTGTCGCTTTTGTTTCCATCGGATCGCTGTCACCGTCTATGAGATCTGCTCCGCCGTGATAGCTTCGGTTCAAATCCGGATGCGTATAATCTATCCCTGTATCAATAATGCCGACCTTCACTCCCTTGCCTGTCAGCCTTTTATGGTGAGAATCGAATTTTCCGCGAACTTCATTACCGCCGATAAACGGGACACTCTCTTCAAGGTCGGCATGATAGGCCGTAACCGGACTCGCGTGCAATACATGGGGTTCTTTCTGAAGAGCTGCCAGATCTTTATGCCTTCCTGCAACTGTGAAGCCGCTGAATACTTTTTTATAGGTACGGCGAATGTGAACATTTGGATAAGATTGCGTAATTTTTTGGGAGAAGACATCTGCATGTTCTTTTTCAACTACGATCATGATCGTTTCTGTCTTATCCGGTGATTCCTCAGGAATAGCCGGGATAGCAGGGAACGTTTCTGCCTGTCCTGAAAAAGAAATCAGCATGAAAAATATAAAAGAAATCGTGCATTTTCGGCCCATTTTTGTCACCTCCCTCTTATTCTTTTCTAAGGAAGGTTCTTTCATGTAAGAAAAGCGGAAGCGCCAAGGCCCGCTCCGCCAAAAAGTCATGACTTTTTGGCGGTGCAGATTGACAGCGATGTGCAAATTTTTATCCTGTATAAAACTAAAAATCCCCCTTTTTTATAAAGGAGGATTTCATTTCTATTATTTCGTTCCGAACATGCGGTCTCCGGCATCACCAAGGCCAGGGACAATATATCCATGATCGTTTAATTTTTCATCAAGTGCTGCAATGTAAATATCAACATCAGGATGTGCTTCCTTCACAATCTCCACACCTTCTGGAGCTGCGATTAAACACATGAATTTAATATTTTTAGCGCCGCGTTTTTTCACACTGTTGATTGCTTCAACAGCAGATCCGCCTGTTGCAAGCATTGGATCAACAACGATAAATTCGCGCTCTTCCACGTCAGAAGGGAGTTTCACATAATACTCGACCGGCTTTAACGTCTCTGGATCGCGGTATAAACCTACATGTCCGACTTTTGCAGCCGGGATCAGTTTAATGATTCCGTCAACCATTCCAAGTCCAGCTCGGAGAATAGGGACAATCGCAAGCTTTTTGCCAGCCAAAACCTTTGATTTTGCTACTTGCACCGGTGTTTCAACTTCCACTTCTTCAAGCGGCATGTCTCTTGTAATTTCAAACATCATCAAGCTCGCAACTTCATCAACAAGCTCACGAAATTCTTTCGTACCTGTCTTTACATCACGGATATATGTTAGCTTATGCTGAATAAGTGGATGATCAAAAACGTATACTTTGCCCATCGGCTCATCTCCTTTTCTATGACACTTCAATAGATTTTACAGAAAAAGAAGAGCTGTTTCAAGAAGGATGGGAGATTTATTTGCAGGAATTCATTAAAAGGACCGTTAGACTGCAGATATTTACCGGATTTTTAAAAATATGAGTTCTTTCAGCACATTTATCAGTGTAACTCCGAGATTTATCAATGTAGTTCTCCCTTTTATCGGTCTTATTCATGAATGAAAAAACAGCTCACCCCTCAAACAGGTGAGCTGATCTTTATTAGTTCTGGAAATTAGAAATAGATGTCCCCGGACCGCTTGAAGGGGTCGTGTAAAAATGGTTCGCTCCGCTTTCCCAAACAACATTTCCGCTTGCATCCTTTTTAATAAACTTAAATTCAATCGCTCGTCCAGCCGGCACGCTGACGTCATAATACCAGCCCGGATACTTTGTGATTACCTGGTTATACATTGGTCCAATAGCCTTCGCTGCATCCCAGTTTCCAAGCTCGCTTACATTTCCTACTATATATACTGACTGGCCAGGACTAGTTGTTGCATTGTTCACCATAAACCGTACAGATGACTGCTTTCCGGATAAAACCTCCACTGGACCGTACGTATTGCTTACAGTCCCTCCTGATGAAGTGACAGACACCTGATAATTGCCTCCAGCTAAAACTGGCACCTGTGCACGAATTTCTGTATTCGACCAGGATAATACGGTTGCATTTCCTGTTCCAACTTTCACTGAACCAACAGATGTGCCGAAGGATTCTCCGCTGATTGTGATGGTGCTACCAGGTACTGCCATAACCGGACCGATTTGACCGATTGTCGGTGCGGCTGCGGTTCCATTGGAAGAATAGACGCCTGCTTCCCCTGGTGATAGGCCAAATGCAGAAACAGCTCCTCCGCTGCCCACTGATAAACTATTACCATTTAATAAGGAAGTCAGCTGATCAGAATAACTCCCTGCAGGCAGGGCAGTTGAGAGATTTGTTATGTTGTAAGATGCTGTTTTGCTTTTATTCACTGCTACCAATACTACATCTTTGCCAAATGTTCTTTCATAGATATAGACATCATTATTAATCCATCTTTCTTTTGTTTTTCCGTAGCCTAAAGCAGGGTTCGATTTACGCAGGGCTGAAAGCTTGCTGATGATCTGATAGGCTTTCGTTGTTTTATTGAAAGATGTTTGTTTTTTCCGGTTGTTTGGATCTCCATTGCCTGTCATATATTGCTCGGTTCCGTAATACACGTTCGGCACGCCTCTTGAAGTGAGCATGACAGCTAAAGCAAGATCTGTATTTTTTACATCCGCTCCGTCAAAGTGAAAGCGGTCCATATCGTGATTATCAAGGAAGGTGACCTGATCTGCAGCCTGTTCATACTTCGCTTCCGACTCAGTAATCATCGAGTTAAAGCCGTACCAGCTGTCAGAGCCGTTTCTTAATACCTGTCTCAGTTTTTGGCCAAAACGGAAATCAAGCAATGACATTCCTGTGGTGTTGGCAAAGTTATAATAGTTTTGATCCACCTCATTTTCCCCAAGGAACCATTCTCCGAACGTAAACACCGGTTTATAACTGTAGATGGTTTCCATGAACGTCTTTTGCCAGCCGAACGGCATATGCTTAACTGCATCTACCCTGATTCCGTCGATTCCCATATCGAGCCAGAGCTTCACAGAATCCTTTAAGTATTTATCCACTGTCGGGTTCTGATGATTGAAATCTGCCAGATCATAGAGATTTCTGTATATCCCATCTTCAATAGAAGAAAAATTCGTTCCGCCATTATGATGGAATAAGCCCTTCGTATCGTTTGTATAGCCGCCCACAAGCGTTCCGTTATCATATAGCTTTCCGTTTTCCATATAAGACGGAGTGTCCTCAGATGCCGGAGAGGTGTGATTTGGCGCAAAATCGATAATGACCTTTATTCCCTTCTGATGTGCTGTATTGATAAGGGCTTGAAACTCTTGCATCGTGCCGTAAAATGGGTTTGTCTTTTTAAAATCCCGCGCCCAATATCCGTGATAGGATGCCGTGCCTGCTGCATCATTCAAAACGGAATAGACATTTTCGACAGGCTGAGATATCCATAACGCCGTAATCCCCATATCCGTGAAATATCCGTCATTCAGTTTATTGATAATTCCCTGCCAGTCACCGCCGCAGTATTTTCTTAAATTTGAGCAGTCGGCGCTGAACAAGCTGCCTGTCGGATTATTATTAGCATTCCCATCACTGAATCGATCCGTCATAATTTGATAGATAATATCGTTTGAATAGTTTACTTTGTTATTTATGGAAGCGTTTGCATAATTATCTGCAAACGGTCCATACAAACTAAAAATAAGAACAAATGCAACTAGTAGACTCATTGCTTTTTTTAACATCCAGCCATCTCTCCCTTGATCATGTTTTCCTGCACTTCCTAGCTGCTTCCTCCTTTCCATAATAAAACCCCGTTATTCATAAAGAATAACGGGGTTGTTGTCCATATCAGGACAATGCATAGCCCTCAGGTTATGTTGCAGGTACGGGTTGCAGGTATCTAAGAATGATATTAAATAGATTTAATCATTTACACAATATTCTAAATACTCATTTTTCGCTTTTAGATTTTAAGTATTTTGGCCCACCCTCAGAGAATTCCACTTTACACAGATTACCATTTTCATGAAATTCATAGACTTCTAACTATGAAACGTTTAAAATCATCAAAGAGCGTTTTTTAAATTGAACTAGTTAAAGAGGTGGATTTAAACTTGAATTTATGGGAGATTTTTGTTGCTGTTGTTTTAGGAATTGTGGAAGGTTTAACGGAATTTGCTCCAGTATCCTCTACTGGACATATGATTATATTTGATGATTTGCTGTTTCAATCTAAAGATCTTTTTGGCCCACCTGTTGCAAATACGTTTAAAATCGTGATTCAGCTGGGATCCATCCTTGCGGTCGTCATTATTTTCAGAGAGCGTTTTATCAGTTTGCTCGGTCTGAAAAAAGAAACAGCTGTGGAAAAACGAACAAAGTTAAAATTAACACAAGTCATCGTAGGTTTGCTGCCTGCTGGTGTTTTTGGTCTTCTATTTGAAGATTATATCGATGAACATTTATTTTCTATCCATACGGTTTTAATTGGCCTAGTAATTGGCGCGTTCTTGATGCTGGCTGCTGATTTCGTTCAGCGCAAAAGAACCATTACAACAGAAACCGTGGATAAAATCACATACAAACAGGCTTTGCTTGTAGGGCTGATCCAATGTTTATCGTTATGGCCGGGATTTTCGCGTTCTGGATCGACGATTTCCGGAGGCGTTATGCTTGGCATGAATCATAGAACTGCTTCTGACTTCACCTTCATCATGGCCGTTCCAATTATGGCTGGTGCAAGCGGACTGTCGCTTCTTAAGAACTGGGAGTACTTTACGCTTGACGCACTTCCATTCTTTATTGCAGGATTTATCAGCGCATTCGTAGTCGCTTTAATTTCGATTCGCTTCTTCCTTGCCCTTATCAACAAAATTAAATTAGTGCCGTTTGCCATTTACCGCATTATTTTAGCAGCAGTAATTTATTTTGTCTTTCTATAAGAGAAAAGAGCAAATCCGGTTCATCTGGATTTGCTCTTTTTTCGGTCAAAAAAAGGGCTGAACGAGTCAGCCCAATCTATTACACATACAAAGAAAACTTAGAAGTTAAAGCTTCTACTCTGCTCTTTGCTTCTTCTAATTTCGCTTCATCTTCAGGGTTGCTGAGTGCAAGACCCATGATCGCAGCGATTTCATCCATATCTTCAAGACCGAAGCCTCTGCTTGTTACAGCAGCAGTACCGATGCGGACTCCGCTTGTCACGAATGGACTTTCTGGATCAAATGGAATTGTGTTTTTGTTCACTGTAATTCCGATATCATCCAACACTTTTTCTGCAACTTTGCCAGTCAGATTCAAAGAACGCACATCAATTAAAATCAAGTGATTGTCTGTTCCGTCTGATACTAGCGTTAATCCTTGGTTTTTCAAGCTTTCAGCAAGACGATTTGCATTGGCAATGATGTTAGATGCATATGTCTTGAAGTCGTCTTGAAGGACTTCTCCAAATGAAACAGCTTTTGCAGCAATGACATGCATTAGCGGTCCGCCTTGGATTCCAGGAAAAATTGACTTATCAATCTTTTTCGCGAATTCTTCTTTGCAGAGAATCATACCGCCGCGAGGTCCGCGCAATGTTTTATGTGTTGTTGTTGTAACAAAATCAGCATAAGGAACAGGATTTTGATGCAGGCCTGCTGCTACAAGTCCTGCAATATGAGCCATGTCTACCATGAAATAAGCTCCAACTTCATCCGCAATTTCACGGAATTTCTTGAAATCAATTGCACGAGGATATGCACTTGCGCCTGCAACAATCAGCTTCGGCTTATGCAAGCGGGCTTTTTCTAATACATCTTCATAGTTAATGCGATGTGTTTCTTGGTCCACACCATATTCAACGAAATTGTACTGCACGCCGCTGAAGTTAACAGGGCTTCCGTGTGTTAAGTGACCGCCATGAGATAAGTTCATGCCAAGAACGGTATCGCCCTGTTCAAGGATTGTGAAGTACACAGCCATGTTTGCCTGTGCACCTGAATGAGGCTGCACGTTAACATGCTCTGCACCAAAAATTTCTTTTGCACGGTCTCTTGCGATATTTTCTACAACATCCACATGCTCACAGCCTCCGTAATAACGTCGGCCAGGGTAACCTTCTGCATATTTGTTCGTAAGGACTGAGCCTTGAGCTTCCATTACGGCTTCTGTAACAAAGTTTTCAGAAGCAATCAATTCGATTTTCGTACGCTGACGCTGTAATTCATCCTGAATTGCTTCAAATACACTTGTATCCTGC
Source organism: Bacillus sp. V2I10 (assembly GCF_030817055.1). NCBI lineage: Bacteria > Bacillati > Bacillota > Bacilli > Caryophanales > Bacillaceae > Bacillus > Bacillus sp. V2I10. Next base: position 557,566 of record NZ_JAUSYV010000001.1, on the reverse strand, counting down.
TTGCTTAAATGTTTCATGTTTTAGAATCCCCCTATCCATTTCATCTGATTTTGCAGACAATTTTCACATTCAATTCAACTTTATTGTACACGTTCATGATCAAGATTGTAATAGATTTATGTATATTTTTTATCAAGAACAGTGTTTTTTGAGGAAATAGCACTAAAATAACGAATGATAACTACATAATTTTTTTATATTGTTCGTATTTATTACGTGCACTTCCTGTTTTCTTCCTTAGCTGCATACACGGCTCTTTCTCCGCCGATCAGCTTCGGACGTGTCTTTGCCATTGTAACACGGGCATGTCCAACCTGATTTACAGAGCTCCTGACCGGAACCGCTACATGCTTAAGATGCATACCGATAAAAGTATCACCGATATCAATGCCGCCGTCTGCTTTTATGAATTCAACAACAACAGGCTCTTTAAAAGCTGAATAAGCATATGTCGCCATCGCTCCGCCAGCCGCTCGTACAGGTGTAACCGTTACTGCTTCAAGGTTATAGGAAGCAGCTGTCTCATGCTCAACAACTAATGCTCTGTTCAAATGCTCGCCAGCATTGAAAAGCAAGATGCATGCCTGTTCTTTCTTTAAACGCCTTTAATTCCTCAAAAATCATTTCCGCGGCTTCAATCGTACCAGCAGTACCAATCTTTTCTCCAATCACTTCACTCGTGCTGCAGCCAACCACAAAGATGTTTTCCGCGCGAAAGGAAGATTGCTCTTCTAAATCAGCAAGCATGGTGCGCAGCTGATTCTTCCACTCCCCAATTGTTGTCATTTCACTCACCCTTGCAGTTTATTTTCAATTGCAGTGATTTTACTGACGCGATTTTCGTGTCTTCCGCCTTCAAATTCTGTTGTCAGCCAGATTCTTGCAATTTCACGGGCCAGACCAGGACCGATAACACGCTCGCCCATAGCAAGCATATTGCTGTTATTGTGCCCTCTTGTTGCTTTTGCACTGAATGTATCATGGACAAGCGCGCAGCGGATCCCTTTTACTTTATTAGCAGAAATGCTCATGCCGATGCCCGTGCCGCAAATCAGAATTCCGCGGTCAAATTCCCCGCTTGCCACTTTTTCTGCTACCGGCAGCGCATAGTCCGGATAATCTACCGACGTTTCGCATTCACAGCCAAAATCTTCATACTGTATTTTCATTTCATCCATTAGCTGCTTGATTTCCTCGCGGAGATTCAGCCCGCCATGGTCAGAAGCAATCGCAATCTTCATTTTTGAAACCTCCAGAACGCTTAATTTTCTAATTTCTTAATCAGAAGCATAATCATTTTTTCTAAATCTTCACGGGTCATTCTGTAAATCTCAAGTGAACCGCCGAAAGGATCCATGACATCGCGCCGATTCTGTTCATTCTCCATCACAAATTCAGAGAGGGTAAACGTTTTTTCGATCGCCTGCGGATATCGTTCAAATATCAGCTCTTTATGGCTTTCAGTCATTGTTAAAATGTACGTTGCCCAGCGGATGTGCTCTTCATTCAAAAGAGACGAGCGGTGATTGCATACGATTCCTTTTTCATCAAGGGCCTGTTTTGCATGAAAGGAAGCATCACTGCCGTCGCTTGCATACACACCTGCAGATTTGACCGAAAGGAGATGATCGTTTTCTTTCATATGATTCAATAATGCTTCAGCCATGGGGCTTCTGCATGTATTTCCGGTACAAACAAAAAGGATATTAATCATTTATCTGCCTCCTTTGTTTTATTATAATCCAATTGGGGTTAGGAAAGTAGTGATTGGGACTTTTCAGAAAAACAAAAAACAGGCCATTATTTGACCTGTTATCATCTATATTGGAAAAATCAGCTTCAGGCCAAAACCTAATAGAATGCTTCCGCCGAGAGCTTCACCGTATGTACCCAGCCAGTGTTGAACTCTTCTTCCAATCAGAAGGCCAATCCATGTGAGCACCATGCTGACAATGCCGAACATTACGATTGTCAGGAACGTTCTTGCACCGTAAATTCCAAGACTTAAACCGACTGAAAAGCTGTCCAGGCTTACGCTGAGCGCAAAAAAAAGGAGACCAAAGCCTACCGGCGTAATCATAGGTTCATTATCTTTTTTTAATGAAGCGAAAATCATCTGCACTCCGAGAAGGATCAGCAGTGCACCGCCTGCAATCGTGGCAATATTCCCAAACGTACTGGAGAGCACTTTTCCGATCCACATCCCCGCAAGCGGCATCCACAAATGAAACAGACCGATCGTCAGCCCAATATAAAAGATCTGCCTTAACCGGAGTTTGATCAGCCCCATCCCAAGTCCGACTGAAAAAGCATCCATTCCAAGTGCAAATGCCATCATAAATAAGGTAATGAGTTCCCCAATTAATGCCTCTATATTCATTCTAAAGCCTCCTCGGACACGCCTCATTCAAACTTATGCACGTCCGAGTTTTCTTAGAACATCTTCTAAGTCTCTTATTCCTTCACAATCTGCTGTCCTGCAGCCTTCAGTAAACGGTTCATCACAGCTTGCCCGACACCTTTATTTGAAAAACTTTCACTGTAAATACAATCTACTTCCGCCGCGTCGAATTCACGCAGCACATCGTAGAGTCCGGCTGCAACTGTCTGCATGTCCTCTCTGCTTCCGCAAACTAAAACAGTGTCGGCCTGATAGATTTCTGCTTTTTCTTTTGTTGCAAGCACACCTACTTTTTTCCCTTCTCTTCTTGCGGCATCAATTGTTTTTTGAAAAAAAGATAAAGAGCCTTCAACAATCGTTAATGGTGCTTTCGGTGCATAGTGGGTATATTTCATTCCAGGCGACTTTGGAGTATGCCCTTCCTCTATTAATGCCTGATCCATTTCAACTTTTCCAATTAGGCTTTCAAGCTGTTCCTGCGTCACTCCGCCCGGTCTTAAAATGACCGGAATCTGCTGAGTGCAGTCTAAGACAGTAGATTCCACACCTACACCAGTTGCGCCTCCGTCCATAATGCCGGCAATTCTGCCGTTTAAATCATCGTATACATGAGCAGCGCGTGTAGGGCTTGGCTTTCCAGAAAGATTCGCACTTGGTGCAGCAATCGGCAGGTCTGTTTCTTTGATAATGGCAAGTGCCAACGGATGATCAGGCATTCTTACTGCTACCGTATCAAGTCCTGCTGTTACGCGATCAGACAGCCCGGGTTTCTTCGGCAAGACAAATGTAATCGGGCCCGGCCACAAAACATCGATTAACTTTTCCACATAAACAGGCACTTCAGCTGCAATTTCATGCAGCTGTTCTTTTGTCGCAATGTGGACAATCAGTGGATTATCGCTCGGCCTTCCTTTTGCTTCATAAATCTTACCCACAGCGAGATCCGATTTAGCGTTAGCGCCAAGGCCATATACGGTCTCTGTTGGGAAAGCCACAACCTCATTCTCTCTTAATTTGGCTGCCGCCTGTGCAATTTGTGGATAACTTAAGGATAAATCCTTTAAATTATCCACAATCCAAACTTTTGTTTCCATTCTTATAACTCTCCTGTCTAACATGTGAATAACTTTGTATTTCCCGACCTATTCTTCCATTCCTCATGAAAGTATAAAAGATGACCCCAAATAAAACAAGCTTTATCCACATTTTGTGGATAAAGCTTGCGAAACAGTGGATAACTGTGTGGATATATCCACATCAGGAGGTTTTTACCATCACAACGGCATGTTCTTTTTCCAATGATTCTTTAAAATGAGCCGAATTTAATAAGTGCTCAGGAATCTCGTTTTGTTCCACTGACTGAAAACCAATGAGCGTAAGAAATTCGATTGAACTTTTCTTATTAGTGACGAGGTAGCTTCCGAGAAGCCCCTTTTCTTTTCCTAATGCATGGATACTTTCAAATAAGGAAAGAAGATGTGCCTGATTTATATTTTCAGAAACGACAAGGGAACGCAGCAAACCGTCTCCATTCACAGGTTCAATTCCCAAGCTTGCAACGATTGTATTTTCATCACTTTCCATTACGACAAAGTATTCGGCAATGTCCTCTATTCCTTCAGAGATCAAACCCGCTTTTTCGATAAATGATTTTATAGCTTGTACATCTTTTTTCTCTGCAATCCGCAATTGATAGTACATCATTTCACCCCGTTTTCCTTTTCTACTTCAAATCTATGATGGGGAATGACTTTTATGCACTCAATAATAAGAAAAGCGGAAGCGCCCGTTTAGCTCCGAAAGACAGATAAGAATCCGGCAGAGGAGTTAGGCGCTTTCGCTAGACATCAAAGCGCAAATTTTTATAATTTCTTAATACTAGAAAAAAAGAAAGACTCAAGGTTTTCCCTTAAGTCCATCATGAGAATAAGTTCGAAAACCATTCAACCAGAAAGAATTTGACTTCTACTTCTTCTTTTTCTTCTTCTTCATCTACAATTAGAGCACTAAGCTCTTCGGACGTTTTTTCAGCCTCTGCACTTTTGTCCTCTTCTTCGATCTCCGCTGCCTGGACAGCCTGTCCGTTAGAAAAATCAAGGAAGCAAAGCGGCGGAAACAGCACGCACCACCAGTTGGCGCCTTTCCCTTCGCCGAGCGTGATCAGAATTGCCTCATAGTCACCTGCCGGGTAAATATAGCTGCCATACATCTTTGTCGGAAAACTGACATTATCAAAATCAACGCTGAATTCCTGCTCCTTGTTCTCTTTCACTAAAACAGACTGAACAATTTTCTCAATCTCAGGAAGTCTTGACTGAATTAGTTCACGTGCCGCCTCTATCGAAGTGAGCTTCTCCACCCACACCGTAATCTCTTTATTAACTTCGTCGCGAATTTTGCGCTTTAAAGCCTGATCCTCATCAGAATCGCTGTTGGCCAAAATGCGGAGACGAATCGCCTCTTCCGGAATCACAACCGGTTCCGATCCCTGCTGCTCGGCACCAGCCGAAAGCGGTTCTTTATATACGTTCATTATTGCACCAAGTAATAATAATAAAATATAGATAAATGCGATATGCTGTTTCTTCATTTCCCTCACCATCCCCTTCTAGGAAACAGTATGGACAGGGATTTAGATTCTTAAACTAGTTTTTTGTTTTCTAGTAATCTATTTTTTTGCTGGATAACCTGATTGCGAGTTGGAAGGCCATTTTTGTGAATTGAATCGTATTTCCCGCGAATTGAAGATGGATTTTTGTTAATTGGATGGCGGTTTCTGCGAGTTGGGTGCTTCGGATCCCGTTCTGAAACCTAATGCAGCTGGATTTCCTTAATATCTTTAGCTGCATCTACGATATAATGGCCAACGGCAGCTAGTAACTGGCATTTTTATGTGTTTTTTTCGTGCGAAATCAAGGTTTGTGAGTTGGATGTCTGTTTTTGCGAGTTGAATCGTAGTTTCTGCGAATTGGAGATGGAATTTTGTTAATTGGATGGCGGTTTCTGCGAATTGGGTGCTTCGGATCCCGTCTGAAACTCAATTCAGCTGAATTTCCTTAATATCTTTAGCTGCATCTACGATATAATGGCCAACGGCAGCTAGTAACTGGCATTTTTATGTGGTTTTTTCGTGTGAAATCAAGGTTTGTGAGTTGGATGTCTGTTTTTGCGAGTTGAATCGTAGTTTCTGCGAATTGGAGATGGTTTTTTGCTAATTGGATGGTGGTTTCTGCGAGTTGGGTGCCTCAGACCCCGTCTGAAAACCCAATGCAGCTGGATTTACTTAATATCTTTAGCTGCATCTACGATAAAATGGCCAACGGCAGCTAGTAACTGGCATTTTCGTGTGAAATCAAGGTTTGTGAGTTGGATGTCTGTTTTTGCGAGTTGAATCGTTGTTTCTGCGAAATGAAGACGAGTTTTTGCTAATTGGATGGTGGTTTCTGCGAGTTGGGTGCCTCAGATCCCGTCCGGAAACCCAATTCAGCTGGATTTCCTTAATATCTTTAGCTGCATCTACGATAAAATGGCCAACAGCAGCTTGTAACTGGCATTTTTATTTGTTTTTTTCGTGTGAAATCAAGGTTTGTGAGTTGGATGTCTGTTTTTGCGAGTTGAATCGTAGTTTCTGCGAATTGGAGACGGGTTTTTGCTAATTGAAAGGCGCTTTTTACGAGTTGGGCACTTCTCATCCGATTCTGATACCCGATGCAGTTGATTTCTTTAATATTTTTAGCTGCATCTACGATATAATGGCCAACGGCAGCTAGTAACTGGCATTTTTATTTGGTTTTTTCGTGCGAAATCAAGGTTTGTGAGTTGGTTGTCTGTTTTTGCGAGTTGAATCGTAATTCCTGCGAATTGGAGATGGGTTTTTGCTAATTGAAAGGCGCTTTTTACGAGTTGGGCACTTCTCATCGATTTTGATACCCGATGCAGTTGATTTCTTTAATATTTTTAGCTGCATCTATGATTAATTAGCCAATGTTATTTAGAAAAAACTAATTTTTAAGTGAAAATGGACGGTGAATGTCGGATATATTAATAATTCACATATAGAAAAGTTAAATTTCCCTCTATGAAAATCCTAATTTGCAGAAGAAGAAGGATTCCAAGCCCTGCTGCAGAAATAAAAAGCAGACTAAAATAAAAGGAGCATTCCATTGATTAAAAAGGAACGGCAGATACCAATTAAATTAAGAAAACTAGAGGCACTTCTTAGAAGATTACCTTCAAACCACCTAAAGAGAAGTAAAATTGAGGAGGAATATGCTAAAATTCGAGCAGGATATAGAGGCGAAAAGTCAATTGACTACTATCTAAATTCATTGGATGAAAAGAGATTTTTTATTTTTCATGATATTAGACTCCAACATTGTAATAATGAGTATTTTCAAATAGATATTTTATTACTGACAAGCAACTATCTTGTCATTCTTGAAATAAAAAATATGAATGGAACATTGTGCTTTGATCAAAAATTTCACCAACTGATCAGGGCTTTGAATGGTAAAGAAGAAGCATTTCCGGATCCTATAACACAAGTAAAACGGCAGAAAAAGCATTTGCATCAATGGTTAATTTCTAATCATTTCCCCTCGCTCCCTATCTATCCACTAATTGTTATCAGTAATCCTGTAACCCTCATTAAATCGATTCCAGCATATTCAGACGAAGTAACAAGAAAAGTGATACATGCTTCACAGCTTCACTCAAAAGTTGAACAAATCAATCAACGTGTAAAAGATGATGTGCTAAGTACCAGAGAGATAAATAAACTTTCCCGATTGCTATTAAAACTTCATTCGCCTCATAATCCAGATATACTGTCTCACTTTCAATTACAGGAAAAAGATCTCCTAAGAGGGATTCAATGCCCGAATTGTAATAACCTTGAGATGCTACGAGTAAACGGTTCCTGGACCTGTTCAAGTTGCAAAACCTCGAATAAGAATGCCCATGTGGCAGCATTAGATGATTATTGTCTTCTAATTTCCGCTACCATCACCAATCAAGAATTACGCAAATTTCTAAAAATCACGTCTGTTTCCTCTGCTGCATATCTGCTGAAACAGTTAAAGGTCGAAACCACAGGCTCCTACCGCCACCGCAAATACCATCTCATCCCTTCAAACACAACAAAAACGCCTCATCATTGAGACGTTCCGTTCACTACAGCAAATACCATGCGATCTTTGCCATTTATATCGTATTTTATTTCTGCTTCTGCATGCGGCAGCTTGTCCAGCAGCAGAGCTTTTACATCTTCGCCTTGTCCGGCTCCAACTTCAAATGCGATCAGGGCGCGATCGCTGATGACGAGCGGAATTTCTGCGGCGAGTCTGCGGTAAAAATCGAGTCCGTCCACACCGCCTGCCAGTGCGCGAAGCGGTTCATGGTCCTTCACAACTGGAGAAAGCTCCAAAATGTCAGCATCCGGGATGTAAGGCGGATTAGACACGACGACATCAAGCTTCTTGCCGCTATTTAATATCGGGGATAACAGATCTCCGTGTAAAAACTGGACTTCTGCTCCAAGATTTTTTGCATTCAGCTGAGCGACTTCAAGTGATTCGGGTGCAATGTCGACCGCACACAACTTGAACATCGGATTTTCTAAAGCAAGGGAAATGGCAATGGCACCGCTGCCCGTCCCGATATCTGCTGCTTCTACTGAAGAATATCCGTTAAACAAGTTTTTTGCTTTTAATAAGATTCCTTCTACAAGCTCCTCGGTTTCCGGGCGCGGTATAAGGACTTCTTTGTTGACCATAAACGAACGGCCGTAAAATTCTTCTGATCCGATCATATGCTGAACTGGTATTCCTTCAGCATGACGGTTTACATCTGTTTTAAAGCTTTCCCAGACTCCGTCAGGAAGATCGGTTCTAAGGTTAGCCAGCATCTCTGCACGGCTCATATTCAGGTGATGGCGCAAAAGGAGCTCTCCCGCATTGTGGTCCCGTTCTGCTTCTGCCAAAAAAGAAGAAGCCCACTTCAGGGCTTCGTATATCTTAATCATGCTTACTGGTCTGCCTGATCAAGTCTGCTCGATTGATCTTCAACGATAAGAGCATCGACAAACTCATCAAGTTTCCCTTGCAGAATCTGGTCAAGCTTTTGGATCGTCAGGCCAATGCGGTGGTCTGTTACACGGTTTTGCGGGAAGTTATACGTGCGGATCCGTTCTGATCGGTCACCTGTACCGACAGCAAGCTTGCGGGTTTGGTCGTATTCAGCCTGTGCTTCTCGCTGAAATTTATCATAAACGCGTGCGCGCAATACTTTCATTGCTTTTTCTTTGTTCTTGATCTGGGATTTTTCATCCTGACATGAAACGACCGTTCCTGTTGGAAGATGCGTTAAGCGAACAGCTGACATTGTCGTGTTTACACTTTGTCCGCCCGGTCCGCTTGATGTGAATGTATCTACACGAATGTCTTTTTCATGGATCTCAATCTCTACTTCTTCTGCTTCCGGCAAACATGCAACGGTAGCTGTTGAAGTATGGATTCTTCCGCCTGATTCTGTTTCAGGAACGCGCTGTACACGGTGTGCCCCATTCTCGTATTTCAGCTTCGAGAATGCGCCTCTTCCGTTTATCATGAAAATGATCTCTTTGTAGCCGCCGACTCCTGTTGAGTTTGCTTCCATCACTTCTGTTTTCCAGCCTTGTGCTTCAGCAAAACGGCTGTACATGCGGTAAAGATCGCCCGCAAATAAGGCTGCCTCGTCTCCGCCTGCTGCACCGCGAATCTCCATGATTACGTTTTTGTCATCGTTCGGGTCTTTTGGAACAAGAAGGATTTTCAAACGTTCAGAGAGCCCTTTTTCCTGTGCCTGAAGCTCAGAAAGCTCTTCTTTCACCATTTCGCGCATATCTGCGTCAAGCTTGTCATCAAGCATCATTTTTGCGTCATCGATCTGTTCTTTCACAGATTTATATTCACGGTATACTTCAACAGTTTCCTGCAGGTCAGATTGTTCTTTTGAATATTCACGAAGCTTCTTAGAATCGTTGATAATATCAGGATCCATCAGCAGCCCATTTAATTTTTCGTAGCGGTCTTCTACGGATTGTAAGCGATCTAACACGTTATTCACCTCAATTTTCGTCCATAACGTTATAATTATAGTATAGGTTAAGCCAAGCGTCAAAAGCAAATTGACCAAGAAAAGCGCAAGCGCCCGTTTAGCGCATGCAGACAGATAAGGATTCGCCAGAAAGGCGCTTTTTGCTTTTACATGCGGATCCGTTCTGGCCGAGGAGTCGGGCGAATCAGCTTGCTATCGAAGCGCAAAATTTTCTATATTCTTGAAACTCCAGAAAGGAAGAAAAATGAAAATAAGAAAAGTGCATCATGTTGCCGTTATTTGTACCGATTATGCCTTGTCGAAGGACTTTTATGTCAATAAGCTCGGATTTGAAATTATCCATAAATTTTACCGTGCTGAAAGGGATTCTTATAAATTGGATCTGGCTGTTGGAGATCATACTCAAATTGAGCTGTTCTCTTTCCCATCGCCCCCGGAGCGTCCTTCACGTTCAGAAGCAGCTGGCCTTAGACATCTGGCTTTTTCTATTGAAAATATTCATGAGACAGTGAGTCATTTGAATGAACTGGGAATCGAAACAGAGCCGATCCGGGTCGATCCCTTCACAAAGAGGCTCTTCACCTTTTTCCAGGATCCAGATGGATTGCCGCTGGAATTATATGAGGATCCCGTCGAAACAGTAAGTCACAATTCGTAAAATCTGCACTTTCTTTGACGAATCCATTCTTCTTTTGTCTGCATAGAAGGGATGCATCTTCCCCTTATCGAACATGTTGATTATCGTGTTTTGTATGTTTCGGATCGATTAAGATAGGGGGAAAATAGATGAATACAAGCCAGGTCGCGAAGTTATTGGGTGTGTCGCCGAAAACCGTACAGCGCTGGGTAAAGCAGCTGAATTTGCAGATGGAACGGAATGAGCTAGGCCATTATTTGTTTACAGATGAAGATATTAATACCTTAAGAGATATTAAAGACCAATTAAATCAGGGTATCCTTTTTCATGAAGTGAAGGTTACGGAAAAGAAACCTCCAAGAATAGGGATAGTGAAAACAGAAGCAGCTGAATCCGGCACTGATTTTGATGAACTATTGCAAAAGATTGCTGAGCTTGGTCAAAAAGTAAACAGCAAAGCAGACAGTGTTGTCTCTTACCAGCTTTTGCAGCATCGCAGGGAAATTGAGGAATTAAATGAACGAATTACTGAACTCGAAGCTAAGATTGAAAGTTTCGAAAAACAAAAAGACAAGCATCCTATCGAGCATGCTCTTGTTTTTGATCATATCAAAACACCTAAAAAACAAAAGCGCAGAAATTTTATCAGCTCCATCTTCAGTTTCTAGCATAAAAAAACTCGTTTACTCAGAAACGAGTTTTTTATTTTGTTTCTAGATTCACTTTAATATCGTAGCGCGGAATGATATTCTGCATTTTTGTTTGAAGCTCTGCCTGCTTCTTTTGTTTTTCATCTTCTGTGAGTTCTGAATCAGATGCTACATCCACCCAAATTGTGTTTCCATTCATCGTGACGTTGTCGATTTTAAGAGACTTGTCATTCCGGATCGCTTCTTGAAGCTTATCCATTTCATCTTCGTTTTGCTCGCGGTTTTTTGACAGATTTAAAAAATTGGGGTTCTGTTCCGTTGTTCCGCGTTCATTTGATACACCTTCCCCTGTTTGCTTCAGCTCACTGCCTTTATGCGACTCAGGCTGAATTTCGGACTGCCCGCTGGGATTTGAGCATGCTCCCAGTAAAAGCAATATAATGACCATCCATACAACTTTCATTATGAACACCTCCATTTTTAAGGTGCCCAATTATCCCATAAAAAAAGCTGCCTGATAAAAATTATCGGCAGCTTTGGTTTTGTATTATAAGTTCTGAGTTTCCTCACTTCGAAATGCTTTAGCAGGTTTTTCGGGTACTTCATGATGATGGCGGCATCTTGGCTCGTACGATTCAGATGCACCAACAAGAATGATTGGATCATTGTACGATGCCGGTTTGCCATTAATCAGTCTTTGAGTGCGGCTTGCAGGAGATCCGCAAACAGAGCAGACAGCCTGAAGCTTTGTTACAAGCTCAGCGACAGCCATTAGTGCTGGAACCGTGCTGAATGGCTCTCCTCTGAAATCTTGATCAAGTCCTGCAGCAATCACACGGTATCCTTGATTGGCAAGCGTTGTGACGACATCCACGATGTCTTCATCAAAAAATTGAACCTCATCAACAGCGATCACGTCTGTTTCGGGTGTAATATATTTAAATAGGTCACTTGAAGAGGCAACGGCATGACTGATCATCGCAGTCCCATTATGTGAAACAACCTCTTCATCACTGTAGCGATTATCGATGGCAGGCTTAAACACCTTCACTTGCTGTTTGGCAAATTGCGCCCGGCGGACTCTCCTGATCAGCTCTTCAGATTTCCCCGAGAACATGCTTCCGCAGATGACCTCAAGCCACCCGCTTTGTTTCATAACATACATGAAAACGGCCTCTCCCTTCATGATTAAACCTGTTTCTATGGTTGAGCGCCCTTTATGACGTCACATTTCTATCGTAAAATAAACCGCAGCGGTTTATTAGGATCGTATGAATCCATATGTAAAAGTGCTTATTCCACTCTTATTATGGCTGTTTTTCCCAAGAATTCGCGGGAAATGGCGTAAAAAAACAGGCAAGACAGAAATCTTGCCTGTTTCCTTTAATCTATGATTATTTAAGACCGTATTTTTTGTTGAAGCGATCAACACGACCGTCAGCAGAAGCGAATTTTTGACGTCCTGTGTAGAATGGATGGCACTCAGAGCAAACCTCGATGCGCACCTCGTCTTTTACAGAACCAGTTTCAAATTCATTTCCACAAGCACATTTAACCATAACTTTTTTGTAGTTAGGATGGATAGCTGCTTTCATTCCGTTTCATCTCCTTCCGCCCTGAATCGTTTGTCGAAACAGAGTTATCAATTCCAGAAGATTGACTTCCGGAAAAGCACATAAAAAAATTATAACAAGCTTCCAATTTATTTGCAACAGTTAGGAATAAAATTTACAATCGTTTTCCCGAGACACCTGCCGCTTTCCATTCAGCATCTAAAATGCTGAAGAATTCTTCATTGGATTTTGAATTACGCAATTTTTTAAGGAATTTTTCAGCAAAGTCAGGTGAATCTGACATTGATTTGCGGATCGCCCAAAGCTTTTCAAGATGATCTCTAGGAATAAGCAATTCTTCTTTACGCGTTCCAGAACGGCGGATATCGATTGCCGGGAAGATGCGTTTTTCAGCAAGAGAACGATCAAGGTGAAGTTCCATGTTGCCCGTTCCTTTAAACTCCTCATAGATCACATCATCCATGCGTGAGCCTGTATCTACTAGAGCTGTTGCAAGAATTGTCAGGCTGCCGCCTTCTTCAATGTTTCTTGCCGCTCCGAAAAATCGCTTCGGACGGTGAAATGCAGCAGGATCGATACCGCCTGACAGCGTACGTCCGCTTGGCGGAATAACAAGGTTATAAGCACGCGCAAGACGAGTGATGCTGTCCATAAGAATGATAACGTCTTTCTTATGCTCGACAAGGCGCATTGCACGTTCAAGTACAAGTTCTGCGACTTTGATATGGTTCTCAGGAACTTCATCAAATGTTGAGCTCACGACATCGCCTGCTACAGAACGTTCTATATCCGTTACTTCCTCAGGACGCTCATCGATCAGAAGAACGATCAGTTCAGCTTCAGGATGATTCGTTGTCACACTGTTAGCGATTTCTTTTAATAGCATCGTTTTACCAGCTTTAGGAGGTGCAACGATTAGTCCGCGCTGTCCAAATCCAACGGGAGCAATCACGTCCATGATGCGTGTCGAAAGGTCATTTGGCTTTGTTTCAAGAATAATTTGTCTGTTCGGATACAGCGGTGTCAAAGCCGGGAAATGAACACGCTCTTTTGCAGATTCAGGGTCGTCCCCATTTACTGCCTCTACGTGAAGCAATCCGTAATAGCGTTCGTTTTCCTTCGGCGGACGCACTTTACCGGAAACCTTGTCCCCATTTCTTAAATCAAAACGGCGGATTTGCGAAGCTGAAATATAGATATCTTCAGAACTCGGGGAATAATTGATAGGTCTTAAGAACCCAAATCCCTCTGATTGAATAATTTCAAGAACGCCTTCCATGAACAATAAGTCCTCTTGCTCAGCGTTTGCTTTTAAAATGGCAAAGATCAATTCTTTTTTTGTCAGTTTACTGTAATATGAAATTTTATAATGACGCGCAAGTTCATATAACTCTTTTAATTTCATATGTTCGAGATTGGAAATTGAAACCTCGCTCATGTCAACACCACACTTTATAAATTATAAAAAACATTGGTTCTTCCATCTATATTCGTGAAAAAACTAGAAATTGGATCAGATATAGAGAAGAAATAGAAGATAGGCTTGAAGTAGGAAAAGCAGTGTGAAAGATAATCTTTCATTTACGCAGCACTCTTTAGTTTTACCTTATTTGCTGAATTTAATCAATATATTTCACACATTGAAATGATTTTGAAATAAAGCCAGAAAAGCGGAAACGCCTTGTTCTTCAAAAAAAGAAGCGGAGCAGCCGGAGCCGCTCTGCTTTTTTCATTATTGTGGTGTTATTTCATTACTAGATTCGGTTTTTTGCTTAAGCTGTGTGTGCCGTCAATGAACCGAACGGTTCCTGATTTTGCACGCATAACCAGTGATTGAGTTGTTCCGATAGAAGCTTTGAACTGAACTCCTTTAAGGAGTTCCCCGTCAGTTACGCCTGTTGCTGCAAAAATGGCGTCTTCGCCTTTCACCAAGTCTTCCATGCGAAGTATCTTGTTAACGTCTAGGCCCATCTTTTCGCATCTTTCGCGTTCTTCATCATTTTGCGGAAGCAGTTTGCCTTGGATTTCTCCCCCAAGACATTTTAGCGCCACTGCTGCCAGAACGCCCTCAGGCGCGCCGCCTGATCCAAACAGGATATCTACACCCGTATGATCAAATGCTGTATTAATCGCACCAGCAACGTCTCCATCATTGATCAGCTTAATGCGGGCGCCCGCCTCGCGAAGCTCTTTAATGATATGCTCGTGTCTTTCACGGTTTAAGATCGTTGCAACGACATCTTCTATGTTTTTGTTCTTCGCTTTTGCAACAGCCTTTAAGTTATCGATGATTGGAGCATTAATATCAATGCAGCCAACTGCTTCAGGTCCAACCGCAATTTTATCCATGTACATATCCGGTGCATTCAGAAGATTTCCGTGGTCTGCAATCGCAATGACTGCAAGTGCGTTCCAGCCTCCTGATGCAACGATATTTGTACCCTCAAGCGGATCAACAGCAACGTCTACACGCGGTCCATAGCCTGTCCCAAGCTTTTCGCCGATGTAGAGCATTGGCGCTTCGTCCATCTCGCCTTCTCCGATTACGACTGTGCCTTTCATCGGAATAGTATCAAATACGTCTCTCATTGCGGATGTTGCTGCATCATCAGCTTCATCTTTTTTGCCTCTTCCCATCCAGCGTGCAGAAGCAAGTGCTGCTGCCTCCGTTACGCGAACTAGTTCCATCGATAAACTTCTCTCCATCGTTCGTTCCTCCTCATGTATCCCCTGTTGTCATTTTTATTTATTTAAGCTCTTTTCATAATTATTGTTATTTTTATCGGAAAAAGAGCACGATATATACGAGAAAATTAAATACGGAGCAACTATCTCTGTGAAAACAGCTTTTATTTATGAGCTTTGCAGCTGCTCAATTTCCTGCTCTGTCAGCTTTTCACGCCAAATTGTTGCCCCGAGGCTTGTCAGCTTTTCTTCAAGCTGGCTGTAGCCGCGGTCAATGTGCTCGAGACCCGTGACCTCTGTCACTCCTTCTGCAATCAAACCCGCTGCTACCAATGCGGCTCCTGCGCGAAGATCGCTCGCTTTTACTTTGGCGCCTTGAAGCTTTGTTGGTCCTGACACAATCGCTGATCTGCCTTCCACCTTAATCTTTGCTCCCATCCGGCGCAATTCATCAATATGCTTAAAGCGTGCAGAATAGATTGTATCTGTCACAACGCTTGTCCCAGTAGACTTCGTTAACAAGGATGTAAAAGGCTGCTGCAGATCTGTCGGGAAACCTGGATAAACAAGCGTTTTAATATCTACCGCTTTTAGTTCCTTCTGACCGCCGACAATCCAGATCTGATCATTATTTGTTTCAACGTGGATACCCATCTCTCTGAATTTTGCAATGAGAGATTCAAGGTGAAGCGGAATCACATTATCAATCAGCACTTCCTGACCCATTGCTGCCCCGATAATCATATACGTCCCAGCTTCAATTCTGTCCGGAATAATCGAGTGTCTGCAGCCATGAAGACTTTCAACACCATCAATGCGGATGACATCTGTACCTGCGCCTTTTATTCTTGCACCCATGCTGGATAAAAGCGTAGCAACATCAATAATCTCCGGCTCTTTCGCCGCATTCTCAATAATCGTCTGTCCTTTTGCAAGCACAGCAGCAAGCATAATATTAATGGTTGCACCTACACTTACAACGTCCAAATAGATTCGTGCACCTTTTAATTCCTCAGCGCGCAAATAGATAGCACCTTGTTCATTTGTTACCTGTGCCCCTAAAGCTTCGAAACCTTTAATATGCTGATCAATTGGACGCGGGCCAAGGTGGCATCCTCCAGGCAAACCGATAACTGCCTTTTTAAAACGTCCAAGCATTGCACCCATTAAATAATAGGAAGCGCGCAGCTTTTTGACCTTCCCGCTTGGAAGAGGCATGGAGATCATCTCTGCCGGATTCACATACATTTCGTTATCCTTAAATTCAGCTGTCCCTCCTATCTCTTCGAGAAGCCCTTTCAAAATATGTACATCCGAAATATCGGGTAAACCTTCAATCGTCACGGGTGATTGCGCGAGGATGGTAGCGGGTATTAACGCAACCGCACTGTTTTTGGCACCGCTTATATTAACCGTTCCTTTTAAAGGATATCCGCCTGCTATTTTTAACTTTTCCATGATAGTCTCCTTTCTCAGAGAAGTTGGCTTTTTGCTCAAGCTAAAAGCCATCGTGTTATGAGATTAAAATGGTGGTTCTTAATTGCGAAAAGCGCAAGCGCCCGTTTAGCTCCGACATACAGATAAGGATCCGACAGAAAAGGCGCTTTTTGCCTTTACTGGCAGAGCCGTTCTGGCCGAGGAGTTGGGCGATGGAGCTAGACATCGAAGCCAAAACGTTTTTACTTTCCTAAAACTTCAAAAAGAACTAGCCTGCACGACCAGAAAATGAATGAGAAACAGGAAAAGATCTCTTTTCAACAAATATTTTCCATTAATGCGGCAAAGAATACAAGTTCAAGTTTTTTTTCTTTTATTCATTATGACATATGAAATTTTTTTAGATACCATTAATTTAATGAAGAGGTCATTTGGCAGGGGCAAATAATAAGCGAATGGAAGGTTCTTAATTTAAGAGACAAATGGCAAGCACTTATGCTTGCCATTCATTTAATCTATAGTCATTGCAATCTATTGTTTACGATTATTCCAGTCTGCTAAAAACTTTTCGATTCCTTGATCTGTTAAAGGATGCTTGCAAAGCTGATTAATGACGTTGAATGGAATTGTGGCAATATGTGCACCGTGCAGAGCTGCATCTGTCACGTGCATTGGATGTCTGATGGATGCTGCAATGATTTGAGATTCGATTCCGTGAATATCAAACATTTGCGCGATTGTAGAAATCAGCTCCATGCCATTTTGTCCGATGTCATCCAATCTGCCGAGAAATGGTGATACATATGTAGCACCGGCTCTTGCAGCAAGCAATGCCTGATTTGCATTAAAAATCAGCGTAACATTCGTTTTAATGCCAAGGTCTGTTAATGCTTTGACAGCCTTCAAGCCGTCTGGCGTCATTGGAACTTTCACTGTGATGTTCGGTGCAATCTCAGCAAGCTCCTTGCCCTCTTCAATCATTTCCTCTGCTTTTAAGGAAATAACTTCTGCACTGACTGAACCTGAGACGATTGCTGTGATCTCTCTTAGGCGATCATGAAAGGATGCATTTTCTTTTGCTACTAAACTCGGATTCGTTGTAACACCTGATAAAATTCCGAGAGACTGTGCTTCTTTAATTTCTTCGACATTTGCTGTATCAATGAAAAATAACATTCTGCCATCCTCCTAAGATATCAGAAAAATTAATCTTGTTTACGCTTACTTCTTATTGGAAGAGAAACCGCCTTGTCGTTTCAGATATGTATCAAAGGCGGTTTTATCTTTTTTTGAAAAATTAAGCTCTGCCAGCAGAACCGAATTCCTTCATTTTGCCTGCAACTGTAGCTTTAATTGCATCGCGTGCTGGTCCTAAGTATTTACGTGGATCGTATTCGTTAGGCTTAGCTGCTAATGTTTCGCGAACTGCTTTAGCAGAAGCGATTTGGTTTTCAGTGTTAACGTTGATTTTAGCTGTACCGAAAGAGATCGCTTTTTTGATATCGTGTGTTGGGATACCAGTTCCGCCATGAAGAACTAAAGGCATACCTGTAAGGTTACCGATTTCTTCCATCTCTTTGAAGCCTAAGTTAGGCTCGCCTTTGTAAGGGCCGTGTACAGATCCTAGTGCAGGAGCAAGGCAGTCGATGCCTGTGCGTTTTACCATTTCGTCGCACTCTTTAGGATCAGCGTAAATAACGCCTTCAGCAATTACGTCGTCCTCTTGTCCGCCGACAGTTCCAAGCTCAGCTTCAACAGAAACGCCTTTTGAATGAGCATAGTCCACAACTTTAGCAGTTGTTTCGATGTTTTCTTCAAATGGGTGGTGAGAAGCATCAATCATAACTGAAGTGAATCCAGCATCGATTGCTTCTTTACATTTTTCAAAGCTTGAACCATGGTCAAGGTGAATCGCAACTGGAACAGTCACTTTCAAGTCTTCCATAAGTCCTTCTACCATTTTAACAACTGTTTTGAAGCCGCTCATGTAACGTGCAGCGCCCTCAGATACACCAAGGATTACAGGTGATTTTTCTTCTTCAGCAGCTTGAAGAATTGCTTGAGTGAACTCAAGGTTGTTCAGGTTAAATTGACCTACAGCGTAACCTTCGCTTTTTGCTTTATTCAACATTTCTGTCATTGATACTAAAGGCATGTCGAAATATCCTCCCTATGCAGCTAATTTGCTAAACCGAAAAGCTTACGTAACATCTAGCATGACCAGAACGATTGCAATGTATGTAATCTGATGAAATGATATACGGGCTTTTCTCATTAACTAGCATACCAACTTATGAGAAAAACGGCAACTTTTCGACATAAATCTGAATTTTCTGCAAAATATTTAATTCGATCTGATTGGAAGGTACTTTCTCACTGCATCACGAATCTCATCTATATCAAACGGTTTTGCGAAATGCGTAAGCGCGCCAAGGTCTTTCGCTTCCTGAATCATATCGAGCTCGCCGTATGCAGTCATAATGATAACGCGGATGTCGGGCTCAACCACCCTCATGCGTTTTAGGATTTCAATTCCATCCATTCCAGGAATTTTCATATCTAAAAGCACTAAATCCGGTTTATGCTTGTCAACAATTTCCAAAGCCTGAAAGCCATTTGCCGCCTGGAATGTCTGATATCCCGCTTTTTGAAAAACCTCATTCAGCAAAATTCGGATTCCGTACTGATCGTCCACAATTAATATTTTTTCATTCATGTCCCTGCACCTCTTCATATTATGATTATTTAGCAAAAACTGCCGATCGTTTTTATTTAAGCTCTTTTCTGAAACATTGTTGCTTTTAAATGATATTTAAGGTGCTCAAGCAGCACTTTCAAGAATCTAATGCATTACTGGCAAAGAGCACGAAAACCATTTTATATACGTAGTTTTACTGCGAAACAACAATCTATGCGAAAACAGCTATGTTCCTCTCTAGTATAAGACAGTCCGCTGAAACATACGGTATTTATTCGGTTCTCCGCATTCTTATTCCTGCTTAAATAAGAAGAACTTTATCGACAAATTCTGAAATGCCATGTTAGGAGTTCTAATTATTATTCGTTATAATATTGGATGTAAAGGAGTGTATTTTTCTATGATGAAAATTTTCATGACACAATTGAATGGCCACTTCAGCCGGATTCATGAGCAGGAAGAGGCTGCAATAGAAGACGGCGCAAGACTGCTCGCACAGGCAGCAGTCGGAAGCGGCACAATTTATATACATGGATTTGATGAGCTTGGCGGCATTATTGGTGAAGCTGTGTTAAGCGCTGAGCCTCTGCCTGGTGCAAAACCTTTGTTTCTTGAGGACGGCACAATGAGCAAGCTGACAGATGCAGACCGCGTGCTTCTGTTTACCCATCGGTCGAATGACCTGAAGGCGATAGAGCTTGCTCTGAAGCTGCGTGAAATCGGCGCCGGCACAGTCGGCGTATCATGCTTTGTGAAGGATGAAGAAGCAAGTCTTGATGAGCATGTGGATGTTCATATTGATTCAAAGCTGAAAAAGGGTCTGATTCCCGATGAAGATGGCAGCCGCTATGGCTATCCTGCTTTAATGACTTCGCTATTTGCCTATTATGCTCTGAGTTTTACACTGAAAGAAATCCTTAGTGAGTATGAATAGATAAGTGAAGCTGGCCAGCGCAGAAAAACGAAATCTGCTGCATCTTCCAAACAGGCAGAAACAGTTTTTAGCGGAAATCGCCATTTTATTAGCGGAAAAGTCATAATTTATAGCCAGTTTACTGTTTTTATTAGCCGATTTTGAGTTTTATTTAGCCAGCAATTATTTTGATTTATCCGATACTTAATAATGTGCACTTCTTCTTATTTTCGAGCTGAAATTGCCATTTATTAGCCAAAATCTCAATACGGGTATGGAATCCAGCAAAGCGTATTGTTAATACATTTTTTCCAGCGGATGGTCTTTTACTAGAAAAGATCACTCTTTAATTGGATACCCATGCTGCGCAGACGTTTATAATTTCAGCCTGAAAATACAGAATTTCTGAAACAGGCAGATCTTGACCAGGCCCAATCTTATCATACAGCCGAAATAGATTTTATCAGCCGATTTTTCATTTTTTACAGCCGGTGTTCCATTCATTCGGCCATTTTCGGATTTTTTCGGCCAAGCTGATTTTTCATTCAGTCATTTTTTTGCTTTATCAGCTGATTTTTTCAGTATTTAGCTTTTTTCAGCCGATACATTCTGATTTAAGTGAAGACCACTTTTCACATGAAACAATTTCGATATAACAAAAAACCCTGACAGCTCAAGCTGTCAGGGTTTTTCTCATGATTATTTTTCAGAAGCCATCAATGATGCATTCACGAATTCACGGAATAATGGCTGCGGTCTTGTTGGTCTTGATGTAAATTCCGGGTGGAACTGGGAAGCCACAAACCAAGGATGATCTTTTAATTCGATAATTTCAACTAGTCTGCCGTCAGGGCTTGTACCAGAGAAGATGAATCCTGCGTCTTCCATTGCTTGACGGTATTCATTGTTGAACTCATAGCGATGACGGTGACGCTCATAGATAACTTCATCCTGATATGCCTCAAATGCACGTGATGATGGATCAAGTTTAGCCGGGTAAAGTCCAAGACGAAGTGTGCCGCCAAGGTCCTCGATATCCTTTTGCTCTGGAAGCAAGTCGATAACCGGGTATGGTGTTGCAAGATCAAGCTCAGATGAATGTGCACCCTGCAGTCCAAGAACATTGCGTGCATATTCAATAGAAGCTACTTGCATGCCAAGACAGATTCCGAAGAATGGAACTTTGTTCTCACGAGCATATTGAGTTGCAAGGATTTTGCCTTCTACGCCGCGATCCCCGAATCCGCCTGGAACAAGGATTCCATCCACGTCTGAAAGCAGTTCTTCCGTGTTCAATACAGTTACTTCTTCAGCGTTGATCCATTTGATGCTGATGTCTGCATCAAATGCATAGCCTGCATGACGCAATGCTTCAACAACGGAAATGTAGGCATCCTGAAGCTCTACGTATTTACCGACGATTGCGATGCGAACTGATTTAGAAAGGTTCGTTACTTTTTGAACTAGCTCGATCCACTCAGACATTTCAGGTTCGCGGGAATCAAGTTTTAAGTGATCGCAAGTGATTTGGTCAAGATGCTGTTCTTGAAGTGCCAATGGAATGGAGTAAAGAGTATCTGCATCACGGCATTCAATAACTGCGTTTGTATCAATATCACAGAATAAGGCAATTTTGTCCTTCATGTCCTGTGAAATTGGCATTTCTGTACGAAGAACGATTACGTTTGGCTGAATGCCCAAGCTTCTTAGTTCTTTTACACTGTGCTGTGTCGGCTTTGTTTTCATTTCGCCTGCAGCTTTGATGTAAGGAACAAGTGTACAGTGGATGTACATGACATTATCACGGCCAATGTCGCTCTTCATTTGACGGATAGCTTCAAGGAATGGAAGTGACTCGATATCCCCCACCGTTCCCCCAATTTCAGTAATGACAACATCCGCATTTGTTTCTTTTCCTGCACGGAATACACGATCTTTAATCTCATTTGTAATATGAGGAATAACCTGTACTGTTCCGCCAAGGTAATCGCCGCGGCGTTCTTTCTTTAATACAGAAGAGTAAATTTTACCAGTTGTTACGTTGCTGTATTTATTTAAATTTATGTCAATGAAACGCTCATAGTGTCCTAAGTCCAAGTCTGTTTCAGCACCATCGTCCGTTACGAAGACCTCTCCATGCTGATAAGGACTCATCGTTCCCGGATCCACGTTGATGTATGGATCAAACTTTTGGATTGTCACCTTTAATCCGCGGTTTTTTAGCAAACGTCCAAGAGATGCAGCTGTTATCCCTTTTCCTAATGAGGATACAACTCCTCCTGTAACAAAAATATACTTTGTCATGTGTTCTTCTCCCTTCAAGTGATGTATAAGATTAATGTGCACAAAAGAAAACATTCCCAATCTAATGGGAACGATTTTACTTTATAAGTTTTGATTGGGGGCTATAAAGAAAAGCGGAAGCGCCTTGTTCAGCTCCGACAGGCAGATAAGGATACGTCAGATAAGGCGCTTTTTGCCTTTACTGACGGAGCCGTTCGACCAAGGAGCCAGGCGCTGGAGCTAGACATGAATGCTCAAACTTTCTCTCGCCTGTATATAAATTAAGCGGAAGTAACTTGCCCGGCAGTACAAATGCCCGCTTCCGGCTGCCTATTTATGGCCAGCAGGATGTGATCCCCGCTTTGTAAAAATAAGAAAGCTCCCTTTCCGCTTTACGAAAGGGAGCATGGTATATAAAATCCATAGGTATTGCTTTTAAAGAGCCCAAATAAGATTCTACCTAGTTGGTTCCTGAAAGTCAAGATGATTATAAATCTTCTTCCTCATCTTCTTCAACATCCTCGTCCAGGTCTTCATCTAACTCTTCTTCTTCAAGATCGAACTCTTCGTCTTCAATGACTTCATCGATTTCTTCTGCATCGTCATCCAGATCGTCGTCATCATCAAGGTCATCGTCAGTATCGTCTTCGTACTCTTCGATTTCATCATATTCTAATTCTTCTTCATCCACTTCATCAAAGTCATCAAGCTCAAGGTCTTCAGCAACCGCTTTTTTCGCTTTTTTCTTCTTAGGCTTAGCGACTGGCACAACCTCTTCTTCGATTTGTTCATATGGGTACCAGCTGCGCAGTCCCCAAGTATTTTCTCCAACACAAATATAACGTCCGTCGATATTTAAATCTGTGTAGAATTGTGAAATTTTATCTTCAACCTGTCTTTGAGTCAAGCCGATAATTTGGCTGATCTCTTTTACTAAATCTTTAAAAAGATATGGCTGTTTTTTTTCTGTCATCAGGTCGTATGCAACTTCAACCATTGACAATTCTTTAAGCTGGTCCTTGGAATATTGTGAAATACTCAAAGTGAGGCACTCCCTTTCTCGTCGTTCATCTATTGGAGGTGAAAAAACGCAAGCGGCTTTGTCAGCTGGACAGCCTGTTTTTTCTCACCCTATAAGAAATCCGGAAGTGAGATTGATAGCACCGTCCGAATCCTATGTATTCAAGTCATACCATTCATTATAAACAAATTCTAACACTTTATGCTACCTTAATCTTCTTCCTTGTAATAAATCAGAATAATTTTCAGCATTTCTATTAAAATTTAGAACTTCATAGAAAAACTCGGAAGATTTCCCGAGTTTTCAGCGGCTGTTTTTGATTTGTTTAAAGTTGTTCTGAAGCTCCTGAAGGCGGACGCGGCCTTGTTCGCGAAGCTGTTTGTTCTCGTCTTCAATGGCCTTTGTTTCCTGCATTCCTTTTAGGATAATGCTCCAAGTTTCTTCGATTGTTTCCATTTTAATGCTTGGACTTCCTGAAAGTCTCGCAATATCAACACTTTGCTTTGATATATTTTGAGCGTTACGGAGAAGCATTTCATTTGTGCGTTTTTCAAGCTCGTTCATCGAATCTGCCACAAGCTTCTGTCTTTTTGCAGCAATCGCGTTGATAAGACCTGTTTTAAAGATCGGAATGGTTGTGACGAAAGCAGAGTTGATTTTTCCTATTAGCTTTGTATTTCCTCTTTGCAGAAGCCGAATTTGAGGCGCTGACTGATAGGCCACTTGTTTGGCAAGCTCCAGGTCATAAACTCTTTGCTCAAGTACTTCTACCGCATTTCGCATTGTATCAAGCTCCATTTGTGCAAGCTGATCCCCTGATGCTGCTTTTGTTTCTAAAGCCGGAAGCTGCTGCTTCAGTTCAGCTGCTTTCATATCTCCGGCTACGATATATTTTTCAAGCTCCATATAATATTGGAAGTTTTGTTCATACAGCTGTTCAAGTGTGTTGGTTGAACGCTTCATTTCATCTTCATATTTGACGATTTCCATGTACACTTTATCAATTTCTCCGCCCATCGTCTGGTACTTGGACATGATTTTCTCTACCATCTTCTGACCGCGGTTAAAGATTTTCTTCATAAACCCTTTATTTTCTGCAAAATCCTTTGGATCAAAGCGGTCCATGATTTTGCCAAGATGTTTAAGGAGAGCGCTTGACTCTTCCATACTGCTTGACTGCATCGTATTTAATATTTTTCCTGAAAAAGCGGAAATTTCATCCGCCGGCGCTTTTCCATATTCAAGCATGCCGACTTGATTGCGGTAGTCAATCATTTGCGCAAGCTTTTGAACTTCCGGTTCTTTTTGCAGCTGTACTTTCATGTTGTTCGGCCCTTGCTGCAGAACCTCTTCCATTTGATCCACTTTACCCAGTCCTGGTACTTGAGACATATTGGTATCCTCCCTCGATAATAAAATCAGAACATTTTGCGGATGAATTTTTTCAGCCGCGAAGGCTCCTGAAACTCTTCTCCGAAGCTCATTTCATCCAGCCAATGACTGTCAAAATATCGTTCATCTACAAAGTTTTCTATGTCATTATGACCCGGCGGATTGTAAATCACGATATCCAGCCCGAATTCATTCATTAAAAGCAGAATGGCTGCATCAGCACGTGTCATGAAGCCGTTATTCTCATTATTGTAAAGCACAACCCGCGGCACATATTGAGAGTAATCGAAATTCTGCAGCAGCTTGATCATGCTGTTTGGAATATTCATAGCTTGATTAAACAAATATAATTGCAGATCATATAAGCTTTCCTGCTCTTGTTTTTTCAATTTAGGATGTGCGCAATATCTCGAGATTGCCTCAGCAATTCCCTTCTGCAGGCCGGTTGGAAGATTGCTGTATCTCCACCAATGGCTGTTCATCATTTTTTCAGCCTGCAGCTCCTGCTTTTCACCCAGGGCATTTTGATAATGAAAGTGAGGGTTTCCTTTCGCTTCCCAAGTAAAAGGAAATTGTTTAATAACCTCCGCATATTCATAATCGGTCAAGTCCTGAATCTTGCTCCAGTAAGCCCGCCGGTTTTTTGTCATCCCAAAAATTTTTGAAAAGATGGCCGGTATATTCACTGTATTGTTCCGGACTTCAAAATTCGGCCTTAAAAATGCTCTTTCTTTTATAAGAATGAAAAGTTCGTCGTATGTTGTTTTCAGCGTAATGGCATTAGGTGAATAATTTCTGAATTGCCACGGCTTATAAAGCATGGAATCATCTGAATGAAGAACCTGGTCGATTTCTTTTGATGCTTTGTAAGCAATAGTAGAAGTTCGCTCAGGTCTTGTTTTTGGAAACGCTGTCAGTTGGTGAGTCCCCGGATAGCGAATGATCTTGCTGATCGCTTCATCCGGATCTGCATCATCCAGTATATCTGTTCCCTCCGGATGGGCAATAATGACGTCACAGCCGAAAAGAATAAGGAACTTAAGGAAGGTTTGCTCGCTTGCCGTCGCATTTCCATACCAAAAAAACGCTGGTATTCTGTCTTCTTGCTTTGCAGTTTTTTCAAGTTCTTTATATAAATGATTCCACGTCCATTTAACTAGATCCACAATGACTCTTCTGAAATCTCCTGTTTCATCCTTTCGCTCCTCGAAAAAGGGAGTCAGCACCTTGATGACACAAGCTCTCAAATGGCGGTTCAATTCAGGATTTTTAAGCATTGGAAGCAGCTGATCACGGTCCATAAAAGCGACAAACCGGTTCACTGACAGTTTTTCTTTTCCATGCAGAATTAATAAGTTCTGAATCGCCTGGAATTTTTCCTGCGGAATGGTTTTGTCTAGATTTTCACTGAGAAAGTGAAGGTCCAGTTCGTCGTTATGAACAAGATCATAGAGCATTTGAAAATACTCATCTTCCACTAAAGGTGTTCCTAGCATGCGAATGGCTATTTGAGGGATTTTCATTTCAGAGGGAGTATTCACAAATCCCGAGCGCTCGGATAACGGCTGAAAAAGAAGCGCTTGCCAATCTGTTTCAAGATTAACCGCTGCTACTGTCTGATATGTTCGAATCATCTCTCTTCCCTCCCCCAAAAGTCACATCCAGCTGTCTATTTTTTATTTTTGCGTTTCATTCGAGCAGAAATTTAACGTTCCAGAAAAGTGCCTATCTGCTTGTTCTCTTTTCGCCAAATACGTGCTGCATTCCTTCACTCGTTACAACCCATGTTTTCCCAAATTTCCGAATGGTGCCTTTAGGGAATTGATCAATCCGTTTACGCAGGGTGGAGTTGTCTATTCCCCATTCCCGGCAGGCCTGTGTGGAACTCATAATATTCTTATCCAATAAATTTGTATGGTTCTTTTCTAGTGTAACCAATACGTTCACTCCAATAATATCTAAAGAAAATCTATCTTGCAGCCATTTGACATCGGAACACCTTGTTAATATTGTACCAGCACAAGGTAAATATTTCTATTTTACAACTCAGCTGGTGCCGGGCTTACTTTCGCCAATATGTTTTCCAAAATTTCTTCGGAGGCAAAAATCCCATTTTTGTTTGTTCTTTTAATCGTTTCTACTAAACGTGTATTTGATTCGCCCAATTCTCCATGCAGCGGTGAGAAGGCATGATCTGCACCTTCAAGCATGCATAGATCAAGCAGAGAATCCCCCGCAGTAATGACAGTTTTTGCACCAATTGCTTCTTTGACATAAGCAACGGCATCCCATTTGTTGATCGGCTTTGGTACAAAGTACAGCTTTCTCCCTTGGAGAGAGTGCTTCCAGCCATGGCGATCGAGCCACAGGATAAATTCCTGCAGCCGCACTTCAGGAATGAGAGCGCGATCGATAATATTATATAGAAAGAGATTTTCAGCATTTTTTTGTTTTAACACCCAATCATCTGCTGCAATCTCCTGAAACTTGAGGGAAACCTCTTCTAAACTGGTGCACTCATTTTTCATCAGGTTTTCTAAATGATCTTTCCACTCCGAGTCGAGCTTTCCGTTCTTGAACACATGTCCGCCATTGCTTGTGACCGCATAGCCTGGGATAATTTCTTCCTGGAAAACAGTGATGCGCTCGTATTGTGAGGGTGTTCTTGTAGTAACGGGCACAAATGTCATTTGCTCCGCAATTTCCTTCAGCATGGAAATCGCTTTTTTCGTCATAAATGAGATTTCCTGACCTTCGAGCGTTTCGATCAGGCGAATATCAGATTCGCTCACCGGTTCCCGGAAGGACCTTCTTGAATAAATGAGTGTTTGATCCAGATCACTTGCAAAAATCACAGATTGTTCCTCCTAGTTTAGGGGCTTAATAATCCCGCAGCATGAATATGACATGTTCTTGTATTCGATTACCGGTACGTTTCTTTCTTTTGCCAGCAGGAAAATGTGTTCAAGATCCTTATTGTTCAAATCTTTCACAAGAATTTTCCAGGGTATTCTGCGCAAAAGTACACGAGTTGTTTCTCCGACCCCAGGTTTAACATGATGAATATTTTCTATGCTGAAATCATCCTGAATTTGTTTAATATCCCGGATGCCTTTCCAAGTCGGTTCTTTATCCTCTGCCTCAAGCTTTAACACTTGCTCGCCGATTTCATCCGAAACATGTGAAAACTCAGAAACGACAACGTCAATAAAATGATTCGAAACATCCTCAGGAAGCAGTTCAGAATAATATTTAGCCCCGTGAAAATCATCAGGTCCAATGAACTGGTCATTTAATACGGTCCTGCTGACCAATCCTGAAACGGTAGAATTCAAGCAGGCACTTGGAATTAAGAAGTCTTCTCTAGTTCCATAAATCTCCGTGCAATAGCCAGGATCTGCCAAGACAGCAAGTGAATCATTGATATTCATTTCGTATTTCCTGTTGAAGCCGGCGACTGCCTCTGTCAGTTCTCTCGTAATAGCGCCTTTCCCAGTCCAGCCGTCCACAAACTGTACATGATCATTCGGATGATTCTGAGCAATATATCTCATCGCATTTTCATCAATGCCGCGGCCTCTGACGATGGAAACACTATAATGAGGAACGTTAAGATTATAGGTTTGCAGCAGATATCTCTTCATCAAAATGCCGATCGGCGTACCTGCTCTTGCAAGTGATACAAGAACGATGCTGCGGCCCTTCTCTTTAAGGATGCGCTCTGCAACGGTTCCTACTGCAATCGCCAGTTTTTGCTTGTACATATCTAAGGAATGATGAAAAAGCTGTAAATATTCATCTGTCGGCTTGTATTCAATCGGAAGCATTTCTGAGTAATGGGTTCCGCTTTGAACAGCCTGCTCTCTTTCTAAGGTTGATTTTTCAAGGCTGACCTGACTCAGGTCCTTTAATAAGAAAATAACGTCCTGCTCCGAATAGCTTCCCATTGCTGCCGGTTTTGGCAATTGCTGCTCCACCTTATTCATCTGCTGCACTTCCTTTTTTGTTTGTACTGAAAAAGACGAGATTGATGATTGGAAAAACTCTTTTCAGCTGGTTCATCATTGATTTCATATGGTCACTTAAAACAGCCCGTTCAAAAAAGACAAAGACTTCGTCGTATTGACCTTGTACTGCATTATAAAAGAAATTAGCTGTTTCTCCGTCTTCCGGGTTTGTAAAAGGATAACCGCTTTTCACTGCGTAATCTTCCCTTTCAACCGGGTGAATCGGACTTCTGGTCGTTGATTGATAGAAGATCCCTTCTCCCATAAAGGATGCGGTTTTCATAGGCACATACATAAATTCCCCTGTACCAAGGCATAGAGTTTTCTTTCCTTTACGGAATTCAAGGAGATTTGCTGCTGCGCTTTGACAATAATCATCGACACTAAGCTGCTCCTGATCTGTTAGACCGAATCTGCCTGTGTGTATTAAATAGGGTGCAGAAAGAAGTTCAGAAGAATATGAAGTCGTATCATCACTAGATATATAGATTTCATTTATCTCAGATTCAGACACTTGTTCTGATCCTTTTTCAGCCTGGTTCTCTGCTACCGGATCCCCGGTTGTTGAAATAAGACCTGTTATTAAAGAAACCGTATGGATCGCAACACCAAGTCTTTCTTCTGTTTCTCTGAATCTTTTTTGGTCCTCTTCTGAGCGCCAATCAAGAATAGACACGACTGTATATTCACGGCGAGGATACTTCGATTGGATAGATTCAATGATATTCAGAGCCGTTTTACCTGTTGTTACTTCGTCATCCACTAAAACGATCGGACGGTCATTTTCAAATAGACTCTCGTCCACATAACAGCGGTGAGAGGTCGCATGTGAGTGTTCTTCTTCAAAATTGATGATGGAATCCATTCCAGATACCATTTCCCTTGTTGTATGAAAAAAAGAGGCATTTTCAAAGTTTTCAAAGACTGCATGTCCAAGGGCAGTTGCTGTTTCTGCGAATCCTATAAATAGAGCCTGATCGTTTAAAGTGTGGCGGTACTCACTCTTTTGAATCGCTTCCCCGTTTAATCCAGCAAGAATTTGGTCTCTTTCAGGATGTGTTTCTCCGTGTACAACCTCCATATATCTTGCTGCAAGAGCTTGTCCAGTTAAAAGAGCAAGCGCAGGATCAACAGGAATATGCTTGCCGAGGACTTTGCTCACAAATAAGAAGCCGCGTTTTTTATTAATCCGTGCTGCCATTGAAAACAGGTTTTCCAAAGGAAGAAGATAAGGATTGCTTGTCAGTTCAATTTCAACAGAAAGCTTTCCTAATAAATCAAATGTATAATTGCTCGTTTGTTGTTTCGCTGATAAGGTCAATAAATGATTGCTGCTCATGGAACACCCCGTATATTTTTGATTTCAAGATGATTTTCCGCGCCCAATTGTAATGGGGTTTAATTTCGTTCATTTTATTTGAAAACTCACTTCTGATGACGCCGTTATAAGATTGCGCCTGATCAAGGATCGACGATGCATCCAAATATTCTTCTTTTGTCACGGCATTCAGCGCGTTTACTATTTTAATATGCAGCGGATGAATAATGGTCTTGCCTACAAGGCCATTCGTATTATCAAGCACGATTTCATGAATTAATCCATCGTCATAACGGTCGATCAGGTTTGCTCTGAACTCAAGTCCCTCGGTGCCGTATGCCTGCTGAAAAGGCGTTTGTCTGATTTGAGGCTTTAAAATCCGCTGGCCTCCGCCAAAATATTCCCAAACGGGTCCTGAAATGACATATTCTTTTTCACATCTTCCAAACACATTAATGATGTCTGTAATGCAGTCACGAATGACGGAAATATCATAAATAGTTGTATCTCGGCTTCTTCTGATGCCGAATAATCCTGATAAATCCGTTCCGCCGAGGCGGACATTCAGAACAAGTTCATAGTAATCATCAAGAATCTCTTTGATAACGAGCAATTCTGCCATACGCGACTCTTTATAAATAATTTCCTTCGTCTCTAAAATAGGCATCCCATACAAAGTGACAGAATAAAGAACAGCGATCTCCTGCAGGGCTGCATAATAGCCTCTTCCATTTTCAGAAGTGAATTTTGGGAAGACAAACCCGCTTAAAAGCTGGATATGATGCTTAAGCTTTGAGGCAAGGCGTTTCATTTGGCCTTCATTTCTGATCCGCAAAAAAATAAGCGGCAGATTTCTCTGATCAAACTGGCCTTTTAAGATGCTGTTAGAGATTACTTCGATTTGCCTGACTGTATTTTCTTCCGCTGATTCTACTTCCGTATCACCGATTGAATCCTCAAGACAAATAACCATTGAAGTTAATCCTTCATGCTTTCCATTAAGAAATTTACCAGATAGTACATCGCTTGAAATAGCCGTCCGATTACCAGGCATGTAGAGAGTCGCACCTAACGTATAGGCCAATGTTTCCCGTTCTGTTTCTTTTGAAAAATGGATTGGTTCGTATAAAAAGATTTCATTTCGCTTTTCTTGAGATAAATATTGAAAATGCTTCAAGCTTGTTCCTCCATTCAGACCCTCTGCGTGATGTACTAGGTGGTAAATTGCTTATTAGAAAAGCGGAACCGCCCTGGTAGACCCGACAGGCAGATAAGGATCCGGCAGAAAAGGCGCTTTTTGCCTTTACTGACGGAGCCGTTCTGACCGAGGGGCTGGGCGGTGCAGCTGGACAATCGAAAAGCGGAGGCGCCTGGTTAGCTCCGACAGACAGATAAGAAATCACCCGAAAAGTCCGGGTTTGACTTTTTGGGGGATTTTGTTCTGGCCGAGGAGTTAGGCGCCGCAGCTGGACAATAGAAAAGCGGAACCGCCCTGGGCAGACTCGGTCAGGCAGATAAGAACCCGGCAGATAGGCGCTTTTTGCCTTTACTGCCGGAGCCGTTCTGACCGAGGGGCCTTGAGCGGTGCCTTCAAACTTTTCCTTTTTAAAAAGGCGCGTTGTTTATAAAAACAACGCACCTCTCATCATGATTTTTCAGTCCGGTTATTAAACGTCTAAACCGTAGTCTTTTACAAGTGATCCTAAGCCGCCCTGGTAGCCGCTTCCGATTGCGTTGAATTTCCATTCAGCGCCGTGACGGTATAACTCGCCAACTACAACCGCTGTTTCGATAGAGAAATCTTCTCCTAAATCGTAGCGGATTAATTCTTGATTGCTCTCTTCGTTTAAGATGCGTACATATGCATTTGAAACTTGTCCGAAGTTTTGGCTGCGTGATTCAGCATCATGGATCGTGATTGTGAACGCAATTTTATCGATTGTTGAAGGTACTTGAGAAAGGTTTACTTTGATTACTTCATCATCACCTGAGCCTTCTCCAGTACGGTTGTCGCCAGTATGCTCAACAGAACCGTTTCCGCCTATAAGGTTGTTGTAGAAAATGAAATCTGCTTCGCTTGCAGCTTTGCCATTTGCATCTAATAGGAAAATAGATGTGTCCAAGTCAAAATCATTTCCGCCGTCATACTTGTTTGTGTCCCAGCCAAGACCTACTAATACTTTTGATAAACCAGGATTTGATTTTGTTAAATCAATTTTTTGACCTTTAGATAAACTGATTGCCATTTCGATTCGACTCCTTTTATGTATAAGTTTTAATTTCTAATAATTATGAGTGACGATTTGCAATTTCAGTGATTGATGCATCTTTAGTGCCAGATCCGACTGCTGCGAATTTCCACTCGCCGCCGTGACGGTAAATTTCTCCCGGAATAAGAGATGTTAAGCCGGAATAGTCATCAGACAGGTTGTAATGTACAAGCTCTGTTTTAGTTGCTGAATCCACTACACGGATAAACGCATTTTGAATCATTCCGAAATGCTGCTTTCTTTGCACAGCCTGATAAATGTTTACAACAAACACAATCTTATGAACGTTGGGTGGCACTTTGCTGAGGTCGATTAAAACCTGCTCATCGTCTCCATCGCCATCACCTGTTAAGTTGTCCCCTGTATGTTTGACAGAACCGCATTTGCTTGTAAGGTTGCCGAAATAAATCACACTTTTCTTGTCAAGCAGACGGTCGTTTTCATCCAGCATCATTACAGATGCGTCACAATCCACATTGCTTCCGCCTCCGCCGCCGAATAAGCCGCCAAGCAGTCCGCCGCTTTTTTGCTTTACAGGGTCCCAGCCAAGGCCTACCATTAAATTCTTCAGGCCCGCATTGCCTTTTGTCAGATCAATCTTTTGACCCTTTTGTAATGTAATTGCCATTTCTTCACTCTCCCTCTTGGGTAATGTGGAAACTTGCAAGTCAGAAACCAAGACCAAAGTCACTTTTATAGAACAAATGGATCATTTGGTCTACCATCACGATAACGTGACCACAAGTTTAATACTACCAACAAATTAACAAAATTTAAACTAAAAACCTTTTTCAAAGGTGTTAATCTTTCATACGATTTAAATAAAAAAAAGTTTCATATTAAATACTTACAAAATGATTTCTTTTTCGAGGAAAGTCACTTTAATATCAAGCTTCATTTCTTGCTTCTCCACATTTTCCCCAAGAAGCAATCTGACAGCAAGATACGGGAAGTTCACCCCGGATAAACAGCTGAAGTAGAGACCGCCTGACATTCTTGGGTTGATTTCCAGTAATTTTGGCAATCCCTGATTGAATTTCACTTGAATGTTAAAGATATAATCCAGCTTAAATTCTTTTGTGAAATCCTCGGCAAGTCTGATAAGCTCTTTGTTATTCTCTAAAATCCGGATCCTGCCCCCGCCTTTTTTCCGCGGAACCGCAGCAAGCAATTCCCCGTTATAAGCCAGGCAGTCAATGCTGTATTCTTCGCCTTCTAAAAACTCCATCACCATCAGCTCAGGAAATTCCGGGACAGCTCTCAGGCCATCGTACGCTCTTTGAAATGGAATGCGGTAGCTCGGCGCCATTACTTCTTTTAAAGGATCTAGCTCATTATCAATAATCCGAAAACCATAGCCGCCTTCTCCTACAACCGGCTTATAGCAAACGCCAAGGCCCTCGTTTTTTAGTTTTTCATAGGTTTCTTTAAATTCTTCAGCTGTGCTTGCCGTATAAAAAGAGGGAATTTCAAAGATGCCTTTTTCTTTGCATATATCATAAAATTCATCTTTATTTTCGATTGTTTCTAATAGATTTGCGTCTCTATTTACTAATACCTTTGTGCCGATTGCTTCAAACTCTTTTATGGCTTTGGCAATCGGCAGCATTTTATATCTTGGAACAAACAGTTCAATTTTATGTTTTTCACAAAAATTCAGACAATACCGGACGTACTCATCGTCTGTTTCAAGCTTTGGCTCTACTTCAGAATAATCGCAGTTGGCAAGCATAACGTGATCAGGATCCGGGTGCGTACCGTACACTTCGAACTTTATGCCGTCTTCATTGGCCCGGATCATGTCGATGTAATGATAGGCAACTGAGAACCAGCGGTTAAACCATATTTTATATGTACTCATTTTTATGAAAACCCCTCTCTTCAGCGTGTGCCGAAGTTTTCTATGTTCTTTCATTTTATACTAAATATGGGATGAACTAAATGAAAAATTCAGGAAGGAGAATTGTGCTGTCATAAAGAGCTTCAGCTTTGTTTTTGGAAGCTGATCTGATTCGAGGGAACAACTCACAAAACTGCCTTTCTATTGGCAAGAATCCAGTAAAAAAAAGATAGGGACCGATTTAATCGCACTCCACGGAAATATCCAATTTAGGGGCGGATAAATTTTAGATAGTGCCTGTTATATATTGCATAGGGACCGATATATAGCACTCCACGATATATTCAAATTAGGGGCGGATAAATTATTGATAGTCCTCGATATATATTGTATAGGGACCGATATATAGCACTCCACGATATATTCAAAATAGAAGCGGATAAATTTTAGATAGTGCCTGATATATATTGTATAGGGACCGATTTAATCGCACTCCACGGTTATATTCAAAATAGGGGCGGATAAATTTTTGATAATACCTGATATATATTGTATAGGGACCGATTTAATCGCACTCCACGGTTATATTCAAAATAGGGGCGGATAAATTTTTGATAGTGCCTAATATAAATTTTATAGGGACCGATATGTAGCACTCCACGATATATTCAAAATAAGGGCGAATAAATTTTAGATAATGCCTGATATAAATTGTATAGGAACCGATTTAATCGCATTTCACGGATATAAAATAAAAAATCCTCCCCGAAAATTCGGGGAGGCTCTTACACTTACATATTGCGGCGATACTGCCCGCCTACTTCATATAAAGCCTGCGTGATTTGACCTAAGCTTGCGTATTTTACCGTCTCCATCAATTCAGCGAAAATATTCTGATTGTGGATGGCCGCCTGCTTTAAGCGGTCGATCGCTTCGGCTGCGTATGCCTCATTGCGCTCCTGAAACGCTCTTAAGTTTTGAATCTGAGTTTCTTTTTCTTCTTTGGATGCGCGGGCGATTTCCATGTTATCGACTGATTCTTCGGACGGCTTATTTGGATTGATGTACGTATTTACGCCTATGATCGGCAGCTGTCCTGAATGTTTTTGCATTTCATAATGCATGGACTCGTCTTGAATTTTTCCGCGCTGATACTGAGTTTCCATGGCACCCAGAACACCGCCGCGCTCATTGATGGAATCGAACTCCTTCAAAACCGCTTCCTCTACTAAATCTGTTAGCTCTTCAATAATAAAGGATCCTTGAAGCGGATTTTCATTCTTCGTTAATCCGTGTTCTTTTGTAATAATCAGCTGAATGGCCATCGCTCTTCGGACGGATTCTTCCGTTGGTGTTGTGATTGCTTCATCATAGGCATTCGTATGAAGCGAGTTGCAATTATCCTGCAGGGCCATTAATGCCTGCAAAGTAGTGCGGATATCGTTAAAGTCGATTTCCTGTGCATGCAGAGAGCGTCCTGATGTCTGCACGTGATATTTCAGCTTTTGGCTTCGGTCGTTGGCGCCGTATTTTTCTCTCATAACCGTTGACCAGATGCGGCGTGCGACGCGACCGATCACCGTATACTCCGGATCTAATCCATTGCTGAAGAAGAAAGAGAGATTCGGTGCGAAATCATCGATTTTCATGCCCCGGCTTAAATAATATTCAACGTAAGTGAAACCATTGGCGAGAGTAAAGGCCAGCTGGGAAATCGGATTAGCTCCGGCTTCAGCAATATGATAGCCCGAAATAGAAACAGAATAGTAGTTTCTCACTTTTTCATTGATGAAGTATTCCTGAATGTCACCCATCATTTTAAGAGCGAATTCAGTAGAGATAAATACATGTGTTTTGACCTTGATCTTCTTTTAAAATATCTGCCTGAACCGTACCGCGGACTGTTTGCAGCGTTTTCTCCTTCACTGCTTTTTGTTCATCTGCAGTCAGTGTGCGGCCAAGCTCTGTTTCCTGTTTTTGAATCTGCTGTTCAATCGCTGTATTCATGAACATTGCAAGAATGATAGGTGCAGGACCATTGATGGTCATTGAAACGGAAGTTGCAGGTGCACACAGATCAAATCCGGCATAAAGCTTTTTCATATCATCCAGTGTACAGATGCTTACACCGCTTTCACCGATTTTCCCGTAAATATCAGGGCGGTAAGCAGGATCTTCCCCGTACAGTGTAACAGAGTCAAATGCTGTGCTCAGGCGCTTCGCAGGATCGTCTTTGGACAAATAGTGAAAACGGCGATTCGTCCGTTCAGGTGTTCCTTCTCCAGCAAATTGGCGCTTCGGATCTTCTTCTGCACGTTTGAATGGAAAAACACCGGCTGTATAAGGAAATGAACCCGGAACATTTTCTTTGTATACCCATTTCAAAATTTCACCGTAATCTTTGTATTTCGGCAAAGATACTTTAGGAATGGATAATCCTGAAAGAGAAACCGTTTTTAATTTTGTCACGATTTCTTTATCGCGGATTTTGGTCACAAATTGATCAGTTTCATATTTCTCTCTCAATTCAGCCCATGAATCTAAAATCCGTTTTGATTCTTGTGAAAGTTCTTCTTCTACACTCTTTTTAATAGCTTCCAATGATTCCAGCACTTCTGGTGCAGCGTCTCTTTCTTTCACACTTTCGATCGCGCCCTGCAGCTGAAATAACCTTCTCGCAATGTCAGCCTGATATTCAGCTTTTTGATGATAGGTGCGTACAGATTCGCTGATTTCTCTTAAATAGTAGCGGCGGTCTGTCGGGATAATGACGTTTTGCTTTTCTACATCCTTCACGACTGGAAGGGTTGAAGACCAGCTTTTGTCTGCCTTTTTATTGATTAGATCTAAAAGGGCCACAAACAGTGTATTTGTTCCGGGATCATTGAACTGGCTTGCAATTGTCCCATAAACCGGCAAGTCTTCGAATGGACTTTCAAACAGTAAGTGGCTGCGCTGATATTGTTTTTGCACCTGGCGCTTTGCATCCTGAGATCCTTTTCTTTCGAACTTGTTGATCACAATCAAATCTGCATAATCGATCATATCTATTTTTTCAAGCTGGGACGGGGCGCCAAATTCGCTTGTCATGATATATAAAGAGAGATCACAGATTTCAGTAATTGCTGCATCACCCTGGCCGATTCCGCTTGTTTCAACAATAATCAGGTCATAGCCTGCACCTTTGACAACAGCAATCGCATCATTGATCGCAAGAGACAATTCAGATCTTGATTGTCTTGTCGCAAGACTTCTCATGTAGACCCTTGGCGAAAAGATAGCGTTCATGCGGATACGGTCGCCTAGGAGGGCGCCGCCTGTTTTTTGCTTTGTCGGATCGATGGAGATAACGGCAATTTTGATTTCAGGGACTTCATTTAAAAATCTGCGGATCAGTTCATCTGTAAGCGAACTTTTCCCGGCTCCGCCAGTACCTGTTATCCCTATAACAGGAGCGTCTGAAGAAAGCTGCTTCACTTCTGAAATCACCTTTTCGGCTGTTGCCGCTGCTTCGTTTTTGCTTCCGAGCTGTGATTCAGCAACCGTAATCAGCTTGGCAATCGCTCCAACATCACCCGTTTTCAGCTTTTCGATTTCGTCTTCAATTTTAGTAACTGTTTGAAAATCGCACTCTTTCATCATGAGCTCAATCATTCCCTGAAGACCAAGCTCCCTGCCGTCTTCCGGAGAAAAAATACGCGCAATGCCATATTCATGCAGTTCTTTTATTTCACGCGGGATGATGACACCGCCGCCTCCGCCGTACAGACGGATATGCGAGGCTCCTCTTTCTTTTAAAAGGTCATACATGTATTTAAAAAATTCTACATGTCCGCCTTGATAAGAAGAGATTGCAATCCCCTGCGCATCCTCCTGAATAGCTGCATTTACGATTTCTTCAACTGAACGATTGTGTCCAAGATGGATGACCTCTGCTCCGCTTGCCTGCAGAATTCTCCGCATAATATTAATCGAAGCATCGTGTCCGTCAAATAAACTTGAAGCCGTTACAAAACGAACGGCATGTTTCGGTTTATAGGTCTCCTGTGTATGCATACATCCCGCATCCCCTTTACTCTCGTTATTTCGTTTGATTCCCGTTTTTTCCTACCCCTTGAAGAATCAGTTTTGTCTGAACCTCAATATACTCATCCAACGTGTAATTTCTTTGCAGAGCCCATCTTCTGAACCCCCACATTTGCCCCTGAACGAATATATTGTGCGCCAATAATTCCCGCTCCCTTGAGGAAAGCGAAATTTCCCCTTTATCCACGCAGCCTGTAATTACTTTTTCAAACATCCCGACCATTTCGATTTCTTTTTGCAGAACGTACGGGAGAGCGTCACGCGACAGTGACTTTGCCTCCTGGTACATGACAAGCACCTCATCCTGCATTTCATCGACAACTTTGAAGTAGTTGGCAATGGCAACCTTTAAGCTTTCAATTGTGCCCTGCTTAATATCAATGTCTTTCTCCAGTCTGTCGCGAACCTGGTCATAAATTGTATCACAGACAAGATACAGCACATCTTCCTTTTGTCTGATGTATTCATACAGCGTGCCGATGCTGAATCCCGCCGCCTTTGCAATTTCCCTTGTGGTTGTGCCGTGGAATCCTTTTTGCTTAAAGAGATTTACCGCACCTTTAATCATTTGGTCACGTCGTTTTTGAACAAGCCTCTCATCTTTGACAGAAGCATGCACTTCACGTTTCGTCATCTTCCACCGCCTCCCTGTTTGAATTGTCCTCTTATTTTGTAATCATCCTCGAGATCACAAGTCTTTGAATCTCCTGTGTTCCCTCATAGATTTGAGTGATTTTTGCATCCCTCATATACCGTTCTACTGGGTAATCTTTCGTGTAGCCGTAGCCCCCGAAAACCTGAACAGCTTCTGTTGTCACCTTCATTGCCGTATCTCCTGCAAAAAGCTTGGACATGGCTGATTCTTTTCCATAAGGCAGTCCTTCTGATTCAAGCCATGCAGCCTGATAGGTTAAGAGACGGGATGCTTCAACCGTTGTAGCCATATCAGCCAATTTAAAGCCAATACCCTGCTGCATCGCAATCGGTTTTCCGAACTGCTGGCGTTCTTTCGCATAAGCAACAGAAGCATCAAGAGCGCCTTGGGCGATTCCGACAGCTTGAGCTGCAATCCCGTTTCGGCCGCCGTCAAGTGTCATCATGGCAATTTTAAAGCCTTCCCCTTCTTGACCAAGAAGGTTTTCTTTTGGCACGATGCAATCTTC
The DNA here is from genome assembly GCF_030817055.1 of Bacillus sp. V2I10. NCBI lineage: Bacteria > Bacillati > Bacillota > Bacilli > Caryophanales > Bacillaceae > Bacillus > Bacillus sp. V2I10. Next base: position 518,096 of record NZ_JAUSYV010000001.1, on the reverse strand, counting down.
AAAGATGATTTCTGTTGTCGGCGAGGAACGAATGCCAAGCTTGCTTTCTTTCTTGCCCACAGAGAAGCCCTTGAAGTCTTTTTCAACGATAAACGCGCTCGTGCCTTTATGCTTGCTTTCAGGATCCGTTACAGCAAACACGATATACGTATCGGCAATTCCTCCGTTTGTGATAAAGATCTTAGAGCCATTAAGAACGTAATGGTCGCCGTTTAATTTAGCCGTCGTTCTCATGCCGCCTGCGTCAGAGCCTGAACCTGGCTCAGTTAATCCGTAAGCGCCGATCTTCTCGCCCTGTGCCATTGGCCTCAAATACTTCTGTTTTTGTTCTTCTGTGCCGAATTTGAAAACAGGCCAGCCTGCAAGTGAAGTATGGGCAGATAATGTAACCCCAATCGACGCGCACACTCGTGAAAGCTCTTCAATCGCAATGACATACGCTAAGTAGTCGCTGCCAATGCCGCCGTATTCTTCCGGCCAAGGAATGCCTGTTAAGCCAAGCTCAGCCATTTTGTCAAAAAGTGCACGGTCAAAACGCTCTTCCTCGTCACGTTCTGCAGCTGTAGGCTCTACTTCATTTTTAGCGAAGTCTCTTACCATTTTACGAATCATTTCATGCTCATCTGATAGTTTAAAAAACATCTATTTCATCCCCCGTATTGATTAATTTAAGATATGTTTACTGATGACGATTCTTTGAATCTCGCTGGTTCCTTCATAAATCTCGCACACTTTTGCATCCCTGAAGTAGCGTTCAACCGGATAATCTTTTGTATAGCCATAGCCGCCATATACTTGAATCGCTTCTATGGCAACCTCCATCGCTGTTTTAGAGGCAAACAGCTTGGCCATTGACGCTTCTTTTCCGCAAGGAAGTCCGTTCTGCCTTAAGAAAGCGGCTCTGTATGTTAGAAGTTCAGAGGATTCAACACTTGTTGCCATGTCTGCCAGTTTAAAACCGATGCCTTGCTGAGCAGAGATTGGCTTGCCGAATTGAACACGCTCTTTTGCATAGTTGATGGAGTTCTCAAGCGCCGCCTGCGCGATGCCAAGTGATTGGGCAGCAATTCCGATTCTCCCCACATCCAGATTGGCCATGGCAATTTTAAACCCGTCTCCTTCTTCCCCAAGAAGGTTTTCAAACGGAACCTCGGCATCTTCGAAGGAAAGCTGGACAGTCCGTGACCCATAAAGCCCCATTTTGTGCTCATCTTTTCCAATCACAAGGCCCTCCGTATTCTTTTCAACTACAAATGCTGAAATCCCCTTTGTTCCCCCGTCGGGATTTGTGGACGCGAACACGATATATGTGTCTGCTTCTCCCCCATTTGTAATAAACACCTTTGATCCATTCAAAATGTATTTGCCGTCTTTTTTGACGGCTTTTGTTTTTAAACTGCCTGCATCAGATCCTGATCCTGGCTCTGTTAAACAGAAAGCCCCTAAGTATTCGCCGCTTGCAAGCTTTGGAATATATTTCTTTTTCTGTTCTTCTGATCCAAAATAAAGAATCGGATTTGTGCCGACTGATGTATGAACGCTTAGAATGACACCGACTGTCGCACTTACTTTTGAAAGCTCGTGGATGGCAATAATGTAAGAGGTAAAATCCATACCTGCCCCGCCGTATTCCTCAGGTATTGGAATTCCCATTAGACCAAGTGAGCCCATTTTACGGAAAATCTCTCTTGGAAATTCTCCCTGCTCCATTTTTTCTACAAACGGCTCGATTTCTGTTTGAGCAAAATCCCGAACCATCTTACGCATCATTTCCTGCTCTTCTGTGAAGCGAATATTCATGTCCCGTCCCCCTGTGATGTCTGATTAACCCTCGTATGAATAAAAACCTCTGCCTGTTTTGCGGCCAAGCCATCCAGCTTTTACATATTTTCTGAGAAGTGGACATGGACGGTATTTATCATCGCCAAAGCCTTCGTGAAGCGTTTCCATAATATAAAGACAAGTATCAAGGCCGATAAAGTCAGCAAGTGTGAGCGGGCCCATCGGATGATTCATTCCAAGCTTCATCACTTCATCAATCGCTTCTTTCTCTGCAACCCCTTCGTACAGAGTGTAGATGGCTTCATTGATCATAGGCATCAGAATTCTGTTTGAGACGAAACCCGGAAAATCATTGACTTCAACCGGAACCTTTTTCAATGTTTTCGTCATATCTTCAATTGCCTGATAGACTTCTTCACTTGTTGCAAGACCGCGGATAATTTCAACCAGCTTCATCACAGGCACCGGGTTCATAAAATGCATGCCGATTACTTTTTCAGGACGCTTTGTTGCTGCTGCGATCTCTGTAATTGGCAAAGAAGAAGTATTTGTCGCAAGAATGGTATGCTCTGGTGTAATCTCATCAAGCTTTGCAAAAATATCTGATTTGATTTTCATATTCTCAACAGCTGCCTCAATTACTAAATCTGTTTGTGCTGCATCCTGAAGATCTATGGAAGCTGTCAATCTGCCTAAGATTTCGTGCTTTTGCTCTGCTGTCATTTTTTCTTTATCTACTTGTCTTTGAAGATTTTTATCAATCGCAGCAAATCCCTTTTGAACGAATTCTTCTTTTAAATCATTCAAGTAAACCTTGTACCCTGCCATTGCAAAAACCTGCGCTATGCCTGAACCCATCTGACCTGCCCCGATAACCATTACATTTTGAATACTCATGTACATCCCCCTTGATCGTTTTAACGCTTATACTTCTACCATAATTGCGTCGCCCTGGCCTCCGCCGCTGCAGATTGCCGCAATGCCGATTCCGCCGCCGCGTCTTTTCAGCTCATGAATTAATGTAATAATGATTCGTGCCCCGCTCGCTCCAATTGGATGTCCAAGCGCAACGGCTCCACCGTTTACATTTACTTTTTCAGGATCGAGCCCCGCCAGCTGATTGCTTGCTAAAGCGACTGCCGAAAATGCCTCATTAATTTCAAACAAATCAATTTCTTCAAGCTTCTTACCCGTTTTTTTCAAAAGCTCAAGAATGACAAGTCCTGGTGTTTTCGGAAAATCATTTGCTTCAAGCGCAATGGATGTATGGCCGATAATCGTCGCAATCGGCTGCTTTCCTTCTTGCTTTGCACGTTCTTCGCTCATCAGCACAAGAGCTCCCGCGCCGTCATTGACTCCCGGTGCATTTCCTGCCGTAATGGTGCCGGCTTGATTAAAGACTGGTTTTAACTTAGACAATCTTTCAATCGATGTATCTTTTCTCGGTGCTTCATCGTGCTCTACTTTAAGGGGATCGCCTTTACGCTGCGGAATCTCTACACTCACGATTTCTTCTCCCAATTTCCCTGATTCGATTGCTGCAACTGTCCGCTTGTGGCTTCTTAGTGCCCACTCATCCTGTGCTTTTCTTGAAATTTCCAAGTCTGATGCTGTTTCATTTCCGTACGTGCCCATGTGAACCCCTGTAAAGCTGCACGTAAGACCATCATGGACCATTAAATCCTGAACCTTGGCATCTCCCATGCGCAGGCCCCATCTTGCTTTAGGCATGATGTACGGAGCATTGCTCATAGATTCCATTCCGCCTGCTACAATGACCTCTTCATCTCCGGCACGGATGATTTGATCAGCAAGCGTGACACTTCGCATTCCTGATGCACATACTTTGTTGATGGTTTCTGTTTTTACCTTCCAGGGAATGTCTGCATGTCTTGCAGCCTGCCGGGAAGGAATTTGCCCCTGACCGCCTTGCAGAACAGATCCCATAATGACTTCATCCACCTCTTCCGCGTTTACATTTGCACGCTTTAAGGCTTCTTTAATGGCAATTCCTCCAAGCTCTGACGCCGTAAGGGAACTGAGGCCGCCTCCAAATTTCCCAAATGGTGTTCTAACACCGCTTACGATCACTGTTCGATTCATCATTCTTCATCCCCTCAATTCTTTTATAAGAAAACGTTTACAAAATTCCGATTGAACGCTCGCTCAGATTACTTCCAGGGAAGAAGGTGAAACGAAATCGCTCCACCTTCCTATATATCTATCTCTGTCATTCTCCACTTATGCTGAAATTCCTTTTAAGCAACGCTCTCTTTTTTCTCGCCGAGAACCGCTTTTTCAAGAAGCTCTGCTACGTCATACGTGCTGACTGTTTCTTCAACTTCTTTTGCCTTCGTTCCGTCGCTCAGCATCGTTAAGCAATATGGACAGCCTGAGCTGATGACGGTCGGGTTCACTTCAAGCGCCTGATTTGTTCTTGCCACATTTACACGTGAACCTGCATCTTCTTCCATCCACATAAGTCCGCCGCCTGCTCCGCAGCACATTCCCGTTTCACGGTTGCGGGTCATTTCAACAAGATTTACACCTGGTATGGCCTTCAGAATTTCGCGAGGCGGCTCATATACTTCGTTGTAGCGTCCCAAATAGCAGGAATCATGGAAGGTAATCGTCTCATTCACTTCAAATTTAGGAACAAGTCTTCCTTCTTCTACAAGCTTGGCTAGAAGCTCTGTATGGTGGCACACTTCTGCCTCGAGTCCAAAATCAGGATATTCATTTTTGAAAATGTTGTATGCATGTGGATCGATGGTGACGATTTTCTTGATCTCATTCTTCTGGAATTCATCAATATTTTTCGTCGCTAGCTCCTGGAATAAAAATTCGTTTCCAAGACGGCGAGGCGTGTCTCCCGAGTTCTTTTCCTTGTTTCCAAGAATCGCGAATTTCACTCCAGCTTCATTTAGAAGCTTCGCAAAAGATAATGCGATTTTCTGGCTGCGGTTATCGTAAGATCCCATGGAGCCAACCCAAAACAGGTACTCAAACTCTTCGCCTGCTTTACTCATTTCTTTTACCGTTGGAACATGAACGTCGTCGCGCGCCTCGCGCCAATCTTCACGCTCTTTTCGGTTAAGGCCCCATGGATTGCCCTGACGTTCGATGTTTGTCATCGCGCGCTGAGCATCCGGATCCATTTTTCCTTCTGTCAAGACTAGATAACGGCGCATATCAATGATTTTGTCTACGTGCTCGTTCATAACAGGACACTGATCTTCACAGTTGCGGCATGTTGTACAAGCCCAGATTTCTTCTTCTGTGATGATTTCGCCAATCAGGCTTGGGTTATATTCAAGCGTCGCTGCTGCTTCCTTGGAACCCTGTCCTGATGCCATGGCTGCAAGCTGATTGCCCTTAGTGCCGGCAAAAGCGTACGTTGGAACCCATGGTGACATTGATGTTACTGCTGCCCCTTTTTCCGTTAAATGATCACGCAGTCTTAAAATTAAATCCATCGGAGAAAGCATTTTGCCTGTTCCCGTTGCAGGACACATATTTGTACAGCGTCCGCATTCGACACACGCATATAAATCAATCAGCTGTGTTTGCTTGAAATCTTCAATTTTTCCAACACCGAATGATTCCTGTGACTCATCCTCAAAATCAATTTTCTCAAGCTTTCCAGGGTTTGAAAGACGGCCGAAGTAAACATTCGCCGGACCCGCAAGCAAGTGAGCATGCTTTGATTGAGGCACATAAACTAAGAACGTTAAAAGAATCAGCAAATGCACCCACCATGAAATGTAGAAGATAACAGCAGCACCCGTCTCGCCGACAAAGCTCAGCAAATAGGCAAAGCTTGAAGCAATTGGTTCTGTCCATGTTAATTCATGATTGTGCCAGATCAGGTTCATTCCGTTTCCGAGCAGAACGGACAGCATTAAGCCGCCGATAAAGATTAAAACAAGACCTGCTTTAAAGTTTTTCTTTAACCGTACGAGCCTCTCAATGTACCTGCGGTAAAAAGCCCATACTACCGCAACCAGGATCATCAAAGTGACAATTTCCTGAAAGAAAGTGAAGCCTGGATAAAGCGGTCCAAGCGGAAGATGCTTGTCTGGCAGTAAGCCTTTAATAATAAAATCAAGCGCTCCAAACTGTACTAGAATAAACCCGTAAAAGAACATCACATGCATGATGCCGCTTTTTTTATCCTTAAGGAGCTTCTTTTGACCGAAAACATTGACCATAATGTTCTTCAGTCTTTCATTTAACTGCTGATCAAACTCTGTTTTCTTCCCGAGCTTGATGTATGCCATTCTTGAACGGATTAAGTAAATAAACAAACTCGCTCCGTAAGCGGTTACAAGTATGAATGCAGCAAAATTAATCCATAACAGTGCTTCCAATTTGTCTCCCCCGTTTCTGTGCTGAAATACTCCCATTGCCCCATCATTCTAAAAACTTAAAATCCGTGTAATTTTCTGAATCTTACCCTATATTTACATGATAATAATGAATGAGCATTCAGTCAATGATTTTATGCTGATAATTTTTCAGCCGGACGTAAAACATAATAGGTAGATGATCTAAAGCGATAAGGAGGGCTTACGTTGAACAGCATGTTACTAATAGGATTGATCGCATTGATATTTGTTGTTTGGCTGCGGCTCGACTATTACTTGGGAAGAAAAAAGCATCTTCAAAATGAAATAAAGTATCCGCTGAGAAAAAGTGATATTGAACTATATATTGTGGGTGAACGCTTTTATAAAAAATTGTTTGAGGACATTGAAAATAGCACTCATTCGATCCATGTGTTATTTTATATTGTAAAAAATGACCCTGACAGCGACGAATTTCTTGCCCTTCTCATAAAAAAAGCAGAACAGGGCATTCAGGTCAGACTCCTTCTGGACTATGTTGGAGGCAAATCACTTAAAAAAGAGAAAATTGAAGAGTTAAAAAAGAGCGGAGTTTCATTTTCGTATACACATAACCCTGCTCCTCCTTTCTTTTTTTATACTCTACAGGCACGCAATCACCGCAAGATTACTGTTATTGACGGAAAAATCGCTTATTCTGGAGGATTCAATATTGGAAAAGAGTATTTAGGAAAGGACCCGAATCTTGGTTTTTGGCGGGATTATCATCTGCGCATAACAAGTGAAGGTGTGCAGGATCTCCAAACACAATTTTTACGTGATTGGCATGAAGCGACAGGTGAAGACCTTAAGACTGTTCAAGCTTACTTTCCTCCCCTCTCACAAGGGACGCTTGAACATCAATTCCTTTCTACCTACGGTCAAAGTTTAGAAGGCCATTTTTTATCATTCATCAAGCAGGCACACAAAAAGAGCTTATAATTTGCACGCCTTATTTTATTCCGGGCAAACAAATACAGGATGAGCTGATAAAAGCAAGGAGGCGCGGAGTAGATATAAAAGTTCTCGTTCCAATGAGGGCGGACCATCCTTTTGTCAAAGAAGCCTCCTTCCCTTACTTTGGCCCCCTGATTCTTTCGGGCTGTGAGATTTATCAATATTATTATGGTTTTTATCATGCAAAAGTCATTGTTGTAGATGATAAGCTATGCGATATTGGAACAGCTAATTTTGATAAGCGAAGTCTTTATTTAAATGATGAGATGAACTGTCTTATTTATGATAAGGATTATATTAAATATGTGAAGGCTACGGTGAACGATGATATTAGAAGTTCTGTGCAGCTGACCTATGACAAATTTACTCAAAGACCTATTTCACAAAGAGGATTGGAAGCAGTTGCCACCATGATTTCTCATTTCTTATAGGCAACTTCATAAGGAAAGGGAGCGTTATATGTTCATTCGATTCGGATATGTATCAAGTGCATTAAACTTGTGGGACTGCTCTCCTTCAAAATCACTGACGTTTGCCCGCTATTCCAGGCTTGATGAAGAGACTGGAATAGAAGCGCTCCATTCGGTTACAAAGCAGAATTTGGAGCATACTCTGCGGATGATTCATTACAATATCGCTCATCAAATCGAACTTTACCGTTTCTCATCATCTCTGGTTCCGCTTGCCACTCATCCAGATGTGAAATGGGATTTTCTCACTCCTTTCCGGGACATTTTAAAAGAAATCGGGGATCTTGTACGAAAAAACAGCCTTAGAACAAGCTTTCATCCGAATCAGTTTACATTATTCACAAGCGACAAGCCTCATATTACCGAGAATGCGGTTATCGATATGCAGTACCATTATGACCTGCTTAAAGGCATGGGACTCGAAAAAGAAGGCTATATCAATATTCACGTCGGGGGAGCCTATGGGAATAAAGAAACAGCAACAGAGCGTTTTTACCGGAATATAAAGAAGCTTCCAGACAATATCAAACAGCGGATGACGCTTGAAAATGATGACAAAACGTATACAACATCTGAGACGCTTGCCATTTGTGAGAATGAAGGAATCCCGCTTATGTTTGATTATCATCACTACTGCGCGAACAAATTAGATGAAGATGATTTGAAAGAACTGCTGGTAAGATTTAAAAAAACGTGGAAAAGCAAAGGGGCCAAGCCTAAAATACATATCTCCTCCCCTAAGTCTGAAAAAGAATTCAGAAGCCACGCTGATTATGTAGATCTGGATTTTATCATGCCCCTGCTGAAAAAACTGAAGGAGATGGAAATGGATTGTGATTTTATGATTGAGGCGAAGCAAAAGGACCGAGCTGTTTTGAAACTTATTGAGGAGATTTCAGCTGTTCGCGGGGTTAAACGGGTGAGCGGCGGTTCGATTAGCTGGTAAGTGAAATCACGGGGATTATGCCCCGTGATTTTTTTTTCAAAACAGGTTCATGAAATATTGCATTGGATTTCAAACCCGGTCCTATGGCACCCAACATGCAGAAATCGCCATTCAATTAGTAAAAACTCTTCTCCCACTCGCAGGAATCTCGATTCAACTCGCAAAAAAGGGCATCCAATTCGCAAACTTCGATTTCAAACGAAAGAAACACATAAAAATGCCAGTTGCCGTTGGCCATTTTATCGTAATGCAGTGAAAGATATTAAGGAAATTCAGCTGAATTGGGTTTCGGATATGGATTCGAAGCACCCAACTCGCAGAAAACGCCATTCAATTAGCAAAAACCCTTCTCCAACTAGCAAGAATCACGGTTTAACTCGCAAAAAAGGGCATCCAATTCGCAAACCTCGATTTCAAACGAAAAAACAATATAAAATGCCTATTTCTAACTGCAGTTGGCCATTTTATCGTAGATGCAGCTAACTTTATTAAAGAAATTCAGCTGTATTGGTTTCAGACCCGATTCCAAAGCACCCAACTCATAGAAAACGCCATTCAATTAGCAAAAACCCTTCTCCAACTAGCAAGAATCACGGTTCAACTCGCAAAAAAGGGCATCCAATTCGCAAACTTCAGTTTCGAACGAAAAACTACATAAAAATGCCTATTTCTAACTGCAGTTGGCCATTTTATCGTAGATGCAGCTAACTTTATAAAAAAATTCACCTGCATTGGGTCTCAGACCCCGTTCCAAAGCACCCAACTCGCAGAAAACGCCATTCAATTAGCAAAAACACTTCTCCAACTCGCAAGAATCACGGTTTAACTCGCAAAAAAGGGCATCCAATTCGCAAACTTCAGTTTTAAACGAAAAACTAAATAAAAATGCCTATTTCTAACTGCAGTTGGCCATTTTATCGTAGATGCAGCTAACTTTATAAAAAAATTCACCTGCATTGGGTCTCAGACCCCGTTCAAAAGCACACAACTCGCAGAAAACACCATTCAATTAGCAAAAACACTTCTCCAACTCACAGGAATCTCGATTCAACTCACGGAAACAGGCATCCAACTCGCACACCTATATTCTTTAGAAAACAAAAAAAGAACGGCCATTGGCCGTTCCCACAAAGTTACATTTTTTCCGGTGCAGAAACACCGATTAGCGACAGTGAATTTTTCAGCGTAATTTGTGTTGCTCTCATTAGAGCCAAACGCGCTTTACTTTTCTCTTCATTTTCTGGATCAAGTACTTTTTCTGCATTATAGAAGCTGTGCAGAGCAGCTGCCACATCATTCACGTAATTTGTGATGCGATGCGGAATGCGTTTCGTTGCTGCTTCTGCCACTGCCTGCGGGAATTCTCCGAGTTTTTTCAGCAGTTCGATTTCTTTTTCAGATGAAATATCTGTGAAATTCAAAACAGCGTCATAAGATAATCCTTGTTCTGCTCCTTGACGCAGCATGCTTTCAATCCGTGCATGTGCATACTGTGCATAGAAAACTGGATTTTCATTGGATTGTGATGCAGCGAGGTCCATATCAAAGTCCATATGTGTGTCTGCGCTTCTCATTGCGAAGAAATAACGAACAGCGTCAAGACCTACTTCTTCCATCAGGTCACGCATTGTAACAGCTTTGCCTGTACGTTTGCTCATTTTCATTTTCTCGCCATTTTTGTAAAGGTGAACAAGCTGAATAATTTCAACCTCAAGAGTATCCTTTTCATAGCCAAGGGCCTCAATAGCAGCCTTCATGCGCGGGATGTATCCGTGATGATCTGCACCCCAAATGTTAATCAGTTTCGTAAATCCGCGGTCAAGCTTGTCTTTGTGGTAAGCGATATCCGGTGTTAAATACGTGTAAGAACCGTCATTTTTAATTAATACTCGGTCTTTGTCATCTCCGAACACAGTTGAACGGAACCATGTTGCGCCATCTTCTTCGAAAATGTGACCTTTTTCACGGAGTACTTGAAGAGCCTGATCAATTTTTCCGTTATGGTAAAGTGAGGTTTCTGAATACCACACATCAAATGGTACACGGAATTCTTCCAGATCCCTTTTCAATTTATCCATCTCGAATTTCAAGCCGTATTCACGGAAAAATCCAAGACGCTCTTCTTTGCTTTCATTTGCAAAACGATCGCCGAATTCATCAGCAAGCTTTTTGCCGATTTCGATGATATCCTGACCATGGTAGCCGTCTTCAGGCATTGCTGCATCTTGTCCGAGAGCCTGCAAATAACGGGCTTCAACTGAAAGTGCAAGGTTGTTAATCTGGTTTCCTGCATCATTGATGTAGTATTCACGTGAAACATCATAGCCCGCTTTTTCAAGGATATTACAAAGAGAAGCGCCTACTGCTGCGCCGCGCGCATGTCCTAAATGCAAAGTTCCAGTCGGATTAGCAGATACAAATTCAACTTGAAGCTTTTCTTTGTTGCCTATATTGACCTCGCCATAAGAGTCACCAGCTTCAAGAATAGATGGGATAAGATCTGTTAAATATGAGTTGTTCATATAAAAATTGATAAATCCTGGTCCTGCGATTTCAATTTTTTCTATAGATGCTTTTCCTTTATCAAAAGAAGCGACTATGTCTTCTGCAATTGCACGAGGTGCTTTCTTGGCAACGCGTGCAAGCTGCATCGCCATATTTGTGGAATAGTCTCCATGGGCTTTATCTTTAGGCAGTTCAAGAATAGCATCCGGAATTTGACTTTCTTCTGCCAGGCCTGCCTTAATTACTGACGCTTTAATTTCACCTTTTAACCGTTCTTTTACTTGCTCAACGATGTTCATCCTTTTTCCTCCCTAAACATGATATGTAAAGTATGTAAATGCGAATCTTTTTCGCCGATCTGCAATTCATAATCAACTTTGATGATGCCGTTTGATTTCCCTTCCATCGTGCGGACGGAAATCCCTGTAGTATTGGTTTCAAGCTGGAGCTGTCCGAATTGTGTCTGATAATTCGTGATCGTTTCGGTTCCTACAATAAAGCGCTGCTTCATTGAGATGGATCCTGACCTCATAATAAAAACCTCGTCGTCTCTGAATTTAACGACGGTTTTTACTTTTCCGTACTCGTGTTCCTCGTGATAGCTTAAATAGGAGGCGTTATTTTTAACATAGTGTTCACCGTTCGTAAAAAGTTCCAGGTTCTCTGAATCATCACCCTGGCTGATCTCGGTTTTCACGATAATTTGAACTGGTTTACTGACCGTCATTTTGACACATCCTTTTAAAGTATCCGCTATTAACTTATCTAGTATAAAGATTTCATGGAAAAAGTTCAATAGGATGGCGGGTCGTATTCATGGTTGACGTTCTGACATTATTTATACGTTTCTAAGCAAATCTTCCAATATAAGAAAAAAGCCCCAGTCACACCTGGAGCTTCTCCTCAAATTTAAGGACGCTTTTGCACCCAACCTAAAATCATTTCACGAATCAATTTGCTTGCTGTATTAGCCGTCTGCTCAGAGTTATCATAGATTGGTGCTACCTCTACAAGATCAGCGCCTACTACGTGAATATCCGAGTTTGCAATGGCATGGATTGACGAAAGCAATTCTCTTGATGTAATACCGCCGGCGTCTACCGTACCGGTACCGGGTGCGTGAGCCGGATCTAGTACATCAATATCAATTGTTACATAGACAGGGCGTCCTGCAAGCTTTGGCAGCACTTCTTTTAAAGGCTCAAGCACTTCAAACTTAGAGATGTGCATGCCGACTTCCTTCGCCCATTGGAATTCTTCCTTCATACCGGAACGAATACCGAATGAGTAGACGTTTGCTGGTCCAATCAGATTTGCCGCTTTGCGGATTGGCGTTGAATGAGAAAGAGGCTCTCCTTCATACTCTTCGCGCAAATCCGTATGTGCATCCATATGGATAATCGCAAGATCTGGGTATTTCTTGTACATCGCTTTGATAACAGGCCATGATACAAGATGCTCCCCGCCCATACCGAGCGGGAACTTGTCCTCTGCCAAAACTTTATCAATGAAATCTTCGATCATATCAAGACTTCGCTGCGGATTTCCGAATGGAAGCGGAATATCTCCTGCATCAAAATACTTCACTTCTTCAAGCTCGCGGTCTAAATACGCGCTGTATTCCTCAAGACCGATTGAAACCTCGCGGATGCGGGTTGGACCGAATCTTGAACCCGGGCGATAGCTGACTGTCCAGTCCATCGGCATTCCGTAAAGGACAGCTTCACTGTCTTCAAATGTTGGATGACTTTTAATAAAAACATTGCCTGAATAGGCTTCATCAAAACGCATTCGTGTTCCCTCCCAATTATTTGATTAAGTCTGATACAAATTTAGGCAGGACAAACGCTGCTTTATGAAGCTCTTTTGTATAATATTTTGTTTCAATCTCATGGAAACGCTCTTCGCTTACTTCTAGTGGATCATATTTTTTTGAACCGATTGTAAATGTCCAAAGACCGCTTGGATATGTTGGGATGTTTGCTGTATATAAACGTGTAATCGGGAAGATTTCTCTTACATCACGCTGTACGTTTTGAATAAGCTCAGGCGTAAACCAAGGGTTATCCGATTGGGCAACAAAGATGCCGTCTTCTTTTAACGCTTTTGAAATGCCTGCATAGAATCCTTTTGAGAATAGGTTAACAGCAGGTCCAACTGGCTCTGTTGAGTCAACCATAATGACATCATACTCATTATCGCTCTTTGCGATATGCATGAACCCGTCGCCTACTTTCACTTCAACGCGCTCGTTTTCAAGCTCTCCTGCAATTTCAGGCAAGTACTTTTTAGAGTACTCGATTACTTTGCCGTCAATATCAACAAGTGTTGCTTTCTTAACGCTTGGGTGCTTCATGATCTCACGTATTACTCCGCCGTCTCCGCCTCCGACTACAAGTACGTTTTCAGGGTTTGGATGTGTAAATAAAGGAACGTGTGCAACCATTTCATGATAAACAAATTCGTCTCTTTGTGAAGTCATAACCATGCCGTCTAAAAGCAGCATGTTGCCGAACTCCTCTGTTTCTACCATATCTAATTTTTGAAACTCTGTTTGCTCTGTATGTAAAGTGCGGTTAATTTTGATCGTGATGCCGAAATTCTCGGTTTGCTTTTCTGTAAACCAATGTCCTCCCATTTTAAAACTTCCTTTCTATATCAATTTTTCTTAAAGCCCTAGTTACGATTATACCCTATTCAACAAATACAATTCGCCAAAATTCGAGTTCAAAACCTCAGGAAAAAGTATAGATGAATCTAGCAAAATTGCAAGAAGAATTTTAATAGAGAAGGTTTAAAAAACCTTGGAAATTCTCATACTGGTAAAAAAAGCGGATAGCCTTGGCCAGCTCGCGAAGAAAATAGGAATTTCACAGCGAGTCAGGCGCTGGAGCTGGACAAGAATACAGGGCATGATCTAATACGCTTAATTTTGAAAGAAACAGAACAGATGAGGAAATGAGGTGGAGAAATTGGAAATCATCACATCCAGACGATTGAAAATCACGATAAAAGCTGTGCGTGCCGCTATTTTTATTGGCCTTATTTTATTTTTCTTAGCATCAATCGTCCTAGCAGCGATTTTGCTCACGGCCAAATGGCAGGGAGCTCCTTCCCTGACTGTTCAGCAATCTTCTATTATGTACGCAAATGATGGATCTGAGATGGGAAAGACCCATCACGGCGGTAAAAGGTACTGGGTTGATTTAGATGAGATTTCTCCTTCCTTAATTGAAGCTACTGTTGCGATAGAAGACCGTCATTTTTATGATCATAACGGCTTTGACTACAAACGGATAGCAGGAGCTGCTCTTGCTGATTTAAAAGCAATGGCCAAGGTTCAGGGAGCGAGCACAATCAGCCAGCAATATGCGAGAAACCTGTTTTTGGTTCACGATAAAACATGGAAACGCAAGCTGACAGAAGCGTTCTACACTGTCAGGCTTGAGTTGAACTACAGCAAAGAGGAGATTCTAGAAGGCTATTTAAATACGATTTATTACGGTCATGGCGCTTACGGCGCAGAAGCTGCGGCCAATTATTATTTTGACAAATCCGCAAGTGAATTATCCATCAGCGAAGCAACCATGCTTGCAGGAATTCCAAAAGCGCCAAGCCTCTATTCGCCCCTTGAAAATGAAGAGCGGGCGAAAAGCAGGCAGGCTATTATTTTGAGAACGATGGTGAATCAAAAAATAATCAGCCAAACAGAAGCTGATCAGACGTATAATGAAGCACTCAACTACCGTTCTGTGAAAGATGTGAAAACAGCAGACATTGCTCCTTATTTTCAGGATGCGGTTATGAATGAACTGTCAAAAAAGCTGAATCTAGATCAGACAACAATTGAAACACGGGGTTTAAGAATTTTCACTACCTTAGATCCAGATATGCAGAGAATAGCTGAAGAAAAGATTGCAGGTGTCATTGATGAAGCATCTGACATCCAAGTCGGGTTCATGGCAATGGATCCCAAAACCGGCAGCGTGAAGGCTCTTGTTGGCGGCCGTGATTATGCAGAGAGTACGTTTAATCGCGCAACACAGGCAAAAAGACAGCCTGGTTCAACAATGAAACCGTTTCTGTATTATGCTGCCGTAAATAAAGGATTCACCCCTTCTACCCTTTTAAGGAGCGAACCTTACACATTTAAGTTTGAAGACGGCAAATCAAGCTATAAACCAGGCAATTACAATGGGTATTATGCAAACGGCGATATTACATTGGCCCAGGCAATAGCACTTTCTGATAATATATACGCCGTTAAGACTCACCTTTATCTCGGAATGGATGAACTGATTCAGGCATCTAAAAGCTTTGGAGTGACAAGCAAATTATCACATGTGCCATCACTTGCTCTTGGAACCTCGCCGGTGCGATTGGCTGAAATGGTGAACGGCTATGGAATGCTCGCAAATGGCGGCAAGAGGATTGAACCTTCTTTTATTAAAAAGGTTGAGGATGCAGAAGGAAACGTGATTTATCAGAATGAAAAAGAGCAAGAACAGATCTTAAATAAAGAGTCGGCATTCGTTACCTCGCATTTGATGACCGGGATGTTTGATGAACAATTGAATGATTATACGTCCGTAACAGGCCACACCATTATTCCGAAGCTCTCCCGCGAATATGCAGGGAAATCCGGAACGACAAAAGCTGACAGCTGGATGATCGGCTTTGCTCCGCAGCTGGTGGCGGGCATCTGGACGGGCTATGATAAAGACAAAACGATTGATGTTGTCGCTGAAAGAGGATACGCCAAACAAATATGGGCCGATTTTATGGAAGAAGCACTAGAAGATCAATCAGTTAAAGCATTTAATCCTCCTAAAGGCGTTATTGGCGTTTATATCAATCCTAAAACAGGAAAGCTTGCCTCAGACGATTGTCCGGTTAAGCGATTTGCTTATTTTGTAAGGGGGACTGAGCCGACTGAGTACTGCACTGAGCATCTGGAGCATGGAAAACAGAGCGAACCTGCAAAAGATCCTAAAAATCAGGATGAAACATGGTATAAGAAGGTCTTGAAATGGTGGGATTAACATTTATTTTTGATTTTCCGGATGATCTAAAATGAACCATATATGATCGAAAAATCCATATTAAAGATTATTCAGCAAAAACCGTCAATTTTCTCGCAAACCACATGAAAAACCCCGGACCTCATACGGTCCGGGGTTTTTCGTGTCCTAGCTTTATAAGCTATATTCAGTTTACTAATAAGCGATTTAAAGCTCAAGAATTTGACAATTTGTTCACATAAACGTCACAGAATTGTCACGCTTCCCCGAGCCCTGCTTTTAGCTCCTGATTGGAATTTTTCCACATATCTGCATTATGGTTTTTCAGGAAGTTCATTAAAATACCTTTTGACACATCATCCATATGCTCGACCATAATGTGGCGCTTTAAGGATTTATCCATTTTATTTACATGCTCTGGAAGTGATTTGAAGCCTCTTCTGATTTCACGGTCTACTGTCATTTCACAGGCTGTAACACCTGCATAATAAGGTCCCTCAGGCTTGCGGTCGATGGTCACCCATACGAGCCAGAACGGCTTTCCGTTTGGCACCTCTTCTTTGTTCGGAAGAAACTTGATTCCTTTTTCAACAACACTTCTAGCGTGCATCGCACCGATGTCCACAAACGCTTCCCCTTCGGTTACATCAACGAAAACCGGTGAAATGTTATCGAGGCTGAGTGCGCCGACTCCGTATCCGCCGTGACCGTCCGTCGGATCGCTTTTAATGATGTTAAAACCAATCTTTTTTTTCTTTTTATCTTGTTCCAAAGAAATGACCTCCTAGAAAAACGGGTTAAGTATCGATTCAAAAACAGTCATCACGATATCAGTCCCATAAGAGAAAGCAGGCTGTATCGTGTATTTGTCCAAAGGTGTTAACACTAAAATTAAAAAGACAACCATTCCGTAACTTTCAAACTGCGTCATTTTTGCCCGGACTCCAGATGGCGCAAGATCTTCAATAATCCGGTATCCATCAAGCGGAGGAAACGGAAAAAGGTTAAAAATGAACAGCGTAATATTCAGGAAGATTAAAATATTGAAAAACTGATGCACGCCTTCCGCCATCCCGGATGATAAGGAAGATAAAGCACCTGTACTTAAAATTATATACCAAACAGCAAGCCCAATAAAAGCGATGACCAAATTGCTCAATGGTCCTGCTGCTGAGACGAGAACACCTGCAAGGCGCGGATTCTTGAAATAAAACCGGTTCACAGGCACCGGCTTCGCCCAGCCAAAACCGGCAATGAAGATAAGCAGTGTACCAATCGGATCAAGATGGGCAAGCGGCGACAGCGTCAGTCTCCCCTGATTCTTCGCAGTCGGATCTCCAAATTTATATGCTACATATGCATGTGCGAATTCATGAACCGTAAACGCAATCGCCAAAACAATCACCACATACGGAATAAGCTCTAAATCAAACGCCAAAAACTCCACCAATCATTCTCCTTTGCAAGCAGCTTCGCTAAACATTCTATTCTCCATCAAGTATACTATAGAAGAATCCAACTACGATAGGAAAAGGAGAGATCAATATGCCATACGTAACAGTCAAAATGCTTGAAGGCCGCACAGAGGAACAAAAAAAGGCTCTAGTTGAAAAAGTAACAGCTGCTGTTTCTGAAACAACAGGTGCTCCTGCAGAAAAGATTGCGATTTTCATTGAAGAAATGAGCAAAAATCATTATGCGGTGAACGGCAAGCGTTTGAGTGACGAGGATTAAGTACATATGAGAAAACCGGCCGCTTTGGAGTGAGGGCCGGTTTTTTATTTCTAAAGAAATTTCGTTTTAAGATTTCGGATTTGCTACAGCAAATAAACTTTGTTTTCAGCTAAAAAGGGGCATATATAGGTACAAAACTTCAGTAATGGCGAAATACACAAATATGAATTCATCTACTTGTCTAAATGATTCCGGATTTCAGCTAAATAATAAAAGATTTACGCTATAAATCCCGGGAATTCAGCTAATAAAATGTCATTTTAGGCTATAAATAAGGTACAGGACATTCAAATCTGCTCAATTCCAATTCATTATCATAACTGCTGCATCTTTTTCTAGCGCTTGCGCTACCCCTCCCTGAGCATAATAAAAATCCCGCTGCCAAATATGACCGCGGGAATTCTTTATTGAACAACCTTCGTGCGAATCGACTCTATGTACGCATACGCCTGTTCAATTTCTTCTTCTGTGTATTTCTGCTTGCTCTTCAGGGTAAATACCTTCTCTTTCACTTCTTCTTTATCTAGAGTGTCAAAGAAAAGGACCGTTGATACGAGCTCCAGGAATCTTGCTGACTGGCTGTTTAAGTCTTCCATACAATCTTTAAGAGGAGGCATCTCAAGGTCATAATGAGTTAAAAATTCCTCGCCTGCTTCTGTCAGGGAGTAGCGGTATTGAAAATAGCCGCCTTTTTTCTCATGCATTTCGTTCAGAAAGCCCAAATTGCACAGCTCTTCAATTCTGAGAGTAAGCTCCTCCGAATAAGGTCCGTAAAAATGAAAGTCATACTTTTCATAAAAAGGAAAATTGATTTTTTTTGCGATATAGATCATTTTCTGCAGCTTTTTCCGTCCGGTGATTTCCCCTGATGAAGAGAACACCTTCATCAGTTTTGCGTGTTCGTTAAGCAAACCCCAACACTCCTAACCTTGTATTTTCACACTATCTCTCTTTTTTTATAAGTTTAACAATTCCAAAATCCGTTTCTTGGCCGTTCGTTTTACTGACATATCTTGAATGAGATCTAATGGAAAATACAGCTTATGGTCTGTTCTGCGTTTTCCGGATATCGCATCTACTATTTCAGACTGACGGGAAAGCTCGCGCAGGTCCCCATTCGGCAGCTGCAAATGAATCGGCAGCCTCTCCTCTTCCTCTCCCGGACGATAGAAGTCATACGGAAGATCTGAAGATGAATCAACAACTAAATAATAGTCAGGATCAATGCCTGCTTTTTTAAAGAGAGCCGTAAGCTCCATCAGCTTTTTCATTTCCATTGTGGCTGCCGGATTAAACTCGGCATATTGAAACAGGTTCCGGTTCATAAATCTTGTGCAAAGATCTCTCAATATAGGATCTGTCTCTTCCTGCCACTGCTGAAAATAGTACAGAACAACAGATTCATCCAATTTCAGATAATCCTGAGTTGTCACTTCATCTTCAAAAATAGAGTAAAAGTGAATGGGATCCTGCTTAAATGTGTAATAGTCTTTGTGCAGCTGTTTTGCACGATGAAGGATTTTTGTCAAAATTACTTCAGCACTGCGGGTTACCGGGTGGAAGTACACCTGCCAATACATCTGGTAACGGCTCATAATATAATCCTCGACTGCATGCATGCCGCTTTGCTTAATCACGACCTGATCCTCGCGGGGCCTCATGACCCTGAGAATCCGCTCCATATCAAAATGACCATAGCTGACGCCTGTAAAATAGGCATCCCGCTGCAGGTAATCCATGCGATCAGCATCAATCTGGCTTGAAATAAGGCTTACAACCTGTTTATTTTCATACGTTTTGGCAATGACTTCCGATACCTTCTTCGGAAAATCATCTCCCATGCGGCGGAGCACCTCATTTACTTCTGTCTCTCCGACAAGAATGTCACGCGTGAACTTTTCATGATCCAAATGAAACACTTTTTCAAAAGAATGCGAAAACGGACCATGTCCGAGATCATGCAGCAGTGCTGCACAAAGCGAAAGCAGACGGTCATCCTCATTCCATTCAGGACGCCCTTTAAACACATCGTCTACAATTCTCCGTACAATTTCATAGACTCCTAAAGAATGATTAAAGCGGCTGTGCTCTGCTCCGTGGAAGACTAAATAGGTCGTCCCTAATTGACGGATTCTGCGGAGTCTTTGAAATTCTTTCGTTCCGATTAAATCCCAGATCAGCTTGTCCCGTACATGAATGTATCTGTGAACAGGATCTTTAAATACTTTTTCCTCAGATAACTTGCCGCTCCGATAGGCCATCGCTTTCCCTCTTCCATCTTGACTTGTTTCCATTATATCGATTCTTTTTTGAAGCAAACAACCATTTTTTCTGGAATTGGCTGGATAAAAAAATCACCACTGCATAATGAGCCAATGGTGATATTATTTACTGATTTTTGTTTCGATCTTAACCATTAATTCGTCCTCATTTGGTGCTGAGAGCGGACGATTATTTACAAATGCAAACGATTTTTTTCTTCCCGGGCCGCAGTATGATTGGCACCCGATATCAATTTTCGCTTCGGGATCAACCTTTTTCAGGCGGGGGAGCAACGTCTTAATGTTGGTTGCCTGGCAATCGTCGCATATTCTGAATTCATTTGCCACCTTATTTACAACCCTTTCCTTCTATTGAATCACGTTCAAACACTATTTGGTATTTTACCGTTAATCGACCCTTATTGCAAGCCGGGTAACTTAGACAAATGTCAAAATAAAGAAAATCTAGTATCCTTGTAAAGTTTTTGTATAAAGCCCAGAGTTTCTGGTCAAAATGATAACAGGAAAATACACAACTATCTATCTAAGAAAAGCGCAAGCGCCATGCCCCGCTCCGGCAGGCAGATAAAGGTCCGGCAGAATTTTTTTGGCAGAGCCGTTCTGACCAAGGATCCAGGCGCTGAAGCTAGACATCAAGACGCAATATTTATAGTTTCTAAAAACTTTAAAAGGGAGTTGAGACCATGAAGCAAAGACAAGATGCCTGGTCAGAAGAAGATGATTTATTATTGGCTGAAACCGTGCTCCGCCACGTTCGCGAAGGAAGCACACAGCTAAACGCATTCGAAGAAGTTGGGGACAAACTCAATCGCACATCAGCAGCCTGCGGTTTCCGCTGGAATGCAGTCGTCAGACATAACTATGAAAAAGCGCTTCAGCTTGCAAAAAAACAGCGTAAACAAAAGATGAGAGCAACCGGCAAGGGTCAGCCTGCCAAAAAACAATTGCTTTATTCTCCGCCAGAATCAGAAGCAGCACCGGAAATGACAGAAGTTGAATCTATTGAGATTGATAATGAGGAATTGCCTGCAGTCACTCATCCTGTCTACAAAGAAGAAGTTTATAAAGAAGAAGTTTATAAAGAAGAAGCCTATGAAATTCCATATACAGCACGGAGAACACCTGCCGCATCTGCAGATCTTACAATGAGCCAGGTTATCGCATTTTTAGAATCTTATTCTTCAAACAACGAACATGTAAATGCCTTAAAACTTGAGAATGAAAGATTGAAACGTGAAAACTATGAGCTATCTAGACGCAATCAGGATCTGGCAGTAAAGGTTTCTCAGCTTGAACAGGATACGGTTATGGTTCAAGAAGATTATGAAACATTAATGAAGATTATGAATCGTGCAAGAAAACTAGTTTTATTTGAGGAAGAGGAGCGTCCGGCTACGAAGTTTAAAATGGACCGCAACGGCAATCTTGAAAAGCTGGCCGAATAGTACGAAAAATGGAAGCAGAAAACGCATCAGAAACAAACCTGATGCGTTTTTCTATTGCACAGTTCCAAACACTTTTTCATTCCGGTCATACATGCGAAGCAGATTTTTTTCAAACAGGACCTGTTCATCGACAGACAGTGAATCAGCGTAAATTCTGCCGCTCAGGTCCTTTAAGGTTTTCAGAAACGACAGCATAAGAGTTTGAACAGTAATTTCATCATGAAGCAGTTCGCTCAAGGATGCCATTGTTTCAGGAACAATTTGAGGATATACAAATTTCGTCGGCTCGCCTTTTTTCGCCAGCTCATAAAATCTGCGTATCAATTCCGCCCTCGAAGCTCCGCTGCCGTCAGCACATAGATAAATTTGAACAGCGATGCCCCCGCGCAGTCTTCGCTGTGAAATCCCTGCGAATTTTTTCCCGCCTATGCTTAAGTCATAGCTGCCTGGGCAATAAGATCCCGAAATTTCTCTTGCTTCTATCTCAGTACCATAGCCCGCAAGCATCCGCTTAATCAGATCCCACATCGTGTCATAGCCGCGATTGATATCGATCCCTTTTTCAGTTTCAGGAAAAATCAGCGATATATTAAGTACCCCTTCATCTAAAACAACAGCTAGACCGCCTGAATTTCGGACGATCACGCGATACCCCTGTTCTTTTAAATAAGAGATTCCATCCTGTAAATATGGAAGCTTCGTATCTTGAATGCCAAGCACAATCGTTTTGTGATGAACCCATGTCCGGGCCGTTGCAGGTGAAGTGCCGTTCCCGACCGCTGCACATAACGTATCATCCATCGCAAAGGACTGTCTCGCATCAAAATGAGGTCCGAGACTGGACTGATCGACAATCTTCCATTCATCTTGTTTTAATAAGGTTTCAAATGACATGTTGTTGAAATCCTCCCGAGTTTATAAGCATGTATATTATAGCATGAACAATCGGAAATATAGATGCATAAAAAGAGACAGCCTGCTCCCCGGCTGTCTCCCATTTCTCACTATTAAACCGCTTGTCCAGCAGTAATCAGTGCAAGCTTATAAACATCTTCAGCATTACATCCGCGTGAAAGATCGTTCACGGGTGCATTCAAGCCTTGCAGAATCGGTCCGACTGCTTCAAAGTTGCCTAAGCGCTGGGCAATTTTATATCCGATGTTCCCTGCTTCAAGGCTTGGGAAAACAAATACGTTTGCATCGCCTTTGATGACAGAGTCCGGTGCTTTTGATTTTGCTACGGAAGGCACAAATGCAGCGTCAAATTGGAACTCACCGTCTAAAACAAGGTTAGGCTGCATTTCTTTTGCCATTTTTACCGCTTCAGCTACGCGCTCTGTTTCAGGTGATTTTGCAGATCCTTTTGTTGAGAAGCTTAGCATAGCAACTCTAGGTTCAATATCAAACATATCGGCTGTTTTTGCACTTTCAATTGCAATCTCAGCAAGATCTTGGCTATCAGGTGAAATGTTGATTGCACAGTCAGCAAATACATATTTCTCGTCGCCGCGAACCATGATGAAGACGCCTGATGTTTTTTTGATACCCTCTTTTGTTTTAATGATTTGAAGCGCCGGACGAACTGTGTCTGCCGTTGAATGAGCAGCACCGCTTACTAAGCCGTGAGCTTGTCCAGTGTACACAAGCATTGTTCCGAAGTAGTTTTCATCAAGCAGGATTTTTTGCGCCTGCTCTTCTGTAGCTTTGCCTTTGCGGCGTTCTACGAAAGATTGAACAAGCTCGTTCATGCCTTCAAATGTATGAGGGTCATAAATTTCGACGCCATCTAATGTAAGATTCAGCTCATCTGCCTTTTTCGTAATCTCATCATTGCTGCCGACAAGAATCGGTTTTAGAATTCCCTCTCCAGCCAAACGGTTTGCAGCAGTAAGAATACGTTCATCCATTCCTTCGGGAAAAACGATTTTAAGCTCTTTTCCAGTTACTTTTTCTTTTAAAAGAGTAAATAAATCAGACATTAAAAAACCTCCTAATTAGTATAAAACCATTGATCTAAGAATAAGGATACTCCACTTATAGGCAAATTCAAACAGCCGCGGACTGATAGAGCGCTTACACCTTAAATTCTTTATTTTCACAATTAACTAACATTTAAACTTATGTACTTCCTTTATAATATGGACAATGAAGTCTGTTTCCATTATGGAATGGACAAACTATGGTATAGTTAATAGGTAATTAAGAATGATGAAACGGAGTGAACTTATATGAGTGAAGCTGCACAAACGTTAGATGGCTGGTATTGTTTACATGACTTCCGCGCAATGAACTGGGCGCTTTGGAAAACGGTAAGCAGTGACGAGCGTCAAGCAGCAATTTATGAGTTTCAGGGTTTGCTTGAAAAATGGGGAATTGCTGAAGATCAAAAGCAAGGCAGTCAGGCTTTATATTCGATTGTCGGACAAAAAGCTGACTTTATGCTGATGATTTTGCGCCCTACTATGGAAGAGTTAAATGTTATTGAAACAGAGTTTAATAAATCGAAGCTTGCTGATTACACTCTGCCTGCATATTCATATGTATCTGTTGTAGAGCTCAGCAACTACTTGCCTGCAGGTGAAGATCCATATCAAAATCCTCAAGTGCTTGCCCGTCTTTATCCATCCCTTCCGGAAGCAAAGCATGTCTGTTTCTATCCGATGGATAAACGCCGCAATGGCCAGGATAACTGGTACATGCTTCCGATGGATGAGCGCAAAAGCTTGATGCGCAGCCATGGCATGATCGGCCGCCAATACGCTGGAAAAGTCAAACAGATTATTACAGGCTCTGTTGGTTTTGATGATTTTGAATGGGGTGTCACGTTATTCTCAGATGACGTTCTTCAGTTCAAAAAACTTATTTACGAAATGCGTTTTGACGAGGTCAGCGCACGTTACGGCGAGTTTGGCACATTCTTTGTAGGAAACATTCTTCCTGCCGATAAATTGTACGGATATTTTCATATCTAAGGAACGATAGTATAAGCCCTTGCCTAAGCCGGCAAGGGCTTTTTTAAATATAATAAAACATTGATTTATACACATCGATCGCAAGCTTCAGCGCCTAACTCCCCGGTCAGGACGGCTCCGGCAAAAAAGTCAAACTAGGGCCTTCTTCAGCAGATCCTTATCTGCCTGTCGGAGCTGACCAAGTTTATTTCCGCTTTTCTTAGTGTCATAACACTGCCTTTCCCTTCATACCTATTAATGAGTGAGACCTAATTTTTTTCATCTAATCACCTTATACAACCAGATGTTTTTTCATAAGGCAGGTGATGACATGGGAGTGATTTCCTATACATCAGAGGAAGTTGAGCTGCTTACATGATTGATCCGTGCAGAGGGAGAAGGAGATGGCAAGCTCGGCATGCTCATGGTTGGAAATGCTGGAGTAAATCTGGTTTATGCTGCATGCCCCTGACTTTAGGGATATAACATCGCTTACCAAGATGATCTTCCAAAAGCCGGGCGAATTTGAAGGCAACACAAAAGGGTTATTTTTATCAGGCAGTAAGGCAAAGCGATATTGATTTGGCAAAAAAAGTCATCAGCGGTCAAAGATTTCAACCGGCAGGGCAATTCCCTTTGGTTTTTCAGACCTTTCGGAATATGTCCGGGCACCTGGTATAACCAGCGGAATACAGGAAGATTCAAATCGCACTTCTTCTTTTCACCTAATCGAGCAAATTGTCCCTTGAGTTTATTAATTTTTTCTATCTAAGGAGGTACAACATGAATTCAGCGTACAATCAGTTTGGAGCAGGCTTCAATCCATATGGAGCCGGATATGATTACCGTCAGCAGCAGCCCCAATTTCAGCAGTTTGGCTATCCTCAACAGCAGCAAATGCAGAACGGCGGCGGTCAGGGGATGCCCCAGGGCGGCCAGCAGCAAACACCCACTCAGGCTCAAGGCGGAATGCTGCCGATAGAGGAATCGTACATTGAGAATATACTGCGTTTAAATCGCGGGAAAGTAGCTACAGTCTATATGACGTTTGAAGCCAGCAAAGAGTGGAACTCTAAAATCTTTAAAGGTGTCATCGAAGCCGCAGGACGAGATCATATTATTTTAAGCGATCAAAAAACGGCAAAAAGATACCTGCTGTTAATGGTTTATTTAGACTATATTACGTTTGATGAGGAAATTGCTTATCATTATCCGTATGATACGGCTTCATATCCTCCTAGATAATCGTACCGGGCATACATTTGAAATGTATGCTCTTTTTTTCTTTGTATCTCCTACCCCTTCCAATAATAGCGCTCATCCTTCTCCGGATCTTCGCGGGTTTCTTCAAAGTCACTCTCATTTCTGCTTTGAAACAGGGTAAGCGTCTGTTTTTCGATTTCAGGCGGGGATTCAACTACTGCCTGTTCTGCTTGTCCTTCTTTCCCTTTAAATGCATCTATTAATTGTTCTATCAGAACGTTCCGCTTTTCTTGCTGTTTTAAAAGAGCTGTGAGACCGAGCAAGAGGCTTCCGGCTGCAAGTAATGTGATGTAGACCGAGAAGGACGGAATATACTGCCATATCATTAAAGACGTGGGGCTTCCATATTCACCAAGTTCTTCTTCCAGCGACTTAAAAATAAGAGATACATGATTTAATGCACCTAAAACACCTGATAAAACCATCAAACTGCCTAAAATCAAAAGCACTTTCTTCACGTTTCAGCCCACCCTTTTTTTCCTATTTTACCATGTATTGTGTGATTGGAATAATAGATTTGCAGCTAAAACTCTCTTGATTTTTTGCTCCGATTCAATTCTCGACAGGCAGATCCCGATTCGGATCACTCTTATTATCGAATCTTATATTTTATTATCGAAACAAACAGGTTTATTATCGATTTCTAAGATTTATTACCCGAAAGTCACTGTTTTATTTCTAATTGATTACCACTTCCCTTTTTCAAAAAAAAGAGAGTCCCGCAAAGGACTCTTCTCCAATTCTATAAAAACTTCACAACTGCGATGATCATCATTACCCAGGCAATTAAAAATGAAAGACCTCCGAGCGGTGTGATTGCGCCAAGAACACTGATTTGAGTCACAGTTAATACGTACAGGCTTCCGGAAAATAAGAGAATTCCGATGAACATGAGCCAGCCCGCCCATGTCAGCATGCCCGCCTGCGGAAGTTTGTCGATTAAAAACGCGATAACGAATAAACCGACGGCATGAAACATTTGATAAGTGACGCCTGTCTGCCAGATTTTCAAGTATTTCTCAGGTACCTTTCCTTCAAGCCCATGAGCTCCGAATGCGCCTAATGCGACGGCCAGAAAAGCGTTTGCTGCAGCAAGTATTAAGAATAGTTTCACGATTATCTTCTCCTCGATTTTGAAATCAGCCTCTAGTTTTCATCTTACCCTATCATTTCTTTAAATCAAGACAGACAGCCGATTCGTCAACAGATGTTCAAATCTTTGAATTCTTGTTTTTATTTTTATCATCACCTTGTCCATCCTCATCCTCCTGCAGATATTTTTCCTCGTGAAAGGCGACGGGTGCCTGGCCGGTTATTTCATCAAAAGGAGTATAATACGTTGTTACAGTCTGCTTTTTCACAAAAATTTTGTATAACCCTATGAAAACCAGGATGATGATTGGAAATGAAATGACGGCTAGGTTTACAAAATCACTCGGACTCATAAAACCGCCCCTCCTGTTTAAAAATCAAAAATGGAATCCCCGTTCACGCCGTCCTCTTCTTTTTTCTTGTTGTTAAAATTAGATGCCCCCATCATTTTTTGAAGCTGAAGGGCATCCAATTGGTTCGGAGAAGTCTGCTTCGTTTCATAGCGCTCTTCCGCTTGCTCTTCAAGCACCAGATCACAGAGTGTTTTCACTGCAAGCAGTCTTTCTCTTACTTCTGAATCACTTGATCCTTGCATGGCACGTTGAATTTCTTTTTCCATTTTTGCAAGCAGCTTTGAAATATGTATATCCATCCTTATCGTTCCTCCGTTTCTTTGGTATTTCTATATCGCATGACACATTATCTTTTTGAAGTATATTTCATACAGGCTTCACCTGATGATTTCATCACGGTTAAGGAAGGTCTTGCAGCAGATTTTAAACCGTAAGCCCTGCAGCCGTTTGGAAAATCCCTGTCCCAAGTGACATAGTAATACGTGCATTTTAAGCAGTTGATCGATTGATTCTTCATATCTTATATCCTGCCTTTATTCTTATCCTTGTAACCTATTATACCAATAGTTGCTCTACATCGCCTGAAAAAAAGAGGTTTAGCTTTTACCTGTTCGTGCTATTTAAATACTATGAAACCTAAAAGGAGAGTGAATGAAAATGAAACCAGCTGTAAAAGAGTACACAAATGACGAAGTATTAAAAAATGACGTAATGGAACTGAAAAGTAAAGGTGTCGACAAGCAGGACATTTATATTCTCTCACATGATGATGAGCGCACAAACCGTATAGCAAACAATGCGGAAGCAAATACCATCGGCATCTCTGAATTAGGTCTTGGAAGTGCGGTCGGTAACATTTTCAGCAAAAAAGGCGATGAGCTTCGCACAAAATTAGAAGAAGTCGGGTTCAGCTCAACAGAAGCAGAACGCTATGAAGAAAAGCTTGATGAAGGTAAAATCTTATTGCTTGTTACAGATCATGAGCGTGTAACGGGCTGGGTATAATCAGTTAAGAGGAGGTGCGGACAGCACCTCCTCTTTTTTATCTGTTTCTTATTTCCAGTCAATTTTATTCCGTCCCATTTTCTTCAGTGCCTCATTCGCTCTTGAAAACGGCTTGCTTCCGAAGAATCCTTTTCTGGCGGAAAAAGGGCTGGGGTGCGGCGATTCAATCACTATATGCCTGGCTGTATCAATCAGTGCTTTCTTTTCTGCTGCATGCTTTCCCCATAAAATAAACACGACTGGCTGTTCGCGCTCATTCAGAAGCTCAATGATGCGATTTGTAAACGTCTCCCAGCCTTGCCCTTTGTGTGAGGCGGCCTGACCTTTTCTTACTGTCAAAACAGTATTCAATAACAGCACACCTTGCTTAGCCCATTTTTCAAGGGAACCATGATTTGGAGGATCATATCCAAGATCATCCTTCAATTCAAGAAAAATATTACGGAGCGAAGGCGGCTGCTTGACACCTTCCTGAACAGAGAAGCTAAGGCCGTGAGCCTGATTTGGCCCATGATAAGGATCCTGGCCAAGGATCACTACTTTTACCTCTTTATAAGAAGTGAATTGCAGAGCGTTAAACAAATCGTCCATGTCTGGATAGATGGTCTCTGTCTCATATTCTGTTTTCAGAAATTCTCTCAGTCTCTGATAATATGGTTTTTCAAATTCCGGTTTTAGCCACGTCCACCAGCCGTCATGAAGCTGCTGTTTCATCTGTTTTTCACCCTTTCTTAAGGTTAAATACAGGTTTCTTCTACTAAGGTAATTAATTTTTTCAGCAGGGTAACTGAATCTTCAAGTGCTAATGAATAGAACCTCTTCGTGCCCTGCTGTTCAATGGTCACCAATCCCTGATCCTTCAATATTTTCAGATGATGGGAAATAGCTGGTCTTGAAAGCCTGGATTGATCGGCAATTTCATTCACAGTCAGCCTTTCTGTTTCTGCTAATAAAAGAATAATGTCCTGTCTCGCGGGATCGCCGAGAGCATGGAATAATGGGATGCATGAACGAAACGTATCAATGGCTTGGTCTCCCATTTTGCTTCACACCTTTCTTAAGCGCGCTCTTGCGTCTTCCGCACAATACCTGTTACCGTTTTACGCGGCATGAATCGTACAGCTGCTGCAAGAATTGTATTTTTAAAGCCTGGAATAATCAGCGTCTTCCCTTTTTTCATCCCTTCATATGCCGCATCAGCAACGGTTTTCACATCCATTACTCCGCTTTTAAAGAGCTTGGATTGTCCAAGATTGGCGCGTTCGCTGAAGCTTGTTTCAGTAGGGCCGGGACATAAAACAAAGACTGATACACCAGTGCCTTTCAGTTCATTTTCAATTGCTTCACTAAATGATAACACATAAGCTTTTGTCGCGTAATAGACAGCCATCAATGGACCGGGCTGAAAAGCGGCAGTGGAGGCAACATTTAAAACCTGGCCTGATTTTTTTGAAATCATATCAGGTAAAAATAATTTGGTTAACAGCGTGATTGATTTGATATTCAAATCAATCATATTCAGTTCCTCTTCCGCAGACGTGTTTATAAAATCCCCATATAAACCAACACCGGCATTGTTCACTAAAACATCGACATGAACCTTCTCCTGCTGCAATTCCTGAAACAATTCATGAATTTGATTCATATTACTTAAGTCCTTAGCTTTGACGATTGCTGTCGTATTTTTAAGTTCGTCTGCCAGTTTCATTAGTTTTATTTCGTTTCTTGCTGTCAAAATTAGACGGAAGCCATCCTCTGCATACTTATAAGCAAGTTCTCTTCCAATTCCATCTGAAGCTCCTGTAATTAATACGGTTTTCATTGATATAAACTCCTTTTTGTTTATTTGTTTAAATGTTTAAACGCATAATATCACGGAGAATATAACTTTTCAATCATCTAACAAAAACTCCTGCCGCAGCAGGAGTCAGATTAATCTCGATATCATTGGCTTCCCGTCCCAGACAAGCAGGCTTAGCGCCTCTCTTGCCTTTAACTCGGGTTCTTCTAATAAAACAAAGAAGTTTTTTTGAGGAAGCTCTCCCAATTGATGCTTTTCACTGAGCTTTTCAAGGTACGATTGTCTTCTTTCATTAAGACCTGCAGATTGATGATTGCCTGTATCGGAAAAAGCATAAATAACGCTTGCTACCGGAACCCGCTTCACTTGAAATTTTCCTGAAACTCTTAAAAAGAAGTCCCAGTCCCAATAATTGTGAACCTCTGGATCAAAATATCCGATCGACTGATGGACATTTTTTAAATATAAGCTTCCTGATGGCACAAACGTTGAGAAGCGCCTCATTTCTTTTGCATCATATGTATAGGCAAATAATCTGCGGCTGATCGGCACGCGTACGTTGTTTTGGTCCTCAAATCCGACAATCTCAACATCTGAATAGACAAGATGCGCATCTGTCAGTTCATGAACCATTCTTTCAATATGTCCAGGGGTGAAATAATCATCATCATCACTCAGCATAATAGCATCGCCTTCTGCCTGGAAAGCTCCGGCGTTGCGGGCATGAACATGTCCTGCATTTTCTTCTAGATCAATGATGCGTATTGGAAGATCATGATAGGCATCTTTTAAAGAGTCTACCGGTTCTCCCCCATCATTCACAACAATAATTTCATATGGGCGGTATGTTTGACGGGCAATAGATTCTAACAGCTCGGCAAGAGTGTAAAGACGGTTATACGTCACAATAATAACTGAAACACGCAATCCGGATCTCCTCTTTTCCTATTTATTTCTACTGCTCATTAAATCATAAAAAGGAAAAGATTGCTCTAGGCTGATACTTTAGACTCATTTATGAACCAGCTTGTTTTTAAAACTTTTACATTGGGTATTTATTAACTATCAGCAGAAAAAGGAGAGAGATTAAAATGAAAACATTTGTAGTTGAAAATGGTGTTCAAGCAACTGAAAAAATCAATCACCTTGAAGTTGAAGGGTTTGTGAGAGACGATATTTATCTTTTCGCACATGATCCGAACCGCTCAAAACATCTTACTTCCGGTACAGATACTGAAAGTGTCGGCGTTTCTGAGCAAGGCGTATTTTCATCAATGAAAAACGTTTTCCGTTCACGCGGAGATGAGCTTCGCTCGAAAATGGCATCTCTGGGTTTAACAGAGAACGAAGCAGCTCATATGGAAGAAGAGCTTGATAAAGGCAAGGTAGTAATTGTAGCACACCAATAATTCATACAATCTATATTTCCCCCTACTAATATAGATGTATAGGCGGGCCTCATATCTCATGAGACCCGCCTTTTTTATATTTCATAATTATTGATGGAACAATTTAACAAAAAATTCCGTATTATGCTATGAATAGTGTAAAAAGAGAAATGCCTTTAATTATCAGCATTCGACAAGAAGATTCTACATGTTCCTCACTCTTTGTCTGGTAATCTTTTCTTGTACTTTTTTAAATAAAAGGGGACTAGAGAGAAATGAAAAAATGGTTTGTGCTGTTTGCCGCTCTTTTCTTATTTGCATCTTTTGTCGTGCCAGCTAAAGCAGACGCTGTACCTCAGCTCATCATCATTAACAAGAGCACGAATAAACTTGCATTTTTTGACAGCGGTCAGCTTGTTAAAGTATTTAATGTCGCAACAGGGAGAGATAATTCGTTTACCCCGGAAGGAACGTTTCCAATTGTAAACAAGATTAAAAATCGTCCTTATTACAAAGACAATATTCCAGGAGGCGACAGCCGAAATCCGCTCGGAGACAGATGGCTCGGTCTTCATGCTCTTGGCACCAATGGAACGACCTATGCCATCCATGGCAATAACAATCCTAATTCCATCGGAACTTATGCCAGCGCAGGCTGTATTCGCATGCATAATGAAGAAATCCGCTATCTATTCGACCAGGTACACACAGGCACCTCTGTTATCATTCTTCACTCAAACCAATCCTTTGAAGCAATAGCTGCAGCAAACAACTATCCAAATTCTGCACCCGCAGATTCAGCACCTGTTCAGGAAGAAAAGAAACCGCAGCCTCCTGCTAAACAAAAACCTGCTCCCGCACCTATAGAAGAGCCAACACCTGAAGCACCGAAACCTGAAGAAGAAGATCCTTTATCGTGTATCAAAAGCAAAATTAAAGGCAAAATCTATATCCCAGATATTCATGTAAAAATGGATGTTACGTGTCCTGCAAAAACCAGCTGACCTTAATGGCTGGTTTTTTGCATGGAGGAAATGACTGCTCTTATGCTAACCTCAAACCCTCTGCTTATAAGTTCTATGACAAGCGCTTACCCCATTCCGCCGGATGCTCCAAAAACAATTGCGTGCTTCATTTTCATTCTCCTCTCTCTTATTAACCACTGTTCAATTAAAGACAAAAAAATTATGTTAAACCTTTCATTAGAAAAAGAACATGTGACTTCATCAAAGGCTCCACCTCTTTAAATTTCATCCCTGTCTTGCAGTAATGCGTTACAAATCTATGAAGGGATAAAAAGACAGACCAAATAACAGTTGCTGAAACCTGCTGTTCTGATAAAGCATAAATAGCCTGAGCAAATTTTTCGCAGCTCACGTTAGGCTCATGAATCAAATAGCTTACAACCTCTTCATCCTTTGTTAAAAACATGAGTTCATATTGACTTTGATTTTTTAATCCGAATTCAATATATCCCTCCAGTATCTTTTTAATTTTCACTTCGTTATTTAGTCCTTCTTGGTCTAATACATCCTTCAGTTTTTCATCCAGGAGTTTGAAATCTGCTTTAACAAGCGCGTAAAAAAGCTCAGCTTTATTTTTAAAATGATAGTAGATGGCACCGTGACTATAATTCAGTTCTTTTGCGATTTGCCTCATTGAAACGTTCTGATAGCCTTTTTCATGAAATAATTGATGTGCAGCTTGCATGATGGATTCTCGCGTAAGCTCTTGATCGACTGCTCTTCTTGCTGCCAAATGGATCACCTCAATTTATTTAACCACTGTTCAATAATATTATATGGGCATTTTATCCATTTTGTAACCTATTCCTCATCAATGGCTAACCTTTTTCGAAATTGATATAATAGCTATGAAAGATTCGTTTTCAATCACCTGGATGGAGGTACACACACTTATGACAATGAAAAAAGCCTTAACATTTGCGGGATCAGATAGCAGCGGCGGTGCTGGTATTCAGGCAGATTTAAAAACATTTCAAGAGCGCGGAGTATATGGGATGACGGCTTTAACAGTCGTTGTAGCGATGGACCCGAATAATGAGTGGCATCATCAAGTATTTCCCGTGGAATTAGATACCATTAAAGCTCAGGCAGCAACCATCGTTGAAGGAATCGGTGTGGATGCAATGAAAACAGGCATGCTTCCAACTGTAGATATCATTAAACTTGCTGCTGAAACAATAAAAAAGAATAATCTTGAAAATGTGGTAGTTGACCCTGTTATGGTGTGCAAAGGAGCGGACGAAGTTCTGTACCCTGACCTTGCGGATGCATTGCGCGAAATCCTTACACCGCTTGCAACAGTTGTTACTCCAAACTTATTTGAAGCTGGCCAGTTAAGCGGCATCGGGACAATTACAACGGTAGACCAAATGAAGGAAGCTGCGGTAAAAATCTTTGATTTGGGTGCTAAATACGTGCTAGTCAAAGGCGGCGGCAAGCTTCAGCATGAAAAAGCAGTGGATGTTCTTTATGATGGAACTGAATTTCAGATTCTTGAAGGCGAGCGCATCGATACTTCTTATACACATGGTGCAGGCTGCACGTATTCAGCTGCCATCACGGCAGAGCTCGCAAAAGGCGCATCTGTTAAAGAAGCCATCTATACAGCTAAACAATATATTACAGCAGCCATCCGCCATTCCTTCCCTCTTAATGAGTACGTTGGACCGACGAACCATGCTGCATTGCGATTATACGAGAGTGAATAAAAGGAACCGGCCTATGGCCGGTTTTTTGATTTTTTCTGGATCTCCCAGTTGGACCTGACTCAAAATCTTTGCACAGAACATAAGCGCAGGCGCCAAGGCACCTCCGACAGGCAGATAAGAATCCGACAGAAGTCCGGGTCCGCTTTGACGCACTTATTTCTTCAGCGAGGGGCTTTTTCTGATCCATTCACCGCTTAGTTTTCGAACAATTATCTACAAAGCGGTTATATTTTAGATTCCTAAACAACAAAAAAAGCTGCCATTAAATAGGCAGCCCTCCATTCTATTACAAATCCCACTTCTTCAAATGAAATACCGTTTCTCCTTCAGAAGAAAACACGGAACTTTTCTCCTCAGCATCCGGGAACATCCTCGCCGTAAACACTTCTTCACCGTCATTTATAAATACTTCAATTGAAGATGTATCTACAAACACTTGAAGCTTGGTCAGCTCTGCCAAATGACATTTTCTTGATTCAGGATGGCCGTCAGCATAACTGATTCTAGTTAGCGTAAACAGCTGATCCCTGCGAGAGTAATGCAGCTCGGCATTCTTTTTAATTGAGAGCTTAAAAGAGTCTTCTACTTTTATCTGATCAAGGATCAGCTCATAAACAGCACCCTCTGTTTCCCGCTTCTGAACTTCCTCATTTGTGATCTTCACCATTTCAAGCACCTGTTCATTTTTTCTTAGAGCTTTTAACTCCTCGACAGGCTCCTGCAGCAAGTTTTCACCTTTTATCGACAATTTCCTCGGAAATGTCATTGTGTGAATCCACTTGTTTGCTATGGTCGGATGCTTGTCCTCGTCCTGATCAGGCACACTCATCCAGGCAATTAATAAGCGTCTGCCTTTTTCATCAACCGTCGTTTGCGGAGCATAAAAATCAAAGCCTCTGTCAAGCTCTGTAAATTCACCATGATTTAATTTTGCCGTCTTGTAATCTAGCTCTCCAACAAAGTAGCCGGATTGATAGACGTTCTGATAAAGATTCCCTTCCGGTTCCAACCCTTGAGGAGACACAATCAGTACATCCTTGCCGTTCAGGCGGAACAGATCCGGGCACTCCCACATATAGCCAAACTCATCAAGCTGATCTGTATTTGAACCTGCCACATCGCCCAGGAGCTCCCAATTATACAGATTTTCAGAGACAAGAAGCGCGGCACGTCCGGCCATTTCCTTTGTTTGAGCTCCTGCAACCATGTACCACTTTCCTTCATGCCCCCAAACCTTCGGATCCCGAAAATGGGCAGTATAGCCGTCCGGAAGTTCAGCTACAACGCCTTTTTTATCAAAATGGATTCCGTCCTCTGAAACGGCAAGGCATTGATACGTCTCCCTTTCTCCATTTTCGTCCTTCACATTTCCAGTATAGAACAGATGTAGTTTATCAAAAGCTTCAATGGCACTGCCTGAGTAGCACCCATTCTTTTCATACCACTCGCTTGGGGCAAGAGCAATCGGTTCATGCTCCCAATTGACAAGGTCCCTTGAGGTATAATGGCCCCAGAATTTTGCTCCATGTCCTGTTTTAAATGGCATCCACTGATAGAAAAGGTGGTAAATCCCCTTCCACTGAATAAAGCCGTTCGGATCGTTAAGGAGTCCGACTGGAGGCATAATATGATGCTTCAGCCGATATGGATCTTTTTCAACCGTATTCCGGCTGGCTTCAACCTCTTGATATGCTGCTTCTTTTAGCTCTGAATCGAGGTTTATCACATTCATCGCTCCTTTACCCGTTTTTTAGAATGCCTTGAACTTCTTCCAGTGTAGGCAATGCGGTCATTGCCCCTTTAACCGATGCAGCAAGTCCGCCTGATACACTTGCAAACCGGCCGATGTCCTGTAATTCCTTTTCCGAAAGCGAACTTAGATTTCCATTATACTCATGTAATTTATATAAAACACCTGATACAAAAGCATCTCCAGCTCCTGTGGTGTCGACTGCATTTACTTTCATGGCATGTATTCTTGCAGTAACATTATGCGTAAACGCATAGCTCCCTTTGCTTCCGAGTGTCACCAGCAGCAATGGAATGTTATAGGCAGAAAGCTTCTCTACTCCTTTATCAATCGTTGCTTCTCCTGTTAAAAACTCAAGTTCCTCTTCAGAAATCTTGATCAGATCAGCAGTATCAAACATAGAAAGAATGGTTTCACGTGCATCGTCCTCGTTTTCCCATAAGCTCAATCTTAAATTGGGATCATACGAAATAATCATTCCGTTCTTTCTGGCAAGCTCAACCGCCTTGATCGTTGCGGTCCTAGAAGGTTCGCTGATCATAGAAATTGAACCATAATGAAGGATTTTACTGCTTTCAAATAGCGATTCGTTTAATTCTTCACTTTTTATAAACCGGTCTGCACTTGGATCGATATAAAAATCAAAAGAACGCTCTCCATTTTCAGCCAATGTAATAAACACTGCGCCTGTTTTCGCTTCATCTGTCAGCAGCATATGATCTGTATGAACTCCGTAGGACGCTAAAGTATCTTTTAAAAAAGTCCCGAGTACGTCATTTCCCACTTTTCCAAGAAAAGCAGAATCAGCTCCAAGTCTTGCTAAGCCAACTGCAACGTTTGCAGGCGCTCCTCCTGGGCTCTTTTGATAGATCAAATTATCTGAATCAACTGGTATAAAATCAATTAATGCCTCTCCTAAACTGATAATCCCGTTTTTCATGGATGCAGCTCTCCTCTCTAGTAAAAGAAAATCAGGCATATGACTGCCTGATTTTTAGTTATAGCTTACTTAATTCTTGTTTTAGATAGCAAGTCCTACTTAGTCTCTTCTTCTTTTAATCCGAGAAGAAGCGTCGCAATAAGCGCTCCTGCTACGGCAATCACGAATCCGATCAGATAATTCATGATGGCAGATGTTCCAAATGGAGCAACAATCGCAATCATCGGAATACCCGTTAATCCATAAGCATTTGCCGCTACATTCGTAAAGACTACATATGCGCCCCCAAGTGCTCCGCCGATCAATCCTCCAATAAATGGCTTGCGGTAGCGCAAGTTGACTCCAAAAATAACCGGCTCAGTAATTCCTAAGAAGGCTGAGAAAGCACCAGGCAATGCAATTTCTTTTGTTTTGGCGCGCTTTGTCATAAAGAAAACGGCAAGACCCGCTCCGCCCTGAGCAACGTTTGCCATTGACCAGATTGGAAGGAGATAGTTCTTCCCAAGATCGGCAAGAAGACCTGCTTCAATGGCATGGAAGCTGTGATGAACACCTGTCAGTACGATTAAAGAATAGGTTCCGCCAAAGATAAGACCCGCCATAAAACCGGCTGTATCATAAACGTAAGTTAACGTAGTTGTAATCAAAGTACCTAACCCGCGGCCAAGAGGGCCAATGGCAATTAAAGCGATAAAGCCTGTTGAGATAATGGTCAAAAACGGTGTGACAAGCAAATCAATCGAGTTAGGTACAATCTTGCGGAGCCCTTTCTCAATTTTGCTCATGACATAAACCGCAAGAAGAATTGGAATTACGGTTCCCTGATAGCCAAGCATCGCGATATCCATTCCTGCAAAATTCAAATACTCAGGCTTCGCCTCAGCCAGTCCCCACGGATTTTGCAGGGCAGGGTGAGTAAGAATCCCCCCTATGACGGCTCCTAAATAGGGATTTGCTCCGAACTCGCGGGATGCGCTGACACCAATTAGAATCGGCAGAATAATAAAGGCTGCGCTTGAGAACATATCCAGCAAAACAATGAATGGACTGTCCGTGCTGACCCATTCAAATGCTTTCATCATTCCAAGCAGACCCATTAATAAACCGCTCGCTACGATAGCAGGAATGATTGGAACGAAGATATTCGACAGTGTTTTTGCAAATCTGGCAAAAGGATTCATTTTTTGCTTTACAGCTTCAGCATGCGATACGGAATCTACATCCATTTTTCCGATCATTGGCTGCAGCTGTTCATAGACTTTATTCACATTCCCGGTACCAAAAATAATTTGAAATTGACCAGAGCTTGCAAATGCACCTTTAACCCCTTCAACTTCTTCTATTTCCGCCTTATCTGCTTTGCTTTCATCCTGCAAAACTAAACGGAGTCTTGTCGCACAGTGTGTGGCACTGATGATATTTTCTTTTCCGCCGAGCAGCGGTACAATTTTTTCTGCAATGTCTTTATAATTCATGTTTATCCTC
Source organism: Bacillus sp. V2I10 (assembly GCF_030817055.1). Taxonomy (NCBI): domain Bacteria; kingdom Bacillati; phylum Bacillota; class Bacilli; order Caryophanales; family Bacillaceae; genus Bacillus; species Bacillus sp. V2I10. Next base: position 479,807 of record NZ_JAUSYV010000001.1, on the reverse strand, counting down.
CTTTTTAAATAGAAAAAGACCTAAAACTTATAAAGGTATCATAGACAGAGTTTCTCCAATGATCTCTTTACAAATTTTAGGTCTTGCCTGCATAACCAGTCACAATCCCGAATATAAACTTTTAATACGCTTTCATTGTATGAGATGAAAGCGTGTTCGTCAAGATTTTTTTACTCGCTTAATCTCTGGATGTGAAGGGTAATATATCCAATCTCAGATTCTGGAAAATGCAGGATGTATTCCTCACTTAAATAATCCGCAATCTTCTTTGAACATTGATAGGCAAATGCGTATTTTTCCTGAATGAGTCTAAGCATTTCGATATCCATAACATGAAATTCCTCGTCCTGCTCAAGGCGATTTAAAGCGAATCTAAGATGGGTCAGCAGCCTCTGATAGGAGATGGAATTTTTACTCAGCTTTAGACCGAAGTGATGTTCTATTATGCTGATTGATTCTTGAATGATGGTCGCATGCTTTAATGTAACCGTCATATCAGAAGAATCTAATTTCGCCGTATGAATGTGGAGGGCAATATGTCCCGCTTCATCTTCCGGAAGAGAAACCCCAAGCTTTTCCTGTACTTTTTGGATCGCCCAAATCCCAATCTCAAACTCCTTTTTGTAGAGCACCTTAATTTCATTCAGCAATTTATTTTGAATTTGATAGCCTTGCTGAATTCTTTCAATTGCAAATGACAGATGATCTGTTAATGCTATGTGAATGTGATTGCTAAGAGGTGACATCAATTGGCCTTCCGCATAGCTGATGACTTCTTCGGCAAGCTCAACGTGTTTCTCGGGAACCATTTGCAGCAGCTGCTGAAATTTCTCGCTTTCTTCTCTCATCACAAATATTTTTTCAATTTTACTGGCCGGTATAATATCATTTTTGCTTTTTTGAAAAGCAATCCCCGGGCCCATTACAATTTTCTCCTGCTGTTCATCAAGAACGACTGCAGCATTATTGTTTAAGATTTTATAGATTCTCAAAGGTCCATTCCTTCCTGCCGAGCGTGATTGTATCACCATCATGCCAAAAATGCTGAAAAAGCACAAATACATGTGTTTTTTGTAAATTCATGTAAACGTTTTTAAAGTTTTTGTTAAATTATTAGATATTCACACGTTATTCCACAATTCGACAACAGTTATCAACAGAAGTTATCAACATATCCACAAATTCTATCCACATTTTGTGTGGGTACAATTGTTCGCCACTATATATGCAGAGGAAATACACTTATTCACAGGGCTGTTGATAAGTCTAAAACTATTGTGGTTATCTCAAATTTAACACAAGAAAAGCGGACCGCGGTTTTGCTCACGCATGGCTGAAAAGACCGGTTTGACTTTTTTAGCCGGATTCGTTCTGGGCGATGGAGCTAGACATCGAACTGCAATTTTCTTTGCTAACTATAAAAAATACCCTCTTCCATTTTTGAAGAAGGACAAACAGAATGGAAGCAGACTATGAAAGAAAAACTCCTCCATAAAGCAGAGATCCGGCTATGACATAGGCAGGATGAATTTTCATTTTTTCAAGCAGGACGAAACTAAGGATAAAGAGCAGCAGAGTATGCCAAATTCCAAAACCAAGAACTGCATTATCCAGGAATTGATAGGTCATGACTCCAAGCATAACCGCGATGACAGGCCGTACCACCGTGGAAAGCCTTTTTACCTGAGGCGATTCCTTATATTTCATTAAAACTTTTAAAAGAATCAGCATTAAGATCAATGAGGGAGCAATAGTGGCAAACAGCCCAACTGCTGCCCCAAGAAAGCCTCCCTGCTGATAGCCGATAAAGCCGGCCATTTTTGTTGCGATCGGGCCTGGGAGTGCGTTTCCAAGTGCCAGTGTCTCACTGAATTCACTGACGGTCTGCCATTCATAGCGGTCGACGATTTCTTTTTCAATAAGAGGAATGGAAGCTGGACCTCCGCCATACCCGAGGATGCCCGGAAGGAAGAAAGCCAAAAAAATGTGCCAGTAAATCATGAATGCATCCCCTTCTCTTTCTTCCCGCCGCTTTTCTCTCTATAAAAAATAGCCCACATCAACAGAACGCCAATTAAAATACCCGGATGAATATGCAGAGCTTCCATTAAGGCAAGGGATGCTCCCATAAGGATAACCGTTTTAACCAATCCAAAGGACTGCGATGATTTCTTCGCGAAATCCCATGTAAGAGTTAGCAGCATGACAGCAACGACCGGCAGAACGGCTTGAGACATTCCTTTGACCCACGCCTCATCTTTATAAGCATTTAAGGTTGTCAGCAGTAAAATCATCAAGAAGACGGTTGGAAGTGCTGTTGCGATTACAGCATTCAGCATGCCTGCATAGCCTCCGATCCGATATCCGATGTAACCGGCCATTTTCGTTGCTATTGGACCCGGAAGTGTATTCCCGAGTGCCAATACATCTGAAAATTCATCATCATTCATCCATTTAAACCTCTCAACCACTTCTTTATGTACAAGCGGAATGGTCGAAGGACCACCCCCAAACCCAAGCATGCCTGACCTGAAAAATGCGATGAAAATATTCCACTGTTTCACAAAAAGGTCACCTCATTCTCTTCACTTACCAAGATGCAATTGATCCATCTGCTCTTGGCTCTGTACCGCCAGTAAGTACACCTGTATCAGGATTCCTCCAAATAATCTGTCCGCGTCCGAATTGGCCTGTATCCACTGTCTTTTGAATTTGATGCCCTTTTCGGACTAAAGCCTGTGCAAGATGCGAAGGAAAACGAGGCTCAACAAGGACCTTTTTTCCCTCAATCCACTGCCAGCGCGGTGCATCAAGAGCTGCCTGCGGATGCAGGTGAAAATCAATGGTATTCATGACTACCTGCAGATGTCCCTGCGGCTGCATATACCCGCCCATTACTCCAAATGGCCCGACAGCTTGATTATCCTTTGTCAAAAAACCCGGAATAATAGTGTGGTAGGTTTTCTTCCCTGGCTTTAAGGCATTGGGATGTGTTTCTTCAAGAGAAAAATCATGCCCTCGGTTTTGCATCGAGATCCCCGTTCCCGGAATCACAATACCTGAACCAAATCCCATATAGTTGCTCTGTATGAAAGAGACCATATTGCCTTCCCCATCTGCTGCCGCCAAATAAACAGTGCCTCCCCTTGCAGGCACATAAGCTTCCGGTAAAATCGCCTCATCTTTTATTTCTGCTCTTCTCATTTCTCCGTATTGTTCTGACAGCAGCTCTTCAGTTGTGATCTTCATCTCTTTTGGATCTGTTACGTATGCTTTCCCATCTGTAAAAGCGAGCTTCATCGCTTCAATTTGTTTATGGTATGTATCTGCATTGTCCTTCTCGGTTACCAAATAGCCTTTTAAGATATTGAGGCCAAGCAAAGCGACTATACCCTGGCCATTAGGCGGGATTTCCCATACGTCATATCCTTTGTAATGCACAGAAATCGGATCGACCCATTCTGCTTCATAAGAAGCAAGATCTTCTTTTGATAGAAAACCTCCATGCTTTTCGACAAAGGAGCTGATTTTCTCTGCTAATCGTCCGCGGTAGAAGCTTTCCCCGTTCGTTTCTGCTATCTCCCTTAATGTAGCTGCATGATCCGGAGAACGCCAGATTTCCCCGATTTTAGGGGACCGCTGTTTTGGTGCAAATGTAGTAAACCACGCTTCAAACTCAGAACCTGTTAGAGTGGTTTTGAATTTTTCATAAGCAAGAGACCAATATTTTCCCAAAATTGGAGTCAAAGGATATCCTTCTTCAGCATATGCAATCGCAGGAGAGAGCACTTCTTGAAGAGGAAGGCGCCCAAACCTCTTGGATAGCTGCACCCAAGCAGCAGGAGCACCTGGAACTGTTATAGGAGTTACTCCATGTACAGGCATTTTTGTGTATCCTTTAACCTTTACAGCCTCAATGGAGAGCGCTGATGGGGCAGGGCCGCTTGCATTTAGACCATACAGGTTCCCATTTGTCCACACCAGAGCAAATGCGTCTCCTCCAATTCCATTAGAGGTTGGCTCTAGAACCGTTAAGGCTGCGGCAGTTGCTATCGCCGCATCGATAGCATTGCCGCCTTTTTTAAGGATATCCAAACCAGCCTGTGCGGCAAGAGGCTGTGAGGTTGCGACCATTCCATTTTTCGCAAAAACAGTCTGCCGCTCTGAAGGATATGGGTGATTTAAATAATCAAAGTGCATATTGTCAGATCCCCTTATAGTCATCATATTGTTTTAAAAGCTATCCATAAGCAAAGAATTGTTAAGCATCTTTCTTTTTATAGTTAACTTATGTCATATCCATCTCCTATTTTAGATTATATCTGAATATGTTAAATATTCAATCTATTTGATGCGTAAACAGCTCACTACTCTATAATTTCAGTCCATTCCTGCTCTTAAATCTGCGGAGTAAGATGTGGCTCTCAACCCTCGTTATCCCTTCTAATGCATAAAGCTCATGATTAATGAATTTTTCAAGAGCCGTGAAATCCTCAACAAGCACGTGCATATGAAGAGTACTCGGTCCTGTCATTTGATAGCAGCTCGCGACTTTAGGATTGTCTGCAAGCGTTTCAGCAACCTCTAGTAAAAAGGCAGGCTCACAATCCACTTCAAAGAATGCAGATACAGACTTGCCAACCTTCTCTGAATTGACGACTACAGTAAATCTTTCGATTACACCCTCATTTATTAATTGATTGACTCTTTCTCTTACGGCAACTCGGGAAAGCTCTAACTCTTTTCCAATATCCACATAGGACATGCGGCCATTATCCGTCAGCAATTTTATGATTTTCCGGTCAGTCTCATCTATTTTCAATCTCCCCACCACTTTCATTAGAAGCCATGTCGAACCCTCCAAATAATAATTTCATTATACTCACAGCAGCTTTTTTAAAAAAGGTGTTTCATTAAATGTTTCTCAAGTGAAACGTTCCACGTGAAACAAAAACCAACAAAAAAAGACCATATAAGGTCTTTTTCAGCAGTTTATTTTGATAAAACTCTGACAAATTCTTTTGCCGTATTTGTACTTGATTGCGGATTTTGACCAGTAACCAGCTTACCGTCAACTTCTACATGCTCAGTAAATTTTGGAGTGGTCATAAATTCTGCACCAAGCTCTGTAAGCTTTGTTTCTAAAAGAAAAGGCATGTATTGATCCAATTTGGTGTCCGCTTCTTCTTCATTCGTAAATCCAGTTAATCGTTTGCCATCCACTAACGGTTTTCCATTTGAAAGGACAGGGCCAACGAAACCAGCAGGACCGTGGCAGACAGCGCCAATGACTTTATCAGATTCTGCGAAATGAACGAGCAGCTCCTGCAGTTTTTTATTAGAAGGGAAATCAAACATGGCTCCATGACCGCCAGGAAGGAATATAGCTGCATACTCATCTGCTTGAATGTCATCCAGCATCTGAGTATCTTTCAGCCTGCTGATGGGCTCTGACCATATATCCTGTTCCACGCCTTCTAAGCTGCTGGGATCAAGAGGAACGTCTCCTCCTTTAGGACTTGCTACGGTAACCTCATAACCATGCCCTGTAAATTCCTCATACGGTTCAGCAAATTCTGACAGCCAAAGGCCTGTTTTATGTTCATCTGTAATTTTTTCTGCAGTGGTCACAACGACTAAAATTTTTTCTGCCATTCTTACCGCTCCTTCATGAGTAAAATCAAATTTATTCATACGAAGTAAGTTTTCCCGGCTTATCTTTTATTAAACCCTTTTGATTCAACAAACTCTTTCATATACATTCTCGTCGGCCTAGAAAGCATGGCTGCCATTTGACTTGTCCAAGTATCCGTTCTCTTTCCTTCAGTCCGCTCATGGTAATAGGAGGAGATGACGCGATTATAGTCTTCTAATTGCCGGATATATTTTCCGCCGTCGGATTCGTAAGCTTCTTCATGGTATATATGTTCCGGCTGAATTCTTGGCTTTTTATCCGGATTTTGGGCCGGATAGCCAACAGCAAGTCCAAATAGAGGCACGACTCTGTCTGGTGTTTTAAGCAGTTCTGAGACCTCGTTTAAGCTGTTTCGCAATCCTCCGATATAAACGGCGCCAAGTCCCATCGATTCAGCTGCAATGACTGCATTTTGTGCTGCAAGCGAAGCATCTATTGCAGCCACCATGAATTTCTCTGTGCTCTCGAGCGTTTCATCTAAGTTCACGCCTTCCATCTCAGCCAATACTTCGTGGCGATGCAGATCTGCGCAAAAAATAAAGAAATGTCCGTTCCGGGCGACATAAGACTGATTGCCTGCAAGCTCTGCAAATCTCTGTTTAGCTGCTGGATTTTTCACGCCAATTATGGAATACGCTTGAATAAAACTAGAAGTCGAAGCTGCCTGGGCACATTCAATGATTGTTTTGATTTGTTCATTGCTGAGCGGTTTTTCTTCAAATTTTCGAATTGAGCGATGGGATAAAATCGTGTCAATTACTTGGTTCATTATTCGGGTCTCCTTTATTATTTGTTTTAACTATCTTACCTAAGTTCTGATCATTTTGCAGTTAATAAGATTAAGTAAGTTTTGTACAGGGTATTGTATACGTGAAAATACAGGAAATTTGCTTAAAAGCATTGGCGTTTCCGCCAAGTTGTATTAAAATAACACACGTTACATAAATATGTACTAGAGTAAGGAGCACACCTATTGACATCACAGACTAAAAGCACAGTGAAATTTATCATCCCTTCTATGCTTGGAATTCTATTATTTATGGTTCCACTTAAATATAATGATGAGGTTACCATTCCAATTGCCATCCTTTCTGGGATTCTTCAGAAGGCACTTGGTGAATTTTTGCCTGCCATTATGACAGTCATCATTATATTAACTTTAATAGGTACTCTTATTGCAAAGACAGCTAAACCTGGTTTTGTTAAAAGAAGCCCCTTCTTTACAGCTTTGTTCGATGTTCCTGTAATATGGGTCTTCGCCCGATTGATTGGAGCTGTCTTTGCCGTTCTGACTTTATTTAAAATCGGACCTGAATGGATTTGGTCTGAAAATACCGGTGGACTTCTCTTAAATGATCTTCTTCCGATTTTATTTTCAGTATTCTTTTTTGCAGGATTATTGCTGCCTCTATTGCTGAATTTCGGTTTGCTTGAGCTTTTTGGTTCATTGCTTGCCAAGTTTATGAGACCTGTATTTAAATTGCCGGGCAGATCCTCTGTTGATTGCGTCGCATCCTGGCTTGGCGATGGAACAATTGGCGTATTGCTGACAAGTAAGCAGTACGAAGAAGGCTTTTATACGAAACGTGAAGCTGCCATTATTGGCACAAAGTTTCTCTGTCGTTTCGATTACCTTCAGTTTAGTTGTCATCTCTCAGGTAAACCTTGGACACATGTTTGTTCCATTTTATTTAACTGTTACGTTTGCAGGAATTATTGCAGCTTTAGTTCTGCCTAGAATTCCTCCACTGTCCACTAAACCTGATAATTACTATCAAGGTCAGGATGAAAAGATCACAGAAGCTGTGCCTAAAGGATTTACTCCATTTAGCTGGGGCTATAAACAGGCACTTGTTCAGGCAGATAAAAATAAGAGTGTCATTTCTTTCATTCAAGATGGAACAAAGAATGTCCTTGATATGTGGATGGGTGTTGCCCCGATTGTCATGGCACTTGGAACTCTTGCATTAATGGCAGCGGAGTTCACACCGGTATTTGATTGGCTTGGGATGCCGTTCATTCCCCTGCTTGAATTGATGCAAATACCAGAAGCAAAAGAGGCATCCAAAACACTTGTTGTTGGATTTGCAGATATGTTTCTGCCTACTGTATTAGCGAGTGAAATTACGAGTGAAATGACCAGATTTATAATAGCTTGCGTCTCTGTTACCCAGCTTATTTATATGTCTGAAGTCGGCGGGCTGCTGTTAGGTTCGAAAATCCCGGTTTCATTTAAAGATTTAGTGATTATTTTCCTTCTTCGAACAGTCATTACACTTCCAGTTATTGTCGGAATTGCACATATGTTGTTTTAAAATTTCAAAAAACGCATGGACCTTTTTCAGTCCGTGCGTTTTTTGATTTCCTATTTTTTTTTGCAGTTTTTTATCATTTTATAGATGATTCAGCATTCTTAGATCTTAAGCCGTCACTGCTGTCTTTTCCAATTCAGCCTTAAGCAGCTTGGCAATCTCAAGCATGCCGTACTTCCCTGCTGCTGCCTCTGCATCACCATTATAGTTTGTATTTGTATTTATATCGTACGTATAAATGGTTCCGTTCTCATCGCGGATGAATTCGATTCCAGCTACCTTAATATTGTTTGCTTCCAGCATGCTTTCATATTTAGAGATGATCGGATCATTAAAACCTTCTACAATTTGAAATTTCGGTTTTTCCGGCACTTCTTCACCAACAGGGCAGAACAAGTCTCCAATTTGGCATGCATCAGCAGGGCAGAGCTCAAAGCCTTCTGAAGTATCCACACGCACAGCATAAAGGAACTTGCCGTTTACAAACTCACAGCGGGTGATATATGGCTCTGGAGCTTGAATGTATTGCTGAATTAACGTAATGCCATCCACAGGCTCTTCAAAATTGGGACCTGCAGCATATTGCTTCAAGGCCTCCACTGAATGGAACAGCTGAACTCCAAGACCTTTCCCAGCCCGGTTATGCTTTGTAATAAACGGCTGTCCCTCAAATTCTTTGGCTGCGTTTATAATTGCTTCTTTACCAACAGCGGCGATCGTTTTTGGCGTTTCGATCCCGTGTTCATTTAATGTCATATATTGAGCAACCTTGCTTACTTCTAATTGAATCGCGCGGCTGCCGTTAAATACTCTGCGGTTATGTCTTTCAAGCCAGGACAATACTGATGCCGTAAGTTCTGGAGCAAATCGGTGACCCCTGGTGTGAGAAGATGCACTCATCCGGTTATAAAAAATCCCTTCCGGAGGTGCTTCAGATAAGTTAATCATGCCCTGATCCAAATGCCATTCTTCATAGGGCACCTCAAGCTCGTCCAGCCTTTTTGTCAGGTGAACCGTCCACTCTTTGTTTTCATGAATGATGTAAACTTTACTCAATTTGATATCCCCCACCCATTTATTCGTTATAAATTAGTGTAATCCTACTATATCTATCAATTATCTGTCAATTAACTGCCGCCTTGAGTAAAGTTGGATTTTGCCTGAATTTTTCCGATGACATTAAGACGTAATTAAAAAAAGTGTTATTTTCAGTATTTTCAAAATTTATTTACAAGAAATAGTTAGAAGTACTGGAATTTTAATACTGGTATGATATACTAATTGTAACAAAACGTTCACAAAGTGTTTATCAGTTTGTCACAATTAAAATAATGTAAGCGTTGACAAGAACTATGTAAAAGGGAGTTGTTAAAAATGGATGTATTTTTCGTATATTTACTTATTGTAAGTGCCACTCCGCTATTCTTGTGGGATCAGCGTAAAAATCTGGCACTCCTTCATATACCGTTTATTTTATTGCTTTGGGTGTACTTCGGCATGTATGCAACAATGGATCTGAATATGGCCATGCACGTATTTGGAGGTTCTCTATTCTTTATTAATCTAGTTTTTGCACATGTTGCAGCCTATCTCATTTATGCAAAACCAATTATCAAACGCAAAACAGACGACCCTAAAAACAATCTCGATCTCATTAAATAAACAATCATGCAAAAACACCCTGACCGAAATTGGTCAGGGTGTTTTTGATTTATATTTTAATGGTCGTTCATAACCCATACAGATCCAAGAACTGTTACTACTGCAACAAAGATCGCGAAAGCTGTGTTGACTACCTGAACGTTTCCGCTTTCTGATTCCGTCATATGCATGAACATAAATAGCTGGATGCCAGCCTGAAGGAATGCAAGTGTGAAAACAACAGCGATTTTTACTGATAATGCATAATCAGTATATAATCCAAGCCATAAAGCTACAAGTGTCAATACGATCGAGGAGATAAAACCAATTACGTGACTCCAAGGAAAGTGGTTGTGACCCTCTGCTGTTTTTTGCTGATTAGTGGCCATGTGGACTTAATCCTCCCATCATAAGGAGCAAGTACACTCCAGTAAAGATGAAAATCCAGACAACGTCTAGGAAATGCCAGTAAAGACTTGAGATAAACAGCTTCGCAGATGTTTGAGGTGTTAACCCGCGTTTCTTTACTTGCATTAAGATAAAGCTAATCCAGAATATCCCGATAGTGACGTGAAGTCCATGGGTTCCTGCCAAAACGAAGAATCCAGACCACATTGCGCTAGCCTGCAATGTAGCACCATGGTGAACATATTCTACAAACTCATAAATTTCATACCCGACAAAGCCTAAACCTAATGCCAATGTGATAATGGTCCACATAATAACGCCTTTTTGATTATGACGACGCAATTCGTGAATAGCAAGACCACATGTGAAACTGCTTGTTAACAGCAGGAACGTCATAATCAGTACGCCTTCGATCTTGAAAAGATCAGTTGGCAGAGGTCCGTCTGCTGTCATCGGCGCTAATACAAAGTAGGTGGCAAAGAGCGTTGCAAACAGCGCAATTTCAGCACCTAAGAAGATCCAGAAGCCCAGAATATTCAATCGGCCAATTTCCGATTGATATTCAAGTGGCAAATTTGGATCATGTTCTTCATGATGATGTGCATGTTCCATAATTCACGCCTCCTTTACACAGATATTTTTTGTTCTGTTTCTTTTATTTCGTCAACACTTACATAGAAACCATGATCCTGTTCAAACGAGCGAAGAATCATGCAAGCGAAAATTCCAATTAAACCTGCAATTGCCGGAATCCACCAGTGGAAAACTAGTGCGAAACCGCTGATTCCGAAGAACACAGACATGATAAACGGTCTGCCTGAGTAGTTAGGCATGTGAATCGGTTTGTATTCTACTTCTTTTTTCTTGCCCGTTTCTTTTTCTTCCATTTTCATATGCCAGAATGCATCAAGACCCTTAACCTCAGGTGTAACCGCAAAGTTATAGTGAGGCGGAATCATTGTTGTTGTAGCCCATTCAAGCGTACGTCCATCCCATGCATCTCCTGTTTGCTCACGTGGTGAGTAACGGAAGCTGTAGTAGATGTTATAAACAAGAACAACGAATCCTAATGCCATTCCTGCTGCACCAATAGATGCAACAACATTCAGTCCAGTCCAGCCGTCTGCTGCACCGTACGTTGAGATACGGCGAGGCATACCTGCTAAACCTAAGAAATACATCGGGAAGAAGCAAATATTAAAACCGATTGTAAAGAGCCAGAAGCTTACTTTACCGATTCTTTCATTCAATTTATGACCAAACATTTTTGGATACCAGAAAATTAATCCGGCAAAACATGCAAATACAGTACCAGCAATTAATACGTAATGGAAATGTGCAATTAGGAAGTACGTATTATGATACTGATAATCTGCTGCAGCCATCGCAAGCATAACCCCTGTTACCCCGCCGATTACGAAGTTTGGAATAAACGCAAGTGACCAAAGCATTGGTACAGTAAATCTGATTCTTCCTTTATAAAGCGTGAAGAGCCAGTTAAAGATTTTAACACCTGTTGGTATGGCAATCGCCATTGTCGTAATCGAGAAGAATGAGTTAACAAGCGCTCCTGAACCCATTGTAAAGAAGTGATGGACCCAAACGACAAAGCTCAAGCCAGAGATCGCTACGATGGAGATAACCATCGCTTTGTAGCCGAACAAGGTTTTTCTTGCAAACGTCGAAATAATTTCTGAGAAAATACCGAATGCCGGCAAGATAACAATGTAAACTTCTGGATGTCCCCAAATCCAGAACAAGTTTGCCCATAGCATTGGCATACCGCCATTCTCAAGGGTGAAGAACGCTGTTCCGAATAATCGGTCAAACGACATCAATGCAAGTGCAACCGTTAATACTGGGAAAGCGAACACGATAATCAAACAAGTGATTAAAGATGTCCAAGTAAACATCGGCATGCGCATAAGCGTCATACCCGGTGCACGCATCTTCAAGATTGTGACCATAAAGTTAATACCTGTCAAAAGTGTACCGATCCCGGCAATCTGAAGACCGAGGAGGTAATAGTTCTGTCCAGGTCCAGGACTTGCTTCTGCTCCAGCGAGAGGCGTGTAGCTCGTCCAGCCTGCATCAGGTGATCCGCCAATAACAAATGAAATGTTAAACAGCATGGCACCAATAAAGAATGTCCAGAAACTTAAGGAGTTAAGATATGGGTATGCCACATCGCGAGCTCCAATTTGCAGAGGAACAACAACGTTCATTAATCCAATCAGGAATGGCATCGCCATAAAGATAATCATAATTGTTCCGTGTGTTGTAAAAATTTCATTATAATGCTGTGCATTTAAAAACTCTGATTCCGGCAGCGTAAGCTGAACACGCATAAGCAGCGCATCAACCCCTCCGCGGAACAGCATCAGAATTGCAGCAATGATGTACATAATTCCAAGCTTCTTATGGTCGACAGTTGTAATCCATTCTGTCCAGAGCCATTTCCACTTTTTAAAATAAGTGAGTACGAAAACAACGGCAATCGAAGTTAATAAAATCGAGATCTGTGCTCCTAAAATTAACGGATCGCCGGTTACAATAAATTCATCCCATTTCATAGTTGGTGTTTCCTCCCTTCTCAGTGAGAATCGTGTGCTGAATGATCTTCAGTCTGTTCTTCTGATTCGTGTTCTGAATGATCTGTTTCATGTACGGAATGGTCTTCTCCATGTTCTGAATGACCTTCTGATTTAATAGAATGATCGATGTTCATTTCTTTATTTGGATCTAATTTCTCTAAATGATCGACTTCATCATGCTTGTGCAATTCATATCCGGATTGCTCGCGGACTCTTACTGCATATTCTGAGTCTTTGGAGTGATCCACCCAGCCAAGATGAGTGTTAGAGAACGTCATTTTTCCTGTTGTTCCCGGAAGCATTAACTGATCATATTGATCCTGTGTTAATTCAGGAGCAGAGTCTTTCGTTTTCTCTACCCAGTCTTCAAATTTTTCTTCAGGCATAGCTTCTACATTGAATGTGTGTCTTTCAAAGCCTTTACCTGTAAAGTTTGCATTGCGTCCTGCATATGTTCCAGGCTCATCTGCCTGAAGGAAAAGCTTTGTCTGCATTCCTGACATCGCATATTTCTGTCCCCCTAATTGAGGAATCCAGAATGCTGTCATCGTATCAGCAGATGATAATTTAAATTCAACTGCACGATCTTCAGGAATGTTTAAGTAGTTAACCGTTTCAATCCCCTCTTCTTCATAAGAGAAAATCCATTTCCAATCAACAGATGTAGCATGTATGACTAAAGGTGCCTTGTCTTTTGAAGACTCAGGAGCCTCTTCTAGTGCATAGATGGTTTGCACTGTAGGAATTGAAAGTGCAATAACGATAATGATTGGAATAACCGTCCATACAATTTCAAGGAATTTGCTTCCTTCCATTTCAGGCGGTTCATATTCCATGTTGTCTTTGCGCTCACGATACTTCACAACAATGAGAGTAAACAGAACAAAAACAACAGCAAGAATGAATAGCATAAAACCTATCGACAAGAGAATAAGGTCACTTTGTGCAGCTGCAACTGGCCCTTTCGGATCTAGGATGACGAGTTCACTGCATCCGCCGAGTAAAAAAACAGAGAGTAATAGACCTAACGCTAAAAATGGTTTAAACAGCTTGAACACCAGGTTCACCTTCCTTCCTAATTAATAACTGATTCACTATAATCTGGATGCTAAAAGTGCATGCCTTTAAATTATTTCAGAAAAACGATGATTTCGTTTTCTTTTTCCTCTATATGCTAGCAGAGCTAGCTTCCAGATGTGATGCCATTTCTTAAATGTCACGAGAATTTCATCAGTCGTTCAAACAAATGTCACATTTTTATCATACTTTAGTCATATTTATGTAATTCCTTTCATTTATTGGAATTGAAAGTGCTTTAATGAAAATTTTTCTTTTTAAGGATAAGTTAGACAGTCGATTTGTCAAACCTTTTTTACCCATTTCTATATGTGATCAAACTAACAAGAGTCTTCCAAACTCTCAGTTTAGAAGACTCGCTGTAAATTTCTGTGAAAGCATGAAAAGGCAGTCTCAGCTTAAAACCAAGACTGCTTTCCATTAATCAAATTTTAATTTTGACAGAGCGTCTGCTAAAGCCGGATTTGAAAGCTCATCATTTTGCTTTTTCATGTAATTCGCGACTTCTTTTTTGGATACTTTGCTGTTTTGGGTTTTTTTCTTCCTTTCTGTAAACGCAGAAAGTTTTTCCCTGTGACCGCATCCGCAGACAAAGATCTGCCCTTCGCCCTCGCCTCTCAGTTCAAGCTTTTTGTGGCAGACAGGACATCTTGCATTTGTTGTCCGTGACACTCCTTTGCGGTACCCGCATTCTAGATCCTGACATACAAACATCTTACCTTTTTTTCCGTTCACTTCAAGCAGAAGCTTACCGCATTCAGGACATTTTCGTCCTGTGATGTTATCATGCTTGAATTTCTTATCGCTGTTTTTCACTTCTTGTACGACAGTCTTCGCATACCCCTTCATCTCCTGGATGAAGGCCTGCTTTGACAGCTTTCCTTTTGCGATTTGGGTCAGTTTCTGCTCCCATTCAGCTGTAAGCGCAGGTGATTTTAAATCCTGCGGCACAAGGTCCAGCAGCTGTCTTCCTTTTGAAGTGACGAAAAGCTCTTTGCCTTTCTTTTCAACTAGGAAGCTGTTAAATAATTTCTCGATAATATCTGCACGGGTTGCTACCGTTCCAAGGCCCCCAGTTTCACCAATGACCTTCTTTAAATCAGCATTGCCTGACATATATTTCGCCGGATTTTCCATAGCAGACAACAGAGTTGCCTCGTTAAAGCGTGCAGGCGGTTTCGTTTCTCCTTTTGTCTGAGTAATGGACTGTACTTTTAAAAGGTCCCCTTTATTCAGTACAGGAAGTTTCTGCTCTGCGAGGCCTTCCTTCTCTTCATCCGCTTCAAACTCATAAACTTCCTTCCAACCTTGGGAAAGAACCACTTTTCCTTTTGCAAGAAACGTTTCCTGTCCAATTTTGCAAGTAATGGTTGTTTGTTCGTACTCAAAAGGGGGAGATAAAACAGCAAGGAACCGTTTGACAACCAGATCATATATTTTTCTTTCCTTATCACTGAAGGCAGACGCAATCACCGTTTCCTCTGTCGGAATGATGGCATGGTGATCAGATACCTTGCTGTCATCTACAAATGAAGGATTGCCCTTTATTGGTTTTTGAAGAATTTTCATCGCTGCTTTTGCATATGGCTTTACCCCGCATGCTTTTACTCTTTCGCTTAGCGTTTCGACAATATCTGAGCTGAGGTAACGGGAGTCTGTTCTCGGATATGTCAGAACTTTATGCTGTTCATACAGCTTTTGCATAATGGAAAGAGTCTCTTTTGCAGAATAGCCAAAACGTTTATTTGCATCGCGCTGCAGCTCTGTTAAATCGTAGAGGCCCGGAGAAAAAGTCTTCTTATAAGCTTTGTCTGCAGAGATAATCACTGCGTCCTTATCAGCAAGCTGTTTATCCAATGAATCGATTTTCTCTTTATCAAATGTCTTAATATCCTTCGTTTTTGCATCCTGCCATACAAGATGCAGGCCTGCGCTTGTATTTGCTTTTAAACCGTAATAGGCCTTCGGTTTAAATTGCTTAATTTCATTTTCCCGCTCGGCTATAATGGCAAGTGTAGGTGTTTGAACTCTGCCTGATGAAAGCTGTGCATTGTGTTTTGTTGTCAAAGCACGGGTAGCATTCATGCCGACAATCCAGTCAGCCTCTGCTCTCGCGACTGCAGAATAATATAAATTTTCATATTCTCTGCCGTTTTTCAGCTTTTTGAATCCCTCTTTAATGGCTTTATCCGTTACAGATGAAATCCAAAGTCGCTTAATCGGTTTATGAACATGAGCCTTTTCAATAATCCACCTTGCAACAAGCTCGCCTTCCCGTCCTGCGTCTGTTGCAATGACGATTTCCGTTACGTCTTTCCGGTTTAATAAAGCTTTAACTGCGTGAAATTGTTTGCTTGTTTTTTTAATAACGACAAGCTTCAGTTCCTTCGGGAGCATCGGAAGGTCTTCCATTTTCCACGTTTTATAAGAATCACTGTAAGCCTCAGGATCTGCATGCGTCACAAGATGCCCAAGCGCCCAGGTAACAATGTACGTACTGCCTTCAAAGTATCCGTTGCCTTTTTTTCCGCATTGTAAAACTCTTGCTAAATCCCTCCCTACAGAGGGTTTTTCTGCAAGTACGATGATTTTTCCCATAGTCACATTCCTCACTTTCATTCGATATTATATGGTATCACAAAATACTGCCGAAAGATTTGAACCACCATGATCGGAATCACTAAAATCTTAGCGGTTAAATCTTATGCAGCCTGCACCTCTCTATTTCTGACTATAAAAATTGGCAGGATGGAAATCATCATGTAAAAGAACGCGGGGACGATGCATAAGTTTTCATCGATGAACCTTATTGTTTTCTCGCCATATTCTAAATGAATACCGCTTTCTTTGTAGAAAGCGCTTATGCAAACAGCTAAAAATTTTAAGTCGCTTGAAAAACCTTTATCTATTTTTTCTATATGTGTAAATCTGTCAAAATACATGGCTAAATCCGTTTCTCTCATCCTCTTTGCCCTTTGCCTTAAACCAATTTCCCCTTTTATGTTACCATAATTAGAAGAGATTCATGATTTTGACAAGCAGAAAGTGAGGTACCTTGATGCACTCAGAAGTACAGTTTTATTTCCGCAAAGCAAATGAAGAACATCTGGAGGATATGCATGTGCTCCGGACTAAGATTCTTTCAGCCCTGCCTGGGGCAAAAGAAGGATTTGAATATGGATTTCCCGTTTATTACATGGACAGTGAGCCCCTTGTCGGCTATGCCAGCAGACAAGAAGGTCTCATGTTTTATGTAATGAATCCGAACATCGTAGCAGCCTATCATGAAGACCTTGCAACCCGTATTACAGGGAAAACCTGTATTATTATAAAAGAAAATTCACAAACCTCTAAGCAAACCATTTTAAGATGCATCGATAATATGCTCGAAGATTTAAATGAATAAGCATGTCATGTAGCAGCGGAAACGCTGCTTTTTTTGTTTATAAGCAAGCTTAATGGGATTATGCAGTTGTGCCATAATGTTCCGGCTTTCCGGTATAGCTTAAAACATAAGGATTTAGTATGATGGAAGAATGAATATTTTAGAATGCAGCGGAGGGTTAAATAGATTATGAGTTTACTTACAATTGAGAAGTTAAGCCACAGCTTTGGCGACCGGACCTTATTTAAAGACGTTTCCTTCAGACTTTTGCCTGGTGAACATGTTGGTCTTGTCGGCGCAAACGGTGTTGGGAAATCGACCATGATGAACATTATTACGAAAGAGCTGATCCATGATTCAGGCAAAATGGAATGGACACCCGGCGTTCATTACGGGTACCTTGACCAGCATACTGTGTTATCAAAAGGGAAAACAATTAGAGACGTTTTAAGAGACGCTTTCCTGCCTTTATATAAAAAAGAAGAAGAACTGAACGAAGTCATTGGACTTATGGGCAGTGCGAGTCCAGAAGAACTGGAAGAGCTGCTTGAGAAAATGGGGGAAATTCAGGATCACCTTGATGCCGGCGGATTCTATTCCCTGGATATTAAGGTAGAGGAAGCAGCACGCGGCCTTGGCCTTGATGCAATCGGACTCGACCGTGACGTATCTGCACTGAGCGGAGGACAGCGGACTAAGGTTCTTTTGGCAAAGCTTCTGCTTGAACAGCCTGAGGTTCTTCTTCTGGATGAGCCTACCAACTATTTAGATGTTGAGCATATCCAGTGGCTGAGCCATTATCTGAAAGAATACCCGAGCGCATTTTTGCTGATCTCCCATGATACTGAATTTATGAATGGGGTCGTTGATGTTATTTTCCACTTGGAATTTTCCAAGCTGACACGCTATACGGCTACTTATGAAAAATTCCTGGAGCTTGCAGAAATCAATAAGAACCAGCATCTTCATGCTTATGAAAAGCAGAAGGAATTCATTAAAAAGCAGGAAGATTTCATAGCTAAAAATAAAGCGCGCTACTCAACTACCGGACGTGCAAAAAGCCGTCAAAAACAGCTGGACCGCATCGACCGGATTGACCGTCCTGAAACAGCGATGAAGCCGACCTTTGAATTTAAAGAATCACGAGGAAGCAGCCGATTTGTGTTTGAAGGTAAAGACGTTGAAATTGGATATACACACCCGCTTCTTCCAAAGCTCTCAATGACCATTGAACGCGGAGAAAAAATTGCGATTGTCGGGTGCAATGGAGTAGGAAAATCTACTCTCCTCAAAACAATCTTAGGAAAAATAAATCCATTAGGCGGTACGATCCAGCTTGGCGATTTCCTTTTCCCTTCATACTTTGAGCAGGAAGTAAAAGCAGAGAATATTACGCCAATTGATGACGTCTGGAATGCATTCCCCGGCCTTGATCAGCATCAGGTTCGTGCGATGCTTGCACGAGTAGGCTTGAAGAATGAGCATATATCCCGTCCATTAAATCAGCTTAGCGGCGGAGAGCAGGCAAAAGTCCGCTTATGCAAATTGCTCCAGTATGAAAGCAACTGGCTCCTTTTCGATGAGCCGACCAATCACTTGGATGTAACAGCCAAAGAAGAATTAAAGCGCGCATTAAAAGCATACAAAGGCACAGTCATTCTCGTATGCCATGAGCCTGACTTCTACGAAGACTGGATTACAAAGGTCTGGAACGTTGAGGAATGGGCGGAGCAGGCTTAAGAAGTTTACATTGGCAAAAAAACATCCGGCATGATGTCCGCTTAGACGCGGTATGCCGGGTGTTTTTATTTTTCTGCGCTGGGTAATGAGTTTAACCAGGGATATAACAGCCGATTTCTATAATAAGTCTACTTTGCAAATAAATAGAGATTTTTGCTGATACATAGTTGTCTTGGCGAATAATCCATCATTTCCGCTATATGAAAACTGGCGAAAAATGAGGTTCGCTATTAACGGCTTCAAACCGGCTATAATTTTTAAAAAATCGGCTAATAAAATTTGAATTTCCGCTAGTAAAATCTTGAAATCGGCTATAAATAAAGTTCTGAACAGGCGGAACTAACCGATTTGCACTCTTATTGCCCGAACTTAATCGGATGGAGATTTCTTACCCGTTTTTTGCTATACCTTCACGGACGCGTGTACAGAAGCTTTTGGATGCACTTCAAGCGTTCCTGTATATTCAATTGTTCCTATTTCACAATTTTCACCGATCGTTATGTGATTTCCTCTAACTAACTTAGCTTTAGTAAAATCAAGCTGGATGTTGTCTCCTTCAATAACCTCCGTGTGAAGACAAGGGTCTGATTTTAAGAATTGAAACAGCCGCCTAAATAGATTAAAAGACTTTTCATTGCTGACCGTAATCTTCTCGCCGCCAATTTCCTTCACCTTAGAAATATGCTCCACATTAATCTGTATATCATCAGCGCTTAATAGTCCTCCGACCTGAATAACGCCGTTTGAACGGAAGAATTCTGCTTCGCAATTGCCTTCCGCTGTCAACAGGCCGTTTACTTCGATCCGCTCAGAACTGATTTTTCCAAGAACTTTGCCTGAACCGTTTATCGTTAACTGACTTACCTTTACATCCTTCAGCATCTTTGCAGAGCCATTTACAGTGAGTTCCTGTGCTGTTACTTGATCCTCAAGCTTTGTACTTCCATTAATTTTCACTTTATGGGCATCTATCGCGCCTTTTAAAGAGGACGATCCTGAAATTTTGATGCTTTCTGCTTTTACATTGCCTTCAACTTTTCCAGAGCCATCGATCTTTAGCTGAACACACTCTACATCTCCATTTATTTTGCCGCTGCCATTTATGGATACGTTTTGAAAATGTCCGCCGCCTGCAGAGCCAGATCCATTTATCTTTAAATCCTGTAATTTGGTTGACTGTTCCATTTTAATCTCTCCTTTTTAATGAATAACAGATAGCCGAAGCTTTAATTGATTCACTAATTCTCCCAGGCTGATCCTGATAAATGTTTCAGACTCGCTTATAATTTGGACCGGCGGGCTGATGAAAACCCAAAATATGACGTCTTTTTTTCGAAATGCGATAAGTTCACTTGATTTGTTTTCAACTTCTTTATACCTTTTCATCATAAAATCAAGCAGTTCTTCACATTGTCTGATCTCAAGTTTTTTACTGTTCATCACTTCCTCGGCAACTGTTAAAAAGAGGATAGAGTTAAAATCAAAACGTTCATTCACGAACCTTGATTTGAATGCTGTCATGGTTTCTGATTTTATAACCTTATTCTTCTGAAGCGCAGCTGCTGATAGTGCCACATCCGCCGGACGAGGAGAAAAGAATGCCGATAGATCATCTAAAGAATACTCATCTTTCATATCCTTGATGGCTTCAATCCGCTTTAAGATTTTCTCTTTTGGAAAAAAGGTTTCCTGTCCTGTAAAGCTTGATTTTTTTATAAACCAATCTTCAGGAATGATATTTTTTCTTTTCCACCTGTACAGCTGTCCATATGATATTCCCGTTAGTTCAAGCAATTCTTTTTTTGAAATGGTCTCTTGTTCCACATGCAGGCTCCTTTCAAAGAACAAAACATTGTTACGTTATAACTTAATGTAACATAACATTGTTTTGTTGTAAACAATATCTGTAATCTTTACTTGAACAAAAAAGAACTGAGTTCATTTTATTGAACTCATTCTTCCTTAGTATCCCTCACTCATTTTAAAGCTCAATTAATTCCATAGTTAAAAAGAGGGAAAAACAACAAAGTTTACGAAAAGAGCCAACAAAAAATGGACCTCCCAATTGAAAAGAAGTCCATTTTTATGTGAATCACTATTTATTACTCAAACCCTACACTCATCGTATCAGGATGTGAACCGGCACGGCTGTCCTGATTTAGACCATCGATTTCTGCAATTTCTTCTGAGGTTAGTTCGAAATCAAATATATCAGCATTTTCAACAATCCGCTGTTCTTTAATGGATTTAGGGATCGTGATGACTTCATGATGGAGATCCCAGCGTAAAATCACTTGAGCAATCGATTTATTATATTTTTTAGCGATTTTTTCAATAACAGGTTCATTCAGCAGCTGGCCCTGCTTTAAAGGGGACCAGGCTTCGAGTCTGATTTCTTCTTTTATGCAGTAAGCCATAAGGTCTTTTTGAGTGAGGTGCGGGTGAAACTCTACCTGATTGACCATCGGTTTTATTTCAGCGGCAGCAATTAGATCCTCAAGGTGATGAATCTGAAAATTGCTGACGCCGATTGCACGTACACGTCCTTCTTTGTAAAGTTTCTCGAATGCTTTCCATGTTTCTTTATATTTATCTTTTCCAGGCCAGTGGATTAAATAAAGATCAAGATAATCAAGTCCAAGTTTGTTCATACTTGTCTCAAACGCATTCAATGTAGATTCATACCCCTGCTCACTGTTCCAGAGCTTCGTTGTAATAAACAATTCTTCCCTTGGAACTCCGCACTCCTTGATCGCCTGGCCGACGCTTTCTTCATTTTGATATATCGCAGCTGTATCCACGCTTCTATATCCGTTTTTGATGGCAGCTTTAACGGACTGAACGGCTTCTTCTCCATTTTTCACTTTAAAAACACCCAGTCCCATCCATGGCATTTTCACTCCATTGCTTAGTATAACGCTGTCTTTTAAATTAGCTGGTTTCATTTCTTCGTCCTCCCTTTATAAATCACTTACTATATACCCTAAGTGGAACTCAAATCCTCTTACTTACTGAACATTCTCCACCATATTTGGCTTCTGAATTTTAACTGCTTCTGATTTTTAACTGCCTCTGCCTCTTCATCCGCTCCTGCGACTAATGCATCAGGCATCCTGCCATTCTTCTTAATGCATTTATCATGTTAATAACGTGATCTTCCCTCCAATTAGGTGTCAATGTTACATCCAAATAAGATTTCCTAATTTAAATTTACAAAGTTATTTCTATACCGTATCATAAAGGACAACAGCGCTTACATCATCATACTACCAAATCACAAAACAAAAGAGGTCGTAAAAAATGGCGAATGTTCAATCACTCGAACGGGCTCTCACATTATTAAACAAGCTCTCCGAATATCCAGAAGGCATTCAAATCTCGCGTTTAGCTGAGCAAGTTGGGCTAACTAAAAGTACAGTTCATAGATTGCTTGCCACTTTAACGAACATGAACTATACGATTAAAGATGAAGAAACTGACAAATACAAAATTGGCCTTCAAGTTCTTTTTCTTTCAAGGAACTTAATCAACAACATAAATGTTGTCACCATAGCAAAGCCTTTTCTGGAAAAACTATGCCAGGAAGTGAACGAAACGATTCATTTGTGCATAGAGGACCGCGGGGAAGTGATATATATTGATAAAATAGAAAGCAATCAGACCATCCGGATGTATTCCCGAATCGGCAGCCGCGCACCAATCTATTGTACCGCGGTAGGTAAAGTGCTGTTATCCGGAATGGATCAGGATAAAAAGAATGAAACAATTTCAAAAATGAAGTTTATTCCTAAAACTCCTACTACCATTACATCTAAGGAAGAATTCCTGGAAGAAATCGAAAAGGTAGATTCTCAAGGCTATGCCCTGGACAACTCAGAAAATGAAGCTTCGCTCATGTGCATCGCCTTCCCAATCTTTGACCATAATGGCAAAATCATTGCCAGCTTCAGTGTTTCCGGACCAAACAACCGTGTAACTCCCGAACTCATCGAAACTACGCTGATTGGAAAAATGAAGCAGTGCAGCATTGAAATCTCAAGGAACCTGGGCTATACTGGCTAGAAAGTGAGTCGTAATCCATATGTCGGGATTGCGGCTTTTTTTTGCTAATGAGTTTGAAGAGATTCCAGATAACTTTTGGTTAAGATTTTCTTCAATTAATGAAAAGAAAGAAAGACATCCATGTATATGTCTTCCTTTATCCGTCTATTACACGGAAGCTTTCTTATCTCCCTGCAGAATTATTTTATTGCGGTTGTTTTTCTTATTCATAAACTGAGCCCAGTAGGCCGTAAGAATCGGCACCAATATGGAAGTCACAATTACAGAGGCTGCTACCAATGCCGTAGCCGCTTCTGCTACTGGCAAGAATTCTGGCTTAATATTGGCGATAATCATTGGATTGGCTACCGCGGCACCCGCCGTACTGGATGCAGCAAGACCTGCTGTTCCATTTCCGCCGCCAAGGAATTTATCTGCAAGCATTAATGGGATGCCTGTTACCACAATGACTAAAATTCCTAGAATGATTCCAGCAAGACCCGTTTTTGCTATAACCGTTAAATCAATCGAACTCCCTAACGCAAAGCCAAAGAACGGGATCATTACGTGCACCGCTCTGCTGAAGAATTCACGCAGATCGGTATCGAGATTTCCAAGAATGAACCCAATCAGGAATGGCAGGACAGCCCCGACAAACGCCTGCGGTTCAAAAGCAGCGAGGCCTGTTGTCCCTAGAATCAGCATCGTAACAAGCGGTCCGGATTCAAGCGACATTAAAACAAATGCTCCTGCTTCTTCCTTCGTTCCATACTGCTGCATGATGGAAGCATACAAGCCGCCATTCGTCATATCCATCATCGCAACTAGCGCCAGAACGGATAGACCGGCGAAGAGCCCCGATTGAATGCCTCCATCCGGAATAAAAGCAGATGCCACAATTGCTACGACCCAAGCAACGGCAATTTTGGTTACCACAAGCGTCCCAGATTTCCGCAGCACAACACCCGTCGCTTTAATATTAATGCTCGCACCCATACAGAAGAACCAAACCGCCAAAATTGGCACCGTTCCTGTCATCAGGCCGTTGGTAAATGAACCGAAATACTCTCCAGATCCAGGTGCCAGAGTATGGATAATGGCACCAAGGAATAACGGGACAAGCATTAAACCGCCTGGAATTCGTTCAATCGTTTTCATAATTTTCATATCTCTCTACCCTTCCAATTAGTTAATGTCCTAAGCAAATCTTTTCGGTAGATTCATGATGTTTTAATATTCTTACTATTCTCTGTAGAACTGAACACATTTATTGCCCGTTTCGCCTCTTACCGTGCGAGCCAGCCGCCGTCAACTGCCAGAACATGCCCATTCATGTAGTCAGAAGCCCTGCTTGCTAAAAAGACGACAGCCCCCATCAAATCCGAGGTCGATGCCCACCTTCCTGCCGGGATACGAGAAATAATTTCTGCATTCCGTTGCTCATCAGCACGAATTGGGGCAGTATTCGCCGTCTCGACATACCCAGGAGCAATGGCGTTGATTTGGATATTATGTGCCCCTAATTCATTCGCAAACGCTTTCGTAAGACCCGCTACTCCATGCTTGCTCGCCGTGTAAGGCGGAATAAACTTGCCGCCCTGGAAGGAGAGCATTGAGCCGATATTAATGATCTTGCCCCGCTTCTGCTCGGCCATGACCTTTGCCGCTTCCTGGCTTAAAAAGTACACCGAGTTCAAGTTGACATCCATCACAGCATTCCAATCCTCTTCCGTATACTCAAGCAGCGGAGCTCTTCGGATCGTTCCGGCATTGTTGACAAGAATATCAATCTTCCCGTATACCTTTATACACTCATCCACTATTTGCTTCACGCTATTTCTTTCAGACAGATCTGCCTGAAAGAAATGAACCTTCATGCCTGTTTCTTCAATTAATGATCTTGTCTCTTCCCAATTCGCACCTCGGGCAGCAATGAATAAATCTGCCCCCGCTTTAGCAAGTGCCACCGCATAGGCCTGCCCAAGTCCTGAATTTCCACCTGTCACAATCGCTGTCTTTCCTGTCAGCTTAAAATAATCCAATGAAAAATCCTTCATACTCATCTTACCTGCACCTCCCCCGAATCTTTTGTTTATCGCAGTTCATTCATACTTACAGCATCCATATCCCGATACGTCTTGTTCTCTCCGGCCATCGCCCAGATGAACGTGTAGCTGCCCGTTGCAGCACCGCAATGAATTGACCATGGAGGAGAAATGACCGCCTGCTCATTCTTCATGACAATATGACGAGTCTGATCGGGCTCTCCCATCATATGGAACATTCTGTCCTGCTCATCCAAATCAAAATACAGATACACTTCCATTCGGCGGTTATGCGTATGAGTCGGCATCGAATTCCACACACTTCCCGTATGGAGCTTCGTCATTCCCATCGCAATCTGGCAGCTCTGAATACCCTCCTCGTGAATCATCCGCTTGATCACCCGGTCATTCGCATTCACATTCGAGCCCATCCGATCTCCCTCAATGTCATTAAAAGCGACCTGTTGAGTCGGATACTCCTTATGTGCCGGCGCAGAAAACAAATAAAACTTCGCTGGATTTGCGGCGGAATTGCTTTCAAATAGCAGTTCCTTCTTCCCCATTCCTACATATAAGCAATCCTTTGTTTTCATTTCATACGTTTCACCATCAACTTTAATTTTTCCAGATCCGCCTACATTGAATATCCCCACTTCTCGGCGCTCCAGGAAATAATCTGCCTTAATCTCGTCATAGCCCTTTAAAGCAATCACATCTTCCAAAGGAGATATTCCGCCGACAATCGCCCGGTCCTCCATGGAGTAAACAAGCTTAATTTCTCCTTCTTCAAATAACTCCTCAATCAGGTAATGCTCTCGAATCTGTTCCGTTGTGAAAGTTTTTGCGTGCTCCGGATGTGTAGAATATCTAATTTCCACCGTTTCTCTCTCCTTTTATACTGCATATAATTTTTTAAAACGCTTTCAAATAACAGCTAATTCATCTACTGATCTTTAATACTTGTCCTTGATGATGTCATCCCTTTCACGAGGGAAATCATTACAAACGCTATATTAGATTTACACTGTTCCACATCGTGGTACAACGTTCCATAATATAATTATAGCGCTTTCATTTTTAGAAAGCTAGAGGGATTTTCAAAAAAAGTCAAAGGTTTTAAGAAACAAGTTAGACTATTGTTTTACGGACTTGCACCTTTTAGCTTATGAACATACCTAGCATAAAAAAAAGACCAAGCCCATTTTAAGGGCTTAGCCTTCAACTCATCGCATGCTTTAATGCTTTGTCAATAATTCTTGTCAGTTTCCAGTCCTCCAGATCGATGCCATAGATAAGGAGAACGGCAAGGGTATAAACAGCTTTAAATCGTGCTAATTCAGACGCTTCTTCACTTATTTGCCCGTATTCTTCAAAAAAAGAGGACCTTGCTTCTAAGGGAAGAAGGCTGTAAACAGCTGACAAATCAATGGCAGGATCCCCAATATGAGTATCTCCCCAGTCAATGATGCCAGTCAGTGAACCCTTTTCGTTCACTAAGATATTTCTTAGATGCAAGTCTCCATGCACTAGACACTTTTCAGATGCTTCACCAATTGGGACAAGCATCTCTGCATATTTCTGCAGCTGCTTGATAGTATCACTTTCCGGACGAAGACTGTACAGCTTTTCTGCAGTTTCATTTAGCCTCGGAATTCGTTTGTTCATATCAAGTCTTCCGAGGCAATCATACTTAACTCCCGCCATCAGTACTTTATCAACAGGAATTGCATGAAGGGTTTTTAAAAACCTCGCCAATGGAATAGCCATGCTGGTGCGCTGCTTTTCCGTTAATTCAGCTGGAGGCTGGCCTGGCAGAAAAGAATAGCCAAGATATGGCCATTTATAGTCAAATCAAGGGGAACCGCTGAAAATAGGTACTGGTATCGCTATTCCCATGTCAGGCAGCATGGGCAGAAGCCGCTCTTCTGTTTGCAGTAAATCGACAGCAATCTGCCTGCGCGGGAACCTGAAAACATAACATCCGTTTACTTTGAATACCGTATTGTCAAATCCTTTTCCGAGCAGTTTCGCATGAACAGAGTGAAGCTCGGGAAAATCTTTTGTGATTAGCTTTTCCGCCAGGGACTCTGATACCGTTTGTTCTGGAGACCAAGGATTTCCCACAGCATTTACCTTGGCCTTCTTGGTACTTTTCCTCGATTGGATTGTGATCCTCTTTTTGCTTTTTCAGGACGGTAAACCTGATCTTTGTTTTTGGGCTGAGATGTGTATTCGGAAGAGGGAATGTCAATCTTTTGTCTCGGAAGCTTTAGCGCAATCCCCTTTTCAATGGTATGGAGGTCGTCCATATCTTTTGGCGCGG
The DNA here is from genome assembly GCF_030817055.1 of Bacillus sp. V2I10. Classification (NCBI taxonomy): domain Bacteria; kingdom Bacillati; phylum Bacillota; class Bacilli; order Caryophanales; family Bacillaceae; genus Bacillus; species Bacillus sp. V2I10. The sequence goes on along the minus strand of NZ_JAUSYV010000001.1, from coordinate 452,546 downwards.
CAAATGTTACAGCCACTCCTTCATCACCGGCTCTTCCCGTTCTTCCAATCCGGTGAATATACGTTTCTGCATCGAGAGGCATATCATAGTTATAGACATGGGTCACCCCTTCTACATCAAGTCCTCGTGCTGCTACGTCTGTGGCAATCAAATATTGAATTTTGGCTTCGCGAAAAAGTTTCATCACCTTTTCTCTTTTAGCCTGTGATAAATCGCCGTGGAGCTCTTCTGCTGCATACTTCCGAGCCTTCATTGCATCAAACAGTCTGCCTGCCCTTATTTTCGTCCTGCAAAAGATGATCGCAAGGAAGGGACGCTGCTCGTCTAAAAAGCGAAAAAGAGCCGCCTGCTTAGCCCTGTCGTTCGTTTCAACTACAAGCTGAGTAATTTTTTCAACAGTAATCTGCTTTTCCTGAACCGTAATATCTTTGGGATTTGTCATATATTGCTTGGACAAGTCTCTGACTTTATTCGTAATTGTCGCTGAAAACAGCAGTGTCTGTCTGGAATCGAAGGTTTGGGCTATAATTTCTTCAATATCTTTCTGGAAGCCTGCCTGGAGCATTTGATCAGCTTCATCAAGGACAAGCGTGGATACTTTTGAGAGATCAATTGTCTCCCTCCTTATGTGATCCAGGATGCGGCCTGGTGTCCCTACAGCAATGTGAATGCCGCGCCCCAGTTTCTTAATCTGACGCTCCACATCCTGTCCTCCATAAATGGCAAGAACTCCTGCCTCATTCAGTCTGTCTGTAATCTTCTTTATTTCTGCCGTGATTTGGATGGCAAGCTCTCTGGTCGGAGTAATAATCAGCGCCTGAACTGCTTTATCCTGCGTATTGATTTTTTCAAGAATGGGCAGAACAAATGCAAGCGTCTTTCCCGTTCCTGTCTGGGCTTTCGCTATAATATCCTCACCTTTAAGGACAGCAGGAATTGCTTTCTCCTGAATTTGAGTAGGGCTTGAAATACCTTGGTGCTTTAGTTCTTTACTTAATCTATCGGAAATTCCTAATGCTGAAAACGTCATTCTTCTCATATATCCTCTCTATTATCCGTCGTTGCTTAGATTCTTATTGTACACTGTATTTCATGAAAAAACTCAGACAAGTAATCCTCTATTTCCCAGAAAATATGTTTATCTTTTTAATGCAGTCATATGAATCCCGTTTTTGATGCGGAGAGAAACAAGCGGTTCAGGCTTCAGAGCTCGCTTCTCATCTGGAAACTCTAAACGAAAATGCTTTAGGACTGCTGCAGAGATCAGCACAGCTTCCATCATGGCAAATTGGCTTCCAATGCATCCTCTAGAGCCTCCTCCAAACGGAAAATATCCGTACATCGGAATCTGATCTTTCTTTTCTTTCGAAAAACGATCAGGCATAAATTCTTCTGGAGAAGTGAAATAAGCTGGATTTCTGTGCATGACGTATGGGCTGATCAGGAAGATGGAGCCTTTCTTAAATGTCTCATTTAGGATTTCAGCATCCGCCTTTGCCTCCCTGAGCATGATCCACGCAGAAGGATAAAGTCTTAGTACTTCCTGTATAACTTGATTGGTATAAGGCAAATTTTTTAGATTTTCAAACTTTAAGCTGTTGCCAAAAAAGCCCAGCTCACTCAGCATTCTTTCCTCAACATTGGGATGTTTGGCAATAAGGGCAAAGACCCACGTTAATAAATTTGCAGTCGTTTCGTGTCCTGCAATTAATATCGTGACAATTTGATCTCTTATTTCTTTTTTTGATAAAGATTGACCGTTTTCATATTTTGTTTCAAGAAGTAAAGACATAAGGTCATCTCCTGAAGACTGTTTCATTCCTTCTTCAATTAGAAAATCAGCCAGTTCATCCAGTGTTTTGACTCCCTTTTTGTAGTTTCTATTTTGAGCAGTAGGCAAAAAATCAGGGGGAGGAAAGGGAGTCAGCAAGGATTTAGCCGTTTTTTCAATGATATCGCTTACCGCTTTAGTAATATGAGTTGTATTTGGAGAAAGCTCGACTCCAAACATTGTTTTGACGATGATCCGAAGCGTCAAATTCATCATATCTTCATGTATTGGCCTCGTTTCTCCAGATTCCCATGAGCTGATCAAGTCCTGAGTCATTGAGGTTACAGTTTCTGCGTAACCGGTGATTTTTCGTTTGTGAAAGGCAGGCTGCATCATTTTCCTCTGCTGTCTATGCTCCTCGCCCCCGCTTGTTAAAACACCGTTTCCAAGTGTTTTCCCAAGTGTCCGTGCAGAAGAACCTTTTTCAAAATACTCTTCTTTTAAAGTTAAAATCTGCTTAACAGCTTCTCTGGAATGGATTATGTAAGATGTATTCTTTGAATGTGGATTTATAGCAACGATGTCCCCTTGTGTATGGGTATTTAAAAGAAAAAGGAGAGGGTCTTTTCGAAATTCTATATAGTTCCGCAGCTGGCTTCCGCCTAAAGGTACAGTCATATCGATGCTCCTTATCAAATTCGTTACTACTAGTATACAGCAGCCCTGTAAATTAATCAGATTCAGGGAATGCTTTCAGAGAGAGTTCTATTTTTATTTTGTGAATGATAGTATAATGACTGTACATCTTAATAAGGGAGGTTTGTCCTATGTCAGAAAAGAAAATGACACTTGAAGAAGCGATTAAACAAAAGCTTGCCAGTAAAAAACAGGCACAAGCGAACGGAAATGCCAGTATGAAAGGTTCTAATCAGACGAAGAACATGAAGAGCCAGGTTTCTAAGAAAACAAATAATCAGCGCAGAAGAATGGGTGTTTAAATGAACGGTCAAAACCGCGAACATATTAAACCCGGTACGCCTGTTCAGATTGTCCTGAAACAGGATCAGCGATCTGGAAAGCTTACGGGCGGTGTTGTAAAAGATATTCTGACAAAATCTGCTTTTCACCCTCACGGAATAAAAGTGCGCCTTCAGGATGGTCAAGTAGGCCGAGTAAAATCAATTGATGCTCCTTAAGATTTTTCAGTATAAGTGATTTGCTGATAAGGATCATAAACGAGGATATAAACGGTCAATTGCCCTTTTATCACCTCTATACTCTGTGATAACCGGAAAACCAAAGTGTTCGCAGATCCGGACAATTCCCAGGTCTTTCCGTCTCCAGAACGCAGAATGTCCTCCTGAATTCAGCCTCTTTTAGCGCCGCTCTATTCATTTGACTCATAAACTTCTGGCTTCTATATTTCTTATCAACTGCGACCATGTCTAATACTAGATGTGGTTTTTATCTTTCATAAAAAGCCATTATTTGGAAATAACAGACTAACGGCACGACCTTTATTAGCAGCACGCTTCTGAAAATTGTTTTTAAAAAATTGCTTAGTTATATACGCTTTAACCAAGACAAAAAAGCTAACATCTGCTGTTAGCTTTTTTTAAGAGTATGGGAAGTATAAAATTTTGCGCAATTATGTCTAGCTCCATTGCCCAACTCCTCGGCCAGAACAAATCCGCCATAAAAGTCAAACCCGGATTTTTCTGCCAGATTCTTATCTGTCTTTCGGAGCTAAACGGGCGCTTCCGCTTTTCTTATCATTTATTCATTTTAGCAAGAAATCCGCCGATTAAATCATCCGCTGTTTCTTCTTTTACTTCTTCTTCTGCTGATGAAGCTGACTCCTGCAACGCTTTTTCCCAATCGAAATCATCAAGCCCTGCATTTTCATCAAAATTCTCGTCAGGCTCAGGTACCTGCATAGCCGGACGGCTGCCAGACGGAAAGGCTGTTTCCTGCAAGTAAAGGGCCTCGTCAATATCAAGTTCCCTGCTGTTAAATGAAGCTAGAAGGGAAGATGCTCTAATTGGATCAGCAAGAATCTGATACACGATGCTTCCAAGCAGCGCTTCAGAGTGCTCGTGTTTAATCCAGTCTCTCTGTGCTTTGCTGAGTTTTTGCGGAAGCGGAATTGTGATGCTTTCCTTCTCTTTAACAAAAGAATCACTGACTCCTTGTGAGACAAATTCAGCAATTTTGCTTGAGAAGTTCCTTTTTTCCGTTTCTTTCAGCTTCTGCAGCTGTTTTATTATGTGCTCAGGAGTATCTGAGGGGATGCGAAACGTGATCGCCTGTCCCCTTTGAATTCCTGATGAAGCGCCTTTATTCATAAAACCACCCTATTATTTGGTAGTAGCTGCTTTTTTATCTTCGCTGCTTTTTTCTTTGTTTGACTTGCGGTAAAAGTCAAAAACGAGCTTATAATAAGCATTTGCCATCATCCAGATGCTTTCATTCTCATCTTCAAAGAAGTCAATATTGTAGCCGTCAAGATTGTTATTAAGCGTTTTAAGGTAATCTTTCAGAACAACGGCTCCTCCGCCGACAAAATAGCAGATTTCAGTTTGTGAGTTCTTTTGCCAAACGTTGCGCAGGTGGCGGTATTGCTTCTTCGCAAGATCTAAGAGAATGCGATCCGTAATATCATGAACGCTTGTGCGGCTTCCTCTTACATAGATATGATTGCGGTCAGTCTTCTTGGTGATGATTTCTACTACATCACGGCGGCTGTCAAGTTCAACACCATGCTTAGAACGTATCTCTTCGCGGATTGCTTCAAGTGATTCTACAACGCCAAGGTTAAAGCCCTGTGCTTTATCGTCATCTACATTGCGGTTTTTAATCACTGCGATATCAGTAGAAAGGCCTCCGATATCCTGGATGATGATGCGCTTATCAATCAAGTCTTTATTGATGATGTTTAAATCCTTGTCCATCACTAAGTTGATATAAGCTGCAAATCCTTCAGGATATACTTTCACTTCGTCAAATTTGATGTTTACTTTTAATCCCTGATATTTAGGAGTAATCAAAAATTCAACCTGATGAACATTTCCAAGAAGCTTAGAGCGGTAACCGACATCCTTGCCTTCTTTTGCTTCTCTTAATGGAAGTCCAGTGCCTAGAGTATATGTTGCATCAATGACTTTGTTATTTCTGCGGAACACTTTTTCATTTTCAGGCTTTACTGCATCAAGTGCAATTGAAGCAAACAGCATAACTAACGTTTGATCTTCCTCTGATTTGCTGCTGCCAGGATCAAGCTCAGAAGCATTGTCGCTTTTTGTAGCTAAGTGGCCAACACGGTAAATAGCATTATTTTCTTTTAAAGCAGGGGAGTGAACTTTAATATGGATTCCATCAAGCGGATCCTTGCTGTCTAATTCTTCGATTCCAATGACCGGACGATCTTCAATGTCTCTTGCAATGACATTCGGTATGTATAGTTGAGAGTCGTATTTTCCGAAAATTGCTTTTACTGCATCATTTCCAACATCGATTGCTGCGATTCTAGAATTACTCATGAACACCATTCCTTTCACTTCATGAATTAGTATAAAAATCCATTCTATTAAAGAGTATTAGAGATTGATAGTTTCGTCAATAGAGTTAAAATGATTACGTTTTTGTATACTTGTTTACAAAAGTGTTTACAACGCATACAAATATGTATACAACATCAACAATTTGTATACATCCTTTCACACCGGGATGCGTACACATTTGTATACATGTATACATTACTTGTAAACAATTTATTACATTTTGTTTACAAGTACACATAAATTGTATACATGTAAACATTGCCCCTTAATATGGAAACGGATCGTGATCAGCAACAGCTAATTCATTTTGTTACTCTTGAAATTAGGGGAAATAGTGACAGGTAAAAAAGCGTTACGTGTCGAAATAGATCATTTTAAAGGAGAAAAAGGAGAACGAAAATGACATCATTTCCACAATTAGAAACGAACCGTTTACGGCTAAGGAGTATTGAGAGTTCTGACGCTGTGAAATTGTATGATTATTTCTCAAACAAAGAGGTAACAAGGTATTATGGAATGAATTCTTTTAAAACATTAGAGGAAGCAGAGACTCTGATTCATTCGTTTCAAATTGGCTATCAATCAAATAAACTCATACGCTGGGGAATTGAGCTCAAAGAGACAAATGAACTGATTGGCACATGCGGATTTCACGCACTGTCAAAGAAGTACAAACGAGCTGAAATAGGCTATGAAATCTCTCATTTACATTGGCACAAAGGCTTTGCATCCGAGGCCATTAAGGCCGTACTTGCTTTTGGGTTTAAGGAGATGGAGCTGATCCGAATCGGGGCGGTGGTTATGCTTGAGAATTCCCCTTCCAGAAGCGTTCTTCTGCGTTTAGGCTTTAAAGAGGAAGGAAGGCTAAGGAATTATATCATCCAGGATCAAATGCCATGCGATGTTATCATGCATTCTCTCCTTGAGGAAGAATGGAAAAAAAGCAGCTTCAGTTGAATGCTGCTTTTTGATTATATTGGTTACATTTCAGTCTGAAGCAGTCTTTCAAGGCATCTTCAACGACAAACATAATTAGATTTCATTATAAGCAGGTAATAATGTGCTGCGCCCTGCTTTTCATTGAGAGAGATAAAGATTGTCCTATAAGAGAAATAGCAGAACCGGTTGAAGCCGTATCATAAACATAAACAACTTCTCTGAAAAAAGGCACATAACAGAGTCTAATTTTATGCATCATATACGCTTCAAAAACGCACATTATGCATATAGTACAGAAATTTCCGGGGTGGTTAAATTGATAGTATGGTGAACCATGCTATATGTGCTGTCTTAATGAATATTCTATTACAGTTTCTTTTTAATCAAATATCATTCTAACCTAATCTGTACCATAAGAAATCCAGTCATTATTTGACTGGATTCAGCTTTTCTATAAACACTACTTTTAAATAATTTCCCTCTTGGAATTCTTTTATCGTTTTAAAGTCATCCGGCAGAGAAAACTCTTCTTTTATCTTATGTTTTCCGCCCGTTTCTTTAAAGGCGGTGTCGATAAAAGCTTTAAATTTCTTCATTGAGAACGTGCTGCAGTTTGTTGATGCGACAATGACCCCATGTTCTTCCGTTAAAGCAATGATTTCTTTAAGCAGGTCCTTATAGTCCTTTGCAGCACTGAAGGTATATTTTTTAGATCTTGCAAAGCTTGGCGGGTCAAGAATGACAAGGTCAAACTTCAGATTTTTTTTCAGTGCATATTTAAAGTAATGAAAAACATCTTCAACAATAATATCCTGTGCTTCATAATCAATCTCATTTATGCTGAATTGCTCGATGGTTTTGCCGAGACTCCGGTTTGCCAGGTCAACACTCGTTGTTTTTACAGCTCCGCCGAGTGCAGCAAACACAGAAAACGCGCCTGTATAGGAAAATAAATTCAGAACTGTTTTTCCTTTTGCATAACGGTCTCTAATCGTCTTTCTTACATCCCTTTGATCAAGAAAAACACCAACCATTGCGCCATCGTTTAAATATACAGCAAATTTCACGCCATTTTCCTTTACGATTAACGGAAATTCAGGCCTATGCCCTTCTACAAAACCATCTTCCTCAACAAACTTCCCTTTTGAATCAAATCGTTTTTTCTGATAGATCCCGCGGATCTCAGCACTCTTCTTTAAGGCCTCAAGAATGAAGGAATTAAATTGGTAAATCCCTTTACTGTACCATGTCACCAAATAGTAGCCGTCAAAATAATCGATTGTTAATCCGCCAATGCCGTCCCCTTCACCGTTGAAAACCCGGAAGGCTGTCGTTTCTACGCTTTGGAAAAGGTTCTTCCGGAACTCGATGGCAGCTTGGATTTTCTGATCAAAGAAAGATTGATTCATTTCTTCTCTTTCACTTGAAGTGAGAATCCAGCCGATTCCTTTGTTTTGCTTTCCGTAATATCCCCTGCCAATAAACCGCTGCTGATCATCAACCAGTCTGATAAGCTCGCCTTCATGCTTTAAGTTAGAAAGATTAACGACCGAATCCTTTTGAATAAGGGGGCTGCCGTTTTTCATTTCCTTCACATATTTAGATTTAATCGTGAGTGTTGTCTCTGTTTTCATAGTTCCGTCCCATCTCAAAAAAATTATGCTTATCTTATTGTTACCATACTACATGAAACAACTTGCACTTTCTAGGAAAGTCCTAATTAAAAGAAAAAAGTATATTTTTCTTTTTTAAAGGGAATTTTTAAAAAATTTCAGCAAGATGTTTCTTTTCTAAAAGGCAGGGGAATAAAAACCATAGAAACAAAAACCACACTATCTTAAGAAAGGCGGAATATAAAAATGGGCTTTATTTTATATCTTATCGTTGGCGGTTTAATCGGATGGTTAGCAGGAGTTATTTTAGGTAAAAACGTACCTGGAGGAATTATAGGAAACATCATTGCCGGTATCATCGGTGCATGGATCGGCGGAGAACTTCTTGGCACATTTGGACCAACTTTAGCAGACATCGCCATTATCCCTGCATTGCTTGGAGCTATCATCTTTGTTTTCTTATTAAGCCTTGTATTGCGTTCAATGCGCAAAAGAACATAATGAATTAGAACGGAACACCTGCTTATGAATCAGCAGGTGTATTTCATTTGAAAAAAAGCATAAAAAAACCACTGCTTTTTTTAGCAGCGGTTTAACGTTTATTAGTAAGTTGTGCGTCCGCCATTTTTACGCTTGTTAAGCATTTTCTTTACAATAGGATAGACGATTGGAGCATATTTTATCGCTTTTCTAATAAGTTTTTTCAATGTAAACTCCTCCTCTTTTCTTATTATATTCCCAAAAAGAATGCATAGTAAACGCCTTAAGAACCAAAGTACAAGTGGTAATGTGTTTGACAGCCCGGATTAAAGGCAGACCCGCACTTGGGACACGTATTGCCGCTATCAATATATTCTTGTATCGTCATCACATGACGGCAAGAGCCGCAAAGCACGGCAGGCATGTCCCGTTCAGCTTTATCCCATACCTCCGGATTGTGATCTGCAAGCTCCCCATGACATTCAAAACATGCATAGTAGGTTTCACAGCATTTAAATTTGATCGCAATAATATCTTTGTCAGTCGCATAGTGACGACATCTTGTATTTGCATCAAGAGCTACTCCTTTAACGGTCATTAAACGCACACTCCATTCTAAAAAAGATTTAATTTAAAGGATAAGGATCAATATAGGGTTAAAATGAGCCAGAAACAGGCTATACGCATCGATTTAAGTATAATAAGGTTACCCTTATAATTCACATGAAATGAAAGCAAATAGCGGTATCAGAGCGTCAAAAAACAGCATCTTAAGCTGGGGGAATGGAAATTGAGCGATGGAGCTAGACAGCAATGCGCAAGATTTTATCCTTTCCTCTATCTTAAAAAGAGGCTAATTAAAAAAGCAGGCTCCTCTTTATGGAATTAAAACAATTTTTCCCGTACTTTTTCTGCTCTCTAGATAACGGTGCGCTTTAGCGCCATCTTCTAGAGCAAATCGGGCAGGTTCAGCCGCTCTAAGTGAACCCTCCGCAATCCATCCGAACAGTTTAATCTTTCGAACATATATAATCGTCTTAGTTAATTCCAGTCAAATAAATGGTTTTCGGCTCCCTGTGATATAATAAACAGATTGAATCGATTATCGGAGGAAATGTATGCTTACTTTTGAACAAAAACTTGCTGTTATTGAATCATTTAAAGAATTGGAAAGAAAGAACGGTTTCCCTTGGAAGAATCAACTTTCATTTTGAGGAAAGTATTTACGATAAGAAAAATGTTGTCTATCATCTTCATCCAAACGGAAATGGTTTCGTTTATGCTGAATATGTAAAAGGGTACGCTGCGAATGATAAAGGCATGGTTAACATTCGTGATTTTTCTGAAGAAGAATTGCGCAGCATCATCAAAAAATCCATTCATTCGCTTTCTGTGCATGAAGACGAGCAAATAGAAGAATTTGAAGATGAAAAATGGACAAATGAGGATGGACAGACTCTTGTTTTGATTCAGGAAGATGACATGTGGAATGTCTACGCTGGGTTAAACCTTGACGGCACGTTTACCACTTATAAAGAGGCTGCAAACTACTTGCATGAAGAAGGGTTTTCAGCTTAAAAAAGAACCGCGGGCACATGTGAAGTGTCACGCGGTTTTTTCTTTAAGCAAGCCTGCTCATCAGCTCTTCAATCTCATATACAGTCAATTCGCGCCACTCCCCGCTGCTTAAGCCTTCTACAGACAGATTCATGATCCTCTTTCTTTCAAGCCTCACTACCCTATGACCAAATACTTTGCACATTCTGCGAATTTGACGATTAAGTCCTTGAGTAAGAATGATGCGGAATTCGCAATCGCTGATCCTCTCCACTGTACATGGTTTAGTTGTCACGCCGAGTATTTCTACTCCGCCTGACATTCCAAGAATAAAGTCATCGTCAAATGGCTTATCTACCTTGACGAGATATTCTTTTTCATGGCCATGTTCATAACGCATGATTTTGTTTACGATTGCACCATCATTTGTGAGCAAAAGTAACCCTTCTGACGCTTTATCCAGCCGGCCAACAGGAAAGATCCGTTTGGGAAAATCCATAAATTCGATAATATTCCCCTTTACATCTTTTGCTGCTGTACACGTAATACCCACTGGTTTATTTAAAGCCAGATAGACGGGCATGGCTTTAGGCGGGATCGGACTGCCGTCAATCAATACGATATCCCCCTCAGTAACCGTGTCGCCGGCCTCACACGTGACACCATTAATGGTTATCCGGCAATCAGCAATAAGACGATCGGTTTCACGCCTTGAGCAGCAGCCTGTTTCACTTATATATTTATTTATTCTCATCGGATTGTTTCTCTTTCATATTCATAGATTCCTTTCATCATAGCACGAAGGATGTTTTTTGCTCTACATCCAAAATAAGTAAAACATTTCTTAATCCGGCGGGCAGTGATAGAGTCTTTTAGCAAAAATCGCCCATTTATTTGCGAAAGGTGGACTTTTATTAGCGATTTTCTTCATTTTTATAGCGGAATAATCAACTTTATTAGCGATACGAATTTTTGATTTATCCTTTTACTTACTGTTTCAGCCGTTATTCTTTCCAATTAGCTGAAATAGCCTTTTATTAGCGAAAATCATTCCTTACAAGCGGCATGCCGCAGGCGCGCTGGACCTAGACATCGAAGCACAAAAAAAGACAGCTATAAAAAGCTGCCTCAATCTCTTATTCTGTTTTTTTGCTTTGTGTCATCTTTGGAATCAAAAGCCCAATCATTAGGATGACGCCAATGGCAATCAGGAGAATATACGTCATCATTAAGCCGGAATTTTGGCTAGTATCTTTATTTTCCGTTGCGGTCATACTCATCGATGGTTCTGCAGTGCCGGAGAATAAATCCATTTGTTCAGCTTTGGATTTAATTGTGTTTTTCTCTTTCGTGTAATTTGTGAAGAGCTGTTCCTGCAGATCATCCTTTTCATCCCTTGATGGCTTTTCAAAGGTTAGATCTTTTTGCTCCTCCGGTATTGAGTTTCTTTTTTCATAAAGTGATTCTTCATGCAGGTAATCCGTGTTTTCCTTAAGTTCTTTTTCCTCATAGATATTAGGATCGAGTTCCTCAAGGTTTGCTTCTGTCTCTGCTTTTACTGCAACCCCGCTGGTCAAACTAAAGATAACCAGAACTAGGGTTAGCAAAATGCCTGTTTTACACTTCATGGGCATGTTCCTGATTAGCCTTTTCGTTTGTGTTTTTAAGAGCATTCACAACAAACGGCAGGATGGTCAGAACAAGGATGATGCCGATCAGCACAATCACTCCCTGAGTAAATAAGTTATTTGCGTCATATTGGATCGAGATGTATACCTTAGACATCGGATCTTCATACGTGAAGTTAGGCGCTGCTAATGCAAGCAAAGGACTGATAAAGAACGCAACAAGACCTACACTTGCAAGCCAGCCTGTAAAATTGCCGAGCAAGAACGCTACCCGTACAATTGTTGATGCTGCAAATAACAGGAGGACTGTAAAGATTGACCATTGAATAGCACGTTCATCTGTAAGTGTGTATATATTTAAACCGAATACGCTTATGATGAGCCCCACAATTAAGTTTAAAAGGCCAAACATAGAGCCTCTTACTAATAACGGTGCTGCTTTAAAATAATGACTGAAGAATCCGATCAGCAAGCTGCTGATTAGGATGATAACAAGAATAACGACCGGCGGAACCGCTTTTGCCTGAGCAGTCGGTGCTTCCCCGCTTATTTGCAGCGGATTGGCAAGATGCTCATAAACATAGCCGTTGTTCTGTCCATCTACAAACGTATTGCCGAGAATACTGAAAACGTCATCTCTGACAAGCTGTGTTGAAGCTACATTCGTTGCCCATTTATCATTTAATAGATCCGCTTCAGATTGAACTTCATTCACTTTTTTCTGGAGGACATCCGTACTGCTTACAACCGTCTCCTGTCTGTCCCCAAGCGAGTTCATCAAATCTGTAATCATAACCAATTCCTGACTGATATTTTGCTGATTGACAACAAGTGTTGTACCGTCCGAATTTTCAAGCGGCATTCTAGAAGCTGTATTTTCTGATTCCTGAACTTGGCTGAGTACGCTATTTGCGCTCTCTTCCATAGAAGCAAGATCCTCTAATATAGCTGTCTGCTGAGCATCGAGCTCCTTGCTGTATTCATCTATGAATACAAGAGCGGAAGCATGGACTTCTTTCATTTCTTCTTCAGTAGCCGGCAGCTCCTGATTTAGCTTGTCCCATGCGCCTTGTTCTTCTTCATTGATTGATAGAATGGCAGCTACTTTCGTTTTTTGCATTTCATCTGCAAGGACAGCATCTTTGGCCGGATCTGATGAGTTATTCATACGCTTGGCGGCTGCCTCATACTGGGACAAAATCGTATGGTATTTCAGTACATCGTTCATTGATGCATTTCCGATAGGCCCGCTGAACACACTCTCAAGTCTTTGCTTTCTTTCAGGACTGAGCGAGTTAAGAATGGTTTGTTCTTGTTCCATGATGGCAGCTGAACCTGAGTTCATATTATCTGTCAGCTGTTTGATCTTTTCTGCCAGTTTGCTGTTTTCATCTTTTAGAAGCTGATTTTCTTCTAATAGTTTTGCATTGTCTTCTGTCAGCTTTTCATAAAGAGCAAGTAATTTATCATACTCACCTTTCCATGAGTTCTGATCTTCTTTTGACTTAATCGATTCTTCGATTGCAGCAAGCTGGGCTGCCATATCCTCTAATTCAGTTATCGCTTGTGTTACTTGATCCGGTTTTGGGTCCGGAATGGTTTCCAGAATTGTCTTCAGATTTTTCATCTGTTCTGAAACAGCAAGAATGTTAGCCCGCTCCTCTTCCATGTTGGCAGGACTTTCATTTTCGTCGGGAGTTTCTGGTTCAGCGTCCCCTCCACCATCTTCAGGAGGCCCTTCTTCTCCGTTACCTGGTTCCTCCCCGGGACTTCCTTGCTTAAGGCTTTCCCTAAGAGGAATGAGCTCCCCTTCAAGACGGTTCAGTGTATCCTGGTTATCCTTCATAATATACATGTCCACATAATTACGGTGAACAGTCTCAAGCTCTCTTGCCTGGCGTTCTGTTTGGCTGAGCCTTACACTGCCAAGGTTTTCTGCTGTTTTTTGATTCTGATCAAGCTGCTGCTGAATGTCAGTCATTCTTGATGCAAGCATGCTTCCTTGTTCGTTAAATGCCTGCTGCGTTTCATTCTGTACTTGATCCACTTCCGTTGTTCCGCCCTGAATGGCCGTTAAACTTTCCTGCTGGGCTAACGTCAGAAGCTGCTGCTGATCTTCCTGATATGCCTGATATTCATCAACATACTCTACGAATGAAGCAAGGCTTTTCTCAAATTGCTCGACCGTGTTTTTTTGTTCAGGCGTTTCTTGTTCAGCCTGTTTTAGTGTCGTTTGCAATTGCTCAAGCATTTGCTTTTGCTGATCTAATTCCCCAGCCAGATCTTTAGAGCTTGGTTTATAAAAATTCAGCATGGCATTTTGAAAGGCAATTTCCTTTTCGAGAATGCGGTCAAACTCTTCTCTTACATTCTCCATGTCCTGTGCGACATAGCTCCAGTACAGCGAAGACATTTGCTTATTTACGCGGCCTGTAGCGTCTTCCAGTGCGCGGAGCACTCTTTGTCTGTTTTCAGCATTCAGCTGATTTTGGACCACATATTCAAATTCTGCTTTAGAAGGCTGCTGTTCATCATAAGTTAAAATGTTGGCAGAAAAATTGGAAGGAATATAAATGACAGCGTCGTACTGCCCGTTTTTCAGCCCGTTAACTGCGGCACTTCTACTTAAGATTGTCCAGTCGTACTGGGAATCCTCGTCAAGTATCGCTGCAACTTCCTTTCCGAATTGAACAGGTTCAGCTTCTGTATTTTCCCCTTCAGCTTTTTCTGTTCCGATGTCCTCATTAACGACAGCGATATTTCTTGTAGCTTTCTCCTTTATTTCCAGCGGATTGTCCCCGATGAATTGGAAGAAGAGAGCAGGCACTGCTAAGATAAGCAGCACCGCAGCTATCATTTTAATCGTATGTTTTCTTTGATCTGTCATGTGTAGATCTTCCTTTCAATGACACAAAGAGGAATTTGTATTTTCGTTTCTTTGCCATTTTCCACATAGTATCCGAAGCCTGGGTGAATATCGCTTTCTTTCCGGCTGTAAGGCAAGGTATATAGGGTTTGCTCTGATTTTTTCATTAAAATGAGTGCCTGGCGGATTTGTTTGATTTCACTTGTGAACGCATCAAATCCTTTTGTCAGCTCGTTGTTATTTCCTGAAACAATGACATTAAAGCCGAGGTGGCTGTAGTTTTTCATAAATCGTGTCAAACGGTCTTGCAGCATACTGTCAAGAGATTGCTGGAATCTTGAATAGCCGTCAACGACAAGCATAACCGGCGAGAAAGCTAAATTATTTACAACACCCTGCTGGATTGCTGTAAGGTAGGTTTGTTCTCTGTCTTTAAGAAGTTCTTCTGTTCGATCAAGCCACGATGATATTTGTTCTTTCGTGTCAAGATAAGCAATCTTTTCTTCAGAAGCATAGCTTGCCAGTCCGCGGTCAATCGAATCAAATATACCAATAGATTCGGTCGGCTGAAGCAGGGCTGTGTTCAAGATGACTTTAAGAACATTTGTCTTCCCTTTTTGAGTCTGGCCGAGTATGATGCAGTGCTTTGTTTTCGCCAGATTCACGCTGACAGGCTGTACATGCTCTTCATCAAGTCCGATTGGAATCACGCCTGTTTTCTGAGCATCAGCAGTGAACTGTGTAAAGTTGATCATGGTCAGTTCAGCAGGAAGCATTGGGACAGGACGAGGAAGCTTGTCATTCTTGTACTTCACCTTCAGCATTCCAATTTCTTCTTTAATGGAATCAAGCAGCTCATAATCATCCTCTCCATCAGCAGGCAGGAAAATTTGAGAGAAATATGCCTGATCCTTCTTGATAATGGCGCGTCCCGGAATTGGTTCAGGCGCAAACGGGACTTTTCCAATGGCCATGTATGTTTCAGTCGTATCCATAAGATAATGAAGGATTTTCGTTTTCATACTGTTCATCAATGATTGTCTGACAGACTGTACCCTTGTGGCTGTAAAAATCATATAGATGCCCAGAGACTGGCCATCACGCGCAAACTGAATCAGCTGCGTTTCAAGCTCCTGCATTTCCTCTTTCACGAGATCAAAATTATCAATGGCAATATACATAAGAGGGAGCTTGTTTTTACTTAATGAATTGTACATTTTGATGCTGCTGACCTCTTGCTGCTGAAACAATTGCTTCCTCCGTGAAATCTCATCTTTTACGATTCTCATAAACTTATCAATTTTCAGCTCTTGATCGAGCTGGAAATAATCCGCTGTATGCGGCAGCTGTCTAAGCGGCAGCAATGTCCCATTGCCGTAATCTATGACGTAATAGTGGGCTTCCTCAGGGCTGAGCCTTGCCGCGATGCCAAAAAGCAGAAGCATCACAGTATGTGATTTCCCATAGCCGGAAGATCCGAAGATGGCGATGTTGCCGTCATCCATCAGCTGATACGAGTATGGGGTCTGGCTTTGCTTTTCAGGCTCATCAATCAGACCAAGATAAATTTCCTCATGTTGCAGGGAAGCATATTGATGGCGCGAAATTCTGTTTTCAAGCGGCGGGAGCCATGGACTGTTCAGCTTGCGAATACCCATTTTTTCCTGCAATTCTTCAATTTTATCGACGATCACTTCAATCTGTGATTCCGTATCTTTTTTATGCTGTTTAGAAGATGAGACATTTGATAACGGCTGCAGACCAAGGTCTGTCACGATCGCTACCTCATCTTCGGACTCTGATGTTTCCTCTAGATAAGGCGCTCCGCTCCATGCTGATTGGAACAGCTCGTAAACTTCATTATTGCCTACCTGCAGGTATCCTCGTCCTGTAATAGTAATAGAGGCGGCATCTGAGTTTTTCAAAATCTCTTTACTGTCGCTTGCATCCTGAACCTTAAGGGCCACTCTGAATCTGGCATTACTCCAGATTTGGTCATCGATGACTCCTCCAGGCTTTTGTGTTGCCAGGATGAGATGCACGCCTAAGCTTCGGCCGATGCGCGCTGTGCTGACAAGCTCCCTGATAAAATCAGGCTCTTCGCTTTTTAATTCCGCAAATTCATCGGAAATTAAAAATAAATGAGGCAGAGGTTCTTCGGCCTGATTGCGTTTATAAAGACTTGTATAATCATTAATGTGATTGACCTGATACTGATCGAACAGACGCTGGCGCCTTTTTAATTCACTTTTAATTGATGCAAGGGCACGGGCACTGAAGTTTTTGCTGCCTTCAATGTTTGTGATCGTGCCAAGCAAATGCGGCATATTTTTAAACGGCTGCGCCATTCCGCCGCCCTTGTAATCAATCAGCAGGAAAGCTACCTCATGAGGGTGGAAATGAACAGCCAATGACAGAATATAGGTTTGAAGGAATTCACTTTTACCTGAACCGGTAGTACCCGCTAATAGACCGTGTGGCCCATGCGCTTTTTCGTGCAGGTTTAATTCAACTACATCTTCCTTGCCCTTTAGTCCTACTGGAACAGCAAGAGATTTTGCCGATTCCCGCGTCTGCCAGTTTTGCTCAATCGGGAGATCATCGACTTCTTTTACATTGACCATCTCTAAAAAGGAAACGCTTTTTGGAATCGAATTTGTCATTCCCACTTGGTGATCAAGCGTACGAAGCATCCGGGCGAACGACTCATTTCCCTCATGCTTATGTAAATCCAGCTTAAAAGGAATCGCAGCCGCTTTTTTCTCCTGAATGAGAATGTCCCCTTCTTGATCGTTGACATACCTCACAAGCGTGTGGATGTTATCAGACAGGCTCTCTTTCGCTTCGGCAGCAAAAATAACGGAAATGCCTAAATGTGAAAACTCGCCTTCTAAATATTCCAAAATCACATGATCAGAGATAAGCTGCTGATTAGTAATAACAAAAATAATGTGAGGTGCAAACCTTGTGTTTTCTTTCTTTTCTTCCAGATCACGCTCACGCAGCATTTCATAGATCGAAGTAAGCAGCTGATCTCTTGTTTGCTCGTTATAAATCATGCCTTTTGCAAATGCGTGCGGAAGCTGAAAATGCGGTAGCCATTTCAGCCATTCCCAGCTCTTGTATTCTTTTTCATTAAAAATAAACACAAAGCGGACATCATGATAGCTGTGTGAAAATGCAAGCTGTCCAATTAATTGATGAAGTTCATTTTTCATGATTGCTTCTTTCCCGATCAGTCCCATTGCACCCTGGGAAAGGTTCACACTGATTGGCACTGAACCAATTTCCCTGTATACCTTTTCCATTTGCTGTGACTGTTCAAGCAGATCATCCACTTCTCTGTTCGCCATATCGTTTGAGCTAAGTGAAATTTGATAGCTTGATTTAACGGTGCCCGTTCCGATTCGAAGCTCCAGAAAATCATTGCTTTCAGGCGTTCTTTCCCAAATTCGGTCTGATATTTGCCGCGTCATATACTTCATTTGTTCAAAAGAAGGAAAATGGTAAGACAGTACCTGGCGCTGCTTTTCAGCCACCTCCTGAAGCTCATGGCGTTTGTTTTCAAGATATTGTGTGTACACGCGGAGTCTGCGCTCTTGGCGTTTCTTGTAATTTCCTTTTTCTCTGAAATATTGCGCCGTTGACGTGATCAGCGTCATCACAAACATAACCATGGAGACGATGATAAAAATGCCCCGCGGAGCAACAAGAGCTACAATTCCCATCGCAATCATCATGACAAGCGGCGGCAGAATAATCAGCCACAGGCTCCGTGATTGATCGTCCCCTTCCTGCGCTGGGAAAGTGAGCGAAATTTTATCTTTCGGAAGCTCATAGATCATCCGCGGCGTGCGGCGGTAGATCGGATATTTTTTGCTCATTTCAGATCTTGGTTTTTCCGTATGGGGCAGGGTTGAATGAAACTCATCTATGCTCAAAACCTGTATCAAATCGTCTTCTATCAGCCGGACCGTCATAAACGGCCAGAAGAGAATGTCCCCAATTTGCAATTGCGTGAGACACTCTATCTTCCTTCCATTCAAATAGACCTTTTCACCCTCAGGCGAAACCTTCCAATGACTTCCTGTTTTTAACAAGGTGAGAGAGCCTTTTCCGAGAACGGGAAAAGTACCCTTATCTTTATAAATGTGAGCCTCTTTAATGGTCGCTGAAAAAGAAATTTCGTTTTGAAATCCAATATAGTAGGCTTCTACTTTTTCAGGCGCTGGCGTTAAAAAAATCGTCAGCTGTTCTGAATGATCCTCAAGATGGAATGGCTCTTTTACTGCAGCCTTTCCAATGGGTTTGTCATTCTGAATAATGACAAACCCATCTGTTTCTTCTTTTTTTGCAACGGTCAAAGCTCCTTCAGAAAAAGGGAAATTCCTGACTGTCAGCGTGTGCTGAATCTCTGAACCGATGGAAATCGGGCGAAACGCTTCTTCGTTCACCTCAAATTGCTGATAGGATTCACCGTGAAAAACCCATAAAATACTCATGAAATCACCTCCTGTTGCCTATAATCGTCAGTTGGAACCCGATTTTGCAGGAGCGGCTGGCTTTTTCTCTGCAGCTTTCGCCTGCTCAGCTGCTTCCTTTGCCTCTTCTTCTGCTTTCTGCTGTTCTTCCACTTGCTCTTTCGCCTTCTGTTCTTCCTCTAACTTTTGTTCTTCTTCTTTCTTCTGGGCTTCCTGTTCTTCTTTAAACTGTTTTATTTCTGCATCAATTTTTTGAAGTTCCTGCTGCTTTTCTTCACTGTTCATTTCAGTATCCGCTTTTATTTGATCCTGGTATTTAATCAGTCCAAATACAATCAGATCACGGTCCTCAAGATTTCTTGCAAGATCGAGTGCTTCTTTAGCCTCGCCTCTTCCAATATGTATCCAATACTCAAGGTACTGCGGATCGGATTGAAGGGTCAGCGTGTTTTGCAAGCTTTCCTTTTGGTCTTCTGTCAAAGATTCATTGACTATGTAAGACGATGCTAATTGAAATTTAACAACGTTAGGCATTTCTTCTATGCTGTAGCCTGCAAGAGTGCTGACTACTTCACTGTAATCGTTGCCCAGATAGTATTCATTGCTCTCTACAAACGCTTCTTGTTTAGGATGAAGGGAAAAAAGGGAATAAGCTGTATAAATAAGTGCAGGAACAAGCAAAACAAGAAATCCCAGAGCTATGTACCGTGTAAGCTTCCATTTCTTTTCCGGAATGGAGACAAGAGCTGCATTCTTCTTGTCGATTTCCCTCATGTTCTTTTCTATCAGGGTTAACAATTCAGGATAATCTGCCGCTGAAAGCAATTCCCTGGATACTGGTGAAATGTCCAAAGTTTCATTGAATTTCAGATATTGCTCAAAGGTATATTTGGAATCAACAGCAGCTGCAACGCAGGCTTTCAGTTCCTGCCATAGCCTGTCACCGTCTTGTTCATAGGGAGGAATGCTTTCCATTACGCCGTAATGAAGTAAATAGGGCGTAAAGCTTTGATCAAATAAAATGTTTTCAGGACATACAATCAAATGAAGCCGCGATAACGAGTGATTTTTTACCTTTTTTACCAGCTGATAGGAAAAATTCCACTTGCTTCGCTCTTCTTTTTTATTTAAACTGGAAAAACCCAAATAAGTCTCAGGCGGCTGAACATGAACCCTTAATTCATCTTCAGTCAAAACGATTTCCCGCTTAATGGATGGATCCATTTCTTTTAGCATATCGATTTCTGCTGCTTGATCCAGTTTTACTTTTTCTGTTTGAAAGATGAAAGTATAGCCATCTTCCCTCGTTATGACAGCTTCAAGCTGCTGCTCTAAATATGACGGTTTTTTTTCTGACATTGAGAATGACTCCTTCATAGGATTTCAAAACGATCTCCTGTTGTAATTCCGCATTCTACAAGCTTATGGTTGCCTGATAGGACAATCTGCTTATTGGGAACGCGCACCCAATACCCTTCTCGAGGTGGGTCAGAAATGCATCTTGTCTGCCATACTATATCCACTACTTTTTTGACAGAGTGATAATTTGATAGACGCAAATCAAATGTTTCTCCTGTGTAATGCTTCAAATCGATTGTCACTTCAATATACATGCCTTTTCACCTCAAAAATGAAGAAGCGCCATCATCTGATTTAGAATGGGCGCTCCTTTCTGCACTTCATTAGATTGTCAGATCCTATTAACCGCGGATTTGGCCTGCAATGTTTGCATCAGCCTCTTGAAGAGCGTGTGCTGTCTTCTCTAATTGTCTTGAAATATCTTCAACTAAATGCTGCATATCTACGAAAGAAGGCTTAAGCTGTTCATATTGATCTCTGAAAGCGTTGCTTGCTTCCCCTTCCCACATAGCCTGTAATTGACCAATCATGCTGTCTAGGCGTCCAATAAGAAGACCAAGCTCTCCACCTTCATTGTTATAACGTTTTGACATATCGACAAGTTCTGCAGGGGTAACGCGAATAATTCCTGACATTTTCATCTCTCCTTTTACACGAATTTACATTAATTGTATAAACAAAGACCATGAAGGTCAATTGTTACTTCTAGAATACTAGTAAAATGGTACATTCTATCTACTATTATGTAATAGAGGAAGAATATTACTGGATTTATCGATCCTGTTATTAATTACCCATGTAATTTACCGGTAAAACCTATTTTAAGGAAATTTTTATAATACTTTTCCATATTTTTAATAGAAAAGTCCTATTCTTGATTCCCGGATTATTTGTATTAGTCTAACCCACTTAATTAGGGGAGAATAATTTTTTCATATTCTATATATGGATTTTTTGAAAGGAATTGACCGGGTGCGTGATTTTATCCAGCCGGTTCTTTCTTATCATATCGAATGGTCATGTATTGAGCATTCGTATCGTTCACCAAATTGGAATATTGATTCGCGAGCATATGATTGCTATAAATTTGCTGGCTGATGACTGCTTCATTTTCGGAACGAAGCTTGGTCAGTTCAATAGATATTTGTTCTATAAACTCTGCCGTACTCCCTGCAAGCTCAGCTCTTATCAGATTTGAAAGCTCAGCCCCTGCAGAAGCCAGCGTTTCAAGCTGGAAATTAAGAGGATCCGCTTTGTATCTTAAATCCTTAGCAGAATCAAACACGTGCTCTTTATAAAGCTGGTGCACACACATTCCTCCTTATCTGAGATCAAAAATAGAAGCAATGTCCTTTTCTTCTTGAAACATCTTTTCAATGGATGTCTTTATAGAAGAAATGAGTTTTCTCCCTTTATCGAATTGATCCTGAAAATGATGGACCGTTTCATCTAAACGGTCTGAAAAGGCTGCAGGCAGCACTGGAATTTGTTCATGAACATGAATGCTTTTCACTTCATATTCGCTTCCTATGGCAAGCAGCTTTCGATAAGAACGCGGATTAGATTCCATATCATGAATCTTGCTTAGAAGATCTCCTTTTCTTCTCTCGTAATCCTCAAAGAAAACAGCCTCAAAAGCACGCTGGTATCTTCTCAGAGCAGCCTCCTGATCATCATAGGAATCCATTCCTGATTGATAAATCCTCACAGCTGAAGAGAGATTGACTTCGATTTTCTGTCCATTCCCGCCAACTTTAAAGATAAAGAGACTTCCGCCTTCATAACATCTGCCTTTTTTAGCAAGGGCATTGGAAACCTGCTGAAGGCTGTGGCCCTCTACCGCCTCGCCAAATTCCATCTTTGCCTCCTCGATGATGGCCTTAATTGTGTCAAAACGTCCAAAAAGCTGATTGATTTTCGCATCAATTGCTTCAAAATGATCTTTAATAGCAAACAGTTTTTGTACAATTTCTATGGGATTAAGAGTTAGAAGCCCATCCATCGCCGTCAAATCTGCAAGACTTGCAATCAAGCTCTGGATTTCCTTTACATCCTGCTCCATTCCTTTAAGTTCATCCACAATAAGGTCAATTTCCCCGCTCGTCAGATCAGTAAAAATGCTCAACAGGACCGGAAGATTTTTAATCAATTGCGGCAGCTGCAAAGTCCTTGAGATTAACTGCAATCTCGTCAAATTTCTTAACCGTCTCCCACACAGCTTCAGCAGCACCAACTGGATTATCCGTGATGCTGATATTGGTCCAAGTATCCTTCAGTTCCTGTAAAAGCACCAAATCAACACCTGTCATCGCTTTGATTAAACCGTTATATCCTCCCGCTTTATACGCAGGCGCATACTTTACCAGGAACTTTTGCATCTCATATAAATCTTCATCTGAAAGATTGCCGATTCTGTCGCGGATGCTGACAAAATCCGCATCCGAATCCAAGATCGTCCGGCTCCCCAAATTTAGAAATCCACGAAGGTCTGATGCTGCAAACAGCATGTCTTCTTCGTTGGTGAGATGGTGAATGTTTTGGCCTTTTTCTTTGTAATGGTTTTCAGTGAAAGCTTTGAGTTCGGAGGGGGGAGGGGGAGGGGGGATGGTGTAGATTTTGTCAAAATTACTAATATCTAAATTAAATTCTCTGAATAATTCAAATCGAAATTCAGCATCTATATTTGCAAGCTGATATGAACTTGGCGGAGCATCATTTATCGCGTATACCCGGTTAAAATTTACGTATGTTAAACTTAACATCTGAATTAGATTGCCGCCTAAAGAGTGTCCGATTCCATTCTTATTCAATTCCAATTCATCCTTGCTAATATTTCTTCCTCTTTTTTGTAAAGAGTTTAATTCCGATTCAACAACCTTGTTAATTTCTTTCGTTACCGCTTCATCAAAATGCACTGCTGCATCGTACTGACTTTCATTCACTCCTGAAAAAATACCCATTGCATTGTATATCCAATCCAAGGGAGTTTCTTCGCTTTCAGCATCTCCATGCATACTCCCTTCCTTATGTTCACTTCCTCTTGTAATTGTATATGACTGATTTATTCCTTTTTCAGGATTAAAGAAATGAATAACAGTCCCATCAAAACCTGAATCTAACCCATTGGGATCCTTGTATTCGTCTGAGTAATAAATTGATATTTTAGCTGGGGGTTCTTTCCCTGTTTCCTCGATATATATCTTTCTGACATCTTCAATTGTTAGAGGTACTTGATCCTTCCTCCGTACTCTCTTTCCGCAATTCGAGCCCTTAATATATCAGAATATAATATGTTCTTCATTCTGCATTTGATATTCACCTTCAAATAATTTAATTTTATCTACTTAAGGTTAATAGACTCTATTATTGAATTAATTCTTTCATCAACATCTTTGGACAATAATTTACAGTCCTTTTCCTCCTCAGAGCAGTTACTGAAGTATGTAAATCGAATAGCTTTATCGGATTCTTTTGATTTAATATATGCCAAGTAAAAATAGTAATCTGTCTCTTCTGTTTTATCACTCGAATAATACACAGTATTTTCATTTATATCTTCACTTTCAAAATTCCCACTATAACCTGTACTCTTAGATAGCTGCCGCAATTTAATATCTGTATCAGCAGTATTGCTGTTGTCTTCAAAAGTTAACTTTATATAATATGATATATTCTTATCTTCCAATTTTTCACCAAATGTTAATGTCTCATATTTATCTTCTTGAATTTCGTAATTCCCTTTAGAAATTACAGCATTTCTAGGAAACAACATCGTATAGCCCTTTGTCTTTGATTCGAATGAATAATACCCTTCTGAAACCTCTTTGTTTGAAGCCATAAATCCCCGTGTAAACTCATCTTTAAAGGCTTCCGTTTCAGGCATTGATGAAGCATCTATTTTACCGTTTTCTTTTTCTTTGCTCATTCCGCAACCCCCAGTAAAGATCAGCATAAAAACTAAGCTAAGCTGTATTATTTTTTTCAATGGATGGGCTCCTTTCGGATATCTCGTATGTACTCCTTCTTATTACTACCATATTTTCCCACTAATGTTCAATATGAAACCCGAATAATGAAAAAATCACTACTTATTGCATGAGAGTTAGTACCTATAAAATTCCCAGCCAACACTCAATTACATGCAATTTTATGAAAATTATTCTTTTATAGATTTTTCTCTTCAAAATGAAAAAAACCGCTCCCAAAATGCGGGAGAGGATATTTTACTTGCATTTTAAAATCAATTTGCCAGCTGATTCAGAGATTCCTTCAGCACCTGTACACCTCTGATGCAGTCAGGGAGTGAGGTCCACTCCTCCGGTGAATGGCTTTTCCCATTTAAGCTCGGCACAAAAATCATTCCTGAAGGCACATATTTTCCTAGTGTCATTGCGTCATGCCCCGCTCCGCTGGGAAGAGAGAGCGTGGTCACTCCACTCGCTTCAGCAGCAGCTCGGATGATTTCCTGTATATGATCCGGCACGATCACAGGCGATATATTGATGCCGTCGTTTATGTCGACAGCCACTCCTCTTTCCTTTGAAAGATTCATTGCTTCATCTTTTAATGCGGAAATCATAGCATCTCTTGCTGCCAAATCAATATCCCTTGCATCCACAATGACCTCTGTTTTGCCGGAAATGACGTTCGTTCCGTTTGGGAAGACGTTTATTTTTCCAACCGTTGCAACAGCCGTTTGGCTGAACCTTCCCGGCGCCTGTTCAACTTTTAAAATAAATTCTGCTGCGGCCGCCAGTGTATCCCTGCGAAAGTTCATCGGCGTATTACCCGCGTGATCTGTTTCGCCTATAAACGTAAAGGATATCCAGGTTGGACCGGCAATGCCGCTGACGATGCCGATGTCTTTATTTTCTGACTCGAGGCGCTTGCCCTGTTCAATATGAAGTTCAAGAAAAGCATAAATATCCTCTGGTTTTCTGCAGGATTCTTTAACTCGTTCAGGATCATGCCCGCACCTTTTCATTTCATCATATAGTACGTTTCCTTTATCATCTTTAAATGATTTGAAATCAGCTGCGCCAACTTCTCCCATCATGACTCGGCTTCCAAAAATTCCGTTTTTAAATCGTGCTCCTTCCTCGTCTACAAAAACCGCAAGCTCTATCGAACGCTTCGGCTTCTCTTGTTTAAAAGCGATGGCCTTTATCGCAAGCAAACTGCTTAAGCATCCAAGCGGACCGTCAAATGCCCCGCCATTTGGAACACTGTCCAAATGAGAGCCTGTCATCACGACCGGAAGATCAGGCGAGCTTCCATGAAGCGTGCCGAATAAATTTCCAATCGCATCTTCCCTGACTTCTAATCCAATTTCCGACATCCAATCTTTGAAAACAGACTTTGCCTGTTTCTCTTCATTCGTATAAGGAAATCTTGTTACGCCTCCATCTGGAGTCTTTCCGATTTCAGCAAGGATTGATAATTTATCTGCCAGTTCATGTGCATCTATTCCCTCGAATTCTGGGCACTGATTAAGTTCTTTCAGCAGTCTTTCTTTCGAAAATATGGAAGCCATTTATAATTCCTCACTTTCTATGATAAATGTATATCTGCACCCGGACGAGCAGAATTCTAAGATAGGTTCTATAGACATACTCATTTTTACAGAATTTTATAATATTTCTTATTATAAATAATTCCATTTATTTAGCAAACCGTAAAACCTTAAATTGAATGCGATAAAAGGAAGAAGAAAATTTTTATAAAATTCTGCTTCATTTTCTATTATTAAGGGTAGAAGTTAGGATAACAGACAGAACATAATGAAAAGAGGAATTCGGGATGGAACAAAATCACACAATGATGCAGTTTTTTGAGTGGCATGTACGACCTACTGGAACACATTGGAACAGGCTGAAAGAGTTAGCACCGGAGCTTAAGGAAAGAGGCATTGATTCCGTTTGGATTCCTCCCGTTACAAAAGCCCAATCTGGAGATGATGTCGGGTATGGTGTGTATGACTTATATGATCTGGGAGAGTTCAATCAAAAGGGGTCTGTCCGAACGAAATATGGTTTAAAGAAGGAATTAATTGCTGCCATTAAAGCCTGTCACGATAACGGCATTGCCGTTTATGTGGATTTGGTTATGAATCATAAAGCAGGGGCTGATGAAAAGGAATTGTTCAAAGCCATTGAAGTTAATCCTGATAATCGAACCGAGGAAATATCGGAGCCAATTGAAATAGAAGGCTGGACAAAATTTACATTTCCAGGCCGTAAAAAGAAGTATTCCTCGTTCGAATGGAATTTCGAGCATTTCAACGGAACAGATTATGATGCGAAAAATGATAAAATCGGTGTTTTTAAGATTGTTGGCGAAAATAAGGATTGGAACAAAAATGTAGATAGCGAATTTGGAAATTATGATTACTTAATGTTCGCAAACATTGATTATGACAACAAAGAAGTTCAGGATGAAATGATTTCATGGGGCAAGTGGCTTGCAGATACCTTGCAGTGCAATGGATACCGCCTTGACGCCATCAAGCATATAAATCATGACTTTGTTCAGAGATTTGCTGAAGAGCTTTACGCGGATCGCGGCGAAGAATTTTATTTTGTAGGCGAGTTTTGGAAGTCTGATTTAAAAGCTTGTCAAACATTCCTGGATAACATTGATTACAAAATCGATTTATTTGATGTTTCCCTTCACTATAAGCTTTATAAAGCATCCAAGGAAGGCAGTAAATTTGATCTTTCGAAGATTTTTGACGATACACTGGTCGGATCCCACCCTGATCACGCAGTCACATTCGTTGATAACCATGATTCCCAGCCTAATGAGTCGCTTGAATCATGGGTTGAGGATTGGTTCAAGCAGAGTGCTTATGCTCTTATTCTTTTGCGTAAGCAAGGATACCCTTGTGTCTTTTATGGTGATTATTACGGAATTGACGGCGACGAACCAATTGATGGGAAAAAGGAAGCAATCGACCCGCTTCTTTATGCAAGACAAACCAGAGCTTACGGTGAACAAGATGATTATTTCGACCATCCTAACACAATTGGCTGGGTTAGACGCGGTCATGAAGAATTTGAACGTTCTGGCTGTGCGGCTGTCATCTCAAATGGTGACGAAGGAGAAAAACGGATGTTTGTCGGCGAGCATCGCTCTGGCGAAGTTTGGGTTGATTTAACAGGAACGCGGGAGGATCACATTACCATTGAAGAAGATGGATTTGCGACGTTCCCCGTTAACGGAAAAAGTGTTTCTGTCTGGGCCCGTCCTGATGAAGATGTTGAATAGATGAAAGTGAACAGCCGGTTTCCTGGATACGGAAACCGGCTGTTTTTTCTGTTTTTTAATTAGCATCCAATAGGATGGTTACTTTAAATAAATCTCCATCCACTTCAATCTCCAATCGGCCTCCATGAAGTTCAACAATCGATTTGGCAATCGTCAGGCCCAGTCCGGAGCCTTCGGTATGACGTGATGAGTCTCCGCGTTTAAACCGTTCAAATAATTCATCTGTGTTTTCGCTGAGCTCATACTTCGTTACATTCTTAAAAGAGATAAGGACTTGATCCCCGGTTTTTTTAACCGAAAGGTACACTCTAGTATTCTCTAAGGAATACTTAAGGATGTTGCCAATCAAATTTTCAAACACTCTCCACATTTTTTGCCCATCTACGACTGCATAAACAGGTTCATCCGAATGAGTCACCCTGAATTGCAGAGAAGACTGGCTGATTGCTTCATTGTATTCAGCAAGCGCCTGCTGCAGAAGCTGCGCAATATCTACGTTTTGTTTTACTAGATCAATATTGCCGCTCGCCATTTTTGACGCCTCAAACAAATCATCAATCAGGATTTTCAGCCGCTGTGATTTGCGGTCAACAATTTGCACATAGGAATCTCGTTCCTCTTCTGACAGGTTAGGATTTTTCAATAATTCCGTATAGCTGATGATCGAAGTAAGCGGTGTCCGCAAATCGTGGCTGACATTCGTAATCAGCTCCGTCTTAAGCCGTTCGCTTTTCACCTGCTTTTGCTGTGAGGTTTTTACCCCATGCTTTAATGCATTAATATTCGCTGATAGATTAGCCAGAATGGTTTTTCCCTTAACCGGCAAATCGGTTTCGAGATTTCCAAGCATAATGTCATCTGTGTTCTTGACGATCTGATTAAAATAGGCCAGCCGCTTAAAAAGAAGCAAAGCAGCGGGAAGACCGATTAGCAGGAACATCGGGAAATAGAGCAGAACATAACGGGGCTCTATGATAACAATGACGGCTCCTGCGCCAAAGGCAAAAACAATGGATAATAGGATCAACAGCTGAACACCTGTTTTTTGAATAAGGAAGGCTCCTGCTGCGATTTTTATAAGCTTATAAAGAAGGGCAGTCTTCCATTCAGATTTCAGGTCTGCTTCATTCCTAAAGCGATTGAAAAGCAGGGCTGCCTGAATAAACAGAACGGCAATAAAAAACGTTCCCGCCATCAGGAAAAGCAGGGAATAAACCCACTCATATCCAAACCGATATGGATAATAATCACTTATATCAAATGAAACAAGTAAAGCTCCCATGAAAGAGATAAAACAGAGCAATAATCTTATATCCAGGGGAATCCGATGATAGGTCTGACCCCATCTGCTTTTTTGCAGCCCTTCATAAAACGGCCGTCTTCTTAATAAGAAAAAGCTTATTAGAAGTGCTGCCAGTCCGCTTATGGAATGGCTGTAAAAAAAAGTCTGTGATTTTTGAAAATCTCTGTATTCAGTCATTATTTCACTATCATCAGGTGCTGACTTCGGCAGAGCAATTTGTCCGGCAAACCTTGATTCTTTCATATCAAACATGGTCCCTATCACTTCACCGTCTCCGAAATAATGAAACCCATCATTTGATGTGATATAGCCTTTAGAACCGGGATAGCTCTCCATATAAAGCATTTCCTTATTATTCATGTATTCTTTAGAATCTTCATTCTCATCCATGTTTAAGTTTGTAAACACTTCGCCTGTATCAATATCTTTCAGGTAATAGACAAATAATTTCTCATTCCTATTAAATTCAGAACGCATATACTCGTAGCCTTCTCTATAAAACTTATCAATACGTGATTCTTTTTCTTTGATAATTTTTTCCCGGACATATTCTTCATCTTTAAAATTCTTTGTAATATCTTCAATCTTCTTGTTTCTTTCCTCCGTATATACCTCTTCAGCGGCCTTATTTCCATTATCCTTGGCTGATTGAATCTGACCTTCGTATTGACTTTCAATGTTCATGATTTGTTCCGTTAAGTCGCCATATCTGTAGCGGTGATCTTCTATTTCCTCTGCTGAAACGGTGATTTTCTTTTTGGCCTCTTCTTTTGTCATGCCATTTAATTCAAACAGACTGATCAAATTAGCGAAATAGCTGACTCTATCTTGAAATTCATAAGATTGAAAATAAGTCTTAAAGAGATACCGATCTCCCTTTGACAAACCTGCAATCACACCGCTTAATCCATATGTCAGCAAGAACATGACAATCAAAAACTTTAAACTATTTTTCCATTTTGTACCCAATTCCCCATACCACCTTTAAAAACCTCGGATTTTTAGGATCGATTTCAATCTTCTCTCTTATCTTCCTGATATGAACCGCCACTGTTTTTTCTGCATTGTAGCCAGGCTCATTCCATACACGTTCATAAATTTCAGTAATAGAAAACACGCGGCCGGCATTCAGCATCAATAATTCGACAATGCTGTATTCAATGCGGGTAAGCTTTACGTTCTCACCGTGCACCGTCACTTCTTTAGCTGTTTGATCAAGGGTAAGACCATTCAGATCTACGGTCTTTTTCACACCTTCGTATGTACCAAGCGTCACATACCGTCTTAGCTGTGATTTCACTCTGGCAATCAGCTCCATTGGGTTGAACGGTTTGGTCACATAGTCATCTGCCCCGACCTGCAGGCCTAGTATCTTATCGGTGTCTTCACTTTTGGCACTCAGAATAATAATCGGAATATTTTTTTTCTCGCGGATTTTAAATGTTGTTGAAATGCCGTCAAGGCGCGGCATCATAATATCCAATAGAATCAAATGAACAGAGTGCTCATTCAGTTTTTCAAGAGCTTCTATGCCGTCTTTTGCTTTTATCACAGTTATGTTTTCATTCTTTAAATAGATTTCAATCGCATCGCGAATTTCTTTATCATCATCCACTACTAAAACGTTATAATTTGTCATTTTCTCACGCTCCTTTCAAAAGTATATCTGTTTTCATGTTATTATCTACAGTCTAATGGGAAATTCTTAACACTCTGTCTGTGGAATGTTTAAGAATTTCTTAAGAAAATATTCTTTATTAGCTAAGAAAGAATGGCCTATGCTTTTTCTTTAACAATACGGGATAATGCAGAAAAGATTTGAGGTAAATGTTTCTTTGGAAACTTATAAGAATTGTCAAAGCTGCGGTATGCCATTATACAGAGATGAACATGGAGGCGGAACAGAAGCAAACGGAACAAAAAGCAGTAAATATTGCAGCCATTGTTACCAAAATTGAGCCTTTACAATGCCCGACATCACTTCAGATGAAATGAAAGAAAAAGTAAAGGGTAAAATCAAGGAGTTTGGTTTTCCGGGGTTTCTTGCTGGTTTATTTACACGCAATATCCATAAGCTTGAACGCTGGAAATAAAGGTGCTTATTATTGACCGAGCGAGGTGTTTTGCGGCGGTGATTGAAGCAATTTACTATTTTCATCTGAAAATGATAAAAAGCTGCCTCCTGGGAGACAGCTTTTTTAACTGAAATTGTTCCTCTTTGTACCCGATACAAACCGGTTCCCGCTCACCCAGAATCTCCATGGATATTCTTTTGCCTCTCCGCTGTTGTCTATTCCAATTCGCGGTCCTGCAGATGTAAGTTCAGGTTCTCTGCCTTCTGCAATATACAGTGGCGACTCCCATAAAGGACGTCCATAATCTTCTTTTACAATACCCAATGCTTTAGTCAGTTTTCCGGGCCCATTTGTGAGATCTTGCTCCCTTTTAACCGGACCTCGCCGTTCATACATCAATTCCAGTCCTTCAACCGGCTCTAAACCTCTAATTAAAATTGCTTCAGGAGAATCTATCACTCCGCTTACAACATTTACAAGGCAGTGTGTGTGCATGACATATGTATAAGTATAGCCAGCTGGACCAAACATGACTTCTGTTCTTGCTGTCCGCCGGTTATTGAAGCTGTGTGCAGCCTGATCCCCTGGTCCGATATAGGCTTCAGTTTCAACAATTATTCCTGCAGCAATGCCTTCTGCTGTTTCTTTTACCAGAATTTTTCCGAGAAGAGCCTGGGCTAATTCCAGTGTAGGTTTATTAAAAAAGGACGTATGAATAGGCTGATGAATCATGTTGTCCACCTCTTTAAAGATTCTCTTAAAATCATATCAAATGGAATTCATTCAAGCTAAACTTTATACTGAATCGTACTTTATACTCCCTAATTATCAGCATACCAAATAAAACGGATTTTCACTCTTTCTCTTTTTTCGAATGGATACTATGAATGCATCAGATTTCTTAATATAATTAATTATCAGATTTATTTAGAAAGGCGGACTATAAATGATTAGGGCAGCAATTATCGGATTAGGTGCAATCGGACAGCGATTAATAAAGAACTTTACAGACCATCCAGATATCATTATTTCAGCTATATGTGACCAGAATGCTGAAGTTACACGTGAAACATCTGAAAGACTTGAAAATGTGCCTTCATTCACTGACCATGCAAAAATGCTTGAAGAAGCAGAAATCGATCTTGTTTATGTAGCAGTTCCGCCCAAATTTCATCATGGGGTTGTGACCGATGTGATGGCAAGGGGCAAGCATGTCTTATGTGAAAAACCTTTGGCAAACTCATTGGAAGAAGCAGAAAGTCTTTACATACAAGCAAAAGAAAAAGGAATCATCCACGCAATGAATTTTCCTTTGAATTATAGTGCTGGAAGCAAAACCTTTGCTTCCCTCATAAAAGAGGGCTATGTTGGAGAGCTGAGACGGCTTGAGTTAAAGATGCGTTTCCCCGAATGGCCGCGCCCGTGGCAGCAAAATGACTGGGTTGCAAGCCGTGAACAAGGCGGTTTTGTACTGGAAGTCGGCGTTCACTATATTCAGCAAATCCAAAAAATCTTCGGTCCTGTCCATGTTTTGAATAAAACAGTTCAATATCCAAAAGATCCAGCTGCCTCTGAAATTGGAATCCTGGCTCAAATGGAGCTGCAGGACGGCACGCCTGTCTTATTCGATGGCCTGAGTCAAATTGCAGGTATGGAAGAAATCCGATTTACTGCTTATGGGACAGAAGGAACTCTATCCTTGCTGAACTGGTCGGCACTCGAAGGAGGCAAGCATGGGGAACCTATACAAGGGATTGATGCAGACAGTTCACTTGCCAATTCTTTAATTGATGAGCTTGTATCAGCCCTGAAAGGCGAAAAAGCTGAGATTATTGATTTTGAGGCAGGCTATCAGGCACAGAATATTTTAGAAAAATTAAGAGGATAAGAAGGGTTGATGAAAAATGAAAAATGAAATCATTGAACGATTTACTTCCTATGTAATAATTGACACACAATCAAATGACAGCAGCGAAACATGTCCTTCCACTGACGGACAGCTGACACTCGCACGAACTCTTGCAGAAGAACTGAAAGCAATTGGCTTAGAGGATGTAAGCATGGACGAATTTGGGTATGTGATGGCCACTCTACCATCCAATACGGATAAGCAGGTTCCAACGATCGGCTTTTTGGCACACATTGATACCGCAACTGATTTTACCGGAAAAAATGTGAATCCGCAGGTTCATGAAAACTATGACGGACAGAACATCCTGCTGAATGAAGCAGAGCAAGTGACTCTGTCTCCAAAAGACTTTCCTAATTTATTAAACTATCAAGGCCATACCCTTATAACAACAGACGGCACCACTCTGTTAGGAGCTGACAATAAAGCGGGTATAGCTGAGATTATGACGGCGATGGATTATTTGATCAGGCATCCTGAGATCAAGCACGGCAAAATCAGAGTG
This sequence comes from Bacillus sp. V2I10, assembly GCF_030817055.1. Lineage (NCBI taxonomy): Bacteria > Bacillati > Bacillota > Bacilli > Caryophanales > Bacillaceae > Bacillus > Bacillus sp. V2I10. The sequence goes on along the minus strand of NZ_JAUSYV010000001.1, from coordinate 419,234 downwards.
GCTTTTACTCCTGATGAGGAAATCGGACGCGGACCACATAAATTTGATGTGGCTACCTTTGATGCGAAATACGCTTATACAGTGGACGGCGGTCCTCTCGGAGAGCTGCAGTACGAAAGCTTCAGTGCGGCAGGGGCCTCCATTACAATTAAAGGCACCAACATCCACCCTGGAACGGCTAAAGGAAAAATGGTGAATTCCATTAAGATTGCAATGGAGCTGCAAAGCAAGCTGCCTGCTGAACAAGCTCCTGAATTAACAGAAGGCTATGAAGGCTTCTTCCATCTTCTTTCTTTCAGCGGGGATGTTGAACAAACGAAGCTAAGCTACATTATCAGAGATTTTGATAAGGAAGCGTTCCAGCAGAAAAAACAAACGATGGCCGGTGTTGTTGATGAATTGAAGGAGAAATACGGAAGCGAACGCATCGTCCTTGAGATGAACGATCAGTACTACAATATGCGTGAAAAAATCGAGCCTGTTAAACAGATCGTTGACATTGCATACAAAGCGATGGAAAACCTGGACATTCAGCCAATTGTTGAACCGATCCGCGGCGGCACAGATGGATCCCAGCTCTCCTATATGGGCCTTCCTACCCCGAATATTTTTACAGGCGGAGAGAATTTCCACGGCAAGTTCGAATATATATCAGTTGATAATATGCAAAAAGCAACACAGGTTATTGTTGAGATTGCGAGATTGTTTGAAGAGAATGCAGCTGACTGATTTGACAAATAAGAAACGCTTTGGGTGAAAATCCAAAGCGTTTTTGATATTCATTTACGCTATTAAAGGGAGTTAGTTTTCACTGTTTTCTTTCCCGCTTTCATGTATAATTATTCATGATAAATATGGAAAAATTGACCGTTTTTTATAAATATTTCTTTGTTCAAATCCGAGCAAACCAAGAGGGAGAATGATATGACAAACACAATTATTCAGTTTAAGCAGGTTACGAAACAATATGACAATGATCCTGCTGTCCTTAATCATGTCAGTTTTGAAATCGAGCGCGGTAAATTTTATACACTTCTTGGCCCTTCAGGATGCGGCAAGACAACTATTCTTCGGCTGATTGCCGGGTTTATTGAGGCGTCTGAAGGAGAAATCCTTTTTAACGGAAAAAAGATAAATGATGTTCCTGCTAACAAACGCCAAGTAAATACGGTGTTTCAGGATTATGCACTGTTTCCTCATTTGAATGTTTTCGAAAATGTTGCATTCGGACTGCGCATTAAAAAAATGAATAATCGGGATATTGAATTGAAAGTAAGAGAAGCCTTAAGCTTTGTAAACCTTGCTGGATATGAAAAAAGGGAAATTCGGGAAATGTCCGGAGGCCAGCGCCAGCGGGTCGCAATTGCACGTGCGATTGTCAATGAGCCGGAAGTGATTCTTCTTGATGAACCATTGTCAGCCCTGGACTTAAAGCTTCGCACTGAAATGCAGTATGAACTGCGAGAACTTCAGCAGCGTCTGGGCATTACCTTTATCTTTGTCACCCACGACCAGGAAGAAGCTCTCGCGATGTCTGATGAAATTTTTGTTCTGGACAAAGGGAAAATACAGCAAAGCGGGACTCCAACGGATATATATGATGAACCTATTAACCGCTTTGTTGCTGATTTTATTGGTGAATCCAATATTGTAAAAGGGACCATGCTTGAGGATTACCTTGTAGAATTCACCGGCAGACAATTTGAATGTGTCGATCAGGGTCTGACTCCAAATGAACCTATAGAGATCGTCATTCGTCCTGAAGATTTAGAAATCACTTCTTTGGAACGCGGGAAACTCCAGGTACGTGTTGATTCTCAATTGTTCCGCGGTGTTCATTATGAAATAAGCAGCTATGACAAGGATGGAAACGAATGGCTCGTTCATTCCACAAAGAAAGCCACCGTCGGAGATGAGATCGGCCTTTTTTTTGACCCCGAAGCGATACATGTAATGAGATTCGGTGAGACCGAAGAGGAATTTGACAGACGTTTAGAAGCCTATACAGATGGAGAAGAGCATGGAAAATAAGCTGACCCGAAATTTGTATATGATTCCCTATGCTCTTTGGATTGCTCTCTTTGTTATTGCACCGATAGTTCTTGTTCTTTATTATTCTTTTATTGATATTGAAGGAAATTTATCGCTTGCCAATTACCAGAACTTCTTCACACCGGTCTACATAAAAATGACCTTGAGTTCATTTTGGTATGCTTTTTTGATCACAGCTCTTTCCCTGCTTATTGCATACCCAACTGCTTATTTGCTGACTTATACAAAGCATAAGCACCTTTGGCTGCTGCTGATTATTGTCCCTTCCTGGATTAACTTATTGTTAAAAGCCTATGCTTTTCTTGGCATTTTTGGCACGTACGGTGTTGCTAACAGCTTTTTAGAAACAATCGGCATTGGCTCGCAGCAGTTATTGTTCACCGATTTCAGTTTCATTTTTGTATCGGTTTATATCTTTATTCCATTTATGATTTTGCCTATTTTCAATTCACTGAATGAATTAAATCCAACCCTGCTGGATGCAGCGCGTGATTTGGGGGCATCAAGCTGGACTGCCTTTTGCAGAGTCATTTTTCCGCTTACGATTGATGGCGTTAAAGCTGGATGCCAGCTTGTCTTTATACCTGCTCTTTCTCTGTTCATGCTGACAAGATTGATTGCTGGAAACAGAGTGATCACACTCGGAACTGCGATTGAACAGCATTTCCTTGTGACTCAGGACTGGGGTATGGGGTCGACCATTGCTGTCTTTTTGATTATTTTTATGTTTCTGATTATCTTCCTTACCGGAAATCGAAAGCGGGGTATGTAAGTTGGATAAGAAAATATCCCCTCTATCCAGGATCTTTTTAATTTTGATCTTTCTCATCCTATATACGCCAATTTTCTTCCTTGTGTTTTATTCGTTCAACAGCGGCGGTACGATGTACAACTTTGAAGGATTTACGCTTGATTGGTATAAGGAGCTTTTCACAGATACGAGGCTGCTGATCATCGTGCTGAACACACTCGTTATCGCCTTGCTGTCAGCTCTTATTTCCACCATTATCGGTGTTCTTGGAGCACTTGCCATTCATTCTTTTAAAAGCAGACAAACAAAAAACACATTGTTGTCATTGAATAATGTGCTGATTGTCAGTCCTGACGTTATTATTGGCGCTTCGTTTTTAATTCTGTTTACGATGGCAGGAATCAAGCTTGGATTTTATTCAGTCCTCTTATCTCATATTGCATTCAGCGTTCCGATTGTTGTCTTAATGGTTCTGCCGAAACTGATGGAGATGAGTCCAACCTTGCTTGATGCAGCAAGAGATCTTGGCGCAAGCAGCTGGAATGTCCTGACTAAAGTGACCTTGCCATTTATCACACCGGGTATTTTTGCAGGATTTTTTATGGCTCTTACGTTCTCTCTTGATGATTTCGCTGTTACCTTTTTCGTAACCGGCAATGGATTCACTACGCTGTCCGTTGAAATCTATTCACTTGCGCGCCGGGGAATCTCATTGAATATTAACGCCTTATCAACCCTGCTTTTCCTTTTCACAGTCCTGCTTGTGATTGTTTACTACTTCATCACGCAGCGAAATAAGCAAAGCGGATGGGGGGTAAGAAAATGAAGAAGCTGGTCCGCGTTTTCTTCGCGATTATTCTCGTGTCGGGCATCCTTATGTATGCTGTTTCAGAGCTGAACTCTTCACAGGGCTACTCAAGCGGCAATACGCTTACGATCTTTAACTGGGGAGACTACATTAATTCCGATCTGGTTGACCGCTTTGAGAAAGAAACAGGCATTAAAGTCATCTATGAGACCTTTGATTCAAACGAGGCGATGATGACAAAGATTGAACAGGGCGGAACGACTTATGATATAGCCGTTCCTTCTGAATATATGATTGATAAAATGAGACAAGAAGATTTGCTTATCCCTTTGGATCATTCAAAGCTTCCGAACTTGAAAAATATTGATGACCGGTTTATGGATTTGCCATTCGACCCTGAAAATAAATATTCCGTTCCATATTTCTGGGGAACTGTCGGCATTATCTATAATCCAACGATGATAGACGGTAAAAAAATCACGAGCTGGAATGACCTTTGGGATTCCGATCTGCGAAATGAGATCCTGCTGATTGACGGGGCAAGAGAAGTGATGGGAATGGGCCTAAACAGCCTTGGCTACTCTCTAAACGATACAAATAAGGATCATTTAGAGGAAGCAAAACGAAAGCTTGATTCCCTCACTCCAAATGTCAAAGCAGTTGTTGGAGATGAGAGCCGGATGCTGCTGGAAAATCAGGAAGCAGCAATCGGGCTTGTATGGTCTGGGGTTGCATCAGAGATCATGTATGAAAATGAAGATCTGGAGTATGTAGTTCCAGAGGAAGGCTCAAACTTATGGTTCGATAACATGGTTATCCCGAAAACAGCCAAAAATGCAGAAGCTGCCCATCAGTTCATCAACTTCATGCTGGATGCTGAGGTGGCCGCAGAAAACACCGAATATGTCAGCTACTCCACACCTAACAAAGAAGCCTTAAAATACATGCCGGAAGAAATGGTAAACGATCAGCGCTTCTATCCTCCGCCTGAGCTGACGGAAAGACTGGAAGTGTATGAGAACCTTGGCAAAAAGAATTTGGCTTATTATAATGAGCTGTTTTTAAAATTTAAGATGCATCCGAAATAAGAAAAAGGGAGTCCTGGTTTTTCTGGACTCCCTTTTCTGCTTATTTCGCGCTTTTAAGGTTTGTTTCTTTTTACACCATTATTTTGCAAATATCATTCGTAAACTCTACAGGATCTTCAATCGGCAATCCTTCGATCAGGAGCGCCTGATTAAATAACAGGTTTGTATACAGCGCTAATTTTTCTTTATCCTTTTCAAAGGAATCTTTTAAAGAAGCAAATACTTCATGATTTCGATTAATTTCAAGAATTTTTTCAGCCTGTATATTCTGGTTGTTCGGCATCGCCTTCAGGATCTTTTCCATTTCCGTCGTCACTTCGCCTTCTGTTGCGATGCAGACTGGATGCGACTTCAGCCGCTTTGAAATTCTTACATCCTTCACTTTGCCGGCAAGAATCGTTTTCATCTCTTCAAAGAGTTCTTTGTTTTCTTTTGCTTCCGATTCTGCACTCTTTTCATTCTCGCCTGCTTCTATGCCTAAATCTCCGCTTGAAATCGATTTGAATTCTTTTTCCTGGTAATTCATCAGCATTCTGATCGCAAATTCATCCACTTCATCCGTGAAATATAAGATATCATAGCCTTTATCAGCCACAACCTCTGTCTGCGGAAGCTTTTCAATTCGTTCATAGCTTTCTCCTGCAGCATAGTAGATGTATTTCTGATCTTCAGGCATGCTTGAAACATATTCATCAAGAGTGATCAGCTTTTTCTCTTTTGATGAATAGAACATGAGCAGGTTCTGAAGATCTTCTTTGTTTGCCCCAAAATCACTGTAAACGCCATATTTCAGCTGTCTTCCGAAAGAGTTATAGAATGTTTCATACTTTTCTCTCTCATCTTTTAATAAGCTTTGCAGCTGGCTCTTAATTTTATTCTTGATATTTTTTGCAATCAGCTTTAGCTGGCGGTCATGCTGGAGGATTTCTCTTGAAATGTTGAGAGATAAATCCTCAGAATCTACCATTCCTTTTACAAAACTGAAATAGTCAGGAAGCAGGTCTGAGCATTTTTCCATGATTAACACACCATTAGAGTAAAGCTCTAGTCCCTTTTCAAACTCTTTAGAGTAGTAATCATACGGAATCTGTTCAGGGATATAGAGAATTGCATTGTATCTGACGGCACCGTCCACACTGATATGGATATGTTTTAACGGTTTATCAAATCCATAATGTTTTTCTGCATAAAAATTCTCGTAATCTTCCGAAGTGAGCTCATTTTTATTCTTTCTCCAAATCGGAACCATGCTGTTGATCGTCTGTTCTTCCAGAACCTCTTCAAACTCTGTTTCGCTGTCTTCTTTGCGTTTTCTCTCCGTTACATCCATCTTAATTGGGTAGCGGATGAAATCAGAGTATTTTTTAATGATGGCTTTTAAGCGGTATTCTTCTAAATATTCATCATACGAATCGTCTTCTGTGTTTTCTTTGATGCTAAGAACAATCTCCGTTCCGACCTCTTCTTTTTCACAAAGCTCGATCGTATAGCCGTCTGCTCCCCCAGAATGCCATCTATAGGCATCTTCGCTGCCGATTGTTTTCGTTGTCACAATGATAGCGTCTGCTACCATGAAGGCTGAGTAAAAACCAACTCCAAATTGACCGATAATGTCATGGCCATCCTTCAGCTCATTTTCACTTTTAAAAGCATGAGAGCCGCTTTTCGCAATAATTCCAAGGTTGTTTTCAAGTTCTTCTTTTGTCATCCCAATCCCAGTATCTGAGATTGTTAATGTTCTATTTGCCTTGTCTGCCCTTACTTTTATGTAGTAATGGTTCTGGTCAAATGATAGGCTGTCGTCTGTTAAAGCTTTGTAATAAATTTTATCAATCGCATCACTCGCATTTGAAATCAGTTCTCTTAAAAAGATTTCTTTTTGAGAGTAAATTGAGTTGATCATCATTTCCAATAGTCTCTTAGACTCCGCTTTGAACTGCATTTTTTCCATTGTCATTCTCCTTTCAAACTGCTTTTTAGCACTCTTTTCATGAGAGTGCTAACCACTAATTAAATAACATATATTCCCGTTTTGTGTCAATATCCATCTTCAGGATTTCGGATGGTAGACAAACAAGGACTGTTTTTGTTATATTAGTTACCTAGAGTAACTGTTATCTAGGGTAACTATTTATTTAATGAGGTGTTTCCTATAAAAACATATCAAAAGTTTTTTCAGCAGCTTCTGCTGTTATACCGTCCTTTTGAAAACAGACTGAATATGGAGCTTGCCAAACACGATTTATACAGAGCTCAATGGTCTGTTTTGCATTATTTATGGAATTACGGGACAGCTACGCTTGTTGAGCTTGCCGATTATCAAAGTGTTGAAAAGCCTACCGTTACAAGAACCATCAGCCGCCTTGAGGAACTGGGATATGTAGAGCATGTTCCCGGCAAGGATAAGCGTGAAAAGAGAATGCAGCTTACGAATCTTGGGAGAAAGGTTTACGGGGATGTTCGAGTAACAATCGATGACTATGAACAGGAAATTTTAAAAGGAATTTCAGAAGAAGAACAGCTTGAGGTGATCCGGATCATGAAAGATATTCGGAACAATATTAGAGAGTAAGGTGGCAAAAACGTGAATCAGACAACATCCAAATTATGGACGAAAGACTTTATTGTCGTGTCGTCCATCAATTTTTTCTTAACGTTAATCTTTTACTTATTAATGGTGACTATTGCTGTTTTTGCAGTGAATGAGTACAGTGCCTCTACGAGTGAGGCGGGACTTGTAACCGGGATTTTTATTATAGGCGCACTGATTGGCCGGCTTTTAATTGGAAGGCTCATTGTAACTTTCAGCCGTAAAAGGATCCTGTATACAGGGCTTTTTCTGTTTACCCTGACAACAGCCTTTTATTTCTTTGAGTTTGGACTTGGCTTCCTTCTTTTCAACCGTCTTGTCCATGGAATTACCCTGGGTATTGCAAGTACAGCAACAGGCACTATAGTAGCACAGATTATTCCCGCTTCTCGAAAAGGGGAAGGCATCGGGTACTACAGTATGAGTGCAACTCTTGCAACAGCCATCGGCCCTTTCATCGGGCTGTACTTGAGCCAGCATGCAAGCTTTCAAACTATCTTTACCTTCAGCGTTGCATTAGGCGTCATCAGTTTAATCATTGCCTTTTTCTTGTATGTGCCCCCGCTTGATGGTTCAGCAAAAAAAGCAGAAGTACGAGGATTCAGACTTTCAAATTTTGTAGAGCCAAGAGCTTTGCCGATCGCATTTATTACACTTGCAGCGGCGTTTTGCTATTCAAGTGTCCTGTCCTTTATTAATTTCTATGCGAAGGACATTCATCTTGTCAGCACAGCAAGCTTCTTTTTCGTCGTCTATGCGGCAGCTGTCTTGGCTTCACGTCCATTTACGGGCCGATTAATGGACAAAAAAGGGGCAAATTTCATTATGTATCCTGCCTTCCTCTTATTTGGAGCAGGTATGTTCCTTTTGAGCACGGCAAGTACTAGCTTCATTTTCTTGCTTTCTGGTGTTTTGATCGGACTTGGATTTGGAAACATGCAATCAACGACACAGGCGATTGCTGTTAAATTAACGCCGCCTCACCGTATGGGTCTCGCCACTTCGACTTTTTTTATCTTCCTTGACGCAGGTTTAGGGTTCGGACCTTATCTGCTTGGATTTGTCATTCCGGTGACAGGATACAGTACCTTGTATGTGATTTTAGGTGTATTAGTCCTTGCCAGTTCTGTTCTTTACTATTTTTTGCACGGGAAGAAAGAAAGTGCGGCATGGGCAAAAGTTAATGCTTCTGCATCTGCTTGATGAGGAGGAAAAAGGACATCCCGAATGAGGATGTCCTTTTTTGTTGGATCTATTAAATTTCAGAATTGATCTTTTCACTGATCCGCCATTTTTTTGAAATCTTTTCAATATGGTAAGGCGCTGTTCGACAGCATCCTCCTATTAAGCGGGCACCTGCCTTGAACCAGTCTTCTGATAGATGATCCAGTTCAAGACAAGATTTCTGGCCATGCCATGTTTTAGTGGCTGGATTGTAGGCTTCTCCAGAATTCGGGTAAACAATAACTGGTTTTTTTGTATGCCCGCTCATCACTTTTATGGCTTCATTCACTAATTCCAGTGGTGCACAGTTGATCCCAATTGCAGCAATTTGCCCGTTGTCCCCGAAGGTATTTGCACACACCTCGAGCAAAGTGCCATCACTAATCGCTTTCTCATTTTTCAAGGAAAAGGATAGCCAAGCATATGTATCGGGAAATTCATCCAATAAATCACTTAAAACTTTTGCTTCCTGAAGAGAAGGAATGGTTTCAAATGCCAGTATTTCAGCACCTGCTTCAATCAAAGCTGACATTCTGGGACGATGAAAATCTTTTAAAGTCTCATCCGTAACCCCATAGATGCCTGTATACTCTGAACCGTCTGCAAGATAGGCGCCATAAGGCCCAATTGATGCCGCAACCAACGGCTTTGGTCTAATTGCTTCCATTTCTTCCTTCCAAAAATCATCTCTGGCTTTTCTTGCAATCAGCACTGTTTTCTTTATTAACTGCAATGCTTCTTCTTCTTCGATTCCCCGCTTCAAGAAACCATCGATTGTTGCTTGATAGCTGGCCGTAATAGCACAGTCCGCTCCCGCACGGAAATAGTCTGAATGTACCTGATAAATCACTTCGGGGTTTTCGAGTAATATTCGGGCAGACCAAAGGGGATCGTCCAAATCACAGCCATGCTGTTCGAGTTCTGTAGCAAGTGCCCCATCAAGGATCATGACGGAATAGTCACGTAAAATGGCTTCAATTGGATTGAGATTCTGCTGCATATCCTTCTCCTCTTTTCTTAATAAAATGTGTTGCATAATAGCTTCCATAGCAAAACAAAATAAATGGAATGCCGCAATAGAGGGCAATTCGCTGTGCGGGATCAAATGCGATTCCAACCAAAGATGCCAGACACAGCACAAAAGATGCAATCGGTACCAGGGGATAGAAAGGTGTCCGGTAAACCAGGTCCTTTATCGAATGTCCTTGTTTAATATATTGTCTGCGAAAGAAAAACTGTGACACGCTAATACTCATCCATACGGCAACCACGGCTAAACCTGAAATGGAGACAAGGACTATATATACGGTATCTGGTGCAATAACACTTGAGAACAAAGCCAAGGTGCCGCCCAGCATACTGAAAATCACTGCATATATAGGCACACCGCGCTTTGTCACTCTTGCAAAAATGGGTGATATCGTTTTCTTATCTGAAAGTGACCAGAGCATTCTAGAAGCAGCATACAGGCCTGAGTTTGCTGCAGACAAAATAGCTGTTAAGATCACGAAATTCATGATATCTGCTGCATAGGGAAGGCCAATTCGTTCAAATACAGAAACAAAGGGACTTTTTAAAACTCCTGAATCCGATGCGGGCAGCAGTGCAGATAAGACAACAATGGTTCCAACAAAAAAGATAATCAATCTCCATAATGTTGTCCGAATGGCCATTGGAATCGTTTTTTCCGGATTGACTGTTTCTCCAGCTGCAACCCCTATTAATTCTGTTCCCGAATAGGCAAAATTCACAGCAAGCATCGTCATAATAACGGCAAATGCACCATTCGGAAATAATCCTTCGCTTGTGAGATTCGTAAAGAACGGAGCTGAATTGGAATCCGTCAGTGGAATAAAACCAATAATTGCTGCTCCTCCCAAAAGAATAAAAATCACTATGGCAACGACTTTAATCGATGCAAACCAAAATTCAGATTCCGCGAAAAACTTAACCGTCACAGCATTTAATGCAAAGATTAGCAATGCAAACACCGCACTCCAAATCCAGACGTTAATAGATGGAAACCACCTCTGCATCAGCAGCCCCGCTGCCGTGAATTCCGAACCTAACGCAACCGTCCAAGTCAGCCAATACAGCCAGGCTACAGTATATCCTGTTCCTGGACCAATATATTTAGCGGCATAGCTATGAAAAGCGCCAGTCTCCGGCATATGGACGGCTAATTCCCCTAAACAAAGCATAACGAGATAAACGACCAGGGCACCAACAAGATACGACAGGATCGTCCCAAACGGTCCAGCCTGTTGAATCGTATAACCCGTGCTTAAGAATAAACCTGTCCCAATTACACCTCCAAGAGATAACATTACTAAATGTCGAGATTGCATTTTCCTCTGAAATTGCTGCTTAGCTTCCATTTTTACTCCCCTTTTTTCACATCCAAAAAAATGAAAAACGCACTCTTTAAAAAGAGTGCGTTACTGACAAATAAAAGGCACGCTTATCTATCAGGTCAATTCACCCGCTGGAGTTAGCACAGTATCATAAGAGACCTGCTGCTGAGGTTTCAAAGGGCCAGTCCCTCCACCTCTCTGGATAAGAAATTATTTTTTTACTACAATAGCAATCTATTGAATCAATGTCAAGATTAGTATGAATATTCCGTTCACTTAAGTGTTCTGACATCTAAGACCATCTATAGCACACAGAACTGTTTTCCTATACAATAATTGTAAAAGAAACCTTATAGTGTGGTGAAACTCATGTTTAAACTTCTATTAATTGAAGATGATTTAACCCTGTTTAATGAAATCAAAGAACGATTAAATCAGTGGTCTTATGATGTCTATGGCATTACAGATTTTAATAAAGTCATGCAGGAATTCTCAGCCGTAAAGCCAGATTTGGTCATCATTGATATTCAGCTGCCGAAGTTTGACGGCTTTCATTGGTGCCGGATGATCCGGTCGCATTCGAATGTGCCGATCATTTTTCTCTCCTCGCGGGATCATCCGACTGATATGGTCATGTCTATGCAGCTTGGTGCTGATGATTTTGTCCAAAAGCCTTTTCACTTTGATGTGCTGATTGCTAAAATCCAGGCCATTCTCCGCCGTGTTTATAACTACAATACAGAGCAAGTAAGTCTGAAAACATGGTGCAATGCTGCGGTTGATTATGAGCGAAATACGGTTACGAACGAAACCGGTTCCGTTGAACTGACAAAGAATGAAATGTTCATTCTTAAACTCTTGATTGAACAAAAAAACAAAATTGTCAGCAGAGACAAGCTCATGAACAGCCTGTGGGATGATAAACGCTTCATAAGCGATAATACGTTAACAGTGAATGTCAATCGCCTGCGAAAGCGGCTGGATGAAATTGGTCTTGGTCAATTTATTGAGACAAAAGTAGGCCAGGGATATCTTGCGGCAGAAGAGGAAATGGTATGATTCTCCGTTTCTTAAAAGAGCGCCGCAGCTGGATTCTATTCTTTATTATGATTCATTTTTTTATTCTCTTTATCGCTTTCATTGACTCAGCCATTCCAGTACAGTCAGTCCTGTATATTGTTTTTCTTTCCATGATCTCGTTTATTGTCTTCTTAGCCGTTCGGTACAACAAAGAAACTGCCTTTTTTAAAAGTCTGGAAGATCGGGAAAACAACCTTGATATATCAAGCATTCCAGCTCCGGAAAGCCCGTTTGAACAATTGGTTGAAAAGACGCTCAGCGAACAGGCACAGGCCCTGAAAACAGATGCTTTGCACAACAGAATTTCGCTTGAACAGGAAAAAGATGAACTGTTATCGTGGATTCATGAAGTGAAGACTCCTCTCACTGCCATGCATTTAATGATCGAACGCATGGAAGACGATGTGATGAAAACTCATTTGACGTATGAGTGGCTGCGGATTCACCTTTTGCTTGATCAGCAGCTGCATCAAAAACGGATTCCTTTTATTGAAAATGATTTATATATTGAAACGGTTGATTTGGAAAGCGTGATTTTCAGTGAAATTAAAACACTTCAGGCATGGTGTATTCAAAAAGGGATTGGTTTTGACATTCAGTTTGATCAAAAGAAAGTTCTTAGTGATGCAAAATGGCTTGCCTTTATTATTAGACAAATCTTAACGAATGCAGTGAAATACAGCGAGGGGTCTAACATTATCATAAAAAGCTGGAAGCAGGATGATCAAATAAGCGTTCAGGTGAAAGACTTTGGCCGGGGTATTGATCCAAAGGACCTGCCCCGCATATTCGATAAAGGCTTCACATCGACCATAAACCATCATGATCATGCTGCTACAGGGATGGGGCTGTATCTCGCTAAAAAAGCAGCTATACCGCTGCTGATTGATATTCACGCACAGTCTATTATCCACACAGAAACAGCATTTACGTTAACTTTCCCAAAAAGAAATGACTTTGCAGCCGTCATTAGCGTGTGACAAGAATGTCACATGCTTTTCTTTTTTGTTCGCACAATAAAAGGAAAAGGCTCTTTCTTCTTTTTATAATTAAGATATCGAATTAAGAGGAGGAAGCGAGTATGGCGATATTAGAAGCATCAAAGCTCCATAAAAGCTACGGAAATAAATTGAATAAACAGGAAGTCCTTAAAGGAATTGACCTTACTATACAAAAAGGTGAATTTGTCAGCATTATGGGTGCGTCCGGCTCGGGCAAAACAACGCTGCTGAATGTCCTGTCTTCTATTGATAAAGTGAGCGGGGGGACCATCCAAATTGAAAACAAAGAAATGACGGGGATGAAGGAAAAGGAGCTTGCTGAATTCAGAAAGCATCATCTCGGATTTATTTTTCAGGATTATAACCTTCTGGACACACTGACAGTTAAAGAAAATATTTTGCTGCCGCTTTCCATTTCAAAGGTACCTAAAAAAGAGGCGGACCAGAAATTTCATGCTTTAGCAAATGAGCTCGGCATCTACGAGTTAAAAGATAAGTATCCGAATGAAATTTCCGGCGGACAGAAGCAGCGTACTTCTGCAGCACGTGCCTTTATTCATGAACCAAGCATCATTTTCGCCGATGAACCAACGGGCGCACTTGATTCTAAATCCGCTGCTGACCTGCTGAATAAATTGACCGAACTAAATGAAAAAAGAAAAGCAACCATTGTCATGGTCACGCATGATCCGGCTGCGGCAAGCTACTGCAGCAGAGTCATCTTTATAAAAGACGGACAAATCTACACACAATTGAACAAAGGGGAGCAAACAAGACAGGCTTTCTTTAAAGATATCATCAAAACACAAGGTGTCTTAGGCGGTGTGCAGTATGAACATTAATCAGCTCATCGTCAAAAATCTGAAAAAGAACCTGAAGAATTACTATCTTTATATCTTTGCACTTATTTTCAGCGTCGCGCTTTATTTTGCTTTTGTCACTTTGCAGTATGATCCTTCAATGGACGCGGTAGAGGGTTCCATTAAAGGCGGCGCCGGCATCCGGGCTGCATCTGTCCTGCTTGTCGTCATTGTGACAATCTTTCTGCTGTATGCCAATAACATCTTTATCAAACGGCGAAGCAAAGAGATTGGCTTGTTTCAGCTTATTGGACTGACAAAAAATAAAATTTTCCGCATCCTTACAGCAGAAAACTTTCTTCTATATTTTGGATCACTCATTTTGGGCATCCTTACAGGATTTTCAGTATCGAAGTTGATCATGATGATTCTATTTAAGATTACAGGTGTTGAAGATGTGGCGGCTCTTCATTTTTCTATGCAAGCCTTCCTGCAGACACTTGTCGTTTTTTCTGTCATCTACCTTCTTATCATGCTGATGAATTATTTGTTTATTAAAAGACAAAGCATTCTCTCTTTATTCAGAGTTCTGTCATCCGCAGAAGAGAAAGTGAAAAAGATGTCTTATTTCGAGATAACAATTGGCATTCTGGGTATGATTTTGATCGCAGCTGGTTATTTTGTCTCTTCAAGGTTATTTGGGGGAGACTTCAAGTCCACGCCCGCTCTCTTTGGTGCCATGATTTTTATTCTTGGTTCTGTCATTCTTGGAACCTACCTTTTTTACAAAGGATCCGTCAGTTTTATCTTTCATATGATCCGAAAAAAGAAAGATGGTTATCTTAAAGTCGGCGAAGTGCTATCTCTTTCATCCATTATGTTCCGAATGAAATCGAATGCTCTCCTTTTAACCATTATTACGACCGTTTCGGCTCTGGCGATTGGCTTATTATCCCTGAGTTATATCTCATATTACTCGGCGGAAAAAACAGCTCAAAATCAGGTGCCTGCTGACTTTTCCATTACAGATGATCAAAGTGCTGAACAGTTTAAAAAAGCTCTTGAATCTGATGACATAGCCTTTAAAGAAGAAAAAATTGAAATCGTCATGGTTGATGTCGATATAAAAGACATTCTGACTGCAAATTTGGATGGAATGAACTTTGATCCGAATAAGATGACCGTCCCTGTAATTAGTGAAAAATCAGTGAAAGGAAAAGATCTATCAAGAAACGAAACCATTTTTACCGGATACAGCGATTTGCTCCAAAAATTTATGCCGATGGCCGATTCAGGAAACATTGAGCTGATCGGTAAAACAAAAACCATCCCCCAAACCTATTTAGGTTTAGAAAAAGACTACCCGATCTCATGGTATTTCACAAAGGGCGGACTGCCGACTGTGATCGTGGATGACTCTGTCTTTAAACAGCTGAAAAAAGACATAAACCCTGACATTCAGCAGCCGACTTCTACCTATATCGGCATAGATATCGCAAACCAAGAAGAAGTAAAAGAAGCCAACAGACTGTTTACCGAAATGAAGTTGAATGAAAACGCACCAAACGATTCCCAGCTTGAACTCACCAGCAGCCAAAAGAAAAACATGGGGCTCGTCATGTTCATCGTCGGCTTCCTTGGATTGTCATTCCTGGTCACTTCCGGATGCATTCTTTACTTTAAACAAATGGGCGAGAGTGAAGAGGAAAAACCGAATTACACCATCTTGCGAAAACTTGGCTTTACACAAGGAGACTTGCTGAAAGGCATTCAAGCCAAACAGCTCTTCAGTTTTGGGATTCCATTAGTGATCGGACTTTTGCACAGTTATTTCGCCGTGCAATCGGGCTGGTTTTTATTTGGAGCTGAGGTTTGGACACCAATGATCATAGTTATGGTGCTGTACACTGGATTGTATTCGATTTTTGGGGTGCTTTCTGTTCTTTATTATAAGAAAGTGATTAAAGAAGCTTTGTAATAGGCATAAAAGTCTCCAGCTGCTGCTGGAGACTTTTTCTTATGATCTGAAGCAGCGTCTATTTCTGCCGGATAAAAAAAGACCTACCTTCTAGGCAAGTCCAATGCTTGATAGGCAAGCTGATATTTTCCGCCTTCAGCAACTTCTGCATGGTACAGGGCTTTGAGGGCAAAGTTTTTCTCAAGGCTATGTTCCTTCATCAGTCCATTCAATTTAAATTGCAATTCCTGATTTTCTTTAATCAGCTGTTTCATCTGAGATTTTAGGTACTTCATATGAAAGTTAACTCCTTTCAGATATCAAATTTATCTACCAAGAGCATTTTTAATTTTTTTTAAATGCATCAATGCAAAAGTTCAGGAGTGCAAAGCTCCTTCGTTTTTATATCATTATTTATTCCTGCGATATAAATCCTGGCTCTTGAAACCCTTCCCAAGAATCATTTTCATTTCATCGCGCCGTTTTGCTCTTGTTCCCTCTTGTTTTGCGCTATACACATAACGGGCCCAATCCTTACGATATCCTTGGGTGAGTGATTGATAGAAAGCAAGTAAATCTGGAGTATCCTGCAAATCTTTCTCTACGTCTGATATAAATCCGATATAATCATCAACACATTGACTTGCTTTTGCAGATGTGTGATTTTTGCTTTTAGAGTCTTCTTTTAGACCAACAACCGTAAAGACATCATCCAATCCGACCATACGGGCAAATTTTATGCTGCTTGTCCCAACATAGCCATTTTCATCTGCCCCTAACCCATCTAATAATTCATCTCTATGGATATAGGCAGGATATACTTTATTTCCCTTTTTAGGATAAGCCAAAAAGAGATAGCCGTTTTTATTTAAATGATTTTCATCGATAACCTTTTTTACAAGTTTCTTTAAAGATTCCATATCTAATACAAATGCAAAAATAAGGTCATAAGCATGATCAGCTAATTCTGTGTCATAATCCGTTAATTCTGCTAAATAATCTGCACCATTTGGTAAGTTCAGTACAGCTGACTCTTTATATTTTAGTAAGTTTAATTTTTCTGTGATTGTTTTAGCCATCGTTATTCACCCGTTTCATTTATTCTAAGATTTTTTTATTTAAGAAAAAATTGCGGATGCTTTATTTATGATACGGTTCCCCCCGATTAATCCGAAAAGCCCGATAAACCTGCTCCACCAAAATCAATCGCATTAACTGATGAGGAAACGTCATTTTTGAAAAAGAAAGCGTGTCATTCGCCCGTTTCATGACCTCATTACTCAACCCCAATGAACCGCCAATAACAAATGCAACTTTGCTTTTTCCATATGTAGCAAGACGATCTAAGTCAGCTGCAAGCTGCTCGGAAGATTTCATTTTTCCTTCAATCGCCAGGGCGATGACGTGGGTGTCATCCGAGATTTTTGATAAGATCCGTTCGCCTTCCCGCTGTTTAACCTGCTCCATTTCAGATTCGCTTAGGTTTTCAGGCGCTTTTTCGTCAGGCAGTTCGATGATTTCGACTTTTGCATATGGTGTTAATCGCTTTAAAAATTCATCGATTCCTTGTTTTAGATATTTCTCTTTTAACTTTCCAATTGTACAAATTGTTATATTCACAGGCTATCCCCACTTAAGAACAGATTACCAACAGATGTTATCCACATTTGTGCACAACTTATCCACATTTAGTGTGCGAATATTAGTTCCCCACTATATATACAGCAGGGTTTGTGCACAATTCACAGGTTGTGGATAACTTGTTGATTTCTCTGATTTTTTCGATTTCTGGCGCAATTTCATGCTCGTCTACATACATATCAATGGCTAATTCTATGTGTTCTTCACAGCATTTCATTTGTCTTCTCCTTTTATCCACATGTGATCAAGAAAAGCACAAGCGCCCGTTTAGCTCAGGCATGTCAGATAAGAATCCGGCATGAATTTTTTGACGGATTTGTTCTGGCCGAGGAGTTGGGCGATGGAGCTAAACACCCATGCGGAAATTTATATACATTCTTCTCGTACAAAGAAAAAACAGGAGCATTAACCCTCCTGTTCTTCTCCAAGCTTCAGCTTAACCGATTGTTCTTTTCCTTCCCGGTAAAAAGTAAGTTCTACACTTTCACCAACAGCTTTTTTATATAACTGTTTTCTAAGGTCAATAATATCTTTTACTTCTTGGCCATCGAATTCCGTAATAACATCAAGCTCCTTCAGTCCAGCCTGGCCTGCCGGTGAGACCGGATTTACGCTCATGACCACTACACCTGACCGTACTTTATCCGGAAGCTTCAGTGTTTGCTCCCAATGATAGCTTGATACTTCATTTAAAGAACGCATGCCGATGCCAAGGAACGGGCGTCTGACTTCTCCGTACTTTTCTAAGTCATCAATAATTGGAGCAGCAAGATTGATTGGAATAGCAAGCCCGATGCCTTCTACTGCTGATTGGGCAATCTTCATTGAGTTAATGCCAATTAATTTTCCATCGATATTCACGAGCGCTCCGCCGCTGTTTCCAGGGTTGATGGCTGCATCAGTCTGAAGAACTTCCGCATTCCAGTCAACCTCCCCATCATTATTGGAATCAACGGGGATTGCTCTTTCTGTACCAGAAATGATGCCCTGTGTGACTGAACCTGAAAATTGAAGGCCTAATGGGTTACCGATGGCAATGACGGGTTCTCCAGGCTTCACTTTGTCAGAATTCGCAAATTCCGCGACTTGCTCCACTTGTTTGCTTTCTGTTCGGAGAACGGCCAGATCCATCAGCTCATCGCTTCCGAGGACTTCAGCAGGTACACGGGTTCCATCACTTAAGCTCAGTTCAATCTGAGTGGCTCCGGCGATGACGTGATAGTTGGTGACCACGAAAGCATTGCCTCCTTCTTTTTTGTAAATGACACCTGATCCTGTTCCAGCTTCGCCTTTTTCATTCCAGAAACCGGCTTCCTGAATATTAACCACGCCAACGACAGCTTTTGAGACTTTGTCGACAGCTTGGGTAACAGCCGTGCTTACATCGACTGAAATGTTTTTGGAAGGTTCGGTTGCGTTCGGAGTCTGATCCTCGCCAGTTTCTTCTTCGTCATCTCCTAAAGCCAGGTCATATGGAAGGATATCCATATTTGCAAGCACAGGAATGGAAAAAATGACAAGAAGACCTCCCAAAATAGCGCCAAGCAGGCCTGGCAGAAACTTTCCGCCCCTGTTTCCCTTTTGTCTTCGATTATACTGTTCATAGTCCTGATCGTAATACCCCATCGATTTTCTCACCCATCCTTTCACACAGACAAACCCTGCATGAATAGTGTGTATTTCTTAGCAATATTATACTCAAGGATATCCAAAAAAATCTATTTTTATATCTTAGACGTTAACGAGGGGCGTTGGGTTTTTAGGATCTGTATCGTACAGTTCAAACTGTTCGCCGGACATGAACCCTTTACTTGCAAGAGTCTGCTCCACAGACATCCTTGCGAGCTCTTTCATATTGTTGTCTTTGCTTAAATGCGCCAGGTAAATTCTTTTTGTTTTATCTCCGATTACATCGGTCATTGCAAGCGCAGCATCTTCATTTGAAACATGCCCTACATCGCTTAAAATCCTGCGTTTGACACTCCACGGGTAGTGACCCATTCTAAGCATGCCCACATCATGGTTGCTTTCAAAAACAAAGGCATCCGCATTATCGATGATCCCCTTCATTCTGTCACTCACATACCCTGTATCCGTAATTAGTGCCAGCTTCTTGCCTTCATGGTGAAAGGCATAAAACATCGGCTCTGCTGCATCATGTGACACGCCGAATGATTCTACATCAAGTCCTCCAAATGACTGAACGGTGCCCGTCTGGAAAATAAACTTTTGATCAGGATGAATGGCTCCAATCTGCCCTTCCATCGCATTCCACGTTTTCTCATTCGCGTAAATCGGCAAATTATATTTTCTTGCAAGAATCCCTAAACCTTTAATATGATCACTGTGCTCGTGGGTAACCAGAATACCGGATAACTGATTGATTTTCCGTCCGATCATCTGAAACAGCACTTCCATTTGTTTTCCGCTGAATCCCGCATCAACGAGCAATGAATGCTGATCTGTTTCTATATAAGTGGCATTGCCCGTGCTTCCGCTTGCGAGAACACTGAATTGCAAGCTCATCGTTTCTCACTCCAATTTTTCATTAGAACGGATCACTTGTCCTTCTAATGCATTTACATAATAATCTTCTTTCTCATTTACCACGATATGCCATGTCGGCGCTAGAATCTGTTCTCCTGATAAAGGAAAAGGTGTATAGTAGCCAAATTGCACCTCTGTCACTTTGCTGTTTGGCTTTAAATCATTTTTATTGTAGAGAGCCTCCAGTGCCTTAAGGGCAGGGAGGGTGTCCTGTCTTTCTTCCAGGTCCTCAATATTTTCAAGCATTGTCTGCTCATAGCTGACAATCTGATTTTTATCATTTAAATAGAGGGTCAGCATTCCGATGTTTTGATCAGTAGAAAGGTCCTGAAAGACCATTCTATCATTATATGTTTGAATATAGACGATCGTATTTTCGACTTTATCTGTCTTCCATAAGACATATTGATCTCCGTACAGAATGTTCTCGCGGACTATCTGATTCAATTTGCTTTGAGTATTTGTCTCAGGCAGTCCAATCGGCTTTTCAAATTCTGCTTTTAATCCGGTGAAGTTATTTTCAACATTAAGAATTTCCTGATTGGATAATGCCTTCAGTTCTTCCTCTGAGAAAACCTTGCTTTCAGCTGTGATGTAAGCCCCTTTTTCATTTCCCTTAGGAAGCTCGCCGTAGGTAATTCCCTCAGCTGCAAGCTGTTCTTCAATCGTTGCTTTTTGAATGACGTCATATCTGCTGTTTGTAATGATAATATTAAAATATTGAATCGCTAAAAATGTATTCAGAACGAGAAATGCCAGTATAAAAATGGATTTCGTCTTACTCCAATCCATCACTTTTACCTCCAAGCGCTTCATTTCCAGTTTGCAGCTTTATAAATTGGCCGCTCAACGTTTCTGCATACCAATACGGCTTAAGTTCAACTATTCTCGGCTCTGCAGTTGCAGACATTTCATAAGCAGGAAATACCCGCTTCACATTTTCTTTTTCAATGGTCTTTATCTGCTCGAGCAGAGTCAGGATTTCTTTGCTGTTTGGCATTTTCACTGCATTCCGAACAAATCCTGTATCCAAACCGTATAGAGGGCGCAAATATGTCGCAATTTCGTTATTGCCCCAGCGCATGGAAATTTCAGTCGGTCCAAACGTATTGGTGTTATTTTCAAACACGGGAATAAAGTCTACCATTAGACGAAATGAGACAAGCTGGCTGTCAGGATCCATGTTGTAAAATTGATACTCATCTGTCCAGCCGCCATGATCGTTTAAGAACTCAATGCTTTGTTTCATAGCTTTGCCCCGTTCAATAAACATGCTCGGATCAATGGTCGGATTGACAAACCTTAATCTCTCCTGGCTTGGATAAACGGTCAGTAAGCTTGTTCCGTCTGTATAGACGTTCTGAGTAGGCTTCATTTCTCTTCTTACATAGCTTGGATTCGTAAAGAGCGCTTGTTTGAAATCCTCACCGTTAATGGATTCAATGATATACTTCCTCTGATCCAATTCAATTTTGCCCTCTGGAAGAAGCAAGTTCTTATCTTCTAGGAGATCTATTGAAACGTAATGGTCCAAGTTTTCCTTTTTTTCAATGATGGATGCAATGAAGTTTTTTGCATTTTCGCTGCTGATCGATGCTTCATATACCAGTCTTTGCTCTACAGAAACGAAAATGATTTTTTGCGGCTGATTTGCTTTTCCCTGCGGCAGAACAATCCGGTCAAAAGAAGAGTAGATTGTTTTTTGCGATTTATATTGAAAGATAGATTGAAAAATTTCAAACGGAATTTTGTCACTGAAAATAAATTCTATTTTTTTCGTTTCACTTTTTCCATTCAGCCACTCATCAAGCTGATCAGAGGTATATCGGTTTGAGACATTTTTCACTTCACTGATATTCCAGTTTCTCAGCTGATTCCATACGAAATCAATATGTTCAGCTTTAAACGTCCCATAATGCTCGGCATTTTGATGGACAAACATCTGATAGGGACGGATCACATTGGCCGGCTCTTTTTTCTCTTGGCTGATAGGTTCATTTTCCAAATACTGGCTGTTTTGTATAAAGTCATAGTTAGGCTTAAAGGTCCACAGGTTATACGTAAAAAACACACTGGAGCAGACCAGCAGCACTAATATAACTGTTTTTGCTTGTTCACGATTCATCCCAATCATCCTCTTGATCCCGGGTAAATGGAAGAGTAAATAAGATAGTTGTCCCTTTGCCTTCCACACTTTTCGCCCATATTTCCCCGTCATGCGCACCGATCATCTCTTTTGCTATAGCAAGGCCGAGACCTGTTCCACCGAGCTTTCTTGTCCGCGCTTTGTCTACACGGTAAAAACGCTCAAATATCTTGTTCTCAGTTCCTTTTGGAATTCCCATCCCCTGGTCTGTTACGCTGATTTGAAGCTTATCCTCATGAACTTCAGCCTTAAAAGTTATCAGACCGCCCTCTGGTGAATATTTGAGAGCATTGGAAATAATGTTATCCAGCACTTGAGTAATCTTATCAGGATCAATGTCCACATAAAGTTTTTCCTCGGGCAGCTTACGCAAAAAAGTCACGTGCTGTTCCTTTGTCATCTCAAAGCGATCAATAATCTGATTAAAGAAATTGGTAAAGTTAATCCATTCTTTATTGAAGCGATAATCTTTGCTGTCAAGCTTAGAAAGCTGCAGCAGATCATTAACAAGACGAATCATTCGTTCTGTCTCATTTTGAGTGACGTTTAAAAATTGAGGAGCAATTTCTTTGTCTTCCCAGGCTCCATCGGCAAGTGCTTCTAAGTAACTTCTCATCGTCGTAAGCGGTGTTCTGAGTTCATGAGATACGTTTGCTACAAATTCACGTCTTTCCTCATCAATTTTTTCCTGTTCAGTAATATCATAAATAACGGCAATCAGACCATTATTCCGTTTTTGCTCTTTTTGAATAACTGAAAAGTTTACTCTCAGGATGTACGGCTTATCCTCAGTACTTGCATCTAAAATAAGTGAGTCCTGCTGTTCAATCAAACTATCAAACGTATACTCATCTTCAATTCCAAGGATTTTAGTAATTGGCACCTCATAAACGGTTTCACGTGAAACATTAAGCATTTCAAGGGCAGGATTGTTAACTAGTATGACTTCCCCAGTTCGATTTGTTGCGATGACGCCATCTGTCATATGCGCAATAACAGATGCCAGCTTCTTGCGTTCTCCTTCTGTAGATGCCTGTGCTTCTTCAAGTTTATCTGTCAGATTATTAAACGTGATTGCAAGCTGGCCAATTTCATCCTCGCCGTATACTCTAACTTTTCTGGAGAAATTCCCCTTAGCAAGCTCAATCGCCTGTTTTCTCATATCAGACATTGGCCTTGTAATAGTACGTGCAAGGAATACACCCAGAATAGCGGTAATTGCCAAGGAAATACCTGTCCCTGTTGCCAGGATTCCATTAATCACCCGCATTTGAGAAAAGACTTCTTCCATGGAAGCGACTAGGTAAAGAGCACCAATGGTTTCTTGGTCTATATTTTTAATAGGGGTTGATGAAATCCATACTCGTCTGCTTGTATCACGTTCAATATAGACTTTTTCATCAGGCTTTTCGAATACAAGCGTCCGTTTTATGAGAACTTCCGTCGTCCGTTTCCCGATAATATCACTATTATTCGGATCTGATGTAGCGATTACGCGGCTATTTTTATCAATGACTCTAATTTCCTGGATTTCATCCTTTGCAAAATCCTTTAAAATAGCCGTGATATCCTCTTCTAGTGTCGGAATTGTGTCTGTAGAATCTTCTGTTCGTTCTTTTGTCATTTCCTGTTCTATGCTGTAATTAATGAAATTAATTCTTTGTGTAATGGAGGTGTTGAAGTTTTCTGTTAAAGATCTCTCAAGCTGCTGTACAAAATAGACCCCAATGATTTGCATGGCAATCATGATCAGGAGCACATAAACCATTACGAATTTAAAATGGATTGATCTAAAAAAACCTACTTTATTCATGAAACCTACTCCTGTTCAGGGTTTCGCAAGTAATACCCGACACCTCTTCGTGTCACAATCCAAGTCGGATGACTCGGGTTATCTTCGATTTTCTCCCTAAGTCTGCGAACAGTTACATCTACAGTACGGACGTCACCAAAATAATCATAGCCCCAAACGGTTTGAAGAAGGTGTTCGCGCGTCATGACTTGTCCAATATGTTTGGCCAAATAGTGAAGCAGCTCAAACTCACGATGAGTCAGCTCAATCGTTTCACCGCGTTTAGAGACGACATAAGCATCAGGATGAATCGTTAATGAACCGATTTCAATTTCATTTTTATCTGTTTGCTGTTCTGGAGGAAGAGCCTGCAATCTTCTTAAATTGGCTTTTACGCGAGCTAATAGCTCTCTGGTGCTGAACGGTTTTGTCACATAGTCATCTGCACCCAGTTCAAGTCCAAGGACTTTATCAATTTCAGAATCTTTTGCTGTCAGCATGATAATTGGAATTTCGTATTTTTTCCGGACTTCACGGCATACTTCCATTCCATCTTTATTCGGGAGCATAATATCTAAAAGGATGAGATCAGGCTGAATTTCTTCTACCATTTCCAATGCTTCATTTCCATCATAGGCACAAAATACTTCATAACCCTCTTTTTTTAAGTTAAATTGCAGAATGTCTGCAATCGGCTTTTCATCATCAACAACTAAGATTTTCTTTTCCATGGCCAATCGCCCCTTTTATATAAGGTGTTTCTTTCCTTATTCTTAATTTACCACTTCTATCTAATAGATTCATCTTTTCAAAGCGTATTTCTTTTTAGCTATTTCCTAAATGTGCCGCGGTGAACCAGCGAAAGTGCGAAAAGAGGTTTACAGCTGAAGCTCGTATGAATTCACTGAAATTTCACCCTCACCCTTATTTCTTTCAGTGAAGACAAAAACTCGGCATTTTGCCGAGCTAAAAAGAGGAAAACCTCTAGCAAAGCTAGAGGTTATTTTTTCACGTAATCAAGCGGATTTTTCAATTTTCCATTTTGATAAACTTCGAAGTGCAAATGAACACCGGTAGAACGTCCAGTAGATCCCATCACACCGATTTTCTGGCCTTGAGATACTGTTTGTCCTACTGAAACCGAAATAGAGTCTAAATGGGCGTAAACAGTTTTCATTCCATTGCCGTGATCAATCTCTACTTTATTTCCATACGCTCCAGAGTTTCCAGCTGAAACGATTTTTCCATTGTCTGCAGCTTTTATCGTACGATCGCTTGGACGGGCAATATCTATCCCTTTATGCATTTTCCCCCAGCGGGTTCCGAGCTTGCTTGAAACATAACCGCCTACAGCTGGCCATGCTAATGATCCATTTCCGCGAGAAGGAACAACTTTCGTGCCTTTGACGATAATTTCTTTTACTGGTTCAGTCAGTGTTTCATCTTTTGTTGTTTCACGTTTCACTTCATTGCCATTTTCTTTAAAAACAATATAATTTAACAGCTTTTGACCGTCTTTACCTTCTTGCTTCGTTTTCTTGTCGCCTTTGAACATAGAAGAATCTTCAATCACTTCTGTTTCATAGGCAATCGCTTCTTTCTTTGATACTTCTTCTTTTACAAGTACATTTGTAAATGGTTTATATTCTTTTACATTCAGTTCGTCTCCAGGCTTAATGATATCCTCATCTTTTAAGCTTGGATTCAGTGCAAGCAAATCTTCTAATGTAAGCTTATATTCAGCAGCTATTTTACTGAGTACATCTGTATCATTGACTTTATGCTTTTTCTCTTCAAGAGTTCCTTTTTCAAGAAGTTTTATGCCTTCCTCAGCAGTAATCAGCTTGTCGGGAGAAACTTTTTCTTCAGTTACTGAAACTTTATCAGATAAGGAAACGTCTAATATACGTGATTGGTTTTCTTTAATAGGCTGCAGAGGCACGTTGGATTTTTTCATCGTATCCAGCTGCTTTAAAACTTCCTCTGAAACATATTTGCCTTTAAATTTTTTTAATACGCTTTCGGCTTCTTCTTTGTTTTTGAAGTAAGCAACGTTTTTATCGTCTACTTTAATGGAAGCAGCTACTGCCACAACATCAAGTTCTGCATTCAGTTTATTTAACGTTTCATCATTATTCGAAATAGGGCGAAACATTTGTTCAGGGATGATTTCAATTTCTTCAACCGTTAATTGATAATCTTTATAGTTCTTTTTGGCCTCATCAATTTTCTGCTTTGAAAGGTCATCAATTAACTGCTGACTGTCTACTGTACCTGCTAGATCTCCACCTAAATAGACATGATAAACGGTTTCAAGATTTTCTTCTGCAGATGCAGATCCAATGCCAAATGACAGACCGCAAGCCATTGCGAAACTAAAAAAAGCCTTCTTCATTATGCTGTTTTTTGTATATTGAACGTTGTTTCCAACAAATCCATTTATGCGCTTAAACACGATTTAATTTCCTCCCAATTAACCACTGCTAAGTACTTTATCTATCATTTTATAAGCAAATAGTTCTATTTCGACAAAATTCTATTTTTTTACCACTATATTAAATTAGCATATTATCAGACAATTACCTAGTGATTTTGAAAAATGTAACATTTCTGTATTATTGGTGTCATAATTTACTGTTTCCTGTAAATATATGCCCATACAAGAAGAATTTTTCATGACAAAAAAGGCACAAAAATAAAAAAGACATGCATCCTAAAAGGATCATGTCTTTTTTGAGTGGCTCGGGACGGAATCGAACCGCCGACACAAGGATTTTCAGTCCTTTGCTCTACCGACTGAGCTACCGAGCCATGTTTAAGTATGAGGTAAAATGTTATGTAAAACGCTGTTTATTACCGGACCTTTATTATTATAATTCAAGGTTTGCGGAAATACAAGAAAATTTTCGAATAATAACGGCAGATTATTTAATTTGGCAGTACTTATCATGTCATATAGCCAATTTTAGAATTTTCACAGCCGAAACTGGAAAACTTTCATCCGTTTTTTTGATTTTTTCAGCTGATATTGAAAATCTTTCAGACTGTTTTGACCTTTTATCGGCCTAACTGCAAATTCCAGCCGCTCAAGTTATAAAAAAATCGAAAGGAGGCTAGCCCCTTTCGATCAGCTGCTTAGCTATATACGCTTCTTACAACGTTTGTTTGTGTTCTGTCAGGGCCCACTGAGAATACTGAAAGAGGGATGCCTGTAAGCTGTGATACACGCTCGATGTAATTGCGGGCATTTTGAGGAAGCTCACCAAGGTCGCGAACGCCTGTGATGTCTTCTGTCCAGCCTGGAAGCTCTTCATAGACAGGCTCGCAATCAGCTAATACTTTAAGGCTTGCAGGGAAAGATTCCATGATTTCACCTTTGTATTTGTATGCTGTACAGATCTTCAATGTTTCAATGCCAGTTAATACGTCAATAGAGTTTAATGATAAATCCGTAATTCCGCTTACGCGGCGTGCATGACGGACAACGACGCTGTCAAACCAGCCTACACGGCGTGCACGGCCTGTTGTTGTACCGTATTCACGGCCGACTTCACGGATTTGATGGCCAATTTCATTATCAAGTTCAGTTGGGAACGGGCCGTCACCAACCCGTGTTGTATATGCTTTAGAAACACCGACAACATGGTTGATTTTCGTTGGTCCTACACCAGAACCGATTGTAACTCCTCCCGCTACCGGGTTTGAAGAAGTAACAAATGGATACGTACCCTGATCGATATCAAGCATAACACCCTGGGCACCTTCAAATAATACACGTCTGCCGCCGTCAAGAGCATCGTTCAATACAACAGCTGTGTCACAAACGTACTGCTTGAACTGCTGACCGTACTCATAGTACTCATCAAGGATTTCATCAATCGTGAATCCTTCTGTCTCGTAGTACTTTTCAAGCATGCGGTTCTTTTCTTCAAGGTTTCTAGTTAATTTTTCTTCAAAAGCTTCACGGTCTAATAAGTCAGCGATGCGGATTCCTACGCGTGCTGCTTTGTCCATGTAAGCAGGGCCGATCCCTTTTTTCGTTGTACCGATTTTATTGGCGCCTTTGCGTTCTTCTTCTACTTCATCAAGCTTTAAATGATAAGGAAGGATTACATGTGCTCGATTGCTGATGCGAAGATTGTCTGTGCTGACTCCGCGCTCGTGAAGATAAGCAAGCTCCGTAATTAGAGCTTTCGGGTCTACTACCATTCCATTGCCGATTACACAGGTCTTTTCACTGTAAAAGATACCTGATGGAATTAAGTGGAGCTTATATGTTTCACCGTTAAATTTAATCGTATGTCCAGCGTTATTCCCGCCTTGATAACGAGCGATAACCTCTGCATTTTCTGAAAGGAAGTCGGTAATCTTTCCTTTACCTTCATCTCCCCATTGTGTTCCAACAACTACTACTGAAGACATTAATGTGCACCTCCGTTTTTTTTCAACTCTTTCTCTTTTCGCACTATCAAACAAGCTAATTTTACCTGAAAACTTAGCTCAAGTCAACGAAAAGACGAACGTTAATGAGATTACAATTTCATTTCGTTCGTAATAAGACCTGAAAAAATAAAATAACATACCATCTTCACATAGAGTTCCCCTAATTAAGGGTTTCATTCTTAACGGTAAAGGGTTAAAGTCTTCAAAAAAAAGAGCCGTCTTTATGAAGACAGCCTAAGCACCTGGCGGAACGCCGGCATCATCGAATCGCCGTTCCAAGTTTACGAATTTATTGTATTCTTTTACGAAAGCAAGACTGACCGTACCGACTGGACCGTTACGCTGTTTTGCAATGATGATTTCGATGATATTTTTATTTTCGGATTCCTTATCGTAGTAATCATCACGATATAAGAAAGCAACAATATCCGCATCCTGCTCGATACTTCCTGATTCACGGATATCTGACATCATAGGACGCTTGTCCTGACGCTGCTCAACTCCGCGAGATAGCTGTGATAGGGCGATAACAGGCACTTTTAATTCCCTTGCCAGGGACTTAAGTGTCCGTGAAATTTCAGATACTTCCTGCTGGCGGTTATCTTTATTTCGTCCGCTTCCCTGAATCAGCTGCAGGTAGTCAATCAGAATCATCCCAAGACCGCTTTCCTGTTTGAGGCGGCGGCATTTTGCACGGATTTCACTTACCCGGATGCCTGGAGTATCATCTATAAATATACCCGAATCCGACAAGCTTCCCATCGCCATGGTAAGCTTTCCCCAGTCTTCCGGAGTTAAGTTGCCGGTACGCAAATTCTGTGCATTAATGTTGCCTTCCGCACAAAGCATCCTCATGACGAGCTGATCTGCCCCCATCTCGAGACTGAAGATCGCAACGTTCTCATCTGTTTTCGTTGCCACGTTTT
The DNA here is from genome assembly GCF_030817055.1 of Bacillus sp. V2I10. NCBI lineage: Bacteria > Bacillati > Bacillota > Bacilli > Caryophanales > Bacillaceae > Bacillus > Bacillus sp. V2I10. The sequence goes on along the minus strand of NZ_JAUSYV010000001.1, from coordinate 390,034 downwards.
GCGCGATATTCAAGGCAAAAGCGGTCTTACCGACAGAAGGACGGGCAGCTACAATAATCAGATCATTTCGCTGAAAACCGGCTGTCATTCTGTCGAGCTCCGTAAAGCCCGTGGCAATTCCAGTGATGTCCCCTTTTCTTGTGTGGAGCAATTCAATGTTATCGTACGTTTGAACAAGAACATCTTTAATATTCTGGAAAGCTCCGGCGTTTTTCCGCTGTGAAACCTCCATAATGTTTTTCTCGGCTTCATTTAATAAAACATCTACTTCATCTTCACGGGAATAACCGTCTTGAGCAATCGTTGTAGCTGTTCGGATCAATCTCCGCAAAATCGACTTCTCTTCTACGATTCTACCGTAATATTCGATATTGGCAGCAGTCGGAACCGCATTTGCCAGATCACTTAAATAAGATACTCCGCCGATTTCCTCTAATAAATTGGCATCAGCAAGCTCAGAGGTTACTGTTACTAAGTCAACAGGCTCCCCTTTATCCGCAAGCTTCAGCATCACATTGTAAATCTTTTGATGAGATGCTCTGTAAAAATCTTCTGGAATCAAAATTTCAGAAGCGGTGATTAAAGATGCGGGTTCTAGAAAAATCGCTCCGAGTACAGCTTGCTCCGCCTCAATATTTTGTGGAGGAATCCGATCATCAAACATTTCATTCATGATGATCACCGTCCTTATCATTTAATTAGAAAAGCGCGAGCGCCTAAGGTCAGCTCCGGCAGGCAGATCCATTCTGACCGAGGAGTTAGGCGCTGCAGCTAGACATGGATGAACAAAAAGTTATACTTCTCTATAATAGGAAAAAATGTGATGATGCGAAAAGAAGCAGCATCCATTCACACATCACATTTTTTATACTGATTATTTTTGTTCTGTTACGTGCACTTTAACAGTTGCTGTTACCTCCGGATGCAGTTTTACAGGTACATTTGTATAGCCTAAAGCACGGATCGCATCCGGCAGGTCAATTTTTCGTTTATCAACTTTATGGCCATGTGATTTCAGAAGCTCATCAGCGATTTGCTTGCTTGTAATGGATCCGAATAAACGGCCGCCATCTCCTGATTTCGCCTTAAGTTCAACCGTTAAGTTTTCAAGCGTTTCTTTTAGTTCAACCGATTTTGCAAGCTCTGCAGCCGCTTCTTTTTCTTCTTTTTTCTTTTGACCTTGAAGCTTGCTGATTTCTGCCTGATTGGCTTCAATCGCAAGTCCCTGCTTAATTAAAAAGTTATGTGCGTAGCCGTCAGCTACATTTTTAACTTCTCCTTTTTTCCCTTTACCTTTTACATCTTTTAAGAAAATAACTTTCACGACTTAGTTCCTCCTTCTAAATACTCTTCGATCGTATGTTTTAATCTTTCTTCTGCTTCAAGCAGCGATACATGTTCAAGCTGTGTAGCCGCATTTGTGAGGTGACCTCCGCCGTCTAAAGCTTCCATGATCAACTGCACATTGATATCCCCAAGGGAACGGGCACTGATGCCGATTGTGTGCTCGTTTCTTCTCGCAAGAACGAATGACGCCACAACACCGCTCATTGCCAAGAGCGTATCTGCTGTTTGAGCAATGATGACCTGATCGAAATAGTCCTCTGAATCAGGATCTGATTTTGCAATGGCGATGCCATCTTTAAGCATGTTGGTATTTTGAATGATCTTTGACCGCTTTACATAATGATCAATATCTTCTCTCATAAATTTTTGCACAAGAATCGTGTCAGCCCCTTTAGATCTTAAATAGGAAGCTGCATCAAATGTACGGGAACCAGTTCTGAGAGTAAAGCTTTTAGTATCGACTATAATGCCCGCAAGCAAAGATGTGGCTTCAATCATGTTCATTTTCAGACGTTTGGTCTGATATTCCAGGAGTTCTGTCACAAGCTCTGCTGTTGAAGAAGCATATGGCTCCATGTAAACCAGCAATGGATCCTTAATAAACTCTTCCCCCCGGCGGTGATGATCAATGACCACAACGTTGTCCACTTTATTCAGCAGCTTTTCATCGATGACAAGTGAAGGCTTATGAGTATCCACAACAATCAGAACTGTGTCATCTGTAGAGATTTCCAAAGCTTCTTCTCTAGTTATAAAACGGGACCACAAATCAGAATGCTGCCTTACTTCCTGAATCAGCCGCTGCACGCCTGTATCAATCTCGTTTAGATCAAGAACGATAAAGCCTTCCTTTTCATTTACCTGAGCTACTTTCAGAATGCCGATGGCTGAGCCTATCGCATCCATATCAGGGTATTTATGTCCCATAATGATGACTTTGTCACTCTCTGAAATAATTTCAGTCAGCGCATGCGAGATCACTCTTGCACGCACTCTCGTTCTTTTTTCCATCGGATTCGTCTTGCCGCCATAAAACTTCACTTTTCCATTCGTCTGTTTAATGGCAACCTGATCTCCACCGCGTCCTAAAGCGAGATCAAGACTTGATTGAGCCAAATCCCCAAGCTCAGTAAGAGAAGGCACACCTGAGCCTATACCGATGCTCAGTGTAAGGGATATGTTTTGAACAGTTGTCTGTTCCCTAACTTCGTCAAGAATGGAAAACTTTCCTTTTTCAAGCTTTATTAAAATATTTTCATTGAGAATCGCCATAAACCGTTCTGATGACGTCCTTTTCAGAAAGATGCCGTAGTCTGTTGCCCATTTATTCAGCAAGGAGGTTACTTGACTATTAATTGTGCTTTTCGTCTGGTCATCCAAACCTTGAGTGACTTCATCGTAATTATCAAGAAAAATAAGAGCAAGAACGGTCCGCTCATCCTCATACTGCTTTTCAATTTCTATCTGCTCCGTAACATCAAAGAAGTACAGCAGTCTTTCCTCGCGCTTGATGATTACTTTAAACTTCCGTTCGTGAAGAGTTATGGTTTCTGTATCGACTTCCTGCTTCACAAGGGGCACAAGTGATTCGGCTACATCATACATGGACCTGCCGACCAATGTGTCTTCATGGAAACAGGATGTCAAAAACGGATTAGTCCATTCTATATGATAATGTTCGTTAAAAAGCATAATCCCTATAGGCATTTCCATTAAAGCTTCTTCGCCAACCCGCTTCAGACGGTAAGAGAGAGTCGAAATGTAGGTTTCCAATTCAACCTTCAGCTTTTTATCGGCTATTTTTAAAAGAAATAAGATCGCACCTAATAGAAAGACTCCGGCAACACCAATCATCCATTGATAATAAAAGATGATAATGATGGCAATCACAGTCAGGCCAATTAATGCAAATAGGGGATACCTGATAAACGGTTTTTCGTAAAAACTGGGCATTTTGTTTCAGCTCCTCAAACAACAGTGAAACATACGTAAGACAGCGGCTTACTCCTTCTGCGCACTGTATGAATCTAGTTTATGCGCCTTAGTGCTATTTCTTCACGCGGCCCCGCAAATTAAAAGCTAAATCAATTATACCTAAGATTCGCACAAGATACATCAGGATCGGCAGAATCAAAGAAAGAATGATTGCTATAACAGGTATGGCTTTCGAATAATTTTTCACATGACAGTAAAAGAAAATAAAAGAGAAGCCTTGTACCACTAACAGCACCTGGAGAACAAACAGCAGATTTACAGCAGCAATATATAGAAAGCTGCCTGTATCCAAATTTAAAAAGAATAAAAAACTGACAATCAAGTAATACCAGACAATGCTTGACGGCAGCTTCCACTCTCTGAATGGCTTTAGCGGCACAAGCTGGATTTTCAGCCTTTTAAGAACAGGAATGGTTACAGCATGAGACAGTAAGGCAAAGATAAATGAAACACTTACAAGCAAACTTGGAATTAAGTAGCCTATATATTTCATTTGTTCTTCTAATTGATTAATCGCTGCTTCATTTGCTTCCTGACCAATTGCAGCCATCATTGACTTTGCCATATCAATCGTTTCGTCCATGCTGCCTGTCGCTTCTTCAATTGGATCGATTTGAAAAAATGCCACAGAGGCTGCATACATGACGACAAAGCTGATGAGAAAGGCAATTGTGCCCCCGATCAAAGCGCCTGCCGTTTGCCTCTTCTGATAAAAGTAACCCATCACGATTCCGCTCAGGGCATATGTTAAAGTTAATGGCAAAGCAAACAAAGAACCAACTATCAATGTAATGAAGATAGAAGCGGCCATTAAAGTGACAGCAGCTTTAATCCCATGTCTCACCGTATAAAGAATAAACGGCAATGGCAAAAAGACCATTAAAAATGCCCCAAACAGCGGCAGATAAAGTGTCATTAATGTTAATACAGTAAAGAGCGCAAGTAATATCGCACCTTCTGTCAGTATGTTAACCCGTTTCACTGTTTCACCTCTTTTATACTTCCAAGCTTATTTTAAATGAACCGTGTGTGACAAATCAAATGGTTGGATAAAGAGTAAATAAAAAAGCAGCAAGGAATCCTCACTGCCTTTTTCATCTTACTATTCGCCAGATACGTATGGAAGTAAAGCCATTTGACGAGAGCGTTTAATAGCAATCGTTAATTTACGTTGGTATTTAGCGCTTGTTCCTGTTACACGACGAGGTAAGATTTTACCACGCTCAGAAACGAATTTTTTAAGCAAATCTACATCTTTGTAATCGATGTTAGTGATTCCGTGTGCAGTGAAGTAGCACACTTTACGACGTTTTGCACGTCCACCTTTGCGTCCGCCTGCCATAGTTTTTTCCTCCTTCCATTATGAAATGCACGTACTATATGTTTTAAAACGGTAAGTCATCATCAGAGATATCAATCGGCTTTCCATCATTAGCGAATGGATCGTCATCAAAGTTCGAACGGCCTTGATTACGCTGATTCTGATTTTGATTTTGATTTTGGTTTTGGCTGAATGGATTTTGCTGACCGCCTTGTCCACCTTGGCCGCCGCCATAATAATTGTTGTTTCCGCCACCGCCGCCGCTGTTTCCACTGCCGCTTTTAGGTTCAAGAAACTGTACGCTTTCTGCAACCACTTCGGTTACATAAACACGTTTGCCAGTCTGGTCTTCATAGCTGCGTGATTGCAGACGTCCATCTACTCCTGCCAAACTTCCTTTTTTAAGGAAATTTGCAACATTTTCTGCCGGACGGCGCCATACGACACAGTTTATGAAGTCCGCTTCTCTTTCACCCTGCTGGTTTGTGAAGGAACGGTTTACAGCTAATGTAAAAGTAGCAACTGCAGCTCCAGCTGGTGTGTAGCGCAGTTCTGGATCTTTTGTTAGTCTGCCGACTAAAACAACCCGATTCATCATCAGAATCATCCTTTTTTAAAGATATCTAATCTATATGAATTACACTTCTTTTCTAGTTACCATGTGACGCATGATGTCTTCGTTGATTTTCGCTAAGCGGTCAAATTCTTGAACAGCTTCCGGCTTTGATGCAACTTGAAGAAGCATGTAGTAACCGTCACGCAAATCGTTGATTTCATAAGCAAGGCGACGTTTGCCCCACTCTTTTGTTTCTTCAACTTCCGCACCATTGTCAGCTAAAATTGTGTTGAAACGCTCAACTAGAGCTTTTTTAGCCTCATCTTCAATGTTTGGACGGATGATATACATGATTTCGTATTTATTCATCTCTTACACCTCCTTTTGGTCTAAACGGCCCTAAACGGGCAAGGAGCAATTAAACAATTCAATTACTCACAAGTTTAAATTATAGCAAACAAAACGACTTTAGGCAACCAAATTAAACATTAAAACGGAAATGGATAACGTCGCCATCTTTTACGATGTACTCTTTTCCTTCTAAACGCACTTTCCCGGCTTCACGTGCAGCTCCCATTGTTCCTGCATTCAGCAGATCTTCATAGGAAACTGTTTCAGCACGGATAAATCCGCGTTCGAAGTCAGAGTGAATAACGCCGGCACACTGCGGAGCCTTCATTCCTTTTTTGAAAGTCCACGCGCGGACTTCCTGTACACCCGCTGTAAAATAAGTCGCAAGACCTAGAAGATTGTATGAAGCTTTAATAAGCTGATCAAGACCTGATTCTTCAATGCCAAGTTCTTCAAGGAACATTTCTTTTTCCTCTCCATCAAGTTCGGCAATTTCGGATTCAATCTTCGCACATACAACAATGACTTCAGCTTTTTCATTCGCAGCGAATTCGCGAACTGCTTTTACATATTCATTGTTTGAAGCATCAGCCACTTCATCTTCAGAGACATTAGCTACATACAAAACAGGTTTGCTTGTCAGCAAATGAAGATGCTTAACAATTTTCATCTGTTCATCTGTGAATTCCACAGAGCGGGCCGGTTTGTCGTTTTCGAATGCATCTTTCAGCATTAACAGAACCTCGTGCTCATAAACAGCATCTTTATCTTTTTGCTTAGCAAGCTTGCCGACACGCTCAATACGCTTGTCTACAGACTCTAAATCCGCTAAAATCAACTCAAGATTGATTGTCTCAACATCATCAATCGGATCTACTTTTCCTGAAACGTGAGTAATGTTGTCGTCTGCAAAACAGCGCACAACGTGACAAATGGCATCTACTTGACGAATATGTGAAAGAAACTTGTTTCCAAGTCCTTCTCCTTTACTTGCACCCTTAACAATCCCTGCAATATCCGTAAATTCAAACGCAGTAGGAACTGTTTTCTTTGGTTTTACAAGATCTGTAAGCTTTTGAAGACGCTCATCCGGCACTTCTACAATCCCTACGTTAGGGTCAATTGTACAAAATGGGTAGTTTGCTGATTCAGCACCAGCCTGTGTAATGGCGTTAAAAAGCGTTGACTTCCCTACGTTCGGAAGTCCAACAATACCAGCGGTTAAAGCCATGGTTATTTCCACTCCTCTATATGAACAATATATAATCGATTAATCCGTTTACTGTTATCTAACCAATCTTCAACAATTATAGATACTAACGCATGAAATGACAAGCTTAAGAGGGGAAGTCTTTCATGGTAAAAGTTCATTTTTACTCATTAAAAAAAGGGGAAAACCAAACGAAAATCAAGGTTTTCTCCCTAAATAAACCAATTTAAAGCCATAAAACAGTTATTCTTCATGCTTGACTAATCTTTTTTTCATTTTCCGGGCAAATTCTCTTCTTGGAATCATCACACTGTGAGCACAGCCTTCGCATTTTATGCGGATATCCATGCCCATTCTAATGATTTTCCAGCGATTCACACCGCATGGATGAGGTTTTTTCATTTCGACAACGTCATTTATGCCAAATTCCTTGTCCACTATTCACTCATCCTTTCCTTTTGTTTAGCACCTTCATCCTGTCTTGTATACATGACCATGCGAGGGTATGGAATTTCAATGCCATGCTCATCAAGTCTCATCTTAATTTCTTTTCTCAGCACACGCGATATGTGAAAGTGCTTCATAGGAAGGACCTCACTGACTACACGCAAGACAACTTCCGATGGTCCCAGGTTTTGCACGCCAAGCAATTCAGGCGGTGCAACCATTTCTTCATACTTATCCGGCAGCTCGAGCAATAAATCTTCAATGACTCTTTCCGCTTTTGGAATATCCCCTTCATAGGCAATACTGACATCTACAAAAGCGACGCTGTTATTGACGGAGAAATTAGTCACTTCCGTAATATTTCCGTTTGGCAGAATATTGATTTCTCCTGTCCAGCTCTTGATCTTAGTCGTGCGAAGTCCAATTTCTTCAACGGTTCCTTCAAATTGGCCGACACGAATCATGTCACCAACTGAAAACTGATCTTCAAAAATAATGAAGAATCCTGTAATGATGTCTCTGACAAGATTTTGTGCACCGAATCCGACTGCGAGCCCGACAATTCCCGCTCCAGCGAGCAGAGCCTTTACATCAAAGCTTAATGTCTCAAGGATCATCAGCAGGGCAACAAAATAAACGAGGTACGTTAAAATGTTATCGAGCAGCTTGACCAGCGTATTTTCTCTCCGCTCTGAAATGCGGAGCGGTGACTTTGTTCTCAGTAAGAAAAATTTTCCAATGACTGCATTTCCGACTCGAATAAGGATCGTTGAAAGGATCATAATGCCAATAATCTTCAGCAGTCCTAGTCCAAAGTTCAGCCAGAGATCTTCGTTTAGAAGAGAGGCACCCATTTTATCTATAAGCTTATTTATAAAATCCACATCAGATCAACCTTTCCTTTAGAAAGAATTACACGCTGCATTCATAAAGATAGGTTTTATTTTAACAACTTTTCTAAGCAATTTACAGTGCTTAGCAAAAACTCTTATTATCTCTTAAATATGTATAGATTTCTATATTCTTCCGTATACTGTTACTACTATATTGAAGGAGTGAAATGATGAATTTTAAATCTGGCTTTTTAAAACCGCAGCGAGACCGAATTTATTATGAAGATGACCATGCGGCTGAACATTTATCATCAGAAATAAAACTCCTTCTTTCTGTACGGAAACCCATCGTTGTCCTATGTATTGGAACAGACCGCTCAACCGGTGACTGTTTAGGCCCTTTAGTAGGCACTAAGCTTATCGATGCTGATCTCAAGCATTTCCATGTTTACGGAACACTTAAGCATCCTGTTCATGCAGTCAACCTTGAAGAAACCATTCAAGAAATAGAACGAACGTTCGATAACCCTTTTATCCTTGCGATTGATGCCTGCTTGGGAAGACTGAAAAGTGTGGGGACATTTCAGGTTGGATCAGGTCCAATCAAGCCTGGTGCAGGTGTAAACAAGGTGCTTCCCGAGGTAGGAGACATTCACATTAATGGAATTGTCAACGTCAGCGGGTTTATGGAATTCTTTGTATTGCAAAATACAAGACTGCATCTCGTTATGACAATGGCTTCTATTATTGCAGAAAGCATCATTCTGGCTGATCAGCAGATAGAACTTAATAAAATCCCTTTAAAGACGAAGACCTCCTGGCTTGATCATGCTAAGGATGCAAACTTCAATTAAACAAATTTCATTAAAACAATAATGACTGCAACAACTGCCAGGCTTGGGAGCAGGTTTGCTACACGAATGGCTTTTATAGCAAGCATATTGATTCCAATGGCAAAGATCAGTATCCCGCCAACAGCCGTAATCTCTGAGATCAAATCCTCAAGTAAAGATTCCGGTACATACTGATGAATCACATTCGCAAATAAAGCGATGCCTCCTTCATATATGAAAACAGGAACCGCTGAAAGAAGAACACCGATGCCAAGCGTACTTGAAAGAACCATGCTCGTAAAGCCATCAATCATCGACTTTGTGTACAAAATATCATGATCCTGTCTCAATCCGCTATCAAGTGATCCCAAAATTGCCATTGCACCAATGACAAAAATAAGGGTAGCGGATACAAAGCCTTGTGCAAAATCCCCGGTTTGATTTCTGCTCAGTTTTTTCTCAAGCCAGTGTCCCACCTGATGCAGCATCTTTTCAATATCAATGGCTTCTCCAATGACCGCCCCAAAAACAAGACTGATAATCACGATAAACAGCTGTTCACTTTCCAGTGCCATATCAAGGCCTAATATCATGACAAAAAGACCTATGCCAGTCATAACCGTCTGTTTCATAGATTCTGGTATTCTGCGAAGCAATAAACCTAATAGGGAACCTATGATAATTCCAGCTGCATTTACTAAACTTCCTAATAATACCACTTTAATCCCTCTCTCTATTTATAAGGCGCAAGCCCCTTGGTCAACTTCGGCAGGCAGACAGAGATCCGCCAGAAAATGGCGGATCCTTTCTGACCGAGATGTTAGGTGCTGAAGCTGCTTTTTTCAAAACATAAAAAGAAGCCATCTATGCTGCAAGATGGCCGCTTAAGATGATTGCTCAGCTTCAAGCAACTCTAAAATTCTTTCCAGATCCTCTTTTGAAAAAAATTCAATTTCAATTTTTCCTTTTTTCTTCTGTTGCTTAATCGTAACAGAAGTGCCAAAATACTCACGCAAGTAGGATTCTCTTTCTTTAATGAAAATGTCCTGACTGCCAGCATTCTTTTTCGTTTCACGTGGAACATTTTCGTTTAGCTGCTGAACAAGAAGCTCAACTTGGCGGACATTAAGCTGTTCTTTCATGATTTTGTCCGCTAAGGCTTTTAGCTTGTCTTTTTTCTTCAGCCCGAGCAGTGTTCTGCCATGACCCATTGAAATCTTTCCTTCAGAAATAAGAGTTTGAATGGTTTCAGGAAGAGACAATAATCTTAGATGATTCGCTATATGCGGTCTGCTTTTCCCTAGACGTCTTGCAAGCTCTTCTTGTGTAATATGCAAGTGATCAAGCAAAGCCTGGTAAGCTCCCGCTTCTTCGATTGGAGATAAGTCTTCGCGCTGCAGATTTTCAAGAAGCGCAAGCTCCATCATCTGCTGCTCTGTTAGCTCTCTGATGACAGCTGGCACAACATGAAGGCCCGCTGCTTTCGCTGCACGGAAACGGCGCTCACCTACGACAATCTCATAGCCTTTAATACTCTTACGCACAATGATTGGCTGAAGGATACCATGCTGAAGGATGGACTCTTTCAGTTCTTCAATCGCTCCTGGCAAAAATGTTTTGCGGGGCTGATAGGGATTTGGACGCAGATCTTTAATTTTAATTTCCTGCAGTGTTTCGTCATTGCTTACTTCCATATTCGTAAACAAAGCATTGATTCCTTTACCTAACCCTTTAGCCATTTACAACCACTTCCTTTGCCAATTCTAAGTATACGTCAGCGCCCCTTGAGCGCGGGTCATAAATAATAATCGGCTGTCCATGACTTGGTGCTTCGCTTAAACGGACGTTTCTGGGGATAATTGTTTTATATACTTTGTCGCGAAAATATTTTTTGACTTCTTCAATAACCTGAATTCCTAAATTGGTTCGTGCATCAAGCATTGTTAAAAGAACGCCTTCTATCATTAAATCGGTATTTAAATGTTTTTGAACTAATCGCACAGTATTCAGCAGCTGACTCAATCCTTCAAGTGCATAATACTCGCATTGAACTGGAATAAGCACGGCATCTGAAGCTGTTAAAGCATTGATTGTCAGCAATCCTAAAGAGGGAGGACAGTCAATAATCATATAGTCATAATTATGTTTTACTTTTTCAAGCGCACGTTTCAGACGGACTTCTCTAGAAATGGTTGGCACAAGTTCAATTTCGGCACCTGCCAGCTGGATAGTGGCCGGAATTGCATCCAAATTTTCGACAGCAGTTGGCTTAATGACTTCTGTTACATCAACATCATCAACTAAAATATCATAAACACAATGTTCAACATCGGCTTTTTCTATTCCTATACCACTTGTCGCATTTCCTTGTGGGTCAACATCGACGAGAAGAACTCGTTTTCCTATATATGCTAAGCACGCACCAAGATTAACGGAAGTTGTCGTTTTGCCGACTCCGCCTTTCTGGTTCGCAATGGCAATAATTTTCCCCACAATGTCACCTGCTTTCACTAAACATGAACTCTATCATGCTCTCTATTTTATCATGAAACTTTCCCAATGGTTTGAACTTTTTTGCAATTTGTAAAAATGCACCTTGACCGGAAATCTCGAAATCTATGAAACTTCAAAAAGAAAAAGCCCTCTGCTGAATTTGCAGAGAGCTACTTTGGAATTTTTATAGTGAATTGAATGTATTCTTCAAATTCTTCTTCTTCAGCATTTATTTTTACGCCAGTGTCCGCTACCATTGTCAACGATTGACGGATGGTATTCATCGCAATACGGGTATCCCGGCTGAATGCTTTACGTTTTGGTTTTGCTTTTGGGCTGGTTTTCTCAAGCATTTTGACAACGCGGTCTTCTGTTTGTTTGACATTTAACTGCTTTTCAATGATTTCAGAGAGCAGTGTAATTTGCGGATCTGGTTTTTTTAAAGGAATGAGTGCTCTTGCATGTCTCTCTGTTATTTTCTTTTGGAGCAATGCATCCTGAACTTCCTGAGGCAGCTTTAAAAGCCTAAGCTTATTGGCAATTGTGGACTGTCCTTTGCCGAGACGCTGGGCAAGGGCCTCTTGGGTCAAATCGTGAAGCTCCAGCAGCTTTGCATATGCAACAGCTTCTTCAATCGCTGAAAGTTCCTCGCGCTGAAGGTTCTCAATTAAAGCAACAGAAGCTGTTTCTGTGTCGTTGAAATCCTTCACAATTGCTGGGATTGTTTCCCATCCTAGTTTTTGGACCGCTCTATACCGTCTTTCCCCGGCAATAATTTCATATCTTCCATCAACCTGACGTACAACAATCGGCTGAATAATCCCGTGCGTACGTATCGTAAGCGATAATTCTTCAATTTTTTCATCCGCGAAAACCGTACGGGGCTGAAAACGATTAGGCACGATTTCCTGCACGGAAATCTTCTTTACCTCATCAAATACTGAATCATCAATCTCTTCTGTTTCAATTACTGCTGTTTTTTCTGCTGTATCTTCTTTTTCTCCCAAACCGAAAAAACGAGAGAATGGATGCTTCATGAGCCTACACCACCTTTAGAAACTGCCATCATATTAATTCTCTTTCAATTCTCTATATTCCTGCATGCTAAGCGAACTTTTCACCTGAATGTTTTTCTATTCTAATGGAAGTTTGTTAGGCGTACCCGGTTTGCGGGGATATTTAGCAGGTGTTGATTTTTGTTTATGAATAATAATGATTGAGCGCTCACTTTTCTCAAGCGGCAGCTCAAAGGCATACTTTTCCTTCACCTTGCCTCCAAGCGTACTGATTGCTTTTTCAGCTTTGATTATTTCTTCCTCAGCTGATGCGGCTTTCATTGCTACGAAGTGACCGCCTGTTTTAGCAAGGGGCAGGCAAAGCTCGCTCAAAACAGATAGACGCGCTACGGCCCTTGCCGTCACAACGTCATACGTTTCTCTGAATGCTTTGTTTTTTCCAAACGTTTCTGCTCTGTCATGGTAAAGAGATACGCCTGAAAGGTTTAGTGATTTCGTCAGATGATCTAAAAATGTAATTCTCTTTTGAAGAGAATCCACAATTGCAATTTTCAGATGCGGAAAGCAGATTTTAATCGGCAGACTTGGAAACCCTGCACCTGCGCCTACGTCACAAATAGATAACGGTTTTGTAAAATCAAAATAGAAAGCAGCAGAAATAGAATCATAAAAATGCTTAAGATAAACTTCTTTTTTATCTGTAATCGAAGTTAAATTCATTTTTTCATTCCACTCTACAAGCAATTCGTAGTAAGTCTCAAATTGCTCCAGCTGTTCTGACGAAAGAGAGATTCCCTTTTCCTCAAGACTGGATTTAAATAAAGAAATGTCCATACTCAAAACCTTTCTGATCTGCTTTTATTCGCCTGAAACACGAGCTATTTTTCCTTGCTCCAAATAGACGAGAAGGATGGAAATATCTGCAGGGTTAACCCCTGAAATACGGGATGCCTGTGCCATTGAAAGCGGTCTGACCTCTTTCAGTTTCTGGCGAGCTTCAGAAGCAATACCTGAAATAGCATCGTAATCAATATTTTCTGGAATTCTTTTGTTTTCCATTTTCTTCAGCTTTTCAACCTGCTGAAGCGACTTTTCAATATAACCTTCATATTTAATCTGAATTTCAACCTGTTCGGCTATTTCTCCGGAAATATTTTCGTCAGCAGGAGCAAGAGCATGAATATGCTCATAGTTCATTTCAGGGCGTTTCATAAGATCTGATGCACGGATTCCGTCCTTCAGTTCACTGCCGCCTGCTCTTCTGATTAATTCCTGTGTCTGCTCATTTGGTTTGATTATAACCGAATTCAAGCGTTTTTTCTCTGCTTCAATCGCTTCTTTTTTAAGCAAGAAAGTCTTGTAGCGTTCTTCTTTTATAAGTCCAATCTTACGTCCAATATCCGTTAAACGCAAGTCTGCATTATCATGGCGAAGAAGCAGGCGATATTCCGCTCTGGAAGTCAATAAACGATAAGGCTCGTTTGTACCTTTTGTGACTAGATCATCTATTAATACTCCGATATAAGCATCAGAACGGCTTAAGATGACTTCTTCTTTGCCAAGGGCTTTGCTGGCAGCATTAATTCCGGCCATTAAGCCTTGTCCAGCTGCTTCTTCATAGCCAGATGTACCATTAATTTGTCCGGCTGTAAATAGGCCGGGAACCTTTTTCGTTTCAAGGGTTGGCCATAGCTGTGTAGGTACGATGGCATCATATTCGATTGCATATCCTGCACGCATCATTTCCACTTTTTCAAGACCGGGAATGGATGCTAGAATTCTTCGCTGTACATCCTCTGGAAGACTTGTTGATAATCCCTGCACATAAACTTCCTGTGTGTTTCTGCCTTCTGGCTCAAGGAAAATCTGATGACGCGGCTTATCATTAAAACGGACGACCTTATCTTCGATTGAAGGACAGTAGCGCGGTCCAGTTCCTTTAATCATGCCCGAATACATTGGTGAACGATGAAGATTATCGTCGATAATTTTATGAGTTTCTTCGCTTGTGTAAGTCAGCCAGCATGGAAGCTGATCTGTAATGTATTTTGTCGTCTCATAGGAAAAAGCGCGGGGAACGTCGTCACCTGGCTGAATTTCTGTTTTGCTGTAATCAATCGAATGACTGTTTACACGCGGCGGTGTTCCCGTTTTAAAACGAACCATGTCAAGTCCAATTTCCTGCAGATGCTCTGATAATTTTATAGAGGGCTGCTGGTTATTAGGTCCGCTTGAATATTGCAGTTCACCTAAAATAATTTTCCCTCTTAAAAATGTACCTGTAGTCAGAACAACTGTTTTCGCACGGTATTCCGCACCCGTTTGAGTAATAACGCCCATGCACTCTCCGTCTTCAATAATAAGACGGTCTACCATTCCTTGAAGCATTGTAAGATTCCGTTCATTTTCCATCGTCTTTTTCATTTCATGCTGATACGTAAATTTATCCGCCTGAGCACGCAGCGCACGCACAGCCGGTCCTTTGCCTGTATTCAGCATTCTCATTTGAATATGTGTTTTATCGATATTTTTAGCCATTTCTCCGCCCAAAGCATCGATTTCCCGCACAACGATTCCTTTTGCCGGTCCACCTACTGATGGATTACAAGGCATAAAAGCAACCATATCAAGATTGATCGTCAAAGCAAGCGTTTTTGCACCCATTCTCGCAGAAGCGAGGGCGGCCTCAACCCCTGCATGACCTGCACCGACGACAACTACATCATAATCACCTGCATGATATCCCATGGTATTTACCTCCTTTATGAATGAAGCACTTTTCTATTTTTTAATCTAAGTTAAAATGTACATGATTCTTTATATATACAGCCCTTATTTTCCTAAACAGAACTGAGCAAACAGCTGATCAATCAGACTTTCATGAACAGCATCTCCAATGATTTCACCGAGCAGCTCCCACGTACGCGTCAAATCGATTTGTACAAGATCAATCGGCACACCCGCTTCAATCGCTTCAAGTGCATCTTCAATGGTACGTTTTGCCTGTGACAGCAAAGCAATGTGCCTTGTGTTTGAAACATAGGTTAAATCCGAAGCGCCAACGCTGCCTTCGAAAAACAGCGAGCTGATGGATTCTTCAAGCTGATCAATTCCCTGTTCTTCAAGCAGAGAAGTCGTCACTACAGGAGATTCTTTAGCAAGCTCCCTTACCCGTTTCAAATCTACTTTTTGAGGAAGGTCTGTTTTATTGACGATAACAATTACGTCCATTCCGCTTACAGCTTCAAACAGCTGCTCATCCTCTTTTGCAAGAGCTTCACTGTAGTTTAAAACAAGCAGGATAAGATCGGCCTTTTTCAATACCTGTCTAGATTTCTCAACACCGATTCTCTCGACAATGTCCTCTGTCTCCCTAATACCAGCTGTATCAACTAAACGAAGAGGCACGCCCCGAACGTTTACATATTCCTCAATGACATCCCTTGTCGTTCCCGGTATATCTGTTACAATCGCTTTATTTTCATGAATCAGACTATTCAGAAGCGACGATTTGCCTACATTAGGTCTGCCTACGATGACCGTTGAAAGACCCTCTCTTAAAATCTTGCCCTGCTGGGATGTTTGCAGCAGCTTTTCAATCTCGTTTTTGACGAACGTTGCTTTTTCAATCAGCATGCTGTGCGTCATTTCTTCTACATCATCATATTCAGGATAATCTATGTTTACTTCCACATGTGCAAGTGTCTCAAGAATTTCCTGGCGCAGACGCAAAATGAGCTTTGATAATCTTCCTTCCATCTGTCCAAGGGCGACATTCATTGCACGATCTGTTTTTGCTCTTATTAAATCCATCACCGCTTCAGCTTGCGACAAATCAATTCGTCCATTTAAAAACGCTCTCTTCGTAAATTCACCAGGTTCTGCAAGCCGCGCCCCGTGGTTTAATGCAAGCTGCAGGACACGGTTAACTGTTACAATCCCGCCGTGGCAGTTTATTTCTACTATATCTTCCCTCGTAAATGTCTTAGGGCCTTTCAAAACCGAAACCATGACTTCTTCTACAATTTGGCCAGTATCAGGATCTGCAATATGCCCGTAATGAATCGTATGTGAAGGTACCTCTGCCAATCGTTTTCCTGAAGGACCTGAATACAATCTGTCCGCAATCTTGATCGCATCGTCCCCGCTTAATCTGACGATGGCAATTGCTCCCTCTCCCATTGGTGTGGATATTGCTGCAATTGTATCGAATTCCATACGTTTCACCCCGCTTCTTTCAAAATAAATCTATATAGAAATTTCCCATTATATACGCAGTCAAATTTATAAGATATCATAGTTATTTCTTATTGGAAAGAAAAATATATTGAATTATCCACAGACTTAAATTCCGCACAATTCTCTCATTATCATTTTAACTTATCCACATGTTAATAACAATATTTCCAAATGGAAGGTTTCTAAGCCCTTAAGCATAAAAGAAAGCACAAAAAAACCCGCTGATTAAATACCAGCAGGGTTTTGGTGTGTCAGATGAGTATTGTTCGGGCAAAGTCCCGCTAATCGCCTAATTCCTCGGCAGAACAAATCCGCCAAAAAAGTCAAAGTGTCGGATTCTTATCTGTCTTCCTGCGCTAAACAGGCGATTTTACTTTTCTTATTTAGGAGCAATCACCAAATGACGATTAGGTTCTTCTCCAACCGAGTATGTTTTAATCTTGTGCTGCTGGTTAACTAGAGCAGCATGGATAATCTTTCGTTCATATGAAGGCATGGGTTCTAAAGGAACCTCTCTTTTAGTACGAACAGCCTGATGTGCAAGCTTCTGAGCGAGCTGAATTAATGTTTCTTTGCGGCGGGTTCTGTAGTTTTCAGCATCTACTGTAATATGCAAGTAGTGATTAGAATGACGATTTGCCGCGAGCTGTGTCAAATATTGCAGAGAATTAAGCGTTTGTCCGCGCTTTCCAATTAAGAGCGCAACCTTCTCTCCTTCAATTTGAAACGTGACATTTTTGCCTTCCTGAATCATTTCAACCTTTGCTTCCACATTCATATTTCTGATCACTTCTGTCAGAAAACGATGCGCTTCTTCAGCAGGATTTGGAAGTTTTACGGCTTTTACCCTTGCAGGTTTTGCCCCAAACAGTCCTAAAAATCCCTTTTTCCCTTCATCAAGAACGGTAATTTCAACTTCTTTATCGCTTGCATTCAGTTGTGTTAAAGCGGATTGTACTGCTTCTTCGACGCTAAGTCCGGTAGCAGTTATTTCTCTCACTTTTTCGTTCCTCCCGATTTTGAAAGTGCTTTCGCTCTAATATCAGGTCCGTAGATGATCATTGTCTGCACGATCATGAATATATTTCCGACTACCCAATATAAAGATAGTGCAGCTGGGAAGCTGACAGCAAAGATGACGATCATTATTGGCATGATATATAAAAGCATAGCCATTTGCGGATTTTGATTTGCTGTTCCCGCCATTGTCAATTTTTGTTGAATAAATGTTGTAATACCTGCAATGACCGGAAGCAGGAATATTGGATCACGTGATCCCAGGTCAAACCATAGGAAGTTGTGATCTGCAATTGCTTCTGTTCTCATAATTGCATGATAAAAACCAATCAGGATTGGCATTTGAACTAATAATGGAAAACACCCTGCAAGCGGGTTCACTTTATTCTTCTGGAATAAAGCCATTGTTTCCTGCTGCAGTTTTTGCTGTGTTTTTTGATCTTTAGAGCTGTATTTTTCACGCAGCTTTTGCATTTCTGGCTGTAATTCCTGCATCGCTTTTGAGTTTTTGATCTGTTTAATCATTAAAGGCAAGATCGCTAAACGTATGATCAGCGTAACGATAACGATTGACAGTCCGTAGCTGTTACCCATTAATTCTGCAAAATATATGATCAGCCATGACAACGGATACACAATGTAGTGATTCCAGAATCCCTGACTTTCTTCTGTGATTGGCTGATTCACTTCTGTACATCCTGCAAGAAGCATCATGATGCTCATTAAGCCAAGCACTAACAATATTCTCCTTTTCAACCGGTATTCCTCCTAACAAAATAACTAAACCTGCAAGTTCTGCCGACTTTATTCAACACTTATTTTAACATCTTTTAAAAAGGAAAACTTCTTTCATTTTTCACTTTTCTATGTATTTTTTATGGAGTTTTCACGCTGGGGTCTTGCTCTGTGGACTTTTGTTTTTCTGAAAAGGTGCAATAAACTGCTTTTGACTTCATGATAGTCCATTTCGGATGCCGGCTTTCTGGCAATTACTATATAATCAATGCCTGTTTTTAAGCTGTCCTTTTCTTCGAGAAATACTTGCCGGACGAGACGCTTAATTCGGTTTCTTGTGACGGCATTCCCTATTTTTTTACTGACTGATAAACCTAAACGGAATTCTTTTTCTTCAGGCTGACCCAGCATGTAGATCACAAATTGTCTATTTGCCATCGACTTACCATGCTTGAATACTTTTTGGAAGTCTTCGTTTTTTTTGATGCGGTTTTTCTTTTTCATTTCCTCACTCCGGATCCTTGCCTGAAATTCTCCAGCCTGTTGAGAGCTTTTCCATCATTATTTCTTTAACAATATCTATTTAAACAGCTGTTTTTGAAAAACATGGCCCAATCATGAGTAGGATTGGGCCATGTAAAAAAGACCACTGATACTTTTCAGTGGCCTATGCTGATAATACTTTTCTTCCTTTACGACGACGTGCAGCTAGCACTTTACGTCCGTTTTTTGAGCTCATGCGAGCGCGGAAACCGTGAACTTTACTATGTTTGCGATTATTTGGTTGATAAGTTCTTTTCATTATAGACACCTCCCTGAGGAATAGCTGTTAAAGACAGTCTTTCTAATTATAGAGAGTGACCTAGTGAATTGTCAACCATATGACAAAAAAGATCTCACACTGAAAGACTGTTCTCATATTATTTATTGTTTTCATATAGAAATTTTTCAAGTCAGGGAAGATCTTTTCCACTTAAATTAGCAAAATCGAGATAGATTCCGCTAAAAAAAATTTAAAATTCTTTTTGCATTCTGAATCATCAAGTTTTTAAAAAAAGAGCCTAACTAATTATTGATGTACAAATCTATTAAACTTCATAGGCTGTGAATAGTTTTTTCGACATATTTTTTATCCACACCTGTTATCGACAGGTTTCACACAGAACAAACATATGTGGACAATTATTCTCAACAAAGAGCCGGATATGTGGATAAGTTTTATAAAAGCATTGCGCCGCTTCGTTTAATTTGATATTATATTTGTGTTTTCACTCTGAATATCGGAACGTCAATATCCGATTTATCCACACTCTGTGGATAACATGTGGAAAGATTATAAACACCCTGTTAAAAAACTTGTCCACATTTAACGGTTTATGTCGAAAAGACGTTTTTCTACTATATTATATATTTATGCACATTTTGTTCGTTTTGTATTTTTATTCACGGACATCCAGCTGTTGTACAAAACATGTACACATTCATTTTATAGAAAAAGGAGGGAGATGCCTCATATGGAGAATATTGATGAATTATGGAGCAAAGCTTTATCAGAAATTGAAAAAAAGCTGAGCAAGCCAAGTTTTGAAACATGGCTTAAATCCACTAAAGCTCATGCTCTTAAGGGAGATACATTAACAATCACTGCACCAAATGAATTTGCTCGTGACTGGCTTGAATCCAGGTATCTGCATTTAATTGCCAATATCATTTATGAGCTTACCGGCGAGGAATTGCTGATTAAGTTTATTATTCCCCAAAATCAGAATGACGTTGATTTTATGCCGAAGTCACCCCTAAAGCCGATGACTAAAGAGGAAGAACAGATCGAGCTTCCGCAAAATATGCTTAATCCGAAATATACATTTGACACATTCGTAATCGGATCCGGGAACCGTTTTGCCCATGCAGCTTCTCTTGCTGTAGCAGAAGCACCCGCCAAAGCTTATAATCCGCTGTTTATTTATGGGGGAGTAGGACTTGGAAAAACGCATTTAATGCACGCGATTGGCCACTATGTGATTGACCATAAGCCTAACGCTAAAGTCGTTTATTTATCATCAGAAAAGTTTACAAATGAATTTATCAATAGCATTCGCGACAACAAAGCGAAAGACTTCCGCAACAAATACCGCAGTGTCGACGTGCTGCTTATAGATGATATTCAATTTCTTGCAGGGAAAGAACAAACTCAAGAGGAGTTTTTCCATACGTTTAATACACTCCATGAAGAAAGCAAGCAAATTGTTATCTCAAGCGACCGTCCTCCAAAAGAAATTCCCACCTTGGAAGACCGTCTTCGTTCCAGGTTTGAATGGGGTTTAATCACAGATATTACACCGCCGGATTTAGAAACAAGAATTGCCATCCTCAGAAAGAAGGCAAAGGCTGAAGGACTTGATATTCCGAATGAGGTTATGCTTTACATCGCGAATCAAATTGATTCAAATATTCGTGAGCTAGAAGGAGCACTTATCCGAGTTGTAGCTTATTCATCTTTAATTAATAAGGATATAAATGCGGACCTGGCAGCAGAAGCTCTTAAGGATATAATTCCAAGCTCTAAGCCGAGAATGATTACGATTGCTGATATCCAGCGCATGGTCGGTCAGCACTTCAGTGTAAAACTAGAAGACTTCAAAGCAAAAAAACGTACAAAATCAGTGGCGTTCCCAAGACAAATCGCCATGTATCTTTCCAGAGAATTAACGGATTCCTCATTGCCCAAAATTGGCGAAGAATTCGGAGGCCGTGATCATACTACAGTTATTCATGCCCACGAAAAAATTTCTAAGCTGCTTCAGGTCGATGATCAGCTTGTTAAACAGCTAAAAGAGATCGAAAGCATGCTGAAGGGTTCTTAAAAAAGCTTGCACTTATAAAAATTAATATGGATAATGTGAATAACCAAGCACGATTCATACACAGTCTGTCCACAGGTGGATAGGCTGTGTTTCCTTTCGTCAACAGAGTTATACACATTTCCACAGGCCCTACTAGTACTTCTACTATTTTTTCTTTAAATAATATATATATTAAGTGGCTCAATGAAATATGCTCCCATACGAAAAAAAAGGAGGATTTCCCTAAATGAAATTTGTCATCCAAAAAGATCGGTTAGTTCAAAGTGTTCAAGATGTTATGAAGGCTGTATCTTCAAGAACAACGATCCCGATTTTGACAGGAATTAAAATTGTTGCAACAGAAGAAGGTGTCACACTTACAGGAAGCGATTCAGACATCTCGATTGAATCTTTTATTCCTACTGAAGAAAACGGCAAAGAAATTGTTGAAATCAAACAAACTGGAAGCATCGTTCTTCAAGCCCGCTTTTTTGGGGAAATCGTTAAAAAACTTCCGAAAGAATCGGTAGAAATAGAAGTTCTAGGCCATCATATGACCGTCATCCGTTCAGGCAAAGCAGAATTTAATCTGAATGGGCTGGATGCTGAAGAGTATCCTCATCTGCCTCAAGTAGAAGAACATAATAGTTTTAGAGTACCGACAGATTTATTAAAAACGATGATCCGTCAAACTGTATTCTCAGTCTCAACTTCAGAAACTCGTCCGATTTTGACAGGGGTTAACTGGAAGCTTGAAAATAGAGAATTAACCTGTATTGCAACAGACAGTCACCGTCTGGCGCTCCGCAAAGCAAAAATTGAAACGGAGACAGACAGCTCTTATAATGTCGTTATTCCTGGAAAAAGCTTAAATGAATTAAGCAAAATTCTTGCAGACACAAGTGATGAAATTGAAATTGTCATTACAGAAAGCCAAGTCCTTTTTAAAGCTGAAAATTTACTTTTCTTCTCAAGGCTTTTGGACGGCAACTATCCAGATACAACGAGACTTATTCCTGCTGAGAGCAAAACGGACATGGTGCTGAATACAAGAGAATTTCTTCAAGCCATCGACCGTGCATCCCTTCTTGCAAAAGAAGGAAGAAATAACGTGGTTAAGTTTTCAACCCTCGAAGAAGGCATTGTAGAAGTTTCTTCAAACACCCCGGAAATCGGAAAAGTGATTGAGGAAGTACAGACTCAGGAAATAACAGGAGAGGAATTAAAAATCTCATTCAGTGCAAAATATATGATGGATGCATTAAAAGCACTTGAAGGAACGGAAATTAAAATCAGCTTTACGGGTGCAATGAGACCATTTTTGATCCGCACTCCAGAAGATGATTCCATTCTCCAATTAATTCTTCCTGTCAGAACGTATTAATTAAACAAGCTGCTGGCACAAGCTGGCAGCTTTTCTTTTCTATTCGCAGGACCTTATACCCACTTCCTGTTCATCTGAGGTGGACACTGTGATTCTTGATAACGAACAAATGTGGAGTAAAGTTTTTAAAGGTTTAATTATGTATTGTTAAAGTATAAAGAAGTTTAGTAAAATTAACTGTTGGAGACTTAAAGAAAGAAGGCGATCCGTAGTGTCAATAAAACCAGTAAAAATTGAGACAGAATATATTACGCTTGGACAGTTCTTAAAGCTTGCTGAAGTCATTCAGACAGGCGGTATGGCCAAATGGTTTTTGCAGGAATATGCGATTTTTGTAAATGGCGAGCCTGAAAACCGCCGCGGAAAAAAACTGGTTGCTGATGATACGGTTGATATTCCAGACTTTGGCTCTTTTATCGTGAAAAACTAAGGCTCTTTTCTAAAAAGTCCGCCATTTATATATAAGATAATCTGAATGATTGAACACTCTCTTTACAAAAGAGCAAAAACTAAAGTTGGTGAACGGATTTGTTTATCAAAGAATTAACGCTGCGGAATTTCAGGAATTATGAAGAGCTGACCGTGGAGTTTGAAAATAAGGTCAATGTTATTTTAGGGGAGAATGCCCAGGGCAAGACAAATGTGATGGAAGCGATCTACGTTTTAGCCATGGCAAAGTCTCATCGCACCTCAAATGACAAAGATCTTATCTATTGGGACAAGGAATATGCTAAAATAGAAGGCAGAGTAGAAAAACACAGCGGCTCTGTCGCCATGCAGCTCGTTGTCTCGAAAAAAGGGAAAAAAGCGAAGCTGAATCATATTGAACAGCAGAAATTGAGCCAGTATGTAGGGGCAATGAATGTCATTATGTTTGCACCCGAGGATCTCAATCTCGTGAAGGGAAGCCCCCAAATCAGAAGACGTTTTATTGATATGGAAATTGGACAGGTTTCTCCTGTCTATCTGCATGATTTAAATAGATTTCAAAAAATTATGCTGCAGCGGAATCAGTATTTAAAGCAGATGCAGATGCGCAAACAAACGGATCGCACCATGCTTGATGTACTAACTTCACAGCTGGCAGAGTCTGCAGCAAAAGTTATTTTAAAACGGATTGAGTTCATAGAGAAGCTGCAAAAGTGGGCCCAGCCGATTCACACAGGCATCAGCAGAGGACTTGAAACGTTAACAATTGAGTATAAAGCATCTGTGGATGTATCAGAAGAGGCAAGTTTGTCGAAAATGATAGAAGCATATGAAGAGAAGTTTGATAAAATAAAAGATAGAGAAATCGAGCGCGGCGCAACACTTGCTGGTCCCCACAGAGATGATCTCTTATTTTTTGTGAATGGGCGCGATGTGCAGACATTCGGTTCACAGGGGCAGCAGCGGACAACCGCATTATCGCTGAAGCTGGCAGAAATCGAATTGATTCATGAGGAAATTGGAGAATACCCGATTTTGCTTCTCGATGATGTTTTATCAGAACTCGACGATTACAGACAATCGCATTTATTAAATACGATTCAAGGGAAAGTGCAGACATTTGTTACTACAACAAGTGTTGAAGGCATTGACCATCAGACGCTGAAAGAAGCAACGACATACCGTGTTGCAAAAGGCAGGCTGACACGCTGAAAAGAGGTGGTTTTTCTTGTATATTCACCTGGGAGACAATTTTGTGATTCCCTCAAAAGAAGTTGTCATGATTGTTGATCATCAATCTTCAAAAACATCCGGGATTGTCAGTGAGTTTTTAGAAAAACATCAGAATCATACAGTCAAGCTTGCGAGCGGCGAGACAAAATCTATTGTTGTAACCACAGATAAAATCTATTTTTCCCCTCTTGCTTCAGGCACGTTGAAAAAACGCGCGAAATTCACATTTGACATAGAAATGGTTGCGGATGAACCATTCAAAAATCATTCTCAATAATTTTTATAAGCCCTTAAGAAAAGTGTAGGTGATCATAGTGGCGATGGAACAAAAACAAGTCGAACAGCAAACTTATGATGAAAACCAAATACAAGTATTAGAAGGCTTAGAAGCTGTCCGGAAACGTCCTGGGATGTATATTGGATCAACAGCAGCAAAAGGTCTTCACCATCTCGTTTGGGAAATTGTTGATAACAGTATTGACGAAGCTCTTGCTGGTTATTGTGACGAAATTAACATTATTGTTGAAGAAGATAACAGCATTACCGTAAAAGACAATGGCCGCGGAATTCCGGTCGGGATTCATGAAAAGATGGGCCGCCCAGCGGTTGAAGTCATCATGACCGTTCTCCATGCCGGAGGAAAGTTCGGCGGCGGAGGCTACAAAGTATCAGGCGGACTGCATGGCGTTGGTGCATCTGTAGTTAACGCGCTTTCGACAGTCCTTGAGGTTACCGTATACCGAGAAGGCAAAATTCATTATCAAAAATTCGAGCGCGGTGTGCCTGCCGGTGATTTGGAAGTCATAGGAGAAAGTGAACTAACAGGAACGACAACTCACTTTTGCCCTGATCCGGAAATTTTCACGGAAACGGTTGAATATGACTTTGACACCCTCGCAAATCGCTTAAGAGAATTAGCTTTCTTAAACCGTAATATTAAAATTACTATTGAAGATAAACGCGAAAATAAACGCAAAAAGGAATACTTATACGAGGGCGGAATTAAGTCATATGTCGAGCATTTAAACCGTACACGTGAAGTTATTCATGAAGAGCCTGTCTACATGGAAGGCGAAAAGGACGGCATTACAGTTGAGGTTGCCTTGCAATACAATGATTCTTACACAAGCAATATTTATTCTTTTGCCAACAATATTCATACGTATGAAGGCGGAACTCATGAAGCTGGATTTAAAACAGCTCTTACTAGAGTAATTAATGACTATGCCCGTAAAAATGGCGCATTTAAAGAAAATGATGCCAATCTGACGGGTGATGATGTCCGTGAAGGAATAACTGCGATTATCTCTGTTAAGCATCCTGACCCGCAGTTTGAAGGACAAACCAAAACAAAATTAGGCAACTCGGAAACACGAACGGTTACTGATAATCTTTTTGCAGAAGGTTTTGAGAAGTTTTTATTGGAAAACCCTTCAACTGCCAAGAAAATTCTGGAAAAAGGATTAATGGCATCGAGAGCCCGTCTTGCAGCAAAAAAAGCACGTGAATTAACACGCCGCAAAAGCGCCCTTGAAATTTCGAACTTGCCGGGTAAACTGGCAGACTGTTCTTCTAAAGACCCTTCTATTTCTGAATTATATGTCGTTGAGGGTGACTCTGCGGGAGGTTCTGCAAAACAAGGCCGTGACCGTCATTTCCAGGCAATCCTTCCGTTAAGAGGAAAAATCATTAACGTTGAAAAAGCCCGTCTGGATAAAATTCTTTCCAATAACGAGATCCGCACGATCATTACCGCTCTCGGAACAGGGATCGCAGAAGATTTCGATATATCAAAGGCGCGTTATCATAAAATAATTATCATGACTGATGCTGACGTGGATGGCGCCCATATCCGGACGCTTCTGCTTACATTCTTCTACCGCTACATGCGTCAAATCATTGAAAATGGATTTGTCTACATTGCACAGCCGCCTTTATATAAAGTGCAGCAGGGTAAACGAATTGAATATGCGTACAACGACAGAGAAATGGAGAAGCTGATGGCAGAACTGCCTGCTAATCCAAAACCGGGCATCCAGCGCTATAAAGGTCTTGGGGAAATGAACCCTGAGCAGCTTTGGGAAACAACGATGGACCCTAGCACAAGAACATTCCTTCAAGTTACTTTAGAAGATGCAATGGAAGCAGACGAAACATTTGACATCCTTATGGGTGACAAAGTAGAGCCCCGCCGAAATTTCATTGAAGGCAATGCTCAATACGTAAAAAATCTGGATATCTAGCAAGAAATTCGGATTCGGAAATACGGCTTTATCATAAAGAACAGGAAAGCAGAATACGTGCTTTGCCTGTTCTTTTTTTCTCCTGCTTATGAAATTGCGAGAAGCCCACTACTTTTTAAGTTGTCCTGCATATCTTTATAAAAGTAGGCAATTTATCTAAGCAGGAGGCGTAAAGATGAATAATCAGCCATTTTATAATCAAGAAGACTTACGGCGTCCATTTTGGTTTGGAAGACCTGGATTCGGATTCGGCAGACCCGGGTTTGGTTTTGGAAGACTGGGTTTTGGGTTTCCATTTGCAACTGGGTTTATTGGAGGGCTTGCAGCAGGAGCATTATTAACTCCTGGATATGGATTTGGTTATCCATATTATCCGTATTATCCGCCGTATCCATATCCGTACTACCCTTATTACTATTAACAGCCGAAAAACATCCGGTAAGGATGTTTTTTCTTTTTGTGAAATCAAGATCTGAAAAATTTATTAATTTTTTATGATCTATATAAAAGCTCTCTCCGTTAGTCATAGTGTAAATATTCGCTAAACTAAAAGAACAAGGAGAGACCAGTTTAATTAAATTTGAAGCAGCCACATCGTGTACTTTGTAGACTACGTAAATGCAACTGCTGAAAACAATGAAGAAGGAAAAGAAATGGCTGCAGCAGAATTGGATGAGTACCGAGCAGAACAGGCGGCATTCCTTGATGCTGCAACAGAGGGACGCTTAAAAGCGGCTGACCTTGAGGCGGGCCTTAAAGAGCATATTGATCAATTAGTGAATGCATTCAACAGCTATACCGGCAAAGATTATCCTGCAGCTTATGAAACTATTCACGTTGCATAAACGCATATGTTTGGAGTAGGCCAAGCGATGTCTGGTACTATTGTTGATCAGTTTCCTGAAAAATTCGAAGGCGAAAAATCATCTGAAATGCCTAAAACAGGTATGGGCGGTATAAGCGAAACAAACAGCAGGGCAATTTTATGGAGCTTTTTTGGATTTATCCTGGCTTCCGCTGCGATTGCAATGATTGCTCGCAGAAAATCTGTAAATAACTAAGCGGGATGAAGCAAGGGGGCAGAGATGTCCTCTTTTTTCTATCTTTTATTCCTTCTTATGCTTTCCGGCTGTGAAAAAAAGGGAATAAGGCGGATCTCAGTACAGCTGAGGCAGGCGACACAAATGGTGATTCTGATAAAAATCAATTTCTTTCCCCCCCTTCTATCCCCCCCGGATAGTATGAAGTTAAAAAAGAGAGAGAAGGAATTGTACCCTCTGGAAAAACAATTATTTTAGAAGTTTTAGGTATAGGTTCTTATAATCGGAAGAATGCTCCAGTGAATAAAATTTTCGACATCTCATACACAAGCAAACTCAGGTTTAATTACATGTACCGGTACATTTAATCAAGAAGAGCGTACGCATGAAGAAAGATTGGTTGTCTATACTGAATTAAAGAATCACAAAACTGGAATCCTTGCCTCAACAGGCAGGGATTCTTTAGATGAATCGCATTTTTATCTGAATTTGACGTGTAATGTCATAGGTTTATTGATATAATGGAGAGTAGGCTATTATTTAATTTTATTCAGCCATATATAATCAGTTTGATATATTGTCAACAAGATTTAAAAGATCAAAAGTTTCCGGAGACCTTTAACTCCCGTTTTTTTTTGAGATAAGAAAGTATAAAAATTTGCGCATCTTTGTCAAAGCTCCAGCGCCTGGATCCTCGGTTAAACAAGGCGCTTCCGCTTTTCTGGCAGGAGCTATATAGCTATATAGATTAGGGAGGTTCAAACATGGAAGAAAATAAAACTCCTCAAGTAAAAGAGATTAATATTAGTCATGAAATGCGCTCATCTTTTTTGGATTATGCGATGAGTGTTATTGTTTCGCGTGCGCTTCCCGATGTTCGTGACGGGTTAAAGCCTGTTCACCGCCGTATTTTATATGCGATGAATGATTTAGGGATGACATCTGATAAACCGTTTAAGAAATCTGCCCGTATCGTCGGAGAAGTTATCGGTAAGTATCACCCTCATGGTGACAGTGCCGTTTATGATTCAATGGTCCGAATGGCACAAAATTTCAACTTCAGATATATGCTTGTAGATGGACATGGCAACTTCGGTTCAGTCGATGGCGACGGAGCTGCGGCTATGCGTTATACAGAGGCTCGCATGTCCAAAATTGCGATGGAACTTATTCGCGATATCAATAAAGATACAATCGACTATCAGGACAACTATGACGGTTCAGAACGAGAGCCGGTTGTCCTTCCGTCCCGATACCCTAATTTGCTCGTAAACGGCGCAGCGGGTATCGCAGTCGGCATGGCAACAAATATCCCTCCACATCAGCTGGGAGAAGTCATCGACGGTGTACTTGCTGTAAGTAAAGATCCGGATGTGAGCATTCCTGAGCTGATGGAAATCATTCCGGGACCGGATTTCCCAACAGCTGGTCAGATTATTGGCCGAAGCGGGATTCGCAAAGCCTATGAAACAGGCCGCGGATCTATTACAATCCGGGCTAAAGTGGAAATAGAGGAAAAGGCATCAGGTAAAGAAGTCATTATCGTAAGAGAACTTCCTTACCAGGTAAATAAAGCGAAGTTAATTGAAAAAATTGCGGAGCTTGTGCGTGACAAGAAAATTGAGGGTATCACCGATCTGCGTGATGAATCAGACCGCAACGGAATGCGTATTGTCATTGAAGTGCGTAAAGATGCTAATTCAAATGTTCTTTTAAATAATCTATACAAACAGACTGCCCTTCAGACAAGCTTCGGCATCAATATGCTCGCACTTGTAAATGGCCAGCCTCAAGTATTGAACCTTAAACAGTTCCTAGTATACTATCTGGATCATCAGAAGGTGATTATTCGCCGCCGCACAGCGTTTGAACTTCGTAAAGCGGAAGCACGTGCGCATATTTTAGAGGGCTTGAGAATTGCACTGGATCACCTGGATGAAGTGATCGCCCTGATCCGCAGCTCTCAGACAACTGATATCGCACGTCTTGGTCTGATGGATAATTTCTCCCTTTCTGAAAAACAGGCACAGGCGATTCTTGATATGCGTCTGCAGCGTTTAACAGGACTTGAAAGAGAGAAAATCGAAGAAGAGTACCAGGGACTTGTGCAGCTGATTGCAGAATTAAAAGCAATCCTCGCAGACGATGAAAAAGTCCTTGAAATTATCCGCGAGGAATTAGAAGAAATTAAAGATCGTTTTAACGATATGCGCCGTACAGAAATTGTATCCGGCGGAATTGAAATGATCGAAGATGAAGATCTGATTCCTGTTGAAAATATCGTTATTACTCTTACTCATAATGGCTATATTAAGAGACTCCCTATCTCAACCTACCGCAGCCAGCGCCGTGGAGGCAGAGGGATTCAGGGCATGGGTACGAATGAGGATGATTTCGTAGAACATCTTTTAACAACATCTACTCATGACACGATTCTTTTCTTTACGAATAAAGGGAAAGTTTACCGTACAAAAGGATATGAAATTCCAGAGTACGGAAGAACAGCTAAAGGGCTTCCGATTATTAACCTTCTGGAAATAGAAAAAGGCGAATGGGTGAATGCCATCATTCCTGTTTCTGAATTCGCAGACGATTGGTCATTATTCTTTACAACAAAAGAAGGAATATCTAAACGTTCACCTCTGACTCAATTCGCAAATATCAGAAAAGGCGGCTTGATCGCAGTTAACCTGCGTGAAAACGATGAACTTATTTCTGTCCGTTTAACAGATGGAACGAAGCACATCATGATCGGCACGAAAAAGGGAATGCTGATTCGCTTCCCTGAAACGGATGTGCGTTCAATGGGACGTACCGCGACAGGTGTAAAAGGGATTACACTCGACTCTGACGATGAAGTTGTCGGAATGGAAATCCTTGAAGAAGATGTCGATGTTCTTGTCGTAACCCGCAATGGATTCGGGAAACGAACGCCTGCAGCTGAATATCGGATTCAAAGCCGAGGCGGTAAAGGAATTAAAACATGTAACGTCACGGAGAAAAACGGTACAGTGATTTCTGTAAAACCTTCTACAGGAGAAGAGGACCTCATGCTGATTACAGCAAGCGGTGTTCTTATCCGAATGGCTATCGACAGTATCTCTACAACCGGCCGTAATACACAGGGTGTTAAGCTGATTAAACTTGGTGACGAAGAGCATGTTGCAACTGTTGCCGTCGTAGAAAAAGAAGAACTTGAACCGGAAGATGCTGAGCTTTTGGAAAATGAAGAAGGGTCACAGGAAGATTCATCTGCAGAACAAAACTTAACTGAAGAAAATTCTGTCGAAGACTCCTCTGATGAACCAGATACAGAAGAATAAGCAAATGAAAGACATAGCCTGAAAAGCTATGTCTTTTTTTATGCTCTTTTCGTAACTTTGTTGCTGTCATTTGTCAGTGAAAAAATCGGCTTTGGGCACTAATTAACTTCAATATCTGTTATACCATGATAAGAGAGCGGTATGAAACTTAATATGTGTACGGTTTTAATACGGAAAGCAATTATCATTGCGAACACAGCCTTTTTTTATTTTCAAAAACCATTTTCTACTAAATGGAATCGTTTATAATGTTGTTGGGAGGGATTCATATGAGAGTCCATATTAATCAGCTATCTGAAGGATGCATTCTTTCAAAAGACGTATTTTCCATATCGCCCAAACCTTTAATGCGAAGACAAACAATCTTAGATCAAGATCTTCTGCAAATACTGCGGGCTTTTTTAATAGATGAAGTTGATGTAGAGCCATACCTTGAAAATGGAAATGCTATTAAACCTGAAGGGGAAAACAAGATGCTTCTCTCAGTGAAAAAACAGCAGAAATAAAACAAAGCAATGATTTTGAGGGGTTGTATAGAAACGCCGTACTAGCCTTTAAGCAGTTGTATCTTGACTGGCAATCCGGCGCATTGGTTGATATCTCGAAAATCAGAAATTTATTAATTCCTGCTGCAGAGCAGGGACTGAAAGAGCCCCATGAAATATTTAAAACATACAATTATATAAAAGATGAAGACCATCTTTACCATCATTCAGTATCTGCAGCCTTAGTATGCGCTTATTTGGGAAAGGGTATGGGCTTTTCTTATGGCGATACGATACAGGTCGCTATGTCGGGTCTTCTCTGTGACTGCGGCATGACAAAAATAGAACAAGGCTTTCTGACTAAAAAGACAGCTCTCACTGACAAAGAGTTTAAAGAAATAAAGCAGCATCCTGTTTACAGCTGCAAAATGCTTAAAAATATCGTTTCTTTGAAAGAGGCTGTTAAGCTGGGAGTGCTGCAGCATCATGAACGGCTTGACGGGAGCGGGTACCCTCTGGGAGCGAAGGCTGATCAGCTTCATGTCTTCGGCAAAATATCGGCTCTTGCTCATGCGTATCAGGCAATGGTCTCCGATAGGCCGCATAGAAGCAAACAATCTCCTTTTAAAGTTCTAGAACAGCTCATGCAAGATGAGTTTGGTAAATTTGATCTGACAGCATTGAACGAATTGAAGAAAGGTCTACTAAAACTAAGTTCAGGCACAAATGTCAGATTGTCAGACGGCAGAATAGCAGAGATCGTTTTTATAGAAGATCAATATCCGACCAGACCTCTTATAAAGATAGAAGAAACGGAGGAAATTCTTGCGCTGAAAGAACAAAGACACCTATTTATTAAAGAAATCATTTAAGAGCAAACTTTTTGCTCTTTTCTTATTGCATATTTTAATAGATGCTGATATACTTCTATAAGTCAGTAACAAATCATCTACGTAAAGCAGTTAACGAAAATTATTTCTCAAAAAAATGATTGACATTAACCTAGTAGAAATGGTATATTAAAGGGGTCGCTTCGAGAGAGTGCGACACAATAAGTTCTTTGAAAACTAAACAAAACCAAAAGCGTACCAAACGTTTTAAATTTTTAAGTCAGCAACAAATTGAGTCACAAATTTTCTTCGGAGAGTTTGATCCTGGCTCAGGACGAACGCTGGCGGCGTGCCTAATACATGCAAGTCGAGCGGACCTCTTAGGAGGTCAGCGGCGGACGGGTGAGTAACACGTGGGCAACCTGCCTGTAAGACTGGGATAACTCCGGGAAACCGGAGCTAATACCGGATAGTATCTTGAACCGCATGGTTCAAGTTGGAAAGACGGTTTCGGCTGTCACTTACAGATGGGCCCGCGGCGCATTAGCTAGTTGGTGAGGTAATGGCTCACCAAGGCAACGATGCGTAGCCGACCTGAGAGGGTGATCGGCCACACTGGGACTGAGACACGGCCCAGACTCCTACGGGAGGCAGCAGTAGGGAATCTTCCGCAATGGACGAAAGTCTGACGGAGCAACGCCGCGTGAGTGATGAAGGTTTTCGGATCGTAAAACTCTGTTGTTAGGGAAGAACAAGTGCGAGAGTAACTGCTCGCACCTTGACGGTACCTAACCAGAAAGCCACGGCTAACTACGTGCCAGCAGCCGCGGTAATACGTAGGTGGCAAGCGTTGTCCGGAATTATTGGGCGTAAAGCGCGCGCAGGCGGTTTCTTAAGTCTGATGTGAAAGCCCCCGGCTCAACCGGGGAGGGTCATTGGAAACTGGGAAACTTGAGTGCAGAAGAGGAGAGTGGAATTCCACGTGTAGCGGTGAAATGCGTAGAGATGTGGAGGAACACCAGTGGCGAAGGCGACTCTCTGGTCTGTAACTGACGCTGAGGCGCGAAAGCGTGGGGAGCGAACAGGATTAGATACCCTGGTAGTCCACGCCGTAAACGATGAGTGCTAAGTGTTAGAGGGTTTCCGCCCTTTAGTGCTGCAGCTAACGCATTAAGCACTCCGCCTGGGGAGTACGGTCGCAAGACTGAAACTCAAAGGAATTGACGGGGGCCCGCACAAGCGGTGGAGCATGTGGTTTAATTCGAAGCAACGCGAAGAACCTTACCAGGTCTTGACATCCTTTGCCACTTCTAGAGATAGAAGGTTCCCCTTCGGGGGACAAAGTGACAGGTGGTGCATGGTTGTCGTCAGCTCGTGTCGTGAGATGTTGGGTTAAGTCCCGCAACGAGCGCAACCCTTGATCTTAGTTGCCAGCATTCAGTTGGGCACTCTAAGGTGACTGCCGGTGACAAACCGGAGGAAGGTGGGGATGACGTCAAATCATCATGCCCCTTATGACCTGGGCTACACACGTGCTACAATGGATGGTACAAAGGGCTGCGAGACCGCGAGGTTTAGCCAATCCCATAAAACCATTCTCAGTTCGGATTGCAGGCTGCAACTCGCCTGCATGAAGCTGGAATCGCTAGTAATCGCGGATCAGCATGCCGCGGTGAATACGTTCCCGGGCCTTGTACACACCGCCCGTCACACCACGAGAGTTTGCAACACCCGAAGTCGGTGGGGTAACCGTAAGGAGCCAGCCGCCTAAGGTGGGGTAGATGATTGGGGTGAAGTCGTAACAAGGTAGCCGTATCGGAAGGTGCGGCTGGATCACCTCCTTTCTAAGGATATATGAGGACGCTTTTGGTTTTTGTTTAGTTTTGAGAGAACTTTGTTCCCTCTAAGTGAATAGCAGTTTACTTTAGAAGTAAGCGAAGAATCATTTGCGCGTACTTTTTTGTACGTCACAAACATTCTTTTATTCATACTTATGAGATGGGCCTATAGCTCAGCTGGTTAGAGCGCACGCCTGATAAGCGTGAGGTCGATGGTTCGAGTCCATTTAGGCCCACCATCTCTTAAATTCATATGGGGCCTTAGCTCAGCTGGGAGAGCGCCTGCCTTGCACGCAGGAGGTCAGCGGTTCGATCCCGCTAGGCTCCACCAAGAAGTTGTTCTTTGAAAACTGGATAACGTAATTGATAACAAGTAATTCACTGAGATTTACGCTTACCATAATTAGTGATTTTCTAGACATTTATGTCTAAACAAACAACGAAATGCGAAACGCATCTGATGGTGCGATTGACCATTTAGGTTAAGTTATGAAGGGCGCACGGTGGATGCCTTGGCACTAGGAGCCGATGAAGGACGGGACTAACACCGATATGCTTTGGGGAGCTGTAAGTAAGCTTTGATCCAGAGATTTCCGAATGGGGAAACCCACTGTTCGTAATGGAACAGTATCTTTATCTGAATACATAGGATAATGAAGGCAGACCCGGGGAACTGAAACATCTAAGTACCCGGAGGAAGAGAAAGCAAACGCGATTTCCCAAGTAGCGGCGAGCGAAACGGAATTAGCCCAAACCAAGAGGCTTGCCTCTTGGGGTTGTAGGACACTCTATACGGAGTTACAAAGGAACGGGGTAGATGAAGTGACCTGGAAAGGTCCGTCAGAGAAGGTAATAACCCTGTAGTCGAAACTTCGTTCCCTCCAGAGTGGATCCTGAGTACGGCGGGACACGAGAAATCCCGTCGGAAGCAGGGAGGACCATCTCCCAAGGCTAAATACTCCCTAGTGACCGATAGTGAACCAGTACCGTGAGGGAAAGGTGAAAAGCACCCCGGAAGGGGAGTGAAAAGATCCTGAAACCGTGTGCTTACAAGTAGTCAGAGCCCGTTAATGGGTGATGGCGTGCCTTTTGTAGAATGAACCGGCGAGTTACGATCCCGTGCAAGGTTAAGTTGATGAGACGGAGCCGCAGCGAAAGCGAGTCTGAATAGGGCGTTTTAGTACGTGGTCGTAGACCCGAAACCAGGTGATCTACCCATGTCCAGGGTGAAGTTCAGGTAACACTGAATGGAGGCCCGAACCCACGCACGTTGAAAAGTGCGGGGATGAGGTGTGGGTAGCGGAGAAATTCCAATCGAACCTGGAGATAGCTGGTTCTCTCCGAAATAGCTTTAGGGCTAGCCTCAAGTATGAGAGTCTTGGAGGTAGAGCACTGATTGGACTAGGGGCCCTCATCGGGTTACCGAATTCAGTCAAACTCCGAATGCCAAAGACTTGCTCCTTGGGAGTCAGACTGCGAGTGATAAGATCCGTAGTCAAGAGGGAAACAGCCCAGACCACCAGCTAAGGTCCCAAAGTATACGTTAAGTGGAAAAGGATGTGGAGTTGCTTAGACAACCAGGATGTTGGCTTAGAAGCAGCCACCATTTAAAGAGTGCGTAATAGCTCACTGGTCGAGTGACTCTGCGCCGAAAATGTACCGGGGCTAAACGTATCACCGAAGCTGTGGACTGTTCTTACGAACAGTGGTAGGAGAGCGTTCTAAGGGCGTTGAAGCTAGACCGTAAGGACTGGTGGAGCGCTTAGAAGTGAGAATGCCGGTATGAGTAGCGAAAGAGGGGTGAGAATCCCCTCCACCGAATGCCTAAGGTTTCCTGAGGAAGGCTCGTCCGCTCAGGGTTAGTCGGGACCTAAGCCGAGGCCGAAAGGCGTAGGCGATGGACAACAGGTTGATATTCCTGTACCACCTCCTCACCATTTGAGCAATGGGGGGACGCAGGAGGATAGGGCAAGCGCGCTGTTGGATATGCGCGTCCAAGCAGTTAGGCTGAGAAGTAGGCAAATCCGCTTCTCATATAAGGCTGAGCTGTGATGGCGAGGGAAATTTAGTACCGAAGTTCCTGATTCCACACTGCCAAGAAAAGCCTCTAGCGAGGTGAGAGGTGCCCGTACCGCAAACCGACACAGGTAGGCGAGGAGAGAATCCTAAGGTGAGCGAGAGAACTCTCGTTAAGGAACTCGGCAAAATGACCCCGTAACTTCGGGAGAAGGGGTGCTTTTTAGGGTTCATAGCCCTGAAAAGCCGCAGTGAATAGGCCCAGGCGACTGTTTAGCAAAAACACAGGTCTCTGCGAAGCCGCAAGGCGAAGTATAGGGGCTGACGCCTGCCCGGTGCTGGAAGGTTAAGAGGAGAGGTTAGCGCAAGCGAAGCTTTGAATTGAAGCCCCAGTAAACGGCGGCCGTAACTATAACGGTCCTAAGGTAGCGAAATTCCTTGTCGGGTAAGTTCCGACCCGCACGAAAGGCGTAACGATCTGGGCACTGTCTCAACGAGAGACTCGGTGAAATTATAGTACCTGTGAAGATGCAGGTTACCCGCGACAGGACGGAAAGACCCCGTGGAGCTTTACTGTAGCCTGATATTGAATTTTGGTACAGCTTGTACAGGATAGGTAGGAGCCTTGGAAGCCGGAGCGCCAGCTTCGGTGGAGGCATTGGTGGGATACTACCCTTGCTGTATTGAAATTCTAACCCACAGCCCTGATCGGGCTGGGAGACAGTGTCAGGTGGGCAGTTTGACTGGGGCGGTCGCCTCCTAAAATGTAACGGAGGCGCCCAAAGGTTCCCTCAGAATGGTTGGAAATCATTCGCAGAGTGTAAAGGCACAAGGGAGCTTGACTGCGAGACCTACAAGTCGAGCAGGGACGAAAGTCGGGCTTAGTGATCCGGTGGTTCCGCATGGAAGGGCCATCGCTCAACGGATAAAAGCTACCCCGGGGATAACAGGCTTATCTCCCCCAAGAGTCCACATCGACGGGGAGGTTTGGCACCTCGATGTCGGCTCATCGCATCCTGGGGCTGTAGTCGGTCCCAAGGGTTGGGCTGTTCGCCCATTAAAGCGGTACGCGAGCTGGGTTCAGAACGTCGTGAGACAGTTCGGTCCCTATCCGTCGTGGGCGCAGGAAATTTGAGAGGAGCTGTCCTTAGTACGAGAGGACCGGGATGGACGCACCGCTGGTGTACCAGTTGTCTTGCCAAAGGCATCGCTGGGTAGCTATGTGCGGAAGGGATAAGTGCTGAAAGCATCTAAGCATGAAGCCCCCCTCAAGATGAGATTTCCCATCACGCAAGTGAGTAAGAACCCTGAAAGATGATCAGGTTGATAGGTCTGAGGTGGAAGCGCGGTGACGTGTGGAGCTGACAGATACTAATCGTTCGAGGACTTAACCACAGTCTAATATGTGTAAATGTAAGTGAATCTTGTTATCAAACGTTATTTAGTTTTGAAAGAATAACATTCTTTCTAATCAATTGCATATTGTCTGGTGATGATGGCAAAGAGGTCACACCCGTTCCCATGCCGAACACGGAAGTTAAGCTCTTTAGCGCCGATGGTAGTTGGGGGTTTCCCCCTGTGAGAGTAGGACGTTGCCAGGCACGCATAAAAAAGAACAGCAGAGATGCTGTTCTTTTTTTGTGTATGTAAAAGATAAAATGGCAAAGGACAGTTAAAGGGTGGCGGTTGGGGGACTGCACCGATTAGAAGGAATTGGCTGCACGGGAATAAACCGTGCAGAGCGCGCATAAATGAAAAAGTGCTCCCCTGTCCGCATAATGACTTTTTTAACCTGCCCTTGGCATCCAATAATGCGCTGGACTATTCCTTTCCCCACAATTCATTCAAAAATGTCAGTGCATACTGAGGTATTTTTTCTTTCGTCACTTCAAGAAAACGAACGATGAATACGTAATCATCCTGTGAATGGCTTAGCATTAGTTCGTACCACCATTCAGTTTCATATCTTGAGATCATGCTTAAATTGTACAGCAATAAGTAATGAGCCATGAATTCAGGCAATCCGGCTAGATCATTCATTGATGCAGGCAAGGTGTATTCGCCGGTTTGCCCATTGTACAGAAATGGAAGACTGTAAAAAGCGCTGAAGCGATCAGGCGGATAGCAAGTAATGATGTTTTCGGAATGACTTCCTCTGCTAAGCTGAAAATGATAATCGAGGTATTCAAGCAGCCTTTCCGGTGTCATGTGATAAGAGGCTGCAGCTTCAACTGGAATATGCAGCTGCTTGTTTTCATATGTGGTTCTAAAATGAACATTTTTTTGTTTATGCCTAGAAAATAAATCACTTAATTCTGGAATTCTTTTTAAAAGTTCCTGCATGGTGTATTTATCATTTTCTACATGTTCCAGCTTAAATAAATGGAAAGCTGTGTGAGCAAATAAACCATTTCTTTGGATCTTTACTTCATCCTGCAAAAAGCGATAATGCTGTTTTTTTCGCTTTCTTGTTGATACGCCATGTGCAAGGACAGAGGAAGTGGCTGGGTATTCTGGATCTGCTGTGAGAATGCAGGCTTTCATAAGCTGAGACATTCCGTAAAACAGGAGCATTGGCAGTACGGGAAGGGCAGCGCATGCTGATGAAAGATAAAAGTTTTCTGCATGCTTCAGATGGTAAACGAAAGGATAGCTGTTTTGATAGGATAATTCCGCAGGTGCTGTTTGCTGATTTTTTTTATAACTTTTTTCCAGAAACTTTTGGACCGTTTCCGTTGATTGATATGATTTTAACTGGTTCCAGACGCTTGTTTTCATCATCCTGCAGCTCCCCTTTCTTTTTTCGGAATTTTTAAACTCTTTTGCCTGTTCTTGACAGTGGGTTGGCTAGTTGTTAATCTACTAATAATATTTTGCCGTTAAGAGGGGGATTTAATGATGTGGGAAAGTAAATTTTTAAAAGAAGGCTTAACGTTTGATGATGTATTGCTTGTACCGGCTAAGTCGGAGGTTCTTCCAAGAGACGTAAATTTAAGTGTGAATTTAACACCAACATTAAAGCTGAATGTCCCAATCATTAGTGCTGGTATGGATACTGTTACTGAAGCACAGCTTGCAATTGCAATGGCAAGACAAGGCGGAATGGGCATTATTCATAAGAATATGTCGATTGAACAGCAAGCAGAGCAGGTTGATAAGGTAAAACGTTCTGAAAGAGGCGTTATTACTAATCCATTCTTTTTAACTCCAGATCATCAAGTTTTTGATGCAGAGCATTTGATGGGAAAATACCGCATTTCCGGTGTTCCTGTTGTAAATAATGTGGATGAACAGAAGCTTGTAGGCATTATCACGAATCGTGACATGAGATTTATTCAAGACTTCTCGATCAAGATCTCTGACGTTATGACAAAAGAAAACTTAGTAACGGCAGACGTCGGAACAACTCTTAAAGAAGCAGAAAGCGTTTTGCAAAAACATAAAATTGAAAAGCTTCCACTGGTTGATGACCAGGGTGTTTTAAAAGGATTAATTACAATTAAAGATATCGAAAAAGTAATCGAGTTTCCGCATTCAGCAAAAGACGAGCATGGACGTTTGCTTGTCGGTGCTGCAGTAGGTGTTACTTCAGACACGATGCTTCGCGTGAAAAAACTGGTTGAGGCTAACGTTGATGCAATCGTGCTGGATACAGCTCATGGCCATTCAAAAGGCGTTATCGAAATGGTAAGAACCATTAGAAATGAATATCCTGATCTGAATATTATTGCAGGAAATGTTGCAACAGCAGACGCTACAAGAGAGCTTGCAGAAGCTGGAGCGAATGTTGTAAAGGTAGGCATCGGACCTGGTTCTATTTGTACAACCCGTGTTGTTGCAGGTGTAGGGGTACCTCAAATAACAGCTGTATATGATTGTGCGACTGAAGCACGCAAGCTTGGCATTACTATTATCGCAGATGGCGGAATTAAATATTCAGGCGATATCGTAAAAGCATTAGCATCAGGCGGACACGCAGTTATGCTGGGCAGTCTCCTGGCTGGTACTTCGGAAAGCCCCGGCGAAACGGAAATTTACCAGGGAAGACGCTTTAAGGTCTACCGCGGTATGGGTTCTGTCGGAGCAATGGAAAAAGGAAGCAAAGACCGTTACTTCCAGGAAGATAACAAAAAATTTGTTCCTGAAGGTATTGAAGGAAGAACTCCTTATAAAGGACCTCTTTCAGATACGATCTATCAGCTGGTTGGCGGTATCCGTTCCGGTATGGGATATTGCGGAACAGCAAACTTGGAAGAGCTGCGAGAAAATACACAGTTTGTCCGCATGACGGGTGCAGGTCTTCGCGAAAGTCATCCTCATGATGTTCAAATTACAAAAGAATCACCGAACTATTCGCTTTAATAAGTGTTTCTAGGTCGATTTACCTGAAATGTAATACAATGTTCAATCTTTAGGACAGAGTCTCAGACTCTGTCTATTTTTTTTGATCATAGTGTGATAAAATCGACTTTGTTGTTTGTAACTCAGGTCAATAATTGAATATAAAAATAGATAAAAAACGGTGGAGGTTATGAATTTGAGCAACATGAAGTTAAAGCGTTTGCTGTCCATTCTGTTTGCTGCTGTTCTGGCGATAACAGTTGTTTTGCCGGCATCACAGACATCTGCGGCAGAAAATGATGCAGTTGGAGTTAATGCAAAAGGTGCAATTTTAGTAGAAGCGTCTACAGGTAAAATTTTATACGGGAAAAATGCAGACGACCTGCTGCCGATTGCAAGTATGGCTAAAATCATGACAGAATACTTGGTTCTTGAAGCAGTTGACAAAGGAAAAATCAAATGGGATCAAACTTACACTCCAAGTGAGTATGTATATAAAATTTCCCAAAACCGCGGACTTTCCAACGTTCCATTACGAAAAGACGGTACATACAATGTGAAAGAGCTTTATGAAGCGATGAGCATTTATTCTGCAAACGGAGCAGCTATTGCATTAGCTGAAATCATTTCAGGATCTGAGTCTAATTTCGTACAATTAATGAATGAAAAAGCAAAAGAGATTGGTCTTAAAAACTTCGAATTTGTGAACTCCACAGGTTTAGAAAATGGAGATCTTGCAGGAATGCATCCGGATGGAACGACAGCAGATGCTGAAAATAAAATGTCAGCGCGGGATATGGCGCTGCTTTCTCAAAAATTAATTAACGACTACCCAGAAGTTTTGGAAACAGCAAGTACTCCGAGAAAAGTATTCAGAGAAGGCACAGAAGATGCAATCAAGATGGATAACTGGAACTGGATGCTTGAAGGCCTATTATTTGAAACAGAAGGTGTAGATGGTTTAAAAACAGGTTCAACTAAATCAGCAGGTTCCTCTTTTACAGCAACTGCTGAACGAAATGGCATGAGAGTCATAACAGTAGTATTAAACGCAGCAAGTGATGACGGCAGCCTGCACACTCCTCGTTTTAAAGAAACGAAAAAAATGATTGATTATGCATATAACAATTTCAAGATGGAAGAAGTCTATCCTGAAAACTATCAAATCAAAAACAAATCTGACCTCTCTGTTGTGAAAGGGAAAGAAAAAGAAGTAGCAGTAGCAACAAAAGAACCGCTTAATCTTGTTGTTAA
Source organism: Bacillus sp. V2I10 (assembly GCF_030817055.1). Taxonomy (NCBI): domain Bacteria; kingdom Bacillati; phylum Bacillota; class Bacilli; order Caryophanales; family Bacillaceae; genus Bacillus; species Bacillus sp. V2I10. Next base: position 348,382 of record NZ_JAUSYV010000001.1, on the reverse strand, counting down.
AAATGGTGAAAAAGAATCATATAAGCCAAGCTACGTTTTTGACCAAAAGAAGGTTAATGCTGACAATGTAGTACAGGCCCCTGTCAAAAAAGGCGAGAAAATCGGCTATATGACAGTTAAGTACACAGGTAAAGGCCAAGATCTTGGCTTCTTAGAAGAAAAAAGCGACGCCAATGTTGATATCGTAACAAAAAGCGGTGTTGAAAAAGCCAATTGGTTTGTATTATCCATGAGAGGTATCGGCGGATTCTTCGGAAGTCTTTGGGGAACAGTGACTGACACTGTCACTGGCTGGTTTTAATTGAAAAAAGACTTACTCGAGATGAGTAAGTCTTTTTATATAAATGGATATATTAGGAATTGGATAGATGGATCTGCTTTTCTTTGATTGAATTGTTTTAATTATCTCTTTAATTTTGATAGGATTTTTTTATAACTTAGGATAGAATAAGTTATATGTGCAAAATGAAATTTTACATATTATAAGGGGGATATAGAATGAATAACACAGGTACAGATCGTGTAAAACGCGGAATGGCAGAAATGCAAAAAGGCGGCGTCATTATGGACGTAGTCAATGCAGAGCAAGCAAAGATCGCTGAGGAAGCTGGAGCAGTTGCTGTTATGGCGCTTGAGCGCGTTCCTGCTGATATTCGTGCAGCAGGCGGAGTTGCCCGTATGGCAGATCCTACAATTGTTGAAGAAGTGATGAAGGCTGTAACGGTTCCAGTTATGGCAAAAGCACGTATTGGCCACATTGTTGAAGCTCGCATTTTAGAAGCGATGGGTGTCGATTACATTGATGAGAGTGAAGTGCTGACTCCTGCTGATGAGGAGTACCACTTAAATAAGCGTGATTATACAGTTCCATTTGTTTGCGGATGCCGTGATTTAGGCGAAGCTACTAGACGTATTGCAGAGGGCGCTTCTATGCTCCGCACAAAAGGCGAGCCTGGAACAGGAAATATCGTTGAGGCTGTCCGCCACATGCGTAAAGTAAATGGACAAGTGCGCAGAATCATTGGAATGAGCACGGATGAACTGATGACAGAAGCGAAGCTGTTAGGCGCGCCTTATGAGCTTCTTCTTCAAATCAAGCATGAGGGCCGCCTTCCGGTTGTAAACTTCGCAGCAGGCGGAGTAGCAACTCCGGCAGATGCTGCGCTAATGATGCAATTAGGCGCAGACGGTGTATTCGTAGGTTCAGGTATCTTCAAGTCTGAAAACCCGGCAAAATTTGCTCGTGCAATTGTTGAAGCAACAACTCACTATCAGGACTATGAGCTGATTGCAAGTCTTTCAAAGGGACTTGGAACAGCAATGAAAGGCATTGAGATCTCAACATTGCTTCCTGAGAACAGAATGCAAGAGCGCGGCTGGTAATCATAAAGGAGTAGAATACAATGCTTAAAATAGGTGTATTAGGCCTTCAAGGTGCTGTAAGAGAGCACATTCGATCAATAGAGGCAAGCGGTGCAGAAGGAGTCGTTGTGAAACGTCCTGAGCAGCTGGATGAACTGGACGGACTTATTATGCCAGGCGGAGAAAGCACGACAATGCGCCGCCTGATTGATAAATATGACTTCATGAATCCGCTGAAGGCTTTCGCTGAACAGGGAAAGCCAATGTTTGGAACCTGTGCCGGATTAATTCTTCTTGCTAAGAACATTGTGGGATACAGTGAAGGACATCTTGGCTTAATGGATATTACGGTAGAGAGAAATTCATTTGGGCGTCAGCGCGAAAGCTTTGAAGCAGAATTGAACATTACGGATGTTGCTGAAGATTTCGTTGGTGTGTTTATCAGGGCTCCTCATATTGTGGAAGTTGGAGAAGATGTGGAGATTCTGTCTAAGCATAACGGGAGAATTGTTGCAGCACGTCAAGGACAGTTCCTGGGCTGCTCATTTCATCCTGAATTAACGGATGATCACCGGATGACTGGGCTGTTTGTACGTATGGCGGAAAACGCAAAAGCAAAGTTAAGTGTATAAAACCCTTGCAACCATCCCAAACTTGTAGTAAATTATGAATTACTTAATTGAACATGAGAAACATGATGACAGGAAATAGTAGCAAGTGTATCTTTCTTAGAGAGCCGGTGGCTGGTGAAAATCGGTGTTAGAGCCTTGTGAATCCATCCTTGAATGAGATGTTGAAATCCTCGGAGAGTATACATGTCCGGTACAGGCCGTTATCCTGCTTAAGAGGAAGGCGTTTTATTTGCCTTCAATTAGGGTGGCAACGCGGATATAACTTCCGTCCCTTTACCAGGGGACGGGAGTTTTTTTATTTGCAAAAAAACATAAAAAGGAGTTTTGTCATGCTGGATATTAAATATTTGCGCGCTAACTTTGAAGAAGTAAAAGAAAAACTGTCTCATCGCGGAGAAGATTTAGGCGACTTCAGCAAGTTTGAGGAACTGGATCAAAAACGCCGTGAACTGATTTCTAAAGTAGAAGTATTTAAAAGCAAGCGAAATGAAGTTTCAGGTCAAATTGCTGTTTTAAAACGTGAAAAACAGGATGCAGATCATCTAATTAAAGAAATGCGTGAAGTTGGCGACCGCGTGAAAGAAATGGACGATGAGCTTCGCGAGGTTGAGTCACAGCTTGAAACGTTAATGCTGTCTATTCCAAATATCCCTCATGAAAGTGTGCCTGTAGGCGAGACGGAAGACGATAATCTTCTTCACCGCGAATGGGGAGAAACTCCTGTATTTGCATTTGAACCAAAGCCGCACTGGGATGTTGCCGATCACCTTGGGATTTTGGATTTTGAACGTGCTGGAAAAGTAACCGGCAGCCGATTTGTTTTCTACCGCGGCTTAGGTGCCCGTCTCGAGCGTGCACTTATCAGTTTTATGCTTGATTTGCATATTGATGAGCACGGCTATACAGAAGTGCTTCCTCCATATATCGTAAATCGTGACAGCATGACGGGAACAGGCCAGCTGCCTAAATTCGAAGAAGATGCATTTAAAATTGCGGGTGAAGATTACTTTTTAATTCCTACAGCTGAAGTGCCTGTAACCAACATGCACCGTGAAGAGATCCTCTCTATTGATCAGCTTCCGGTCAACTATGCAGCATACAGCTCTTGCTTCCGTTCTGAGGCTGGTTCTGCAGGAAGAGATACTAGAGGATTAATCCGCCAGCATCAATTTAATAAAGTAGAGCTTGTGAAATTTGTTAAGCCGGAAGATTCTTATGATGAGCTTGAAAAACTGACAGGACATGCAGAGAAAGTTCTTCAGCTGCTGGGTCTTCCTTATCGTGTGCTAAGAATGTGCACAGCTGACCTTGGATTCACTGCAGCAAAGAAATACGACATTGAAGTATGGATACCGAGCCAGGAAACGTACCGCGAAATTTCATCTTGCAGTAACTTTGAGGCTTTCCAGGCGCGCCGCGCAGGAATCCGTTTCAGACGTGAACCTAAAGGAAAACCAGAATTTGTTCATACATTGAACGGATCTGGTCTTGCGATTGGCAGAACTGTTGCCGCGATCCTTGAGAATTATCAGCAGGAAGATGGAACAGTCGTTATTCCTGAAGTCTTGCGTCCATATATGGGGAATAGAGAAGTCATTTCACGATAATAATAACCTTTTAAGAAGGGGCCAAAATCCGTTTTGTCCCCTCCTTAAATTTTTTTGAAAAAGTTTTTTAGAATCGTTGACAAGTATATTTTAGATATGCTATATTAATTCTTGTCAGTACGGAGGTATACCCAAGTCTGGCTGAAGGGATCGGTCTTGAAAACCGACAGGGGGGTCAAACCCCGCGGGGGTTCGAATCCCTCTACCTCCTCCATTTTACATATAAAATCCAATTTTTAGCGCATAAAGATTGGAGATTGATAAAACCTGCGGCAGATTCTGCTGCAGGTTTTTTGTATATCTTTTTTTGCTGGATACAAAAAAAAATAACCGATTAGACCGGTTATTTCTTAAGTAATCTTGTCTGCTCTATAAAATGGGCGACACGCTCAACTATTGGTTCAATTGAACCTTCGTTTGCCATAATGTCATAATCGTTAATGTTGAGGCGCAAGACAGGACATGCATTAAAGTTATTAATCCAATCCTCATAGCGGCGGTGCATTTCTTCCCAATAAGCAATTGGTGTCTGCTGCTCCATCGGACGTCCGCGTTCTTTGATACGGGATAAAATATCCTCAAGGCTGCCTTCTAAGTAAATCAAAAGGTCAGGATGAGGGAAGTAAGGTGTCATGACCATCGCATCGAATAAATTCGTGTATGTTTCATAATCCACTTCTGTCATCGTGCCTTTTTCATAATGCATTTTGGCAAAAATCCCAGTATCTTCATAGATTGACCGATCCTGAATAAAACCTCCGCCGTATTCAAAAATCCGCTTTTGCTCTTTAAATCTTTCAGCAAGGAAGTAGATTTGCAGATGAAAGCTCCATCTTTCAAAATCTGCGTAAAATTTATCAAGATAGGGGTTTGTGTCTACTTTTTCAAATGAGGTGCGGAAATTCAATGCATTTGCAAGTGCATTTGTCATTGTCGATTTTCCGACACCGACAGTTCCAGCTATGGTAATGACGGCGTTGTGAGGAATGCTGTATTTCTCTCTCAAATTCATTTACTAGTAACTCCTTCATGTAAAGATTCATCCAGGCGTTTAAATATATAGGTTAAATCTTTTTCGTTTTGTACAAAATCAAGCTCATCTCCGCTGAATCTTAGAACAGGGATGGATGGGTGCTCTTTTTCCCACTGAGACATGGCCACTTCGTAGTCCTCCGATAACTGCTTTAAATAGCCGGGATCGATATTTTTTTCGATCTCTCTCCCGCGTATATCAATGCGGTTAAGCAAGGTATCAAGACTTGCATTCAAGTAAATGATCAAGTTTGGCTTTGGCATGTCGCTTGTTAAAATCGAATAAATATCAAGGTATTTATCGTATTGTTCTTTTTTAAGAGTGCGCTTTGCGAAAATAAGATTTTTATAAATATGATAATCTGCCACAACAGGCTGACTCTTTTTTAGAAATAACTGAGCAATATCTTCAAGCTGTTTATATCGATTACACAGGAAGAACATCTCTGTTTGGAAACTCCACTCTTCAATGTTTTCATAAAATTTGCCGAGAAAAGGATTCTCATCAACGATCTCTTTAAGCAAATGAAATTGATAGTGTTCTGCTATCGCTCTTGCAAGCGAAGTTTTCCCAACACCAATCGGTCCTTCCACGGTAATAAACGGTACACCATTCATCACGGGTCCTCCTACGCAAAAAAATCTATCAAAACAGACAAATTTTATTGTATCACAGTGGCAATATGAAAAGAGTAAGGTTTTAACAAAAAAGAAAAGTTTCCAATTATCCTCTCATAGCAGCAAGAGTTTTATGCGGATGCAGCAACATAAGATCTAAGGTTACATCATTGCAGAAAAGCGTTATAGCTTTACTCAGCACTCTTGCTTCCATCTCTCCTTTTTCCGTATGATGTATTCGGAATAGTAATAATATTCATAAAATGGAGGGATTTATATGCGTGAGGAAACAGCAGCAAAGGACAGTCAGGTTGAAGATTTTTTTCCGGTTAAAGATGTTGACTATCTGGAAATGTATTCAGGCAATGCCAAGCAGTCGGCTCACTATTTTTGTACTGCCTTCGGTTTTAAAATCGTCGCCTATTCAGGACTTGAGACAGGGAACAGGGAAACCGTATCCTATGTGCTTCAGCAGCAAAAGGTACGCTTAGTTATTACAGGTTCTTTAAATGATACCTCACGTGTAGCTGAATTCGTCAAGAAGCACGGGGACGGGGTAAGAGATATCGCTTTAGTCGTGGATAATGTTGAAAAGGCTTACAACGAGGCTGTTTTTAGAGGAGCCATTGCTATTACTCCGCCATTTGAATTGAAGGATGAACATGGTGCCGTTAAAAAAGCCGTAATCGGTACATACGGAGACACCATTCATTCTCTAATAGAGAGGAAAGAATACAAGGGCGCATTTATGCCGGGGTTTGAAGCGGCTGAAATGAAGATTCCTTATACAGAAGCAGGAATCATCGGCGTTGACCATGTTGTAGGAAATGTAGAGAGTATGCAGGAATGGGTTTCCTATTACGAGAAAGTGATGGGTTTTAAAGAAATGCGTCATTTTACAGATTCGGATATCAGTACAGAGTATTCATCTCTTATGTCGAAGGTTATGCATAATGGAGGCCGGATTAAATTTCCTATTAATGAGCCGGCAGAAGGAAAACGGAAATCGCAAATACAGGAATACCTGGAGTTCTTCAAAGGGCCAGGTGTGCAGCATCTTGCTATTTTAACAGAGGATATCGTCTCTACAGTTGCGATTTTAAAGAAAAATGGCGTGGAATTCCTGAAGACCCCTGAGACTTATTATGAAACACTAAGTGAACGTGTCGGAGATATTGATGAAGAGATTGATAAGCTGAAAGAACTTAACATTCTGGTGGACCGTGACGATGAAGGGTATTTGCTGCAGATTTTCACGAAGCCGATTGTCGATCGTCCCACAGTCTTTATAGAAGTGATTCAGAGAAAAGGAGCGAAAGGCTTCGGTGACGGAAACTTTAAAGCGCTTTTTGAATCAATCGAACGGGAGCAGGAGCGACGCGGTAATTTATAAGGACTTAATCCTGAAAGCAAGGTGATAAAGATGGATGTAATGCCAGAGTCGCTTCACTGGAAAGACGCTTATAAATTAATGATTGGCTCGATCCTGCCAAGGCCAATCGCTTTCGTATCGACTATTGATGAAAAAGGAGCGGCAAACTTGGCTCCGTTCAGCTTTTTTACCGCAATCTCAGCTGAACCGATGATGGTTTGTTTCTCTCCTATGAGAAAAGGGACGGATGGATCTAAAAAGGATACTCTCATCAATATTGAAAAAACGAAGGAATTTGTCATCAACATAGTGAGTGAACAAATAGCGGAACAAATGAATCAATGTGCAGGCGATTTTGATCCGGAGGTAGATGAATTTGTTCAAAGCGGGCTGACGAAGGGGAAAAGTAAGGCAGTTGCCCCTCCTCGTGTGAAAGAAAGCCTGGTTCACCTGGAATGCGAGCTGCATGATGTCTTGTATTTTGGAGAAAAAGCGGGATCCGGCAGTCTTGTCATCGGCAAGGTAAAGCACATTCATGTTGATGATGCTCTTTTCTATGAAGGGAAAATTGACTCTGAAGAACTAAAGCCGATCGGACGTCTTGCCGGGCACATGTATACAAAACCGATGACAGATACGTTTGAGATCGTAAGAAGGTGAAATCTTTATGAAGTTTGTGACATTTCAAATCCCGTACAGCAAGCAGGCAGCTGGGTGGCTTCAGGGGCATGATCTGGTGATTGATATGAACACTGTAAGCCGGGGGTTCCTTCCTGGATCCATTCAAGAATTTTTAACAGAGCATGAACGATACCTCCCGTATATTCATGAAATGAACCTGTTTGAAGAGGGGGATCTGGGAGTTTACCGGCTTTCAGAGGTGAAGCTGTCTTCACCTCTTCCAAGACCGATTAGCATTCGCGATTTTTATGCGTTTGAAGAGCATGTGAAAACCGCCCGCCAGAAAAGAGGGCTTGGTGTCATTCCGGAATGGTATCAATTTCCCGTGTTTTATTTTACTAATCACCTGGCCGTGAAAGGTCCGGAGGAAACGATTGAAGTTCCTCCATGCTGTCAGGCTCTTGATTATGAACTTGAGATTGCCTGTGTTATAGGGAAGGAGGGGCGTGACATCCCTGCAAGTGAAGCAGAAGAGTACATTTTTGGGTACTGCATCATGAATGACTGGAGTGCGCGAGATCTTCAAAGAGAAGAAATGAAAGTTGGTCTTGGTCCGGCAAAAGGAAAGGATTTCGCAACATCGCTTGGACCATACCTTGTTTCAAAAGAGGAGCTTCATCCATGTAAGACAGGAAATCGGTATGATTTAACGATGACAGCGGCTGTTAATGGAAAAGAGATATCGAAAGGGAATTTAAAAGATATTTATTATTCTTTTGCAGAGATGATTGAAAGGGCTTCTTCGGGTGTCACCTTATATCCTGGAGAAGTGATTGGCTCAGGAACCGTTGGAACCGGGTGCATTTTAGAGCTGGGGGAAGAGGTGCATCGTTATTTAAGACCGGGAGATGAGGTCGAATTAACGATAGAAGGTCTGGGCTCATTAAAAAATAAAATTGCAGCCAAAAGCAGGTGAGAGAATGTATTATCGCACGTTAGGCAAAATTCCGCATAAGAGACATACGATGTTTAAAAAAGAAGACGGAAGCCTATACCGGGAACAGGTTATGGGAACGAAGGGATTTTCAGGTACACAATCCATTCTGTATCATCACTACATGCCTACAGAGGTAGCAAAGTCAGAGCTTCTTCATTCCTATCTCCCTGAATATGAACAGATGGATTCCTTGAAACACAGACATTTCTTTACAGATGCTTTGCAAACTGAAGGGGATGCTATTGAGGCCAGAGAGTATATCCTGGGAAATGACGATCTCTTAATAGGCGTGGTTCTTGCAAAGAAACCGATGGAGTCCTATTATCGGAACGGTGATGGAGATGAATTGCTCTTTATTCATTTTGGCAATGGGACGATTGAGACGATGTTCGGTGTCATCACATACCGGCCGGGAGATTACATCAACATCCCGATAGGCACAATCTATCGTGTCGTGCCAAAAGCCGAAACAAAAATCCTTTTCATAGAATCGTTCAGCCAGATCACAACACCTAAACGATACCGAAATGAATACGGCCAGCTTTTAGAGCATAGCCCTTTTTGTGAAAGAGATTTCCGGGGTCCTGAACAGCTTCTGACAATAGAATCCCGAGGCGAGTTTGAGGTTTTGACAAAATCCAGGGGCTATATGCATAAGCATACCTTTAACCACCATCCCTTCGATGTAGCGGGATGGGACGGCTACTTGTATCCATGGGCTTTTAATATCGAGGATTTTGAGCCGATTACAGGACGGATTCATCAGCCGCCGCCTGTTCATCAAACATTTGAAGGCCACAATTTCGTTGTCTGCTCATTCGTGCCTAGAATGTACGATTATCATCCTGAGTCGATTCCGGCGCCGTATTATCACAGTAATGTCAACAGTGATGAGCTTCTTTACTATGTAGAAGGAAATTTTATGAGCCGAAAAGGAATCAAAAAGGGATCCATCACACTTCATCCAAGCGGAATTCCGCATGGTCCTCATCCCGGAAAAACGGAAGCAAGCATCGGGAAAAAAGAGACGCTTGAACTCGCGGTAATGATTGATACGTTTCGCCCGCTCAGAATTGTGAAAAAGGCCAAGGAAATTGAAGATGCCGATTACATGTATACTTGGACCTGAAAAATAAGAAAAGCAGCCGGATAGGCTGCTTTTTATGTTGGCGTTTTTACTACATCAAAGTTGTCGGCAATCAATAACCAGTTTTGCGGGAACGAGAGCCCGAGCTTCCAATAGCTCATGCCTCTTAGCTTTAATTCCTTCATTAAATCAAATTTGGCCTGAATGGAACGGGCATCCTCAAACCAGACTTCATGCTCTTTTCCTTCATTATCGCGGTAATTGAAGTGTGGAGCTTGTGCTTTCATATCATATTGAATGGGGACGTTGTATTGACTTGCTAAGCGGATCGCCTGCTGCGGGCTGATGGCTTTTGCAAATTCTCCTCCGGGCTTAAACGGCAGGGTCCAGTCGTACCCGTATAAATTCTGCCCCATCATGACTTTATTTGCCGGTATTTCTGACAGCGTGTACTCGAGGACCTCCCTAACCGGTCCAATTGGGGATACTGCCATTGGCGGTCCGCCGCTATAGCCCCACTCGTAAGTCATTACCACTACAAAATCGACAATTTCACCATGTGCTTTATAATCATGCGCCTCGTACCATTTTCCTTTTTGACCTGCGCTTGTTTTAGGGGCCAGAGCGGTAGAAATGAGCCAGCCTTCTTTTTTAAAGCGGGCTTTTGCTTTTCTTAAGAAACGATTATAGGCCTCTCTGTCAACCGGCCTTAAATACTCCATATCAAAATGGATATCGCGGAATCCGTATTTTTTCGCGGTTTCAACAATGTTATTCAGAAGTTTATTCTGGACATCCTGATTTGTTAAGACGATTCGGCCGATTTCGTCACTGAAGCCTTCATCATCTAAATTCGTCACTATCATCATTAATGTGACTCTATTGTTTTTGGCGATATTGGCAAAGTCATTTAAGAGCGGCTCATTTAGGGTGCCATCCTTTTGAATGCGGAAGCTGAACGGACCGAGGTAAGTTAAATAAGGCGCTGCTTCCCGTGCACTTTCCACCAGATTAGGACTTACCTGATTTCCGGAAGGTTCAATATAAGCATTGAATTCCGCTTTTTGTTTTGGACGGTCGGGAATATAAAGTCTGAAACCAATTTGAAGCGGGCTATTAATCGAGATTTGATTTACTTCAGATAATTCCTTTGGAGTTGAACCGTATCTTCTGCTGATAGACCACAATGTATCTCCAGGCTGCACCCAATAAAATCGCCCTTTTATCGGAATGACTATTGTCTGGCCGATAACAAGCTGGCCTGGATTGGGAATTTCATTTGTCCGGATGATCTCTTCAGCGGTTGTACTGTAAGCTTGGGCTATCCCGTATAAAGTTTGTCCTTCTCGGACAATATGTATCTGCATATTGATTCCCCTTTACTCATTCGTCATAATCTCTCTGTTACATCTTATGAAGGAACGAGCGGGAGCATGTTATATTTTTATTTGGCGGGAATCGCTATATCTGCCTGTAGGACATTTTTCATCATACGGAGAGCGTATTCATTGTCATGTTTCTCATTTGAAACAATGCAGTCAGATGGAACGGAGAGTTTATATCCCCGCATATAGGCATCATTAGCTGAAAAAAGAACACAGATGTTTCCGGCTATTCCTGACAAAATTAGATGCTGCACTTTAAGATTGTCCAGAAGCATGTTTAAGGCAGTTCCATAAAAGGCAGAATGCATGGGATTGATTAGGAAAAAATCCGTATCATCAGGATAGAGCTGTTCAATGATTGGCCTGCTCAGTTCATTTGTGCATTTTTCAGAAATCTTTTGAAAATCAGCCTGCCATAATTTATAATGATCATTTATATAAATGATGGGACGTTTTTTTTCCTGCATTTTCTTTTTTAATGAGAAAATATTCTCAGAAACTTGTTTAGCCTCATCAGCCAAAACTTCACCATGCTTAAATTTAAAATTATTTATCATATCAATAATAAGCAGGGCACAGTTATCTTTTTTAACCAAGGCGTTATCTCTCCTTTATAAAGATTAGCTTGTGTCATAATGAAATAATATATAAGGAGTACATTATGGATAAGGACACAGTATATATGGAACTTGCAATAAAAGAAGCTTTGAAAGCTAAGGCAATCGGCGAGGTTCCAATAGGTGCGGTCATCGTACATAACGATGAAGTAGTTGGATCCGGATACAATCTAAGAGAAAGTGAGCAAAGGTCAATCGCCCATGCGGAAATGATTGCGATTGATCAGGCGTGTGCCTCAATGGGTACGTGGAGGCTTGAGGATGCGACGCTTTACGTAACCCTTGAGCCCTGTCCGATGTGCGCGGGGGCGATTGTGCTTTCAAGAGTGAAAAGAGTGGTTTACGGGGCCGCAGATCCGAAAGGCGGATGTGCAGGTACGCTGATGAATCTTCTGGATGAAAAAAGATTTAACCACCAGGTTGAAGTAGCTAAAGGAATCCTTGAGAAAGAATGCGGGTTAATGCTTAGCGATTTTTTCAGGGATCTTAGAAAGCAAAAGAAAGCAGAAAAAGCTTCTTCAAAAAATTTACAGTAGCTGGATATTGCATTTTTTCCGAAAAGCTTATATACTAGATTATGCGTCGTACTAAACGGCGCACCTTAACTAGGTATCAATTTTGCCGTGCTAAGCGGGGAGGTAGCGGTGCCCTGTACTCGCAATCCGCTCTAGCGAGGCCGAATCCCTTTCCCGAGGTTAGCTGTCTGTAGGGCCTGCCTTAAGTAAGTGGTGTTGACGTCTGGGTCCTGCGCAATGGGAATCCATGAACCATGTCAGGTCCGGAAGGAAGCAGCATTAAGTGGAACCTCTCATGTGCCGCAGGGTTGCCTGGGCCGAGCTAACTGCTTAAGTAACGCTTATGGACACTAATCGACGGAAGGTGCACGGCAGTTTAATTTATAATGAACAAACCCATCCTCTTGCAGGGTGGGTTTTTTATTTGTTTGGGAAATTATTCTTCGCCCAGATCCGTAACTTAGACTCCCGGTCAGTACGGATCTGACCAAGACGCCTGCGCTTTTGATCTTTGCAAAAAAGGCTGTCTGAAATTAGTCCTTGTCCCCTTTGTAAAATACTAATTCCATAAGGTATAATAGAAGGGATGAATTTGAAGGAGGGCGTTATGTGAGTTACCAGGCTTTATACCGTGTTTGGCGGCCGCAGCAATTTCGTGATGTCGTAGGTCAAGAACATATTACAAGAACGCTTCAAAATGCCCTGCTGCAAGAAAAATTCTCGCATGCCTATCTTTTTTCCGGACCAAGAGGAACAGGGAAAACGAGTGCGGCCAAGATCTTTGCGAAAACAGTCAATTGTGAAAAAGCTCCGGTTGCAGAACCGTGCAATGAATGTTCTGCTTGCCTTGGCATCACAGATGGTTCCATTTCCGATGTGATTGAAATAGATGCTGCTTCAAATAATGGAGTAGATGAAATACGGGATATACGTGATAAAGTAAAATATGCACCGTCTTCGGTGAGCTATAAGGTTTATATCGTTGATGAAGTGCACATGCTCTCCATAGGAGCGTTCAATGCCTTGTTAAAAACGCTTGAAGAACCGCCTAAGCATGTCATCTTTATATTAGCCACAACAGAACCTCACAAAATACCGCTGACGATTATCTCCAGGTGCCAGAGATTCGATTTTAAACGAATAACAGCGGCTGCAATTGTCGGGAGAATGCAGGAGATCATTGAAGATCAGGAGATAGAAGCAGATACTGCTGCGCTTCAGGTCATTGCAAGTGCAGCGGATGGCGGTATGCGTGATGCCCTGAGTTTGCTCGATCAGGCTATTTCCTTCAGTGATGAAACCGTGACATTAGATGATGCACTGCTGATAACGGGATCAGTCTCACAGGCGATGATAGGCGAATTAATCCATGCTATGTTCAATAAAGACGTATCTGCAGCTCTGCAGGCTTTAGATGAGCTGATGAATCAGGGAAAAGATGCATCGAAACTTGTAGAAGACTTTATCTACTATTACAGGGATCTGCTGCTGCATCAAACAGCTCCGCAGCTTGAGGAAGTATTAGAGCGGGTTACAGTTGATGAACAGTTTGTGGAATTATCTAAACAGATGCCTCCCGATACAATCTACCATGCTATAGATGTCCTAAACAAAAGCCAACAGGAAATGAAATGGACAAATCACCCCCGTATTTTCCTTGAGGTGGCAATTGTTAAGCTATCCGAGCATGAGGCAAAAGCTGTTCAATCTAGTAAAAGTGAAAACCATACTGAGCTTGAAGCGACAGTGAAGAAACTTGCAAATGAATTAGAGCTTCTGAAAAAACAGGGAGTCGCAATCAGCGGACAGCAAGCGCCGCAAAATGAACAAAAGGCGCCAAAAGCCGTCCGAAGCGGGTACAAAGTGCCTGCAGGCCGGATTCAAGAAATCCTGAAAGATGCAACGAAACAAAACCTGGCAGCCATAAAGAGCCGCTGGGGAGAGCTGCTTGATTATCTGCGCAGGCAAAACAAAGTATCTCATGCAGCCCTTCTGACAGACAGTGAACCGGTAGCTGCATCAGAGACAGCATTTGTGTTAAAGTTTAAATATGAAATCCATTGTAAAATGGTAGCGGACAACAACAATCAAGTTCGCAGCAATATGGAAGCCATTCTTTTAGAATTAACGGGACGAAACATGGAAATGGTTGGCGTTCCAGAACAAGAATGGGGTAAAATAAGAGAAGATTACATACGTGATCAGCGTCAGAATGATGATGGCGATTCCCCTGAAGAAGACGAAGATCCGCTCATAGCTGAAGCAAAAAAACTAGTGGGTACAGATCTCATTGAAATAAAAGATTAATATTGGAGGAGATTTATTATGAACCGTGGCGGAATGGGCAACATGCAGAAAATGATGAAACAAATGCAAAAAATGCAGAAAGATATGGCCAAAGCGCAAGAAGAACTGGCTGAAAAAACAATTGAAGGAACAGCTGGCGGCGGTATGGTCACTGTTACGATTAATGGAAACAAAGAAGTAGTCGATGTAAACATTAAAGAGGAAGTTGTAGATCCGGAAGATATCGATATGCTTCAAGATTTAGTTCTTGCTGCTACAAATGACGCTCTGAAGAAAATGGATGAACTCACAAACGATACAATGGGTAAATTTACAAAAGGCATGAACTTGCCAGGCATGTTCTAGGAGGAATGAAATGCATTATCCTGAACCGATATCAAAGCTGATTGACAGCTTTATGAAACTGCCAGGAATTGGCCCGAAGACGGCCGTTCGTCTGGCTTTTTTTGTACTGAATATGAAAGAAGACGTTGTGCTGGATTTTGCAAAGGCCTTGGTCAATGCCAAAAGAAATCTTACGTACTGTTCTGTATGCGGTCATATTACAGATCAGGATCCCTGCTATATTTGTGAAGACCAAAGAAGAGATAAAACCGTCATTTGTGTCGTTCAGGACCCAAAAGACGTTATCGCAATGGAAAAAATGAAGGAATACTCAGGGCTGTATCATGTGCTTCAAGGTGCAATCTCACCGATGGATGGCATCGGACCTGAGGATATCAAGATTCCTGAACTGCTGAAAAGGCTTCAGGATGATACGGTGCAGGAAATCATACTCGCTACCAATCCTAACATTGAAGGTGAAGCAACCGCGATGTATATCTCCAGACTTTTAAAGCCGACAGGGATTAAAATGACGCGAATAGCACATGGCCTTCCTGTAGGCGGAGATCTGGAATATGCGGATGAAGTAACTTTATCAAAAGCTCTGGAAGGAAGACGGGAGCTTTAATATCGGGATGCCGGAGAGGGGAAGTTTCTTTGTTTTTTCGCAGAAAAGGCTGGCTTAGAAAAGAATACGATCAGCTGCTTGTTGATGACCTCCTTTTTATGAAGGATGAATGGAATCGGCAAAAACAGCTTGTTGATAAAAGTGTGGAGCCATCTCCTGAAATACTATATGAATTAAAAGTGGCTCAATCAAAATATTTCTTCTTATTAAGAGAAGCAAAAAAGAGGAATATTACAATCGGCAGGAAATAGCTTGTTCTATTTTCACCAGGCTTTCATAGATATTTAGAAAGTAATGATGAAAGTGAGTGGTGGAATGGAACCTGTCTACGTTTTTTCCATTCTCGGAGGAATCATAATCCTGCTGCTTGTTGCAGGCGCCCCGCTCAAGTCAATGCGCTGGGCTGGTCAAGTGCTTGTGAAAGTTGTAATAGGTGCATTATTTTTATTCTTCATTAATGCATTTGGTACAAGCATGGGCCTGCACATCCCCATTAATCTGACGACTGCGGGTATTTCTGGATTGCTTGGTTTGCCGGGTGTTGCTGCATTAATTATTATAAAAATGGTTATTTTATCTTAGAACAGGCGGCTGGTTTCGCTTGTTCTAATTTTTTTGTTGACACCATTTACAGCAGGTGGTATATTAATAGACGTCGCTGATGACGTTACATAAAACTTTTTAAAAAAAGTTGTTGACGGAACAGAGCGATAAATGGTATATTAAAGGGGTCGCTTCGAGAGAGTGCGACGCAATAAGTTCTTTGAAAACTAAACAAAACCAAAAGCGTACCAAACGTTTTAAATTTTTAAGTCAGCAACAAATTGAGTCACAAATTTTCTTCGGAGAGTTTGATCCTGGCTCAGGACGAACGCTGGCGGCGTGCCTAATACATGCAAGTCGAGCGGACCTCTTAGGAGGTCAGCGGCGGACGGGTGAGTAACACGTGGGCAACCTGCCTGTAAGACTGGGATAACTCCGGGAAACCGGAGCTAATACCGGATAGTATCTTGAACCGCATGGTTCAAGATGGAAAGACGGTTTCGGCTGTCACTTACAGATGGGCCCGCGGCGCATTAGCTAGTTGGTGAGGTAATGGCTCACCAAGGCAACGATGCGTAGCCGACCTGAGAGGGTGATCGGCCACACTGGGACTGAGACACGGCCCAGACTCCTACGGGAGGCAGCAGTAGGGAATCTTCCGCAATGGACGAAAGTCTGACGGAGCAACGCCGCGTGAGTGATGAAGGTTTTCGGATCGTAAAACTCTGTTGTTAGGGAAGAACAAGTGCGAGAGTAACTGCTCGCACCTTGACGGTACCTAACCAGAAAGCCACGGCTAACTACGTGCCAGCAGCCGCGGTAATACGTAGGTGGCAAGCGTTGTCCGGAATTATTGGGCGTAAAGCGCGCGCAGGCGGTTTCTTAAGTCTGATGTGAAAGCCCCCGGCTCAACCGGGGAGGGTCATTGGAAACTGGGAAACTTGAGTGCAGAAGAGGAGAGTGGAATTCCACGTGTAGCGGTGAAATGCGTAGAGATGTGGAGGAACACCAGTGGCGAAGGCGACTCTCTGGTCTGTAACTGACGCTGAGGCGCGAAAGCGTGGGGAGCGAACAGGATTAGATACCCTGGTAGTCCACGCCGTAAACGATGAGTGCTAAGTGTTAGAGGGTTTCCGCCCTTTAGTGCTGCAGCTAACGCATTAAGCACTCCGCCTGGGGAGTACGGTCGCAAGACTGAAACTCAAAGGAATTGACGGGGGCCCGCACAAGCGGTGGAGCATGTGGTTTAATTCGAAGCAACGCGAAGAACCTTACCAGGTCTTGACATCCTTTGCCACTTCTAGAGATAGAAGGTTCCCCTTCGGGGGACAAAGTGACAGGTGGTGCATGGTTGTCGTCAGCTCGTGTCGTGAGATGTTGGGTTAAGTCCCGCAACGAGCGCAACCCTTGATCTTAGTTGCCAGCATTCAGTTGGGCACTCTAAGGTGACTGCCGGTGACAAACCGGAGGAAGGTGGGGATGACGTCAAATCATCATGCCCCTTATGACCTGGGCTACACACGTGCTACAATGGATGGTACAAAGGGCTGCGAGACCGCGAGGTTTAGCCAATCCCATAAAACCATTCTCAGTTCGGATTGCAGGCTGCAACTCGCCTGCATGAAGCTGGAATCGCTAGTAATCGCGGATCAGCATGCCGCGGTGAATACGTTCCCGGGCCTTGTACACACCGCCCGTCACACCACGAGAGTTTGCAACACCCGAAGTCGGTGGGGTAACCGTAAGGAGCCAGCCGCCTAAGGTGGGGTAGATGATTGGGGTGAAGTCGTAACAAGGTAGCCGTATCGGAAGGTGCGGCTGGATCACCTCCTTTCTAAGGATATATGAGGACGCTTTTGGTTTTTGTTTAGTTTTGAGAGAACTTTGTTCCCTCTAAGTGAATAGCAGTTTACTTTAGAAGTAAGCGAAGAATCATTTGCGCGTACTTTTTTGTACGTCACAAACATTCTTTTATTCATACTTATGAGATGGGCCTATAGCTCAGCTGGTTAGAGCGCACGCCTGATAAGCGTGAGGTCGATGGTTCGAGTCCATTTAGGCCCACCATCTCTTAAATTCATATGGGGCCTTAGCTCAGCTGGGAGAGCGCCTGCCTTGCACGCAGGAGGTCAGCGGTTCGATCCCGCTAGGCTCCACCAAGAAGTTGTTCTTTGAAAACTGGATAACGTAATTGATAACAAGTAATTCACTGAGATTTACGCTTACCATAATTAGTGATTTTCTAGACATTTATGTCTAAACAAACAACGAAATGCGAAACGCATCTGATGGTGCGATTGACCATTTAGGTTAAGTTATGAAGGGCGCACGGTGGATGCCTTGGCACTAGGAGCCGATGAAGGACGGGACTAACACCGATATGCTTTGGGGAGCTGTAAGTAAGCTTTGATCCAGAGATTTCCGAATGGGGAAACCCACTGTTCGTAATGGAACAGTATCTTTATCTGAATACATAGGATAATGAAGGCAGACCCGGGGAACTGAAACATCTAAGTACCCGGAGGAAGAGAAAGCAAACGCGATTTCCCAAGTAGCGGCGAGCGAAACGGAATTAGCCCAAACCAAGAGGCTTGCCTCTTGGGGTTGTAGGACACTCTATACGGAGTTACAAAGGAACGGGGTAGATGAAGTGACCTGGAAAGGTCCGTCAGAGAAGGTAATAACCCTGTAGTCGAAACTTCGTTCCCTCCAGAGTGGATCCTGAGTACGGCGGGACACGAGAAATCCCGTCGGAAGCAGGGAGGACCATCTCCCAAGGCTAAATACTCCCTAGTGACCGATAGTGAACCAGTACCGTGAGGGAAAGGTGAAAAGCACCCCGGAAGGGGAGTGAAAAGATCCTGAAACCGTGTGCTTACAAGTAGTCAGAGCCCGTTAATGGGTGATGGCGTGCCTTTTGTAGAATGAACCGGCGAGTTACGATCCCGTGCAAGGTTAAGTTGATGAGACGGAGCCGCAGCGAAAGCGAGTCTGAATAGGGCGTTTTAGTACGTGGTCGTAGACCCGAAACCAGGTGATCTACCCATGTCCAGGGTGAAGTTCAGGTAACACTGAATGGAGGCCCGAACCCACGCACGTTGAAAAGTGCGGGGATGAGGTGTGGGTAGCGGAGAAATTCCAATCGAACCTGGAGATAGCTGGTTCTCTCCGAAATAGCTTTAGGGCTAGCCTCAAGTATGAGAGTCTTGGAGGTAGAGCACTGATTGGACTAGGGGCCCTCATCGGGTTACCGAATTCAGTCAAACTCCGAATGCCAAAGACTTGCTCCTTGGGAGTCAGACTGCGAGTGATAAGATCCGTAGTCAAGAGGGAAACAGCCCAGACCACCAGCTAAGGTCCCAAAGTATACGTTAAGTGGAAAAGGATGTGGAGTTGCTTAGACAACCAGGATGTTGGCTTAGAAGCAGCCACCATTTAAAGAGTGCGTAATAGCTCACTGGTCGAGTGACTCTGCGCCGAAAATGTACCGGGGCTAAACGTATCACCGAAGCTGTGGACTGTTCTTACGAACAGTGGTAGGAGAGCGTTCTAAGGGCGTTGAAGCTAGACCGTAAGGACTGGTGGAGCGCTTAGAAGTGAGAATGCCGGTATGAGTAGCGAAAGAGGGGTGAGAATCCCCTCCACCGAATGCCTAAGGTTTCCTGAGGAAGGCTCGTCCGCTCAGGGTTAGTCGGGACCTAAGCCGAGGCCGAAAGGCGTAGGCGATGGACAACAGGTTGATATTCCTGTACCACCTCCTCACCATTTGAGCAATGGGGGGACGCAGGAGGATAGGGCAAGCGCGCTGTTGGATATGCGCGTCCAAGCAGTTAGGCTGAGAAGTAGGCAAATCCGCTTCTCATATAAGGCTGAGCTGTGATGGCGAGGGAAATTTAGTACCGAAGTTCCTGATTCCACACTGCCAAGAAAAGCCTCTAGCGAGGTGAGAGGTGCCCGTACCGCAAACCGACACAGGTAGGCGA
This sequence comes from Bacillus sp. V2I10, assembly GCF_030817055.1. NCBI lineage: Bacteria > Bacillati > Bacillota > Bacilli > Caryophanales > Bacillaceae > Bacillus > Bacillus sp. V2I10. The sequence continues at coordinate 328,752 of NZ_JAUSYV010000001.1, read as the reverse complement.
GGAGAGAATCCTAAGGTGAGCGAGAGAACTCTCGTTAAGGAACTCGGCAAAATGACCCCGTAACTTCGGGAGAAGGGGTGCTTTTTAGGGTTCATAGCCCTGAAAAGCCGCAGTGAATAGGCCCAGGCGACTGTTTAGCAAAAACACAGGTCTCTGCGAAGCCGCAAGGCGAAGTATAGGGGCTGACGCCTGCCCGGTGCTGGAAGGTTAAGAGGAGAGGTTAGCGCAAGCGAAGCTTTGAATTGAAGCCCCCAGTAAACGGCGGCCGTAACTATAACGGTCCTAAGGTAGCGAAATTCCTTGTCGGGTAAGTTCCGACCCGCACGAAAGGCGTAACGATCTGGGCACTGTCTCAACGAGAGACTCGGTGAAATTATAGTACCTGTGAAGATGCAGGTTACCCGCGACAGGACGGAAAGACCCCGTGGAGCTTTACTGTAGCCTGATATTGAATTTTGGTACAGCTTGTACAGGATAGGTAGGAGCCTTGGAAGCCGGAGCGCCAGCTTCGGTGGAGGCATTGGTGGGATACTACCCTTGCTGTATTGAAATTCTAACCCACAGCCCTGATCGGGCTGGGAGACAGTGTCAGGTGGGCAGTTTGACTGGGGCGGTCGCCTCCTAAAATGTAACGGAGGCGCCCAAAGGTTCCCTCAGAATGGTTGGAAATCATTCGCAGAGTGTAAAGGCACAAGGGAGCTTGACTGCGAGACCTACAAGTCGAGCAGGGACGAAAGTCGGGCTTAGTGATCCGGTGGTTCCGCATGGAAGGGCCATCGCTCAACGGATAAAAGCTACCCCGGGGATAACAGGCTTATCTCCCCCAAGAGTCCACATCGACGGGGAGGTTTGGCACCTCGATGTCGGCTCATCGCATCCTGGGGCTGTAGTCGGTCCCAAGGGTTGGGCTGTTCGCCCATTAAAGCGGTACGCGAGCTGGGTTCAGAACGTCGTGAGACAGTTCGGTCCCTATCCGTCGTGGGCGCAGGAAATTTGAGAGGAGCTGTCCTTAGTACGAGAGGACCGGGATGGACGCACCGCTGGTGTACCAGTTGTCTTGCCAAAGGCATCGCTGGGTAGCTATGTGCGGAAGGGATAAGTGCTGAAAGCATCTAAGCATGAAGCCCCCCTCAAGATGAGATTTCCCATCACGCAAGTGAGTAAGAACCCTGAAAGATGATCAGGTTGATAGGTCTGAGGTGGAAGCGCGGTGACGTGTGGAGCTGACAGATACTAATCGTTCGAGGACTTAACCACAGTCTAATATGTGTAAATGTAAGTGAATCTTGTTATCAAACGTTATTTAGTTTTGAAAGAATAACATAACATTCTTTCTAATCAATTGCATATTGTCTGGTGATGATGGCAAAGAGGTCACACCCGTTCCCATGCCGAACACGGAAGTTAAGCTCTTTAGCGCCGATGGTAGTTGGGGGTTTCCCCCTGTGAGAGTAGGACGTTGCCAGGCACGCATAAAAAAGAACAGCAGAGATGCTGTTCTTTTTTTGTATGGAATAAGAGATAAATGGCCTTTTTCTGGCTGCACTTGGCAAATGAATCTTTTAAGAAACAGACAAAGCACTCATTTAAGAGAGCTTTACGAACTTACTCTCCAAAACAGCGTTTAACTCTCCGCTGGAGTATTGCAACAGGTCTGTAACCTCATTTCACTGTCCAAAACCGGGCTCTAACTATTCAACAGCCAAAATATCATCTGCCGCCACCTTTAATGAGCCTTCCGCCTAGATATTTTTTTGTAGACAAACACGATTTATGAACACCATCATACAATTAGAGAGGGTAAGATAATTCATAATTTTGTATACAACTTTTAATCTGTGGCAAAACTGTTTGTATGGAGGTGGAGAGCATTGAATTCGGAAGATTTAAAGAAACCGGCTGGAGAAACGTGTATTATATGTGATACGGAAAAGGCGAAGGGAATTCATCTCTATACAAGCTTTGTTTGTACAGATTGTGAGATTGATATGATTCAGACAGAAACAGAAGATCCTAAATATAAATTTTTTATTGATAAGCTGCGGAGAGTGAAAACGCCGCCGCTCTATTCTTAAGCTGCCGGGTCAGGCAGCTTTTTCTATTGACCTACTACTGATATAATAACGGTAATACATGATAAAGGACGGTTTTTGTTTAGATGGATACTCCACTGTATTCAGCCCTGAAAAGGCATGCGATGAAGCACCCGGTTTCGTTTCATGTACCCGGGCATAAATATGGACAGATTTTTTCTCAAGAGGCAATAGATGATTTTGAAAAGATTTTAAAGTTAGATGCGACGGAGATCACAGGATTGGATGATCTTCATGATCCAAGCGGCCCGATTGCAGAGGCTCAGGAGCTTGCTGCAGCTCTATATAAGGCAGATAAAACGTACTTTTTAGTAAATGGTTCAACCTCAGGAAATATCGCAATGATTATGGCTTGCTGTGAGAGAGATAAGCCGGTTTTAGTCCAGCGGAACAGTCATAAATCCATTATTAATGGAATTAGGCTTGCAGGAGCCTGTCCAGTATTTCTGGCGCCAAAATTTGATGAAGAGTTGATGGTGCCTTCTTATGTGCCGCAGGAAACCATTGCTGAAGCTATAAATGAATATCCAGATGCATCAGCTTTAATTTTAACGAGTCCGAATTATTATGGCTTGGCGTGTGACCTGCATGGTGCAGTAAAGCTTGCCCATGAAAAGAATATCCCTGTTTTGGTGGACGAGGCACACGGTGCCCATTTTTATACTGGGGGATCCTTTCCCGCAATCTGCATTAGAGGCTGGTGCAGATGTTGTTGTTCACTCTGCCCATAAAACATTGCCGGCAATGACAATGGGTTCCTATTTGCATGTGAATGGCAAATTGGCAAATGCAAACCGTATAGGTCACTATCTATCCATTTTACAGAGCAGCAGTCCGTCTTATCCAATCATGGCCTCATTGGACTTAGCAAGAGCTTATTTAGAGGGTTTAATATCTGCAAAAGCAGTTGATTCCATCTCTGACGCAATAAACTCTTTTGAAAATACGATTATGGAAATAGATGAGCTTTGTATTGTTCGTTCCAAAGACAGGAAGGCAAGTACAGATCCTCTTAAACTTACGATTAAATCAAATATCGGAATGACTGGTTTTGAGCTTCAGAGTCACTTAGAGGCTTCTGGCATCTATACGGAGCTTGCAGACCTCCAGAATGTATTGCTCGTTTTGCCGTTAACAAGTAAGATGGCGCCTGAATTTGGGTATACCACTATAAAGGGTACTTTCGGTGGAAAAAACGAGCTGAATCCTCTACTCTTCCAAACTGGCACCCGCCCTATCAGCATGCCCCTATCCTATTATCAGTTAAATGGGTATAGTAGAGAGGTTGTATCTTTTAAGGATGCGGCCGGCTTATTAAGCGGAGACGCTGTAATTCCATATCCGCCGGGAATCCCTCTTTTAATGGAGGGAGAACGAATCACGAAGGAACATATCAGCCAAATACAGGTGCTGATACAAGGCGGTGCAAGGTTTCAGGGAAGCAGTGCACTGTCAGAAGAAAAGCTTGCAGTTTATATAAAGAAAAGGTGATTGTAATGAAAGGGATTTTTATCACATTCGAAGGGCCTGATGGTGCAGGGAAGACAACCATCCTGAATATGCTGTCAGAGGAATTCAGGGAAAAGGGTATAGAGGCAGTATTCACCCGTGAACCAGGAGGAATCCGGATTGCTGAGCAAATCCGTGAAGTGATTTTAAATAAAGAAAATACAGAAATGGATTCAAGAACAGAGGCTTTGCTGTATGCAGCTGCAAGACGCCAGCATATTGTAGAGAAAGTAATTCCTGCCTTAAATGAGGGAAAACTGATTATCTGTGACCGGTTTATTGATAGTTCCTTAGCCTATCAGGGGTATGCGAGAGAAATCGGTGTAGATGATGTTTATTCTATTAATATGTTTGCGATTGACGGTGTCATGCCTGAGGTTACTTTATACTTTGATATAGAGCCTGAGCGCGGTCTGATGAGAATCAGCGGCAATGACGGCAGAGAAGTGAACAGACTGGATCTTGAGAAGATGGACTTTCATTTAAAGGTTCAGCAGGGCTATAAACATTTAATTGATAAATTCCCTGAACGGATAAAAGTTATTAATGCCGATCAGTCTATTGCTGAGGTCTATCATGATGTGAAGGAAGTTTTAATTCCTTATTTAAAGTAAACGCTGATATAATAAGTAACAACAATGTTACAATTACCATAAATGAAACAATGCTTTATCAGGATTAAGCTGTTAAACTATAAGGAGGCATACCTATGAAAATGATTATTGCGGTTGTACAGGATCAGGACAGCAATAAGCTTTCAAGCGCATTGGTTGAACATAATTTCAGAGCAACGAAACTTGCATCGACTGGCGGGTTTTTGAAGTCAGGCAATACAACCTTCATGATTGGTACGGAAGACGCGCGTGTTGAGAAAGCATTAGCCGTTATTAAAGAGAACTGCCAATCAAGAGAACAGCTTGTAGCTCCAGTGTCTCCCATGGGCGGGAATGCGGATTCGTATGTACCTTATCCTGTTGAAGTTGAAGTTGGCGGAGCGACAGTCTTTGTACTTCCGATCGAACAATTCCACCATTTTTAAGGTGCGGGCATAAATGAAGATCAATCAAGAGCTTCGTACTGGATTAGATAAGAGAAACGCCAAACAGAAAACAACAGCAGCCGGATCCAAACCATTTTCAGAAATAGTGCTGAAACAAGAATCCAAGCTGCAGCTGCAGCAATTAAATACATTGATGGCAAACGTTGAAGAGGCTGGCCGGCGTGTTGCGAAATCCCGGAATATGCGGGATCTCTCAAGATATAAATCGCTTGTCAGACGATTCATACAGGAAGCTGTGGACTATGGGCTGAAAGTAAAGCAGTCCGGAAGCTGGGACTATAGCGGAAACACCCGGTCACTGGTCACCGTAGAACAACTGGATCAGCATCTAATTGAACTGACGGAAAATCTGCTCAATGAAGATCAGTCATCCATCGACATACTGGCAAAAATAGGTGAAATTAAAGACCTTTTAATTAACCTCTATACGTAAAGAGTGATAGATATGACGATGAGTACTTGGAATGAGCTGGCCGATTATCAGCCTAAAGTACTGAAACTGCTGGGCAACAGTCTCGAAAAAAAACGGCTTGCTCATGCATACCTTTTTGAAGGAAAAAAAGGTACAGGAAAAAAAGAAATCAGCCTGCTTCTCGCCAGAAGCTTCTTTTGTGAAAATACCGAAGATTTCAGACCTTGTGAGTCATGCAGAAACTGCAAACGCATCCACTCCGGCAATCATCCGGATGTCCATTTAGTTGAACCGGACGGTTTATCGATAAAAAAGTGGCAGATTCAAGATCTTCAGGGAGAATTCACAAAAACCGGCGTTGAATCAAGCAAAAAAATGTACATTATTTCGCATGCTGACAAAATGACGGCCAATGCTGCCAACAGTCTGCTGAAATTTTTAGAAGAACCAAATGCCAATACGATGGCCATTTTGATGACTGAACAAGTGCATCAAATTTTAAATACAATCCTATCAAGGTGCCAAACGCTTACATTTATGCCGCTGCCAACTTCAGCTATTGAGAAAGAGCTGTTAAAGCGGGAGGTATCTCCTAATTTTGCGAGACTTGCAGCAAGAATGACCAATAATGTTGAAAAAGCACTCGAATTAAGTCGAGATGATTGGTTTGCACAGGCAAGACTTGTAGTGATAAAATTATATGAAGTGATATCAAAGCGAAACGGACAGGCATTTGTCCAAGTTCAAACGCAATGGATGCCATTTTTCGCAGAAAAAGAAAAGCAGGACATGGGTTATGACTTGCTATTATATTTATATAAAGACATTCTTTCCATCCAAATTGGCAATACGGATCATGTTATCTATCAAGATCTGCTTCCACAGTTAGAACAGCACGCCATTCAAGTATCCAGACAAAAGATCCTTGAAAAAATCACTTCTATTTTAGAAGCAAAAAAAAGACTCCAGATGAATGTGAGTCCACAATTACTGATGGAGCAATTGGTTTTATCTTTGCAGGAGGGATAAGATTGTACGATGTAGTGGGTGTCCGCTTTAAAAAAGCGGGTAAAATATATTATTTCGACCCTAATGGGCTTCAAATAGAAAACGCCGATTTTGTTATTGTCGAAACGGTAAGAGGTGTAGAGTTCGGCAAAGTTGTAATTCATAAGAAACAAGTTGGCGAGAATGATATTGTCTTGCCGCTTAAAAAGGTTCTTCGTGTGGCTGATGAGAAAGACCGCCTGATCGTAGACGAAAATCATCATGCTGCAAAAGAAGCCTACGAGGTTTGTCAGCAAAAAGTGAACGAGCACAGGCTTGATATGAAACTTGTTGATGTTGAATATACGTTTGACAGAAACAAGGTTATTTTTTACTTCACTGCTGACGGACGAGTTGATTTCAGAGAATTGGTTAAGGATCTCGCTGCCATCTTTAAGACTCGAATTGAGTTAAGACAAATCGGGGTCAGAGATGAGGCGAAAATGCTTGGCGGCATCGGACCTTGCGGAAGAATGCTGTGCTGTTCCACTTTCTTAGGGGATTTCGAACCGGTTTCCATTAAGATGGCCAAGGATCAGAATCTTTCGTTGAATCCAACAAAAATCTCAGGGTTATGCGGCAGATTAATGTGCTGCTTAAAATATGAGAATGATGAGTACGAATCTGCTAAAGAACAGCTTCCGGATATTGGAGAATCGATCGGCACTCCAATCGGCATCGGAAAAGTAGTCGGGTTAAATATATTGGAACGGGTATTGCAGGTTGAACTTTCAGAAAAAGACCGCGTGGTTGAATTTACTTGGGAAGAATTAATGAAAGAAGGCGCAGTTCCAATGAAATCCACAGATTAATGAGGTGGAACAAGTGGATAAAAAAGAGATCTTTGAATCTGTAAGCAGTATGGAGGAACAAATCGGCTCTCTGTATCGACAGCTTGGAGAGCTGAAGCATCATTTAGGCGAGCTGCTTGAGGAAAATCATCATTTGCAGCTTGAAAATGATAACCTTCGCAGGCGGCTAAACTCGACTGCTGCGACAGAAAAAAAGAAGCAAAATAAACAGCATACAGATAAACAAGCACTGGATTCAAAGATTGTGGACATTGGAGAGGGATACGACAATCTGGCCCGTCTTTATCAGGAAGGCTTCCATATTTGCAATGTTCATTATGGAAGTGTCCGCAAAGATGGAGACTGCTTGTTTTGTCTTTCCTTTCTTAATAAGAAATAAACTGGCTTTCCTGCTTATGGGAAAGCTTTTTTTATGGAAGAGGAACACTTTGTCAATACTAACAAAAAAGAAAGGATTTTATGATGGTTGATTTAATTGGAGATGAACGTCTCGATTATTTATTGGCAGAAGATTTAAGGATTATTCAAAGTCCGTCTGTTTTTGCCTTTTCTTTAGATGCTGTCCTTCTTTCGAAATTCGCATATATGCCGATACAAAAGGGACGGGTCATTGATTTATGCTCTGGAAATGCAGTTGTGCCCCTGCTTCTATCTACAAGATCAAAAGCAATGATTACAGGAGTTGAAATTCAGGAGAGATTATTTCAAATGGCAGAAAAAAGTGTGGCCTACAATCAGCTTCAGGATCAAATTACCATGATTCATGGAGACTTAAAGGATATGCCGGCAGCACTCGGTCACGGGAAATTCGATGTGATTACGTGCAATCCTCCTTATTTTAAAACTCCTAAGAAAGACGAAATGAATCAAAATGAACACCTTGCCATTGCCCGTCATGAAATCCTCTGCACACTTGAGGATGTTATTATGGCCAGCAGCAAGCTTTCAAGAATGGGCGGCAAAATAGCGCTTGTTCATCGTCCGGGAAGATTAATTGAAATTGTAGAGCTAATGAAGAAATATAAAATTGAACCTAAGCGGATTCAGCTTGTTTACCCAAAACAGGGAAAGGAAGCGAATACCCTTTTAATAGAAGGAATTAAAGGCGGACAGCCTGATTTAAAGATTCTGCCTCCGCTGTTTGTATATGACGAAAACAATGAATACACAAAAGAAGTAAAAGAGATTTTATATGGAGACAAATAGCACTCATTTCTTTTATGTGCTCGAATGCAGGGATGGAAGCTACTATGCAGGCTACACAAATGACCTTGAAGCACGCATTCAAAAACATAATGCTGGAAAAGGCGCTAAATACACCCGTGCAAGAAAACCAGTATCTTTGCTATATAACAAGGAGTTTGAAACAAAAAGCGAGGCTCTGAAAGCAGAATATTACTTCAAAAAGCTGTCGAGGAAAAAGAAGGACGAATTTTTGAATATGCCTGATGAGGAGAAGGTATGGGGATTTTCGCAGGGAGAGGATGATGATACAAATGCAGGAACAAAAAAGCTTTAACCAAGATACAGAGTGGGGATCCCTTTACCTGGTCCCAACTCCTATAGGGAATTTAGAAGATATGACGTTTCGCGCAATCAATATTTTAAAAGAGGTTGATGTAATTGCAGCTGAGGATACACGGGAGTCGAAAAAGCTGTGCAATTACTTTGAAATCGATACTCATCTGATTAGTTACCATGAGCACAATAAGGAATCAAGCGGCCATAAAATTCTTGAGCTGATGAAGCAGGGAAAAAACATTGCGTTAGTAAGTGATGCCGGGATGCCGATTATTTCAGATCCAGGCAGCCAGCTTGTAAATGAAATTTTGGCTGAGAATGGAAAGGTTATACCTCTCCCGGGTGCAAATGCAGCCCTGACGGCTTTAGTAGCATCAGGAATTACCCCTCAGCCATTCTTCTTTTTCGGATTTTTGGAAAGACAGAAAAAAGAGAAGAAAAAGCAGCTGGAAGAATTATCGAAGCGCACAGAAACGATGATTTTTTATGAATCTCCCCATCGGTTAAAGGAAACTCTGGCGGTGATGAGTGAAATATTGGGCAACCGCAGAATATGCTTATCAAGAGAGCTGACCAAACGCTTCGAGGAATTTATCCGGGGAACAATAAACGACGCTTTAATGTGGTCGGAGGAAAATCAGATTCGCGGTGAGTTTTGTTTAATCGTTGAAGGAAGAGATGAAAAGGACGTGATCGCGGAAGAAGAGTGGTGGAACCCCCTTACTCTTGAAGAACATGTCAGTCATTATGTCCGTGAAGGCCATCCTTCAAAAGAAGCCATTAAGCAGGTAGCAAAAGAACGCGGCATACCGAAGCGGGATGTTTATCAGTCTTATCATGTAAATGAATAAAATAAAAAGACCTGACAGAAAGTGTCAGGTCTTTTTCAAATTATTTTACTAAATTGCTTTGAATTTCTTTAAGAATTTGCTCTGCACCTTCGCGGCTAAGAACTAATTTTCCGTTGCCTAGAGTGAAGTTATCATCAGATACTTCTCCAGTTACAGCACAAGTCATGTTTGGCTTATATTTTTTAAGGATAATTCTTTCGTCATCCACGTAGATTTCTAATGCATCTTTTTCTGCGATTCCTAAAGTGCGTCGTAATTCGATTGGAATAACCACACGGCCGAGCTCATCAACTTTACGTACGATTCCTGTAGATTTCATGTTTATGTTCTCCTCCCAATAATAGGTTCTCTATATGTTTTTTTCTTAAACTTCGTCATTTTTCGACAAAATCTTCATCCTCATAAGCATAACAGTGTTTCCAATAAACGTCAATCCTCAAATATCCAATAGTTTGTAAAAAAAAAGTGGGTTTTCCTTGAACCCTTATGCACTAAGCATAATAGGAATATATTCCCTTGATAAAAGGAAATTAAACTCATAAAAGGAAATTTTTAATTATACACTGAATAGTATTAATTCAAAATATTGTTTATTTTATTATAACTATTGTTCGACAAGAATCAACAAAAATAATTCATTAGGAAACATTTGGCATACCAGAGCCATTCATATTATTCCTGTCATCCTTTGTTTTTTTGTCCATAGAAGGTATATTTTCTTGATATTAAAGGCTAAGATGGTATCATAAAGGTATAAATAACAATGATTAGTCGCTCTCGTCCATTGGGGCGGGGGCTTTTCTTCTCTAACCCAGAGACAGTCTTCATTACCAGGAGGGAAACGGATGGAAGGTCACAAAAAGTCATTTTATATTACAACACCTATTTACTATCCAAGCGGAAAACTACATATTGGACATGCTTATACAACGGTTGCGGGTGATGCTATGGCCCGTTATAAACGCATGCGCGGTTTTGATGTTATGTATTTAACAGGCACAGATGAACATGGGCAGAAAATTCAGCGCAAGGCAGAAGAAATCGGAGTAACGCCTCAAAAATATGTTGATGACATTGTCAGCGGCATTAAAGATCTTTGGAGCAAACTTGATATCTCGTATGATGATTTTATTCGTACAACAGAAGACCGTCATAAAGAAATTGTTGAAAAGGTATTTGCGAAGCTGCTTGAGCAAGGTGATATTTATCTAGATCAATACGAAGGATGGTATTGTACACCTTGTGAATCATTCTTTACAGAAAGACAGCTTGAAAACGGAAACTGTCCTGATTGCGGTCGTCCTGTAGAAAAAGTAAAAGAAGAATCCTACTTCTTCAAGATGAGCAAGTATGCAGATCGTCTTCTGCAGTATTACTCAGAGAATCCGGAATTTATTCAGCCGGAATCACGCAAAAACGAAATGATTAACAACTTCATTAAACCAGGTCTTGAGGACTTGGCAGTATCTCGGACGACTTTTGATTGGGGAGTGAAAGTTCCGGGAGATCCAAAGCATGTCATATATGTATGGATTGACGCGCTGTCCAATTATATTACAGCACTTGGATATGGCTCGGAGAACGATGAAAAGTACAAAAAATTCTGGCCTGCAGATGTTCATCTAGTAGGAAAAGAAATTGTTCGTTTCCATACAATCTATTGGCCGATTATGCTGATGGCGCTTGATTTGCCGCTGCCGAAAAAAGTGTTTGCACATGGCTGGCTATTGATGAAGGACGGAAAAATGTCCAAATCAAAAGGAAATGTTGTAGATCCGGTTACGTTAATTGACCGCTACGGCCTTGATGCTCTTCGATATTATCTATTAAGAGAGGTACCGTTCGGTTCAGACGGCGTCTTTACTCCAGAAGGATTTATCGAAAGACTGAATTTTGATCTTGCAAATGACCTTGGAAACCTGCTGAATCGTACAATTGCCATGATTCAAAAATATTTCGACGGCGAAATCCCTGCGTACAGCGGACCTAAGACAGACTTTGACGGGGAATTAACAGCTTTCAGCAAAGATACCCTTGTAAAATACGAAGAAGCTATGGAGAAAATGGAGTTTTCCATTGCATTGAATGCACTATGGCAATTCATCAGCAGAACGAATAAATACATTGATGAAACACAGCCTTGGAATCTTGCAAAGGATGAGGAAAACCGTGAAAAGCTTGGTTCAGTTATGTATCATCTTGCTGAGTCCCTTCGTATTTCAGGGATCCTGCTGAAGCCGTTCCTTACGAAAACACCTGACAAGATATTTGAACAGCTTGGCATCCAGGAGCCCGCGCTAAAAGAGTGGGCCAGCTTATCAGAATTTGGTCAGCTGCCTCAAGTCAAAGTCTCTAAAGGGGTTCCGATTTTCCCTCGTTTAGAAGTGGAGGAAGAGGTTCAGTATATTAAAGAGCAAATGCAGGGAGCGGCTCCTGCTGCTGAGGAAGAAAAGAAAGAGCAAAAAGAGGATGCATCAGGCGAAATTACGTTTGATGAATTTATGAAAGTTGAAATGCGTGTTGCAGAAGTCATTCGTGCAGAACCGGTGAAAAAAGCGGATCGTTTATTAAAACTGCAGCTTGATCTAGGTTCTGAAAAAAGACAGGTTGTATCAGGAATTGCAAAGAGCTATCAGCCTGAACAGCTTGTCGGAAAGAAAGTCATTTGCATCACGAATCTTAAACCTGTAAAACTGCGCGGTGAACTTTCACAAGGCATGATCCTGGCTGGCGAAGAAGAAGGCAATTTGTCGCTTGCTACTGTCGATTCCAGTCTTCCAAACGGTACGATTATTAAATAAAAAAAGAGAAGAAAGAGGTGTTTCACGTGTAACAATCGGGAATGATGCCTCTTTTTTCTTTTGTTTAAACCTTATGAAAGGATGTCGAAACATGTTATTTGATACACATGCTCATTTAAATGCGATTCAATACAAGGATGACTTAGAAGAAGTGATTGATAGAGCACTTGAAGAAGGGGTAACCCATACGGTTGTAGTCGGCTTTGATACGGAGACCATTACACGTGCCATCGAGCTTGCGGAGAAGTATGATTTTATTTATGCAGCTGTTGGCTGGCATCCAGTAGATGCAATTGATATGAAAGATGAAGACCTCAAGTGGATAAAAGAACTGGCATCACACCCTAAAGTTGTAGCGATTGGTGAGATGGGGCTTGATTATTATTGGGATAAATCTCCGAAGGAAATTCAAAAGGAAGTATTCCGCAAGCAAATCGCCCTTGCAAAAGAAGTGAAGCTTCCGATAATTATTCATAATCGCGATGCAACATCGGATGTTGTTGAAATTCTTCAGGAAGAAAATGCGAGTGAAGTAGGCGGCATTATGCATTGTTTTACAGGAAGCCTTGAAGTGGCGAAACAATGTATGGATATGAATTTTTATATTTCATTTGGCGGGCCGGTTACATTTAAAAATGCTAAAAAACCGAAGGAAGTTGCTGCGCAGATTCCAATGGATCGTCTTTTGATTGAAACAGATTGTCCATACTTAACACCTCATCCGTTTAGAGGAAAACGAAATGAACCGAGCTATGTGAAATATGTAGCAGAGCAAATTGCTGAACTTAGAGAAATGGAATATGCGGAATTTGTTAGACAAACTTCCGACAATGCAAAAAGATTATTCGGCATTTCTCGCTAAAGGAATTTGTAGAATTTTGATAGGGCTTGTCCGAAAGTACAGGTTTTAAAGAGGTTCTACATGTCTCCTTTTCCTCATAGGATATATTTGTCGACAAGAATTGCTTCCCTTTTTGATAGTTTTTTAGCATAATAGTGATTACGATTAGAAAAATTTGATAGAAGTGGGTGAGGGTTGACAGCAAGATCGATACTCTATATAATCCTCGGAGGAGAAGGAGGCGTTTTTCATAGTGATAAATAATATGAAAAAGCTGTTATCCGCAAAACTAAGCTTTAACAAGATTGTCCTCGCAATTGTCAGTTTAGTAGTTTTGGGAACGGGTACTGCATTCGCGACATTTGAAGCGTCGAAGAACACGGTTACTGTTTCACTGAACGGCAAAGACGAGAAGCTCAGGACACACGCACGTACAGTTGATGAATTACTCCAAGATTTAGACATAGATAGAAAACAAGAAGACGAGGTATCCCCATCAGGAGATACTAAGATCAAAAACAATCTAAAAGTTGTTTATGAGGCTTCGAAACCTGTACAGCTTACGGTGGACGATGAGAAAAGGACAATAAGGACAACAGCAAAAACCGTAGAAGAATTTTTGAAAGAACAAAAAATAGCAGTTTCAGAGCACGATAAGATGAATGCTTCGCTACAAACGAAAATTTCTGATAATCTTAAGCTCAACATTGAGAAAGCCATACAGATCACACTAACAGTTGAAAATAAAAAACAACAAGTATGGTCAACTTCGACTACTGTCGCTGACTTTTTGAAAGACCAAAAGGTACAGGTAAATGAACTTGATAAGGTTGAACCCCAAATTCATGAAACATTGAGTGCAAATGACGCCGTAATAGTCACACGTGTAGAAAAAGTCACCGATGTAGTGGAAGAACCAGTTGCATTTTCAGTTGTAACAAAAAATGATAACAGCATTCCAAAAGGAAAACAGGAAGTTATTAAGCCTGGTACAGAAGGTACTGTTGCGAAACATTTTGAGGTTATGCTTGAAAATGGAAAAGAAGTGTCAAGAAAGCTGATCAAAGAAGAAACGAAAAGTGAAAGTCAGGACCGTGTTGTTGTAATAGGCACAAAAGCTGCACCTAAGCCTGTGAGTACGGCAAGTACTTCAAGCAAGCCTGAAACAGTGTCGCGTTCAAACGATTCTGTTGCTAAAGAGTTTTATGTTACATCAACTGCTTATACAGCTCATTGTAATGGGTGTTCCGGCACGACTGCCACAGGTGTCGATTTAAGAGCAAATCCGACTGCCAAAGTAATCGCGGTAGATCCAAGTGTTATTCCTTTAGGGTCTAAAGTATATGTAGAAGGTTACGGATATGCCATTGCCTCGGATACAGGCGGCGCAATCAAAGGGAAAAAGATTGATGTTTTCTTCTCTGATAAGGGAGCAGCCTATCGATGGGGAAGAAAGCAAGTTAAAATTAAAGTGTTAAATTGATTCTCTGACAGAGGGTTTAGATCCCTCTGTTTTTTTGCGTTATAATGGGGTACAATTACGTTTCAATAATATAGACGTTTGACCGCTCAGGAAAGTTTCATCTTTTTGGAGGAAAACATGAAAATTAAAGAAATTATTGTTGTTGAAGGAAGAGATGATACAACTGCCATTAAGCGCGCAGTTGATGCTGATACAATTGAAACGAACGGATCTGCAATTGGAGATTCGGTCATTGAACAGATCCGCCTTGCCCAGAAGACGAGGGGTGTCATTATTTTTACAGATCCTGACTTCCCCGGCGAAAAAATACGCAAAACGGTTGCAGAGCAGGTTCCCGGCTGCAAGCATGCTTTTATTACAAAACCTGAAGCCAGACCTAAAAATGGAAAAGGCATTGGGGTTGAGCATGCTTCCATAGAAGCGATCAGAAACGCTCTTAAAGAGATCAAAGAAGAGATGACGGATACAGATCCGATTATTGATAAAGAAGATTTGATAACGGCGGGTTTAATAGGCGGTCCAAAAGCGAAGGAGCGGCGTGAAAAACTCGGGGTGCTTTTGAAAATAGGCTATACAAACGGCAAGCAGCTTGAAAAAAGACTGCATATGTTTCAAATTACAAAACAAACTTTTGCACAAGCTATAGAGGAGATTGTTCGGGAGGAGCAGCAAAATGATTAAAGATATCGCAACACCGGTTCGCACGAAAGCTATTTTAGATAAGTACGGTTTTTCATTTAAGAAAAGTCTTGGACAAAACTTTTTAATTGACCCGAATGTGCTGAACCGTATTGTAGACCATGCAGATGTAACAGATGAAACAGGTGTTATTGAAATCGGTCCGGGGATCGGAGCTTTGACAGAACAGCTTGCCAAACGGGCAAAAAAGGTTGTTGCATTTGAAATTGATCAGCGCCTCATCCCGATCTTAAAAGACACCTTATCACCTTATGACAATGTAACAGTCATTCATCAGGATATCCTTTTGGCGAATGTAAAAGAGGTTATGGAAGAACAATTCAGGGACTGCCGCGAAGTGATGGTCGTCGCTAACCTCCCTTATTATGTAACAACTCCAATTATTATGAAACTGCTTGAAGATCATTTGCCTTTGAAAGGGATCGTCGTCATGCTTCAAAAAGAAGTAGCAGATCGAATCGCGGCTTCTCCTTCTTCAAAAGACTATGGTTCGCTTTCCATTGCTGTTCAATACTATACAGACGCCAAGACGGTCATGACGGTGCCTAGAACCGTTTTTATGCCCCAGCCTAATGTTGACTCAGCTATTATCCGGCTGCTTCTGCGTGAGGAAGCCAGAGTGGTTATAAAAGATGAAGACTTTTTCTTTAAAATCGTTCGTGCGAGCTTTGCTCAGCGAAGAAAAACACTCCTTAACAATCTGACTCATTCTCTTCCAGACGGAAAAGAAAAGAAACCTGCTATTGAACAAGCTTTAGAAAAAGCCGGCATCGACGGAAAGAGAAGAGGAGAAACTCTTTCGATTGAAGAATTTGCAGTGCTGAGTGATTTGTTAGTTGAGGATTTTAATGGATAAAGTTCATTTATGAAAAATTGCCCGCAGCGGAGACAGCTGCGGGCTTTTTATGATGGGCATTTTTGATGTGAAGGGCTGTCGGGGCTGCCCAAGGCGGTTCCGCTTTTCTGTATTGTCCAGCTCCATCACCCAGCCCCTCGGCCAGAACAGATTCCCCGAAAAAGTCAAACCCGGACTTTTCCGGTGAATCCTTATCTGTCTGTCGGGGCTAAACGGGTGGTTCCGCTTTTCCAGCGGGTCACACTTTTCAATTAGCATCATAGGCTAGAAAAGGATTGTTATTAGCTTAGGGGTCTATACGAATTAGACATAGAATGGGCATCACCTTAGGGGCCTAACCAGTCCGCGGTGCTCTAGATCAGTTCCGGCGAATCGGTCATTTGGAGTGAAGAACATGCAAGTGAAAATTGGAGATATCGTAGCCCGAAAATCATATCAGTATGATGTCATTTTTCGGGTGATAGACCTGAAACAAGAAGAAGATGGAAAGTGGGCTGCCATTTTATACGGAGAAGAAGTACGTCTGATCGCTGATGCCTTATGTGATGACTTGGCAATTATTGGAGACCGGGAACGCAATGAAAGGAAAGTGCATGAAAAAGAAAAGCTTGAGCAGTCTCTGTACTTATTAAAGCAGGATTACCGCTTGCTGCAGGAAAAACGTGAGTATGGGGCAACGGCAAGCTACAGCCACAATGAGGAGTTTTTTCATTTGCCTGGAAAAGTGCTCCACTTAGATGGCGATCCGCTATATCTGCAAAAGTGTCTGAATCTCTATGAGCGTGTCGGTGTCCCGGTATTTGGCGTACATGTGAAAGAAACAGAGATGCAGGATGTCGTAATGGATCTTATTGAAGAGTACCGGCCTAATATCCTTGTCATAACGGGTCATGATTCATACTCAAAGCATAAAGGTTCGATTAATGATCTCAATGCCTACCGTCACTCGAAGCATTTCGTTCAGACTGTGCGCAATGCAAGAAAAGCCGTCCCTAATCTAGATCAGCTGGTTATCTTTGCGGGGGCCTGTCAGTCTCACTTTGAATCTTTAATCAGGGCAGGAGCCAATTTTGCGAGCTCGCCCTCGCGAGTTAATATTCATGCACTGGATCCTGTGTATATAGTCGCTAAAATAAGCTTTACTCCATTTATGGAGAGAATTAATGTCTGGGATGTCCTGCGCAATACGCTTACAAGAGAGAAAGGCCTTGGCGGGATTGAAACAAAAGGTGTCCTCCGTACAGGCATGCCTTATCACAGACATGAGGACAATTCTTAGGGCCGCTTTCCACTTTGAGAGAGCGGTCTTTTCTTCCAATAGTGAATGTACGCCCGAAAACAAGCAGTTCTTATTGGACAAATGAAAACATTTCCTTTCTTTACATAAAAATTAAGAATTAGGTAAAACCTAATTTGTAGATAGAACGTGAATTTTGTTGAAAATATTTTGTTGACAACGAACTTTTATCACTGTTATAATTTAAATTTTATTTGACTTAAAATAGGCTATCGTGTATACTGAAATTAGTGAGGTGGATGCAATGGCAAAAACTTTAGTTGATATCAAAAATTCCCTGGATTCAAATCTTGGAAAGCGGCTTACGCTTAAAGCAAACGGCGGCCGCAGAAAAACGATTGAGCGTTCAGGTGTTCTTACAGAAACATACCCAGCTGTTTTCGTTGTACAACTAGATCAAGATGAAAATGCATTTGAACGTGTCTCATACAGTTATGCAGATGTATTAACTGAAACAGTGCAATTAACATTTTTTGAAGATACTTCAGGTTCAGTGGCAGTTGCTGGGCAGTAGACACATGTTTGCTGCTTTTTTTTTGGTTAAAAATCATTTAACGATTCTGTATTTATTTTGGATAACACTAACGCAAAGCCGCACATACTAATAGTGCCGCTTTTTTTTTATGCGGTTAAATCCAGCAGGATTTAGAATCAGACGTAAATTAAAGGGGTGTTCTGTGATGGGAAGACGTCAGGGAATCATGTCCGATGAATTTAAATACGAACTGGCTAAAGACTTGGGGTTTTATGATACGGTAAAAAATGAAGGCTGGGGTGCAATCAGATCGCGCGATGCCGGCAACATGGTGAAGAGGGCGATTGAGCTTGCAGAACAGCACCTTTCAAGTCAGAATAAAGCATAAAAACAGACGGCAGAAGCCGGGGCGATAAGCTCCGGCTTTTTCTCACAATAAAAACAGGCTCATTATTTCAAATGTTCCACCAATAAGCGGAAATGTCGAAAACTGCGTTATATTCATTCTATTTGTGGTACAATGTGGATAATTTCAGTTCGTTAAAAGTAGGTGAAAATGTTGCGTATTTTGGAGAAAGCACCAGCTAAAATCAATCTATCGCTCGATGTCCTTCATAAGAGAACAGATGGTTTTCATGAAGTGAAAATGATCATGACGACCATCGACCTGGCTGATCGCGTCGAGCTTGTGGAGCTTGCGTCTGATGAGATCAAAATCATTTCTCATAATCGATTTGTGCCGGATGACCAGCGGAATTTAGCTTATCAGGCTGCTTTAATATTAAAAAAGCAGTACGGTGTAAAAAAAGGGGTCTCAATAGCCATCACAAAGGTGATTCCCGTAGCTGCCGGCCTGGCAGGGGGCAGCAGTGATGCAGCTGCTACTCTTAGAGGTTTGAACAGGTTATGGAAGCTTGGACTTAGCTTAGATGAGCTTGCAGAGCTTGGAGCCGAGATAGGCTCAGATGTTTCATTCTGTGTCTACGGCGGAACTGCACTGGCTACGGGCCGGGGAGAAAAAATTCAGCATATCGATACGCCGCCTCATTGCTGGGTCGTACTGGCAAAGCCGACGATTGGCGTATCTACTGCTGATGTGTACCGCAATTTGAATTTGAGTGCTGTTGCTCATCCTGATGTAGAAGGGATGATTGAAGGAATTAAGAATCAGGATTTTGATCAGATTTGCAGCCTTTTGGGAAATGTCCTGGAAGATGTTACTATGAAAATGTATCCAGAGGTAGCTAATATTAAAGATCAAATAAAGCGGTTTGGTGCTGATGCTGTCCTGATGAGCGGCAGCGGGCCTACTGTGTTTGGCCTTGTCCGCTATGAATCGAGGCTTCATCGTGTGTATAACGGATTAAGAGGTTTTTGCGATCAGGTATTTGCTGTAAGATTGCTTGGGGAACGGAATAGCCTTGATTAAATCCGTATATTAAGTTATATTATCTTTAAAATATTCGGATTTTGGAGGTTATTCCATGAAATTTCGTCGCAGTGGAAGGCTTGTTGATATGACTTATTACTTGCTACAACATCCACATGCACTTGTTCCTTTAACTTTTTTCTCTGATCAATATCAATCGGCCAAGTCTTCAATCAGTGAAGATTTGACGATCATAAAGCAAACCTTTGAACAGCGGGGCATTGGTTCACTCTTAACCGTGCCGGGCGCTGCCGGCGGAGTTAAATTTATTCCTAAAATCGGAGTAAGTGAAGCAAAAGAAATTATTTCTGAGCTTTGCAGTCTGATGGCTAAACCGGAACGCCTTCTGCCCGGGGGATATTTATATTTAACAGATATACTCGGAAACCCGACTATGGTGAATCAGATTGGACGTTTATTTGCATCTGTTTTCGCTGACCGCAAAATTGATATTGTCATGACGGTAGCTACAAAAGGGATTCCTGTCGCTTACGCAGTAGCAAATCAGCTTGACGTACCAGTTGTCATTGTAAGAAGAGACAGCAAGGTAACAGAAGGACCGACTGTCAGCATCAATTATGTTTCAGGGTCATCAAAGAGAATTCAGACAATGGTTTTATCAAAAAGAAGTCTTAAAGTGGGCTCGAATGTCCTGATTATTGACGACTTTATGAAAGCCGGCGGAACAATAAATGGAATGGTCAGCATGCTTGAAGAGTTTAATGCAAATCTCGCCGGAATTGGCGTGCTGGTCGAATCAGAAGGTGTAGAAGAACGCCTTGTGGATGAATACATATCTGTTGTGAAATTAACGGATGTTGATGTAAAAGAGAAACAAATCGATGTCATGGACGGAAACTTCTTCCGCTTCTTAAACCAAGTAACTTTATAGGGAGAGATTATGATGAGAAAAATTGATACAAAAAAAGCTCCGGCGGCCATTGGTCCTTATTGTCAGGGAATTGTCATTGACCGATTATTCTTCAGTTCTGGTCAAATTCCGCTTACTCCTGAAGGTGAAATGGTGAATGGCTCAATTGAAGAGCAGACACATCAGGTTTTTTCGAATTTAAAAGCTGTGCTTGAAGAAGCGGGAGCCTCTTTACAGACTGTTGTAAAAGCAACTGTATTTTTAAAAGATATGAATACCTTCGCTGCATTCAACGAAGTGTATGCCGAATACTTCAGCGAACATAAACCTGCCCGTTCATGTGTTGAAGTAGCAAGATTGCCTAAAGATGCGCTGGTAGAAATTGAAGTTATTGCTTCTGTTAACTGATCATTTATAAGATGGAGCTTTTGCAAGATGAATCGTTTATGATTAGCTGTATATTAAAAAAAGCAGCTTGATTCCATTAATAAATGGCAAAAACACAAGCGTCCAGATAAAATGAGCACAATCACCTGATTTTTCAAAATATTTTTTCATTCTTGCAGGAAAAAGAAAAATTCCGTTGAATAACTTAACTAAAGTTTTTCATACAGGAAAAGGTGGTGAACAGAATGGAAGTAACTGACGTAAGATTACGCCGCGTAAACACCGAAGGCCGCATGAGAGCGATTGCATCAATTACGTTGGATCATGAGTTTGTTGTTCATGATATTCGTGTGATTGATGGAAACAATGGACTTTTTGTGGCAATGCCAAGCAAACGCACTCCAGACGGAGAGTTCCGTGATATCGCACATCCAATTAATTCTGGAACTCGCGGGAAAATTCAAGAGGCAGTATTAGCCGAGTATCATCGTTTAGGTGAACTTGAAGTTGAATTTGAGGAAGCAGGCGCTTCTTGATTATATGAAGCACTTCAAAAGTCGGGTAGGACTTAGTCCTACCCGACTTTTTTGTTTTTCTCATCAAAACTACAGTTGAGATAAAAGATCCTTACATATCATGACAATTTTATGAAAAATTATGTACTTTCATATGTTTCCTTGAAATAAGGTGCTATTTGAGATATATTTTTCTATGGATAAAAAGGTATATTGGAGGCCTGAAAATGGATAACCGATACGCAGTAATTTTAGCTGCAGGACAAGGCACTAGAATGAAATCAAAGCTTTATAAAGTGCTGCATCCAGTTGGCGGAAAGCCGATGGTTCAGCATGTTGTTGATGAAGTTTCTAAATTAGATTTAAGCAAAATCGTTGCCATTGTAGGTCACGGAGCGGAAAAAGTACAAGATCAGCTTGGCGAAAGCGTCCAATATGCTGTCCAGGGTGAACAGCTTGGAACGGCTCATGCTGTTATGCAGGCAGCAGCTTATTTAGAAGATCAAGAGGGAACGACTATTGTTATCTGCGGAGATACTCCTTTAATAACAGCAGAAACAATGGCATCATTACTTTCTCATCATACAGAGATTAAAGCAAAAGCTACAATTCTTACAGCGAAAGCAGAAGATCCTGCCGGTTACGGCCGCGTCGTCAGAAATGCGGAAGGCCACGTTGAAAAAATTGTAGAGCATAAAGATTCAAATGCAGAAGAGCTCTTGATCAAGGAGATCAATACAGGCACTTATTGCTTTGACAACCGCGCTCTTTTTGATGCGCTGAAGAAAGTGTCAAATGACAATTCCCAAGGTGAATATTATCTTCCAGATGTGATTGAAATTCTTAAAACAAACAATGAAATCGTTTCTGCATTCCAGACGGCATCATTCGAAGAGACGCTTGGAGTAAATGATAGAGTAGCTCTTGCGCAAGCTGAGCAGTATATGAAAAAGCGGGTAAACGCCTTTCATATGAAAAACGGGGTTTCCATTATTGATCCTGAGAACACATACATCTCAAGTGATGCTAAAATTGGACGGGACACTGTGATTTACCCTGGCACTGTTATTTCAGGCAATACTGTTATTGGAGAAGATTCTATTATTGGACCCCATACAGAAGTGAAAGACTGCACGGTTGGAGATCGCACAACAATCCGCCAGTCTGTTGCACATGACAGTGAAATCGGTCATGATGTAAATATCGGGCCTTTTGCGCACATCAGACCTGCATCGTCTATTGCGGATGAGGTGAAGATCGGCAACTTTGTTGAAATCAAGAAATCATCAATGGGCAAAGCAAGCAAAGCTTCTCATTTAAGCTATATCGGCGATGCTGAAGTCGGCGCAGATGTGAACCTAGGCTGCGGATCCATTACTGTTAATTACGATGGCAAGAATAAATTCCTTACAAAAATTGAGGACGGTGCTTTCATAGGCTGCAATTCAAACTTAATTGCTCCGGTAACAGTCGGTCAAGGTGCGTATGTTGCAGCAGGCTCGACAATTACAGATGATGTACCTGGCAAGGCGCTTTCTATTGCGCGTGCAAGACAAGTGAATAAAGATGGGTACATGAATTAAAGAATGCGCAAGAAATCATACTTCTCAATATTATAAAACCTAGTGGAGGTCTCCTTTAAATATGTCTAATCGTTATGCAGATTCTAATTTAAAGATTTTTACATTAAACTCGAACACAGCTTTAGCTGAAGAGATTGCAGATGAAGTTGGTGTTGATTTAGGTAAATGTTCGGTAACTCGTTTCAGTGATGGGGAAGTTCAAATTAACATTGAAGAAAGTATCCGCGGCTGTGACGTTTTCGTTATTCAATCAACGAGCGCGCCAGTTAATGAACACTTAATGGAAGTATTGATCATGGTTGATGCGCTTAAGCGTGCCTCTGCTAAAACAATCAATATTGTTATGCCTTATTATGGCTATGCGCGTCAAGACCGCAAAGCGCGTGCACGTGAGCCGATTACCGCTAAGCTTGTTGCAAACTTGCTTGAAACGGCAGGCGCAGACCGCGTCATCACTCTTGATCTGCATGCTCCGCAAATTCAGGGATTCTTTGACATCTTAATTGACCATCTAATGGGTGTGCCGATTCTTTCAGAGTACTTCCTTGAAAAAGACTTAAAGGACATCGTGATTGTTTCGCCTGACCACGGCGGCGTAACGCGTGCCCGCAAGCTTGCAGACCGTTTGAAAGCGCCGATTGCAATCATCGACAAACGCCGTCCGAGACCAAATGTAGCTGAAGTAATGAACATTGTAGGTAACATTGAAGGCAAAACAGCTATCCTAATTGATGATATAATTGATACAGCCGGAACGATTACACTTGCTGCTAACGCATTAGTGGAAAACGGGGCAACAGAAGTATATGCTTGCTGTACTCATCCTGTTTTATCAGGACCTGCGATCGAGCGTATCCAAAACTCAAATATTAAAGAATTGGTTGTTACGAATTCAATTGTTTTGAGTGAAGAGAAGAAAATTAGCAAGCTGAAACAGCTATCAGTTGCTCCGCTAATTGGTGAAGCTATTATCCGCGTTCATGAAGAGCAATCTGTCAGCACTCTTTTTGATTAATGCTTTTGAAAAACACCCTCGCTGTTTTTTTTGCCCTGAGGGTGTTTTTGTATTATAAAAATCGTTTAAGAAGCTATATAGGGAAGAAGATAACGAGACGAAACCATCCTTTTCTAAGAAAAATGTTTAGACGCTGGCAATAATGGGAATTAAATAAGACATAACTTATCGTTAGGAAGGTGTTTTGGACTATGACAACATTAAAAGTACAAGAACGAACAGTATTTACAAACTCAGCAAGAAAAAAGGTTCGTGAACAGGGACAAGTTCCTGCTGTCATTTATGGAAAGTCAACGGATACAAAATCAATCTCCTTAGATAGCATTGAATTAATTAAAACGCTGCGTGATGAAGGACGCAACGCCATTATAAAGCTTGATTTAGATGGAAAATCACATTCGGTTATGCTGTATGACATGCAGACAGATCCGCTCAAAAACGAAATCATTCATGCTGACTTCCATGTCGTCAACCTTAAAGAAGACGTTGTCGTTGAGGTTCCGATTACGCTGACAGGCGATGCAGCAGGGGTAAAAGACGGCGGAGTGCTTCAGCAGCCAATGTATCAGGCATCAATTACAGCTAAACCTGGTGATATCCCTCAGTCCATTGAGGTCGATATTACAGAGCTTGGCGTCAACGATACACTGACGATTAAAGATGTTAAGGTTTCTGGCAAGTACACATTCAATCATGAAGAAGATGAAGTTGTTGCTTCTATTTTGCCTCCGAAGCAAGAAGAAGAAATTGACAGCGGCGAGCAGCAAGAAGGCGGCGAACCAGAACGTGTTGAAGGCAGAGAGAACAAAGAAGATTCCTCTGAAGAAAATAAACAATCATAATTTACAGAACGTAGCCATTTAATGGCTGCGTTTTTTATGGTATTGTTTAAATAGAGAAAAAGATACTAAAACTAGGGTGATGATAGGTGATTGGGATAACTCTGCTCCAATCCGCATCATCCTTTTTGAACATAATTGAGCGAGTATAGCTAAGGTAGGTACACACTGTTGGTTAGCTTAGTTATACCACTTCTAGAATAAAGGCAGGTACGAGAATGAAACTATTCATTGGACTTGGGAATCCAGGGAAGCAATATGAGGATACACGGCACAATGTCGGCTTTATGGCGATTGACGAACTATCAAAGCGATTGAACATCCCTCTTGATCGTTCAAAGTTTAACGGAATCTTCGGAATCGGTCATGTTTCAGGCGAGAAAATCATATTATTAAAACCACTTACATATATGAACCTCTCAGGTGAATGCATCAGACCCTTGATGGACTATTATGAAATCGAGGAAAAAGACATTGCTGTCATTTACGATGATCTTGATTTACCCGCTGGAAAAGTGCGCCTGAGAATGAAGGGCAGTGCGGGCGGCCACAACGGAATCAAATCAATGATTACGCATTTAAACACCCAGGAATTTAATCGTGTGCGAATTGGAATCGACCGTCCGACAGGAGGAATGAGTGTTTCAAATTATGTATTGGGATCATTTGGGAAAGAAGAACAGCCAAGTATAAAAGACGCGATTGCAATTTCTGCAGATGCATGTGAAAGCTTTATTAAAGAGCCATTTTTACAGGTGATGAACAAATATAACTGAAGAGTATAAGCGAGCTCCTAAAGGTTCATACTAGAGTTAAAAACCTTTTCAGGAGGGCTTTTCATTGGCGCTACATTATAACTGCCGTCATTGCGGTGTAAAGGTTGGAACAATTGACAGCGTTTCAGTATACAGTGAACAATTGGGATTCCATCACCTGTCGCAGGAAGAGAGACAAGAAATGATATCATATGAGTCGAATGGCGATATACTTGTAAAAACCATTTGCGAGGATTGTCAGGAAGCATTAGAGAGAAATCCTGATTATCATCAGCTGCAGCGTTTTATTCAATAGGAAAAGCTTTGGTGACGAAAGGAACCAAGGCATTTTTCCGTTAAATCCAGTAACTGAGCTTATTGTGCAGGCGCCGGATTCTTGGGCCCTGTACTCTGCTTCTAATAGAGAGATCGACATCCGCCTTTCTATCACTAACAAAAGGGGAGGTTTTAGCCTTTGCAAAGTTTGCAGCATTACTTTTATGATAATGACGATTTTCAGACGATTATTGAAGGAGTTCACGGAGGCCTGAAAGAGCAGCTCGTAGCAGGCTTATCCGGCTCTGCAAGGTCTGTCTTCACGTCTTCACTTTATCAGCATTCAAAAAAACCGATTTTAATGATTACCCATAACCTGTTTCAGGCACAGAAGATCTATGAAGACCTGGCCAACCTTCTCGGAGATCAGGTTCTTCTTTATCCTGTAAACGAATTAATTGCTTCTGAGCTTGCTGTAGCAAGCCCTGAGTTAAAAGCACAGAGAATGGAAGTACTGAATCAATTATCTCAAGATAAAAGAAAAATTATAGTTGCTCCGGTCGCAGCGCTCAGAAGGTTCTTGCCGCCGAAAGAAGCTTGGCTTGAAAATCAGTTTCATTTAAAGCTTGGACAAGAATTAAATCTTGAAAAAACGATGGCATCCTTAATTACGATGGGGTATGAAAGAGCCGGAATGGTTTCTGCCCCCGGAGAGTTCAGTTTAAGAGGCGGTATTATGGATATCTATCCTCTTACTGAAGAATACCCGATTCGGATTGAACTGTTTGATACAGAGATTGATTCGATCCGCTCTTTTAACAGCGAAGATCAGCGTTCAATTGCTAAGCTTATAGAAGTTCATATCGGTCCTGCAGAGGAACTCGTTGTTGATCAAAGCAGAATCACTGCATGCATACAGAAGCTGGAAAGTGGTTTAGCCTACAGCTTGAAGCGGCTGAAAGATGAAAAACAAAAAGAGATTCTGGCAGAGAATATCGGCTATGAGCTTGAACAATTAAGGAACGGCCAATTTAATCAGGAAATGTTTAAATATCTTTCATACTTTTATGAGAAGCCTGCTAGTTTACTAGATTATTTTCATGAGCAGACCATTGTAGTCATGGATGAAGTCAGCAGAATTCAGGAAATGTACGAAAATCTTGAAAAAGAAGAGGCTGACTGGTATACGAGCCTGCTTGAGCACGGGAAAATTGTGAATGATGTTAAAATGTCCCATAAATATACGGATGTTTTAACAAAAACAAAGCATCCGCTAGTCTATCTATCCTTATTTTTGCGTCATGTCCCGCATACAAGTCCTCAGAATA
This sequence comes from Bacillus sp. V2I10, assembly GCF_030817055.1. Classification (NCBI taxonomy): domain Bacteria; kingdom Bacillati; phylum Bacillota; class Bacilli; order Caryophanales; family Bacillaceae; genus Bacillus; species Bacillus sp. V2I10. The sequence goes on along the minus strand of NZ_JAUSYV010000001.1, from coordinate 301,997 downwards.
TCTTAAATGTGTCATGTAAGCAGATGCAGAATTTTCATGGGCAAATGAATGTGCTGAAAAGTGAAATTGATAGATGGAAAAAAGCAAAATTCTCTGTTGTATTTCTTGGTGCTACGGAAGAAAGAGTCAAAAAGCTTGAGGGTGTGCTGGCTGATTATGACATTACTGCTGCTTTTTTGAAAAAAAATGAAGCGCCAAAGCTTGGCAATCTCTACATTATGGAAGGCGATCTGCAAACGGGGTTTGAACTCCCGCTGCAAAAGCTTGCCGTTATTACAGAGGAAGAGCTTTTTAAAAAGAGAGTGAAAAAACAGCCAAGAAGCCAGAAAATATCAAATGCAGAAAGAATTAAGAGCTATTCGGAACTTCAAGTCGGAGATCATGTTGTTCATGTGAATCACGGGATCGGTAAATACTTGGGCATTGAAACCCTCGTAATAAATGGCGTGCACAAAGACTATCTGCATATCCGCTATCATGGCAGCGACAAGCTGTATGTTCCTGTTGAACAAATTGATCTGATTCAGAAGTATGTAGGCTCAGAGGGAAAAGAGCCAAAGATTTACAAGCTTGGCGGCAGTGACTGGAAGCGGGTTAAGAAGAAAGTTGAATCCTCTGTCCAGGATATAGCCGATGACTTAATCAAGCTTTATGCCGAGAGGGAAGCAAGTGTAGGCTATGGGTTTTCGCCTGATAGCGAGATGCAGCGCGAGTTTGAATCGATTTTTCCATATCAGGAAACAGAGGATCAGCTCCGCTCCATTCATGAAATCAAGCTTGATATGGAAAGAGAACGGCCGATGGACCGGCTTCTTTGCGGTGATGTGGGCTATGGTAAAACAGAGGTTGCAATCCGTGCTGCATTTAAAGCCGTTGCTGATGGTAAGCAGGTCGCCCTTCTGGTTCCGACGACCATCCTTGCACAGCAGCATTTTGAAACAGTCCGGGAGAGGTTTCAGGATTACCCGATTAATATAGGCTTGCTCAGCCGCTTTAGATCAAGAAAAGAAATGAACGAAACAGTAAAAGGTCTGAAAAACGGCACTGTTGACATGGTTATTGGGACACACCGCCTTTTATCTAAAGATGTTACGTACAAAGAGCTGGGCCTTTTGATTATCGATGAAGAGCAGCGCTTTGGTGTTACACATAAAGAGAAAATTAAACAAATGAAGGCAAACATCGATGTCCTGACTTTAACAGCTACCCCAATCCCGCGTACGCTCCATATGTCAATGCTTGGAGTCCGCGATTTGTCTGTTATCGAAACACCGCCTGAGAACCGGTTCCCTGTACAGACATATGTCGTTGAATATAATGGCGGGTTCGTCCGTGAAGCGATTGAAAGAGAACTTGCAAGGGGCGGCCAAGTCTACTTTTTATACAACCGCGTAGACGATATTGACCGCAAAGCAGATGAAATATCTATGCTTGTACCTGATGCACGTGTGACATACGCTCATGGAAAAATGTCCGAGAATGAACTTGAATCAACGATGCTTAATTTCCTTGATGGACAATTTGATGTGCTTGTCAGTACGACAATCATTGAAACAGGGGTTGATATTCCAAATGTGAATACGCTGATCGTCCATGATGCCGATAAGATGGGTCTCTCTCAGCTCTATCAGCTAAGGGGCCGTGTCGGACGTTCCAGCCGAATTGCGTATGCTTACTTTACGTACCGAAAAGACAAAGTGCTGACTGAAGTAGCGGAAAAACGCCTGCAGGCAATTAAAGAGTTTACAGAGCTGGGTTCGGGCTTCAAAATTGCGATGCGCGACCTTTCTATCCGCGGAGCAGGAAATCTGCTTGGTGCACAGCAGCATGGATTCATCGATTCTGTTGGTTTTGATCTTTATTCTCAAATGCTGAAGGAAGCAATTGAGGAACGAAGAGAAGACGGTCCGAAAGAGAAACCGTTCCAGGTTGAAATCGATCTTGAGGTAGATGCTTACTTGCCGGAAGAGTACATTTCAGATGGCAGACAGAAGATCGACATCTATAAACGATTCAGAGCTGTTGCTTCTTTAGCTGATTTAGAAGAGCTGCAGGAAGAAATTGTCGACAGATTCGGGGATTATCCGGCAGAGGTAGGCTATCTTCTGCAGATTGCAAAGCTTAAAGTTTTTGCTGTCCAGGAAAAGGTAGATATGATCAAGCAGGTAAAAGACTCAGTAGCCCTTTACGTCAGTGAAGATGCGAGCAGGCTGGTCGACGGGCAGAAGCTGTTTGAGCTGAGCAACAAATACGGCAGAGCCGTCGGTCTCGGAATGGACGGTAAAAGGCTTAAAATCACCATCCAGACAAAAGGAGTTATAGCTGATAAATGGCTGAAGATTGTATCAGAGCTTTTAAATGGTTTAGGCTCGGTAAAAAAAGAAGAGATTTCTGCTAATTGAGTTTAATACCCGTTCTTTTTGTCTAAGCTGAAAAGAAAATACTGCCTATTTAAGAAAATTTCGCTGTGTTTGTGTATATTGCGTGTTTTAGTGAAGGATACTATCCCTAAGCAATGGTGATTGTTGAAAAAAGAAGCTCACTTTAGCTGGAGTCAACAATCATCAAGTACACAATCATCAAGTGAAAGTGAGGCAGCATTAGATGAAAGCAACTGGTATAGTACGTCGTATTGATGATTTAGGCCGTGTGGTAATCCCGAAGGAAATTCGCAGAACCCTGCGCATTAGAGAAGGAGATCCACTTGAAATCTTCGTCGATCGAGACGGAGAAGTGATATTGAAAAAGTATTCACCAATAAGCGAGCTTGGCGATTTTGCAAAAGAATATGCTGATGCTCTATATGACAGCCTTGGACATCCCGTGCTGATATGTGACCGTGACACATACATAGCAGTTTCAGGAGGCTCTAAAAAGGAATACATGAATAAAAATATAAGCGAACAGGTAGAAAAAGCAATGGAAGAACGCAGCTCTGTGCTGAACACAGAAGGCGGGAATATCCAATTGATAGATGGAACAAGCGAAGAGCTTAAATCCTTCACAGTTGGACCGATTGTTGCCAATGGAGATCCTATCGGTGCTGTTGTTATCTTTTCAAAGGATCAGGCTGTAGGAGAAGTAGAGCATAAAGCAGTAGAAACGGCAGCTGGGTTTTTGGCGCGCCAAATGGAACAGTAGTCATTATTCATATGGTTTTATCCAGGCAGCGATTTTTGCTGCCTTTTCCTATTGAATGCAGATGGAGCGGGTTACATATTGTGGTATAATAGGCACGTTCAGCTTAAAATTGGAAGGAGAATTGGGCGATGAACGTCCGTTCTGATACATCAGCAAATCTCTTTCTGCAAGGTGCCTTTGTACTGACACTTGCGGGACTGATTATAAAGATAATGAGCGCTGCTTACAGGGTGCCCTATCAAAATATTGTCGGAGACATAGGGTTTTACATATACCAGCAGGTTTATCCTTTTTACGGAATTGCCATAATGCTTGCTACAACCGGATTTCCGGTCATTATTTCAAAATTAATCATCGAATTTGGAGACAGAGAAAACGATTCCTCGATTTTTTCTATTATAAAGATTTCCTTTTTGTTCTTAATTGCAGTTTGTTCTTTATTCTTTTTATGCCTCTATTTTGGTGCAGTGTACATTTCAGAAATCATGGGGGACTCAGAGCTTGCCCCGCTGCTTAAGATTATTTCATTTTCTTTTCTGCTGCTTCCCTTTATATCTATTGCGAGAGGTTATTTTCAAGGCTCTGATAATATGCTTCCTACTGCTCTCTCCCAAGTGACAGAACAAGGGATCAGAGTTGTGACGATCCTTTTCTTTTCATATATTCTGATTCACAATGGATACTCCCTTTACGAAGCGGGAGAAGGAGCTTTATTCGGCTCATTGACAGGCGGGCTGGCTGCTGCTGCAGTGTTATCTGTATTTTTGGCAAGAGACAAAAAAAGAGGTTTTCCTTTTCAAACAGGGAAATCATCGGTTAACACAAAAACAATCGTTAAATATTTATTAATAAATACAATGACCATTTGCATCACAAGCTTAATGCTGATTTTCATCCAATTGATTGATGCGATGCAGCTATATTCGGCGCTTCGCTCAAACGGAATCGAAATGTCTGCTGCTAAAGCTCTAAAAGGCATATATGACAGGGGTCAGCCTCTGATTCAGATTGGGACTGTCGCAGCAACATCCTTTTCCTTATCTTTAGTTCCGCTTATCTCATATACGAAAAAGAATCATGAAGCTTACGTGATTGCAGATAAAATAACAAGCTCCATGAAAATCTGCACGGTAATCGGAACAGGTGCAGCAGCAGGCCTGATTATGATTATGGAGCCGACAAACATCATGCTGTACCGGGATGCATCGGGAACGAAAGTGCTTGCTGTTTTAGGCGTTTCAGTCATTTTTACATCCTATGCCCTGACACTTTCTGCGATCTTGCAAGGGCTAAGTTTCACTTTTTTTCCTGCAGCTGCAGTTCTGATTGGAACAGCAGTTAAACTTGGTTTAAACATTCTGTTGGTTCCCTCGATGAATACGGAGGGAGCAGCCGTTGCAACAATTGCTGCATATGCAGTGATCAGTCTTCTGAATGCCTATTATTTGAAAACGAAAGGCTACATGCTGATCAGCTGGATGGATATTCTCAAAACTGCCGCCGCTGCAGGTCTGATGGTTGCGGTACTTTCCCTTTATATGTCGGTCTTTAATCAATATTGGGCGGACCATGACCGTGTGGCGGCTGCAATTGGATCATTAACGGGTGCTTTAACAGGAGCGGTGATCTATCTAATGGCCATTTTAAAACTATCTATTTTTACAAATAATGAACTAGCTGCATTTCCGGGCGGAAAAAAGCTTGAGAAATTTTTAAAATAAATGAAACGGGGTATGGAATGATGGCGAAAAAGATTACAGTTGTAGGACTTGGGGGCTCAGATGCCAGTCATTTGCCGCTTGGAGTTTATCGTAAACTTACATCAGCCTCCCACTTGTTTTTAAGAACAAAAGAACATCCTGTGGTTGATGAACTGTGGGCAGAACTGCAAGATTTCAGGACATTTGATCACCTTTACGAAGAGAATGACAAGTTCGGTGATGTTTACGCTAAAATTGAACTGGAGCTATACAAGGAAGCGGAAGATAAAGAGATTATTTATGCTGTTCCTGGACATCCGCTTGTTGCAGAGCAGACGGTGCAATTGCTTCTTCAAAATGGCGGACAGAAAGGCTATGAGATCCATATAGCTGGAGGCCAAAGCTTTTTAGATGCCACATTTACTGCGCTTCAAATCGATCCGATTGATGGGTTTCAAATGGTTGACGGTCTGACTATGAAGAGAGAACAGTTAAATTTCAGACAGCATTTGATTATTTGCCAGGTATATGATCAAATGGTTGCTTCTGAAGTGAAATTAACTCTGATGGAAGATTTGCCTGATGACTATGAGGTTAAGATTATTACGGCGGCCGGCAGCAGTGAGCAAATGATCGTAAAGGTACCCCTTTTTGAGCTTGACCGGGTTACGTCGGTTAACAACTTAACAAGTGTGTATGTACCTCCAGCAGAAGATGAGAGCATTCTGAATCATCAATTTTCAGCACTGCGCGCGGTAATTGCGGAGCTTCGAGGGCCAAATGGGTGCCCGTGGGATTTAAAGCAGACCCATCAGTCCCTGAAAAAATATTTAATTGAAGAATGCTATGAGTTAATAGAGGCCATTGACGAAGAGGATGATGAACATGTGGTTGAAGAACTTGGTGATGTTCTGCTTCAGGTCATGCTGCATTCTCAAATTGGCTCAGACGATGGCATGTTTTCCATTGATGATGTCATCAGAACATTAACAGAAAAAATGATCCGAAGACATCCTCATGTTTTTTCAACTGCTGTTGTAAGCGGAACAGACGAAGTACTGTCGAACTGGCAGGAGATAAAACGTGCAGAGAAGGGATCTGATGAAAAAGAATCCCTATTGAAATCCATTGCCGGATCACTCCCTGCATTATCTAAGGCCTACCATATTCAAAAGAAGGCTGCAAAAGTCGGTTTTGACTGGGATCATGCTGAGTCAGCGTGGGAAAAGGTTCATGAAGAGATGCAGGAATTCAAGGCTGAAACAGCAGAAAATCATGCTGATCAAACCAAGATCCTGGCGGAGTTTGGGGACATCCTCTTTGCACTGGTCAACATCGGCAGATTTTATGGAGTTGAACCTGAGGAAGCCTTATCGGCAACCAATCATAAATTTAAACGACGATTCGAATATATTGAGAAAAAGGCAGTTGAACTGAATCTAAACCTGGAACAAATGTCTCTTGAACAAATGGATTCTTACTGGGATGAAGCAAAAAGCAAAGGGCTATAAAGGGGTGCTAAAAAGATGAGACTAGATAAATTTTTGAAGGTTTCAAGACTGATTAAAAGAAGAACACTTGCAAAAGAAGTGTCTGACCAAGGCAGAATAACGGTAAATGGCACAGTTGCAAAAGCAAGTTCTATTGTAAAATTAGGTGATGAGCTTGCCATTCGATTTGGGCAAAAACGCATCATCGTGAAAATTGAAAACCTGCAGGATTCTTCTAAAAAAGAGGATGCAGCGGGCATGTATTCACTTGTAAAAGAAGAAAAAATCAGCGAAGAATAGAATTTGATATCATGTGAGGGCTTGTTCTATTTCGCATTCTTGGCTCATAGAAATAGGTAAGAATATTTCTTAGAAGAATGCGGGGGTTGGCAATGAATCAATATTATGATAATCAATCACAGCCTAAGGGAACGATCCAGGAGCATGATGTTATTATGAGAGGCCGTAAACTGCTTGATATTACAGGCGTTACACATGTTGAAAGCTTTGATAATGAAGAATTTCTGCTTGAGACGGTGATGGGTGCTCTTGCTATCCGCGGTGAGAATCTCCAAATGAAAAATTTGGACGTAGATAAAGGGATCGTCTCAATAAAAGGAAGAATTTTTGATCTCGTTTATCTGGATGAGCATCAGACGGAGAAAGCTAAAGGACTCTTTAGCAAGTTATTTAAATGACGCTCTCCACTCAATTCCTGACGATGCTTTCCATGGTTTGTTCAGGCTGTTTTATTGGCGCTTCACTAGATACTTACGGCCGCTTTCTTATGCGGCCGAGAAGAGCCAAATGGGTTGTATTCATAAATGACATCCTATTCTGGCTCGTACAGGGCCTCCTTTTATTTTATATTCTCCTGAATGTGAATGAAGGAGAATTCCGCATATACATTCTGCTTGCCCTGGTGTGCGGATATGCGGCATATCAAAGCTTGATCAAAGGCATTTACTTAGCGCTTCTCGAATTCATTATTAAGTGTGCAGTAGGCATTTATAAGACGATGCTGAAGATGGGAAACTTCTTTTTAATTAAGCCTATTGTTGGCCTTTTTAATTTATTGACAGCAATAATAAGCGGACTTGTCATTTTTTTATGGAACTTGTTAAAATGGATGGCAAGAGTGGTTTATGCCATTGCAAAGGTGCTGTTATCTCCCGTTTTTTGGATCTTAAAAGGATTGTGGAGACTGGTTCCATTGTCCATCAGAAACTTTTTTTACAGGTTTTTCAAAAAAACGGCAGGACTTTATGAGAAAATCAAGAATAAGAGTGGTAACTTATGGATTTCGTGGAAAAAGAAGAAATAAAGGAGGCTAATGAATGAGTCTCGCTAAAGACCGGAAAATTACGCAGCTTCAATCACAGTATATGCAGCAGCAGGAGCGGAAAGATCAGATATTAAAAAGGCGAAAACGCGGATTGATCAGACGGCTGACATTATTTGGATTGATTGCGGCGGTAACTTCTGTTATCGTATTAACGACTCTTATATCTCAATCCAGTGCCATTAATGAGAAGGTTCATCAAAAGAAAGAACTTCAAACTCAATTAACGGAGCTTCAAAAAGAGGAAAAGGTATTAGAGGAAGAAATCGTAAAGTTGAATGATGATGAGTATATTGCTAAAATTGCTCGTCGGGACTATTTTTTATCTGAAGATAATGAGATTATCTTCACGTTGCCAAAAAAAGATAAAGAGTAGTGTTGTTGACACTTGATTTTTGGATTATGTATAATTAAATAAATGAGTTTTTTATGTTTATTAAGGAGGAGCATTTTTTTTATGTCGATAGAAGTTGGCAGCAAGTTACAGGGTAAGGTAACGGGCATTACAAATTTCGGAGCGTTCGTAGAGCTTTCGGGTGGCACTACAGGACTCGTCCACATCAGTGAAGTTGCTGATAATTATGTGAAAGATATTAACGATCACTTAAAAGTCGGTGACGAGGTAACCGTTAAAGTCATCAATGTAGAGAAAGACGGAAAAATTGGCTTGTCAATTAAAAAGGCAATTGATCGTCCTGAGCGCCCAGAACGTTCAGAACGCCCGAATCGCTCAGACCGTCCAAACCGCTCAGATCGTCCAAGAGGCAGAACGAACACAAATGAATTCCGCCCTAAAGAGAATTTTGAGCAAAAAATGAGCAGATTTTTAAAAGACAGTGAGGATCGCTTATCATCACTTAAACGCAATACAGAATCAAAGCGCGGCGGTCGCGGAGCAAGAAGAGGTTAACTTGCTGCTATCTGATATAAATGCTGAAACGGCAGAGGAAGTACATGAGAATGTGCTTTCTTTTTTTATGGATAAGGAAGTATGTTGATATCCGCATTCGTGTCTATAGCTCCAGATTTTGTGCTGGGCCCCACTAGTATCAGGCAAAAGGATAGGGGTTCGCAAATAAATGGGTTGTTTTCGCTAATAGGATAAGTGGTCAGGTCTGTTTTTTTTCACTGCCGAAGCGTCCAGGCGGTTCTGCATATCTTTATCTGCTCAAAACGAGTGAACGATTTTTCATGAATAGATCCCATTTATTCCGACAGCGTTTACTGAATATTTCAACTTTCTTTTTTTTTGTTGACGAAAGTCGAAATCCTTTGTATTATATATCTTGTGCCTTATAACATTTGGCAGTTAAAATGGCGGTGTAGCTCAGCTGGCTAGAGCGTACGGTTCATACCCGTGAGGTCGTGGGTTCGACTCCCTCCGCCGCTACCATTTTTTCCGGCCCGTTGGTCAAGCGGTTAAGACACCGCCCTTTCACGGCGGTAACACGGGTTCGAATCCCGTACGGGTCATCATGATGAAAACCCTGATTTTCCTTAATGGAAAATCAGGGTTTTTTGTTGTTTTATTATGAAAATAAAAAGCTTTTTCGGACATTTTGTCGCTATTCAAAAAAACAGTCGAACGTTTCTTGGGATAAGCTTCCTTCTTTTGACAAAATCTTTTTTTTGCCTTCGATATAATAACCACATCATTAAAAAGTGGGGGAATGAAAATATGGAAAAGGTAGAAAGAAGGGTTATCGAGCCGATTACGGAAGTGAATCTTGAGAGAACGCATCAATGGTTTAATCGTTCAGTTCATCGTTTTGGGACAAGACTGCAGCTGCTCTTTTTGCATAAAGGTCTTCTTTATGTGCTGATCGGCTTTCTGCTGGGAAGAGCACTTATTTTAACTGAAGTACTTCCTTTTGCGCTGCCGTTCTTTGGCGCTGTCCTCTTAATGAAAAAAGATAAAGCGCTATTATCCTCGCTTGCTCTGATCGCAGGAGCTGTCACGATATCGTGGCAGACCTCTCTATTTGTTACTGCCTCTATCCTTATCTTTCTGATCATGAAAAAAATAACCTCTCTTTTCTATAAAGATAAAATGAAAGCATTGCCGTTTGTTGTTTTCCTTTCGATGATGCTGACTAGAATCGGCTACTTCTATCTGCAGGGTTCCCTTACATTGTACGATTATATGATGGCAGGGGTTGAGTCAGGACTTGCTTTTATTCTGACACTTATTTTTCTGCAGAGCTTGCCTCTTATATCAGCCAGGAAGTACAAGCAGTCTCTTAAAATAGAAGAAATCATATGCATTATGATTCTGCTTGCTTCCGTGCTGACCGGTTTTGTTGGGGTCTCCTATCAGGAGCTTCAGGCAGAGCATATTTTATCGAGATATATTGTCCTGCTGTTTGCTTTTATCGGCGGATCGAGCATTGGCTGCACAGTAGGTGTTGTAACCGGCTTAATCTTGAGTCTTGCCAATGTCGGAAATCTCTATCAAATGAGTCTCCTTGCCTTCTCAGGGTTACTTGGAGGGCTCTTAAAAGAAGGTCAGAAGTTCGGGGCGGCCATCGGTTTGTTAATCGGATCTCTGCTGATTTCTCTTTACGGAGAAGGGTCAACCGACCTGATGAAAAACTTATCGGAATCACTCATTGCCATTGGGTTATTTCTATTAACACCAAAGGCAATTACAAATAAATTAGCTAAGCATATTCCAGGAACAAACGAACATACACAGGAACAGCAGCAGTATGTAAGAAAAATCAGGGATGTAACGGCCCATCGGGTAGATCAATTCTCTCAAGTATTTCATGCCCTTTCAGAAAGCTTTGTCACGTTCTATGAAAAAAGTGAAGAGTCAGAAGATCAAAGGGGGACCGACTTGTTTTTAAGCACCATAACTGAAAAAACGTGCCAGACCTGTTTCAAAAAAGAACGGTGCTGGGTGCAGAACTTTGATACAACCTATGACTTTATGAAGACAATTATGCATGAAAGCAAAGAAAATACGTATCACGGTAACCGGAAATTAAAAAAGGAATTTGAGAGATATTGTTCAAAACCGAAAAAAGTAGAGGAGGCTATTGAACAGGAAATTAACTATTACGACGCTAATGAAAAGTTAAAAGAGCAGGTGCAGGAGAGCAGAAGGCTTGTAGCGGAACAGTTGATGGGGGTTTCGCAGGTCATGGAGGATTTTGCAAAGGAAATCAAGCGTGAACGAGAAAATCATTTTGTTCAGGAAGAACAAATTCTTGAGGCGCTTCAAAGCTTCGGGATTGAAATCGGCCACGTAGATATTTACAGCCTGGAGCAGGGAAATGTTGATATCGAGATGAGTATTCCATTTTGCAATGGACACGGGGAGTGCGAGAAGATCATCGCACCAATGCTCTCTGATATTCTGGAAGAGTCAGTGATTGTCAAACATGAAGAATGCTCGAGCTATCCGAACGGATATTGTCATGTATCCTTCGGTTCTTCGAGAACATATAGAGTTGATTCTGGTGTGGCTCACGCGGCAAAAGGAGGAGGTCTTGTTTCCGGAGACAGTTATTCAACGATTGAACTCGGTTTTGGAAAATACGCCATTGCGATCAGTGACGGCATGGGAAATGGAGTGAGAGCTCATTTCGAGAGCAATGAGACAATAAAGCTGCTACAAAAGATTCTGCAGTCCGGAATTGAAGAAAAAGTTGCAATTAAGACAATAAATTCCATTTTATCTCTAAGAACGACGGACGAAATTTTTTCAACGCTCGATTTGGCTATTGTTGATCTGCAGGATGCAACCTGCAAATTTTTAAAGATTGGATCCACACCAAGCTTTATTAAACGCGGCGATCAAATCATGAAAATTCAAGCCAGCAATTTGCCGATGGGAATCATTGAGGAATTTGATGTTGATGTCGTTGGAGAACAGCTGAAGGCGGGAGATCTTCTGATCATGATGAGTGATGGAATCTTTGAAGGGCCAAAGCATGTGGAGAATCATGATTTGTGGATGAAGAGAAAAATAAAAGAATTGGAGACAATGGATCCGCAAGAGGTGGCAGATTTAATTATGGAGGAGGTTATTCGTACGAGAGCAGGCAAGATTGAGGATGATATGACGGTGGTTGTAGCCAAAATCGATCATAATACTCCTAAATGGGCTTCTATTTCAACGTCCAAACATTACAAAAAGCAAAATGTGATGTAGAAGAATCACCCTTTAAATAAGCCCCTTCTAAAGTATAAAACTCTTATTTCGTGGCGAGGATGGTAGTACATTATTTCCTTGGTGATAAGAGGATATTAGGAGGGGACTTAAATGAATAAGGGAAAATTAAAACAAATTCTGCTTATAACAGACGGCTGCTCCAATCACGGTGAAGATCCGATTGCGATGGCGGCTCTGGCAAAAGAACAAGGAATTTCAGTGAACGTAATCGGAATCGTAGAAGAAAATGTGATTGATCAGGAGGCGATCGATGAGATTGAAGGGATAGCTGTGTCGGGCGGAGGCGTTAGCCAGATTGTTTATGCTCATCAGCTCTCTCAAACGGTGCAAATGGTAACAAGGCAAGCAATGACTCAAACTCTGCAAGGGGTGGTCAATTCTGAACTTCAGCAAATCCTTGGGAAGAAAGTGACGATGGAGGAGCTTTCGCCTGAAAAACGGGGAGAGGTGATGGAAGTAGTCGATGAGCTTGGAGAAACGATCAGCATGGAGATTTTAATATTAGTAGATATGAGCGGAAGTATGAAGCCGAAGCTGCCGACTGTAAAAGAATCACTTTTGGATTTATCTATCAGCTTAAATTCGAGAATTGGGGAAAATCAATTTTCAGTGTCTGTATTTCCTGGGAAAAAGGATGAAGTTGAAACCATTTTGGAATGGACGCCGAAACTTGAATCTCTCTCCTCTATTTTTCCTAAACTTACAACTGGCGGCATTACACCGACTGGACCGGCTATTCGTGATGGCATCCACTCGTTTAAGAAAAAGCGTTCTTTAAGGAGTTTGCTCTCAGATGATGAACAATACTTCAGCGAATCAAACATGTAAAGTGGCACCAGGCACCATTATTAAGGGAAAGTGGCATCATCAGCAGTACCGGATATTGAAACCTCTTGGTCAGGGTGCTACAGGGATTGTCTATTTAGCGGAAGGAAAACATGGACTTTCAGCTCTTAAAGTAAGTGAGAACAGCATGTCCATTACTTCTGAAGTGAATGTCCTTAAACACTTTTCAAAGGTCCAGGGGAATTCCCTTGGGCCTGCTTTAATTGATGTAGATGATTGGATGAATCCCAGAACCCAAACGCAAGTTCCCTTTTATGTAATGGAATATATTAAAGGAAAGCAATATCTTGATTTTATCCACAACAATGGCCATGAATGGATTGGTGTTTTAACAATTCAGCTTCTCTCGAATCTGCAGGAGCTCCATCAGGCAGGCTGGGTTTTCGGCGATTTGAAACCGGAGAATCTGATTGTGGCTGACAGGCCGGTTCAGCTCAGGTTTATAGATGTTGGAGGAACAACGCTTAAGGGCAGGTCGATAAAAGAGTTTACCGATTTTTTTGATAGAGGGTACTGGGGACTCGGGACCCGCAAGGCGGAGGCGGAGTATGATCTTTTTGCAGCTGCTATGATCGTGATCAATTCTGTTTATCCTAAACGGTTTAAAAAGCAGGGCGACGGAGGCGGTCAGCTGAATGCTGTTATTCAGTCAAATCCTTACTTGCGGCAGCATTCTGCCGTTTTAAATAATGCCATCTTGGGAAAATACAAGTATGCTTCTGAAATGAAACAGGATTTCCTGCAGTCTCTTTATCCAAAGAGGAGCAGAAAGCCCCCTGCCTCAGTAAGACAACCTGCTCCAAATCAACAGCAGAAAAAAACGCGAGTGCAGGTTAAAAAGAAGAGCAAAGTAAGCGGATGGCTCGAAACTGTGATGATTATTGCTGCTTTATGCATTATCTATTCGTTCTATGTTTATCACTATCTCATGTAAATTTGATAAATGTGTGAACGGGGGACTTCTTTTTTGCAGAGGCCAAAGCATGCGTGATAGTATTAAAGTGCACTCATTATAGAATGTGCTTCTCGGACAGGATGCGTTTTAGGAAAAACTTATTAAATAATGCTATAAAAGAGGAATGCCATGCTAGAACGTTTTCGGACTTTTCTTAATGTTAACGATATAAACGATGCAACCGTTGTGATTGGGGTTTCAGGCGGACCTGATTCGCTCGCCCTTCTTCATTTATTTATGAGGTTTCAGCAAGCTTATCAGCTTAAAATCATTGCTGCTCATGTGGATCATATGTTTAGAGGTTCACAATCCGAAGAAGAAATGGAATTTGTTAAGCACTATTGCCGTTCGAATGGTGTTCCATGTGAAGCTGTTCAGCTGAACGTTCCCGATTTCGCCAGGGAGCACCCTGAAATGAGCTCTCAGAATGCAGCCAGAGAATGCCGCTACGCTTTCTACAGCAAAGTAATGGAAAAGTATGATGGAAATTTTTTGGCTTTAGGGCATCATGGCGATGATCAGGTTGAGACCATTTTAATGAGAATGACTAGAGGCGGAATGGGTGCTTCTATTGCAGGAATTCCTGAAATACGTGATTTTGACAGCGGGAAAATCATTCGTCCTTTCTTATCTTTTACAAAAGAACAAATTCTTACTTACTGCCTTGACCAGAAGCTTGCTCCGCGGTTTGATCCAAGCAACGAGAAACTTGACTATACGAGAAATCGCTTTCGCAAACATATTTTGCCGTTTCTTAAGGAAGAAAACCCAAAGGTTCATGAAAGATTTCAGTTTTTCAGCAGAACATTTAGAGAAGATGAGCAGTTCTTACAGGAATTAACGAAAGAAAAATTGAATACAGTATTGAAAAGGAAAGAAAAGAACGAAATCGAACTGAATATTGAAATGTTTAAAACCCTGCCTATGCCTTTACAAAGAAGAGGTATTCAACTAATATTAAACTATCTTTACGAAGATATTCCATCTTCCCTTTCTTCTATACATATAGAGAGTCTTCAGTCTTTACTCTCGCAAAAACATCCTTCCGGTTCACTTGATTACCCAGACGGTCTAAAAGTAATCAAATCCTATCAAACGTGTTTGTTTACTTTTGAACAAAACACAGACCAGTCATATGAGATGCAGGTGCAGATACCTTCTAGCACAGCCCTCCCAAACGGGTATATCTTAACTTGTGAAATTGCGGACAGGAGTCCTGATGATCTGTCAGGGAACCATGTGTTCGTCATGCCTTATTCTTCTTTGAACAAGCCCTTGCTGATCCGCACAAGAAGGCAGGGCGATAAAATCAAACTGAAAGGCATGAACGGTACGAAAAAAGTAAAAGATATATTTATTGATGCTAAAGTACCGATCAATAAGAGAAACAGCTGGCCTGTTTTAGAAGATGGCAGCGGTAATATCCTCTGGCTTCCCGGCCTTAAGAAATCTTCATTTGAAGAATACGGGTTATCCGAGGGCGATTGTGTTGTACTGGAATATAAAGAGCAATGACTTTGTAGGGGGCAACTTGTAATGAAGCAGGATATCGAAAAAGTATTAATCACAGAAGAAGAGATCAGTGTCAAAGTAAAAGAATTGGGCAAAGTGCTTACAGAAGAATATAAAGACCGCTTTCCGCTCGCAATTGGTGTTTTAAAAGGTGCAATGCCTTTTATGGCGGATCTGCTGAAGAACATCGATACATACTTGGAAATGGACTTTATGGATGTTTCGAGTTATGGTACATCTACAGTCTCTTCTGGAGAAGTTAAGATCCTTAAGGATTTGGATACTTCAGTTGAAGGCAGAGACATTCTTATCATTGAAGATATCATCGACAGCGGTTTAACGCTAAGCTACTTAGTAGAGCTTTTCCGTTACCGTAAAGCAAAAACAATCAGCATTGTGACTTTGCTTGATAAACCGACTGGACGCAAAGCTGATATTCAGGCAGATTATGTATGCTTTGAAGTTCCGGATGCATTTGTAGTCGGCTATGGTTTAGATTACATTGAACGCTACCGCAATCTTCCGTATATCGGCGTACTGAAGCCTGAAATTTATCAAAATAACTAACACTGGATTTTGTCAAGTATACAAATAGCTAATTAGTTGTATTGGTATGATTTTCTATGATACTATTTAAAATAGTTGTGTTTACTGTGGGAGGAGGTAAGGAATGAATCGGATCTTCCGTAATACCATATTTTATTTATTAATCTTTTTAGTGGTTATTGGAGTCGTCAGTTTTTTCCAAGGGAACAATACAAAAACTGAACCATTAACTTACAGCACGTTCATTTCCGAACTTGAGGCTGGAGATGTTGAAGAAATTACCATTCAGCCGCTGCGCGGGGTTTATGAAGTTAAAGGTAAGTTAACTAATTATAAAGAAGATGAGTTATTTGTAACTCATGTATTAAGCGACAAAGCTTTGGACCGTGTGGATGCTGCTGCCCAGGGTGAAAAAACGAGCGTTAAGTTCGTTCCTGCAGAAGAAACCAGCGGATGGGTAACGTTCTTTACATCCATCATTCCTTTTGTCATTATCTTCATTCTCTTCTTCTTCTTGCTTAATCAGGCTCAGGGCGGCGGCAGCCGTGTCATGAACTTTGGTAAAAGCAAAGCTAAGCTTTACAGCGAAGAAAAGAAAAAAGTCAGATTTAAAGATGTTGCAGGTGCAGATGAAGAGAAGCAAGAGCTTGTTGAAGTCGTGGAATTCCTGAAGGATCCACGTAAATTTGCAGAGCTTGGCGCCCGCATTCCTAAAGGTGTTCTTCTTGTAGGACCTCCTGGAACAGGTAAAACGCTTCTTGCACGTGCTGCTGCCGGAGAAGCTGGCGTGCCGTTCTTCTCAATCAGCGGATCTGATTTCGTTGAAATGTTTGTCGGTGTAGGGGCTTCCCGTGTTCGTGACTTGTTTGAGAATGCGAAAAAGAACGCACCGTGTATTATCTTTATTGATGAAATTGATGCAGTTGGCCGTCAGCGCGGCGCTGGTCTTGGCGGAGGCCATGATGAGCGTGAGCAGACCCTTAACCAATTGCTTGTTGAAATGGACGGATTCGGCGGAAATGAAGGAATCATTATGATTGCTGCTACAAACCGCCCTGACATTCTTGATCCTGCTTTATTGCGTCCAGGCCGTTTTGACCGTCAAATTACGGTTGACCGTCCTGATCTTAAAGGTCGTGAGGCAGTGCTTCAAGTACATGCCCGCAACAAGCCTTTAGATGATGGTGTCAATTTAAAATCGATCGCTGCCCGTACACCTGGATTCTCAGGGGCAGATCTTGAAAACCTTCTGAATGAGGCTGCACTTGTTGCTGCCCGCCGCAATAAGAAAAAGGTCGATATGACAGATATTGATGAAGCTACAGACCGTGTAATTGCAGGTCCTGCGAAGAAGAGCCGTGTTATTTCTCAAAAAGAACGCAAAATTGTTGCCTATCACGAGGCAGGGCATACAATTATCGGAGTAATTCTTGATGAGGCTGATATGGTGCACAAAGTAACAATCGTACCACGCGGTCAAGCTGGCGGATACGCTGTTATGCTTCCGAAAGAGGATCGTTACTTTATGACGAAGCCTGAGCTTCTTGATAAAATTACCGGACTACTCGGTGGACGTGTAGCTGAGGACATCGTGTTTGGCGAAGTCAGCACAGGAGCATCCAATGACTTCCAGCGTGCGACAGGCATTGCCCGCCGTATGGTAACAGAGTTTGGTATGAGTGATAAGCTTGGGCCATTGCAATTTGGCCAATCGCAAGGACAAGTGTTTTTAGGACGCGACTTCAACAGCGAGCAGAACTATAGTGATGCCATTGCACATGAAATTGATATGGAAGTGCAGCGCTTCATTAAAGAAAGCTATGAGCGCGCTAAGAAGATTCTTACTGAAAATCGTGACAAATTAGAGCTGATTGCTCAAACACTGCTTGAAATTGAAACACTCGATGCAGAACAGATTAAACACCTTGTGGATCATGGCACATTGCCGGATCGACCAGCTGCTGATCTCGACAAAAAACAAGAAGATGTGAAAGTGAACATCCTCCCAAAAAAGGATGAAGAACAAACATCTGAAATACATGAAGATCGAAAAGAAGATTAATTGGTCTTTAGAAGAACCGCATGTTCATTATGAGCTTGCGGTTCTTTCTTTTTGCATTTCATCTTCTAAAAAGAATAAAATGGAGATGTTGTTTATTTCGGGAAATAAAAACTGATTCAGTTCTTATTTTTATACGATTCGATTTCTTACCTCATATGATATGATTGGAAAGAATGAACCTTAAAAAGTGAAAAGAAACTATACAAAGTGGTGATACATATGTTTTTAGTATTGGATGTAGGGAATACAAATACCGTTTTAGGCGTTTTTGAGAGTGATGAACTAAAACATCACTGGCGTATTGAAACGACAAGAAACAAAACGGAAGATGAGTTTGGCATGCTGATCAAATCATTATTTGAACATGAAGGTATAAAGCTTACAGATATTAAAGGAATTATTATTTCGTCCGTTGTTCCTCCAATTATGTTCTCGCTCGAGAGAATGTGTTCAAAGTACTTTAAGCAAAAGCCTTTAGTAGTTGGACCGGGAATTAAAACAGGTTTGAACATAAAATATGAGAATCCGCGTGAGGTTGGTGCTGACAGAATTGTTAATGCAGTGGCAGGCATCCATTTATACGGAGGACCTTTGATTATTGTGGACTTTGGTACAGCCACAACCTATTGTTATATCAATGAGGAAAAACAATATATGGGGGGAGCTATTGCCCCGGGAATTAACATTTCAACAGAAGCGTTATATTCAAGGGCGGCTAAACTTCCAAGAATTGAAATTGCAAGACCGGACGATATTATTGGAAAAAATACTGTGAGTGCGATGCAGGCCGGTATTTTATTTGGCTATGTGGGACAAGTAGAAGGCATTGTTAATAGAATGAAACAGCAGTCAAAAGCAGAGCCTAAGGTTATTGCTACAGGAGGACTGGCATCATTGATTGCATCTGAATCGAATGTAATTGAAATTGTCGATCCTTTCCTGACGTTAAAAGGCCTGCAGCTTATTTATGAAAGAAACAGCATTTAATTTGGAAGGTGAGATTACAATGGATTATTTAGTGAAGGCGCTTGCGTTTGACGGGCAAGTGCGTGCATATGCTGCAAAAACAACAGATACAGTAGGAGAAGCGCAAAGAAGGCACCAGACATGGCCGACTGCATCAGCGGCTTTAGGCCGGTCTATGACAGCTGGAGTCATGCTTGGATCTATGCTTAAAGGCGAAAATAAAATGACGATCAAAGTTGAGGGAGGCGGGCCTATCGGTGTCATTGTTGTAGACAGCAATGCAAAAGGCGAGGTGAGAGGCTACGTCACAAACCCTCAAACTCATTTTGACCTTAACGAAAAAGGGAAGCTTGATGTCGCAAGAGCAGTAGGCACCTCAGGCATGCTTTCCATTGTGAAGGATCTTGGAATGAAAGAACATTTTACAGGTTCGGTTCCCATCGTGTCTGGTGAATTAGGTGAGGATTTCACCTATTATCTTGTATCCTCAGAGCAGGTTCCTTCGTCTGTGGGCGTTGGAGTACTTGTTAATCCGGATAATACAATCCTTGCAGCAGGAGGATTCATTATTCAATTAATGCCGGGTACGGATGAATCAACCGTTACAGAAATCGAAAAGCGTCTTGGCAGTGTAGAGCCAATCTCGAAGTTAATTCAAAAAGGATTAACTCCAGAAGAAATTCTTTTTGAAGTATTAGGTAAAGAAAACGTGAAGCTGATAGATAAACATTCCGTTGCCTTCCATTGCCCTTGCTCCCGAGAAAGAATCGCAAATGCCATTATCAGCCTAGGTGCCGAAGAAATTCAAAGTATGATTGAAGAAGATGGGAAAGCAGAAGCAGAATGTCATTTCTGCAATGAGAGATATCATTTCAATAAAGAAGAATTAACAGAGCTTAAGGAAAGTGCCTCAAACTGAACAATGAAACAGGAGATGGAGAAATGAACGGGAAAACAGTATGGCCAATCATTTTTGGTCTTGTCATCATTAATTGTTTTACCTTGGCCTATTTCTTATCTAAAGATGACAGTATAGCAGCTGTTGTTTCCGGAAACCAGAAATCGGAGTCCATTGCTGTTGTCGGAAAGAAAGAAATTACAAGGGAAGATTGGATGGCGGAGCTTGAAGAGCGTTTCGGAAAAGAAACACTTGAAGAGATGATTAATTTTACGGTAGTTGAGGAGCTTGCGGAAAAGCACAGCATCAAGATTCCGGAAGAAGAACTTGAACGCGAGCTTGCGATGTACAAATCCATGTACAATTCCCTTGATAACGAAAAGCTGACAGATACTAAAGAACTGCGCGAGCAAATCAGATACAGCATACTGTTAGAAGAATTGTTAACCAAGGATGTAGAAATATCTGATAAAGAACTAAAAGCTTATTATGACTCCAATAAAGAGCTGTATTCAATTGAAGATTCGTATCACTTATTCCATATTGTGACGGAGACTGAGGAAGATGCTTTAAAAGTGATAGAAGAACTAAAAGGCGGCTCAAGCTTTGAAGCGCTGGCTGCTGAAAAGTCAATTGATGAATTTACGGCAAACGAGGGCGGAGAGCTTGGGTTTGTGTCAGCCAAAAATGATTACCTTCCATCACAATATGTTGACGAGGCTGAGAAACTGAAAATAGATGAATGGAGTCAGCCGATTAAGAGTGATCTCGGCTATTCAGTTCTCTTATTAAAAGAAAAGCTAAATGGTGTCCAATACTCTTATGAAGATGTAAAAAATCAAATGAGAAGGCAAATTGCACTAGAACAAATGGAATCTGCGGTATCTGTTAAACCATTGTGGGAAGAGGCAGGGGTTACATGGTTTTATGGCAATGATACTTCTAAGGAATAAGCAGTTTGCCTATCCGAGAAGTAAGAAAAGATTGACAATTCAGACTGAGTTTTGGTACATTCTTTTTAAAGCCAATAAAAATACTCGGAAATAGAGGTGGTCAGATTGACGCGTGTTGCAAATTCAATACACGAACTGATTGGGGAAACACCGATAGTGAAGTTAAATCGAATCGTAGAAGAGGGTAGCGCTGATGTTTATTTGAAGCTTGAGTTTATGAACCCGGGAAGCAGCGTAAAAGACCGGATTGCACTTGCAATGATTGAGGCAGCTGAAGAAAAGGGTCTTCTTAAAGCCGGAGATACGATTATTGAACCAACAAGCGGCAATACAGGAATCGGCTTAGCCATGGTAGCTGCTGCTAAAGGCATTAAGACTATTTTGGTTATGCCTGAGACTATGAGTATGGAGCGCCGTAATCTTTTAAAAGCATATGGAGCGGAGCTTGTGCTTACACCAGGTCCTGAAGGAATGGGCGGAGCCATTCGCAAAGCTGAGGAACTTTCTAAAGAACATGGTTACTTCATGCCTCAGCAATTTAAAAATGAAGCGAATCCTGAAGTTCACCGTAGAACAACAGGTCCTGAAATTGTGAGCCAAATGGGCGATCAGCTTGATGCATTTATTGCAGGTATCGGAACAGGCGGTACAATCACTGGTGCAGGCCAAGTACTTAAGGAAGCTTATCCAGACATCAAGATTTATGCAGTTGAGCCTTCAGACTCACCGGTATTGTCTGGCGGTAAACCGGGCCCTCATAAAATTCAGGGTATCGGCGCCGGATTTGTGCCTGATATCTTAAAAACAGACATTTACGATGGAGTCATTACCGTCAAAAATGAAGAAGCATTTGAGGTTGCCCGCCAAGCAGCTAAAGAAGAAGGTTTGCTCGGAGGAATTTCTTCTGGTGCAGCCATTAAAGCTGCATTGCAGGTTGCGAAAGAATTAGGAAAAGGCAAAAAAGTTCTGGCCATCATTCCAAGCAACGGCGAAAGATACTTAAGCACTCCGCTTTATCAATTCGATTAAAAATAAAAACAGCCTTCGGGCTGTTTTTTTCTATATTGTCTCTTTAGTTTCCTCTCCTTTCAATATTTTCATCATGTAATCTTCCTGTGTTTTAGGTAAAATGAATGTATGAGTTTTTAAGGAGAGGGTACAGATGCATCTTGAGAGAAAGCCGATTGCAAAAAAAGCGGAATACAATCTTGATTTCTTTAAACAATATCAGCATCTTTCTAAACATGAGGAGTATCATGCATTCTTAGAAAGCGGCAGAGGCGGACGGTACAGCATTGCAGGACTGAAGCCTGCAGCGATTGTAAGAGGGAAAGATTCTGTTTTAACCATACAGTCGAATGATACGGAAGAAGAACGGAATGGGAATCTGCTCGATACATTCAGAGATTGGTTTTCTGCTTATAAATCTGTTAAAGACGAAGAGCTTCCGGATTTTCAGGGAGGAGCCATTGGTTTTTTCAGCTACGATTGTGTAAGATATTTTGAAAAACTGGAACAGCATTCAGAAGATGATCTAGAAACGCCTGATTTGTTTTTCCTGCTGTTTGATGATCTTGCTGTTTATGATCACCAAATGCGTGAGGTTTGGTTTATTACCCATTACAGTCAGGATAATGAAGTAGAAGAGGCTAAGAGGCGTATTGCTGAAATGGAGCGAAGCTGGACTGAGGTGCGTTCTGAGCCATTTACTCATAAACCGGCCGTGCCTGAAAGGGATGCGCTGCAGGGTGCTTTTACTAAAGAATCTTTTATGGAAGCAGTAGAGAAAATCAAAGAATATATAGAGAGCGGCGATGTTTTTCAAGTAAACTTATCCGTAAGGCAAACCGAGCCGTTAGGTGTTCATCCGCTTAAGATTTATGAAACGCTAAGAGAATTAAATCCTTCTCCTTACATGGCTTATCTGGAATTGAAGGATTTCCAGATTGTCAGCGGCTCTCCAGAGCTTTTAGTGAAGATTGATGGAGAAAAAGCAAGCACGCGCCCAATCGCAGGAACTAGGTCGAGAGGGGGAAATGAAGAGGAAGATACAAAGCTTGCAAATGAACTGATTCAAAATGAGAAGGAACGGGCAGAACATGTCATGCTCGTCGATCTCGAGAGAAATGACTTAGGAAGAGTGTGCAAGTACGGAACAGTGGAAGTAAACGAGTTTATGGTTATTGAAAAATATTCGCATGTTATGCACATTGTTTCAAATGTACAAGGAACATTAGCTGAAGGCAAAGACTATATCGATGTTTTTAAAGGTGTTTTTCCTGGCGGCACGATAACAGGAGCGCCAAAAATAAGAACGATGGAAATTATTGAAGAACTAGAACCGTCTCGAAGAGGCATTTATACTGGCTCCATCGGCTGGATTGGATATAATGGAGATATGGAGCTGAACATTGTCATCCGCACACTGCTTGCAAAGGATGGACATGCCTACATCCAGTCAGGAGCGGGGATCGTAATCGACTCAAATCCGAAACATGAATACAAAGAGTCATTAAAAAAGGCGCAGGCCTTATTGAGAGCAAAAGAGCTGAGTGAAGAAGAGAATATGACAGCAGAGGTGAGAGAAAGATGATTTTAATGATTGATAATTATGATTCATTTACATTCAATTTAGTGCAGTATTTAGGTGAGCTTGGTGAAGAGCTGGTTGTCCGCAGGAATGATGAAATTACTTTAGCTGAAATGGAAGAGCTTGCTCCGGATTTCTTAATGATTTCACCAGGGCCGTGCAGTCCTAACGAAGCGGGAATCAGTCTAGCAGCCATAGAACACTTCGCAGGGAAAATTCCTATTTTTGGAGTATGCCTTGGTCATCAATCCATTGCGCAGGTATTTGGCGGTGACGTAGTCCGTGCAGAACGATTAATGCATGGCAAAACATCCGAGATGCATCATGATGAAAAAACAGTCTTTCAGGATATAGAAAATCCATTTACCGCAACGCGCTATCATTCATTAATTGTGAAAAAAGAAACATTGCCGGACTGCTTTGAGATTACAGCATGGACAGATGAAGATGAAATTATGGCGATTCGTCATAAAACCCTTCCAATCGAAGGGGTGCAATTTCATCCTGAATCGATTATGACTTCTTTCGGAAAAAATCTGCTGGGCAATTTTATAAAAACCTACCAGCCATCCAGAAAACTGATTTAACGATATGTATATTTACCTTAATTCAGACTATGTAAAAGCAGAGGAAGCAAAAATCTCCCCTTTTGATCATGGATATTTGTATGGATTAGGGGCATTTGAAACATTCAGGCTGTATAAGGGGCATCCTTTTTTGCTGGACGATCACTTGCAGCGTCTGCAGGGTGCCATGGAAGAGCTTCACATCCGCTTAGAACTATCCGCTCTTAAGATTGAGGATGTGATTCAGAAGCTGCTTGTCCTTAATCAGCTGGAGAACGAGAACGTCTCCGTTCGTTTAAATGTTTCAGCAGGTGCCGGCGGGTTTGCTTTTGGGGCAATAGAATACATGGAGCCGACTGTGATGCTCTTTATGAGGAAGCTGCCTGAAATGCCTGAGAACCTTGAAAAGAGCGGGCGTATCTTATCGCTGCCGCGCAATACCCCTGAGGGAGAGCAGCGTCTGAAATCGCATCATTATCTTAATAATATTCTGGCCAAGCATGAAATTGGCAATGACCTATCAATTGAAGGCATTTTTTTAACAAAAGAAGGTTTTGTGGCAGAAGGAATTGTATCTAACCTTTTTTGGGTAAAAAATCATATCGTATATACTCCTTCAATTGATACTGGTATTTTAAATGGGATTACCCGCCAGTTTATTATGCGCTGTTTAGAAAAAATCGGCCTGCAAGCGGAGGAAGGTTTCTATCCAACAGAAAAGCTGCTAAAAGCTGATGAGGTATTTGCGGTAAATTCTGTTCAGGAGATCATTCCTTTAAAAGAAATTGGTTCCCAATCTTTTTTAGGGAAAAAAGGTGAAATTACGCAAACACTACAGAAGATGTATAAGCAAAATACAATGCTGCTGAAAAGCAGATTTGAGCTGTAAAGGATTGATGAGAAGATGGACACGATTATACTTGCCAATAAGAAACAACTATCATGCGGCCCTTATCATTTAAACCTAAGTGAAAAGACCTTTATCATGGGAATCTTAAACCTCACTCCGGACTCTTTTTCTGATGGAGGGAAATTTAATCAAATAGATTCTGCCCTTGCACATGCAGAAGAGATGATTGCAAACGGGGCGGATATTATTGATGTTGGCGGGGAATCCACAAGACCTGGGGCAGAGTATGTTGATTCTGCTGAAGAGATCAAAAGAGTGGTTCCGATTATTGAAAAACTTTCTAATGACGTCAAAGTTCCAATATCTATTGATACGTATAAAGCGGATGTGGCTGAACAGGCCATACTTGCAGGAGCGACCATAATCAACGATGTATGGGGAGCTAAAGCAGATTCAAATATGGCTGCTGTAGCGGCTAAGTATAATGTTCCTATTGTTCTAATGCACAATAGGCCAGAGCGGAAATACGACAGCCTGATTCCCGATATGATCGCCGATCTTAATGAAAGTGTTGAAATTGTTAAGCGGGCGGGTGTACAGGATGATAAGATTATTTTAGATCCGGGTATAGGTTTTGCAAAGACGATGGAAGATAACCTCGTTGTCATGAGAAACCTTGAAACATTTACGAAGCTTGGCTATCCGGTCCTTTTAGGAACATCAAGAAAATCCTTCATTGGCCGCATTCTTGACCTCCCTCCTTCTGATAGAATGGAAGGGACGGGCGCGACCGTGTGCCTCGGCATTGAAAAAGGGTGCAGCATTGTGCGTGTGCATGATGTCCAGGGTATTGCAAGGATGGCAAGGATGATGGATGCGATGCTTGGAAAAGGGGCGGCTGTTCATGGATAAAATTGTTGTGAGCGGAATGGAATTCTACGGGTATCACGGTGTATTCTCAGAAGAAACGAAACTAGGCCAGCGGTTTCGCGCGGATCTTACGGTCGAGCTTGATTTGCGGGAAGCCGGACGGACAGATGATCTTCAGCATACAGTAAATTATGCTTCTCTCTATCACATCTGCAAAAACATTGCTGAAGGGAAGCCGTATAAGCTTGTGGAGTCTGTTGCGGAAAAGATAGCGGAGCAAGTGCTGAAGGAATTTCAGCAGGTGATTAATTGCACAGTAAAGCTGTACAAGCCAGATCCTCCAATCCCGGGGCATTATCAGCATGTTTCGGTTGAAATCAAAAGAGGCCGGACATGAACAAGGCCTTTCTTGCACTTGGATCTAATATAGGAGACAGAGAGCGTTATGTAAAAGATGCCATCCTAAGCTTACACGAGCATCCAGCTATAGAGGTAGAAAATATTTCCTCTATTTATGAAACAGATCCAGTCGGGTACGTGGATCAGGATGCATTTTTGAACATGGTGCTCTCCGTCCGCACAGAATTATCAGCGTTTCAGCTGCTGGCTGTCATGCAGGAGATTGAAAAAGAGCTTGGCAGAAAAAGAGAATTAAAATGGGGTCCGCGAACTTTAGACCTTGACATTTTATTGTTTAATCACGAAAATATTGAAACAGAGCACCTAATTATTCCTCACCCAAGGATGTTAGAACGCTCGTTCGTATTAATACCGCTTTATGAGATACAACCAGATATAAGTATTCCAAACAGCGAGCAGCCGCTTTCGATGATTATAGATCAATTAACAGATAAAAAAGGAGTACGAATATGGAAGCAGAAAAATGGGGAAGACGTATTCGCGCTTTTCGAAAGCTAAAAGGATATACTCAAGAAGGCTTTGCAAAAGACCTGGGTATTTCTGTTTCTGTTTTAGGTGAAGTTGAACGGGGAAACAGACTGCCGAATGATCAGTTGATACAAGAAGTAGCCGCCGCGCTGAACGTCACCATAGAAGAATTATCACCAAGAGATTGAATCGTAGAAAGGAGGTCAAATAATGTTTAAAATAGGCGATATTCAAATGAAAAACCGCGTTGTTCTTGCGCCGATGGCTGGAGTCTGCAACTCTGCATTCCGTCTGACAGTAAAAGAATTTGGAGCGGGTCTTGTTTGTGCTGAAATGGTCAGCGATAAAGCGATCCTTTATAACAATGCCAAAACAATGGGCATGCTGTATATTGATGAACGCGAAAAACCATTAAGCCTTCAAATTTTCGGAGGCGAAAAAGATACGCTGGTAGAAGCAGCTAAATTCGTTGAGAAGAATACGACTGCAGATATTATTGATATCAATATGGGGTGCCCTGTACCTAAGATTACGAAATGTGATGCAGGTGCAAGATGGCTACTTGATCCGGACAAAATTTATGACATGGTTTCAGCTGTTGTTGATGCAGTAGATAAACCTGTTACTGTTAAAATGCGCATGGGCTGGGATGACAAACATATCTATGCTGTCAGAAATGCTCAAGCAGTTGAAAGAGCGGGCGGAAAAGCTGTAGCGCTTCATGGCCGCACAAGAGTTCAAATGTATGAAGGAACGGCAAATTGGGATATCATTAAAGAAGTTAAACAATCTGTCAATATTCCCGTTATCGGAAATGGTGATGTCCAAACACCTCAAGATGCAAAAAGAATGCTTGATGAAACAGGTGTTGATGGCGTCATGATTGGCCGTGCAGCACTTGGAAACCCATGGATGATCTATCGTACAGTTCAGTATCTGGATACAGGAGAATTGATCGGTGAGCCGTCTGTACGCGAAAAAATGGATGTGTGCAAGCTTCACTTAGACCGCTTGATTGCATTAAAAGGTGAAACGGTAGCTGTCAGAGAAATGAGAAAGCATGCTGCATGGTACCTTAAAGGAATCCGCGGCAACGCCATCGTAAGAAACGCCATTAATACAATGGATACAAGAGATGAGCTTGTAAACTTGCTTGATGAGTTTATTTTAGAGGTAGAAGCAAAACAACAAAACAGCATTCAGGCAGGATAATCTGTCTTTCAACGCAGCGATTGCATACTGCCAGTTTGAACTGGCAGTTTTTCTGCTTTCGTTCGTAAATAATAGAATAGGAGCTGATTTTTTTGAGTCACGAAGAATTAACCCACGAAGAACTGAATGACCAGCTGAAAGTAAGACGGGAAAAACTACATACACTTCGCGAAAAAGGTTTGGATCCATTCGGCAAACGCTTCGAGCGTACAGGTTATACAGCACAATTGGTGCGAGAGTACGGTGAAATTTCAAAAGAAGATCTTGAAGAAAGAGAAATTTCTGTTACGCTTGCCGGAAGAATCATGACCAAGCGCGGCAAAGGCAAAGCGGGATTTGCGCACATTAAAGACATTGAAGGGCAAATTCAGATCTATGTGCGTAAAGATGCTGTAGGCGATGAGCAGTATGAGCTTTTTACTACAGCTGACTTAGGGGATATTGTCGGTGTTACAGGAGTTATGTTCAAAACAAAAGTGGGCGAGCTTTCTATTAAAGTCACAAGCTTTGAATTGCTGACAAAATCGTTGCGTCCTCTTCCAGACAAATTTCATGGCTTAAAAGACATCGAGCAGCGCTACCGTCAAAGATACCTTGATTTAATCATGAACGACGAAAGCAAAAGCACATTTATTGCACGAAGCAAGATCATTCAGTCTATGCGCCGTTATTTGGACCAAAACGGATACTTAGAGGTCGAAACACCAACTATGCATACAATTGCAGGCGGAGCATCAGCACGTCCGTTTGTAACGCATCACAACGCACTTGATATGCAATTGTACATGCGCATCGCGATTGAGCTTCATTTGAAGAGACTAATTGTGGGCGGAATGGAAAAAGTATATGAAATCGGCCGTGTATACAGAAACGAAGGAATTTCTACGCGCCATAACCCGGAATTCACGATGATTGAGCTTTATGAGGCTTATGCAGACTATAGAGACATCATGTCATTAACCGAAAATCTCATTGCTCATATTGCAAAAGAGGTAACTGGATCTACAAAAGTGACTTATGGCGAATATGAGATTGATCTTCAGCCTGAGTGGACAAGACTGCACATGGTTGATGCAATCAAAGAACGTACAGGTGTAGACTTCTGGCAGGAAATGACCGTGGAAGAAGCGCGTGCACATGCAGCGGAGCATAATGTTGAAATTAACAAAAACATGACTGTAGGCCATATCATCAATGAATTTTTTGAGCAAAAAGTAGAAGAGCATTTAATTGAACCGACATTTATCTTTGGTCATCCTGTTGAAATCTCTCCTCTTGCGAAAAAGAATGATGAAGATCCTCGTTTCACTGATCGTTTTGAATTATTCATTGTAGCGCGCGAGCATGCGAACGCATTTACAGAACTCAATGATCCAATCGATCAAAAAGAGCGCTTTGAAGCACAGCTTCAAGAAAGAGAACAAGGAAATGACGAAGCGCATATGATGGACGAAGACTTCATTGAAGCTTTGGAATACGGAATGCCTCCAACAGGCGGTCTTGGAATCGGAATTGACCGTGTTGTTATGCTTCTGACAAACTCATCTTCTATTAGGGATGTATTGTTATTCCCGCATATGAGACATCGTTAATATCGGTTAAAAACCTCCGTTCAAGTACGGAGGTTTTTTTATTTTATTTTTTTGTAAAAAAGTCTTGCTTAAAAGTGTTAGCGGTGATATATTATTAAACGTTGCCGCAAAAAAAGCGGACAAACACAAAAATAAAAAGTTGAAAAGAGTGCTTGACTTAATAAAGTGAATTTGTTATTATTATAAAGCTGCTCTTGAAGCAAATGATCTTTGAAAACTAAACAAAACCAAAAGCGTACCAAACGTTTTAAATTTTTAAGTCAGCAACAAATTGAGTCACAAATTTTCTTCGGAGAGTTTGATCCTGGCTCAGGACGAACGCTGGCGGCGTGCCTAATACATGCAAGTCGAGCGGACCTCTTAGGAGGTCAGCGGCGGACGGGTGAGTAACACGTGGGCAACCTGCCTGTAAGACTGGGATAACTCCGGGAAACCGGAGCTAATACCGGATAGTATCTTGAACCGCATGGTTCAAGTTGGAAAGACGGTTTCGGCTGTCACTTACAGATGGGCCCGCGGCGCATTAGCTAGTTGGTGAGGTAATGGCTCACCAAGGCAACGATGCGTAGCCGACCTGAGAGGGTGATCGGCCACACTGGGACTGAGACACGGCCCAGACTCCTACGGGAGGCAGCAGTAGGGAATCTTCCGCAATGGACGAAAGTCTGACGGAGCAACGCCGCGTGAGTGATGAAGGTTTTCGGATCGTAAAACTCTGTTGTTAGGGAAGAACAAGTGCGAGAGTAACTGCTCGCACCTTGACGGTACCTAACCAGAAAGCCACGGCTAACTACGTGCCAGCAGCCGCGGTAATACGTAGGTGGCAAGCGTTGTCCGGAATTATTGGGCGTAAAGCGCGCGCAGGCGGTTTCTTAAGTCTGATGTGAAAGCCCCCGGCTCAACCGGGGAGGGTCATTGGAAACTGGGAAACTTGAGTGCAGAAGAGGAGAGTGGAATTCCACGTGTAGCGGTGAAATGCGTAGAGATGTGGAGGAACACCAGTGGCGAAGGCGACTCTCTGGTCTGTAACTGACGCTGAGGCGCGAAAGCGTGGGGAGCGAACAGGATTAGATACCCTGGTAGTCCACGCCGTAAACGATGAGTGCTAAGTGTTAGAGGGTTTCCGCCCTTTAGTGCTGCAGCTAACGCATTAAGCACTCCGCCTGGGGAGTACGGTCGCAAGACTGAAACTCAAAGGAATTGACGGGGGCCCGCACAAGCGGTGGAGCATGTGGTTTAATTCGAAGCAACGCGAAGAACCTTACCAGGTCTTGACATCCTTTGCTACTTCTAGAGATAGAAGGTTCCCCTTCGGGGGACAAAGTGACAGGTGGTGCATGGTTGTCGTCAGCTCGTGTCGTGAGATGTTGGGTTAAGTCCCGCAACGAGCGCAACCCTTGATCTTAGTTGCCAGCATTCAGTTGGGCACTCTAAGGTGACTGCCGGTGACAAACCGGAGGAAGGTGGGGATGACGTCAAATCATCATGCCCCTTATGACCTGGGCTACACACGTGCTACAATGGATGGTACAAAGGGCTGCGAGACCGCGAGGTTTAGCCAATCCCATAAAACCATTCTCAGTTCGGATTGCAGGCTGCAACTCGCCTGCATGAAGCTGGAATCGCTAGTAATCGCGGATCAGCATGCCGCGGTGAATACGTTCCCGGGCCTTGTACACACCGCCCGTCACACCACGAGAGTTTGCAACACCCGAAGTCGGTGGGGTAACCGCAAGGAGCCAGCCGCCTAAGGTGGGGTAGATGATTGGGGTGAAGTCGTAACAAGGTAGCCGTATCGGAAGGTGCGGCTGGATCACCTCCTTTCTAAGGATATATGAGGACGCTTTTGGTTTTTGTTTAGTTTTGAGAGATCATTCTCTCTATGATAGAAGACAAATCAACTGATTTGTCAGTTGTTCTTTGAAAACTAGATAACGTAATTGATAACAAGTAATTCACTGAGATTTACGCTTACCATAATTAGTGATTTTCTAGACATTTATGTCTAAACAAACAACGAAATGCGAAACGCATCTGATGATGCGATTGACCATTTAGGTTAAGTTATGAAGGGCGCACGGTGGATGCCTTGGCACTAGGAGCCGATGAAGGACGGGACTAACACCGATATGCTTTGGGGAGCTGTAAGTAAGCTTTGATCCAGAGATTTCCGAATGGGGAAACCCACTGTTCGTAATGGAACAGTATCTTTATCTGAATACATAGGATAATGAAGGCAGACCCGGGGAACTGAAACATCTAAGTACCCGGAGGAAGAGAAAGCAAACGCGATTTCCCAAGTAGCGGCGAGCGAAACGGAATTAGCCCAAACCAAGAGGCTTGCCTCTTGGGGTTGTAGGACACTCTATACGGAGTTACAAAGGAACGGGGTAGATGAAGCGACCTGGAAAGGTCCGTCAGAGAAGGTAATAACCCTGTAGTCGAAACTTCGTTCCCTCCAGAGTGGATCCTGAGTACGGCGGGACACGAGAAATCCCGTCGGAAGCAGGGAGGACCATCTCCCAAGGCTAAATACTCCCTAGTGACCGATAGTGAACCAGTACCGTGAGGGAAAGGTGAAAAGCACCCCGGAAGGGGAGTGAAAAGATCCTGAAACCGTGTGCTTACAAGTAGTCAGAGCCCGTTAATGGGTGATGGCGTGCCTTTTGTAGAATGAACCGGCGAGTTACGATCCCGTGCAAGGTTAAGTTGATGAGACGGAGCCGCAGCGAAAGCGAGTCTGAATAGGGCGTTTTAGTACGTGGTCGTAGACCCGAAACCAGGTGATCTACCCATGTCCAGGGTGAAGTTCAGGTAACACTGAATGGAGGCCCGAACCCACGCACGTTGAAAAGTGCGGGGATGAGGTGTGGGTAGCGGAGAAATTCCAATCGAACCTGGAGATAGCTGGTTCTCTCCGAAATAGCTTTAGGGCTAGCCTCAAGTATGAGAGTCTTGGAGGTAGAGCACTGATTGGACTAGGGGCCCTCATCGGGTTACCGAATTCAGTCAAACTCCGAATGCCAAAGACTTGCTCCTTGGGAGTCAGACTGCGAGTGATAAGATCCGTAGTCAAGAGGGAAACAGCCCAGACCACCAGCTAAGGTCCCAAAGTATACGTTAAGTGGAAAAGGATGTGGAGTTGCTTAGACAACCAGGATGTTGGCTTAGAAGCAGCCACCATTTAAAGAGTGCGTAATAGCTCACTGGTCGAGTGACTCTGCGCCGAAAATGTACCGGGGCTAAACGTATCACCGAAGCTGTGGACTGTTCTTACGAACAGTGGTAGGAGAGCGTTCTAAGGGCGTTGAAGCTAGACCGTAAGGACTGGTGGAGCGCTTAGAAGTGAGAATGCCGGTATGAGTAGCGAAAGAGGGGTGAGAATCCCCTCCACCGAATGCCTAAGGTTTCCTGAGGAAGGCTCGTCCGCTCAGGGTTAGTCGGGACCTAAGCCGAGGCCGAAAGGCGTAGGCGATGGACAACAGGTTGATATTCCTGTACCACCTCCTCACCATTTGAGCAATGGGGGGACGCAGGAGGATAGGGCAAGCGCGCTGTTGGATATGCGCGTCCAAGCAGTTAGGCTGAGAAGTAGGCAAATCCGCTTCTCATATAAGGCTGAGCTGTGATGGCGAGGGAAATTTAGTACCGAAGTTCCTGATTCCACACTGCCAAGAAAAGCCTCTAGCGAGGTGAGAGGTGCCCGTACCGCAAACCGACACAGGTAGGCGAGGAGAGAATCCTAAGGTGAGCGAGAGAACTCTCGTTAAGGAACTCGGCAAAATGACCCCGTAACTTCGGGAGAAGGGGTGCTTTTTAGGGTTCATAGCCCTGAAAAGCCGCAGTGAATAGGCCCAGGCGACTGTTTAGCAAAAACACAGGTCTCTGCGAAGCCGCAAGGCGAAGTATAGGGGCTGACGCCTGCCCGGTGCTGGAAGGTTAAGAGGAGAGGTTAGCGCAAGCGAAGCTTTGAATTGAAGCCCCAGTAAACGGCGGCCGTAACTATAACGGTCCTAAGGTAGCGAAATTCCTTGTCGGGTAAGTTCCGACCCGCACGAAAGGCGTAACGATCTGGGCACTGTCTCAACGAGAGACTCGGTGAAATTATAGTACCTGTGAAGATGCAGGTTACCCGCGACAGGACGGAAAGACCCCGTGGAGCTTTACTGTAGCCTGATATTGAATTTTGGTACAGCTTGTACAGGATAGGTAGGAGCCTTGGAAGCCGGAGCGCCAGCTTCGGTGGAGGCATTGGTGGGATACTACCCTTGCTGTATTGAAATTCTAACCCACAGCCCTGATCGGGCTGGGAGACAGTGTCAGGTGGGCAGTTTGACTGGGGCGGTCGCCTCCTAAAATGTAACGGAGGCGCCCAAAGGTTCCCTCAGAATGGTTGGAAATCATTCGCAGAGTGTAAAGGCACAAGGGAGCTTGACTGCGAGACCTACAAGTCGAGCAGGGACGAAAGTCGGGCTTAGTGATCCGGTGGTTCCGCATGGAAGGGCCATCGCTCAACGGATAAAAGCTACCCCGGGGATAACAGGCTTATCTCCCCCAAGAGTCCACATCGACGGGGAGGTTTGGCACCTCGATGTCGGCTCATCGCATCCTGGGGCTGTAGTCGGTCCCAAGGGTTGGGCTGTTCGCCCATTAAAGCGGTACGCGAGCTGGGTTCAGAACGTCGTGAGACAGTTCGGTCCCTATCCGTCGTGGGCGCAGGAAATTTGAGAGGAGCTGTCCTTAGTACGAGAGGACCGGGATGGACGCACCGCTGGTGTACCAGTTGTCTTGCCAAAGGCATCGCTGGGTAGCTATGTGCGGAAGGGATAAGTGCTGAAAGCATCTAAGCATGAAGCCCCCCTCAAGATGAGATTTCCCATCACGCAAGTGAGTAAGAACCCTGAAAGATGATCAGGTTGATAGGTCTGAGGTGGAAGCGCGGTGACGTGTGGAGCTGACAGATACTAATCGTTCGAGGACTTAACCACAGTCTAATATGTGTAAATGTAAGTGAATCTTGTTATCAAACGTTATTTAGTTTTGAAAGAATAACATTCTTTCTAATCAATTGCATATTGTCTGGTGATGATGGCAAAGAGGTCACACCCGTTCCCATGCCGAACACGGAAGTTAAGCTCTTTAGCGCCGATGGTAGTTGGGGGTTTCCCCCTGTGAGAGTAGGACGTTGCCAGGCAGTATACTTTTATACTTGAGCACGAAAGTGCTGTAATGGAGGATTAGCTCAGCTGGGAGAGCATCTGCCTTACAAGCAGAGGGTCGGCGGTTCGAGCCCGTCATCCTCCACCATTTATTCTTTACAGCTGCTTAATATCAGCGAAACTTACTATTAAATGCCGGTGTAGCTCAATTGGTAGAGCAACTGACTTGTAATCAGTAGGTTGGGGGTTCAAGTCCTCTTGCCGGCACCACTTTTTTGCTGAAACAGGTTTTTTATAAACTATGTGCCATTAGCTCAGTCGGTAGAGCATCTGACTTTTAATCAGAGGGTCGAAGGTTCGAGTCCTTCATGGCACACCATTTTTCCTTAATATGCGGGTGTGGCGGAATTGGCAGACGCGCTAGACTTAGGATCTAGTGTCTTTGACGTGGGGGTTCGAGTCCCTTCACCCGCATCATATTTTGCGGAAGTAGTTCAGTGGTAGAACACCACCTTGCCAAGGTGGGGGTCGCGGGTTCGAATCCCGTCTTCCGCTCTTACTTGCGCCGGGGTGGCGGAACTGGCAGACGCACAGGACTTAAAATCCTGCGGTAGGTGACTACCGTACCGGTTCGATTCCGGTCCTCGGCACCACTTATATCATATATGCGCCCGTAGCTCAATTGGATAGAGCGTTTGACTACGGATCAAAAGGTTATGGGTTCGACTCCTATCGGGCGCGCCATATACGGGAAGTAGCTCAGCTTGGTAGAGCACTTGGTTTGGGACCAAGGGGTCGCAGGTTCGAATCCTGTCTTCCCGACCATTTTCAACTTTTAATTAGGGGCCTTAGCTCAGCTGGGAGAGCGCCTGCCTTGCACGCAGGAGGTCAGCGGTTCGATCCCGCTAGGCTCCACCAATTACTTTTAAAAAATTGTTGACTTAATGATTCAACAATGATATGATTTAAAAGTTGCACTTGAAGCAAATGATCTTTGAAAACTAAACAAAACCAAAAGCGTACCAAACGTTTTAAATTTTTAAGTCAGCAACAAATTGAGTCACAAATTTTCTTCGGAGAGTTTGATCCTGGCTCAGGACGAACGCTGGCGGCGTGCCTAATACATGCAAGTCGAGCGGACCTCTTAGGAGGTCAGCGGCGGACGGGTGAGTAACACGTGGGCAACCTGCCTGTAAGACTGGGATAACTCCGGGAAACCGGAGCTAATACCGGATAGTATCTTGAACCGCATGGTTCAAGTTGGAAAGACGGTTTCGGCTGTCACTTACAGATGGGCCCGCGGCGCATTAGCTAGTTGGTGAGGTAATGGCTCACCAAGGCAACGATGCGTAGCCGACCTGAGAGGGTGATCGGCCACACTGGGACTGAGACACGGCCCAGACTCCTACGGGAGGCAGCAGTAGGGAATCTTCCGCAATGGACGAAAGTCTGACGGAGCAACGCCGCGTGAGTGATGAAGGTTTTCGGATCGTAAAACTCTGTTGTTAGGGAAGAACAAGTGCGAGAGTAACTGCTCGCACCTTGACGGTACCTAACCAGAAAGCCACGGCTAACTACGTGCCAGCAGCCGCGGTAATACGTAGGTGGCAAGCGTTGTCCGGAATTATTGGGCGTAAAGCGCGCGCAGGCGGTTTCTTAAGTCTGATGTGAAAGCCCCCGGCTCAACCGGGGAGGGTCATTGGAAACTGGGAAACTTGAGTGCAGAAGAGGAGAGTGGAATTCCACGTGTAGCGGTGAAATGCGTAGAGATGTGGAGGAACACCAGTGGCGAAGGCGACTCTCTGGTCTGTAACTGACGCTGAGGCGCGAAAGCGTGGGGAGCGAACAGGATTAGATACCCTGGTAGTCCACGCCGTAAACGATGAGTGCTAAGTGTTAGAGGGTTTCCGCCCTTTAGTGCTGCAGCTAACGCATTAAGCACTCCGCCTGGGGAGTACGGTCGCAAGACTGAAACTCAAAGGAATTGACGGGGGCCCGCACAAGCGGTGGAGCATGTGGTTTAATTCGAAGCAACGCGAAGAACCTTACCAGGTCTTGACATCCTTTGCCACTTCTAGAGATAGAAGGTTCCCCTTCGGGGGACAAAGTGACAGGTGGTGCATGGTTGTCGTCAGCTCGTGTCGTGAGATGTTGGGTTAAGTCCCGCAACGAGCGCAACCCTTGATCTTAGTTGCCAGCATTCAGTTGGGCACTCTAAGGTGACTGCCGGTGACAAACCGGAGGAAGGTGGGGATGACGTCAAATCATCATGCCCCTTATGACCTGGGCTACACACGTGCTACAATGGATGGTACAAAGGGCTGCGAGACCGCGAGGTTTAGCCAATCCCATAAAACCATTCTCAGTTCGGATTGCAGGCTGCAACTCGCCTGCATGAAGCTGGAATCGCTAGTAATCGCGGATCAGCATGCCGCGGTGAATACGTTCCCGGGCCTTGTACACACCGCCCGTCACACCACGAGAGTTTGCAACACCCGAAGTCGGTGGGGTAACCGCAAGGAGCCAGCCGCCTAAGGTGGGGTAGATGATTGGGGTGAAGTCGTAACAAGGTAGCCGTATCGGAAGGTGCGGCTGGATCACCTCCTTTCTAAGGATATATGAGGACGCTTTTGGTTTTTGTTTAGTTTTGAGAGATCATTCTCTCTATGATAGAAGACAAATCATCTGATTTGTCGGTTGTTCTTTGAAAACTAGATAACGTAATTGATAACAAGTAATTCACTGAGATTTACGCTTACCATAATTAGTGATTTTCTAGACATTTATGTCTAAACAAACAACGAAATGCGAAACGCATCTGATGATGCGATTGACCATTTAGGTTAAGTTATGAAGGGCGCACGGTGGATGCCTTGGCACTAGGAGCCGATGAAGGACGGGACTAACACCGATATGCTTTGGGGAGCTGTAAGTAAGCTTTGATCCAGAGATTTCCGAATGGGGAAACCCACTGTTCGTAATGGAACAGTATCTTTATCTGAATACATAGGATAATGAAGGCAGACCCGGGGAACTGAAACATCTAAGTACCCGGAGGAAGAGAAAGCAAACGCGATTTCCCAAGTAGCGGCGAGCGAAACGGAATTAGCCCAAACCAAGAGGCTTGCCTCTTGGGGTTGTAGGACACTCTATACGGAGTTACAAAGGAACGGGGTAGATGAAGCGACCTGGAAAGGTCCGTCAGAGAAGGTAATAACCCTGTAGTCGAAACTTCGTTCCCTCCAGAGTGGATCCTGAGTACGGCGGGACACGAGAAATCCCGTCGGAAGCAGGGAGGACCATCTCCCAAGGCTAAATACTCCCTAGTGACCGATAGTGAACCAGTACCGTGAGGGAAAGGTGAAAAGCACCCCGGAAGGGGAGTGAAAAGATCCTGAAACCGTGTGCTTACAAGTAGTCAGAGCCCGTTAATGGGTGATGGCGTGCCTTTTGTAGAATGAACCGGCGAGTTACGATCCCGTGCAAGGTTAAGTTGATGAGACGGAGCCGCAGCGAAAGCGAGTCTGAATAGGGCGTTTTAGTACGTGGTCGTAGACCCGAAACCAGGTGATCTACCCATGTCCAGGGTGAAGTTCAGGTAACACTGAATGGAGGCCCGAACCCACGCACGTTGAAAAGTGCGGGGATGAGGTGTGGGTAGCGGAGAAATTCCAATCGAACCTGGAGATAGCTGGTTCTCTCCGAAATAGCTTTAGGGCTAGCCTCAAGTATGAGAGTCTTGGAGGTAGAGCACTGATTGGACTAGGGGCCCTCATCGGGTTACCGAATTCAGTCAAACTCCGAATGCCAAAGACTTGCTCCTTGGGAGTCAGACTGCGAGTGATAAGATCCGTAGTCAAGAGGGAAACAGCCCAGACCACCAGCTAAGGTCCCAAAGTATACGTTAAGTGGAAAAGGATGTGGAGTTGCTTAGACAACCAGGATGTTGGCTTAGAAGCAGCCACCATTTAAAGAGTGCGTAATAGCTCACTGGTCGAGTGACTCTGCGCCGAAAATGTACCGGGGCTAAACGTATCACCGAAGCTGTGGACTGTTCTTACGAACAGTGGTAGGAGAGCGTTCTAAGGGCGTTGAAGCTAGACCGTAAGGACTGGTGGAGCGCTTAGAAGTGAGAATGCCGGTATGAGTAGCGAAAGAGGGGTGAGAATCCCCTCCACCGAATGCCTAAGGTTTCCTGAGGAAGGCTCGTCCGCTCAGGGTTAGTCGGGACCTAAGCCGAGGCCGAAAGGCGTAGGCGATGGACAACAGGTTGATATTCCTGTACCACCTCCTCACCATTTGAGCAATGGGGGGACGCAGGAGGATAGGGCAAGCGCGCTGTTGGATATGCGCGTCCAAGCAGTTAGGCTGAGAAGTAGGCAAATCCGCTTCTCATATAAGGCTGAGCTGTGATGGCGAGGGAAATTTAGTACCGAAGTTCCTGATTCCACACTGCCAAGAAAAGCCTCTAGCGAGGTGAGAGGTGCCCGTACCGCAAACCGACACAGGTAGGCGAGGAGAGAATCCTAAGGTGAGCGAGAGAACTCTCGTTAAGGAACTCGGCAAAATGACCCCGTAACTTCGGGAGAAGGGGTGCTTTTTAGGGTTCATAGCCCTGAAAAGCCGCAGTGAATAGGCCCAGGCGACTGTTTAGCAAAAACACAGGTCTCTGCGAAGCCGCAAGGCGAAGTATAGGGGCTGACGCCTGCCCGGTGCTGGAAGGTTAAGAGGAGAGGTTAGCGCAAGCGAAGCTTTGAATTGAAGCCCCAGTAAACGGCGGCCGTAACTATAACGGTCCTAAGGTAGCGAAATTCCTTGTCGGGTAAGTTCCGACCCGCACGAAAGGCGTAACGATCTGGGCACTGTCTCAACGAGAGACTCGGTGAAATTATAGTACCTGTGAAGATGCAGGTTACCCGCGACAGGACGGAAAGACCCCGTGGAGCTTTACTGTAGCCTGATATTGAATTTTGGTACAGCTTGTACAGGATAGGTAGGAGCCTTGGAAGCCGGAGCGCCAGCTTCGGTGGAGGCATTGGTGGGATACTACCCTTGCTGTATTGAAATTCTAACCCACAGCCCTGATCGGGCTGGGAGACAGTGTCAGGTGGGCAGTTTGACTGGGGCGGTCGCCTCCTAAAATGTAACGGAGGCGCCCAAAGGTTCCCTCAGAATGGTTGGAAATCATTCGCAGAGTGTAAAGGCACAAGGGAGCTTGACTGCGAGACCTACAAGTCGAGCAGGGACGAAAGTCGGGCTTAGTGATCCGGTGGTTCCGCATGGAAGGGCCATCGCTCAACGGATAAAAGCTACCCCGGGGATAACAGGCTTATCTCCCCCAAGAGTCCACATCGACGGGGAGGTTTGGCACCTCGATGTCGGCTCATCGCATCCTGGGGCTGTAGTCGGTCCCAAGGGTTGGGCTGTTCGCCCATTAAAGCGGTACGCGAGCTGGGTTCAGAACGTCGTGAGACAGTTCGGTCCCTATCCGTCGTGGGCGCAGGAAATTTGAGAGGAGCTGTCCTTAGTACGAGAGGACCGGGATGGACGCACCGCTGGTGTACCAGTTGTCTTGCCAAAGGCATCGCTGGGTAGCTATGTGCGGAAGGGATAAGTGCTGAAAGCATCTAAGCATGAAGCCCCCCTCAAGATGAGATTTCCCATCACGCAAGTGAGTAAGAACCCTGAAAGATGATCAGGTTGATAGGTCTGAGGTGGAAGCGCGGTGACGTGTGGAGCTGACAGATACTAATCGTTCGAGGACTTAACCACAGTCTAATATGTGTAAATGTAAGTGAATCTTGTTATCAAACGTTATTTAGTTTTGAAAGAATAACATTCTTTCTAATCAATTGCATATTGTCTGGTGATGATGGCAAAGAGGTCACACCCGTTCCCATGCCGAACACGGAAGTTAAGCTCTTTAGCGCCGATGGTAGTTGGGGGTTTCCCCCTGTGAGAGTAGGACGTTGCCAGGCACGCATAAAAAAGAACAGCAGAGATGCTGTTCTTTTTTGTGTATGTAAAAGATAAAATGGCAAAGGACAAAGGACAATTACAGGGATGGCGGTTGGAAGCTGGTTTTGCTTTTTAGTAGGACTGCACCGATTAGAAGGAATGGCTGCACGACCATAAAACCGTGCAGAGCGCGCATTTTGTTCGAGCGCTTATAACTTGGCCTTGAACGAGCACAAATGACCGGTGAGTGTACATAAATGCTCTTCTAGGAAGGAGATAAACCAGTGTATGATGGGGATGAGGCTCAAAATAAGAAGAGTAGTTTCAAAATGAGAACCAGTACATATCAAAATACTCCCGAAATTGCTCTTTATCTAGCTGCCTTTGGTAAATTCATCATTTATAGCATTTGCAAACTACAGTGCTTCAGCCGGTCTGAACGGTCTCAAATAATGTATGAGCGGTGAGGAAGGTAATAAACCGACATTCTAATTAGAAAAAGATATTCCCTTTCATGAATCCATTTTATTAGACGTATATATAATATAACCCCTCCATGCTTTTACTCCTTATTTATAAATTCCTTTAAGCAGCCAATAAATAAAATGGTAATTCCTGTTTAAAAATGTTTCACTGCCGTTAATAATGGAAATAGGTAAATTAGTGGTTATAAGTTGAAAAAAATTGAACTTCGTTTTATATTAGTGTTAAAGTCAAATATAGTCAAAGTCAAGTTAGGGGGAGGCGGAGTGCGGAATATTTCGGATGTCATTGAACAGTATTTGAAGCAGGTGCTTACTACGAGCGGCAAAGAAATCGTTGAAATCAAAAGAAGCGAGATTGCGGATAAGTTTCAATGTGTGCCCTCACAAATAAATTATGTGATTAATACGCGTTTTACTATTGAAAGAGGGTATATAGTAGAGAGCAAGAGAGGCGGCGGAGGCTACATTCGTATCATTAAGGTGAAATCGAATGATGCTGCCCACTTAATTGATCAGATATTGGGAATTATCGATAGACGGATTTCGCAAACCGCTGCTGAAGATCTTATTTTAAGGCTGGTTAATGAAGAAGTGATTTCAAGACGTGAAGCGAAGATTATGTTGAGTGTAATTGACCGTTCCGTCTTATATATTGATTTGCCGCATAGAGACGAGTTAAGGGCAAGGATGATAAAAGCTATGCTGACTTCCTTGAAATACCGATGAAAGCAGGTGAACAGACTTGATTTGCCAGGATTGCAATGAAAGGCCGGCAACTTTTCATTTTACAAAAGTAGTGAACGGCGAAAAGACAGAGATTCATATTTGTGAACAATGTGCACAGGATAACAGTTCGATGTTTATAGACAACAGTACTGGTTTTTCAATCAATAACTTATTAGCAGGTTTATTAAATATGGAACCTTCTATTTCAAAAACTAAACAGGATGTTTTTAAGAAAAATGAAGTTTTGCAGTGCAGCAGATGTCAGATGACATATCAGCAGTTTACAAAAGTCGGCCGTTTTGGCTGTTCGGAGTGCTATCGGACTTTTAATGATCAGATAAATCCTATTTTAAGAAGGGTCCATAGCGGAAACACTGTTCATGCGGGTAAAATTCCTGAACGAATTGGCGGTAGCATTCACGTCCGCAAACGAATAGAGTTATTAAAACAGAATCTTAAGGATTTGATACAGCAAGAAGAATTTGAAAAAGCTGCTGAGACTCGAGATGAAATCCGTTCGCTTGAACTGAAATTAAAAAGTTCCAGAGGAGGAGAATCCTGATATGTCACTCCAGCAATTTATCAATCAGGCAATGAGCGCCTGGATGAGCAAGGAAGGACCTGATTCTGACATTGT
This sequence comes from Bacillus sp. V2I10, assembly GCF_030817055.1. Lineage (NCBI taxonomy): Bacteria > Bacillati > Bacillota > Bacilli > Caryophanales > Bacillaceae > Bacillus > Bacillus sp. V2I10. The sequence continues at coordinate 259,873 of NZ_JAUSYV010000001.1, read as the reverse complement.
TCTCAGCAGCAGGGTCAGGCTTGCAAGAAATATTGAGAAATATAAGTTTCCAACAATTGCGTCAAACGAAGAATCGCAGGAAATTTTATCCCTTTTTGAAGAAACTTTTTCGGATAAAAGTGTGAATGAAATTGGCAAGCTTGAAATGCTCAGGATGGAAGATCTGCTGCCCATTCAAAAAAGGGTTTTAGTTGAAAAACATTTAATTAGTCCGAATTTAGCGGAAGATTCTTCTTTTGGAGGATGTTTATTATCAGAAAATGAAGAAGTCAGCATTATGCTGAATGAAGAGGATCATATTCGAATTCAATGTTTATATCCAGGCCTTCAGCTGAAAGAAGCATTAAAATCAGCAAGCGGGCTGGACGATTGGATGGAACACGCTGTAGATTACGCATTTGACGAGCAGAGAGGATACTTAACAAGCTGTCCGACGAATGTCGGAACAGGCCTTAGAGCATCTGTTATGATGCACTTGCCTGCACTTGTCCTGACACAGCAGATGAACCGGATTATTCCGGCAATTAATCAATTAGGTCTGGTTGTTAGAGGAATTTACGGGGAAGGCAGCGAAGCATTAGGTAACATCTTTCAGATTTCAAATCAGATTACACTGGGGAAGTCTGAAGACGATATAGTAGAGGATTTGCTGAGTGTTGTCCATCAGCTGATTGACAAAGAGCGTTCTGCACGCGAAGCCTTATATAAAACGTCGCAGATACCGCTTGAAGACCGTGTGTTCAGATCTCTCGGCACTCTGACATACAGCCGTATAATCGAGTCTAAAGAAGCCGCCAAATGTTTATCAGATGTCAGGCTGGGAATAGACTTAAATATTATTAAAGACATTTCCAGAAACATATTAAATGAGTTAATGATTTTAACTCAGCCTGGTTTTCTGCAGCAGTATTCGGGCGGGGCTTTAAGACCGGATGAACGGGATATAAGAAGAGCTTCCTTAATAAGAGAAAGATTAAACCTAGAAATGGTCAGAAGGATGGAGGATGATGAAGTATGATGTTTGGAAGATTCACTGAGCGGGCTCAAAAAGTTCTTGCACTAGCACAAGAGGAAGCAGTTCGACTGGGACATAATAATATCGGCACTGAGCATATTCTTCTCGGTCTTGTACGCGAAGGCGAAGGAATTGCTGCAAAAGCACTGACAGCACTTGGCCTTGGTTCAGATAAAATTCAAAAAGAAGTAGAGAGCCTAATCGGGAGAGGACAAGAAATTTCTCAAACGATTCACTATACTCCGCGGGCGAAGAAAGTCATCGAGCTTTCAATGGATGAAGCAAGAAAGCTTGGTCATTCTTACGTTGGCACTGAGCATATCCTTTTAGGTCTTATCCGTGAAGGTGAAGGTGTAGCAGCAAGAGTTCTGAACAATCTTGGAGTAAGTTTAAATAAAGCACGCCAGCAAGTTCTTCAGCTTTTGGGCAGCAATGAATCAGGCTCGGGGCATCAGGGCGGCTCAATGAACAATGCCAATACACCGACCCTTGACAGTCTTGCACGCGACTTGACTGCCATTGCACGTGAAGGCAGCTTAGACCCTGTAATCGGCAGAAGCAAAGAGATTCAGAGGGTCATTGAGGTACTGAGCCGCAGAACGAAAAACAATCCTGTCTTAATCGGGGAGCCTGGAGTAGGTAAAACGGCAATCGCTGAAGGATTGGCTCAGCAAATCGTCAATAATGAAGTTCCTGAAATTCTCCGTGATAAACGAGTGATGACACTAGATATGGGAACTGTTGTAGCAGGAACGAAATACCGCGGTGAGTTTGAGGACCGTCTTAAGAAAGTGATGGACGAAATTCGCCAGGCAGGCAACATTATTTTATTCATTGATGAATTGCATACGTTAATTGGAGCTGGAGGCGCAGAGGGCGCAATCGACGCTTCAAATATTCTTAAGCCATCACTTGCAAGAGGTGAATTGCAGTGTATTGGAGCAACAACTCTTGATGAGTACCGCAAATATATTGAAAAAGATGCTGCTTTGGAACGACGCTTCCAGCCAATCCAGGTTGATGAGCCTACAGCTGAAGAAAGCATCCTGATTTTAAAAGGGCTTCGCGACCGCTATGAGGCTCACCACAGAGTATCCATTACAGATGAAGCGATCGATGCTGCAGTAAAACTTTCAGACCGTTACATTTCCGATCGGTTCTTACCAGATAAGGCGATCGATTTGATTGATGAGGCAGGTTCAAAAGTGCGCCTTCGTTCATTCACAACTCCTCCAAACTTAAAAGAGCTTGAAATGAAGCTTGAAGAAGTACGGAAAGAAAAGGATGCATCTGTTCAGAGCCAGGAGTTTGAAAAGGCAGCTTCATTGCGCGATACAGAACAGCGTCTTCGTGAACAGCTTGAAGAAACGAAGAAAACATGGAAAGAAAAACAAGGTCAGGAAAACTCCGAGGTCACAGTTGAGGATATTGCCATGGTTGTGGCAAGCTGGACTGGAATACCTGTATCACGACTTGCTCAAAAAGAAACAGATAAACTTCTGAACATGGAACAAATCCTTCATAACCGTGTAATTGGCCAAGATGAGGCTGTTGTTGCAGTTGCGAAAGCAGTACGCCGTGCAAGAGCAGGCTTAAAGGATCCAAAGCGCCCAATCGGTTCTTTCGTTTTCTTGGGACCTACTGGAGTAGGGAAAACAGAGCTTGCACGTGCACTTGCTGAATCTATTTTTGGTGACGAAGATTCGATGATCCGCATTGATATGTCTGAGTATATGGAGAAGCATTCTACATCCAGACTTGTCGGTTCGCCTCCAGGGTATGTCGGCTATGAGGAAGGCGGACAACTGACAGAGAAAGTTCGCAGAAAGCCTTACTCAGTTGTACTTCTTGATGAGATTGAAAAAGCACATCCGGATGTCTTTAACATTCTCCTTCAAGTTTTAGAGGATGGACGTTTAACAGATTCTAAAGGAAGAACGGTTGATTTCAGAAATACGATTTTAATCATGACTTCAAATGTTGGAGCGAGCGAGCTTAAACGCAACAAATACGTTGGCTTCAATGTACAGGACGAAGCGCAGGATTATAAAGATATGAAAGGCAAGGTAATGAGTGAACTCAAAAAAGCATTCAGACCTGAGTTCTTAAACCGTATTGATGAAATCATCGTGTTCCATTCTCTTGAGAAGAAGCACATTAAAGAAATCGTAACGCTGATGGCGGATCAGTTGATGAAACGTCTAGCAGAGCAGGATCTAGTTCTTGAGCTGACGGATGCCGCTCAGGATAAAATTGCAGATGAAGGATTTGATCCTGAATACGGTGCCCGTCCTCTAAGAAGAGCCATTCAAAAGCATGTAGAAGATCGTCTGTCAGAAGAACTGCTGAAAGGCACAATCGAGAAAGGCCAAAAAGTCGTACTTGATGTAACGGACGGAGAATTTATCGTAAAAGGCTCTGAGGCAGAAGCAGAGAAAATAAAATAATCATCTAAGGCGAAATATCATGAGGCATACATTCTTTACGTATGCCTCGATTTCGTTTCTGTGATAGCACATCATTTCTTATTAAAATTGGTAATCTAGTAAGGAAGGACCGAATTAATGGCTAAAACAAAATCGAAATTCATGTGTTTGACGTGCGGATATGAATCTGCCAAATGGATGGGGAAATGTCCAGGCTGCGGCGCATGGAACACGATGACAGAGGAAATTGTCAAAACAGGAACTGCAAATAGAAGAGTTGCCTTTGCGCACTCAGCTCCAGGTCAAACCGCCAATAAACCTTCACCCATTACAAACATTGAAACAACTCAAGAACCGCGCATTAAAACAAACCTGCAGGAATTTAACCGTGTCCTTGGAAGCGGAATTGTAAGAGGCTCCCTAGTATTAATAGGAGGAGACCCCGGAATAGGAAAATCAACACTGCTGCTTCAAGTTTCTTCTCAGTTAGCCGACAATGGAAACGATGTCTTATATATTTCAGGCGAAGAATCAGTCAAGCAAACGAAAATGAGGGCTGACAGACTTGGTGTCAAATCTGAAAAGCTCTATGTTCTTGCTGAAACAGATCTTGAATTTATTTCAAAAGCGATTGATGAAACGAATCCTGCATTTGTAATCGTGGATTCGATCCAAACGGTTTTTCAAAGTGACATTACATCTGCACCGGGCAGTGTTTCACAAGTCCGGGAATGTACCGCTGAACTGATGAGGCTCGCGAAAACAAAAGGCATTGCGATCTTTATTGTGGGACATGTCACGAAGGAAGGGTCCATTGCAGGTCCGAGAATCCTAGAACACATGGTTGATACCGTGCTTTATTTTGAAGGAGAACGTCATCATACGTACCGGATTTTAAGGGCGGTTAAAAACCGTTTTGGCTCTACAAATGAAATGGGTATTTTTGAAATGAAAGAAAGCGGTCTTGAGGAGGTTCTGAACCCTTCAGAGATTTTTCTTGAGGAACGTTCAAAAGGGGCAGCGGGCTCAACGGTTGTTGCATCCATGGAAGGAACAAGGCCGGTTCTGGTGGAAATTCAGGCGTTAATCTCGCCTACAAGCTTCGGGAATCCGCGAAGAATGGCAACCGGGATTGACCATAATCGTGTACCGCTGTTAATGGCTGTCCTTGAGAAAAGAGTAGGCTTGCTTCTGCAAAACCAGGATGCCTATTTAAAAGTGGCAGGAGGAGTGAAATTAGATGAACCTGCTATTGATTTGGCAATAGCAGTCAGCATAGCGTCAAGCTTTAAGGACGTACCATCAAAAGCGACGGATATCATTATTGGTGAAGTAGGCTTAACCGGCGAAGTCAGACGCGTTTCAAGAATCGAACAGCGAGTCATGGAAGCAGCCAAGCTTGGGTTTAAGCGTGCAATCGTTCCAGAGGCCAACATTGGGGGATGGACGGTGCCGGGGGACATAGAGGTTGTGGGAGTAAAGAACGTCTCAGAGGCCCTGCAGACTACATTAGGGGGGTAGGACAATGATTGATAAAGAGAAAAAAACACATGAAAAAAGCATGAAAGAAATCTTGCAATTTATTGCTCCGGGGACTCCTCTCAGAGCTGGAATTGAAAACGTATTGCGGGCGAAAACCGGCGGTCTGATTGTGGTCGGTTTCAGTGATAAAGTAAAAGAGCTAGTAGATGGAGGATTTTACATAAACTCTGCATTTTCCCCGGCTCATCTTTATGAACTTGCTAAAATGGACGGAGCCATTATCCTGAGTGATTCGGGCAATAAAATATTATATGCAAATGCTCAGCTTGTTCCAAATGCTTTTATCGGGTCCATCGAAACAGGTATGCGTCACCGTACAGCTGAGAGAGTGGCGAAGCAGACAGGCAATCTGGTAGTAGCCATTTCACAGAGAAGAAATGTTATAACTCTTTATTACGGAGAGCTTCGTTATGCACTGAGAGACATCGGTGTAATCTTAACGAAGGCAAACCAGGCCATTCAGACACTTGAGAAATACCGCACCGTTCTTGATCAGTCAATAATAAATCTTGGAGCATTGGAATTTGAAGAACTTGTAACATTTGATGAATTGCTGCAGGTGATTCACCGGATTGAAATGGTCCTTCGAATAAAAAATGAAATCTTAAATTATATTAATGAACTTGGTACGGAAGGGCACCTGATCCGTTTACAGCTGAACGAATTGCTGTCAGATATAGAAGAGGAAGCAGCGCTTGTCATTAAAGATTATTGTTTTGATAAAACACTTGATCCTAAATATGTGCTCGATCAATTTCAGGTTCTCACAAATACGGAGCTCTTAGATGACATGGTCCTGCTGAGGCTTCTAGGATATTCAGCACATTTTACCAATCTTGAGGATTTAGTTATGCCCCGAGGCTACAGAGTTCTTAAAAAGATTCCTCGACTTCCGCCTGTCATAATTGAAAATTTAGTGAACAAATTTACAAATCTGAAACTTATTACGCGTGCAACCGTAGAACAGTTGGATGAGGTTGATGGCATTGGCGAGGTTCGGGCGAAGAAAATTAAAGAAGGTCTGCGCAGGCTGCAGGAACAACTGCTGATTGATCGTCAAATATAGCGAACTTTTTATGAAATTTTTTATTTGCACGTTTTAATCCGGCAGATTTAGGCTATATTATTCTTGTTTTTCTTTTTTGGGAAAAGGTATAATCTGTTCTAACATTTCAATCTGTTTACAGCTTTAGAATTTCATATCTTTGGCGTTTTAATTGAATTAAAGTGATTATAATAGATAAAAAGGAGGTGGAGGTATGTTAAAGCGTATTGTGCAGATCTTTTTCCTGTTTCTTGGAGGAACTCTAGGCATTTTCTTTATGCCGGAGCTAATGAGATTGTTAAATCTACAAGACATACCTTTTATTAATTCACCATATGCATTAGCCATTTTAGGAGCGATATTATTCTATATAGCAACATTCTGGCTTGTCGATTATGTGATTAACTGGGTAAAGCTTTTAGAAGAATCACTGGTAAAGGCACCTGTAACGGATGTTCTATTTGGTAGTTTAGGATTGATTGTCGGACTTATAATTGCCTTTCTTATCGTAAATGTTATTCCGTTTAAAGACATCCAATATCAAGTGTTCAGTACGATTATTCCGATCTTTCTTACACTTTTGCTTGGATACCTTGGTTTTCAGGTCGGATTCAAGCGGAAAGATGAATTAATCAGTCTTTTCTCTATTTCCGGCAAAATCGGAAAGAAAAAAGGCGCTGGCGAGGAAGACACAGAAACAGAAGACAAAAAGCTTAAAATTTTGGATACAAGCGTGATTATCGACGGCAGAATCGCAGATATCTGCCAGACGGGATTTTTAGAAGGCACGATTGTGATTCCTCAATTTGTCCTTGAAGAACTGCAGCACATTGCCGATTCCTCTGATGCATTAAAACGAAATCGCGGAAGACGCGGACTTGATATCTTGAACCGCATTCAAAAGGAGCTGTCCATTAAAGTAGAGATTTATGAGGGCGACTTTGATGAAATACAAGAGGTTGACAGCAAACTCGTAAAACTAGCCAAGCTTACATCAGGCGTCGTGGTAACAAACGATTTTAACTTAAACAAAGTATGTGAGCTTCAGGGTGTAGCAGTATTAAATATCAATGACTTAGCAAACGCTGTGAAGCCGGTTGTATTGCCTGGGGAAGAAATGAAAGTACAAGTCATTAAAGATGGAAAAGAACATAATCAGGGCGTCGCCTATTTAGATGACGGCACGATGATTGTTGTTGAAGATGGAAGAGATTATATAGGCAAGCACATTGATGTGATTGTTACGAGTGTGCTGCAGACATCTGCCGGAAGAATGATTTTTGCTAAACCCAAGCTGCTGGAAAAAGCATTGTAGGGGAGTAAACGCATGAAGTATGAAGTAGTCATTCCTGCTGCAGGACAAGGAAAGCGTATGAATGCAGGGAAGAACAAGCAATTCATTGAGCTTGATGGAATTCCTGTCATTGTTCATACATTGAAAGTTTTTGAACATGATCCACAATGTACAGGCATTCTCTTAGTTGTAAATCCGAACGAAAGAGATATTTTTGCCGCCATGGCTGACCGTTACGAAATCCGTAAGATTAAAGGTTTGATCAGCGGGGGCAGTGAGAGGCAGCACAGCGTGTATAATGGTCTCAAAGCTGCATCTTCCGAGATTGTTCTAGTCCATGACGGAGCACGTCCATTCATCAAAAAACACATGATGACAAAACTAGTTAAAGCAGCAAGTGAAGATGGAGCTGCAACGGTTGCAGTCCCTGTAAAGGACACCATTAAACGCGTTCTAAACAGCGAAGTGATTGAAACAGTTGAACGTTCTAGCTTGTGGGCCGTACAGACCCCACAAGCTTTTCGTCTTTCAGATATCCTCACTGCCCACGAGGAAGCTATGCAGTCTGGGTTCTTGGGAACCGATGACGCAAGTTTGATTGAAAGAAGCGGAAGGAAAGTTCAAGTGATAGAGGGCGACTATACAAATATAAAACTAACGACACCAGATGATCTGCTGCTTGCAAAAGCCATCTTAGAAAGTGAAAGAGGGGAAACGTAATGTTGAGAATTGGACAGGGATTTGATGTGCACCAGCTCGTAGAAGGCCGCCCGCTCATCCTCGGAGGAATCGAAATTCCGTATGAAAAAGGACTGCTTGGCCATTCGGATGCAGATGTTTTGCTTCATACGGTAGCTGATGCATGCCTTGGTGCTATTGCTGCCGGTGATATAGGCAAGCATTTTCCGGATACCGATCCAGAATTTAAAGATGCAGACTCCGCAAAATTACTGCAGCATGTTTGGCAGCTCGTAAAAGAAAAAGGATATGCGCTTCTAAATATTGATTGTACAATTATTGCTCAGAAGCCTAAGATGGCTCCATATATTGATCAAATGAGAGAAAGAATTGCTGTGCTGCTTGAGGCTGATATCAATCAAGTGAATGTAAAAGCAACAACGACCGAACAGCTTGGTTTTACGGGCAGAGGAGAAGGAATAGCTTCACAGGCAACGGTTCTCATTCAGAAAAAATAATCACGGACCACCTTTTGAACAGAGTGACTTTAGTGATAAAATGAAACGGACGTTAAAGATTATCGGAGGTACAACAATGACAAATGAAGTAAGAGTGCGATACGCTCCAAGTCCGACTGGACATTTACATATTGGGAATGCCCGAACAGCCCTTTTTAATTATTTATATGCGAGAAATACAGGCGGCAAATTTATTATCCGAATTGAAGACACGGATAAGAAGAGAAATATTGAAGGCGGCGAAGAAAGCCAGCTTAAATATTTGAAATGGCTCGGCATTGACTGGGATGAAAGTATTGATACAGACGGTGAATACGGTCCATACAGACAGTCAGAGCGCAATGATCTTTATAAAAAAATATTACGATGAACTTCTTTCTTGCGGAAAGGCGTATAAATGCTATTGTACAGAAGAAGAGCTTGAGCAGGAGCGGGAAGAGCAAAGTGCCCGCGGCGAAACTCCTCAATATTCTGGAAAATGCGCACATTTAACACCTGAAGAGCAGCAAAAGCTTGAGGATGAAGGAAGAAAACCAAGCATTCGCTTCCGTGTTCCAAAGGGAGAGGTCATTACATTTAACGATATCGTGAAAGATGAAATTTCATTTGAAACTGATGGAATCGGCGACTATGTCATTGTAAAAAAAGACGGAACGCCAACTTATAACTTTGCTGTAGCAGTAGATGATTATTTAATGAAAATGACTCATGTTCTTCGCGGGGAAGACCACATTTCAAATACCCCGAAGCAAATTATGATTTTTAATGCATTAGGCTGGGAAGCACCTATTTTCGGCCACATGACACTGATCGTCAATGAAAACCGCAAAAAATTAAGCAAACGAGATGAATCAATTATTCAATTTATTGAACAATATAAAGAATTGGGCTATTTGCCGCAGGCGCTCTTTAACTTTATCGGCATGCTTGGATGGTCTCCGGGCGGCGAAGAAGAAATTTTCAGCAAAGAGCAGTTCATTGAAATATTCGATCCGAATCGACTTTCGAAATCACCGGCTGTTTTTGATACACAGAAGTTAATGTGGCTGAACAATCAGTATGTCAAACAGCTTGAATTAGATCAGCTGGTTGATCTGTCCCTTCCTCATTTGATCAAAGCTGGAAAAGTATCAGAATCTGCTTCAGCAGAAGAAATGGACTGGGCACGGAAATTAATCGGCCTTCATCAGGACAAAATGAGTTATGGTGCAGAAATAGTTGAGCTGACTGAGCTTTTCTTTAAAGAAGAAATTACTTATAACCGCGAAGCGCGAAATGTTCTTGAAGAGGAACAGGTTCCAGAGGTTCTTACAGCATTTGCAGAGGAAATTGAGAAGCTTGAGTCCTTTACGGCTGATCAAATTAAAGCTGCTACGAAAGCTGTTCAGAAGTCTACCGGACATAAAGGCAAGAACCTGTTTATGCCAATCCGTGTTGCAACAACTGGACAAACTCATGGTCCCGATCTGCCTCAGGCAATCGAGCTGCTCGGAAAAGAAACAATTTTAACCCGATTAAAAAGTGCGAACAGTTAACTTTTTTCTAAAAATGTAATATAGTAAGATTAATACATTAAAACGCGTTGATAAGGAGAAGTAGAGAGTCCGTTTCCATGATAGAGAGAACCTCCCCGGCTGAAAGAGGTTTATGCGAAATCATTCTCGAAATGCACCTTTGAGTCTTTTATTGAACCATCAGCCAGTCTGACGCATTAAATAAAAGCGGATTGCTCACCGTTACAGGAGCCTAAAGTTGAAGCAGGCAATTTTTTTGCTTGTTTAAACAGAGTGGAACCGCGCATTTAAAGCGTCTCTGTCTATTAGGCAGAGGCGCTTTTTTAGTTTCATTTAAAAATCAAGGGGAATGTTTGGGGGGAATAGAATGTTTAAAATACTGAAGGAAGATATCGAGGTTGTTTTCGAACAGGATCCGGCTGCAAGGTCTTATTTAGAAGTCATTCTTACTTATTCCGGGCTTCATGCAATTTGGGCGCACCGGCTGGCACATGCTTTTTTTAGACGGAATCTGTTCTTCATTGCAAGAGTCATTTCTCAAGTGAGCCGCTTTTTTACAGGAATCGAAATCCATCCAGGCGCGAAAATCGGGAGGCGTTTTTTCATAGACCACGGCATGGGTGTTGTAATTGGAGAAACGTGTGAAATTGGTAATAACGTAACAGTCTTCCAAGGGGTAACTTTAGGCGGAACCGGGAAAGAAAAAGGAAAGAGGCATCCGACCATTCAGGATAACGCTTTGATTGCTACAGGTGCGAAAGTACTGGGATCCATTACAGTCGGCGCTTATTCTAAGATTGGTGCGGGTTCGGTTGTGCTCCGTGATGTGCCTGATCATTCCACTGTTGTAGGAATACCAGGCAAGGTCGTGATACAAAATGGGAAGAGAATCAAAAATGATCTTGATCACTGCAATCTTCCTGATCCAGTCGCAGACAGGTTCAAAGAACTGGAAGCAGAAATGCTGCATTTGAGACAAGAGCTTGCACAATTGAAAGAAGGGAAGAGTCAAGATGACCATCAAGTTATACAATACGCTAACCAGACAAAAGGAAACGTTTAAGCCGCTTGAAGAGGGCAAGGTCAAAATGTATGTGTGCGGACCGACCGTTTATAACTATATCCATATAGGAAATGCCCGTCCTGCCATTGTCTATGATACTGTCCGGAAATACTTGGAGTACAGAGGATACGATGTCACTTATGTATCAAACTTTACTGATGTAGATGATAAGCTGATAAAGGCTGCAAATGAGCTTGGAGAAGATGTTCAGACAATTGCGGACCGTTTTATTGAAGCCTATTTTGAAGATGTAACGGCTCTTGGCTGCGACCGTGCAACAGCTCATCCGCGTGTGACAGAAAGCATGGATATTATTATCGACTTTATTCAGGCTTTAATTGAAAAAGGGTTTGCTTATGAAGCAGACGGGGATGTGTATTATAGAACAAGATTTTTTAAAGATTACGGAAAGCTCTCTCATCAATCCATTGATGAACTCCGCGTTGGTGCCAGAATCGATGCAGGCGAGAAGAAGCAGGATTCACTTGATTTCGCGCTTTGGAAAGCGGCGAAAGAGGGAGAGATTTCTTGGGAAAGTCCATGGGGAGAAGGAAGACCCGGCTGGCATATTGAGTGCTCCGCTATGGTCCATGATCACTTCGGAGATACAATCGATATCCATGCAGGAGGACAGGACTTAACATTCCCCCACCATGAGAATGAAATTGCCCAATCTGAAGCATTGACAGAAAAGCCGTTTGCTAACTATTGGCTGCATAATGGGTATATTAATATAAACAACGAAAAAATGTCGAAGTCTCTAGGCAACTTTGTATTGGTTCATGACATCCTGAAAGAACACGATGCCCAGGTTCTTAGATTGTTCATGCTGTCCGTTCACTACCGTCATCCGATTAATTATTCCGTTGATTTGCTTGAGAGCACTAAAAATGCATTAGACCGCCTTCGCACATCTTACGAAAATCTGCTGCACCGTGCACAAAGCAGCACTGATTTAACCGATGACAATGAAAAGTGGCTGAACATTATCTCTGAACAGCGCACGATTTTTGTTGAAGCTATGGATGATGATTTCAACACAGCCAACGCCATTTCAGTTATGTTTGAATTGTCAAAGCAAGCCAACTACTATTTGCAGGAAAAGAATACTTCAAAAGAAGTAATTGCTGCTTTCACTGCTGCATTCGATGAACTTGGAGCTGTACTTGGCCTTCAGTTTGGAAATAATGAACTTTTGGATGCGGAAATTGAAGAATTGATTGAAAAGCGCATTCAAGCCAGAAAAGACCGCAACTTCCAGCTGTCAGACGAAATCCGGGATCAGCTGAAGGGTATGAATATCATTTTAGAAGATACGCCTCAAGGCACGCGATGGAAAAGAGGGTAAGCATGCTTCACTTAGAAGAGATTCCGAACCCAAAACAAGTGAACAGCCTGGCTCTTGCCTATATAGGTGATGCTATTTATGAAGTCTACGTCAGACATCACCTGCTTTCTAAAGGCAACGTCCGTCCAAATCAGCTGCATAAATTAGCAACAAAATATGTTTCAGCCAAGGCGCAGGCAACCATTCTTCATGAATTGTCAAAATCGGATTATTTCTCTGAAGAAGAAATGGCGATCATACGCCGCGGCCGAAATGCAAAATCAGGCACAGTTCCAAAGAACACAGATGTTCAAACATACCGCTATAGTACAGCATTTGAAGCATTAATCGGCTACCTGCATCTTGAAAAAAATGCAGACCGTCTAGCAGAAATCATTCAGTCGTCATTTGAATTGATTCAGAACGAAGGGAGGAAATAGGAATGTCAGAAGAATATATTATTGGCCGCAACACCGTCATTGAAGCATTAAAATCGACGAGAAATGTGTATAAAATCTGGATGGCGGAAAACTCCGTCAAGGGACAGGCCCAGCAAATAATGGTACTTGCAAAAGAAAAGGGCATATCCATTCAGTCTGTTCCTAAAAAGAAAATTGATCAAATGGTTGAAGGAAATCATCAAGGTGTCGTTGCTCAGGTAGCAGCCTATGAATACTCAGAGGTAGATGATATCCTAAAGGCGGCTGAAGATAAAAATGAAGCCCCATTTATTCTTCTTTTAGATGAAATTGAAGACCCTCATAACCTTGGTTCCATTATGAGAACAGCAGATGCAACAGGTGCGCACGGCATCATCATTCCTAAAAGAAGAGCAGTTGGACTGACCGCTACAGTAGCGAAGTCTTCTACTGGCGCAATTGAATATATCCCTGTAGCAAGAGTGACAAATATGGCAAGAACCATTGAGGAATTAAAAGAGCGGGGCGTCTGGATTGTTGGCACAGATGCTAAAGGATCAGATGATTACCGTTCTATGGACGGAAAAATGCCTCTTGGATTAGTTATAGGCAGTGAAGGTAAAGGAATGGGAAGACTGGTTAAAGAAAAATGCGATTTTCTGGTCAACTTGCCGATGGCTGGCCGGGTCACTTCGCTCAATGCCTCAGTGGCAGCAAGTCTGCTGATGTATGAGGTCTTTAGAAAGCGTCACCCTTTAGGAGAATAAGAAAATGGATATCCTTCTTGTTGACGGATATAACATCATCGGTGCTTGGGCGAATCTTCAATCATTAAAAAAAGAGAATCTCTCAGAAGCAAGAGAGCTGCTTATTCAGAAAATGGCAGAGTATCAAGCTTACACCGGTTACCGGGTAATCGTCATATTCGATGCTCATCAAGTGAAGGGTATTGAAAAGAAACAAAAAAACCACCGTGTTGAAGTGATTTATACCCGTGAAAATGAAACGGCGGATGAACGCATTGAAAAACTTGCGATTTCCCTGAGCAATATTAAAACACAGGTTCACGTGGCAACTTCTGATTTCACAGAGCAATGGGCCATTTTTGGCCAGGGAGCTCTCAGAAAATCGGCAAGAGAACTTTTAAATGAAGTGGAAGCCATTGAAAAAAGAATTCAAAAAAGAGTAGAGAAAATCAAAGTGAATAGTCCTCAATCAAAGATTCCTATAACAGATGATGTCCTGAAAATGTTTGAAAAATGGCGCAGGGGTGATTTATAGCCTGTTGACGCTTTCAAAAATCATACTGTATAATATTTCTATCTATTGTGCGGTCGGGGGGATCGGCATGAACACACATTTCAGCACGGGTAAACTCAGCAAGGAAGACTTTCATGCTCTTTTGGATGAACAGGTTGTGGAGCTTGTTCATAATGGAGACAGCGATGCTCTTGATTATTTAATAACCAAATACCGTAATTTTGTTAGAGCGAAGGCAAGGTCCTATTTCCTGATAGGCGCTGACAGAGAAGATATTATTCAAGAAGGTATGATCGGTTTGTACAAAGCTATCCGTGATTTCAGAGAGGACAAGCTTACTTCTTTCAAAGCTTTTGCAGAACTGTGCATTACTCGCCAAATCATTACCGCTATAAAAACCGCAACCCGTCAAAAACATATTCCTCTTAACTCTTATGTTTCACTGGACAAGCCGATTTACGATGAAGAATCAGACCGGACATTGATGGATGTCATTTCAGGGACGAAAGTCATGGACCCGGAAGAACTGATTATAAATCAAGAAGAATTTGACGATATTGAATTGAAAATGGGAGAGCTTCTGAGCGACCTGGAACGGAAAGTACTAGTTCTGTATCTGGACGGCAGATCCTATCAGGAAATTTCTGAAGAGCTCAACCGCCACGTCAAATCAATAGATAATGCCCTTCAGCGGGTGAAAAGAAAGCTTGAAAGATATCTGGAGCTTCGTGAAATCAATATGTAAAAATCATGTAAAACATGTCAGGCGTGATTGACGAAGGACCTTGCGTGTGTTACATTTTTATAGAAAAATGCAGGACTAGCGGAAGGTGCCATAAATGCGTAAGAAAGTTACATTGGCTTGCACAGACTGTGGAAGCAGAAACTACACAACGATGAAAAACACGTCAAGCTCCGAAGAGCGTTTAGAATTCAAGAAATTTTGCAAAGCTTGTAACGCACATACGGACCACCGTGAAACAAAGTAGCACTCATCTCATGATTCTTTATTTCTATGACAGGCTTTCTGAATTCTCTTGGAGGTAATGTAAATGCAGCGTATTGTTAATTTTTTCAAAGATGTATCCCGTGAAATGAAAAAGGTCAGCTGGCCAAAAGGCAAAGAACTGACACGCTATACGATTACAGTTATTGCAACTGTCGCTTTTGCTGTTGTCTTTTTCGCCATTATTGATTTGGGAATTTCATCGTTAATTCGTCTAGTGTCTTAAGAAATAAAACAGGGATCTTCAATTTCGTTTTATTTTTTGAATAATAGATATAAAATCGTGCTATAATAGAGAATATTATATTTCCCCAAAAACCCGTTCGACGGGTTTTTTCATTGTCTTCAAAAGAGTCAGCCAAAGAAATAAGAACAGCAGAATCAAAATATAAGATTCAAAAAGCAGGGAGGGAATGGACAAATCGTCCTATAAAAGATGGAGAAAAATTGGTATGTAGTCCACACTTATTCCGGTTATGAGAATAAGGTAAAGGCGAATCTTGAAAAGCGTGTAGAATCAATGGGCATGCAAGATAAAATCTTCCGTGTAATCGTTCCGGAAGAGGAAGAAACAGATTATAAAAACGGCAAAAAGAAAGTAACAAAGAAAAAGGTATTCCCCGGTTATGTCCTAGTAGAAATCGTCATGACAGATGATTCATGGTACGTAGTCCGGAATACACCTGGTGTAACAGGATTTGTCGGTTCAGCTGGATCAGGGTCAAAGCCAACAGCGCTCCTTCCGGAAGAAGTTGTAACGATCCTTAAGCATATGGGAATGGAAGAAAAGAGAGTTGAACTTGATTTCGACTTGAAAGAGACTGTAAAAGTAATAGACGGACCTTTTGCTAACTTTACCGGCTCAATTGAAGAGATTGATAAAGATAAGAGCAAAGTGAAGGTGCTTGTGAATATGTTCGGCCGCGAAACACCGGTTGAGCTGGAATTTTCTCAAGTTGATAAATTATAAGAAAAAACTTGAATTCACAAAAGAAAAGTGATAATATTTCATAAGTCAGTATGTCTCGCTATGCGGGACATAAAACTTGATTAATTTCTATCATTCATATAAAGAATGAACGACATGAGTGGGAGGGTATTACCCTATTACCACATCACGGACTTAAGGAGGTGTGTCTCGTGGCTAAAAAAGTAATTAAAATGGTTAAATTGCAAATTCCTGCTGGGAAAGCAAATCCAGCGCCGCCGGTTGGTCCTGCATTAGGTCAAGCTGGTGTTAATATCATGGGATTCTGTAAGGAGTTTAACGCTCGTACAGCTGATCAGGCTGGACTTATCATTCCTGTTGAAATTACGGTATTTGAAGACCGTTCATTTACATTTATTACAAAAACTCCGCCTGCTGCAGTATTGCTTAAGAAAGCAGCTGGTATCGAGTCTGGTTCAGGTGAACCTAACCGTAATAAAGTAGCAACAGTTAAGCGTGATAAAGTACGTGAAATCGCTGAAACAAAAATGCCTGACTTAAATGCAGCTAATGTTGAATCAGCTATGCGTATGGTTGAAGGTACTGCGCGCAGCATGGGTATCGTCATCGAAGACTAATTGTTGTTTTTGTTTTAGGGGTTGCGAGTTTGCTTTTAACAAGTTCGCAACCTTTATTCGTGGGAGGTTATTCCGCTAAAACCACTAAGGAGGAAATTTAAAATGGCTAAAAGAGGTAAAAAGTACGTAGAAGCTGCTAAATTAGTAGACCGTACTCAAGCTTACGGAGTTCAAGAAGCAATTGAACTTGTAAAGAAAACAAAACACAGCTAAATTTGATGCAACAGTTGAAGTTGCATTCCGTTTAGGCGTTGATCCACGTAAAAACGATCAGCAAATCCGCGGAGCAGTTGTTCTTCCAAACGGAACAGGTAAAACTCAACGCGTTTTAGTATTTGCTAAAGGTGAAAAAGCGAAGGAAGCAGAAGCTGCTGGAGCTGATTTCGTAGGCGATGCTGACTACATCAACAAAATTCAGCAAGGATGGTTTGACTTCGATGTAATCGTAGCTACTCCTGACATGATGGGTGAAGTTGGTAAGCTTGGCCGCGTACTTGGACCAAAAGGCTTAATGCCAAACCCTAAAACTGGCACTGTTTCATTTGACGTTGAAAAAGCAGTTAAAGAAATCAAAGCTGGTAAAGTTGAATACCGTGTTGACAAAGCTGGTAACATCCACGTGCCAATCGGTAAAGTATCTTTCGAAGACAGCAAGCTAGTTGAAAACTTCACTACAATCTTCGAAACTTTATTAAAAGCTAAACCTGCTGCTGCAAAAGGCACATACATGAAGAACGTAGCTGTTGCTTCTACTATGGGACCTGGCGTTAAAGTTGATTCATCAAGTTTCGGCGTTAAATAATAGTTGACATAAGGCTCAACTTTATATATAATCAAAAATGTTGTTTAACAAATTAACTTCATTTATACCGTAGACAGTAGGTGCTTGCAAAAGCTTAATTTCCTGCCGAGGTGTATATATGTGAACTAGAATTATTAGATCGCTTGTATATATACTGCCTCCATGTCTAACGTGGAGGCATTTCTTGTTTTAAGAGAAAACACCGATCGGTATAAGTGTGGGACTTTGATTCTTACAGGAGGTGTATCAATGAGCAGCGCTATCGAAACAAAAAAATCCATCGTAGATGACATTACTGCTAAATTTCGCGACAGCAAAACAACAATCGTTGTTGACTACCGCGGTTTAACAGTAGCAGAAGTTACTGAACTTCGTAAAACTCTTCGTGAAGCTGGCATCGAGTTCAAAGTTTACAAAAACACAATGACTCGCCGTGCAGTTGAAAATGTTGAACTTACTGGTCTTAATGACGCCCTAACAGGTCCTAATGCGATCGCATTCAGTAATGACGACGTAGTTGCTCCAGCTAAGATTCTTAACGACTTCGCTAAAAAGCATGAAGCGTTAGAAATCAAAGCAGGTGTAATCGAAGGAAACATCGCAACTGTAGAACAAATTCAAGCTCTTGCTGATCTTCCGTCACGTGAAGGCTTACTTTCTATGTTGCTTAGCGTTCTTCAAGCTCCAATCCGCAATCTTGCACTTGCTACTAAAGCAGTTGCAGAACAAAAAGAAGAGCAAGGCGCTTAATCTGTTTGACCCGTACCAAAACAAAAAACTAAAAGGTTTATAAGGAGGAAATATACAATGACTAAAGAACAAATCATTGAAGCAGTTAAAGAAATGACTGTTTTAGAATTAAACGACTTAGTTAAAGCAATCGAAGAAGAATTTGGCGTAACTGCAGCTGCTCCTGTAGCAATGGCTGGTGGCGCTGCTGGTGGCGAAGCTGCTGCTGAGCAAACTGAATTTGATGTAGTACTTGCTGCTGCAGGCGCTCAAAAAATTAAAGTAATCAAAGTGGTTCGTGAAATCACTGGTCTTGGCTTGAAAGAAGCTAAAGAACTAGTTGACAACACACCTAAAGCTGTTAAAGAAGGAATCACTAAAGAAGAAGCTGAAGAAGTTAAAGGCAAACTTGAAGAAGTTGGCGCTTCTGTAGAAGTTAAGTAATTCCAAAAAGACAAAGCTCGCTTAATTCATATAGCGAGCTTTTTTTTCACGTTTGACATAAAATTGATTTTTTGCAGATACTAGGTATGAAAAATACCATGATTTGCTATACTCCTTTAACATGGAGGGAAAAAGATGACAAATCATTATTATTCACAACAGCCAGAGGCTGAGAGTAACCGTAAATCATGGACGTTTACTTTAAGGGGGAATTCCTTTCATTTTCAAAGTGATCGCGGCGTTTTTTCAAAAAATGAAGTCGACTTTGGTTCAAGACTGCTGATTGAAACATTTACAATACCTGATCAAAAAGGCGACTTGTTAGACGTTGGCTGCGGATACGGACCAATCGGAATATCGCTTGCTAAAGAATTCAAGGATCTCACAGTTGATATGATCGATGTTAATGAGAGAGCGGTAGAACTTGCGAAAGTAAATGCAGAAGCAAACGGTGTGAAAAATGTCCGTATTATCGCAAGCAATCTTTTTGAAAATGTTGATCCTTCGAAAAAGTATGCGGCTGTCTTAACCAATCCACCTATCCGTGCAGGAAAAAAGGTTGTTCACGAGATTTTCGAAAAAAGCTTTGAATCTCTTTTGCCGGGTGGAGAATTATGGGTTGTCATTCAGAAAAAGCAAGGAGCCCCTTCGGCTATTGCCAAATTGGATGAGATGTTTAAAGAGGTTGTTACAGTCAAAAAGGATAAAGGCTACTTTATTATCAGAGCAGAAAAAGATTGACTCGTATTTTTCGCTATGTTAATATTATAAAATGCCAATATATATATTCCATAAGTCTCTATTTTTTGAGGTAAATGTATAAATATAGGACAGATGGAAAAACTTATAAAATCAATAGTACGTTTTACAAAAGTGGTTTTCTAATTTATAGAGACCTTTTTATTTTTGTTTTCTCCTTGTATGTGTATTGGTGGTTAATAGATTGATTTACGAGTACATATTACAAGTTATATTACGCTTGATTTGAGGGGTGAAGCAGTTGACAGGTCAACTAGTTCAGTATGGACGACACCGCCAACGCAGAAGTTATGCACGTATTAGTGAAGTGTTAGAATTACCAAATCTTATTGAGATTCAAACCTCTTCCTATCAGTGGTTTCTTGATGAGGGTCTTAGAGAAATGTTCCAGGACATATCTCCTATCGAAGACTTCACTGGTAACCTCTCGCTAGAATTTATTGATTATAGTTTAGGTGATCCTAAATATTCAGTAGAGGAATCTAAAGAGCGCGATGTTACCTATTCTGCACCGCTTCGTGTGAAGGTGCGTTTAATTAACAAGGAAACTGGTGAAGTAAAAGATCAGGATGTTTTCATGGGTGATTTCCCATTGATGACTGAAACAGGTACATTTGTGATTAACGGTGCTGAACGTGTTATCGTATCACAGCTCGTACGTTCACCAAGTGTTTATTACAGCGGAAAAGTCGATAAAAATGGTAAAAAAGGCTTTACTGCAACTGTCATTCCAAACCGTGGCGCTTGGTTAGAGTACGAAACAGATGCTAAAGATGTTGCATATGTGCGTATTGATCGCACTCGGAAATTGCCGGTAACGGTTCTTTTGCGCGCACTAGGGTTTGGCTCTGATCAAGAAATCACCGATCTTTTCGGTGAAAATGAATACCTTCGCAACACACTTGATAAGGACAATACAGAAAGCACAGAAAAAGCTCTTCTTGAAATCTATGAGCGTCTGCGCCCCTGGTGAGCCTCCAACAGTGGATAATGCGAAAAGCTTGCTGGATTCAAGATTCTTTGATCCAAAACGCTACGATCTTGCAAGTGTAGGACGCTACAAGATCAATAAAAAGCTTCATATTAAAAATCGCCTTTTCAACCAGCGTCTTGCTGAAACATTAGTAGACCCTGAAACTGGCGAAATTATTGCAGAAAAAGATACTTTAATTGATAGACGCACACTTGACCGAATCATTCCTAATTTAGAGAGTGGAGTAGGCTTCAGAAAAATCTCGCCATCAGGCGGTGTAGTTGAAGAAGATGTGACGCTTCAATCAATTAAAATCTATGCTCCTATCGATTCAGAAGGTGAAAAAGTCATTAACGTAATCAGCAACGCTTATGTTGAAGAGAACGTTAAAAATATTACGCCTGCTGACATCCTGTCTTCAATTAGTTATTTCTTTAACTTGCTTCATGGAGTAGGAGACACAGATGATATTGACCATTTAGGTAACCGTCGTCTGCGTTCTGTAGGGGAGCTTCTTCAAAATCAATTCAGAATTGGTCTTTCACGTATGGAGCGTGTTGTACGCGAGAGAATGTCCATTCAAGATACAAATACAATTACACCTCAGCAGCTGATTAACATTCGTCCTGTAATTGCGTCAATTAAAGAGTTCTTCGGTAGCTCTCAGTTATCGCAGTTCATGGATCAGACGAATCCGCTTGCTGAATTAACTCATAAACGCCGTCTATCTGCACTTGGACCTGGTGGTTTAACACGTGAACGTGCTGGATTTGAAGTGCGTGACGTCCATTACTCTCACTATGGCCGCATGTGTCCGATCGAAACGCCGGAGGGACCAAACATCGGTTTGATCAACTCTCTGTCTTCATATGCTAAAGTCAATCGCTTTGGTTTCATTGAAACGCCGTATCGCCGCGTAGATCCTGAAACAGGGAAAGTAACTTCCCGAATCGATTACTTAACAGCAGACGAAGAGGATAATTATGTAGTTGCCCAAGCAAACGCTCGTTTAGCAGATGATGGTTCATTCCTTGATGAGGATATCGTTTCCCGTTTCCGCGGTGAGAACACAGTTATGTCCCGTGACAGAATGGATTACATGGATGTATCTCCTAAACAAGTAGTTTCTGCAGCGACAGCATGTATCCCGTTCTTAGAAAATGATGACTCCAACCGTGCCCTTATGGGAGCGAACATGCAGCGACAAGCAGTACCTCTTATGAACCCTGAGTCTCCGATTGTCGGAACAGGCATGGAGTATGTATCAGGCAAAGACTCTGGTGCTGCAGTAATCTGTAAGTTCCCTGGAGTTGTTGAAAAAGTAGAGGCTAAAAACATCTGGGTACGACGCTACGAAGATGTGGATGGCGTGAAAACAAAAGGCAACTTAGATAAGTACAGCCTTCTTAAATTCATTCGTTCTAACCAAGGTACCTGCTACAACCAGCGCCCAATTGTAAGTGTCGGCGATGAAGTTGTTAAAGGTGAAATCCTTGCAGATGGACCTTCTATGGAAAAAGGCGAATTGGCACTTGGACGCAACGTTATGGTTGCATTCATGACATGGGATGGCTACAACTACGAGGATGCCATTATCATGAGTCAGCGTCTTGTAAAAGATGATGTTTATACTTCTATTCATATCGAAGAATATGAATCAGAATCACGTGATACAAAGCTTGGACCTGAAGAAATCACACGCGATATCCCGAATGTCGGAGAAGATGCGCTTCGCAACTTAGACGACCGCGGTATTATCCGTGTCGGTGCAGAAGTAAAAGACGGAGATCTGCTTGTTGGTAAGGTTACGCCAAAAGGGGTAACGGAACTGACTGCTGAAGAACGTCTGCTTCATGCGATCTTTGGTGAAAAAGCAAGGGAAGTCCGTGATACTTCACTTCGTGTTCCTCACGGAGGCGGCGGTATCGTTCTTGATGTTAAAGTGTTCAACCGTGAAGACGGAGATGAACTGCCACCTGGAGTTAACCAGTTAGTCCGTGCATACATCGTTCAGAAGCGTAAAATTTCTGAAGGGGATAAAATGGCCGGACGTCACGGAAACAAAGGTGTTATCTCAAGAATTCTTCCTGAAGAAGATATGCCGTATCTTCCAGACGGCACACCGGTGGATATCATGTTAAATCCGCTCGGCGTTCCATCTCGTATGAACATCGGTCAGGTGCTTGAACTGCATCTTGGAATGGCAGCGCGCAAGCTTGGTTTACACGTTGCATCTCCAGTATTTGATGGTGCCCGCGAGGAAGATGTTTGGTCAACTCTTGAAGAAGCTGGCATGGCACGCGATGCTAAAACAGTTCTTTATGACGGCCGTTCAGGTGAACCGTTTGATAACCGTGTATCAGTAGGTATCATGTACATGATTAAACTTGCCCACATGGTTGATGATAAATTGCATGCTCGTTCAACAGGTCCTTACTCACTTGTTACGCAGCAGCCTCTTGGCGGTAAAGCCCAGTTTGGCGGACAGCGTTTCGGAGAAATGGAAGTATGGGCACTTGAAGCTTATGGCGCAGCTTATACTCTTCAAGAAATTCTCACAGTTAAGTCGGATGATGTAGTTGGTCGTGTGAAAACATACGAAGCAATCGTCAAAGGCGAAAATGTTCCGGAGCCTGGGGTTCCAGAATCATTCAAAGTATTAATAAAAGAGCTTCAAAGCTTAGGTATGGATGTCAAGATTCTCTCAAGCGACGAAAAAGAAATCGAAATGAGAGACTTAGAAGATGATGAAGAAGGACAGCAATCAGAAGGTTTATCCTTGAATGATCAGCCGGATGATCTTTCATCAGCAGCCATGGAAAAAGAAAAAGACGCAGTTACTAAAGAATAGTAAGCAATAAGGGTAAAACCTGAAGACGAAAAGGGAGGTAGGCCCCTTGCTAGATGTAAATAACTTTGAGTATATGAACATCGGTCTCGCTTCACCTGATAAAATTCGCTCGTGGTCATTCGGTGAAGTTAAGAAACCAGAAACGATTAACTATCGTACATTAAAACCAGAAAAAGACGGTTTGTTCTGTGAGCGCATTTTCGGTCCTACAAAGGACTGGGAATGTCATTGCGGAAAATATAAAAGAGTTCGCTACAAAGGTGTAGTCTGTGATCGATGCGGAGTTGAAGTAACTCGTGCAAAGGTTCGCCGTGAGCGTATGGGGCATATTGAACTTGCTGCCCCAGTTTCTCACATTTGGTATTTCAAAGGCATTCCTAGCCGCATGGGCTTAGTCCTTGATATGTCTCCGCGTGCACTAGAAGAAGTGATTTACTTCGCTTCTTACGTGGTTACAGAAACAGGCGACACGCCGCTTGAGAAAAAACAGCTGCTTTCTGAAAAAGAATATAGAGCATACCGTGATAAATACAGCTCAACTTTCCAGGCTGCAATGGGTGCAGAAGCAATTAAAAAGCTTCTCTCTGACATCGACTTGGACAAAGAAGTTGATCAGCTTAAAGAAGAGCTTAAAACATCACAAGGTCAGCGCAGAACCCGTGCAATCAAACGTTTAGAAGTATTAGAAGCGTTCCGCAACTCAGGAAATGAGCCATCATGGATGATCCTTGATGTGCTTCCGGTCATCCCGCCTGAACTTCGTCCAATGGTTCAATTAGACGGAGGCCGCTTTGCGACTTCTGACTTAAATGATTTGTACCGCCGTGTAATCAACCGCAACAACCGTTTAAAACGTCTATTGGATCTTGGTGCGCCTAGCATCATCGTTCAGAACGAAAAACGCATGCTTCAGGAAGCTGTTGATGCATTGATTGACAATGGCCGCCGCGGCCGTCCTGTTACAGGACCGGGTAATCGTCCTCTTAAATCACTTTCACACATGCTGAAAGGAAAACAAGGACGTTTCCGTCAAAACCTTCTTGGTAAACGTGTTGATTACTCAGGCCGTTCCGTTATCGTTGTAGGACCGAACCTGAAAATGTATCAATGCGGATTGCCGAAAGAAATGGCTCTTGAATTATTCAAGCCTTTCGTTATGAAAGAACTAGTTGAAAAAGGCTTAGCACATAACATTAAGAGTGCTAAACGCAAAATAGAGCGTGTATCTCCTGATGTTTGGGATGTATTAGAAGCAGTTATCAGAGAGCATCCAGTTCTGCTTAACCGCGCACCTACACTTCACAGACTGGGAATTCAGGCATTCGAGCCTACGCTTGTAGAAGGCCGTGCAATTCGTCTTCACCCATTAGTATGTACAGCATATAACGCTGACTTTGACGGTGACCAAATGGCGGTTCACGTACCTCTATCTGCTGAAGCTCAAGCAGAAGCACGTATTTTGATGCTTGCAGCTCAAAACATTCTAAATCCTAAAGATGGAAAACCTGTTGTTACCCCTTCTCAAGATATGGTATTAGGCAACTACTACCTGACATTAGAACGCGAAGAAGCTGTCGGCGAAGGAATGATCTTTAAGGATACGAACGAAGCTTTGATCGCATATCAAAACGGTTATGTGCATCTGCATACTCGTATTGCTGTTCAAGCAAGTTCTCTGCCTAATGAATCATTCACTGATGAACAGCGCAAAAAGCTTCTGGTAACAACAGTAGGAAAATTGATCTTTAATGAAATCCTGCCGGCTTCATTCCCTTATATGAATGAACCGACGAAGAGCAACATTGAAGATGAAACACCGGAAAAATTCTTTATTGATGCAAATGTGAATGTGAAAGAATTCATTCAAAGCCAAGAGATCATTCCTCCGTTCAAGAAGGGGATCTTAGGTAAAATCATTGCTGAAATCTTTAAGAAATTCCATATCACTGAAACATCTAAAATGCTTGACCGCATGAAAGATCTTGGATTCAGATATTCGACAAAAGCCGGTATTACAGTTGGCGTATCAGATATCATCGTATTACGTGAAAAACAAGAAATCTTAAAAGAGGGTCAAGCAAAAGTTGATAACGTTCTGAAGCAATTCAAACGTGGTCTTATCACTGAGGAAGAGCGCTATGAACGTGTTATCTCGATTTGGAGTGCGTCTAAAGATGTTATCCAGGGCAAACTGATGGCTTCTCTTGATAAACGCAACCCGATCTTCATGATGAGTGATTCAGGAGCCCGTGGTAACGCATCTAACTTTACGCAGCTTGCCGGAATGCGCGGACTGATGGCCAACCCGGCTGGACGTATTATTGAACTTCCAATCAAATCAAGTTTCCGAGAGGGCTTAACAGTGTTAGAGTACTTTATCTCAACACATGGTGCACGTAAAGGTCTTGCCGATACAGCCCTTAAAACTGCTGACTCAGGTTACTTGACAAGACGTCTCGTTGACGTTGCACAGGATGTAATCATTCGTGATGAAGACTGTGGAACTGACCGCGGCATCTTAACGAAATCAATTAAAGAAGGCACTGAAGTAATCGAGCATTTAGAAGAGCGTTTAATTGGACGTCATGCACGTAAAACAATTAAACATCCGGAGACTGGCGAAGTTATCGTTTCTGAAAATGATCTCATTACAGAAGACCTTGCTATAGCGATTGTTGAAACTGGTATTGAAGAAGTGTGGATCCGTTCTGCATTTACATGTAACACCCGTCATGGTGTATGTAAAAAATGCTACGGACGTAACTTAGCTACAGGTACTGAGGTTGAAGTTGGAGAAGCAGTTGGTATTATCGCTGCTCAATCAATCGGAGAACCAGGAACTCAGCTTACAATGCGTACGTTCCATACAGGCGGTGTTGCCGGAGACGATATCACACAAGGTTTACCTCGTATTCAAGAGCTGTTTGAAGCGAGAAATCCTAAAGGTCAAGCAACGATTTCTGAAATCGATGGTGTGGTAGTTGAGATCAATGAAGTGCGTGACAGACAACAGGAAATCGTCATCAAAGGCGATGTTGAAACACGTTCTTATACAGCTGCTTATAACGCTAGACTTAAAGTGGTTGAAGGCGATAAAATCCTACACGGTCAAGAGCTTACAGAAGGTTCAATTGATCCGAAAGAATTGCTGAAAGTAACAGACATCACATCAGTTCAAGAATATCTGCTTCGTGAAGTTCAAAAAGTATACCGTATGCAAGGGGTAGAAATTGGAGACAAACACGTTGAAGTAATGGTTCGCCAAATGCTTCGCAAAGTAAGAGTAATGGATGCTGGAGATACAGATGTGCTTCCAGGAACATTGCTTGATGTACATCAATTTACGGATGCCAACAAAAAAGTATTGCTTGATGGCAAGCGCCCTGCAACAGGACGTCCGATCCTTCTTGGTATTACAAAAGCTTCACTTGAAACAGACTCATTCTTATCTGCTGCATCATTCCAAGAAACGACTCGTGTCTTGACGGATGCTGCGATCAAAGGTAAACGTGATGAACTGCTAGGCTTAAAAGAAAATGTTATCATCGGAAAGCTAGTCCCTGCCGGTACGGGAATGCAGCGCTACAGACGCGTAAACCCAATTCCGCGCATACAGCCTGAGGATGAAACTGTTACTGTAGATTAACTAACAAAAAAGAGATGGACGTTTCTAGAAAAATGTTTCATTGAACTAGTTGACATCCATCTCTTCCAATGTTAGTATATTCTAGGTGCTTGATTAAAACCTGTTGCTTTGGAGGATATATTCATATGTCTTATGAAAAAGTATCTCAGGCTCATAAAATTATTGTTGGTACAAAGCAAACTGTTAAAGCGCTCAAACAAAATCAGGTAAAGGAACTGGTCGTTGCTGAAGATGCAGATTCAAGACTCATGAAAATGATATTAGAACTTGCAGTCCAGCAAAACGTACCTTTTACAATGGTTGATTCTATGAAGAAGCTTGGTAAAGCTTGTGGAATAGAAGTAGGAGCAGTAACTGTAGCTATTATCAATTAAAGCCGTTTTTGCCAAGGGTTTTAAATCCTCTGCAAAAACTTTGTTTTTGCCCAAATATGAACCACCTGGATGTGTGGGATTAAACTTTTAGAAGGGAGGACACATAACATGCCTACTATTAACCAATTAATACGCAAGGGACGCGTAAGCAAAGTTGAGAAATCAACTTCACCTGCGTTAAACAAAGGCTACAACAGCTTCAAAAAAGAGCAAACTAACACTTCATCTCCACAAAAACGCGGAGTATGTACTCGTGTTGGTACAATGACACCGAAGAAACCGAACTCGGCTCTTCGTAAATATGCTCGTGTTCGTTTAACAAACGGAATTGAGGTAACTGCCTATATTCCTGGTATCGGACACAACCTGCAAGAGCATAGTGTTGTATTAATCCGCGGCGGACGTGTGAAAGATTTACCGGGTGTACGTTACCACATCGTACGCGGTGCATTAGACACTGCTGGTGTTGACAAACGTATGCAAGGCCGCTCTAAATACGGTACAAAACGACCAAAAGCACCAAAAAAATAATGCCTTAAGTATATAAGCTTAAGATTATAGCATGAAGGGAGGAAATAACATGCCACGTAAAGGTCCTGTTACAAAAAGAGACGTATTACCAGATCCACTTTACAACTCAAAGCTTGTTACTCGTCTAATCAATAGAATTATGGTTGACGGTAAGAGAGGTAAAGCACAAACTATTCTTTACACTGCTTTTGACTTAGTTAAAGAGCGTTCAGGTAAAGAAGCAATCGAAGTGTTTGAACAAGCACTTAAAAACATCATGCCAGTTCTTGAGGTAAAAGCTCGTCGTGTTGGTGGTGCAAACTATCAAGTACCTGTTGAAGTTCGCCCTGACCGCCGTACTACTCTTGGTCTTCGCTGGTTAGTAAACTACGCGCGTCTTCGCGGTGAAAAAACGATGGAAGAGCGTTTAGCTAACGAGATTCTTGATGCAGCTAACAACACTGGCTCATCAGTTAAGAAACGTGAAGATACTCACAAAATGGCTGAAGCTAACAAAGCATTTGCTCACTACCGCTGGTAGGATTTAAACCAACCATAAAATATACTAATCCTTATAATAGGAAGGAGAAAAGATCCAAATGGCAAGAGAGTTCTCCTTAGATAAAACTCGTAATATCGGTATCATGGCTCACATCGATGCCGGTAAAACGACGACTACTGAACGTGTATTATTCTACACTGGACGTATCCACAAAATTGGTGAGACACACGAAGGTGCGTCTCAAATGGACTGGATGGAGCAAGAGCAAGAACGTGGTATCACTATCACTTCTGCTGCTACAACTGCTCAGTGGAAAGGTCATCGCGTAAATATCATTGATACACCAGGACACGTAGACTTCACAGTTGAAGTTGAACGTTCATTACGTGTACTTGATGGTGCGGTAGCGGTACTGGATGCACAATCTGGTGTTGAACCTCAAACTGAAACAGTATGGCGTCAAGCAACAACTTACGGAGTACCGCGTGTAGTATTCGTTAACAAAATGGATAAAATCGGTGCGGATTTCTTATACTCTGTAAAAACAATGCATGACCGTCTTGAAGCAAACGCTCATCCTATCCAGCTGCCAATTGGTGCTGAAGATGAGTTTGTAGGTATTATCGATTTAGTAGAGAATGTAGCATACATTTACGAAGATGACCTAGGAACTCGTTCAGAAGCAATGGAAATTCCTGATGAGTATAAAGATCTTGCAGAAGAGTGGCGCGGAAAGCTTGTAGAAGCTGTAGCGGAACTTGATGAAGATCTTATGATGAAATACCTTGAGGGAGAAGAGCTTACAATTGATGAATTGAAAGCCGCTATCCGTAAAGGTACTGTAAATGTAGAGTTCTACCCAGTTATCTGTGGCTCTGCATTTAAAAACAAAGGTGTTCAGTTAATGCTAGATGCTGTTCTAGACTACCTGCCATCACCTTTGGATGTACCAGCAATTAAAGGTACATTACCTGACAGTGAGGATGAAGTAATTCGTGAATCTAGTGATGAAGGTCCATTCTCAGCACTTGCATTTAAAGTTATGACTGATCCTTACGTTGGTA
Source organism: Bacillus sp. V2I10 (assembly GCF_030817055.1). Lineage (NCBI taxonomy): Bacteria > Bacillati > Bacillota > Bacilli > Caryophanales > Bacillaceae > Bacillus > Bacillus sp. V2I10. Next base: position 230,546 of record NZ_JAUSYV010000001.1, on the reverse strand, counting down.
AATTAACATTCTTCCGTGTGTATTCAGGTGTTCTTAACTCTGGATCATACGTGCAGAACTCTACGAAAGGAAAGCGTGAACGCGTAGGTCGTATCCTGCAAATGCATGCTAACTCTCGTGAGGAAATTTCAACAGTATATGCTGGAGATATCGCTGCTGCAGTAGGTCTTAAAGATACTACTACTGGTGACACTCTATGTGATGAAAAGAACCTTGTTATCTTGGAATCAATGAATTTCCCAGAGCCTGTTATCTCACTTTCTGTTGAACCAAAATCTAAAGCTGACCAAGACAAAATGTCTACAGCTTTAACAAAGCTTTCTGAAGAAGATCCAACTTTCAAAGCTCACACTGACACTGAAACGGGTCAAACGATCATCTCTGGTATGGGTGAACTTCACCTTGACATCATTGTTGACCGTATGAGACGTGAATTTAAAGTTGAAGCTAACGTTGGTGCTCCTCAGGTTGCGTATCGCGAAACTTTCCGTGGCTCTGCTAAAGTTGAAGGTAAATTCGCTCGTCAATCTGGTGGACGCGGTCAGTTCGGACACGTTTGGATCGAATTCGAACCAAACGAAGAAGGAAAAGGCTTTGAGTTCCAAAATAAAGTAGTTGGTGGTACAGTACCACGTGAATACGTGCCTGCTGTTGCAGCTGGTCTGGAAGACTCTATGAAAAATGGTGTCCTAGCTGGTTATCCGCTAATCGATGTAAAAGCAACATTAGTTGATGGATCATACCATGATGTTGACTCTAGTGAAATGGCGTTTAAAATTGCTGCATCTATGGCTCTTAAGAACGCTGTATCTAAGTGTAGCCCTGTTATCCTTGAGCCTGTTATGAAGGTTGAAGTAGTAATCCCTGATGAATACATGGGAGATATCATGGGTGACATCACATCTCGTCGCGGACGAGTTGAAGGTATGGAAGCTCGCGGAAATGCTCAAGTTGTTCGTTCAATGGTACCACTTTCTGAAATGTTTGGTTATGCAACTGCGTTGCGCTCAAACACACAAGGACGCGGAACATTCTCGATGCATTTTGATCATTACGAAGAAGTTCCAAAATCAATTTCTGAAGAAATTATCAAAAAAAATAAAGGTGAGTAATTGATTTTCACCAATTATTGAAGTATAACTACTTATGTATGAATAGAAAGTGACTTGTCTCACTTTCTGTAATCTATATAACTAATTATGACTCTAAGGAGGAATTTAGAATGGGTAAAGAAAAATTCGACCGTTCAAAAACGCATGCCAATATCGGTACAATTGGACACGTTGACCACGGTAAAACAACTTTAACAGCAGCAATTACAACTGTACTTGCTAAACGTAGCGGTAAAGGTGCTGCAATGGCATATGACATGATCGATGCTGCTCCTGAAGAGCGCGAGCGCGGAATCACAATCTCAACTGCACACGTTGAGTATGAAACTGAAACTCGTCACTATGCACACGTTGACTGCCCAGGACATGCTGACTATGTTAAAAACATGATCACTGGTGCTGCACAAATGGACGGCGGAATCCTAGTTGTTTCTGCTTCTGACGGCCCAATGCCACAAACTCGTGAGCATATCCTTCTTTCTCGTCAAGTAGGTGTTCCTTACCTTGTTGTATTCATGAACAAATGTGACATGGTTGACGACGAAGAGTTACTTGAATTAGTTGAAATGGAAGTTCGTGACCTTCTTTCTGAATACGACTTCCCTGGCGATGACATTCCAGTAATCAAAGGTTCTGCTTTAAAAGCTCTTGAAGGTGACGCAGCTTGGGAAGAAAAAATCGTTGAACTTATGAACGCAGTTGACGAGTACATCCCAACTCCAGCTCGTGACACTGAAAAGCCTTTCATGATGCCAGTTGAGGATGTATTCTCAATCACTGGTCGTGGAACAGTTGCTACAGGACGTGTAGAGCGCGGCGTAGTTAAAGTTGGAGATGTTATCGACATCATCGGCTTCACTGAAGAGCCAAAATCTACAACTGTAACAGGTGTTGAAATGTTCCGTAAGCTTCTTGACTATGCAGAAGCTGGCGACAACATCGGCGCACTTCTTCGTGGGGTTTCTCGTGAAGACATCCAACGTGGACAAGTTCTTGCTAAGCCAAAAACAATCACTCCACACACTAAATTTAAATCAGAAGTTTACGTTCTTTCAAAAGAAGAGGGTGGACGTCACACTCCATTCTTCTCTAACTACCGCCCACAGTTCTACTTCCGTACTACGGACGTAACTGGTATCATTCAACTTCCAGAAGGCGTTGAAATGGTTATGCCTGGCGACAACATCGAAATGACTGTTGAACTTATCGCTCCAATCGCGATTGAAGAAGGTACTAAATTCTCAATCCGTGAAGGCGGACGTACAGTAGGCGCTGGTGTCGTAGCTACGATCACTGAGTAATTCTACTTTTAAAAAAGCTGAGCATTATGCTTAGCTTTTTTTTATTGCGAAAAATCTCTTCTATATAATATTAAAATCTGTATCGAAGAATTATTTTTAAAAAATTTTTCCAGCTGCTGATCTTCTTGATTATATGAATTGAAGTATGTATAATAGAAAAAGTGTGCTAGAAAAGGAAATTTTAAATTTCTTCTTGCATTGGGCACGAAATATATATATAATAGACAATGTTGGTCTTTGACTGCGATGAAGTAGGAGGTTGCCGATACACACGGCCGCTTTGCCATGGCGAGTGTGCGGAAAATTTCTACGGAGAAAGTCTATTTTAAAAGTAGGCGAAAAGGAGGGAAAATAATGGCAAAACAAAAAATTCGTATCCGTTTAAAAGCATATGATCACAGAATTCTTGATCAATCTGCTGAGAAGATCGTTGAAACAGCAAAACGTTCAGGTGCTAACGTTTCTGGTCCGATCCCGTTGCCAACTGAAAAATCGATTTATACGATTCTTCGTGCGGTACACAAATACAAAGATTCTCGTGAGCAATTTGAAATGCGCACGCACAAACGCTTAATCGATATCATTAACCCAACACCACAAACTGTTGATGCATTAATGCGATTAGACTTACCGTCAGGCGTTGACATTGAAATCAAACTTTAATTTCAAAAATAGATCTTAAAAGACAATTATAGGAGGTGTGACTAATGACCAAAGGAATCTTAGGAAAAAAAATCGGTATGACTCAAGTATTCACGGAAAAGGGTGACCTTATCCCGGTAACAGTAATTGAGGCTACTGGAAACGTTGTTCTTCAATTGAAAACTGTTGAAAGTGACGGCTATGCTGCTGTTCAAGTCGGTTTCTCAGACAAACGCGACAAACTTTCTAACAAACCTGCAAAAGGACACGTTGCAAAAGCTAATACTGCACCTAAGCGCTTCGTAAGGGAATTCCGCGGAGAAGCTGGTGAGTATGAAGTTGGTCAGGAAGTCAAAGTTGATATTTTCACTGCTGGAGATGTAGTAGATGTAACAGGTATCTCGAAAGGTAAAGGTTTCCAAGGCTCTATCAAACGCCATAACCAATCTCGCGGACCAATGTCACATGGTTCACGTTACCACCGTCGCCCAGGTTCAATGGGTCCTGTTGCTCCAAACCGTGTATTCAAAAACAAACTTTTACCAGGACGTATGGGTGGAGAGCGCACTACTGTTCAAAACCTCGAAATCATTAAAGTTGACGTTGAACGCAACTTGTTATTGATCAAAGGTAATGTACCTGGTCCTAAAAAAGCACTTATTACTGTTAAAAAAGCAGTAAAATCTAATTAATTTTCATAAGAAAGGAGGAATTCGATAATGCCGAAAGTAGCATTATTAAACCAAAGCGGATCAAACGTTGGGGAAATTGAGCTAAATGATTCCGTTTTTGGTATCGAACCTAATCAGCACGTTTTATTCGATGCGGTTATCATGCAAAGAGCTTCCTTGCGTCAAGGAAACCATAAAGTAAAAAATCGTTCAGAAGTTAGAGGCGGAGGTCGCAAGCCTTGGAAACAAAAAGGTACTGGGCGTGCTCGTCAAGGATCTATCCGTTCTCCACAATGGCGCGGCGGTGGTATCGTATTCGGTCCAACACCACGCAGCTATGCTTACAAATTACCGAAAAAAGTTCGCCGTTTAGCGATCAAATCAGCTCTATCATCTAAAGTGCAAGAAAACAATGTATTAGTATTAGAAGACTTACTAATGAATGCTCCAAAAACAAAAGAAATGACTTCTATCTTAACGGGTCTTTCTATTGAAAAGAAAGCATTGATTGTTACTGCTGATGTAAACGAGACTGTTACATTATCTGCACGTAACATCCCTGGCATTACAGTTCTTACTGCTAATTCAATTAATGTTTTAGATGTACTTAACCATGAGAAGCTTGTTATGACAAAAGCAGCTGTGGAAAAAGTAGAGGAGGTGCTTGCATAATGAAAGATCCTCGTGATATTATTAAGCGCCCCGTAATCACTGAATTATCAACAGACTTAATGACTGAAAAGAAATACACGTTTGAAGTAGATGTTAAAGCTAACAAATCTCAAGTTAAAGACGCTATCGAAGCAATCTTTAGTGTGAAAGTTGAGAAAGTTAACGTAATGAACTACAAAGGTAAATACAAACGTGTGGGACGATATTCAGGTCTTACTAATAAGCGTAAAAAAGCCGTAGTTAAATTAACGGCTGACAGCAAAGAAATCGAATTATTCGAAGTCTAATATATTCTTTAAGATAGGAGGGAAACGAGATGGCGATTAAAAAGTACAAACCAACCTCAAATGGTCGTCGCGGCATGACGGTTTCTGATTTCGCTGAAATCACAACGAATAAACCAGAAAAGTCATTACTTGCGCCTGTTCACAGAAAAGGCGGTCGTAACAACCAAGGTAAAATCACTGTACGTCATCAAGGCGGCGGTCACAAACGTCAATATCGTATTATTGATTTTAAACGCGATAAAGATGGTATACCAGGACGCGTTGCTACAATTGAGTATGATCCAAATCGTTCTGCAAACATTGCACTAATCAACTATGCAGATGGTGAGAAAAGATATATCCTTGCTCCAAAAAACCTAGAAGTAGGTTTACAAATTGTTTCTGGCCCTGAGGCTGATATTAAAGTGGGTAATGCACTTCCACTTCAAAATATTCCTGTAGGTACAGTTATCCACAATATCGAGTTAAAACCAGGTAAAGGCGGGCAATTAGTACGTTCTGCTGGAACTTCTGCGCAAGTACTAGGTAAAGAAGGCAAATACGTATTAGTTCGTTTAAATTCTGGTGAAGTTCGTATGATTCTTTCAACTTGCCGCGCGACTGTTGGTCAGGTAGGAAATGAACAACATGAACTTATCAACATTGGTAAAGCTGGACGTTCTCGCTGGTTAGGCATCAGACCTACAGTTCGTGGTTCTGTAATGAACCCTAATGATCACCCTCATGGTGGTGGTGAAGGTCGCGCTCCAATCGGACGTAAGTCTCCAATGACTCCTTGGGGTAAACCAACTCTTGGTTATAAAACTCGCAAGAAGACCAATAAGTCAGATAAATTCATCGTACGTCGTCGTAAAAAATAACGTGAATTTCTACGGTTCACTTAGAACCGTAGTGCATTCGCGAAGGGAGGTACAAGTATGGGCCGTAGCTTGAAAAAAGGACCATTCGTAGATGAGCATTTAATCAAAAAGGTTGAAAAGTTAAACGAATCAGAGAAAAAACAAGTGATCAAAACTTGGTCTCGTCGTTCTACTATTTTTCCACAATTCATCGGTCAAACGATCGCAGTATATGATGGTCGCAAACATGTTCCTGTATACGTAACTGAAGATATGGTTGGACACAAACTTGGTGAGTTTGCTCCTACACGTACGTATAAAGGCCATGCAGCTGACGATAAAAAAACAAGACGTTAATGAGAGGAGGCTTTTAAATGCAAGCTAAAGCCGTTGCAAAAACTGTACGTATTGCTCCTCGAAAAGTTCGTTTAGTAATTGACCTTATCCGAGGAAAGCAAATTGGTGAAGCGGTAGCGATTCTTCGTCACACACCGAAAACTGCTTCTCCAGTTATTGAAAAAGTTCTAAAATCTGCTGTGGCAAATGCTGAGCACAACTTTGAAATGGATGTTAACAATTTAGTTATAACTGAAGCTTATGTAGGCGAAGGTCCAACTCTTAAACGTTTCCGTCCACGTGCAATGGGTCGTGCTAGTGCTATCAACAAACGTACGAGCCACATTACAATCGTTGTATCAGAAAAGAAGGAGGGATAATCCGTGGGTCAAAAGGTAAATCCAGTCGGTCTTCGCATTGGTGTCATTCGTGATTGGGAATCTAAATGGTTCGCTGGAAAAGATTATGCTAATCTTTTGCATGAAGACATTAAAGTTCGTGAATATATCAACCAACGTTTAAGCGACGCTTCTGTTTCTAAGATTGAAATTGAACGTGCTGCAAATCGTGTGAATGTTACAGTACACACAGCTAAACCGGGCATGGTTATCGGTAAAGGCGGTACTGAAGTGGAAGCACTTCGTAAAGCTCTTAATCAATTAACTGGCAAACGTGTACACATCAACATCCTTGAAATTAAAAGAGCTGATTTAGATGCTAAATTAGTTGCTGAAAATATTGCTCGTCAATTAGAAAACCGTATTTCTTTCCGTCGTGCTCAAAAGCAAACAATTCAACGTGCTATGCGCGCTGGTGCAAAAGGAATTAAAACAATGGTATCTGGTCGTCTTGGCGGTGCTGATATTGCTCGTTCTGAACATTACAGTGAAGGAACTGTTCCACTTCACACTCTTCGTGCTGATATTGACTATGGTACAGCTGAAGCTGACACTACTTATGGTAAATTAGGCGTAAAAGTTTGGATCTATCGTGGAGAGGTTCTTCCTACTAAGAAGAAAAAAGAGGAAGGAGGAAAATAATTATGTTGTTGCCAAAACGCGTTAAGTATCGCAGAGAGCACCGTGGAAAAATGCGCGGTCGTGCTAAAGGCGGTACAGAAGTTCACTTCGGTGAGTTCGGTATTCAAGCTTTAGAAGCTTCATGGATCACAAATCGTCAAATCGAGGCAGCTCGTATTGCGATGACTCGTTACATGAAACGTGGCGGTAAAGTCTGGATCAAAATTTTCCCTTCTAAGCCTTACACGGCTAAACCTCTAGAGGTACGTATGGGATCCGGTAAAGGTGCTCCAGAAGGCTGGGTAGCAGTAGTTAAGCCGGGTAAAGTTTTGTTTGAGATTGCTGGTGTTTCTGAAGAAGTAGCACGCGAAGCATTGCGTCTTGCATCTCACAAATTGCCAATCAAAACAAAATTCGTTAAACGCGAGGAAATTGGTGGTGAATCTAATGAGAGCTAATGATATTCGTGATCTTACCACTGCAGAAATTGAACAAAAAGTAAAATCACTTAAAGAAGAGTTGTTTAACCTGCGCTTCCAATTAGCGACAGGACAACTTGAAAACACTGCTCGCATTCGTGAAGTTCGTAAATCGATCGCTCGTATGAAAACTGTGATCACTGAAAGAGAGATCGCTGCAAATAATCGATAATCCTGAGAGGAGGTTGCAGAATGAGTGAACGCAACAACCAGCGCAAAGTCTACACTGGACGTGTAGTTTCTGATAAAATGGATAAAACGATCACTGTTCTTGTCGAAACATATAAAAAGCATTCGCTTTATGGCAAGCGTGTAAAATACTCCAAAAAGTTTAAAGCTCATGATGAGAACAACCAAGCTAAAGTTGGCGATGTAGTGAAAGTCATGGAAACTCGCCCGTTATCAGCTACTAAACGTTTCCGTCTAGTTGAAATTGTTGAAGAAGCTGTTATTATCTAATATTGTTCGGATATTATTTCCGAAGGGAGGTAACGTAAATGATTCAACAAGAATCCCGTTTAAAAGTTGCTGACAATTCTGGTGCCCGTGAAGTACTGACAATTAAAGTTCTTGGCGGATCTGGACGTAAGACTGCTAGTATTGGTGATGTAATTGTTTGCACGGTCAAACAAGCAACACCAGGAGGCGTTGTTAAAAAAGGTGACGTTGTTAAAGCAGTTATCGTTCGCACGAAGAGTGGTGCACGCCGTCAAGACGGAACTTATATCCGCTTTGATGAAAATGCATGTGTAATCATTAAAGATGACAAGAGCCCTCGCGGAACTCGTATCTTTGGACCTGTTGCACGTGAATTGCGTGAAAACAACTTTATGAAAATTGTTTCTCTTGCTCCAGAAGTTATATAAATCAAAAATAGACAGCCTTACTAAGGAGGTGCGACTGGGATGCATGTAAAAAAAGGTGATAAGGTAATGGTTATCTCTGGTAAGGATAAAGGCAAACAAGGCGTTGTTCTTGCAGCTTTTCCTAAGAAAGACCGAGTACTTGTTGAAGGTATTAACATCATGAAGAAACATTCAAAACCTTCTCAAGCAAATCCTCAAGGCGGAATTTTAAGCCAAGAGGCACCTATCCATGTATCAAATGTTATGCCACTAGATCCTAAATCTGGTGAACCAACTCGTGTTGGATTCAAAGTGGTTGATGGCAAAAAGGTACGTGTTGCAACAAAATCTGGTGAAACTTTAGATAAATAGTAAATAAGGAAGGGAGGTCCTCGCATGAACCGCCTTAAAGAAAAGTATCAAAAAGAAATTACACCTGCTTTAATGAGCAAGTTCAACTATAAATCAGTGATGCAAGTTCCAAAGCTTGAGAAGATCGTAATCAACATGGGTGTTGGTGACGCAGTATCTAACTCAAAAGCTCTTGACACAGCTGTTGAAGAGTTAACAACTATCTCAGGTCAAAAGCCGGTTATCACTAAAGCTAAAAAATCAATTGCAGGATTCCGTCTGCGTGAAGGTATGCCTATCGGTGCGAAAGTAACACTTCGCGGCGAGCGTATGTTTGAATTCCTAGATAAATTAGTTTCTGTATCATTACCACGTGTACGTGACTTCCGCGGTATCTCTAAAAAGTCTTTTGACGGACGCGGCAACTACACACTAGGTGTTAAAGAACAATTAATCTTCCCTGAAATTGATTATGATAAAGTATCAAAAGTTCGTGGTATGGACATCGTTATCGTTACAACAGCTAACACTGACGAAGAATCTCGTGAGTTATTAACTCAGTTCGGTATGCCATTCCAAAAATAATCGAAATAGGGAGGCGAAAACGTGGCTAAAAAGTCAATGATTGCGAAACAAAAACGCACTCAAAAGTTTAAAGTACAAGAGTACACTCGCTGCGAACGCTGTGGTCGTCCACATTCAGTTCTGCGCAAATTTAAACTTTGCCGTATTTGTTTCCGTGAACTCGCATATAAAGGTCAAATTCCAGGCGTTAAAAAAGCTAGCTGGTAATACCCCATAATCGGGAAGGAGGTAATTTTGATATGGTAATGACAGATCCAATTGCAGATATGCTTACTCGTATTCGTAACGCGAATATGGTTCGTCATGAAAAATTAGAAATTCCTGCATCTAAAGCGAAAAAAGAGATCGCTGAAATTCTTAAGCGTGAAGGTTTCGTACGTGATGTTGAATATGTAGAAGATAACAAACAAGGTATCATTCGTATTTTCTTGAAATACGGATCAAACAACGAGCGTGTTATCACTGGTTTGAAACGTATCAGTAAGCCAGGATTACGCGTTTACGCTAAAGCTAACGAAGTACCACGTGTACTTAACGGTTTAGGAATTGCAATCGTATCTACTTCTCAAGGTGTTATAACTGACAAGGAAGCTCGTGCGAAGCAAGCTGGCGGAGAAGTTCTAGCATACGTTTGGTAAGAACCTGAAATAGAATGGAGGTGTACATGAATGTCTCGTATTGGTAAAAAACCACTTGAAATCCCTGCTGGTGTAACAGTTGCAATCAACGAAAGCACTGTAACTGTTAAAGGACCTAAAGGTGAATTAACTCGTACTTTTAACTCTGATATCAACGTTAAAGTTGAAGATAACGTACTTACTGTGACACGTCCTTCTGATCAAAAAGAACATCGTGCTCTTCACGGTACTACTCGCAGCCTTTTAGGCAACATGGTTGAGGGCGTTTCTAAAGGATTTGAAAAAGGTCTTGAATTAGTAGGTGTCGGTTACCGTGCTACTAAATCTGGCAACAAGCTTGTTCTAGCTGTTGGATACTCACATCCTGTAGAAATCGTTCCTGAACAAGGAATCGAAATTGAAGTACCATCAAATACGAAAATTATCGTAAAAGGTACTGATAAAGAGCGTGTTGGAGCTATCGCTTCAAACATCCGTGCTATTCGTCCGCCAGAGCCTTATAAAGGCAAAGGTATCCGCTACGAAGGTGAATATGTACGTCGTAAAGAAGGTAAAACAGCGAAGTAATATCGCCTAGATGATAAGAAAGGAGTGACCTAGATGATTACGAAACTTGATAAAAACGTTGTGCGTAAGAAAAGACACGGCCGTGTTCGCGCGAAATTATCTGGAACAACTGCTCGTCCTCGTTTAAACGTATTTCGTTCTAATCAGCACATCTATGCTCAAGTAATTGACGATCTTCAATCAGTTACAATTGCAAGTGCTTCTACTTTAGATAAAGATCTTAATGTTGACGCAAAAGCTAATATCGATGCAGCTCAAAAAGTTGGCGAATTAGTTGCTAAGCGTGCGATTGAAAAAGGTGTTAAATCTGTTGTATTTGACCGCGGGGGTTACTTATACCATGGTCGTGTAAAAGCTTTGGCTGAAGCTGCTCGCGAAGCTGGATTAGAATTTTAATAAAAAAAGGAGGGACACAGAGAATGGGTCGTATTGAACCAAACAAATTAGAGCTTGAAGAACGCGTTGTTACCGTAAACCGTGTAGCTAAAGTAGTTAAAGGTGGACGTCGTTTCCGCTTTGCTGCATTAGTAGTTGTCGGCGACAAAAACGGTCATGTAGGTTTCGGTACTGGTAAAGCACAAGAAGTTCCGGAAGCTATCCGTAAAGCTATCGAAGACGCTAAGAAAAACCTAGTTGAAGTACCTATGGTTGGTACTACTATTCCTCACCAAGTCATCGGTAGATTCGGTGCAGGAAACATCTTCTTAAAACCTGCATCTGAAGGTACTGGTGTTATCGCTGGTGGTCCTGTTCGTGCAGTACTAGAGTTAGCAGGAGTTAGTGATATCTTGTCAAAATCATTAGGTTCTAACACTCCAATTAACATGATTCGTGCTACTATTTCTGGTTTAACAGAACTGAAGCGTGCTGAAGATGTTGCGAAATTACGCGGCAAATCGGTAGAAGAATTGTTAGGATAAGGAGGGAAATATGATGGCAAACAAATTAGCGATTACCCTCACTCGTAGTGTAATTGGTCGCCCAGAAGACCAACGTATTACTGTTAAAACACTAGGTCTTAAAAAAATGCATCAAACTGTTGTACTTGATGATAATGCTGCTATTCGCGGCATGATCGGCAAAGTATCACATCTGGTTACAGTTAAAGAACAATAATATAGATCTCTAATATCAAGGAGGTGTCCCGATGAAACTTCATGAATTAAAACCAGCAGAAGGGTCACGTCAAACACGTAACCGTGTTGGCCGTGGTACAGGTTCTGGTAACGGTAAAACGTCTGGTAAAGGTCATAAAGGACAAAACGCTCGTTCTGGCGGCGGTGTTCGCCCTGGATTCGAAGGTGGTCAAACTCCTTTATTCCGTCGTCTGCCTAAACGCGGATTTACGAACATCAACCGTAAAGATTACGCGATCGTGAGCTTAGATAAATTAAATCTTTTTGAAGACGGTACTGAAGTAACAACTGAACTTTTACTTGAAGCTGGCATGATCAGCAAAGTAAGATCAGGCGTGAAAGTACTTGGCGACGGCAAGCTTGAGAAAAAGCTTACTGTAAAAGCTAACAAATTCTCTGCATCTGCTAAAGAAGCTATTGAAGCTGCTGGCGGTTCAGCTGAGGTGATTTAATGTTTAAGACAATCTCCAATTTTATGCGCGTGGGTGATATCCGCGATAAAATCTTGTTCACCCTTTTAATGTTAATTATATTTCGCATCGGTACTTTCATCCCTGTGCCTAACGTCAACGCTGACGTTTTAAAGGCTCAGGATGAAATGAATGTTTTCGGAATTCTTAACACGTTCGGCGGTGGTGCACTGTATAACTTCTCTATCCTCGCGATGGGAATTATGCCTTACATCACAGCATCCATTATCGTGCAGCTTTTGCAGATGGATGTTGTGCCGAAATTTACTGAGTGGTCAAAGCAAGGTGAAGTTGGCCGTCGTAAACTAGCACAATTCACTAGGTATTTTACGATTGTACTAGGTTTCATCCAAGCGTTGGGTATGTCTTATGGTTTTAATAATCTCGCTGGGGGATTATTAATTGAAAACCCAGGTATTACAACGTACCTTTTAATTGCAGTTGTCTTAACAGCAGGTACTGCTTTTTTAATGTGGTTAGGAGAGCAAATTACCTCTAAAGGTGTTGGCAATGGTATATCCATTATCATCTTTGCAGGGATTGCAGCAGGAATCCCTACAACTCTTAACCAAATCTATGCACAACAATTCCAGGACGCTGGAGATCAGCTTTTCTTGAATATTGTAAAAGTTGCGCTGATAGTTTTAGCGATAATCGCAATAATAGTTGGAGTTATCTTCATTCAGCAGGCGCTTCGCAAGATTCCTATTCAATATGCGAAGAACTCAGCAGGTCGTGCACCGGCGAAAGGTCAGTCTACTCACCTTCCGCTTAAAGTGAACCCGGCTGGCGTAATCCCTGTCATCTTTGCGGTTTCGTTCATTATTACACCGCCAACGATTGCATCATTCTTTGGGTCCAATGATGTTACAGACTGGATTCAAAAAACGTTTGACTATACACAGCCAATCGGTATGGTAGTCTACGTTGCTTTAATCCTTGCTTTCACTTATTTCTATGCATTCGTTCAGGTTAATCCGGAACAAATGTCAGAGAATCTGAAAAAACAAGGCGGATATATCCCAGGCATTCGTCCTGGTAAAAATACGCAAGAATATTTGACAAAAATTCTATACAGACTGACGTTTGTTGGTTCTCTTTTCTTAGCAGCTATCTCAGTTCTTCCTGTATTCTTTATTAAGTTCGCTAACTTGCCAGCTTCTGCACAGATTGGCGGAACGAGCTTGTTGATCGTAGTAGGGGTTGCTCTTGAAACGATGAAACAACTTGAAAGTCAGCTTGTAAAGCGTCATTATAAAGGATTTATTAAACAGTAAGGTTTTGGGACTTGGGTCCCTTTCCTTCTAAATAGAGACTGAGGGGGGTAATATTCTTGAATTTAGTTCTTATGGGTCTGCCAGGAGCCGGAAAAGGCACACAGGCAGAACGAATCGTTGAAAAATATGAAATCCCTCATATCTCAACAGGGGATATGTTCAGAGCTGCTATTAAAGGTGAAACAGAATTAGGTCTTAAAGCAAAATCCTTCATGGATCAAGGTGCACTTGTTCCTGACGAAGTAACAATTGGTATCGTCCGTGAGAGATTGGGCAAGAATGATTGTGAAAAAGGTTTCCTCTTAGACGGATTCCCGCGCACAGTTGCTCAAGCTGAAGCTTTAGAAGGAATTCTGTCAGATCTTAATAGAAAAATTGATTACGTCATAAACATCGAGGTTGATAAAGACATCCTTATGGAGCGTCTTACAGGTCGCCGTATTTGTAAAAAATGCGGATCAACATATCATCTCGTTTTCAACCCTCCTGCGGCTGAAGGAATCTGCGACAAATGTGGCGGAGAGCTTTACCAAAGAGAAGATGATAACGAAGAGACTGTTGCAAACAGACTTGAAGTGAATCTCAAACAGACACAACCTTTGCTGAATTTCTATGAAGAAAAAGGATATTTGCGTAACATTAATGGACAACAGGACATAAAGCAGGTTTTCGTTGACGTTAATGAGCTGCTTGGAGGATTAGGTGAATGATCATTTGTAAGACTCCACGTGAAATTGAAATCATGCGTGAAGCTGGTCGCATTGTCGCATTGACCCACCAGGAACTCCAAAAACATATACAGCCTGGAATTACTACAGAAGAACTGGATGTAATTGCCGAAAAGTTTATACGCGGAAGCAATGCAATTCCATCTTTTAAAGGTTATAATGGTTTTCGCGGGAGCATTTGTGCTTCAGTGAATGAGGAGCTCGTTCACGGAATACCTGGAGATCGAGTATTGCGTGAAGGAGACATTATCAGCATTGATATCGGTGCTAAGTATAATGGCTATCATGGTGACTCTGCTTGGACATATCCTGTTGGAAAAATCTCTGAGGAATCCGAAAGACTTCTTGAAGTAACGGAGGAATCTTTGTACAAAGGGCTTGCTGAAGCAAAGCCTGGCGAGAGACTATCCAATATATCACACGCTATTCAGACGTATGTTGAACAGCATCAATTCTCGGTCGTTCGGGAATATGTTGGACACGGCGTTGGACAGGATTTACATGAAGATCCGCAGATTCCGCATTATGGTCCGCCAAACAAAGGTCCTAGGTTAAAACCAGGCATGGTCTTGGCAATAGAGCCAATGGTTAATGCCGGCAGCCGTTATGTAAGAACTCTTTCTGACAACTGGACAGTTGTTACGCAAGACCGCAAGATGTGTGCTCATTTTGAACATACAATTGCTATTACTGACAATGGTTATGAAATTTTAACTAAAGCCTGATCCGAAGGTGATATTGTTTGAACGAAGCCGAATCGAGTCCGCGCATAGGTCAGTTTGTCCATATTACTGAAGGCAGAGAAGCTGGACAATATGCTGTTGTGATCAGAATTCTCGATGAACGATTCGTTTTAATAGCTGATGGAGAGAATCGATTGTTTCACTCCCCGAAAAAGAAGAATGTTAATCATCTAGAATTTATTGATTGCGTATCTCCGGAAGTTCAGAACAGTATATATGAAACAGGTCGTGTGACAAACGGGAAACTTCGGTTTGCCTTAACAAAGTTTGTCAATGAGCAAGTTGCTGATTTGAAGAAGGGAGAAAAGTGAATGGCGAAAGACGATGTAATTGAAGTAGAGGGTACTGTACAGGAGACATTGCCAAATGCAATGTTCAAAGTTGAGCTTGAGAACGGTCATACGGTTTTAGCGCATGTATCTGGAAAAATCCGCATGCATTTTATTCGTATTTTACCTGGAGACAAAGTTACGGTAGAATTATCACCATATGATCTAACTCGTGGCAGAATTACGTACCGTTTTAAATAAAACACTCCGCAACTAAGGAGGTAAGAGAAATCATGAAGGTAAGACCATCGGTTAAACCAATCTGTGAGAAATGCAAAGTTATTCGCAGAAAAGGCAAAGTAATGGTAATTTGTGAAAATCCAAAACATAAACAAAAACAAGGCTAAAACTAAAGGAGGTGCAGCTTTAAATGGCTCGTATTGCTGGTGTAGATATTCCTCGTGACAAACGCGTAGTTATTTCATTAACTTACGTTTTCGGTATTGGTCGTCCAACTGCTGAAAAAGTACTGGCTGAGGCTGGTGTTTCTGAAGATACACGTGTGCGTGACTTAACAGAAGAAGAATTAGGTAAAATTCGTGATATCGTAGACAAGCTGAAAGTTGAAGGAGACCTTCGTCGTGAAGTTTCTTTAAACATCAAACGTCTTATTGAGATCGGCAGTTTCCGCGGTTTGCGTCATCGTCGCAGTTTACCTGTTCGTGGTCAAAATACCAAAAATAACGCTCGTACTCGTAAAGGACCTCGTCGTACGGTTGCGAACAAGAAAAAATAAGGTAAAGGAGGTTAACCCACAATGGCTCGTAAAACGAACACTCGTAAGCGTCGCGTAAAAAAGAATATTGAGGCAGGTATCGCTCATATTCGTTCAACATTTAACAACACGATTGTTACTATTACAGACGTACATGGTAACGCTCTTTCTTGGTCAAGTGCAGGTTCACTGGGATTCAGAGGATCACGTAAATCCACTCCATTTGCTGCACAAATGGCTGCTGAAGCTGCAGCTAAAGGATCAATCGAACACGGTATGAAAACTCTTGAAGTAACTGTTAAAGGACCAGGCGCAGGCCGTGAAGCTGCAATCCGTGCACTTCAAGCTGCTGGTCTAGAAGTAACAGCTATCAGAGACGTTACTC
This sequence comes from Bacillus sp. V2I10, assembly GCF_030817055.1. Lineage (NCBI taxonomy): Bacteria > Bacillati > Bacillota > Bacilli > Caryophanales > Bacillaceae > Bacillus > Bacillus sp. V2I10. Next base: position 214,419 of record NZ_JAUSYV010000001.1, on the reverse strand, counting down.
CGGTTCCACATAACGGATGCCGTCCGCCAAAACGTCGTCGTGTATAAATTTTCTGTATAGATTTTGTATCCCTGTCAATAATGGGTTATGATACAGTAAAAAGTTCTCGCAGAAATGACTATTCTGTTGTTGTGCACATTCGGGACTTTATAATGGGGAATTTCGGTTAGACACACCTAAATGCAATATATTTGTCTAGCCGGGGTTTCGACGTTTTGAAGGAGGGTTTATAGATGATAGAAATTGAAAAACCAAAAATCGAAACGGTTGAAATCAGCGACGATGCCAAGTACGGTAAATTCGTCGTCGAACCACTCGAGCGTGGATATGGTACTACTTTGGGTAACTCCTTACGTCGTATTCTCTTATCCTCACTCCCTGGTGCCGCTGTAACATCAATCCAGATAGATAGTGTACTCCATGAATTCTCTACAATTGAAGGCGTTGTTGAAGATGTTACAACAATCATCTTAAACATTAAAAAGCTTGCTCTTAAAATCTACTCTGAGGAAGAAAAAACGCTTGAGATTGACGTACAGGATGAAGGAGTTGTAACGGCTGCAGATATTACTCACGACAGTGATGTTGAAATTCTAAATCCGGACCTTCATATTGCTACATTAGCGAAGGGTGCACATTTCCGTATGAGATTGACTGCGAAGCGTGGACGCGGATATACTCCGGCTGATGCAAACAAAAGAGAAGATCAGCCAATTGGCGTTATCCCAATCGATTCTATTTTCACACCTGTATCCCGCGTGTCTTATCAAATTGAAAATACACGTGTAGGTCAAGTGTCGAACTATGATAAACTTACTTTTGATGTGTGGACAGACGGAAGCACAGGTCCAAAAGAAGCTATTGCACTTGGTGCAAAGATTCTGACTGAACATCTTAATATCTTCGTTGGGCTTACTGATGAAGCTCAAAACGCTGAGATTATGGTGGAAAAGGAAGAGGACCAAAAAGAAAAAGTTTTAGAAATGACGATCGAAGAATTGGATTTGTCAGTTCGTTCTTATAACTGTTTAAAACGTGCAGGCATCAACACTGTACAGGAGCTTGCTCATAAAACAGAAGAAGACATGATGAAAGTTCGTAACTTAGGTCGTAAATCTTTGGAAGAAGTTAAAGCGAAACTAGAAGAACTTGGTTTAGGTCTTCGTAAAGACGACTGACGACTAGTTAACAAGTTAACTAGCGTTTTCGCGTGTTTCTAAAATTAACATACAGTATTAAACGAAGGAGGGAACACATAATGCCTTACAGAAAATTAGGACGTACAAGTGCTCAACGTAAAGCGTTACTTCGTGATCTAACTACAGATTTAATTATCAGCGAGCGCATTGAAACTACTGAGGCGCGTGCGAAAGAATTACGTTCAACTGTAGAAAAAATGATTACTTTAGGTAAACGTGGGGATCTTCATGCCCGCCGCCAAGCTGCTTCTTACATCCGTAACGAGGTAGCAAACGAAGAAGGCACGCAAAATGCACTTCAAAAACTATTCGGTGATATCGCACCACGTTATACAGAGCGTCAAGGTGGATACACTCGCATAATGAAACTTGGACCTCGCCGCGGCGATGGAGCACCAATGGTCATTATCGAATTAGTTTAATTATATTTAGTTACTCCAAGGGCGGGTCAGTTTTTAGAAACTGGATCTATGCCCTTTTTTTATACACTTAAAGCCCCTTTATTCTTTTCATAGAATGAGGGGTCAATCTAAGTGTGAGCAGAGAGAGAATAGAAGAGTACAGGTGTTTTTTTGCGTGGACTTGCAAGTTGCACCCTTTCATTAAACGCGCAAAAACACAGATGAGGGAGGCAGCAATGGAACAACCGATCATTCATGTGAATGACGTGACATTCCGTTATCACGAAGAGGATGAAAGACCCGCATTGAACTCCGTTTCCTTAAGTGTAAACAAAGGAGAGTGGCTTGCGGTCGTCGGTCATAACGGCTCGGGCAAGTCTACACTTGCGAGAGTCCTGAATGGTCTGATCCTGCCTCAGAAGGGTAACGTAATCGTAAACGGCATCACTCTTAATGAAGATTCAGTTTGGGAGATTCGAAAACAGATTGGCATGGTTTTTCAAAATCCTGATAATCAATTTGTCGGTACAACCGTAAAAGATGATGTGGCTTTTGGTTTAGAAAATCACGGAGTGCCGCGGGAAGTAATGAAAAAGCGCGTGGAATGGGCTACACATAAAGTGAAGATGGAAGCATTTCTCGATCAAGAGCCGCACCATCTATCAGGAGGACAAAAGCAGCGTGTTGCCATTGCCGGCGTAATCGCTGTGCAGCCTCAAATTATCATCTTAGATGAAGCAACCTCCATGTTAGATCCCCAAGGAAGAAAAGAAGTCATGGAAACAGTTAGAGAGCTAAAAGATCAGGGAATCGTTACAGTCATATCGATTACTCACGATTTAGAGGAAGCTTCGAAGGCTGACAGGATTATTGTCATGAATAGCGGGGAAAAGTTCGCCGAAGGTACACCTGAGACCATCTTCAAACTAGATCAGAAGCTAGTTGAAATTGGCCTTGACCTCCCCTTTCCATACAGAGTAAGCATGAAGCTGAAAGAAGCAGGGGTTAACCTGACGAGCAACCATCTAGATGAAGAAAGCCTGGTGAATGAACTATGGACATTACATTCAAGGAGTTAGAGCACAGGTACCAAGTTCATTCCCCTTTTGAACGTCTAGCCCTATATGATATCAATCTGGCGATTAAAGATCGTTCTTTTGTTTCGATTATCGGACATACGGGATCAGGGAAATCTACCATCCTGCAGCATTTAAATGGCCTGCTGAAACCAACAAAGGGATCGATCTCTATTGGGGACCGCAAGATTGAAGCTAACAAGAAAAATAAGAACCTGAAATCAATCCGCCAATCGGTTGCGATTGTCTTTCAATTTCCAGAGCATCAGCTGTTTGAGGAAACGGTGGAACGTGATATTATGTTTGGCCCATTGAATTTCGGCGTGCCGCCTGAAGAGGCAAAAGTGAAGGCGGGACATGCATTAAGACGTGTCGGTCTTCCTGCAGAGGTTCTTCATAAATCGCCATTTGATTTAAGCGGCGGACAAATGAGGCGTGTCGCCATTGCAGGTGTCCTGGCCATGGAGCCAAAGGTGCTGGTGCTCGATGAACCGACAGCAGGACTTGATCCAAGCGGCAGAAAAGAGATCATGGACCTTTTCTATACCCTCCATCAAGATCGGTCGCTTACGACCATCCTTGTCACGCACAGTATGGAAGACGCTGCCCGTTATTCAGATGAAATTGTTGTCATGCACAAAGGGACGGTTCAAATGAAAGGAACGCCTGAAGAAGTATTCAGCCATTCTGAAACGTTAATTTCTGCAGGACTTGATCTTCCGGAAACCGTAAAGCTTCAAAGGATAATAGAACAAAAGCTTGGCAAGGAACTGAAAGGGATCTCACTTTCTATAGATGACTTGGTTAATCAGGTTGCATCTGAGATAAAGGGTGACCCCAAATGATGAACAGTATGATCATTGGAAAATATGTGCCTGGAAGTTCTCTCATTCATAAGATGGATCCGCGTTCGAAACTAACGATGATCTTTTTATTTGTCTTTATTGTCTTTTTTGCGAACAATGCACTGACCTATTCAATCCTTGGTTTGTTCACGCTCTTTATTGTTGCTTCTACCAAACTGCCGCCGAGATTTTTGCTGAATGGCTTGAAGCCGATCATCTGGATTATTCTATTTACATTTATTCTGCACATTCTGGTCACTAAAGAAGGTCCGCTTCTGTTTGAATTCGGTTTTCTTTCGATACATGAAGAAGGTGTCAGACAGGGGATATTCATTTCCCTGCGGTTCCTGTTTCTTATTCTGCTTACAACAATCCTGACGTTAACTACTACTCCTATCGAAGTAACAGATGGGATGGAAAGTCTGCTGAACCCGTTTAAAAAAATCGGACTTCCTGTCCATGAGCTCGCGTTAATGATGTCGATCTCACTCCGGTTTATTCCAACACTGATGGAAGAAACGGATAAAATCATGAAAGCGCAGATGGCAAGAGGAGTTGATTTTACGAGCGGACCTGTAAAACAAAGGATCAGTGCAATCATACCGCTGTTAGTACCGCTGTTTATAAGCGCCTTTAAACGGGCTGAGGAACTTGCAACAGCCATGGAAGCGCGGGGATATCAGGGCGGCGAGGGCAGAACAAAGCTGCGTGAGCTGAAATGGGGAATCCTCGATACAGTTATTCTGGCCGTTTTAATCGGTGTAGGCATTGTTCTATTACTATTTCGTTCATAGGAGCTTATCATGAGGGTAAAATGCACAATCGGATATGATGGCACAAGGTTTAACGGTTTTCAAATTCAGCCGAATATGAGAACTGTACAGGGTGAGGTTGAGAGGGGCCTTAAAAGGCTTCATAAAGGAAAAGAAGTAAAAGTATTTGCATCTGGAAGAACGGATGCAGGAGTCCACGCAGTTGGACAGGTTCTGCATTTTGATACGGATATTTATATTCCTGAGGACCGCTGGCCCAATGCATTAAATTCACTGCTTGCTGAGGACGTTGCGATTCAATCCGTTTCGTTTGTAAACGATGACTTTCATGCGAGGTATCATGTCCGAGCCAAGGAATACCGCTATAAAATAAGCCGCTCAGCGATCCGGAATGTATTTAATCGAAATTATTCTTATCATTATCCATATAAACTTGATTACGTCAAAATGCGAGAAGCGATTAAATTTCTTATCGGCACACATGACTTTACGAGCTTCTGTTCTGCGAAGACGGATAAAGAAGATCGGGTAAGAACGTTATATGATATCGAATTTTATGAAGAAGATGACATGCTTACTTTCCGGTTCGTAGGCGATGGATTTCTTTATAACATGGTAAGGATATTGGTCGGCACTCTGATTAATGCAGGACGCGGAGCGCTGGATCCTTATCAGATTCCGGAGATACTGAAGGCACGGGATCGTTCCCTTTGCGGCAAAACAGCCCCGGGTTGCGGATTATATTTGTGGAAAGTTTATTATGACAACTAAACCAGGTGTAACATTTTCTTGACAATGTTGCCTGAACGTTATAATATATCATATGGTATGTATTTCAACCCCACAAATAAGCCCCGGAAGAGTTTAATTTGTGTTTTGAAATAGAATGATTAAATTTTAACAATTGAAAGATATTTAGGAGGGAAAAACATGCGTACAACATATATGGCGAAAGCAACTGAAGTTGAACGTAAATGGTTCGTAGTAGATGCGGCTGGCAAAACTTTAGGTCGTCTAGCTAGCGAAGTAGCATCTGTACTTCGTGGTAAACACAAACCAACTTACACACCACATGTAGACACTGGTGATCATGTTATCATCATTAATGCAGCACAAATCGAACTTACTGGTAAAAAATTGACTGACAAGATTTACTACCGTCACAGCCAATTCCCAGGCGGTTTGAAATCAAGAACAGCTCTTGAAATGCGTACAAACTATTCTGAGAAAATGCTTGAATTAGCAATTCGCGGAATGCTTCCTAAAGGTTCATTAGGACGTCAAATGTACAAAAAATTACATGTATATGCTGGCAACGAACATCCACATCAAGCACAACAACCAGAAGTTTACGAACTTCGCGGTTAATTATTAAGGAGGTTATTAATTTGGCACAGGTTCAATATTACGGTACTGGCCGTCGTAAAAGCTCAGTAGCGCGTGTTCGTCTGGTTCCAGGCGAAGGCCGTATTGTTATCAACGATCGTGAAGTAAAAGATTACATCCCATTCGCAGCTTTAATCGAAGATATTAAACAACCATTAAACTTAACTGAAACAGCTGGAAGCTATGATGTTTTAGTTAGCGTTAACGGCGGTGGATTTGCTGGTCAAGCTGGCGCTATCCGTCACGGTATCTCTCGTGCATTATTAGAAGCTGACCCAGAATACCGCGGCACTTTAAAGCGCGCTGGTCTTCTAACTCGTGACGCTCGTATGAAAGAACGTAAAAAATACGGTCTTAAAGGCGCTCGTCGTGCACCTCAGTTCTCAAAACGTTAATTATCAACGTTTATGCCCTTTCCCGAAGTATCGGGAAGGGGTTTTTTATTTACCGAAAAAGGTATCTGAATACCCATTGAATACCCCTCCTCATAAATCCATGTAATCTTGAAATAAATTGGCTACTTTTTCTTTGGCGGTGTTTGAGACGTGTGTATAGATGTTCATGGTTGTTTGAATGTCTTTATGGCCAAGTCGTACTTGTACATCTTTAATACTAGCCCCAGCTTCGAATAACAGTGAAGCATGAGTGTGACGTAAACCATGAATAGAAATAGACGGAAAATACTTATGGTTTTTGAGTATTTTGGTTAACTGTTCATTTAAGCTGGCTAAACGGATATACTTCATTTTTCTTTCATTGTAGTCGTACCTAGTGAAAAGAGGCTGCTGGTCATCAGGTAGTAAATCTATATCTACATCGTAAAACTCTTCAGATTGCCTTTTACGCCATTTTTTAAGCCACCCAAGTGTTTCACCGTCAATACTAATTACACGGCGTGAAGCGGCTGTTTTAGGCGTCTGCAGAAGTTGCAGCCCCTTTGTTGTAAGTAAGTTCTTTACCATTTTTGAACTAGGGGGTTATTGTGAAGAAATTAACCGTTTTCTTACTTTTAACAATTGCTACTACTCTTACTACAGGATGCAGTGAAAGTAATATTTATAAAAGTAACCAATTAACGTTACTAAATAAAGAAGAAGTGCTGGAATTTATGGAGGATAAAGGTACAGGATTTTTATATATTAAATCGGCATACGAGAGCCGAGAAGAGGAAGAAGCTTTCTATATAAAGGAAATTGAACGTGTAACTAAAGCTGAAAAAATTGATTTTTATATATTTGACGCAGGTTCAGTTGATAAAGATCATACAGAACTTGGTGTTGATCAATATTCACGAACTTTTGTTTTTTACCAAAATGGTGAAATGAAAGAAGAATTGGATTTTGCCGATTTGTCAGAAGATGATGTACCTTCGGAAGTTGAAACGTTTGTTCAAAATGTGAAAGAAGATTATTTGAAGTAGAGTTAACAAAAGTAAACTGGTTAAACATTGATATGAAGGGGTTTTAAAATTAACTAGGGGGGGTTGTATGAAAGAAGAAATAGCAAGGATACTTGAAAGATTTGCTGATTTTCTCGAAATAACAAATCCGATCACTTACATGCTGCGTTGGGTCGGGTGGGTCATCATTAAAGGTCTTGCTTGGCTAGTTGATTCCCTATCAAACATTACAGATTCAATCCTTGGTTTAAAAGCGTTTTATGACAATGTTGAGATTACAAGCTTCGTAGAAATGCTGTTCCCTCTTGCTGGAACATTGATGGGTCTTTCTTTCCTCTATACAGGATATCTTATTATTTTTCAAAAGAAGGTTGATCGTGAAGCGATTGTGGTGAATATGTTCTTGGCATTTGTTGTTCTCGCCTTACTTGGAGAAGGCATGGAAAAAGCGAATCGATTCACAGATGATGCAATAGATGCTCTTGATGTTGTTGAAGAAAGTTCGATCAGCCAGAAAATTGTCAAAGAGAATATGATTGACCTTGTACAGTTCGACCGAACAGCCTGGAAAACTACTGAACTTAAACAGCCAAACCGAATTCCACAAGATCGAATCCTAAAAATTAATATTACACAAGCAATTGACAAGAATTTTAATCTTGCAGGAGAGGCAAAAATGTCTGATAAAGGACGTGAAGTTTTCGATAGTCGTTTGGAGTATGATGATCTCGGTAATCCAAAGAAAGTTGATTTAGATAATGGCTGGTTCACTGCGTTCAAAGAAAAATATTATCGTTGGGATTGGAATTTCTGGACTATTGTAGTAACGCTTGGAATAACAGCTTTCACCATGCTGACGATTGCTATTAAATTAGCGAAACTGTTCTTTGAATTGACGTTCAACTATGTATTGGTAACAATCATTGCTCCTGCGGATATTCATTCGGGGCAAAAGACAAAGCAAGTCCTTCAAAGTATCTTAAATACCTTTTTAGTCACAATTATGGTTTTCCTATCGCTGAAAATCTACATGATCGGAACAACCTTCATTACAGAAAAATTAGATGGTGTCGCCTATATAGTTGCTTTATTCGCTTTTTCTCTTGCAGTAATAGATGGTCCGAATATTGTTGAACGGCTATTCGGCATTGATGCAGGGTTGAAGTCGGGGTGGGGCGCAATAGCCGGTGGTTATTCCCTAGCAAAAGGTGCAGCTGTTACAACAAATGGAACTGCGAGCACTCTGAAAGGATTAACTAGTGAAGGTAAATCAGCAGCATTGAAGGGCATAAGCGGCGTTGCAGGAGTTGCAGGAATGGCACAAGGGCTAAGGCCAAAAGGGACAGTCTGATAGTGTTTCACAAAGTGGTCATTCTCCAGCTACAAAAGCACAAGATAAGAATCAAGAAAATCAAAGTCCAAAGGGATATATTGAAAATACGAATGGTTCGGAAGCTTCCGAAGAAATTGCTACTGGAATACAGGAAGTTGCTTCTTCTCTTGAACAAGAAATGGAACAAAAGGAACAAAACCAAGGGAAAAACAATTTGCCAGGGCTTCATCAAGAAATGGCTGCTAAGGGTTTTTCCAGTAACGGAAAACAGAATGCAACTGTAAACAGCCCACAATCCATTTCATCTGAATCACCAACCGAAATAGATAATGGTGATATACAAAAAAATGAGAAATTTTCGGGTGAACATGATAGTCCAATTCATTCATCTTCTTCATTTTATCAATCAAATTATCCTTCGGTCTCATCTGAAATGCAAAAGGAGTCTAACTGTGTGATACCACTACAAGAAAAAAAGAATGATAGGGAAACACGAGCTTTAGGACAGATGTCTTCTGATAAGGTACAAAATAATCCATCAGTAAAAACGGTTAAACGTACCTATCAAATTGGTCAAAATACAGGAGAAAGTATAAGGAAAAATATCGCTAGGTATCGACGAGATCACCAATAAAAATAAACAAAAGAGAAGAAAATATTGGATTTTCTCTTCTCTTTTTGTTTAAAAATATGTGTCCCAACTCAGCCCAACTGGTGACGCAAAGGGGACATTGCAGGACTAAAGATCGAACCACAAACGGGACACTCAGGACTAAAGATCGAACCACAAAGGGACCATTTATTGATTTTTTATGTACCCACAAAAACACTAGGCTTTGCCTAGTACCACAACCTAGTTGGGGTCAGTTTTTCCTTATGCTCTTTCTCTTTAAGAGCTGCGGAACACTTCAACTTAGTTTTTATAAAAAAGGAGAGAAGGTAATGGAAATAAAAATTAGAAATATTGATCCGATTGTAGTGAAAAAATTTGATGAAATGGCACAAAGAAAATCAATATCAAGACAGGAATTTCTTAAGTCGATTTTAGAAAAAGTCGCCTATGAACCTGAACAAAATGAAAATGAAATGCGGCTAGAATGGACTATTTCCAAAAACATTCAAGTCATGGAAATGATAGTAGAGAGAGTTGATCAATTAGATAATGTATTGCAGGATTTGCTGGAAGAATAAAGTGCCATTTGTTTTTTCTTTAAGTATCTTTTATTAAAATTTAAACTACTTTACCATCCTTAAAAAATAATAGTATTAATATGTAAAATAAAAGTGGATCATATTTTTTCGATTAAATATTATAAACAAAAATAAACCTCTCCAAGTCATAAAAAGGACCGATCTTGGCTGCTCGCCAGGACGGTCCTTTTAACTGAGCAATCAAAAATGTTTGAGGCATTATTAATTAATTGGCTCAATAGACTTGAAACAGTTCCGTCGAAGGATCAATGACTATTGTTCCTCGTCTGAAGCTTATTCAGCAATCGGGCTTTTTTCTATAATAAGGAAAATCGCCCCATTTTTCATTTTTGTTCCAGATTATGGAGGTATGAAAGTGATAAATGATATTATTCTAATAAATTCTTACCAGTTTAGAATTAAATACGGAGAACCGTACCATAAGTAACGGCGAAATTCCTTTGCGAACCAAATTTTGTGGAACTTTACGTTAGCTTTAAATAAAATATGATAAAAAAAGGGAGATTTGTATATGGAACCAATATGTTAAAAATTTATTGATTGATAATCATCTTTTGTTTAAATTCTTTATCTATTTCTTCAACTTTTGCTTGCCAGGCCTAAAATTACCATAATCGATGACTATGATTTCACCTTCTTCAGATAACGCTAAATTCTTGTAATTTGGGCGACTATCATCTTTCCAAATATCTGCAGGGTAAATCCCATAATTAATAAATTTCTTTTCCATTTTAAGGACTTCTTTAGTATATTTTTTATCCTTTGGGAGCATTGATTCGATTTTTTTCATAATAAATCCAACCATGTCCAAAGCCTTCTACAGGGCATAGGTGTTTTCGTATATCATCAGGAATGTTTGAATAATAGTTGAATTCTCCTTCATTGCCTTTTAACCCCTTGTAAGAGATTGCAATTTTTAAAACAAATCCATTGTCTAGGTCAAATACAATTCGAGATCTGCCGTTTCCAATATATTTATAGCCAAAATTTAATGTATTTTTTGCTTGGATTACCACTTTCAACCTTGTTGCTTTTTCATTAATTCTTTTATGCTCCAAGTTTGAAATCCAAAAATTTATAGACGTTAAGTCGGTTACAGTTAAAAATGGATTTTCCATACTAGCTATCACTTCTATTCACTGATATTTTTAGTATTTATAATTAAAAAGGCCAACAATTTATTGTTCAATCCTAAGGTTCATTCAAGCACTATAGTCTCTTGAAAGGAACATGGAATTTTGGATTCTTAATAGTTATTGAAACTTTTAATCATAATATGTAGGATTGGATAGAATTCCCTTATGCTTTTTATAAGCATATCAAGGCAATGCGGACGTTCAAAGGTTTAAATAATCGCGGGAACTTTCTCGCCTTTATTGGCTGCCATTTTGTCACTCCTTTCGTATGACTGTTTTTTTCCAGACCTTTTTCTCGTTTATTAATATTTTATGTAAAGTGGCACCACTTGAAATGGATAAAAGTTTAAACTCAAAAATTGTGCTGCGGCCTAATTATGTATTCTTATCACACACTACCAATGCTTTTAATGAATAGAGTATATGGACAGTTAAATAACCGGCACAAATTTAAGGTCATACGCCGGTATCCATAAATTCCTGCTACTTCCTTGTGAATCCGTACTATCTCTAACAGTATTTCTTCGTTTTGCTTGTCCTTTTCGGTAGGTGTGCGACGAAGCCACTTATAATAAGTCGAGCGAGCGATATTGGCAATTTTGCACAACAGCGCAATAGAGAACCCCTCTTCCTGATGAAGTTCTTGAATGGCTGTATATTTCTTTAAAGCTCTGACTTGGCTTAAAACCGCCTCCTCTCGAGTTCCTCCAACTTTTTTAAAAAGGCATTTTCAGCTTTCAACCGCTCATTTTCCTGTTCAAGGTGTTTCATTTGGAGCTTCATTTTTTCTTCGGGAGATAACTCTGATTCTTGTTTTGCTTGCCACGTTTGTCTTGAAGCCCTTTTTCTCCACTTTCTTCGAATTTTATCACCCATTGATAGACCTGTTGATAAGACACATGAAAATGTTGGGCGGTTTGATGATGATTCTTTTGGTGAACCAGACAATGTGAAACAATTTCGAGTCGTTCTTTAAGTGTGGTGGATCGGCTTTTAGTCATAGAGTTTCTCATCCCTTTTTTTCCATATTTATGAATAAGCTCCCTTAAAGAATATCCTCCTGAAAGATGGTCCAATACAGCTGCCTGTCTTAGAGTAACCTTTCCATTTCACTCCTTGAAGTCCGTCTATGCCATATGTCTTAAAAAGGTGAATCCAGTGTTTAATTGTACTTCTTGCTAAATTCATCTGTTGGCAGAATTCCAGTGAAGAAAATGATCGATTTTCGTAAGCAGTTATAATTTCATATTTTTCTAGCGCAGAAAAAGGACTTTTAGCCATAAAAAAAACCCCAATTAAGTAAACAGATTTATATTTTTTCATCTGTCTACTTAATTGGGAGCATATTAGTCTGCAGGGAGTTTTTTTATTTGAAATCTTTCCATTCTAGATAGGATTGAGGGTCGATATTTTTTACCTGTTCCAAAAACGACGATAATAAACCCAATCTTTTTAGGTGTTTCATGAGAAGTTCAGGCCGGTCAACCTTTTTTTTAAAATGGCTCACAAGGTCTACTACTTTAAGGTCCCCTCGCTTGGTTACGATGATGTGGTTTAACCTAGAATCCAAACGGGCAAATTTTAACCGCTTCATTTCTTTTAGTATGAATAGGATTTCGTTGGTAACTTTTTCGGATAAAACCCGATTTGTTTTAAGATATTCGAATAAAGAAGGACCCTCAATGTACTCCATAATGATATAGTTTGCTCCAACCTCATAAAGTTTTGGAACAATCCGCGATTCCTGTGCAGCTATTAAAACTTTGCTTTCGCTCAGGGCGTTCCTTTGTTTTGCGTAAATTTTAACGCATTGATCCGAAGAAATTTTAAAAACGGCCCCTTGCTTCCCCTTTCCAATTAGCGGATAAGAGGTTGGATTATGAACAATTTCTACTTTTTGCCCTTTCTTATAAGTAATATTAATAGATTTAAAATCCTCCACTTTCCTCAACTCCTTGAATCAGGTCATTGCCCTATGAGTAGTTCAAAGCTTTATATATTTAATTAATCAACTAAAATAGGTTTCAATTGTTTCTGAACTCAAGTATTCCTTTACGGCATCAATAGGCGAGCGCTTTAGTTCACTTTTAATTTGTAAGAGACCATGCTTAGCCATAAACATTTGTCTGTAAACTTCATATTCCCGATTTCGATGCTGGTTATACACATCATTTGAGCGGTCGTTTGTATGAAAAAGAAATATTTCTGGATGCATCGCTACTTTAATTTTTCCTTTATGACTTAAGAAAAAATCCCAATGTTCTCCTAATTTTAAACTTTCATCCCATTTATGGTTTTGTAATTTATCCGTTTTTGCCAAAAAAAAGTTGGCAACATTATCGTACAATTCCACCCCATTTTCAATTCCGTACGGATTAGCTGTTAAAATGAGCTCATTCTCAATTATCTTAAAAACTGCTTGTGAATTTCTTACCCCGTTTGTCTGAATATATCGGCCGCCAACAATATCTATATCAGAGTTTTCAAGAACATCAAGCAACGATTCAATTTTAGTTTCGTTAATAAAAAAGTGATCATCATCTAGTAATAAAAAATAAGGAGTTTTCACTTGTTTCATTAGGAAATTACGGCCTGTTGACAGTCCGCTATCAAAAGGAAGAACATGATACTCTACATCTGTGCGGGGAATCGGAGATTTACTATCATCTGCTACAATAATAGGCAGACCAGGATAGAATTTGTTTATACTCTTTATGAGCATATCCAGGCAATATGGACGTTCGAATGTTTTAATGATCGCGGTTACTTTCTCGTTTACATTGACTGACATTTTGTCAGCTCCTTTACTTATTACTTTTTCTTTTATATACAGTATGTAATATAAAACTTCTTGAAACGGATAAAAGTATAAATTTAAAAAATGGGCTCCGACCTAGAAATAATTAGGTCTTTTTATTACACTGCCAATGCTGTTAATGAATAGAATATTAACAATTACAATTTCAAAGAAAATGGAGAATGAAAACATGTGAATAAAGAGGTGGGAGAATAATGAGCACGATTCATGTTGTAACAGCCGTTAATGATGGTTTTGCCAAACATCTTGCAGTTATGTTATATTCCTTGCTGAAAAATAAGGTTTCTGCGAATCCTATCATCATTTATGTTATTGATAGTCAAATCTCTAAGAAAAATAAATCCATATTAACGAACACCGTTAAACAATTCAACGCTGAAATCAAATATTTATCCATTGATCCGACTCTGTATGATGGTTTCCTCCTTACTCATCATATTACTCAGGAAACGTATCACCGAATTTCGATTCCAGACCTACTGGAAAAAGAGATTGAAAAAGTCATATATTTGGACAGTGATATGATTATTAAAGAAGACATTACCAAATTATGGGACACCAATATTAATCAATATTTTCTTGCAGGGGTAATCGATGCTTGGCAAGGGGTAAAAAAGTTAAGACATTCCGACCTTTCTATTCCTGATGACTGTGATTACTTCAATGCCGGTGTATTAGTCTTGAATTTAAAAAAGTGGAGAGAGCACAACATAACAAACCAAATTATTGATTTCATGAAAAAGAACCAAAGAATTATTCGTTATCCCAGTCAAGATCCGATGAATGCTATTCTTCATGATAAATGGCTTCAACTTGACGTAAAATGGAATTATCAGTCAAAACAAGTTTATTTCTTTGAACCTCTGTTAGACCCGGCCATTATTCACTACACAGGGGAAGATAGTAAACCCTGGTGGAGTTCAAAGCACCCTCTTCGTGATGAATATTTTAAATATGAAAAAAAACTGGAGAATTAGTATATAGGACCAATATGTGAAAAATTTATTGTTAAAACCAAAAACCCCCTGTAGGCTGCAGGGAGTTTTTTTCTATCTTAGTCCTTATCATTATTTTATATCTTAAAGCCACAATAGCGGACACATACATATACCTTACGAGACTTTTATTCATATCATATTATAATCTAATAAGCAAAGGAGAATTGTCATGTCAAAAGTGCCCTTATATATCGTTACAGGTGCTAGTGGTTCTGGGAAAACCTTCGTTGTCAAGGAACTACGAAGAATTATGCCAGACTATGTTATTTTCGATTATGATGTTATTTTGAAGTTTTTAAGAGCCGACTCTAACAAATTAGACAAATATCAAATGCAAGGTATTTGGCTTCGTGTTGCACGAGATGTTGCTGAAAGCGGCCGAAAAACGATAATTTGCGGATTAATAAAGCCACAGGATATTGAAACAAGTAAGGAAATCCGTTATTTTTCGCACATAAACTACTTGATTTTACATTGTGATGAACAAACCCGTGAGAATAGACTATGTGCAAGAAAGAATATGACAGATAAAAAGATTAAATATATTAAAAAATTAGCAAGTTGGTTTATTGAAATAGCCGCTAAAAATACGCCCCCAATTCCAATTGTTGATACTTCTAATACGGATGTAATTAAAGTTGCTGAACAAATAAGAGATTGGGTTTTGATCGGAAAAATGGATACCTCATTATGATAAGGTACGGTGAACCTTACCATAAGTAAATGAGGTTTTTTTCCGTTAAGATATGACTCATTTTTTCTATAATAACAACCAAAGACCGATAAGGAGAACGGTCTTTGGTATAATATTAAAACATTGAAGCGCACGCAAATTTTTCCTCGTTATCATCAGCTATCTGGCGTTAAGTCTATCCTAGCTGACGTCAGTGAGAAGGGTGTCGGTCAAAAATATCTAATCCAACACAGTGCAGGAAGCGGAAAATCTAACTCGATTGCTTGGTTGGCTCACCAATTGGTCTCGTTGTCGAAAGATGGTAAAAACCTTTTCGACTCGGTCATAGTAGTAACAGACCGGATTAATCTTGATAAGCAGATTAAGAATACAATAAAAGGGTTTATGCAGGTATCGAATACCGTTGGTCATGCAGGAAGCTCAGGTGACTTAAGGAAACTCCTGCAAGATGGTAAGAAAATCATCATCACGATTGTGCACAAGTTCGCACAGACATCGAGAATTGGGTCTAACTTATCGCGTTCCGCTCCACTAAGGTAAAGCGAGCTTCGGTATCAAGAAATTCAGAAAGATAGAAAGCTTTTCCCATTAGTCTCAAATTTTGATTCCATCTGACGTTACTACCTGAAGTTTCTTATCCGGGCATTTCGGTTTTCCTATATGAAAAAGCCTTAAAAAGGGTAGTTAAACGCAGATGGAATCTTCTAAAAGGGCAGGGGAAATTAAAGTAAGACAATCTTAATGGAATAACTGATGAGTATTCTATCACTTACATCGCCTACTTATTACAGATTTTGGGTATAAATATAATAACTGATGAGACATTTAATCCTTTAGGAGAATTATAAGTGAAGAAAAGTCTAGCAAGTGAATATCCAGAATTGGTTAATGAATGGGACTATGAATTAAACGGTGATATAAAGCCAAGTGATGTTCCTCCAAAAGGAAGACAGCATGTATGGTGGAATTGCCAGGAAGGACATCCAAGTTATAAGGCTAAATTAGCATCTAGATCTAATGGAACTGGATGCCCATGTTGTAAAGGTTCAGAAGTGTGTTTTGAACGCTCATTATTGGGGAAAAGACCAGACCTAGTAGCTATGTGGGACAAAGAGAGAAATAGTCCATCAACTCCAGATAAGGTGCTTGCTGGTTCCAATGAAACATATTATTGGATTTGTGAAAAGGGTCACTCGTTTGATATGCCAATTAAACGAATGACTAGAAAAAGAAGGAGTAATGGATGCCCATATTGTAGAGGTTTAAGAGTTAATGAAACAAACAACTTAGCTAAGCTTTATCCACAAATAGCGTATGAATGGGTTGAATGTTTAGAGAATAAGTATAAGACAGCAAAAGATGTCACCCCTGGTTCAACTGTCAAGGTTTTATGGAGATGTAAGAGAGGACATGAGTGGAAAACAACTCCAAAACATCGAACAAGTGGTGGAACAGGATGTCCAAGGTGTAAAAAAACAATGAAAGTGTCGAAAAAATCATACACACTCTTTTATTATTTACGAAAACATTTTGATGATGTTGAGATAGAAAGACCACTTTTAGGTACACGTATGGTTTTGGATGTATACATTCCATCAATTAATTTAGTAATTGAGTATGACGGAGGGTTTTATCATAAGGATAATAAGCGCGATATAAAGAAAGACAGTATGTTATTAGAAAAGATGCCAACTGCAAAACTAATTAGAATACGAGAGCCGGAATGCCCTCCATATAATTCACCTAATTCCAATACAATTTTCTATGTGCTTAAAAATCATTCTATCGAAGCATTTCAAATGTGTCTTCAAATGGTTTTTATAGATCATGTTCAAAAAAGACCTGATATAAATTTAGAGAGAGATAATGTGTCAATTTTAGAATTAATGGATTGTTTGGAATGTGAAAATTCATTTGCCACAATAAGACCAGATCTATTAATAGAATTTGATTACAAGAAGAATGGAAATTTAAAACCAGAGGACTTTAAAGTGGCAAGTAAGGAAAAAGTAAATTGGATTTGTAAAAAAGGTCATTGTTGGTCAGCTACAATTGCCAGTCGAACACATGGTGGCAATAACTGTCCAGACTGTGGGAATAGAAGGTTGCATAGTGGAAATAATTTAGCTGCCGTTAATCCCGAACTTGTTAAGGAGTGGCATCCAACTAAGAATGAAAAAGGCCCACAAGATTACTTTGCAAATTCTCATTTTAAAGTTTGGTGGTTATGTAAAAAGTGTGGTTACGAATGGCCTGCACTAATCTACAATAGAAATGGTAAACGTAGTGGATGTCCACTTTGTTATAGGAATAATCTTAATTAAACAAGGTTTGACCAATTGAAAAAAATGGTTTGTATATAGTGAAACATATCCTTTAAACTAGGCTGCTTATTTGATCCCTCATGTATCGGAACTTTTCTTTCACTTAAAGGTTTTTTACTTATACTGCCCGCCAGCATAAAATTTGAATACCTAATGAATACCTTTTGATGAAACTCATTGAAATTAGATGATATTACTTTATAGTAGAAACTCGTTAAGTTAAGGCTTTTGACATTGAATTCGATAGCGCTAATGTCTAATGAAAAATGAACGTAAAAAATACGGTCTTAAAGGCGCTCGTCGTGCACCTCAGTTCTCAAAACGTTAATATTCTCTATCTATCAACGTTTACAGCCCTTTCTCGGATTGCCGAGGAAGGGTTTTTATTTGAGAAAAAATCAGTTTGAATACCCTTCCTCATAAATCCATATAATTTTTAAATAAATTTGCTACTTGTTCTTTCGCTGTATTTGTCACGTGAGTATAGATATTCATTGTTGTTTGAATTTCTGTATGACCTAGTCCTACTTGAATATCCTTAATAGTTGCTCCAGCTTCAAATAGTAAAGAAGCATAGGTATGTCGGAATCTATGAATGGTAATGGGCTGAAGTTAACTATGTTTGTGTTATTAAAATCACAAGTAAACTTAAACATATATTTGTAAATAGAGATGTAATAAATATCAATAGTCTGGCAATAATGGGTTTATCAGATAAAAACTGGAGGTGGATCGTATGAGAGAAGAATTAGCGATTTTCAACCGAATTTTTACAACTACAAAGGAATCAATCGAAAACTTTATGGCCATGCTAGATCCTGTTATTCAAAATGCAAAAGACGATCATGAACGACTCTACTACCATCATATTTATGAAGAAGAAGAACAAAGGCTATCACGTTTAGAGGAACTTATTCCGCTAATAACAAAATTCGAAAATGATAAAAATGATACTATTTTTTCTCCAACCAACAATGAGTTTAACCGTCTTTTGCAAGAATTAAATCTTGAAAAATTCGGCTTGCACAATTTTGTAGAACACCTGGATTTAGCACTCTTTAAATTTACAGACGAAGTACGAAGTACACAACTGCAGCAAATGAGAGAGGTTTCTTATCAAGATTATCAACAAGTTAAGAATTTCTTAAATGAAATAAATGGAAAGTTTGATCGTGATTATGTAGATCCCCATGCACATCATGATAAAGACCATGATCATTTGGCTCCCCTAATCTCTCAAAATGCAACAGCAAAAAAACATAAAAGTCCCAAAAAAGGTTTTACTGTTGGGAGTTTACTATAAAGAACTTACGGGAAAGGAGAAATTTATGAATTCTCAAATACATTCAGATTTACCTCTATCAAATCAAGAATTTCAACAATTAAACCAAATCGTTATTGAGGCTGCAAGGAGACAATTAGTTGGACGACGCTTTATTGAATTATACGGTCCTCTTGGCAGAGGGGTGCAAAGTATTTTCAATGATATCTTTGTAGAAAATCATGAAGCCAAAATGGACTTTCAAGGTTCTTTTGATACAGAAATTGAGTCCAGCAAAAGAGTCAACTATACAATACCGTTGCTTTACAAGGATTTTGTGCTTTATTGGCGCGATTTAGAACAGGCAAAAGTGCTGGACATCCCTATTGATTTTTCAGTGGCTGCTAATGCCGCACGCGATGTTTCCATCTTAGAAGACCAAATGATTTTCCATGGGTCAAAGGAATTTGATATCCCCGGGTTAATGAATGTAAAGGGGCGATTAACACACTTAGTCGGGAATTGGTATGAATCGGGAAACGCCTTTAAAGATGTTGTTGACGCAAGAAATAAACTGCTCGATCTAAATCACAATGGACCATATGCACTCGTTTTATCGCCTGAATTATATTCACTATTGCATCGTGTGCATAAAGATACAAATGTATTGGAAATTGAACATGTACGTGAACTTATGACAGATGGAGTCTTTCAGTCACCCGTTTTAAAAGGAAAAACTGGAGTCGTAGTAAATACGGGGAGAAATAACTTGGATCTGGCTGTCTCTGAGGATTTTGAAACAGCTTACTTAGGAGATGAAGGAATGAACCATTCCGTGTATATGAGACAGTTGTACTAAGAATTAAACGTCCTTCCGCGATATGCACTCTTGACGACCCTAAAGGTTAAGGAGTGAATTCGTTGGATAAAAGAATATTTACTGTTGGTTCACTTATTCCCGGAAACATAGTTAACATAGAGGCAATAAATTCGAATTTAATTGATGTGGAAAGTATTCCGGTGGCCCATCAATTGCAAAAAATCGGTTTGGTTCAAAATCAGAACAAGCTTGAAATTCAGCCTATTAAAGGAAAACTATTGTTGGATGCTGCCTTGCAGCAGGGGCAGGACTTAAAGTTCAAATGCCGAAAGGGAACTTGTGGGGTATGTACAGTAAAAATTGAAGAGGGGGCATCCCATTTACACCCTCCTAACGATAAAGAGAAAAAAAAGTTGAAAATGGCCTTAAACCAAGGGTATAGATTAGCATGTCAATCGATGATCCAGTGAATACGAAAAGAGGTTCCCTGTCGGAACCTCTTTTTTGCATTACGCAAACATTCGCTCATTTAGTTGGATTAGGTTATCTTCAATTTGGAATGGAAGGTCAAAATTGCGCTTTTTAAGCTCTTTTACACTTATATCTCGAACGAGCTTAAACGTTTCTTTCTTAAAAGTAGGTGTAATAAACCCATTATTTATTTCACACAATTTTTCTAAGTATTGTAACGTTTCATTCACCAAAAATTGTTTTACGTAGTTGTTATTTAACTGACAAATCAATTTATGCTCCAATCCTTTGATTACAGCAATTTGATCAATGTGAGCAATGATATTTGTTCCATTTTCATCTATAAAGCAAAGGGAAACATATTGTCCTTTTGAAATGTCAATATTCATAAATACTGGATTTTGGTATGATTCACCAGATGTCAAACGGATAATTGTTGCTTCTGCAACCCCGCCTACCTTGCGATAATTTGAAATCACTGTATGAATATCCTTCAATCCATGAAGCATATTTAACATTTTAAGTCCCCCTAGCAAAAGTTTCATCTGAAAATTCTATATGTTGATTTTAGAGAAAATGAGAATCATTGTCAACTAGATTTGTGGGTTTTCCTTTTATTACAATTCAGTTCTACTTTAGTGATAGTTGGCAATTTTTTTATAAAGCAGATGAGATAAGTGATATTTTTTCCATAAGACTTTGCAAATGCCGATGCTTATTAGAGATACATAAAAATAATTCTTTATTTTTGTATTCTAAAGCTTTATCCAATTGATAAGACAAAGATATATGCTCAGTTACTAAATCAATCATTAATTGAATATTGTTGGAGTTAATGGCCTCTTCGAGTATCTTTATCGGTACAAAACAGTTTATTTCTTCGTTGACTATAATTAATATGTACCAACCAATTCCAAACACATATTTTCCATAATCAGCAACTGTCAATATATCGCCGTATTTCAGCGTTTCTACACCGCTTACAGTATTGTCTTGTTTATTCCCATAATATAAACACTGTACCTTTATACCGTTTTTATTCGTTACAACAAAATAAGATTCCATTAACTCCTCCTCATTCAGATTCACTATATCATTCTTTAAATATTATTCTTGGGCTTACACTTTATACCTTTGTCTTGCATAGATATATTAAGGGTCCTGAATCATTATAAAACCTTAATTTTTCTTACCACCTAAAGGAATAAGAACCTTCTTCAGGTGAACATGATAGTCAACCCTTAAAAAGCTCACCCTCCTTAATCCGTTCTACTTTGCTAAGCATGGCGCCATTTAATCACTCTTTCGGCATTTCTACGTCAGTAATGAGATACGATTAAAGAAAAAAACCTATTTGGAATAATGTTTTTGATTAATTTTAAAAGCATCGGTTACATACAAATAATTGATTTGATCTCTTCATCTTAATTGAAGAAGCAGTTGCCCAAAAATATCAAATGTTAATAAAGAAATTACAGTTGACTTATTACTTATCACTAGAAGATGGAGCAAACACTCTAAGCTTAGGTTATCTTACACATATTGCCCGCCCGCATATTAATTTGAATACCTTTTGAATACCCTTTGATGCACTTGTATGAAATTAGGTGAAACCAAAAATGTAAGAAACCTTTATATCTTAAGGGTTTTAACATTTGATGAAATATCTTGAAGGTGTATCAAAAAATGAACGTAAAAAATACGGTCTTAAAGGCGCTCGTCGTGCACCTCAGTTCTCAAAACGTTAATTCGTTTTCCGAAAACCACAACATTATGTTGTGGTTTTTTTTGTTGTTTCTAAAACGCCGTCCTCCCATTCGGGATTTGAAAACTTTACCGCGAATGATAACCATGAGCAGTAGGACAATAGAGTGAGGGGGCATTTATATGATGGAAAATATCACTTCACTTTCAGATAAAAGAAGAGAGAAGCAAATCAACTATGAACGCAGCATACTTAAGGACCTTACGTTAACTCAGCTGAAAACAAAAGCTTACGAGTGCTTTGGCGTTTTTATGCATTCCGGGAAATTTGACTACTCAGCTATAGAAGATGGCTGCATTGATTTTTCCATAGAGGCATATCTGCTCGGTGCAAGCTACAGCAGGTTTGGCTTTTTTGGAGAAACCATGCAGACCGTGAATGCAAGGTCAAGACGGGAAGAAAAACTGCTTGTTGACCAGCTGTTTGACTACATGCTGATATGGGGGAACCCTGGCGAAAATGACTTCAAAAATGAATCGATCTATTATGCATGTGAGTTTTTAATTCATTTATGGTGGTCGGAGGGTTTTGAAAAAGGAGAAAAACGGCTTAAGCTTCGTCTCCATTAAAACTGGATAACTTATCATATTTCCTGCTGGTCCGCCATATAGTGTTAAAGGACGAGCAGGAGGGGAAAAAATGAAAAGAAAGCTAAGATGGTTTGGCTTCGGTGCAGGCTTTATTTTATTACTCCTATTATTTCAGTTTCAATTCAACAACGACAGCTCCTGGAAGTCGTGGAATCTCCCTTTAACAGGAAAGGTCATTTACATAGACCCAGGCCACGGAGGACCAGACGGAGGGGCAGTCGGGAAAGAACATCTTGAAAAAGATATCGCACTCTCCATATCCAAACAGATCAGAGACTACCTTCAGGAACAGGGAGCATTGGTCCTCCTCACTCGTGAAAAGGATACTGATCTGGCTGAAAAGGATACAAAAGGATATTCAAAAAGAAAAGGGCAGGATTTAAGAAAAAGACTCCAAATAATAAACGAATCAGAAGCAGACCTTTACTTAAGTATTCACTTGAATGCCATTCCTTCTAATGAGTGGAGCGGGGCCCAGACTTTTTATCATTCAAAAATGAAAGAGAATGAAAAGGTGGCAAAATTCATTCAAGATGAACTTAGAAGAAATTTAGAGAATACAGACAGAAAAGCAAAACAAATGAATACGATCTATTTAATGAAACATATCGATAAGCCAGGTGCATTAGTAGAAGTTGGTTTCTTATCAAACCCTGAGGAAGCCCGGCTTCTCGGAACAAAAAAATATCAGGACAAAATAGCCGCTTCCATCTATAATGGCATCTTAAGATATATGACGCATGAAAAAAATCCTCCAGAGTGAAGGATTTTTTTGTTTTGCTGCTGCGTCTTCCTCCATTTTCAGGTCAAAACGTGCGATACCTCTTTTTTGTCTAAATATGTTATACTTATGTAAACGAATACAACAAAGGGTGGTTATCATGCTGAAAGAGGAAACAGCTCGTAAAATCGTCGGGAATTTAAAAGAACCTTTTTTACATAGAACCTTAGAAGAATTAAATGCGATTGAAGAAGTTTCGATAAAAGAAGAGAAAAATCATATAAGTATGAAAGTAGCGATTGCCAAAACTGGTACATCTGAACAAATGCAGCTGCAGCAGGAGATCGTTGCTAAGCTGAAGGAAGCAGGGGCTGCAACAGTTGGTCTCCGTTTCACAGAGCTGCCTCAAGAAGTAATTGCGAAATATCAAACAGCAAAGCCTGAAGATCCTTCCTTGCTCACTGAAGGAAAGCAGCCGACATTTATCGCGATAGCAAGCGGAAAAGGCGGCGTCGGAAAATCTACCGTATCGGTTAATTTAGCAGTAGCATTAGCTCGCTTAGGCAAGAAAGTCGGGTTAATTGATGCGGATATTTATGGATTCAGTGTTCCTGATATGATGGGAATCACCAAAAGACCGGTTGTAAGGGGAGAAAGAATCATCCCTGTTGAGCGGTTCGGTGTTCAAGTTATTTCAATGGGATTTTTCGTTGAAGATAATGCTCCGGTCATTTGGAGAGGTCCTATGCTTGGAAAAATGCTCAACAACTTCTTTCAGGAAGTAGAGTGGGGAGATCTGGATTATCTGCTGCTTGATCTGCCTCCGGGTACTGGCGATGTTGCACTCGATGTGCATGCTATGCTTCCGTCATGTAAAGAAATCATCGTGACAACTCCTCATCCGACAGCTGCATTTGTAGCGGCTAGAGCGGGTGCTATGGCTCTTAGAACCGAGCATGAGGTAATCGGAGTAGTTGAAAATATGTCTTACTTTGAAAGCAAGCTCACTGGAGAAAAAGAATATGTATTTGGCAAAGGCGGAGGAGAAAAGCTTGCGGATGAACTTGATGTGCCTGTGCTTGGAAATATTCCGCTGCAGCAGCCGGACTGGAACGAAGAAGACTTTGCTCCATCGGTTTATGCGAAAGATCACCCTACAGGTGAGATTTACTTAGGTATTGCCAAGAAGGTTACAGAACTTGTGCCTGTGAGTGTATAAAGGAAAAGCGCCAAGTGATTGGCGCTTTTCTCTTTTTTGAGATTTACGGGAATTATTGACCGCCTTCTCCAGTTTCACCTTGACCGCCTTGCTCTGCTTGCTGACCGCCGCTTCCTTGTCCGCCGCCTTGCTGATTCATTTCTTTAGCAGCTTTTAGAAGGGTTTCTTCCATTTTTGTTTTGAAAAGCGGGCTATTAATGGTTTCTGTAATCACTTGCTGAAGATGCTTGCGGAATTCTTGACTTTGAAGCACCTTTACCGTTTGTTTTTCCATTTCGGGATTTTGAAGGACTCCAATA
Organism: Bacillus sp. V2I10; assembly: GCF_030817055.1. Classification (NCBI taxonomy): domain Bacteria; kingdom Bacillati; phylum Bacillota; class Bacilli; order Caryophanales; family Bacillaceae; genus Bacillus; species Bacillus sp. V2I10. The sequence continues at coordinate 189,679 of NZ_JAUSYV010000001.1, read as the reverse complement.
AGCATTTCTTGATACTCAGGGTCTTTCATTAAGCCCTTGATTACTTTTTCATGCTCCGTCTGCAGGCTTTTGGCGAAGCTTTCACTGAACTTTGGATCTTCAAAGGTTTTTTTCCAGAATTCCGCTCCTTTTTCAGATGTCAGTGTTTTAGAAATGGTATCTGAGACAACTTTTTGATCCATGATCAAATTTTGCTTCATGTCATCATTTTTCAAAATTTCCTGGATCGCTTTTTTTCCATCATCAGTCTTTAATATATCAACAACCATCTTTTTTGTTTCTTCATAATCCTGTTGTCCTGCGGGCTGGTCATTTGGAGAACAGCTTGCGAGGAAGGAACAGATGGCTATTAGTGTAAATAATGAGAGCAACCTTCGCTTTTTCATCTGTGCAAAGCTCCTTTCATTTTCAAGTTGCCTATTTTTAATATGAATTATCTAAAGCTTTTTATACTGGTAATTAAAATAGCTTTTTTAGAAAGACATTGGTAAAATTTCATGAGTAGATTACATATTGGGGGAAACTGCATTGAACAGTAGAAATTGGGTCCGTTTGTTTTTGACGACTTTGCTTGTCGGGGGCATTAGTACAAGCATTGTCGGTTTTGCATTAAGGTGGGGAGAGTATCAGAAATTTTTCACATCTTTTGATCTTGTTGAAATCCTCTCCATTTTATTTTGGCTGATCGGTGTAGGTTTTATTTTCAGTATTATTAGCCAAATGGGCTTTTTTGCGTATTTAACGATCCACCGCTTTGGTCTTGGCATTTTCAGAACAGCAGCCTTATGGAATGCGATTCAAATCGTGCTGATTTTGTTTGTGGTGTTTGATTTGATTTATTTCCGCTACCAGCTTTTCGCGGCAGAAGGCGAATCCATTCTGTCATATATCCTTCTCGCATTATTCCTGGTCATTTTTGGCCTGGCTGTAGCATATATCAAGATGAAGCAAACCAATAAAATGGCGTTCATCCCGGCTTTATTCTTTATGATTGTCGTTACAGCTGTCGAATGGGTCCCTGCTCTCCGTGTAAATGAAGGAGACTGGCTGTATCTCATGCTCATTCCGCTTCTCATATGCAATGCGTATCAGCTTTTGTTATTAACTAAATTATCTCAAGTCAAAAAAGCTAAGCCTATGTGAGCTTAGCTTTTTTTCTATGATTCGGCATTAATTATTTAACTTCTGTTGATTTCGCATTTCCATTAGCAATTAATTCAGCTATTGATACATTCTTTAATCCTTTTTGTTTCAGGCCGTCAACAATTTGGGGAATTGCTTTTTGTGTTTGCTTAGCGGAGTCCGATGCATGCAGCAGGATAATGTCCCCGCCTTGAACGCTGTCATTCACGTTCTTAACAATGGCATCTACACCGGGATTTTTCCAATCATCTGAGTCAACACTGTAATGGACAACTGTATATCCGTATCTTTCGGCAATAGTAAGAATTTCTTCATTGAAATTGCCTGTTGGCGGTCTGAGAAGTTTAATATCCTTAAGACCGAGCTCATTAAATACATCCTGTGCCATGAGAATGTCCCGGCGTATATCCTCAGCCTCCAAAGCAGTGTAATTTTTATAGGCATAACCCATGCTTCCCACCTGGTGTCCGTCCTTCACAATTTGTTTGACGATTTCAGGATGACGTTCTGCCCATGCTGCAGAGAGGAAGAAGGTTGCATTCGTAATGCCGTTATTTTTCAATGTATCAAGAATGGGCTTTGCCTTTTCGTCGCCCCAGCTGATATCAAATGTTAAAGACACTTTATTTTCCTTCTCCTCACCCCTGAAAACAGCTTTAGGTCCATCTGCGGTTGAGAAAACAGGGAATTGCATAACGTTTTCTATATATAAAATCCCGGCTGTAAAAAGCGCAGCTATTACAATAATGATAAGTTGCTTGATCTTTTTAACATGTAAAACGTAAAAATTGTTCATCCTCATCAACCCCGTCCCAATGTTCTTGTCTCATATGTATGCCAAGCTGTTAATAATATGATTAGAAAAATACACGTTGTGCAATAATGATAAAACTTAGGCAGCTTAGAGGAGGATCATATGTCAAAAGGATTCATTTTTAATGATAAAGAAGCACAAGAAATGGAACTGCTGGTCGAACAGGAATTATCAATTATCAGCAATATACTGATAGATGAGAATCTGACATTTGTTCAAAAAAGATCTCTCTTAGAAAAAAGAGAACTCCTCAGTAATTTGTACAAAATTATCAGCGGGAAATTCGATCAGCATTTAAATAAAAATATTAAATAATTTCTATTGACCATGGTTTGAATAAATGTTATATTATTATTCGTCGCTCAGAAACAATTTGAATTTGAAATAACGAAAAAATAATTTCAAAAGGTTGTTGACACAGCGATAGTGACCATGTTAAATTATATAAGCCGTCACCACTGATGACGGAAATGATCTTTGAAAACTAAACAAAACCAAAAGCGTACCAAACGTTTTAAATTTTTGAAGTCAGCAACAAATTGAGTCACAAATTTTCTTCGGAGAGTTTGATCCTGGCTCAGGACGAACGCTGGCGGCGTGCCTAATACATGCAAGTCGAGCGGACCTCTTAGGAGGTCAGCGGCGGACGGGTGAGTAACACGTGGGCAACCTGCCTGTAAGACTGGGATAACTCCGGGAAACCGGAGCTAATACCGGATAGTATCTTGAACCGCATGGTTCAAGTTGGAAAGACGGTTTCGGCTGTCACTTACAGATGGGCCCGCGGCGCATTAGCTAGTTGGTGAGGTAATGGCTCACCAAGGCAACGATGCGTAGCCGACCTGAGAGGGTGATCGGCCACACTGGGACTGAGACACGGCCCAGACTCCTACGGGAGGCAGCAGTAGGGAATCTTCCGCAATGGACGAAAGTCTGACGGAGCAACGCCGCGTGAGTGATGAAGGTTTTCGGATCGTAAAACTCTGTTGTTAGGGAAGAACAAGTGCGAGAGTAACTGCTCGCACCTTGACGGTACCTAACCAGAAAGCCACGGCTAACTACGTGCCAGCAGCCGCGGTAATACGTAGGTGGCAAGCGTTGTCCGGAATTATTGGGCGTAAAGCGCGCGCAGGCGGTTTCTTAAGTCTGATGTGAAAGCCCCCGGCTCAACCGGGGAGGGTCATTGGAAACTGGGAAACTTGAGTGCAGAAGAGGAGAGTGGAATTCCACGTGTAGCGGTGAAATGCGTAGAGATGTGGAGGAACACCAGTGGCGAAGGCGACTCTCTGGTCTGTAACTGACGCTGAGGCGCGAAAGCGTGGGGAGCGAACAGGATTAGATACCCTGGTAGTCCACGCCGTAAACGATGAGTGCTAAGTGTTAGAGGGTTTCCGCCCTTTAGTGCTGCAGCTAACGCATTAAGCACTCCGCCTGGGGAGTACGGTCGCAAGACTGAAACTCAAAGGAATTGACGGGGGCCCGCACAAGCGGTGGAGCATGTGGTTTAATTCGAAGCAACGCGAAGAACCTTACCAGGTCTTGACATCCTTTGCCACTTCTAGAGATAGAAGGTTCCCCTTCGGGGGACAAAGTGACAGGTGGTGCATGGTTGTCGTCAGCTCGTGTCGTGAGATGTTGGGTTAAGTCCCGCAACGAGCGCAACCCTTGATCTTAGTTGCCAGCATTCAGTTGGGCACTCTAAGGTGACTGCCGGTGACAAACCGGAGGAAGGTGGGGATGACGTCAAATCATCATGCCCCTTATGACCTGGGCTACACACGTGCTACAATGGATGGTACAAAGGGCTGCGAGACCGCGAGGTTTAGCCAATCCCATAAAACCATTCTCAGTTCGGATTGCAGGCTGCAACTCGCCTGCATGAAGCTGGAATCGCTAGTAATCGCGGATCAGCATGCCGCGGTGAATACGTTCCCGGGCCTTGTACACACCGCCCGTCACACCACGAGAGTTTGCAACACCCGAAGTCGGTGGGGTAACCGCAAGGAGCCAGCCGCCTAAGGTGGGGTAGATGATTGGGGTGAAGTCGTAACAAGGTAGCCGTATCGGAAGGTGCGGCTGGATCACCTCCTTTCTAAGGATATATGAGGACGCTTTTGGTTTTTGTTTAGTTTTGAGAGATCATTCTCTCTATGATAGAAGACAAATCAACTGATTTGTCAGTTGTTCTTTGAAAACTAGATAACGTAATTGATAACAAGTAATTCACTGAGATTTACGCTTACCATAATTAGTGATTTTCTAGACATTTATGTCTAAACAAACAACGAAATGCGAAACGCATCTGATGATGCGATTGACCATTTAGGTTAAGTTATGAAGGGCGCACGGTGGATGCCTTGGCACTAGGAGCCGATGAAGGACGGGACTAACACCGATATGCTTTGGGGAGCTGTAAGTAAGCTTTGATCCAGAGATTTCCGAATGGGGAAACCCACTGTTCGTAATGGAACAGTATCTTTATCTGAATACATAGGATAATGAAGGCAGACCCGGGGAACTGAAACATCTAAGTACCCGGAGGAAGAGAAAGCAAACGCGATTTCCCAAGTAGCGGCGAGCGAAACGGAATTAGCCCAAACCAAGAGGCTTGCCTCTTGGGGTTGTAGGACACTCTATACGGAGTTACAAAGGAACGGGGTAGATGAAGCGACCTGGAAAGGTCCGTCAGAGAAGGTAATAACCCTGTAGTCGAAACTTCGTTCCCTCCAGAGTGGATCCTGAGTACGGCGGGACACGAGAAATCCCGTCGGAAGCAGGGAGGACCATCTCCCAAGGCTAAATACTCCCTAGTGACCGATAGTGAACCAGTACCGTGAGGGAAAGGTGAAAAGCACCCCGGAAGGGGAGTGAAAAGATCCTGAAACCGTGTGCTTACAAGTAGTCAGAGCCCGTTAATGGGTGATGGCGTGCCTTTTGTAGAATGAACCGGCGAGTTACGATCCCGTGCAAGGTTAAGTTGATGAGACGGAGCCGCAGCGAAAGCGAGTCTGAATAGGGCGTTTCAGTACGTGGTCGTAGACCCGAAACCAGGTGATCTACCCATGTCCAGGGTGAAGTTCAGGTAACACTGAATGGAGGCCCGAACCCACGCACGTTGAAAAGTGCGGGGATGAGGTGTGGGTAGCGGAGAAATTCCAATCGAACCTGGAGATAGCTGGTTCTCTCCGAAATAGCTTTAGGGCTAGCCTCAAGTATGAGAGTCTTGGAGGTAGAGCACTGATTGGACTAGGGGCCCTCATCGGGTTACCGAATTCAGTCAAACTCCGAATGCCAAAGACTTGCTCCTTGGGAGTCAGACTGCGAGTGATAAGATCCGTAGTCAAGAGGGAAACAGCCCAGACCACCAGCTAAGGTCCCAAAGTATACGTTAAGTGGAAAAGGATGTGGAGTTGCTTAGACAACCAGGATGTTGGCTTAGAAGCAGCCACCATTTAAAGAGTGCGTAATAGCTCACTGGTCGAGTGACTCTGCGCCGAAAATGTACCGGGGCTAAATGTATCACCGAAGCTGTGGACTGTTCTTACGAACAGTGGTAGGAGAGCGTTCTAAGGGCGTTGAAGCTAGACCGTAAGGACTGGTGGAGCGCTTAGAAGTGAGAATGCCGGTATGAGTAGCGAAAGAGGGGTGAGAATCCCCTCCACCGAATGCCTAAGGTTTCCTGAGGAAGGCTCGTCCGCTCAGGGTTAGTCGGGACCTAAGCCGAGGCCGAAAGGCGTAGGCGATGGACAACAGGTTGATATTCCTGTACCACCTCCTCACCATTTGAGCAATGGGGGGACGCAGGAGGATAGGGCAAGCGCGCTGTTGGATATGCGCGTCCAAGCAGTTAGGCTGAGAAGTAGGCAAATCCGCTTCTCATATAAGGCTGAGCTGTGATGGCGAGGGAAATTTAGTACCGAAGTTCCTGATTCCACACTGCCAAGAAAAGCCTCTAGCGAGGTGAGAGGTGCCCGTACCGCAAACCGACACAGGTAGGCGAGGAGAGAATCCTAAGGTGAGCGAGAGAACTCTCGTTAAGGAACTCGGCAAAATGACCCCGTAACTTCGGGAGAAGGGGTGCTTTTTAGGGTTCATAGCCCTGAAAAGCCGCAGTGAATAGGCCCAGGCGACTGTTTAGCAAAAACACAGGTCTCTGCGAAGCCGCAAGGCGAAGTATAGGGGCTGACGCCTGCCCGGTGCTGGAAGGTTAAGAGGAGAGGTTAGCGCAAGCGAAGCTTTGAATTGAAGCCCCAGTAAACGGCGGCCGTAACTATAACGGTCCTAAGGTAGCGAAATTCCTTGTCGGGTAAGTTCCGACCCGCACGAAAGGCGTAACGATCTGGGCACTGTCTCAACGAGAGACTCGGTGAAATTATAGTACCTGTGAAGATGCAGGTTACCCGCGACAGGACGGAAAGACCCCGTGGAGCTTTACTGTAGCCTGATATTGAATTTTGGTACAGCTTGTACAGGATAGGTAGGAGCCTTGGAAGCCGGAGCGCCAGCTTCGGTGGAGGCATTGGTGGGATACTACCCTTGCTGTATTGAAATTCTAACCCACAGCCCTGATCGGGCTGGGAGACAGTGTCAGGTGGGCAGTTTGACTGGGGCGGTCGCCTCCTAAAATGTAACGGAGGCGCCCAAAGGTTCCCTCAGAATGGTTGGAAATCATTCGCAGAGTGTAAAGGCACAAGGGAGCTTGACTGCGAGACCTACAAGTCGAGCAGGGACGAAAGTCGGGCTTAGTGATCCGGTGGTTCCGCATGGAAGGGCCATCGCTCAACGGATAAAAGCTACCCCGGGGATAACAGGCTTATCTCCCCCAAGAGTCCACATCGACGGGGAGGTTTGGCACCTCGATGTCGGCTCATCGCATCCTGGGGCTGTAGTCGGTCCCAAGGGTTGGGCTGTTCGCCCATTAAAGCGGTACGCGAGCTGGGTTCAGAACGTCGTGAGACAGTTCGGTCCCTATCCGTCGTGGGCGCAGGAAATTTGAGAGGAGCTGTCCTTAGTACGAGAGGACCGGGATGGACGCACCGCTGGTGTACCAGTTGTCTTGCCAAAGGCATCGCTGGGTAGCTATGTGCGGAAGGGATAAGTGCTGAAAGCATCTAAGCATGAAGCCCCCCTCAAGATGAGATTTCCCATCACGCAAGTGAGTAAGAACCCTGAAAGATGATCAGGTTGATAGGTCTGAGGTGGAAGCGCGGTGACGTGTGGAGCTGACAGATACTAATCGTTCGAGGACTTAACCACAGTCTAATATGTGTAAATGTAAGTGAATCTTGTTATCAAACGTTATTTAGTTTTGAAAGAATAACTTCTTTCAAAAAAACACTTGAAATCTTCTGATTTCATAGTATAATAATTTTTGTCATTATGTCTGGTGATGATGGCGAAGAGGTCACACCCGTTCCCATGCCGAACACGGAAGTTAAGCTCTTCAGCGCCGATGGTAGTTGGGGGTTTCCCCCTGCGAGAGTAGGACGTCGCCAGGCTAGCATTATTCCGCAGTAGCTCAGTGGTAGAGCTATCGGCTGTTAACCGATCGGTCGTAGGTTCGAGTCCTACCTGCGGAGCCTTGCTTCCATAGCTCAGTCGGTAGAGCACTTCCATGGTAAGGAAGAGGTCATCGGTTCAAGCCCGGTTGGGAGCTTACATTAAACTAATAAAACGGCCCGTTGGTCAAGCGGTTAAGACACCGCCCTTTCACGGCGGTAACACGGGTTCGAATCCCGTACGGGTCACCATTCAAACGTAAGTCTTATTATGTGAAATATCACACAATCTTTTATGCGGAGGATTAGCTCAGCTGGGAGAGCATCTGCCTTACAAGCAGAGGGTCGGCGGTTCGAGCCCGTCATCCTCCACCATTAAGACATTGCAGCAGACGACTTTAAAAAGCGAATAAACAGTATTGTATTTCTCACTTAATATGCCGGTGTAGCTCAATTGGTAGAGCAACTGACTTGTAATCAGTAGGTTGGGGGTTCAAGTCCTCTTGCCGGCACCACTTATGTGTGGAGGGGTAGCGAAGTGGCTAAACGCGGCGGACTGTAAATCCGCTCCCTCCGGGTTCGGCGGTTCGAATCCGTCCCCCTCCACCACTTTATTTAGACAAACTTAACTGAATAGTTCTTGTCTAGACTGTAAATAATATGTTTAGTTGACATAAACCTTTTTACGGTCAATTAGAATTTTATAGAATACATACATAATTGATGGGCTATAGCCAAGCGGTAAGGCAACGGACTTTGACTCCGTCATGCGCTGGTTCGAATCCAGCTAGCCCAGCCATTCTTTGTGCCATTAGCTCAGTCGGTAGAGCATCTGACTTTTAATCAGAGGGTCGAAGGTTCGAGTCCTTCATGGCACACCATTTTTGCGGAAGTAGTTCAGTGGTAGAACACCACCTTGCCAAGGTGGGGGTCGCGGGTTCGAATCCCGTCTTCCGCTCCAGAACTTCTTTTTTATATCGGGGCCTTAGCTCAGCTGGGAGAGCGCCTGCCTTGCACGCAGGAGGTCAGCGGTTCGATCCCGCTAGGCTCCATCATAAGTACCCTGTAAAAACCGTTAGACTTTGATGTCTAACGGTTTTTTGTTTAGGAATAATGATTAAAAAATTACATATAGACGTGCTTCATAAAACGTTCGTATCAATATGAATTCTATATCTTATCCTTTATGTTAAAAAAGTTTTCTTTTTGAATATGAGGCTTGCGAGTTGGAGATCAGTTTCCGCAAGTTAAACCATGATTTTTGCGAGTCAGAGATAAGTTTTTACTAATTGAAAACTGGTTTTTACGAGTTGGGGGGGCGGATCTAAATATGAAGTTCAATACACAGCGTAAACTCTTTCATAATTAGCAGCAGCTTTGATTCATAATGGCCAACGGCAGCTAGTAACAGGCATTTTTATATGATTTTTTTATTGAAATTTGAAGTTTGCGAGCCGAAAACCCATTTTTGCGAATTGAACACTGATTCGCTCGAGTCGGTTATAGTCTTTCATTAATTAAAAGCCGGCTATTGCGAGTTAGATAGTTTGCATCCAATTTCGATGTTCAATTCAGATCAGTCATAAAGGTAAAGTGGAAATCCGAAAAAATAGTCAAATGACCTGGAAATCAGCTGACTCTGCATCATCCTATTACTTATTTTCTACTATTTTGCCAATTATTTTACAGAAAACTCTGTATATATATACACGATTTTGTCGAGTTGAGTCATGACCCTTTTTATCAGTACAATAGAGACAGAGTTTCTTACTAAGGGGGATGATTTACATGAAAGAAAGAATATCAATTATCGGGGTACCAATGGATTTAGGACAAATGCGCCGAGGTGTGGACATGGGGCCTAGTGCTATCAGATACGCAGGGGTTGTAGAAAGACTTGAGTGGCTGCAATATGAGATTGAAGATAAAGGTGATATTAAAATTGGACGTCCAAACCGTGAAGAGGATAGCTCTTCGTTAAATAATTTAAGAAATTTGAAAGCGGTGTCAGAAGGCAATTTAAAGCTTTCTGAACAAGTTGACGAAGTGATTCAATCTGGTTCGTTTCCACTGGTGCTTGGCGGAGACCACAGTATTGCCATCGGAACACTCGCAGGAGTTTCAAAGCATTATAAAGAACTTGGTGTAATCTGGTATGATGCACATGGAGATCTCAACACAGGCGACACTTCACCGTCAGGCAATATTCATGGGATGCCGCTTGCTGTAAGTATCGGCATCGGCGATGAAACGCTAACGAGAATTGGAGGCTACACTCCTAAAGTGAAGCCGGAAAATATTGTGATTATCGGTGCCCGTTCCCTTGATGAGGGTGAAAAGGAATTAATTAAGGAAAAAGGCATTAAAGTATATACAATGCATGAGATTGACCGTCTTGGCATGACTAAGGTAATGGAGGAAACCATTCAATATTTGAAAGAGCGTACTGACGGTGTCCACTTGTCCCTCGATTTAGATGGACTTGATCCGCACGATGCTCCAGGAGTCGGCACACCGGTTATCGGAGGTATTAGCTACAGAGAAAGTCATTTAGCGATGGAGATGCTTGCAGAATCAGATATCATCACTTCTGCTGAGTTTGTTGAAGTAAATCCTATCTTAGATGAAAAGAACAAAACAGCTACAGTAGCAGTAGCTCTGATGGGTTCTTTATTCGGCGAAAAGCTCCTTTAATTTTTTAAAAAAGACACAGTTTATAAACTGTGTCTTTTATTTAAGAAAAATTTAAGGTAAACATATTAAAAAGCCATCTACAGACAACCTAAAATTTGTTAAAATATTTTTATGCGGAAAAAATGAAACCTTTTATACGGCTTATACGTAATAAGGGGAACCCGCACTTGCGCGGGGGTAAGGGGTATCATGGAGACGATCGTAAAAAATAGGATTAAACAAGTTAAAAAGGGCGACCAGAATGCTTTTGCCGAAATCGTAGATATATATAAAGACAAAATTTATCAGCTTTGCTACCGCATGCTCGGGAACTCCCATGAGGCGGAGGATATAGCCCAGGAAGCGTTTATCCGGGCTTATGTGAATATTAATAGCTATGACATGGATAAGAAGTTCTCTACGTGGCTGTATCGCATTGCGACAAATTTAACGATTGATCGAATCAGAAAGAAAAAACCGGATTATTACCTTGATGCCGAAGTGACAGGAACGGAAGGGTTAACGATGTATTCTCAAGTAGCAGCTGATGTAGCTCTGCCCGAGGATCAAGTGGAAACAATGGAGCTTCAGCAAATGATTCAAAAAGAAATTTTAAAGCTCCCCGATAAATATCGTACTGTCATCGTATTAAAGTATATTGATGAGCTTTCTTTAATTGAAATCAGTGAAATTCTAGATATGCCGATCGGTACGGTGAAAACAAGAATTCACAGAGGACGAGAAGCGCTGAGGAAGCAATTAAGGCATTTATGATTTGAGGTGATAAGGTTGAAGTGTTCAGAACAAATGAAAGAACGGATCCATCAATATTTGGATCATGATATAAAGCAGCAAGATGAGCAAATCTTGAAAGAGCACCTTCAGTCATGCGCGGACTGCACGCAGCACCTGCATGAGCTTGAGAAGTCAATCGCCCTGGTTCAGAGTACATCTCATATTGAGGCTCCGATGGATTTTACTCAAGCCATCATGGATCGTCTGCCCAAAGAAAAGAAAACGGTTGGTGTCAACAGATGGCTGAAGGGTCATCCATTGTTGGCTGCTGCTTCTCTTTTCGTGTTATTGATGACAGGCAGTTTATTTTCTTCCTGGTCAACTGATTCAGATTTCAGTGTTTCAAAGCAGCCTAATTTGGTTGTTGAGAATACTACGGTTACCGTTCCTGAAGGTGAGACTGTTGAGGGAGATGTAACGGTTAAAGGCGGAACGATCAATATTGAAGGCAAAGTTGAAGGAAACGTCACGGTAATTAACGGAGAGAAGTATATGGCTTCTGCCGGACAGGTGACAGGTGATGTTGAAGAGATCAATGAGGCTTTTGAGTGGATTTGGTATCAAATGAAATCTCTTTCCAAAGAGGTCGTCGCCATATTTAAGTAAAAGGTCACCTTTTGTATAAGGGGCCTTTTTTGTGCTGTACCACGCTTGAGATACTGGCTAAAAGATAAACCGGTATTTTTTGCGGAAGTCTTATCTGCCGGCCTGCGCTTTACTTACGTGAGTACAATACGGTTTAATTGCAGAATATATGGTATAATATCGTAGTTATAGTCCTATGCAAATGACTAAAACTGATGGAGGAAGAGAATATGGCATTTGAGGAATTTCCACTACTGCATTACCTCGGCATCGCCGTTGATATTCTCCTGGTTTGGTTCGTTATATATAAGTTGATTATGGTGATACGGGGAACGAAGGCCGTTCAGCTGCTGAAAGGCATTATCGTTATTATTCTCGTTCGTACACTCAGCCAGTACTTAGGGCTGCAGACCTTGCAATGGCTCATGGACCAAGCATTAACATGGGGTTTTCTTGCGATCATTATTATTTTCCAGCCTGAGCTGCGAAGGGCGCTAGAGCAACTGGGCAGAGGAAAATTATTCTCAAGAAGCGGAGCTCCAGAGGAGGAAGAACAACAAAAAATAATCGATGCCATCATAAAAGCAACAGATTATATGGCAAAACGAAGAATTGGCGCTTTAGTTACGATTGAAAAAGAAACAGGGATGAGTGATTACATAGAAACGGGCATACCGCTTCATTCAGCTCTCTCTTCTGAGCTTTTAATTAATATCTTTATCCCGAATACTCCGCTTCACGATGGAGCTGTTATTCTCCAGAAAAATCAGATTGCTGCGGCAGCATGTTATCTGCCTCTTTCCGAAAGTCCTTTTATTTCAAAAGAATTAGGGACAAGGCACCGGGCAGCAGTTGGGATCAGTGAAGTAACCGATAGCATTACGATAGTCGTTTCTGAAGAAACGGGCAGTATTTCTGTGACCAGAAACGGAGAGCTTCACAGAAATCTAACCGTTGAAGCTTTAAGTGAAATCTTGGTTTCCGAATTTGGAAAGCAGGCAAAGGTCACTTCCTCAAACCTATGGCAGTGGAGGGGGAAGAAAAATGGATAAGATGATTAATAATCATTGGGTAATGAGAATAATTGCACTGTTGATGGCGCTCATTCTTTATGTATCTGTTAATATCGAAACGCCTGCTCCGAAAAAACAGCCGGGGCCAGTAACATCCGTATTTCCATCTGCGCCGTCTGAGTCTGCAAAAGACACAGAAACAATTCCCGATGTTGAAGTGAAAACGTATTTGGATCAAGAAGATATTATTGTGACAGGAGTGCCTGAAACAGTAGCTGTTACGCTAAGCGGGCCAACTAATTCACTATTAAAGGCAAAGCAGCTTAAAGATTTTGAAATTTATGCTGAGCTCTCGGATCTGTCCATCGGCTCACACCGGGTTCAATTAAAGCATAAGAATATAGCAGATAATCTTGAAGTGAAGTTGAACCCTTCCATTATCACTGTAAATGTGGAGGAGAAAGTTACCCGGGATTTTCCGGTACAAGTGGATTTTATAAATAAAGACCAGATTGAAACTGGTTATACCGCACAGGATCCAATTGTTAAACCGAGTGTTGTAAGAGTAACCGGATCTAAAACTCTTATTGACAGCATTGCTCTGATCAAGTCGAGGGTGAATCTGCAAAATGCTAATGAAACCATTGAGCAGGAATCAAAGGTCACGGTATATGACGGCGACGGAAACATCCTGCCTTTAGAGGTCTACCCTTCGGTTGTTGATGTGACAGTGCCGATTACAAGTCCAAGCAAGAAACTTCCTTTTAAGCTTAAGAATGAAGGCGAGCTTGGAGAAGGATTAAGCATCTCAAACATTGAAGCAGTGCCGAACGAAGTGACCATATACGGACCGCTGGATGTGATTGATCCGCTTGAATTTATAGATGGGGTAACAGTAGATTTAAGCAAAATCAAAGATGATACCGTTCTGGATGTAGATATTCCTGTACCTGACGGAGTAACAAAAGTAAGTCCCGAAAAAATCCAAATTAAAGTTGACGTTGAAAAAGAAGAAGAAAAAATACTTGAGAATCTGCCTGTTAATATCCGGGGTTTAGGGGAAGGGAAGATTATTCAGTTCCTTGAGCCGGAATCTGAAGAGCTCGATTTAAGCGTTGTTGGAGCACCTAGTGTATTGACGAATATTAAGCCGTCTGATCTTGAATTATTTATTAATGTGACAGATCTGTCGGACGGAGAGCATGTTGTTAAGGTAGAAGTGAATGGGCCGCAGGATATTAAATGGACCCTTCCTGTAGATGAAGTAAAAGTAAAAATTTCTTCTAAGCAATCGTGATGATTGAAACTGTCTAAAGGAGCGATAAAAGAATGGGAAAGTATTTTGGAACAGATGGAGTAAGAGGCGTTGCAAATAGTGAATTAACACCTGAATTAGCGTTTAAAATCGGTCGTTTTGGAGGTTACGTATTAACAAAAAATGCGAACCGTCCAAAAGTGTTAATCGGAAGAGATACACGTATTTCAGGTCATATGCTAGAAGGTGCGCTAGTTGCAGGATTGCTCTCTATCGGTGCTGAGGTGATGCGTTTAGGAGTGATTTCAACACCTGGTGTTTCATATTTAACAAAGGCTCTTGGAGCACAAGCGGGTGTTATGATTTCTGCCTCACATAATCCTGTTCAAGATAACGGAATTAAATTCTTTGGTCCTGACGGTTTTAAATTGTCAGATGAGCAGGAATTAGAAATAGAAAGTTTAATGGATCAGGAACAAGACTCACTGCCAAGACCTGTTGGCGCTGACCTGGGACAAGTTAATGACTATTTCGAAGGCGGTCAGAAATATCTTCAATTCCTGAAACAAACAGTAGACGAAGATTTTACAGGCATCCACGTTGCACTTGACTGTGCACATGGTGCTACATCTTCTCTTGCAACGCACTTGTTTGCAGATCTTGATGCCGATGTTTCAACTATGGGCACAACTCCAAATGGATTGAATATTAATGATGGTGTAGGTTCTACACATCCAGAAGCATTAGCCGGTTTCCTTATGGAAAAAGGCGCCGATGTCGGGCTTGCTTTTGACGGTGATGGAGACCGACTGATTGCTGTTGATGAAAAAGGTCAAATCGTTGATGGCGATCAAATCATGTTTATTTGTGCAAAATTCCTTAATGAGCATGGAAGATTGAAAAAAGAAACAGTTGTCTCTACAATCATGAGCAACCTTGGTTTTTATAAAGCAATTGAAGCAAACAACATGAAGAGTTCTCAAACGGCTGTAGGAGACCGTTATGTTGTGGAAGAAATGAAAAAAGGGGATTATAATCTTGGCGGCGAGCAGTCTGGCCATATTATCTTCCTTGATCACAATACAACGGGTGATGGTCTGCTTACAGCCATTCAATTAGTGAATATCATGAAAGTGACTGGCAAGCCGTTATCCGAGCTTGCAGCTGAAATGAAAAAGTTCCCTCAATTGCTTATTAATGTGAAGGTAACGGATAAGCATAAGGTAACGGACAACATGAAAGTGAAGCAGGTCATTGCAGAAGTAGAGAGTGAAATGAATGGAGACGGACGCATTCTTGTCCGTCCTTCAGGCACAGAGCCTCTTGTACGTGTAATGGCAGAAGCTCCAACAGCCGAATTATGCGAGAAGTATGTTACGCGCATCGTTGCTGTAGTGAAAGAAGAAATGGGAACGGAATAAAGCAAATGCGGGTCTGCCGATAAGGCAGGCCCTTTTTCTATTTTCCTCAAAAATAATTATCGTGAATATGCCGCAATTCTCACCTGCTTTAATTTAACTGAATTTCACAGTCATAAACCTGATGGAACAAGTCGAATACTATAACCATACCTCATTGTTTCTTGTCTTTTTATCTTCAACGCAGCTGGGCAGTGCTTGACTGCGGAATATTTGAGTTGCTGATGAAATAGGGTAATTCAGTCAAGAACAATCTTTTCAAAAAAACATATACTGAAGAGTGCAGCTTTCTATCCACATTTGCTAAGTACTAATTTGACGATTTGAAGGTTAATATAGTATGATTACTTTTGTGTTTTTATTTTAGAATGGAAAGGGGCATTGTGAGGTTGTATTAATGAAAAGCGCCTGAACTAAGCGGACCGAAAATAGCTTAGTTGACGAGGATGGAGGATTATCGAAAGTTCGGCGGATGCCTCCCGGTTGACGATTACAGCCGTAAGCTCTCTCCTAAAAACAAAGAGGCAACTTTTTGCACAAAGGGAAGAACGTAATCAAACTAAAAAATATAGACATGTGTGAGGGGACAGCAGAAGGTCCCCGTGGCTTGACCTGTCCCCCGCCTATTTGGGAGGATACTTTATTATGTGCGGAATCGTAGGATATATTGGACAACAGGATACGAAAGAAATCTTATTGCGTGGACTAGAAAAGCTTGAATATCGCGGATATGACTCAGCGGGCATTGCCGTAATCAATGAAGACGGAGTGCATGTTTTTAAAGAAAAAGGACGCATTGCCATTCTTCGTGAAGAAGTGAATGCAAATGTAATGTCTACAGCAGGGATTGGACATACCCGCTGGGCGACTCACGGTGCACCAAGCAAACGCAATTCACATCCGCATCAAAGTGCATCAAGCCGCTTTACGCTAGTGCACAATGGTGTGATTGAAAACTACTCAAGCTTGAAACGCGAATATCTTAAGGATGTTGCGCTAGTCAGTGATACAGATACAGAAGTAGTTGTTCAGGTTATTGAACAATTCGTTAATAAAGGAGCGGACGTGGAAGAAGCGTTCAGCCAAACACTTTCCATTTTAAAAGGTTCTTATGCGATCGCGCTTTTAGACAATCAAAATCCAGATACGATTTTTGTTGCTAAAAATAAAAGCCCATTGCTTGTTGGTCTTGGAGAAGGCTTCAACGTTGTTGCATCTGATGCAATGGCGATGCTGCAGGTAACAGACCAATATGTAGAATTGATGGATAAAGAAATCGTCATTGTGAAACGTGAAGCAGTTACAATCAAAAACCTTCAAGGTGAAACAATTGACCGTGCTCCTTATACAGCTGAATTAGATGCCAGTGATATTGAAAAAGGAACATACCCTCACTATATGTTAAAAGAAGTAGATGAGCAGCCGCTTGTTATGCGCAAAATCATCCAAAAATATCAAAATGATCAAGGCAAGCTGACAATGGATCCAGCAATTGTAGATGCTATCAACGCTTCAGACCGCCTCTATATCGTAGCGTGCGGAACAAGCTACCATGCAGGTCTTGTCGGTAAGCAATTCATTGAAAGATGGGCTAAGAAACCGGTTGAGGTTCACGTTGCTAGTGAATTCTCATACAACATGCCGATTTTATCAGAGAAGCCATTATTCATCTTCATCTCACAAAGCGGTGAGACGGCAGACAGCCGTGCCGTTCTTGTTCAAATTAAAGAGCTTGGCTACCAGTCATTAACCATTACAAACGTACCTGGTTCAACCCTTTCACGTGAAGCGAACCACACGTTATTGCTTCATGCTGGTCCGGAAATCGCTGTTGCTTCAACGAAAGCTTATACAGCACAATTAGGCGTTCTTGCCATTCTTGCAGCTGTAACAGCTGAAGCAAGAGGGGTAGAGCTAAGCTTTGATCTTGTAAAGGAGCTTGGCATCGTGGCAAATGCAATGGAAGTCCTTTGCGATCAGAAAGACGAAATGGAGTACATTGCACGCGAATACCTTTCAACAACACGCAACTGCTTCTTCATCGGCCGTTCCGCTGACTACTATGTAGGACTTGAAGGTGCGCTTAAACTGAAAGAAATCTCTTACATCCAGGCAGAAGGATTTGCCGGTGGAGAGCTTAAGCACGGTACAATCGCGCTGATTGAAAACGGCACGCCTGTTATCGCGCTTGCAACACAAGAGCATGTAAACTTAAGCATCCGCGGAAACGTTAAAGAAGTAGCAGCACGCGGAGCTAACCCATGCATCATCTCGCTTAAAGGTCTAGAAGAAGAAGATGACCGTTTCGTTCTTCCTGCAATCCATGAGGAATTGACACCACTTGCTTCTGTTATTCCTTTACAGCTGATTGCTTACTATGCAGCCCTTCACAGAGGCTGTGACGTTGATAAACCGCGTAACCTTGCTAAGAGTGTTACGGTTGAATAAGAGGGATTATAGAGAAACAGCGACTGTTTATCAGTCGCTGTTTTTTTATTAAAAAAAGAGGAGCCAGGCAATTAATACCCAGCTCCTCTTTTATACTCATTAATAAACCTTATCACCATTAAAAATCGAATTCTTAACCACCACATAATCCACCGTACGAATAGCATCAAGTTTGGTTCCGCCTGCATACGAGATAGATGACTGAAGATCCTGTTCCATTTCAGTCAAGGTATCCTTTAAAGCGCCTTTATGCTCCACGTACATTTTCTTGCCTTCTACGTTTTTCTTTTCGCCTTTTTGGAACTCTGAAGCTGAGCCGAAATATTCTTTGAAAAGCTTTCCATCCATTTCGATTGTTTCTCCAGGAGATTCTTCGTGCCCTGCAAACAAAGAACCGATCATGACCATAGAAGCACCGAAACGAATCGATTTTGCGATGTCTCCGTGTGTGCGGATACCGCCGTCAGCAATGATTGGTTTGGTTGCAGCTTTTGCACACCAGCGAAGTGCAGCTAATTGCCAGCCGCCTGTACCAAATCCTGTTTTAATTTTCGTGATGCATACTTTACCAGGGCCAATGCCTACTTTTGTTGCATCTGCACCGGCGTGCTCAAGTTCTCTTACAGCTTCTGGAGTACCAACGTTTCCAGCGATGACAAAGCTTTCAGGAAGATGCTTCTTGATGTGCTTAATCATTTCGATAACCGCATTAGAATGACCATGTGCAATATCGATTGTAATGTAATCCGGTGTCAGCTGCTCTGCAGCCAATTGCTCAATGAATTCGTACTCTTCTTCTTTCACACCAACACTAATAGAAGCGATTAATCCGCGTGATTTCATATCTTGAATAAATGAGTTTCTTTTCTCCGGCTGGAAGCGGTGCATGATATAGAAATAACCATTATCAGCTAAGTTAACCGCAATTCTTTCATCTATAATCGTCTGCATATTGGCAGGCACAACAGGCAGTTTGAATGTATAATTTCCTAAAGCAATTGTTGTGTCACACTCTGAACGGCTGTTTACTACACATTTTGCAGGTATTAATTGAATATCTTCATAATCAAATACATTTTCCATATGAGTTACACCCCTAAATACGAATGTTATTGTTAAATATCAATTTAATTGTTCGTCCATTTGGTACTTTACATTATTTTTATATGAATGTCAAAGATTTTGGGAGAAAAAAACGAAGAATAGTGATTATCTTTTTCATTTTAGAAAGCCTTTTCAAAAAAGGCAGATAGATATATTGTAGAAAAAGTCAAACCCTTTTATTCGGTAAAAACTACCGCTATTCTTCTAATCTAGTATTCGTATAAAATAAAACTATGAAAACATTAAAATCGTTATCACTTATGTTGTTGGTTGTCGCTCTAGCCTTTGGATTCAGCAGTCAAGCAAGTGCTGCAAGTACATACACCGTTAAAAGCGGTGACACGATGTGGAAAATTGCATCGAAATATCAGGTTGGCGTCTCAGAATTAATCAAAGCCAATCCAAGCGTTAAAAATGCCAATGTGATCTATCCGGGTCAATCGCTTAACATTCCTTCTGGAAATGCTTATCAAAGCATGGAAAGCGAAGTGGTTACACTAGTTAACCAGGAACGCGCTAAATACGGATTAAAGCCGCTTACGGCCAATTGGGAAGTTGCGAGAGTCGCAAAATATAAGTCAGAAGATATGCGTGACAAAAATTACTTCAGTCACACATCACCTACATACGGTTCTCCATTCGATATGATGAAGAGCTTCGGTATTCAGTACAGCTATGCAGGAGAAAATATCGCAGCAGGCCAAACGACAGCGAAAAGCGTTGTGACAACCTGGATGAACAGTGAAGGACACCGCAAGAACATTCTGTCTTCTAATTTCAAAGAAATTGGTGTAGGCTACGCTAAAGGCGGATCTTACGGCCATTACTGGACGCAGATGTTTATCAGCAAATAATAAGTAGGAGGATCAGGGACAATCCGTACAGGGTTGTCCTTTTTGCTGTCCTTGAAAAGGGAGTTGAATATACTTTTCAGATGTTTCGTTGTGTCAAAGGAGTTCAATGAGTCCTTAAAATGAATAAAAGAGCAGATTTGAGGACTCAAAGGAGATCAATGAGTCATTAAGATGAGTAAAAAAGCAGATTTGAGGACTCAAAGGAGTTCAATGAGTCCTTAAAATGAGAAAAAAAAGCAGATTTGAGGACTCAAAGCAGTTTAATGAGTCATCAAAATCAGTAAAAGAGCGGATTTGAGGACTCAAAGGAGTTCAATGATTCTTCAAAATAAGTAAAAAAGCAGATTTATAGTACAAAAAAAGGATGACTGATTGTTTTCAGTCATCCTTTTTTTACCTATCATTCATGAAAATCCGATCGTCATTAAAAAGGCTTCCATTTTAATTGCTGTGCTTCTTGAAAGCGTCCTTCTGCTACTTGCCAATTAACAACATTCCACCAATTTTCGATGTATTTTTTTCTGTCATTCTTATATTGCAGGTAATAGGCATGTTCCCACACGTCAAGGACAAGTATTGGTACGACATCCCATTGACTTAAGTTTTGATGCTTTTCTGCCTGAAGAATTTCTAATCGTCGTGCACGAGGTGACCAGACTAAAATTGCCCAGCCAACTGCTTCAACTTTGTCAGCTGCTTCTGAGAAGTGCTGTTTAAACTTTTCAAAGGTGCCAAAGGTTTGATTCATTTCCTTCATTAGCTTTCCAGCAGGTTTTCCGCCGCCATTAGGACTCATAATACTCCAGAATATCGTATGAAGATAATGGCCGGCTCCATGAAATGCAGCTTCTCTTTCCCAATGCTTAATAAGATCATAGTTGTTAGATGAACGTGCTTTCTGCATTTCTTTTTCAGCTTTATTTAACCCATCCACATAACTTTTATGGTGTTTATCATGATGAAGCTTCATAATTTCCTGATCAATGTAGGGCTCTAATGCATCATATTTATAAGGCAGCGGGGGAAGAGTGTGCCCCCCGATTGGAACGACAGTGACGGATTCATTTTGAATACGAGTTTGCTCATTCTCGCTGTCTTGTTCAAAATAAGCCGCAAGCTTTACATATAGTGAATTAGCACGTTCATAGATCTCGATGTCTTCAAATGAACCCGTTGAAAGTTCTTCTTTAAATTGGCTTATTTGCTGCAGCCAAACCTCTAAGTCTTGATGATCCCCATGTTTTCGTATCTCTTCAAGTGACTGATTAAAGCATTCCAACATATTTTCACACCATTTTTTCATTAAGACAATGTAATCTTCAGACATTCATATCCCACCCCTTAGTCAGTTGTAGACAATATATGCGTAAAGAGAAAATGGATGATGATTTTTAAAGGCTGCCTTTTACACTGGCTAATCTGGATAAGTACGTTGATTTCAAAAATGACAGATCTCATCTTCATTTGCAGATATTTTCTTTTCTTTAAAAGGGAATCGTATTATATTTTCAATTTCTAAATAAAGCCACTATAATAATCATTAGAGTGCAAGTACTGAGTGCATAGAGAGAAAAGGAGGACACTCATGAAACCGGTAAATCCCAGAGTAGGGACGTTTAAAAGGTTTATCCTTAATAATAGATTTGTTCTGTTTCTTTTGATTTTGCTTCTGATTGGATTGAACATTCTTGTCTTTATGAAAGTATCCTTTATTTTCACACCGATTGAGGTATTAATTAAAACGATCCTGCTGCCGATTATTCTTGCGGCCATCGTTTATTATCTATTAAATCCGGTTGTTGATTTTTTTGAAAGAAAAGGCATTCGCAGAATATACACGATCCTGGCCCTGTTTATAGTGATTATTGGTTTGCTGACAATCTTGATTGTGTCGGTTATCCCGTTTCTTAAGGAGCAGGTGTTGAGCCTGATTAAGAGCTTTCCGCAATATACAAGCGATGTGGAGCAGCTGGTCAGAGATGTTGTCGGAAGTGATTTTGTGAATCAGGCGCAAAAGACACTGAATATCAACGTCGCAGATCTTTCGAGACAAATTTCGGATCAGGCATCAACCATTATAAATAATATGTTTGCTGGAATTGGAAATATCGTAGGGATAGTAAAGGATTTTATCCTTGCACTTGTCACGCTTCCGTTCATTTTGTTTTATCTTTTAAAAGACGGAAAAAAGCTTGGGCCTTATGTTCTTAAGTTCATGCCCGTTTCTTTCCGCAGTTCAACGTATAATGTAATGCATGAAATGAATAATCAAATCAGCTCCTATATTAGGGGACAGATCATTGTCAGCTTTTGCATTGGTGCGTTAATGTATATAGGCTTTCTGATCATTGGCATGGAGTATGCATCACTTCTTGCCCTTATTGCAGCCTTTACAAGTGTTGTTCCGTATTTAGGACCTGCAATCGCAATTACACCTGCACTCATTATCGCGCTTGTTACATCCCCGTTTATGGTGCTGAAATTGATTATTGTGTGGACGATTGTCCAATTAGTTGAAGGGAAATTCATTTCCCCTCAGATCATGGGACGGAACCTTCATATCCACCCGATCACCATTATTTTCGTGATCCTGACTGCGGGGAATTTATTTGGAGTAGTCGGCATTATCCTGGCTGTGCCGGGCTATGCGGTATTAAAAGTGATTGTGACTCATCTGTTTGAATGGATGAAGATCCGAAGTAATATGTATGAACAAAGAGACCAGATCAACAGTAAAAATAAATAGCAAACATAAAAAGTGCTGAAGAATCGTTCTTCAGCACTTTTTATGTTTATTTTTTAAGGTCTTCAATTGACTCAATAGGCATGTATTCCGGAACGGTTAAACCTAATTTCGTTCCTTCAAGATTTGGCCCAAGATCGACAATTTGATCTTTATATTCATTAATATAGTCCTGATGTGTTGTTGGGAGCCATGCAGCTACTAACGCGTCTGCACTGCCATTAGCAACACCTGTGAACATTGGTCCTGCCTCTACTTGTTTTAAGGCAACATCATAGCCCTGCTTCTTTAATGCAGCACCAATGACATTCGTACTTGCGATTTCTGACTCCCAAGAAACGTAGACAAGGCTTACTTTTTCACCATTGCCTTTTTGAGCGCCATCCGTCCATTTTTTCACTTTGTCAGGATGGTCGTTAACCCATTTTTCAGCAGCTTCCTCAGGTTTCATGCCTTCCTGGATATCTCCCATCACTTCTTCCATATCTTTTGGTTCCCAGAAGAATTGATCGAGGATTTTATAAGCACCGGGATTTTCTTCTTCTAAACCTTTTCTGACTATAGTGTGAATGGATTCACCTTTACCGAACGAGCCTTTAGGATCCTCTAAATATTTCAGCTTATACTTTGTAAACATCCAGTGAGGTGTCCATCCAGTGACAATGATAGGTTCTTTTTGTTCATAAGCTTTTTGTAATTCAGCGGTCATGGCTGCTGAAGAACCTTCTATTAATGTCCAATCTCCCTCTAAGCCGTAATCCTTCATTGCTTTTTCTGTGGATTTCATAAGTCCGGCTCCGGGATCAATTCCTGTAATTTTGTAATCGACCTGTTCGCCTATTTTACTCGGAGAAGCCTTTTCAGCCTGGCCTCCGCCAAACGATACGGCAATTAAAGCACCAATTACCAATAAAGAAAAAATACTATATGCAAATTTTTTAGGTATAACTTGATGATAGGCAGGCTTTCGCAGATTTTGTGAAATCCGGTCTAATATGATTGCAATAATAACAATGGCTAAACCAGCTACAAATCCTTCTCCAACTTGAACCTGTGTTACAGCACGGTAAACTTCTGCCCCTAATCCTGGCGCCCCTACCAATGACGCAATAACTACCATGGATAATGCAAGCATGATACTCTGGTTAACTCCAGCTAAAATGGTAGGCGCTGCAAGCGGCAGCTGCAGGGTAAAGAGTCTTTGAGAAGTCGTTGAACCAAATGCATTCGAAGCCTCGATCAAATCCTTAGGAACTTCACGGATCCCTAAGTTCGTCAGCCTGATTGTAGGAGGTACAGCAAAGATGACAGATGCTATAATTCCTGGTACAACTCCGATTCCGAAAAACAGAATGGCTGGAATAAGATAAACAAATCCGGGCATTGTCTGCATGAAATCTAGAATTGGGGTGACAACCTGTCTTACTTTATCACTTTGCGATGCCCATATTCCAATCGGAATCCCAATAAGAATTGTGATGACAACAGATGAAAGCACTAAGGCCAATGTGTTGACTGTTGCATCCCACAGTCCAAGATTCTCAATTAAAAGCAGACCGATCAGTGTAAAAAGACCAACAGACCAGCGGCTTGTGTAAAGAGCTAACAGCGTAATCAAAATAATAAGGAGTAAAGGAGGGCCAAGCTCTAATACTTTTACCAGTCTATCTATAAAGCCTTCGGTTACGGCAGATATGCCGCTGAAAAAGCCTTGGAAATTAGTTATGATCCATCTTACAGCAGTATCTACCCAATCAGCGAGGGGGATTTGCGGGAGTCCCATTTAATCTGCCTCCTTCATGTTCAGATCATCTTTGTTTCCTGCAAGTGCTCCAATAACAGCACCGCGTATAATAACACCTTTTAAGCGATTTTCCTGATCAACTACTGCAACCGGGAGGGCAGAATTCGAAAGTGCTTCGATAACGTCAGTAAGCAATGTATCTTCTGATACTGTCGCTATATTTCTTGCCATCACTTCTTCAACCGTCTTATTCTCTTTGACTGCAATGGATGCATCATCAGCGGTGAGCGCCCCTAATAGCTTTTGTTTGCGGTCTACAATAAAGATGCTTGAATATCCCTGAGCCTTCATAATTTGCAGAGCCACACGCGGACCGCGATCAGGAGTCATTCTCTCAGCACGTTTTAAAACATGAGATGCCTGCAGCACCTTGGAAAGGTCCACATCTTCTACAAAGCGTTCTACATATTTGTCTGCAGGATTCATCATGATTTCTTCAGGAGATCCAATTTGAATGATTGTACCGTCTTTCATTAATGCAATACGATCCCCTATTCGAAGGGCCTCATCAAGGTCATGAGTAATAAAAATAATCGTTTTCTTCATGGTCTCTTGAAGTTCCAGTAATTCATCCTGCATGTCTTTGCGGATAAGCGGATCCAATGCACTAAAAGCTTCATCCATTAACAGAATGTCGGTATTGCTTGCAAGAGCCCTCGCTAGACCGACCCTTTGCTGCATGCCTCCGCTGAGCTGTGAAGGATACTGATTCTCATAGCCCTTCAAACCGACAACCGCGAGTGACTGCATGGCTTTTTCTCTTCTTTCATTTGCCGGTACGTTTCGGAGTACAAGCCCATGTTCCGTATTTTCAAGTACGGTTTTATGAGGGAATAGAGCGAAGTTTTGAAAAACCATGCTGATTTTATTTCTGCGTACGTCTCGCAGCTGCTGCGCTGACATTTTAACAATATCGGCATCATCGATTAAAATTTCGCCAATTGTAGGATCTATTAAGCGGTTCAGCATACGGATCAATGTTGATTTTCCGCTTCCTGATAAACCCATTACAACAAAAATTTCACCTGGGTAAATTTCAAAACTTGCACCATTTACGCCTATGGTTGAACCCGTTTTTTCCAGTATCTCTTTTTTTGAATATCCTTCTTTAAGTAACTTAATAGCATTCTTGGGGGATTTTCCGAATACCTTCGTTACATTTTTCACTTCAACTTTTGGTCTCATCCATACACCTCAAAACTGCTTATTTTATTTAAATATAATGAGAAATCCTTTTGTTTTCCGCAATCTCCGGAGACTTGCTTTACTTCTTGCAAAAAACAATAACTTTTTAAGTATAAAGAAGTTCAACTTTTGATTGCAAACGATATGGGCAGCAGAAACAAACGGGAAAACCCTTACACTTCAACAAATAAAAGACTGCTGCAACCGCTCCGATGTCAATAGCGGTCCTATTTCACAGCTTATTTATTTTTGATAATTTAGTTTCTGCAAAAATTATTTATTTTATTTCAGGGAAAGGATGAAAGTTTTAAAAAAATCATTGAAAATAAGGATTTTTTTCTGCAGATTGAAATAGTTTAAAAGAATAACATTCATAAAAAAGGGTATATAAATAACAGCTCACGAATTTTCTGGAAAGGAAGATGAAAAATGTCAGAACCATTATTCACTACCTCAGTTACAGCAGTAGGCGGAAGAGAAGGTAAAGTACACTCATCAAATGACGTAATCAACATGGATATTGCCATGCCGGGTTCACCTAGAGCTGAAAGAATGCCAGAAGCTACAAATCCGGAACAGCTATTCGCAGCGGGATATGCCGCATGTTTCGATGGAGCCCTGCAGCATATGGCCAGAAAAGAAAAAGTGAAATTTGAATCTGAGGTTACGGCTAATGTAAGCTTTTTAAAAGATGAGGCTGATGGCGGCTTTAAATTAGCCGTAAAGCTTGATGTAAAAGGGAAAGGCATTGAAAAAGCTCAATTAGAAGACCTTGTTCACAAGGCTCATGAGTTTTGTCCATATTCTAAAGCAACCAGAGGGAATATCGAGGTTACACTTGAGGCGATTGTTTAACAAGAGAGAGGCACCGTGAATACGGTGCCTTTTTTGTGTTTTAGGTTGAAAATAAACAAACGATAATATAAAATGTTTATTATATATTAAACAAAATAGGGAAGTGTTTGTTATATGGATGTATCCGAATTGTTTTGGAGTGCTTCTCTGGATGAATGGAAACGGGGGTTCATCCAAAACCAGGAGCACTATATTTGTCTGCTTTGCGGAGACAAAACAGAAAAAGGCGTTATTTACCCTGAAGATGACATGTTCTATGATGCTGAAAAAGCGATGAAGGTTCATATTGAAAAAGAACATGGATCTGTTTTTGATTATCTGATTGGACTTGATAAAAAGCTTACTGGACTGACGGACCATCAAAATCGTTTATTGCGGCTCTTTTATGCCGGAAAAAATGATGCCGAAATCCAAAAAGAGCTAGAGATCGGAAGTTCAGCTACAATCAGAAACCATCGATTTGTATTGAAGGAAAAAGAGCGTCAGGCAAAAATGATGCTGACGATCATGGAGCTTTTAAGAGAAAAGGATCAGCATGCTCCGGTTTTGATAGCTCCTCACAAGGCAGCAGAATGATTGACAGCCGCTACAATGTCACTCAGGAGGAAGAAGCAGAAATGCTTAAAAAGTTATTTCCTGAGGGGACACATGGAAAGCTTAAGAAATTTCCGCTTAAAGAAAAGCAAAAGCTGATTGTCCTAAAAGCAATTGCTGACCGATTTGAAGGAAAACGGAAATATGACGAAAAAGAAGTGAATCAACTATTAGAATCCATTTATCATGAATACGTTCTGCTCAGACGGTACTTAATTGAATATGGATTCCTTGCCCGCAAGGCAGATGGAAGCGAGTATTGGAGAATACTTTGAATAGGAAAGGAGATTCAGTAATGGATCGGATAAAAGAATTAAAGCAGCTTTATAAAGAATCGAAGCCCGAAGCGGGAATCTATCAAATAAAGAATACCAAAAACGGGAAACTTTTTATCGGAAGCACAATGAATTTAAAAACATTGAATGGAAAGCAGTTTGAACTTGAAACAGGCTCAAGCACAAACAAAACTCTTCAAAACGAATGGAGTACTTTTAGAAAAGAAGCTTTTTCAATAGAAGTGCTGGAAGTATTAAAAAGAAAAGAAGAAGGCTATTTTGATGTGAAACATGCTTTGAAAAAGCTTGAGGAAAAATGGCTTAACGAGCTGAAACCATATGGTGAAAAGGGATACAATAAAGAAAAGCTTCAATAAGATAAGGTGTTTACCAAATGGTAAACACCTTTTGACTGTTAAAGAACATGCTTTCTGCTGTTTCTGAATCCTTTTGCCGCATCCACTATTGAAAAGAGAATGACAATGGCAGCTGACGCAAAAAGCCAGTTAGACCAAACCTCATCATGATTTTCAGGCTGTACTCCAAAGGAATTCATTGTCAAGCTGATAAAATCATTGTTGAAAAGCTCCGGATTCAGCAGCATGATACAGTAAAAGGTGCTGAAAAGGAGATTGCTGAGAGCATGAATCCAGGCGAGCCCTTTGTTCCATCTGCCTGTATAAAGCTTGTAAATGACTATAAACATTTCTAATGCAAAAATGACAGCAATGCCGGGGAGATACATTTTAAGAACATCTGCCTGAAATAGAGGGGCAGCAAGCTTAAGGTCTTCAAGACCAGTTCCCTGCTGTGTATACCAGCCAAGCAGGTTCGATGCATTCAAAAAGATGGAAGCCCAGAGCACCGTGAAAAATAATTCAAAAATGGATTCAGACCTGGGAATGGTTCTTTTAGGAGCGTTGGTCAAAGCGAGTAAATCGTCAGGTGTCCATTTCGTGTTCACATGATCACTTAGTGTTACAGCGCGTTCCATAAAGGCGTAAGTAAGAGTTACCCATGTAAACACTTGAAAGCTGACCAGAAGGGAGCCGATAAGAATATCCAGGAAAATAGTCAGCATGAGAGAAAAAATGGATATATCACCCTGATGCTGGATGATTCCTTCAAAAAACCTGGATAAAAACGTGATGCACAATGCAGCAACAAGGGATATTTTCATGACATACAGATAGGAACTATACAAAGCTGGCCCAATTAAATAATGGGGTTTACCAGAGTATTTTTGTGCAAGTTCAGCGGGGTTTCCGAGTTTAGTCAGTACCTTTTTTACATCTTCTTCGGTATAGTCCTCCGGAAGCATATCTTCAATATTCGATCGCAGCTCAAGGGCAATATCCTCTTGAGCCTTTTCAGGAAGCCTTCGTGTGACCTCATTAATATAAAGATGAATCAGATTCACTGAATCATTCCTCCTCTAAAAGCTTTTTCATTTGATTAGAAGTTCTAAGCCATTCCACTTTAAGCTGTTCGTACACCTCTTTTCCAAAATCGCTCAATTTGTAATACTTTCTTGGCCGAGTCTCTGTCAGTTCCCATTCACTTATTAGGAGTTCTTGTTTTTCCAGTCTGCGGAGTAAGGGGTAGAGGGTGCTTTGATCAATTGTTATGTTGTTTTTTTCAAGAAGCTGGACGAGAGAATATCCGTATTGAGGTGCTTGCAGCTGGCTGAGGACGGCAAGTGTAAGGGTTCCTCTTCTTAGTTCAGTGGTCAGCGAGTTCAGTAATTCATTCATTATGACACCTCCAATTTCATAATAGTGTGTGACGTACAGTATTGTGAATAAAATAATACTAATATTTGTAAAATGAGCAATTTGTTGACATGCGAGAATAAATGAATTAAAATTATCTTGAAATCGAGATAAATATTAGAATAAGTGTTATATAGATAAAATGAGAGAAAATACAATTTATAAAGGAGAGGTTTTCTATGAATAAAAAAACAGCAGGTATCCACCATATCACGGCAATCGTTGGTCATCCCCAGGAAAATGCGGACTTTTATGCAGGGGTTCTTGGCTTGAGACTGGTAAAGCAGACAGTCAATTTTGATGATCCTGGTACGTATCATCTTTACTTTGGAGACGCAGCGGGAAAACCGGGAACGATTATTACGTTTTTCCCATGGCCTAATGCGTATCAGGGGAAAGTTGGAGATGGCCAGGTTGGAGTAACATCATATGTTGTTCCAAAAGGTGCATTGAGCTTTTGGGAAGCCAGACTTGAAAAGATGGATGTCCCATTTTCTAAAATGGAACGGTTCGGTGAGGAGTATGTGGTTTTTGATGATCCGCATGGTCTGCACCTCGAAATCGTTGAACGGGAAGAAGGAGAATCAAACACGTGGGAGTTTGGCGGAGTCACATCTGATGTTGCAATAAAAGGATTTGGAGGGGCAACTCTGTTATCCGCTCAGCCTGAGAGAACAGCAGAACTGCTGGAGACGATCATGGGGTTTGAAAAAGTCAGCCAAGAAGGAGATTTTATCCGTTTTCGCTCAACTGGAGAGATTGGAAATGTGATTGATTTGAAAATGACGCCAATTGGCCGCGGACAAATGGGAGTTGGAACGGTTCATCATATTGCGTTCCGCGCAGAAAATGATGAGGATCAGCTTCAGTGGCAAAAGCATGTTGCAAACGGCGGATATCAAGTCACTCCAGTACAGGACCGACAATATTTCAATGCGATCTATTTCAGAGAACACGGTGAAATCCTGTTTGAAATTGCAACAGATCCTCCAGGATTTGCTCATGATGAGGAGACGCTGGGAGAAAAGCTGATGCTTCCGAAAAGGTATGAGCCACAAAGAGAAAAGATTGAAAAAGTGCTTGCGTCATTTGAGATTAGAGAGCTTTAAGGAGGAATGACAATGCTGAGCATTGATCCAGCTGTTAACACGGAAAGGGAGAATTATAAGCTTTTAACAGGAAGCATTATTCCAAGACCGATTGCATTTGTCACTTCACTTGCAGAAGACGGAACATTAAACGGAGCGCCGTTCAGCTACTTTAACATCGTTTCCGCCAATCCCCCGATGATTTCAGTGTCCGTTCAAAGAAGCGGAGGAAATCAAAAGGATACTGCCAGGAATATCAGCAGTCTGAAAGAATTTGTTGTGCATATCGTTGATCATGACAACGTTGAAAAGATAAACATCACGGCAGCGAACCTTCAGCCTGATCAAAGTGAGATTGAATTGGCGCAATTAACGCCTATTAAGAGCAGCAGGATTGCTGTGCCTGGAATAATGGAAGCCAAAGTGCGCATGGAATGTGTGCTTGAACGAGTGATTGAGCTCGGCGGGAACGATTCGCCTGGATGTGATTTGATCATCGGGAAAATTGTTCAGTTTCACGTAGAAGAGAGCATCTATGAAAAAGGAAGAATCAATCCTGATGGACTTGGCGCAGTCAGCAGACTTGCGGGAAATGATTACGCAAGAGTCGGAGAGCTATTTTCAATCGAACGGCCAAAATAAAAACCGGACCTGCTGGTCCGGTTTTTTTGTCACTTAGGAAATTATAAAAGTCTAAAGGTTGTGGCAAAAAGTTAAACCCGGACTTTTCTGTCGGATTCGTTCTGCCTGTCGGATCTGACCAAGGAACCTGCGCTTTTGTTCAGCTTTCGGATATTTCCTGAAAACCGGTTGGTAAATACCAATATCGGTTGAAAAAAATCCGAAAACAAGTCCGCTCAAAAAAATAAAACCATATGATCCTCATCATAATAGATGCCATCAGCTTTTAGCGCTCTATTTTCATGACCATAAACGGTGAAGCCAAATGAAGTGTACAGCTGCTTTGCTGACTGATTGGTGCTCACTACAGATAACTGAAGCTGCTCTGTATCGTCAAACTCCTGTGCTTTTTTTACCGCTTCAGCCATCAGCTTTTTTCCAATGCCCCTTCCGCGATAATCAGGAGAAACATACATCGCGAAAATCGAAGCTTTATGCTTAAGCTTGATCTTCGTTTCTTTTACTAGAGTGACAACACCGGCAAGTTCCTTATTCTCAAAAGCTCCAAACGTATAG
This sequence comes from Bacillus sp. V2I10, assembly GCF_030817055.1. Classification (NCBI taxonomy): domain Bacteria; kingdom Bacillati; phylum Bacillota; class Bacilli; order Caryophanales; family Bacillaceae; genus Bacillus; species Bacillus sp. V2I10. The sequence continues at coordinate 158,566 of NZ_JAUSYV010000001.1, read as the reverse complement.
GCTGTATCTGATTCAAGTCTCGATTTGTAAAGATCAATCGGATAAAGCTGTTCTTCCTCGTAGCTTGATCCAAATGCTTCAGGGCAGTTTATTAAACCTGCGAGCCGGATTTTACGGTAAGCGTCTGCATCATTTCCATTCAGGATTCGGATCTTCATGGATACCTCCAGATATGTTTTCTTTTAGTTTACAAGGCTGAGACCGTTAGTTCCAGTCATTTCATTGTTGGCAACAGTGAGAATGACAAAGTTGGGTTTTCTTTAAATTGTAGGAAGAAGGGATTGAGTCGTAAGATAGACATATAAAGTTTAAACGCTTTCAATTTAGTAGGGAGGTAAACTAAATGTCAAATCAAAACAATTCAGATATAAAGGTTCGAATTCAGCGTTTTGGAAGTCACTTAAGCGGAATGATCATGCCGAACATTGCAGCATTTATCGCTTGGGGGCTGATTACAGCCTTATTTATTCCAACAGGCTGGTGGCCAAATAAGGAATTGGCAGAGCTTGTAGGACCGATGATTACCTATCTCCTGCCATTGCTGATTGGATTTACCGGCGGACGCATGGTGTATGATCTGCGCGGAGGAGTCGTTGGTGCAACGGCAACAATGGGGGTTATCGTAGGTTCAGAAATCCCGATGTTCCTGGGCGCCATGATTATGGGTCCTCTTGGCGGGTATTTCATTAAGAAAGTGGACCAAATGTTCAAGGATAAGGTCAAATCTGGATTTGAAATGCTTTACAATAACTTTTCAGCAGGTATTGCAGCGGCTATTTTAACAATTGTAGCTTTTAAAGCAATCGGCCCTCTAGTATCGGGATTAACGAACATTCTTATCGGCGGAGTAGAAGCAATTGTCTCTGCAGGTTTGCTGCCTCTTGCAAGTGTTTTTGTAGAGCCGGCAAAAGTTTTGTTCTTAAACAACGCAATCAACCACGGAATTTTCAGCCCGATTGGCATTGAGCAGGCATCAAAAGCAGGCAAATCCATCTTATTCCTGATTGAATCGAACCCTGGACCAGGACTTGGCATTCTGCTTGCCTATATGGTTTTTGGAAAAGGGAATGCGAAACAGTCTTCACCAGGTGCAGCAATCATTCATTTCTTCGGGGGAATTCACGAAATTTACTTCCCTTACATTTTGATGAAGCCGTTGTTAATCTTAGCGGCTATTGCAGGCGGAGCAAGCGGTGTGATGACGTTCATGCTGTTTGATGCAGGACTTGTTGCAACTCCTTCTCCAGGAAGCATTTTTGCTCTATTAGCGATGACGCCTAGAGGAAACTTTGCAGGTGTGATTTTAGGGGTAGTAGTTGCTACAGCCATTTCATTCTTAGTAGCAAGTGTCATTTTAAAATCATCGAAATCAGCAGATGATGAGAGCATTGAAGCAGCAACAGAGAAAATGCAGCAAATGAAAGGCAAGAAAAGCAGTGTTGCTGACACACTTGTAGCAGAAAAGAAACCATCTGCAGCAAACCATTATCAAAATGTGCAAAAAGTCGTATTCGCATGTGATGCAGGTATGGGTTCAAGTGCAATGGGCGCATCTGTTCTGAAGAATAAAATGAAAAAAGCAGAGATTAATGTTGATGTAACCAACACAGCAATTGCTCAGCTGCCAAGTGATGCAGATGTGGTCATTACCCATAAGGATTTAACAAGCCGTGCAAAAGAAAAATTGCCTAATGCAATCCACCTTTCTGTAGACAATTTCTTAAACAGCCCGGTTTATGAAAAACTGGTTGGAGATCTGAAAGAAGCAAAGCAGCCTAATATTGCCGGATCAAAAGAAGTACAAACACCAAGTGAAAATGTAGAGAAGGTCATCTTCGCATGTGATGCCGGAATGGGATCAAGTGCAATGGGAGCTTCTGTATTGAAAAATAAATTCAAAAAAGCAGGTCTTGAAATTCAAGTGACAAACTCGGCAATTAATAATTTGCCGGGTGATGCGGATATTATTATTACGCATAAAGACTTAACAGATCGAGCAAAGGCTAAAGTTCCTCAGGCTGAACATCTTTCAGTAGATAACTTTTTAAACAGCCCTAAATATGATGAACTGGTTCAGCGATTAAAGAAGTAATCCGTTTGCTTAGATAAGCAGGGATGGTGATGAAAGTGTATATAACAGCCAGAGAACGGGACATTTTAAAGCAGCTATTTGAACAGCCAGGCTTCATTACGGTTCACACGCTTGCTAATGATGTCGGGGTGAGTTCGAGAACCATTCACCGAGAAATGAAAAAGCTTGAAGATACACTGAAGAATTACCGGATTGTGATTGAGAAGAAGGCAGGGCAAGGGGTGAAGCTGATTGGTCTAAAGGAAGATATAGACCGGCTGCGGAATGACTTGTCCTCGCAGTCTTCCTACGATTACCTTCAGGATGAGCGGGTGTATTTGCTGATAAGTGAATTAATTCAATCCAAAGAACAAATGAAGCTCTATGCCCTTGCGTCAAAGCTGCTTGTTTCTGCAGCAACCATCAGTCATGATTTAGACCGCGTGGAGAAGAAAATTGAACCTTATCAGCTTGAATTAGTAAGAAAAAGAGGATTTGGGGTTCTGCTTACAGGGGAAGAAACGGCAAAAAGAAGATTGCTTGAAGCATTGCTGCTGGAGACGATTGATGAGCAGGAGTTCATTCAGATTATTGATAAGGATCCTCTAAGGGAACCAGAAAGCCAAACGTATTTGGGCTTTTTAACCAGCAGTGATCTGAATAAAGCAGATGATGCATTGAAGCCGATCCTCGAAATGATGCCCTATGAAATGGCGGATAACGCTTATTTTTCCCTATTGATTCATTTAAGTGTTGCAGTGAAAAGGCTGATGCAGCAAGAACGAGTGTCCTGCGAGAAAAGGGATATGCAGGATGTGCTTCAATTTGATGAATTTCAAATGGCCGCAAGGATTGGGGAGCAATTAACGAATGTGTTCAGCCTCTCACTTCCAGAAGAAGAAATCATGGAGATTGCTGTTCATCTTCGAAGAGCGAGAAGGCAAAATGAAGATTTCAACTTTGAACAAAGAAATTCCTTAATCTCCCTGCATGTGAAGCAGCTTATTGAATACGTTGCAGATGAACTCGGCGCTCCGCTTAGAAATAATCAGTCTCTTTACAATGGACTTATTTCACATCTAGAACCAGCTTATTACCGAATGAAAGACGGGATTTACACACATAACCCATTTGCCAAAGAGACAAAAGAAAATTACCCGAAGCTCTATGAGGCTGTAAAAAAAGGGCTGGAACTCGTCTTTCCTTCCCTTGTCTTTCCAGATGACGAAACGGCTTTTGTCGTCCTCCATTTTGGTTCAAGCCTTGAGGAAAGGAGACAGGTCTTTTCATATAAAGCATTAATCGTCTGCTCAAGCGGAATTGGATCCTCCAAGATGCTTGCGACAAGGATACACAAAGAGATACCTGAAATTACTAAAACAGCTTTATCATCGCTGATTGGATTGAAGAAACTGAATTTGGAAGACTTTGATTTAATCATTTCAACCGTCAGTCTGCCGCTGGATTCTTCTGATTATATACAGGTCGGACCGCTGCTTGCGGATCATGAGGCTGAAAAAATTCGCGAACGATTAAAAAGCACATCCAAATCTAAAAAAATGAGCAGACATCCAAGCTATGCAGAGGCTTTAGGCGAGGTCAATCTGCTTGAAAAAATCGATGTCTTTGAAGAAGCATCAAAAACCGTTAAAGAGCTTCTCCGGCATTTCAGAGTCTACCATTTCTCGAATCATGGAAGTCACCGGGACGTTTTATTTTCAGCAGCAGAGGTATTGAAGGAACAGGGTCTTATTACAGATTCCGAAACACTGACGAGCGAGCTTTTGAAGAGGGAAGAGCTAGGGGGACTTGGTATACCGGATTCTTCAATCGCTCTTTATCATTGCCGGGATGCCTGCAACGTTAAGCCGGTTTTCGTTCTTTTTAACCTTGAACATCCTTATACAGTACCGGGCATGGATAACAGGGATATTGAGATGAAAACCCTTGCTCTTCTGCTTGCACCTGAAGATTTTTCTTATACAGGGCTTGAGGTTTTAAGCCTGATCAGTGCAACATTGATCGAAACAGAAGATAACCTTCAGCTTTTTCAATCAGGCAATGGTACAAAGATAACGGCCATATTAAATGAAACTTTTCACAAATGGCTTGCGCAAAAATTTATTAAATAGGAGAGTGCGACTATGAAAAAAATACTTGATGAGGCAAATATCCTCCTAAATCAAACAATTGGATCAAAGGACGAAGCGATTCGTTTAACTGGAAAATTACTGGTTGAGAACGGATATGTTAACGAGGACTATGTAGAAAAAATGCTTCAGCGCGAAGAGCTTTCTACGACTTATATGGGAAATGGCGTTGCCATTCCGCATGGCACAGAAGACGCTAAAAAAGAAGTCAATCACTCTGGAATCTCGATTGTTCAAGTTCCGGGAGGCGTCGATTTCGGAACAGGAGAAGATGCTAAGATTCTGTTTGGAATTGCCGGCAAGGACGGGGAGCACCTGGAGCTTCTATCAAAGATTGCGATTCTTTGCTCAGAAGAGGACAACGTGAAAAAACTGGTTGAAGTAACCTCAAAACAAGAGCTGATTGCTTTATTTGAAGAGGAGAATTAAGATGATTGCCGTACATTTTGGAGCAGGGAACATCGGCCGCGGTTTTATTGGAGCTTTGCTTAGCGGAGCTGGGTATGAGGTCTATTTTGCTGATATCAATAAAGATGTCATTGACGCTTTAAATGAAAAAGGAAAGTATGAAGTCAGATTAGCTTCTGATAAGTTTGAGTCCTTTATTGTTTCAGGTGTGAAAGGAATCAACAGCAATGAGAATCCAGAAGAAGTCATCGCAAAGATTGCAGAAGCAGACCTGATCACAACTGCGGTGGGACCAAACATTCTAAAGTTTGTTGCGAAAACAATCGCTCTAGGCCTCAAAGAGAAAAAGACAGAAGCAAATGTGATTGCCTGTGAAAATATGATTGGCGGAACGGACCATTTGAAGAGTGAGATCTTCAAGCACCTAAATGAGGAAGAGCAGCATGCCGTCTCAGAGCTGATCGGTTTTCCTAATTCTGCAGTTGACCGCATCGTACCTATTCAGGAAAACGAGGATCTTCTAAGTGTATCAGTAGAACCTTTCTTTGAATGGGTCATTGAGCAATCAAAGGTAAAGGGAAATATGCCTTCTATACAGGAAGTCACTTACGTTGACGATCTTATTCCGTATATTGAGCGCAAACTTTTCACCGTAAATACAGGTCATGCTGTGACTGCATACGCAGGGTATCAAAAAGGACTCGCTACCGTTAAGGAAGCCATTGAAGATAGAGAGGTTCGCAGCCTTGTGGAAGGTGCTCTGAATGAGACAAGCACGCTGCTTGTAAAAGAGTATGGCTTTGACGAGGGAGAGCATTCGAAATACGTAAAAAAAATCATTGCCAGATTTGAAAATAAACACATTTCAGATGAGGTCACTCGAGTAGGAAGATCTCCAAAACGTAAATTAGGCTTTGATGACCGTCTTGTAGCACCTGCGAGAAGACTGCTTGAAAAAGGGGTTACGCCTGATGATCTTGCAGCCGGTATTGCAGCATGTCTAAAATATGATTTTGAAAAAGATGTAGAAGCGGTTGAAATTCAGCAGCTGATTCAAGAAAAGGGCATTTCGGGTGCAATGCAGGAGGTTTCACAGCTTCCTGAAAATCATCCGCTGATCGGCCTTGTTGTAGAAAAATATCATAAGCTGTAAAGGGAAAAGCCTATCATTGTCTGACAATGATAGGCTTTTTTAACCATACTTTTTCTGATGCTCTTTCTTTAATTCCAAATATTCCTTGTTTTCTCTGACTGCCATCCACATTTCTTTGAAGATTGCTGCAGACTTGGCTTTTTCCTCGTCAATTTCCCGTTTGTGGATGTTTCCATCTTCTTTATACTTACGTCCGCCTTTATAATTGGCATATCTTCTTGCCCGTGTGTAGCCCATTTGCAGAAATTTCCTCGCCATGTCCATACCGACAAAGTCATCGTTATCTTTGTATTCAAGAAAAAGATGATAAATTTTTTCAGAGGATTCCTTTGCAATCTCAGGAGTTTTAAAGCGCCAATAAGGCAAGATTTCACTTTTATAGGGTTCTACAAGCAGGACACCCTGTTCGCCTCTGCCAACGCGGTATTTCTCTGGATGCTTTCGGAAATCCGTGTTTTCAAAGTCCTCATCGTCATTAAATGGCACACGAATCACCTCTCTTTTTTTACCATACCCCGATCAATTAAAAAGTGAAACGTCCAGAATGTGCCGGAAAAGAAAAATAGACCTTTATAAAAAGGTCATGACTTATTCCATGAAGATAGATACTGCGCCCATACCAATCAATATGATGAATAACCCAGTAAGAATGGCGGTTGAAATGTTGACCTCCTGCCTCCTTCGGGTAATCCCGAACTTCCGCCTGACAAGCAGCCCTGTTATGTAATTGCTGACATAGTATGGACACAACGTGAATAAAAGGTACAGCCAAAATAGCGGGTTAAAGGCAAAAAAGATAAAAATCATGATGATCCAAAATAAGACGGCTGATCTTCTTCTCAGAAAGGAATTAACCTGTATAATTCGGAGGAAAAACGTGTGAATGGGATAGGCCGTTTTTAATAATTCCAGATATTGCTCTCTGTATGTTTCTTCCTCAGGCTCTATTTCGGCAGCAAGCCGGCTCAGCTCTCTGGCCTGCTTGAAGTCTCCGCGATTAAAAGCAGTATTGGCCAAAGAATAGAAGACGTGCGGATCATTCTCATTTTTTTCTAAGGCGATCCTTTCGAATTCCCTCGATTCTTTCTTCTTGTTGGAAAGCAGCAGGAAATCACTGTAGGCTGCAAGGTAAACAGGATCTTCGCTCTCATGGGCAAGAGCGCTCTCCATCAGCATAAGTGAGTCCTTGAGCTTGTTCTTTTGAAAGGCTCTCAGAGCTTTTAAATAATAGAAATGAGCAACATCGGGATATATCCGCAGCGCATCTTCAACAGCGTGATCAAAGGATTTCATATCCCCGCTTTGATAATAAGAGCTGACAAGCAGAAAGTTGCCTGTGTAATCCTCAGGGTCTTTTTTTAATGCTTCTTTTGAAAAGTGAATCGCTGATTCAAAGTCTTCTTTAAGAGAATAAACATGTGCCAGAATTGAATAGAAATGGGCGATTTCCGGATCTGATGCGATGAGGTTCTGTGCGTCTTCTATTGCTTCATCATATCTTCTCCAGTCTCTGAGCTTTTTAATGCGCTCGATTGTCTGAATCTGCCAATTAATCATGTCTTACCTGATTCCGTGTGTCTTCATGTAGTGAAGCACATTCTTGTAATCTTTATTTGTATCGCTGAAGGTAGCGTAATTTTTTGCCGTGGCAAACCATTCAAGTGTTGTAGGATTACGATCTTTAGCTGACTTCAGCAAATCAGTATTGGACATTGGCTGAAGGGATCCTTGTTCAAGTGAACGCTCAATCGCTTTTGAGATAGCATCATCGATTACCTGTGTTAAATCAGCGCCTGAGAAATGGCCGGTGACCTTTGCTATTTTAGACAAATCAAGCTTATCCTGAGGCTTATTTTTTGTTTTGATTGAAAGAATCAGCTCACGTTCCTGCTCAGACGGCGGCGGAATAAATAACAGCGAATTAAATCTTCCTGGACGGCGAAGGGCAGGATCCAGGTACCACGGGGTGTTCGTGGCTCCGATAATATATACCTGATCGTTAAAAGATTGGAGGCCGTCAAGCTCAACTAGCAGCTGATTCACAAGCACACGGTCATGATGCTGGCTCATGCGGTGACGATTGCCTCCCAGCGCATCCAATTCATCAATAAATAGAACGCACGGTTTTTGCTCTCGTGCTTTTTCAAAAATATCATGCAAATTGTGTTCGCTTTGGCCTACATACATTGAGAGAATAGCTTGCAGCTCCAGGTGAATGAAGCTGGCATCGATTTCACCGGCTATCGCTTTAGCAAGGAAAGTCTTTCCGCATCCCGGAGGACCGTACAACAGCAAGCTTCCCCCTCCGGTTTTTCCGTATGCCTGAAAAAACTCAGGAGATTGGATGGGCATGATAAAGTCCATGCGGATCCGCTTTTTGACATCCTCAAGCCCCCCGACATCTTCAAATGTTTCCTTAGGCTGCAAGGTTTCAATTAAACTGTTTTTATCCTTATCAAACTGAATGACCTTCAAGTTTTTCCGTCTCTTGTCATCTCCAGAGCTCATGAGATCCCTCCTAAAAAACATTCCTCTTTGATACTAGCAAAATATGAAACTTTTTCCAACATTTAAAAGGGAAGAGATGGGATTGGATACAAAATGCAGGGGTGAAAAGCCTTTTTCCAGCTGCCTTCGGCCATTGCTCATCAGGAATAAGCCGACTATAATTTGACATTACTAAACAGAGTGTGTATATTGTAAGTATAGAAATTATCTCGAATTCAAGATATTGTTTGGAGGGATGAACATGCAGCCATTAAAAGGCATTCACCATGTATCGGCCATTACAGCTAAAGCACCTGAAAACTACGAGTTTTATACAAAGACGTTAGGTTTAAGATTAATAAAGAAAACCGTTAACCAGGATGATGTATCTGTTTATCATCTATTTTATGGAGATGAGAAGGGAAATCCGGGTACGGAGCTTACCTTCTTTGAAATTCCAAATGCAGGACGCGTGCACGAAGGGGTCAACAGTATATCGGCAACCTCGCTGCGTGTGCGAAATGACAAGGCATTAAGCTTTTGGAAACAAAGGTTTGAAGAATATGATGTGGAACACAGCGAAATTGTTCAAGCAGGTTACCGCCAAACTTTGTCATTCAAGGACTTTGAAGGACAGCGCCTGATCTTGGTTTCTGATGAAAATAACGCTGGAGTTGCCGGAGGACAGCCTTGGGATAAAAGTCAGGTTCCAGCCGAGTTCGCCATCATTGGACTTGGACCTGTGAAGTTAACGGTAGCAGTGCCGGAGAGAACAATTGAAATTTTAACAGACATTCTGGGCTTTAGAGCAAAAGGAAGCTATCCATCCGACGTGCCTGGACAGCCTGAAATTTTAGTATTTGAAACAGGTGAAGGCGGATCAGGAGCAGAAGTTCACATTGAAGAACGCCTCGACCTTCCTCAAGAACGTCTCGGCCGCGGAGGCGTACATCACGTTGCGTTCCGTGTGGACAATGAAGAGGAAATGCATAAATGGATTGAAAAACTGAAATCTGAGAGAATTCCAAGCTCAGGATTTGTAGACCGTTTTTATTTCCGTTCTCTGTACTTCAGAGAGCCGAATGGCATTCTGTTCGAGCTTGCAACAGATGGGCCAGGATTTGATACAGATGAAGAATTGAATCACTTAGGAGAGTCACTTGCCCTGCCGCCGTTCCTTGAAAACCGCCGTGCAGAAATTGAGGCAAAATTGAAGCCTTTGAATACAAAATTGAGCTAAAAAAAGCTGATCCGGGTGACGGATCAGCTTTTTGTCTTCTATCAGGGCTGCCATTTTCACTTATCAGCCATTTTTAGAATTTATCAGTTAAAATCGGAATTTTTGCAGTCGAAATCCAAAGTTTTCAGCTGATTTCCTCATTAAGACTGAAACTGAGCTTCATAAAGTCTGCGGTACCCTTTCCCTTCTGCCATCAGTTCATCATGTGAACCCTGCTCAGCAATGCCCTCTTTATTTACCACAATGATTCTGTCTGCGTTCTTAATCGTTGCGAGCCTGTGGGTGATGACAAGTGTTGTCCTGCCTGCAGACAGCTTTGCCAGAGATTCCTGAATGGCTTTTTCCGTCTCGGTATCAAGGGCGGAGGTCGCTTCATCAAGTATAAGAATTGGAGGATTCTTAAGGAACATTCTTGCAATAGACAAGCGCTGCTTTTGTCCGCCGGATAATTTGACGCCGCGCTCTCCAATTACCGTATCAAGCCCGTTTGGAAGAGAATAAATCAGCTCTTCTAATTGTGCATGCTTCGCTGCAAGCCTTATGTCATGCTCCGTTGCATCAAGCTTGCCATAAGCAATGTTTTCTCTCATCGTTCCGGAAAAAAGGAACACATCCTGCTGTACAATTCCGATTTGCCTCCGCAGAGAGTGAAGAGTCAAGTCGCGGATATCCGTGCCATCAATCATAATTCGGCCTTCGCTTACTTCATAAAATCGGGGAAGAAGACTGCATAACGTCGTTTTCCCGGCGCCGGAGGGGCCTACAAATGCAACGGTCTCTCCGGCATGAATCGTTAAATCAATTTCGTTTAATACATTGTCCTCATTCTGATAACCAAAAGATACACCTTCATAGCGAATATCCCCGGTTAATGATAAAGCGTCAGCTGCATCCGGTTTATCTTCAATGTCGGGTTCTGTATCAATCAATTCAATATAACGCTTAAATCCGGCGATTCCTTTCGGATAGCTTTCGATGATGGCGTTGATCTTTTCAATCGGACGGAAAAGAACATTCGTTAACAGGACAAAGCCGATGAACTCACCGTAGGAAAGCTCATTTTGAATCACGAACCAAGTGCCGCACACTAAGACAAACAGTGTGACAAGGCGCATAAGGAAGTAGCTGATTGATAAGTTCATAGCCATAATTTTATAAGCGAGCAGTTTTGATAAGCGGAAGCGCAGGTTGTTTTCCTGAAACTGGGCTTTCTCAAATCTTTCATTTCCGAAAGCCTGCACAACGCGAATTCCGCTGACGTTGTTTTCAACACGTGCGCTGAAATCAGCAACGTCTGTATAGAGCTGATGAATCGCACCTGTCATTTTATTATTAAAATAAATGGCAAGGAAAAGGAGGAATGGGATGACTAAGAATGTCAGCAGCGCGAGCTTTACATTAATAACAAGCATCACAGAAAAAGCTCCGATTAATGTCATTACAGCTATAAATAAATCTTCTGGGCCGTGATGGGCAAGTTCACCGATTTCCATTAAATCATTTGTAAGGCGTGAAATTAAATGCCCGGTTTTCGTATTATCAAAAAAGCGAAAGGAAAGCTTTTGAATATGCTCAAACAGCTTTTTGCGCATATCGGTCTCTATGTTGATTCCAAGCATGTGCCCCCAGTAGGTGACAACGTATTGAAGGACTGTGTTTAATATGTACAGCAAAAGCAATCCGGCGCATGCCCAGATAATCAGGTTCCAGTCTCCGCTTGGAAGGAGGCGGTCAATAAAGGCATTGACGACCAGCGGGAAGCTGAGCTCGAGAAGTCCGGCGATTACCGCACATGTAAAATCAATCAAAAATAACCCTTTATAAGGGCGGTAATAGGCGAAAAAATGCTTCAGCATGAGACCACTCTTTTCTTTACCATTTTCTATGATAAGTATAGCGACTGGCACACTGTAAAAACAATGAAATTTTTACCGAATGGCATCTGGTCTTAATTAAACGTTTGTTTAATAATATAAAAGGGGTTTAAGTGGTTGTTTGAAGGGTATTTAATGGAGTATGAATGTTTCACAATCTCTTAAGGAGTGAAAAGATGATAACCAAATCTAAATACCTTTTAGAAAAAGAAGAAATGACTAACCCTGAACTTGTTCCTGAATGGGTCATTCGGGAGTATAAAAATTTTCATAATGTAGTAACAGATAAAACCTTTCCATGCTATTTCGGGATGGCAGCCGAAAAAAAAGGAGAGCTCAGATATGCCTATGTTTCAAAGGAAGACTGGTCAAATCTGCCTGAAGCTCTGATTGCTTTCAAGCAATTATTTGATGATGCGAAAAGACTGATCCGCCACGGATTATTTGTTTTCGTGGAACCGGAAGAAGATGAAAAATCAATTCCTTATTACCGGGAGTACTTCTGGAACATTCTTCAATATCTTCATGATAGTGACAAGGAACCGTGGCCTGAGGATTATCCACATGATCCGGATCATCATCTTTGGGCATTTTCTTTCGCAAATGAGCCGTACTTTGTTTTCGGAAACGCTCCAGCATATAAACAGCGGAAAACGAGAGATTTGGGGAACAGCTTAGTGCTTGGTTTTCAGCCCCGACGCATCTTTGAAGGGTTAGAAGGCACCTCAGAAGGCGGAAGCATGTCCCGTGAAAAGGTGAGAGAGCGCGTTGAGAAGTGGGATCAGCTTCCAAAGCATCCGAACATCAGCCATTACGGAGATCCTGAACACAGAGAGTGGAAGCAATATTTTATCGGGGATGACATTGAGCCTATCCAAGGTAAATGTCCATTCCATCATGAAGCAATGGAAAAATAAAAGCAGCTGCTTGTTGATCAAGCAGCATTTTTGTATGCACAAATAGAAAGGGGAAGCAGCTAAATCCTTAGAAAAAGGCTGAATCAAAAAAGCATTTCGCTATAAAAATAGTGAAAATGGCTAATAAAACTCTAGAAAAAAAGGAGTAAACGCTAATAAAGTTTGAGTTTCTGTAATAACCTTGCAAAATCTTTTCTATGCATGCGATTATTTATGCTTATTTATAGTTCTTAATATCTTTTAAAAGTACCCAGCAGACAATCCCGATTGCAAAAAGAGACAGGCCGCAAATAAAGAGGACACGTCCTCCTCCAAATGCATCTGTAAAATAGGAAGCGACAGCTAAGCCTGCAGGCGGAAGTACACTTGTGAACGCACCAATCATTCCGAACACTCTGCCTTGAAGCTCGCTTGTTACTTCTAAACGTAGGATGATATTCACAAGCAGTGTACAAAAAGAAAACATGAAGCCTGCCAATAGAATAAGCGGGATGCTCCATGCTGCAGAGTCTATTCCTCCAAGCAGCATGTAAAGCGGTCCAAGTCCTATCATGCTGCATATAATGAGGACACCCCGGTGCACCAGTTTTTCCCCTAAAAACATAATGAGTCCGGCACCTGCCATGTATCCAAGAGGAATACTCGCCTCAATCAGTCCAAATTCAATTGGACTAGCCCTCCATTCTTTGATTGCCATAACCTGAATAATCATAAGAGTAGTTGTGAAAAACAAGATAAGAGTAGGTGAGAGAATGGTAATGGCTCTTGCAAACGGCTCTTTCCATATATAAGTGAAACCTGTCATAAAATCCTGCTTGAAAGTAGTTTTAGCTGTAAATGCTGCCCGATGTTCAGGGAAATCCTTTACGATGACGACAAGAATAACGGATAAAAGAAACATAAACGCATCAATTAAGATAGCAGTGACGCCGCCAAAAGCGGCCACGACGACTCCGCCTGCTGCAAATCCAAGAGTTCTTGCAATATTATCTGCAAGACTCATGGCTCCTGTGGCGGTTTGGATGTTTTCTTTCCCGACTACATCGATGAGGGAAGCGTTAAATGCCGGTGCTTTAAATAATCCTGATAAAGCAGTTAAAGCGGTTAAAAGAATGATGACCCAAAAAGGAGGCTGCACAGAAATCGCAGCTGCAAGCCCGATTACAAGCACGCACCGGATCAAATCCGAAATCCACATCATTTTTTTCCGGTTCATCCGGTCTGCTGCGGTCCCTGCAATGGAGGCAAAACAGGTGCTGACGAGAAGATGAGTAATTAATATCGCTGACATCAATGTCGCACTGTCATACGTCTTCAATATCCAAATATTCAAGGCAATTGTGTGAAAGGTGCCTCCGAATATGGATAGAGTGTATGCAGCAAAAAGAGATAAAAAAGTACGGTTGCGCCACAAGCCGAGCTGCTTAATACCTGATTCTAACTGAACGGACTGAGGACTTTCCAAGGCTGTCAACCCCTTTACTTAATCGTTTAAGCGATTGCGGCAATATGCAAAACATAGTGCAATATGCGAGGCACTTAAACGTTTAAGTTAAGTTTACGTTCAACCCGCATACATGTCAATACAGCAAATTATCTTTCCGATGTAGTTTAACAAGCGGTGTTTGGTGATAAAGATAAGAAAAAGACGGATCCGTAAGAGGTGACAGATATGTTTTCAGCATTTACGAAAAATTTCAGCAAGCCTAAGGGATTTCTTGGTATCATCGCCGGCAAGATTATGGCACTTGAAAATCAAACAATAAATAAATGGACCATTTCAAAACTGCGCATTAAACCAAGTGATCATATTTTAGAAATTGGATTTGGCCCGGGTTACAGTATGGGCCACATGCTTAAGAATTACCGCAGCATTAAGATAGATGGTGTTGATGTATCCGAAACAATGAAAGAGCAGGCTGAAAAGCATTTAGAATCTGACATTGCAGAAGGGAGAGTTAAGCTCATGACAGCGGATGCAGAGAAGGTTGAATTACGGCAGCGTTCCTATGATAAAATCCTTTCCGTTAATAATTATACAATTTGGAACAATCCCCTTGCAGGACTGGAAAACATTACAAAATCCTTAAAGCCGGGCGGATCAATCGCCATTACCATGCAGCCAAGAGGAGAGGATGCAAGCGCAGAAAAGACAAGAATGTTCGGCCGGCAAATACACGATGACTTGCTTGCATGCGGATATGAAAACATAAAGGTATCATATAAAAAAGTCCGTCCTGTGCTTACAGTTTGCGTAACCGCCAGAAAAAAAGACGATGCAGGATTAAGATAAATTTATGATACCGTTTCATTCATTCTTGTTATAATGAAAAAGGAAAAATAAGGATGTTGACCGAATGATAAACCGCAATAATATCGGTATGATTCTGTTTTTGACTGCCTGTGTCATGGCGATTTGCTATGTATTTATCTTTAAAGATACTTCCTGCGGAATCTACATCAGAAGATTAGCCAGTATCCTCGGTTTGGCAGGATATCTGCTTATACCTGGAACGGTAAAAAAAAGGAGTGAAATAACATGAAACTTAAAACATTCATGTTCAAAGACGACGGCAGCATTCCAAATAATCCGAATTTGCCGCTTCTCGTTTACGAAGGAGCCTTTACTTCAACGGAACAATTCGAGTACACGATTCTAGAACACGGCTGGTCAGGAACATGGATAAATGGTGTTTATGACTACCATCATTATCACAGCACCTCTCATGAAGTTTTAGGAGTTATAAGCGGGAAGGCAAAAATCCTTTTTGGCGGGGAAAACGGGACAGCTGTTGCTGTTAAACAAGGGGATGTCGCAGTCATTCCTGCTGGCGTTGGACATAAATGTATGGAAAAAAGCTCAGATTTTCAAGTGATGGGAGCCTATCCGGATCAACAGGAAATGGATATGTGCACGGGAAAGAAAGAAGAGCGCCCAAAGGCATTGAAACATATTCAAAACGTGCCATTACCTGAAAATGATCCTTTATTGGGCAAAGGCGGACCAATGTTTGATTATTGGAAGTAAAGCAGGCGAGCAGCCTGCTTTTATGCGCAAAAATAAGCTCGAAACTGATTCTATATTAATTGACGCCAAATCCTATCATCGTGTATTTTATGTTTATAGGATTAAACATATAAACATTTTAAAAGGTGGATAAAATAAATGAATACTCAAGAACAAATTCAAGCACTTCTCTCAAATCAAAGAGCTTACTTTATAAAAGGCAACACAAGAAGCGTGCAGGGAAGATGTAATCAGCTCGAAAAGCTTCGTCTTACTATAAAGAAAAATGAACGTGCGATCATGGATGCATTGAAAAAGGATTTAAACAAATCCGAGTTTGAAGCCTATGCAACAGAAATCGGTATCCTACTTGAGGAAATATCATTTTCACAAAAGAATCTAAAAAAATGGGCTGCTCCTAAAAAGGTAAAAACAGCAATGACCCACCTCGGTACAACCGGGAAAATTGTTCCGGAGCCTTTTGGAACAGCGCTGATTATCGCACCTTGGAATTACCCGTTTCAGCTGGCATTATCGCCTCTAATCGGAGCGATTGCCGCAGGAAACACAGCGGTTTTGAAACCATCTGAATTTACTCCAAACGTGTCTAAACTTTTGAAAGACCTTGTAGAAGAAACCTTTCCATCAGAGCTTGTTGCAGTTATTGAAGGAGGAATCGAAACGAATCAAGTGCTGCTCGAAAAGAAATTCGATGTAATTTTCTTTACGGGAAGTGTGCCGGTCGGGAAAATCGTTATGGAGGCAGCATCCAAGCATCTTACTCCCGTTATCTTGGAGCTTGGCGGAAAAAGCCCGTGTATAGTGCACAAAGATGCTGATTTAAAGCTCTCTGCAAAAAGAATTGCGTTCGGAAAGTTTACAAATGCAGGTCAAACCTGTATCGCCCCAGACTATCTGCTTGTACACAGCGAAATAAAGAAAGAGTTTTTATCTTTGCTTCAAGCTGAAGTAACAGAAATGTTCAGTGAGGACCCGCTTTTAAATGAAAATTACAGCAGGATGATCAGTGAGAAGCACTTCGACCGCTTAACGGAATTTTTCTCAGATGGCAAGGCTATTTTTGGCGGAAAAGCTGATCGTGATTCTTTAAAAATTGCTCCAACGATTTTAGATGAGGTAAATGCGGATGCTGCAGTTATGCAGGAAGAGATCTTCGGTCCGATTTTCCCGGTTATGGAATATACCGATTTAGACCAGGCCATAACTTTTATTCAAGATCGCCCTAAACCACTAGCTCTCTACTTATTTACTTCAAGTAAACAGACTGAGCAGCAGATTATTGGACAGGTTTCCTTTGGCGGAGGGTGCATAAACGATACACTGATGCATATTGCCACGCCGCATCTTCCGTTTGGCGGAGTGGGGGAAAGCGGAATGGGCAATTATCACGGCAAGTACAGCTTTGAAGCCTTCTCACATTACAAAAGTGTTCTTCACCAAACAACAAAATTTGATTTTAGTTTCAGATATCCTCATGCAAAAAAAGGGCTGAAATTAATAAGAAAATTGCTTAAATAAAAGAAAGCAGCGAACTGTACAAAAGTTCGCTGCTTTTTTAACAAAAAAAGTGATTACTCACTTTACAAAACACTTATTATCGAATACAGTATAAATGAGTGATTACTCACTTCTATTTTAGGAGGCATCTAAATGAATGAAATGAGCATCGTAATCCAATCTGTTTCAAAATCATTCGGTAAAAAAGAAGTAATAAAAGATGTTTCATTTTCAGTAGGCAAGGGGGAAATCTTTGGCCTGCTCGGACCTTCAGGGTCAGGAAAAACAACCTTAATTAAAATGATAGTTGGAATTGAAGAAGCAAGCATCGGGGATGCGAACGTTTTAGGTGTAAAAATGCCGGACTTAAAATCTCTTCAAAAAATCGGATTTATGGCGCAGTCAGATGCTCTTTACGGAGAGCTTACCGGAAAAGAAAATATAACTTTTTTCGCAGCTCTCAGCGGTTTAAAAGGAAAAAAGAAAAAAGAGAGAATTCAGTATGTGATGGATCTTGTTAACCTTTCTGAGCACGCATCGAAACGGACGGGAGATTATTCAGGGGGAATGAAGCGGCGCCTGTCGCTTGCGATCGCCATGCTTCATGAGCCTCAAATCCTTGTGCTTGATGAGCCGACGGTGGGAATCGATCCAATCCTGCGCCAGTCGATTTGGGAGGAGCTTGAAAACATCAGGCGTACAGGAACGACGATTGTTGTCACAACGCATGTGATGGACGAAGCTGAAAAATGTGACAGGATTGGTTTCATCCGCGAAGGAGTCCTGATCGCTACGGGAACTCCAGAGCAATTGAAATCAGAAACGATGTCACACACCATTGAAGAAGCATTTTTAGCATATGGAGGTGCTAAACAATGAGGGTACTTGCGATTGTGACACGTATCATTCAGCAATTTTTCCGGGATAAGCGGACGCTTGCGCTGATGTTGATTGCTCCGTTATTTATTCTGACTCTGATGAACTTTATTTTTGACAGTGAAGCCTATTCACCTAAAATTGGTGTGCACGGAGCTCCGGAACAATTGGTGACAGTTCTCGGGGAGAACGATAGTAAAGTCATAGAATACGATGAAAATGAACCGGAAAAATGGATAAAAGCAGACAGCCTGGATGCCTTTATCTCTTTCGATAAAGGAAATCAAGAGATTACATTAGAAGGCTCAGATCCGGGTGTAAGCCGGGCAGTGCTGGGTCTGCTCCAAAAAAGCGGCCAGCCGGATCAACAAGCACAGCCACCCGTGAACTATTTGCATGGATCAGACGATATGACCTCCTTTGATTACATCGGTCCAGTCCTTATTGGTGTATTTATCTTTTTCTTTGTTTTTCTGATTGCAGGCGTTTCATTTCTGCGTGAGAGAACAAGCGGTACATTGGACCGGATCATGGCGACTCCGCTTAAACGCTGGGAACTGGTTCTTGGGTATGTGATCGGATTTGGTATTTTTACTACCTTTCAGGCCATTTTGATTTCGTCCTTCTCCATAAGTGTGCTGGACATGATGATGGAAGGCACTTATTTCTATGTACTGCTCATTACGTTTCTGCTTGCCATGACTTCTTTGACTCTCGGAACCTTGCTGTCTACGTTTGCTAATAACGAGCTGCAGATGTTTCAATTCATCCCGCTCGTCATTGTGCCGCAGGTGTTCTTCTCAGGTCTTTTTAAACTGGAAACGATGGCGGAGTGGCTGCAGTCCATCAGTTATGCCATGCCGCTTAAATACGGCGCAGAAGCTCTGCAGGGGATCATGATTAAAGGTTACGGGTGGGAGGATATTGCACAGGATGTCTATATTCTGCTTGGATTTTCCCTGGCTTTTCTGATTCTGAATATCTTCGCTTTGAAAAAGGTGAGAAGGCTGTAATGCTTGTGTTCTCTTTTTCAATTATAATAGGGTCTATAGATGAATGAGGAGTTTTAAAAGATGAGCAATCAATTTTCCATTGAAGAGCTATTGAAGCTGACAGATGAAGATGTAAAGATGAGTGAAAAACAAAAAAAGGTAGTAGAAGCTGCCATTGAAATATTTGCAGATAAAGGCTTTGCAGCAGCATCAACCAGCGAAATTGCTAAAAAAGCGGGAGTCGCAGAGGGTACAATTTTCCGTCATTATCAAACGAAAAAAGACCTGCTGTTTGCGATCGTCATGCCGACTATAACAAAATTCATTGCCCCGTTTTTAGTAAGGAATTTTCTTCAGGACGTGACGAAGCAAAATCATCAGGACCTTGAACAAATGCTGAGATACATTCTTGAAAACCGCTATGAGTTTATTAAGAAAAATCACCCTGTCATCAAGATTTTGCTTCAGGAAGTTTTTTTTCATGAAGAGTTCAGAGGGGAGCTCCGAAAGGTCGTTGAGGAACATGCAGTTGAGAAACTGAAGAAGCTGATCACGCATTTCCAAGAAAAAGGAGAGATGATTGACATGCCTCCTGAAACAGTTTTACGGATGATCATTACGACAATTATGGGGTTCCTGATCGGAAGGTTCATCATCTTGCCTGATCTGGATTGGGACGATGAAGCAGAAAAAGAATATACGATCCAGTTTCTTCTGCATGGACTGATGAAAAAGTAAAGCCGCTCATAGGATGAGCGGCTCTTTTTCTTGTTTAGGAAAACTATAAAAGTCAAGGCTGAGGTAAATAAAAAAATTCTACTTAAAGCTCCGGCCCATAGATCTTCGGTCAGAACGAATCCGCCTGTCGGATCTGACCAAGGCGCCCGCTTTAGATCTATGAAAAAACAGAGTCCAATTTCGGACTCTGCCGGGCAGGAACTACTTGGCTTTTTTAAATTTCGGATAGCCAATAATAATAGCCGCAATACCCATAACGGCTATTAAGAATGGGTAATAAGAGAATG
Organism: Bacillus sp. V2I10; assembly: GCF_030817055.1. Classification (NCBI taxonomy): domain Bacteria; kingdom Bacillati; phylum Bacillota; class Bacilli; order Caryophanales; family Bacillaceae; genus Bacillus; species Bacillus sp. V2I10. The sequence continues at coordinate 138,848 of NZ_JAUSYV010000001.1, read as the reverse complement.
GCAGGATATCAGCAGGTGAAATCTCAGCAAATTGTGCGGCAGTAAGCATTTGAGCGCCATAAGGGATTAAACCCTGTATACTGCAAGAGAAAATATCCAAAAGGCTGGCAGATTTACGTTTATCAATCTCATACTTATCTGCCATATCTTTTGCCAGCGGACCCGCTGCAATAATAGAGATGGTATTATTTGCAGTCGCAAGGTTTGTCGTGCTTACAAGACCTGCAATGGCATATTCTGCCCCTCTTTTAGAAGAAATTCTTTTTGTCATCGCTTCTAAAATAAAGTGAATGCCGCCATTTCGTTTAATCAGTTCAACCATACCGCCGATTAAGAGTGAAAGAATGACCAGTTCGGCCATCCCCATAATACCATCTGTTATTTTCTGAAGAAAATCCGTTAACGTATAGGTGCCATCAGACAGCCCGATGACTCCGCTAAGCAGGATCCCGCCAGTTAAAACAATGATGACATTCATTCCAAGAAGAGCTGATACAAGAACGGCTATATAAGGCAGCATTTTAATGAAACTGAATTCTCCAGAAGAAACAGGAGATTGATTGCCGAGAGTCATCACAATTAAGACAGCACAAGTAATAATGGCAGCCGGCAAAACTATGAAAAAGTTTACTTTGAACTTATCTCTCATTTCCGTCTGCTGTGTCCGAACTGCTGCAATTGTTGTATCCGATATAAAAGACAGGTTGTCCCCGAACATCGCACCGCCAATAACAGCAGCCATAGCAAGAGCTATTGAAATATCAGCTTCTGCACTGATGCCAACGCCAATTGGAGCAAGTGCAGCAATTGTTCCCATTGAAGTTCCCATTGCAAGTGAAATAAAAGCTCCAATAATAAATAATCCAACAATCAAAAAGCTTTGCGGCAAAAATGAAAGCGCAAGATTGACTGTAGATTCAACTGCTCCCATCCCTTTTGCCACTTCTGAGAAAGCTCCGGCCAGGATGAATATAAAGACCATGATCATCAAATCAGGATGGCCTGCCCCTTTAGCGAAATTCTCAACCTTCGCTGTGAACGTCTCTTTACGATTCATCATAAGAGCAGCTCCGGATGCAATAATAATTGCAACAAGAATCGGCATCTTATAAAAATCGCCTGTTATAATACCAGACCCTACAAATAGGGCAAGAAATATGATTAACGGCATTAATGCCAGTCCATTTCCTTTTGTCTCCATGTGTACCACCTTTCTTATTATAAAAAAAAGATCTCTTCTAAAGCAGAAGAGATCTTAAATCCGGAATGGAATAAACCTCTTCTTATCTTTCAAGCACGGAGCTTGCTGGAATTGGCACAGCACTCGGAAATCCGAGTCCGCTGCCGAGGCATCACAGGGCCAGTCCCTCTGCCTCTCTTAATAAGAAGATATATGTGTGTTTTAAAAAATGACCTTTCCTACATTAAGGGGTAATTGTGTAAAAGTCAAATGGAAGATTTAACAAACTTTTTTTCAAAATTATTTGAATTTATCGTCATCAGTGGAATAAAATAAACTATATAGTCGGTTTTTAAGGAGGTGTACAGGCGTGGCTCCAATTGTTTCAGATGAATATAAGGAAAAAAAGAAACGCCATATCCTGGAAAGTGCCCTTAAGGCTTTTGGAGAAAAAGGATTTCAGGTTGCCACAATAGACGATATTGTGGCTGAATCTGGGTTAAGTAAAGGGGCAATCTACAACTATTTTAAAAGCAAGGAAGAAATTTACCTTCAGCTGATGCAGATGCGGACAGAGCAGAATATCGCCAAACTGAAAAGAAGTTTTCAAGAGAGAGGGACTGCAAAAGAAAAACTTCACCAGTTTTTCAAAAACTATGCTGAAATTGAGTTATCTCAAAAGTGGCAGAAAATGATCGGTGTTCACCTTGAATTCTGGATTCATTCAGGCCGTGATGAAGAACTTAAGAAAGTCATGACAGACCGGTATGACGACGTTTATCAAGTACTGCTTGTTGAGATCATCGAAGAAGGCATAAGGCAGAATGAATTCAACAAAGAGACGGATCCATCGCTCATATCTTCTATGGTATGGGGAACCATAGACGGCATTTGTCTTCACTATTCAGTGATAGGCGGGAATTACCCTTATCAAAAACAAATCCGTGCTTTAGAAGAAATGATCTTCATGTACTTAGAAAAGGGGGGATCTGCATGAGGTTTTTACATGGAGAAAATGTATACCTGCGTCCTTTTAGAAAAGAAGACTTCGAGATGATTTTTAAAAGAAGCTAATGAGAAATGGGGTGCGGTATGATCACAATTAAAAAATTGTCTCAATGTACGCTTGAAGAAGCTTTAACCGCATGGAATAAAGGTTTTGAGGGATATTATTTTGATATGACGCTGTCCCTTGAGAATTTTTTTAACCGAATGGTGCTTGAAAATCTTTCGCCGGCATTATCTGTTGTAGCTTTTCACGATTCAGAGCCGGTTGGACTGGTTCTGAATGGAATCAGAACCATAGACGGCAAAAAAATAGCATGGAATGGCGGTACAGGTGTTGCTCCTGAGTACCGAAGCAAAGGGGTCGGGGTAAAGCTGATGGAAGAGGCTTTGTCTCTTTATGAAAAAGAAAATGTAGACACAGCTACTCTTGAAGCCGTCTCTCATAATGATCGTGCGATAAAGCTTTATGAAAAAATGGGCTATCAGGTTGTCGACCGGATTGCACACCTTGGTCATTCAGCTCCTCTAAAGTTCGAAGAACCAAAAGGCGGATTCCGTGTCCAGGTTAAAAAGCCGAGGGACGTCCAGGATGTCTCTTTTTATAACAAGCTGATGCCCTGGCAGGTGCAGTGGCAAAACATAAGGGACGGTGAATCCATTCATGCATTAGACGAAAAGGGTGAAACCATTGGCTTTGCCCTGTCAAAACGGAAATATGGTGATGATGGAACGCTATCAAGCATCCTTTTATTTCAATGTGAGGCACACCCTGAACATCAAGAGAAAGAAGCTGTTCTGCGCACGCTGCTTCATGAAGCATTCGCTTTTTCATATACAGAAGTGATTCACAGGACGGCTGTCAATCTATCGAAATCCAATCATCTGGTCCATGAAATCTTAGAAAAAGAGGGTTTCATAGAAAAAGCAGAGCAAGTGTTTATGATCAAAGAGATGTCTGCATAGAATTCATTCATTTACAAACCCTATGAAAAAGAAGGTTCTTTTCTAAAAGATTGTTGCTTTTCATAAATCGCTCATTGCGGAAAAACTTCGAAAGATTTTAAAGAAATGAGCACGATATGAGCCTGATAAACGTGAAATTGAAAACAGCAATCTTTGCGAACACAGCCAAAAAGAAAGAAGGGATCGTAAAAATGAAGAGCTGGTTGAACATCTTATTGATTTTCTGTTTGGCAGGAAGTACGACCGCGTTTTCTGTTCATGCTCATGCAGAAACTAAAGTTCTTTCTTATGAAGAGTACGGAAGAGTTGCTATGCGCAAGACCATGGAAAAATACCCTGGTGCTCAAATCACAGACTACCAGCACGTAGGAAAAAAGAGAAAAACAGAAACTTCAATCGAAACGTTCAAGCTTACGCTGAAGGAAAAGAATAAAACGTTTCAAGTGCTTGTTTTAGTTGAATATAATGAAAAAACCAAAAAAGTGGTCAAGGTTACATTTGAGAAAATATAATAAAACAGGCGATCCCGTTAAGGGATCGTCTTTTTTATTTAGAACTGACCCATTTTTTCTAAAAAAAGGATGTTATCATTGACAATGTTTTACATTATGGTATATAGTTGATTACATAAGTAACTAACCAACTAACAAGTGAACCGAAAGAGGGGTCATATGAATCCATTTTTAGATACCGACAGGCCAATATTTCAGCAAATAGCGGAACAGATAGAAAATGACATCATCAATGGCATGGTTCAGGAAGGAGAAAGAATTCCATCAACAAATGAGTTTGCGGCACATTATCAAATTAATCCGGCAACAGCGGCAAAGGGAATCAATCAATTAGTGGAGAAAGGCATTCTTTTCAAGAAGAGAGGGATTGGAATGTTTGTAGCTGAAGGGGCAAAGGGGAAACTGCTTCAAAAGCGTAAAGAGCAATTTTATGAAGCATTTATTTTGCCGCTGAAATCTGAAGCGGCAAAACTGAATATCAGTGTAAACGACTTAAAAGAAATGCTTGAAAAGGGGAGCGGCCTTAATGAAAGTTAACATTAGCGGATTAACGAAGGTTTATGGCGAAAAAAGAGCGCTTGACGGCATCACCCTGCAGCTTGAAGAAAATAAGATTTACGGACTGCTGGGCAGGAATGGAGCCGGTAAAACAACATTGATGCAAATTCTTGCCGGTCAGATTATGCCTACTGGGGGATCAGTCTTAATTAATAACCAAAAGCCTTTTGAAAATCAAGAAATAACGGAGTCAATCTGTTTGATCAATGAAAGCGAAAATTTTAAAAAAGGGTTAAAGATAAAAGATATCCTTAAGATTGCAAATTACTTTTACCCAAATTGGAGCCGGGAAACAGCTGAAAAACTGCTTGAGGATTTTTTCTGAATGAAAATATGAAAATCAAAACTTTATCAAAGGGAATGGAATCTGCGCTGGGCATAACAGTTGGTCTTGCAAGCAGATCGCCGATTTCGATATTTGATGAGCCGTATATCGGACTTGATGCAGCAGCGAGAAGTAAGTTTTATGATTTGCTTTTGGAAGAGTACGAAGAATATCCGCGGACATTTATTTTATCCACTCATTTAATAGACGAAATAAGCCGGCTGCTGGAAGAAGTGCTGATTGTATCTGAAGGCAGGCTGCTGATGCAGAAAAATACAGATGAACTAAGAGAGGAATCATTTGTGGTCAATGGATCTTCAGCCGCCGTTTCAGAATTTATAAAAAACAAAAATGTGGTTTACCGCAAATCATTTGGAAGTATGGAACAGGCCGTCCTGTACGGAGAAAACCGCATGGAAGCTAATGAGGCTGGATTGCAGGTTGAACATGTGCCGGTTCAGGATTTAATGATTTATTTAACAGCAAAACCGAAAGGCGGGGTTTCTGCATGATGAGACAATGTCGCGGAATCTTACTGTTTGAAGTATTGGATATTCGAAATTCACTCACGATTTTCTGGACCATCCTGATCAGCTGCATGGCTCTTTCCTTTGGCATTCAGCTTTCAACTGGAGGGAATCTGACGGTCTCAAGCGGAATAGCGGTTTATATTTTCAGTGCCATTGCCGGGTTTCTGACTGTAAAAGAAACGTATCCGTTCAGCATCAAAATAGGGTCAACCAGAAAAAATTATTATGCAGCCACGAGTCTCTTTCTCCTTTTGCTTGCTATATTTATGGCGGCTGCGCATACTCTTTTGATCATGGTGCTTGAAGGAATAGAATCAAGTATAGTTCGAGCAGATCTGAAGATGTTTTACTTTGCAAAGATTCTTGGTTATGAAAATCTGTATCTAGTCAATTTCTTTATTGACGGCGCTATCTGTTTTTTCTTATTGTCCGGCTTCTTTTTGCTCGGCAGTTTGTTTTACCGCTTTGGTTTAATAGGGGGATATGCCGCGATTGGATTGGCTGCTGTCCTTCTGTTCATTCCAGTTGTCCGCGACGAGTTTATCAAACTTGTTTTTGAGTTTGGAGGCGATCAGGCCATTCAGTATTTTGCTTATTTGTTTGGAATCGGCGGTCTTCCTTGCAATAGGCTGGTTTGTATTGATAAAAGCCGCCGCAAAGACAGTTTCTTCTCGATAATTAATTTTAAAAGCAGGCTAAAACTATGGCTTGCTTTTTTTTTTAGTATATAACTTGATTTCCTTTTAATAGATTATAATAAAAGGAACACGCATATATATTAAAAGGGGAAACGAAAAGGTGAACAAGAAAAAATGGATTTTGCTCAGTATTTTAATTGTCGTGGTCATGATCCTTTTGCCGCTAAGCCTATCTCTTCTATTCGCATTAATTACTGCGCTCTTACTGGAAGGGGCTGTGCAAAGGCTGCAAAAACACTTGAAATTTGGACGCGGTCTTGCCGTTTTTGCCGCATTTACAGCCTATGTTGCACTGCTGGGGATGATTGGCTACTTTACAGTTAAAGTTGTCTTTGATCAATTTGTTTCATTTGCATCGAGTCTCCCTGAAATCATTAAAGAGGTTTATGCAAGCATCATTCAGCCCACTTTAACGAAATGGGAACAAGTGCAGGAAACCATTCCAAGAGGAGTTGTTCAATCACTTGAGGAATCGTTTACAGCAGGACTTAAATCATTTGAAGAAGGCGTGAATGGTTTTTTAAACAGCTTGCTTGATTTTATCGCCTTCCTTCCTGGTTTTATGTTTGAAATCCTGATCTATCTAATCGCCTTATATTTATTCAGCCTTGAGCTTCCGCGATTAAAAAAGATGATTGCAGACAGTTTAACCGAGAAAACGAAAGAGAAACTGACTCTTGTCCTGGAAGAATTAAATAAAGCAGGTATTGGGTTTGTAAAAGCGCAGATTTTTTTAAGTGCTCTGACTTTCGTGATGGCGTTTGCAGGTCTTTCCATCCTGGGAGTTCCCTACACGGTGGTCTTGTCTCTCCTGATTGTCATTGTGGATATTCTGCCGATTCTCGGAACAGGATCTTTCCTCGTTCCATGGGCAATCTACGCATTTTTTCAAAATGACCAAGCTTTATCAATTGGGCTGGTGATCCTCTTTTTAGTCATCACTGTGGTCAGAAGGGTCATTGAACCTAAAATCTTTTCAAGCAGTATGGGCATTACACCTTTAGCGGCGCTGATCAGCCTGTTCATAGGGTTTAAACTCCTTGGATTTATCGGTTTATTCGCAGGACCGGCGCTTGTCATTGTCTTTGACACACTTCGTAAAGCCCGCATGATTCGAACGGACTTTAAATTCTAACCCGAGAATACAGGAGCGATCATGCTGTTTTCTTTATAGAAAATACAAAGCAGAGGAGCAAATATGAAGGAATTCATTTATTCACTTTTAGAGGTTCTGGCTGATTTAGGCTATTACGGAATTGCTCTGGGTTTAATGGTTGAGGTTATTCCAAGTGAAATTGTTCTGGGGTATGGCGGCTATTTAATCTCTCTTGGGCAAATTAAGTTTACGGGAGCGGTTGTTGCCGGAGTGATAGGCGGAACGCTTGCACAAGTTTTCCTTTATTGGATGGGGTATTATGGCGGAAGACCCTTTCTTGAAAAGTTCGGGAAGTTTTTATTTATTAATAAACATCATTTGGATCTATCAGAGGCCTGGTTTGAAAAATATGGCGCCGGGGTTATTTTTACAGCGAGATTCATTCCGGTTGTGAGACATGCCATTTCCATTCCTGCTGGGATCGGAAAGATGCCTTTATGGAGATTTACAATTTATACTGTTGCTGCCATGATTCCATGGACTATTTTCTTTTTGTATTTGGGGATACAGCTCGGCACGAATTGGACCGAGATTAAATATGCTGCTGAGCCATATATTATTCCGATTGTCATTATTATGGCGCTTGCAGGTATCGGCTACTATCTTGTAAAGCGCAATGATCCGCGCACAAAAAAGATTTAAGAGTTAAACAAACGTTTGATTGGATAAGATAAGACAGTAATTTTTCGCATTGAGGTCCAGCACTATCGCCAAACTCCTCGGCCAGAACAAATCCGGCAAAAACCCGGACTTTTCTGTCTTCCGTAGCTTAACGGGCGATTCCGCATTTCTGATGTATGAGGCACAGGATTAAGGCTATAAATAATAACATAATTCTACCGGGGAGGCTGGTTACATGTTCAGCAGCTACAGCAAGCTTGCAACGGAAGTTTATGATATCGATAAGCCGGTCGGCCATTCATTTGGAGACATCGAATATTACCGTGAGCGTCTTAGTGACGTAAAAGGACGTATTTTAGAGCCGGGTGCCGGGTCAGGAAGAATCTATATTCCTTTGCTTCAGGATGGGCTGAAAATAGAAGGAATCGATCAATCGCCAGACATGCTCGAGTCATGCAGAAAGCGCTGCGAGGAGAGGGGGCTGTCTCCAGTCCTGAAGGAAATGGGAATGAGCGAAATGAAACTCCCCCGCACCTTTGAGGCGATTATCATTCCAGCGGGGACGTTTTTGCTGATTGAAGACAGAAAGCAATCCATTTTGGCGCTTAAGAATTTTTACGATCACCTGGCTGCAGGCGGCCGTCTGATTCTTGATTTGTATCTTCAGCCTGATACAGCCCTAAATGAAGTCAAGACGAAAACTTGGGTTACACCCGAACATAACGTTATTACAATGGAATCAAAGCGAGTGGAAGTGAATTACCTTGAGCAGTATTCGGTAAGCTATTTGAAATATGAAAAGTGGCAGGATGGGAAGCTGATTGACACTGAACTGCAGAGGTTTGCGATGAGATGGTACGGTGTACGTGAATTTAAATTAGTTTTAGAGCGGCTTGGATTTACGGACATTGTGATATCAGCTGATTATACATATGGAAAAGAACCCGTGCATGCGGAGCAAACCATTACGTTTGAAGCAAGAAAACCAGAAAGCACATACTCATGAAGAGTATGTGCTTTCTGGTTTCGCTTTTCTTTTTTCTTCCACAAGCGGCATGACTTCCGTTGAGAATCGTTCCATTTCCTCTAGCTGCGGAGAGAATTGCAGCAGAAGCAAGTCGAGTCCGGCATCTTCATACTGAATAATCTTATCTGCAATCTGCTCAGGCGTTCCGATTAGATTCGGCCGCAATCCGCGATTTGAAACAGAGTAATCATAAAGCTCGAGCTTTTGTTCAAGCTGGGATTTTGTTGTGAAATCTTTATATCCCGCATAAGCTGAAGATTCCTTAATATCCGTGATTCTTGCTAGCTCCTCCTGAACCTCAGCGTCCGTATCTCTGCACACAATGTAAGCAGCCATTCCAAAGGATTGAAACGGTGTGCCTTCAGCAGTTGCTCTTAACCTCTTCATCTCATCAATCTTGCAACTGATTTCATCAACCGTTCCGCCGTGCATAACATAGGCATCACAATGTCTGGCAATGGTTTCTTTTCCGCGTGGGCTTTCGCCGCCTGCATAAAGAATCGGATTCGGCTTTTGCACAGGCTTTGGATGGAGATGTGTATGGCTGAACTGATAGAAATTACCTTGATAGGTGAAGGTTTCTTTTTCCCACAGCCCTTTTAATACTTGGATGAATTCCTCGGTCCGGTCATATCTTGCATCATGCTCAGTAAAAATTCCGCCATATTGCCGCGCTTCTTCTTCCCACCAGGCTGATACGACGTTTAAGGTGAATCTGCCATTGCTGATGTGATCGATGTTGGCTGCCATTTTTGCTGTGACCGCGGGATTATGAAAACCGGGTCTTACTGCGGTCATGATTTCAATCTTGTCTGTCACGGCTGCAAGTGCGGCAGCTGTGGTCCATGCTTCGAGGGAATCATGCTCAGGTCCTTTAATATCATTTAAGTAAAGCTCGGCAATCAAGGTTGTATCATAACCCCATTTTTCCGCCTTCTGAATGACCTCTTGTGCATAAGCATAGGTCGGGGGCATATTCTCATTTTCCACATTCCGGAGCCATCCGCCGAAGATCGGCAGCCAAAATCCATATTTCATCAATAAAACACTCCTCTCTCTCCGCATAAAAAAAGCCTCTCTTGTGTAAGAAGAGAGGCAGAATCTGCTGTTTTCAGTTCCATCTCATCTGTCAAACATAACGTTTGCTGGAATTGGCACGGTTTCTGTTAAGATCCGTTGCCGAGGCTTCAAAGGGCCATGTCCCTCCACCTCTCTTGATAAGAAAGCATATGAAATTAGTTGTATCATAAATAAAATTATTTAATCTGTCAATTCTAAAAACTCAGCCGAGCTTTTCTTGCAGGAATTCAGTTACTTGCTCCGGTGATTTTGCATTAGCGCTGTGAAGATGCCCGAGTTTTTCTCCGTTTTTGAAGATCAGAATGCTTGGGATGCCCATTACCTGATTAGTTTCTGCAAGTTCAGGGAACTCGTCCTTATTGATTTCGTACCAATCATATTTAGAATAAGCCTCAATGATTTCATCAATAAACATATTCATTCTAGTACAGTCAGGGCACCAGTCTGCGAAAAATTTGATTAGCACCTCTTGATCTTGTGTAATTAACTCTTGAAACTGTTCTTTGGATGTAATTTGCTTCATGATCATGCCTCCTTGCTTTTATTTTAATACATAATGAGGATTTTGCATTCACGAATTGCTTATGCAGGTCAAAGTAAACTTTTTAATAAGCTCTGGCGAAACATCTAAAAAACCATATCGGGTAGCCAAAGAGCCTGTATAGCTCCTCCACCACTTCAAAAAGCTGAAAATATGATCATCAAAAGCGGACGGAAAAAGGCGTGTCACTCGAATGTTATAAAGAATTGCATGATGGCTATAACAATTTGATTTGAAAATGATAATATAGAAGAGATGAACTTTCTTTAGGGGGATATCCACATGAAAATTAAAGTCGGATTATTATACGGCGGCAAGTCAGCAGAGCATCAGGTTTCATTGCAGACCGCACTTGCTGTAATAAAAGCTTTAGATACAAACAAATTTGATATACATCCAATCTACATTTCAGATAAAGGTGAATGGATCCGCGGTGCAAAATTACAGGAGCCTGCTGCAAACGTTGCTGCTCTTCAGTTTAAAGAAGGCGGCACAGCTGTATCGCCGGTTGCTTTGAATCAGGATCTCTTTCCTTCAAAGACGGACAATGAGCATGAGCAAATCGATGTAGTGTTCCCGCTTCTGCATGGACCAAACGGTGAAGACGGAACGGTTCAGGGAATGCTTGAATTGCTGAATATTCCTTATGTAGGGAATGGCGTTCTTGCTTCTGCAGCCGGCATGGATAAAGTGATCATGAAAAACCTGTTTGCACAGGCCGGACTCGAGCAGGCTAAATACGTTTCATTCATTAAAAACGACTGGAAGAAATCTCCGGAGAAAGCTTACGAGACAGTTGAGCAGGAGCTAGGCTACCCATGCTTTGTGAAACCAGCAAATCTTGGATCAAGTGTCGGCATCAGCAAATGCAAAGACCGGGAATCACTTGTAAAAGCTTTTGATGAGGCATTCAATTATGACCGCAAGATTATTATTGAAGAAGGCATTATCGGACGTGAAATCGAAATTGGCGTCATTGGAAACGATGAACCAAGCTGTTCTGCAGTTGGAGAAGTAGCACCTAAAAAAGAATTTTATGACTACAATTCGAAATACGTTGATGGCGATACAGATATGATGATTCCGGCACAAGTAACGGAAGAAGAATATGCTCTGATCAAAGATTTAGCCATTAAATCATTTAAGGCCATTGACGGATCAGGCCTTGTACGTGCAGATTTCTTTTTAACAGAAGACGGAAGAGCCTTGATCAATGAAGTGAACACGATGCCTGGGTTTACTCCATACAGCATGTTCCCGCTGCTTTGGAAGCATGCAGGTGTTGAGTACCCTGAGCTTATCGAGAAATTAGTTGAGCTTGCGCTTGAGCGCCACGAAGGAAAACAGCAAATTAAACATACGTTTTAAGAATGCATGGAAACACTATTCTTAGGAATAGTGTTTCTTGGTTTACATATTGATGAATAAACATGTTTGAAAGGAGCTTTCACAAAATGATACGACGTTCGTTATTGGACATTCAAACGATGGCAGGGGGATCAGGGTTATCTGCTGAAAAAGAAAATGAGTTCATTCATGGAATTACAACGGATTCGAGGAAGATTGAAGCCCGAACCCTGTTCATCCCGATTGTCGGCGAAAATTTTGACGGGCACGAGTTTGCCGGAAAAGCGCTCGAAGAAGGTGCTGCTGCAACTTTATGGGACCGCAATAAACCGAATCCTCCGTCAGGTGCCGTTATATTAGTTGATGATACGTTAAAGGCATTACAGCAATTAGCGAGCAGCTATTTAGAGCAGCTTCAGCTTAAGGTAATCGGCGTAACAGGAAGCAATGGGAAAACTACCACAAAAGACATGGTGGCTTCGCTGCTGTCCACAACATACCGTGTGCATAAAACCAAAGGGAATTTTAACAATCATATCGGATTGCCGCTTACGATCCTCAGCATGAACGAGGATACAGAAGTAGCTGTACTCGAAATGGGCATGAGCAGCAGGGGCGAAATCGAACTCCTTTCAAATCTTGCAAAGCCTGATGCTGCGATCATAACGAATATCGGCGAATCCCATTTAATGAATCTGGGATCAAGGGAAGGCATAGCAGAAGCAAAGCTTGAAATTGTCAGCGGGCTAAAGCCTGATGGCGTGCTTATTTATGACGGCGAGGAACCTTTGCTTACAGAACGGGTTCAAGCTTATTCGTTTAAAACGATTTCTTTTGGCGGGTCTGAGCGAAATGCTTATTCTCCTTCTGAGATTCAGCAAACAGAAAACGGCACATTCTTTAAAATCAGCGGGCGGGAAGAGAAGTTATTTTTACCTGTACTCGGAAAACATAATGTTAACAATGCGCTTGCAGCTATCGCTGCAGCAGAATTCTTAGGTGTGCCGCAAGAGAAAATCAGTGAAGGATTAAAAGCAATCCAAATGACGGGCATGCGTCTCGAATTAACAAAAACAAAAGAGAATCTTGCGGTTATTAACGATGCATATAATGCAAGCCCGACTTCAATGAAGGCAGCCATCAGGCTTGCGTGTGACATGCAGGGTTACAATCAGAAAATTCTTGTGCTGGGAGACATTCTTGAGCTTGGCGAAGAGATGCAGGTGAAGTTTCATCAAGAGGTAGGAGAATCGATCGATTCAAAAGAGATTCATCATCTCTTCACGTTCGGGAAACTCGGTGCGGAAATAGCTGCAGGTGCACGTAAAAAAATGGATCCGGCCCTAATTCATGTCTATCAAGATAAACAAGAGCTTGTTAATCAATTAAAACAGACGGCAAAATCCGGGGATCTCGTATTAGTAAAAGCTTCACGCGGCATGAAGCTTGAAGAAGTCGTTAATGCGCTTCTTTAAGGAAGAAATCACATGAAAGAAACGACAGTAGGACGCATTAAAAAAGAATTGACCATTCCTTTAAAAACGGCAGAAAAAATTAGAACAAAATGCGGAAGCAGCTGTCTTTTTTAATGGACTTTCCCTTTATTGGAACATCCGGAAACATATGAAAAAAATCAATCCATTGATCAATTGCTGCAGAATAAAAAGGGGCCCTTATATTCATTAAAAAATAAATGGTGCAATCACTAAAACAACTAAGCCGATTCCCACTGAATAAGGTGTTAATTCGCTCAATACTTCTACTGCGCTATCTTTTAAGACTGTCATGATGAACGCTCCTTTTTGTTTTGAAATATAGTAACCCAGGGTACTTTAAATATACCCAGGGTTTTTTTGTTTAAAACAACAGCTGGCGCAGTTTTACAAAATTGATGTTTGGGAGAGAGCGACATGAAAGGATGCCTATGTATTCATGGATTTACCGGTACCCCGTATGAAGTGGAACCTCTTGTCCGCCATCTGAAGGAAGAGACAGACTGGGTGCTGAAAGTGCCTACTCTGCCGGGCCACGGGGAGACCCCAGGTCTGAAGGGGATACAGTTCAGCGAATGGATTGCCCATGCTGAAAATGAATTAAGAGATCTGTTAGAAGAATGCACAGAAGTCTATATCATCGGTTTTTCAATGGGCGGATTAATTGCCGCGTATCTGGCTTCGAGGTACCGGGTAGATAAACTTGTCCTGCTTAGTGCAGCTGCATATTACCTTAATCCCCGGCAGATGCTTATTGATGTAAAAGAACTCTTTGCAGATGCCATTAGAGGAAATGCGGCAAACAATGAACTTTTTATAAGATACCGAAAAAAAATCCTTGAAACACCTATTGCAGCTACGCTTGAATTCAGGAAACTGGTCAGGTATATCCGACCAATATTGGATAAAATAACTATACCTGTTTTGATTGTCCAAGGAGAGTGTGACGGAATTGTGCCTGTGAAAAGCGCAAAATATATCTATGAAAGAATCACTTCAGAGCAGAAGGAGCTTTGTTTTCTGCCCTGTTCAAAACATCTCATTTGTCATGGGGAGGATTTCCCAATGCTTGTTGAAGTTATAGAATCCTTTCTGATGACACAAAATAAAGTGAGCGCAAAATGAATCACATCTCTACGGCTTGTTGTAAAAGAATAAAAAAAGTGGTATGATTAAAGTTAAGTGTTTACGGGCTTTTATAAAGCTAACGTTTTGCCCGATGGGGCGTTTTTTGTTTCACCATACATGAAAGTCTGTGAAAGCTATAGAGATTAAAAGGAGTAGAACAAATTGACAAATACGTTTCAAGAACTAGGTATCAGCCCATTATTAATGGAAGCTATTAATAAAATGGGGTTTGAAGAAGCTACACCTATCCAAGCACAAACCATTCCACTGGGGCTTCAAAATAAAGATGTGATCGGCCAAGCACAAACTGGAACTGGTAAAACAGCTGCATTCGGTATTCCGCTTATTGAAAAAATCGATGTTAAACAAGATAAGATCCAAGGGATCATCATTGCACCGACTCGCGAACTTGCGATTCAAGTATCTGAAGAGCTTTACAAAATCGGATCTGCTAAACGCGTTCGCGTTCTTCCGATTTATGGCGGACAGGATATTAACCGTCAAATTCGCTCATTGAAGAAGTTTCCTCACATTATCGTTGGTACTCCTGGCCGTCTAATTGACCATATCAACCGTAAAACATTGAAATTATCTGATGTTCAAACAGTTGTAATGGATGAAGCAGATGAAATGCTGAACATGGGCTTCATTGAAGACATTGAAAACATTCTTTCAAATGTTCCTTCAGAGCACCAAACATTGCTGTTCTCGGCTACAATGCCTGATCCGATCAGACGCATTGCTGAGAAATTCATGACAAACCCTGAGCTTGTTAAAGTAAAAGCGAAGGAAATGACTGTTTCAAACATTCAGCAGTTCTTCATTGAAGTACAAGAAAAGAAGAAGTTTGATGTATTAACACGTCTTCTTGACATTCAATCACCTGAGCTTGCTATCGTTTTCGGACGCACAAAGCGCAGAGTTGATGAGCTTTCTGAAGCATTAATGCTTAGAGGATATGCAGCTGAGGGAATTCATGGCGACTTAACTCAAGCTAAACGTATGTCTGCTCTTCGCAAGTTTAAAGAAGGCGCAATCGAAGTGCTTGTTGCTACAGACGTTGCTGCACGCGGACTGGACATTTCTGGTGTAACTCATGTTTACAACTTTGATGTTCCTCAAGACCCTGAAAGCTACGTTCACCGTATCGGGCGTACAGGCCGTGCAGGCAAAACAGGTGCTGCGATGACATTCGTAACACCAAGAGAACAAGATATGCTTAAAATCATTGAGCGTACAACTAAGCGCAAAATGGACCGCATGAAAGCACCGACTCTTGATGAGGCGCTTGAAGGTCAGCAATCTGTTTCAATCGAAAAAATCCGTCAGACAATCACTGATGAGAACTTGTCATTCTACAAGCGCACTGCTGAAGCATTGCTTGAAGAATTCGATCAAGTATCAGTACTTGCTGCTGCAATCAAATTAATGACTAAAGAACCGAACCAAACTCCGGTTAACTTAACGGATGAGGCTCCAATGTATGCGAAAAGAGGCGGAAAACGTACTTCTTCTTCTTCAAGTAACCGCAACAGAAGAGACGGCCAGCGCCCGCATTCTAAGAACAACAAACGTTCTTACGGACAACAAGGCGGCAAGCCTAACAGCAGCAACAAAAGACGTTACTCAAACTCATCTTCATCTAACTAATAGATGATGCCAAACGCACCGTGCAATTTTGCGCGGTGTGTTTTTTTGTGCATTTTTAGATGGAAAAGCTTCCGATTAACATGGCTGTTTATCGAGCCGCGCTGATTTTCATTAATTCTCATTCATACCGGGCATTCTATATGTATCTTATTAAAGAAGGTGACAGCTATGACAATCGTCCGTTTAGGCTATGTTGCAATGAGTGTGAATCTGAAGAATTGTTCTCCTTCTCAAACGATGACATATGCACAATTTCAGCGTTTAAAAGACAGGGAAGCTGCTATTGAAAAGCTTGAGCGAATTTCAGCATCAAATCTTGAAAATTGTCTTCGCATTATCAAACATAACGCCTGCCATGATATTCAATTCTTCCGTTTCAGTTCTAAATTAATTCCTCTTGCTAACCATCCGGAAATAAAGGATTTTAACTATTTAAAGGTACTTAGGGAGCCGCTGCAGGAGCTTGGCAATTGGATTTCCAAGACGAAAATGAGAGTTGATTTTCACCCGGATCATTTCGTGCTGCTGAATTCGCCAAAGCCCGAAATACTGAATACGTCTCTCAGGACCTTAAGTATGCATGAAGCGCTGGTCAGAGGAATGAATGTGCCTCACGAACACAGATGTGTCATTCATGTTGGAGGGGCCTATAACGATAAGGAAAAAGCCCTTGAACAATTCATTCACAATTAGGGGTTTGTACCTGTAAAGATCCAGAATATGCTTATGTTAGAGAATGACGATACAACATTTACTCTTCAGGATACTCTTTACTTATGTGAGAAATTGGCTATACCGCTCGTATTTGATTATCATCATCACTTGGCGAATCATGAAAAGGAATCGGATTGGCACAGACATTGGGACCGTGTTGCCGCAAGCTGGCATCTTTCCTCCCTCCCTGTGAAAATGCATATATCAAGCCCAAGAAGTGAAAAGGACTTTAATGCTCACGCTGAATTTGTAGATCCAGAGCAATTCATGTCTTTTCTGTCAGAAATAAAAGGAAGCGTTCCTCAGATTGACTGTATGATTGAAGCCAAACTAAAAGATAATGCTCTTTTTCAATTAATGGAGCAGATGTGCTTGTTTCCGGAGGTTGAAAAAATAGATGGAGCATCGTTTTTATTGAAATAGTGTTCAAGCAAGGTTCATTTCTTTATAATGAAAATGGCATGATTTTCTAAAAGGTGAAACATATTTAACGTAAATCCGTATATAAAGAGAGAGTTACTAGTTCAGGGGGAACAGAGATGAGAGATGCACCTAAGTATCAAATCAGTCAAAAAGCACTAAAGGTATGGAAGCTGTCGGCACTTATCCAATCATTAATTTTTTTGGCTGTATCAGGAGGAATTGCGTTTGCTGTATATTACTTTGAGTGGCCGATATGGATTGCCATTGCCGTTTTGGGAACATGGGTGATCTTTTCAATTATTTTTATCTTTATTACTCCGAAAATACAGCACCGTACGTGGCGGTATGAGGTACACGAAAATGAAATTGATATTCAGTCGGGCTTATTTGTGGTGAAACGGGTGCTCGTTCCAATGGTGAGAGTGCAGCATGTCAACACAAAGCAGGGGCCGCTGCTCAGGAAAAATGATCTTGCAACTGTAACGATTCATACAGCAGCAACCATTCATGAGATTCCTGCGCTCGATGTGGTCGAAGCTGATCAGCTGCGTGACTTTATATCAAGACTTGCGAGGGTGACAGAAGATGATGTCTGAACCTAAAAGACTGCATCCTGCCTCTGCTATATTAACCTTTTTCAAGCAATTGAAAGACGGGATATTTCCTGTCATCGTACTTTTCTTCGTCAATGACTATAAGATCTATTTCTTTATCGGTCTTGCCGTGATTCTGATCGCTTTGATCATCTACAGTATCATCAGCTGGATGAAATATACATATCGCATTGAAGAAAATGAACTGCGGATTGAATTCGGCATATTTGTGAAAAAGAAAAGATATATTCCGATTGAAAGAATACAATCCATCAACGAAAGTGCAGGCATCATTCAGCAGCTATTCGGACTTGTGAAGCTGCAGCTTGAAACAGCGGGAGGCGGTATAGAGGCCGAAGCCGTTCTTACAGCTGTTGCAAAAGAAGAAGCCCGCAGGATAAATACAGCTTTAGCGGAAAGAAAAAAAGAAATGGTGGATCAGGATGAAGCCGCCATGACATTAAAAGAGGAAAAAACATATTCAACATATAAAATTGGAGTAAAAGAACTGCTGGTTGCTGCGTCAACATCAAGCGGAATCGGAGTGGTTCTGTCTGCGGCTTTTGCTTTTTTCTCACAGTTCGACGAGCTGATTCCGTTTGATGACATCATCGATCGTTTTTCCTTTCTTTCAAATGCAAGCATCACTGTTTATGCCATTCTTGTATTCCTTGCATTTTTCATCGCATGGATCCTGAGTATAATCGGAGTTTGTCTGAAGTTTGCCAACTTTACAGTGATAAAGAAAGAACAGGATCTAGTCATTTCGCGCGGAATATTTGAGAAACACCAGCTGACGATTCCGCTTGAGAGAATCCAGGCTATGAAGATCAGCGAAAATCTAATTCGCCAGCCGTTCGGCTATGCAACTGTGCACATTGTCAGTGCAGGGGGAAGCGCCAAAGATCAGAATGTTTCTGCCATCCTTTTTCCGCTGATTAAAAAAACAACAATCCAGCAGATGCTAACCGAGTTTACACCTGACTTTTCTTTAGCTGATCAATTAAACCCGCTGCCAAAGAAAGCGAAAAGAGGATATGTTCTCGTTTATACAATTCCTTTCTTGGTGATTTCATGCATTTTGAGCTGCTTTTTTCAGCCGTGGGGTTACCTTGCGCTGCTGACTGTTCCGGCAGGACTTCTTATCGGTCTTGCATCATTTAAGGATGCAGGATGGGCCATACATGACGAACAATTAACGCTTTCATCAAGAAATCTGGTCAAATCCACATTCGCTGTAAAGAGAAAAAGAATTCAGGTCATTGAAGCAAGGCAATCCTTTTTTCAGCGCCGAATAGACCTCGCGTCTATTCAATCTTCAACAACGTCAGGAATGGGAGGAACACATTTCATAGTAAAAGGCGTCGATATTGAGGATGCCGGAGAAGTGTTTGAGTGGTTTTCTTATGAAAATCATGCAAAAAAAGACGCGATCCTTTGAGGATGGGCGTCTTTTTTGATGTTTCTACTTATAAAATATGCCTATCTTTCGCAATTAATAAATTTTGAAAATCGGCCAGAACGGATTCTTATCTGTCTGTCGCAGTTAACCAGTCGGCTACGCTTTTCACATTGTCCAGCTCCGCCTCCTAACTCCTCGGCCAGAACGGCTCCGCCAGTAAAGGCAAAAAGCGCCTTTTCTGTCGGATCCTTATCTGTCTGTCGGAGCTAACCAGTCGGCTACGCTTTTCTAGTAAGAAACAGGGGCGCAAGCAAAGCGCCTGCGACGCCACCGAAAATATGGGCAATGATGTTGATATTCGTATTCACGAATGTCATGACGACTCCAATGACTAAAATGGTCATAATAAGCTGAGAGTTTGAAGAATCAATCAGATCTTTTCTAAACACTACAATATAAAGATAGATGCCGAATATGCCGAATATAGCACCTGAGGCTCCGACGTGAGTATAAGTTAAATCTTCTATGATGAAATATGTTGCCAGGTTTGCGGCGATGCCTGTTGCTAAATAAGCAGCAATAAAGCGGGCCTTTCCAAGCATCCGTTCTAATGCAGGCGCGAACAGGATGATGGATACACTGTTAAATAGAATATGAGCGAAGTTTGCATGAAGGAAAATAGGAGTGATCAAGCGCCACCATTCTCCGTTAGCTACACCGGCGTTGTACCCTACTAAAGAGGCAAAGAAATATGTTATTGTAGGAACTGGAATTAAAAACAACAGCCAGAGAATGACTTGAATACAGACAATTACGGTTACAACAGGGTATAGACGCGTAAACGTTCTGAAATCTTCTGATCTTGTAAACATAGAGAGTGTCTCCTTATTCTAAAGAATTAGTTGTTTCTATATTAACACGGTTATGAGAAGTGAGAGCATATTAGTACATACTGAACAAAAAGAGGGTGTCCGCATGATTAAAGGGCTGGGTCTTGATTTGGCTGAGCTGGAACGGATTGAAAGGTTAATGATGAGACAGCCGAAATTCATTGACCGGATTCTCACAGAAAGAGAGAAAGATAAATATCAATCGCTTGCGCAAAGGAGAAAAATCGAATATGCTGCCGGGAGGTTTGCGGCGAAAGAGGCGTTTTCAAAAGCGATGGGAACCGGGATTGGGAAAGAATACAGTTTTAAGGATATCGAAATTCTGAATGATGGAAACGGAAAACCGGCTGTAACAATGCCTGCTTTGCCTGGTTATATCGTCCACATCTCTATCACTCACACAAAGGATTATGCTGCTGCTCAAGTAATTATTGAAAGCTCGTCAAGCTAGTCTGCATATTCATAACCTTTGTCTCATATATTTGTACAGCGGTAGAAGAGACAAGTCGTTAGAGGAGATTGTGCTTGCTTTAGCATGATTCCCTCAGGGGAGAGTTTCTTCCTTTTTACGTCATATGAGACAAAGGGGTTGAAAAGGTGAAAAAGCACTTTTTATTACTGGCAATTGGATTGCTCGCTGTCATGATGCTTGCTGCCTGTGGTGAGAAATCCAAGACTGACGTTGTAGAAAACCTGGATAAGAAGGTTGAAGAATTATCGGGGTACAAAGCGAAAGCGCAAATGACCCTTCAAACAGGAAGTGAGCCTCAAATTTATGAGGTGGAAATTTGGCATAAGCAGCCTTCATTCTACAGAGTAAACTTGAAGAATGCTGAAAAAGATCAGAGCCAAATGATTCTCCGCAATAAAGAAGGCGTGTTTGTCCTGACGCCGGCCCTGAAGAAAAGCTTCCGTTTTCAAAGCGAATGGCCGCAAAACAGCAGTCAGGCTTATCTTTTCGAATCACTGGTAAAAGACATTAAGAGTGATGCGGATTCAATTTTCAAATCAACAAAAGATGCTTACGTTTTTGAGACAAAAACAAATTACCAAAACAGCCAGATGCTTCCTCTTCAAGAGATTACGTTCAATAAAAAGGACCTGAAGCCTTCTGTTGTCAAAGTAATGGATACAGACCGCAATCCATTAGTTGTGGTGGAGTTTTCGGAATTTGATTTTAATGCTAAATTCGATAAAAACTCATTTGATATGCAAAAGAATATGTCATTTGCAAGCGTAGATGTTGAAACATCTGCATCTGTTAACTCAGAACCGCTTGCTGTGAAATATCCTCTTGAGGAGCTTGAGGGTGTGAAGCTGACGGAAGAAAAAGAGATGAAAACAGAGAATGGCAAGCGGGTCGTTCAAACGTATGATGGTAAAAAATCCTATACCTTCATTCAGGAAAAAGCAGTCGCAGCCACTGTTGCAACCTCTTCTTTTGTAAGCGGGGAACCAGTTGACCTTGGAGTTGCAGTCGGAGCTCTGACAGAACAATCCTTAACATGGACCTATGATGGGGTAGAGTACATGATTGCATCGAAAGATTTGACTCAGGAAGAGATGATCCGGGTAGCACAATCTGTACAGGGGCAGGCAATTAAGTAATCAAACTTGGATGGCATCTGGGCCATCCGAGTTTTTTGTTTTTATGGATTTTTGCACTTTAATGATGTGCCTGATAGTAAGCAACCGATTCCGGATAATGAAACCGGGTGTGCGGATAGTGTCATGTGATTTCTGGATAGTAAAGCTGATTCGGACGCTTCGAAATATGGCATCTTAATCAATTTGAAGTCTCAAAATGCCAAGTGCAGCTAGAAAAGGCGATTTGGGGTTGAATAATTTGGCGGTTCATTTTTTGAAATTCCACACTTAATCTTTCCGCATTACAGACCTTCTCGCTGAAATTTCTCCGTGTTATTACTGAACCCCCTCAAAAGAAACCGATTTCATTTGACAAAAGAACGCAATACCATTGATAATCAGCATAGAAAAAGACAATCATGAGGAAGTGTAGGACATGGGAAATTCTTTTTACCGCGATACTTGGGCTGAAATCGATTTAGATGCAATATACAGCAACGTGAAATCAATGAAAAACCATATAGGCGAAAACATGCAGCTGATTGCGGTTGTGAAGGCCAATGCTTATGGCCACGGAGATTTAGAAGTGGCACAAACGGCTCTTGAAGCAGGTGCTGAAATGCTTGCAGTCGCGTTTTTAGATGAAGCGGTCGTGCTGCGCGAAGCGGGGTTTGAAGTGCCTATTCTGGTGATGGGTGCTTCCCGGCCAGCAGATGTGAAGATCGCCATTGATCAGCGCATTATTTTGACAGCTCCTTCTCTTGAATGGCTGACGGAAGCTGAAAAGAATGTTCAAAAAGGATTATTATCTGTTCATCTAAAGATTGATACCGGAATGGGCCGTCTCGGTGTCCGGACAGAGGAAGAACTGCTTCAGGCATTTAAATTTGCAGAAGAAAAACCCAATGTGAAAATAGAAGGTATCTTTACGCACTTTGCAACAGCGGATGAACTGGATACTGCTTATTTCAACAAGCAGTACGACGTATTCACCGCAATGGCGCAAAAAGCAGCTGATTATGATGGAGTTATGATTCACTGCGGCAACAGTGCAACTGGACTCCGTTTTCCTGGAAAATTAGTTCACGCTGTGAGACTGGGAATCTCTATGTACGGTCTAAGTCCTTCAATGGAAATAAAACCTGAACTGCCCTATGAACTGAAAGAAGCTTTTTCCCTTCATTCAAGGCTTGTTCATGTGAAAAAAATCAGCACAGGCGACAAAGTAAGCTACGGGGCCACATACACAGCTGAGAAAGATGAATGGATAGGGACGATTCCGATTGGATATGCAGATGGATGGGTGCGCCGTCTAAAAGAATCAGAAGTTCTAATTGATGGTGAAAGAATGCCGATTGTTGGAAGGATCTGCATGGATCAATGTATGATTAAGCTTTCATCCTTTAAAGAAACAGGGACAAAGGTAACGTTAATCGGCAAGCAAAAAGAAGATTGTATTTCTGTGGATGAAGTGGCAGAAAGACTGGATACAATCAACTATGAAGTACCTTGTACAATAACTTTGCGCGTTCCCCGTATGTTTTTGAAAAATAAGAGTATAATTGAAGTGAGAAACTCTCTTTTTTGCGGCGTAAAAAAGCTTGCGGATCGCCCGTAAAAGAAGAAGGCATGAATAAAAATGCTTATGTAAAGCAGATAATAGTGTTGAATTATTAGAAAATAACTTTGCTTCTTGCATTGATAGTGTTATTATTGTATGTGGAATGGAATAATAGGTGTGTAAGTTTGGTGGAGGTGTATGTTTGTGTCTGAATCCAGCGCAACAACAGAAATCTTAATTCGTTTACCGCAAGCATTAGTCTCGGAATTAGACGGACTTGTCAAACAAGAGAATGGGAACCGAAGCGAGTTAATTTATCAAGCAACAAAGATGTATATCCGCGAGCGTAAGAAACGCCAAATACGCGAGTCAATGAGACGTGGATATATGGAGATGGCTAAGATTAACTTAAACATTGCTTCCGAAGCATTTCAAGCTGAATCAGAGGCTGACCACACCGTTGAACGCTTAGTAAGCGGGGGTTAATCCTTTGATTGTTAAACGCGGCGACGTTTATTTTGCTGATTTATCACCCGTTGTTGGCTCTGAGCAAGGGGGCGTCCGTCCAGTGCTGATCATCCAGAATGATATCGGAAACAGGTTCAGTCCAACGGTCATCATAGCAGCTATTACTGCTCAAATTCAAAAGGCGAAATTGCCTACTCATGTAGAAATTGATTCCAAGCGTTATGGGTTTGAACGTGATTCTGTTATACTGTTAGAGCAGATTCGTACGATTGATAAACAGAGATTGACTGATAAGATTACACACTTAGATGATGAAATGATGGATAAAGTGGACGAAGCTCTGCAAATAAGCTTAGGACTCATTGATTTTTAAAACTGAAAAAAGGTATTTTTTAGGAAGTTGCTCCCGTTAAGCAACTTTTTTTTATTTTATTGACATAAATCGGTATAATGTAAAGTGGAATAACTTGTTTACTTTATTACCCATAAGGATAAGAGGGGGATAACTGGCACATGAAGGATGCATCTAATCCAGTACTCGATTTTGTTCTGGCTCATCAAAATGAGATCCTGAATGAATGGAAAGACAGTCTGAAAGATCTTGGAGATCAGAAGTACACTAACATCCTTTCAGATCAAGTATATTTAAATACTTGCAATGAATATCTTCAAATCTTAATCAGCTATATGAAAAAACCGGGAAGCGACCTGACTGAAAAGGTTTCTGACTATGCTCACAGGGTCGTTCAATTAGGCTGGAGCTTAAAGTATATATCTGAAGGATTAAAGGAGCTGTCTTTAATTATCTTTACAAAAATGACGGACGGCCTTCCAGAAGCTGAAAAAATGAAAATTGTGTGGGAGTTTGACAAGTCGCTTTCCCCTATTAATAATGAGTTAATTCATCAATATGCAGAATCATGGGAGCGGACAGTTTCTCTGCAGAAGATTGCCTTGCAGGAATTATCGGCACCGCTCATTCCGATTTTTGAAAACATTACAATTATGCCTTTAGTTGGTACAATTGATACAGAGAGAGCAAAGCAAATCATGGAGAACCTGCTTACAGGTGTTGTGAAGCACCGCGCGGAAGTGGTTTTAATTGATATTACAGGTGTTCCGGTTGTGGACACAATGGTTGCGCATCATATTATTCAGGCATCAGAAGCTGTCCGCTTAGTAGGAGCAAAATGCCTGCTTGTGGGAATCAGACCTGAGATTGCTCAGACAATTGTGAACCTTGGCATCGATTTAAGCCAGGTAATCACGAAGAACAGCCTTCAAAAAGGAATGGAAGCTGCACTTGAAATGACGAATCGACAAATAGTAGAAATGGGGGATTCGCAATGAGAACTCCAAGAATACCGATTTTAAAACTTTATAATTGTCTGCTTGTATCCATTCAGTGGGAACTTGATGATCAGACTGCCCTGCAATTTCAGGAAGATCTTCTTCATAAAATCCATGAGACGGGCGCAAGCGGTGTTGTCATAGATTTAACCTCCGTAGATGTAATTGATTCTTTTATCGCCAAGGTTTTAGGTGATGTTATCGGCATGTCGAAATTAATGGGAGCTAAAGTTGTTTTAACAGGCATTCAGCCTGCAGTAGCAATCACCCTCATTGAGCTTGGCATTCACCTTGCTGGTGTACAAACCGCGCTTGACCTGGAAAAAGGACTTGAAACATTACAACAGGAGCTGGGGGAATAAGCATGGATAACCAATCCTGTGTAAAAATCATTACGGAGTGGGACATTGTTGCTGCGCGGCAGCTTGGACGCAATGTTGCAAAAGAACTCGGGTTTGGTACTGTAGACCAAGCGAGGATTACAACAGCTATTTCCGAATTAGCCCGTAATATATATTTGTATGCTGGACAAGGTCAAATTTGCATTGAGCAGATCAGCGAATTCAGTAAAAAAGGTTTAAAAATAATAGCCATTGATAACGGACCAGGAATACCAGATATCCGAAAAGTGATGGAAGACGGCTTTTCAACATCTGGTGGGTTAGGAGCCGGATTGCCTGGAGTAAAACGCCTGATGGATGAATTCAGCATTAATACCGTTTTGGGAGAGGGAACGGATATCCAAGCAGTCAAATGGCTTCGCTAGGGGGAAGCTAGATGGATTTTAAGGAAGTCATTGAATCGAAATATCAGGAAATACTGAGTCATTATATGCAAGAATTAACAGAAACGGCTTTGTACCAGGGGCAAAAGTTCAGCAGAAAAGCGATTGAGGAACAAGTACCCCCTGAGGAAATTATCAGTCTTCACCGTAAAGTGCTCCAAGATTTATTTCCTGATGTACATCAAGATGTTTTGCACTCTTTGGACTTTCTATTAGAGGTCATGATGGGGTATGGACTGGCCTATCAGGAGCATCAAAGCCTGCGGGATCAGCAGCAGGAGATAAAGTCTGAGATTCAAGTAGCCTTGAATGTTCAGCAAATGCTTTTAGAAACGTCAGTGCCGACAGTTCCAAATCTTGATATTGGTGCAATCAGTGTTCCTGCAAAGCATATGAACGGGGATTACTATCATTTTGTTTATGATGAAGAAAGCGTAAGTATTGCCATAGCGGATGTAATCGGGAAAGGAATTCCCGCTGCACTCTGTATGTCTATGATTAAATATGCAATGGACAGCTTGCCGGAGTCCCGTAAATCTCCAAGCCGTGTTCTTGAAAATCTGAACAGGGTTGTTGAGCATAACGTAGACCCGAGCATGTTCATTACAATGTTTTACGGTATGTATGATACGGATACACATGAGTTTGTCTATGGATCAGCGGGCCACGAGCCTGGATTTTATTACAGTGCTAAAGAGGACCGTTTTCATGATATGAACACAAAAGGTCTGGTCCTTGGTATTGATCAATCCATAAAGTACAAGCAATACAGCAGAATCGTGGAAAAAGGCGATATGATTGTTTTGCTTTCCGATGGTGTAACCGAGTCAAAAACAAATGAAGAAGAGTTCATTGAACGTGATTTTATTACGGACCTCATTAAAAAATACAGTGATTTGAATGCTCAGGGTATTGTAGATAATATATATAAAGACTTTTTACAGATGCAGGACTTTGAACTGCGTGATGATTTTACGCTAATTATTTTAAAACGCGAGGTTTAACTTGTAAAAAAAGTGGGTATTTGTTTTACTAGCTTACAAGTAAACTTACTGGGGTGATATTGATGAATTTAAATATAAATGTTAATCGATCAGAGGAACATATTCAAATAGATTTAGCTGGAGAAATTGATGCATACACTGCGCCGAAATTAAGAGAAGAACTAATGCCGCTTGCAGAAGAGGGAAAACCTGTCATGATCGTAAGCCTTAAGGATGTCTCTTACATGGACAGTACAGGGCTTGGCGCTTTCGTTGGTTTGCTTAAAGCTGTGAGGAAAAATGAGGGCGATTTAAAACTTGTTAATTTATCCGCTCGTTTGGAAAGACTATTCAACATAACGGGTCTAAGTGATATTATTGACATTTCTTCTAAATCAGAAGGTGGGGTTCGATGAAACAGTTAGTGGATTACATCGAGGTGAAAATACCTGCTAAACCGGAATTTGTCGGCATTGTCCGTTTGACTCTTTCTGGTATCGCTAGCAGAATGGGTTACTCCTATGATGAAATTGAAGATTTAAAAATTGCGATCAGTGAAGCATGCACAAATGCTGTGCAGCACGCTTATGAGAAAATCGAAGGCGGAGAAGTCATGATCGGCTTTGGTCTTTACGATGACCGTCTTGAAGTAATGGTGTCAGACAGCGGTCAAAGCTTCAATTTTGAACAAAAGAAAAACGAACTGGGTCCTTATTCGGCTGCAAACCCTGTTGACCAACTTCCAGAAGGAGGGTTGGGGCTCTACTTGATGGAAACGCTTATGGATGAAGTTCATGTACAGATCGATTCCGGCGTTACCGTCTTTATGACAAAGTATTTAAACGGGGAGCGAGTAGAACATGACACAACCATCCAAAACTACGAAGCGAACTAAAGAAGAAATAAATGAATTGATTTTCGATTTTCAGCACAACCAAAATGAAGATGCTCAGCTTTTTCTTGTGGAATATTACAGCGGGCTAGTTGAAACACTGGCTAAGAAATATTCAAGAGGCAAAAGCTTTCATGAAGACTTAAAGCAGGTGGGCATGATTGGCTTGCTTGGGGCGATCCGCCGCTATGATCCTGAATTCGGAAAAACGTTTGAAGCCTTTGCCATTCCGACTGTCATCGGTGAGATCAAGCGATTCCTGCGCGATAAAACATGGAGTGTTCATGTTCCAAGAAGAATTAAAGAGCTTGGACCTAAAATAAAAATGGCTGTAGACGAATTAACAAATTCCCTTCAGCGCTCACCGCTTGTTCACGAAATAGCAGACTACCTTGAGGTGACAGAGGAAGAAGTGCTTGAGACGATGGAGATGGGCAAAAGCTATCAGGCTTTATCTGTCGATCATTCGATTGAGGCTGATTCCGACGGCAGCACAGTGACAATTCTTGATATCGTAGGATCAAAAGAAGAAGGATACGAGCAAGTGAATCAAAAGCTTATGCTTGAAAGTGTTCTTCACGTTCTGTCAGACCGTGAAAAAGAAATTATTCATCACACATATATTTTAAATAAGAGTCAAAAGGAAGCGGGAGAAATTCTTGGGATTTCTCAAATGCACGTATCTAGACTTCAAAGAAGAGCGATTACGAAGTTAAAAGAAGCACTTTCGGCTGACTTATCAATGGGGCAGCATTAATGATTCAAATTGAAGAAAACAATCGTGTCTATGCATATGCTTATCAAATGCAAAAAGAAGGTAAAACTTTATGCGGGGACAGTTTCTTAATTAAAGCAACTGAAGACTATTTCATATGTGCTGTTGCAGATGGTCTTGGCAGCGGTGAACGAGCTTATGAATCGTCTTCTGCCATTAAAGATGTCGTTGAGGAATTTCATGCAGAGGACGTTGGACTGCTGATCGAGAAATCAAATGAGGTATTAAAAAATAAACGCGGAGCAACTGTTGCTATTTTTAAAGCGTATTTTAAACAGAATCAATTAACATTCAGTTCTGTTGGAAATATCCGATTTGTCCTCTATTCTCCTTCAGGCACATTCGTCTATCCTCTTCCTGTTCTGGGCTATATGTCAGGTAAACCTCAGAAATTCCGTGTTCAATCCTTTCCATACGATATTGGTGCAAAATTCATTATCCATTCAGATGGACTTAACATTCCTGCTGTAAAATCACTGCTTAAGGATCACCGGACAATTGAAGATATTTCAAATCAGCTTGAACCTTATACTAAGTCAAGGGCGGATGATTTAACCTATGTAGTCGGTCAGCTATTCTAGTTGACGGCTTTTTTATTTTGATCATTTTTTAAAGTCCGTGTCTTTTGGTAAAATGTTTCTAAGTCTTTATTTTGGGGAGGTAAAAGAATGGCAGAGAAGACAGAGCGCATTATGAAAACAATCAGTGCGGATTTATCCATTACATATAAACAGGTATCGAATGTTATAGCTTTATTAGAAGATGGCAACACAGTTCCTTTCATTGCAAGATACAGAAAAGAACAGACAGGTGCATTAGATGAGGTGCAAATCCGTGATATCTCGGAAAAGTGGCAGTATACGCAAAACCTGGAATCAAGAAAGGAAGAAGTCATCCGTTTAATTGATGAACAGGGAAAGCTTACAGAAGAGCTTAAAAAAGAAATAGAAAATGCATTAAAACTTCAAAAGGTAGAAGACCTCTATCGTCCATATAAACAAAAACGAAGAACCAAAGCAACGGTTGCCAAAGAGAGAGGATTAGAACCTCTTGCAGAGTGGATAAAGGGACAGCCTTCTAAAGGGTCGCTCAAGGAAAAAGCGCTCGAGTATGTAAACGAGGACCAGGAGGTTTTGACTGCAGAAGATGCAATCGAAGGCGCAAAGGACATTTTAGCTGAGTGGATTTCAGATGAGCCTTCCTATCGTCAATGGATTCGTGAGCAAACCTTCCGAAAGGGAAAAATCATCACATCTTCAAAGGATGAAGAAAAAGATGAGAAGAAAGTGTATGAAATGTACTATGAGTACGAAGAGCCGATTCAAAAGGTTGTCCCGCACCGGGTCCTTGCAATGAATCGCGGGGAAAAAGAAGGAATCCTGAAAGTATCCATTCAGGCTCCGGCAGACCAGATCACTACCCATATTCAAAGAAATGAACTGAAAAATCAGCACACAGTGGTGAAGGGTGTCTATATTGAAGCAATTGAGGACTCCTATAAACGATTAATTCAGCCGTCAATTGAACGTGAAATCAGAAAAGAATTAATGGAGAAAGCGGATGATCGTGCGATTCATATTTTCTCTGAAAATCTGCGTAACCTTTTGCTTCAGCCGCCATTGAAAGGCCGTGTCGTATTAGGGATTGACCCTGCTTTCCGGACGGGATGTAAGCTTGCAGCTGTCGATGAGACCGGAAAAGTCCTTGAAATAGGTGTCATCTACCCTCATCCTCCGGTCAATAAAGCTAAAGAAGCAAAACAAAAATTAATCAATGTGATCAAAAAAAATAACATCGAGCTGATTGCGATTGGGAACGGAACGGCTTCAAGAGAGACAGAACAATTTGTTGCAGATCTCATTGATGAACTAAAATCAGATCTTGCCTACATCATCGTAAATGAAGCGGGGGCAAGTGTTTATTCTGCATCTGACCTTGCCCGCGAGGAATTTCCTGAGTTCCAAGTGGAAGAGCGAAGTGCAGTTTCCATCGCAAGAAGATTGCAGGATCCGCTTGCAGAGCTAGTTAAAATTGATCCTAAATCAGTAGGAGTAGGACAATACCAGCATGACGTCACACAGAAGAAGTTAAATGATTCTCTGACTTTCGTTGTTGAAACAGTTGTTAACCAGGTAGGAGTGAATGTCAACACAGCATCATCATCACTCCTGCAATATGTAGCCGGCTTGAGCAAAGCTGTTGCGGTCAACATTGTGAAGCAGCGGGATGAAATTGGAAAGTTCCAGGACAGGAAGCAATTAAAGAAAATACCTAGACTTGGGGCAAAAACGTTTGAACAATGCATAGGTTTCCTGAGAATACCTGACGGAAAACATCCGCTTGACTCAACAGGCATTCATCCTGAGAGCTACAAAGAGGTTGAAGAGCTCCTTAAAATGCTCGGACTAACCCTGAATGATGTCGGAACGGAGCAGCTAAGAGAAAAAATAGCGGATATTCATATTAAAGAAACCGCAGAAGCTATCGATCTTGGAGAGCTTACACTGAAAGATATTTGTGATTCTCTAGTTCGACCTGGACGCGACCCTCGTGATGAAATCGCCAAGCCGCTGCTTAAAAAGGGCGTCTTGAAACTCGAGGACCTTCAAACAGGAATGGAACTTCAGGGCACTGTGCGCAATGTTGTGGATTTTGGCGCTTTTGTTGACATCGGCGTAAAACAGGACGGGCTCGTTCATATTTCAAAGCTTAGAAACTCTTTTGTCAAACATCCTCTCGATGTAGTTTCAGTAGGTGACGTTGTTACGGTTTGGGTGGACTCTGTAGATGCACATAAAGGCCGTGTTGCCTTGACGATGATAAACAGTTAACGATAAACACTGCTTACGGGCAGTGTTCAAGTAGCTGTATATTTTAAATATAGAGTTCTGGGACCTTAAAAGGCGTTTTGGCTAAATGATTTCTCATTTTGGCTAATAAATCTCGAAAATCAGCTATAAAAGATGAAGTTTTCGCTAATAAAAGTCTGTTTTCCGCTAATTGAACTTAAAAAAACCCAACACTGCTCATGAGCAGTGTTTTTTTCTATAGAAATACCAGCATTGATTCAGCATTTTTATTTGATACCGATCCTTTTCATAAAAAGCACGCTGCATTTGGTTTTTTAACCATGAAGGCATTGCTCGTTCCTCCTTATTGTTTATAATGGAGTATGTGTATTACTAACTATATGCGGGCGCAAGATGTCCTGTTCGGAGATACAAACTATGCGGGGTGTAACCGATGAATGAAACAGAGCTTCAGGAACTGACAGAATCTATTTCAAAAACTTACTTTCACAAAAAGTTCCTACATAAAGCTTTCTTTAACAGCCGGCTGCGGACAACAGGCGGCAGATACCTTTTAAAAAGCCATAACATTGAGATTAACCCTAAGTATTTAGCTCAAGGATTAGAAGAAGTAATTGGCATAATCAAACATGAACTTTGCCACTATCATCTTCATTTAGAAGGCAGAGGATACAAACACCGTGATCCTGAATTTAGGGAGCTGCTTTCTAAAGTGGATG
This sequence comes from Bacillus sp. V2I10, assembly GCF_030817055.1. Classification (NCBI taxonomy): domain Bacteria; kingdom Bacillati; phylum Bacillota; class Bacilli; order Caryophanales; family Bacillaceae; genus Bacillus; species Bacillus sp. V2I10. The sequence continues at coordinate 107,080 of NZ_JAUSYV010000001.1, read as the reverse complement.
CGCCCAGATTCTGCAAACCTCTGCAGACGGCTGCCAGAATAAAGAAGACAATAGAGTATCAATGTACAGCCTGCATGTTCATTTACAAACGGCACAGAAGAATGGATACTTCCAAGTATGTATGCGGAAAGTGCGGCGGGAAAATAAAACTTGTTTCATAAATAAAAAAGGGGTTGACTCATTATACAAAGCTGTGATAAATTATAAAAGCCGTCGTAAGAGACGCAAATGATTATTAAAAAGAAGGCTTGACAGCTTGTACGAATCTTCATATAATTAAAGAAGTCTGTCATGACTAATTATTCCGCAGTAGCTCAGTGGTAGAGCTATCGGCTGTTAACCGATCGGTCGTAGGTTCGAGTCCTACCTGCGGAGCCATATTATGGGGAAGTACTCAAGTGGCTGAAGAGGCGCCCCTGCTAAGGGTGTAGGTCGCGTAAGCGGCGCGAGGGTTCAAATCCCTCCTTCTCCGCCATTATTTTTTTGTCTTTTGGCCCGTTGGTCAAGCGGTTAAGACACCGCCCTTTCACGGCGGTAACACGGGTTCGAATCCCGTACGGGTCATCGCTTTAAATGCATATAAATGATTGGGAGGATTAGCTCAGCTGGGAGAGCATCTGCCTTACAAGCAGAGGGTCGGCGGTTCGAGCCCGTCATCCTCCACCATCATATTTGGTCCCGTGGTGTAGCGGTTAACATGCCTGCCTGTCACGCAGGAGATCGCCGGTTCGATCCCGGTCGGGACCGCCATTTTATTGGGCTATAGCCAAGCGGTAAGGCAACGGACTTTGACTCCGTCATGCGCTGGTTCGAATCCAGCTAGCCCAGCCATTTGTATTTTAAATGCGAATATAATTAAGTGCCATTAGCTCAGTCGGTAGAGCATCTGACTTTTAATCAGAGGGTCGAAGGTTCGAGTCCTTCATGGCACACCATTTTAACTAATGTATGCGGGTGTGGCGGAATTGGCAGACGCGCTAGACTTAGGATCTAGTGTCTTTGACGTGGGGGTTCGAGTCCCTTCACCCGCACCATACATTTTTTATCTTTTCGCGGTCGTGGCGGAATGGCAGACGCGCTAGGTTGAGGGCCTAGTGGGGGCAACCCCGTGGAAGTTCGACTCTTCTCGGCCGCACCAAAAGAGTTTTAAAAAACCTCAAAAAAGTTGTTGACAAAAAGAACGCAACTTGGTATTATATTTAAGTCGCTTCATTACATTAATAAGTGCGCCCGTAGCTCAATTGGATAGAGCGTTTGACTACGGATCAAAAGGTTATGGGTTCGACTCCTATCGGGCGCGCCATTCTATATATAATGTGTCCGGGAAGTAGCTCAGCTTGGTAGAGCACTTGGTTTGGGACCAAGGGGTCGCAGGTTCGAATCCTGTCTTCCCGACCAGACAAATACTTTTCGCGGGTGTAGTTTAATGGTAAAACTCTAGCCTTCCAAGCTAATGTCGTGGGTTCGATTCCCATCACCCGCTCCAATTTTAAAAATGATCTTTGAAAACTAAACAAAACCAAAAGCGTACCAAACGTTTTAAATTTTTGAAGTCAGCAACAAATTGAGTCACAAATTTTCTTCGGAGAGTTTGATCCTGGCTCAGGACGAACGCTGGCGGCGTGCCTAATACATGCAAGTCGAGCGGACCTCTTAGGAGGTCAGCGGCGGACGGGTGAGTAACACGTGGGCAACCTGCCTGTAAGACTGGGATAACTCCGGGAAACCGGAGCTAATACCGGATAGTATCTTGAACCGCATGGTTCAAGTTGGAAAGACGGTTTCGGCTGTCACTTACAGATGGGCCCGCGGCGCATTAGCTAGTTGGTGAGGTAATGGCTCACCAAGGCAACGATGCGTAGCCGACCTGAGAGGGTGATCGGCCACACTGGGACTGAGACACGGCCCAGACTCCTACGGGAGGCAGCAGTAGGGAATCTTCCGCAATGGACGAAAGTCTGACGGAGCAACGCCGCGTGAGTGATGAAGGTTTTCGGATCGTAAAACTCTGTTGTTAGGGAAGAACAAGTGCGAGAGTAACTGCTCGCACCTTGACGGTACCTAACCAGAAAGCCACGGCTAACTACGTGCCAGCAGCCGCGGTAATACGTAGGTGGCAAGCGTTGTCCGGAATTATTGGGCGTAAAGCGCGCGCAGGCGGTTTCTTAAGTCTGATGTGAAAGCCCCCGGCTCAACCGGGGAGGGTCATTGGAAACTGGGAAACTTGAGTGCAGAAGAGGAGAGTGGAATTCCACGTGTAGCGGTGAAATGCGTAGAGATGTGGAGGAACACCAGTGGCGAAGGCGACTCTCTGGTCTGTAACTGACGCTGAGGCGCGAAAGCGTGGGGAGCGAACAGGATTAGATACCCTGGTAGTCCACGCCGTAAACGATGAGTGCTAAGTGTTAGAGGGTTTCCGCCCTTTAGTGCTGCAGCTAACGCATTAAGCACTCCGCCTGGGGAGTACGGTCGCAAGACTGAAACTCAAAGGAATTGACGGGGGCCCGCACAAGCGGTGGAGCATGTGGTTTAATTCGAAGCAACGCGAAGAACCTTACCAGGTCTTGACATCCTTTGCCACTTCTAGAGATAGAAGGTTCCCCTTCGGGGGACAAAGTGACAGGTGGTGCATGGTTGTCGTCAGCTCGTGTCGTGAGATGTTGGGTTAAGTCCCGCAACGAGCGCAACCCTTGATCTTAGTTGCCAGCATTCAGTTGGGCACTCTAAGGTGACTGCCGGTGACAAACCGGAGGAAGGTGGGGATGACGTCAAATCATCATGCCCCTTATGACCTGGGCTACACACGTGCTACAATGGATGGTACAAAGGGCTGCGAGACCGCGAGGTTTAGCCAATCCCATAAAACCATTCTCAGTTCGGATTGCAGGCTGCAACTCGCCTGCATGAAGCTGGAATCGCTAGTAATCGCGGATCAGCATGCCGCGGTGAATACGTTCCCGGGCCTTGTACACACCGCCCGTCACACCACGAGAGTTTGCAACACCCGAAGTCGGTGGGGTAACCGCAAGGAGCCAGCCGCCTAAGGTGGGGTAGATGATTGGGGTGAAGTCGTAACAAGGTAGCCGTATCGGAAGGTGCGGCTGGATCACCTCCTTTCTAAGGATATATGAGGACGCTTTTGGTTTTTGTTTGGTTTTGAGAGATCATTCTCTCTATGATAGAAGACAAATCATCTGATTTGTCGGTTGTTCTTTGAAAACTAGATAACGTAATTGATAACAAGTAATTCACTGAGATTTACGCTTACCATAATTAGTGATTTTCTAGACATTTATGTCTAAACAAACAACGAAATGCGAAACGCATCTGATGATGCGATTGACCATTTAGGTTAAGTTATGAAGGGCGCACGGTGGATGCCTTGGCACTAGGAGCCGATGAAGGACGGGACTAACACCGATATGCTTTGGGGAGCTGTAAGTAAGCTTTGATCCAGAGATTTCCGAATGGGGAAACCCACTGTTCGTAATGGAACAGTATCTTTATCTGAATACATAGGATAATGAAGGCAGACCCGGGGAACTGAAACATCTAAGTACCCGGAGGAAGAGAAAGCAAACGCGATTTCCCAAGTAGCGGCGAGCGAAACGGAATTAGCCCAAACCAAGAGGCTTGCCTCTTGGGGTTGTAGGACACTCTATACGGAGTTACAAAGGAACGGGGTAGATGAAGCGACCTGGAAAGGTCCGTCAGAGAAGGTAATAACCCTGTAGTCGAAACTTCGTTCCCTCCAGAGTGGATCCTGAGTACGGCGGGACACGAGAAATCCCGTCGGAAGCAGGGAGGACCATCTCCCAAGGCTAAATACTCCCTAGTGACCGATAGTGAACCAGTACCGTGAGGGAAAGGTGAAAAGCACCCCGGAAGGGGAGTGAAAAGATCCTGAAACCGTGTGCTTACAAGTAGTCAGAGCCCGTTAATGGGTGATGGCGTGCCTTTTGTAGAATGAACCGGCGAGTTACGATCCCGTGCAAGGTTAAGTTGATGAGACGGAGCCGCAGCGAAAGCGAGTCTGAATAGGGCGTTTCAGTACGTGGTCGTAGACCCGAAACCAGGTGATCTACCCATGTCCAGGGTGAAGTTCAGGTAACACTGAATGGAGGCCCGAACCCACGCACGTTGAAAAGTGCGGGGATGAGGTGTGGGTAGCGGAGAAATTCCAATCGAACCTGGAGATAGCTGGTTCTCTCCGAAATAGCTTTAGGGCTAGCCTCAAGTATGAGAGTCTTGGAGGTAGAGCACTGATTGGACTAGGGGCCCTCATCGGGTTACCGAATTCAGTCAAACTCCGAATGCCAAAGACTTGCTCCTTGGGAGTCAGACTGCGAGTGATAAGATCCGTAGTCAAGAGGGAAACAGCCCAGACCACCAGCTAAGGTCCCAAAGTATACGTTAAGTGGAAAAGGATGTGGAGTTGCTTAGACAACCAGGATGTTGGCTTAGAAGCAGCCACCATTTAAAGAGTGCGTAATAGCTCACTGGTCGAGTGACTCTGCGCCGAAAATGTACCGGGGCTAAACGTATCACCGAAGCTGTGGACTGTTCTTACGAACAGTGGTAGGAGAGCGTTCTAAGGGCGTTGAAGCTAGACCGTAAGGACTGGTGGAGCGCTTAGAAGTGAGAATGCCGGTATGAGTAGCGAAAGAGGGGTGAGAATCCCCTCCACCGAATGCCTAAGGTTTCCTGAGGAAGGCTCGTCCGCTCAGGGTTAGTCGGGACCTAAGCCGAGGCCGAAAGGCGTAGGCGATGGACAACAGGTTGATATTCCTGTACCACCTCCTCACCATTTGAGCAATGGGGGGACGCAGGAGGATAGGGCAAGCGCGCTGTTGGATATGCGCGTCCAAGCAGTTAGGCTGAGAAGTAGGCAAATCCGCTTCTCATATAAGGCTGAGCTGTGATGGCGAGGGAAATTTAGTACCGAAGTTCCTGATTCCACACTGCCAAGAAAAGCCTCTAGCGAGGTGAGAGGTGCCCGTACCGCAAACCGACACAGGTAGGCGAGGAGAGAATCCTAAGGTGAGCGAGAGAACTCTCGTTAAGGAACTCGGCAAAATGACCCCGTAACTTCGGGAGAAGGGGTGCTTTTTAGGGTTCATAGCCCTGAAAAGCCGCAGTGAATAGGCCCAGGCGACTGTTTAGCAAAAACACAGGTCTCTGCGAAGCCGCAAGGCGAAGTATAGGGGCTGACGCCTGCCCGGTGCTGGAAGGTTAAGAGGAGAGGTTAGCGCAAGCGAAGCTTTGAATTGAAGCCCCAGTAAACGGCGGCCGTAACTATAACGGTCCTAAGGTAGCGAAATTCCTTGTCGGGTAAGTTCCGACCCGCACGAAAGGCGTAACGATCTGGGCACTGTCTCAACGAGAGACTCGGTGAAATTATAGTACCTGTGAAGATGCAGGTTACCCGCGACAGGACGGAAAGACCCCGTGGAGCTTTACTGTAGCCTGATATTGAATTTTGGTACAGCTTGTACAGGATAGGTAGGAGCCTTGGAAGCCGGAGCGCCAGCTTCGGTGGAGGCATTGGTGGGATACTACCCTTGCTGTATTGAAATTCTAACCCACAGCCCTGATCGGGCTGGGAGACAGTGTCAGGTGGGCAGTTTGACTGGGGCGGTCGCCTCCTAAAATGTAACGGAGGCGCCCAAAGGTTCCCTCAGAATGGTTGGAAATCATTCGCAGAGTGTAAAGGCACAAGGGAGCTTGACTGCGAGACCTACAAGTCGAGCAGGGACGAAAGTCGGGCTTAGTGATCCGGTGGTTCCGCATGGAAGGGCCATCGCTCAACGGATAAAAGCTACCCCGGGGATAACAGGCTTATCTCCCCCAAGAGTCCACATCGACGGGGAGGTTTGGCACCTCGATGTCGGCTCATCGCATCCTGGGGCTGTAGTCGGTCCCAAGGGTTGGGCTGTTCGCCCATTAAAGCGGTACGCGAGCTGGGTTCAGAACGTCGTGAGACAGTTCGGTCCCTATCCGTCGTGGGCGCAGGAAATTTGAGAGGAGCTGTCCTTAGTACGAGAGGACCGGGATGGACGCACCGCTGGTGTACCAGTTGTCTTGCCAAAGGCATCGCTGGGTAGCTATGTGCGGAAGGGATAAGTGCTGAAAGCATCTAAGCATGAAGCCCCCCTCAAGATGAGATTTCCCATCACGCAAGTGAGTAAGAACCCTGAAAGATGATCAGGTTGATAGGTCTGAGGTGGAAGCGCGGTGACGTGTGGAGCTGACAGATACTAATCGTTCGAGGACTTAACCACAGTCTAATAAAGTGTATAACCTAAGTGAAACTTGTTATCAAACGTTATTTAGTTTTGAAAGAATAACATTCTTTCTAATCAATTGCATATTGTCTGGTGATGATGGCAAAGAGGTCACACCCGTTCCCATGCCGAACACGGAAGTTAAGCTCTTTAGCGCCGATGGTAGTTGGGGGTTTCCCCCTGTGAGAGTAGGACGTTGCCAGGCAGTATCAATTATTTATATTATTGTCGCGGGGTGGAGCAGTCTGGTAGCTCGTCGGGCTCATAACCCGAAGGTCGCAGGTTCAAATCCTGTCCCCGCAACCAAATGGTCCCGTGGTGTAGCGGTTAACATGCCTGCCTGTCACGCAGGAGATCGCCGGTTCGATCCCGGTCGGGACCGCCATTACTAAATAAACGACAACGAAACTACGTGTTTCGTTTTTTTTATGCATTTTTTAGGGTAGACTGTTAAAGAAACTTGGACAAACTAGTTAGATGCGATACACTTGATAACAGGGATCGATCCTTAGAGCTGCAGGGTTCTAAGGTTTTTTTATAAGGCTTTTCAGAACTGGTTTTAATTATTACTTACATAGTTTGAATGGAAGATTTTTTTCACAAGTAGCAGACTGTCCAAAGCTACATCTGACTTTTATGACAGAAAAGGCGGTGCAGCAAATGACCATTGAAGATGAATTTCATTTTATAGATAAAATTAAGCAAAGAAAGAATCGTCAGCCCCAATTGATAGAAGGCATAGGGGATGATGCTGCCCTTTATAAAGCAAAACCCGATTATTTGGAAATTGTTTGCGCAGATACAATGGTTGAAGGTGTTCATTTTCTGAAGGATGTCTCTTCCCCAATGGATATTGGCTATAAGGCTGTGGCTGTGAATATTAGTGACGTAGCAGCTATGGGCGGTGTTCCAAAGTACTATCTCGTTACCATTGCAGTGCCAAGAAACTGGTCTGAAGCAGAATTAGTGGAGATCTATGCAGGGATGGATGAGATTGCTTCTTTATACAATATGGATCTTATCGGAGGGGATACGGTTTCAACCTCAGATAAACTTGTTATTACCGTTACGGTTATTGGAGAAGTTCAGCAAGATAAACAGCGGTTAAGGAAGGATGCGCGTCCAGGTGATGCCGTTTTTGTAACAGGAACAGTTGGAGACTCAGCTGCAGGGCTGCAGATTCTGCTTGGGAACCTCTCAGTTGATGTAGACAATGATTCTGCATTTCTTGTGAATCGCCATAAGCGTCCAATGCCCCAAGTTAAAGCAGCGCAGCTCATGTCTTCTGCTGAGCGCATTTCATTGAACGATATCAGTGATGGTCTTGCAAGTGAACTAAATGAATTAAGCGAGGCAAGCTGTGTTAAAATGATCATAGAAAAAGACCGTGTTCCACTCAGTGATTCCCTGCGTTCTTTAAATTTTGAGCAGCATGATGAGTGGATTTTATATGGGGGAGAAGATTTTGAACTAGTAGGCACGGTTCCTCCCCAAGCATTTGACCTTCTACAAAAGAAGTGCAGCGATGAAGGGATTTCTTTAACGAAGATCGGGCATGTAGATGCAGGTTCATCCGAGGTCCTGCTAATCCATAATGGAAAGAAAACAAAGCTCAAAAAATCTGGATTTAATCATTTTAAGTAAGGTGAGTATATGACGAAGCATACAGTGAAAACAAATAGCCCTGATGAAACAACGAAACTTGCTGTCAGGCTAGGTGAACTTGTGAAGCCTGGAGATGTCATTACATTAGAAGGCGATTTGGGAGCCGGGAAAACTACGTTTACAAAGGGTTTAGCCAAAGGAATGGGGATCCGGAAAAACGTAAACAGCCCGACATTTACGATTATGAAGGAATACCGGGACGGGAGACTGCCACTTTATCATATGGACGTATACCGGATGGAAGACAGCCATGAGGACTTAGGTTTTGAGGAGTTTTTTGAAGGAGATGGCGTCACTGTTGTTGAATGGGCACATCTTATTCAGGAGCAGCTTCCTCCCGATCGTCTTGGTATTCGCATCCTTCGTGTGGACGACGAATCCCGTGAAATTATCTTTGTACCTATCGGGAATCACTATTTAGGTTTATATAAGGAGCTTATAGATGAAAGCAATAGCGATTGATACGTCCAATTTGACGCTTGGTGTTGCCATAGTGGATGACACCAAAGTGATCGGAGAATATGTAACAAACATTAAGCAGAATCATTCGGTCCGGGCGATGCCGGCGGTTGAATGGCTTATGCAGGAATGCGAAATCAAACCTGATGAGCTCGATCGTGTCATTGTTGCGGGAGGGCCTGGATCTTATACCGGCCTCCGAATTGGTGTCAGCATAGCTAAAACGCTTGCGTGGACGTTGAATATTCCGCTTGCCAGTGTTTCAAGTCTTGAGGTCCTTGCAGCTGGCGGAAGCTATTTTAATGGCTATATCTGCCCGGTTTTTGATGCACGGCGCGGTCAGGTGTATACAGGGCTGTATGAGTATGCAGATGGGGAGCTTTTTAATAGAAGAAATGATCAAAATCTCCTGCTGTCTGATTGGCTTTTAGAATTAAAAAAGGAAGAGAAGCAAATTCTTTTCATCGGGAATGACGTTAGCCTGCATCAGGAGTCAATCGTTGAAGTCCTGGGGGATCAGGCAGTGTTTGCTAGTATGACCGAGCATAATCCAAGACCGGCAATGCTTGGTAAAATCGGCTTGATGAAAGAGCCTGAGGATGTACATACCTTCGTGCCGAACTATATCCGTTTAGCAGAGGCAGAAGTAAAGTGGCTCGAACAACAGAAATAAGTGGGTGAGAAGGTTGAAGCAGGAACAGGATACAATCAAGATTCGGCTTATGAATGTAGATGATATTGATGCTGTTTATGAAATAGAAACACAATCCTTTGCAACACCTTGGCTGAAGGCATCCTTTCACAATGAATTAACTCAAAATCATTTTGCTAAATATCTTGTTGTAGAATTTGATCAAAAGATTATCGGGTATTGTGGACTTTGGATCATTATGGATGAGGCTCAAGTAACGAACATCGCCGTTTTGCCCGGTTTCAGAGGGAATAAGATTGGAGAAACTTTGCTGAAACAGGCAATCGGAATGGCAAAGGAGTATGGTGCAGGTAAAATTTCTCTAGAAGTAAGAGTCTCAAATCATGTAGCGCAATCTTTGTACACCAAGCTCGGTTTCCAGCCCGGCGGGATTAGAAAACGGTATTATACAGATAACGGGGAAGATGCGTTAGTAATGTGGGTGAATTTAAAATGACAGAAAAAGATCAATATATATTAGGAATAGAGACAAGCTGTGATGAAACGGCCGTATCTATTGTGAAAAACGGGCGGGAAATCATTTCGAATGTTGTCGCTTCTCAAATTGAAAGCCATAAACGTTTTGGCGGTGTTGTACCTGAGATCGCATCGAGACATCATGTTGAACAGCTGACACTTGTGCTTGAAGAAGCGATGCAGCAGGCTGAAATGACATTTAAAGACCTGGATGCCATCGCCGTTACTGAAGGGCCGGGTCTTGTTGGAGCGCTTTTGATAGGAGTCAATGCAGCAAAAGCGCTGGCATTTGCCCATCAGATGCCATTAATAGGCGTTCATCATATTGCAGGGCATATCTACGCTAACCAGCTGATCTCTGAACTGCAGTTTCCTTTGCTGTCGCTTGTTGTATCCGGCGGACATACTGAACTTGTTTTTATGAAAGAACATGGATCGTTTGAAGTAATAGGAGAAACGCTTGATGATGCCGCAGGAGAAGCGTATGACAAAGTGGCAAGAACTCTCCATCTGCCTTATCCGGGTGGGCCTCATATAGACCGGATGGCAGCGGAAGGATCTCCAGTCATCAATTTACCTAGAGCCTGGCTTGAGCCGGATTCTTACAACTTTAGCTTCAGCGGTTTGAAATCAGCTGTCATCAATACTCTTCATAATGCAGAGCAGCGAGGTGAAGTGATTGATCCTCATGATTTAGCCGCAAGCTTTCAGGCAAGCGTCATCGATGTTCTTGTCACTAAAACAGCATCAGCAGCTGAGAAATACCAAGTAAAGCAGGTCCTTCTTGCTGGAGGTGTAGCAGCAAATCGCGGTTTAAGAGCAGCTTTAGAAGAGAAGTTTAAAGAATTTCAGGGCGTAGAATTACTGATTCCGCCATTATCTCTATGTACAGACAATGCTGCCATGATTGCTGCTGCAGGGAGTGTCCTTTTTGAAAAAGGCCATAGAGGCAATTTGAGAATGAATGCGAATCCTGGACTGGAATTACCGAGTTAATATGGTGTATTAACATGTTATCCACACGCTGTCTAATAACCTTTTTCCGCTTTTAGAAAAGCTTGTTGAATAAGCATTGGATAACCTGTGGACAATGTGGATAAAAGAACTCTATCTTGTGGATAATGTGAATAAAAGAGTGGAAACCCTATAAAATAAGATTTTTTAGTGTGGATAACTAAAAAACTCAGTGCCATAATAGGCACTGAGTTTTTTAATTTGTGTACAAAGCTGTTAATCCTCCTGAAGCTGTTCCCATTCATTCATTAGATTTTCGAGTTCTTCTTGATAACCTCCGTTTTCCGTGTTGATTTCCTGTACCTTAGTATGATTTTGATAAATCTCCGGATCACATAACAGCTCTTCATTCTTCTCGATCTGCTGTTCAACGAACGAGATTCGCTCTTCTACTTCCTGCAGTCTTCTTTGTTTTTGTCTTGCCAGTTTTTTCGCTTCTTTATCTTGTTCATAGGATAGCTTATTTTGATTTTCTTTCGGCTTCAGATCAGGGACCGCATCAAGAGCTGCAAGCTCCAGCTGTTCTGCCTTTTTAGATTGATAGTAATCATAGTCCCCCAGGTATTCATTAACGCCGCTTGCTGAAAGTTCGTATACTTTTGTAGCAATGCGATTAATGAAATATCTGTCGTGGGAGACAAATAGTATTGTGCCAGGGTAATCAATCAGGGCATTTTCCAGCACTTCTTTGCTGTCCAGATCGAGATGGTTTGTCGGCTCATCAAGGATAAGCAGATTTGCCTTTTGAAGCATTAGCTTAGCAAGAGCTAATCTTGCTTTTTGCCCGCCGCTTAAAGTAGAAACATTCTTTAAAACATCGTCACCAGAAAAAAGAAAATTGCCGAGCACAGTCCGGATTTCTTTTTCATTCAGCATCGGATATTCATCCCACAATTCATCAAGCACACGTTTATTCGAAGTTAAATTCGCCTGCTCCTGATCGTAGTATCCAATCTTCACGCCTGACCCTATTTCAAATGCTCCTTTTAATGGAGCCATCTTATCAATGATTGTTTTTAAAAGCGTCGATTTGCCGACTCCATTTGGGCCGACAAGAGCAATGCTGTCACCTCTTGATATGGAAAAAGAAACGTTTGAAATGATTGGGTCTGAGCCATTATAAGATACAGCAATATCCTTTGCTTTCAGCACATCGTTGCCGCTTTGCCTTTCAATATCGAACCGGAAGTGAGCTGATTTCTCGTCGCCCTGCGGCCTGTCCATCAATTCCATGCGGTCCAGTTTTTTTCTCCGGCTTTGAGCGCGTTTTGTGGTAGACGCTCTGGCCATATTTTTCTGGATGAAATCTTTTAATTTTGCCACTTCATCCTGCTGTTTTTCGTACAATTTTAATTCGCGCTCAAAGTTTTCAGCGCTTTGCTCAAGGTAGCGGCTGTAGTTGCCGGTGTATTTGATGCTTGTATTCCTGGAGATTTCGTAGACCTGGTTCACTACTTTATCAAGAAAATATCGGTCATGGGAAACGATTAATATCGCTCCGCTGTAGCTTTGAAGATATTGCTCAAGCCAGGACAGCGTTTCAATATCCAGGTGGTTTGTCGGCTCATCCAGAACTAATAAGTCAGGACTTGTCAAAAGCAGCTTTCCAAGGGCAAGACGCGTTTTCTGGCCTCCGCTCAAACGCTGGATAGGAGATGAGACATCGAATTCAGCAAATCCGAGACCATGAAGAACAGAACGGATATCTGCCTCATATTGATAGCCGCCTTTTTCTTTAAACTCAATTTGCAGACGGTCGTATTCTTTTAAATATTGTTCAAATTCCCGCTCTGCGGGATCAGTATTTGCCATTTTTTTTTCAAGATCACGCATGGATTGCTCCATATCTTTTAAAAACTGAAACACAGAAACCATTTCATCCCAAATAGATAGAGTAGATTCGAGACCTGTATCCTGCGCAAGGTACCCAATCGTTACACCTTTTGGCTTAATGATCTCTCCGGATTCGTAAGAAAGCTGACCCGCAATAATTTTGAGCAGGGTTGATTTCCCGGCCCCGTTCCGTCCGACAAGGGCAATTTTATCCCGTGTTTGAACTTCAAGTTTGATATTCGATAATATAAGATCAGCTGCAAAATATTTCGTCAGCTGGTTTATTTGTAGCAAAATCATGTATTTTCACCTCAGGCTATGATAATTTAAGTGTAGCTTATCGAAGAGTGAGCCGCAATGATTGTACCTTTTTGGGTGCGAACATTTGTCACAATAAGTAAAAAGACAGATTAGTAAAAATAGTGTATAGTCTAGTATGAGGAGCGTTAAAAGATGTCAAATTTTACTCATTTTAACCAGCAGGGCAGAGCCAAAATGGTTGATATATCGAATAAACATGATTCTGTGCGCACCGCTGTTGCTGTTTCAAGCGTTGTTATGAAGGAACATGTCTATGAACAAATCGTAAATCACAAGCTTCAAAAAGGAGACGTGCTGGCGGTCGCACAGGTGGCCGGCATAATGGCTGCTAAAAACACATGGAATATCATTCCAATGTGCCACCCGATCCCGCTCAAGGGAATCGATATTGAGTTTGAATGGAAAAAAGAGAACGGACTTTTCCATCTGATGATAGCCGCAGCTGTGAAAACAACAGGAAGTACAGGTGTGGAAATGGAAGCGCTAACTTCTGCTTCAGTCTGCGCCCTGACCGTGTATGATATGTGTAAAGCACTGGATAAAGGGTTAATCATCGGACCTGCCTATCTGTCTGTAAAAACAGGCGGGAAAAGCGGGGATTATACACGAGATGAACCTGTAGCTTTGAATGTGGGGGATAGAATGTGAACAACATTGAACAATCGAAAATTCCGCAAGCTACTGCTAAGCGCTTGCCTTTATACTATCGTTTTTTAAAGAATCTGCATGCATCAGGCAAGCAGCGTGTCTCTTCTGCAGAGCTGAGTGATGCTGTGAAAGTGGATTCTGCCACGATCCGCAGGGATTTTTCCTACTTTGGAGCCCTTGGGAAAAAAGGATATGGGTATAATGTTAATTATCTACTTTCTTTTTTCAGAAAAACGCTCGATCAGGATGAGGTGACGAAGGTTACCTTAATTGGTGTCGGTAATCTCGGCACAGCCTTTTTGCATTATAATTTTACGAAGAACAATAATACGTTAATCTCACTTGCCTTTGATGTCGACGAGAAGAAGATCGGCACTGAAATCGGCGATGTTCCCATTTATAATTTGGCTGATCTTGAAGAACACCTGCCTGAGGATGTGACCGTGGCTATTTTAACGGTTCCGGCACAGGCTGCCCAGCCCATTACGGACAGGCTGATTGCAAAAGGAATTAAGGGAATTCTTAATTTTACTCCTGCTAGATTAAATGTACCGGAGGAAATCAGAATTCATCATATCGATTTAGCAGTAGAGCTGCAATCGCTCGTGTACTTTTTGAAGCACTATCCTAACGCTTAGGAATTGAGGTGAATGATATGCCGAATATCGGTTTTGGAAGTTTGCTGCTGATCGTTTTTGCAGCACTATTAATCTTTGGGCCAAAGAAGCTGCCTGAGCTTGGTAAAGCAATTGGCAACTCATTGCGGGAATTTAAGCATGCAACGAAGGGTCTAGCGGACGACGATGAAGATAAAAAGAAAGAAGAGAAGTAAGATAGGATGAAAGCTGTCATGAAACAAAACGAAATGTCGGTTATCGATCACATTGCAGAGCTTCGGAAAAGGCTGATCATTACAGTCTTTTTCCTTTTCCTCTCTGTGATTGCCGGCTTTTTATTAGCAAAGCCGATTATCATCTATTTACAGCATACGAATGAAGCTCAGAGTTTAACGCTGAATTCATTCCGAATGACCGATCCGCTTATGGTCTATATGCAATTCGCGTTTATCATTGCCTTTATTATTACATCGCCGATCATTCTCTATCAGCTATGGGCATTTGTAAGCCCAGGCCTCTACGAAAAGGAAAGGCGGGTCACGCTGAGCTATATTCCAATTTCAATTGGACTTTTTCTCACAGGCATAAGCTTCTCGTATTTTTTGCTCTTTCCATTTGTCGTAGATTTCATGGAGCGTATGTCCGATGATTTAGAGATTAATCAAGTCATTGGAATCAACGAATACTTTCAGTTTTTAATTCAGCTGACAGTGCCATTTGGACTGCTGTTTCAGCTCCCGGTTGTCATTATGTTCTTAACGAGGCTCGGCATCGTAACACCGATGTTCCTCGTGAAAACCCGAAAATATGCGTACTTCATTCTGCTTGTTATTGCAGCGTTAATTACACCGCCGGAGCTTGTCTCGCATCTAATGGTTTCCGTGCCTCTGTTTATCCTGTATGAAATAAGTATTGTGGTCTCAAGGTTTGCTTACCGCAAGGCGCAGCGGATTCAGTTTGAAGAAGCAAATAAAGAAGGGTGATCCTGTCTGCAGGACCACCCTTCTTTCTATTTTTTCTTCGCTTTGACTTTGAAAGTGAGATTAAACATTCTAAATGCGACTCCAAGATCAAACGTCGCGATTAGCATTAGCAGGATTGTCGGAAACGACCAGATCCCGCTTTCTGAACTGTTTACGGCGAGATAGGTAAAAAGAATACCCATCGCCAAGTAAAAGATCCCCATTGAAATTGGGCTTGTTCTCATGCTTACATGCCTCCAAAAATAAATTGCATTTGTTCTGCCTGTTTCAGCATTTCCTCAAGCTGTTCCCGGTTCGATTGCAGAATGACAACAAACGTATTCATCGCAACATGGGCAAAAATAGGAACCAGGAGGCGCTTTGTTTTTACATATAGAAAAGCAAACACAAACCCCATTGATCCATAAAGAAGTAGATGCTGAGGTTCACCGTGAACTAGTGCGAATACAATCGAACTGATGAGTGCCGACAAAAAGAAATGAATGCGCTGATACAAAGCGCCGAATAAAATTTTTCTGAAAATAATCTCTTCCAGGATAGGACCTATGATGGAAGTAACGACTATGAGCAAAGGCGTAACCTTCAATACTTCCATTATGACTTTCGTATTTTCTGATTCGCCTTCAATGCCAAATACCTGAATCTCAATATTGGCTGCGATCACCTGAACAGAAAGTGCCATAAACACACCTCCGACAGCCCATAAGATAGAAGGACCGGCGGGAGCGGCATCGCCCCTGAGTTCATTGCTTTTAAAGTGGCTGCGGAGCAGAAGCAGAACGATTACAAAGGCAGCTGCAAAGCTGAACACCGTCCAATAGCCTGATGCTGTAATCTGCGCCATGCGGAGCGATTGATCCTCTCCGACGCCAAGCTTAAGCAGAAGAGGAATGCCGAGAATGCCTGAAAACTGCATGACTATATATGTCAAAATAATAAGCCAGTATTCTTTCTTCAATTGAACGACTCCTTTAACGTGCCGGATGGTTTAAGTCAGTAATAGCAAATTTTCAGCTAGGCATAATTGTACCATAAATCAGGCATGATGTAGGAAGATAACGCCTATAGGGTATGCAGGAATGGCTATAAACATGTGAAACCGGCATAAAGAAAAGGATTTCAATTTTTTTTAACATATTACTTGAATTTGAATGAGAGATTATATAATATAATACTTGTGTTAGCACTCAAGACATATGAGTGCTAATAAAATGAAAATTTAAATTAATGAAATCTTGAGGAGGTTGTTTCACTTGTTAAAGCCATTAGGTGATCGTGTCGTAATTGAGCTTGTACAATCTGAAGAAAAAACTGCTAGTGGGATCGTACTGCCGGATAGTGCCAAAGAAAAACCGCAAGAAGGCAAAGTAGTGGCAGTAGGTACTGGTCGTGTGCTTGACAACGGTGAGCGTGTTGCTCTTGAAGTTGCAGAAGGCGATCGCATCATCTTCTCAAAATACTCTGGTACAGAAGTAAAATATGAGGGTTCTGAATACTTAATCTTACGCGAAAGCGACATTTTAGCAGTTATCGGCTAATTTATAAAATTTCCAATATCATAGAAAACATCATTCTTAGGAGGTAATGGAACATGGCTAAAGACATTAAATTCAGTGAAGACGCTCGCCGCGCAATGCTGCGCGGGGTTGATGCACTCGCTAATGCAGTTAAAGTTACGCTTGGACCAAAAGGACGCAACGTGGTTCTTGAAAAGAAATTCGGTTCTCCGCTTATTACAAATGACGGTGTGACAATTGCAAAAGAAATCGAGCTTGAAGATGCATTCGAAAACATGGGTGCAAAGCTTGTTGCTGAAGTTGCAAGCAAAACAAACGATGTTGCCGGTGACGGAACAACAACTGCAACGGTTCTTGCTCAGGCAATGATCCGCGAAGGTCTTAAAAACGTAACAGCTGGTGCTAACCCAATGGGTATCCGCAAAGGTATTGAAAAAGCTGTTATTGTTGCAACGGAAGAATTAAAGGCTATCTCTAAACCAATCGAAAGCAAAGAATCCATTGCTCAAGTAGCTGCGATTTCTTCTGCTGACGATGAAGTTGGCCAATTGATTGCTGAAGCTATGGAGCGCGTTGGAAACGACGGCGTTATCACAATCGAAGAATCAAAAGGCTTCACTACTGAGCTTGAAGTGGTTGAAGGTATGCAATTCGACCGCGGATATGCATCTCCTTACATGGTAACTGATTCAGATAAAATGGAAGCTGTCCTTGACAACCCATACATCTTGATCACAGACAAAAAAATCACAAACATCCAAGAGATCCTGCCTGTATTAGAACAAGTTGTACAACAAGGCAAGCCTCTATTATTGATTGCTGAAGATGTTGAAGGTGAAGCACTTGCTACATTAGTAGTGAACAAACTTCGCGGAACATTCAATGCAGTAGCTGTTAAAGCTCCAGGATTCGGCGACCGCCGTAAAGCAATGCTTGAAGATATCTCAGTACTTACTGGCGGAGAAGTGATCACTGAAGATCTAGGCTTAGATCTTAAATCAGCGAACATCGCTCAACTTGGCCGCGCTTCTAAAGTTGTAGTTACAAAAGAAAATACTACAATCGTTGAAGGTGCTGGAGAGTCTGACAAAATTGCAGGCCGCGTAAAACAAATCCGTGCTCAATTAGAAGAAACAACTTCTGAGTTCGATAAAGAAAAATTACAAGAGCGTCTAGCTAAACTAGCTGGCGGTGTAGCAGTCATCAAAGTTGGTGCTGCAACTGAAACAGAATTAAAAGAGCGCAAACTACGCATTGAAGATGCACTTAACTCTACTCGTGCTGCAGTAGAAGAAGGCATCGTATCAGGCGGTGGTACTGCCCTTGTAAATGTATACAACAAAGTAGCATCAGTAGAAGGCGAAGGCGATTTCGCAACAGGCGTAAACATCGTATTGCGTGCTCTTGAAGAGCCAGTACGCCAAATCGCACACAACGCTGGTCTTGAAGGCTCAGTTATCGTTGAGCGTCTAAAGCATGCTGAAGTAGGAACTGGCTTCAACGCTGCAACTGGCGCTTGGGTAAACATGATCGAAGCTGGTATCGTTGACCCAACAAAAGTAACTCGTTCAGCTCTTCAAAACGCTGCATCTGTAGCGGCTATGTTCTTAACAACTGAAGCAGTTGTTGCTGACAAGCCTGAAGAAAATGCTCCTGCAATGCCTGATATGGGCGGCATGGGTGGTATGGGCGGCATGATGTAATCATCGCCTAGAACCCTTGGTATATAGGGGTTTGTAAGGTGGATATTAGTGAAATGCTAACTTTTTGCTAACTTTCAATTTTTGAGACAACTTTACTTCACCAATTAGAGGAGACCTTTCGTAAGTTCACTGAACTTATGGGAGGTCTTTTCTTCGATATTTTTTGTCATATGAGCGTAAATGTTCATCGTTGTGTTTATATCTGAATGCCCTAATCTTTCTTGAATCTCTTTTACGCCTGCCCCAGCTTCAATGAGAAGGGATGTATGAGTATGTCTAAAGCTGTGAGGGGTAATATGCTTGTCTACATCCAAATGCTTCATTAAACGCTTTAAACGCAATACCATTTGCTTCATAACCCTCGGATGACCGATGTTTTCTGCAAAAATGAAATCTTGATCCTCATATACTAACCGTTGTTTCATTTTCAATTCCATCTGCTCACGCTTGTGTGCTTTGAATAAGGCGACAAGTCCATCGTCAATCATTATTGTGCGGATTGACTTTTTTGTTTTTGGGGTTAGGAGTTGATAACCTGTACATTTGTTATTTGGATTATAGTAAGTCTTTGTGATTCTTATTGTTTTCTTGGTAAAGTCCAGGTCTGTCCATTTTAATGCTACCATTTCTCCTAAACGCATACCGGTATATGCCAAAGTAGCAAAACATAGATAGTCTAGATATAATCCATGGTCTTTTGTGATACGTAGAAAGGTTTTCAGTTCATTTAACTCAAGAAACTTTTCCTTAACCTCTTCTTCCTCGATATCCTCAACAGTCACATGCTTTTTTGGCATGACAAAACCATAGGTTGGATTTGTCTTTATCAAGTCTTGCCTGATTGCATGCTTGAAGATCATGTTTCCCGTCGTATGGATACTGTCAATATAGTTATGGCTAAATTGTTTGCTTAATTCATCTATGCGAGTTTGGTACATATGCCTTGTAATCTTTTTCAAAGGAGTATTTTGCCACGAATATATAAGGTGTTTCATCGCTATCTTGCGCGCTCGAACGCTACTGATTTTTACTTGGTGTCCATAATAGCTTAACCATTCAGTAGCAAATTCTTCAAAGGTTATGTTGCTTTCCTGAAACACTCCACCGTTTGCTATAGCATCTTCTACCTTGTTAGCAGCAAGTTGAGCCTCTTTTTTTGTTTTAAAGCCGGATTTAGTAATTTGTCTCCTTTTGCCGGTCACTGGATCTTTTGCGACGTTAACCATGTAAGCCCATTTGTCACCACGTTTTAAAATGTGCGCCATTAATTCACCTCCCTTCAATTAATCATCTAGCAGCAATTCAAGCATTGTTTTAACTTTTTCAATTTCAATTCTAGTTAATACGCGATCTTTATAAAAAATATCATTGGTATCTTGTGTTATCAAATGATGTAAATTAAAGAAATTGCTCTTCAATTCTTCTTCAGTGTATCTCACATATTTTTCCGTACCATTTTCATCTGTCTTTTTATATACAGTTTTCACATTAAAACAAATATTTGTGAATTCTACCTCGTTGGTTGTAGTGAATTCGTTTGATGTTGCCATATAGCCAGCAGCTCTCATCAATATGAAATAATCAACACCTAAACCATTCGCGATTTTTTTAATCATGTCAGGTTGTGGAGTATCCCTTGAACCATTTTCAATTTGTGAAATGTAAGATTGGGAAACGCCAGATTTTTTGCTTACAGTATTAATGGTCATCCCATTATCCATTCTTATTTCTTTTATTTTTTTACCGAATGGACTAATTGCTCTCATTATTTACCCCCCCTAATAAAAAAGTATAAAACCGTTATTTAATAAAACCTTCCATCAAAGAAAGATAACACAATAACACACAAGTGAAATAATTTTATACACACTTGCAATAACATTTTGGTTATTATATCATGTTTAGTAACAATCTGTTAAATGATTTTTTATTACGTTTAATGATTGTAAAGATAGAAGGAGGAGTAGTTATGATTACTTTAGAGATTAACCAAGAACAGTTGAAAGAGTTGTATCTTAAAAAAGTGGAAGAGCGTCTTGAGGAACTTGAGGCAGAGGTGTTTTTTATGAATTCTAAACAACTAACGTCATATCTCAATATGTCTTGGAATTCAATTTGTACGCACCTTTTATACGAAAAGAACTTTCCTAAAATTCGTCTCGGGAGTAAATGGTTGTTTAAAAGAAAGGATGTTCAAGAATATATGGAAAAATACTACGATAATGTGAGAAATAATGGCGGAGATATTCTGAAATATAAAAGGAAAGGATGAATGTTGTTGTGAGGAGAAACATAAAACCTGATGCAAAGAAAAAAAGCCCATTAACTCATTGGGGTGAGTTAATAGGCATGAAAGAACATTACACTATTATTTTAAATCGGATCACTCTTTTTATCAATCAAATATGTGAAGCAAGGGGGGATTATCATGTTACACAACTCTTACGTGCGAGAGGTTGAAATGATATTCCCAAACACGAAAATCATTAAATGTCAGGGTTACTCGAATGGAAATAATCATTACAGTACAGCGAAAAAGCCACTTGGCTCTTATATTAATAGAGAGAGCTTAACTGAAACAGAGATTAAATACCATCTTGCAAGGGGAGGGTGGATCGGTGCTCTAATACCAAATGGATTTATCGTTATTGATGTCGATGATGTAGAACACGGTTCTTATCTAATCAAACTTTTAAAGGGAGAAAGAGTTCAACATCACTTAATTAGGACTCCGCGAGGCTATCAGTTCGTGTTTAAGGCGTCATCAACATCAAACAAGCAAGTTAAAATGATTAGTCGATTTTTTACATCAATCGGAATACTTATTGATACACGTGTTGGAACAACTAATAGCTTTATTGTGTTTCCGAGCCAGAATACAGAAAAACGCTTTATTGTTGAGGTTGCGGAAGATTTAGACGAGCTCCCCGTTTACTTAAGACCAGTATGGAATGCTCAGAAAACCAAAGACTATCACTTTGCGATTCCAATGGTAAATGGGTCTCGTAACCAATCACTGTATGACCTTGGAAGACGACTTAAATCTATAGATGTTCCATTAGATCAAGTCAAAAAAAGCATGCTATTAATCTATAAATATTTCTGTATTGACAAGGATCGAAGTTATACATGGGAGGACGTTATGGCCTCAATCGATAGCATTGCTAAGTTAGAACAAACTTCAAGAAAAAAGGAAGAACCTATAGAAATAAACAATATCAGCCAAGCATTTGAATCTAGGCTTCCTGAGCCTTATCTAAAAAAAGAAGGTTCACTCTACAAAAAAGAAATGAAAAAGATTGATGGTAAATTACAAGAAGTTAGCATTTTTGTGAGTCGGAATGTACCTTACATTACTAAGTACTTAGAGAATCTAGAGAGAAGCGAAATATACTATGAAATTTGCTGGAATAACATGGGGAGAGAATTTAAGGAAACAGTTGCAGCCAGCACAATTGCTTCAAAACGTGAGATTCTCTCTCTAGCCGATAAAGGACTAAGTTGCAATGACTCTAATTCCAAACATTTAATAGAATACTTTGATCTGTTCATAGCAAAAAATGATATTCCAACTGTGCAGATTGTTAATAGGCTTGGGAAGATTAAAGAAAAATTCATTCACCCAGTAATATCAAATGAGATTCAGGTACTACCAAATGATGGGGGAGAACTTCAACTCTATGAATCTTTTAAGGTAAAGGGGACTGTTGATAGTTGGATAAAAAATGTTTTTAATTTGGTTAAAAATCATCCGAAAGCAGTTCTTCCTATCCTTTCTTCATTTGCTTCTGTCATTTTGCACGAATTTGATATGAAACCGATTGTTATTGATGTATCAGGGGCATCAAGTAGTGGGAAAAGTGGCATTCTTAGAATGTGTGCATCTGTATGGGGTGATCCTGAAAGATATCTTGGAACATTTAATACTACACTCGTAGCTGTTGAAAGAAGATCTACCTTTTTAAACTCATTTCCTCAAATCCTAGATGATTCAAACGGTGCGAGTGAATCTAAAATGATACAACCAATGATCTACCAGTACGTTAATAATACAGGAAAGCAAAGAGGAAGCTTGAATGGCAGTCAATACACGGATTCATGGAATTCTTTAATGATTACTTCTGGAGAGAATGAGATCGTAACATATGCAAACGCTCAAGGAGTTCCTGCCCGCGTTATACTAATTTCAAACTTTTCATTTGAAGGAGAAGACCATGATTATTTGGGGAAAGTGTATGATTCATTTCGAGAGAATTTCGGAGCAATCGGAATAGAGTTTTTAAATAGATGGCAGGAAAATCGAGAGCACTATATGAAGTATTTTAAAGCATATGAAAAACAATTTTTAGAAATTAGTTGTGATAATAATATTTTAAAGCGGTTATCAAGACATTACTCATTCATTGTATTTACAGGAAGAGTATTAAATGAGATGTTTAAAAACAAATCTATTGGAATAAATTTGAGGGATTTAGAAGAACTCTTTGTTGAAATGTCTAAAACAAATAAGGCAATTGACTTGCCAATTGTGGAACTACAAAATGCCTTGGAGGATATTGATGCAAATCGCAATAAACTGTACGCAGATTACGAGCCTCAGGGAACAATCAACGCTTTTTTCCATAATGGAGATTTTTACTTTGCACCTGCTTATTTAAAACAACGGTTAGGTCTCAACGAAAAGCAAATTCGCTACCTATGGATGAAAAGAGGACTGACTGACACATTTATCAATAGAGACAATGAAGTCGATTACAAAGTCATAAAAAAAAATAAGCGATCGTTTAGAGGCGTATTAGTGAATAGGGAGATCATTGAGCAATTGGGATTTAATTTCAGTTAAACGGATTGAATGATTGGATGGGGTTACAATGGCTACACATAGTTACAAGTTAATGTAACCCCTTAAGTATTGATAGACCGTGGATTGAAGCCGTTTATATAAGATAGTTACAAGGGTTACAGAGTTATATATTTAGTATATTAATCTAATGTAATTTTATTATTAGTTAATAGTCAGGTATGTAAAAATATATGTAACTCTGTAACTGGACAGAATAACACCAGTTAAACAGTTATACAGTATGGGATTATAGTGTTACATAGCGCTGTAACTGAAAAGGAAATAATGTAACTGTTTTTCTTCTTATTTATTTAAAATGACAAGGGGGAAACTAATGAATAAGAATAAAGAAGATAATTATAAAACAGTTAGGATTAACCCAAAGGAATATCGTTTTCTAAAAGACTGGGCATATTTTGGTGAATCTACAATTATAGATAGAATTTCGTTTCTAATTAATAACTACAAAAAAGATCTTTTATTAGAAAAAGAGAACACAGTAAAATCAATATACTTTCTCAACAAAGAACATAAAGATAGATTTATAGCATATCTAATGATATTTCCTTTCCATTCGTATGAAAATAATTATTTACTAGCTTTTTACACTAATGCAGCAGTAAATATTTCCAATGAAGGAATTATAGAACCTATGAGTTGGACAGGGGAATGGAATGAGGGAAAAACAATGTTCACTCAAAGTCAAAAATTTTTAGAAATGGGAAAAGAAGAGCAACAATTTGTTGATTTTGCTAAGACTCTCTATGATCATCCAGATCCAGCTAACATCATCAAAAAGCTTGCTGATATTGAACCAGCCAATTTACCTTTAGCACAAGCAATGATTAGACTTAGTTTAAATGGGTTTGGAATGTAAAAGGAATAGGTTTATAGAAAAAGGGGTGCATAGGACGACGTAAGGAGTTGTCTTTGATTCTTTACAGCATCGAGATATCGTTGCTTTGTAAAACCAATAGAAAGGGACTGTTCTCGACCTGTGCCACTGACTTAGTGTAGGCCTGGTAAGGGGGAATGGGGGTGTTCTTCCTATTCATTCAAAGATTTTGAAGTCGATGGTTTGATATCTCTTTTCTTATCGGATCTGACTTTTCTTTTGGTTGTTTGAATTCCCTCTTGCGTGACCAAAATGTGACCAGAGCATGACCAGAATTTTTGTGGGGACACAATACACTTGTTGTACGTAAATAGAAAATGAATTTGAGATGTTGATGGTATGCCAAATAATAAAAAAGTAACAGTAGCGCGAGCTTTAGTGAATTTTACCCTTTTGGTTAGTAACCAAAAGGGTAATTTTTTATGGAGTAGTAGTATACGGATAGTATCGAATAACAAAATGGATGTTAAATGTTGAACGGGTGACACCAGATTGAGTATAGGAAGCAGTACAGAATTCATAAAGGCGCCTATGCTTAGTATTTTTATTAGACATAAGCTACAATTACGGGGTGTTTTTTATAACCAAGCCTTTTTTAGGAGCTCCACGCCAAGCTTGATTTCCTCACAAGAAAGATTACTAAAACCAAGTTTAATAATGGGTTTATCGGTATTGTTTTTAATAAAGTAGAGTGAGGTAGGATACACTTTAACACCATGTTGAGCAACCCGCTATAAAATCTACAATTTCAAATTTTAGTGGGAAAGTCATATTGATCAGTATTAAAAGAGCAATTCGATCAAAATATATCCATTATTGGTGAGCAGTCTGGATTGTATTTATTAATCAAAGTACATCTGAAACGTTCAGAAGAATGGCTAATAGAGCGAGCTTCCTTTCAAAAAGAGTGCTGCTTATCGGAAGACACTGAAAAAATCCATTTCAATAAAAAAGAAGCTGATTACCTACCATATGTAGATAGTCAGCTTCTTTTCGTTGCGATATGTTGATAGAAGCACCTGTTAACTGTTTAAAGCAAACACTTTTTCAGTGGCCTCGCTTATCGGCAGCGCTCTTTTTAATTATTTACAAAAGAAGAGCAGGATAACGGCTTGTCCGTCTAGACAAGCCTAAATACAAATCAGTTAGTACTGTTTGCTAAATAACTGGTAATATCAATTAATTAATCTCGCTAGAAAAAGATGAATCAAACACAAAAATATTGTTGACAACTATATTGTTTGAATATACAATCTTCTTAAGGAAAGTACTTTCCTTAGTTACCTGTCAAACTAGTTTCCCATCAGATTAACAAGCCTAATATTAGACATTTTATTTCGATTTTTATAAACACCTGTAGGAAACATCTTTCCGAAATAATAAAAAACGGCATGGAAGTAAACTGTTTTTTTGAAAGCGCTACAGAAACAGCTATCACGATGCTTTCTAGGGGGGATAAATCTTGTTCAATAAAAAGAATTTGATTCTTTACAAGAAGCATAACTGTTGATATTTAGATAAAATTAAAATCTCTTTCTTTTTGTATGCATATATAGATAGCATTCATATAATGAATGGTTTTCTCATCGAGAGCGAGTTTTTCTCTATAAGTAAAATATGTTAAAACGGAGCGTGAGCTATTGAGAGAAAAAAGAGGGGAAAGAGACGATGAAATTGACAATTTATGATGTAGCTGAAAAAGCAGGGGTATCTATTTCTACTGTTTCAAAAGTGCTTAATAATACAGGAAGCCTTGCAGCTAAAACAAGAAAAAAGGTTAAGGAGACGATGCAGGAATTAAATTATCAGCCCAGTGTTGCAGCATCCGTAAAAAAGCGTATTCAGATGATTGGACTTTTGATACCTAACATTGCAAATCCTTTTATGGCAGAAGTAGCACGCAGCATTGAAAACCATTTAAAGCGGCATGGTTACAGCCTCATGGTCTACAGCACGGACAATGACCTAAAAAACGAAGTGGAGTATATTTCAATTCTGAAACAAAAATATACGGATGGCATCATTGTGGCAACGGGTTTGAAAAAAGAAAAGGTAATTAAAGATTTGATCAAGACTGATCTGCCTATCGCATTACTTTCTAGGGATGTACCTTCTCTAGCAATAGACACTGTGCTTGTAGACGATTATTTAGGCGGGTATGAAGCAACAAACTACCTAATTAGCCTTGGTCATAAAAAAATTGCCATGATTACGGAAGACACGACTTTTTCTAATTTACGAGCGAGAGTGCAAGGCTATAAGAAAGCGCTCGAAGGAGCTGGACTGAACTATGACGAAAGTTTGGTGCTGACTAATAATACCTCTCTTGATGAAGGCAAAAAATCAACGTTAACCCTTTTGAAAAAGTCTAGTCCGCCAACGGCCGTTTTTGCTTCCACTGAATTCTTGGCGATTGGCGCCCTGCAGGGTGCGCACGAATTAAATGTAAAAGTGCCAGATGAGCTATCTATTGTGGGATTTGACGATACAGTGTTGTCTGCAATCTGTGAGCCGCCCCTAACAACAATTGCGCAGCCAATTGAGGAGATGGGGAAAAAAGTAGTTGAACTGTTAATTGAAGAAATTGCAAAAAAGAAAGAATCAAAACAGCGTGTTGTACTGTCTCCTAAATTGATTGTGCGAAATTCCACCGCAAAGAAAAGTAACATTTAATAGCTGTTTCCTACAGCTCTAATCAGGACACAGCTAGAACAGGGTGTCAATCGGGCTACCTGGTAGAAGAAAGAACTCATCTCGTTCGAAATCTGCTAACTTGCTTTTGAATGAAATGGCCTCAGTTTTTACAAATAATTTGATTAAGTGTTTTCCTTGATTTTTCGGGAATGAATTACTCCTGATTTAAATGTAAGCGAATACAATCAAGATGATTATGGAGGGAATGGTATGGCTACTCTGCTAGAGCTTAAAAACATTTGCAAAGGTTTTTCGGGAATTCCTGTGTTAAAAAATATTAATTTGGATGTGAAATCAGGGGAGGTTCATGTTCTTTTAGGCGAAAATGGTGCCGGGAAATCTACGATTATCAAAATCATGACCGGCGCCTACCAAAAGGATGAAGGCGACTTGCTTTGGGAAGGAAAAAAAGTAAACATTAAAAAACCATCTGACGCCATGGATATTGGCATTGCCACCATTTATCAGGAGTTAAACCTTGTTCCTGAACTGCCGGTTTATGAAAACATCTTTTTAGGAAGAGAGTTGAAAAGAAAAGGCAAGTTTTCCTTTTTGAATCGAAAAGAAATGATTAACCGGTCGAAGAACATCTTAAAAAGGTTAGGTCAGAATATCGATCCCGAATCGCTTGTTTCCAGTCTTGGTATTGGCCAGCAGCAACTGATCGAAATAGCGAAAGCGTTAACAATTGATACGAAATTAATCATCTTGGATGAACCGACTTCAAGCTTGAGCGCATCAGAAGCAGAACAGCTGCTGAACACGATTATGGAACTTAAAAGACAGGGAATCGCGATCGTGTATATTTCCCACCGGCTAGAAGAGCTTAAACAAATCGGGAACCGAATTACAATTCTGCGGGATGGATCAGCAGTGGCAACCCGCCAAGTAAGTGAAACGAGTATCGATACCATGATTGAATTAATGGTTGGCCGTGCATTAGAAGACAAGTTTCCAAAAGGCAATTTCCGACTAGGTAAACCGGGCTTCAGAGTTGAAAATTTAAGGCTGAAAGGGTCTGATAAGGCCATCAATTTCACAGCGAATCAAGGACAAATTTTAGGGATTTCTGGGCTTGTCGGTGCCGGCCGTACAGAGCTTCTTAGAGGGATCTTTGGTGCAGATCCAATCGACTCAGGTGCGGTACATATTTTTGGAGAAAAGATGAAAATTAAGTCTCCTAAAGACTCCATTAACGCTGGTATGGCGTTTATTACAGAAGACCGAAAAGGAGAAGGTCTTGTTCTAGATCAATCTCTCAAATTCAACATGTCCCTTGCCAGCTTGAAAAAATTCAAAAAAGGGCTATTTATTCAAAATCATGAAATCATTGACAAGTCCGATATGTATGTTCGTGAACTTCAAATTCGGCCAAACGATATTCAAAAGCACGCACGCAAACTAAGTGGAGGAAATCAGCAGAAAGTAGTAATCGCTAAATGGCTGTCGACAGAAGCAAAAGTTTTCTTTTTTGACGAGCCGACTCGTGGAATTGACGTTGGGGCAAAAACGGAAGTATACCGCTTGATTAATTCTTTAGTAGCAGATGGAGCCATTGTTATCATCGTTTCATCAGAACTTCCTGAAATCTTAGGGGTGTGCAATCGAATTCTCGTCATGTGTGATGGTGAAATTACGGCTGACCTTTTAAAAGAAGAAGCCAGCCAGGAGTTAATTATGAAAGCGGCTACAGGGAAACTGACGGAAGAAGACCTTTGTGAAGACCAAAAGCCTACAAAACTCGAAAAAATGGTTATAGGAGGGAAATAAAATGGCAGAAGTAGCAATAGAAAAAAAGAAATATGAATCAAAAAAGATTTCTAAGGGACTTTTAGGAAAATTCGGTTCGCTAATAGGGCTCATCTTGCTGGTCGTCATTCTATCCGCATTGAATAGCGAGTTTTTAACCACGTACAACATCATGAATATTGCCGGTCAGTCCTCCATTAATGCTTTATTAGCACTTGGATTACTTTTACCCATTTTAACAGCAGGCATTGACTTGTCCGTTGGCGCTATTCTAGCTCTTTCTATCATGCTAATGGGCGTTGTTGTAGTGAATATGGGGCTTCCTCCGGTTGTGGGAATACTGGTTTGTTTGTTTGTAGGTGCGCTCTGCGGGTATTTTAATGGACTGATGCTGACAAAGCTGCGTTTGCCACACCCATTTATTGCAACGCTTGGCACAATGAATATTGCACGCGGTATCGCGTTAATCGTTACAGGTGCCGCACCGATCGTCGGCTTTCCATATCTTATTCAATTTGTTGGGAACCAGTCAATCGGTGTTATTCCTTATAGCTTTATCTTGGTTATTGTCATGTGCGTTATTCTTCATTTGTTTTTAACACGCACGATGACAGGGCGTTATATTTACGCGATTGGCGGCAACAAGGAAGCGGCTCATTTATCAGGGATTAAAGTGGATCGCGTCTTAATTACTGTCTATGCCATCAGCGGTTTTATGGCAGGACTGGCAGGATTGGTTATGGTAGGGCGTGTGAACTCCGCTTTTCCACTTGCTGCTCTTGGTTTTGAGTTAGATGCGATTGCAGCCGTTATTATCGGTGGAGCCAGTTTCTTTGGCGGAGTAGGAACCGTTTGGGGAACATTAATTGGTGCTTTGATTATCGCCATCCTTCGTAATGGCCTCAATTTGATGAACGTTGCAGCAGATATGCAAATGGCGCTTATCGGGTTTGTTATTATTGCCGCTGTATATATAGATGTTCTTCGCCAGCGTGGCAATAAATGATGATTTAGGGGCTTGATTCACCAATCGATAAATATTTTGAATATTCTTATTTTTTAGGGTGGAATATTTGTTTTATAAAACTAACCAAAAAGAGAGGTTTTTTAAATGAAAAAGTTCCTTGTGGCTCCAATACTGTCGGCTTTAGTAATGTCTTCTTTAACAGGATGCGGGAAAGAAGCAGCTTCACCGGCAAGCGGCTCTTCAGATGGATCAGGAGAACAGCCGAAAGTAGCGGTCGTCCTTCAGTCTTTGACAAGTGAATATTGGAACTTTGTGCAAGCTGGTGCGGAGCAGGCGTTTGAAGATTACAATGTAGACGGAACAATTTTAGGCCCTTCTTCCGAATCGCAGGTTATGGAACAAGTAAACATGATGCAGGATGCACTGAATCGAAATCCAGGCGCACTGGTTGTTTCAGCAACCCAGCCGGACACGGCAGCGTCTACATTTGAGCAATACAAACAAAAGAATATTCCGGTTCTTTTAATCAATCAGGATGTAGATTGGGCAGACAAGGTAACATTTATTGGCACTGACAATGAAACAGCTGGAGAAAAAGGTGGAGAACTGTTAGCGTCTAAACTGAAAAAGGGAGATGAAGTCGCCCTAATTGGCGGAGCATTAGGAAACAAAGTACATGATGACCGTTTAGCTGGTGCAAAAAAAGCATTGGAAGCGGCAGGCATGAAAGTGATCGCTCAACAGCCGGCGGATAGTGATAAAGCAAAAGCCATGACGGTTGCAGAAAATATTTTACAAAGCCATAAAGGTGTTAAAGGAATGTTTGTCAGCAGTGATGACATGGCAATGGGTGCATTGAGAGGTGTACAAGCTTCAGGATCTAAGATTCCTGTTGTTGGTTTGGATGGAACCATAGAATCTGTTGAATCTGTTAAAGCTGGTGAGCTTGCAGGAACAGTGGCTCAAAACCCTTATGACATGGGCTATAATGGAGTAGAAAACGCAGTAAAAGCGATCAAGGGAGAAAATGTAGAAAAACGAATTGATACAGGTGCTGATGTAATTACAAAGGAAAATGCAGAGGAAAAGCTTAAGTTTTTAAAAGAAATTTCTAAATGAATTTTACATTTCTAACTTTTATCCGAAATCAAAGGTATTAAGCAAAAGATAGTATCTATTTAAGAAATAACTTTCCTTTGAAGAAAGAGGGTAATGATCTTTTGATAAGTATTGAGGGATACATTATTAGACCGGATTTCTCACTTTTTTTCACCCATTAAGGAAAGTTCTTTCCTTGGTAGGTTACTTAAATTATTAGAAAAGTCACCTTTAATCCCGGCTTCTAGAAAAAATATTTAATGAATAAAAGCTATTCAGGTTAAGAAGGAGATTCCACAAAACAAGATGATGAATTAATCAGTACACACTACTTCGATTTTATTTTCATTTAAATAATCTTGATACTTCTCCGGCGGAAGTTAATAAGACAATCGATATCACTTAACTGGCAATAGGTTGTCAATCCATATTTCCCATTTTTATCGTGATCAATCACTAAAAACACTTTCTAACTTCGACCTACGACAGTTTGTTTTAATTCTGTCTCCAACGGCGATGAATTTGTTATACCATTTGAAAGAGAAACACCCGTAGAAGCCATAAAAGCTTTGGTGATGTTATCCGTTTTAAGAGAGTCAATGTTCTGAGGCTGTTCAAGTGAATTTGTTTTTCGTTCCAGAATACCGCCTATTATAATAATTTAAATTTTCATATGGAATAGCTCGGGTGATAAATTCAAGATTATTAGTGACGATTGTAATATTTTTATCATTCAAGTAATCAAACATTTCCAATGTGATCGGTCCCATTTGATTATATTTTTTATGGACTTGCACTGTAGAGCTTGTCTTGTAAATTATAAAAAACTGAATTTTTAAGGAGGAAGTATAATGATAACTCAAGTGAAAAAATTGCAAAACTACATAAACGGTGAATGGGTCGAAGCGTTAGCCGGCCAAATCGAAACGGTTGTGAACCCGGCAACGGGTGAAGCGATTGCGGAAGTGCCGATTTCCACAAAAGAAGATGTAGAGCGCGCGGTGCAGGCAGCAAGTGAAGCGTTCCAGAAATGGTCACAGACAGCTGTGCCGAAACGCGCGCGCGTCTTGTTTAAATACCAGCAGCTTCTTGTGGACAACTGGGAAGAGTTGGCGAAGCTGATCACGATTGAAAACGGCAAAAGCTTGTCAGAAGCCATGGGCGAAGTACAGCGCGGGATTGAGTGCGTCGAATTTGCAGCAGGTGCACCGACACTTATGATGGGCAGCCAGCTTCCAGACATCGCGACAAACATTGAATCAGGCATGTACCGCTACCCGATTGGTGTTGTCGGCGGCATCACGCCATTTAACTTTCCGATGATGGTTCCTTGCTGGATGTACCCACTGGCAATTGCGTGCGGTAACACATTCGTGTTGAAGCCATCTGAGCGTACTCCGCTTTTAGCAGCAAGACTTGTAGACTTGTTTAAAGAAGCAGGCCTTCCAGACGGTGTCCTGAATATCGTCAACGGCGCACATGATG
The DNA here is from genome assembly GCF_030817055.1 of Bacillus sp. V2I10. NCBI lineage: Bacteria > Bacillati > Bacillota > Bacilli > Caryophanales > Bacillaceae > Bacillus > Bacillus sp. V2I10. The sequence continues at coordinate 75,137 of NZ_JAUSYV010000001.1, read as the reverse complement.
TTGTAAACGGGCTGCTTGAGCATCCAGAAGTAAAAGCGATTTCCTTTGTCGGCTCACAGCCGGTTGCAGAATATGTATACAAAACAGGCGCGTCGAATTTGAAACGTGTACAGGCGCTTGCAGGAGCGAAAAATCACTCGATCGTCCTGGCGGATGCGAACCTTGATCTGGCCGTGAAAGAAGTCACAGCTGCCGCCTTCGGTTCAGCTGGTGAGCGCTGCATGGCCGCAGCGGTTGTCGCAGTAGAAGACAGCATAGCTGATGAATTTATCGCGAAGCTGAAAGAAGCAGCGGACAACATTAAAATTGGTAACGGCTTAGATGACGGTGTATTCCTTGGCCCGATCATCCGCGAAAATGCAAAAGAGCGCACAGTGGGCTACATTGAAGCCGGTATCGAGCAGGGCGCGACCCTTGTGCGTGACGGACGTGAAGACGAAGCTGCAAAAGGGGATGGTTACTTCCTTGGTGCGACGATCTTCGATAACGTGACACAAGAGATGGCAATTTGGCAGGATGAAATTTTCGCACCAGTTTTATCGATCGTCCGGGTAAAAGACCTGGCAGAAGGTGTTGAAACAGCGAACGCTTCTACTCTTGCGAATGGTGCCTGCCTGTATACAGACAGCGCTGCAGCGGTACGCCAGTTCCGTGAAACGATCGATGCGGGCATGCTTGGCATTAACGTCGGTGTACCGGCACCAATGGCCTTCTTCCCGTTCTCAGGCTACAAAAATTCATTCTACGGTGATCTTCATGCGAACGGTAAAGATGGTGTTGAATTCTTTACACGCAAGAAAATGGTCACAGCACGTTACGTGAAGTAATCTTGAATCCGCTCCGCTGTCTGGATTGATCCGGACAGCGAGGCCATTCAAACAAAAATCAGGAGGTACATAGATGAGTCGCTTACTCCAGAAACCAGCAAAAAATAAACTGTCTGAAGGCGTCACGATCGTTCATGACGTTACACAAGAAAATTCTCCCCTTGAATATGTCGGATTTAAAGTCATTGATCTGGCTCCCGGCGCCACTTATACCGAATCACTTGCTAAGACTGAGTGCTGCATTGTTGCCCTGACTGGCAACATTCATGTAACAGAGGGAAACGAAGAGTTCCGAGACCTCGGTACGCGGCGTGAAAATGCGTTTGAGAAAGTACCGACAGACAGTGTATATGTGTCTAACGATAAAACATTCCACGTAGAAGGCGCAACAGCTGCCCGCGTAGCACTTTGCTACTCACCATCTGCCGAGCAGCTTCCCACATGCTTGATAAAAGCATCAGATGTAGGGGTTGAAAACCGCGGCATCTTAAGCAATAAACGAATGGTTCACAACATTTTGCCTGAGTCTGATTCGCGTGCCAACAGTCTGCTTATCGTAGAAGTGTACACAGAAAGCGGCAACTGGTCGAGCTACCCGCCTCATAAACATGATCAGGACAATTTGCCGGATGAGTCATTCCTAGAAGAATCGTACTACCATGAAATGAATCCGCCTCAAGGCTTTGTTTTTCAACGTGTGTACACAGACGACCGGTCCATTGACGAAACAATGACCGTTGAAAACGGCGATGTGGTTTTGGTGCCGGCGGGATACCATCCAGTCGGCGTACCAGATGGCTACGAGTCTTACTACTTGAATGTTATGGCTGGCCCGACACGCATTTGGAAGTTTCATAATGACCCGGATCACGAGTGGATTTTAAAGCGTTAACATAAAAGAAGGAGCTGTTAACCCGATGAACTATACATTTAATAATGAAAAAGAATTAGACTTAATTGCAATTGGTCGTGCGTGCATTGACTTGAATGCGAACGAATACAACATGCCAATGGAAGAAACAATGACGTTTACAAAGTATGTTGGCGGCTCGCCAGCAAACGTGGCAATCGGAAGCGCGAAATTAGGCTTGAAAGTTGGATTTATCGGCAAATTGGCGGATGACCAGCATGGACGCTTTATCGAGCAATATATGCGCGGAGTAGGCATAGATACGTCCGATATGGTTACAGACAAAGAAGGCCATAAGACAGGCCTTGCGTTCACTGAAATTTTAAGCCCGGACGAGTGCAGTATCCTGATGTACCGCGACGATGTAGCAGACTTGTATCTTGAGCCATCCGAAGTAAGGAAAGAGTCCATAAAGAAAGCAAAAATTCTGCTTGTATCGGGTACAGCACTCGCAAAAAGCCCGTCACGTGAAGCGGTTCTGAAATCAGTCAGCCTGGCGAAAAAACACGATGTGAAAATTGTCTTTGAACTCGACTACCGTCCGTACACATGGCAGTCACCGGAACAAACAGCGGTTTACTACTCACTTGTTGCCGAACAATCCGATATTGTGATTGGCACACGTGATGAATTTGATGTAATGGAAAATATCCAGGGCGGCGATAACGTTGAAACGATTCGTCACCTGTTTGAACATTCCGCTGATCTTGTGGTGATTAAGCATGGTGTTGAAGGCTCATACGCTTATGCAAAAACAGGCGAGGTCTTCCGTGCCCAGGCATATAAAACGAACGTATTGAAAACATTTGGCGCCGGTGATTCCTACGCATCCGCCTTCCTTTACGCTCTTGTAAGCGGGAAAGATATTGAAACCGCTTTAAAATACGGGAGTGCTTCCGCATCCATCGTAGTCAGCAAACACAGTTCGTCTGATGCGATGCCGGTCGTTTCTGAAATCAAGCAGCTGATTGCAGCCGGCGTGCATGTATAAAAAATGAGATATTAAGGAGTGAGCAACGGATGAAAACCATTCGATTAACAACCGCGCAAGCGTTAATAAAATTTTTAAATCAGCAATACATTCACGTTGACGGGGAAGAGTATCCATTTGTTGAAGGGATGTTTAACATATTCGGACACGGCAACGTGCTTGGAATTGGCCAGGCGCTTGAACAAGATGCAGGCCATCTAAAAGTGTACCAGGGAAAAAATGAGCAGGGAATGGCACATGCAGCGATCGCCTACAGCCGTGAAATGCTGCGCCGCAAGATTTATGCAGTGACCACATCAGCCGGACCTGGTTCAGCCAACTTGATTGCAGCAGCGGGAACTGCCTTTGCGAACAATATTCCGGTTCTGCTGCTTCCAGCAGATACATTTGCCACGCGCCAGCCGGACCCGGTGCTTCAGCAGCTGGAGCATGAGCACAGCACGGCCATTACCACAAACGAAGCGTTTATGGCGGTTTCCCGCTATTGGGACCGCGTCACACGCCCAGAGCAGCTCATGTCCGCTTTGATCCGTGCCTTTGAAGTGATGACAGATCCGGCCAAATCAGGTCCGGCAACGATCTGCATCGCACAGGATGTCGAAGGGGAAGCGTTTGATTATGACGAGCGTTTCTTTGACAAACGTGTTCATTATTTGGACCGCAAGCCGGCCGTAGAGCGCGAGCTTCAAGGTGCAGCGGAACGCATTAAAGAAAGCAAAAAGCCGGTTATCATCGTCGGCGGCGGCGCCCGCTACTCAGGTGCACGCGACATTTTAAAACAAATCTCTGAAAAACATAATATTCCGCTTGTGGAAACACAGGCTGGGAAATCAACCGTAGAAGTATCGTTTGAAAATAACCTGGGTGGTCTTGGCATTCTCGGTACAGCTGCAGCGAACAAAGTGGCCCGCGACACAGACCTGGTCATCGGAATCGGTACACGCTACACAGACTTTACAACATCATCGAAAACACAATTTGATTTCGAACAAACATCCTTTTTAAACATTAACGTCAGCCGCCTTCAGGCTTATAAATTAGACGGTTTCCAGGTCGTGGCAGACGCCAAAACAGCGCTTGAACAGCTGGCACCGCTTTTAGAAGGCTATGAAACAGAATTTGGCGAAACATTTAGAGGCTGGAAGAGTGAGTGGCTTCAGGAGCGTGACCGCTTGGCGAATGTGGCCTTCCAGCGTGAAAACTTCTCACCAGAGATTAAAAACCAATTCTCTCAAGAAGTGCTGAATGAATATGCAGACGTGCTTCAAACGGAATTTGCCCAGTCGGCAGCGCTTGTGACGATCAATGAAACAGTAGCGCCAGACAGTGTAGTAATCGGCTCGGCCGGATCCCTTCCAGGCGATCTGCAGCGCTTATGGCATTCCGATGTACCGAATACGTACCATTTGGAATACGGCTATTCGTGCATGGGTTATGAAGTAGCTGGCGCACTGGGTGCGAAACTTGCCCATCCGGACCGCGAAGTATATGCGGCTGTCGGCGACGGAAGCTTCCTGCTTCTTCACACAGAACTTGTGACTGCACTTCAATACGATAAAAAAATCAACATCCTGCTGTTTGATAACTCCGGCTATGGCTGTATTAACAACCTGCAGATGGAAAATGGAAGCGGTTCTTACTTCTGTGAATTCCGTACACATGACAACCAAATTATGAACATCGATTATGCGAAGGTGGCAGAAGCCTACGGAGCGAAGTCATACAAAGCGAATACGGTAGAAGAATTAAAAGCAGCGCTTGAGGATGCGAAAGGGCAGTCGGTTTCGACATTGATTGATATGAAGGTGCTTCCGAAAACGATGTCTAATGGGTATGATGGCTGGTGGAACGTCGGCGTAGCCGAAGTGTCTGAGTCAGAAAGCGTTCAAAAAGCATATGCCGCAAGAGCGAAAAAATTAGAAACAGTAAAGACGTATTAAGAGGAGGCCGCACACGATGCAGGACATTTTATGGGGAATTGCCCCGATCGGCTGGCGCAACGATGACATTCCAGAAATCGGCGCTGGGAATACTTTATCTCATTTGTTAAGCGATATCGTTGTAGCAGGATTTCAAGGGACAGAAGTGGGCGGCTTCTTCCCTGAAGCTGCCGTGTTAAAAAAGGAACTGGCGCTGCGCAACTTAAAAATTGCCGGACAGTGGTTTTCTAGCTTTATCATTCGCGATGGCATCGAAAAAACATCCGAAGATTTTCATGCTCACTGCGCGTATTTAAAAGAAGTGGATGCGGCAGTCGCGGTTGTATCTGAACAGACATACAGCATTCAAGGCCTCGATAGAAACGTTTTTAAAGAAAAACCTTATTTTACTGACGACGAGTGGAAAATGCTTTGTGGAGGATTAAATGAGCTTGGCAAAATTGCGGATGAATATGGCTTGAAGCTTGTTTTCCATCATCACATGGGTACTGGCGTACAAACGCTTGAAGAAATTGACCGCCTGCTGGCTGAAACCGATCCAAATCACGTCCATCTTTTGTATGATACAGGCCACATTTTCGTTTCAGACGGCGACTATATGGCCCTGATTAAAAAACATATGAACCGCATTAAGCACGTTCACTTTAAAGATGTCAGACAGGCTGTGATGGACGAATGCAAACAAGAAGGAAAGTCATTTAGAGAATCGTTTTTAGCGGGCATATTTACGGTACCGGGTGATGGAAGCATTGATTTTAGACAGCCGTTTGACGTGCTTGAGGAATATGGCTACACAGGCTGGATCGTTATCGAGGCAGAACAGGATCCAGCTGTTGCTCACCCTCTGGAATACGCACTTATCGCCAGAAAGTATCTAGATAGTACATTAATTAAATTGGTGCAGAACTAAAAGTAATATAGGTTGCGAAGAGAATCTTTAGCTATTAACGAGGCGAAAGGAGAGATTCATTACATGGCTTTGGTTGCAATGAAAGAGATGCTAAAAAAAGCAAAAGAGGACAGATATGCAGTAGGACAGTTTAATATCAATGGTCTTGAATTTGCTCAGGCCTTTTTGCTCGCTGCAGAAGAGGAACAAGCACCGATCATTTTAGCTGCGTCGGACCGGCTTGTTGATTATCTCGGAGGCTTCCACACGATATCCTCAATGGTCAATGCGTTAGTCGAAGAACTAAATATTACTGTTCCGGTTGCGCTTCATTTGGATCATGGCATGAGTATTGAACGCTGCAAGCAGGCGATTGATGCCGGATTTACGTCAGTGATGATCGATGGATCACATGGTTCGATTGAGGCAAACATTGCGATGACAAAAGAAGTAGTGGCCTACGCCAAAGTCAAAGGCGTTTCGGTCGAAGCCGAGGTCGGTACAGTAGGCGGCCAGGAAGACGGGTTGGTCGGCGGCATTCAGTATGCGGATATCAATGAATGCATCCGCATTGTCGAAGAAACAGGCATCGATGCATTAGCTGCCGCTCTTGGCTCCGTTCACGGACCGTACCAGGGTGAGCCGCAGCTTGGTTTTGAAGAAATGAAGGAAATCGCGGATAAAACAGAAATTCCGTTAGTGCTTCATGGCGGAACAGGTATTCCATTGCATCAGCTTCAGTGTGCAATTGAACTGGGTCACGCTAAAATTAATGTGAACACGGAAAATACTCAAGCTTGGACAACCTCCATTCGTCGTACACTCAATGAAAATCCGGATGTGTATGAGCCGCGTTTGATCTTGCTGCCGGCGATTGAAGCGGTGAAAGAAGCGGCCAAAACGAAAATGAAAGAATTTGGGACAAGTGGACGAAGTATTACAATAAAAATAGGATAACGGAAGGTGAAACATGCCATTACTGCGGTTTGATGTTATAGAAGGAAGAACAGAAGAAGAAGTAAAGAATCTACTTGATGCCGCACATCGTGCTATGCTTAAAGCGTTTGAAGTGCCCGAAGGTGACCGCTATCAGATTGTGCATCAGCATCCTGCGCATGAAATGACTATGGAAGATACAGGACTGGGGTTTGAACGTTCTAAAGATGTGGTGTTGATTAGCATTACCAGTAAACAGCGGACAGAAGAACAAAAACAAAACTTGTACAAATACATGGTCGAAGAGTTACAGAAAAGTTGTGGTATTGATCCAAAAGACGTAATGGTTTCCGTTATGATCAATGGAGATGCTGACTGGAGTTTTGGATTTGGAAAAGCACAGTTTTTAACAGGAGATCTTTAAGATTGATTTCAGAGTTAGTGGAATGTATTTAACGACACTGAAATTTTATTAATTTATTTAATATTTAAATAGGCGATCTCCGAACGGCATGATCTATCAGATCTTTCCGTCAGGATACCCGCTTTAATTCTAATGCAGGACAAAGCCCGAGAATAAGTAGGGTAAATGACGGCTTTGCTTTTTTTTGAGCTGGGAAAGGTAACAATAAGGACAAACATGCAAGAGACAGCCTTCAGCTTTTCGGAAAGTTGCCTCTTGCTGCGTTAACGCATCCATCTGCAAATCTAAATTTTGTAATCCTGTTGACACACGTGCATATCCAATTAACACCAAAATCACTCTTTTCAATTTTTCCTTTGAATTCATTGTAACATAAGGTATATTTCAATAGGTTAATGGACGTAGAATACTGAACAGGGTTTTATGACGTTTATGGTAATAAAAAACGTCCTTTTCAAACCGAACAGCAACGTGTTCAGAAAAGGACGAGTTTTGTAACAAATAATAGCATCTATGATTATCAAAAGGTTGTTTTTTGATAAAGTTGTTTTTAGCAGCATAAATGTCTTTTTTATAATTATTTATGAATTGAAATAACTGATAGCCAATAAGTGCTCTATTAACTTTGTTCAGCAATCGGTCCATAATCTGGAATAACTTTTTATTAACAAATTGCTATTATGATATGTAGATAAAGTTAAGAAATTTTGTACTTAAAAGTTGTAGGTTAGTTAGAATAAAGAGAAAAAAGACTGAAAAAACTACCCAATGTCACCTGGGTAGTTTCTCTATCTTACATTTCTATTGATATCATTTTAAACTAAATTAAAAGGTTTATTCTAATTTCTGTTCCGTTCCTGTGCGTGAAGATGTTTCAAGTGTATCAAGAAGCTTGTGATGAGCCAGAGCATGAGCGAAATCAGGCGTAAAGTGTGTGCCTTCACGAATATCCTTCGCAAATTGCGCATACAGTCTTCCCGTATTGCTCGCTAAACCAGCTGGTACATTTTGAGCCAGTTCATAATAAGAAGAGGGAATGACCATCTCACTGACCGTTTTATCTTCCTCACGTCCACCTTCGAGTTTTAAATCAGCTAACTGAAGGTGTCCAGTTGGAGCTGTTAAAATCAAGTCTCCTTTACTTCCATTAATTTCCCAACGCATATTCTCTCCACGAGAGCTACCTCCTCGGTAAAATACAGAGATAGCTTCGTTACTGTACCCATAATAGAAGCATGTTTCGGTGAAGTAAAAGGAATCATTTTATTTTCTTCCATCAACAGAACTTCTGATTGATTTGCTACAAGGTTAGCTGAAACACTTGTAAAATCACCAAGCATGTAAGATAGAGCATCTAAAGCATGAAGAACTGGAACCGATAGAACCGTTACGCCGTTAGTTGCGTCATACATATACGCATTGTTACGGTCTGTTACGTTTCCCCAACCAAAGCCTGATCCCACGAGCGTAGATCCTTGCACATCGCCAATATAACCATCCGCAATTAAATTACGGATATAACGAATAGCAGGGTGGAAACGGGCTTGTAAGCCTACAGCAGTATGAACACCAGCTTTTTCAGCACGTTTAGCAAGATCTTCTGCTTCTGCTAGACCATTACCAAGTGGCCATTCTGAAAACACCATTTTACCTGCATCTAGCGCAGCAGAGATTAGTTCATGATGATAAGGGACCTTTACTGTTACGACGACTAAATCCACATCTGGGTGATTAACCAAATCCTGATGATTATCAAAAGCTGGTACTCCAAATTCTTTTTCAGCTGCTTCTGCAGATTCACGGCGACTCGTACTTACTGCTCTCAGTTCATAATCTTCAGATAGGGCCTTAATGGCTGGGATATGTGCGTTTACTGCCCAACCAGGATTTAACGGGCTTGCTCCAATAATTCCTACACCAATTTTCTTTATACTTACTTGTTTTTCAGTTGCCATGTTAACACTCCTTTTAAATTATTTATAACCTTGTTTTTAATAAATTATATAAGTCTTTCATAAACTAACATTTAGTTAGCTTGCTAATTAAATGACTAAAAAAGAGAAGTTAAAAAAGGTTCTCCTCCATTTGTTTCATAAGTCCTCTTAATAACAAACGCTCCTCAGGTACAATACCTGCTAACAACTTGTCTTGTTGTTTTCTCCATCTTTCATAGACCGGTCCCTCTAGATCTCGACCTTCAGGAGTTAAATAAACTCTGCTAATTCTGCCATCTTTCTCATCACGTTGACGATAAACTAGTCCTTTTTGTTCAAGAGCTTTCACCATATTTGTTACAGTAGGTGGTTCACATTTTAAGTGTTCACATAATTGAACTTGCGTAAGTCCATCATTTGTCCATAGTTTGCATAACAAATTGTCCTGCCCAACATGAAGGTTTACATCTTGTAACAATTTGTTGTAGTTTCGGCGCATTTGAGCTGATATTTTATCAAGAAGTTCTCGAATTTCATCTTCAATCATATAGATCATTCCTTGTTGTAAATTAATTAGCAGCCTAACTATATCACTTTCTTATTTTTTTAGTCAAATATTAAATAATAAAGAATGTAATCATGGTATGTGCAAACTAATTACTTTTTTTCTTTCACAAATAAAATAGAGTTCCAAAGATACTATAGTAGTTACACGATCTTTTTTAGGTTTTTATTCTTTTTCTCCAAATTTTTTTCCGAATTCTTCCATTAAATCGATAATAGGAATCAATGCCTTCCCTTTTGATGTTAATGAATATTCAACACGTGGAGGAACCTCTGGATAAACTTCACGCTTAATTATACCATCTGCTTCTAGCTCTCGAAGTTGCTTTGTAAGCGAACCTTGAGAGATATTGTCCAAAAAGGATTTAATTTCACTGTAGCGACGTTTCTTATTCTTTAAAAACCAAAGGATTAAATATTTCCAACGTCCAGAGAGTATGTTTTGTGTATAAGCAATACCATACATTTCTCTTTCTTCTCGTATAAAATCTCTTTCAAATCCATCTTTACAAATTCTCGCCATCCTTACACCTCTCTTATCTACCCATAAGTACAAAAAAGTGTACTACGGCAATTTAAAATGCCCTCTTCCAAAAGATGAGCAATGATTTTATTCTAGTGTATGTAACAAAAATACACATTACGATTTAATCATATCCAAAACAGTATATGTTTATCACAAATCAATATCTAGGGAAATATTGAAAAGCAAGAGGAGGTCATACTAATGCCAACTAAATCTTTTCAAGAAGTTGTACGCTCTCGACAATCTGTTCGTCAATTTCTCTCTACACCTCTTAAAGAAGAAGTTATTCGTGAGATTCTCGAAGATGCTCAGTATACACCATCGAATTGCAATACGCAGCCTTGGAATGTCCATATTGTTTCAGGTGATAAGAAGGATGAATTGAGTAAAGCTTTGATACGTGCGAATGAGGAAGGGAATCATACACCAGATTTTACATTTGATATGAACGCTTTTTACAGTCAATATGGTGAACGCAAAAATGGGCATGGAAAAGCTGTTTATGAATCACAAGGAATAGCACGGGGAGATTACAAAGGTCGCAAGCAGTCAGCAGCACAAAATTATAATTTTTTCAATGCACCCCATGCTGCTTTCTTATTCATGCCTTCATTCGGAGATAATGTGCGTGTTGCATCTGATATTGGCATGTATGGTCAGTCATTTCTACTAGCGCTCGAGGCACGTGGGATAGGTAGTATTCCCCAGACAGCATTAGGCTTTTTCGCTGACACTGTACGAGACGTTCTTGGTGTATCTGATGACCTCAAGTTATTATTTGGGATATCTTTTGGTTATCCAGATAAACAGGCAGCAGTAAATAGTTTTCGTATGGGGCGCGATCCAATTGAGAACAGCGTGACCTTTCACTGTTAAACAGTATCTGTTAATTTGTTATAGAATGAACAGGTTTCTTGTTCAATCTTAACAAACGAGGTTCAAAAAATATAGATAGTCAAGCGTTTATTCAACGTATCTTGGCTATCTATATGTCCCAATGTAGAGAATGAAATATCATACTTTTAAAGGGCTTGTACTAGATCCCTTATCATATAAATTGGATATGGAAAAAAAGCCGAAAAATGTTCTTTATATATTTTTTTAACTAAATGATTAGCCGGCTAATTATTTATTGAATTGAAAGGAGTTTTATAAAATGTCAAATAATCATTCTTATAATCAGTTAAAGTTATCCATCTTAGATTTCGTCCATGTTTATCAGGGCAGTAACCCTACTGAAAGTCTAAAGAATTCAACAAAGATGGTGCAATTAGCCGATAAGTTAGGGTATACCCGATACTGGTTTACTGAGCACCACAACACTACTAGTCAAATCAGTACATCTCCTGATTTGTTAAGTGTACATGCAGCTTCACACACGAAAAATATACGTGTAGGTTCTGGGGGAATTATGTTACCTAACCATAGTCCCTTTAAAGTCGTAGAAAACTTTACCTTACTTGAAGCTTTACATCCTGGACGGATAGATCTTGGAATAGGAAGAGCGTCAGGAACAGACGGATGGACTGCATGGGCCTTACAGCGTTCACGGGAAGCTCTTGCCGCCAATGATTTCCCAGAACAGTTAGATCACTTACTTTCATTTTTTTCGCGAGACTTTCCAAGGACTCATCCTTTTAGCAACATTACACCTCCAGGTGATCAATCGTTAGTGCCTGATATGTATATGTTGGGATCTAGTGAAGGCGGTTTACAGTTTGCCGTAGAAAAAGGGCTTGGTTTTGTATTTGCAGCCCATTTAGCACCTCAGTTAGCAATTCCAATCCTTCGGTCATATCGTAAAGACTTTACGCCATCTTTGTATATGAAGGAGCCAAAAAGTATATTAGCTATTGGTGTTATTGCAGCAGAAACAGAGGAAGAGGCAAAATATTTGGCAGGTCCAGCAGAGTTAACGTGGGCAAGAATGAGAACTGGTTCATCTAATTTATCATTTCCAACGTTGGAAGAAGCCCAGGCCCATATCTATACACCAGAGGAAGAGGCAGCTCGAAATGCTAATAAAGATCGGTTTGTGATTGGGAGCGTCAATGACGTAGCTCACCAATTAAGGCAGATGGCAAAAGCAGCCCTAGTTGATGAAATCATGATAGCTGATTTTTATCCTAGTCAAGAAAGCCGACTAAAAGGATACCAACTACTGGCAGAAGAATTTGATCTTACCTCTATAAATAGGTAAAGAGAATAAAAAAAGTGGCACCCTACGTCCAATCGTGGAAAACGTATCATTCATTTTACAGTAAATAGAAAGAAGAGGGTATAAATGACAAATAAAAAACAGCTTAAAATTGGATCTATTATTGATGGAGTCGGTTGGAATTATATGGGTTGGCGTCATCCGGATATGCCCGCCAATGCTAGTGAAAATGTAGATTATTATGTACAAAAAGCTCAAAGAGCTGAAGAAGGTAAGTTTGATATGGTCTTATTGGCTGATGTCAGCCATATTGGACCTGGTATGATTCCACATTACTTGAGTATGTTTGAAGGCGTAAGTATTCTGTCTGCGCTTAGCATGGCTACCACTCATATTGGCCTTACCGCAACCATTGCTACCTCTTATGCAGATCCATTCACTGTGGCTCGACAGATGGCTTCTCTTGATAAAATTAGTAACGGTCGAGCAGGATGGAATGCGATTACTTCTAATCCAGGAGGGTTAGCAAATTATAGCCGAACACATCTTTCTAAATCGGACTTATATCCAATGAAAAAAGAATTTTTGGAGATTGTGGAAGGGCTATGGGATTCATATGAAGATGATACTTTTATACGGGATAAAGAAAGTGGAATATTTTTCAACCCAAGAAAAATGCATCCCCTAAATTATAGAGGTAAGTTTTTTTCGGTGGATGGTCCATTAAATATTAGTCGTTCTAGACAAGGAAGACCTGTCATTTTCCAAGCTGGTACTTCATCAGAATTTATGGATATTGCATCGAAACATGCTGAAGGAGTATTGGTGAATGGCGACAACCTTGAATATGCGAAGAACTTCAGTAAGGAGATAAAAAGAAGGGTAGTCGTAGAAGGGCGTTCACCAGAAGATTTTTTAATCATGCCTACGCAGAATCCAATTGTCGGCAGGACAGAAAAAGAAGCTGAGGAAAAGTTCCAAGAGTTACAAAGATTAATGCCTGTATATAGAATACAAAGACCATTATTTTTCGGTTCAGCCGAGAAAGTAGCCAATCAAATTCAGGAATGGCACGAGGCAGGTGCGATGGATCTTTTGCTGATAAGACAGGAGCATCCTTCAGGATTTGATGACTTTATTGATTTAGTCGTTCCTATTTTACAAGAAAAGGGGATTTTTCGTAAGGAATATGAATCAAACACTTTACGTGGTAATTTGGGTTTATCTTATCCAGAAAACAGATATGAAAAATCAACCAGAAAAGAACTGGAAAATTAGTATATACACGTTTTATTTGGCAGAAAACATAAGGGATTTATATATTATCACATATTTAAATGAAGAAATATTATATTATGGTTAATTAAAAGGAGATTGTTTAATATGAAAAATCGAATTACAGAACTACTTGACATAGAGTATCCAATTATTTCAGCAGCAATGACATGGGTTACTTCCGCAGAATTTGTGGCTGCAGTTTCTAACGCAGGAGGAATGGGAGTATTGGGACCAAATGCTGGACAAACAGAAAAATCTTCAAGTCCAGAAGATACTGCTGAAAGACTTAGAAAAGAAATACAAAAAGTTAAACAACTGACTGAAAAAAATAGACTAAAAGAGCACCATATTAATATTATTTATAGAGATCTTAGTCCTACTGTGCAAAAGTTAGTAGAAGCTGGAAAATCGGGAGTGGATGCTCTTATTGCAACAGGTTATGAAGCTGGTGGCCATATGAGTGACTACAAAATCAGTACTCTTTCATTAGTACCTCAAGTAACTTCTTTGGTAAACATTCCTGTCATTGCAGCAGGTGGTATCATTGATGGAAAAGGAGCTAAAGCTGCTTTTGCTATGGGTGCAGAAGGTGTATATATGGGTACACGTTTTATAGCCACAAAAGAAAACCCTGCAAGAGATGCTACAAAACAAGCAATACTAAATGTGAATAGTGAGGAATTTATTGAATTTAAATCAGGTATCGGACATTTAAGAACAATCCCTACAGAAGCTGGAAAAAAAGCCTTCGAACTTATCAATCAAGGGAAACCAGATGAGGCCTACAAATATTATGGAAATGGTTTTAAAATTGGTATGTTAGATGGGGATTTAGTTAATGGTACTATAAGCCTATCTGAAGCTGCAGGTGGAATAAAAGAAATTAAGACTTGCGCCGAAGTTATTAATGAAATAATGAGTACCCTTGAAAAATAATAGTTTAAGTTCCTTTTTCAATAAAAGGGAACGATTGCTAAACAATAAGCAGTTGCTTTTTTACTAAACAGATCAGAATAATTCTATAAATGATTGGATGTAAATTATTAAGAAACCCAGCTAATCTTCTCATGTGAAGGTAGCTGGGTTTTTAAAGTTGGATGTGCAAAATAACACTTAAAATAAGTGCGAATTACCGGTCAAAGTGACACATATTCCTAATAAATCTAGGGAGGCCGTCGAAAAGAAAATTAAAAAATTTTTTTCTTTGCAGTAGAATTTCGCACAATCAATTTAGGAGATAATATCACGCGCTGTTTTGATTCCTTCTTTTTTTCAATTTCTTCTACTAATAGCTCAACTACCTTTTTTCCCATCTCCTCAATTGGCTGCGCAATTGTTGTTAAAGGTGGATCACATATTGTTGATAAAACGGTGTCGTCAAACCCTACAATGGATAGCTCATCTGGTACTTTTATATTTAGCTCGCGTGCTCCCTGCAGTGCGCCAATCGCCAGAGTTTCAGTAGAAGCAAAAATACCCGTTGGCGGACTAGACTTTTTTAAAAGGGTTAACATTGATTTTTTGCCTTCATCAAGAGAGGTATTATTAGTCAGCACCAAACTTTCGTCATAGTTCAGTCCAGCTTCTTCGAGCGCTTTCTTATAGCCTAGAACCCTTGACTGGATAATTGAGAATGTAGTGTCTTCCGTGATCATGGCAATCTTTTCGTGTCCAAGTTCAATTAGATGCCTTGTGGCTTCATAACCACCTAAATAATCGTCTACAAGCACAGTGTCTATTGCTAGAGAAGGTACATCTCTCGAAAGCAAGGCGACAGGAAGGTTAGTCTTGACGAGTTCTTTGATAGACTTCTCTTTTTTCAAGCCCGTTGCGACAATAATCCCCTCTGTGTACTTTTGCTTTAAAATCGAAATATATTCGATTTCATTTTTAAAATCATTATCCGTACTGCAAATCATCAGACTGTAGCCGTGTCGCTTTAAATGGTTTTCAATGCTGCGTGCTACTTCTGCCATAAAAGGATTTGCAATGTTAGGTATCAAAAGTCCAATCATCTGAATACGCTTTTTTACGGATGCTGCAACACTGGGCTGATAATTTAATTCCTGCATCGTCTCCTTAACCTTTTTTCTTGTTTTATCTGCAAGGCTACCCGTATTATTAAGCACCTTAGACACCGTTGAAATAGATACTCCTGCTTTTTCAGCTACATCGTATATTGTCGGTTTCATAATTTCTTTCCTCTCTTTTTCCGTTCAGCACTTAAAACTATTTTAACCTATTTCTATAGAAGGTTAAACACGGGACTATTGATGAGAAAGCAATCATAATTAAACTTTTTAATGAGTATTCTCTTTTCCTATCATCATAAAAAGAAGCGCTTTCCTTTTACCGTAGGGCAAAAAGAAAGCGCGCTTTGGACAAACTGACTGTCATTCAAATTGTTTCATCTTACATGTTTTTGGCGGTGTGACCGTATGCACTTATAAGTTAATTTTTTTTGTGCGTAAATCGGTATCCGTTCTAGCTGGTGCTGAGTCCCAATGTGTTTCGATTTCTTCGAGTGTTTTTCCTTTTGTTTCAGGGACCCATTTCCATACAAAAACAAAAGCAAGAATACACATCAATCCATAAAAGCTATACGTCATTCCAGCGCTTATTTCCAATAAAGAAGGGAATGTTGCTGATATGAGTAAATTCGCGCTCCAGTTAGCCATTACTATTATTGCCATCACCTGGCCTCTGATTTTGTTAGGGAAAATCTCAGAAGCAAGCACCCATGTTAGCGGCCCCCATGACAAATTGTAAAAAGCTGCGTAAAGCAAGATAAGCACTAATGCGCTTATTCCCATATTGTCCGCAAATGACAAAGCAGCTACTCCTAACATACCGACGGTCATTCCGAATGAACCTAAAAGAAGCAAGCGTTTTCTACCCCATTTGTCTACTGCCAGAAGAGCTATAAAAACAAAAACAAAATTTACGACTCCCAGTAGCACCGTTTGAAGCATTGAAGTATCTGCACTCGCTCCCATATCAGCGAATATACGAGGCGCGTAATACAAAATAACATTAATCCCAACAAATTGCTGGAAAGCAGCTATTAAAATCCCTACAACAATAACCATCTTCCCGTATGAGAAAATATGCCCTTTAGGAGTATCCATCGTTTGTTTTACATCATGATAAATTTCTTTTGCGATTTTCTTCGACCCGTTTACTTTTTCTAAAATGTTTAGCGCTTCGTCATCTCTGTTTTTAGATATGAGATAACGCGGCGTTTCAGGCACTAAAAACAAAAGGAAAAAAAATAAAAGTGCTGGAATTGCTTCGGAAGCAAACATATATCTCCAGCCCAGATCATTGATCCAGCTAGCAATTTGCCCGTCAGCTATTCTCCAATTCACAAAATAAACCAGCAAAGTACCAAAAATGATGGCCAAATTGTTTAATGTTACTAACCGTCCTCTAATGTTGGCGGGAGATGTTTCACTAATATACAGCGGTCCTAGTCCTGATGCTAAACCAACACCTACTCCTCCAATAATCCTGTAAATGTTAAACATGATGAACAGGCCGATAGTTGGCTCACCTTTTTCAAAAAAGAGAAATTCAGGATAAGCAGAAAGAACTGCTGAAATAAAAAATAAAACAGCGGCAACCATTAGTGAATTTCTGCGGCCTATTCGATTAGCCATAAACCCACTGATTAATCCCCCTACAATACATCCGATTAAAGCGCTGGATACAGTCAGGCCATGAAACAGGGTGTTTAAACCAAGCTTTTCTATAAAGTAGAGTTGCAGCGATTGTTCTGCGCCTGATATCACTGCTGTATCGTACCCGAACAACAAACCTCCTAATGCAGTAATAGACGTTAAGTAAATTATGTATTTTATATTTGGCTTCATTTTTTGGACTCACCTTCATCATTAATTTGACAAGAATCATTCAAAATAATTTTAAAAATTCAATAAATTTAATCGGGACATTTAAACTTTTCAAAAATCAAATTAATTGGTTTTTAAATCTTCAGGCCAAACTCTTATTACATTGCTTTTCACAGGGAAGCTTTTAAAAATCAATTTTCTTATCTGGATCCATCAAATTTTTACGCGAATCCAGATAAGTTTGTTTTAAATCAATCATCTTAAAGTTCCAAATCTTAAGCGTTTACTTTAGCCAGATCCCATTCTTTTAGTTTGCTTAGGGAGTCCCTGTAATAATCCGTTACTACTTCTAAATAATTTCCTTCTTTAACTGGTGTAAATGGGTTCGGCCCTTCAGCCGTCATTTCCATAATAATTGGTCCATTAAAGCCGATTTCATGCAAAGCATCAATTTGTCCTTTAATATCAGCATGCCCGTTGCCGACCGCCTGTCTGTTCGAATCTGCTACATGATAAACGCCTAATTTATCGTTTGTTTCTTTAAGAGCTGTAATGGGACAAGGTTCTTCGATATTCATGTGATAAGCATCCAGCAGCACATAAAACTTCTCGCTTTTTACTTCGTCAATTAAACGAACGGCTTCTTTGGCTGTGACAATTTGGTGGTTTTCATACCGATTTAATACTTCAAACACCACTTCAATGTCTAGTTCCTCCGCTTTTCGCAGAACTTCCGCTGAACTATTCACAAGCAAATTCCAATCTTTCGATAAGTCTCCAGACCCTTGTGTTTTCCCAACATCACCATGCAAACAAATTCTTTTCGCACCTAGTTTTTGTGCCCAGTCCAATAAATCTAAGAAATAACGGACCGCACTGGAACGAACTTGATCATCTGCACTAGAAATATCGACATTGTCCGGAGTTACTAATAATACTTTTAAATCGTACTTTGTTAAAAGAGCTTGAAGTTCAAGCGGATCTTGCGCTAAATCTCCTTGAACTTCCACGCCGTTTACGCCAATTTCTTTAGCAAGCTTGCATTTGTCTTCAAAAGCTATTTCACCAAATGTCCATAAGCAAAGACCATAATCTCTCGACATTTTATTCCCTCCATTCAATGAATCATTTTCATTACGTTTATTCTAAACCTGCCCATGTTTTTAAATTAAAACAGCATTTTCAATTTTGATTGGGCGATTGGTTTTAACAGACTCTATGCAAGCTAGCGCAATCTGTAGCGCCCACCGTGCATCCTTTGCTGTCGCATACGTTTGAGTATTATTAATAACGCAATCGGCGAAACTTCTTAATTCTTCAACATAAGCATCAAACAATAAATCTTGATCATAACGAGATGTATCAAAACTTACTCCATTTTGGTTGTATCTTGTCATACTGGATTTACGTATGCCACCAGCCGTAAGCATGCCATTTGAGCCAAATACTTCAGCTCTAATGTCATATCCATATACCGCCTGGAAATTAGCTTCTGCAGTTGCCATAGCTCCGTTATCAAATTTTATCGTGACAAGCGCTGTATCCAATAAACCGCTTTCTTTTAAGTCCGGACGAATAAGCGCATCGGCCATCGCATAAACTTCCACTGGTTTTGCGCCGGGATTTAAATACATAAGTGTGTCAAAATCATGAATTAACGTTTCAAGAAAAATCGTCCATTCTGGAATTGATTCAGCCCTGGTTAATTTCGGATCTTTTGTCGTTGATTTCAGCAATTGCGGTGTCCCTATGTTCCCTGCTGCTATTTCTGTATAAGCTGCTTTAAATCCTTTTTCAAATCTTCTATTAAATCCTACTTGCATGATACTGCCCGTTTCATCTACTGCTTGCACAATTGCATTGGCTTCTTCTAAGGTAACTGCCATAGGCTTCTCGCAAAATACAGCTTTCCCTTGTTTGATAGCAGCAAGAACATTGCTTGCATGCGTCCGGGCAGGCGAAACAATGACAACAGCGTCAATCTGCGGGTCTTGAATTAAATCCATTGGGTCTGTATACGCTTTTGCTTCTACATTCAATTTGTTGATCAAATTTTCCGCTGCACCGGGAGTCGGATCTGCAACCGCATACAAATTGGCCTGCGGTAAACGATAAGCGAGAGTTTCTCCATGAAAAGCCCCCATGCGTCCGGCCCCGATTAAACCTATATTCAATTGATTCATAACAATCCCTCCAAAATATTTTTATATTTTCTAACCAGTCAAGGAAAGTTCTTTCCTTTTTTATGATTGTAAGCCATTACAAATCACTAGTCAAACTATTTTTTAACTTAGGAATCACTTTATTTAAGTATTAGGTTTTCATCGTTATTGACCATAAATAGTTGAATTACCTTGCATATTAAAGTGTAAAATGTTAAAATGAGGAAATTAAAATAAGGAAACCACTTTCCTTATTTTAATCATAAATAGACTTTCACTATAATTTCAAAAAAGAATGATTTGTTCTAATATAAAACGACTCCCTATCCTAATAATAGTTTTTTCAATTTACATATTTATATTTCTCTTTATTGTCGCTGGTATTTTTCTCTTTAAAAAATATGGACTTTAACATTGAGTGGAACACCAGAGTTTCGTTCACACCAATAAAGACAAAGACTGAGGTGGAGTTTTTTGTATGATACATGGATTAATAGTCATTTCATAAATACAGTGTTATTCCCTATTTTAGTGCTTGGTGTAGCGATAATAATATCAGCTATCTTTATTCATTTTGTAACTAAAAGTAAAAACTTTTACCTTGCATTAACAACTGGTATACGACAAGGTGAACTACTTGGTTTGCGTTGGAAGGATCTTAACTTGGAAAAAGGATTGTTAAATATTAAACAGACTCTTAGTCATGACGGTAAGACATTTTTAAGCGGAGCTAAAACCTATTATTTAAAAGTCTTGGATACGATTTAGGAACTGTTGTGATGGCGAATAAACGTTGGGTCATCCAATATGAATATAAAAGTTCGTATGAACAGACTGTTGAAAGGCACCATCAATTAACCTATTACGGACCAAGTACTTGGAGTATTTTTCAAGCGCCAATATTATTCTTTTCTTTATTTAGTGTTCTTTTAATATTTTGGTTATTCTTAATGAGACAAAATAAACGTCTTAAAGATGTGATGGGATAATTTCTATTTTAGCTCACATTTTACAAAGAGCTTAAATCGTATACTAAAAAAATGATTGAACAAATATATTTTTAGTAGAGGGTACTTATACTAAATAGTAATCTTCAACAATCTAAGCGCTTTTCCAGAGTAACGATAAAAGTCCAATTTCTCAATTTTAATGAGAAATTGGGCTTTTTCATATTTACTTA
Organism: Bacillus sp. V2I10; assembly: GCF_030817055.1. Classification (NCBI taxonomy): domain Bacteria; kingdom Bacillati; phylum Bacillota; class Bacilli; order Caryophanales; family Bacillaceae; genus Bacillus; species Bacillus sp. V2I10. Next base: position 54,567 of record NZ_JAUSYV010000001.1, on the reverse strand, counting down.
TAGTGCAAAATAACGCTTTAAAATAGGTGCAAAATATCTTCAAAAGTTACACATGGATTTCTTAAAGATTTTCTATAACCAAAAGAAAAACCAAAAACAAATCACCAAAATAGAAGTTTAATAACCGTTATTGGTACGGATTTACAGACAATGCTCGTTGTTTGCTACAGTATTATCCTTAACGTATGTTTTCCCGTTTTGTTGGTAGGACCCCAGGTAAAAAGGCTAGCTTAAAATCACTAAAAGATACATGGCTAGATTTATCAGAAGTTAATCCATACAGCCAATTCTTAATTACGGTAAGGCTGGTGTTATCCAATTAGAACGAGACCTTATTCGTATGCGACAACGTGAAGAGATTGAGTTTGAAAGAAGGAAAGCTTAAAGGTCGGTTAAAGAAGTATCATAAAAATCACGCAGGAATGAATTATGCAGTAAAGCTATATAAAGAAGGAAATATGACCGTAAATCAAATTTGTGAAATTACAAATGTATCTAGAGCTTCATTATATAGAAAGCTATCAGAAGAGAACAAATAGTCCTTCCTTATTCCATAATACCAGCTAATATAAGTCAATAGATTTGGGTTAAATTAGTTTGAGTTACCATGTTATAATAATTGTAAGCACGACAAAGAGACTTCAAATGGCAGTTTGAAGTTATGGTAAATAATGTAATTTAAGTTCATTTTTTATACTCTAAACGTCTCTTTGTGTGTGAGGATTGCGTAAATCCAATGTAAGAGCTTGTTGGCACAAGCGATAATTGCTACTTTGTGAGGCTTGCCCTCACTTCTTTTTTTGCCATAAAACTCTCTTAGTTTTACATTACGATTTCTTGTCAACCCACATTGTACAGCTGTATACAAGGCTTGTCTTAGCCGAGTAGATCCTCTTTTCGTAATCCGATTGATAGATGCTTTGAACTTTCCAGATTGGAATATCCTTGGGTCTATACCTGCATAAGCAACTAACTTTTTAGGGTTGCTGAATTGATCTATTTCTCCAATTTCTGAAATCAGAGTAGCTGTGATTTTCGCTCCAATACCAGGAATGGAACGAATGATTGAATACTCTTCAAACTCCTGTGCCAGCTGGTCAATTTCTTCTTCTAGGATTAGCAGGTACTCTTTTTGTTGAAGAAGCAAATTCATATACATATTCATACTAACCAAATGGCTTTTATATAAGGTTTCTTTGAATGGGTTCCGACCTGCTGCTTCTTTGAGTTTTTCTGCCTTAGTCAAACACCAAGAATACGACCGTTTCCCTCCAAGACTATACATATCATTAGCCAAATCTTCTGTTTTTACCAGTAATACATCCTTAGAAGTTGGATATAAGAGTAATGTTCTTAGTGACAAAGGTGAATATACATTCCCAAAGACACTTTTATATTCAGGGAACACTTGATCTAGAATTGTTTGGAACTGTAGCTTCAATTGAACATGATTTTTCGTTAAAGACTCATGCTGCCTGGATAGGTTTCTTAGATTCATTGTTCTAACGCTCTTTCTATGAAAGGTCTCTAAATCCTCTTTATAGTAGAGTTCACATAAATGTTTGGCATCATGAGGATCTGTCTTTACTTTTCGAAGGCTTGTCTTTTTTGTTTCGTAAGAAACCACTGGATTAATAAGATAGTATGCGATTCTTCTTTCCTCCAGGAATTGAAGTACAGGTTCATGATAATGTCCAGTAGACTCAAAGATTACAACGGGATCTATTTCTGCTTTAAGCTTAATTTCTTCATAAAAAGCATTAAACGCATTCAAGCCTTCATTATTATGCTTAAACTTAAATGTTTTTCTATAAGGTATTTTCTTTTCCAGAAAAGCTTGAACTTGGCTTTCTCCTTTTGCAATATCCAGGCCAATGACTGGATTCATTTTTATCACATCTCCTTTTTATGGATTTACCGGTAGCCCCTGTCTATCTTGCAGTGTCATAGCTTCGCTTGTTATACGGGATCTTTGTCCCAACCAGCCTCAAACATGTTTCTACAAGTAGGGGGTGGACAGTATAACGGACGGGATCAAGTCCCAAGGGCCAGATCGTCCTACCCCGGCTACCTAAAGAATAACCTATAAAAAATAGACCAACCAGAATTAACTGATTGATCTTATAATACGAAAGGGCCAGATTGTTGAATAGTCCAAAAAAGAAATTGTGTATTCAGGTTGAATTATATAGAAAATATTGTGAAAGAAAAAATGCACCTATGTTAATGAGGGTTAGTTGAAGAAGAAATAGAAGATGGTGATTTCAATGGGTATACAATAAAATATCAAATATAAATATTATGGATAAGATTATTTTTATAAATAGTGTTGACTGAAAAATCTGAATATTGTAACATGAAATAGAACCTTAGCGCATACGTATGCGTGTAAATAAATAGAAAAGGCATGAAGCTATTATGACGATTACAACTAAGGACATTGCTAAAATGGCAAACGTAAGTCAATCAACAGTGTCTAGGTGTTTAAATGACAGTCCGATGATTTCAGAGAAAACAAAGAAAAAAGTATTAAAAATTGCAGAAGAACACGGCTTTCAATTTAACGCCAATGCAAGGAGTTTAAGTGCAAAAAAAACGAACACCATTGGCGTCATTTTACCAAAAAGTCTGTTTTTCTCGGGAGAAGTACACTTCAGGTCGTGGCAGAATGAGCTGATAGAAAGTTTAGAACGAATGGAATTTGATGTTATTGTCTCATTTTTTGAGAATAGATTTACAAAACAAAATAATATTAAGAGACTCATTGCCGCCAAGAAAATAGACGGACTGATTATTTTAGAACCATCATTAAACGATGAAACAATTGCGATCTTGGAAAAAACAGATATTCCCTATATTTTTTGCAAGTATTTACCGCCCTTTTATAAAACAAGAGAAGTAGATTTTGTATGTGTTGACCAATATAAGGGTGGATATATAGCTGCCGATCATCTAATTAAGAATGGGCATAAAAAGATAATGTGTATTTCAGCAAATCATATAGGTGGCGAGTTTGGGTTAAGAACTGAAGGATTTAAAGCAGCTCTTCATGATTATAGTCTTCCATATCATGATAATATGTTGTTTTATGGAAACGCGACATTTGATTCGGGTTACCGGGTTATAAAGGATAATGTTGATGTTTTAAGAGATTTTACTGCTATATTTGCACAAAATGACCTAATGGCTTTGGGAGCAATAAAGGCATTAAGAGAATTAGATATATATGTACCGCAAGATATTGCTGTGGTAGGATTTGATGATATAGAATTAAGTACCCTATATAAACCATATTTGACTACGGTACAACAACCTACAAAAGAAATTGCAGCGTTAACATGTAAGCGATTAATCGATAAGTTGAACTCTTCAGAGACGATTAAGCAAAAGCTTGAGATTAGTCCTACTTTAGTCATTAGAGAATCATGTGGAATAAGATAATATAAATTTATTCCACCTTCTCTATATTTTTCGCAATTTATGCATACGTATGCGTAAAAGCCGATTATTACGATGATAGGAGGAGAATACATATTATAAAAGAGACAACATAGGAAATTTCGAAAAATATATCCCTAATATAAATGCTGACATTAAAGGGATCTAGCATTACTTCTCTTTTCGTTTATCAATACAAAAATATGTACCTTCTATACACTTTTAGGCAATATGCAAAACCTAGATTTGAAATAGTACCTAGAAAGGATGATAGAGATGGAAAAAAATTTAAAAGGAAAAACTTGTATCGTTACAGGAGCAGCAAGAGGAATGGGAAAGGCGTTGGCTGTCAAATATGCGGAACAAGGAGCTAATCTTGTACTTATTGACTTAAATAAGAAAAATATTGAAGCTACTGCAAAAGAAATAGCAAGCTTAGGAGTAACCGTTTTACCACTTGTTGTAGATGTGACTTCATCGGAAGAGATTAATACTGCAATGAATGAGATTGAATCCCAATTTACACAAGTTGATGTACTAGCAAACTGTGCTGGTATGTCTACATCAAGATTAATCTTGGATATAGAAGAAGACGAATGGGATAGAGTGTTTAATGTAAACTTAAAATCTATTTATTTGCTCAGTAAAGCTGTTGCAAAAAATATGATAAAGAACAAAGTTGAAAATGGGAAAATAGTCTCCATTTCCTCACAGGCTTCAAAAATTGGAGAGCTTGGGAACGGTGCATATTGTGCATCAAAAGCTGGAGTTAATTCTTTAACCCAAGTGCTTGCTCTTGAACTGGCAGAATACGGGATTGCAGTTAACACAGTATGTCCTGGATATGTAGATACTGAAATGCTACAAGAGGTATTCCAAAAAAGAAGTGTAATTGAAGGAAAAGCACCTGAAGAATATGAAGAAATGTTAACAAGTCAGGTACCAATGAGAAGACTAGCAAGTCCTGAGGAAGTAGCTGAATTCATGCTTTTTTTAAGTAGTGAAAAAGCTAATTATATTACTGGTACTTCAATGACAATTGCTGGCGGAAAAACACTAATATAATGAAATAATGAAAGGAGTTTTTTATTATGAGAATGAGTTTGGTAACAGATTGTTTAGGATTTATGTCTATCGATGAAATGGCTGATACAGCCGTATCCTTAGGGTATGACACCTTAGAATTTTCTTGTGGTAATTGGTCTAAGGCACCACATGTGGATTTAGATAGTTTACTAGAAAGTTCAATTCAACGCGAAAAGTTTGTAAGCGCTTTAGAATCTAGAGGACTTTCAATTGAGGTTCTGAATTGTTCTGGTAACCAATTAGCTCCAAACGAGGAGGGGCGAGAACACCAAATAGTTGTAGAAAAAACATTTAGACTAGCCGAACTATTGGGGGTGAAAGCGATCAATATGATGTCAGGTCTTCCTGGAGGCGGGCCAGGAGATACGACTCCTAACTGGATCACAACAAGCTGGCCGCCAATCAACAATGAAATTTTAGATTGGCAATGGAATGAAATAGCCCTCCCATATTGGGAAAAGACCGTAAAACAAGCAAAAGAACACGGTATTGAAAAAATTGCTTTGGAAAACCATGGGTCTCAACTAGTTTATAACCCTGAAACACTATTTAAACTACGAAATCATATTGGTGAAATGGTTGGAATGAACTTCGATCCAAGTCATTTATTCTGGATGGGAGGTAACCCAATCCTCTCATTAAGAAAGTTAGGATCAGCAATATACCATGTTCATGCTAAAGACGCACGTATTGAAAAAGGATTCGTTGATACAGATGGTGTACTTGATACAAAAACGATTGATCGTTTTGCAGACCGTTCATGGAATTATGTAGCACTAGGTCATGGTCATGATACTAGTTGGTGGAAGGAATTCTTTTCAGTACTTAGCATGGTTGGTTATGATGGGCCTGTCAGTCTCGAAATGGAGGATTTAACAATGGATCCACTTACTGCATTAAAAAAATCAACGAATGTATTCAAGGAAGCATTACCAAAAGACTTTGACTAATCCTTCTTATTATAGATGACTTTTAAAAACCTGAATCTTGAATAAATAGTATGAATAGAAGAGAACAGTTGGATAACAGAAATCGAAAGAATTCTTTTGGTGGATAGCTCTATAGAAAGGCGCAAAGAAGATATACCTGAAACCAGTGCAGAGAATGAAGAACAAATCCATCGTTCAGGAGCTTCAAGTTAATGGTGAAAAATCCAATATCGAACTTAAACTCTAATAGCTCTATCCTTTGGAGTGTAATCTTTAAACTGAACAGGAATCCATCTGGTTACATAACTATTCAATTTTCATCTACTGATTTCAATATGTCTTGATAGACAATGAATCTATAAAAGAAAGGGTAGGTAATAGGTATGAGTAAACAGGTAAATCAAAAATTGTTCTTAAGTACCATTATCTTTGTCTCGACATTTGGTGGGCTTCTCTTTGGGTACGACACAGGTGTAATCAACGGTGCGTTACCTTTTATGACCGAAGAGCTAGGATTGACCTCATTAACAGAAGGTATTATAACGAGTTCACTTCTTTTGGGAGCCGCGCTAGGTGCCATTTTTGGTGGTCAAATATCTGATTTTATTGGCCGTCGAAAAAGTATTTTATATCTAGCAGTGTTGTTCTTCTTTGCTACCATCGGATGTACACTAGCTCCGAACATTACAGTTATGGTCATCTCTCGTTTCCTTCTTGGGCTTGCTGTAGGTGGCGCTTCCGTAACGGTTCCGACCTATTTAGCAGAAATGTCAACTGCAGAAAGTCGAGGACGAATGGTCACGTGGAACGAACTTATGATTGTTGGTGGACAGTTATTGGCCTTTGTTTTCAACGCGATTCTTGGTAACACATTGGGTGACAATTCACATGTTTGGCGGTTCATGTTATTTATCGCATCACTTCCGGCAATTTTCTTATTCTTTGGAATGCTTAAAGTACCAGAGAGCCCACGTTGGCTTGTATCAAAGGGAAGAAATAAAGATGCACTACGTGTTCTCCAAAAGATTCGTAATGAGAAACAAGCTAAATTAGAGCTCAAGGAAATTGAGGTTGCTTTAGCTGAGGAAACAGAGACGAAAACAGCAACTTTTAAAGATTTAACTATTCCTTGGATGCGCCGTATCGTATTTATCGGGGTTGGTGTGGCAATCGTATCACAAGCTACAGGTGTTAACTCGATTATGTACTATGGTACAGAAATTCTTAGAGATTCAGGCTTTCAAACGTCTGCTGCATTGATTGGTAACGTCGCCAATGGGGTCATTTCAGTATTGGCAACTTTAATTGGAATTTGGCTTCTTGGTAGGGTTGGCCGTCGACCAATGATGCTAACTGGTTTGACAGGAACAACATCGGCGCTTCTCCTTATTGCGACATTTTCACAAATTCTTGAGGGGGCAGCTGTACTTCCATATGTGATGCTTACTTTAACAGTTACATTTTTGGCTTTCATGCAAGGTGCCATTGGGCCAGTATTATGGGTTACACTTTCTGAAATTTTCCCACTGCGTTTGCGTGGTCTTGGTATGGGTACGAGCGTGTTTTTCCTTTGGATCACCAATTTCGTAATTGGCTTAATGTTCCCAATATTACTCGAGAAAATCGGCTTATCCTCAACATTCCTTACATTTGGAGTTATAGGAGTTATGTCCATTTTCTTCATGAAGAAATACTTACCTGAAACGAAAGGGCTTACACTTGAGGAAATCGAACATTATTTCCGTACCTTTGATCAAGGTACTCAAGCAGATTTAAAAGCAGTTGGCTCCCAAACTGGGACACATCTAAAATAAGCTTAGTATTTTTTTGAAAGTGCTTACACGTTTTAGGCTATTAAAAAAGTCAAATAAATAATACCATTTCAAGTCCAACAATATTTTAACTAAATCTTTTCTCCGGTTAACGGATGTCTTTATTTCAGTAACGATCTTCAACAATCGGGCGCTTTTATGAAGTAACCAAAGCCTAATTTCTCAGTGTTGAACGAGAAACTAGGCTTTTTTTATTTGGATTTCCTTAACGTATAAATCCACATTTTCCTGAAGCTACCCCTTATCGATCGTTTATCAAGGTAATTAGTATCAATTTGGGTTTTGAGTGGATTAACACTCTATGTACTTAAATCATGTCCCATGTACTTAACTTTGTGTACTCGTACAAGAATTTCAAATGGTTTTATTGGATTTTGTAAGATTAATATCGAGTTTACATAATACTGATGGTTCTGGTGCAAAAACTTCAAGACGATTACAATTAATCTTTAAATCTTGGACATACTGATACTATTACTCTAAAAAAGGTGCGTGGTCAGTATGGAAAAGCAAAATTTATTCAAGTGGAAACATTATCAACCTGACATGATTTTGTTAACAGTGAGATGGTACCTGCGGTACAACTTGAGCTTTCGTAATGTAGTGGAGATGATGGAAGAACGCGGCTTATCGATGGCTCATACAACGATTATGCGTTGGGTTCATCAATATGGACCGGAATTAGATGAAAGGGTACGGCGTCATCTTAAGCCAACAAATGACTCCTGGAGAGTCGATGAAACGTATATCAAAGTAAAAGGTCAATGGATGTATCTGTATCGTAGCAGTGGATTCCGAAGGAAACACGATTGATTTTTATCTCAGTAAAACAAGAGACAAAAAGGCTGCAAAGCGCTTCTTCAAGAAAGCTTTGCGGTCTTTTCATGTTTCTAAGCCTCGTGTCATAACGGTCGATAAGAATCCGGCTTATCCTATAGCAATTGAAGAGTTGAAAAAAGAGAAAAGCATACCTGATGGTATGCAACTTAGACAACAGAAGTACTTGAATAACATAGTGGAGCAAGATCATCGCTTTATAAAGAAGCGTGTCCGTTCTATGCTAGGATTAAAAACGTTTCGAACAGCCAAACAAATTATCTGTGGAGTGGAGGTGATGCATATGCTGAAAAAAGGACAACTTCAACAAGGGGTGAAGTCTGTCCTAAGCGAGATTGAATTCATACATAAGTTATTTGGAGTAGCCTCATAATTCATAGATGAAAAGGATATTGAGATTCTATGTTTCTAACAGGTCATATTTGCACCAGAACCCATAATACTAAGTTTATTCTTCCATGAGTTCGTACATTAAATTCTCAAGCCTTTCAACAGCTTCTGTCATTTTTCCCATGACTAAAATGTTTTTTGAAATAATCATTTCAATCCGCATGTCTTTTTCACTTTGTTCCTTTTCATATGCTGATTTTTCAATGACTGCTTTTAAAAGTTCTTGTCTTGAAATAGATTTTTTCTTTGCCATTTCATCAAATTTTTTTACTGCGATTGGGTCTATGTTTCTTAAAAATACATCCATCATTTATCTCTCCTTTTGGATAAAAACCAAAATCCGGATTAAAGGGGCTTAGAGTTAGAAAGAGCATAAGGAAAAACTGATATCACCAAGGGTGATATCCTAGGCAAAGCCTAGTGTTTTATATGATATCGTTAATTTCTTTCAGGTGGGCTGACTTGGGGCCCCTGATTGATATAGGTGGGCTGACGTGGGATACCTGATCTTTCTCTGGTGGGCTGATGTGGGTCTTAAATGATAATTAAAAAACAGTTATTTAGTGATATCACTAAATGTTAATCAATGTCCCCTTTATGTCCCCCTATTTTCGACCAATGTCCCCTTTATGTCCCCTTCAAAAACCTACAATGTCCCCTTCGCGTCCCTCTCTTTTATTTATTGTTATTAAAAAAAGAAGGAAACCTTCTCTTTCATTTCACTTTTTCATTGGTTTTTTCGACGAAACTTAGCGATGTTGTTTCTTAAACTTTCGCCTGTGTTTTGACCAATTTGATAGGTTCGTTTAACTGTTTTTACTGATTGACTGTTCTGCACATTATCAGAAATTATGCTTCCAACATGACGAGTTTCTCGATCAGTTCTTTTTTCTTTTAGTGATATTTCCATATTAGGTTCTGCTTGCATTTCAGATGAAACCGAAGGGTAATTTGATTGTGAAAATGAAGGTGATGAAGGACTGGTACTGTCGTAGTCACCCGACATTTTCTCATTTTTTTGTATATCGCCATTGTTCATTTGGTTTGGCGATCCAGACGAAATTGAGTGTGGACTGTTTACAGCTGCTGCACTCGGTTTTCCATTACTGGAGACACCATTCAAAGCCATTTGATCATGCAACCCTATTACTTTCCCTTTTCCTGTTTGTCCTTCTTCTTGTTGTTGTTGTGTCATTTCTTGTTCAATTGAGGAAGCAACTTCTTGCGTTCCAGTTTCAATTTCCCCGGGACCTTCCGAACCATTTGGACTTTGTTTTTCTTGATTTTGATCTTGTGCCTTTAAATCTGCAGAATGACCACTTTCAGAACCATTTGAAGTCTGTTCTGTGGTTTGGTCCTGTCCTTTTGCTCTAAGGCCTTGTGCCATTCCTGCAACTCCTGCAATACCACTTACACCCTTCAATGCAGCCGATTTACCTTCACTTGATAATCCTTTCAGAGTATTTGCAGTACCCTTTGTTGCACCGGTTACACCTTTTGCAAGAGCATAACCACCAGCTACGGCTCCCCAGCTAGATTTCAGTCCTGCATCAATACCAAATAACCGTTCAACGATATTGGGACCATCAATTACTGCAAGAGAGAAAGCAAATAAAGCAATTAAATAGGCGACACCATCCAATTTATCGGTAATAAACTCTGTACCAATTAGATAGATTTTCATTGATAGGAAAATCATAATTGTCACTAGAAAAATATTTAGGATACTTTGAAGGATTTGCTTTGTCTTTTGCCCTGAATGAATATCAGCAGGGGCTATAATGATTGCTAATACATAGTTGAATGTTAATTCAAAGAACAGTTTTGCTAGTTTTATAGCGATTGTCAGCATAGTAAAAGCCGTTATACCTAAAGTGATCGCAATTGTCCAAAAGTTCCAGTCCCAACGATAATACTTTTCTTTAAAGGCAGTAAAGAAACCATTATCTAATTTAACTTTCTTGGCATTACCTAGATCGTTATACTCCAACCGATGAGAATAAACCTCACGCCCTGTATCTGTCATTTCTTCCCCTGCAAGTTCAAAATCTTTATCAATAGATTGTGTGATATTAATTTTTAAAATTTGATCTTTTGGAATTCGGTTTGGATGTTTAAGTTCAGTTGTTTTCCAACCCGTTACATCAAATTGAGCAAGATCAGTCATATTGTCTTTAATAACTTTTTGACTAATTGAACCTTCTTCAACAACATCAAGAGCATCAATAGCTTCATCTGTGAATTGGTTTGCTTTTTCCATACCTTCTTGTATCAAGGCGAAAAAAAACATAATCATAAACACATTCACTATAATGGCTTCGCGATCCACCTTTTTTTGAAAAATGAGCTGATATCCTGTGTAGAGAAGCGAAAACCCCATCAATGTCGCAGAAAGAGGAATAAGGAATTCTACAAAACTTGTAATTTCAACACTATCATAAAACATTTTTAATCCCAGGATTGAATCCGTTATGTTTGATAGGGAATCAACAAGCCATGCAAGCCCTTTTATAATGACCCATCCTATCCAACGAAGCATATAACTGATTGGATTGGTTACTTCGAGAAATTCAGAGAATTTTTCAAGTATCCTGGCTACTTCTTCATCCATGCAATCTCCCCCTAGTTAACTTGTAAATCCCCGTATATCAATGGTTAACTTAGTTTATTTAAGTTAACCTATTTCAAATAATCTTGCTGCACACTTTGAACAAATGTTTCTACTTCAGAAGGAATATCATCTTCTGAGAGATCGATAAAATCTAATTTCTCTTTTACTTCACCATCTTGATAAAAAGCAAAAGTTAACGAATTCTGTTTTAGGCCAAGTTTTGAAGTATCTTCTTTAGCATGATAAATATATAAATCCATGTTATTAGCTTTAGCTACACGTTCAATTTCCTTGATGTTAAAATCCTCTTCTTCTTTTCTACTCTCAAATGGTGACCTTACATATAAAAAGCCTTTTTCAAACTTCTTGGCTTCCTCTAGACTCAATTCAGTTGTTTTTCCATTCCCTTTCACACCATCACTCCCACAAGCTGATACAACCAACACAAACAATAAAACAAGACAGCCACTAAAAACCTTTTTTAAATTCATTTACAAAACTCCTTTGTATTTATTGTTCTATATAAAAACCACGCCTTTCACAGTTTTATTCGGAGACACATATCCGTATAAAATCATGCCTGCATCACCATCAATCGTGAAAGCTTCAGTTAAAACACCATCCTTTTCTTCAAACTTATTTATGTGTTTCTTTAATAACGCAGTTTGAATTGGATTTAAGGTTTTTTTCATTTTCATGATAATCTCTCCTTCTGAAATTAATAGGGGTTTGAATGATTTAAAAAATGCTCTCTATGTAAAGGGGTGCTTTTCCTTGAATTTTTTTCATAACGTCACCTTCCAGGGTTGCTAACTTTTTTGCTAACCTAATTTTTATTTTTCATTCCAACGTATACAATCTCCATTCTTAAAACTCAAGTTGATACAAAGGTTTTGCCAACCCATATAAGAGCAAAAAAACACCTCTTAGATGGGCGGCATGATGTAATTATTAGCCCTCAAAAAAGCGTCAAACCCTGATTTATCAGGGTTTGACGCTTTTTTTCATTCTTATAAATCATTCTCTTATCATAAATTCCTCTCTAACAAAATCCCCACTTGCTCTGCCATTACATGAGGCGGATGCGGAATGTCATTCTTGAACCACCATTCCACGATCCCAACGTAAGACGACACAATAAATTGAAGAATAATCCCTTCATTTAATCCGTGATTTTTTCCTTTTGTGATATCCACTTCATCCTTGAACTCTTCGATGAGAAACGCTACGAACTGACTGCGGAAAGAATGGGCTCCTTTACTGGCTAACATCGTTGAAAAGAATAGAGAATGACTTTCAAGATATTCGAACCAGGGAAGATTCGCGTCTCTAAAATCCAGTTCTGCTGCCGATTCGCACATTTTTCGCAGTTCGTTAATATGTTCTTCTATCAGCTTATCCAGCAGGTCAAATTTATCTACATAATGTAGATAGATAGTTCCCCGGCTGACATTTGCCCTGTCGGAAATATCCTGTATGGTAATTTCATCAAAGCTCTTTTCAGACATCAGCTCAACAATCGCTTTTTTGATGGCTTGTTGGCTTTTAGCTATTCTTCGATCCACTTTTGACATGGCTGGTCACCAAACTTTCTAAAAGATAATTAACAGATATAGGGGGTTTGTTCATTAATAAACAAATCACGTTCAATTAACAATTGTAAGCATTCTGTTGTCGTTTATAATTATAAACAGGTGTTCATTATTGTATCAATAATTATTTTTTAACACGCATCTAATTTGGCTGAATGCTAAAAGGAGGATATAAAATGTCACATTCAAAAGAGCTGACTGCCGCACAGAAAATGATCGGAGACTTTGCACCAAAAGTTGTAGAGTTAACCGACGGCGTTTTATTTGGAGATGTATGGGAGCGCAAGGAGCTTTCTCCCCGTGACCGCAGTCTGATTACTGTAGCTAACTTAATCACTGGAGGCAATACAGAACAGCTGGGCTTTCATTTAAATAAAGCAAAAGAAAATGGTCTTACAGAAGAGGAGCTTATCGAAGTGATTACTCACCTTGCTTTTTATGCGGGCTGGCCAAAGGCAATGTCTGCGATCATGGTGGCAAAAGAATTGTTTTCGAAAGAGAAATAAAAAGAATAGCATTGAAAAATAAAAAATAATATTCGATTATGAAAGGATGTTAAATTGTATGTCTACTATTCAAGATAAAGTGGTTATTATTACAGGTGCCTCCAGCGGGATTGGAGAAGCTGCTGCAAAAGAACTTGCATCTAAAGGAGCTAAACTGGTACTGGCAGCCCGGCGTGTAGATCGTTTACACAAGCTGCAGGAAGAGATTGAAAGAAATGGCGGAAAAGCGATTTATAAAGTAACAGATGTGACGTCACATGAACAAATGGAAGAGCTGGCTGAGTATGCTCTTAAAGAGTTTGGGAAAATTGATGTCATGGTCAACAATGCAGGACTAATGCCGCTATCACCTCTGCATGAGAAAAAAATCAAGGAATGGGATACGATGATCGATGTGAACATCAAGGGGGTCCTTTACGGTATTGGGGCTGTTCTTCCTTCTATGAGAGAAAGAAAAGAAGGCCATATTATTAATGTTTCTTCAGTAGCAGGACACTTAATAGGACCTGCAGGTTCGGTTTACAGTGCAACAAAATTTGCTGTACGTGCCATTACGGAAGGTCTCCGTAAAGAAGAGTATGCTAATAATATTCGTACAACCATCATCTCGCCGGGAGCTATTGCTACTGAATTGCCAGAAACGATTTCAGGTTCAGAACTTAAATCTGCAATTGATAATTTCTACAAAATTGCGATTCCTGCTGAGAGCATTGCCCGGCACATTGTTTTTGCCATAGAACAGCCATCTGATGTGGCTATCAATGAGATGATTATTCGTCCTACAAATCAAGAGCTTTAAATCTGAAGAAATGTCGCTCCTGGAAGAGCTGTATGTGCCGCATACAGTGCTTGGTTTAGATTAATTGCAGTGCATATGAGGATGGATAGAAGATAAAGAAGCTACAGCAATTAACATGTGTTAAAATCTGTAAAAAAGCCCAATTCCAATACTATGGAATTGGGCTTTTTTCAATAGTCTATTAGCTCTTGGCATCCTTTGAAACAACTGCTGAGTTCGATAAAGTAAAACTTCAAGAGCGCAAACTACACAGTGAAGATGCATTGAACTCTACTCGCGCTGCAGTAGAAGAAGGCAATATGCTTTTGTACCTTACCAAAACGAGGTATTATGTATTGTTATAATTTGAATTCGATGGTTTTATGTTTCGTATCGCTGGCCGATATAACTTGCAAATAAGTTTAAAAACCTTCATATTTAATAGAAAAGGAGGTCCGATATGCGACGTGATATACAACCGAATGAACGAGCTTTCTCTTCCAAGGAAGCGGCAGAAGAAGTGGGGATTGCAACTCCCACTGTCCGTAAGTATGGGCAAATCTTAGAGCGGAATGGATATGAGTTTTTGAAAGATGGCGAACGGCGTATCTTTGTACAATCTGACATCGGAGCGCTTATAGCGTTACGCGATACGGACAAGCCCCTAGACGATACAGCTAAAGACCTTGTGTATCAACAAAAAGAAAGATTAGAAGGATCCAATGAAACAGAGATTGCGATACCCGATACATATGAAAATTTACCCCATGACCCCAATCAATTAAAAGAGGTCTTAATGTTTTTAGCTAATGAACTCGCAGCTACACGTGAAATGAATGTCCAACTGACAAACGATATGTCACAGCTTAAAACAAAGGTTTCCCAACTTCAGCAAGATCATCATGTTATAAGTTCAAGTATTGGAAATTCAGCGCATAAAACGAATGTTAAAATTGAAAGATTAACTGAACAACAAAATACCCATTACGAAACATTGCTGCAGCAAGAAAAACAAAAAAGTGAACTCTTACAAAAAGAAATACAAAATATGAGGGACGAACAGAAAAAAGAATGGAGTTCACAAAATGACTTTAATAAACGTTTAGAAGAAGCGATACAAAAACCTCAAGAAAAATGGGAGTGGCTTTTCTCCATATTCCGAAAATAAGATGCCTGTTAAGGTTTTTTGATTAACTGTGTAAAGATTTGCGGAAGCAAATTTTTGATGTAGCAACATTTGATAAATCATCATTTAACACTTAACAGGATTTGGAACGAAGGCACAATTAAAATTCATTGGAGATTTGTTTAAGCGATATGCATCCAAACAAAATACACAACTTGAAGCAAGTAAAAAAGCATGCTCGTTAAAATGGGAGTTGAGGCGGTTGAAAACCTCATTCAAAAACAAGAGTCTTCCTTAATAGAGTTGCTCCAGAAAGAGGCTGATCGGCTCTTTTTTTGGTTTCGTATCGCTTTGCGATATAACTTATAATTACATTCAAAATCTTAATATTTAATAGAAATGCGTTCGATATGCAACATGATATACATCTGTATAGACGCATTTTCTTTCAAATAAGTGTAAGAAGTTGGAACGTGACACCCTTTTTCTAAAGTATGGTCAAAACTTAGAGAGAAGTGGATATGAGTAATAAAAAGATGGTGATTGGCGTATCTGTTCAATCCGACATCGAAACACTTATAGCGTTATGCGATATGGACAAGCCCCTAGACGATACAGGTGAAGACCTTGTGTATCAACAAAAAGAAAGATTAGAAGGAATCAATGAAACAGATATTGCGATACATGATACATATGATAATTTAATCCCAATCAATTAAAAGAGATCTTAATGTTTTAACTCATGAACTCGCAGCTAGCGTGAAATGAACGTTCAACTGATAAACGATATGTCACAGTTTAAAACAAAAGTTTCCCGACTTCAGTAAGATCATCATGTCCTTAATAGTGTTCCTCAAAAAAGGGATTGATAAGTTCTTTTTTTATGTTTCGTATCGCTGGGCGATACAACTTCCAAATAAACCCCCAGATCCTTTATGAGTTTTTAATGGCGAATGGCATATTATTACCAATCTGCCATCGAAGCGCTTATAGCGTTACGCGATATGGACAAGCCCTTAGACGGTAAAGCTAGAAACCGTGTGTATAAACAGAAAGATTAGAAGCAACCAATGAAATAAAGAGCGATACATGATAAATGTCAAAATTTAATCCCAATCAATTAAAAGAGATCTTTTTAAACCTAAGGTAACTAAATATAAAGCAGAAAAATCCTTTGGTCTGAATATTCCAGATTCACTATTTTTCAAATTTCACTAATTCCCGGGAAATATCTACAAATTCTGAGTAGATATCGACAGAATTAGAAGCTTCAAATAGCCATTAGTTTTGCTGATAAGAAAGTAGACATACTATATAATTCAACTCTATCCATTGTTTCTTAAGAAATATCTCTTTTAAGGGAAGAACTTTAGGATGTAATATCATCTCCTAAAAAAAGCGTCAAACCTTGATTTGCAAGGGTTTGACGCTTTTTTATTTTCTGTTATTTTTTTAAAATGCAAAATGAATTATTTCTTTGCAGATGAGGTGTTCAATTGATCGAATCAAAATGCTTAACCCTCACATTCTCAAAAACTGCTTTCCCGCCTTCAGAAAAGAGAGTAATCCCATTATCATCAGGTTGAGGGAATACCAAACTTGAATGAGCAACCTTTCCATCATCCACAAAAACTTCAATGCTAGTTTTATCAACGAGAATCTTTAAATGAACCTTCTTCTTATAAGCATCAAAAGGTGCAATACTTTCAACGAACTGATTTGATTTATCAGGATGCTCTGTAAATGACCGATTAACAAACGAGTAATTTCCTTCTGATGATATCCCGACGTCAACGTGCCGTTTCTTGTCTGCTGATTCTCTCAGCCTAAAGCCTGCATGCTGAAGATCGGACCATGAAATGTCTGCCTCCAATTGATAGGCATCTGCCTTCAATTCAAGTGTTTTCGAGCCATTCACTTTGATTTGGTCATAAGCATTCGATACTTTTGACAATTCATCTAATGCTTCTATGGGCTGTGAAGAAAGATAATACTGATTTTCTCCTTCGTGCTTCAGTTCGATTTCACGGACGATGGAATCCAAGCCATTGAAGCCTTCTTCCATTGTCGGCGCATTGTCGGCATAGGCCCAGTTATTCATCCAGGCAAGACCATAGCGTTTGTCTAATTTATCTCTCTCCTGACCATCTTCGAATGTTACTCCTCCATACCAATCGAAGCCATAGTCTAACCATTGCGCTTCTTGCTGATCCGGGATAAACTCTGTTCCGTTAAATGTTCCGACCCAGTAGGCATACGTGTTTGGCTTGCCTGCAGCTTTTCCGTTTGCGCTGAAGCCCAGTACCCACTTTTCAGTGCCGTCATCGGTGCGCATCCGGTAGAGATCCGGGCATTCGAGCACACCGAGGTTTTCGGTGGAAAAGCTGCTTGTGTAGCGCCAGTCTTTCAAGTTATCAGACTCATAAAAACCGATTTTGCTGCCTTCTGCCATGGTCATAATCCATTTACGATGAGTGTCATCCCAGATGATTTTTGGATCTCTGAAATCCTTTGGGCCTGGGTTCTTCATGACTGGTTCTTCGCTGTATGTCTTAAACGTCTTGCCTTTATCTGTACTGTACCAGAGGAACTGTTCCTGCTTCTGGCCGTTTTTTGATGGCTGGGTTACGACGGCGATAAAAGCGTCTTTTCCGAACCCGGCCGTGTTTTCTTTATCTATGACAACAGATCCAGACCATGGATCTCCGTTTTCATTCGTGTATTTTGGGATGGCGACGCCTTCGTCTTTCCAGTGCACAAGGTCTTTTGAGGTGGCGTGGCGCCACTCTGTTCCGTTGCCATCCGGATAGTCCCCGTTATACAGGTAGTAATAATGATACGTTCCTTCATAGTAAACAGGCTTCTGCGGATCGTTTTTCCAGTGATCAGGAGCCGTAAAATGATAGTCTGCACGGTAGGAGTGCTCTTCTTTTTCTTCTGGCGGAACTTCTTTTGTTTTAAAGAATGTTTGAATTAATAAGCCGGTGCTGATCACCATCCACAATCCAATGATAATGATACCGGCAATCTTGTAGCTTTTCTTGAAAACTCGTTTTTTGCTCATTAAATTCACCACTTTTTAAAATAGAAAAAGAAAATGCCGAGTGACATTTTCTTTCTCTTTTTTTCTTTGGCTCTTACTTTTCTGTAATTTGACCTTGTTCAAGAATGCTGTTTTTAACGACCGATGTTTTGTCTCCTTTGATGTTCAGCTTAAAGCTTGGAGCAAACGTTGATTTGTGGTCTTCAAAGTACCCTCTGTTCGTCATATAGCTTGTAACAACGGTATTGTCACTGCCTTCTTGAGGAATGGCATAGTGAGCATAGTTCCATGTGATATCGTATGGATCAAGGTCCTGATGCAGCACCATGCCCGTTTTATTTAACGGCTTATATGGGCCAGTCAGTGAGTTGGCCACATAACCTAACAAGTAGATGTCTTGATTATCAATGCCGTCAATTGTCATTTTTGAACCGCGTGAGCTTGTAAACAGATACCATTTTCCGTCCTTTTTGAAGATGTTAGGACGCTCAATTTCATCTGTTACCGTGTTTGATACAAGCAGCGGCTTCATTTCTTTTTTAAGAGTATAATCATCATTTATTTCAATAATTCCCATTGCGCCGTTTGCAACTTCAGCCAGCCCTTTCTTATCGCTGCTCAGAAGCTTGCTTTTTTCATCCTGGAAGAATTTATTGCTGTTGCCGTAGTAGGCTTGGTTGTAAAGAGACTCTTCCCCTTGGTAGCCATACTCAGTGCCTGTATTGGCTTCAAATACAAGATACTTGCGGCCGTCTTCTTCAATGTAGTGAGGGTCTCTGAATGTATGATTATCAGAAGGAGCTCCGTCCTCTACAAACTTGTCTACCGTTTGATAGTACTTGCTGTCTTTGCCTTCATAAATGGATTTGTAATCCTCAACGCCGTCAATTTTCAGCGTTTTTGTGTCAGGCTGCGATAGGTTTACTTGTGCAGTCGTTAACGTTTGTTTTCCGTAATGTCCTGATTCAGGTGTAAATGGTTCGCGGTTTGTGTAGAATAAGCGGACTTCACCGTCTTCAGTGAATGTTGCAGAACCAGACCATTCTTCTGCTTGATGCTTTAAGTATGGATCATTCGGAACGTTTTTGTCGTTGTTATCGAATACGCGTCCGGCATTTTTCCAAGCGTCAAGAGAGTTGTCGCCAACTTGTTTATAGAACAAGTAGATGAACGTGTCACTTGGATTTTTAGGATCTCCGGCTAATCCAAAAACGATATGATAGCCTTTATATTCTGCAACCGTTCCATCAGCGTTTTGCAATGGCCATGTATCCCACACATCCATATCAATCGTTTCGCCTGATTCGGTTACTTTTTTGGCAGAAGGGATGTTTTTAATCGTGGATTCGTCAAACTTAGGGATGGTATACCTTGCATCACCGTGCTGGTTGATCATGTCTTTCATAGCGGAACGAGTAATTTGTGAAGTACCGTACGTTTCTTTGTAATCTGCCGGATCCTTTGGAGCCGCAAATGATTGGGTAACAGTACCGCTTAATAGAATGCCCGTACTGAGTGTTACTACTGTTGCCTGTTTGGCAAGCCTGCTAAAGTTCATAAGTCTTCCTCCTCGTTTTATGTTTGATTGCTTGTACAAATAGAATTATAGGGGAGTCCTTTGAGGATAGGTATGGCACATATTGATTGGAATTTAGTCGTATATTGATATTGGCTCAGGAGAAGGGGCTAATGTTCTTTTTGTTGAATATACAAAGACAGTGAGTTTTAACCAAACGTTTAAGGAGGCATCAAATGGATAAAAGAGTTCAATTCGACTTTGAAATCGTGTTTACTAACGGGGGAGGACTTCAGGGACAGGAATTCCGGCTTGATATTGATGGAGATGACATCTCTGATGAGGATCTGACCAAATATATCGTAGAAGATATGAGGCTGCTTATGGTTGGCGAAGTAAGGATTTTTAACAAAAAAATCATTGCGGAAAAACATAAACGAAAACCTGCTGAAGAAAGCGCCGGTCAGTAAATGTGTTTTTTGATTCTGGATCGGTGATGAAAGGAGAAAAAATGGCGGATTTGAGCATGAAGCCGGTCATTACAGGAGAAAAAGTAATTCTCAGACCTTTTAAAGCTGATGAAGATTTACCCTTTATAGAAGAATGTTTAAAGGATCCTGTTGTTCTAAAATATACCGGCAGTTCTGACGAGTACGACAGAGAAGAGGTTTACAATTGGTATCACTCCAGAAATGAACAAACCGATCGCTTTGACCTTGCCATTGTAGATAAATCCCAAAATATCTTGGTTGGAGAAGTAGTGGTCAATGAATATGATGAACAAAATCAAAGCATGAATTTCAGAATCCTTATTGGTCCGAGAGGCAGAGATCGCGGCTTGGGGAAGGAAGCATCTCAGCTAATCATCGAGTATGTTTTTAAAAATACAGACCTCAATTTCCTGACGCTGAGTGTTTTTGCTTTTAATCCCAGAGCAATGAAGGTGTATGAAAACCTGGGGTTTGTTATACAAAGTGTGGATCAAAATAAATTAGAGTTTGAAAGAGAATGGATTGATTCTATTAATATGAAATTGACACGAGAAGATTGGATGAAGGGGAAGTGACATATGAGCGGAATTGCAAAAACTCCTGATCCGCCTTATTATGCAGTGATTTTTGCCTCAGAGAGAACGGAGGCGGATAATGGGTACGGGATCATGGCGGACAAAATGGTAGAGCTGGCTTCTCAGCAGAGCGGCTTTTTAGGCGTGGAAAGCGCAAGGGATGAAGGATTGGGGATTACCGTTTCGTATTGGGATTCTCTGGACTCCATCCAAAAATGGAAAGAACATTCAGCCCATATGGCAGCCCAGTATCGAGGAAAAGCGGAATGGTACAAAACGTTTTCTCTCAGGGTTTGCAAAGTAGAGAGACAAAGCTTTTTTGAGGTGTGAGTGGAGCAATTATTTCAGCATTGCCCTGAAAAAAGTGCGTCAATCCTGGTATTAGAACAATTGTATTAGCGGTTGTCCTGAAAAAAGTGCGTTAATCCTGGTATTAGAGCAAGTTTATTAGCGGTTGTCCTGAAAAAAGTGCGTAATCCCGGCAATAGAGCAAGTTTATTAACGGTTGCCCTGAAAAAAGTGCGTTAATCCTGGTATTAGAGCAATTGTATTAGCGGTTGTTCTGAAAAAAGAGCGTTAATCCTGGCAATAGATCAATTTTATTAACGGTTGTCCTGTAAAAAGAGCGTCATTCCTGGTATTAGAACAATATTATCAGCGGTTATCCTGAAAAAAGTGCGTAAATTTAATAAAAAGCATACCACCTGCCATGTGGTATGCTGCTTCCTCTTTATTCCTCCGAAAACCTCTCCCAGGACTTCTGATATTCATTGAGCAACTGCGTGCGGTTCAGCTGTTTTCCGACATAGAGCTGTGTGGCGGCGCCGAATTCTTCCCGGATTCCGACGGGAAAGTCGAACCAGTTAGAAGGGACGGTGTTGCCTTTTTTGTAGTTTTGAATCGTTTCTTCTGCAAGTGGGCCAAGATCATCCGAGTTGATGTGATGGAAGGCGGGAATGAATTTGAATTCTTCCGTCATGTACCGTTTGCCCTGCTCGGAAGACACCATCCAGTTTAAAAATTTTTTGGCTTCTTTTTTCTTTTCAGGGCTGGCCTGCTTGTTCACGGCCCAATAGTTTGGAACACTGACGACAAGTGCTTCCTTTACAGGCCGGTCATTAATTGGGATCGGCATAAAGCCGATGTTCATGTCCGGCGCAGCCTGATCGATCATCGGCTGAATCCAGTTGCCCTGCTGAATGATCGCTGCTTTACCGGAAGTGAAAAGATTTACTTCCATCGTGTAGTCTGTAGTCAGTGGGTTATCATTTCCGAACTTTAAGGTGAGGTCGAGCAAGTTAAGCAAATCGTTAAAATTTTGATTGGTCGTAATTTTTTCCGTTCCGTTATTCAGGTTTTGGATAAACTCCTCTGTATTTTCCTGCTGGGCGAATGCGACATTCATCAGGTGATCGCCAAGCTTCCAGTCTTCATAGTAGCCTGTTGCAAACGGAGTGATGCCAGCCTTCTGCAGTTTTTCTGCAGCTGATGTCAGCTTAGTAAGAGTGTCAGGCGGTTCCACAATGCCGGCTTTTTTAAACAGATCCTTATTAAAAATAAACCCATAGCCTTCAAGGTTAATCGGCATACCGTAAACCTTACCTTTCAACGTCACCGGGGTCAGTGCTTCTTGGTAGGCCTGATCCACCCAGGGCTCACCGGAGAGATCCTCTAGATAGTTCTGCCACAGCATGGTATTTTCAAAGCCGGTGTTTGTGAAAATATCCGGCCCGGTGCCAGTCGCCATTTCCGCTTTCAGATCGGACAGGTCATCCATTGCGCCCCCAACGGTATGCACCCGGATATTGACATTGGGATTCTCCCGCTCATAAGCCCGCGTCATTTCTTCAAATTGAGTGGAGACCTCTACTTTGGGATTCCTTAGATCAAGTGTGACTTTCGGGTCTTTCTTTTCTATTTTTTCTGGCTGGGCTTCATTTTGGCATGCCGAAAGAAGCAGGCTGACCAATAAAAAGAGAGATAAGAACACGCTTTTCATCATGTCACCCCTTTGCTGCTGTTCCTGAACTCAAAAGGCGTCATGCCAACGACCTTTTTAAATAGCTTTGAAAAGTAGATTTCATCCTGATAACCAAGCATGGTTGAGATAGAGTAGATGCTTTTGTCCGTTTCCTGCAGCCAAGATTTTGCCTGGCTGATTCTAAGCTCTGTAATGTATTTGGAAAGGGTCATTCCAGTTTCCTGCTTAAACTTCCGTGAGATATGCTCGCGGCTTAAAAAGAAGACATTCGACAGTTTTTCCAGACTCAAATCCTCCATATAATAGGTTTTAACATAAGAAACGATGTCCTCCATACGCCGGGCAGCATCGATTTCATCCAAACGGTGGATCGATCTGAAATTTTGTTCCTCAAGCTTTTTCTCCAAGGTCTGAAAAGCCGGCCTGATTTGTGATAAAGACTCAATCGGTTCTCCTGTTACAAGCCTTACAGGGAGGTCGAATTCCCGGCTGATATACTCTTCAACAGACAGCCACTGGTCGCAGATCGTGATCACAAGGCAGAGGTTAAGGTCTGTCTGGAGGGAAAAGGCATTTCCCACTCTGCGGTCCATCAGCTCATCTGAAAGGTTTTCTATATAAGAATCCGGATTGTGCATCTGATAAAAAGAAAGCAGTGTCAGCTCATAGCCTGCTGATTCAGGAAGAAACTCGGCCAGGCTGTCGGCATCTGAACGGTCACCAAGGCAGATCGCAGTCGCCAGCTGATTTCTCCGCAGTTTTTTTGCATCTTCCAGCACTTCTGCATGCTCGAAGTCATCTTTCCATGCTTGTACGGATTTTTTCAGCGTGTGATTGAATGCTTCATACTCAATCGGTTTCAGCAAATAATCGAAGCTGCTGTGCTGGATGGCCTTGCGCATATAGGAATAATCATTATATCCAGTGATGAAAATCACTTTTCCCGGATAGGAAATCGAATCAAGCCACTCAATCAGTTCCATACCGGTCATTCCGGGCATTTTTATATCTGTAAAGATCAGTTCAGGCTGCTCTTTCTCAATCCATTTTTTCGCTTCCTTGCCGTTGCTTGCCTCCAGCAGCTTGGTGATTCCGTATTGTTCCCACTGGCCTAAATGGCGGAGGACGTCCCGCACATTGAATTCATCGTCGACAATCAGTGCTTTCACCGTGTTCAACTCCTTGCCTAAGTCTTTATGATTTTGGGGAGATCTCTATCGGAATTTTCATGCTGACGGAAAAACCCTTTCCGTTTATTGAATCAACTTTCATTTCAGCACTTTGCCCATACCGCAGAAGCAGTCTGTCGCGGATATTCTTCAGGCCGATATGCTCGTGTGAATAGGTCCCTTCGTAAGGCGGTGTATAAATATGGTTCCGCAGAGTTTGAAGCACTTCTGCTGTGAGACCAGGGCCATCGTTCTCAACAGTAAATTGAAGATATTCTTTATGTTTCTTCCCGGTAATGGACAAATGAGCGCTGCTGTAGCCTTCCTCATACGTGTGTTTAAAGAAATTCTCAGCGAGCGGCTGCAGAATCATACTTGGTATAGTTATGTCCAGAATAGATTCATCCATCTCGAGTGAATAGCTGACATCTTCGCCAAAACGTTCGGTTTGAAGGGAGAGATACGCTTTTGTGTACTCTGCTTCATCCCTGACCCGCACCCATTGATCCGCCTGCAGAGAGTAGCGCATCATTTTGGACAGGGAGGTCAGCAATTGGTACACCTTTGGAGCATTCGACCTTAATGCAACTGCACCGATCGATTGCAGAGCATTAAATAAGAAATGCGGATTAATCTGTGATTTTAACGCTCTGAACTGGTTTTTCCTGTTTTCAATTTCAAGCTTATATTCACGGTCAATGTGGGAATTGATCCGGTTCATCATATCTTTCATGTGCGACTCCAGATGGCCGATTTCATCGTCTCTGGCATCGTCAAACGGAACATTCATATTTCCGCCTTCAATGGAGCGGACTTTGCTGCTCAGCCTTGCGATCGGGCGGGTAATTCGGTTTGAGATAATACCTATCATCAGAAGACCAAGCAATCCAACGCCAATGCCGACAAGAATATTGGTGTATGCGGTTTTCCGGACATCTTCATATAAGGACTGACTTGACGTAATTTTAATCAGCTTCCAGCCGTTTAATGAGCCTGAAAGCTCCTTGGAAAGCAGAATATCGTCATCCTGCCGGCTCCTGTTTCCGTCCAGACGCTGCTTTTCACCTTCAGGAAGGGGCTTTCCAATCAAGGAACGTTCATTTGCATACAGGACTCGATCTTGTGAATCTATCAGCAAAACAGAAGATGCATCACCTTGGACAAGGTTATTGCAAATGCGGGCATAGCCCCCTAAATCAATGTCGATGGTGATGATGCCGAGGAATCTCTTAGAGAGAACGTCTGTAATTTTATGATGAAACGTCATCACCATCGTTTTATCTGACTTTGGAATAATCGCTGCGTTGTTGTAATTGATAAGAGGGCGGGGCGGTTCAATCAAATAGTTCAAGTCAGAAGCATACAGCTCTTTGATCGGGCTCTGATCAAGAAAATCCGGCTGATGTCTGCGTGTGCTGATCATCGCATTGTACAGCGTGAACGATTCTTTGTTTTTATCAATATAGAACCGGATTTGCCGGATTTCGTTTCTCATCAGATAAAAGGTTTCGAGACTCTTTTCCATTGTCTTGGGGCTGAAATAAATGGAGTCTTCAAAGCCGTTGTTAAAAATCCGGAACAGATCAGGATCCCGGTAAAGGATATAAGGAAAATCAATCATGCCGTCAAAATACTGCTCCAGCTCCTCCGCATTCTTCTGAAGCTGATCCCGGCTGTTTTCAAGTTCATGCTGCTCCACACTGTTTTTTGTGTAGGTATAGATGAAAAAAACAGATAGGAAATACGGCAGAACGATGAAAATCAGCAGCATAATCAACAGGCGGCTTTGTATACTTTTCACGGGAGTCACTCCTTTGGCGGATACTCAAGATTTTTCTTTCTCTCTTTAGCATCCTAAAACTATATCAAACCAAAAAACCAAGTCAATCCTGCACAAGTAGGATTCGAAAAAAGATAATTATCCTTATATTTTTCGCAGAGCGGGGCTATATTATGTTACCGTCCCTATATGATATGCAAACAAAAAAGCTGAAGAGGTCTTCAGCTTTTACATGTTGTTATGCTATTTATCCTACTTTTTCAAAAGCAAATACATAAAATAAGGTGCGCCGATTAGCGCAATCATAATCCCCGCAGGTATACCCTCGGGTTCGATCATGTTCCGTCCAATCGTATCCGCTAATAGCAGGAGAAAAGCACCAATCAGAATGGCCACCGGCAGGAAGAGCTGATTTCGAGGTCCGACCAGAGCCCTTGCAATGTGCGGAGCCATGAGCCCGACGAAGGCGATGCCTCCTGTAACGGAGACGGCTGATGCTGCAAGGGCAATTGCTGTCAGCAGCAGAATAATTCTTTCTTTTTCAACGGATACACCGAGGCCGATTGGCACAGCTTCACTCATGCCGAGAAGGTTCAGCCTGTTTGCTTTGTACAGGGCAAAGGGAATGAGGATGACTGCCCAAGGTAAAGTGGCCCAAATAAATGGCCAGTCTGCGCCCCAAATATTACCTGCAAGCCACTTGGCAATAAAATCAACTTTTTGACGTTCAGCAGATGAAATAAGGACGATCATTAAACCTGAGAGAGCCATAGAAAATCCCACCCCGGTCAATACGAGTTTGACTGGCTGCATGCCCGCAGTCCTGCTGTACGAAAAAGCATAGATGAGAACAGCAGTAAGCAAGGCCCCGGCAAATGCAACTAAAGGCAGCATATAAACGAATGAACCTGCGTCAATTGGAAAGTACAAAAAGAATACAGCGATAGCCGCTCCAGCCCCAGAGTTAATACCGATAATGCCTGGGTCGGCCAGATCATTTCTTGTGATGCCCTGCAAAATGGCACCAGATAGAGCGAGCGCCATTCCTGCTAGGATGGTGATGATGATCCGCGGCAGGCGAATGGAATAGAGAATAAAGTCTTCTTTAAATGTACCCTGTCCAAGCACAACGGGAAGCAGCCTGTCATAAGAGAGGGAGGCATAGCCAAGCCCCATACCGGCAATAATGGTCGTTAAAAGCAGGATAAACAAGATCAAAATGGTTATTCGCTGTTTTTTGACTAATGCAGAATGAATCATGTGAAATCACGGCCTCCTTTGCGGACAATAAAGAGAAAGAAAGGCAGGCCAAGAACGGCAACCACCGCAGCGACTGGTGTTTCATACGGGGCATTGACGGTACGGCCGACAGTATCTGCAAGCAGCATGAATGCAGCTCCCATGATGACGGACATCGGGATGATGTACCGGTAGTCCGTCCCGACGATTGCCCGCACGATATGAGGAACCATCAGTCCGACAAAGGCTAAATTACCGGCAATGGCAACGCCTGCACCTGCAAGCAAGACGATAACAACAAACAAAATCCCCTTAATGGCAACCGTTTTTTGCCCTAGTCCGACGGCTACCTCTTCGCTTAAACTAAGAATGGTCAGCTGTCTGGAAAGCATCAGGGAAATGAGGATGCCGCCTGCAATAAACGGAATAATGAACTGCAGCTGGCTCCAGGATGTTCCAGCCATACCGCCGGAAGTCCACATGGAAACATCCTTTGAAAGCTTAAAGGTAATCCCGAATCCCTCAGCAACCGCAAAGAGAAAAGCAGACACAGCTGCTCCGGCCAGAACAATCCGCATAGGAGAGAAACCGCCCTTTTTCATAGAGCCGATGCCTAAAACCATCGCCGCTCCAACGGCACAGCCAATAAAACAGGCAATCATAATGCCGAAGTAATTCACGCCTGGAATGAAAGCCAGGGTAATGGCAAGCGCAGCTGTACCGCCGGCTGTCAGCCCGATTAATCCTGGATCAGCCAGAGGATTTCTCGTCAGCCCCTGCATGATGGCGCCAGATACGGCAAGAGCTGCACCGACAGCCATAGCTGCAACCTCCCGCGGAAGGCGGATTTCACGGATCATAGTGGCTTTATCGCTAAGTTCTGTTCCCGTCATGGCGAGCCATACATCATTTAACGCTGTATCTGCAGCTCCGAAGATCATTGCTGCAGCGAAAGCACCAAGAAACACGAGAATTCCCGCAGCCATTTTCAATATAAACAAGTACGTTTTCATCATCCATCATTCTCTTCTTTTTAGAATAAAGGAAAAGGAATTCTTAAAGTAAGAATCCCTCTTCTGAATATTAGTTTGCAAGGAAGCTTTTCTTAAAGAATTCAAGCTGGTAGTCCAATGAGATTGGATCGTTGAAATAGAATTCCTTTGCGTTCGCTTCGAATACTTGATTGTTTTTGACTGCAGGAATGTTTTTGTATGTTTCTGTCTCCTGGAATGAAGTATCTCCGTCTGAGTTTTTGCTGAAAATCATATAATCTCCTGCATATTCAGGGAGAACCTCTGCAGAGATGGCATAAAATCCGTCTTTCAATGCCATTTCCGTCACTTTTTCAGGCATTTTCAATTTCATTTCCTGATAAAGAATTTCAGTGCCGCGAGCCCAGTTGTCGCCGAATACGTAGAGCTGTTTATCGAAGTTTTCAATAACAGAAACCGTTGCATCTTCGCCGATTTTTGCTTTAATGTCTTCACCTGCAGTTTGTGCGCGGTTTTTGAAGTCATCAATCCAAGCTTGAGCTTCTTTTTCTTTGTTTAAAAGTTTTCCGATTTCAAGGTGCTGTGTTAAGTAATCAACTTTTCCGTAAGTATACGTAACAGTTGGAGCGATTTCTTTTAATTTATCAATGTTTTTGATGTTTGAAAGGCCGATTATCAAGTCCGGATTAAGTTCAATGATTTTCTCCAGATTATCATCTGTCACTTCTTCAACACCTTTTAAAGCTTCATAGCGGGGATTCATTTTTGACCATGAATCAACTCCGACAAGCTTTGTATCTAACGCCAAGACATTTCCTGCGAAAGAGGAAACGACAATAACGCGCTTGGGATCTGCTGGCACTTCAACTGGACCTGATTCTGATTCATAAGTAATGGTGCTTTTTTCTTCTTTTTTATCCGCACCATTTTCTTCTGCTGCTTCATTGCCGCATGCGCTAAGCAGGACTAAGAGCAACAGCAGGAATGGAATCATTAATTTCTTCATTTTCTTCTTCTCCCTTTATTAAGTTATAGGTCATGCACATTGGTTTATTAGTGCGCGGATCATTTCCAATCACCGCGTCAATATGAAAAACTTCTTTTAGCACATCACGGGAAATGACTTCTTCACATGTTCCGGCTTTCACAATTTCCCCGTCTTTTAGAGCAATGATATAGTCTGCAAAGCGGGCCGCCTGATTTAGATCGTGAAGAACCATGACAATGGTACGTTCCTGCTCAGCATTTAATGTTTGCAAAAGCTCAAGCACCTCAAGCTGGTGAGCCATATCAAGATATGTAGTAGGCTCGTCAAGAAAGATAATTTCCGTTTCCTGCGCGAGGGCCATAGCAATCCATACACGCTGGCGCTGACCACCTGACAGCGAATCGACAGGACGGAATTTATAGTCGGCTGTACCAGTCACCTCAAGAGCCCATTGAATGACCTCATAATCCTTCTTAGTTAATCTGCCGAAGCCCTTTTGGTGAGGGAAACGGCCGTATGAGACAAGCTCGCCAACTGTAAGGCCGGCGGCACTTTCAGGTGTTTGAGGAAGAATCGCCATTTTTTTTGCCAGTTTTTTTGTTTGTTCTTTAGAAATGGATTTACCGTCGAGCACGACGTCTCCAGACTGAAGAGAAATAATGCGGGTAATCGCTTTCAACAAGGTGGATTTTCCGCAGCCATTTGGACCGATGATGGTTGTGATCTTTTTATCAGGAATCCTGACGCTAAGATCTTTTACTATTAGACGTTCACCATAGCCAATGTTTACTGACTCGGTAAGTAGGCGAACCATTTTTCCCCCTCCATTTGCTGAAAAATTGGAAATAATTACTGATAATGATTATCAATATCGAACAAGAAAAGTCTATAATTCTTTTAAACTATTGTCAACAGCTGTTTGTCTTGTCAAAACAAAGAAAACACGATATATTCAATTGAGAATGATAATCAATGATCGTTGGATGTAAGGCCATCCTATTAATATAGAATCTTACGCTAAGGGAGTGTTGAGTGTGGTGTGGAATGAAATATTTGATGTGACGGTTATAGGGGGCGGTCCTGCGGGGCTTTATTCGGCTTTTTACAGCGGACTGAGAGAAATGAAAACAAAGATAATTGAATATCAGCCGCAGCTCGGCGGAAAAGTTCATGTGTATCCTGAGAAAATGATCTGGGATATAGGAGGACTCACTCCCATTTCCGGAGCACAATTAATTGAGCAGCTGGTTAAACAGGGGTTAACGTTTCATCCTGAAGTTGTGCTGAATGAAAAAGTAGAATCCATCTCAAAAAATGAAGAAGGTATTTTCGTGCTGAAGGCTGCATCCGGACGCACACATTATTCTAAAACCGTTATTGCAGCAGTAGGCGGGGGTATCCTGAATCCTCAGAAGCTCGAAATTGAAGGGGCAGAGAGATTTGAAGTCTCAAACTTGAACTATACTATAAAATCTTTAAAGCGCTTTAAAGATAAAACCGTCATCATATCAGGCGGGGGGAATTCAGCCATTGACTGGGCGCTTGAATTAGAGCCAGTTGCCAAAAAAGTATATGTCGTCTACCGGAAGGATGCATTAAAAGGACACGAAGCACAAGTGACGCACCTGATGAACAGTACAGCTTCGTGTTTATTTCACACATCCATTACGAAGCTGATGGCCTCTGAAGATCATGAAAGAATAGAGCGTGTGGAACTGACGAATCATGAAACTGGAGAAAGTTCTTATCTATCTATTGATGAAGTCATCATTAATCATGGGTATGAACGTGATGCGGCGCTGCTTCAAAACAGCCAGCTGAATATTGCGCTTGCAGAAGAGTTCTATATTGCCGGCAATGAATCGAGCGAATCATCTGTTGAAGGTCTTTTTGCTGCAGGCGACATCCTCATGCACAGCGGGAAGCTGCATTTAATCGCCGGAGCTTTTCAGGATGCGGCAAATGCCGTAAACAAAGCAAAGCAGTACATACAGCCAGATGCGCATAAGTCGGCGATGGTTTCCTCGCACAATGAAGTGTTTAAAGAGCGGAACCGGGAACTTGTAAAAGAGATGATGAAGTAAGCAGTAAGTAGTTTGGAAGAACGTTTTTTACAGTGGCAAATCTAGCTGATTTGAAAAAGGTATTAAATATAATGGGAAACTCAATCTGCCGCCAATGTGCTGAAAGGAGTTTTCCTTTTTTTATTCCGTGCTATTGTTAAAAGAATATTAAATATGTAAAAAGAAACAGGAATTTGTCGCTTCGTTCCGAACTTTATTATAGTTAAGCAACTTATCGATAAATGGTTCTAGGAGGAAGAGAATGGCTCAAAATGAAACGATGCATCCTAAACTAGTTAAAGTGATTGAAAATATAGAACGTGTCATGGTCGGAAAACGTGATGTAGCAGTGCTCAGTCTGGTTGCCATATTGGCTGAAGGCCACGTTTTGCTTGAAGATGTACCTGGCGTCGGGAAAACCATGATGGTCAGATCTCTTGCCAAATCGGTAGGAGCAGATTTTAAACGAATTCAATTCACTCCTGATTTATTGCCGTCTGATGTAACAGGAGTTTCTATTTATAATCCGAAAACGCTGGAATTTGAATACCGCCCGGGTCCGATTATGGGAAATATCGTCCTGGCCGATGAAATTAACCGTACGTCGCCTAAAACCCAATCCGCGTTATTAGAAGGAATGGAAGAAGCAAATGTCACGGTTGATGGTGTAACGAAATCCCTTGGGCGTCCATTCTTTGTCATGGCGACACAGAATCCGATTGAATACGAAGGCACTTATCCTCTTCCGGAAGCCCAGCTTGATCGCTTCCTTTTCAAAATCAGAATGGGCTATCCAACTCCGGGAGAAGAACTTGAAATTCTGAAACTCGCTGAAAAGGAAAGACCGATTCACCATATACAGGCTGTCATCACAAAAGAAGAATTAGTAGAGCTTCAAAAAGAAATACAGTCAATCTATGTAGATGAGACAGTGAAACGATATATAGTCGAGCTTGTTACAAAGACGCGCAAACATCCTTCCGTCTACTTAGGTGCAAGTCCCCGCGGATCCATCGCACTTATGAAATCCGCACAAGCCTTTGCTTTCCTGTATGGCCGTGACTATGTCATTCCGGATGATATCCAATATCTGGCCCCTTATACGCTTCCTCACCGGATGATCTTAAAATCAGAAGCGAAATATGAAGGGAAATCTGCTGAACAGCTGCTCTCTGAAATTATTTCAAGAACTTCTGTGCCGGTGCAAAGGTCGATGAGCAATTAATGAAATCCTTTTTTCTTAAAATCCGCTATGTCTGGAAGCTTGTGAGCCTTTTGTTTTTTACGGCTGTCACATATGCATATGCCATGTTTCAGGGAGGATTTGTGAGCTGGTTTTTATTTTACAGCTTTCTGCCGATCTCCATTTATTCGCTTTTGATTGCCATCTATCCAATCAGAAGTTTTCAAGTCACACGATCCATCAATCAGGAGCAATTTTTAGTAGGGGAAAAGTTAATCGGGACAATCACAATAAAAAGGAACGTGCCTTTTCCATTGTTCTATTTAATAGTAGAAGACATTTTGCCGGAGAAACTGTCCGAGCAGAAATTAATGAGTGAACCGAAAAAGCTTTTGTTCCCATGGTTTAAGAAGACGATCACCATGCAATATGAATTGAAGCGAATGCCGAGGGGCGAGCACCGCTTTACAGAGGTCCGGGTCCGAACGGGAGATCTGTTTGGCCTCATCGATAAAGAGATGATATTTGAATCAGAAAATTACTTCCTCGTTTATCCCCACTCGGTAGACTTGACCTATCGTCAATACGATAAGCAGTTTGAACAGGGAGCAACAAATTCTAAAGCTAAATTCTGGCAGGATACCACAATGGCAATCGGGATAAGGGAATATCAGCCTGGAGACCGTTTTTCGTGGATTGACTGGAAGGCAACAGCAAGAAGAGACCGCATCATGACGAAAGAGTTTGAACAAATGCAAAGTCATGATGTCGTGCTCATGATGGACCGGGTAAAGTCGGATGCTTTTGAAGAAATCGTCACGTTTTCTGCCTCGCTTGCTAGAGTGATTATAAAAAGCGGGGCCAAAATGGGGTTTGTTTCCGTTGGAAAGGAAAAAACAGTGTTCTCCCTGCAGGAAACGGAACAGCACCTGCAGCAGATTTACTATCACCTGGCAAAAGTGGATTGTGACAGCGGGCGTTCTTTTGCGGATGTAACAGAAAGCGAACTGCCGGTTTGGCAATCAAAAAATGTGACGCCATTGCTCGTAACGGCGAGCCTGTCACTCGATTTAGTCAGAAAACTTGAGCTCATTGGAAGCCGGAATCACTCAACGTTCGTGTTCCTTATTAAGAGAGAAGGGGAAAGGATCTCAAGAGAAGAAAAAGTGATGATAGAACGGCTGATGAAACGAAGGATTATGATAAAAGCAGTTAGTGCAGGCAGATTTGAAGATGCATTCAAAGAGGTGAGTACGCTGTGACCGAAAACTTTGAAAAACAGACATCCGTCTACATCTACTATGGATTTGCATTCCTGCTGCTGTGGGAATGGCTAAGGCCGCTGCAGGACTTCACGGAAACAGGGAATACCTTGGTGTTTGTCCTTTTTATTGGACTCAGCTTTTTGTTTATTTCGATTAAGGCTCGCTGGTATATAGGAGCTCTAGTAAAAATCTTTTACATTTTATTTGTCCAGCATCTTTTGTTTTTTGAGGGATCTTTTTTCAGTCCTGCATGGATTGGATTTTTTATAGGAGATATTAGTAATAATGCAGCTTTAATGATGGAAGCAAATTGGATGGAGATTTCCTCTCCTTTTCGTACACTGCTGTTCTTTGTTCTTTTATGGCTGCTTGTTTATCTGATTAATTACTGGATCATCTTTCAAAAACGCATCATGTTCTTTTTTATCATCACGATTGTCTATGTGACTGTGCTTGATACGTTTACAGAATATGATGCAAGCTTTGCCATTGTAAGAATTGTCGTCATTGGCTTTGTTTTAATCGGTCTGCTTTATCTGGAGAGGATCAAAATCCTTGAAAGAATTAAAAGAGAGCGGTATATGACGATAAAGTGGGTGCTGCCGCTTTCCGCTTTAATCGGCTGCGCCGTGCTGGTCGGCATTCTTTCTCCAAAAGCCGAACCGCAATGGCCTGATCCTGTTCCTTATTTGACGGCATATGGGAGCTCGGAGGAAGGACCGAACGGCACGGTTAATAAAATTGGCTATGGTCCTAATGACGAACAGCTTGGCGGAGCTTTTGTCGCTGATGATACCCCTGTTTTTACTGCGGTTGCCGCAGACCGTCATTACTGGAGAGTGGAAACAAAGGATTTATACACGGGTAAAGGCTGGGATGTTTCAGATTCTGATGCCGAATCTGTTCAAATGGATCCTGAAAACATCACCATTTCATCGACGGAAGAAGGGGTAGACACTGTTCCGCTTACAGCAAGTGTAGAGATTGATAATCGATACCGGTATGACCATGTCATATATCCTGCCGGAATTAAGTCCATCACTCTTCCGCGGGATTCCTCGTTAGACGTGAATCCTCTTACGGAACTTATGACGCCGCGACTGGCAGAGAACAGAGGGAACTTTTCTCCTGGATCGTACGAGGCAGCCTATGAGTTTCCAGACTTTAAAATTGATGAGCTCCGTAAGGTTTCATCAAATAATGGAGTACCGGAGGATATCCGGGCGCGTTTTACCCAGCTGCCTGAGCAGCTTCCTCAGCGGGTGCGGGATTTGGCACGGGAATTAACGTCTGATAACGATAATTACTATGATAAGGCGAAATCCATTGAAACCTACCTTGGAGGGTCGCAGTTTACGTATGAAACGACAGACGTTGCTGTGCCAAGAGGGGAAGAGGATTACGTGGATCAATTTCTTTTTGAAACCTTCAAGGGGTACTGTGATAACTTTTCGACCTCGATGATTGTTTTGCTTCGGGCTGCTGATATTCCGGCACGATGGGTAAAAGGGTATTCAGACGGAGCGTTTGTCCAAAACCTTGGCGGGAATCAGAAAGAGTACAAAATTACGAACAATAATGCTCATTCATGGGTAGAGGTTTACTTCAGCGGGATAGGATGGGTGCCGTTTGAACCGACCAAAAGCTTTACAAATCCATATGATTTTACGTTTAACTTGGATTCTCAGGAAAGTGCGGAAACGGAAACACCGGAACAATCCCAGCCTGAGAAAGAGCCTGCCCCTGAGGAAAACAAAACTCCGCAGTCAAGCAGCTCAAACAGCAGTTCATGGCCATTTTCCATACAAATTGGAAGTGCGGCCTTCTATCTTATCCTGATAGCGGCTGCGATGATTGTCTTTATTTTATATAAAACCAGGTTAAGATGGATGCCATATTTGATCTTGTACACCTATAAGCACCGCAAAGACGAAAAAGTGTACGGTGATGCATATGTCGCACTGTTAAAGCAGCTGGAGCGTTATGGATTAAAGCGTCAGGAGGGACAAACACTTCGGGACTATGCAAGGTATGTTGATTCCTTTTTTGACGTGCGCGATATGACCAAACTGACAGCCAGTTATGAAAAGTCTCTCTACCGAGGAGACAATTCGAAAGAAGAATGGATAAAATCAAAGGAATTGTGGGAAAATTTAATTAAAAAGATATCATCTTGACCGAATGACAGGACATTGTTAGAATAGGGAAAATTAATAGTACTTATCCTTCATATATCCTCGATAATATGGTTCGAGAGTCTCTACCGGATTGCCGCAAATAATCTGACTATGAAGGCAGAATAGACAAGTGTAAAAGCTAGAATTCTGCCTTCTTTTCTTTTTGGATTGAAGGCACAGTTCTAGCTTTTTTTCTTAATTTAAGCAAAAGATGCATCAGTGTCTGACGCATGACCCCTCTTTATTCATAAAGGGGATATCTTTCGAATGAGGTGACCACCCGTGATAAACATGCAAGATGAAATGGTTGTAGTGTTGGATTTTGGAAGTCAATATAATCAATTAATCACCCGCAGGATTCGTGAGCTTGGTGTATACAGTGAGCTTCATCCGCATACACTTACGGCTGAAGAAATCAAGAAGATGAATCCTAAAGGAATCATCCTATCTGGAGGACCGAACAGTGTGTACGGCGAACAGGCTTTCCGCTGTGACGAAAAAATCTTCGACCTTGGCATCCCTGTCCTCGGTATCTGCTACGGCATGCAATTGATGACTCATTACTTGGGCGGAAAAGTAGAAGCTGCCAACCATCGTGAATATGGAAAAGCGACTTTGAACGTTCAAACAGAAACAGCATTGTTTGCTGATCTGCCAAAACAGCAGATCGTGTGGATGAGTCATGGTGATTTAGTGGCTGATATTCCTAGCGGCTTTATTGTCGATGCGACAAGCCCTGCATGCCCTTTTGCAGCGATCAGCAATGAAGAGCGCCGTTTTTATGGGGTACAGTTCCATCCGGAAGTACGTCATTCTGAGTTCGGGAATGATATGCTGAAAAACTTTGTATTTGGAGTTTGCGGCTGTTCAGAAGAATGGTCAATGGAAAACTTTATTGAAATGGAACTTCAGAAAATCCGTGAGCAGGTCGGCGAAAAGCAAGTTCTTTGTGCATTAAGCGGAGGAGTTGATTCTTCTGTAGTAGCGGTCCTGATTCATAAAGCCATTGGAGATCAGCTGACATGTATCTTTGTTGATCACGGTCTTCTTCGTAAAGACGAAGCAGAGGGCGTTATGAAAACATTCAGTGAGGGCTTCAACATGAATGTCATTAAAGTTGATGCAAAAGAACGTTTCATGGATAAACTGCGCGGGGTCTCTGATCCTGAGCAAAAACGCAAAATCATCGGCAATGAATTCATTTACGTATTTGATGACGAGGCTACAAAACTTAAAGGCATCGAGTTCCTTGCTCAAGGAACTCTTTATACTGATATTATTGAGAGCGGCACGGCAACAGCTCAAACGATTAAATCACATCACAATGTAGGGGGACTTCCAGAGGACATGCAGTTTAAACTGATTGAGCCTTTGAATACCCTATTTAAGGATGAAGTGCGTGCATTGGGGTCTGAGCTCGGAATCCCTGATGAAATCGTTTGGCGCCAGCCTTTCCCTGGACCGGGACTTGGAATCCGTGTATTGGGAGCAATTTCTGAAGAAAAGCTTGAAATCGTTCGTGAATCTGATGCGATTTTACGTGAGGAAATTGCTAAAGCAGGACTTGAAAGAGATATCTGGCAATACTTTACAGTTCTTCCTGACATCCGCAGTGTAGGTGTTATGGGTGATGCAAGAACATATGATTATACAATTGGAATCCGTGCGGTTACTTCGATCGATGGGATGACATCTGACTGGGCGCGCATTCCATGGGAAGTGCTTGAGCTCATCTCTACCCGCATTGTTAATGAAGTAAAACATATCAATCGCGTTGTTTATGACATCACGAGCAAGCCGCCAGCAACCATTGAATGGGAATAGACGAACGAAAACGAACATTTTTAATTAAATGTTCGTTTTTATTGACGACTTTATTCCTGCGCTGTTAATATGAAGGTACACAAAATTTGTCTAAATACGTTCGTATAAAGTTGGGGATATGGCCCAAAAGTTTCTACCAAGCTGCCGTAAAGAGCTTGACTACGAGGTGTTATATAAGATTGGGATTTCGGAATACGTTCTTGAACCAGTCTTGTCTAATATCATTGTCGTCAAGCGCTCCCGCAGCAGGGAGCGTTTTTTTGCACTTATTCTATTTTTTTGTGGGCCCCATGCTTAAAACGGCGTTTAAGATATTAGGAGGATTTTTTAGATGAAGAAGTATTTTCAATTTGAGGAGCTGGGCACCAATTACCGCCGCGAGATTATTGGCGGGTTAACAACCTTCCTGTCCATGGCGTATATCTTATTTGTCAATCCGCTGACATTATCCCTAGCGTCAGTGCCTGATTTCCCAAATGAGCTTAGAATGGATCAGGGTGCCGTATTTACAGCTACAGCTCTTGCAGCTGCAATCGGGTCCCTGCTGATGGGGCTGATAGCGAGATATCCGATTGCACTTGCGCCGGGTATGGGATTAAATGCTTTCTTTGCTTTCACTGTTGTTCTTACGATGGGTATTCCTTGGCAGACTGCCCTTATCAGGGGTACTTGTTTCCGGATTGATCTTTATTATTTTAACAACTTCAGGTCTTCGTGAAAAAATTATCAACTCCATTCCGGAAGAATTGAAACACGCAGTTGGAGCAGGTATCGGATTATTCATCACTTTTGTCGGTTTTCAAAATGCAGGCATCATCACAAATAATGATGCAGTGCTAGTGGGTCTTGGGAATCTGAAGGACGGAAATGCACTGCTTGCTATTTTTGGGGTTTTCATCACAGTCATCTTTATGGTTAAACGCATTAATGGCGGAATCTTCTATGGAATGATCCTTACAGCAATTATGGGCATGATCTTTCAATTAATTGATGTGCCGACTCAAGTAGTAGGAGCTGTTCCGAGTCTTGAGCCAACGTTTGGAGCAGCGTTCCAAAATCTTGATCAGCTGCTTACGCTTCAAATGCTTGTGGTCATTCTGACATTCCTGTTTGCGGACTTCTTTGACACGGCAGGCACTCTTGTAGCTGTTGCCAATCAGGCTGGCCTGATTAAAGAAAACAAGCTGCCAAGAGCAAGCAAAGCATTATTTGCCGATTCAGCAGCAACAGTAATCGGTTCTATTTTAGGTACATCTACTACTACGTCTTATATCGAATCTTCTGCGGGTGTAGCAGCAGGCGCGAGAACAGGATTTGCTTCCGTCGTAACAGCTGTTCTGTTCTTGCTTGCTCTGTTCTTCTCGCCGCTGCTGAGTGTCATCACGGCGCCAGTTACAGCTCCTGCATTAATTATAGTAGGTATTCTCATGGTTTCTTCTCTTGGGAAAATTGACTGGAACCGATTTGA
The DNA here is from genome assembly GCF_030817055.1 of Bacillus sp. V2I10. Taxonomy (NCBI): domain Bacteria; kingdom Bacillati; phylum Bacillota; class Bacilli; order Caryophanales; family Bacillaceae; genus Bacillus; species Bacillus sp. V2I10. The sequence continues at coordinate 15,688 of NZ_JAUSYV010000001.1, read as the reverse complement.
GATGGCTGTTCCGGCTTTCTTGACAATAATCGCAATGCCGTTAACCTACAGCATCGCAACTGGAATTGCCATCGGGTTCATCTTCTATCCGGTTACGATGATTGTAAAAGGAAAAGCAAAAGAGATTCATCCAATTATGTATGGATTGTTCATCATCTTTATTCTCTACTTCGTCTTTTTGGCAGGATAATAACGATATGAAAAAAAGAGGTGCTTCGGCATCTCTTTTTTTGTTGACTTTAGCTTAATAGGTTGGTATTCTATCTTTTGTGCCTTTTAAGAGCGCCTTTCAGATAAATCAATGACCTTTTTTAAAAACGTTGACTCTCTTAAGTTATCGTGGTATATTATTATTTGTTGTCGCAAACAAACGACAAAATGAAATGAAAAAAGTTGTTGACTTTATTAATCTAGTATATTATGATTGGAAAGTTGCACTTAAAGCAAATGATCTTTGAAAACTAAACAAAACCAAAAGCGTACCAAACGTTTTAAATTTTTGAAGTCAGCAACAAATTGAGTCACAAATTTTCTTCGGAGAGTTTGATCCTGGCTCAGGACGAACGCTGGCGGCGTGCCTAATACATGCAAGTCGAGCGGACCTCTTAGGAGGTCAGCGGCGGACGGGTGAGTAACACGTGGGCAACCTGCCTGTAAGACTGGGATAACTCCGGGAAACCGGAGCTAATACCGGATAGTATCTTGAACCGCATGGTTCAAGCTGGAAAGACGGTTTCGGCTGTCACTTACAGATGGGCCCGCGGCGCATTAGCTAGTTGGTGAGGTAATGGCTCACCAAGGCAACGATGCGTAGCCGACCTGAGAGGGTGATCGGCCACACTGGGACTGAGACACGGCCCAGACTCCTACGGGAGGCAGCAGTAGGGAATCTTCCGCAATGGACGAAAGTCTGACGGAGCAACGCCGCGTGAGTGATGAAGGTTTTCGGATCGTAAAACTCTGTTGTTAGGGAAGAACAAGTGCGAGAGTAACTGCTCGCACCTTGACGGTACCTAACCAGAAAGCCACGGCTAACTACGTGCCAGCAGCCGCGGTAATACGTAGGTGGCAAGCGTTGTCCGGAATTATTGGGCGTAAAGCGCGCGCAGGCGGTTTCTTAAGTCTGATGTGAAAGCCCCCGGCTCAACCGGGGAGGGTCATTGGAAACTGGGAAACTTGAGTGCAGAAGAGGAGAGTGGAATTCCACGTGTAGCGGTGAAATGCGTAGAGATGTGGAGGAACACCAGTGGCGAAGGCGACTCTCTGGTCTGTAACTGACGCTGAGGCGCGAAAGCGTGGGGAGCGAACAGGATTAGATACCCTGGTAGTCCACGCCGTAAACGATGAGTGCTAAGTGTTAGAGGGTTTCCGCCCTTTAGTGCTGCAGCTAACGCATTAAGCACTCCGCCTGGGGAGTACGGTCGCAAGACTGAAACTCAAAGGAATTGACGGGGGCCCGCACAAGCGGTGGAGCATGTGGTTTAATTCGAAGCAACGCGAAGAACCTTACCAGGTCTTGACATCCTTTGCTACTTCTAGAGATAGAAGGTTCCCCTTCGGGGGACAAAGTGACAGGTGGTGCATGGTTGTCGTCAGCTCGTGTCGTGAGATGTTGGGTTAAGTCCCGCAACGAGCGCAACCCTTGATCTTAGTTGCCAGCATTCAGTTGGGCACTCTAAGGTGACTGCCGGTGACAAACCGGAGGAAGGTGGGGATGACGTCAAATCATCATGCCCCTTATGACCTGGGCTACACACGTGCTACAATGGATGGTACAAAGGGCTGCGAGACCGCGAGGTTTAGCCAATCCCATAAAACCATTCTCAGTTCGGATTGCAGGCTGCAACTCGCCTGCATGAAGCTGGAATCGCTAGTAATCGCGGATCAGCATGCCGCGGTGAATACGTTCCCGGGCCTTGTACACACCGCCCGTCACACCACGAGAGTTTGCAACACCCGAAGTCGGTGGGGTAACCGCAAGGAGCCAGCCGCCTAAGGTGGGGTAGATGATTGGGGTGAAGTCGTAACAAGGTAGCCGTATCGGAAGGTGCGGCTGGATCACCTCCTTTCTAAGGATATATGAGGACGCTTTTGGTTTTTGTTTAGTTTTGAGAGATCATTCTCTCTATGATGGAAGACAAATCAACTGATTTGTCAGTTGTTCTTTGAAAACTAGATAACGTAATTGATAACAAGTAATTCACTGAGATTTACGCTTACCATAATTAGTGATTTTCTAGACATTTATGTCTAAACAAACAACGAAATGCGAAACGCATCTGATGATGCGATTGACCATTTAGGTTAAGTTATGAAGGGCGCACGGTGGATGCCTTGGCACTAGGAGCCGATGAAGGACGGGACTAACACCGATATGCTTTGGGGAGCTGTAAGTAAGCTTTGATCCAGAGATTTCCGAATGGGGAAACCCACTGTTCGTAATGGAACAGTATCTTTATCTGAATACATAGGATAATGAAGGCAGACCCGGGGAACTGAAACATCTAAGTACCCGGAGGAAGAGAAAGCAAACGCGATTTCCCAAGTAGCGGCGAGCGAAACGGAATTAGCCCAAACCAAGAGGCTTGCCTCTTGGGGTTGTAGGACACTCTATACGGAGTTACAAAGGAACGGGGTAGATGAAGCGACCTGGAAAGGTCCGTCAGAGAAGGTAATAACCCTGTAGTCGAAACTTCGTTCCCTCCAGAGTGGATCCTGAGTACGGCGGGACACGAGAAATCCCGTCGGAAGCAGGGAGGACCATCTCCCAAGGCTAAATACTCCCTAGTGACCGATAGTGAACCAGTACCGTGAGGGAAAGGTGAAAAGCACCCCGGAAGGGGAGTGAAAAGATCCTGAAACCGTGTGCTTACAAGTAGTCAGAGCCCGTTAATGGGTGATGGCGTGCCTTTTGTAGAATGAACCGGCGAGTTACGATCCCGTGCAAGGTTAAGTTGATGAGACGGAGCCGCAGCGAAAGCGAGTCTGAATAGGGCGTTTTAGTACGTGGTCGTAGACCCGAAACCAGGTGATCTACCCATGTCCAGGGTGAAGTTCAGGTAACACTGAATGGAGGCCCGAACCCACGCACGTTGAAAAGTGCGGGGATGAGGTGTGGGTAGCGGAGAAATTCCAATCGAACCTGGAGATAGCTGGTTCTCTCCGAAATAGCTTTAGGGCTAGCCTCAAGTATGAGAGTCTTGGAGGTAGAGCACTGATTGGACTAGGGGCCCTCATCGGGTTACCGAATTCAGTCAAACTCCGAATGCCAAAGACTTGCTCCTTGGGAGTCAGACTGCGAGTGATAAGATCCGTAGTCAAGAGGGAAACAGCCCAGACCACCAGCTAAGGTCCCAAAGTATACGTTAAGTGGAAAAGGATGTGGAGTTGCTTAGACAACCAGGATGTTGGCTTAGAAGCAGCCACCATTTAAAGAGTGCGTAATAGCTCACTGGTCGAGTGACTCTGCGCCGAAAATGTACCGGGGCTAAACGTATCACCGAAGCTGTGGACTGTTCTTACGAACAGTGGTAGGAGAGCGTTCTAAGGGCGTTGAAGCTAGACCGTAAGGACTGGTGGAGCGCTTAGAAGTGAGAATGCCGGTATGAGTAGCGAAAGAGGGGTGAGAATCCCCTCCACCGAATGCCTAAGGTTTCCTGAGGAAGGCTCGTCCGCTCAGGGTTAGTCGGGACCTAAGCCGAGGCCGAAAGGCGTAGGCGATGGACAACAGGTTGATATTCCTGTACCACCTCCTCACCATTTGAGCAATGGGGGGACGCAGGAGGATAGGGCAAGCGCGCTGTTGGATATGCGCGTCCAAGCAGTTAGGCTGAGAAGTAGGCAAATCCGCTTCTCATATAAGGCTGAGCTGTGATGGCGAGGGAAATTTAGTACCGAAGTTCCTGATTCCACACTGCCAAGAAAAGCCTCTAGCGAGGTGAGAGGTGCCCGTACCGCAAACCGACACAGGTAGGCGAGGAGAGAATCCTAAGGTGAGCGAGAGAACTCTCGTTAAGGAACTCGGCAAAATGACCCCGTAACTTCGGGAGAAGGGGTGCTTTTTAGGGTTCATAGCCCTGAAAAGCCGCAGTGAATAGGCCCAGGCGACTGTTTAGCAAAAACACAGGTCTCTGCGAAGCCGCAAGGCGAAGTATAGGGGCTGACGCCTGCCCGGTGCTGGAAGGTTAAGAGGAGAGGTTAGCGCAAGCGAAGCTTTGAATTGAAGCCCCAGTAAACGGCGGCCGTAACTATAACGGTCCTAAGGTAGCGAAATTCCTTGTCGGGTAAGTTCCGACCCGCACGAAAGGCGTAACGATCTGGGCACTGTCTCAACGAGAGACTCGGTGAAATTATAGTACCTGTGAAGATGCAGGTTACCCGCGACAGGACGGAAAGACCCCGTGGAGCTTTACTGTAGCCTGATATTGAATTTTGGTACAGCTTGTACAGGATAGGTAGGAGCCTTGGAAGCCGGAGCGCCAGCTTCGGTGGAGGCATTGGTGGGATACTACCCTTGCTGTATTGAAATTCTAACCCACAGCCCTGATCGGGCTGGGAGACAGTGTCAGGTGGGCAGTTTGACTGGGGCGGTCGCCTCCTAAAATGTAACGGAGGCGCCCAAAGGTTCCCTCAGAATGGTTGGAAATCATTCGCAGAGTGTAAAGGCACAAGGGAGCTTGACTGCGAGACCTACAAGTCGAGCAGGGACGAAAGTCGGGCTTAGTGATCCGGTGGTTCCGCATGGAAGGGCCATCGCTCAACGGATAAAAGCTACCCCGGGGATAACAGGCTTATCTCCCCCAAGAGTCCACATCGACGGGGAGGTTTGGCACCTCGATGTCGGCTCATCGCATCCTGGGGCTGTAGTCGGTCCCAAGGGTTGGGCTGTTCGCCCATTAAAGCGGTACGCGAGCTGGGTTCAGAACGTCGTGAGACAGTTCGGTCCCTATCCGTCGTGGGCGCAGGAAATTTGAGAGGAGCTGTCCTTAGTACGAGAGGACCGGGATGGACGCACCGCTGGTGTACCAGTTGTCTTGCCAAAGGCATCGCTGGGTAGCTATGTGCGGAAGGGATAAGTGCTGAAAGCATCTAAGCATGAAGCCCCCCTCAAGATGAGATTTCCCATCACGCAAGTGAGTAAGAACCCTGAAAGATGATCAGGTTGATAGGTCTGAGGTGGAAGCGCGGTGACGTGTGGAGCTGACAGATACTAATCGTTCGAGGACTTAACCACAGTCTAATAAAGTGTATAACCTAAGTGAAACTTGTTATCAAACGTTATTTAGTTTTGAAAGAATAACATTCTTTCTTCAATTGCATATTGTCTGGTGATGATGGCAAAGAGGTCACACCCGTTCCCATGCCGAACACGGAAGTTAAGCTCTTTAGCGCCGATGGTAGTTGGGGGTTTCCCCCTGTGAGAGTAGGACGTTGCCAGGCTGTAGCAAATGATGGCGAGCAGCTTTTGCTGTAAGTGATCTGCGGTTCATTCCGCTAAGCTATTATTTTTTTAAAAAAAGTTGTTGACTTTATTAATCTAGTATATTATGATTAGAAAGTTACACTTAAAGCAAATGATCTTTGAAAACTAAACAAAACCAAAAGCGTACCAAACGTTTTAAATTTTTGAAGTCAGCAACAAATTGAGTCACAAATTTTCTTCGGAGAGTTTGATCCTGGCTCAGGACGAACGCTGGCGGCGTGCCTAATACATGCAAGTCGAGCGGACCTCTTAGGAGGTCAGCGGCGGACGGGTGAGTAACACGTGGGCAACCTGCCTGTAAGACTGGGATAACTCCGGGAAACCGGAGCTAATACCGGATAGTATCTTGAACCGCATGGTTCAAGTTGGAAAGACGGTTTCGGCTGTCACTTACAGATGGGCCCGCGGCGCATTAGCTAGTTGGTGAGGTAATGGCTCACCAAGGCAACGATGCGTAGCCGACCTGAGAGGGTGATCGGCCACACTGGGACTGAGACACGGCCCAGACTCCTACGGGAGGCAGCAGTAGGGAATCTTCCGCAATGGACGAAAGTCTGACGGAGCAACGCCGCGTGAGTGATGAAGGTTTTCGGATCGTAAAACTCTGTTGTTAGGGAAGAACAAGTGCGAGAGTAACTGCTCGCACCTTGACGGTACCTAACCAGAAAGCCACGGCTAACTACGTGCCAGCAGCCGCGGTAATACGTAGGTGGCAAGCGTTGTCCGGAATTATTGGGCGTAAAGCGCGCGCAGGCGGTTTCTTAAGTCTGATGTGAAAGCCCCCGGCTCAACCGGGGAGGGTCATTGGAAACTGGGAAACTTGAGTGCAGAAGAGGAGAGTGGAATTCCACGTGTAGCGGTGAAATGCGTAGAGATGTGGAGGAACACCAGTGGCGAAGGCGACTCTCTGGTCTGTAACTGACGCTGAGGCGCGAAAGCGTGGGGAGCGAACAGGATTAGATACCCTGGTAGTCCACGCCGTAAACGATGAGTGCTAAGTGTTAGAGGGTTTCCGCCCTTTAGTGCTGCAGCTAACGCATTAAGCACTCCGCCTGGGGAGTACGGTCGCAAGACTGAAACTCAAAGGAATTGACGGGGGCCCGCACAAGCGGTGGAGCATGTGGTTTAATTCGAAGCAACGCGAAGAACCTTACCAGGTCTTGACATCCTTTGCTACTTCTAGAGATAGAAGGTTCCCCTTCGGGGGACAAAGTGACAGGTGGTGCATGGTTGTCGTCAGCTCGTGTCGTGAGATGTTGGGTTAAGTCCCGCAACGAGCGCAACCCTTGATCTTAGTTGCCAGCATTCAGTTGGGCACTCTAAGGTGACTGCCGGTGACAAACCGGAGGAAGGTGGGGATGACGTCAAATCATCATGCCCCTTATGACCTGGGCTACACACGTGCTACAATGGATGGTACAAAGGGCTGCGAGACCGCGAGGTTTAGCCAATCCCATAAAACCATTCTCAGTTCGGATTGCAGGCTGCAACTCGCCTGCATGAAGCTGGAATCGCTAGTAATCGCGGATCAGCATGCCGCGGTGAATACGTTCCCGGGCCTTGTACACACCGCCCGTCACACCACGAGAGTTTGCAACACCCGAAGTCGGTGGGGTAACCGCAAGGAGCCAGCCGCCTAAGGTGGGGTAGATGATTGGGGTGAAGTCGTAACAAGGTAGCCGTATCGGAAGGTGCGGCTGGATCACCTCCTTTCTAAGGATATATGAGGACGCTTTTGGTTTTTGTTTAGTTTTGAGAGATCATTCTCTCTATGATAGAAGACAAATCAACTGATTTGTCAGTTGTTCTTTGAAAACTAGATAACGTAATTGATAACAAGTAATTCACTGAGATTTACGCTTACCATAATTAGTGATTTTCTAGACATTTATGTCTAAACAAACAACGAAATGCGAAACGCATCTGATGATGCGATTGACCATTTAGGTTAAGTTATGAAGGGCGCACGGTGGATGCCTTGGCACTAGGAGCCGATGAAGGACGGGACTAACACCGATATGCTTTGGGGAGCTGTAAGTAAGCTTTGATCCAGAGATTTCCGAATGGGGAAACCCACTGTTCGTAATGGAACAGTATCTTTATCTGAATACATAGGATAATGAAGGCAGACCCGGGGAACTGAAACATCTAAGTACCCGGAGGAAGAGAAAGCAAACGCGATTTCCCAAGTAGCGGCGAGCGAAACGGAATTAGCCCAAACCAAGAGGCTTGCCTCTTGGGGTTGTAGGACACTCTATACGGAGTTACAAAGGAACGGGGTAGATGAAGCGACCTGGAAAGGTCCGTCAGAGAAGGTAATAACCCTGTAGTCGAAACTTCGTTCCCTCCAGAGTGGATCCTGAGTACGGCGGGACACGAGAAATCCCGTCGGAAGCAGGGAGGACCATCTCCCAAGGCTAAATACTCCCTAGTGACCGATAGTGAACCAGTACCGTGAGGGAAAGGTGAAAAGCACCCCGGAAGGGGAGTGAAAAGATCCTGAAACCGTGTGCTTACAAGTAGTCAGAGCCCGTTAATGGGTGATGGCGTGCCTTTTGTAGAATGAACCGGCGAGTTACGATCCCGTGCAAGGTTAAGTTGATGAGACGGAGCCGCAGCGAAAGCGAGTCTGAATAGGGCGTTTCAGTACGTGGTCGTAGACCCGAAACCAGGTGATCTACCCATGTCCAGGGTGAAGTTCAGGTAACACTGAATGGAGGCCCGAACCCACGCACGTTGAAAAGTGCGGGGATGAGGTGTGGGTAGCGGAGAAATTCCAATCGAACCTGGAGATAGCTGGTTCTCTCCGAAATAGCTTTAGGGCTAGCCTCAAGTATGAGAGTCTTGGAGGTAGAGCACTGATTGGACTAGGGGCCCTCATCGGGTTACCGAATTCAGTCAAACTCCGAATGCCAAAGACTTGCTCCTTGGGAGTCAGACTGCGAGTGATAAGATCCGTAGTCAAGAGGGAAACAGCCCAGACCACCAGCTAAGGTCCCAAAGTATACGTTAAGTGGAAAAGGATGTGGAGTTGCTTAGACAACCAGGATGTTGGCTTAGAAGCAGCCACCATTTAAAGAGTGCGTAATAGCTCACTGGTCGAGTGACTCTGCGCCGAAAATGTACCGGGGCTAAACGTATCACCGAAGCTGTGGACTGTTCTTACGAACAGTGGTAGGAGAGCGTTCTAAGGGCGTTGAAGCTAGACCGTAAGGACTGGTGGAGCGCTTAGAAGTGAGAATGCCGGTATGAGTAGCGAAAGAGGGGTGAGAATCCCCTCCACCGAATGCCTAAGGTTTCCTGAGGAAGGCTCGTCCGCTCAGGGTTAGTCGGGACCTAAGCCGAGGCCGAAAGGCGTAGGCGATGGACAACAGGTTGATATTCCTGTACCACCTCCTCACCATTTGAGCAATGGGGGGACGCAGGAGGATAGGGCAAGCGCGCTGTTGGATATGCGCGTCCAAGCAGTTAGGCTGAGAAGTAGGCAAATCCGCTTCTCATTAAGGCTGAGCTGTGATGGCGAGGGAAATTTAGTACCGAAGTTCCTGATTCCACACTGCCAAGAAAAGCCTCTAGCGAGGTGAGAGGTGCCCGTACCGCAAACCGACACAGGTAGGCGAGGAGAGAATCCTAAGGTGAGCGAGAGAACTCTCGTTAAGGAACTCGGCAAAATGACCCCGTAACTTCGGGAGAAGGGGTGCTTTTTAGGGTTCATAGCCCTGAAAAGCCGCAGTGAATAGGCCCAGGCGACTGTTTAGCAAAAACACAGGTCTCTGCGAAGCCGCAAGGCGAAGTATAGGGGCTGACGCCTGCCCGGTGCTGGAAGGTTAAGAGGAGAGGTTAGCGCAAGCGAAGCTTTGAATTGAAGCCCCAGTAAACGGCGGCCGTAACTATAACGGTCCTAAGGTAGCGAAATTCCTTGTCGGGTAAGTTCCGACCCGCACGAAAGGCGTAACGATCTGGGCACTGTCTCAACGAGAGACTCGGTGAAATTATAGTACCTGTGAAGATGCAGGTTACCCGCGACAGGACGGAAAGACCCCGTGGAGCTTTACTGTAGCCTGATATTGAATTTTGGTACAGCTTGTACAGGATAGGTAGGAGCCTTGGAAGCCGGAGCGCCAGCTTCGGTGGAGGCATTGGTGGGATACTACCCTTGCTGTATTGAAATTCTAACCCACAGCCCTGATCGGGCTGGGAGACAGTGTCAGGTGGGCAGTTTGACTGGGGCGGTCGCCTCCTAAAATGTAACGGAGGCGCCCAAAGGTTCCCTCAGAATGGTTGGAAATCATTCGCAGAGTGTAAAGGCACAAGGGAGCTTGACTGCGAGACCTACAAGTCGAGCAGGGACGAAAGTCGGGCTTAGTGATCCGGTGGTTCCGCATGGAAGGGCCATCGCTCAACGGATAAAAGCTACCCCGGGGATAACAGGCTTATCTCCCCCAAGAGTCCACATCGACGGGGAGGTTTGGCACCTCGATGTCGGCTCATCGCATCCTGGGGCTGTAGTCGGTCCCAAGGGTTGGGCTGTTCGCCCATTAAAGCGGTACGCGAGCTGGGTTCAGAACGTCGTGAGACAGTTCGGTCCCTATCCGTCGTGGGCGCAGGAAATTTGAGAGGAGCTGTCCTTAGTACGAGAGGACCGGGATGGACGCACCGCTGGTGTACCAGTTGTCTTGCCAAAGGCATCGCTGGGTAGCTATGTGCGGAAGGGATAAGTGCTGAAAGCATCTAAGCATGAAGCCCCCCTCAAGATGAGATTTCCCATCACGCAAGTGAGTAAGAACCCTGAAAGATGATCAGGTTGATAGGTCTGAGGTGGAAGCGCGGTGACGTGTGGAGCTGACAGATACTAATCGTTCGAGGACTTAACCACAGTCTAATATGTGTAAATGTAAGTGAATCTTGTTATCAAACGTTATTTAGTTTTGAAAGAATAACATTCTTTCTAATCAATTGCATATTGTCTGGTGATGATGGCAAAGAGGTCACACCCGTTCCCATGCCGAACACGGAAGTTAAGCTCTTTAGCGCCGATGGTAGTTGGGGGTTTCCCCCTGTGAGAGTAGGACGTTGCCAGGCTGTAGCAAATGATGGCGAGCAGCTTTTGCTGTAAGTGATCTGCGGTTCATTCCGCTAAGCTATTATTTTTTTAAAAAAAGTTGTTGACTTTATTAATCTAGTATATTATGATTAGAAAGTTACACTTAAAGCAAATGATCTTTGAAAACTAAACAAAACCAAAAGCGTACCAAACGTTTTAAATTTTTGAAGTCAGCAACAAATTGAGTCACAAATTTTCTTCGGAGAGTTTGATCCTGGCTCAGGACGAACGCTGGCGGCGTGCCTAATACATGCAAGTCGAGCGGACCTCTTAGGAGGTCAGCGGCGGACGGGTGAGTAACACGTGGGCAACCTGCCTGTAAGACTGGGATAACTCCGGGAAACCGGAGCTAATACCGGATAGTATCTTGAACCGCATGGTTCAATTTGGAAAGACGGTTTCGGCTGTCACTTACAGATGGGCCCGCGGCGCATTAGCTAGTTGGTGAGGTAATGGCTCACCAAGGCAACGATGCGTAGCCGACCTGAGAGGGTGATCGGCCACACTGGGACTGAGACACGGCCCAGACTCCTACGGGAGGCAGCAGTAGGGAATCTTCCGCAATGGACGAAAGTCTGACGGAGCAACGCCGCGTGAGTGATGAAGGTTTTCGGATCGTAAAACTCTGTTGTTAGGGAAGAACAAGTGCGAGAGTAACTGCTCGCACCTTGACGGTACCTAACCAGAAAGCCACGGCTAACTACGTGCCAGCAGCCGCGGTAATACGTAGGTGGCAAGCGTTGTCCGGAATTATTGGGCGTAAAGCGCGCGCAGGCGGTTTCTTAAGTCTGATGTGAAAGCCCCCGGCTCAACCGGGGAGGGTCATTGGAAACTGGGAAACTTGAGTGCAGAAGAGGAGAGTGGAATTCCACGTGTAGCGGTGAAATGCGTAGAGATGTGGAGGAACACCAGTGGCGAAGGCGACTCTCTGGTCTGTAACTGACGCTGAGGCGCGAAAGCGTGGGGAGCGAACAGGATTAGATACCCTGGTAGTCCACGCCGTAAACGATGAGTGCTAAGTGTTAGAGGGTTTCCGCCCTTTAGTGCTGCAGCTAACGCATTAAGCACTCCGCCTGGGGAGTACGGTCGCAAGACTGAAACTCAAAGGAATTGACGGGGGCCCGCACAAGCGGTGGAGCATGTGGTTTAATTCGAAGCAACGCGAAGAACCTTACCAGGTCTTGACATCCTTTGCTACTTCTAGAGATAGAAGGTTCCCCTTCGGGGGACAAAGTGACAGGTGGTGCATGGTTGTCGTCAGCTCGTGTCGTGAGATGTTGGGTTAAGTCCCGCAACGAGCGCAACCCTTGATCTTAGTTGCCAGCATTCAGTTGGGCACTCTAAGGTGACTGCCGGTGACAAACCGGAGGAAGGTGGGGATGACGTCAAATCATCATGCCCCTTATGACCTGGGCTACACACGTGCTACAATGGATGGTACAAAGGGCTGCGAGACCGCGAGGTTTAGCCAATCCCATAAAACCATTCTCAGTTCGGATTGCAGGCTGCAACTCGCCTGCATGAAGCTGGAATCGCTAGTAATCGCGGATCAGCATGCCGCGGTGAATACGTTCCCGGGCCTTGTACACACCGCCCGTCACACCACGAGAGTTTGCAACACCCGAAGTCGGTGGGGTAACCGCAAGGAGCCAGCCGCCTAAGGTGGGGTAGATGATTGGGGTGAAGTCGTAACAAGGTAGCCGTATCGGAAGGTGCGGCTGGATCACCTCCTTTCTAAGGATATATGAGGACGCTTTTGGTTTTTGTTTAGTTTTGAGAGATCATTCTCTCTATGATGGAAGACAAATCAACTGATTTGTCAGTTGTTCTTTGAAAACTAGATAACGTAATTGATAACAAGTAATTCACTGAGATTTACGCTTACCATAATTAGTGATTTTCTAGACATTTATGTCTAAACAAACAACGAAATGCGAAACGCATCTGATGATGCGATTGACCATTTAGGTTAAGTTATGAAGGGCGCACGGTGGATGCCTTGGCACTAGGAGCCGATGAAGGACGGGACTAACACCGATATGCTTTGGGGAGCTGTAAGTAAGCTTTGATCCAGAGATTTCCGAATGGGGAAACCCACTGTTCGTAATGGAACAGTATCTTTATCTGAATACATAGGATAATGAAGGCAGACCCGGGGAACTGAAACATCTAAGTACCCGGAGGAAGAGAAAGCAAACGCGATTTCCCAAGTAGCGGCGAGCGAAACGGAATTAGCCCAAACCAAGAGGCTTGCCTCTTGGGGTTGTAGGACACTCTATACGGAGTTACAAAGGAACGGGGTAGATGAAGCGACCTGGAAAGGTCCGTCAGAGAAGGTAATAACCCTGTAGTCGAAACTTCGTTCCCTCCAGAGTGGATCCTGAGTACGGCGGGACACGAGAAATCCCGTCGGAAGCAGGGAGGACCATCTCCCAAGGCTAAATACTCCCTAGTGACCGATAGTGAACCAGTACCGTGAGGGAAAGGTGAAAAGCACCCCGGAAGGGGAGTGAAAAGATCCTGAAACCGTGTGCTTACAAGTAGTCAGAGCCCGTTAATGGGTGATGGCGTGCCTTTTGTAGAATGAACCGGCGAGTTACGATCCCGTGCAAGGTTAAGTTGATGAGACGGAGCCGCAGCGAAAGCGAGTCTGAATAGGGCGTTTTAGTACGTGGTCGTAGACCCGAAACCAGGTGATCTACCCATGTCCAGGGTGAAGTTCAGGTAACACTGAATGGAGGCCCGAACCCACGCACGTTGAAAAGTGCGGGGATGAGGTGTGGGTAGCGGAGAAATTCCAATCGAACCTGGAGATAGCTGGTTCTCTCCGAAATAGCTTTAGGGCTAGCCTCAAGTATGAGAGTCTTGGAGGTAGAGCACTGATTGGACTAGGGGCCCTCATCGGGTTACCGAATTCAGTCAAACTCCGAATGCCAAAGACTTGCTCCTTGGGAGTCAGACTGCGAGTGATAAGATCCGTAGTCAAGAGGGAAACAGCCCAGACCACCAGCTAAGGTCCCAAAGTATACGTTAAGTGGAAAAGGATGTGGAGTTGCTTAGACAACCAGGATGTTGGCTTAGAAGCAGCCACCATTTAAAGAGTGCGTAATAGCTCACTGGTCGAGTGACTCTGCGCCGAAAATGTACCGGGGCTAAACGTATCACCGAAGCTGTGGACTGTTCTTACGAACAGTGGTAGGAGAGCGTTCTAAGGGCGTTGAAGCTAGACCGTAAGGACTGGTGGAGCGCTTAGAAGTGAGAATGCCGGTATGAGTAGCGAAAGAGGGGTGAGAATCCCCTCCACCGAATGCCTAAGGTTTCCTGAGGAAGGCTCGTCCGCTCAGGGTTAGTCGGGACCTAAGCCGAGGCCGAAAGGCGTAGGCGATGGACAACAGGTTGATATTCCTGTACCACCTCCTCACCATTTGAGCAATGGGGGGACGCAGGAGGATAGGGCAAGCGCGCTGTTGGATATGCGCGTCCAAGCAGTTAGGCTGAGAAGTAGGCAAATCCGCTTCTCATATAAGGCTGAGCTGTGATGGCGAGGGAAATTTAGTACCGAAGTTCCTGATTCCACACTGCCAAGAAAAGCCTCTAGCGAGGTGAGAGGTGCCCGTACCGCAAACCGACACAGGTAGGCGAGGAGAGAATCCTAAGGTGAGCGAGAGAACTCTCGTTAAGGAACTCGGCAAAATGACCCCGTAACTTCGGGAGAAGGGGTGCTTTTTAGGGTTCATAGCCCTGAAAAGCCGCAGTGAATAGGCCCAGGCGACTGTTTAGCAAAAACACAGGTCTCTGCGAAGCCGCAAGGCGAAGTATAGGGGCTGACGCCTGCCCGGTGCTGGAAGGTTAAGAGGAGAGGTTAGCGCAAGCGAAGCTTTGAATTGAAGCCCCAGTAAACGGCGGCCGTAACTATAACGGTCCTAAGGTAGCGAAATTCCTTGTCGGGTAAGTTCCGACCCGCACGAAAGGCGTAACGATCTGGGCACTGTCTCAACGAGAGACTCGGTGAAATTATAGTACCTGTGAAGATGCAGGTTACCCGCGACAGGACGGAAAGACCCCGTGGAGCTTTACTGTAGCCTGATATTGAATTTTGGTACAGCTTGTACAGGATAGGTAGGAGCCTTGGAAGCCGGAGCGCCAGCTTCGGTGGAGGCATTGGTGGGATACTACCCTTGCTGTATTGAAATTCTAACCCACAGCCCTGATCGGGCTGGGAGACAGTGTCAGGTGGGCAGTTTGACTGGGGCGGTCGCCTCCTAAAATGTAACGGAGGCGCCCAAAGGTTCCCTCAGAATGGTTGGAAATCATTCGCAGAGTGTAAAGGCACAAGGGAGCTTGACTGCGAGACCTACAAGTCGAGCAGGGACGAAAGTCGGGCTTAGTGATCCGGTGGTTCCGCATGGAAGGGCCATCGCTCAACGGATAAAAGCTACCCCGGGGATAACAGGCTTATCTCCCCCAAGAGTCCACATCGACGGGGAGGTTTGGCACCTCGATGTCGGCTCATCGCATCCTGGGGCTGTAGTCGGTCCCAAGGGTTGGGCTGTTCGCCCATTAAAGCGGTACGCGAGCTGGGTTCAGAACGTCGTGAGACAGTTCGGTCCCTATCCGTCGTGGGCGCAGGAAATTTGAGAGGAGCTGTCCTTAGTACGAGAGGACCGGGATGGACGCACCGCTGGTGTACCAGTTGTCTTGCCAAAGGCATCGCTGGGTAGCTATGTGCGGAAGGGATAAGTGCTGAAAGCATCTAAGCATGAAGCCCCCCTCAAGATGAGATTTCCCATCACGCAAGTGAGTAAGAACCCTGAAAGATGATCAGGTTGATAGGTCTGAGGTGGAAGCGCGGTGACGTGTGGAGCTGACAGATACTAATCGTTCGAGGACTTAACCACAGTCTAATATGTGTAAATGTAAGTGAATCTTGTTATCAAACGTTATTTAGTTTTGAAAGAATAACATTCTTTCTAATCAATTGCATATTGTCTGGTGATGATGGCAAAGAGGTCACACCCGTTCCCATGCCGAACACGGAAGTTAAGCTCTTTAGCGCCGATGGTAGTTGGGGGTTTCCCCCTGTGAGAGTAGGACGTTGCCAG